>NZ_JAPELZ010000001.1:0-4800000 GCF_026343255.1 Streptomyces sp. NBC_00086 | reverse complement strand
GTCTTCGGGTCGCGGCAGTAGCAGCGGCGGTGGGTGGAGCCCTTCAATCGGTGTCCCTTTCGTAGCCTTCGGGTGGGTCGATGTCGCTGGCTGAGAACGGCAGGTCGGGGAGGGTGCCGCCGCGCCCGTAGATGTCCTGGCGTTCCCAGCGAAGTGCAGCCTTGGCTTGAGCGGCACGCTCGGCGAAGTCGGCCTGGGCGCGCAGCGCCTGGGCGCGCTCGGCGTCGTCGGGTGTCTGCTTAGCGATCTGCCGTTGGCGGCTCTCGCCCCGCATCGCTTCCAAGGCGGCGAGCACCGCAGCCTCATGGGAGAGATGGCCGCGAAGCATGTAGTGCTCGCCCGCGGTGAAGCTGTGGTCCAGGTTGGCGAACCAGCGCATGGCCTCAGCGGGCTTCACCAGGTGCGTGAGCGGGAGCTGCTGCACCTCGTTCACGTACCCAACGGGGTAGATCAAGTGGATCGGGTGGGTGTACAGCGCCTTCGCCAGAACCATCACCTCGACCAGCGGCAGGACCGCACGCCGGCCCGACTCCATGTTGGCGATGACGTTGCGGGGGATCGGGAAGCCGATCGCCTCGCACCGGTCGGCCAGGTCCTGGGCGCTCCACTTCATCTCCTTCCTCCGCCGTCGGACTTCGCGAGCCACGTCGGCCATGACTCGGTCGGCCCATTCGGGTACGTCGTCCTCATCTCCATCATCGAAACGATTTTGTGTCATGGAGACACATTCACTTCTTCAGAGTTAGTAATCAAGGCCCGGAGCCGAATGCGAGGACGTGTTCGCCGTGGGCTGTGAGGACGGGAGCGCCGCGTGCGCGATGACGAGATGGCCGGCCAGCCGAAGGGAATGAGCCGGGAGCAGCTGCTTGCCCTTCCGGTGGCCGTTGACCTGGACACGGGTAACCGGGCCCTGAGGCTCGGGCGGAGCAAGGGATACGAGCTGGCGAAGCGAGGCCAGTACCCCTGCAAGGTCCTGCGGTTCGGCAACGCCTACCGGGTGGTGACCGCCGACCTGTTGAACCTGCTGGGACTCGCCGCGTGACGACGCGGCACCGCGCCGTCGGATTCTGCGCGGAGCTGACACGGAATCGCTGGACTGTGGCGGGGGTCGTACGTACTGTTCGTGTTCCCCCGAGCCAGGCAACTACCTCCGAGCGACGGCGGATTGCCTCCGGCGCACCGAGCCCGGCGGGCCCCGACACACCCCACACCCCCAGCCGCGAAGCGCGGACCACCCGGTACCCGGGCGCTGCTGCATGCCCCTGGCCACCGAAGAAGGAGCTGCCCCTTGGACCTGACCCCACTCTCCCCCGATGCCGCGTCGACCCCCACCGCCTGGCCGGTGACGGCGATACCCGGTCAGCCGGGCGCCCACCTGCAAGATCCCGTACAGGGAGCGGAGGAAGAGGCGCCCTCCATCCCTCAGACCCCGACCCCGCTCGCAGCTCCGCGGGCCCGACTCATCGGCCCCGTGAGCCTGGGCGAGCAGGTGCTCGGTGATCTGCGTGCCGAGATCGAGCGGTACGTCATCCTTCCGAGCGCCGAGGCGCTGACAGCCGTGGCCCTGTGGGTGGCGGCGACGCATCTGCAGACGGCGTGGCAGCACGCGCCCCGGCTGGCCGTGGTCGGTCCGGCGAAGCGGTGCGGCAAGTCACGGCTGCTGGACGTGATCACCGAGACCGTTCACGATCCGCTGGTCACGGTGAACGCCTCCGCCGCCGCGATCTTCCGGTCGATCACCGCAACGCCACCCACCCTCCTGGTCGACGAGGCCGACACCCTGTTCGGCTCCGCGAAGGTCGCGGAGAAGAACGAGGAGATGCGCGGCCTCCTCAACGCGGGTGCCCAGCGCGGTCGGCCCACCCTGCGGGTCTCCGGGCCCAACCACGAGGTGACGAAGTTCCCCACCTTCGCCATGGCGGCCCTCGCCGGCATCGGCGACCTGCCCGACACGATCATGGACCGGTCAGTCGTGATCCGGATGCGCCGCCGCAGGCCGGGCGAGAGCGTGGCGGCATTCCGCAGCGCGCGCGACATCCCCGGGCTGAACGCCGTGCGCGACCGGCTCGCCGCCTGGCTGACCCCGCTCCATTCCGAGGCGACGGGGCTGCAACCCGCCATGCCGGTCGAAGACCGCGCCGCCGATACCTGGGAGCCGCTGGTCGCCGTCGCCGACCTCGCGGGCGGCCCGTGGCCCGACCTCGCCCGCACCGCCTGCCGGGCGATGACCAAGCACGAGGCGGATCAGGACCAGGACAACAGCGGCCTGGGGATCCGCCTGCTGGCCGACATCCGCCGCGCCTTCGAAGCCGAGGGGAATCCGCCGGTGATCCGCACCAGCCGCCTGATCGACATCCTGAACAAGGACGACGAGACGCCCTGGCCTGACTACACCGCCAACGGCCTCACCCCGCGCGGCCTGCAGATCCTGCTGAAGGACTACGGCATCAGCTCGGCCAACCGCCGCTTCCATGGCGACGTCCAGGCCAAGGGCTTCACCCGCCTGCAGTTCTCCGACGCCTGGGCCCGCTACTGCACTGCCCCGCAGCCGGAACCTGCCGCCGGGGCCTGACCTGGCACCACCCGTCGCGACCCGTCGCGCCGCAGGTCAGACCGGTTACGAGTCGCAGGCCCGCAACGAGTCGACTCGACATCACCGCCCCACCCGTACCTGCCCTGACCAGGCACGCGACGAGTCGCAACGGGTCCCCACCCTTCCCAGGCGGCGGCCTCGCCCTGCCCTGCCCTGCCCGCAAACGGCGGAGGCCGCCGCACCCATCCCCTAGGAGCACTCCCGCTTGTCCGCACCCACAATCCCGGCCCCCACCGCGCTCGGGGTCACCGCGATCCGCCTGGGCATCACCCTCCTCGGCGTCACCGCCTTCGCCCTCTCGTACGCCGCCCTGCGCCAGATGGCAGTCGCCACCCACATCCCCGGACCGCTCACGTACGCCTTCCCCCTCGTGATCGACGGGTTCATCGCCATCGGCATCGGCGCCCTCCTGCTCCTGCGCACAGCCCCCATGCGGGCCCGCATGTACGTCTGGGCCTTGGTGGGCCTGGCCACAGCAACCAGCATCTGGGCCAACGCCCTGCACGCCATCCGCCTCAACCAGCAGGTCCGCCACGACGGTCTCCATCTGGACGACGTGACCGTCGGCGCCCTTTCCGCCATCGCGCCCCTCGCCCTCGCCGGCGCCGTCCACTTCTACTTCGTCACCCGCCATCACCAGACCCAGCACGAGCTTGCCGTCCCTCTGACGGAACAGGCCGCGGAACAACCACCAGTGCCGTCGAGCGATAGCGATGGGGCGGCGGAAAGCCCTCCGGTCACCGAGGCGGATGTCCCCAAGCCACTCGCCAAGCGCAGGGGCCGCCGTCCTGCTGCCAGCGACGAGCAGCTCGTCTCCATCGGACGCACCGTTCCGCGGGGACCCGACGGGCTGATCCCCCGCAAGAGGTTCGAAGCGGCCGTCCGGAAGGAGGGCTACCCCGTCGGCAAGGACCGCCTGGTCGGTGCGATGGACGTGCTCCACGCCGATTCTGCCGACACCACTGGCTGACCGGCCTGGCCCCACGCCGCCCGCCTCGTACCGAGCGGCGCGGGCCGGACCGGTTCCTGGCCCGCCTATCCGTACTTCCCACCACCGTGAGCCCACCGACTCAGGAGTCCCCCATGAGCAATCACCCGCACGAACTGCCCCCAACACCAGAGCTGATACCGACCAGCACAGCCCCAGACCAGGCAGCAAGGTATGGCGTTGGACCGTCCAAGGGCCGGTCCAACGCAGCCTCCGCCCCGGGGGTGGCGGAGGCGCCCCGGCGCGGGGGCGCACCGGAGCAGGGAGGGGCGAGCGAACCCGTCGACGTTCCCGTCGTCGCGCGTGCCGCTGATGAGGCTGCGCTGTACCGCGTCGCCCGCCGCCGTGCCCGCGAAGGAGTGCAGCGCACCCATCGCGTCGACGTCCGCTACAGCGTCATCGAGAAGCGGTCGATCCTCGCCGAAGCCCGCCGCCTCGGCCTCGCCGCCGCTCACCTCGTGGGCGCGATCGTCATGACCTACCTCCACGGCGACTTCGAGATACCCGGCCAGCGCACCTCCTTCGACGACCTGATCGACGAGCTCGCCGCCCTGCGCGCGGAGATCGCCCCGATCGGCAAGAACGTCAACCAGATCGCCTACAAGCTCAACGCAGGAGGCCGTCCCCATCCTGTGGACAGTGCCGTCCTGGCCCAGGCCGAACGTGTCCTGGCTCTCGCCCGTACCGCAGCCGAGGCGATCGACCTCGCCTCGCACCAGGCGGCCACGTCGAAGCGGGCGGCCTGATTGATCGCGAAGATCGGCAAGGCCGGCAGCAGGACCCGAGGCGTCCTGAACTACCTCTACGGACCCGGCCGCGCCAACGAGCACACCGACCCCCACCTCGTGGACTCCTGGGACGGCTTCGCCCCGGATCCCGGACGCGACCCGAACGCCACCCTCGCCCAACTCACCACCGCCCTCGACCTCCGCGTAGAGCAGGCCGGCGACCGGGCCCCGAAGACGCACGTGTGGCACTGCTCCGTGCGAGCCGCACCCGAGGACCCGGTCCTCACTGACGAGCAGTGGGCGACGATCGCCCGCCGGATCCTGAACGCCACCGGCATCGCTCCCGCCGGCGACCCCGACGCCTGCCGCTGGGTCGCCGTCCGCCACGCCGAAGACCACATCCACATCGTGGCCACCAAGGTCCGAGGAGACCTCCGCGAGCCCCGGCACTGGAACGACTACCTGCACGCCGACAAGGAATGCGCCGCGATCGAGAGGGAGTACGGCCTGCGCCAGGTCCTGCGCGGCGACCGCACCGCTGCCAAACGCCCGACCCGCGCCGAGAAGGAGAAGGCCCGCCGCACCGGACACGCCACCACCCCGCGCGAACGCCTGCGCACCACCGTCCGTACCGCGGTGGCCGCTGCCACCAACACCGAGGAGTTCTTCACCATCCTCCGCGGCACGGGCGTACTGGTGGACGTCCAGCACTTCCCCTCCGGCGACATCCGTGGCTACAAGGTCGCGCTCCCGGACGACACCAACGCCAAGGACGAACCCGTCTGGTTCTCCGGCTCCACCCTCGCCTCCGACCTCTCCTACCCGAAGATCACCGAACGCCTCGGCCCCACCGAATCCGTCCCCGTAAGCCTGCGCCCAGAGCGGCAGACGGCGTGGCGTCAGGTCACCGAAGCGGCCGGCCGCATCCCCAAGGTGCTCGACCAGGCCGACGAGGCCACGGGCCAGGCGCATATCACCGTGCTCGCCGAAACCCTCGACGCACTCGTCCTGATCGTTCCGGCCGGATACAAGCCGCAGCTCGCCCAAGCAGCCGGCGCTTTCGAGCGGGCCAGCCGCTCCCGGATCCGCGCGCGCCACCAGCAGGCCCAGGCCACACGTCGGGCGATCAAGGCGATCGTGCGTGAACCTGCCCCGAAGGACGGAGCCCTGCTGGCGGTCCTCCTCGACGCCGTTCTGCTGGCCGTCGTCGCAGCCCAGCACTGGCACCACATCCGCCACCACGACCAGCAGGCCGAAGCCGCGGACCAGGCAGCCGGATACCTGCGTACCACCCTCGGGGCTGCAGCCGTGGAGCCGCTGCGCGCCCTGTCCCAGCGCGGCCGTCTCCTCCCGGGTCCGGTCCTTCACCGGCAGGCGGCTGCCCTGCACCGTTCACTCTCGGAACACTCCGCGCGAGTGCTGGCCGAGCCCGGCTGGCCCGCACTCGCCACCATCCTCGCCGACGCCGAAGCCGCGGGTCATGACCCAGCCGCCTTGCTCACCGAAGCGGCAGGTCAACGGGACCTGACAACGGCGGCATCCATCAGCGAAGTACTGGTGTGGCGTCTACGGCACCTCGCCGAACTGCCTCTCCAGCCCGCCCCGAGGCGGCCGCCGTCCACGCCACCCACGGCTGGCGCAGCCCAACCGCCCCAGCAGCGCCGTACGCGCTGAGCCCGACACCCCACCCGACAAGGAGCCCATCCTGAAGACCCACCCCGTCGCCTCCATGTTCCCGATGCTGAACGAGGAGGAAATGCACGACCTCGCCCAGTCCATCAAGAACGAAGGCCTCCTCAAGCCGATCGTCCTCGACCCCGACGGCGTCCTCCTCGACGGCCGCAACCGCCTCGCCGCCTGTGAGATCGCCGGAGTCGAACCTCACTTCACGACATACGACGGCAACGACCCCATCCGCCTGATCTTCAGCGCGAACGCAGTACGCCGGCACCTCAGCCAGGGCCAGCGGTCCATGATCCTCGCGATGGCCCGTTCCTTCTCGGAACACTCCCTGCGCACCCACGCGAAGCTCCACGCCATCAGCCTGACCAGGCTCTCCAACGCCACCACGGTCCTCCAGTACTCTCCCGACCTTGCCGAGCAGGTCCGCATCGGCTCCATCCGCCTCGACGCCGCCTACGACATCGCCCGCCAGCACAAGGCGCGTCGCGCCGTGGACAAGTCCCGTCACGAGCTGCTGTGCCAGCACGCCCCGGACCTCGCCGAACAGGTATCTGAGGGACTCCTCACCCTCGACGAGGCCATCGCCTCACTCGACCGGCGACTCAAGGAAGAACGAATCCACCGACGCGTCGAGGAGATCGACAACATCAGGCAGGCCGACGGCGACACCGCGCCCAGCCTCACCCAGCGCGCCGAGCAGGGAGAACTCACCTGGGTCGAGGCCCACCAGCTCGCTGAACAGCACCATGTCCAGCGCCAGGACGCGATCCAGCGGGCGCAGCAGGTCCTCGAACAGCTGGCCACGGACTGGGCCGCCGTCCAAAGTCTGGCCACCCACCTGGACACTCCCTACGCCCGGGAAGTCCTTGCAGGTCTCACCCCAGCAGCACGTGGCGTCGCAGCGCGTCTGACCTTCACAGCCTGATCGCACAACCACGGATGGGGCCAACGCACTTCCGCGTTGGCCCCATCCGCACATTCACACGACAGTCAGAGTGCCGAGGTGTTCAAGAGGGTGCCGGCGACGATGGCGCCGCGCAGGACGTGGGCGATCTCCTCGGGCTTGAGGGCGATGCTGTCGAGCCCCTCCACTGTCAGCGGGATCTCTTCCAGTGCGTATTCGCCGCGGCCCTCGGCGCTGAACTCGGGGCCGGTGCGGTCCTCGAAGGACCACGTCGCGATGCGGGCGAGGTAGAAGAGCTGACGCTCCTTGTCGGATTCCATGGTGTGGAGGAGGCGGGCGATGTCGGCCTTCCCTGCGATCTCTTCGTGGATCTCGCGGTGGAGGGCGGCCTCCCGGGACTCGTCGTTCTCCTCGACCCCGCCGCCGGGCAGCACCCAGTACTCGGGGACGTCCGGCTTGGTGCGGCGGATGACCAGCATCGTGTCGTCCGCGGTGACGAGGACGGCTCGGACTCGTTCGATCATTCGGCTTTCTCTCCTTGCATGTTGACGTCTTAGTGCAGCAGCCAGCCGCCGTCGACGTGGACGGATTGCCCAGTGATGAACGACGCGGACGGGCCCACGAGGAACGCGACCAGGGCCGCGACGTCTTCGGGCCGTCCGCGTCGCGGGACGCACTGGCGGTTGATCTGGTCTTCCGGGCGGGCCCGGTGCTGGGCGGGGATCACGGTCTCCGCTTCGACCTGGATGGCGCCGGGCAGGACCGTGTTCACGCAGATTCCGTACGGGCCGAGCTCGCGGGCCAGGGAGCGGGTCAGGCCCAGGAGGCCCGCCTTCGCCGTGCTGTACGCGACCAGGTTGGTGCGGCCGGCGCGGGCGTTGACGCTGCCGATGTTCACGATCCGGCCCCAGCGGCGTTCGATCATGCCCGGGGTCAGGGCATGGCAGGTGCGGTAGTGGGCGGTGAGGTTCACGTCGAGGGAGTAGTTCCAGGCTGTCTCGTCGGTGTCCTGCCAGGGGACGCGGGGGTAGGAGCCGGCGTTGTTCACGAGGATGTCGACGGGGCCGATCTCGGCACGGACGAGGTCGGCCATGGTCTGCACGGCGGTGGGGTCGGTCAGGTCGGCGTTCACCGCGATGCCGGGGCTGCCGTCGCGCTCGAAGGCGGCGAGGAGGGCGTGGGCGTCGGGGTCCTGCCCGAGGTGGTTGACGGCGACGGTGGCTCCGGCTGCCGCGAGGGCCCGTCCGATCTCGGCGCCGATGCCGGTAGCTCCACCGGTGACCAGGGCGTTGCGGCCCTGGAGGGGGCGGGCTTGGAGGGGGATCTCAAGCAGGGGCAGGGACATGGCTGCTCCGTTCGCGGAGGTCGGAGTGAGCGGCTGGTGCGGTGGTGAAGAAGGTGTCGAGGCCGGTGGCCGGGTCTTGGCTCTCGGCGAGCTTGATGAGGACGAGCAGCAGGTCGTGGCCACTGAGCCGCGCCGGCGGGATCACGCCGAGGATCCGCAGGGCGAGGAAGGCGCGGAGGTCGGCCATGCCGATCCCGCCCTGCTCGCAGAGCCCGTGCAGCGCTCCTGTGATGGCTGCGTGGCGGCCGGGGCCGGTGTTCCAGGAGTAGCGGAGGTCGATGTGCCGGGTCGTGGGGTGCAGTTCCAGGTGGTCGATGCTCGGGGTGGTCTGGGCGGGCAGGGCCAGGCGGAGGGTGCGGGCGTAGACGTCGCTCTGGTAGCGGGGGACGAGCCAGCCGCCCATGGCCATGAGGTACCAGAGCAGGTTGACTGCCTCGCCGGCGGCGGTATTGCGGCCGGCGAATTCGAAGTCGAGCCAGCACAGCGGATCGGCGATGTTGGGCTCGGTGGGGTCGCCCTGGGTCAGTCCGGCCAGCCATCGCCGGTCCGGAGCCAGGGCCTGACGGGCGCTGTCGATGATGGCGGCGACATCCAGCGTCAGCGGTCGTCCGTTGGCAGTGACGGTGTAGCTGGCCAGTTCCTGGAGGGTGAGGGTCGCGGTGGTGTGGGGGAGGGCGATCGGCAGGTCCCGTTGCAGGTACCAGAGGTCGAGCCGGCCGCCGGGCCGGATCCGGTCGAGGTAGAGGTCGGGCACGCACTCGGCGAGCGGGACCACCTTCCCGGTGTCGGCCGCCGCGGTCCGCAGGTCGTGGCAGACACCGTCCATGAGCCGGCCCAGGCGGGGCAGTTCGGAAGGGTCCCGGTCGGCCAGGCTGATCACGTCGCCGAGCAGTAACTCGCAACGCCCGCTGGCGAAGACGTCCTCGTACGCGAGCAGATGGCGGTCCGGGAGTGCCGGACGGCCGAGCAGGGTCGGCACCTGGAGGCGGGAAACGAGCTGGGCCCAGCCCCTGGCTTCGGCTTCGGCCGCCTCGCGGGTGGCGACCTCCTTGCGGAAGGCGAGCCCCGCCGCCCTCCTCGGAAGGCTGGCCGCGCTCACGCTGCCTCCCCCGGCAGGGTGGCCAGCCAGCCCCGCAGGACGGCCAGGGCAAGCTCCTCGGCGGCGGCCCGCTCGGTGCGGGCTGCTGCGACCGCGCTGGTGTCCTGGTGGCCCGCTTCGACGAGAAGGCACAGGGCGTCGCTGTCGGAGGGGCATTCGATCCCGCTGAACCGGAGCTGGATCTTCGCCAGGAGCGCCGTGACCTTGTAGAGGTCGCGGAGGTCGGGCGTCCCCTTCAGGAGCTGGCGGCGGATCTCGATGGCCGCCTGGATACCGTCGCGCAGGCTCGCGTCGATGTCGCTGGCCGCGTCCGGGGCAGGCAGGACCAGGCCGGGGGCGCACCAGAGCGGGATGAGGCCGCCGCTGCCGATGAGCGCGAGGACGTGCAGGAGCCGGGAGGTGACAGCGCCGGCCCAGCACTCCGCGCGGGTCAGCACGGTCAGGCCGAGCTTGACCCCTCCGAGTTCATCCCCCAGGTCGGCCAGCACGGTCCGCATCCCCTCAAGGGAGTCGGCATCGGCTACGACGAACACGTCGAGGTCGCTCCAGCCGTGCTGGTACTTGCCGCGGGCTCCGCTCCCCGTGACGGCCAGGAGGTCGATCAGCGGGTGCGGCCCGGTCAGGCGGTCGAGGAGTTCGGAAAGGTAGGACTCCAGGTGCACGGGCAGGCCCAGGGCGTTGACCGGCATCGTGCTGGGCTGGTGTTCGGGCCACTGACGGGTCAGCGCCATACGGTCCAGCCGCCGCTCCAGCTCCAGGCGGCCCCCGTCATTGCCGATGACCTCCTGCGCGATGGAGGCGATCTTGTCGCCGCCCCGAGCGCTCTTGACGAGGTCACGGTCGAGAACGTCCTGGGCTCCTGCCGTCCCTCGCTGTGCGCGGACGGCCGGGGAGGTGTCCAGGTAGGTGATGGTGAGTTGCGGGCCAAGCATCCTGGCGAGCTCGGCCGTCGAGTCGAAGTCGTGCAGCGACTCGATGCTGACGGAGTCGAGGAAGTGGTGGGCCTCGCAGTAGCGGTCCAGGGCGTCCACGATCAGCTCGGCCTGCACGACCGGGCCGAGCCGGTACGGTTCGGCGATGCCCGCCCGGCTGGCCGCGTTCTCGATCAGGTAGCCGATCTTGAGGCGGGCGTGCCCGTGGTGCGTACGCAGGTACTCGCCGGCCGTGCTCTTGCCGCTCTCCGACATCCCGCCGAGCGCGGCCACATGCACGTCGGCCATCGCCCGGCCGGGAATGGCTGGGTGGAGAGGGGACAGGAGCCGGCGGACCTCGTCCTGGATGGTGACGGTCGGCCGGTCACTGATGTGGATCGTCTCGCCGAACCGGCCGTCCTTGACGAGCCGGGTGATCTGCTCGTGGAGGTGGCGCTGGTAGGTCGCGTAGACGTCCGTGACGGTGGCCTCGTGGGACAGGCTCCGGCGTGTCCCTTCCTCCACGTCCTCGCAGTGCAGGAGCAGGAGGGAACGCTCGCTGTCCTCGGCGGCACGGAGATCGGTCTCGTACGGCGCCAGGAGGGAGCGGGCGCGGTCGGCGGCCTGCGGTGCGGGCAGGTTCTCCCGTACGGCGACGGTGGCGGCGACGGTCGCCTCCAGCATCGGGATGCCCCGGTCCAGGAACCGCACGGGCGCGGAGAACGGGTGCCGGGAGCGCTCCAGGTAGGAGGAGGCGAGGATGTCGGCGACCTCCTGGACGGGGCCGGTCTCGAACCACCAGCGGCCCATGCCGTCGGCCTTGATGGCCGCCCAGCGCCGGTCGTAGTGGTCCAGCGGTCCCGCCGAGGTGGCGGCAGAACCCATGCGGCGGGCGAGGATCCCGATCTGCTTGGTCTTCCCGGTGTTGTCAGGGCCGCTGAACGCGACCGAGACGGGCAGGGGGTGCGTATCACTGGTGAGCGGGCTGGTCATCGGCTTCCCTTCGTGTGGCTGAGCACGTGTGCCGGCGAGGTGCTGTCAGCCCCGCCGTGAGAGCGAACTGCGCGTTCGGATTCGGAGCGCTCTATCCGGCGGCGTCGTCCGGACCGCTGTCGCCGACGCTGAGCGAGGGGTGCGCGACGACCGCCTGCGCATCCACGTACTCGCCCTGCGCAAGCAGGCCGACCACGGCGAGCCCCGCAGCCGTTCCGAGCGCCCACACCCAGGCCAGGGCAGTTCCGAGCGGGTCGGATAACGCGGGCCGGCTCATGCGGACGCCGCCTTCGGGTCCTCCGCGCGCAGGGCGATGGCCCTCTCCAGCTGGAGACTCAGCAGCAGGACCTGTCCGGGGTCCATGTCGAGCGTCGCGGTGGTCTTCGCCCCGTCGAGGAAGCAGACCTCGACCGGCAGGGATGCGTGCCCGGTCTGGCGGTCGTAACGGGGGTCCTTGTCCAGAAGGGCGAGGCCCCGGACGATCGGGGTCGTCGTGCGGGTGCGGGGGTCCTGTTCGGTCGTCGTCACCGGTGGTTCCTCTCACGCGTCCGGGCAGGCGCCAACAGGCCCTGAGCAGGGCCTGTTCGAGCCAATCGGAGATCCAGGGGGTGATGTTCAGTCAACGGCGATCCACAGCTTGGGGACAGAGCCCAGGATGTAGTCCTGCGTAATCCCGCGTAATCCAGGTGGGGAGGGTGACGGGGTGCCGAAGAACCCGGCCGTCGCGGATCTGATCAAGCAGGCGTGTCAGGAACGGGGCTGGGGGCCCTCCGAGTTGGCGCGCGCCCTCGGCCTTGCGGAGAGCGGGAACCCGCGCCGCCTCCAGCGCCAGCACGCGCGCCGCTGGATAGAGGGTGAGCGGACACCGGATCACTGGTGGCCCTACATCGCCCAGGTGTTGGCTCTGAACCCGGAAGCGATCAACCTTCCAGAGGCCGTGCCGGTGGCACTCCACGCCGATACCGTTGCATCAGTCCTACACCTGGGAAGGAGCGACGTGGACCGCCGGAACTTCATCCTCGCGTCCAGCGGATACGCCCTGTCCGCACTCGGACTGCCCGACATGGACAGCATCACCCGCCGGACCACGACCGCTCCCCCAGGCGCTGTCCGGGTGGGCCGGGGCGAGGTGGCAGCCGTACGCCACATGGTGAAGGCCCTCGGCGACTCGGCCTCCGAACTCGGCGGCGGCCACGCCCGCCACCTGGCCGTCCGGTACCTGACACAGGACGTCGCACCATGGCTGGAAGGCCGCTTCACCGAGGCCACCGGCCGCGAACTATTCGCCGCGACCTCCCAGCTCGTCCACCTCGCCGGCTGGATGGCCCAGGACGAAGGCGACACCCCCGAGCTGCGCGGACTCGCCCAGGGCTACTACGCGCACGCCTTCCGCCTGGCCGCCGAGGCTGGCGACCCGGAGCTGTCCGCCACGGCCCTCCGCGGCCTCGCCGTGCAGTGCGTCGACCTCGGCTACCGGGCCGAGGCCGTCCAGCTCGGCGAAGCCTGCGTGGACTACGGCCGACACCTCGACAACCCGCGCGCCGTCGCCTACTACGAAGCCACCCTCGCCAATGCCGCCGCCCAGGACGACGACCGCCGCATGGCCACCAAGCACCTCGCCATGTCCGAGACCGCCATCGGCAAGCCGGCAGCCGCGGGCGGAGACTCCTGGGCCGCGCACTACTCCCCCGGCCGCTGGGCCCACGAATCCGGCATGATCCTCTCCCGCCTCGGAGACCTCGACGCCGCCGAAGAGCACCTCCACCTCGCCCTCGACATCCACGGCCTCGACCGCCGCCGCACCCGCGCCATCGTCCTCGCCGACCTCGGCGGCGTGCGCCTACGCCAAGGCGACGTGGACGGAGCCATGGCCACCTGGCGCGACTTCCTCGACTGTGCCGACGGCATCCGCTCCGTTAAGGTCCAGGCCGCCCTCCAGGACATGCGCGTCCGCCTGCGCCGGTACAACGGAGTCCCAGAGGCCCAGGAGCTCCGCGAGCGGGCAGCTCGCCTTGCCGCCTGACTCCACCCTGCGTGCCCTGGTCCTGCGGGGCCGCCTCTCCCCTCGCCTCACCTCCTCCTACGAGCAGGCAGATCCCCTCGGCGAATAGTTCGCGGAATAGTTGCCAGCGGATGGTTAAGCCCGTCAGGCGCGTCGCGGTGGAACCCCGCAGGGGGCGTGTTGGGCGGTCAACGTCACGTCCTCTGACGCTCCTGCCGCGTTTGCACAACTTGCCGTCTCGCGCGGGGTCTTTGGGTACGTGACCTTGGTGGTGACTCCAGAGGTCCTGACCCTGCTGCTGTTCCATAGCCGCGTCCGTCGCTCGGACCATGCAAGAGGTCGTCGTCGACAGTAGGAACTGAGCGTAAGGAAACCGTCATCAGGCTGGCATGGCGGTCGTGTCACGTTGTGCCGTTGAATGCGTCATGCCGGATACAGGGATGCGAGGGGCGGGGTTGTGGGACGTGACGGGAGGCGGCGTGGGCCGCTGGTGATCGGTGCGCTGATGGTGGCGACCGCTTTGGTGGCCGTGGGCCTGTACTGGTTCCAGCCGTGGAAGCTGTGGCAGGACGAGAGTGTGCGAGATGCGCTGCCCTCAACCGCGCCGATCGCAACGGCGTCGGCGCCGGCGTCCACAAAGCCGGAGGCGGGTTCCTCGCCGTCGGCCCCCGCCGGGCCACAGACGATCGCTGCGGGCGAGTTGATCACCCATGAGCACAAGACGACTGGCAGCGTGAAGATCGTCCGTCTGGCCGACGGTTCGCACACGTTGCGGCTGGAGAACCTCGACACCAGCAACGGCCCGGACCTGCGGGTCTGGCTGACCGATGCCCCGGTGAAGGAGGGCAAGGCCGGCTGGTCCGTCTTCGACGACGGCAAGTACGTGAGCCTGGGCAAGCTCAAGGGCAACAAGGGCAACCAGAACTACGAGATCCCGGCCGACGTGAACCTCGCCGCATACAGCAGCGTCAGCATCTGGTGCGACCGCTTCGACGTCTCCTTCGGCGCTGCGAGCCTCCAGAAGGTGTGACCCAGCACCGGCTACAGCACCACGGCGGCCCGCCAGCATACTGCCGGCGGGCCGCACGCTATCGGGGTGTTCAGGCCCGCTTGACCGTGAAGTCGCACCAGGCGGTCCATTCGGAGGCCGTGGAGCCGTCCTTGACCCGCACGCGCCAGCGGTAGTCGCCGTCGGTGAGCTTCCCCTCGGGGAGCTGGTAGGCGGCGTCGTGGCTGGTGTCGCTCGTCAGCTGCTTGCGGACGACCTGCTTCCCGTCCGCGGCGTCGACCTCGAAGGCGACCTTCCGGCGGGGACCGGAGGAGTGGCCGCTGTCCACGGTGCCGGGAGGGGCTATCGACTCCAGGGTCGCGGCGAGCGTCGGTGACCCGCTGGTCACCACCGGCTTGCCCGCCGTGCCCCCACAGATCTGGAATCCGGCGTACGGGCCGTCGGAGATCCGCGGCAGCTCGGGGGTGCGCAGCAGCAGGTCGTCCGGTCCGCCGTCGGCAGCCGCGGTGGTGTCCCCGGCGGAGCCGGAGAGGGCGGACGACAGGGGTGCGGCCGCCGCGCCAATGGCCAGGGCCGCGACGACGGCGAGGGCGACCCTTCCGGGCTTGGCCCGGAAGGTCTTGTTTCGCACACGCATGACTGTGTCTCTCTTCCTCACGGGTCGGCTACTTGACGTAGAGCGTGTGGCCGGGCTCGGGCGGGGCGATCTGGGTGCACTTGTACGTGGTCCAGCGGTGCTCGGCGACCAGGCGCTTGCCCTGGGCCTCGCAGCCGCCGAGGTTGTTGAGGTCCTCGTACTTGACCCAGTCGGCAGCCGTGTTGGCCTTGAGCTTGTTGGCCGTGACGTATCCGGCGGCCTTACCGCCGGCGCTGACGCCGTCGGTGCCGTCCCACCGGTAGTGCACGCCGAGCCAGACGCGTCCGACCGCGTTCTCGGTGGCTGCGGCGGAGAAGGTGGTGAACGTCCGGGTCACACCGAGCGCGTTGGGGTCCTCAGTGGTCCCGGTCCACGTCATCTGGTCGGTACCGAACCAGTCCTGCATGACCTTGGCCCAGGCACCGGCGAAGGTGGCGTGACCGGAGATGTAGGCGGGGAAGGGAGGGCTGAAGTGCTTGCCGTCCCGGTCCTGGGACAGCGGCTGCCAGTTCGGGTCGCCGACGGTGTTCGGGTTGCCGTCACCGTCCTCACGCACCGCGCTCTCGGGGCGCCACAGGTCGATGTCGGTCTGGTACTTGGCGTCCCAGGCCGTCACCGCCGCGTCGGCCATCGCGAAGGCAGTGAGCGCGAACAGCTTCGCGTTGCCGGCGACCGTCAGACCCTGCTGACGGGAGAGGATCTGGGTGTGCTCGAACAGCTGGCCCGGCGGCTTGTACGTGCCGTCGAGGTCATTGGCCCAGAACAGCGCGGCCTGGGTCTGGTCGGCCGTCCGGGTGGTGGAGTCGGCCCGGCCCAGGCTCTTCACGTCGTTGAACTGGTCCGTGTACGGCTGGCTCCCCAGCAGGGCGCCCATGACCGTATGGCCGGCCGGTCCGGCCGGGCGGAACTGGGAACCAGAGGTCATGCCGAACGGCTTGACCGTGCCCCACTGCGGAGTGGCGCCGTTGCCGGTGCCCGTCGGACGCCAGTAGCCGGCCACCGTGCTGCCCGTGTACGGCGCGATCGGGGCCGAGCCGTCGTTCTGACGGGCGGCGATCATCGCGGCGGCGGATTTCTGGCCCACCTCGGTGCCCGCGGCCCGCTGCTCGGAGGTGACGGCCGCCGGGATCGTCGAGCGCGCGGTCGCCAGCGCGGCGTCGAAACCGTACTTCGGGTCCGGATAGACCGACTTCAGAACCTCGTAGGCAGCGTGATCGATAGCGCTGTTCACGTCCGGCAGGGCGCCGTTGGTCGCCGTCGCCGTGGTGAGATAAGGGGCGCCCAGGCACTTGGTCGCGCCTTCGGCGCAGCGGGCGGAGTTGGCCGCGTCGTAGATCGCACCGTGCACCATGGCACCGGCCCGGGCCAGCGGGCCGGGGGCTCCGCCGGCCGCCTTGTACGTGGCCTGCAGGACGTCGTTCCAGTAGACGACGTGGTCCTTGACCGGGTCGGCCGGTGCCTCGTACGTCACAAGGATGGAGGGGGCGTTGGCGGGTGCGTCGGCCGAGGCGAAGATCTTGAACGCCTTGTTGTCGGCTTCGTCGGTGGCCCGCAGGCCGACCGTGTCCACCGTGCGGCTGTTCTGGGACCACTGCTTGACGAGCGGGGTGATGTCCTCCGACAGCCAGCGCGGCCCGCAGTCACCGTGGCCGTAGGTCTGGGTCGAGGTGGTCACCTTCGAGCGCCAGGTGGGCTGGGTGCTCCAGCGGGTGGCGGCGTCGGCTGTCCCGGTGTCCCAGATCTCCCAGGAGCGGGCCTCACAGGAGTCCGACCACACCGAGTACAGGTTCAGCTCGGCGTTGAGGATGTCCTGGCCGGTGACGGACCCGTTGCGCGGGAAGTTGATGAACGAACGCGCCTCGGTCTTCTGCCACGCACGCCCGACCTCCAGCCCGACGTTCCCGGAGTTGTCCGCCGTATCGCCGTTGCGGACAAAGGTGTCGAAGTTGGTGCCGAAGTACACGGCCGGGTCGATGGTGACCGGGAACTCGGTGTCCGCGTCAGCCAGGAAGCCCTTGTCCGCCGAGACGTTGAGGTCGAACCCCTCACCGCGCTGTACGACGTCCAGCGCGACCGGGGCGCGATGACCGCCGGCCTGGCCGGTCTTGTCGTTCGATGCGTCCCACATGAAGGGGGTCGGCAGCTTGCCGACGGCCTTGCCGGTCTTGGCATCGGCGAAGGAGACGGAGTTGTCGCTGCCTCGGGTGGCCTTGATGCCCTTGGCGCGCACCGGCAGCGTGAACGACGCCGCCCGCTCGGCCGCCGAGCGCTCCTTGACCACGAGGTACTGCTCGAAACCGGTCCTGGTGGCCTCGACGACCAGGTCGGTGGCGGGCAGGACGTTCTCGTACGTGGCCTTGGCGCCCTGGAGCACGGGCTCGGGTAGCGTGCCCTTCCAGCCCAGGGACACGGTTTGCTCGCCGCGGCCCAGACTGACCAGGTCACCGCCGGCAGCGCCGGTACGGCCGGCGAGCCTGAGGCCGCGGGGGTGGGCCTTGGACCGCACCGAGCCGTCGGCGTCCTTCACGAGCGTCACATCGACGGGGACCCACTGGCCGTTCTCACGGAAGCGCACCGGCCCCGCGAACGACTCCACGGTCATGGTGCCGTCGGGGTTCGCCCACAGAGTGGTGCTCTCCGTGCGTGCCCCAATGACCTCGATCCGCCGGCCCTGAGCCTGCGCGGTGAGGCGGGAGGCTGTCTCTTCGCGGTCCTGGGCGCTGCGCGCGATGGTGTCGCGTTGCCCTGCGGCAGGGGAATCCGCTGCCGCAAGGGAGGGAGCGGCGATGGTCGCCGCGATAGCTCCCTCGGCGAGCAGCAGCAGAGCCAGGGGAACGGCCAGGCCTCTGCCCTGGCGGCGCGTGGCCCGTACTGGTCCTTGGGGCCGGCTTGTTGAGCTGTGCACGGTGTCGACTCCTTGCCATCAGAAGTGGGGAACAGACGTGCGGATGCTTCCAGTGGAAGATCACCGTGTCCATGCAGGGTCTCGCCGCATGGAAGTGATCATGGCGACGGTGGAATAGGGAACTCCGAAGCGGTGTGCGGGAAGCCCTAAGAGGCATGCTTATGTGGCTAGTTGGTACCGAACAGCGCTCTTGCGGTACACCGTCATCGAAAGTCCGGGCGCCATGGATGCACTGACTGCGACCGCTCTCCCCCGGCGATGCCGACGGTCAGCGGGATCGGTAAACCGTCCAGCCGACGTCAAAGTGCCGCATGGCAATCTCGACAGCACCCCTGATCGGTGCGGGGTCGGCATGACGCCGTTCTGGATGGCCGCCATCACACCGCACGGGCGAGCAGCTCGGGCTCATAATGCCGGGCACCGGGCGCGCGGGAGCCACGCCAGCCCGCCGCGCCCTTGAGCCGCTCGGCGTCGAGGACGGCGATGCGGCCGCGGGCATGGCGGAGCAAGGTCTCCCGGGAGGTTCCGGCGAGGACGGCGAGTTGCTCGTGGATGAGGGCGACCTGCATGTGCTGGCCGCCGGGGCCACAGCGGGCTCGATAAAGGCTGGGCGGTGGTGAGGGTGTCGAGGGTGGTGGCGATCCGTCGAGGTGTCCGACGAAACCGGGCCGCCGAGTCGGGGATGGCCCAGCTCACCCACTGTCCTTATGGACGGCGTCGATCCGTTCGCCACTGCTGGCGAGGAGCCGAGCGTCTCCTGCCGGCTGTACGGCACTGCCAGCAGAATGGCCGAGGGCACCCCCAGCGTCACCGACCTGGCACGGACCCTCGCAGCCTCCGATCTCCCGGCCGGGCCTGAGGTCGAGGATTGGGTGCGGGGCCAAGCCGAATGTGCACGGCGTGCGGCCACCACGGACGCGGAACGCCTCGAGTGCGACACGAAGGTGGCCGGGAGAGACGTCCTGCTCGAAGGCAGGACGTCTACGGGGCATCGGCGGGCGGCGGGGAAGGAGGGGCTGTTCTTGACCCCTGCTCGGGTTGGACGCCGCCTCGTACCGGGCCGGAGACTGGATGAGGTGGGCGGTCGCAGCGGTGCGCGAGGTCGGGGCGCCTCATCCAATGGCGGTGAACGAGGCGATCTTTGCGCTCGTCCGGCGGAAGCGCGAACCGGACCTGGCTGCCCCGGGTATACCGGAGCATGCGCAGCCGGCCGGGCCCGCCACCTCAGAACTCACGGCCCGACCCGCCGACGCCGGCCAGCCGTGGGATTCAACAGCCTTTCAGCTGGCCTCTTCGTAGTCGAACAAGGCCTCGGGAACCTGCTCGGCAATAACGAGGAGCGGAGCGCCGCCGACCATCGTGGCGCCGGACAAGCGCTCCACCGCGACGACCTCGAAGGACCCCGGCGCCTCGTCCACGGCACCCCGCAGGGTCATGTGGTTACCGAGGATCTGACTCTGGATCCAGCCGCAGGTGTACTGGTCAGCTGGGACGTCAGGGTGCAGCCGCACGGACAGGCAGAGCTGCTCGTCGGCCGTGCCCTGGTTGACCAGGGTCGCCTGAGCTTCCGCCACTTCCTCTTCCGCGCACGCCAGCGATACCAGTTCCTCGGCGGCGAGGGTGCGGCCACGGAAGGTCAAACTCGCTCCGGAATGGCCCTGCACCCGGATGGCCGGCTCGGCGATGCCGCACGCACACGCTGCCATCTCGCCCAGCCCACCCGTCTGGAACCGGAGGAGCGGGAAGGTCGACTCGCGGTGAGTATTGGTGACGAGGAACCGCTCCTCGTCCAGCTCCACGTACTGGTGCGGCAGGACGTGGAAGGTGTCCGGCGAGCACGCGGGCGTGTTGTGGCCGATCGGGCCAGAAGCAGGCGAGCAGTACAGACCCCAGATCTCGGCGTTCGGCAGGTGCCGGGCGACGAGCTCAGCCGTAGCGGTCACATCTCCGACGCTGCTCAGCAGCAGCTTGCGCAGCCAGGGCAGTGAGCGCCCCGAAGCCATGGCCATCCGCACCACTCGGGCGATGACGGCCGACGGCGCCGCGAGTGCGGTGACGCCCCGGTTCTCGAGGAAGTCGAGCCACTGACCGAGTTCGTCGTCGTTGAGGTGGCCGATGGGCACGGTGGTAGCACCGCAGAGAGCCGCGTACACGTTGAAGAAATGGAAGGCCGACTGCAGTCGGCCAGCCGGGAAGAGGTTCGCTACGACGTCCCCGCCGTCCAGCGGCCTCCACTGCTCCAGCAGCTGCGGTGCGAACATGTCGTCGGGGAGCATGCTGAGCTCGGGGTGAGCCAGCGTGCCACCACCGGCCGAGAGGATGGCACCCTGTCGGTGTCGCGGGTCTTCGAGCAGCAGGCGGACCGTTTCGTGGTACTCGGCCTGGGTCAGGACCGGCACCTCTGACAGGTCCAGCGGGCGGGCGGCTTGGAGAAGGTCTGCGTACTTCCCGCGGAGCGAGGAAATGTTCGCCGCCGTGCGCAGCATGTCCTCGAGCTCGCGCGGGGCAGGACTTCGACCGATCGACGGGGTTGGCCCCGCGGTCTTTGTCATATCGGCGGACCTCTCGGGGTATAGCCAGCAGGATGTGACCGAGGTCACTCCAAACCAGATGGATTCATCCCATCCGCCCCCCGGCCGCGAGTCTATTTAAATCCGCAGCCAGGCCCATGTCAATGACTTACCACCGACAGGCGATTTCGGCTCCATCAGGCGAAACTGGACCATCCCCGAACAGTGCCGACCGTCGCGAGCATAGGGTTTTCGGCCACACCAAGCGGAAAGACTAATTCCGAACGACCTGCCCCGACCGTGAATTCAAAGCGAAGAATCCACCCCTATCTCAAATCCTGAGATGCCTGACGGCGCGGCACCCTACCCCTTCGCCACCCGAAGGCATAGGATAAGAGATCGTACATCTATACGATCACGAATGATGGAGGCATGCATGCAGACCCGCACCCTGGGAAGCGACCTCGAGGTGTCCGCCGTCGGCCTCGGCTGCATGGGGATGTCCCATGTGTACGGGAGCGCCGGGGAGGAGACGTCCATCGCAACCATCCGACGCGCGCTCGACATCGGTACAACATTTCTTGACACTGCGGACATCTACGGCGGAGGCCACAACGAAGAGCTCGTCGGGCGGGCCCTGGCCGGCCGGCGCGGCGAGGCGGTGCTTGCCACGAAGTTCGGCTTCACGATGCGAGACAGCGGCATCCCGGGCGGCGTGAACGGCACGCCCGAGTACGTTGCCGAAGCCTGCGAAGCGTCACTCAGGCGCCTGAATACCGACTACATCGATCTGTACTACCTGCACCGCCGCGACCGGAACGTCCCCGTCGAGGAAACCGTAGGAGCCATGGCCGAGCTGGTCCATGCCGGGAAGGTGCGATACATCGGACTGTCCGAGGTCAGCGCGGAGACTCTTCGCCGCGCCCATGCTGTGCACCCCGTGGCGGCGCTGCAGAGTGAGTGGTCCCTCTGGGAGCGCGGGATCGAGGAGGACGTCCTGCCTGCCGCCCGGGAACTCGGGATCGGCCTGATCCCGTGGTCCCCCGCCGGCCGGGGCTTCCTCTCGGGCTCGATCACATCCCTGGACGAACTTCCCGCGGACGACTACCGGCACCACGACCCCCGGTACCAGGGAGAGAACCTCCAGAAGAATCTCGAGCTGGCGCGTCGGCTCAACTCCGTCGCCGAGCGCCTCGGTCACTCACCCGTCCAGGTCGCGCTGGCCTGGCTGCTGCATCAGGGCCGGGATGTGGTGCCGATCCCCGGGACCAAGCGGATCTCCTACTTGGAGGAGAATTCTGCCTCTGCCGCCATCGAGCTGACCGAGGATGTGACAAATGAGCTGTCGCACATATTCTCCCTGGGCGTGACCGCTGGGCCTCGGTACGGTGAAGCGTCACTCAAGCTGTCCAACGGATAACCGCTGGCGAATGACGTGACGAAGGGCGGGTGCTCGAAGAGCACTCGCCTTTCGCTTGAGACTTGATGAAGTGGACTCAAAGTCAAAGGCGAATTTCCGCCGCCTGCGGCCCCATCCTTTAAAGCCCTCGTCACTGTGCGGAAATGATTCGCTCGATGATGCGACACCGGCGCCTCGGGCCTGCCGACGCCTGGCCCACAGGGCTACCTGTGCCACGCGGGCGCGCGTAGGCCCGTACCCGCCCAGGCCTGGAGGGCGCTTCGCCCGGGAAGGCACTGCAAGGGGGGTGGGGCGATCACCGGGTACGGGATTGAGAGGCTGGCCAGCATCGCACCGATCGTCTCAACATACTCACTGAGGGTAACCCTGAGTGATGCGGCATCAGAGATTCCGATCAAGCCACAAATGCTCGGCCTCGTATACAGATAAGACACCTGACATTAAGGTGTATCCATGCGGCTCCCCATCGACCAGCGACTCGGACACCACCTAAAGCGGGTGGAGCAAGAACTGATCGCCGCCAAGCACACAAGCTTGCGGCCGTTCAAGCTCAATGTCCCTCAATACAGCGTGCTACTGGCCCTTTCCCAGGAACCCGGCCTGTCCGGCGCCGTTCTGGCCCGGCGGTGCATGGTGACGCCCCAGACGATGTCGTCCGTGTTGGCGACCCTGGAAGGCAGAAGTCTGGTCGAACGCAAACCTCACCCTGTGCACAGCCACATCCTGGAGGCTCGCCTGACCCGGACGGGCCAGAGCCTGCTGTCCAAGGCCGATGAGTCCGTGGTCGAGGTTGAGCTCCTTCTGACGGAAGAGTTCAGCACCGAGGAGGCAGAGGAGCTCATCGGCCGCCTCCAGCGATGTTCCGCGGCCCTCGCGAAGGCCGGCGGCAAGGGCCCCCGCAAGACGCCCACCCGTTGACGGTTGGGCAGGGCACCGCATCGCCCGTCCCGACATGACCGCCAGCTAGTCGATGGTTCACAACGCAGTGAAGACCTCGCCCTTCAGGGCGAGGTCTTCACTCTTTTCACATCCGGGCCGCAGGCTCCCGGCCGCAGGTACGGGGGATACCCGTTGGCCTGAGCGCCGGCCCGGACGGCACGAGCCCGCCCCCACAAGGGGGCGGGCTCACGTTCGGATCAGGCAGTGCCGTTGATGTACTGCATCGCCTTGTCGTAAGTGGCCTTGGCCACGTTCCGTCCCACGTTCTGGCCCTCGAGGTTGTCGAAGGTCCAGTGCACGCCGCCGTAGATCCGGGACATGCCGTCTTCGGCCGCCGCCTCACTCAGCGTGTCCCACTTCAGCGTCACGTCCGCGGCCGGCGTCTGGCCGGGCTCGAAGGTGGACGCGCCGGCCTTGAAGGTGAAGGAGTCGCCGAACTTGTCGCTGCCGGTCCACAGCTTCAGGGACTCGGCTGCCGCCGCACCCCATACCGCGTGTCCGGAGACGTACGAGGCGAAGGCGGGGGTCGTGACATACGGCTTCCAGGCAGCGCCGTCGATCGTCTGGGTGCCCTTACCCGGGCCACCGTAGCCCTGAACCGTCTTGCCCGACTGGTCGTAGCGGATCATCGTGATCGGCCGCGAGTAGTCGAAGTGCTCCTTGCTCTTCCAGGCGACGATGCCGGAGTCACCCATCGCCAGGTTGAGCGTGAAGAACATCTTCACGTCATCGCTGAGGGTGTGGTCGTCACGGTTCGAGATGAACTGGGCCCACTGGTTCTGGTGACCGGTCGGGGTCTCCGAGCGCTCCAGCCAGTACTCGGCGATGACCTTCTCACGGTCCGTCAGGTTGGCGTTGACGTCCATCAGCTTCTTGATGTCCGCCTGGGAGGCGGCGCTGCCGTAGGTCGGCGGCGCGGGCGGCAGGAAGTCGGCCGCGTTGTTGATGGCGAACGGCGTGATGCCGCCCCACTGCGGGGTGGCGAACGTGGGGGTGACACCGTTGTTGGTGAGCGGGGTCCAGCGGTTCGGGTCCACGATCTTCGACTTGTCGAACGCGGCGAGGTCCTGCGGCGGATTGAACGGCGTGTACCCGGTGGTGTCGGCGTAGTTGTTGTCCTGGTTGGAGCCGTCCACCTTCCGGACCGCGATCACGGCGTCGCAGGCCGTGTGCGCCACGCCGGCCGGGGTCTTGGTGTCCCGCACCGTGTTGGCCGGGTCGTAGCCGAGGGCCGTCAGCTTGGCGTCGAAGTCGGCCTTGAAGTCGGGGAAGAGGTAGTTCAGCGCATCGTAGGCCGCGTAATTGATCGCAGCCTTTCGGTTGGCCAGGGTCCGCTTGTAGAAGGGCTGACGCAGGTCGTCGCCCAGCTGAGTCCCGACCGCCTTGTAGTCGTACGCGGCCCAGGCGTCGTATATGCAGGAGTGGACGGTGGCGTACACGCGGCTGCCGAGCGGCGGGCGCTTCAGGCCGTTGGTCTTCGCAGCCGTCTTCACCGAGGCGTCGTACGCCATCTTGTTCCACTGGATGACGAGGTTGTCCCCGCCCTGCGCGGCCTCGGAGGACTCCGAGGCGGCCGCGGTGGCATCCACGGAGGTCGCCGCGGAGGCGGTACCGCTGCCGGTGATGGCGACCGTGCCCAGCAGCGCGGCCGCAACGGCGGCCGAGATACCGGCGCGCCGTCCGCGGCGGATCGACTTCATGGCAAGACTCATGGTGTCTCCCGGGAGGAATTCGCGACGACTGGCCTGCCCCGCTGGCTACCGGCTACTGGTCGCTGTCGTGTTCGGTGAGATCAACATAGGCAAGGACGGAGGCACTCGACCGCTTACCGAGTGTCGCCAACAGGCCCTCAAATCCCAGGATTTGAGATTGCGACGTTCTCCGGAGCGGTCGGTTCCTCGTCTCAAATCGCGTATTAAGAGGACAAGTTACCCAAACAATCCGGTCTCTGATGGGTATCCGAATCAGGATGGTCCCGCTTGAGGCCCCTGCGGGAACTGCTTGTTCTTTGTCAGGTGTCCGTGGCCGAGTGTCTGCGCGCATGAAACGAGGGGCGGCACCTGCCGGTGCCGCCCCTCGTCTACTGACCGGTATGTCGCGTCAGGCGCTCAGCAATCCCCCGTCAACAGCGGTGCCGGCAGAAGTGGATGACAGCGTGACGATGGCGTGGGCGACCGAGCACAGCGTGAGGTGACGGTGCCAGCCGCCGAAGCATCTTCCCTCGAAGTCCTTGATGCCCACCCTCTCTGCGACGGCCCCCGAGTCGGCCTCCACACGGCCGATGAGCCGCCCCAGGCGCAGCAGGTCGCCGGCACGCGACGCAAGCAGATTCGAGAGCCAGAGCTCATCGGGAACCCCGCCTGCCCCCCTCCAGGTACCGACAAGCGCCAAAGGCCGACGCCTGGGCCCCGTTCCGGCGGTCGTGGTCGACCAGGGCAGGACCACGCCCGTCCGGGCCACCAGGACGCAGTCCGCAGCCTGGGCGGATTCGGACTCCAGCCACCGGACGGGAAGGGCAGCCCTGCGGACACGCTGCATGAGGCGCCACGCCTCGACGTGGCGATCTGCACGATCCCCCACAGCGGCCAGGTCTCCGGGCACCAGAGGGGTGGAACCGTTGATCCGCATGACGAACGGGATGCCTAGACGACACAGCGCATCGGCGATCGCCGATGCGTCCGTCGCCTGACGACCGTCAAGCACCACCGGCCGCCGCTCCAGACCCCACCCCTCGGCAACCTCGCGCACGGCATTGACGATCGTCTGGTCGGCGCTGGCGACCGCAAGGTCCTCCGGTATCTCGGCGCGCCTGCGTCGCTGTTCGTCACTCAGCCAACCGGGAGGCAGTACGAGCCGCCAGTTGACCGGAGCGCTCACATCCTCGTTCGCGAGCCAGAGACCGTACGCCTGCTGGCTGTTCACGACGCGTCCCAGCTGTGCCACGTAGGACTCTTGGACGCCGACGCTGTGACGGCCCCACTTGGGGATGGCCATGGGGTGCACCACCCACGCCTGGGGGCGGACAACCCGGTCGAGATTCCGGCCGAGGGTCTGCCGCACCTGCAGCCAGTCCCATGAGGACTTGCTGATGAAGTGGTGCACGCTCTGCTCAGCCGCCCCTCCGCCGCCGCAGGCGGCGATGGATCGCATCGTCTTGCGACCGGGCACGGACAAGAGTCCCGATATGTACCTCTCACCCTTCAAGCGCTGATCACTTCGCGGTAGCGAGGCGAGCATCCGTCGTGAGAAGCCGGTGGCGAACTCCGCCCACGGCTCCCGGGTCGCAGATCGCAGGCGTCTCGCGTCCATCCCCTTCACATCCCCCTCCGCAGTGGCTGTACGTGCGCCGCCAACCTATATCAAGGGTCAGATCTATGTAAGACTTCTTACAGTCATCTGTATTGCGATGCCCATTGAGAGAGACGAGGCAAACGTGCAGTTCACACAAGCACTCCGACCCCTAGCTGCTGCTGGACTCGCCCTCGCCGGACTGCTGTCGCTACCGGCCACTGCCAGCGCGATCGACGCCTATGAGACGGCCGAGGCAATGACACGGCCGGTGGTCACGGCGTTCGCTCTTCCCGGCGATCGTGTCTACCCCGAGGGGATCGCAGCCGATGCCCGCAATGGGGACCTCTACGTCGGTTCCTTCGGCACCGGCGCCGTGTACCGCTCCGCTCCGGGACAGGCAATCGCGGAGGTGTTCCTCCCGGCAGGGGCCGACGGCCGCGCAAAGGCCATCGGGGTCAAGGTCGACCAGCAGGGCCGGCTGTGGGTCATCGACCCGGCCGGGGTCACGCTTTACGACACCGGTACCCGCGAGCGCGTCGCCCGGTTCGTATCCCCGACTCCGGAAACGTCCCTCGTCAACGACTTGGATATAGCGACGGACGGCACCGGGTACCTGACCGACTCCACCAGAGCGCTGGTCTACAAGGTCACGCCCTCGCAGGTGAAGCAGGCCGCTGAGGCAGGCGGTGCTGGAGGCCAGCTGGCCCCGGCGTACGACCTGTCCGGTACCGTCGCGCCCCAACCGGCCGGCACGATCACCCTCAACGGAATCGAGGCGGACCCCTCCGGCCGCTTCCTCCTCACCGTGGACTCGGCGGCCGGCGATCTCTACCGCCTCGACGTCGCCACTGGTGCGGTTCACAAGGTCGAGCTGCACGGTGCGACGCTTCGCTACGGGGACGGCATGCACATGGAGGACGGATCCCTCTGGGTCGCGCACTACGCGAACAACACACTCAGCCGCTTGCGGGTGGCCGGCGACGGCATGGCGGCGACCATGGAGAAGCAGCTCACCGACCCCAGTCTGCAGATCCCCACCACGCTTGTCCGCCGGCACGGACGGCTGTACGTGGTGCGGTCACAGTTCGACAAGGGCGGGCCCATCGGCCCAGGTGTTCCGGACGCACCGTTCACGGTCGCCGAGGTCCGCGGCATGTGAGACGACGCCGAACATGACTGAGGGCCCGCGCCTCCTTCCGGAGGCGCGGGCCCTCAGTGCTGGGATGTCAGCTGTGCGGGTGCGCGTGGACGACGGGGAAGTCGATGTCCAGCTCCGCGACGTGGTTGAAGTAGTTCGTGAGGATGTTCAGGGAAATGGAGAAGACGATGTCCACGATCTCCTTGTCACCGAACCCCGCGTCACGGACCGCCTGGAGCTCACCGTCCGTCACCGCACCACGGTTCTTCAGCACGGACTGGGTGAACGTCAGTACGGCCTGAGCCTCGGCCGACTCGGACTTCGCCTCACGCGCGGCCTCGATCTCGGCCGCGGGAAGCTTGGCTGCGTTGGCCGCGATGTAGCTGTGCGCCGACAGGCAGTAGTCGCAACCGTTGTGCTCGGCCGTGGCCAGGGCGATGCGCTCGCGGATGGGGGCCGCCAGACCCGCGCCGACCGCACCGGAGAGAGCGAGGTAGGCCTTGAGGACAGCGGGAGAGTTCGCCAGCGCCTTGGCCAGGTTGGGGACGACTCCCATCCCCTTCTGGACGGTGTCGAGGGCGTCCTTGAACTCGCCCTGGGCCTCGGCCGGCTGGATCATCTGAACCCTGCTCATGATGGGTACCTTTCGTTGTGCTCGTATCTGCGGATATGTGAAATCCAGCCCTGCTGCACCGTTTGAAGGCAGCACGAAGCCGCGCCATGGGCGACAGGGGAGGTCATGGGTTCGGCGCACCAAGGGGTGCGGGCCGAAGATCGGGCGTTATCGGACGCCCGTGCCGGCTGCCACGGGCTGGGAGGCAGCGGCCCCTTCAACGGACTCGGCCGGCATCACCAGGGGTTCGGCCTGAATGTCGTCCGAGGAGGGGCGAACCTGCACATGCGCCGTCGCGACGGTGAGGCAGGCAGCGATGAGGACGATGTTCTTGATGATGTACTGACCGTCCATCGTGGGGACGAAGGGCGTCGTGGACCACACCTCGTCCGGCAGCAGCACCAGGGTGGCGAAGACTCCTGCCATGTGGACGAAGAACACCGTGAGAGCCAGGCGGAGCAGCACTCCGGTCACCAGTCCCAGTCCGATGGCGACCTCCATCACCGCGAGCAGCGGCCGGGTGACCTCGGGGGGAACGGCGTCGAAAGTCATGACGCTCATGGCGTGGATGGCGATGTCCTCGGCCGGGCTCATCGCCGGGGAGAACTTCAGCACTCCGAACCACAGGAAGAGCACGCCCACGCTGATCCTGAGCACGGCCGGGCTGCGACGCTGGTAGGTGCTGGCGAACGCCTCCGACGTACGGCGTATTCGTTCGCGGAGTCGAGTGGTGCGTGTCATCTGTCTCTCCTCCTATTTACCGGCGGGTACGGGGATGGAGTCGATCGGCTGCGGCTGCCCGGCTGCAGCGGCAGCCTTGGCGGTGCGGCTCCGGGAGTGGAAGTTCGATGCAATCAGGGCGCCGAGGACAAGGCAGATGCCGGCGATCTCGGGGCCGGTGGGCACATGGCCGAGGAACGCCTGCACGACGAAAGCCGTCACGGGGACCAGATTCACGAACAGGGCTCCGTTGGCGGGCCCGAGGTCGCGGATCGCGGTGAACCAGCCGAGCATCGCGATGACGCTGGCGGGAATGGCCATGTACAGGATCTGCCACCAGGAGGCGGTGTAGTCCTCGAACTCCGCGCTGGGTATCCAGCCGGCCAGGGAGGAGACGGCGGTGATCACCAGGATGCTGACGGTGCCGAGCAGACAGGTCAGGGTCGTGTAGCGCAGCGGGGACCAATCCGGGAAGTTGGCCGCGGCACCCGTGCTGTAGATCACCCAGCCGGCCGCGCCGACCAGGGTGAGCAGTCCGCCGAAGCCGACGCCACCCGTCACCACGCTCAGCGGGTTTCCGTTGCCCAGGACCAAGGCGACGCCGAAGAGGGCGAGCGCGACGAAGCCGAGGGTCGCCGCATGCGGGCGCTTCTTGCTCCGTGCCCAGATCGCGAGCACGGTGAGGGCCGGCATGGTCGCGATCACGAGCGCGGAACTCTGCGACGGGATGGTCTGGAGTCCGACGTACACGAACAGGTTGAACCCGGCGAAGCCGATCGTCCCGAGCCACCAGATCTTCAGGATCCGCCCGTCGAACCTGAGGGCGCTGATGCCCTCCTTCATGGCCAGCAGCGCCACGAAGACGATCGCGGCCACGGCGAAGCGGGCGGCCACCAGATGAAAGGGATCCAGGTGGTCGAACCCGGATTTGGCCACCGCGAACATGCCGCCACCGGCGAGCGCGTTGATGACGCCGCCAACGACGCCTCCAGCTGTCTTGGACCTGGCCACGTCATTTCCTCTCTTGGGACTCGTGACTACGGGACGGTGATGAATTCCTGGAAGCTGGCTGTCGGCAGCTTCAGTTGGGCGTGGATGTCGCCGCCGAGCCCGAACCAGCCGATGGCTCCGCCGTAGCTCTGCTGGTAGCTCATCCAGAGGACGACGATGTTGATGATGCGGTTGGCATCAGGGGTGCCAGGGGCCGGGAACGGGTTGGGCATGACTGCCCTGTAGGTGGAGTTGCCGGCCTCGTCCGTCACGAATACGTTCGGCACTCCCAGAGGCCCGGGCCGTGTGGGTCCGGCCGGGTCGAGGTCGTGCTCACGCAGCGACATGATCGTGTAGACGCTGTTGGGGATGAGGTCACTGAACTCGAAGAAGAACTGGGCCGCGCGCTCGTCATCGGTCACGCTGACTTCGAGCTGCCCGCGGGCTCGTACCCACTGGCCGAGGGTGATCGGCGTGGTCACCTTCGGTCCGTCTTCCGGGCGGAGGTCGGGAATGGGTACGGCGTGGAAGGGGTAGCTGGGCCGGCGTACCAGGTCCGAGTCCGGGCACTGCTCGGGTGCGAAGACCATGGGGTAGTTCGCGCAGGGAAGCGGCAGCGGAAGCGTGTGCAGTACGCGGGCGCGATCCTCAGCCGACAGCTCGTCCGGGTTCAGCGGGAGTTCCTTGACGATGGTGTACGGGTGGTTCTCGCCGAAGGGCGGCACAGGACTGTCCGCGGCCACGATCGCCGCGCCCCAGTCGGAGCGGGTCCGCCCATCGGAGCCGGTGCGGTTCACGCGGCCGATGACGATGAAGTTGCCGTCTCCGTCCATCACCTCGCTGGGCGGGTAGGTCGGCCCCTGAGTGGTAAGGCTGAGCTCGTAGTTGCGGACCTGGCCCATCGTGACCCTCACTTACTGCTTGTCTGTACTGAATCGTTGTGCGTAGTTGAAGCGGCGGGGGATTCCCGGCGCGTGGCCAACAGCGCGAGAAGCACCGCGGCGACGATTGCCACGCATGCCGTCGTGACCACGCCGGGCCAGCCGTAGGCCGTCCACACCGGTCCCATCGCCATCGTCGAGAGGCTTCCCGAGCAGAGGCAGCTGAGCATGTAGCTGGAGGAGGCACTTCCGCGGTTGCGCTCCGGTACGACGGCGGCGAGCAGCACGAGGACCGCGGGTTGGCAGGAGAAGACGCCGAGGAAGACCAGAAGCAGACCGGCAGCAACGAGGGGCGTGCTTCCGGCGACGGCCAGGACGAGAATTCCCGCGAGTGCTGTGGGCAGACCGAGGAGGACCACGCGCCGGGCACCGAGTCGCGGAATCATCGCCCCGGACAAAGGGGCACCGAACAGGGCCGCCAGGCCGATCGCACTCACCAGGCCAATGGCCGAAGCGCCGAGGCCGAACGGTTCGGCGGCGAGCCGGAAGGTGAGGAAGGTGACCGCGCCAAGGTAGCCGAAGAACAGCAAGGCACCGACGCCGAGCAGGCGAGCCACCTTCGGTTGCCCGAACATCCCCAGCGCCTGCCCGTAGGCCTGCCTGACGGCCCTGCCCCCGGCATGAGGCAATTCCGTCCGTGGCAGGAAGGCCAGAGCGATGAGGCACGCGGCGTTGAGTAGCGCGAGGAGCAGGATGGCTTGGCGCCATCCCAGCCAGCCCGCCACCAGGCCCGTGGCCGAGCGCCCCACGGTGATACCGGCGACCGAAGCCGCGATGACGATCCCGAAGTAGGTGCCGGCTGTCCCTGGTGGCGCGATGCGGGGCATCAGGGCGAGCGTGGCCGCCGGCACGGCCGCGGCAGCGACCCCGGCGGCGGCGAGGGCCGCAACCAGGACAGCGAAACTGCCCGCCTGGGAGGCGCCCACGAGCAGTACGACGAGCGCCGCTGTTCCCCACACCGCCAGGGACTTCGCCTGGATCCGGTCGGACAGAGGACCGAAGACGAAGAAGGAGAGTGAATACGCCAGGCTCACGAAGAAGAACGCAAGACGTGCGTCCACCGGCTCCACGCGGAGTGACTGTGCGATCTGCGGGAAGATCGGCTGAGTCATGTAGACGGTAGCGACGACCAGGCACGTGGACACGGCTCCAATGGCCGGTGCCCTCAACTGCATTCTGCGTTCGGACCGGTTGTGTGCCGGCATATCTGCCTCTCCTCCGGCGATCCGTCGACGCGGATCAGCCCTCGATGCGGGCGTAGATCTTGGTGTAGAGACCCCGCTCACCGCCGGTGATGTAGCGGTCGCCGGCCTGACGGACGATCTCCTGGTAGCGCTCGTCGGTGAACACGGCCGTGTACTGGGCAGGGTCGACGTTGAATCCGGACACGAACATGACCCCGGGTTCGGTGCTCAGCACCGAGTGGTAGGCGAGGAACACCTCGACCTCGTCGGCACCGCGGACGACCTCGAAGATCGTCTGGTCCCGCCACTCCCGGTAGGCCTCGAACACCGGGGGCTTCACCTCGACATGGCGCATCTGCAGGTACTTCGTGTCGGGCAGCAGGTCATCGGTGGACTTCGGTGCTTCCACGAACTCGAGCACCTGGCGGCGGAAATCAGTGGCAAGCATCGGCGTCAGCTCGGTCCACAGCGTCCGCCACTCCTCCTGGAGGGCTGGGACGGCGTCCACACCCGCGACGGGCAGCAGCTCCAGGAGTGAGTTGTCCTCCAGTCCTCGGTAGAGGGTGCGGCCCTCGACGGGGTGGGCGGCGTTGTGCTTGCGCCACACCTCAACGGCAGCGTCAACAGCGGACTCGTCGACGAGGACCTCGGTCACCACGAGGGCGTTGGCGGGCATGAGCAGCTCCTTCGGTTCGATGTCTCAAGACTATAAGAGATCTTAGGTCTGGCAGAGACCATAGCAACATCCGAGAGTTGAGAACAAGCGGATCTCATCAGGAGGTGCGACTGCCGATGGATAGCCATCCCGCCTGGACCATCTGACCTTTGACAGATATAAGAGATCTGATCTATACAAGGCTGACGTGCCTCGCTGCTCCATGAAGCACGCCGCCGGCCTTGGACGCCGTCGAACCTTCACCGAGCGCTGACTTCACCGGGAGTGGCCATCCATGACGACTGTTTCGATCGATTCGATCCGCACGGGCAAATCAACTCCGCAGCCGGACAGTGCGCTGTCCTTCGAGCGCACCGTTGACCGCCGACTGGTACACCGCGACTCTCTCGGCGAGGTCTTCGTGACCGACCTTCAGCCGGCTGTCGCACCCGGGGGTTACATCGCCGCCGCGCAGCTCCCGCGTTCGCACGCCTACTACGGCGACCACCTGCTGCGCCCGAACACGTACGACCCGATCCTGCTGCTCGAGGCCGCCCGCCAGGCCGCGCTGGCCGGAGCGCACGAGTTCTTCGGGGTGCCGCAGGACCACAAATTCATCCTCACGCACCTGCGGATCCACCTCGCGCACCCGGAGCTCACCACGGTGGGCGACTCCGTCTTCGCCGTCCGGATGGACATACAGACCGGGAACGTCAAGCTCCGGGACGGGCGCGCGACAGGCCTTGACTACGAGATCAGGCTGTCCGTGGACGGGGTCATGATCGGACAGGCTTCCGTGGGCCTCCGGTTCAAGAGCCCCGAGAGCTACCTCAGACTCCGTACGAGCAACCGGAACGGTCGCGCCCTGCCGTCCTCGGCCTCCCCCCTGTCCCAGATTACGGGGTCCCTCGTCGCCCCTTCCCTTGTCGGACGGGCCGCCCCTGAGAACGTCGTCCTGCTCGACGCGGACACGTCGGGGGACGTCGCGACGGCCTCGCTGCACCTCCCCAGCGGGCACCCGAGCATGTTCGACCACCCGCAGGACCACATCCCGGGCATGGTGCTCGCGGAAGCGGCGCGACAGCTCGCCCTGTTCGCTGCTCTGGACTTGTGTGGGATCTCCGCCGCAAGGACGCTCATGACGGACCTGAGCGTCGTCTTCACCCGCTTCGGCGAGCTCGACGAGAAGACCACGATGAGTGCCTTCATCGAGAGCCGGCGCGGCGAGCCCGAGATCTACTACACGCAGGGCGGCCCGTTGCAGTCCGATGCCCTCGCCTCGCGTGATCTCGCGGAACAGCTCGTCGTGAACCTGACCGCGCTGCAGGGGGGAGAGCCGATCAGCAAGTTCAGCCTCTCGCTCGGCCGCCTGCAGGGCCGTTGACCACCGCCAGCCCCCTACCTGACAGGAGCAAGGGCGTCATGACGCTGCGCACTGCCGCGTTTTTCGATGTGGACGAGACCCTCATCAGGGTCAAGAGCATGTTCCGGTTCCTGGAGTTCTACCTCAGGATGCGGGGCGAGCCGGACAGCACGTACCAGCGCCTGAACGGGGAGCTGCAGTCGGCTGCCAAGCTCGGGGTCCCCCGCGAGTCCATCAACCGCGCCTACTACAAGTTCTATGCCGGCGAGAATGTGCGCCAGGTGACCACTGCGGGCCTGTTGTGGTTCGAGCACGAGTTGGAGGAAGGCCTCTTCCTCCCCGAGACGGTCGCCGAACTACACAGACACCAGGAAGCGAATGAGCGCGTCCTGCTCATCTCCGGGTCGTTCTTCGCGTGCCTGGACCCCATCAGCACCTGGCTTGGCGCGGACCGGGCGTACGGCACGCGCCCGCTGATCCACCGCGGACAGTTCACTGGCGAGGTCCTGACCCCGATGATCGGCGCCACCAAGGGCCGCGTCGTACGGGCCGCCGCCTCGGTACTGGAGATCGACCTCGCCTCTTCGACGGCGTACGGCGACCACATCAGCGATCTGTCGATGCTGCGCGCCGTGGGGCATCCAGTGGTGGTCGGCGACGACGAAGTCCTTGCCGGCCACGCCGATCGCTCGGGATGGCGCCGACTCGCCCCTGCCGTTGTCCGCTAGCCCGCCCGCTGTGACGTCCCGCCTACGGGCGGGCACGTCACGGATTGAGGAGTAACCGTGAGTTCCATCGGAATCGTGAGCACCGGCTCCTACGTCCCGACCACCGTGGTGACCAACGAGGAGATCGGCGGCACCGCCGGAGTGACTCCGGAATGGATCGTCCGCAAGACCGGCATCCACGAGCGCAGACGAGCCGCCGACCACGAGGCGACTTCCGACCTCGCGGCCCACGCCGCGCGCAACGCGTTGGCCCAGGCGGGCCTGCGCCCCGAGCAGCTGTCGTTCATCGTCCTCGCCACGTCGACGCCCGATCACCCTCAGCCCGCGACGGCCAGCATCGTCCAAGGTCTTATCGGCGCCACGAACGCGTCCGCGTTTGACGTCAACGCCGTGTGCAGCGGATTCGTCTATGCGCTCACCGTGGCCGAGCGGATGCTCAGCGGACAGCCGGAAGGCGAATACGGCCTGGTCATCGGCGTGGACATCTACTCCCGCATCCTCGACTACACCGACCGCAAGACCTGCATCCTCTTCGGGGACGGCGCAGGGGCAGTGGTCCTCGGCCCTGTGGACAAGGGGCTTGGAGTGCTCGAGACAGGCCTGATCACCCGGGGAGACCAGCACCGGCTGATCAGCGTGCCCGCGGGAGGCAGCCGGATACCCGCCACCGCCAAAACGGTGGAGGCAGGCCAGCACTTCTTCCGCATGGACGGCCGAGGCGTACGCGGCTTCGTGCACGAAAACCTGCCGACAGCGCTCCACCAGCTGCTTGCCAAGGCCGGCATATCCACGAGCGAAGTCGACCACTTCATCCCCCACCAGGCGAATGGCGTCATGCTCACCGAGGTCTGGCCCGATCTCGACCTGAACAACGCCGACCTCCATCTCGCCCTGAAGCGATACGGAAACACCGGCTCCGGATCGGTACCGATCACCCTCGACCTGGTACACCGCCAGGGCCTGATCGGCGAAGGCGACGTGGTGCTCCTGTCCGGCTTCGGCGGGGGCATGAGTGTCGGATCAGTCCTTCTTCGCTGGGCGCCAACCGCTCACTCCCGCGCCGCCCTTCAGCGAGAGCCTCTGCTCCTCACGGGCTGATCCGGCTCCCACCTCGCCTACACCCTCTGGAGAACCCGTGGAACACGAGAGACAAGCCCCTGGGAACCAACCCGCTGCCCGGCCCCGGCACACCCCCCTTGACGGACTTCACTTCGCCGGCGAGCCCTCCGCGGCCTGGGCTGTGGTCGCATGGGAGAGCGTCTTCGCGGACGTCGCACGTGCCTCGCTGCTACGAGACCACGCCCGGTGGGGCCTCGAAGCCCCGATCAACGACCAACAGGAGACGAGCCCTGTGGGAACTCCCCCGGACTCCGCGGGCTAGCCAGGTGGCGGCGGTAGGTCCCGTGCCACCACCCGCACGACGCCGAGTTGGCCGGTCCCTCAGGTACCTGTCGGGGCCGGCCTTCTCCACCTGTCAGCGGATGGCGTCCAGGTCGCGCGGTGCGCGCTGTTCCCGCGCCGACTGTGCCAGGCGGCGAACCGTACGTGTCGGCGAGCTGCTGCACGAGAACGGAACGCCCGAGCCAGCGAGCCACACCATCACAACTGGTTCAAACCCCAGAGAACTGGCGCCGTGCACCACGCTTCGCGACCCCTGCCCACAATCTGCGCCAGACCCAGCTGTCACTGGCAAAGCCAGCCGGCCTTTGGCCGGCCGGTAGCCGCTTCTGAAGCAGTCGAAGAGCTGACATAGACGATTCGACCAGGAGCGAGATTGCGCCGCCACGCGGGCGGGGCCGGTCATTCCGCGGAGCCTTGCCGTTTTCTACAAGCACTCTGGCGCACCTTGACGCATGATCACGCCGCCACCTCTCGTGGAGATCAAGATGCCTGTGATCAGGGGGAGTCGAGCCATGCCCGAGAACGTCCGCACCACCAGACCCCGCAGTACGATCTGGCGCCGCACGCTGGCGGCCGGCGTCGTCCTCGCCGCCACCGGTTCCATCCTCGCCGCGAGCCCCCAGCGCGCCGAGGCGGCGCTGCCGACCCAGTCGATAGCCGACCCCGTCCACTACTGGAACGACGTCCTCCAGGGTGTCTTCAGGCAGGTCGAGGGTGGCCCGGTCCCGATGGCGCGCGCGGCCGCGATGATGAACGGCGCGATCTGGGACGCGGAGAGCTCGTACCAGGCCAAGTGGAAGGGCCAGATGACCTCCGCGGCCTACATCCACGCGGCGGCCTACGCGGGCTGGGTCGAGGGGCCGGACGAGGAGGAACGCGTCATCGGCCGCACCGCGTACAACATCCTGCTCAATCTCTACGGCGTGAACCGGCCCAACAAGAACGCCCCCGACTTCACGGCCTACCTCGACAAGCGCTTCAAGGAGCGCTTCGGGACCGACCCGACCAGTGGCGATCTTCTGGACATCACCGTCGTCAGCGGGATGGTCAACCAGATGATGAACGCCCGCGCAGGCGACGGCTCGGAGAACACGCAGGGCTACACCAGCGAGAACACGAGGTCGGGGGCCTGGCGGCCCACAGGCAACTATCCCGACATGCCGGACCCCAAGTGCGCCTCGGACGGCAATGCCGTCAACCCGGTCTGGGGGCAGGTCAAGCCGTTCTCCCTGAGCTCGGGCTCGCAGTTCCGGCCCACCACGCTCGCGCAGTACGGCACGTACGAGAACCTCGTGGCGAGCCCCGAGTACAAGGCGCAGGTCGCAGCCGTACGGAACGCCGGCGCGGCCGCCCCCACCGCCGCCACGCCGGTGATCAACCGGACCGCGGACCAGTTCAACGCGGCCTGGTTCTGGGCCAACGACAACGACGGGACGTACAAGCCGCCGGGCCACATGCTCCAGGCCACCCGTGAGGTCTCCAAGGCCCGGGGCCTGAGCACGTACGCCAACGCCAAGCTCTTCGCGCTCGTCTCGATCGCCCTCGCCGACACGGGCATAGCCGTGCGCGACGCGAAGTTCTCCACCCCGATCGACCTGTGGCGGCCCGTCTCCGCGATCCGCGAGGGTGGCCTCGACCCGCAGTGGAAGCCCCTCCTGAAGAACAAGGACGGGGTCAACGTCAACCCGTGCTTCCCTGCCTACGTCTCCGGCCACGCCTCCTTCGGCGCTGCCTGGGCGGGCATCATGAAGCGCTACTTCAACACCGACACCATCGCCTTCGACCTCACCACCGACGAGCCGAACGCTCCGGTCAAGACCCGCCACTTCACCAGCTTCAGCGCCGCCGCCAAGGAGGACGCCGACAGCCGCATCTGGCTCGGCGTCCACTACCCGTGGGACGCCATCGACGGTCTGATCCTCGGCGACCAGGTCGCCGCCCAGGTCTTCAGCACCAAGCTCCGCACCCTGTGACCTGAACGGCGGGCGGGGGCTCTGTACCCCCGCCCCGCCGCATGGGAGCCTGGGGCCACCGCCCCTCCCTCCCCGCCAGGAGAAACCCCTATGACCCGCCGTTCCCGGACCGGGCCCGTCTCGCCGCTCTTCGCCTTCGGCACGGTGCTCACCGCCGCCGGCGGGCTGCTGTACATGCACCCGGGACCCGGCCCGATGGCCATGGCCCTCGGGGCGCTCGCCTTGGCGGTTGCGGCAGCGGTGTGGGCCTCCTCCAGGCAGCGATGACCACAAGGTCCGGGGCCCAGCCGCAAGGCTTTCGTCACCGGGCCGGAGCTGGTGAGGCTGCGATCCGGTCGCGTTGAATTCAGGCGACGGACCAACGACGAGAGGCATCCGCGGTGACGGAGACGAAACGACGCGGCCGGCTGTGGGCCGCGGTGACGGTCGCGGCGACGCTGGTGCTGGGCGTAGGCCTGTACTGGTTCCAGCCGTGGAAGCTGTGGCAGGACGCGACCGTTCACGAGTCCCTCCCGGCGGCCTCCCCGTCCACAGCCGCACCCGGGCCAACCCGCTCACCCACGACCCCGGCGACGGCGACGGCCCCGAGCGCTCCGGCCGGCCCGCAGACCTTGGCCCAGGGCACCCTGATCAGCCACGAGCACACCACCACCGGCACCGCGAAGATCATCCGGCTCCCCGACGGCTCCCGCACCCTGCGCCTGGAGAACCTCGACACCAGCAACGGCCCGGACCTGCGGGTCTGGCTCACCGACGCCCCGGTGAAGGAGGGCGAGGCGGGCTGGTCCGTCTTCGACGACGGCAAGTACGTCAGCCTGGGCAAACTCAAGGGCAACAAGGGCGACCAGAACTACGAAATCCCCACCGACGTGAACCTGGCCGACTACGGCAGCGTCACCATCTGGTGCGACCGCTTCGACGTCTCCTTCGGCGCGGCTGCCCTGGCGACCGTGTAACCCAGCGCCGCCCGGATACCGCCCCCCGCTTCCGCAGTTCGGCATCCGGGCCGCGCTGGCCATCCCCCGTGCCCTGATTCTCTCCGCGCGGTGCGCCGATGCGCATTGCCGGTGACCGGCAATCTTTACGCCGCCCTGATGCCGGTCGCGAGGAGCCGTCCGGATACATGTCACCCTTGTCCCCGCGTCAAGGGCGCGTCACGGACGCGTCAGGATCGGGGGAAGACCGTGGTGGAATCACAGACACCGGAGAACCATCTCGCGGGGTATGCCGAGACGCTCTTGCATGCCTGCGCCACGGGCCGCCGGCTGACCCGCGCCGAGCTGGAGTCACGCCGCGCGGAAGGGGAGCGGGCGGCTGAGGCCGGACTCCCGCTCCGTGCCCTGATACGCGATCACCTTGCCGCAGCCCAGGCCGTGCGGCCCCTCCCGGAGCCGGGCCCGCTCCTGGCGGCCGTCGAGCAGGCCGTGGACGCCTTCGTCGGGGGCTACGAACGGGCCCAGCACCAGGCCGTCCGGCAGGAGGAGGCGGCCCGCAGAGAGTTCATCGACGACCTGCTCTACGGTGGCAGCGACTTGGGCCGGCTGGCCGAGCGGGCCGAGCGCTTCGGGCTGCGCCTGTCGCAGTCCCACGCGGTCGCGGTGGCCACCGGTCCCGAACCGTACGGCGACGGCTATCAGGTGGCGCGCGGCATCGAGTCGGCGGTCCTCGCCCGCTTCCCGGGCCGGCAGATCCTGCTGACCACCAAGGACGGCCGGCTGATCTGCGTGGCCCCCGGGGACCAGCCCGAGGTCCTGTCCTACTTCGCCAAGCGGGCCTACGCGGCCACGGACGGGGGCCGTGTCGCGATCGGCCGGCCACACCCGGGAGCGGGCGGGGTCGTCCACTCCTACGAGGAAGCCCTCAACGCGCTCGACCTCGCCCGCCGGATGGGCCTGGACGGGCCGGTGCTCCACGCCGTCGACCTGCTCGTCTTCCCGGTGCTGACCCGGGACCGGCAGGCCATGGCCGACCTGGTCGAGACCACCCTGGGCCCGCTCCGCAAGGCCCGGGGCGGCGCCCAGCCGCTGCTCGACACCCTCACCGCGTACTTCGACAGCGGCTGTGTGTCGACAGAGGCGGCCCGACGCCTCTCCCTCAGCGTGCGGGCGCTGACATACCGGCTGGACCGCATCCACACCCGGACCGGCGCCGATCCGGCCGACCCACTGAACCGCTACACGCTCCAGACCGCCGTGATCGGCGCCCGCCTGCTGGGCTGGCCGGACGGCGAGGCCTGACCTACACCAGGGCGAAGTAGCGCAGCCACAGGTAGAGGGCCGAGACGGCGATCGTGACGGCGGTGACGATAAGGCCGTATCTGGTGAACTGCCAGAAGGTGATGGGTTGCCGGTTGCGTTCGGCGATGCCGAGGACGACGACGTTGGCGGAGGCGCCGATGGCGGTGGCGTTGCCGCCGAGGTCGGCGCCCAGCGCGAGGGCCCACCACATGACGTGGTCGGGGTCGCCGCCCATGTTGGTGACGAGTTCGCTGGTGATGGGTGCCATGGTGGCGACGTAGGGGATGTTGTCGACGATCCCGGACAGGACGGCGGAGCCTCCGAGCAGGAGCATGGAGCCACCGAGTTCGTTCCCGCCGATGACGTCCGCGAGGGAGCCGGCCAGGTCGCCGATCACGCCGGTCTCGATGAGGGCTCCGACCATGACGAACAGACCCGCGAAGAAGGCAAGCGTGGGCCACTCCACCTCGCCCAGCACCTCACCGGTCTCCACCTTGGAGACCGCGACGAGCAGGCCGGCGCCGAGGAGCGCGACGACGCTGGGCTCGTAGTGCAGCACGGGGTGCAGGACGAACCCGGCGACGACCAGGGCGAGGACACCCAAGCCCTGGACGAGCAGTCGTGGTTCGGTGATCGCCTCGCGCTCGCGCAGCTCCAACAGCTCTGCGGCACGCTTCTCGTCGTAGACGAAGTACTTGGCGAACATCACCCGGCACAGCAGCACCAGCACTACGGTCAGGACCGCGGCCAGCGGGGCCAGGTGGACCAGGAAGTCGTTGAAGGTGAGTCCGGCCCGGCTGGCGATGATGATGTTGGGCGGGTCGCCGACCAGGGTGGCGGTGCCGCCGATGTTCGAGGCGAACACCTCGGCGAGCAGGAACGGCATCGCTGGCAGCTTCAGCCGGTCGCACACCAGCAGGGTGACCGGGGCGACCAGCAGCACGGTGGTGACGTTGTCCAGGAGCGCCGAGGCCACCGCGGTGATGACGACCAACATGGTCATCACGCGGAATGGGCGGGCCTTGGCCTTCTTCACGGACCAGATGGCCAGGTACTCGAAGAGCCCGGTCCGCTTCAGGACGCCGACGATCATCATCATGCCGAGCAGCAGGAAGATGACGTTCCAGTCGATGCCGGTCTTGTCCGAGTGGAAGGCGGCGATGTCGTCGGTGGCTCCGATGGCCAGCATCAGCGCGGCGCCGCCCAGGGCGGCTGCGACGCGGTGGACCCACTCGGTGATGATCAGGACGTAGACGCCGGCGAAGACGGCGATCGCGGCCCAGCTCTGCCAGCCGCTCACGCCTGACCGCCCACTGCGAGAAGGTGCCGCATCAGCCCGGCCGCCGAGACCACCCCGAGCAACCTGCCCGTGTCGCCGTCGCGTTCGACGACCGCGACCAGCGGGACGTGGGTGCGGGCCATGGCGGCCGCGATCTGCATCGTCCCTGCCTCCGGACTGACGTAGGGCGGCTTGAACGTACGGGCGGGCAGCCACTGGGCGACGGTCTTGCCCGCGAGGGCCTCGGTCATCGCTTCGGCGTGCCGCTCGTCGATGACCGCGGCGAGCAGCGGGTCCTCCATCACGTACTCGGGGACGAGCTGGCGGACCAGCTGGGAGCCGGGGACGGCCGCGTACGGAGTGCCGTCTGTGTCCAGGACCAGCAGCGCGGGCAGATTTTGTTCGGCCAGCAGACGGATGGCGTCCACAGCCGGGGCGTCGGTCGTCACGTGCGGGTAGGGCTCGGCGAGTTCACGGGCGGGCATGGCGCTTCTCCTGGTCGGGTGCACTGCTTGGGGCGGGAAGAGTGGACGGCGTCGGTGCGGGCTCCTCGCTCGGGATGCCGGCGAGGTCGTCGACGCGGAAGAGGCGGGCGATGGGGACGTCGGTGCTGCTGTGGGCGATGATCGAGAAGGCGATGCAGACGGCGATCAGCGTGTACGCCGCCTCACCCTGGGGAATCCCGGCCTGGAGCACGAGCAGCCCGTAGACGACGGACGCGAAGCCCTTGGGACCGAACCAGGCGGCCACCAGCTTCTCCCGCCGCTCGATCCGCGCCCCCAGCAGCGACACCCACAGGGAGGCGGGGCGGATCAGCACGATCGCCAGCACGACCGCCAGGTACCCGCCCACTGACAGGTCCCCGAACAGCTGCGGGGTCAGCAGGGCGCCGAAGACGAGGAGGGCTGCGAACTTGGCCAGCTCCGCGAGCATCTCGCCTAGCGGTTCGAAGTGGGTCTTCGCCTCGGGCGAGATGGAGGCGAGGACGGCGCCTGCGGAGAACGCGGCGAGGTAGGGGTTGGCGTGGGTGAGGTGGCACAGCCCGTACAGGATGATCCCGGTCGCCAGCGGCAGCAGCGGCTGGAGCTTCGGCTCCGCGCCCAGCAATCTCAGCCGCACCAGTCCCGCGACTGTCAGAGGCAGCACGATCCCGAAGACCAGCCCCAGCCCGAGCTCCAGAGCGATCGAGCCGATGGAAGCCTGCGCGTGTCCGGAGGTGGGTCCGGCGGCGGCGATCAGGATCAGTACGACCGGGAGGGCGAGGCCGTCGTTGATGCCGCTCTCCACGTTCAGCAGCTGCCGCAGCTTCGCGGGCACTTCCCGCCGTCCCACGATGGCGGCGGCGAACACGGGGTCGGTGGGCGCGAGGACCGCGCCGACCAGGAAGGAGGTCGTCCAGTCCAGGCCGACGAGGTAGTGGGTGATCAGCGCCATGCCGGCCATCGCGAGGGGCATGCCCAGCCCGAGCGCGCGGGCCGGGTTCTTCCAGTTCTGCCGCAGTTTCGGGAGGGAGACATGCATGCCGTCGGTGAAGAGCACGGCGAAGAGGGCCAGATCGGCGGTGACGGAGACGATCTCGCTGTCGGCCGTGATGTGGATCAGCCCGAGGAACCCGTCACTGACCAGGGCCCCTCCGAGCAGGAAGAGGAGGGAGGTGGAAAGGACGGTGCGGGCGGCGAGCCCGGAGAGCAGTACGGCGACCAGCAAGGCCACACCGAAGACAGCGACGAGCACCATGGCAGAAGTCCCCGTTCCGCGAAGAGAGTTATCCCCTGTTCGCCGACCAGGCTTCCCGGCACACCACCGGCTACTTTATACATTTCTTACGCGTCTTTGACGGATCTCTGACGGCAGTCCCACAAGCCGGAATCTTGCCGGACTCCGGCATGAACTCGTCAGATGGGCGGCGTCTATGGTGGGCGTTCGCACCAGAGAGGTACCAGTGAACGGAAACCCGGCGTATCACGCCATCGCCCTCGCGGCGGCCACCCTGCTCGCCCTTCCCGTCCCCGTGGCGATCCTCGCCGGCTGGACGCCGCCCAAGTGGCCGACGCGGGCCGCTGCCGTGTCATGCGCCTGGGCCCTGCTCTGCATCTACGCCCTCGCGCCCTTGAACGCCATCCCCAGGATCCTGGACGCACCCGACCCGGCCGTGATGGCCTGCACCGCGGCCGGCATGGTGTTCAGCGCGGCAGCGGTTGCCTGCCTCCTGCGGGCCGTATGGGTCTCCCGGCGCCCGACGCCCATGGGCGGCTGAGCGCGATGCCCGCAGTCAGAGCCACCACCTGGGTACGACACCAGGTCACCGAGTTCCGCATCGCGTGCGTCCTGTCCATAGTCGGTGCTCTCACCACGCTGGTGGGGGTCGCCCTGTATGCCATTCCCGGCGCCGGATTCCCACCGGTTGCCATCGGCCTCTCCTGCCTCACCACCGGCATGGTCATGCTGGGCTCAGGAGTCAAAGACCGCTGACCGCACAGCCAGCCGTGGAGACGGTCCCGGACACGGCCCGCGGTCCGCCTACCAGGCAGGGATACACGAAGTACGAGTACTACAAGTGGGATGGCGCGGACTGGTATGTCTGCGCTCTGGTCGGGGAATGGCAGTACAGCGCCTCTGCGTCGGGCCAGTACACGCAGTCATGGAACTTCAGCGGCGCCCCGCCTTGCGGGGGTGGCTACTACGGCACGACTGGCTACACGTCCGTCCAGTACGGCGGGGACTGGTACGGCTGGAATGTTGGCATCTGGTCGGGCTTCCACTACATCGAACCGTAGGAGGCACGCTTGAACAGGGCACGTTTCGTATCGGTGCTGGCAGGTGCTGGCATCCTCGTCGCCGGAGGCGTCATGACCGCCACAGCCTCCGACAGGCCGCCCGCCCCTCCACGACCTCCGTGGGTAAAGGCCGACGGCACGGTGGACACGACAAAGCTGCCTGACCGGATGCCCGTCATGGGCCCGGACGGCAAGCCGGCGAAGGACGCCAGCGGCAGCCAGATCACCGTGGACGTACGGCCGCCTGGGCAGCCGACTGGGCAGCAGAACCAGAGCGACCCTCCGGGTAGCAGCAGGAGAGTCGAGAAGGGCGACAACGGAGCGGTCAACGAAATCTTCGAGGTCAAACCCTCCGCTCCGCCCGCCGGCTAACCCGTCAGAAGGGCCCCGAGCGAGCGATCCTTCGGGGCCCGACCCGTAGGAAGGGGCGCGGCATGTCCGCGTTGGTGTCACTAGTCGCGGGCCTTTGGTACGCGGCCATCGCTGTCATCGTGTTCAACGACAACCCGTCAGCAATTCTCTTCGCCGCCGCATTCGGCGCCGCAGGCTTTGTGTTGGCCTCGGCTGGGGTCCGGATGCTGACCGGTCACCCGGATCAAGCTCTCCTTGCCCGGCGCGGCGCGTGGCTCGCGCTTCTGACAATCGCGATTCCGCTGGCCGTCTGGGCGATCAGCGTCACGTCCTCTGACGCTCCTGCTGAGTACGCACAACTTGCGTTCTCGCGTGGGATCTTCGGGTACGCGGCTCTGGCGGTGACACCAGGAGTCCTGACCCTGCTGTTGGTCCGCATCCGCGTCCGAAGCTAGGACCACACCATCACGACGAACGTCGCGCGGAACCAGGCGCGACGACGATGGGACCGACTTGGTCTGCGCCTGGCCCGGCTCTCCCCCATCCACCGACCGCCCGGGGTCACACGCATACGGGGCGCGCCAAGTTCGGGCTCGGCGCTCATCTCGTCTAAGCGCTTCGACGGCACGTGGACGGCAAGCCGCTGACCGGGGCGTTCCCGAACTCCTTGACTCCTGAGGATTCCCAGCCCGGGAGGCGCGCTGCTGTGCGCGGGTTTGGACGGATGCGCCGTGGCGCGTGGTGGCGATTGCCCGTGCCACTAGGCGCCGGTGTGCGTACCTGCCCGAATGGGTGACAGAGCGGGACGCTGCTTGCCAGGTGGTCAGGTCTCGTGCGCGTAACAGCTTCGGGGGCGTGCTCCTACATCTGGCCTTCGCTTCAAGCAGAGGATCCGAGCATGCCCACCCTTGAAATCCCTGATGGCTTCGCCCGAGAGCAGTGGACTGCCTATGTCCACCGCGCCCGGCGTGCCGTGCGGTCCAAGAGCGCCAGCAACTTCGAGATCGGCGACATCCTGAACGAGATGCTGGAGGGACGTCCGCGTGGCGACGGCGAGATCACCCGCATCAGGTCCCTCTTCTCCCGACAGATCCGGGTGAAGGAGACGACACTCGCCAAGTATCTCTACGTCACGAGGGCCTGGCCGCCGGACACGAGGCGCGACGACGTGCCGTGGACGGTTCACGAAATTCTCGCCGGGCAGTCGAACCGGTTCCAGTTGATCAGGGAAGAGCCGTCGGACGACCTGGACCCTCACCATCGCGGCGCCTGGCACTACGACGCCGCCAAGCGTGCGCGCCACTCACTGCCCCACGTGCCGGCCACTCCTACCGAACGCATCGACACAGCCAAGCGCCTCCTACGTGACACAAAGGAGGCAGCGGAGGCAGTCACGCAGCTGGCCGATCGCACGGAGGTCCTGAAAGCTGCCGTCGAAGACCCGGCCTTCCGACGCGCGGTACGTGACGCTCATCGCGACCGCGCCCGTCGGATGGAACGAGAGGCGGAAGCACAGTGGGGAGTACCAGGGCCGGTACGTCCCAGCCCTGAACCCGAGCCCGCCCTCAGCGAGACCGGTCCGACGGTCAGCTACCGCGAGACGGCGTCCTCCGTCCTCAGGATCCTGGGCCAGTGCACCAGCTTCTGCGTGTCCATGCAGAACGCCGTCGTGTTAGCCCAGGAAGAGTTGCTGACGACCGAGGAAGAGGAAGCCGTCCTCGACAGCATCAAGAAGGTTCGCGCGGTCTGCGACTGGTGCGAGCACGTCGTCACCACCGGCCAGACCGACATGGATGACGAACTCGCCCGACTCCTCGGCGGCGGGAAAGGGGAACAGCCGTGAACTCCCGACGCAGGTCGCCTTCCGACCTCGGCCTCGAACTGTGGGACCTCGTCAAGGATGCCGGCGAGGACGGTATGCCGCGGGAAACCGCACTCGACCACATGACCCCCAGCCAGTTCGAAGTCGCCAAGGTCTGGGACCGGGACAACATGTGCGAGAAGGAGCATGAGTGCTTCCTCTACGTACTCGGCCAGTACCTCATCTCCCGCGACCCCCAGATGTCCGTCCTCGCCCTCAACCGCGAGATCGAACTCCTCTACCGCCGCGCCGTCCGCCTGCATCGAAGTGCAATAGCCCCCCTCGGGGAGGGGGGCCGATTGAGCCCTCAGCTCCGCGTGGCTCACACCGCGCTGGCAGGGATGATCGAGGCAGCAGCGCCACTGCGGCATGCCGGATTCTCGGCTGCTGTCGTGGTGCGAAGCGGGGGCGGTCCCTGATCTGTCGTCGGGTGACGGATGCGAGAGCGCAGGTCAGAACCCCCGCATGCGTGAGCGATGCGTGAGCGGATGGGTCGGCATTAGGTGTCATACGCCGGATTGGGCACCGTGCCGCGCTGCGCTGACCAGGAGGTTCAGCACCACGCGGCACGGGCCGGAACTGCCCGGCACGGATTCGATCCCACTCCTAAAGCGGGTGTCGCAGGTTCGAATCCTGCCGAGGGCACAAGGGAAAACGGCCCGGAGCGATCACGCTCCGGGCCGTTTGACTGCACCGCCTGACGGCAACGGGGTCACGTACTCGGTCGCTGGCGCCTCAGCATCCGGTCCATGTGGCTGATCGCTTCCCGCTTCGTGTCGTCCACAACGTGCGTGTACACGTCCATGGTGATGCTGATCTGGCTGTGTCCGAGGATCTCCATGATGACCCTCGGCGCCACACCCGCAGCAGTCAGCAGCGTCGCGGTGCCGTGGCGGGCATCGTGCAGGCGAACGACCCGAAGGCCCGGCCACACTGATCCGCACAGTGCGCGAGGTCGAAGCGACCGACCCCCACGGGCAGCGCTGGCCCCGGTACAAGGCCGGAGATGACGCAGCGGTTGCCTTCTGCTCTTTCGCCTAGGGGCTGGCAAGCGCGCGCGCAACAGGAGTACCGGTGCGTCGTGCGTACGTGAGCCGCTCTCGCACCTCACGCAGATTTCGGGGGCGGTAGCCGGGTCCGCAGCCGCAGCATGCTTGCCGAAAGTCCAGGCCGGCATGCAGGAGGACGGAGACCACCCTCCAGGCGTCCCGGTCCCGCTGTGGCGGAGCCTCGAAGGCGTCACCGGCCAGGAGCATCTCCCGGCGGCACCTCGGGCAGCGGTACGTCCGCTGCTCGGAGTGCTTGAGGGAGATCCGGCAGGAGAGGCACACGTACGCGGAGCGGTGAGTCATCCCGCCACTATCCGTTGTTGTGATTCTGGGCCGCCATGGGCTTTCCTGTCGCGCTCGCAAGCCGGCTCTAATCCGTTGCTAAGAGCGTTCCCGGTGCTGCTGTTCCGGGTGTGCCCCCACAGCGAGCCCATGACGTTGCACCCGCTTCGCCGACGCCCGCGGACTGAAGGCCTACGCCGGTGCCTCGCCAGTCACCAGGGCATCCGGGAAGAAGTCCACCGCCGCCCAGAGGAACCTCTTCAACCGCCTACTCGGCCAGCTCTATCACTGCCTGCAACACGGCAAATCGTTCGACGAGCAAACCGCGTTCCCCGTCCAGGTGGCTGCCCTCTGACAGGTGATCTTGACTGGCGCCGGGTCGTCCCTGCTGGTGCCTCGGAAACTGCGATGCGTGTGGGCCGGGCGGCGACCGGCTTATGCCCCGTCGGTGAGGATCAGTTCGGCCATCGCGAGCAAGCCTCTGAAGACCCTGAGTCCCTCGCGGTACTCCGCCGAACGCGCCAGCAGCGCTACGGCCGCACGGAGCTCTGGTAGGCAGTCCCGGAGAACCTCGACGTGGCCCGGGCCGGGGACGCCATCGTTCTTGAGGTAGGTCATGACGCAGCCGGCCATATTGAGATCCAGGTACGCCAGATCGTGTCTGTGATCAAACGGCACGTCGGGGAACGGCCCGGGGTGGTGCGCGGCCCACAGGAGGGCCACCTCGCTGACGATCGCCCGGTGTCGGTCGGGCCCGGGAGGCGGGATGAGAGTGGTCACGAAGCGATCCTCCCGCACACGCGGACCCCACCCGCGGCCGGCTCTCCTTCGCCCTGGCCGGCATGAGGAGCAAACATGACCGCTCGGCTGAGGCCCTGGCCGCCATCCCCACGATCGTCAAGGAACGCGCGGCCGCCGAGCGGCAGACCAGCCCCCGGCCCTTGCTCGATGGCAATATCAGAACAACCAGGGGCTGAGGGCCTGTCGATCACGCCTGTCAGAGGACGGTGGCCGCTGCGGCTTGACGAGTTAGCGTGCTGAGGTGTCTCAGCCCTCGGGTCCCGCAGGATGTGGCGCCTACCTGACGGCAGCACTTGACGGCAACGTCGACGAACGACGGCAACCACCGGGGCACTTCAAGTGCATAGCCCTCACGCCCCCAGACAAGCACCATGACGCAAAGGATGAACTCCTAAAGCGGGTGTCGCAGGTTCGAATCCTGCCGAGGGCACAAGCGCAGAGGCCCCCAGCCGATCTTGGCTGGGGGCCTTTGGTGTCTGCTTCTGGCAGCAGTGGGTCAGAGCTGCTGGATCAGGCGGTGGAGGTTGGTGCTGGGGGCGTGCGGGGTGTTCGGGAGGTGGATGACCTCGACTCCCAGGGCGGCAAAGTCGCTTTTCCAGTGCTCGCTTCGGGGGGGTGTCGCGGCAGTCTTCGGCCTTGAAGAGGCGGTGGAAGCCGATCTGCTGCCAGGCGTCCAGGTTCGCCTGGTGTTCCGGGGTGTGGTCGGCGACGGCCTCGTCCACGCAGCTCATGGAGCGGACCACCTCGATGCGCTCGTGGAGGGGGATGGCCGGGGGGAAGCCCTGGTGGCGGGCGGCCTCGTCGGTCAGGACGCCGACCACCAGGTGGTCGCACTGGGCGCGGGCCTGCTTCAGGAGGTTGAGGTGGCCGATGTGGAAGAGGTCGAAGACGCCTGACGCGTAACCGATGATCTGAGACACGGGGGTCCTCCGAGCGGTGCAGTGGTTCCTGCTGGCGTGGTCAAGGCTGCCGCAGGCGGGAGGGGGGAACCAGGGCTTGCGGGTGTCTTGGACTCGACATGTCCTACACAGGACAGATCGGATACCCGGATACCCGGGTTCCCGGATACGGGGAGTCTGCAGGTTTGGGTCGGCCGGATATCGGCGTCGGGTTCCGTGCCGCCCGCCCTTCGGCCGGGCCGCCGGTCACGCTAGCCTGACGCCGTACGCAGGGCGTTTGAGCTGCGCCGATGTGCCAATGCATGGTCTTCCAGGGGGTGGGCGGCAATGTTCGGTCGGCTAGAACTCGATGACGTGACCGCATCGGTCTACCGAGGCAAATTGGCCAATCCCCGGGACGGTGTTCCGGAGCTGGCGGAGCGCCTGGCGCTGGCCCCGGACGACGTACGCCGCGCACTGGCCCGGCTCAGTGACATGGCGCTGCTGCGCGGTGGCGGGAGCGACCCGGGGCAGGGGCGCGCCGTCGATCCGCAGCTCGCGCTCCAGCTCCTCCACGCGCGCCAGCAGGCCGAACTCGCCGCCCAGCAGCAGCGGATGGAGGCCACGCGGGCCGCCGTCGTCGATCTGATGGCCGAGATCGCCGACTCCTCGTCCCAGGATTCCGCCAAGTCCGGGATCCGGTACCTGGAGGGCATCGACGCGATCCGGGACCAGATCGAGCTGCTGTCCGCGCAGACCCGTTCCGAAGTGCTGTCGTTCGCCCCCGACTCGCAGATGTCGCAGGCGAGCATCGAGGCGGCCCGGCCGCTGAACCTGCGCAACGTGGAGCGGGGCATCGTGATGCGGACCGTCTACCTCGACAGCGTCCGCCACGACAACCACGCCCGGGAGTACGTGACGTGGCTGGAGGGCATCGGAGCCCACGTCCGCACCAGCCCGGTCCTGCCCAACCGCCTCACCATCGTGGACCGCCGCAGCGCCCTGGTGGCCGTCGACGCGACGAACACCGCGGCCGCGGCGGCGCTGGTCACCAGCCCGGGGCTGATCTCCCTGCTGGTCACGCTGTTCGAGCACATCTGGCAGGCCGCCACCCCGCTGGGACCGACGGTGGCGCCCTGCGAGCCGGAGGTCCTCACCCGGCAGCAGGCAGCGGTACTGCGGCTCATGGCCGAGGGGCGGACGGACGAAGCCATCGCCCACAGCCTGGGCGTGTCCACGCGCACCGTGGGCCGGGTGATCACCGGGCTGCTCGCCCACCTGGGCGTGCGCAGCCGGTTCCAGGCCGGCATGCGCGCGGTCCAGTACGGATACCTGTCGCACGCCTCCCAGTGAGACGAGCGGCCTCGGATCTCCGGGGCGGTCAGGCCACCAGGTCGGCGTAGAGGATCACGTTGTTCGTGCGGTGGCCGTTCTTGATCTCGCCGCCGCAGGTCAGCAGGCGCAGCTCGGGGCGGTTGGTTTCCCCGTAGACCTTGTCGGTCGGGAAGTCCTTCTTGGCGACGTCCTCGATCTCGCGGATCGTGAACCTGGCCGTCTTCCCGTCCTCGCGCGGCACCTCGATCAGGTCGCCGAGCTTGATCTTCTTGACGTTCTTCATCACCGCGGGCCCGTACTTCGTGTCGAAGTGCGCGACGAGGACGGCCGCCCCCTTCTCGCCCGGGGTCACGCCCTGGGTCCACCAGCCCGGGTTGTCCGCGTCGGTGTCCGCGTCCGGCACGCCGAGCTCGCCCGTGGCCGGGTCCACCGAGAGGCCGACCATCTTCTTCGCGTCCACGCCCGCCGCGTCGATCTTCATCCCGGTCGGCTTCGATCCCGGGAGGGCGGGCGCGGCCTCGCCCGAGGGAGCGGGCGCCGCCGTACTGCCCACCTTGGGGTCCGGCGGCAGCACGGCAGCGCTGCCGGCCCCGCCGCCGGGACCGCACGCCGTGAGGGCTCCGCACGCGGTGAGGGTGGTGAGCGCCGCGACGGCGGCGGTACGGAAGGTGGCGCGCATGGGTGTTTCCCTCGGGTCCCTCGGGTCGGCGGCGGCATCGTCACCGCGGTGGCGACGACCACGACGTTACGAGGGTCATGTCCGGGTCGTCCGTCGGTGACGTAACAGCCGGCCGGACACCTCCCGGCGAACCCGTTAAGGCACGACGAAGGCCCTTCCGGCCGGAGCCGGAAGGGCCGCATCACGACATCACGACATCACGACGTCAACGCATCAAGACATCACACGACAGGGGACGGGCTCGGGCTCGGACTCGGCCCCGCCGTCAGCTGAGGCCTCTGCTGCGCTCGCCGATGCGGTCGCCCTGCGGGGTCCCGGCCCGCTTGAGTTCCGCCTTCGTGTGCGCTCCACCCTTGACCTTGCTCCGGACCGGTCCGGAGAAGCCGTGCGCGTGCTGCACGGTGCGGGGCAGGTCGGCCGCTTCCGCGGCCTTCGCGACAGCCGCCTGGAAGTCCTGCTTCTGCTCTTTGCTCATCCCGTCGTCACTCCCTAAAAAGACTCGGGGCACCCAATCGGACTACTGGGATCGTATGCATATAAAGGGCTCAACGCACCCGGACCGGACGTAAAGAATGGTTGATCAAGGACGCGGCGGAGCCGGGCGCTCCGGTGGCCCCAGCACCTCGTAGAGCAGCTCGTCCGGACACGGGGTGCCCCGCGGGAGCTGGTACTTCGCCGCGATCCGGTACTCCCCCGGCGCCGGTGCCAGCAGCTCCGTCCATTCGTCCCCTGTACCGTCCGAGGGCGCCTTGAACAGGCACCCCGCCGTGTTCGCGTAGACCTTGGGCACGGCGACCGAACCCTTCGGCGCGGCCTTCCCGGCGGCCTTCGAGGCCTCCGTCTCCTGCGGCGGCTCCACCGGCTTGCCCGCGCCGTCCACCAGGCCCAGCCACGGGGAGTGTGGGATGCGCACCATCACCCGGCCGGCCTGCTTCACCTCGATGACCAGCTGGTCGGCACTGGCCCGCAGCACCGTCGCGGGGCCGGCGACCAGGTTCGTCGGGTCCGTGACCTTGAAGAGCTGCCAGTTCGCGTCGCCCCACACCTGCTGGAGGTACGGGAGCCCCTCGCGCACCAGCTTCGCCTCGTCCCGCCCGCCCTCATCGGGTTTGTCGGCGGGCAGCACCACGTAGTGCACGGCCCAGCGCTCCAGCCACTCGCGGTAGCTGTCGGGCGTCAGGGTGTCGTCGTAGAAGACCGGGTTGCGCTCCAGGTCGGCCTGCCGGTTCCAGCCGCGCGCGAGGTTCACGTACGCGGGGAAGGCGGAGGACTCGCGGTGGCTGCTGGCCGGGACCACCTCGACGCGGCCCCGGTCGGCGCCCGCCTTCTGGAGCTGGTCCACCAGCGGTGCCAGCTCCCGGCTCCAGGAGGCGAGCGGGGTGGTGCGGACGATGTCGGTGACGCTGTTGACGGTGATCCAGGCGGTCACCCCGGTCAGCGCGAGCAGCAGCCCGTACCAGCGGCGCGTGCGCGGGGCCTCGTACGGGAGGGCCGCGAGCAGCACCACCGCGCCGAACAGCATCGCCAGCCGGGTCACGTTCGAGCCGACCTGGGAGTCGATGGCCCAGGTCAGCGCCACCCCGAGGGCGTAGATCGCGGACGCGGTCCGGACCGATTTCCAGCTCTTCGGTACGAGGAACAGCGCGGCCAGCGCGCAGGCGAAGGGCAGCGCCGCCGAGATCAGCTTCATCGGCTGCGTCCCCGAGAAGGGGAACAGCCAGGAGGACAGCCCGACCACCGCCGCCGGGGCCAGGCCCAGCGCGTACGCGCCCGGGCGCCGGCCGTTGAGGAACAGCGCGGCCGCGATCACCCCGAGGAACAGTCCGGCGACCGGGCTGGAGGCGGTGGCGATCGCCGCGAGCGGGGCCGCCACGGCAGCCTTCGCCCAGCGCCGCTCGGCCCATTTGCGGGGCCAGCAGAAGACGGCGGCGACGGCCCCGAGGGCGAACATCGCGCCGAGACCGAAGGTGACGCGGCCCGACACGGCGTTGCACAGCAGCCCGTACACCCCGGCCAGGGCCGGCCACAGGGGCTCGCGGACGGCGCCGCGGCAGCGGGTCAGGATCATCGCGAGCAGCCCGGCCGAGACCGTACCGGCGATCATCATCGTGGTGCGGACGCCGAGCACGTGCATCACATAGGGCGAGACCACGCTGTACGAGACCGGGTGCATGCCGCCGTACCAGGCGAGGTTGTACGCCGAGTCGGGATGGCGGCCCACGAACTCGGCCCAGGCGTCCTGCGCGGCGAGGTCGCCGCCGCTGTTGGCGACGGCGAAGAACCAGATCACGTGCAGCAGCCCGGCCAGCGCGGTGGCCACGGCCACGGGGTGGCGGCGGGCGCCGTCGAGGGCGCGGCGGACCGGCCCGGGGCCGGCCTGCGGGCTCGGCGCTGCGGGGGTTCCGGGGGCTCCGGGGGCTCGGGTCGGAGCCCCGTCCCGGACCGGGACCCGGCCGCCCTGCCCCTGCTCCTGCCGCTCAGCGGTGGTCACGCCGACGTACTCCCCACTCCGGTCACCTCGGGTGCGTCCCTCGGTTCGTAGACGCGGTCCGGCGCCTCCGGGTTGCCCCGGGGCGCCGGACCGGCTCCGCGCTCATGGCCGACGCCTCCGCCGGGCGTCTCCGTCGGGCGTCTGCGCCGACATCCCCGCCTGCGTCTCCGCCGGCGCGCGTCAGCCGACGCGCGTCAGCTTCTTGCCGATGCCGGGTGCGGTGAGGTCGCTCTGCAGCGCCACCGGCACCTTCACCTGGCTGGCGCCCTCGCCGATGGTCAGCATCCCGATCTCCGAGCCCGCCTTGGCGGTCTGCGGGAGCTTGCCGGCGCCGTCCACCAGCTTGATGGAGACGGTGAGGGTCGGCCAGCCGACCGCTTCCACGTCGGCGGTGGCCACGACCGGGACCTGAGTGCCGAGTCCGTCGTCCACGTAGCCGACGACCTCACCCTTCTTGACGACGGGCGCGGCCTTGAGCATCTTCTGCGTGGCGATCATGATGTCCTTGCTCGCCCCGATCGCGGTGCCGAGGATCGGCACGCCGTGCTGGCCGAGGACCGCTCCGACGATCAGCTGGTTGGTCTTGCCGACCTGCTTCTGGGCGGCGAAGAGCAGGTTGCCGCCGGCCTTCGTGGTGGAGCCGGTCTTGATGCCGAGCGAGCCGTTGAACGGAACCAGGTCGTTGTAGTTCCGCCACTTCTTGCCCGTGGGGTCGATCCAGTACGGCTTCATCGTGATCGCGATCAGCTCCGGCATCTCGACGATCTTGAGGCCGAGCTTGACCTGGTCCTCGGCGGTGCTGACCGTGGTCGCGTCCAGACCCGAGGGGTCCGTGTACGTGGTGTTGGTCATGCCGAGTTCCTTGGCGGTGTCGTTCATCTTCTTGACGAACGCCTCCTGCCCGCCGTCCCAGCGCGCGAGCAGGCGCGCGACGTTGTTGGCGGACGGGATCATGATCGCGTTGAGGGCGTCCTCCTGGGAGATCTTGTCGCCCTCCTTCAGGTTGTTGACCGTGGACTCGCCGTCGGTCTCCTTCTTGCCGTCCTCGACCGCCGTCCTGTCGACGGGGATCATCTGGCCCTTCTCCCCCTTCTTCATGGGGAAGTCCTTGAGGATGACGTAGGCGGTCATGGCCTTGGCGACACTGCCGATCGCCACGGGCTTCTGCTCGCCGAAGCTGCCGACGGGGCCGAGTCCGGCCGCGGCCATGTAGGCCTGGCCCTCCTTCGGCCACGGCAGGTTCGGGGCGCCGCCCGCGAAGCTGTACGAGGTCTTCGCGGTCACCTTCAGCGTCGGCGTGGGCAGCGGGCGCACGAGCTGGACGACGGCGAGGATCACCGCGAGGAGCACGAGGATCGGCGCGTAGATCTTGAACCGGCGCACGGCGGTGCGGGCCGCGCTCGGCGGCGGGGGCGGGTTGTTGGTGAGGTCCGCCAGCATGTCGAGCGGCGGCTTGGGCGGCAGCGGCTGCTGCGTGGTCCGCTCCGCGGACTCGTGCGTCACCGGGGTGCGCACCCCGGCGGGTACCGGGGTCCGCCCCGGTGCCTGCCCCGGAGCCGGAGCCGGAGCCGGAGCCTGCGCCTGGCCGGCCGCGGCCCTCGGAGCACCGGGGGCGGGGGGCGCGCCCGGGGTGGGCCGCGCGGGTACGTCGTCGCCCCGCAGCGGTACGAAGGTGCTCGCCCGCTCCCCGCCGGCGGCACGCGGGGGCACGGGCTGGGCGCCGCCGGTGCCCGGCCGGGCCGCGCCGGGGGTGGCCGCGCCCGGGTCGGCGGTGCCGGGCTTGATGGCCCGGAACACGGCCGTCCGCTCGCTGTCGACGGGCTCACCGTCGACCGGGGCGGCCGGAGCCGGGGGCTTGACCGCCCGGAACACGGCCGTCCGCTCACTGTCCTCCGCCTGCCCGCCCGGAGCGGACCCGCCGCCGGAGCCGGGCTTGACCGCCCGGAACACAGCGGTCCGCTCACTGTCGACGGGCTCGCCGGGGCGCGAGCCACCGGGCGTACGCGGGTCACCGGAGCCGGCCGGGGAACGCGGGGGCGTCTGGCTACCGGGGGACGTCTGGCGGCCCGAGGCCGCCTGGTTGCCCGGGGCCGACTGGTTGCCCGGGATCCCCGAGGGGGCCTGGCCGCCCGAGGCCGACTGGTTGCCCGGGGTGCCCGAGGGGGCCCGGGTGCCCGGGGCCGCCGGGGTGCCCGAAGCGGCTGGGGTGCCCGAAGCGGCCGGGGTGCCCGAAGCGGCCGGGGTGCCCGGGGCGCGCGGGGGCCTCTGGCTGCCCGGGGATGTCTGGTTGCCCGCGGTACCCGAGGAGGCCCGACTTGCCGGGGCCGCCGGGGCGCCGGGAGCAGCGGGAGTGCCCGGGGGCACCTGGCCACCGGGGGTCGCCTGGTCGCCCGGGGCGCTCTCAGAGGCCCTGGGGGCCGGAGCGACCGGGGTGGTCGAGGCTCCCGGGGAGGCCGGGGTACCGAGCGGCACCTGGCTGCCCGAGGTCGTCTGGTTGCCCGGGGTGGTCTCAGAGGCCCTGGGGGCCGGAGCCACCGGGGTGCCTGCGGCACCCGGAGCAGCCGAGGCCGCCGGAGAGGCCGGGTCGCTCGCGGAGCCCCGGGGGCCCTGAGAGGCCGGGGCCGCCGGAGAGGCCGAAGTTCCCGTAGAGGCCGGGTTGTCCGGGGACACCTGGTTGCCCGGCGCCGCCGAAGTGGCCGGGGTCGCGGAGCCCCGGAGGCCCGGAGAGGCCGAAGTTCCCGAAGAGGCCGGGTTGCCCGAGGTCGCCGAAGTGCCCGGAGCCGCCGAGGCGCCCGAGGAGGTCGGGATACCCGAGGAGGTCGGAGTGCCCGGAGCCGCCGGAGCATCCGAGGAGGTCGGGTTGCCCGAAGAGGCCGGGTTACCCGGCGCCGCCGGAGTGCCCGGGGCCGCCGGGGCGCCCGAAGAGGCCCGGGTGCCCGCGAAATCGGCCGCCGGGGCCTGGCCCGGGGCCGGAGCATCCGAGGAGGCCGGGTTACCCGAAGAGGCCGAGCTACCCGGCGCCGCCGGAGTGCCCGGGGCCGCCGGAGTGCCCGAAGGGGCCCGGGTGCCCGCGAAATCGGCCGCCGGGGCCTGGCCCGGGGCCGGAGCGTCCGGAGTCGGGGCGTTCGTCGTGCGGAACGCGGCCGTGCGGTCGCTGTCGGCCGGGGTCGAAGCGGAACCCGTCGGGCGGCCCGTGGTGGCCGGTGGCGGCGTGACCGTGCGGAACACCGCGGTGCGCTCGCTGTCCAGCGAGTCGGAGCCCGCCGCGGGCTCGCCCGAGGTGCCCCGCGGCCGGTCGGCGCCAGAAGCGGAACCCGTCGAGCGGCCCGTGGTGGCCGGTGGCGGCGTGACCGTGCGGAACACCGCGGTGCGCTCGCTGTCCAGCGAGTCGGAGCCCGCCGCGGGCTCGCCCGAGGTGCCCCGCGGCCGGTCGGCGCCAGAAGCGGAATCCGCGGGCAGGCCCGTACCGGCCGGAGGCGTCACCGTACGGAACGAGGCCGTACGGTCGCTCTCGGCCTGCCCGGCAGCGGCCTTGGGCTCGGCCGAAGCGGAACCGGCGGGAGCGGCCGAGGAGTCGGACCCGGAAGCAGAACGGGAAGCGGAACGGGAAGAAGGGTCGGAAGCGGAACCGGAAGGTGCGGGCCGGTCGGCGGCTGCCGGGGGTGTCGCGGCACGGGACCCGGCAGCGCTCCCGCTCTCGGCGGAAACCGCTGCGGCCCGACCGCCCGAGGCACCCGAGGCACCCGCACGGCCAGAAGCGGAATCTTCGGCCGGGGGCGTCACGGTGCGGAACACCGCCGTGCGCTCGCTCTCGACCGAGCCGGGGGCAGCGGACTCGCCGCCCTCGGAACCCGGAGCGGAATCCGGAGCCGAACCCGCCTCGGCGGCAGCCGCGTCCGCGGGCAGGGCCTTGAACACCTCGGTCTCCGCGCCCGGCGCGGCCGGCTCGTCGGACGGCTCGTCCCCGGAGGGCGAGGTCTCCGCCGTGGCCACCCACGCGGCCACCGCGTCGCGCAGCGGATCGCGCTCCGCGGACCCGTCCTGCGAGTCCCTCGGGCGCAGCAGCGACGCCCTCGGGTCACGCCCCTCGGACGACTCCGCCGTCCCCGACGTTCCTTCATCAACCGACTTGTCGGGGGACTCGCCCGCCACCAGTTCCTCCTCGATCGCCTTCACGTCCGGCTGTCCGAATGTCTAACAGTGTCCCGTCTAGGGGGCATCGCCCCCGTGCTAGACGAGAACGACATAGCTGACGGTTCCCCCACAAAGCGGCCAGGCGCTCTCGACAGATGAATGTGAGAGGCGTCACCCTGTCACTCATCCACGCGGGGAGGCATGGATGGGCAAGAGCCGCAGAACGATTCCGGAGGAGCTTTTGCTGCTCGCCTTGGACCCGGCCACGGGTACCACGGCGCAGCCGCAGTCGCTCGACCTCGGCCTGGCCGGGGCACAGCTAGTGGAGCTGGCTCTGGCAGGACGGATAGCCCCTGATGGGGATCGTATCGCCGTGGTGATGCCACGGCCGACAGGAGATCCGACTCTGGACTCCGCACTGGAACTGCTGCGCAGGCGCGGCAGCCCGGTTCGGGCGGTCCACTGGATCGGCGGACCCCGACTGGGGCTCCGTCAGATTTACCTCGCTCACCTGGAGCGTTGCGGCATGGTTCATGCCGTCGCGGGCCAGATGTGCGGGGTGCTGCCGACGACTCGCTACCAAGCGACCGACACAGCGATCAGCCGGGAGATCCGTGGCCGGCTGGACAGTGCGATCCGCACCGGCGTGCCGCCGGACCCGCGGACCGCGGCGCTTGCCGCACTGGCCCACGCGGTCGGACTCGGCAAGCACCTGTACCCCGGCAACGAGGGGCGGTCGTCCAGGTCCCGACTGCGGGACCTGATCCGGCACGACCCGATGGGCGGACTGGTGGCTCACGCCGTCATGGACGTCCAGAACGGCGTGGCCGCACAGCCGCGCCGCGACCGGGCACCGGCCCAGCCCGCCCGGGCAACGGCCGCAGCCGCTGCGCTGCAGCCGCGCCGGACCGGTGCGATGGCCCGCGTGGCCGCGCACTGATCCACCGGCAGGACACGTAGGGCGAGCAAGGCAAGCAAGGCAGGCAGGGCAAGCAGGGCAGCAGTAATCGCAACCGCCGACGCGCGGGGCGACGGGGCCGGTACGCCGGCTCCGTCGGCCCGCGCGTTTGCTTTTCCCGCCCGTTCCCCAGCGAGATCACGTGCTTCGGTGGCAGTCTGCTCACCAGCAGACACGCAGAGAGACAGCAAAGAGACAGCAACAGAAGAAGGCGGAGGTGCCGTTCACGTGGCGTCCAATGTCAATCCCACCGTCCGACGCCGCCGACTGGGCATGGAGTTGCGCAAACTGCGCGAGGACAAGGGCATGACGGCCGAGCAGGTCGCGGAACGCCTGCTCGTCTCCCAGTCGAAGATCAGCCGGCTGGAGAACGGCCGCCGTTCCATCAGCCAGCGCGACGTCCGCGATCTGTGCGACGTCTACGAGGTCGAGGACAGGCGGCTCGTCGACTCCCTCATGCAGATGGCCAAGGATTCCCGCCAGCAGGGCTGGTGGCACGCCTTCGGCGACATCCCGTACAGCGTCTACATCGGCCTGGAGACGGACGCCGCCAGCCTGCGCACCTACGAACCCCTGGTGATCCCGGGCCTGCTCCAGACCCCGGAGTACGCCCAGTCGCTCGTCCGCGGCGCATGGCCGGAGACGGCTCCCGTCGACGTGGAGAAGCGCGTCCAGGTCCGGATGCACCGCCAGAAGCGGCTGCACGAGACCGAGAACAGCAATCCCGAGATCGGACCGCTGCGCCTGTGGGCGGTCATCGACGAGGCCGCCCTGCGGCGGTACGTGGGCGATGCGCAGCTCATGATCAGGCAGCTGGAGTTCCTGATAGAGCAGTCGGAGAAGCCGCACGTGACGGTCCAGGTGATGCCCTTCTCGGTGGGAGCCCACCCGGGCGTCAACGGCCAGTACGCCATTTTGGAATTCCCGGACGCCTCGGACTCGACGGTGGTCTACATCGAAGGCGTGACGAGCGACCTTTACCTGGAGAAGGCCAACGACGTCCAGAAATACAGCGTGATGTACGAACATCTGCGCGCACAGGCCCACAATGTGGAGCAGACGAGGCAGTTCATCGCGCAGATCATCGAGGACTTCGCGGGCAAGGAAAAGTGAGGTCCTGCGAAAGGGCCCGTACGGTACACCGTCACTCCCCGGCCGCAGAAGGCCTGAATGGAATATGCCACTCGGTCGGGTGAACGCCCCCTTCGCACCAGGGGTGCTGCCGGTAGCGTCGATCACGTCAGCCGGATCAATGGCCGACATGAAACCGGAACCACTCGCTGAACCGGAGAGAAACATGGCTATTCGTCAAGGTGCAACGGAAAACTGGACCAAGTCCTCGTACTCCGCCAACGGCGCCTGCGTCGAGGTCAAGTCCCCCGTCATGGAGTCCATCGCGGTCCGCGACTCGAAGGTGCAGGACGGTCCGTCCCTCACCTTCGCGCCCGGCTCCTGGACCTCGTTCGTCGCCGACGTGACCGAGGGCCGCCTGGGGCGCCTCGCCTGAACGTCGAGGTGCCCCTCCCCGCCGGCCGTCACACGATCCGCGGCACCGGAGCCGGATCCAGATCCAGATCCGGATCCACCGCACGATTAGCGCCACCAGCACCACCTGCACCACTGACTGGAGCCCTCTCGACCGGCCCGCCGTCGCCTGCCGAGGGGGCTCGGCCATGTCCGGAGGCCCGGACGCCCGGCCTACCGCAGCTGATCGACGTACCGGTCCGTCCCCGGCACCGTGGGGATGAAGGGCGCCACCAGCTCCACCCGTCCCAGCCCCGACTCCGCGACCTCGGCGTCCAGCCCCTGGAACCGGTCCCAGCAGCTGCGCGGGTCGTCCTCCAGGAACCACAGCAGGGTCAGCCGGGTGTCGACGCCCTCCACCTGCTTCACGTACGTCATCCGGTCCCCGGGCAGCGGGGTCGGCCGGAAGACCGTGACCATCGCGGCCGGGGAACCGGCCAGCCGCTTCGGCAGGGCGCGCGAGCGCAGCCACTCCAGCAGCTCGGCCCGCTGCTCCGGGCCCTCCGCGTCGACGACCTGGACGACGAGCCCGCCGTAGGGGTGGTCGAGGGCGTGGAAGTCGCGGGGGCCGGCGGCGCCGTCCCGGTAGACGGTGGCCTCGTGGTCCTGGAACGCGGTGAAGACGTGGGTGCGGTCCTGGTAGACGCGGCCGTCGCGGTTGAGGCGCTTGTTGATGCCGACGGTCCACTTCATGTGCTCGTCGTAGCGGCCCGCGGTGACCCAGTACGTGGAGATGTAGCACCCGGCGGTCACGGGCTGGGCCACGGCCGACTTCTCCGGGTAGCGCAGCTCCTGGAGCTCGCGGGTGGCCACCCAGCGGCGGCCGGCGTACATCCAGGGCATGGCCATGGCGCCGGCGTAGTAGTGGTCGTCCTCGTACCAGCGGTTGTACGCGAACTCGTGGCCCGGGTGCGGCTCGACCATGGTGATCAGCGCGTGGCCGGGGTGGACTCCGTAGGGGCCGACCGAGGCGAGCTCGGCGTAGTCGTCGGCCCGGGTGTTCCGCTCGTCTGCTGTCATGGAACACGGTCTAGCTGATGTGACGTCAGATAGGGAGCCCCTGGCCGCAGTTCAGCATCCGATACATAGGTGCCATCTACACTTTCCCGCCGCTACGATGCGCGCACCCGCCTCCCGAAGGAGACCTCGTGCCCGCCTCAGCGCCCGCGTCCACCGCTCCGCCGCCCTTCGCCGCCCGGATCCGTACGACCGCCCCCTCCGCCGTGCGCGAGATCCTCGCCGTCACCGCGCAGCCCGGCATGATCTCCTTCGCCGGCGGCCTGCCCGCGCCCGAACTCTTCGACACCGAGGGCCTGCGGGCCGCGTACGACTCCGCCTTCGCGCGGTCCGCCCGGCGCGCCCTCCAGTACTCGACCACCGAGGGCGCCCCCGAACTGCGCACGGCGGTGGCCGCCCGGATCGACCGGCGCGGGCCGGCGACCACCGCGGACGACCTGCTGATCACCACCGGATCGCAGCAGGGGCTCGGCCTGATCACGACCGCGCTGATCGAGCCGGGCGACGCGGTGCTCGTCGAGGACCCCACCTACCTGGCGGCCCTCCAGGGGTTCCGGCTCGCCGGCGCCCGGGTGATCCCCGTGCCCTGCGACGACGAGGGCATCCTCCCGGACGCGCTGGCGGAGCTGATCGCCCGCGAACGCCCCAAGCTGCTCTACACGGTCCCCACCTTCCAGAACCCGACCGGCCGCACCCTCCCCGCCGCCCGCCGCGCGGAGATCGCGGCGCTCGCGGCCCGGCTCGGGCTGTGGCTGCTGGAGGACGACCCGTACGGAGACCTCCGCTACGAGGGCCGCGAACTGCCCTGGCTCGCCGCGCACCCGGGGGCCGAGGACCGCACCGCGCTCCTCGGCAGCTTCTCGAAGGTGATGGCCCCCGGCCTCCGGCTCGGCTGGCTGCGCGCCCCCGCCGCGCTGTTGCGCGGGGCGGTCCTCGCGAAGCAGGCGGCGGACCTGCACACCTCGACGGTGGACCAGCTGGCGGCGGCGGAGTACTTGCGGACGGTGGACCTGGACGCCCACGTGGCGCGGGTCCGCGACGCGTACCGGATCCGGCGCGACGCCCTCCTGTCGGGCCTGCCCGACGCCCTGCCCCCGGGCTCCACGTGGAACCGCCCGGAGGGCGGCATGTTCGTCTGGGCCCGCCTCCCCGAAGGCCACGACGCGACCCCCCTCCTCCGCGCGGCCACCTCGCGGGGCGTCGCCTTCGTCCCCGGAGCCCCTTTCTTCGCCGCGACCCCGGACCCCCGAACCCTGCGCCTGTCGTTCACGACGCACACGCCGGAGGAGATCGAGGAGGGCCTGCGCAGGCTGGCGGGAGCCTGAGCCTCGCCGGACGGGCCGTGGTCACCGGGCCGGCAGCCAGGCGTCGAGGGCGGTTGCCAGCTCGGCGTGCCCGGTGAAGACGTGTCCGCTCATGCCGAGGGCCCGCGCCGCGCGTACGTTCTCGTCGCGGTCGTCGACGAAGAGGAAGTCGGCGGGGTCGGCCTTCAGGGCGGCGACGCAGTGCCGGAAGGCCGCCGGGTCCGGTTTGGCCGCGCGGATCTTCCCGGAGAAGGCGACGTGGTCGAGCTGGTGCAGCCAGGGCTGGGCGGCGAGGAAGGCGTCCGCGTGATCGGCGGGGATGTTGGACAGCAGGGCGACCTCGGCGACCTCCCGCAGGGACTGCGCGTAGGCGACCATGCGCTCGTCGACGCGCGACCAGCTGTCGATGTCGGCGAGCCGCAGCTCCTCGACGGTGTCGGGGTGGTCGGGGCGTGCCAGCCGGCGCAGGACGGCCGTCCAGTACCGGGACGCGGAGAACTCTCCGGCGTCGTAGGGCCGGCGGCAGTCCCAGTAGGCGGCGGCGAAGGCGTCCGTGGGCGCGCCGCTCAGTGCGGCCATCGCGTCCATGGCGCCGGGGCGCTGGTGGCGTGCGATGACGCCGAAGAGGTCGAACAGCACGATGGGGCGGTCCGTGGACATGGCGGGGGTTCCTTCCGCAGGGGGTGAGCTGCTCATTCCGGAGCTCCTGGGGCGGTGCGAGCGGCGGGGGTGTGAGCCGAGGGGGTGTGCGGCGCGGGGGTGTGCGGCGCGGAGGGGGTCGGGCTCGGGCGGTTGCGGTCGGATCCGGTGCGCAGGACCCCGGCGGCCGCGGCGGTGGTCCCGCAGAGCAGGGTCAGCAGGACGAAGGCGTGGTTCAGGGCGACGAGGTGGGACAGCCAGCCGATGACGGCGGGGCCGGCGAGCATGCCGACGTAGCCGAGCCCCGCGACCCGGGAGACGTTGGCGCCGGCGGCGGCCGGGTCGGCGTGCCCGGCCGCACTGAACAGCTGTGGGACACAGCCCGACAGGCCCAGACCGAACAGTGCCCAGCCGGTGAACGCGGTCCACATCCACGGGCCGAGGGCCACGAGCGTGATGCCGACGGCGGCCGTGGCGGCGCCGTGGCGCAGGATCGCCACGGAGCCGAACCGGGAGACGAAGCGGTCGGCGAGCAGCCGGCCGGCGGTCATGGACGCCGCGAAGGTGCCGTACGCGAAGGCGGCCGTGGCGGCGGAAGCGCCGAGTACGTCCTTCAGGTGCAGGGCGCTCCAGTCGTTGGCGGCGCCCTCGCAGAGCATGACCATCAGCGCGAGGACGGCGAGGAGCCGGATGCGCCCGGCGGCGCTGTGGCGCGCTGCGGCCGGTGGCGCCCCGGCCCCCTCCGCCGGGCCGCTGTCGGCGGCGGAGGCGGCGGGGGCGGAGGCGGCGGGGGCGGAGGCGGCGGGGGCTGTAGCGGAGGCGGCAGGAGCGGTCGACAGCAGGGACCGTGCCGCGGCCAGGGCGATCACGATGCCCACGGCTCCCGTGGCGGCCAGGGCCGCGGCCGGGTTCAGGCCGGCGCTCACGGCGCCCGCCGCGACGAGCGCGGCCAGGACGCCGCCGACCGAGAAGGTGGCGTGGAAGCCCGACATGACGGGCCGGCCGTACGCCTTCTCCACGTGCACGGCGTGGGCGTTCATGCCGACGTCCAGACAGCCGTTGCAGAAGCCGAAGACCAGCAGGGCGCCCGCCAGTGTCCACGGCTCGCGGGCGAGACCGGGTAGCACCAGGGTCGCGCCGCACAGTACGCCGGCGGCGGGGATCACGACGCGTGCGCCGAGCCGGTCGGTCAGCCCGCCGGCCACGCGCATCCCGAGGAAGGCCCCGAGCCCGAGCAGCACCAGCAGGCCGCCCAGGGCCGCGTGGCTGATGCCCACGCGCTCCTCGATGGCGGGGATGTGCACCACCCATGCGCCCATCAGGGTGCCGCACAGGACGAAGTAGACGTAGGTCGCCACTCGGGCGGTTCGCAGCGAACGTTCCATGCGGCCACCATAACGAACATGATTGATGTTCGTAAACAGCACTATCGAACATTTTGAATGTTCGGAGCTTGATGGTGTTCAATCGCGACATGAGCAACGCAGACCGGCACGGGCTGATCGCGAAGGCCGTCAGGGACTCGGGCAGCGCCACGGTCCAGGAGCTCGCGGAGCTGACCGGGGCCTCCGAGATGACCATCCGGCGCGACCTCGATGCCCTGGCCGCCCAGGGCGCCCTCGAACGCGTCCGCGGCGGGGCGCGCACCCTGATGCTCAGGGGCGAGGAGCCGCCCTTCGCGCTGCGCGCGCACGAGGCGGTCGAGGCCAAGCGCCGGATCGCGGCCGAGGTCTGCGCACTCATCGCCGACGGCGAGAGCGTGCTGCTGGACAGCGGCACCACCTGCCTGGAGGTCGCCCGGCTCCTGCGCGAGCGGCCCGTCACCGTGATGCCCCTGTCCCTGCAGGCCATCCACCTGCTCAGCGAGACGCCCGGCCGGGCCACGCTGGTGGTGCCCGGCGGACAGCCCCGCGCCGCGGAGCAGGCCCTCACCGGCCCCCTCACCCTCGCCTCACTGGCGGCCCTGCGCTTCGACACCGCCGTCATCGGCTGCTGCGGGCTGAGCGCGGCCGACGGCCTGACCGCCTACGACCTCGACGACGCCGCGGTGAAGAAGGCGGGCATCGCCGTGGCCCGCCGCACCATCGTCGCCGCGGACGGCGGCAAGCTCGGCCGCACCGCCTACGCCCACGTCGGCCCCTCGACGCTCCTGCACACCCTCGTCACCGACACCACCGCAGCCCCCGCCGAGGTGGCCGCACTGGAAAGCGCCGGGACCGTCGTCAGAACCGCCTGAACGGGCCTTCGGCGACGGCGACGGCGCCGCCCGCCCCCTTCCCTCCCCGCGCCCCGCCCCGTACCCTGACGCCCCGTCAGATCCCCCGGGTCGTCAGGAGGCCGCACCATGTCGCCGCTACTGCTGCAGGGCAAGACCGTCATCGTCTCCGGCGTGGGCGCCGGCCTCGGCCACCAGGTCGCCGCCACCGTCGTCCGCGACGGCGGCAACGCCGTGCTCGGGGCGCGGACCGAGGCCAACCTCGCCAAGGCCGCCGCCGAGATCGACCCCGACGGCACGCACACCGCGTACCTGCCGACCGACATCTCCGACGAGCGCCAGTGCGAGGCCCTCGCCGCCCTCGCCACCGACCGCTTCGGCGGCATCGACGCCGTCGTCCACGTCGCCGCCTGGGACTCGTACTTCGGAGGCCTGGAGGACGCCGACTTCGGCACCTGGCAGCAGATCCTCGACGTGAACCTGCTCGGCACCCTGCGCATGACCCGCGCCTGCCTGCCCGCGCTGAAGCGCGCCGGCGGCTCCGTCGTCATCATCGGCACGCAGTCCGCCATCGCCTCCCCCAACGAGGTGCAGCAGGCCGCCTACGCCGCCTCCAAGGGCGCGCTGACCTCCGCCATGTACTCCATGGCCCGCGAGCTCGGCCCGCACCGCATCCGCGTGAACACCGTCCTCCCCGGCTGGATGTGGGGACCCCCGGTCCAGGCCTTCGTCACCTTCACCGCGCACACCGAAGGCGTGCCGGAGGCGGAGGTGCACTCCCGCCTCACCGACCGCATGGCGCTGCCGGACCTGGCCACCGACGGGGACGTCGCCGACGCCGCCGCATTCCTCGCCTCCGACCGGGCACGGGCGATAACCGGCCAGTCCCTGCTGGTCAACGCCGGGGAGCTGATGCGATGAGCCCCTCCGTGCGCGCGCGAGCGGATCGTATGCTCGGGCCATGACCACTCCGAGTGACGCTCCGACCGAGAACTCGATGCGCCGCGCGCTCCGCCGCGCCCGCGACGGCGTCGCGCTCGACGCGACCGAGGCGGCCGTGCTCCTCCAGGCGCGCGGCGAGGCCCTGAAGGACCTCGCCGCCTCCGCCGCCCGGGTGCGGGACTCCGGACTCGAAGCCGCCGGCCGGCCCGGCGTCATCACGTACTCGCGCAAGGTCTTCATCCCCCTCACCCGCCTGTGCCGCGACAAGTGCCACTACTGCACCTTCGTCACGGTCCCCGGCAAGCTCCGCCGCGAGGGCCACGGCATGTACCTCTCCCCCGACGAGGTCCTCGACATAGCCCGCAAGGGCGCGGCCATGGGCTGCAAGGAAGCCCTGTTCACGCTCGGCGACCGGCCCGAGGACCGCTGGCCCGAGGCCCGCGAGTGGCTCGACGCGCACGGCTACGACGACACCCTCGCCTACGTGCGCGCCATGGCCATCCGCGTCCTGGAGGAGACCGGCCTCCTCCCGCACCTCAACCCCGGCGTGCTGTCCTGGTCGGACCTGCAGCGCCTCAAGCCGGTGGCCCCGTCGATGGGGATGATGCTGGAGACCACCGCCACCCGGCTGTGGTCCGAGCCCGGCGGCCCCCACCACGGCTCCCCCGACAAGGACCCGGCCGTCCGGCTGCGCGTCCTGGAGGACGCGGGCCGCTCCAACGTCCCCTTCACCACCGGGGTGCTGATCGGCATCGGCGAGTCCTACGCGGAGCGCGCGGACGCCTTCTTCGAGCTGCGCCGGATCCAGCGCAGCTACCACGGCATCCAGGAAGTCATCGTCCAGAACTTCCGGGCCAAGCCCGACACGGCCATGCGCGGCATGCCCGACGCGGAGCTGGAGGAGCTCGCCGCGGCCATCGCCGTGGCCCGCCACATCCTCGGCCCGAGCGCCCGCATCCAGGCCCCGCCGAACCTGGTGGACTCCGAGTACGCGCTGCTCATCGGCGCCGGCATCGACGACTGGGGCGGGGTCTCCCCGCTCACCCCCGACCACGTGAACCCCGAGCGCCCCTGGCCGCACATCGAGGAGCTCGCCGAGCGCACCGCGGCCGCCGGCTTCGCGCTCCGCGAACGCCTCACCATCTACCCGGAGTTCCTCCAGCGCGGCGAGCCCTGGCTGGACCCCCGCCTGCTGCCCCACGTACGCGCCCTGGCCGACGCGGACAGCGGGCTCGCGGACGAGTCGGCGACCGTCGAGGGCCGGCCGTGGCAGGAGCCGGACGAGGCCTTCACCGCCTACGGCCGCACCGACCTGCACACCACCATCGACACGCAGGGCCGTACCGGCGACCGCCGCGACGACTTCGACGAGGTCTACGGCGACTGGGAGGCCCTGCGCGAGGCCGCGGCCCCCGGGATGGTCCCCGAGCGCATCGACACCGACGTGCGGGGGGCGCTCGCGCAGGCCGCCGACGATCCGACGAAGCTCACCGACGAGCAGGCGCTCGCCCTGCTCCACGCGGACGGCCCGGCGCTGGACGCGCTGTGCCGGATCGCGGACGACCTGCGCAAGTCGGTGGTGGGCGAGGACGTCACGTACATCGTGACCCGCAACATCAACTTCACCAACGTCTGTTACACCGGCTGCCGGTTCTGCGCCTTCGCGCAGCGCCGCACCGACGCGGACGCGTACACCCTCTCCCTCGACCAGGTCGCCGACCGGGCCGCCCAGGCCTGGGACGTGGGCGCGGTCGAGGTGTGCATGCAGGGCGGCATCCACCCGGACCTGCCGGGGACGGCCTACTTCGACATCGCGCGGGCGGTGAAGGAGCGCGTGCCGGGCATGCACGTGCACGCCTTCTCCCCGATGGAGGTCGTCAACGGGGCGACGCGCACGGGGATGTCGGTACGGGACTGGCTGACGGCGGCCAAGGAGGCCGGCCTCGACTCCATCCCCGGTACCGCGGCGGAGATCCTGGACGACGAGGTCCGCTGGGTCCTCACCAAGGGCAAGCTGCCGACGGCGGACTGGATCGACGTGGTCTCCACCGCGCACGAGCTCGGCATCCGCTCCTCCTCCACCATGATGTACGGCCACGTGGACCAGCCCCGGCACTGGCTGGGCCACTTCCGCACGCTGGCCCGCATGCAGCAGGACGCGCGGGCGAAGGGTGTGGAGGGCTTCACGGAGTTCGTGACGCTGCCCTTCATCCACACCAACGCCCCCGTCTACCTGGCGGGCATCGCCCGCCCCGGCCCGACGGTGCGCGACAACCGCGCGGTGACGGCGATGGCCCGCATCCTGCTCCACCCCCACATCACCAACATCCAGACCAGCTGGGTGAAGCTGGGCTCGGAGGGCGCGGCGCAGATGCTCCGCTCGGGCGCCAACGACCTGGGCGGGACCCTGATGGAGGAGACCATCTCCCGCATGGCGGGATCGAGTTACGGCTCGTACAAGTCCGTGCAGGACCTGATCGCCGTCGCCGAGGCGGCCGGCCGGCCCGCGAAGGCCCGTACGACCCTCTACGGCGAGGTCCCGGAGGAACGCCAGGCCGCGGCCCGCGCCTCGGACGGCCACCTGCCGGAACTGCTGCCGGTCCTGGACTGACGCGGACCCCACACACCCGTGCGGGCCCGGCCGGTGGGACGGCCCGGCAGGGCCCGCACGTCGGGGTCGGATGCGTTCAGCCGACCAGGAGGTCCTTCTTCAGCTGCTTCAGCTCGTGGCCGTCGATGCCGAGGCCGGTCTTGAGGTAGGTGTCGAAGGTGCCGTACTTGGCGGTGACCTCGTCGTACCCGGCGTTCAGGTACTCCGGGCGGACGTCGAGCAGCGGCTTGTAGACGGCGGCGTGCGAGGCCGGCAGGTGCGAGAGGATCGCGTCGTTGGCGGCCTTGCGGTAGTCGTTGCTGGCCAGGTAGTCGGCCATCACGGTCTCGCTCGGCACGCCGAGGGCGGTCAGCAGGGAGGCGTTCGCCCAGCCCGTACGGTCCTTGCCCGCGGTGCAGTGGAACAGGACGGAGCGGTTGCGGTCGCGCTCGATGCCCTCGAAGACCTGCGTGTAGGCCTTCTTGCCGCCCTCGCCGCTGACCATGGCCTTCTCGGCGTCGACCATGGCCTTGACGGCCTCGTCGGGGGTCTTGGGCATGGTCTCGAAGGAGCCGGAGCCCGCGAAGACATCGGCGACGATGTGGTGCGCGCCGGCCGGGACCTTGTCCACGTCCTTGGTGCGCTCGCTCTCCATGCGGAGGTCGAAGATCGTCTTGACGCGCAGGCGCTGGAGCTTGGCGAGGTCGTTGTCGGTGAGCTTGTTGAGGGCGTCGGAGCGGTAGATCTCGCCCATCTTGACCCACTGGCCGTTCGTGGTGCGGTAGCCGCCCGCGTCACGGAAGTTGGTGGTGCCGTCCAGCTTGATCAGCCGGTCGGCCAGGCGCAGGCCCTCGCCGCGCTCGGGCTCGAAGTCGAACCACTGCCGGTCGGCGGCGGGCAGCCCGCTGACCACCGCCTCGCCCTGGGCGCCGCCCTTGGCGACGACCTTGCCGTTCGCCTTGATCTCCACGCGCTTGGTGCCCTTGGCGTTCCACTTCAGCGTGTACGCGCCGTCGGCACCGGCGGTGACGGTGGCCTCGGTGAAGGGAATGGAGGAGTTGCCGTGGTGCCGGCCGCCCCAGGGGAGGTCCCATCCGGAGGCGGAGGCGACGGGGGCCGCGACGATGGCGACGGTGAACGTGGAGGCGACGACGGTCGCGGCGAGCAGTGCCTTCTTCATGCCCCCGAGACTCTTGGCCTCCGAATAACGCAACGTGAACTCTGCATGGCCGAAATCGACCGGGTGTAAGTCCACTGTCAAAACGTGCCATCCACCTGATCGGCGAGGGAACGAGGTCCTGTACCCGCCGACTTCACGCCTATGAGATCCGGGAAGAAACGTCACATCTGCACGCCTGAGCAGGAGATGCCCCGTTATGGGCCGTAAGAACGGCTTGTTCTCGTGGGCGGCCCCCGGCCTCCAGCTGCTCTAGTGGAGGGAAGGAATCCACATGTTCCCGACCAAAGGCGGATCTTGTGATGTCAACGCGACGCTCCCTCCTCACCTTCACCGCTGCGGCGGGCCTGGCCGTGTCCGCAGCACTCACCGCACCGGCGGCGGCGGCACCCGCCGCCGAGACGCCCTGGCGGAACTGCGAGGTCGGCGAGTTCTGCGTCTACGAGCACGACAACGGATACGGCGGAGCGGCGTACTTCCGCAGCGGCACCAACAACCTGGGCGACTACCGCCTGAACGACAAGGTCTCCTCGGTATGGAACAGGACCGGCAAAACGGTCTGTACGTACCTGGACACCAACAAGCAGGGCTCCACGTGGCCGGTGGGCAACTGGAAGGGCAACACCTCCCAGTACAACCGGAACGACAACATCAGCTCCCTGTGGGTGACGGTCTGCTGAGCACCCCGCCCGGCTAGAACCCGCCCGTGGGTGCCGAAGTACCGCGCCCGCGGGCTTCCGGCCGCGCGCGGAGGCATGCGGGGCACGCGCACCCCAGCCCCCGCCCGCCCCCTGCCCCGGACCGGAGGACCGGCGGAAACCAGCCGTTCCGCGATCGCATATCGCCCGTGTGACCGACCACTTCCGGACTCGATCGAGGCTGTCCACTACAGTGCCCGCCAGAGCACGCGCGTGCAGTCCGGGGGGATCGACATGGACACGGCGACGGAAACGTCCGGGGAGCATCAGAGCAGGCCCGGGGCGGCCCAGCCCCTCCCGGCAGCGCCCCCGCCCACCGGCGGAGCCCCGGGAGCCTCCGGAACCAGCCTCGGCCCCGCCACGGGCCCCGCCGCCGGAGCCACCATCGGCGGCCGCGCCGCCGTCACCACCGGCCTCTGGGGCCGCACCGAGCAGCAGGACTTCCGCAGCCGCGTCAGAGGAACCCTCCTCGGCTCGGCCATCGGCGACGCCCTCGGCGCACCCGCCGTCGCCCTCTCCCTCCCCGAACTGCTCACGGCCCACGGCCCGGCGGGCCTCACCGAGCCGGCCCCCCGCGCCACGGTGACCGCCGCCACCCAGCTCGGCCTGTTCACCGTGGACGGCCTGATACGGGCCCACGTGCGCCGGGACACCGGCGCCTGGCACCCGCCGACCGACGTACACCGCGCGTACCTGCGCTGGGCCCTCACCCAGCACGACTGGGGCCCCGACGAGCGCCGCGAGGACAACGGCTGGCTCGCACAGGAGGAGTGGCTCTACGCCCGCCGCTCCCCCGACCGCTCCTGCCTGACCGGCTTCGCCGACGGAGTCCTCGGCACGCTCGCCCAGCCGAAGAACCCGACCGCCCTGGACCCGGCGGCCGCCACCCGTTCCGCCCCCTTCGGGCTGCTGGTCGGCTGGGAGCCGGCCCTGGTCCTCCAGCTCGCCGTCGAATGCGCCGCGCAGAGCCACGGACACCCCACCGCGTACCTCTCGGCCGGAGCCCACGCCGTCATCGTCCACGGCCTGACCCGCGGCGAATCCCTCGACTCGGCCGTCCAGCGCGCGCTGGGCCTGCTCGGCGTCCGCCCCGGCCACCAGCCCGTCACGGACGCCCTGCAGCGCGCGCTCGGCGCCGTCACCACGGGCGTCCCGTCGCCGCAGACGGTCGAGGCCCTGTCCCCCGGCCACGGCCGCCAGGCCGAGGAGGTCCTCGCCATCGCCGTGTACTGCGCCCTCGTCGCCGAGAACGTGGCACACGGCCTGCGCCTCGCGGTCAACCACGGGGGCGACTCCGCGGCCACCGGCGCCCTGTGCGGCTCCCTGCTCGGCGCCCAGCACGGCGAAACGGCCCTCCCGGCGGCCTGGCTCGCCGGCCTCGAAGGCCGCGCCACGGTCCTGGAACTCGCCGACGACTTCGCCCTGGAGATGACCCAGGGCCCCGCCCTCCACGGGCCGACGGCGGCCTCCGCCATCTGGCTGAGCCGGTATCCGCGGGGCTGACGCCGGGGGGACCGCCGTGACCACCGCCACGGCCGTGGCCGACGCACGCCCCTGCCCTCCGCACGCGCGAAGCCGTACTTTGGCCCTCCCCAGACCACGGAGGTGTCAGCGCACATGCGGATCGCCACGACCGTCTTCCTGACCGACCGCACCATCGCTCCCGTCCCGCTCGCCCGCGCGCTGGAGGAACGCGGCTTCTCGGGCCTCTACCTCCCCGAACACACCCACATCCCGGTCAGCCGCGTCACCCCCGCTCCCATGGGCGGCGAACTCCCGGAGATGTATGGCCGCACCCTGGACCCCTTCGTCGCCCTCGGCCAGGCCTCCGCCGTCACCGAGCGGCTCCACCTCGGCACCGGCATCACCCTCGTCGCCCAGCACGACCCCATCGACCTCGCGAAGCAGGTCGCCACGCTGGACCACCTGTCCGGCGGCCGCGTCACCCTCGGCATCGGCTACGGCTGGAACGTCGAGGAGGCCGCCGACCACGGAGTCGAGTGGCGGACCCGCCGCGAACTGGTCCGCGACCGCATGGCCCTGATGCGGAACCTGTGGTCCCCGCACCCCACCGCGTACGTGGGCCAGTTCTCCTCCGTCCAGGCCAGCTCGGCCCACCCGAAGCCGGTCCAGCCCCCGCGCGAACTCGCCCCGGGCGTCCCCCTGTACGGCCCGCGCACCCTGATCGGCGGCCAGGCCGGCCCGAAGCTCTTCGCAGCCATCGCCGACCACAGCGACGGCTGGCTCCCGATCGGCGGCGGCGGCCTCACGGAGTCCCTCCCGGCGCTGCGCCAGGTCTGGGAGGCCGCGGGCCGCGACCCCAAGTCCCTCCAGGTGGTCCCGTACGCCGTCCAGCCCACCCCCGGCAAGATGTCCCACTACGCCGACCTGGGCATCGAGGAGGTCGTCCTCCAGCTCCCTTCGGAGGGCGAGGAGGAGATCCTGCGGATCCTGGACGGGTTCGCCCAGTACCTCTGAGGGGGACGGGAAGAGTGAAGAGGGAGAGGTACTGGGCTGTCGGCTTGTTCAGCCGGTGACTTCGATGCGGCCTTCGTAGCTGTTGTTGGCCAGGTGGGTGGCATCGGGGTCGATGAAGCGGATGCGCCAGGTGCCGCTGGTCTGTGCGGTGAACTTCTTGCCCACGGCTCCGTTGGAAAGGGAGACGGAGGTGCCCATTTCCTTCCAGACGGTGGAGCCGTCGGGCCGGAAGTAGTAGCGGACCTTCTGGCCGGCGTACGGGACGTATCCCTTGTCGCTCGCGGTCTGGAGGACTCCGGAGACGTAGAGCTGCTCGCCCTTCTTCACGCCGCGCGGTCCGAACTTCATGCTGGTGGTCCGGGTCTCGATGACCCTGGGGTGGGTGAGCACCTTGGTGCCGGTGCTGGGGGCGATGTTGCTGCTCCCGTAGCTCTTTATCCGCCAGCCGGTGATCTTGCGGCTATGCACCGGGTTCACCGTCACGGTGAACGTCTCGTTGAAGGGCACCTCCAGGCTCTGGCGGCCGTACCAGTAGTTCCCGCTCTGGAACTCGATCTCAAGCTTCGCCTTCTGGGTGGTGTAACCGTCGACGAGGACCTTCCCCGTCATCGTCATCCTGCCGTAGACGTCGGTGGCGGCGATCTTCTCCTCCACGACCTTGGTCGTGTGGGTGACCTTCGCGACGGTCGCGGTACGGGTGCCGTCCGCGATCAGCCAGGCGTCGTTGATGGACACGGCCCAGGTGCCTGCACTGACGACGTGCGGCGAGAGCGTGTAGCTCCCGTCCGCGTTCACGGCGGCTTCCGTGTCGTAGTGGCCCGCGGGCGACCCCACGGCCTTCACGCCGCGCCCGGCGGCGGGCTTGATCGTGCCGTCGTCCGCCTGGCGCATCAGCTTGCCGCGCAGGGCGATGGCGGTCCCCCACCGCACGGTGAGGGGGGTGGTGGTGGACATCGTCAGCGCGGCCTTCTGAGCCCGGATCCGGGCGGGGGCCGTCCCGGCCACCTCGTTGCCGCTGAGCAGGGTGACGGAGAGGCTCAGGTCCTTCTCCGTGCCGCGTGCGGCGACCGGGGTGGTGAACTTCCCCTGGGCGTCGGTGATGACGTTGGCCGCGCCCCAGCCGAGTTGGGCACGCACAGCGGCGCCCGCCAGCGGCTTCCGTTCCCCGGTGGTCGGGTCGACCGCGGTGACGGATCCGGTGACCGTGGTGTCGAGGTCGTCCAGCGAGAACTCCTCCTGGCTGGACTGCACCTCGAACTTGGCGTCGAGGGCGTAGGTGAAGCGTCCGGCGCTGCGCCTGGTCTGTTCCTGTCCGTTGCGGTCCTTCGTGACCACGTCCAGTTCGTAGTCCCCCATGGCGTCGAGGACGAGCGGGTCGTCATTGCCCACGTAATAGCTCGGGTCGTCGGGTACGCCGGACTCGCCGGAGCTCCCGTCCCAGTAGTCGAAGGTGTCCACGACGGCGACGACCTCATCGCTGCCCACCCGGCGCACGTCGACCCGGACCGCGCTGGTGCTCCAGTCGTCTTCGAAGTAGACGATGAACTCATTGGTCCCGGCGCGCCGGAACGCGCCGACGTTCGGATCCATGCCGGCCTTCGTCGCCGGACCCGCAGAGGGCTGCGCCCGCTCCGCCAGCTCTGCCAGCAACTCGGCCGGCGCGTCCGGTGCGCTGGTGCCGCCCGGAGTGCCGGTCGCCGCCATGGCGGTAGGCGCCACCGTCGCCCCCACGGTCGCCAAGACGACTGCCGTCGCCACGGCCGTCATGCCGCTCTTGATGCCCCTCTTGAGCCTGCTGTTCACGGTCACCCCTCGTCACACCGATCGGACTACGGATGGGTTGACGGCCGACTGGGGCAGATGGTTGTACGGATTCCCGAGGCGGTTTGGGAGGTGGGTCGGGGTGGGGGTGTGGGGGGTGGGGGGTGTGGGGGGTGGGGGGTGTGGGGGGTGGGGGGTGGGGGCCTGTGCTGCGGGTTGGGCGGTGGCTGCGTGGGGGCCGGGCGGCGTCCCGGCAGTCGAGCGTCCTTCCGTGGTGGGACGGTCCGTCAAGGGCGCTCCCTGCGGTCGCGTCGCTTCGCGATGGCCTTCGGCCACCCTTGACGGACCGTCCCACCACGGAAAAACACAAGACTTCCGGGATCCCCCCGGGGAATGGCCGGGGGGAGGACCTTGGGAGGAGCGGCCTCGTCTGAGTTGCGCAGCCCCCTTCGCCCAAAGGGCATCCGGATAGGGCTCCGGCAGGACAGTGAGCTCAGCCGGTACGGACGCGCGGGGCGGTCAGAGCATCCAGGGCCGGGCGTCTGGACACCCTTCCCGCGACCGTCGACCGCCACCCAGAGCGCAAGGACGCTCACAAGCCCCTCAGGGCCGGTGGGCGCGACAGATCGCTACGTACTCTCGCTCGGCTTAGCGACTGGCGACCGGCTGTGGCTGATCTAGAGGGGTCGGGACGTGGGGAGGGGGGTTGACCTCAAGCGAGGTTCAGGTTGGAGGCTTTCTCGTATGACGCTGGCCGTAAGGCGGCGCGACACTTCATGCGTTGGAGGAAGTCCCATGTCCAGTAATGCCGTTCCGATTTCCGTCCCCGCTTCGGTCCGTCGTTCCGGCCTCAGCTGGTGGAAGGCGCTTGGCGTTGGCGTGGGTGGTGCGGTTGTGGTCAATCTGATCGTTCTTGCCGTCGCCAAGCTGGCTGGGGCCCCGCTCGTCATCGTCGATGGCGGTACAGAGCACCCGATCACCGTCGGGGGAGTCATGGGGGCCTCCGTCGTCCCGTTGGTCGTCGGGACGGGCGTGGCCTTCTTGCTGGCCCTGTGGAAGCCGGTCTTCCTGCGGATCGCGCAGTACGTGGGCGGCGGGCTGGCGCTGTTGTCGGTTGCCGGGCCGCTGTCGTCCGGCGCCGATGGCGGTACCGTCGCGGCCCTGTCCCTGATGCACATCACCCTCGGCGTGGCGGTCGTCGCCATGGTGCAGCTCCACCGGCGGTGAGTTCGCCCTTCAGTCCTTGAAGTAGTCGGTGAGGAAGCAGCCCTTCACCAGGGCCGGTTCCTTCCGGTAGCCGCTCGGCGGATTGAAGTTGGGGTAGCAGTTGAGGACCATCAGGCCGGTGTGTGGGGCGACCATGGCGACCATGACGTCCGCGTCATCGGACCCGGCGGCGAAGTCCTGGCCGACGACGGGTCCGGTGTCGGCGTTTCCGCCTCCGTTCTCCTTGTCGATCTCGGCCTTGTAGGCGGTCTGGAAGACCTTGGCATCCTTGATCATGACGATGCTGGTACTGCCCTCGCTGTCGCAGTAGCCGCGCTCCGTGACGGAGTAGGACTCGTCGTACTTGGAGTTGGGGTCCCCGTCGGAGCCGTCGTAACTGTCGAGCAGGGGCCTGACCTGGCTGCAATCCGTGTACATGTTGACGATGCGGGCGGCGGCGGCCATGCTGCCCGCCTTCGGCAGGCCCTTGAAACCCTTCTCCTTCGAAGAGGTGGCTCCGGTGGCTTGGCCCATGCCGCCGAAGGCCGGGTTCTCGCCCCCGTCACTGCCGCAGGCGGTGAGCGTGAGGAGGGCGGCGATGGCCGTGGCCAGTACCGGCAGGGACTTGATGCGCATGTGACCGTGTCTCTCGTAAATGACCTTGAACGGCCGCGACTTTAGATCGACCGTCATGCCCACGGCAAACCGTGTCCAATTCCGCATACTCGGCCCGCCAAGGTGACCCCAACAGCGCGGCAAGGAAGTTCAGTTCGTCTTTACGATCACGAGCTCTTCAGTGGGGCTCGCGCAGCATGAACACGTCCACTGGATCCTCGGCCTCAAGTCTGAATCCGTGGCGCTCGTACAACCCCCGGGCCGGACTGCCCTGCAGGACGTTCAGCCGGACCCTGCGGTCGCACTGCTCCAGCAGGTCGCGCAGTACGGCGGCACCGATGCCTCTGCCCTGGAGGTGCGGGGCCAGGTAGAAGTGCTCCAGCCAGTGGGCGTCCTCGGCCGGGCGCAGCGCCACGCAGCCGGCGAACGTACCGTCCACCTCGATCACCCAGGTGTGCGCGGGCTCGAACCCGTCCCGCAGCCGCTGCCGCACCCACTGCTCGTCGTACCGTCCGAGCCGCTCCAGATCGGCCCGCAGTACGACGGCCCTCAACTCGGCCACCGCCTCGACGTCCTCCACCGAAGCCGGCCGCATCTCCCAGTCCCCCATTGGCTACGCCTTCGGGTTCCAGTCCTGGGCCAGGAGGCCGAGGAGGACCTCGTCCAGGAACTCGCCCATCACCCAGGCCGAGGAGCGCAGCACGCCCTCGCGGACGAAGCCGTTGCGCTCGGCGGCGCGGAGCATCGCAGGGTTGTCGGCCAGCGTCTCGACCTGCAGCCGGTGCAGGCCGCGTACGACGAAGCCGTAGTGGCACAGGACCGCGACCACGTCGGTGCTGTACCCCTTGCCCCGAGAGTCGGGCAGCAGCCCGAGCCCGACGTGCGCGGACCGGCTGTGGTTGTCGATGCCCCACAGCGTCGCGGTACCGACCAGCGCGCCGCTCTCCAGATCCACCACGGAGAACGGGACGTGCCCCGCTGCACTGTCGTCGACCATGAACGACAGGGCCTTCGAGCCGGCCATGAGCGGTCGCCACGGGCTGCCCGTGGACCGCGAGGCGGTGACCACGTCGTCGTGGAGGCCTGCGTGCAGGATCGGAATGTCGTCCTCGTGCCGGGCCCTGAGCCCAACCGTGTTGCCCTTTAGCATGCAGGTTTCCTATCCGACCGCACTGTCGGACGGCAACTCATTAGATCAACGGAAGGCGCCGGCGTTCTCGCTCGCCTTGAGCAGCTCCTCCACCAGGGCACTGCCTATGTTTCCGCCCCCTCTGGATCAGCCACAGACGGCCGCCAGCCGCTAAGCCGAGAAGGACTGTGTAGCGATCTGTCGCGCCCACCGACCCTGAGGGGCCCGTGGTCCACCTTGCGCTCGGGGTGGCGGTCGACGGTCACGGGAAGGGTGTCCAGACGCCCGGCCCTGGATGCTCTGATCGCCCCGCGCGTCCGTACCGGCTGAGCTCACGGTCCTGCCGGATCCGTGCACAGATGCCCACCGGCCGAAGGGGGCTGCGAATCTCAGACGAGGCCGCTCCTCCCCACTCCTCCCCCCGGCCATTCCCCGGGGGGATCCCGGAAGTCTTGTGGCGTTTCGGTGTGGGTCGGTCGGTCAAGGGTGGCCGAAGGCCATCGCGAAGCGACGCGACCAAAGGGAGCGCCCTTGAGGGACCGGCCCACACCGAAAGGACACTGGACTGCCGGGACGCCCCCCGAACCCCACGCAGCCAAGGACCCACCCGCAGCACAGCCCCCCACCCCCCAGAAAACCCCTTCCCCTCCCACCCCCGCTCCGGAACGATGAACCGCATGGTGTCCACTGACCGACTGCTGGCGTTCGCCGCCATGTCGTTGCTGCTGATCCTCATCCCCGGGCCGAGCGTGCTCTTCGTCATCGGGCGGGCCTTGTCCCAGGGGTGGCGGGCTGCGTTGATCACGGTGGCGGGGAACACGCTGGGGGCGTACGTGCTCGTCGTCGCCGTGGCCTTCGGTGTGGGGTCCGTGGTGGAGCGGTCCGTGCTCCTCTTCACCGCGCTCAAGCTCGCGGGTGCCGCGTACCTCGTCTACCTGGGGGTCAAGGCCTTCCGGCAGCGGCACGCACTGCGTGCGGAGTTCGGGGCGGGCGGCGGAGCCGAGTACGGGAACTGGCGGTCCCTGTGGGAAGGGTTCGCCGTCGGGGTGGCCAATCCGAAGACCATCGTGTTCTTCGCCGCCGTCCTGCCGCAGTTCGTGGACCGCGATCAGGGGCACGTCACCGCCCAGATGCTGCTGCTCGGGCTCGTGTTCAACCTCATCGCCGTGGTCTGCGACTGCGCCTGGGGCATGGTCGCCGCGACCGCTCGTAGCTGGTTCTCGCGGTCGCCGCAGCGGCTCTCCGCCGTCGGCGGGGCCGGCGGGCTCGCAATGATCGGCCTGGGTGTGACGATCGCCGCGACCGGGCGCAAGGACTGATCCGACCGGTCGGTCGGTGACTCAACACGGGGGCGTGGAAGTGAACCTGGACACGAACGCGAGCAAGCACACAACCGAGCCCGCACCCGCACCCGCACCCAAAAGCACGACAGAACACACGACAGAACACACGACCCAGAACCCAAACCCCCAACACCACCTAGCCCTCCGCTTCGAAGCACACCGCTCCCACCTCCGAGCCGTCGCCTACCGGATGCTCGGGTCGATCAGTGAGGCCGAGGACGCGGTCCAGGAAGCCTGGCTGCGGTTGAGTCGCATGAGCCGTGGCGATGCCAGCGACATCAGCGACATCAGCGACGTGGAGAACCTAGGCGGCTGGCTGACGACGGTCGTCGCGCGACTATGTCTGAACGGGCTGCGCGCCCGCGCCACCCGCCGGGAGGACTCCCTCGACGACCGGGGCTGGCTGGACCGGCTGAACCAGCCAGCCCAGCCAGCCCAGCCAGCCCGCCTGAACCGGGACGGTCCCGCGCTCCGGATGCCCGACCCCGTCCTCGCCCGACATGGCGCGGTGGTCGACCCCGAGCAAGCAGTACTGCTGGCCGATTCCGTCGGGCTGGCGCTGCTCGTGGTGCTCGAATCCCTCGCTCCGGCGGAGCGGCTGGCATTCGTGCTGCACGACATGTTCTCCGTGCCCTTCGACGAGATCGCCCTGATGCTCGACAAGACACCGGCGGCCACCCGGCAGCTGGCCAGCCGTGCGCGGCGCCGCGTCCAGGGGCAGGCGCCCGCGCCGGATCCGGACCTGGCCCGGCAGCGCGCGGCCGTCAGCGCGTTCTTCGCGGCCACCCGCGACGGAGACTTCGACGCGCTCCTGACCCTGCTCCACCCCGACGTGGTGCTGCGTTCCGACGGCGGTGTGGCGCGCGCCGGCCAGTCGGTGGTGCTGACGGGTGCCCGGATCGTGGGGTCGCAGGCGGCCCTCTACAGCGCGCTCGCCCCGTTCGTCCGCCCCGTGCTCGTCAACGGGGCCGCCGGCGTGCTGTGCGTGGTCGAAGGCCGGCTGATGTCGGTGATGGCCTTCACGGTCACCGAAGGCCGGATCGCCGCCATCGACGTGCTCACCGATCCCGACCGACTGGACCTCATCGACCTCTACCCCCTCGTCTGACGGGCCCGTAGCCTCTCCCCCATGATCGACTCACGCGTGCACATCCGGATCGCCCGGCCCTCCCTCGATCTCGCCGCCGCCGAGCGGTTCTACGTGGCAGGGCTGGGGCTCGACGTGCAGTGGCGCTCCACCGAGCGGGTCTCCGGGGAGCACGACCTGCTGATGGTCGGGCCCCTCGGGGGCGGCTGGCACTTCGAGCTGACTCATGACCCCGAGAACCCGGTGGCGCCCTCCCCCACCGCCGATGACCTCTTCGTCGTCTACCTGGGCAAGGAGCCCGACGAGGCCCTCGTGGCCCGGCTCGTCGAGCACGGCGGGACCCGTACGCCCGCCCACAACCCGTACTGGGACACCTACGGGGTCACCATCACGGACCCCGACGGCTACCAGCTCGTACTGTCCTCCCGCGACTGGGGCTGAGCGGCTGCCAGGCGGGCCGGCATACTCCGCGCCGTGACGACCGACCACGATTCCGGCCCTTTCCCGGCCGTGACGACCGACCACGATTCCGGCCCTTTCCCGGCCGTGACGACCGACCACGATTCCGGCCCTTCCCGGCCGTGACGACCGACCACGATTCCGGCCCTTTCCCGGCCGTGACGACCGACCACGATTCCGGCCCTTTCCCGGCCGTGACGACCGACCACGATTCCGGCCCTTCCCTGACCACCGGCGGGCGCGACACCTGGCTCGACGACCGGCTGACCGAGGAGCTGGTCGCCTTCAACTCGGCCGCCACAGGTGCGTCCGACCGCGGCGCGTTCTCGGTCAAGGTCACCGATGAAACAGGTGAACTGGTGGGCGGCCTGACCGCCTGGACTTGGGGCGGTCTCTGCGGCATCGACCTGCTGTGGGTGCGCGACGACAACCGCGAGGACGGCTGGGGCCACAGGATCCTGCGGGCAGCGGAGACGGAGGCACGCACACGCGGTTGCGACCGCATCGCCGTCTCCACGTTCACGTTTCAGGCTCCCGGCTTCTACAAGCGCCACGGCTACGCCGAGACCGGTCGGACCCCGGGCGTCCCCGGCGGGCATGCGGACGTCCACCTGTTCAAGTCACTGACCGATCCGGCCTCCGCTCCTTCCGCCCCTCCCGCGCCTCCTACCCCTCCTACCCCTCCCGCTCCCTAGCCCTGCGGCCAGAACTGCGCCAGCGCCGCTTCCCTGAACGGGGCCGCGCTCACGCTCAGTTCCCCGGCGAAGGGCCGGTCGAGGGCCATCACCAGCAGCAGGCTGAAGCCGATCAGTCCCGCCACCGCCGAGACGAACAGCAGCTGCATCTTCAGGCTCCGCAGCCCGAAGAGAAAGGTGAGCGGGAGGATCACGAACGCGCCTCCGTACACCAGCACTTGGAGCAGCGGCGGCAGTGAGGTCTCGGCCATCGTCACGCGCGCCCGGCGCTGTGCGGCCACGTCGTTGAGGCGGCCGACGGCCTCCGCGTAGAAGGTCTCGCTCCGGGGGCCGGAGGGCTCGTAGGCCTGGAGCGCCGTGTACAGGGCGTGCGTCTGGTCGGCGGTGGCCTCGTAGCTGGGCCGGCCCTCGCGCATGAGGGGCCACTGGATCTCGACGACGGCGTGGACGTAGTCCCCCACCGCCCGGTCCACGCGGGCGCGTTCGGCCGGCGGGAACGCCTCCGCGCTGCGGACGACCAGGGCCAGATCGGTGGCCTCGGTCGCCACGATGGTCTGGGTGTTCTCCAGTTGCGTCCACAGGGTGACGACGACGAAGGCGAGGATGATGCCGTAGATCGCGCCGAACATCCCGAGGGCCACCCCGACCATCTCGTTGTGGTCGCCGTCCGCGAGGTGCGGGAAGCGGCGGCGTGCGGCCAGGCTGCCGCCGATGGCGAGGGCGACGAAGCCGCCGACGAGGAGGACGCCGAGGAAGAACGTGCTGAGGTGATTGAGCAACCAGAGGATCATGTTCTGCCCAACGACGCCCCCGTCGGGAGGGACCGCCCAGAAATCAGCGCGAGCGGCTCCCGCGCGCCGGCCCATCCTGCCCCGCCGGCCCCACCACCCTCGGAGCGGCCCCCACCCCCGCCTCCTGGGCATCGAGCAGTTCGTCCCAGTGCTCCCGCGTCCACTCGCACGCCGCGTCCAAGGGGCCCAGCAGTCCCCGGCCGAGCGGGGTGAGGGCGTACTCGACCCGGCGGGCCGGGGTCTCGTACTCCCTGCGCGCCACGAAGCCGTCGCGCTCCAGCCCGCGCAGGGACTGGGTGAGGGACTTGGCGGTGATCTCGCGCAACGGGACCTTGAGCTCCGAGAAGCGGCGGGGGCCGTCCTGGAGGCAGCGCAGGATCAGCGTGGCCCACTTGTCACCGATCCGGAACGGCACCAGGGGCGAGGGGCACACGGGGTCGAACATCTCGGGGTCGAGGGGTGCAGGAGACGGCGGCTGCTTCTCGGTCATGATCCACACGGTAGGCCGGTATCCGATCGGTAACCACCCCTCCCCCTAGGGTCCGTGGCATGACGAACCAGGGGATTCAGGGGATCGGACAGAGCAAGATCATCGTCTTCGGCGCGGGTGGCCGCGTCGGCCGGGCAGTCGTAGCCGAGGCCCGGGCCCGGGGCCACGAGGTGACCGAGGCCGGCCGCGGGGACGGGGACGTCACCTCGGCGGCTGACGTGGCGCGGCTCTCCGCCGGGCACGACGCGGCGGTGGCGGCGGTGTACGACACGGGGGCCGCCCCGGGCGAGTTCTTCCCGGCGGCCGCCCGCGCGCTGGCGGCGGGGCTGGGCGGGGCCGGGGTGCGGCGCCTGGTCTCCGTCGGGCTGGCGTCCGTGCTGCCCACCGACTCCGGGGCGCTGCTGATGGACACCCCGGGCTACCCGCAGGAGTGGCGGGAGTTCTACGTCGGCCACGGCGCCGGCACCGAGGCGCTGCGGGCGGCCGCCCCGGCGGGCCTGGACTGGGCGGTGCTGAGCCCCTCCGGCGACTTCTCCCCCGCGGGGACGGGGCCCGGTGGCGGCTACGCCTTCGCTCCCGCCGACGCCGGGGCCCGCATCCCGCACGCGGACTTCGCCCGGGCCGTCCTGGACGAGGTCCTGGCCCCGACCGTGCACCGCACCCACGCGGGGGTGACGGGGGCATGACCGCGACCCAGGCCCCAACAACCCCGGCCGCCACCCCGCATCCCGCGGCCCCCACCGACAGCCCGAACCCCTGGGTGGCGGACCACATCCGCCACTTCGAGGAGACCGGCGGGGTACCGCGCCCCGGGATCCGCGATCTGCTGCTGACCACGCGGGGGCGCCGCTCCGGGGTGCTGCGGCGCACGGCGCTGGCCTACGTGGCCGATGGGGACTCGTACGTCCTCACGGCATCCAACGCGGGGGCCGGGCAGCACCCGGCCTGGTACCTGAACCTGAGCGCCGACCCGGCCGTCACGCTCCAGGTCGCCACGGAGAGCTTCCCGGCGCTCGCCCGCCCCGCGACCCCGGCGGAGGCGGAGCGGCTGTGGCCGGTGGTGGTGGCCGCGATGCCTTCGTACGCGGCTTACCGGGGCGCGGCCGCCCGGACGTCCGGCCGCGAGATCCCGCTGGTCCTGGTCACCCGTACGGCCACCCGTACGGCCACCCATACCGCCGCCTGAACCTCAGACGCGCAGGCGCCCAAGCCCTCAGGCCCGCACCTTCGGCGCCTTCGGCAGCCCGGACGACAGCGCGGTGCCGGTTCCGCCGAGGGAGGCGTCGGTCGCCTTCGACGCGGAACCGGCGGCCGAGGCGGTGATCTCCACCGCCGTCTTCGCGTCCTTGACGGCGCCACCGGGGTGGTCGACGATCTCGCCGACGCGCTGGGTGATCGGGGGCCCCTGGATGGCGGGCTCGTCGGCGGCGTGCGCGACGGCGGGGCAGAGGGCGAGGGCGGCTCCTCCGGACAGGACAAGGGCGGCGAGGCTGCGCTTGATGGTGTTCATGCCCGGCCCAACGACTCGCCCGACCCCGAGTTACCGCCCGACCCCACCCGCCCTCGCCGCCTACGTACGCGCCCTCGGCGGCAAGCTCAAGATCGTCGCCGAGTTCGGCGACGAGCAGGACACCCTCGGCCGACAACGCCCGCGGCCCCGGATCGGAGGATCGATCCGGGGCCGCGGGCGTGCATGACACAGCGGGAGGGTGGGGGCGCCGGGCCCCCCGGGGTCTGGGGTCAGTCCTCGACCACCAGGGACGGGGTGGACTTCGTCAGGACCTCACCGCGGAAGAAGGCGGGGCTGCGGCGTTCGGTGATGAACATGACGACCAGGCCGAGGGCCAGCAGGCCGACGCCGATGACGAAGACGTTGCCGACGTCGAGGCCGGGGAGCGTGGAGCCGGAGCCGTAGGAGGGGTCCCACGCGTCGTACAGGGTCTTGAAGAAGACCGAGGCCAGCAGCACGCCGCCCAGGACCGGGAAGACGCCCTTGAAGAACAGGTCGCGGGCGGACTTGCGCAGGTCGCCGCGGAAGTACCAGACGCAGGCGAAGGCCGTCAGCGAGTAGTAGAAGCAGATCATCAGGCCGAGCGCGAAGATCGTGTCGGTCAGGACGTTCTCGCTGACCAGGGTCATCACCGTGTAGAAGACGCCGGTGGCGACGCCCGCCATGATCGTGGCGCGGCCGGGGGTCTTGAACTTCGGGTGGACCTTGGCGTAGGAGGGCGGCAGCGCCTCGTACGTGGACATGGCCAGGACCGTGCGGGCCACCGGGATGAAGGTGGTCTGCAGGGAGGCGGCGGCGGAGGCCAGGACCGCGATGAAGAGCAGGACGCCGAGCATCGGGCCCATGACCGGGCCGGCGAGGGCGGCGAAGACGTTGCCGGAGGTCTCCTCGTTGGCGAGGCCGAGGCCTTCGCCGCCGGAGCCGACGGCCATCTGGGCGGCGATGCCGGTGGCCAGGTACGAGCCGACGAGGACGACCATCGCGATGAGCGAGGCGCGGCCGGGGGTCTTGGTGGAGCCGGTGGTCTCCTCGTTGGTGGCCAGGCAGGCGTCCCAGCCCCAGTACATGAAGATCGAGAGCGAGAGTCCGGCGGTGAAGGCCGCCATGGACTCGACCGCGAAGGGGTTCATCCAGGACCAGGAGAAGTCCAGGCCGGTGTCGAAGGTGCCCGCCGAGGCCTTCTGGAAGGCCATCGCCACGAAGATGGCGAGGACGGCGAGCTGGAGGCCGACGAGCGCGTACTGGACGCCCTTGGTGGCCGTCATGCCGCGGTAGCTGATGGCGGTCGCGGCGGCGATGAGGGTGAGGCAGGTGACGATGTGGACGAGCTTGTTGTCGTCCAGGGCGGCGATCGCATCGTTGCCCGTGACCTCGCCGGCCAGCAGCCAGAAGTAGGAGGTGGCGACGCCGGCCAGGTTGGAGAGCACGATGATCGTGGCGATCACCAGGCCCCAGCCGCACATCCAGCCGATCCGCGGGCCGAAGGCCTTCACGGTCCAGGTGAAGGAGGTGCCGCAGTCCGGCATGGCCTTGTTGAGCTCGCGGTACGCGAAGGCGACCAGCAGCATCGGGAGGAACCCGGCCAGGAAGATCGCCGGCATCTGCATCCCGACTTCACCGGCGGTGGAGCCGAGGGTCGAGGTCAGGCAGTAGACCGGGGCGACGGTGGAGATGCCGATGACGGCGCTTCCCACGAGGCCGACGGAGCCCTTGCCGAGGCCCTTGCCGCGCACGTCACCATCGGAGCCACCCTGGGGGGTGGCTCCGCCTACCGTGTCTCCGGCCTGGGGCCGGACGTCCAGCTGTGTCATACGTCAGGACGTTAGACGCTGCGTTTTCCACATCTGGAGGACTGAAGTCCGGATCCACACGCGTCCAAAGTCCTTGGAATCCTGAGAGTTGGAGTCTTCACGAGGATGTAATACAAGGTTCACAGGCCCGCCGATCATCGTTTCGGCAGGCCTGGACCTTTAATTTCACTATGCGGAAACCGCAGCACTGTCCGTTTTGGCCGGTTTCAAACTTTCCAGGTCAACTTTTGGTCAAGCCCAGACGATCGACTGCATCTCGCTGTAGGCGTGCAGTGCGTACGAGCCCACGTCCCGCCCCACACCGGACCGCTTGAAGCCGCCGAACGGCGCCTCCATGTTCCGCCCGATGGTGTTCACACCGACCCCGCCCGCCCGCAGCCGCCGCGCCACCCGGAACGCGCGCGCCGCGTCCGCGGACCACACGTAGCTGATCAGGCCGAAGTCGCTGTCGTTGGCCAGCGCCACCGCCTCGTCCTCATCCCCGTCGAAGGGGACCACCACCACGACCGGCCCGAAGATCTCCTCGCGGACCACGCGCATGTCGTTCGTGCAGTCGACGAGCAGCGTCGGGGCCACGTAGAAACCCTTGCCCTCCGTACCCACCACCGGGCGCTCGCCGCCGAAGGCGACCCGGGCACCCTCCTTCTTGCCCAGCTCGATGTACGACTCCACGCGGTCCCGGTGCGCCGCCGAGATGACCGGGCCCACCACCGTGCCGCGCACCGCCGGATCCCCGACCTTCATGAAGGCCAGGTAGCCCTGCAGCTTCTCCACCAGCTGCTCGTACACCGACCGGTGGACGATCACCCGGGTCGGAGCCGTGCAGATCTGCCCGGAGTAGAAGGAGAAGGTGGTGCCGATCCCCATCACCGCCGCGTCCAGGTCGGCGTCCGCGAGGACGATCGCCGCCCCCTTGCCGCCCAGCTCCATCAGCTGCCGCTTCATCGTGCGGCCGCAGACCTCGGCGATGCGCTGCCCGACGCCCGTGGAGCCGGTGAAGGACACCATGTCCACGTCCGGGGAGTCCACGGCCGCCTCGCCGACCTCCACCGAGGTGCCGGAGACCACGTTCACCACGCCCGCCGGGACCCCGGCCTCGTGCAGGGCCTCGGCCATCCGGAACACCGACAGCGGATCCTGCGGGGCCGGCTTGACCACGACCGTGTTGCCCATGGCCAGCGCCGGGGCCACCTTGCCCGCCGGATTGGCCCACGGGTTGTTGTACGAGGTGATGCAGGTGACGACCCCGACCGGCTGGCGCACCTCCAGGGCGCCGATGATGCTCGCCGCACCCATCGGGCCCGCCTCGGTGACCTGCGGCGGCAGCCCGCGCTCGACCGGTTCCAGCGCGCCCTTCGCGTACCGGCGGAAGCGGGCCACGCCCACCCCGACCTGCATGCCGCGCGCGATCCCGGTGGGGGCGCCCGTCTCGGCCTGGGCGAGCGCCGCCCAGGGCTCGTACTCGCGCTGGATGATGTCCGCGGCCCGGTCCAGGATCGCGGCCCGCTCCTCCGGCTTCGTCCGCGACCAGCCCTCGAAGGCCGCGGCCGCGGCGCGCGCCGCGTCCTCGACCTGGCCGCGCGAGGCCTCGGGGGCCAGGCCGACGACGGATTCGTCGGCCGGGTTGACCACCGCGTAGTGCCCGCCGGACGGCTCTACCCACTCGCCGCCGATGTAGAGCTTCTGCGGGGCGTCCGTAGCGCTGCTCACTTGGTGCTCACCGTCCTCGTGTCCCGGCCCGAACGGAGCACGATCCCCGGGATCGCCCCCGTCACCTCGTCGTCGCGGATGGTCTCCACGCCGTTGACTCGTACGGACACCATGCCGATCGCCCGCGCGTCCAGCCGCGGGCTGTCCCCGGGCAGGTCGTGCACGAGCGTCGCGGGTCCCGCCTCGATCCGCTCCGGGTCGAAGAGCACCAGGTCCGCGTGGAAGCCCTCGGTGATCCGGCCGCGCTCGCGCAGGCCGAACAGCTGGGCCGGGTCGTCGGTGAGCATCCGTACCGCCTGCTCCAGCGGCACCAGCTTGCGGCCGCGCAGGCAGTCCCCGAGGAAGCGGGTCGTGTACGGGGCTCCGCACATGCGGTCCAGGTGGGCGCCGGCGTCGGAGCCGCCGAGCATGACGTCCTCGTGCTGCCAGGTCTCGGCGCGCAGCGCCCAGCTCGCCGGGTCGTTGTCGGTCGGCATGGGCCAGAGCACCGTACGCAGGTCGTCGTTGGCGCAGATCTCCACCAGGCACTGGAAGGCGTCCTGGCCGCGTTCGGCCGCGATGTCGTTGACGACGCGGCCGGACAGGCCCTCGTTCGCCTCGCTGTAGGTGTCGCCGATGACGTAGCGGCCGAAGTTGGCCAGCCGCCGGAAGACCCCGGCCTCCTTGCTGGCCGCGCGGACCAGCATCTCGGCGCGCACGTCCGCGTCGCGCAGCTTCGCGATGCGCTCGGGGACGGGCAGGCCCAGGATCTCGCCCCAGCCGGGGATGAGGTTGAGGGCGCAGAAGGTGCCGAGCGACATGTTCATGGGGGTCAGGATCGGCATCGTCAGCGCGACGATGCGGCCGCCGGCCTTGCGGGCGCGCTCGCTGGGGATCAGCTGGCGCGGCACGCGCTCGGGGACGGAGGCGTCGATGGTGAGCACGTTCCAGTTCAGGGGCCGTCCGGCGGCCGCGCTCATCTCGACGAAGAGGTCGATCTCCTCGTCGGCGAACTGGTCGAGGCAGCCCGCGACGATCGCTTCGAGCTGGGTGCCCTCGTGCTCGGAGACCGCGCGGGACAGGGCGAGGAGCTCCTCGGGCTTGGCGTGCCGGGAGGCGACGGGGGCGCCGGAGCCGTCGGAGTGGGTGGAGGACTGGGTGGTCGACAGGCCCCAGGCGCCGGCGTTCATGGCGTCGTGGAACAGGTCGAGCATCGCCTGCATCTGCTCTTCGGTGGGCTGACCGCCGACGGCGTCCTCGCCCATGACGTGCCGGCGCAGCGCGCAGTGGCCGACCATGAAGCCGGCGTTGACGGCGATGCGGCCGTCGAGCGCGTCGAGGTACTCGCCGAAGGTGGACCAGGTCCAGTCGACGCCCTCTTCGAGGGCCTTGAGCGCCATGCCCTCGACCTTGCTCATCATGCGGCGGGTGTAGTCGGCGTCTTCCGGGCGGGCCGGGTTGAGGGGGGCCAGGGTGAATCCGCAGTTGCCGCCCGCGACGGTGGTCACTCCGTGGTTCATGGAGGGGGTCGCGTACGGGTCCCAGAAGAGCTGGGCGTCGTAGTGCGTGTGGGGATCGATGAACCCGGGGGTGAGGACGAGGCCGGTCGCGTCCTCGCTGCTCGCCGCGGGTTCCGTGACCGATCCGGGCTCGGCGATGACGGCGATCCGGCCGTCGCGTATCCCTACGTCGGCCACGCGGGCCGGGGCGCCGGTCCCGTCCACGACGGTGGCGCCTTTGATCAGGTGGTCGAGCATGACGTCCCTTCAGCCTTCGCTTGCGGTGCGCGATCAGGGGGCGGCGCCGCTCCTGGGGCTCCGCCCCAGACCCCGCTCCTCAAACGCCGGAGGGGCTGGTTTTCCCAACCCCCGGCGGTCAACCTGCGGGCCTCGGTCAGCCAGAACCCAGCCCCGCCGGGGGCGGGCGAGTCCAGCCCCTCCGGCGTTTGAGGAGCGGGGGTCCGGGGGCCGGTCCCCGGCAGCGGCTCCGCGCTTGCCGGGCCGCAGCCCAGGGCCCCGGCCGGAGCCCGCCGGGCCGGCCGCGGCCTCGGCATGGCTCCGGCCGGGGCCGGTTCCGGGGCGGCGGTCCGGGAAGACGCCGCCCCGAGTTCCCCCGCCGGGTCAGACGGCCTCGCGGAAGCGCGTGGTGCGGTGCACCGGGTCGGTGTCGATGTGCGGGATGACGTGCTCGCCGATGAGCTTGATGGTGGTCATCGTGTCCTCGGGCGAGACACCGGTCGGCAGACCGAAGGAGAGCTGGTCGGCGCCGGCCTCCTCCCAGCGCTTGCACTGCGCGCGGACCTCGGACGGGTCGCCGCAGATGAGCAGCTCCTCGGCGATCAGCAGCTCGATGATCTCCGCGTTGTACTCGGGGAGGATCTCGGGCCACTCGGGGATCATCTCGGGGCGCGGGAAGGTGTCGTGGTAGCGGAAGACCAGCGACTGGAAGCGGTTCATGTTGGCGTTGACGGCGATCTCGACGGCCTTGTCGTGGGTCTCGGCGCAGATCGCGGTCGAGGTGACCATGACGTTGTCGTTGACGAAGGCGCCGATGGCCTTCGCCTCCTGGATCGCGGTCTTGTACTGGTCCAGCACCCAGGCCATGTCGGAGACCTTCTGGACGCTGAAGCCGAGGACTCCGAGGCCCTTCTTGGCCGCCATGGCGTACGAGGCCGGGGAGCCGGCGGCGTACCACATGGCCGGGTGGGCCTTGCCGTACGGCTTGGGGAAGATCTTGCGCGGCGGGAGCGACCAGTGCTTGCCCTGGAACCCCTCGTACTCCTCCTGGAGGAACATCTTGGGGAACTCGGCGATGGTCTCCTCCCAGATCTCCTTGGTCCCGTCCATGTTCTCGATGCCGGGGAGGAAGCCGAGGATCTCGTGGCTGCCGGCGCCGCGGCCGGTGCCGAACTCGAAGCGCCCCTTGGAGAGGTGGTCGAGCATGGCGACCTTCTCGGCCACCTTGACCGGGTGGTTGACCGGGGCGAGCGGGTTGAAGATGCCGGAGCCGAGGTGGATGCGCTCGGTGGCGTGAGCGAGGTACCCGAGGAACACCTCGTTCGCCGACAGGTGCGAGTACTCCTCCAGGAAGTGGTGCTCGGAGGCCCAGGCGTACTTGAACCCGGACTTGTCCGCCTGGATGACGTACTCGGTCTCCTCGATCAGCGCCTTGTGCTCTGCCTCGGGGTCGACCTTGGACCGTGCCTCAGGCACGTATCCCTGCACAAAGAGCCCGAATTCCAAGGGGATTCACCGTCCTTCTGTTTCTGACGTTGCGTCAGATTCGATGTCACGACTGTTCCATCGCGGGGGCGGGAGCGTCAATACCTGACGCTCCATCAGATGTGGTCGGAGGGAGTCAGCCGATGCTGACGCCCGCCATCCAGCCGCCGTCGATCACGAACGGCTGCCCGGTGATGTACGAGGAGTCCTCGCTGGTCAGGAACAGCGCCAGCTTGGCTATCTCCTCGGGCTGGCCCACCCGGCCCATCGGCACGACGCGCTTGTAGAGCTCCGCCATGGCGTCCCTGGCCTCCTGGGGCAGGTCCGCCGGATTCGTGTTCCCGGGGGTGGCCATCGCGGTGTCCACGGCCCCCGGGCACATCGCGTTGACCCGGATGTTCTTCGCGGCCAGCTCCAGCGCCGCCACCCGGGTCAGGCCGAGGATCGCCGCCTTGGTCGCCGCGTACGTGCCCACGTACGCCATGCCGGTGAGCCCCGTGTACGAGGAGGTGTTGACGATCGTGCCGCCGCCGGCCGCCTCGATCTCCGGGGCCACCGACTTGATGCCGAGGAAGGCGCCGACCTGGTTGACCTGCACCACCTGCTGGAACTCCTCCAGCGGGGTCGCGGTCAGCTCGTTGAAGCGCAGGATGCCCGCGTTGTTGACCAGGCCGTTCACCGGACCGAAGGCCTCCTTCGCCGCCGCGATGGCGGCCGCCCAGTCCTCCTCCCGGCTCACGTCCATCCGTACGTACCGGGCCCGGTCCTCGCCGATCTCCTTCGCGACCGCCGCGCCCTGCTCGTCCAGTACGTCGCCCAGGAGCACCTTGGCGCCCTCGGAGGCGAAGAGCCGGGCCTCCTGCTCGCCCTGGCCGCGCGCGGCACCGGTGATGATGACGACGCGTCCGTCCAGCTTGCCCATGCCGTACCCCTAAGTCGCTAGTCGTTGAGGAGCGGGCCCACTTCGGACCCGAAAGCCGTGATCTGGTCGATGAGTTCGGCCCGGTCGCGATTGCGGAAGCGGACCTGGATCTGGTCGATGCCGATCGCCTTGTACGCGCGCAGCGACTCGGCGAGCGCCTCCGCCTTGCCGGTGAGGGTCCGCCGGCCGGTGTCCCAGCCGGGCTCGCCGACGTACAGCGGCGCGGTGATCGCGCCGAACTCCACGGGTCCCGTGATCCCGGCCTCGGCGCGGAGCTCCTTGATCCGGGCGATCTGGGCCGGGAGCTTGTCGAGCGGGTCGCCCTGCGGGAGCCAGCCGTCGCCGCGCACGGCGGCCCGCCGCACGGCAGCGGGCGAGGACCCGCCCACCCAGACGGGGATCCGGGACTGGACGGGGCGGGGCAGCTGCCCGAGGTCCTTGAAGGAGAACAGCTCGCCCTCGAACTCCGGGTACTCCTCGGGGCCGAGGGCGGCGCGCAGCGCGTCGAGGGTCTCGTCGAGGACGGCCCCGCGGCGCGCGAAGTCCACGCCGAGCACCTCGAACTCCTCCTTCACGTGCCCCGCGCCGACACCGAGGATCAGCCGGCCGCCGGAGAGGTGGTCGACGGTGGCGTACTGCTTGGCGCTGAGCAGCGGGTGGCGCAGGCCGAGGATCGCGACGTGGCTGAGCAGCCGCACGTTCTCGGTGATCCCGGCCAGGAAGGAGAGGGTGGCGATGGGGTCGTACCAGATGGTGCTCATGGGGCCGGCCATGTGCCGCGGGATGGCCACGTGGTCGCAGGTGGCGACGTAGCCGAAGCCGGCCCGGTCGGCCGCCTTGGCCACCGCGGCGAGGTCGGCCGCGTCCGCCGTGGCCTCCCAGGGCTCTGCGTAGATGGTGCTCTGCGACTGGATCGGGAGCTGCATCCCGTAGACCAGCCGACCTTCCGGAAACACGCGCGCCATGGGCCGTACCCGCCTCGTCCTCGACTGCCGATTCGTCATACCGGTGCGGGGGCCATCGTCGTAGCTGACGGGTCGTCAGGCAAGGGGTCGACGCCACCCGAAGCGGCGACCAGGCCCCGGCGCGGCACCCCACGCCAAATAACATGAGTTTTGTTACGATGGCTTCATGACTGACCAGCCCGCACCCGGCGAAGGTCCCACCCGGCCCGTCTCCGTCTCGCTTCACGAGGGGACGATCGCGGCACTCAAGGCGCGCACCGGCAAGCGCGGCATGTCCGCGTACATCGAAACGCTGGTTCAGCGACAGCTGGAGCGTGATCGACTCCGAGAGCTGATCGAGGACTCCGAATCCGTGAACGGCCCGGCCGATCCCACGGCGGTCGACGAGAAGCGAGCGATCTTGCGCGGCGAGACGGCAGCCTCGTCGGACGCCGCATGAGCGGGACCCTCGTCCTGGACTGCGAAGGCCTCTCCCGACTCGTACGGCAAGACCCCGGCCTGCTGGAGTGGCTCACGGCTGCGGAAGCTGAGGACATCCGGGTGGTCATCAGCTCGGTCACCCTCGTCGAGGCGCGCGACCCCCGGGTGAACCAGGCCCGCTTCGACTACGCGGTCTCCCGCGTGAACATCGTCCCGCCGGGCGAGGCCATCGTGCGGCACGCGAGCAAGCTGCTCGCCACCGCCGGGCTGCACGGGCACAAGTACGCCCTGGACGCCATCGTGGCGGCGACCGCCCTCGCCCAACCCGGACCCGTCACCTTGCTGACCTCGGACCCCGAGGACCTGTCCATGCTGTGCGGGAAGCGGATCCGGGTCGTCAAGATCTGACGGCGGGACCACTGAATGGAGAGGAGTGCCACCATGTCCGACGCGAACATCCGCATTCCCAAGGAAGCCAAGGACCGGCTCGCCGCTGTAGCAGCTTCCGAGGGACTGTCCCTACGCGCCTATCTGACCCGCCTGGCCGAGAGCTTGCCGACCCCGGCCGATCCTGCCCATCAGGCTCCCCGTGCAGCATTGCAGGTGTGGAACGGCTACGGCCCCACGGCCGCCGAGCAGCGGGACCTCGACGAGGAGCTGGACCGGCGGCTGGCCGAGGCGAGGAACCGTTGACCAAGGCGGACCTCGGACCGTGACCTCCTGGGGGATGTCCGGGCTCCCGGCCGCCCGCTAGGGTGCCGCGCGTGGATCTCCTTCTGACGCTGATCAGCGGGCTGGCCTGGACCCTCGTGTACGCCGAGGCGATCCGGGTGGGGCTGCGCGACCGGACGTACGCGATGCCGGTCGCGGCGCTCGCGCTGAACTTCGCATGGGAGTCGACCTACGCCGTACGGGAGTTCAGCGTCGGGGTCTCGGCGCAGGGCATCGTCAACGTGGTGTGGGCCCTCGCCGACATCGTCATCGTGTACACGTATCTGCGTTACGGGCGGGCCGAGTTGCCCGGCTTCGTCACCCGGCCGCTGTTCGCCGTCTGGACCGCACTCCTCTTCGCGAGCGCCTTCGCCGTGCAGTGGCTCTTCCTCGCCCACTTCGGCCACCACGACGCGAGCCGCTACTCCGCGTTCCTGCAGAACCTGCTGATGTCCGGGCTGTTCATCGCCCTCTACGCGAGCCGCGGCGGCCGGCACGGGCAGTCACTGGTGATGGCCGTCGCCAAATGGCTCGGCACGCTCGCGCCGACCATCCTCTTCGGAGTCATCGAGGACGCCCCGTTCATCCTCGGGCTGGGGCTGCTGTGCACCGTGTTCGACCTGGCCTACATCGCCCTGCTGGCCCGCGACCCGGCTGCGGGCGGGAAGACGGCGGCGGGCGCGGTGCCTGCTGCGGGCGAGGAGCCTGCTGCGGGCGAGCCCGTCAGAAGCCCTTCGGCCCCATCACGATGACCGGCTTCGCCGCCGGGTCGAGGGTCTCCAGGACCTGCTTCATCGCGGCCTTCGGGATGCCCACGCAGCCCTGCGAGGGGCCGTCGTGGTCCACGTGGAGCCAGATGTTGCCGCCCTTCTCCTCGCCCTCCGGCTTCGTCGGGTCGAGGGGGCTCACCCCCTTCTTGCGGTTGAAGTCGATGGCGACGACGTAGTCGAAGGAGCCGAGCAGCGACTCGCCGTTGACCCCGCGGCCCGTCGCCACGAAGGAGGCGTCCTGGTCGTACGGGAACTTCGTGCCCTGCGGCTTCGCCAGCAGACCGCCCGCGTCGGTCAGCGCGAACACGCCCTCGGGGGAGGTCAGGTCCCCGTACGTACGCTCCGTGGACCAGCCCTTGGCTCCGTTGCGCGCGGGCCAGCTGTCGCTCTTCAGCCAGTCGGCGCCGGCCGCCGGGCGCGTGTACAGGGCCGCGGTGGACTCCGAGGAGCCCCTGGCCTTGCCGGTGACCAGGATGAGCTGGCGGGCGTCCGCGGGGATCTTCGCCCGGGTCCGCTCGCTGACCTCGGGCAGGCCCTGGAAGGGGTCGCGCTCGGCGGCCCGCGCGGCCCGGTTCTCGGCCGGCGGCCGGGCGTCGGCGGCTGCCAGGGCCGCCGCGTTGGCCGGCGGGTCCTGGGCCAGGTACGCCCAGCCCACGCCGAAGCCGAGCAGTCCCAGGGCGGCCGCGAAGGCGAGCGGGCGCGAGCTGCGGGCACGCCGGGAACCGCGCGAGGCACCGCCGGCGCGCCGCGCACCACCGGCGCGGATGCGCCGGGTCGGGCGGGACGCCCCGGGGGTGCGGGACGGACGGGACGCGCGGGAGCCGGCTCGGGCGTGCTTGCTCATTGACCCGACCGTACACAGCCGATCTTCATTTTGTTGCCCGGTCAAGCTCCCGGCGTTTCCTCGGCGGGTCGCGCCACCGGCGGCTCGGCGGGGAACCAGACCCGGACCATCAGCCCACCGCCCGGCGCCGGATTGGCCCGCGCCGTCAGTTCCGCACCGTGCGCCCGCGCGATCGACGCGACGATCGAGAGCCCCAACCCGGCGCCCTCGCCCGCCGTATGCTGCCGTTCCGCCCGCCGCCGGAAGGGCTCCAGCAGCCGCGGCACGTCCCCCGGCTCGATCACCGGGCCGGTGTTGGAGACCGTCAGCACCCCCTCCCGGGAGGTCGTCACCTCCAGACGGCCGCCCGCGCGGTTGTGACGTACGGCATTGACCAGCAGGTTCCGTACGAGGTGGCCCAGCAGGGTCCGGTCGCCCGCGACGGTCAGCGGCCCCAGGTCCCGTACGACCGCCATGTCCTGAGGGACCGTCCCCTCGATCCCCGCGAGCTCCGCCTCCGCGAGGTCCGCCAGGTCCACCGGTTCCGTCGCCTCCAGTCCCTCCTCCGAGACGGCGAGCAGGAGCAGCGACTCGACGAGGTGCTGGCTGGAGTCCGCGACCTCGATGAGCTTGGAGCGGATCCGGGCCACCTTCTGCGGCGACGGCTCCCCCGCCAGCCCGATCTCGGCGGCCGCCCGCTGGACGGCGAGCGGGGTGCGCAGCTCGTGGGCGGCGTTCGCGGCGAACCGGCGCTGCGCCCCGACCATGTCCTCCATCCGGTCGAGCATCCCGTCAAAGGTGTCCGCCAGCCGTTTGAGTTCGCCGGGCGGGGCCTGGAGGCCGATCCGCTCGTGGAGGTTGGCGGCGGACAGGCGCCGGGCCGTCTCGGTGATCACGCCGACGGGGCGCAGGACGCGGCCGGCCATCCACCAGGCCGGCCAGATGGACAGGACGGCGAAGACGGCGAGGGCGACGAGGGAGACGATCAGGAGCTCGTGGAGGGTGGCCTGCTCGACGGCGCTGGTCAGGTTCTTGGTGGCCTGCCACTGGGCGACCTGCTCGGGGAGTGGGGTGGCTCCGGGGTCGAGCTTCTCGGCGGGGACCGGCACGCGCTGGCCCGGGACAGCGGGCGGCGGGGTGCCCTCGAAGGCCGGGACGGTGGTGGTGACGGCCCCGCTGATGCGGCTGTAGAGACCGTTGCGGAGCAGGATGTTGATCAGTGCGATGAGGCCGCCGCCCGCGAGGAGCAGCAGGGAGCCGTAGAGGGTGGTGAGACGGGCGCGCTCGGAGTGGAGCACTGCTCTCATCGTGGATCACCGATCCGGTATCCGGCGCCGGGGACGGTCTCGATCAGCGGCGGCTCCCCCAGCTTGGCGCGCAGCTTGCTCAGGGTCACCCGTACCGCGTTGGTGCTGTACGAGGTGTCCTCCTCCCACACCTGCTCGATCAGGTCGTCGCTGCTGAGGACCGCGCCCTCGGCGCGCAGCAGCGACTCCAGCACGGCGAACTCCTTGCGCGAGAGCGCCAGCCTGCGCCCCTCGCGGGTGGCGGTGCGCCGCGCCACGTCCACGGCCACCCCCGCCCGCTCCAGCACCGGCGGCAGGGCCGGCTGGGCGCGCCGCCCGAGCGCCAGGACGCGGGCGAGCAGCTCGTCGTAGGCGAAGGGCTTGGTGAGGTAGTCGTCGGCGCCGAGGCCGAGGCCCTCCACCCGGTCGCGTACGGTCCCGGAGGCCGTCAGCATCAGGACGCGGGTCAGCAGCCGCTCGCGCACCACCTGGCGGCAGACCTCGTCCCCGTGCAGGCCGGGCAGGTCGCGGTCGAGGATCAGGACGTCGTACGCGCCCAGGCGCAGGCGGTTCAGGGCCTCCAGGCCGTCGCTCGCCTCGTCGACGGCCAGCGCGTCACCGCGCAGCCCCTCGGCGATCATCTCCCGCAGGAACTCCTCGTCCTCCACCACCAGAACTCGCATCCTCCCTCTTTACCGGAGGGGGACATTTCCTCGTCATAAGCGCGGGGGTTTAGAGAAGCGAAACCCCCTCCTCACGCACGCTCGGGCCCATGAAGCGATCTACGACCATGACCGCGGCCGCCCTCCTCACCGGCCTGACCCTCTTCGTCACCGCGTGCGGGGGCGGCACCGGCGGATCGGACAAGAAGCAGGACGGCTCCTCTCAGTCCGGCGGATCCAGCGGCGGCACGGACGCCGACAACGCCCTCAAGATGCGCAAGTGCCTGCGCGACAACGGCGTGGACGCTCCCGACCCGAAGCCCGGCGAGGACCCGCGCGGCATGACGGTGGGTGCGGGCGCGGACCAGGAGGCGATGAAGAAGGCCATGGAGAAGTGCGGGATGACGGGCCCCGGCGCCGGCGGCGAGATACCGCAGGCCGAGAAGGACAAGGCCCTCGCCCAGGCCAAGTGCATGCGGGACAACGGCTTCGACATGCCGGACCCGGAGTTCAACGGGAACGCGCGCACGGGCTTCTCGGTCCCCGACGGCGTCGACAAGGACAAGTTCATGGACCAACTCAACAAGTGCAGCGCGGACAAGTGAGCAAGCGCGCGAAGTGGGTCCTGGGCTCGCTGGTCGTCGTGCTCGCCGTCACCGGCGGCGGGTACGCGGTCGTGGCCCAGCCGGGGACCGGCCCCAGCGACTCGAAGCAGGACCGCTCGGACGGACTGCCGGGCGCGACCTCTCCGGTCAAGCGCAGCGACCTCAGCTCCGGGATCAAGGCCGACGGAACGCTCGGCTTCGCGAAGGAACGCAAGCTCAACGCGGTGGGTGCGGACGCGCCCGGCGGGACGGGCGGTGTCGGCGGAGCCCCCGGCGCGGGCGGGGCGGGGGCGGGCTCCGGGTCGGGGTCCGGCTCCGGCTCCGGCTCCGCGACCCTGACGTGGGTGGCACCCGCCGGCTCCTCCGTGGAGCGGGACGGCAAGCTCTACGAGGTCAACGGCAAGCCGGTGCGCCTGATGTACGGCACCACCCCCATGTACCGGCCCCTGAAGTCCGGGGACAAGGGCGAGGACGTCAAACAGCTCAAGCAGAACCTCCAGGCCCTCGGGTTCGGCACCGGCCTGGACACCACGGACGGCACCTTCACCGCCGGGACGGCCACCGCCGTCAAGCGCTGGCAGAAGTCCCACAAGGTGAAGGAGACGGGCGAGGTCGGCAAGGGCGACATCGCCTTCGCCTCCGGACCCCAGCGGATCCAGAAGAACGACATGGCCGTCGGCGACGAGGCCGCCTCCGGCAAGCCCGTCATGACCGTGACCGGCACCGAGCGGATGGTCCGCCTGCAGCTGGACGTGGCCAAGGCGGGCAAGGTCAAGACCGGTGACCCGGTGACCGTGAGCCTGCCCGGCGGAGGCACCGGCAAGGGAAAGATCAGCTCGGTCGGTGCCACCGCCAACGGCGACGACCCGTCCTCGGGCGGCGGGGGCGGGGGCGGCGGGGACAAGAAGCCGAAGGTCGACGTCGAGATCGCCCTCGACAACCCCTCCGAGGCCACCGGCCCCGACCAGTCCCCGGTCTCGGTGAGCCTGACGGGCGAGGTCCGCAAGGGGGTGCTCTCCGTACCGGTCAACTCGCTCCTCGCCCTCGCCGAGGGCGGCTTCGGAGTCCAGGTCGTCGAGGACGGCAAGGTCCGCGAGGTCAAGGTCGAGCTCGGCATGTTCGGCCAGGGCCGGGTGGAGGTGAAGGGGGACGCCCTCAAGGAGGGCATGCTCGTCGGAGTCCCCGCGTCATGAACACACACGCCCACGCGGTCGTCGAACTGACCGGAGTCACCAAGGAGTACCCCGGCGGGGTCGCGGCCCTGCGCGGAGTCGACCTCACCGTCCTGAACGGCGAACTCCTCGCCATCGTAGGACCGTCGGGCTCGGGAAAGTCCACGCTCCTGCACATCGTCGGAACCCTCGACCGGCCGACCGCCGGCCGCGTCGCCATCGCCGGGTACGACATCGCGACCCTCTCCGACCGCTCCCTGTCGGCGCTGCGCTCCCGCCACGTCGGCTTCGTGTTCCAGTCCTTCCACCTGGTACCGGGCATCAGCGCCCGGGCCAACGTCGCCGAGGGACTGCTGTACTCCGGCCTGTCCCGCGCCGAACGCGGACGGCGGGCGGAACGCGCCCTGGAGCGCGTCGGCCTCGGCGACCGCATGGACCACCGGCCGCACGAACTGTCCGGCGGCCAGAAGCAGCGCGTGGCGATCGCCCGCGCGGTGGCGGGCGAACCGGACCTGCTGCTCGCCGACGAACCGACGGGCGCCCTGGACACGGCGTCCGGCGAATCGGTGATGGAACTGCTGCACGAGCTCAACCAGGACGGGGCCACCATCGCCGTGATCACCCACGACAACGAGATCGCGGCGAGCCTGCCCCGGCAGGTCCGCATCCGCGACGGCGAGATCGTGGCGGACGTGTGGAACGCGGACGCGAGCGCGCTGGGGGTGGGCGCGTAGTGGGTGCCCGTACGAAGTCCCGCGCGGCGGAGAAGAAGGCCCGCGCGGCCGAGAGGAAAGCCCGCAAGCTGTCCCCGCCGCGCCTCGGCCCGCGGGACGTGTTCCACGTGGGATCGGCGGGGCTGCGCTCGCGGCCGATGCGCGTGTTCCTGTCGGCGCTCGGGATCGCGATCGGCATCGCGACGATGATCGCGGTCGTCGGCATCTCCTCGTCGAGCCAGGCCAAGCTGCTCCAGGAACTCGACAAGCTCGGCACGAACATGATGGTCGCGACCCCCGGCCAGTCGATGTTCTCGGGACAGGACACCAAGCTGCCGAAGGACGCCCCCGGCATGATCGCCCGGATCGACGGGGTCGAATCGGTCGGCACGACGGGCGACGTGATGGAGTCCGTCCGCCGCAGCGAGAACATCCCGAAGGAGGAGACGGGCGGCATCGCCCTGAAGGCGGCGAAGGACGAGCTCCTGAAGACGCTCCGGGCCCGGATGCACAGCGGGAGCTGGCTCAACGACGCGACGGGCCGCTACCCGTCCGTGGTCCTCGGGCACGTCACCGCCGAGCGCTTGGGCATGACGGCGCCGGGCGGGCAGGTCTTCATCGGCGGGCAGTACTTCACCGTCATCGGCATCCTGGAGCCGATCCCCCTCGCCCCGGAGATCGAACGCTCGGCGCTCATCGGCTGGGATGCCGCCCAGAGCCTCCTGGGCTTCGACGGCCACCCCACGTCGGTCTACGAGCGCTCCGCCGACGACCGCGTCCAGCAGGTCCGGAACCTCATCGCCAAGACGGCCAACCCGCAGAGCCCGACCACGGTCTCGGTCACCGACCCGTCGGCGGCCCTCCAGGCGAAGGCCGCCACCGAGGGCGCCTTCAGCACCCTCCTCCTCGGCCTCGGCGGCATCGCCCTGCTGGTGGGCGGGGTCGGGGTGGCCAACACCATGATCATCTCGGTACTGGAACGCCGGCACGAGATCGGCCTGCGCCGCTCCCTGGGCGCCACCAAGGGCCAGATCCGCATCCAGTTCGTCACGGAGTCCCTGCTCCTGTCGGGCCTGGGCGGCCTGGCGGGCATCGTGCTGGGCGGCGCGGCCACGGCGGTGTACGCCCGAGCCGGCGACCTCCCCTGGGTGGTCCCCCTCTGGGCGGTCACGGGCGGCTTCGCCTCAACCCTGGCCATCGGCACGGTCGCAGGCCTCTACCCGGCGGTCCGCGCGGCGAGGCTTTCACCGACGCTCGCGCTGCAGGCGGCGTAGGGACGGGTGACCGCTGACCGGAGGTGCGCGGCCGTCCGCGGCCGTGCATCTCCGGTGCCGGCCGATGCCGTACCGGGACCGGTGGCCCGACGGTACGGTAGGAGTCTTGATCGGGGGTCGGGGTGAATTCGGTGGAGCACGGCGTCGCCGGTGACGCGGAGGGACCTGTGCGTTCGGCGGAACGTGCGCGGAAGATCGCCGAGCGGGTGGACCGGCTGATCGGCCGTGAGGCGGTCAAAGCGGGTGGACGGGCACCGACGTACCGCGAACTGACCGAGCGCATCAACCGGCTGGCGGGGCGCGACGTCATCTCCAAGGACACCATCCGCAACCTGCACCACGGCGTGACCCAGAAGGGGCAGGTCCCCAACCCCACCGTGGACACCCTCGACTGGCTCGGCCGCGGCTTCGGGATCCGGGCCGGTGCGAGCTACTTCGTGGACGACGCCAAGGCCGCCGTGGTGGACGAACAGCTGGAGCGGCTGGAAAAGATCGGGGATCTGCGGCAGGCCCTGGGCAACTCCGAGGTGGTCAGCCTCGTCCAGCGGGCTTCGGGACTCTCGGACGGCAGTCTCCACATGCTGGTCGCCCTCGCCGACAAGCTCAAACAGCTCGAGGACAACGCCGGAAGCGGCGAATCGAGGCACGGGCCGACCGGCACCGAGTGAGTGCGACCAGCGGGCCCGCTCCCTTTCCACCTCGACAGAAACGTTCCTTCACACATGCCGCTTCCCCGAGGTCTGCGCAAACGCTGTGAGGCCGTGCTCGCGGGCCTGGACCTGCCGAGCCCGTTCACCGTCGAAGGCTTCCGCGCCTCCCTGGAACACCAACGCGGCCGGCCCATCGTGATGGAGCCCCTGCCCGTACTGGGCCGTGACGCGCCCTGCGGCATGTGGATCGCCATGCCGAGCGTCGACGTCGTCTTCTACGAGCAGCACACCAGCCCCGCGCACCAGGACCTCATCAAGCTCCACGAACTCGGCCACGTCCTGTGCGGCCATTCCGGCGTCGTGGAACTGTCCCACCTGGCCGCGCTGATGCCCGACCTGACACCGGAAGCCGTCGCCCAGGTGATGGGCGGGAACCGTACGAACTACGACACCGCCGAGGAACAGGAGGCGGAAATGATCGCGCTCCTGCTGGCCGACCGCTGCGGGTCCACGGACCAGCTCGATCCCGCCTCCGGCCGGCTGGCCGACAGCCTGTTGCACCCGGTCCGCACCCGCCGCTGGAGGAAGCGCTGATGCGCCCGCTGTTCGAATGGCTGATGCCGCTGCTCGCCTGGAGCGTGGTGATCTGGCGCACGCCCTCCGCGTTCGGCACCCGGGCGAACCGCGCGTTGTGGGCCACCTTCGTCGCGGGCGCGATCGGGCTCAGCACCCGCCCGCCCCGGATCGCGGGCTTGCTGGAGTCGCTGACCGGGATCGGCGACGTCACCCTGCTCGTCAAGCACCTCGCCGGAGTCGCGGCCGCCTCCTTCCTCCTCGACTACGTCCACGCGATCCACAAGCGGCCCGGTCAGGAGCGCGCCGCACGCCTGAGGCTGATCTTCACCGGAACCGCGATGGCCGTCCTGACGGCCCTCTTCGCGTTCGCCCTCCCGCACGACTACACCGGCGCGTACGGCATCGACGCCCACTACGGCCACCCCGGTGTGCAGCTCTACCTGGGCGTCTTCTACTCCGTGTACGCGGCGTCCTCCGTACAGGCGACGGTCCTCTTCTGGTCGAACCGCCGCAACGTGGCCCCCGGGCTGCTCCGGGTCGGGGTCACCTGCCTGGCCGCGGCGACGGCCAACGGGTTCCTCTACACCCTCTACCGGATCTACTTCATCCTGAGGCAGGGCGACTCCACGATCCTGGACGCCGACGGCAATCCCGTACCGCTCACGGACTCGATCAGCGAGCTGCTGCCCGCCATCACCGTGGTGCTGCTCTTCCTCGGCGTATCCATTCCGCCGACCCGGGTCCTGGTCCGCTACTTCCGTGACCAGTACGCACTGTGGCGGCTGCACCCGCTGTGGGCGGACCTCGTGACGGCGGTGCCGCACGTGGTCCTGGGCACGCCCGCCACCAGCCGCGTCCGCGAACTGTTCACCTTCGGCGACCGCTCCCTCGACGTGGCCCACCGCGCCTTCGCCATCCGCGACGCCGCCCTCGCCCTGCGCGACGACACCCCCGCCGAGGACCCCCCGGCCGCCGTGCCGCACGCCGCCGGCGACACGGACCGGGCCGCCACGGAAGCCCGCTGGCTCCGGCTCTCCGTACAACAGCGGGCCCGGCACCTGCCGGCCCCCGCACTCCCTGCCACCCTCGACCGCACCACCGGAGGCCGCACACCGCGCGAGGAGATCGCCTGGCTCCTCAAGGTCGCCGCCGCCTACGAGCCCGCGGGCGACACCGGCACAGCCCGGACGCCCCGACCGTCGATGCGGTAGGGGCGACCGGGCCTGCCTGGGTGTTACTTGGTGGTGGAGGCGGTGATGGCGGTCGCACCGGACTCGTCACCGGGAACGGACTGCCAACCCGTCCACTGACCGGTCGCGTAATTGGCGTCCCGCGTGAAGACCTGACCACCAGCGCCCACCGCATAGACGTGCATCGTCTTGTCCGTCACCGCACTCGTCAGAGCCTTCAGCCCCGTACCACCCATGTCCGTCCACACACCGGTCCACTGACCAGTCCCGTAATCCGCATCGGTGTTGTGCATCACACCACCCGCACCAAGCACCTCAAGATGCACCTGGCTGCCGACCCCCGAAGCCGAAATCGCCGTCGCACCCAGGAACCCACCCGGAACCGACTGCCAACCCGTCCACTGACCAGTCGCGTAATTGGCATCCCGCGTGAAGACCTGACCCTCCGCACCCACCGCATAGACGTGCATCGTGCTGCCCGTCACCGCACTCGTCAGAGCCTTCAGCCCCGTACCACCCATGTCCGTCCACACACCGGTCCACTGACCAGTCCCGTAATCCGCATCGGTGTTGTGCATCACACCACCCGCACCAAGCACCTCAAGATGCACCTGGTTACCGACCCCCGAAGCCGAAATCGCAGTCGCACCCTCGAAGTCCCCAGGAACCTCCTGCCAACCAGAACTCCACTGCCCAGTCGTGTAATTCGCATCCTTCGTATACACACGACCCGTCGACCCCAAAGCGAACACATGCATCGTGTTCCCCGTCACCGCACTCGTCAGACCCTTCAGCGCACTACCACCCATGGCAGTCCACGCCCCAGTCCACTGACCCGCCGCATAATCCGCATCCGTGTTGTGCATCCCCCCATCCGCACCCACGATCTCCACATGCACCCTCGACGCAGGAGTCGGAGCGGGCGGGGGAGCGGAGAGGGCGTTGAGTATTCGCTGTGCGTCGGCGGCCTCGGGCTGATAGCGGTCGGGGTACGCCGAACGCTGGACCTTCTGGCTCACGACACCAATCGGCTGGCTCTGCCAGGAGTTGTTCGGATAGAGGTGCACCATCTCGTTGAGGAAGGCGTTCGTGGACCAGGTGGGGTTGAGCCGGTTCTCGAAGCTCCCCCAGCTGTCCCGCTGCTGGAAGAGGCCCACGCTGTCGAGGTCCAGCCTGTTGGGGTTGTTCTCCAGCACGGACTCGACGATGGCCGTCGTGATGGCGATGACCGCGGCCCGGTCCGCCAGACCGCGGTCGCGGGAGGCATCGGCTATGGCCCGCGCACAGGAGAGACGGTAGGCGTTCATCGCGCCGCGCAGTTTGCCCGTGAGGACCTTGTTGAGGTTCGCGGCGGTCGCACTGTCGGTACCGGCGATGGTTCCGCAGGACCGGTTGGGGAGCAGGGCGTGCGCGGGGCCTGCGGCGACGAGCATCGGTGCGGCGAGGGCGCCGGTCATCACGGCTATGGAGAGGAGACGTCGGGCGTGGTTCTTCATGAGGGAATCGGCTTTCTGGGCGCAAGGACGGTGGTGGCGTGCCGGCAAGGGGGCTCGGCGCCATGAGGGGGACAGGGGGCATGCCGCCCGGCATTTCGTCCGGACGTCATGCCCCTGTCCTCGGGGCCTGCCTGGGTGTTACTTGGTGGTGGAGGCGGTGATGGCGGTCGCACCGGACTCGTCACCGGGAACGGACTGCCAACCCGTCCACTGACCGGTCGCGTAATTGGCGTCCCGCGTGAAGACCTGACCACCAGCGCCCACCGCATAGACGTGCATCGTCTTGTCCGTCACCGCACTCGTCAGAGCCTTCAGCCCCGTACCACCCATGTCCGTCCACACACCGGTCCACTGACCAGTCCCGTAATCCGCATCGGTGTTGTGCATCACACCACCCGCACCAAGCACCTCAAGATGCACCTGGCTGCCGACCCCCGAAGCCGAGATCGCCGTCGCACCCAGGAACCCACCCGGAACCGACTGCCAACCCGTCCACTGACCAGTCGCGTAATTCGCGTCCCGCGTGAAGACCTGACCCTCCGCACCCACCGCATAGACGTGCATCGTGCTGCCCGTCACCGCACTCGTCAGAGCCTTCAGCCCCGTACCACCCATGTCCGTCCACACACCGGTCCACTGACCAGTCCCGTAATCCGCATCGGTGTTGTGCATCACACCACCCGCACCAAGCACCTCAAGATGCACCTGGTTACCGACCCCCGAAGCCGAAATCGCCGTCGCACCCTCGAAGTCCCCAGGAACCTCCTGCCAACCAGAACTCCACTGCCCAGTCGTGTAATTCGCATCCTTCGTATACACACGACCCGTCGACCCCAAAGCGAACACATGCATCGTGTTCCCCGTCACCGCACTCGTCAGACCCTTCAGCGCACTACCACCCATGGCAGTCCACGCCCCAGTCCACTGACCCGCCGCATAATCCGCATCCGTGTTGTGCATCCCCCCATCCGCACCCACGATCTCCACATGCACCCTCGACGCAGGAGTCGGCACCGGCACGGAGTCCTCGGCGATGTTGTCGTAGCGGAGTGCCAGGTAGCTGCTCATGGGGTGGCTCGCCAGGGTGGACCCGTACACGTTGCCGTCGGTGTTGTAGTTCGTCGGCCGGCTACGGCTGCTCTCCTGGTAGTAGTTGAAGGTGCCCGCACTCTTGTCGCGCCAGCCGGCGAACAGGACGACGTGATCGTTGCTGTTGAGGATGTCGCCGGGCTTCAGGTCCGACTTGTTGATCTGCGCGGAGACGGCGGGCAGGGACAGGGTGGTGCGGCTGGAGTTGAGCTGCCAGGCCATCGAGACGAAGCCGGAGCAGTCCTGTCGGTAGCGGCCTCCGGTCTTGCTGTCGGCCCACCAGCTGTACGGGGCTTCGAGGCCGTTCGTGCTGTAGGGAACCTTCTGGTCCACCCAGACCTGGGCCCTGGATATGGCCTGGCTGCGAGTGACCTTGCCGCCGGGGGCGGCGTTGTTGCCCAGTGAGCCGGTGGAGGTGACGGAAGCGTAGGTGGCCTGCAGGCTGTCGGCCTGGGCGGGAAGGACGGACAGGACGAGCGAGGCCGCGAGGGCGGCGGTGATGACGCTCGTGGTGCGGAGGGTCGAGATCTTGACGGACAACGTGACTCCTGATGAAGAGAGTTGAGCGGAAAGGGATCGAGCGGGGCCGTTCCCGAAGGGAGGCCGCACTCAGTTCTGGGCGGCGAGCGCGCCGAGTACGGCGGCGTCCGTGCCGGTGTCGTGCGGTGGTGCGGGACGCTCGGCCAGCTCGTCGAACTGGAAGAGCGTGAGGTGGTCGCCCTGGTGGACGGCGTAGAGGTGGTTGGTCTGTACGTCACGGGCCGACATGCCGCCGACTCCGTTCCAGTGCCGCGACCAGGCGGTGCCGTCCTTGGAGGTGGCGGTGACGGTCACGACGGCGTCCTGCGGCACTCCCTCACGGGCCTGGAGCCCGCGAGAAGTGCTCTGGCAGGTGTTCATGTCGGCTACGAGCCGGTCGTACGCGGCCTTGGCGGACGCGACGTCGGGGAAGAAGAACAGCTGCTGGCCGGCGGCGTTCCTGGCCGAACTCAGGTATCCCTGCTGCTGCCAGAGCGTGGCGCCCTCGACCGTCCCGCACTCGTTCAGCGTGATCTTCTGCCCTTGCAGCTCCTGACTGCTCAGGGGCCCGTCCGGCTTCCAGCCGAGGGTCTTCTCGACGGGCAGCTTCTCCAGGCCCTCCGGCTTCACCGCGACGGTGCGCGCCGTGCCCGGATCGCCCTTCCCCTGCTCCGCCTTTCCGGCAGGCGCCTGGGGCGCTGCCGGATCCGGGGACTGCCCGCTCGTCGCCTTCGGTGCGGGGGATTCCCGGCCCGGCGGAGCAGCGCTCGTCGAGGGGGTGGGCGTCTGGGAGACGGGGGGTGCTGCGCGGACCGCCTCGACCGGTGAGGCATCGGAGCCGGTGCTGCAGCCGGCGGTCGCCATGGCCGCTGCGCAGACGGCGATGGCCATCGAAACGGCACTGAAGGCGGATCGGGTCGGGCGTGCGGGCATGACGACTCCGGGTGTGGTGAAGGACAGGGGGATGAACGAGGAAGGGCGTCGAGTTAAATCGCCAACCCTGATGAGGCTTCGCCGGATCAGCGCGGACAGATGCTGAAGCCGTGCCGGGCGATCGGCTGCTCCGCGCGGCAGAGCAGCTCACGCATCCGGGCCATCGCCGATGCCTCGCTCGGTGAGCTGACGAAGAGGTAGACGTCCAGCCCGTGGGCAGCCGGGCGGACTCGTACGTGCTCAAGGACGTCGGACGGCCTGGCGTGCGCCCAGAGCAGATCCTGGATCAGCGGAACCACGGTCGCGGGGACGGGGTCGGCCGACGTGCGGGCCAGGTGCCCCAGAATCACCCGCACCCGGTTCAGTCCCAGCCGATGACCTGCATGTCCGCCGGAGCGGAATCCCAGCCGATGACCTGGGGGCCCGCAGCTGCCGCCCGGACCGAGTCCCAGCCGATGACGGTGGGCCCCGACGTGGAGGCGACCGCGGCGGTGGTGGAGAGAAGAGCGGTGAGACAGGCGGCGGCGAACAACTGCAAGGAGCGAGACATGAGTTCCCCCGGATTCATCGGTGTCTTACAGAAGGGAGCGCGCCGCACCGGCCGGCCTTGTGGGCCCTGGCCTTGGGTGGGATTCGCATCCCCCGGCCGGTGAACACCATCCTGCTGATGCGCCCGCCGTCCCGGAAGAGATCCCGAATGGCATCAAGCAGTCAGGCACCATGAGGACAGGTTGGCGATTACGATCGACCGGACGGGGATGAACCGCCACACGGCCGGGGGGCTGAGCTGTGCTCGAAGCGTTGGGACTTGATGCGCATCTGGAGACCGTCTACCGGGGGATGCTGATGCAGCCCACCGGCGGCATGGCCGAACTCGTGCAGCGGACGGGGCTCTCCGAAGCCCAGGTGAGGGACAGCCTGGATCAACTCGTGGACCTGGGCCTGCTCACACCGTCCCGGGACACCGCCGGCGGGCTGCGCCCCGTCAGCCCGGAGGCCGGCCTGGAGCAATTACTGCGCCGCCAGGAAGAGGACCTGATCCGCCGCCGGCACGCGCTGGACCTGAGCAAGGCGGCCGCCGCCCGCGCGGTGGCCGAGTACGCGGGCCTCCGGCCCAACACGGAGACCGACGGCACCGAACGCCTGGTGGGACTCGACGCCATCCAGTCCCGGCTGGAGACGCTCACAGAAGAGATGACCAGCGAATGCCTCGCCATCGCACCGGGGGGCGCCCAGTCCCAGGCGAGCCTGGACGCTTCCCGGGTCCTGGACGAGAAGGCCCTGGCCCTGGGCATCGACATGCGCGTCATCTATCAGGACAGCGCGAGGAACGACCTGGCCACCCTCGCGTACGCGCAATGGACGACCGAGAACGGCGGCGAGGTACGCACCAGCCCTCTGCTCCCCCCGCGCCTCCTGGTCTTCGACCGCACGACCGCCATCGTCCCGATCGATCCGGCCAACTCCCGCCTCGGCGCCCTGTGCACCACCGCACCCGGCATCGTCGCCTCGATCGTCACCCTCTTCGAACAGACCTGGAACACGGCCGTCCCCCTCGGCGCGACCCGCGCGCGGCCCCTTCAGGACGGCATCACGCAGAACGAACGCGAACTGCTCAAACTGCTGGCCTCCGGGATGACCGACGAGGCCGCCGGCAAACGTCTCGGCGTCTCCCTGCGCACCGTACGCCGCCAGATGTCCGCCCTGATGGAACGCCTGGAAGCCACCAGCCGCTTCGAGGCCGGCCTCAAAGCCTCCCAACGCGGCTGGCTCTGACGACCCAGGCCACGGCCGGCACCGGCCGTGGCCGAGCGGCGGCTACGGCCGCACCTCTCCGTACGCACCCACCTGGATCACCGAGCTGGTGCGCCGGAAGAACGCGTGACCAGCAGGTAAAGCAGTGGACAGCCCTCATGCCCCCAGCAAGCATCTCCACGATGACCAATCAACTTCTCCCCAAGCGCGTCCGCTTCGTCAAGCTCAACGCGAAGGCCCTACGCGCTCTGGCCGACGGTGACCTAGCAGGCGGCAGCGCCGAGGCCGGGGTGGCCCTCGACGAGTACTTCGTATCCGACCGTGCCCGCTGGATCTTCGCCTACCGAGCCGACCAGCTCACCAGGGACCCGTCCGCCGCACCCTGGACCACCCGGGCCGCAGTGTCGGAGCCGGACGGCACAGTCATCGGCGACGCCGGCTTCCACGGCCCCCCGAACGAAGCGGGCGTGGTCGAGATCGGCTACAGCGTCGTGTCCACCTACCGCCGCCAGGGCTACGCCCGCGCCCTGCTGACCGCCCTGCTGGCCCGAGCCGCCGAAGAACCCGATGTCAGAACCGTCCGAGCCACCATCCGATCGGACAACACCGCCTCCCTGGCCACCATCGCGGGCTTCGGCTTCACCCAAGTCGCCGAACGAGGAAACGAGACCGACGGCATCGACCTCGTCTTCGAACTCCCCGCGAACCCCCTTCCGACCCTCTAGACCAGCCACAGCCGGTCGCCAGCCGCCAAGCCGAGCGAGAGCACGTAGCGATCTGTCGCGCCCACCGACCCTGAGGGGCTCGTGAGCGTCCTTGCGCTCGGGGTGGCGGTCGACAGGGTCACGGAAAGGGTGTCCAGACGCCCGGCCCTGGATGCCCTGACCGCCCCGCGCGTCCGTACCGGCCGAGGTCACGGTCCTGCCGGAGCCCTATCCGGATGCCCACCGACCTGAGGGGGCTGCGGAACTCAGACGAGGCTGCTCCTCCCCACTCCTCCCCCCGGCCATCCCCCGGGGGGATCCCGGAAGTCTTGTGTTTTTCCGTGGTGGGACGGTCCGTCAAGGGTGGCCGAAGGCCATCGCGAAGCGACGCGACCGCAGGGAGCGCCCTTGACGGACCGTCCCACCACGGAAGGACGCTCGACTGCCGGGACGCCGCCCGGCACCCACGCAGCCACCGCCCAACCCGCAGCACAGGCCCCCACCCACCACACCCCACACCCCACACCCCCACCCCACCTCCCCTCGAACCCACGTACGTTCCACACCTCCCCCCACCCATGTCCGTTGAAGCGGTGTCCACATTGGTTGCCGATTCCGGAGTTGTTGTGCCCACTCCCTCCCTCCCCACCCCGCCCCCCGACCTACTGGCCGCGCGGGTTCGGGACCCGTACCCCTACTTCGCCTGGCTGCGTGAGCACGCACCCGCCCACGTCGAGCGTCGCGACGGACGGCCCGCCGTGTGGCAGATCTCCCGCTACGAGGACGTCCGGGCCCTGCTCACCGACGAGCGGCTGAGCAAGGACCCGGGCCGGGTGCCCGGCTATGTTGCGGGGCCGGCCGGGCTGAACCGGCATCTGGTCCACGCCGATCCGCCGGATCACACCCGGCTGCGGACTCTGGTGAACACCGCCTTCGTGCCCCGCCGCATCGCCCAACTGGAACCCTTCATCACGGACACCGCGCACCTGCTGCTGGACCGGATCGAGAGCCACGCGCACGTGGACGTGATCGGGGACTTCGCCGCTCCCCTGACGTTCCGGATGATCTGCGCGATCCTCGGTGTCCCCGAGGAGCTGGACAACGCGGAGACCCGGGACACCCTCATGGCCACCATCGCGCCTGCTCCGGGGCTGGATCCGGCCCGGGTGGAGGACGCCCTGCACGCGCTGCTCGACCGGCTCGTCACCACGAAACGCACAGGGGGCGAGCAGAGCGGAGTGGACCTGCTGGGTGCTCTCGTACGGGCCAGTGACGAGAGCGGGGCGATGAGCGAGGAGGAGCTGCGGTCCACCGCGTACCTCCTGCTGCTGGTCGGACACGACACCACCATGAACCTCATCGGAAACGGCACCCTCGCCCTGCTCCGCAACCCCCGCGAGGCCGCCCGGCTCACCTCACCGGGGCTCGTCACCACCGCCGTCGAGGAGCTCCTGCGCTACGACTCCCCGGTGCGTGACGCGACCTTCCGCTGCGCAGCAGAATCGATCGCTCTCCACGGTCAGGTGATCGCCGAGGGGGACATCGTCAGCCTCCTGATCGGCTCGGCGAACCGGGACGGCCTCCGCTTCCCCGAGCCGGACCGACTCGACCTCGGGCGGACGCCCAACGACCACCTCGCCTTCGGCTACGGCCCCCACTTCTGCATCGGTGCCGCGCTGGCCCGCCTCGAAGGTGCGGTCGCGCTCCCCCTCCTCCTCCAGCGCCTGGGCAGCGTCACGTTGGCCAAGCCCGCCGAAGAACTCCCCTGGCGGCCGGCCCGAGTCATGCGCGGCCTGGCCGCGCTGCCCGTCGTACGGACCTGACCCCACGCACCCACCCGCCCACGCACCCACTCAGGAACAGCGGAGCACCCCATGCCCGACCCAACCCTCACCCCCACGCCCAAACCCACCCCCACCCTCACCCCCACCCCCATCCTCCTAACCCACCCCGCCCCCGGCGTCCTACTCATCACCCTCAACAGACCCCGTGTCCGCAACGCCGTAAACCGGCCACTCGCCGAGGCCCTCGACGCGGCCCTCACCCGGCTGGAGGACGATCCATCCCTGGCCGTCGGCATCCTCACCGGTGCGGAGGGGCACTTCTGCTCAGGGATGGACCTCAAGGCCTTCCCCACCGAAGGCGTGCCCGTCGTCGCCGAACGGGGGCTGGCCGGGCTGACCCGTGCCCGGCTGCGCAAGCCGCTGATCGCCGCCGTCGAGGGTGCCGCCGTCGCCGGGGGCTTCGAGCTGGCCCTCGCCTGCGACCTGATCACTGCGGCCGACACCGCGTTCTTCGCCCTGCCCGAGGTGGCCCGCGGGCTCATCGCCGCCGAAGGCGGGGCGATCCGCCTGCCCGGCCGGCTCCCGTACCACGTGGCCATGGAGATGCTCCTGACCGCGGCGCCCCTGTCCGCCACCGACGCGGCCCGCTACGGGCTGGTCAACCGCCTCACCCCCGAAGGCCGGGCCCTCGAAGCGGCCCTCGCCCTGAGCGCCCGCATCCAGGCCCACTCCCCCCACGCCGTCCACATCACGAAGCAGATCGTCCAGAACACCCGAGGCCTGGACGACCACGCCGCCTACGCCGTCCAAGACCCGCTCAGCGAACCCGTGTTCGCCACCACCGCCGCCACGGAGGGGGCCCGAGCCTTCACCCAGAAACGTTCTCCCGCCTGGAACGAGCCTCTGGCGTCCCGCCCCCTCTGACCCGCCGGGCCACCCACACCCACTCCGCGAACTCCACGGATTCCACCAACCCCACCAACTCCGCCAACTCCGCCAACTCCCCCAACTCCCCCAACTCCCCCTGATCCCCAAACCAACCCCAACCCCCAACAAACCCCTCCCGCCCCGAACACCCCCCGTCGTACGCTGGTCTGATGCGAACTCCACGGCAGGCCGCAAGAATCGTCGTCCTCAACCCCGCCGGATCCGTGTTCCTCTTCCGCGAGAACAACGTGGAAGTCGGCGTCCACTGGCTGCCGCCCGGCGGTGGCATCGACCCCGGGGAGACCCCCGAGGAGTGCGTACGGCGGGAGTTGCGGGAAGAGACGGGCTGGACGGACCTGGAGCCGGAGCGGCTGCTCTGCACCTGGGAGCACGACTTCACCCACACGGGCACCCCCGTACGCCAGCACGAGCACATCTACGTGACCACCGGCCCGCACCGCGATCCGGTACCGGAGTACCCCGGGGCCCACTGGCGGTGGCTCTCCCCGCGGAACCTCGCCACCCTCGGCGAACCGCTGTGGCCGCCGCGCCTCGCGGAGCTGCTCAGTGAGACCCCCTCCGAGCCGGTGCACTTGGGGCTACTCGCCTGATCTCAGCGCGGCATCCTCCCGGACAACTCCCGTGCGGCCGCGCGCAGCTCGGACTCCGCCAAGGACTCGTAGGAGGCTGCGAGCGGCACCTGGACGTCCCGCGCCCCCTCCAGCGAATCGGCAGGCTGCGGCCAGTACACCTGCGCCCCCGCCCGCTCCGCCAGCACCAGCACGGCGGCGACGAATCCCCCCGAGAGGGCACGGATCACGGCATGGCCGGTGAGTCCGTGGCGGGCCACGAGGGCTCCGGCAAAGAGGCCGAGAGCGGCCGGGTCGATCTGACACTCGTCGTTCTCCATCGGACCGATGCCCGACGGGAGGCCGAGGTCCGCCTCGAAGAGGGCCACTTGGCGGTGGAAGAGTCGGGCGGCGCCATTCGACGGGTTCCAAAGAGTCTCATCACCAAGGTCGTAATACTGACTCATCTGCCCGTCCCCGAAACCGTCGCCGCAACCGTCCCCGCACCTGTCCCCGCGACCGTCCCCCCACCCGTTCCCCCACCCGTCGCCCGCGCGTACAGCTGCGCCGCGTAGTCGGTCAGGATCGTGCTGGTAGAGACGTCGTCCGTGTCACCGCCGGTCAGAACGCCGATGATCTTTCCGTCAGCGGCGATCCACGAGCTGCCGCTCGTGCCGCCGGGGAAGTCCGCACAGTCGAAGCGCTGTTCCGTGGCGCTCAGCCGCACCGCGCGGGACAGGCAGCTGCGCGCGACCTTGCGGTCCGACGGGTAGCCCGTCACCGTGACCAGCTCGTCCGTGCGTCCCGTGGTGTCCAGGACGGCGGCGCCGGTGACGTCCTCGATGGTGCGGCCCGAGGCGTCGGGGGCGAGGCGGGCGAAGGCGAGGTCGTAGTCGTCGTTCTTGCCGTTCGCCCAGCGCGGGTCCTCGAAGACCTCCGCGATCTTCCAGGTGCCGTACGGGGCCCGCCCGTCCGCGTACGCGGGTGCGAAGGAGGCTCCGCCGTCGCCGATCCGGCCGGCGAGCAGGCAGTGGCCGGCGGTGACGATCAAGTTCCGCCCGGGGCTGTGCACGACGGTCGCCGTACAGAAGTGATCGCCGGTCACATCTCCCTCGAACAGCGCCCCGGCGAAGGCCACGGGCCCACCCGGCGCGGGTCGTGACACCGACGGCCCGGGGGTCGGCGTACCGGTCGGCGTACCGGATGGTGCACCAGTCGGCCGAGCCTGTTCCGGCGATTGCGATGGCGACGGACGGAGAGAGGAGGGTGTCGCCGAAGGTGTCGCCCTCGCGTGCGCGGGGGCCTTGCCGTCATCGGCCGGCACCACCTTCGTCATGGCCGCGGACGCACCCAGCGCCGCCACCGCACACAACACCGCGGTCACCGCAGCCCGCTTGTCCATCACAGACGATCCTCCCCAATTTGCTTCGGCGAAGCATGCCTTGCTCGCAGCAACTCCCGCAAGGGAGATCCCCACCCCCACCCATTGACATCGCCCCCGCCGCCCCGCACACTTCTCCGTATCCGCAGGAAACAGTTTACGGAGGACACAGAATGCTTGCCACCCTTGCCGCCGTCACCGCCACCACCGCCCTCGCCGCTCCGGCGGCCACGCTCCTCCCCCTCTTCGCCCACCGCGCCCTGCGCCGCGCACAGGCCGCCAAGGAGCTGCGGATCGAATCCCCGCACGGCATCGACGAGCAGGGCTTCGTCCGCATCGGCGGCATCGACCAGTGGATCTCGGTCCGCGGTGAGGACCGGGCCAATCCGGTCGTCGTCGAGATCCACGGCGGCCCCGGCGCGAGCAACTCCATCTACACGTCCCGCACCCGCAGTTGGGAGCGGCACTTCACGATCGTCCGCTGGGACATGCGCGGCGCCGGCAAGACCTTCGGCCACGGCGGCCCGGAGGGCCAGGGTGAGGTCACCTTCGAGCGGCTCTACGAGGACGCCCTGGAGGTCACCCACCACGCCCGGGAGCTGCTGGGCGCCGAGCGGGTGGTGCTCCTGGCCAACTCCTACGGCAGCGTCTTCGGGCTGCGGCTGGCCCGCAACCACCCCGAGCTCTACTCCGCATACGTGGGCACCGACCAGAACATCCACACCGGCGGCCGCGACACCTCCGCCTACGACGGCCTCCGGGAGCGGCTGCGCGCCGCCGGGAAGGCGAAGCAGCTCGCGCAGGTCGAGGCGATCGGAGCCGACCCGCACGCGTGGACCCCGAAGCAGCAGGCGACGTACGCCAAGCTCTGCACACAGAGCGATCCGCTGACGCTGGCCACGCTCAAGAAGGTGGTTCTGGGTTCGATGTGGCTGTCGCCGCTGCACTCGCTGCGCGATCTGCGGGACTTCTTCCGCGGGCAGTCCTTCTCGGAGCGGATCACCGAGGGGACGGCGAAGCTCGACGACCAGGCCGACGGGACGCGCTTCGAGATCCCGTTCTTCATCTTCCAGGGCGAGCACGACGTACTCGCTCCGACGGCCACGGCCAAGGCCTTCTTCGACGAGGTCGATGCCCCGATGAAGCGGTTCGCCGTCATCGAGGACTGCAGCCACTGGGCCTCGTTCGCCCGCCCCGACCGCTTCCTGGAACTCCTCCAGACCCACGTCCTCCCGGCAGTCGTGGGCGAGCACCGCGCGGACGCATGAGGGTGGCGGCCCGGCCTCAGTCGACCTGCCTCAGTCGGCCGTTCCCCGCGGGACGACCCACCGCATCGGCTGGCCGGTGACCTCGGCGATCATGTCGTAGTCGCCGTCATAGTGCAGGACGGTGGCTCCGTGCCGTTCGGCGGTCGCGGCGATGATCAGGTCCGGGAGCGAGAGCGCCTTCCAGTTGCCCCCCTCGATGAGCTTTCTCTGCACGTCCAAGGCCCGGTCCCACGTCTCGTCGGGAGTGGGGAGCCAGTCGAAGGCGCCCATGCCCTTGCGGACCCGCTCCGCATCGGCCTTCGAGCGGGCGCTGTACATCACCTCCAACTCCACGGCCCCGCACACGGCAAGGACTCCGGCGACGTGCAGCGGGAAGACGACCTTGTGCACGGCCGGCTTGGGGTAGCGCGCCAGCGCAGACTTGTCGATCAGGAAGCGCTCGGTCATGCCGCCCTGTCCCGAACGTGCTCCGCATCCTCGAAGGTCTCCGCGGCCGGCTCGACCGGGCCGGTCAGGTCGGGCAGTCCGCCCTCGGCGATCCAGTTCAGGAAGTCTTCCCGCTTGCGCCGGTTGACCACGTCCTGAAGGGCCGCGTTCACCGTCGCCACCTTCGTTTTCGTACCGAAGAGCTCCGCGGCCTCCGCCAGCAGGGCGTCGTCGACGTCGATCACGGTTCTGGCCATCGCGAACCTCCTCAGTGAGGGGCCGCCCGGCCCCTTTCCACTTAAACGATATCAAGATCGACGTCAAGAGATATCGTTTCCGCAGGCATGATTCACGCGGCGGAGGCGCCGGCGACTCTGCGGGTGATCGACTGCTGGCCGCGGCCTATCCCCCGGAGGATCCAGCCGATCAGGTAGAGGCACGCCAGCCATCCGAAGGCGTGCACCGCCCAGACGCCGGTCAGGGTCGGGCCGCCCCAGGCCTGGTGGTAGTCGGTGGTGCCGTACCAGATCGGGTAGCCGAGGTTGCGGACGGTGTTGAACACCGAGTAGGCGCCCAGGACGAAGGCGGCTATGTCCAGGGGCAGGCCGAGCAGCGCGCGGGCCGCTATGCGCGGGAGCGTCCAGCCCGGGACTCCGGAGGTCCACGCCTGGAGCCGGACGGCCCGCCGCCCCTGGCCGATCAGGCCCAGAACGAGGCCGGCGAGCCCTACGGGAAGCGCCAGGGCCGGGCGGGCGGCCCGCACGCCCCACCCCCGGAGCGCCGGGAAGACGGCGCCGCGGGCCTTCGCGATCTGGTCGGACATGGTGCTGCTCCTTTGGCGTGGATCCAGGTGATGACTCCAGTCTCGCGAGGGAGGTTCACCGGCACATCACGCCATGGAGTGGGATCGGGATCTAGTACTTGAGTAGCACGGCCAGGTCCGTGAGAAGGCCCGTCGATCAGAGGATCCGACCCTGGTGGTGCTCGACACACAGAGTGTCCGTGTGGCTGCCGGGGTCCCCGCGTCCACGACCGGCCGGGACGCCGCGAAACGGGTGCCGGGCCGCGAGCGGGGACCGGCCGCAGGCGGTAACCGCGTGAACATCCAACCCCTGCCCGTCGCGCTCGGCATCCAGGAAGACGCCGCCCGAGCACCCGGACCACCCCCGCGTCCCCGCCCTGTTCAACGAGACCACCAGCCCGCTCCGGGCCCGCGACGTCTGCGCATCCGCCGGGTGGAACCCCCTGGTGATGGCGGGTCGGCGGCAGCTAGCTTCCTCCTGATCGTTCACACCACCCGGGGGACAGCTTCATGCGCACGCACCGCTCGCGACGGACCGCCAGGCTCCTGGCCCTGGCCTTGGCGGCCGCCGCCGCACTGACCGCCGTCGGCTGCACATCGGAGCCCGGGACTCCGGCGCCGACCGCGGTCTCGGCGATGGCGTCACCGTCGGCCCCGGCGGGCCTTTGGCTGACGGCCCAGCAACTGATGGCGGCCACACTGCCGGACGCCGACGTCCCGAACTCGCACGGCAACCCGGCCGTCCTGCGACGCCCCAAGAAGGCCGACCCGAGGATCAAGCCGCCGTCCGAGCCTGCCTGCGGGCGGCTGCTCGACGCAGCCAACGCCCGGCAGCCGGTGACCCCCGCCCCGACGGTGGCTGATCAGATGTTCAACTGGCAGGGAGACTTCTACGGCAGCGGCTCCGTGCTCGCCTCGTACGAGGGTTCCGGGGCGCAGGAGGCGTTCGCGCAGGTACGCGACAGCCTGAGCACCTGCCGGTCCTACGAGCAAGAGGGCCCTGCCGGGCCCTACAAGGGCACGGTGACCGTCGCTCCCGCCCCGCGCCTCGGAGACGAAGCCGTGCAGTTCGAGGTCACCGCCCCGACGGAGGCGGGCCCGCACGTGACCCAGTACACGGTGGTCCGCACGGGCAAGGCCGTTGCGACGTTCAAGAAGGGGTCGGACGGCCAAGAGGGACGAGCCTTCCCGCCTGCCGTGATCGCACGGCAGATCACCCTCCTTCAGCAGGCCCAGGGCTGACCACGGAAGCGAGCTACTCAAAGGCTCACGAACCGCCCTCCGAGAGCAGCAACCCCGACGAGCCGCGGCCCCAGGGACATCCCCCGGGGCCACCCGCCCCCCTAGGCCGTCCAGAGACCCTCCGGGCTCAGCCCCAGCAGGTCGATCGCGTTGCCGCGCACGATGCGGTCCACCACGTCCGGGGCCAGGTGGCCCATCTGGGCCTCGCCCACCTCGCGGGACTTGGGCCAAGTGGAGTCGGAGTGGGGGTAGTCCGTCTCGTAGAGGACGTTGGCGACGCCGATGGAGTCGAGGTTCTTCAGGCCGAAGGCGTCGTCGAAGAAGCAGCCGAAGACGTGCTCCGCGAAGAGCTCGGACGGCGGGCGCAGCACCTTGTCGGCGACGCCGCCCCAGCCGCGGTTCTCCTCCCAGACCACGTTCGCGCGCTCCAGGATGTACGGGATCCAGCCGATCTGGCCCTCCGCGTACATGATCTTGAGGTTCGGGAAGCGCTCGAACTTGCCGCTCATCAGCCAGTCCACCATCGAGAAGCAGCAGTTGGCGAAGGTGATGGTGGAGCCGACGGCCGGCGGGGCGTCCGCCGAGGTGGAGGGCATGCGCGAGGAGGAGCCGATGTGCATCGCGATGACCGTGCCGGTCTCGTTGCACGCCTCCAGGAAGGGGTCCCACTCGTCCGTGTGGATGGAGGGGAGCCCGAGGTGGGGCGGGATCTCGGAGAAGGCGACCGCGCGGACCCCGCGGGCCGCGTTGCGGCGGACTTCGGCGGCGGCGAGGCGGGCGTCCCAGAGCGGGATGAGGGTGAGCGGGATGAGGCGGCCGTGCGCCTCGGGGCCGCACCACTCCTCCACCATCCAGTCGTTGTACGCGCGCACGCCGAGCAGACCGAGCTCGCGGTCCTTGGCCTCGGTGAAGGTCTGGCCGCAGAAGCGCGGGAAGGTCGGGAAGCAGAGGGCGGACTGGACGTGGTTGACGTCCATGTCGGCGAGCCGGTCGGGAACCGAGAAGGAGCCCGGGCGCATCTGCTCGTACGTGATGACTTCGAGCTTGATCTCGTCGCGGCTGTAGCCGACGGCCGTGTCGAGGCGGGTGAGGGGTCGGTGCAGGTCCTCGTACACCCACCAGTCGCCTATCGGTCCGTCGTCGCCCTTGGCCCCCATCACGGGGGCGAACTTGCCCCCGAGGAAGGTCATTTCCTTCAAGGGGGCGCGGACGACGCGGGGGCCGACGTCGTGGTACTTGGACGGGAGCCGGTCCCGCCAGACGTTGGGGGGCTCAACCGTGTGGTCGTCCACCGAGATGATCTTCGGGAAGGTCTCCATGCCCTCACGGTAGCGTCAATCTGACGAACCGTCAGCTAGTTGGGCGTGGCGGGATGCGGGATCCGCGGGGACCGGGGCCCGGATCCGTAAGGACTGGGTCCGTTACGGACTGACGTGTACGCGCAACACAGGGCAGACTGGCCCTTACACCTATGGAAGGCAGGGGGGAGACCAGATGGACGGCACACCGGCCATCCCGCACCAGCGGAACCACCCCGAGTCCGGTGACACCGCCATTGCCGCAGCCGCGGAACCCGGAGTCGAAGCAGCGCCCGCCGCGGAACCCGGGACCCGAGCCACCACCGCCACCGGGACCCCGCCGACACCCTCCGCCGCCGCTGCCTCCGCCGCCGGAGGCAACCGGTTCTCCGTGCTCGGACCCATCCGCGCCTGGCGCGGCGGCGAGGCCCTGAGCTCCGGGACCCCGCAGCAGCGGGCCCTGCTCGCCGTGCTCCTGCTCCGCGACGGCCGCACCGTGACCGCGCCCGAGCTCATCGACGCCATCTGGGGCGAGGACCCGCCGCAGCAGGCCCTCGCGACCATCCGTACGTACGCCTCGCGCCTGCGCAAGATCCTCGAACCGGGGCTCCTCGTCAGCGAGTCCGGCGGCTACGCGATCCGCCTGCCCCACCCCGAGGCCCTGGACCTCGGCATCGCCCGGGCCCTCGCCGCCGACGCCGAGGCCGCGCGCGCCGGAAGCACCGCCGCAGGCACCAGCGCCACCACCGGCACCGGCACCAGCGCCGGGAAGAGCGACGCCACCCCCGCCGGCAAGGGCGACCGCGCGCTCGCCCGTACCCTGCTGGCCCGCGCCCTGGACGTATGGGACGGCGAACCGCTGGCCGGCGTACCCGGGCCGCACGCCGACACCGAACGCACCCGGCTCGCCGAGTGGCGCCTCCAGCTGCTGGAGAGCCGCCTCGACCTGGACCTGGAGCTCGGCCACCACGCCGAGGCCGTCTCCGAACTCACCGCGCTCACCGCCGCCCACCCGCTGCGGGAGCGGCTGCGCGAGCTGCTGATGCTCGCCCTCTACCGCAGCGGCCGCCAGGCCGAGGCCCTCGCCGTGTACGCCGACACCCGCCGGCTCCTCGCCGACGAACTCGGCGTCGACCCGCGCCCCGAACTCGCCGAGCTCCAGCGGCGCATCCTGCGGGCCGACTCCGAGCTGGCCCGCGCCGAAGACCCGGCACCGGCCGCAGCGCCCGTACACGTGAGACCCGCCCAATTGCCCGCCACCGTCTCCGACTTCACCGGCCGCACCAGCTTCGTCCGGGACCTCGGCCAGATCCTCACGGGCGCCGAGGGCCAGGTGATGGCGGTGTCCGCCCTCGCCGGCATCGGCGGCGTCGGCAAGACCACCCTCGCCGTGCACGTCGCGCACGCCGCCCGCCCGCACTTCCCCGACGGGCAGCTGTACGTCGACCTCCAGGGCACCGAGGCCCGCCCCGCCGAGCCCGAAGCCGTCCTCGGTTCCTTCCTGCGCGCGCTGGGCACCCCCGACACCTCCATCCCCGACTCCCCCGCCGAACGGGCCGCGCTCTACCGCTCCACGCTCGACGGTCGCCGCGTCCTGGTCCTCCTCGACAACGCCCGCGACGCGGCCCAGGTCCGCCCGCTGCTCCCGGGCACCGCGGGCTGCGCCGCCCTCGTCACCAGCCGGGTCCGGATGGCCGGCCTGGCCGGCGCGCACCTCGTCGACCTCGACGTGATGAGCCCCGACGAGGCGCTCCAGCTGTTCACCCGGATCGTGGGGGCCGAGCGGGTCGGCGCCGAGCGCCAGGCCGCCCTCGACGTGGTCGGCGCCTGCGGGTTCCTGCCGCTGGCCATCCGCATCGCCGCCTCCCGGCTCGCCGCCCGCCGCACCTGGACCGTGTCCGTGCTCGCCGCGAAGCTCGCCGACGAGCGCCGCCGCCTGGACGAGCTCCAGGCCGGCGACCTCGCCGTCAAGGCCACCTTCGAGCTGGGCTACGGGCAGCTGGAGCCCGCGCAGCAGCGCGCGTTCCGCCTGCTGGGGCTGCCCGACGGGCCGGACATCTCCCTCGCGGCGGCAGCCGCCGTACTCGACCGGCCGGAGCACGACACCGAGGACCTGCTCGAAGCCTTAGTGGACTGCTCCCTCCTCGAATCGGCCGCGCCCGGCCGCTACCGCTTCCACGACCTCGTACGCCTCTACGCGCGTGCCTGCGCCGAGCGCGACGAGCAGCCGCCGAGCGCGCGCGACGCCGCCCTCGACCGGCTGCTGGACTTCTACCTGGCCACCGCCGCCGGGGTGTACGGCCTGGAGCGGCCCGGCGACCGGCTCGTGGCCCACCTGTCGGCCACCCGCCACCCCGGCCTGGTCTTCACCGAGCCGCATTCCGCCCAGGACTGGCTGTACGCCGAAGCCGACCCGCTGCTGGCGTGCGTACGGCAGGCCTCCGTACGCACGACCGGGCGCGAGGACCTGCTGCGCCGGGCCGTGGACCTGCTGTGGGCGGCCAAGGACCTCGCCGAGTCGGGTGCCAACTCCAAGCAGTACGAGTCGGCCGCGACGGCGCTGCGCGACGCGGCAGAGGCCGCGAAGGACCCGTACGCCGAGGGGCGCGCCCGCACCACGCTCACCAACACCCACCTGGTCGCGGGGCGGTTCGCCGAGGCAGATGCCGAGGCCAGCCGCGCCATGGTGCTCGCCCGCACCGCCGGGGATCTGCTGCCCAGCTGCTGGGCGCCCAACGACCGGGGCATCATCGCCATCTACGAGGGCCGCTACGACGACGGCGAGCGGTACCTGCTGGAGGCCATCGCGAACTTCCGCGCCGACGCCAACCACGTCGGCGAGGCCAGCGCCCTGTGCAACCTCTCCCGCATCCACGTGGAGCAGGGCCGGCTCGCCAGCGCCATAGAGCTCGCCGAGCAGGGCATCGCCATCTACGACCGGATGGGGCTCACCCTGCGCCTGGCCAACGGCCGTTACGCGCTGGGCATCGCCCTCACGAAGGCCGAGCGGCTCTCGGAGGCGCACTCCCAGCTCACCGACGCGCTCGCCCTGTTCCACGAGAACCGGCAGCCCTTGTGGGAGGGCGTGACGCACTTCCGGCTCGCCATGGTCCACCTCGCGGCGCGCCGGCCCACGCTGGCCGCCTCGCACGCCGAACAGGCCATCGCCCTGCGGGGGATCGGCGGCGAGTGGAATCGCGCCAGGGTGCTGACCGTGCTCGGCAGGGCGCTGCGCCAGCTGGGGCAGCGCGACCGGGCGCGGGTGTGCTGGCGGGACGCCGAGGTGGTGTTCACGCAGCTGGGGTCGCCGGAACTGGCCGAGGTGCGGGCGCTGCTGGCGGCGGAGATCGCCGCCTGAGGCGCAGGCCGGGGACGCTGAACGAGGCGTTCATCGTTCGTTTATCGCCATCCACCAGGATGGGGTTCATCGACTCGACGTGTCGGGGGGCACCAGGGTCGTCTGCAAGACCACCCGTTCGGCGATCCGCGGGGGAATTGCCGAACGGGTCCTACCCACCATCAGGAGATCCGATGACGACGAACGAGAACGTCCTGCCGGCCGACGGCGACATCACACCGCTCGACACCCAGCCTTCGGATGTCGACATCACACCGATGGACAACCACGCTGCGGGCGAGCCGATCAAGCCTCTCAAGCCGCTCGACAACCACGCCGCGGGCGAGGACATCGTGACGATGGACAACCACGCGGCCGGTGGCGGCCTGTAGGTGGGGGCGTAGGCCTCACAGACACGTACGGCCCGGAACCACGGGGGAAACGGGGGATCCGGGCCGTACCGCAGTACGTACCACGGGGGCCGCTGGCCACGGGGGACCAGCGGGGTGCACGGGGGGAACGGCGGCCGCGGTGGCCAGGAGGGGGACCACCGCGGCCGCCGTACGTGCGCGTGCGGTGGGGCCCGGGGCCGGGTGGAGTGCTCAGCCCCCGAGCTGCAGCAGCCGCTGCACGCCCCGCGCGGCCTGGAGCAGCGCCGGCGAGAACCGCTCCAGCTCCGCCCGCGTGCCCAGGAGGGCGGCGGCGGTCAGACCGACCCCGCCCACCGGCACGCCGGCGCGGTCGAAGACCGGCGCTCCCAGGCAGCGGACCGCGGGCTCGTACTCCTCGTCGGCGACGGCGTAGCCGCGCTCCCGGACCGTACGCAGTTCGGCCGCGAGGCCCTCCCGGTCGGTGAGGGTCCGCCGGGTCAGGGCGGGCATCCCGGTGGCCCGCAGGATGTCCTCGGCCTCCTCGGGCGGCAGGTGCGCGAGGACGGCCTTGCCGATCGCGGTGGCGTGCAGGGGGATGCGCGCGCCGACGCGCGAGGAGGCCCGGCAGGACCGGCCGCTCTCGATCGTGCGGATGTACGTGAGCGCGTTGCCGCTGCGCAGTGCCAGGTGGACGGACTGCCCGGTGCACTTCTGGAGGAATTCGAGCAGCGCGCCGATGCCCTCGGGCCGCTCGGTGGAGATCTCGGCGGCCAGGGTGCGCAGCCGCAGGCCCAGCCCGTAGCTGCCCTCGCCGTCGGTGACGGCGTAGCCCTGCTCGACGAGGGAGACCAGGATCCGGTACGTACTGGACTTGGGCACCCCGGCGGCGGCCGACAGCTCCGCGAGCCGGTGCGGGCCGCCGAACGCGGTCAGCGCCTCGGTGACCCGCAGGGTCTTCTCCAGGGCGCTGGTGCTGCCGGCGCTGGTGCTGCCGACGCTGCCGCTGCCGCTGCCTGTCGTGGAGCTCCGGCCGACGCCTTGTGGCGCGCCCTGAACCGGCACCTCATTTCGTATGGCATCGACCACGGAATCCCCAAGAATTGGCAAAGCGTTTCGATTCACCCTACGGCATGGGATGCCCGTTTTGCCCCGGGCCGAAGGGCCTGAAATGCCGTCCGCCGGCGCCCTCGCTCCCTAGGCTGTCCGTGTGTTCACCTCCCAGGGCCCGACCCTCCGCGAACTGGCCGTACAGGCCCTGTCCTCCATCGAGCGGGGCTACGACCTGCTGGCCCCGAAGTTCGACCAGACCCCCTTCCGCACCCCCGACCGCATGCTCGACGCGGTCGAGGAGACGCTCGCCCGCCACGAGGGCCCCTTCGACACCGGACTCGACGTGTGCTGCGGTACGGGCGCGGGCCTCGGCATGCTGCGCCGGCTGTGCCGGGGGCGGGTGACCGGAGTGGACCTGAGCTCGGGCATGCTCGCCGAGGCCGGGCTCGCCCACCCCGAGGAACGGGTCGACCTCCTACGGGGCGACGCGCGGGCCCTGCCCGCCGCGCTCGGGGACTCGTACGACCTGGCGGTCAGCTTCGGCGCCTTCGGCCACTTCCTCCCGGCCGAACGCCCCGCCGTCTTCTCCGGGGTCTACGGGGCCCTGCGCCCCGGCGGCGTCTTCGCCTTCCCGATCGGCGCCCCGATCCCGCCGAGCCGCCCGGCGTGGTGGGCCCTGTCCGGCTTCGACGCGGCGATGCGGGTGCGCAATGCCGTCTGGCGCCCGCCGTTCGTCATGTACTACCGCACCTTCCCGCTGGGCGGCGTACGCACCGACCTGCGCGCGGCCGGCTTCACGGTGGAGACGCTCCCCCTGGACCACTTCGGCCGCAGGCCGGACGGGACGCCGAGCTGGCGCCTGGTGCTGGCGCGCCGCGAGGCCTGATCCCCGGCCCGCCCGCCGGGTCATTTCTCCGGCAGGCGGCCGATGTCGGACACGGGGCCGAGGTGGCCGAGCTTGTCGGGGTTGGACACGGTGTGGACCGCCCGGACCACGCCGTCGACGATGTCGAGCTCGACCACACTGGCCACCCGCCCCTCGGCGTCGACGATGAGGGCGCCCGGCCTGCCGTTGATCACGGCGGGGCGCAGGGAGGCGCCGAGGGAGCGGAGCCGGCGGAGTCCGCCGATGAGCAGCTGTCCGACGCGGTGCGGCTCGCGCACCGACTTCGCGACGGCCCTGGCCTTGCCGCCACCATCCCCGTGGTAGACGACGTCGGGCGCGAGCATGTCGAGCAGGGCGTCCATCTCGCCGCCCGCCGCGGCCTCGAAGAACGTACGGGCGAGCTCCTCGCCCTCCGCCCGCCGGGCCGCGGGCGGCGCGGTGTCGGCCGTCCGCCCTCCGGCGGCGATGCGCTTCCTGGCGCGGGCGAAGATCTGCCGGCAGTTCGCCTCGGACTTGCCGGTGGTGCGGGCCACCTCCGGGTACGCGTACCCGAACACCTCGCGCAGCATGAACACCGCGCGCTCCACCGGGGACAGGGCCTCCAGCAGGACGAGGAAGGCCATCGACAGGGAGTCGGCCAGTTCGGCGTGCTCGGCCGGCCCCGGGTGCTCGCCGGACACGACGACGGGCTCGGGCAGCCACTCCCCCACGTACGTCTCCCGGCGCACTCGCGCCGAAGTCAGGTGGTTGATCCCGAGCCGCGTCACCGACGTGGTCAGGTACGCCTTCGGGGCGGCTATCTCGGTCCCGGCCCGATGGGCTTTGGCGAGCCCGAGGAACGCGTCCTGGACGATGTCCTCCGCGTCACCCACCGACCCGGTCATCCCGTAGGCGATGGAGAACAGCAGCGGCCGGTAGGCCACCGCACCCACTCCATCCACTCCATCCACTGCACCCGCCGCACCCGTTGATCCCTGCACGAGAACCCTCCCCCGATTCGCTGCGCGCCGTCCCGCAGGTTATCCGAGGACACCCGGCTCACCGATCATGAAAGTCCTCCGTGACCCGGGTCACATCCGGCATCTGTCACAGCAGGGAGGGGTGCCGTGTCTTAGAGGGAGAACAACGAGGAACACACACCGAACGACCGCTCACAGCAAAGGAATCCACCATGACCGCTCGCCTGAACCTCTTCGCCGACCCGGTCTCCGTCAAGGCGTGGAAGCACATCATCGCCGCGAGCAAGGCCCTCGGGGAGTCGACCCTGCCGGCCGCGACCCGCGAGCTGGTGATGCTCCGCGCCAGCCAGATCAACGGCTGCGCCGGGTGCATCGACATGCACACCAAGGACGCCGCCGCGGCCGGCGAGACCGCGGTACGCCTCCACCTGGTCGCGGCCTGGCGCGAGGCCACGGTGTACACCGACGCCGAGCGCGCGGCCCTGCTCCTGACCGAGGAGGCCACCCGCATCGCCGACGCGGCCGGCGGGGTCAGCGACGAGGTCTGGGCGAACGCCGCCAAGTACTTCGACGACGAGCAACTCGCCGCCCTGGTGACCCAGATCGCGCTCATCAACGCCTTCAACCGCGGCAACGTCATGGTCCAGACCCCGGCCGGCGACTACCAGCCCGGCAGCCTCCAGCACTGAGCCCCCGGTTCGCACGGCTCCGGCCCCCGAGCCGGAGCCGGCGCCCGGCTCCGCCCCTCCCACAAGGACCGAGTACTCCCATGAACATCGCACTCTGGATCGTCACCGGCCTGCTCGCCGTCGCCTACCTCCTGGGCGGCGCCTTCAAGGCGTTCACGCCGAAGGAGAAGATCGCCGCGAGCGGCGCCAGCGCGAAGTGGGTCGAGGACTTCACCGCCGGCGCGGTAAAGACCATCGGAGCCGTGGAGATGCTGGCCGCCCTAGCCCTGATCCTCCCGGCGGTCCTGAACACCGCCCCGATCCTGGTCCCCCTGGCCGCCCTCGGCCTGGTCCTCCTCATGCTGGGCGCCACCCTCACCCGCTACCGCCGCCACGAGCCGACGTACATGGCGGTGGACATCGCCTACGTCCTCTTGGCCGCCTTCGTGGCCTGGGGCCGCTTCGGCCCGGAATCCTTCACCGGCTGACCACCGACGACCCCGCCCGGCTCCTCGGCTTCCATGAATGTGTGCTCACCCGCATGACGGACGAACAACATGCACGCATCGCCCTCCCCACCAGGGCTCGTCGCGGTGCAGTCCGGGAGCTCGACCAATCGGCCGTCACCACTGCCCCCCGTCCAGCTCACCCAAAGAGCATCCATGCCGTTCGCTCTCACCGAGTCCACCAGAGCGAAGTGGTCACCGGAATCGTGATCGGCGAGCATGCAACGAAGGGTGCGCTCCGGCCGACAACCCGCCGGGATGAGGGGCAATGCCGCCGCCTCGTTCTGCCGTGACAGCGAATGCCGGCAGACACAACGCAAGCTCCTCACGAGGATGGTCGCAGCGATCGGGCCGACACCGTCTGACGCCCCCGGCATCGGCCGCATCCGCATGGCGGATATCGCCCCGGGTCGGACAGGATGCCCACCGGATCACCCTCGCGCACCACGTGTTCCTTCTCCCAGGTTCGCCCCGCGTCCCGCGATACCCGCACCGTCATCAAGACGCGCAGCACGCCACTGCTCAAGCCACTGCTCACAACTGATAGTCCTCTCAGATCGGTTGGGTTGTTGCCGGGCTGAACCGTCCGTTCCGCGTTCCAAGACCAGGCATGTACGGATGTTCCGTCGCTCGTCAGGGCGTTACCACCCCGTTTCCGGGACGTTTGGGACGGTTCGCAACTACCGTTCGTAACGTCCCAGGCGTCCCGTGGAGGCGAACTGTGAATCACGCTCTGCGTCGTGCGATGGCGAATGCCTAGATGACCGAAACGCAGCTCGCGGAGGCCTGCGGGGTGGATGCCAAGACGGTTGGCCGGTGGATCACCGACCCCAACCGAATCCCTCACGCCCGCCATCGATGGGCTGCCTGCGAGGCATTAGGCGAGGAGGAAACAGCCTTGTGGCCAAACGCCATCCGGTCTGCACTCACAAGCGGTCCGGACAAGGAAATAGTTCAAGTCTTCCCCTACCGGTCCGCCGCACCAGCAAGTTTGTGGCGCAGCCTGGTGACCAAGGCGCAGCGTGAGCTCGTCTTCGCCGGGTACACCAACTACTTTCTCTGGCTGGAGCAAGCCAGCCTTGCCGGTGCTCTGCGCCGCAAGGCGCAGGCCGGCTGCCGAGTGCGGTTCCTGATCGGGGACCCGAGCAGCCCGGTCACGGCGGCGCGGGAGGCCGAGGAGGACGTACCTCTCACGCTGTCCACGCGCATCGCGGTGACGTTGAACGAGTTGGCCAAGCTTCAGGACGCGGACGGCATCGAAGGGCGCTTCGAGACGGGGCACGTCAACCTGTCCGTCTTCCGCTTCGACGACGAGATGATCGTGACGCCGATCCTGGCCCGCCGGGTCGGGCACGACTCGCCGATGATGCACTTGCGACGCCGCCAGGCGGACGGCATGTTCGACCGGTTCTCCGCTCACGTCGAGGAGTTGTGGAGCCGGGGACGCGACATTCGGGAGGTGGGACGCGGTGCCCAGGCGTGACTACGAGGACGACCCCCGAGCCCCCAAGGCGAACAGTCTCGTCCCCGCGGCGTCGGCCGTGGTCGTGGATGAGGCCGGACGTGTGCTCCTGCAGCGCCGGAGCGACAACGGGATGTGGGCGCTGCCGGGCGGGAAGATGGAGGTGGGTGAGTCCCTCGCGGACTGCGCCGTCCGGGAGACGTTCGAGGAGACGGGCGTGAGGGTCGAGATCACCGGAATCGTCGGGACGTACAGCAACCCAGGCCACGTCTTCTCCTACGACGACGGCGAAGTGCGGCAGGAGTTCTCGATCTGCCTGCTCGCCCGGCCCACCGGGGGAAGTCTGCGCGTGTCGGACGAGTCGTACGAGGTGGCGTGGTTCGCACCGGAAGCCGTGGACGGCCTTCCGATGGTGGCGAGCATCCGCAAGCGTGTCGACGACTGGAGGGCCGGGCGCGGGCCCGCCGTTCGCTGACTCGTGGGGGTACCGCTCAGCGGGTCCTTGGTAGGCCGAAGGCCGACATGCGCTTCTCCTCGTAGGAGAGGAAGCCGAGGGAGCGGTAGAAGGCGTGGTTGCGCGGGCCTTCGGGGGTCGACTCGTGGTCGGTCGAGAGGAGGAAGAAGCGGCAGTGTGCGTACCGCTCCTTCAAGTGCTCGATGAGTTTGCGGCCTATGCCCTGCCGGTGGAACTCAGGGTTGACGAGCAAGTCCTGTACGTAGCAGACGCTTTCGTCGTCGGAGATCGTCCTGGCCAGCCCGAGGAGGGTGCCCGACTCGTCTCTGGCGGTGATGACCAGGTGCGAGTTCGCCAGCCCTCGGCAGAGCTTGTCGACGTCGCTGGTGTAACCCGCCCAGTCGACCGAGTCGTAGAGCTCGAACATCTCCCGGGGGTCGAATACGACCTCTTCCGCAATGACCGCCACGGTCCCACCTATTTCGAACGTGAGTACTGGGATGGGAATGTACCGGGTCGCGGTCGGCCGCGTCCCGGTGGGGCTCGATGCTTTTTTTGGGGAAGTACCGGGAGAAAGACCTCTCTCCAAACCCCTCCAGCCTCCCGCTCGGCTGCCTCTCACTCACACGGGTGAATCGGCCAACTGGGGTGGATTTCGCGGTGGTTGTCTGGCATATGCTCGCCCCGATAACTCAGGACATGAGACGGCCCCCGGCGGGACTGGAACCCCGACCGAGGGCCTGACCAACGAGGAAGTAGCGCTTCCCCCATGGCTTCAGTGCACTTTACCGCGCCCTCGCGCGCGACATACGGCGTTCGGCACGCCAACGTCCGGCTCACCGGGCGGTTCACCGTCGTGAGCAACGACCTCATCCAGCATCCCGAGATGTCGGTGGTCGCACGGATGTTGGGGGTCTTCATCCAGTCGGTGCCCTCCGGGACTCCCATCGGCATCAAGGACCTGGTCAAACGCCTTTCGATCGGGGAAACCGCGATCGCCAAGGGGCTGCGGGAACTGGCGCTGTTCGGGTACCTGGAGCGGACCCTGGAGAGACTGCCGGGTGGGCGGATCGCCACCCGTACGGTGTCCTACAACCATCCCCGGGCCGCGACCGTGGCGCGTTGCCGCGCCGAGCGCGCCCCCGCGGCTCCCGCCGACGCGGTGGTCCCCGCCGACGCGGTGGTCCCCTTGGTCGCGGTGGCCCCCTCGGTCGCGGTGGCCCCCTTGAGTGAGGCGCCGCCGCTTCCTCCGGTCAGCGCTCCGGTCAGTGCTCCCGTCGTACCGTCGCCGCTCCCCACGCCGCCGGAACCCGTACCGGAGCCCCCGCATCGCCAAGAGCCCGAAGCCGCGCCCGCGGCCGCCGACCGGCTGCCCGCGCCCCGGGACCCGGACAACCCCGGGCGGCATCGGCTCGCTTGTGAGGTGCTCGCGGAGTTGCGGCGGGTCGATCCGCGGTTGCTGCTCGGGGAGCGGGACGTCCGGTACCTCGCGGGTGGGGTCGAGGCCTGGCTGGAGCGCGGGGCCGGGGCGGAGGCCGTGGTGGCCGCGCTGGCGGCGAAGCTGCCGGAAGGGCTGCGCAATCCGGCCGGGCTCATCGCCCACCGGCTCACCGCCCAGTTGCCACCGCCGCTGGTGCCGCTGCGCCGCGCGCCGGCCTTCGTACTGCCGGATCCGTTCGTGAACTGCACGAAGTGCGAGCGCGCGTTTCGCAGTCCGACGCCCGGGACCTGCAAGGGCTGCAGCCCTTGAGTTGCAGCCCTCGGTCGGTCAGAGGTAGAGGTCGATCGTGAAGCGCCTCTCGCCCGGTGCGATCGTGTCGGCGTGGACCGAGCCACGAGCCCGGTCGTATTTCCCGGTGCCACCGGTGATCGCGTTGTCGAACGAGGGGCGAGGGCCCGGGTTGAGGATGCCGAAGTACATGCCCTGCACGGTGAGCTGGCCGCCCGGGAGGGTGTAGGTCACGATGCACTCCTCCGCTCCGCCACTGTCTCCCGGCACCGCTGCCCGGGTGAGGGTGCAGAAGCCGCCGGTTTCGCCGACCTTTTTGCCGTCCTGGTCATAGAGGTCCGAGCGGACGACGGTCCGGTCGCCCTGGGCGGCGGGGCCGCCGGGGTTGACGGGGAAGTTCGTCTGCTGCGTGAGCTTGCCGGTGAGTGTGAGGACCTGGTGCTTGCCCTTGTCACGGTCGGAATCGGTGTCCGACCCGACGGCGGACGTGGCAGAGGCGCAGGCGAGAAGGGCGACCAGCGCCGTGGCCGTGCCGAGACTGGCTGCTCTGATGGGGCGCATTGTGTGACTCCTGAGGTTGATGCTCATGGATGGTCAGACCACGCATTCATAACCTCGGCTTTGCCGCCGCCCCTGGCATCCCCGCGCGACCCACCGGCAGATCCGACCGATCGGACCAGCCCGGGACGGGCGCGCGGAAACGCCGGTCCATGGCGGCCCTGAGGGAACGGCTCAGCACGCGCACACGGGGTGGCCGGATCCGACAGAACCTCGTCATTGCGGCCATCACGGCGGGGCGAAATGATCAGCGCATGCCCGTACGGTCCGTACTGTCCGCCCCTCCCGCCCCTCCCGTCCCGCACCGAGTCGTCATCGTGGCCTTCCCCGGTACCGAGCTGCTGGACGTCACCGGACCGGCCGAGGTGTTCTCGGTCGCCACACGCGTCGCCGGTACCGCCCGCCCTGGCTATCTCGTTCAGATCGCCACCGCCGACGGCGGGCCGGTCGCCACCTCCAGTGGGGTCCGGCTGCTGGCGGACCTGGCCCTCGACGAGGTGCGCGGCCGCGTCGACACCCTGCTCGTGGCCGGTGCGGTCGACCTGGTGGGCGACCGGGTGGAGCCGGTGATCGACGGCGAGGTCACCGCCTGGCTGCGCGGAGCGGCCCCGCCGGCGCGCAGGACCGGGTCGATCTGCGCGGGCGCGCACCTGCTGGCCGCGGCGGGGCTGCTGGACGGGCTGTCCGCCACGACCCACTGGCTCACCGCCGCACGGCTGGCCGCCGACCATCCCCGGGTCACCGTGGATCCGGACCCGATCTTCATCCGGTCCGGGAGCGTGTGGACCTGCGCCGGTGTCACCTCGGGGCTGGACATGGCACTGGCGATGGTCGCCGAGGACCACGGCCAGGCCCTCGCCCTGGCCACCGCGCGCATGATGGTCATGTACGTCAAACGCTCGGGCGGGCAGAGCCAGTTCAGCGTTCCGCTCTCCGCCCCGGCCACGTCCGGCGACCGGATCGACGAGCTGCGCGTGTGGATCGCCGACCACCTCACCGAGGACCTCACCGCGGAGGCCCTGGCCGCACGGCTGCACCTGAGCGTGCGGCACTTCTCCCGGCTGTTCCGGCTGCGCACGAACGGCACGCCCGCCGCTTACGTCGAGTCCGCCCGGCTCGAAGCCGCCCGGCGGCTGCTGGAGGAGGGCGACGGCAGCCTGCCGGAGGTCGCCGCGGCCAGCGGCCTCGGCTCGGTGGAGACCTTGCACCGCTCCTTCCAGCGCCGGCTGGGGACCACACCCGCCGAGTACCGGCGCCGGTTCCGCTAGAGCCCGTCGACCCCAGGCCGTCTCCGACCCACAAGCTCAGCGCCCGCACCATCCGCCGGCCGCCCGGCGGATCCCCGGCGTGCCCGCACGGACGGCGACAGCCGTCGGGCAGCCGGCCCGTCAGCCGTCAGCCCCTCAGCCCGCCACCTCACGGAGGACCCATGTCCCGTACCCGTACGAAGGTCATCCCCATCCCCGTCATGGGCCGAACGGCGATCAACGCCTACCTGCTCCTGGGCCGAAGGCCCGTGATCGTCGACGCCGGCACACCCGGCAGCGGCCGGAAGATCTACGACCGGATCACCGAGCACGGAGTGGACCCCCGCGAGGTCTCGCTGATCGTCCTCACCCACGGGCACATCGACCACTTCGGCTCGGCCGCCGAACTGCACCGTCTCACCGGCGCGCCCGTCGCCGGCCACATCGCCGACCTCGGGCCGTACCGCAGCGGCCGGGTCCGCGAACCGTACCTGCCCACCGGCCCGATGGGCCGCGCCATGGACCGGAGCAAGGAGCTGCACGCCCAGGCCGAACCCTTCGACCCCGATGTCCTGATCCGCGGGGAGACATCCCTCGACGACTTCGGGATCGCGGCCCGCATCATGCCCACCCCCGGCCACACCGCCGGATCGATCTCCGTGCTCACCGACGACGGGGACCTCGTCGCCGGCGACCTGGTGGCCAACTCCTTCATGGGCCTCATCCCGGGCAGACCGGCCAATCCGCCGTTCCACGACGACCCGCGGCGCAACCTCATCAGCCTCCGCGAGATGCTCGCCCTGAACCCCGCCCGACTCCACGTCGGCCACGGCGCCCCGCTGGAACCCGACCGGGTCCGGCGCTGGGCCGACCGGGAATCCGACCGCCTGTCCCGGCGCGAAGCGGCCGGCCGGATCGCCCTCCGTGCCGGGGAGACGCCCTGACCGGCCCGTTCCCGACGGCGCCGTCGCGTCGGGAACGGGCGGGTCAGCGGTCAGCGGTCAGCGGTCAGCGGTCAGCGGTCAGCGGTCAGCGGTCAGCGTGTGCGGAGTTCGCGTTTGAGGACCTTTCCGCTCGCGTTGCGCGGGAGTTCTGAGACGAACTCCACCTCGCGCGGCACCTTGTAGTTGGCCATCTCCCGGCGTGACCAGGCGATCAGGTCGTCGGCCGTGAGGACCGCGCCGGGGCGCCGGACCGCATACGCCTTGCCGACCTCGCCCAGGCGCGCATCGGGGATGCCGACCACGGCGACGTCGGCGATGTCGGGGTGCAGGCCGAGGAGTTGCTCGATCTCGGCCGGGTAGGCGTTGAAGCCGCCGACGATGAACATGTCCTTGATCCGGTCGGTGATGCGCAGGTTCCCCGCGGCGTCGAGCACCCCGACGTCGCCGGTGCGGAGCCAGCCCTCGGGGGTGATGGCCTCGGCGGTTTCGACCGGGTCCTCGAAGTAGCCGCGCATGACGTGGTGGCCGCGCACCCACACCTCCCCGGCCCGGCCCGTGGGCTGGGGCCCGCCGTCCTGGTCCACGATCCTGACCTCCGTCCCGGGGATGGCCCGGCCCGAGGTCGACGCGATGATCTCCGCCGGGTCGCCGCGGCGGCACATGGTGACGATGCCGCTCGCCTCGGAGAGTCCGTACGCGGTGAGGACGGTCCCGATGTGCAGTTCGCCGCGGAGCCGTTCGACGAGCTGGAGCGGGACCACGGCCGCGCCGGTGACCACCAGGCGCAGGGCGGACAGGTCGTGGTGGTCGCGCTGGGGGTGGTCGAGGAGGGACTGGTGGAGGGTGGGCGGGCCCGGGAGTACGGAGATCCGCTCGGCGGCGATGTTGGCGAGGACGGTGTCCACGTTGAAGACGGGCTGGGGGACCATCGTGGCCCCGCGCATCAGGCAGGCGATGACCCCGGCCTTGTAGCCGAAGGTGTGGAAGAAGGGGTTCACGATCAGGTAGCGGTCGCCCTCGCGCAGTCCGGCGAGCTCGCTCCACACCTCGTAGCAGCGCAGGGACTGGGCGTGCGAGATGACGGCGCCCTTGGGGCTGCCGGTGGTGCCCGAGGTGAAGATGATGTCCGAGGGGGCGTCGGCGGGGATCGCGTCCGTACGGGCCCGGACGGCCTCGGCGGAGACGGAGTCGCCGCCGGTCAGGAACTCCTTCCAGGTGCGGAAGGAGTCCGGGGCGTCCTCGGACAGGACGACGACCTGCTCCAGGTGGGGCAGGCCGGGCAGCGGCCCGGAGCCCTCGCCCTCGGCGGCGGCGCGGCGCAGGGAGGCGACGTAGGAGGTACCGAGGAAGGTGCCGGTGACGAAGAGGAGCCGGGCGCGGCTGCGCTGGAGGACGTAGGCGGCTTCGGAGCCCTTGAAACGGGTGTTGAGGGGGACGAGGACGGCCCCGGCGGAGACCGCGCCGAGGGCGGAGACGATCCATTCGAGGGTGTTGGGCGCCCAGACGGCGACCCGGTCCCCCGGTTCCACGCCGGCGGCCATACAGGCGGCGGCGGCCCGCTCGACGCGCTCGCCGAGCTGCGCGTAGTCGATCCGGACCCGCCCGTCGACGACGGCCTCGCGGTCGCCGTAGCGCGCGGCGGCGTGCCGGACGAGTCCGCCGATGCTGGTCCAGGCGAGATCGGCCCGTCCGTCCTCCGTCGTGCCCACCGTCGCGCCCACTGTCATGCCCTGCGTCATGCCCTGCGTCATGCCCTGCGTCATGCCCTGCGTCATGCCCTGCGCGAGGTCCTCCGACACGCCCCCCACCACGCCCTCCGTCATGTCCGCGACCCCGCGCGCGCCCTCGTCCTCGTCCATCGTCCGCCCTCCCGCGATCCCAGTAGCTGACTATCCGTCAGATTAGCTGTAGCCTTCGCGGCTGTCAGTACTGGTGCACCCCGGAGGTGGCGATGGCGGCAACGCTCAAGGACGCTACGGCGATAGTCGGCATCGGGCAGACCGCCTTTGCCAAACAACTGCCGCAGTCCGAAAAGGAACTGGCCTGCCGGGCCATTCTCGCGGCGCTCGAGGACGCGGGCATAGACCCGTCCGAGGTCGACGCCTTCTCCTCCTACACGATGGAGGAGACCGACGAGGTGGAGGTCGCCAAAGCCATCGGCGCCGGCGACGTCACCTTCTTCTCCAAGATCGGCTACGGCGGCGGCGGCTCCTGCGCCACCGTCGGCCACCTGGCCGCCGCCGTCGCCACCGGCCAGGCGAGCGTCGGCGTGGCCTGGCGCTCCCGCAAGCGCGGCTCGGGGCCCCGGCCGTGGAAGAACACGGCCGTCCAGCTCCCCACCCCCGGCCAGTGGACGCGCCCCTTCGGCCTGCTGCGCCCCGCCGACGAGATCGGCATGCTGGCCCGCCGCTACATGCACGAGTACGGGGCCACCCGCGACCACCTCTTCAACGTCGCGATGGCCTGCCGCAACCGGGCCAACGAGAACCCGGCCGCGATGATGTACGAGCGCCCGCTGACCCGCGAGATGTACATGACCGCCCGCATGATCAGCGACCCGCTCTGCCTCTTCGACAACTGCCTGGAGACCGACGGCGCGCTGGCCTGCGTCATCGTGAGCGCCGAGCGCGCCCGCGACTGCCGGCAGAAGCCCGTCTACGTCCACTCCGTCGCCCAGGGCCTGCCCTCCCAGCACCACGGCATGGTCAACTACTGGAACGACGACCCGCTGTCCGGCCCCGCCTGGACCGCCGCCCGACACCTTTGGAAGCAGGCCGACTTCGGCCCCCAGGACGTGGACGTCGCCCAGATCTACGACGCCTTCACCCCCCTGATCCCGCTCTCCCTGGAGGGCTACGGCTTCTGCGGACGCGGCGAAGGCGCCTCCTTCACCGAGGGCGGCGCCCTGGAGATCGGCGGCAGGCTCCCCATCAACACCGGCGGCGGCGGCCTCAGCGAGGCCTACGTGCACGGCTTCAACCTGATCAACGAGGGCGTCAAGCAGCTCCGCGGCATCTCCACCGCCCAGGTGCCCGACGCCGCGACCTGTCTGGTGACCGCGGGCGAGGGTGTCCCGACGTCCGCCATCCTGCTGCGCGCCTGAGGAGCCGAGGAATCCATGACGATGCAGACCACCACCGCCACCACCGACACCGCTCCCGACGAGCTCCTCCTCCCCGTCCCCGACGGGGACGGCGCCCCCTTCTGGGAGTACGCCGCCCAGGGCGAACTCCGCGTCCAGGCCTGCGCGGCGCCCACCTGCGGGAAGCTGCGCTTCCCTCCCCGCCCCTGCTGCCCGCACTGCCGGTCCTTCGACTCCGAATGGCGCCTGATGAGCGGGCGCGGCCGGATCTGGTCGTACGTCCAGCCGCACCCGCCGCTGCTGCCCGCGTACGCCGCGCAGGCCCCGTACAACGTGATCCTCGTGGAGCTGGCCGACGCCCCGCAGATCCGCCTCGTCGGCAACCTCGTCACCTCCGCCGACGCCCCGCTGGACTCGATGGATCCGGCGCGGCTGCGCATCGGCGCGCGGGTCCAGGTGGTCTTCACCGAGATGGGCGGGACGGCGGTGCCGCGCTGGGTGCTGGAGAAGTCATGACGGCCGACCGGGCCCCCGGACTGCGGGTGGAGCGGGACAAGGCCACCGGGATCGCGGTCGTCACCCTGGACCGGGAGCGCAAGCATAACGCGATCGACCTGCCGACGGCGGCCGAACTAGCGCGGGTATGGCGGGAGTTGCGTTACGAGGACGAGGTACGGGCGATCGTGCTGACGGGCGCCGGGCAGGCCGCCTTCTGCACGGGCATCGACCGCGGCGTGGAGGTGCCGCAGCCTTCCTCGCCGTACTCGGTGGACGACCCGCTCGTCGCCATCGGGCCGAAGGCGAACGACCTGTGGAAGCCGGTGGTCGCCGCCGTCAACGGCATGGCCTGCGGCGGGGCGTTCTACCTGCTGGGCGAATCGGAGTTCATCATCTCCTCCACCTCCGCCACCTACTTCGACCCGCACACCAGCTACGGAATGGTCAGCGCCTACGAGGCGATCTACATGGCGCAGCGCATGCCCTTCGGCGAGGCCGCCCGGATGTCCCTGATGGGCACGGCGGAACGGCTCTCCGCGCGGCGGGCGTACGAGATCGGCCTGGTCTCGGAGCTCGCCGAGCCCGAGGAGCTGCTCCCGGCGGCGCTGCGGGCGGCCGAGACGCTGGCCGGCTTCCCGACGGAGGCCGTGCAGGGCACCGTACGGTCCCTGTGGGCGGCCAAGCAGGCCACCCTCCAGCAGGCACTGGCGCAGGCTCCGGGGCTGATCGCGCTGGGGAACCTGCCGCCCGAGCGGCAGGCGGAGCTGTTCGCGGGGCGGCGCGGGGCGGGGCCGGAGCCGCGAGTGCGGTGACGGCGCGCGGGAAACCCGGCCGGTTCCCCCGTACAACCATCGGGCAGGGTGCGCGGTCTCCTAGGCGGTCAGAACGAAGGATTGCTGGGGGACACATGAAGAAGCGAGTCAGTGCAGTACTCACCGCGGCGATGGCCGTGGGCGCCGTCTGGGCGGTGCCCACGGTCGCGGAGGCCTACGACACCTACCCGGACATCTCCGCCGGCTCGTGGGACGAGCGGGTCAGGGTCTACACCCAGGACTGGGACCCGCAGGTGCCCCGGGGCCTCAAGGCGCACGTGCGCAAGAAGGGTTCGCCCACCCGGCTCGCCACGCTCACCAGCTTCACGCGCCTGCCGGACGCCCCCTGCTCGTTGGGGGAGTGGTGCGGGAGCGAGCCCCCGCCGCCGTCGAACTTCGAGAGCGAGCCGGTGAAGCTGCCCGAGCTCGGGGTGTACACCATCGACCTGGAGTACACCGGCTCCGAGGGCGAGACCGTCGTCCACGAGGACAGCGGAGACCTGAACTACCAGGTGCGTCCGGTCATCTCGAACCTGAAGTCGAGCGCGGTCTCGGTGGAGAACCTCGACACGGTTCTCTCCGGTGACCTCGTGGTCTACAACCCCGCCGACGGCTCGTCCAAGCCGTACGCGGGCGGCGCCTTCACGGCCAAGAGGGGCTCCGAAACCATCGCGCGGACCGCCGACGCCAAGGGGCACTTCGAGGAGAAGTTCCGGATCACCCACACCGACTTCATCCAGGCCCCGATCGAGAGCCAGATGAAGTTCCAACTCGCGACCCAGCTGAACGGCCGCGGGGACAACGAGGGTGTAACGGTCCCGGTGGCGCCCGTGGAAACCGACATGGCGCTGGACTCCCCCACCCTGACCGGCGCCTACGGCACACTCGGACGGGTCAGCGGCACCGCCACCTGGAAGTCCGCCGACGGCAAGCGGAAGCCCCTGCCCGTCAAGATGCCGATCGGCCTGGCGTACGCGGCCAGCGGACTCACGGATGCCGCGGGCCGGTTCAACTTCAGCAACCAGTTCCGCTCGGACGGCGTCTTGAACGTCTGGCCCCACTCGGTCTGGTTCTCCTCCAAGACGACGGTGAAGGTGGACGCCACGGCCGGAGCGTTCTTCCACAGCTTCGCGGCCGAGGTCCGGCCGGACAAGACCGTCCACGTGTCGAGCCCGTTCTGGCGCGGCGAGATGCCGGCGGGGACCACCTCGCTCAAGGTCGACGTCGAGTATTCGGCGGACGGCAAGACCGGCTGGACCAGCCGCAAGGCCTTCAACGTCGCCACCAAGCCCGGCACGAACCCCAGCTACCAGATCACTCAGAGCCTGCCCTATCCGGGCGCCGGCTACGTGCGGCTCCGGTACGCCGGGACCTCCGCCATCCACGGCGCCGTGACACCCGCCGTCCGGATCGAGCGCACCATGACGGCCATACCCGAGTTCAACGTCAACCCCGAGCCCGCCAAGAAGGGCAAGCCCCTCACCATCACCGGCAAGCTCAACCACGCCAACCCCACCTGGAACCCCTTCGGCGGCCAGACCGTCCGCTACTACTTCCGGCCCACCGGAAGCACCGTCTGGACCGAAATGGGCTGGTCCACGACCGCCGCCGACGGCACCTTCGACAAGAGCTTCACCGCCACCCGGACCGGCTCCTGGTCTGCCCGCTACGTCAACACGGACCCCCGGCACTTCGCCGCCACGAGCCGCGTGGACGACGTCATCGTCAACCCGTAAACCCGTAAACCCGTAGGGCCCGTACGGGCCCTACGGCCCTGCGGGTCAGCGGGTCAGCGGGTCTTCCTCGTGGACCTGGGCTTCGGCTTGCTCGTGGTCTTGCCGCCCGTGCTGCCGCTGGTGGTGGACCCCGAGCTTCCGGAGGTGGCGGTCGACGTCGGGGTGGGCGAGGCGGTCGAGAGGGTCTGGATCGTGCCCAGCGTGCAGCGCCGCACCTCGCCCGCCTCGGCAGCGCTCGTCATCGTCAGGTCGACCGTACGGCTCTCGCCCGCCTTGAGCGCAAGGTCCACGGAACCCGAGTCGACCCGGCCGGACGCGCCTTCGAAGACCAGCGGAACGCGGAAGGTGTGCGCGGCCGACGCGTCGGAGGTGACCTTGACGGTCGCCTTCGCGGCGGACGGGCCGGCGCAGGTGACGACCTCGGCGTGCGCGAGCGGCCGGGACGGGGTGGGCGTGGCAGTGGCCGTGGAGCCACTGCCGCTCCCACTGCCGCCCGTGCTGCCGCTGCCGTAACTCTTCGTCTTCGTCTTCGACTTGCTCTTGGAGCTGGAGCACCCGCCCCCGCTGCTCTTGCTCTTGCCGCTGCTGCTCGTCGACGAGAACCCCGTCAACGCGAGCACGACGCCCACCAATACCGCTGTGAGCCTGACCCGCCGTCCTGTGACCACCATGGCCGCTCCTCCCCGTGGCAACTCCGGCGGCACGCTACCAGGGCGGGATTCGGGTGGACGCGGTCGTCGTCATCCCGTAGGCCGGCCACGGGGAAGCGATCGCCCCGAGCCGTGCAACCTTTCACCCGCCGAGAAGTCCTAGAGATGTCACGTACTCGGCACGTCCCAGGGGGAATTCATGCGTCATCGGCTGACAGCTGCCGTGGTGGTCACCGCAGCGGCACTCGGAGGGCTCGTGGCGCCGGGGGTGGCACACGCATGGGTTCCCGAGGAATGCCAGGGCGGCATCAGTGCCAGCCGGACCGGAGAGGTCAAGGTGACGGGCGCCTGGCGCGTGCCGGACATCGTCGTCCACATCCGGGACAGGGAGACCGGACAGCGCCTCGCCAGCGTGGACACGTTCCCGCGGACGGACTGGTACGGAGCCACCAGCGAGGAGCCCGACTACATGTTCGACATGTACTCGGAACCGCTCAAGCTCGCCAAACTCGGCGTCTACGCGATCGATGTGCAGGTGGACGGCGGTGAGGTCGTCCAGTGCGGTGATTTCGATTTCGATTACCGGCTGCGGTCCGAGTTCACCGGCGGCAAGGGCACCGCCACGGACCCGGTGTCGCTGGAGAGCCTCAAGACCACCTTCTCCGCGGACGTGACGGTCTTCGATCCCCGCACGGGGGCGACCGCGCCGCTCAAGAACACCAAGGTGGCCGTCACCGGCCGCAGCAGCTCCACGCAGGCGACGACGGACGCGAACGGCCACCTGTCCGTCCCCTACACCTACACGGGCGTGGAACCGTCGGCCCACGTCTACCTCGCCGTGGCCGCCACGGCGGAGATGGACGCCGAGCAGATCCATGTTGCCCCCACCGTCGTCAAGCAGAAGGCGGCGATCGTCCTCGATGCCAACTCCCGGCATCTGACGGTGCCCTACGGGCAGCCCATCAAGATCACCGGTAGGGCCGTCCGCGCCACCTCGGACGGCACCATCAAGCCGGTGCCCCTAGGCACTCCGCTGCAACCGGGCAGTGCCACCGTGGGAGCGGACGGCCGCTTCGAGCGCACCCTGCAGGGCTACGGCAGCGTGGTGGACACCACCTGGATGTACGAGAACCAGTACCCCTGGCTCCAGTACGTGAAGGCCGCCACGCAGGTCGACATCCAGTACCCCACCTCCTTCTCCGGGTTCACGGCCCGCCTCGACTCCCTGAACCGGGTGACGGTCAACGGAACGCTGAACCACACCCCCGTCCAGACGGACCTCGGCGCCAAGGTGGACATCCAGTACTCCACCGACGGCCGCACCGGCTGGACGACGCGACGGACCTTCGACTGGAAGTTCGACAGGGCCTTCCAGGCCATCGCACCCGGCGCCGCGGACGGCTACTGGCGGCTGAGCTACGCGGCCACCCCTGACGGCGTCGCCGCGGTCAGCACTCCCATCCGGCTGACCAGGACCGAGACCGCCTTCTCCGCCTTCAACGTCAATCCGGAGCCCGCCAAGCGCGGCAAGCCGCTGACCATCACCGGGACGCTGACGCACAAGTCCCCGACCTGGAAGACGTACGGCGGCCAGACCGTGTACCTCTACTTCCGCCCGGCCGGCAGCTCGGCCTCCACCTACATGGGCCAGGCCACCACCGCTGCCGACGGCACCTTCCGGCGCGTCCTCGCGGCCGACCGGACGGGCACCTGGTCCGCCCAGTACAGGGACTCCGACACCAAGCACCTGAACGCCACGAGCCGCCTCGACGAGGTCATCGTCAACCCCTAGCCCCACTGTCACACCGCCACCACCGCCGCACCCGGGGCCCTCAGGGCTCCGGGTGCGGTGCGTGGCGGGCGGGCGTAGCGTCGGGATCGAGATCCAGACCCACTCTCCCGGAGGGCCGGGCATGATCCGCAACGTACTCGGCTCGATCCTGGGTCTGATCGGAGCGACGGCCGCCGTCTGGAGCCCCTTCCGTGCCTGGTACGACGGCCGTCACGGACGCGACTACCGCATCGAGGAGCTCTTCAGCTCCGCCGGGATCACCGACGACAAGGCCGCCCTGCTGGGCTCGATCCTGCTGCCGTTCCTCTTCGCCGCCCTGCTCGCGCTGGTCGCGATCGTGCTGCGCTCCCGGCTGCTCATGGCCCTTTCCGGGGTCGTCGTCCTCGGCTTCGCCGTGCTGTGGATGGTCCGCCAGGGCCAGGCCGCGGGCAGCCTCTCGGTCGGCGGCGACGGCGGGGGGCTCGGCGAGGGCCTCGCCAACGCCTTCGGCGCGGGCGCCCTGCTCCTCCTCGCGGCCGCCGTGATGAGCGGCCGGCCCCGCCGCCGCGACCGCCGACGCGACCGGCTCGCTCCGGAGCCGGAGCCGGAGCCGGGCCCCGAGCCGTACCCGGCAGCGGTCGAGGACCCGGCCCATCCGCCGCCCCCTTCGGCCTGGCCGCCCCCGCCGCAGGACCACTCGTAGGGCCTCCTCGCCCCCGCCGTCGGTCAGGCGTCAGCGCCCCCCGGATCGCGGGTCAGCGACCGCAGCACGAGGGCGATCACGATGGCGGCGGCGGAGCACACCGCCAGGGCGAGGAAGCCGTTGGCGACGCCCGTGGTGGTCGCGGCCGCGACCGGGTCCCCGGCGTCGAGGCCGCCGTCCACCGAGGTCATGAGGATCGTGCCGATGACGGCGATGCCGAGGGCGGCGCCGGTCTCGTTGAAGGTGTTCAGCAGACCGGATCCGACCCCCGCTTCCGCCGGCGTGACGTGCGAGGTGCCGATGCCGAAGAGCGGGACGAAGCAGGCCGGCAGACCGGCGCCGATGACGGCCAGCGCGGCGATGGTCAGCGCGACGCCGTCGGTGGCGGTCGCCAGGATGCCCGTACCGACGAGCTGCAGCGCGGCGCCGGCCGCGTACAGGCCGCCCAGGCCCAGCGCGCCGGCCAGGGCCGGTGCGACCACGGCGACGAGGAGGGCCGCCAGGCCCATGGGGAGCAGCGAGAGGCCGGTGGCGAAGGCGCTCATCTCGTGGACCCGCTGGAAGTACATGCCGGCCAGGAAGGAGCTGCTGATCATGACGGCGGCCACCAGGAGCAGGCCGACGCTGGACAGCCAGTAGGTGGGCTTGCGGAGCAGGTGCAGCGGAAGCAGCGGGTCGGCCTGTCCGGTCTCCATGAAGGTCACCGCGGTGAGCAGGACCACGGCGGCGCCGATGCCGGTCCAGGCGGTCGGATCGCCGAATCCCTCGTGCAGCCGGATCAGGCCGAAGGACAGGGCCGCGAGCCCGGCGGTCGACACGATCGCGGAGGGGAGCCGCAGCGTGCGGCCGGTGCCGGTGGCGAGGGCGGGCATGGTGCGCAGGGCTCCGATGAGGGCCGCGATGCTGACCGGGAGGTTGATCAGGAAGGCCCAGCGCCAGCTGATCGCCGTGACGATCAGGCCGCCGAGGACCACGCCGATGGTCGCGCCGATCACGCCGAGGCCGCTCCAGGCGGTCAGCGCGATCTTGCGCTGATCCTCGTCCTGGTAGACCGCCAGGATGACGGACAGGGCTGCCGCGGAGAGCAGTGCGGCTCCGGCCCCCTGGAGGGCGCGGCCCGCGACGAGCAGCTCCTGATCGGCGGCGAGGCCGCAGAGCACGGAGGCGACGGCGAAGACCGAGAGGCCGGTGACGAAGGTGCGGCGGCGGCCGAAGACGTCGGAGACGCGGCCGCCGAAGAGCAGCAGGCTGCCGAGCATCAGGACGTACGCGCTGACGGTCCACTGCAAGGCGGCTGGATCGGCGGGTAGTTGGGCCCCGATGGAGGGCAGCGCCACGTTCACGACGGTCGAGTCCAGCATGACCATCAACTGGGCGATGCCGACCACGACCAGGGTGGTCCAGGGGGCCTTGCCGGGAGCTTTGACGGGAACCTCGGGGACCTCGGGGACCTCGGGGGCTGCGGGAGCCACGGGGACTTCCTCCGCGTCCCGCTCGGCCGTCCGGGGCGCCAGCGTCTGCTGCTCGGTCACCATGTCTCCATTCGTACGACGCACAGAGCAATCCATGCATGTGCATGGATCGATTCGCACAGTACATTCATGCGCCTGCATCGACAAGGACGATCCGCGAACCTACGATGAGGGGCGTGACAGAAACAGCTCTGACCGATCGATGGGTGTCCGTGGCCCGCGCCTGCGCGCAGATCAATCAGGCCGCCGAGCGCGTACTGGCCGAGAACCACGGCCTGTGCGCCAGCGCCTTCGAGATCATGGACGTGATGGTGCGCGAGGACGACTGGATCCGCGCGGGTGAGCTCAGCTCCCGCGTGTCCAGGAGCCAGCCCCAGGTCTCACGCCTGCTGGCCCAGATGATCACGGCCGGCTACGCCGAGCGCAGGCCGTGCGCCACCGACCGCAGGGGCTTCGACGCCCGGCTCACCCCGGCCGGCCACGCGCTCTTCGCGCAGTCCGCCACCACCATGGAAACGGTCCTGCGCGAGCTGGCCGAAAGCAGTGCGGAGGTGCGCGACGTCATGGCGTCCCGGCCCCCCGAAACGGCGCCCGCCCCCTGACATGACGGCGGCCCCGTCCCCCTGAGGGGGCGGGGCCGGCCAGCCGTTGCGGGCGGGGTGGGGATCAGGCCTCGACGACGCCGGACGCCGCGATCTCGATCTTGCCGCGCGTGGAGCCCGAGGGGGTGCCGAGCTTCTCGATCGCGTCGACGATCTCCTTGCCCTCGACGACCTCGCCGAAGACGACGTGCTTGCCGTCGAGCCAGGAGGTGACGACGGTGGTGACGAAGAACTGCGAACCGTTGGTGTTCTTGCCGGCGTTCGCCATCGACAGCAGGTACGGACGGTCGTGCTTCAGGGTGAAGTTCTCGTCGGCGAACTTCTCGCCGTAGATGCTCTTGCCACCCGTGCCGTTGTGGTTGGTGAAGTCACCGCCCTGCAGCATGAACTGCGGGATGACGCGGTGGAAGCCGGAGCCGGCGTAGCCGAAGCCGTTCTGGCCCGTGCACAGCTCGCGGAAGTTCTGGGCGGTCTTCGGGACGACCTCGTCGAAGAGGCTGAAGACGATGCGACCGGCGGGCTTGCCGTCGATGTTGATGTCGAAGAATACGTTGCTCATGGGGTCCATCCTGTCACTCCTGGTGCGGTGCGCGCCCCCGAGGGGGCCGCGACGGGGCCCCCGGACGGCTCAGCCCCAGCTCAGGCGGCGCCCGAGCCGGGTCAGCCGCCCGTACGGGTTCCCGTGCCCTTGGCGGCGTCCAGGGCGTACACGCAGCGGTCCTTGCTGCACGCGTAGACCACGCCCGCCTCGGCCACCGGGGCTCCGGTGATCTCCCCGCCGGTGGCCAGTTTCCAGCGGAGCTGGCCGCCCGCCGCGTCGAGGGTGTACAGGCAGTGGTCGGCCGAACCGAAGTGGACGCGGCCGTCCGCGACCGCCGGGGAACCGGTGATCTCGCCGCCCGCCGCGAACCGCCACTTCGGGGTGCCGGTGACCGCGTCGAGCGTGTACACGGCGCTGCCCGCGGCCAGGTGGACGTTGCCCGCGGCGACCAGGACCGGGTCGGCGGACTGCCGGGGCTCGGTGGCGATGCGCCAGCGGTCCTTGCCGTTGGCGGCGTCCAGGGCGTAGACGGTGCCCAGGTAGTCCGCGAGGTAGACCCCGCCGCCCGTGACGGCCGCGCCGGGGGCGAAGGCCGGGGGTGCGAGGAACACGGCGGGGGCCTCGAAGTGCCAGCGGACCCGGCCCGAGGCCCGGTCGATGGAGATCACCCGGGTGCCGGCGGCGACGTAGACGTTGCCGTCGGGGGCGGGGGTGACCCGTACGGGCACGTTCCCGCAGGAGGCCGCGTCGCCGATCGGGTACGACCAGGACTCGCGGCCGGAGCGGGCGTCCAGGGCGCGCAGCCGGGCGTCCTGCCACACGTAGACCGTGCCGTCGTGCAGCACGGGGGCCGCCTCGACGGTCTCGAACTCGCTCTGCGCCCCGGTCAGCTCCCACAGCTTGTGCCCGCTGGACGACTCCCAGGCCTGTACGCCGCCTCCGCGCGTGGCGGTGACGACGGTGCCCCGGTCGGCGCGCAGGGCGTACACCCAGGCATCGGTGGACAGCCGCCAGCGCTCGGAGCCGTCGCCGGCGTCCAGGGCGTAGAGGGAGGGGCCGTCGGAGGCGTGGATGCGCCCGTCGGAGACGGCCATGGACCAGGCGACGTCGCGGGTCTTGAACTGGCGGCGGCCGCTGGCCACGTCCAGGGCGTGCACCTCGAAGGAGGTGACGTAGAGCAGGTCGCCCGCGACGGTCGGGGTGCCCCAGACCTCGTTCGACATCCGGAACCGCCAGGGCCGCCAGCGGCCGCTGTCGGGGGCCGGGCCCGGGTTCGGTACGAGGACCGAGGGCGCGGGGCCCGCCACCGGGGTACCGGCGGGCGGCCGGATCCAGCCGGTCGCCGAGTCCGCGGCGGCCGCGTGGGCGGCCGGCGCCGAGGCGGAGGCCTGCGGGCCCGGCCCGATCGGCACCGGGGATCCACCGAGCCGCACGGGCTCGCCGGAGGGCGCCATCGGGGGACGCTCGGGCCGCTGCGGGACGGCCTGGCCGGTCCGCGGGTCGGTCCAGGGGTCGGCTCCGCCGCGCTGGCGGCGGTGCGTGGCGGGACCGGACGGGGGACCGGACGCGGGGCCGACGCTCTCGATGGGCGCGGAGATGCCTGCCCGGGGAATCGCCGGCTTCGGCACGGCTGCCGCCGCGGCGGCAGCAGCGGCCGCGGCGTTGCGGTGGCCGGCCCGCCGGGCCTCGATCATCGCGACGGCCCGCTCGGGCAGCCACGCCGAGGCGGTACCGCTCTCGTCGCCGCCCTCGAAGAGGTGCGGGGCGAGCTGCGCCTGCAGGTCGGCCGGGGTCGGCCGCTGCGTGGCGTCCATCTGCATGCAGGATTCGATCAGCGGGCGGAGCTCGTCGGGGAGCCCCTCCAGGTTGGGGCCCTCGCGCAGCAGCATGAAGACCGTCTCCACCGGGTTCGCCCCGTGGTACGGCGGGTGACCGGTGGCGGCGAAGACCAGCGTGGAGCCGAGCGAGAACACGTCGCTGGCGCCCTTGACGCTGCGCGAGTCCTTCGCCTGCTCCGGCGACATGTACGCGGGGGTGCCGACGGCGACGTTCGTCATGGTCAGGCGGGTATTGGAGACCCCGCTGGCGATGCCGAAGTCGATCACGCGCGGGCCGTCCTCGACGACGAGCACGTTGGAGGGCTTCAGGTCGCGGTGGACCAGGCCCGCCCCGTGGATCGACTGGAGCGCCTCGGCGATGCCGGCGGCGAGCCACCGTACGGCCTGGGCGGGCATGGGCCCGCACTCGTGGACGATCTCCTCCAGGGAGGGCGCCGGTACGTACGCGGTGGCCAGCCACGGCACGGCCGCGCGCGGGTCGGCGTCGACGACGGCCGCGGTGTAGAAGCCGGACACGGCCCGGGCCGCCTCCACCTCACGGGTGAAGCGGACGCGGAACAGCTGGTCCTCGGCGAGTTCGGTGCGCACCGTCTTGATCGCCACCCGGCGTCCGGACGCCGACCGCGCGAGATAGACCAGCCCCATGCCGCCGGCGCCGAGCCGTCCCAGCACCTCGAAGGGGCCGATCCGTCTCGGGTCGTGCTGCGTCAGCTGCTCCACCACTCGCCTCCACACCCATCCCCGTACGGGGTCCCTCGCGGTCCCCGCTCTTCCAGCCATCGCCGGTGGCGTCGCCGTCATCGCCGTCACGTCACCGGATGCGCGCGAGCCGCCGCGGGTCCCTGCCCCGTGCAGCGTCTCACCCCCGGGGGCCGCCCGGGTCGCGCACCCCCGATTCTGTCAGGCCCGCGCCTGGTCCGGCCCCGGCACGGCGGGTGGTCGCGTACGGGCTGCCGGGATCGGTGTACAACCCGGGGGCGGTGTCGTGGGTCTAGCTCCCGTCCAACTCGTCAAAACCCGGGGGATACATGCATCAGCGCTTGACATCAGCAGTCGTGATCGCCGCAGCGGCACTCGGAGGGCTGGCCGTGCCGGGGGTCGCGCACGCCGCCGACGACGGCTGCTACCAGGGGATGTACACCACCCGCGAGGGCGCCATCGTCATCAAGAACGTCTACACCCGACCCGATGTCACCGTCCACGTGCGGGACAAGAAGACGGGGCTGCGCGTCGCGGCCGTCGACAAGTTCAAGGACCTGCCCTGGGAAGAGTCGGACGACATGTTCGCGACGGACGTGATCTCGGACCCCCTCAAGCTGCCCGAGCTCGGGATCTACACCCTCGAAGTCGACACGGCAGCCGGCACCACCGTTTGCGGGGACCTCGACTACCGGCTCCGCTCGGAAATGACCAAGCCCACCGCGGGCAAGGTGTCCCTCGACAACCTGAAGACCACCGTCTCCGCGGACCTCACCGGCTTCGACCCGCGGACCCAGACGAGTTCCCCCCTCGCGAACGCCAAGGTCAGCCTGGCCGGTGAGGGCGTCTCGCAGGAGGCGACCACGGACGCCCAGGGCCACCTGGCGGCCCCGTACACCTATCGGGGGACGGAGGCGTTTACCAACGTGCGCCTCGGTGTGGCGCAGACCCCGCAGATGGACGCCGTGGAGACCTGGCTCACCGTGGGCACGGTCCGCCAGAAGGCCGAGATCGTCCTCGACCCCGAATCCCGGAAGATCAGGGCACTTTACGGATCGACGGCCAAGATCACGGGCCAGGCCGTATGGATCGCCGCCGACGGCACGCGCAAGCCCGTCCCCGAGAGCACGCGCCTCTCGGCCGATCTGACCGGTGTGCCCTTGACGAAGGCGGACGGCAGGTTCGAGCGGCAGGTACGGATCACCAGCACTGGCACGAGCACCTCGTGGGAGGGCTGGAGGGCCACGCCGTGGCTGGAGGCCGCGGAGGGCCGGACGCAGGTCGAGCTCGTCTCCAGCACGCTCATCAGGACGTTCAGGGCCACCATGGACTCCGCACGGCAGGTGACGCTCACCGGGGACCTGCACCTCAGGCCCGTGGTCGAGAACAAGTCCGCCAACGTCGAGGTGCAGTACTCGGCCGACGGCAAGACGAACTGGACGACGCGCAAGACGTTCACTGCGAAGTTCGATACCGGCTCGATGAAGCAGACGGTGCCGGGCGAGGCCGACGGCTACTGGCGGATGCGGTACGCCGGCGAATCCTTGATCCAGGGCTACGTGACCCCGGCGGTCCGGCTGACCCGGAAGGTGACGGCGTTCAAGACGTTCGATGCCGCCCCGGAGCCGGTCCGCAAGGGCCAGACCTTCGCCATCAAGGGCACCCTGCAGCACGGGACCCCGGCGGTGGCGTACGGCGCCCAGACGGTCCTGTTCTACTTCCAGCCCGCCGGCACCCGGGGCTTCCTCTACCAGGGCAGCGCCAAGACCGCCGCGGACGGCACCTTCGTCCGCAAGTTCACCGCCGACCGCACCGGCACCTGGATCGCCCGCTACCGCGACGCCGACGGCAAGCACTTCAACGCCGAGAGCCGCCGGGACGACCTCCAGGTGAACCCGTAACCCTCAACCCGTACGGACGCCCCCGCAGGCAAGGCCGCGACCGGCTCAGCCTGCGGGAAAAGGCATACAACCCATCGGGGGTGTCACGGGTCTAACAGCCGTTCAGCTCGTCAAAATCCGGGGGAATCCGTGCGTCACCGTTTGACCTCAGCCGTCGTCGTCGCCACTGCGCTGCTCGGGGGCCTGGCCGTGCCGGGGTCGGTGCATGCCGCGTTCGCCGCAACGGCTTCCTGCCCGCCGGAGATGTACGCCAAGCAGGACGGGTCCCTCGTCGTCCACAGCGCGCAGGACGGGACGGGCGTGCCCGACGGCCTCGTCGTCCACCTGCGGGACAAGGAGACGGGGCTGCGCGTCGCGACCGTGGACACGTTCCGCAGGGTGACCGACCCGGACGGCGTCCTCCCCGACTTCCGTCTGGTCTCGGAGCCGCTCAAGCTGGCCGAGCTCGGGATCTACACCCTCGAAGTCGGCTCCGAAGCCGAACCCGTCGAATGCGGGGACTTCGACTACCGGCTGCGTTCGGTGGTCACCAAGGTCGTCGCGGCGGACGGGGTGTCCCTCGACAACCTCAAGACCACCGTGACGGCGGACGTCACCACCCTCGACCCGCGGACCGGAGCGAGCACCCCGCTGCGGAACGCCAAGGTCCGCCTCTCCGCCGAGCGCACCTCGCAGGAGGCGACCACGGACGCCCGGGGCCACCTGTCGGCTCCGTTCACCTTCCGGGGCACGGAGGACCACACCGAAGTGCGCGTCGACACCCTGGACACCCCTGACATCGCCGCCGGGGGGAGCGCCGAAACCGCACGCGCGGTCCCCCAGAAGGCCGAGATCGTCCTCGACCCCGAGTCCCGGAAGATCAAGGCCCGCTACGGATCGACGGCCAAGATCACGGGCCAGGCCGTCAGGATCGCCGCGGACGGCACCCGCAAGCCCGTCCCCGAGGGCACGCAGATGCTCGCGGACCTCACCGGTGAGCCCGTCACGGGGGCGGACGGCCGGTTCGAGCGGCAGCTGCTGATGTCCCGTAGCGGCCCGGTGAAGACCACGTGGGCGGGCGGCAAGTCCCCGTGGCTCCAGTACGTGATCGCCACCACGGAGGCCAAGGTCGTCGAGGTCAGCTACTTCACGGAGGTCAAGGCCACGGTCGGCCCCGCCGGCGTGCGGTTCACCGGGGGCCTCGCCCACAAGCCCCTCAGCCAGGCCCCCACCCTCGTCGAGGTGCAGTACTCGGCCGACGGCAAGACGGACTGGGCGACGCGCACCGTGTTCACCGTGGACTTCGCCTCCGCCCGCTTCGACCAGGCGCTGCCCGGCGGGGCGGACGGCTACTGGCGGCTCCGGTACGCCGCCGCGCCGCGCATGCAGGGCTCCGTCACCGAGCCGGTCCGGCTGACCCGGACGGCGACGGAGATCACGAAGTTCAACGCGGCGCCGGAGCCGGTGCAGAAGGGCCAGGCCTTCTTCATCAAGGGCAGCCTCCGGCACGAGACCCCGGCGAAGGCCTACGCCGGCCAGAAGGTCCTGTTCTACTTCCAGCCCGCCGGCAGCCAGACCTACGTCTACAAGGGCCACTCGAAGACCGCCGAGGACGGCAGCTTCGTCCACAAGTTCACCGCCGACGCCACCGGCACCTGGATCGCCCGCTACCGCGACGCCGACGGCAAGCACTTCAACGCCGAAAGCCGCCGGGACGAGCTCACCGTGAACCCGTAGACCGTAGCCCGTACGAGGGCGCGCGGTTCTAAGCCGTGCCGCCCGTCCTCGTCCGCGGTTCCGACAGCAGGCCGAAGACCGCCCCCTGGTTGTCCGCGACCACCGCGATGCGGCCGTACGGGGTGTCGAAGGGGTCGGCGGTGACCCGGCCGCCGAGGCGCTGCACCATCGCCACGGACTGGTCGCAGTCCGGGACGGCGAAGTACGCGAGGAAGTGCGCGGGCATGATCTCCGGGAAGGCATCGGTGATCAGGCTGCGCCCCAGGACGGCGGTCTCCGAGCCGGCCGCCTTGCCGGGCGGGGACCAGACGCGGTACTCGATGCCCGAGTCCTCGTCGTTCTGGTCCTCGGGGACGTAGCCGAAGACCTTGGCGTAGAAGACGTCCACGGCGTCGCGGGCGCGGGTGTACACCTCGGACCAGCAGTACGTGTAGGGCTCGTTCTGGGCGTCGAAGCCGTGGTGGGTGCCGGGCTGCCACAGGCCGAAGACGGCCCCGCCGGGGTCGGCGGCCATCGCGGCGGTCCCGTAGGGGCCCACCGGCATCGGGTCCATGACCATCTGGCCGCCGGCGGCGCGGATGCGCTGGGCGCAGGCGTACGCGTCGGTGGTGTAGAGGTAGATCCCCCAGACGGTCGGCATCCGGCCGTCGGGTTTGGGGGCGAGGGCGGCGACGTTGCGGCCGCGGCTGTAGGCCTGGGTGTAGTGGCCGTACTCGGCTCCCGCGCTGTCGGCGAAGGTCCATCCGAAGAGCTCACCGTAGAAGCGCTTGCCGGCTTCCACGTCCGGCAGGGAGGCGTCGACCCAGCAGGGTGAGCCTTCCGCGAATGCTGCCATGAGCCCGGTTCCTTCCGTTGTGCGGGGGTGTGCAAGGGTGTGCACCCTCCGCGCACGTTCTGCCCCGCTCGCCCAGCCATGTCCTCCGGATCATGATGTGCCCGAAAACTTGTCCACAGCCTGTTGATAAGACTATTCGGGGGATAGGGCCCGAACCCGGATGGCGCGCCCGGGGCGTCCGCCCGGCCGGAATCCGTCGCGGTGACGGGTCGGGACGGGCGTACGCCCAGGCCAGGCGTCCCGTAACCCCATTTGCAGGCGGCCGAATCGCGCGCCGATCACCCCTCGGTAAGCTGACGGCATGACAGGACAAGTACGCACCGTCGACGGTCGCGTTGCCGGCCGGCGCGGTCAGGCGACGAGGCAGAAGCTGCTCGACTGCCTCAGCGAGATGCTCAGCTCCTCGCCGTACCGCGACGTCAAAGTGATCGACGTCGCCCGCAAGGCCGGTACCTCCCCCGCGACCTTCTACCAGTACTTCCCGGACGTCGAAGGCGCCGTCCTGGAGATCGCGGAGCGCATGGCCAACGAGGGTGCGCAACTGACCTCGCTGGTCGAGGGACGCGCGTGGGTCGGCAAGGCGGGATGGGCGGCGGCCGAGGAACTCGTCGATGGCTTCCTGGAGTTCTGGCGGCGCAACGACGCGATCCTGCGGGTCGTCGACCTCGGCGCGGCCGAGGGCGACAAGCGGTTCTACAAGATCCGCATGAAGATCCTCAACTCCGTCACCAACTCCCTCACGGAGTCGATGAAGGAGCTCCAGGCCAAGGGCAAGGTCGACAAGGACGTGAGCCCGGCCGCGATGGCCGGTTCGCTGGTCGCCATGCTCGCGGCGGTCGCCTCGCACCAGAAGGGGTTCCAGACCTGGGGCGTCAAGCAGGCGGAACTGAAGCCGAACCTGGCCCTCCTGGTCCACCTGGGCATCACGGGCAAGAAGCCCACGAAGTAAGCGGCGGACCCCCACCGGGTCCGCCGCCGCCTTCACCCCTTACGGGACCTCCGCCCTTGCGGGAACCCACGCCCCGACGGGACCTCCGCCGTGATCAGCGACGCTCCAGGCGGAACAACCGGATCTCGCGCTCGATGCGCGCCTGGTACGCCGCGTACGGCGGCCAGAACTTCAGCACCGCCTGCCACGCCGCCGCGCGTTCCTCACCCGCCAGCAGGCGGGCGCGTACGGCGATGTCCTGACCCTTCCAACTCACTTTCGCGTCAGGGTTCTTGAGCAGGTTCCCGGTCCATGCCGGGTGTCCGGGGCGGCCGAAGTTCGAGCCGATCAGCACCCAGCTCGCCCCGTCCTGCTCCGGCATGCACGCGAGCGGGGTGGTGCGCGGTTCGCCGGTCTTGGCTCCCTTGGCGGTGAGGATCACGCCGGGGAGCATCTGGGCGCTGAGGATGACCTTTCCGCGGGTCAGCTTGTGCACCGCCTTGTCCATGGCGGGGATGAAGTGCGGTGCGATCTTGGCGAACAGCATGGTCGAGGAGACCTTCTGCATCAGCTTGACTCCGGGCGCCATCAGACGGCCACCTTCTCGTTCCGTGGGGCGGGGGCGGGGGCTTGTACGGGCGCGGGCGCGAGCGGTGCGAACAGCCCGGCGGCTTCCGCGGCATGGGCGCGCAGCCGGTGGACGGGGCCGAAGAGCAGTTCGTCGGCGGCCGCCCGCTTGAAGTAGAGGTGCGCGTCGTGCTCCCAGGTGAAGCCGATGCCGCCGTGCAGCTGGATGGCCTCGCCGGCGGTGATGCGCAGCGCCTCCAGGGCCTGGGCCAGGGCGAGTCCGCCCTGCTGCGGGTCCCAGGCGGCGTAGTAGGCGGCCGAGCGGGCCGCCTGGACCTGTACATAAAGGTCGGCGAGGCGGTGTTTGACCGCCTGGAACGAGCCGATGGCCCGGCCGAACTGCTCGCGCTGCTGTACGTACTCCACGGTGCGGGCGAGCGCCTGCCCGGCCGCGCCGACCGCCTCGGCGGCCAGGACGGCGGCGGCGCCGCGCCCGGTGGCGGCGAGGGCCCCGGCCACGTCGGCGTCCTCTGCGCCCAGCAATTCGGCTTCGACGTCGCGGAGTTGGATCTGCCCCTGCGGGCGGGTCTCGTCCAGGGTGGTCTGCCGCGCCCGTACGAGGCCGGGCGCGTCCTCCCGTACGAGGAACAGCAGGGTGCGGCTGCGGGCGAACCCTCCCGCGTGCGCCGCGACCAACAGCAGCGAGGCGCTGTGCCCGTCGAGCACCTGGGCGACCTCCCCGTACAGCCGCCAGCCGCCGTCCACGGCGCGGGCCTGCACCCCGCCGGCGCGGCCGCCGCCGGCCCATTCGCCCGGGGCATTGGTGCCGGTCAGCGCCAGGGCGGTGGCCAGGGCGGGGCCGGGTACGGCGAGCGCGGCGGTGAGCCCGCCCGCCGCGAGCGGCGGGAGCAGGGTGGAGCGCTGGGCGCCGGTCCCCAGGGCGGTGAGCAGCGGCACGGCGAGCACGGCGGTGGCCAGCAGCGGTGACGGCAGCAGCACCCGCCCGGTCTCCTCGCAGGCCAGGGCCAGGTCGGCGGGGGCGCAGCCGACGCCTCCGTACTCCTCGGCCACGGCGATGCCCGGCAGTCCGAGCTGCCGGGCGAGCTGCTGCCACAGCTCGCGGTCGTGTCCGGCGGCGGTGCGGACGGCGGCCTTGACCTCGTCCGGGCCGCAGCGTTTGCCCAGGATCTCGCGCAGGGTACGCCGTATCTCGTCCTGCTCCGCGGTGAAGGCGGCATCCATCGTCGGGCTCCTCCCCGTATCTGACGGGCCGTCATGTTAGGGCGGGCGGCGCCATAAGCACAGGGGGCGGACCACCCCGAAGCCGATCGCCGGGGCGGGAGGGGGCGGCGGCCCGCCGGACGGCCGGGGGTCGAGCCTCCCGCCGGACGGCCGGAGGGAGGACTCCCCCGCAGGACGGACAGCCAAGAGGGCCGGGCGCTCCGCCGAGCCGCCGGGGATGGATGCCCCGCCGGACAACCGGAGGGCGGGCGCCCGCGCCCCGCGCCTCAGAAGTGGGTGGCGACCCCGAAGGCCTGCCGGAGGTGGGCCATGTCCTGCCGGTCACGGCCCGTGGGCTCGTAGCCCTGGTGGAAGGAGACCTGCTGCTCGACGGACAGGCACGGGACCGCGGTCCCCCCGATCCCGCCGGTCACGAAGCACGAGGCGGGGTAACGAAAAGGACGCCCGGGCTCCGGCGAGGCCTGGACCGCCGAGCCGTCGCCCGCGAAGACCAGCGGATGGAGGTCGACTTCCCGGCCGTCGGCATGCGCGACGACGAACCGCACGGGGCGCCGGTCCAGGCGCTCCGAGAAGCCCGCCTCCGCGAGGGCCGCCACCACGGCGGGCTCCTGCTCCTGCCGGTGCATCAGGTCCAGATCGCGGTGGTCCCGGGTCCGGCGCCCGAGGAGCGCGTCGATCCCCCACCCTCCACCGACCCACACGTCCGCCCCCGCCCGGCGCAGCAGCGCCAGTACGGACAGCACATCCGCGGCCTCCATCACGCGGCGCAGCATAGGAGGATTCACGCCCCGACCCAACCCACCCGGACCCCCTAGCATCTGACGATGCGTCAGTTGTACCGTCAGGTCATGCCTGGACCTCTCTCCGCCACCGCATCCGCATCCGCCACAGCCGGCCCTCAGGCCCGGCCCCGCCGGGTCGCCGTCGTCGGCGTCGCCCTCTCGGACTGCGGCCGGGTGGACGGCCCCACCCCGTACGCCCTGCACGCGCAGGCCGCCCGCCGGGCCCTGGCCGACTCCGGCCTGGACCGCTCGGTGATCGACGGCTTCGCCTCGGCCGGCCTCGGCATCCTGGCGCCCGTGGAGGTCGCCGAGTACCTGGGCCTGCGCCCCACCTGGGTCGACTCCACCTCGGTCGGCGGCTCCACCTGGGAGGTGATGGCCGCCCACGCGGCCGACGCCATCGCGGCCGGCCACGCCAACGCGGTCCTCCTCGTCTACGGATCCACCGCGCGCGCCGACATCAAGGCCCGCCGCCGCACCTCGAACCTCTCCTTCGGCGCCCGCGGACCCCTGCAGTTCGAGGTCCCGTACGGGCACACGCTGGTCTCCAAGTACGCGATGGCCGCGCGCCGCCACATGCACGAGTACGGCACGACGCTGGAGCAGCTCGCCGAGGTGGCGGTGCAGGCGCGGGCCAACGCCGCCACCAACCCGGACGCGATGTTCCGCGACCCCATCACGGTCGACGACGTGCTGTCCTCCGGGATGATCGCGGACCCCTTCACGAAGCTGAACTGCTGCATCCGCTCCGACGGCGGCTGCGCGGTCCTGCTGGCCGCGGAGGACTACGTACCGGACACGGCCAAGGAGCCCGTGTGGATCCTCGGGTCCGGCACCGCCGTCTCGCACACCACGATGTCGGAGTGGGAGGACTTCACCGTCTCCCCCGCGGCCGTCTCGGGCCGCCAGGCCTTCGCCCGCGCGGGACTCACCCCGGCCGATGTGGACCTGGCCGAAATCTACGACGCCTTCACCTATATGACCCTGGTCACTCTGGAGGACCTCGGCTTCTGCGCGAAGGGCGAGGGCGGCGCATTCGTGGAGAAAGGCCGCCTCCTGCGGGACGGCGATTTCCCGGTCAATACGGACGGCGGCGGACTCTCCGCCTGCCATCCGGGCATGCGCGGGCTGTTCCTGTTGGTCGAGGCGGTACGCCAACTCCGCGGCGAGGCGGGCGAGGGCCAAGTGCGCAAACGTGGCGGAACCCTCCCACAGGTGGCCATCGCCTCGGGCACCGGCGGCTGGTTCTGCTCGTCGGGCACCATCATTCTCGGACGGGACTGATCTCCTTGTCGGTCCGGCTGCGTAAGCTCCCGGAGGGGCCGGGCACCTCGGTGTCCGCGGCCCCTTCGGGGAATCTCCAGCCATCACGGGAACTGACTTGATATCGAACCTGCTGCGGCGTTCTCGCGCCGCTCTCGCCGTCACCGTCGCCACGGGCGCCCTCATCGCGGTCGGCTCGCCCGCCGGGGCCGCCGCCGCACCGACGAACTCGGCTTCCGCGTCGTTCCTCATGGACGGCACCACGGGCGCCACGCTCGCCTACAAGGGCGGCGACACCAAGCGCCAGATGGCCAGCACCACGAAGATCACCACGGCCGTGGTCGTCCTCACCACTCCTGGTCTCGACCTCAACAAGAAGGTCACCATCAAGCAGGAGTACCGGGACTACGTGGTCCGGGAGGGCGCCAGCACGGCCAACCTGAAGGCGGGTGCCACGCCCACGGTCCGCCAGCTCCTCTACGCGATGATGCTGCCCTCGGGCTGCGACGCCGCCTACGCGCTCGCCGACACCTTCGGTTCGGGCGCGACCACCGCGGCCCGCACCAAGGACTTCATCGCGAAGATGAACGCCAAGGCCAAGTCCCTGGGCATGACGAACACCACGTACGACTCCTTCGACGGCATCTCGCCGACGGTCGCCGGCAACGTCACCACCGCGCGCGACCTGGCGAAGATGACCCGCTTCGCGATGCGCAGCAGCACCTTCAAGTCCATCGTGAAGACCACCGCGATCAGCAGCGGCGGAACCGCCACCGTCGCCACGTGGACGAACACCAACGAGCTGCTCCAGGCCAACTCCGGCCACTTCGCTCCGGGGGCGATCGGCGTCAAGACCGGCACCGGCTCCATCGCGGGTCGGTGCATCGTCTTCTCGGCGACGCGCAACGGCAAGACGGTCATCGGTGTCCTGCTGAACGACGACTCGCGCTACCCGGACGCGAACAAGCTCATCGACTGGGCCGTCGGCCCGGCCGCCGGTGCGGCGACGCTCCGCAGCATCCCGCCGCGCCCGGACGTCCTCGACTGATGCAGTAACACCCCGACGCACGCGCGGCCTTGTGCCGCGTCCTGACGTCCACGGGGGCGTTCCGCCCGACCGCACAGGTCGGCCGGGGCGCCCCCGTTCGGCTTTCCTCGTGGTGGGACACGACCGGGTGGTGTTCGATTGAGGAATGACGAGCGACCTGAGCGCCCCGAGCGACTTCCACACCACCTTGCACTCCCTGCGCGTCTGGGACGGGCCGCTGCCCTCCTTCGACACGGCCACCGCTCCGGCCGAGCCGCTCGAACTGTTCCGGGAGTGGTTCACGCACGCCGCCAAGGCGGGGCAGCCCGAGCCGCACACGATGAGCCTGGCGACGGTGGACGCGGACGGACGGCCCGACGTACGGACGCTCATGCTGCACGACGCCGACGAGCGCGGCCTGCACTTCGCCTCGCACTCCACCAGCACGAAGGGCCGCCAGCTGGCCGGGCAGCCGGCGGCGGCGCTGGGCTTCTACTGGCCGGCGGTGGCCCGCCAGATCCGCATCCGGGGCCGGGTCACGGCGTGCGACGCGACGGAAAGCCGCGCCGACCTGGCGGCCCGCACGCGCGGAGCCCTCGCGGCGGCCCTGACGGGCCGGCAGAGCGAGGTCCTGACCTCCCGCGAAGAACTGGCCGCCACCGCGGCGCAGTCCTGGGAGCGGGCGGGCGCGGAGCCGGACGCCCCGGCCCCGACCTGGACCCGGTACGTCCTCTCCCCCACGGAGATCGAGTTCTTCCAGGGAGACGCAGCCCGCCTCCACACCCGCCTCCAGTACACCCGAACCCCCAACACCCCTTGGACCCGCCACCTCTTGTGGCCCTGACCGCCCGGCGGCGAGGTACCTGAGGGCTTCCCATCGCCCGACGGCTGCCCGTCCCAGCCGCCGCACGCCTGAGGGTTTCCCACCGCCCGACAGCTACCCGTCCCGGCCACCGGGCATCCGGGCATTCCCGGCCGTCCGACGCTTGAGGACCGGGGCCCGGGCATACCCAGCCGTCCGGCGCTTGAGGACCGGGGTCCGGGCATTCCCAGCCGTCCGGCGTTTGAGGACCGGGGTCTGGGGCGGAGCCCCAGAGGGGTCCGGGCGCAGCCCGGTACCCCTTCCCAGCCCGTCCGGCGCTTGAGGACCGGGTCAGGGCCGAGCCCTGGGAACGGTCGAAGGGCGGGTAGGGGACTCCCCCCACCCCGCGAGGTCAGCCCGCGCCGGGGGTGAAGACCGCCACCCAAACCCCCTCCGCCGCCTCCCGGAAGGACACCACCAGGTCCATCCCCACCCGCAGCTCCACCCCCTCCGCACCGACGACCTCGGTCATCATCCGCGGCCCCTCCGCGAGGTCCACCACCGCCGCCACATACGGCACCCGCTCCCCGAAGGGCGGCAGGTCGTTGCGGTGGATCACCGACCAGGTGTAGAGCGTGGCCCGCCCGCTCGCCGTCTCCCACGTCACCCTGTCCTCCCCCGCCCAGCAGGCCGGGCAGAACTCCCGCGGGTAGTGGTGCGCCTTCCCGCACTCCCCGCAGCGGCGCAGCAACAGCCGCCCCTCCGCGGCCGCGTCCCAGTAGGGCCGCGTGAAGTCGTCGATCTCCGGCAGGTCGAACCGCGCAGCCGTACCGGCTCCTGTACTCACGACACCACTCCTCCGGGACACACCAAATCTGACGTCCCGTCAGTTCACCGGATCCCGCCCCATCCCACAAGCCCCCACCCACCGCCGCCCACCCGGCCCTCCCCACGGCCCTCCCCACGGCCCCCCACCACGCCCCACGGTCCCCCCACCACCCCCACCGCCCCCACCACGCCCCGTAATCGATCCGCAACCGATTCCCTCCTCGTCCGAGACCCACCACCCCCGTACGTCGATAGGCTCACACCTCATGCCCGGAGCCCCCGCAGCACCCGACCTGTCCACCCAGCCCCGCCCGGTCTACGTGATCGGCGCCGGCCCCGGCGGCCTCGCCGTCGCCGCCGCGCTGCGCGCCCGCGGCATCCGCGCGGTGGTCGTGGAGAAGTCGGAGTCGGTCGGCGCTTCCTGGCGGCGGCACTACGACCGCCTCCACCTGCACACCACGCGCCGCCTCTCCGCCCTCCCGGGCCTGGCCATGCCGCGCCGCTTCGGACGCTGGGTGGCACGCGAGAACGTGGTGCGCTACCTGGAGAAGTACGCCGAGTTCCACGAGCTGGAGATCGCCACCGGCATCGAGGTGACCCGCATCGAGCCCTCCGCGGACTCCCTCCCCGACGCCCCCGGCTGGACCCTGCACGCCACCGGCGGCCGCGTCATGGCGGCCCGGGCGGTGGTGGTCGCGACCGGGTACAACCACACCCCCCTCGTCCCCGACTGGCCCGGCCGGGACACCTACCCGGGCCCCCTCGCCCACGCCGCCGAGTACCGCAACCCCGCCCCCTACGCCGGCCTGGACGTCCTCGTCGTCGGCGTGGGCAACACCGGCGCCGAGATAGCGGTCGACCTCGCCGAAGGCGGCGCCGCCCGGGTCCGCCTCGCGGTGCGCACGGCCCCGCACATCCTGCGCCGCTCCACCGCCGGCTGGCCCTCGCAGCGGACCGGGATCCTGGTCCGGCACCTGCCCGTACGGCTCGTCGACCGGCTCGGCGCGATCGTCGGCAAGGCCTCGGTCCCGGACCTGTCCGCGTACGGTCTCCCGCGCCCCACCACCGGCCTGTACAGCAGGGTCAAGCAGGGGTCGATCCCGCTCCAGGACGTCGGCCTGATCGATGCGGTCCGCACGGGCCGGGTGGAGCCCGTGGCCGCCGTCGAGTCCTTCGACGGAGCCGAGGTGGTCCTCGCGGACGGCTCCCGCATCACCCCGGACGCCGTGATCGCGGCCACCGGATACCGCCGCGCCCTGGAGGGCCTGGTCGGCGCCCTCGACGTACTGGACGACCGCGGCCGCCCCCGTACGCACGGCGCGACCACCCCGCCCGACGCCCCGGCCCTCTACTTCACCGGTTTCACCAACCCCATCAGCGGCAACATCCGCGAACTGGCCCTGGACGCCGAAAAGATCGCCAAGGCCATCGCCCGCACGGCCCGCAAGGCCCGCACCTAGGCCATGTCGTGCGCGCTCCCCAGCACACGGCCGGGGCCCGCAGAAGAGGGCCCCGGCAGGCGAACCTCGCAGCCGACGCGCACTGCCGGCCCCTCGCCCTCTGCCTCACCGTCGGACGGGCCTGCGACGCTCCCGGCTCCACGCACCTGATGGCCCGCCTGCGCGTCCCACGTCGCCGGGGGCGGCCGCGCACCGGGCCTTTCGCAGTCCTGGCCGACAAGTCCTACGCCACATCGCGGGCATCGTCATCCGGTCCGTGAGATGAGGCCATCTCCCTGACGGCCCCCGCACGCCCACCAGGTCGGCCGGAGGGCCACACTGCGTAGGTGCTGATCAGACGAGAAACCCCCGCCGACCTGGCCGCCGTCCGTGCGGTGACCATTGCCTCCTCCCACAAGCCGCACGAGGAGGAACCTGTGGAGGTGATCCTGCGGGAGGCATTGCGAAGGGGTGAAGACTGGATCCCAGCACTCTCGCTGGTGGCCGAGGACGAGGACGGCGCGATCGTCGGCCATGCTCTGTGCACCCGGGGACGAATCGGCACCGCCCGAATCCCCAACCTCAGCCTGCTCGGTGTGCACAGCGACCATCGCCGGCGCGGCTTCGGAACGGCCCTGGTCCACGCCGCTCTCGCCGCGGCGGACGCCCTCGACGCCCCGATGGTCGTCGTCCTCGGCGACCCCGACTTCTACGGCCGGTTCGGCTTCCGCCCGAGCACCGACTTCGGCATCGTCGGCGAGGAACCGGCCTGGGAGCACCTGTTCCAGATCCGCACCCTGGCCACCTACGACCCCTCCGTACAAGGCGAATTCATCTACCCCGAACCCTTCGGCAGCATCTGACGCCGACGCGGCAGCGAAGTGGAATCCGGCCCGGCACGGTGATCAGAACGAGCTGGCCAAGTCCCCACGGTCAGTCGTCGAACCAGACGACCAGCCTGACCGCGTCGTCGCCGTGCAGCTCGGCGAGGGTGCCCATGACGGCCCAGACGGAACCCCACTCCTCGTCGAGCACGGCGTCGCGGCTCGTGAGGCGCTCCACACGGAACATCCGGTCTCCGTCGATCCACTGGGAGCCCTCCGGGAAGTACCTGCCGGGGTGGGTCGCGTTGGCCGGCTGTCCGCAGAGCTCGGCGAACCGCCGAGGAGCGGAATAGTGGCGCTGGTGGATCTGCCATTCGCCTTGCGGATCACGGTGGTACTCATGGATGTAGCAATCCGGCTCGGCTGACTCCTCGTCCCAGTCGACCCGCTTGATCTCTGCCCAGCTGACCCAGCTCGCGCTTCGCCCGCCCGTCGTCTCATGCCCCTCGCGGACACGATCCGATGCGCCGGCAGGCAGTCCACGGACGGGAACCACGGGCACGAACTGCCCGTCGTCGCAGACGCCGAACAGACAGCCGAAGGCGCCGTAGTTCCTCGGCACGTTCAGGTGCTCCAAGGCGATGGTGGCATGCCAGAGCGAATCCGCCTCGTGTTCCCGATAGTTGAGGTGGCACTCGATGAAGCCTCTGATGTCCGTGCTCATGCCGAGATGATCACCGGGCCGGCCCCCACCTCGCCAGGCATGTTCCTCCCCCTCCCCCTCCCCCTCCCCCACACCAGGTCCGTTGTCAGTGGCCGGGTGCAGCATCGACACATCAGGGACCGCCGACGAAACCATGGGGGAACACCATGTCGATCACGAACCAGCAAGTGGCAGCCCGCTCCTTCCTGGAGCCGCTCTACCGGGACGCGTACTACCCGGACCACGTCCTCGACAAGGGCCGGGACATCCTCCTCCGGCTCTGCGCCCGCATCGAGGCCGAGCAGCCCTCGGACCTGGCCGTGCTGTACGTGCTGACGGGGGCGGCGACCGAGGAGTTCAACCTGCTGGAGGCGGAGTTCGAGGCCGCCGGGAGCGAAATCGAGACCGTGGCGCGCGAGGAGATAGCCGAAGACTTCGCGTTCGTGGCCGAGGCGTACGGATTCGCGGACGCGGACATCGAGGAGCTCATCGCCCCCCGGGAGTGGTGAGGAGCTCCGGGCGCCGCGCGGCGAGACGATCGGGGCCGACCGCCCCCGCAGGGCCGCCCCGGCCCCCTGACCTCGGCCGAATACTGGTCTGGACCGGCCCCCGGCGATCTGAGACCGTTCCCTGAAGGGCCCCGGACGTCATGCCGGAAGCCGCCGCGGATCCCCCTGGGGTCCGCCCCGAGGCGCACCCGAAAGCCACGCCGCGGGCGTTCCACACATCACCTCCACCAGCTTTCCTGTGCATCCCTGTTCCTGACGGCACGTCAGTTCAGTAATCTGACTACGCGTCAGTTATTGAGATTCGTCGAGGTTCATCGAGCAGGAGCGGGCGGAACGATGCTTGGATCTACTCACGGCACCCTCACCACCGACTTCCGCGCACGTGTCGAGGCCTGCGGGGAGACCCCCAGGACGGCCGTCCACTCCACAGCGGCTCCGTCCGCCGAGGACACGGTCGCGCTGGACGTCAGCGGTCGGCCCCTGCACGCCGACGCCCCCGACCTGGACCGGTTCTTCCGGCCCGAGTCGGTGGCGGTCATCGGCGCCTCGGACGCCGACGGCAGACCCAACACCGGCATCACCCGCCAGCTCATCGCCTGGGCGGAACGCGTCGGTGCCCGGCTGCACCCCGTGCACCCCACCCGGGCCACGGTCTTCGGGCTGCCGTGCCACGCCTCTGTGGCCGATCTTCCCGAGCAGGTGGACCTGGCCGTCCTCCTCGTGGCCGATCCGCTCCCCGTCGTGGAGCAGCTCGCCGAAGCCAAGGTGAAGTTCGCGGTCGCCTTCGCCTCCGGCTTCGCCGAGACCGGCGACGAGGGCGCCGCCGCACAGGCCCGTCTCGGCGCCGCGGTACGGCGCTCGGGCCTGCGCCTCCTGGGACCCAACACGAACCTCAACGCCTTCGAGAAGTTCCGCGAGGACCTCACCGGCCCGGCCATCGCGCTCATCACCCAGTCCGGCCACCAGGGCCGGCCGGTCTACACCCTCCAGGAGCTGGGCATCCGCCTCTCCCACTGGGCGCCCACCGGCAACGAGGCCGACCTCGAAACCTCCGACTTCATCTCCTACTTCGCCGAGCAGCCCGAGGTCGGGGCCATCGCCTGCTACGTCGAAGGCCTCAAGGACGGCCGGCAGTTCCTCCTCGCCGCCGACCGGGCCGCCCGCAACGGCGTGCCCGTGGTCGCCGTCAAGGTCGGCCGCACCGAGACGGGCGCCCGCATGGCCGCCTCGCACACCGGGAAGCTGACCGGCGCGGACACCGTGGTGGACGCCGCCATGCGGCAGTTCGGCGTCATCCGGGTCGACGGCCTCGACGAACTCCAGGACACCGCGGCCCTCCTGGCCCGCGCCCGCAAGCCCCTCGCCGACGGAGTGGTCGTCTACTCCATCTCCGGCGGCACCGGCGCCCACTTCTCCGACCTGGCGACCGAGGCGGGACTCAGCATCCCCACCCTCTCGCAGGCCAAGCAGGACGAGCTGCACCAGTGGATCCCGGAGTACCTGGGCGTCTCCAACCCCGTGGACAACGGCGGCCACCCGGTCGGCGACTGGCGCGGCCGCAAAATCATCGACGCCATCCTCGCGGACCCCTCGGTAGGCGTCCTGATCTGTCCGATCACGGGCCCCTTCCCTCCCATGAGCGACAAACTGGCGCAGGACCTGGTGGACGCGGCCGAACAGACCGACAAACTCATCTGCGTGATCTGGGGCTCCCCCGTCGGCACGGAGGAGGCCTACCGCACCACGCTCCTCGGCTCCTCCCGCGTGGCGACCTTCCGCACCTTCGGCAACTGCATCACCGCCGTCCGCGCGTACCTCGGCCACCACCGCTTCACCGCCGCCTACCGCTCCCCCTTCGAGGACGCCCCGCGCACCACCTCGCCCTCCTTCCGCAAGGCCCAGGCCCTCATGCGCCCGGGCCAGCAGCTCAGCGAACACGCGGCGAAACAGCTCCTGCGCGCCTACGGGATACGGGTGCCCCGGGAGCAACTGGTCACCAGCGCCGCAGCGGCCGTACGGGCAGCCGGCCTGGTCGGCTACCCCGTCGTCATGAAGGCCTCCGGCCCCCAGCTCGCGCACAAAACCGAACTCGGGCTGGTCAAGATCGGCCTGACCTCGGCGAGCCAGATCCGCGACGCCTACCGTGAACTCACCGACATCGCACGCTACGAAAACGTCCCCCTGGACGGGATCCTCGTCTGCCAGATGGTGGAGCGCGGCGTCGAGATGGTCGTCGGGGTCACCCAGGACGACCTCTTCGGTCCCACGGTGACGGTGGGTCTCGGCGGGGTCCTGGTGGAGGTGCTGCACGACGTGGCCGTCCGGGTACCCCCCTTCGGGGAGGACCAGGCACGGGCCATGCTCGGGGAACTCCGCGGGCACGCGCTGCTGGAGGGCGTACGGGGGGCGCCCCCCGCCGACGTCGACGCGCTGGTGGAGGTCATCCTGCGGGTGCAGCGGATGGCGATGGAACTGGGCGACGAACTCTCGGAGCTGGACATCAACCCCCTGATGGTCCTCCCCCGAGGCCAGGGAGCGGTCGCCCTGGACGCCCTGGCCATCTGCCGCTGACCTCCAGTGGCCGGGGGCCCGTCCGCTGCGCGGGGCAAAGTCCCCGACCCGCCCTTCCACCGTTCCCAGGGCCGGCCCTGCCCCGGTCCTCAAACGCCGGACGGGCTGGAGGGGTCCCGGGCTGCGCCCGGACCCCCTGGGGCTCCGCCCCAGACCCCGCGCCTCAAACGCCGGCAAGGCTGGAATTGCCCGGACCCCGGTCTTCAAACACCGGACGGCTGAAAGTGCCCGGACCCCGGGGTGCAGAGGCCGGACGGCTAAAAAACCCGCCCCCCCCAAAGGGGCTGAGTTCAGCGGCTCGGCCAGGCAGCCGGGGACGGGGACGGGGTGGGGTGTCGTCCGGGACGTAAAACGTGATTTGTTGGCGCGAAAGAAGCCCATCAGGGACGCAGCCCGCACAGGGCGCCATAAATCATGAGTCCCGGACGACACCCCACCCCGTCCCCGGCACCGGCCCCCGCAGCCCACCCCACCCGCCCCAACCTCACCCCAGCCCAGCCCACAAACGGGAGCCCTCATGACCCCCACCCCGGAGGACGAAGTCCTCCACCGCTTCGAGAGCGGCGTCTCCTGGATCACCCTCAACCGCCCGGAGGCCATGAACGCCGTCACCTGGGACCAGCGCGAGCGCGTCATCGGCCTGCTGGCCGAGGCCTCCGCCGATCCCGACGTGCGGGCCGTGGTCATCACCGCCACCGGCAAGGGCTTCTGCGCGGGCGCCGACCTCCGCGGTTCTCCGGCCGCCCCGGCGGAGCGCGTCGTAGGGGACGTGGCCCGCATGATCCGGCTCAGCGCGCAGCGCGTGATCACGGCCGTGCTCGACTGCGAGAAGCCGGTCATCGCCGCCGTGAACGGCACCGCGGCCGGCATCGGCGCACACCTCGCACTCGCCTGCGACCTGGTCATCGCCGCCGAACCGGCCCGCTTCATCGAGGTGTTCGTCCGCCGCGGCCTGGTCCCCGACGGCGGAGGCGCGTACCTGCTCCCCCGCCTCATAGGCCCGCACAAGGCAAAGGAGCTGATGTTCTTCGGGGACGCCGTCCCCGCCGCCGAGGCCGAACGGCTCGGCCTGGTGAACAAGGTGGTGCCCGCCGAGGCACTGGAGGACACCGCCAGGGAGTGGGCGGAGCGCCTGGCGCAGGGCCCCACCCGCGCCCTGGCCCTGACGAAGCAGCTGGTCAACGCCTCCCTGGACAGCGACCGGGCGACGGCGCTCGCCGCCGAGGCCACCGCCCAGGAGCTCAACATGACGACGGCCGACGCGAACGAGGGGGTCGCCAGCTTCGTGGAGCGCCGCACCCCGAAGTACCTCGGCCGGTAACGGCACAGGCACCGGCACCGGGAACTACATCTGCGGATCCGGCGTGAGCAGCGCGAACACCGCTCCCGTCGGGTCCGCCGTCCACGCCATCCGCCCGACCTCCGGAACATCTGCGGCGGGCATCAGCACCGACCCCCCGCCACCCCGGACGGCGGCCACGGTCGCGTCCACGTCGGCGACGTTGAAGTACGGTACCCAGCGCGGAACTTCGTTCGCCCCGGCCCCCTGGCCCGCACCGTCGCCCTGCGGGGCGACCCCGCCGAAGGAGCCGTCCTCCTGGTCCCCGTCGGCGATGCTCAGCACCCGGTAGGTCATCCCGGGCGCCTCCATCTCGGCGGAGCGCCACCCGAAGAGCCCGGCGTAGAACTCGACGGCCGCGACCGGGTCGGGGGCGTGCAGTTCGGCCCAGACCAGGGAGTTCACCTCGGAGGTCCGCCCCAGACCGCCGGTCTTCCCCGGCTGCCAGCACGCGAACTCCGCGCCCTGCGGATCGGTGAACTGCGCCAGCCACCCTTCCCCCATCACGTCCCCGGGCTCCATCCGCACGACCCCGCCGCCCGCCCTGACGGCCGCCGTCGTTTCCTGGATGTCGGGGGTGTTGAAGTGCAGCATCCACGCGGGGCTGGCGCCCTCCTCGGTGAGCGGCCCCAGCGCGGCGACGGTCTTGCCGTCGACCTGGAAGAAGCCGTAGCCGCCCGCCTCCGGGCCGAGGGAGAGGAACTCCCAGCCGAAGACGCCGGTGTAGAACGAAACGGCCCCGTCGGTGTCGGGACTGCCGAGGTCGAGCCAGTTGGGCGATCCCTTGCGGAAATCGGTGCCGAGCATGTGAGTCCTCCTGTGCGTGCGTGCGTGCGCCGCTGCCGCAGCGGCGGCGGCCTGTCTCCGGTCCCCCGCCACGATGCCGAGCCCGTCCGGAGCCCGCGCCCCAGGGGACTGCGCGCGGCGGCCGAATCACCCGTACGGCCGCACCGAGCCCGCACCCGTGTCCGTATCTGTGGGATGTCCGGCCCGATGGCCATGGCGGGACACCACCCGGGCCCCGAAGACTGGAGACGCCCCACAGGGAGCCCAGTACAGGGAGCAGACCATGCAGACCGTGCAGACCACGACGACGACGGCAACGACGACAACGCCCACCAACGCACTCACCCGCACCATCCGGGTACCGGACTCACGGCTGGCGAAGGAGGCGACCGAGCTCGTCCGGGACAGCGTGAGCGAGCTGCTCTACGACCACTCCCGCCGCGTGTACTTCTTCGGCAGCCTCCAGGGCCGCCGCCTCGGCATCGAGGTCGATCCCGAACTGCTCTACGTGGCCGCGATGTTCCACGACCTCGGCCTCACCGAGCCCTTCCACGCCAGCGGCCGCCGCTTCGAGGTAGACGGCGCCGACGAGGCCCGCCGGTTCCTGCGGAGCCACGGGGTCCCCGAGGACGCGGTGCGCCGGGTGTGGACGGCGATCGCCCTGCACACCACCCCGGGCATCCCGGAGCACATGGAACCCGAGGTGGCGCTGGTGACGGCGGGCGTGGAGTACGACGTGCTCGGCATCGGCTACCACGAGCTCGCCGAGGCTGACCGCGCGGCGGTCGTCGCCCTGCACCCGCGCCCACGGTTCAAGGAGCGCATCCTGCGCGCCTTCGCCGACGGCGTGGCACCCAAGCCCGGCACCACCTTCGGCAACATCAAGGCCGACGTGCTCGCGCACCACGTGCCCGGTTTCGAGCGCGGGGACTTCGTACGCGTGGTCCTGGACTCCCCGTGGGCCGAGTAGCGGTGGACCGACGGGCGATGGACCGACGAGCCGCCCACCCCGTCGTCATCGTCGCCTTCGACGGCGTGCAGCTGCTCGATGTCACGGGCCCCGCCGAGGTGTTCGGTACAGCCAATCTCCACGGCGCCCGCTACGAGGTCCGGATCATCTCCCCGGACGGGACCGACGTCCGCACCTCCTCGGGCGTACGCATCGGCGCGGACGGCGGCCCGGAGAGCCTGCCGGCCCGCCCCGGGACGCTCGTCGTCCCCGGCCGGAGCGACTGGCGGCGGGCCGTCGCCGATCCCGCCCTGACGGGCCTGGTCGCCGAGCTCGTGCGCCGCTCGCGCCGGGTCACCTCGGTGTGCGCCGGGGCCTTCGTGCTGGCGCACACCGGGGTGCTCGACGGTCGGCGGGCGGTCACGCACTGGCGGCTCGCGGCGCAGCTCGCCAACGCGTACCCGCTGGTGCGGGTGGAGGCGGATCCGCTGTTCGTCCAGGACGGGCACGTGGTCACCTCCGCCGGGGTGACCTCGGGCATCGACCTCGCGCTGTCCCTGGTCGAGGAGGACCACGGGGCCGAGATCGCCCGGGAGGTCGCGCGGGAGCTGGTCGTCTTCATGGCCAGGCCCGGCGGCCAGTCCCAGTACAGCGCCCGCCTGACCCCGCGCGAGGCCGGGAATCCGGCCCTGCGCACGGTCATGGACGCCATCGGGGCCGACCCCCGGCTCGCGCTCGACGAGGTCGCCCGGGACGCCGGGGTCAGCGGCCGCCACCTCGCCCGGCTCTTCCGCTCGGAGACCGGGATGACGCCGGGGCAGTACCTGGAATCCGTCCGCCTCGAAGCCGCCCAGGCCCTGCTGGAGGCCGGCGACGACCCGGTGGACACGGTGGCCGAGCAGTCGGGCTTCGGTTCCGCCGAAACCATGCGGCGCGTGTTCCAGCAGAGCCTGGACCTCGCCCCGACCGCCTACCGCGCCCGCTTCCGCAGCACGCGCACGTCCCCGCCGTCCGGGTCGCCGATCAGCACGAACAGCTGAGGCTCGTCCGCCGTGCCGGCCACCTGCCAGTACAGCCTGGCTTCCTCGCACTCCGCGACGGACAGGACCACGCCCGGCCCGTCGCCGCCGGACGAACCGGCGGCCCGCTCCCAGGTCCCGCGCCCCGAACAGGTGTCGACCTCGTGCAATCCGTCTTCCACCGGAAGCGTCTGCGCCATCGCCCCGCCCTGCGCGTCGAGTTCCAGGCTGACGCCGGAGCCGGTCCACACGCCGACGTAGTCGGAGCGCTCCAGGGCCGGCGGCTCGTACGGGGGCATGACGAAGCCCGCGAGGAGGGCGGTGGGTACCGCGATCAGGGTCGCCGCCAGCGTCCACAGCCGCACCCGGAGCTTCGTCCGCCGCCGCATCCGCGCGTACACCGCGACCCCGACGGGGAGCACCCCGGCGGCGGCCGTCCAGCCCCAGGTGGCGACGTACGAGGTACGGGCCAGCAGGGCCACCGGTGCCGCGTACAGGCCTGCGAGCAGGGCCAGCACCGGCAGGGCCCACCGGGACGCGGGGATCCGGGTGCGCACTCCCGCGGCGTGCGAGAGCTCCATCACGGGGATGGTGAAGAGCGTGCCGTGCACCCAGCCCGCCACGAACGACAGCGGCGGAAGGAAGGCGCACGCGACGGCCACTTCGAGGAACAGGCCGATGGCGAAGGTGCCGTAGCCCACCCCGTAGGCGTCGCTCTCGCCCGGGGAGACCCACCAGAGCACCATCGCGACCAGGAACTGTGCACCGGCGACGGCTTCCGCACCGGGCGCGATGCCGCTCCAGGAGCGCTTGTTCCGGGGCGCGACGAACACGTGGTTCGACACGGCGGACCTCCCCATCCAGCTGACTTGAACACGTTCAATCCAGGGTGGACCCTACACTCCCCTTCCCATCTGACGAACCGTCAGCTTCAATCGGAGATGTGATGGGACACGCAGGGATGGCGGCCACCGTCGTCCGATACCTCAGATCAGTCGGCTCCCTCCCCTCCGCCGCCGCGGAGCCCGGGGCCGAGCCCGTCGAAGCACTGCCCCGCCCCGATCTGCGGGCCGTCGGCGAGGACGAGCGCGCGCCCGTCAGCCCCGCCGAGTTCCGCGCCGTACTGGGGAACTTCGCCAGCGGGGTCACGATCATCACCTCCCCGCCCGGCGAGGACGAGGACGGCCCGGCCGGCTTCGCCTGCCAGTCCTTCGCCTCGCTCTCCCTCGACCCGCCGCTGGTCACCTTCATGGTGGCCCGTACGTCGACCACCTGGCCCCGCATCGCGCGCACCGGGGTGTTCTGCGTGAACATCCTCGGCGCCGAACAGGGCGAGCTGTGCCGGGCCTTCGCCGTCAGCGGCGCCGACAAGTTCGCCGGCGTCGCCCACACCCCGGCCCCCGCCACGGGGTCGCCGCAGCTCGACGCGGTGCCCGCCTGGATCGACTGCCGGATCCACGCCGTGCACACCGGCGGGGACCACCTCATCGTCGTGGGCAAGGTCGAGGCCATGGGCGCGGCCGGCGAGGGCGAGCCCCTCCTCTTCCACAAGGGCCGCTTCGGCCGCTTCACCGACTGACACCGGAGGCACCGCCCGCCCGGCCGCCCCACCGCTCGCCCCACCGCTATCCTGCCGGTCTCGAACGGGCGGGGGGCCATGAGGATCACGTACGTGCCGGGTCGGAGCTGGGCGACCACTCTCACCGGCTGGCTCATGGTGCTGTGCGCCCTCGCCGCCACCACCTGCGCGGCGCTCGGGCTGGACCCCTACCCGCCGCTCGGTTCCGCCCTGACCCTCACGGGGCTCACCGTGCTGTGCGCGGCCGGCTGGGTCGCAGCCTCCTACCGGGCACGGATCGGCCCGGACGAAGCACGGTTCGGGCTGCCGCCCGCCGGGCGCCCGGGCAGGGTGCTCCCCCTCCTGCTGGCGGGCGGAACCGTCCTGGCCAGCGCTGCGGCCATCCTGCTCTCCTTCACCCTGTCCGGCGCCTCCGGCCGTGAGCAGGAGCGGCTGGAGCGGGCCGGGCTCGACGTGCACCGGGTTCCCGTGGCGCGGGTCCTGAGCACTCCGCAGGCCACGGGGAAGAAGAGCGCCTCGCGGCGGCCGCTGTACACCACCGACCTCGCCTTCCAGGTGCCCTACGACAACGGCGAGGTACGCGAATCCGTGCTCCGCGGCTTCACCACGACCGGGCCGCCCACCCCCGGCAAGGAAGTCGATCTGTACTACGCCACCTCGCACCCGGAGATCGGGGTCCGCGCCACACCCCCCGGCCCCGGAGCGCTCACCGCCGTCCTCTACACCGCGGTCGGGGTCCCCACCCTCGTCCTCGGGGCCTCGCTGCTGAAGGCCGTCGACGCCGGCGCCGTGCACGCGCTGCGGCGCCTGCGCCCCCGGGTGCACCTGCCCGCCCTCGGCATTCTGTTGCTCGGGCTCGCGCTGCTGCTGCCCGTGGCAGTGGAGGCCCGGTCCGGAGCCTTCGCCCGGGGTGCGGCCTGGGTGGCGGCCCTCACGCCGTGGCTGGCCCTGCTCTGGGTGAGGAGGGCCAGCCGGGGGGCGGGCGGTACGGGCACGCTCAGAACGTGAGGACCCCCCGGGCCACCCGCCCGTGGTGGGCGTCGTCCACGGCCTTGTCGAAGTCCTCGACCGGGTAGACCTCCGTCACCAGCTCGTCGAGCAGCAGCTTGCCCTGCCGGTAGAGCTCCGCGTAGAGCGCGATGTCCCGCTGCGGGCGCGAGGACCCGTACCGGCAGCCCATGATCGTCTTGTCCAGGTACATGGACGAGACCTGGAAGGCCGCCTCCTCCTTGAAGCCGGGCACGCCGAGCAGGACCGCCTGTCCGTGCCGGTCCAGCAGGTCGATCGCCTGCCGGATCAGCTTGACGTTGCCCACGCACTCGAAGGCGTGGTCCGCGCCCGTCGGCAGGATCTCCTTGACGGCCGCCGAGGAGTCCGCCACCGCCGAGGCGTCGATGAAGTGCGTGGCGCCGAACTGCCGGGCCACCGCCTCCTTCGCCGGGTTCGCGTCGATCGCCACGATGGTGGTGGCGCCCGCGATCCGCGCGCCCTGGAGCACGTTGAGCCCGATGCCGCCGGTGCCGATGACGACCACGCTCTCGCCGCGGTCCACCTTGGCCCGGTTCAGTACGGCGCCCACGCCCGTCAGGACCCCGCAGCCGATCAGCGCGGCCGAGGTCAGCGGGATGTCCTTGGGGATCTTCACCGCCTGCACGGCCTTGACGATCGTCCGCTCCGCGAAGGCCGAGTTGGAGGCGAACTGGAAGAGCGGCTTGCCGCCCCGCGAGAACGGCTGGCCCGGCATCCCGATCGCCTTGCGGCACATCGTGGGCCGGCCGCGGTCACAGTCCGCGCACGCACCGCAGTTGGCGAGCGTGGACAGCGAGACGTGGTCGCCGGGCACCACGTGCGTGACCCCGGAACCGACCGCCTCCACCACGCCCGCGCCCTCGTGCCCGAGCACCACCGGCGGCGGGAACGGGATCGTCCCGTCGATCACCGACAGATCGCTGTGGCACAGCCCGGCCGCCGCTATCGCGACCAGCACCTCCCCCGGCCCCGGGTCCCGGATCTCCAGATCGTCGACCACCTGGGCCTGCTTGCCGTCGAATACGACGCCTCTCACCTGGACTCCTTAGGCAGGCCGAGCACGCGCTCGGCGATGATGTTGCGCTGGATCTCGTCCGAGCCGCCGTAGATGGTGTCGGCGCGGGTGAACAGGAAGAGCCGCTGCTCCTCGTCGAGTCCGAGTTCGTACGGGGTCCCCTGCGACCAGTGCCCCGGCCCGGCCGTGGCCACCGCGCCCCGGACCTCCACCGCCAGCTCCCCGAGCCGCCGGTGCCAGCCGCCCCACAGGAGCTTGGCCACGCTGGGCGCGCCGGGGTCCCCGCCCGCGCCGCCCAGCGTCCGCAGTGCGTTCCAGCGCATCGTGCGCAGCTCGGCCCACTGCCGTACGAGGCGTTCGCGCAGGACCGGGTCGCCCGCGCCCGCGGCCACGTACGCCCGGACCACGCGCTCCAGTTCGGCCGCGAAGCCGATCTGCTGGACGAGGGTGGAGACCCCGCGCTCCAGGGCGAGCAGTCCCATGGCCACGGACCAGCCGTTGCCCTCACCGCCCACCACCTCGGCGGCGACGGCCCCGTCGAAGAACACCTCGTTGAACTCGGAGGTCCCCGACATCTGCCGGATCGGCCGGACCTCGACCTTGCCCGGCTGGTCCATGCGGACCAGGAGGAAGGACAGCCCGCGGTGCCGCGCCGACCCGGCCCCGGTGCGCGCCAGGACGAAGCACCAGTCGGCGTCCTGGGCGAGCGAGGTCCAGATCTTCTGCCCGGTGACCCGGTACAGGCCGTCCGCAGCGTCCCGTACCGCCGTCGTACGGATTCCCGCGAGGTCGGAGCCGGCGCCCGGTTCGGAGTACCCCTGGCACCACAGCTCCTCGCCGCGGGCGATGCCGGGGAGGAAGCGGGCCCGCTGCTCCGGGGAGCCGTAGGCGATCAGCGTCGGCGCGAGGAGGTTCTCGCCGATGTGGCCGACCCGGGCCGGGGCGCGCGCGGCCGCGTACTCCTCGGCCCACACCACCTGCCCGGTGAGGGACAGCCGCCGGTTGCCGTACGCGTCTGCGTCCGCCGTCTCCCAGCCCTGGCCGATCCAGCCGGCGCGCCCCAACTCCCGCTCCCAGGCCCGGCGGACCTCGACGCCCTCGTGCTCACTGCCCGGCCCGCCGAGGCCGACGGCCTCCTCGTACGGGCCCGTGAGGTGCTCCGCCAGCCACGCCCGCGCGCGACCGCGCAGCTCCTTGTCCTCCTCGTCGAAGCGGAAGTCCATGGTCGGTACCCCCCTTGGGTCCTGTCCGGCCGCTACGGCCGGCCTCTCGCGCCTTGGCACGCGTACGCGCCGATCCACCCGATCCGCCGGGTCCACCGGGCTCACCCGGAACGCCCGGCGCACCCGGAACACCCGAAACGCCCGGCCAGGGCCTACGCGTTGGGGCGGTCCTTGGCGGCCGCCGCCTTGGCCATGGCTTCGAGCTGGGCGAGCATCGGCATCGGGTCGGTGCCGACGGTCCCGGGCAGGAAGTCGGCGATCTTCTCGGGGGTCCAGGAGCCCTCGGCGTAGCCGGCGCGCAGTTCGCGGGGCTGCGCCCAGACGGCGATCTTCGGGCCGGCGATCGTGTAGACCTGCCCGGTGATCTTCTCGCCGCCGACGGCCACGGCCTTGTCGGAGAGCAGGTAGGTGACGAGCGCCGCGACGTCCTCGGGCTCGCCGATCTCCTTGAGCTCCATCGGCACGTTGGCCGACATCCGGGTGCGCGCCACGGGCGCCACGGCGTTGGAGGTGACCCCGTACTTGGCCAGGCCCAGCGCGGCGGAGCGGACGAGCGAGATGATCCCGCCCTTGGCCGCGCTGTAGTTGGCCTGGGCCACGGAGCCCTGGTGGTTGCCGCTGGTGAAGCCGATCAGCGTGCCGGTGCCCTGGCGGCGCATGACGGCGGAGGCGGCGCGGAAGACGGTGAACGTGCCCTTGAGGTGGGTGGCGACCACCGGGTCCCACTCCTCCTCGGACATGTTGAACAGCATCCGCTCGCGCAGGATGCCGGCGACGCACACGACTCCGTCGATGCGTCCGTACTGGGCGAGCGCGGTGTCGACTATGCGCTGGCCGCCCGCCATGGTCGAGATGTCGTCGGCGACGGCCACGGCCTCGCCGCCCGCGGCGACGATCTCCTTCACCACCGCTTCGGCGATCTCGCTGGTGGGCTCGTTGCCCTCCATGCCCACGCCGTAGTCGTTGACGACGACCTTGGCGCCTTCGGCGGCCGCGGCGAGTGCCACGGCCCGCCCGATGCCCCGGCCGGCGCCTGTGACGGCGACGACTTTGCCTGCCAAGAAGTTCCCCACGTCCGGCCCCTTCCCGCGTTTTCTGACGGTCCGTTAGATTCTATGGGCACCCGGATGCGCCAGCACAAGCCCCAGTTCGTCACCACAGTTCATTTCGCTACGAGGAGCTGATGAGATCGATGGCCATGCCCGCCGAGTTCCACGACATCGCCAAGCGCGTCAACAACTGGGGCCGGTGGGGCGCCGAGGACGAGATCGGCACCCTCAACCTCATCACCGACGAGGTGGTCCGCGCGGCCGCCGCGGAGATCCGCACCGGGCGCCGGATCCCGCTCGCCCTGCCGCTCAAGGAGGACGGGGTGCAGTCCGGCATGATCCCCGGCCGGATCAACCCGCTGCACACGATGGTGCAGATCAACCAGGAGCTCTTCGGCCCGGGCACGGTGGCGTGCAGCGACGACGCGGTGACCTTCGGGCTCCAGGCCGGCACGCACTGGGACGCGCTCACGCACGTCTCGCACTCGGGGAAGATCTACAACGGCCGCCCGGCCGGCACCATCACGGCGCACGGCCGCGCCGAGTTCAGCGGCATCGACAAGGCCGGGCACATCGTCTCGCGCGGGGTCCTGCTGGACGTGGCCCGCGCCAAGGGCCTGGACCGGCTCCCCGGCGGCCACCCGGTGACCCCGGAAGACCTGGAGCAGGCCGAGGAGTTCGGCGGGGTCACCGTCCGCGCGGGCGACATCGTCCTGGTCCGCACCGGTCAGGTGCAGGTCTACCTGGCGGGCGACAAGCACGGCTACGGCTACCCCTCGCCCGGCCTGTCCGTCCGTACGCCCGAGTGGTTCCACGCCCGGGACGTGGCGGCCGTCGCGAACGACACCCTGACCTTCGAGATCTTCCCGCCGGAGATAGAGAACCTGTGGCTGCCGGTGCACGCGCTGGACCTGGTCGAGATGGGCATGCACCAGGGCCAGAACTGGAACCTCGAAAAGTTGTCCACAGCCTGTGCGGAAGAATCCCGCTACTCGTTCCTGCTCTCCGCCATGCCGGAACCCTTCGTCGGCGCGGTGGGCACCCCGGTGGCCCCGGTCGCCATCCTCTGAGCGCGAAAGGGCGGTGGCCCCGGACCCTCACGGGTCCGCGACCACCGCCCTTCACGCCCTACGGTCAGCCCTTGGCGCAGATCACGTCGTACGGGCGGCCCACCGCCATGGTCAGCCGCATCGGCTCGGTGGTCCCGGACGGGCACTCGGCCTTCGTCTTGACCAGACCGAGCACCTTGTACGTGCCCGAACCGCCCGAGGCGCACGGCACTTCCTGGGCCTGGTCGGTCACGCAGTCGCCCTGCACCAGCTGGCCGCCGCCGGCGCCCGCGTCACCGGGGTGCTCGCCGGTCAGGTTGCGGCCGCAGACGGTGTTGGTGGGGATGCCGCCCGACTTGGCGGAACCGTAGGTCATGCTCACCTGGATCATCAGATCGGTGCCGGGCGGGCACTGGATCGCCCCCGGCAGGATGCTGGCGTCCTTGATGTCGATCGCCTTGAAGGTGGCACCGGACGCCGAGCACTTCTGCGGCCGGTAGCCGTCCGGCTTGTTGTCCGGGTCGGGGCCGCCGCAATCTCCCACCGCCCACGTGCTCGACGTGTCGGAGGAGGACTCCGGGTTCCCGGGGTCCTTGGACGAATTGCCCGGGGCCGACGCGGAGGCCGAGGGCTTGGCGTCGTTCCCGCCGCCGCCTTCGCCGAGCCACTGGGAGGCTCCGTAGATGCCTGCGGCGACCAGAACGAGTGCGAGGAATCCGGGGAGTCTGCTCCCACGGCGCCTCGGGGCGGGCGGAGGCGTCACCTCGTACGGGTTTGCCATGCGCTTCTCCTGTGATGAGGGTGGGGGCCTTCGGGACGGGACGACGCACCCCCGAGCAGAGATACGTCATGTACACCTCATGATTCCACGCGCACCACGAGCCCCCGACCCCGGGCCGGAACGCACACGGAGACGCTCAGCGGCAGGGCGGCGGTTCTACCGCCAGGGGGCGGAAGGTGACCGCGAGGTCCGGGCCGCGGCGGACGAAGCGCGCCTCGACCTCCGAGACGAGCACCATCGTGCCGGCCGTGTACGCGTCCGTCCTGAGGCCCGCGTCCAGGGCCTCCTCGGGCACCTCCGGCTCGGCGCGCCACCAGCGGCCGCCGAACTTCGTGTACCGGATCCCGCAGTGCACGTACAGCGCGTGCGGGTACGGGACCCCGAGCGCCGGGTCGCCCTGATCGGCCGGCTCCGTCGCCTCGGCCTGCGCGCTCGGCGGCGGCGCGGACGCGGCGGGCGGGGCCGGCATCCGGGCCCCGTCGCCGGGCGCCCACTGCGGGACGAGGACGGCCAGCACCGCGACGGCCGCCGCCAGCCCGGCACCGGCCGCCCTGCGGCGCCCGCGGATCCGGGCGGCCGCCCGGACGGCGGCCTGCGGCGTGGGGGCGGCGAGCGGCGCCGCCGGGGAGTCCGCCAGCGCGTGCAGGGCGCGGCGCAGCTCTTCTTCGGGGAACCCGTTCATCGAACCTCCGCCTCAGTCGTACCGGCGCCCGGCCAGAGGTCGGGGCGGGCCCGCAAGCGGGTCAGGGCCCGCGCGGCCAGGCTGGTCACCGTGCCGTTCGGACAGCCCAGGATCTCCGCCGTCTGCTCGACCGTCAGGTCCTGGTAGTAGCGCAGCACCAGTACGGCCCGCTGGCGCCGCGGCAGGCTGAGCAGGGCGCGTTCGAGCAGGTCCGTGGCGGCGACCGCCTCGGCGGCGGGCTCGACGGAGCCGCCCGCGGCGTCGGGCACGGCCGCGTGGGGCAGCTCGTGGTGCCAGCGCCTGCGACGCCAGGTGCAGTAGGTGGTGACCATGACCTTGTGCGCGTAGCCGATCGGTGCGTCGTACCGGCCCGCGCGGGCCCAGCGGTCGTAGACCTTGGCCAGGGTCACCTGCACCAGGTCCTGCCCCAGATGCCAGTCGCCCGTCAGCAGCCTCGCGGTGCGGAGCAACGGGAGTCCCGCTGCCGCGACGAACTCCGCAAACGTTTCTTCGGATGGCTCCACCCGGCCACACCCCCTCACCCTCAAGACGACCCGGGGGCGCGGTCGCATTGCACGACAGGGGCACCAACTTCAGGGTGGCGCTGTTGCCATCGGCGGACGGAGTCGCGCGTCAAAAAGGATTGGTTCTGCGGGTGGCGGCGGCGCGCATGCACGCCCCGAGCGCGGCACGGCGGCCGCCACCCCACGACCCGCACTCGTCAAGGCAGGACTGACCCTTGGCGTCCCCTCGCGACGAATCGTTCAACACAAGAGTGATCACCAGTTGACGAACCGTCAACACCTCGTTAGAGGTACACGTGCGGTTCCCGGATCGCGCCGTGGATTTCCGGCCCGCCCGCGGCGTCCTCCGCGGTCTTCCCCGCAGCCTTCTCGGCGGCCTTCTCCGCGATCCCCTCCGCGAGCTTCTCGGCGCGGTCGATCTCGCACCAGATCCGCTTCCCGGCGCCCTCGCGCTGCCAGCCCCAGCGGTCCGCCAGTCCGTCCACGAGCTCCAGCCCGCGGCCGCCCGTATCGTCCCCGGCGGCCTGCCGCGGGGACGGCGCCCGGTCGCTCGCGTCCGCGACCTCCACCCGCACTCCCGGCTCCCCGAAGAGCATGCGCAGCACGGCCGGACAGCCGGTGTGGACGACGGCGTTGGTGACCAGCTCGGAGATCAGCAGGATCAGCGTCTCGGCGAGCGGCTCGTCATCCCCTATGCCGCAGCCCGCGAGCCGTGAGCGGGCCCATCGGCGGGCCCGGCCGACCTCGGCGGGGTCCGGTCCTACCTCCAGCTGAACCTGAAGCACCTGCACCGCTCACACCATCCGAACCGGCGGACACTTCGCCTCGCGACAGGACGGGGTCACCGAGTGTGACCCCCTTGCGGAGCAGCATGGTTGACATACAGTCACCACAACAAGCGCTTCGGGCATATTCCAGCGTGAAGGAGTAAGCGTGGTGCATACTGTGCGGCGCTCGCGCCGCTCAACCGCTCGCATTCCCGGGAGCGTACCGGAGCAGCCCCCCGCCTCCGGGCCGCAATGAGGCGGGCGAAGGACACAAACCGATATCAACTCTCCGTAATCGGACATGCGTCCCGCGCCGTCCCTCCCGCACCCCTCCGTCACAGCGAGCGAGCAGGCGGCCGGGCAGCCGACCGCCCTACTCCACCGCCGCCAGCAGCTCCGCCGCCAGCGCCTCCTCCGCCTGCGCCGCGGTCCGCCACTGCTCCGCCCGCACCCACGCCCGCTTCAGGTGCAGGTGCACGTCCGCCTCCCAGGTGAAGCCCATCCCGCCGTGCACCTGCAGACAGTCCCGGGCGTTGCGCACGGCGGCCTCGTCGGCCAGCAGCTTGGCCGCGGCCACCTCCGCCGGACCGGCCGTCACGGCGGCCGCGTAGACCGCCGTACGGGCCACCTCGGCCCGCACCAGCATCTGCGCGCACAGGTGCTTCACCGCCTGGAACGCCCCGATCGGCTGCCCGAACTGTTCGCGCTCCTTGGCGTACTGCACCGCCAGCTCCACCGTGCGCAGCGCGCTGCCGAGCTGCAGCGCCGCCGTCAGCAGCGCCCCCGCGTCCCGGTAGGCACCGGCCGCCACCGGCTGCCCCGGCAGGGAGACCCGGGCCAGCGGGGTCAGCGGGTCCGCGGAGCGCACCGGCTCCCCGGCGTAGTTCCAGCCGGCCGGGTCGACCGGTTCCCCGTCCGCGCCGAGCACCGCGTCCGCCTCGCCGAGGTGGGCCACCAGCGGGCCCTCCAGGTCGAAGGCCGTCACCACCGCCTCCCCCTCCGCGGCCCCCGCGACCAGCCCGGCGGCCAGGTGGGTGGCGACCAGCGGTCCCGGCAACAGCGCCCGCCCGGCCTCCTCGAAGACGAGCACGGCCTCCGGCAGCCCGAGCCCTACCCCGCCCTCGTCCTCCGGGAGCCGCAGCGAGAAGAACCCGGCCTCGCCGAGCTCCCGCCACAGATCCCGGTCCACGGACCGGCCGGTGAGGTCGGCCCGGTCGACCGAGGCCCGCAGCTCCTCGCGCCCGTACCGGCCCGCCAGGAGGTCCCGTACGCCTGCCCGCAGGTCCCGCTGGTCCTGCGTCGGCTGGAAGTCCACGGAACGCTCACCTGCCCTTCGGAAGGCCGAGGATCCGCTCGGCCACGATGTTCTGCTGGATCTGCGAGGTGCCCGCCGCGATCGTGTACGAGAGCGAGGAGAGCCGGTCCAGGGTCCACTCCTCGTCCAGCGAGAGGGCCTCGGCCCCCAGCACCTCGGCGGCCGTGTCGTAGAGCTCCTGGCGCGCGTGCGAGTACGCCAGCTTGAAGACGCTGCCGCCGATGCCCGGGACCCCGCCCGAGCGCTCGGACTCGCTGACGTTCCACTGGGTGAGCCGCCACAGGGCGCCGAACTCCCCGTACAGGCGGCCCAGCCGGCGCCGCAGCACCGGGTCGTCCCAGCGGCCGTTCGCCTTCGCGGTGCGCGCCAGCTCGCCCAGGGTGCGCCGGCAGGCGACGACCTCGCCGACGAAGGCGGTGCCGCGCTCGAAGGACAGGGTCACCATCGTGACCCGCCAGCCGTCGTTCTCCGCGCCGACCCGGTTGGCGACCGGCACCCGTACCTCGTCGAGGAACATCTCCGCGAACTCCGTGGAGCCGGCCAGCGTGCGCAGCGGCCGGATCGTCACCCCGGGGGCGTCCATCGGCATGGCCAGCCAGGAGATCCCCCGGTGCTTGGGGGCCTCCCCGTCGGTGCGCACGAGCAGCTCGCACCAGTCGGCGACCTCCGCGTGCGAGGTCCATATCTTCGATCCGGTGATCACGTACTCGTCGCCGTCGCGGACGGCCCGGGTGCGCAGCGAGGCCAGGTCGGAGCCCGCGTCCGGCTCGCTGAAGCCCTGGCACCACACCTCGTCACCGCGCAGGACGGGCGGCAGCCAGCGCGCGCGCTGCTCCGCGGTGCCCTCGGCGGCGATGGTCGGGCCGGCGTGCAGCAGCCCGACGAAGTTCGCGCCGACGTACGGGGCTCCCGCGCGCTCCGTCTCCTCCAGGAAGATCAGGTGCTGCGTGGGAGTGGCCCCGCGGCCGCCCGCGTCCACCGGCCAGTGCAGTCCGGCGTACCCGGCGTCGTACAGCCTGCGCTGCCAGCCCGCGTCGTAGGCGCGGCGGCCCGGCCAGTCGTCGGGCGAGGGCTTGGCCGGCAGCCCGGGGAGCTCCTCGGCGAGCCAGGCCCGCAGCCGGGCCCGGAACTCCCGCTCCTCCTCGGTGTAGGTGAGGTCCACTGCGCCTACCGTCCCGTCCGCCGGTCCTTGTCGAAGTCAAGACCGAGCATACGGATGGCATTTCCGCGCATCAGCTTGTACACGGTTTCCTCGTCGAGACCCTTGACGTGGTCGAGGGCGACCTCCTTGGTGTGCGGGAAGGTCGAGTCCACGTGCGGGTAGTCGGTTTCGAAGGTGGCGTTGTCGCGGCCGACGACGTCCAGCGAGGCGATCCCGTGCTTGTCGCGGAAGAAGCAGCAGAACATCTGCCGGTAGTAGTACGTGGACGGCGGCTCGGGGATCAGGTCCTTGACCCCGCCCCAGGCGCGGTGCTCCTGCCACACGTCGTCGGCGCGCTCCAGGGCGTACGGGATCCATCCCATCTGGCCCTCGCTGTACGCCAGTTTCAGCGTCGGGAACTTGACGAGCACCCCGCTGAACAGGAAGTCCATCATCGAGGCCATGGCGTTGTTGAAGCTGAGCGCGGCCTGCACGGCGGGCGGGGCGTCGGGGGAGGCGGCGGGCATTTGGGAGCTGGACCCGATGTGCATGTTGACGACGGTGCCGGTCTCCTGGCAGACGGCGAAGAAGGGGTCCCAGTAGCCGGAGTGGATGGACGGCAGGCCGAGATGGGTCGGGATCTCGGAGAAGGTCACCGCCCGCACCCCGCGTGCGGCGTTGCGCCGGATCTCGGCGACGGCCAGGTCGATGTCCCAGAGCGGGATGATGCAGAGCGGGATGAGCCGGCCGCCGCTGTCCCCGCACCACTCCTCGACCATCCAGTCGTTGTAGGCGCGCACGCAGGCCAGGGCGACCTCCTTGTCGTGCGCCTCGGCGAAGGTCTGCCCGCAGAAGCGCGGGAAGGTCGGGAAGCAGAGCGAGGCCTCGACGTGGTTGAGGTCCATGTCGAGCAGCCGTGCCTTGGGGTCCCAGCAGCCGCGCCGCATCTCCTCGCGGGTGATGCCCTCCAGGGTCATGTCGTCGCGGTCGAAGCCGACGGCGGCGATGTTGCGCTTGTACGGGAACTTCAGGTCCTCGTAGATCCACCAGTCGGTGGGAGGGCCGTCGGGGTCCATGGTGATCACGTACTTGCCGCCGGTGTAGGCGAGTTCGCCGATGCCGGCCGTGAGCGCCTTGGGCCCGCGGTCGCGGTACTTGGCGGGCAGCCAGACGTCGAAGAGGTGGGCCGGTTCGATGACGTGGTCGTCGACGCTGATGATCCGAGGCAGTTCCATGATGTCCCCTCGCCGCATGCCGAATGGCTCCGTCGCCCCGATCCGCCGCTCGGGCAAATCTGATGGGGCGTCAGAAATCTGGAACCAAGCTAGCTCCCCGCCTCTGGACCGACAAGCGTCCGCGCCCTACGCTCTGCGCTTGATCTGACTATCCGTCAGGTCATGTCGGCCAGGGGAGGTCGGTCCGGGATGACGGACAGCACCGCAGTCGAACTCAGCCGGTCCCGCACGCTCTGGGACCTGATCACCCGCCGGGCCGCCATGACCCCCGACGCACCCGTCCTCATCGAGGCCGCCGACGGCCCCGCCGCCAACCGGGCCACCGACCGCCGGCTGACCTTCGCGGAGCTGCGCGACCGCTCCGAGCAGGTCGCGGCCGGCCTCTACGGCATGGGCGTGCGCCCCGGCACGGTGGTCGCCTGGCAGCTCCCCACCCGCATCGAAACCGTGCTCCTCTCCGTGGCCCTCGCCCGGATCGGCGCCGTCCAGACCCCCGTCATCCCCTTCTACCGGGACCGCGAGGTCGGCTTCGCCCTGCGCGAGTCGAAGGCGGAGTTCTTCGCCGTCCCCGGTGTCTGGCGCGGCTTCGACCACACGGCGATGGCCCACCGCCTCGGCGCGCACGGCGTCTTCGAGGCGTACGAGTCCCTGCCCACCGGCGACCCCGCGGTGCTGCCCCCGCCCCCCGAGGAGGGCGTCTCGGTCCGGTGGATCTACTGGACCTCGGGCACCACCTCCGACCCCAAGGGCGTCCTGCACACGGACCGCTCCCTCATCGCGGGCGGCTCCTGCCTGGCCCACGCCCTGCACCTGTCACCGGACGACGTCGGCTCGATGGCCTTCCCGTTCGCCCACATCGCCGGACCCGACTACACGGTGATGCTGCTGCTCTACGGGTTCCCGGCGGTCCTCTTCGAGAAGTTCGCGATGCCCGACGCCCTCGACGGCTACCGCCGGCACGGGGTCACGGTCGCCGGCGGCTCCACGGCCTTCTACTCGATGTTCCTCACCGAACAGCGCAAGGACCCGGGCACCAAACTCATCCCCACCCTCCGCCTCCTCGCGGGCGGCGGCGCCCCCAAGCCCCCGGAGATCTACCACGCGGTCGTCCGCGAGCTGGGCTGCCAGCTCACCCACGGCTACGGCATGACCGAGGTCCCCATGATCACGATGGGCGCCCCGGACGACACCGCGGAGAACCTCGCCACCACGGAGGGCCGGCCCCCCGAGGGCATGTCCATCCGCATCACGACCCCGGAAGGCACGCTCCTCCCGCCGGACACCGACGGGGAGGTCCGGCTGCGCGGGGAGGCGGTCTGCCAGGGGTATCTCGGCAGGGAGCGGAACGATGTGAACGCAGCGGTCTTCGACGCCGACGGCTACCTGATCACCGGCGACCTCGGCCACCTCACCAAGGACGGCTACCTGGTCCTGACGGGCCGCAGCAAGGACGTCATCATCCGCAAGGGCGAGAACATCTCGGCGAAGGAGATCGAGGACCTGCTCCACCGGTTGCCCGCCGTGGCCGACGTGGCCGTCATAGGCCTGCCCGACCCGGAACGCGGCGAACGCGTCTGCGCCGTCGTCGAACAGCCCCCGGGCGCGGCCCCGCTGACCCTCGCCGAGGTGACCTCGCACCTCCGCACGGAGGGCCTCTCCACCCACAAGCTCCCGGAACAACTGGAACTGGTCGAGGCCCTGCCCCGCAACGACGCCCTGCGCAAGGTCCTCAAGTACAAGCTCCGCGAACGCTTCGCGTAGCGGGCGAGGGCGGCTCGCGCGCGCGGCGGGGCACACGGCTCACGGCGCGGCGGGGCTGCGGGAGTCCGCCCCGCCGCCCTGCTTCCGCTCCGCCCCGGTTCCGCCCCGGCAGGGGCTACGCGTCCGGAGCCGCCACCCCGCAGTAGCCGGCGAAGGCCGCCAGGATCTCGTCCTCGGAGATGCGGCCGTCGCCGTCCGCGTCCAGGGCCGTCGCGAGCGGACCCGCCAGCTCCTCCGCGGTGCCCAGCACGCGCAGGACGCGCGCCGTCGCCGCAGGGGTCGCGCCGGGGACGGCGTCGCCGGCGGGGCTCGCCACCGCGATGACCGCCCGCAGGAACGGCCGCGCGATCTCCGCGAACCGGTGCGGGTTGTCCCGCAGCCGCTTCGCCGCGCCCGTGACGAACTCCTCGCGGGACACCCGCTGGTCCCCGTCCACGTCCGCGATGCCGGCCATGCCCTGCCAGAAGGCCTCCGCCCCGGCGAACACGGCCTGGCCCCTGTCGGACCTGGCCGCCACGGCGAATTCGGCCAGGACCGCCTTGGCCGCCGTACTGAAGTCCTCCCGGTCGATATACCCGGACCCGTCCTGGTCGAAGGTGGCGAATCGGGCGGCGATCTTGCGCTCGTACTCTGCGCTGTCCATGTTCGGCGTTCCGCCTTCACGTGTGCGGTGGGGTCAGTTCCAGACAGGACGGAGCGTAAGGCCTACGTGGCCTGCGCGTTAAGCGAAGCGGGCAAGGAGGTGGCCGCATCGAACCAGCGCACGAGGAGCGCGACGGGGCGCGTACGCCTGTGCGCATGTGCCGGGCCGCACCTCCCCGTTCACGCCGTGCTACGCCCCTATCACGCAGGGCGCACCTCCGGGACGAGGTTCTGGCAAAACGGGCGCGAACCGCTGCATGCCCACTACATTCGAGTGGTCGACACACGGCTGCGAAACCGGGAAGCCGGCTGGGGGCACGATGCCGAAGGACGCACCACCGCGCTGGGACCGCCGCATGCAACAACGCCTGGCCCGCGGCGAGGCCGCCGCGCTCGGAGAGCTGTACGACCGCTTCGCCTCGCTCGTGCACGGCCTCGCCCACCGGGTCCTCGGCGAAGAGAAGGCCGCCGACCGGGTCACCCGCGAGGTCTTCGGCTACATCTGGGAGAACCCGGACGCCTACGACCCCAAACAGGGCTCCATGCGCTCCTGGGTCGCCCGCATCACCCAGGGGCAGGCCGTGGCCCGCCTGCGCCAGGCAGAACTGGGCAACGGATCCCGCGAGGAACTGGAACAGAAGGTGCGCAGCGCCAACGCGGCGGCCCGCGCCGACTTCATCGTCACCTCCATGCCCGCACCCCTGCGGGCAGCGCTCGAACTCGCCTACTTCAAGCGCCGCGACTACCGCCAGGCCGCCGCCGACCTGCAGATCAGCGAGGACGAGGCCCGGCGCCGGCTGCGCCTGGGCCTGCAACTCCTGTCCACGGCCAACGCCGTCCCGCGCGACGACACGGTCCCGCCCGGGTACGGCCCCTCCGGATTCGGAACCACGCGATGACGATCCCGCCGAGCCCCTTCGGCGAAGAAGACGGCGAAGAGTACGAGCGGCCCCCGAACCGCGGCGGCCCGGCGCGCATACCGGGCCCGCGCGGAGCGGCCGACGACCTCGCCGACCTCGATGACCTCGTCGACCTCAACGACCTCGACGACTCGCAGCACATGGAGTACCCGGACATCACCGGCTCCCCCGCCGTACCGGCGCCCGCCGAGCCCGAGCCCGACCCCGAGCCGGTCCCGGCCGCGCCGCCGCCCACCCACGCCGTACTGAAGTCCCTCCTCGGCGCCTGGGCCCTGGCGGCCTGCTCCGCGGAGGAGACCCAGGCCGTCGAGGACCACCTCACCGAGTGCGCGCCCTGCGCCGAGGAAGCGCTGCGGCTGCGCGACGCCGTGGGGCTGCTGCACCCTGAGGAGACCCTCGACCTCAAGCCGCTGCTGCGCTCGCGCGTGCTGGAGGACTGCCTCGGCAAGCGCCCGGCCCGCATCCCGGTCCCGGCGTGGGCGAGCCCGTACGACACCGAGACGGCCCGGCTGGACGCCCTGCTGCGGGACTTCGGGGACTCGGAGTGGCACACCCCGGTCCGGCTGAAGTGGTTCGAGGAGGAGCGCCGCCAGACCCGCCGGACCACGGTGGCCGGGGTCATCGGGCACCTGCTGGCGGTGGACGGCCTCGTGGCGGCCGCGCTGGGCCTGGACGACCCCCTGGGCCGCGAAGCGTCGGCGGGCACCCCGGCCGAGCGCACGGAGCGGTTCTGGGAGGACTCCCCGTACCCGACCACCCGCCGGGTCCGCGAGCCGTGGCGGGAGCAGGGCCACACCCTGGTCCGTACGGTCTCCTTCGCGGGCCGCGGCGTGGCCGAACTGGACGTGGAGTACGGCGCCTTCGCCCTGCCCCTCGGGGACGCCTTCCTGGAGCGGGCCTTCGAGTGCTGGGTCCACGCCGTGGACATCGCGGAGGCGGTGGACTACCCGTACGGGCCGCCGTCCGCGCCCCACCTGAACCGGATGATCGACCTGGCGGCCCGGCTCCTGCCGGCGGCCCTGGCCGGGCGCCGGCGGGCGGGGCTGGCGGCGCCGCCGCGCGGGCTGGTCGCGGCGGGGGCGCCGGGCCGGACCTTGCACCTGGAGATCGAGGGTGCGGGAGGCGGCGGCTGGGACATCGCCCTGGACTCCCCCGCGGCGAAGCCCTCACCGGACCACACGGTGGCCCGGATCGCCCTGGACGGCACCGAGTTCTGCCAGCTCGCCGCGGGCCACATCTCCCCGGAGGAGGCCGCGGTCGGCCAGGACGGCGACCGCGAGGCCATCCGCGACGTCCTCTTCGCGGCGGCCTCGCTCAGCCGGATGTAGGGCGCCCGCCCTGCCGGCCATGACGTCCGGCGGTTACGTGAAGACGACCGTCCGGGTCCCGTTCAGCAGGACCCGGTGCTCGCTGTGCCACTTCACGGCCCGCGCCAGCGCCTGGCACTCCACGTCCCGCCCGATCGCCACCAGCTGGTCCGGGGTGACCTCGTGCCCCACCCGCTCGACCTCCTGCTCGATGATCGGGCCCTCGTCCAGATCCGCCGTCACGTAGTGCGCGGTCGCACCGATCAGCTTCACGCCCCGCGCGTGCGCCTGGTGGTACGGCTTCGCGCCCTTGAAGCTCGGCAGGAACGAGTGGTGGATGTTGATGATCCGCCCGCTCAGCTCCTTGCAGAGGGTGTCCGACAGCACCTGCATGTACCGCGCGAGGACCACGAGGTCGACCTCCTCGGCCCGGACCAGCTCCAGCAGCTGCGCCTCCGCGGCCGCCTTCGTGTCCTTCGTCACCGGGATGTGCACGAACGGGACCCCGTACGAGCCGACCAGCTCCTCGAAGTCGGTGTGGTTCGACACCACCGCCGCGATCTCCACCGGCAGCGCGCCGATCCGGTGGCGGAAGAGCAGGTCGTTGAGGCAGTGCCCGAACTTCGACACCATCAGCACGATCCGCATGCGCTCGTCGGAGCGGTGGATCTGCCAGTCCATCCGGAAGGAGTCGCCGATCGCGGCGAAGCTGGCCCGCAGCTTCTCCACCGTCACCGGAGCGTCGGCCGCGAAGTGGACCCGCATGAAGAAGAGACCGGTGTCGCGGTCGCCGAACTGCTGACTGTCCTCGATGTTGCACCCGGTCATGAACAGATAGCTGGACACGGCGTGCACGATGCCCTGCTTGTCCGGGCATGAGAGGGTCAGTACGTACTGCTGCGGGGCCTGGGGCTGCGGGTCGTCGCTCATGACCCCACAGCCTTCCACATCACACCGCGCGCGTGAGGATCCTCAGGACGTCCAGTGAGCGCGGCCGCGCGTCCGGATCGTCCGCGTCCGCCGTCGCCAGCCGTACGTGGGCTTCGCGCGCGGCCCGCACCGCCTCCGGCCAGGCGTGGTGCTCCAGGTAGCCGGAGACCGGGGCGTCGGGGCCTATCTGGTGCATGATCCGCAGCACGCGCAGTACGGCGAGGTCCACCAGGGCCGCTTCCTGCGAGTCGCGGAAGATCGTGCCGACGTACTTCTCCGCGGACCAGCTGTCGAGCCAGGTGTCCTCGACGAGGCGGTACACGGCGTCGGTGACGTCCCCGTACCCCTCGGCGCCGGCCAGCCAGGTGTCCTCTTGGAACGCGGGGTCGGAGAGCATGTGCAGCGCCGAGCGCACGTTGCTGCGCCAGCGCCACCACGGCATGTCGTTGAGGGGCATGCCGCCCATGGTGGAGGAGCGGCCGCCGCGGCGGGAAGAGTTCTTCGAACCTTGGGCGAATGTCACGCTTTCGATCGTACGTTCCCGTACGGCGTGATCTTGAGGCGCCCGGACCCCCCGGAAACCGGCCCGACCGGTGCTCACTCAGCGTATGGGCGACACCCGTAATTCACCTCGTCGTCACCCCATGTTGCGTACACCTCGCACTTCAGTTACCCCGGGCGCGGAATGGTGCATGCACATGACCACCCGGCGACGCGCAGCATCACTCTCCCGCTCCTTTCTGGCCCGGACCGCGGCCGTGGCGACGGGCGCGTGTCTCGTCGCCGGCTGCGGGGTGCTCCCCGGGGGCTCGGGGGGCCCCGGGGGCGCCGACACCCTCACCGTCATGACCTTCGCTCCCCAGGACTCCAGCGCGACCAACATGCCGGGCATGCCGGGCATGGCCAAGGCCTACGAGCGCTGGGTCAACTCCAAGGGCGGCATCAACGGCCGCAAACTCCGCGTCCTGACCTGCAACGAGCGCAACACGCCCACCGGCGCCGCCGACTGCGCCCGCAAGGCGGTCGCCGAGAAGGCCGTCGCCGTCATCGGCTCCTACAGCCAGCACGGACGGGCCTTCCTGGCCCCGCTGGAAGCCGAGGGCATCCCCTTCATCGGCGGCTACGGGGTCTCCTCCACCGAGTTCCAGTCCCCGCTCTCCTTCCCCGTCAACGGCGGCCAGCCCGTCCTCATGGCCGGAGCCGGCCACCAGCTGGGGCGCACCTGCGCCAAGGTCGCCCTGGTCCGCCCCGACACCCTCGCCGGCGATTCCCTGCCCATCCAGCTCAACGCCGGCCTCAAGGCCAACCAGATGCCCGAGGCCAGCGACATCCGGGCCGCCGAGGACGCCGCGGACCTCTTCGTCCAGGCCAACGAGGCACTGGCGGCCTCCTCCTCCGGGACCTCCGGGAAGGGCGGCGCCTCCTCGGCGAAGGACGGGAAGGACGGGAAGGAGAAGGGGTGCGTGGCCGCCGTCCTCGGCGCCCGCACCGAGACCTTCTTCGACGCCTTCCGCCGCGCCGACTCCCAGAACCGCAAGCCGCAGGTCTCCTCGGTGCTGGGCTCGGTCAGCCAGGCCCTGGTCGACCGGACGGGCGGCAAGGAGAGCCCCTTCGAGGGCGCGTACGTCACGAGCTGGTACCCGGTCGGCTCCGATCCCCTGTGGACGCAGATGCGCAACGTCATCTCCGACCACGCCTTCGGCGACAACGCCGTGGACCCCGACGACAGCGGCGCGCAGACCACCTGGATCGCGTACACGGTGTTCAGCGAGATGGTGAAGCGGTTCAAGGAGGACGAGAAGCTCACCGGCCGCTCCCTGACGCGCAAGCTCAACCAGTCCGACCCCGTCCAGACCGGCGGCCTGACCCCCGACCTCAGCTGGCGCTACGAGGACATGCGCGCCGTCGCCGGCTTCCCCCGCATGGTCAACTGCCGGGTCACCTTCCAGGTCGTCCAGCAGGGCCGCCTGATGGCCCAGCCGGGCGGCGAGCCGTCCATGGACATGACCAAGACCCTGGAAATGGCGCCCCGTTCGAGCTAGTCCGCCTCTTTCGGGGACCGGGCTTGGAGCCGGCTCTTGTCAGAGCCGGCTCCTGTCAGAGCTGGCTCTTGTCACGCTTGGTGAGGTCGTACTTGGCCGCGATGGAGTTCCACAGGCCCGCCGCGGTCTCCTTCGCCCTGGTGGCGTCGCCGCTCGCCTTGTTGCCCTCGGAGGCGTTGCGGGTCGCCTTGGCCTTGCCGTCCTTGCACTTGTCGCCGTCGGACTTCATGTCGTCCGCCCAGGCCGCGTAGCTGTTGTCGGCCTCGGCGGAGGACTTCCACGCCTTGGTGAGGGCCGCGGTCAGCTTCGCGTTGTTCGGGAGCTTGTCCACCTTGAGCTCCTGGAGCCGGGTCACCAGCTCCTCGCGCTGGCGGGCCGCGTCGCGCAGATCGGTGGCCGCCTGGTCCAGGTTGGTGCAGCCCTTGATGTCCTCGACGGCCTTGATCACCGATGCCCGGCTGTCGTTGCTGTCCGCGAGGAGCTTGTCGAGCTGCACCGCCTGCGGCTGCGCGGCATCCAGCGGGGTCTCGCCGCTCTCCGCCGCGGAGCTGCCGGGGGTGGGGGTGGCCGCCACGGCGGCCGGGTCGTTGTTCTGCGCCTTGCCGTCACCGAGCAGCGCACCGACCCCGAGCCCGACGACGGCCAGGCCGATGACGACGGCGCCGATGATCGCGGGCGACACCCTGCGGGCGGCGGCGGGCGGCTCCTCCTGGTAGTACGGCGGCTGCTGCTGGTACTGCTGCGGCGGCGGCGCGTACTGCTGGTGCTGGGGCTGCTGCGCGTACTGCTGTTGTTGCTGGTGCTGCTGTTGCTGCGGGTGGGGGCGGCGCGGCGGCTGCTGCTGGCGCACCGGCTCCTGGATGGGGGGCAGCAGCTGCGTGTCCCCCCGGAACATCCCGTCGAACCCGGCGGCGGGATCGGCGGGCGCGGCCGGGACCGGCGCGATGTACTGCGTCGCGGCCTCGTCGTACGAGGGAGCGGCGGGGACCGGCGCGATGTACTGGGTGGCCGCCTCACCGTGCGCGGGGGCCGCGGGAACCGGCGGTATGTACTGGGTGGCCGCTTCGCCGTACGCGGGGGCCGGGGGGACGGGCGCGATGTACTGCGTCGCCGCCTCCTCGTGCGCGGGGGCAGCGGGCACCGGCGGAATGTACTGGGTGGCGGCCTCCGGCAGCGGCGGGTAGCCGTAGCCGTGCGGGTCGCCGGGGCCCTCGTAGCCGGGGCCGACCACGTGACCCTGCGGATAGCCGTAGCCGTAGTCGGGGCCGCCGGGTGCGGGGTAGCCGTAGGCGGGCGGGCCTTGCGGGTACTCCTGCTCCCCGCCGGGCTGCGCGGGCGGCTCCGTCGGCGGCTGCGCGGGCACGGGCGGCCCCCACGGCACGCCTCCCTGCGGGCTGGCGCCCTGTCCGCTCTCCGTCACCGGGACTCCCTCTCCGACCTGTCCGCGTTTACGGAACCGTCGGCTCACGCTACCGGCCCCGGGCAAGTGTGCCAGTCCCGGCCTCGTGGCCAACGGTGTTCGCAGCACGAACCGGAGCCGGAACCCGTACAACCCCCGGGGCGGCTCGGCGGTCAAAAGCGTGCAGTCGATCACATGTGACGCACGGGGGATTCCGGTGAACAGTTTCAAGAGGACCATGACGGCCGTCGGTACGGTAGTCGTGATCGCGGCCGCGGGGGCGGTAGCAGCCCCTGCCGCCACCGCCGCGCCCGTCGGCACCCCGGGGGCGTCCTCCCCGTCGGCCGTGCCGGCCGAGCAGCGGGCGGCCCTGGAGGCGGCCCCGGGGACGAAGGCCGCGGACAGCTCAGTGGCGAGTGCGAGCCTCTCTCAGCGCGCGAACCGTGAGTTCATCGTCTTCCTCCTCGCCGGTGACCACGACAACACCACCCCGGTCCGGGTCGAAGTGCGCAGGGCGGGCAGCGACAAGGTCGTGGCCGTGGTGGACAAGCTCACGCACTACTACGAGCAGGGCGGCGATTCCCAAGAGCCCGGCCACACGTGGTACCAGGGCGACGATCAGCCGCTCGTCCTGGACGACATGACGGACTACGAAATGGACGTGTACGCCAAGGACAGTGCGGGCAAGGAAGTGAGCCGGCGCAACGCCGGACGCGCCACCTACGCGGTCGACGCCAGGATCGAAGCGAAGTCCACCCAGCAGGAGTTCTCGCTGGACGACCTCGACACCCAGGTCACCGGCTCTGTCACTGCCATCCACCCCCGCACGGGGGAGCGGCTGCCGCTGGCGGGTGCGATGGTCCGCGCCCAGCTCGGTCTGGGCCAGGCCGATGTGGCGTCCGACGCCCAGGGGCGCTTCACCACCACCGTCGCCGCCCGCGGCAACGAGATGCTGTCGTCCGCCTCCGTGACCCTGGCGAGCGGCGACACCGAGGTGCCCGCGACGGCCCCGGCCAAGATCCGGCCCCAGAAGGCCACGCTGACGATGTCCTCGACAGCGCCCCTCACCGCGCGGTACGGGATGACCGTGCCCGTACGCGGCACGCTCACCCGCCTCGCGGACGACGGTACGGTCAAGCCCGCCGCCGGCCGCCGCGTGGCTGCGGTGGAGTGGGCCGCGGCGGCCCGATACGCGAGCACCTCGGCGGGAGCGGACGGCAGTTACACGGTCTCGCCGAAGATCCTCAGGGCCGGCTCCTGGAACGTGTCCGTCAACGACAGCTGGCTGCTGGGGGACGGTACGCGCACCGCGACCGTCGCGAAGGTCACCCACACGACCAAGGTCGTCGAGGAGAAGCTGGTCACCCAGGACAAGTACGGGCGGCTGACCATCAGCGGCAAGGTTCTCGTCGACGGCTACACCACCCAGCAGGCCCCGGTCGAGATCCAGTTCAAGAACGCGTCGGGATGGTGGAGCACCAGTCGGTCGTCGGTAGTGCCCTACAACCAGACCTTCACCGTGACGATCAACCCGCCGGCCACCTGGACTCCCGTCGAGTGGCGGGTGCTCACTCCGGGCACCACCAACATCGGCCCCAGCACCGGCACCCAGGTGATCCGCCCGACGCGCACCAGGACCTGGCTCACCGACGAGCGCTTCGGGCCGGCCCCCGTCGCCAAGGGACAGCAGCTGTACGTCTCCGCGGTCCTGAAGACCTCCATCTCCCCCGCGGCGCTCGGGCCCTACGCCGGCCAGAAGGTCCGTTACTACTTCCGGCCCGACGGCTCCACCGCCTGGAAGGAGATGGGCACCTCCGTCTCCCTCGCCAACGGCGCCGTGGGCAAGAAGTTCACCGCCGAGACCAGCGGCACCTGGCGCATCCGCTTCGTCGACCCCGACGCGACCCACCTCGTCGCGAACGGCGACGAAGGCCGCATCGTCGTCACCGGCTGAACCGGCTGAACCGGCTGAACCGGCTGAACCGCCTGACACGACTGGACCGGCCGACCCCGCCGCCCCGGAACCCCCGGGCCGGCGGGGTCAGCCGACCGGCTCCAGCCGGGCCGTGAACTCCCGGGCCGCCGGTTCCTCCCGGTACGGGTCCAGGCGGGTGCGGAAGTCCTCCAAATAGGCCGTGCCCCGGTGGGAGCGGATGCCCGACAGGAGGTCCGAAGCCTGCGCCGCCGTCTGGCAGGCGGCTTCCACCTCGCGCTGCTGCACCCGCGCCGCCGCCAGCAGGAACAGGCCGATCGCCCGGCGCCGCGCCTTGCCCGCCGGGAGGTCCCGCAGGGCCTCCTCCGCGCGTTTCGCCGCCGCGTCGGCCTGCCCCAGATCCCGGTGGCAGTGCGCCAGTTCGTCCGCGAGGTACGCCCCGTCGAAGTGCCGGATCCACTCCGGGTCGTCCCCCGATTCCGGCTCCGCCCGCTCCAGCGCGGTCACCGCCCGCGAGGACAGCACCGCCGTCGACCGCGCGTCACCGAGCAGCGCGTGCCCGCGCGCCTCCGCCGCGTAGAACATCGCCTCCACCCGGGGGGTGACCTGGCCCCGCGTGCCCTCCTGTGCGGCTCTCGCCAGCTGCGCGATCTCCCTCGGGTTGCCCAGTTCGGCCGCCAGGTGGCTCATCGACGCCGCCAGGACGTAGCCCCCGTACGCCCGGTCGCCGGCCGCCTGCGCGAGTCGTAGGGCCTGGATGTAGTAGCGCTGGGCCAGGCCCGGCTGGCCGGTGTCCACCGCCATGTAGCCGGCCAGCTCCGTGAGTCGGGCGACCGCCGCGAACAGGGCCCGGCCGACCGGCTCCCGGTACGAGCCGCCGATCAGGCCGGAGACCACCGAGTTGAGGTAGTGCACGACCACCGGGCGCACGTGCCCGCTGCCGAAGCGGTGGTCGAGGTCCTTCAGCGCCTGCGTGGTCGCCCGTACGGCCTCCACGTCCGACATCCCGACCCGTGAGCCGCCGCTGCGCGCCACTTGCGCGTCGGCGCCGGTGATCAGCCAGTCGCGGCTCGGCTCGACCAGCGCCGAGGAGGCCACGCTCGCCCCCGACAGGAAGTCGCGCCGGCCCACGTCGCTCCGCCACAACTCGCTGACCTGCTCGATCGCTCCGATGACGGTCGGGGAGAACTGCAGGCCGACGCCCGAGGCGAGGTTCTTGCCGTTGGCCATGCCGATCTCGTCGATGGTGACGGTCCGGCCGAGCTTGCGGCCCAGCGCCTCGGCGATGATCCCCGGGGCCCGGCCGCGCGGCTGCTGGCCGCGCAGCCAGCGGGCCACCGAGGTCTTGTCGTAGCGGAGGTCGAGGCCGTGCTCGGCCCCGCACATGTTGACGCGCCGGGCGAGCCCGGCATTGGAGCACCCGGCTTCCTGGATGAGCGCCTGCAGCCGTTCGTTCGGCTGGCGGGCGACGAGAGGCCTGGCTGCCATGAAAACCCCCAGAGACGCGGGTGATCGTTCGAATGATCACTTCCCGCCTGATGTGCGGGGAATCTTCCCCATTGCGTCCTGTCGCTACCCACCTCCGGCGCCCCGGCCTCCTACGCGCCCCCCGCGATGCACCGATGCGCCCCGCATGCAGGATCGATGCTCCCGAGCCCGGCCGGTTTACGCCCGTAACCCCCGGTGACCGCAAGAGTTGTGTTGCACGTGGAAGAGACCATCGGAGTCACGGAGACCGCGCCCATCCCCCTGCAGCGCAGTGAGCCGCTGCTGGACCATGCCGTGCGGTACACGGAAGAACGGCACTGGGATGTCTTCGCCGGCACCTGGCTGGAGTCCGGCGACGGGCGGGAACGGTGCTCGTGCGGGGCCGAGGACTGCCCGGCGCCCGGCGCGCACGCCGCGGGGAAGGACTGGGCCTCGCAGGCCTCGGGCAGCGCCGTGCAGGTCAGGCGGCTCTGGGGGAAGAACCCGAAGGCCGCCATCCTGCTGCCCACCGGCCGGACCTTCGACGCCCTCGACGTCCCGGACGCGGCCGGCTTCCTGGCGCTGGCCCGGCTCCAGCGGATGCAGCGCACCCTCGGACCGGTGATCGCCAACCCGGCGGGGCGGATGCTGTTCTTCGTCCTGCCCGGCGCCGGCGCCAAGGTGCCCGACCTGCTGCGCAAGATCGGCTGGCAGCCCGCCCAACTCGACCTGACCGCGCGCGGCGAGGGCGAGTACGTGCCCGCGCCGCCGACCCGCATCGGCGGACGCGGTTCGGTGCAGTGGGCGCAGCCGCCGACGGCCGCGAACCGGTGGCTGCCGGACGTGGAGGAGCTGATCGACGCCCTGGCCTACGCGTGCGGCCGCGAGGCGGCGGCGGAACGGGCCCGCCGCACGGCGTGATTCCCTGCTCCACCCGTCCTCTCCGCCCGCCCGCTCTGGCCCCTCCGCCCCCTCTGACCCCTCCGCCCCGCCCTGACCAGCGGAGATGTCAGAGGAAAAACTCATGACATAAGTAACTGCTCCGCCTCTCCCCCTCCTCCTATGGTGAGAAAAGCAGGACACGGGGAACAGAAGCGAGAGGCAGGCGCATGCCGGACCAGGGCGTTGCGATGGGCGGGGCGGACGGAGCGGGCGGCGGTGCGGGGCGCGCACCGGCCGCCGCGCCCGCCGTGCGGGTCGAGGGTTTGTGGAAGCGGTTCGGCGAGCAGGTGGCCGTCTCCGGGATCGATCTGGAGCTGCCTGCCGGGCAGTTCATCGGCCTGGTCGGGCCGAACGGCGCGGGCAAGACGACCACGCTGTCGATGGTGACCGGGCTGCTGCGCCCGGACATGGGCCGGGTGTTCGTCGCCGGGCACGACGTGTGGGCGGACCCGGTCGAGGTGAAGTCCCGGATCGGCGTGCTGCCGGAGGGGCTGCGGCTCTTCGAGCGGCTCTCCGGCCGGGAACTGCTGGGCTACATGGGCCGGTTGCGGGGGCTGCCGGGCAAGGAGACGGACAGCAGGGCCACGCAGCTGCTGGACATCCTGGACCTGGCCGGTTCGCAGAACAAGCTGATCGTCGACTACTCGACGGGCATGCGGAAGAAGATCGGCCTGGCGGCCGCACTGCTCCACAACCCCGAAGTCCTGTTCCTGGACGAGCCGTTCGAAGGCGTGGACCCGGTGTCCGCGCAGACCATCCGCGGAGTGCTGGAGCGATACACCTCCTCCGGAGCCACGGTCGTCTTCTCCTCCCACGTCATGGAGCTCGTCGAGTCGCTGTGCGACTGGGTGGCCGTGATGGCCGCCGGCCGGATCCGGGCCGCGGGCCCGCTGGCCGACGTACGGGGTGACGCGCCCTCGCTGCAGGCCGCGTTCCTGGAGCTGGTCGGCGCGCAGGGCCGGGCCACGGGCGAGTCCCTGGACTGGCTCGGCAGCGGGGCCGCCGCCAACGGCGGGAGCAACGGGGCGGGCGTCCGATGAGCACGCCGACGCCGACGCCCATGTCCAATCCCACGCCGACGCCCACGCCCACGCCGACGCCCACGCAGGCTCAGGCGACCGCATCCGGGTCCGCAGCGGCCTCCGGCGCACCCGCTTCCGCGGTCGCCTCCGTCAGCATCACGCCGATCTTCGTCCGCCTCAAGCTGTCCCTCCTGCGCAACGGGCTCAAGGGCTCCTCGAAGCGCAAGGCCGCCTACTTCGGCGCCCTCGCCTTCGCCCTCTTCATCGCGTTCCTCGCCATGCTCGGCCTCACCGTGCTGCGCGGCAACGCGCACGCCGGCACGGTCGCCGTCCTACTGGCGGCGATCATGGCCCTGGGCTGGACGTTCGTCCCGCTGTTCTTCCCCACCGGCGACGAGACGCTCGACCCGACGCGGCTGGTCATGCTGCCGCTGCGCCCGCGTCCGCTCGTACGGGCCCTGCTGGCCTCCTCGCTCGTCGGCATCGGCCCGCTGTTCACGCTGTGCCTGGCCGTCGGCTCGGTGATCGCCGTCGCCCGGGGCGCGGCGGGCGTGGTGGCCGCCGTACTGGCCGTACCGCTGCTGCTCGTCGGCTGCGTCGCACTGGCCCGGGCGGTGGCCACCGCCAACGTCCGGCTGCTGACCAGCCGCAAGGGGCGCGACCTCGCGCTGCTCAGCGGCCTGCTGATCGCGATCGGCGCGCAGGTGGCGAACCTCGCCGCCGAGCGGCTGTTCCAGACCGGCGGCCTGGAGCGGCTGGAGCCGGCCGGGGAGATCGTGCGCTGGCTGCCGCCCGCGACGGCCCTCGGGATGGTCGATTCCGCGAGCGAGGGCTCGTACGGGATCGCGGCCGCCCAGCTCCTCATCACGGTCGCGGCCCTCGGCCTGCTGCTCTGGTTCTGGGAGCGCAGCCTGACCAAGCTGATGGTCACCCCGGACGGTTCGACGATCGCGTCCGCCAAGGAGAAGAAGAAGCCGGTGAACCGCGCGGCCCGCGGCGGCTGGTCGTTCCTGCCGGACGACCGTACGGGCGCGGCCGTCCTGCGCTCGCTGCGCTACAGCGTGCGTGACCCGAAGATCAAGTCGGCGTTCGTGTCGGCCCTGGCGATCGGCCTGCTCATCCCGGTGGTCAACGCCGTCCAGGGCACCGGCTCGGTGTACCTGGCCTGCTTCGCCTCGGGCATGATCGGCCTCCAGATGTACAACCAGTTCGGGCAGGACACCTCGGCGTTCTGGATGGTCGCGCAGACCATTTCGAGCACCCGGGACGCCTACGTGGAACTGCGCGCCCGCGCCCTGGCCCTCGCCCTGGTCACCGTGCCCTACACGGTGGTGGTCGCGGCGCTCACGGCCGGCCTGCTCGGCGACTGGGCCGGTCTCCCCGGCGCCCTGGGCCTGGGCCTGGCGCTGCTCGGCTCGATGCTGTGCACGGGAGCCCTGTCGTCCGCCTTCTTCGCGTACTCGATCCCGACCGACGGCGCCTTCAAGAACGTCGCCCCGGGCCAGGGCGCCCTGGCGTGGGGGAGCCTCTTCACCGGCATGCTCGCCTCGGCGCTGATCTCCTCTCCCGTGATCGCCCTGGCCATCTACTTCAGCGCCACGGACCAGCGGTCCCTGGCCTGGATCCTGCTCCCCCTGGGCGTGGTCTGGGGCACCCTGGCCACCTGGGCCGGCCTGCGCATCGCGGCCCCGACGGTGGCGCGCAAGCTCCCGGAGATCCTGCTGGCGGTCAGCAAGGGCTGACCACCGGGGCAAGGGCCGCGTCGGCCTCGGCGAGGGCCGACTCGCCCGCGCTCAGGGAGTCGTGGACGAAGTGGACGGTGGCCTCCTCGATGCCGCAGTACTCCGAGATGCCGACGCGCAGCAGGCGGTCCACCGGCTCGTCCCAGCCGAGCTCCTTGAACTTCGCCTCCGGGTAGCTCACCAGCGGGATCCAGACCATCCGCTTGCCCTTCAGGAGCGGGTCGCGGCGGCCGTAGGCGAAGCCGTTGTTCCAGACCCGGTCGATCCAGCCCTTCAGGAGGGCCGGGAGGCCGAACCACCAGAGCGGGAAGACCACCACGAGGATCTCGGCGGCCGCGATCCGGTCCATGTGGGCCCGGGTCTCGGCGGAGTACTCCTTGTCGAGGTCCGACCAGTCCGGCTCGTCCTCGGGCCCCATGCGGGGGTCGAAGCCCTCGGCGTGCAGGTCGAGCACGTCGACCGTGTGGCCGCCGGCCTCCAGCCGGGCCACGGCGCGGCGGGCGAGCTGGGCGGTCAGGGAATCGCCGCGGGGGTGGGCCAGGACGACCAGGGCGGCGCTCATCGGGCATCGGTGGGGGCGGTGGTGGTGGGCGCGGTGGTGGTGGGCGCCGTCACGGCGGGGGTTTCCGGGGAGAGGCGGACCAGCATCTTGCCGGTGTTCGCGCCGCGCATCATGCCGAGGAAGGCCTCCGGGGCGTGCTCGATGCCTTCGACGACGGTCTCCTCCGTGCGCAGGCTGCCGTCCGCCAGCCACCCCGCCGCCCGGCCGATCCACTCCGGGAACAGGTCGAAGTGGCTGGAGACGAGCATCCCCCGCAGGGTCACCTCGCGGGCCGCGGCCTGGAAGAGGTTGTCCGGACCCACCGCCGGAGCGGTGGCGTTGTAGCCGCTGATCGCGCCGACCATGGCGATCCGCCCGCCCTGGCGCATCGCGCCGATGGCCGCCCGGAGGTGGTCGCCGCCGACCGCGTCGAGGTAGACGTCGATGCCCTCGGGGGCCGCCTCGGCGAGCTGGCCGGCCAGGTCGCCCTGGCGGTAGTCCACGGCCGCGTCGTAGCCGAAGCGGTCCAGCAGCTTCTTCGTCTTGAGCGGGCCGCCCGCCGAGCCGATCACCCGGGAGGCGCCCAGGCGCCGCGCCAGCTGCCCGGCGACGCTGCCGACCGCGCCGGCGGCGGCGGAGACGAAGACGACGTCGCCCTCCTTGACCGGGGCCGTGCGGGTCAGCGCCGCGTACGCCGTCAGGCCCGTGGTGCCGAGCGGACCGAGGTACGCGGACTGCGAGGCGACCGCGGGATCCACGACGGTCGCGGCGGCCGCGTCGAGCACCGCGTACTCCCGCCAGCCGAGGAAGTGCGAGACGGTCGCCCCGACCGGCACCGCCGCGGAGCGGGAGGCGACGACCTCGCCGATCGCGCTCCCTTCGAGGGCCGTGCCGAGGGCGAAGGGCGGGATGTAGGAGGGGGCGTCGTCCATCCGGCCCCGCATGTACGGGTCCACGGACATCCAGGTGTTGCGGACCAGGATCTGGCCTTCGGCGGGCTCCGGGACCTCGGTGGCCACCAGGTCGAAGTGGTGCGGGGCCGGCTCGCCCACGGGGCGGGCGGCCAGGCGGATCTCGCGGGAGGGGGTCGTCCTGGTGGTGGTCGTGGTCTTGGCCCCGGTGGTGGTCTCGGTCCCGGTGGTGGTCTCGGTCGTGGTCATCTGGCTGTTCCTTCCGGTGTGTTCCCGTGACCGCTCGGTCGCGGTCACGGGAACACCATGTCCGGGGCCGCGCACGGGCCGCGCACGCGTCACGCACGGGACCGCGCACGGGACCGATCACGGCCGCACGCATGGGGTCTGACGGGCAAGAAGTAACGTTGCGGCATGCGTTTCGAGGTGCTGGGGCCACTGACCGTCCGCACGGACGACGGGACTCCCGTGCCCGTTTCCGAAGCGAAGGTACGGGCCCTGCTCGCGGCCCTCCTCGTACGCGACGGCCGGCCCGTGCCGGTGGACCGGCTGATCGAGGACCTGTGGGGCGAGGCGGGCGACGCCGCCCCCGGCAACCCGGGGAACACCCTCCAGACCAAGGTCTCCCAGCTCCGCCGGATCCTCGCCGAGGCCGAGGACGGCGCACGCTCCCTGGTCGCGTACGGTCCGGCCGGCTACGCCCTGCGCGCTCCGGCGCGGGCCGTGGACGCCGAGCGCTTCGCGGAGCTCGCGGCGGCCGCGCGCAAAGAAGCCGGGCCGCGGGACCGGGCGGAGCTGCTGGCGCGGGCGCTCGGGCTGTGGCAGGGGGAGGCGTACGCCGACTTCCGGGGCGCCGGCTTCACGCAGACGGCGATCGCCCGGCTGGAGGAGCAGCGGATCACGGCCTACGAGGACCTGGCCGAGGCCCGCCTCGAACTCGGTGAACACCGGCAGCTCGCGGATGATTTGGCCGGCCCCGCCGCGGCCCACCCGCTGCGCCAGCGGCTGCGCGGCAGCCAGATGCGGGCGCTGTACCGCGCCGGCCGCCAGAGCGAGGCCCTCGCCGTCTACGCGCAGCTGCGCGAGCTGTTCGCCGAGGAACTCGGCATCGACCCCGGAGCGGAACTCTCGGCCCTGTACGAGGCCATCCTCCGCCAGGACCCCGCGCTGGGCCCGGCCCTGGGCCCGGCCACGGAGCCGAGCCCGGCCGCTCCGGCGGGCCCGGGCGCGGCGCCGGGCCCGCCGGAGCGGGCGGTCCGGGGCGGCGGGGCGTACGGGGGTGGCCGGGCCTACGGGGGCGGCGGGAACCTGCCCACCCCCGTCAGCTCCCTCGTGGGCCGCGAGGAGGCCGTCACCCGGGTGTGCGCGGCGCTCGGGGCCGGCCGGCTGGTGACGCTGTGCGGGCCCGGCGGTGTCGGCAAGACCCGGCTCGCGCTCGCAGCGGCGGCGCGACTGGAGGAGGCCCACCCCGACGGGGTGTGGTTCGTGGAACTCGCGGGCGCGCAGAGCGCGTCGGTCGCCGAAGCCGTGGCCGCGGCGATCGGGATGCGTGAGGACGACGCGGGTGGCGGCTCCGTCGAGGACCGGCTCGCCGAGGTGTTGGGGAGGCGCGCGGCACTCCTCGTACTCGACAACTGCGAACACCTCCTCCCCGCCGCCGCGGCCCTCGCCGAACGGCTCCTGCGCCGCGCCCCCGGCCTGCGCGTCCTCGCCACCAGCCAGGAGCCGCTCGCGCTCTCGGGCGAGGTGATCGAGGCCGTCGCCCCGCTCGCGGAGGCCCAGGCCGTGGAACTCTTCGCGGCCCGCGCGGCCGCCGCCGCCCCCGGCTTCGCCCTCGGCCCCGGCACCGCGGAGGCCGTGGCCCTGATCTGCCGCCGGCTGGACGGGATCCCGCTCGCGCTGGAACTCGCCGCGACGCGGGTACGGGTCCTGGGCGTGGAGGCACTGGCGGAACGCCTGCACGACCGCTTCCGCCTGCTCAACCAGGTGCGCCGCGACGCCCCGGCCCGCCAGCGCACGCTGCGCGCGACGATCGACTGGAGCTGGGAGCTGCTCTCCCCGGCGGAGGCGACGGTCCTGCGCCGCCTGTCGGTGTTCGCGGGCGGGTTCACGGTGGAGGCGGCCGAGGCGGTGTGTGCGGACGGGGACGGGCTGGGTGGGGGCGGGCCGGGCGCGGATGGGCCGGGCGCCGGTGGCGGGGTCGCCCGTGACGACGTGCTCGATCTGCTCACGCGGCTCGTGGACTGCTCGCTCGTGAGCTCGGCGTACGGGGACTCGGCAGGTGGGGACACCGCGTACGGCGACTTGCGCCTGCGGCTGCTGGAGTCGGTGGCCGCGTACGGGCTGGAGCGGCTCGAAGCCGCCGGGGAGACGGGTGCGACCCGGCAGCGGCACGCGCAGTACTACACCGGCTTCGCCGAGCGCGCGGCCGAGCGGCTGCACGGGCCCGGGCAGGGCGAGTGGCTGCGCCGGCTCGACCGGGAAGGACTCAACGCCCGGGCCGCCCTGGAGCACACGGGGGCCGGGGAGTTGGGGCTGCGGCTGGTCGGTGCGCAATCCTGGTACTGGTTCCTGCGCGGCCGGATCCAGGAAGCCACCGAGGCCACCCGAGCGGCCGGGGCAACGACCCTGCACGCCGCCTTCGCACTGCTCGGCGGGGACGACAGCCACCTGGACGGTGACTTCTCGGCCGCCGACCTCCGGGGACAGTGGCTGCTGGCCTACGCGCGGTGCGGCTTCGGCTCCGGCGTGCGGGAGGACGAACTCACGGTCCTACCGCATCAGTTCCGCGAGACCGGCGACCGCTGGGGCGAGGCGGTCGCACTGCTCACCCTCTCGACGTGGGCGCTCTACGACGGCGACCTCGCGGAACTGCGCCGCAACGCGGAGGCGGCCGCCGCGGTGTTCACCGAACTCGGCGATTGTTGGGGACAGTTGCAGACCTCCGAGCAGCTCGGCATCCTCGCCGAGGTGACCGGGGACTACGCGGCCGCGGCGCGGCTGCACGAGGAGGGCGCACGGGACGCGCAGGAGCTGGAGCTGTGGACGCACGCCTCCTTCCGGCTGGCCCGGCGGGGCCGCATCGCGCTGCTGACCGGCGACCTGGCCCACGCGGCCGCGCTGCACGAGCAGGCCCTGCGGCTGGCGCAGGAGCAATGCCACCGCCCGGCCGAGCAGTTCGCGGCGATCGGGCTCGCCCTGGGAGCGCGGCGCGGCGGCGACCTGGACGGCGCCGAGGCCCTGCTGCGGCCGTGGCTCGACTGGAACCAGCGGCTCGGGGTCGACTCCGGAGCGGCGCTGATCCTGGCGGAGCTGGGCTACGTCGCGGAGCTGCGGGCCGACCCGGCCGCGGCGGAGTCCCTCCACCGCGAAGGCCTCGCGGCGGCCCGCCGCTCGGGGGACCCGCGCGCGCTCGCCCTGGCCCTCGAAGGCCTGGCGGGGGTGCTCATGCCCGCCCGGGCGGCCTCCCTGCTGGGCACGGCTACGGCCCTGCGCGCCTCGGTGGGTACCCCGCGCCCGCCGGCGGAGCGCACCGACACCGACCGGGCAACGGCCCGAGCCCGCGCGGCCCTGGGTCTGGATGCCTTCGCGACGGCCTTCGCGGCGGGCGAAGCGCTGGCGCTGGAGGAGCAACTGACCCTGCTGGGTGGCCCGTGACCTCGGGCCACTGGCCGCCACCCCGAGCGCAAGGACGCTCACGAGCCCCTCGGGGTCGGGGGGGGCGGCCTGCACCTACGCCGAGGCCTTGATGCCCTCCAGGAACGGCTCCACCGCCGCCCGCCACGCCGTCGGGTGGTCGTAGTGGAGGTAGTGGCCGGCGTCCGGGATCTCCGCGTACTGTCCGGCCGGTAGGACGCGGACCATTTCCTGGGCCTCGGCCCGGCCCAGTTCGCCGTCCAGGCCGCGGACGACCAGCGTCGGGCAGCGCACCTGGGCGAGCTCCTCCCAGTGCGCGTCGTGTACCCACGTCTCCCGCGCGGTCAGCATCTGGCGGCGGGAGAAGAGGGGGCGCCAGCCGTCGTCGGCCTCGTGCATGACCTCCGCGAAGAACTCGCCCCGGCCGGGGTCGGGGCGCTCCACCCGCGGGTCGTCCTCGCCGAACCAGCGCCGGGCGGCGTCCTGGGTGGGGAACGGCAGCGGCCAGTGCCGGAACCATTCCTCCCATTCCTGCTGCGAGGCCTCCCCCAGCGCGGACGCCCGCATGTCGCAGATGACCAGGGCCGCTACGAGGTCGGGGCGGCGGGCCGCGAGCTGCCAGGCGGTGAGGGCGCCCATGGAATGGCCGATCAGCGTCACCGGCGCCAGGCCGAGCTGCTCGACGGCCGCTTCGGCGTCGGCCACGAAGGCCTCGCGCCCGTAGGCGACGGAGTGGGCGGGGCCTGCGGTTGGCGGGCGCTCGCTCTGGCCGTGGCCGCGCTGATCGAGGGCCACCACGCGGCGGCTCGCGCCGAGCCAGCGGGCGGTGCCCGTCCAGTGGAAGGCGCGGCCCATCAGGCCGTGCAGTAAGAGGGCCGCGGGCTCACCCGACGGCGAAGCCGCTTCGCTGAACTCCCAGGCCGCCAGGCGTACCCCGTCGGCCCCCGTCACATCGAGGCGTCGTACCACCGCAGATGCACCCCCTTCACTCCCGGCCAGAGTATCGAACCCGTATTCGAAAACGGGGTTCTCGCCGGCAACACCGCTCTTTCGAGTGACCTTGCTCAAGGATTGACCGCCGCTGCCGATGGAGATCCTTTCAACAGGGAGGCGGACCGCTCGGGGAAGACGGTCCGAAGGGATGACCTTGAGAGCTCGGGGCTCCAGGTCAAGCAGGGGAGGACCGGTCCCGGCGCCGAAAGGCGCCGGGACCATCCATACAGATCCGCACCGGTCCACAGTGGCCGACACCAGTCCGATTCGCTCGCACTGGCGACCCGATCGAACGTCCGTGCGTCAGCACGTCGATTCCCCGGATCCCGACCCCCCAGCCCCTCCGTCCGTCAGCGCTTGGCCACGAACACGTGGGAGGCGATGTCCGCATCCAGCTCCGCGGCCTCGCCCCCACTGCCGACCAGCACACCGCCGGGCGACTCGGTCACGCTGACCACCGAACCGGGCTGTACGCCCGCCCGGCGCAGCGTGTACATCAGCTGCGCGTCCGTCTGGATCGGCTCACCGATCCGGCGGATCACCACGGTCTTGCCCTCCACGCCCGGGTCCAGCTCGGACAGGCTGACCATGCCCTCCTCCAGGAACGGATCGGCCTCGGCCTTCTCGCCCAGCTCCTCCAGCCCCGGGATCGGGTTCCCGTACGGCGATTCGGTCGGGTGGCGCAGCAGCTCCAGCACCCGCCGCTCCACCGCCTCGCTCATCACGTGCTCCCAGCGGCAGGCCTCGGCGTGCACCTGCTCCCACTCCAGGCCGATGACGTCGACGAGCAGACACTCCGCGAGGCGGTGCTTGCGCATCACGCGGGTCGCCAGCTTGCGGCCCTCGTCGGTCAGCTCCAGGTGCCGGTCGCTGGCGACCGCCACCAGGCCGTCGCGCTCCATCCGCGCCACCGTCTGGCTCACCGTCGGGCCGCTCTGGTCGAGCCGCTCGGCGATGCGGGCGCGCATGGGCACCACACCTTCCTCTTCCAGTTCGAGGATGGTGCGGAGGTACATCTCCGTGGTATCGATCAGTCCGGACATTCGTGCCCCTCGGATTGCGTGCGCTGGCCCTGCCCCCAATTCTGACCCATCACGCCGACAACCGTCCCGTGTAGGACGTCAAGGGCCGTTCCGGACTGCCCGGAAACGCCCCTCCGTCCCCTCCGGGCACCTCTCATTACGCCGCCCACCGGGCCTTTCGCCCCCTGGATGGAAGTTCGTATTGACACGCCCTTGGTCCAGACCGCACGGTGAGCGGCGGACACGGACGACAACCTCACCCACTCCCACCCCGGAAGGCCATCGGCGTATGAGCGAGAGCAAGCTGGCCGGTCAGTTCTTCGACGCCGCGATCGGCCTGCTGGAGCGGGTACGGGACGAGGAGTCCGCCCGCATCAACGAGGCCGGGACCGTCATCGCGGAGGCCGTGGCCACCGGGAACAAGCTCTTCGCCTTCGGCGCCGGGCACTCCTCGCTCCCCGCCCAGGACGTGGTCTACCGCGCCGGCGGGCTCGCCCTGATGAACTTCCTCGCCGTGCCCGGCACCGTCGGCATCGACGTCATGCCCGCCACCCTCGGCAGCGCCCTGGAGCGCGTCGACGGCCTCGCCGGGGCGGTCCTGGACAGCAGCCCGGCCAGCGACGGCGACGTCCTCGTGATCATCTCCCTCTCCGGGCGCAACGCGCTGCCGGTCGAGATGGCCATGAACGCCCGCGCGATCGGCCTCAAGGTCATCGGCGTCACCTCGGTGGCCTACGCGACCGACACCAAGTCCCGCCACGTCTCCGGCACCTTCCTCAAGGACCACTGCGACATCGTCCTCGACAGCAAGATCGCGGTCGGCGACGCCGAACTCACCCACGAGGGCATCGAGGCCCCCTTCGCCCCCGCCTCCACCGTCGTGACCAGCGCGATCATGCAGGCCGTCATGGCCGCCGCGGCCGGCGAGCTCGTCGCCCGCGGGGTCGAACCGCCGCTCCTGCGCTCGGGCAACGTCGACGGCGGCCACGAGTGGAACGGCCGCGTGATGCAGGAGTACGGCGACCGCATCTTCTTCCGCCACTAGGCACGCCGCGGGGCGGGGGGCGGAGGCCGCGGGGGGGCTACTACCGCCCCGCCAGGTCCAGATCCGCCGCGACGCGGGCCGCCACCTCCTCCGCGTACGCCGCGTCCGCGCGCTCGAAGGCGGCCCGCGACGGCCCCCGCAGGAACGTCAGCGTCCCCAGGCTCCGGCCCCGGCTGCGCAGCACCGTGCACAGCCCGTGCGCCGCGCCCTCGGGCCAGCGCCGGATGCCCGCCCACGCCTCGTCGGCCTGCCCGCGCGGCGCGCTGGTGCGCACCGACCCGGCCCGGTCCAGCGCCTGCAGCGCCGGGTGGCCGGGCTCGTAGCGCACCGGGATCGCCCCGGGCTCGGGCAGCCCCGGCAGGCCGGGCGGGGACGCCGCCCAGCGCAGCAGCCGTACGGGCGCGGGGTCCCGTAGCGGCTCCAGTACGTCCACCAGCGCGTGCTCGGCGAAGCCCGCCAGCGCGAACTCCAGCCGGACGGCCGCCGCCTCGGCCGGGTCCTCGCACTCGGCGGCGGCCCGCCCGGCCCGGTACAGCTGATGCGACCGGAACCGCAGCTGCGCCGTGTCCAGCTGCGCCTGACGGGCCTCGGTGACGTCCTGGAACAGCAGCGCGACCCCGAGCGGTACGGGTTCTTCCGCGAGCGGCGACGCCAGGCGCAGGAACCCGCACCGCCAGCACCGCCGCCGAACGCCCTCGGGGCCCCGTACGGACACCCACAGCTCCGCCGGGGCCGGGGGCGCCCCCTCGGCCAGCACGTGCTGCAGGGCCCCCTCCAGCTCCTCCACCCCCTGCGCCAGCAGCTCCCCCAGGGGCCGCCCGAGCAGCGTGGTGCGGCCGGAGCCGAAAGCGCGGGCGGCATGGGCGTTGACCACGGCCGGCCGCAGGTCCACGTCCACGAGGACGACGCCCCAGGAGGCGTCCTCCATCAGCGCCTCGCTCAGCGCGATGGAACGCTCCAGGTCGATCTGCGCGTGCACCTCGCTGAAGGCGCAGTACACCCCGGCCGGCTTCCCGTCGGCGCCCGGCACCCCGGCGGACTGGGTCCGCACGAGCACCCGCCCGCCGTCCTTGGTCAGCAGCGCGAACTCGTGCACCTGCCGCCCCGGCACCTCCTGGGCGGCCATGAGTCTGTCCTGCACGTCCTGCGCGTCGGCGGCCCGCACCGCCCACCCCGCGAACCCCTTGCGCCCCACGGCCTCGATCGCCGACCACCCCAGGATCCGCTCGGCCTCGCGGTTCCAGTGGGTGATCACGCCGTCGGCGTCGAACGCGCACAAGGCCGCGTCCATCCCGTCGAGCAGCGCTGCGAGCAGATCGTCGGCGGTCTCGTCACGTCCGGATGCAGTCACCTGGGCCCCCTGCAGGTGTTCGCGTGTGCGGCACGTCACGTCATTGAACTGGAACGTGACGCAGCCCACACCGCTTTCCGCGGATTGGGACGAAAAATCCCGTCAGGAGCCGGTGAAGAAGACGATCACGGCGAGCACCGGGAGCAGGATGACGGCCCCCGCCACGGGCATCCGCCACCCGGACAGCCACCGGTAGGCGTTCTCCCACCGCGCCGCCTGCCGGGCGATGCGCGGCTCGGCCCGCGGGTCCTCCACCCAGTCGGCACTGCGCCGCTCCGCCAGGATGGACCGCAGGCTGACGACCTCCCACCCGACGGCCGTCTGCTCGACGTCGTCCACGCACGGCAGCCCCAAACGCCGGCCGTCGGTGCGATAGGCGTACACGATCGTCCTGGGCGCGGTGCCACCGTCCACATGGGGGATGTCCACCGCACGGATGTCGTGGATGTCGTCCCAGGCGAGGCGACGCACACCGGCCGCGTCGCGCACGGCGATGCCCCGGTGGTCGACGGTGGTGAAGCGGCGCGACCTGGCGTACAGGACCCACCCGACGAAGATCGCCATCAGAGCACCCACCAGCAGCTTCACCCAGCGGGGCCAGGGCAACTCCGAGGTCGCCAGGGCGAAGAACCCGAGCAAGCCGAAGAACGCGACGAACACCACCCAGTTCCCCGGCTTCGTGCGGTACTCGCGCAGCAACCCGTCGTCCGGCATGACTCCCCCTCGGATCTTGATCCCCGGCGCCATCCTCACCCTCCCTGAGCGGGAAACAAAACCAGTTGTGACGGCCCGGATGATGCCCGGCGCGATTGGTCGCCGACGTCGGGAAGGACGAGGTCCGCCAGATGACCCGGCGGCTCCGGAGCGCCTGGGTGCGCCTGGGTGCGCCTGCGGATTCGCCCCCGAAATTTCGCCCGGAAATTCGGTTGAGCGCGATCTGCGGGGGTGCCTACAGTGGCGGCACACGAGAAGGGAGGTGGTTGCCGCAATGTACGGAAACCGGACGCGTGAGGTGGCTGCGGGCTAAAGCGCCCGCTGTCGCACGCACCTAGTGCGGTGCCTGGCGTGGTCGCCGGCGCCAATCCCAAGCAGTCACCCGACCCGCGAGCTCGCCGGTACGTCCGGCCGGCTTCCCCCACTGCAGGGGGGAAACCCGAGCTCGCGGGTCGCCTGCATTTCCAGACCCCGCCCGGCTACGGGCAGAGGCGTTCCACGCGCCAGGTGCCGGCCTCCAGGACGTAGCGGAGGCGGTCGTGGAGGCGGTTCTCGTGGCCCTGCCAGAATTCCACCGCGTCGGGGACCACGCGGATGCCGCCCCACTGCGGGGGGACGGGGACCTGTTCGCCCTCGGGGTAGCGGGCTTCCAGTTCCGCGTAGCGGCGGTCCAGTTCCGCACGGGATTCGATCACCGTGGACTGTTCGCTGGCCCAGGCGCCCAACTGGGAGCCGTGGGGGCGGGAGCGGAAGTACGCCGCCGTCTCGTCGCGGCCGATGCGGGAGGCCGTGCCGGTGACGATGACCTGGCGGGCGATGGGGTGCCAGGGGAAGAGCAGGGAGACGAAGGGGTTCGCGGCCACTTCGCGGCCCTTGCGGGAGTCGTAGTTCGTGAAGAAGACGAATCCGCGCTCGTCGAACTGCTTCAGCAGGACCGTGCGCGAGCTGGGGCGGCCGTCCGGGGTTGCGGTCGCGACGACCATCGCGTTGGGTTCGAAGACGTTCGCCTCCGCAGCGTCGCGGAACCAGCGCGCGAACTGGCCCATCGGCTCCTCGGCGAGGCTCTCCTCGGCGACGAGCTGGGAGCGGTACTGCTTGCGCATGTCGGCAGGGTCAAGGTGCTGATCGGTCACGCGGCCATCCTGCCGCAGCGGCGCGTCCGCGACTGTGCCGTATGTCACGCTTCCCCGCGCCAAGCGGAACGTACAAAATCTTGGGGCCGGTCCGACGGTCCCGAACGGATGACCATCGGCCGTGCCGGGCATCAACGGGGATGACCGCGCCGGACCGCGAATCACGCCGGGAGCCGCGCGTGTTCGCACTATTTGAGGAGCCGCCTGATGTCCGACTTCGTACCCGGTCTTGAGGGAGTCGTCGCGTTCGAAACGGAGATCGCCGAACCCGACAAGGAAGGCGGGTCGCTGCGGTACCGGGGTGTCGACATCGAAGACCTCGTGGGCCACGTCTCCTTCGGGAACGTCTGGGGTCTGCTGGTCGACGGCGCCTTCAACCCCGGCCTGCCGGCCGCCGAGCCCTTCCCGATCCCGGTGCACTCCGGTGACATCCGGGTCGACGTGCAGTCCGCGCTCGCCATGCTCGCCCCCGTGTGGGGTCTGAAACCGCTGCTCGACATCGACGAGCGGACCGCGCGCGACGATCTGGCGCGGGCGGCCGTGATGGCGCTGTCGTACGTCGCCCAGTCCGCGCGCGGCCAGGGACGGCCGATGGTCCCGCAGAGCGAGATCGACAAGGCCGAGTCCGTGGTGGAGCGGTTCATGATCCGCTGGCGGGGCGAGCCCGACCCGCGCCACGTCAAGGCCGTCGACGCCTACTGGACCTCGGCCGCCGAGCACGGGATGAACGCTTCGACCTTCACCGCGCGCGTCATCGCCTCGACGGGCGCCGATGTCGCGGCCGCGCTGTCCGGCGCGGTCGGCGCCATGTCCGGGCCGCTGCACGGCGGGGCGCCCTCGCGCGTCCTCGGCATGATCGAGGAGATCGAGCGCACCGGCGACGCCGTGGCGTACGTGAAGAAGGCCCTCGACAAGGGCGAGCGGCTGATGGGCTTCGGCCACCGCGTCTACCGCGCCGAGGACCCGCGCGCCCGCGTGCTGCGGCGTACGGCCAAGGAGCTGGACGCCCCGCGCTACGAGGTGGCCGCCGCGCTGGAGAAGGCCGCCCTGGAAGAGCTGCACGCGCGCCGCCCCGACCGGGTGCTCGCGACGAACGTGGAGTTCTGGGCCGCGATCATGCTGGACTTCGCGGAGGTCCCGGCGCACATGTTCACCTCGATGTTCACGTGTGCCCGTACCGCCGGCTGGTCCGCGCACATCCTGGAGCAGAAGCGCACGGGCCGCCTGGTCCGCCCCTCCGCCCGCTACACCGGGCCGGGTGTGCGCAACCCGCGCGAGATCGCCGGCTACGAGGACATGGCGGAGACCGCCTGAGGGTGCGACCGCGTCGGCTGCCCCCGCACAGGGCCGCCGCTCGTGCCGGGCGCCGCATCCCCCCGGGGGTGCGGCGCCCGTCGCGTTTCCGGGGCCGTCTCAGCCCAGTTCCGTGTCCAGGATCCGGGCCCACTGGGCGACCACCCGCGCCCTGCGGGCGGTGTCGTCGGTGAGGACGTTGGCCAGGCCCAGGCCGCGGGCCATGTCGAGCAGGCCCTGCACGGTTTCCCGTACGCCCGGTACGGACTCGTCCGCGCCCAGCAGCTCCACGGCCATGCGGTGGGTCTCGCGGCCCACGCGGGCCTCCAGCTCGGCCACGCGGGGCCGCAGCTGCTCCTCGTGGGAGGCCGCGACCCACAGCTGGAGCGCGGCGCGGAACATCGGGCCGGTGTACAGGTCGATGAGCGCCCCGACCACGTCGGCGCGGGCCGCCGCGGTACCGCCGCGCGGGAACAGGTCCAGCAGCGCCGTCGAGCGCACCTCGGCCATGTACTCGACGGCCGCGGTGAACAGTTCCTCGCGGGTGCGGAAGTGGTGCTGGGCCGCCCCGCGCGAGACGCCGGCGCGTTCGGCGACCACGGCGACGGTGGATCCGGCCCAGCCCTGTTCGGCGAGGCAGGAGACGGCCGCGTCGAGGAGGTGGCGGCGGGTGACGCGGCTGCGGGCCTGCTTGGGGCCCGTCTCCGTCAGCTGAGCCATGACGGATCCCGTCGTTCGAAGCGGGCGCTGATGCCCTCGCGGGCCTCGGCGGAGGCGAAGTGCCGGGCGGACAGCTCGGTGAGGGCGGCTCCGTCCCGCTCCAGGGCGGCCCGTACCGGGGCGGTGACCAGCCGTTTCGTCGCGGCCAGGGCCTCGGGGCCGGCCTTGAGGAGGCCCTCCAGGACGGGGGCCAGGAGCTTGTCGACGTCCCCGTCCGGGGCGTGGAGGGTGAGCAGCCCGATGCGGGTGGCTTCGGCGGCGTCGAAGACCTCGGCGGTCAGGAAGTAGCGGGCCGCGGCGCGGGGGTCCAGGCGAGGGAGCAGCGGCGCCGAGATCACGGCCGGGACCACGCCGAGGTGGGTCTCGGTGAAGGCGTACGTGGACCCGTGCCCGGCGGCGGCGACATCGCAGACCCCGAGCAGCCCGAGGCCGCCGGCGCGGACGTGGCCGGTGACGCGGGCGACGACGGGCTTGGGGAGCTCGGCGATCTCCCGGAGCAGGGCCAGGAAGTCCGCCGGGTCGCAGGGGGACTTGAGGTCGGCGCCGGCGCAGAAAGTGGTGCCGGTGTGGGTGAGGACGACGGCCCGGGTCCGCGGTGTGGCGGCCTCGGCGGCCAGGGCGGTGCGGAGTTCCTGGACCAGGGGGGCGGAGAGGGCGTTGCGGTTGGCCGGGGAGTCGAGGGTGAGGGTGGTGAGGCCGGGCGTTCGCGCGGCGTGGACCAGTGGGGGCATGTCTCCTCCGGAGGGGGTGCTCGGTCGGTCGGGATCCCCTCCGGGGAGGGTATGCGGGTCGCCTGCGGCGGGCTTCGGTGGGCCGGGGGTGAGCGCCGCTGCGGGTGTGCGTGCCGCTGCGCGGGGCGGGCTGGGAGGGGGTCCCGGGCTGCGCCCGGACCCCTCTGGGGCTCCGCCCCAGACCCCGCGCCTCAAACGCCGGCGAGGCTGGATGCACACAGCCCCTCCGGCGCTTGAGGAGCGGGGGTCCGGGGCGCAGCCCCGGGGAACGGGCGAAGGGCGGGGAGGGGACCTCGCCCCGCAGGGCCGACTCAGCCGCACCCGCCCACCGGCCCCCGCACCAGGCGGCAGTGGCGGGCACGCCGACCGGCCGCCGCCGGACCGAGTCCGGCGCAGCGGGGCGAGCTCCGCGTCAAGAAGGAATCAGTAGGACTTGGGGAGGCCCAGGGTCTGGTGGGAGATGAAGTTGAGGATCATCTCCCGGCTGACCGGGGCGATCCGGGCCACCCGGGAGGCGACGATGAGCGCCGCGAGGCCGTACTCGCGGGTGAGGCCGTTGCCGCCCAGGGTGTGGACGGACTGGTCCACCGCCCGGACGCAGGCCTCCCCCGCGGCGTACTTCGCCATGTTCGCGGCCTCCCCCGCCCCCATGTCGTCGCCGGAGTCGTACAGGTGGGCCGCCTTCTGCATCATCAGGCGGGCCAGCTCCAGTTCTATGTGGATGGCCGCCAGGGGGTGCGCGATGGCCTGGTGGGCGCCGATGGGGGCCTTCCAGACCTGGCGGGTCTTCGCGTAGTCGACTGCCTGGGCGAGGGCGTAGCGGCCCATGCCGATGGCGAAGGCGGCGGTCATGACGCGTTCGGGGTTGAGGCCCGCGAAGAGCTGGAGCAGGCCCGCGTCCTCGTCGCCGACCAGGGCGTCGGAGGGGAGGCGTACGTCGTCCAGGACGAGCTCGAACTGCTTCTCCGCGGCCTGGAGTTCCATGTCGATCGGGGTGTAGGCGAAGCCCGGGGTTTCGCGGGGGACGATGAAGAGGCAGGGCTTGAGGCTGCCCGTCCGGGCGTCTTCCGTGCGGCCCACGATGAGGGTGGCGTCGGCGATGTCCACGCCGGAGATGAAGACCTTGCGGCCGGTGAGGACCCAGTCGTCGCCGTCGCGGCGGGCGGTGGTGGTGATGCGGTGGGAGTTGGAGCCGGCGTCGGGTTCGGTGATGCCGAAGGCCATGGTGCGGGTGCCGTCGGCGAGACCGGGGAGCCAGGCCCGCTTCTGCTCCTCGGTGCCGAAGCGGGCGATGACCGTGCCGCAGATGGCGGGCGAGACGACCATCATGAGGAGCGGGCAGCCCGCGGCGCCCAGTTCTTCTAGGACGATGGAGAGTTCGGCGATGCCGCCGCCTCCGCCGCCGTACTCCTCCGGGAGGTTGACCCCGAGGTAGCCGAGCTTGGCGGCGTCCGCCCACAGCTCGTCGGGGTGACCGCCCTCGCGGGCCGTGCGGGCGAGGTACTCGCGGCCGTACTTGCGGCCGAGGGCGGCGACCGCCGCGCGCAGGGCCTGGTGCTCTTCTGTTTCGAGAAGCGTGGGGCCGAGGGTCGTGGTGCCGGGGGTGGAGCTCATGCTTCCTCCTGGACTACGGCGAGCAGGGCGCCGAATTCGACCTGTTGGCCGGTGACGGCGTGGAGCGCGGTGAGCGTGCCGGAGGCGGGCGCGAGGATGCGGTGTTCCATCTTCATGGCCTCCAGCCAGAGCAGGGGCTGCCCGGCGGTGACGGTGCTGCCGGGGGTGAGGCCCTCGGCGACGCGGACGACGGTGCCGGGCATGGGGGCGAGCAGGGAGCCCGGTTCGGTGCGGTCCTGCGGGTCCGCGAACCGGGGTACGGCGGTCAGGGCGTGGGAGCCGAGCACGGAGTCCACGTAGGCCGTGTTCGATTTTTGTTTCACGTGGAACAGCCGCCGTACGCCGTCCACTTCGAGGGCCACCAGGTGGCGCTCGGCGGACAGGACGCGCACACCGGGGTGGTCGAGGAGCTCCGGGGGGCCGCTGCGGGACGGGTGGTAACGGACTTCGTACTCGGTCCCGGCCACCGTGTAGCGGCGGCTCTGCGGCTGCGAGCGGAGGTTGCGCCAGCCGCCGAGGCGGGCGGCGAGGGACGCGTCCGGGTCGGGGGCGGTCTCGGCGAGGGCGGCGGCCAGTGCGCAGAGCGCGGGGGCCCGGTCGTCCGGGGCGGCCTCGGTGAGGGCCGGCAGGTGGCGCTCGTAGAAGCCGGTGTCGAGCCGGGCGGCCGCGAACTCCGGGTGCCGCAGGGAGCGTACGAGGAGCTCGCGGTTGGTGGTCAGCCCGTGGATCCGGGCTCCGGCGAGGGCGTGGGCCAGGGCGCGGACCGCCTCGGCGCGGGTGGGGGCATGGGCGACGACCTTGGCGAGCATGGCGTCGTAGTGGATGGAGACGGTGTCCCCGTCGGTGAAGCCGGTGTCCACGCGGACCGTGGAGGGGACATCGAGGGTGTGCAGGACGCCGGTCTGGGGACGCCAGTCGGCGGCCGGGTCCTCGGCGTAGAGGCGGGCCTCGACGGCGTGTCCGGCGGGCGCGGGCGGGTGCAGGGGCAGGGCCGCGCCCTCGGCGATCCGCAGTTGCAGGGCGACGAGGTCGATCCCGAAGACCGCTTCGGTGACGGGGTGTTCCACCTGGAGGCGGGTGTTCATCTCCAGGAAGTACGGGCGGCCGTCGGCGGTGACGAGGAACTCGACCGTGCCCGCGCCCTCGTACGAGACCGCGCGGGCGGCGGCCACGGCGGCCTCGTGGAGGGCGCTGCGCAGGGCCTCGGGGAGGCCGGGCGCGGGGGCTTCCTCGATGACCTTCTGGTGGCGCCGCTGGAGGGAGCAGTCGCGGGTGCCGAGCGCCCAGACGGTGCCGTGGGAGTCGGCGAGGATCTGCACCTCGACGTGGCGGCCGCGCTCCACGTAGGGCTCGGCGAACACCTCTCCGTCGCCGAAGGCGGACAGGGCCTCGGCGGAGGCGGCTTCGAGGGATTCCTTGAGGGAGTCGAGGTCCCGGACCACCCGCATGCCGCGGCCGCCGCCGCCCGCCGCGGCCTTGAGGAGCAGCGGGAGGTCGGCGGTGGTGGCGGCGTGCGGGTCGACGGGGTCGAGCAGCGGGACTCCGGCGGCGCGCATCAGCTCCTTGGCCCGGGTCTTGGAGGCCATGGCCTCCATGGCCTCGGGCGGCGGGCCGACCCAGGTGAGTCCGGCGGCGCGGACGGCGCGGGCGAAGTCGGCGTTCTCGGAGAGGAACCCGTAGCCGGGGTGGACGGCGTCGGCGCCCGCCGCGAGGGCGGCCGCGATGACCAGGTCGCCGCGCAGATAGGTGTCGGCGGGGGCCGCGCCGGGCAGCCGTACGGCCGCGTCGGCGGCGCGGACGTGCAGGGCGTCGGCGTCGGAGTCGGAGTGGACCGCGACGGTGGTCAGGCCCAGCGCTTGGGCCGTGCGGAAGACGCGGACGGCGATCTCGCCGCGGTTGGCGACGAGGAGGGAGGTCAGGTTCATCTGCGGGGTCAGGTGCGGGGTCATGTGCGGGCTCACATCCGGAAGACGCCGAAGCCGCCACGGGCGCCCTCGACGGGGGCGTTGTGGACGGCCGACAGGCACAGGCCGAGGACGGTACGGGTGTCGCGCGGGTCGATGACCCCGTCGTCGTACAGCCGTCCTGACAGGAACATCGGCAGGGACTCGGACTCGATCTGCGCCTCGACGAAGGCGCGCATGCCGGCGTCGGCCTCTTCGTCGTAGGGCTGTCCCTTCGCCGCGGCGGACTGGCGGGAGACGATCGAGAGCACGCCGGCGAGCTGGGCGGGGCCCATGACGGCGGACTTGGCGCTGGGCCAGGCGAAGAGGAAACGCGGCTCGTAGGCGCGGCCGCACATGCCGTAGTGGCCGGCGCCGTAGCTGGCGCCGATGAGGACGGAGAGGTGCGGGACCTTCGAGTTCGAGACCGCGTTGATCATCATCGAGCCGTGCTTGATGATGCCGCCCTGCTCGTACTCCTTGCCGACCATGTAGCCGGTGGTGTTGTGGAGGAAGAGGAGCGGGATGTCGCGCTGGTTGGCGAGCTGGATGAACTGGGCCGCCTTCTGCGATTCCGCGCTGAACAGCACCCCCTGGGCGTTGGCGAGGATGCCGACCGGGTAGCCGTGCAGGCTGGCCCAGCCGGTGACCAGGCTGGTGCCGTAGAGGGGCTTGAACTCGTCGAAGTCGGAGGCGTCGACGATCCGGGCGATGACCTCGCGCGGGTCGAAGGGGGTTTTGAGGTCCGCGGGGACGATCCCGAGGAGTTCCTCCGGGTCGTGGAGGGGCTCTTCGGCGCGGGCCGGATCGGGGTGGGCCTTGCGGTGGTTGAGGCGGGCGACGACGCGGCGGGCCTGGCGGATGGCGTCGTGCTCGTCGAGGGCGTAGTAGTCGGCGAGGCCGGAGGTCCGGGCGTGCATGTCGGCTCCGCCGAGGGACTCGTCGTCGCTCTCCTCGCCGGTGGCCATCTTGACGAGCGGCGGGCCGCCCAGGAACACCTTGGAGCGGTCCTTGATCATGATGGTGTGGTCGGACATGCCGGGGATGTACGCGCCTCCGGCGGTGGAGTTGCCGAAGACGACGGCGATGGTGGGGACGCCGTCGGCGGAGAGCCGGGTGAGGTCGCGGAAGATGGCGCCGCCCGGGATGAAGATCTCCTTCTGGGAGGGGAGATCGGCGCCGCCGGACTCGACGAGGCTGATGCAGGGCAGCCGGTTCTGGCGGGCGATCTCGTTGGCGCGCAGTGCCTTCTTGAGCGTCCAGGGGTTGGAGGCGCCGCCGCGGACGGTGGGGTCGTTGGCGGTGACCAGGCACGCGACCCCCTCGACGGTGCCGATGCCGGTGACCATCGAGGCGCCGACCGGGTAGTCGCTGCCCCAGGCGGCGAGCGGGGACAGCTCCAGGAAGGGGGTGTCCGGGTCGAGGAGCAGCTCGACCCGCTCGCGGGCGAGGAGCTTGCCGCGGGTCTTGTGGCGGGCGGTGTACTTCTCGCCGCCGCCGGCGAGGGCGGTGGCGTGCGCGGCATCGAGCTCGGCGAGGCGTTCCAGGGCGGCGGTACGGGCCTGCGCGTGCTCGGGGGCGAGCGGGTCGACGGCGCTCTTGAGGCGGGTCACGGGGTCCCCTCCGGGGCGGTGGTGGGTACGGGGGTCTCCGCGGACGGCTCCGCCGGGGGCACGGGGCCCGCAGGCGGCTCCGCCGGGGGCACGGGGCCCGCGGGCGGCTCCGCCGGGGGTACGGGGCCCGCGGGGGGCTCCAGCAGGGCTGCGGGGATGTCCACGTGGCGGGAACGGAGCCATTCGCCGAGGGCCTTGGCCTGGGGGTCGAAGCGGTGGCCGGAGGCCACGCCGTCGCCGAGGATCCGGGTGATGGTGAAGTTGAGGGAGCGGAGGTTGGGGAGCTCGGCTCGGGTCACTTCCAGTGGGGCCGCTTCGGGGAGCAGCGCCTTGAAGGCTTCGACGGTGAGGGTGGTGTGGAGCCACTCCCAGGCGGGGTCGCTCTCCGCCCATACCCCGACGTTGGCGTCCCCGCCCTTGTCGCCGCTGCGGGCCCCGACGATGGTGCCGAGCGGCACCCGGCGGGTGGGGGTGGTAGACGCCTGCGGTTCGGGGGCGGCCGGAAGCTGCGGCTCGGGGGCGGCGGGCCCTGCGGGGCTCTCCCCCACCCCGCCCCTTCCCGAAACCGGGGGCTGCGCCCCGGCCCCTTCGGGGGCTCCGCCCCCGGACCCCCGCGCCTCAAACGCCGGCGGGGCTGGATTTGCGGGCGGTCCGGACTCGGTGCGGGTCTGGGCGGAGCCCGGGGAACGGGCGAAGGGCGGGTAGGGGACCAGCCCCGCAGGGCCGCCCTCCGCACCGGCCCGGAGCCTCGTGCCGTCCGCGAGGACCGCCGTGTGGGGGACCTCGCCGGCGGGGACGGTGGCCGACTCGAAGACTCCGTACGGCTGGGCCGGGGACGGCGGGGCCGTCACGTGGAAGCCCGGGTAGCTGGCCAGGGCCAGTTCGATGGCCGCCGAGGTCAGGGCGCGGCCCACCCTGTCGGGGGACGCATCGCGGACGACCAGGCGGAGCAGCGCGCTCGCCGTCTCCTCCGTGGACGCGTCCTCGTGGTCCGTGCGGGAGAGCGTCCACTCCGCGGAGGACACCGAGGACAGGAGCGGGGTCAACTGCTCCCGCACCAGGGCCGCCTTCGCGTCCACGTCCAGGCCCGTCAGGACGAAGACGACCTCGTTGCGCCAGCCGCCGATGCGGGTCACGCCCACTTTGAGGGTCGCGGGCGGAGATTCACCGCGGGTGCCCGAGAGCGCCACCCGGTCGGGGCCGGCCTGGGTCAGCCGGACCGTGTCCAGGCGGGCCGTCACGTCGGGGCCGAGGTAGCGGATTCCCTGGGTTTCGTAGAGGAGTTGCGCCGTGACCGTACCGACGCGCACGACTCCGCCCGTGCCCGGGTGCTTCGTGATGACCGACGAGCCGTCCTCGGCGATCTCCGCCAGCGGGAACCCCGGCCGGGACACGTCGTGCCGGGTGAAGAAGGCGTAGTTGCCGCCCGTGGCCTGGGTGCCGCACTCCAGTACGTGCCCCGCCACCACCGCCCCGGCCAGCCGGTCGTGGTCGTCCGGCGCCCAGTCGAACCACCACGCCGCGGGCCCGCTCACCAGGGCCGCGTCGGTGACCCGGCCGGTCACCACCACGTCCGCGCCCGCCCGCAGGCAGGCCGTGATCCCGGCGCCGCCGAGGTAGGCGTTCGCGGTGAGCGCGCCCTCCCCGGACGGCAGCGGGTACGGCATCAGGTCGTCGCCCTCCACGTGCGCGACCGAGACCGGAACCGACAGCTTCGCGGCCAGCGTGCGCACCGCTCCGGCGAGTCCCGCCGGGTTCAGGCCGCCCGCGTTCACCACGATCCGTACGCCCCGCTCGTGGGCGAGGCCCAGGCACTCCTCCAGCTGGCGCAGGAAGGTCTTGGCGTAGCCGAGTTCCGGGTTCTTCAGCCGGTCGCGGCCGAGGATCAGCAGGGTCAGCTCGGCCAGGTAGTCGCCGGTCAGTACGTCGAGGGGGCCGTCCGTCAGCATCTCGCGCAGGGCGTCGAAGCGGTCTCCGTAGAAGCCCGACGCGTTGCCGATCAGCAGGGGGCGCCGGGTCACCGGGAGGCTCCCGGCGCGCGGCCCGGGCCCGCCGGGCCGGCGAAGGCCTGGGCGATGTCGAGCCAGCGGTCGGCGTCGGGGCCGGACGCCGTCAGGGACAGGTCGGCGCGGTGGGCGCGCTGGGTGACCAGCAGGCAGAAGTCGAGCGCCGGGCCGGTGACCCGCTGCGGGGCGTCCCCGGGACCGTACGTCCACACCTCGGCGCGGTCTCCCGGAGCCGTCAGCTCCACCCGGAACTCCTGCGCCGGCGCGGGCAGTCCCCGTACCGCGTACGCGTAGTCGCGCGCCCGCACTCCGATCCGCGCCACGTGCCGCAGCCGCGCCGTCGGTACGCGGTGCACCCCGAGCGCGTCGGCGACATCCTGGCCGTGCGCCCAGGTCTCCATCAGGCGGGCGCTCGCCATCGAAGCGGCCTTCATCGGCGGCCCGTACCAGGGGAACTTGGCGTCGGGCGAGGCCGCGGCGAGGGCCTCGTCGAGCGCGGCGCGGCAAGCCCGCCAGCGGGCGAGCAGCTCGGCGGGGGCCAGTGCGGCGCCCTCCTCGGCGCCCGCGTCGACGAAGGAATCCGGGGCCTTCAGTGCCTCCTCGACCAGCCCCGCGAAGGCGGTGGCATCGGTGAGGGCGAGCAGCGAGGACCGGTCGGTCCAGTGCAGGTGGGCGATCTGGTGGGCGAGGCTCCAGCCGGGCGCGGGCGTGGGCTTCGCCCAGTCGGCGTCGGGCAGATCCCCGACCAGGGAGTCGAGTTCCCGGCCCTCCTCGCGGAGATCGGCGAAGACGGCGAAGACGTTCTCGACAGCGGACGGATCGGGCACGGGTGCGCTCCCCTTCTCGGCGTGAGGGGAAGCGTGGCAGTCGCCAGGAAAACAATCAAGCGTGCTTGCATTTATTTTTTCGAAGCGAATGGAGTTGGATGAGAGGGGACTTGGGCGGCAGGGGCCAGCCCCCGGACCTCCGCTCCTCAAACGCCGGAGGGGCTGAATCTCCACTGCGCTTGCGCGTCGCCCGCCTCCGCGGCGAGGATCCCCGTCACGGCCGGGCGCAAGACAGGGGCGGGGAGAGGGACATGGACGTGTACGGGGACGAAGGCGTGCTCGCGGGCGCCGTCAAAGGCGTGATGTTCGACTTCTCCGGCACCCTCTTCCGCGTCGAGCCCACCGAGGACTGGCTGCGCGCGGTCGTGACGGACGCCGGTATCGACCTGCCCGAGGCCGAACTCGTTTCCTTGGCCGCCCTCCTCGAAGAGGCGGGCGCCTTGCCGGGCGGCGCCTCGCCGCAGCGGCTGCCGGCGCGGCTGGAGCCGTTGTGGCGGGAGCGGGACCTGAGCCCCGAGAAGCACCGGGCCGCCTACACCGCCCTCACCCGCGAGGTGCCACTGCCCTCCCCGGAGCTGGCCGACGCCCTCTACGACCGGCACTGGACCCCCGCGGCCTGGCGGCCCTACCCCGATACCGCGGCCACCCTCGCCGCCTTGCGCGAGCGGGGCGTCCCCGTCGCCGTCGTCAGCAACATCGGCTGGGACCTGCGGCCCGTCTTCCGCGCCCACGGGCTGGACCGGTTCGTCGACGCGTACGTGCTCTCCTTCGAGCACGGGGTCCAGAAGCCCGACCCCCGCCTGTTCCAGGTCGCCTGCGACGCCCTCGGGGCGGCGCCCGCGGACGTGCTCATGGTCGGCGACAGCGCCGACGCGGACACGGGGGCCGCGGCGCTGGGGTGCCCGGTCCGGCTGGTCGAGCACCTGCCCGTCGAACAGCGGCCGAGCGGACTGACCTCGGCGCTCGGGCCGCTCGGGCTCCTGTGACGCGCGGCCGCCGGACGGAAGGGGTCAAGCGGCGGCGGTGTCGGCCGCCCGGCGGCTGAAGTCCATCGTCCAGTTGTGGATCCAGCTCCCGGCCCCGTCGGCCGAGAAGAACTGCTCCCAGCGCGGGGAGTCCGTGTCCGTCCTCGACCACACGAACCGCACCAGGACCGCCTTGCCCTCGTAGGTGTCCTCGCCCTCGAAGACGCCCGTCCCCGTGGCCGGGTCGAACCGTCCGGTGACGGGCGGGAAGAGCGTTCCGGTCCGGCGGCCGGCCCAGTGGAGAGTCCACCGCTCGTGCTCGGGCTCGTAGAGCCGCAGGGTCAGCCCCGCGAAGCCCTTCGTCGGGAACTCGATCTCGTCGAAGCTCGCGGCGCCGTCGAAGTGGCGGGTGGCCCGGGACACCGCCGGAAACACCTCCCAGCCGCTGTCCGCGTCCAGGAAGTCGGCGAGCCACCGGTTGGACACGTCCCAGGTGCCGACGAAGAAGTCGAAGTCGTTCATGTGCGGTCTCCCCCAACAACTGTTCTCTGATGCTCTGCGCTGTTCGTCGCGCTGTTCGTCGCGCTGTTCTCTGCGCTGATGGGGGAACCGTACGAGCGCTTCACTGACATCATCTGTCAGTGAAGTCCAAGTGAAGTCCAGCCGGCTGCTCTCGATCCTGCTCCTGCTCCAGACCCGCGGCCGGATGACCGCCGCCGAGCTCGCCGGGGAGCTGGAGGTGTCGGTCCGTACGGTCTACCGCGACGCGGAGACCCTGGCCGCCGCCGGTGTCCCGCTGTACGGCGACGCCGGGCACAGCGGCGGCTACCAGCTCCTCGACGGCTACCGCACCCGCCTCACCGGGCTGGCCCCGGGCGAGGCGGAGGCCCTCTTCCTCACCTCGATGCCGGGGCCGGCCGCCGAACTCGGTCTCGGCCGCGCCCTGTCCACCGCCCAGCTGAAGCTGCGCGCCGCCCTGCCCGCGGAGCTGCGTGCGCAGGCCGACCGGATGCGGCTGCGCTTCCACCTGGACGCGCCCGGCTGGTACGCGGAGCACGAGGAGACCCCGCACCTGGGGCGGATCGCCGACGCGGTGTGGCGGGGGCGGATCGTCGAGGTCCGGTACCGGCGCTGGAAGGCGCCGCACGAGGTGGACCGGCGACTGGCCCCGTACGGGCTGGTCCTGAAGGCGGGGCGCTGGTACCTGGTCGCGGGCACGCCCGAAGCGGAGGCCACGGCGGGCACGGCGGCCACGGCGGAGGCGGACGGCCCTCAGAGCCCGCCGCCCCCGCGCACCTACCGGGTGGACCAGATCCTGGCGGTACGCGAGACCGGCGGGGAATGCATGCTCCCCGACGGCTTCGAGCTCGCCGCCCACTGGCGGCGCAGCCAGGCGGAGTTCCACGAGCGGCTGTACCCGCAGGAGGCGGAGGTACGGGTCTCCGCGCGCGCGGCCGCCCGGCTGACCGGTGCCCAGGCCAGGGCCCTGGCCGCCACCGGGACCCCGGACCCGGAACTGCCCGGGTGGACACGGGCGGTCCTGCCGATCGAGTCGCAGGACCACGCGGAGGCGCAGTTCCTGGGGCTCGGCGCGGAGGCGGAGGTACTCGCCCCGCCCGCCCTGCGCCGGCGCATCGGAGCGGCGGCCGCCACGACGGCGGCGCGCTACGGGACGGCCGGGACGGGGGCGGGGGCCCCGGGTGAGCACGGCCCCGGGTGAGCACGGGACCGGGTGACGGTTCGCACAGGACCGGGTGAGGCCTTCCCTCCGGCGCGGCCGGCTGGGATGCTCCGCGCATGACGACGCGTGGAATGTACTTCGCGACCGCCGCCCTGAGCGCCCTCGCGCTGGGCGTGGCCATGGCCAGCGGATGGGGCCAGGACTTCCCGGACGGGGAACAGCCGACCGGGACGTCCGGTGCGGCGCACGTCGAGGCGAACGTCCAGCATGCCGACGCGATCCCCCTGCCGGCCGGCGACGTCATCTGGAACTGACCGGCCCGGGCGTGGCCTGATCTCGCCCCACCCTTCCCCACGCAACGCCTCAAACCTCCCTGGAACAAAGGGAGTCGGTATAGCGTCATCGCCGACCACGACGGGCACGAGGTACGGGGTACCGGGCACGGGGGCTGGAGCGACATGAGTGTCGACGTTCGCTATCGGGTGGAACGGATCGCGCTTGCCCTGATGTCCACATCGGGCGTCGTGGTACTGATCGCGGACCTCTTGGGGTGGCTCGACGCGCTCGCACCCGGGGGCGCGCTCCCCAAGGTCACCCTGCTCATCCTGAGCACGGTCACCGTGTTCCTCCTGCTGGAGATCGACCGCCTGCGCAAGCTCGACGTGGTCGAGGCGCAGGTCACCCGGCTCGACGACACCCTGCGCACGCAGGTCGCCCGGCTCGACACCAGCTTCCAGGCGCAGCTCGCCAAGCTGGACATCGACACCGTCGCGCAGCAGCTCAAGCAGGAGAACTACCTCGGCGTGATCCGGGTGCACGCGGAGTTCCCCGACGTGCAGTTCAACGCGTTCGTGGAGGGCGCCACCCAGGAGGTGGCCATCCTGCAGACCTTCATCCCCAACCTGGCTCACCTCCAGCCGTCGCTGGAGAAGGCGCTGGTGGACCACGGTGTCCCGGTGCGGATCATGCTCCTGTACCCCTCCTCCCCCGTGGCGGGACTGCGCGACGAAGCGCTGCGTTCCGTACGGGACCCCGCGCTCGCCCTGGACGTCAAGGCCCGGGTGGAGATGTGCCTGGCCGGCCTCGCGGAGCTGCACCGCGCGGTCGGGCCGGCGGGACGCGCACTGCTCAGCGTGCGGGTGTACAACTCCCTGCCGTCCATCGCCGTACACAAGGCCGACGAGCACTTTCTGGTCAGTTCGTTCCTGCACCGCCAGCTCGCGGTCGACTCCGCCCAGACCGAGATCGACGGCAGCGACACCACGATGGGACGGCAGGTCCAGAAGGAGCTGGACACGTTGTGGGAGATCGGCCGCGACGTGGCCCTGGCCGACTGGCGCGAGTCGCTCAGAAACATCAGCTGGTGATCCGGATCCCGGTTCACCACCAGATCCACGGAAAGGTACGGCCATGCACGACTTGGGCGCTCCGGGCCGACGGGACGGGCTGCACGGGCAGGGCGAGGTGCACGGACCGAGCGAGCTGCACGAGCTGGACGGCTTCGAGAACGGGCTGATCGAGCGCTTCGAGGAGCATCCGGTCCTCGCGAACATCACCCGGCTGCCCGACGAGGACTTCACCGCGCTGCTGCTCCAGCGGCGCTTCGTATCGCTCGCGTTCACCCCGTCGTACGACCTGGCCATCGACCTGCTGCGCGACGAGGAGGGGCTGCGGATCGCGCGGATCATCCTGCGCGAGGAGTACCCGGGGGCCACGGGGCACACGCCCTCACACCGCGAGGACATGACGGAGGACCTGCGCCGGCTCGGAGTGTCCCGGGAGGCCCTGGTGGCGTCGAGGCCGACGGCCGCGACGCAGCGTGCCATCACCGGCACCCTCGAACTGATCGCGGACGCGGGCGGCCACGCCGACGCCGACCTGCGGCTGCTGACCTTCCTCCGCTTCTGGGGCGAGGTGCTGGTCTCCGTCGAGTACGGACGGCTGTGGGAGCGGATGGGGCCGCTGTTCACGAGCGAGGGCGGCGGCCGCAACCGTTCGCGCTTCTACCACCCGCACCTGGTGCACGACGCGAAGACGCATTCGCTCGCGACCGTGTCCATGCTGTCCGACACGCATTCCGACCGGCTGGCCGCCCGGGTGACCGACCTCCTCGGCCGAGCGGACGGGCCGGGCGGGACGGGCCGCGCAGCCGGTGCGGCCGGGTTCAGGGAGACCGAAGAGCGGGCGCTGCGGCTCAAGGCCGGCTTTTACGATCAGTTCCTGCCCGCACCGGACCCCTCGACGACGGCCTGAGACCCGGACGGCGGGCTCGGGCGGGTCTGCGAGCGGACCGCGCCCATGCTCGCGACGATGACCAGCGCGATCGCCGCCGCGTCGAGCGCGGACAGCGCCTGGTTCAGGATCAGGAACCCGGCCGTCGCGGCGATCGCGGGCTCCAGGCTCATCAGGATCGCGAAGGTCGGCGCCGGGAGCCTGCGCAGGGCGAGCAGTTCCAGCGTGTACGGCAGGACCGAGGACAGCAGCGCCACGCCGAGGCCCAGGAGCAGGGTGCTGGGGTGCAGCAGGGCCGAGCCGGCCTCGATCACACCGAGCGGCAGGGACAGTACGGCGGCCACGGCCATCGCCAGCGCCAGCCCGTCGGCCTGCGGGAACCGGCGGCCGGTCCGCGCGCTGAACACGATGTACGCCGCCCACATGCCGCCCGCCGCGAGGGCGAAGGCCACGCCCAGCGGGTCGAGCCCGCCGAGGCCGCCTCCGCCGTGGGTGGACAGCAGGACGACTCCGGCCAGCGCCAGCCCGGCCCACAGCAGGTTGAGCAGGCGGCGGGAGACGACGACGGAGAGCACCAGGGGGCCCAGCACCTCCAGGGTGACGGCGGGGCCGAGGGGGATGCGGTCGATGGCCTGGTAGATGAACCCGTTCATGCCGGCCATGGTCACGCCGAACCACACCACGGTCGACCAGTCGGAGCGGGAGTACCCGCGCACCTTGGGCCGGCAGACGAGCAGCAGCACCAGCGCGGCCGCGGCGAGCCGCAGCGTGACCACGCCGGCCGCGCCCGCCCGCGGCATGAGCATCACCGCGAGGGCGGCGCCGAACTGCACCGAGACGCCCGCGGTGACCACCAGGGCGACGGGGCCGAAGCGGGCCCGGAAGGAGCCGTCGGCGGGGGCGGTGGTGGTGGTCGCTCGCGAGGGCTCGGTGGGCGTGGCGGTGCTCGTGCTGGTGCTCGTGCTGGTGCTCGTGGGTGAGGAGGGTGCGGGCATTTATCCAGATTAGGGGGTCGGTAAGGAGCGTGCTTCCGTGTTTTGCCTTACACCTGGTGCACGTCCGGTTCCGGCAAGCCGTCCGCCAGGACCTCCGCCAGGTGGCGGGCCCGGCCGCCGGCCAGCTGCGCGATCTGGGTCCGGCAGGAGAACCCGTCCGCCAGCACCTCCGTGCCCGGAGCTGCCGCCCGCAGCGACGGCAGGAGCTGCTCCTCGGCGCAGGCCACGGACACCTCGTGGTGACCGGGCTCGAAGCCGAAGTTGCCCGCGAGGCCGCAGCAGCCGCCGCTCAGTTCCCCCGTCAGCCCGGCGCGCTCGCGCAGCCGGCGGTCGGGGTCGTCCCCGAGGACGGCGTGCTGGTGGCAGTGGGTCTGGCCGGCGACCGGCCGGTCGAGGCGGGGCGGCTGCCAGTGCGGGGCGTACTCCTCCAGGGTCTCGGCGAAGGTTCGGACGGCCGCTGCGAGACGGGTTGCGCGGGGGTCCTCCGGGAGGAGGGCGGGCAGATCGGTGCGCAGCGCTGCCGCGCAGCTCGGTTCGAGGACGGTGACGGGCCCCTGCGGGTCGCCTACGGCGTCCAGGGTGCGGCGCAGGACCCTGCGGGCGGTGTCGAGGCGGCCGGTGGAGAGGTAGGTCAGCCCGCAGCAGACCCGGCCCGCCTGGACGGTGGTCTCCAGGCCGGCGGCCCGCAACACCCGCAGGGCGGCGTGACCGGCCTCGGGCGCGAGGTACTCCGTGAACGTGTCCGGCCACACCGTCACGACGGCCCCGGCACCGGTCGCCCCGGGCGTGCCCTGCGGGCGGCCGTCCCCTACCCGCCCTTCCACCGTTCCCCGGGGCTGCGCCCCGGACCCCCTGGGGCTCCGCCCCAGACCCCGCGCCTCAAACGCCGGCGAGGCTGGATTTGGCCGGCCTCGGCCCGTACGTGAGCCTCCCGACGGGCCGGATTGCCCGGAGGGCGATCCCAGCCCCTCCGGCGTTTGAGGAGCGGGGGTCCGGGGGCTGGCCCCCGGCGACGGCGCCGCACCCGGGGACGGGTCCGGGCGGAGCCCGGGGAACGGTGGAAGGGCGGGTAGGGGACCCGGCCCCGCGGAGCGGACCGCTGCGCGCCACCCGCGGGTGAAGGGGGTCCGGGCCAGCCGGGGCAGGGGGCGGGACCGCTCCAGGCCGGGGACGCGGAGGAAGCGGGACACCAGGTTCAGGGGCCCCGCCAGCCGCAGGGTGGTGAGCAGGCGGAGGAGGGCCGGCAGCCCGCCCAGGGCGTAGTGGGACAGCGGGCGCAGCCGGCCCGCCCAGTGGTGGTGGAGGAACTCCGCCTTGTAGGAGGCCATGTCGACCCCCACCGGGCAGTCGCTGCGGCAGCCCTTGCAGCCGAGGCAGAGATCCAGCGCCTCGGCGACCTCCGCCGAACGCCAGCCGTCCCGGATGATCTCTCCGGCCAGCATCTCGTGCAGCAGCCGCGCCCGCCCCCGCGTGGAGTGGCGTTCCTCCCCCGTGGCCCGGTACGACGGGCACATCACCCCCGGCCCCCCGACCTCCGTCGACCGGCACTTCGCGACGCCGACGCACCGCGCCACCTCCCCCGCGAAGGGCAGGGACGCCGGGAGGGAAGAGAAGCGGAGGTTCTCGTCGAGGCGTGCCGGGCGGACCAGGATCCCGGGGTTCATGCCGCCCGCCGGGTCCCAGAGCCGCTTGCAGGACTCGAAGAGGTCGATCACCGAAGGCCCGTACATCCGCGGCAGCAGCTCCGCCCGCGCCTGCCCGTCCCCGTGCTCGCCGGACAGGGAGCCCCCGTGCGCGACCACCAGGTCGGCGAGGTCCGAGGAGAAGGCCCGGAAGCGGGCCACGCCCGGCGGCGTCACCAGGTCGAAGTCGATCCGCACGTGGACGCAGCCCTCGCCGAAGTGGCCGTACGGGGATCCGCGCAGCCCGTGCTCCGCCAGCAGGGCCCGGAATTCCCGCAGGTAGGCGCCGAGCCGGGCGGGCGGGACCGCGCAGTCCTCCCAGCCCGGCCAGGCCATGCTCCCGTCGGGCATCCGGGTGGCCGTGCCCGCCGCGTCCTCGCGGATCCGCCACAGGGCCCGCTGCGCCGCCGGGTCGGTGAGCAGCAGGCTGTCGACCGCGTCGGAGGCCCGGAGCAGGGCCCGGGCGGCGCTCTCGTCGCGCATCTCCGCGAACAGCCAGGCCCCGCCGCGGGGCAGCCCGGCGGCGGCCCCGCCCACGAGGTCGGCGGCCATCCCCTCCACGGTCAGCGGCCCGTACTCCAGCAGGCCCGCCGCGGCCTGCGCGGCCGCGCTCTCGTCGGCGTACCCGAGGACGGCCAGCGCCGGGGCGGCCGGCAGCTCCACGAGCCGTACGAGCGCCTCGGTGACCACCCCGAGGGTGCCCTCGGTCCCGCAGAACGCCCGGGCCACCTCCACGCCCCGCTCGGGGAGCAGCGCGTCCAGGGCCCCGTAGCCGGAGATCCGCCGCGAGAAGCCTCCCGCCATGCCGGTGCGCAGGACGGCCAGGTTCCCCGAGACCAGCTCCCGCAGCCCGCCGGGTGCGCCGTCCCAGCCGGTGCCGAGCCGGTAGGAGGCGCCGCCGTACGCCGTCACGGCGAGCTCGGCGACGTTGTCGGCGGTGGTTCCCCAGGCCACCGAGTGGGCGCCGCAGGCGTTGTTCCCGATCATCCCGCCGAGGGTGCAGCGGGAGTGCGTGGAGGGGTCCGGCCCAAAGGTCAGCCCGTGCGGGCGGGCCGCGTCCCGCAGCCGGTCGAGGACCAGGCCGGGCTGGACGACGGCGGTGCGGGCGGCCGGGTCCAGGGAGGTCAGGGCGTTCATGTGCCGGGTGAGGTCGAGCACGACGCCGACGCCCGTCGCCTGGCCCGCGATGGAGGTGCCGCCGCCGCGCGGAACGACGGGGACCCCGGCCGCCGCGCACACCGCGAGCGCGGCGGCCACGTCGTCGGCGTCGCGCGGGGCGACCACGCCGACCGGGACGCGGCGGTAGTTCGAGGCGTCCATGGTCGTCAGGGCGCGGGCGGCGGCGCCGAAGTCGACCTCTCCGCGCAGGTTCTTCCGCAATGTCCGTTCGAGTTCACCGGGTGACGTCACGGCGGACAGCCTCCCACCGGCTCCCGCGCGTCCGCGTCATCTCATCGGGTGGACGCGGCTCCAAGGCGTGGACCCGGACCCGATACGCTCGGCGTGTGGCCGAGATCCAGATTCCCGCTGACATCAAGCCCGCCGACGGACGCTTCGGCGCGGGCCCCTCCAAGGTGCGGACCGAGGCGCTGGACGCCCTCGCCGCCACCGGTACCTCCCTGCTCGGAACCTCCCACCGCCAGGCTCCGGTCAAGAACCTGGTCGGCTCCGTGCGCCAGGGCCTCCGGGACCTCTTCTCCCTCCCCGAGGGCTACGAGGTGATCCTGGGCAACGGCGGCTCCACCGCCTTCTGGGACATCGCGACCGCCGGTCTCATCGAGCGGAAGTCGCAGCACCTCACCTTCGGTGAGTTCTCCTCCAAGTTCGCCAGCGCCGCGAAGTCCGCTCCGTGGCTGGACGCCCCGTCGGTGATCTCCTCCGACCCGGGCACCCACCCGGACCCGGTGGCCGAGGCGGGCGTGGACGTGTACGCGTACACGCACAACGAGACCTCGACGGGTGTCGCGGCGCCGATCAAGCGCGTCGCGGGCGCCGACGCGGGTTCGCTCGTCCTGGTGGACGCGACCTCGGGCGCCGGCGGCCTGCCGGTGGACATCACCGAGACCGACGTCTACTACTTCGCCCCGCAGAAGTCCTTCGCCTCCGACGGCGGCCTGTGGCTGGCGGCGTTCTCCCCGGCGGCCCTGGAGCGCGCGGCCCGCGTGCACGCCTCCGGCCGGCACATCCCGGAGTTCTTCTCGCTGCCGACGGCGATCGACAACTCGCTGAAGAACCAGACGTACAACACCCCGGCGCTCTCCACCCTCTTCCTGCTGGACCAGCAGCTGGAGTGGATGAACAGCCAGGGCGGTCTGGAGTTCACGACCGGCCGTACGTCGGCCAGCGCGGCCCACCTGTACGGCTGGGCCGAGGCGTCGAAGTACGCCAGCCCCTTCGTCGCGGACTCCGCCAAGCGCTCGGCCGTCATCGGCACGATCGACTTCTCGGACGACATCGACGCGGCGGCGGTCGCCAAGGTGCTGCGCGCCAACGGCATCGTGGACACCGAGCCCTACCGCAAGCTCGGCCGCAACCAGCTCCGTATCGCGATGTTCCCGGCGATCGACCCGGCGGACGTGCAGGCGCTGACCGCGTGCGTGGACTACGTCATCGAGAACCTCTGACCGACCCGGTCAGGCACGGTCCACCCTGTCCGAACCGGTCCACCAGGACCGACACGCTCCGAAGCCCCCGGTGACACCTCGTCACCGGGGGCTTCGCGTTGTCCGGACCGCGATGGAGAGGCCCTGCGGCGGTCCTGAGGAGGTCCTGAGGCGGTCCTGAGGCAGTCCTGAACGATCCCTGAAGACCAAGGCCCTCCACCCGGCCCGGAACTCCGGGACCTTGGTCCCAAAAATCGGGGCAAAGAGGCCGCAAACGGAAGATCACCGCCCCCTCCGCCGCCTGCGGTTTTGTGCCCCGGGACCTTCGGCAGGGGCCTCTCCCGGCCCCTCGGAGGGGCGCAACCAACCACCCCAGGATGTCCCTCATGTCTGGTGTGCCGGGAACGAACCCCGGCCCGTTCAGGAGGAACCCCATGCGCAAGGCACTCACCCTCTCGGCCATCGCCCTCGCCTCGTCGATGGCCCTGGCAGCCCCCGCCGTCGCGTTCGCCGCCGACTCCGTTCCGACCGCGCACAGCAGCGCGAGCGCCGACGCCAAGACCGCCCCGGTGGCCCTGAAGCTCTCGCCCTCCTCCGGCAAGCCGGGCGACTCCGTCCAGATGTCGATGGAGGTCCCGGACGGCTCGACGAACCTGTCCATCTCCTCCAAGGCCCTGAACGACGTGAAGATGACCGACGGGCGCGGCGCCACCGCCACGATCGCCAAGGTCGCCGACGGCAACTACGGCATCTCCCTCACCGGAACGGGCCCCAAGGGCGAGAAGCTCCAGGCCACCGCGGAGATCACGGTCAAGGACGGCAAGCCCACCCCGAAGCCGACCCCCACCCCGGCCGACTCCACGCTGAGCCTGTCCCAGGACCACGGCAAGCCCGGCGACAAGATCCAGGTCACCATCAAGACGGCGGCCAACGAGAAGAGCGCGTTCGTCAAGTCCGACGCCTTCGGCGGCCAGGTCAACCTGAAGAGCAACGGCAAGGGCGTCTGGACCGGTACCGCGGTCGTCGCCAAGGACGTCAAGTCCGGCTACTACGGCGTCGAGGCCTACGCGGGCGGCAAGAAGTTCGACACCGTCAAGTTCTCCACCGACGCCACCGGCCCGGTCAACCCGAAGCCGAAGCCGACCCCGGTCGACCCGAGCCACCACAAGACCCCCAAGGGTTCCGTGAACACCGGCCAGGCCCCCCTCGGCTGGGTCCCCTCGGACGCCGCGAACCATGGCTGAGCAGTCCGCCCCTGAACGCGCCCCCCGCCGGAGCGGCCGCGCACTGCGCGTGGCCGCCCTGGCGGGCGCCTCGGCGCTCACGGTCTTCCTGATCTCTTCCTGCTCCTCCGGCGGCGACGCGGCCGGCGGCGCGGCCAAGAACGACGCGGCCGACGCCAAGTCCGCCTCGGTGCTGAGCCCCTCCGTCCCGGACCGCATCGTGATCCCGGACATCAAGGTCGATGCCCCGCTCGACACCGTCGGACTCGACGACCAGGGCGCCATGAAGGAGCCCGACTTCGCCAAGCCCATGGACGCGGCCTGGTACAAGGAGGGCCCGACCCCCGGGGAGAAGGGCGCGGCCGCCATCGTCGGGCACATGGACACGCCCCAGACCGCCGAGGCCGTCTTCTACAACCTCAAGAAGCTGAAGAAGGACGAGAAGATCGAGGTCCACCGCGACGACGGCTCCACCGCCGTCTTCGCCGTGGACGAGATCGACACGTTCAAGAAGGACCGGTTCCCGACCGACAAGGTCTACGGCGACACCCACGGCAAGGCCGAGCTCCGCATCATCACCTGCGGCGGCAACCTCACCAAGGACCGCCACTGGGACGCCAACGTCGTGGTGTTCGCCCACCTCGTCGGGCAGGAGTAGCCCCCTGACCGGGCTACTTCGCCACGGCGAAACGCATGAGGGCCTGCTCGTCGCCCGGCTTGATCTTCCCGGTCTCGTTGATGACGTGCAGCTTCCAGCCGGCCCCGTCCCGGACCGCCTTGGCCACGGCGCAGCCGTTGTCGCTCCCGAGCAGGCTCGGCCAGATGTCGGCGACCTGCTGGGTGCTGCCGCCCGTGCCGTCGTACACCTTGAAGCTGATGTTGCGGGCGCTCTGGAAGGAACTGCCCTTCTTGTACGCGGCGGCGACGAAGACGATGGACGTGACGTTGCCCGGTATCCGGGCGAACTCGACGGTCACCGTCTCGTCGTCGCCGTCGCCGTGGCCGGTCTGGTTGTCCCCGCTGTGGCGCAGCGAGCCGTTGCCCATGGGGTCCAGGGAGTCGAGACCCGCGAGGCGGACGGGGTCCGCGCCCTGCATGGCGATCGCGATCAGGTCCAGGTCGGTCCCGACCTTCCGCTTGAGCTTGCCCAACAGGCCGCCGCTGCTGCCCACGGTGGGGTCCCACGACACTCCGATGGACAGGTGGGTTACGCCGCCCAGGTCCGCGGGGCCGTCTTCCTTGGTGAGCGTGATCATGCGCAATCCTCACAAATAGCTGTGCGATACCGACTCCTGCAGTCTGCCTGAAGCCGGTTCGTTTGCGGAGCCGCTCGACGTACGCGATACCTTCGGGGCCTCGGCATCCGGTGTTCCGCGGATGCCGTACGGCGCGATACGGCGCGGTACAGCGCAGTACAGCTTGGAGGCAGCAGCGTGAGCGTGCGAGTGACGGCGGCCCAGGACGGCGTGGACCCCTTCGGCACGGCCCGGCTGCGGCGCGGGGTGCTCGACGCCTGGGGCGCCGGCCCGGCCCGCTTCCGCGAGGACGCCAACGCCGAGGAGGACCTGGCGCTCGGCGGCTACCGCGACCGGCTCGTCGTCGAACTCGCGCAGAACGCCGCCGACGCGGCCGCCCGCGCCGGGGTCCCCGGCCGGCTGCGGCTCACCCTGCACGCGGGCACCGACCAGCCCGACGGGCACGCGCTGCTCGCCGTCTCCAACACCGGCTCCCCGCTGGACGCCACCGGCGTGGAGTCCCTGTCCACACTGCGCGCCTCCGCCAAGCGCGACGACTCCTCCGGGAGCGTCGGCCGCTTCGGCGTCGGCTTCGCCGCCGTCCTGGCCGTCTCCGACGAGCCCGCCGTCCTCGGCCGGCACGGCGGTGTGCGCTGGTCCCTGGCCGAGGCCCGGGAGCTGGCCCGGGGAGCCTCCGTCGGCAGCTCCGGACTCGGCGAGGAACTGCGCCGCCGCGACGGCCACGTCCCGCTGCTGCGCCTCCCGTTGCCCGCCGAGGGAACCGCGCCCGAGGGCTACGACACCGTCGTGGTCCTCCCGCTGCGCGACGCCGCCGCCGAGGAGCTGGCCGGGCGGCTGCTCGCCGCCGTGGACGACGCCCTGCTGCTGACCCTGCCCGGGCTCGCCGAGGTCGTCGTGGACACACCGGCCGGGGGTGTGCGGACACTGACCCGCCGCGTCGAAGGCCCGTACACCGTCATCGCCGACTCCGCCTCGGACACCGCGTCCGGCCCCAGGCGCTGGCGTACCGTGCGCCACTCCGGTCCCATCGAGAAGGCGCTGCTCGCCGACCGCCCCGTCGAGGAACGGCTGCGGCCCGTCTGGGCGGTGTCCTGGTCCGTGCCCGTCGACGCCGAAGGCGCCCCGGTCCGCCCCGCGACCGCCCCCGTGGTGCACGCGCCGACCCCGACCGACGAACCCCTCGGCATCCCCGCGCTGCTCATCGCGACCCTGCCGCTGGACACCACCCGCCGGCACCCCGCGCCGGGGCCGCTGACCGACTTCCTCGTGGAGCGCGCGGCCGACGCGTACGCCGAACTGCTGGGCTCCTGGGACCCGGTGAGCACCGCGCTCGTGGACCTCGTACCCGGCCCGCTCGGCAAGGGCGAGCTCGACGGGGCCCTGCGCGCGGCCGTCATCGCGCGCCTGCCCCGTACGGCCTTCCTCGCACCGGCCGCACCGCCCGAGGAGCCGGCGGAGGGGGAGCCGCTGGAGCGGGCCGCCCTGCGCCCCTTCGAGGCCGAGGTGGTGGAGGGCGCGGGCGCCGACACCGTACGGGTCCTCGCGGAGGTGCTGCCGACCCTGCTCCCGGCCGGGCTGGAGCGCCGCCCCGAACTGCGCACCCTGGGCGTGGGCCGGCTGCCGCTGGGCGAGGCCATCGAGCGGATCGCGGGCATCGAGCGGACCCCGGAATGGTGGTACCGGCTCTACGACAGCCTCGCCGGGGTCGACCCGGAACGGCTCTCCGGCCTCCCCGTACCGCTGGCCGACGGCCGTACCGCGATCGGGCCCCGGCACCTGCTGCTGCCCGGCGCGGACGCCCCCCGGTCGGGCACCCCCCAGAGCCTGGCCCGGCTCGGCCTGAAGGTGGCCCACCCCGACGCGGTGCACCCGCTGCTGGAGAAGCTCGGCGCGCTCCCGGCGAGCCCGCGCGCCGTCCTGACCACCCCGCAGGTACGGGCGGCCGTCGCGGCCTCCCTGGACTCCGGGGAGATCTGGGACGAGGACGCCCTCGACCCCGAGGAACTCGCCGACATCGTCCTCGGCCTGGTCCGCGACGCCGAGCTCTCCCCCGGCGACGAGCCGTGGCTGGGCGCGCTCGCCCTGCCCGACGAGGACGGCGAGCCGACCCCGGCCGGCGAACTGCTGCTGCCCGGCTCCCCGCTGGCCTCCGTGGTCCGCGAGGACGAGATCCCGTACGTGGACGCCGAGTTGGTGGAACGCTGGGACGAGCGGACCCTCACCGCCGTGGGCGTCCTGGCCACCTTCCAGCTGGTCCGCGCCACCGACGTGGTCCTGGACCCCGACGAACTGGAGCCCCGCGACGGGGACTTCGCCGAGCCCGACGACGCCGGTCTGCTCGACGCCGTCGACGTGTGGTGCGAGGACCTCCTGGACCAGCTCCCCGACACCCCCGTGCCGCCGGTCGCCACCGAGCTGGTCGCCGTACGGGACCTCGACCTGGTCGACGACGACTGCTGGCCGCAGGCCCTGGCCATGCTGGCCCAGCCCCCGCTGCGCGACGCCCTGACCCAGCCCGTGCGGGTCCTGCTCCCGGACGGCACCACCCGCTCCGTGCGCTCGTACACCGCCTGGTGGCTGCGCGACCACCCCGTCCTGGACGGCCGCCGCCCGGCCGGCCTGCGCTCGGCGGGCGGCGACCCGCTGCTGGCCGGCCTCTACACCCCGGCGGACGCCACCGGCTTCGAGGACGAGCAGGTCCTGCGGGCCCTGGGCGTACGCACCACCGTGCCCGCCCTGCTGGAGGAGCCGGGCGGCGCCGCCGAGCTGCTGGGCCGCCTCGCCGACCCGGACCGGGAGGTCGGCGGACGCCAACTGCACGGCCTGTACGGGGCGCTGGCCGAGCTGGACCCCGAGCAGGTCACCCTGCCCGACGAGCTGCGCGCGGTCGTGGACGGCGAGGTGGTCGTGGTGGACGCGGCCGACGCGCTGATCGCGGACGCCCCGGACCTGCTCCCCCTCACGGCGGGCCTGCCGCTCCTCCCCGTCGCCCCGTCCCGGGCCGCCGACCTGGCGGAGCTGTTCCAGGTCCGGCGCCTCTCGGAGACCGTCCCGGCGGAGGTCACCACCGAGGGCGAGGAGCACGAGGTCCCCGAATCCGTGCACCAGCTCCTGGGCCCGGCCACCCCGAAGAGCTACGTGGAGCACGAGGAGCTCCAGGCGGGCGGCATCGAGCTCGACTGGCGCCGCACCCCGGACGGCACCCTGCACGCCTCCACCCTGGAGGGCGTCGCGGCGGCCCTCGCCTGGGCGGCGGGCCAGTGGCCGCGCCGCTTCGAGGTGGCGGCCCTCTTGGAGGACCCGTCGCGGACGGCGGAGCTGGCGCGGGACCGCTGGTTCGACTGAGAATTCCCCGGCCGTCCCCGTACAACCATCGGGGCCGCCCGTCGGTCCCCCTGGGTGATGTCGCACGACGCCCCGGGGGGACCGATGAAGAAACTGATCAGCACCGCGCTCTGCACCGCCACGGCCATGGCAGCCATGCTGGCCATGCCCACGGCCGCCCAGGCCGCCGACCCCCATCCGGAGTTCTACGCGTCCACCCAGCACGAACAGGTCGTCCTGTACGTCGAATCGCTCAAGCGGCCCGCGGGCCTCAAGGTCCACCTGCGCAAGAAGGGCACGGCCCAGCGGGTCCTGACCGTCTCGGAGTTCGTCAGCATGCCCTATGACGATCCCTGCTCTGAAGCTGCCTCCTGCATGGACCCCTCGCCATTCGGGACCGCCCCGCTGAAGCTGGCCGCGCTCGGGGAGTACGACGTGGACGTGGAGTACACCGGCACCCAGGGCGAGCCCATCCTCCACAAGAACAAGACGACGCTGAACTACCGCCTGCGCCCGCTCTTCTCCAACGTGAAGAACTCGAAGCCGGAACTGTCGCTCGCCGACCGCGACACTGTGGTCTCGGGTGACATCAACCTCTACGACCCGCGCGACAGCTCGACGAAGCCGTTGACGGGCGGCGCCGTCACGACGGTGCACGGCGCGGCCCCCGCCTCCTTGACCACCGATGCGAACGGACACTTCGAGGGCGGGATCACGGCCAACGGGAGCAGCGGATTCCGGAACGACGACGGCAAGCCCGCCACGTCCATCGGACTCGCGACCGAGGTGAACGGGGCCAGGGACACCGACTACTTCGAGGTCTCCGTGGCCCCGGTGGAGACCCGCGTCGCTCTGGACTCCACGAACGTGAGCGGCCCTTACGGGACCGAGGCCAAGGTCACCGGCACCGTCACGTACGAATCCCCCGAGGGCACGTGGAAGCCGGTACCCGCCGGCATCGACGTCTCCGTGGGCTTCAAGCAGGTCCTCACAGACGACAGCGGCCGCTTCACGAGGACCACCCAACTGTCCAGGGACACCACCTGGGAGGCCCAGGTCAAGGATCAGTGGGCGCAGTCCCAGGCCCAGTCCGTCACCCTCACCGTCGGGCCCGGGACCACCTTCAACCGCCCCACAGCATGGGTGAGCGCCTCCAAGACCGTCTCCGTCACAGGCGCGCTCGGCCTGTACCGGATCCCCGCCGGGATCACCTCGCTGAAGGTGGACGTCCAGTACTCTGCGGACGGCCAGACCGGCTGGACCACTCGCAAGAGCGTCGACGTCGCCCTGATGCCCGGTACCAACCCCGGCTCCAGCCTCACGCTCCCGGTCCGGACCACGCTGCCCTACCCCGGAGCCGGCCACCTCCGACTCCAGTACGCGGGCATGCAGACCCTGCACGGCTCCACCTCGTCCACCGTGAAGGCCGTCCGCACCATGACGGCCATCCCGGAGTTCAACGCCGCGCCCGAACCGGTCAAGAAGGGCAAGCCGATCACCATCACCGGCAAGCTCAACCACGCCGACCCGACCTGGAAGCCCTTCGCGGGCCAGACCGTCCACTACTACTTCCGGCCCGCCGGAACCTTCACGTGGAAGGTCATGGGCTACTCCAAGACCGCCGCCGACGGCACCTTCACCAAGACCTTCACCGCCACGCAGACCGGCTACTGGCAGGCCCGCTACGCACTCGCCGACGACACCCACTTCATCGCCGCCGGCCGCGTGGACGGGGTGATCGTCACCCCGTAGCCGAAACACCCTCGCACCACCCGTACAACCATCGGGCGGCCCGGACAGTCCCCTTGGGTGATCGTTGAACGATTTCCCGGGGGGCCACATGAACAAGCGCATAAGCGCCGCACTCTGCACCATGACGGCACTGGCGGCCGTCATGGCCGTACCCACGGCCGCCCAGGCCGCCGACCCCTTCCCGCAGGGGTTCACCACGCACACGGAGAACGAAGCGGTCGTCGTGTACTTCGGCTGGGAGATCGCGCCCAAGAACCTCAAGGTGCACCTGCGGAAGAAGGGCTCGGCCACCCGGGTCGCCACGCTCACGCGGTTCTCGTCCGTCATCGACGAAGACGAGATCTGCGAGCCCTCCTGCGGCGACATCATCCAGTACCCCCAACGGGGTGCCGTGCCCAAGCTCGCCGAACTCGGCGAGTACACCGTGGACGTGGAGTACACGGGCACCCTGGGCGAGAGCATCCTGCGCAAGGACAGGGCGACGCTGAACTACCACGTGCGCCCGGTCTTCCAGAACCTGAAGGCCTCGAACGGAGTGTCCCTCGCGGCTCCGGACACGACGGTCTCCGGTGACATCGAGCTCTACGACCCCCGCACCGCCTCGTCCACGCCCTTCACCGGCCCGTTCACGGCCAGGACCGGCACGGTGACCACCCCGCTGACGGCGGACGCGAAGGGGCACTTCTCCTCCAGGATCACGGTCTCCGGTGCCGAGAGCGGCTCCGACGACGACGACGCCGACAAGACCTTCGTCCACCTCGCGACGACGGTGAACGGAGTCAAGGACGAGGAGGACGTGGCGGTTCCCGTGACCGCCGTGGAGGCGCGCATAGCCCTCGACTCCGACACCGTGACCGGCCCCTACCGAACGCAGGGCAAGGTCAGCGGAGCCGTCACCTGGAAGACCGCCGACGGCACCTGGAAGCCGGTGCCCGTCAAGGCCAGGATCAGTGTGGGCGGCGGGGTCGGGCTCACGGACGACGCCGGCCGGTTCACCGTGGAGAAGTACTTCGAGAAGGACGACACCTGGGGGGTCATGGGCGCCAGCGCCTGGCTGAACACGGACGACGACATCCAGAGCGTCACGGTGGACACCACGGCCGGCACCCACCTCTCCCATTTCGACGCCTCGGTGAACCAGTTCAAGAACGTCCAGGTGAGGGGGTGGATCGACCGCGTCGAGATGCCGGCCGGGACCACCTCCCTGCAGGTGGACGTCCAGACCTCGGCCGACGGCAAGACCGGCTGGACCACCCGCAAGACCGTGGACGTCGCCACCCAGCCCGGCACCAACCCCTCGGCGATGATGGAGACGACGCTGCCCTACCCCGGCCCGGGGTTCGTCCGGATGCGGTACGCGGGCACCGAGGCCATCCACGGTTCCGAGACGAAGAGCATCAAGGTCCAGCGGACCATGACGGCCATCCCGGAGTTCAACGCCGCGCCCGAGCCGGTCAAGAAGGGCCAGCTGATCAAGGTCACCGGCAAGCTCAACCACGCCGACCCGACCTGGAAGCCCTACGCCGGCCAGACCATCAACTACTTCTTCAAGCCGGCCGGAAGCACCGGCTACAAGGTCATGGGCACCTCCAAGACCGCCACCGACGGCACCTTCACCCGCTCCTTCAAGGCCGACGTCACCGGCACCTGGTACGCCTGGTACGCACAGCCCGACGCGAACCACTTCTACGCCGCCAGCCGCATGGACGAGGTCGTGGTCACGCCGTAGCCGAAAACGCCTCCGGCGCCCGGCAGGAGCCGGGCGCCGGAGGCGTGCTGACGCATGCTCAGAGAGCCGGGCCGAAGCCCGTCACCTTCGGGTGGGGAGTCGCCGTCCCCTTGCCCGGGAACACCGTGACCTTGCCGGCGGCGTCGGCGGACCAGAGGTCCGGGATGCCGTCGCCCGTCAGGTCGCCGTCGGAGCCGACGCGCGGGTGGGCGGCCGGGGCCAGGGTGGTCAGGACCGTCCCGGCGGCCGGGTTGGCGAAGGCCCTGAAGTCCGGGGCGTCCGGAGTGCCGCCGACGGTGAAGGCCCGGATCGTGCCGTCGGTGGTGTTGCGGGCCCAGAGCGTCGGGAAGTCCGTGCCCTGTGCGCGGCCCGGGGTGAGGAGTTCGTAGCCGGCCCAGCTGGTGTTGCTGCCGGAGATGAGCACCGCCTCGTCCCTCAAGGCGCGGAACCCCTCCTCCGCCAGCCACAGACGGCCGTTCTCGACGAAGAGGACCGAGGTGTCCGGCAGGGAGCCCTGGACCGGGCTGTCGCCCCGGGGCGATCCGAACGCCGCGATGCGCGTGACCTTCGACCAGTTGGCGCCGAAGCCGTGCTTCGCACAATCGATGACCACGGCGGCCGGGGTCTGGCAGACGGTGGGCTTGGCGACGGTCGACGGGCCTTGTTCGGTGAACAGGCCGTCAGCCTGGTTGGGGAAGATGAGCAGCGCGGAATCCCCCGGCGCATGGGCGAGGAGGTCATCGACCCCGTTCCCGCTCAGCGAGCCGCGGTGGGTGTACTGGACCTTGGCCCAGCTCCGGGTGTCGCCCGGGGCGGCAAGCGCACGCGCATTTGCCGTGCCGAGCGGGTTGTCGCCCGGCTCACGGAGGTTGCCCGCCGCGTCCGGGACGAGGACGTCCGGCTTGCCGTCCGAGTCGATGTCGCCGAAGGTCGCGGGCGCCGTGCTCGACTGCGCGTGGTAGATGATGTCGGACTCGGACCGGTTGCCCGCATTGTCCAGAACTTCGAGCCAGACGCCCTGCGCGCCCCAATTCGACGGCTTGACCTTGATGTCGGCCGAGCCGTTCGTCAGGCGGAGCACGTGGAGGTCAGTCGCCGCGTCCGAGCACCGCCAGCCGACGCTGGGGGTCTGGCTCGTCCGCCAGCGGACGCAGGCGATCCCCGATCCGGAGTCGGCCGCCTTCAGCGTGAAGGTGGCCTCTTGACCGACCACCTTGGGGCTGGAGTCGGTGGTGACCGAGGAGGTCGGGTAATTCCTGTCCACCCGGAAGTAGCACCAGCCCGTGTAGTCACTGGCCAGTTTTCCGTCGCTGGCCCGCGCGCGCCAGGCGTACTTGGCGCCGTCCACCAGCTGGTCGCGGGGTACGAATGCCGACGCCACCGGGGAGGTGGACCAGCCCGTCGAGAATTCGGTGTGCTTGCCCCCGACCGCGGTGTCCCAGAGCTGGAACCTCGTCCATACGTCCGCACCCGACGGGGAGACCGCCCTGGCCTTGAGCGTCACGTCGCCCGGGCCGACCCAGCCGGGACCGGTCGCGGAGTTCGGATTGGTGTCGCAGACGGAATAGCGGCCCGTACCGGCGAAGCCGGGAGTCGGGTCGGTGCGCTGCGAGGTGACCACGGGCGCCGCGGGGTCCGCGGCTGCGGCCGGAGCCGCGGTGGCCAGGCCGACCGCGAGCCCGAGGGCCGCTATCGGCAGTGCGCGGGCATGCCTCATCTGAATGGTTCCCCCCTGGGAATCTGGTGTAGACCGGTCGCAATCTTGCAGAAGGACTATCACCCCGCACCCACATTTACGGGGGCACCCCCGGACGGAGCCCTGAATTGCCCGGTTCACCCCACCGGCATGAGCAGCGCGTCCGCGACCGCCGTTCGGGCGTACAGGACCGAGCGGCCCGCGCGGTGCCCGGTGACCAGGCCCGCGTCGCGCAGGGCCGTGAGGTGTTGGGAGACCGCGGCAGCCGACAGGCCGGTGTGGGCTGCCAGTTGGGTGGTGGAGGCGGGGGTGTCGAGTTCGGCGAGCAGGGCGGTCCGGGAGCGGCCCAGTACGGCGGCCACCGCGTCGGTGGCTTTCGTGGCGCGGGGCTCCCACAGGGTGCCGATGCCGCGGGCGGGGTAGGCCAGTTGGGGCGGTTCGCCGGGCACCGAGCGGGTCAGGACCCGGGGCCAGGCGAAGGCGGAGGGGACCAGGAGGAGGCCGGAGCCGTCCTGCTCCCGGGTCAGCGCGCACTGCCGGCGGACCATGCGCAGGGTTCCGGCGTCCCAGCTGACGGTGTCGTGGAGCTCGTTCAGGACGTGGGCCGAGCCGTGCTCGGCGACCTGGCGGGCCCGGTGGAACACGTCGGCTTCGAGGAGTTGGCGGATGCGGGGCCAGTAGGGCGCGAGGGCGAGTTCCCAGTAGGCCTCGATCTCGGCGGTGACCTTCCCCAGGACCGCTTCCGGCTCCTCGTGGAGCAGCCGCAGGCGTGGCGCCACCGGGCGGCCCCCCGAACGGGACTTCGCGGCGAGCGTGGCCAGGTCGGAGCGGACGTTGTCCGGGCTCGCGGCGCGGATGGCCGCCAGCTCGGCGGCCAGGTCCGGGAAGGGGCCGGCCGGGGTGGGGTTGAGGAAGTCGGCGAGGTAGCCGTCGCCCGGGATCAGGGCGGCGAGCCAGCCCCGGTGCAGGCCGGCGCTCAGCAGCCGGGGCCTGACCTGCGCGGCCCAGCGGCGGTGCAGCGGCGGATCCGCCTCGTCCTTCAGCAGCCGGAAGCTGGTGACGACCTCCCACATCGGCGACACCGCGAAGCGGGTCTGCGCCAAGTCGGCCGCCGAGAAATTCAGTTCGTACTCCATGACCCTGCCCCCGTAGTCACAGCCACAGCCATCGGCATCGGCGTCGGCGTCGTTGGATTCGGCCCCAGCTTAATCAATAGGACCTGCGGCCGTCCCGGCGCAGGCTCCTTCCATGCCCTCCTCCTTCCGCGGTCTCCCGCCCCTCGTCTGGACCCTGTTCGCCGGTTCGATCGTCAACCGGATCGGCTACCTCGTCACCCCCTTCCTGGTCTTCCTCCTCGCCGACCGGGGCATCACCGGATCCGACATCTCCTTCGTGCTCGGCGCGCTCGGCGCCGGTCACCTGCTCGGCCCGGCCGTCGGCGGGCTGCTCGCCGACCGGATCGGCCGCCGTCCGACCATGCTGATCGGGCTCGTCGGTTCCGCCGTCGCCCAAGGCGCGCTGTTCCTGGCCCCGGGGCTCTGGACGTTGGCCGCGTCCGCGCTGCTGCTCAGCACCGCCGGAGCCACCGTCCCGCCCGCCGCGTTCGCCCTGCTGGCCGACTCGGTGGACACCGGCTGGCGGCAGCGGGCATACGCCCTGTTCAACTGGGGCGTCAACATCGGCACGGCCATCGCAGGCGTCCTCGGCGGCTTCCTCGCCGCCCACGGCTACTGGCTGCTCTTCGCCGTCGACGCCGGTTCCGCGCTCATCTACGCCCTCGTGGTCGTGACCCGGCTGCGCGAGCCGGCCCGTACCGCCCCGGCCAAGGCCACGGGCCTGGGCTACGGGGTCGTCCTGCGCGACCGGCTGCTGCTCCTGCTGCTCCCGCTGCTCGGGATCCAGCTGTTCGTGTACTCGCTGACCGAGGTGGCGCTGCCGCTGGCCGTCCGCGACAGCGGGCTCTCGCCGGCCGTGTACGGGGCCCTGGCCGCGGTCAACGCCGTACTGGTGGTCGCCCTGCAGCCGTTCGTGACGGCCAAGCTGTCGGGACTGCCGCAGCTCCCGGTGCAGGCGGCGGGCAGCGCCCTGATCGCCGCCGGGGTGGCGCTGACCGGGCTCGCGGACTCCGTCACCGGGTACGTGGTCTCGGTGGTCGTCTGGTCGCTCGGCGAGGTGGCCGTGGCCGGCATCGCGGCCTCGCTGGTGGCCGACCTGGCCCCGGCGGACGCCCGCGGCCGCTACCAGGGCGCCTTCAGCTGGACCTGGGGCATGGCCCGGTTCTCCGCCCTCACCCTGGGCGTCGCCCTCTACACCGGGGTCGGCCCGGCGGTCCTGTGGTGGGGGGCCCTGGTCGCCGGTCTGCTCGCCGCGGTGGCGATCCTGGGCCTGCGCACGCGCATCGCGGCCCGGCGGGAGCAGGACCTCGACCTGGCGGCCTGAGGAGGTCAGACCGGCTCGATGCGGATGGGGTGCGCGCCGAGAAGCCGCTTCATGTCGTCCACGTCGGAGGTGAGGACGTTGACCAGCTCCCCCCGCCGGGAGGCGACGAACGCGGTTGCCGCGAGCACGGCGTCGATCGCGTACTTGTGGCCGTGCAGACCGGCCTCCTTCAGGAGGGAGCGAGCCGCCCCGATGATCTCGTCGTTCGGATGCACGATGTCCACGCTCGACAAGGCCCATTCCCAGGTCTGCTGGCGAATGCCCTTCCGAGGGTCCCACGCCTCCAGTGTCGTGAGCGACGAGGTGACCACCCTCATCCCGCGATCGGGCGACCGCCGGATCATGGCCCGCACGCCTCGGTCGCCACGAACGGCCAACGAGAGCGCTTCGCAGTCCAGGACGAGGGTCCGCGGAGCGACGACGGGACCGGGAGGGATGCGCGGATTCATGCGGCCGCCTTCCCTTCCAGCGGGCCCGCCTCCCCTTCGTGTCTGCGTTCGAGGTGCCAGGCGTCCATGGCGTCGAGGCGGGCGTCTGCGGTGCTGAGCTCCTCCTCGGTGAGCGGACCGAACTCCTCATCCAGGAATTCCGACAACCCGGTCAGCTTGTCCATCGCGACCTTGTGTTCCACCGCGGCCGTCACGTAGCCGGAGACACCGCGGGGATCCACATGCCCCTTGATGTACTCGATCACCTCGTCAGGCAAGGTGATGGTGATCTTTTTCGTTCCCATAGTTCGAGTATGGAGCCCTCATGGATCGCCCGTCGATCCCCCAGGGGAGGTAATCTCCTCGCCCCGAGTCGACTCCGCCCACCGCGGGTCCTACGCCGGGAACCTCCGGTCCACCCACCGGAAGGTGAACTCGATGAGGACGGCCGCGCCGGCCGCGATGCCGACGGCGGTCCACGGCATCACGGCGCCCTCCAGCTTGAGCTGGAAGAAGTCCTGGAGCCAGGGCACGACGAGGACGATCAGGAACGCCCCGCCCATCGCGCCGACCAGGCCGACCCGCCACCAGGTGTAGGGGCGGGCGATGATCGCCAGGACCCACATCGAGGTCAGGAACAGGGCGAGCGTCGCGGCGCTGGTCTCGGCCTTGAGGGCGTCGGGGCCGGTGTAGTGGTGGCGGGCGACCACGTACGTCACGAAGCAGGCGACGGCGGCGATGATCCCGCCCGGGATCGCGTACCGCATCACGCGTTTCACGAAGTGCGGCTTGGCCCGCTCCTTGTTGGGCGCCAGGGCCAGGAAGAAGGCGGGGATGCCGATCGTCAGCGTGGACAGCAGCGTCAGGTGGCGCGGCAGGAACGGGTACTCGACCTGGGAGCAGACCACCAGGACGGCCAGCAGCACCGAGTAGACCGTCTTCGTGAGGAAGAGGGTGGCGACGCGGGTGATGTTGCCGATAACCCGGCGGCCCTCGGCCACCACCGAGGGCAGGGTGGAGAAGCTGTTGTTGAGCAGGACGATCTGCGCGACCGCCCGCGTGGCCTCCGAGCCGGAGCCCATCGAGACGCCGATGTCGGCGTCCTTGAGCGCGAGCACGTCGTTGACCCCGTCGCCGGTCATCGCGACGGTGTGGCCCCGGGACTGGAGGGCGGCGACCATGTCGCGCTTCTGCTGCGGGGTGACGCGCCCGAAGACGGCGTTCTGGTCGAGCACCTCGGCCATGGCGCCCTGGTCGGTGGGGAGCTTCCGCGCGTCCACGGTGTTCTCGGCGCCGGGCAGACCCAGCTTGCCGGCGACCGCGCCGACCGAGACGGCGTTGTCCCCGGAGATGACCTTGGCCTTGACGTCCTGGTCCTCGAAGTAGCGCAGGGTGTCGGCGGCGTCGGGGCGCAGCCGCTGTTCCAGGACGATGAGGGCGGTCGGCTTGACCCCGGTGGCCACGGCCGGGTCGTCGAGTTCGCGGGCGGCGCGGCCCAGCAGGAGGACCCGTAGGCCCTGTTCGTTGAGTTCGTTGATCTCGTCCAGGGCCGGGTCCCCGGCCGGGAGCAGCACGTCGGGGGCGCCGAGCAGCCAGGTGTTGTTCTCGCCGTCGCCCTCGCTGAAGCTGGCGCCGCTGTACTTGCGGGCGGAGGAGAAGGGCAGCGATTCGGTGCAGCGCCACTCGGCGCTGTCGGGGTAGGCGTCGATGATCGCCTGGAGGCTGGCGTTGGGGCGGGGGTCGCTCTCGCCGAGCGCGCCGAGGACCTTCTTGACGTACGCGGCGTCCGCGCCGCCGAGCGGGCGGCACTCGGTGACGTCCATGCCGCCCTCGGTGAGGGTGCCGGTCTTGTCGAGGCAGACCACGTCGACGCGGGCGAGCCCCTCGATGGCGGGCAGCTCCTGCACCAGGCACTGCTTGCGGCCGAGCCGGATGACGCCGATGGCGAAGGCGACGGAGGTGAGGAGTACGAGGCCTTCGGGGATCATCGGGACGATGCCGCCGACGGTGCGGGCGATGGCGTCCTTGAGGTTGTTGTCCTTGACGATCAGCTGGCTGATGATCAGGCCGATGGAGGTCGGGATCATCATCCAGGTGACGTACTTGAGGATGGTGGAGATGCCGGAGCGCAGCTCGGAGTGGACGAGCGTGAACCGGGAGGCCTCTTCGGCGAGCTGGGCGGCGTAGGCCTCGCGGCCGACCTTGGTGGCGGTGAAGGCGCCGCCGCCGGCGACGACGAACGAGCCCGACATGACGGGGTCGCCGGGCTTCTTCAGGACGGGGTCGGCTTCGCCGGTGAGGAGGGATTCGTCGATCTCCAGGCCGTCGGCCTCGCCGACGAGTCCGTCGACGACGACCTTGTCGCCGGGGCCGAGCTCGATGACGTCGTCGAGGACGATCTCGGAGGTGGAGATCTCGGCGGTGCGGGCGTCGCGGCGGACGCTGGGTTTGGCTTCGCCGATGACGGCGAGGCTGTCCAGGGTCTTCTTGGCGCGCATCTCCTGGATGATGCCGATGCCGGTGTTCGCGATGATCACGAAGCCGAAGAGGCTGTCCTGGATCGGGGCGACGAAGAACATGACCACCCACAGGACGCCGATGATGGCGTTGAAGCGGGTGAAGACGTTGGCGCGGACGATCTCGGACGTGGAGCGGCTGCTGCGGACGGGGACGTCGTTGACGGCTCCGCGGGCGACGCGCTCGGCGACTTCGGCGGTGGTCAGCCCGGCCGGCTTGAACCGGGGTGCGGGTGGCTGGACCGGGTGTACGGGATCGAGCTCGGCCCCCGCGTCGATGGCGGTCCCGGCGGGGGCGGCGCTGCCGCCGCCCTGCTCCGGTCCGTCTGGTTCGATCCCTGCCCGCTGCGTCATGGTTTCGACGGTAAAGGGGGATCCAACGGTTCACCCGCCGAAAAGTCGGAAGATCCGACTTCGGGATGAGTCGAATCCTCCGCTGGTAGCCCCTTCACCCGACCCGGTGCGGCGCGCCGGGCACGTGCGGCGCCGCTTCCAGGGGGCTCCGCCCCCGGCCCCCCGCGCCTCAAACGCCGGCGGGGCTGATTTTGGCCGACGCCGCCCGTCACGCGCGGGGCAACAAGGGGGGCTAGCCCGCCTGGGGGGACGGGCCCGCCTGGGTGTCTTCGTTCAGAGCGGCCAGCTCAGCCGCGTGCCGCTTCAGCGCGGCATCGCGGCCGCGGACGTACCAGAGGCCGATCAGGCCGAGGACCCCGCCGACCGCGCAGGTCCAGACCCACCACAGCATGCCCCGGTCGGCGAACCACCCGTAGAAGGGGAGCTGGAAGAGGAAGAGGGCGAACCAGATGATCGTGCCGCCTGCGACGGTGCCGACGATCGGCCCCTCAAGGGGCTCGGGGGCCTCGTGCTGCGCAGTCCATTTCGCCATGTGGCCAAGTCTAGGCCGGTCGGCGGAAGGTCTACGCGCGGAGATAGACGCCTCTTCGTTCATGTGTTCATACTGAAACGGTTTGAGCTTGGCCCGTTTTCGCCGTATGAAACCACCACTGAGGACCAGGACCCCCATGAGCACGTCGGCCCCTGTGGACCGCTACTTCAAGATCTCCGAGCGCGGCTCGACCATCGGCCGCGAGGTCCGCGGCGGTTTCGCCACCTTCTTCGCGATGGCCTACATCATCGTGCTGAACCCGATCATCCTGGGCAGCGCGAAGGACATGTACGGCAACCAGCTCGACGGCGGCCAGCTGGTCACCGCCACCGTGCTGACCGCCGCCTTCACCACCCTCCTGATGGGCGTGATCGGCAACGTCCCGATCGCGCTGGCGGCCGGCCTCGGCGTCAACACCGTGGTCGCCCTCCAGCTCGCCCCGCGCATGAGCTGGCCCGACGCCATGGGCATGGTGGTCCTGGCGGGCTTCGTGGTGATGCTGCTGGTCGCCACCGGCCTGCGCGAGCGGGTCATGAACGCGGTGCCGCTCGGCCTGCGCAAGGGCATCGCGATCGGCATCGGCCTGTTCATCCTGCTGATCGGCCTGGTCGACTCGGGCTTCGTCACCCGCATCCCGGACCTCGCGCACACCACGGTCCCGATCCAGCTCGGCAGCAACGGCCACCTGCACGGCTGGCCCGTCCTGATCTTCGTGGTCGGCGTCCTGCTGACGCTCACCCTGATCATCCGCAAGACCCCCGGCGCGATCCTGATCTCCATCGTGGCCATGACCGTCGCCGCCCTGGTGATCCAGCTGATCACCAAGCTCCCGGACGCCGCCTGGGGCCTGACGGTCCCGGAGTGGCCGGGCAACCCGGTGGCCGCGCCCGACTTCGGCCTCATCGGTCAGGTCAGCCTGTTCGGCGGCTTCGGCAAGGTCGGCATGCTCACGGGCATCCTGTTCGTCTTCACCGTGCTGCTGTCCTGCTTCTTCGACGCGATGGGCACCATCCTCGGCGTCGGCGACGAGGCGAAGCTGACGAAGCCGGACGGCTCCTTCCCCGGCATCAACCGGGTCCTGTTCGTCGACGGCATGGCCGTCGCCGCGGGCGGCGCCTCCTCCTCCTCGGCCACCACCTGCTTCGTGGAGTCCACGGCGGGCGTCGGCGAGGGAGCCAGGACGGGCCTGGCGAACATCGTGACCGGCGGCCTCTTCACCGTGTCGCTGTTCCTCACGCCGCTCGCCACAATGGTCCCCTCGCAGGCGGCCACGCCCGCCCTCGTCGCGGTCGGCTTCCTGATCATGGCCGGCTCGGTCAGGGACATCGACTGGAACGACTTCACGATCGCCGTCCCGGCCTTCCTGGCCATGGTGATGATGCCGTTCACGTACTCGATCACCAACGGCATCGGCATCGGCTTCGTGGCCTTCTCCGTACTGCGGCTGGCGACCGGCCGGGGCCGCGAGGTCCCGGTGGCCATGTACATCGTGTCGGCGGTCTTCGTCTTCTACTACGCGATGCCCGCGCTGGGCCTCACGTAGCCCCTGCCCCTCGGTGGCCCCCGGAGCCGGGCCCCGGGCTCAGGTGAGCCCGTAGAACTTCTCCGTCTCGTCGACGGCCGCCTTGAAGCGTTCGTCGAAATCGTCGCGAATGAGCGTCCGGACCACGTAGTCCTGGACGCTCATTCCGCGTTTGGCGGCATGAGTCCGGAGCCTGTCGAGGAGCTCCCCGTCTATGCGCATGCTCAGCACATGTGTCCCCATGCCGAAAGAGTCGGGGCACAGGGCATGGACGCGTGTCACTTTCCGGAACCGACTCACCCGTACGAGTGACACCAGATAAGTGGTGTTCCTTAGGAAGAGTAATGAGTTACTCTAAATACATGCATGACCTTTCCCATGGTGACGACGCAGCCGCCGTGAACGACCTCCGCTCCGCCGTCATGCGGCTGGGCCGGCGCCTCAAGCACCAGCGCGTCGACGAATCACTGAGCCCGACCGAGATGTCGGTGCTCGGCACCCTCGCCCGCTGCGGCCAGGCCACCCCCGGTGAGCTGGCCCGGCGCGAGCACGTGCAGCCGCCGTCCATGACGCGCATCGTCGCGTTGCTGGAAGCCAAGGGACTGGTCACGCTGGAACCACACCCCGACGACCGCCGCCAGAAGGTGGTCCGCCAGACGGAGGAGGCCGAAGCGATGCTCGAAGAGAGCCGCCGCAAGCGCAACGCCTTCCTCGCCGGGCTCGCGGCCGAGCTGACCGAGGACGAATGGGCGAAGCTGCGCGAAGCCGCCCCCGTCCTGGACAAGCTCGCGCACCTATAGGAACGACGCCAGGAGGCGACCCCTTTTGAGTACGGGACCCGGAGCAGACTCCGCCCCCGGCCACACACCCACCACTACACGCACGCCGGGCACCAAGAACGCGAAGAACTCGATGTTCAGCTCGCTGAAGATCCGGAACTACCGGCTCTTCGCCACGGGCCAGGTCGTCTCGAACACCGGCACCTGGATGCAGCGCATCGCACAGGACTGGCTGGTCCTGTCACTGACCGGATCCGCCTCCGCGGTCGGCATCACCATCGCGCTGCAGTTCCTGCCGATGATGCTGTTCGGGCTCTACGGAGGCGTACTCGCCGACCGGCTCCCCAAGCGGCCGCTGCTGCTCTGCACCCAGACGGCCATGGGCCTCACCGGCCTCGCGCTCGGTGTCCTCACCCTCGCCGGCCACGTCAACGTCTGGCACGTCTACCTCGCCGCCTTCCTCCTGGGCCTGGTCACCGTCGTCGACAACCCGGCCCGGCAGACCTTCGTCTCCGAGATGGTCGGCAAGGACCAGGTGGCCAACGCGGTCAGCCTGAATTCGGCCAACTTCCAGTCCGCGCGACTGGTCGGCCCCGCCATCGCCGGCGTCCTCATCACCGCCGTCGGCTCCGGCTGGGCCTTCCTGCTCAACGGCCTGTCCTTCGCGGCGCCGATCGCGGCCCTGATGCTGATGCGGACCCGGGAACTGCACCAGGTCGAGGTCCAGCCCCGCGCGAAGGGGCAGCTCCGGGAAGGCCTGCGCTACGTCGCCGGGCGGCCCGAGCTGATCTGGCCGATCGTGCTCGTCGGCTTCATCGGCACCTTCGGCTTCAACTTCCCGATCTGGCTGTCCGCCTTCGTCAGCAAGGTCTTCCACGGCGACGCGGGCACGTACGGGCTCTTCAACACCCTGATCGCGGCGGGCTCCCTGGTGGGTGCGCTGCTGGCGGCCCGGCGCGGCCTCTCGCGCCTGCGGCTGCTGGTCGCGGCGGCGGTGCTCTTCTCCGTCCTCCTGCTGGTGACGGCCTTCGCACCGGGCTTCTGGCTGTTCGCGGCGCTCCTCGTCCCGATCGGCGTCTTCGGCCTGACGGTGAACGTCACCGCGAACTCCAGCGTCCAGATGGCCACCGACCCCGAGATGCGGGGCCGGGTGATGGCCCTGTTCATGATGGTCTTCACCGGCGGCACCCCGATCGGGGCCCCGCTGGTCGGCTGGGTCACGGACACCTACGGCGCACGGATCGGCATGGCCGCGGGCGGAGTGGTCTCCCTGGCCGCAGCCGTCACGATCGGCCTGGTCCTCTCCCGCGTCGGCAACCTCCGCCTCAGCGTGAACCGCCACGGCGTGACGTTCGTCCCCTCGGACCGCCGCCGCCAGCTGGCGACGGCGGCGTAGCGCCTCCCGGGCTCGAGGCGTGAAGGGCCCGTGCGGCCCGGCTTCCCGGGGCTCCGCCCCGGACCCCGCGCCTCGAACGCCGGCGGGGCTGGATCTTCCAGCCCCGCCGGCCTTCACGTGCAGGCCGGTGCCCGCCAAATCCAGCCGCTCCGCCGTTCGAGGAGCGGGGGTCCGGGGGCCGGCCCCCGGCAACGGCGCCGCACCGGACAGCCGCCACTAGGCTCGGCACCATGAGACTGTTCGCAGCCGTCATCCCGCCCGAGGCGGCCATCTCGGAACTGGCCGGGGCCGTACGCGACCTGCGCGACGACCATCTGCGCTGGACCGCGGAAGCGGGCTGGCACTTCACGCTCGCCTTCATGGGCGAGGTGCGGGAGGAGGTCCTCCCCGAACTGCACACCCGGCTCGCCCGCGCCGCCGCCCGTACCGAGCCCTTCCCGCTCCGGATCCACGGCTCCGGCCACTTCGGCCACCGCTCCCTGTGGGCCGGCGCCGCCGGTGACCTCGACTCCCTGCGCATGCTCGCCGAGCGCGCCGACGCCGCCGCCCGGCGCTCCGGCGTGCCCATGGACCAGCACCACCGCTACACCCCCCACCTCACCCTCGGCCGGCTCCGCGACGAGCGGCACGACGTCCGCCCCTACAGCACGGCCCTGGCCTCCTTCGAGGGCACCGCCTGGCAGGTCGGCGAGCTCAGCCTGGTCCGCAGCAACCTGCCCGACTCCGGCGTCCCCGGCGAGCAGCCCCGCTACGAGGTCGTCGGCTCCTGGGAACTGGGAGAGCCCGCCCCTCCGTCCGAAGGGCGGGCCCGGTCGCGTTAGGCTCGACGGGTGGATCCCAAGACCAGAAACCGCGTCATGGCCGGTGTGCTCGTGTTGATGTTCGTCGTGGTGGCGGTGGCCGCCGCGGTGGGCCAGTAGGCCCGTGACCCCGTAGGCCCACCGCCCGTAGGCCCACCGCCCCGTAGCGCGCCGCCTACCAGGCGAACGCCTCCGGAGCCGGGCCCGGCCCCGGGAAGACCTCGTCCAGCCCGGCCAGCACCTCCGGCGACAGCTCCAGCTCCACCGCACGCAGCGCGGACGCGAGCTGCTCCGGCGTACGCGGCCCGACGATCGGGCCGGTGACCCCGGGACGCGTCAGCAGCCAGGCCAGGGCGACCTCGCCGGGCTCCAGTCCGTGCTTGTCCAGCAGGTCCTCGTACGCCTGCACCTGCGCCCGTACGGAACTGTTCGCGAGCGCGTCCGCCGAGCGGCCGGTCGCGGTCCGCCCGGACTCCGACGCCTTGCGGATGGCCCCGCCCAGCAGCCCGCCGTGCAGCGGGGACCACGGGATGACGCCGAGCCCGTACGCCTCGGCCGCCGGGATGATCTCCAGCTCCGCCCGCCGCTCGGCGAGGTTGTAGAGGCACTGCTCGCTGACCAGGCCGAGCCGCCCCGAACGGGCCGCGGCCTCGTTGGCCTGGGCGATCTTCCAGCCGGGGAAGTTCGAGGAGCCGGCGTAGAGGACCTTGCCCTGCTGGATCAGGACCTCGACGGCCTGCCAGATCTCCTCGAAGGGCGTCAGCCGGTCCACGTGGTGGAACTGGTAGATGTCGATGTAGTCGGTGTTCAGGCGCTTGAGGCTGGCGTCGACGGCCCGCCGGATGTTCAGCGCCGACAGGCGGTCGTAGTTGGGCCACGGGTCGCCCTCCGCGGCCATGCTCCCGTAGACCTTGGTGGCGAGGACCGTCTTCTCGCGACGGCCGCCGCCCTGGCCGAACCAGGTACCGATGATCTCCTCGGTACGGCCCTTGTTCTCGCCCCAGCCATAGACGTTGGCGGTGTCGAAATAGTTGATGCCGGCGTCGAGGGCCGTGTCCATGAGGGCGTGGCTCTCCGGCTCTCCAGTCTGGGGGCCGAAGTTCATGGTGCCGAGGACAAGTCGGCTGACCTTGAGACCGGTGCGTCCGAGCTGCGTGTACTCCATGGGCCACTAGCCAACTGCCTGGAGTGCGCTCGAAGCAAGACCGTTCCTAGCGATGTCGGCCGCTGTTGGCTGAGTCGCTGTAAACCGGGCTGGCCGGTTGTCTCCCCGAACGGTTTTGGGAGACGGGGAACAGCGCGAGCTGGTCGCTTCGGTCCCGGCAGGTCTTGTCACCCGGGTGGGGTGTGCCTGTGGTCCTTGGCGGGCTCGTGTTCCCTCGTGCCCTCGGTACGGTGACGGTCTGGCCGGTAGCTCTCCGCGCGACGATCCTCTGGTCGTGTGCGGTCACACCTGGCCGACGCCGGATCCCGTGTCCGAGGGCGCGTCTGCCGATCGCCACTGCGGCCGCGTGGTGGCCGGTGACGAGCGTGGTCTTGGATTGCTGCTGGAGCGGCTGCTTCCAGTGCTGGGCGCCCCAGCGACTGGTGTAGGCGGGGTCGACCGCGATCACGATGAGTCCGGCGTGGTGCGCCATGCCGACCAGACGGTCGCGGAAGCGCCCGGTGGGCAGGCCTGCGACGGTGCGGCGGAACGCCTTGCCACGCTTTCCCCGGCCCATCGTCTCGCGGCCGGTGGCACGGGCGTCGGCGAAGCCGAGGTTCTCGATCGCCAGACCAGCGCAGCCGTGCTGGCGGGCGAGGCGGATGAGTTCACTGATCGCCTGGCGGAGGCGTCCGTCACGCTGGGATGTAGGTCCGGTCAGCTCGGTGGGTACGGTGATCGGCTGGCCGACGGGGTTGCCGTGGGGGTCTACGACGCAGGCGGCGAGGTGGCCGGCGTTGAGGTCCACGGTCAGCAACCGGGCACCGGATGCTGTCAGCTCGGCAGGTGTCGGGAGAGGCGCTGCAGGGGTCGACCAGGAGGCGTCGAGGTACCAGCGACCGCGTTCGGGATCTTGAACGATGTCGTAGCGCACCGAACGGTTGGCGGTGACCCGGTCCAGCCACTCCTCACGGCGGTGGTTGAAGGCGACGGTGCAGGCCAGCCGGTACCGGCCGCGCGGTGCGTTGGCGAGGTGCCTGAGTGGTTCGGGCAGGACGACCACGATCGTGCCGTCAGCCGGGTCGACGGTGATCGTGTAATTCCCGTGCGGCGCCCCGGACTCGCCGTCGGCGGTCAGGAACATGCGCTGCGCGTCCCACCGCTCCCGCCACTGGGCCTCGGTGAGACCGGCGTCGGCGAGGTTGTGCCGGGTCTTGGCGAGACGGCGGCCGCCGATGGTGATCGCCGGATGCCCGGCCTCGATCCGCCGCTCCACCTCCACCAGGCGCGCGGTGCGTACCTGCAACCGGCGTCGCTTCTGTGCCCGCTCCGCCTGGCTTGGATAACCGCTGACACCGCCCACACGCTGACCGCAGGGAACAGCCAGACGCTTGCGGATCTTCGCGATGGCCCGGCGCAGCGAGGTCCGAACGTCGAACAGGCACCGCAGGGACAACTGGTACTGATCCTCCGACGCCCGCGTGATCGCCCCCGCCCACCGGGACGACGACACCCTCGTCAGAGCACGTTTACGCTCCGCCCGCCTGTTCGCCTTCACCGGCACCCTGCCGATGCGGACACGCTCAGCGAGATCAGCACGGGCATGCCGGCCCAGATGTTCACCGACCATCCGCAACGCCTCGGCATCGCGGGCGGACAGGTGCAGACGATCCCGGATACGCGCACCCGCAGGAGCAGACACAGTGAACGGGGCGGACAGCGACCGGAGTACACGCTTACCTCGAACCCCAGCACGCGCCACCAGCCACCCCCTCGCCAACCCTCACAGGCACTCACGTTCCCCACCCACACTGACGTCTCCGCCAAGACCGCGTGCCGACAGCGCCCCACGTTCACCCGTACGAGCAAGCCGACCATCAACCATGCCCAATAAGCGAGTCAACAGTTGGCCACCCGCCCGTGAAGCGCGTGTTACGTGTCCTGCCGCGGCCGGTACGGGCCGCCGATGCCCCAGGCCTGGTGGAGGACCGCCGCGAACTCCCCCGCCAGGCGGTGCTCGCCGGAGGCGTTGGGGTGCGTGCCGTCGTAGGTGTCCCGGTCGAGCTCGTACGCCTCCGGGCGCGCGGCCAGCAGGATCGGCGAGGCGGGGGTCGACAGGTCGGCGACCGCCTTGGCGAGCAGTTCGTTGAAGAGCTCGACCTGCTGCGCGAAGGGCTCGTCGTCCCGGGCCCGGACGTTGGGTATGACGGGCAGCAGGACCATCCGTATCCCGGGCCGGGCGGCGCGGGCCTCCGCGATGAACCGGCGGGCGTTGGCGGCGGTGCCCTCGGCGGCGGTGTAGAAGCCCAGGTCGATCAGCCCGAGGGAGACCAGCAGCACGTCGGCACCCGAGGAGCGGACGGCGGGCCCGATGAGCGGGGCCATGTGCTGCCAGCCCTCGCCCCAGCCGGCCAGGTGGCGGCGGGCTTCGGCGGGGAAGCCGGGGTCGGCGTAGGCGTCACTGGCCGGCGCGTCCGCGCGGGCGTCGTAGAGCCCGTCGCGGGGGCCGACGATCTCGTACGGGCCGCCGAAGGTGGCGTCGAGGTGCTGCCACATCCGGTAGCGCCAGGTGTAGTCGCCGGCGCATCCGACGGTCATGGAGTCCCCGACGAACATGAAACGCATCCGGTCATCTTCGCGGATCACCGGGCCGCGGCCCCTGTGATGCCGGACACGCGGGGCGGGCTGGCAGGGTAGGGGGATGCGCCCGCATCTGCTCAGCCTGACCGCCGCCACCGCTGTTGCCGTTGTCGCCCTGCTGCCCTCGGCCGCCGCCGCGTCCGGGTCCGCCGCGTCCGGGTTCACGATCACCGACCCGCGGATCAAGGAGTCGAGCGGGCTCGCGGCCAGCCGGATCCACCCCGGCGTCTACTGGACGCACAACGACAGCGACGACGGCCCCTACGTGTACGCCGTGGACTCGGCGACCGGCAAGACGGTCGCGCGGATCACCCTGACCGGCATCGGCAAGCCCCGGGACATCGAGGGGATCTCGCTGGGCCCGGACGGGCGGCTGTACGTCGGCGACATCGGGGACAACCTGGGCGGCTCCTGGAACCACGTGTGGATCTACCGGTTCGCCGAACCGAAGACGCTTCGGGACGCCACGCTCAAGGCCGAGCAGTTCACGGTGAAGTACGCCGACGGGCCCCGGAACGCGGAGGCGCTGATGGTGCACCCGGTGACGGGGCGGGTGTACATCGCGAGCAAGGACGAGAAGGCCGGCGGGCTGTACGAGGGCCCGGAGGCCCTGACCGCCTCCGGCACGAACACCTTCCGGCGGATCGGGGACGTCCCGTGGGTCACGGACGGGGCGTTCTCCCCGGACGGGGGGCGGCTCGCGCTGCGGGGGTACCTGTGGGCGCGGACGTACCCGTGGAAGGACGGGAGGCCGGCGGGGGACGGGGAGGCGGTGGCCGCGCCTTGGCAGGGGCAGGCGGAGTCCGTGACGTATGCGGCGGACGGGTCCGCGCTGTTGTTCGGGGCGGAGGGGGCGAACAGTCGGGTCGTTGCCGTGCCGGTCGCCTCCGGCGCGAAGCCGTCGCCTTCGGCCTCCGGATCCGGGGCTCCCGCTCCTTCTCCGGGTGCGCCGCCCGCCGCGCCCGAGGGGGGGAGCTTCACCAAGGGCGCGCTCGTTCTGGTGGCGGCCGTCACCCTGACGCTGGCCGCGAAGCGGCTCCTGCGGCGCCGGCCCAAGGGCTGACCCTCCGGGTCGGGTCGGGGTCCGGGTTCGGTCGCGGGTGCGGGTGCGTGGGCCCTGCGGGGCGGAGTCCCCTACCCGCCCTTCCACCGTTCCCCGGGCGCTGCCCGGACCCGGTCCTCACACGCCGGACGGGCTGGGTTGGGCCGGGCGGCTGGAGGGGCTACCCCCGGGACGGGTCCTCGTCCAGGCGGTATTGCTCGGTGTCCGCGTGGTAGCCGTACAGCTCTCCGTAGCGGCCCCAGTCCGTCGCCGTTTCCAGTTGCTGTTCCAGCTGCTCGCTCGTGTAGTGGTGCGAGAGGAGGTCGCGGAAGAAGCCGGACCGCTGGGTGCCGCCCCGGGAGCGCTGCAGGGTGGTGTGGATCAGGTGGACCAGCGGGGCTTCCATGGCCCCCTGGGCGAACAGTTTCTTCGACTCCTGGACGTCGGCCCCCGCGAAGGCGGTGCCGCGCGGGGTCAGTACCAGGTGCAGGTCCCGTACCTCGGCCAGGCCCAGCAGTTCCAGCCCGTCCACCAGGGGCAGTACGTCGTCCACCTCCAGGCCCAGTTCGTCGGCGAGGTCGGCGAGGTCCTCGCTGCCGTCGCCGGTGCCCCGCTGGAGCACGATCTCGGCGAGGCCCGCCATGCCGTCGACGCTGGCGGCCGGGAGCGGGGTGTTGGCCGGGGTGCGCTTGGCCGGCGGGGCCGCGGCCGGCGTCTTGGCGGTGCGGCCGGTCATCACCGCGTACACGGCGTCCACGATCCGCTCGAAGTCGGCGCCGGCCCGGTCGCGGGGGCGGGCCAGGTCCACCGCGAAGGTCTCCTTGATGGTTCCGTAGGGCCGCGAACCCAGCACCACCACCCGGTCGGCCATCAGCACCGCCTCCTCGATGTTGTGGGTGACCAGCACGACCGCCTTGGCGGGGAAGCGGTCGGAGGCCCAGAGCTCCATCAGCTCGCCGCGCAGGTTCTCGGCGGTGAGCACGTCCAGGGCGGAGAACGGCTCGTCCATCATGAGGACGTCCGGCTCCACGACCAGCGCCCTCGCGAAGCCGACGCGCTGGCGCATGCCGCCGCTGAGCTCCTTGGGGTAGGCCGACTCGAAGCCGTCGAGGCCGATCAGGTCGATCGCCTCCACCGCCTGGCGGGCCCGCGCCTCGCGGTCCATGCCCTTGGCCTCCAGGCCCAGTTCCACGTTCTGCTGCACCGTCAGCCAGGGCAGCAGCGCGAAGGTCTGGAACACCATCGCCGTGCCGGGGTTCGCGCCGCGCAGCTCCTCGCCCCGGTAGGTGACCGAGCCGGAGCTGGCGGGGATCAGCCCGGCGAGGCAGCGCAGCAGGGTGGACTTGCCGCTGCCGGACTTCCCGAGGAGGGCGACGATCTCGCCCTCGCGGATCTCCAGGTCGATGCCGCCGAGCACGGGCAGCTCCCCGTCGGCGCCGGCGTAGGACTTGGTGAGGGCGGCGGCCTGGAGGATCGTGGTCATGGGGTCGGGCTCCTCGGGTCGGGCGGGCGGACTCGGTGGCTCAGAGGGAGTAGCGGCGCTCCGCGAGGCGGTACAGGGGCCGCCAGAAGAGCCGGTTGAGCCCGACGACGTACATGCTCATGACGGCGATCCCGGCGATCAGCTGGGGGAAGTCCCCGGCCTCGGTGGCGTGGAAGATGTACGCGCCCAGGCCGGTCGCGGACAGCGTCGTACCGGCGAAGGTGACGACCTCGCCGACGATGGAGGCGTTCCAGGCACCGCCCGAGGCGGTGATGCCTCCGGTGACGTACGAGGGGAACACGGCCGGGATGATCAGGCGCTTCCAGCGCTGGAGCCCGCGGACGCCGAGGTCGTCCATGGCCTCCTTGAGGTCGGAGGGGATGGCCATGGCCCCGGCGATGGCGTTGAAGAGGATGTACCACTGCGCGCCGAGGGCCATCAGCAGGATGCAGCCGATGTTGATGTTCAGCCCGGTCTCGAGGAAGAACCAGACGGCCACGGGGAAGAGCAGGTTCGCGGGGAAGCTCGCCAGGACCTGCACCACGGGCTGGGCGATCTTCGTGAGCCGGGGCGAGGAGCCGATCCACACGCCCACGGGCACCCACACGACGGTGGCGGCGGCGACGAGCACGATCACCCGGACGAAGGTGATCAGCCCGAGCACGAGGGGCTCCCCGAAGACGCCGAGGCCGGTCTCGCGCTGGAGGTAGCGCACGAGGTCGTACAGGCCCCACAGGATGACGGCTCCGGCGATGACGGTGAAGACCACGTCGCCGGTCCGGCGGCGGGCCGGGTCCACGGACAGCGCCATGTCGTCGCGGCCCAGTACGCGGGCGGCCCGGCCGGTGGCATCACGGGCGGGGGCGGTGGCGCGGCCGAGCAGGCGGGGCCAGTGGGAGCGGCGCAGGAAGTCCAGTACGTAGCTGCGCTGGACGTCGGTGGACTCCGACTGCTCGTTCTTGTACTTCTCCGCCCAGGCGGTGAGGGGCCGCCAGAAGAGGAAGTTGACGGTGACGATGGTGACGGTCATCGCGAGGATGACCCAGCCGACCTTCCCGAGGTCCCCCTCGCCGATCGCGGTGCCCGCGTAGGAGCCGAGGCCGGGGACGGCGTACTCCTGCCCGGAGACGGAGACCGCTTCGGAGGCCACGAGCATGAACCAGCCGCCGGCGAAGCTCATCATGCCGTTCCACACCAGGTCGATGACCCCGGCCGGGACCTCCACGCGCCAGAAGCGCATCCAGCGGGTGAAGCCGAACGAGCGGGAGACCTCGTCGAGTTCGCGCGGCAGGGAGGTCAGGGTGGCGTAGAACCCGAAGGTCATGTTCCAGGCCTGCGAGGTGAAGATGGCGAAGATGACGGCGCATTCGAGGCCGAGGAGCGAGCCGGGGAAGAGCGCGACGAAGAAGGTGACGAGGACGGAGAGGAAGCCGAGGACGGGGACGGACTGGAGGATGTCCAGGGCCGGGATCAGCACCCGTTCCAAGCGGCGGCTGCGGGCGGCGGCGTAGGCGTAGCCGAAGGTGAAGACCACGGAGGCGATCAGCGCGATGAACATCCGCAGGACGCTGCGGGCGGCGTAGTACGGGAGCTTCGAGGGGTCCGTGTCCACGTCGGGGACGTCGGCGGGGTCGAAGTTGACCGTGGTGCCCTTGCCGACTTGGAGGATCGCGTACCCGAGCACCAGGAAGGCGGCGGCCACGGCGAAGTCCACCCAGGACAGGCGGGTGCGCGTGGGGGCCGCCTGGCCGGTGTGGGTTTCGGGGCGCGCGAAGGTCTTCATCCCGCCCAGCGGATCACGCCGGGCGGGCGCCCACACCCCAGGTCACCCAACCGGGCGAGGCCCTCCCGGGGCGAATCCCGGCGGGCTCCCGGGTCGCTCCCGGGTGGCTCTGCGTCGGGCTCTGCGTCCGGCTCCGTGTCCGGCTCTGCGTCCGGCTCCGTGTCCGGAGTGCTCAGGCCTGCCGGGCGGCCTTCGCCTTGAGCGGCTCCCACCAGGCGCGGTTCTCCCGGTACCAGGCGATCGTCGAGGCCAGGCCCTCCTCGAAGCCGACCTGCGGTGCGTAGCCGAGCTCCTCGCCGATCTTGGTGATGTCGAGGGAGTAGCGCAGGTCGTGGCCCTTGCGGTCCTCCACCGGCTCGACCATGTCCCAGCCGACGCCGGCGGCGTCCAGCAGCAGGCCGGTGAGCTCCTTGTTGGTGAGCTCGACGCCGCCGCCGATGTTGTAGACGTGACCGGCGCGGCCCTTGTGCAGCGCCAGCTCGATGCCGCGGCAGTGGTCCGCGACGTGCAGCCAGTCGCGGATGTTGCCGCCCGTGCCGTAGAGCGGGACCTTCTTGCCGTCGATCAGGTTGGTGGTGAAGAGCGGGATGACCTTCTCGGGGAACTGGTACGGCCCGTAGTTGTTGGAGCAGCGCGTCACCACGACGTCCATGCCGTGGGTGCGGTGGTAGGCCAGCGCCAGCAGGTCGGAGCCCGCCTTGGAGGCGGAGTACGGGGAGTTCGGCGCGAGCGGCCACTCCTCGGTCCAGGAGCCCTCGCTGATCGAGCCGTACACCTCGTCGGTGGAGACGTGGACGAAGCGGCCGACGCCGTGCTTGCGTGCGGCGTCCAGCAGCACCTGCGTGCCCACGACGTTGGTCGTCACGAAGGGGCCCGCACCGGCGATGGAACGGTCCACGTGGGACTCGGCGGCGAAGTGCACCACCGCGTCGTGGCCGGCCATGACCTGGTCGACGGCGTCGACGTCGCAGATGTCACCGCGGACGAAGGCGTAACCGGGGTGGCCCGCCACGGGCGCGAGGTTCTCCTCGACGCCCGAGTAGGTCAGCTTGTCGAAGACCGTGATCGTGGCGGCAGGGTCTGCCGAGAGGGCGGAGCGTACGAACTGCGAGCCTATGAAACCGGCGCCACCGGTCACGAGAATACGCATAGTGCGGTCACTGTACTGGCCCAACCCGGCGCGGTAGTGGCCCACTTCGACAAGGGCGGGGCCGGCTCCGGCGGTCACCGCGCGGCGCGGGGAGCAGAACGGCGCGGTCCCCGCCCGACCGGGCCGGGACCGCGCCGTTCCCGGTGTCAGGAGTGGCCGAGGTCCGGGGCCAGGGGGTCCGTGGTGAGGACCGAGCCGGAGTCGGCGGAGGGGCGCAGGTGGAACTCGTCCGAGGCCATCGAGTCCAGGACGGGCGGCGCCGGTCGCGGCGGCGCCGGCATGACCGCGGCCTCCGAGTGGCCGCCGCAGCCGTAGGACAGGGAGACCAGCCGGCCGTCCGCCGGTCCGAACTCGTTGGCGCAGATGCCGAAGGCCTGGCCCAGCGAGCCGCCGATGGCGACGAGGAAGCCGCAGGAGACGCACGAGGCCGGGGCCGCCTGCGCCATCGGGGTCTTCGCGCCGAAGGACTCGTCCCAGCGGTCGGCCGCGGTGTGCAGCCCGTAGCGCGAGAGCACCCGCGCCCGGCGCATGCCCAGCTCCTCCGCCACCGAGGTGATGGAGCCGCGTACGGGCACCACGGCGCGGTCGGTGACGTCGGCGTCCTCCGCCTCGACCAGCTCGGCCATCTCGCTGGACACGACCGAGTTCGGCGGCGGGGCGTCCTCGCCCGACCAGCCGGCCTCCAGCCGCAGGTCCTCGGCGTCCGTGGGGAGCAGGTCGCCCGGCCCCATGTCGCCCGGCCGCAGCCGCTCGCTCCACGGCACCCACTCGGGTGCCAGCAGGGCGTCGTCGCCCGGCAGCAGCACCGTTTCGTCGAGGGTGACGTTCTTGGCCCGGGACGCACGCGTCACCGTCACGGCCCAGCGCCAGCCGCGGTAGGCGGGGTCCTTGCACTCGAAGAAGTGCGTGACGACCCGGTCACCCTCGGAGACGGCGGCGGTGTGCTCGCCCACCACTCCGGGGTAGGCGGCCTCTTCGGCCGCCGCCCGGGCGAGGGCTACCGCCTCGACGCACAGGCGGTCGGGGGTACGGCTTCGCGTCGTCGCAGCACTCACAGGTCTCGTTCTCTCCTACGCCGTCTCACGAGTGCGCCGTCCGTACTTGTCGTCCACAACGACCCGTCGGCTGTCCCTACGTAGCGCGGGCGGAGCGGACCAGGGGGCCGCGTCGACGTCCGCGCCCGATCGGGTTCCAGGGCGCACCTACCTGCGATCCATTCTGCGGGATCGCGAAGAGGCGCGCGGCCAGGAGCAACCGCCGGTGGCGCGCTACGCACGCTACCTCCTCCGGCGCCTTCGTCCCACATGCAAGGTCCGATTCGCGGACACCCGAGGCCAACCCGGGGACCGGCCGGGTCCCCGCGACGCGCCGGGAAGGGTCCCGGGAGGCCGAGTGGGGCAGTATGGGCCACGTGGCACCCGTACGGTCGTCCGATGACGGCTCGGGACCGGCCAGGCGGGCCGGCCGGGCCGTCGGGCGTGCCCTGCACCTGCCCTTCACCGGTACGGCGCGCGGGATCCGGCGGGCCACGCACGCCCACGGGGCGGGCGAATCGGGCCTCGGCAAACTGATCGAGCTGCACGCCATCAACGGCGCGGGTGATGTGATGATCACAGTCGCGCTCGCCTCCACCGTCTTCTTCTCCGTTCCCACGGACGAGGCGCGCGGCCGAGTGGCCCTGTACCTCGCCATCACGATGGCCCCCTTCACCCTGCTGGCCCCGGTGATCGGCCCCCTGCTGGACCGGCTGCCGCACGGGCGGCGGGCCGCGATGGCCGGCGCGATGCTCACCCGGGCCCTGCTGGCCGTGATGATGTCGGGCGCGGTGGCCACCGGCGGCCTGGAGCTGTACCCGGCCGCCCTCGGCGTGCTCGTCGCCTCCAAGGCCTACGGGGTGGTGCGCAGCGCCGTGGTCCCCCGACTCCTCCCACCCGGGTTCTCGCTGGTCAAGGCGAACTCCCGGGTGACCCTGGCCGGCCTGCTGGCCACCGGCGCCGCCGCGCCCGTGGGCGCCGCCCTGCACACGATCGGCCCGCCGTGGCCGCTCTACGGGGCGTGCGCGATCTTCATCTGGGGCACCTTCGCGGCATTCACCCTGCCGCACAAGGTCGACGAGGCCAAGGGCGAACGCCGGGCCCGGCTCTCCACCCACGAGGCGCACTCGAAGCGGCCGGGGCTGCGCACGGTCAGCCGGCCGGTGCTGTGCGGGCTGCTGGCGAACGCGTCGATGCGCGGGCTGTCCGGGTTCCTCATCTTCTTCCTGGCGTTCCTGCTGCGCGAGCACCCGCTCGCCGGGCAGAGCGCGGCGGTGTCGCTGGGCATCGTCGGCGTCTCGGCGGGCGTCGGCAACGCCTGCGGGACCGCCGTCGGGGCCTGGCTCCGGGCCCGCGCGCCCGAGGCGATCATCGCCGCCGTGCTGTCCCTGACCCTGGCGGTGGCCGTCCTCGCGGCGGTCTTCTTCAGCGGGGTGTTCATGGCCGTCCTGGGCGCGACCGCCGGCTTCTGCCAGGCCCTCGCGAAGCTCTCGCTGGACGCGATGATCCAGCGCGACGTGCCCGAGGCCGTCCGTACGTCGGCCTTCGCCCGCTCGGAGACCCTGCTCCAGGTGGCCTGGGTGCTGGGCGGCTCGATCGGCATCGCCCTCCCCCTGAACGGCGTCCTCGGCATGTGCGTCGCCGCGACGGTGGTGGCCCTGGGCGCGGCGATGGCCCTGCGCGGCTTCCTCACGTCCCCGCGGCACCAGCAGCACACGTCCTCGCGACCGCGGGTGGCGTAACCGATGCCCTGCGGGGCCGTAGGTTCGGCCGGCCCCGGCCTGCACGCGAACGCCGGGGGTCGGAAAATCCAGCCCCTCCGGCGTTTGAGGAGCGGGGTCCGGGGCGGCGCCCCGGAAGGCCCGGCGCAGCCGGGGGCGCTGTGCGCAGCGGCGCCGCACCCCGGGAACCTCGCGCAGCGCGCCGCACCGTAGGACCCCGTGCAGCAGCGCAGCGTACGGGCCCGATAGCCTTCGGCTCATGACCGCACCGCTTTTCTCGGGTAGGGCCCGCCGCAGCGTCGCGGCCCTCGGAGCCGTTTCCGCCGGCCTCCTCCTCCTCTCCGCCTGTGACAAGCCGACGCCGCTGGCGACCGTGACGGTCGGCACCTCGTCGGTGTCCACCGAAGCCGCCTGCAGCGACGCCAAGGAACTCACGGGCGAGAAGGTCCAGGAGTGCTTCACGGACCTCAAGCACGCAAAGACCATCGACTACGGCCGCGGCGACACGCTGCGCCTCGGTGTCGAGCCGGACGTCGTCGAGGACGGCAAGAAGTGGCAGCTGGTCCTGGACGGACAGCAGATCACCGAGCCGACCTCCAACACCTACGACAGCTTCCCGGGCGCCGACATCTTCGCCACCGGCGGCCAGGGCGGCGAGCCCCCGGCCTCCAAGAAGCTCAACATCGTCCAGGTCTCCGAGGACGGCAAGCCCCTCGCCGTCTGGGCCTTCACCCTCAAGCTCAAGTAGTCACGCACCCACCATGCGCGCGCTCATCGTGACCGCGGTGACGGCGGAGGCCGACTCCGTCGTCCGAGGCCTGTCCGGTCCGGTCCCTCATCCGGACCACGTCCCCGTCGACGAGCACAGCCCGGACCACGCCCCCGGTGGCGAACCGCCGCGCACCCTCCCCGGCGGTTACCTCATCCACCGCCGGGGAGCCTTCGACGTGCTGGTCGCCGGAGTCGGCCCGGCCGCCGCGGCCGCCGGCACGGCGACCGCCCTGGCGCTCGCGTCGGCCCCCGGCTACGGCCTCGTCGTCTCCGCCGGCATCGGCGGCGGGTTCGCGCCCGCCGCCCCGATCGGCTCCCTCGTGGTCGCCGACGCGATCGTCGCCGCCGACCTGGGCGCCGACACCCCGCAGGGGTTCCTCACCGTCACGGAACTCGGCTTCGGCCGCAGCGTGCACCTGCCTCCCGCAGAGCTCGCCGCGCGCGCCGCCGAGGCGACCGGGGCGCTGCTCGCGCCCGTACTGACCGTCTCCACCGTCACCGGCACGGCCGCCCGTACGACCGCCCTCGCCGCCCGGCACCCGCTCGCCGGGGCCGAGGCCATGGAGGGCTTCGGGGTCGCCGAGGCCGCCGCCGCCCACGGGCTGCCCGTGCTGGAGGTCCGTGCCGTCTCCAACGCCGTGGGCCCCCGGGACCGCGACGCCTGGCGGATCGGCGAGGCGCTGACGGCGCTGGCCGACGGCTTCCGCGCCCTGGGCCCCGTACTCGCTTCCTGGGGAGGACCTTCATGACCGGAACAGCTGCCGCAGCGCCCGTACGGATCGCGTACTCGCCCTGCCCGAACGACACCTTCGTCTTCGACGCCTGGGCCCACGGCCGGGTCCCCGGCGCGCCCGCCCTCGACGTCACCTTCGCCGACATCGACCTCACCAACGGCATGGCCGAGCGCGGCGAGCTCGACGTGCTGAAGGTCTCCTACGCCGTCCTGCCGTGGGTCCTGGAGGAGTACGCGCTCCTCCCCTGCGGCGGCGCGCTGGGCCGCGGCTGCGGACCGCTGGTCCTCACGCGGGAGCCGGGCCTGGACCTGACCGGCAAGACGGTCGCGGTCCCGAGCGAGCGCTCCACCGCCTACCTGCTGTTCCGCCTGTGGGCCGCCGACGTGCTACCCGAGGGCGTCGGCAAGGTGGTCGTCCTCCCCTTCCACGAGATCATGCCCGCCGTGCGCGACGGCCGCGTGGACGCCGGACTGGTCATCCACGAGGCCCGGTTCACCTACCGGGACTACGGGCTGCACTGCCTGGCCGACATGGGCGAGCACTGGGAGTCCACGACCGGCCTGCCGATCCCGCTCGGCGCGATCATCGCCAAGCGCTCCCTGGGCGCGGACGCGCTGCGCGCGCTCGCCGAGTCGGCCCGTACGTCGGTCCGGATGGCCTGGGCCGACCCGGAGGCGTCCCGGCCCTACGTACGGGCGCACGCGCAGGAGCTGGACCCGGCCGTCGCCGACCAGCACATCGGTCTGTACGTCAACGAGTTCACCGCCGACCTCGGCGAAGCCGGCTACGCGGCCGTGCGCGGGCTGCTGACCCGGGCGGCCGCGGAGGGTCTGGTTCCGGCCATCGCAGCCGACGCGCTGGCCTTCCCGTAGGACATGACGGTGCCCCGCGGCTCTCGCGAGCTGCGGGGCACGGCCCTTCGCAAGGCTCAGACGTCGAGCTGGTCGGCCACCGCGCGCAGCATGCCGGCGATCTTCCCGCCCTGCGCCTTGTCGGGGTAACGACCCCGCTCCAGCTGCTGCGTGACGTTCTCCAGCACGGTCGTGAGGTCCTGCACGATGGAGGCGAGCTCGTCCGGCTTGCGCCGCTGCGCGGCCGCGACGGAGGGTGCCGGATCCAGGACGATCACGGAAAGTGCCTGGTCACCGCGCTGCCCCGCGACAACACCGAACTCGACGCGCTGGCCGGGCTTGAGCGCGTCCAGCCCGTCGGGGAGCACCGACGAGTGGACGAAGACGTCGCCGCCGTCGTCGCGGGAGAGGAAGCCGAAGCCCTTCTCACTGTTGAACCACTTGACCTTGCCGGTAGGCACGTCCGTCCTCTGTCCTTGCGTTCGTGGGCTGGGAAGCGGGCCTCTGACCCGCACCTCTCAGGCTAGTTGCCCCTCTCCGGGTGACAAGACGTTCCCCGGTCCTTCGCGGGTGACCGCTCCGGCCAGGGAACTACCCTGGTCGGGTGACTGTTACTCCTCAGCCCGAGACCCCTCAGCCCGAGCAGGGCGCCGACGACGCCCGCCCCGGCGACGCGCTCGTCAAGGCCGGCGGCATCGTCTTCATCGTCGGCGCCGTGGCCACGCTCGCCACGATGGCCCCGCTCTTCCTCGACATGGACCCGTTCCCGTCGTACGCGTGGGCCGTGTGCATGCTCATGGGCGTCGGCTTCGCGATCTCGGCGGCGGGCGTACTGCGCTCGGCCGCCGCGCAGCGCACGGCGGCCCGCGCCTCGCAGGCGTAGTACGGGAGGGGCCTCGCGCTACGCGGTGCGCGTCCGCTCGTACTCCGCGAGCCAGGCCGGCAGCTCCGTGAGGTCCGTCAGGACCACGTCCGCGCCCGCCGCCCGCAGTTCCGGCTCCGGGCACGGGCCGGTCGGGACCGTCACCGACAGGGCGCCGGCGGCGCGGGCGCCCCGTACGTCGCCGACGTGATCGCCGACGTAGACCTGGGCCGCGTACTCGCGCAGGGCGACCGCCTTGGCCTCCGCCCACAGCCAGCCGATGACCGCGTCGGGCTTGATGCCCAGGTGGTCCAGGTGCAGGCGGGCGTTGGGCTCGTGCTTGGCGGTGACGACGATCGTGCGGCCGCCGAGGGCCCGGACCGCTTCGACCGCCTCGCGGGCGCCGGGCATCGCCGGGGTCGGCCCGATGGCGTGTGTGGGGTAGATCTCCCGGTAGCGGTCGGCCACGGCGGGGATCTCGGCCTCCGGGAACCAGTACGCGAGCTCCTGCTCCAGCGGCGGACCGAGGCGGGACACGGTCTGCGCGGTGTCGATGAAGGTACCCGTCTCGGCCGAAAGCGCCTCGAAGGCCGCCTTGATGCCCGGCCGGGAGTCGATGAGGGTCATGTCGAGGTCGAACCCGACGGTCAGCTGCGTCTCGGAGCTCATGCCTCCCATTGTGCCGAGCCGGGCACTGCGGACGGGAACGCAGACTTAGCCCCGCCTTACCAGGCAGTGAAATGTGGCGACATGTCAGCCCCGCTCCCGCGCGGTCCGGCGGTGCCATCGCCGTCCCGGCGCGCGGCCCGACCGGGCTGCACTCGGCCCTGCGGGGCGAAGTCCCCTCCCCGCCCTTCCACCGTTCCCCGGGCCAGCCCGGACCCGCGCCTCAAACGCCGGCGGGGCTGAGGATGCCCCGGGCTGCGCCCGGACCCCTGGGGCTCCGCCCCAGACCCCGGTCCTCAAACGCCGAACGGCTGAAAAGCCAAACCCCGGCGGCTGAAAAGCCGAACCCTGGCGCTCAAGAGACCCACCACCGGCGCGACTGGACGCGCCCGGGTCGGGGACGGGGGCGGGGTGGGGTGTCGGCCTGGACGTAGAGCGTGATTTGTGGCGCAGGTAGAGCCCGCGCCCTGTCGGAGTTCAGGAGGGGGCGCCTAAATCATGCAGTCCAGGCCGACACCCCACCCCGCCCCCGGCACCGACCCCACCCGCAGCCAGCCCGCACCCAGGCCACCCCCAGCCCCGCCGGCGTCCGCACCAGACGACCGCCCCCGGAGGGGGTCAGCGGCGGCGGGAGCGCCAGAAGAGGTAGGCCGCCGAGGAGACCGCCGCGGCCCGCGCCAGCCAGGGCAGCAGGTTCTGGAAGGTACCGCTCAGGGCCTCGTCGGCCAGCGGAGCCCCCCACCGCCCGTTCAGGCGACCCCACAACCACACCACCGCCCCCGCGAAAACCACCCCGGGCAGCCCGAAGACCACCCACTTCCGCTCCGCAGGACCCAGCACCCGCGAGGCATACGCGAGCAGCCAGCCCGCGGCGAGCAGCAGCCAGTAGCCGGAGACGGCCCCCGCGATCAGGGCCACCCCCGCGAGCATCAGGAAGGCGTACGGCTTCCGCTTCACCGCGGCCGCCGCGACCGCCGCGGCCACCGGAGCCGCAGCGGCCGCCGCGGCTTCCGCCTTCGCCCGGCGCCGCCGCTCGCGCAGGTAGCCCATGAGGGTCGGCGGACCCTCCGGAGCAGCCTCCGCCGGAGCCTGCGGCTGCGACTGCGACTGCGACTGCGCGCCGGCCCCCGCACCCGGTCCCTTCAGCAGCTCCGGGATCTCGATCCCGCCCGCAAAGCCCTCCACCGAGGATCCGGGCCCGACCGTCCACCAGTCGGGCTCCAGCGTCTCGCCCGCACCCGCTTCGTCGACCCCCGCGAGATGCGGCGCCGCGACCCCCCTCTGCACCGGCACCGAAGGAGCGGAGGGAGCAGAGGGAGGAGAGACATCCGCCGCCGCCGGCAGCGTGTCCAGAACCTCCTCCGGCGTACCGATCCGCTCGAGAATGCGCCGCACCGCCGCCGGCGTCTCCGGTTCGTACTTGGCCCGCCGCCGGTCGATCTCGTCCCGCAGCCCCGCCACCAGCCGCATCCGGTCCCCCGACGACAGGTGCCTGCGCTGCGCCAAGTCCCCGACCTGGCTCAGATATTCGTAGACCAGATGGTCGCTCTCGATCCCCACGCCCCGGCTCCTCCCGTGCCACCTGAAGCGAAGGTAGCGCGTGCGCCCGTGGAGCGGCCGGGGGCGCAGCGGATACCGTTGGCCGGATGGGGACCGGCCGACTGACCGGCCGACGCGACCAGGAGGCGACGACCGTGCCTGACCCGAGCACCCCGGGAAGCGCTCCGCGCTCCCTCGCCGAAGCGCTGCGCGCCCGCGACGACGACGGGCTCGGCGCCCTGTTGCGTGCCCGGCCGGACCTGCTGAGCCCGGTTCCCGGGGACGTGACGCAGCTCGCCACGCGCGCCGGGACGCGGGCTTCGGTGGTGCGCGCGCTGGACCGCCTGGACCGGTTCGCCCTGCAGACCGCCGAGGCCCTCGCGGTGGGCCCGGAGCCCTGCCCGTACGCGGTACTGGAGTCCCTGCTCAGCGGTGACACCGGCACCACCTCCGGCGCCGACAACGGGGCCCGCGCCGAACTCCCCCGGGCCCTGGCGACCCTGCGCGAGCAGGCCCTCGTATGGGGCGACGACGAGCGGCTGCGCCTGGTCCGCACCGCCCGCGAACTGCTCGCCCCCTCCGCGACGCGGCCCTCCCCCACCGGCCTCGGCCCCACCGTCGCCGAGGCCACGGCCGGCATGTCGCCGACCCGGATCCAGGAGATCGTGGCGGCCGTCGGGCTGCCCGCGACGCACGACCCGGTGTCGGCGGTGACCGCGCTGACGGCCCTGTTCACCGACCCGGAGCGGATGTCGGCGCTGCTCGACGAGGCTCCGGCGGAGGCCCACCAGGTGCTGGGCCGGCTCGTCTGGGGCCCGCCCTACGGGGAAGTGACGCCCCATCCGACGCCGCCGGTGCGCTGGCTGCGCGCCCGCGGACTGCTGCTGCCGGCCACGGCGCGCACGGTGCTGCTGCCGCGCGAGGTGGCGCTGCACCTGCGCGGCGGGCTCGCGCACCGGGCGACGGAGCCACTGGCCCCGGCCGTTCCCGCGCACCGCGAGCACCGTCCACAGCTTGTGGACGCGAACGCGGCCGGCCAGGCACTGGCGGCGCTGTCGACGGTCGAGGAGCTGGTGAAGTCCTGGGAGCACACCGGTCCGCCGGTGCTCCGGGCGGGCGGGCTCTCCGTACGCGACCTGAAGCGGGCGGCGGCCACCCTGGACACCGACGAGCCGTCGGCGGCGTTCTGGATCGAGCTGTCCTACGCGGCCGGCCTGCTGGCCAGCGACGGCGAGGCCGACGAGCGGTACGCCCCGACCCCCGCCTTCGACGTCTGGCTCGAACTCCCGCCCGCCGAGCGCTGGTCGGCGCTGGCCGCCGCCTGGCTGACCGCCACCCGGACCCCGGGCCTGGTCGGAGAGCAGGACGCGAAGGGCCGCACCCTGTCGGTGCTCGGCGCGGAACTGGACCGCTCCGCCGCCCCCGAGGTGCGCCGCCGCATCCTGAGCCTGCTCGCCGAGCTCCCCGAGGGCGGCTCCCCGGACCCGGCGGTGCTCCTCGCCCGCCTCGCGTGGGAGCGGCCGGTGCGCGGTACGAGCGAACTGCGCGCCCGCCTCGCCCGCTGGACCCTGACCGAGGCGGAGGTCCTCGGAGTCACCGGCCGGGGCGCGCTCGCCGCGCCCGGCCGGGCCCTGATGGAGGGGCGCGACCCGGCGCCGCTGCTCGCGCCGCTGCTGCCCGAGCCCGTGGACCACGTACTGCTCCAGGCCGACCTGACGGCGGTGGCCCCGGGTCCGCTGCGGCGGGCGCTCGCCGAGGTGCTGGCCGTGCTGGCGGAGGTGGAGTCCAAGGGCGGGGCCACCGTGTACCGGTTCACGCCCGGGTCGGTGCGCCGCGCCCTGGACGCCGGCCACACCGCCGTGGACCTGCAGTCCTTCCTCACCGAGCACAGCCGGACCCCGGTGCCGCAGCCGCTGTCGTACCTCATCGACGACGTGGCCCGGCGGCACGGACACCTCCGGGTCGGCGCGGCCTCCTCGTACGTGCGCTGCGACGACGACGGCATGCTGAACGAGATCCTCGCCGACAAGCGGTCCGCCGGCCTCGGGCTGCGCCGCCTCGCGCCGACCGTACTGGCCGCGCAGGCCGAACCCACGGCGCTGCTCGACGGGCTGCGGGCCATGGGGTACGCCCCGGCCGCGGAATCCCGTACGGGAGACGTCCTGGTCTCCCGCGCCGACGCCCACCGCACCCCGGCCCGCGCCCTGCCCGTACCGGTCCCCGACGGGCCGCCGGTCCCGGACAGAACGCTGCTGGGGGCTGCCGTACGGGCGATCCGTGCGGGCGACCTGGCGGCGACGGCGGTCCGCAAGGAGCCGGCGGGTCCGTCCGGGTCCGCGGCGGGCGGCTCCGGCGCTCCGGGCGAACTCCCGCGCACGAGCGCGGCGGAGACCCTGGCGACCGTGCAGGCGGCGGCGCTCACCGGGTCGGCGGTGTGGATCGGCTACGTCAACGCCGACGGCGCGGCGAGCCAGCGGGTCATCGCCCCGGTGCGGGTGGAGGGCGGCTTCGTCACCGGCTACGACCACACGGCGGACGAGGTACGGACCTTCGCGCTGCACCGGATCACGGGGGTCGCGGAACTGGCGGAGGACCAGGTCTAGTCGGGGGAGGGAAAGGACGGCCCGGAGCCGGACCCCGGGGGCGCCCGGAGGAAATCCCCTGGCCCCGGCGGGTCATGGGCCCGCACCCTGGAGCCATGTCCGACGCAACCCCCACCGGCCCCGCCACTCACACCACCCACGTCCCCCGCCATCAGATCCGCGCCGCACACACCGCCGACACCCTCACCGTGTACCAGGCGTACCACCCGCGGATCGGGGTGCCGGCCGCCCGGGACGGCCGTTTCCCGCCCGACTGGAAGCGGGAGCGGATGACCTGGGTCAAGCCCTCGTTCCTGTGGATGATGTACCGCTGCGGCTGGGCCACCAAGTCCGACCAGGAGACGGTCCTGGCCGTCGAGATCACCCGCGCGGGCTTCGACCGGGCACTGAGCGGGGCCTGCCTGTCGCACTACGTCCCCGGCGTACACGTCGACCGCGAGGCCTGGACCCGGGCCCTGCGCACGGCCCCCGCCCGCGTGCAGTGGGACCCGGAGCGGGACCTGCACCTGAACCCGTTGCCGTACCGCTCGCTCCAACTCGGCCTGTCAGGACCGATGTCACGCGCCTACGCCGACGAGTGGACGGTCTCCATCCGCGATGTCACCCCGCTGGCGCGGGAGGTCCACGGCCTGCTCCGCTCCGGCGAACCGGAGGCGGCGCGGGCCCTTCTCCCGCTGGAGTCCCCCTATCCGGCCGGACCGCTGGAGCACTTGGGCGCATAGGAGGCGCGGTCCTCGGCGCCCTCGGCGCCCTCGGCAACGGCAACGGCCGCGGGCGCGGTCCTCCGCGCCCTCGGCAACGGCCGCGGCCGAGCACCGTCCGATCGCCCGTGCCGCTCCCCCGCACCCCTCGCGTGCACTATCTTGAACATGTTCAGTTGAACACGTTCAAGACCGAGGGGGCGTCATGGAGGAATCCCAGAAGGTGTCCGGCCAGCAGTGGGCCTGGGGCGTGGCGGGGGTCGCGGCGGCGGGAGCCGCGGCGGTCCTGGGGATCGCCATGTCCCAGCTCCTGGGCGGGTTCTTCTTCACCACCGCGATCGTGACCGCCGCGCCGCTCCTGATGCGCGGGGGCCCGAAGGCGTTCGCGCGGACCTGCCTCCTCATCGGGTCGGGCCTGATCGCCTGGTCGGTGATCGGCGCCCTCATCGGCATGTTCTTCTTCCTCCCGGCCGCCGTGCTGCTGCTGATCGCGGCCTTCGTGGACCCCCAGAACCGCCCGGGCACCAGGTTCTCAGTGGCGGCGCCCCTGATGGCCGCCGCATCCTTCGCCCTGATCGCCCTCCCCCTCTTCTTCCCGTCGGCCCACGATTCGGAGGCGAACGAGCCGCCCCCGTACTTCTCCGCGAAGCTGGATGGCGAGAACGACCGGGACCGCAGCCAGGAGGTGGACGGCTACAAGGAACGGTTGCGGCCGTTCGGGGCGACCCAGGTGGAGGTGGGCGAGTACGCCGGGGAGCTCAAGCTCCACGTGGGCATGCCCAAGCACTTCCCCGAGGAAGGGGGCCGGGAGGCGCTCAAAGCGGAGATCTCCCGAATCCCGGGCGTGAGCGCGGTCCGCTTCTGCACCTTCCACACCTGCGACGACTGACGATCGGGGGATCGGTGGACCGGGGTGACCGGGGTGACCGGGGCGATCGGGGCGACCGGGCGATCACCTGGGCGCGTAGTCGATCCGGTCCGCCGGGAAGGGCCAGGCCTCGGCGAGCCAGCGCGTGACGGTCCCGTACACCGCCTTGTCGTACGCGGCCCGGTCCCCGCGCACCCAGGAAGTCACGTGCACGCGCTCCGGGTCCGCCTTCCCGGGGTAGATGTAGAGGCAGCCGATGACCTCCCCCTCCCCGTCCCGCTCGCCGTCCAGCACGCTGTACGTGAACCCCCGCCGTTCGGCGAAGTCGCGTGCGTGGCGCACCAGGTCGGCGAGGTTCGCCTCCGCGCTCATGCCCTCCTCCGGAGGCCAGTCCCCCAGGAAGCCGGGCGTCGCGCGCACGTGATCGATGCTCCCGCTCCAGGCGGCGAGGTCGCCCTCGTTGTGCTCGGGCCCGAGGGGCTCCAGCCGGAACCCCTCCCCGACGAGCCGGACGGGCACCTCGAACACCTCGGCCGGCGGTACGAATCCCTGCTGCTCCGTAGTCATGCGCCGACCCTACGCAGCCCCCTCCCCGGCGCCCACGGGATATCGGGCCGCCGCCAGCCGGAGCAACTCGTCGACGGACCACTGGTCGTAGACGTGCTCGCCGTACTTGGCGGCCAGCACCCGGCCGTCCGGCCCGATCAGCAGGTCGGCGGGCAGCCCGAGCCGTCCATTCGGCTGGCTCCGGGCGGGAAGCCGCTCCCGGCCCCGCGCCACCGCGGCGGCCGAGCGGGCGATCGCCCACAGCACCGGCCCCCAGGCGCGGGGGTCCAGCAGGGAGCGCGGGGAGGATTCGACGCCGAACTCCCGGTACAGCCGCTGCTGCGGATCGGCGATCACGGCGAAGGGGAAGTCGGCGATGTGCGGGCGCAGTTCCTCCGCCGTGGAGTGGAAGAGCACGACCTCGCGGATCCCGGCGGCCTCGATCTCCGCGTGCCGCCGGACGACGGAGCGCAGGTGGAGGTGGCAGACGGGGCAGCCGGCGAAGCGCCGGAACTGCAGGTGGACGAGGCGCTCGGGGTCGGGCACGGAGACGGACCCTCCCCCGTAGGCCCCCGCCTCGGAAGCCCCCGCCTCGGAAGCCCCGCCCTCCGGGGCCCCTCCTGCGACGGGCGTGAGCTGGCGTACGGGTACCACGGAACCGGTTTTGAGCATGGGAAACCCTCCCTCGACAGGCGTAGGCGTATGCAGTACGCCTACCCCTCCAGCGTAGGCGTATGCCGTACGCTGTCAACCGTCATGCCGCGCCCCCGCTCACACACCCCGGACCAACTGGCCGCCGCCGCACTCGCCGTCATCGACCGCGACGGGCTCCCCGGCCTCTCCATGCGCGCCGTCGCCACCGAGCTCGGCATCAGCCCCATGGCCCTGTACCGCTACGTCCCGGGCCGCGAGGAACTCGAAGCGCTCGTCGTCGAACTCGTCCTCAGCGGCGTCGACACCACCCCGCCGCCCCCGGGCCCCTGGCAGGGCCGGATCACGGTCCTGGCCCACCGCCTGCGCGACACCATGAGCGCCCACCCGGAAACGCTGCCGCTCTCCCTGACGCACCGGCACCGCTCGCCCAGCGGGCTGCGCTGGTCGGAAACGGTGCTCGGAGTCCTCACGGAGGCCGGCATCGAGGCGGAGGAGCGGGTCATCGCGCTGCGCGCCCTGATCTCGTACGTGATCGGCGCCACGCAGCTGGAACACCTCGGGCCGCTGGCCGGACCCGGAACCACCGCCATCGCCGGTCTCCCCCCGCAGGAGTTCCCGTACATGTCGGCCACCGCCCGTGACGCCCGATCGGTCACCCCGGACCGGGAGTTCGAGGGCGGCCTGAAGCTGCTCCTGCGCGGCCTGGCATGATCCGCCGGTGACCACCTCGGCCGCCTCGGCCACCGCTCCCGCCCGGTACGTCCTGTTCGACGTCGACGGCACCCTCGTCGACGCCGTCGCCAACCAGCGCCGGGTCTGGGCGGCCTGGGCCGCCCGCCACGGACTGGACCCGGACGCGGTGTACGCCGTGGCCCTGCGGACCCGCCCGATGGAAACCTTCGCGGCCGTCGCCCCGGACCGGGACCCGCACGCGTGCCTGGCCGCGCTGCACGAGCTGGAGGACGAGGACGTCCGCTCCGGCACCTACGCCGCCTTCGGCGGCGCGGCCGGGCTGCTGTCCGCCCTGCCCCCGGGGAGCTGGGGCCTGGTCACCTCCAACTACGGGCACCGGGTGCGCGGCCGCTTCGACCGCACCGGCCTGCCCGTGCCCGAGGTCCTCGTGGACGCCGCCTGCGTGACGGAGGGCAAGCCCTCTCCGGTCCCCTACCTGCTGGGCGCCGAGCGCCTCGGCGCGGACCCGGCGGACTGCCTGGTCATCGAGGACGCCCCCTCGGGCATCCAGTCGGGCCTCCGGGCGGGCATGACGGTCTGGTCCGTCAACGCCCCCACTCCACCCCCGGGCGCCCATCGCCACTTCCCGACGCTCCGCGAGGCCGCCCCCGCCATCCTCGCCTTCGCCTCCGGCGGAGCCTGACCCCGCGCCGCACCGGCCGGCGGGGCTCCCTACGGCCCAGAACCACCCCACCCGCTGAGCGATGCGGCAGACTGGAGGTTTGGCCACCCGCGTCCGGGTGGCCCTCCCCCGCAGGAAAGGGACACGCGCGTGAACGGGCCCCTCATCGTCCAGAGCGACAAAACGCTCCTCCTAGAGATCGACCACGAGCTCTCCGCGGCCGCGCGGCGCGCCATCGCGCCCTTCGCCGAGCTGGAGCGTGCCCCCGAGCACATCCACACGTACCGGATCACGCCGCTCGGGCTGTGGAACGCGCGGGCCGCCGGGCACGACGCCGAGCAGGTCGTGGACGCGCTCGTGGAGTTCTCCCGCTACCCCGTCCCGCACGCGCTGCTCGTCGACGTCGCCGAGACCATGGCCCGCTACGGCCGGCTCACCCTCTCCAAGCACCCCGTCCACGGGCTGGTCCTCACCAGCACCGACCGGCCGGTGCTGGAGGAGATCCTGCGGTCGAAGCGGGTCGCCCCGCTGGTCGGCGCGCGCCTTGACGCCGACACCGTGGCCGTGCACCCCTCCGAGCGCGGGCAGATCAAGCAGACCCTGCTCAAGCTGGGCTGGCCGGCCGAGGACCTCGCCGGGTACGTGGACGGCGAAGCGCACCCGATCGAGCTGGACGAGACCGGCTGGGCGCTGCGCCCCTACCAGCAGCAGGCCGTCGAGGGCTTCTGGCACGGCGGCTCCGGCGTGGTCGTACTGCCCTGCGGCGCCGGCAAGACGCTGGTCGGCGCCGGCGCGATGGCGAAGGCCAAGGCGACCACGCTGATCCTGGTCACGAACACCGTCTCCGCCCGCCAGTGGAAGAGCGAGCTGATCAAGCGGACCTCGCTGACGGAGGAGGAGATCGGCGAGTACTCCGGTACGCGCAAGGAGATCCGGCCCGTCACGATCGCCACGTACCAGGTCCTGACGACGAAGCGGAAGGGCATCTACCCGCACCTGGAGCTCTTCGACTCCCGGGACTGGGGCCTGATCCTCTACGACGAGGTGCACCTGCTGCCGGCTCCGGTGTTCAAGTTCACCGCGGACCTGCAGGCGCGGCGGCGGCTCGGACTGACGGCGACGCTGGTGCGCGAGGACGGCCGGGAGTCGGACGTGTTCTCGCTGATCGGACCGAAGCGGTTCGACGCCCCGTGGAAGGAGATCGAGGCGCAGGGCTACATCGCGCCCGCCGACTGCGTCGAGGTCCGGGTGAACCTCACCGAGTCGGAGCGGCTCGCCTACGCGACCGCCGAGACGGAGGAGAAGTACCGCTTCTGCGCGACCACCGCCACCAAGCGGAAGGTCACCGAAGCGCTGGTGCGCAAGCACGCGGGCGAGCAGACGCTGGTCATCGGGCAGTACATCGACCAGCTCGACGAACTCGGCGAGCACCTCGACGCGCCCGTCATCAAGGGCGAGACGTCCAACGCGCAGCGCGAGAAGCTCTTCAACGCCTTCCGCGAGGGCGAGATCAGCGTGCTGGTCGTCTCGAAGGTCGCGAACTTCTCCATCGACCTGCCCGAGGCCACGGTCGCCATCCAGGTGTCCGGCACCTTCGGCTCCCGCCAGGAGGAGGCCCAGCGCCTGGGCCGCGTCCTGCGCCCGAAGGCGGACGGCCACGAGGCGCGCTTCTACTCGGTCGTCGCGCGCGACACGATCGACCAGGACTTCGCGGCGCACCGCCAGCGCTTCCTGGCCGAACAGGGCTACGCCTACCGGATCATGGACGCCGACGAGCTGCTGGCCGACGGCTGACGGACCGGGAGGACGAACGCTGACGGACGCGGTGGCCCGGTACGTGGTGTCGCGCGGGCGGCTGCCGCTGCTCGTGGTGCTGCGGGTCTTCGGCGGCGCGGACATCCCGCCGGCCGAGGGGTGAGCGGCGGCGCAGGACGGCGGCGAGCAGGGCCGTGAGCAGGGGGACGGTCCAGACCCACAGGTGGGGCCAGTCGAGCAGGAGCGAGCGGCCGCCCGCGGGCGGGTGCCGGGACCAGAACTCGGCGGAGGCCCCCGGGAGGACCAGCTGCCCGAGCAGGCCGCTGCCCGCGAAGGCGGCCAGCGCGGTCAGCCCGGCCCTGACCTGGCCGGTCAGCAGGAGGTACGGGATCAGCAGCGCCGGGGTCAGGGTGATCCCGGCGGCCGTGCCCAGCGCGAAGCCCTTGCCGAGGGCGCCGCGCGGCCGGTGCAGGTCCCACAGGACGGGGCAGGCCAGGGCCAGGGCGATCTGGCCGGACAGCGGGGTCTGGAACAGCGGCTCCAGCCACAGTCCGGCGACGGTGGCGGCCAGCACGGGTCCCGGCCGGGCCCGTAGTCCCGCCGCCCGGCACGACAGCAGGATCAGCAGGGCGAACAGTGCGGCGCTGCCCCCCACCAGGACGGCCTTCAGTACGCCGGTCGGCAGCCAGGCGGCCGGGGCGAAGAGGATGGCCGCGAAGGGCGGATACGCGGCGGGCGGGCTCCACTCGGCGGCGGAGAGGCCGGGGGCGAGGGCATCGGCCACCGGGATGCGCAGGGCGACGCAGAGCACGCCGAGCACGAGCAGCAGGCCCGTGAGCAGCACACCGGCGCGGGGCGACGGAGAGCGGCTGGGCTCGGAACTCCGGGTCACGGCGCGACCCTAGTGGATCAACGCCCCGAGACCCGCGCGGAGGTGTCCGGCCGGCCCGTGGAGGTCCGATCGGCGAGGCGGCGCGGGGCGTGTGGCTCGGCCCGCGGCACCGGCTCGGCGCCGGGCCTCAGTGGCGTATGACGCCCGCGTCCTCGGAGTATTCACCGAGGACGACCACGCTCACGGCGGTGGCCGCGAAGACCTTGGCCGCGCGCAGGACGCTGCCGACGCTGTGGCGGGGGCGGGAGTCGGAAGTGGCGGTGGCGCCGCGAGGGCGGCGACCCTGGACCGGGGTGTAGGTTGCGGTGCTCATGTATCCATGGTCGGTTTTCGACCGGCTTGTCACATCGCCCTGAGGGCTGAACCTCCAGGTCCCCGGCATCCTCCTCCCGGCCCATGCCTCCCCCTACGGGCTCTGTCCGAAGGAGGACACGGACCGAACAACCCCCGTACGGGGTCACGGCCCAGAAGGACTTTCGGCCCCCCGTAATCCATTCGCGCGGCGCCCTCGCGATGGCTACAATCTCCGCTCTTGCCGCCTCCCGCCGCGCCACCGGGAGCGCCGCCCGCCGCTCGGAAACCGGCGGGCCCGTCCGCCCGCATCACGCAGGTCCTCAGCAGATGGAGGCAGTTCCGTGCCCGCGCACGCCCACGTCACCGACCCCGACGCCGACCCCGACTCCGCCCCTTACGCCGACGCTGCCGCCACCGACCCCCTGGGCCGCGAGCGGGCCCACCTCGCCGCCTCCCGCTCGGCGCTCCGCGCGATGCGCGAGGACGTCGAGAACCTCGACATCCGTGACGTCACCGCGAACTGGGTCAACGCGATCGTCCTCCAGGCCCAGATCGACGACCGGATCAAGGCCCTCGCCGACCTCGCCCACACCCCGCTCTTCTTCGGCCGCCTCAACTACCTGCACTCGCCCGGCGCGGAGCTCGCCGAGGGCGCGGAGGGCGAGCAGTTCTACATCGGCCGCCGCCACGTCCACGACGCCGGCGGCGACCCCATGGTGATCGACTGGCGCGCGCCGGTCTCCCAGCCCTTCTACCGGGCCTCGAAGAACGACCCCCAGGACATCGGGCTGCGCCGCCGCTTCGGTTACACGGGCGGCGAGCTGACCGCGTACGAGGACGAGCACCTCTCCGACCCCGCCGAGGCGGCGGCCGTCAGCAAGCTGCTCCAGCAGGAGATCGAGCGCCCGCGCGTCGGCCCCATGCGCGACATCGTGGCGACGATCCAGCCGGAGCAGGACGAGATCGTGCGTTCCGGCCTGTCGGGATCCGTCTGCGTGCAGGGCGGTCCCGGCACCGGCAAGACGGCCGTCGGCCTGCACCGTGTCGCGTACCTCCTCTACGCGCACCGCGACCGCCTCGCCCGTACCGGCACCCTGGTCATCGGGCCGAACCGTTCCTTCCTGCACTACATCGAGCAGGTCCTGCCCGCCCTCGGCGAGCTGGAGGTGAAGCAGGCCACGGTCGACGACCTGGTCGCCCGCGCGGACCTGGAGGTACGCGGCGCGGACGCCGCCGAAACCGCCGTGGTCAAGGGCGATGCCCGGATGGCGGATGTCCTGCGCCGCGCGGTCCACTCGCACGTCTCGGAGCCGGTCGAACCGCTGATGGTGGTCCGCGGATCGCGCCGCTGGCGGGTGCCCGCGTACGAGATCGCCGAGATCGTCGCCGAGCTCCAGAACCGCGACATCCGCTACGGAGCCGCCCGCGACGCCCTCCCGCAGCGGATCGCGCACGCGGTCCTCGTACGCATGGAGCAGGCGGGCGAGGCGCCCGACGACCGGGTCCAGGACGCGGTGGCGCGCAATCCCGCCGTGAAGGCCGTGGTCAAGGCCGTGTGGCCGCTGGTGGAGCCGGCCAAGCTGGTGCTGCGGCTGCTCTCGGACGCGGGGTTCCTCGCGGAGCACGCGGAGGGGATCCTGTCGGAGCGGGAGCAGGAACTGCTGCTGTGGGCCAAGCCGGCGCGCAGCGTGAAGTCGGTGAAGTGGTCGGCGGCGGACCTGGTCCTCATCGACGAGGCGACGGACCTGGTGGAGCGCACGCACTCGCTCGGCCACGTCGTCATCGACGAGGCGCAGGACCTGTCCCCGATGCAGTACCGGGCGGTCGGCCGGCGCTGCACGACCGGCTCGGCGACGGTCCTCGGCGACCTCGCGCAGGGTACGACCCCGTGGGCGACGCGCAGCTGGGACGAGGCGCTGGGGCATCTGGGCAAGCCGGGCGCGGTGCTGGAGGAACTGACGGCGGGCTTCCGCGTGCCGCGCGAGGTGATCGCCTACGCCTCGCGGCTGCTGCCGGCGATCTCGCCGGGCCTGTCACCGGTCTCCTCGGTCCGTGAGACCCCGGGCTCGCTGATCGTCTCCCCGGTCGACTCCTCTTGCGCCCTTCCGGCGGCGGTGATCGAGGCCTGCCGGGCCTCGCTGGTGCACGAGGGGTCGATCGGGCTGATCGCGGCGGACGCGTGGATCCCGGAGCTCGGGGAGGCGCTGCTGGCGGCGGGCCTGCCGTACCTGTCCCCCGGCGAGGAGACGACTGCCGAGTCGCGCCTGACCCTCGTACCGGCTTCGCTCGCGAAGGGTCTGGAGTACGACTACGTCGTGCTGCACGAGCCGGCCGAGGTGGTGGCGGGCGAGCCAGACGAGCGGACCGGCCTGCGCCGCCTGTACGTCTGCCTCACCCGAGCCGTCTCGGGCCTCACCGTCCTCCACGCGGCCCCGCTGCCGGCTGCTCTGGCGTAGCCCTGCGGGGCTGTCCCCTACCCGCCCTTCGCCCGTTCCCCGGGGCTCCGCCCCAGACCCCGCGCCTCAAGCGCCGGCGAGGCTGGAAGATGCCGCGCAGCGGCATTCTCAGCCCGTCCGGCGTTTGAGGACCGGGTCCGGGCAGAGCCCGGGGAACGGTGGAAGGGCGGGTAGGGGACTTCGCCCCGCAGAGCCGCCCCCTCACCCGTCCGGTCAGGACAGGGCGGAGCGCCATTCCGCGACGGCCGCCGCCGACACCGGCCGGTCCCACCCGGAAGGGCGGGACGCGCTGCCGATGTGGAAGGCGTCGATGCCCGCTTCACGGAGCACCGGGAGGTGGGAGAGGGCGAGGCCGCCGCCCACGAGGATGCGCGGCTCGTAGCCCGGGGTGCCCGCCTTCGCCGCCTCCGCCAGCAGCACCGGCAGGCCCTCGTCGACCCCGCCCGCCGCGCCCGCGGTCAGGTAGGTGTCGAGCCCGGGCAGGTCACCGGCCGCCTTGCGGAGCTGGTCGCGGTCCGCCGCCCGGTCGATCGCGCGGTGGAAGGTCCACCCGCAGCCGCCGAGCTCCGCCACGACCGCCTCGACGGAGGTCAGGTCGGGGCTGCCGTCGGGGTTCAGGAAGCCCAGGACGAACTCCTCGGCCCCCTCCGCGCGCAGCGCACGCGCCTCCTCCACCAGGCGTTCCACGTCCTGCGCGGAGCCCGCCGAGAAGCCGTCGGCCTTCCGGAGCATCACGCGCAGCCGGATGTCGACCGCCGCCCGGATCGCCGCGAAGGTCTCGCGCGGCGGGGTGAGCCCGTCGGCGGCCATGTCGGTGACCAGTTCGAGTCGGTCCGCCCCACCGGCCTGGGCCGCGACCGCGTCCTCCACGTCGAGGGCGATCACCTCCAGGAGCGCACGGTTGCTCATGTAATCCCATCCTTCGTCCCGCATTGCAAAATAGGTCTAGTCCAATATCCAGGGTACGGGCCTCCGCCCACCCTCCACCAGCACAATCACGCCACCACCACAATGTGCGCATGACATCCGCCATGACTTCCGACACGCACCGCGAGCAGGACCTCCGCGCCCGCTGGCACGCCACCGCCTCCGCCGCCGGAGCCGCCCCCGGCGTCGACCCCGCCCCCTATGCCGACCGCCTCCTCACCGCCTGGGCGGAGCCGCAGCGCAGGTACCACACCACCGCGCACCTGGCCGACGTACTCGCACGCGTCGACGTACTCGCGGCGGCAGGGGACGAGGACGGAACGGACCGCCCGGCCGTAGACCTCGCCGCCTGGTTCCACGACGCCGTCTACCGGCCCGACCGCTCCGAGAACGAGGAGCGCAGCGCCACCCTCGCCGAGCGCGCCCTGCCCGAGCTCGGCATCGACGACGCCCGCACCGCCGAGGTGGCCCGCCTCGTCCGGCTCACGATCACCCACGACCCCGCCCCCGGCGACGCCAACGGCGAGCTGCTCTGCGACGCCGACCTGGGCGTCCTGGCGGGCACCGCGCAGGAGTACGCCGCCTACGCGGCAGCCGTGCGCGCCGAGTACGGCTTCGTCCCCGACGAGGCCTTCCGCGCCGGCCGGGCCGCCGTACTGCGCCAGCTGCTGGCGCTGCCCCGCCTCTTCCGCACCGCCCACGGGGCCGCGCACTGGGAGGCCCCGGCCCGCGCGAACCTGGCCGCGGAGCTGGCGGAGCTCGGCGAGCCCTCCGAGGAGCCGGGAATGTGATCCCGTTCGCCGTGGTTGAGGTAGTTCATGCCCGCAGCCGCCGAACGCACCCGCATGCCCGTCGCCGTCTACATCCTCGGCCTCTCCGTCTTCGCACTCGGTACCAGCGAGTTCATGCTCTCCGGGCTGCTGCCACCCATCGCCGAGGACATGGGCGTCACCATCCCCCAGGCGGGCCTGCTCATATCCGCCTTCGCGATCGGCATGGTCGTCGGAGCGCCCCTGCTCGCCGTCGCCACGCTGCGGCTGCCGCGGCGCACCACGCTGCTGTCGCTGATCAGCCTCTTCGGCCTCGGCCAGGTCGCGGGCGCGCTGGCCCCCTCGTACGAGCTGCTCTTCGCCTCCCGCATCGTCTCCGCGCTCGCCTGCGCCGGCTTCTGGGCGGTGGGCGCCGCCGTGGCCATCGCCATGGTCGAGCAGCACCAGCGGGCCCGGGCCATGGCCGTCATGATCGGCGGGCTGTCCATCGCCAACGTCCTCGGCGTCCCCGCCGGCGCGTTCCTCGGTGAGCACCTGGGCTGGCGCTCCGCGTTCTGGGCGGTCGGCGCGGCCTCCGCCGTCGCGCTCGTCGGCATCCTCGCGCTGATCCCGAAGATCCCGCTGCCCGCCGAGAAGCCCACGCTCGCACGCGAGCTGCGCATCTACCGCGACCGCCAGGTGTGGCTGTCCATCGGCGTCACGGCGCTGGCCGCGGGTGGCGTCTTCTGCGCCTTCAGCTACCTGTCCCCGCTGCTCACGGACGTGGCCGGGCTCGACTCGGCGTGGGTCCCCTGGATCCTGGGCCTCTTCGGCCTGGGCGCGCTGGTGGGCACCACGGTGGGCGGGCGGATCGCCGACGCGCACCTGTTCGGGGTGATGCTGTGGGGCATCACCGCCTCCACGGTCTTCCTGGCGGCGCTGGCCCTGCTGGCCTCCACGGCGGCGGCCGCGATCGCCCTCTCGTTCCTGATCGGCTTCTCGGCGTTCTTCACCGCCCCGGCGCTCAACGCCCGCATGTTCAACGTCGCGGGCGCCGCCCCGACCCTGGCCGGCGCGACCACCACGGCCGCCTTCAACCTCGGCAACACCGGCGGCCCCTGGCTCGGCGGCACCGTCATCGACGCCGGCTACGGCTACTCCGCCACCGCCTGGGCAGGCGCCGCGATGACCGTCACCGCCATAGCCCTGGGCCTCGCAGCCCTGCGCCTGGACCGCCGTACGGGCTCCAGCGCGGCCCGCCCGACCCGCGTGGTGGCCGGCTCGACCCCGTCCCGATCGGACGCGACCGAGAAGGTCTGAGGCCCCCGAGGCGCCACAGGACGCTCAGGGCCGCCGCTCGGCGGCAGAGCAAGGCCAGCCAGCGCCACTGACGGCACGGGCGCGACGGCCGGCGCCTACGCCGGCCGCCCCTTGGGCCGTCGCAGCCCGGCCGCCGTCAGTCTGCGGACCAGTTCCTTGCTGCCGATCTCCACCGCGCCCGCGCCCACCGCGTCCGCGTACCGGTGCTCCGGGACGTCGTAGTGGTCGCGTTCGAAGGCCTTCGGGGGGCAGCCGATCGATGCCGCGAAGGCGTGCAGCTCTTCGAACGAGGCGTCGCTGACCAGGTGCGACCACAGGCGGCCGTGACCCGGCCAGTCGGGCGGGTCGATGTACACCGTCACCGGCGGCTCATTCGCCGTGCCCGAAGGCGGAGCCGGAGCCGCTCCCGGAGCCGAGGCCGCCGAGCACCGGTGCGAGGCCGCCCACCGGCGCCACCCGTACGCCGGCCTCCGAGCACACCCACATCGGGTCCGGTCCGAGCTCGGGCTCCACGTCCAGTGCGTGCGGCTCGCCGTGGCCGCAGACCGGGCACAGCGGCCAGCGTCCGTACTTCTCCAGCAGTGCGTCCTTCACGTCCTGGGCGACGAGTCCGGCGAGGTAGTCGACGCCCTCCGGCCACTCCTCCACCCACCAACGGCGGTGGGTGACCGCGTCCTCGACGAGGGAGACGACATCGGCCTCGGCGACCTCGCCCGCGACGAGATCGGCGAGTACGAGGGCGCGTGCGGCGTGCAGCGCCTGTTCAAGGGGGGTCGGGGGGGTCGCGTGGTCCATGGACACATTGTGGACCCGGACGGGCCCTGTGGCGAAGGTCCTCTTTCACCGGTGACTTATGGCGTCTTGACGTCCCCGCCCCTCTGAAAATAAGTTTCAAGGGTGAGCGAGAATGTGAAAGAAAACTCCAGCGCTGGTGCGGACCGACCCGTCCCCGTCCCGGCCCCCGCCGCACTGCGGGCCCGCGTCCGCAGCCTCGGCCCCTCGATGACCCGCTCCGTGCAGGCCGTCGCCGAGGCCGTCGCCGAAGACCCCGCGGCCTGCGCCGCGCTCACCGTCAGCGACCTCGCCGCCCGCACCGGCACCAGCGAGGCCACCGTCGTCCGCACCGCCCGCCTCCTCGGCTACCCCGGCTACCGCGACCTGCGCCTCGCGCTCGCCGCGCTCGCCGCCCAGCAGGAGTCCGGCGCGGCCCCCGCAGTCACCGTGGACATAGCCGTCGACGACTCCCTCGCCGACGTGGTCGCCAAGCTGGCCCAGGAGGAGGCGCAGACCCTCGCCGACACCGCCGCCGGACTCGACGTCGCCGCCCTCGGCTCGGCCGTCGCCGCCCTCGCGGGCGCCCGCCGCATCGAGATCTACGGCGTCGGCGCCTCCGGCCTCGTCGCCCAGGACCTCGCGCAGAAGCTCCAGCGCATCGGCCTCATCGCCCACGCGCACAGCGACCCGCACCTGGCCGTCACCACCGCCGTCCTGCTGCGCCCCGGCGACGTGGCCGTCGCCATCACCCACTCCGGCGGCACCGGCGACGTCATCGAGCCCCTGCGGACCGCCTTCGAGCGCGGAGCCACCACCCTGGCGCTCACGGCCCGCGCGGGCTCCCCCGTCGTCCACTACGCCGACCTCGTGCTGGCCACCTCCGCCGCCCGCGAGACCCAGCTGCGCCCGGCGGCCATGTCGAGCCGGACCAGCCAGCTCCTCGTCGTGGACTGCCTGTTCGTGGGCGTCGCCCAGCAGACCTACGAGACCGCGGCGCCCGCGCTCGCAGCCTCGTACGAGGCGCTCGCGCCCCGCCACCACACCCCCGTACCCACCGCCAAGCGGGGCAGCACCACCCGCTAGCAGTTCAGGAGCCCCCCACTCATGACCGCGTACGCCGAACTCCGCGCCCAGCTCGCCACCTTGACCACCGAGGCATTCCGCCCCGAACTGGCCGAGATCGACCGGCTGCCCACCCTGGAGATCGCCCGCCTGATGAACGCCGAGGACGCCACCGTCCCGGCCGCCGTCGCCGGCGAGCTGGAGACGATCGCCGCCGCCATCGACGGGATCGCCGAACGGATGGCCCGCGGCGGGCGCCTGATCTACGCGGGCGCCGGCACCGCCGGCCGCATGGGCGTACTGGACGCCAGCGAATGCCCGCCCACCTTCAACACCGACCCCTCCGAGGTCGTCGGCCTGATCGCGGGCGGCCCCTCCGCCATGGTCAAGGCCGTCGAAGGCGCCGAGGACTCCAGGGAACTGGCCGCCGAGGACCTGACGGCGCTGGCCCTGACCGCCGAGGACACCGTCATCGGGATCTCCGCCTCCGGCCGCACCCCGTACGCGATCGGCGCCGTCGAGTTCGCCCGCGCCCGCGGCGCGCTCACCGTCGGACTGTCCTGCAACGCCGGCTCCGCGCTCGCCGCGGCCGCCGACCACGGCATCGAGGTGGTCGTCGGCCCCGAACTCCTCACCGGATCCACCCGCTTGAAGGCCGGCACCGCGCAGAAGCTCGTGCTCAACCTCATCTCGACCCTCACGATGATCCGGCTCGGCAAGACGTACGGAAACCTGATGGTCGACATGCGCTCCTCCAACGAGAAGCTGCGCGCCCGCGCCCGCCGCATCGTCTCGCTGGCCACCGGCGCCCCCGACGCCGAGATCGAGGCCGCGCTCACCGCGTCCGACGGCGAGGTCAAGCAGGCCATCCTCGTCATCCTCGGCGGAGTCGACGGCCCCACGGCCGGCGAACTGCTCACCGCCTCCAAGGGCCACCTCCGGGCCGCCCTCACCCAGACCCCGCGATGACCCCGCGATGACCCCGCGCCGACCCACCCCGGCCACCCCCGCTGACCCCCAGCAGCAAGGCGAACACCACGATGTCCACTGACAAGAACCGCGCCACAGCCGCCGCGATCCTTCCCCTCGTCGGCGGTCCGGACAACATCCTCTCCATCGCGCACTGCATGACCCGCCTGCGGATCACCCTGCGCGACCGCTCCCTGGTCCAGGACGAGGCCCTCAAGGCCCTGCCCGCCGTGATGGGCGTCGTCGAGGACGACACGTACCAGATCGTGCTGGGACCGGGCACCGTCGCCCGCGTCACGCCCGAGTTCGAGGCCCTGGTCGCGGAAGGCCGCGCGGCGGCACCGGTGGCGCCCGCCGCCCCCGCAGGCCCCGCCACCCCCCACACCGTGACGGCCGACGAACTCGCCGCCCAGGGCGCGGCCATCAAGAACGCGCAGAAGGCGAAGAACTCCACCCCCTTCAAGCTGTTCCTGCGCCGCATCGCGAACATCTTCGTCCCGCTGATCCCGGCCCTGATCGGCTGCGGCATCATCGCCGGGCTCAACGGCTTCCTCACCAACATGGGCTGGGTGCCGGCCGTGGTCCCCGCCCTCGCCGCGATGGCGAGCGGGTTCATGTCCCTGATCGCGGTCTTCGTCGGCTACAACACGGCCAAGGAGTTCGGCGGCACCGCCGTCCTCGGCGGCGCGGTCGCCGCGATCATCGTCTTCCCGGGCGTCGCGAAGATCGACGCCTTCGGCCAGCAGCTCTCCCCCGGCCAGGGCGGCGTCCTCGGCGCACTGGCGGCCGCGCTGCTCGCCGTCCAGGTGGAGAAGTGGTGCCGCAAGTGGGTTCCGGAGGCGCTGGACGTCCTGGTCACCCCCACCCTCACCGTGCTGATCTCCGGCCTCGTCACCCTCTTCGGCCTGATGTTCGTCGCCGGCGAGGTCTCCAGCGCCATCGGCACCTTCGCCACCTGGCTGCTCGCCACCGGCGGGGCCTTCGCGGGCCTGGTCCTCGGCGGACTCTTCCTCCCGCTGGTCATGCTGGGCCTGCACCAGGCCCTGATCCCCATCCACACCACCCTGATCGAGCAGACCGGCTACACCGTCCTGCTCCCCATCCTCGCCATGGCGGGCGCGGGCCAGGTCGGCGCGGCCGTCGCCGTCTACTACAAGCTCCCCCGCAACCGCTCGATCCGCGCCACCATCAAGTCCGCCCTCCCGGCCGGCTTCCTGGGCGTGGGCGAACCCCTCATCTACGGCGTCTCCCTCCCCCTGGGACGCCCCTTCATCACCGCCTGCATCGGCGGCGCCGCGGGCGGAGCCTTCGTAGGCCTCTTCAACCAGCTCGGCACCGCCTTCGGCTCCACCGCCATCGGCCCCTCGGGCTGGGCGCTGTTCCCGCTGCTGGACGGCAAGTCGGGCATGGGGACGACCATCGCGATCTACGCGGGCGGCCTGGCCGTCGGCTACCTCGTGGGCTTCGCCGCCACCTACTTCTTCGGCTTCACCCGCCAGATGCTCACCGAGTTCAACTCCGACCCGGACCCGGAGACGGCCCTCGGGACCGCGGCCCCGGCCACCGGGCCCGTGCCCGCCGCGGACGCGGCCCCGGTCCCGGTGGGCCGCTGACCGCAGCGGCCCCCGCGGGGCCCCACGTACGAAGGCTCCCGGCCGGTGCGGTCCACCGGCCGGGAGCCTTCATGCACTGTTGCTGCTCAGGGACCCGTCACATCAGGGGCAGTTGGACGGCGCCGGCTTGCCCGCGAAGCGGTCCGCGATCCAGGCCAGGTACTCCGGCTCCGCGACGTTGGGGATCGTCTGGTGCGTCGCCCCCTGGTACTTCGTGTACTCGACCGGCTTGCCGAACCTGCAGGCCCGCCTCACGTACTCGTCGGTGGAGTTCGGGTTGATGACCGTGTCCGCCGTGCCCTGCATCACCAGGATCGGCGACACCGAGGCGACCAGGCCCGCGGTGTTCTCGCGGAAGCGCTGGTGCCAGATCTCCGGCACCACGCTCAGCGGCTGGAACAGCGTGTCCAGCTGCCCCGCGTTACCCACGTTGTTCTGGATCACGTCGGCGAGGTGCTCGATGCACATCACCCCGTCACCGCGCAGCGCCTCCAGCCCGGCCGGCTTCAGCACGTCCTCGGCCTTCAGCGCCGGGTAGGCCGCGAGGAAGCCCCGGTAGACGTTGACGCGCAGCGCCGCGTTGTGGGAGGGCGAGGTGGGGGACGTCGGGCCGGGCAGCACCAGGCCGCGGAAGTCCGGCCCCAGGTTGGCGGCGGGCGCCAGCGCCGCGATGCCGACCAGGTTGGTCTCCGGGGTGTACGCCTTGTAGTTCTGGGCGATGAACGCCGCCGCGCCGCCACCCTGCGACCAACCCAGGACGGCCGCCTTGTCGTTCGCGTGGGCGTCGGTGATCTGGCGGGCCGCGCGGACCGAGTCCAGGACGTTGTTCGTCTCCGTGACGGCCACCGTGTACTGGTGCACGCCCGGGGTGCCCAGACCCTGGTAGTCCGTACCGACCACGACGTCACCCGAGTCGAGGAACTGCGTCAGCGCCGGCACGCCGACGTCGATGCCCCACGGGCTGTCGTAGGTGTAGTAGCCGACGAGGTCGGTGGCCGGGTTCGGCACCGCGGAGGGCGCGCACTGGCGCGGGCCGCCCACGGTCCCGTGCGCCCAGGCCACCACGTTGCGGCCGCTGCGCGGCGCGGGGGCGTCGGGCCAGGCCACGATGCCCGAGACGGCGACGCGGGTACCGGTCTGCAGGGTCGAGAGGTACAGGATCCGGCAGGCGCGCGCACCGTCCGGGGCATCGACGCGGCGGGCCCAGATCAGGTCACCGTGGTCACCCTCGGGCAGCGGCGACGGCGGGTCGTAGAACTTCTCGCCCTCCGGCCCGATCGGAACGCCCGGCGCGCACAGCCCCTTGCCGCCCTTGCCGCCGTCCGGGTTCGTGCCCGTGCCCGCGGTCGCCGTCGCGGTCGTCCCGCCGCCCAGCGCGAGGATCGCGGCCACACCGGCCGCGGTGATCGCGGAAAGCCGTCGTCTCATCTCATCGTCCATTTCGCTCGGTCACTCGGTACCGGGACGTGAGACTAGGAAGAAAGGGATGAAATGTCGCTTACCGTGACTAAGTGTTCGCCAGTTGTTACGGGCCCCCGGGCGACCGGCCTCCAATGGCCGCACCGCGGCCCGGCCGGGCCGCACCGAGGTCCGGCGATCACCGGATCGGGCGATGACCCGATGATGATCCGATGACCGACGCGCCGATCACTCCACCGACCACCCCGCGGGCCGACCCGATACCGCCCGTGGCCCCGCCCGGCGGGATGGCCGCCCTCGCCCAGCCCTCGTACGACCTCCCCTGCGGGCTGCGCCTGCGCCCCTGGGAGCCCTACGACGCCCCCGCGCTCGTGGCCGCGTACGCCGATCCGGACATCCGGCACTGGAACCGGCCGGACCCCCTCACCGAGGACCGGGCGGTCACCCGCATCGCCCGCTGGCGCGAGCGCTGGCACGCCGAACGTTCGGCGGTCTGGGCCCTGGCCCCGGCGGAGGGAGGCTCCGCGGTCGGCCTGATCGGCCTCGCCGACATCGACCTGCGCGGCGGCAGCGGGGAGTTCGTGTACTGGCTCCTCCCCGCCGGCCGCGGCGCCGGAGCCACCACCGAAGGCCTGGCCGTCCTGACCCGCTGGGCCTTCGGGGAACTCGGCCTGCACCGCCTGCGCATCACCCACTCCACGGCCAACCCGGCCTCCTGCCGTGTCGCCCTGAACTCCGGCTACCCCCTGGAGGGCACCATGCGCGGCGCCCTCCTCCACGCGGACGGCTGGCACGACGAACACCTCCACGCCCGCCTGAGCACGGACTGAGGGGCGAGCCACCACCCCATCGAGCGAACCGGCACGCAAAAGCCTCCACGGGCGCGCATATGCCTGGAACCTATGCACATGTACGTCTACGCCCCACACGCCGAAAGCGGCGGTGGCATCGGAAGTAGCATGGGTGGCATGAGCGATGCCACCCAGAAGTACTCCATCTCGATGCCCCGAGACATCGCCGAGGCCGCTCGCGCCCGCAGCGGCCCCTCCGGCCTCTCCGCCTACGTCACCGCCGCAGTGGCCCGCCAGATCGAACGGGACAACTTGGCGGAGCTCGTCGCCGTGGCGGAGGCGGAGCACGGACCGATCACCGCGGAGGAGATCGACGCGACCCGGGAGGAATTCCGCCGCGCCCACGGAGGCCCTTCCGGCAGCGACACCGAGCAGAAGGACGTGGCATGACGCCGAAGCCGACCAGGCCCGGAGGCACCCTCGTGCTGGACAGCGAGGGACTCGCCAAGGCGGTGCTGCGGGACCGTACGATCACCCGTTGGCTCGCCCTCGCCCTCGCGGACGACATGCGCGTCATCACCAGCACGGCCACCCTCGTCGAGGTGGTCCACCCGAAGATCAACATGCCGGCCCTCGCGTGGGCGCTGTCCCGGGTGGTGGTCGAGCCCGTCACCGAGGAGATCGCCCACGCCGCCGCGGCCCTGCTCCGCGAGGCCGGCCTGCACGGGCACAAGTACGCCATCGACGCGATGCTGGCCGCCACCGCACTCGCGGCGCCCGGCCCCGTCACCGTCCTCACCTCCGACCCCGAGGACCTCACCGCGCTCTGCGGCACCCGCCTCGCCGCCGTGAAGGTCTAGAGGTCTCCGCCCGCCGGGATCACGACGTCCCGGACGCGCCCGGAGGCCGGTACCGGATCTGCTCGGCCTTGCGCAGTGCCTCCAGCGTGTCGTCGACGCTCAGGAGGACCGTCGTCTCGAACGAGCTGAGCGCCCCGCCCCCGCTGATCGCCAGGGCGACCGCGGCCATGGACACGTCGTCCGGGGCCTCCCAGAGGTTGTAGCCGTCGTGCGTGCCGAAGGCGTACCAGAAGCCGTGCAGCTTCCCGCCGACGGACTCGATGTACGACCGGGCCGCCTGAGCCCGGTCCTCGGGGTGGGCCATCAGCCTGGCCCACGTCTCCGGCGTGTAGCTGAACCTCGACAGATACAACGGCATCGCGTCCACCTTCTTTCGTTTCGTCGACGATGCCCACGCCGGGCGGCAGAAGGGGCGCACCGGATCGCGGCCGTCCCCCGAACGGCCGGGGACGGCCACCGCCACGGCCCAACGCGGCTCGGGCCACCGGCGTCGGCCGCATGACCCTCCGCCAGATTTCCTGCTGCCGCCGGGCAACCGAATGCGGGCGGGTGGTGGTCAAGGGGGCGAAGGAGGGGGTTGAGATGAACGCCGAGCATGAAGCGCAGTTCCAGGCCTTCGTCGCCGCGCGGTGGACCACGCTGGTGCGGACCGCGTACCTGCTCACGGGCGATCCGCACGACGCGGAGGACGTGACCCAGACCGCGCTCGCGAAGGCGTACCGGTCCTGGCGGCGGGTGGCGCGCAGCGACAGTCCGGAGGCGTACGTCCGCCGGATGCTGGTCAGTTGCAACAACGACCGCTTCCGCAAGCGCCGGGTCGCGGAGCGGCTCACGGGCTCGGTACCGGACACCTCGGTGCGCGAGAACGCCGTGGCCCGGGCCGACGAACGCAGCGTGCTCATGACGGCGCTCGCTCAACTGCCCGCCCGGCAGCGGGCGGTGGTGGTCATGCGGTACTGGGAGGACCTCTCGGAAGCCGAGACCGCCGACGTACTCGGGTGCTCCCCCGGCACCGTGAAGAGCCAGGCGTCCAAGGCACTGGCGAAACTCCGCGCGTGCCCAGGACTGGAGCGGGTCACGGCGGAGTGCGGCACGAACAGCGAGAAGCACGAGACGGATCAGGGGGCGCTCCGGTGAACGGGCGGCAGTACGAGGAGCAGGGCGGCGCGTTGGACGCCGAGTTGGACGCCGAGCGGGGCGACGGGAGCACCGGGCAGCGGCAGAGCGGCTTCGAGTCCGACCTGCGGGTGCGGATGGCGCAGGGCGTGGCGGAGGTGCGGCCCGGGGCCGTGCCGTACCAGGCGATCGTCCGGCAGGGCCGCGCGGAGCTGCTGCGGCGCCGGCTGGCGGTGGCGGGGGCCGCCCTGGTCGCACTGGCCGTCGTACCGGCCACGGCGATCGCGTTCACCGGGAGCGGTGCGGGAGGCGCGGACGACGGCGCCGCGCCGGCGGGCCGGGTGGTCGTGACGGACACCCCGCCACCGAGCGAGGCCGCGCGGACGCCCGCGCCGCCCCCCGGGCCGACTCCGCCCGAGAACCGCGAGCAGCTCGCCGACGGCATCACCTACGCGGACGCGGCCGCCGGGCTGGAGCAGTGCCTCGCCTTCGACCGGACCCATCCCAGCGGCGCCTCCGGGGTCGGCCTGGGGGAGGCCGCCGAGTACCGGCTCCTGCTCGCGCACCGCAGTACGGGCAACGACAACTCCCCGGGCAACGGCCGGTACATCGTCGCCGTGAAGAAGACCCCGAAGCCCCTCCGGCTCATCTGCAGCATCAAGAACGGCCTGGCGAGCGGCATCAACACCTCCTCCGCGGGGATCTCCGACCCCGCCGCCGGGGCCGTCGCCCCCGACGACAACGGGGGCATGCTGTACCTCCAGCGGCTGAGCACGGAGGGCGCGTGGCAGCTCCCCTTCCGCTGGGGCAGCATCGGCACGGTCACCCCGGCCGTCACCCGGGTCACCGTCACCTACGGCGGCACCACCGTCGAAGCCGCCCTCGACCACGGCCACTTCGCCGCCACCGGGATCCTGGAGCGCGCCGTCACGCAGGCTCCGCGGATCCGCGGCTACGACGCCCGGGGCGCCCAGGTCTACGACTCCCACCAGGACCGCTCGTACCAGAAGACCATCCCGTAGCCGGGGAGGGGGAGGGGGAGCGGGGTCCCGTCGCCGTACAGGGGTCGGCGACGGGACCCCGCTGCCGCGAGGCGGCCCGGCCGAGCCGGTGCCTGCACCTGCGAAGCACTCCTAGGCCTTGTCCGCCGCCGGGGCGCTCCGCGCGAAGTGGCGGGCCGTCGGCACCAGGGCCGCCGCCGCCGGTACGAGGAAGCAGGCGGCCGCGCAGACGCCGAGGACGGGTGTGACGCCGAAGGCGTCGATGGCCGGGGCGATCAGGGCGAGGCCGACCGGTGCCAGGCCGTAGGAGACGAGGAAGTCCAGCGAGGAGACCCGGGCCAGCCGGTCCGGGGCGACTTCGCGCTGGGTGGCGGTGAACCAGGGCACGTTGAAGAGCTCGATCCCGATCCCGGCGACGGCGTAGGCGGCGACGACCACCCCCGGGTGCACGGGCAGCACGAGGCTCAACGGGGCGAATCCGTACGCCGCCAGCCCCGCGAAGGCCGCCCAGCCCTGTGAGCGCGGGCGCCAGCGGGCGATGACCAGGGCTCCGCCGAGCGCGCCCACTATGTACGCGGTCATGGCCGCGGCGAGCACCCATTCACTGTCGTAGCGGTCCCGGCTGATCAGGGGCAGGGCGACGCTGGTGGCGGAGTAGCCGAGGGCGATGACCGCGACGAGGGCGGCCAGCCCGGCGAGGAACCAGGGGTGGCGGCGCGCCTCCCGTACGCCCTCCAGGAACTCGGTACGGAAACTCGCGCGCGGCGCCACCGCCCCGGCGGCGGCCGCGCCCTGGCCCACGCCTTGACCCTCGCCCTGGCCCACGCCCTGCCCCTTGCCCGGAACCAGCGCGGCGACCAGCCAGAGCAGGCCGATGCCGAGCAGCAGGGTCCAGACGTCGAGGAAGGCCGCGAGCAGCGCGGTCAGGGCGGGTCCGGCGAGCGTGGAACCCCGTACGGCCATGGTCATGGCGGCGTTCGCCTGCTGACGGCGCCCGGGGTCGACGGTCTCGGCGGTGAGGGCCTGGAACGCCGGCCGGCAGGCGCCCTGTCCGGCTCCGGCGAGGGCGGCGGCGGCCGTCATCAGCAGGAGCGAGCGGCCCAGTCCGGCCGCGAGCAGGGGTGCGGCGACCGCCGCCGCGAGGGCCGACCAGAGGACGACCGTGCGGCGGGAGTGCCGGTCGGCCAGGACCCCGCCGACGGTGACGGCGGCGAGGAACCCGACCGTGCGCGCGGCGAGGACCAGGCCGAGGCCGGCGGCGCTCAGGTCGCGGTGGAGCACGGCGAGCCCGAGCACGAAGGGCAGGGCCCAGGTCGCGAGGCCGGAGGCGGTGGTGCCCGCCCACAGGCGCAGGAACGGGACGTCGAGGAGGACCGAACGCCCGGGTGGGCCAACGGTCTTGGGCGCCGGGGGCGCGGGGGTGGTCGCCACGGGGTGACTGCTCCTTGGGGGTGGAGTGGGGGCGCGGTGAACCGCCCCCGGGGTTCTTAATGAAAATGAATACCATTACAGTACCCTTCGAACGTGGCGGTCTTGCCCGGTGCACGACAACGCCCACACCCGCACCCCCATCCGCCCTGCCCAGACCGGAGAACCCATGCGCCACCCCGCTCACCTCGGCATCGCCCTGACCATCGCCCTCGCCACCGCGGCCTGCTCCGCACCCGCGGGCAACGGCTCCAAGGCCGACGACGCCAAGCCCGCCGCCCAGACTTCCTCCCGCAGCAGCTCTCTCACGAGCTGCGGCCGCCAGGCCACCTTCGCCGCGCCGCCGAAGCGGGCCGTCGCCCTGGACCAGACCTCGACCGAAACCCTGCTGGAACTCGGCCTCCAGGACTCGATGGCGGGCACCGCCAACCTCAAGACGAAGATCCCCGCCCCGTACCAGGCCGCCTACGCCAAGGTCCCCGTCATCGCCCCGAAGATCGCGACGGGCGAACAACTGCGCGCCGCCACGCCCGACTTCGTCGTCGGCGGCTCCGCCGACCTCTTCACCAAGGACCGGGCCGGCACCCGCGAGGAACTGGCCGCCCTCAAGGTCCCGACCTTCGTCAGCGCCGTGGACTGCCCCGAACAGAACCCGGCCGGCCGGACCCCCTTCGAGCTGCTCTTCTCCGACTACGAGAACCTCGGCAAGGTCTTCGGCGCCGAGGAGCGGGCCGCCAAACTCGCCACCAACCAACGCACCGCCGTCGCCAAGGCCGGGGAGAACGCCTCCAAAGTCCCCGGGGGCGCCGAACAGCCCACCGTGGTCTACCTCTACTCCGTCTTCAACGGCATGCCGTACGTGGCGGGCAGGACCGGCCTGCCCAGCGAGATGAGCCGGATCGTCGGCGCGAAGAACGCCTTCGACGACGTCGACGAGGACTGGCCTGAGGTCTCCTGGGAGGAAGTCGCCCAGCGCAACCCCGACTTCATCGTGATCGGCGACCTGTCCGAGCGCGGCCGGCCCGGCGACAGCGCCGCCGAGAAGCGCGCCACCATGACCGGGCACCCGGTCGTCTCCAAGCTCGCCGCGGTCCGCGACGACAAGATCCTCGAAGTTCCCGGCATCGAACTGGACCCCTCCGTGCGCTCCGTACACGCCCTCGGACTACTGGCGGCCGGCATGAAGGACCTCGGGTATGTCCGCTGACCCGGTGACCCCCGGGTCGGTCGCCCTGAGCCCGCCCGCGCCCGGGCCGGCCGCCCTCCGGTCCGCCGTGGCCGAGGCGGGCCTCTTCCTCCTCGCCGCGGCCGTGCTGGCGGCCTCGGTGGCGGCGGCCGTGCGGATCGGCGCCGCCGACGTGGGCTGGACCGGCCTCGCCCGCGTCTTCGGCGCCCGACTCGGCCTGGACGTGCAGCCGTTGCCCCCGCTGCTGGACTCCCTCGTCTGGGACCTGCGGCTGCCGCGCGTGCTGATGGCCGCCCTCGTCGGCGCCTCGCTCGCCGTCTGCGGCGCGGTGCTCCAGGCGGTCACCCGCAACGCCCTCGCCGACCCCTACCTCCTCGGCGTCTCCTCGGGCGCGTCCGCGGGAGCCGTCACCGTGGTCGTCCTCGGGATCGGCGCGAACACCCTCGGGGTCACCGGCGGAGCACTCGCCGGAGCACTGCTCTCCTTCGGGCTGCTCCTGCTGCTCCTGCGGCGCACCGGGCTGGACTCCGTACGCATCGTCCTGACCGGAGTGGTCATCGGGCAGCTCTTCACCGCGCTGACCTCGCTCGTCCTGATGGCCTCGGCGGACGCGGACACCACGCGGGCCGTCACCCACTGGCTCCTGGGCTCGATGGCACCGTCCCGCTGGGACACCGTCGCGGTCTGCGCGGTCGTCACCCCGCTGGGGCTGGCGGCGGCCTGGCTCTGCTCCAACGCCCTCGACGGGCTCGCCTTCGGCACCGACACCGCCGCCTCGCTCGGGATCGACGTACGGCACACGCGGATGCTGCTGCTCGTGGTCACCGCCGTGCTGACCGCGGTGGCGGTGGCCACGGTCGGCGCCATCGGCTTCGTCGGGCTGATCGTCCCCCACGGGGTGCGGTTCCTCGTCGGTCCGCTGCACCGGGTGCTGCTGCCGTACACGGCGCTGGCCGGCGCGGTGTTCCTGGTGTGGACGGACGCACTGGCACGGGTCGCCTTCGGCCCGCGCGAGGTTCCCGTCGGCGTGATCACCGCGCTGCTCGGCGTACCGATCTTCCTCCTGGTCCTGCGCAAGCGGGGTGAGTTGTGAGGATCGCCGCCGAAAAGCTGAGCTGGTCGGTCGCGGGCACCCCGGTCGTACGGGACGTCAGCGCGGACATCGCCTCCGGCGAGACCGTCGGGCTGCTCGGCCCCAACGGCTCGGGCAAGTCCTCGCTGCTGCGCTGCCTGGCCGGTCTGCGGGCCCCCGACGCGGGCGCGGTCCGGTACGACGGGGAGTCCGTACGCGGCTGGAGTGCGCGCAGGATCGCCCGGCAGGTGGCCTTCGTCGCCCAGGACGCGGGCGCCGACAGCGACCTGGCGGTCGCGGACATCGTCGGCCTGGGCCGGACCCCGTTCCGCGACCGCTGGCGCGGGCCGGACGCCGCCGACCGGGCCGTGGTCGCGGCCGCGCTGGAACGCGTAGGACTCACCGCACTCGCCGGCCGCCCCTGGAAGGCACTGTCGGGCGGGGAACGGCAACGCACCCACATCGCCCGCGCGTTGGCCCAGCAGCCGTCCGGGCTCCTGCTCGACGAGCCCACCAACCACCTCGACGTGAAACACCAGCTCGAACTGATGGAGCTGCTGTCCGGCACCGGCCAGACCGTCCTGGTCGCCCTGCACGACCTGTCCCTCGCCGCCCGCTACTGCGACCGGCTGCTGCTCCTGCACCACGGCCGCCTGATCGCCTCCGGCCCGCCCGCCGCCGTCCTGACCGCCGACCGGCTCGCCGAGGTCTTCGAGGTGGACGCCGAACTCACCACCGACGCCCTCGGCCACCCGCACGTCAGCTACCGCGGACCGCTCGGCGCACGGACGCCGGTACCGACACCGACACCCCAACCCGCTCTGTGAAGAGGAACCCCATGACCCCGACCACCCCGACCACCACGGCCACCACCCCCGCGACCTCCGTCGACGCGCTCATCGAAGCCGTCCTGGCCGGCGAGCACGGCCCGCTGCCCTCCTCCCTCGTCGCGACCAGCGTGTTCTGGATCCACCACGGCACCCGCCTGGCCGGCGGCGACACCACCTACCTCAACCAGTACGTCCTGGTCCGCCTCGGCGGCTCCTTCGGCGGCTGCGCCTTCGAGGCCGGCGAGATCGACCCGTCGGTCTGCCGCGACTCCTCCGGCACCCCGCTCGACGTCCTCCTGCGCGAGGCCCCGCGCCCGCTGCGGATCGCCGCCCTCGACGCCTACCTCTCCGAGACCCGCCCCCACCGCGTGGCGGCCGAGCAGGGCGCCGCCGAGCCCGTCACCCTCCCCACTGGCACCCCCGAACTCCGCGCCAGGGCCCGCGACACGGCCATCGCCGGGCTGCTGGACATCGAGGAGGGCGCCGAGGTCGGACTCATCGGCGTCGTCAACCCGCTGGTGGCGGCGATCCGCGAGCGCGGCGGCCGGCCGCTGCCGTGCGACCTCAACCTCAAGGCCACCCAGTGGGGCGACCCGGTCACCGACGACATGCACGAGGTGCTGGAGCGCGCGCAGGCCGTCGTGGCCACCGGAATGACCCTGAGCAACGGCACCTTCGACACCATCCTGGAGCGCTGCCGCTCCCGGGGCATCCCGCTGGTCGTCTACGCGCAGACCGGCAGCGCCGTGGCCCGCGCCTTCCTCGGCTCCGGGGTGACCGCCCTGTCCGCGGAACCGTTCCCCTTCTCCCAGTTCAGCGCCGAGGAGACGGTCCTGTACCGCTACCGGACGGCGGGCGGCGCGTGATGCCCCGCGCCGCCGCAGCCGCCGCCACCGGCACCGGGCGGGCCCCCTGCCACCACGGCGAGATCCTCCAGGGCGTCTTCCTCGACGACACCGGGCGCCGGTGCGCCGGACTGGTCACCCTTCCCATGGCGGGGCCCGGCAGCAGCGCCGCGTTCGTCCGCCGTCCCGGCGCGGAGCCCGGGGCACTCACCGTCGCACCCGCCGACCGTACGAAGGCGGCGCGGGCCGCGGCCCTCGCGGTCGCCGAGTGCGCGCGGCGCACCGGTCAGCCGCCCTGCGGCGGGGAGTTGCGGCTCACCGGCGAGATACCGGTGGGCCTGGGCATGGGCAGCTCCAGCAGCGACGTGATCGCGGCCGTGCGTGCGGTCGCGGACTCGTACGGGCTGCGCCTGGACCCCCCGACGGTCGCCGGGCTGGCCGTACGGGCCGAACTGGCCTCCGATCCGCTGATGCTGGGCGGCCGCCCGGTGCTGTTCGCCCAGCGGGAGGGCCGGGTCCTGGAGGTCCTCGGCCCGGCCCTGCCGCCGCTGGTCGTGGTGGGCTGCGCCCTCGGCGGGGGCAAGCCCGTCGACACCCTGTCCCTGCCGGTGGCCGACGTAGACGACGGCGACGTACGGGCCTACGAGCGGCTACGCGCGCTGCTGCGCCGGGCCGTGGCTACGGGCAGCGCGGAGCTGCTCGGCGCGGTCGCCACCGCCAGCGCACGGCGCGGCCAACGGGTCCTCGGCCACCCGGAGTTCGGCGCGCTGACCGCCATCGCCCACCGGGCCGGGGCGGTCGGCGTGCAGATCGCGCACAGCGGTGCGGTGGCGGGCGTGCTCTTCGATCCGGCCGCCCCCGGGCTGCGCCGCCGCGTCCGCGGCTGCCTGCAGGCCCTGGACGCCCACGGCATCCCCGCCACCCGGACCTTCACGACCGGCGCCACCACCCCCACCACCCCCAAGGAGACCCCTCACCATGGACCAGCACATCGCGGAGTCGATCGGCCGGCCGGACCTGATACGCCTCGACGACCGGCTCGTCTGCCTGCGCTTTGAAACGATGAAGGTGGTCTCCGCCCTCGCGGCGGTGCGCCACCTGCTCGACACCGGAGTCGTGCGCCGCGGGGACACCCTGCTGGACAGCTCCAGCGGCATCTACGCGTACGCCCTGGCCCTGAGCTGCCACCGGTACGGCCTGCGCTGCCACATCGTCGGCTCGGCCACCGTGGACCACACGCTGCGGACCCAACTGGCCGTCCTCGGGGCGACGCTGGAGCAGATGGAGCCGTGCAGCGACCTGAAGCTCGACCAGAAGCGGCGCGTCGAGCGCATCCAGGAGATCCTCGCCGCGCACCCCGGGTACCACTGGATGCGCCAGTACCACGACGACGTCCACTACCTCGGCTACCGCGCGATCGCCGACCGGATCCGCGAGGCCACCGGCACGGCGGACGGGCTCACCGTCGTCGGCGGAGTGGGCTCGGGCGCCTCCACCGGCGCCCTCGCCCGCTACCTCCGCGAGGGTGCCCCGGGCCCGGCCGACGTCGAACTCGTCGGCGTCCAGCCGTACGGCAGCGTCACCTTCGGCTCCGAACACGTCACCGACCCCGAGATGATCATCGCCGGGATCGGCAGCTCCATCCCCTTCGGGAACGTCTCCCACGCGCTCTACGACACCCTGCACTGGGTCTCCTTCGACGCGGCCCTCGCCGGCAGCGTCGACCTGCTGCGCCGGCACGCGGTCTTCGCCGGCCTGTCCACCGGCGCCGGCTACCTCGCCGCCCGCCACGAGCGCGCGCGCTCACCCCACCGCACGGTCCTCTTCATCGCCCCCGACACCGGCCACCGCTACGTCGACACCGTCTATGCGAGACACCGCGAGGCCGCCCCGATCGCGGACCTCGCCCCGCGCGAGGTGACGGACCGGAGCGAGCTGGCTCTGCCGTGGTCGCGGATGCGGTGGGGCCGCGCCGCTGCGTGAGCGGCACGGCCCTCGCGCCCGCGGTGGTCAGAGACCGTTGGTGAACAGCAGGGAGTTCGGGGAGGACTTGCTGATGCTCTTCAGAACGTCCTTCGTGGCCTCGTCCCCCAGGTACTCGACGATGGCTTCCGGCGTGGCGCCCGGGTTTGCCGCCTTGTAGAGGACGGCCACGCCCGTGACGTGCGGCGCTGCCATGGACGTGCCGTTCTCGGCCACGCTGCCGCCGCCAAGCTTGGCGGAGACGACCGCTTCTCCGGGCGCATACAGGCTCACGCACTCGCCGAAGTTGGAGAAGCTGGTCTCCTCGTCCCACTGGTTGCTGGCGGCTACTGTGAGCACCTTCCCCGCCGACGCGGGGGAGACCAGGCAGGCGTCCTTCGAGGAGTTGCCCGCCGCGATGACCGGCAGGACGCCCGCGTCCGTCACGGCGTTCGCCGCATCGTTCACGGCCTGGGACTTGTCTCCGCCCAGGGAGCCGTTGAGGACCGCGGGCTGCTTCGCGTTCTTGGCCACCCAGTCCAGGCCCGCGATGATCCCGGAAGTGTCGCCCTCGCCCTTGCAGTCGAGGACGCGGACACTGACCAGGTTGGCTTTGCGCGCCACCCCGTACGTCTTGCCGGCGACGGTGCCCGCGACGTGCGTGCCGTGGCCGTTGCAGTCCAGGCCGTCGCGGCCGTCCTTGATCGCGTCGAAGCCGAAGGTGGCACGGCCGCCGAACTCGTCGTGCGCGTACTCGATGCCCGTGTCGAGGATGTATGCGTTCACCCCCGCGCCGTTGCCCTCAGCGGTGAAGGTGTTGTCGAGCGGCAGGAGCTTCTGGTCGATCCGGTCCAAGCCCCAGGAGGCGGACGGCCCGCGCAGCGCGGTGGCCGTCGACGGCACGCTCGACGGCGCCGAGACCTTCGCGTCCGCCTCCACCGACTTCACGCCCAGGGCGACGCGCGCGATCTCCAGCTGGAGCTTGGTCATGGGGACGGCGAAGCCGCTCATGGCCTTGGTGTAGAGGAACTTCGGCTTGAGGCCCAGCCGCTCCGCCACCTTCGCCGGGTCGTAGCCCGGCTCCAGGGTCACGATGTACTGGCCGGGGATGGCGTTGGCCGAGATGGTCAGCGGCACCGGGGTGGGCTCGGGTGCGACGTCGGCGGACGCGGAAGCGGCGGCCACCGGGGTGATGGCGAGCAGGGCGGCGGTGGCGGCGCGGGCGAGCAGGCGCATGGACATCGAGGGAACTCCCGAGGGGTGGAGGGCGGCATGCGGAAGCCGCCTCCGTCCGACGGGAACGCCTCACGGAGTGCGGCCCTCCCCTTCTTCGGCGGGCCGGCCGCACGCCTTGACCGGGCCGAACCGCCCGTCCGGCCGCGCACCGGGCCGACCCGGGCTGATTCTCGTACCGACTGAAGAAAGGATTCCGCCCCCGCGGTTCCCGGCCCCTGCCGACCTGCGCGAACGCCGCGCACCCGTGGGGCGCCGGTCGGCAGGTTCACCCGTACGGAAGGCACCGCACGCTCATCCGGCGGGGGCGCATTCACGGTTCCCGCGGTTCGCCCCCGCCCGCGACCGCCGCGCCGCCGCAGGTCGTTGACCGGACCGGCCGTACGTGGTGGCCTCGCCGTCATGCGCACTCGTACGAGCCGGACCCTGTCGATCCCCGCCGTCGCCGCCGTCGCCCTCGCCGCCGCCCTCGCCCTGCCCGCCCCGCCCGCCCACGCCACGGCCCCCGGACCAGCCGCGCCCTCATCCCGTACGGCCCCGGCCGAGTGGCCGGCGTACATCGTCACCGTGCACCGCGGCCTCGACCCGGCCGCCGTCGCGGACGCCTACGGGATCACCCCGGTCCACGTGTACCGCCACGCCCTGAACGGCTTCAGCGCCCGCCTCTCCCCCGACCAGGTCGAGTCCCTGCGCTCGACGGCGGTCGTGACCTCGGTCGAACCGGACGGCCCGGTCACCGTCTCCGGCCCGGCGGTCTGAGGCCCGTCGGCCCGCGGGTGAGATCCCCCTCCTGAACCGTGGAGTCCGCACCTATCGTCGATCGTGCGCAGGACGAGAACCGCACTCGATCACGGATGAGAAGGAACGGATCCGCACAGCATGAGCGACAAGAGCATCAAGGTCGACGCGATCACCAAGTTCTTCACCGCCTATGCGGCCTACGACCTCGACGGCATGCGGGAGGTGCTCGCGGAGGGGATCGAGTGGACCATCCCGGGCCACCACCCGCTGTCGGGCACCAAGCGGGGCGTCGAGGAGGTCGCGGCCTTCTTCACCCAGCTCGGCAAGGCCGGATTCCAGGCCGACCCGCTGTTCCTGGAGGCCAACGAGGAGTACGTGGTCGACGTCCACCGCGGCTGGACCACCGGCGGCGTAGGCAAGGTCGACACGCTGTGGGCGCTGGTCTGGCACTTCGACGCCGACGGCAAGGTCGACCGGGTCACCAACCTCTCCGGCGACCAGCACCAGATGGACTCCTACGTCTGGGCCAACTACGACCTGGCCCCGATACCGGACCGCCTCGCCTGACCGTCACGAACCACCGGGTCAGTGCGGGAAGCTCCCCGTGTCGAGCGTCAGGGCGAAGGGCTCGGGGAGCCGCAACCCGTCGCCGAAGGCGACCCGGACGGCGTGCTTGTAGGCGCCGTTCTCCGGTTCGGTGAACAGCGTGGCCGTGGGTCCGTGCTCGTCGAACCGGTCGATCAGGACGTACACCGGGACGGGGGCGTGAGCGTAGGCCCAGAGCTTCCTCTTCCGGTCGACATCGGCGTTGCTCTTGGAGGTGATCTCCACGACGAGCAGCGCCTCGGCCGCGTCCACCGGGTCGGAGACCTCGGCTTCCACACCCCTGACCAGGACGGACGGGACCACCACCAGGTCCGGCACGTAGAGTTTGTCCAGTGGGGCGATGTGGATGCCGAGCGTCTGGTAGACGCCCCACTCGGGCGGCAGGACCCCGTACAGGGTGCGCTGCACACTCTCTGCGATTGCGTTGTGGTGGCGGTGGTGCGGCGGCACCAAGGCGATCTGTCCTCCGTCGATCTCGGCGCGCCAGCCCTCCGGCACGTCCAGGTCACGCCAGCTCTGCAGCAGGTACTCCCACGTGCGGCCGTCGGCGTTCCGGTCGGGTTCGACCATGGCTGCGGTCATCGCGGGTCTCCTCTCCTGTGGCATATGCCAGCGAGCGTAGACAGACGGTTTCACGGCGTGCGGCCGTTTCGTTCAGCGTCCCACGATCGGGTGGCGCACGCAGCAACCCCCGCACACCACCAGCCCGCTACACCCGTTCCGGCGCCTGCGCCGACGGGACCGTCGTGCGGATCGGGTCCCAGCACTGGATCCCCTTCAGGTCCGGCATGCGGTCGCGGGTGAAGACCGGTTCCAGGCCCGCGCGGCGCTGGGCGAGGTAGTCGTCCAGGAGGCGGAAGGCGATGGCCGACAGCGGGATGATCGCGGCGAGGTTGATCAGGGCCATGAGGCCCATGAACACGTCCGCCAGGTTCCAGACGATCGACACCGAACCGAGCGAGCCCAGGACGACCGCCGACAGGACCAGCGCCCGGTAGCCGGGCAGGACCCACCGCTTGCGGGTGATGAACTGGATGTTGGTCTCGCCGTAGTAGTAGTTACCGATCATGCTGCTGAAGGCGAGCATGAAGACCACCACGGTGAGCAGATGGCCGGCCCACCCGCCCAGCGTCTCGCTCAGCGCCGTCTGCGTCAGGTCCGCGCCCTGGCGGCCCGACAGCTCCGGGTTGGTGACCAGGACGATGAAGGCCGTCATCGTGCAGACGAGGAGGGTGTCGAAGAAGACGCCCAGGGACTGTACGAGGCCCTGCTTGACCGGGTGCGAGACCTCGGCGGCGGCGCCCGCGTTCGGGGCCGAGCCCAGGCCCGCCTCGTTGGAGAACATGCCGCGCCGGATGCCCTGCTGGATGGCCGCGCCGATACCGCCGGCCGCCAGCTCGCGGAAGCCGAAGGCGCCGCCGACGATGTCGGCGATGACCCGGGGGAACTCGGTGATGTTGAGGAGGACCACCGCCGCGCCGAGGAGGAGGTACACGATCGCCATCACCGGCACCAGGACCGTGGTGATGGACGAGATCCGCCTGACCCCGCCGAAGACGGCCAGGCCCAGCAGGGCGGCCAGCAGCACGCCGAGCGAGGGGCCGAACCAGTTCGATCCGTCCGTGTCGGCGAGGGAGCCCGAAGCCACGGCGGTGATGGTGTTGGCCTGTACGGCGTTGAAGACGAAGCCGAAGGTGACGGTGATCGTCACCGCGAAGAGCACCCCGAGCCAGCGTTTACCCAGCGCCCGCTGCATGTAGTAGGCCGGGCCGCCACGGTAGGCGCCGCCGGCGTTGCGCACCTTGTAGAGCTGGGCGAGGGCCGATTCCACGAAGGCGGAGGCCGCGCCGATCAGCGCCATCATCCACATCCAGAAGACTGCGCCCGCGCCGCCCAGGGTGATGGCGGCGGCGACACCGGCGATGTTGCCGGTACCGACGCGCGCGGCGGCCGAGATCGTGAAGGCGCCGAAGGACGAGACCTGCTTGCGGCCGTCGGCGCGCGGCGGGGTCTTCTCCTTCACCACCCGGAACATCTCGGGAAGCAGGCGCAGCTGCACACCCCGGGAGCGGACCGTGAAGTACAGGCCCGCACCGACCACCAGCGGAATCAGCAGGTAGGTCCAGAGGTGATCGTTGACGTTGACGATCACCGAATCCAGAGTGTCCATGTTTCGAAGTCTCCCCGGGGCGGAAGGCCCACCGACAGGGACCTACGTCCGTCGCCGGAGGGTCCGAAGGCCCGTTCCGCCCGCCCTTCGCCCCACCCTCGCCGATCGGGGCAACCGGCTCACCCCCACAGTCCGTGCCGACCCGCCCAGTCCCGTACCGCCGCCGCGACCAGCAGCGGGTGGTCCTCGGGGGTGTGGTGGCCGGCGGGCACGTCGTCGTGCCGGGCGAGTTCGAGACCCGCGATGTTCGCCACGCACCAGTCGACGGTCTCCTGTCCCGTCATCGCCCCGGGCCCCGGGGCGAAGGTCAGCAGCAGCTTGGGCACGTCCGGGCTCGCCGCGAGCCACTCGTCGTACGCCGCCACGCGGGCCACCACCTCGGCCGGCTCCCCGCCCAGCGGCATCGACCGGGCCCACTGGAGTATCGGGCGCCGGCTCTCCCTCGTCGGGTACGGGGCCCGGTACACCTCCAGGGCGCCGGGGCCGAAGGTTCCGGGCAGCGTGTCCTCGATGAAGGCGTTCTCGTCGAGGATCATCGCCTCCCCCACCCCGGGCGTCTTGATCGCCCGGAACAGCTCGCGGCCGCCCTCGGGGAACTCCTCCCAGCTCATCGGCTTGACGATGGTTTCGGTGAACGCGATCCCGCGCACCCGCCCCGGATGCCGGGCGGCCCGGTCGAAGGCGAGCGCGCCTCCCCAGTCGTGCCCGACGAGCACGGCCCGCTCCAGCCCGAGCGCGTCGAACCAGGCGTCGAGGTAGCGGGCGTGATCGGCGAAGGTGTAGGCGAGGTCGGGCTTGCCCGAGTCCCCCATCCCGATCAGGTCAGGCGCGAGGAGCCGGGCCGGGCCGCCGACGGCGGGGATCACCTCCCGCCAGAGGTGGGAGGAGGTGGGGTTCCCGTGCAGGAAGACCACCGGCACACCGGTGCGCGTACCGGCCTCCCGGTAGTGGATCGTCGAGTCGAGTACGGGCTGTACGGGCATGGGTGCTGCTCCTCCGGGGAGAGACGGGAAGGGATGCCGGGCCGGTCCGGCTTCGCCGGCGGAAGACCGCCGCCGAGCGGTCCGGCCCGGTCAGCGAAAGGCCGCCGCCGAGCGGTCCGCCCAGGCGGCGAAGGGGCGCGGGGCCCGGCCGAGGATCCGCTCGACGGCCGGGCTGACGGCCCGTTCGGCGGCGACCGGCGCGCCCAGGATCGCCAGGGTGCCCTCCACCGCCGGCTCGGGCATGAAGGTCAGCATCTGCGCGCGGGCCTCCTCGGGGCTCTGCTCCACGAACCGCACCGGTTCGCCGATCGCCCCCGCGATCGCCTCGGCCCGCTCGCGCGGGGTGACCGGGGCCGGGCCGGTGAGGTCGTACGTGTTCCCCGCGTGCCCGGAGCCCCGCAGTACGGCGGCGGCGACCTCGGCCACGTCCGCCGGGTCGACCGTCGGCAGCCCGACGTCCCCGAAGGGCGCCGCGGCCGTGCGGTGCGTACGGATCGAGTCGGCCCAGGCGAAGGCGTTGGAGTCGAGCCCGCCCGAGCGCAGGACCGTCCACTCCAGCCCAGACCGGCGGACCGCCTCTTCGAAGGCGGCCGGGTGCCCGTACTGCTCGGGCCGGGTCCCGACCCCCTGCGAGGACAGCAGTACGACCCTGCGTACGCCGGCCTCCGCGGCCGTTGCGAGGACCGCCCGCGGGTCCTCGCCGGCGACGAGCAGGAACAGGGCCCCGGCCCCGGCGAGGGCCGGCCGCAGGCTCTGCGGATCGGCGAGATCGGCCCGGTGGTGGCGGACCCCGTCGGGCAGGGCATGCTCCGGCGCCCGGCGGGAGACGGCCGTGACGCGCTCCCCCGCCGCCGCGAGGATCCGTACCAGCTCGCTGCCGACGTTTCCGGTCGCACCCGTGATGACGATCATGAAAGGCTCCCACCCATGAAGTGAGTTAGCTGACTGACTAACTCCTGGGACGACCATAGCCTCCCGGGTGGCACCCGTCTACACTTAGTCAGGTGACTTACTCAGGTACGAAACGTGGCGGCAAGCGCGAACGCCTCGCCGCGGCCGCGGCCCAGGTCCTGCACGAACAGGGCATGGAGAAGACGACGATCGCCGACATCGCGCGCGCGGCCGACGTCCCCCTCGGCAACGTCTACTACTACTTCAAGACCAAGGACCAGCTGGTCGAAGCGGCCATCGACGCCCACGCGCAGCACCTGGCCGGGCTGATCGCCGTTCTGGACGCGCTCCCCACCCCGCAGGACCGGCTGAAGGCCCTCCTCGCCGGCTGGGTCGACCAGCGTGAGCTCACCGCCCGCTACGGCTGCCCCACCGGCTCGCTCGCCTCCGAGCTCGACAAGCGCGACGACGGCCTCGACCAGACCCTCGCCACCGTCATGCGGGTGCTGCTCGACTGGGCCGAGCAGCAGTTCCTCGCCTTGGGCCGGGCCACCGACGCGCGCGAGCTCGCGGTCGCCCTGATCGCCTCGTACCAGGGCATCTCCCTGCTCACGAACACCTTCCGCGACCCGGAGATGATGGCCTCGGAAGGGCGTCGCCTGGAGCGCTGGATCGACTCGCTGGCCTAGCCGGACTACGACCAGCCGTACGACGACTACGGAGCCGGGACCACCGTGATGGCGGTGTCCACCGTGTACGGGAAGGTGCCCGCGGGCAGGCAGCTCTCCTCGCGGTCCGTTCCGATGCCGTCGCAGTGCTCGGCACTGAGGGTGAACAGGACGGTGTGCGTGTGAGGGCCGAGGTCCAGCGCCTTGAGCGGCGGCGAGACGGCGACCGAGAACGGAAGGCCGTCGGGGCCGACGAAGCCGGTCCGCAGGACCTGCTTCTTCTTGAACGTGTGGCGCTTCTCCTGCGGCGTGCCGATGTCGGTGACGTAGGTGGCGCTGTCGAACTTGGAGTTGAAGTCGTCGATCGGGTTGGTCTCGGACGGCGTGTACCCGGCCGGGTACACGGCCACCGCGGCGCTGGGCGCCGTGGTCCAGCCCGGCGCGACCCTGACCCACTTCTCCTTGGCGTAGATCTCACGGCAGGTGGGCGGGCCCACGATCCGCTCCTTCACGCCGTAGAAGTCGTTGAGGTCGGTCCCGTTGCTGTCGAAGCAGTGCGGGACCGGGAGCTTGGGCTTCGGCAGGGGCGCGGCCGTGGCGGGCGCGCTCATCGCGGTGGCCGTGAGTGCGGCCGTGAGCAGGGACGGGACGACCGCGGCGAGGAAACGGGCTCGTTTCACCGGGTACCACCTTTCGCTGGGGGCGACTGACCGTCGGACAGCCGACCATCCCCGGCGCCCGGATCCCCGCCGACACCGGCCGCGAACGGCCGGACGGCGCAGCGGATCCACACGCCCGGCCCCCGGCCCGGGCGTGGCGCCGATGGCTCCCGGGCGGCGGGGCGGAGTCCCCCACCCGCCCTCTCACCGGACCCCCTGGGGCGCAGCCCGGCAAGGTCAGGCCCCACGGGGTCAGGCCCCGCAGGGCCTCGCTTCGCGGGCCGCCGTGATGAAGGCGCGGATCAGATCCGGGGACTTGACGCCGCGCTCGCTCTCCACGCCGCTCGACACGTCCACGCCCCACGCGCCGGTGGCCGTGAGGGCCTCACCCACGTTGGCCGGTGTCAGCCCGCCCGCCAGCAGCCAGCGGCCCGCCGGCGCGGTGAAGTCCGCCGAGCCCCAGTTCCACGGCTTGCCGGAGCCGGGGTCCGGGGCGTCGAGGAGCAGCAGGTCCTCGCCGTACTCCCCGCAGCGCTCCACGTGCTGCGCCGTGGCCCGCAGCAGGGTGCGGCCCTCCGCGCGCAGCGCCGCGAAGTCCTCCGGGCCCTCCTCGCCGTGCAGCTGCACGCCCCGTACGCCGCTCTCCTCGGCGAAGCGCCGCACCTCCGCGACGGACTGCCCCCGGAACACCCCCACGGTGAGCACCCCGTCCGGCACGTGTGCGGCGAGCTCCCGTGCCGTCACGGCGTCGACCGTACGCGGACTGCCGGGCGCGAAGACGAAGCCGACGGCATCGGCCCCGGCGGCCACGGCGACCTCGACGTCGTGCGCGGTCTTGAGCCCGCAGATCTTGACGAACACATCAGTCATGTCTGCAGTCAACCAAAGGTCGGGGGGCTGGGGCGGTCCGTCCCATAGGCCGGGCACGGCGGTCCGCCCGCCGCTAGCCTGGGACGAGGCACACATTCAGGGGCACAGCACGCCATCCGGAGGATGACGGTGACGATCATGACCGAGCGGGCCACACCCATAGAGGCGCTGTCGGTGCTGCCGACATTCGAGGAGCTCCTGCAGACGGTTGCGGAGATGAACACGCCAGACGGCTTCAAGGCCGAGCTCATCCGGGGGAAGATCGTCGTGTCGCCGTTTTCCAAGCTGCGCTACTACCGGCCCATGCGAGCACTCCGGAAGCAGATCGAGGCCCACGCCCCTGAAGGACACGGCGCGGACACCGCACCCTTCCTCTTCCGGTTCTCGGCCTCCGAGCGCGCGTACGGGCCAGACCTGTTCGTTGCGGATGAGGCGGCCTTCGACGGGGAGGGCCGACACGCGGACGGTGCGGCTCTGTCCCTAGTAGCCGAGTTCACCTCGGTGTCCACGAGAGACGCCGACTGGAACGAAAAACTGGACGTGTACGGCCTGCTCGTCCCCGTCTACCTGGTCGTCGACATGCAGCACTCGGAGATCACCTGCTTCTGGGACCCCTCCCCTCACGGGTACCGCTCCCGCAAGACGGTCTCGTTCGGCCAGCCCCTGCACGTCCCGGAGCCGTTCGACTTCGACATCGACACCACCGGCTTCTAGGCCGTCGCAAACGCCCGAGGGCGGCACCCCCAGCTGGGGGTGCCGCCCTCGGTACGTGATGCGAACAGCCGATCTACCTTCGGGCCGGAGCCCGGGGGTGGATCAGAAGTCCATGTCGCCGCCCGGCATGCCGCCACCGGCAGCCGCGCCGGCCTTCTCGGGCTTGTCGGCGATGACGGCCTCGGTGGTGAGGAAGAGAGCCGCGATGGACGCCGCGTTCTGCAGGGCAGAGCGGGTGACCTTCGCCGGGTCGATGATGCCGGCCGCGATCATGTCCACGTACTCGCCGGTCGCGGCGTTCAGGCCCCAACCGATCTGCAGGTTGCGGACCTTCTCCACGACGACGCCACCCTCGAGACCACCGTTGACGGCGATCTGCTTGAGCGGGGCCTCCAGCGCGAGCTTGACGGCGTTGGCGCCGGTCGCCTCGTCGCCGGTGAGCTCGAGCTTCTCGAAGACCGAGGAAGCCTGGAGCAGGGCCACGCCGCCACCGGCGACGATGCCCTCTTCGACGGCCGCCTTCGCGTTGCGAACGGCGTCCTCGATGCGGTGCTTGCGCTCCTTGAGCTCGACCTCGGTCGCGGCACCGGCCTTGATGACCGCGACACCGCCGGCGAGCTTCGCCAGGCGCTCCTGCAGCTTCTCGCGGTCGTAGTCCGAGTCGGAGTTCTCGATCTCGGCGCGGATCTGGTTGACGCGACCCTGGACCTGGTCGCTGTCACCGGCACCGTCGACGATGGTGGTCTCGTCCTTGGTGATGACGACCTTGCGGGCGCGGCCGAGCAGGTCGAGACCGGCGTTCTCGAGCTTGAGGCCGACCTCCTCGGAGATGACCGTGCCGCCCGTGAGGATGGCGATGTCGCCGAGCATGGCCTTGCGACGGTCGCCGAAGCCCGGAGCCTTGACGGCGACGGACTTGAAGGTGCCGCGGATCTTGTTGACGACGAGGGTGGAGAGCGCCTCGCCCTCGACGTCCTCGGCGATGATCAGCAGCGGCTTGCCGGACTGCATGACCTTCTCCAGGAGCGGCAGCAGGTCCTTGACCGAGCCGATCTTGGAGTTGACGATCAGGATGTACGGGTCGTCGAGGGACGACTCCATGCGCTCCATGTCGGTGGCGAAGTACGCCGAGATGTAGCCCTTGTCGAAGCGCATGCCCTCGGTGAGCTCGAGCTCCAGGCCGAAGGTCTGCGACTCCTCGACCGTGATGACGCCTTCCTTGCCGACCTTGTCCATGGCCTCGGCGATGAGCTCGCCGATCTGGGTGTCGGCGGCGGAGATGGAGGCCGTCGAAGCGATCTGCTCCTTGGTCTCGACATCCTTGGCCTGCGCCAGCAGGGCGGCGGAGACGGCCTCGACGGCCTTCTCGATACCGCGCTTGAGGGCCATCGGGTTCGCACCGGCGGCCACGTTGCGCAGGCCCTCGCGGACGAGCGCCTGGGCGAGAACGGTGGCGGTGGTCGTACCGTCGCCGGCGACGTCGTCCGTCTTCTTGGCGACTTCCTTGACCAGCTCGGCGCCGATCTTCTCGTACGGGTCCTCGAGCTCGATCTCCTTGGCGATGGAGACACCATCGTTGGTGATCGTGGGGGCGCCCCACTTCTTCTCAAGGACGACGTTGCGACCCTTGGGGCCAAGGGTGACCTTGACGGCGTCGGCGAGCTGGTTCATGCCTCGCTCGAGACCGCGCCGGGCCTCCTCGTTGAACGCAATGATCTTGGCCATCTGAAGTGGTCCTCCCGGACAGCGGTGGAGTGCTCCCGGACCGCGCCCGCGCCCGCGACGGACGGCCTGCGTGCCCGGCGGTTTCTTCCCGCCGGACCCTGCGGGCCTCACTGACCCGGTCCTCGTATAGGTAGCACTCTCACCAGGAGAGTGCTAACGCCAATGATTAGCACTCGACCCCCCCGAGTGCAAGCGGCTTCGGGCAACCCGGGATGAACACCCGGACACCGCAAGGGCTCCGGAGCCGCCACGCACGAGGGGCCCGCATCCCGTGTCCAGGATGTGGGCCCCTCGTACATATGCCGTTGTGCCGTCGTACGCGGCCGCTGTGCGTGGCCCGTACGTGTCGGTGGTCGATCGCGGTCGGACTAGCCGGCGGCGAGCTTGACCATGTCCGCCTGCGGACCCTTCTGGCCCTGCGAGATCTCGAACTCGACCCGCTGACCCTCTTCAAGGGTGCGGTACCCGTCCATCTGGATGGCGCTGTAGTGGACGAACACATCCGCACCACCGTCGACCGCGATGAAGCCGTAGCCCTTCTCCGCGTTGAACCACTTGACGGTGCCCTGAGCCATGCCTAACTCCCCTATTACTGGCCCTTGCGCAGGACCGCACTTCGCGGTCCCGGGTCAGAACTTGCGCCGGAACGCCTCGACCGGGGCTGAATGTATCCGCACCGCTGCTGTCTGCAACAGGTCATTCCAACGAGAATTCTGGACACAGCGAAAGTTTGAAATAGGGTGAAAACCCAGAATATTCCAGGGCAACTCGGGCCGGACAAACCGCGCCAAGGGCCCATAGCGCACTTGCATGTTGACTCAATGTCAACCCTCTCGCGGCCCGCTCATATGCGGCGGGCAAGAACAGCGGAGGGGACTTCCCCAACTCTACCGCGCCCAATCAAGCAGAATTGCCCCCTCCGTTTGGTAACGGAGGGGGCAATTCAGTTTCCGCGAGGTCCTACGGGGTCACGCGAAGGCTCAGCAGCCGCCCGCGACGGCGGGGATGATCGAGATGCCGGCGCCGTCCGGAGTGGACGTCTGCAGCCCGCCCTCGAAGCGCACGTCGTCGTCGTTGACGTAGACGTTCACGAAGCGGCGCAGCTTGCCCTGGTCGTCCAGGACGCGCGCGGCGATGCCGGGGTGGCTCGCCTCCAGGGACTGGATGACCTCTTCGAGGGTCGCGCCCTCGGCGGGGACCTCGGCCTGGCCGCCGGTGTAGGTGCGCAGGATGGTGGGGATGCGGACGTTGACGCTCATGGTGCTACTGCCCTTCCGGTGTACAGGTAAGAAGATCAGGCCAGGTTGGCGGCGCGGAACGCGTCCAGGCTGGGGCGGATGGTGGCGGTCTGGCCACCACCTTCGGCCACCGCCTCCAGGGTCTTGAGGCCGTCACCGGTGTTCAGGATCACGGTGGTCAGCGTGGGGTCGAGCTGCCCGTTCTCGACGAGCTTCTTCGTCACGCCGACGGTCACGCCGCCCGCGGTCTCGGCGAAGATGCCCTCGGTCTGGGCGAGGAGCTTGATGGCCTCGACGACCTGCTCGTCGTTGACGTCCTCGACGAAGCCGCCGGTGCGGCGCGCGATGTCCAGGACGTACGGGCCGTCCGCCGGGTTGCCGATGGCCAGCGACTTGGCGATGGTGTTCGGCTTCTGCGGGCGGACCACCTCGTGACCGGCCTTGAAGGCGGTCGAGACGGGCGAGCAGCCCTCGGCCTGGGCGCCGAAGATCTTGTACGGCTTGTCCTCGACGAGGCCGAGCTTGATCAGCTCCTGGAGACCCTTGTCGATCTTCGTGAGCTGCGAGCCGGACGCGATCGGGATGACGATCTGGTCGGGCAGCTGCCAGCCGAGCTGCTCGCAGATCTCGTACGCCAGGGTCTTGGAGCCCTCGCCGTAGTACGGGCGCAGGTTGACGTTGACGAAGCCCCAGCCCTCGCCCAGCGGGTCGCCGATGAGCTCGGAGCAGAAGCGGTTGACGTCGTCGTAGTTGCCCTCGATGCCGACGAGGTCGCCACCGTAGACACCGGCCATGACGACCTTGCCCTGCTCCAGGTCGTGCGGGATGAACACGCAGGAGCGGAAGCCGGCGCGGGCGGCCGCGGCGCCGACGGCGCCGGCCAGGTTGCCGGTGGAGGAGCAGGAGAGGGTGGTGAAGCCGAAGGCGCGGGCGGCCTCGACGGCGATGGCCACGACGCGGTCCTTGAAGGAGTGCGTCGGGTTGCCGGAGTCGTCCTTGACGTACAGCTTGCCGGTGACGCCGAGCTCCTTGGCCAGGTTGGCCGCGTCCACGAGCTTGGTGAAGCCGGGGTTCAGGCTCGGCTTGGAGGCCACGTCCGCCGGGACGGGCAGCAGCGGCGCGTAGCGCCAGATGTTGTTCGGGCCGGCCTCGATGGCGGCGCGCAGGGCTTCCGGGTCGCCCAGCGGCAGGTCGTAGGCGACTTCGAGCGGGCCGAAGCACTCGGCGCAGGCGAAGATCGGGCCGAGCTCGAAGCCGGTACCGCACTCACGACAGGAAAGGCCGGTGGCGGGACCGAGATCGACAGAGGTGCCAGAAGCGTTTTCAACGGTTTCGGCAGAGGTTGCGACAGACTGTGCAGCCATGATGGCGAGGCCCTTTCTCCTCATCTTCCCCATGGCGCACTTCGCCATGAGACGGAATTGGCACCTTCCCTAGCCGGGGACCTCGCTGGCGGCGCTGGAATGCGCGATCGCGAGAACCGACTGGAGGGTTGCCGGGGCTTCAACGGGCCGTGTCCCTCTGCCCCTCTGGATGAGCGGTATGGCACCGGCACACGCGCTCTGTGGCGCGCCGGTGCGTTTGTACGCGGGGACCCCCGGCATGCGGTGGACCTTCGCGTTGTTCAAGACTGTAACCGAAGGCCCGGGTGGTTGAGACAGCCGTCCGAACCGCGAGATGGATCACATTTCGGTCCAAACCCATGATGAACCCAGTGATGAACCAGGGAGTGCTGAAGGTGCTGGAAGAGGTGGAGCGCTGGCTGGCAGACCGCTCCTGGTCAGCCGCCGACCGACCGCTCGGCCAGCTGCTTTCGGCCAAGCGGGCAGCGGGCACCACGGTCAGCGTGGTGCTGCCGGCGCTGAACGAGGAGGCGACGGTCGGCGCGATCGTCGAGGTGATCCGGCGCGATCTGATCGAGGGCCTGCCGGTTCCGCTGGTGGACGAGCTCGTCGTGATCGACTCCGGCTCCACGGACCGCACGGCGGAGGTCGCGGCCAAGGCCGGGGCCCGGGTGGTGCACCGCGACGAGGTCCTGCCGCGGATCCCGGCGGTGCCCGGCAAGGGCGAGGTCCTGTGGCGCTCGCTGCTGGTCACCACCGGCGACATCGTCTGCTTCGTGGACGCCGACCTGCGCGATTTCTCGGCCGCCTTCGTCTCGGGGATCGTCGGCCCGCTGCTGACCGATCCGGACGTGCGGTTCGTCAAGGCCATGTACGACCGCCCCTTCGGCCAGGAGTCCGGCGACCCGGCCGCCCTGGCCTCCGCCAAGGCCCACGGCCAGGGCGGCCGGGTCACGGAGCTGGTGGCCCGCCCCCTGCTCAACCTCCACTGGCCGCAGCTGGCCGGCTTCGTCCAGCCGCTGGGCGGCGAGTACGCCGTGCGCCGCGAGCTGCTGGAGCGGCTGCCGTTCCCGGTGGGCTACGGGGTGGAGCTGGGCCTGCTGGTGGACGCACTGCACACGGCCGGGCTCGACGCGCTGGCCCAGGTGGACGTGGGCGTACGGCTGCACCGCCACCAGGACGGCCAGGCCCTGGGGCGGATGGCCGCGGCGATCTACCGCACGGCGCAGGTACGGCTCTCGCGGGGGCACCTCGTACGCCCCGAGCTGACGCAGTTCGAGCGGGGCCCGGAGGGGTTCGTACCGCACACCTACGCCGTGGACACCGAGGAGCGGCCGCCGATGCTCGACATCGAGGAGTACGCGCGCCGTCGCGTGGCGTAACGCCCGAATCAACCCCTATCGGTCTAATTTCCCTTTCATGGGGTTTATACGTTTCAGACATGTATGGGGATCCGCCCTCGCGGTGGCCGGGGGCGCGGCGCTGCTGATCGGCTCGCTGAGCGGACCGGCCGTCGCGGAGGTGGTCTCCCCCTTCGAGAAGCGGTACGACGAGGCGCTCTACGGGGACTTCGTCACGCTCGGCAACACGGTGATGGGCTGCCCCCAGGCACCGCCCGCCGAGGCCGCCGAGTGCGCCGAGGTCCAGCGGGGCGGGGGCACGAAGAACAACAACGACTTCGTCGCCCGCCCGGTGGACGCGGCCGGGCTCGGGACGGCCACCGGCACCTCCAGCACCGGCCTGCTCACCGTGCCTCCGGGCGCGAAGGTGGCGTACGCGCGGCTCTTCTGGGGCGGCAACAACGGCGCGTACAAGCTCGGCTCGAACCTCATCGAGCGGTGCGACGTCTCCGGCGAGGACGTGCGGCGCGCCCCCGGTGACCCGCTGACCACCCGCCCGGTCGTCAAGGTCGGCTCGGGCGCCGCCCGGCCGGTGACCCTGTCGGACATGGTCGAGGACCCGGCCCAAACGGGCGGCCCGCACTACTACACGGGCGAGTCCGACGTCACCGCCGCCTTCGCGGACGTGGCCACCGGCTCGCCGGTCCCCGTGGCCGTCGGCAACATCTGGGCCCCTCAGGGGCGCGGCTGCGTCGCCGGCTGGTCCCTGACGGTCGTGTACGCGTACCCCGGCCCGAACGAGCACGCCCCCGAGCGGCGCAACGTCTACGTCTACGGCGGCCACGTGCTCCAGCGCTCGACCAGCCCTGACACCACGGTCAAGGTCTCGGGCTTCTACCGCACCGGCGACGGCCCGGTCCGCGCGAGCGCGACGGCCTACGAGGGCGACTGGAACACCAAGGGCGACCAGTTCCGGGTGAACGGCGCGAACATCACCAACCCCGCCAACGGGGCGGCCGACAACTTCTTCACCAGCTCGGCCGACGGCTCGCTGGAACCGAAGCACGCCAACAACCTCAGCATCGACGCGAAGTCCTTCGAGATCCCCGCGGCCTCGCTGCCGGCCGGGGCCACCTCCGCCGACCTGACGTTCCGCACGCGCGGGGACACGTACGTCATCTCGCAGTTCGCGCTGGCCGTGCCGGTGCCTGACCTGGAGGTGACGAAGACGGCCTCGCCCGCCAAGTCGGTCGCGCCCGGTGACACGGTGACCTACACGATCACCGCGAAGAACATCGGCAGCCTGGACTACCCGAACGCGAAGCTGACCGACGACCTGACGCAGCTGCTGGACGACGCGGCCTTCGACGGGGTGGCGACGGCGGACCTCGGTTCGGCCACGTATACGGCGCCCAAGCTGTCCTGGACGGGCGACGTCCCGCGGGGCAGGACGGCGACGATCACGTACAAGGTGAAGGTCAACGACCCGCTGACCGGCGACGGCAAGCTGACGAACCACGTGGTCGCGGAGAGTGGCCGCACGAACTGCGAGAACGGCTCGAAGGACCCGGCGTGCGCACCGGTCCCGCCGGTGATCACGACCCCGGACCCGTCGCCGTCGCCGAGCACCTCGTCCTCCCCGACGCCGTCCCCGTCGGCCTCCCCTTCACCCACCACGGTGCCGTCGTCCACACCCTCCACACCGTCCACACCGTCCGCGTCTCCCACCACCCAGCAGCCTCGACCGCTGCCGGAGACCCCCGCGACCCCGGGCGACGACTCCAAGGGCCCGCCGGGCGGGCACCTGGCCACCACCGGCTCCGACGGCCGGGAGCTGTGGCTGATGGGCACGGCGGCCGCCACGCTCACGGCACTCGGAGGTGTGGTCTTCCTCTCGGTCCGGCGTACGCGCAGGCGCTGACGTTTGACCGGAGTCGAGGCGGGCTAGGTTCGCCGCATGGCTTCCCAGGTGCTCGTCGCCGCGAATCGCGGCCCCCTCTCGTACGCCCTCGCCGCGGACGGCACGCTCAGTGCCCGCCGCGGCGGGGGCGGCCTCGTCTCCGGCCTCTCCACCGCCCTCGCGGAGCAGCCGGGGGCACTGTGGATCTGCGCGGCACTGTCGGACGCGGACCGGGGGGCGGTACGGCAGGGGGTGTCCGAGCCGGGCGTACGGATGCTCGACATCGACCCGGAGGTCTACGACGGGGCGTACAACGGCATCGCGAACTCGGTGCTGTGGTTCCTCCACCACCACCTGTACGAGATCCCGCGCGAGCCGGTCTTCGACGCGGAGTTCCGGCGGCGCTGGGCCTCGTACGTCACGTACAACGAGGCCTTCGCGGAGGCGCTCGCGCAGGAGGCGGCCGAGGGGGCGGCGGTCCTGATCCAGGACTACCACCTGGCGCTGGCCCCCGGGATGCTCCGGGAGCTCCGCCCGGACCTGCGGATCGGGCACTTCACGCACACGCCGTGGGCTGCGCGGGAGTTCCTGGACATGCTCCCGGCCGACATCCGGAGCCAGTTGGTCTGGGGGATGCTCGGGGCGGACCGGCTGGGCTTCCACACGCTTGGGTGGGCGGGCAACTTCCTCGCCGACGCAACCAGGGACGACGCACACGGCGTCGCGAACGCGTCCGTCCCGTTCGAGACCTCGGAGTACGAGGTGCGGCACCGCAGGAAGGCCGCGGACGGGCACGGATACGGGGAGCTCCGGTTCACCCACGTCACCGCGTACCCCCTCGGCGTGGACGCGGACGAGCTGCGCGCGCTCGCGCACCGGCCGGAGGTGGACGACAAGCTGGCGGCGCTGCGGGCGGAGGTCGGCGGGCTGAAGACGATCGTCCGGGTGGACCGCACGGAGCTGTCGAAGAACATCCTGCGGGGGCTGCTCGCGTACCGGGAGCTGCTGACGGTCCACCCCGAATGGCGGGAGCGGGTGGTCCACCTGGCCTCCGCCTACCCCTCCCGGCAGGACCTGGCCGTCTACCGGGAGTACACCGAGTCGGTGCGGGAGCTGGCGGCGGAGATCAACGCGGAGTTCGGCACGGCCGACTGGCAGCCGGTGATCGTCTCCGTCGAGGACGACTTCGCGCGGTCGCTGGCGGCGTACCGGCTGGCGGACGTGGCGCTGGTCAATCCGGTGCGGGACGGCATGAACCTCGTCGCGAAGGAGATCCCGGTGGTCTCGGAGGCGGGGTGCGTGCTGGTGCTGTCCACCGGGGCGGGGGCGTACGAGGAGCTCGGCGCGGACGCGCTGACGGTGAACCCGTACGACGTGACGGCCACGGCGGAGGCGCTGCACGCGGCCCTCTCGATGCCGTCCGCGGAGCGTGCGGACCGCACGAAACGCCTGGCGGTGGCGGCGACGGCCCTCCCCCCGGCCCAGTGGCTCACGTCCCAACTGGACGCACTGCGCGCCTGAGCGCGCCGCTGCCGGGAGCGAAGTCCCCGAACCCCCGCGCCTCAAACGCCGGCGAGGCTGGGTTGATCCAGCCTCGCCGGCGTTTGAGGCGCGGGTCTGGGCGCAGCCCAGGGAACGGTGGAAGGGCGGGTAGGGGACGGCCCCGCAGGGCACCGAGCCGCACCCGCCCGGCCGCGCCGGGCACCGAGCCGCACGGGGCACGCGTCAAAAGCTAGGCCCGCACGGCCACGGCCAACGCCGCCAGGAAGGCGACGACCTCCGAGGGGCCGGACAGGGTCAGGTCCGCGCGGGAGGCGAGTTCCGGGACCTCCGCCGAGCCACTGCACAGCAGCAGCCCCGGCATGCCCCCGGCCCGCAGCTTCTCCACCGCCGAGTAGGCCGCCAGGTCCCCGAGGTCGTCGCCGGCGTAGAGCACGGCCTGCGCCCCCACCTCCGCGAGGTACTCCGTGAGGGCGACGCCCTTGTCCATCCCCGGCGGCCGCAGCTCCAGTACGGCCCGGCCCGGTTCGACCATCAGGCCGTGCCGGGCCGCCAGCCCCGCCAGGGGCTCGCGCAGGGCCGCGAAGGCGGCCTCCGGGTCGGCCGCGCGCCGGGTGTGGACGGCCAGGGCCTGGCCCTTCTCCTCGATCCACGTCCCGCGCCACGCGCCGATCGCGTCCAGGAACCCGGGCAGCTCCGCCCGGACCGCCGCGACCCCCGGATGCTCGGCCGGAGCGTGCACGATGCCGCTCACGGCGTCCCAGCGCTCGGCTCCGTAGTGTCCGAGCACCACCAGGTGTTCGAGTCCCGGGACCCCGGCGAAGCCCCCGTAGCGGACGGCGACCCCGGCCGGCCGGCCGGTGACGACCGCGATGGAGCCGACCTCGGGGGCGAGGGCGGCGAGCGCGGGGACGGCTCCGGGGTGGGCCCGGGCCTGGTCGGGGTCGGGAACGATGTCGGCGAGGGTGCCGTCGAAGTCGAGGGCGACGACGGAGCGGTGCGGTGCGCGGAGGAGGGCTTCGAGTCCCTCGCGTCCGGCGGTGGTGACGGGCATCGGCAGATCGTGCGGATGGCTCCCCATACGCTCGACCCTAACGGCCCAACCGGGCCACGGCTACGGCGCGGGGCACCACACCCCGGCCGCCGGACCCCGGCTGCCGCACCGCGGCCGCCGCTACCGCCTCGCCCGCTGTGCTTCGCGGATGCGCCGCAGGCGGTTCACGGTGCCCGGCGCGTGCCGGAGCGCCCTGGGATCGTCCATCAGCGCGTTGAGCAGCTGGTAGTACCGGACCGGGGGCATCCCCAGTCCTTCCCTTATGGCCCGTTCCTTGGCGCCCGGCCCGGGCCAGGTGCGGCCTTCGTAGGCCAGTACGGCCGCCTCGTCGGCGCTCAGCCCGGCCGGCGGCCTCTCGTCCGCGTCCGTCATACGGCCAGATTAGCCCTGCCCTACGACAGCCCCCGCTGACGGCCCGCGCCCGGCACGGATCAGCGGGCGTCCGCCTTGCGCGCCATCTCGGAGAGGTCCGCGAGGGTCTTGCCGGGCTGCCCGCCCGGCTGCACGGCCTTGCCGATGTTCTTCTTGACGTCCTCGCTGACGGCCGCCCAGGACTTCTTGCCCACCGGGTAGAGGCGTGCGTTGGGCAGCGCGTGCAGGAAGGTCTTCAGCTGCGCCGAGGAGGCACCCGTGGAGGCGTCCATCGCCCGGGAGCCGCTGGTGGTGACCGGGAGCAGGTCGTACTTCTCGGTGAAGGCCGTCACGTTGTTCTCTTCGTACAGGAAGTCGAGGAACTTCCCGGACTGCGACTGGTGGCCGGTCTTGAAGGCCATCACCCAGTCGGCGACGCCCATCGTCGGGTGGGGCACCCCGTCGGAGGTCGGCATCGGGGTCATGCCGTACTGGACGCCCTTCGCGGCGGCCTGCTGGAGCAGCGTCGGGTGCCCGTTGAGCATGCCGACCTCGCCGCGCGAGAAGGAGTCGAAGGCGGCCTGGCGGTCCAGCTTGGCCGGTTCGACGGGGCCGGTCAGGCCCCCGCCGACGAGCTTGTCGCGCAGGAACTCCAGGGTCTTGATGTTGGCCGGGGAGTCGATCGAGTACGCGTCCTCGTTGTCGGCGTAGCCTCCGCCGCCCGCGAGCAGCCACTGCATGGTCTCGGCCTGCGCCTCCTCGCGGCCCAGGGGCAGCGCGAAGGGCGTGGTGACCCCGTCCGCCTTGAGCTTCTTGGCGGCGGACTCCAGATCGGCCCAGCTCTTGGGCTGCCAGGGGGTCTTGCCGTCCTTGGGGATGACTCCGGCGTCGGCGAACAGCTTCTCGTTGTAGAACATCAGCCGGGTGCTGGCCACGAAGGGCATGCCGTACTGGACGCGCCGGACCTTGCCGGCTTCGGCGAGCGGTTCGAGGAAGTCGGCCTGGGTGTTCACGGAGAGCAGTTCGTCGGCGGAGTACAGCTTGCCCTCGGCCGCGTAGTCGGCGTAGGCGCCGATCTGGGCGATGTCGGGGGCCTCGCCGGCCTTGACCATCTCGGCGACCTTGGCGTCGACCTCGGACCAGGAGTAGACGTCGACCTGGACCTTGATGCCGGGGTGGCGCTTCTCGAAGGACGCGGCGAGCTCCTTCCAGTAGGGCTTGGAGGAGTTTTCCGGTTTGTCCCCGTAGTCGGCCGCCACGACCTTCAGGGTGACTTCGTTGTCCCCGGAGAGGCCCGACACGGCGCCGCAGCCGCTCAGCGTCACCGTGGTCAGGCACAGTGCGAGGCCGGACGCGGCGAGGTTCAGCTTTCTGGCCTGGACAGTTCGCGCCTTCAAAGTTCTCGTTCCACCCCAGGTTGTTCCGTACGATTCGCGTAAAGGTCTACACCACTTTTGAGCCTCGTCAACATCCGGTGCCCAAACGTGCACACAGCCTGCACGCGCACGCGCGTACGGACCCGATACGGGCCCGCGTACCGGCCCGTCCGCCGACGAAGGTCCCGAATTTGTATGGCCACTCAACAATCCCTCCCAGTGGACTAGACCTTTGCCCTCCGATCACGCGAGACTGTCACCCGTGAAACCCGTGAAACACGTCATCGCCCTCGATGTGGGCGGCACTGGGATGAAGGCCGCCCTCGTCGCCGCCGACGGCACCCTGCTCCACGAAGCGCGCCGCGCCACCGGCCGCGAGCGGGGCGCCGAAGCCGTCGTCGAGACGATCCAGGACTTCGCCGCCGAGCTCCTCGACCTCGGCCGGGAACGCTTCGCCACCACCGCCTCCGCGGCCGGCGTGGCCGTCCCCGGCATCGTCGACGCCGAGAACGGGATCGCCGTCTACGCGGCGAACCTGGGCTGGCGCGACGTCCCGATGCGCGAACTGCTCGGCAGACGCCTCGGCGGGATCCCGGTCGCCCTCGGCCACGACGTCCGCACGGGCGGACTCGCCGAAGGCCGCATCGGCGCGGGCCGCGGCGCCGACCGCTTCCTGTTCGTGCCCCTCGGCACCGGCATCGCCGGAGCCATCGGCATCGCCGGACGCATCGAGGCCGGCGCGCACGGGTACGCGGGCGAGATCGGCCACATCGTGGTCCGCCCCGGCGGACCCGCCTGCGGCTGCGGCCAGCGCGGCTGCCTGGAGACCCTCGCCTCCGCCTCCGCCGTCAGCCGCGCCTGGGCGGCCGCCTCCGGCGACCCCGACGCGGACGCCGCGGACTGCGCCAAGGCCGTCGAATCCGGCGACGAGCGCGCCCGGGAGGTCTGGCTCGCCGCGATCGGCGCCCTCGCCGACGGGCTGGTCACCGCGATCACCCTGCTGGACCCGCGCACGCTGATCATCGGTGGCGGACTGGCGGAGGCCGGGGAAACCTTGTTCACACCACTACGGACGGCCGTGGAGGAACGCGTGACGTTCCAGCGGCTGCCCCACATCGTTCCGGCCGCCCTAGGGGACACCGCCGGATGCCTGGGTGCAGGGCTGCTCGCCTGGGATCTACTCGCCACGGAGGTACCTGCCTGATGTCCGGAAGCGCACATGTGGGCCGCAGCACCGTTCTCTCCGGCGCCGACGTGGTGCTGCCCACGGGCATCGTCAAGGGCGGGCGCCTGATCGTCGACGGCGACCGCATCGCCGGCAGCGCCCACGAGGACTCGGCCGTCATCGACCTGACCGGGCACTGGATCGTCCCCGGCTTCGTCGACATGCACAACCACGGCGGCGGCGGCGCCTCCTTCACCTCCGGCACCGCCGAGGAGGTGCTCAAGGGCGTACGGACCCACCGCGAGCACGGCACCACCACCCTGGTCGCCTCCACCGTCACGGGCGACCTGGACGAGCTGGCCCGCCGCGCGGGACTGCTCGCCGAGCTGACCCAGCAGGGCGACATCGCGGGCATCCACTTCGAGGGGCCGTTCATCAACCCCTGCCGCAAGGGCGCGCACAAGGAAGACCTCCTGCGCGACCCCGACCCGGCCGAGGTCCGCAAGCTGATCGACGCCGCGCACGGCGCCGCCCGCATGTTCACCCTCGCCACCGAACTCCCCGGCGGCCTGGACTCCGTACGACTGCTCGCCGAGCACGGGGTCATCGCCGCGATCGGCCACACGGACTCCACGTACGACCAGACGCTGGAGGCCATCGAGGCCGGCGCGACCGTGGCCACCCACCTCTACAACGCGATGCCGGGCCTGGAGCACCGCGCCCCCGGCCCGATCGCGGCCCTGCTGGAGGACGAGCGGGTCACCGTCGAGCTGATCAACGACGGCGTCCACCTGCACCCGGCGATGCTGGAGCTGGCCTTCCACCACGCGGGCGCGCACCGGGTGGCGCTGATCACCGACGCGATGGACGCGGCCGGCTTCGGCGACGGGACCTACCACCTCGGCCCGCTGGAGGTCGAGGTCAAGGAGGGCGTCGCCCGCCTCGTCGAGGGCGGCTCCATCGCGGGCTCCACCCTCACCCTGGACACCGCCTTCAAGCGGTCGGTCACCCTCGACAAGCTCCCCGTCGAGTCCGTGGTCCAGGCGATCTCCGCCAACCCGGCCAAGCTGATCGGCGTCTACGACCAGGTCGGCTCGCTGGAGCCCGGCAAGTACGCGGACCTCGTCGTCCTCGACTCCGCCTTCGACGTCCGCGGCGTCATGCGGCGCGGCGAATGGATCGTCGACCCGCTCGCGGGCAAGTAGACGCACGGAACACACGGACCGGAAGCGGTCGGCCCCGGGTACTGGGCCGACCGCTCATCTGTTTGGCATGATCCCCCGCACACACCGAGACCGGGGCCCGCCATGATCCTGACCGTGACGCTCAACACCGCACTCGACGTCACCTACCGCGTACCGCGCCTGCGCGCGCACGCCTCCCACCGCGTCACCGAGGTCACCGAACGGCCCGGCGGCAAGGGCCTCAACGTGGCCCGCGTGCTCGCCGCGATCGGCCACGAGGTCACCGCGACCGGCTTCGCGGGCGGCCCCACGGGAGCCCTCGTACGCGAACTGCTCGCCGGCTCCCCCGGCGTCCGCGACGAGCTGGTCCCCTGCGCGGGCACCACCCGGCGCACCCTGGCCGTCGTCGACGAGGCCTCCGGGGACACCACGCAGTTCAACGAGCCCGGCCCGCTGATCACCGCCGCCGAGTGGACCGCGTTCCTCACCCGCTACGGGGCCCTGCTGGCGGGCGGCGCCCGCGCGGTGGCCCTGTGCGGCAGCCTGCCCCCGGGCGTCCCCGTAGGGGCTTACGCGGCCCTCGTACGGACGTCCCGCGCGGCCGGCGTCCCCGTCCTGCTCGACACCAGCGGCGAGGCCCTGCGCCGCGGGGTCGCCGCCCGCCCCGACGTGATCAAGCCGAACGCCGCCGAGCTCGCCGAGCTGACCGGCTCCCGCGACCCGCTGCCCGCCACCCGCGACGCCCGCCGGCGCGGGGCCCACGCGGTGGTCACCTCGCTCGGCCCGGAAGGACTGCTCGCCGCCACCGCCCTGGGCACCTGGCGGGCGGCCCCGCCCCGCGCCCTGACGGGCAACCCCACCGGCGCCGGCGACTCCGCGGTCGCGGGCCTCCTCTCGGCCCTCACCGAGGGCCTGGACTGGCCGGACCGCCTGACCCGCGCGGTGGCCCTCTCCGCGGCCACGGTCGCGGCCCCCACGGCGGGAGACTTCGACCCCCGCACCTACGAGGAGGTACGGGGGTCGGTGAAGGTCACGGCGGGGTAAGCCCGCTGCTGGAAGCCGCTCAGCCCTTCTGGAGCCACAGCTTGTCGATGTTGACCTGGCACTTGTTGCCGGCCTCGCACGACAGCTTGACCGTGTTGGTGCCCTTGTTGAGGGTCACCTGGCCCCAGGTGGTCTGCCAGCCCTTCTCCCAGTCTCCCTTGGCCGATTCCGCGAAGTTCTTCATGTTCAGCGGCGAGGTGTTGGGCTTGCCGTTCACCGCGAGGGTGGCGTTGGCGTCCTCGCCCGGGATGCCGTAGCGCACGTAGAGCCGGTACGTGCCCTCCTTGGGCAGGTCCAGCGTCCAGGTGACAGCCGCGCCCGGCTGGTTGAAGTTGCCGACGTACTTGCCACTGGCGCTCTCCGCGCCACGCACCGCGTCCGTAAGGACCGCGCCACCGCTGATGACCATGCCCGGACCGCCCGCGTCGCCCTTCGGCAGCTCGGCCACCGGCGAAGCGGAGCCGCTCGGCTGGTTCGAGGGGGTGTTCTGGGCGGGCGCCGACGGGCTCTGGCCCGGGTTCGCGGTGTTCTTGTTCTTGTCGGCGTCGTCGTCCTTGCCGAAGATCACGGCCGCGCCGATGCCGATCGCCACCGCGGCGACCACCGCGACGGCGGCGATGAGCATGCCCTTGCGGCTGGAACCGCCGCCGTGGCCGCCGCCGTGCCCGCCGCCGGAGCCCGGCAGCGGAACGGACTGGGTGTACTGCGGGGGCTGCTGCTGCGGCGGAACGCCGTAGCCGCCCGCCTGGAGCGCTTCGGGGGCCTGGTACTGGGCCTGGTAGGCCTGCTGCTGCGGCGGAACCTGCCCGCGCTGGCCGCCGTAGGGCCGATCACCGACCGTGCGGACCTGGTTGTACGAGGTTCGGGGCACGCCCGGCTGAGCGCCGCCCGCCGGTCCCGGGTAGCCGTAGCCGCCGCCCTGCCCGGGCGGGGTGGCCCCCGCGGCCTGGCCGTCCTCGTAGAGGTAGCCGAACGGGTCGTCATCCTCGGGCTTGCTCGCCCCGTTGTTCGGGCCGTGGTTCGCGGGCGTCGTCATCGCAGGTCACTCCTTTCGACCCCGGGGAGCCTACCCCGAACAGGTGCGCCCACGGGCGGCCCGAGAGTTTACCCGGCCCTGCGGTGTGCCTTCGAACGGGAGCGCTTCTCGATGTACATGCGCTGGTCGGCCGAGCGCAGCACCTCGTCCGCCGACATGCCGCAGCTCGCCCAGCCGATCCCGAAACTGGCTCCCACACGGACCGCACGGCCGTCCACCCGGATCGGCGGGATGATGGCGTTCCGCAGCCGCACCGCGAGGTCGGCGGCGTCCGCGGCGCCCAGCCCGTCGGCGAGGACGACGAACTCGTCACCGCCCAGCCGGGCCACCGTGTCCCCGTCCCGGACGCCGGTCGTCAGCCGCCGGGCCACCTCGATCAGGACCGCGTCGCCGGTGTGGTGCCCGAACCGGTCGTTGATCGACTTGAAGCCGTCGAGGTCGCAGAAGAGCACCGCGAGCCCCTTCGTACCGTCGTCGATGTCGGTCGCCGGCGCGACCGTGTGCACGTGGTGGTCGTACGGGCCCGCCGCGGCCGAACCGCCCGGGCCGCCCGTGCCGCCCGGGAACTCGAAGGGCTCGGGGAAGCCGTCGGGCCGGAACCCGTGCTCGCCGTGCTCACCGGGTCCGCCCTCCACCGAGGGCCGGGTCTCGAAGGCCGCGTCCAGCGCCTCCACGGCGGTGGCGCGCACCGACTGCGGGCGGCGGCAGAGCCGGGCCCCGAGCCGGGAGCGCAGCTCGGCGCTGTTGGGCAGGCCGGTCAGCGAGTCGTGGCTGGCCCGGTGGGCGAGCTGGAGCTCGTGCCGCTTGCGCTCCTCGATGTCCTCGACGTGCGTGAGCAGGAAGCGCGGCCCGTCGGCGGCGTCGGCGACGACGGAGTTGCGCAGCGAGACCCAGACGTACGTACCGTCGCGACGGCCGAGTCTGAGCTCGGCGCGGCCGCCCTCGGCGGAGGTGCGCAGCAGGGTCCCGATGTCCTCGGGGTGCACGAGGTCGGAGAAGGAGTACCGGCGCAGCACCGAGGCGGGCCGCCCCAGCAGCCGGCACAGCGCGTCGTTGGTGCGCAGCAGGCGGCCGTGCTGGTCGCCGCCCATCTCGGCGATGGCCATGCCGCTCGGCGCGTACTCGAAGGCCTGGCGGAACGACTCTTCACTGGCGCGCAGGGCCTGCTGCTCGCGCTCCAGGCGGACCAGGGCCCGCTGCATGTTCGCGCGGAGCCGGGCGTTGCTGATGGCAATCGCGGCCTGGAAGGCGTACATCTGGAGCGCTTCGCGGCCCCAGGCACCGGGCCGGCGGCCGTTGCGCGGGCGGTCCACGGAGACCACGCCGAGCAGTTCGCCGCCGGAGGCGTACATGGGTGCGTAGAGCCGGTCCTCGGGGTGCCACTCGTCCTCGAACCGCGGGTCGGGGCCCTCCGTGTGCCACTGGGGGACGTCGTCCTCGACGAGGACCCATCCCTCGGTGTGCGGGATGAAGCGCAGCCCGTCCCAGTTCTCGCCCATCGTCAGGCGGCGTTCCCAGGAGGCGCGCGAGCCGACGCGGCCGGTGATCAGGGCTTCGGCGGCGGGGTCTCCCGCGAAGGCGGCGACGACCAGATCACCGTCGGGGCGAACGAGGTTGACGCAGGCGAGTTCGTAGCCGAGGCCGAGGACGATGCCGTCGACGACGGTCTGCAGGGTGTCCGCCAGGCTCCGGGCCGTATTGAGCTCGGCCACCACCCGGTGCAGCTGCCGCAGGGTCGCAAGACGGACGTACGGCTCCGACTCGGTCTCCATTGCTCGCTCTCCCCGAGACCTCGACAGCAACTCCAGGTTTGTCATCGGCGCTTCGTTGCGGTGTCCCGTCCACTGAATCACAGTGAGCTGTGCGGCAGGTACACAGGGTCAACAAATCTTGCTCTCTGTGACTCAAGTCACATGAGATGAATAACGGTGGCCACCACACCGCCCACTCGGGCTCATTCCGGCCGGTTCGCCCGACATGTTCCCGGAAGCAAACGATGCGCCGGGGCCCGGGGCGGCCTAGGTCGGCGGGCGGGGGCACGCCTCGGACCTCCGCCCGATGTGCCGCGCGAGGGGTGACAGTAGCGTCCCCACCGTGCCCCCAACGACCCCCCTGACACCAGTTTCCGTACCCGCACCCCATGCTGAGGGGGTGAGCAACGACGAGTTCCGGGCCGCGATGTCCCGACTGGCGGCAGGCGTGTGCCTGATCACCGCACAGGAACCCCCGCTGTCGGCCGGCAGCCGCGGCGAAGACGTCGGCATGACGGCGACCGCCTTCATGTCCGTGTCCCTGGACCCTCCCCTGGTGCTCGTCAGCGTGCGCGAGGGTTCCCGGATGGACGACCTGCTGGCCGAGCAGCCCCTGTGGTCGGTGTCGGTGCTCGCCGACCACCAGGTCCAGATCGCGAGCCGCTTCTCGATGAAGAACCGCATCAGCGACCGGCTGCTCTTCGCGGACCTGCCCTACACGCGCGGCGGCGTCTCCGGCGCCCCGCTGCTCTCGGGGGCACTGGCCACCCTGGAGTGCCGTACGGAGAACCGCGTCGAGGCGGGCGACCACACCCTGGTCATCGGCCACGTGCTCACCGCCACCCAGCCGGCGCCGGACTCCCCGCCGCTGACGTACTTCCGGGGGCGCTACCGGCACCTGGCGCCCTGAGCCGGCCGGCCACCGGGTCCGGGCACCAAGCCCTGGCGGCGATCGGATCCGGCCACCGGGGTCCGGCGGCTACCAGTCCCGCGCGTTGCGGCCCCGCTTGGTCTCGCCGCGGGCCTTCTTCTCGCGCAGCCGCCGCTCGTTGATGCCCCGGGGGATCTTCGTCGCCCGCCGTGCCTTCGGCGGCGGAGCCGTGGCCTCGGCCAGCAGCGCGGTCAGCCGGACCAGCGCCATCTCCCGGTTGCGGAACTGCGAGCGGTGCTCGGAGGCCCGTACGGTCACCACCCCGTCGACCAGCCGGGACGCGAGGCGCTCCAGCGCCCGCTCCTTCCACACGTCGGGCAGCGACTTCGTCGCCGCGACGTCGAAGAGGAGCTCCACGCGCGAGTCCGAGGTGTTCACGTGCTGGCCGCCCGGTCCGGAGGACCGCGAAAAACGCCAGGCGAGCTCGCCCTCGGGGAGCACGACCGAACCGCGGATGACATAGGGACCAGGCATGCCCCCTATGATCCGTGCCCGCCGGGGCCCCGTCACCCGCATTTCCGACCGGATCGCACACGATCCATTGCGGACGATTCCCTATTTGCGGAACCTGGCGCCCCTCTCCCCGCGTTATGGAGGTCAGCGGTAACTTGGGCATCCTCACGGTCGATACGACAAGTGAGACCAAGTGAGACTAGGAAGGGACACCAGTCACCATGGCAGTAAGCCTCTCCAAGGGCGGAAACGTCTCGCTCAGCAAGGAGGCCCCGGGCCTCGCGGCCGTCACCGTCGGCCTCGGCTGGGACACCCGCACGACCACCGGTGTCGACTTCGACCTGGACGCCTCGGCCATCGCGGTCAACGCGCTCGGCAAGGTCGTCTCCGACGGCCACTTCGTCTTCTTCAACAACAAGTCCACCCCGGACCAGACCATCGTCCACACCGGTGACAACCGCACCGGCGAGGGCGCGGGCGACGACGAGGCCATCAACGTCAACCTCGCGGGCCTCCCCGCCGACGTCGACAAGATCGTCTTCCCGGTCTCCATCTACGACGCCGAGACCCGCAGCCAGAACTTCGGCCAGGTCCGCAACGCGTACATCCGCGTCGTGAACCAGGCCGGCGGCGTCGAGATCGCCCGCTACGACCTCTCCGAGGACGCCGCGACCGAGACCGCGATGGTCTTCGGCGAGCTGTACCGCAACGGCGCCGAGTGGAAGTTCCGCGCCGTGGGCCAGGGTTACGCCTCCGGCCTGACCGGCATCGCCCAGGACTTCGGCGTCAACGTCTGATCCTGAGCGTTCGCGTCCGAGGACGCGTCCGTGCTGGAGCCCCCTCCCGGCCGTCCGGGGAGGGGGCTTCGCTACCGTTCGGTACGTGATCCTCCTGCCGCTCGCTCCCGTCGAGGACGGCGCCCTGCCGGGCCCGGTCCTCACCGAAATCGCCACGCTCTACGCGACGAACCACGCGTTCTTCGAGCTCAGCGGCGATTTCCCCGACCCCGGCCGCATCACGGTCGAGCAGGTCGCCGCCGCCCTCGCAGACGAGCTCGCCCACGACGGCGCCGAGGTCCTCCTCGCCCGCTCCGCCGGACGCCTCGTAGGCCTGGCCGCCACCCTCGCCCATACTGGTCGGCCTTCCCCTGGGGACCCGGCGTCCGAGGACCCCGACCCGTGGATCGGCCTGCTGCTCATCGACGCCACCGCGCACCGCGAGGGATACGGCCGCTCCGTGGTCGCCCTGGTCGAGGACCGCTTCCGCGCCGCCGGACGGTCGGGCGTACGGCTCGCCGTGCTCGACGGCAACGAGAAGGGCCTCGCCTTCTGGCAGTCCCAGGGCTACGTCACCCTGCGCCAGGACACCGACCGCGAGGCGGGCCGCCCCTGCACGGTCCTGCGCAAGGCCCTGTAGGCGGGAGGCCGCCTACGGCGTCTTCGACGCCTTGGGCCCCTTGGGCCCCTTGGGCGCCTTGGGGCGGTCCTTCCCGTACAGCCACACGTCCCAGACGTCCTTCAGGTCACGGCCGGTCTTCTCCTCCGCGTAAGCGGTGAAATCGGCCGTGCTCGCGTTTCCGTGCCGGTGGTCGGCGGCCCAGCCCCGCACCAGGGCGAAGAACTTCTCGTCGCCGGCCTCCTGCCGGATCCGCTGGAGGACCATCGCCCCGCGCCCGTACACCGGGGACGCGGAGATCTCCTTCGCGCTCCGGGGGGCGGCCGGCGGGAAGGCGCCCCAGTCCGATCCCGCATTCACGTCGAAGCTGGTGTCCCCGGCGAGGTAGGCGTCGAAGTGCTGCTGCGCGCTCGGCCCGCCGTGGTCCTCGGACCACAGCCACTCGGCGTAGGTCGCGAAACCCTCGTTGAGCCACATGTCCTTCCAGGACTTCGGCGACACCGAGTTCCCGAACCACTGGTGCGCCAGCTCGTGCAGCACCAGCTCCTGGCTGCCGGGCGCCCCCGGGAACACCGGCCGGGTCTGCGTCTCCAGCGCGTAGCCGAGGCTGTCCGCGGGCAGCACGATCGCGCCGGTCGTGGAGAAGGGGTACGGGCCGAAGCGCCCGATGCCCCACTCCACCATCTCGGGCAGCCGCGCGAGCGCGGCCCCGCTCGCCGCCGCCTCGCCGGGCGCCACCGCCGTGTAGACGGGGATCCCGGAGGCGGTCCGCCCGGTCGTCACCTTGAACTTCCCGACGGCCACGGTCGCCAGGTAACTCGCCATCGGCTCCGCTGAGTGCCAGTCGAAGGCGGTCCGGCCGTCGTCCTCCTCCGTACGCGAACGCAGCTCGCCGTTGGACACGGCCTCGTACCCCCGGGGGACGGTCACCCTGATGTCGTACGTGGCCTTGTCGCTCGGGTGGTGGTTCCCCGGGAACCAGGCCATCGACCCGACGGGTTCGCCGACGGCGACCGCGCCATCGCCGCCCGGGGTGACGATCCACCCCTCCTCGGCCCCGTCGGGGTCGGTCACCGCCTCGGGCCGGCCGGAGTAGTCGACCTCCGTACGGAAGACCTCCCCACGCTCCAGGTCCTCGGCGGGGCGCACCGTCAGCTCGTTGCCGGAGCGGTTGAAGCGGGCCCCGACGCCCTGCACGCTCACGCCCTCCACCTCAAGCCCGCTGAGGTCGAGGTTGAAGGAGCTGAGCCCGTGCTCGGCACGGGCGGTGATGACGGCGGTGGCGTGCAGCTGCCCGTCGGCCGGGTCGTAGTCGAGGTCCAGGGAGTAGTGCTCGACCTGGTAACCGCCGTTGCCGGCCTTGGGGAAGAACGGGTCGCGCACCCCCGACGCACCCGGCCGCCCCTGCACGGTCTCCCCCGTACAGCCCGTGAGGGCGAACAGGGTGGCGACGGCAGGGGCGGCCAGGCGATACACAAGGCGGTGATCCACGCCTCCGAGACTACGTCCCTCGGCGCTCCACCCCCTTCGACTCCTACCTCTACTTGGCGAGGGCGTCCACGCCGGCCTTGGCGAACTTCTCGTCCAGGTCGCCGGAGGGCGCGCCCGCGACACCGATGCCCGCGACCGGGGCGCCTTCGGCCTGGACGGGGGTGCCGCCACCGAGGAAGAGGGTGCCGGGGATGTCCTTCAGGTTCGGGGCCTGCGCGAGGCGGCCGGCGAGCACCGAGGTCGGGGCGTTCCAGGACACGGCGGTGTAGGCCTTGCGCTGCGCGGACTCGTAGGACTGCGGGCCGGCGCCGTCGCCGCGCAGCGTGACGATGGTGTTGCCGTTGCGGTCCACCACCGCGACGGTCACCTTCTGGTTCTCCTGCTCGGCGGCGTGCAGCGCGGCCTGGGCGGCGCGGGTGGCGGCGTCGATGGTGAGGTGCGTGGAGGTGGTGAAGTTCTTCTTGTCGCCGTCCTTCTTCGCGACGGCGGCGGGGGCGGCGGCCGGAGCCGAGGCCGGGGCGGCGTTGGCGCTGACCGCGCCGAGGGCTCCGGCGCCGAGGACGACGGCGAGGGCGGTACCGGTGAGAACGCGGGTGCGGGTGTTCATGTCTGCTGCTCCTGTGAACGTCGGCACGGCGGGCTGTCCTGCCGTTGCTCCAAGCCTCTCCCCGCCACCCCCACCACCCCGTCCCCGTACCGGCTCCGAACCCGCCCCCCACCGGTTGACCCCAGGGTCAACCGATCGGCTGATGCGCCCTCCCCCCACAACCCGCTTACCTAACCTTCCGGTCCCCCTCCCAGCCGTCCGGCGTTTGAGGACCGGGGTCTGGGGCGGAGCCCCAGGGGGTCCGGGCGCAGCCCGGGGCCCGACGGGTCAGGGCGCAGCCCTGGGAACGGTGGAAGGGCGGGTAGGGGACACCCCCGCGCAGCGCCACCCACCCGCACCCCCCGAAAACCGGCACCATGGACATACGCACCACCCCCAGGAGCACCCCCGTGACCAGCGCACACCCACCCGGCCCGCCAGGCCCGCCAGGCCCGCCGAGCCCACCCGGCCCGCGGAGCCACAGGGCAATCACCCCACCCCCACAAGACACCCGCGCCCTGTCCACGGTCATGCACACCGCGTTCTTCCTCCTCCTGGGCGCCTCGGTAGCCCGCTTCCTCCTCCGCCACCCCGACGAACCCCGCACCCCGTGGATCATCGCCCTGGGCATCACCCTGGCCCTGCTCTACGTACTCGGCCCGGCCCTCGGCGCCGCCCCCACCCTGCGCCGCCTCCTCTGGCTCGGCCTGGTCGTCGCCGTCTGGGTGGTCCTCGTCGTCCTCGCGCCGAGCTTCGCCTGGTGCGCCGTCCCGCTCTTCTACACGGCCCTGCGCACCCTCCCGCCCCGCGCGGCCGTCGTCCTCGTGGCCCTGCTGACCGTGTTCGTCGTGGCGGCCCAGCTGCGCCTCGCCCAGACCTCCGGCTCGGGCGAGCCCTTCGACCCCAACCTGCTCCTCGCCCCGCCCGCCGTCGCCGCCCTCGCCACCGCCGTCTTCGTCCACATGGAGCGCCAGGCGGCAGCCCAGCGCACCCTGATCGACGACCTGATCCGCACCCGCCGGGAACTGGCCGCCACCGAACGCCGCGCCGGCACCCTCGCCGAACGCCAGCGCCTCTCGATGGAGATCCACGACACCCTGGCCCAGCACCTGTCCAGCCAGCAGATGCTCCTCCAAGCAGCCGAACGCACCTGGGACACCGACCCGGGCACCTCCCGCACGCACATCCGTACCGCCACCGACATCACCGCCCGCGGCCTCGCCGAGGCCCGCCGCCTGGTGCACGACCTCGCGCCGCGCGAGCTCGCCGGCGGCGCCGGCCTCCCGGACGCCCTGCGCGCGCTGGACGCGGGCCCGGAGATCGAGGTCCGCTTCCACCTGGAGGGCGCGACGGTCCGCCTCCCCGACCGCGCGGAGCAGGCGCTGCTGCGCATCGCGCAGGGCGCGCTGGCGAACGTACGGGAGCACTCGGGGGCCCGTACCGCGGCCCTCACCCTCAGCTTCCTGGGCGACCAGGTCGTCCTGGACATCGCCGACGACGGCCACGGCTTCACCCCGCTCCGCTCCGCCGCCGCCGAACGCGGCCACGGCCTGCCCGCGATGCGCGCCCGCGTCCGCCAGCTCGGCGGCAACCTGACCATCGAATCCACCGCGGGCGAGGGCACTGTCCTGTCGGCGTCGATCCCCCTGGAGACCACCCCATGACCACGATCCTCCTCTGCGACGACCACGTCGTGGTCCGCGCCGGCCTGCTCGCCCTGCTCGGCAGCGAGCCGGACATCGAGGTGCTCGGCGAGGCGGGCAGCGGCGAGGAAGCGGTCGCGCTCGCGGCCAAACTCCGCCCCGACGTGGTCCTGATGGACCTCCAGCTCGGCGAGGGCATCGACGGCGTGGAGGCCACCCGCCGCATCACCGCCGCCCCGAAGCCCCCGCACGTCCTGGTCCTGACCACGTACGACACCGACGCGGACATCACCCGGGCCATCGGCGCGGGCGCCACGGGCTACCTCCTGAAGGCGGAACGCCCGGAGGAGCTGTTCGCCGCGATCCACTCCGCAGCCCAGGGCCGAACCACCCTCTCCGCCCCCGTGGCCAGCCGCGTGATGGCCCACATGCGCGGCACCCGGCCCACCCTGACCGACCGTGAGCTCGACATCCTCGGCCAGCTCGCCCGCGGCCTCGGCAACCGCGACATCGCCCGCGCCCTGTTCATCAGCGAGGCGACGGTCAAGACCCACCTGGGCCGCATCTACGACAAGCTCGGCGTCGACACCCGCGCGGGCGCGGTCTCGGTGGCCAAGGAGCAGCGCCTCCTTCCCTGAGGCGGGGGCCGTCGGCATCGTCCATCCGTACGAGATCGCGCTCGTACGCCGCGCCGATCCCCCGCGGGCGGCCACACGACAGGCTCGTCAGTGCCCGGACCACCCCGAGCCGGCCCGGGCGCAAGCAGCCGTGTCGAGAGGAACCTGCCATGCCGACCACCGATTTCGCCCCGGAACGCCGCCGCATGCTCACCATGCTGGGCACCGGCGCCGCCGTAGCCGGGCTCGGCGCACTCGCCTCCGCGGCGCCCGCCAGCGCCGCGTCCGAGGACCTTTCGACCGCCTCCTACGGCTCCGGCCCGGCGGGTTCCGCGGAGGACGAGCTGGCGATCAACCGCCTGCTGGAGACCTACCTCTTCGCCGTGGACACCAAGGACAAGACGGTCTTCCGGACCCTCTTCACCGACGACGCCGTCCTCACCGTGATGGCCCACCCCGACGGCACCGCCGGCATCGTCAAGTCCGGCATCGAGGCGGTCGTCGCCAACCTCGACGGCGCGGCGGCCTGGGGCCACTCCACCCACGTCACGGCCAACGCCTACATCCGCGTCACCGGCCGCTACACCGCGACCGGCGACAGCCACGCCACCGCCCAGCTCGTGTACCCGGCCACCGCCACCGCCCCGGAGACCGTCGTCGTGCGCGGCATCCGCTACCGCGACGAGTACGTGAGGTCCGCGGGCGTCTGGAAGATCCGCAAGCGCATCTTCTCGCCGCTCTGGCAGTACAACGGCACCGCGGTCCAGATCAACTACCCGAACTGACCCCACGACCCTGGGGGGGCCCGGCCGGCCGGTCGCCCCTACCCCAGCCCGATGAGCCCCCGGTCGACGGCCGCGCGCACGGCCGCCGTACGGTTCTCCACCCCGAGCTTCTCGTAGACGTGCACGAGGTGGGTCTTGACCGTGGTCCCGCTGATGAAGAGCGCCGAGCCGATCTCCCGGTTGGAGCGGCCCGTCGCGATCAGCTCCAGGATCTCGGTCTCCCGGGCCGTCAGCGCCGCGCTCGGCGCCCGGTACCGGTTCATCAGCCGCGAGACCACCGAGGGCGACAGGGCCGACTCCCCGGCCGCGACCGTCCGCAGCGCCTGGAACAGCAGGTCGGGCGGGGACCCCTTGAGCAGGTACCCCGCCACGCCCGCCTCCACGGCCCGTACGACGTACGCGTCGGACTCGTAGCTGCTGAGCACGACCACGCGGGGCGGCGCGGGCAGCCGCCCGATCCGCCGCGTGGTCTCCACCCCGCACATCCCCGGGCCCATCCGGATGTCCATCAGCACCAGCTCGGGCCGCAGCTCGCGCACCATCCGCAGCGCGGCGCCCCCGTCGGCGGCCTCCCCGCACACCTCGAACTCGGGGCACCCGCCCAACAGCGCCCGCAGCCCGGCCCGCACGACGGGATGATCGTCCACCAACAGGATCCGGACGGGCGTCATCCCGGCCCCGGTCCCGGGCCCGGTCTCGTCACCGGCGGGGGCACCGGCAGCGGGAGCACCAACGGCGGCACCGGAACGCAGACCGACACCACCGTCCCTCCCCCACCCGGACTGCTCTCCACCGTGGCCGTACCCCCCAGATACCCGATGCGGCGGCGCAGCAGCCGCAGCCCGTCCCCGCCCGGACTCCCGTGCCCGTGCCCGTGCCCGGCAGCGGCGGCCGGGTCGAACCCGACGCCGTCGTCCCACACGTCCAGGGCGAGTACGTACGGCTGGTAGGTCAGGGTCACCACGACGGCCGAGGCCCGCGCGTGCCGGCGCACGTTGGCCAGGGCGCCCTGGGCCGCCCGCAGCACCGCGCCCTCGACCCTGCCCGGCACCGGCCGGGGTTCCCCCTCCAGCCGGAACCGGGCCCCGTCCACCCCGGCGCACAGCTCGCGCAGCACATCGGGCAGCGCCGCCCCCCGCTCCAGCTCCACCGGAGCCAGGTCACGGATGATCCGCCGGGCCTCGGCGAGGTTCTCCCGCGCGGCGGCGGCCGCCTGCCGGACCAGCAGCCGGGCCCGCCCCGGCTCCCGGGTCCACTCCCGGTCGGCCGCGTCGAGCAGCAGGTGCATGCTGGTCAGCCCCTGGGCCACGGTGTCGTGCAGTTCGGCCGCGAGCCGGTTGCGCTCCCGCAGCACCCCGGCATCGCCCTGTCCCCCGGCTCCCCCCACGCCCGTCCCCTCTCGCCACGAACGACCCCCCGGACGCGCCGAGCTTAATCCGGCGAACCCGACACCCCCCGGGGGCATCAGCAACTCTGATCCCCGTGCCCGCACCGTCCACGGGGCCCCTTAAGGCCCGCGCGGGAGACCCCCCGCCCCGCACGTGACACCATCGGATACGTGCTCGACATCGGCTACTCCCTCTCCCGGCGCTTCCCCGACCCCCCGCAGACCGACTACCGCTCGGCGGACGTCCACTCGCTGCGCCACGACCTGTTCTGCGGGGACGTCTACCTCGCCGACACCAACGCGGACCGGGAAGTGTCCACAGCCTGGGGATGGGTGCCCGTACTGGACTTCGCCTGGGCGCTGTGCGACATCATCGAGCAGCTCGACCAGGACCCGCGCGGCAGCCGCGCCGCCAACCGCCAGTACGCCGAGATCGACTTCACCGAGTCCTCGGACCGGATGCTCTTCGAGCGCCGCTTCGGCTGGGTCGACGTCGAGGCCGACTGGATGCCGTCGGAAGAAGCCCCCCTCACCTTCAGCCACCGCCTGCTGCGCCGCGAAGCACGGGACTTCCTGCACGACGTGATCGCGGACCTCATCGACATGCACGACGGCCTGGGCGACAACCCGATCATCTGGACCCTCCAGTCCCGCTTCCCCCGAGTCCCGGCGTAGCAGACCGAAGCCAACCCAGCCGCCCGACGCTTGAACACCGGGGTCCGGGGCGGAGCCCAATCCAACCGCCCGACGCTTGAGGACCGAGGTCCGGGCGGAGCCAAATCCAGCCGTCCGGCGTTTGAGGACCGGGGTCCGGGGCGGAGCCCCGAAAACCTCGGGCGCAGCCCGGGTCCCGACAGGTCCGGGCGGAGCCAAATCCAGCCGTCCGGCGTTTGAGGACCGGGGTCCGGGGCGGAGCCCCGAATGCCTCGGGCGCAGCCCGGGCCGGACGGGTCAGGGCGGAGCCCTGGGAACGGTGGAAGGGCGGGTAGGGGACAGCCCCGCAGGGCCACCCGGCCAAGCCGCCAAGCCGAAGCGCAGAGAGCCGGGCTCACCCGGTCCGGTGCCGGGCGGCACGGACCAGGCCGGATCCGAAGGTGACGGCCTAGCCCACCACCCTCAACCCAAGCTGCGCAGCCATCGCCGGCGCCAGCCCAATGAGCTGCGCCGGACTGATCACCGCCCCCGCCAACGCCTCCACACCCCGCGCGATCTCCAGCTCCGCGACCGCCCTCAGGTCCACGTCCGCCATCCGCGCCCCCGTGAAGTCCACCCCCCGCAGCTCGCAGCCCAGGAACTCCACCCGCTCCATCACCGCACCCGAGAAGTCCGGCTCCACCAGCACGCACCCCTCGAAGACCACATCCTTGAGCCGCGCCGTGCGCAGGTTCAGGTAGTCGATCTTGCCTCCGCGTACGAGCACCCGCTCCAGCACCGCCCCGTGCAGCTGGACCCCGCCCAGCCGGGCGTCCAGCAGTTCCACGTCGCGCAGCGAGGCCTCCGACAGGTCCGTCCCCACCCCCCGGACGCCGTCCAGCACCGAGTCCAGGATCCGCGCCTTGGCCAGCCCGGTCTCGTCCAGCACGCAGCGCCGTAGCGCGCAGTCCATGAACCGGGCCCCCCGCCCGTCCCCGCCCGTGAGGTCCACCTCGACGAGCTCCAGCCCGTCGTAGTCCCCGTCCGGCTCCAGCCCGGGCCCCGCGTCCTCCCACCCGCTGAGCTCCGGCAACCGCACCTCCGGCCGCCGCGCTGCCTTCACCGCCTGCTGCTTCCGCTGCCGCTGCTGCTGCTGCGTCTTCCGCCCGTCCCGCGCCATCGCCATCCCCCCATCCTGACCCACCCCTTGACCTCAACCCCACTTGAGGTCCGAGGCTTCACCCATGACCCCACCCACACCCACACCCCCACCCACGATGCAAGCCATCCGCCTCCACGCCTTCGGCCCCGCCGAGAACCTCACCTACGAGTCCGTCCCCCGCCCCGTCCCCGCCCCCGGCCAAGTCCGCATCGCCGTGGCCGCCGCCGGCGTCCACCTCCTCGACACCGCCCTGCGCCGCGGCGTCCAGGGCCCGCCCGCGCCCCTCCCCGAGCTGCCGACCGTCCCCGGCCGCGAGGTCGCCGGCACCGTCGACGCGCTCGGCCCCGGCACGGACCCCGCCTGGCTCGGCCGGAGCGTCGTCGCCCACCTCGGATTCGCCCCCGGCGGCTACGCCGAGTACGCCGTCACCGACGCCTCCCGGCTGCACGCCGTCCCGGACGGCCTCGACCCCGCCACCGCCGTCGCCATGATCGGCACGGGCCGCACCACCCTCGGCATCCTCCAGTTCGCCGAGCTCGGCCCCGGCTCCGTCGCCCTGGTCCCCGCCGCCGCGGGCGGCATCGGCACCCTGCTGGTCCAGTACGCCCACCACGCCGGAGCCACCGTCGTCGCCCTCGCCGGCGGCCCCGCCAAAACCGCCCGGGCCGCCGCCAACGGCGCCGACCTCGCCCTCGACTACACCGCCCCGGACTGGGCCGACACCCTCCGCGCCCACCATCCCGACGGCGCCACCGTCCTCTTCGACTCCGTCGGGGGGTCCGTCGCCCGCACCGCCCTCGGCCTGCTCCGCGACGGCGCCGACCACCTCGTCTTCGGCTGGTCCGGCGGCCCCCTCACCCTCACCGACACCGAGCAGGCGGGCCTCGACGCCCGCGGCGTCACCACGCGGCACGTCCTCGGGCCCGCCATGCTCCAACGCGCCGGCGGCGAAGACCCTCTGCGCCTCCTCGAAACCCGCGCCCTCGCCGAAGCCGCCACCGGCCGCCTGCGCCCGGCCCTCCAGCGCTACCCCCTCGCCGAAGCCGCCGCCGCCCACCGCGACCTGGAAACCCGCGCCACCACCGGCAAGGTCGTCCTGGAACCCTGAGGACCGGCGCCCCCGGCTATGCGTCTCCGCCTACTCGCCCCCGCCTACTCGCCGCCGAGCTCCGCCAGCGCCCCATCGGTCAGCCGGTACACCGACCACTCGTCCTGCGGCCGCGCGCCCAAGGCCTCGTAGAAGGCGATCGTGGGCTCGTTCCACTTCAGGACCGACCACTCCAGCCGCTCGTACCCGCGCTCCACGCAGATCCGCGCCAACTCCCGCAGCAGCGCCTTCCCGTGGCCGCCGCCGCGAGTGCCCGGACGGACGTACAGGTCCTCCAGGTAGATCCCGTGCACCCCGCGCCACGTGGAGAAGCTGAGGAACCACAACGAGAACCCGACCGCCTCGCCCTCCTCCGTCACCGCGAGGTGCGCGAACGCCGCCGGCCGCTCCCCGAAGAGCGCCTCCCGCAACTGCTCTTCGGTGGCGCGCGCCTCGTGCGGCACCTTCTCGTACTCCGCGAGCTCGCGGATCATGGACTGGATGACGGGTACGTCGCTGAGGACGGCGTTACGGATCATGCCTGCACCCTACGAGCCCCCGCGCCCGCCCCTGCCCCCGTCCCGCCCCAGCAGCGACTCCGCGACCCTCAGCTGCACCTCCGCCGGCCGGTCCCCGTCCTCCACGTCCCACAGGCAGTTCTGCAGCACCCGCCCCAGCGTCCACGCCCGCGCCCGTTCCCGGTCCGCGTCCACCACCTCCGCGAGCGCCTCGAAGCGCCACCGCACCTCCCGCGCACGGAAGTTGTTGACCAACGCCGGCAGCAGCTCGAACCCCGGATCACCGGCGAGCGGCTTCGGATCGATGGCCACCCACGGCTCGCGCCCCCCCGCCAGCACGTTGTCGTAGTGCAGGTCCCAGTGCAGCAGCCGGTCCCCCGGCTCCCCCACCACCTCCGCGAGCGCCGCCGCGCAGTCCGCGACCAGCCTCCGCTCCCGGTCGCCCCCCAGCTGCTCCAGCTGCTCCAGCGCCCCCGGCACCTCCTCCAGCATCCCCGCCGCCAGGTCCCCGAGCCGTCGCAGCCCGGCCGGCGCCGGGACCGCCGTCAGCCGGGCCAGCAACCCGCCGACGACCTCCACCGCCCGCCTGGAATCCCGTACGGCCAGCGCCGACAGGGGCCTGGTCTCGTCGAGGCGCTCCAGCAGCAGCGTGCCGGTCTCCGGATCGTCCGCCAGCAGCCGTACGCAGCCCTCCCCGGCCCACGCGCGCAGCGCGAGCGGCTCCCCCGCGTTCTCCTCGTCCAGCGCCGGCAGCTTCAGCGCCGCCGCCGTCCCGTCGGCCCGCACCACCGGCAGCACCAGGGCCGTCACCCCGTGCATCCCGGGCCCGGTCACCCGTAGCTCCCACCGCTCCAGGAAGGCGGCCACCCGCCCGGGCAACGCGTCGACGAAGGCCCGCCCGGCCGCCCCGTTGTCGCGCACCTGCGCCCGCGCGAACGGCGCGGGAACCCCGCCGAACCCGCTCCCGCCCGAGTCACCCGAGTCACCCGAGCCGCCCGAACCACCCGCCGTCGCACCGTCCATGGCCCGACCCTAAAGGGGACCGGCCGGCCCCGGGCAGACGGTCGAGAACATGCGAAAGGGGGTGTCACCCGCATCCGGGTGACACCCCCTCGTCGCGCGCCCTACGACATGTTGGAGTCGTCGAACGGGTTGTGCATCACCTTCGAGTCATGGCAACTCGCGATCGCGCCGCTGCCGGCCTTGATCTTGCAGACCTGGAAGTAGGCGTAGTCGATCCAGCCGGCTTCCAAGTACGTCCGCCACTCGGCACGCGTCTGGCCGGTGGGCACGGTCCGCATCGCCCAGGTCCTGTTGCCGATTTCGCCCCCGGTGACGAGGCGGATGCCGATGACGTAGCCGTCGGTCGCACGGTCCTCGGCGATGAGCGCTATCGGGTCGAGACGGTAGGGGTTGATCCTCCACTGGATGACCGCCCGCCCGTAGTAGGCGTTGGTCGAGATGCTTTCATCGCTGACCGTCCCGGCCGCGGCCGCGGGGCTGGCGACGAGCGGAGTGAGGATGGCGGCCAGAGCTGCCGCAGTGGCGACGAGGCTGGACTTGAGACGCAAGGATCCCCCCGGGGAGCGCGCGTTGGCTGGAAACACCTACTCTAGCTCGAATTCGATCACGCCTGACCAAGCGTCAATTGGACCCACCTGAAGCGCCGTTCGACCCTCCCAGCACCTCACACCGGCCGCACCGGCCGCAGCCCACGGACGGCGGCCGGGCGCGATCCGAAAGAGACGGCCAAGACCCAAGCCCAGGCCAAAGCCCAGGCCCAAGCCCAGGCCCAAGCCCAGGCAAGGGCCCAGGCCTAGGCCGAGGCCCCGATCCCGACACCCTTCAACGCCCCCACGAACGCCCCCGCGTCGAAGAGCGACCCGTCCTTCGACCCCACCGGCTTCCCCTCGACCAGCACCATCGGCGTCGCCTGCGCACCCGTCGCCTCGAAGCCCTTCTCCGCCTCGGCGACCCACCCCTTGTACTTCTGGTCCTTCACCGCCGCATCGAACTCAGCCCCGCGCAGCCCCGGTACCCGGTCCGCGATCCTCAGGAGCAGCTCGTCGGTGAACTTCCCCTTCGGCTGGCTGGCGAAGACCGCCGCGTGGAACTCCGCGAACTTCCCCGAGTCCGCCGACGCGCGCAGCGCGTTGACCGCCTTGACCGAACCGCTCGCCCCGTCCCGGTCCAGGAACGAGGCCAACAAGTACTCGATCTTCACCTGACCGGCCACCGCGAGCTTCAGCAGCGACTCCCCGCCGGCCTCCTCGAACCGCGCGCAGTGGCCGCACTTGGGATCCACCAGCACCTGCGCGGTGCGCGGCGCGTCCGGCTTCCCCACGACGATCTTCGCCCCGTCCACCGCCGCGGGCAGTCCCGCGAGCTGCCCGGCGATCGGACTGGTCCGCACCGGAACCTCGGAGGCGGCCACGGCCTTTCCCCCGCCCGTCCCTGACCCGCACCCGACGACCGCCCCGCCCAGCAGGGCCACGGACGCGACCGCCGCGACCAGCCGTCCTGCCACCACAACCCGCGCCATACGAACCAGTACCTCTCATACAAAAACCCAACAAAATCCCCGCCCCACCCTAAGAAGGATCCGCACCGCCCACATCAGCCATTCGGCCACCCCTCAGCCCCCAAAACACGACGTCACGCCGCTGGACACCCCTCCGCAACCCCGTGTACCAACTCCCCCATGACGATCAACGGCGGAATTTCCTTCTGGTACGCGACGGACGAGACCGCCCACGCCCACCCACCCCGCGCCCCGCTCACCGGCAACACCACGGCCGACGTCGTCATCGTCGGCGGCGGCTACACCGGCCTGTGGACCGCGTACTACCTCAAAACCGCCGCCCCCGACCTGCGCGTCACCGTCCTGGAGCAGAAGTTCTGCGGCTACGGCGCCTCCGGCCGCAACGGCGGCTGGCTCTACAACGGCATCGCCGGCCGCGACCGCTACGCCACCCTCCACGGCCGCCCCGCCGCCCAGCGCCTCCAGCACGCCATGAACGAGACCGTCACCGAGGTCATCGACACCGCCGCCAAGGAAGGCATCGACGCCGACATCCACCGCGGCGGAGTCCTCGAAGTGGCCCGCACCCCGGCCCAGCTCTCCCGCCTCAAGGCCTTCCACACCGCCGAACTCGCCTTCGGCGAAACGGACCGCGAGCTCTACGACGCCACCGACACCCGCGCCCGCATCAACATCGCGGACGCCGTGGGCTCCTCCTGGACCCCGCACGGAGCCCGCATCCACCCCCTGAAGCTGGTCAAGGGCCTGGCCGCCGCCTGCGAACGCCTCGGCGTCGTCATCCACGAGTCCACCCCCGTCACGGAGATCGCCCCGCGCCGCGCCCTCACCCCGTACGGCACCGTCCGCGCCCCGTACGTCCTGCGCTGCACGGAGGGCTTCACCGCCGCCCTCAAGGGCCAGAAGCGCTCCTGGCTCCCGATGAACTCCTCGATGATCGCCACGGCCCCCCTCCCCCCGGAGACCTGGTCCCAACTCAACTGGTCCGACGCCTCCACCCTCGGCGACATGGCCCACGCCTACATGTACGCCCAGCGCACGGCCGACGACCGCATCGCCATCGGCGGCCGCGGCGTCCCCTACCGCTACGGCTCCCGCACCGACAACGACGGCCGCACCCAGCCCGCGACGATCACGTCCCTCACCGACCTCCTCACCTCCTTCTTCCCGGTCCTCACCGGCGTGGAGATCACCCACGCCTGGTCGGGCGTCCTGGGCGTCCCCCGCGACTGGTGCGCCACGGTCACCCTCGACGCCACGACGGGCCTCGGCTGGGCCGGAGGCTACGTGGGCTCCGGCGTGGCCACGGCCAACCTCGCGGCCCGCACCCTCCGCGACCTGGTCCTGGGTGCCACAACGGACCTCACGACCCTCCCCTGGGTCAACCACCGAGTCCGCCGCTGGGAACCGGAACCCTTCCGCTGGCTGGGCGTCCAGGCCCTCTACGCCGCCTACCGCGAGGCCGACCGCCGGGAATCCACCACCCACACCCCGACGACAACCCCCCTGGCCCGCCTGGCGGACCGCATCTCGGGCCGCCACTGAGGGCATGCGAAAAGGCCCCGGGTGATCACCCGGGGCCTTTTCGCCTCTGCACGAATCCCCTGGGCCGACAAGCTTCCGACCTGGGATGGAGCCCCCTGTCGGATTCGAACCGACGACCTACGCATTACAAGTGCGTTGCTCTGGCCGGACTGAGCTAAGGAGGCGTGGTGACTCTGCGCAAGGCACGGAATCGCCTTCACTCTACACATCGCCCCGACCCCTCAGCGAAGAACTTTCCGGTGTCCGGGGCCGCCGTCGGCGGCCCCCCTCACACCCCCGGATACCCCGCCCGCGCCACCCTCGGCGCCACCGCCGCCAGCGGAAGGCCCGGGTTCAGGGCGTCCACGACCGCCTGGGTGAGCGGGCGCAGCTCCCACACGTGGCGGATCGCCTCCAGCGGGAGGTCCGTCTCGTAGTAGTCCTCGGCGAAGTCGCGGTAGGCCTCCGGGGTGCCCGCCACGAGCAGCTCGAAGAGGTAGTCCGCGCCGTCCGGGTCGGACTTGCCCTCCGGGAACTCCACCTTGCCCGTACGCCACTGCGCGTCGCCGGTCTCGCGCCAGAAGACCGCGGTGGCGTTGAACACGCCGTCCACGCAGAACGCCGGCTCCGTCAGGTACGGCCGGAAGGCCTCCGGTATGCCGTCGGTCAGGCCCGGCCACAGCCTCGCCTCGTCGTCCCCCCACGGGCTCATCACCGACTCGTGGTCGAAGCCGTGCCCGAAGACCCCGTCCGCCGTGAAGACGATCGCGTAGTCGTCGCCCGATCCGTTGTCCATCAGTGCCACTTCCTCGCCCGGGCCCCACTCCGGGTCGTAGGCGAAGTAGCCGTCGTCCTCCTCGCCGCTGATCACCAGTTCCAGCGCCGCCATCGCCCGGCAGCGGTCGCGCAGCGTCTCGATGTCGGGCAGCGCGCGGGTCACGTCGTAGATGGTCATGGTCGTGATCAAAGCAGCCGGCACTGACAGCCGTCGGGGCCATCGCGGGACGTCGGGGAAGTCACCCCCGCCCAGGTGCTGACAGGAGCCGCGCGGGCGGGTAGCGTCGGGCCGAGTCCAGTCCACTGGACTAGACCTTCCACTCGGATCGTCCGGCACGTTCCTGCCGGTAGAAGGGATTCATCACCATGGCTTCTGTCACTTTCGACAAGGCGACCCGTCTGTACCCCGGCGGCGACAAACCCGCCGTGGACCAGCTGGAGCTGGAGATCGCGGACGGCGAGTTCCTCGTCCTCGTCGGCCCCTCCGGCTGCGGCAAGTCCACCTCGCTGCGCATGCTGGCCGGCCTGGAGGACGTCAACGGCGGCGCCATCCGCATCGGTGACCGCGACGTCACGCACCTGCCGCCCAAGGACCGGGACATCGCGATGGTGTTCCAGAACTACGCGCTCTACCCGCACATGTCCGTCGCCGACAACATGGGCTTCGCGCTCAAGATCGCCGGCGAGGACAAGGCCACCATCCGCAAGAAGGTGGAGGACGCGGCGAAGATGCTGGACCTGACCCAGTACCTCGACCGCAAGCCGAAGGCGCTCTCCGGCGGTCAGCGCCAGCGCGTCGCGATGGGCCGCGCGATCGTGCGCAAGCCGCAGGTGTTCCTCATGGACGAGCCGCTGTCGAACCTCGACGCCAAGCTCCGCGTGTCCACCCGCACGCAGATCGCCGCCCTCCAGCGCGACCTGGGCATCACCACCGTCTACGTCACCCACGACCAGGTCGAGGCCATGACGATGGGCGACCGCGTCGCGGTCCTCAAGGACGGTCTGCTGCAGCAGGTCGACACCCCGCGCAACATGTACGACCGCCCGGCGAACCTCTTCGTCGCCGGCTTCATCGGCTCGCCGGCCATGAACCTCGTCGAGGTCCCGATCACCGACGGCGGCGTGAAGTTCGGCGACAGCGTCGTCCCGGTCTCGCGCGAGGCACTGTCCGCCGCCGCCGACGCGGGCGACCGCACGGTCACCGTGGGCGTGCGCCCGGAGCACTTCGACATCGGCGAAACGGGCGGCCTGGAAATCACCGTGAACGTCGTCGAGGAGCTGGGCGCCGACGGGTACGTCTACGGCTCGACCTCGCACTCCGAGGGTTCGCAGGACATCGTGGTGCGCGTGAACGGCCGCCAGGTGCCCGAGAAGGGCTCCACGCTGCACGTGGTGCCGCGCGGCAACGAGATCCACGTCTTCTCGACCTCCTCGGGTGCCCGCCTCTCCGGCTGACCCGTACGCGCACATCCGCCGAAGGGGCGTCCCGTCAAGGGGCGCCCCTTCGGCGCGAGTTCCGGTCCGGGTTCCGGTCCGAGGTACGGCGCGAAGTCCGGTGCGAGGTCCGGCAGATCGGGCCATTCGGCCCCAAGCGTCAACCCTTAATTCGAAAAGCCACGTCGAACCATCCCCCGACCGGGTGACTAAATGTCGCCATATCTTCACCGAGCGCTACTCTCGCCCTCGTGACCCACACTGCCCGCCGTATCGGCCGATCCCTCGCCCTGGTCCTGCCCGTCGTCCTGGTCCTGTCCGGGACCCTCGCGGTCACCATGGTCCCCTGGGCGGACAACACCCCCTCCCAGATCCTGACCGCGTCCGCCGAGGACGTCTCCGTCCCCGCGAAGCCGCGCGCCGCCCAGGACGTGCTGCGCGACAAGCTGTTGAGCGAGATCCAGCAGGGCGAGCAGCCTGGTGACGTCCTGACCCACCTCCAGCAGGAGGTCGACCGGCGGCCGTCCCTCGCCGAGCACTGCGTGGGCATCGCGCGCGCGCTCGGGCGGGCCGCGGTGGACGCCTACGGGCCCACGAAGGCCCAGTCGTACGCGCGGCCCGTGTGCGACACCGCGTACGCGTCCGGCGTCGCCTCCATGGGCTGACGGCCGCCGCCGCACGCCCTTCAGCACCCGGACACGAAGAACATGACCGATTCCGAGCGTTCCGAAAGCTCCGAGCGTTCCGACCGACCCCACGCGGCCGCGTTCCCGGCTTCCCCGACCCAGGCCGTTGTCCTGGCGGGGGGCCAGGGTTCGCGGCTGCGGCCTTATACGGACGACCGCCCCAAGCCGATGGTGGAGATCCCCGGAACGGGGATGCCGATCATCGGGCACCAGCTCGCGTGGCTGGCCTCCGAGGGGGTGACGGACGCCGTGGTCTCCTGCGGGCACCTCGCCGAGGTGCTCCAGCAGTGGCTGGCCGAGGCCCCGTTGCCGCTGCGGGTGACCACCGTCGTGGAGAACGAGCCGCTGGGCCGGGGCGGCGGTCTGAAGTACGCCGCCCGGCACCTCCCGCACCCCGACCGGTCCTGGTACGCGACCAACGGCGATGTGTGGACCCGCTTCTCGCTGCGCGAGATGGCCGCCTTCCACGCCGAGCGCGGGGCCACGGCCACGCTCGCGCTGGCCCGGCCGCGGATTCCGTGGGGGGTGGTGGAGATCAACGAGTACGGGCACGTACTGGACTTCATCGAGGCGCCGCAGTCCCCGTACCCGGTCAATGCCGGCGTGTACGTCTTCGGTCCCGAATTCGCCGCCCTGCTGCCGGACTTGGGCGACCACGAGCGGACCACCTTCCCGCGCCTGGCCCGTGAGCGGCGCCTCGCGGGCTTCCCGCTGCCCCAGGGGGCCTACTGGCGGGCGATCGACACGGCGAAGGACCTCACCGAGGCGGCACGGGAGTTGGCCGCGCAGAACGCCCCGTAGCGCCTCCCGTTGCCCCTACGGGCCCACACGCGCCCGTACAGGCCCGCACGGCGGCACACGGCCGGCACGGCCCCGCACCGGCCGCCCCGCACCGTCCCCGCACACGAAGAAGGCCCGGCACGCTCTCGCGTACCGGGCCTTCGCCTTCGCTGTCGCCGTGCCCGTCAGCCGCCGAGCAGTCCGCCCAGCAGGTCGGGCTTCGACGGTGCGGTGCTCCCCGTTCCCCCGGTGGAACCGCCGCCGCTCGTTCCCGTGGAGCTGGCCGGGGGCTTCTGCGGGGTGGACTGGCGGGGGGTGCTGCGCGGGGACTTGGTGCCGCTGGTGGTGCCGCGGGTCGCGCTCGGCGAGCCGGAGCCGGCCGTCGGGGAGCTCGAACCGGCGGCCCCGCGCCCGGTCTTGGCGGCCGGCGAGGAGGCTCCGGCCGAGGGCTGCACGGCCCGCTTCGAAGCCTGACCGGGGCTGGGGCTCACGGGCTGCTGCTGCTTCGGGGAGCGCGGCAGGGGCCGCCCGGGAAGGTAGTTGCTCGGGGCCTCGCCCGGTCCGGGCACGGTGACCACGGTGGTGGAGCGGACGGCGCCGCCGAGGAGCGAGCCGATGAGCAGGGTGAGCCCGCAGATGACGCTGGCCATGATGGCTCCGCGGCGCAGGACCCGGCGGCGCAGCCGCCAGACCTCGGACCGCGGGCCGAGCGTGCGCCAGGCCTCGCTCGCGAGGCGGCCGTCCAGGGAGTAGACGGGGGCGCCGGCGATGATCAGCGGGCTCCAGGCGGCGAGGTAGATGATGTCGGGCGCGTCGTAGGCGGGGACGGTCTTCCAGCTCACCGTCATCAGCAGCGCGGCGGACAGCAGGGCCCCGAAGCAGGCGGCGAACCGCTGCCACAGGCCGAAGACCGTCAGGACGCCCACGATGACCTGGAGGAAGGCCACGCTGAGGCCGGCGCCGACCGGGTGGGCCAGTGCGAAGTCGCGCAGCGGTTCGGCGAGGGCCCACGGCTGCAGGGTCTGCAGCCAGGTGACCATGGAGCCGCGCTCGCCGCCGTCGAAGTAGACGGGGTCGCACAGCTTGCCCATGCCGGCGTAGATGGAGATGAACCCGAGGAAGACGCGCAGCGGGAGCAGCACGACGCCGAGGTTCATGCGGCGGCCGGGGTAGTACGAGGCCTGCGCGCGGGCGTCGCCCTGGGCGCGGCGGGAGTCCGCCGATCCGCTGCCTTCGGAGTAGGCGGCGTCGTAGGCCTCGTGGGAGTGGGAGAGGCCCCCCACCACGGGCTGCAGCCGGGTCTCGGCCGGGTCGCCGTGGCTGCGCTGCCCGATGACGGTCGGGGTGGCGAGGGTGTCGTCCGCGAGGTCGTGGGCGAGGTCGACGCGCGGGATCGTCTGGGTGGCCCCGCCGTCGTACTCCGCGTGGCCGTCGTGGGCGCGCCCGTGATCGCGTACGGCCTGGAGCAGGCCGCCCATGGCGGCGCTGGCGGCGGCGTCGCCGGGGGCGGACTTGCCGCTCCAGACGACGGGGCGGCGGCGTGCGGCGCCGGCTCCGGCGGCCGCGAGGGCCCCGCCGAGTGCCGGGGCGAGCCCGGAGGCGCCCGAGGGCCTGGGACGCGCGCTGGGGCTCGGTGCGAGCCGCACGCGGAAGCTGGCGTGGTTGACGATGACCTGTGCGGGGTCGCACGGCACCTTGACCATGCTCAGCGCGGGCTGGTCGTCGAACCCTGGCGTTCTGGTGTCCACACTCATCTAACCGAGTGACGGGTGTTTAGGACACTGCCTTGACATCAGGGATGTGTCCGAGACCCGTCAAATCAAGCCACCCCGCCCGTAAGGGGCGGGGTGGCACGCTCACGGGTCACGTCCGATGAGCCAAGTGGATCAAGCGGCGGCCGCGGTGGCGCTCAGGCGGCTGCTGCCGGTGGTGCTGCTGCCTGCGCTCCTGGTGGCCGCTGACGCTGCCCGTGGTGCTCAGGCGCGGCCGCGGACGGCGCGGCGGCGGGAGGCCTCGTAGAGGACGACGCCCGCGGCGACACCGGCGTTGAGCGACTCGGCGCCGCCCGGCATCGGGATGCGCACGAGGTAGTCGCAGTTCTCGCCGACGAGGCGGCCGAGGCCCTTGCCCTCGGAGCCGACGACGATGACGACGGGGCCGCCGAGCGCTTCGAGCTCGTGGACCTCGTGGGTGCCCTCCGCGGCGAGGCCGACGACGGTGATGCCGGCCTTCTTGTACTCCTGGATGGCGCGGGTCAGGTTGGTGACGCGCGAGACCGGGGTACGGGCGGCGGTGCCGGCCGAGGACTTCCAGGCACCGGCGGTCATGCCGGCGGCGCGGCGCTCGGGGATGACCACGCCGTGGCCGCCGAAGGCGGAGACGGAGCGGACGATCGCACCGAGGTTGCGCGGGTCGGTGACGCCGTCGAGGGCCACGATGAGCGGGTCCTCGTGGTTCTCGTACGCGGCGGCGGTGAGGTCCTCCGGGTGCGCGTACTCGTACGGCGGGACCTGGAGGACCAGGCCCTGGTGGTTCAGGCCGTTGGTCAGCCGGTCGAGCTCCGGGCGCGGGGCTTCCATCAGGTTGATGTTGCCGCGCTCGGCCGCGAGCTGGAGGGCCTCGCGCACGCGCTCGTCGTTGTCGATGAACTGCTGTACGTACAGGGTGACGGCCGGTACGCCGTCGCGCAGCGCCTCGAAGACCGGGTTGCGGCCAACGACCATCTCGCTGGTGCCCTTGGGGCCGCCGCGGCGGGGGGCGGGGCGGCGCTTGGCCGCCTGCCTGGCCATGGCGTTGCTGATGCGGTTGGCCTTGTGCTTCTTGCGGTCCTCGGCCTTGGGCGTGGGGCCCTTGCCTTCCAGGGCCTTGCGCCGCTGGCCACCGCTGCCGACCGTCGCGCCCTTCTTGTTGGACGTGCGGCGGTTCCTGCGCTGGCTGTTCCCGGCCATGACCTCTACCTGATTTCGTTGGTTCTGCGATATGTACGTATGAAGAGTGTGCCGCCCGGGATGCCGAGCGGCCCAATCTGAGTGCGCCAGTGGGACTGCGCCGGTGGGCTCAGCGGGGGCCGAGCGTCCATCGGGGTCCGGTGGGGCTGTCCTCGATGACCAGGCCCGACTGCTGGAGCTGGTCGCGGATGGCGTCGGCGGTGGCCCAGTCCTTGCGGGCGCGAGCGGACTCGCGCTGCTCCAGGACCAGGCGTACGAGGGTGTCCACGGCTCCGTGGAGGTCCTCCCCGCGGTCCGCCTCGCCGGCCCAGTGCGGGTCGAGGGGGTCGAGTCCGAGGATGCCCAGCATGGCCCGTACCTCCGACAGGCGCGCGATGGCCGCGTCCTTGTCGTCGGCGGCGAGCGCGCTGTTGCCCTGGCGGACGGTGGTGTGGATGATCGCGAGCGCCTGCGGGACGCCCAGGTCGTCGTCCATGGCCTCGGCGAAGGCGGGCGGCACCTCGGCGGCGGGCTCGACGGAGCCGCCGGCCTTCTCGATGACGCGCTGGATGAAGCCCTCGATGCGCGCGAAGCCGGACTCGGCCTCGCGCAGGGACTCCACGCTGTACTCGATCATCGAGCGGTAGTGCGGGGTGCCGAGGTAGTAGCGCAGCACGATCGGGCGCCAGACCTTGAGCATCTCGGAGACGAGGACGGAGTTGCCGAGCGACTTGGACATCTTCTCGCCGGAGAGGGTGACCCAGGCGTTGTGCATCCAGTACTTGGCGAACTCGTCGCCGTAGGCCTTGGCCTGGACGATCTCGTTCTCGTGGTGCGGGAAGATCAGGTCGAGCCCGCCGCCGTGGATGTCGAAGGCGCTGCCGAGGTACTTGTGCGCCATCGCCGAGCACTCCAGGTGCCAGCCGGGACGGCCGCGGCCCCACGGGGTCTCCCAGTCGGGCTCGCCCGGCTTGGAGGCCTTCCACATGGCGAAGTCGCGCGGGTCGCGCTTGCCGGAGACGCCCTCGTCGGGCTGGCGCAGGTCGTCGATCTTCTGGTTCGACAGCTCCAGGTACCCGGGGAAGGAGCGCACGTCGAAGTAGACGCTGCCGTCGGCGACGTAGGCGTGGCCGCGCTCGATGAGCCCGCGCATCATCTCGATCATCTCGGGCACGTGGCCGGTGGCGCGCGGCTCGTACGTGGGCGGGAGGCAGCCCAGCGCGTTGTAGCCGTCGTTGAAGGCGCGCTCGTTCTCGTACCCGATGGCCCACCAGGGGCGGCCCTGGTCCTCGCCCTTCGCGATGATCTTGTCGTCGATGTCGGTGACGTTGCGGATGAAGGTGACGTCGAGCCCGCGGTGGGTGAACCAGCGGCGCGCGATGTCGAAGTTCAGGTACGAGCGGACGTGCCCGATGTGCGGAGCCGCCTGCACGGTGGCGCCACAGAGGTAGATCGAGACGCAGCCCGGGACGAGCGGGGTGAAGTCACGGATCTGCCGGGCGCTGGTGTCGTACAGGCGAATAGTCACGGCATCCAGGGTAGTGCGCCTGTAGCAGTGCCCCGCGACCCTTTCGGCACGCGGGGCCCGCTTTGTTGTCGGAGAGGTGCGGGCGGGGTGTATCCGTACGGGGTACTAGGCCCGGTTCGTCCGGTAGACGAGGGCCGTGGCGATGGCCGCGAGGCCTTCGGCGCGGCCGGTGAGGCCCAGTCCGTCGGTGGTGGTTCCGGAGACGGAGACGGGGGCGCCCGCCGCTGCGGCGAGCGCCTTCTGTGCCTCTTCGCGCCGCTTGCCGATCTTCGGGCGTACGCCGATCACCTGGATGGCGATGTTGCCGATCTCGAAGCCTTCGGCGCGGACGATCCGGGCGGCTTCCGCCAGAAGGGTGGTTCCTGCGGCGCCGGACCACTCGGGGCGGGAGGTGCCGAAGTGCGCGCCGAGGTCGCCGACCCCGGCGGCGGAGAAGAGTGCGTCGCAGGCGGCGTGCGCGGCGACGTCCCCGTCGGAGTGCCCGGCGAGGCCGTCCTCGCCCTCCCAGAGCAGGCCGGCGCACCACAGTTCGCGGCCGGTCTCGAAGGCGTGCACGTCGGTGCCGATGCCGACGAGCGGAATCAGCGGGGCCGCGGGGGCCGCGGCGGCGGGGTCAGTAGGCATCGGTGGCCCTCCGGCGGGCGAGTACGGCCTCGGCGAGGACCAGGTCGAGCGGGCGGGTGACCTTGAAGGCCTCTTCGTGACCGGGGACGGCCACGACGGTGATGCCGAGCTGTTCCACCATGCCGGCGTCGTCCGTGGCGCCCTCTCCGTCACCACTGGGCCGGGCCGCCTTCTCGTGGGCGAGTCGGAGCGTGGCGAGGTCGAAGCCCTGCGGCGTCTGTACGGCGCGCAGCCGGGCCCGTACGGGGGTGGCGACGACCGGCTCGGGCTCGCCGGGCGGGCCGGGCTCGACCTCCTTGACGGTGTCGGCCAGCGGCATGGCGGGGACGACGGCGGGTGCGCCGTCGCGGACGGCCTCGACGACGGAGTCGACGGTGTCGACGGGGACCAGGGGGCGGGCCGCGTCGTGGATGAGGACGGCGGTGATGTCGGCCGGGAGCGCGTCCAGGCCGGCGCGTACGGAGTCCTGACGGGTCTGCCCGCCGGGGACGACCAGGATCTCGGTGCGCTCGGGCAGCGCGTGCTCGTCGAGCAGCCGGCGCACCTCGGCGGTGCCGTTGCCGTCGGGGGGCGCCACGACGACGACGAGGGAGACCGCGCGCGAGCGCGCCATGGCGCGTACGGCGTGGATGAGCATGGGGGTGCCGCCCAGGGTCCGCAGGGCCTTGGGGGCGCCGGGACCGAGACGGACCCCGCGGCCGGCGGCCGGGATCACCGCGGCGGTGCGGTGGGGGCGCGATTCGTCAGACATCAGTAGCTCCGAGCCAGGTTTGTGACTTCGGCCGACATGGGTATGGCCTGAAGGGTGCCGGGTGCGACGCCCTCGCCCCTTCCGTGACGACCGGTCGAGTCGCTGCCCGGACCCGGCACGCCAGTGAGTACAGGCTTCAGTGAGTACAGGTATGGGTCCAGACATGCCGCAGCGCCCGGCAACAAGTCTCCTTGTCAGCGGGCACCGCGGCACAACTGTGTACGACAAAGCGCACGAGCGATCGCGTCAGGACGCGAGCACTTCGTCGAGGAGGGCCTCGGCCTTGTCCTCGTTGGTGTTCTCGGCGAGCGCGAGCTCGCTCACCAGGATCTGGCGCGCCTTTGCGAGCATGCGCTTCTCACCTGCGGAAAGCCCACGCTCACGCTCACGACGCCACAGGTCGCGCACAACTTCGGCGACCTTGATGACATCGCCAGAAGCGAGCTTTTCCAGATTTGCCTTGTAGCGCCGGGACCAGTTCGTCGGCTCTTCTGCGTACGGTGCGCGGAGCACCTCGAAGACCCGGTCCAGCCCGTCCTGGCCGACTACGTCGCGAACGCCTACGAACTCCGCATTGTCCGCGGGGACGCGAACGGTCAGGTCACCCTGCGCGACCTTGAGCACCAAGTAGGTCTTGTCCACGCCTTTGATCTGGCGAGTTTCGATAGCCTCGATCAGCGCGGCCCCGTGATGGGGATAGACCACGGTGTCGCCAACCTTGAACGTCATGTGACAGGTACCCCTTCCGTGGCTATCCAGGGTAACACGAGAATCGACCGTTATGAATGGCGTTTTCGCAGGTCAGGGCCCATCTCAGGGCTTGACAACAGCGACACGAACGTGCTGCGAGAGGCTTCCGGAGGGGGGTATTCGCAGGTCGGAGGCGCTGTACGGACCAGGCGAAACGGCTACGTTACACCTGCCCGAGAGCCCTGACGATGTGGCGTACGTCCCGTTTTGACGGGTTCCAGGGCGGGAAACCGAACTACTCCGTTCGACTGGCGGCCACCCGTACGGCGTCCGTTCCGGCCCAATCCGGAATTGATCACCCGGTCGGTGTTCGATGAAATCCGTAAATTGATCACCGAGGCCGCGGCGGCCTTTGCGAGCGGGCCTTTTGCGAATGGAAGATCACCCGGCTCCGGCGGGGCGGTGACGGAACCCGCCGGTGCGGGGGGCGGACCCCGCGCAGGGCCCGGCCCCACGCTGCGGAGGGTCGGGTGCGGGGGCGGGGCGGCGGCTCGGTAACCTAAGCGCGCTGACACATCCTTAGAGCGGCTTTACTTCGCCGCTCCGAGGCGTCCACCCTTCCGTTCCGTACGTCCAAGGAGTTGCCTCCCCCGTGAGCCGCAGCCTTCGACGCGGCGCCCTCGCCGCCACCGCCGTCGTGTTCTCGATCGTCTCGCTGGGCGCCTGCGCCGCGGGCCACGACGCTCCGACTCTCCAGGTCAAGCCGGACAACGCCGCCGTGACCAAGGGCGACATCAAGGTCCAGAACGCTCTGGTGATCACCCAGGAGAAGGACAAGAAGGGCCCGGCCGCGGTCTCCGCGACGGTGTTCAACACCGGCACCAAGGAGCAGACGCTCGAGGGCATCACCCTTCCGGGCGCCAAGGCCGTCGTGACGCTGAAGCCCGCGGGCGGCGGCTCCAAGGTGGTCATCCCGGCCGGCGGCTCCGTCGTCCTGGGCGGCAAGGGCAACGCCTCCGCCGTGGTCGCCGGCGGGGACTCCGTCGTGGACGGCAACGTCCAGAAGATCGTCTTCCAGCTGAGCACCACGGGTGACGTCGAGCTGGAGGGCTTCGTCGTGCCGGCCACCGGCATGTACGCGGGCTACGGCGCGACCGCCGCCCCGGCCGCCGGCCCCTCCCCGTCCGGCAGCCCGTCGGGCTCCCCGTCCGGCTCGCCGTCGCCGTCCGGTTCCCCCTCGGGCTCGCCCGCGAGCAGCCCGTCCGGGTCCCCCTCCGGATCCGCGTCCGCGTCCGCCTCCGCCGGTCACTGAGGCGCGAAGCACCGTACTCAAAGGGAACGGCCCCCGTCCGCTCGATGCGGACGGGGGCCGTTCCCGTGTTCCGGGCCGGTTGGACGGGGCCGGTTTACGGCTCGAACTTGTAGCCGAGGCCGCGGACCGTGACCAGGTAGCGCGGCGCGCCGGGATCGGGCTCGATCTTGGCTCGTAGGCGCTTGACGTGGACGTCGAGGGTCTTGGTGTCGCCGACGTAGTCGGCGCCCCATACCCGGTCGATGAGCTGCATGCGGGTCAGGACGCGGCCCGCGTTGCGCAGCAGCATCTCCAGCAGGTCGAACTCCTTCAGCGGGAGGTCCACCTTGGCTCCGGCGACGGTGACCACGTGGCGGTCGACGTCCATCCGGACGGGGCCCGCTTCCAGGGCCGCCGGGGTGACCTCTTCCGGCTCTCCGCGGCGGCGCAGGACCGCGCGGATGCGGGCGACCAGCTCCCGCGAGGAGAAGGGCTTCGTGACGTAGTCGTCGGCTCCTATCTCCAGCCCGACGACCTTGTCGATCTCGCTGTCCTTGGCGGTCACCATGATCACGGGGACGTTGGAGCGGCCGCGGAGCTGCCGGCAGACCTCCGTGCCGGGCAGGCCGGGGAGCATCAGGTCGAGGAGGACGAGGTCGGCGCCGTTGCGCTCGAACTCGTCGAGCCCGTCGGGCCCGGTCGCGGCGATCGCGACCTCGAAGCCCTCCTTGCGGAGCATGTAGGACAGGGCGTCGCTGAAGGATTCCTCATCCTCGACGACTAGCACTCGGGTCACGGAAGGACCTCCGGGGCAGGGATGGCTGGTGCGGTGTGAGGTTCGAGCTGGGTGCTGGCGGGTGCGGAGGCCGTCGCCGGGGCCGGCGTGGCCGCTTCGGGGAGTCGCAGGGTGAACGTGGAACCCTGACCCTCCGAGCTCCATACCGACACCTCCCCGCCGTGCGAGGCCGCTACGTGCTTCACGATCGCAAGGCCCAGGCCGGTTCCTCCCGTGGCGCGGGAGCGGGCCGGGTCCACACGGTAGAAGCGTTCGAAGATGCGCTCGCGGTCCTTTTCCGGGATGCCGATGCCCTGGTCGGTCACGGCTATCTCGATCAAGTCTCCACCCGGTGCGGTGACCCGGCGCGCGGCGATGCCGACGCGGGTGCGGGCGGGGCTGTAGTTGACGGCGTTCTCGACCAGGTTTCCGAGGGCGGCCGCGAGCTGCCCCCGGTTGCCCCATACCCGCAGGTCGGCGGTGCCGCCGGCGGCCATGGTGATCTGTTTCGCGGAGGCCGTGTGGCGGCAGCGGTCTATGGCCTCGGCCACGAGCGTGTCCACCCGCATCGGCTCCGCGTCCTCCAGGGGGTCGTCGTTCTGTACCCGGGAGAGGTCGATGAGTTCTTGTACGAGGTTGATCAGGCGGGTGGCCTCGATCTGCATGCGGCCGGCGAAGCGGTGCACCGCCTCGGGGTCGTCCGAGGCGTCCATGACGGCCTCGGAGAGCAGGGAGATCGCGCCGACCGGGGTCTTGAGCTCGTGCGACACGTTCGCGACGAAGTCGCGGCGTACGGCCTCGATGCGGCGGGCCTCGGTGAGGTCCTCCACGAGGAGGAGCACCAGGCGGGAGCCGAGCGGGGCGACGCGCGCCGAGACGGCGAGCGCCTCGCCGCGGCCGGTGCCGCGCCGGGGCAGGTCGAGCTCGACCTGGCGTATCTCCCCGTCGCGGCGGGTGTCGCGGGCCATGTGGAGCATGGGTTCCACGGCCAGCTTGCCGCCGCGGACCAGGCCGAGGGCATATGCCGCCGAGCTGGCCTTGACCACCGCGTCCCCCTCGTCGAGCACGACGGCGGAGGAGCGGAGCACGGAGAGGACGGTGTCCACTCCCGGTGGGAGCACCGCATTGATGTCGGGGCGCATGGAGCTCCGGGTGGGGCGGGCTTGGTCGCGCTCGCTCCAGCGGAACGCCAGCATCGCGATCACACCGGTGCAAAGACCGGCAATCGCTGCAGCTGCGGCGACCGCCGCGTTCACGTCCATGACTCCAGGTTAAGCAGGCCGGGGGACACTTCCACAGCCGTTCGGGTGGCACCTCGAACAGTCGTCGCCCAGAGTTCACCCTGGCGACCGTGTTGATTCACTTGTGGTGCCGGAGTCGGTCGCGTTCGGGGTTCACCGTGGCAACGTGGGGCCGATGGCCGCACCGGCCCGCTCCCAGGGCAGTACTTGCAGTAGGCAGTAGTAGGTCGAGAGAGGGACACGAGAATGCGTGACGCGTACCACGAGGAACTGGACTCGATCGGTGAAGGCCTGGTCGAGATGGCCCGGCTGGTCGGCTCCGCCATCGGGCGGGCCACGACCTCCATGCTCGACGCCGACCTGAAGCTCGCCGAGAGCGTCATCGCCGCCGACCAGAAGGTGGATGACCTCCAGCACGACCTGGAGGCCCGAGCCATCGCGCTGCTCGCGCGCCAGCAGCCCGTCGCCACCGACCTGCGCATCGTCGTCACCTCGCTGCGCATGAGCGCCGACCTGGAGCGCTCCGGCGACCTGGCGCAGCACGTGGCGAAGCTCGCGCGGCTGCGCTTCCCGGACACGGCGGTCCCGCGCGACCTGCACGCGACCATCCTGGAGATGGGGCAGCTCGCGCAGCGGCTGATGGCGAAGGCGGCCGAGGTCATCATCACGAAGGACGTCGACCTGGCGCTCCAGCTGGAGCAGGACGACGACGAGATGGACCAGCTGCACCGCACGCTGTTCCAGCACCTGATGGACGACCGCTGGAAGCACGGCATCGAGACGGCCGTCGACGTGACCCTGCTGGGCCGCTACTACGAGCGCTTCGCGGACCACGCGGTGTCGGTCGCCAAGCGCGTGGTCTACCTGGTGACGGGTGAGCACGCGGACGAGCTCCAGGCCCCCACGCAGGTCGAGGGCGTCTGAGCCGATCCGGAGGACCGGCGGGGGCCGGATCAACAACGAGCCCCCAATGCGCCGTTGACGCGGGGGCCGGGCTGGGCATGAATGAGGGCGAAGGCACAACGCCTACGAGGAGGATCCATGCCCGATTCCCCCGTCCCCATCACCCCGGAGCAGGAAGCGCAGCCCCCGGAGGGCCTGCGCCTGCGCTTGCCGCTGCTCGCGGCCTGCGGCTGCGGCTCGGGCTGCGGCTGCGGCTGCCAGTCCGGCGCCCCCTGCCAGTGCGGCGGCTGAGGCCGCCCGACCGGCCACCCGTACGCGAAGGGCCCCGCCCGACACTCCTGTCGGCCGGGGCCCTTCGCGGTCGGGTCACGGGCCGGCGGCGCGTCAGGCCGTCGGCGCGTCAACCCGCCGTCGCGTCGGCTTGGGATCGTGCTCGGCCCGGGATCGTGCTCGGCCCGGGATCGCGTCGGTACGGGTCGCGTCAGCCGGGATCGCGTCCCGCGTCAGGCCGGGATCACGCCCACCGTGAAGCCCTCGCCGTCCTGGAACTCGATCAGCAGCCCGCTGTCGGTGAGGTGGATCCAGCACTCCGGCGTACAGTCCACGACCACCTCGGCGTGGCGCGCCACGAGGGCTGCCTCCAGCGCGACGGCCGGCATCCGGTGATTGCTCCAGAACACGACCGCGAGCTCACCGGCCGCGGCGTGCACGCCCAGCAGCCTGCGCAACTCGCCCCCGTCGAAGCCCTCGCTCCGCTCGCGGACCTCGGCCCCGCGCCAGTCCAGCCGCAGGGACCCCACCGTCCCGAACCGGTTCAGCCCCAGCGCGGCGAACGCCCGGTCCTCCTCGTACGAGAGCACGATCGCCTCGCCCGCCGCGGCTTCCAGCAGCTCCGCGACCGACTCCCGGTACGTCCCGTACGACTCCCCCATGCCCCCCATGCCCCCCATCCTCCCGCACCGCACGCAAGAGCCCCCCGCCCGCCGGTGACCGGGGACGGGGGGCTGCGCGCGTGCGCGGAAGGCTACTTCTTCTTGCCCTGGGTCTGGCGGGCCCGGTTCCCGCCCCAGGTCAGAGGGCCGCGCACCCTGCCTGACCTGCTGTCGAACGGTCATCGTTGGTCGTTGTCCGTCGCCCTAGGTCACCCTCGCAGGGCCCAGAGAGGGCCCACGGACCGGGCCCCAGAACTCGCTACCGATGACAGCCCTGCGTCCGAACTCCCAGGTGGCCGCTTGTCACTTGTCGCTTGTCGTTCCCTGTTTCCCCAGGTCATGCCGACGCAGCGCGTCACCGGATAGCCATTAGGCCTTGAGGCGACAAGCGACAAGCGACAAGGGCAGGGAAGCAGTAGTGGGGTCCCCAGTAGAAACGGGCTGATGAATGCCCCCAGGGGCGCTAGTGGGGTGTCCTAGTGGGTAGTGGGGTGTCGCCCCACTACCCACTACCCAGTAGAACGGCCACGTGGGAGGGCGACGCCTTCCAAGGAGGCGAGTGGGGGCAGCCCGTCTCTTGGCAGGCCCGCCCCGTGGCGAGCAAGGACGGCTCTTCAAGGGAGACGGCCGCGACCTCCTGAAGAGCCGCCGTCGCCACAGGAGAGGCCGAAGGGGGATCTGCCGTCCTAGAGAGTTGAGAGAAAGTAGTGCCCGCAGCGTCCGCCGGGCACTCTCCACCCCCTCTGACCTGCAACAACTGTGCGGACGCCAAGCAAATTGGCCAGCGTTCGACAGTGTCCGCAGTGTCCGCAGCGCCCACCCCGAACTATGAGCATCACCGCAGGTCAAAGCGCTCCCTTGGGCGAAGGACATACGGACGCTACGGCCGCAGCCCTGCTTCCGGCTTCGTCGTGGCCGTCGACCGGCTCGGACGACGGCACGCGGGCCACGGAGCCGGTCCCCGCGCGTACCGGCCTGCGGACGAGTGTGTGAGACTCCCCTCCTGGCCAACCGGGGTGGGAGTTTTGCCTTGCACATACGTATCAAGCCGTCGATGACGTCCAGGATCACGACGAGATCTATGGCGGCCGCCGCGATCCTGCTGGCAGCCGTTCCGCTGGCTGGCTGTACGGCTAACGACGCCCAGTCCAAAGCCGAGGCCGTCACTCGGGACACTGTGGACCGCGACGTGCGGGCGGCGGTCCGCAAGGCGGGCCTCGACCCCGCGAAGGGGAAGACCACCAACGTTCCGAATGGGGTCGCGAATCCGAGCATGGTCGACTGGATCGCGGTCCTCGGCACCCCGCAGGCGGAACAGGCGCTGCCGAAGATCGGGGCGGAACTGGAGCGCCTGGGATGGCGCGCAGAGCCCGTCGGCACTTTTCCCCTCAGCTACGAGAAGTCCGACTGGACCCTTCTGGGCCGCAGCGTGACCGAGGCCGACGCGGTCACGCTCGCTCCGGGCGAAAGCCTCCTCACCGTGACGGTCACAGACTTCGGCCGCTAGTGCTGTGACCGCCAAGGTTCACCGGGTCACAGCACTAGGTCTAGCAACAGGGGTCGCTAGGTCTAGCACCAGTCCTAGCGACTTGAAGGGCCGCTGACCTGGGAACTAGCGACTAGCAAGGGGTACGTGAAACCCCGGCTTCCGACCGGAAACCGGGGCTTCGAGGCTTGCCACCGCGTGCTGGCCGGGCAGGAAGCCGGGCTTCTCTTGCCCCAGAGCCCGGAGGTTGGCGAGGTCGCCCTGAGCAGCCTCTGCCAGCGCCTTCAACAGGGGGCCCGGGTCGCCGCGGTAAATCAGGTGGGGCTCGTCTGGTTGGGGCGGTACGAATCGTGCCCTGTAGCGGGTCAGGTCGCTCTCGGAGAAGTAGATCGAGTTCGGATCCGCTTCGTGCTGTGCGTTCCGCTTGCTCACGCGCTCCCAGAGCTCCTCGTGGCTTGCCTCCAGGTAGACCAGTACCGAGGTTGCGCCGGCGTCCGCTGCAGCCAAGTGCCACCGTGCGCGGTCGCCCGGCGTCCAGAAGCCGTGGTCGACCACCACGTTGTTCCCGTGAGCGAGTACCTGGGGCACTCGGATCCGGGACTCACGCTCAAGGTCTACGCCCACCTCATGCCGAGCAGCAGGGACCGTGCGCGGGAGGCTCTCGGCCGGGCTCTGCGGCCGGACGGTCCCCCACGCTGAGGGCCCACAGAGGGCCCAGGGAAAACGAATACCCCCGATCTGCGCCGTTTGCGCAGATCAGGGGCATGATCGCTTTTGCTACTTCTTCTTGCCCTGGTTCTTGACGGCCTCGATGGCGGCCGCCGCGGCGTCCGGGTCGAGGTAGGTGCCGCCCGGGTTGAGGGGCTTGAAGTCGGCGTCCAGCTCGTAGGAGAGCGGGATGCCGGTCGGGATGTTCAGGCCCGCGATGTCCTCGTCGGAGACGCCGTCGAGGTGCTTGACCAGCGCGCGCAGGGAGTTGCCGTGCGCGGCGACCAGGACGGTCTGGCCGGCCAGCAGGTCCGGGACGATCGAGTCGTACCAGTACGGGAGCATGCGGACGACGACGTCCTTGAGGCACTCGGTACGCGGGCGCAGCTCCGGCGGGATGGAGGCGTAGCGCGGGTCCTCGGACTGCGAGAACTCCGTACCGTCTTCGAGCGCCGGCGGCGGGGTGTCGTACGAGCGGCGCCACAGCATGAACTGCTCCTCGCCGAACTCGGCGAGGGTCTGGGCCTTGTCCTTGCCCTGGAGGGCGCCGTAGTGGCGCTCGTTCAGGCGCCAGGAGCGGTGGACCGGGATCCAGTGGCGGTCGGCTGCCTCCAGCGCCATCTGCGCGGTGCGGATCGCGCGCTTCTGGAGCGAGGTGTGCACGACGTCGGGGAGCAGACCGGCGTCCTTGAGCAGCTCACCGCCGCGGATCGCCTCCTTCTCGCCCTTCTCGTTGAGATTGACGTCCACCCAGCCGGTGAACAGGTTCTTCGCGTTCCATTCGCTCTCGCCGTGGCGGAGGAGGATCAGCTTGTACGGTGCGTCGGCCATGCGTACGAGCCTAATGGACGCACCCCGCCCCTCGCGCGCGGTGTGTACGGCACGTGGGACGGTCCCCGATTGACGCCGGCCGTCAATCCATTGGCCCCGGAAGGCCACTGTCCGTAGGGTCCGAACGAGTAGAGGGACGCTTACATCTCGGGGGGATTCCATATGTCCGTTGCCAGTGTGAGGCGGGCCGCCCGCGAGAGCGTGGCGGGACTGCCCCGGGAGTTCTGGTGGCTCTGGACGAGCACGCTGGTCAACAGGCTCGGGGCCTTCGTCGCCACATTCATGACCTTGTACCTGACCCTGGAGCGGGGCTATTCGGCCTCCTTCGTGGGACTTGTGGTGGCCCTGCACGGGCTCGGCGGCGTGGTGTCCTCGCTCGTCGCCGGAGTGCTCACGGACCGGCTGGGCCGCCGGCCCACGCTGATGGCGGCGCAGACCTCGACCGCGTTCTCGGTGGCGCTGCTCGGGTTCATGGAACATCCGGCGGCGATCGCCGCGGTGGCGCTGCTGGTCGGCATGACCTCCAACGCCTCGCGGCCCGCGGTGCAGGCGATGATGGCGGACATCGTCCGCCCCGAGGACCGGGTACGGGCCTTCGCGCTGAACTACTGGGCCATCAACCTCGGCTTCGCCGTCAGCTCGACCGCGGCGGGCTTCATCGCGGAGTACAGCTACCTGGCCGGGTTCCTCGGCGAGGCGGCCCTGACGCTGGTCTGCGCGGTGCTCGTCTACCTCAAGCTGCCGGAGTCCCGGCCGGAGAAGACGGCGGCGGAGAAGGCGTCCGCCGAGCCGGAGATCGGCCTGGGCACGGTGCTGCGGGACGGGCGGTTCATGGGCGTGGTCGGGCTGTCGTTCCTGATCTCGCTGATCTTCATGCAGGGCTCGTTCGGGCTGCCGCTCGCGATGGGCGCGGCCGGGTTCTCCACCGTCGACTACGGGCTGGTCATCGGCCTGAACGGCGTGCTGATCGTGGTGCTGCAGATCCCGGTCACCCGGTTCATCGAGCACCGCGATCCGCAGAAGCTGCTGGTCATCTCGGCGCTGCTGGCCGGGTACGGGTTCGGGCTGACGGCCTTCGGCGGCTCGGTGTGGGCGCTGGCGCTGACCGTCTGCGTGTGGACGCTGGCCGAGATCATCAACTCGCCGACCCAGATGGGCCTGGTCGCGCGGCTCTCCCCGGTACACGGGCGCGGCCGCTACCAGGGCATGTACACGATGTCGTGGGCGGTGGCCTCGCTGATCGCCCCGCTGATGGCGGGCTTCGCGATCGAGCACTTCGGCGCGGCCTGGCTGTGGGGCGCGACGGCGGTCCTGGGGACGATCGCCGCGGCGGGCTACTGGCTGCTGATGAGGGGGCTTTCGCAGGACGAAGGGGGCGCGGTGGAGGCGGCCGCGGAGACGGTCGTGGAGGTCGTCGCGGAGCCCGTCGTGAAGGTCGCGGTGGAGCCCGTCGCGGAGGTCACCGTGGAGTCAGTCGTGGAGGTCGCCGCTCCGGCGAAGGCGGCGGATCCGGTGGGTCCGGTGGGTCCGGCCGCCTGACCCTCTTGGCCCGCCTGGCCCGCCGGCTCCGCCTGGCCCTCCTACTCCGGCCGCGCCGCCGCCCCCGACGGCCGCGTCAGGTGCTTGAAGGCGTCCAGGTTGCGCGTGGACTCGCCCCGCGAGACCCGCCACTCGTACTCCCGCCGGATCGCGCTCGCGAAACCCAGCTCCAGCAGGGTGTTGAAGGCCCCGTCGGCGGCCTCCAGGACCGTGCCGAGCAGCCGGTCCAGGTCGTCGGGGGTGATCACCGACAGGGGGAGGCGGGCCGTCAGGTAGACGTCGCCGAGCGCGTCGACCGCGTAGGCCATGCCGTAGAGCTTGAGGTTGCGCTCCAGCAGCCACCGGTGGACGCCGGCCTCGTTCTCGTCCGGGTGGCGGATCACGAAGGCGTTGACCGACAGGGAGTGCTTCCCGGCCTTGAGCGAGCAGGTGGTGCTCAGCTTGCGGGTGCCGGGGAGCTGGACCACGTACGAGCCCGGCTCCGGGCTCTCCCAGCTCAGTTCCGCGCCGGTCAGCGTCGCTTCGATGATCGCCGCGGTGTCGTTGAGGGGGTCAGCGTCAGCCATGGTGGGAGCGTACGTGACGGCGGTGATCGTGCATCGCCCCCGTGTACACGTCGGCCGTGCCGCTCGCGGCGGTGTCCCAGCCGAAGAACTGCGCGTGCCGCGCGGCCGCCTCGCCCATCCGGTCCGACAGTCCCGGCTCGTCCACGAAGCGCCGTAGCTCGCGGGCGTAGTCGACCGGATCGTGGCCGGGTACGAGGATCCCCGTGACCCCGTCGTTCACGGCGACCGGCAGCCCGCCGACGGCCGCGGCCAGCACCGGCGTGCCGGTGGCCTGCGCCTCTATGGCGACCAGCCCGAAGGACTCGCTGTACGAGGGCATGACCAGCACGGACGCCGCCCGGAACCAGTCCGCGAGCCCGTCCTGCGCCACCGGCGGGTGGAAGTGCACGAGGTCCGCGATGCCGAGCTTCGCGGCGAGCTTCTGCAGCCCCTCCGGCTTCGCGAGCCCGCTGCCGCTCGGCCCGCCGACGACGGGCACGAACAGCCGGGTGCGCAGCGCCGGGTCCCGGTCCACGAGTTCGGCGACGGCCCGCAGCAGGATGTCGGGGGCCTTGAGCGGCTGGATGCGGCCCGCGAAGAGCGGGATGACGGCGTCCTGCGGCAGCCCGAGGCGGGCGCGGGCGGCGGCGCGGCCGTCGGCGACGGTGAAGCGGTCGAGGTTCACGCCGGGGTGGACGACGGCGACCTTGCCGGGGTCGGCCGCGTAGTGGCGTACGAGCTCGTCGGCTTCCTCGGCGGTGTTCGCGATGAGCCGGTCGGCGGCGTCGACGATCTGCGTCTCGCCGATGACGCGGGCGGCCGGTTCGGGGGTGTCGCCCTCGGCGAGCGCCGCGTTCTTCACCTTGGCCATGGTGTGCATGGCGTGCACGAGCGGGACGCCCCAGCGCTCGGCGGCGAGCCAGCCGACGTGACCGGAGAGCCAGTAGTGGGAGTGGACCAGGTCGTAGTAGCCGGGGCGGTGCCCGGCCCAGGCCTGCATGACGCCGTGGGTGAAGGCGCACAGCTGGGCCGGCAGCTCCTCCTTGGCGAGGCCCTCGTACGGGCCCGCGTCCACGTGCCGTACGAGGACTCCGGGCGCGAGCTCGACTACGGGCGGCAGGCCGCCGGTGGTGGCGCGGGTGAAGATCTCGACCTCGATGTTGATCGCGGCGAGGCGCCGGGCCAGCTCGACGATGTAGACGTTCATCCCGCCGGCGTCGCCGGTGCCGGGCTGGTGCAGCGGTGAGGTGTGCACGCTGAGCATCGCGACCCGGCGCGGCTTGCGGTGGCCTCCGACGGCGGCGGGCAGGCGCAGGCGGGGCGGCTCGTGACGGGTGCCCGAGCGGGCCGCGGCGAACCGTCCGCCGATGCTGCCGCCGATGCGGGACACGTACTGGCTCAAGGGAGCAGTTCCTCTCGCTCGGACGGCATGACACCGAGAGCGCTGTCGGCGCTCTTCTAGGAGTGCAACCCGGACGGCCGTCTCCCGCATTCCGGGACGGGCGGTTTTCCTGCTGCCGCGCGGGATTTTTATCGCGCGGGAACCCTCCGCTTACTCTCTGCACATGGCCTCCCGCTCCACCCCTCCCCCGCGGCGCCCCGTCGGCACGGTGACCCGCGGGACGACGAACCCGAACCGCCTGCGCCGCATGGACCGCTGGATCGCGGCGACGCACGGGGCGGCGCTGCGGCGCGCGGACGCCCCGGTCGCGGTGGACCTCGGCTACGGGGCCGCGCCCTGGACCGCGGTGGAGCTGCTGACCCGGCTGCGGGAGGCGGCCCCGCGGGTGCGGGTGGTCGGCATCGAGATCGAACCGGCCCGGGTCGCGGGTGCGAAGCCGTACGAGCGGGAGGGCCTGAGCTTTCGGCACGGCGGCTTCGAGGTGCCGCTGGAGGGCGGGGTGCGGCCCGCGCTGATCCGGGCGGCGAACGTGCTGCGCCAGTACGACGAGGAGCAGGTCGAGGCGGTGTGGGAGCGATTGTGTGCCCGGCTCGCTCCCGACGGGCTGCTGGTGGAGGGGACGTGCGACGAGATCGGGCGGCGCCACGTCTGGGTCGCGCTCGGGCCCGAAGGGGCGCGCACGGTGACCTTCGCGACCCGGCTGGGCTCCCTGGAGCGCCCCTCGGACCTGGCGGAGCGGCTGCCGAAGGCGCTGATCCACCGCAACGTGCCGGGCGAGCCGGTGCACGCGTTCCTGCGCGACTTCGACCGGGCGTGGGCGGCGGCGGCCCCGTACGCCTCGTACGGGGCGCGGCAGCGCTGGATCCGGACGGCGCGGGCGCTGGCCGGGGACTGGCCGCTGGCGGACGGGCCGGTGCGGTGGCGCCAGGGGGAACTGACGGTGCGGTGGGAAGCGTTGAGGCCTTCGGGGTGACGGGGGCGGACGTGGCTGCCGGAGCTGCCGTGGCCAGGGGGGCCGCGGGGGCGATCGGGACGCATCGGATGGATATCCACAAGGGTGTTGGAATTCACCGACTCGTGGCACCATCCCGAAGGCAATGACAAGTTACTGACGATTAATCAATCCTGTGTCTGGGGGGACCATGAGGAAACGACGACGGGGTTCGATCGCCCTCACTCTGCTGTGCGCGATGGCGCTGCTGTCCGCGCCCGGCGCGCTGGCCGGTACCGCGTTCGCGGCGCCGGAGCCCCAGCAGGGCAAGTCCCTGGAGCAGGTCCGCAAGGAAATAGAGGGTCTCTACCGCGAGGCCGGCGCCGCCACCGACGCCTTCAACCTCGCGGAGAGCGAGACCAAGACGCAGTCCGACAAGATCGTGGAGATCGCCAACCTGGTCCTCGCGGGCCAGGACCGCATCACCGTCCTGAAGGGCCGCGCGGGCGCCGCCGCCCGCGCCCAGTACCGCTCGGGCGGGCTGCCGCCGGGCGCGCGACTGGCCCTGAGCGACGACCCGTCACAGTTCCTGGACGGCACCGACCGGCTGCGCCAGGGCGAGAAGGCCACCTCGGACCTGCTCTCCGAACTGAACCGCACCCAGAGCGACTTGCAGCAGTACGCGAGGGACGCCAGCGCGCACTGGGAGACCCTGGAGGCCAACCGGGTCAAGCAGGAACTCGCGAAGAAGCAGGTCGAGGACAAGATCAAGGCGGCCGAGGACCTCGAAAGCAAGCTGGAGGCCGAGCAGAAGGCCCGGCTGCTGGAGCTGGAAGCGGAAGCGCAGCGCAAGGCGCAGACCGACTGGCTGTCCACGGGCGCGCTGAACGGCTCCAAGGGGGCCGCGGCCACCGACGCGGGCAAGCGGGCCGTGCAGTTCGCGGCCGCCCAGATAGGAAAGCCGTACGTGTGGGGCGCCGAGGGACCCGGTTCGTTCGACTGCTCCGGGCTGACCTCACAGGCCTGGCTCGCGGCGGGCAAGAGGATCCCGCGCACCTCGCAGGAGCAGCTGCGGCTGCCGAAGGTCGCGGTCAAGGACATGCGGCCGGGCGACCTGATCATCTACTTCGACGACGCGAGCCACGTCGGGATGTACGTCGGGGACGGCGCGATGGTCCACGCCCCCCGCCCGGGCCGCAACGTCACCATGGCGGGCGCGGGCTCCATGCCGATCAAGGCCGTGGTCAGGCCGGACGCGTAGCGGCCCGCTCACCGACGGGCAGCACCGCCTGCGGCGAGCGCCCTCAGGGGCCGGCGGCCGGCCGTCGGGGGCGGCCCGCCCGCCACGGCGGTACGTCTCGGTGGGCGGGATCCCGTACCCCTCCGCCGTGACGTTGGTCATTCGCCGACGCGGACTTTCCCACCTGATAACGGCATATGCCGGAGCCCCGCGCCGGACCCGCCATTCCGCTTCCCTCGTCCCGCCGCTAGGGTCGCCGGACGAGCGAACCCCCGAGGGGGCGGGAAGGAACCGGAGACGATGCCCGTACCCGTACCGCGGCAGAGGGACATCCCGGGCACCGAGAGCGGCCCGGGCGCCACGTCATCGCTCACCCTGCTGGTGATCGAGGACGACCCCGCCGGCGGCCTCACCGTCCCCGAGATACTCGACGCCGACGGCCACCGCATCAGGCTGCGCAGCGCCCGCAACCTCACGGAGGCGGCCCGGCTGCTCACCCCCGACGTGAACTGCGTCCTGCTCGACCTCGCGCTCCCGCACGGCGGCGCGGGCTCCGGCTCCGGCGACGCCGCCGATCCCTTCGGCGCCCTGCGCCAGGTGCTCCGCATCGCCCCGCGGCACGCCGTCCTCGTGCTCACCTCCGAGGAGGACGCGGAGCGCGCCGCGGAGGCCGTACGCGTGGGGGCCCAGGACTTCCTGTTCCGCGACGAGCTGGACGGGCGGCTGCTCAGCCGCGCCATCCGCTACGCGGTGGAGAGAAAACGGGCGGACATCGCCCAGTACAAGCTTGCAGAATCGAAACTTCGGGCCCAGGAGAACGCCCGCCTGGAGCGCGGACTGCTCCCGCACCCGCTCCTGGAGGGCTCCGACCTCCGCTTCGCCGCCCGCTACCGTCCCGGCCGCAGCCGCGCGCTCCTCGGCGGGGACTTCTACGACACCGTCCGCACCCCCGACGGCACCGTCCACGCGATGATCGGCGACGTCTGCGGCCACGGCCCGGACGAGGCCGCCCTCGGCGTCGAGCTGCGCATCGCCTGGCGGGCGCTGACCCTGGCCGGCCTGTGCGGCGACGACCTGCTCTCCACCCTCCAGCAGGTCCTCGAAGTCGAGCGGCCCTGCGAGGAGATCTTCGCGACGCTCTGCACGGTGGACATCTCCCCGGACGGCCGGCGCGCGGGCCTGTGCCTGGCGGGCCATCCGGCGCCGCTGATCTCCCGGCCGGGCCGCCCCGCGCGACTGCTCCCGTACGAGAACAGCGGCCCGGCGCTCGGCCTGCTGCCCCGGGCCCGCTGGCCGCGCCGCCAGGTGGAGCTGGGCGGCACGTGGAGCCTGATGCTCTACACCGACGGCCTGATCGAGGGCAAGATCGGGCAGGGCAAGGAGCGGCTGGGGCAGGACGGCATGGTCGAGATGATCAACCGCCACCTGGCCGACGGACTGAGCGGCGAAGGCCTGCTCGAAGCCTCCGTGACCGAGGCCCGCCGCCTCAACGGCGGGGAGCTGACGGACGACGTCGCCGTCGTCCTCCTCTCGCGCGCCGAGGGCTGACGGGCCGGACGGGCGCGACAGCCGCGACGCCCGGGGCCTGCCGCCCTACAGCTCTACCGTCCGCCGTTGTAGGGCCCGTACGGCCCGTCGCTGCTGCTGCCGCCCCGTCGGCCGCCACCGCCGCCGCCCGAGACCTGCTTGAGGGCGGGCCGCACGTCGACGAAGAACACGATGCTGGCGACGAGACCGGCGATCTGCAGGAAGAGCATCCCGAGGAAGAAGTCCACGAGCACGGTGATGCCGAGGATGACCGCCCAGAAGGTCTTGGTCTGCTTGCCGGCCGCCCGGTACGCGTCCTCGCGCGCCGTCAGCGCCATCACGAAGGCCACCACGGCGAGCCCGAGCATGGCGTACCCGAGCAGCGGAAGCACTCCCTGATCGAACCCGTTCATCAACATCGTCTGACCGCCTTCTCACGCCTCGCCCGCCGGATGCCACCTGCCTCCACGCTACCGGCAGAGCCCCTTTCCCAAACCACAACGGACCGGACGCCCCGCGGGTGCCCGGTCCGTCGCGCCGTACTCAGCTCTGGTCGGCCGGCTCGGCGGCGGCCTTCTTGGCCGCGGCCTTGCGGGCCGGAGCCTTCTTCGGCGCGGGCTCCGCGGCGGGCTCGACCACGGGCTCCGCCACCGGCTCGGCGGCCTCCGGCTCCACGACCACGGCGATGTCGACGATCTCCTCGGAGACCTCGCCGCGCCATGCCCGTACGGTCTGCTCACCGTGCTCGGCGACCTTGTCGTAGGCCTCCTTGGCCTTGACCGCGTACTCGGCGGCCACGCCGACCCCGCGCAGCGCCAGGTCCTGGGCGGTCTCCCCGAGCTTCTTCGCGTCGATCGCCCCGAACACCTCGGCGACGGTGGCAGTGACCGCCTCCTGCGCCTCCTTGGCCTTCTCCTTGGCCTTCTCCTGCACGGCCTTCGGGTCGGTGTTCTTCACGGCCTCGATGCGCGCGGGGGCCTCGGCGCGCAGCTGCTCGATCAGCCCGGGCACCTTCCTGGCCTGCTGCACGGCGAGGTCGGCGGTGCCGGCGGCGAAGTAGAGGGGGGTCGGGTCGGTGAGGGTCTTCTTCAGGTCATCGGCGATGGCCATGTGGTGGTCCTCCCGGATCACGGTCTCAGTTCGTGCTCAGTGCGTACTCGGTGCGTACTCAGTTGGTACGGCGCGTCTCGGCATCGCCACTAGCGCCGTCGGAAGCGACTTCCGCTCCCGCCTCGGCCTTCGCCTCGGCTTTCGCCTCGGCCTCCGCGGCGTTCTCCTTGCGGAAGGACTCGTAGACCTGGAGCAGCACCTGCTTCTGCTGCTCGCTGATGGACGGGTCGGCGAGGATCACGGCCCTCGTCTCCACGGCGTCCCGGTCCCGCTCGTCCAGGATTCCGGCCTGCACGTACAGCGTCTCGGCGGAGATCCGCAGCGCCTTGGCGAGCTGCTGCAGGATGTCCGCGCTCGGCTTGCGCAGCCCGCGTTCGATCTGACTGAGGTACGGATTCGACACCCCCGCCGCATCGGCCAGCTGCCGCAGCGAAAGCTGCGCCTGCCTCCGCTGCTCGCGCAGGTACTCGCCGAGGTTCCCGACGTTGAGCGATGCCATGACCCGATCCTGCCGCACCTTGCTAACTATTGCAAGCAGCTGCTTGCAATAACTCCCACCCCTCGGCTCGTGCCGGCAGCCTTGCCGAACGGTGTCACCGATCCCGACAGGCCGCCTTCGTCGTCATACAGCTCAAGGCCGGAGATCCCGTCTGACGCCACGCCCGGTTCTGCCGCGCCGTCTCGTGCGCGCATCACGTCGCAGCGGGCCGCCTCAGGGCGCGCCCTGAGGCGCGAGCCCGACGACCACCCCCGACGACCACCCCCAATGACCGCACCGGCGGCCGCCCCGACTACGGCGCCGCCGCGATGACCACCGTCGCGTAGTACTCCTCGGAGGTCACCGTGCGCACCGACAGGCCCGCCGCCGTCAGGGCCGCAGCCGTGACGGGGGCCTGGCGGGTGCTCGTTTCGATCAGGAGGCTGCCGCCCGGCGCGAGCCAGGGCCGGGCGCCGGCGGCCACCCGGCGGTGGACGTCCAGGCCGTCCGCGCCGCCGTCCAGGGAGACGGGCGGTTCGTGGTCGCGGGCCTCCGCCGGCAGCAGGGCGATCTCCCCGGTCGGGACGTACGGGGCGTTGACCACCAGCACGTCGACCCGGCCCCGCAGCCCGGCGGGCAGGGGAGTGTAGAGGTCGCCCTCCCAGACCCGGCCGCCGTACGGGGCCACGTTGCGCCGGGCGTAGGCGAGCGCGGCGGGGTCGATGTCCGCCGCGTGCAGCTCCGCCCCCGGCACCCGCGCGGCCACGGCGGCGCCGAGCGCGCCCACCCCGCAGCACAGGTCGACGACCACCGCGCCGGGCCGCGCCGCCTCCACCGCCTCCCGCGCGAGGAACTCGCTGCGCCGGCGCGGCACGAAGGCCCCCTCGCCGACGGCCATCCGCAGCCCGCAGAACTCCGCCCAGCCGACGACGTGTTCCAGCGGTTCGCCCGCGACCCGCCGGGCCAGCAGCCCCTCCAGGTGCCCCGCGTCCTCGGCGGCGGCCGTCAGCAGCTCCGCCTCCTCCTCCGCGAAGACGCAGCCGGCCGCGCGGAGGGCTTCCACCAGTGTTGCCAAGTACCTCAGTCCTCGTTCCGTGAGTTTCCCGCCCGGCCCGCACGCACGGACGCACATGCATACGCACGCACGCCCGCACACCCGCCCAACACCCGTACAGGGCTCAGAAGATGTCCGGGCACCACGGCCGGCGCGCCGTGCGGAACACCACGTCCGCGAGCGCGAGCGCCCCGGGGCGCTCCTCCGTGATCCCGCCGAGCGCCGCCAGCCGCACCGCCGACGCGTCGCCCAGGTACAGCGCCCCCAGTGTGCCCACGTCCAGACGCAGATCGGCCGGCTCCTCCGTGCGTACGCAGTCCCCCGCGCCCGCGTCCAGCCGGTAGCGCCCGCCCGCCGGCCCGGACGGGTCGGTGACCTCCAGGACGAGGACGCCCGGCACCTCGTACATCCTTGCGCGCAGGGCCCGTACGACGTCCAGCAGCCGCACCCACAGCCAGTCCGCCGAGGTCAGCAGCCGGGCGGCGCGCGCGTCGGGCAGCAGCCCGGTGACGAGGTCGTCGGGGGCGCGGTAGCCGGTGCGGACCTTCACCACCCAGTCGATGGAGCACAGGAAGTGCCACAGCGCCCGCTCCGCCTCCGGGTTCACGGCGAGCAGCTGCATGGCCCGTGCGGTGTTCTGCGGGACCTTGGCGTCGGTCCAGTTGTCGTCGGTGGTGTACCGGACCAGGCCCTCCACCTCGCCGCGCGCGCTGCGGTACACCGCGTGGAAGGACGGCGTGTACGGGTTGTGGGACAGCGTCTGCTCGCCCGTGGCCACCCGCCACCAGCGGGCGTCGCGGCTCACCGCGCCGGGAATGGCCGCCCGCAGCCGCTCGTGCAGCGCCGGGCCCAGCTCCCGCACCTCGGCCTCGTCCACGAGGTCGATGCGCCCGCCGTCACCGGGGACGGCGGCCCGCGGGTCGAGCCCGGTGCGCGGTACGTCGATCTCCCACTCCGCGACGGAGGTGGCGGGCCCGTACCCGTACCGCCCGTAGATCGGGTACTCGGCGGCGATCAGCGTCGACACCACGTCACCGCGCGCGTGGGCGGCGGCCAGCTCGGCGGCCATCATCCGGGTCAGCAGGCCCTGCCTGCGGTGCGTGGGCAGCACGGTCACGCTCGTGACGGCGCTCGACGGGACGAACCCCCCGCCGGGCACGGTCAGTTCCTGCGGGAAGGAGCGGAAGGTCGCCACGCACCGGCCGGTGTCGGCGTCGAACCCGCCCTGGGTCCGGGCGCAATCGAGGTGCCCGGCCACTTGCGCGTGGTCCTCGGCCGTGGGGTGCACCGCGTTCAGGAAACCGGTCTGCTGGGCACGCAGCCACTCGGGAAGCTCGGATTCGGCGATCGGCCGGACGTCAGCGCTCATGGCGAACCACGCTAATCTGCCCGGCCCGCCCCCGTCGCCCGCATTTCCCGCGGGCCCCCGCACCCCCGCCCGCTCAGGCCAGCAGGTCGTCCACCTGGGCCTCGCCCTCCCGGTAGCGCCGGGTGATCTCCGCGCTGCAGTCGTCGGCCGTGCGCTGGAGCTGCTGGCGGCGCCGCGACACCTGCTGCTCGTAGCGCACCAACTTCCCCATGCCCTCGTGGAGTTCCTCGTCCGTGCGCGCGCCCAGGTCCGACAGCTCCACGTCGGAGAGCATCTCGGCCGCCAGCAGCCGGTACTCCTCCCCGTGCGGGGTGCCGAGGGTGACGTGCCGGGCGGAGGCGCTGCGGCTGGAGGGAGCGTCCGCGAGGATCTCCGACAGCCGGTCCACCACCGGCGCCTCGGGGTCCGTACGCCGGGCGAGCTCGGCGCGCAGGATGTCGATGCGGCCCTGGAGCAGCCGCCGTACGTAGCTCAGGTCGGCCTCGTCGCGCTGCGCGTCGCGGCGCAGCGCGCGCAGCTCGGGCAGCCCGAGCGCGGTGGTCGCCGTCGCCGCGACGTCCGCGGCCCCGGACCGCTGCGCGGGCGGGCGCGGCGCCGGGGTCTCGGCGGAGGCCGCGGGTGCGCCGGGCACGCCGGATCCCATGGGTCCGATGGGTGGTCCGATGGGCGCAGAAGCAGGTGCGGAGGTACCAGAAGTATTCATGCGTTCGTGTCCGTCCCCTCGACCGGTGCTGGGGGCACCGCCTGCGTGCATCGTGCCACTCCCCGTGGTACCGACGCAGTCCCACTCCACCCGATCGGCCCCGGACGGCCCAACTGATTCGCCTGTCAGCCGCTGCCGTCCACCAGATACCTCATATGGGTGAAGGGAAAGGGTTCGAGGCACCCGCACCTTCACGGAAACGCCAGTCTCAGTGAGGAACATCCGTGCTGTTGTGCGTGATGGGGAGGGGAGGCCGGTGGTGCGCTTGAGAGCGAGGAGTGTCGGGGGGAGGCGACGGCAGCCTCCACTGCGACGCCCGTCGGCCGACCCCTTCACGGTGTCGGTGCCCGCCGGCGCGCGCATCCGGGATCGTCTGCGTCCGTCCACCTGCGACGCAGAGGTCCTGCGGATCGTGGGTGATCACCTCGGCAGGTACGCCCGTGCCGACCTGGCCGAGCGGTTGCGGATCGGGATGGTGCCCGCGAAGGAGGATCGGCGTGCGGAGCGCAAGCGTGCGCTGACGAAGGTGTCGTCGTCGCGCTGGGCGGGGGCGATCACTCGCGCGTCCGATGACCAGCACCAGTTGTCTCGCCGGAGCCTGTTCGACGAGCGGACCTCGCTGCGCCGGACCATCGTGAAGATCCGCCGGCGTCTGGCAGTGCCGTGCGGCCGGCGCCTGGGTGGTGTTCGGGGCTATCCGGACCCGGCCGAAAGAACACAGAAGCAGCGCCGGTTGCAGGTCCTCACTGCCCGACTGACCGAGGTGGAACGGCGGATCGAGTCCGGGCATCCGGCGATCGTCATCGGCGGCCGGAAGCTCGCCAAGATGCGGCACCGCCTCACCGCCGCTGGGCTCACCGAGGCCGGGTGGCGGGAACGGTGGGACGCACGTCGCCTGTTCCTGACCGCCGACGGCGAGTCGGGTGCGCCGCACGGCAACTACACGATCACCGTGAATTCGGCCGACGGCACGGTCGCCCTCGTCCTGCCCGAACCACTCAGGCACCTCGCGAACGCCCCGCGCGGGCGGTACCGGCTCGCCTGCACCGTCACCTTCAATCACCGCCGAGACGAGTGGCTGGACCGGATCACCGCCAACCGTTCCGTCCGCTACGACATCGTCCGCGACCCGGAACGCGGCCGCTGGTACCTCGACGCCTCCTGGTCCACCCCGAGAACGCTCCTCCCCACCCCTGCCGAGCTGGCCGCAACCGGCGCCCGGCTGCTTGCCGTGGACCTCAACGCCGATCACCTGGCCGCCTGCGTCGTCGACGCCCACGGCAACCCCGCCGGCCGACCGGTCACGATTCCCACCGACCTGACCGGCCCCACCTCGCAGCGCGACGGACGCCTCCGTCAGGCGATCACCCACCTGATCCACCTCGCCCATCAGCACGGCTGCGCCGGCCTGGCCATCGAGAACCTCGGCTTCGCCGACGCCCGCGCCACCGGTCGCGAGACGATGGGACGCGGCAAACGCGGCAAGGCATTCCGGCGCACGGTCGCGGGCTTGCCCACGGCACGCTTCCGCGACCGGCTGTCCGGCATGGCCCACCACGCCGGCCTCGTCGTCATCGCCGTCGACCCCGCCTACACCAGCCGCTGGGGAACCCTGCACTGGAAGGCCCCCCTCCAGCAGCAATCCAAGATCATGACCGTCACCGGCCACCACGCGGCCGCGGTGGCGATCGGCAGACGCGCCCTCGGACACGGGATCCGGCGTCGGCCAGGTGTGACCGCACACGACCAGAGGATCGTCGCGCGGAGAGCTACCGGCCAGACCGCTCCCCTGCCGAGGGCGCGAGGGACCGCGAGCCCGCCCAGGACCACAGGCACACCCCACCCGGGTGACAAGACCTGCCGGGACCGAAGCGACCAGCTCGCGCTGTTCCCCGTCCCCCAAGACCGTTCGGGGAGACAACCGGCAACGCCGGTGGGCAGCGATGGGGCCGATACCGGCCCTCATCGATAGCAGCGGTGCACGCCTGGTACACAGGTGTCATGCGAGCAGTGGTGCAGAGGGTGGACGGCGCGAGCGTCGTGGTGGCCGGCGAGACCGTCGGGGAGATCGTCGGGGAGGGGCTGTGCGTGCTGGTGGGGGTGACCCACGACGACACCCCGGAGAAGGCGGAGTTGCTGGCGCGCAAGCTCTGGTCGGTGCGGATCCTGGAGGCCGAGAAGTCCTGCAGCGACGTGAACGCGCCGCTGCTGGTGATCTCCCAGTTCACCCTCTACGGAGACGCCCGCAAGGGCCGCCGCCCCACGTGGAACGCGGCCGCCGGCGGGGCGTTCGCCGAGCCGCTCGTGGACGCGGTCGTGGCGCACCTGCGGGCGTTGGGCGCGACGGTGGAGACGGGCCGGTTCGGCGCGGACATGAGGGTCTCGCTGACCAACCACGGCCCGTTCACCATCGTCATCGACATCTAGATCGACATCTGGATCGGCATCCAGGCCGTCGCGCGCGCCGCGGTCACGGCGCTACGACGACCTCCTGCGAGGCGGCCGTCTTGCCCACCAGCAGCGGGGCGTCCACCGGGACGTTCCGCTTGACCAGTGCGAGGGCGATCGGGCCCAGCTCGTGGTGGCGGACCGAGGTGGTCACGAAGCCCAGCTGGCGGCCCTCCTCCCCGTCCGCGGCCAGGCGTACGGGCGCGCCGTGCGCGGGGAGCAGCACCTCGGAGCCGTCCAGGTGCAGGAAGACCAGCCGGCGCGGGGGCTTGCCCAGGTTGTGGACGCGGGCCACCGTTTCCTGGCCGCGGTAGCAGCCCTTCTGCAGGTGCACGGCGGTGCCGATCCAGCCGAGCTCGTGCGGGATGGTGCGGTGGTCGGTCTCCAGGCCGAGCCGCGGCCGGTGCGCCTCGACGCGCAGGGCCTCGTACGCGAGGAGCCCGGCGGCCGGGCCGTGGGAGGCGGCGAAGGCCTCCAGTCCGTCGCGCGGCAGGAACACGTCGCGGCCGTACGGGGTCTCCCGTACGGCGAGTTCCTTGGGGACCTCGGCGATGGAGCCGGCCGGCAGGTGCACGACGGCGAACTCGGCGGTGCGGTCGGCGACTTCCACGCGGTAGAAGAAGATCATCGACTCCAGGTAGGCGATCAGCGCCTCCTGGGTGCCGGGCTCGACGTGCATCCACATCGTCTCGCCGTCGTCGACGAGGTAGAGCGCGTGCTCGATGTGGCCGTTCGCGGAGAGGATCAGCGCCTCGGTGGCCTGGCCGGCCGGGAGGGCGGTGACGTGCTGAGTGATCAGCAGGTGCAGCCAGCTCAGCCGGTCCGAGCCGGTGACGGTGACCACCCCGCGGTGGGAGAGGTCGACGAAGCCGCGGCCGTCGGCGAGCGTGCGCTGTTCTCCGTACAGCTCTCCGTAGTGGGCGGCGACGCCCTCGTCGCGGCCTTCGGCCTGGACGGCGCCGGGGAGATGGAGCAAGGGGCTGCTGGTCATGGCACCAGCCTACGACCCTGCCCCGAACGGACCTAGGGCACGCCCGCGTGCCTGCTGCCCGGCGCGCTGCCCGGCGCTGCCTAGCGCTGCTTGGCGGCGCAGGTCTTGCAGCGGCCGAAGATCGCGAAGTGCTTCATGTCGGTCTCGAAGCCGAAGGTGTCGCGGAGCTTGGACGTGAACTCGGCGGCGATGTCCACGTCCGCCTCGATGACCTCGGTGCAGTCGCGGCAGACCAGGTGGATGTGGTGGTGCCGGTCGGCGAGGTGGTACGTGGGGGCCCCGTGCCCGAGGTGGGCGTGCGAGACGAGCTTCAGCTCCTCCAGGAGCTCCAGCGTGCGGTAGACGGTGGAGATGTTGACCCCGGAGGCCGTCTTGCGGACCTCCACGAGGATCTCGTCCGGGGTGGCGTGCTCCAGGGCGTCGACGGCCTCCAGCACGAGCTGACGCTGCGGGGTCAGGCGGTATCCGCGCTGGCGCAGGTCGCTCTTCCAGTCGCCGCCGTCGGCGGCGGCGAGGTTCTCGGTGCTGTCGGTGGTCACCACCCGGCCAGTGTAGGCCTCGGGTCGCCGCGGGGGGAGCGGGGAGAGCGGTGGACATGCGGGAGCCCCCGGCGGCCAAAGCTGCCGGGGGCTCCTGCGCGTACGTACGACCTCGCCAGGCCTAGCGGAAGAAGGCGATGCCGTCGTCCGGCATGTCCGGAAGGTTGCGCGCCATCTCGGCGACCTCCTCGGGCGTGACGACCTTCTTCAGCTGGGCCGACTTGTACGGGCGCAGCTCCACCTCGGGGGTGGCCTTCTCGCCGACCCACATCAGGTCGCCCTTGACGTAGCCGTAGAGCCGCTTCCCGCCGGTGTGCGGGCGGGAGGTGGCCGTACGGGCCACGGCGTCGGTGACCACGTCGATCTGCGGCTTCTGGTCGGCGAGGTCGCCGTACCAGATCTCCACGACCCCCTGGTCGCGCACCATGACGATCTCGACCTTGCGCTGGCTGTCGATGCGCCAGTAGCCCGACTCGGACTCCAGCGGCCGCACCTTGTTGCCCTCGGCGTCAAGAACCCAGCTGTGCGAGTGGTACTCCAGGAAGTCCCGGCCGTCGTGGCTGAAGACGACTTCCTGGCCGAAGTTGCACTTCTCCTCACCGGGGAAGTCGAAGACGCCTGCGCCTTCCCAATTGCCCAGGAGGAAGGCGAGGGGAACGAGGCTCGGGTTCAGGTCGGACGGAATCTGGATCATGGATGGCTGCTCAGCTCAGGCGATCTGTGGGAGGGGTTCCGGTATCCGGGGCGGTCGGCGGCAGATCCGAGGGGATCAGCGCTGGCCCTGGTACAGCTTCTTCACGGCCAGGACGGAGAAGGCGAGGACGCCGACGCAGACCAGGACCAGCAGGGAGGTGAAGACTGCCTCAAGCACGGGGTGCTCCTCGGAGTGTGTGACGGCATTACGGGGCCGGTCCCCAAGCCTACTGGCCCGGGGACCGGCACACTCTGTGAGGTTGCCCGTACGGGGGGAGGCTCCGTGTCGGACGGCGCTAGCGGAGCAGCTGGTGCTGGAGGATCACCGTCTGGTGGAAGGGGACGGTCGCCACATCGCCCTTGCGGGTCTGCAGGATCACGGCCTGGACATCACCGGACTGGATGCAGCCGACCTTGACCTGCTCGTCGCCGACCGGTGCGGGTTCCCGGTAGAGCGCGAGTCCGCCGCCGATCACCGCGGACTGTCCGCTCTTGGCCTTGTTCCAGTCGAGGTCCAGATCAGTACGGGCGACGCCGCCCAGCTTCATGTCCCGGCTGCAGCCCTTGAACGTGTCCACGAATCCCGAGGCGTGGAAGCGGAGCAGGTAGATCCGGGTGCGCGTGCCGTCGGGGGTGGTCCAGCCGCGGCCGACGATCTGGCGCAGTCCCTCGTTGGTGAACTGCTCCTGCATCTTCGGGCGCTCGCCGGACTCGTACTCCTCCAGGAAGGTGCCGACGCTCACCACCTCGTCCTTCTCCAGCTTCAGCTTGGAGTCCGGAGTGGAATCGGTGGGCGGCGACAGGAGCAGCTGAGTGAGACCGGCGTAGTGGATGCCGTCCGGGTTGTCCTTCCCGAAGGGCAGCGCCGCACCCGCCGGCAGCACCGGCTTGGCCAGCGCCGGGTACGTCCAGCGGCCGTCGCTCTTGGTGGACAGGCCCGGGATGTCGGTGCGCTCGGGCTGGGTGACCTCGTACGCGACACCCGTGCCGACGGCGCCGAAGACGAGGACGGCGGCGGTCCAGCGCAGCGCGGCGAACAGCTTGCGGCGGTCCTTGGGCGCGGCCGGTACGGCCGGTGCGGCCGGGGTCGCGGTGCCCGCGGGCTGGTCGGCCGGGGGTCCCGACGGGCCGGCCGGGGCCTGGGCGGTCGGGTCCTGCCCGGGAGTCGGCGACGCGGGGGCCGGGTCCGCGGCCACGGCGGCCTGCGGGACGGCGTCCTCGACGGGCCCGGGCGCCGCTTCGGTGGTGTTCTGCTCGGTCACGCGGACTCCCCCGGGGACTTCAGGTGGCTCAGCTGGTTCTTGAAGAACTCGACGACTTCGGAGGTGGGGAAGGGCTTCGGCCCGTAGGAGTGGAAGGTGACCATCACGTCGCCCTCGACGGCCACGCAGTCGAGGGAATCGATCTTCTCCTTGCCCTTCTCCCCGATCGCCTCCAGCGCACACTTGGCGGCCGGGAACCCGTCCACCTTCGGCGCCTCGCGGCCGTCACCTGTGTATTCGAGGACCTTCTTGGTGATCCGCGAGAAGCTGTCCAGCGCCTTCGGGTCGGCCTGCATGATGCGGACCTCGGCGTACCAGATCGTGTTCGTGTGGATGTAGCTGCGTCCGGCCAGGCCCTTGAGCTTCATCTCGGCCAGCAGCTTGTCGCGGTCCTTGCGCTGCGAGCTCGTCAGGCCGTTGCGGGTCTCCCTGAGGGCCTCGACCGCCTGCTCGCCGGAGACGACGAAGTCGCTGCCGTCCGCCCCCAGGTCCGTGCCCAAGCGGAGGTCGCCCGTCACCGGCAGCAGCTTGCCCGAGAGGGAGTTCCCCGGCACCGCCTCGGGCGTGGGCAGCACGCCCATCCTCTCGCCCAAGGGGACCCAGTAGGCGGTGGGCGCCTCGCGGTCCGCGTCCTCGATCGCGGCGGCGGCCCACACACCGCCGCCGAGGAACACGGCCACCGCCGCGCCGGCGGCGGTCAGGGCGAGCGCCTTGCGGCTGGTCTTCCGGCGCGCGGGCACGGCAGCCGCCTCGACGGGCGCCGAGGACTGCGGGTCCGCGGCCGGGATCGTCTCGTTCTGCGGCTCGGTCACAGTCGCTCCAGCTGTCGCTTGGCCAGGTTCACGACATCGCCCTGGGTGATCTTGCCGCGGTTGTTCGTGTAGTGGATGTCGAGCACGATGTCGCCGCGGCGGGCGAGAGCGCGAGCGTTGCGCAGCGGAAGGTACCCCGGCTTCTCGTCGGCCTTCGAGTCCACCCAGACGTGCCCCAGTTCGGCCGGGAGGCCCGGAATCGCCACGCCCTCGTTGCCCGCGTGCTCCGCCTCGGGCATGTACTCGGACTGGCTCGTCTGGTACTCCTCCGCCCCCTGATGGTCCTTGAACTGGATCAGGCGCACGTCGACGAAGACGGTGTCGTTCACCTCCCAGCCCACCGACGCGATCCGCCTGACGTCCAATTCGGACAGGGAGCCCACCATCACGTCCGGACGCTTGAAGAAGGTCGCGAAGTACTCGGGGGGTACATAGCCCGTTCCCTGTCCCTTCGCCCCGCCCGGCACCTCGACCAGCAGCTTCGCGAGGTCATCGTCCGTCTTGTGCCAGCGGTTGGCGTTGATCGTCTGGTGCGTGGTGGCGTCGTCGGGCGCCAGCGCCTTCGGATAGGCCAGGTCCGCCTGCGCCAGCGGCGCCAGCGGCGTCGGTTCGCGGTCGTACTGGATCGCGTAGCCGGTGATCGTGCCCGCCAGGACGCCGAGCACGGCGGCGCCGGCGATCAGGAGGACCGCACGGCGGCCGCGCCGGACGCGGGGAGTGGCCGGAGCCGTCTCCAGAACTGCGTCGGGGGCCGTGCCGGGAGCGGTTTCGAGGGTGGCTTCAGGAGCCGCTTCGGGAGCTTCAGGAGCTGCTTCGGGAGCTGCCGAAGCCGCGTCCGGAGTGCCCGGTTCCGGGGCACTCTCCGCCTCTTTCCGCTGGTCAGGGATGGTCTGTTCGTGTTCCAAAAGAAGTCCCCCCACAGGACTGGAGTCGCGGACCGATCGCCCGCGTACACAGAAGACACCCTCGCGTGGGGAGATGTTGTGATCACCCTTATTACATTTTTATCTCAACAGGTTTCAATCCTCGCGACGCGGCTTTCCGTCCAGTTCGTCCCACCACTCGTCGGACTTCGCATCACCCGAGGGGTCGTCCCACCAGCGGTCGTCCGGGCCGCGCCGGTTCGCGACCATCGCGGCGACCGGCGGAATGACCATGGCGACCACGCACATCGCCACGGCGGCCGGGATGGACCACAGGCGCACGAAGGACCAGGCGGAGACGAAGAGGAACAGGCATCCGCCCATGAGCAGGAAGTAGGCGCGGCGCCGCCGGGCGTACATGCCTCCAGGGTAGGGCCGCCCCGCACTCCCGGGGAGGTCCGGAACGGCCCGGAACGACACGAAGGGCCGCACCCCGATCCGATGGCGTCCAACCCCCGGGGGTGCGGCCCTTCGGCCGGTCGTGCAGTCATGCGGTCGTGCAGTCATGCGGTCACACAGGTGCGGTGCTCAGACCGCGATCGCCACGTCCGTGACGCCGCCGGACTCGACGACGACCACGGCGCGGTCCGCCTGGGCGCCGGGCACGAGGGCGCGCAGCGTCCAGGAGCCCTCGGCCGCGTAGAAGCGGAACTGGCCGGTGGCCGAGGTCGGGACCTCGGCGGTGAACTCGCCGGTCGAGTCCAGCAGACGGACGTAGCCGCTGATGGGCTCGCCGTCCTTGGTGACCTGGCCCTGGATGGCCGTCTCACCGGGCTTCAGCGTCGAGAGGTCGGGCCCGCCGATCTTTGCTCCACACATGTTCTCTGTCCTGTCCTAGAGAGGTATGACTACGGGGCGTCGCGTGCCCCGAAATACTGGGTGCCCGGAACTACTTGTTGGCGCCGAGCTCGATCGGCACGCCGACCAGCGAGCCGTACTCGGTCCACGAGCCGTCGTAGTTCTTGACGTTCTCCTGGCCCAGGAGCTCGTGCAGCACGAACCAGGTGAGCGCGGAGCGCTCACCGATGCGGCAGTAGGCGATGGTGTCCTTCGCCAGGTCGACCTGCTCGGCCTGGTAGAGGGCGGTGAGCTCCTCGTCGGACTTGAAGGTGCCGTCGTCGTTGGCGTTCTTCGACCACGGGATGTTGCGGGCGCTCGGGATGTGGCCCGGACGCTGCGACTGCTCCTGCGGGAGGTGCGCCGGCGCGAGGAGCTTGCCCGAGAACTCGTCGGGCGAGCGGACGTCGACCAGGTTCTTGGTGCCGATCGCGGCGACCGCGTCGTCACGGAAGGCGCGGATCGAGGTGTCCTGGGCCTTGGCCTTGTACTCGGTGGCCGGGCGGCTCGGGACCTCGGTGCCGTCGACCAGGTCGCGGGAGTCGAGCTCCCACTTCTTGCGGCCGCCGTCGAGCAGGCGGACGTCCTGGTGGCCGTAGAGCTTGAAGTACCAGTAGGCGTAGGACGCGAACCAGTTGTTGTTGCCGCCGTAGAGGACGACGGTGTCGTCGTTGGAGATGCCCTTGGCGGAGAGGAGCTTCTCGAAGCCCTCCTGGTCCACGAAGTCGCGGCGGACCGGGTCCTGGAGGTCGCTCTTCCAGTCGATCCGGACGGCGTTGGTGATGTGGTTCTTGTCGTACGCGGACGTGTCCTCGTCCACCTCGACGATGACGACGTTCGCGTCGTTCAGGTGGGCCTCGACCCAGTCGGCGTCTACGAGGACGTCGCTGCGGCTCATGGTGTTCTCCTCCGGGGCAGTGTGCGGCGGGGTGCTGCTGATGGTGCGGGGTGCGTGCGTCCGGGTGCGCTCGCGGATCCTGTTGCGGGGAGGCTTCAGGAGGGCGGGAGGCAGAGGTGGTCGCACGGGAAAGCGGAAGGCCGTCGTCCGGCTATGGAGCGGGATGCGCTCACACGTCACATGGATCGACAGAGCATGGCGGCGACGCGACACAGGTCTACTGCCCGTCGCTTCGTGAGGTCCGCCTGCTGATGCTTCATAGCCATGGATCGTAGGGACGAATCGGCCGCCCTGTCACCGCCGTGTCATATTTCGAGACAGGATCGTCCGAATACTGGGATGAGGCCCCTTGTGGATCTTCGGGCGCGGGGCGCGCGGAGCCCCGTACGGCCCTCCCATCTGCGGATCGGACCCACTCGTCTCACTATCCGGCCAGGGCCAGATTCTTACCGCCCAGGGTGAGCACCACGCCGGACTCGTCCGAGGTCAACTCCGTCAGCCGGACCCCCGACGGCAGACCGCCGTCGATCCGCCGGTCGAAGTCGGTCTTCCTGCGGACCACGGCCTCGATCCCGGGCAGGCCCTCGCCCGGCACCTCGTCGGCACGGACCCGGACGATGGTCTTACCCGTCCCGTCGCCGGAGTCGACGAGGGAGACCGTCGACACCACGCTGCGGCTGAGCGTCCTGCCGAGGAACTCCACGCTCGCGGTCACCTTCAGCTTGCCCGGCGCCCCGCCGTAGGCGACCTTCACCCCGGGCTGGGCGGCCGCGGTCAGGTCGGCGTACGTGACGAGGGCCGAGCCCTTGGCGGAACGGGCGGTGCCGCCGTCGTAGTCGCCGTTCAGCTCCACCCCGCGGAAGGCGACCCGCAGCCGGGACAGGTGCGTCGTACGGCCGTCCGCGGTCGCCACGTCCACGCTGGCCACCTTCAGGTCGACCTCGTCGAGGTCGCGGGTGAGCAGCTGGGTCAGGAAGGGGAACCCGTGGACGTCCGCCTCCACCCCGGACAGACCCTGCCTGGCCTGGATCCGGTCCGCCAGCCGGTCCTCGGCATAGCCGGCGGCCCAGCGGTCCAGCCCGACGAACAGGCCACCGAGAACCACGCCGATGATCACAACGACACGCAGGACACGCACGTGCCCACCCCCCAGACGATTTGGTACGTCGGCCCAGTGGACCATGACCGGCCGTGAGAACGCTGTGAGTTGACGTCCGGCGACGTGAAGGCAGGTTGGGGCGTGGTGGGCCCTGGCGAGGCCCGGTGGGGCTCGGTGGGGCCTGACGAGGCTCAGTGGGGCCCGGTGGGGCTCGGTGGGGCCCACCGAGGCGATAAGGCAGGCGGCATGACAACGCCCGCCCCGGGCAAGCGGGGCGGGCGCTCAGGAGGGGAGGCCGGGGCCTCAGCCCACCACCCTGCCGATCAGGTAGACCGCCGGCGCCGCCGCGGCCAGCGGCAGCGCGACACCGGCCGTCATGTGGACGAACTTCGACGGGTAGTCGTACGCGGCCACGCGCAGCCCGATCAGCGCGCACACCCCGGCCGCCAGGCCGATCAGCGCACCGCCGGCTCCGACGGACGTCAGCCCGCCCACGGCGATGCCCGCACCGGCCGCGGCGGCCAGCGAGACGCCGACCGAGGGCGCGGTGGGCAGCGGGAGCGCCCGGGCGAAGACGGCCACCGCCACGGCGGCGGCACCCACGCTCACGGCGGCGGAGTCGGCCGCGAGATAGCCGGCGCAGACGACGGCCAGCGCGGCCGAGGCCACGGACGCCATCAGCCCGTACATCCGCTCGTCGGGATCCGCGTGGCTGCGCAGCTGGAGCACCAGCGTCAGCAGCACCCAGGCGCCGAGGGTGCCGACGATCGCGCCGGGGCCGTACGGCTCGTCCACCGCGAGCACCGCCACGTCGGCGACGACCGCCCCGGCGAAGGCCAGGGCGATGCCCTGACGGGCCGGCCACATGCCGTTGAGCCGGAACCAGCCCGCCGCGGTGAGGCCCTGGAGGGCGATCAGGGGCGCGAGCAGTGCGTACTCGCTCAGCGCGGCGGCGGCCGCGAGGACCAGCCCGAGCGCGGCCGTCAGTATGGCCGCCTGCGGACCGGGATCGATGATCGGAGAGCGGCCTTCGGCGCGGGCCTGGGCGGGGTCCACGGCGCGCAGCGTGTTGCCCGCGAGGGTGGGCGGCGACCAGGCGGGCTCCTCCTCGGCCGCCCCGTCGGCCGCCACCGCTGGCGCGGCGGGAGCCCCGTCCGGGGCCTGGTCCGCCTGCGGCGGGAGGTACGGGGCCGCCTCCGCGACCCACTCCTGGCCGGGAGCGGGAGCCTGGACCTGCGCCGGGTGGGCCTGGGCCGCCTGGGCCTGGGCCGCGTGCGCCTCCGCCTGGAAGGGCTCGGACGGGCCGGGGTAGGGCGCCGGGTACGCCGCCTCCCCCCACTGCTGCGGCTGCTCGGCCTGCGGGGCCTGCGCCTCCTCGCGGAACCAGTGGTCCGGGGCCGCGGTCTGCGGGTGCGCCTGAGCCGCGTAGGGGTCCTGGTAGGGATCCGCGTAGGCCTGCTGCTGCCCCCACTCCTGCCCGGAGACGGGCGCCTGAGGCTGCCCCTGCCCCTGCCCCTGCCCCGGGGCCTGCGGCTCCTCGCGGAACCAGCCCTCGGGGGCGACCGGGTACTGCGCCGGTACGCCGTCCAGCGGCGCCTGCACCGGCTGGTACGAGGTGTCCCACGTAGGGGACTGCCAGGTCTGGGTCCCGTACGGATCCGGCTGCTGCTGTTGCTGCTGCTCTAGAAACTGCTGTTGCTGCTGTTGCTGCAACTGCTGCTGCTGTTCCTCAGGCGTGCTCGGTGTAGTCATCGGGGTCCGCTCACCCGCCCGCGAACGGCGGGAGCACCTCGACGGTGCCCCCCTCGGTCAGCTGGACGGAATCGTGCGGGCGCTTGCCCACGGGCTCTTCGTTCACGAGGAAGGAGCAGCGCAGCAGGACCCGGGTCAGCTCCCCGGGGTGGCGTTCCCGCACGGCGTCGAGCGCCTCGGCCAGTGTCCGCGCCGAGTACGGCTCCTCCGCCGTCTTGGCCGCGGCCTTCGCCGCCGCCCAGTAGCGGATGGTTCCGGTTGCCACTGCACGCTCCTCTCGTCGGCGCTCTGCCGTCGGCCTCCATCATGAACCCTCCCGCCCCCGATCCCGGCGTGCCCCAGCGCGCCCCGCGTGCGCCCAGGCGGCCCGCGCGGGGTCCACCGATCCGGTGAAACCGGCGCATATGCAGGTGCCGGGGGTGGTGGGAACCACAGAAGTGGAACGCTCCGAAGCCTCGGCCCCGCCGGGGCGGGTGGGCTATTCTGCTGGCGAGAGGATCCGGGCAACGTAGCCCCCGGGTCCTTTTGTGCTTTCAGCACGTTGAACGGACCGAGAACAGTGGTGTCCATCCGGGCCTCAGGGCGCGGGGGCCGGACGGACACCTGCAAGTCGTACGAAGCAGTGCCGCGAAAGTCCTCGACGGGACCGAGGAGGAACCGACGTGATGGACCAGCGAACCGTCGTGCAAGTGCAGGTGCGGGCAGAGGTACAGGCGCACGCACCTGCGCAAGCACACCGCCGGAACGACCAGCACCACCAGAACGACCAGCACGACCAGCACCACCGTCCGACCCGGGCGGGGGGCCTGGCATGAGCTCACTCCTGCTCCTGACCAATGCCCTGCAGCCCTCGACCGAGGTGCTGCCGGCCCTCGGCCTGCTGCTCCACAGCGTCCGGGTGGCGCCCGCCGAGGGCCCCGCCCTCGTGGACACCCCGGGCGCCGACGTGATCCTCGTCGACGGCCGCCGCGACCTGCCCCAGGTGCGGTCGCTGTGCCAGCTGCTCCGCTCCACGGGGCCCGGCTGCCCGCTGATCCTCGTCGTCACCGAGGGCGGCCTCGCGGCCGTCACCGCCGACTGGGGCATCGACGACGTCCTCCTCGACACCGCGGGACCGGCCGAGGTCGAGGCGCGGCTGCGCCTCGCCACCGGCCGCCAGCAGCTCGGCTCGGACGACTCCCCGATGGAGATCCGCAACGGCGACCTCTCGGTCGACGAGGCGACGTACTCGGCGAAGCTGAAGGGCCGGGTCCTGGACCTGACCTTCAAGGAGTTCGAGCTCCTGAAGTACCTCGCCCAGCACCCGGGCCGGGTCTTCACCCGTGCGCAGCTGCTCCAGGAGGTGTGGGGCTACGACTACTTCGGCGGCACCCGCACCGTCGACGTGCACGTACGTCGTCTGCGCGCGAAACTCGGGCCCGAGCACGAGTCGCTGATCGGCACCGTCCGCAACGTCGGGTACCGCTTCGTCACCCCGGAGAAGGTGGAACGGGCGGCGGCGGAAGCGGCCGCGCAGGCGGCAACCAAGGCGGCGGCCGAGGCCTCCGCGCGGGCTGCCGCGGCACTCACCCGGATGGACTAGGGAGCGCGTGGGAAGGCTGTGGGAATGACCTCCTCCGGACGCCCTGCCCAGAGGTAGGTCACCCCGCGTAGACTTCCGCGCGTGGCCAAGGTGACGCGGGATGACGTGGCACGACTTGCGGGTACTTCTACCGCCGTCGTGAGCTACGTCATCAACAACGGACCCAGGCCGGTTGCCCCGGCCACGCGCGAGCGTGTCCTCGCCGCGATCAAGGAACTGGGCTACCGCCCGGACCGGGTCGCCCAGGCGATGGCCTCGCGCCGCACCGACCTCATAGGCATGATCGTCCCCGATGCCCGCCAGCCGTTCTTCGCGGAGATGGCGCACGCGGTCGAGCAGGCCGCCGCCGAGCGCGGAAAGATGGTGCTGGTCGGGAACTCCGACTACCGCACCGAGCGTGAGGTCCACTATCTGCGGGCCTTCCTCGGGATGCGGGTCTCCGGTCTGATCCTGGTCAGCCAGGGCATGAGCGAGCAGGCCGCCTCCGAGATCGAGGCCTGGGACGCCCGCGTGGTCCTCCTCCACGAGCGCCCCGAGGCCATCGACGACGTCGCCGTCGTCACGGACGACATCGGCGGCGCGCAGCTCGCCACCCGGCACCTCCTCGAACACGGGCACCCGTACGTGGCCTGCCTCGGCGGCGTCGAGAACACCCCCGAGGTCGGCGACCCGGTGGCCGACCACGTCGAGGGCTGGCGGCGGGCCATGCTCGAATCGGGCCGCTCGGTGGAGGGCCGGCTCTTCCAGGCCCCGTACAACCGCTACGACGCGTACAAGGTCGCCCTGGAGCTCCTGGCCGGACCGGACCGCCCGCCCGCGATCTTCTGCGCTACGGACGACCAGGCGATCGGCGTCCTGCGCGCCGCGCGGGAGCTGCGCATCGACGTGCCCGAGCAGCTGGCGGTGGCCGGCTTCGACGACGTCAAGGAGGCGGCCCTGACGGACCCGCCCCTCACCACCATCGCCTCGGACCGCCCCGCGATGGCCCGCGCCGCGGTGGACCTCGTCCTGGACGACGCCCTGCGGGTGGCGGGCTCCCGCCGCGAACGCCTGAAGCAGTTCCCGTCGGCCCTGGTCATCCGCCGCTCCTGCGGCTGCCGCTGATTCCTCTTGATGCGCCGCTCGCGCGGTGCGGCCCTGGAGGGCCTTACCGGCTTCGCGCCGCTGCGCCGAACTCCGTCCGGCGGCGTGGCTGGTCGGCGCTGCGGCCACTGCCGTCCCGGCGCGGGCCCGGTGGGCGGGTGCGGCTGGGTGGCCCTGCGGGGCTGGGTTCCCCTACCCACCCTTCGCCCGTTCCCCGGGCTCTGCCCGGACCCGCTCCCTCGTGCGGCGCCGTTCCCGGGGGCCAGCCCCCGGACCCCCGCTCCTCAAACGCCGGAGGGGCTGGAATTGCTCTGCGGGCAGGTGCAATCGGAGGTCGCCCGAACCCAGCCTCGCCGGCGTTTGAGGCGCGGGGTCTGGGGCGGAGCCCCAGGGGGTCCGGGCAGTGCCCGGGGAACGGTGGAAGGGTGGGTCGGGGACTTTGCCCTGCAGGGTCCACCCGGCCGCACCCGGGGTGCCGGACCACACCCGGCCTTATATCGGGCATACACGGTTCTGTCGGGCTTCTCAGCGGGGACTCAGGAAGCTCTCATCATCGGCGGACACAGTCATATCCATGACCGAGAACCTCCGCCGCGAAGGCGAGTACCCCCAGGAAAACCGCCCCCAGCAGCCCGCCCCCTGGGGCGAGGACTGGCAGCGCGGTCGTGACCGGCTCGCGCAGGACGCCTCGTACCCGCCGCCGCCCTCCTACCCCCCGGCCGCCCCGGCCCCGGGCTGGCACGAGGCCCACACTCCCCAGGTCATCCAGGGCGAGACCGTCCCCCAGAACAGCGGCGGCGGAGCCGGCGACGGCTGGGCCACCTGGGGCGAGGCCGCCCCGGCGGCCCCCGCCCCGGCCCAGGGCCACGCCCGCGCCAAGCGTCCGGTCGCCCTCCTCGCCGCCGTGGCCCTCGCGGCCGCCGTCGTCGGCGGCGGAACGGCCGCCGCCGTCCAGCAGATGCTGAACAAGACCAACGGCACCGGCACCGGCGTCAACGGCAGCACCATCTCCCAGTCGAACAGCGGCACCGTCTCCGGCGTCGCCGAGAACGTCAGCCCCTCGGTCGTCCGCATCGACACCAGCACCTCCTCCGGCCAGGGCACCGGCTCCGGCATCGTGATCACCGCCGACGGCGAGATCGTCACCAACAACCACGTGATCGACGGCGCCGCCAAGATCCAGGTGACGATGAGCGACGGCAAGAAGTACAGCGCGAAGATCGTCGGCACGGACCCGGACAAGGACCTCGCCCTCATCAAGCTGGAGGGCGCGAGCGGCCTCAAGCCGGCCAGCCTCGGCAACTCCGACAACATCAAGGTCGGCGACGAGGTCGTCGCCATCGGCTCCCCCGACCGCCTCACCGGCACGGTCACCAGCGGCATCGTCTCCGCGCTCAACCGCGAGGTGAACGTCCCGAAGTCCGAGAAGCAGCAGTCCCCCCAGGACGGCTTCCCGTTCTCCTACGGCGGTCAGCAGTTCAACGGGAACACCGGCACGGACACCACCTCGTACAAGGCCATCCAGACGGACGCCTCGCTCAACCCCGGCAACTCCGGCGGCGCGCTCGTCAACATGAACGGCGAGATCGTGGGCATGCCCTCCGCGATCTACTCCCCCTCCAGCGGCAGCGGCTCCGCCGGCAGCGTCGGCCTCGGCTTCGCCATCCCCGTCAACACCATCAAGGCCGACCTCCCCTCCCTCCGCAAGGGCGGCCCGGGCGGTACCGGCAACAGCACCGACAGCGGCACCGGCAGCACCGCGAACGGTTTCGGGACCTCCTTCTAGCCCGACTTCCAGGCCGCCCGTGCGAGCCTGGTAGGAGACCGACCACCACCTGGGGGGACCCCGTATGACCGCCGAAGGCGACCAGCAGCGCATCCTCGTCGTCGACGACGAACCGGCCGTACGCGAGGCCCTGCGCCGCAGCCTGGCCTTCGAGGGGTACGGCACGCAGACCGCCGTCGACGGGCTCGACGCCCTCGACAAGGCAGACTCGTACGCCCCCGACCTGATCATCCTGGACATCCAGATGCCGCGGATGGACGGCCTGACGGCCGCGCGCCGGCTGCGCGCCGCCGGCAGCACCACGCCGGTCCTGATGCTGACCGCCCGCGATACGGTCGGCGACCGCGTCACCGGCCTCGACGCGGGCGCCGACGACTACCTGGTCAAGCCGTTCGAGCTGGACGAGCTCTTCGCCCGGGTGCGCGCCCTGCTGCGCCGCAGCTCGTACGCCGCCCCCTCCGGCGCGGACGGCAGGGCCGACGACGCCGACGCGCTGACCTTCGGCGACCTGCGCATGGACCTCGCCACCCGCGAGGTCACCCGCGGCGGGCGCCCGGTGGAGCTGACCCGTACCGAGTTCACCCTGCTGGAGATGTTCCTCGCGCACCCGCGCCAGGTCCTGACCCGCGAGCAGATCCTCAAGACCGTATGGGGCTTCGACTTCGAGCCCAGCTCCAACTCCCTGGACGTGTACGTGATGTACCTGCGCCGCAAGACCGAGGCCGGGGGCGAGCCCCGCCTGGTCCACACCGTACGAGGGGTGGGCTACGTCCTGCGCGCCGCCGGGGCCGGCGACACCGGCGGTCCGGAGTGAGCCCCACCGCCAGATTCCGTGCCCTGCCGCTCCGCTCCCGCCTCGCCCTGCTGGTCACCGTCGCGGTGGCCCTCGCGGTGGCGGCGGTCGCCGCGGTGTCCTGGGTGATGGTGCGCACCCAGCTGCGCGACCAGCTCGACCGGTCCCTGATGTCGACGAACGCGCCCGCCCAGGTGGGCCTGCTCATCCGCGACAACCGGCCGTGCCCGGAGAAGGCACCCGCCCAGAACAACCAGAACGTGCAGCCCGGCCAGGAGATCGCCTCGAGCCTGAACGCGTCCGTGCAGATCGTGACGGCCGACGGCAGCCACTGCTGGGTGAGCGGTCCGGCGACCCTGCCCGTCACCGAGACCGACAAGCAGATCGCCGCGGGCACCCGCGGCTCCTCCCTCCACGACGTGACCACCGCCGACGGCGTCGACATGCGCGTCTACACCCAGCCCGCGCGGCTCACGGCCAACTCCCCGCTGTTCGCCATCTCGGTCGCCAAGCCGCTCGCCGACATCGACAAGCCCCTGTCCACCCTGGCCTGGGTGCTCCTCTTCGTCTCCGGCGTCGGCATCCTCGGCGCCGGCGTGGCCGGCCTCTGGGTGGCCCGTACGGGCCTACGCCCGGTCGACGAACTGACCGGCGCCGTCGAGCACATCGCCCGCACCGAGGACCTCACCGTCCGCATCCCCGACGAGGGCGACGACGAGATCGCCCGCCTGTCGCGGTCCTTCAACTCCATGACGGCCGCCCTCGCCTCCTCCCAGGAGCGCCAGGCCCAGCTGATCGCGGACGCCGGGCACGAGCTGCGCACCCCGCTCACCTCGCTGCGCACCAACATCGAGCTGTTGGCGCGCAGCGAGGAGACCGGCCGGGCCATCCCGCCGGAGGACCGCAAGGAGCTACTGGCCTCGGTCAAGGCGCAGATGACCGAACTGGCCTCGCTGATCGGTGACTTGCAGGAGCTGTCCCGCCCGGACGCGGCCACCCCCGGCCCGCTCGGCGTGGTGGCCCTGCACGAGATCGCGGGCGCGGCGCTGTCCCGGGCCCGACTGCGCGGTCCGGAGCTGGAGTTCGACTCGGACCTGGCGCCCTGGTACGCACGCGGTGAGGCGGCGGCCCTGGAGCGGGCGGTGGTCAACGTCCTGGACAACGCGGTGAAGTTCAGCCCGCCGGGCAGCACGGTCACGGTGTCGCTGCGCGCGGGCGCGCTGACCGTACGGGACCGCGGTCCCGGCATCCCGGCCGACGACCTCCCGCACGTCTTCGAGCGCTTCTGGCGCTCCCCGTCCGCCCGGGCCCTGCCCGGCAGCGGCCTGGGCCTGTCCATCGTGGCCCGTACGGTGCAGCGCGCGGGCGGCACGGCCGCCCTGCGCGCCCCGGCGGACGGTGGCCCGGGCACGGAGGCGGTCCTCAGCATCCCGGGCGCCCCGACTCCGCCGCCCGCTCAGGCGTCAGTTGTGCCGGATCAGTGAGGCGACCAGGCCGGAGCGGGTGTTCGGGAAGTCCATCGGGACGATCCCGAGTCCGGTCCGGCCGGCCAGCTCGGAGCCGTCGACGAAGGCGTGCACCTGCGGGTTCAGCCGGTCGGAGTTCCAGCGGGGCGGCAGGGCCGCGGCCGTGCTGGTGTAGTTCATGAAGAACCTGCCGGGCTGCTGGACGGCCTTGCGGAAGTGGTTCTCGATCTTGCCCCGTTTGGCGAAGGGCTCGGCCATGTAGTCGTCCTGGATGTCGAAGACGTTGCCGTCGCCGTAGCGCAGGCCGCCGGGGAGGCCGCCGTTGTCGGGGAGCAGCAGCACCTTGCCGCGCACCTGGCCGAGGGCGGGCAGCGAGTCCGCGATCCTGAAGAGCGGGCTCCAGCCCCGGTTGTTCAGGTAGTCGTCGAAGACGGCGCGGAAGGTCGCGTTGCTCTCCTCCGAGTACTCCTGCTTGAGCCGCATCAGCACGGTCTCGGAGGGGTGCGCGGCGAGGAAGTTCCAGCAGGCGGCGAGGACGTCGCCGAACATCAGGTTCTGGTAGTACGCGCCGTGGTGGATCGCGAACGACCCGCCGCTCACCCGGCAGCGGACGTCGAGGAAGCGGATCCCGGAGCCGAGCTGGTCGGCGATGGAGGTGTTCTGACAGGCGACGTAGAGCCCGCCCCTGGTGGCGCCCGAGTCGTGGGTGCCGGGGATGGTCATCCGCTGGAGGGGGGTGGAGTCGCCTAGGCCGCTCATCCAGTCCTGGGTCGAGAGGGCGCTCGCCGCCGTGCCGGTGGCCCGGGGGGCCGCCGAGGCCGTCCCGGCGCCCACGCCGAGCAGGGTCGCGCCGCCCAGGGCGGCCGCCCCCGCGAGGAAGCCGCGCCGGCGCAGCCCCGTCATCGCGCCGCCCTCATCCGTGCCAACGCCCACGCCAACGCCCACGCCCATGCCCGCCCCTTTGCCGACCCAGTGGTGGCCCGGATTATGGCGTGCGGAGCCTCTCATTACTACCCACGGGTAGCGCTCAGCTTTCGAGCAACTCCGCCATCAGGCGCAGCCCTTGGGCGAGGGACCGGCCGTCCGGAGCGTGTTCCGGGTCGGTCAGGCACTGCACCATGACCCCGGTCAGCAGCGCGATGTGCACCGACCCGAGGCTCCGTACGTCCTCCTCCGCGACCTCCTCGACGGGGACCCCGCGCAACTGCGCGGCCACCATGCGCCGGTTGCGGCGCTGACCCTCGGCCAGGACGGCGAGCAGCTCGGGTGAGGACTGCGCGTGCACGAAGGCCTCGACGGAGGCGGTCCAGAGCCAGCGCATCTCGCCGAAGTCCCGGATCTTGCGGTCCCAGGTGTCGGCGTAGCGCTCCCGTGCGGTATCACCCTGCCCGGTGAGCCGGCCCGACCCCGCGGCCCACTCGTCCATGGCCGCGAACAGCGCCTGGTTGAGCAGCACCTCGCGGGTGCCGAAGTGGTAGCCGATCGCGGCCATGCTCACCTGCGCGGCCGAGGCGATGTCGCGCACGGTCGTCCGGAGGTAGCCCTTCTCCTCCAGGCAGCGCCGGGCTCCGGCCAGCAGGTCCTCGCGATTTCCCATGCCGGGATCGTATCCGCGCCCATTTTTGGGCAAGCGCCCTACACGGTTGTATTGCGCGGTTGCCCAAATCCTGGCAGGCTGAACCCAGGCCCACCGACCAGCACACACGGGGAGAGCGACGCCATGCCGAGCAACGCCATGCGCCACGAGCTGAAGATCGACGACCGCACCCTGTCCTACCTGGACTTCGGCGGTCCCGGCCGCCCGCTGCTCGCCCTCCACGGCGCCCTCTCCGAGGGCGCCCACTTCACCGCCCTCGCCGCCGACCTCGGCGAGCAGTGGCGGGTCATCGCCCCCGACCAGCGCGGGCACGGCGACTCCGACCTCGCCCCCGAGTACGGCCGCGCGGGCTACACCGCCGACGCCGTCGCCCTGCTGGAACACCTCGCCCCCGGCGGCCCGGTGCCCGTCCTCGGCTTCTCCCTCGGCGGGGTCAACGCCTACCACCTGGCCGCCACCCGGCCCGATCTGGTGTCCGCCCTGATCAACGTCGACGCCCCGGTGGAGAGCCCGAGCCGGGACGCCCTGTCCTTCTGGGACTTCCTGCACGACCTCCCGTACACCGCGCCCACCCGCGAGGAACTCCTCGCCGCCCTCGGCCCGCTCGCCGAGGGGACCGGGCCCTTCCTGCGCCCGCTGCCAGGGGGAGACACCGGCTGGCGGCTGCCGTTCGACCCCGCGGCCACCCTGGCCACCCTCACCGGAGACGAGAGCTCGCGCTGGGACGTCTGGCTCGCGAGCAGCTGCCCGGCGCTGCTCGTCCACGGGCTGCGCAGCGACGTGCTCTCCCGGGAGCTGGCCGAGGCGATGGTCGCCCGGCGCCCCGGGACCTCGTACACCGGCCTCGACACCGAGCACTTCGTGCCCTTCCAGGACCCGAAGGGCCTCGCGGAGGCCGTACGCGGCTTCCTCGCCGCGCCGTAGGACCCTGCGGGACGCCCGGGAACGCCGAAGGGGCGGCGGGCCGATGGCCCGCCGCCCCTCAAGAGGCAGGTACTGCTTGCTTCAGGTGTTACTTGATGATCGTGATCCGGTCCGCCGCCGGCGGAGCCAGCGGCGCGGCCGGCGAGGAGTGCGCGGTCAGGTAGGCGTTGAGGATGTCCAGGTCGGACGCGCCGACCAGCTTGTTCTTGTGCTCCTTCAGGACGGTGAAACCGTCACCGCCGCCCGCGAGGAACTCGTTCATCGCGACCCGGTAGGTCCGGGCGGGGTCGATGGCCGCGCCGTTCAGCTTCACCGAGTCCACGACGATGCGGTCCGCGCCCGCCTTGGTGGTGTCCAGGGTGTAGGAGAAGCCCTTGGAGATCTGCAGGATCTTCGGACCCGGACCGTTGACCGGCCCGCTGACCTGCTGCTGGAGCATCGTGATCAGCTGGGCGCCGGTCAGGTCCACGACGTTCAGCATGTTCGTGAACGGCTGCACCGTGTACGACTCGCCGTACGTCACCACCCCGTCGCCCTCGCTGCCGGCCGCCTTGTAGGCGAGGTCGCCACGGATGCCGCCCGGGTTCATGACGGCGAGCTCGGCGCCGCCCTTGGCCGCCGGGGCCAGGGCCTCCAGCTGCGCGTCGGCGATCACGTCACCGAGCGGCTTCTCGTACTCCTTCGAGCCGCGGCCCGCGATCTCGGCCGAGATGTAGCCCATCGGACGGTTCGCGATCGGCGCGGCCAGCGCATTCCAGCGCTGGATCAGCGTGGTCATGTCGTCGGCGGGATCCTTCCGGTTGACGACCTTCTGGACCACCAGCGGCGAGGCGACCGGCGTACGGACGATGTCCTTGGTCCGGCGGTCGTACGTGAGGGTGGTGTCCGTGAACAGCCGGCCGAAGGAGGCGGCCGAGGTGACCGTGCGCGGGTTGCCCGCCGGGTCGGGGATGTTGCACGCGTACGCCTGGTGCGTGTGACCGGTGACCATCGCGTCGACCTTCGGCGAGACGTTCTTCGCGATGTCGACGATGGCCCCGGAGATACCGGCGCCGGCACCGGGCACGTTGCAGTCGTAGTTGTACGCGCCGCTCGCGGGCAGGCCGCCCTCGTGGATCAGGGCCACGATCGACTTCACGCCCTGCTTGTTCAGCTCTTCGGCGTACTTGTTGATCGTCTCGACCTCGTCGCCGAACTTGAGGCCCTTGACCCCGTCGGCGGTCACGATGTCGGGGGTGCCCTCCAGGGTGACGCCGATGAAGCCGATCTTCACGTCCCCCTGCTTCCAGACGTACGTGGGGCTCATCATCGGACGCTTGGTCTTCTCGTCCACCACGTTCGCGGCGAGGTACTTGAACTCGGCGCCGCCGAACTCCTTGCCGTACTCGAAGCAGCCCTCGACCGGGTGGCAGCCGCCGTACTGCATGCGGCGCAGCTCGGTCTTGCCCTCGTCGAACTCGTGGTTGCCGACGCTGCTCACGTCCAGGTCGAGGCCGTTGAGCGCCTCGATGGTCGGCTCGTCGTGGAAGAGGCCCGACACCATCGGGCTGGCGCCGATCATGTCACCGGCCGCAGCGGTGACGGAGTACTTGTGGCCCTGGCGGGCCTCGCGCAGACGGGCGGCGAGGTACTCGACACCGCCCGCGAGTATGGGCGTGGCGGTGCCGTCGGCCTGAAGCTCGTTCACGTAGGCCGAGGAGCCCTGCGGGGGCTCCAGGGTGCCGTGGAAGTCGTTGAACGACAGCATCTGTACGTCGACGGTGCGGCCGTTGTCACGGCCGTATCCGTCACCACTCGCGGCTCCGGCCGGAAGGGCGGCGGCGATCATCGCACCGCCCGCCGTGGCAACGGCGAGAGCGGTGAGGGCCAACCGGCGGGTTCGGCGGTGCCGTTGTGGCGTCGCTGACATGTGGTCCCCTTTGCGGACAGCGATACATCTTGGGAGGTCTGGCGAAGCCTAGAGTCAACGCGCGTAGCGCGACAGGGGTACCGGGTATCGAGCTGGTTACACGCACGAGGCGAGCGCCCGTCGGAGGGGCTGTCCGCACCGCCTTCCGCGGGCCCCTCCGACGGCTGTCCGCACGGCCGTCGGGACACCCGTCGGGACGGGCGTCCGGGCCGCACCCCACCGCTCCCCCACCGTGGTCGTAGGCTCGGTTCCATGACTGACGACGCAGCAGTGGTCCTGGAGCCGGGACGCCAGATCCAGACCCTCGACGAACTGACGGACGAACAGGCCGACGCCGTTCTCGCCCTGATCGAGGACGCGGCCCGCACCGACGGCACCACCGCCGTGTCCGAGCAGGGCCGGCTCCAGCTGCGCGGCGGAGCCAGGGAGGGGATCCGCCACTTCCTCCTCACCGCCGACGGACGGCTCACCGCGTACGGGCAACTGGAGGACACCGACCCGGTGGAGGCCCCCGCCGCCGAGCTCGTCGTGCACCCCGCGCTGCGCGGGCGCGGGCACGGGCGGGCGCTGGGCACCGCCCTGCTGGCCGCCTCGGGCAAGCGGATCCGGGTGTGGGCGCACGGCGGCAAGTCGGCGGCCCGCCACCTCGCTCAGGTGCTCGGCCTGACCCTGTTCCGCGAACTGCGCCAGCTCCGCCGCCCGCTCGGCGCGGACTCGGCGCCCCTGCCGGAGGCCGTCCTCCCCGCGGGCGTGACCGTACGCGCCTTCGTGCCCGGCGCCGACGACGCCGCCTGGCTGGCCGTCAACGCGGCGGCCTTCGCCCACCACCCCGAGCAGGGCTCGCTCACGCAGCGGGACCTGAACGACCGCATCGCGCAGCCCTGGTTCGACGCCGCCGGCTTCTTCCTCGCCGAGCGCGACGGCGAAGTGATCGGCTTCCACTGGACGAAGGTGCACGCCGAGCAGCAGCTGGGCGAGGTCTACGTCCTCGGCGTACGCCCCGGCGCGCAGGGCGGCGGCCTCGGCAAGGCCCTCACCGCGATCGGGCTGCGCCACCTGGCCGGGGCCGGCCTGCCCACGGCGATGCTCTACGTGGACGCCGACAACCCGGCGGCCCTGGCCGTATACGCGGGCCTCGGCTTCTCCACCCACGAGGTGGACCTGATGTACCGCACGGAAAGCTGACCCACACACCGGGAGCCGGGGCCCCTACCCGGCTCCCCGACTCCCCGGCTACTCGGCTACTCAGCTACTCAGCTACTCAGCGCCCAGCTTGCAGGCGCTCTCCGCGGTCGCCTTGGTCACCCCGCTGCCCTCGGTCAGGCCGGTCACACACTCGTCCTGGGCCCCGGTCAGCGCGATGTAGCACGAGGCGCGGACGGATGCCGGAGCCTCGCCGCCCTTCAACTCCCGCTCGACCTTGCTGATGCAGGCCGAGACGTCAGCGGGGGCGCCCTGGGCGGCCGGGGCCGTCAGGGCCGCGCCCCCCAGGGCGAGGGTCAGACCGGTGAGGACACTTGCGATACGGATCGACGTGCGCATGGGACGTACCTGCTCTCCGAAACCACCGCGCGGCCCGACCCGACCCCGGCCTGCCCGGCCCTGGCCCTGGACCCGGACCCGGACCCGGGTACGGATCCGAACCTGCCCGGCCTTGGACCTGCCCGGCCCTGGACCCGGCCCTAGACCGGGACCCGGGTATGGACCCGAACCTGCCCGGCCCTGGACCTGAACCCGCCCGTGGCGGGTGCGCGGACCCGGGGCATGCCGGACCACGTGAGTAAACGGCGCCGAGCACGCGCGACCGCGTATGGCCCCGGGCCCGGTCCCCGTACCGGACCGGCTCGGCAGGACATCCCTCCCTCCTACCGACGCTAGAACACCCCCCGCCCCCACGCACCCGCTGGCGCCTGTGCCCGACCTACCGGCACGACCGCCACGACGAGCACGACCGCGTCCGCCTGCTTCGCCCGGCACAGCAACAGCTCTCCCGCCCCCACGGCGCAGCCGACCCGCACGCGGCGGCCTCGGATCCGCGGACGCGCTCCCGGGAGGCGCTCCCGGGAGGCGCTCCCGGGGGGCGGGGCAGCGGCCCTGACCCGCCCGGCGCAGCCGAGCCTCCCCCGCTCCCGGTCGGCACCAGCCGACCCCCGCACCAGACGACCCCCGCCCGGACCCTGGAAGCCATACGCCATTAACCGGGCATTAATGCGCGGTCGCGAAGCTGACCGCATGCAGCCCCGACTCCGACTGACAGCCGATCCTTCCGACGCGCCTGTCCTTCCGCGCGCGCGGAAGAATGGAGTCATGAGCCACAAGCCCAGCGCAGCCCCTTCCGAGGTCCCCACCCAGCAGCCGCCGAACAAGTTCGCGTCCCCCTCCGCGCCATCGGCCGCCGACGTCTCCGCAGCCGCGGCCGCCCGCGCCGCCACGCCCGAGGCGGTGGCCGCACGCGCGGCCACCGGCGCCCACGCCCGCCTGGGCTCGATAGCCGCCCACCGCCCGCACGTGGACCTGGAACCGGATCTCGACGCGGACCTGGACGCCTACGACGAGAAGGACACCGGAGAGCTGCCCCCGGGCCGCTTCCTCGACCGGGAGCGCAGCTGGCTCGCCTTCAACGAGCGCGTCCTGGAGCTCGCCGAGGACCCCGCCACGCCGCTCCTGGAGCGCGCGAACTTCCTGGCGATCTTCGCCAGCAACCTCGACGAGTTCTTCATGGTCCGCGTCGCCGGCCTCAAGCGCCGCATCGCGACCGGCGTCGCCACCCGTTCGGCCTCAGGCCTGCAGCCCCGTGAGGTCCTCGACCTCATCTGGACCCGCTCCCGCGAGCTCATGGCCCGCCACGCCGCCTGCTTCCAGCAGGACATCTCCCCGCAGCTGGCCGAGGAGGGCGTCCACCTCATCCGGTGGCCGGACCTCACGGAGAAGGAGCAGGCGCGCCTCTTCACCCTGTTCCGCAACCAGATCTTCCCGGTGCTCACCCCGCTGGCCGTGGACCCCGCGCACCCGTTCCCGTACATCTCCGGCCTGTCCCTGAACCTGGCCGTGGTCGTACGCAATCCCGTGAGCGGCCACCGCCACTTCGCCCGGGTCAAGGTGCCCCCGCTCCTCTCCCGCTTCCTGGAGGCCTCCCCGCAGCGCTACGTCCCGCTGGAGGACGTGATCGCCGCGCACCTGGAGGAGCTGTTCCCCGGCATGGAGGTGCTCGCGCACCACATGTTCCGCGTGACCCGCAACGAAGACCTCGAAGTGGAAGAGGACGACGCGGAGAACCTCCTCCAGGCCCTCGAAAAGGAACTGATGCGGCGCCGCTTCGGCCCGCCGGTGCGCCTGGAGGTCGAGGAGTCCATCGACCCCGGGGTCCTGGACCTGCTCGTGCAGGAGCTGAAGGTCAACCCGTCCGAGGTGTACCCGCTCCCCGGTCCCCTCGACCTCACCGCCCTGTTCGGGATCGCCTCCCTGGACCGCCCGGAGCTGAAGTTCCCGAAGTTCGTCGCCGGCACGCACCGCGACCTTGCCGAGGTCGAGTCCGCGTCCGCGCCCGACATCTTCGCCGCGCTGCGCGAGCGGGACGTGCTCCTGCACCACCCGTACGACTCCTTCTCCACCTCCGTGCAGGCCTTCCTGGAGCAGGCCGCCGCCGACCCGGACGTCCTGGCGATCAAGCAGACGCTGTACCGGACCTCCGGCGACTCCCCGATCGTGGACGCCCTGATCGACGCCGCCGAATCCGGCAAGCAGGTCCTCGTACTCGTCGAGATCAAGGCCCGCTTCGACGAGCAGGCCAACATCAAGTGGGCCCGCAAGCTCGAAGAGTCCGGCTGCCACGTCGTCTACGGGCTCGTCGGCCTCAAGACCCACTGCAAGCTGTCGCTCGTCGTCCGCCAGGAGGGCGACACGCTGCGCCGCTACTCCCACGTCGGCACCGGCAACTACCACCCCAAGACGGCCCGGCTCTACGAGGACCTCGGCCTGCTCACCGCCGACTCCCAGGTCGGCGCGGACCTCTCCGACCTCTTCAACCGGCTGTCCGGCTACTCGCGCCGCGAGACCTACCGCCGGCTGCTGGTGGCCCCGCGCTCGCTGCGCGACGGCCTGATCTCCCGGATCGACAAGGAGGCCGCCCACCACAAGGCGGGCCGGCCCGCGTACGTCCGCCTCAAGATGAACTCGATCGTCGACGAGGCGCTCATCGACTCCCTCTACCGGGCCTCGCAGGCGGGCGTGCCCATCGACATCTGGGTCCGCGGCATCTGCGCGATCCGCCCCGGTGTCCCCGGGCTCTCGGACAACATCCGGGTCCGCTCGATCCTCGGCCGCTTCCTGGAGCACTCCCGGGTCTTCGCCTTCGGCAACGGCGGCGAACCCGAGGTGTACATAGGCAGCGCCGACATGATGCACCGCAACCTCGACCGCCGTATCGAGGCACTGGTCAGGGTCGCCGACCCGGCCCACCGCGCGGCACTGGACAGGCTGCTGGAAACCGGCATGTCCGACCTCACCACCTCCTGGCACCTGGGCCCGGACGGCGAATGGACCCGGCACAGCACGGACAGCGAGGGCCAGCCGCTGCGGCACGTTCAGGAGATGCTCATTGACGCCCGGAGGCGCCGGCGTGGCTCAGCCAAACCATGACCTGACCGCGACGACGGCAGGCACCGTACTCGGTACGTACCTGCGGGCGCAGGCCACCGCATTCCTACGGGGCCTGCGCCTGCACGAGGAGGGCGCCGCGAGCGGCGCCGCCGAGGGCGGCGAGGCGGCGCGCAGCCTGCGGGGGGCTGCACGCCGGATCTCCTGCTCCCTGTCCACCTTCAGGGCGGTGGCCGATTCCTCCTGGGCCGATTCGCTGCGCACCGAGCTGGTCTGGCTCTCGGCGACCCTGGCCGACGAGCACGCGTACGCGGCCCGGCTGTCACGGCTGATGGACGCCCTGCAGCGGCTGTCGGGGAGCCCCGAGGTTCCGGCGCCCAGGGGTACGGCGGGGGCGCTGACCGTGGGCTCGGCCCGCGCGGGCGCCCTGCTGGAGCGCCAGCTCACCCTGGCCCGTACCCGGGCCCACTCCGCGACCCTGCACGCGCTCGGCTCCTCCCGCTTCCACGCGGTCGCGGACGCCGTGGCGGTACTGGCCTCCGAGGTCCCGCTGGACCCGGTGGCGGCGGGCGGCCGGGTGGACGACGTCCTGGTCCCCCTCGCCGACGTGGCTCATTCCCGCCTGTCCACCGCCGTGCACTCCCTCCCCGCCCCCTCGCCCTCGCACCCGTACGACGCGGACCACGACGGCTCCTGGAACGAGGTGCGCCGCCTGCTGCGCGTCCACCGCTACGCCCAGGAAGCCCTGGGCGGCGACGTGGCCCGCCTGACGACCGCCGGCGAGGCCCTGACCCGCCACCGGGACGCCGCGGAAGCGGCCGCCGCCTCGGCCACCGCGGCCCGCACCCCCCGCATCGCCCCGGCGACGGCGTACGCCCTGGGCGTCCTGCACGCGGACCAGCGCCACGAGGTGGAAGCCTCCCGCGCCACCTTCCAGCACATCTGGCAGCCGGCTGATTCCAGCCACGCCGGCGTCTGACCCCGCCGGCCCCGCCGACCCGCGCCGCGCACACCCGAGGCAGGTCACGCAACGGTAACGGCGGGATAACGGGAGATGACGCCGGATGCCGACCCCGTCCAGACACACCACTCCGTCCGCCACGGTTCACCATCCGTTCACTTACCCCGGTCGGCCGCTTCACCTGATCTGCCTAACTTCGTAGGAGCAGGGAGCGAGTCGCCGCGAACACGGACGATTCCTCCGGGCAACCGACGTAGTCCTCTTCGCACGCCGCCCCGATACAGAAAGCGGCCGGCGGCTTCTGGAAGGAAACACCCGAAAGTGAAGCTTCAGCGCAAGAACATGCTTCGTGCCTCCGCCCTCGGGGCGCTCGTCGTGTCCGGCGCCCTGGTCCTCACGGCGTGCGGCTCGGACGACAACACCAAGAACGACGCCGGTGCCTCGGGCAAGCCTTCCGCTGCCGTGGGCGACATCAAGTGCGAGGGCGCCAAGGGCAAGCTCCTCGCCTCGGGCTCCTCCGCGCAGAAGAACGCGATCGACCTGTGGGTGAAGAACTACATGGCCGCCTGCCCCGGCGTCGAGGTGAACTACAAGTCCTCCTCCTCCGGTGAGGGCATCGTCGCCTTCAACCAGGGCACCGTCGGCTTCGCCGGTTCGGACTCCGCGCTGAAGCCCGACGCCGTCGAGGAGTCGAAGAAGATCTGCACCGGCGGCCAGGGCATCGACCTGCCGATGGTCGGCGGCCCCATCGCCATCGGCTTCAACGTCGCCGGCGTCGACAAGCTGGTCCTCGACGCCCCCACGATCGCCAACATCTTCAACGACAAGATCAAGAAGTGGGACGACGAGGCGATCAAGAAGCTGAACCCCGGCGTCACGCTTCCCTCCACCGCGATCCAGGCGCTCCACCGCTCCGAGGACTCGGGCACCACCGAGAACCTCGGCAAGTACCTCAAGACCGCCGCCCCCGAGGCCTGGACGTACGAGGCCGCGAAGAAGTGGCCGGCCCCGGGTGGCCTCGGCGCCTCCGGCTCCTCCGGTGTCGCCTCGCAGGTCAAGGCCGTTGACGGTGCGATCGGCTACTTCGAGCTCTCCTACGCCTCCGCGCAGAGCATCAAGACCGTGGACGTCGCCACCGGCGCGGCCACTCCGGTCAAGGCCACCGGCGAGAACGCCTCCAAGGCCATCGCCGCCGCCAAGATCTCCGGCACCGGCAACGACCTGGCGCTGAAGCTCGACTACGCCACCAAGGCCGAGGGCGCCTACCCGATCGTCCTGGTGACCTACGAGGTCGTCTGCGACAAGGGCAACAAGGCCGAGACGCTCCCGACCGTGAAGTCCTTCCTGAACTACACCGCGTCCGACGCGGGCCAGAAGGTCCTGACCGAGAACGGCTACGCCCCGATCCCGGCCGAGATCAACGCCAAGGTCCGCGAAGTCATCGCGAAGCTCGCCTAATACAGACCCTCGGGACCACCGGTCCGCTCCCCCGTCCGGGGGGCGGACCGGCCCGGGGACCCTCCCCTCCACCCAGGGGATCCGGTGCACCGCCGCCAGGGGGCCTGCCCCCCATCCAGACCGGAAAGATCATGGCTTCCACCACACCCACCCAGATAGACACGGCTCCGCCCGTCTCCAAGAGCCGAAGGTCCACCGGCCGCGCCGGTGACAAGATCTTCGCGGGCCTCTCCAAGGGCTCCGGCATCCTGCTCCTGGTGATCATGGCGTCGATCGCCGTCTTCCTCACCTACCGCGCCTCCATCGCGCTGGCCGACAACGAGGGCAACTTCCTCACCACGTTCGACTGGAACGCGTCGGCCAAGCCCCCCGTCTTCGGCATCGCCGTCCTGCTCTTCGGCACCGTCGTCAGCTCGATCATCGCGATGGCCATCGCGGTTCCGATCGCCGTCGGCATCGCCCTCTTCATCTCGCACTACGCGCCGCGCAAGCTGGCCGCCCCCCTCGCCTACGTGATCGACCTGCTGGCCGCCGTGCCGTCGATCATCTACGGCATCTGGGGAGCCCTCTTCCTCGTCCCGCAGCTCGCCGGGCTGAACCTCTGGCTCGACCAGTACATGGGCTGGACCTACGTCTTCGACAAGACCCAGGTCGGCGTCGCGCGCTCGCTCTTCACCGTCGGCATCCTGCTCGCGATCATGATCCTGCCGATCGTGACCAGCGTCAGCCGCGAGGTCTTCCTGCAGGTCCCGCGCATGAACGAGGAGGCCGCACTGGCCCTCGGCGCGACCCGCTGGGAAGTCATCCGCATGTCGGTACTGCCCTTCGGCCGCTCCGGAGTCATCTCCGCCTCGATGCTCGGCCTCGGCCGCGCGCTCGGCGAGACGATGGCCGTCGCGACCGTCCTCTCCCCGAGCTTCCTGATCTCCGGCCACATCCTGGACCCGGGCGGCGGCACGTTCGCGCAGAACATCGCCGCGAAGTTCGACGAGGCCAACGAGTTCGGCCGCGACGCCCTGATCGCCTCCGGTCTCGTGCTCTTCCTGCTCACCCTGCTGGTCAACGGCGCAGCCCGGCTGATCATCGCCCGTCGCAAGGACTTCTCGGGGGCGAACGCCTGATGAGCCACGCACTCCAGGACCCGCGCCCCTCCCGGGCCGCCCGGTCCGTCGCCCCCGGCAGCCTGACGCAGGGCCACCTGCCCCGCTGGGCCCCGGCCGGCATCGCCGTCCTCTCGGTCGCCCTCGGCTCCGGCCTCGGCGCCCTCTTCGGGCTCCACAGCAAGATCCAGTGGGGTCTGCTCGCGGCCGCCCTGTTCGTGGTCATCACGTACACGGCCAGCTCGATCGTCGAGAACCGCCGCCAGGCCAAGGACCGGGTCGCGACCTCCGTCGTCTGGGTCTGCTTCGTCCTCGCCCTCGTCCCGCTGCTCTCGCTGCTGTGGACGACCATCAGCCGCGGCGCGAAGGTCCTCGACGGAGACTTCCTCGGCCACTCGATGAACGGCGTGACCAGCTTCGAGCCCGGCGGCGGCGTCTACCACGCCCTGCTCGGCACCATCGAGCAGGTCGCCCTGGCCACCGCGATCTCGGCCCCCATCGGCCTGCTGACCGCCGTCTACCTGGTCGAGTACGGCAAGGGCTCGCTCGCCAAGGCCGTCACCTTCTTCGTCGACGTCATGACCGGCATCCCCTCCATCGTCGCGGGTCTGTTCGTCCTGACGACGTGGACCCTGATGCTCGGCTTCGGCCCCTCCGGCTTCGCCGGCGCGCTGGCCCTGTCGATCCTGATGATGCCCGTCGTGGTCCGCTCCACCGAGGAAATGCTCAAGCTCGTCCCCAACGAGCTGCGCGAGGCCGCCCTGGCCCTCGGCGTGCCGAAGTGGCGCGTGATCCTCAAGGTCGTGCTCCCCACCGCCATCGGCGGCATCGCCACCGGCGTGATGCTGGCCGTCGCCCGCATCGCGGGTGAGACCGCGCCGATCATGCTGCTGGTCTTCGGCACCCAGCTGATCAACAACAACCCCTTCGAAGGCGCCCAGTCCTCGCTCCCCCTGTACATCTGGGAGCAGTACAAGGTCGGTAGTGAAGCCTCCTACGACCGGGCATGGGGCGCAGCGCTCGTCCTGATCGCCTTCGTCATGATCCTCAATCTGGTGGCTCGCGGCATCGCCCGCTGGAAGGCCCCCAAGACCGGTCGCTGACGCGATCAATGAAAGCGAAGTGACCACCATGGCAAAGCGAATCGACGTCAGCGGACTGTCCGCCTTCTACGGCAGCCACAAGGCCATCGACGACATCTCGATGACCGTGGAGCCCCGCTCCGTGACGGCCTTCATCGGCCCCTCCGGCTGCGGCAAGTCCACCTTCCTGCGCACCCTGAACCGCATGCACGAGGTCACCCCCGGTGGCCGCGTCGAGGGCAAGGTGCTGCTGGACGACGAGAACCTGTACGGCCCCGGCGTGGACCCGGTCGCGGTCCGCCGCACGGTCGGCATGGTCTTCCAGCGCCCGAACCCCTTCCCCACCATGTCGATCTTCGACAACGTGGCGGCGGGCCTGCGTCTGAACGGCTCCTTCAGGAAGTCCGAGCTCTCGGACATCGTCGAGAAGTCCCTCCAGGGCGCCAACCTCTGGAACGAGGTCAAGGACCGCCTGAACAAGCCCGGCTCCGGCCTCTCCGGCGGCCAGCAGCAGCGCCTGTGCATCGCCCGCGCCATCGCGGTCGAGCCCCAGGTCCTGCTGATGGACGAGCCCTGCTCGGCCCTCGACCCGATCTCCACCCTCGCCATCGAGGACCTGATCGGCGAGCTCAAGGAGCGCTTCACGATCGTCATCGTGACGCACAACATGCAGCAGGCGGCGCGCGTCTCCGACCGCACGGCCTTCTTCAACCTCTCCGCGGTCGGCCAGCCCGGCAAGCTGATCGAGCTCGACGACACGGACCGGATCTTCTCGAACCCGTCCGTGCAGGCGACCGAGGACTACATCTCGGGCCGCTTCGGCTAAACCGAGATGTTCACGAGCGTCCTGCGGTGCTGCATGGCGGTGCCACCGCAAGGCGAAAGGGCCGGCTCCCCCTGGGTGGGGGGAGCCGGCCCGCTTCTTTTCCCGGCCCCGCACGGTGGCGGGAAAGGCCCCGCCGGATCAGAAAGCCCCGCCGGATCAGCCGATCCGGCGGGGCTCACTGGTGTCCGTACGGCCGGACCGGTCACACGAAGGCGAGGTTGACCACCCAGAAGCTGAGTGCCGCGACGAGCGCCGCGGCCGGCATGGTGATGAACCAGCCCAGGATGATGTTCTTGGCGACGCCCCAGCGGACCGCGTTCACCCGCTTGGTCGCGCCCACACCCATGATCGCCGAGGTGATCACGTGGGTGGTGGAGATCGGCGCGTGGAAGAGGAACGCCGAGCCGAACATGATCGAGGCACCGGTGGTCTCCGCCGCGAAGCCCTGCGGCGGGTCCAGCTCGATGATCTTGCGGCCGAGGGTGCGCATGATGCGCCAGCCGCCCGCGTACGTACCCAGCGAGAGCATCACGGCACACGCGATCTTGACCCAGACCGGGATCGAGTCGCCCGCGTTCTGCACGTCGGCGATGACCAGGGCCATCATCACGATGCCCATGGTCTTCTGCGCGTCCTGCAGACCGTGGCCGAGCGCCATCCCGGCCGCCGAGACCGTCTGCGCGATGCGGAAGCCGCGCTTCGCCTTGTGCGGGTTGGCACGGCGGAACATCCACATGATGGCGACCATCACCAGGTAACCGACCACGAGGCCGACGACCGGCGAGATGAACATCGGGATGACGACCTTGTCGACCACACCCGACCAGAGCACCTCGGTGCCGCCCGCCAGCGCCGCGCCCACCATGCCGCCGAACAGGGCGTGCGAGGAGGACGAGGGCAGGCCGAAGTACCAGGTGATCAGGTTCCACACGATCGCGCCGACGAGCGCCGCGAAGAGGATCCACATGCCCCGGTTGCCGTGGGGCGTCTCGATCAGGCCCTCGCTGACCGTCTTGGCGACCCCGCTGCCGAGGAAGGCGCCGGCGAGGTTCATGACCGCGGCCATCGCGAGCGCGGCGCGCGGGGTCAGCGCACGCGTCGAGACCGAGGTCGCGATCGCGTTCGCGGAGTCGTGAAAACCATTCGTATACGTAAAGCCGAGCGCGACACCGATGGTCACGACCAGAGCGAAGGTGTCCACGAGGTTCAGGACTCCTTGACCGCGATGGTCTCCACCGTGTTCGCGACGTGCTCGAACGCGTCGGCCGCCTCTTCGAGCACGTCGACGATCTGCTTGAGCTTCAGCACCTCGATGGCGTCGTACTTGCCGTTGAAGAGCTGGGCGAGCAGCTTGCGGTGGATCTGGTCGGCCTGGTTCTCCAGGCGGTTGACCTCGATCCAGTACTCGGTCAGGTTGGTCATGGTCCGCAGGTGGGGCATGGCCTCGGCGGTCAGCTCGGCCGCGCGCGCCAGTACCTCGATCTGCTGCTCGACACCCTTGGGCAGCTCCTCCACGTTGTAGAGGACGACCAGGTCGACCGCCTCTTCCATGAAGTCCATGATGTCGTCGAGGCAGGACGCCAGGTTGTAGATGTCCTCGCGGTCGAACGGCGTGATGAAGGAGGAGTTGAGCTGGTGGAAGATCGCGTGGGTCGCGTCGTCTCCCGCGTGCTCCGCTGCCCGCATCCGCTCCGCGATCTCGGCCCGGGCGGACATGTCCGCTCCGAGCAGTTCCATGAGGAGCTTGGAGCCCGTGACGATGTTGTCCGCGGATGCGGCGAACATGTCGTAGAAGCTCGTCTCCCTGGGGGTCAGACGAAATCGCACGTGAGGTCCTCGGGGTGCATTGGATTCGGTCAGGCTGATGCTAGGCGCATCCCCCGGCCACGGCTAACCGGCCGTTCCCCAGTGTCCTCCATCAGGCAGAGTGAGGACCACGAGCCCCTGCCCCTGCGGCCGAGGGCCGGTACCCTATACCCATGAGGGGTATAGGTCCCCCATTCCGGACCACGGGAGGACGCATGACTGCCATCCAGGCGGAGGGCTCCGGAGCCACCACGGCCGCGGACACGGCCACGGGCGCCGACACGGGTACGACCGCGGACACGGGCCCCGGCACGGTCCACGGCTACCACCACCAGAAGGACGAGCACCTCAAGCGCCTGCGCCGGATCGAGGGCCAGATCCGGGGCCTCCAGCGCCTCGTCGACGAGGACGTCTACTGCATCGACATACTCACCCAGGTCTCGGCGAGCACGAAGGCGCTCCAGTCCTTCGCGCTCCAGCTGCTGGAGGAGCACCTGCGGCACTGCGTCGCCGACGCGGCCGTCAAGGGCGGGGGAGAGATCGACGCCAAGGTCGAGGAAGCGACGAAGGCGATCGCCAGGCTGCTGCGCACCTGACCGGGGGAACGGGGGTCAGCCGGACCACACGCCCATCAGCACCTCGTCGATCCGGTCCTGGCTGAGTCTCTCCTCGGCCACGGCCGACGCCGCGATGATCAGCTCTCCGCACAGTTCGATCTCGGCCAGAGCCACGAGGTCCTGCACCGTCGAACCGCCTGCGGGAGTCACGCGCGTCACCTCAATCTGCCGTCGTCCGGTCGCCGGCGCTCGGCTTCTCAGCGTAGGGAGCGCGCGGCGCGGCGCACATGACACGGATGGACCATTTCCGGCCCCCCCACACCGGGCGGACGGCCGGCCATGGCCCGATCCCGCCTCCGCCGGGGGCTCCGGCCGGCTAATCGGCGATCTTCCCGGCGTAAATGTCCCCCTCGTCCGGCAGGACGACGGTGACCGGGGTCCCGAAGCCGTAGAGCAGCGTGGTGGAGGACACATCGATCACGCCGTTGTTGACGTACGTGAAGCGATGGCGGACCTTGCGCAGCAGCCCCTCGGAGTCGAGGTAGGCGTCGAAGGGCACCGCACCCTTGCTGAACCCTTTCGCCGCCGCCTCCAGCGCCCCCTTCACCGCCGGTGAGGCCTGCGCCGCGGCCCGCCCGATGTCCGTCGTACCCCGGTAGTGCCGCACCTTGGTCCCGGCCACCTCGGTCTCGCCCACGTACGTCACCTCCTGCGCCCCGCGCAGCAGCTCCGCGGCGGCCATCGGGTCGGTGGCCCCGCCGGTGACGAGGTTCCCGTCGGCGAGGGCCGTCGTGTCGACCCGGACCCACTTGTCGTCGGGGACGCCCGCGCCCCGGTTCTTCATGTAGAGCGCGCCCGGTACGAGCAGCTCCGTGATGGGCCGGTGTTCCGCCTTGCCCTTGGCGTCGTCGGGGAGCATGACCAGCAGCTGCCCCATCCGGTTCTTGAAGTCGACCCCGCCCTCGCCCCGGATCGTGACCCGGGTGCCGCCGGTCGCCATCTCCATGGCCGTACGGGTCTGCGCGCTCCCGGTCCTGAGCAGCGCGTCGGCGGCTGCGCGGACCGTCGCCGCGGGGTCGTCGGCGGGCCGGGCGTCGTCGCCCGCCACGGCGTCGCCACCGCATCCGCTCAACGCCGCCACCGTCAGGGCCAGGCCGACCGCGGCCGCAGCCCGACCCGCGCGACCCCGCCTCCGCCTGTGCTGGTCCACCACCATCGCCTGCCAACCCCCAACGCGTGACCGCTGTTTGCCCGAGGCCCCCACCCGCTCCGCTTAACGAGGTCCCGGGCCTCCCGTCACGGCCACGACCCCCTCGCGCCGGGCCAGTGCCCCGCCCGCCCCCGGCCCGGTACCTTGGTGGAGTGGAACCGCACACCGAAGCGACTCTCGTCCCTCCGCTTGCCGCAGTGCCGCTGCCCCGCACCCCCGGTCCCGGCACTGACCCGGCGCCGACGCCATCCGCCGACCACGCCACGAGCACCTCCGAACGGGGCTCCTTCAGCCTGGCCGCCTGTACGTGCGGCTGGCGCGGCCCGGCCCGCCGCTCCCGCGACCTGGCCCGCAAGGACGCCACCGGCCACGCCCCGCAGTAGCCCGGGGCTTCCCGCGAAGGGCCCGGCTCCGGCACACCGCCGGTCCGGACCTGGCCGAACCCCCGACCGCGCCCCTGGCCGCCGACTGGGTCGCCCGATCGGACGGCCCGGCTGGCCGACGCGCCCGGGACCGGTTGCCCTTGACTCATGCCCGGACCCGCGCCCCGACTCGCCGCCCTCATCTGGGCCCTGCTGATCGCGTTCGTCCCCGCCACCCCGGCCGGGGCCAGCCCCGTGGGCACGGCGGACGGGCCCGGCGACATCGCCCTGGCCATCGGAGTCACCACCACCGCGGCCGCCGCGACCGGCCTGTGGCTGCGCTCCCGCTACCGGCGCGCCGACGCCGAGGCGCATGCCGACGCCGCGGAGCCCGGCGGCGACCGGTGACCCCGCCCCCGCGCTCCCGTCCGGCGGCGGTCCGCGTCTGCTTCGCGGTCGCGGCGCTGTGCCTGCTGGCGGCCGTGGTGCTGAGCGTCTGGGACTCGTACCGCATCGGCTGACGCGCCGGGCACCGCCCGGGTCAGCGCGTCAGGCGGCGAGGTCGCTCTCGTGCCCGCGCCCCGCCGGCTCCGTCGCCGCGAGGCCCACCGGCCGGGCCACCACGCGGTCGCGCGACCGGACCAGTACGCCGAGCCGCGGGGACCGGGCCACCGCCCGCACCGCCGGGGTCAGCAGCGCCATCGCGAGCGGCGCGAGCAGCAGCACCACCGCGGTGCCCAGGGCGAGCCCGCCGATGACGTCGGTCGGATAGTGCAGGCCCATGTAGACCCGCGTGAACCCCTCCAGCAGGGCCAGTCCGATCCCGATGGAGCCGAGCCTGCGGTGGGCGACGAACAGGCCGACGCCGAGCGCCATCGCGAGCGTCGCGTGGTCGCTGACGAAGGAGAAGGCGCCGGGGCCGAGCCCGGCGCCGGATTCCAGCACCTCGACCCCGCCGTGCTGCGCGGCTGGCCGCGGCCGGCCCACGAACTCCCGCAGCGGAACGTTCAGGAGGAGTGCGGCCCCGGCGGCGAGCGGGGCCCACACGAGCGCCGCGAAGGATTCGACGGCGGCGGGCTCGTCCTGCCGGCGCGCTCCGCGCCAGCACCACAGCACCAGGAGCAGGAGGGCCAGCAGGATCCCGTACTCGCCGAGGACCGCGACCGTCCGGTCCAGCCAGCCCGGGGCTTGCCGCGCCAGTCCGTTGATCTCGTACAGCAGGCTTACATCCACGTTCGGCCCACCTGTTGTGAGTCCAGCCATGGTGATGCGGCCCCTTGCCCTTGCCTTGGTACCCGTACGGCCGCACGCCGATGTGCGGCCCTTCGCCCCCGGTGATCCATCCGGCGCTTCCGCTCGTCCCGCCCCCGGTGACCATGGAACGCCCGTTCTGACGGCTGCGTTCCACTCTCCACCGAATGATCACCCCAACGTTATCGAAGAGTGACTCATCGTTGCAGCTCAGGGCCTTCGCTTCACGCTGCGTTGCCAACGACCTCGTGCCGGGGCAGGGCCTCCGCCCCGTCCTTCGTCACGCGCGTCGCGCCGAAGTAGTCGGGCGTGTCGATCTTGTCGAAGCGGATCACGGCTCCGGTGAACGGAGCGTTGATCATGTAGCCGCCGCCCACGTAGAGCCCGACGTGCCGGATCTCCCGCGAGTTCGTCAGATCGTCGGAGAAGAACACCAGGTCCCCCGGCAGCAGTTCCGCGCGCGAGGGATGCGGACCGGCGTTGTACTGGTCGTTCGCCACGCGCGGCAGATCGATCCCCACCGACTCGTACGCGGCCTTGGTCAGCCCCGAGCAGTCGAACCGCCCGCCCTGCTCGGGCGTCCCGTTCCCGCCCCACAGGTACGGGGTCCCCAGCTGCTTCTGCGCGAAGTAGATGGCCCCGGCGGCCTGCTGCGAGGGCGCCACCCGCCCGACGGGGGCCTCGAAGCTCTTGGCGAGGTTCGTGATGGTCTTCACGTACCCCTCGGTCTCCCGGTACGGCGGGACGCCCCCGTACTGCTTCACCGCGCCGGGACCCGCGTTGTAGGCGGCCAGCATGTTCTTCACCGGATCCCCGGGCACCTTGGACACGTAGCGCGCCAGCTCGCAGTCGTACGAAGCCGCGGACGGGATCGCGTCGTTCGGGTCCCAGATGTCACGGTCGCCGTCGCCGTCCCCGTCGATGCCGTGCGTCGCCCAGGTCCCCGGGATGAACTGCGCGATGCCCCGCGCGTCGGCCGGGCTCACCGCGCTCGGGTTCCAGCCGCTCTCCGAGTACAGCTGGGCCGCCAGCAGCGCCGGGCTGAGCGTCGGGCAGAGGTTCCCCCACTTCTGCACGAGGGGCTGGTACTTCCCCGGCACGGCACCCTTCGCGAGCCCGCCGGCCCGCCCGCCCACGCCGGCGATGCCCGCGGCCGCCGAGTACGTACCGACCACGAGCAGGGCGAGAAAGCACAGGCATGCCCCGAAGCTGATTCCACCGACCACCCAGAGTCTGCGCACCCGCCAACCTTCCCCCATCGAACGGCTTTTCCCGGGGCTCCCACCACCCCGTGTCGAATCATCCCGCCGGGGGACCGCCGCAGGAACCGCCCCACCCGGGGCACTTGGAGCACGGATCCCGGCAGACGAGTGAACTCATAGGACGATACGACCTATTTGGCGCCACCGACCCGCACTCTGCACCCAGGCCGTCTCTTTCGGATCTTGCCGGTTGAGCCCGCGTCGTCCGGTGCCGTGCATCGGCGCCTTGGCGGGGCGCCGGAGTACTGGACGTACTTGGCGTTCCGCCAAGGCGGCGAGGCGCGGTGCCGGGCGGCGCGGGCCAGGCAAGATCCGGAAGAGACGGCCTAGCCCCGGGGCGCCACGAACAGGCTCTGCGCGCTCCGCCCGATCGGCCCCTTCTCGTCGTGCAACCGTGCGTCCGCCAGCCCGATGCCCGCCGCGTCCACGCTCGTACGGGCCTCCACGCCCACCCATTCACCGGCCGGATGGCGGTGCAGGTGCACGGTGAGGTCGCCGTTGACGAAGAGGTACCGCCCGAAGTCCACCACGGCGCTGATGCCGTTCCCCGAATCCGCCGCGACCAGGACCCGGTCCAGCGGCCGCGCCTCCTCCCCGGCGACGAGCGGCACCCTCATCCGCATCCAGCAGGTTCCGGGACCGAGTTCGACGAACGCGCCCCGCGTGAAGCGCGTCTCCATCGCCGAGTGGTAGCCCTTCTCCCACGGCACCGGGAAGAACGGCGTCGGCCCCACCTCCCCCGGCGGCGGCAGCTCCGGCCCGGGCACCACGGACGGTACGGACTCCCCCGCCACCCGGATCCGCAGCGCCCGCGCCAGCATCACGGGCGCGGCCCCGGCGGGGGCGAGCGCCGCCTCGACCACCTCGGTACCGCGACCGGCCCGCAGCACACTGGTCGTCAGCTCCAGCGGGCCGATCGGCACCGGGCGCAGGATCTCGTAGGTGATCCGGGCGATCCGCATGTCGGTGCGCCCGCCGGGCCGTTCCTCGATCGCCCGCCCGAGCAGCGCGGCCGGCGGTCCGGCGTGCTGCGAACCCGGATCCCACGGGCCGCGCGTGTAGCCGGTCGCCAGGAACCGCCCCGCGTCGATCCGCTCGTAGAACCCCTCAACATCGCTGACATCGCTGACGTCGCTGACATCACTCAGATCGCTGACACCACTCTCGGCACCCATGAGCGCCACGCTACCGACTGGTAATCAGGGCCCGCCAGCCCCATCCCAAAGGATCAGCGGGCGAAGCCCAGCCCCACCCCGAGCCCCACCAGGACCGAGCCGATGGCCCGGTTCAGCGCCTTCTGCGCCTTCAGCATCCGGTCGCGCAGCCGGGAGTTGGAGAAGAACAGCGCGACCGCCCCGAACCACCCCAGGTGCGCCGCCGACATGAACAGCCCGTACCCGGCCTGCTGCCACACCGGGGTCCCCGGCCCCACCACCTGCGTGAAGGTCGACACGACGAACAGCGTGGTCTTCGGGTTGAGCACGTTGGTCAGGAACCCGCTCCGGAGCGCCCCGAGCGGCGTCAGCCCGCCCTTCTCCTCCAGGTCCACGGCCACCTCGGTGCGCGCCCGGAAGGTCCGTATCCCGATCCACACCAGGTACGCGGCGCCCGCGAGCTTGATCACCGTGAACAGTTCGGCGGACGAGGCGATCAGCAGACCGACCCCGAGCATCGTGTAGGAGACGTGGACCAGCACCCCGGCCGCGACCCCCGCGGCCGCGAACAGCCCGGTGGGCCGCCCGTAGAGGTAGCTGTTGCGCACGACCATGGCGAAGTCCGCGCCGGGACTGATGACGGCGAGGAAGGTGATGACGGCTACTGCGATCACTTCGGTCATACGGCGATGCTCCCCGGACCCGCCCGCGGCGATCAAGAGCTTTCCGCGTCACGGACACCCGACGGCCACCCAAGTCCCCCACGGGGAGACAATGAGGACGTGCCCACGCCTCCCCCCTCCGGCCCCGCCCGCCCCGCCGCCCCCGCTCCGCTCCCCCTCCTGCAAGCGGACTGCTCCCAGTGCTTCGCGCTCTGCTGCGTGGCCCTGCCCTTCTCCAAGTCCACCGACTTCGCCGTGAACAAGCCCGCCGGCACCCCCTGCAAGAACCTCCGGCAGGACTTCCGCTGCGGCATCCACACCAAGCTGCGCGACCAGGGCTTCCAGGGCTGCACCGTCTTCGACTGCTTCGGCGCCGGCCAGCAGGTCTCCCAGGTCACCTTCGGCGGCCGCGACTGGCGCTCCCACCCCGACACCGCCGGCGCGATGTTCGCGGTCCTCCCGGTGATGCGGAACCTGCACGAGCTGCTCTCCTACCTCATCGAGGCCCTCACCCTCCCTGCGGCCCGCCCGCTCCACGCCGACCTGCGCACCACCCTGACCGACACCACCCGGTGGACCGCGGCGACCCCCGAGGCCCTCGCCGACTTCGACATCACCCCGCTGCGCCAACAGGTGAACACCCTGCTCCTCAAGACCAGCGAGCTCGTACGGGCCAAGGTCGCGGGCCGCAAGAAGAACCACCGCGGCGCCGACCTGATGGGCGCCCGCCTCCCCGGAGCCGACCTGCGCGGCGCCAACCTCCGCGGCGCCTACCTGATCGCCGCCGACCTCAGCGGCGCCGACCTGCGCACGGCCGACCTGATCGGCGCGGACTTCCGCGACACCGACCTGCGCGACGCCGACCTCACGGACGCCCTCTTCCTCACGCAGCCCCAGCTGAACGCGGCCCGGGGCAACCCCGCGACCCGCATCCCGCCCTCCCTGACCCGCCCCGCGCACTGGCTCCCGTAAGGCGGCTGCAGGCCGGCCCCGACAACCGGCTCGACGCCGGACGGCGCACACCGGACACGCGTGCGCCCCCGGCGCATCCACCCGCAACCCGGCCCCGGACACCCCCGCAGGCACCGCGCCCGCAACCAACGACCAGGCGCGACGGCTGACGGAATGTCGGAGAACGCCATCGGTACGGTCGACCGGACCGCGACCCGTTGCGCCAAACGGCGCCCCCACGGGAGCCACCCAGCCCACCGGGACGACAATCATTGCCCGCAGTCACCCCGCGTGATACACAGAGTGACCATACGTTCTTTCCCCCACACGCCGCCCGACCCCAGGTCAGGACATACGAACGACACCCGGGGCGACAGATCGGGTAAAGAGAGCAGTCAAGTCGACATCCGACGGCGGTTTCATCAGGGAAGATAGAGCGTGACCCCTGCCGTCCGGGCACGGGCTACCGGAACTACCCATACAGGGGCGGTGAGTTACATGATCCTGGCAGCCGAAAAGGGCGACATCACCACCATCATCGGCGGAATCGCCCCGAACTGGGGGCCGTTCGGCAGTCTCGGCAACGAGGCGAAGATCATGATCGAAGTGGTCATGGCCGTAGCGATCCTGCTCTGCCTGGGCATCGCCATCTGGGGCGCGGCCAAGCAGCGCATCGGCGCGACCGCACTGCGCGACACCTTCAGCGCGGAACAGGGCAAGGGCCTCATCGTGGCCGGCCTGACGGGCGTCTTCATCATCGGCTCACTGGGCACCCTCTTCACGATCGTCTACGGAATGGCCGTCTAGCCCGAGCCCTGATGAGGACTCACCACGCCGCGCCTGCGCGGATACCAGCGCTACCGTCGTACGACGCGGAGGGGGCGAACACCGAATGAGCACCGACGACCAATACGGTGGCGGCGAGGTCGGCGGCACCGGCCAGACCCGTACCCGCTTCGCCGAGCCCTCGGACCCGTACGCCCCACCGCGCCGCACCTCCAGAGGCCTGGTCACGGTCGTCGGCGTGGTGGTCCTCCTCATCGCAGCCATCGCCTTCGCCAACCAGTCCCGCACCCCGGACACCCCCCCGACCGCCGACAAGGCCCCCACCGCCACCAACCCGACGGCGGCCACGGGCGTGGCCCCGGTGGACGGCAAGTCGGCAGGCATCCCGAAGGGCTTCGCCCAGACCGAACAGGGCGCCCAGTCCGCGGCGGCGAACTACGCGGTGGCGCTGGGCTCTGACGGGATGTTCAGAAAGAACACCCGGCACGCGCTCGTGGACGGGATCTACATCCCTGACGTCGCGTCGAAGATGAGAGCTCCTCAGGACGAGGCGTACTCCGCTCCGTTCCTCGCGAAGCTCGGACTCGACGCGAACGGCAACCCTCCCCAGGGCAGCTCCTTCGTCACCCGCGCCGTCCCCGTCGGCACCCGAGTCGACAGTTACGCGCCCACGAGCGCGACGGTCTCCGTCTGGTACACCGGCCTCATCGGCATGTCCGGTCCGAAGTCCACCGACCCGGTACGCACCACATGGAAGACCTGGACGTTCGAACTGGTCTGGTCGAGCGGAGACTGGAAGGTCGTCTCCGACTCCCAGCAGGACGGTCCGGCACCGGTTCCCGGTGACGCGGTCGCGTCGCCCTCCGAGGACATCAGCAAGGCCGTCAAGGAGTTCGGAGGCTTCACCTATGCCCGCTAGCCTCAGGCTCCGGGTCGGCCTGGTCACCTCCGCCCAACTGGCCATCGCAGGCCTGGCGACCCGTGCCTACGCCGCCCCGAGCCCCACGCCAACCCCGTCGCGACTGCCCAGCGACGATCCGTGCGACCTGCTGATCGGACCGGCGAAGCAGTACTGCAACCGAGAAGGCACCAGCCCCAACGGCCCCGGCGCAGGCCTCGCCCCCAGCGACCCCGCCGACGCCCTCAACCCCCTCTCCTCCCTCGCGAAGGGCTGCGCCGACGCCGCAGCCTGGATCGTCGGCGAACTCAGCAAAGCGGTCAACGGCACCGCCAACGTCGACTTCACCAACGGCGCCTTCCTCAAGCAGTACGCCATCGTCTTCGCCGCCTCCACCATCCTCACGCTCGTCCTCTGGCTCTTCGCCGTAGCCAAACGAGCCATCCGCGGCGTCCCCTTCACCACCGCCATGTCCGAAGCCATCGGCTTCCTCTGGCTCACCGTCCTCGCCTCCGCCTTCACCCCCCTGATCCTCTACACCGTCGTCTCCGCCACCGACGGCGTCACCGAGGTCATCGCCTCCGCCACCGGCGGCCAGACGGACGTCTTCTTCGGCTCCTTCGCCGAGGCCCTCAAAAAGGGCGACGACATCGGCGGCGGCCCGATCATGCTGATCGTCGTCGCCCTCGTCACCGTGCTCGCCGCAGGCATCCTCTGCCTGGAACTGGTCATCCGCGCCGCGCTCCTCTACGTCGGCGCCCTGCTCGGCACCGTCGTCTACGCCGGCCTCGTCGACCGCAACCTCTGGGGCCACGTCCGCCGCTGGGCGGGCATCATGATCGCCGTCATCCTCGTGAAGCCGGTCATCGTCATCGTCCTCGGCCTCGCCGGAGCCCTGGCGGGCGACAAGGGCCCGAACGCCTTCTCCGCCGTCGTCTCCGGCCTCGCCATCATCCTGCTGGCGATCTTCGCCTCCGCGATGATCTACCGCTTCGTCCCCGGCTTCGGCGACGAGATCGCCTCCGCCCGCACCAACCGCAGCAAGGCCACCGACGGCGCCCAGGCAGCCGCCGTCATCAGCTCCCCGGCCTCCCTCGTCTCCCAGGGCATCAAGACCCACAGCAGCCGCGGCGGCGGCGGCGGCGGAAACAGCGGCGGCGGCGCCCACCGCGCCGGCGGCGACAACCAGATCTCCGGAGGCATGGCCGCCCACAGCAGCCGCGGCTCCGGCGGCGGGAACAGCGGCGCCCCCGCCGCCGCACCCCCGCCCCGTACGGGCTCCAGCACGAGGAACACAGGAGGTGACGGGCGGTGACGACCCAGTCGCACCAGCTCCACCCGGTCACGCCCCGCCGCACGTATCTCATCGGCCGGGCCCGGCCGAACGCGATCGTCGGCAAGAACCGCGAGACCGGCGAGATCGCCCTGATCATCGTCGGCGCGTTCCTCGGCATGATGAGCGGCCTGCTCGTCCCCGCCCTCACCCTGCGCATCGTCTCCCTCGCCGGATTCCCGATGCTCGCCCTCGCCGCCGTCTACGTCCCCTACCGCGGCCGCACCTTCTACCGCTGGTTCGAAATCAACCGCAGCTACAAGCGCACCCTGCGCCGCGGCACGACGTTCCGCTCCGGCGCCATGGAGGCCGGCATCCGCGCCGGCGACGGCCGCGAGGTCGAGGTGGGCCCGCCCCCCGGCATCGGCCGCATCAACTGGCTCGCCGCCCCCTTCGGCCCCGACGAGATCGCCGTCCTGCTCCACGCGGACCGCAGAACCGTCACCGCCGCCATCGAGATCGAGGGCCCCGGCGTCGGCCTGCGCGACAGCGAGGACCAAGAGGCCCTCGTGGACCGCTTCGGCACCCTCCTCAAGCACGTGGCCAACGGCGACGGCTTCGTCACCCGCCTCCAGATGCTCGTACGCACCCTGCCCGCCGACCCGGAGGCCCACGACAAGGACGTGGCCGCCCGCGGCGACACCAACGCCCCGGTCTGGCTGCGCGATTCGTACGACCAGCTCCAGTCGATGGTGTCGACCTCCTCCGAGCAGCACCGCGCGTACCTCGTCGCCTGCATCCACTTCACCCGCGAACTCGCCGCCGAGGCCCACACCATCGCCCGCGCCGCGACCCCCCACAAGGGCCGCAGGGTCGACCGCGACGCCGGCCTCGCCATCGTCATGGCCCGCGAGCTCACCGACATCTGCGCCCGCCTCGCCGAGGCCGACATCCGCGTCCGCCAGCCGCTGGGCCAGGGCCGCCTCTCCTCCCTCGTGCACTCCATGTACGACCCGGACCACCCCATCGACCACATCCAGGCCATGACCAAGCGCAACGCCTGGCCCGCCGAACTGGACGCCGTCGAACCGACCTATCTCCAGGCCAAGACCCGCGAGTCCTCCACCCGCGCCCCCTGGTGCCACGCCACGGCCTGGGTCAAGGAGTGGCCGATGACCCCGGTCGGCGTGAACTTCCTCGCCCCGCTCCTCGTCCACACCCCCGACGTGATCCGCACGGTCGCCGTCACCATGGACCTGGAACCCACCGAGATCGCCATCGAGCGCATGCTCACGGAGAAGACGAACGACGAGGCCGACGCCAGCCGCGCCGCCAAGATGAACCGCACCGTCGACCCCCGCGACATCGCCGCGCACGGCCGGCTCGACCAGCGCGGCGAAGACCTCGCGAGCGGCGCCGCCGGGGTCAACCTGGTCGGGTACATCACGGTCTCCTCCCGCTCCCCCGAAGCCCTCGCCCGCGACAAGCGCACCATCCGCGCCTCGGCGGGCAAGTCCTACCTGAAGCTCGAATGGTGTGACCGCGAGCACCACCGCGCCTTCGTCAACACCTTGCCGTTCGCCACCGGCATCCGACGCTAGCTGGAGGGAATGGCCGCCCATGCGAGATCCCATGTCCGCCCTGACGGACGCCTTCACCAGCTTCCTCTTCGGCAAGGTCGAAACCACCAGACTCCCCGTCCGCACGTCCACGGGCCAGGCCCAAGCGGTCTACCTCCCCACCGCCGCCCCCGGACTCGGCGACTCGGGCGTCATCATCGGCCGTGAGGTCTACAGCGGCAAGGGGTACATCTACGACCCCTTCCAGCTCTACGGCCAGCAGCTGCCGGCCCCCCACTGGCTGGTCCTAGGCGAGTCGGGCAACGGCAAGTCCGCCCTCGAGAAGACCTACGTCCTACGCCAACTCCGCTTCCGGGACCGCCAGGTCGTCGTTCTGGACGCCCAGGGCGAGGACGGCGTCGGCGAGTGGAACCTCATCGCCCAGCAGCTGGGAATAACCCCCATCCGCCTGGACCCCATCGCCGCGAACAACGACGGGATCCGCCTCAACCCCCTCGACCCGGCGATCACCGCGACGGGCCAGCTCGCGCTGCTCCGCACGATCATCGAAGTCGCCATGGGCCACGGCCTGGACGAGCGCTCCGGCTTCGCCCTGAAGGTCGCCCACGCCTACGTGGTGGAAACCATCACGGACCGCCAGCCGGTCCTGATGGACATCGTCGAGCAACTGCGCCACCCCGAGCCCGAATCGGCGCTCTCGATGAACGTGGCCATAGACGATGTCCGCGCCTGGGGCCTGGACGTCGCGCTCGTCATCGACCGCCTGGTCGACGGCGACCTCCGAGGCATGTTCGACGGCCCGACCACGGTAGGCATCGACCTCGATGCCCCCCTCATCGTCTTCGACCTCTCCCACATCGACCGCAATTCCATCGCCATGCCGATCCTGATGGCGATCGTCGGCGTATGGCTCGAACACACCTGGATCCGGCCGGACCGCAAGAAGCGCATCTTCCTGGTCGAAGAGGCCTGGCACATCATCAACAGCCCCTTCGTGGCGCAGCTCTTCCAGCGCCTCCTGAAGTTCGGCCGACGCCTGGGCCTGTCCTTCGTGGCAGTCGTCCACCACCTCTCGGACGTAGTGGACGGCGCGGCGGCCCGCGAAGCCGCGGCCATCCTCAAAATGGCCTCGACCCGCACGATCTACGCCCAGAAGGCGGACGAGGCCCGCGCCACGGGCCGCGTCCTGGGCCTCCCCCGCTGGGCGGTGGAAATCATCCCCACCCTCACCCCCGGCATCGCGGTCTGGGACGTGAACGGCAACGTCCAGGTCGTCAAACACCTGATCACGGAAGCCGAACGCCCCCTGGTCTTCACCGACCGCGCCATGACCGAATCCTCGGTCCAGCACCGCCTGCCCGACGACCTCCTCGCCGCCGAACTGGAGACAGAGGAGCGCGCACTCCTGATGGAACGCCACCGCAACGCCGGCGGCTCGGCGACCACGGTGGCCTGACATGCCCAACAGCACGGACCAGCGCCCCCAGGGCGGCATCCCGGACGGCCTCCTGGTAGGCCTCCTGGCCTTCCTCCTCGGCCTGGCCGTCCTCACCTGGACGTCCACCGGCCTGGCAGCCCTCTTCGCGAAGGGCGCCTGGCCGGACAAGGTCACCTTCACCCGCACCCCGACCGCGGTCCGCTCGCTGATAGCTCAACCCCAGAACATCCCGGCAGCCTGGCCGGACACACCCCCCGAGGCCCTCTCCAACTGGGGCCTCTTCTGGGGCCTGTTCATCAGCCAGCTCCTGATCCTCCTGGTCCTGGCCATCTTCACCCTGGGCATCGTCGCCCGCACCAAGGCCCGGAGGACAACGGCGCCGCACCCTCCAGGCCGACCGAAGCCCAATCCAGCCCCTCCGGCGTTTGAGGAGCGGGGGCCCGGGGGCTGGCCCCCGGCAACGGCGCCGCACCCGACCACGGGTCCACAGCCAATCCCAGCCCCGCCGGCGATTGAGGCGCGGGGGCCCGGGGGCTGGCCCCCGGCAACGGCGCCGCACCCCGCCACGGTCCCCATCCCCACCAAGCCCCACCCCATCCCCGCCCCGTCGGCACAGGCACAGGCATCGCAGCCAATCCCAGCCCCGCCGGCGTTTGAGGCGCGGGGGCCCGGGGCCAGAGCCCCAGGCACCAGCGCCGCCCCCTCCCCCACGGACGAGGCGTACCGCTACGGCTTCGGCTACGCCCCGACCCCGGCCCCACCCGCAACCCCACCCCAAAGCCACCGCATGACCTACGCCCCACCGGAGGTCCGAACCACGGCCGCCGAAGCAGCCATCGCGGCAGCCCAAGGCGCCATCCTCGTGATCACGTCCTCCCCCACCCTCTGGTCGGACACCAAGGACGCCCGCTCCAAGCTGGGCCCCGTCCTCCTCTACGACCCCTCCCACCTCTGCGACACCCCGGCCCGCATCCACTGGAACCCCACAGAAGGCTGCGCGGACCGCGACACCGCCGCCGCCCGCGCCATCGCGCTGCTCGCCCCGGTCCGCCCCCAGGCCCGCATGGACTCCGCACTCGCGGACACCGCGGAAACGCTCCTGCGCAGCTGGCTCCAGGCCGCCGCCCTGGACAACCGCCCCTTCAAGCAGCTGCACCGCTGGGCCCAGGGCACCAACGCCCAAGAGCCGGTCCGCATCCTGCGCACCCACCCCCAGGCGGCAACAGCCGCCCCCGGCGCGGCCGGTGAGCTGGAGAGCGCCCTCACCGCCCACCCCGACCGCCGCGAACAGGCCCAACACCTCACGGCCCGGGCCCTGACGGCCCTCTCCTCGATCCACATCCGGGAATCCTGCACCCCGAACCGAAGCGATTCGCTCGCCCTGGCATCGTTCGTCTCCGAAGGGGGCACCCTCTACGTGGTGGGCGAACCCCTGGAAGACCCTCGTGCCCACCCGGGTGCGATGCCGCTGCTGACCGCACTCGCCTCGAGCGTGGTCGAGCACGGCCGCCGCATGGCCGCACGGTCATCCGACGGTCGGCTCGACCCACCACTGACCCTGGTCTTCGAGGACGTCGCCGCCGTGGCCCCGATCCCCCAACTGCCGCAGCTGCTCCAGGACACGACGCTCCCGCTCCTCGCCCTGTGCCGCAGCCGCGAACAGGCCCGCTCCCGCTGGCCGGAGGCGGACCTCCCCGTAGCCGCCCGCTAGGCAGGCCGCGGGAACACGTACTCAAGCTCCTTCGCGGACGGGTCGGTCGGCATCGGCACGACCTTCCCGCTGTGCACGAACCCGAACCGCCGGTAGAACGCCCCGGCCCGCGCGTTCTCCTCGTGCACGAAGAGCCGTACGCGCGCCAGCACCGGCTCCTCCAACCCCCAGGCCCACTCCAGCGCGGCGGCGAACAGCTCCTCGGTCAGCCCGGTTCCCCGGTGCCCGGTCCGGACGAACACGCCCACGAGGTGCGCCTGGGCCTGCTCGATCTCTCCGTCGAAGATGTCGGTCGTGCCGGCCTCCTCGACGAGGACGCTCACCGACCCGGCCCACACCCCATCAGGCCCCTCGGCCACGAACTGCCGTATGCCCCGCCCCGCAGCGGCCCCGGCAGCCCTCTCCTGCCAGAACTCGTCGCTCCTTCCCTCACCCTGCTCGAGGGTTTCCAGAAAGGCCACCGGCGCGGCCGGATCCCGCAGAGCCGCGATCCGCAGCTCCTTCACCTTGTCCCACTCTTCGGCCCGTACAGGACGTATCACGTACTCGTTCATACCTCGGGATCCTAATGAGCCGGCCGCCCCACCTTCACCCGAGTTTCCCCACCCCAAACTCGAAAACCCAAAGTCCCCGTAAACGCAGAAAAGCCCCGTACCGGTTACCCGGTACGGGGCTTTCTACAATGATTGTTCGGCGGCGTCCTACTCTCCCACAGGGTCCCCCCTGCAGTACCATCGGCGCTGAAAGGCTTAGCTTCCGGGTTCGGAATGTAAACCGGGCGTTTCCCTAACGCTATGACCACCGAAACACTATGAAGTTAACCAAACCGGATATGACACAGTTCGTTACTTCAGAACTAACACAGTGGACGCGAGCAACTGAGGACAAGCCCTCGGCCTATTAGTACCAGTCAGCTCCACCCGTTACCGGGCTTCCACATCTGGCCTATCAACCCAGTCGTCTACTGGGAGCCTTACCCTCTCAAGGAGGTGGGAATACTCATCTTGAAGCAGGCTTCCCGCTTAGATGCTTTCAGCGGTTATCCCTCCCGAACGTAGCCAACCAGCCATGCCCTTGGCAGGACAACTGGCACACCAGAGGTTCGTCCGTCCCGGTCCTCTCGTACTAGGGACAGCCCTTCTCAATATTCCTACGCGCACAGCGGATAGGGACCGAACTGTCTCACGACGTTCTAAACCCAGCTCGCGTACCGCTTTAATGGGCGAACAGCCCAACCCTTGGGACCGACTCCAGCCCCAGGATGCGACGAGCCGACATCGAGGTGCCAAACCATCCCGTCGATATGGACTCTTGGGGAAGATCAGCCTGTTATCCCCGGGGTACCTTTTATCCGTTGAGCGACGGCGCTTCCACAAGCCACCGCCGGATCACTAGTCCCGACTTTCGTCCCTGCTCGACCCGTCGGTCTCACAGTCAAGCTCCCTTGTGCACTTACACTCAACACCTGATTGCCAACCAGGCTGAGGGAACCTTTGGGCGCCTCCGTTACTTTTTGGGAGGCAACCGCCCCAGTTAAACTACCCATCAGACACTGTCCCTGATCCGGATCACGGACCGAGGTTAGACATCCAGCACGACCAGAGTGGTATTTCAACGACGACTCCACAACCACTGGCGTGGCCGCTTCAAAGTCTCCCACCTATCCTACACAAGCCGAACCGAACACCAATATCAAACTATAGTAAAGGTCCCGGGGTCTTTCCGTCCTGCTGCGCGAAACGAGCATCTTTACTCGTAGTGCAATTTCACCGGGCCTATGGTTGAGACAGTCGAGAAGTCGTTACGCCATTCGTGCAGGTCGGAACTTACCCGACAAGGAATTTCGCTACCTTAGGATGGTTATAGTTACCACCGCCGTTTACTGGCGCTTAAGTTCTCAGCTTCGCCACACCGAAATGTGACTAACCGGTCCCCTTAACGTTCCAGCACCGGGCAGGCGTCAGTCCGTATACATCGCCTTACGGCTTCGCACGGACCTGTGTTTTTAGTAAACAGTCGCTTCTCGCTGGTCTCTGCGGCCACCCCCAGCTCACGGAGTAAATCCGATCACCAGTGATGGCCCCCTTCTCCCGAAGTTACGGGGGCATTTTGCCGAGTTCCTTAACCATAGTTCACCCGAACGCCTCGGTATTCTCTACCTGACCACCTGAGTCGGTTTAGGGTACGGGCCGCCATGAAACTCGCTAGAGGCTTTTCTCGACAGCATAGGATCATCCACTTCACCACAATCGGCTCGGCATCAGGTCTCAGCCTTATATGAGGGACGGATTTGCCTACCCCTCGGCCTACACCCTTACCCCGGGACTACCACCGCCCGGGCTGGACTACCTTCCTGCGTCACCCCATCGCTTACCTACTACAAGTCTGGGTCACCGGCTCCACCACTTTCCTTTCCCCGAAGGGTCCGGAACGGCTTCACGGGCTTAGCATCGCCTGATTCGATATTGGGCGTTTCAAAGCGGGTACCGGAATATCAACCGGTTGTCCATCGACTACGCCTGTCGGCCTCGCCTTAGGTCCCGACTTACCCTGGGCAGATCAGCTTGACCCAGGAACCCTTAGTCAATCGGCGCACACGTTTCTCACGTGTGTATCGCTACTCATGCCTGCATTCTCACTCGTGAACCGTCCACAACTAGCTTCCGCTGCTGCTTCACCCGGCACACGACGCTCCCCTACCCATCACAGCGGGCGTTGGCCCTATTGCTGCAATGACACGACTTCGGCGGTACGCTTGAGCCCCGCTACATTGTCGGCGCGGAATCACTTGACCAGTGAGCTATTACGCACTCTTTCAAGGGTGGCTGCTTCTAAGCCAACCTCCTGGTTGTCTCTGCGACTCCACATCCTTTCCCACTTAGCGTACGCTTAGGGGCCTTAGTCGATGCTCTGGGCTGTTTCCCTCTCGACCATGGAGCTTATCCCCCACAGTCTCACTGCCACGCTCTCACTTACCGGCATTCGGAGTTTGGCTAAGGTCAGTAACCCGGTAGGGCCCATCGCCTATCCAGTGCTCTACCTCCGGCAAGAAACACGTGACGCTGCACCTAAATGCATTTCGGGGAGAACCAGCTATCACGGAGTTTGATTGGCCTTTCACCCCTAACCACAGGTCATCCCCCAGGTTTTCAACCCTGGTGGGTTCGGTCCTCCACGAAGTCTTACCTCCGCTTCAACCTGCCCATGGCTAGATCACTCCGCTTCGGGTCTAGAGCGTGCAACTCAATCGCCCTATTCGGACTCGCTTTCGCTACGGCTTCCCCACACGGGTTAACCTCGCTACACACCGCTAACTCGCAGGCTCATTCTTCAAAAGGCACGCAGTCACGACTGTATGTGCAAGCACATACAGCGACGCTCCCACGGCTTGTAGGCACACGGTTTCAGGTACTATTTCACTCCGCTCCCGCGGTACTTTTCACCATTCCCTCACGGTACTATCCGCTATCGGTCACCAGGGAATATTTAGGCTTAGCGGGTGGTCCCGCCAGATTCACACGGGATTTCTCGGGCCCCGTGCTACTTGGGAGATTCTTAAGCAAGCCGCTGATGTTTCGTCTACGGGGGTCTTACCCTCTACGCCGGACCTTTCGCATGTCCTTCGACTACATCAACGGTTTCTGACTCGCCGACCGGCCGGCAGACCGATCAAAAGAATTCCCACAACCCCGCATGCGCAACCCCTGCCGGGTATCACACGCATACGGTTTGGCCTCATCCGGTTTCGCTCGCCACTACTCCCGGAATCACGGTTGTTTTCTCTTCCTGCGGGTACTGAGATGTTTCACTTCCCCGCGTTCCCTCCACACTGCCTATGTGTTCAGCAGTGGGTGACAGCCCATGACGACTGCCGGGTTTCCCCATTCGGACACCCCCGGATCAAAGCTCAGTTGGCAGCTCCCCGGGGCCTATCGCGGCCTCTCACGTCCTTCATCGGTTCCTGGTGCCAAGGCATCCACCGTGCGCCCTTAAAAACTTGGCCTACAGATGCTCGCGTCCACTGTGTAGTTCTCAAGCAACGACCAGTCACCCATCACCCTCACCCATAAGGCGAAGTTCACTGGGGCCGGCATCGCGAAGATAAGACCTTTCGGCCGTACCCTCAGATACCCAACAACGTGCCAAGCACGATCCCCGCCACTCAAACCGTTTTCCACGCCGAAGCAGTACTCACAGAAGGTTTTGGAAACCGTGCCAACTAATCAACGTTCCACCCTGAGCTGACCGTGCAGAACGTTTGTCTGCAATCGGTACTGTGCTCCTTAGAAAGGAGGTGATCCAGCCGCACCTTCCGGTACGGCTACCTTGTTACGACTTCGTCCCAATCGCCAGTCCCACCTTCGACAGCTCCCTCCCTTACGGGTTGGGCCACCGGCTTCGGGTGTTACCGACTTTCGTGACGTGACGGGCGGTGTGTACAAGGCCCGGGAACGTATTCACCGCAGCAATGCTGATCTGCGATTACTAGCAACTCCGACTTCATGGGGTCGAGTTGCAGACCCCAATCCGAACTGAGACCGGCTTTTTGAGATTCGCTCCACCTCACGGTATCGCAGCTCATTGTACCGGCCATTGTAGCACGTGTGCAGCCCAAGACATAAGGGGCATGATGACTTGACGTCGTCCCCACCTTCCTCCGAGTTGACCCCGGCGGTCTCCTGTGAGTCCCCATCACCCCGAAGGGCATGCTGGCAACACAGGACAAGGGTTGCGCTCGTTGCGGGACTTAACCCAACATCTCACGACACGAGCTGACGACAGCCATGCACCACCTGTATACCGACCACAAGGGGGGCACTATCTCTAATGCTTTCCGGTATATGTCAAGCCTTGGTAAGGTTCTTCGCGTTGCGTCGAATTAAGCCACATGCTCCGCTGCTTGTGCGGGCCCCCGTCAATTCCTTTGAGTTTTAGCCTTGCGGCCGTACTCCCCAGGCGGGGAACTTAATGCGTTAGCTGCGGCACCGACGACGTGGAATGTCGCCAACACCTAGTTCCCAACGTTTACGGCGTGGACTACCAGGGTATCTAATCCTGTTCGCTCCCCACGCTTTCGCTCCTCAGCGTCAGTAATGGCCCAGAGATCCGCCTTCGCCACCGGTGTTCCTCCTGATATCTGCGCATTTCACCGCTACACCAGGAATTCCGATCTCCCCTACCACACTCTAGCTAGCCCGTATCGAATGCAGACCCGAGGTTAAGCCTCGGGCTTTCACATCCGACGTGACAAGCCGCCTACGAGCTCTTTACGCCCAATAATTCCGGACAACGCTTGCGCCCTACGTATTACCGCGGCTGCTGGCACGTAGTTAGCCGGCGCTTCTTCTGCAGGTACCGTCACTTTCGCTTCTTCCCTGCTGAAAGAGGTTTACAACCCGAAGGCCGTCATCCCTCACGCGGCGTCGCTGCATCAGGCTTTCGCCCATTGTGCAATATTCCCCACTGCTGCCTCCCGTAGGAGTCTGGGCCGTGTCTCAGTCCCAGTGTGGCCGGTCGCCCTCTCAGGCCGGCTACCCGTCGTCGCCTTGGTGGGCCATTACCCCACCAACAAGCTGATAGGCCGCGGGCTCATCCTTCACCGCCGGAGCTTTTAACCCCCGCCCATGCAGGCAGGAGTGTTATCCGGTATTAGACCCCGTTTCCAGGGCTTGTCCCAGAGTGAAGGGCAGATTGCCCACGTGTTACTCACCCGTTCGCCACTAATCCACCCCGAAGGGCTTCATCGTTCGACTTGCATGTGTTAAGCACGCCGCCAGCGTTCGTCCTGAGCCAGGATCAAACTCTCCATGAATGTTTACCGGTAATCCGGTGCACACGCACTTAGAGCGGGACAGTCATGTCGGAATAAGACCGACCGTCCACTGCGTCCTCGCTGTGTAATTGCCTGCAAGTGTCAGGGCCGAAGCCGCGACCTCACAGGTCTTTTTCAAAGGAACCTCATCCACCGAAATGGACGGGGTATCAACTTTTTGGCGTTGATTTTTGGCACGCTGTTGAGTTCTCAAGGAACGGACGCTTCCTTTGTACTCACCCTCTCGGGCTTTCCTCCGGGCGCTTCCTTCGTTCTTGTGTCTCCGACTCTATCAGACTCTTTCGTGTCCGATTCCCAGTCAGCGGGATTCGCTTTCCAGTTCTTCGCTTTCGCGTTTCCCTTTCCGGCGAGACCGACTCTATCAGAAGTTTTCCACCGGATTTCCCGGCTTCGGATTCCTGGATGAGGAGTCGAGGGTGCCCACTCCGAATTGCTTCTTTGGGGGCTGGCTGCCGAACTTGTCCAGTTCCAGGCAACCGTTTGACTCTACATCACGCCCCCTGCACCGTCAAAATCGCCGCGACAGGGTGGCCCTCCTCGGTGTAGGGGCGCTGCTGTCCGGCCGGTCTCGACTGCGGCGGCGGCCGCAACGGTCCCTCCGTTCCGGCTGCGGCAGACTGACCGCCGTGACCGACAACGCCTTCGTGATCGTCACCGGCTTGCCGGCCAGCGGCAAGAGCACGCTGGCCCGCCGGCTCGCCGCGGAACTCAGCCTGCCGGTCATCGACAAGGACGTGATCCTCGAGTCGCTCTACGACTCCCTCGGCATCGGTGACCAAGCCTGGCGCCACCGGCTGAGCCGGGCCGGCGACGAGATCCTGTTCGCCCTGGCCGCCGATGCCGGGCGGGCCGTACTCGTGAACTGGTGGCACCACGACACCGCCCCCGGCCGCCTCCACCAACTCGGCGCCCGCCTGGTCGAGGTCTTCTGCGACTGCGACACCCAACTCGTCGCCGAACGATTCAGCACCCGCAAGCGCCACCCCGGACACCTCGACCAGGACCTCACCAGCGAACAGCTCCACGAACGCGTCACGGCCTGGGCATCCCGCCCGGGCCCCCTCGGCCTGGGCGGCCACCTCCGAACCGTCGACACCAGCCGCCCCGTCGACGTAGACGCCCTTGCCAGGGAGATCCACCCCCTGCTGACCGGAAGCCGGGCCTGAACCGCGACACCTCCGCGGGCCGGTTCACGTTCGACGGCCCGCTGATTGCCGACGTACGCGGCGATCGCCAGCCGCCGCCCCTCGGCAACGGTCGCCTGCTTGATGTCGCCGTGACCACCACCCTCGTCGATCCGCGCCTGGAGGCGGCCGTCAGCGCCGAAGGCGAGGTAGGGCGACGGCCGCTGCGCGGGAGGTCTGCCACAGATCCCGGCCGTTGGTGGGGTCGAGCGCGGCGACTGTGGCACAGCCCTCGCCCGGCAGGCGCTTCGCGCCCGACCTGATGTCGAAACCGGTCACCGCGTCCTACCGGCTGCGAACGACGGCATCGCCGGCGAGCCAGGCCCCATGGCCCCGGTCGGTGGCGCTCCGGTCGTACGGGGCCTCCCAGACGGTCTTCACGGAGAACCACGGCACGTATCCCGAGCCGGTCACGAAGAAGGGAACGTCCTCCAGGCGTTGGGCAAGGCTGATCCGTACGGGCCGATCCGCCTGGGGTCACCGCTATGTGCCGGAGGGGATGGGACTACCGGCAAGAAGCCAGTACACGAGCTCGCACATCTCCACGAAGCCCTGGGCGGCCTCGGCATTCACCTGAGTCGACTGCTGCCGGCTGCGGTTGTGCAGACGCTCCAAGTCCAGCATCAGCTGCACGGCTTCCGGCGTCAGGTGGAGTGAAAGCCCCAGCTCCTGGGCCATCAGTCGCGGCGGCATGATCGGCAGGACGTGGAGTGTCGACGCGCCCAGGTTGATCAGCTGCTCCCATGCGGTGTTCATGGCCTGACCTGGATGCCGGCTGATCTCGCGGTATGCCCCGCTCATCGCAGGCACCTCGCCGAGTGGGAACGCGACTCGTTGAAGGCTGGGTCCAGCCGCCATTGCGGGAGCCCCCGCCGCTGGGTGGCCGTACCCGCCTGGCGCTGGACGAGGGGCAGGTACTGCTCCTAGTCGCCACACGTGGGTATCCGGGCTGGGCGTGTCAGGCGAGTCGTCAGCTTCTTGGTCTTCGTCGCGTGGTTCTGCTTCGGCGGCCTGCTCGGGCAGGGTTGCCGCCGCGGGTATTACGTACTGGGCCTCGCGCCGGATGTCGGCCACCTCGGCGGCGAACTCAAGTGCCCCGGCTGGTGTTTCGACTCTGGTCATTCGGCCGATCGCCCGCCCGATGTTCGTGCGCCAGGCCCACGCGAGGCCCAGGGCGACGAGGGGCCATGCCAGCGTGTCCACGAACTTCAGTACGAGTTCCGCGATCTCCATCGCGCTAGTGCAGCCTGCGGTCCGCCGCCGTGGGTGGCTGTTCCGCAAGCGCGGCTGAAACGAGACCGTGACTGACGGCTTCGTGGCATCTCATAGCGGCTTCGGCGTCCGCCAGGGGCCGCATCTGTTGAGCGGCGTTCTGTACGAGTAGGAGCGAGCGGCTTCGCGACAGGCACGGTAGAGACGTCCGTCTGGGAGGCTGAGTCGGAGGCTACTCCGCTCGGGTCCATCGCTTCACGACGTGCGGTGCCGAGAACGGAGCGGGCCAGGTCTGCAGCCGGACCTCCTCGGCCGCCTCGGGCTCCTCGTCCGACTCGAGCCAGCGGACGGCAGCGGCGAGGTTCCGCCGGGACGCGCGGGCTCGGGTCCAGCCCGCGGGGACTTCGAATCGTGCCGCGTCGTCGAGGTAATCGGTGCAGCCCATCACGATGAGCCGTCCCGAAGGCGCGTGGAAGCTCGCCTCGACGACGTGGTCAAAGTCGTCGCTGTCGTCGTGCGGCTCATCTGCGAGAGCATGGACAGTGACTGCCACCGTGTCGTTGACGGCGGTGCCGATGGCCAGGGCATCTTCTAGGACGCCGAGCCCGTCCGCGACGGTCTGTTTGGTCCACACGCCGCTGAAATCGCCTTCGGATCCCTCGTCCAGGACGTGGATCTGGAAGTAGTCCGCGAAGAGCTCAAGGTTGGTCGCCACGGAGGCATCATCCCTCCTGCCCAGCAAGGACAGCACGCCCCCACAAGAGCACCGATAGATAGGGGAAGCGGGGGGTGTGCCCCTATGTCTTTGGTCAAGGTGGTCGGGTGGCAGTGTGGCTGTCATGAGTGATGACGTGCCTGTTCGAGAGTCGGCGGGCGAGAGCACACGGCCGTGCGACTTTTGTGGTCATCCGGTCGTGATGGACTCGGTCGACGAGCGGGACTGCCCCGTGTGCGGCGAGGCCGCTGAGGATCAGCCGGCTGAGGCTGGCCGGGGCTCATAGAAGGTTCCGTCGCGGAGCATGGCGAAGAGGACATCGGCCCGGCGTCTGGCGAGGCAGAGCAGGGCCTGGGTGTGGTGCTTGCCCTGGGCGATCTTCTTGTCGTAGTAGGTCCGCGATGCGGGGTCGGCCAGGGCCGCGAACGCGGAGAGGAAGAAGGCCCTCTTGAGCTGCTTGTTTCCCCGTCTGGAGGGCTGTTCGCCGCGGATCGATGAGCCCGAACTCCGGGTGGCGGGCGCGAGTCCGGCGTAGGCGGCGAGGTGGCCGGCGGTCGGGAAGGTGCTGCCGTCGCCGACCTCGATCAGGATGCGGGCTCCGGTCCTGACTCCGATGCCCGGCATCGACGTCAGGACCTTCGAAAGAGGGTGGGCGTCCAAGAGTTCTTCGATCCGCCCGGCCAGCTTTTGCGCTGGTCAAGGACGGCGGTCAGGGATCCGGCCAGGCTTGGGACGATCAGTGCGGCCGCCTCGGTCCCCGGGACGGTCACGGTCTGCTCGTCCAGGGCGGCGAAGATGTCCTCGATCAGCCGCTCGGCCATCCGCGGGGCCTTCGGCCGTAACAGCGTGACCAGGCGGCGCCGGTCGGCCTTGCGGATCTGGTCCGGAGAGCCGAACCGCTCCAGCAGGGCGAGGACGGCCGGGTGCTGCAACCGCGGTCCCAGCACCCGCTCCAGCGACGGATGGATCTGGGTCAGCAGGCCGCGCAGCCGGTTCGCGACGCGTGTCGCTTCGCCGGCCAGGTCGTCGTCGAAGCCGACGATCATCTCCAGCTCGGCGATCGTCTCGTCCTCGCCGTCAATCGCCCGCAGGGTGTGCGGATCGCTCGGGCCGCGTCGGCGATGATGAACGGTCCTTCGCGTCCGTCTTGGCCTCGCCCGGGTAGAGGTCGGCGATCCGCCGCATCGTCATCCCCGGCAGGTAGGCCACCGGGCATCCCATGTCCCGGGCCACGGCTAGCGGCAGGGCGCCGATCGAGGCCGGCTGGTCGACCACGACGAGCACGGTTCCGTGCTCGGCCTGGAGTTTCGCGAAGAGCTCGCGGAGCTTGGGTTCGGTGGTGGGCAGTCGCTTGTCGAAAGCCTTTTTCCCGGCCGGTGTGACGGCGGTGGCATGGTGTTCGCCCTTGCCGACGTCCGGGCCGAGGAAGACGTCGATGTCACTCGTGTCGATCACGTGCGAGCCCCTCCGCTCACGCTTTCGTCCGTGCTTGCCTCGGCACCGAGCTGCCACACCCACGTTACGGAGAGCCCTTCCGGCTCGGGTGAAGCCATGCTCAAGCCCCTCATCAGCGGTCCGTCGATGCCTCCGGGCCCGGTGACACCACCCCCCGGATCATGAACAACAAGAGGGGGGAGCGACGGCGGGGCCCGACCTCAAATCCGGGTGCGGCAGGGGCCGTTCATCTGCCATAGTCCCGCGCTGTGAACAGTGCTGATCTTGTATTGCGGCGTGCGGTCCACTCCGATGCCGCCGCCTTGGCCGACACGTGGCTGCGTTCCTTCAGGACCGCGCTGCCGACCGTGCGTCTTGCGCACAGCGACCAAGAGGTGCGGGACTGGTTCTCTTCCGTGGTCGTGCCGCGGTACGAGACCTGGATAGCGGTCGCCGGCGGCACCGTGGCGGGACTCCTCGTACTCGACGGCGAGGAACTGGAACAGCTCTACCTGGAGCCGTCGTGCCGTGGGCAGGGCCTGGGCGACCGGCTCATGGCTCTGGCCAAGCAGCGGCGGCCGGCGGGGCTCGGACTGTGGACGTTCCAGGTCAACGGCCCGGCGCAACGGTTCTACGAGCGGCACGGATTCATCGCGGTCGAGCGTACCGACGGGCTGCGCAATGAGGAGCACGAGCCCGATATCCGCTACGTCTGGCAGCCCCGGGATTAGGGATGGATCGGGGCATCGCCGCGCCTCTGCAGGAGCCGGTGCACCGGTCCGTAAACGCAGAAAAGCCCCGTACCGGTTACCCGGTACGGGGCTTTCTACAATGATTGTTCGGCGGCGTCCTACTCTCCCACAGGGTCCCCCCTGCAGTACCATCGGCGCTGAAAGGCTTAGCTTCCGGGTTCGGAATGTAAACCGGGCGTTTCCCTAACGCTATGACCACCGAAACACTATGAAGTTAACCAAACCGGATATGACACAGTTCGTTACTTCAGAACTAACACAGTGGACGCGAGCAACTGAGGACAAGCCCTCGGCCTATTAGTACCAGTCAGCTCCACCCGTTACCGGGCTTCCACATCTGGCCTATCAACCCAGTCGTCTACTGGGAGCCTTACCCTCTCAAGGAGGTGGGAATACTCATCTTGAAGCAGGCTTCCCGCTTAGATGCTTTCAGCGGTTATCCCTCCCGAACGTAGCCAACCAGCCATGCCCTTGGCAGGACAACTGGCACACCAGAGGTTCGTCCGTCCCGGTCCTCTCGTACTAGGGACAGCCCTTCTCAATATTCCTACGCGCACAGCGGATAGGGACCGAACTGTCTCACGACGTTCTAAACCCAGCTCGCGTACCGCTTTAATGGGCGAACAGCCCAACCCTTGGGACCGACTCCAGCCCCAGGATGCGACGAGCCGACATCGAGGTGCCAAACCATCCCGTCGATATGGACTCTTGGGGAAGATCAGCCTGTTATCCCCGGGGTACCTTTTATCCGTTGAGCGACGGCGCTTCCACAAGCCACCGCCGGATCACTAGTCCCGACTTTCGTCCCTGCTCGACCCGTCGGTCTCACAGTCAAGCTCCCTTGTGCACTTACACTCAACACCTGATTGCCAACCAGGCTGAGGGAACCTTTGGGCGCCTCCGTTACTTTTTGGGAGGCAACCGCCCCAGTTAAACTACCCATCAGACACTGTCCCTGATCCGGATCACGGACCGAGGTTAGACATCCAGCACGACCAGAGTGGTATTTCAACGACGACTCCACAACCACTGGCGTGGCCGCTTCAAAGTCTCCCACCTATCCTACACAAGCCGAACCGAACACCAATATCAAACTATAGTAAAGGTCCCGGGGTCTTTCCGTCCTGCTGCGCGAAACGAGCATCTTTACTCGTAGTGCAATTTCACCGGGCCTATGGTTGAGACAGTCGAGAAGTCGTTACGCCATTCGTGCAGGTCGGAACTTACCCGACAAGGAATTTCGCTACCTTAGGATGGTTATAGTTACCACCGCCGTTTACTGGCGCTTAAGTTCTCAGCTTCGCCACACCGAAATGTGACTAACCGGTCCCCTTAACGTTCCAGCACCGGGCAGGCGTCAGTCCGTATACATCGCCTTACGGCTTCGCACGGACCTGTGTTTTTAGTAAACAGTCGCTTCTCGCTGGTCTCTGCGGCCACCCCCAGCTCACGGAGTAAATCCGATCACCAGTGATGGCCCCCTTCTCCCGAAGTTACGGGGGCATTTTGCCGAGTTCCTTAACCATAGTTCACCCGAACGCCTCGGTATTCTCTACCTGACCACCTGAGTCGGTTTAGGGTACGGGCCGCCATGAAACTCGCTAGAGGCTTTTCTCGACAGCATAGGATCATCCACTTCACCACAATCGGCTCGGCATCAGGTCTCAGCCTTATATGAGGGACGGATTTGCCTACCCCTCGGCCTACACCCTTACCCCGGGACTACCACCGCCCGGGCTGGACTACCTTCCTGCGTCACCCCATCGCTTACCTACTACAAGTCTGGGTCACCGGCTCCACCACTTTCCTTTCCCCGAAGGGTCCGGAACGGCTTCACGGGCTTAGCATCGCCTGATTCGATATTGGGCGTTTCAAAGCGGGTACCGGAATATCAACCGGTTGTCCATCGACTACGCCTGTCGGCCTCGCCTTAGGTCCCGACTTACCCTGGGCAGATCAGCTTGACCCAGGAACCCTTAGTCAATCGGCGCACACGTTTCTCACGTGTGTATCGCTACTCATGCCTGCATTCTCACTCGTGAACCGTCCACAACTAGCTTCCGCTGCTGCTTCACCCGGCACACGACGCTCCCCTACCCATCACAGCGGGCGTTGGCCCTATTGCTGCAATGACACGACTTCGGCGGTACGCTTGAGCCCCGCTACATTGTCGGCGCGGAATCACTTGACCAGTGAGCTATTACGCACTCTTTCAAGGGTGGCTGCTTCTAAGCCAACCTCCTGGTTGTCTCTGCGACTCCACATCCTTTCCCACTTAGCGTACGCTTAGGGGCCTTAGTCGATGCTCTGGGCTGTTTCCCTCTCGACCATGGAGCTTATCCCCCACAGTCTCACTGCCACGCTCTCACTTACCGGCATTCGGAGTTTGGCTAAGGTCAGTAACCCGGTAGGGCCCATCGCCTATCCAGTGCTCTACCTCCGGCAAGAAACACGTGACGCTGCACCTAAATGCATTTCGGGGAGAACCAGCTATCACGGAGTTTGATTGGCCTTTCACCCCTAACCACAGGTCATCCCCCAGGTTTTCAACCCTGGTGGGTTCGGTCCTCCACGAAGTCTTACCTCCGCTTCAACCTGCCCATGGCTAGATCACTCCGCTTCGGGTCTAGAGCGTGCAACTCAATCGCCCTATTCGGACTCGCTTTCGCTACGGCTTCCCCACACGGGTTAACCTCGCTACACACCGCTAACTCGCAGGCTCATTCTTCAAAAGGCACGCAGTCACGACTGTATGTGCAAGCACATACAGCGACGCTCCCACGGCTTGTAGGCACACGGTTTCAGGTACTATTTCACTCCGCTCCCGCGGTACTTTTCACCATTCCCTCACGGTACTATCCGCTATCGGTCACCAGGGAATATTTAGGCTTAGCGGGTGGTCCCGCCAGATTCACACGGGATTTCTCGGGCCCCGTGCTACTTGGGAGATTCTTAAGCAAGCCGCTGATGTTTCGTCTACGGGGGTCTTACCCTCTACGCCGGACCTTTCGCATGTCCTTCGACTACATCAACGGTTTCTGACTCGCCGACCGGCCGGCAGACCGATCAAAAGAATTCCCACAACCCCGCATGCGCAACCCCTGCCGGGTATCACACGCATACGGTTTGGCCTCATCCGGTTTCGCTCGCCACTACTCCCGGAATCACGGTTGTTTTCTCTTCCTGCGGGTACTGAGATGTTTCACTTCCCCGCGTTCCCTCCACACTGCCTATGTGTTCAGCAGTGGGTGACAGCCCATGACGACTGCCGGGTTTCCCCATTCGGACACCCCCGGATCAAAGCTCAGTTGGCAGCTCCCCGGGGCCTATCGCGGCCTCTCACGTCCTTCATCGGTTCCTGGTGCCAAGGCATCCACCGTGCGCCCTTAAAAACTTGGCCTACAGATGCTCGCGTCCACTGTGTAGTTCTCAAGCAACGACCAGTCACCCATCACCCTCACCCATAAGGCGAAGTTCACTGGGGCCGGCATCGCGAAGATAAGACCTTTCGGCCGTACCCTCAGATACCCAACAACGTGCCAAGCACCAGACCTCTTCCGAATCCTCTTTCCACGCCGAAGCAGTACTTGAGAATCATCAGATCATCTGGTGCCAACTAATCAACGTTCCACCCTGAGCTGACCGTGCAGAACGTTTGTCTGCAATCGGTACTGTGCTCCTTAGAAAGGAGGTGATCCAGCCGCACCTTCCGGTACGGCTACCTTGTTACGACTTCGTCCCAATCGCCAGTCCCACCTTCGACAGCTCCCTCCCTTACGGGTTGGGCCACCGGCTTCGGGTGTTACCGACTTTCGTGACGTGACGGGCGGTGTGTACAAGGCCCGGGAACGTATTCACCGCAGCAATGCTGATCTGCGATTACTAGCAACTCCGACTTCATGGGGTCGAGTTGCAGACCCCAATCCGAACTGAGACCGGCTTTTTGAGATTCGCTCCACCTCACGGTATCGCAGCTCATTGTACCGGCCATTGTAGCACGTGTGCAGCCCAAGACATAAGGGGCATGATGACTTGACGTCGTCCCCACCTTCCTCCGAGTTGACCCCGGCGGTCTCCTGTGAGTCCCCATCACCCCGAAGGGCATGCTGGCAACACAGGACAAGGGTTGCGCTCGTTGCGGGACTTAACCCAACATCTCACGACACGAGCTGACGACAGCCATGCACCACCTGTATACCGACCACAAGGGGGGCACTATCTCTAATGCTTTCCGGTATATGTCAAGCCTTGGTAAGGTTCTTCGCGTTGCGTCGAATTAAGCCACATGCTCCGCTGCTTGTGCGGGCCCCCGTCAATTCCTTTGAGTTTTAGCCTTGCGGCCGTACTCCCCAGGCGGGGAACTTAATGCGTTAGCTGCGGCACCGACGACGTGGAATGTCGCCAACACCTAGTTCCCAACGTTTACGGCGTGGACTACCAGGGTATCTAATCCTGTTCGCTCCCCACGCTTTCGCTCCTCAGCGTCAGTAATGGCCCAGAGATCCGCCTTCGCCACCGGTGTTCCTCCTGATATCTGCGCATTTCACCGCTACACCAGGAATTCCGATCTCCCCTACCACACTCTAGCTAGCCCGTATCGAATGCAGACCCGAGGTTAAGCCTCGGGCTTTCACATCCGACGTGACAAGCCGCCTACGAGCTCTTTACGCCCAATAATTCCGGACAACGCTTGCGCCCTACGTATTACCGCGGCTGCTGGCACGTAGTTAGCCGGCGCTTCTTCTGCAGGTACCGTCACTTTCGCTTCTTCCCTGCTGAAAGAGGTTTACAACCCGAAGGCCGTCATCCCTCACGCGGCGTCGCTGCATCAGGCTTTCGCCCATTGTGCAATATTCCCCACTGCTGCCTCCCGTAGGAGTCTGGGCCGTGTCTCAGTCCCAGTGTGGCCGGTCGCCCTCTCAGGCCGGCTACCCGTCGTCGCCTTGGTGGGCCATTACCCCACCAACAAGCTGATAGGCCGCGGGCTCATCCTTCACCGCCGGAGCTTTTAACCCCCGCCCATGCAGGCAGGAGTGTTATCCGGTATTAGACCCCGTTTCCAGGGCTTGTCCCAGAGTGAAGGGCAGATTGCCCACGTGTTACTCACCCGTTCGCCACTAATCCACCCCGAAGGGCTTCATCGTTCGACTTGCATGTGTTAAGCACGCCGCCAGCGTTCGTCCTGAGCCAGGATCAAACTCTCCATGAATGTTTACCGGTAATCCGGTGCACACGCACTTAGAGCGGGACAGTCATGTCGGAATAAGACCGACCGTCCACTGCGTCCTCGCTGTGTAATTGCCTGCAAGTGTCAGGGCCGAAGCCGCGACCTCACAGGTCTTTTTCAAAGGAACCTCATCCACCGAAATGGACGGGGTATCAACTTTTTGGCGTTGATTTTTGGCACGCTGTTGAGTTCTCAAGGAACGGACGCTTCCTTTGTACTCACCCTCTCGGGCTTTCCTCCGGGCGCTTCCTTCGTTCTTGTGTCTCCGACTCTATCAGACTCTTTCGGGCCTGACTCCCAGTCAGCGGGGTTTGTCTTCGGGGCTGTTGGGCCCTTCCGACTCCCGAACTCTAGTGGATTTCCCAGGCGATTCATAATCGGCCTTCAGGAATGAATTCGGGCATGCCGAATGCGTTCCCAGTGGGAGATCTTGCTGAGTTGGGTGCCGCAACGAGGCGGCGGGATTCGTCGTCTCCGAAACCTTTCGGCTCAGGGACAACTCGAAGAACCTTACGGATCCGCGGGGCCCGTGTCAACCCGGAGGTCGGTGCCGGGCCGTTGGGCGGTCAGTGCGGGGACTGGAGGTCCTCTACGCGGTCCAGGAGGCGGGTGAGCATGTCGCCCAGTACGCCCCGCTCCGCCGTGGAGAGGTCCTGGAGGAGGTCCTCCTCGAAGACCGTCGCCGCGCGCATCGCGTCCAGCCACTTGCTGCGGCCTTCCGCGGTGAGTTCCACGATCACGCGGACGCGGTTGTTCTCGTCCCGCTCGCGCGTGACCAGTCCTTCCGCCGTCATGCGGTCGATCCGGTGGGTCATCGCCGCCGGCGTGAGGCCCAGCTGCTTCGCGAGCTCGCTCGGGCCCATCCGGTACGGGTCTCCGGAGAGGACGAGGGCCTTGAGGACCTCCCACTCCGCGTTGCTGATGCCCAGGGCCGCCGTCTGGCGGCCGTACGCGACGTTCATGCGGCGGTTCAGGCGGCTGAGGGCCGAGACGACCTTCTCGACCTGGGGGTCGAGGTCCTGGAACTCGCGCTGATAGACGGCGATCTGTTCGTCGAGGCTCGGCTCGTGGACGGGCGCAGTGCCGTCGGGGGTGTCACCCATGGTCCGAAGTATCGCATGAAGCCCGTTGGCGTCTAACTCCTTCGATGTGTAGTCTTAAGCATCGAACTTTAGGTATGAAGTCTTCAAGCTTCAGCAATCAAGGTGGTGAGAAGTGACCAAGGTGATGGGCGCTGCGATGCGGAGGATCCAGGCCGGGAACGCGTTGACCGCGTTCGGTATCGGATTCACGGTTCCGTTCCTCTACGTCTACGCGGCGAAGGTGCGAGAACTGGATCCCATGTGGGCGACGGGAACGTTCATGGCGTTCGCCCTCGGTGCGCTTCTCGCGCTGCCCTTCACCGGGCGGGTGATCGACCGGCGCGGTCCGGTCCCCGTCGTCATCGGCGCGGCCGTCGTCGCCTCGTTCGGCGCGCTGTCGCTCGGGCTCTCCACGAGCGTGGTCGCGATCCTGCTCTCCGCGCTCGCGCTGGGTGCCGGCCAAGCCGTCATGCAGCCGGCGCTGGCCACGATGATCGTGCGGTGCTCCACCCCGTCCACCCGGACCCGTGCCTTCGCCCTCCAGTTCTTCATGCAGAACCTGGGTCTGGGCATCGGCGGTCTGATCGGCGGGCTCATCGTCGACGAGAGCCGTCCCGGCAGCTTCACCCTGCTCTTCAGCATCGAGGCCGTGATGTTCCTGGTGCTGGCCGGGGTCATCGCCACCGTGCGGATGCCTCAGGTGCCGGCCATCAGCACCGCCCTGGCCAAGAACGCCGCCCAGGCGGGCAGCGGCTGGAAGCGGCTGATGGAGCACAAGGCGATGGTGCAGTTCTGCGTGCTCGGGTTCGTTCTGTTCTTCGCCTGTTACGGACAGTTCGAGTCGGGTCTCGCCGCCTTCGGTACCGAGGCCGCCGGGATCTCCCCGTCCACCCTCGGTTTCGCGCTCGCCGCCAACACCGGTGCGATCGTGCTCGCCCAGTTCGTCGTGTTGCGGCTGGTGGAGAACCACCGCCGGTCCCGCGTGATCGCGCTCGTCGGTCTGCTGTGGACCGTGGCGTGGATCATCGCCGCGTTCTCCGGGCTGGGGCACGGCAGCGCGGTCATGGCCGCCGCCGCGTTCGTGACCACGTACGCCCTCTTCGGGATCGGCGAGGCCATGCTGTCGCCGACGCTGGCGCCGCTGGTGGCCGATCTGGCGCCGGAGGGGTCCGTGGGCCAGTACAACTCGGCCTTCGCACTGGTCAAGCAGCTGGCGCTGGCGCTCGGGCCGCTCGGCGTGCCGCTGGCCGCGGGTGTGCCGATGCTCTACATCGGGATCTTCGTCCTGGTCTCGCTCGGCATCGCCGGGCTGGCGCTGCGGCTCGGCAAGCAGCTGACGCCGGTGCAGGACAACCCGTCGCTGGCCGGAAGCACCGTCGTGGTGAAGCGGGTGCAGGACGCCGAGCGCGTGCCCGCGTAGAGGTAGAGGTGGAACGCAGAAGGCCCCGGTCCGTGGACCGGGGCCTTCTGCGTGTGCGGCTACGGGGTCTTGTCGGGGAGGGCGAACTCGCACCAGACGGCCTTGCCGCCGCCCGGGGTGCGGCGGGAGCCCCAGGCCGAGGCGATGGTGGCGACGATGGAGATGCCGCGGCCGGTCTCGTCGGCCGGTTCGGCGCGGCGGCGGCGCGGGAGGTGGTCGTCCCCGTCGGTGACTTCGATGATCAGCCGGCGGTCGGTGCGGCGCAGGCGCAGGCGCATGGGCGGGGTGCCGTGCTGGAGGGAGTTCGCGACGAGTTCGCTCGCGGCCAGGACTCCGAGGTCGCAGAGCTCCACCGGGAAGCGCCAGGAGGCGAGGACGCCCTGGGCGAAGGCGCGGGCGCGCGGGGCGGCCTCGATGCCGCCGAGGAGTTCGAGGGCGGCGTTGTGGAAGAGCTCGGCGTCGGCGCCGGTGCGGGCGGGCTGCTGGAGGACCATCACGGCGACGTCGTCGTCGTGGTCGGCGTCGACCCCGAGGGCGCGCATCAGGCGGTCGCAGATGACGGCCGGGCTGCCCTGGGCGCCGGAGAAGGCGCGTTCCAGAGCGGCGACGCCTTCGTCGATGTCCTCGCCGCGGCGCTCGACCAGGCCGTCTGTATAGAGGACGGCGGTGGAGCCGGGGCCCAGCGCGATCGTGCCCGAGGTGTGCAGCCAGCCACCGGTGCCGAGCGGCGGGCCGGTGGGGTCGGCGGCGCGGCGGACGGTGCCGTCCTCGTCGCGGACGAGGATCGGGAGGTGTCCGGCGGAGGCGTACGCGAGCAGGCCCTCGTTGGGGTCGTGGACGGCGTAGACGCAGGTGGCGATCTGGCTGGCGTCGATCTCGGCGGCCAGTCCGTCGAGGAGCTGCAGGACCTCGTGCGGCGGCAGGTCGAGGCGGGCGTACGCGCGGACCGCGGTGCGGAGCTGGCCCATGACGGCGGCGGCGCGGACGCCGCGGCCCATGACGTCGCCGATGACGAGCGCCGTGCGGCCGGCGCCGAGGGTGATGACGTCGTACCAGTCGCCGCCGACGGCGGCTTCGGTGCCGCCGGGCTGGTAGGTGGCGGCGACGCGCAGGTCGTCGGGCTGTTCGAGCTCCTGGGGGAGCAGGGAGCGCTGGAGGGTGACGGCGGCCTCGCGCTGGCGGCGCTCGCTGGCGCGCAGCCGTTCGACGGCCTCGGCGTGGTCGGTGACGTCGGCGAGGTGGATCAGGACGCCGGTGCCGGTGTGGGCTTCCGCTTCGCCGTCGGAGCCGGTGTGGGTGTGGGTGCGCGCGTGGGACCCGTCGGCGTCGGCCTTGGTCTTGGGGAACTCGATCGGGGTGCAGGTGACCGTGTACGAGCTGGTGCCGCCGGGTGCGGTGCGGTTCTTGGCCGTACGGGGCTTGCCGCTGCGCTGGACCTGGTCGAGGAGCGGGAGCAGTCCGAGCTCGCCCAGCTCGGGGAGGGCCAGGTGCGCCGGGGAGCCGGGGGCGCGGGCGCCGAAGCCGGCGGTGTAGGCGTCGTTGACGTAGGCGACGCGGTGCTCGGGGCCGTGCACGAGGGCGACGAGGGCCGGGAGGCGGTCGAGGACGTCGCGTACGGAGAGCTCGTCGAGGGAGGGTGCGGGCGTCGCCGTACCGTCGGCGGCGGCCGGCGCGCAGCCGGTGCCGGGGACGGAACCGGTGCCGCGGACCGTGGGGTCGGCGGGGCAGCCGTCCTGGCCTGTCGCGGAATGGCCGGCGGCGCCGCGGGCGGCCGGGACCGAGCCCTCGCCCCGTTTGGCCTGGGCGGCGGCGTGTTCGGACCGGGCGGCGGCGCGACGCTGCGTTCCGGGGAACCGGGCGCTCCAGCGCGTGAAGTTCACTGCGTTCAAGCCTCGTGGTGTCGCTCGTGGTCGCTGTGTCACTCGGTGGCGATCGGGTGGCACTCGGATGTCACGCTGATGTCACTCTGTGCAGGTGTGAGCCCACCTATGGTCACACGTCCAGTGTGACCGACGGGACTGACAGCATCAGCCTTCGCTCTTCTTCGGAGGGTCCTTGGGGCCTCCGCCCGCCGCGAGTTCGAATTCTGCTCTGGGGTGTTCGAGGGATCCCAGCGAGACGATCTCACGCTTGAAGAGGCCGGAGAGCGTCCACTCGGCGAGCACGCGCGTCTTGCGGTTCAGGGTCGGGACGCGGCTCAGGTGGTAGGCGCGGTGCATGAGCCAGGCCGGGTAGCCCTTGAGCTTGCGGCCGTAGATGTGGGCGACGCCCTTGTGGAGTCCGAGGGAGGCCACGGATCCCGCGTACTTGTGGGCGTACTCGGTGAGGAGTCCGCCGCGCAGGGACGAGACGAGGTTGTCGGCGAGGACCTTGGCCTGGCGGACGGCGTGCTGCGCGTTGGGGGCGCAGGCGACGCCCTTCTCCGGGGCGGTGATGTCGGGGACGGATGCGGCGTCCCCGGCGGCCCAGGCGTGCTCGACGCCTTCGACCGTGAGGAAGGAGGTGCAGGCGAGGCGGCCGCGGTCGGTCTTGGGCAGGTCGCTGGCGGCGAGGATCGGGTGCGGTTTGACGCCGGCGGTCCACACGACGGTGCGGGTGGGGAAGCGGGCGCCGTCGCTGAGGACGGCGATCCGGTTCTCGCAGGATTCGAGCCGGGTCTCCAGGCGCAGGTCGATGCCGCGGCGGCGCAGTTCGCGGATCGTGTAGGTGCCCATCTCCGGGCCGACCTCGGGGAGGATCCGGTCGCTGGCCTCGACCAGCACCCACTTCATGTCCTCGGGCTTGACGTTGTGGTAGTAGCGGGCGGCGTAGCGGGCCATGTCCTCCAGCTCGCCGAGGGCCTCGACGCCCGCGTAGCCGCCGCCGACGAAGACGAAGGTGAGGGCGGCGTCGCGCAGGGCGGGATCGCGGGTGGAGGAGGCGATGTCCATCTGCTCGATGACGTGATTACGCAGGCCGATGGCCTCTTCCACGGTCTTGAATCCGATGGCGTATTCGGCGAGTCCCGGAATGGGGAGCGTGCGGGAGACGGAGCCGGGGGCGAGGACCAGTTCGTCGTACTCGATCTCCACGGGGCCTTCGCCTTCCTCGTCGGTGGCGAGGGTGGTGACGGTCGCGGTCCGGGCGGCGTGGTCGATGTGCCGGGCTTCGCCGATGACGATGCGGCATTTCGGCAGGACGCGGCGGAGCGGGACCACGACGTGGCGCGGGGAAATGGAGCCGGCGGCCGCTTCGGGGAGGAAGGGCTGGTACGTCATGTACGGCTCGGGAGTGACCACCGTGACCTCGGCCTCGTCGGCTCTCAGCTTTCGCTGGAGCCGGAGCGCCGTGTACATGCCTACGTAGCCGCCGCCGACGATGAGGATCCGCGTACGGGGCGGGGGACCGGGGGCCGTGCCCCGGGAGTTAGCAGCCTTCACCGTCCCATGACGCAACGTGGCTGGGAGTTTGTCCACAGGCCCGACAAATTGTGTGACCGGAGGGGACGGCGGGGCGAGGTTGTCGGGGGGTGCGGATGGAGGGGAAGGTGCGCAGGTCAGACGGTACGGAATGAGTGATTCTGGGGGCTTCGAACGGAAAATTGGGGGTGAATGCTCCGATCGGGCGGTGGTCCGTCCGGGGCTGCCTCTTCTGAATTGACTCTGGCTCAACTATGTTCGTAACTCGTCGAGGAGTAGGACCAGGGCCCTCATGACCGTGGCCCCCCTCGACATGAAGGCGGGGAGTGTCTCCGGGGGGAGACAAATGATTACCGGGGGATACATATGCACATTTCCGATTTCCATGCTTCTGCCACCGCTCTGTCGTCGGCCGCTTCCGCGACCGACGGTCATGGGCGGCTGATGGCCGGCGGTCCCACCACGCACGGCGTGGGCCGCTCCACGCCGTTGCGCGTCGACGCACAGCGCAATCTCGAACACGTACTTCGCGCGGCGCGCGAGGTCTTCGGCGAGCTCGGGTACGGGGCTCCGATGGAGGACGTCGCACGACGCGCACGGGTGGGCGTCGGCACCGTGTACCGGCGGTTCCCCAGCAAGGACGTCCTGGTCCGGCGGATAGCCGAGGAGGAGACCTCGCGACTGACCGAGCAGGCCCGCACGGCTCTCGGCCAGGAGGAGGAGCCGTGGCAGGCGCTGTCGCGCTTCCTGCGCACCTCCGTCGCCTCGGGCGCCGGGCGGCTGCTGCCTCCGCAGGTGCTGCGGGTCGACGGGCCCGGTGAGGACGGGGCCGAGGGGACGGACGGCGAGGCCGCGCGGGTTCCGCACCAGCGTCAGGTCGTCGCGGCCGGCGGTGCGCCCGATCTGCGGGTCGTCGGCGCCGCTCGGACCGGCCTGGACGACGAGCCCTCGGAGGACGCGGGCGCGGGCGAGCTGCTGGAGGTCGTCGGCCGCCTCGTCGACCGGGCCCGGGAGGCCGGTGCGCTGCGCGCCGATGTCACGGTGGCCGATGTGCTGCTGGTGATAGCGACGGCCGCGCCCGCGCTGCCCGACGCGGCGCAGCAGGCGGCGGCTTCCGCCCGGCTGCTCGACATCCTGCTCGAAGGGCTGCGGTCCCGGACGGTGTAGGGCCGGGGCGCGCAGGCCGGGTTGGTGGGCGGCGCAGGTCGGCTCGGGTCGGAGGTCGGCTCGGGTCGGCGCAGGTCGGAGGGTTCGCTCCGGTGGTGGGCGTCAACCGGCTCCTTCCCGGGGGCTCTCGCTCGAACGGGTGAGGGTCCGTACGGCGATTCGTCGGGGCTTGCCCGGACGGGTGGAAGGTGTGGAGACCGGTTCGGCGCATAGCCGCCGTGTGACACGCTGGATCGGTGTACCGGTTGAGTGTGTCGTGCGAGGGCTTCCGCGATGAGCGTTGACGGGCGGGAAGAGCCACACGGTGGCGTCGGCGGCGAGGTCGAGGCGGGCAGCCTGCCCGCGCGGCAGGTCCCGGCGCAGCGCGAACCGGGCGGCCGGCACGCCGCCGGAGCGAGCGGGGAACTCCCGCCTTCCGACGGGGACTTGATTGCCCGGATGCGCGGCGGTGACGACGGGGCCTACGAGGAACTGTTCCGCCGCCACTCCGATGCCGTGCGCCGCTATGCCCGTACCTGCTGTCGCGACGGGCACACCGCCGACGATCTGACGGCCGAGGTGTTCGCGCGGACGCTCCAGGCCGTACGGGGCGGGGCGGGTCCGGACCAGTCGGTGCGCGCCTACCTGCTGACCACCGTGCGCCGGGTCGCCGCCGCCTGGGCGAAGACGGCCAAGCGGGAGCATCTGGTCGAGGACTTCGCGCTGTTCGCGGAGCAGGCCTCCGGGTCCGGCGACGGTGCGGGCGGGCTGCCCGTACGAGCCGGGGACGACACCCTCGAACTCGGTGCCGATGTGCGCGCCATGCACGAGGCCGAGCAGACCCTCGCGATGCAGGCCTTCCGGAGCCTGCCCGAGCGGTGGCAGGCGGTGCTCTGGCACACCACCGTCGAGGAGGCGTCGCCGAGCGCGATCGCCCCGCTCTTCGGGCTGAGCGCGAACGCCACCGCGGTACTGGCCAGCCGGGCCCGCGAGGGCCTCAAGCAGGCGTACCTCCAGGCCCATGTGAGCACCGCGCTGAGTTCCGGCGGGGACTGCGCCCGGTACGCCGACCGGCTGGGGGCCTATGCCCGCGGGGGCTTGCGGATGCGGGCCGAGCGGGGGCTGCGCAAGCACCTCGAAGAGTGTGCCCGGTGCCGGCTGGCCGCCGGGGAGCTCAAGGACGTCAATGCGGGCATTCCCGCGCTGCTGCCGGTCGCCGTCATCGGGTGGTTCGCCGCCGGGTACGCCGCCAAGGCGGCCGGAGTGGTGGCCGGCGGGGCCGTCGCCGCGGGTGGTGCCGGGGCCGCTGCCGCAGCCGCGGGCGGGTCTACGGCTGGTGCCGGAGCCGCCGGAGCCGGGGCCGCGGGCGGGGCCGCCGGTGGAGGTGGGGCCGGTGGGGTCGGCGGAGCCGTGGCTTCGGAGGGGCTGGGGTTGCCGGCCAAGGCGGCCATCGCCGCCGGGGTCGTGGTGGCCGCGGCCGCCGGGGTGGTGTTCGCGCTGGCCGGTGACGACGCCGCTCCCACGGTCCGTGCGAACCCGGCGCCGGGCGTGGCCGTGCCGGTGCCGCGGAGTCCGGCCCCCGCCGCGCCGGAGCCCGGCCCGTCGCGGGCGCAGCCGCCGGCGGCACGAGCATCCGTACCGCCCCCGAAGAAGCAGACGCCCGCGCCGCCGGTGTCCGTGGCGCCGGCCGCGCCCACGCCCTCGCGGAGCCCGGAGCGGTCCTCGCCCGCTCCGAGTCCCAGCCGGGCCCCGAGTCCGAAGCCGAGTCCCACGCCGAGTCCCGTACCGCCCCCCAAGCCGAAGCCGCCGGCGCCGAAGCCTCCGCAGGGGTTCCGGCTGTCCTCGCTGGGCCAGTCCGCGTACGGGAACCACGACGGCCCCGAGATCGAGACCTGGCGCAGCAGCTGGGTGTGGCAGCGCTGGGCGCCGGTGATCGGCGGGCAGTACTTCACGCACGGGATCACGGTCAACTCCCGTTCCTCCGTGGAGATCACCCTCAACCGCAGCTGCGTCAGCTTCTCCGCGCGGGCCGGTGTGGACGGCATGTCGGTGTTCACGAACGGCACGGTCCGCTTCTCCGTGTACGCGGACGGGCAGCGGCTGTGGCAGTCCCGGGCCCTGGGCTACGAGGACTCGGCGGCGAACGTGTCCGTCTCGCTCTCCGGGCACAAGACGCTGCGCCTGGTCGTGGAGCGCGCCGGGGGCGGCCGCCTGCCGACGCTGGCCAGCTGGGCCGACTCCGTCATCAGCTGCCGCTGAGGGTGGGTGGTGGTGGCCGGGGGTGCCACGCGCTCCGGTTCTCCCGCCGCGTGCGTAGGCCTCGCGGTTCCGCGCGGGGCGGCGTGCGTCCGTGCCGATGTGCCTTCCGCGAGCGAGTGGGTTGCCCGGCGCGGCCGGACAGGGGCGGCCGCGAGGCGCGTACGGACTCGGCGGACGCCCGGCGGTGAGCTGCGGGAGCAGCGCGGGATCGCCCGCCTCGGTACGGGCGAGCTCGTACGCGGTGCGCGGGGCATGTCTGCCGGGTGCGGGGCCACCGGCGCCAAGGGCGACGGGCTCGCCGATGTGGCAGGCCCGCGTCAGGGCGATACCGGTGGGCACCTGGCGGGTCGGGGAGGTTCGGGGGCGTGGCCTTGGCCGACTGCCTTTGGGCGGCCAAAGGACTGGCGGGTCGGGGATGCTCGGTAGGGATCTTGGTGGCGCTGCTGGTGCCCTGCGCGGCGGCATGGGTGCGCCTCTGCTCCCGGCGGGCGAGGGCGGGCGTGCGGGCCGCTGCGACAGCGCGCCGAGGGGACGGCGGCCCGGCGCGGCTGTTGCGGGTAGGACCGCGGGGGCTGCCGATGCTGCTGCCACGGGGACGGCGGCCCGCCACAGCAGCTGCGGGTAGCACCGCGGGGGCTGCTGAGGCTGCTGCCACGGGGACGGCCCGCCGCGGCAGCTGCGGGTAGCACTGCGGGGGCTGCTGCCCGCCCTACTGCACGGTCGCCGCACCGCGTTGCTCAGGGCCCGGACCAGTGGTCGGGGACCAGCGGTCAGGACAGGGCCGGGCGGCGGAGGGGGACTCCCGTGGGGACGGCTCTGCGGCGGGGGGTGGAGGTGCCGGTCCAGCAGGTGCCCCGGCGGGCCAGGAGGCGGGTCAGCCACAGTTCCATCGAGACGAGTTCGGCGATTCCGTCGAGCGGGACCGGGCGGCCGTCCGCCGCGTCGAGGAGGGCCTGGCGCACGACCCGGGCTTCGATGAGGCCCGCGTCCGCCAGGAGCGGGGACGTGAAGAGGGTCAGGAGTCGCGGGAGGGCCGCGCGCAGTCCCAGGCGGGTCGCCGATTCGTTCGGGGCGTGGGCCGTCGCGCCCCACCCCGGGGGGAGGTCCCGTACCCCGGCCGAGGACAGGACACCGCGCAGGACCGCGGCCCGGGCGCCGGGTTGCACGCGGAGGGATTCGGGCAGGGCCCGGGCGGCCCGTACGACCTGGTTGTCCAGGAACGGGGCGTGCAGCCGCTGGCTGCGGACCTCCACGGCCTGCTCGAAGACCCGGTGGTCGGCGGCGTGCCGGGCCAGGACGGCGCGGGCCCGGGCCTCCCCGGGGCGCAGCGAGAGGGGCGGGCGGCCCGCGGCGACGGTGAGGCGGATCGATACCTCGGCCAGGGCCTCCCCCGTCAGCCAGGCCGCCGCCGGGCCGGGCCGGGACCAGGTCAGGGCCGCGAGCGAGGCGTCCACGGGGGAGCCGGGTCCCGCGGCCGGGACTCCGTCGCGCAGCCGGGCCGCCGCCGCCTCCATGCCGGCGCGGTACGGCGTACGGGCCAGGCGGCGGGCCGCCGAGTACACGGTGAGGGGGACCAGGAAGGGGACGCGGAGGGAGTCGCCCCCGGACGGGGAGGAGCGGGCGAGGGCCAGGGTGGGGCGCAGCAGGTGGCGCCGGCGTCGGTCGAGCAGGAGGTCGGCGAGCCGGGCGGGGTGGGCGTCGAGGACCTGGCGGGCTCCGTGGCCGGTGAAGTGGTCCGCCGAGCCGGCCGCGAGGCGGCGGCGTTCGCGGGCGGCGAAGACCAGGGAGGGGCCCGGTTCGTCGGTCAGCGGCCCGTCGAGGTCGGCGTAGGGGAGGGCTTCCTCGGCGGCGGCCACGACCACGTGGTGCAGGCGGGGGTCGGACGCGATGGCGTGGGCGCGTGCCAGTTCGGGTTCGCGGCCCTGGGGGGTGGCCAGGTCGTTGAAGGTGACGGCGAGGAGGCGTTCGCCGGTGCGGCCGAGCAGGGCGCCGGGTGCGCCCGGGAGGCCGGCCGCGAGCAGCGCGAGGGTCGCGGAGGCGCTGCCTCCGGAGAGGTCCGCGCCGACTCCGGGGACGGGCGCGGGGGCGCCGCGGGCGGCCCGGCGGTCGGCCGGGCCCATTCCGGGGACGGGCCCGGGGTCGTAGGGCAGCGTCTCGGGAGCATGCCGCGGAGCCGTGAGCCGGGCGCGCACCGCGTCGACCAAAGCTTCCCGTACGCCCTCCACCGCGAGCTCGGGGTCGGCCGTGGGGGCGGCCACCGCGAGGGAGGCCACCGGCTCGTACCCGGTGATCTCCCGCGAGCCCTCGCGCAGGATCAGCGCGTGGCCGGGCGGGATGCGGCGTACGCCGACGTACGGTGTGCCGTCGCCCAGCGCCTCCGGGCTGTCGGGGCAGGCCAGCAGGGCGGCGAGATGGCCGATGTCGAGCTGCGCCTCGATCAGGTCGGCGAGCGGGAGGGCGGCGGTGGCGTACGCGGTCCCGCTCGCCCAGGGCGTGTAGAAGACGGGTCGCGCACCGGCCAGGTCGCCGACGACGGTGATGCGGCGGCCGGCCTGGACGACGGCCGTGTAGCTGCCGGGCCACTGGGTGAGGTGGCGCAGGGCGCCGCCGCGGGCGGCGTAGAGCGCGCGGCGCAGTTCCTCGTCGGTGGCGCCGCAGCAGCCGAGGACGGCGAGGCGGGTGAAGGGGTCCGCGGGGTCGGCGGTGAGGGTGCGGATCTCGTCGGGGCGCCAGTCGCCGACGGCCCACAGGGGGTCGGGGTCGCCCCAGAGGAGCTGGGCGCCGACGGGGACCACGGTGCGGTCGGCCGCGGCGGCGCCCGGTTCGTCGGGGTGGCCGGCGTCGGCGAGCCCGCCGCGGACCGGGCCGTCGCCCCATCCGTCGGGGCGGGAGCCGTTCGCGGAGCCGTTCCCGTAGCCGTAGCCGTTCGCGGAGCCGTTGCCCGCGGCCGATCCGTAGTCGCCCGAGCCGTATCCGCCCTGGTCGTAGGCGTGCGCAGCGCCGTGCCCCGCGACCCGTCCGGCCGTGCCGAAACTCGCGGCGATACTGCTCCAACCCACCAACCAGCGCACCGCCGCCTCCCCAGCCCGTGGGCACCTGACCGGGGTGCGAACCGTGCGGCCGGCGCTCTGGGCACGGCCGGAGGGACCCCGGGTGGCTCGGGGTCCATGCTGCCACGAGACAGGCGTGCGGGAGTGGGTAAGGGGGGCGCACGTATAAACGAACACGCCCCGGCCATGCGGTATTTGGCGTTCCGTTCCGACCGCCCCATAGGTCGGTTTCGGCCATTCTTCGGCCGTACTGAGGGCCCTGCGCGGAGCCGGCGCCGAGCCTGCGCGCCGCCCTGCGGTCGCGCCGCCCGGGTCCGTCCCGCGGAGCGCGGTCCGGAGGGCGGTATCCACCCCCCGGACCGTTCCGCCACCCGCGGGGATTGAGGCAGCGGCATCCCCCGGCCCGCCCGGTCCACGCGGTGGGCCGACCCACGCACCGCACATCGAATCGCCGGGCCCCCGCAGCGGCCAGAGCGCACGGGTGGGCGCACGGCCACACGGGTGGAGCACGCGCCGAGACGTGCGCCCCGGCCCCGGGCCCGCGCCCGACTGTGCATACGGACAACAATCCCGCCATACGGAACAGGGGGCCTTAACGCTTGGGAGGCGGGGAACTACGCTGGGTTTACGAAATGCCGGGCGCCTATGCCCCGGCGGCGTCTGCGTTCCGCGTGTGACGAGGGGTGGCGCATGTCCAGGGAGCTCCGCGAGCCCAATGAGAAGCTCGGCGCCGTCCTCGCCCTCGCGGGCATCAGCAACGCCGGGCTGGCCCGGCGGGTCAATGACCTCGGCGCTCAGCGCGGTCTGACCCTCCGCTACGACAAGACCTCGGTGGCCCGGTGGGTGTCGAAGGGAATGGTGCCGCAGGGCGCCGCCCCGCACCTGATCGCGTCCGCCATCGGCGCGAAGCTCGGCCGGCCCGTGCCGCTGCACGAGATCGGGCTCGCGGACGCGGATCCGGCGCCCGAAGTGGGGCTGGCCTTCCCGCGCGACGTCGGCGCGGCCGTGCGCTCGGCCACCGACCTCTACCGGCTCGACCTCGCCGGCCGGCGCGGGGGTGGCGGGATCTGGCAGTCGCTCGCCGGCTCCTTCTCGGTATCGGCGTACGCGACGCCGGCCTCACGCTGGCTGATATCTCCTGCCGACAGCTCCGTGGCACGCGAACCGGTGGCACGCGAAGCGGTGCCGGGCGCGGCCCCGCCGGAAGGCCTACCGGCGCCTCCCGGCGCCCATGTCGGGGGTGTGCCCGCCCAGCCTTCGGGTGAAACGCCACCGGCGCCCGCTCCGGCCGCGCCCGCTGCGCCCGCCCCCGAGGCCGGGGGCCCGCAGCGCGTGGGCCACAGCGATGTGACCAAGCTGCGCGAGGCCGCCGAGGACGCCCGCCGCTGGGACTCCAAGTACGGCGGCGGCGACTGGCGTTCCTCGATGGTCCCCGAATGCCTGCGGGTGGACGCGGCGCCACTGCTGCTCGGCTCCTACACCGACGAGGTGGGCCGCGCGCTCTTCGGCGCCACCGCCGAACTGACGCGGCTGGCCGGCTGGATGGCCTTCGACACCGGTCAGCAGGAAGCCGCCCAGCGCTACTACATCCAGGCGCTGCGCCTGGCCCGCGCCGCAGCGGACGTACCGCTCGGCGGGTATGTGCTGGCGTCGATGTCCCTGCAGGCCACCTACCGGGACTTCCCCGACGAGGGCGTGGACCTCGCGCAGGCCGCGGTCGAGCGCAACCGGGGCCTGGCCACGGCGCGGACGATGAGCTTCTTCCGCCTCGTCGAGGCCCGGGCGCACGCGAAGGCGGGCGATTCGGCGGCCGCCGGGGCGGCGCTGCGGGCCTCCGAGGGCTGGCTGGAACGGGCCCGGGACGGCGACGCCGATCCGACCTGGCTGGGCTTCTACTCGTACGACCGCTTCGCGGCGGACGCGGCCGAGTGCTACCGGGACCTCAAACTCCCGCGCCAGGTAAGGCGTTTCACGGAACAGGCACTGTCCCGGCCGACGGAGGAGTACGTACGATCACACGGGCTGCGGCTCGTCGTGAGCGCGGTGGCCGAGCTGGAGTCCGGGAACCTCGACGCGGCGTGCGCGGCGGGAACCCGGGCGGTGGAGGTCGCGGGGCGGATCTCGTCGGCGCGGACGACGGAGTACGTACGGGACCTCCTGCACCGGCTGGAACCGTACGGGAACGAACCGCGCGTCGCCGAACTGCGCGAGCGGGCCAGGCCTCTGCTGGTAACCCCGGCATAGGCCCCGCGTGGCCCCGTTGTCAGTGGCGGGGTGCACTATGCAGGGGTGGGAGGTGTCAGTGTGGGCGGCGGCGTGGGCGGCATGGGCAGGCTGGACTGCGATGTGCTGGTGATCGGCGGCGGGATCGTAGGCCTGTCGACGGCGCATGCCCTCGCGGGGCTCGCTCCGGGGACCCGGGTGGTCGTCCTGGAGAAGGAGGACGGTCCCGCGCGGCACCAGACGGGCCGCAACAGCGGTGTGATCCACAGCGGGATCTACTACAAGCCGGGCTCGCTCAAGGCGCGCTTCGCGGTGCGCGGCGCGGCCGAGATGGTCAAGTTCTGCGCGGAGCACGGCATCCCGCACGAGGTGACGGGCAAGCTCATCGTCGCCACCGAGCGGGACGAGCTGCCGCGACTGCACGCGCTCGTACAGCGGGGCCGGGAGAACGGCATCCCGGTGCGGGAGCTGGGGCCGACGCAGATCTCGGAGTACGAGCCCGAAGTGCGCGGGCTCGCGGCGATCCACGTCGGGACCACGGGGATCGTGGACTACGGACGGGTCGCCCGGCAGCTCGCGGAGTCCTCGGGGGCCGAGATCGTCTACGGCGGCGCGGTCGATCTGATCTCGCGGCGGGCCTCGGGCATCGCCGTGCGGACGAGCGACGGGCTCGTCGTGCGCGCCCGGGTGCTCGTGAACTGCGCGGGGCTGCAGTGCGACCGGATCGCGCGGCTGGCCGGAGACGACCCGGGGATGCGGATCCTGCCCTTCCGGGGCGAGTACTACGACCTGGCCCGGCCCGAGCTGGTGCGCGGGCTGGTCTATCCGGTGCCGGACCCGGCGTTCCCCTTCCTCGGCGTCCACCTGACCCGGGGCATCGGCGGCGGGGTCCACGTCGGGCCGAACGCCGTGCCGGCGCTGGCGCGCGAGGGGTACGGCTGGGGCGTGATCCGGCCGCGGGACCTCGCGGACGAGCTGGCCTGGCCGGGATCCTGGCGGATGGCCTCGCGGCACTGGCGGTACGGAGCGGGCGAGGTGCGGCGGTCACTGTCGAAGGCGGCGTTCGTCGAGGCGGTACGGAGGCTGCTGCCCGCGGTGCGCGGGGAGGATCTGGTGCCTGCGGCGGCGGGGGTGCGGGCGCAGGCCGTGCTGCGGGACGGGACGCTGGTGGACGACTTCCTGATCCGGGAGGGGGAGCGGGCGGTGCACGTGCTGAACGCGCCGTCGCCTGCGGCTACCGCTTCGCTGCCGATCGGGCGGGAGATTGCCGCGCGGGCGCTCGCGTCGCTCCGGGCGGCCTGACCCCCGGGGGCTGCCCCGGGTCCCCGCTGCGCGGGCGCGGAGCGCGGGTCGCGGAGCGCGGGTCGCGGGTCGCGGGTCGCGGCAGCGGAACCCCGGCCCTGCGGGGCAAGTCCCCTCCCCGCCCTTCCACCGTTCCCAGGGCTCCGCCCTGACCCGGTCCTCAAACGCCGGACGGGCTGAAGTGCCCCTGGGGCTCCGCCCCAGACCCCGGCCCTCAAACGCCGGACGGCTGAAAGTGCCCAGACCCCGCGCCTCAAGCGCCGGCCGGGATGGTGCCGCACAGCCGGTGGGAGCGGGCGCGCGTAGAATCCGGGGATTGTGTCTGAGTCTCTGAGTCCCCAGAATCCCGCCGCCGAGCCCGCGCCGGAGGCGACCTCCAGCTACGTGCCCCCGAAGTGGCGCACCGAGCCGCGGTTTCCCGACGGGCCCTCGCCCGATCCGGCCGGTTCGCACCACGAGCGGCGGATCCGGAGCTTCCAGCCCCGTCGCAGCCGGGTGACCACCGGGCAGGGCGAAGCCCTGAAGCGGCTCTGGGGGACCTGGGGGCTCGACATCGACGGGCATCACGTGATCGATCTCAAGGAGATGTTCGACGGGCTTCCCGTCGTCCTGGAGATCGGCTTCGGCATGGGCGAGGCCACCGCGCAGATGGCCGCCGCCGACCCGGGGACCGGGATCCTCGCCGCCGACGTGCACACCCCCGGGCAGGGGAATCTGCTCGCCCTCGCCGAGCGGGGCGGCATGACCAATGTGCGCGTCGCGAACGGGGACGCCATCATCCTGCTCCGCGAGATGCTGCCCCCGGACTCCCTCGCCGGGCTCCGCGTGTACTTCCCGGACCCCTGGCCCAAGGCCCGCCACCACAAGCGGCGCCTGATCCAGCCGGAGTTCCTCGCGCTGGCCGCCACCCGCATGGCGCCCGGGGCGATCCTGCACTGCGCGACCGACTGGGAGCCGTACGCCGAGCAGATGCTCGAAGTACTGACGGCCCAGCCGGAGTTCGAGAACACGCAGGCGGACGGCGGTTACGCGCCCCGGCCCGACTTCCGGCCGCTCACCCGCTTCGAGGGGCAGGGCCTCGACAAGGGGCACGTCGTACACGATCTGCTGTTCCGGCGCACGGGTATCGCCGAGAACTGAGCTCATCACTCCGCGTGTCGGGTCGGCTCGGTAGAGTCATCGCGTGCTCCGAGCGACCCGGCCGCCCCGGCTTCCGCACCGCGTGCCGCGTACCCCCGGCGCCGTGCGCACCTGCGTGCTCGTCGTGCTGCTCGGGGTCTGCGGCATCGCGATCCTGGAACTCGTACGCGAACAGACCGGTACGCCCGGGTTCTTCGTCGGTCTGGGCCTGGCCCTGCTGCCGGTGGTGCCGCTTCTGGCGGCGTTCCACTGGGTGGGGCGGGCCGCGCCGCATCCGTGGGCGCAGCTGTCGTTCTGCTTCGGCTGGGGGGCGTGCGCCGCGGCGCTGATCGCCATACTGGCCAACAGTTTCGCGACCGAGTGGATAGCCGCGGCCACCGCCGATCCCTCGAATGCCGACCAGCTCGGCTCGGTGGCGATCGCCCCGGTGGTCGAGGAGAGCGCCAAGGCGGCCGCCCTGCTGCTGGTGTTCCTGTTCAGGAGACGCCAGTTCACCGGCCCCTCCGACGGTTTCGTGATGGCCGGTTTCACCGCCACCGGCTTCGCCTTCACCGAGAACATCCTCTACCTCGGCAACGCCTTCGTCGAGGACGCCCGGAACGGCACCGGGGTCCTGAACTCCGTGACGGCGGCGACGTTCTTCGTCCGGGGCGTCATGTCCCCGTTCGCGCATCCGCTGTTCACCGTGGCCACCGGTCTCGGCTTCGGCGCCGCCGCGCTCGCCGTGCGCCGCACGCGCCGGATCGGCCTGCCGCTGCTCGGGCTGGCCTCGGCCATGGGACTGCACGCGCTGTGGAACAGCTCCTCGGACCTGGGCGAGTCCGGGTTCTACGTGGTCTACGGCTGCGTGATGGTCCCGGCGTTCGGGCTGCTGGCCTGGCTGGCCGTGTGGATACGGCGCCGCCGACTGCGGGCCGTCGCCGGGGAGCTCGCCCTGTACGCGGCCGCCGGCTGGCTGAGCCCGGCCGAGGTGCCCGCGCTGGTGTCGATGCCCGCGCGCTCCCTGGCCCGCGCGCTGGCCCGGAGCACCGGGGGCCGGCCTGCCGGACGCGCGGTCGCGCTGTACGAGGCCGATGCCGCGGCCCTGGCCCTGCTACGTCACCGGGCGCGCAGCGGCGGCCCGGACCGGGAGCCGGACTTCGCGGGGCGGGAGCGGGAGTTGCTCCGCCGGCTCTGGCTGCGCCGGGCGACGGCGGGCCCGGCGTTGTCGCGGGCCGCGGTGCTGGAGGACTTGCTCCCGCCCTGGTTCGACCCCCTGAGCCCGCTCGGAGGCTCACCCGGGGGCCCGCTCGGCGGCTCGCTCAGCGGGCCGGCGCCGGGCCTCGTACCGGGTCCTAGACGTTCAGGCCCCGTGCCTGCAGCCATGACAGCGGGTCCACCGTGACGCCGCCCTGGCGCACTTCGAGGTGGAGGTGGGGGCCGGTGACGTTGCCGGTCGCACCGACCCGGCCGATGGTGTCGCCCCCGGCGACGGAGCCGCCGGTCACCGACATCGAGGACAGGTGGCAGTACCAGATCTCCGTGCCGTCGGGGAGCTCCAGCACGATGCGGTAGCCGTACGCCCCGGACCAGCCGGCCGAGGTGATCTTGCCGGAGCCGACCGCCTTGACGGGGGTGCCGGTCGGGGCGGCGAAGTCGAGGCCGGTGTGGTGGCCGGAGGACCACATCGAGCCGGAGTCGCCGTAGTGCGAGGTGAGGGTGTAGGCCGAGGTCGGCAGGAAGAAGGATCCGGCCGCCCGGGCAGCGCTCTCCGCCTTGGCCTTGGCCTCGGCGGCCTCCTTGGCCGCCTGCGCCTGGCGCGCTTCCTCGGCCGCGGCCTTCTCCGCCGCTTCCGCCGCGGCCTTCTCGGCCGCTTCCTTGGCAGCCTGGGCGTCGCGGGCCTGCTGGGCCGCGGCTTCCTGTGCCACCCGCTCGGCTTCGGCCCGCTCCTGGGCGGCGGCCGCCTCCTGCTGGGACTCGGCCTGCTGGAGGATGCGGCTGCGCAGCAGCTCGCCCGCGTCGGAGCGGCGGTCGGCCTGCTGCGGGATGATCCCGGTCCGCGACTGCTCCGCGGACCGCGCGGCGGCCGTGTCGGCGTCGGCGGCGGCGTCGCCGGCCCCGCCGCCCAGTGCCTCGGGGAGGGAGGGCATGGGGGGCAGCGAGGGAAGGGATATGGCGACCTGGGGCCGGTCCTGAGCGGTGGCGATGCCGCCCGCGCCGACCGCGGCGATCACGCCGACGCCGAGGACGGTGGAGGAACGGGCCAGTCCCCCGCGCTGCTTGAGGACACGGTGCTTGCCGCGGGGCGGGCGGGCCGAGTCCTCGGTGGGGTTCCACTCGCCCCAGGCTCCGGCGGTGGGCTGCTCCTGGACGTCGATGCCTTCAGGGGCAGGCGAGTTGGAGGCCACCGGGGCACACTCCTCATGGGCGAGCACGCGCACGGTGCCGTCTCTTGCGACGGCTGGGACGACCGCTCTGCGTTATCGAACGGTAATAGAGAAGGGGGAGTGATTCCAAGCAGTTGCGATTGATCGTTAACGACAATCAGCCACCGCCTGCACAGCCTTGGCCAGGACTTCTCGCCGCATTCGGTGATCAACCCGGGCAAAAATCGGCCATCCCTCCCACCCCTCTCGCCACATCTTCACATTGATGGTCCGTCAGATCGCTTGCCGAACGCGCTCCTTCGGCTACGTTCGGTCACGCCTCGTCCCCGATCGGGACCACCCGCACCGTCCGGCGCCGGTTCGGCTGCCGCGCCCCCGGTCTGGCCACCGCCAGCAGGGCCATGTCGTCCGTCGCCGCGCCGCCCGTGTGACGGCGGACATCGGTCGCGAGCGCGCTCAGCAGTTCGTCGGGCCCGGGGAAGACCCGCCCGCGCAGCCGGGCCGCCGGATCGTAGAAGGCCCCCGCCCCGTCCCGGGCCTCGGTCAGCCCGTCCGTGTACAGGAGCAGCGTCGCCCCCTCCGGGAAGGGCCACTCCTGCACCCGGTCCGGCCAGCCGCCCAGCTCCCCCATGCCCAGGGGCAGCGCCGGCTCGACGGGGACCAGTTCCGCGAGGCCGCCGTTCGCGTACAGCAGCAGCGGCTCGGGGTGGCCCCGGTTGACGAGCCGCAGCAGGCCCGCGCCCGGCGGGATCTCGCCGAGCACGCACGTGGTGAACCCCTCCACCGCGTCCAGGCTGTCGCGCCGGTTCCCCTCCCGGGCCAGCGCCCGCTCCAGCCGCCGGGCCACGCCCTCCAGCGTGGGCTCGCTCTCGGCCGCCTCCCGGAACGCCCCGAGGACCACGGCGACGGCCTCGACCGCCCCGAGGCCCTTGCCCCGTACGTCACCCACCGCGAGGCGCACCCCGTACGGGGTGTCCTGCACGGCGTAGAGGTCGCCGCCGATGAAGGCGTCCGCCTGCGCGGCCTCGTACGAGGCCGAGACCTGGAGGCCCGCGATCCGCTCGGCGGGGGTCGGCAGGACGGCGCGCTGGGCGGCCTCGGCGATCCCGCGCGCGGAGGCGAGCTGCTCCGTACCGCGCCGCACGACGATGTTGATCAGCGTGGCCAGCCCGGAGACGGTCAGGACGGTGACCAGCTCGGTCATGGCCTCCACCTTGAAGGTGGTGCCGTTGTAGAGGTGCAGCACGACCACGGCGAGGGTGGCCAGGATCCCGGTCAGGACGGTGGCCCGGAGCGAGAACAGCGGGGCCGCGATGAGCGGGGCGGCGGAGAAGAAGGGGGAGCCGGTGAAGCTGGGCGGGGTCAGCACGTCGAAGAGGAAGCCGAGGACGATCAGGGTGCCCGGGAGCGTCTTGACGGTCCGACGGATCACGGCGCTGCCGGCGACCGCGCCGAAGAAGCGCTCGCCCCTGCCCTGCCGGCCCAGCCCCACCACGCTGCTCTCCTGCCGCCCGGTCCGCCTCGCCCCCCAAGGCTGGGGGCAGGAGGGCCCGTACGGCGACCCGGGCGGGACCGTTCGGGTGACGGGGCGCGCACGGCGGACCGCGGATACGACGAAGGCCCGGTCCCCCACAGGGGACCGGGCCTTCGTACTGAGTAGCGGGGGCAGGATTTGAACCTACGACCTCTGGGTTATGAGCCCAGCGAGCTACCGAGCTGCTCCACCCCGCGTCGGTAAACACAACTCTACGCCATCCGGGGGGAGGCCTCCGCCAATTGACGTCCGAGCCGTGCCTGGAGTGCGAATAACCCCAGGTCAGCCCCATGAAACACGGCGGGGGACCGCTGGTTTCCCAGCGGCCCCGACGGTGACTGCGGCCATCGGGACTCTCCGATCAGGACCTCGTCGGCCCGGGCGGACTGCTCGGCGGAGGTGTCGGTGGCGGGGGGCGCGGCCGGGGCGGCGGGGACCGCCTCCGGGGTCCGGCCCGGGAGGAGCTTCCAGCCGAGGTTGACGCCCGCGCGGTCCAGCACGGCTGGCTCCCGCCGCACCCCTGACCGGCCGTCACAACCAGAAGCGCCCCATCCGGAGGACCGGATGGGGCGCTTCGAGCAGTAGGCCATGTCGGACTCGAACCGACAACCAACGGATTAAAAGTCGAAAGGTATTCATCCAACTAGGTGAGCCATGATCCAACTCACGGACTCCTGTGCAGGTCAGGAGCTATGCCCCGTCCAGCTGGGACAGCATCAGGGAGTCCGTGAGCACCCCATCCAAGGGCGTCCGCTCCCGCAACGCTCCCGCATCTCATACGCCCTGACCTGCGCGTTCGGTGCCTGCGGGAGCACCTCACCTCTGATGCCGCCTTCCGCAGCGCGGCGCAACCTTCTAGCGAGTGACGCCAAGCCATCCGTCAACGATATCCAGTATCGTTCCGAGCGAGCGGATATCAAAGTATTCGCGGCCTCGCACGGGCCTTTCTCCCACATCCCGCATTGCAGAAATGCAGAGGTTTTCCAGCTTGTGCGCCTCAGGGGCACCTTCAACCAAGCGGATTACGCAATCAAATCCGCTACGCTCATGCTGAGATAGGCGTGGGCGCGGATCTCCGGAAGTGATGCCAAATTTCACAACGTTGTTGATTTCGTCAGCAACGACATAGAAAACGTCCCACGATTTACCTGAACAGGTACGGCATATACCACACCCGGCTCGCACGTTACTCGGTGTCGGCCTCGATACGTGGCCCTTGCTGCACTGAACCCGATGCGGCTTATCATTGCCAAGCCATTTCGCTTCTAGAACGGTTCCTCCCAGCTGAGCAACACGTGCACGGAATGCCGCCTCGGCAGCCTTCGGATCCCTACCCGCACAGGTGCGACAGATTCCCTGCCCCCGCTGGACTGCGGACGGCCATGGAGTGCTCGCGTGCCCCTGGACGCACCTGACTCGATGTGGCGTGGTTGCCCCGAGCCACTGCGGTTCAAGGACAACGCCCCCCAACTCGGCGACGCGGCGTCTGAAGTTGGCTTCCGCTACCTTCGGATCTTTCCCGGCACAGGTACGACAAATCCCTTCCCCACGTCGTAGCTGAGACGGCCACGGGTAGCACACATGCCCACTGGCGCACCGAACTCTGTGTGGTTCCTTCGTACCGAGGTAGGTCGGCTCGATAAGCTCGGCCCCTATCTCGGCCAAGGCCCGCCTAAAGGCCGCCTCGGCTGCCTTCTTGTCGTTCCCAGCACATGTGGGACAGATTCCGCTACCCTGCTGCACATGACTTGGCCATGGTCTACATTCGTGCCCATTGACACAACGGGCCTTATGCGGCGTGTGATTACCAAGCCATTTTTCTTCTAGAACGATCCCGCCCAATTCCGCCACACGGGATCGAAATGCCGCCTCGACCGCCAGAGAGCGGAAGTCTGATGCACAGATCCGGCAGATGCCGTGCCCTTGCTGGATGTTAGATGGAAAGCTTGCACCCTCGTGCCCAGCTGCGCATCTCACCCGGTGGGCCTTCCTGCTACCGAGCCACTGCACTTCGAGGACTTCGCCACCAAGCTCAGAGACGCGCGCCCGGAACAACCTCTCGGACCGCAGGGACCTTTCGGATCTTTTCCTCGGGGCGGTAGCCACTACACAGCCCCCTGGCGAGGATTGAGAAGCCCTGCGCCCAGAAGCGCGGTTCGCTGAACGCGTCTAAGCGGGTGTCCACCTGGCGACTTAGCCGCGTGGACTACGCCGGCAGCCGCCTCCCCCCACATGTATCTCACCATGGCAGGAGATCATTGCAGGGCCATCTGACAGACCGTGAGACACATACCCAGGAACCACCGCAATCTGGCCTAAAAGGCCGTGCCGCGGGCGTACCGGCAGACCTCGGGAAGTTACCCACCCCCGAGGTCGCCGTGAGCGCGCAAACACCGAGCCGGTCCGCTTCGTACGCAGACCGGCTCAGCAAGTCACAAGGTCAGCTGTCCGGCGCCAGCCGCCGCCTTCTTGATACGCCCGTGAGTCGGCTTGAGCTCCGGCAGGTACTTGGACAACCGCTGCGTTATCACGCTGTGCAGACGGTCGACCGAACCTCCTGCTGCCAGCGCCGCTTCTGGCGCGACATCGAGGGTGTAGTGACCCAACGTTGCGGCATCCGTACCGATCACGCGCCAGAGGTTCAAAGCGTTGGGGGTGCACGTGTCGGACACCTCTGTGTCGAACACGTAGATCCACGCCGGCGGATTCTCCAGCGGGGTGTCTCCGGGCCGTACGAGCCGTACCGTGCCGTCCCCGTGATCAACCAGGTCCGGGCGGCCAAGGTGCCGCTGCCAGCTTTCCCACACGGCCCGCGGGATAGCGAGGATGCACCCTGCCGATGCCTCGTGCGCTCCCACCTGAAACTTGAACATCATCTGGTAGAAGGTGCGTTTGAAGGCGTTCGCGATGTTCGGGCCTTCGACCCTCTCGGAGAGCCACTGAGGGTGCGAAGCGATCGTCTCTCCGAACTCACCCGCATGCATGTGCCTGGCGTTTCGGAGGTTCGCGACGGCCGCCTGGTAGGTGCCGTGAAAGTCCATCGTCTGGATCTCGAAGACACCGTATCGGCCCACGCTCAGCTCCCCAGACGAGTCTGGGACCAGCTCAATCATGGTGGCGTCGAAGGAGAACTCCGGCGAACGGTCGGTGGGGCTAATAGAGATCTCCCCACCCAACTTGTTCTGGAAGTAGACGATCGTAGGCTCGCCCGCGGCTACCCGCTTCCGAACATCCGCAGCAACAGGCTTCTCTTCAAGCTTGGGAACCGCAACGATGCTGACATCGTCGCCCTTGGCGTAGCCGAAGAGGCGATGGGCTGCGTCATGAAGCATGGGAAGATCCAGCGCCCTGAACGGACAGGCCAGCCAGTCCTGTCGTGGACCGTTGCTGTTGCTGCTGATCGTGCAGACGCCAGCAGAGTTGGCACGCTTGACGCACTTGGTCTGCTTACCTGTGACCTCGGTCAGAAACGGACACCGCTGAGCACTCTGGTCAGCCAGACTGCTCGCGGTCTCCGCGACGACCGGGTAGACCCGATGCCCGAACCATTCCGCAATGAAGTTTCCCGGTTCCTTCTTTGCCTTTGCTCCGCCCCCGGACAAACTAAGACCCCGTCTCCTTCGATTCATTCAGATCAAAAGACAACTGACCAGCTGCTTCGCTGGCATTCTGCGTAGCCGCCTCATGGAACGGCTTGTGCAGTTCGAACCCGATAGCTTTGCGCCCAGAGGCTGCCGCTACGGAAAGTGACCGCCCAGTTCCACAGAACGGGTCCAGCACCGTTCCGCCAGGGGGGCAGGAGCTCAGGATTCGCGGCTTGACCAAATCCACGGGGAATGTAGCCGAATGGCCATCGGACCCCGAACGCACGTGTGTCTTCACCACGTCGTACCCGCCGGCCTCGACCTCGAGGTAGTCGTAGTACGAGGTCTCTGACTCGCTGCTCTCCAGCTGGTCGGCCTCATCGAAGTCGTAGTACACGACATCACGTGCTCCGGCCTCGACTTCACCGAGGTCGTAGTGGTACTTCGCGCGCCCCTCCTTGGGGCGCTTCACGAAGTGGAAGAAGTGTTCGTGCGCGAGTCGCAGACGGTCCTTCTCGGGCCGCGGCGGGATATTCGGCTTGTGCCAAATGAGGTCGTTGCGCAGGATCCACCGGAGATCCTGCATGGCGATGGCGAAGCGACTCGGGATGAGGAGCAGCTGCTTCTCCTGGCGGAACCCACCCATAGGGGTCCGGCGCCGAGAACGCGGATTGTCGCCGAGGCCCTGACGCCCGTCGTGGCGGATGCTCGACCAACGAGCGAAGTACGTGTCGCCGATGTTGATCCACATGCTGCCGCCGGGCTTCAGGGCAGCCGCGCCTCGCTGAAGGATCTCCACGAGGTGGCTGATGTACCACTCGGGCAGGGGCTCCAGGCCGAGGACGCCGCCATGGTCCCGGTACCACTCATAAGGCGGCACATCGGTCTGGACGCGGCTCTCGTCCTCAGCGAGCCACTCCTTGAGGATGTCCTCGTTGTGGTCCTGCCCGTAGCTGCGCAAGCCCCAGTACGGTGGCGAGGTGATCAGCAGGTCAATGGACTCCGGTGCAAGAGTCGGCATGAGGTCATAGGCGTCACCACAGTGCACCTGGATCCGATCATCTCCGGTCACGGCCTCATCCTGCTCTTGTGTTGCACTCTGTGCCATCTCTACCTGTAGAACCACACCGTGCAGCCTAGAGGGTCGGACTGTCAGTCGCGAAGTAAGTCGGTATTTGCCCAGGTGGGCACAGAGGAACGCACTGATCCATCACTCTAAGTGGTCAGTGTGAGGGCGCGGCTGCCTCCTCAGCACCACGCAAATCCTCAAAGAGCCCCGCCGGGAATAGCGGGGCCCCGTCGGCTTGCTGCGGAGTACCACACCGGGCAATCTCCCAAAGATCAGACAGCCGGCGTCAAGTAGCCGATTCCAGAGTCAGTGATCCACTCTGCGGTCTGCGCTTCGAGCTCCCACGGCGTCCGCAACAGTGTCCCGCGCAGGGCACCACGATCCTGCAAGGCGGCCGGCTCTGGGCCCAGGCGCTTGAGGCGCTCGCCGTCAGTGCCCCAGTGGGGATCCGCGGGGGTGTCCAGTACGGAGATGAAACGGTCGACGCGAGCGGGCCAGGTGGGATGGCCCCACCAGCGGTCGCAGGCCAGCGCGCCGTGGCCAGCCGTGTAAAGGATGCCGTGGCGGACTCCCTTCTTCTCCATCTGGCCGGCGAAGGCTCCCAACTTCCCGTCCGCGTGATCCTCGTACTCCGCGAGGTCTTCATCGGTTCGCGCGAGCTCGCCCAGGGTCATGCCGGTCGGGAGCTTGCGGTTGGGGTTGGTCAGCCACTTGAAGAGTCGATGCCCAAGGACGTCCACGTCCTCCACCGTGACGCTCTCGAACGCTTCGCTGCTCCCCGAGGTGATGCCGTGCTCCGTGCACCATCCGCGGAGGCGCTGGCGTATACCGAGCGTGGTGTGGCTGTTGATCCGCAGCATGTCGCCGTCGGACAGACGCCCCTCGGCATGCCAGTTCTCCACGCAGCTGTTGCGCCATGCTCCGTTCGTGAGGCCAATGGCGAGGAGGTCCTGAAGCGAGGACAGGTCGTCGGGATCGATGCCTTGGGCTTTCAGCACCCCCTCAAAGACCTCCTCCGTCATCATGGCCTGCGCCTCTTCGAGCATGCGCTCCACGTCAGTCACGCTTTCCCCGTTCCCCTCGCTTGCTCTTGCTCCTGGCTCGGCGCCGCCGTGCCGCACTCCATCTTCAGCGATTTCGGGGCCCGTTCATCAACTTCGCCCAGCGTGGTGACGCATGCGGCAAACCGGATCTCAGGTCTTCGAGCACATCTTTGCCCTGAGTTGCATTGGCGGACCAGCGGGGTTGGAGCGAAGCTGCCCGTTCAGCCGAGATAGGGGTACGTGCCGGCGAGGTAGTCGCCGATCTGCTGGCGCATGCTGGCGTGGATGTCGTAGTGGTCGAGGTCCGCGGGCTGGATGAAGCGGACGCCGTCGGCTTCATCGTTGACCGTGGGCGCACCGCCAATGGGGCGGCCGATGTAAGTGTTCTCGTACTGCTGGCGGATCTCGCCATTGGTATACGCGACGATGTGCTTCGGGTTGGTGTAGACGCCGAGGAAGCCGGTGATCTCGGCGACGATCCCCGTCTCCTCTAGGCACTCGCGTACCGCGCACTGGGCAGCCGTCTCGCCGATGTCCTGGGCGCCGCCGGGCAGTGCCCACTGACCGGTGTCCCGGCGGCGCTGGAGGAGGACGGCACCGGTGTCGTCGACGACGAGCAGGTTGCTGGCGGGGATGAGGGTGTTGGCCTTCGGCGCGGTCGGGTCGTTGTAGTACTCAGTCCTACCCATGTGCGGCGGTCCCCTCCTGGTCGGGAGTCCAGGGCCGCAAGCGGCCCGGACGGCTTCGCGGCCCTGATCGTAGTTGCCGCGCATTCTCGTGGCGGCCTTGCAAAGCAGCAGCGATGGGCGACGGGGGTCTCTAATCTGGCCTCGGCAGGGGCACCATCCGGTCACCTGGTGCGCCACCACCGTGAATCCGTTGCGAGGGGCTTGGTGGATCCCTATCCTCGTGACCAACGCGTCGACGGAGACGAGTAGCCACGGATCACGCGAGCAGAGAGAGCCGCCGGCAGCTGTGAAGGCGGACTCGCACCCATGGTGAAGACCCTCCCGAGCGCGGGGAGGAAAGGCCCTCGGGCCCAATGCCCCGCCGGTTTGCCCCCGTCATCGGGCTGAATGAGGCCGCCGCTGTCTGGCGGTGGCAAAGGCGTGGTGGCACCGCGAGTACCCTTCTCGCCCACGCTTCCAAGGGATCATGACGACGCCCCTGGAGGGCTGCGATGATCCACACCACTAGCCGCGTACTGGTTTCTGACCTACGCGCACACGTCGACCAGACCGTCACCGTCTCCGGCTGGGTGAACGCACTCCGGCTGCAGCGCAAGATGCAGTTCGTCATCCTGCGGGACCACTCCGGCATGGCCCAGGTGACCCACAAGCGCGACGGCGGCCCGCTCGAAGCCGTCATCGAGTCGCTTACCCCCGAGTCCGCCGTCCGGATCACCGGACGCGTCGTAGAGGCGGCCCAGGTCAACCTGGGTGGCCTGGAGATCGTCCCCGAGGCGATCGAGGTGCTGAACCGGGCGGAGACGCCGCTGCCGATCGACGAGCACACCGGCCCCGAGCATCGGCTCGACTGGCGGTTCCTCGACGTACGCAAGCGTGCCACCGCGCAGATGGTGTTCGCCGCGCAGACGACCTTGGAGCAGGGGCTGCGCGAGTACGCCATGCGGAACGGCTGCACGGAGATGCACACGCCGAAGCTGATGGGTACCGCCTCGGAGTCCGGCGCGGAGGTGTTCAAGCTCGGGTACTTCGACCGGTCGGCCTACCTCGCGCAGTCGCCGCAGTTCTACAAGCAGATGGCCGTGGCCGCGGGTATCGACCGGGTCTTCGAGATCGGGCCTGTCTTCCGGGCCGAGCCGTCGTACACCTCCCGGCACGCGACCGAGTTCACCGGCGTGGACGTCGAGCTGTCGTGGATCGACGACGTCGAGGACGTGATGGCGTTCGAGGAGCGGATGCTCGCCCACGCCATCGCGAAGGTCGCCGAGGTCCACGGTGAGGCGATCCGGGAGATCTTCGGCATCGAAGTTGTCGTACCGGAGGCTCCGTTCCCCAGGATCACGATGGCCGAGGCACAGGAGATCCTGCGGGCCGGCGGCTGGGACTCCGAAGGCGTCAAGGAGGACCTGGACCCGGAAGGTGAGCGCACCATCGCCGCCCACATGAAGGAGCTCACGGGCCACGAGTTCGTGTTCATCACGCACTACCCGGCGAGTATCCGGCCCTTCTACCACATGCGTCCGGCGGACCGGCCGGACCTGACGCTCAGCTTCGACTTGCTCTGGAAGGGCCTGGAGATCACCACTGGGGCCCAGCGTGAGCATCGCTCCGACGTGCTGCTCAAGCAGGCGGAGGAGAAGAGCATGGACACCGAGCCGATGCAGGACTACATGAACATCTTCCGGTTCGGGTGCCCGCCCCACGGCGGCCTCGGCGCCGGCCTGGGCCGGATCCTGATGGTCATGCTCGGCCTGGACTCGATCCGCGAGGCCGCGTTCCTGTTCCGGGGGCCGAACCGCCTCACCCCCTGAGTCAGGGGTATACGCACCGCTGCCCCACCGTCTGTCTGGCGGTGGGGCAGAGGGCTGGCTCAGTACCGGGTGTGGCCGAGGTCGAGGGTCCACGCCTCGGCGGGGTTCTTGTCCCAGTGGTCGCGCAGGGCCAGCTCGCGGTCCGCGTATCGGCCGCGGCGGGACAGGCCGCCGTGGGAGAGGGCGACGCTGAGCGCGAGCGGCGATTCAGTGGTGACCCAGTGCGGGGTCAGGGCGTGGCTCCACAGCTGGTCGCCCGGCTGCATCGTCACCGACTGCCGGGCCGCCTCGTCGTGCGGCGGGGGATCCTCAGCGGTGGTCTCACCGAGGACCGCGGCTTCGGGGGACAGGTGCTTGTCGGGGTTGTGGTAGCTGTGGAAGGTCTTGACCCCTTGGACCTGCCACACCAGACCGTGCGAGTTGTCGTTGTGGTAGGTCGAGGCTGCCCCTTCGGTGGACAGGAACAGGATGGGTGCGCACCGCTGCCACGTGAATCCCTGCGACGACAGATGGGTGCGCCAGGGCACCATGACCTCGTCCTGGAAGCCCGCCAGGATCTCGCCGTAGAACCGGGTGAGGTTGAAGTGCACCAGGCGGAACGGCCACGTGGCGATCTCCTCGACCGGGGCCGTCCGGAACGCGGCGGTGCGGTCCATGCGCACCTTCCAGTCGTCCTCGCCGAGGATCGTGAACCGCACCTCCTCGTCCCGGCGGACGTGGTCGAGGATGTCGATCGCCGGCAAGAACAGGTAGTCGAACGGGACCTGCATGCGGAAGTTCGGCGGCTGCCTCCAGTGGCTGTTGAAGTCGTCGGGATCGGTGACGGAGACCGACGGTTGCACGTGGACCCCCAAGGTCAGGCCGCCGCGCAGTCGCGGGACGCGGGGCGGCAGATGGCGGCGCAGTCAGGTCCGACGCGGTCCGTGGCCGGCGCGTCGAGGAAGGCTCGGATCTCGGTACGTGGGGCGTGGACACTGACCTCGGATGCTCCGTAGGGGCAGTGCCGCACCTCGCCGTCGGCCGACATGTAGAGGGTGGCCGACCGGCAGGGGTGGCTCTCCTCCTTGGACAGCTGTAGCTGCCGCAGGTCGTCGAGGTAGGACCGGTATCCGTTGGACAGGCGGAAGTACTGGTCGAGTGCCGCCGTGTCGCGCGCCCTCTGGACCAGGGAGTCCTGGAGTGATCGGTTATCCCGGCGCAGGGCGGCTTCGGAGAGGAGGACGGGACTCAGCTGGACGTCGATCCCCGTTCCCGCTACGAGGTCGGCGAGCTGCGCGGCTTCGTCGTCGTCCACATCCCAGTAGGTGAGGTGAAGGACCTTCGACGGGGTGTCCACGGCACCCAGTGTTGCAACAGCAGAGGCCGCACTCCGGGTGGTGCGGCCGAGCGCCATCGCGCCCTGCGAGTCCGCGGAGACGGTCACGTTGGTCAGAAGGTGACCGACCCCCGCGAGGGCGGTGACCTCAGCCTCCGAGCGTGCCGAGGTCACCATGGACACCGTCATGCCGAACTGGAGGGCCAGCCGCACGAGCTGCCGGATGTCCGGGTGGTGGGTCGGCTCACCACCGGTCAGGCACACACCCTCGACCCCGGCCTCCTTCAGCCGCGACAGGGCACGCGTGTACGTCGCGGTGGTGAGGAAGCCGCGGGCGCGGTCGGCCCGGAAGCAGAAGCTGCACGCGACCTCGCAGTGGCCGGCCGTCGAGATCAGCGCCGTACGGGCGGGGGTGCTCATTGCACCCCCGTGTTGTCCCAGACCGCGATGGCCACGGTGCTGGTGTAGAAGGCGCACATCTGCGGGTCGGGGGTGCTGCCGCCGATGAGGGCCTGTTCGTTGCGGGACGGGCCGCCGCAGATGGCCAGCGCCGGGCAGTCGCCGCACGCGGGGATCGGCGCGACCTTCTTCGTCGCCCTTGTGAGGCGGCTGGGGTCCGACCGTAGCTCGTCGAGTGTGTGGAGGAACTCGGGTTCGGTGAAGTTGATGTCGCACACGCTGACGCGGTTGCCGGGCAGGAGGGCGGCGTTGAGGCTGCGGTCGCCCTGCATGTGGTCGAACAGCATCGGCCGGCGGGTGTCGAGTGCCTGGAAGGCCCGGTCGAGGACGGAGAAGAGCATCCCGCCCTTCCCAAGTGCGGTCAGGCGGGCTTCGTAGAGCTCCCGTGCCAGGTCGGCGCCATTCACCCGCCACTTGCCCCCGGTGGGGATGGGCGTGTTGACGTAGATGAACTTGAGGCCGAGGTCGTCGATGATCCACTGCACGCTCTCGGCCAGGCGCCCGATGTTCGACGCCGTCGGGGTGAGGTTGCAGCCGACGTGCAGGCCCTTCGCCTCGACCAGGCGCCGGACGTTGCGGCGGATGCGGTCGTCGGCGGGCTGCCCGCCGAGGAGCAGCCGGTTCGCCGAGTTGATCCCGGGAGGGCCGTCGATGGAGATGCCCACCCCGTACTCGCGCTGTACGAAGTGGTCGAGGGCCTCGTCGGTCAGGCGGGCGCCATTGGTGACGACTGTGCGTCGGACCCGCTCGACGCCGTAGCGGGCAGCGAGGGTGTCGGCGAGTTCGTCGCCGTACTGCATGAGGTCGAAGCGGATCGTCGGCTCGCCGCCGAACCACTGGATCGAGACCTCCTCCTGCCCAGCGTTCTGCTCGAACATGAACTCAAGGCCGGCGGCGAGCTCCTGCTCCGTCATGTCCGGCTTGCCGCTGTTGGTGTCGACGAAGCAGTACGTGCAGGCCATGTTGCAGCGGTCGGTGAGCACCACCCGGAGGCCGCTGATCCCGCGCGGTGTCGGGTCGATACCCAGGGTGTGGAGGCGGTGGTGGAGTGCTTCACGGCGGTCGGCCGCGGGGCCGTCCTGGGTGAAGCCGAGCCCGGCGAGGGCTAAGTGGGTCGCGGTCGGGGGGACCCCGGCGAGGTCAGAGACCTCGCCGGGGTCGAGAAGCACACTCTCCAGCGTGACCGGGTCGAGGAGGACAGCCTCGCCGTCCCGGTCGTACTGGAAGTATTTCCCCCACAGCAGCTGGGGAGTGGCCACTGGGTCAGGCCGCCGTTTCCTCTTCAGCGATGCCCAGTTCGGCCATGACGGCGCGGACCTTGTCCTCGGCGTCGGCCTGGAGCCGGGCGGAGGCCGCGGGGGAGCCGCCATCGGAGAGGACGATCACACCGGGGAGCGTCGGGTTCGGCGCGATGACCGTGAGACCGGCCGGCTCGGTGCTGATGACCATGACCGCGCCCTCCAGGCTGACCCAGTCGGTGCGGTCCTTCAGGGCCTCCAGGATGCGGCCCTGCTTGTCGCGGAAGGAAGCACGCTCGCCCATCCACACGCCCGCCTTGGACTTGGAGTCCACGACGTCCGCGTAGATGAGGTGGTTCTGCTTCTCTTTCCTGGGCTTCGGCATAGCTGATCTCCTTGGTGGAAGGGTGACTGCCCGGGACGGGCAGCTTGGATCCGCTCTGGTGCCGCCGGTGTGGTGCCGTATGACACCTCGCCGGTTTCGTGCGCGGCGCGCTGGCGCCGTTCCCCGTCGATGCCGATCGCTTGTTCAGCGCCGACGGGAAGCCTGTTCAGTCCTTCGTCTCGCTGGACTGGGCCTGGTGGGCAATCGACCGTAGGGGCTGGAGGGTGTCCGGATCGGCGGTCCATTCCCGACCCGAGTGGTCCATCGGGCGCATGTGCGCCACCCTCCTGACCGGCCTGCCCGTAAGTTTCGATACGTAGATCAGGACCGCGCCCACGGTTCCGTGACGTCCGCTGGTGGGGTGTGCAACGTCCTGCCCGAGCAGCCGGTGCGCGGTGTCCTCCGTGACCCAGACGTTTGCCTCCGTAGTCGTGCTCATTGGGCACCCCCGAGGCCGAGGAAGGCGTCGAACTGCGCGGAGCTCCACGTGGAGGGGTCACCGTTCCCACTGCGGAACGCCTCGGCAGCCCTGGGCAGACCGCGGCGCTCCAACGGGGTGCCGACGTCCGTCTCCCCGTACGGGGCCACGACGGCCTCGTAGCGCGTGCTGGTTGCGCCAGGGGTTCGTCGGGGAAGCCGGGGGCTGCTCACGGTCCACTCCCTTTCGCTGGGGTCTTCGAGGTGGCGTAAGAGTCCCTCTGGTGCGGGTGTCACGACCACGATGCGCTTGGTGTCATCTGGTGCTCGCCAGGGTGATCGGGGTGTCATGAAGGTGGCGCCGTGATGTCATCTGCACGGATTTCATTGCGCAGCAGGTGTGTTGGCCAGTAGGCACGAAGTGGAACGGGGCGCGATGTGGCCCGTCTCCTGACCTTGAGGGAGCGACCGATGGGCGATCCGGTGACGCTGTTGCGCGTGTTAGTCCAGCAACGGCATTGGCGTTACAGGGACTTCGTCACGGCGTTCGAGCGCGCGGCCTCACAGGCCGGCGTGCGGGGCATGTCGGTGTCGGAGGCACAGTTCCGGCGGTGGACGTCGGGCCGGATCAAAACCATGCCCGGACCGGACACGTGCCGGGTACTGGAGCAGCTCTTCGGTGTGGAGGCCACGTCACTGTTCGGGCCGCCGCCCGCGCTGTCGACCTCGACCTCGGTGACTCCCACTGCGTACGACCTCGAAAGTGAAATCGCCATGACCGCACGTGACGCCGCTGATGAGGCGGGGGCTGCCGCCGCGCAGTCCGTATCCGACACGACCATCGACCAGCTCCGTGACGACGCCCTGTCCCTCGCCCGCTCGTACGGCGCCGTGAGCGCCTTCGACGTGTTCCGGCGAGCGAAGGCCCTGCGCTCGGAGGCAGAGCACCAACGCGGACTCACCAAGGTGCCCGTACAGCAGCAGGACCTGCTGATCGTGGCGGGGCAGGCGTGCGCGCTGCTGTCGACCGCCGCCTTCGACCTCGGCGCACTGGACGACTCGGCACGCCTTGCCCGGTCGGCGGCCCTGTACGGAGAGATGGCGCGCTTCGATCCGCTACGGGCTTATGCCACTGGGTCCTTGGCAATCTGCGCCTATTTCACGGGCCGACCTTCCGAGGCCGTACGGCATGCGCGGACCGCCTTGGCCTACGCCGGTCTGGGCGACACGGCCAGGCGCCGGCTGCTGTCCATCGAAGCCCGCGCCCATGGGCACCTCGGGGACCGGGAGCGGGCCACCCGCGCGCTCATCGCGTCCACCCGGCAGGACAGCGGCGAGCGTGACGCCCTGCACGATGACGTCGGCGGTGAGTTCGCCTTCAACGAGGAGCGCCTGCTGATGTCCAACGGCACCACCGCCCTGCTCGTCGGCGACGGGGCAGGCGCGGAGGTGACGGCGCAACGGGCGCTGGATCTGGTCGCGTCCCGGCCGCCGGCCCGGCAGTCAGTACCGGTACGGGGCAAGGCCGCTGCCGATCTCGCCGCCGCACAACTGCTCCGGGGCGACCTGGACGCAGCGGCGACGACTCTGGAGACGGTGTGGGCGATCCCGGCGGAACAGCGTGTGGCGGGGCTGCTGGAGCGCACCGGCGGTTTGCGCCGAGCTCTGACGGCCCCCGCGTTCAGGGAGACGCGGGTGGCTGTCACGCTCGGCGAACAGATCGAGGAATTCGGGCGCCTCTCGGCGCCGCGGCAGCTGGGTACGGGCAGCGGGCTCCTCGCCATCGAGTGACCCTGCCCCTCGTGTCTACGGGAGGCCGAGGGCAGCGAGGATCTGGGCTTCCTTGGCTGGGTCCACGCCGTGTTCGGCCCACCTCGGGTGTTCGACCGGTCGGCCGTCTGCCTGCATCCACGCCCAGGTGTCCGCAATGGTGTCGGCAAGCGGACGGCAGCGAAGCCCGGCCGCCACTGCACGGGAGGCGTCGACGGACCACACCCCGGAGTGGGTGCGCCACAGCGGAAGCTCCGTCCACTGCTTCACACCGTGTGCAGTGAGCGTCGCCGCATCAGCCCACACTGGGCTTCCGGTACTACCGGTGGCGGCCAGGCAATCAGTGATGAAGTCGGACCAGCTGGTGCCCTCGGGGTGGGCGATGTTGAATGCCCGGCCAGGGCTATCGGTGCCAGCGGCCTGATCGACGGCGAAGACGGCGACATCCCGCACATCAACGGGCTGGATCACCTGGGCGGCCGGCGCCGGGACGACAATCGGGCCGCCGCGCTGGGCACGGGTGAGCCACCACGGGAGGCGCCCGACGTACTCGCCAGGACCCAGGATCACTCCCGGCCGCAGGAACACCGAATCGTCCCCGAAGGCGGCGCGCACGGCAGCCTCTCCTCCTGCCTTCTGGAACCCGTACTTCGTCGGACTGCCATCGGCCCCTGTGTGACCGAAGGACTCATCGGCGTCCGGCGGGCACTCCAACAAGGGGGAGTCCTCGGTGAGCGGGTGGTGGGGCCACCCCTGATAGACGGACACGGTGGAGACGTGCACCCATCGGGCAGCGGCCGGGCGCAGGATGTCGGTGGCGAGAAGGACGTCACGGGGCGGGAACTCGCTGCTGGACGTGTCGATCACGGCATCCCATGGTCCGCGTGAGGCCAGCCGTTTCAGGTCGTCGGGGCTCGTCCGGTCACCCCGGACGGTGTCGGCGCCCTCGACCACGCCGGAGCGGCCCCGATTGAACGTTGTTACATCCCAGCCGCGTCGAAGCGCATCGTCAACGATCGCTCGGCCAAGGAACCAGGTGCCGCCCATCACCAAAATCCGCATGGGGGCGACCCTGCCACGAACCGCAAGGCGACACCATCCCGCCTCTGATTTGAGCGGCTGGTCCAGGACTCGCCGCTACTACCCAGAAGCGATGACGGCCCTCGTGATCACCAGCCGTTGCGGAAGATCTACCCAGTGTCAGTGGCCGTCGGTATCGTCGACGCACTGACTGTGAGGGGGAGCAGTGGCGACTATCCGTCCGAGCCGTCGCATCGAGAGGGCAGGCGTCAACGCCGTACGCACGCTGCTTGAGGACCACGAGCACATCGTTCAGGAAATCGACGGCGGAAACGACCATGGCGAAGACCTCTTCGTCAACCTCACTCGTAGCGGGAAACGGACCGGCCACTACTTCGCCGCGCAGGTCAAGAGCGGAAAGAAGTACAAACGGGCCCGCGGCTACGCCATCCCGGTGGACGACCACTATGACGACTGGAAGCAGAGCCGCATCCCTGTCTTAGGCATCGTCTACGACCCCGACACGGGGATGATCTTCTGGACGAATCTCACCAAACAGCTGAGGGCGGCCGAACAGCCGCCCTCATGGGTGCAGATACCGCTGAGTTCGCGCCTGACGAGCGAGAACATGCGGGGCTTCGCCGCCGAGGTAGAGGCGTACGTCGACGGCGCCGGGATGCGCGTTCGGGGCGCCACGCAAGAGGAGGCCTTGACCGAGGCGATCAGGGCCAGGAAGGGAATCGACCCTGAACTGGCACCCAATCCCCTGTATGAGGGGTTCGGGGACTTCGCCCTTCGCCATGAGGACAAGATCGCCCAGATTGCGCGGACTCTCTTGCAAGCCACTCCGCTGATGATCTTGGCTCTGGTCATGGTCTTCGAGTGGCCGTATCAAGTGCGCTTCGTCGAGCGGTACTCAGACATCAGCCCAGTCATGTGGATCCTCAACCTCTACATCTTCATGTTCTACATGGCCCTGACGATGTTCTTCGAGTTCCGAGCTGGACGCGTCCCCAAGGAGACTGGGCACTGGCTCGCACTGATCGCCGGCAACTTTCTGTGGATCCCGATTTGGGACCCAGGCGGACACCGCGGCTGGTGGGGAACCCTGTGGATCTTGCTGGGCGCCACGGTCCCCTCATGGGGATACAAGACTCTTCTCGTTCACTTCATCTGGTACGCGAAGGAACGGAGGAAGCGTGCCCAGCAAGCAGCGTAGGCCCACATCCCCTCTGCGCGCCGGCGAGGCTGCATGTGGGCAACCAACCCGCTTGAGGTCCGCGTGGGAGGCACGACTCCTCGGATTCGTGGGCCGTTTCCTCTTGGGGCCGATTCGCGACCTGCGAGGCACGGAGCACGGCGTTCTACGGCCTCAGAACGGGCAGAAGAGGAAACGGTCAATTCAATCTCACGCGAGGTACGACCAGCCCCGTGAGTCGAGCCGGGCATCCGGAGATGGCCCAGCCCCGCCTGGAGGGTCTCCGGGCGGGGCTGGGTCTCGACTTCGAGGCCGCCGTAAATCAGCAGGGCAGCTCTGTCGGCAGGGGGCCGGGGGTGAGGTGGGGCGCGCAGTCTGGACAGGCGTACAGCGTCCGGCCTGGGCCGCTCGACCGCTCGATGTGGCGAACCGCGACGGGGGCCGACGTCAGGCGCCCGCAGCGGCAGCAGGCGATGGCCGTCAAGCTCCCACCGCCATGTGGACCGTACGACCGCCGGGGGGCACCTGCCTGCCGTGGATCACGGCCGGGCCAACATCGATACCGCGCAGTGCCATGTCGAGCGCCCATCGGCGTTCCGCCTGCGCGCGGCGCTCCGGGTCGTCAGGGTGCTTGCGGCGCGGGGCTGTGACGTAGGGGCGTACGGGATTGATCGTGTCCGTGAACGGCCTCTTCTCTGCCGACTCACGGGCGTACGGGCTCCTGTGTTCCGGTAACGAGGAGCGCCGAGGTTGCGGGGACGGGGCGTTGCCCGGCAAGGGGGCAGCTCGGTGCCTCCCGCCAGCGGGGAACAGCAGCACGAGTAAGCGCACAAGGTGCGCGATAAGGTCAGTCACGTTCGTCAGCTCCAGATAGCTGATGGGCCACGCCCCCGGACGTTCGCCGCGTCGCGGGGGTCTTGTTGTGTGGCGACCCTAGCCCTACCTGTAAAAGCCTGTAAAGGGCTGTATAGGCCTGTCAGGGAATGCCGCTGTGCCATCGGCCGGATACCTTCGGCTCATGGAGTACGGGCCGGATGACCAGGTGGAGCGCGACGCACCCGATGCGCCGTTCCAACAGCTCGCGGGGATCTTGCGTGCACGCCTGAAGCGCGGTGACTGGAAAACCAACCGCGCCATTCCCGGCGAGAACGCCCTTGCGGACGAGTACGGGCTTTCCCGTCCAACCGTCCGCCGTGCGATTGCGGCGCTCGCCGACGAAGGTCTCCTCTATGCCCTTTCGGGGCGCGGCACGTACGTGGCGGAACAGAAGCCAGAGGCTCCGGCCCCGGACGCCTGAGGTAGCCCCTGTGGCGATGGGCCTTCCCGCGCGCGGAGGCTGCTTCGACCGGTCGTTGCGTGTGGGGTGCCGGCGTCGCGCGCCTGGGCTGCGTTGAGACGAGCAGGGGCTCGTTGTCAGTGGTGTGCTGTATTCGCGCGCACCCGCGCGCGCAAGTCACGACCGGTCGCGGCGGAGACACCCGAAGGCTTCGGAGGGGACGTTGGGGACGCAGGGGACGCTGTTTCCAGGCTGCTCTCTCTCCTTCCTCCTTCCTTCTCTGACTGAGACAGAGGAGAACGGGTGCGGAGGCGTCCCCTGAGTCCCCCGGTCCCGTGATCCGCGCCGTGCCGCGGGAATCAAGGGGGCGCCTCGAGGATCGGCCTACGTCCCCTTCGTCCCCCCGCCGTCCCCCGTGCGTCCCCCGGACAGGAAAGTGCCCCGGGCGGCTGTTGCCGTTCCGGGGCACGTGATCTGCGCTAAAGGGGGCGCAATCACGGGGTCGGGTGGCGCGTGACGGCGTAGACCTTGCCGTGCTTGTTGCTGCCCGAGGTTCGTGCCACCTGGATACCGCGGGCGCGGAGTGCCGGTGCGACCTGTCGAATGCGGGCGCTCAGAACGGCCGGCGTCTTCGGCCACCCGTCGCCGAGGCCACGGCCATCGCTGCCGAGCTGCCGGTGCAGCTCGGCCATGGTGCCCTGCCAGCCGCCGGGCGGAAAGCCCGGCGATTCGGTCCACTCCCGCAGGGCTCCGGCGACAGGGTGGCCGTCGAGCACGGCATCGTTCAGGGCGTCCTGTGCCCCGTTGAAGGCGGCGAGGCTGTGCCAGCCGGTGACGCGGTCGAGGGCGTGCAGCAGCTCGGCGAAGTCGGCGAGCCGTGGACGCTCGGCCAGGTCCGCCGCGGCGTGCGGGAGATCCGCCCACACGGCGACGGCGAGGTCGAGCAGGGCGCCGAGGATGCGCGGGTGTGCCTGCTCGTACGTGGCCCAGAGCGATCCCGCGGTGCGCCTCTTATGGCGGGGGATAGGCTGGAGTTCGAGTGGCAGCATGCGCTCGGCGAGGTCGTTGCGGAGTGCGCCGAGGTCGATCCCGGTGAGCAGTACGGGGCGCTGGTAGGTCAGCACGTTCACGTCGTCGTCGGTGTAGAGGGCTCGGGTCACCTGCGCGTCGCCCGTAACGATGCGGCACAGGGCGTCGGACAGCCAGCCAGGCAGCCCGGAGAGGTTGTCGAGGGCGAGCACCCATCCGGCCGCGGTGGTCGGGCCGAGGTCGCGCAGGTTCTCGGGCGCCTGTCGCAATGGAGCGCGAGCACCCTCGATGATCCCCGCGAGCATCTGGCCCGAGGTGCTCTTGCCCGTTCCCTGCTCGCCAGTCAGGTATGCGATCGGGCGCGGCATCTCCGGGCGCAGCGCGGCCAGCAGCCAGCCGACCGCGAGCGGCAGCGTCTCCGGCGTGAACGGCAGCAGCTCGGCGAACTCCTCGATGCCCTCGCGCCAGCCGCCGGCGGAGCGGTCCGGGCGAGGCAAGGAGCGAACCAACTTGCTGCGCCGCCATATCGGCCCAGTCTCCGGGTCCGGGGACGTCAGCGCCCATCCGTCCGGGGCAAGGCGGACAGACTCCCCGTCCGGGCGGCCGAGGTCGAGCCAGGACACTGCCGTGTCCTCGGGGTCTGCGGCGACGCGCAGGTGCAGTTCGGTCTCGGGGGCCCGCATGGCGAGCGCGTCGAGGGCGGCGAGCGTGTCGGCGAGCGCGGTCTGCGACGGCGTTCGGTCGTGTTCGGTGACGTAGGCGTAGGTCAGGTGCTGGCGCAGGCTTCCGGTCCCCGTGTGCGCGGCGGCGCGCAGCGGCACGGCGATGGGCGGGCCGTCGTACGGGACTGCGTACGGGGCGCCGTTGTGATGCAGGTACCGGAACCGGTTTTGCCCGAGCACGCGCAGTACCTCGGCCTGCGGGGGCTGTCGTTCCTGTTTCGGGGCACGTTGCTGTTCCGTGCCCGCACCCTGCACAGGGAAGGGCACGACGGAGCGAGCAGCGGCGGTCGGGTTGAAGGTCGGGACATGGGTCACGCGGCAGCTCCGGTGAGGGTGCGGGGGTACCGCTCGCCGGCCGACAGTCCGGAGCGGATCGCGGCCTCAGCCTCACGGTCGGGCAGTCCGGCGTGGCGCGCGGCGTCGCGGAGCACGTCGGCGAGCTGGGCGCGGTCGAGCTGGCCGACGGCGCGCAGCGTGCCGAGGTTGAAAGCGGCACGGTTGAGGGTCTCGTTACGGGTGCCAGCCTGCGCCTCAGCGACGGCGCGCAGCTCGCCCTCGATGGCAGCGGCGACGTACCCGCCGCCCACGGTGTGGGAGCGCCAGGGCAGTGCGGTGCGGGGTCGCTCGGGGCGTACGCGGTGCCCGGTGCGGTCGAGGTCCCGCGCCAGCCAGACGGGCAGCTCGGCGACCGTACGGCAGTCGCCGAGCGCGGTGTACGCGCCGGCACGAGTGGACGTGCCGGGCGCCACCGCGTATGAGGACCCCGCGCGCACATCGAGCTGCCAGCCCAAGGCACCGGCGAGCGGGCGCCACGTCGTACCGGCCGGGGCACGGAACCAGTAGTGCACGCCGCCCGAAGGAGTGTGCACGGTGAGCGTCTCCGGCCCACAGCCGGGCAGCGTCGCGCGCCGCGCCTCGACGAGCAGGGCCAGCGTGTCACGACCGTCCGCAACACTGCCAGGCGCGATGTCATAGGGCAGGTCGACGCCGGGGAGAAGGGCCTCCGGGTCAACGGGGGCATCTCCCTCGTGGCTGTCCACATCAAGGATGACCAGCCCGGACGGCCCTGCTGCGATTCCCACGCCGGCAGCTGGCAGACGGTTCCACCAGGCCACGATCAGGCTGGGGTCGTTGGTCGCGGCGAGGACACCGTGGCAGGGACGGCCAGCGGCGACGCAGGGGCAGGCGTGCCCATCATGCTCGGTGTACTGCCGGTTGGGCCGCTGCTTGGTCCCAGGAGAACACCGGTCACATCCGCGGACGGGAATCTTCGTTCCCGGCGTAAGCGGATGGACGTGCCAGCCCTGCGCGGCGGCCCAGAGAGCGACGCGCAGGGGGTTCGGTGCGGTGGGCCGGGAACGGGCCGCCAATAGGTCGGACTCGATCGTGCTGGGGAGCTGGATAGGCTCCTGCATGTAGAGGTCTCCTTGCGGCGGCACGGGGCGGGCTTCGTCGTTCGCACCCCGTGCCGTCGTGCTGTTCAGGCTTGGACAGAGCTGGAGAGTTCGAGGGCTCCGGCGGATGCGCCAACATCCGTGCGGAGCCCGGCCTCTTCCTGCGGACGGATGCCGAGTGCTACGTGCAGCTCGGCGGTGACGACCCGCAGTGCGCGGCCGAGCCGCATAGTCCGCACCGGCAGCTCTCCCCGCTTCGCCAGGGTGTACGTCGTGCTGCGCTTGAGTCCGAACGCGCGGCCGGCAGTCTCAAGGTCGACGGTCGCCGGAAGGGCGAGCAGCTCGGCTCGGGTGAGGGCGCCGCTCATGCCACCTCGTCTCGGTGAAGCCTGTGCTGGGCCAAGTCTTCGAGGACCCGCGCATAAGCGAGCGCGGCCTCTCCCCTCGGGCTTCGCTTCCCACGTTCCCAGCGCCAGACCGTCGACGGGTCCACCCCGCACAGGTCCGCGATCTCCGACAGCGACAGCCGAGCGGCGGCACGGGTGCGCATCGCTGCCCCCGAGGCAGCGTCGGCCCGTACCTGCGCAAGACGCAGGACATCAGTTCTGATCATGGACCGAGCCTAGCCGATACCTTGCCTCAACTCCACAGGACTTCTTTACCCCGTGGCAGATAATGAACTTTGCCGACAGGCAAGGTTAGATAGGGAAAGAGAAGGACTGAGAAGGAAGATGAGAGACCAGATGAGACTTGATGAGCACAAACAAGGAGAGACCGGGAAAGCGGGATGGAGTCCATGAGCGCGGGAGAGGGAACGAGCGGGACAGTCATCCTTGCCACTTCCTTGCCCTTCAGGCAGGATTAAGGCATGCAGAATGATGGAGTGCCCGATGGATGGGACTACGTAGCCACCCCCGGCTGGCCCTACGACCAGTTCCGCGGGGAACCGCCTCTCGTCGATCTCGGGCACCTGAAGATGCCGAGCCACTTCACCGGTATCGCCGTGGGGAAGAAGGTCCGCGCCACGGTCGCGCTGTGCTTCCGCGCCGACCCCCAATCGGGCGTGCAGCTGGTGTCCGTCATGACCGGGGACACGGGAGCCGACTTCGGTCTCGAAGCGGTTCTCGGAGCGGCAGGGATCGCGACGTGGAAGCACGCCGCGTTCATGCAGCTGGTGAACAGCTCGGCCACCGAATGGCTCGGGGAGATCCTTGCCCCTCAGGCCGACCAGTCGGCCTCCGCGTTCGAGCGGAAGAAGGAAGAGGCACGGCGCCTGCTGGCCCCGCTGTTCGCCCTGCTGCCGTCGCAGCAGACACCTGGGCAGCGCCGCAGCCTCACCCCGGACCACCTGACCAACGTGGCCGAGGTCTACCGAGAGGCGCACAAGCAAGGCCGGCCGCCCACCGTCGCGGTCGCCGAGCACTTCGGCGTCTCGCACTCCGCTGCCGCGAAGTGGGTCGGGGCGGCACGCAAGCAAGGTCAGTTGGGGCCCGTGGCGAAGGGGTCGCGGGGATCTGTTGAGGGGGACTGAGATTGAACGGGTCGACTCACCGGCGGTGCAACTGCCGGGACCAGGAGAGCGGGAAGCTGCTCGGGAGTAAGTGCCCGAAACTCAAGGGCAAGCGCCACGGGGCGTACAGGCTGCGGCAGGAGCTCCCGCCCACCAGCGAGGGCACGCGGCGCTCGTTCACCCGTGGCGGCTACGAGTCGAAGGGGGAAGCCCAGGCCGACCTGGACCACATACGGGCCCTGCTCGCCCTGGCCGATTCGGACGACGACGAGGGCCGCGAGCGCATCGTCGAGCTGCTGGCCAAAGTGGCGCAGGACAAGGCTCCGCTACCGGACCTCGAAGAGACGCGGCGCCGGCTCCACACCACGCAGTCGCTCACCATCCGAATCACGGTCGGCGAGTGGCTCGACACCTGGCTCGCGGCGAAGAAGACCCGGAAGACCACGACCAACGGGTACGCCTCACACATCAAGGTTCACCTGAAGCCGCGCATCGGGCACCTGCGGCTGGACCGGCTCAACGTCGGGCACCTCGTGGAGATGTTCGACGCCATCGGCGACGAGAACGAGGTGATCGCGGCCGAGAACCAGGAGCGCCGTGATCAGATCGCGCGGTGCAAGCCGAGCAAGGCTGGGCGCCCTGTTGCCGCCGAGCGGGCCAAGCTGGCTCTGGAGAAGGAGAAGCTCGCCGAGATGAAGCCGTTCCGGAAGCTCACGGGTCCTGCGACCCGTCAGAGCATCCGGCGGACGCTGCGGGCCGCGCTGAATGCCGCGATTGCTCGGCAGCTCGTCACCTTCAACCCGGCCGCGCACGTAGAGCTTGAGTCGGGCAAGCGGCCCAAGCCGCTCCTGTGGACAGCTGAGCGCGTGGAGCGGTGGCTGGAGACCGGCGAGAAGCCCAGCCCGGTCATGGTGTGGATGCCGGCGCAGCTCGGGGCCTTCCTCGACCACGCGTCAGACCACCGGCTGTACGCGTTCTTCCACCTGATCGCGTTCCGCGGTCTGCGGCGCGGCGAGGGCGTCGGCCAGGACTGGACGCACGTGAACCTGGACGCCGGGCTCCTCACCGTCGCGAGCGAGATCGTGCAGGACGGATGGACGCCGTACGAGTCGGAGCCGAAGACGGACTCCAGCGCGAACACCATCGGCCTGGACAACGACACCGTGGCCGTTCTGCGGGCGCACAGGGTCCGCCAGAACAAGGAGCGCCTCAAGTGGGGGAAAGGCTGGCAGAACACGGGGAAGGTCTTCACCAAGGAGGACGGCACCTGGCTGCATCCGGGCACCGTCTCCAAGGAGTTCCGGCGCCTCTACGAGGAGATCGGCCTGCCGCCCATCAACCTCCGGGACCTGCGCCACGGGACGGCGACCCTCACGCACGCCGGCGGTGGCGACCTCCACACCATCAAGGAGACGCTGCGGCACTCCACCATCACGCTGACTTCGGACACGTACACGAGCCTGCTGCCCGAGGTCGACAAGGCCGCAGCTGAGGCAGCTGCCCGGCTCGTCCCGAGAGCACGTCCGGCCGTGGCGGCGAACGGGAGTTCCAGCACCGCCGCTCCCGCATCGCTCCCGCACGGGGTCCCGAACGACGAAGCGCCTCGATCGGCCGAAGCCAATCGAGGCGCTAAGTAGCAGGTCAGAGGGGTTAACCCCCGCCTGCGAGCAGTAGGCCATGTCGGACTCGAACCGACAACCAACGGATTAAAAGTCCGCTGCTCTGCCAATTGAGCTAATGGCCCTCGGTGTGCTCACCCCAGAGCATAGCCGCAGAGCGCCGGACAGCCGATGGGGTATCGGCTGTCCGGACCGTGTCATCAACTCAGACTCGCGTACGCCCCCCAGCCGTCGCCGATCTTCACGCGTGCCTCGAACCTGCCGTTGCCCCGCCCGGCGTAGCGCCACAGGACCCCCGACGTGTCCCGCGCCACCAGGTCGGACTTGCCGTCACCGGTGATGTCGCCAACGCCGACGACCGCGTTGAAAATGTTCCAGCCCGTACCGATCTGGACCGGGGCGGCCGGTTTGCCGTCGGCCCCGCCGGCGTAGAACCACAACTTCCCGGCCGGGTCCCGGCCCAACAGGTCGCCGCGGCCGTCTCCGTTCAGGTCGCGCGCACCCGTGAGCCGGTACCCCTTCAGGCCCTCGGCCACCAGCACCTTCGCTTCCAGCCGGGTGCCGTTGAGCGCGTACAGGAACAGGTGGCCCGTGGCGTCGTTCTTGGCCAGCAGATCGGCCCGCCCGTCACCCGTGAGGTCCCCCGGGGAGACGAGCGTGTCGTACGTGTTCCAGCCGCCAGCCCCGACCACCGTGTACGGCGAGGCCGGCTTCAACGGGTTCCCGCAGCCGGGGCGGTAGGCCCGCAGTTCACCGGCCGCCATCCGCACGAGCACGTCGTTGCAGCCGTCCTCGTCCACGTCGCCGAACGGCAGTACGGCGTTGGCCGCGTTCGCGCCGGTCCAGCCGCTACCGGAGACGGCCGCGCCGAAGGCGCCCGCGCCGCCCGGACGGAACTCGGCCGTCCCGTCGGCCTTCAGCCCGAACAGGTCGCCGTTCCCGTCCCCGACGTGGTCCCGGGGCGGCCTCGCCCCGGCCCCGGAGAGCGAAACGGCCCCCGAGACGATGAGGTCGGCGCCCAGCCCGTCGGCGGGCTTGGCGGTCAGCGCCCAGTCGTACGCGCCGCTGTACAAGAGCTTCCCGAAGGCGTCCTTGCCGTCCCAGGTGGGGGCGATGAGGCCGCGCGCCTCGCCGCCCCTGCGCACGACGGTCAGGACGCCCGTCGCCCGGTCCCGGACCTTCAGCGTCCACGAGGCGGCGGGCTTGGACAGCCACCACTTCCCGGTCCACGTCTGTGCGGGCACCTTCTTGAGGTCCAGTACGGCGGCGGGCGCCACCACGTCGATCCCAGTCAACGGGGAGGCCGCCACGCCGGTCGGCACGATGTGCACGCGCTCCGCGTCGTCCACGTAGGCGACGTGGCCGCCGAAGCGGTCGACCGTCCAGCCGGTGCGGCGCCCGATGGACGCGCCCAGCGCGGCCTTGCCCACCAGCACCCGCGTGGGCAGCGTCTTGCCGGCCGCCGGCACCCCGCCGGTCAGGTCGGTCAGTTCGAGCCCCGTGGTCTCCGTACGGCGCACCAGATAGCCGTCCCCGAGGAGCGCGGGATCGGCGGGCACCGCCACCGCCTTGCCGGAGGTCTGGTCGAAGAGGCCGGCCGCGGCCGGCTTGCCCGCGTCCGCGTCCTTCGGGCAGGCCCAGTAGACCCAGCGGCCGACGGCCTGGAGCGCGTTCGGCATGCAGCCGTCGAGCGTCTTGAAGACCTTCTGCGCGGCGCCTCGGGGCAGGTCCTGCCGGCTGATCGTGCCGTCCGCCGTGGAGCCGCTCCAGAGGGTGGAGCCCCAGACCGCGGAGGCCACCTTGTCGCGCTTGATCAGCACGGATCCGGAGGAGGGCTCCTTGAACTCGGTCACGTACTGGTTGCCGGAGGAGAGCCCCGCGACGATGCCGAAGCGGCCCGACAAGTCGGTGAGCGCCGGGCTGTCCTCTCCGGTGGTGACCCTGGGACCCCAGCCGGTGGCGCCGGACGGGAAGAGGACCGTGCCGCCCTGCTCTGTGGGATTGAGGCGGCCGTGGTTGCCGTCTCCGGAGGAGAACATGGCCAGGCAGCGCTTGCTGTCCCAGCTCCAGCAGCCCCCGTCCTCACCGCCGGTGGGCCGGTCGACCGTACTGGAGAGGACCGCGGGCGTACCGGGGCCGGTGCTCAGCCGTGCGGTTCGATAGGTTCCGATGATGGTCGCGGGCTCGTACACGGTGCTGTTGTCCGAGGTGTTCAGGATGCCGCTGCCGAGAGCCAGGCCGTAGACCGAGGCCGGCACCGGCGCGACGGTGGCGACACGCTTCACCTCTGTGGCACCGGTAGCCGACCGGGTGAGCCGGTGGACGGCCCAGGCCACGTCTCCCTGGCTCGTGCTCGACTCCGCGACGGAGCCGACGGCGAGGACCGAGCCGTCGGGAGCGACGGCCAGTTGCAGGTGAGCGGACCCGAGCTCGACGTTGCTGTCGTCGCTGCCCTCCGGAAGGCTCCAGAGATTGCCACCGGTGCGGTCGTCGTTGATCCGCGGGTCCACACCCAGCAGGGTCTCGCGACCGAGCAGGGCGAATTCCGGCTGGTCCGGAGCCGAGATCCCCAACGTCCTCAGAGGTGCGGCATCGAGTTTCGCCCTGTCCAGCACATCCACCCGAGTGCCGTGGCCGTGCAACCGCAGCAGCCCCCGCGGAGCGAGCCGGAAGCCGGTGACCGCGTACGGGTCTTCCGGGTCGGGGCGGTCCGGCAGCCCCGTCGCCTGCCCGGTGGCGAGGTCGATCATCATCCAGCGCCAGGCCCTGCCGGAGGGGACGGACACGGCCTGGCGCACGATCACGGACTTCGCGTCGCCGTCCACCAACCGACTCTCCGCGGCGCCGGCCAGGAGCCCTTTCACCGGGGTGTCACTCGCCTTGCCGGCTCCGCCGGCCTTGAGCAGGTGGTACGCACCGGGCGCGTTCGGGTCGCCTTCGACGGTGACCACGGTGTCCCCGAAGGTGCCCTTGTACGTCTGGCCGGGCGGCAGGGCGATGTCCGCGAAGGCAGCGCCCGCACCCTTCTGAAGGGTCACGTGCGGCACCGGAGTCGCGGAGTACAGGGCGACCGTGTCGGAGCCCGCGCCGTAGTACCCGGGCTCGAAGCTGAACGGGGCCTGCGTGAAGGAGCCGTTGTCGACGTCGTACACGGGCTTGGACGCGAGACGCGTCGCGAGCGCGGTCGTGGTGCCCGTCGCGTAGTCGATCCAGAGCAGCCGGTCGTCGCCCTCCTGGGCGAGCAGCAGGCCCGTCGTACCCGCTTCGAGGATGCGGGTGCCGCGCGGAATGCGCCGCTGGGTCGCGGGCAGTACGGTCTCGGCCGCCGCGGCCCGCACGACCGCTGCTCCTGTCGGTGCCTCCGCCGCCGTGGCCGGTACGGCGGCCAGCGTGACCACCGTGGTGGTCAGCGCGAGCGCGGCCAGTGCGCGCGTGCGCGTTCGTCTCATCATTCCCCCCGGAACTCGGGGGCCCGCCTCAGCGGCGGCCAGCGCCCTCGCCCTGCCCCCACTGCAAAGTCTGCGGAGCCTAGCAACAGGGGCCGACAACGCCGAAAGGGCCCCTACGACGGGTGGTCGTAGGGGCCCTGTCAGGCGATCAGTTCAGCGGCCGGTCTCAGCCGTTGCGCTTCCAGCGGGGCTTGTCGTCGCGGCGGTCGCTGCCGCCGGCGGGACGGTCGCCGCCGGAGCGGAAGCCGCCGCCGGCCGGACGGTCGCCACCGGAGCGGAAGCCGCCACCGGTCGGACGGTCGCCACCGGAGCGGAAACCGCCACGGTCGCCACCGCGGTCGTCACGGTTGAAACCACCCGAGGGGCGGTCGTCACGACGGAAGCCACCACCGGCGGGACGGTCGCCACCGGAGCGGAAACCGCCACCGGTCGGACGGTCGCCACCGGAGCGGAAACCGCCACGGTCGCCACCACGGTCGTCACGGTTGAAACCACCCGAGGGGCGGTCGTCACGACGGAAGCCACCACCGGTCGGACGGTCGCCGCCCGAGCGGAAGCCGCCACGGTCGTCACGGTTGAAACCACCCGAGGGGCGGTCGTCACGACGGAAGCCACCACCGGTCGGACGGTCGCCGCCCGAGCGGAAACCGCCGCCGGCCGGACGGTCGCCACCGGAGCGGAAACCGCCACCGGTCGGACGGTCGCCACCGGAGCGGAAACCGCCACGGTCGCCACCACGGTCGTCACGGTTGAAACCACCCGAGGGGCGGTCGTCACGACGGAAGCCACCACCGGTCGGACGGTCGCCACCGGAGCGGAAACCGCCACGGTCGCCACCGCGGTCGCCGCGGTCGTCACGGCGGAAGCCGCCACGGTCGCCGCCACGGTCACCACGGTCGTCGCGACGGTTGTCACGGCGCTCGTAGTTGCCACGGTCGTCACGGCTCTGGAACGCGGGGCGCTCCTCCGCGACCGGCTCGGCCACGGCTGCCGCGACCTCGGCCTCGGCGGCCTCGACCACCTCGGCGACAGCGGCCTCGGGGTCCTCGCCGCGCTCACGTGCGGAGCGGGCGACCAGGCGGTCGGCCTCCTCGCGCAGCTCGACGGCACGGCGCGACAGGCGCTCCAGCTGCTTGGTGAGGTCGGCGACCTCGCGCTCGGCCTGCTTGGCGGCGTTGTTCGCGGAGTCGGCCTGGACCTGGGTCAGCGAACGGGCACCGGTGATCTCGGCGACCTCGGGGTCGAAGGCGCCGACGCCCTGGACGATGTGGCGCGAAGCGTCGACGCCCGCGTCCTCCATCAGGCGGAAGATCTGGCGGCGCTGGTGCGGAAGCGCCAGCGACACGACGACACCGGACTTGCCGGCGCGGGCGGTACGGCCCGAGCGGTGCAGGTAGTCCTTGTGGTCACCGGCCGGGTCCACGTTCAGGACCAGGTCGATGCCGTCGACGTGGATGCCGCGGGCGGCGACGTCGGTGGCGACGAGCGCGTTGACGTAGCCGTCCTTGAAGTCGGCGAGGACGCGGGTACGGGCACCCTGCGTCATGCCGCCGTGCAGCGCGTCGGCCTTCACGCCGGACTCGATGAGCTGCTCGGCGATGCGGTCGGCGCCCAGCTGGGTGCGGACGAAGATGATGGTGCGGCCCTTGCGGGCGGCGATGGCCGCCGTGACCGGCGCCTTGTCCTTCGGCTTCACGACGAGGACGTGGTGCGTCATGGTCGTGACGTTGCCCTGCGCGCTGTCGACCTCGTGCGTGACGGGGTTGGTCAGGTAGCGCTTGACCAGGGTGCCGATCTCGTTCTCCATGGTGGCGGAGAAGAGCATGCGCTGGCCGCCGCCGGGGATCTGGTCGAGCAGCTCGGTGACCTCGGGCAGGAAGCCCAGGTCGGCCATCTGGTCGGCCTCGTCGAGGACCGCGACCTGGACGTTCGCCAGGGAGCAGGCGCCGCGGTTGATGATGTCGCGCAGACGGCCCGGGGTGGCGACGAGGACGTCGACACCGCGCTCCAGAGCGAAGATCTGGTTGCTCATGGAGGTACCGCCACAGACGACCTTCATCTTGAGGCCGAGGACGTCGCCGTAGGGCTGGAGAGCGTCGGCGACCTGCATCGCGAGCTCACGCGTCGGCGTCAGGATGATCGCGCGGGGCTTCTTCTTCTCGGTGTGCCCACCGGCCAGCGAGGCCAGGGTCGGCAGACCGAAGGAGAGGGTCTTGCCGGAGCCGGTGCGGCCACGGCCGAGGATGTCCTTGCCGGCCAGGGCGTCCGGGATGGTCGCGGCCTGGATCGGGAAGGGCGCGGTGACGCCGTTCTGCGCGAGCTTGCGCACGATGCCGTCCGGCAGACCGAGGTCGCCGAAGGTCAGGGTGGGCTCGGCGTCGGCGTCGTCGGCCTCTGCGTCGTCGTTGAAGTCTTCGGTGGAGTCCTCGAAGGAGTCATCGGACTCGTCGGACTCGTGGTTCGCCACGTCGGCCTCGAGGGCCTCGATGATCTCGTCGGCGACTACGGCCTCGATGGCCTCGGTGACCGCAAGGGTCTCGGCGTCGACGATCTCGTTGGAGTCGTTCTCGGGCATGACGGAACGGTCAGAACTGGAAATGGACATGCGAAATGCGAAACCTTCCGGAGTCTCGGCACGCGCCCAAACTCCGTGAATTCGCAAATCGACCGCCTCAATGCGGTCAGCCACGGCTGGGGAGAGTACGCGCCACGCGGCGCTCTTCGGAGTCGGCGCCGGGCAATGGGATCAAACGATCTATAACCATACGCACCCTCCCCCGGGTCTGGCAAGTCCCACCCCCGAAGACGGCGCTGACCTGCGGAAACACCATCCGCCCGCCAGAGCCTGGCGGGCGGATCGGGCCGGGTCCGAGCCGACATCGGGCCTAGGGCTGGGTGCCCGGATCGGTCGACTCCTCCGGCTTCGGGGACTCCGGAGCCGGTGTGGGTTCCGTCACTGGCGGCGGGGAGACCGGCGGTTCGGAGGCCGGCGGCTCCGGGGTCGGGGAGGCGGGCTGGCCGCCACCGGAGGAGCCGCCTCCACCGGAGCCCGACCCGGACCCGGAACCGCCCGCCGGGGGCTGCTGGGGACCCTGGCCGCCCGCTTCGCCACCCGGACCGGCCGACGGCGAGGGAGCCCCGGGCGGACCGGCCGGCGCGCCCGGGCTGGGGGAGGCCCCGGCCGCGCCGGAGGTGGTCCCGGGGCCCGCGGACTTGCCGTCCTGGTTCCCCGTACCGCCCTTCGAGCCGTGGCCGCCGCCCTGGCTCCCGGCGCCCTTCCCGGACGAGGAGCCACCGCCGGACTTGCCGCCCTGGACACCCGTCGAGGCGGAGGGCCCTGGCTTCGCGGCGTCCTCCCCGACACTCATGCAGCCCGCGGTCGCCGCCACCGCGAGCGCGGCGACCGCGAGGCGAAGCGACCGGGGGGATCGGAGGGAAGCGGAAAACTGGCGCACGGGGCACCTCCGGAACGCTGGCAAAGGTCCGCGATGAGCGGGTCAATGTGCCCAACTCCCTCTGCCCCGTATGGGTCACGCCCCAGTACGCCCCGACGGAGACGGGCGGCGCGCCCTCAGGCGAACAGTTGTCCCGCCACCTGGTGGCCGAGCGTGACCCCACCCAGCCCGATCAGCACCGAGGCCGCCACATTGGCCGCCGCCAGGAACTTCCAGCCCCGCTCGGCGAGGCGCAGCGTCTCGTAGGAGAACGTCGAGTAGGTGCTCAGCGCCCCGCACAGCCCCGTACCGAGCAGCAGGTTCAGCCGAGAGGAGGCGGCCCCGTCCAGCACCGCGCCGGTCAGCGCCCCCAGCACCAGGGAGGCGGCCGCGTTCACCACGAAGGTCCCCCAGGGGAAGACCGAGTCGTGCCGCGCCTGCACGGCCCGGTCGGTCAGGTACCGCAGGGGCGCCCCGACGGCCGCGCCCACCATGACGATCAGCCAGTTCATCCCCGCCCCCACCCCCGGGCCGGGCCCCGGCCGTCACCGACGGCGCGCCGGGTGATCACGGCAGCGGCCCACACGGCGCCCATCGCCCCGGCCACCGTGAGCCCGGCGTACGCCAGCGCGGTACCGGCCTCACCGGCGTCGAGCAGCCGCGCGAAGTCCACGGCGTAGGTGGAGAAGGTGGTGAACCCGCCGAGCACCCCCACCCCCAGGAAGGGCCGTACGAGGGGGTGCGCCGACCGGCCGCCCTCGCTGATCAGCACCATGAGGACGCCGATGAGCGCGCAGCCCGCCACGTTGATCCAGAAGGTCCCCCACGGAAAGGCCCCGGGCGCGGCCGGCCACAGCAGCCCGACCCCGTACCGCGCCGCGGCTCCCACGGCGCCGCCCGCGGCCACGGCAGCGAGCACCCGGCCCTGCGGTTCGGCGCGCTGCGCCGGCACGTGGAGGTCGACGTCGGGGTCGATGGCCTCCGGCCCCCGCGCCGGCCGGGTCATCCGCACTCCGCTTCGCATGTCGCCACCGGGCCATTCTCCCGCGACGGGTCCCGGCCCGCCGGAAACGGGCCGGGGAAACCGGTCCGCCGCAATCGGACCCCGGCACGGGAGAATGGCCTCGTGCTGGAGATGACGCGTGACGCGTTCGAAGAGTTGGTGGCCGAAGCGCTGGACTCGATCCCCGAGGAGCTGACCCGGGTCATGGACAACGTGGCCGTCTTCGTGGAGGACGAGCCCGCCGCCGACGACCCCGAACTGCTCGGCCTCTACGAGGGAACCCCGCTCACGGAGCGCGGCGAGTGGTACGCCGGGGTCCTGCCCGACCGGATCTCGATCTACATGGGGCCGACCCTGCGGATGTGCGAGAGCGCGGAGGAAGTGGTCCACGAGGTCGCCGTGACGGTGGTCCACGAGATCGCCCACCACTTCGGCATCGAGGACGAGCGGCTCCACGAACTCGGCTGGGGCTGACCCCTCAGGCCGTTCCGGACCCGCATCCGCTCCGCCGCGAACCCGCCTCCGGCCCGCCTCGGACCCGCCCGCGGAAACCGTTTTGGCGATCGCCGCCGGGATCCCATATGCTTCTCACGTCCCCGACGCGCTGGAAAGTGCCCGGCGGGCCTTTAGCCCTCATCGTCTAGTGGCCCAGGACGCCGCCCTTTCAAGGCGGTAGCACGGGTTCGAATCCCGTTGGGGGTACGCATTACCGTGTGCGAGACTTGTGCTCGCACATTGCAAGGACCTGTGGAGCAGTTGGTTAGCTCGCCACCCTGTCAAGGTGGAGGTCGCGGGTTCAAGTCCCGTCAGGTTCGCTGAAGCCGGAAACGGTTTCGTGGCTGGGTAGCTCAGTTGGTACGAGCGATCGCCTGAAAAGCGATAGGTCGCCGGTTCGACCCCGGCCCCAGCCACCAGAATCAAGAAGGCCCCGTCCATCGGACGGGGCCTTCTTCGTCATTCCCCTTCCGCGCCCGCGCCCGCTCCGGCCGCCGCCCGGGCCCGCCGGCGCCACTGCGCCAGGCCCGCGCCGGCGGCCGCCACGGCCACCAGTCCGAGCAGCGCCCAGTCCGGAACCGCGTCCGCCACGGCCTGCACCCGCTGCTCCACCGCGAACGAATCGTCCACGTCCAGCACCCCCGGCAGGGCGCTCGCCCCGTCGTAGGCCAGGAACAGCACGCCGAGCAGGATGAAGAACAGGCCCGAGGCGAGCGAGGTGGTGTGCAGTTCGAAGCGGCCGACCGAGAAGGTGCGGCCGCGCAGCCAGCGCCGGCGGCCCAGGTCGAAGCGCTCCCAGAGCAGTGCCAGCACGAACAGCGGCACGGCCATGCCCAGTGCGTACACCGCCAGCAGCAGGCCTCCGTAGACCGGGCTGCCGCTGACCGCCGCCACCGTCAGGATGCTGCCGAGGATGGGCCCGGCGCAGAAGCCGGCCAGCCCGTAGACCGCGCCCAGCGCGTACACCGACAGGGCGGTGGTCGGCCGGATCCTCCCCGACAGCTCCGAGATCCGCTTCGAGGCGAAGCCCAGCCCGAGGATCTGGGCGAGGCCAAGCGCGATGATCAGCCAGCCGCCGAACAGCACGAGGGCCTCGCGGTTGCCGTGGAAGAACCGCCCGGCGTACGAACCCGCCGCCCCCAGCGGTACGAGGGTGCTCGCGAGGCCCGCGTAGAAGATCCCGGTGCGCGCCAGCAGCCGGGACGTGGAGTCGATGGAGTACGCGAAGAAGGCGGGCAGGAGCAGTGCGCTGCACGGGCTGAGCAGCGCGAGGAGGCCGCCGAGCAGGGCGGCCAGGTATCCGGCGTCGGTCACTTCGCGGCCGCCTGCGCCTTGGCCTTGGCGATGGCGGCTTCGAAGGCCGCAGGGGGCTGGGCTCCGGCGATGGGCTGCCCGTTGATCAGGAAGGACGGGGTGGAGGTGACGCCGATGCGGTAGCCCTCCTCCTGGTCCTTCGCCAGAGCGGCCGCGGCCTGCTCCCCGGCCATGTCCTTCTTGAAGCGCTCCAGGTCCGGGACCCCGGCCTCGCGCGCCAGCTCCGTCAGCCGCTCCGCGCCGAAGCCCTTCTCCTTGGCTCCCTCGGCGTACGCGGCCGCGTGGAACTGCGCGAAGCGGTCCTGCTGCCCCGCCGCCCAGGCGGCCTTGGCGGCGGCCTCGGAGTCGGCGCCGAAGATCGGGAAGTTGCGCCACTCGATGCGCAGGGTGCCGTCCTCCACGTACTTCTTCACCAGCGCGGGCTCGGTGTCGCGGGCGAACTTTCCGCAGTAGCCGCACTTGAAGTCGGAGTACTCGATCAGGACGACGGGAGCGTCGGCCCGGCCGGCCGCGAGCTTGTCCCCGGACTCGCGGCGGGCCAGGGCCTTGAGCTGCGCGGCGGGGTCCGTGGCGGATCCGGCCTCCGGAACGGCAGCCGCGGACTGCCGGGCGGCGCCGTCGGTGGTGTCCTCGGGCTTGGTGGCCTGCCAGGAGACGAGGCCGAGGGTGACGGCGGCGAGGGCGACCCCGGCGGAGATCAGCAGGGGCTTGCGGGAGGAAGAGGAGGAGGAAGGGGAGGCGGGCATGCGGGTGCTCCAGAGCTGTGCGGACGGAAGGGTAGGACCGGGTGGCCGATGCGGCCGGTCCTCCTAGACCCGCATCACGGACAGCTCCGGCGGGGACGGCGCCGGCCGGTCGGGCCCGCGTACGAGGGCCCGTACGGGTATCGCCCGCGACGGGACCGCCACCTCGGGCCCGGGCCGCACGGGCGGGGCCTGGGCCTGCGCCTGGTCGGACCCGGCCCGCGCCGGCAGGGCGGGTACGCCGTCCCGGCCGGGTGAACCCGGGGCGCAGGCGGGTCCGGGCGGCCCGGCGGAGGCGGCGAAGGCCGCGACGGGAGCGGCGGAGCCCGGCTCCGCGGAGGCCCCTGCCCGCACGGCCCCCTGCCCGGCGGCTGCGAGGGCCTCGGCGACCGGGACGGCCAGGACCGGGGGAACCGTCGCGACGGCCGGGACGGTCAAGGCCACCGGCGCCGCCGCGACCCGGGCGGTCACCGGAGCGGCCGCCGCCTGGAAGGTCCCCGCCAGCAGGGCCCAGCCCAGCAGCACCGCGAACACGCACCGGAGGCGGCGGCTGCGGGGCATCGTGGGCGGCCTCTCACTGGGACATCGGCAGGAAGGCGACGGGACATCGCCGGTGACGTGCCGGAGGGACACATCGGGGTAACGCTCGGGGGACTCGTCCCGAAATGGTACGGGTCAGCCCCACAAATGCGTTCGCCACCCGGCACCTACGGGTGAGATCCTCGACCAGGTATGTCTACTTCCTTCGCCGCCCTGCAGACGCTTCTCGGTGAGATCTCCCTCCGTGACGCGCACCGCCTCGGCCGCCGCCTCGAAGGCGCCCGCCGCATCCGCAAGCCCGAGGCCAAGCAGGCCGTGCTCGACGAGATCGCAGCGGAGGCCGAAACGGCCGCCGTGCGACTGGCCAAGCGCGCCTCGCGAAAGCCCGAGGTCACGTATCCCGAGAACCTTCCCGTCAGCCAGAAGAAGGACGAGATCGCCGAGGCGATACGCGACCACCAGGTCGTGATCGTCGCGGGCGAGACCGGCTCCGGCAAGACCACGCAGATCCCCAAGATCTGCATGGAGCTGGGGCGCGGCGTCCGGGGCATGATCGGGCACACCCAGCCCCGCCGGATCGCGGCCCGCACGGTCGCGGAGCGCATCGCGGAGGAGCTGAAGTCCGAGATCGGCCAGACCGTCGGCTGGAAGGTCCGGTTCACCGACCAGGTGGACCAGGAGGCGACCTTCGTCAAGCTGATGACGGACGGCATCCTGCTCGCCGAGATCCAGACGGACCGCGAGCTGCGCGCGTACGACACGATCATCATCGACGAGGCCCACGAGCGGTCGCTGAACATCGACTTCCTGCTCGGCTACCTCGCCACGCTGCTGCCCAAGCGCCCCGACCTCAAGGTGATCATCACCTCGGCGACCATCGACCCGGAGCGCTTCTCCCGGCACTTCGGCGAGGCCCCGATCGTCGAGGTCAGCGGCCGGACGTACCCGGTGGAGGTCCGCTACCGGCCGCTCCTCGAAGACGACTCCGAGGACAGCGACCGCGACCAGATCACCGCGATCTGCGAGGCCGTCGACGAGCTCCAGGCGGAGGGGCCGGGCGACATCCTGGTCTTCCTCTCCGGCGAGCGCGAGATCCGCGACACGGCGGACGCGCTGGAGAAGCGCAAGCTCCGCCTGACCGAGGTCCTCCCCCTCTACGCGCGCCTCTCGCACGCCGAGCAGCACCGCGTCTTCCAGCAGCACACCGGGCGCCGCGTCGTCCTCGCGACCAACGTCGCCGAGACCTCGCTGACCGTCCCCGGCATCAAGTACGTGATCGACCCGGGCACCGCCCGCATCTCCCGGTACAGCCACCGCACCAAGGTCCAGCGGCTGCCCATCGAGCGGATCTCGCAGGCCAGCGCCAACCAGCGCAAGGGCCGTTGCGGCCGTACCAGCGACGGCATCTGCATCCGGCTCTACTCCGAGGACGACTTCACCACCCGTCCGGAGTTCACGGACGCCGAGATCCTGCGCACCAACCTCGCCTCCGTCATCCTCCAGATGACCGCGGCCGGCCTCGGCGAGATCGAGAAGTTCCCCTTCATCGACCCGCCGGACCACCGCAACATCCGCGACGGCGTGCAGCTCCTCCAGGAGCTCGGCGCGCTCGACCCGGACGAGAAGGATCACAAGAAGCGGCTCACGCCGATGGGCCGCCAGCTCTCCCAGCTGCCCGTGGACCCGCGGCTCGCCCGCATGGTGGTGGAGGCGGACAAGAACAACTGCGTCCGCGAGGTCATGGTCATCGCGGCGGCCCTGTCCATCCAGGACCCGCGCGAGCGGCCCTCGGACAAGCAGACGCAGGCCGACCAGAACCACGCCCGGTTCAAGGACGAGACGAGCGACTTCCTCTCCTTCCTGAACATGTGGCGCTACGTCCGGGAGCAGCAGAAGGAGCGCGGCTCCTCCTCCTTCCGCCGGATGTGCAAGCAGGAGTACCTGAACTTCCTGCGGATCCGCGAATGGCAGGACATTTATTCGCAGCTGCGTACGGTCGCCAAGTCCATGGGCATCCACGTCAACGAGGCCGATGCCCCCGAGACGAGCGTGCACATCTCCCTGCTCGCCGGCCTGCTCTCGCACATCGGGCTGAAGGACACCGACAAGAACGAGTACCTGGGGGCCCGGTCCGCCAAGTTCGCGATCTTCCCGGGTTCCTCGCTGTTCAAGAAGCAGCCGAAGTTCCTGATGTCGGCCGAGCTGGTGGAGACCTCGCGGCTGTGGGCCCGGGTGAACGCCAAGGTCGAGCCGGAGTGGGTGGAGCCGCTCGCCCAGCACCTGATCAAGCGCACGTACAGCGAGCCGCACTGGGAGAAGGACCAGGCAGCGGTGATGGCCTTCGAGAAGGTCACGCTGTACGGCGTGCCGATCGTCGCTCAGCGGAAGATCAACTACGGCCGGATCGACGCCGAGGTCTCCCGCGATCTGTTCATTCGCAACGCCCTGGTCGAGGGCGACTGGCGGACCCACCACAAGTTCTACGCCGACAACCGCAAGCTCCTCACCGAGGTGGAGGAGCTGGAGAACCGGGCCCGGCGCCGCGACATCGTGGTCGACGACGAGACGCTCTTCGACTTCTACGACCAGCGGATCCCCGAACACGTGGTCTCCGGGGCGCACTTCGACTCCTGGTGGAAGCACAAGAAGCGCGACGAGCCCGAACTGCTCGACTTCGAGCGCGAGATGCTCCTGACGGAAAAGGCGGCCGGGGTCACCAAGGCCGACTATCCGGACTCCTGGATGCAGGGCCGGCTGAAGTTCCGGGTGACCTACCAGTTCGAGCCGGGCGCGGACGCGGACGGCGTCACCGTCCACATCCCGCTCCAGGTGCTGAACCAGGTCACGGACGAGGGCTTCGACTGGCAGATCCCGGGCCTGCGCGAAGAGGTGGTCACGGAGCTGATCCGGTCCCTCCCGAAGCCGATCCGCCGGCACTACGTGCCCGCGCCGAACTTCGCGACCCGCTTCCTGGCCACCTCGCACCCGCTGCAGGAGCCCCTGCACGTGACGCTGGCGCGGGAGCTCCAGCGGATGGTCGGGGTCCCGGTCACCGCCGAGGACTTCGACCTCACCCGCATCCCCGACCACCTGAAGATCACCTTCCGGATCGTCGACGAGCGCCGCAAGAACCTCGCCGAGGCCAAGGACCTGGAGGCCCTGCGGCTCCAGCTCAAGCCCAAGGCCCGCCAGGCCCTCTCGCAGGCCGCCGCGGCCACCGCCGAGCGGGAGGGCGGGGAGTCGGTGGAGAAGGCCGGGCTCACGGACTGGACGATCGGCACCCTGACCAAGGTCTTCGAGACCCGCCGGGCCGGCCAGCCGGTGAAGGCGTACCCGGCGCTCGTGGACGCCGGTACGAGCGTTTCCGTACGCCTCTTCGACACCGAGGCCGAGCAGCAGCAGGCCATGCGGCTCGGCACCCGGCGGCTCATCCTGCTCAACATCACGGTGAACCCGGCGAAGTTCGCCTCGGACCACCTGAGCAACCAGCAGAAGCTGGCGCTGTCGCGCAATCCGCACGGCTCCATCCAGGCGCTGTTCGACGACTGCGCGACCGCGGCGGCCGACCACCTGATCGCGCGGCACGGCGGACCGGCGTGGGACGAGGCGGGCTTCCGCAAGCTCTACGAGGCCGTGCGGACCGACCTGGTGGACACGACCGTACGGACGATCACGCAGGTGCAGCAGGTGCTGGCCGCCTGGCAGGCCTGCGAACGCCGCCTGAAGACCACGGCCAGCCTCGCCCTGGTGGCCAACGTCCAGGACGTCAAGACGCAGCTCGCGGCGCTCATGCCGGCCGGCTTCGTCACACTGACCGGACTGCGCCGGCTGCCGGACCTGATGCGCTACCTGGTGGCGATCGACCGGCGGCTCCAGCAGATGCCCACGGGCGTCCAGCGCGACACCACGCGCATGGAGAAGGTCCACGAGATGCGGGACGAGTACCTGTGGCTGCTGGAGCAGTTGCCCAAGGGGCGCCCGGTCCCGGCGGCGGTCACCGAGATCCGCTGGATGATCGAGGAACTGCGGGTCAGCTACTTCGCGCACGCCCTCGGAACGGCCTATCCGATCTCCGACAAGCGCATCGTGAAGGCGGTGGACGCGGCCGCCCCGGGACCCGCTCGGTGATCGAGTTCGACTGCACCCCCTGAGCTGCGGTACAGTCTGATTCGCAGCCGCCCAGCGGCCGCAAATCAAGGACCTGTGGAGCAGTTGGTTAGCTCGCCACCCTGTCAAGGTGGAGGTCGCGGGTTCAAGTCCCGTCAGGTTCGCAAGATCGTCAGGGCCCGCATCCCCAGGGATGCGGGCCCTGACGCGTTTCCGGGGCCGGATGGCACCGAGGGGGCACTTCGGCACCGAAGTGCGGGGCGACGTACGGCCCGAGGTGCCGGCCGGTCCACCGACCGCCGCACGGGCCCGTTGGGCCGAACGGCCCACCAGGGCGCCTCACGGGCCCGATTGGGCCCAGCCGGCCCCAGAACCCCCAGCAGGCCCTTCACGGCGCGCTGGGAGGCGCCTGGAGCCCCGTGCGGGGCCGCCGGAGAAACCCGGACCGCTCCGCCCGGCCACCGCCCGGCCGCGCCTCGCCACCGCTCGGCCGCGCCTGGCCACCGCCTCGCCGCCGTCCGCGACCCCTCCGACCCCACCGTCGCGTGGCGGCCGCGACATCGCCCGTCCGGATGATGCGCTCTGTGCGGCACGTCCCTTTACGGGGTGCATTGCCTGATCCACAAGAGTGATCATCTGTGACGGGAGTCACCCCATGTGTTTTTGAGACGCACGCTTTTATGGCACTCATACGTCCACTCGATTTTATATGTGCCATTGCACCCACCCCCGGCGGCTCCGCACACCAGCTCGATAACCCCCTGACCAGGGCATAAAAAAAGATCGCGCTGGACCCGGCGGAGTCCAGCGCGATCGAACGACTGATGAACCTGTTGGGGCAGGTCCGGTCGTTTCAAAGCTCTGTGGATCTCATCGGATTGGGGGACCCGATATAGACCCGGCAATAAGTGGTGCTGCGGAACCTCAGGCCTCGCTGCGCTGCTGCGGAATTCCCGCAAGCAGTGCGCGGACCTCAGCCTCGCGGTAGCGGCGGTGTCCACCCAGGGTGCGGATGGACGTGAGCTTGCCAGCCTTGGCCCAACGGGTGACCGTCTTCGGGTCCACGCGGAACATCGTGGCAACCTCAGCCGGGGTCAGCAGCGGCTCGGCATCAGGGGTGCGAGCGGTCATGAGCGGCCTCCTCGGGAGAACCGAACCATCTCGGTTCTTTCCTCTAAATTCTGCACCTTGGCCCACGTTGCCCGAAATGGACATACGCGGGCCGAGTCGGTTATAGGACGAACGGCTTGTCCTCGGCACTACAACTACACCATCCGTCCAGCCTCGACGGCCAAACCGATGGAATTGCCCTCCGAGGTGTTCATCAGCGGCGGAAGCCGATGGACCGTCCCATAACGGACAGTCACCCCACTGTGACGATCAGTCACAGAGCGATCAGGAGTCGTCAGACCCCCCGTAGAGTGCAATACCGAGCATTCCGCCCTTAGTTGGACGGAAGGAACCCTCCCCGGACTCCTTGTCCTATTTTGGCACGAGGGTAGGGGAAGGGCGCAAGGGTGTAGAAAGTGCGGTCCGTCACCCTTGGACCAATGGCCCGTATCGGGACGTAGGTCCCGGAACAAAGACCCAAAAGAGGGCATCACGGCCTTGAGCTGGACGTTCTCGTCCGTGCTCGGCCGATCGGCGGATGGACAACCGCCTCCGGAGTCGCTACTCGGGTCGCGCAGGTCACTCCGACCGGATTCGGAACCGAACCTCTCAGTTGGCGAAGAGTCTCTCCCGGACCGCCCGCCACCGCTCCGCCAGGGCCCCGTACGTCCCCGCCGCCCCGTCCCGGTCCCCGGCCCGCAGGGCCGCGAGCCCCGCCGCCAGGTCCGCGGCCGAGTGGTCGGCCTCCAGCCGGTCGGCCGGCAGGGCATGCAGCAGCCCGCCGTAGTCGAGCTCCACCATCGAGCGGGGGTGGAACTCCTCCAGCCAGCTCCCGACCTCCACCAGCCCGTCGGCGAGCATCCCGTACCCCTCCGCCTCCCGCAGGGTCCGCAGCCCCCGCGCGAGCCGGCGCCGTGCCTGCACCATCGGCGTCCGGTAGCGCAGCGCCTCGCCCGACACGTACTCCCGTTCCTCGTCGGACACCAGCACGAACCAGCGCAGCGGCACCTGCCAGACCCCTGTACGGATCCACGGCCGCGCATCGGGGTTCCGCCCGCGCCAGGCCTCGTACTCCTCGGCCGCGCGGCGGCGGGCGGCCGCGGGCAGGGCGGCGTCGAGCACCGGGAGCGGGAACTCGGCCACCAGCTCCTGGAGCGCGAGCCAGCCGCGCAGCCTCGTCCGCCAGGGGCAGACCAGCAGGACCCCGTCGACCTCGGCGGTGAAGGCGTCCGCGCTCTCGTGCGCCGGGACCCCGACCACGGGCACCCGCACCAAGTCCACGAGCGACCGTCGCAGTTCGTCCTGGGCCGTCGGGGTGGCCCCGCGCCGGGCGTAGTCGGCCCAGTGGGTGCGCTCCGGCTCCGGGAAGGCCGTCAGCGGCTCGTAGACGCGCAGGTAGGAGGCGTAGGGGACGGCGGGGGCCGAGCGGGCGGACGGCAGCCGGGGATCGGGGGATTCGCTCACGCTCTCGTACTCCCCCGCCCCGCCCGGCGCTACTCCGACGGCGGCCCGCGGCCCCGCCCGCAGCCCGGTCGCAGCCCGGTCGCAGCCCGGTCGCACCCCGCCCGCCACCCCGGGCCGCCGACCCGGAACGTCCCGATCTCCGGACACGGGGGAACACGGGGCCCGGCAGGTCTTACGCTGCTCCCAGCACGCCCTCCCCCACCCGCAGGGTGGGCGTCTTTCCCGCCGCATCTCATCCATGGGAGTCACCACCGTGACCGAAATGACCGACGGCGTCCTGCACACCCTGTTCCGCAGTGAACAGGGCGGCCACGAGCAAGTCGTGCTGTGCCAGGACCGAGCCTCCGGCCTGAAGGCCGTCATCGCGATCCACTCCACCGCCCTGGGCCCCGCCCTCGGCGGTACGCGGTTCCACGCGTACGCCTCGGACGAGGAGGCCGTCCTCGACGCGCTGAACCTCTCGCGCGGCATGTCGTACAAGAACGCGCTCGCCGGGCTCGACCTCGGCGGCGGCAAGGCCGTCATCATCGGCGACCCGGACGCCCTGAAGTCCGAGGAACTGCTGCTGGCCTACGGCCGGTTCGTGGAGTCCCTCGGCGGCCGCTACGTGACCGCCTGCGACGTCGGCACCTACGTGGCCGACATGGACGTCGTGGCCCGCGAGACCCGCTGGGCGACCGGCCGCTCCCCCGAGAACGGCGGCGCCGGCGACTCCTCGGTCCTCACCGCCTTCGGCGTCTTCCAGGGCATGCGCGCCAGCGCCCAGCACGTGTGGGGCGACCCGACCCTGCGCGGCCGCAAGGTCGGCGTCGCGGGCGTCGGCAAGGTCGGCCACCACCTGGTCGAGCACCTGCTGGAGGACGGCGCCGAGGTCGTCATCACGGACGTCCGCACCGAGTCCGTGCAGCGCATCCTGGACAAGCACCCGGGCAAGGTGACCGCCGTCGCCGACACCGAGGCGCTGATCCGCGTGGAGGGCCTGGACATCTACGCCCCCTGCGCGCTCGGCGGGGCCCTGAACGACGACTCGGTGCCCGCCCTCACCGCCAAGATCGTCTGCGGTGCGGCGAACAACCAGCTCGCCCACCCCGGCATCGAGAAGGACCTCGCGGACCGCGGGATCCTCTACGCGCCGGACTACGTGGTCAACGCGGGCGGGGTCATCCAGGTCGCCGACGAGCTGCGCGGCTTCGACTTCGACCGCTGCAAGGCCAAGGCCACGAAGATCTTCGACACCACGCTGGAGATCTTCGCACGTGCGAAGTCGGACGGGATCCCGCCGGCCGCGGCAGCCGACCGCATCGCCGAGCAGCGCATGGCGGACGCCCGTAGCGCGGCGCGCGCGGTCTGACCCTCACGGGGGTCCTCACGGGGCCCTCACGGGGCCCTTACGGCGCCTCTGGGGCGGCCCGCCGGGGCGCAGCGAGACGGAACTCACTGCGCTTCGGCGGGTCGTCCGTCAGGAAACGGCTAAAATCGCAGCTGACCAGCGGGGACGGGGCGCCTTGTTGGTACTGCACCGGGGCGCGTCATGCGGGCGGCGTACCGTATGGCCGCGGAAGCAGGTACCGTTAAACCCCTACGGACGGTCTCTCCACGGAGAGCCCGCTCCGAACCATGAACGCGTGTCAGACTCTGGGGCCGTCGAGCCCCGTCACCGAGGGGGTCGAGCCATGGGGCGCGGCCGGGCAAAGGCCAAGCAGACGAAGGTCGCCCGCCAGCTGAAGTACAGCAGCGGCGGGACTGACTTGTCGCGTCTGGCCAATGAGCTGGGCGCATCGCACACGGAACCGCTGCCTGTCAGCGAGCCGGTCGTCGATGACGAGCTTGATGATGATGACGAGGACGACCCGTACGCCAAGTACGCGGAGCGCTACAACAGCGATGACGAGGACGAGGACGAAGAGTCCGGTCCGTCCGTCTACCGTCGCGGTGCTTGACGCGCCATTCGGCGTCGGACTCCTCGCGGTGCGCTGATCCTCTTCCTCAGCAGCGGCACACAGCTTCATATGTACGGAAACCCGGTCCAGGGCATCGCCCCGGGCCGGGTTTCCGTGCTGTTCGCGCAGGTGGGAGCCGGTGGTGGCCGGCTCCCCGAGACGGTCAGCCCGCGTAGTCACCGGTCATCGTCGCGCCCTCGGTGTGGTCGCCGCGGTCCAGGATCTCTCCCGCGACCCAGGCGTCGACGCCCCGGTCGGCCAAGGCGGTCAGGGCCACGTCCACCGACTCCTGCGGGACCACGGCCATCATGCCGACGCCCATGTTCAGGGTCTTCTCCAGCTCCAGGCGCTCCACCTGCCCGGCCTTGCCGACCAGGTCGAAGATCGCACCGGGGGTCCAGGTCGAGCGGTCGACCGTGGCGTGCAGGTGGTCCGGGATCACCCGGGCGAGGTTGGCCGCGAGGCCGCCGCCCGTGATGTGGGAGTACGCGTGCACGTCGGCCGTACGGGTGAGTGCCATGCAGTCCAGCGAGTAGATCTTCGTGGGCTCCAGCAGCTCCTCGCCGAGGGTCCGGCCGAGCTCCTCGACGTGGCCCTCCAGGGACATTCCGGCCCGGTCGAAGAGGACGTGGCGGACCAGCGAGTACCCGTTCGAGTGAAGACCGGAGGACGCCATCGCGATGACGGCGTCGCCCGTACGGATGCGCTCGGCGCCCAGCAGACGGTCGTACTCGACCACGCCGGTGCCCGCGCCCGCCACGTCGAAGTCGTCCGGGCCCAGCAGGCCGGGGTGTTCGGCGGTCTCGCCGCCGACCAGGGCGCAGCCGGCGAGGACGCAGCCCTCGGCGATGCCCTTGACGATGGCCGCGACGCGCTCGGGGTGGACCTTGCCGACGCAGATGTAGTCGGTCATGAAGAGCGGCTCGGCGCCGCAGACGACGATGTCGTCCATGACCATCGCGACGAGGTCGTGGCCGATGGTGTCGTACACGCCCATGCGGCGGGCGATGTCCACCTTGGTGCCGACGCCGTCGGTGGCGGAGGCGAGCAGGGGGCGCTCGTAGCGCTTGAGGGCGGAGGCGTCGAAGAGGCCGGCGAAACCGCCGAGGCCGCCGAGGACCTCGGGGCGCTGCGTCTTCTTCACCCACTCCTTCATCAGCTCGACGGCGCGGTCTCCCGCGTCGATGTCCACGCCCGCGGCTGCGTAGCTGGCACCGGTGGTCTTCTCTGTCATGACAGGGAGAGCTTTCGTGTCGTTGCTGCGAGTGGTGCGAGGCCCCGGAAAAGCCTGAAAGAGAAGGCCTCGCGCAGGTTGAGCAGGATGAGGGGGGAGAGGGGAGGGGGCCCGGTCCGCGGGCTCTGACGAGCCCGCGGACCGTGGCGCTGCCTCGGGCCCTACGGGCGCCGGAGGGCGTCGGCGGCGTCGGTGCCGCCGGCCAGCTCCGTCTCCAGGAGCTGCTTGCCCAGGAGCTGCGGGTCAGGCAGTTCCATGGGGTACACGCCGTCGAAGCAGGCACGGCAGAGGTTGGGCTTCTGGATGGTCGTCGCCTCGATCATCGAGTCGAGCGAGATGTACGAGAGCGAGTCCGCACCCAGCGACGTGGCGATCTCGTCGACCGACATGCCGTTGGCGATCAGCTCGGCCCGGGTGGCGAAGTCGATGCCGAAGAAGCACGGCCACTTCACCGGCGGCGAGGAGATCCGGATGTGGACCTCCGCCGCGCCGGCCTCGCGGAGCATCTTGACCAGGGCGCGCTGGGTGTTGCCGCGGACGATCGAGTCGTCCACGACCACCAGGCGCTTGCCCCGGATGACTTCCTTGAGGGGGTTGAGCTTGAGGCGGATGCCGAGCTGGCGGATCGTCTGCGAGGGCTGGATGAAGGTCCGGCCCACGTAGGCGTTCTTGACCAGGCCCACGCCGTACGGGATCCCGCTGGCCTCGGCGTAGCCGACGGCGGCGGGCGTGCCCGATTCCGGCGTCGATATCACCAGGTCGGCCTCGGCCGGGGCTTCCTTGGCCAGGCGCCGTCCCATCTCGACACGCGAGAGGTAGACGTTCCGGCCGGCGATGTCGGTGTCCGGGCGCGCCAGGTAGACGTACTCGAAGACACAGCCCTTGGGCTTTGCTTCCGCGAAACGAGAGGTCCGCAGACCGTTCTCGTCGATCGCGATCAGCTCGCCCGGCTCGACCTCGCGGACGAAGCTGGCGCCGCAGATGTCGAGGGCGGCGGTCTCGCTCGCCACCACCCAGCCGCGCTCCAGGCGGCCGAGGACCAGCGGGCGGATGCCCTGCGGGTCACGGGCGGTGTAGAGCGTTCCCTCGTCCATGAAGACGAGCGAGAAGGCGCCCTTCACCTTCGGGAGGACCTTGGTGGCCGACTCCTCGATGGTCAGGGGCTTGCCGTCGTCGTCCGTCTGGCCGGCCAGGAGGGCGGTGACCAGGTCGGTGTCGTTGGTGGCCGCCACCTGGGTGGCGCGGCCGTCCTGACGGGGGAGGTCGGCGACCATCTCGGCCAACTCGGCGGTGTTCACCAGGTTGCCGTTGTGACCCAGGGCAATGGAGCCGTGGGCGGTCGCACGGAAGGTCGGCTGAGCGTTCTCCCAGACGGAGGCACCAGTGGTCGAGTAGCGGGCGTGACCGACCGCGATATGACCCTGGAGCGAGCCGAGAGAGGTTTCGTCGAAGACTTGGGAAACGAGGCCCATGTCCTTGAAGACGAGGATCTGGGAACCGTTGCTCACAGCGATACCCGCGGACTCTTGTCCGCGGTGCTGTAGTGCATACAGTCCGAAGTAGGTGAGCTTGGCGACCTCTTCACCCGGAGCCCAGACACCGAAGACGCCGCAAGCGTCCTGGGGGCCCTTTTCGCCGGGGAGCAGGTCGTGGTTGAGTCGTCCATCACCACGAGGCACGCCCCCGAGTGTAGGCGAGATCGACCACTGGTCCGAATTGGGGATGCCCGGGAAATGTCACAGCACGCAGGGTGACGAAACCTGTTCGTCTCAATATCCGGATTGCCCTGGTTGACAGTCGCCTGTGGTTTCGTACAGGCTCCGGCACATGCAGCCTCTCGGTGACCGCACCGTCACCCTCGTCGCGCGCCGACACGTGGACCTCGTCCGTGTCGCCAGCGCCATCTGTCGCTGTTCTGCGTAGTCACACGCGCTTTTCCCTTTCCTTTTTCTCCTTTCCCCGCCGCTTTCCGTCCGCATCCGCTCCGCCGTGCCCTGCGCCGTCCCGCGCCGCCCGGAGCCGGCCCGCGCCGGACGGCCGGCGGGCCCTGCTCTGGAGTACCCGTGACCTCGTACGAACCCAACCTGTCCCGGCGCGCCTTCGGCGGCGCGGTCGGCGTGACCGCGGCCGCCGCGGCCGTGGGGCTGGGCGCCGCCGCCCCGGCCCAGGCCGCGCCCGCCGAAGCCCGGTTGGCGGGCCCGCAGGAGAGGGAGTTCCGGGCGCAGGAGCGGGGCCGCCGCTCCCGCCGCCCGAACATCCTGTTCATCCTCGGGGACGACCTCGGCTGGGCCGACCTGTCCTCGTACGGCTCCGCGCACATCAAGACCCCGCACCTGGACCGGCTCGCCCGCCAGGGCGTCCGCTTCACCGACGCCTACTCCGGCTCCGCCACCTGCTCCCCGACCCGCTTCAGCCTGTACACCGGCCGCTACCCGGGCCGCGCCAAGGGCGGGCTCGCCGAGCCCATCGCCGACAAGTCGGCGGGCCTGGAGCCGACCCACCCGACGCTGGCCTCGCTGCTGCGCGGCTCCGGGTACTCGACCGCGCTCATAGGCAAGTGGCACTGCGGCTTCCTGCCCGACTACAGCCCGACCAAGTCGGGCTGGGAGGAGTTCTTCGGCAACTTCGGCGGGGCGCTGGAGTACTACTCCAAGCTGGGCGGGGACGGCTCGTACGACCTCTACGAGGGCGACGCCGAGTACAAGGACCTGCGCTACTACACGCGGATCCTGACCGAACGGGCGAGTGAGTACGTCTCCCGCGACCACGGCGACAAGCCGTGGCTGCTGAACCTCAACTTCACCACCCCGCACTGGCCGTGGATCGCCGACGGGGACACCGAGGCGAGCGCCGAGGTCACGCGCCGGATCAAGGCCGGCGACAGGCGGGCCCTGTGGCACGAGGACGGCGGGTCCATCGAGAAGTACAAGGAGATGGTGGAGGACCTCGACCGCTCGATCGGCGAGGTGCTGCGGGCCCTCAATCGCTCCGGCCAGGAGGAGGACACCCTGGTCTTCTTCTCCAGCGACAACGGCGGCGAGCGCTTCTCCCACAACTGGCCGCTCGCGGGCAACAAGTCCTCCCTCCAGGAGGGCGGCATCCGCGTCCCGAACATCGTGCGCTGGCCCGCCCGGCTCGACGGCGGCCAGGTCAGCCACGTGCCGGTCTTCACCCCCGACTGGACGGCCACCCTGCTGGAGCTGGCGGGCGCCCGCGCGAACCCGGCGTACCCGCTGGACGGGGTCAGCCTGGCCGGGTACCTGCTGCGCGGCGAGAAGGTCGCCGAGCGCAACCTCTTCTGGCGCGTGCGCGGGGAGCGGGCGCTGCGCCGCGGCGACTGGAAGTACTACCGCGGCAAGGCGGGCCGCGACCAGCTCTTCAACCTGGCCGGGGACATCCGCGAGCAGGCCGACAAGGCGGCCCTGGAGCCGGCCCGCCTGGCCGAGCTGCGGGCGGCCTGGGAGAAGACGGACGCGGGGCTGCTGCCGTACCCGGGCTGATCACCCGTCCCCGGGCCGCCGGCGTGGTCCACAGCCTGTGGAAAGCTGCGGATCATGAGCGATGCGATACCCGAACCCAGTGAGTACGTACGTGGTTTGCCGATCGGCGAGCGGATCCCCTTCCCCGCCGACGGCATCCCGTTCTGGGAGATCTTCCCGTACGAGGGGGACCTGCGGATCAAGGTGCTGGAGGATCCCGTCCTGCCCGAGCCGCCCCGCGGCGGTGAGGCCGGGCCGGACACCTGCCGCTCCTGCGCCCGACCGGACTCCAGCTACCTCTGGACGGACGAGCACTGGCGGCTGCACGCGGAGCACGGCGCACTGCCGGCGGCGGTGATGCTGGTGCCGCGCGGCCACCACGACCTGCTGGACCTGCCGTCCGAGCGGGCGGCCGAGCTCGGCGCGATGCTCCAGCGGGTGGAGCGGGCGATCCGCACGCTGGACGGGATCGCCCGCGTCCATGTGAACAAGTGGGGGGACGGCGGCGCCCACCTGCACCTCTTCCTGATGGCCCGCCCCGAGGGGATGCTGCAGCTGCGGGGTTCCTGTCTGCCGCTGTGGGACGACGTGCTGCCGAAGCTCCCGGACGAGGTGTGGGCCGAGTCCGTGCGCCGGATCGCCGGGGCGATGGCGAAGGACGGCGGGACCGCGCACGTCTGAGAGCGGAGGTCACTCGACGGCCGAGGCCGCCTTCGCGGTGATGGCGGTGCCCGAACCGGTCGCGGTGAGGGTGAGGGCGTCGCCCTGGATCTTCCAGTCGAGCGGGCCGCCGCCGAACAGCTCCGTGAGGGCCCGCTCGACCTCTCCGGGTCCGCCCTCGCAGGCCATCCGGGTGGTGATGAGGGGGCCGACGGTGAGCCGGTTGCCCTCGACGGCGGCGCTCGCGCTGAACCGGTTGCAGCCGAGGTTGCCACTCACCGTCCCGTCCGCGCCCACGGTGAAGCGGGCCCGGCCCTCGGCGCCGGCCGGGACCGAGGAGGCCGTCTCCCCCTTGATCAGGGAATCCACGGTCCACTGCGTGGCGACGAGCGGGGCCGCGGGGGCCGGAGGCTTCGAGTTCAGGGCGATCGTGCTCCCGTCGGAGGTCTTCAGCGTGATCTTCTCCTGGCCCTGTTCCACGGTCAGCGAGCCCCGGAAGAGCTTGGCGAAGGCCGTCTCGAACGGCAGGTCGGCGCAGGCCATGTCCGTGTGGGCGCCGGGCGACACGGTCATGGTGGCCGCCGAGTCGAAGACCACCGCGGCCGTGAAGCCGTTGCAGCCGTAGTTTCCGCTGGCTTCGGCCTCGTAGCCCTTGCCGCGCTCCACGGACAGCCGGGCGGCAGCGGGAGCGCGCAGCACCGCGCCGTCGACGGTCAGGCTCTCGACCGACCAGGATCCGGAGAACCCGCGGGCGGGTTGCGTCCCCGGATCGGCGCCGCCGTCACCGCAGGCGGTGGCGGTGGCGGACAGCGCGAGTACGGCGACCAGGGCGGCGGGGAGGAGCGGCAGCGTACGCATGCCGGTGGGACGCGGCCGGCCGCGAACCGGTTCCCGGATCAGCTCATCAGGGGGAGCAGCGCCGAGAGGTCGGCGCGCTCGCCGCTGGCCCTGACCTGGGCCCCGTCCAGCGCTTCGGCCCAGCTCGTCCGGCCGGTGGCGAGCCGGATCCAGGTCAGCGGGTCGGTCTCCACCACGTTCGGCGGGGTGCCGCGGGTGTGCCGGGGCCCCTCGACGCACTGCACCACCGCGAACGGCGGCACGCGGAACTCCACCGCCCCGCCCGGAGCCTTGATCGCGAGGGCGTCGGCGAGCAGCCGGGTGCAGGCCGCCAGGGCCTGGCGGTCCAGGGGGATGTCCAGGCCGGTGGCGCGGCGCAGGTCCTCGGTGTGGACGACGAGCTCGACGGTGCGGGTGACCAGGAAGTCGGCCAGGGTCATGGCCCCGATCCACAGGTCGAGCACGCGCCCGCCGGGGTTCGCTTCGAGCGCCTCGGCGAGGCGGGCTCCGGCCCGGTCGTAGAGCTCGGCGAGCGGGGCGCCCTCCAGGGTCTCCTTGGCGGCCTCGGCGATCTTCCCGGCGAGCGAGGCCGTCGCGAAGGGCCACTCGGCGGCGGACAGTTCGGCGACGGCGGCGGGCGGCCGGGCGAGGCCGCCGGCCAGCGAGTCGGCGATCCACGCGATGTGCGCGGCCAGCTCCGCGACGGACCAGTCCCCGACCCCGCTCGGGCGCGCGAGCTGCTCCGGCTCCAACTCCCGTACGGCGTCGCGGACGTGGTGGAACTGCGCGAGGACGGCCGCGCGGGTCCTGGCGTGGTCGTAGGTGCGCGGCTTCTTCTTGGCGGGCGGCATGGGGCCGACCCTACGCCGCCCGGACCGGCCGGACGGCCCACCTCAGTCCTTCGGTGCCGGGGGCAGACTGGTCTCGCAGCCCGCCTTCGCCGCGGCGCGCACGGCCGCCTCGCGGGCCAGCCCCGACAGGAAGCCGCGCCCCCTTCTGCCCCGGCCGTCGCCCTCGCCGGCGGCGGTCGCCCGCAGGGCGGTCACTCCGCCGGACCTGGCCGGGTCGGCGCACTTCGCGATCGCCGTGACGCTGAAGGGCCCGTGATCGAACCTGCTTCCGCCCGGTTCGGCGTCCTTGGAGGTCACCACCGTGACGGAGGCGAACTCGTCCATCTGCTTCTGGCCCTCGAACGTCCCCTCGCGCAGCAGCACGCACGCCTGGTCCGCCGTGGCGCCCGCCTCCACCCTGGGCATGCCGAACCCCATCACCGCATCCGGATCGACCAGTCCCTGACAGTTCTCGATGATCTCCGCCCGGCTCCGCGCACGGTCCCCGGAGTTGTCGTAGAGGAACCAGCCGCCCACCCCCACGGCGGCCACGATCACCGGTATCCCGGCCCCGAGGAGCCACCGGCCCCAACTCTGCTCCATCTGCGCCCCGTTCCCCCCGCCGGCCCCGCCACCGCCGTCGGCGCGGGCTCCTTGCCGGAACGGACGAGCCCCCGCCCGGAACGGTTCCGGACGGGGGCTGCGCGGTTCGTGCAGAACGGCTGCTCAGGCGAGCAGTGCCGGGATCGTGCCCTCGTGGGCGGTACGGAGCTCCGCCAGCGGGAGGGTGAACTCGCCCTGGATCTCGATCTCCTCGCCGTCGACCACACCGATCCGGGTCGCCGGCAGGCCCCGCGCACCGCACATGTCGGTGAAGCGGAGCTCCTCGCTGCGCGGGACGGCCACGATGGCGCGGCCCGCGGACTCGGAGAACAGGAAGGTGAAGGCGTCCAGCGGCTCCGGCACCACGATCCGCGCACCGTTGCCGCCGCGCAGGCAGGACTCGGTGAGCGCCTGGATCACGCCGCCGTCGGACAGGTCGTGCGCGGCGTCGATCATGCCGTCGCGCGAGGCCGAGATGAGGATCTCCGCGAGGAGCTTCTCGCGGCCCAGGTCCACCTTGGGCGGCATGCCGCCGAGGTGCTGGTGGACCACCTCGGACCAGGCCGAACCACCGAACTCCTCGGCGGTGTCGCCGAGCAGGTACAGCAGCTGGCCGGCCTCCGCGAACGCCATCGGCGTACGGCGGTTGACGTCGTCGATCACACCGAGGACCGCCACGACCGGGGTCGGGTGGATCGCGATGTCGCCCGTCTGGTTGTAGAGGGAGACGTTGCCGCCGGTCACCGGGGTGCCCAGCTCCAGGCAGCCGTCCGCGAGACCGCGGCAGGCCTCGGCGAACTGCCACATGACGTCCGGGTCCTCGGGGGAGCCGAAGTTCAGGCAGTCGGAGATCGCGAGGGGCTTGGCGCCGGTCGCGGCCACGTTGCGGTAGGACTCGGCCAGCGCGAGCTGCGCGCCCGTGTAGGGGTCGAGCTTCGCGTAGCGGCCGTTGCCGTCGGTGGACATGGCGACGCCGAGGTTGGTCTCCTCGTCGATGCGGACCATGCCGGCGTCCTCGGGCTGCGAGAGCACCGTGTTGCCCTGGACGAAGCGGTCGTACTGGTCGGTGATCCAGGACTTCGAGGCCTGGTTCGGTGACGAGACCAGGGCTAGGACCTGCGCGCGCAGCTCCTCGCCGGTCTGCGGGCGGGGCAGCTTGCCGGCGTCGTCCGCCTGCAGCGCGTCCTGCCAGGAGGGGCGCGCGTACGGGCGGTTGTAGACGGGACCCTCGTGGGCGACGGTGCCCGGGGGCACGTCCACGATCTGCTCGCCGTGCCAGAAGATCTCCAGGCGCTCGCCGTCGGTCACCTCACCGATGACGGTGGCGATGACGTCCCACTTCTCGCAGATCTCCATGAAGCGGTCCACGTACTGCGGCTCGACGATCGCGCACATGCGCTCCTGCGACTCGCTCATGAGGATTTCCTCGGGCGAGAGCGTCGCGTCGCGCAGCGGAACGGTGTCGAGGTCCACGCGCATGCCGCCGGAACCGGCGGAGGCCAGCTCGCTCGTGGCGCAGGAGAGCCCGGCGCCGCCGAGGTCCTGGATGCCCGCGACCAGCTTCTCCTTGAAGATCTCCAGGGTGCACTCGATGAGGAGCTTCTCCTGGAAGGGGTCGCCGACCTGGACCGCCGGACGCTTGGTCGGCTTCGTGTCGTCGAAGGTCTCCGAGGCGAGGACGGAGACTCCGCCGATGCCGTCGCCGCCCGTGCGGGCGCCGTAGAGGATGACCTTGTTGCCCGGGCCGGAGGCCTTGGCGAGGTGGATGTCCTCGTGCTTCATGACGCCGATGCAGCCGGCGTTCACGAGGGGGTTGCCCTGGTAGCAGGCGTCGAAGACGACCTCGCCGCCGATGTTCGGCAGGCCGAGGCAGTTGCCGTAGCCGCCGATGCCCGCGACCACGCCCGGCAGGACGCGCTTGGTGTCGGGGTGGTCGGCCGCGCCGAAGCGCAGCGGGTCGACGACGGCGACCGGGCGGGCGCCCATGGCGAGGATGTCGCGGACGATGCCGCCGATGCCGGTGGCCGCGCCCTGGTAGGGCTCGATGTAGCTCGGGTGGTTGTGCGACTCGACCTTGAAGGTGACCGCGTAACCCTGGCCGACGTCGACGACTCCGGCGTTCTCGCCGATCCCGACGAGCATGGCGTCGTTCTGCGGGACCTTCTCGCCGAACTGCTTCAGGTGGACCTTGCTGCTCTTGTACGAGCAGTGCTCGGACCACATGACGGAGTACATGGCGAGCTCGGCGCCGGTGGGACGGCGCTCCAGGATCTCGCGGATCCGGGCGTACTCGTCCTCCTTGAGGCCGAGTTCCTTCCAGGGCTGGGAGGCGTCCGGGGTCTCGGTGGCGTTCTTGACGGTGTCGAGGCTCATGCGCTGACCAGCTTCTTCAGGACCGAGGTGAAGAACGGGAGGCCGTCGGTGCGGCCCGTCCCGATCAGCGGCTCGACCGCGTGCTCGGGGTGCGGCATGAGGCCGACGACGTTGCCCGCGGCATTGGTGATGCCGGCGATGTCGCGCAGCGAGCCGTTCGGGTTGACGTCGAGGTACCGGAAGGCCACTCGGCCTTCGGCCTCCAGTTCGTCCAGCACCCGCTCGTCGGCCACGTAGCGGCCGTCCATGTTCTTGAGCGGTACGGAGATCTCCTCGCCGGCGGTGTAGTCACCGGTCCAGGCGGTCTCCGCGTTCTCCACCCGCAGCTTCTGGTCGCGGCAGATGAAGTGCAGGTGGTTGTTGCGGAGCATCGCCCCCGGCAGCAGGTGGGCCTCGGTGAGGATCTGGAAGCCGTTGCAGATGCCGAGGACGGGCATGCCGCCCTTGGCCTGCTCGATGATGCTCTCCATCACCGGCGAGAAGCGGGAGATGGCTCCGGCGCGCAGGTAGTCCCCGTAGGAGAAGCCGCCCGCGAGGACGACCGCGTCGACCTGGTGGAGGTCCTTGTCGCGGTGCCAGAGCGATACGGGCTCGGCTCCCGCGAGGCGCACGGCGCGCAGCGAGTCACGGTCGTCGAGCGTTCCGGGGAACGTGACGACTCCGATGCGAGTGGTCACCGTCAGGCCTCGACCTTCACGGTGAAGTCTTCGATGACGGTGTTGGCGAGGAAGGTTTCGGCCATCTTGTGGATGCGGTCGAGGGCGGCCTGGTCGACCGGTCCCTCCACCTCCAGTTCGAAGCGCTTCCCCTGGCGGACGTCGGCGATCCCTTCGAAGCCCAGGCGCGGCAGTGCACGCTGCACCGCCTGGCCCTGGGGGTCGAGGATCTCCGGCTTGAGCATGACGTCGACTACGACGCGTGCCACTGGCACTCCCGATGAGGTGGTTGGTGCGAAGGCGGTTCCCTCAGCGTACCTGGAGGAAATTTCTACGCGGGTAGATTTCTCGCTTGTACGATCCTCCACGCCGTTTCGGCTTCACCAACGCTTCGCAAAATCCGCCGGAAAACCACGCGCCCGGCATTGCGGCGGGACACGCGGAGATAATTAACTGGGCTTCGCAATGCAATGAGAATCGGGGTACAAAGGATTCCTCCGTTGCACCGGCATTTTTCGGTGCACGGCGACGCCAGAAAGATGCATTCCTCCGAAACATCCACACAGGCGACATCACCGCTCCGTCCGCGCACGTCAGCGGGGAGCGGCGTCGCACGAAGGGACCGATATCCGTGGCGCAGCGCGTAGTAGTCACGATCTCCGACGACATCGATGGTGGAGATGCATCGGAAACGGTCGTCTTCGGGCTGGACGGTAAGTCGTACGAGATCGACCTCAATGTGGCCAACGCAAAGAAACTGCGGAAGAGCCTCGCCCCGTTCGTGGCCGCCGGCCGCCGCCAGGCCCGCTCCGGGAAGACCTTCAAGCACACCTCCATCGCCCCCGACCCGGCGGTCGTGCGGGCCTGGGCCCGCTCCAACCAGCTCGACGTCCCGCCGCGCGGACGCATCCCCAAGAAGGTCTACGAGGAGTACAACGCCGCTCACTGAGAGCCGATTTGCCATCCACCCCCACGGATCCGCTAGTGTGTGGATCACGCCAAGGGGCGAGGCCACAGGTCAGACCCCGAAGTCGTGCGGGTGTAGTTCAGTAGCAGAACATCCCCCTTCCAGGGGGAAGGCGCAGTGTGCGATCCCTGTCACCCGCTCTGCTCGCTTTACCGACCACGGTTGTGGATCAGGTAGAGTGATGCACGCATCGCACGGCAGTTTTGTCGTGGGAAGCATGCGGACGTAGCTCAGTTGGTAGAGCACCACCTTGCCAAGGTGGATGTCGCGCGTTCGAGTCGCGTCGTCCGCTCAGCGTATGAAGGCCCCGGTCATTGACCGGGGCCTTTGTCGTATTTCCTGCCGCATATCCGAGATCCATGACAGGTGTCATCCCCGTCCCGGCCGCAAGGCCGCGAGACTGGGGCCATGAAACTCAGCGGCTGGTGGAAGAACCGCAGCAGCGCGGGGAAGGTCGAGCTGTACACGCGCTGGTCGTTCCACTTCTTCGTGGTCGTCGAGATCGTGTCGATCGGACTGGCCGCACTGGGCTCGATGGCCGGGAAGGCCTCGCCGGTGGTCGGGCTCGCGCTCTTCCTGACGGTGTGCGCGCAGTCGGTGCTCGTCGGCTTCCTCTCCTCCCGGTCGATCGACTGGATCCTCGGCCGGCGCGAGCGTCCGGTGCGGCTCGCGGCCCTCACCGCCGCCCTGACCGTCGCCGCCTCCCTGGGCGTCCTCGCCGTGCGGGCGGCCGGCCTCGTCGACGCTTCGTCGGCGGCCCAGACCGTCGTCGTCGGCATGACCTCCTTCGCCAGCGGCACGTTCGTCCTGTGTCTGCGCAAGGTCCGGGAGATGCGCTACGTGGCTCCGGCCACGGCCGCCTTCGTCGGCCTGGCGTCCTTCGCCTTCGGCATCTCGGCGAGCGAGTCCGCCGGTCTGGCCGTCGGGGTGCTGCTGACCGGTGGTTTCCTCAGCTTCGCCTGCGGATTCTCCGGCTGGCTGCTCGACACCGTGTACGAGCTGGACCGGGCCCGCGAGGTCCAGGCGCAGCTCGCGGTGGCCGAGGAGCGGCTGCGGTTCGGCCGGGACCTGCACGACGTCATGGGCCGCAATCTGGCGGTGATCGCCCTCAAGAGCGAGCTGGCCGTGCAGCTCGCACGGCGCGAACGCCCGGAGGCCGTCGACCAGATGATCGAGGTGCAGCGGATCGCCCGGGAGTCCCAGAAGGAGGTCCGCGACGTGGTCCGCGGCTACCGCGAGGCGAACCTCGCGGTGGAGCTGGAAGGTGCGCGCGGAGTCCTGCACGCGGCCGGAATGGACTGCCTGGTCGAGTACGAGCAGGGCCGCGAGCTGCCCGCCGAGGCCCAGTCGGCGCTCGGCTGGGTGGTGCGCGAGGCGACGACGAACGTCCTGCGGCACGGCGACGCCCGCAGCTGCGTGATCCGGCTGACGGCCGCCCCCTCGGGCGCGCTCACGCTGGTGGTGGAGAACGACGGGGCCCCCAAGGCCCCGGCCGGGCCGCCGGGCTCGGGGCTCGCGGGCCTGCGGGAACGGCTCGCGGCGCTGGACGGCACGCTGGAGGCCGGCCCGGTGGGCGGCGGCCGGTTCCGGCTGCGGGCGCAGATTCCCGGCCCGGCGGCCGGGCCGATCCGAGAACTGGAGGCGCGGGCATGAGCCCCGTACGCGTACTGCTGGCCGACGACGAGCACCTGATCCGGGGCGCGCTCGCCGCGCTGCTGGGGCTGGAGGACGATCTGCTGGTCGTCGCCGAGGCCGCCTCGGGGCCGGAGGCGCTCGCGATGGCGCGGGCCCACCGGCCGGACGTGGCGGTGCTGGACCTGCAGATGCCGGGGGCCGACGGTGTGAGCGTGGCCACATCCCTGCGGGCCGAACTCCCCGACTGCAAGACCATGATCGTGACCAGCCACGGCCGGCCCGGGCACCTGAAGCGGGCGCTGGCCGCGGGCGTACGGGCCTTCGCGCCGAAGACCGTCTCGGCGCAGCGGCTGGCCGAGCTGATCCGTACCGTGCACGCCGGAGGCCGTTACGTGGATCCGGAGTTGGCGGCCGACGCCATCAGCGCGGGCGACTCCCCGCTGACCGCCCGCGAGGCCGAGGTGCTGGAACTGGCGGGGGACGGGGCGCCGATCGCGGAGATCGCGGAGCGGGCCTCACTGTCCCCGGGGACGGTGCGGAACTACCTGTCCTCGGCGGCGACGAAGCTGGGCGCCGAGAACCGGCACACGGCGGTGCGTCTCGCACGGGCCCGGGGTTGGGTATAGTAGTTCTCGCGCTACGGCGCACCTGCGGACATAGCTCAGTTGGTAGAGCACCACCTTGCCAAGGTGGATGTCGCGCGTTCGAGTCGCGTTGTCCGCTCAGCAGTGAAGAAAGCCCCGGTCCTCAAACCGGGGCTTTCTTCGTTTCCCGGGGTCGGCGCCCCGGGGAAAAGGGCCCCGTTTCCGGGGCCCTTCGCCGTTCTTCCGCCGTTCTCGGGCGTGTGGGGGCTCAGACCCAGGTCTGGCCCGTGAGCCGCTCGTAGGCCTCCACGTACCGGGAGCGGGTCTGCTCCACGATCTCCTGCGGGAGGACGGGCGGCGGGAGTTCGCCCTTGGAGTTCCAGCCGGAGGCCGGGGAGGACAGCCAGTCGCGGACGTACTGCTTGTCGAAGGACGGCTGGCTGTGGCCCGGCTCCCACAGGTCTGCCGGCCAGAAGCGCGAGGAGTCCGGGGTCAGCACCTCGTCGGCGGCGACCAGGTTGCCGTCCTTGTCGAAGCCGAACTCGAACTTGGTGTCCGCCAGGATGATCCCGCGGTCGCGGGCGATGTCCCGGGCCCGGCCGTAGACGGCGAGGGTGGTCTGGCGCAGCAGGGCGGCCGTTTCGGCGCCCTGGGTGCGCGCGACCTCCTCGTAGGAGACGTTCTCGTCGTGCTCGCCGACCTCGGCCTTGGCGGCCGGGGTGAAGATCGGGGCGGGCAGCTCGGATCCGTCGACCAGGCCCTCGGGCAGGGCCAGCCCGCAGACCGTACGGGTCTTCTCGTACTCGGCGAGGCCCGAGCCGGTCAGGTAGCCGCGGGCCACGCACTCGACGGGGACCATGTCGAGGTTCTGGCAGACCAGGGCGCGGCCGGCCCAGTCGGCGGGGGCGCCGGCGGGCAGCTCGGTGCTGATGACGTGGTTCGGGACGAGGTCCGCGAGCTGGTCGAACCACCACAGGGAGAGCTGGGTCAGGATCCGGCCCTTGTCCGGGATCTCGGTGGGCAGCACCCAGTCGGCGGCGGAGATGCGGTCGCTGGCGACCATGACGAGATGGCCGTCCTCGTCGCGGTAGAGGTCGCGGACCTTGCCGGTGTGGAGGTGGACGAGGCCGGGCACCTGGACCGGCTCGGGCTTTTCGACGAATCCGGGCACGGAGTCTCCCTGTGGTTCTGTACGAGCGCGCGGCCCATTCTCCCGCACCGGGCCGGGGGCGGGGACCGCGGGTCCGGTCAGTCCCTCTTGCAGATGCGGTCGAGGAGATTGGCGGTGGCCCGCTGGACCCGCTCGTCCACGTGCCCGGGGCGGTCGAGGGCCGGGGACCAGGCGAAGGTGCCCGACGCGAAGACGAGCGCGCCGCTGGGAGCCCGGTAGAGGGAGGTCTCCTGGTGGCGGCGGTGGCCCTCGCCGTCCTCGTACGGGGAGTGCGCGAGCAGCATCCGGCTCTGGTGCTCGGGCAACTGCGTGCGCGGGAAGTACCGGTCGGCCTCGCCCGCGACCAGGCCGGGCAGTTCGTCGTTCTCGACGGCTCCGGTGGAGTCCCAGAGCCAGTGCGTGGCATTGCGCACGATGAGGGGCGCGGGCTCGGGGACCCGTCCCGCGTACTGGATGCCCAGCAGTTGCTGCTCGGGGCGGTCCACCTCGCGCCACAGGCTGGGGCGGCCGGGGCCGCGGCGTTTTCGGCAGGTCAGGAGCCGGTCGTCGACCCCGGAGGGCGAGGGGGAGAGCTCGACCTGCCAGTACATGGTGTTGGCGGAGAGGAAGACGAGCGAGGTGCCGTGGTCGCGGGCGCGCTCGACGGTGCGGCGCATCGGGCCGGACCAGTACTCGTCGTGGCCGGGGAAGACCAGGCCGCGGTAGCGGGTGGGGTCGACGCGGCCGGCGTGCAGGTCGCGGGCGTCGGCGTAGGCGAGGTCGTAGCCGTAGCGCTCGGCCCAGCGGATGAAGTCGTAGGCGTGCCCCACGTGCAGGGGCAGGCCCGCGCCGGCGTAGGGGCGGTCGAAGGAGACGGTGATGGCGGCGTCGCGCTCGCCGAGCAGCCGGCCCTCCTCGTCCCAGGCGTGGTAGAGGCTCGCGCCCGTCCTGCCGTCCTCCGGGTAGAGGTTGTAGGCCTGCCAGGTGATGTCGGGCAGCAGGAGCAGCAGATCGGCCGGGTGGTCGTCGCGCACCGTGAAGGGGATGTGCGAGCGGTATCCGTCGGCGGTCGTCAGCACCGCCACGTAGGCGCCGACGCTCCAGTACGAGGGGACCTGGAGCCGCCAGGAGAGCCACCAGTGGTGGCAGGAGACGGTGCGGTCGGCGGTCAGGGGCGCCGGCTGGACGATGCCGGAGAGCCGGGGGCTGGTGGTGATCTTGGAGGCGCCGTCACCGCCGTAGTGCCCGATGCGGTAGACGTCCACGGAGAACTGCTGGGGCGGATCCACGGTGATGTGGAAGTCGATGGCCTCACCGGGCGCGACGGCTCCGGTGGAGGCGAACCCCTTGATCTGCCGGTGCACGTCGTCGGCGGTGCGGGGGCCGCCCGCGCCACGGGCCCTGGGGATCTGCTGCCCCGGCCCGGCGGCGACGGCCGGGTCCACGTACCAGGGCACGACCTGACCGTTGTCGTCGTAGTAGAGCTCGCTCCCCCGGAACCACGGCAGGGGGCCCTGGCCGAAGGGATCGGTGACCGCGTGCGCGAGCGCACCTGACTCCCAACGCCGGATCTGCTCCGCACCCATACCGCTGCTCCCCTCCCTCGCTCCCCCGAATGCCGCGACCGATCCCCAGCACATCACATAACGCACGCACTCCGTCACCGTTCGTCGCGAAAAGTTCAACGGGGATCCCGCCCGCTCCCGGTCCTGGGGCCCGGGGGGCCTGAGAGGTCGCAGTGCCGTGCGCCCTGGGGCGTGGGCCCGGGGCGCCCGGGGCCCGCAGGCCCTAGGCCGTCTCTTCCGGATCTTGCCTGGCCCGCGCCGCCCGGCACCGCGCCTCGCCGCCTTGGCGGAACGCCAAGTACGTCCAGTACTCCGGCGCCCCGCCAAGGCGCCGATGCACGGCACCGGACGACGCGGGCTCAACCGGCAAGATCCGAAAGAGACGGCCTAGACCAGACGGACCGGCTTCTCGGGGCGTACGCCGACCTCCGCGAGCCAGTCCCGGAGCGGGGCGGGGTCCCGGTCCTCCACGAGCGCCAGCACCGGTCCGGCGAGGTCGGCCCGCCGCACCCCGGCGATCAGCAGGACGGGCCCGTCCAGCCAGTCCAGCCCGGGCTCACCCCCGGCGGAGTCGACGGCGGCGCAGCACACCAGCGCCACGACGTGGTCCGCCAGCAGGTCCCGCCCGCTGCGCGGAGCCTCCAGCGGGAACAGCGGCAGGGTGTCGGCCCCGCGGCCCGCGGCGGAGGCCGCCGGGGCGGGCACGGACTCCCGCGCCAGGTCACCGCTCAGCCGGCCCGCCAGGGCGTCGGCATCGGCCTCCGCGAGGTGGGCCAGCACCCGCTCCACCGTGGAGGCGGCGGGCACCGACGGAGCCGACAGCGCGTCCAGTGCGGCCAGCAGGCGGGCCGCCTCCGTGCGCCACTTGCGGTCGACGACCTCTTCCGGATAGGCCGCCCAGTCCACCGGCGACCAGTCCGGACCGGCCTCGGCCGGTCCCCCGTGGAACAGCCGAGCCGCCAGCAGCGAGGCGGCCTCGTCCACCGCACCCGGCTGGTCCAGCAGATCGCACGCCGGGCGCTCGCCCAGCCGCGAGGTGAACCCGTCGGCGAGCCGGTCGCGCCGGGACAGCTCGGTCAGTGCGGAGACGACGCCCGCGTCCAGGTGCGCGGGCCAGCGGCCCATGCGCCAGGCAGGCAGCGCGACGCGGGTCAGCAGCCGGTCCCAGCCGGCGTACGCCAGCCCGACCTGCTCCTGGGCGACGATGCGCAGCGCGTAGTCCACACCCTGGGCTCGGTCCGAGGCGGCGGCGGCGACCCCGCGCTCCATCTCGGCGGCGTCCACCCGGCACAGCCGCAGCAGCAGCCGGGCGGGGGCGCCGATCCAGCCGAGGAAACGGCGGCCGCCCACGTCCACGGCGGCGTCGAGGCCCCGTACGAATCCGCGCGCATCGGCTATGTCCGGGTGGGCGGAGGGGCCCGTACCGGCGACGACGGGCGCGAGGACGGCCCGTAGCTCGGCGACCCTCATCCACCACAGGAACGGCGAGCCGATCACCAGCACCGGGGCGGCGCCGGGCTCGGACTCCGGGCCACCGGCTCCGGCGGCCCCACCTGATATGAGCGCGCGGCCGCGGGCACGGCGGTGCGCGGCGTGCGTGCGGTCCTCCAGCCAGCTGTCGCAGTCGGGGGTCAGGGCTATCGCGGAGGGCGCAGGAACGTCCATCCGGTCCGCCAGGTCCCGTACGAGCCGGTAGAGATCAGGTGCGGCGGACTCCGACAGCGGCACGGTCGGGGTCATGGCGGGGCTCGCCCGCAGCACGACGGCGGCGAAGATCCCGCCGACGAGCAGGACGAACGCGGCGACGGCGCACACGACGAGGGTCACGGCCTGCCAGGGGTCACCGGCGAGCCGGCCCGTCATGCGGGCGCTCACCAGCACCACGGCCAGCGCGGCGGGCAGCAGCCCGACGGCCAGGGCCCTGCTGCGCACACGCAGCACGGCCAAGGCACGGGAACGCGCGGACGGCGTACCCACTTCAGCGATCGAACCGGTTCCGGACACGGCCGGACCTCACCCCCTCTGCCATGCGGCGGCGTTGCTCACTCCCCCACTGTGACACCAGCCACTGACATCGCAATGCCGGTGGGCCATGTGCCGGAATGAGAGCCGGAATGCTTGCGCCGCACCATAGTTGGGGCGGAGGCGGCCGTCAGGCAGACCGGGGGACGATCACCCGATGGAATGGCTTTGGGTAAAGCTGGGTGCGTTCGAACGCGGCCGGATGCACTCGCACGCGAGCATGCGCGCGGGCCCGGCCGCACCGAGTGCGCACCGGGCCCGCTTGCGTCGAATCCCGCTGAACGCCGCCGGTCAGCGGGATTCCGCGGCCTTCTCGGCGATGTCCGTGCGGTACTGCGAGCCGTCCAGCCCGATCCGCGCGACCGCCTTATACGCCCTGTCCCGGGCCTCCGCCAGATCGGAACCGGTCGCCGTCACCGACAGCACGCGTCCGCCCGCGCTGACGACCGCGTCGCCCTCGGCGCGGGTCCCCGCGTGCAGGACGTACGCGTGCGGGGCGTCCAGCTCGGCCACCTCGGCCAGGCCCGTGATGGGGTCCCCGGTGCGCGGGGTCTCCGGGTAGTTGTGGGAGGCGATGACCACGGTGACGGCCGCGTCCTCGCGCCAGCTGAGCGGGGGCAGGGTGTCCAGGGTGCCGTTGGCGGAGCCCAGCAGCACGCCCGCGAGCGGGGTGCGCAACCGGGCCAGGACGACCTGGGTCTCGGGGTCGCCGAAGCGGGCGTTGAACTCGATGACCCGCGTCCCGCGCGAGGTGATCGCGAGGCCCGCGTAGAGCAGCCCGGAGAAGGGGGTGCCGCGGCGGCGCAGCTCGTCCACGGTGGGCTGCAGGACGGAGGCCATGACCTCGTCGACCAGCTTCGGGTCGGCCCAGGGGAGCGGGGAGTACGCGCCCATGCCGCCGGTGTTGGGGCCCGCGTCGCCGTCGAGCGCGCGCTTGAAGTCCTGCGCGGGCTGGAGCGGCAGCACGGTGACGCCGTCGGTGATGGCGAAGAGGGAGACCTCGGGGCCGTCGAGGAACTCCTCGATGACCACCCGGTCGCAGGCCAGCGCGTGGGCGCGGGCGGCTGCCCGGTCGTCGGTGACCACGACGCCCTTGCCGGCGGCGAGGCCGTCGTCCTTGACCACGTACGGGGCGCCGAAGGCGTCGAGGGCCTCGTCCACCTCTTCCGGGGTGGTGCACACGTAGCTGCGGGCCGTCGGGACGCCGGCGGCGGCCATCACGTCCTTGGCGAAGGCCTTGGAGCCCTCCAGCTGCGCGGCTTCGCCGGACGGGCCGAAGACGGGGATGCCGACCGCGCGCACGGAGTCGGCGACCCCGGCGACGAGCGGGGCCTCCGGGCCGACGACGACCAGGTCGACGCGGAGCTCGGTGGCGAGGCGGGCGACGGCTTCGCCGTCGAGCGGGTCGACGGGGCGGAGCTCGGCCACCTCGGCGATGCCGGCGTTGCCGGGGGCGCAGTACAGCGCGTTGACGTCGGAATCGAGGGACAGAGAGCGGCACAGGGCATGTTCGCGGGCGCCGCCGCCGATGACGAGGACCTTCACGCGATGAAGACTAGCCCGCGTTCCCGGGTGCCCTTCGTGCGGGCACCCAAGTCAGACCCCCTATTCGTTCGTATATTCCTCTACAACGGTGGCCCCGAGTTCGCGCACGATCAGGTCGTGTCCGCTGAGGGCGGTGTCGACGAGGTCGGGGTCGTCCGCCTCCGCGATGTCGTCCTCGGGAGCGACCGGCGGGGGTGCCTGGTGGGTGGGCTGCTGGTGCTGCTGGGACTGCTGCTGGTACGACTGCTGCGGCTGCTGGGGCTGTTGCGGGGACTGCTGCGGCTGCTGCTGGTACGACTGCTGGGGCTGCTGTGACTGCTGCGGGGACTGCTGGGCCGGTGGCTGGTTGTAGGCGGGCGCGGGCGGAGCGCCGTAGGAGGACGCGGACACCGGGGCCATCGGCTGGGCGCCCCCGCCGACCACGGCCTCGATCTTCCAGGTGACCTGGAACTGCTCGGCGAGCACCGCCTTGAGGACGTCCTCGCTGCCGCTGCTCGCGAAGTTGTCGCGGGCTCCGGCGTTGGGGAAGCCGAGCTGGAGGGTGGTGCCGTCGAAGCCGGCGACCTGGGCGTTCTGGCTGAGCAGGATCCAGGTGAAGCGGCGGCGGTTCTTGACGGCGTCCAGGACGGCCGGCCACATGGCCTGGATCTGCCCGGCGCCGGCGGCCATGCCGGGTGCCGGGGCGTCGGGCGCCGCCGGAGCGGAGGCCTGGGCGGCCTGCGCGGGGGCCGCCGGGGGAGCCGCGGGGGCCACCGGGGCGCCGGGGGTGGCCGCCCCGGGCCAGGCACCCGCGGCGGGGGCCGCCGGTGCGGGCGCGGGAGCCCCGGGCGTGGCAGCGCCGGGCCAGGCACCGGGGGCGCCGCCGCCGGGCTGCGCGGCGCCGGGCCAGGCGCCGGGGGCAGCGGCCGGGGCCGGAGCCGGGGCGGCGGCCACCGGCTCGGGCGGAGCCACCGGGGCCGGGGCGGGGGCCTGGTGCGCGGGAGCCTGGTGCGCGGGAGCCTGCTGGGTCGGAGCCGGCTGCACGGGGGGCCGTACGGCCGCGGGGGCCATCGCGTGGGCCTCCGGCCCCGGTACGTAGCCCATGGCGGGGGCCGGGGCGAAGGCAGCGGCGGCGGATGCCGCGCCGCCGCGCTCCAGCCGGTCGAGCCGCGCCTGCACGGAACGCTCGTCGTCGAAGGCGGCGGGCAGCAGCACGCGGGCGCAGATCAGCTCCAGCTGCAGCCGGGGCGAGGTGGCCCCGCGCATCTCCGTGAGCCCCGTGTTGACCAGATCGGCGGCCCGGGACAGCTCGGCGGCCCCGAAGACGGAGGCCTGGGCCTGCATCCGCTCGACCACGTCGTTGGGGGCGTCGATCAGCCCCTTCTCCCGGGCGTCGGGCACGGCGGCCAGGATCACCAGGTCGCGCAGCCGCTCCAGCAGGTCGGCGACGAAGCGGCGCGGGTCGTTGCCGCCCTCCACCACCCGGTCGACGATCTCGAAGGCGGCGGCCCCGTCCCCGGCGGCGAAGGCGTCCACGACGGCGTCGAGGAGCGTGCCGTCGGTGTACCCGAGGAGCGAGGTGGCCATGGCGTACGTCACACCCTGCTCGGTGGCGCCGGCCAGGAGCTGGTCCATGACGGACATGGAGTCACGGACGGATCCGGCTCCGGCGCGCACGACGAGCGGCAGCACGCCCTCCTCGACGTGGGCGCCCTCGCGGCCGCAGACCTCGCCGAGGTAGTCCCGCAGGGTGCCGGGGGGCACGAGCCGGAAGGGGTAGTGGTGCGTCCGGGACCGGATGGTGCCGATGACCTTCTCGGGCTCGGTCGTGGCGAAGATGAACTTGAGGTGCTCCGGCGGCTCCTCGACCACCTTCAGCAGGGCGTTGAAGCCCGCCGGGGTGACCATGTGCGCCTCGTCGATGATGTAGATCTTGTACCGGCTGGAGGCGGGCCCGAAGAAGGCCTTCTCGCGCAGGTCACGGGCGTCGTCCACACCACCGTGCGAGGCCGCGTCGATCTCGATGACGTCGATGGAACCCGGCCCGTTGCGCGCGAGGTCCTTGCAGGACTGGCACTCCCCGCAGGGGGTGGGCGTGGGGCCTTGCTCACAGTTCAGGCAGCGGGCCAGGATGCGCGCGCTGGTGGTCTTGCCACAGCCTCGCGGCCCACTGAACAGGTACGCGTGATTGACCCGGTTGTTGCGCAGCGCCTGCATCAGCGGGTCAGTGACATGCTCCTGACCGATGACCTCGGCGAACGACTCGGGGCGGTAGCGGCGGTACAGCGCAAGGGACGACACGTCTACGAGGTTATCCGGGCCCACCGACAACAGCGGCCCGCAGACCCGCCCGGTCCACCGTGGTCCGCGCGCGCTCCCGCTGAGCGGCCCGGCCGGCCCGACCCGTTCCGGGAACGCAAAGCGCCCCCCACGCACCCGCCAGAGCCCACTTACCCTTGCTGCCTTCCGGCCCTGGGGGAGTTGGGTGAGATAGCGCCACGTGAGGGGCTGGGCCCCACCCTAGCGGATGGAGGGCCCCGGAATCGACCCGCACCCCGACCCGGACCCCGACCCGGACCCCCGCCAGAGCCCACCCGACGATCACGTTCGCGAGCACCCCTCAACGTCTTGTATTGTTTGCCGCGGAGGATTCGCCTAGTGGCCTAGGGCGCACGCTTGGAAAGCGTGTTGGGGGCAACCCCTCACGAGTTCGAATCTCGTATCCTCCGCCATTGCTCTCACCGGGCAATACGTTGAAGAGCCCCACCGCTTGCGGTGGGGCTCTTTGCGTTCCCCCGTCTCGGCTTCCGTCGCGGCTTCCGTCGCCGTCGGCCCTCAGGAGCCCGAGCCGGGGGTGCTCGCTAGCGTGGGGCCATGGATACGGCACAGGAGTTCGAGGACCATCGATCGCGGCTGTTCTCGCTGGCGTACCGGATGCTCGGCTCGGCGGCCGAGGCCGAGGATGCCGTGCAGGACGCGTACCTGCGCTGGCACGGCGTCGAGCCCGGTCAGGTGGCCGCGCCGGGCCCGTGGCTGGCCAAGGTGGTCACCAACCTGTGCCTGAACCGGCTCACCTCCGCCCGGGTGCAGCGCGAGGAGTACTTCGGGCCCTGGATCCCGGAGCCGGTGGGGACCGGTGCCGGGGCGCTGGGGCCGATGGAGACGGCGGAGCAGCGGGACTCGGTGTCGTTCGCCGTGCTGACGATGATGGAGCGGCTGTCGGCCCCCGAGCGGGCCGCCGTGGTGCTGCGGGACGCCTTCGACTACAGCCACCGCGACATCGCGGGCGTACTCGACTGCTCCGAGGCGAACGCGCGCCAGCTCTACCGCCGGGCCAAGCAGCACCTGACCGACGGCCGGCCGCGGTTCACCAGCTCGCGGGAGCAGGACGACGAGCTGCTCGCCCGGTTCCTGGCCGCCGCGTCCGAGGGGGCGATGGAGCAGCTGGAGCAGCTCCTCTCCGACCAGGTCGTCGTCTGGTCGGACGGCGGCGGCAAGGCGAGTGCGGCGAGCCGGCCGGTGGCCGGGCGGGACAACGCGGCCCGCTTCCTCGTCGGTCTGTTCTCCCGGTGGGTCAACGGCGCGCAGATCGGGTTCGCCGAGGCGAACGGCGTTCCGGCGGTGGTCAGCTGGGCGGACGGCGAACTGACGGCGTTCGGGGCGCTGGAGCTCGGCGAGGGCGGGATCACGGGCATCCGGCTCGTCCTGAACCCGGACAAACTCGCCTTCCTCGCAACTCAGCTCCGAGAGTTGTCACGGAACGACTGACCCGCCGGTTCTTCATCAGTGACGGCGACGCCGACGGCGCCGGCAACGGGGCCGACGGCGGCGGCAGCGACAGCGGATTCGGAAGGCCGAGACTGATGAAGAACGACACGATCATGGTGACCGGAGCGACGGGCATGCTCGGCCGCGAGGTGCTGGAGCGGGTCCGCCGCACCGGCCGCCCGGTGCGCGCGCTCACGCGCAGGACCGCGCTGCCCGAGGACGCCGGCGTGGACTGGTACACCGGCGACCTGACCACCGGCGCCGGACTCGACGAGGCACTCGCGGGCGTCGTCACGGTCATCCACTGCGCGAGCGACCTCCGGCACTTCAAGAACGACCTCCCGGGCTTGCGGCACCTGCTGGAAGCCGGGAAGCGGGCCGGCGTCGAGCACGTCGTCAACATCTCGATCGTCGGCGTCGACCGGATCCCCTACCCGTACTACCGGGTCAAGCTGGAGGGCGAGCAGGTGCTCGCCGCCTCGGGGATCGGCTGGACCAACCTGCGGGCCACCCAGTTCCCGGCGCTGCTCGACCTCGCCCTCGGGGCCCTGTCCAAGCTCCCGGTGGTCCTCGTGCCCTCCCGCACCGACTGCCAGCCGGCCGACGCGGGCGAGGTCGCGGACCGGCTGGTCGAACTGGCCCTCGGCGACCCGGCCGGCCGCGTACCCGACTTCGCGGGCCCGACCGTGTACCCGGCCGCCGGCCTCGCCAGGGACTGGCTGCGCGCCGCGGGCAAGCGCCGCGCCGTCCTTCCCGTCCACGTCCCCGGGAAGGTCGGGGCCGCCTGGCGCGCCGGCCATCTGACCGCCCCGGGTCAGGCGCTCGGCCGACGCACCTGGGAGCAGTACCTCGCCGAGCGGGTCGCCCGCTGACCCGCCGGCCTGCCGGTGCGCCGGCGGGCTGGACATGCGGGTGGGCAAACCGGCACATACCGTTTCCCGAGACGGCCAGGAGGTCGCGCGGGCGCACCGACGGGTCCGCAGCCGGGCATGCGGCCGGGCACGCGGCCGGGCGGAAGCGGGTGGGTGCGGGTGGCGTGGATGGACTGGCTCAGGACGGAGATCTTCCGGCCCTACCCCGAGCTGCTCATCTTCCTGACGATCGCCGTCGGCTTCCTGCTCGGCCGCCTCCGCTACAAGTCCATCGCGCTCGGCGCCGTCACCGGATGCCTCGTCGCCGGCCTGGTCATCGGCTCCCAGGCCAAGGTGGAGATCGACGGTCCGATCAAGTCCGTCTTCTTCCTCATGTTCCTCTTCGCCCTCGGCTACGACGTCGGCCCGCAGTTCTTCCGCGCCCTGCGCAAGGACGGCCTCCCCCAGGTCGTCCTCGCCCTGATCGTCTGCGTCACCGGACTCGCCTCCGCCTGGGCCTTCGCCACCCTCGCCGGTTACGGGCCCGGGCTCTCCGCCGGGCTGCTCGGCGGCGGCCTCACCCAGTCCGCCGTCATCGGCGTCGGCTCCGACGCCATCGCCCACCTGCCCGGGGTCGGCGCGGCCGAGGCGCGGGACCAGTCGCATCTGATCGCCGTCGCCTACGCGGTCACGTACCCCCTCGGTACGGTCCTGCCCGCGCTGCTCCTCGCCGGGTTCCTGCCCCGCCTCCTGCGCCGGGACCTCGCGGCCGAGAGCGCCGTGCTCGCCGCCGATCTGGAGGCCGCCGAGGACGACCCCGACGCCGGGGAGGGCTACTACAAGCACGTGCTGCGCGCGTACGCCGTCGACGTGGCGGCCTTCGCCGGGCGCACGATCGGGGACTTCGAGGCGGAACAGAAGGCCGCCGGGCGGCGGCTCTACATCACCCGGCTGCGGCGCGGCGGGGAGATCCTGGAGCACACTCCGGACACCCGCGTCGAGATCGGGGACGTCCTGGCCGTCAGCGCGGTCCGCGGCGACCTCGTCGCGTACGACGCGCGCACGCACATCGGGATGGAGACGGACGACTTCGAGCTGCTCGCCTACCGCACCGAGTCCCTGCACGTGGTCATCACCGACCGGAACCTCAGCGGCCGCACCATCCGCACCCTGCGCCACGAGCAGTTCATGCCGGGGGTCTTCGTCGACGAACACTGGCGGGCCGGCGCCGACCTGCGGGTCCGCCTCGACAGCACCGTGGAGCGGGGCGACACCCTGGTCCTGACCGGGCCGCGCAGCCGGGTGGAGGCGGCCGCGGCGGAGCTCGGCAAGCCGGTGCCGACCAGCTTCGCGACGGACATGGTCTGGATCGCGCTCGGGCTCTTCCTCGGCGGCTGCCTCGGCATCCCGGCGCTGCACGCGGCCGGTGCTCCACTGTCGCTGTCCACCTCCACCGGGGCGCTGCTGATGGGGCTGGTCTTCGGCTGGATCCGCAGCAAGTACCCCACGTACGGGAACCTGCCGTCGGCCGCGCAGTGGCTGATGGGCACGCTCGGCCTGTGCGTGTTCGTCACGGTCGTCGGCCTCAACGCGGGCCCGAGCTTCGTCCCGGGCCTGCGCGAAGCCGGCTGGCCGCTGCTGCTCTGGGGCGCCGCCGTGACGAGCGTGCCGCTGCTGGCCGGATTCGCCTACGGGCACTTCGTGCAGCGGCTCCCCCTCCCGATCCTGCTCGGCGCCCTGGCCGGAGCCCAGACCACGACGGCCGCGCTGGGCGCCCTGACGGAACGCGCGCGCAGCCAGATCCCGGCCCTGGGAACGACGGTGCCGTACGCCCTGGGCAACGTACTGCTGACGATGTGGGGGTCGGTGATCGTGCTTCTGCGGCGGTGAGGGGGCCGTCTGCCTTCCCGTTCGCCCGGTCTGCGATCACCATGGCCCCATGGACGATGCGGTGTTCTTGGTGCCCGGGCAGCGGACCACGACCGCCGGGCTGCTCGGTGAGGCGGCCGGGCGGCGGGGGATGGAGGTGCGGGGGCTCGACGCCGAGCTCGGGGGGCTGGCGGGGCGGGTCGTGTACTGGTGCGGTGGGCCCGCGGCCGGGGCGCGGGTGGCCGGGGCGCTCGGGATCGGGCTGCTGGAGCCGCCGGACGACTGGCTGGCCGGGCTGCCGGAGTGGGCCACCGGGCGCGGGATCCGGCTGAGCAGCCTGGGAGAGGCGCGGGCGGCGCTGCGGGGGCCGGCCTTCGTGAAGCCGCCGCGCGAGAAGTCCTTCCCGGCCGCTGTGTACGCGGACGGCGCCGAGCTGCCCGAACTGCCGCCGGACACCCCGGTGCTGGTCTCCGGGGTGGTGGACTTCGCCGCCGAATACCGGCTTTTCCTCCTGGACGGGGAGATCGCCGCCGGGAGCCGCTACGCCGTCCACGGACGGCTGGATCCCGCCCCGCTGGACGAGGACCCGCGGGCCGCGGAGGTACGCGCCTTCGCGGCCCGGCTGCTCGCGGCAGCGGATGACACCCTGCCGAGTGCCGTGACCGTCGACGTCGGCTTCGCCGGCGGCACCGTGGTCGTCGTGGAGGCCAACATGGCCTGGTTCTCGAACTGTTACGCCGCCGATCCGGGCCGCGTCCTCGACGTGGTGCTCCGCTCGGCCGGCCCCCGGGAACGGGTCTCCGAGGCCGACCGCCGGTTCGTGCGCGGCTGAACAGACGGCAGGGACGGCTTAGCCGTGCGGGATCAGGGCCACCGGGCTGTGGGCGTGGTGGGCCACCGCGTGGTCCGTGGGGCCCATGCCGTGCAGGGGGCGGTGGTGGCGGCGGCCCACGACCAAGAGGTCGGCCTCGGCGGACTCGTCGAGCAGGAGCCGCGCCGGGTCGCCGTGGCGGGTCACGCACTCGGTGCGCACCCCCGGGTAGCGCGCTCCGGCCGCGGCCACCGCCGCTTCGAGCTCCTGCGGGTCCGCCGGGTCCGTCTGCACGGCGTGCACCGCGCGCAGCGGGAGGTCGTGGCGGGCCGCCCAGGCGTAGGCGAAGTCGAGCACCGCGGCATGGTCGCCCGCCGGCTCCACCCCCACGACGACCCCGTGTCCGTGCGGTGCGCGCTCGGCGGGTTCCCGTACCAGGACGACGGGGACCTCGGCGCGCCCCGCCACGTGCAGGGCGGTGGAGCCGAGCCCCGGGGCCACGTGGTGGCGGGCCTCGCCGCTCGCGCCGAGCACGATCAGCCCGGCGTGCGCCTGCGCGGCCGCCCGCGGGATCTCGTTGCCGGGTCCGCCCTCGGCGGTGGCCGCCTCGACGGTCAGGCCCTGGTGGGTGGCGCGGAGTTCCTCGGCGAGGGCCGTGAGTACGGTCCTCGCCGCGCGCTCGCCCTCGCCGAGCACGGGCTGGAACTCCACCGAGATCGGCTGGACGGTCGGCCAGGCCTGGCCCACGTGGAGCAGCCGGAGCGGCGCCCCGGTGGCCAGGGCCTCACGGGCGGCCCACCGGGCGGCGGCGAGGCTCCGGGCGGACCCGTCGAACCCGACGAGGAGGGGGAGGACGGGCGGGACGGGCGGGGCAGGCTGGTCGGACGGGACGGACATCGGCGGCACCCTTCTTCCACATGCCGCGGCCAATTCCTGGTCGCTCTTACGACGCTACGCCAACTGCCGCCTTTACCCCCTTTGTGGCCTTGTGGCCTATCCCGAGAGCCGCCCCGCGACCCGGTGAACCCTTCCGGTCGCAGCACTAGGCTGCGCGCGTGCCCTCGTACTCGATCGGGCAGGCCGCCGGCCTGCTGTGCGTGAGCCCCGAGACCGTCCGCCGCTGGGCCGACGGGGGCCGGCTGCCCGCGCGCCGGTCGTCCGACGGGGCACGAACCGTCGACGGGGTCGCCCTCGCCGCCTTCGCCAAGGAGCGGGCAGCGGGTCTGCATCCGGTGCCGCAGACGGCCGCCGCCACCTCCGTGCGCAACTCCTTCGCGGGGATCGTCACCGCCGTCCGGCTCGACGAGGTCGCGGCCCAGGTCGAGGTCCAGTCGGGCCCGTACCGCCTCGTCTCCGTGGTGACCCGGGAGTCGGTCGAGGAGCTCGGCATCGCGGTCGGGGTCACCGTGACGGCTCGGGTGAAGTCCACGGACGTGCACATCGACCTGGCCTTCTAGGGCCCGCCCTACGGCAACGGCAACGGCTAGCAGCGCAGCGCCGCGTACAGGTCCAGCTTGTGGTCGAGGCGCGAGAGGTCGCGGCCGGTCAGGGCCTCCACCCGTTCGATCCGGTAGTGGACCGTGTTCACGTGCAGGTGCAGCGCCTCCGCCGTACGCGTCCACGAGCAGTTGTTCGCGAGGAACACCTCCAGCGTCTCCCGCAGCATCCCGTCCCCGAGCGAGCCCAGCGTCCGCGCCCCGAAGACTCCGCGCACCTCCGGCGGGACCCCCGCGAGCAGTTCGTTCAGGGTGTCCAGCCGCTCGACCCCGCGGACCGGGACCACCGCGTCGGCTGCCGTCAGCGCGAAGCGCGCCTGGCACAGTGACGCGCCTAGCCCGTCGGCCGAAGCCGTCCGCGCGCCCACGCCGAGCCGCAGGTCGGCCCCCGGGTCGGCGCACGCCTGGAGCAGCGGCCATACGGTGCCCAGCCGGTCGGTGAGATCGGCGGTGTCGGGCCTGGCGGTGGCGTCAGGCCTGGCGGTGGTGTCGGGCCTGGCGGTGGCGTCGCCCCCGTCCGGGCCCTCGTACAGCACCGCCCCGCCCGGCCCCGCCGCCCACCGGACCCCCTCCAGGTGCCCCAGCGCCTCCGCCAGCGCATCGCCGTCGGTCGCCGCCACCACCCGGTACGGACCCCCCGCGGGCAGTCCGGCCGCCTGGAGCGCGGCGCCGAGGAGGTCCGGTTCGGCCTCGGCCGCCACCAGGGCGAGCAGGTCCCGTCCGGCGGCCCGTCGCGCGGCCACCCGGCGGGCCCGGCCGTCGCGGTACTGCGCGAACACCTCGGCGATCTCGTGGAGCACCCGCGGCGGCGCCGCGTCCGCGTCCGGGACGTGCAGCAGCCAGGCGTCGTACGGGGAACCCTCGGCCTCGACGCCCAGTGAGACCCCGCCCTTCGCGGCGGAGGCGGCCCGCTGGGCCGGGATCGCGGGCGCGGACGGGGTACGGGCCACCGTGCGGCCGCTCGCGGTCAGCAGGTAGCAGGGCAGCCGGCCCAGGTGCGCGCACGCCCGGTCCAGCAGCTCCGCCGGCCCGGCTCCGCCCTCCAGGAGTCCGCTGAGCTCGCTGCGCACGTTCTCGGGGAGCGCGAAGTGCCGGGTCGGGCGCCGGCTGAGGTCACCCCACTGGCGGAGGTACACCGCCTCGGTGACGGCCCGGAAGCTGGTCCGCGCGGGCACCGCCACCAGCGGCATCCGGTGGGCCCGGCAGGCGGCGACGAGCTCCTCGGGCACCCCTCCGTGGGTCTCCTCGCCCGCCAGCAGCGCCCGCGCTCCGGCGTCGGCGAGTGCGGCGACGAACCGGTCGGTCCTGGCGGCCGCCGAGGCCCCCGGACGCCACCACACGAGGCCGCTGAGGACGAGCTCCCCGGGGCCCAGGAACCGGCCAGGGTCCTCCAGGTCGGTGGCGGTCACCCCACTGACCTCCTGGCCGAGAAGGGACTGCTCGCCCCAGAGCAGGGTGAGGCCGAGGTTGTCGGACTGGAGCAGGTCGAGGACGTGCATGACAGGGACTCCTTGCGGCGGGTGGCAGCCCACAATCGCGAGGCGAATATGAGGCTAGCCATGGTAAATGCAAGGGCAACCCTCCGAACAGCCTCTTGGATGATTCACCAGGCAGGCCCCGTCGGCCCTGGTGTTTTTCCGTGGCGGGGACCAGTCGCCCCCGCCCCCGGCGCGTTGTTTCACTGACGGGACGACGGAAAACGGCGAAAACCCACGGGCGGGCGGCACGCGGGCGACGAGCCGGCGACGAGACAACGACGGAAAGGATGGCGGGAAATGGACCTCAACACGGTGCTCGACGTACGCGACGCCCGCCGCCGCGAACCCTGGCGTCCGGGTGACGCCTGGCTCGGCGGCGGCACGTACCTCTTCTCCGAGCCCCAGCCCCACATCCGCCGTCTCGTCGACCTCTCCCGAATGGGCTGGCCACCCCTGTCCTGGCAGCCTGACGGCTCCCTCGACATCGCCGCCACCTGCACCATCACCGAGCTGTCCCGCTTCGGCCGGACCCTGCCCGCCACGGCCGCGCCGCTCTTCGAACAGTGCTGCCGGGCCTTCCTCGCCAGCTTCAAGATCTGGAACATGGCGACCGTCGGCGGCAACCTCTGCAACGGCCTCCCCGCAGGTCCGATGATCTCCCTCACCGCCGCCCTCGACGGCACCGTCCTCCTCCAGGGCCAGGACGGCGCCACCCGCCGCCTGCCCGTCACCGACTTCATCCGCGGGGCCGGCGTCAAGGACCTCCGCGACGGCGAGCTGCTCCGCTCGGTCCGCCTGCCCGCCCGCGCGCTGGACTGCCGAACCGCCTTCCGCCAGGCCTCCCTCTACGGGCTCGGCCGCTCCGGCGCCCTCGTCATCGGCGCGTCCGACCCCGCCGACGGCTCCCTCACGGTCACCGTCTCCGCCGCGACGACCCGACCGTTCCGCTTCTGGTTCGCGCTGCCGCCCACGGCCGCCGAGCTGCGGGCGGCGATCGACTCCGCCGTCCGGCCTGAGGAGTGGTTCGACGACATCCACGGACTGCCCGCCTGGCGGCGCCACATGGCCCTGCGCCTGGCGGAGGAGATCCGGGCCGAACTCACGCTGGAGGGCGTTTCCCGATGAGCTACGAGATCGAGATCAACAAGCGGCGCTTCGAGGAGAAGCCCCGCTCCGGCCAGTGCCTGCGCACCTACCTCCGCGAGCGCGGCTGGTTCGGCGTGAAGAAGGGCTGCGACCAGGGCGACTGCGGGGCCTGCACGGTCCACGTCGACGGGCAGCCGGTCCACAGCTGCCTCTACCCGGCCGTCCGCGCCGAGGGCCGCTCGGTCACCACCGTCGAGGGGCTGTGCTCGCCCGGCGGCGAACTCCATCCCGCGCAGCAGCAGTTCCTCGACGCCCAGGGCTTCCAGTGCGGCTTCTGCACCGCCGGGTTCCTGATGACCACCTCCGCCCTCCAGGCCGAGCGGGGCACCGCCCACGACGACGGCAAGCTCGACGACCTCCCGCGCGCCTTCAAGGGCAACATCTGCCGCTGCACGGGCTACCGCGCCATCGAGGACGCCGTACGCGGGGTGAAGCACGTCGAAACCCCGGAGGCGGGGCAGGCCGTCGGCAAGAGCCTCGGCGCCCCCGCCGGCCCCCAGGTCGTCACCGGCACCGCCCGCTACACCTTCGACGTCGACGTCCCCGGCCTGCTCCACATGAAGCTGCTGCGCTCCCCGCACCCGCACGCCCGCATCGTCTCCATCGACACCCGCGAAGCCCTCCGGGTCCCGGGCGTCCACGCGGTCCTCACCCACCACGACGCCCCTGACCGGCTCTATTCGAGTGCCCGTCACGAGCACCCGACCGAGGACCCGATGGACACCCGGGTCCTGGACGACGTAGTCCGCTTCGTCGGCCAGCGCGTGGCGGCCGTCGTCGCCGACTCCGAGCAGGCCGCGGAGGAGGGGTGCCGCCGCGTGGTGGTCACGTACGAGGAACTCCCGTACGTCATCGACCCGGAGGAGGCCATGCTCCCGGGCGCCCCGGTCATCCACCCCAAGGGACCCGAGTCGGGCATCTTCCGCGCCGAGAACAACGTGTGCGGCGAGGTCCACAACACCCTCGGCGACATGGAGAAGGGCTACGCGGAAGCAGATGTCGTCTACGAGGAAACCTTCCAGACCCAGCGCGTACAGCACGCCAGCCTGGAGACCCACGGCAGCGTCGCGTACTTCGAGCCCAAGGAGGACGGCTCACCGGGCGAACGCATCACCGTCCGCTCCTCCACCCAGGCACCGTTCCTGACCCGGCGAGCGCTGTGCGCCCTCTACGACCTGAACGAGGACGAGGTCCGCGTCGTCGCGAGCCGCGTGGGCGGCGGATTCGGCGGCAAGCAGGAAATGCTCACCGAGGACATCGTGGTGCTCGCCGCCCTGAAACTGCGGCGCCCGGTGAAACTCGAATTCACCCGGGCCGAGCAGTTCTACGGGGCCACCACCCGCCACCCCTTCAAGATCACCATCAAGATCGGCGCCAAGGCGGACGGCACCCTCACCGCGCTCCGCATCCGGGTCGTCTCCAACACCGGCGCCTACGGGAACCACGGCCCGGCGGTGATGTTCCACAGCGTCGGCGAGTCCTTCGCCGTCTACAAGGCCCCGAACAAGGAGGTCGAGGCCTACTCCGTCTACACCAACGGCGTGCCCGCCGGCGCCTTCCGCGGCTACGGCCTGGGCCAGGTGCTCTTCGCCCTCGAATCGGTGATGGACGAGCTCGCCGTCCGGCTCGGCATGGACCCGCTCGTCCTGCGCGAGAAGAACGTCATCGGCCCCGGCGACCACATGGTGACCCCGATCGGCCATGAGGAGGACCTCTTCATCGCCTCGTACGGCATGAAGCAGTGCATGGACGTCGTCCGCAAGGCCATCGCCGAGGACCGCAGCCACGAGGACGTTCCCGAGGGCTGGCTCACGGGTCAGGGCACGGCGGTCGCGATGATCGCGACCGGACCTCCCGGCGGTCACTACGCCGACGCCCGGATCAGCCTGCTGCGGGACGGGACGTACGACATCGCCGTGGGCACGGCCGAGTTCGGCAACGGCACCACCACCGTCCACAAGCAGATCACCGCCGGAGCCCTGAACACCACGGTCGACCGCATCGCCGTCCGCCAGTCCGACACCGACGTGGTCCGGCACGACACCGGCGCCTTCGGCTCGGCCGGCACGGTGGTGGCGGGCAAGGCGGTCATGCTGGCCGCCGACTCCCTCGCCGAGCGCCTCACCACCTTCGCCGCCCGCCACACCGGCGCGGCCCGGCACCTGTGCAAGCTGTCCGCCGAAGCCTTCGACTGCGCGGGCCGCCTGGTCACCCTCAAGGAGCTGTACGAGGCCGCGTACGACACGGGCCGGCTGGAGGAGATCGCGGCCGACGGCCACTGGGGCGGCTCCCCGCGCTCGGTGGCCTTCAACGCCCAGTGGTTCCGCATCGCAGTCGACCCGGACACCGGCGAGATGAGGATCCTGCGCAGCGTCCACGCGGCCGACGCGGGCAAGGTCATGAACCCGATGCAGTGCCGCGGCCAGGTCGAGGGCGGCGTCGCCCAGGCCCTCGGCGCCACCCTCTTCGAGACCGTACGGGTGGACGGGCGCGGCGAGGTCACCACGGCCGCCTTCCGCCGCTACCGGCTCCCGCAGTACGCCGATGTCCCGCGTACGGAAGTCCACTTCATGGAAACCTCCGACGCGATCGGCCCGCTCGGTGCCAAGTCCATGTCCGAGAGCCCCTTCAACCCGGTGGCCCCGGCCTTCGCCAACGCGCTGCGCGACGCGACGGGAATCCGCTTCACGGAGCTCCCGGTGACACGGGACGTGGTCTGGCAGAGGATCCACGAGGCGGGCGGCCGCACGTGAACCGCCTGGTCAACGGCTGGTCCGGCACGGCGCCGCGGCCTGACACCTCGGCGAACTCGAATCTGCCAGGTAGAATCGACTATCAGATGCATAGGTGCGGCTCATATCAAGCTCCGAACCTTGCATACGAGGTTCCCGGAGACGTGCAGCCGGGCATGAGTGACCCATGGCCAAACTCATGCTGCACGGAGACCTGGACCACCCGGCGACGCTCAGCGTCGCGGACCTGCGGGACTGGGCACAGCACCGGGCCGCGGTCACCTTCGACTGCGCGACGAACGGTCCGCAGCACCACGTGTTCGAGGGGCCGTTGCTCCGGGAGGTCATCTCGGCCGCCGGCCCGGCCTTCGACGTCCGCCGCCGCAAGGACCGTTCGCGGTTCCTGCTCGCCGTGACCGGCGGGGACGGGCACCATTCGATGCTGTCCTGGGCCGAGTTGGACGCCGACTTCGGCGCGAGCCCGGTACTGCTGGCGACCCGCCTCGACGGTGAGGACCTCGACGAGGCGGGTGCGCAGCTGGTGGTCCCTTCGGACCGGTGCGGGGCGCGCTACGTCAGCGCCGTCACGCACGTGTGGTTCGGCGCGCTGTCTCCGCCGAGCCTGGGGCTGTAGAGCAGGGGCCTCAGGCCGTCGCGAGGGAGATCTCGGTCGACTTGATCAGCGCGACGACGGAGGACCCGGCGGCCAGGCCGAGCGCCTCCACGGCGTCCTTGGTGATGGCGGCGGTCAGCCCGCCGCCGTTCACGTCCACCTTGACGGACGCCATGGCGCCGCCGGTGGCGATGTCCACGACGGTGCCGGGGATCTGGTTGCGGATGGAGATGCCGTCGACAACGCCGGTGGCCAGGGCGACCTCGGTGGCCTTGACCAGCGCCTTCACGGAGGAGCCCGAGGCGAGGCCGAGGTCCTTGACGGCGTCGGTGGTGATCGCGGCGGTGATGTCCTGGCCACCTTCCAGGCGGACCTTGACCGTCGTCATGGCCTCGCCCGAGGTGACGGAGGTGACGGTGCCGGCGATCTGGTTGCGGATGCTCAGGCTCATGAGTGGTTCGACCTCTTATGTAGAAAGTTCCGTTCGTACGGCCCGGGGAGAACCGCACAAGATCGAAGTTAGGCGGCCTCGGAGCGGCCTGCGTTCAGCCCCTCGCATCCGCCACCCGGAACCACCCGGGCGGCTGGCCGGTGCGCCGGGAAAAGAATCTTCGGGGTTCTCTTCGCGGTTCCTGTCACATCCGTGCGGTGGCGCGGGTCAGTGCGGTGAGGAAGAAAAAATCCCGTCCGCACCGCCGGACGCGACACCGCCTACCGAGGAGCCCCTCATGGACATCGCCGCCACCGTCGTCGCCGTACTCGCCGCCGCCATGTCGGGCTTCTCGGGGTACTCGCTCCTGCGCCGCGCCCCGTGGGTCGTGGAGGCCATGGAGCAGTACGGGGTCCCCCAGGCCTGGTGGACCGCGCTCGGCGCGGCCAAGGCCGCCGGGGCCCTGGGCCTGCTGGCCGGCCTCTTCGTCCCTGCCGTCGGCGTCGCCGCGGGCATCGGCCTGGTCGTCTACTACACCGGCGCCGTGCTCACCGTGCTCCGGGCCCGGGCCTACGCCCACGCCCCCTTCCCGGTGCTCTACATGGCCCCGGTGGTCGCCGCCTTCGCCCTCGGCTTCGCCGCGTAGGGCGCACGAGGGTGCGGGGGCGACGGGGCCCCCGCTCCTCCCCGCCTCGCTCCGCCCGTCAGGAGAACTTCGGCATCTCTCCGACCGTCTTCGCCACGTCGATCACGGCGAACGCCGCGCCCTGCGGGTCCGCCACCGCCGCGAAGCGGCCGAAGGGGCTGTCCATCGGGCCGAAGTGCAGCTTGCCGCCGTGGGCCTGGGTCTTGGCGACCGCCTCGTCGCAGTCCGGGACGGCGAAGTAGACCTGGACGTACGAGGGGATCTGCGGCGGGAAGTCGGTGCCCATGTTCATCCGGCCCAGCACCGGGTTCTCCGGGCCGCCCAGGCTGAAGACCTTGAAGTCCATCCCGGCCGTCTCGGGGTCGTCGCCGAGGTCCATCTGCTGGGTTCCGTACGGGAAGACCTGCGGGAGGAACGCGTCCGGCTTGGCCACGTCGCGCGAGAAGAACTCGGCCCAGCAGTACGCGCCCGCCTCGCCGATCTTCTCGAAGCCCTTGTGGTCGCCCGGCTGCCAGACGCCGAAGACGGCGCCGCTCGGCTCCTTCGCGATGGCCATCGTGCCGAAGGAGCCGACCTGCATCGGCTCCATGAGGAGCTCGCCGCCGGCCGCCTTGATCTTCGCGGCCGTGGCCGCGGCATCGGGCGAGGCGAGGTAGAGGCACCATTGCGAATGGCCCTCCGCCCCCGGCATCGGCGGGACGACGGCCGCGACGGCCTTGCCGTCGGAGTAGGCCTGCGTGTAGTTGCCGTACTCACTGCTGGACTCCCCGAAGGTCCAGCCGAGCACGTCGGCGTAGAAGGTCTTCGCGCCCTCCAGGTCGGAGAACATCGCGTCCACCCAGCAGGGCGCGCCTTCCGTGAACTCAGTCATGATCGATCGACTCCCGTGTCGTGTACGACGTGACCCGTCTCGGTACTCAACGCTAGGCGCGGGGTCTGACAATCGCGCGGGGAGCACCGCCGCGCGGGACCCTGGGTGCATGGACGACAAGAACAAGAGCGTCACCATCCGGCTCGCCCAGCAGCCGGAGGCCGACGAGCTGCTGGGCCGCAGCCCGCTCGCCGCGCTGGTCGGGATGCTGCTGGACCAGCAGGTACCCATGGAATGGGCGTTCTCGGGCCCCTACACGATCGCCCGGCGCCTGGGCTCCGACGACCTGGACGCGCACGCGATCGCCGCCTTCGACCCGGAGGCCTTCGCCGCGCTGCTCTCCGAGAAGCCGGCCGTGCACCGCTACCCGGGCTCGATGGCGAAGCGGGTGCAGCAGCTGTGCGCGTACCTGGTGGAGCACTACGAAGGGGACGCGGCGGCGGTGTGGACCGGCGTGGACACCGGCGCCGAGCTGCTGGCGCGGCTGCGGGCCCTGCCCGGCTTCGGGGAGCAGAAGGCGCAGATCTTCCTGGCGCTGCTCGGCAAGCGGTTCGGGGTGCGTCCGCGCGGATGGCGCGAGGCGGCCGGCGGGTACGGGCCGGCGAACGTCTACCGGTCGGCGGCCGACATCACCGGTCCGGAGTCACTGGCCAAGGTACGGGCGCACAAGCAGGAGGCGAAGGCCGCCGCGAAGGCGGAGAAAGCGGCCACCAGCGGTTCCAGTAAACGGAATTGACAGTTCGGGCGAGTGTCGCGCCCGTTGTCAGACCCTGCCCCTAAGCTCGGGATCATGACTGAGAACCTGACCCGCGCCGCCAGTGCCGAAATCATCTCCGATGGCCCCGGCAGCCTCATCACGCTGCTCACCGACACCGCCGAGCTCACCTGCAACACGGCCACCTTCGAGGTCGGCGCGGCGGGTGCCCCGGTGCACTTCCACACCAAGGCGACCGAGTTCTTCCACGTCACGGACGGCTCGCTCGACGTCCTGCTCGGCGACGAGATACACACCCTGACCAAGGGCGACTTCCTCGCCGTGCCCCCCGGTGTGAAGCACGCCTTCGCCCCGGCCGCGGACTCCACCGCCGAGGTCTTCGTCGGCTTCACCCCCGGCATGGGCCGCTTCGACTACTACCGGCTGCTCGGCCGGGTGCGGGCCGGCGAGGCCACGGTGCAGGACATCATCGACAGCCAGCCGGTCTACGACAACCACTACGCGGAGAGCGACGCCTGGGCCGGCCGCCTGAAGCGCAGCGCCGAAGCGTAGATCTCGTCGGCGTCGAGCCGTCGCAGTTCCTCCGCGATGAGCTCGGCGCTGCTGCGGATCTTCAGCGCCACCTTGCGGTCGGGGCTGCCCGGCAGGAGCAGGGTGGCCAGGACCCCGTCCGGGCGGTCCACGCGGATCTCCCCGGCCGTGGTCGACAGCCGGACCCGGGTGATGACCGGGCCCTCGGTCGCCACCCGTTCCACGGGCACGCCGAGCCGGTCCTCCAGCCAGCGGGCCAGCAGCTCGGAGCTCGCGTTGCCGGGCTCGCTCTCCACGGCCGCGCCCGTCACCGGGAGCGGCTTCTGGTCCAGGGCGGCGGCCAGCAGCGAGCGCCACGGGGTGAGCCGGGTCCAGGCCAGATCCGTGTCCCCGGGCTCGTAGGCACCGCCGCGGACGTCGAGCGCGGCGACCGGGTCGTCGGCCGCCTCGGCATCCGTGATCCGGCGCTGCGCGAGGGCGCCCAGCGGGTCCCGGGCCGGCGCGGCCGGTGCCTCGGCGGGCCACCAGGCCACCACGGGCGCGTCCGGCACCAGCAGCGGGAGCACCACGGAGCCCGCGTGCTCGTTGAGCGTCCCGTGCAGCCGGAGCAGCACGATCTCCCCGGATCCGGCGTCGGAGCCCACCCGCAGCTCGGCGTCGAGCCGGTTCTGCCGCAGCCTCTGCGAGCCGCGGGCGGTGCGCTTTATGACCGCGATGATCCGGCAGGGGTGCTCGCGCGAGGCCTCGGAGGCCGCGCGGACGGCGTCGTAGGCGTTCTCCTCGTCCGTGGCGACGAGGAGGTTGAGCACGAGCCCCATCGTGGGGCTCCCGACGGCCCGTCGCGCGTCGAGCAGGGCCCGGTTGACCTTGCTGGAGGTCGTATCGGTGAGTTCGGTCCGCATGCTCCGAGTCTCGCAGGCCGGACAGGGCCTCAGGTACGGATCCCCCGAGCGGGGTCAGCGGCGCCGCCTGGCCGTGCCGAAGATGGACCGGGAGATCTCGCGGCCCAGCTGCGTACCGATCGACCTGGCCAGGGAGCGGAAGAGCCCGCTGCCCACCACCTGCTCCGCCAGCGAGGGATCCGGCTTCGGCGCCGCCTTCGCTGCCGCCTTCGCCTGCTTCTCCGCCTCCGCGGCGGCCGCCGCCGCCTCGGCTTCCGCCTCCGCCGCGGCCTGCTCGGCGCTGATCTTCTCGTACGCCGATTCCCGGTCGACGGGCTCCGCGTACCGCGAGTAGAGCAGCGAGGACTTCACCGCCTGGTCCAGCGCGCCGGCGTCGATCGGCCCCATCAGCGACTGGGGGGCCCGCAGCCGGGTCGCCGCCACCGGCGTCGGCGCGCCGTTCTCGCTGAGCACCGTGATCACCGCCTCGCCCGTCCCCAGCTGGGTCAGCAGCTCTTCCAGGTCGTAGTCGGAGTTCGGGAAGGTCTTCACCGTCGCCTTCAGCGCCTTCGCGTCGTCCGGGGTGAAGGCGCGCAGCGCGTGCTGCACCCGGTTGCCGAGCTGCGCCAGCACGTCGGCCGGCACGTCCTTCGGGGTCTGGGTGACGAAGAAGACGCCGACGCCCTTGGAACGGATCAGCCGGACCGTCTGCGTGATGGCTTCGAGGAAGGCTTTCGAGGCCCCGTTGAACAGCAGGTGCGCCTCGTCGAAGAAGAAGACCAGCTTGGGCTTCTCCAGATCGCCGACTTCCGGAAGGTCGGTGTACAGGTCCGCCAGCAGCCACATCAGGAAGGTGGAGAAGAGCTGCGGTTTGTCCTGGACCGCCGGGAGCTCCAGTACGGAGACCAGCCCGCGCCCGTCCGCCGCCGTCCGGAGGAATTCGCTGGTGTCGAATTCGGGCTCTCCGAAGAATTCCGCGGCCCCCTGCTGTTCGAAGGCGGTGAGCGCCCGCAGGATCACTCCGGCGGTCACCGTGGAGAGTCCTCCGATGCCCTTGAGCTCGGGCTTTCCCTTGTCCGAGACCAGGAACGCGACGACCGCCCGCAGGTCCTTGAGGTCGATCAGCTCCAGGCCCTTGGTGTCGGCGTAATGGAAGATCAGCCCCAGCGACTGTTCCTGCGTCTGGTTGAGCTGGAGCACCTTGGACATCAGGACCGGGCCGAAGCTCGTCACGGTGGACCGGAGCGGGATTCCGGGGCCGATGCCGCCGAGCGAGTAGAACTCGGCGGGGCATCCGGTGGCCTCCCAATCCTGGGCCACGTCCTTGGCCCGTTCCCCGATCTTCTCGTTGGCCGTACCGGGCGCGGAGATCCCCGAGACGTCACCCTTGATGTCCGCCAGGAAGACCGGAACGCCGTTGGCCGACAGCTGCTCGGCGATGAGCTGCAGCGTCTTGGTCTTGCCCGTTCCGGTGGCTCCCGCGACCAGTCCGTGCCGGTTGAGCATCGACAGCGGGATGCGGATCTGGTGCTCCGGCAGGCAGGCCCCGTCCCAGAGCAGGGCCCCCAGATCGAGCGCGGGGCCGGTGAAGGCGTACCCCGCGGCGATCTGGCCGGCGGGGGACGCGGGGTCGGTGCTCTGGCTCATATATCACTCCCGAAATAGCCTATTTGCCACCTTTGCACCGTCATCGCAAGGCTGCGCCCGCAGGCCCCTGCCCGGTAGGCTTTCCGTGTGATCTTCAAGCGCATCGGAAATAGGCGGCCGTACCCCGACCACGGCAGGGAAACCACCCGGCAGTGGGCGGATGTCGCCCCGCGCCCGGTCCGGCTCGACCAGCTTGTGACCACCAAGGGCCAGCTCGACCTCGAAACGCTGCTCGCCGAGGATTCGACCTTCTACGGGGACCTCTTCGCCCACGTCGTGAAGTGGCAGGGCGACCTGTACCTGGAGGACGGCCTGCACCGCGCCGTCCGCGCCGCGCTCCAGCAGCGCCAGGTCCTGCACGCGCGCGTCCTCGAACTGGGCTGATCCACCCTTCCCGGGTGCCGGATAGGTCCCGGTTGCGCCTTTCGGGTCGGTCTTGCCCTATCAACAGATGATTCAGTGGGCATCGGCAGCGGTCGGCATTACGCTGCGCACATGAGCATGCTCACTCCCCCTGGCATGGGCGGAAAGTACAAGGTCACGGGAGCGGCTTACCCCCGCATGTCCCGCCCTCGACGCCGCCGCCGGATCGTCCTCCTGGTGCTCGGATCGATCATCGGGCTCGCCCTGATCGCTTACGGGGCCGTGCAGCTCATCGATGTGTTCGGCGGCGACGCGGACAAACGCAAGACCGCCGCCGCGGCCAAGGACTGCGCCACCCCCGCCCCCAAGGCGGGCTCCACCGCCGCCGCCTCCGCGCCGAAGGTCGTCCTCCCGCCGCCCGGCGGGATCACGGTCAACGTCTACAACGCGACCCCGCGCGCGGGCCTCGCCAAGGCCGTGGGCGACGAGCTCAAGAGCCGCGGCTTCGCCATCGGCAAGGTCGGCAACGCCCCCGCCGACTTCGACAAGAAGGTCCCGGGCGCCGGGATACTGGTCGGCTCGCCGCAGACGGACAAGGCCGTCTTCTCCGTCCTCGGCACCAACCTCGCCGGCGCCACCCAGCAGACCGACACCCGCGAGACCGCGGACGTCGACCTGATCCTGGGCGACGCCTTCAAGGAGCTCACGCCGAAGGCCGACGCGGACAAGGCCCTGGCCGCCCTGGCCAACCCCCAGCCCGCGCCGCCCGCGAAGAAGTGCTGACCGGCCGATCCGCCGACTGACAGAGAAAGCCCGGCCCCTCAGCGGGGGCCGGGCTCTTCACGTGGTGCGCGGGCTATTCCGCCGAGCCGTACATGCGGTCGCCCGCGTCGCCCAGCCCTGGCACGATGTAGCCGTGCTCGTTGAGCCGCTCGTCCACCGCGGCCGTCACCACCGTCACCGGCGTGCCCGCCAGCTCTCGCTCCATGATCTCGACGCCCTCGGGCGCGGCCAGCAGCACCACCGCGGTCACGTCGTCCGCACCGCGCTTGATGAGCTCCTTGATCGCCGCGACGAGCGTGCCGCCGGTGGCGAGCATCGGGTCCACCACGTAGACCTGGCGGCCGGAGAGGTCCTCCGGCATGCGCGTCGCGTACGTGGAGGCCTCCAGGGTCTCCTCGTTGCGGACCATGCCGAGGAAGCCGACCTCGGCGGTCGGCAGCAGCCGCACCATGCCGTCGAGCATGCCGAGACCGGCGCGCAGGATCGGTACGACCAGCGGCCGCGGGTAGGAGAGCTTCACGCCGGTGGTGGGACCGACGGGGGTGACGATGTCGGCCTGCTCGGTGCGCACGTCCCGGGTGGCCTCGTACGCGAGCAGGGTGACCAGCTCGTCGGCGAGGCGCCGGAAGGTGGGGGAGTCGGTGCGCTTGTCGCGCAGGGTGGTGAGTTTGTGCGCCACCAACGGGTGATCCACGACCTGCAAACGCACAACATCCTCCAAGACTCAGCTGCCGGGCTTTCACCTGCGACCTGCGACGCCGCTACCTGCGACCGCTCCACCTGCAAAAACGGCCGCAAATACGCGACCCATACCCAAAAGGCTACGCGCTGCGCCCGCCCCTTCGCGCCCGAAGCGGCGGCCACGCCCGCAAACCCCTGGAGATGCGACCCGCCCGGACCCCCAGCACGCTGGACTGATGACCCACGCAATGGTGATCGCCGCAGTCGACGGATCCGAACACAGCCTCAAGGCCCTGGAGTGGGCCAGGGCTGCGGCAGTGCGCCACGGCACCGGGCTCATCGTCGCCCACGTCCTGTCCGACAGCGCCCAGCTGTACGCGGCACGCCGTTCCTCCCTGTACGACCGCACCGAGCCCGAAGAGTCCGAGGACCCCGTCAGCGCGCGGATACGGGCCCATCTGGCCGCAGGGGGCCGACTGCCCTCCGAAGTCCGCTACGAGTCCCTGGAGGGCTCCGTCCCGGAGGCCCTGCGGGACATCGGGGAGGGCGCCCGGATGCTGGTGATGGGCTCCCGGGGCCGCGGCGGCTTCGCCGCGCTGCTGCTCGGCTCGAACAGCCGTGCCGTGGCCACCAGCGCCGCCTGCCCGGTGGTCGTGGTCGCGCACGAAGCGCGCGGAGTGGACGCGGCCGCCCAGGCCTCGGCCGGGCGCGTGGTGCTGGGACTGCACGCCGCCGAGACGCCCGACAACGTACTGGACTTCGCGTTCACGGAGGCCGCCGCGCGGGCCACCACCCTGCAGGTGGTGTCGGCGTACAGCATCCCGCCGTCGCCGACGATGGTGATCGACAGCCCCTTCGCGGTGATCCCGCCGGAGGCGCTGGTGGGGGAGGACGAGAACGCCGTGCCGGCCGAGCGGGAGATGCTCCGCTCCCAGACGCAGCGGCTCGCGCCGTTCCGGGAGAAGTACCCGACCGTGCCCGTCGAGCAGGCCGCGGTGCCCGGGGACGCGGCCGGGCGCCTCGTCGCCACCTCGAACTCGGCGGCGCTGGTCGTCGTGGGGCGCCACCACCCGCGCCGGCACATCCGGTCCCTGATGATCGGCTCGGTCGCGAACGCCGTGCTGCAGCACGCCCACGGGCCGGTGGCGATCGTCCCGACGCTGTCGGAATCCACGGAGGAATCCACGGAGGAATCCACAGGGGAATCCACGGGGGAGTCCCGGGAGGAGCCGCCGAAGGAGTCCGCGTGACTGAGCCATCCGAGTCGCCGGGATTGTCGGAATCCGACTGAATTCCCTCCGAGTGGTGACAGAAGGTGGCATCAAACGGCCGGTCCGAGGGAAGGTGGGGGTTCGGGGGGACGGACCGGACCGGACCAGCCAGGGGCGGTGACCCATGCCCGATGACGATCACGAGCCGCTGGAGACGACGGCGCAGCGCAGAGCCCGGCGCGCGCAGTTCCTCCGCGACCTGCACGAAGCCCGGGAACTGCGCGACCGGGTCCAGCCCAGGCGTGCCCGCGCCGCCCGCATGCGCCAGCAGATGCGCATGCGCACCTTCCGCTGGTGAGGCCCCTGCCGGAGGCCCCGGCGAGCTCCCGCCGCGCCTCCGTAGGCCCGCCGTCCGGCCGCCGTCCGGCCCCCGTCCCGGCCCCGGCACGAGGCCCCGTACAACACGCGCGGCCAGCGCCACGGCGCGGAAGACCTCTCGCAATGGCTCCGTTTCTGCCACGATGCCGACTGGGCGGGGTACGAAACGGCGAGCAGGAGGCCGTTCCACCCCCACCCACCTCCGGCCGGGGGGAACTCCAACCGGCACGCCTATGACCAGTGGGAGAGTCACGGTGTATTTCGCCGCACTGCTCGCGCGCACCGAAGACGGGTGGGAAGCGAGCGACATGGAACTCGACGATGTCGAGTCTCTGAGTGATCTGATCGATCTCGCCCGCTCCGCCTCTGTCGACGACGACACGGTGGTAGCCCTCATCGAACAGGAGGACACCTGGTTCGGGGTCGTCCGGGTGGACGGCGAGGAGGACCCGCGCTACTACGTGTCCAACGCCGCCGCCGCCTCCCGCAGCTCCTACGGCTCGATGCTGACCGACGAGCTGCTCGGCAAGGACGACGAGGACGACGAACTCGACGAGCTGGACCTCGACGGCACCGAGGACGGCGAAGACGAGGTCATCGCCTCCTATCCGGACGGCGGATCCGCCGCCAGAGACGGGGGGGACCACGCATACGTGGACGACACGGACGACACCGACGCGGACGAGGACGTCCGGGCCGGAGCCGAACCGGCACCCGCCGGCCCGCTCGGCGACCCCAGGCTGCTCGACGACCTCGGGGTCAGCCACAAACAACTGATGACCCTGGACGGGGACGCGCTCTCGGAGATCGCCGATTCGCTCGGCGCCACCGAGGTCCTGGAGGCCGTCCGCTAGTGATTCCCGCGCACCACCACACCCCGCAGCCCACCCCGTACGCACCCGATCCCGTACGGGACCCGTGGCAGGACTCCATGCGCCTGGCGCTCCGGGAAGCCGCCCTGGCGGTGCCGGCCGGCGACGTGCCGGTCGGCGCCGTGGTGCTCGGCCCGGACGGGAAGCTCCTCGCCACCGGGCACAACGAACGGGAGGCGACCGGAGACCCGACGGCGCACGCCGAGGTACTGGCGCTGCGCCGGGCGGCCGCCGCCCTCGGGGAATGGCGGCTCCCGGGGTGCACCCTCGTGGTGACCCTGGAGCCGTGCGTGATGTGCGCGGGCGCGCTCGTGCAGTCACGGGTGGCCCGGGTCGTCTACGGGGCGTCCGACGAGAAGGCGGGCGCCGCGGGGTCGCTGTGGGACCTCGTACGGGACCGCAGGCTCAACCACCGGCCCGAGGTCATCGCGGGCGTGCTCGCGGGGGAGTGCGCGCGGCAGCTGACGGAGTTCTTCCGCGAGCTCTGAGGGCCGGCGCGCGTATCGATTTCAGAGCACGGGTCTCCTTGGGCTAAGCTCTCTCTCGGTAGCGTGTCCGAGCGGCCGAAGGAGCACGCCTCGAAAGCGTGTGATGGTGCAAGCTATCCGTGGGTTCAAATCCCACCGCTACCGCTCTGATCGAGAGCCCCGCCCCGCAAGGGTCGGGGCTCTCGGCGTTTCCCAGGACGTGCGGCACCACCGGCCTACGGGACCACCGGGCGCGCGGTGCTACCGGCGTCCGAGGGACATCCGCGTGACTGCCCGCGCCCTCGGCCGTTGTCACGGCATGACCAAGACCCAGCGCATCCTCGCCGCCATCGCCCTCGCGGGGGCCGCCGCGGGCCTCGCGGCTCCCGCCGCCTCCGCCGCCCCGATCTCCCCGCTCACCCTTCCGGACCTGCCGGCGCCGCAGGGCATGCCGGACGGGGCGAGCCCGTCCTCGGTGCAGGAGATCGGCGGGCAGGTCAGCGGCGGCCTGAACCAGCTCAACCAGCTGATGGAACTGCCGAACCAGCTCGCGCCCGTGATCGCCCCGGTCCAGCCGATCGCCGACCTGGCCGGCGGGCTGGAGTAGGCAGGACCTCAAGCCCGCAGCGCCCGCAGCCCGCTGAGCCCACGGAGCCCGCACCGTTCGGCGGACAACGCGAAGAAGGCCCCGACCTGAGTCGGGACCTTCAACGGTTGGGACGGGGGAAGTGGCATCGGGGGGACAAGCCACTTCCCCCGATGAGGACGGAACCTGCCAGTCCAAGCCGCAGTCAGGGGGGAAGCTTGCGGCTCGGACCCCGCAGTGAGGTCCTGTCCCTCGCTCACCGATTTCCTGCCAGAACCGGTGGGCTCGTGTTCAATACTGCGCCGTCCGGGGCCGCCGGCACACCGGCAAAGGGCCTGTGCCGCCAGGTCATTGGTCCTTAAAGGCCAGGTGAGTGTTCGAACACGACCGGCTAGACTCTCCCGACCTTGCAGGACCGGTTGGGGAGGCCGACAGCGCACGTGGAAACCAAGAAGCTGATATCGGGCGCCCTCGTCGTCTTCGTCCTCTTCGTCATCATCACTCAGCCCAAAAAAGCCGCCGATATGGTGCAAATAGGCTTCCAAGGAATCTCGGATGCCGCAACGGCGATCGGCGAGTTCATGACCGAACTGGTGCGCTGAACCCGTACGCTGAAGCGGTTTCCGGACTTCCCGGCCCCCCACTCCGACGGGTGGGGGGCTTTTTGCGTTCCCACATACGGGGCAGGATGCCCTGTTATGCCCAACTTGCCCTCAACACGGCGATATACGGTGCTTGCACACAGTGCACATGTCTTGTGATGCTATGACCGCTTTTGACGGATGAGTTGATGACGTGAAGTGAAGGGGTGGCGTGACCGTGCCGGCCAGTACTGCGCCCGAGGTGCCGCCCCAGCAGGACCCGCAGCAGGAGCACCCACAGGAACCGCACCGGGAAACCGGCCAGGCTCCGCACCGGGAATCCGAACGGGCTCCGCACCAGGGCTCCCCACAGGCTCCTCACCAGGGCCCGCACCAGGGGTCCCCGCAGGCCCCGGTGCCGGCTCCGCACCAGGCCCCGCCCCAGGCCCCGCCCCAGGCCTCCCCGCCCGCCCCGGCGCAGCCCCACGCGCAGCCCGCGGCGCCGGAGTCCCTCGCGCAGCCCCCGGCGCCGGAATCCCACGTACCGCCCCAGCAGGAGGCCCCCGAGGAGGCCCCGGTCGCCCCCAGGCCGCAGAGCCGGGGTGCCGACACCCGGGCGCTCACCCAGGTCCTGTTCGGGCAGCTGAAGGACCTGCAGCCGGGCACCAGCGAGCACTCCCGGGTGCGCGGCGCCCTCATCGAGGCCAACATCCCGCTCGTCCGGTACGCGGCGGCCCGCTTCCGCAGCCGCAACGAGCCCATGGAGGACGTGATCCAGGTCGGCACGATCGGGCTGATCAACGCGATCGACCGGTTCGACCCCGAGCGCGGGGTGCAGTTCCCGACCTTCGCGATGCCGACCGTCGTGGGCGAGATCAAGCGGTACTTCCGCGACAACGTCCGCACCGTCCACGTACCGCGCCGCCTCCACGAGCTGTGGGTCCAGGTCAACGCCGCCACCGAGGACCTCACCACCGCGCACGGCCGCACCCCGACCACCCCCGAGATCGCCGAGCGGCTGCGCATCAGCGAGGACGAGGTGCTCTCCTGCATCGAGGCCGGCCGCAGCTACCACGCGACCTCCCTGGAGGCCGCCCAGGAGGGCGACGGGCTCCCCGGCCTGCTCGACCGCCTCGGCTACGAGGACCCCGAGCTGGCCGGCGTGGAACACCGCGACCTGGTCCGCCACCTGCTCGTACAACTGCCCGAGCGCGAGCAGCGGATCCTCCTCCTGCGGTACTACAACAATCTGACCCAGTCGCAGATCAGCGCCGAGCTCGGCGTCTCCCAGATGCACGTCTCCCGACTCCTCGCCCGGAGCTTCGCCCGGCTGAGATCCGCAAACAGGATCGAGGCCTAACCGGATCGAGTGGAGATCATTCTCCGCGTTTCCGGACAGAGCGCCAGATTCCCGCCCTAGAGCAGGCCTAACGTGTTCTGTCGCTGGAGATACTTGTCGACATGGCGCTACAGCGTGTTGCCGACATGTGACATTCTGCTGGAACCGCGTTTGCCGCAGCCCCGCCTCCGGTATTCAGGTGGAGGCTGCGTTCCTCCGACGGGCGCGCAGATGAAGCGCGAACCGTCCGCGACCTCAAGGGGGTGGCATGTCCGTAGACCAGGGCAGCTCACAGGTGCTCACGCTCGTCAAGCAGCGTGAAGTGCCGGCAGTGTCCCACCGCTCGGAAGCCATCGACACCCGGATCGACACCCGCACCCTCTCCCGCTCCCTCTTCAAGCGGCTCGCCGGCCTCGACGCGGACAGTCCCGAGCGGACCTACGTGCGCGACACCCTGATCGAGCTGAACCTCCCCCTCGTGCGCTACGCCGCGGCCCGTTTCCGCAGCCGCAACGAGCCGATGGAGGACATCGTCCAGGTCGGCACGATCGGGCTGATCAAGGCCATCGACCGGTTCGACTGCGAACGCGGGGTGGAGTTCCCGACCTTCGCCATGCCGACGGTCGTCGGTGAGATCAAACGGTTCTTCCGGGACACCTCCTGGTCCGTGCGCGTCCCGCGCCGGCTCCAGGAACTGCGCCTGGCCCTCACCAAGGCCAGTGACGAGCTCGCCCAGAAGCTCGACCGCTCGCCGACCGTGCCGGAGCTCGCGGCCGTGCTCGGGGTCTCGGAGGAGGACGTCGTCGACGGCCTCGCCGTGGGCAACGCGTACACCGCCTCCTCGCTCGACTCGCCCTCCCCCGAGGACGAGGGCGGCGAGGGCTCGCTCGCGGACCGGCTCGGGTACGAGGACACCGCGCTGGAGGGCGTCGAGTACCGCGAGTCGCTCAAGCCGCTGCTGGCCAAGCTCCCGCCCCGGGAACGGCAGATCATCATGCTGCGGTTCTTCGCGAACATGACCCAGTCGCAGATCGGCGAGGAGGTCGGCATCTCCCAGATGCACGTCTCCCGGTTGCTGACGCGCACGCTCGCGCAGCTCCGCGTCGGCCTGATCGGCGAGTAGCCACAGCGGTCACCGGGTGCGGGTGCGCTCGGGCAATCCACCGCACCCGCTTCCCAATTGACGGCACGTCAGGAAAACTGCCGGGATGCGAAAGGTATCCCGGCCAGCCGCCCTGCTCGTCCTGTGCGCCACGGCCGCCACCGCCGCCCTGACCGGTTGCGCAGGCCCGGCGCGCGAGGGCTACGTGGCCGTCGGCGCGGCGGCTCCGGGCCCGGAGCGGGGTGCCGGGGAGAACGTCGCGCCCAAGGCCGGGGTCGAGTTCCAGTCGCTCCCGCAGGCGGCCCCCGGATCCTCCGCGGCCGCCGGCGCTCCGTCGGGCAGCACCTCGGCGGACATCCCGTCGGCCGGCGCACCGACCGGCACTCCGGGCGGGGTCCCGGGCAGTACGCAGCCCGACGCCCCGGGGACCCAGCCCTCCGGCGGCTCCACCCCGGGCGGAAGCGGGGCCACCGACCCCGGCGGCTCCGGGAACCCTCCCGGCACCGCACCCGGCACGACGCCTCCCACCGGCCCGGGCGCCAATCCCGGCACTCCGTCCAGCCCGCCCCCGAAGCCGGCCCCGTCCACGCCCTCGCGGCCTCCGGCCACGCCGGCGAAGCTGAGCATCGGCGCGCCCACCCGTACCGCCACGGCGGAACGCTGGTGCGAGCAGGTCACGGTGGCCTTCACCAACACCGGAGGCACCGCGGCCCGTTCGGGCACGGTGAGCTTCGCGACGCACATCATCGGGGCCCTTGGCGTCGACTGGGCCACCATCAACTCGACCCAGCCGCTGCCCGCCCCGATCGCGGGCGGCACGACGAAGACGCAGACCTACCGGATCTGCGTCGAATCCTGGCGCGTCCCCCTGGGCATGCGCGTGGAGACCCAGAAGGTCACGGCCACCTGGAACTGAGCGGGCGGCCGAGCCTCAGAGCGCGAGCCAGGCCACCACGGCGATCAGGATCACCGCGGCGATGCCGACGCCGATCCACAGGCCCGCGCCCGAGCCCGACTTGCGGGCGGCACGGTTCTGCATGCGCGAGCCCGGGACGGCGGGGGCCGGTACCGGCTCCTCGACGAACGCCCGGAACATCTGAGTGCTGCCCGCGGGGTCGTAGTCGCCCTGGGGAGCCTGTGAGTTGTGGTTCGAGTCGTGATTCGCAGCCATGCGCAGGACCCTAGCCGGTTTTCCCATTCCTTTACCGCCCAGGCCTCCGATTCATTTGCCTGTAACAACCATCTGATTCTATGGTTGCCCGAAGCAACGACATTCGGAGGGGGGTCCCGGTGACCGCACCGCCCGTGGCGCTCGTAGCGCCCGCACCTGCCATGGCCGCCATGCCGGCGATGGCTGCCACGCCTGCCACGCGTCACGCCGAGCTGGCCCGTCAGCTCACCGGCATCGGCGCCGTCAAGCGCGACCTCGCCCGCCTCCTGCCCTCCGACTGCCCTCCCGGTTCGGCGGCCGTGCTCACGGTGCTCGACCGCCACGGCGAGATGCGGCTCAGCCGCCTGGCGGAGCACCTGGCCATCGACATCTCGGTGACCAGCCGGCACGTCGCGCACACCGCCGACCGCGGCTGGATCACCCGTGACACCGACCCCGGCGACGCCCGCTGCCGGATCCTGCGCCCGACCCCGGCAGGCCGCGCGCTCCTCGCCGAGCTCGGCACCCGCCACACCGACGCGCTGGAGAAAGCCCTGGCCGACTGGTCCGACGCGGACATCGACCACCTGAACATCCTGCTGGCCCGACTCCGGTCGAGCTTCACGCTTCCAGACAGCTAGACCGAAGGAAACACATGGCTACGACCACACCCACCGGTGTGCGGGGAGGCGGCCGGCCGGAGACCGCGTCCGACAGCCCGCCCATGACCCACCCGCAGATCATGAAGGCGCTCTCCGGGCTGATGCTCGGCATGTTCGTGGCGATCCTGTCCTCCACGATCGTCTCCAACGCCCTGCCCCAGATCATCGGCGACCTCGGCGGCACCCAGTCCTCGTACACCTGGGTGGTCACGGCCGCCCTGCTCTCGATGACGGCGGCGACCCCGCTGTGGGGCAAGCTCTCCGACCTCTTCAGCAAGAAGCTGCTGGTCCAGATATCCCTGGTGATCTACGTCCTCGGCTCGATGGTCGCGGGCATGTCCCAGAACACCGGCATGCTCATCGCCTGCCGCGTCGTCCAAGGCATCGGCGTCGGCGGGCTCTCCGCCCTCGCCCAGATCGTCATGGCCGCGATGATCTCCCCGCGCGAGCGCGGCCGGTACAGCGGCTACCTCGGCGCGGTCTTCGCCGTCGCCACCGTCGGCGGTCCGCTGCTCGGCGGGGTCATCACCGACACGAGCTGGCTCGGCTGGCGCTGGTGCTTCTACGTCGGCATCCCGTTCGCCGTCATCGCCCTGGTCGTGCTCCAGCGCACCCTGCACCTGCCCGTCGTCCGCCGCGACGTCAAGGTCGACTGGCTCGGCGCCTTCCTGATCAGCGGCGCCGTCTCGCTCCTGCTGATCTGGGTGACCCAGGCCGGCAGCTCGTACGACTGGATCTCCTGGCAGACCTGGACGATGACCGGCGGCGCGCTCGCCCTCGGCTTGCTCTTCGTCCTCGTCGAATCCAGGGCGAGCGACCCGATCATTCCGCTGCGCCTGTTCCGCAACAAGACCATCAGCCTCGCGTCTGCCGCCTCGCTCTTCGTCGGCATCGCGATGTTCTCGGGCACCGTGTTTTTCAGCCAGTTCTTCCAGTTGGCCCGCGGCGAGTCCCCGACGATGTCCGGAATCCTCACGATTCCGATGATCGGCGGGCTCTTCGTCTCCTCCACCGTTTCCGGTCAGGTGATCACCAAGACCGGCAAGTGGAAGGCCTGGCTCGTCTCCGGCGGTGTGCTCCTGACGGCCGGACTCGGCCTGCTGGGCACCCTGCGGTACGACACCCCGTACTGGCACATCGCGATCTTCATGGCGCTGACCGGCCTCGGCCTCGGCATGATGATGCAGAACCTGGTCCTCGCCTCCCAGAACCAGGTGGCCCCCGAAGACCTCGGCGCCGCCAGCTCGGTCGTCACCTTCTTCCGGTCGCTCGGCGGCGCGATGGGCGTCTCCGCGCTCGGCGCGGTCATGGCCAACCGGGTCACCCACTACGTCAAGGACGGTCTGGCCGAGCTCGGCCCGAAGGCGGCGGCGATGGGCCACGGCGGCACCGGCGGGGGCGCGATCCCCGACCTCGCCCAGCTGCACGAGCCCTTCCGCACGGTCGTCGAGTCCGCGTACGGGCACGGCGTCGGCGACGTCTTCCTCTACGCCGCCCCCACCGCGCTGCTCTCGCTGGTGCTGGTGGTGTTCATCAAGGAGGTCGCCCTGAGGTCGAAGCCGGCGGTCCACGAGCCGGCCTCCGCCCCGGCGGAGTAGCCGGGCGGTCCACGGGGCTGCGGGCGCGGCGGCGAGCCGCCCGAAACGCCCGGTCCGCCCCCTGGATGCCAGGGGGCGGACGCGGAGATCTGGCAGGTTTCCGTAGGTCGTGGACGCCTACGAGGTGGGCGCGGTGAGGTCGTAGAAGGTGGCTCCGCCGATGGTGGAGGCCTTGAAGTTGGCCTTGACCCAGGTCTCGATGGAACTGCTCACGCCCCCGCCGGGACCGCCACCGCCGCGGACCGCGGTGCCCGTCTCGGCCGCGCCGCCCGCTTCGCCGGCGGCAGCTCCCGCACTGCCCTGGCCGATGAAGTAGTGGATCTTCCCGGCGCTCACGTACTCCTTGAACTGCTCCAGGGTCGGAGAGGGGTCGCTGCCGTTGAAGCCGCCCAGGGCCATCACCGGCTGCTCCGAAGCCAGCTGGTAACTCGCGGCGTTCTGCGAGCCGATGGCGGCCGCCGCCCACGTGTACCGGTCCGCGTCGGCGCGCAGCGCAGCCGTGGCCTCGGCGCTGGTCCTCGTCCCGCCGAGCAGGCCGCCCATGCCGCCTCCGCCCATGCCCCCGCCGGTTCCGCCCGGGCCGCCGCCGTCGGTCCGGCCCGTCCGGCCGCCGTCGGTGGTCTGGTTGCCGTCGGTGGTCTGGTTGCCGCCGGGACCACCCTGGGCCTGACCACCCTGGCCGCCGGGGGCCTGGCCGCCCTGACCGCCGCCGCCCTGGGGCATGCCCTGCGGGGCGCCGCCACCGCCCGGCATTCCGCCGCCGCCCGGCATCTCGAAGCCGCGCATCCCGCCGCCGGGGCCGCCGCGGCCGCCCGCGACCGCCGGGCCCGCCGTGACGATCGAGCCCGTGTGCGCGGTGGTCACCGTGCTCAGGCAGTACGCGAGGGGTCCGGCCAGGGCCACGCCCAGGCCGACTGCCGCAATACCGAGTGCGGTACGGCGGCCCAGCCGCGCGGCGAACGGCAGCAGCAGGGCCGTGCCGAGTCCGGCAGCGAGGACCAACCAGCGCAACCACGGCACGTACTCCGCGGAGCGGCCGAGCAACACGAAGGCCCAGTACGACGTGAGTGCGAGGGTCCCCGAGAGCGTGAGGGAGGCGGCCCGGCTGCCCCGCTCCTCCCACAGGACGGCGATGCCCATGCCGACCAGGGCGGCGATGTAGGGGGCCAGGGCGACGGTGTAGTACTCGTGGAAGATGCCCTGCATGAAGCTGAAGACCACCGCGGTGATCAGCAGCGCCCCGCCCCAGGCGAGGAAGGCCGCGCGGGCCATGCCCTCCAGGGAGTCGGTGGCCCGGCGGGCCCGCCAGGTGACCACGAGGCCCGCGACGAGCAGGATCAGCGCGGCGGGCAGCAGCCAGCCGATCTGACCGCCGATGTTGGAGGAGAACAGCCGGTCGATGCCGGTCTCACCCCAGCTCATCCCGCCGCCACCGCCGCCGCCACCGCCGGGGCCGCCGGTCATGCCTTCGGCGGCCGTGCGGGCTCCGCCGCCGACGCTTCCGGTCTCCTCGCCGTTGATCCGGCCGAGGCCGTTGTAGCCGAGGGTCAGTTCCAGGAAGGAGTTGGTCTGCGAGCCCCCGATGTACGGGCGGGAGGAGGCGGGCCACAGTTCGACGATCGCCACCCACCAGCCGCCGGCCACCACCATCGCGAGCGTGGAGAGCAGCAGCTGCCCGAGGCGCCTGCGCAGCCGGGTCGGCGCGCAGACGGCGTACAGCAGGGCGAGGGGCGGCAGGATGACGAAGGCCTGCAGGGTCTTGGTCAGGAAGGCGAAGCCGACCGCGACCCCGGCCCAGACGAGCCACTTGGTGTGCGCTCCGTCGAGGGCCCGGAGCACGCAGTACACGGTGACCGTCATCAGCAGGGCCAGCAGTGCGTCGGGGTTGTTGAAGCGGAACATCAGCGCGGCCACGGGCGTGAGCGCGAAGACGGCTCCGCTGATCAGGGCCGCCACCGGGCCGAACTGGCGGCGCACGGCGGCGTAGAGCACGGCGGTCGTGCCCACGCCCATCAGGGCCTGCGGGACCAGGATCTGCCAGGCGCCGAGCCCGAAGAGCCGGACGGACAGCATCATCGGCCACAGCGCGGCCGGGGGCTTGTCGACGGTGATGGAGTTCCCGGCGTCGGAGGAGCCGAAGAAGAAGGCCTTCCAGCTCTCGCTGCCCGCCTGGACGGCCGCGGAGTAGAAGGAGTTGGCGTAGCCGGAGGCCCCCAGGTCCCACAGCAGCAGGACGGCGGTGACGAGGAGCAGCCCGAGGAAGGCGGGGCGTTCCCAGCCGGGCCGCGCGGCGTGCGCCCCGGCCGACCGGTGGGTCGGGGAGGCCGGGGAGGGCGGGTGGAGCGGTAGCGCTGCCGTGGTCATCAGGAGTGGTCCTTCGCGGGAGTGGCGCGCCGTTCGGGGAAGACCCAGGCGCGGAAGAGCAGGAACCGCAGCACGGTGGCGGCAAGGTTGGCGGTGACCAGGACGGCCAGCTCGGTGCTGTGCCCCGGCTTGGCGTTGGCGGCCCCGAGGGCGGCGAGCGAGCCGCTGGTCAGGGCCAGTCCGATGGCGAACACCACGAGCCCCTGGGCCTGGTGGCGCACGGCGCGGGCCCGGCCGCGGACGCCGAAGGTGAGCCGGCGGTTGGCGGCGGTGTTGGCGACGGCGGAGAGCAGCAGCGCGGCGGCGTTGGCGAGCTGGGGGCCGGCGGCGGTGCGGGCCGCGGAGTAGAGGAGCAGGTAGAGGAGCGTGGACAGGGCTCCGACCACACAGAAGCCCAGCAGCTGGCGGGCCAGCCCGCGCGGTACCCCGGGCAGGGCGGTGCGGTCGCGCGGGTCGTCCCCGAAGGGGCGGGCCAGCCGGTCCAGCGGGAGGGCGCCGACGGCCAGCGCCCGGCCGACCCGCCAGACGCCCTTGAGGTCCTCGGCGGCGGTGCGGGCGATGTGGACGGTGGAATCGGGGTCGTCGACCCAGTCCACCGGGACCTCGTGGATCCGCAGCCCGGCCCTCTCGGCGAGGACCAGCAGCTCGGTGTCGAAGAACCAGCCGGAGTCCTCGACGAGCGGCAGCAGCCGGGTCGCGACCTCGCGGCGGATCGCCTTGAAGCCGCACTGGGCGTCGCTGAAGCGTGCGGAGAGCGAGGAGCGCAGGAGCAGGTTGTAGGCGCGGGAGATGAACTCCCGCTTCGCTCCCCTGACCACCCGCGAGGAGCGGGCCAGGCGGGTGCCGATGGCGAGGTCGGAGTGGCCGGAGATCAGCGGGGCGACCAGCGGAAGCAGGGCGTTGAGGTCGGTGGAGAGGTCCACGTCCATGTAGGCCAGGACGGGCGCGTCCGACTCTCCCCACACGGTGCGCAGGGCCCGGCCGCGGCCCTTCTGCTCCAGCCGGGTGCTGCGTACGCCCGCCACGGAGGCGGCGAGGGCGGCCGCGACCTCGGGGGTGCGGTCGGTGCTCGCGTTGTCGGCGATGGTGATGCGGAAGGGGTACGGGAAGGTCCGGGTGAGGTGCTCGTGCAGCCTGCGCACGCAGGGGCCGAGGTCCGTCTCCTCGTTGAAGACCGGGATCACCACGTCGAGGACGGGCTCACCCGGTACGGGCGCGAGGGGCGCCCGTACCGGGAGCGCTCCGGGAGAGGTGTCGGTAGGCATGCCCCGACCCTCCCGGGCCGGGCTGTCACCGCTGTGTGCTGACCCTGTGGCCTGTCTGTGAGTTCGGCTGCGCCGCCGGAGCCGTGGCGGTGAGGGCGGCGGAGGCGGTGGGTACGGCGCAGACGCCGGGGCCCGCCGGGTCGGCCAGGGGGAGCAGGACCTCGAAGGAGGTGTGGCCGGGGGCGCTGCGGACGCCGACGTGGCCGCCGTGGGCCGAGACGACGGCGGCCACGATGGCCAGGCCGAGGCCCGTGGAGCCCGCCGAGCGGGAGCGGGAGGCGTCGCCGCGGGCGAAGCGCTCGAAGACGTGGGGCAGCAGCTCGGGCGGGATGCCGGGGCCGTCGTCCTCGACCCGGAGCCGGACGGCGGATGTTTCACGTGAAACATGGGCCGTGACGGTGGTGCCGGGCGGGGTGTGGGTCCGGGCGTTGGCCAGCAGGTTCACCAGCACTTGCTGGATCCGGGCCGGGTCGGCGCGGACGGGCGCCGGATCCGCGGGGAGTTCCAGGCGCCAGTGGTGGTCCTGGCCGGCGGCCCGGGCATCGCTGACGGCGTCCACGACCAGCGGGGCCAGATCGGTGTCGCAGGTGGACAGCGGGCGGCCCGCGTCGAGCCGGGCCAGCAACAGCAGGTCCTCCACCAGACCGGTCATCCGGGTGGCTTCGGACTCGATGCGGCCCAGGGCGTGCCGGGTGTCGGGGCCCGGCTCCTCGCGGCCCCGGCGGGTCAGTTCGGCGTAGCCGCGGATGGAGGCCAGCGGGGTGCGCAGCTCGTGGCTGGCGTCGGCGACGAACTGGCGGACCCGGGTCTCGCTCTGCTGGCGTGCGGTCAGGGCCGAGGAGACGTGGCCCAGCATCCGGTTGAGGGCGGCGCCGACCTGCCCGACCTCGGTACGGGGATCGGCCTCGGCGTCGGGGACCCGCTCGTGGAGGGCGGGCTCGCCGCTGTGCAGGGTGAGTTCGGAGACCCGGGTGGCGGTGGCGGCGACCCGGCGCAGCGGGCGCAGGGCGACGCCGACCAGGACCTGTCCGGCGAGGGAGGCCGCGATGAGCCCTGCGAGGGTGACGAAGACCTCCACCGCGATCAGGGTGTGCACGGTGGAATCGACCTCGGTGAGCGGGAAGCCGAGCACGATGCTCGCGTCGGGCGACGTCAGCACCCGGTAGCCGCCGAGGCCGGGCAGCTGCAGTTCGACCGGGTCGCCGGGACGGCCGTCGGCGGCTTTGTGGGCGGCCCCGGCGAGGACGGAGACCTGGGCCGGGGTGAGGGGCGGGTGGCCGCCGGACCCGGATCCGCCGAGGGCGGCACTGCGTTCGCTGCGGACGCTGTCGACGGTCTTGCCCGTGCTGTCGAGGCGGACCCCGACGGCCCCCAGTGGGGAGCCGGGTCCCATGACGACGCCGAGGTTGTTCTCCCGGGGGAACTTGCCCGCGCCCGGGCGGCTCGCCATCTCGACGGAGACGCGCAGCTGTTCGTCGACCTTGTCGACCAGGTACGAGCGCAGCGCGACGGTGGTGACGGTGCTGATGGCCGCGCCGACGACGGCGATGAGGGCCACCGCCGAGACGACCAGCCGGGTCCGCAGCGACCAGGGCCGCCGGCTCCACCGGGGGCGGCGGGGGCCGGAGGGACGCCCGGGGCGGCCCGGCCGGCGGGGACGGCGGGTGCGCGCGGGTGCTCGTACGTCCCCGGCTCCCGGTTCGGCCGCCTCGCGCGCACGGCGCTCCGGCCGGGGCTCGCCGGCCGCCACTAGTCGGCCGGCTTGATCAGGTAGCCCGCGCCGCGGCGGGTGTGGATCATCGGCGGGAGGCCTGTTCCGGCCTCCAGCTTGCGCCGCAGGTAGGAGATGTACAGCTCGACGACGTTGGCCTGGCCGCCGAAGTCGTACGACCACACGCGGTCCAGGATCTGCGCCTTGCTCAGCACCCGGCGCGGGTTGCGCATCAGGTAGCGCAGCAGCTCGAACTCGGTCGCGGTCAGGTGGACGTCCTGACCGCCCCGGATCACCTCGTGGCTGTCCTCGTCGAGCCGCAGGTCGCCGACCTCCAGGACCGACCCGCCGCGTGCGGCCTGCGCCGCGCCGGAGCGCCGGACCAGGCCGCGCAGCCGGGCGACGACCTCCTCCAGGCTGAAGGGCTTGGTGACGTAGTCGTCGCCGCCGGCCGTCAGGCCCGCGATGCGGTCCTCGACCGAGTCCTTCGCGGTCAGGAACAGCACGGGGACGTGCGGGAGCTCCCGCCGCAGGCGGCCCAGGACGGCCAGCCCGTCCATGTCGGGGAGCATGATGTCGAGCAGGACGACGTCGGGCCGGAACTCCCGCGCCGCACGCACCGCGCCCGCGCCGTCGCCCGCGCTGCGGACCTCGCAGCCCTCGTAGCGCAGGGCCATCGAGAGCAGCTCCGAGAGAGCGGCCTCGTCGTCCACGACGAGGACCCGGCACGGGCTGCCGTCCGGCCGCACGAGGGCCGTGTGGCTGCCGGTGGACGTGGACGCGTGGGAAGTGGTCGTCGCAGTCATGGGTACACGCTGGCCGACGCCCGTGAGAGCGCTCTTTCCTGAACCTGTGAATTCCCTGAGAAACCCCTCCCGCCCCTCAGGTCAGGCGGAAGAGCCGGGCTCCGTTGTCGTGGCAGACGGCGCGCAGCCAGGCGTCGCCGAGGCCGAGCCGTTCCAGGGCGTCGAGCTGGTGCTCGTAGGGGTAGGGGATGTTCGGGAAGTCGGTGCCCAGCAGGATCCGGTCGCCGAGGTCGGCGAGCCGGCCGCGGTCCTGCGGCGGGAAGCCGCTGAACTGCTCCGAGAAGTCGGTGAAGGCCATGGTGGTGTCGAGGCGGACCTCGGAGTACCGGTCGGCGAGGTCGAGGAAGTCCGCGTACTCCGGCATCCCCATGTGCGCGACGATCAGCGGCAGCCGGGGGTGGCGGGCCAGCAGCCGGGCGATCGGCTCGGGTCCGGTGTGCTTCCCCGGGACGGGCCCCGAACCGCAGTGCACGACCGTCGGGATCCCGGCCTCGGCGAGGAGCCCCCAGACCGGGTCGAGCCGGTCGTCGGTGGGGTCGTACCCGCCCACCTGGAGGTGGGCCTTGAAGATCCGGGCCCCCGCCGCGACGGCCTGGCCGACGTACTCCCGTACCCCGTCCTCGGGGAAGAAGGTCGCGGTGTGCAGGCAGTCGGGGGTGCGGGCGGCGAAATCGGCGGACCAGGAGTTGAGCCAGGCGGCCATGGCCGGCTTGTGCGGGTAGAGCATGGCGGTGAAGGCCCGGACCCCGAACTCCCGGAGCAGAGCGACCCGCTGCTCCTCCTCGTGCCGGTAGGTGATGGGCCATTCGACGCCGGTCAGCGGACCGACCGCGTCGAAGTAGTCCCACACCTTGTCCAGGACCCGCTCGGGCATGAAGTGGGTGTGTACGTCGACCAGTCCGGGGATCCCGAGCCGTTCCCGGAACGCCCGGACGACCTCAGCCGTCTTCGCGGACAAAGCCGTGGCTCCGCTCGACCGTCGCGATGTGCAGCGTGTAGCTCTCGTACCAGTCGGCGCGGCCCTGCTTCATCGCCGCCTGGTGCTCCATCTCCTGGCGCCAGAGGGCGAGGGACTCGTGGTCGCGGAAGTAGGCCACGGTGATGCCCAGCCCGCCGGGCGTCCGCGCGGACTCGTAGCCGAGGAAGCCCGGGTTGCCGCTGACGAGCTCGGTCATCCGGTCGAGCGTCTCGGGGTATCCACCGTCCTCGGGGGTCCGGACGCTGGTGAACACACTGATGACATAGGGCGGTTCGAAGGCCTGTACGGGCTTGATGGTCATGCCCACCACCCTCTGCGGCCGGCGCCCGGCATGTCCACCGGAAAACGGCCCGGACGGTCAAAGGGATCCAAGTTTTGACCTTGCCCCGTCACTCGCCCGACCGGGTCAGAACAGCCCGTCCTGCGCGGCGGTGTCCCGTCCGGTGCTCGGGATCCCCGCCACGGGCACATCGGTGACATCGCCCTCCCCGGGCGCCACCAGCTCCCATCCCGCGAGCAGCCGGGTGTCCACCACCAGCCCGTCGGCGAAGTGCAGATCGGGCCCTGCCGCCCCGACGAGCAGCCCGGCGACGGTCCCCCCGGGCACCATCTCGGTGATCACCCGGGCAGGGGCGGGCAGGGTACCGAGCCCGAACGCTCCCGCGTGGTCGGTCACCTCGCACTCCAGCCTCTCCAGCGACTCCGGCCACCCCTCCAGCGCGGCCGCCCGTGCGTGAAGGGCCGAGACCTCCGCCGCCCGCTCGGGCCCCGGCGGCACCTCTCCCCGCACGGACCGCTTACGGGCATAGGCGATCCTGTCGGGCACTCCGAGCGCGGCCCGCAGCAGCTCCTCGGTCCGTCGGGTGGCCATCAGCGGACCGCGCCCCAGCCAGGCCCAGGCCACCGCCCCTTGCTCCAGCAGCCGGACGGACCCGCGCTCCTCAGCGGTGATGCCCACCTTGACCAGTCCGGCCCCGAACCAGGCGAGGTACACCCGGTAGGTACGCGGATCACCGGCGTTGGTGTCGGCCGCCACCGAGAAGGAACGGTCCAGGCCGGCGCACTCGGGGCACTGGGCGTTCCCGGCCCGGCCGGGCACGGTCCGCTCCGTCGGGCACGGCGTCCGCCGCCCGGCCCTGCGGATGCCGAGGCAGTGGCGCTCTCCCCGGGCGGCGAAGGCGAGCGGCTGCCCGTACGCGAGGACGCTGGCGCGCTCTCCCTGCCCCGGTCCCCGCCCGTACCAGCCCATGGCGGGCCGGCCGTCATTCCACCGGAGGCCGGTGCACCACCAGGTCACAGGGGGAGCGGTCGCTCGAAGAAGGTCTCCAGGACGACGGTGGCCTGCGTCCCGCTGACACCGTCGATGGCGTAGAGCCGGCGCAGGACGTCCTGCAGCTGCTCGGTGGTGGCCGTGCGGACCTTGACCATGACCGAGGCGCTACCGGCGATGATGTGCGCCTCCTGGATCTCCGCGATGGCCTCGAAGGCGGCCCGCGAGTCGCCCATCCAGGCCGTGGAGTCGACCATCACGTAGGCCAGCACCCCGATGCCGACGGCCGCCGGATCCACCTCGACCGTGGTCCGCCGGATGACCCCGCGCTCGCGCAGCTTGCGCACGCGCTCGTGGGTGGCGCCCGCCGAGAGCCCGACGGAGGCCGCCAGCGCCGCGTACGGCCGGCCCGCGTCCTCCTGGAGGCGCTGGATCAGCGCCCGGTCGATGTCGTCCACCGAACTTCCTCCCACGTCCCTGCAACCCTCGCGGAGACGCTACCTGATCCTGCATTCACCCCCCGCGACCGAACGGAGTTCGGCTCCTCCCCCGCCTCCGGTGGCCCGGCTAGCGGGCGACGAACTGGGTCAGGATCGCCTGGACCTCATAGATGTCGACGCCCTTCGTAAAGGTCTTCGCTATCGGCACCGAGCTCCCGGAGAGCCATATCTTCAGCTCCGCGTCCAGGTCGAAATGGCCGGCGGTCTCCACGGAGAAGTGCGTGATGCTCCGGTAGGGAATCGAGTGGTACTCCACCTTCTTCCCGGTGAGCCCCTGCTTGTCGATGAGCACGAGCCGCCGGTCGGTGAACAGGATCGTGTCGCGGATCAGCAGATACGCGGCGTGCACCTGCTCCCCCTGCCCCAGCAGCCGCGCGTACTCGCGATGTGCCGACGCCGGATCCACGGCGTGCGCGTTCCCGAACAGTCCCATGTGAGCTCCCCCTGCTTTCCCGGTGACCTCTCCCGTTGAGTCGATCTCCAAGAAACCGTAGGCGGGCCGTGCGTCACCCCGCGTCCCCCGCCAGAGCCATCTCACCCCGTGGCTCCCCGGAGCCAGGCCTCATCACTGAGGAGGAGAAAACAGGAAGAAGGACAACGCCACCCTCGATGTCCTCACTGAACGGCCCCGAGCCCCGGCAACCCGCACGCCGCCCGCCGCCCGCTTGAGCCCGACCAGCGCCGGGGAGACGTGATGGGTCCCAGCTTCTGAAGCGGTTGCCGTACCTCGCCGCTGCTTTACGGCGGAAACGCCAGAGGGCCCGGACTTTCGTCCGGGCCCTCTGGGCTGCTGTGCACTCGGCAGGATTCGAACCTGCAACCTTCTGATCCGTAGTCAGATGCTCTATCCGTTAAGCTACGAGTGCTTGTCCGCCGGGGTTTTGCGCCCCGTTGGCCTTGCGAGAACAACAATACATGGACCTCGCCGGGACGCGAAATCCATTAGCCCCACCCACTCTGACCTGCGGAAACGGCTCGGAAGAAGATCATCCACTTGGATGCCGGAGCGTCCCCGGCGCGCGTCTGCGCGGGCAGATCCCAGGCAGATCGCGGGCGGATCCCAGACAGACCCCCGAGAGACCCCCGAGAGATCCCCGGCAGATCCCGCACCCTCCCGGACCCCGAACGCACCGAAGCCCCGGTCCGCAAGGACCGGGGCTTCGTGAAGTGCGGAGGCGGAGGGATTTGAACCCTCGATGGGGGGTAAGCCCCAAACCGCATTAGCAGTGCGGCGCCATAGACCGGACTAGGCGACGCCTCCAGCACACCCTCGCGTACGAAGGTGCGTGCAGATGATGACACAGGCCAGGGGCCGGTCACCAATCCGCTCCCACGGTACAAGGAGGGCGGCCCGCAGAGCAAAGCCTTAAGCACCCCCGTGTGCGGAACGTCGGCGCCGGCTCGTCGTTGGTCTGTCGTACGACGTACGGACGACCTGGAGTTCCCCATGCTGCGTCTCGCCGCTTTCGCCGTCGCCTCCGCTCTGGCCGCAGGGGCGGCAGGCCCCCTGCCCCCGCTGCCGCCGCTCGGCCGGCTGCTGTCCGCCCCCTCCCCCGACCGGCTCACCATCGTCGTGGCCGACACGGGCAACCCGCTGGCCGACGGCGAGTACCGGCTGGAGTGCGACCCGCCCGGCGGGAACCACCCGCGGGCCGAGGACGCCTGCGCCCGCCTCGAAGCCCTCGGGCGCGAGGGGAAGGACCCCTTCGCCCCCGAGCCCAAGAACCAGCTGTGCACCATGCAGGACGGCGGCCGCGCCACCGCCCGGATCACCGGAACCTGGCACGGCCACAGGGTGGAGTCCCGGTTCCGCCGGGCGAACGGATGCGAGATCCGCCGGTGGAACGACTTGGAACCTGTGCTTCCAGGTGGGCGTTCCTGACCTGGGAGGATGCGCCGGTCGGGCGTTATGCGCCGGGCATCCGCCCCCTCATCGGGAGCCCGTGCGCTTAGACTCCTCCCGTGACATGCCGGTAGTTGTGGTCAGGGAGGAAGCTCGTCGTGAGCAGCAGGCCATCCCGAGGCGCTGCTCGCCTCGCAGCAATACTCGACGCTCTTCCGGACGCGCTGTTGCTCGTCAACGCCAACGGCACGGTCGTCAACGCGAATTCGATCGCCCTTGAGGTCATGGAGAGCCCCGGTACGGGGCTCGTCGGCCGGGGCGTGCTCGACCTCCTGCCCGATTTCGACTCCAAGCTGATCCCCGGCTCCATGCGCCGGCCCGGCGAGGACGAGGGCGGCCGTGCCCGCCCGAAACGGATGGTGGCGCGCCGCACCGACGGCAGCGAGTTCCCCGTCGAGGTCACCGCCGCCCATCTCGACGGCCGTGACGCCTACCGCGAGCCGCAGCCCTCGTACACCGGCGACGAGCTACTGATGCTCGTCGTACGGGACCTCTCGCAGACGGTGGACACCGAGGCCGAGCTGGCCCGCTCCCAGCGTCAGACCGAGATGATCCTGCGCGCCGCCGCCGAGGGCGTCGTCGGCACGGACACCGACGGCAGGGTCGTGCTGGTCAATCCGGCCGCCGCCCAGATCCTCGGCTACCGCGCCACCGACCTCGGCAACCGCGAACTGCACGGGCTGGTCCAGCACTCGCGCGCCGACGGTTCGCCGTTCCCGTTCGAGGAGTCCCCGCTCGCCGACACCCTGCGCAGCGGACGCAAGCACCGGGTCCGCGGCCAGGTGCTGTGGAACAAGGCCGGGCAGCCCGTCGCCGTGGACCTGACCACCTCTCCCGTACGGGACGGGGAGCAGCTCGTCGGCGCCGTCATGACCTTCACCGACCGGCGCTCCTACGACGCCTTGGCCGCGCGCCACGCCCAGCTGCTGTCCGTCCTCGGCGACTCCCTGCGCGGGCCGCTGGAGGAGCTGCGCGGGGAGCTGGCCACGCTGGCCGCCGACGACGCGGGACAGCTGTGGCCCGAGGCCAACCAACTGCTGCACCACCTGGCCGCCGGCTACTCCCGGATGACCACGCTGGTCGACAACGTGCTCGCCTTCCAGCGCCTCGACGCGGGCGGCGAGAAGCTCGACAAGAAGAAGGTGCTGATCGACGGGGTCGTCGCGGCCGGCGTCGACGGAGCGGTCGAGCTCATCGGCCCCGGGCGGGCGCAGTTCGCCGTGCACGCCCCGACCATCGAGGCCGAGGTGGACGCGGAGCGGATCGCGACCGCCCTCGCCCATCTGGTCGCGGACGTCGCCGGGGTGGACGCCACCGGCAAGACCCGTCAGGGCAGCGGGTACACGGACTCGACGATCGTGGTGGCCGCCGCGCAGCGCGGCGAGGTCGTACGGATCGAGGTGCGCGGCCCGTACGAGGGCGGCAACCCGGTGCACGAGCCGATCGTGCGGGGCATCGTGGAGGCGCACGGCGGTGTGCTGCAGACGGTGGAGGTGCCGGGCGCTCCCGGCGGGGCGTACGTACTGGAGCTGCCGCTGGGTGCGGGAGCCGGGACGGTCACCCTGCCCGAGCCCGTGGAGGCTCCCCCGGCCGCTCCCGGGAGCGAGGGCGGCCCGGGGCAGGTCTCCGGCGGCCGGCGCGCCCGGCGCGGTGTGGACGCGTTCCTCGACGACGACGCAGATGCCGACAAGGGGGCCGACAGCGGCTCCGGCGCCGGCACCGATGTGGCGAAGACGGGTCAGGACTCCGACGGCGGGAGCGCGCTCGCGCTGCCGTCCGGTCGGCGCCGGGGCGGCGAGGCCGGGGCGGTTGCCCGGCCCGGCGACGGGGCTCCCGCGGAGCTCGCCCAGTCCCCCGTGAACCCGGCGGGCCTGGGCGGTGGCAGCGGCACGGGGCGGCGCCGCGGCCAGAACGGCGACGGCAGCGGCGGTGGCGACTCCAGCGGCGGCAACGACCGTCCGGGCGGCCCCGGGCGGCCCGTGCCCCCGCAGGGGACCCAGATGCCCGCGCTCCCGCCCGTGCCGGTGGCTCCCGTGCCGGTGCCGCCGTTCCCCGGGCTTCCCGTTCCGCTGACGGAGCACCCCGCCGGGCGGCGGCGTGCGCTGGGCGCGGCGGGACCGGCGCAGCCGGCCGGCCCGGTCCCGGCGACCGGGCTCGGGCCGACGCCCGCGCCGATGCCTGCTCCGATGCCCACTCCGATGCCCGCGCCCCCGGCCTCCCCCGCCCCCGTACGGCCCATCGCCCCCGAGGGCGGCTTCGCGCTGCCCGCCGGGCCGACGCCGGCTCCGCAGCCGCCGCGGGCCCCCGCCGAGGCCGACTCCGACGCCGAAGCCGCCGGCGGGCGGCGCGGGCGCCGGGTGCTGAGCGCGCCCGGCACCGAATCCGAGGGCGCCGAAGCCGCCGCCGGGCGGCCGGACGCGGGCGCGCAGGGCCCCGTAGGACCCGTAGGCCCCGAGACGCATCCCACCGGGCGGCGGCGTGCGCTGCCCGCCACACCGGCCTGGCCGGTTCCGGCGGCCCGTACCGCCCCCGAGGACTCGGACGGCAGCGGGCAGATCGCCGTACCCGGAGCCCGGCAGTCGCAGGACGCCCCCGCGGAGGCCGCCGGGGCGCCGATCAGCGTCCGCGCGCTGGGCAGCCTCGGCCAGGGCGGCGGGGCCGGCGACACGAACGGCTCCGGCCGGCGGCGCCGGCTCGCGGAGCCCGCCCCCGAGGGCCGTGCCTTCGCCATAGGAGCACCCGAGGCGGGCTCCGCCGAGGGCCCCGAGCCGCTGGACGGGCCCGGTGGCGCCGTCGAGGTGGTCAACCGGGCCGTGCCCCGTCCCGTGGACGACGAGCTGCCCCCCGAGCCTCTGGACAACCCGCGCCGGCTCCTGGTCTGGCCGGCTCCGGACGCGCAGACGCAGGCCGCGCTCAGCGACCGCGGCTACCGGCCGGTGATCGTGCACTCCCGCGAGGAGGTCGACGCGCAGATCGCCGCGTTCCCCGCCGCGCTGTTCGTGGACCCGCTGACCGGGCCGATCACCCGGACCGCCCTGCAGTCGCTGCGCCAGGCCGCGGTGGCCGCCGAGGTGCCCGTACTGGTCACGGCCGGGCTGGGGCACGCCACGCGCGAGGCCGCGTACGGCGCCGATCCGGCCGTGCTCCTGAAGGCGCTCGCGCCGCGCGACAGCGAGCAACACCCCTCCCGGGTGCTGCTGATCGAGGAGCACGACGAGATCGCGACCGCGCTGACCGCCGCCCTGGAGCGGCGCGGCATGCAGGTCGCGCGGGCCGACGCCGATACGGACGCCGTGGAGCTGGCGACCCGGATGCGGCCGAACCTGGTGGTGATGGACCTGATGCAGGTGCGCCGCCGCAGGGCCGGGATCGTGGACTGGCTGCGCGCCAACGGGCAGTTGAACCACACCCCGCTGGTCGTCTACACGGCCACCGGGATCGAGCCGGCCGAACTGCCCAAGCTGGCCTCGGGCGAGAGCGTGCTGTTCCTCGCCGAGCGGTCCACCTCGGCCGACGTTCAGGGCCGCATCGTGGACCTGCTGGCCAAGATCGGCACCAACTAGTCATTCTGGCCGCATGGCCATCATCGACACGAGCGAGCAGACCGTCCCCGCCGACAACGGGGAGGTCAGCCTGCTCATCGCGCGACAGGTCGATCCGGGCCACGAGGAGAACTTCGAGGCCTGGGCCCACGGGATCCTGGAGACGGCCTCGGCCTTTCCCGACCACCTGGGGTACGGGCTGTTCCGCCCGGCCGTGGAGGGCGGGCCCTGGTTCCTGGTGCACCGGTTCCGCAACCACGCGGCCTTCCAGCGGTGGCAGGACTCGGCCGAGCGCGCCGCCTGGTTCTCCAACTGCCTCGGGCACCACCACACCGAGATAGCCCGGCGCGAACTGCACGGCATGGAGACCTGGTTCGCGAAGCCGGGTACGGCCCGGCCCGCGCCGCCGCGGTGGAAGATGGCGATCAGCTCGGGGCTGGCCATCTTCCCGATCTCGCTCGCGGGCAACGCGCTGCTCGGGCCGTACCTGGTGAACCTGAACTTCGTGCTGCGGACGGCCGCCTTCGCCGTCGTCTTCAGCACCCTGATGACCTACGTGGCCATGCCGGCGATCAGCAAGCTGCTGCGGCCCTGGCTCACGCGCGGGCAGTAGCCCCGGCGGACCGTGACCCCGGTGGGGCTCAGTCGAGCTTGGTGACGTCGAGGGTGCCTTCCGCGTACTGCTTGCGGATCACCTTCTTGTCGAACTTGCCGACGCTCGTCTTCGGCACGGCCTCGACGAACGCCCAGCGCTCCGGCAGCTGCCACTTGGCGATCGACTCACCGAGGAAGGCGCGCAGCCCCGCGTAGTCCACGGTGGCCCCCTCCTTCAGGACCACGGTGGCCAGCGGGCGCTCGTCCCACTTCTCGTCGGGAACGGCGACGACCGCCGCCTCGGCGACCTCGGGATGGGCCATCAGCGCGTTCTCCAGGTCCACGCTGGAGATCCATTCGCCGCCGGACTTGATGACGTCCTTGGCCCGGTCCGTGAGGGTGAGGAAGCCGTCGGTGCTGATCACGCCGACGTCGCCGGTCTTGAGCCAGCCGTCCGCGCTGAACTTGTCCTCGGGGCGGGTCGGCTCGCCGCCCGCGCCGCCGTAGTAGGAGCTCGCGATCCAGCTCCCGCGGACCTCCAGCTCGCCCGCCGACTCGCCGTCCCAGGGCAGGATGTCTCCGCCGGGGCCGACCAGGCGGGCCTCGACGCCCGCCGGGAAGCGGCCCTGGGTGATGCGGTACGGCCACTCCTCCTCGGGGGTCAGACCGGCCGGCGGGTGGGCCATGGTGCCCAGCGGCGAGGTCTCGGTCATCCCCCAGGCGTGGTTGAGGCGCACGCCGAGCTTGTCGTAGGCCTCCATCAGGGCCGGCGGACACGCCGCGCCGCCGATGGTGACCTGCTTCATCGAGGTCAGGTCGCGCGGGTTCGCGGTGACCTCGGCGAGCAGCCCCTGCCAGAGGGTGGGGACGGCCGCGGCGTGCGTGGGCTTCTCCCGCTCGATCATGTCGGCGAGCGGGGCGGGCTGCAGGAAGCGGTCCGGCATCAGCATGTTGATGCCGGTCATGAAGGTGGCGTGCGGCAGGCCCCAGGCGTTGACGTGGAACTGCGGAACGACGACGAGGGAGGTGTCCTTGTCGGTCAGGCCCATCGACTCGGCCATGTTCACCTGCATCGAGTGCAGATAGATGGACCGGTGGGAGTAGATGACGCCCTTCGGGTCCCCGGTGGTGCCGGAGGTGTAGCACATGGCCGCGGCCTGGCGCTCGTCCAGCTCGGGCCAGTCGTAGGTGTCCGGGCGGCCCGCGAGGAGCTCCTCGTACTCGTGCACGCGCACGCCGAGGCCCTCTAGGGCGGAGCGGTCGCCGATGCCCGCGACCACGACGTGCTCGATGGTCGGCAGGTGCGGCAGGAGCGGGACGAGCAAGGGCAGCAGGGTGCCGTTGACCAGGACGACCTTGTCGGCCGCGTGGTTGACGATGAAGACCAGCTGCTCGGGAGGGAGCCGCAGGTTCAGCGTGTGCAGGACGGCGCCCATGGAGGGGATCGCGAAGTACGCCTCGACGTGCTCGGCGTTGTTCCACATCAGGGTTGCTACGCGGTCGTCCTGCTGGACGCCCAGCTCGTCGCGCAGGGCGTTGGCCAGGCGCGTGGCACGGGTCCCGATCTCGGCGAAGCTGCGGCGGTGCGGCTCGGCCTCCCCGGTCCAGGTCGTGACCTGGGACTTCCCGTGGATCGTCATCCCGTGCTGCAGTATGCGGGTGACGAGGAGTGGTACGTCCTGCATGGTGCTCAGCAAAGCGTCCTCCCGGTGAGCGCTGCGGCGCTGCGGCGGCTACGGATGCTGCGATTCTGCGCACGTACCGCTCGGTCTGTCACTACCCAAGAGTAGAAAACGGGGCCCGATGTTTCACGTGAAACATCGGGCGGGTGGCGCCGGGCTCGCCTTGACTCAGCGGACGGGCGTCAGTTCCGGGTCTTCGCGGAGCTTGACCAGCGCCCGGGAAACGGCGCTCTTGACGGTGCCCACGGAGACTCCGAGCAGCTCGGCGGTCTGGGCCTCGCTCATGTCCTCGTAGTAGCGCAGGACGACCATCGCCCGCTGCCGGTCGGGCAGCCGGGTCACCGCGCGCCACATGGCGTCGCGCAGCGCCTGTGCCTCGGCGGGGTCGGCGGCCGGCGGCTCGTCGGCCTCGGGTAGCTCGTCGCAGACGAACTCGTCGACCTTGCGCTTGCGCCACTGGCTCGTGCGGGTGTTCACCAGGGCCCGGCGGACGTAGCCGTCCAGGGCGCGGTGGTCCTCGATGCGGTCCCACGCGACGTACGTCTTGGCAAGCGCCGTCTGGAGCAGGTCCTCGGCGTCGCAGGGGTTGGCGGTGAGCGAGCGCGCGGTGCGCATCAGGACCGTGCCGCGGGTCCGGACGTACGCCGAGAACGACGGGTACGGCGTCGGATTCGAGGCGAGCGTGCACACAGGCGTGGTCATGCCTCCACGCTAGGAGCGGCGCGGCCCCACCGGATCGGCCGCAAGTGCCGAAGCGGGATCCCCCTCAGGTTGTAGGGGTGGGGCCCGCCCCACCTCCTGAAGGTGGAGGAGGCGTGGCTTCCGCGGGGCTTCTACAAGGGACGGATCAGACGTCCGCGCCCAGGATCAGCCCGGAGGTCGGGACCCCGGTACCGGCGGTGACCAGAGCGTGGGCGGCGCCCGAGACCTGGTTGACGGAGGTTCCGCGCAGCTGGCGGACCGCCTCGGCGATGCCGTTCATGCCGTGCAGGTACGCCTCCCCGAGCTGGCCACCGTGGGTGTTGAGCGGCAGCGCGTCCGCGGCCACGAAATCGGCCGCCTCCCCCGGAGCGCAGAAGCCGAACTCCTCCAGCTGCATCAGCACGAACGGCGTGAAGTGGTCGTAGAGGATGCCGACGTCGATGTCCGAGGGACGCAGTCCACTGGTCCGCCACAGCTGGCGGGCGACCACGTCCATCTCCGGCAGCCCGGTGAGGCCGTCCCGGTAGAAGGAGGACATGGCCTCTTGGCGGCGGCCCGCGCCCTGTGCCGCCGCCGTGATCACGGCGGGCTTCTGCCGCAGGTCACGGGCTCGTTCGGCGGTGGTGACGACGATGGCCTGGCCGCCGTCCGTCTCCTGGCAGCAGTCGAGCAGCCGCAGCGGCTCGACGATCCAGCGCGAGGCGGCGTGGTCGGCGAGGGTGATGGGCTTGCCGTAGAAGTACGCGGCCGGATTGTTCGCGGCGTGCCGGCGGTCGGTGACCGCGACGTGGCCGAATGCCTCCGGGGTCAGGTTGTAGGCGTGCAGGTAGCGCTGGGCCGTCATGGCCACCCAGGAGGCAGGGGTGAGCAGCCCCCAGGGCAGGGACCAGCCGAGCGCCGCGCCCTCCGCCGAGGGTTCGCGCTGCTGGACGCCGGAGCCGAAGCGGCGGCCGGAGCGCTCGTTGAAGGCGCGGTAGCAGACCACGACCTCCGCGACCCCGGTGGCGACGGCGAGGGCGGCCTGCTGGACGGTGGCGCAGGCGGCGCCGCCGCCGTAGTGGATGCGGGAGAAGAAGGAGAGGTCCCCGATGCCGGCCGCCTGGGCGACGGTGATCTCGGGACTCGTGTCCATCGTGAAGGTGACCATGCCGTCCACGTCGGCAGGGGTGAGCCCGGCGTCGTCGAGGGCCGCGTGCACGGCCTCGACGGCCAGCTTGAGCTCACTGCGGCCGGAGTCCTTGGAGAACTCGGTGGCGCCGATGCCTGCGATGGCGGCGCGGCCGCCGAGCTGGTCACGGGTGCGGACGCTCATGCCGTGCCCTCCGGGGTGCCGGGGGTGGCCGGAGTGCCGGGGGCATCCGGGCCGTTCGCCGTCGTGTCCAGCGTGACGGTGACCGTGCCCGTGACGTGGTGACCGATGCTGTTGGCGCCGATCACGCGGATCTCGGCGGTGTCCCCGTCGAGGGCGGTGACGGTGCCGGTCAGCGTCATGGTGTCGCCCGGGTGGTTCGGGGCACCGAGGCGGATCGCGACCTTGCGCAGGACCGCGCGCGGGCCGAGGTGGTCGGTGATGTACCGGCCGACCAGACCGTTGGTCGTCAGGATGTTCATGAAGATGTCCGGGGAGCCCTTCTCCCGCGCGAGCACCGCGTCGTGGTGCACGTCCTGGTAGTCGCGGGAGGCGATCGCGCCCGCGACGATCAGGGTGCGGCTGACCGGTATCTCCAGCGGCGGCAGTGTGTCGCCGATGTTCATGCCTCGTCCCCCTCGGGCGTGTCTTCGGACAGGACCGCGCCGAGCTCGGCCAGCAGTTCGCTGCCGCAGCCCAGGTACGCGTCGAGCTGGCGTCCCCACAGGAAGTGCCGGTGGACGGGGTGGTCGAGGTCGGCGCCCATGCCGCCGTGCAGGTGCTGGCCCGCGTGGACGACCCGTTTGCCCGCTTCCGAGGCCCACCAGGCCGCCGTCAGCGCGTGCTCGCCCGCCGGGAGGCCCTCGTCCACGCGCCAGGCCGCCTCGTACGCGGTGACCCGTATCGCCTCGGTGTCCATGTAGGCGTCGGCCGCGCGCAGCATGACGCCCTGGTTGGTGGAGAGCGGCCGGCCGAACTGCTCGCGGGTGGAGGTGTACTCCACGGCGCGCGCCAGCGAGCCCGCGCAGACTCCCGCCTGGAGACCGGCGAAGGCGGTCCGGGCGACGGCCAGTACGTCCGCGTAGGCGCCATCCCCGCCGACCCGTTCCGCCTCGGCGGCGGTCAGCGTCAGGCTCCCGGCCGACCAGGGAGCGGTGGTCTCCACCGGCTCCGTACGCACCCCGGGCACGTCCGTCCGTACGAGCCACAGGGCTCCGGCCCGGTCCGGGACCAGGACGTGCGTGGCCTCCCGGAGCCAGGGCACAGCGGGAGCGCAGCCGGTGAGGAGGCCCTCCGGCGAAGCGGTGATCCGCCCCCGGTCCGGGAAGGCCCCCGTGGCGACCGCGTCGCCGGAGCCGAGCGCGGGGAGCAGCCGGGCACGCTGCTCGTCGGTGCCGTGCCGGGTCAGGGCGAGGATCCCGTACACGCACGTGGCGGCGTACGGGACCTGCGCGGTCGTGCGGCCCTGTTCCTCCAGCAGGAGCACCAGGCCGAGCAGGCCGACGTCCTCGACGGCGGCGGTCAGCCCGGCGCTGGTGAGGGCCTTCCACAGTTCGGCGTCACTGCCGGTGCCGGCGGCGCCGAGGCGGTCGTGGGTGGCGAGGTCGCCGAAGATCTGGGCGGCGAGTCCGGCCGCGGCGGCCTGTTCCTCGGTGGGGTGGAAGTCCATCAGGCTTCGCTCCCCCGGAAGACGGGCAGTTCCAGTTCCTCGTCCACGCGCAGGAACTCCAGGCGCACGGGCAGCCCGATGCGGACCTTGTCGTACGGGACTCCGGTGATGTTGCTGACCATGCGGACCCCTTCGGCGAGTTCGACGAGAGCCACCGCGTAGGGCGGGTCGAAGGCGGGGAAGGGCGGGTGGTGCATGACGACGTACGAGAACACCGTGCCGGCGCCGGACGCCTCGACCGTGTCCCAGTCCGGGCTCCCGCAGGTGTTGCAGCCGGGGAGCCAGGGGAAGCGGAGGGTCGCGCAGGCGGTGCAGCGCTGGATCAGGAGCTTGTGCTCGCGGACGCCGTCCCAGAAGCCCTGGTTGTCGCGGTTGATCACGGGGCGGGGGCGCTGGGCGGGCTTGGCGGGGGCCGGCTTGGCGGTGAGGGGCTGGGCCGTGGCGGGCTTGGCCGTCGCGGGGTTCTTCGACTCGGCGGGCTGCTCCGCCCCGGTGGCCTTCTTCGCCGCCGGAACGTACTTGAGGATCCGGAAGCGGTGGGTCCCGGCGAGTTCGCCGTTCGCGCGGACGTCCATGCGGGTGGTCACGAAGTGGCCGGTGCCCAGCTTGGTCGTCTTGCGCGGGGACACGGACTCGATGACGGCGTCGAAGGTGATCGCGTCGCCGGGACGCAGCGGCCTCAGGTACTCCTGCTCGCAGTCGGTGGCGACGACGGAGGTGCAGCCGGCGCCGTCGAGCAGCGTGAGGAGCTCGTCGTAGGCCGAGGAGCGGTCGGAGTGTCCGGAGAGCCCGCCCATCGTCCATGCCTGGAGCATGGTGGGCGGGGCGATGGCGTCCGGCCCTGTGTAGGCGGGGTTGGCATCGCCCATCGCCTCGCACCAGTGGCGGATCATCGGCTGGTTGACCGCGTCCTTGCCCTGGCCGGCGGTGGCGGCGGGCTGCCCTTCGAAGGACGTGAGCAGGGTGTGGAAGCGTGCTGCTTCCGCCTCCGCTTCCGCAGCCGCTTGCGCCGCCGCGTCCGCCTCCGATGTCGTCTCCGCTTTCGTCTCCGCTCCTGCTGCTCCGGTGGCGGGCGTGGCGGTCATCGCTTCCTTCCCTTCATACCGAGCCGCATCATGGCGACGATCTCCCGTTGGACCTCGCTGACGCCGCCCCCGAAGGTGTTGATCTGGGCGGCCCTGTTCATCCGCTCCAGCTCCCCGCCCGCGAAGACCGCGGGGCCCGATCCCCGGATGAGCGCCTCCTCCCCCACCACCTCCTGGCAGATCCGGTACACCTCGACGGTGGACTCGGTGCCCAGGAACTTCACCCCGCTCGCGTCGCCCGGAGCCAGGGTCCCGGCGCCGACGTCCTGGACCAGGCGCCAGTTGAGGAGGCGTACGGCGGCGAGGCGCGCGTGGGCCTCGGCGAGCCGCGACTGGATCCAGGGGCGGTCGGCGGGGCGGTCTCCGGTGACCGGGTCGGGGGTGCGGGCGTGGTCGAGCGCGCCCTGGTAGAAGTCCTCGGCCTGCATGCCGATGGCGGCGAGGGCGACGCGCTCGTGGTTGAGCTGGTTGGTGATCAGGCCCCAGCCGCCGTGCTCGGGGCCGACGAGGTTCCCGGCGGGCACGCGGATGGAGTCGTAGTACGTGGCGGTCGTGGTCAGCCCGCCGACGGTGTCGATCGGGGTCCAGGAGAAGCCGGCGTCGTCGGTGGGCACCAGGATGATGGAGATTCCCTTGTGCTTGGGAGCCTCCGGGTCGGTGCGGCAGGCGAGCCAGATCCAGTCGGCGTTCTGGGCGTTGGAGGTGAATATCTTCTGGCCGTCGATCAGCCAGCCCCCGTCGTCCCGGACGGCCCGGGTGCGCAGGGAGGCGAGGTCGGTGCCGGCCTCGGGCTCGGAGTAGCCGATGGCGAAGACGAGTTCGCCCTTGAGGATCCGGGGCAGGAAGTAGTCCTTCTGCTCCTGCGTCCCGTACTTCATCAGGGTCGGGCCGACGGTGTTGAGGGTGACCATCGAGACGGGGGCACCGGCCCGGTAGGCCTCGTCGAAGAACACGAACTGCTCGTCCGGTCCGCGGCCCTGGCCTCCGTACTCGACGGGCCAGCCGAGGCCGAGGAGTCCGTCGGCGCCTATCCGGCGCAGTAGTGCGCGCTGCTCGGCGGGGTCCTCGGGCACCCCGTCCGGCAGCAGGTTTCCGAAGTACTCCCGCAGCTCGGCGCGGAGCCGCAACTGGCCTTCGGTCGGGGCGAGGTGCACGGCGCTGGCCTCCCGGCATCACATCATCAAGTGGAGCTGACTGTCCGTCAGATTCCAGGTGGATGTCAAGGCCGGGGCACTGTGACGGGGCACGGAAAACGCCCGAGGGCGCCCGCACTACCGGACCCCAGCCGGTCCGGTCGCGCAGGCGCCCTCAACAGTCGGTGCGGCTCAGGCCGCGGCTACCACCAGGGGTAGAAATTCACCGCCACGGTGGAGTTGTGCTGTTCGATCGCAGTGAAGGCCGAGCCGTTGACCTGCGCGGTGTTGTTCTGGTTGGACGCGCCGGACCCGGTGGCCACCTGCTGCGAGGTGGAGGAGTTGCCGTGGTTGTTGCCACCCACGCCGCTGCCGATGATGCTGGCGACGCTCGCATTCGATCCGTCGTTCGCGAAGGAGCCGTTGTCTGCCGATGCCACCCCGCCGAAGAGGGCGACGGCGAGGGGGAGAGCGGCGACGGCGGCGATGACGCGGGCGGTACGGATGCTTGCCATGTCTTTATCCTCCAGGAAACCGAAGTGGGGTGTACTCCAAGGCAGTTGGCCGACCGCCTCGGTCGTTCCGTGTGGTGACGACGTCGCGAGACCAGAGTTGCCCACCGAATCCCCGGCGAACCACCCCGGAGTCCTCGATTCCCCCGCAAGTATGACCAACACCGGATAAACCCCATTCGCGCCCCTGACGGCCCAGGTCAGCGCCTTGAGCCCCGCCGAAACCCCTGCCGTGCAAGGGCTGAACCGTTCCGCCAAACCGGCCGGCCCCGGACATGCCGAAAAGGGCCGCGCCGTCCGGGAACCCCACCGTCTCCCGGGCATGCGGCCCTGCGCTGCCAAGCTTCACGCCCCCTGCGCGCCCCCGGCGCTCGCCGGGGCCTTCCCACTGTGCCCCGCTCCGGGGCACCTTCACGGCGCGATCCGCGGTCGCGGCCTACTTACACCGACCGACCGGGCTCCAGCGCCTGCGCTGCTTTGCGTTGTGTTGCTCTCGCGTTCTGCTGACTAGCTCCTGCGTTGCTCCTGCATGCTGCGGCCTACTGATGGCATGGGGTGCCGGTACGAGTGCTGGGTGCTGGGTGCTGGGTGCTGGGTGCTGGGTGCTGCTGTGGCCTGCGTACTGGGCGCCGCGCACTGGGCCCACACCTTGCACCTGCGCGCGCTGCGTCCTGCGTCCTGCGTCCTGCGTCCTGCGTCCTGCGTCCTGCGTCCTGCGTCCTGCGTCCTGCGATTAACGGCCCTGCGGTGAACGGGTCCCGCGTCTGCGCGGTACGAGTGCTCCGTGCCGCGCACTACGCGGCGAGCGCCATCTCCCTGCGAGCAGCTCCGACGCGGACCGCTGCGGCGATCGTGGCGCTACGGACGCTGTCGTCCACTCCGGACTCGAACCCGGCTCCGGAGACGGCGGCCAGGGCAGTGGTGGAGCGGCGGACGGACGGGGTCTTGCCGTGTGCCTCGGCGCGGATGCGCTGCTTGATGGTGGGCGGGAGCGAACCACCGCGCATCATCGCCCTCCAGGTCCGCCGGGCCATGAAGGCCGGTCGGTTCACCGCGGCGGCCGCGGGGGCGGCGGCGGGGGAGGAGGAGAGCGGGGTGGCGGCGGCCTGGGCGACCTTGCCGCCGAAGCCGAGGGAGGTGAGGAGGGCCACGAGGGCCGCGAGGACGGTGGTCCAGATCGACGTGATGGTGCTGCGGTGAGCCATGACGGGTCCCTCTTTTCGCGAATGTTCCGACGGGCGGATCTGAATACATTCGTCATGATGCGGGCGCAACCGGAGCGCCTCCACGCCCCGCGCCGTTCTTCCGACAAACACCACTCAAAGGGGCTAATCGCATAATTCGACCCCTCTGGATCCGTACGTGACACCCGGCCGGAACTTCGCCCAACGATCGCCATCTCCCCATCTCCGGGCGGATGTTGACATCCACTCAGCCCTCCCACCATGCTCGCCCACGGCGCGACGGATCTTCTTCTCATGGTCGGGGGACCAGGTTTCCATGCGGAACCGAGACGTACTGATATCGGGTGCCGGCATCGCGGGCACCGCCCTGGCCTACTGGCTGCGCCACCACGGCTTCCGGCCGACCGTGGTCGAGCGCGCCCCCTCCCTCCGCGAGGGCGGCTACAAGATCGACGTCCGGGGTGCCGCGCTCGACGTGGTCTCCCGCGCCGGGGTCCTCGACGCGGAGATCCTGCGCGGTGACCTCAACCGGATCCTCTACGACCTCAGCGTCGACGCAGCCGGCGGAACCAACGGAACCGACGGCGTCGAGTACCTCTTCGGCGACTCCATCACCGCCGCCACGGAGACCGCGGACGGCATGGAGGTGGCGTTCGACAGCGGTGCGCGCCGCGTCTGGTCGGCGCCTACGTCCTGGCGGGCGAGCTCGCGGCGGCCGGCGGCGACCACGCGACCGGCTTCGCGGCCTACGAACGCGAGATGCGCGGCTTCGCGGAGGAGAACCAGAAGCTCGGCCCCTCGAACATCAAGCACATGGTCATGCGGACCAAGCGCCAGATCTCGATCCAGCTGGCCGTCCTCTCCCTCCTGGGCCGCCTGCCGGGCAAGGAACGGATGATGAACAAGGTCATGGAGCCGATCCAGAAGGCCGCGAACTCCATCACCCTCTAGGACTACTGACCGGACCGGTGGCGGGTGTCCGCCAGGACCCCCGCCACCGGTCCGGCGGGCGCACCGGAAATCCCTGGCCCGCGCCTGCCCGGCGGCGCAGAATTCCCCGCATGGGGACAGACATCTACGGCTTCATCGAGTGCCGCTGGGATCGCTGGCTGGACGAGGACGACCGCAGCTGGGGCAAGGCCGCCGACATCGCGGACCTCTACAACGGCCGCTCCTATGCCGCCTTCGGGTCGCTGTTCGGCGTGCGCGAGACGACCGCGTTCCGTCCGCTCGCCGACTACCGCGGGCTCCCCGCGGACGCGTCACAGGAGAGCCGCACCGCCTTCGAGTCCTGGGGCCGGGATTCGAGGGGCTCGTCCTGGATCAGCTGGGCGGAGCTGGCCGCCGTGGACTGGGACGAGCTCTCGAACGAGGTGGACGACTGCGTCCACGAGTACCGCCGCGGCGCCGACGGAACCTGGGAGCTGTACGGCAGGAACACCGACCTCACCCGCTTCGCCGAGCTCTCCGGCATCACCGACCCCAGAGCCCTCCACCGTGCGGGCCGCGGCCTCCCCGAGGGCGTGGAGTGGCCCGACGGCGACCGCCTTTTCCGCATCGGCCGCCTCCGTCGCCGGGACACCGTGCCCGACGGCGACTGGGGCGCCGTCTGGTCCGTCATGCGGACCCTGGCGGGCCTGCACGGGGACGAGGGCGTCCGGCTGGTCGTCTGGTTCGGCTGACTCCACGGCTCGTACGCGGGGAGCCAGTACGCTCATGATCCACATCGACTTGGGGGAGCTCAGGATGCGAAGTGCCGTCGTCACGGCGAGCGGGGACCAGATCCGCTGGGCCGAACTGCCCGGAGACGGACCGGCGCGGATCTACGTGCACGGTCTGGGATCCACCTCGCCCGCATACTTCGCGGCGAGCGCCGCGCATCCGCTGCTCGCCGGGCGGCGATCCCTGCTGATCGACCTCCTGGGGCACGGGCACAGCGACCGGCCCGAGGACTTCTCGTACACGCTGGAGGCGCATGCCGACGCTCTCGCCACCGCGCTGGAGCAGGCCGGCACCGGCCCCGCGGAGCTGATTGCGCACAGCATGGGCGGCGCTGTCGCCATCGTGCTGGCCGAGCGGCACCCCCACCTCGTCTCCCGGCTGGTGCTGATCGACGCCAACCTGGACCCGACCCCGCCCGACCCCGCCGTCGCGGGCAGCAGCGGCCTCGCCGCCTACACCGAGCAGGAGTTCCTGGCCGGCGGCTGGGCCGAGGTGCGCGACCGGGTCAGCCCGCACTGGTGGTCCACGATGCGTCTGGCGGGCCGCGTCGCCCTGCACCGCAGCGCCGTCCACCTGGCGGCGGGCACGACGCCGACGATGCGCGAGCTGCTGTTGCAGCTGAAGATCCCGCGCACCTTCCTGCTCCCGGCCGAGGACGGCCCCCTCCCCGGCACCGAGGCCCTGGAGGCGGCCGGAGTGGCGGTCGTCCCCATCCCGGACTGCGGGCACAACATCATGCTCGACAACCCCGAAGGCTTCGCCCGGGCCTCCGCGGACGCCCTGGCCAGGGACTGAAGAACCTGGGCCAGCGGCCCGGGCCCTGGCCCACACGCGGGGAGGGCGGGCACCCGATTCGGATGCCCGCCCTCTGACCTGCTACTTCTCTGACCTGGCGGTGGGTGTGGGATTTGAACCCACGGTGACTCTCGCCACGACGGTTTTCAAGACCGTTCCCTTAGGCCGCTCGGGCAACCCACCTGGCGGGTACAGAGTACCGGGCGGTGGGGGTGGGTGGCGCTGGGGATTCGCCGGGGGTCAGGCGGTCTGGGCCTTGTCGTAGGCCGCCTTCGCCTCGTTGCCGAAGTACGGGCCGAACATCCGGTTCGGCAGGAAGGTGTAGCCGAAGCTGTTCACCGAGACCTGGGTGCCCAGGCCGGTCGCCTCGTTGAAGTCCTGGAACCAGGGACCGCCGCTGGAGCCTCCGGTCATGTTGCACGGCAGGCTGTGGTCCTTGGTCAGCAGGAAGTCCTTGCCGCTGTTGCCGCTGCAGTACACGAGCTTGGTGCCGTCGTACGGGGCCGCCGCCGGGAAGCCGAAGGCGTACATCTTCTTGTTGTAGCCGCCGTTGAAGACGATGCCCTGGGCTCCGACGGCCTGGCTGAGCGTCCGTCCGTTCAGCGGTGCGACGACCGCCAGGCCGACGTCCATGTTCATGTCCTCGCTCGCCACCCACTGGTCGGTCGCGAAGGTCTTGGTGGCCGTCCACTGCCCGTAGGGCGCGTTCCCGTTGTCGTATCCCGGAACGAAGATCCAGTTGGTGTGCCAGGCGCCCTGGTACTTCACGCAGTGGCCGGCGGTGATCACCGTGCTGCCGTTGGCGCTGGTGATCGAGTCACCGGAGCAGGAGGCGCTCTTCCCGTTGAAGGTGAAGAAGACCCGGCCCGAGGTTTTGACCACCGCGCCACCGGACGTCCAGGCTCCGCCCGGCTGGGGGAAGGCCGTGGGGGAGGCGGGGGCGGTCGGGGCGATCGTCGTGGGGCGCTCCGCGGTGGTGAGCGCCGTACGGGCGGCCGCACCCGGGGCGGCGATGCCCGGGGCGGCCGTGATGTCCAGCGGCGTCGCGGCCCGCATCCGCTCGGCCGACCACGAGCCGGGGGCGGGGCGCTGCGCGGCGGCCGAGGGGGAGGCCGCCGTCAACGCACCCGCGAGCAGGGCTCCCGTCGCGAGTAAGACCGATATGGCTGTCCGATGGCGATTCACGCATGACTCCTTCTGCCGTGCCCGGATGAAGAGTTGTCGGTGCGGATCGGGGGCAGAGTGGCACGCCGGGATCGAGATGTCAGTCACCAGTCGGAACGTTCGGTCGGTTCCGGCCAGGAAATGGCCAACTCCCGTCAGGTGGTGAGGAGGACGCCCGCGTACGAGGCTCCGGCCACCACCACCCAGGCCGCGAGGCCCAGGAGGGCCGCACGGCCGCCCGTACGGGACAGGGTGGGCAGGTGGACCGCGCTGCCCAGGCCGAACAGGGCGGCGGCCAGCAGCAGTTCCTGGGCGGTGTGCGCCCACTCCAGCGCTACGTCGGGCAGTACCCCGGTGGCGCGCAGCGCGGCCGCGGCGAGGAACCCGGCCACGAACAGCGGCACCGGAGCCGGGCGGCGCCCCGAGAGGGTGCGCGCTCCGCGCCTGCGGGCCCGTACCGAGAAGGCCACCGCCGCGACCAGCGGGGCCAGCAGCGCCACACGCATCAGCTTGACCAGCACCGCTTCACCGAGGGCGCCGGGGCCGGCCGTCTGCGCGGTCGCCACCACCTGGCCGACGTCGTGGACGCTCGCGCCCACCCAGCGGCCGAAGTCGGGGTCGGAGAGTCCGAGCGGGGATTGCAGGAGCGGGAGTACCGCTATGGCGAGGGTCCCGCACAGGGTGACCAGGGCCACCGAGGAGGCCACGTCCTCCTCGTCGCTGCCGGATACCTGGCTGACGGCTCCGATGGCCGAGGCTCCGCAGATCGAGTACCCGGTGGCTATCAGCAACGGCTGGTCCCCGGGGAGTCCGAGCCGCCGGCCGAGCCAGAGGGTGCCGAGGAAGGTCGCGGCCACCACTGCGGCCACCATCGCCACGGTGGCCCAGCCCAGCCGGAGCACCTCGTCCAGTCCCAGTGCCAGGCCCAACAGGACGATGCCTATCCGCATCAGGCGCCGCCCGGCCAGGGAGAGGCCCGGGCGCGCGGGGCCCCGTACGAAGCCCCGTAGACGGGGGAGGTGAGCCGCTGCGATGCCGAGCACCACCGACACCGTCAGCATCGGCGCCCAGGGCGCCAGCCGGTGAACGGACCAGGCCACCAGGACCCCGGCGGCCGCGAGGCCCAACCCGGGCCACGATGAGGATGTTTCACGTGAAACATCGACCGGCTCCGGCGATCCCGCCCCGCGCACCGGGCGGTTCAGCAGGGCCATCAGTCGGTCGGGAGCGTGTAGACGCGGCGGACACTGCTGCCCAGGCGTACGACGTCGGCGCCGTAGACGTGCAGGGATATCGCCTTCGTGCGACAGGAGTTGCGGACCTTGTGGATGTCGCCGGGAGGGGCGAACCCGCAGACCTCACCGGGGCCGTTGACCACGTGCTCGGTCGCCACCAGCCGGGCGCCGGTGGTGGCCGTGGCGGGGACGAGGCGGTAGCGGAGCTCGCTCTCCTCGCCCTCGTGCACCCCGGCCACGCACCACGAGACGTGGTCGTGGATCGCGGTCTCCTGGCCCGGCAGCCACACCAGGGCCACCACGGAGAAGCTGCCGTCCGGCTCCGCGTGCAGGACGTGCTGCCGGTAGCGGTCGGGGCGCCCCTCGCGCTGCTCGGCGGTGAGCAGGCCGGGCGCCCCCAGGTGCGGGGCGAGGCGTTCACCGACGAGGTAGGCGGTCAGGTCGGGGGCCAGCCCCCGCTCCACGACCGTGCGGATCTCACTGACGAGGGCGGCCGTCCTCGCGGTCGTGCGGGCCGGCGTGGTGGTGGTCATAAGGGGAGCGTCGAGGAGCCCACCCATCACGTCCAACGACAGTTGTGAGCCCAAATCCCAATCTCAGCTTATGGATTGGGGTGGAGCAGGACCCTCCGGCGGACCGGCTCAGCAGCCGACGCGGTTCGAGGCCGCCTGCCTCAGCGCCTCCAGCACCACCGCCGTCGCCGGGACCCGCAGATGGTCGCGGTACACGTGCGCGGCGATGTGACGGCGCGCGGCCGGCAGGAGGGCCCGCCCGCACACCTTGCTCAGCGAGAGCGAGGGCAGCACCAGGGCGGGCATCATGGCCACGCCCAGGCCCTGTGCGACCAGGCTCTGGACCACCAGGTTGTCGTCGGTGGCGAACCGGATGTCGGGCACGAAGCCGAGCCCCGCGCATTCGTGCAGCAGGTTCGCCCGGCAGCGCGGACAGCCCGCGATCCACCGCTCCTCGGAGAGGTCCGCGAGGTGCACGGCCCGCCGCCGGGCCAGCGGGTGCCCGGTCGGCAGCAGCACCGTCAGCTGGTCCTCCATGAGCCTGACCTCGGCGACCTCCTCCGGGACCTCCTCGTGCAGGCCGGGGTAGGTGAAGGCCAGGGTGATGTCGCACTCGCCCCGCTCCAGCCTGCGCAAGGAGTCCGGGGGCTCCCCCTCCAGCAGCTCGACCTGGATCCCCGGGTGCTCCTTGGCCAGGCTGCTCAGGGCTTCCGGGACCAGGGTGACGTTGGCGCTGGGGAAGCCGCACAGCCGGACGCGGCCGGTCCGCAGCCGGGCGTACGCCTTCAGCTGGGCCTCGGCCGCGGAGAGACTGCCGAGGATGGCCTCGGCGTGCCGGGCCATCGACTCCCCGGCCTCGGTGAGCTGCATGCGGCGTCCCACGCGGGTGAACAGCGGTGTGCCGACGGCGCGTTCGAGCGCCTTCATCTGCTGGGTGATCGCGGGCTGCGTGTACCCGAGGACCCGGGCGGCGGCCGAGTAGGACCCCGAGGCGACCACCTCGTGGAACGTCCGTATGTGCCGCGAATCGAACACGGTTGAAGCATAAGCGGACGTTGGGAGGGGCCGCAGGCACAATCGCGCCTACGGCCCCTCACCATCAAGCCAGTTGGTCCTGCCGCCGCCGGACTGCGTGGTGCGCGGCGGCCGGCGGCTACTTGTCGCCGACCCGGGAGCCGAGCGTGATGTCCACCGTGGTCGGCTTGCCACCGCGCAGGTAGGTCAGCTTCACCGTGTCACCCGGCTTGTACGTCCAGATCTCGCTGATCAGGGTCGGGCCGCTGTCGATCGGCTTGCCGCCGAGCTCGGTGATGATGTCGCCGGGCTTCAGCCCCGCCTTGCCCGCCGGGCCGTTCGGGTCGACCAGCTCGCTGGCCGAGGCACCCGACTCGGAGATCTTCGCGCCGTCGGTCTTGGCCGCGAGGTCCACGGAGACCGAGATCACCGGGTAGACCGGCTTGCCCGTCTTGATCAGCGATTCGGCGACGTTCTTCGCCTGGTTGACCGGGATCGCGAAACCGAGGCCGATGGAGCCGGCCTGGCCGCCGCCGAAGCCGCCGTTGCCGGCCGACTGGATCGCGGAGTTGATGCCGATGACCGCGCCGCGGCCGTCGAGCAGCGGACCGCCGGAGTTGCCCGGGTTGATCGAGGCGTCCGTCTGGAGGGCGCTCATGTACGAGTTCTTGCCGCTGGAGCCGTCGCCCGAGGCGACCGGGCGGTTCTTGGCGCTGACGATGCCGGTGGTGACCGTGTTGGACAGGCCGAACGGAGCGCCGATCGCGATGGTCGAGTCGCCGACGGCGACCTTGTCGGAGTCGCCGAGGGGCAGCGGCTTGAGCCCGGACGGCGGGTTCTTCAGCTTGATGACGGCGACGTCGTACCCCTGGGCCCGGCCGACGACCTCGGCCTCGTACTTCTTGCCGTCGGAGAAGGTCGCGCTGAGCTTGCCGCCGTTGGCCGCGGAGGCCACCACGTGGTTGTTCGTGAGGATGTGGCCCTGCTGGTCGTAGACGAACCCGGTGCCGGTGCCGCCCTCGCCGTCGCCGGCCGAGGCCTCGATGGTGACGACGCTGGGCAGCGCGCCTGCGGCCAGGCCCGCGACGGAGCCCGGATCGCGCTTGAGCTCCTTGGGCGTGTTGCCCGCGCTGACCGTGGTGGAGCCGGAGCCGTTGGCGCTCCGGTCGGCCGCCCAGTAGCCGACGCCGCCGCCTACGCCGCCCGCGAGGAGCGCCGCCGCGAGGACGCCCGCGATCATGCCGCCCTTGCCCTTCCGCTTGGGCTGCGGTGCGCCGTCGGTGGCCAGGGGCACGCCCCAGCCGCCACCGCCCTGGCCGTCGCCGGCCCCGTACGCCGGGGCCGCGGGCGGCGGGGGAGGCCAGCCCTCGGCGCCCATCGCCTGCGGCGCGGGGGCCTGGGCGTAGGCAGCAGCGGGAGCCTCGGCGTACGCCGGGGTGACCGGCGGGACCGGGTTCTCGGCATATGCGGGAGCCGGAGCCGGGGCCGGAGGCTGGACGGCAGCGGCGGGCTGCGCCGCCGGGGTGTGGGGGAGCTGCTGGGTCGGCTCGGCGCCGGGCGCGGGCGTCGGCGGCAACTGCTGCGTCACCGGCTCCACGGGCGCGGGCGCGGGCGGCGCGACGGGGGCAGCGGGCGCGGCGTCGACGGGCGCGGCCACCGGGGGTACGGGCGGAGCCGCGGGGGGCGTCGGGGCCGCGGTGCCCTCGTTCTCGGTGCTCACAGCGCTGTCTCCTCGTCACACACGGCTTCAGAAATACGGGCGATATCGGTCCGACTGAACGTTCGACGTGCCGTACAAGTTCCTGGGCAAAGCCTTTCCCATGACCCGTCAGAGCACTGTAAGCCGGACCTGTGAGTCTCCCCCATCCTTTATCTCCGACATTTCGGGCGCATCCCCAGAAGCACCCACAAGCGTCTGGAGGGCTCTCCCCGACATCCGGGCCCCTCCCGGTGGCACCATGAGCCGGTGACCCACGCAACGCCGCGCTCCATCCAGGTCGTCGCCCACCGCGGCGCCTCGGAGGATGCCCCCGAACACACGCTGGCCGCCTACCGCAAGGCCATCGAGGACGGGGCCGACGCCCTCGAATGCGACGTCCGGCTCACGGCGGACGGCCATCTGGTCCTGGTCCACGACCGGCGGGTGAACCGCACCTCGAACGGCCGCGGCGCCGTCTCCGCCCTGGAGCTGGCCGATCTCGCCGCCCTGGACTTCGGCTCGTGGAAGGACCGGGAGGAGTCTCCCGACTGGGACGCGGACCCCGAGCGGACCTCCGTACTCACCCTGGAGCGGCTGCTGGAGCTGGTCGCGGACGCCGGGCGGCCGGTACAGCTGGCGATCGAGACGAAGCACCCCACCCGCTGGGCCGGACAGGTGGAGGAGCGGCTGCTCTTCCTCCTCAAGCGCTTCGCACTGGACGCCCCGCCCGCCGAGGGGCCGCACCCGGTCCGGGTGATGAGCTTCTCCGCGCGCTCCCTGCACCGGATGCGGGCGGCCGTGCCGACGGTCCCGACCGTCTACCTGATGCAGTTCATCTCGCCACGGATGCGGGACGGCCGGCTGCCGGCCGGCGTGCGGATCGCGGGACCGGGGATGCGGATCGTCCGCAACCACCCGGGCTTCATCCGCAAACTTCAGGCCGCCGGGCATTCCGTTCACGTGTGGACCGTGAACGATCCTGAAGATGTTCAGCTCTGCGCTGATCTAGGCGTGGAAGCGATCATCACGAACAGGCCGCGACAGGTTTTGTCACAGCTGGGCCGCTGACATCCCACTTTGCGCACCCGTCACAGGCGACACATCCGTTACAGGGTGTGCACCGGCGCATCCACTGCGCGTTCGGTCGCCGCGAATGCGTCAGAGGGCGCCGGTCCGGCGGTTTCCGGTCCAGGCCATTGGGGCATCCAGACCATGCGTGGGGCTAAGGAGGTTCCGGGGGTGGCGTTGATGGTGGCACAAGAAGTGCCCACGTCGTCGTGCATGGACGTGTCCCATGGTCCTGCGGGCGTGGGCGAGGCGAGGCACCGGATGCGCGAGCAGTTGCGCATCAGCGGATTGTCCGAATCGATCGTGGATGACGCCGTACTGATCCTTTCCGAACTGCTCAGCAACGCCTGCCGGCACGGCAGACCGCTGGGCGCGCGGGAGATCGGGGACGGCGGGATACACGCGTCATGGCGCGTCGACAAGGCGGGGCGGCTGACGGTCGAGGTCACGGACGGCGGCGGGCCCACCCGTCCCATCCCGGCCAAGCCCTCGGTCACCGCGCGGGGCGGGCGGGGGCTGAACATCATCAGCGCCCTGGCCCAGGACTGGGGTGTCCGGGACGGAGCGGCGGGTGAGGTCACCGTCTGGGCGATCGTTGCCTGTGGGACCCGGCACGAGGATTTCGCTACGCGCGTTGCGCCCCCTGCGATCGATTTCAGTACGGCCTTCGACGATCTGGATACCTGATCCGACCGGTCCTCGACCGCGGGTGGACGGATGGCGGCCGTCCGGGAGCGCACGCCGACCGTGCTTCCGGCCGCACCCCACCGGTTGTGGCGGCACGAACGGCTAGGCTCGCGCCCAGACCGACGCCGTACCGCCGCAACCGGGAGACACCCACGATGGCCAAGAAGCGCCCCGCCGCGAAGTCCGCAAAGCCGCAGCTCAACAACGGGGAGATCCCGGTGGTGGGCGCCCGCGAGCCCTGCCCCTGCGGATCCGGGCGCCGTTACAAGGCCTGCCACGGCGCGGCCGCCGCCCACGCCGTCACCGAGCACGTGGCGCGGCCGTTCGAGGGCCTGCCCGGCGAGTGCGACTGGGTGGCGCTGCGCGAGCTCGTCCCCGCTGCCACCGTGCCGCTCACCCTCAAGGGCGGACTGCCCGAGGGCGTCCCCTCCGTCACGCTGGTGACCGTACTCCCGCTGGCCTCGCCGGCTCTGCGCCGCGAGGACGGCTCCGTCCTGCTCGGCCTGCAGAACGACTCGACCAGCGGCGACCTCGCCCGGGACATGGCCGACACCCTGGAGCGCGCGCTCGTCGCCGAGCCCGGCACCGTCGTCGCGGCCCGCCGGGTTCCGGCCGAGGGTCCGCGACTTCAGGATCTCCTGTCCGTGGACGGCGGTTTCGAGCCGGTTGTCCACAGCGGGTTCGAATTCTGGATTCCGGAAGCGGAGAGCGCCCAGAACGCCTCCCCGGAGATCGCCGCCTCGCTGGAGCGCGCCAACGCCGCCGCCATCCCGACCGTCAAGCTGACCGGCGTGGATGCCGCCTACTGGTGCGAGACCCCGGACAAGAACCACCTGCGCTGGGTCATGCCGCACCCCGAGGAGAAGCTGCTCGACGCGCTCGCGCGGCTGTCCGCCGCGGGCACGTCCTCGCTCGGCGAGGGCACCAAGCTGGTCGGCTCCTTCCGCGCCCACGGCCTGATGGTCCCCGTCTGGGACCTGCCGACCGGAGTCTCGGCCGAGGACGTGGAGAAGCCCGCGGCCGAGCTCGCGGAGCGGCTCGCCGCGGCCCTCGCGACGGACGCGCCGCTGACCACGGAGGAGCGCCGCGCCCGCGGTGGCCTCACCAACCGCCAGGTCACGCTCAGCTGACCGGGTTGGCCGGCCCGTTCGCGGGCCGGCCACGAGGGACCGCGGGCGGGTCAGCGGGAGGGTCAGCGGTGACCGCTCACCGGTGACCGGAGTCACAACTCCCGCTAATCGCCTGCAAATCGGTGTCCGAATATCAGAGATCGAATTTGCGAACAGGCGATCTCTTGTTACGGTTCTTGTAGCCCGGTCGCTGGTGCATCCCCCGTCGCCAGCGACCGGGCCCTTGATTTTCCGGTGACGCTCAACCGTCACCCGGTACCGGTGAGTTGCTCCCGGACCGCAGGAGCAGGGCTCCTTCATCATCCGGAACTGCAAATTCCGCTACGGCCGAGTAGTCCCCCGGGACCCCGGCCGACTCCTCCCGCGGCGTTTCGCACAACCCCGGTTCGTCGCCCGCGCCGACCGCGCAGCGGATCTGCACCGTACGCCCCGCCGGACCCATCACCGTGAGCACCGCGTCGAGCGCGCGGCCGCTGGTGTTCCGGTAGTAGCTGCGCCCCCACGTCCGGCCCTCGCCCGACAGGACGCACGTCTGCGCCTCCACCCCCTGCGGGGAGGACAGTTCGGGTCCGCAGCGGGCGTCCGTGCGCGGCTGTTCGGCCGGGCCCGGGCGGGCCGGCGCCGCGGCGGGGGCCGGCGTACGGGACCGGCCGGAGGCGGAACTCGCCCCCGAGCCGCCCGGATCGGCCGAGCCCCCGGACTTCTCGGAGCCCCCGGAGTCCTCGGAGGCCCCGGATTTCTCGGAGGCCTTGGAGTCCGAGGACCCCGTATCTCCCTGGGCCGGGTGACCGAGGCCGAAGGTGGAGAGCAGCCCGCCTCCCTTTCCGTCGCTCTGACCGGCGAAATCCGGCCCGGCGATCGCCCCCGCCAACGGGAGCGACAAGATGATCAACACACCGGCGCCGATACCGATCAGGCGGAGATTCATTCGCCGAAGATAGCGATGCGGGAATGGGGCACGGAGATCCCCGCGCCCAATTCCCTTGGAAACTCGTCTCGCTGGCACCCGTACGAGTGATCCGTCAGTGCACGGGCGTCAGTACGCGGGGTACGCGCCCATCAGTACGCGAGCCGGCTTCCGCCGCCCGGGGCTCCGCTGCTCGCCTCCACCAGTGCGTCCACGACCGCCTCCACCTCGGGCAGCCAGATCTCTCCGGCACCCGCGGGCTCGCGCTCCCACCGGACCTGGCCACCGTCGATCGCGGTGGAGGGTGGCAGCAGCAAGTAGCCGCCCTCGCCGTGGAAACGCAGCGAGGAGGGCACGTGGTCCTTGGCGTAGAGGATCTCGCCGAGCCGCTCCAGCGAGTACGGCGCCACGAGCAGCGACCACCGCGTGGGGGTGGCCACGATCGGCCCGAGCCGCATCCCCTCGGCGTCCAGTCGTACGACGGCACGCGCGGCCGCCGCGGCGGGCAGGCTCACCGCGCAGGGCGCGCTCCCGCCGGTGGCCAGCAGGATCGGGGCACCCGCCCGGTTGGCCCACCACCAGGACACCATCCGGGGGTCGGTGGTGGCCGCGAGCAGCCCGGGATCGAAGGGGTGCGCGCCGGGCACGACGCAGTCGGGGTCGGGGCAGGCGCACCGGGAACTGTCGGCGCCGGAGCGTCCGACGCCCGGCAACACGGGCCAGTTCCAGATGTTGGCGCAGGTCAGCGCCGCTTCGAGAAGAGCCGGCGCATCACCCTGCGGCGGGGCGGGACGCAGGGATTGCAAGCGATTACGGAGCCGCTGGAGACGCCTTCCGAGGATCTCGCGCATGAGCGCTCGTTCCTTTCCGTTGAACGCCGAGGGCCACATCACACCATGTAAGCGGTGGTTCACCACACGTGCACGTTTCGCGTCACTGTCCGCCTGAAGCAGGTTCACACGGTTCGTGCAGTTTTCTTACGGGTCCATGAAACGTCCGTCGGGGGCGGTACGCGACCCGGGGCCGCGCGGGGGACGGCTCTCGTCGATGGGGACGACGGGCCGTGCCCGACGGTTCCCGGCGGGCACCGGACTGCGCCAACTCTCCCCGGGTGCAACGGATTACGTACCCGGACCGGCCGACTGACTCGCCCAGTCGACCGCAAAAACCGCCCGCTTCCCGCATTTTCCGGCCAAGTTCTAGCCCTGACCGAACAGTGAGTTGCCGTCCCACGGACACCAGGATTCCCACCTGGGCAATGCTGGACATCGCTCCTCGTGTGCGTGTAGATGTGGATCCATTGATAGCGGCGCAGCATGATCTGGGGGTTTGCGATGCTATATGGCGAATCGCACCAGCTGGAAAGGCGGACGCCATGAGCGCCCCGCATCTGCCGAAAGTGGCTGGAATCGATCCAGCTGTCACAGCGTCCCCGCACACTGTGGCGCCCACACCGGCGCCCACGGCCGTGTCCACATCGACGAGCCCGCGAACGGTCCACACACCGGCGCAGGGCCCCGCCGCGAGCTCGGTCATTCAGGACCGCCTCGCGGGCATGGTCTCCGACCTCACCACCCTCCACGAGCTCACCGAGCGGCTCGCCCGCGCCAGTGACCTCACCGCCTCCCTCCAGGAGTTCCTGCGGGCGGGTGCGGCCCTCGTGGGCGCCCGTCGCGGCCTGATCGTCCTGGAGCCCTCCGACGGACTCGGCCCCACCACCACGATCGGCCTCGGGCTCGGCCACGCCGACCTCGGCCACATCGAGACGGTGCCGCGCAGCGCCACCTCCTACGGCCGCATCCTCGACGGCCTGCCCGACGCCAACGGCGGCTCGGAGGTCCTGCCCGAGCCCGGTACGACCGCCGGCCCCGGCGGCGACGCGTACGGCGCCACCGTCGACCCCCGCCACCGCGAGGTCGCCGCCCGTCTCGGCTACGCCGCCAGCTACGCGCTGCCGCTGACCGCCGAGGCCACCGGCCGGCTCGGCGCGGCCGTCTGGCTCTACGACGAACAGGCCGAGCCCAGCGACCGCCAGCGCGACCTGGCCGGTCTGTACGTCCGGCACGCCGCCGAGCACCTGGCCCGGATGCTGGAGGTGGAGCGCGCCCGCTCCAGCCTGGCCACCGTCGCCGAGGAACTGCTGCCCAGCCGGCTCCCCCGGATCCCCGGGGTCCAGCTCGCCGCCCGGCACCACACCGGCCCGCACGGCGGAGGCGACTGGTACGACGCGCTGCCGCTGCCTGAGGGCGCCCTCGGGCTGGCCGTCGGCTCCGTCACCGGCTCGGGACCGAGCGCCGTCGCCGCGATGGGGCGGCTGCGCGCCTCGCTGCGGGCGTACGCCGTCATGGAGGGCGAGGACCCCGTCGCCGTCCTGTCCGACCTGGAGCTGCTGCTGCGCCTGACCGAGCCCGCGCGCTCGGCGACCGCGCTGTTCGCCTACTGCGAGCCCGCCGGGGGCCCGAACTCGAACGGCCGGGGGAGGAAGCTCATCCTGGCCGGCGCCGGGCACACCCCGCCGCTGCTGATCGGCGAGCGGCGCACCGAGTACGTGGAGACCACCCTCTCCGCACCGCTCGGCATGCTGTCCTGCTGGGAGGCTCCGAGCGTGGAGATCGAGCCCGCGCCGGGAGAAACGGTGCTGCTGTACACGGACGGGCTGCTCCGCCGCACCGGGGACCCGATGGACCGGGCGTACGCGCGGCTGCACGCCGCGGCCGCGGGGATCCCCCGTAGCGTCCGCGAGGACCCGGCCGCCATCTGCGACCACATCCTGCGGACGGTGCTGCCGGACGGCGGCGGGGACGGTCCCGTTTCCCCGGCGGACGCCTCCGAGGACATCGTGCTGCTCGCGGCGCGGTTCGAGTGACGAGGACATGAGGAGACGGGGGCGGGGGCGGGGGCGGGGCGTGTGACGGTGTGGCCGGGTTTAGCTGATTTGTCACACGACCCGTCGGGGGGCGTCCGCTCACACATACGATGGATGAGGTCCATACCCGGTCCGTGTCCGTCGTACTGAGGAGAAGACGTGGCTGACGAGCTCACCCCGGAGACCCCGGAAGAAGAGCAGCCCAAGAAGAAGCACAAGCAGCGCAAGAACGGGCTGTACCCGGGTGTCAGCGAGGAGCTCGCCGCGAGCATGCGCACGGGCTGGGCAGACACCGAGCTGCGCGGACTGGAGCCGATCGCTCAGGCCGCGCACACCGCCGCCCGCCGCTCCGCACTGTCCCGGCGCTTCCCCGGTGAGCGTCTCGTCGTCCCCGCCGGGCGGCTGAAGACGCGCTCGAACGACACCGAGTACCCCTTCCGCGCCTCGACCGAGTACGCGTACCTCACCGGCGACCAGACCGAGAACGGCGTCCTGGTCCTGGAGCCCGCGGGGGAGACCGGCCACCACGCCACCGTCTACCTGCTGCCCCGCTCCGACCGCGAGAACGGCGAGTTCTGGCTCTCCGGCAGCGGTGAGCTGTGGGTCGGCCGCCGCCACTCCCTCACGGAGGCCGAGCAGCTCCTGGGCATCCCGGCCAAGGACGTCCGTAAGCTCGCCGAGGAGCTGACCGAGGCCGAGGGCCCGGTCCGCGCCGTGCGCGGTCACGACTCCGTCATCGAGACCGCCCTGACCGACAAGGTCACCAAGGAGCGCGACGAGGAGCTGCGCGTCTACCTCTCCGAGGCCCGCGCCGTGAAGGACGCGTTCGAGATCGGCGAGCTGCAGAAGGCCGTCGACTCCACCGTCCGCGGCTTCGAGGACGTCGTGAAGGTGCTCGACAAGGCCGAGGCCACCTCCGAGCGCTACATCGAGGGCACGTTCTTCCTGCGCGCCCGCGTCGAGGGCAACGACGTCGGCTACGGCTCCATCTGCGCCGCCGGTCCGCACGCCTGCACCCTGCACTGGGTCCGCAACGACGGCGACGTCCGCTCCGGCGACCTGCTGCTGCTCGACGCCGGTGTGGAGACCCACTCCCTCTACACCGCCGACGTCACGCGCACGCTGCCGATCAACGGCACGTACACCGACATCCAGCGCAAGATCTACGACGCGGTCTACGAGTCCCAGGAAGCCGGCATCGCCGCCGTCAAGCCGGGTGCGAAGTTCCGCGACTTCCACGACGCCTCGCAGCACGTGCTCGCCGAGAAGCTCGTCGAGTGGGGCCTGCTGGAGGGCCCGGTCGAGCGCGTCCTGGAGCTCGGCCTGCAGCGCCGCTGGACCCTGCACGGCACCGGCCACATGCTCGGCATGGACGTCCACGACTGCGCCGCCGCGCGCACCGAGGCGTACGTCGACGGCACGCTGGAGCCCGGGATGTGCCTGACCGTCGAGCCCGGTCTGTACTTCCAGGCCGACGACCTGACCGTGCCGCAGGAGTACCGCGGCATCGGCGTCCGGATCGAGGACGACATCCTCGTCACCGAGGACGGCAACCGGAACCTGTCGGCCGGTCTGCCCCGCACCTCGGACGAGGTCGAGGCGTGGATGGCACGGCTCAAGGGCTGACGCCACCGCTCGCTCGTACGCGCCGATGGGCGGGACCCTCCACGGGTTCCGCCCATCGGCGCGTCTACGACACCTTCAGCAGCGAGTCGTCCCGCCACTTCAGCATCTTGTCGAAGCTGACCACGGCGCCCCGGCCCGGCCGGTTGCGGAAGCGGACGTGGTCGGCGAGCTCCTCGATCAGGTGCAGTCCCCGGCCGTGCTCGGCCAGGGACGGTCTGCGGCGGGCCACCGTCGCGGGCGGGAACCCCGGGCCCGAGTCGCTCACCTCGATGCGGCAGCGGTCCCCGTCCAGATAGGCCGTGACGTGGTACGCCCCGGTCCCGTCCGGGGATCCGCCGCCCGGGGCCGCGTCGTCCGTGTATGTCGCGTCGTCCGGGTACGTCGCGTCGTCCGGGTACCCGCAGCGCGGGACGGGTTCGCGGCCACCGTGCTCCACCGCGTTCGCGCACGCCTCGCTCAGCGCCACCGACAGGTCGAAGGAGATGTCCGGGTCCACCCCCGCGGTCTCCATCGTCCCCAGCAGCAGTCGCCTCGCGAGGGGCACACTCGCTGCTTCGCGCCTCAAGTGGAGAGACCACCAGATGCTCATACGGTTACCTATTGCCGCCCGGGGCGGGGGCTAAGCGCCAGAAGGCCGACAGAGCCCTCGTTCGGCCGATGCGGCGCTCCCGGGCGGCGGTGTATGCGGCGGTGTACGCGCAGATGCCGGGCTGGGGTTGGGGGAGTGGCCGGGTGCGCGGGCACCGACCGACGCCCCGCATCCGTGCGCGGGAATGCCAACCTGCTGTCGCACCTGCCGTATGCGGCGCCTAAGCCCAGTGCGATGATGGCCCGGCCATGACTGCCCCCCACGCGACGCAGGCCGGACCCGGCCTCAGGCTGATCCGGGCCGCGGTGTTCACCGCGGTCTGTGTCGTGCTGTCCGCGGCCGGGCACGCACTGGCCTCCTGCGCGACGGTGCCCTGGTGGTCCCTCTGCGCCGGCTTCCTCGCCGTCTTCGCGGTGGCGGCCCCCCTCGCGGGACGCCGCCGCTCGCTGCCCGGCATCGCCGCCGCACTGGCGGGCGGACAGCTCGCGCTGCACACGGTGTTCGGCCTCGGCCAGCACAAGGCCTCGGCGGGCGGCGGTACCTCCTCGGAGACCTCACTAGCGGCGCTGGCCGCCCAGCTGGTGTGCGGGGGCAACTCCGTCCCGATCCACCCGGCGGATGCCCGGCGGATCCTGGAGAGCGCCGGGCTGGACCCGGACGCCGTGGCCGCGCAGGCCGAGGCGCAGGGGCACATGACCCACGCCCACATGGGGCAGGGCCTCGTAGAGCCGGCCACCGGACTGGTCGGGCTGTTCAGCCCGGCCATGCTGATCGGGCACCTGCTGGCCGCGCTCGCCGCCGGCTGGCTGCTCGGGCGCGGCGACGCCGCGCTGTTCCGCCTCCTCGAACTGTCCAGGCTCTCCGCCGCGTCCGGACCGGTACGCCCCCTGCGTGCCGCGCTGGCCTACGTACGGGCCCTCGGCGCGGGTCTTGCGGACCGGCCCGTGCGTACACCGCGGGCAGCGGGCGCCGGGACCGGCTCCGGGCTCTCCACGGGCAGGGACGCACTCCAGCACACGGTGATCAGGCGCGGGCCGCCCACGGCATTCGCCCTCGCAGCCTGAAGCGGCACCTCTCCTCCCCGGGACTCACGACGGGAGCACCGGTGCCGCGAACTCCGTGCGCGCCGCGCGCGGAGCCACCGTCACCACAGCTTCCGTGGAGTGTTTCTGCCATGAAGACCTCTCGCGTCTCCTTCGCCGCCGCCCTCGCCGCCGGTTCCGTCCTCCTCCTCTCCGGTACGGCCTTCGCCCACGTCGGCGTGCAGCCCGGCGAGGCCACCAAGGGCGGCTACGCGACAATCAACTTCAAGGTCCCCAACGAGCGGGACGGCGCCTCGACGACCCAGCTGGAAGTCAACTTCCCCGTCGACCAGCCGCTGTCCTCCGTCATGCCGCAGGACGTTCCCGGCTGGACCGTGAACGTGGAGAAGACCAAGCTCGACAAGCCGCTCACCGTGCACGGCAAGCAGATCAACGAGGCCGTCACCAAGGTGACCTGGTCGGGCGGCAAGATCGAGCCCGGCAAGTTCCAGCAGTTCCCGCTGTCCGTCGGCAAGCTGCCCGACAGCACGGACAAGATGGTCTTCAAGGCGATCCAGACCTACGACAACGGCGAGATCGTCCGCTGGATCGAAGAGCCCAAGGAAGGCGCCGCGGAGCCGCAGAACCCGGCGCCCGTCCTGAAGCTGATCGCCGCCCCGGCCGGCGGCGACCACCACGACGCCGCCGCGAAGACGGACGGCGACAAGAACGGCGCCGCGGCCGACCACAAGGACGGCCACGACACGGCCGCCGCCAAGAGCGGCTCCGACACGACCGCGCGGGCCCTCGGCATCGCCGGCATCGTCATCGGACTCGGCGGCGTGGCCTTCGGTATCGCCTCGCGGCGCCGCACCTCCTGACCTCCTGACCTGCCGATTCCGCGCAGCCGGCCGGTCATCCGGGCCGGCCGGGCTCGCGGATCCACCCGTACCACCCCCGATCCCAGGGACTTTCCCATGCGCACCACACGTGTGACGCTCGCCGCCCTCGTGGCGGCGGCCGCCCTCACCCTCACCGCCTGCGGTGGCGAACCGGCCAAGAACGGCCAGGTCACCCAGATCAGCGAGAACCAGGCGAAAGCCGGCTCCGCCACCGTGCTCGACCGCCCCTTCGACAAGCCGGACGTCGTCCTCACGGACACCACCGGCAAGCCGTGGAACCTGCGCGAGCAGACCAAGGGCAAGCCGACGCTCATCTACTTCGGCTACACCCGCTGCCCCGACGTGTGCCCCCTGACGATGAGCAACATCGCCGTCGCCAAGAAGGCACTTCCCAAGGCCGACCAAGACAAGCTCCAGGTCGTCTTCATCACCACCGACCCGGAACGGGACACTCCCGAATCCCTCGGCTCGTGGCTCAAGGCCCAGGACCCGGCATTCACCGGGCTGACCGGGGACTTCGCCACCATCCAGGCCGCCGCACGCACCCTCGGCATCGGTATCGAGGCCGCCAAGACGGACGCCGCCGGCAACGTCGTGTCCATGCACGGCGCCCAGGTCATCGCCTTCTCGCCCAAGACCGACGAGGGATACCTCCTCTACGGCGAGAGCACCACCGTCGATGACTACACCAAGGACCTGCCGAAGGTCGTCAAGGGAGAGAACCCGTGAACACCCGCACCACCAGCACCCGCACCCTCGCCGTCGCCCTCTCCCTGACGGCCGCGCTCGCCATATCCGGCTGCTCCTCGGACGGCAAGGACTCCGGATCCGCTTCCGGTGGCGCTCCGAAGCTGACGGTCAGCGGCGGCTACATGCCGCAGCCCGTGAACGACGAGATGGCCGGCGCGTTCATGGTCATCAAGAACGACTCCAAGACGGCCGACAAGCTGACCGGCGCCACGAGCCCGCTCTCCGACGATCTGCAGATCCACGAGACCAAGGATCAGAAGATGCAGCAGGTGCAGTCCATGGACGTGCCCGCGAACGGCGAGCTGAAGCTGGCGCGCGGCGGCAGCCACGTCATGTTCATGGGGCTCAAGAACACCCCCAAGGTCGGTGACAAGGTCACCATCGAACTGCGCTTCGAGAAGTCCGGCCCGGTCAAGGTCGAGCTGGACGTCAAGGAGCGGACGTACAAGGCTCCGACATCCTCCGATGGCACCGCCCACTGACGGACCGAGGGACTGACACGCCATGACGGCCACCGCCCCGACCCCATCCACGGCCCGCGTCCGTGCCACGGCACTCCTGCCGCGGCTCGCGCTGGTCCTCGCCGCTCTGCTGGCAGCCTTCTTCGCCGCTGCCGCGCCGGCCTCGGCACACGCCGCGCTGACCGCGAGCGACCCCACGGACGGGGCGGTGGTCGCCATGGCGCCCGCCCAGATCACGCTCTCCTTCTCGGAGGGGGTCGCCATGAACGGCGACTCCATCCGCGTCCTGGATCCCCGGGGCAAGCGCGTCGATACCGGCGAACTGCGCGACCTCTGCAGCGGAAGCATCATCCGCTACGGCACCGCCCTGCGCCCGGGACTGCCGGACGGCACCTACACCGTCGCCTGGCAGGCCATATCCGCGGACAGCCACCCCATCTCCGGCGCCTTCACCTTCTCCATCGGAGCACCCTCCGAGACCGCGGTCTCCCTGCCCTCTCGGACGGCGGGCGACGGGCCCGTCGCCGTCGCCTACGGCATCGCGCGCTACGTGGCCTACGCCGGGTTCGCCGTACTGGTCGGCGCCGCCGCCTTCATCCTCCTGTGCTGGCGCCGGGGCGCGGCGCAGCGGCCGATGCAGAAGCTGGTCGTACGGGCCTGGGTCGCGCTCACCGTGGCCACCCTGGTGATGCTGCTGCTCCGCAACCCGTACACCGGGTCGGGGAACTTCTCCGACGCCTTCGACCTGGCCGGGCTGAAGACCGTCCTGGAGACCAAGTCCGGGGCCTCGCTCGTCTCGCGGCTGCTGCTCCTGGGCGCCGCCGCACTGTTCATCACCGTCCTGTTCGGCTCCTATGCCCGGCGCCACACGGCGGACGGCACGGACGGACCGGGCGGCTCCGGCACCTCCGAGGTCTCCGAAGAGGACGCCAAGGGCGAGAGCGACCTCGTCTTCGGGCTCGGCATCGGCGGGACCGTCGTCGCCGGCGGCATCGCCGCCACCTGGGCGCTGTCCGAGCACGCCTCCACCGGCATCCAGCCCGCCCTCGCCATGCCCGTCGACATCCTGCACCTGCTGGCCGTCGCCACGTGGCTCGGCGGACTCACCGCACTGCTCGTCGCACTCCACAAGGTCCCGGGGATCGAGCGCACGGCGATCCGGCGCTTCTCCACCGTCGCCTTCACCAGCGTTCTCGTCCTGGCCGGCACCGGCACCTACCAGGCCTGGCGCCAGGTCGGCAGTTGGTCCGCGCTGACCGGGACCGATTACGGCCGGCTGCTGCTCGTCAAGATCGGCCTCGTGGCCGTCGTCGTCGCCATCGCCTACACCTCGCGGAAGTGGACCTCGCGGCTGGCCGGGAGCCAGAGCGAGGCCGAGGTCAAGGCCGAAGCCAAGGCCGAGCGGGAAGCGGAGGAGGCAAGCCCTTCCGATGTTTCACGTGAAACATCACCCGTGGCCGTCGCCTCGGACGCCAACGCCGTCCCCGACGCCTCGGACGCCGTCGCCTCCGACCCCCGGCGCGCCGCGCAGCTCGCCCGCCAGAGTGCCGCGCGGCGCACCGCGCGGGAGAAGCAGGTGCGCGACGCCGATCCGGACCGCGCCGGCCTGCGCCGGTCCGTCCTCGCCGAGGCGGGCGTCGCCGTGGTCCTACTGGCCGTCACCACCATCCTCACCAGCACCGAGCCCGGCCGTGCCGCGGAGCTGGAGGTGGGTCGCGGTTCCACCGCCACCGCCGTTCCCGACCGCGCGGTCAAGGTCACGCTGCCCTTCGACACCGGCGGCCAGAACGGCAAGGGCTCGGTCCGGCTCCAGCTGGACCCGGGCCGCGTCGGTGCGAACACCCTCCACGTATGGGCCGAGACCCCCGACGGCAAGCCGCTCGACCTGCCCGAGCTCAAGGTGTCCTTCACCTTGGAGGCCAAGGAGATCGGCCCGCTTCCGGTCCTCCCCGAGCGTGCCGCCGCCGGGCACTGGACCGCATCGGGCGTCCAGCTTCCGCTGACCGGGGAATGGCGGATCGACGTGACCATCCGCACCTCCGACATCGACCAGACGACCGTCCAGAAGAACGTGAAGATCGGCTGACCCGCGTGACCCAGAACAGCGACCCCACCGAGAGCACAGAGAGCACCGAGAGCGCCGAGCGCACCACGGAACTCCCCGGTATCGAGATCTCCCGCCGCCGTCTGCTGGGCACGGTCGGCGCCGCGGGCGCCGCCGGGCTCGCGCTCGGCGCCGCCGGCGGAGCCCTCGTACAGTCCGCGGTGTCCGGGTCCGAGTCCACGGGATCCGGCGGCGCCCCCGGCAGCCTCGGGGCCACCCGGGTGGCCTTCCACGGGGATCACCAGGCCGGCATCACCACGCCGCTCCAGGCCAAGGGGCACGTCCTCGCCTTCGACCTGGCGCCCGGTGCCGGGCGTACCGAGGCCGCCGCTCTGATGCGGCGCTGGTCCGATACCGCGCGGCGGCTGACCGCGGGGGAGACCGCACCGGTCGCCGACACCGGCATCGCCCTCGGCTCCGGCCCCTCCTCCCTCACCGTGACCTTCGGCTTCGGCCACTCCTTCTTCGAGCGCACCGGCCTCACCGCACGCCGCCCCGCCGCCCTCGACCCGCTGCCGGACTTCTCCGCCGACCGGCTCGATGCCCAGCGCAGCAACGGCGATCTCTGGGTGCAGATCGGTTCCGACGACGCACTGGTCGCCTTCCACGCGCTGCGCGCCCTACAGAAGGACGCGGGGGAGGCGGCCCGGCCGCGCTGGCAGATGAACGGCTTCAACCGCTCTCCCGGCGCCACCGCCTCTCCCATGACGGCCCGCAACCTCATGGGTCAGGTGGACGGCACCAACAATCCGAAGCCCACCGAAGCCGACTTCGACCAGCGGATCTTCGTCCAGGGCACGCTCCCCCCGGAGCACGCCTGGATGACCGGGGGCTCGTACGCCGTCGTACGCCGCATCCGGATGCTCCTCGACTCCTGGGACCAGCAGTCACTCGCCCAGCAGGAGCAGGTCATCGGCCGTACGAAGGCCACCGGCGCCCCGCTGACCGGAGGCGGCGAGACCACCGCCATGGCCCTCGACAAGATCGGCGCCGACGGGAAGCCGGTCATCCCCGCCAACGCACACGCCCGGATCTCCGCACCCGCACAGAACGGCGGGGCGGCCATGCTCCGGCGTCCCTTCTCCTTCCACGACGGGATCGCCCCCGACGGAACCCCGGACGCGGGGCTGCTCTTCATCTGCTGGCAGGCCGACCCGGCCCGCGGTTTCGTCCCCGTCCAGCGCAAGCTCGATCGTGGCGACGCCCTCTCGGCTTTCATCCGGCACGAGTCGAGCGGCCTGTACGCGGTGCCGCCCGGCGCGCGCGCCGGGGAGTACGTGGGCCAGCGGCTGCTCGAAGGGTGAACAGCCCCTGTCGGGTCCTGGCCCCGGCATTAGGCTGATCACATGTCGGCCACCCGCTTCACCTATCTCGGTCCCGAGGGCACGTTCACCGAAGCCGCCCTTCGCACCCTCCCCGAAGCCGCGACCCGGGAGCTCGTCCCGATGGTTTCGGTCCCGGCCGCTCTGGACGCCGTGCGCAACGGTGAGGCCGCGGCCGCCTTGGTCCCGATCGAGAACTCGGTGGAGGGCGGGGTCACCTCGACCCTGGACGAGTTGGCTGCCGGCGTACCCCTGATGATCTACCGCGAGGTGCTGCTCCCCATCGCGTTCGCACTGCTGGTGCGGCCCGGAACCAAGCTGTCGGACGTCAAAACCGTCACCGGGCACCCGGTCGCCCAGCCTCAGGTGCGCAACTGGCTGCGGTCGAACCTGCCCGACGCCCTGTGGGAGTCGGCTGCGTCCAATGCCGACGGTGCCCGGCTGGTCCAGGAGGGCCGCTTCGACGCCGCCTTCGCGGGCGAGTTCGCGGCCGCCACCTACGGGCTGGTCCCGCTGGTCACCGAGATCCACGACGCGCAGAACGCCGAGACCCGCTTCGTGCTCGTCGGACGTCCTGCCCGCCCGGCCGCACCGACCGGAGCCGACAAGACCTCCATCGTGCTGTGGATGGGCGACGACCGACCCGGCGCGCTGCTGGAGCTGCTCCAGGAGTTCGCCGTCCGCGGGGTGAACCTGATGCTGATCCAGTCCCGGCCCACGGGTGCGGGGATCGGCAACTACTGCTTCGCCGTCGACGCCGAGGGACACATCTCCGACCGCCGGGTCGGCGAGGCACTCATGGGCCTCAAGCGCACCTGTCCCCAGATCCGCTTCCTCGGCTCCTACCCGCGCGCCGGTGTCGCTCAGGGTGACGTCCAGACCGCCCGGGCCGGCACCTCCGACGGCGACTTCACCGCGGCCTCGGACTGGCTGACGCGTTGCCTCGACGGGCGCCCCTAACGCTCTGTCCACTGTCCACAGAGTTATCCACAGGGATCGATGCAGACCTGGGGACAAGTCGACACGGCAACACGACAAGGTCGACAAATCGGTCGGGTGGCGCAGGTTTCGCGCTGACGAGCGGGAGGTGAACGGCGTCACCCCTGTATCACCGATCAACTCTTTGGGGCGAGTCATTCCCACCCGAATGAGTGTGTGAGGGTGGTTTGAACCCTGATTGGGCCCGCTCGCCCCATGGTCGAGATTGATCTATTCCTGTGTCCACAGATCCGGCACACAGCCTGTGGATAAGCCGGTCCCCTGGGGAATTCCTGTGGACAAGGAAGGCCCTTCCCTCCTGCTCAGAGGGTGCCCGATCGCTGCCGTTGCGCCCCTTTTCGGGGAATGGAGCCGTTTTATCGGCCCCGACGGAAGGGATGCTTCCAGCCTCCTGCAGGAAGTTTTCCATTCGCGGCAATTGGGACAAAGTGACACGCAGCGTGATATCGGTGCGCTCCTCGGAAGCCCGGCCCGGTAGCCTGGAGGGGTGATTGACCTCCGGCTGCTCCGTGAAGACCCTGACCGTGTCCGCGCCTCGCAGCGCGCCCGTGGAGAGGACGTCGCCCTCGTCGACGCACTGCTCTCCGCAGACGAGCGCCGCAGGTCCTCCGGCATGCGATTCGACGAACTCCGCAACGAGCAGAAGTCGCTCGGCAAGCTCATCCCCAAGGCCTCTCCGGAGGAGCGGGCCGAGCTGCTGAAGAAGGCCGATCAGCTCAAGCAGGACGTCAAGGCGGCCGAGGCCGAGCAGAACGAGGCGGACGAAGCCGCCAAGCAGCTGCTCCTGCGCCTCGGCAACGTCGTCCACACGGACGTGCCCGTCGGCGGCGAAGAGGACTTCGTCGTCCTGGAGACGCACGGCACCATCCGCGACTTCGGCGCCGAGGGCTTCGAGCCCAAGGACCACCTGGAGCTCGGCGAGTCCCTGGGCGCCATCGACGTCGAGCGCGGCGCCAAGGTGTCCGGCTCGCGCTTCTACTACCTCACCGGCATCGGCGCCCTGCTGGAGCTCGCCCTCGTCAACGCGGCCATCGCGCAGGCCACCGAGGCCGGCTTCACCCCGATGCTCACCCCCGCGCTGGTCCGCCCGCGCGCCATGGAGGGCACCGGCTTCCTCGGCCAGGCCGCGGAGAACGTGTACCACTTGGAGGGCGACGACCTCTACCTGGTCGGCACCTCCGAGGTCCCGCTCGCCGCGTACCACATGGACGAGATCATCGACGCGGACAAGCTGCCGCTGCGCTACGCCGGCTTCTCCCCGTGCTTCCGCCGCGAGGCCGGCACGTACGGCAAGGACACCCGCGGCATCTTCCGCGTCCACCAGTTCGACAAGGTCGAGATGTTCTCGTACGTCGCGCCGGAGGAGGCCGAGGCCGAGCACCAGCGGCTCCTGGACTGGGAGAAGCAGTGGCTGACCAGCCTGGAGCTGCCCTTCCAGGTGATCGACGTCGCCACCGGCGACCTGGGCGCCTCCGCCTCGCGCAAGTTCGACTGCGAGGCGTGGATCCCCACCCAGGGCAAGTACCGCGAGCTGACCTCCGCCTCGAACTGTGACGGCTTCCAGGCGCGCCGCCTGTCGATCCGCTACCGCGACGGCAAGAAGACCGCTCCGCTGTCCACCCTGAACGGAACGCTGTGCGCGGTCCCGCGCACGATCGTCGCGATCCTGGAGAACCACCAGCAGGCCGACGGCACGGTCCACGTTCCCCCGGTGCTCCGGCCCTACCTGGGCGGTCGGGAAGTCCTGGAGCCGATCACCAAGTGAGCACGGCCCCGTTCCCGTACAAGCTCGTCGCGACCGACCTCGACGGGACGCTGCTGCGCGGCGACGACACCGTCTCGGAGCGCACGCGTGAGGCGCTCCTCGCGGCCACCGCCGCGGGCGCAGCGCACATCATCGTCACCGGCCGCGCCGTGCCGTGGACCCGGCACGTCCTCGACGACCTCGGCTACAAGGGCATCGCGGTCTGCGGGCAGGGCGCTCAGGTCTACGACGCGGGCGCGCACCGGCTGCTGACCTCGGTGACGCTCGACCGGAAGCTGGCCGCGCTGGCACTGGAGAAGATCGAGGCCGAGGTGGGTCCGCTGGCGATCGCCGCCAGCCGGGACGGAGTCGAGGGCGAGGTGCTCTTCGGCCCCGGCTATCAGGTCCAGGAGGGCCTTCCCGCGCTCTACCTGGAGGACACCTCCGAGGTGTGGTCGGCTCCGCTGAACAAGCTGTACATCCAGCACCCCGAGCTGGACGAGGACGCCCTCGTCCAGGTGGCCCGGGAGACCGTGGGCAGCCTGGTCGGCATCGTCATGGCCGGTCCGGGTGTCGTGGAGATCCTGCCGCTGGGGCTGAGCAAGTCCACCGGGCTCTCGCTGGCCGCGCGCCGGCTGGGGGTGAAGGCGGCCGACACGATCGCCTTCGGAGACATGCCCAACGACATCCCGATGTTCGGCTGGGCCGCGCACGGAGTGGCCATGGCCAACGCGCACCCGGAGCTCAAGGCGGTGGCGGACGAGGTCACCACCTCCAACGAGGAGGACGGCATCGCCGTGGTCCTGGAGCGTCTGCTGGGCGCCGCGTAACCGGGCGGAAGACGAACGGAAGGTCCGGAACGGCCCGCGCCGCAAGGCGCGCTCGAAGTGGCTGTTCCGGACCTTCTTGTTTCTCCCCGCACGGCTCACTCTGCCCCCGCCGCACGCCTCGTACCAGTGAATTTCCGTGCGTCAGCCGTGCATCCGGCTCAGGTTCGGGTGCCGGGTCAGCGGCCAGGCGAGGAGGCCTACGGCCAATGCGATGGCGTGGCCGAAGTCGGTGAAGGTCCCGCCGGAGACCAGCGGGAGTCCGAAGAAGGCCACGGAGCCGGCGAGGTAGAGCCAGCGCCAGGGACCGGGCAGGCGGTACGTCAGCACCCCGACGGCGGTCGCGAGTCCGTAGCTGACGCCGATGTCGACGACGTGGACCATGCTGCGCGGGGCGCGGTGGTCCTGGATGGCCATCAGGACCAGTTTCTGGCTGATGAGCGTGGCCGTGATGTGTCCGGTCGCGATGATGAAGAGCCAGCGCAGGGTGCCGAGCCAGCGCTCGACATTGGCCTGGAAGATCTCGAAGAGGACGAAGTAGAGCGGGAGCGAGGCCGGGTCCTCGATCCAGAACGCGCTGCTGAGCAGCGCTCGTACGGGGTGCTGGGCGAGCTCGTGGATGTTGCTGCTGTTGCGGTGGAGCAGGACGTGTTCGAGATGGTCGGGCACGATCACGACCACGATGCTGGTGACCACGATGATCAGCAGCCAGATGTGGGTGCCGGGCGCGGAGCGTATCCATGACCGCACTGGCCTGGAGGGCTCGGGCTCGGTGTACTCGATCATTTCCCGATGATCTCGCGCAAAGCTGTGCCCCGCCTGGCCGGTGGGCCGGGCGGGGCACTGTTTCACGTGAAACATCCGGTACGGATGCCGGTGGGACGCCGGTACGGGCTCCGGAGGTCCTACTCCTCACCCGCCAGCTTCAGGCTGCGGAGCTTCTGTCCGGCGTAGAAGGTGGCGCCGACGGTGACCGCGACGAGCAGGATCACCGCGGTGGGCAGCCCGACGGTGGCGTCCACGTACCCCTCGCCCGCGACCTTCTGCGCGAGGGCCAGCGACCACTGCTGGACGCTGAGGGTCTTGGCTCCGTCGACGAGGCTGCCGAAGAGCGACTCCCAGATCAGGGCGTAGACGAGGCCGAAGACGACCGCGTGCCGGCTGACGGTGCCCAGCAGCAGGAACAGGGCGCTGTAGGCGACCGAGGCGACGAGGGCGGCCACGGTGTAGGCGACGGCGATCTGCTGGCCGTTGCCGTTGAGGATGAAGCCGGCGATCAGGGTGGGGATCGCGGAGAAGACCATGGTGACGGCGATCGCGACGGTCAGCTTCGTCAGGATGATCGTCGGGCGCTTCACCGGCTTCGAGAGCAGGTAGACGATCGAGCCGTCGTCGATCTCCGGGCCGATGGCGCCGGTGCCGGCGATGACACCGATCAGCGGGACCATCGTCGCCAGGGCGAAACCGCCGAGGAGATCGGCGGCGACCTTGTCGTCGAGGCCCGTGAAGGCGCGCACGGCGATGGAGATGGCGATCAGCAGGACGGGCAGCGCACAGAGGATCAGTGCGCGGCGGCGGCCGAGCAGGGCCCGGTAGGTGAGCCGGGCAACGGTGGGGTTGTACATCAGTGCCAGCTCCTTCAGGCCGCGACGAGGTAGGAGAAGACCGACTCGAGGGACTCGTCGGAAGGCGAGACCGTCAGCAGCCGGATGCCGTGCTCGCGGGCGACCCGCGGCAGCAGCTGGGTGAAGCGCCCGAAGTCGACGGCCTGGATGCGCAGGGCGCCTTCCTTGAGGTCGACCTCGATCCCGGCGGTGGACGGGTCGGCGATCAGGGCCGCGGCGAGGACCCGGTCGTCGGAGGAACGGACCAGGTAACGGTGCGGGCGGTCCGTCATCAGGCGGCGGATCTTGCGGAAGTCGCCGGAAGCAGCGTGCCGGCCGGCGACGACCACCTCGATGTGGGAGGCGAGCTGTTCGACCTCCTCCAGGATGTGCGAGGAGAAGAGCACGGTGCGGCCGTCGTCGCCCATCCGCCGCAGGAGCTCCATGAGCTGCATGCGCTGGCGCGGGTCCATGCCGTTGAACGGCTCGTCGAGCAGGAGCACCGACGGATCGTGGACCAGGGCGGAGGCCATCTTCACGCGCTGGCGCATGCCCTTGGAGTACGTGGAGATCTTGCGGTCCTGCGCGTACTCCATCTCGACCGTGGCCAGGGCCCGCTGGGCGGCCGCCTCGTCGAGACCGTGGAGTTCGGCGTTGGCGACGACGAACTCCTTGCCGGTGAGGAAGTCGTACATGGCCTCGCGCTCGGGCACGACGCCGATCTGCTTGTAGACCTGCTCGTTCTGCCAGATCGGCGTGCCGTCGAGGGTGACGGTGCCCGTGGAGGGGGCGAGGAAGCCGCCCATCATGTTGATGAGGGTGGACTTGCCGGCACCGTTGGGGCCGAGCAGGCCGGTGACTCCGGGACCGATGCGCATGGTCACGTCGTTGACGGCGACGACGTTCCCGAACCAGCGGGAGGTGTGGTCGATGTCGATGATGCTCACAGCCCGGCCTTCCGGTAGCGGGCCATCAGGGCGGCGTAGGAGCCGGCGATGAGGCCGAGGATGACGAGCAGGTAGACGAAGCCGACGGCGCCCGAGGGGCCCTCGCTGCCGGGGAAGCCGGAGTCGGCGCCGAGGAAGGCGGTCTGCAGGCCGTCGATGAGGCTCATCGGGGAGAACAGGCCCAGCCACTCGATGCCGCCGGTGGAGCCGGTCTCGTAGGCGATGGCCTGGACGGCGGACACGGCGCCGTAGGGGATCAGGAGCACGGCGATGATGGCGGCGACGCCGAAGCCGCGGCGCGGGGTGAGCGCGGCCATGACCAGGCCGAGGCCGGAGAAGAGCAGCGACAGAAGCAGTACCGACACCAGTGCCTGCCCGAATCCCTTGGTCTGGTCGGCGAAGTCGAACTTCGCCAGGAGCGAGCCGATCCACATGATCAGCAGCGGGGTGGCCGTGAGGATGAACAGGGCCGAGGCCATGGCCGCGAACTTGGCCACGACGTAGTCGACGCGCTCGATCGGCCGCGAGAAGTAGAGCGGCACCGTCTTGAAGCGCAGGTCCCGCGAGACTGACTGCGGCGCCTGGGAGGCCAGGTAGAGGTAGACGATCACCTGGGTGGTCATCGCGTACGTCGTGTACTTGATCGGCAGCGCGGTGGAGCCGGGCACGGTGATGGCGACCGCGACGAGGATCAGCGCGGGAACGCACATCACCGCGAAGAGCAGCATCGGCAGCACCTTGGACTTGGCCGAGCGGCCGAGTCCGTAGGCGCCGCGCAGGGACTGCGCGAAGAGCGACTTGCGGGCGTAGGAGCGGCCGAGCCGGGGGCCGTCGTAGGACCGGTAGCCGATGTTGTGGATCTGGGTCGAGGTGTCAGGCGCCATCGGAACCGGCTCCCTTCTGCTGGGTGGCGGCCCAGGCGGTGGCCTGGGCGGACTGAGCTGCGAACTGTTCGGCCCGGGCGGCCGCCGCGTCGCTGTCGCGGAAGACCTCGGCGATGTGGTGGCGGCGCTGCTCCATGCGGACCAGGCCGATGCCGAGATCGGCGACCGTGTCGCGGACGACGTCGTACGTGGCCTCGCCCGAGGCTTCGACGAGGAGGATGTGGCCGGCTCCGGGCAGGCCCTCCTCCTCTCCCGCGTGCAGCGTCACTCCCGCCTCGGTGAGCGCCTTGCGCAGGGCGGCGGTGCCGTCCGGGTGGGCGTCGGAGTCGGTGACCTCGACCGCGAGGGTCGTGGTGGTCTGGGTGAAGTCGCTGGTGGAACTGGAGCGCAGCAGTTTGCCGCCGTCGACGACCACGACGTGGTCGCAGGTCCGCTCCAGCTCGCCGAGCAGGTGGGAGGTGACCAGGACCGAGATGCCGAAGTCGGTGTAGACGCGGCGGATCAGGCCCAGCATCTCGTCGCGGCCGACCGGGTCGAGGCCGTTGGTGGGCTCGTCGAGGAGCACCAGTTGCGGGTCGTGGACCAGCGCCTGGGCGAGCTTGACGCGCTGCTTCATGCCGGTGGAGTAGCCGCCGATGGGGCGGTAGCGCTCCTCGTACAGCCCCACGTGGCGCAGGGTGTCCGCGGTGCGCTCACGGGCGGCGGTCGGCGGGAGCCCGGACATGCGCGCCATGTGCACGACGAACTCGGTGGCCGAGACGTCGGGGGGCAGGCAGTCGTGTTCGGGCATGTAGCCGACGCGCTCGCGGATCGCGCTGCCATGGGTGGCTACGTCGAGTCCGAGCACGGCGGCGGTGCCCTCGGTGGCGGGGGAGAGTCCCAGCAGAATCTTGATCAGCGTGGACTTGCCGGCTCCGTTGGCGCCCACGAGCCCGGTAACTCCGGGTCCGATGTCCAAGGAGAGCCGGTCGAGGGCGGTCACTCGGGGGTACCGCTTGCTCAGGCTTTCGGTCGCGATGACAGTCACGTGAACGACGTTAGTGGCGCACGGAGCCCGGATCGTCAGACCTGGAGCTCGATCCTTTCTCCGCCTTCAGGACTACGGACCCCGACATAAGGCTGACGTAGGGCTGATGCGTACCGGACAAGTTTGTCCACAGGTCCGTGCACGGGCCTTGACGTGATCTCCAGTCATTGTCACATTCATCAGTGTCAAGTTACGGGCGCGTACGGCTACATGGACGGACGGCTGGCATGGCTGGGGACACCAGGCAACGCACGAAGCGACGCACCACGGAACTCTCCGCCGAGCTGCGCGGGTTCAAGGAGGTGCAGCGCCTCTCCTACGAGTGCGCCGAGGCCGTCGCGGCGCAGCTGCGCCCCGGCGTGACCGAGCGCGAAGCCGCGCGGATGCAGCGCGAGTGGCTGCGCGAGCGCGGGGTGCGGGACTGGTTCCACATGCCGTTCGCGTGGTTCGGGGACCGGACCGCCTTCACCGGCTTCAAGATCCCCCTGCAGTTCTTCCCGACGAACCGGGCCCTGGAGCCGGGGATGCCGTTCATCCTCGACATGGCCCCGGTCTACAAGGGCCACACCGCGGACATCGGGTACTCGGGCAGCCTCGGCCTCAACCCGGTGCAGGACCGGCTCATGTCCGATCTGCAGGCGCACCGCACGCTGATCCTCGACCAGGTGCGCGAGCGCCGCTCCCTTCGCGACATCTACGAGGAGGTGGAGCGACTGATGATCGTCCAGGGGTACACCAACCGGCACCGGGCCTACCCCTTCGGCGTCATCGCGCACAAGATAGACCGGGTCAAGGAGCGGAGCTGGGCACCGACCGCGTTCGGGTTCGGCACCCAGGCCCTGAAGGGGCTGGCCTCCGATGCCCTGCGCGGCCACCGCGAGGGCTGGTCCCCGCTGTGGAGCCCGTACCGCTTCTCCGACCACCCGCCCCAGCCCGGCCTGTGGGCGGTGGAGCCGCACCTGGGCTTCCGGGGCACCGGCGCGAAGTTCGAGGAGATCCTGGTCGTCACCGACTCCCGGGACCCCGAGGAGAGCGCGTACTGGCTGGACGACGATCTGCCGCACGTGCGGCGCTGGGCTGAGGAGAAGACGGCATGAGCGCAATGACGGACGCGGGCCTGGCGGGCGCGCGCGAGCGCTGGGTGAGCACCGGCGGGGTCGAGCTGTGCGTCGTCGAACTCGGCGACACGGACCGGCCGACCGTGGTCCTGGTGCACGGGTACCCGGACAGCAAGGAGGTCTGGTCGCAGGTCGCCGAGCGGCTGGCCTCCCGGTTCCACGTCGTGCTCTACGACGTACGGGGCCACGGGCGCTCCACCGCCCCGCAGCCGCTGCGCGGCGGGTTCACCCTGGAGAAGCTGACCGACGACTTCCTCGCGGTCGTGGACGCGGTCAGCCCGGACCGCCCGGTGCACCTGGTCGGCCACGACTGGGGCTCCGTACAGGGCTGGGAGTTCGCGACGGTCGCCCGCACCGAGGGCCGGATCGCCTCCTTCACCTCCATGTCGGGGCCTTCCCTCGACCACTTCGGGCACTGGATCAAGAAGCGGATGGCCCGGCCGACCCCGCGCCGGGCCGCCCAGCTGCTGCAGCAGGGCGTCAAGTCCTGGTACGTGTACATGCTGCACACCCCCGTGCTGCCGGAGCTCGCCTGGCGCGGGCCGCTCGGCAAGCGGTGGCCGAAGCTGATCGAGCGGATGGAGAACATCCCGGCCGGGGACTACCCGACGGCCTCCCTGCCCTCCGACGCCGCGCACGGAGCCTGGCTCTACCGGGACAACGTCCGGGCCCGGCTGCGCCGGCCGCGCGCCGACGCGTACGCCCACGTACCGGTGCAGCTGATCACCCCCACCGGGGACGCCTTCCTCTCCGAGCGGCTCTACGACGAGCTGGAGCTGTGGGCCCCTGACCTGGTGCGGCACACCCTGCCGGCCAAGCACTGGGTGCCGCGGACCCGGCCCGACCAGCTGGCCGCGTGGATCACCGAGTTCGTCACCTCCCGGGAGGAGCCCGCCACGCGGGCGCCGGAGCAGAAGGCCCCGGGCAGGTACGCGGACCGCTTCGGCGGCCAGCTGGTCCTGGTCACCGGAGCCGCCAGCGGCATCGGCCGGGCCACCGCCTTCGCGTTCGCCGAGGCCGGCGCCCGGGTGGTGTGCGTGGACCGGGACGCCGACGGCGCTGCCCGCACCGCCGACATGGCACGCCTGGTCGGCTCGCCGCAGGCCTGGGGCGAGTGCGTCGACGTCAGCGACGAGCAGGCCATGGAGAAGCTCGCCGCGAAGGTCGCCTCCGAGTACGGGATCGTGGACGTCCTGGTCAACAACGCCGGGATCGGCCTGTCGGGGCCGTTCCTGGACACGACCGCCGAGGACTGGAAGAAGGTCCTCGACGTCAACCTGTGGGGCGTCATCCACGGCTGCCGGCTCTTCGGCAAGCAGATGGCCGAGCGCGGCCAGGGCGGGCACATCGTCAACACCGCCTCCGCCGCCGCCTACCTGCCGTCCAAGACGCTGCCCGCGTACAGCACCTCCAAGGCGGCGGTGCTGATGCTCAGCGAGTGCCTGCGGGCCGAGCTGGCCTCCAAGTCGATCGGTGTGTCGGCGATCTGCCCCGGCATCGTCAACACCAACATCACCGCCACCTCTCGCTTCGCCGGAGTGGACGAGGCCGAGGAGAAGCGGCGCCAGCAGAAGTCCTCCCGGCTCTACGGGCTGCGCAACTTCCCGCCGGAGAAGGTCGCGGACGCGATCCTGCTCGCGGTCGTGAAGAACCAGGCCGTGGTTCCGGTGACTCCCGAGTCCAAGGGCGCCCTGTGGATGTCCCGGTTCGCGCCGGGGACCCTGCGGCGATTCGCGAAACTGGAGCCCAAGCTGTGAGCGAGGCGGTCGCGGGCAGGGCTGCCCCGTACGCGATCGCGCCGCGGCGGGTGGCCTTCGACTGGAAGGCCACCCCGCTGCACTGGATACCGGGCGAGCCCACCGCCACCCACGTCGTCAACGTGCTGCACCTGCTGCTGCCGGCCGGTGAGCGGTGGTTCGTGAAGGTCTTCAAGGAGGGCCTGCCCCTGGTCACGGACCCCAAGCTGCGCAGTGAGGTGAAGGGGTTCATGGGCCAGGAGGCCACGCACAGCGTGCAGCACTCCTACGTCCTGGACCACCTCGCCGAACAGCGGCTGCCCACCGAGGCGTACACGAAGTACGTGGACTTCCTCTTCGAGAAGCTGCTCGGGGAGACCCCGCCGTTCGGTGCCCCGATCACGGCGCAGGAGTGGCTGCGCTTCCGGCTCTCGCTGGTCGCCGCGATCGAGCAGTTCACGGCGGTGCTCGGGGACTGGGTGCTCGGCGCCGAGGGGCTCGACGCGGCCGGAGCGGACGAGGTCATGCTCGACCTGCTGCGCTGGCACGGCGCCGAGGAGGTGGAGCACCGGTCCGTCGCCTTCGACATGTACCAGCACTGCGGCGGAGCGGGCCTGCCCCGCTACCTCCGGCGCATCGAGGGCATGGCCGTGGTCGCGCCAGTCATGGGCTGGCTGTGGATCGCGGGGGCCTCCTACCTCCTGCGCAACGACCCCGAACTGCGCGGACGGACCCGCTATTCGCTGCGCGAGCACAACCGGGCCGTGGCCAAGGGGCTGCTGCCCACTTGGAGAGAGCTCGGCACGGCCATACCCCGCTACCTGCGGCGGTCGTACCATCCCTCGCAGGAGGGCTCGCTGCGCAGGGCGGTCGAGTACCTCGCGGCTTCACCCGCCGCCCGGTCCGCTGCGGGCGCGGTCGGCCGAGCCGCCATGTCGTAGGGAGCCGGGATTGTCCGAGCAGGCAGTAGCCGAGTACCGGATCGAGGATCTGGCGCACCACAGCGGTGCGACCGTCCGCACGATCCGGGCGTACCAGGACCGCGGTCTGCTGCCGAAGCCGGAGCGCCGAGGCCGTTCCAACGTCTACCGGGACACGCATCTGGCGCGGCTGCGCCAGATCGCCGACCTGCTGGACCGCGGTTACACCCTGGCTTCCATCAAGGAACTGCTGGAGGCCTGGGACGCGGGGCGCGGTCTCGGCGGAGTCCTGGGCCTGGTGGCCGAGGTGCACGGACCGTGGACGGATGAGGAAGCGGCCCGGATAAGCCGGGACGAGCTGAACGAGCGGTTCGGCGGCAAGCCCGACGACGAAGCGGTCGGCGAGGCGTGCGAGCTGGGCGTGCTGGAGCGGATCCCGGGGCGCCCGGACCAGTTCCTCGTACCGTCCCCGCAGGAGCTGTCCGTGGCCGCCGAGCTGTACGCCGCCGGGGTCCCGCTGCCCGCGATCACCGGTCATCTGCGGGAGTTGCGCGGGCAGGTGGAGCTCATCGCCTCGCGCTTCCTGGAGTTCACCACGGAGCACGTCTTCGCCCGGTACCTGGGGGCCGTCCCCCCGACCGACGCCGACGCGGCCGAGGCGGCCACGATGGTACGAAGGCTGCGGCCACTGGCCCAGCAGACGGTGGACGCGGAACTGGCGCGGGCGATGCGCCTCTTCGCGACCCGCCACCTGCAGCAGCACCTCGGAGCCGTCGGGACCCCCCAGCCGTCCGGGCCGGCCCCGGTGGCGCTGCCCGCGGAGACCGTGCGGGCCGTGCAGGAGCTGGTGGGTCCGGATCATGTGGCGGAGTTCGTCCGGGCCGCCACGGAGCGGGAGTTGCAGGCCCGGACGATGAACGATCTGGCCAGCCGCGGCGGCCGGTAGTGCTCGCTCAGTAGTCCACAGGCCGGATCACGCTTTTGCCGCCGAAACCGGCGCAAAGGGCTGTGGACAAGTCCGACCGACCTGTGGGGAACCACGTCCGGAGGGTCAGCCGACGGCCTGGAACGCCGGTCCGGGCACGCTGGTTTCGGCCACCGGAGCGGCGGGGGTCACGGTGGTGGCCGCCGCGGGCGCAGTGGCAGTGGCGGTCGTGGTGTCGGCGGTCGTGGTGTCGGTGGTCGCGGTCTCGGTGGTCGCGGTGGAGGCGGTCGTCTCGGTGGAGGCGGCCGTCGTGGAGGCGGCCGCCCGGCGGGTGCTCCCGTAGAGCAAGCCCGCGAGGACCAGGCCGAGCACTCCGCCGACGAGCTGGGCGGCGACGAACCCCGGCAGCGACTGCGGGGCGATGCCGGTGAAGGAGTCGCTGAAGCTGCGCCCGATGGTGCCGGCCGGGTTCGCGAAGGAGCCGGAGGAGGTGAACCAGATCGCGGCGGCGATGTAGGCGGCGACCGCGGCCGGGATCAGCTTCGGCCGGCCGATGCGGCCGAGGCCCTGGATCACCAAGACCAGTCCGGCGGTGGCCACGACCTCGCCGACGAGCAGGTGTCCGCCGTCGCGGACCTGGGTGGAGAAGGCTCCGGGGACGCGGCCGAACATCGCTTCCGCGAGGACCGCGCCGCCTATGGCCCCGGCGATCTGGGCCGTCACGTAGACCAGTGCTTCCCGGCCTTCGAGGCCTTCGCCGCCGGTGCGTCGGCCCCACCAGGTCGTGAGGGTCACCACCGGGTTGAGGTGGGCGCCCGAGAGCGGCCCGAAGAGCGTGATGATCAGCCCGAGCCCGATGGCCGAGGCGAGCGAGTTGGCCACCAGGGCCACGCCCGTATCCGAGGTGAGCGCGGCGGCCTGGATTCCCGATCCGATGACGACCACGAGGAGGGCAGCGGTGCCGACGAGCTCGGCGGTCGCACGCCGCGACAGAGACGCACTATTTGTCATACTTTTCTTCCCCTTGAGTGGCAGTTCAGCGGAAAATGTATTCCGTATCTTGGAAACACGATAGGGGGAGTCCAGGTTGGGGAGAACGGCGAAAATTCGCTGCGCCGACCCCGGCCGAGCCGTCACCCTGGGCGAATGGATGACAAGCGCACCGTCAAGGTGTCCAAATACGTCTCGAAACACCTCCGCCATCAGCCGGAACGCATCGGACTGGTGCTCGACCCGCACGGCTGGGTGGAGATCGACGATCTTCTGAGCGCCACGGCCACCCACGGCTTCCCCATCAGCCGGGCCGAGCTCGACCACGTGGTCGCCGCCAACGACAAGCAGCGGTTCGCCGTCGACGGCAGCCGGATCCGTGCCAACCAGGGGCACACCGTCCCCGTGGACCTGGACCTGCCGGAGGCCGAACCGCCCGCGTACCTCTACCACGGCACCGTCGCGGCCGCCCTGGACGCGATCCGCGCCGAGGGACTGCGCCCGATGGCACGCCACCACGTCCACCTCTCCCCGGACCGGGAGACCGCGACCCGCGTCGGCGCACGGCGCGGCCGGCCGGTCGTCCTCGCCGTCGACGCGGGGGCGATGCGCGCAGCGGGGCACGTCTTTCGGGTCAGCGCCAATGGGGTGTGGCTGGCGGACTCCGTGCCGCCGCAATTCCTGCGGTTCCAATAAGCCGGAGACGCCCCGGCGGCCCCTGAATTCACCGGGGGATTGTCAGATCATCCCCCTACTCTGTTCCTCACTCCGGGATCTGTGAGGGGGGTACCTCGCGGTCGCCGAACAACCCGTACCAGCACGCGAGGTGACGCCCCATGACGTCCGAAGAAAACCAGGGAACCCATCCGAACACCTTCCAGGTCGATCTGCGCGGCCTGGTCGACCTGCTCTCCCACCACCTCTACTCCAGCCCCCGCGTGTACGTCCGCGAGCTCCTCCAGAACGCCGTCGACGCGGTCACCGCCCGCCACGCCCTGGATCCCGAAGCTGAGATCTCCATCCGCCTGTCGGCGACCGGGAACCGGGTGACCATCGAGGACAGCGGCATCGGCCTGACCGCCGACGAGGCCCACTCCCTCCTCGCCACCATCGGACGCAGCTCCAAGCGCGGAGGCCCGCACGGCCTGGAGACCACCCGCCAGGAGTTCCTCGGCCAGTTCGGCATCGGTCTGCTCGCCTGTTTCGTCGTCGCCCGCCAGATCCGCGTGGTCACCCGCTCCGCCCGCGATCCGCTGGCCGCGCCCGTCGAGTGGCTGGCCACGGACGACGGCTCGTACACCGTCCGCGAACTTCCCTCCGACGCCCGCCCGGAGCCCGGCACCACCGTGGTCCTGGAGGCCCGCCCCGGCGCCGAGGAGTGGACCGTCCCGGCCAAGGTCGAGCAGCTGGCCCGCGACTACGGCTCCCTGCTGCCCTACGACATCACCTTCGACGACGGCTCCGCCGCCGGACCCCGCCCGGTCACCGACCGGCCCGCCGTCTGGGACCGGCCCTTCCCCACCCCCGCGGCCCGCCGCGTCGCGCTCGCCGGGCACTGCGCGCAGCTCTTCGGTTTCACCCCGCTCGACAGCATCGACCTCGACCTGCCCGTGGCCGGAGTGCGCGGAGTCGCGTACGTCCTGCCCGAGCCGACCAGCCCCGCCCACCGGTCCGGACACCGCGTCCACCTCAAGGGCATGCTGCTGACCGACAAGGCCGACAACCTGCTGCCCGACTGGGCGTTCTTCGTGCGCGCAGTCCTCGACACCGACACCCTGCGGCCCACCGCCTCCCGCGAGAACCTGTACGACGACGAGACCCTGGCCGCCGTGCGCGAGGCCCTCGGAGCCCGCGTCCGCGCCTGGCTCGCCGAGCTCGCCACCAGCGAACCCGAGCGGCTGGCGGCCTTCCTGAGCGTCCACCACCTCGGGGTGAAATCGCTGGCCCGCCACGACACCGAGCTGCTCGGCCTGATGCTGCCCTGGCTGCCGTTCGAGACCAGCGACGGCTCGATGAACCTGGAGGAGTTCGCCGCCGCGCACACCGAGATCCACTTCACCCGGACCGTGGAGGAGTTCCGCCAGATCGCCCCGATCGCGGCCGCCCACGGCCTCGGCGTCATCAACGCCGGCTACACCTACGACGCCGATCTGCTGGCCATGCTGCCCTCCGTACGCCCGGAGCTCAAGGTCACCGAGCTCGACGCGGGCGCCGTCACCGAGCGCCTCGATCCGGTCCCGACCTCCGCCGAACTGGCCCTGGCCCCCTTCCTGGCCACCGCCCGCACCCGGCTGGAGCCCCAGAGCTGCGACGTCGTCCTGCGCGCCTTCCAGCCCGCCGCCGTTCCCGCGCTCTACCTCGACGACCGCCAGGCCCGTCAGGAGCGCGACCGCACGGCAGCCCTGGAGACCGCCGACTCGCTGTGGAGCGGCATCCTCGGTTCGCTGCGCGGCTCCGCTCCGCGCGCCCGCCTCGTGCTCAACCACAACAACCCGCTCATCCGCCGGATCGCCGCCCTGCCCGACGAGGCCCTGACCGCCACCGCCGTCGAATCGCTCTACGGCCAGGCCCTGCTGAGGTCGCAGCGGCCGCTGCGCGCGGCCGACACCGCCCTGCTCAACCGGTCCTTCCTCGGGCTCCTGGAATGGGCGACGCACCCGGTCGGCATCACGGACAGCACCACGGACAGCGCCACCGGAGCCGACCCCCAGGAGGATCAGAAGTGAGCACGATGACGCGCGAGGAGATCGAGCGCGGACTGGCCGAGAACCGCCAGGCTCCGGGCGGGACCGCACGCAACGCCCACGCCGAGGCGCTGTCCGCCGCCGCCGAGGCGACCGGGGACCGCCCGCTGTTCCGGGCGGCACTGGACAACCTGATCAACGCCTACCTGTACAGCTCCGAGTCCCCGAAGATGCTCGTCCCCTTCGCCCGGCTGCTCCAGGAGTACGACAAGGACCCGGGCGCCTTCGACGAGTGGGACGCCCACTCGCTGTTCTGGCAGTTCAAGTGGATCGCCAGCGCCATCGGCAACTCTCCGGAGATCCCGCTGGAGTCGGCCGCCGGCTGGCTGGACGAGATGGAGCGCCGCTACCGGATCGCCGGCTACAGCGAGCGTCCCGTGCGCGAGGCCGAGCTGTGGTTCGCCGACGCGACCGCCGACGACGAGCGGGCCGGCCGCGCCTATGCCGGCTGGCAGGCCGCCGACCGCGACGACATGAGCGACTGCCACGCCTGCGAGCTCAACAGCCAGGGCCAGTACGCCGTGCTGCGCGGCGACGACGCCGAGGCCCTGGGGGTCTGGCAGCCGGTGCTCTCCGGTGAGCAAACCTGCGCCGAGGAACCCCACCGGGTGCTGGCCGCCTCGCTGCTGCCGCTGGTGCGGCTCGGCCGGTTCGACGAAGCCCGCTCGGCCCATCTGCGCGGATACCGGCTGGCCCGGGGCAAGGAGAGCCTGCTGCCCTCGGTGGGGCGGCACATCGAGTTCTGCGCGCTCACCGGGAACGAGTCCCGAGGTCTGGAGATCCTCGCCGAGCACGCGGCGCACGTGTCCCCGCTCGCCAACCTCTCCGATCAGCTGGCCTTCCACGGCGGAATCCTCGTCCTGCTGCGCCGCCTGACGGAGCTGGGCCACGGCCAGAACCCGGCCGCCGCCTACGAGGGCAATCCGCGCACCGTGTCCGAGCTGTACGAGGTGCTGCGCGCGGGCTCGCTCGACATCGCCCGGCGGTTCGACGCGCGCAACGGCTCCACCCGGGTCTCGGAGCGGTTCCTCGCGCGGATCGGTGCGGCCCCGCTGGCCGCGGTCCTGCCGCTGGGCGTACGGAGCTCCGCGCTCGCGGCGCTCCCGCAGCCGGGGCCCGCCCCGGCACCCCGGGCGGCGGCCCCGGCCGGGGGCTTCGCCGAACTCGTGGAACGGGCCCGTGCGGCACGCGACCTCGGGCACCCCGGCGCGGACGCCCTCTGGGAGCAGGTGGCCCTGCACCCCGAGGCCGCGAGCGGCGCCGATCCTCTGGTCGCCGCCGATGTGGCGGACCACCGGGCCCTGGCGGCCGCTCGGGCCGGCGCCGGCGACGCCGCGGAACTGCTGGCCGGCGTACGCGAGCGCTACCGGGAGCTCGGGCTCGCGGAGCGCGCCGCCCTGGCCGAGCTGCGGCTGGCGACCGTGGCCGCACAGTCGGGCACCGGGGCGGGGGAGCTGCGCGCGCTGCTGGCCGTCGCCCTGCGTGCCGCCGAGGCACTGGACGCGGACGATCCGCTGCGGACCCGGCGGATCGCGCTCGCGGAACTGACCGGGATCCGGGTGGAGTCCTACCTGCGCTCGGTCGAGGCCACCGAGGACCCCGAGCACGGCCACGGGGACGGGCACGGGCACGGCCACGGCGCCAGCCACGATGGGCAGCACGGGCACGGCGAACTGGCCGCCGAGCTCGCCGCCTTCGCCGATGCCTACGCCGCGGCCCTGCCCGACGTGGTGGCGGAGGCCGAGGAGATGCTGGGCCGGCTCGCCCTCTCGCAGGGCGACCCGGAACGTGCCGTGGCGCTGCTCGCCGGATCCGCCGACCGCTCGGTGGCGGCGGGCCGGCCGTGGCTAGCCGTGGACCCGCTCGTGTTGCGGGCCGGCGTGCTGATGTCGCTGGAGCGGGTGGACGAGGCCGAGGAGTCGGCCCGAGCGGGTCTGACGCACGCCGCGGAGGTGACCGACGCCAAGGCGCAGGGCGTCGTACGGCTCACCCTCGCCGACATCCTGCTGGGGCAGAGCGAGGCCGACGCGGAGGCCGCGCGGCACGCTCTGGACGCGGCGCACTGGCTCGATCAGGCCGGGCTCACCGCCGACGGCGGGGCCCAGGCCCGGCTGCTGCTCGCCCGGTGCCACGCCCGTGAGGGCCACACCGTCGAGGCGGCCGAGGTGCTGCAGTCGACGCTGCCGGACCTGCTGGAGCACGGTGAGGGCCAGGCCGTCTCCGTACGGGAGTTCCTGGGCGACCTGCTGCGCGATCTGCAGGATCCCCGGGGCGCGGCCGAGCAGTACCTGCTGGCGGCGGGGCTCGCCGAGGACTGGGAGGACCCGCGTCCGCAGGCGAACTTCGCCCAGGCCGCGGCCGACCAGCTCTCCGAGGCACAGCTGGTCCCGGAGGCGGTCGCGGCGTACGAGCGGGCCCTCGAACTGCGCCGTCGGTCGAAGGACGCGCCGGTCGCCGAGGTACGGATCCTGCGGTCGCTGGCCTGGCTCGGGCTGCGCGAAGAAATCACCGACGCGGGGGTGGCACAGGCCCGGTCGCGGATGGGCGAGGCGGCCGAGGTGCTGACCGCCGCGCTGGCGCAGGCTCCCGAGGACCCCGAGGCACGGGCCGAACTGGCCGAAACCTGGAACCAGCTCGCCCAGGTCCTCGACCGCCGGGTCCGCGCCGACGAGGAGGCGGAAGAGGAGGCGGACGAGGAGGAAGGACGGGGTTCAGGGCCCGCCGAACCGCTGGGTGCGGCGGAGCTCGAAGCGCTGCGGCTGGAGGAGATCCTGCTGTGGGAGCGGGCCGCCGCCCTCCACGCGGAGCTCGGCCCGGAGCACCTCCAGGCCCGGTTCCAGTGCGTGAACAACGCCGCCTGGACCGAGCACGAGCTGGGCCGGCCCGAAGCCGGCGCCGCCCGGGTCTCGGCGCTGGCGGCCGAGGTACGCGCGCTGCCCGAGGGCGTGGCCCCGGAGTGGCTCCTGGAGAGCGCCGAACGGACCACGGAACACCTGCTGCGCGCCTCGTCCTGAGGCCGGGCGCTGCCGTCGCTCCGAACCCCGGGGCGACGGCAGCGGCTCGGTCCGGCTCCGCTCAGCCAAGCTGTGCGAGCGCCTCGGCGGCGATCCGCTCAGCCCAGCTGTGCGAGCGCCTCGGTGGCGATCCGCTCGAAGACGCCCTGGTCGGCGGCGAAGTCGGAGTCGGGGATCGGCCAGTGGATCACGAGCTCGGTGAAGCCGAGCTCCTGGTGGCGGCCGGCGAAGTCGACGAAGGCCGCCACCGACTCCAGCGGCCGTCCCCGGTCCGGGGTGAAGCCCGTGAGCAGGACCTTGTCCAGTTCGGCCACCTCCCGGCCGGTCTCCGCACACGCCTTGCCGAGCTTCTCGACCTGGCCGCGCAGGGCCTGCACCGACTGCTCCGGGGTGCCCTCGTCGAAGATCTTGGGGTCGCCGGTGGTCACCCACGCCTGCCCGTACCGCGCGGCGAGCTTCAGGCCGCGCGGGCCGGTCGCGGCGACGGCGAAGGGCAGCCGGGGCCGCTGGACGCACCCGGGGATGTTGAAGGCCTCCTCCGCCGAGTAGAACGTGCCCCGCTGCGAGACGGAGTCCTCGGTGAGCAGCCGGTCGAGCAGCGGCAGGAACTCCCCGAACCGGTCGGCGCGCTCCTTGGGGGTCCACGGCTGTTCCTGGCCGAGCACGGTGGCGTCGAAGCCGTTGCCTCCGGCGCCGATGCCGAGGGTGATCCGTCCGCCGGAGACGTCGTCGAGAGAGATCAGCTCCTTGGCGAGCGTCACCGGGTGGCGGAAGTTCGGCGAGGTGACGAGCGTACCGAGGCGCAGCCGCTCCGTAGCCGTCGCGGCGGCCGTGAGCGTCGGCAGAGCGCCGAACCACGGGCCGTTGCGGAAGGTCCGCCAGGACAGGTGGTCGTAGGTGTAGGCCGCGTGGAACCCCAGTTCCTCGGCCCGCTGCCACGTGGAGCGGCCTCCCTCGTGCCAGCGGTCGACGGGCAGGATCACGGTACTCAGGCGCAGACTCATGCCCCCGAGCCTACGTCCGCCCCACAGCGGGTCGTCGGCATCCCGGCGACACGATCGGATCGGTCCGGCCGGGCTGCAACTCCTGACCCCGCCCTGCCTGACCCTCGGCCTCGCAGCCCTCGTCGCGGGTGCCCCCCCGGCGCCGTCATGCGCCGCTCTGGGCCTTCTTCCGCCACAGGGCGAGCAGGACGGCGGAGTAGGGGCGGGCCGGAGCCGCGGTGCGGCCGGCGCGGGCCAGGGCGTCGGCCGCACCGGCCAGGACCTCGCCCACCAGCACCGGTTCACGCTCCGGGTGGTGGGTGCCCGCCCGTTCGCACCCCGTGCACAGGGCCATCGCCAGACTCGCGACCCACTTCGCGTGCGGGCCGCCACAGGCATCGCAATCCGCCGCGCGAGCTGAAGGGATGAGCACGTCGCCCCCGTGTGACGTCATCGGAACCGGCACCGACCCGGCAGCGCGAACGGCAGCGGCACCGGCGAGGAGATCCTTCCACCGCCCACTGACAACCATGTCGCGATGTTTCACGTGAAACGTCGCCGACCCCTGCCATGGGCGAAGATGGAGCCGTGACCTCGGCTCCCCAGTGCCCGGACGGGCCAACCCCCGCGACCCGGCTCATCGCCACCGACCTCGACGGCACCTTGCTGCGCGACGACAAATCCGTCTCGGAGCGCACCGTCGCCGCCCTCGCCGCCGCCGAAGAGGCAGGCATCGCGGTGTTCTTCGTGACCGGACGCCCGGCCCGCTGGATGGGTGTGGTCAGTGACCACGTCCAGGGCCACGGCCTGGCCATCTGCGCGAACGGCGCCGCCGTCGTCGACCTCCATGCCCTCGACCGGCACTCCACCGACCAGCCGCCCACGGGCCGGGAGTTCGTCCAGGTCAGGCCGCTGCCCCGGGTCACGGCGCTCAAGGTGGTGGAGGCCCTGCGGGGCGCCGCCCCCGGCACCTCCTTCGCCGTCGAGCTGACCACCGGCATCAACTACGAGCCGCAGTACCCGCCGTTCTTCCAGGACCCGGGCGCCCACGTCGCCACCGCCGAGGAACTGCTCCACGAGGCCACGGACGACGACTCGGCGCCCGTGCTGAAGGTGCTCGCGCACCACTCCGAGCTGGCTCCGGACGAGTTCCTGACCCTGGCCCGCTCCGTCGCCGGCGCGTACGCCTCGATCACCCGCTCCAGCCCGACCTCCCTGCTGGAGATCAGCGGCCCGGGGGTCTCCAAGGCGAGCACCCTGGCACTGTGCTGCGAGGAGCGCGGCATCTCCCCGTCCGAGGTGGTCGCCTTCGGCGATATGCCCAATGACGTGGAGATGCTCGGCTGGGCCGGCACCTCGTACGCGATGGGCAATGCCCATCCGGATGTCATCGCCGCCGCGTCGGGCCGTACGGTCGCCAACAACGAGGACGGCGTCGCCCTGGTCATCGAGCGCATCCTGGCCGAACGGACCGCCCGCACCGAGGCGTAGCCACGAGCCGAAGCACGGCTACAGCGGGGCCTCCCACACCAGGGTGGTCCCGCCGCCCTCCTCGCCGAGGCCGGGGCCGTACGAGCTGGATCCGCCGAGCGACTCGGCCCGCCGGCGCAGGTTCCGCAGCCCACTGCGCCGCCCGCCCTCGGGGATGCCCACCCCGTCGTCGGCCACCTCCAGCCGGACCCCGGGCCGTCCATCGGCCAGGCTGACGGTGGAGTCCAGCACCACCTCGATCCGGGACGCCTCCGAGTGCCGGAACGCGTTCGACAACGCCTCGCGCAGGGCCGCGATCAGGTTCTTTCCGACGAGCTCGCCGACGACCGCGTCGATCGGTCCGAGGAAGCGGTGCGCGGGCTTGAAGCCCAGCGGCACGGCAGCCATGTTGATCTCCCGCAGCACCCGGGTGCGCAGCCCCGAGGGGGCCTCCGCCGGTCCCTGCTGGAGCGCGAAGATCGCGGTGCGGATCTCCTGGATCGTCACGTCGAGCTCGTCCACGGCCTTGCCGACACCCTCGCGGACCTCCGGGACGATGGAGCGGCGCTGGGCGCCCTCCAACATCATCCCGGTGGCGAAGAGCCGCTGGATGACCAGGTCGTGCAGGTCGCGGGCGATCCGGTCGCGGTCCTCGAACACCGCGAGGCGCTCCCGGTCCCGCTGCGCCTCCGCCATCATCAGCGCCAGGGCCGCCTGCGAGGCGAACTGCGTGGCCAGGGTCCGCTCCGCCTCGGTGAACGGGCGCTTCCCGCGCGCCCGCGGCGTGACGAGGGCCCCCAGCACCCGGCCCCCGCTCTGCAGCGGAAGCATCATGCAGGCCCCGTACTGGCTGGTCAGGCGACTGATCATGCGCGGGTCCGAGGCGGCGTCGTCCACGAAGACCGGCTCGCCCTCCAGGAGCCGGGCCACCACCGGGCTCTCGGCCGGGATGACGACACCGAGGGAGGTCGCCGGGTTCTCCGCGGAGACCGCGACGATCTCCATCCCGCCCTCCTCGGCCGGCAGCATCACGATCCCGGCGGCCGAATCGGCGAGCCGGCGGGCCTGTTCGGCGACGACGGCGAGCGCGTCGTCCGCGTCCCCGCCCGACAGCAGGGCCGTGGTGACGGCGACCGAGCCGTCGATCCAGCGCTCGCGCTGGGTGGCGGCCTCGTAGAGCCGGGCGTTGCCGATGGCGATGCCCGCCTCGGTCGCCAGCACCCGGACCATGTGGACGTCGTAGTCGTTGAACTCGCCGCCGCCGTTCTTCTCCGCCAGGTAGAGGTTCCCGAAGATCTCTCCCTGCACGCGGATCGGAACGCCGAGGAAGGTCTTCATCGGCGGGTGATGGGCGGGGAAGCCCTCCGAGCGCGGGTCCTTGGTCAGGTCGGCGAGCTGCACCGCGTCGGGGTGCGAGATCAGCGCGCCGAGCAGACCGCGCTTCCCGTCCGGGCGGTGCCCGATCTTCTTCGCCACCGCGTCACTGATGCCGAAGGTGACGAAGTCCGAAAGCCCCCGGCCCTCGGTGTCGACCACGCCGATGGCCGCGTAGCGGGCGTCCGCGAGCTCGGCGGCCGTCTCGCAGATCCGGTCCAGCGTGGAGTGCAGTTCGAGACCTGTACCGACCGACCGCATGGCCTCCAGCAGCTGCGGCACCCGGGCCGTGAGCTCGGTGGAAAGCCCCTGGAGACTCCGGGTGGCAGCGGTCGCGGCCTCCATCGGGTCGGACGTCGCCGATGAGGGCTCCGGCGGGTACTCGGGCGATTCCTGCGACTCCTGCGCTGACATGCCCTTGAGCCTAGTTAGTCCCCTTTGGTGAGGAAAGTCGAGCCTGCCCGGTACCGACCGTCAGGTCCGCTTCCCGCTCCCGCTCCAGCAGCCCGCGCAGCGGACCGGGAGCCGCCGCCAGCTCCTCGTACGCACCGCGCTGGACCACGACGCCGCCGTCGAGGACGAGCACCTCGTCGACCTCTTCCAGGCCGGCCAGCCGGTGCGTGATCAGCACGGTGGTACGCCCCTCGGTCGCGGCCAGCAGGTCGGCGGTCAGCGCATCGGCGGTGGCCAGGTCCAGGTGCTCGGCCGGCTCGTCCAGGACGAGGACCGGGAAGTCCGCGAGCAACGCCCGCGCCAGGGCGAGACGCTGGCGCTGACCACCGGAGATCCGCTCGCCGTGCTCGCCGACCAGCGTGTCCAGCCCGTCCGGGAGCCCCTCGGCCCACTCAAGCAGCCGGGCCGCGGCGAGGGCCTCCCGCAGCCGCGCCTCGCTCGCCCCCGGATCGGCCAGGCGCAGGTTCTCCCGTACCGAGCTGTCGAAGATGTGCGCGTCCTGCGCACACAGGCCCACGACCCGGCGCACGTGGTCCCCGTCGAGGGCGCGCGCATCGGTCCCGCCCAGGGTGTACGAGCCTTCGTGCTGGTCCAGGAAGCGCAGCAGGACCTGCGCCAGCGTCGTCTTGCCCGCTCCCGAAGGCCCGACCACCGCGATCCGGCGGCCCGCCTCCAGGGTCAGGTCGAGCCCGCTCAGCGCGTCCTTCTCCTGCCCGGGGTGGCGGGCGGCGAGCCCCGTCAGCCGCAGCGGGAAGGGCGAGGCGGGCAGGGCTTCGGGCCGCTCCGGCTCGGTGACCGGAGCGGGCGTGTCGATGACTTCGTAGACCCGCTCGGCGCTGCGCCGGACCCGCTGGCGGTACTGGACGGCCTGCGGAAGCCCGCTGACGGCCTCGAAGGCGGCCAGCGGGGTCAGGACGACCACCGCCATGGCCACCCCGGACAGCCGGCCGCCGGCGACGGCGTCGGCCCCGACGGCGGCCGAGCACACCACGGTCAGCCCGGTCACCAAGGAAGACAGCCCGCTCCCGAGCCCGGTGACGGCGGCCGCGCGGGCAGCGATCCCGGTCAGTGTGCGGTCGCTGTCCTTCGCGGCGGCCTTGCGCCCGCCGAGCGCTCCGGCAACGGTGAGCTCCGCGGTTCCGGTGAGCAGATCCGCCACACGGGTGGCGAGCTCGCCCCGGGCGGGCGCGAGCCGGCGCTCCGTCCGGCGTGCGCAGACCGCGCTGACGAGCGGTACGCCGACCCCGGCGGCCAGCAGCCCGACGGCGAGCATCGCCCCGGCCGCGGGCAGCAGCCAGGCGGTGAACGCCACCGAGCCGGTGCCCACGAGCACCGCGGTGCCGACGGGCAGCAGCCAGCGCAGCCAGTAGTCCTGCAGGGCGTCGGCGTCGGCCACCAGCCGGGTCAGCAGATCCCCGCGCCGCTGGGTGCGCAGTCCGGCGGGCGCGATGCGCTCCAGTCGCTGGAACACCGAAACGCGCAGGTCGGCGAGCATCCGCAGGACCGCGTCGTGGGACACGAGCCGCTCCGCGTACCGGAAGACGGCCCGGCCCATGCCGAAGGCCCGCGTCGCGGTGACGGCCACCATCAGGTACAGCACGGGAGGCTGTTCGGAGGCGCGCGAGATCAGCCATCCGGAGACGGCCATCAGCCCGACGCTGCACCCGACGGCCAGCGCTCCCAGGAACAGCCCGAGCCTGAACCGTCCCTGCCAGGCCTTGGCCACGCCCCGCACCCGCCTGAGCGGGTCACGGCCGTCGGCACCGCCGCCGCCCGTACCGTCGCCGCCCGCAGCGCCCGCCCGCGCCGGAGTGTCGCCGAGGATCCATTCGCCGGGATCGCGCGGAGCCGGTCCCGGCGCCGTCCGTCCCGGCCGCACCGAGGGAAGGGGCGCGGCGGGGGAGGGCGGCCCGGCACAGCCGGCCCCGACCCTCACGACCCGGTCGGCCAGCGCCAGCAGCGCGGGCCGGTGCACCACCAGCAGGACGGTCCGCCCGACCGCGAGGCGGCGTACCGCCTCCACCACGGCCGCCTCGGTCTCGCCGTCCAGCGCCGCCGTCGGCTCGTCGAGCAGGAGCACCGGCCGGTCCGCCAGGAACGCCCGCGCCAGCGCGAGACGCTGGCGCTGCCCGGCGGACAGTCCGACCCCGCCCTCGCCGAGGAGGGTGTCCGCCCCCCGCGGCAGAGCCCGTACGAACTCCCACGCCCCGGCGTCCACCAGCGCGGCGGTCACCTCGGCATCGGCGGCGCCGGGCCGCGCCAGCCGTACGTTCTCCGCGATCGACCCGGCGAACAGGTGCGGCCGCTGCGGCACCCACGCGATCCGCTCCCGCCACTGTTCGGGCGCGAGCCCGGCCAGGTCCACGTCCCCGACCCGGACCCGGCCCGCACTCGGCGTCACGAAGCCCAGCAGCACCTGCAGCAGCGTGGACTTGCCCGCGCCGCTCGGCCCGCTGAGGGCCACGCATTCACCCGGCTCCACGGTCAGCGAGACGGGTCCGGGGGAGTCCTCGCCCCGACCCTCGTACCGGACGGCCACCCCGTCGAGCTCGATCCGCAGTCCCGAGACCGGAACAGCGGCCGTCCCCTGCGAGGCGGCGACCGGGGTCTCCAGCACCTCGAAGATCTCTTCCGCGGCGGCCAGCCCCTCCGCCGCCGCGTGGTACTGCGCCCCGACCTGACGCAGCGGCAGGTACGCCTCGGGCGCCAGGACCAGGATGACCAGCCCGGTGTAGAGGTCCAGCTCCCCGTGGACGAGCCGCATGCCGATGGTGACGGCGACCAGCGCCACGGACAGGGTCGCCAGCAGTTCGAGCGCGAACGAGGACAGGAAGGCGATGCGCAGGGTGCGCATCGTCGCCTGCCGGTAATCATCGGTGATCTTGCGGATGGACTCCGCCTGCGCCTTCGCGCGGCCGAACACCTTCAGGGTCGGCAGGCCCTCCACCACGTCCAGGAAGTGCCCCGAGAGCCGGGACAGCAGCCGCCACTGGCGGTCCATCCGGGACTGGGTGGCCATGCCGATCAGGATCATGAACAGGGGGATCAGCGGGAGCGTGACCACGATGATCGCCGCCGACACCCAGTCCTCGGTGACGATCCGCGCGAGCACCGCCACGGGGACGACGATCGCGAGCCCCAACTGGGGCAGGTACCGCGAGAAGTAGTCGTCCAGGGCGTCGACTCCCCGGGTGGCCAGGGCCACCAGGGAGCCCGTCCGCTGTCCGCTCAGCCAGCCGGGCCCGAGGTCCGCCGCCCGCTCCAGCAGCCGGCCGCGCAGTTCCGACTTGACCGCCGCGCTCGCCCGGTGCGCGGCCAGCTCGGTCAGCCAGGCGACCAGGCCCCGGCCGAGCGCCACCGCCGCGAGCAGCAGCAGGGGCGTCCGCAGGGCTGCGCCGTCCAGTCCGTCCTCGAAGGCGCCGACCACGATCTCGGCGATCAGCATGGCCTGGCCGACGACCAGCCCCGCCCCGGCGAGCCCGAGGGCCACCACCGCCCCCAGGAAGAGGCGGGTGGACCGGGCGTACCGAAGCAGGCGCGGGTCGATCGGTTTCACGTGAAACATCCCCAGGCAGGAACGGGCGGAGCGGACGGAGCCGACTCAGTGCACGGTTCAGTGCACGTCGACGATGTGCTGCGTGCCGATGCGCTTGCGGAACACCCAGTACGTCCACGCCTGGTAGAGCAGGACGACCGGGGTCGCCACCGCCGCGCACCAGGTCATGATCTTCAGGGTGTACGGGCTCGACGAGGCGTTGGTGACCGTGAGGTTCCAGGCGGCGTTCAGCGAGGACGGCATGACGTTCGGGAACAGCGTCAGGAAGAGCATCGCGACGGCCGCCGCGATGGTGACGCCCGACAGGCCGAAGGCCCATCCCTCGCGGCCCGCGAAGTTGAAGCCGAGGGCCCCGACCAGCGCCAGTACCGCCACGATCATGGCGATCAGGCTCCAGCCGTCACCACGCGAGACCTGGGTCCAGATCAGGAAGGCGAGCGCCAGGACGGCGGTCACCACCCCGAGCCGCATGGCCAGCTTGCGCGAGCGGTCCCGGATGTCACCGACCGTCTTGAGCGAGGTGAACACCGCGCCGTGGAAGGTGAACAGGGTCAGGGTGACCAGGCCGCCGAGGATCGAGTAGACGTTGAGCAGGTCGAAGAAGTTTCCGACGTACTCCATGTCCTGGTCGATCTTCACTCCGCGCACGATGTTGGCGAAGGCCACGCCCCACAGGAACGCGGGGATCAGCGAGGTCCAGAAGATCGCGTGTTCCCAGTTGGTCTGCCACTTGTCCTCGGGCCGCTTGTGCCGGTACTCGAAGGCGACCCCGCGGATGATGAGGCAGATCAGGATGAGCAGGAGCGGCAGGTAGAAGCCGGAGAAGAGGGTGGCGTACCACTCCGGGAAGGCGGCGAAGGTCGCACCGCCGGCCGTGAGCAGCCAGACCTCGTTGCCGTCCCACACGGGCCCGATCGTATTGATCAGGACCCGCTTCTCCGTGCGGTTGCGGGCCAGCAGCTTGGTCAGGACGCCGACTCCGAAGTCGAAGCCCTCCAGGAAGAAGTAGCCGATCCACAGAACGGCGATGAGCACGAACCAGACGTCGTGAAGTTGCATGGTGTGGTCTCCTCAGCCTCAGTACGAGAAGGCCATCGGCCGGTCGGGGTTCTTGTCGTCCCCGCCGATCTTGGTCGGCGGGTTGAGGTCGGCCTCGGTGAGCTCGGGCGGTCCGGCCTTGACGTACTTCACGAGGAGCTTGACCTCGATCACGGCGAGCACGGCGTAGAGCAGCGTGAAGCCGATCATCGAGGTGAGCACCTCACCCTGGGAGACGTTCGGCGAGACCGCGTCCCTGGTGCGCAGGACCCCGTAGACCACCCAGGGCTGGCGGCCCATCTCGGTGAAGATCCAGCCCCAGGAGTTGGCGATCAGCGGGAAGCCCATGGTCCAGAGCGCGACGATCCAGTACCAGTTCGTGAACTTGGGGCTCAGCGCCTTCTTGAAGAGGACCAGGTGCGGGACCTCTTCCTCACCGGTGCGCAGCCCCGGCGGAAGCATGAACTTCTTGCGGGTCAGCCAGAGTCCCAGCATGCCGACGCCGAGCGAGGCCATGCCGAAGCCGATCATCCAGCGGAAGCCCCAGTAGGCGACGGGGATGTTGGGCCGGTAGTCACCGGGCCCGTACTTCTCCTGCTCGGCCTTGTTGACGTCGTTGATGCCCGGGACGAACGAGGTGAAGTCGTCGTTGGCCAGGAAGGACAGCAGGCCCGGGATCTCCAGGGCGACCGTGTTGTGGCCCTTTTCCACGTCGCCGTAGGCGAAGAGGGAGAAGGGAGCCGGCGCCTCGCCGTCCCAGAGCGCCTCGGCGGCGGCCATCTTCATCGGCTGCTGCTTGAACATCACCTTGCCGAGCAGGTCTCCGCTGATGGCGGTTCCCAGACCGGCGATGATCATGACGACCAGGCCGAGTCGCAGCGAGGTCCGCATGACGGGGATGTGCTTCTTGCGGGCGAGGTGGAAGGCCGCGATGCCGACCATGAACGCGCCGCCGACCAGGAAGGCCGCCGTCATGGTGTGGAAGAACTGGGTCAGCGCGGTGTTCTGCGTGAGCACCAGCCAGAAGTCGGTGAGCTCGGCCCGGCCGCGCTCGGGATTCATCCGGTAGCCGACCGGGTGCTGCATCCATGAGTTCGCCGCGAGGATGAAGTACGCGGACAGGATGGTGCCGATCGAGACCATCCAGATGCAGGCCAGGTGGATCTTCTTCGGCAGCTTGTCCCATCCGAAGATCCACAGGCCGATGAAGGTGGACTCGAAGAAGAAGGCGATGAGCGCCTCGAAGGCCAGCGGGGCTCCGAAGATGTCACCGACGAATCGCGAGTAGTCGGACCAGTTCATGCCGAACTGGAACTCCTGGACGATGCCGGTGACGACGCCCATCGCGATGTTGATCAGGAAGAGCTTGCCCCAGAACTTGGTGGCTTTGAGGTACTTCTCCTTTTCCGAACGCACCCAGGCGGTCTGCAAGATCGCGACGAGCGCGGCCAGAGAGATCGTCAAGGGAACGAAGAGGAAGTGATAGACGGTCGTAATACCGAACTGCCATCGCGCCAGGGTCTCTGGCGCCAAAGCTAGGTCCACGTCGTCGTCTCCTTCGTTTCGCCGTGGTCACAGCCGCAGTTTGCCTCTCGTATCCCACTCAATCCGGGAGGAAGCAGGACACGCTTGTGAACGCGTTCACATTCACAAGCATTATGTCGTACTGCTGTCGGCATCTTCGAGGGGGGTCCCCTCTAGCGAATAAATTCAACAGATTGTTGAATGCGAACCATGAAGATTCGATTCCTCTGGCCCGCCGGCCAGCTCACCGCAACGCTCGACGAGACCCCGACCGCCAAGGCGCTCGCCGACGCGCTCCCCATTTCCGCCTCCGCCAACACCTGGGGCGAGGAGGTCTACTTCGACACCGGCGTCTCCGTGGCGCTGGAGCACGACGCCCAGCAGGTCGTCGAGCCCGGCACGGTCGCGTTCTGGACCGAGGGCGACGCACTCGCGCTGCCCTACGGCCCCACCCCGATCTCCCGCGGGGGCGAGAGCCGCCTGGCGAGCCCGTGCAACGTCCTCGGCTCGTTCGACGGCGACCCCCGCCTGCTGGCCACCGTCCGCGACGGCGACCCCATCCGCGTGGAACTGGCCTGACCGGAGCCGGGCCGACCGGAGCCGGCCTGATCACCGCCGGTGCGACCGGCGCCGACCCGACCAGCTCCCGGGAGCTCTAGAGCTCCTTGAAGAACGCCTCGGCCGTGTGCAGGAAGAGGTCGTTCGCCTCGGGCTCGCCGATCGTGACCCGCAGGCCCTCGCCCGCGAAGGGCCGGACCACCACGCCGGCCTTCTCGCAGGCCGCCGCGAAGTCGGCGGTCCGCTCTCCGAGCCGCATCCACACGAAGTTGGCCTGCGTCTCGGGCACCACCGTCCAGCCCTGGGCCAGCAGCGTCCCGTAGACCCGGGCGCGCTCGCTCACCAGCGACCCGACGCGGCCCATCAGCTCGTCCTCGGCCCGCAGCGAGGCGACCGCCGCGTCCTGGGCGAGCTGGCTGACGCCGAAGGGCACCGCGGTCTTGCGCAGCGCCGCGGCCACCGGCTCGTGCGCCACCGCGAAGCCGACGCGCAGGCCCGCGAGCCCGTACGCCTTGGAGAACGTACGCAGCACGGCGACGTTGGGGCGGCTGCGGTAGAGCTCGATGCCGTCCGGGACCTCGACGTCGCGGACGAACTCCTTGTACGCCTCGTCGAGGACGATGAGGATGTCGGAGGGCACCCGGTCCAGGAACCGCTCCAGCTCCGCACGGCGGACCGCGGTGCCGGTGGGGTTGTTGGGGTTGCAGACGAAGATCAGGCGGGTCCGCTCGGTGATCGCCTCGAACATCGCGTCCAGGTCGTGCACGTCCCCCTCGGCCAGCGGAACCTGGACCGAGGTCGCACCCGAGATCTGAACGATGATCGGATAAGCCTCGAAAGACCGCCAGGCGTAGATGACCTCGTCGCCCGGACCCGCCGTCGACTGGATCAGCGACTGGGCGACGCCGACCGAGCCGGTGCCGGTGGCGATGTGCTCGACCGGAACCCCGAACCGCTCCGCGAGCTCGTTCACCAGGCCGGTGCACGCCATGTCCGGGTAGCGGTTGAACTGGCCGGCCGCCGCGACCGCGCTCTCCAGCACCCCAGGCAGGGGCGGGTACGGGTTCTCGTTCGAGGACAGCTTGAAAGCGACCGGACCGCCCGCTGCCGCGGGCTTTCCGGGCTTGTAGGTGGGGATGCCGTCCAGCTCGGCGCGCAGCTTCGGGCTCTTCTCGCTCACCGCAGGTCCTCCTCGACCGTCCCGTACGACGTCGCCGTCGACTCAATACTCCTCACCTTATGAGGATTCCGTCCATCCGAGAACGGCAGGCGCCTGGAATGCGGGAGAGCGCACGCATATATGCGTGCGCCGGTGGCCTGCGCCGTGGCGCGCGTCCCTCGTACAGGTGAGTTGAGTGGAGCCCGACAGCGCACCGTTTTGGCATGCACGGTCCCGACGACAAGGGCACCAGGCACCCTTTGCAACCAAAGGCCTTCATTTCCAAGGTCATTGGGGGTGGCGAACCATGCAGAATCGTGCCTGTCAACGGGTGCATATGCATCCGGACCGCTCTGCCCACCGAGCCCTACTATCGGCTCGCCATGACAGCAGCAGGGAAGCATCAGGTGAGCCGGACCGAGACCACCCGGCGGGCCGCCGGCCGACAGGGCCGGGCCGGCATCAGGGACGTGGCCGCTGCGGCGGGCGTCTCGATCACGACCGTCTCCGACGCCCTCAACGGGAAGGGACGGCTGCCGGACGCCACCCGCCGCCACGTTCGCGAGGTCGCAGACCGGCTGGGCTACCGCCCTTCCGCGGCGGCCCGCACCCTCCGTACCGGCAAGTCGGGCCTCATCGGCCTGACCGTGACGACCTACGGGGATGAACCTTTCACCTTCACCGAATTCGCGTACTTCGCCGAGATGGCCAGGGCCGCCACCTCCGCCGCGCTCGCTCGCGGCTACGCCCTCGTCATCCTCCCCGCCACCTCCCGACACGACGTCTGGTCCAACGTGGCCCTCGACGGCACCGTCGTCATCGACCCCTCCGACCACGATCCGGTCGTCACCGAACTGGTCCGCCAGGGTCTGCCCGTCGTCTCCGACGGACGCCCCGCCGGCTCACTCCCCGTCACCGCCTGGGTCGACAACGACCACGAGGCCGCCGTACTGGGCCTCCTCGACCACCTCGCCGCCGCCGGAGCCCGCCGCATCGGGCTGCTGACCGGCACCACCACCGACACCTACACCAGGCTCTCCACCACGGCCTACCTGCGCTGGTGCGAGCGCGTGGGCCAGGACCCCGTCTACGAGTCCTACCCCGCCCACGATCCGTGCGCCGGCGCCGTCGCCGCCGACCGGCTGCTCGCCCGGCCCGACCGGCCCGACGCCGTCTACGGTCTGTTCGACCCCAACGGCACCGACCTGCTCGCCGCCGCCCGGCGCTACGGCCTGCGCGTTCCCGAGGATCTGCTGCTCGTGTGCTGCAGCGAATCCACCGTGTACGCCAACACCGAACCGCCCATCACCACCCTGTCCCTCAAACCCCGCCGCATCGGCACCGCCGTCGTCCAGCTGCTCATCGACGCCATCGAGGGCGTCGACACGGGCGGACCCGTCGAACAGGTCATCCCGACCGAGCTGATCATCCGTACCTCGTCCCAGCGCAGGCAGCCCCGTACGACCGTCAGCCCGCCCCGATCCCCGGCACAGGACTGACCACCACGCCGGCCCAACGGCGGGGCCCGGAGCCCCGCCGAGGATTTCAGCAACACCGATATCGGGAGAAACCGGCAGGAAGGACCAGCTCCGCCCAGGATTCACCACCCCTGGTGCGTCACAGAGCGCGAGCTGCATTCCTATGATGGGCGCACGACATCACGGACCCTCCGCCCAAGAGGCGGGCGGGTCCGCAGGTGTACGGCAGCGCGACGGTGGTGGAGGGGTCGATGACTCAGGGGGCCGGTCAGGGACCCGCGGTGCGGACGGACACCGAGCGGGACTTCCGGTTGCCGGTCGCCGAACCCGCCTCGCATACCGTCCCCCCGGGGGCCGCAGCAGCCGGAAGGGGCGGCCCCGCGGGGCTCGGGGCGGACGCCCCCGTCTACGGCGAGTACCCCGCGTACTACGCCGCGGGCCCGGCACCCGTCCCCGCGCAGCACGGATACGGCCACGAAGCCCCGTACGGTGCCGTCGGCGCCCTCGGTGAGCCCGGCCGTCCGATGGGCCACGTCCCCGAGGACAGCGACCCCGAGGGGTACACCCCGACGCAGCGCGACCTCCCCGTCATCGGGCGCGGCGCCCTCGGCGGCCCCGGCGACACCGTCCAGATCCAGTACGTTCCCCAAGAGACCCCCGGCGAGGGCCCCGGACCGCTCTACGTCGTCGGCGACGTCCACGGCTACATCGACGAACTCGTCGCCGAACTGCAGCTCCAGGGGCTCATCGACGCCGACCGCAACTGGTCCGCCGGCAACGCCCGGCTCTGGTTCCTCGGCGACTTCACCGACCGCGGCCCCGACGGCATCGGGGTCATCGACCTCGTCATGCGGCTCTCCGCCGAAGCCGCCGCCGCGGGCGGCTACTGCAAGGCCCTCATGGGCAACCACGAGCTGCTGCTCATCGGCGCCAAGCGGTTCGGGGACACCCCCGTCGTCTCCGGCGCCGGCACCGCCACCTTCCAGGCCGCCTGGCTCCTCAACGGCGGCCAGCGCACCGACATGGACCGGCTTCAGGACGTCCACCTCCAGTGGATGTCCCGGCTGGACGCGGCGGTCCTGGTGGAGGACCACCTGCTCCTCCACTCCGACACCACCGCCTACCTCGACTACGGCGACTCCGTCGAGGACGTCAACGACACCATCCACGAACTGCTCAACCGCAACGACGCCGACATCACCTGGGACCTCTTCCGCAAATTCACCAAGCGCTTCGCCTTCCGCGACGAGGAGACCGGCCCCCAGGCCGTACGCGAGCTCATCGGCACCTACGGCGGCAGTCGCGTCGTGCACGGCCACAGCCCCATCCCGTACCTGCTGGGCGAGGTGGGCACCGAGGACGGCGACGGGGCACACGGTCCCGAGGCCGTCGTCGGCCCCCACGTCTACGCGGAAGGCCTGGCCATCGCCATGGACGGCGGCGTGACGATGGCGGGCAAACTACTCGTCGTGCAACTCCCGCTGAACGACTGAGGCTTCCCGGAGCTGGGTATTTCCGGAAAGCCCCTGTCAACGTACGGCGTGGGCGCTCTACCATCGCTCTATCCGTAGCAGGCTCTCCTCCGTTTGTGCCGGCGCCCCGTTCTACGCGGGCATACCGGTCTCTACGGAGCATCGGGGGATGCACATGACCAGCGCTCCGCACCTGCTCACCGAAGACCGACCGGAGTTCGATCGGCTCCTCGACGAGGCGCTGCGCACAGCGAACGACCGGCCCGAACTCGCCGCCCTCGGCGAACGGTTGAATGCCGAACAGCTGCGCACGATGGCCATGGGGGCCACCTCGCTGCTGACGGCCGCGGCCGCAGCCGAGTACGACCATTACGTGAAGGTCCGCAAAGAGCGGCAGGACGAGATCCTGTCCACCCCCGGTTCGACGGGGGAGGAGGACGACGGGCAGGGCGGTGGCGCGGGCGTCAGCGCCGTGGTCGCGGTCCTCGCGCCGGTCCTGGCCGGCACCGCCATGCTGATCTTCCTGCTGGTGGGCTACATCCTGAAGATGATCGAACCCGAACCGGCCTTCGCCGACACGATGCTGACGGCGGGCTGGCTCTTCGGCGGGCTGACCGCCGCGGCACTGCTCTTCGCCGTGATCGGGCTGCTCGTCACGGCCGTCCGCAACAGTTCCACCGAGGTGGCCGCGGACGAGACCGAGACAGTGCCCGACGAGGTGTCGCGGGCCCGGGAGGCCTGGCGCAACGCCCTCCTGGAGCGGGGCATCGTGCCGTTCCTCCGGGACGCGCTGGCCGATCCCAGCGCGGGGGCCGGCTTCCCGGCCCCCCGAAAGCCGGGAGCCGGGCGCATCCCCAATCTGGGATACACCCGGCCCGATTTCACCAGTCCGGGAGCCCCGGCTGAGGGGCCCCGTCCCGGTTACTCCTCTCCGGACTTCACCAGCCCGGACTTCGGCGGCCCGGAAACCGAGCCGGGGTGACGGCTACTGACCGCTCGGCGCGCCGGAGGAGGCCAGGTCGCCCTTCCACTCGATGCCCTTGCTGCGGAGTCCGAGCATCGGGTTCGGAGCCGGCAGAAGCTGGGTCCAGGCCTCGTCCCAGATGAAGTTCGCGCCGTTCACGTCGCCGTGTGTCTGGTACACCTGGCCGTTCGTGGTCAGCACCTTGATGTACGCGTTATTGCCCTGGGCCGCGATGGAGATGCCGCAGGCACGTCCAACGGGGAAGCCCGGGTTGTCGTCGGCGTCGCTGATGTTCTGCCAGACCGGCACGCCGCCCGGCACGGATGCCCGTCCCGCGTACGCGATCCCACCGGTGAGGGCGGCGTGGAAGTCCTCGGTGTTCGAGGGCGAGTAGCTGTCGATGTCGTTGCACGGCCCGGTGGCACCGGTGGCGCCGGTCGCGCCGGTGGCGCCGGTCGCGCCCGTCGCGCCGGTGGCGCCGGTGGCACCCGTCGCGCCAGTGGCACCCGTCGCGCCCGGGTAGCCTCGCGGCCCGGTCGGGCCCGTCGCACCGGTCGCGCCCCGGGGCCCGGTCGGGCCCGTCGCACCCTTGGGTCCCTTGGGTCCGCGCGGGCCCCGCGGGCCCACCTTGCAGTCGTCGCCGTGAGCCGCCGACGGCGCACCCGCTCTCTGGTGCTGGGACTGGCAGTGGTCCGGGCTCCCGGACGCCTCGGCCAGCGCGACCGCCGGGGACGCCAGACCCCCCAGCACCAGCGCCACCGAGGCCAGCGTGCCTCCCGTCAGCCAGCCGGCCCGTCGGGGCAAGGGCCCCAGGTAGGTACGGGCCTTGTTCTCAGAACTCATGTACCGCTCCTCGCAGACATCGGATCGAATCGACCTGCGAAGTCCGGAAGTACGACCGGGCTCCGCGGGCAATCCTGAGGACCCCGACCCCGCGAGCCCGACCGGCGCGCCCATGAGTCAGCGGAACGGCGCAGCCCACACCGCCACTTGGCGGCCTGCTACACGGCCACACGGGTCTGCGCAGCCAGAGCCTGCGGCCATGGGCCATGTTTCACGTGAAACACCCGTCTCTGTTTCACGTGAAACATGGGAGCGTCCATCCGCCTAAGCCGCGGACCGGTCTGCCAGTGCCCGCCTCCGCTGCGCGACATCCGCCAGCGCCTGCGAACGCCAGGCGCCGTCCGGGTGGTACAGATTCCGGCCCGGCTCCACGATCTCGTCGATCCGGTCGAGAGCCGTGTCATCGAGGACCAGCCCGGCGCCCTTCACCAGTGATTCCAGCTGCTCCATGGTCCGCGGCCCGATGATCACGGAGGTGACGGCGGGATGCGCCAGCGGGAAGGCCACCGCCAGCTCGGGCAGCGTGCAGCCGATGGAGTCGGCGAGCTCCACCAGCTGCTCCACGGCCTCCAGCTTCGCGACATTGCCCGGAATCGTGGGGTCGAAGCGGGCGGGAGTCAGCGCCGCACGCCCCGAGGTCATGTCGATGGCGCTGCCGAGCCGGTACTTCCCGCTCAGGAATCCGGACGCGAGCGGGCTCCAGGTCAGGACACCCATCCCGTACCTCCGGGCCACCGGCAGCACACTGCTCTCGATCCCGCGCGCGAGGATCGAGTACGGCGGCTGCTCGGTCCGGAACCTCGGCAGAGCCCGCCGTTCGGCGACGTGGTGCGCTTCGACGATCTCCTCGGCCGGGAAGGTGGAACAGCCGAAAGCCCGTATCTTGCCGGCCCGGACCAGATCCCCGAGGACGGACAGGGTCTCCTCGACGTCCGTGCCGTGATCGGGCCGGTGCACCTGGTAGAGGTCGATCCAGTCCGTGTCCAGTCGGCGGAGACTGTCCTCGACGGCACGCACGATCCAGCGCCGGGAGTTCCCGCTGCGGTTGCGGCCCTCGCCCATCTGGAAGTGCACCTTGGTCGCGAGCACGACGTCGTCCCGCCGGCCCTTGAGGGCCTTCCCCACGATCGTCTCGGACTCCCCGGCCGAGTACATGTCCGCGGTGTCCACGAAGTTGATCCCGTGATCGAGCGCGGCGTGGATGATCCGCGCGCACTCCTCGTGATCCGGATTGCCCACCGCGCCGAACATCATCGTGCCGAGGCAGTGCGTGCTGACCTCGATGCCGGTCCCACCCAGAATTCGGTATCGCATGCTCATGGGCCCGCACTGTAGAAGCTGGAGCGCACTCCAGCGCAAGCACACGAACGCCGGGCCGCTCCCTCAGGAGCGGCCCGGCGCTTGGGTTCACCGGTGGGTCATGCTGCTGCTGTCAGGGGCGGTGCTTGTTGCCCTTGTCGACTGTGTGCTTGGGCTTGGCAGCCGGCTTCTTCGCAGCCTGGTGCTTGACGGCAGGCTTCTTGGCGGGCGGGCTCTTGAAGGGCTGGCTCTTGGTGACCACGTTCGTCGGGGGAGCGCTCGTGGGGCCGGGGACAACCTGGGTCCACGGGTGCGTAGCCATCGGCGTCCCGCAGTCCAGGGACGGTGTCATGTTGTTGACCGAGCAGAAGGTCTCGAAGACCCGCCCGTCGATGGTCGCGATCTCGATGTTGGCCCCGTTCGAGTGTTCATCGACGGCGATGCCGCACGCAAGCCCGGTGGGATAGCCCGGGTTCCGCGCGGCGATGGTCAGGTTGTGCCAGTCGAAGTTCGTCGGGTTCGGCTGGATCCCCCGGATTCCGACGTACGCGACCCCGTTGATCATTACCGCCTTGATCTCGCGGTTGGCGGCGGGCTTGTAGTTGGCGATGGCGTTGCACCCCCCGGTCGCACCGGTCGCACCGGTCGCACCCGTCGGACCTGTCGGACCCGTCGGGCCGGTCGGGCCGGTCGCGCCCGTGGCACCGTCCGCACCCGTGGCACCCGTGGCACCCGTGGCGCCGGTCGCACCATCGGCACCCGTGGCGCCGGTCGCACCATCGGCACCGGTCGCGCCCGTCGCACCATCAGCACCGGTCGCGCCCGTCGCACCATCCGCACCAGTCGGGCCGGTTGCACCCGTGGCGCCCGTGGCCCCGTCAGCACCAGTCGCGCCCGTCGCACCGTCAGCGCCCGTGGCACCGTCAGCACCGGTCGCGCCCGTGGCACCGTCAGCGCCCGTGGCGCCGGTCGCACCATCAGCACCGGTCGCGCCCGTGGCACCGTCAGCGCCCGTCGCACCATCAGCACCAGTCGGGCCGGTCGGGCCGGTCGGGCCGGTCGGGCCGGTCGGGCCGGTCGCACCGTCAGCACCCGTAGCGCCGTCAGCACCCGTGGCGCCGGTCGCCCCCGTGGCCCCGTCAGCACCGGTCGCACCCGTGGCACCGGTCGCGCCGGTCGCACCGGTCGCACCCGTCGCACCCGCGGGACCGGTCGGCCCAGTCGGCCCAGTCGGGCCTACGGGCGGGCACCCGTGGTCGCGCCCGTGGTGGGGGTCGCGCCCCTCGTCGTCTCCCCAGTCGCCGCGGCCGTCGTGGTCGCCGCGCCCGTCGTGGTGGTCGCGCCCGTCGTGGTGGTCGCGCCCGTCGTCGTCTCCCCGGCCACCGTGCCCGTCGTCGTCCCCGCCTCCGCGGTTCCTGTCGCGCGGTGGCCCGTCGTGCGGCTCGCAGTCATCGCCTCCGCCGCCGCCCGACGGGGCCGTGGCTCTCACCGCCGCGACCGCCGGATTGACCGCCGCGATGACGGGGGTGGCCATGCCCATGAGTACGAGGGACAGCGAGGCCAGGGCACCTCCCGCGATCCAGGCGCGGTTGCGGGGGACAGGACCGAGTTTGACCTTGGTCTGGTGCTCACGACTCATGTGCAGCGCTCCTTCGGAACGGAATGCGAGCCGGAACGGGTAGCGCTCCGGCTGCGAGTTCGAACGTCCTTGGGGCTTACGGACGGATGTGCCGGGATCTTGAGGTGCCGGGGATATTTATCAGCAGATCGGCCGATCAGGCCCCCTCTAACGGCTGCGCCGACGGCCACCGGGGGGTAGCGCCACCGGCGTGCCGCCCACCCATCGGCAGCCGTACTCCCTAACGTCGCCCGCGATCCGTCCGACGAGAGGGTGCTGCGGTGAGGCCGACCATCTGCCTGAACATGATCGTCAAGAACGAGGCCCCGACCATCCGGAAGTGCCTGGAGTCGGTCCGCCCCCTGATCGACACCTGGGTGATCGTGGACACGGGCTCCACCGACGGCACCCAGGACGTCATCCGGGACTGTCTCGCCGACCTGCCCGGCACGCTCCACGACCGGCCGTGGAAGGGGTTCGACGGCAGCCGCACCGAGGCGATCGAACTGGCCCGCGCCGGCGCCGACTACCTGCTGTTCATCGACGGCGACGACGAAATGCAGATCGAGCCCGGGTTCCGGATGCCGGACCTGACGCTCGACGCGTACCAGGTCGCGCTGCACGACGGTCCGATCGTCCACTGGCGGCCGGCGCTGGTCTCCACCCGGCTGCCCTGGCGGTACGTGGGCGTGCTCCACGAGTACATCGAATCCGGAACCGAGTACAGCCGCGACGTGATCGAGGGCTTCAACATCCTCTCCATCGGCGGCGGGGCCCGCCTCCGGGAAGAAGGCCAGCGGGCGAAGTACCTGCGCGATGCGGAAGTCCTCACCGAAGGCCTCGCCAAAGAGCCCGACAACACCCGCTACGCGTTCTACCTGGCCCAGAGCTGGCGCGACGCGGGAGAACCCGAGAAGTCCCTCGCCGCCTACGACCACCGGGTGGCCATGGGCGGCTGGGCCGAAGAGACCTACTGCGCGCAGCTCTACGCCGCGAGGCTCGCGGTCACTCTCGAGAGGCCGTCGGCCGAGGTGATGGACCGCTACCTCCGCGCACACGAGAGCCGTCCCTCACGCGCGGAGGCCCTCGGTGACCTCGCCCGCCTCTGCCGCCTCGAAAGCCGCTGGCCCCTCGCCTACCTGTTCGCCCGGCAGGCGGTACGGGTGCCGCACCCGGACGACATCCTCTTCGTCGAGTTCGCCTGGCACGACTGGCGCGCACTCGACGAGCTCGCGGTGGCCGCCTACTGGACCGGGGAGTACCAGGAGTCGTCGGACTGCTGCGAACGCCTGCTCCAGGAAGGCAAACTGCCCGGCGACCAGCAGGACCGGATCCTCGCGAACCTCGAGTTCGCGCGCCGCAAGCTGGGCGTGGGATCCCGGGCATTCGCCTGACCGTCCGCCCTTTTCACGCCCCCGTCAGCTGGACACCCGGAGAGCTCCCATGACCGTCACTGCCGCGGCCCACGCCGCTTCACCGCTGCTCGACCTGGTGCGGCCGACCCGTCCGACCCACGTGGTCGACGTGGGCGCCAACCCGATCGACGGAGACCCGCCGTACCGGAGCATGCTGGAGGCGGGCCTGTGCAGGGTGACCGGATTCGAGCCCCAGCCCGATGCCCTGGACACCCTGCGACGCCGCAAGGGTCCGTACGAGACCTACCTGCCCGACGCCCTCGGCGACGGCGGCACCCACACGCTCTTCGTAGCCACCAGCTCCGGGATGACCAGCCTCTTCCGCCCCGACACGAACAGGCTGGGGCTCTTCAACGGCTTCAGCGAGTGGGGCCGGATCCGCGAGGAGATCCCCGTCTCCACCCGGCGACTGGACGACGTCGAAGCGGTCGGCACCTTCGACCTGCTGAAGATCGACATCCAGGGGGCCGAGCTGATGGTCTTCCAAGGCGCGCGGAGAAAACTGGCCGAGGCCGTGGCCGTGCACACGGAGGTCTCCTTCGTCCCGCTGTACGAGGACCAGCCCGTGTTCGGCGACGTGGACCAGGAGCTGCGCGGCCAGGGATTCATCCCGCACGCCTTCGCGGCGATCAAGCGCTGGCCGATCGCCCCCGTGGTCTTCGGCGGTGACTTCCGCGTGGCCCGGCACCAGCTCCTCGAAGCCGATGTCGTGTACGTGCGCGACTTCGGACACCCCGAGTCCATGACCGACGAGCAGCTCAGGCAGCTGGCCCTGGTCGCCCACCACGTCTACGACTCGACCGACCTCGCCTACCACTGCCTCGCCCAGCTGAGCATGCGGGGTCTCGCCGATCCCGACGCACCGAACCGCTACCTCGCCGCCCTGGGCTGACACGACGTACGCAACGGCGGCCCGCGACTCCCCCCTCGGTGTCGCGGGCCGTCCGTATGTACCGGGGCCTGGGTCAGTCGGCCAGCGGCAGGTACACGCGGTTGCCCGCGGCCGCGAACTCGGCGGACTTCTCGGCCATGCCCGCCTCGATCTCCTCGGCGCCCAGGTCGCCGCCGTGCTGGCGGCGGATGTCCTGGGAGATCTTCATCGAGCAGAACTTCGGACCGCACATGGAGCAGAAGTGCGCGGTCTTGGCCGGCTCGGCCGGGAGGGTCTCGTCGTGGAACTCACGGGCCGTGTCCGGGTCGAGGGCCAGGTTGAACTGGTCCTCCCAGCGGAACTCGAACCGCGCGTCCGACAGGGCGTCGTCCCATTCCTGGGCGCCCGGGTGCCCCTTGGCCAGGTCCGCCGCGTGGGCCGCGATCTTGTACGTGATGACACCGGTCTTCACGTCGTCGCGGTTCGGCAGGCCCAGGTGCTCCTTGGGCGTGACGTAGCAGAGCATCGCGGTGCCCCACCAGGCGATCATCGCGGCGCCGATGCCCGAGGTGATGTGGTCGTACGCGGGCGCGACGTCGGTGGTCAGCGGGCCGAGCGTGTAGAACGGCGCCTCCTCGCAGATCTCCTGCTGAAGGTCGATGTTCTCCTTGATCTTGTGCATCGGGACGTGCCCGGGGCCCTCGATCATCGTCTGCACGTTGTACCGCTTGGCGATCGTGTTCAGCTCGCCCAGCGTCTTCAGCTCCGCGAACTGCGCCGCGTCGTTGGCGTCCGCGATGGAACCGGGGCGCAGACCGTCACCGAGGGAGTACGTGACGTCGTACGCCGCGAGGATCTCGCAGAGCTCCTCGAAGTTCGTGTAGAGGAAGTTCTCCTTGTGGTGCGCCAGGCACCAGGCGGCCATGATCGAACCGCCGCGCGAGACGATGCCGGTCTTGCGGCGCGCGGTCAGCGGCACGTACGACAGCAGCACGCCGGCGTGGACCGTCATGTAGTCGACGCCCTGCTCGGCCTGCTCGATGACCGTGTCCTTGTAGATCTCCCAGGTCAGGTCCTCGGCGCGGCCGTCGACCTTCTCCAGCGCCTGGTACAGCGGCACGGTGCCGATCGGCACGGGAGAGTTGCGCAGCACCCACTCGCGGGTGGTGTGGATGTTGCGGCCGGTCGAGAGGTCCATGACCGTGTCGGCGCCCCACTTGGTCGCCCAGGTCATCTTGTCCACCTCCTCCTCGATCGAGGAGGTGACGGCGGAGTTGCCGATGTTGGCGTTGACCTTCACCAGGAACCGCTTGCCGATGATCATCGGCTCGATCTCGGGGTGGTTCACATTGACCGGCATGACCGCGCGACCTGCGGCGATCTCCTCGCGGACGACCTCGGGGGAGACGTTCTCGCGGATCGCGACGTACTCCATCTCCGGGGTGATCTCGCCCCGGCGGGCGTACGCGAGCTGCGTGACCGCGGCGCCGCCGCGACCACGGCGGGGCTGGCGCGGACGGCCCGGGAAGACCGCGTCGAGGTTCTTGAGGCCACCGCGCGGCGAGGTGTGCTTGATGCCGTCGTCCTCGGGGCGCACGGGGCGGCCCGCGTACTCCTCGGTGTCGCCGCGGCTGATGATCCAGTTCTCGCGCAGCGGCGGCAGTCCGCGGCGCACGTCGGTCTCGACCTGCGGGTCGGTGTACGGCCCGGACGTGTCGTAGAGCGTGACGTCCTTGCCGTTGGTGAGGTGGACCTGGCGAACCGGCACCCGGATGTCGGGGCGGGAGCCCGCCACGTATCCCTTGTGCCAGCCGGGCTGGCGCTCGGTCTGGCCGTCGGCGTCCTGGCTGACGGCAGGCGTGCGTGCGTCCTGAATGGTCATGAGACCTAATCTCCCTACGCCGGCATTACCCGGTAACAGGTTCGGCGGTCGACGCAGCCTCCTCCCGTACGCATATTCGAATGCGAACGGTGATCAGCGCCCTCTCAGCCCGGTGCTCCGAGCTCCCGCGTTGTGCAAAGTAGCCCCCACGCTAGCGTCATGTGTGGCGTGCTGAACAGTGGGCCCCCTCATCTGTTGCGATGATCAGTCAGTGACGTCCTCGCCGCAGCCCCCCACCGAGCCCACGGATCCCGCTGGTCACGCCGACCACCCCGGCCACGCGCATGCGCACCCCGGTGACTCGCCCGACCGCTCCGCCGGGCACTCCCATGGCCATTCGCACAGCCATGGCCCGGCGGCCCCCGTCTCGAAGCACCTGCGCAAGGTGATCGCGGCCGTTCTGATCCCCTTCGCCACCGCCGTCGTGATCGGCATGGCGGTGCTCTGGCCCGGTGGCGCGCCGGGCCACGAACGCACCGGGGTCGGCTTCGACCGGCAGACCCAGGAGGCCACGGTCGTCGCGCTCCAACACGTCGACTGCAAATCCGTGAACGCCGCGCAGGTGCCGGCCACCGGCGACACCTCCACCCCCGAGGGACGCGAGGCCCTCGCCTCGCAGACCGGCGAGTGCAAGAAGGCCACCATCAGGGTGGGCAGCGGCCCCGACAAGGGCCGCGAGTTCATCGAGATCGTCCAGCCGGGCGCTCCACGACAGTTGACGGACGGCCAGGACGTGGTGGTCGCCTACGCTCCGGACGCGCCCCGGGACCTCCAGTACTCCGTGATCGACGTGAACCGCAAGCTGCCGATGGCCCTCCTCGCGGGCATCTTCGCCCTCGCGGTCGTCCTCGTCGGGCGGATGCGCGGGCTGTTCGCGCTCATCGCCCTCGCCGTCAGCTTCGCGGTGCTGACCCTCTTCATCCTCCCGGCGATCCTGCAGGGGTCGAACCCGCTGGTCGTGGCCGTGGTCGGAGCCAGCGCGATCATGCTGATCGCGCTCTACATGTGCCACGGGCTGACGGCCCGCACCTCGGTCGCGGTCCTCGGCACCATCATCTCGCTGCTGCTGATCGGCCTGCTGGGCTCGCTGTTCATCGACTGGGCATTCCTCAGCGGCAACACCGACGACAACACCGGGCTGATCCACGGGCTCTACCCGAACATCGACATGAGCGGTTTGCTGCTTGCGGGTGTCATCATCGGATCGCTCGGCGTACTCGACGACGTGACCGTCACTCAGACCTCGGCGGTCTGGGAACTCCACCAGGCAGACCCGTCGATGGGCCCCCGCGGGCTCTATCGTGCGGGCATCCGCATCGGGCGCGACCACATCGCGTCGGTGGTGAACACCCTGGTACTGGCGTACGCGGGCGCGGCGTTGCCCCTGCTCCTCTTGTTCTCGATCGCGAACAGCAGCATGGGTTCGGTGGCCAACAGCGAGCTGGTCGCGGAAGAGATCGTACGGACCCTCGTGGGCTCGATCGGACTGGTCGCCTCGGTACCCGTGACGACGGCGCTGGCCGCGCTGGTGGTGTCCGCCGACCGCGCGGAATCCCCGGCGGCCACAGCGGCCTCGGGGCCGCTCCGCGGCGGCCGGGGTCGGCGACGCAAGCGCTGAAAGGCGGACCGGCGGGCGCGACTGGTCAGTTCGCGCGCACGGCCGGCCGTGAGGAACGGCAGGGTGGAGCACTCAGCGCGTCGGCACGCTGAGCCGTGGTGCATGAATCCGGTGATGCAGGTGATGCAGGTGCTGTGGTTGATGCAGGTGGTGCGGTGATGCCGTGATGGGTGCCGGCGCGCCCTGGTCAGCGGATGTCCGGCCGGGCTTCGGTCAGCCCGCGTTCTGCTCGTTCTGCTGCGACTCCGCGAGGATCTTGTCGAGCGCCTCGTCGAGGTTCTCCTCGAAGTCACCGAGGTTGCGCTCCTGGCCGAGCGGAACGATCCGGTCGGTGCGGTCGAGGAAGGCCACGAGTGGCGCCGCGCTCGCACGGAAGAGTGCCCGGTCTGCACCTACTTGCAGCCGGATGTGGACATCGGACAGTTCCTCCGGATCGGTCGGGGCGATGTGGACATCACCGTCACCGCACGGCTTGTTGATGCCGTCCAGAAGGAGCTCCCGGCCGAACGCCCAGGTCACGGGCGCATCTCCGGGAAGGTGGAAGGTCAGACGGACTGCGTAGGGGTCACGAGCGTCGTACCGGAGTTCCACCGGGATCCGGAACGAGAGCTCCTCGGAAACGAGGAAACTCATCATGACCTCTGCCTGTACCGACTCGCGCATTGCCTACCCCGCTGTAGTGGAAGTGGCCAGGAATGATCCCCCAAGGCCCTCTTGACAAGAGTGGTGTAAGCGCTTGCAGATCACAAGGAGTGAGTTTTCAGATACTGATAGAGAACGAGAGGGTGCTCAACAGCGCGCCTACTTCACTCCGTAGCCGATCGACCGCATACAGCAATCGACTTTCCTGGTGCAGAGGGAGAGAAATCGCCATGGTCGCGGCGGTGTCGCCGGCCGTGATGGGGATGGCCGCGCACACCGTGCCCAGGGCGTATTCCTGCCGTTCGGCCACCGGCTGCATCCGCTCCATGGAGCCGATCCGCTGCTCCAGAGCCCGCAGATCCCGCACGGTGTAGGGGGTGATGGCCTCGACCGGGTGACGGTCGTAGTAGTCCTTGCGCGCCTTCTCGTCGAGCTGGCCGAGCAGGCACTGCCCGATGGCGTGCGCGTGGCCGGTCTCGCGGAAATCGGCCCACTCTTCGCAGGCCGGGTTCGCCGGGGTGTCCGAGACACCCACGACCTCGATTTCACCCTCGCGGTAGACCGCGAAGTAGACGGGGGCCCCGACCGCGTCGCGGAAGTGCGCGAGGGAGTCGAGGATCATGCTGCGACGTTTCTGCTGAAGTCCGCCACCGGCCAGACGGCCCGCGGCGTCCCCCAGGACGAAGACCCCGCTCTCGCGTCGCAGATAGCCCTCGTGGGTCAGGGTGCGCAGCAGGTGGTACGCGGTGGGAAGCGGGAGCCCGGCCTCGCGCGCCAGTTGTTTCGCCGGGGCTCCCTCGCTATGGGAACCCACCGCTTCGAGCAGCCTCAGCGCGCGCTGCACCGAACCGATCAGAGTCGGCACACCGGCATTGTGAACCGAAGACAAAGCTCACCCCCAGGCGTGGCGGCAGGCCTTGGGGGGGCCCGCCCTGCGGGGGCCGCCCCCGCGTGTGCCGTGACTCCTGGGGGTCGTGCTCGGTGGCTGTACCAAAGAACCGCAGGTCAGAGCGGTAGTACCGGCGTTCGGTGCCCAGGGAACGGCACAGATTGCCACTCTATCCGCCGATTCCCGGGCTGTGAGCGGTTTAGCGCTTCACGTTCCCTCAGCTGGGTTAATCCCACTGTGACCCTGGTTGCGCCAGTTCTACCACTCTCCGGCGGAGGACTTCGACTCGGAGCCCTTGAACTTCCTGACGACGAAGATCAGGCCTCCGACGAGGGCCACGAGGAGCAGGGCCTTGAAGAGGAAGCCGATCAGCGCACCGATGATGCTGGTGATCACACCACCGAAGACGAACAGCACCAGCAGCGGGACGGCGACCCACTTGACCCACCACGGCATGCCCTCGAATATCCCTCGGATGCCTTCCATGTCCTCGACCTCTTCTTCCTAGTCCGTCTGGTCCGGTGAACTCCTGCTCTCGATGCTAGGAGGCCACGGCCCCGGGCGGGGGCCCGCGAGCCCTCGTAGTCCCCTGATCCGACCCCTAGGGGGACAGGGCTCCGGACCCTAAGCCCCGGGTCCGTTCACCCTTCCGGCGGAGAGAAGACGACCATCACCTTCAGGTTCTCGGTGATGTGGTGGAACTTGTGCGGCACCCCGGCCGGCACGTAGACCACGCTCCCGTTGGCGACCATCGTCGTCTCCTCCCCGACGGTGATCGAGGCCCGGCCGCTGACGACGAAGTACACCTCGTCCTGGCCGTGCGGCTGTTGGGGATCGTTCTGCCCGGCGTCCAGCGCGTAGAGGCCGACCGACATGTTCCGCTCGCGCAGGAACTGCAGGTAGGCACCCTGGTTCGCGGCCCGCTCGGCCTCGAGCTCGTCCAGCCGGAAGGCCTTCATCTTCTTCTTACCCCTTGTGCTCTTGTGCTCTCGCGTCCGGCAAGCATCCGCGGATCAGCTGATGTTCCACCGGGACCTTCTCTGCAACGATCAGACACATGACGAATTTCGTAGTCAAGACCCTCGCCAACGCGGCAGCCCTGGGCGTCGCCATCTGGCTCGTCTCGGGCATCACGCTGGCCGACGACAGCAGCAAGGGCCACCAAGCGCTCTCCCTGATCTTGGTCGCGCTGATCTTCGGCCTGGTCAACCTCATCGTCAAGCCTGTGGTGAAGCTGCTCTCGCTGCCCCTCTTCGTCCTCACCCTCGGCCTCTTCACCATCGTGGTGAACGCGGCGATGCTGCTGCTGACCTCATGGCTGGCCAAGCAGTTCGACCTCAGCTTCCACGTCAACGACTTCTTCTGGTCGGCCATCGTCGGCGCCCTGATCATCTCCATCGTCTCCTGGGCCCTGAACATGGTCCTGCCCGACAAGAACTGAAGCCGGGCGCCCATGTACCGCGTGTGCTTCGTCTGCACCGGCAACATCTGCCGCTCGCCCATGGCCGAGTCGGTCTTCCGCTCCCACGTGGCCGACGCCGGGCTCTCGGGCCTGGTCGAGGTCGACAGCGCCGGCACCGGCGGCTGGCACGAGGGGGACGGGGCCGACCCGCGCACCGAAGCCGTCCTGGAGGCCGCCGGGTACGAGCCGGGCCACCGGGCCCGGCAGTTCCGGGCCTCCTGGTTCGCCGGCCTCGACCTCGTCATCGCGCTCGACGCCGGGCACCTGCGCGACCTCAGGGCGCTCGCCCCCACCCCTGAGGACGCGGCCAAGGTCCGGCTGCTGCGGTCCTACGACCCGGCGGCCTCCGCCGGGCAGACCGACGTACCGGACCCCTACTACGGCCCCCTCGACGGATTCGAGGAGTGCCTGCACCTGGTCGAGGCGGCGAGCCCCGGCCTGCTGGCCGCCGTAAGCGAAGCCGTGAAGGAGCACACCCGATGAACGCCCCCGATGCCGTGCCTGCGCCGTCCGAGCGGCTCGGCGACGGCACCGTCGCCGTCCGCGCCGGTCTGCCGGAGCCCGTCAAGAACGAGCCGCCGCTGCCCGGCCCCGTCTTCGCCGCCCACTTCCACCTACCCGGCGACGTCGAGGGCCCCTACGCCTACGGCCGCGACACCAACCCCACCTGGACCCTGCTGGAGCGGGCCATCGGGGAGCTGGAGGCCCCCGGCCTGGACGGGGTGGACACGGTCGTCTTCGCCTCCGGCATGGCCGCGGTGTCCGCCGTCCTGCTCTCCCAGGCACGCGCCGGCGACACCGTCGTCCTGCCCGACGACGGCTACCAGGTGCTGCCCCTCGTACGGGAACAGCTGGAGGCGTACGGGGTCCACGTGCGCACCGCCCCCACCGGCGAGGACGCCCAGCTCACGGTGCTCGACGGAGCCCGGCTGCTGTGGCTGGAGACCCCGTCCAACCCGGGGCTCGACGTCTGCGACGTACGACGCCTCGTGGACGCGGCGCACGCCGGCGGGACCCTCGTCGCCGTCGACAACACCCTCGCCACCCCGCTCGGACAGCGCCCCCTCGAACTGGGCGCCGACTTCTCGGTGGCCAGCGGCACCAAGGGCCTGACCGGCCACGGCGACCTGCTGCTCGGCTACGTCGTCTGCCGCAATGCCGAGCTCGCCGCGGGCATCCGCCGCTGGCGCAAGGTGGTCGGCGCGATCCCCGGCCCCATGGAGGCCTGGCTCGCCCACCGGTCCCTGTCCACCATCCAGCTGCGCGCCCAGCGCCAGTGGGCCAACGCCCTCGCCGTCGCCGAGGCCCTCGCCGACCGCGCCGACGTGACCGGGTTGCGGTACCCGGGCCTGCCGGCGGACCCGTCTCACAAGACGGCCGCACGGCAGATGCGGGGCTTCGGCTCCGTGGTCTCCTTCACCCTGCCCGACCGCACGCACGCGGAACGGTTCATGGCCGCCCTGCGGCTCGTCGAGGACGCCACCAGTTTCGGCGGGGTGCGCTCCACCGCCGAGCGCCGCCGACGGTGGGGCGGCGACAACGTTCCGGAGGGCTTCATCCGCTTCTCCGCGGGGGCCGAGGACACCGAGGACCTGGTCACGGACGTGCTGCGGGCACTCGACCTGGCGGCCTCGAAGAGCTGACCACCTGCCGGAAGGCGGTCCGAGCACGCCGTCCAGCGGCTCGGACCGCCCGGAGCCCCGCCCGGCGGGTTTCACCGGCACGCGTTTCAGAAGCGGAAGTCTGGGCCACTCTTCTCCCATGACCGAACGTCCAGTGGTCAAACGCACCGCCCGCGCGATCCTGCTCGACGGTGACGACCTGATCCTCATCAAGCGGACCAAACCCGGCGTCGACTCCTACTGGCTCACCCCCGGCGGGGGCGTGGAGCCCTCGGACCTGACCGTCGTCGACGCCCTCCACCGAGAACTCCACGAGGAGCTCGGCGCGAAGATCACCGATGTCGTGCCCTGCTTCGTCGACACCGTCGAGCACATCGCCGATGGGGGAGTGACCGGCGTCAAGGTGCAGCACTTCTTCGTCTGCCATCTCGAATCCATGGACCCCAGTCAGCGGCACGGCCCCGAGATCGACGAGCCGGAGGGCGAGTACGAGATCGTCCGCGTGCCCTTCAGCCGCGTCGGCATCGCCGCGGTGCATCTCGTCCCGCTGTCCCTGCGCCACTACCTCGACGGCAACATCGAGGGCGTGCGCGCGATGCACGCCCCCGACCTGGGCTGACCCACCGCACGCGGGCGCCGCCGTCGGATTCAGCCGGCGACGCCCGCCAGTTCCTCCACCTCGTCGTGCCGGATCCGCTCACCGGGGATCCCGATCCTCTTCAGCGCGTCCACCCCGCTGCGGATCATCGCGGCCGGTCCCGAGACGAACGCGTCGTACGAGCTCCAGGGCCCGTGGGTACCGACGGCCTGCGGCAGCTGCCCGGCGAGGCCCTCGTCGCAGACCACGGGGCGCACCGACAGCCAGGGATGCGAGCGCTGCAGCCCCAGCAGCGTGTCCTTGTCGTACAGGTCGTCGTCGCTGCGCGCCCCGAAGAACACCTCCACCGGACGCCGCTCTCCGTGCTCTGCCACGTCTTCGATCAGCGCTTTGATCGGGGCGATGCCCGTGCCGCCGCCCAGGCACAGCATTCCGTTGTCGGTGCTGTGGTCCACCACCATCGATCCCGCCGGGGGCCCGAGGCGCAGCACGTCGCCGGGGCGGGCGTGCCGGACGAGCGCATTGGAGACCCAACCCGCCGGAACGGCCTTGACGTGGAAGGACAGCAGCCCGTCCGCGCGGGGCGCCGAGGCGAAGGAATAGTGCCGCCAGATCCGCGGCCACCACGGGGTCTCCAGGGTCGTGTACTGGCCCGCGAGGAAGGGGTAGGGCTGGTCGGGGCGGACGGTGAGCACCGCGATGTCGGAGGTGCGCAGATCGTGCGAGACCACCTCCGCGTGCCACCACGGCGGCGCCTTGGGCACGTCCTCGGCCGCCGCGTCGATCATGATCTGGGAGATCGCGGTGTACGCCCGCGCCCAGGCCGCCTCGGTCTCCGGCCCCCAGGTGGCCTCCGCGTACTTGGCCAGCGCCCCGATCAGGGCCTCTCCCACCGGCGGATAGTGCTCGGGCAGGGTTCCGTACTTGCGGTGCCCCGTGCCCAGCCGGCGCAGGTAGGCGGTGAGCACCTCGGGGTTGTCGATGTGCTCGGCGGCCGTCAGCAGCGCCTTCAGCAGCCGGTCCCGCTGCACGTCCATCGCCGCGGGGAACAGCCCTCGGAGGTCCGGGTATCCCGTGAAGACGACGGCGTAGAAGTAGGAGGTCACCTTGTCGGCGACGGGTCCGATCTCCGCGAGGGTCCGGCGGATGAGCACGGCATCGGGGGAGGGTTCGGGGGAGGGCTCGGGCGCCCCGTCCCCGGACGGTATCCGGGTTGACCCCCGTCTTGCCGATCTGGTGGGCGGAGCGTCCATGCGGTGCCTCGCTTCGAGCATCTCGGTAGGTCTGCACGCCCCACGGCCTTCGAATCCGTGGTTCCGGGTTTCACAGCGTGCCAGTCCGCCCCAGAGCTTGCGGGGAAATGCGGGAATTCCGCGTTTCGAACCCACTTTCCCCTTAAGATGCCTCAACTCCCGTGCGCGCCACCCCTGTCAGCTGGTATGCCTCGCGCAGGTCCCGGCCCTCATAGACGTGCGTCGCACGCTCCACCAGGTAGGGCCGGGCGTTCACCGCGACCGAGACCGGGACCGCCGCAAAGAGCGCCACGTCGGTACTGGAGTCCCCGTACGCGACACAGTCGGCCCGGGTCACACCGAACCGCGCGCACAGCCGGTCGGCGACCGTCACCTTGCCCTCCGGCGTCAGGATCCCGGCCACGTCCACCGGCCGGGTGAAGGGCACTTCCGGGAAGACCGAGCCGTGCGCGGCGTGCGCGCCCCACTCCAGCAGCAGCTCCACGAAGAACGACGGCGACAGCGAGATGACCGCGCAGTAGTCCCCGCGCCCCCGGATCTCCTGCCAGACCTCCCGGATGCCCGACAGCCAGGGGGCCCCGTCGAAAGCCGCCCGGACGTGCGCCGGAGTCAGCTCCGTCCAGAGCTTCTGCACCGCCAGCGCGAACTGGTGCGGCTGGAGCTCCCGTGCGACGAAGGCGCGCTCCAGCTCGGCGATCTCGTCGGACAGCCCGAGCTGCCGTGAGATCTCGACCGGCGAGGCCGAGCCGTACATCAGCGTCCCGTCGAGGTCGAACAGGTGGAGGAGGGTCATGACCGGCCAGGCTAGTACGTTCGTTTCACGTGAAACAGTGGATGTCGCCCACCGGACCTCGCGTGGATGTTTCACGTGAAACATCCACCCCAAATCCCCTGGACCGGGTCACCGTCGATGAACCAGTCTGGGGCCGTGACACCACCACACCTCTCCTCCCTCCCGATCCGCGCACTGACCGTGGACGATCTCCGCCACTGCGCCGATCTTTCCGAAGACCGCGGCTGGCCCCGCGAGGACCACAAGTGGGGGCTGCTGCTCGCCGCCGGACAGGGTTACGGCATCGATGCTCCCGACGGACAGGGACTGGCCACGGCCTGCGTGGTCACCCGGTACGGACCTCCGCTGGCCGATCCCGAACTCGCGGCCATCGGCATGGTCCTGGTCGCCGAACGCTTCGCCCGCCAGGGTCTGGGCCGGCGCCTGATGACGTACGTCTGCGACGAGGTCCTCAAGGGCGTTCCGCTCACCCTGCACTCCACCCCGTACGGCCGCCCCCTCTACGAGGAGCTCGGCTTCGAGACCACCGGCCGCGCCGAGATGCTGCGGGGCTCCTTCAGCCCGGACGCCACCGGTCCCGTGCGGGACACCATCCGTGTACGGCCCGCAGGCGCCGAGGACATCTCGCGGATCCTCCTGCTGGACGCCGAGGTCTTCGGCACCGACCGCACCCACCTGGTCACCCGGCTGCCGGCCTTCACGGACCGGCTGCTCGTCGCCGAGGACCCGTCCGGCGAGCTGATCGGCTACGGAGCGATCTGGCCGAACATGGACACCCACGTCATCGGGCCCCTGGTGGCCCGTGACACCGGGACGGCCCAGGCCCTCGTCACCGCCCTCGCGACGTCCACGGACCGGCACCTGCGTACCGATGTCGACGTACGCCACGAAGAGCTGATCGGCTGGCTCAAGGAACGCGGTCTCGGCTCCGTTGCCTTCAACACCGTCATGACCCGTGACATCCCCGGGCTGCCCGGTGACTGGACCCGTCGGTGGGCCCCGCTCACCGTGGCGGCAGGCTGAGCGAGGAGCACCCGACCATGACCGACACCAACTCCGGTCTGATCATCCGTCCCGCCACCGAGGGGGATCTGCCCGCGATCGTCGCGATGCTCGCGGACGACCCGCTCGGCGCCACCCGGGAATCCACGGACGATCTCACCCCCTACGCGGCAGCCCTCAAGCGGCTCTTGGAGGACCCCCACCAGCACGTGGTCGTCGCCGTCCGCGCGGGCCGCGTCGTCGGCACCCTCCAGCTGACGATCGTCCCCGGGCTCTCCCGCAAGGGGAGCACCCGTTCGATCATCGAGGGCGTACGGATCCACGCCGAGGAACGCGGCAGCGGCCTGGGTACCCGGTTCATCGAATGGGCGATCGAACAGTCCCGTGCCGAGAACTGCCAACTCGTCCAGCTCACCTCGGACGTGACCCGCACCGACGCCCACCGCTTCTACGAACGGCTCGGGTTCACCGCTTCCCACGTCGGATTCAAGCTCCAGCTCTGAGACCCCGTGCGTGGGCCGGGCCGCTCTCGGGCGCCCGGCCTACGATCGGGAAGATGAGCAGCTTCCCCCGCATCACCACCTCGGAGCGCCGCCGGCGCCTCGGCCGCAGGCACCGCCTGGCCCCGTCGGCGCACGGCGCCACCGTGTCCGAGGCCGCGGACTGCGTCGTCGCCCTGCACGCCACCGATGCCGCGACCGTCTTCCTCTCCGCTCGCGCCAGGCTGCGCGAAGGCGCGCCCGCCGCGATCGAGCAGGCCCTGTACGAGGACGTGACCCTCGTACGGCTGCTCAGCATGCGCAACACGCTCTTCGCCGTCTCCACCGGACTCGCCCCCTACGTCGATGCCTCCACCGCCCGCGGCATCGCCGTGAAGGAGCGCCGTACCTTCCTCAAGCACCTCGACGAGGACGGTCAGGGCCTCGACGCGGACTGGCTGGCCCAGGTGGAGGGCGCCGTGCTGGACGCGCTCGACGCGCACGGCCCCTCCAGCGGCAGCCAGCTGTCCACGGCCGTCCCCGCCCTGCGCCGGAAGTTCGTCTACGGCCGGGGCAAGAACTACGAGACCGAGACCGGGGTCGCCACCCGTGTCATCCGCCTGCTGGCCGCCGACGGCCGGATCCGCCGGGACCGGCCCCGTGGATCGTGGACCTCCAGCCAGTACCGCTGGACCCACACGGAGCCGTGGCCGGCCGTACCAGCGGCCGAGGCGCGCGCCGAGATCGCCCGCCGGTGGCTGCACGCCTACGGTCCGGCCACCGAGGCCGACCTCAAGTGGTGGACGGGCTGGACCCTCACCGAGGTCCGCAAGGCCCTCGCAGTCGTCGGCCCCGACGAGGTCCGGCTCGAGGACGGCGCCACCGCGCTCGTCTGCCCAGGGGACACCGGGCCCGAACCCGAGCCGGAGCCCTGGGTCGCCCTGCTGCCCGCCCTGGACCCGAGCGCAATGGGCTGGGTGGACCGGGGCTTCCACCTCGACCCCGCCCACCGGCCGCCCCTCTTCGACCGCTCCGGCAACATCGGCCCCACCGTGTGGTGGAACGGAGAGATCGTCGGCGGCTGGGCCCAGCGCGGCGACGGCGAGATCGTCCACCGGCTGCTGGGCGACCCGGGCAGCGAAGCCGGGAAGGCCGTCGCTGCCGAGGCCGCCCGGCTCGCCGCCTGGCTGGGGGAGGCCCGCGTCACTCCGCGCTTCCGCACCCCACTGGAGCGTGAACTCACAGCGGGGTGAAGCGGCCCGCTAGCCGATGCCCCGCCAGCCCTGCGGGTCGACCCCGCCGGGCACCGGGGAATCCGGGTCGTAGGGCTCCCGGGTGAACACGAACGAGGCGAGGTCGAGGTGGCTCACCGATCCGTCCGGCCGACGCACGGCCCGCAGCGACTCACCCGCGTAGTAGCCGCCGAGCCCGGTCCAGCTGCCGTCCGGCTCCGGCCGGAACCGGGCGGTCCGGCCGGTGCCGCTCACCGGGCCCAGTTCCAGGAATCCGTCGTAGGTCAGCCGTACGGCCTGGGCCGCCGTGCCCCAGTACCAAGGGCCGCACAGCTCCAGCGCGACGGAATCGGCCTCCCGGAGCGGCCGCCACGGCTCGGGGATCCGCGGCTCGGCCTCGGCGACGATGGCCACCAGGTCGGCCGCCAGTGTGGAAATCGCCGGCCCCGAAGTGCAGTTGGCCAGAGCCACCGCCGCCACGTCGTCCGCCTCGCTCAGCCACAGGCCCGCGAGGAAGCCGGGCAGCGAGCCGGAGTGGCCCGCGAGCCGGCGCCCGCCGCTCTGCGTCAACTGCACCCCGAGCCCGTATCCCAGCTCGGCGATGCCCGGCTCCGGGGGAGTGGCCGAGGTCCGCATCTCCCGTACGGACTCGGCGCTCAGCACGCGCGCGTCGCCCCGTACGAGGAAGGCGGCGAACTTCGCCAGATCGCCGGTGGTGGACCACAGCTGGCCGGCCGGGGCCATGAGCCCCAGGTCCTCCAGGGGTTCGGGCATCATCACGTCCGCCCACGGGTGCACCGCCCAGCCGCCGGCGTGCGGGGCCACCGGCTGCGCCGTCGTGCGCGCCAGCCCCAGCGGCTCCAGCACCTCGACGCGGAGCGCTTCCTCCCAGGGCCTCGCGCGGACGGCCTCGACGAGCGAACCCAGCAGGGTGTAGCCCGGGTTGGAGTAGTGGTGGCGCCGACCGGGCTCGAAGCGGAAGGGGCGCTCGCCCAGGACGTCCGAGAGCTCCGGTCGCAGCGTGCCGGCCGTGCGCTCCCACCACTCGCCGGGCGTCTCCGCCGCCAGTCCGGAGGTGTGGGACAGCAGTTGCCCCACCGTCACCTCGCCGACTCCCGTACCCGGGATGAACTTCTCGATGGGGTCGCCCAGTTCCAGCAGGCCCTCGTCCCGAAGCCGCATCACCAGCACGGCGGTGAACGTCTTGGTGATCGACCCGATCCGGTACTGCACGTTTCCGTCGGGGCCGTGCCCCTCGACCATGGTCCGGGACCCCTCCCAGACCACCTCGCCGTCCCGCACCACGGCCGCCACCAGCGACGGGGTCCGGCCTTCGCGCTGCGCGACCGCGATCCGGTGGTTCAGCGCACGCCGGGTCGCGGGCAGGAGGACATGATCTTCCAATGCGGCATCCATGCTGCGGATGCTACGTGTTGGCCATGTCCACGAACCGCGAGTAATGGCCCTGGAAGGCCACGGTGATGGTGGCCGTAGGACCGTTACGGTGCTTCGCCACGATCAGGTCCGCCTCACCCGCGCGGGGGGACTCCTTCTCGTACGCGTCCTCGCGGTGGAGCAGGATCACCATGTCGGCGTCCTGCTCGATCGAGCCGGACTCACGCAGGTCGGAGACCATCGGCTTCTTGTCGGTGCGCTGCTCGGGGCCACGGTTCAGCTGGGACAGCGCGATCACCGGGACCTCCAGCTCCTTCGCCAGGAGCTTGAGGTTTCGGGACATGTCCGAGACCTCCTGCTGGCGGCTCTCGGGCCGGCGCGAGCCGCCCGCCTGCATCAGCTGGAGGTAGTCGATGACGACGAGCGACAGGTCGTTGCGCTGCTTGAGGCGGCGGCACTTCGCGCGGATCTCCATCATCGACAGGTTCGGGGAGTCGTCGATGTAGAGCGGGGCTGCGGAGACGTCCGGCATCCGGCGGGCCAGCCGGGTCCAGTCGTCGTCCGTCATCGTGCCGGAGCGCATGTGGTGCAGGGCCACCCGGGCCTCCGCCGAGAGCAGGCGCATCGCGATCTCGTTGCGCCCCATTTCGAGGGAGAAGATGACGCTGGGCAGATTGGCCTTGATGGAGCAGGCACGGGCGAAGTCCAGCGCGAGGGTGGACTTACCCATGGCGGGACGGGCCGCGATGACAATCATCTGGCCCGGGTGCAGACCGTTGGTCAGCGAGTCCAGGTCGGTGAAGCCGGTCGGGACGCCCGACATCTGGCCGCTGCGCGAACCGATCGCCTCGATCTCGTCGAGGGCGCCCTCCATGATGTCGCCGAGCGGCAGGTAGTCCTCGGAGGTCCGCTGCTCGGTGACTGCGTAGATCTCGGCCTGGGCGCTGTTGACGATCTCGTCGACGTCCCCGTCGGCGGCGTAACCCATCTGCGTGATCTTCGTACCGGCGGCGACCAGCCGGCGCAGGACCGCCCGCTCGTGGACGATCTCCGCGTAGTACTCGGCGTTCGCCGCCGTGGGGACCGACTGGACCAGGGTGTGCAGGTAGGGGGCCCCGCCGACCTTGCTGATCTCACCGCGCCGGGTCAGCTCAGCGCTGACGGTGATCGGGTCGGCCGGCTCTCCCTTGGCGTACAGGTCGAGGATGGCCTGGTAGATCGTCTCGTGCGACGGACGGTAGAAGTCGTGCCCCTTGAGCACCTCGACCACGTCGGCGATGGCGTCCTTGGACAGCAGCATGCCGCCCAGGACGGACTGCTCGGCGTCGAGGTCCTGGGGCGGGACCCGCTCGAAGCCGCCGCCTCCGCCGTCCCAGGAGCCGCCCTCGCGGCCCCGGTCGCTCTGTTCGTCCCCGCGGCCACGGCCTTCGCCGTTGCGGCGCGTACGGGCGGGCAGACGGTCACCTGGACCGCTGTCGGCCCAGGGGTCGTCCATGGGCTCGGACATGCTCACCGGGCCGCCTCCTCCCGTCCGCAACGCGGACCTTGCCGTGTCACTCTTTCTACGACACGGCTCTGACATTTGGGGCACCCGAATCGGCTCTCGGCGAGTCGGACATCGAACCAAGGTAGGCCCGGGAGCGACGTCAGCCAATCTTGTTATCCACAGGCTGTGTGGATGAGGTGTGGATGACGGCGCCAATGCTGTGGGTAACTCCCCGGAAGCTGTGCACGGACCGGGGGACAGTGCTGTGGACAAAATCACCTGCCCCACCCACCTACCCCATTTGACCTGGCCTTTCCCCCTCCACCGACCGTGGTGGAGAAAAATCTTCGCCACTGTCTCAAGATCGCCTCCAACGGGGTGGGACGAACGCTCGAATCGGCGCAGCGGTAAGGATCCAAGAGCCCTTGCGTCTATTACCTGTGGAAGATTAGATTGAGCACATGAGACAGGCCCCCACCGCACCGAAGGCTGCCCCGAGACGGCACGACCGCGAGATCCTCGCACTCGCCGTCCCCGCCTTCGGCGCCCTCGTCGCCGAACCCCTCTTCGTGATGGCCGACAGCGCCATCGTGGGCCACCTCGGCACACCTCAACTGGCCGGTCTCGGCATCGCGGCCGCACTGCTCACCACCGCCGTGAGCATCTTCGTCTTCCTCGCCTACGCCACCACCGCGGCCGTGGCCCGCCGGGTCGGCGCGGGCGACCTCCAGGCCGCCATCCGGCAGGGCATGGACGGCATCTGGCTCGCCCTGCTCCTCGGCGCGGCCGTCGTCGCGGTCGTCCTGCCCACGGCGCCCACCCTGGTCTCCTTCTTCGGGGCCTCCGACACCGTCGCCCCGTACGCGATCACCTACCTGCGGATCTCCGCCCTCGGCATCCCCGCGATGCTCGTGGTCCTCGCCGCCACCGGCGTCATCCGCGGCCTCCAGGACACCCGGACCCCGCTCTACGTCGCGATCGGCGGCTTCGCCCTCAACGGAGCCCTGAACGTCGCCCTCGTGTACGGGGCCGGCCTCGGCATCGCCGGCTCCGCCTGGGGCACGGTCATCGCCCAGTGCGCCATGGCCGCCGCCTACCTGGTCGTGGTCGTCCGGGGCGCCCGCAGGCACGGCGCCTCCCTCAGGCCCGACGCCGAGGGCATCCGGGCCTGCGCGCAGGCCGGTGCGCCCCTGCTGGTCCGCACCCTGTCCCTGCGGGCGGTCCTGCTGATCGCGACCGCCGTGGCCGCACGCCTCGGGGACGCCGATATCGCGGCCCACCAGATCCTGCTCTCCCTGTGGAGCCTGCTCGCCTTCGCCCTCGACGCGATCGCGATCGCCGGGCAGGCCATCATCGGCCGCTACCTCGGCGCGGGCGACACCGACGGCGCCAAGGCCGTCTGCCGCCGCATGGTGCAGTGGGGGATCGGCTCCGGCATCGTTCTGGGGCTCCTCGTCATCGCGGCCCGCCCGGTGTTCATCCCGCTCTTCACGAGCGATCCCGCCGTCGAAGACGCCCTGCTGCCGGCTCTGCTCGTGGTGGCTGTCTCGCAGCCCGTCTCCGGCATCGTCTTCATCCTCGACGGCGTCCTGATGGGCGCGGGCGACGGCCGCTACCTGGCGTGGGCCATGCTGCTGACCCTCGCCGTCTTCACCCCTGCCGCCCTGCTCGTACCGGCCCTGGGCGGCGGGCTGACGGCCCTCTGGTGCGCCATGACCCTGATGATGCTGGTCCGGATGGTCACCCTCCAGCTGCGCGCCCGCTCGGGCCGCTGGCTGGTCGCCGGAGCCACCCGGTAAACCGAGGCAGCCCGCTCCAGGCCTGCAGCAGCCCTGGAGCAATGTTTCACGTGAAACAGAGCCGGCGAACGAGCCCGTGTTTCACGTGAAACAACGAAGAAGGGCCGCACCCCCAGAGGGGTGCGGCCCTTCATGCGCAGCCCTTAGGCGGCGACGACCTCGATGCCGACGGTCGCGGCCACGTCAGCGTGCAGACGCACGGAGACCTGGTACGAGCCGAGGGTCTTGATCGGGGAGCCCAGCTCCACGCGGCGCTTGTCGACCTTCGGGCCACCGGACGCCTCGATCGCCGTGGCGATGTCGGAGGGCGTGACGGAACCGAAGAGACGACCGGCGTCACCCGCGCGGGTGGCCAGACGGACCTTGACGTTCTCGAGCTTGGCCTTGAACTCGTTGGCCTGCTCGATCGTCGCGATCTCGTGGATCTTGCGGGCGCGGCGGATCTGCGCCACGTCCTTCTCGCCACCCTTGGTCCAGCGGATCGCGAAACCACGCGGGACCAGGTAGTTGCGGGCGTAGCCGTCCTTGACGTCGACGACGTCGCCGGCGGTGCCGAGGCCAGAGACCTCGTGGGTCAGGATGATCTTCATTATTCGGTCACCCTTTCCTTATCGCGCGGTGGACGTGTAGGGCAGCAGTGCCATCTCACGGCTGTTCTTCACAGCCGTGGCGACGTCACGCTGGTGCTGCGTGCAGTTGCCGGTGACGCGGCGGGCACGGATCTTGCCACGGTCGGAAATGAACTTCCGCAGCATGTTCGTGTCCTTGTAGTCCACGTACGCGGTCTTGTCCTTGCAGAACGCGCAGACCTTCTTCTTAGGCTTGCGCACAGGCGGCTTCGCCATTGTGTCTCTCCTGTGAAATCAAGAAGTGGGGGTGCGAGCTGCCCTAGAAGGGCGGCTCGTCCGAGTAGCCACCGCCGGAGCCGCCGGAGCTTCCGCCCCAACCGCCACCGCCGCCGCCCTGCTGCTGGCCGCCGGCCGGCGCACTGGACGCCCAGGGGTCGTCGGAGGGACCTCCGCCGCCCTGGGGAGCAGCGCCGCCACTGGGGGCTCCGCCCCAGTTGCCACCGCCGCCGCCCTGCTGCTGCTGACCGCCGCCACCGCCGCCGTATCCACCCTGACCACCGCGACCAGTGGTCTTGGTGACCTTGGACGTGGCGTTCTTCAAGCTGGGGCCGACTTCCTCGACGTCCAGCTCGTAGACCGTGCGCTTGACACCCTCACGGTCCTCGTAGGACCGCTGCTTCAGCCGGCCCTGCACGATGACGCGCATGCCCCGCTGAAGGGACTCGGCGACGTTTTCCGCCGCCTGACGCCAGACCGAGCAGGTCAGGAACAGGCTTTCGCCGTCCTTCCACTCATTGGTCTGCTTGTCGAAGGTGCGGGGAGTGGACGCGACACGGAACTTCGCGACCGCCGCACCCGAGGGGGTGAAGCGCAGCTCGGGGTCGTCGACGAGATTGCCGACGACCGTGATGACGGTCTCGCCTGCCATGGATGAACCTCTCGGCGGGGATTGCTGCTGGGCTGCTGTGCTACTCGGTCCCGATTACCGCTGAACCGAAGTTCAGTGGGTCTCGGGGCGGAGGACCTTGGTCCGGAGAACCGACTCGTTCAGGTTCAGCTGTCGGTCAAGCTCCTTGACGACCGCAGGCTCGGCCTGAAGGTCGATGACCGAGTAGATGCCCTCGGGCTTCTTCTTGATCTCGTAAGCGAGACGACGACGGCCCCAGGTGTCGACCTTCTCGACCTTTCCGTTGCCCTCACGGACGACAGAAAGGAAGTTCTCGATCAGCGGGGAGACAGCGCGCTCCTCGAGATCGGGGTCGAGGATGACCATCACTTCGTAGTGACGCATGTGGAACCCACCTCCTTTGGACTCAGCGGCCACGGTCGTTCCGTGGCAGGAGGGTCGTGATGCGTGCGCACGGCATCTGCAGAGCAGACACCGCGCAGCTGTACAGACTACCTCCTCGACTCCTTCCGGTTGAAATCCGGCACCAGGAGGCCACAATCTGTATGCATCGGGTGTTCTCGGTGCTAAGCCCCCGGCCCCTGCCGGAGGCGGCCCGCAGCACCGCTCTGCTGCAGCCAGGAGGTGCCTTCCCATGGCACAGGCAATGCAACGCCAGTCCATCTCGCTCTTCGCGACCGACGGCAAGCCCCATCCGCTCCAGGACACTCTGGTGGCGGTCACTCTGGTCCTCGGCGCCGTGGCGTTCGTCACGGCCTTCTTCCACCATCTGCACCTGCTCAGCTCGTGGACCGGGCTGATCGGGATCGCCACCGGGCTCTACGGCCAGTTCATCTCCGCCACGACACGCGAGCGCACGGCACTGATCATCGGCCTCGGAGCCTCGGCCATCGGCTTCTTCCTCGGCATGGCGCACGGCGGTCTCTTCGGCGGCTGGCTGGGCTGACCGGGTGCCTCCGCGACGGGGCGCCGGCCTCCCACCGGCCCAGGCACGGCCTGTCCCCCAGATGGGTGGCGCCCCCGTCGCAGTAGGCTTCGCGCCATAGCCAGCGAAGCCGCCGAGGAGACGCCCCGCATGAGCCTGTCCCTGAGGACCATCAGCCGAGAGCAGCACCTGGGCTACCTCCAGAGCCTGCCCTCGGCTAGCCACTGCCAGGTCCCGGCGTGGGCCGACGTGAAGAACGAGTGGCGCTCCGAGAACCTCGGATGGTTCGACCAGTCCGGCGAACTCGTCGGCGCCGCACTCGTGTTGTACCGACAGCTGCCCAAGGTGAAGCGGTACCTCGCGTACCTCCCCGAGGGCCCGGTCATCAACTGGTACGCCCCCAACCTCGAAGAGTGGCTCCAGCCGATGCTGGCGCACCTCAAGCAGCAGGGCGCCTTCACCGTGAAGATGGGCCCGCCCGTCGTCATCCGCCGGTGGAACTCGACCGCCATCAAGGCCGGCATCCAGGACCCGGAGGTCAAGCGCCTGCGCGACGTGGAGGCCTCCGTCATCGAGCCCCGCGCCTTCGAAGTCTCCGACAAGCTGCGCCGGATGGGCTGGCAGCAGGCCGAGGACGGCGGCGCCGGCTTCGGCGACGTCCAGCCCCGGTACGTCTTCCAGGTACCGCTGGCCAACCGCTCGCTGGACGACGTCCTCAAGGGCTTCAACCAGCTGTGGCGCCGCAACATCAAGAAGGCCGAGAAGGCCGGCGTCGAGGTCGTCCAGGGCGGCTACGAGGACCTGCCGACCTGGCAGAAGCTGTACGAGGTGACGGCCGAGCGCGACAAGTTCCGCCCGCGCCCGCTCAGCTACTTCCAGCGCCAGTGGACGGCCCTCAACTCCGAGGACCCCAACCGGATGCGGCTGTACATCGCCACGCACGAGGGGGAACCGCTGGCCGCCGCCACGATGCTCACCGTCGGCCAGCACGTCTGGTACTCGTACGGCGCCTCCGCCAACCACAAGCGCGAGGTCCGTCCCTCGAACGCGATGCAGTGGCGCATGCTGCGCGACTCCTACGCGCTCGGCGCAAGCGTCTACGACCTGCGCGGCATCAGTGACACCCTGGACGAGAACGACCACCTGTTCGGGCTGATCCAGTTCAAGGTCGGCACGGGCGGCGAGGCCGTCGAGTACGTCGGCGAGTGGGACTTCCCGCTCAACAAGCTGCTGCACAAGGCGCTCGACATCTACATGTCGCGTCGCTGACTCCGCCCCATCCACACACACCGCACCGCTGCACCACGCAGCTCATCGAGAGAGGCTCCGGACGGGCATGGCGCTCACGCTCTACGTCGACACCGCGCGCTGGCGTGCGCACCAGAAGCAGATCCAGGACCAGTTCCCGGGGATGATCCCCGTCTGCAAGGGCAACGGCTACGGCTTCGGTCACGAGCGGCTCTGCGAGGAGGCGACCCGGATGGGCGCCGACGTCCTCGCCGTCGGGACGACGTACGAGGCCGCCAGCATCAAGGACTGGTTCGGCGGTGACCTGCTCGTCCTCACCCCGTTCCGGCGTGGTGAGGAGCCCGTGCCGCTGCCTGACCGGGTCATCCGCTCCGTGTCCTCGCTGGACGGGGTGCGCGGCCTGGTCGGCGCCCGTGTGGTCATCGAGTGCATGAGCTCGATGCGTCGCCACGGGATCTCCGAGCAGGACCTCGGCCAGCTGCACACGGCGATCGAGGACGTCCGGCTGGAGGGCTTCGCCCTGCACCTGCCGCTGGACCGCCCTGACGGCTCCGACGCCGTCGAGGAGGTCATCGGCTGGATGGACCGGCTGCGCGCGGCCCGGCTGCCGCTGCACACGATGTTCGTCAGCCACCTCAAGGCCTCGGAGCTGACGCGGCTGCAGCAGCAGTTCCCGCAGACGCGCTTCCGTGCCCGCATCGGCACCCGGCTGTGGCTGGGCGACCACGAGGCGACCGAGTACCGCGGCGCGGTGCTCGACGTCACCCGTGTCGCCAAGGGCGACCGGTTCGGCTACCGGCAGCAGAAGGCCGCCTCCGACGGCTGGCTGGTCGTCGTCGCCGGCGGCACGTCCCACGGCGTCGGCCTGGAGGCCCCCAAGGCCCTGCACGGGGTGATGCCGCGCGCCAAGGGCGTCGCCCGCGCCGGACTCGCCACCGTCAACCGGAACCTGTCGCCGTTCGTGTGGGCGGGCAAGCAGCGCTGGTTCGCCGAGCCGCCGCACATGCAGGTGTCCATCCTGTTCGTGCCGTCGGACTCTCCCGAGCCGAAGGTCGGCGACGAGCTGGTGGCGCACCTGCGCCACACCACCACGCAGTTCGACCGGGTGCTCGACGCCTGAGTCACTCCCCGGGGCGTGCGCCCCATTCCACTCGCTGACCCTCCGAAGGCGCCGCTTCCTGCGGCGCCTTCGGCGTCCGCGGGAGCGTGAAGACGTCCTCGGCGCCGTCCAGGACGCCCCCGGAGGGGTCGTCCGAGCCGTCGCGCCGCACCACGTCCCGCTCGGGCAGCAGGATGTCGCGTACGACCACCGCGCACAGGTAGAGCGTGCACAGCAGGTGCGCCGCGATGGCCACCTGGTAGCCCTCCAGCGGCAGGCCCTGGTGCTTGTCCCCGCTGGTCGTGTAGGCCAGGTAGAACCAGATCCCCAGGAAGTAGACGACCTCGCCGGCCTGCCAGATCAGGAAGTCCCGCCAGCGCGGCCGGGCCAGCGCGGCGAGCGGGATGAGCCAGAGCACGTACTGGGGCGAGTAGACCTTGTTGACCAGGATGAAGGCCGCCACCAGCAGGAAGGCCAGCTGCGCGAAGCGGGGGCGGCGGGGCGCGGTCAGCGTGAGCAGCCCGATGCCCGCGCACAGCAGCAGCGTCAGGCCCGTCGCATAGGTGTTGGCGCCTTCGAGGGGGTTTCCGGAGCGCTGGGAGATCAGCAGCCACACGGATCCGAAGTCGATGGGCCGCTCCTGGCTGAAGGTGTAGAACTTCTGCCACCCCTCCCAGGCGAAGAGCATCACGGGCAGGTTCACCACGAGCCAGGCGACGAGGGCGCCACCGACCGCCTCCCCGAACGCACGCCACTTGCCGGCCCGCCAGCAGAGCACGAACACGGCCCCGAGCAGCAGGACGGGATAGAGCTTGGCCGCGGTGGCCAGGCCGATCAGGACACCGAAGGACCGTGCCCCGCCCCGCGACCACATGAGCATCGCCGCGGCGGTCAGGGCGATGGCCAGCAGGTCCCAGTTGATGGTCGCGGTGAGTGCGAAGGCGGGTGCGAGGGCGAAGAGCAGCGCGTCCCACGGCCGCCTGCGGTGGGTGCGGGCCACGCACACCGCGATCACGGCGGCGCAGACCATGAGCATGCCCGCGTTGACCATCCAGTACATCTGCTCCCGGTGCTGCATGGAGCCGCTGCCGGGAGTCATCCATGAGGCGACCTCCATGAAGAGCCCGGTGAGCACCGGGTACTCCAGGAACTGCATGTCGCCGGGGATCCGGTCGAAGTACGGGGTGAGGCCGTCGGCGAAGCCGCGTACGACGTACAAGTGCGGGATGTCCGAGTAGCAGGCGTGGGTGTACTGGGAGCCGGCCCCGCGGAACCACGCCCAGTCGTAGCAGGGCAGCTTCTGCACCATGCCGAGCGCGAACATCCCCAGGGCGACGAGCACGACGACCCGCACCGGGGTCAGCCAGTGACCACCCAGCCGGGCGTAGCGGCCCAGCGGGCCGCCGATGAACTCGCTCCCCGCGGCGGCCACCTCGTCCTGCTGGGTGGGCAGTACGGGGCTGTCCTCGTGCACCTTCGTCATGCGCACATCCTGCCGTACGGCGCCGCCGGCGCCCATGACACAGGGGAGAGGGCCGCCGCACCGGGTGCGACGGCCCTCTCCGGCCGTGTTGTGGGGCTTCGGGTCAGCCTCCCGTGGAGCCCCCTATCGGGAAGTCTCCGGCACCGCCGCTCGGCCTGTCGCGCGACTTGCTGGGCGAGGGCGAGGGCGACCTGGACGAACTGGCGCTGGGGCTCGGCACGCAGATGGCCCACGGCTTGCAGGTCGGCTTTCCGCTGCTGCGCGAAGGGCTCGGGCTGGGGGACGGGGAAGGCGAGTTCGACGGGGACGGAGACGCCGAGGGGGAGGGCGAGGGGGAAGGCGAGGGAGAAGGCGAGGGAGCGCCCGAGGCGTGAGCGACGACACCGAGCTCGTCGGGCTCCGGGAAGTCCGACTTCGGTTCGCCGTTCAGCGCCTCCTTCATGTACTTGGTCCAGATCTCGGCCGGGATGTCACCACCGTGGAGGGAGGGAATGCCCGCCACGCCCCTCATCGAGATCAGTTCCTTCTTCTTCGCACTCGGGTCCGAGCGGAACAGGGCCACGGAGGTGGACAGCTCGGGGGTGTAGCCGACGAACCATGCCGACATGTTCTTGTCGGTGGTACCGGTCTTGCCCGCCGCGGGCCGGCCCAGCTTCTTGGCCTTCGTACCGGTGCCGTTCTCGACGACGTTGCGCAGGACCTTGGTGATGTTGTCCGCGATGGAGTTGTCCATGGCCCGTTCGCCCTTGGGGGCCGCGAAGCCGGGGACGTCCTTGCCGTCCTTCGTGACGCTGGTCACCGAGTACGGGTCGTGATGGATTCCGGAGGCGGCGAAGGTGGCGTACGAGTCGGCCATCCGGATGGCGCTGGGGGTCGACGTGCCCAGCGCGAAGGAGGCGTTGTCGTTGGGGTCGAAGGACTCCGGGAGGAGGCCGGACGCCTTCGCGACCGACCTCACCTTGCTGTGGCCGACGTCGAAGACGAGCTGGGCGAAGGGAACGTTGATGGACTTCTCCATCGCCTCGTTCAGGGTCACGTAGCCGTAGGGGGTCGGGCTCTCGTTCTTCTGCCGGAACGGCTTGCCGGAGCCGTCGCGCAGCGGCTCGCCCGCACGGTTGTTGATCACCGTGAGGTCGTTCGCCTGGTACTTGCTCTTGGCCGAGATCCCCTCACCCTTCGAATTCTGGGTGCCGTACTGCATGGCCGCCGCCAGCACGAACGGCTTCCAGGTCGAGCCGACCTGGACGCCCGAGGTGTTGGCGTTGTTGTTGAAGTGCTTCTTGTCGATGCCGGGACCGCCGTACAGGGCCACGAGGCCGCCGGTCTTGACGTCCACCGAGGCCGCCCCGAACTGGACGAAGGTGTCCGTTTCGGGCCTCGCCTTCTCGTCGAGCATCCCGTCGCGGGTCCCCTCGACGGCCTTGACCAGCGCGTCCACCTTCTCCTTCTTGAAGGTGGTGTGGATCTGGTATCCGCCCTTGGCCAGGTCCTCGACCTTGATGCCCTTCTTCGCCAGGTAGAGGTTGGCCGTATCGACCAGGTAGCCGATCTGCCCGGACATGCCGGCGGCCTGGGCGGATTCGATCAGTGGGGGGAACTCCTTGTACTGGTCCCGCTCGGCCTGCTGCATGCGCCCGACCTTGACCTCCCGGTCCAGCACCCAGGACCAGCGTTGTTTGGCCCGTTCGGAGTTGGCTTCGGGTGTGGCCGCGGCGCCGATGCCGCCGTCGGGGTTGTAGAGGTTCGGGCCCTTGAGCACGGCGGCGAGGAAGGCGCTCTCGGAGGGGTTCAGCTTGTTGCTGTCCTTGCCGAAGTAGGCGCGCGCGGCCGCCTGGATCCCGTAGGCGTCGCGGCCGTAGTAGGCGGTGTTCAGGTAGCCGGCGAGGATCGTGTTCTTCTCCTCGCTGACGCCCAGCTTTATCGAGATGAAGAGCTCGGTGACCTTTCGCTTGAGCGTCTGGTCCGAGTCCAGGTACTGGTTCTTCACGAACTGCTGGGTGATCGTCGAGCCGCCCTGGGTGGATCCGCCCTTGGCCATGTTCCACACGGCGCGGGCGATGCCCATCGGGTCGACGCCCTTGTCCGATTCGAAGGACTCGTTCTCCGCCGCGATCACGGCGTTCTGCATGGACCGGGGGATATCCTCGATGGAGACGATCTGGCGGTTGACGGACCCGCCGGTTGCGACCATCTGGGAGCCGTTCGCCCAGTAGAAGACGTTGTTCTGCGCCTTGGCCGTCTTGTTCACGTCGGGTGTGCCCACCGAAGCGATGCCGATGCCCGCGCCCACCGTGATGATCGCGAAGAAGCCCAGGGCCGAGCCGCTGACGAGCTTCCAGGACGGGACGAAGCGCTTCCAGCCGATCTTTTCGCCGCGCGGGTAGTTGATGAACCGCTTGGGCTGGCCGGCGCCCACGGAGGCGCCCCTACCCCGCCCTGCCGAGCCCCGGCCGGCGGATCTCCGGGCGTCCGAACGGCTGCCGTGACCCGGCTGCTGGGAATACGGCCCACTGGGTGACGCGGTGGGGACGTCACGCCCGGCGCCCCTGGACGGGCGCTGCTGGGCAGCCCTACGGGCGGCGGCGCGGCCACCGCTCTGGGGCTGTTGCGGTTTGCGGCGGTGCTCGCTCATCGAACGACTACTCCTCGGGCAGGCGAGTGGCCTGGAAGCGGCAGGTGAGTTCCGGTCCCCCCGGTGTCATGGCGCACAGACTACGCACGCCCAAAAGCCAATCAGTGCCGAAGTTCACCCCAAATCAGGCAACTTGCCTCGCGCAAATCGGTGATGTGACGCCGGTCACCGTGTCACCACTTGTAGCTGAGGGCTACCCGTTCTATCGTCTGGATGTATCGAGCCGATACATCAGCTCGACATAAAGACTCCGAGGCAGGGGAAGGGCAAGCGGATGAGCAGGCGCTCAGGCATTCTTGAGTTCGCTGTTCTCGGCCTGCTACGCGAATCCCCCATGCACGGTTACGAGCTGCGCAAGCGGCTCAACACCTCGCTGGGGGTGTTCAGGGCGTTCAGCTACGGGACGCTCTACCCCTGCCTCAAGACGCTCGTCACCAACGGCTGGTTGATCGAAGAGCCGGGCAATGCCCCGGAGGACGCTCTCGCCGCTTCACTCGCAGGGCGCCGCGCCAAGATCGTCTACCGGTTGACGGCAGCAGGTAAGGAGCACTTCGAGGAGCTCCTCTCCCACACGGGCCCCGATGCCTGGGAGGACGAGTCCTTCGCCGCCCGCTTCGCCTTTTTCGGTCAGACCGAACGGGACGTACGCATGCGGGTACTGGAGGGCCGTCGCAGCCGCCTTGAGGAGCGCCTGGAGAAGATGAGCGCCTCGCTGGCTCGCACACGCGAGCGGCTCGACGACTACACGCTCGAGCTGCAACGCCACGGCATGGAATCCGTGGAGCGCGAAGTGCGCTGGCTGAACGAGCTCATCGAGAGTGAGCGGGCGGGACGGGATCAGAGACGACCCGGTCCGTCCGACGAAACTGCAAAGTGAGGTCTGCATCTCGCAGGCCTCGTCCGAGAACAAACAGGGAGCAACCGGAATGGGTTCGGTTCGCGTAGCCATCGTCGGCGTAGGCAACTGCGCCGCCTCGCTGGTGCAGGGCGTCGAGTACTACAAGGACGCCGACCCGGCGGCCAAGGTCCCCGGTCTGATGCACGTCCAGTTCGGCGACTACCACGTGAGCGACATCGAGTTCGTCGCCGCGTTCGACGTCGACGCGAAGAAGGTCGGCCTCGACCTTTCGGACGCCATCGGCGCCAGCGAGAACAACACCATCAAGATCTGTGACGTCCCGAGTGCGGGCGTGACCGTTCAGCGCGGCCACACCCTGGACGGTCTGGGCAAGTACTACCGCGAGACGATCGAGGAGTCGGCCGAGACCCCGGTCGACATCGTCCAGACCCTTCTGGACCGCCAGGTCGACGTCCTGATCTGCTACCTGCCGGTCGGTTCCGAGGCTGCGGCGAAGTTCTACGCCCAGTGCGCCATCGACGCCAAGGTCGCCTTCGTCAACGCCCTCCCGGTCTTCATCGCCGGCACCAAGGAGTGGGCCGACAAGTTCACCGAGGCCGGTGTCCCGATCGTCGGCGACGACATCAAGTCGCAGGTCGGCGCCACCATCACGCACCGTGTGATGGCGAAGCTGTTCGAAGACCGCGGGGTCCGTCTTGAGCGCACCATGCAGCTCAACGTCGGCGGCAACATGGACTTCAAGAACATGCTCGAGCGCGACCGCCTCGAGTCGAAGAAGATCTCCAAGACTCAGGCCGTCACCTCGCAGATCCCCGACCGCGAGCTCGGCGAGAAGAACGTCCACATCGGCCCGTCCGACTACGTGGCGTGGCTCGACGACCGCAAGTGGGCCTACGTCCGCCTCGAAGGCCGCGCCTTCGGTGACGTCCCGCTGAACCTCGAGTACAAGCTCGAGGTGTGGGACTCCCCGAACTCCGCCGGTGTCATCATCGACGCCCTGCGCGCCGCGAAGATCGCCAAGGACCGGGGCATCGGTGGCCCGATCCTGTCGGCTTCGAGCTACTTCATGAAGTCCCCGCCGGTGCAGTACTTCGACGACGAGGCTTACGCGAACGTCGAGAAGTTCATCAAGGGCGAGGTCGAGCGCTAGTCGAAACCCCGGTGTCCTGACGGACACCTGGACTTCGGCAGTTCTTCCACGGAGGGTCCCCGGGCAATATGCCCGGGGACCCTCCGCGTGTGTGACCCTTTCCCTCATGGCTGTCGTACGTGATCTGCGCGTACTCCTGCGTCTGCGGGACTTCCGCAACCTGCTCGCCGTACGGCTGCTCTCCCAGGCCGCCGACGGCGTCTACCAGGTCGCACTGGCCGCCTATGTCGTCTTCTCCCCGGAGAAACAGGCCTCGCCCGCGGCCATCGCCTCGGCCATGGCCGTACTCCTGCTGCCCTATTCGGTGATCGGCCCCTTCGCCGGAGTCCTGCTGGACCGCTGGCGCCGCCGCCAGGTGTTCCTCTACGGCAACCTGCTGCGGGCCTTCCTCGCCTGTGTCACCGGCATGCTGATCGTCGCGCACGTCCCCGACTGGCTCTTCTACGCCTCGGCCCTGTCCGTGACCGCGGTCAACCGCTTCGTGCTGGCCGGTCTCGCGGCTTCCCTGCCCCGGGTCGTCGCGCCCGGCCAACTGGTCACCGCGAACGCCCTCTCACCCACCGCGGGAACCCTCGCCGCCGTCGCCGGCGGGGGCATGGCCTTCCTCGTCCGCATACTGGCCGACGACTCCGACGCCCTGGTGGTCCTCCTCGGAGCCGGCCTCTACCTGTGCGCGGCCCTGGTCTCCCTGCGCCTGGCCCTGGACCTCCTCGGTCCCGACCACCCTCCCGGCCGGATCAACCCGACGGTCCTCCAGGGGGCCGCCCTCACCGTGCGGGGCCTGGCCGAGGGCCTACGGCACCTGGCTTCCCGGCGCGAAGCGGCCCGGGCGCTCACCGCCATGACCGTCATGCGGTTCTGCTACGGCGCCCTGTTCGTCACGCTGCTCATGCTCTGCCGCTACGCCTGGTCGGACAACGAGGCCGACGGGCTGGCTCTGCTGGGGGTCACGGTCGGTGTTTCAGGGGCCGGGTTCTTCGCGGCCGCCGTCATCACCCCCTGGCTGGTGGGCAGGCTCGGGCCCCTCGGCACCATCACCCTCTGCGCCGCGAGCGCCGCGGTGCTGGTGCCGGCGCTCGGCCTGTTCTTCGCGCCCGGACCGATGCTGGCAGCGGCCTTCGTACTGGGCCTGGCCACCCAGGGAGCCAAGATCTCCACCGACACGGTCGTGCAGTCCCAGGTGAAGGACGCCTTTCGCGGCCGCGTCTTCTCCGTCTACGACGTGCTCTTCAACGCCGCCTTCGTCGGCGCCGCCGGGGTGGCCGCTCTCGTGCTCCCCCTCGACGGGCACTCCGTCCCCTTGAACCTCGGCGTGGCGATGCTCTACGCCGCTACCGCGGCACTCCTCGTGCGTCAGGGCGATGTTTCACGTGAAACATCGCCCTGACCGCAGCACGACCGGCTCTCCGCCCCGATGTTTCACGTGAAACATCGGCCCGCCCGGGCCCTCGGCGCCTCAGGGCCTGAACGCCTCAGCCCTGCGCCGCCCACCACTCCTTGAGAGCGGCGACCGCCGCCTCGTGCTCCATCGGACCGTTCTCCAGCCGCAGCTCCAGCAGGAACGCGTAGGCCTTGCCGATCGCCGGTCCGGGCCCCACGTCGAGGACACGCATGATCTCGTTGCCGTCGAGGTCGGGCCGGATCGCGTCCAGCTCCTCCCTCTCCTGCAGCTGGGCGATGCGCTCCTCCAGCCCGTCGTAGGTGCGGGAGAGTGCGTTCGCCTTGCGCTTGTTGCGCGTGGTGCAGTCGGAGCGGGTCAGCTTGTGCAGGCGGTCCAGCAGCGGACCGGCGTCGCGGACGTAACGCCGCACGGCCGAGTCGGTCCACTCCCCGTCCCCGTAGCCGTGGAAGCGCAGGTGCAGCTCCACCAGCCGGGACACGTCCTTGACCATGTCGTTGGAGTACTTGAGCGCGGTCATGCGCTTCTTGGTCATCTTCGCGCCCACCATCTCGTGGTGGTGGAAGGAGACCCGTCCGTCGCTCTCGAACCGGCGGGTCCGGGGCTTGCCGATGTCGTGCAGCAGCGCCGCGAGCCGCAGCACCAGGTCCGGGCCGTCCTCTTCCAGCGCGATCGCCTGCTCCAGCACGATCAGCGAGTGGTCGTAGACGTCCTTGTGCCGGTGGTGCTCGTCGCTCTCCAGCCGCAGCGCCGGCAGCTCCGGCAGCACGTGCTCGGCCAGCCCCGTGTCCACGAGGAGGCCCAGGCCCTTGCGCGGGTGCGCGGACAGCAGCAGCTTGTTCAGCTCGCCCTGGATCCGCTCGGCCGAGACGATCTCGATGCGGCCGGACATCTCCGTCATCGCCGCCACCACGTCCGGGGCGACCTCGAAGTCGAGCTGGGCCGCGAACCGCGCCGCCCGCAGCATCCGCAGCGGATCGTCGGAGAAGGAGTCCTCGGCCGTGCCCGGGGTGCGCAGGACACCCGCCCGGAGGTCCTCCAGGCCGCCGTGCGGGTCCACGAACACCTTCTCGGGGAGCGCGACGGCCATCGCGTTCACCGTGAAGTCGCGACGGACGAGATCCTCCTCGATGGAGTCGCCGTAGGAGACCTCGGGCTTGCGCGAGGTCCGGTCGTAGGACTCCGAGCGGTACGTGGTCACCTCGATCTGGAAGCTTCGATCAACGTCTCCGACGCGGGCCTCCTTCTGCGCACCGACGGTGCCGAAGGCGATACCGACGTCCCAGACCGAGTCGGCCCATGGCCTGACGATCTTGAGAACGTCCTCGGGACGGGCGTCGGTGGTGAAGTCGAGATCGTTGCCGAGGCGCCCGAGCAGCGCGTCGCGGACGGACCCGCCGACCAGGGCGAGGCGGAAGCCCGCCTCCTGGAAACGGCGGCCGAGCTCGTCGGCGACAGGGGCGATGCGCAGCAGTTCGCTCACCGCGCGGGCCTGCCCGTGATTCAGGACACTGAGGTTGTCTTCGTTGGCGTTCGGCACAACAGAAAAGGGTACGTGCCCGGCCCGCCGGGAGCTCCCGTGTTTTGGGGCCACCCCGGCCCACGGCCCCTCCGGGGCGGACCCGATCATGTGGAGCAAGGCGCGGCACTCGCGCACAGCGGGCCTCGTTACCATGCGTGGACGCACAAACGACGACCACTGACACTTCGAGGGACGGGCGAGCGCGTTGGCCGAGGCGGCAGACATCCAGGGGGCACCCCTCGCTCCTGCCCGGCGACGCTGGCTGCGGCGCGCTGTCGTCCTGCTCGCCGGGACGCCGGTACTCGCCGGCCTGGTCTACTCGCACGCCCCGGAAGCCCAGGCAGCCGACACGGCCGCCGCAGCCGTCGACATCCAGCTCGACACCCTGGCACCGAGCGCCCCGATCAAGGGCGACACCCTCACCATCTCGGGCACCGTGGTCAACAACGGCTCCGAGAAGATCACCGACGCGCACGTGGGTCTGCGGGTCGGGCCGGCGCTGGCGGACCGCGGCTCCATCGACGAGGTCGCGGATCGCGGCGGATTCCGGGCGGGCATCGACCCGGCGGAGATCGGCGCCGAGTTCGCCGTGAAGATCGATTCGCTGCCCTCGAAGATCAGCCAGCCGTTCACCCTCAAGGTTCCGGTGAACAAGCTGAAGCTGGACGAGGACGGCGTCTACCAGCTCGGCGTCTCCCTGTCCGGGGAGACCGAGAGCCGCCAGTACGAGCGGGTCCTCGGCATCAAGCGGACCTTCCTGCCCTGGCAGCCGGAGGCCGCTGCCAAGCGGTCCCAGCTCGCGTACGTCTGGCCCTTGATCTCCACCACGCACTTGACCTCGGAGACCGGCTCGGACGAGCTGCAGACCCCCGTCTTCCTCGACGACAGCCTCGCCGCCGAGCTGAAGTCCGACGGGCGTCTGGGACAGATGGTCACCCTCGGCAAGGACCTTCCCATCACCTGGGTCATCGACCCGGACCTGCTCTACACCGTCGACGCCATGACCAAGGGCTACCGGGTCCGCACCCCCGACGGCCGGACCGTCCAGGGCAAGAACAAGGCCGTCGCCGAGCAGTGGCTGAGCTCGCTGGAAAGCGCCGTCCAGGGCAAGAAGGTCGTCGCACTGCCCTTCGCCGATCCGGACATCGCCTCGCTCGCCCACCGCGGCAAGGACGTGTCCGGCACCCTGGGACAGCTGCGGCCGGCCACCGACAAGGCGAAGCAAGCCGTCGAGACGGTCCTGCACGTCCCCGCGAGCACCGACTTCTCCTGGCCCGTGGAAGGGGCGATCGACCCGTCGATCGTCAACGTCGCGACGTCGGCCGGTGCCCACAACATCCTCACCCGCAGCGACAGCCTCCAGGAGACCGGTGCACTCGGCTACACCCCGTCGGCCGCCCGGCCCATCGGCGCGGGCACCACGGCGGTCGTCGCCGACGCCGGTCTCTCCACCGCCTTCGAGGGCGACATGCTCCGCACCGGGACCTCCACCCTCGCGGTACAGCGGTTCCTCGCCCAGACCCTCGCCCTGAACCTGCAGGACACCGACACCCAGCGCAGCTTCGTCGTCGCCCCGCAGCGCATGCCCAGCTCCAGCCAGGTACAGACGATGGCCACAGCCATACGGGGTCTGCAGGCGGGCCGCTGGAGCCAGGCCGTGGCCCTGGAGGCGGCCGCCGCCGCGACTCCCGACCCCCGCGCCGCGACCAAGGTCCCGGGGGCCGGCCAGTACCCCGAGGCACTGAGCAAGCAGGAACTGCCGGTCTCCGCCTTCGAGAAGATCCGCACCACCGAGACCACCCTCGACCACTTCAAGGTGATCCTGACCGCCCCCGACCGCGTCGAGATCCCCTTCGGCAACACCACCAACCGCGAGATGTCCGCCTCCTGGCGCGGCCGCCGCGATGCCGCGTGGGACTATCGCGACCAGGTGCAGCGGTACCTGATCAAGCTGACCGAGAAGGTCAAGATCATTCCCAAGTCCGACGCGACGCTCTCCGGACACAGCGCGACCATCCCCGTCAGTGTCCAGAACAGCCTCGTCCAGGACACCCACAACCTGGTCCTCCGGGTGCGGTCCGCCAACCCGACCCGGCTGATGTTCGGCGACAGCGGGGAGTCCCAGCAGGAAGTAGCGGTCCAGGGCGGCCACAGCCAGACCGTGAAGTTCCCCGCCAACGCCACCGCGAGCGGCCCGGTCGAGGTGACCGCCCAGCTCTTCACCACTGACGGAGTGCCCTACGGGAAGGCCCGCAAGTTCACCGTCGAAGCCACCGAGGTGACACCGACCGTCATGCTCGTCATCGCGGGCGGTGTGCTCCTCCTCGTGCTGGCCGGCATCAAGATGTACGCCAGCCGCAAGCGCGTCGCGGCACGCGCCGCCGCCGAGGAGAACACGCAGCAGAGTGACGAGTCCCCGGACACCGGACCGCAAAGCGCGGACCCGTCCGGCACGGGTGAGACAGTGGACCGTTGAGCGACGCCGTGGCCGTTCGGCCTGGGGACGATGAGGTGGGGTTTCGATGAACGCGCCGTACGAAGGTGACCGTGCGCAGGGCACTGGCGGGCCCGCGCCCTCCCAGAGCACTGCCCCCGGCGCCCCGGTGCCGGGACAGGTTCCCGCGCCCGCACCAGCGCCGGACCACGACCCCTATGTCCAGGACGCCTACGCCTACGACCCGTACCGGGCGCAGGACCTCTCCGCCCAGGACCCGGTGGCGGAGGTCCTGTACGACCGGGCCTCGCACCCGCCGCCCCCGCCCGGCACCTTCCAGGAGCCCGGGCCGCTCTACGCGGCTCCACCGGCCCCCTCGTACGCCCCGGACCCCCGGGTGTGGGCCCAGACCCCGCCGCCCGAGCCGGACGGCCCCTCCCGGCACCTGCCCTACGGAGACCACGCCACGACCACGCAGTTCGTCGGTGTGGACTCCCTCGTGACCAAGGCCGCCGACCAGGACCCCCGTCCCGATGCCTTCGCGCACCTCTACCGGGACCAGGACGCGGCGCCCCGCACCCCGGCCGAGGACGCGCCCGTGGCCGCCCCGGCACCGAGCAAGCCCGCCGGACGCGCCTCCAGCCTGCTCAAGTCCAGCGCCCTGATGGCCGCCGGCACCATCGTCTCCCGCATCACCGGCTTCATGCGGACCCTGGTGATCGCCGGAGCGATCGGCGTCGCCACCCTCAACGACAGCTACCAGGTCGCCAACACCCTGCCGACGATGATCTACGTCCTGGTCGGCGGAGGTGCCCTCAACGCCGTCTTCATCCCGCAGTTGGTGCGCGCGATGAAGAACGACGAGGACGGGGGAGAGGCATACGCCAACCGGCTGCTGACCCTCGTCATGGTCCTGCTGGGCGCCGTCACGGTGGTCTGCGTGCTCGCGGCACCGCTGTTCATCGGCATGATGTCGCAGAAGATCGCCGACGACCCGGCACGGCTGGACGTCGCCGTCGCCTTCGCCCACTACTGCCTGCCCACCATGTTCTTCATGGGTGTGCACGTGGTCCTCGGTCAGATCCTCAACGCCCGCGGCCGGTTCGGCGCGATGATGTGGACCCCGGTCCTCAACAACATCGTCGTCATCGCCACCTTCGGCGCCTTCATCTGGGCCTTCGGCGGCTTCACCACCACGGGCGTCACCGAGGCCGGCATCACCCCCGAAGGCGTCCGCCTGCTGGGCCTGGGCACCCTGCTCGGCCTCATCGTCCAGTCCCTGGCGATGCTTCCCTACCTGCGCGACGCCGGCTTCAAGCCGCGCCTGCGGTTCGACTGGAAGGGCCACGGCCTCGGCAAGGCCGCCGGCCTGGCCAAGTGGACGTTCTTCTTCGTCCTCGCCAACCAGCTCGGCCTCATCGTCGTCACCCAGCTCGCCACCTGGGCGGGCGAGGTGGCCGACAAGCAGGGCCACGGCGGTACCGGCATCACCGGCTACAACTACGCCCTGCTGCTCTGGCAGATGCCGCAGGCCATCATCACCGTCTCCGTCATGACCGCCGTCCTGCCGCGCATCTCCCGGTCCGCCCACGACGGCGACGCCGCCGCCGTCCGTGACGACATCTCCTACGGACTGCGCACCTCGGCCGTCGCGATCGTGCCCTGCGCCTTCGCGTTCCTCGCCCTGGGCGTCCCGATGGCCGGCCTGCTCTACGCCGGTTCCGGCACGGAGAGCGCCCAGAACATCGGTTTCATCCTGATGGCCTTCGGCCTCGGACTGATCCCGTACTCCGTCCAGTACGTGGTCCTGCGCGGCTTCTACGCCTACGAGGACACCCGGACGCCCTTCTACAACACGGTCATCGTGGCCGCCGTCAACGCGAGCATGTCAGCCGTCGCCTTCTTCGTGCTCCCCTCCCGCTGGGCCGTCGTCGGCATGGCCGCCGCCTACGGCCTCGGCTACGCCGTGGGCGTCGGTGTCGCCTGGCGCCGACTGCGCACCCGACTCGGCGGCGACCTCGACGGGGCGCACGTCATGCGCACCTACACCCGGCTCATCGGCGCCTGCGTCCCCGCCGCGGCCGTGGCCGGCGCCGTCGCCTACGCCGTCCTTCACTTCATCGGCAGCGGAGCCCTCGGTTCCCTCACCGCACTGGTGGCCGGCGGCATCTCCCTGGCGGCGGTGTTCCTCGTCGCCGCCAAGCGGATGCGCATCGAAGAACTCAACGCCATGGTCGGGATGGTCCGCGGACGCCTGGGACGCTGATGCGTACAACCATCCTGCTCCCTGGTGTGTCGTGCAGACCGGTGGACTGTGGGCACAATTGGCTTGGCTTCGCAGACTGGCCGACAGCGCGCAACGGATGGGGAGGCGGGGACGACGGTGGCGGAACGTAGCACGGCTGCCGTCGACGTGGCCGACAACAGCGGCGACGAGCCGCTGGCCGCGGAGACGGCCCAGGCCTCGGCCGACGGGGTGGACACCCAGAACGGACAAGCCGCGGACGGAACCATGCCCGAGAAGGACGGCGATCGCAGGAACCCGGCACCCGCTGCCGCTCCCGAGCTGCACAGCGGCCACAAACTGGCCAGACGCTACCGGCTCGAAGAGTGCGTCACCCGTCTGGACGGATTCAGCAGCTGGCGTGCGATGGACGAGAAACTGCGCCGGGCCGTGGGCGTCCACCTGCTGCCCGCCGACCACGCGAGGGCCCGTGCCGTCCTGGCCGCCGCCCGCTCCTCGGCCCTGCTCGGCGACCCCCGGTTCGTCCAGGTCCTCGACGCCGTGGAGGAGAACGACCTCGTCTACGTCGTCCACGAGTGGCTCCCCGACGCCACGGAGCTCACCGCGGTCCTCGCCGCGGGCCCCATGGAGCCGCACGAGGCCTACCAGCTCGTCAGCCAGGTCTCCCAGGCCATGGCCGCCGCGCACCGCGAGGGCCTGGCCCACCTGCGGCTGACCCCCAGCGCGATACTGCGCACCTCCTCGGGCCAGTACCGCATCCGCGGCCTCGCCGTGAACGCCGCCCTGCGCGGCATCACCAGCGAGACCCCGCAGCGCTCGGACACCGAGGCCATCGGCGCCCTCCTGTACGCCGCGCTGACCCAGCGCTGGCCGTACGAGAACGACGCCTACGGCCTCACCGGCCTGCCCAAGGGCGTCGGCCTGATCGCCCCCGACCAGGTCCGCGCGGGCGTGCACCGCGGTCTGGGCGAGCTGGCCATGCGTGCCCTCGCCAACGACGGGGCCACCGCCTCGCGGCAGGACCCCGCCTGCACCACCCCGGAAGAGCTCTCCAAGGCCGTGGCCGCGATGCCCCGCATCCGGCCGCCGGAGCCCACCTTCACAGCGCCTCCGGAGTACCAGCACACCACCTACCAGCAGGGCAGCTACGGCAGGCCCCAGGGCCCCGGCATGCCCACCGCGCAGGTCCTCACCGTCGTACCTCCGCCGCCGCCCCTGCAGAGCCGTACCGGCCGCGTCCTCAAGTGGGGCGTCGCCGCCCTGCTGATCGCCGCCCTCGGCCTGGGCAGCTGGCAGCTCGCCGACACCCTGCTGAACCGCAACAACCAGGGCAGCACCAGCGGCAGCCAGACCACGCACGAGAAGGCAAACGACACCCCGGAGAAGGTGGCGCCCGTTCCCCTCGCCATCTCCCGGGCCCGCGAGTACTCCCCGGACGGGAAGGAGCAGGACCCCGGAGGCGTCAAGAACACCTTCGACGGGGACTCCTCCACCTACTGGCGGACCAAGTACTACGTCGACGGCCCCGACATCACGGACTACAAGGCCGGCGTCGGCATCGTCTACGACCTCGGCGCCGAACACGAGGTCAGCAGCGCCTCGATAGCGCTCCGGTTCGCGGGCGACCACACCACCACCACGCTCTACGCGGTCGATTCCCTGGACCCGTCCGGCAAGATCTCCGGCATGCCGAAGATCGCCACGGCCAAGACCTCGGACAGCAGCTTCAACCTGACCAGCGAGAAGCCGGTCAAGACCCGGTACGTCCTGCTCTGGATCACCGCGATGCCCAAGGCACCGGGCGACACCTACACCGGAGCCGGGTACAAGCAGGCCATCACGGACGTGAAGTTCGCGGGCTGACGGACAGCAGGGGAGGGGGCCGGCATTGGACGAAGCCACACCCGGCGGCCGCAGCGACCAGGACCTCCTGTCGCTGCACGCCGCCGGAGATCCGGACGCCTTCGGCGAGCTCGTACGCCGGCACCGCGACCGGCTGTGGGCCGTGGCCCTGCGCACCCTCGGCGACCGTGAGGAAGCCGCCGACGCCGTGCAGGACGCCCTCGTCTCCGCCTACCGGGCCGCCCACACCTTCCGCGGCGAATCCGCCGTCACGACCTGGCTGCACCGCATCACCGTGAACGCCTGCCTGGACCGGGCCCGCAAGGCCGCCTCCCGGAAGACCTCCCCCCTCGACGACACGGACCGCCTGGAGCGCCTTCTGGAGCCCCACGAGTCCGCCGAGGCCCCTGCGGAGCGCCAGGACCTCCACCGGCAGCTACTGGCCGCCCTGGGCACCCTCCCGGCCGATCAGCGGGCAGCCCTGGTCCTCGTCGACATGCAGGGCTACCCCGTCGCCGAGGCCGCCGCCCTCCTCGACGTCCCCGTCGGCACCGTGAAGAGCCGCTGCGCGCGCGGCAGGGCGAAACTCGTCCCGCTCCTCACTCATCTGCGCACACATACCGGGGATAACACCGATACCGAGCGGGGAAGGAACCGGACACCGGGGACAACCGTCCCACCGACGGCAGACCACGGGGACCCGGCCCCGGATCCCAACGCAGTGAAGGGCGGAGGTGGACGAGCATGAACCCCACAACCGGCGCGACCGGCACGATCGGGCACCCCGACGTCTCGGAGATCTCCGAGCTGGCGGAAGGCCTCCTCTCCCCGTCCCGCACCGCGGAGGTCCGCAGCCATCTAGGCGACTGCCCCCTGTGCGAGGACGTCCGTGCCTCCCTGGAGGAGATCCGGGCCCTGCTCGGCACCCTGCCCGGTCCGGCCCGGATGCCCGTCGACGTCTCCGGCCGGATCGACGCGGCCCTCGCCGCCGAAGCCCTCCTCGATGCCACCACCCGGCACGAGGAGCCCGGCACCGGCCATCCGGACCCGGCGGCCCCAGAGGTCCCCGGTCCCGATGCTTCACGTGAAACATCCCCCGGACCGCTCGGACCGCTCGGTGACCCCGGCGCCCTGCGGCCTTCCGGTCACCCGGCCGGCCCAACCGGCCCCGGCCGGCGCCGCGCACGCCGCCGGATCGCTCTCGCGGGCGGCCTCCTCGCGGCGTGCGCCGCCGGCGTCATGGTGTTCGGCCTGACGTCCGGCGACCGTGCCCTGTCCGGAGACGCGCGGAGCGACGCATCCTCCGCCCAGTCCAGGTCCGGCACACCCGAGTACACCGCCCAGGGGCTCCCCGGCACGGTGCGCGAGCTCCTCGCGTCCGGCAGCCGGGGGGACAAGGCTGCGGGGGAGGGGAACAACACCTTCGGAGTGGAGAACAGCCCGCAATCCGAGCCGAGCCCCGCCCCGGCCGATGGCCGGACGCCCCGGGCGCCCGCCTGCGTGCAGGAAGCCACCGGGCGCACCGAGAGCCCCCTGGGCTTCGAGTCCGGCACCTACGAGGGCAAGGACGTCTTCCTCATCGTCCTGCCGCACCCGGGCGATCCCGCCGTCGTGGACGCCTATCTCGTCGGCTCCGCCTGTGTCACCGACCCCTCGGCCGTCCCCGGAAAGCCTCTGCTCACCAGTACCTATTCGAGGAGTTGAACGGCCGGAAGGCTCGGGGGGAAAACTCGGGAATGCAGGCGCCGTAGGATCCGTTGGGTGGGGTGAGAGTCCACACCGGCCCCCCGGTAGGCAGCAGGCAGTCCGCAGAGACGAGGAATCAACCCGTGAGCGACGTACGAAACGTGATCATCATCGGCTCCGGGCCGGCCGGTTACACCGCCGCCCTGTACACCGCACGCGCTTCGCTCAAGCCCCTGGTCTTCGAAGGCGCCGTCACCGCCGGTGGCGCGCTGATGAACACCACCGAGGTCGAAAACTTCCCCGGCTTCCAGGACGGCATCATGGGGCCGGACCTCATGGACAACATGCGTGGCCAGGCCGAGCGCTTCGGCGCCGAGCTGATTCCGGACGACGTCATCGCCGTGGACCTCACCGGTGAGATCAAGACCGTCACCGACACCGCCGGCACCGTCCACCGCGCCAAGGCCGTGATCGTGACCACCGGTTCCCAGCACCGCAAGCTCGGCCTGCCCAACGAGGACGCCCTCTCCGGCCGCGGCGTCTCCTGGTGCGCGACCTGCGACGGCTTCTTCTTCAAGGAGCACGACATCGCCGTGATCGGCGGCGGCGACACCGCGATCGAGGAGGCCACCTTCCTCTCCCGGTTCGCCAAGTCCGTCACGATCGTCCACCGCCGCGACTCCCTGCGCGCCTCCAAGGCCATGCAGGACCGCGCCTTCGCCGACCCGAAGATCAAGTTCGCCTGGGACAGCGAGGTCGCGGAGATCCACGGCGAGCAGAAGCTCACCGGCCTCACCCTGCGCAACACCAAGACCGGTGAGACCTCCGAGCTGCCCGTGACCGGCCTCTTCATCGCCGTCGGCCACGACCCGCGCACCGAGCTGTTCAAGGACCAGCTCGACCTCGACGAGGAGGGCTACCTCAAGGTCGACGCCCCCTCCACCCGCACCAGCCTCACCGGCGTGTTCGGCGCGGGCGACGTGGTCGACCACACCTACCGTCAGGCCATCACTGCCGCGGGCACGGGCTGCTCCGCGGCCCTCGACGCCGAGCGCTTCCTCGCCGCCCTCGCAGACGCCGAGAAGGCGCACGCGGCGGTCTGACACCCCCAAAGCAGCACCACACCCCACTCCCCGCAGGAAAAGAAGGAGGCCGTTGTGGCCGGCACCCTCAAGACCGTCACCGACGCAAGCTTCGATGACGACGTCCTCAAGAGCGACAAGCCCGTCCTGGTGGACTTCTGGGCCGCCTGGTGCGGTCCGTGCCGCCAGATCGCTCCGTCCCTCGAGGCCATCGCCTCCGAATACGGTGACGAGATCGAGATCGTCAAGCTCAACATCGACGAGAACCCGGAAACGGCGGCCAAGTACGGCGTCATGTCCATCCCGACGCTGAACGTCTACCAGGGCGGCGAGGTCGTCAAGACCATCGTCGGCGCCAAGCCGAAGGCCGCCATCCTGCGCGACCTCGACGGCTTCGTCACCATCAAGGCCTGACGCACCCGCGTCCCAGGCCGGACGCGATCGTGTGACACGGGGCCGCCCCCTGCCAGGGGCGGCCCCGTTCGCATGTTCAGGACGGTCCGGGACCAGCCTGCTCCCGTCTCACAGCGGACGCAGCACGGGTCACAGCGGACGAAGCGCCGGTTCCTTCCGGGCCGCACCCAGCAACCGGTCCAGGGCCAGCTCCACGTCTTCCTTCCAGGACAGCGTGGAGCGCAGTTCCAGCCGCAGCCGGGGACGCGTCGGATGCGGGCGTACCGTCTTGAAGCCCACCGCCAGCAGGTGGTCCGCCGGCAGCAGACAGGCCGGACCGTCCCAACGGGCATCCCCGAACGCTTCGATGGCCCGGAACCCCCTGCGCAGCAGGTCCTTCGCCACCGTCTGCACCATCACCCGCCCCAAGCCCTGGCCCTGGTACCCGGGCATGATCCACGAAGTGATGAGCTGTACGGCGTCCGGGGACACCGGGCTGGTCGGGAAGGCCGTCGCACGCGGCACGTACGCCGGCGGCGCGTACAGAACGAATCCCACCGGAACCTCGTCCACGTAGACCACCCGGCCGCACGAGCCCCACTCCAGGAGGACGGCGGAGATCCACGCCTCCTTCTCCTCGGAAGCATTCCCCGCCTTGACGGCGGCCTCGCCGCTGACGGGGTCCAGCTCCCAGAAGACACAGGACCGGCAACGCCGGGGCAGGTCTTGGAGGTTGTCCAGCGTGAGCGGTACCAGCCGACGACCCATGACCGCATCGTATCCACAGCTCGAATCACCCGAAACCGCAGCAAGGCAAAGGGGCGGGCGGCGCCGGCTCACACCGGCACGACCCGCCCCCAGGCTGTGGGTTACTCCCCGGCAGCGCCCTGGTCCAGCACCCGGCCCTCGCCCGGCGCCAGGGTCCCCAGAATCCGCTCCAGGTCCTCCATCGACGCGAACTCGACGGTGATCTTGCCCTTCTTCTGGCCCAGATCCACCTTCACCCGCGTCTCGAACCGGTCCGACAGCCTCGTCGCCAGTTCGTTGAGCGCCGGGGCGACCCGGGCACCCGCCCGCGGACCCTTCGGCTTCACCAAACTCGGCGACTCCGAGCCCATCAGTGCCACGATCTCCTCGACCGCACGCACCGAGAGGCCCTCGGCGACGATCCGGTGCGCCAGCCGGTCCTGCTCCTCGGAGTTGTCCACCGACAGCAGAGCCCGCGCGTGCCCCGCCGACAGCACACCCGCAGCCACCCGCCGCTGCACGGGCGGGGAGAGCTTCAGCAGGCGCAGCGTGTTCGAGACCTGCGGACGGGAACGCCCGATCCGGTCCGCCAGCTGATCGTGCGTGCAGTTGAAGTCCTGGAGCAGCTGGTCGTACGCGGCCGCCTCCTCCAAGGGGTTCAGCTGCGCCCGGTGCAGGTTCTCCAGGAGCGCGTCCAGCAGCAGCTTCTCGTCGTCCGTGGCCCGGATGATCGCCGGAATCCGGTCCAGGCCGGCCTCCCGGCACGCCCGCCAGCGCCGCTCGCCCATGATCAGCTCATAGCGGCCCGGACCGGACTGGCGCACCACCACCGGCTGGAGCAGGCCCACCTCCTGAATGGAGGTCACCAGCTCGGCCAGCGCGTCCTCGTCGAACACCTCGCGCGGCTGCCGCGGATTCGGCGTGATCGAGTCCATCGGGAGCTCCGCGAACGTAGCCCCCGCCACCTCACCGGCCGCCGGAGCGGCAACCGGCTCCGGCTCACTCACGGGCGCGGCCACCGGCGATGTTTCACGTGAAACATCGGCCTGCGCCAGCGAAGCCAGCTTCGCCGCCGCGATACCCCGCTCCGACGGCAGCACCGGCACCGCCGACGGAGACATCGACCCGGCACCGATCACCGGCGGCACCTTCTCCTGGGGAGCCGCGGGAATCAGCGCGCCGAGCCCCCGCCCCAGACCCCTACGTCGCTCGCTCACTGGATCCCCTCCGCCACGCTGTGCGTGTTGTTCATGCCCGCACCCTGATGGGGGTGCTGGGGGTCGTACTGGAATCCGGCCCCTCGCAGCGCGATCTCCCGCGCCGCCTCCAGGTAGGAGAGGGAACCGCTGGAACCCGGGTCATAGGTCAGCACCGTCTGCCCGTAGCTCGGAGCCTCGGAGATGCGGACCGACCGCGGGATGCTCGTGCGCAGCACCTCCTTGCCGAAGTGGGTGCGCACCTCCTCCGCCACCTGCGAAGCCAGCCGGGTCCTGCCGTCGTACATCGTCAGCAGGATCGTGGACACGTGCAGCGTCGGGTTCAGGTGCGCCCGCACCAGGTCCACGTTGCGCAGCAGCTGACCCAGTCCCTCCAGCGCGTAGTACTCGCACTGGATCGGGATCAGCACCTCCGCGCCCGCGACCAGAGCGTTCACCGTCAGCAGGCCCAGCGAGGGCGGGCAGTCGATCAGGATGTAATCGAGCGGCTGCTCGTACGCCTGGATGGCCCGCTGGAGACGGCTCTCCCGCGCCACGAGGGACACGAGCTCGATCTCGGCACCCGCCAGGTCGATCGTGGCCGGCGCACAGAAGAGCCCCTCCACGTCGGCCACCGGCTGGACGACCTCCATCAGCGGCCGGCTGTCCACGAGCACGTCGTAGATGGACGGCACGTCCGCGTGGTGGTCGATGCCCAGCGCCGTCGAGGCGTTGCCCTGGGGGTCGAGGTCGACCACCAAGACCCGCGCACCGTGCAGGGCCAGGGATGCGGCCAGGTTCACGGTCGACGTGGTCTTGCCCACGCCGCCCTTCTGGTTGGCCACCACCATGATCCGGGTCTTCGGGGGCCTCGGCAGGCCCTCACCCGCACGTCCGAGGGCCTCGACCGCGATCTGGGCGGCACGGCCGATGGGCGTGTCCTCGTTGTCCACGAGGGGCGGGGCCGATGTTTCACGTGAAACATCGTCGCCCGGGAATTCAGAGCGGGGACCGGGGACCGGATCGGCCATCGGCCCCGCAAGGTTGGCGTCTGACCGCACGGTGTCACTCTCCTCGGCATCAGGCTCGCGATGAACAGAGCCTGCCATGTCACCGGGGTTGCGAACCAGCGGGGCCCGTACTCCTGTGGATGAATCCACCGATGTGGACAACTCCGTCCCCCCTTCACCTTTGCGGAGACGGGGGGACGTAGCCGCACGACCGCGGCTGATGATTCCGTGCAGCAGAGAGCGACGTTTCACGTGAAACACGATGCCCGGACGGAGTCATCCGGCCGCTACGACACTCCGAAATCCATACCTATAGGGCTCAACACCCCTGCGATATGCCTGCGAACACTGCCCGGCAAGGGCTCAGCGGCGCCGGCGCGTACGGCTCACCCGGGCGGCCTTGGCCCGCTTCGCCGCGAACCGCACCCCGCCGGGGCTTTCCCCGACCTCGACCCGCACCACGGTGGAGAGCGGGTCCACGATCCCCTCGCCAACGTGCAGCACCGAGGTCTTCACCACACCGAGCTTGGTCAGTGCGGCCTTCGCCGCCACCAGCTCCTCCTCGGCAGTGTCACCCTTCAGGGCCAGCATCTCGCCGTACGGACGCAGCAGGGGAACACCCCAGCCGGCGAGCCGGTCCAGCGGAGCCACCGCGCGCGCCGTCACCACGTGGACCGGCTGGAGCTTGCCGAGGACTTCCTCGGCCCGCCCGCGCACGACCGTCACATGGTCGAGCCCCAGCAGCTCCACGACTTCCTGGAGGAAGTTCGTGCGGCGCAGCAGCGGCTCCAGCAGCGTGATCTTCAGGTCCCTGCGCACCAGGGCCAGCGGAATGCCGGGGAGGCCGGCACCCGAACCCACGTCGCACACGGTGACGCCCTGGGGCACCACTTCCGAGAGCACGGCGCAGTTCAGCAGGTGCCTCTCCCAGAGCCGGGGCACCTCGCGCGGCCCGATCAGGCCCCGCTTGACACCCGCGTCCGCCAGCAGCTCCGCATACCGCACAGCTTCCGGGAAATGCTCGCCGAACACCGCACGCGCCTCTTCAGGTGCCTGGGGCGCTTCTTCGGGCATCGGGGGAAGCTCAGCTGCCTCCGTCACGGGGACCGTCCTTCCGTACCGCATGGTTGTGAAAACCCGTCGTGCCCGGCGCGACCGTCGTCGCGCCGTCACTGCCAGGCTGACAAACATCGGCCCCGCCTGCGAGACAGACGGGGCCGGACACTCAGACTTCCGGTCAGACCGGAAGCACGACGACGAAGCGCTGCGGCTCCTCGCCCTCGGACTCGCTCCGCAGACCAGCGGCCGCCACGGCGTCGTGGACGACCTTCCGCTCGAAGGGGGTCATCGGGTCCAGCTTCAGGGGCTCACCGGAGGACTTCACGTCCTCTGCGGCCTTGGCGCCGAGAGCCGTCAGCTCCTCGCGCTTCTTCGCCCGGAAGCCGCCGATGTCGAGCATCAGCCGGCTGCGGTCCCCGGTCTCGCGGTGCACGGCGAGACGGGTCAGCTCCTGCAGAGCCTCCAGCACCTCTCCGTCACGGCCCACGAGCTTCTGCAGGTCACGCGCGGATTCGCTGACGATGGAGACAGAGGCGCGGTCCGCCTCGACGTCCATGTCGATGTCGCCGTCCAGGTCGGCGATGTCGAGTAGACCCTCAAGGTAGTCGGCCGCGATCTCACCCTCCTGCTCGAGGCGGGTCAGGGTGTCGCCACTCTCAGCGGCGGCGGTGGTGGTGCCTTCCGTCACGGGAGGGACTCCTTCTTACTTCTTGGGAGAGGGCTTGCTGGGGGGCGTCTGACGCTGCGACTTCGACTGCCGCTTGGGCTGCTGCCGCTTCTGGGCACCACCGCCGCCGGCGGCGTCGGCGTCGGCGGTCGCCTCGACGCTCTTCGCCACGGATCCGTCCGCCTGCGCGGCCAGGCCCTGCTTGCTCAGACCGGTGATGAACTTGCGCTCGTTGTCGTTGCGGTCCGGGCCCTTGGCCACGATCGCCGCGACGATCTTCTTCTTGCCCCGGCTCTTGAGCTCGCCGTGCGAGGTGATCTGCTTCAGCAGGCGCGTCAGGTACTGGTCCTGGGCCAGGCTGCCCGGGGTGGGGTTCCGGTTGATCACGAACATCTGCTGGCCCATGGTCCACAGGTTCGTGGTCAGCCAGTAGACGAGGACACCGACGGGGAAGTTGATGCCCATGACCGCGAAGATCAGGGGGAAGACGTACATCAGCATCTTCTGCTGCTGCATGAACGGCGTCTTGACCGAGAGGTCGACGTTCTTCTGCATCAGCTGGCGCTGCGTGTAGAACTGCGACAGCGACATCATCACGATCATGATCGCGGTGACGATCCGCACGTCGGTGACCGAGGCGCCCAGAGCGGCGACCTTGTCGGCGCTGTCCGTGAACTTGGATGCCAGCGGGGCACCGAAAATGTGCGCGTTACGCGCGCTCTCCAGCAGCGGGCCGTCGATCTTGCCGATCGTGGTCCCGTTGGCGATGGAGGCGAGCACGTGGTAGAGCGCAAAGAAGAACGGGGACTGCGCCAGGATGGGAAGGCACGAGGAGAGCGGGTTGGTACCCGTCTCCTTGTACAGCTTCATCATCTCTTCGGACTGGCGCTGCTTGTCGTTCTTGTAGCGCTCCTGGATCGCCTTCATCTTCGGCTGGATCGCCTGCATGCCGCGCGTCGCCTTGATCTGCTTCACGAAGAGCGGGATCAGGCAGATACGGATCAAGATCACCAAGGAGACGATGGACAGGCCCCAGGCCCAGCCACTGTCCGCGCCGAACATGGCACCGTACAGCTTGTGGAACTGAACGATGATCCACGAGACGGGCGTGGTGATAAAGGTGAACCAACTGGCAATCGTGTCCACTAATCAAGCTCCTTGAGCATTGCGAGATCTACGCAACGCACTGCGCAGCTGCTCGTGCCAACGCGGGCGTTTCCGGGGTGGGACGTGATCCACGCCACCCGGGGACCACGGATTGCACCGCAGGATCCGCCAGGCGGTCAGAGCCGTCCCCTTCACCGCACCATGCCGGTCGATGGCCGTGAACCCGTAGTGCGAACACGAGGGGTAATAACGGCACACCGGCCCGAGCAGCGGACTGATGGTCCACTGGTACAGCTTGATCAATGCGAGCAGCGGGTACTTCATCGAGCCACGCCTCCCAAGAGCCGCAGCAGTGCGGCATCCAGGTCCCGGGCCAGCTCGTCGAGACCGGCATCACCCGCTCCGGGCAGAGCCCGTACCACCATCAGGCTACCTTCGGGCAGCTGAGACAGCCGCTCGCGGACGAGATGGCGCAAACGGCGCTTGACCCGGTTGCGTACGACAGCGATGCCGACAGCCTTGCTGACGACGAAACCCGCACGCGTCGAGGGATCGATCTCCCCCGACTCGTGCGGGTCCGTTGCACCGCTTGTACGTAGGTGGACGACGAGGAGCGGGCGACCAGCCCGGCGACCTCGACGTACCGCGCTCGCGAAGTCCTCGCGCCGCCTCAGCCGATGTTCGGGAGACAGCACGACGTCACGATCCGCCCGTCAGTTACGCGGAGAGTTCGGCGCGGCCCTTGCCACGACGGTTCGCGAGGATGGCGCGGCCGGCACGGGTACGCATCCGGAGACGGAAGCCGTGGGTCTTGGCACGACGGCGGTTGTTCGGCTGGAAGGTGCGCTTGCTCACTCGAGGGCTCCAGAGAATAAATCGTTTAGGCGGGACATCGCCTGGCTGTCACCGTGCGCCCACGAGGAGAAAACTCGCGTGTTCGCCCGAGTGGCACCGCAAAACGATCACGATCCGTGATCTTCGCCCATCGGTAGGCAGGCGGCAGCAGCCATCGACAACTCGACCTCGTTACGGTACGCGCGGCTACGCCATCCGGTCAAACCGAGGCGGCGGTGCCCCACACTGTGCACAGGCTGTGGACAACGACTTGAACCGTACCCGCTGGCCTGACTACCGTTGCCTGACCCTGGATTTTTTGTCCCGACCGTCCCAAAGAACCACACATTCGTGGGACCCCCTCTGAGAGAGCGTGCTCTGTGGCTGACGTACCTGCCGATCTTGCCGCAGTGTGGCCAAGGGTGCTCGAAAAGCTCCTCGGGGAGGGACAGAACAGCATCGAGCCCAAGGACAAGCAGTGGGTCGAGCGCTGTCAGCCCCTGGCCCTGGTGGCGGACACCGCGCTGCTCGCCGTCCCCAACGAGTACGGCAAGCGCGTCCTCGAAGGCCGGCTCGCCCCGCTCATCAGCGACGCCCTCAGCCGTGAGTGCGGCCGCCCCATCCGGATCGCGATCACCGTCGACGACTCCGCGGGCGAGCCCTCGCCCCCGGCCCCGTCTTCTTCCCACGACGGCTACGAACCGTACGGCGGCCAGCGCCCCGGCGGGCACAACGGCCCCGGGGGCCACACGGGACCCGGCGGCCACACCGGCCCCTCGGACGACCAGCTCCCCAATGCCCGCCCCGCCTACCCGGACTACCAGCAGCCGCGCTCCGAGCCCGGCGCCTGGCCCCGCGGCGGCCAGCAGGACGACTACGGCTGGCAGCAGCCCCGTCTCGGCGGCTTCCCCGAGCGCGACCCGTACGCCTCCCCGCAGCCGGGCTACATGCAGCAGTCCGAGCCTTCGTCCTACGACCAGGGCGGCTACGAACAGCAGAAGTACGAGCAGCAGCAGTACGAGGGCCAGCAGCAGCGCTCCTCCCGCCAGTACGAGCAGCAGCAGTACGACCAGCCGCCCGCGCGGCAGGCACCGAGCCGGCCCGCGCCCTCGGCCCCGTCAGGTGGATCCACCTCGGGCCCGCTGGAGCCGACCGCCCGGCTGAACCCCAAGTACCTCTTCGACACGTTCGTCATCGGCGCCTCCAACCGCTTCGCGCACGCCGCCGCGGTGGCCGTCGCCGAGGCGCCGGCGAAGGCGTACAACCCCCTCTTCATCTACGGGGAGTCGGGTCTCGGCAAAACGCACCTGCTGCACGCCATCGGGCACTACGCGCGGAGCCTCTACCCCGGCACCCGGGTGCGGTACGTGAGCTCCGAGGAGTTCACCAACGAGTTCATCAACTCGATCCGCGACGGCAAGGGCGACGCGTTCCGCAAGCGCTACCGCGAGATGGACATCCTGCTCGTCGACGACATCCAGTTCCTCGCGAGCAAGGAGTCGACGCAGGAGGAGTTCTTCCACACCTTCAATACGCTCCACAACGCCAACAAGCAGATCGTGCTCTCCTCCGACCGGCCGCCCAAGCAGCTCGCCACCCTGGAGGACCGGCTCCGCAACCGCTTCGAGTGGGGCCTGATCACCGACGTCCAGCCGCCCGAGCTGGAGACCCGCATCGCGATCCTGCGCAAGAAGGCCGTGCAGGAGCAGCTCAACGCCCCGCCGGAGGTGCTGGAGTTCATCGCCTCCCGCATCTCGCGCAACATCCGTGAGCTGGAGGGGGCGCTGATCCGGGTCACGGCCTTCGCGAGCCTGAACCGGCAGCCGGTCGACCTGGGCCTGACCGAGGACGTCCTGAAGAACCTGATCCCGGGCGGCGAGGACAGCTCGCCCGAGATCACCGCCACCGACATCATGGCGGCCACCGCCGACTACTTCGGGCTGACCGTGGACGACCTGTGCGGCTCCTCGCGCAGCCGGGTCCTGGTCACCGCCCGGCAGATCTCCATGTACCTGTGCCGGGAGCTCACGGACCTCTCGCTGCCCAAGATCGGGGCGCAGTTCGGCGGCCGCGACCACACGACCGTCATGCACGCGGACCGCAAGATCCGTGCCCTGATGGCGGAGCGCCGCTCCATCTACAACCAGGTGACCGAGCTCACCAACCGCATCAAGAACGGCTGACACCGGCTCTGTGGACGTGCCGTACGGGCGCCGCCGAGCCCTTCCAAACGCTTTAAGAGGGCGCTTCCGGGTCACTACGGGGGCGCCCTTCTTCATGCGTGCGCCCCTGATCTGTTCGAATACGCCCCCTTGGGGGCAACTCATCCACAGATTGGGCGACTTTCTTGCGTCCACAGCCTGGGGACGGCCCCGGGAACCCACAAGACTGTCCACAGGGCCCAGGTGTGAGGCACCATCAGGGCTGGTCAGACCCCTGTGGAATTGTGCGCAACGGCTATCCACAGGCTGTGGACGAATTTTTCATCCACAGGTTCGTCCACCGCGTTGTCCACCGTCGGTCCACAGCTTCCAGGGTCCTGTGCACAGGATCAGACGACTTCCCCACACCGTTGTCCACTGTTCGGCAACCGGGAACCCTCCATCACCGCCCCGAGTGAAAGCGGTCACACCGAAGTCGACGTTTGGGTTGTGGAGTACTCGGGAAAACCTGGGGACGCACCTGTGGAGTAGTCGGGGTCATCTGGGGATGGCCTGTGCAGAAGTTTTCGTTCTCCACAGAGACACGTGGTTGTCCACCGGTGTCGCCCACAGGGTGTGGGGATAAAAAACGCGGGCTGACCTGCAAAAACACTGTTATCCACCGTTTCCACAGGCCCTACTACTACCCCCATAGAGAGTTAGCCCGGTTTCGGTTTTCAAGCAGGTCCTGTGCACAACTCGGTGGATCGCCCTCCCCGACACCTCGCTCCCGACTTGACCGCCAGCAGCGACGACTGTCGGCGCCGTACGTCAGACTGGTCACCGGCAACGGTCGAGGCATCGACGAGCCGACGACGAAGGCCGGCAGACGAGCGAGCAACAGCAGGAGGCGGTTTCCGGTGAAGATCCGGGTGGAGCGCGACGTACTCGCGGAGGCGGTGGCCTGGGCTGCCCGTAGCCTCCCGGCCCGGCCGCCGGTGCCCGTTCTCGCGGGCCTGCTGCTGAAGGCCGAGGAGGGCAAGCTGTCCCTCTCCGGCTTCGACTACGAGGTCTCGGCCCGGGTCTCCGTCGAGGCGGACGTCGAGGAGGACGGCACCGTCCTGGTCTCCGGCCGGCTGCTCGCCGACATCTGCCGGGCCCTGCCCAACCGCCCGGTGGAGATTTCCACAGACGGTGTACGGGCGACCGTGGTCTGCGGCTCCTCGCGATTCACACTCCACACCCTGCCTGTGGAGGAGTACCCGGCACTGCCGACGATGCCCACCGCGACCGGCACCGTGCCCGGCGAGGTCTTCGCCTCCGCCGCCGCCCAGGTCGCCATCGCCGCAGGCCGCGACGACACGCTGCCCGTGCTGACCGGTGTCCGCATCGAGATCGAGGGCGACAAGGTCACCCTGGCCTCCACCGACCGCTACCGCTTCGCGGTCCGCGAGTTCCTGTGGAAGCCCGAGGACCCCGAGGCCTCGGCCGTGGCCCTGGTGCCCGCCAAGACCCTCCTGGACACCGCCAAGTCGCTCACCAGCGGCGACACGGTCACCATCGCGCTGTCGGGCTCCGGCCAGGGCGAGGGCCTCATCGGCTTCGAGGGCGCCGGCCGGCGCACCACCACCCGCCTCCTCGAGGGCGACCTGCCGAAGTACCGCACGCTCTTCCCGACGGAGTTCAACTCGGTCGCCGTGATCGAGACCGCCCCGTTCGTCGAGGCCGTCAAGCGCGTGGCCCTCGTCGCCGAGCGCAACACCCCGGTCCGCCTCAGCTTCGAGCAGGGCGTGCTGATCCTGGAGGCCGGTTCCTCCGACGACGCACAGGCTGTGGAGCGCGTCGACGCGAAGCTGGAGGGCGACGACATCTCGATCGCCTTCAACCCGACCTTCCTGCTGGACGGCCTGAGCGCGATCGACTCGCCGGCCGCGCAGCTCAGCTTCACCACGTCCACCAAGCCGGCGCTGCTCAGCGGCCGCCCGGCGGTCGACGCCGAGGCCGACGAGGCGTACAAGTACCTGATCATGCCGGTGCGCCTCTCCGGCTGATCCCGGAAACGACGCGGCAGCCCCTCGGGCCCGGCCCCGCTTCCCGCGGACCGGGCCCGAGGGCGTTGCGCCTCCCGCCCGCGCAGCCCCGTAGCGGGCCTGAAGCCGGGCGCGCGGGGCCCGCAGCGGACACGCAGGAGCCCGTACGGAGCCTCGTGCGCGGCCCGCCGGGCGCCTCGGCGCCGACACCCGGAGTGCCCGTGGCGCCGGGCGGCACGGCCCGGCGTAGGCTCGGCACGGGGGGATGTCCCCGGGCAGGGGAGCACCCCGGCACAGACGGCCACAACGCTTAAGGAACCACCTGATGGAGCTTGGTCTCGTCGGTCTCGGCAAGATGGGCGGCAACATGCGCGAGCGCATCCGCCGCGCCGGCCACACCGTCATCGGATTCGACCGCAACCCGGACCTCGCCGATGTCCACAGCCTGTCGGAACTTGTGGACAGCCTGCAGGCCCCCCGCGTGGTGTGGGTCATGGTCCCGGCGGGCGCCGCGACGCAGTCCACCGTGGACGAGCTCGCCGGCCTGCTCTCGCCCGGCGACATCGTCGTCGACGGCGGCAACTCCCGCTGGACCGACGACGAGAAGCACGGCGCCGAGCTGGCCGCCAAGGGCATCGGCTTCGTCGACTGCGGAGTCTCCGGCGGCGTCTGGGGCCTGGAGAACGGCTACGCGCTGATGTACGGCGGCGACAAGGAGCACGTCGCGGCCGTCCAGCCGATCTTCGACGCCCTCAAGCCCGAGGGTGAGTTCGGCGCCGTGCACGCCGGCAAGATCGGCGCCGGCCACTTCGCGAAGATGGTCCACAACGGCATCGAGTACGCCATGATGCAGGCCTACGCCGAGGGCTGGGAGCTCCTGGAGAAGGTCGACTCGGTCACCGACGTCCGCGAGGTGTTCCGGTCCTGGCAGGAGGGCACGGTCATCCGTTCCTGGCTGCTGGACCTGGCCGTCAACGCGCTGGACGAGGACGAGCACCTGCAGGAGCTGCGCGGCTTCGCGCAGGACTCCGGCGAGGGCCGCTGGACGGTCGAGGCCGCGATCGACAACGCCGTGCCGCTGCCCGCGATCACGGCTTCGCTCTTCGCGCGCTTCGCGTCCCGCCAGGACGACTCCCCGCAGATGAAGATGATCGCCGCGCTGCGCAACCAGTTCGGCGGCCACGCGGTCGAGAAGAAGTAATCCACAACCGCTCCACAGGTCCACACCTTGTAGGTCCACAGCCTGTGGAGCGGAGCACGGCAAGCAGCAGGAAGCCGGGGGAGGTCGGCGCCACATGCACGTTTCGCATCTCTCTTTGGCCGACTTCCGCTCGTACGCCCGGGCCGAGGTTCCCCTCGACCCGGGCGTCACCGCTTTCGTGGGCCCCAACGGGCAGGGCAAGACCAATCTCGTCGAGGCGATCGGCTACCTCGCGACCCTCGGCAGCCACCGCGTCTCCGCGGACGCCCCGCTCGTGCGGATGGGCGCCGAGCGCGCCGTCATCCGGGCCGCCGTCACCCAGGGCGAACGCCAGCAGCTCGTGGAGCTGGAGCTCAACCCGGGCCGCGCCAACCGCGCCCGGATCAACCGGTCCTCGCAGGTCAGGCCGCGGGACGTACTGGGCATCGTGCGCACGGTGCTGTTCGCCCCCGAGGACCTGGCCCTGGTCAAGGGCGACCCCGGGGAGCGGCGCCGTTTCCTCGACGAGCTCGTCACGGCCCGTTCGCCGCGCATGGCGGCCGTCCGCTCGGACTACGAGCGGGTGCTCAAGCAGCGCAACACCCTGCTGAAGTCGGCGGCGATGGCCCGCCGGCACGGCGGCCGCTCCATGGACCTGTCCACCCTCGACGTGTGGGACCAGCACCTGGCGCGCACGGGCGCGGAACTGCTGGCCCACCGGCTCGACCTGCTCGCGACCCTGCTGCCGCTGGCGGACAAGGCGTACGAGCAGCTCGCGCCCGGCGGCGGACCGCTCGGCGCGGCCTACAAGTCCTCCGCGGGCGAGCAGGTGGACAGCGGCGAGGCCCGCACGCGCGAGGCGCTGTACGAGGTCCTGCTCGGCGCGCTGGCCGAGGTGCGCAAGGGAGAGATCGAGCGCGGGGTGACCCTGGTCGGCCCGCACCGCGACGACGTGGTGCTGCGCCTCGGGGAGCTGCCGGCCAAGGGGTACGCCAGCCACGGCGAGTCCTGGTCGTACGCGCTGGCCCTGCGGCTGGCCTCCTACGAGCTGCTGCGCACGGAGGGCAGCGAGCCGGTGCTGATCCTCGACGACGTGTTCGCGGAGCTGGACGCGCGGCGCCGGGAGCGGCTGGCGGAGCTGGTGGCGCCCGGCGAGCAGGTGCTGGTGACGGCCGCGGTCGACGACGACGTGCCCGGGGTGCTGGTCGGGACCCGGTTCGCGGTGTCCGGCGGGGAGGTGACCCGGCTGTGAGCGGCAAGGAGCAGGAACCGGCATCGCAGGACCCGCCGCGCAAGGCGGCCGAGCCGTCGGGCGTGGACCTGGCGCGTCAGGCCCTGGCGGCGGCGCGGGAGCAGGCGCGGGCCCGGGGCAACGCGGCGCAGAACAAGAAGGGCGCCTACCGGCCGGGTCTGCGCTCGGGCGCCCGCGCGGACGGCCGGGACCCGATGCCGCTGATGGCGGCGCTGGACCGGCTGCGCACGGAGCGCGGCTGGGAGATGCCGATGGCGGTGGCGGGCGTGATGGAGCGCTGGCCGGAGATCGTCGGCCAGGACATCGCGACGCACTGCGTGCCGGACCGGTACGAGGACCGCGAGCTGGTGGTGCGCTGCGATTCCTCGGCGTGGGCGGCGCAGCTGAAGCTGCTGGCCCCGCAGCTGGTGGCCCGGCTCAACGCGGACCTGGGGCAGGGCACCGTCCGGCTGATCAAGGTCCACGGTCCCGGCGGCGGCCCGAAGCGGTACGGCCCCTGGCGGGCCCCGGGGAGCACCGGCCCGGGGGACACCTACGGGTGAGCCCGCGGGCCTGACTCAACGGGCCTGATTCAACGGGCCTGACTCCGCAGCCTGACTCAGCGGGTCCGGCTCCACGCTCCCGAACGCGGGGCGGTCGAACCGGAGTGCCCGACCGTGCGTGTTCCGGTCGTGCTCCGGCCCCCTGCCCCGGTGTCCGCGGCCCCGCTCGCGCGCGCACCCGTACGGGTGAGTAGGGATCCGGCGGACGAACGTACGGACGGCTGTGCGGGTGGTGTCCCTCACGGTAGCGGGAGGTTGACAGCCCGAAGCGCTCAATGCCCGTGTGAGCCTCTTGGGGCCCCTCCCCGGATATGGGGAGTCGGAGAGTGGAGTTTCGGGGCGGCACATGCGGACTCAGGTACCGGCAAACGCCCATTCATGGGGGTGATACCGGTAGACTGAACGAGAATCCCGCGCACGCGCGGGATTCAGTCGAGTAAAGCTGACCACCGCTGACAACGCAGATCGACGCAGCCGCTCCCGCTTGCATGCATGCCGGCCCCGGAGTCCGGCCTGTGCTGTGCCAGAAAGGGCGCTTCGTGGCCGATTCGGGCAACCCCAACGAGAAGAACAAGTCCGCCGGGAACGGTGAGGACAAGGCGTACGACGCAGGTGCCATCCAGGTCCTGGAGGGCCTGGACGCGGTCCGCAAGCGGCCCGGTATGTACATCGGCTCGACCGGCGAGCGAGGCCTGCACCACCTGGTGCAAGAGGTCGTCGACAACTCCGTCGACGAGGCCATGGCCGGGCACGCGGACACCATCGACGTGACGATCCTTCCGGACGGCGGCGTGCGCGTCGTCGACAACGGCCGAGGCATCCCGGTCGGCATCGTGAAGTCCGAGGGCAAGCCGGCCGTTGAGGTCGTGCTCACGGTCCTGCACGCGGGCGGCAAGTTCGGCGGCGGCGGCTACGCCGTCTCCGGCGGTCTGCACGGTGTGGGCGTCTCCGTCGTCAACGCCCTGTCGACGAAGGTCGCGGTCGAGGTCAAGACCGACGGCTACCGCTGGACCCAGGACTACAAGCTCGGTGTCCCGACCGCGCCCCTCGCCAAGAACGAGGAGACGTCCGAGACCGGCACCTCGGTGACGTTCTGGGCCGACCCCGACATCTTCGAGACGACCGAGTACTCCTTCGAGACGCTCGCGCGCCGCTTCCAGGAGATGGCCTTCCTCAACAAGGGCCTGACCCTCACGCTGACGGACGAGCGCGAGTCGGCCAAGGCGACGGTGGGCTCGGACACGGCCGAGGTGACCGACGACGACCAGGCGCGCACGGTCAAGTACTACTACGAGGGCGGCATCGTCGACTTCGTGAAGCACCTGAACGCGCGCAAGGGCGAGCTGATCCACCCGACCGTCATCGACGTGGAGGCCGAGGACAAGGAGCGTCTCCTCTCGGTCGAGATCGCGATGCAGTGGAACTCGCAGTACACCGAGGGCGTGTACTCCTTCGCGAACACGATCCACACGCACGAGGGCGGCACCCACGAAGAGGGCTTCCGCGCCGCGATGACGGGTCTGGTGAACCGCTACGCGCGCGAGAAGAAGTTCCTTCGCGAGAAGGACGACAACCTCGCCGGCGAGGACATCCGCGAGGGTCTGACGGCGATCATCTCGATCAAGCTGGGCGAGCCCCAGTTCGAGGGGCAGACGAAGACCAAGCTGGGCAACACGGAGGCCAAGACCTTCGTGCAGAAGGTCGTCCACGAGCACCTCAACGACTGGTTCGACCGCAACCCGAACGAGGCCGCGGACATCATCCGCAAGTCGATCAACGCGGCCACGGCGCGCGTCGCGGCCCGCAAGGCCCGCGACCTCACCCGTCGCAAGGGTCTGCTGGAGAGCGCCTCGCTGCCGGGCAAGCTGTCGGACTGCCAGTCCAACGACCCGACCAAGTGCGAGATCTTCATCGTCGAGGGCGACTCGGCCGGCGGCTCCGCCAAGTCCGGCCGCAACCCCATGTACCAGGCCATCCTGCCGATCCGCGGCAAGATCCTGAACGTCGAGAAGGCGCGCATCGACAAGATCCTCCAGAACACCGAGGTCCAGGCGCTGATCAGCGCCTTCGGTACCGGTGTCCACGAGGACTTCGACATCGAGAAGCTGCGCTATCACAAGATCATCCTGATGGCTGACGCCGACGTCGACGGCCAGCACATCAACACCCTGCTGCTGACCTTCCTGTTCCGCTTCATGCGGCCGCTGGTCGAGGCCGGGCACGTGTACCTCTCGCGCCCGCCGCTCTACAAGATCAAGTGGGGCCGGGACGACTTCGAGTACGCGTACTCCGACCGCGAGCGCGACGCCCTCGTCGAGCTCGGCAAGGGGCAGGGCAAGCGGATCAAGGAAGACTCGATCCAGCGCTTCAAGGGTCTGGGCGAGATGAACGCCGAGGAACTGCGCATCACCACGATGGACGTCGACCACCGCGTGCTCGGCCAGGTCACCCTGGACGACGCCGCGCAGGCCGACGACCTGTTCTCGGTGCTGATGGGTGAGGACGTCGAAGCCCGGCGCTCCTTCATCCAGCGCAACGCCAAGGACGTTCGCTTCCTCGACATCTGAGTCGGCTCAGCTGACCGCTCGAAAGGACTTCTGACCAGCAATGGCCGACGAAACCACCCCCACCGCCGCGGACTCCGCGCAGGAGCAGCCCGTCATGCGCATCGAGCCCGTCGGGCTCGAAACCGAGATGCAGCGCTCCTATCTCGACTACGCGATGTCCGTCATCGTCTCCCGCGCGCTGCCCGACGTACGGGACGGCCTCAAGCCGGTCCACCGTCGTGTGCTGTACGCGATGTACGACGGCGGTTACCGGCCCGAGAAGGGCTTCTACAAGTGCGCCCGCGTCGTCGGTGACGTCATGGGCACGTACCACCCGCACGGTGACTCCTCGATCTACGACGCCCTGGTCCGCCTGGCCCAGCCGTGGTCGCTGCGCATGCCGCTCGTGGACTCCAACGGCAACTTCGGCTCCCCGGGCAACGACCCGGCGGCCGCGATGCGCTACACCGAGTGCAAGCTCATGCCGCTGGCCATGGAGATGCTCCGGGACATCGACGAGGAGACCGTCGATTTCAAGGACAACTACGACGGCCGCAACCAGGAGCCCACGGTCCTGCCGGCGCGGTTCCCGAACCTGCTGATCAACGGCTCCGCCGGCATCGCGGTCGGCATGGCCACCAACATCCCGCCGCACAACCTGCGCGAGGTCGCGGCCGGCGCCCAGTGGGCGCTGGAGCACCCGGAGGCCTCGCACGAGGAGCTCCAGGACGCGCTCATCGAGCGGATCAAGGGCCCGGACTTCCCGTCGGGCGCCCTGGTCGTGGGCCGCAAGGGCATCGAGGAGGCGTACCGGACCGGTCGCGGCTCCATCACGATGCGCGCGGTGGTCGAGGTCGAGGAGATCCAGAACCGCCAGTGCCTGGTGGTCACGGAGCTTCCGTACCAGACCAACCCCGACAACCTGGCGCAGAAGATCGCCGACCTGGTGAAGGACGGCAAGGTCGGCGGCATCGCCGACGTCCGCGACGAGACCTCGTCCCGGACCGGCCAGCGCCTGGTGATCGTCCTCAAGCGCGACGCCGTCGCCAAGGTCGTGCTGAACAACCTGTACAAGCACACCGACCTGCAGACGAACTTCGGCGCGAACATGCTGGCGCTGGTGGACGGCGTGCCGCGCACGCTGTCGATCGACGCCTTCATCCGCCACTGGGTGACGCACCAGATCGAGGTCATCGTCCGGCGCACGAAGTTCCGCCTGCGCAAGGCGGAGGAGCGCGCCCACATCCTGCGCGGTCTGCTCAAGGCGCTGGACGCGATCGACGAGGTCATCGCGCTGATCCGGCGCAGCAACACGGTCGAGATCGCCCGCGAGGGCCTGATGGGCCTGCTGTCGATCGACGAGATCCAGGCGAACGCGATCCTGGAGATGCAGCTCCGCCGCCTCGCGGCCCTGGAGCGGCAGAAGATCGTCGCCGAGCACGACGAGCTCCAGGCGAAGATCAACGAGTACAACGCGATCCTGGCCTCCGAGGAGCGCCAGCGCCAGATCGTCAGCGAGGAACTGGCGGCCATCGTCGAGAAGTTCGGCGACGACCGGCGTTCCAAGCTGGTGCCCTTCGATGGCGACATGTCCATGGAGGACCTGATCGCCGAAGAGGACATCGTCGTCACGATCACCCACGGCGGGTACGTCAAGCGCACCAAGACCGAGGACTACCGCTCGCAGAAGCGCGGCGGCAAGGGCGTGCGCGGCACGAAGCTGAAGCAGGACGACCTCGTCGACCACTTCTTCGTGTCCACCACGCACCACTGGCTGCTGTTCTTCACGAACAAGGGCCGGGTCTACCGCTCCAAGGCGTACGAGCTCCCGGACGCCGGCCGTGACGCCCGCGGGCAGCACGTGGCGAACCTGCTGGCCTTCCAGCCGGACGAGAAGATCGCCCAGATCCTCGCGATCCGCGACTACGAGATCGCCCCGTACCTGATCCTGGCCACCAAGGGCGGCCTGGTGAAGAAGACGGCGCTCAAGGACTACGACTCCCCCCGGTCGGGCGGCGTCATCGCGATCAACCTCCGGGAGACCGAGGACGGCAGCGACGACGAGCTGATCGGCGCCGAGCTGGTGTCCTCCGAGGACGACCTGCTGCTCATCAGCAAGAAGGCGCAGTCGATCCGCTTCACGGCGACCGACGACGCGCTGCGCCCGATGGGCCGAGCCACTTCGGGCGTGAAGGGCATGAGTTTCCGCGGAGGGGACGAACTGCTCTCCATGAGCGTGGTCCGGCCCGGTACGTTCGTCTTCACCGCGACCGACGGCGGCTACGCCAAGCGGACGCCGGTGGAGGAGTATCGCGTCCAGGGCCGTGGTGGTCTGGGCATCAAGGCCGCGAAGATCGTGGAGGACCGCGGGTCGCTCGTCGGGGCGCTCGTGGTGGACGAATCGGACGAAATCCTTGCCATCACGCTCAGCGGTGGTGTGATTCGTACGCGCGTCAACGAAGTACGGGAGACCGGCCGTGACACCATGGGCGTCCAGCTGATCAACCTGGGCAAGCGCGATGCCGTCGTCGGCATCGCCCGCAACGCGGAGGCCGGTCAGGAAACTGACGAGGCCGACGACAGCGAGAACGAGATCGGGACCGACGCGGCTGTCGAAGGACAGGCCGCGGAGGCCGCCGAGGGCACGGAGCCCTCGGCTGGGGAGCACGAGGAGTAAGCGTGAGCGGAGCCACGGGCGCCGGACCGGCCAACACTGGAGCGAACGGTGCCCGTGGCCCCGCCGCGGACTCCCAGGGGGGAACCGTGACGGACACCCGAGGACCGCAGCCGCCTCAGTCGCCTCAGTCGCATCAGACTCAGGCGGGGGCCGGCCCTCAGCCGCCTTACCAGCCGCCGCAGGCGTACTCGGTGCCCCAGGGCCCCGGGGCGCCGCGGGGGGCGGGCGATCCCGGTGCGCAGCGCAAGCCGCGCACGGGGGCCCGTATGGCACCCAGGACGCGCAAGGCGCGGCTCCGGGTGGCCAAGGCCGACCCCTGGTCGGTGATGAAGGTCAGCTTCCTGCTGTCGATCGCGCTCGGTGTCTGCACGATCGTGGCGTCGGTGGTGCTGTGGATGGTCATGGACGCCATGGGCATCTTCTCCAGCGTCGGCGGCACGATCAGTGAGGCGACCGGCTCGAACGAGAGCAACGGGTTCGACCTCCAGAGCTTCTTGTCGCTGCCGCGCGTTCTGATCTTCACGTCGGTGATCTCGGTCATCGACGTGGTGCTCATGACGGCGCTGGCGACCCTGGGCGCGTTCATCTACAACCTGTCGGCGGGCTTCGTCGGCGGTGTGGAGCTGACGCTCGCCGAGGACGAGTAGGCCTCCGAGGACGGGGCGGATGACCTGCGCAGACGGGTCGCCGCTATCGATTTTGGAGTCACCGGGTCTGTGCGCTAACCTTCAGAAGTCAGCGCGCAGCGCGGATGGGGCTATAGCTCAGTTGGTTAGAGCGCATCCCTGATAAGGATGAGGCCACAGGTTCAAATCCTGTTAGCCCCACAGTGTCGAAGACCCTCAGGCCCATGGCCTGGGGGTCTTTGTCGTTGGGCCAGTTGGTGTACTGGTAGGTCACCGATCGGTATCGGTCGGTGTGTATTGTTGGGCGCCAGAAGTCCCCTACGTCAACGAAAGACGAGGTCGCGCGGTGAAGAAGCTGCTCCTGGTCGCACTGGCCGCCATCGGCGGGCTCCTCGTGTACCGCCAGATCCAGGCGGACCGCGCAGAGCAGGACCTGTGGACGGAGGCAACCGACTCCGTGCCTTCTGGTTCCGGTGTGTGAGACCCGAGGTTGATCCCAGAGCCCCGACTGCCGCTGCGGTCGGGGCTTTGTGCTGCTCTGTGACGAAATATTGCGATATGCAAAGAACTTGCTTGCGTTGGCAAACTCGGGGTGGGTGCGTGTGATGGGTGGGGTACGTCGGGTACGGACGGCCGCTGCGGGGGCGCTGGCCGCCCTCGGGCTGGTCGCGGCCCTGCCGGGGGCCGCGGCCGCTGCGGGGACCCCGCAGCCGGTGCCCGCCTACCGGGGCGCGGACGGGGCGCAGGCGGTCGCGGGCAAGCCCTCCACGGCCGGAGCGCCGGAGTTGAAGGCCGGGTCGGTCTACAAGGACGCGATGGCACCGGGGGAGCGGTACTACCGGCTCAACCTCGACGACAGTTCGACCGTGTACGTCTCCGCCGTGCTTCAGCCCCCGGGCAGCGCCGAGGTCGGCTACGGCGACGGCCTGGAGGTGGACGTCCTCACCATCGAGAACCGCTCCTGCATGGGCACCCCGGGGCGGGCGGCCTTCGGCTACGACCCCATCCCCATCAGCGCCGTGGGAGCACGGGTCATGCAGGAGGACGCCAGCTGCCAGGCGGGCGGCACCTACTACGTCAAGGTCACGCGCGAAACGGCCAAGGACGGGGACCGCGCGGACTGGCCCCTGGAGCTGCGGGTCCAGCGAGAACCGAAGCTCGGCGGCAGCAACGCGCCCGTCGCCGCCCCCAGCGTGTGGCCCTCCGCCTCCCCGACCCTGCCCGGCACCGACGCGGCCCCGCGCTCCGGCGGGACCGGCTTCAACGACGCGCGGGCGCTGGACAGCGGGGTCTGGAGGGACGCGCTGAGGCCCGGCCAGACCCTCTACTACCGGGTGCCGCTCGACTGGGGGCAGCAGCTGGGCCTCGCGGCCGAACTCTCCGCCGGCAAGCCGACGAAGGACTCCGGCTACGCCTCGCCCGGCCTCTCCGTCTCGCTGTACAGCCCGTACCGGTCGCTCATCGAGAGCGAGGACGCCTCCTACGACGGGAAGCAGGCGGGGCTCACCCTGCCGCGGACCGCGCCGGTGGCCTACGAGAACCGCTTCGCCTCCGACCGGAAGGTCGGCGCGGTCCGGGTGGCCGGCTGGTACTACGTCGCGGTGACCATGGCGGGGAAGGTCGGGGAGTTCACCCAGGAAGCGGTGCCCGTCCCGCTGACCCTGCGCACGCAGATCATCGGCACGCCGGGCAAGGCACCGGCCTACGCGCAGGACCTCGCGGCCGGCGGATTCGGGGTGGGGGCCGAGGACCGTACGGCGGCCAAGGAGGGCACCACGGCCGTGGAGGCCGAGGCCGCCGCCGCGAACCGGTCGGTGATGCGCGTGGTCGCGGGCGCCGGCTTCGGTACGGGGACGCTGCTGCTGCTCGTCCTGGGCGGCTGGATCCTGCTGTCCCGGCGGCGTTCCGCCTGAGCCGTGGGCCGGCCTAGACCTGGGTCAGGGCCCAGATCCCGACGGCGAAGCACAGGACGGCCGCGAGCAGGATCCCGGCGGTGACCGTCCTGGGCGGCGGCGCGAGGGCGGTCGTACGGGGTGCGGCCGGGGGAGCCGGGTGCAGCGGGGCCGGGGCGTACGGATGCGGGGCCGTCGGCGCGGTCGGCGTCGACATCGGCATCGACATCGGCTGCGCGGCCTGCGGCATCGGGGCGGTGGCGTGCAGGGGCGGCGGGAGGTGGAAGCTGCCCGTCTCCGAGGGGCCGAACACGCCGAGGGGAGTGGTGGCGGGTGTCGGGGCGTCGGCCGGCTGCGCGGGCGCGGCGGGCGGGGCCGTCGGCGGGGTCTCGTACGCGGGTTCCTGGAGCGACCGGGGCGTGAAACCGGCGGGCACCGGGCCCAGTTGGTCGAACACCTCGACCGCCCCGACCGGATCACCGTCCGGGCCGGGCGGCGGCAGCAGTTCCACGGCCTCGGCGAGGGCCCTGCGCGCCCCGGTGGCGGTCTGGAACCTGCTCCGGGGGTCCGGCTGGAGCAGCGCGGCCAGAACGCCCCACAGCGGCGCGGGAACGCCCTCCGGGGCATCGGGGGTGCCGTGGGTGAAGAACTGCTCCGCGAGGGCCTGGGAGTCGGGCTTGGTCCCCTGGAGCAGGTAGAGGCCGACCAGTCCGACGGCGAACAGGTCGGCGGTGAAGTCCGGCTCGGAGCCGAGGAGTTGTTCGGGCGCGAGATAGCCCGGCGTGCCGACCACGTAGGCGGTCTCGGTCAGCCGGGGCTCGCCCTTGCGCATGGCGATGCCGAAGTCGGACAGCCGCAGGTGCGGCCGCCCGGTTCCGGTGGCCTCCATCAGGATGTTGGCCGGTTTGATGTCGCGGTGGACGACGCCCTCCGCATGCACCGCCGCCAGCCCCGACAGGAGCTGGTCGAGCAGTGTGCACACGAACCGGGGCGGCAGGGCCCCGTAGTCCCCGATCACATGGGCGAGGGAACCGCCGGCGACCAGGTCCATGGTGAAGAGGACCTTGTCGTCGTCCGCCGCCCAGCTGGCCGGGGCCAGTACGTGCGGGTGATCGATCCGCAGCGCCTGCTCGCGGACGAACCGCAGCAGGGTGTGGGCATCGCTCTGCAGGAGGACCTTCGCTGCGACGTAGCGGCGGCGCCGGTGGTCCCAGGCACGCCATACGGCGCCGGCGCCGCCACGTCCGATCGGGTCGATCAGTTCGTACCGGCCGGCGAAGATCTCACCCATTGCTGCGCCCGTCCCCCGTCGTCAGCTGTGTCCGTCGCGTGCGTTGCGTGTCAGTTCTGGTGCGCCTCGTAGTGCGCGACGGCGTCGGAGGTTCGGCCCGCTCCGTACACCCTGAGGAACTCTGCCAGTTCCGGGTGGGTCGGGGCGAGGGTGTCCGCCGCGTCGATGATGTCGCCGGCCGCGGAGACCGAGCGCAGCAGCGACTGGATCTCGCGCACGACGCGCTTGACGGTGGGTGCGCCGGAGCCGGTGGCGGCCTGGCTGGTGCTGTTGCTGAGGACGGAACCTCCCTGGGTCTTCTTGATCTCGTCCATCCGGTCGGTGGCCTCTCCCGCGCTGACGCTCCCGTCGGCCACCTGGCCGGCCAGATCCTGGAGAGCCTGAACCCGCTGGACCACGGCGGGGTTGCCGATCTTGGCCCGCTGGCCGCTCATCAGCTGGGACAGCATCGGCGCCGACAGCCCGAGGACGGCAGCGAGGCGGGCCTGGTTCAAACCGAGGTCATCTATGAGCCGGCGGAAGAGCGCGCCGAGCGGCTCCCCGTACCAACTCCGCTGGAGTTCCCTGGCTCTGGCGGTCGCCTCTTGCTGTACTGCGTCCACTCTTACTACTCCCCTTCGCTGGTGCGAACCTCGCGAGCATCTTACGGAGAGTGGTCGCGGGGCGGGAGTCCCTATCATTTTGCGGGATGAGGGGGTACACCCGGTACTCTGTCCTACGGAACGGTCACTCGCTCGCGGGGGACCGGCATGTCCACATCCGGGGCCTTAGCTCAGTTGGTAGAGCGCTGCCTTTGCAAGGCAGATGTCAGGAGTTCGAATCTCCTAGGCTCCACTTTTGAAAAGCCCCCTTGACCTGCGGAAACACAGGTTCAGGGGGCTTTTTTCGTGCCCGGCGCCGAGAGGGCCGGGGTCCTGCGGGTCGTCAGGAGCAGGAGCAGCATGGCGGCCGCGAAGCCGGCGCCCGCGGCGTACGCGTGGCGCAGGCCGGCGGCGACGTGGTGCTCGCAGGCGGCCGCGCAGTGGGCGGCCGCCGCGATGCCCTGGTTTCCGGCGGCGTTGAACAGGGCTCCGAACAGGGCCGCTCCCAGGCACTGGCCCGTCTCCCGGCAGAACATCAGGTTCGCCGTCACGGCGCCCCGGCCGTCCCAGTCGACGGCCGCCTGGACACCGACGAGCAGGGCCGGCTGGAGCAGGCCCAGGCCGATGCCGAGCAGGGTCGAAGTCGCGAGGAACGGCGCCGCGTGCGCGCCGGTGGTGGTCAGGGCGGCCGTGGCCGCGAGGGCGACGGTCACCGTCGCGGCGCCGGTCAGGGCGGCCCCGCGGAAGCCGATGCGCAGGTACAGGCGGCTGCTGAAGACCGCGGCCGTCGGCCAGCCGAAGGTCATGCCGGCCAGGACGGCCGCGCCGGCCGCCGGGCCGAGTCCCAGCACGGTCTGCGCGTAGACCGGCAGGAGGAGCAGCGGGGCCACCATGACCATGCCGAGGAGTCCCAGGACGAGGCTCGGTACCGCCAGGTCGCGTCGTTTCCACACCCAGCCGGGGACGAGGGGTTCGGCCGCGCGCCGCTCGATGCGCGTGGTGATCAGGACCAGGGCCAGGAAGAGGACGAGGAGCGATGCGCTCGGGACGGACAACCACGGCCAGGCGGTGCCCCCTTGGGACAGCAGCGTCATGAGCGTCGTACAGGTCGTCAGCAGGCCCAGTGCGCCGCGCCAGTCCAGCGGGCCGGCCGGGCCGCCGCGGACGTCCTCCACCGGGAAGCGGCGGACCAGGAGCCACACCGCGAGCAGGCCGAGGGGGAGGTTGAGCAGGAAGATCGCCCGCCAGTGGCCGTACTGGGCGAGCGCGCCGCCCGCGGCCGGTCCGGCCAGGGCCGCGACGCTCCACACCGATGCGAGCGCCGCCTGGATCCGGCCGCGCTCGTGCGGCTCGTACAGATCGCCCGCGACCGTCTGTACGGTCCCCTGGATCGCGCCGGCTCCCAGGCCCTGGACGAAGCGGAAGGCGACGAGGGCCGGCATGTTCCAGCCGGCCGCGCACAGGGCGGAACCCGCCAGGAACAGGAGGGTTCCGCCGATGAGCACGGGCCGCCGGCCGTGGGTGTCGGCCAGCCTGCCGTACAGGGGCACGGAAACGGTCGCGGCGAGGACGTACGCGGACAGGAGCCAGCTGAAGGCCGGGCCCTCGCCTAGGTCGGCCACGATCTGCGGGGCGGCGGTGGCCGTCACCGCACTGTCCATGGCGGCGAGGAACATCACCAGCAGCAGCGCTGCCAGGAGTCCTCGCCGGCCGGCGGGATCCTTGGTCACCCGGCCAGCTCGACGACCCGCTCCGCGGAACCGACCCCCTCGGCGTTCGCGGCGATGAGCTCGTAGAACGTGCCGAACAGGTGGTGGCTCAGGCGCTGGTCCTCGAAGAAGGAGATCCGGTCGGCTACCTGGGCGGGGGCGGCCTCGCCGCTCGACAGGGTCACCATCGCGCGCAGGACGTCCTGCGGGGTCACCGAGCTGCCCGCGTGGGCGTTGTCGAACACCTCCTCGACGTAGGACTCGTCGGCCAGGACCGGGTTCCGGCGCCGCTGCACCCGGATCCGGTAGTCCTCGCCGACCACGTCGTTCTTGAAGACGCCGATGTGCTGGATGCTGCCCTGATTGATGTCCAGGGTGAACTGGGACATCCGGCCCTTCTCCCGGAAGGGCTGACGGTTGTCGCGGTCGAACTGCTGGAGGCCGACGGAGCGGTGGGAGTAGGTGTTGGAGTGGCAGGCGTAGGACACGAGTCCGGCCTTCTGGCCGTCCTGCCCGAGGAGTTCGAGGTTGAAGACGAAGTCGGCCTCGGCCGCCAGTACCTGCGGCGGCAGCTCGGGGATCCGGGCCCGCGCGGGGCCGTCGACCAGGTCCGCGAGCGCGGTGGCCTGACGGGTGCGCAGGAACTCGCCGACGCGGCGCACGTACGGGTTGGTGACCCGCAGGGCGGTCGCCTCTCCCGGGGCCAGTTCCAGGTACCAGGACAGCAGGTCGATGTAGTGGTAGCTGGAGAAGGAGAGCGCTCCGACGCCGCTGGTGTACCCGTGCGCGTCACCGAACAGGTACTCCTCGGGATGCCGGAAGAGACCCCCGTTCTTGATCAGTTGCATGGAGGTGATGCCCTGCCCGTGCGCCTGCTGGATCTCGGAGATGTCGGAGGCGATCGACCGGTAGACGTCGTTGGCCCGCCGGCGCAGCGGCATCGCGAGGTGGACCGGCCCCGAGGCGCGGGCCCGGGTGAGCGCCGTTTCGAGTTCCGCGTAGCCGCCGATGATGCGCTCGGCGGCCGTCGGCTCGTACGCGGCGGCCTCGGCGACCAGCAGGGGCTTGTCGCACAGCACGCTGATGCCCCGGGAGACCGCCCAGAGGATGTAGTCGCGGTGGTGGACGGGGTTGCAGGCGATGATCGCCAGGGAGAACCGGTGGGTGGCGTGGGCGCGGTCCAGCAGGGCTTCCAGTTCCGTACGGCTGAGGCCGTCGGGGTCCAGCCACTCCGGTGAGTCCCTCCAGAGCAGTTCCCGGAGCGGAGCCATGTCCTCGTCCTGGGCGCGCTTCTCGGGGTTGCGCGGGTCGCAGATGGCCGCGGTGCGGACGGGCCATCCGGACTGCTGCATTTCGAGCAGCGCCGGGGCGTGGTTTTCCCGGCCGGCCCAGTGACCGGAACCTCCGACCAGCAAAACCGTAGTCGTACGAGCCATGGTGTGAATCCCCCTCAGAATTACTGGTCATGCGTGTCGAAGGCGTGCAATGGAAAAGGTGCGGTTCGCTTATTCGGCGTATCGGCCGAGGTGATTTCGGGCCGGGGGCGGTGGAGCTCTGGTCTGCGCCGGCGCGGGGAAGAATGTCGCCATGTGGGGCGGATCGGTACGGTGCGGCGCGGCGGCCGCCGCAATCCTTTGGCCGGGTGTGACCGCCGGTAGCCGCTGGGGAATCCGGTGCCGGTCACGGCAACTGGGTATCGTTGAGTCTTCTGCCGGGCGAGGATGGATGAGATGAAGGAATCTTTGGCGCTTGAGGTGCCGGCACGGGCCTCGCTCGCCGGTCTGGGTCTGGCCGAACGAAGTGAAGCGGTGTACCGGGCGATGATCCGGGGCACCCGCTGGAGCGCCGGCGCATTGGTCGCGGAAACCGGACTGGGCGAGTCCGACGTGCAGGCGGGGATCGACGAGTTGGCCGCCCTCTCGCTGATCAGGCCCTCCGGCGAGGAGCCGGGTGCCCTCGTCGTGGTGAAGCCGAGCGTGGCGCTCGCCGAGCTGATATCCGCCCGGCAGAGGGAGATATTCGGACGCCAGCAGGAACTCGCCGAATCCCGCGTGGCCATGTCCGATATCATCGCCGAATTCGAGCAGGAGCGCAGCGGGTCCGAAGAGGGCGGCAGCATCGAATATCTGCGGGGCATGGATTCGGTACGGGTGTACCTGGAAGAAATGTCCAAGCAGATCGAAACGGAAGTGCTTGCTCTCATTCCGAAAGCCTCGCTCACGGCGGAGAGCATGGCGGCGAGTCAGGAACTCGACGAGAGGATTGTCGAGCGCGGGGTGAGCATCCGCACGATTTATCTGGACAGCGTCCGCAACCACACCGCCACCCGGCGATACGCGGCCTGGCTGAACGAATGCGGCGGAGAGGTCCGTACGCATCCCGTGCTGCCGATGCGCATCATCCTCGTGGACCGCAAAATCGCCGTCCTGCCGATCGACGCGGAGGACTCGTCCAGAGGCGCACTCGTCCTGCGCGAACCGAGTGCCGTCGCCGCCCTCTTGGCGCTCTTCACGCACATCTGGGAAGCCGCCCGACCGCTCGGCACCGCCGAACTCCCCGACGATCACGGGCTCGTTCCCCAGGAAAGGGAGCTGCTGCGGCTGCTCGCGCAGGGCATGACCGACGAGGCCGCCAGCAAGCAGCTGGGCCTCTCGGTGCGCAGCGTCCGCCGGTTGATGTCGGACATCATGGACCGGCTCAACGCGCGCAGCCGGTTCGAAGCGGGCCTGCGGGCCGCCGAGCGCGGCTGGCTCTGAGGCCTTCGCCTCCCCGTAGGCGCTCACCCCACGCTCCGCCGCAGCAGAGCCGAGGCCTTCGCGCGGGCCGATGAGAGGGCGCTGCCCAGCTCGTCGGTCCACTGTCCGGCGGCGCTCGACCGGGCTCCCCGGCCCGCCGGGGTCCCCCCGATCGCGGCCGCGGCCTCCTGGAGCACGTCCCGGGCGTCCACGCCCCGCGCACGCAGCTGGTGGCCGACCGCGCAGACCAGCAGGGCCCGGCCCTCGTACGCGGTGCACAGCACGACGACGCCCATGCCGCGGGAGAGGTGCCCGGTCGCGGCCGAGGCCAGGTGCCGCAGTCTGCGTCCGGTCGTGTTGTCGACCCGGGTCACGACGAGCAGCCCGCCGGGAACGATCTGGGCCCGCCCGGCCAGGACGCGCGCGGCCGAGGACAGCTCGGCTCCGCGCAGCCGCTCCACTTCGGCCCGGGCTTCGGCGAGCAGGGCCAGCCGGGTGCGGAGTGCGGCCGGGGCGTCCTGCGGTTGCGCCCCCAGGAGGTCCGCCAGCTCGCGCAGGAGGCGGCGGTCGTGGCAGGTGTGGGGCGTCTCCCGGGGGGTTTCCCGGGCTGCCTGCTGTGCTGCCTCCTGGGCTCCCTTCGGGAAGGGGAACGGTGTCGGCGGCTGGATGAGGAGGTCAGCCATGGACCGCCTCCCGGTGGTCTGCCGCCGGGTCCGGGGTGGGTTCCTCCGTGCCTTCCGGGGCGGGTTCCGCAGCGGCTTCCCCGTCTGCTGCGGTCTCCCGCGCCGTGGCGGCCGAGGCTGCCGAAGCCGCCCGCGCGAGAAGGCCCGTACCGGCCAGGGCGACCACGGCCGCCACCGCGCAGAGCACGGACAGGCCGGTGACGAGGAGGGTTCCCCCGCCGCCGGAGACCAGGGCGCCCGCCGCCAGGGGGCCGGTGACGAAGCCCGCCGAGGTGGCCGTGCCGTAGGCGGCGTTGAAGCGCCCGCGCAGGGCGGGGGTGGCCAGGGAGTTGACCAGGGAGGGCATGCCCGAGGCGTACAGCGTCTCGGCGCAGGCGAAGAGGACCATGCCCGCGATGAGCACCGGCAGTTGGAAGTCCGTGCCCGAGGCCGTCGCGGCGAGCACGAGGAGCCAGCTCACCGACCAGGCGGCGCCGGCCAGGGCGATGGTCCGGGTGTGCTTCCACCGCTTGATCAGCTCGTGCAGGACCAGCTGCGAGCCGATGACCGCCCCGGTGTTCACGGCGAACAGCACGGCGATCCCGGTCGGCCCCACGGCCGTGCCCGTCAGCAGGAAGGCCGGGTAGCCCGCCTCCAGTTGTCCGTACGAGACGAAGTACAGGGCCAGCCCGAGGCCGAGGACGAGCAGGAACGGGCCGCTGGTGAAGACCTGGCGGTAGCTCTGCGGCCGGGCGGAGTCCTGGCGTGTGCCGGTCCCGGCCGGTGCGTCGGTCCCGAGGCTGCGCAGGGCGAAGACGGCCAGGGCGATGGCGAGGTAGCTGAGGGCGTTGGCGCCGTACAGCAGCCGGAACGACAGCGGGTGGGCGACGCTGGCGACCGTGCCGCCGAGGAGACCGCCGATGCCCAGCGCGGCGTTCGTCAGGGTGAAGCTGGACCCGAAGACCACCGGGTGGGACGAGGCGGGCACCGATGTGGCGAGCAGCGTGTTCCAGACGGAGGAGCTGCCCAGGCCGATGCCCCAGATCGCGGCGGACACCAGGAAGTGCCAGGTCTCGCCGGCCAGGGCGAACCCGGTCATGCCCACCGCGCTGAGCACCATGTGCGCCGCCGCCGTACGGCGGGCGCCGATCCGGTCGGCGAGGCGTCCGGCGTTGAGGCCGCCGACGATGGCGGTGATCGCGGCCACCGACACGGCGTGCATGGCCGTGTCGAGTCCGAGGCCGTTGACCTGGTGGACGTAGACGGCGAGGAACGGCAGGACCAGGCCCGAGCCGACGTTGTTGAGGGCGCCGAGCAGGAGCAGGGTCCGGGCGCTCGGGGGCAGTGCGCGCAGGTCCTTCAGCAGGGACACGGCTCCTCCTTCTGCGTCGGGTCGGTACTCGGTGGGGTGTCGGGGCCGTTCATGACGTCCCGAACAGGTAGGGCAGGGCGTTGCCCGCCAGCAGGGCCTGCGGATCGGTGCCGCTGAGCGCGAGCGAACCGAGGATCCGGCGCAGGGCCGGGACGGTGTCCGTGCCGAGGACGCGGCCGTGGTCCCGGTGCTGGAGGTGCCAGGGGGAGTCGAGGGAGAGCATCAGCTTGGGCCCGCACGCGGTGATGAGCCGGGCGAGCCGGGCGTCGCGGTCCAGGGCGCCGGGGTCGGCGGCGGTCCCCTCGAACACCGCTTGCCAGGGGCCGAGGTTGGCGTACACCCCCGGGGTGTTCAGGATCCGGGGCAGTGCGGGGTCGTCGAAGCCGAGGTGGGCCAGGCTGATCCGGGCACCCGCCGCGAGCGCGGCGGGGACGGCGTCCGCGGCGATCTCGGCCAGGTCGCCGAGCTGGCCCTTGGGGGCGCAGTGCATCACGGTGGGCACGCCCAGCTCCGCGGCGAGGTCGAGATAGCCGCGCTCCACGTAGGCGGAGACGGGCCTTTCGGCCGCCGGCGGATGCCATTTGAGGGCGAAGACCTCGCCGAGGCGATCGGCGTGGTCGGCGGCGAACTCCTCCGCGTCGCGGAAGGGATCGGCCATCAGGGCCGGCATGGGCAGTCCGGCCGAGGGCGGATTGTCGCGGCGGAACCGCGCGCAGTCGTCCAGCAGTTCCCGGTTGCGGACGCGGATGATCCGGCCGCACGTGGCCGGGTCGACCGGGGTGCCTTCGGGCTTGAACCGGCGGTAGTAGGGCATGGGGATGACCAACGCGCCCACCGCGCCGGGCGGTTCCGGGAGCAGCCCCCGGCCGAGCACACCGAGCGTCGCCATCAGGTCGGGCACGGACTGGCGGTAGGTGTGCTGGGCGTCGTCGCGGTGGTAGACGAGTTCGACGCCGGTCTGTTCGTGCGCGCTGATCAGCGCGGGACGGACGGCCAGGTACGCGTGGGTGGCCTCGCGCAGCGAGCAGTGCGGTGCGGACGTCCTGGCGACGGTGGACTCGTCGGTGGACCGGGCCATCTGTCTTCTCCTGCGGGGCTACGGGACCACCGTGCGCGGGGTCGCAACGGCGGCGCCGCCCACCGGCCCCGCGGCCACGGATCCGGGGGTGCGGATCCGTGCCGGAAGGGCCGGTGGGCGGGCCGTACGGGTCACGGGGTGACGGTGACACCGTTCAGGCGCGGCGCGAGCTGGAGCTCGCGGATGTCCTTCTGGTTCAGGACCCACATCAGCCAGCGCTCGATGCCGAGGCCGAAGCCCGAGGTGTGCTGCGGGTACGCGTCCTTCATGCGCACGTACCAGGCGTAGTCCTCCTCGGGGACCTCGTGGTGGGCCAGGGCCTTGCGCGCCTGCTCGCCGTCGACGTGGCGCTCGCCGCAGCCGACGGTCTCGCCGATGCCGAAGAGCAGGTCGCCGTTGAGGGCGGTGCGCTGCTCTTCGTCGCCGTACGCCTGGTAGAAGGGCACCGACAGGTGGTCGAAGTGCGTGACCCAGAGGATCGGGCTGACCTCGTCCATCAGCCGGCGCTCGCCGTGCCGGGTCAGGGTGCGCCAGCCCTCCTGGTACTCGACCGCCTTCGGGTCGTCGCCCAGGTGGGCGACGGCCTCGTCGAAGGTCATGCGGGGGAAGGACTCCAGCCCGGCCATGCGCTCCAGGTGCTCGGTGGTGCCCGCGATGGCACGGACGTCGTCGGCGTGACGGTCCAGGACGGCCTGGGCCAGCCGGCGCATGTACGCGTTGACGGCCTCGATGCACGCGTCGAGACCGCCCGGGAGCTCGGCCTCGCTGTGGAAGAACTGGTTGAGGTGCGTCTCGTCGCAGTCCTCGCCGCGGAAGCTCGGCATCAGGTACCAGCTGCCCTGGGGGCTGAGGCGGCAGCCGTATTCGAGCATGAACTGCATCGAGTCGGCGAGGAACGTGCGCTGGCCGAACAGGTCGATCTCGACCGGGAGCGAGTCGCTGCCCAGGCCCATCGGGCTGGAGATGCTGTTCGTGGTGATCGGCAGGTGGACGGACTTGACGCCGCGCTCGCGCCAGAAGACGGCGGTCTCGAGGGTCACGACGTCCTGGAGGTCCACCAGCGTGCGGTACAGCGGCTGGTCGATGATCTCCAGGAAGCGGTCCTCGGAGGGACGCCATCCGCCGTGCGTGTAAGTGGGCGTGGACAAGGTGTTCTCCCTAGGGATGAAGGGTGCACAGGGCAAGGCGCACCTATGGGATGCGAGGTGCACCTGTGGATGGAGAGGGCCAGGGGGCCGAGGGGCCACGAGGCCGGGGGCCACACAGGCCAAGGGGCCGTAGAGGCAAGGGGCCACGGGGGCCGGAGAGCCACGGGGGCCGGAGACCCGCGAGGGCCGGAGACCCGCGAGGGCCGGAGACCCGCGAGGGCCGGAGACCCGCGAGGGCCGAGGAGCCGAAGGGCAGAAGAGCCGGACGGCCGGGTCAGACGGTGTACGTCCAGTGCCGGTGGTCGGGCCGGCCCCCGTACTGAATGGCGGCCAGTTCCTCGCGGAGCCGGGTGGTCAGGTCGCCCGGACGGCCGTCACCGACGACGTGCCGGCCGGCCGCGGTCGTCACGCTGCCGATGGGCACCACGGAGGCCGCGGTGCCGCAGGCGAAGGCTTCCTCGAAACGGGCTTCGCCGGTGGTCAGTTCGGCGATGTCGACGGCCCGCTGTTCGGTGCGCACGCCCAGGTCGGCGGCGATCTCGATGAGGGTGTCCCGCGTGTTGCCCGCCAGGATCGTTCCCGACAGGGGCGGGGTCACCAGGAGCGGCGCACCCGACGGTTCCCGGGTGACGCCGAAGAAGTTCATGGCGCCGAGCTCTTCCACGAAGCGGTGTTCGCGGGCGTCGAGCCACAGGACCTCGTGACAGCCCTGCTCCAGGGCGAGGGACTTGGTGGCCAGGCTGGCGGCGTAGTTGCCCGCGCACTTGGCCGCCCCCGTACCCCCGGGGGCCGCACGGATCCGGTCGGTCGGGCACCAGACGTCGATGGCCTCGAAGCCGTCCGCGAAGAAGTGGTCGACCGGTGAGGCGATCACGGCGAACAGGTATTCCCGGGCCGGCCGTACGCCCAGGCTCGGCTCCACCGCGATCATGAACGGCCTGAGGTACAGGCTCTGCCCCGGGCCCCGCGGGACTTCGGAGGCATCGGCGCGCACCAGCCGTGCACAGGCGTCGACGAAGGTCTCGACGGGCAGCACGGGCATGGCGAGGCGCTCGGCGCTGTGGTTGAACCGTACGGCGTTGGCGAGCGGCCGGAACAGCGCGAGCGAACCGTCCGGGTGGGGGAACGCCTTCAACCCCTCGAAGATCGCCTGTCCGTAGTGCAGCGCCATGGCCGCGGGGGACAGTTCCAGAGGCCGGTGGGGGACCAGTTCGAGCGCCGACCAGCCGTTGTCGGGGGTCCACCGCGACAGCATCATGCTCGCGGTGAAGCGGGCTCCGAAACCCAGGGTGGCGGGCGCCTCGGAGGGGTTCAGCGCGGTGCTCACGAAGCCGGCGCCGTCGCGTAGGAGGGAGCCAGCGCGGCCTCCAGCTCGGCGGCCCGCTCGCGGAACTGCTGCTCGGTCTCGGCGCTGATGACCAGCATCAGGCACCACACCGAGGGGTGCAGTTCCTCGATCTCGAAGCCCACCGCACGGGACCGGATGGTGTCCAGGACGTACGGGAAGGCCGCGATCTGCTCGTCGGAGGGCTCCGCGGTGATGACACCGGCGGCCGTGGGGGCCAGGTTGATCCAGCCGACGTACGGATAGTCCGGGGCGCGCAGCTCCAGCGGTTCGCGGTCCGTCTTGACGACGGCGTCGATCCACAGTTCGCGCAGGTCCGCGCCGTACGGCTTGAAGCTCTCGGGGATGGCGCCGCCGGCGAACCGGGTGGCCATCTCGGAGAACCACAGCCGGCCGTCGGCCCGCCGGAAGATCTCCAGGTGGGTGATGTCGTCCGTGATCTCGAACGCGTCGTTGATGCGGGCGTGCAGTTCCTCGACCTCGGCGTAGAGCTCGGGCTCGCGGTCGCGGGGCAGCAGGATCGAGCCGTTGTCCCGGCCCGGAGTCGTCACCAGCATGCGCGGCCGCAGGTAGCGGCTGACGCCCAGGACCTGCGCGACGCCGTTCTCCCAGACCGCGTCGACGTGGTACTCGTCGCCGTCGATCGGCTCCTCGGCGATCAGGAACTGCGTGAGGCCGCTCTCCGCGGTGTCGCTTCCGGCGGCGCGCAGTACGGAGGTGAGCTCCTCGGCGCTGTTCACCGCGGAGGTGGCCACCGAGCCCAGGCCGGCCGCGGGCTTGACGATGACGGGGAAGCCGAGGCGCTCCTCGACGCGGCGTACGGAACCCTCGACCTCGGTGGTGGAGAGGGACTCGTAGCGGGCGCAGGCGATGCCGGCGCGTGCGGCACGCTCCTTCATGGCCCGCTTGTCGCGCATGAGCACGGACTTCTCGATCGAGGGCTGGCCGAGACCGAGCAGGGTCGCCATGTAGCCGGCGCTGAACTGGCTGAACTCCGAAAGGCTGAGGACCCGGTCGATCTTCACTCCGGTGGAGCGGAGTTCGACGGCGAGCTGCGCGACCTCGTTGAGTGCGTCGTAGCTGCGGATCACGTAGTGGCGGTCCACCCGGGCGAGCAGCGCGGGGTCGATGGACCGGTGGGTCGACTCCCACAGGTCGAAGACCAGCGTGACGCGGGCTCCACGGTCCAGCAGTGCCTCCAGGGTGACCCCGTTCCACGAGTACACCAAGAGATTTGTTTCGCTCATACCCCGTTGTCCTGTCCTTCCAGCCTTCTCGGCTCATTGCCTGCGATCGTTCACCCGCGCGCCGCGAATTTCGCGGCGCAGGAAGGGGGCGGTCAGTCCCAGTTGAGGCTCAGCGGGTAAACGTCGTCCGCCGCAACATTTGCCGCCGCATTTGCCACCACATTCGACGCCACACGCGAGGTGTCCATTTCGTCAGCGTTTGCGGCCACGGCGCCCAGTGCCACAACGGCAGTGATTACCGAAAGAATCGAAGTGGCGCGCATCGTGAACTTCATGAGGATCTCCCTGGTGGTTCTTTGTTCAACATCGAGAGTGGGAACGGGTTCGCCGGTTCCTCTCCTGCCGGAAAGCTACGCAGGGGTTGCCGGGGCATCAAGGGAACGGCCTGGCAGGTTCCTGTCTGGCATGCTCCGGCCCGCTGGTCAGGTACGGGGCGTCCTCCGGCTGCAAGGGCTGTGACCTGGCTCACTGACATACGGTGTGTCTCGGACTTGTCAATGAGACGCGTGGATATCTAAGGTCGGGGTCGATTTCCGTATAGCCCGGCCTCGCGATGAACCGCGTCGTAACGGGTCCTTCGGATCGCGTTCGGGCGTTCGCCGAACCGTCTCTCCTACGGGAAATCTCCCCTCGTCCGGCGGAAATGCGTTCTGCGGTTTCGCGGAAGCGACGGGATGGCGGGATGCGAAGTCCGTCGTATTTGATGAGGAGTCACATGTCTTTCCGGAGCACCATCTGCCGGAGAAAGATCCGGCCCGAGGGAAGGACTCGCGCATGACATCTGCCGAACCGCGGCGTTCCCCGCTGCCGGCCCTGGTGCTGCCGCCCGCCCTGGCACCCGGCGACGTGGTCGCCGTCGTCTCGCCCGCCTCGGACGCGGCCGGCCGCTACCCCCGGCGCCTGGAGCGCGGGCTGCAGGCGCTGAGGGACGTCGGTCTGCGCCCCCGGCTCGCCAAGAACGCCCTCGCGACCGGCCGGTGGACCGCCGGAACCGTCGAGCAGCGGGTCGCGGACCTGCACGAGGCCTTCGCGGACGACGAGGTCCGTGCGGTGATGTGCGCCATCGGCGGCAGCCTCACCGCGCAACTGCTCCCGGAACTCGACTACGGGCTCATCGCCGAGCACCCCAAGGTCTTCGTCGGGTACTCGGACATGACCTCGCTCCACACGGCGATCCGCCTCGAAACCGGCATGGCCACCTTCTACGGGCCTTCGATCATGGCGGAGTGGGCCGAATACCCGACCCCCTTGCGGGAGACGGCGGAACACTTCCTGAAGGTGACCGGTTCCGCCCGCCCGGCCGGGCCGGTGCCGAGGCCCGAGCGGATCGTCACGGAGGGCGGGGACTGGAGCGCCCCCGGAAAGGCCCGGCGCGCAGGTCCCGTACCGAAGACCGAGGTGCTGCGCCCCGGACGGGTCGCGGGAACCCTCACCGGCGGCTGCCTCCCGGTCCTCAGGCGCCTGGTCGGCACCCCGTGGCAGCCCGATTTCACCGACTGCATCGTCCTGTTGGAGACACCGCAGCTGCCCTACTCGATGGTGAACGCCGCCGAGGACCTCCTGACGATGAACCTGGCCGGAATGTTCGACGGGGCGCTCGGGATCGTGTTCGGCTGGCCGTACCACGAGGACCAGACCGAGGACCTGGGCCGTGCGATCGCCGAGATGCTGAGCGGGCACGAGTTCCCCGTCGTCATCGGCTTCCCCAGCGGACACACCAGCCCCATGACGACCCTGCCCCTGGGCGTACGGGCCGTACTGGACGGCGAAACGCTCTCCCTCGACGCCGCGGCGGTCGCGCCCCGTCCCGAGGGCGGTGCCGGATGGTGAGGCTCCCGCCGTACGCGGAGGCGGTCCGCACCGCGGGCCCTGAGGCGATCGGACCGGAGATCGGACCGGCCGGCGCACCGGCGACGGGACCGGCGACCGGACCGGTGCCGACCGCGGCCCAGGGGGTCCCCGACACCGCGGTCGCCGTACTGGAAGAGTTCCGCGGCGCATGTCTGGCGTCCGGGTACACGGAGCGCCACCGCCGGCCGGTGGTCTCCCGGCACGATCCCAGCGTGCGCTACACCAACTCCACGATCAGCGTGCTGAAACCGCTGCTCTCCGGCGGTGTGAGCGAGCGCGCCTTCCTCGTCCAGCCCGCCCTGCGCCTGCGCAACCTCGACCACGTCCGGCGGACCGGCGAGATGTCCCCCTTCGGCTGCTCCTTCATGTCCTTCGGCGCACTCGGACCCTCCGGGGACGCGCCGGGGCTCACCGCGCTCGCCCGGGACCTGCTGGTGGACAGGCTCGGCATCCCGGCCCACGACGTACGACTGCGTGTCCTGGCCGACGACCTGGACCTGCGGGAGGCCGGCGTCGCGGCCGGCCTCGACGTGGCCCCCACCACGGACACCCCCGGAGCGTTCCGGCACGTCTTCGGCATGCCGGGCGTCACCGGCCGCAACGCCAACGTGGCTCTGCGGGGACCCCGGGGGTGGTCCGATGTCGCCAACGTCATCGTGATCGAGGAGGACGGCCGTGCGATCGGCGTGGAGCTCGCCTTCGGCGTGAACATGGTCCTGACGCAGGCCATGGGCCTGGCCCACCCCGTCCTGGCCGGCCCGGCCGCGGCCGCGCTGGCGCACGGCGTGAGCGATCTGATAGCCCTGGACGCGCTGTCCTCGGCGGCGGTGCTCGCCATGGAAGGCGTGCGCCCGGTCGCCCGGGGACGCGGTCAGAACTACCGGTCCCTGCTGAAACTGCTCGGCGAGCGCACCAACGGCCCGGCCGAGGTGTGGCGGCCTGCGGCACTGGCGGTCGCGGCGGCCGAGGAGCGACTGCGACGGCACGCCAGCCCGCCGGCCGACGACGTCGACGAACTGCCCCCGGATCAGCTCGCGGGAACGCTGGAGGCAGACTTGGACCGGGTCTGCTGAGAGCGGGCCTTCCGGTCGTCCGGGACCGGAGTCAGATCCAGGAAGAGCACCTCAGGGGCGTTCGGGCGTGCGACGGCGCCCGCGCACGAAACCACCTTGCCGCACCGACTCGGGAAACAGGCGATTCGATCACCATGAAGAACGGCCACACCGCGCTGACCATGCAGGACGCGATCCTCACCCTGCAGAAATACTGGAGCGACAACGGCTGCATGATCACGCAGCCGTTGAACACGGAGGTGGGGGCCGGAACGGCCAACCCGTCCACGGCCCTCCGGGTGCTCGGCCCCGAGCCCTGGAGCGTCGCCTACGTCGAGCCCAGCGTGCGGCCGGACGACTCGCGCTACGGCGAGAACCCGAACCGGCTCCAGATGCACACCCAGTTCCAGGTGATCCTCAAGCCCGACCCGGGCAACCCGCAGGAGCTCTACCTGGGCAGCCTGCAGGCGCTCGGCGTCGACCTGAGCGCGCACGACGTGCGGTTCGTGGAGGACAACTGGGCCTCGCCCGCGCTCGGTGCCTGGGGGCTGGGGTGGGAGGTCTGGCTGGACGGCATGGAGATCACCCAGTTCACCTACTTCCAGCAGGTCGGCGGGGTCACCCTGTCCCCGGTGTCGGTGGAGATCACCTACGGCCTGGAACGCATCCTGATGAACCTTCAGGGCGTGTCCCACTTCAAGGACATCGCCTACGCGCCGGGCATCACCTACGGCGAGGTGTTCGGCCAGAACGAGTACGAGATGAGCCGCCACTACCTCGACGACGCCGACGTCGACACCAACCACAAGCTCTTCGAGGCGTACGCGTCCGAGGCCCGGCGCATGATCGACCTCGAACTGCCCATCCCGGCCTACACCTACGTACTCAAGTGCAGCCACACCTTCAACGTGCTCGACGCGCGCGGCGCGCTCAGCACCACGGAGCGGGCCAAGGCCTTCTCCCTGATGCGCGGCCTCACGCACGAGTCGGCCAAGCTGTGGGCGCAGCGCCGCGCCGTACTGGAGTACCCGCTCGGAGTGGCGGCCTCGCCGGCCCCCGCCGTGCGGGCCGCGCTGCCCACGGTCTCCAGCACCGAGACGCTGCTGTTCGAGATCGGCATGGAGGAACTCCCGTACGCCGACGTCCGCGCCACCACCGACGCGGTGCGCGAGGCGGTCACGGCCAAGCTCGCCGCCACCCGGCTGGGCCACGGCCCGATCACCGCGATGGCCACGCCGCGCCGCATCGTGATCACGGTCGACGGCGTGGAGCCGTACGAGCCGGACACCGCCAAGACCGTGCGCGGCCCCAAGGCCGCCGCCGCCTACAAGGACGGCGCCCCCACCCCCGCCCTGCTGGGCTTCGCCCGCAGCCAGGGCGTCGACCCGGCCGACCTCCAGGTCGCCGACGTCAGCGGTGTCGAGTACGTCGTGCTCACCCGCGAGGAGCCGGGCCGCCCGGCGGTCGAGGTGCTCAGCGAACTGCTGGCCGAGGTCGTGTCCGGGCTGCGCGCCAGCCGCAACATGCGGTGGAACGACCCGACCCTGTCCTTCTCCCGCCCCGTGCGCTGGCTGCTCGCCCTGCTCGGCAGCACCCCCCTGCCGGTCGCCGTCTCCGCGCTCGCCTCGGGCACCAGCACCCGGGTCCACCGCACCGCCCCCGACCCGGTCGTCCAGGTGGCGTCCGCCGAGGGCTACGCCCACTTCCTCAAGATGCACGGCATCCTGCTGGACCGCGAGACCCGGCGCGACGTGGTGGTGCGCGGAGCCCACGAGTCGGCGGCCGAGGTCGGCGGCTCCATCGACGTCGCCGGTGAGTCCGGACTGATCGACGAGATCACCGACATCGTGGAGTTCCCGCACCCGGTGCGGGGATCCTTCGACGAGAGCTACCTCGACCTGCCCGCGAGCGTCCTGACCACCGTGATGCGCAAGCACCAGCGCTACCTGCCGGTGCTGGACGCGGACGGGCGCCTCATGCCCCACTTCATCACCTTCGCCAACGGCACGTGCGACGACGACGTGGTGCGTTCGGGCAACGAGGCGGTGCTGCGGGCCCGTTACGAGGACGCCGCCTTCTTCTTCCGCGCCGACCTGAAGGTCTCCCCCCAGGAGCTCCGCGGCCGGCTGGACAAGCTGACCTTCGAGGACCGGCTCGGCACGGTCGCCGACCGCGCCGACCGCATCGCCGCCCTCGCGCTCGGCCTGGCCGCGAACGCGGGGCTCGACGAGGAGGCGCTCGCCACGGTGCGCCGCGCCGGGTCGCTGGCCAAGTTCGACCTGGCTTCCCAGATGGTCGTCGAGTTCTCCGGCCTGGCCGGAGTGATGGCCGAGGAGTACGCCCGCCACGCCGGAGAGTCCGCGCAGGTCGCGCGAGCCCTGGCCGAGATGGAGCTTCCGCGTTCCGCCGGCGGTGCGCTGCCCGCGAGCGACGCGGGCGCCGTACTGTCGCTCGCCGACCGGTTCGACCTGGTGACGGGCATGTTCGTGATCGGCGCTGCGCCGACCGGAAGCTCCGACCCGTTCGGTGTCCGTAGGGCCGCCATCGGTCTGCTCAACGTGCTGCGGAGCACGCCCGCGCTGGCCGGCGTCCGCGTGCACGAGGCGCTGCGCGCGGCGGCCGACCGCTTCGCCGCCCAGGGCGTCGAGGTGCCCGCCGAGCGGCTCACGGAGGCCGCCGAGCTGATCACCCGTCGCTACGAGCAGCAGCTCACCGACGCCGGGCACGAGCACCGCCTGGTCCAGGCCGTCCTGGTGTGGGCCGATCGCCCCGCCCACGGCGACCGCACCCTGGCCACGCTGGAGCGCCACGTCGGCACCGAGGCCTTCGACGGGCTCACCGCCGCACTCCAGCGCGTGGTGCGCATCCTCCCCGCGGACGCCGCGGAGGGCGCCGACGCGGTGGACCGTTCCCCGCTGACCGCTCCCGCCGAGCTGCGCCTCGCCGAGAGCGCGCAGGCCGTCCGCGAGTCCCTGACCGGCCGTGAGGACGACCTCGCCGCGCTGATCGAGGTCTCCGCCCCGCTGGTCGTCGCGATCAACGCCTTCTTCGACGACGTTCTGGTGATGGACCCCGACCCGGCGGTCCGCGCGGCCAGGCTTGCCCTGCTGGCCGACGTGGCGCGACTGGCCCGCACGACCCTGGACTGGCGCGCGCTGTAACCGGCGCTCGACAGAGGTGAGACGGGGCCCCCGGCCCGGCGCGGACGCCGGGCCGGGGGCCCCGTCGCGTTAATCTCTGCCCAGTCGGGCGGTATGACGATCGTTCAGCATGGCCGAAGTTGAGGAGAGTACGGATGAGCGTGGAAGCGAAGACCACCGAGAAGGCCCTGCGGTTGAGGGAGTTGGGTGCGTCGCTGATCGTTCTCCCCAACGCCTGGGACGCGGGCAGTGCGGCGGTGATCGAGTCGGCCGGGGCCGCGGCCATCGCGACCACCAGCGGTGGCGTGGCCTGGTCGATCGGGCGCGGGGACGGTCAGCACGCGACGAAGGCGGAGATGCTGGCGGCGGCCGCGCGGATCGTGGCGGCCGTGGACGTCCCGGTCACCGTGGACGTCGAGGGCGGTTACGAGGACGTCGCGGCCACCGTGCGCGAGGTGGTGGCGGTGGGCGCCGTCGGAATCAACCTGGAGGACTCGAAGGCGGCCGACGGTACGCTCCACACCGCCTCGGAGCAGGCCGACCGGATCCGCGCCGCCCGCGCGGCGGCCACCGAGGCCGGGCTGCCGGAGCTGGTGATCAACGCCCGTACCGACGTCTTCCTGTTCGGGATCGGCGAGGAGTCCGGCCGTCTCGCCGACGTACTGGCGCGGGTGGAGGCGTACGCCGCCGCCGGGGCCGACGGCATCTTCGTGCCGGGGCTGCTGGACCTGGACGCCCTGAGCGAGATCGCGCGGGGCCCGCTGCCGGTCAACGCCATGGCAGGGCCGGGCGGTCCGTCCGTCGCCGAGCTGGCGAAGGCCGGGGTGCGCCGGGTCAGCGTCGGAACCGGTGTGGCACAGGCGGCGTACGCGGCGGCCCGCACCGCGGCGGTGGAGGTGCTGGAGCAGGGGACGTACGGGGCTCTGGAAGGGGCGCTCGACTACGGCACCCTGAACAGCCTCTTCGTGAAGTAGGGCTTGATGGAACGGCTGTGGGCCGCTCCGGTGGAGCGGCCCACAGTCGTGTCCGAATGTTTCACGTGAAACATCGGGCGGGAGTCACCGGCTCCGGCCGGTCCGCAGCAGGGTCGCGGCCACCACGAGAGCCGTGAGCATCAGTCCCGCTCCGATCCCGAAGGCCAGGTGGTAGCCGGAGGTCAGCGCCGCGGCGCGGTCGACGCCGGTGGAGAGCAGGGCGTCCGTGCGGCCGGCCGCCAGGGTGGACAGGACGGCGACGCCGAGCGCCATGCCGATCTGCTGGGTGGTGTTGAACAGGCCCGAGGCGAGGCCCGCGTCCTGCTCGTCGGCGCCGGACATGCCGAGCGCGGTGAGGGCGGGCAGGGCCAGGCCGAAGCCGGCGGCCAGCAGCATCACGGGGAGCAGGTCGGTGACGTAGTCGGCGCGGACCGGGAGCCGGGTCAGCAGGCCGAGGGCGGCGACGAGCAGGGCCAGTCCGGCCGGCAGGACGCGGCGTTCGCCGAAGCGGGCGTTGAGCGGGGCCGAGGCGAAGAGGGAGACCCCGCCGATGACCACGGCCGCAGGGAGCATCGCCAGGCCGGTCTCGGCGGCTCCGTAGCCGAGCACGTTCTGGAGGTACAGGGCGACCAGGACCTGGAAGGAGAACAGTGCGGCCACCATCAGCATCTGGACCAGGTTCGCGCCGACCACGGTCCGCGAGCGGAAGATCCGCAGCGGAACCAGCGGGGTGCGGGTCCTGGCCTGGCGTGCGGTGAAGCCGGCGAGCAGGGCGACCGAGAGCGTGCCGAGGCCGAGGGTGTGTGCGGAGAGCCAGCCGTAGCGTTCCACCTCGACGACGGTGAAGATGCCGAGCATCAGGCCCGCGGTGACCAGGAGGGCGCCGATGACGTCGGCTCCGGCGCGCAGACCCGGCCGGGCATGAGCGCCGTCGGCGGGGAGCGCGGGCAGGGCCAGCGCGAGGGCGGCCAGTCCTATGGGCAGGTTGATGAAGAAGATCCAGTGCCAGTCGAGGGCATCGGTCAGGACCCCGCCGAGCACCTGCCCCAGGGAGGCTCCGGCCGCGCCGGTGAAGGAGAAGACGGCGATGGCCTTGGCCCGCTCGCGCGGTTCGGTGAACAGCGTGATCAGGATGCCCAGGCTGACGGCCGCGGCCATGGCGCTGCCGAGGCCCTGCAGGAACCGGGCGGCGATCAGTACCTCGGGCGATCCGGCGAACCCGGCGAGCAGGGAGGCTCCGGTGAAGACGCCGGTCCCGGCCAGGAACATCCGCTTGCGGCCGATGAGGTCGCCGAGCCGGCCGGCGAGGAGCAGCAGGCTGCCGAAGGCGATCAGGTAGGCGTTGACGACCCAGCTGAGTCCGGCGGGGGAGAAGCCCAGGTCCTTCTGGATGGCCGGCATCGCGACGGTGACGATGCTGCCGTCGAGGACGGTCATCAGGACGCCGGTGGACAGCACCCCGAGGGCGGTCCACCGGGAGCGCAGCCCGCGCGGTGCGGCAGCCGGGTCGGAAGCGGACCCGACGGGCGTGGCCGGCGTGGTGGGAGGAGCGGTGGGAGCGGAGGTGGCAGGCATCTGTGTCCCCAGTCGGTGAGCGGCGGGCTGACTTGGTAAGACCGTATCAGATAGTTCTGTTGCAGACGATCTGTTGGGGACTGAATTGCTAGACTGGTGGACATGACAGCCATGGCGCCCGCACAGAACGAGCCGGACCTCTCCTTCCTCCTGGACCACACCAGCCACGTCCTGCGCACCCGGATGGCGGTGGCCCTCGACCGGATCGGGCTCACGGCACGGATGCACTGCGTGCTCGTGCACGCCCTGGGCGAGGAGCGGACCCAGATCCAGCTCGCCGAGATCGGGGGCATGGACAAGACGACGATGGTCGTCACCGTCGACGCCCTGGAGAAGGCCGGCCTCGCCGAGCGGCGGCAGTCCAGCACCGACCGCCGGGCCCGCGTCATCGTCGTCACCGAGCAGGGCGCCGCCCTGGCGCAGGAGAGCAGCCGGATCGTCGACCAGGTGCACGCCGACGCCCTCGGCTCCCTCGCCGACGCGGACCGCGAGGCCGTGCTGCGCGTACTGAACCTGCTGGTCAAGGGTGATCTGGAGACCCCGTCGGAGAGCCCGAGGCCGGCTCGCAGGGCCCGCCAGTAGCAGACCGGCATCCCCCGGATGGCCCAGTCACAGGGCCGACCCGGGCCTTCTGGCAGAGAGTGGAACAAGGCACTCAGCCCAGGGGGGCACCACCATGCCGGAGGCGTACGCACATGGGACTGTTCGACTTCATGAGGTCCGACAAGAAGAAGGAACAAGCCGAGAAGGCCGCCCAAAAGGCGGCTGAGCAGGTGCAACAGCAGGCCGCGGCCGCCCCGGCGCCGCCGTCCTCGATGCCCGGCGACACCGGGACCAAGTACACCGACTCGGCAGCGGCGACCAAGGCGGCCGCCGAACGCATGGCGGCAGCGGCGCCGCCCAAGGCCGCACCGATGCCGCCCAAGGCGGCACCGGCGCCCCCCGTCGCACGGCCCGCAGCGCACACGCCCACGCCGACCTCCGCCGCACACAAGGCGGTGCCCGCGGCGCCCATGCCGAAGCCGGCGCCCAAGGCGCAGCGCACGTACACCGTCCGCTCGGGCGACTCGCTCTCCGCGATCGCCCGCCGCGAGCTCGGCAACGAGGGCCGCTGGCGCGAGCTCTACGCCATGAACAAGGGCGTCATCGGCTCGAACCCCGACATGATCCACCCGGGGATGAAGCTCACCCTCCCCAGCTGAGCGGGGAAAGCGAACGAGAGTGGGGCCCGGATCCTGGAAAGGATCCGGGCCCCACTCTCTCGTTCCACGTTCCTCAGCGGTGCTTGCGCTTCGCGTCCTCCGCGTCGATCCGCTCCTGGGCGGCCTGCGCCTCCTCTTCCAGGCCGGACACGAACTCCGTCCCGCCGTCGCGCTCCTTCGCCGCCAGCTCCTCGTCGAAGGAGGCCTGAGCCTCCTGCTCCCGCGCCGGCAGCTCGGTGGCGGCCGGCGGCTCGACGAGCCAGTCCGGGTTCGACTGCTGGTCCCACCAGCGCCACGCGGCGTAGGCTCCGCCGGCCAGGACGCCGACCACGGCCGCGCCTTTGAACAGGCGGCCGCAGCGCGCACGCCGCTCGTGGCGACGTACGAGCTTCTGGACCTCCTTGGCCGACACCTGGCCGCGCAGGGCCGCCAGCGCCGCCGTCGACCGGGAAGCGGCCTCCTCGGCCACCGGCTGGGCCGCAGCGAAGGCACTCTCCAGCCGCGGCTGCGTGTAGTCCACCGCGCTCCGGGCTGCCAGGCGGGTCTGCTTCACGGCCTTGGTCGCGGCCCGGTCCACATTCGGCGGTACGTGGGAGCGCGCCGACTTGATCCGGGGCTGTACGTGGCAGTCGTACGTCTGGCGGGCCTGTTTGGCAGCCTCGCCGGCCGCGTACGACACCTTCGGTGCGAGCCGTTCATTTGCTTCGTGGGCGTAATGCACCGCAGCGTGCCTGGCGGATTCCGCGTACGGCGCCACCACTTCCGCTGCGTGCCGCGCCGTATCCCTGGCACTTGATGCTGCCAGGCGCACGCTTTCCTTGCGGGTCACGGGATCCTCCTCCTCGGTGGCGGACACAGTTCACCTTTCCACCCTTTGTCGGATCATGCCTCCCATACCGTCGACCGGCATGCGCGACAGGGCATACGGGTGGACGATTTCCGCCCGGTGCAGCCCTCCGTGGGAGGATCTGAAACCGACAGTGACGACGATGAGGAAGGCAGATCCGTGGCCGAGAAGCTCTACGCCACCCTGAAGACCAACCACGGCGACATCGAGATCGAGCTTCTGCCGAACTTCGCTCCGAAGACCGTGCGGAACTTCGTCGAACTCGCCACCGGTGAGCGCGAGTGGACGCGTCCCACGGACGGACAGAAGACCACGGACCCGCTCTACGACGGCACCGTCTTCCACCGTGTCATCAGCGGGTTCATGATCCAGGGCGGCGACCCGCTGGGCAACGGCACCGGCGGCCCCGGCTACCAGTTCGCCGACGAGTTCCACCCCGACCTGGCCTTCACCAAGCCCTACCTGCTCGCGATGGCGAACGCCGGCCCGGGCACCAACGGCTCGCAGTTCTTCATCACCGTGGCCCCCACCGCCTGGCTCACGCGCAAGCACACCATTTTCGGGGAGATCGGCGACAAGGCCAGCCAGAAGATCGTCGACACCATCGCCGCAGGTGCCACCAACCCGCGCACCGAGCGCCCCCTCGACGACGTGATCATCCAGTCCGTCGTCATCGAGAAGCGCTGACCGCAGGGGAACCTTTCGACCCCGCCCGTCCGTCCTCGATACGTACCGGACGGGCGCGGGCAAACCGCCGCCTCGCCGCCGACCGAGGGGACCGATGGACACCGACCGTCTTCCGGGCTGCTACCGGCACCCGGACCGCGAGACCGGGATCAGCTGTACGCGCTGTGAGCGGCCGATCTGCCCCGAGTGCATGATCGACGCCTCGGTCGGCTTCCAGTGCCCCGAGTGCGTCCGCGGGGGCTCGGGAACGGGCCACGGGCGCGCGGCCAACGCTCCGCGGACGATCGCGGGCGGGGTGGTCGCCGCGGATCCGTACCTGGTCACCAAGATCCTGATCGGGATCAACGTGGCGGTATGGCTCGCCGCCGTTGTCTTCCCCGGGCTGGCGATTCAACTGGAGCTGATCGGCTGGTACCGCGAACTGGCGGGCGGGCCGGCGGAAGGCGTGTCCACGGGTGAGTACTACCGGCTACTGACTTCAGCGTTCCTGCACGTCGAGTGGTGGCACATTTTCGGCAACATGATCGGCCTGTGGTTCATCGGCGGAATTCTGGAGCCGGCCCTCGGCCGCGCCCGCTACCTCGCCGTGTACCTGTTGTCGGCGCTGGGCGCCAGCGCGTTGATCTATCTGCTGACCCCCATGAACACCCCGACGCTCGGAGCTTCCGGGGCCGTCTTCGGCCTGCTCGGCGCCGCCATCGTGCTGGCTCGTCGGATGCGGGACGAAGTGCGTCCACTGGTCGCCGTGGCGGTTTTGATGCTCGTACTGACCTTCCTGCCGGGGGCGAACGCGTCGTGGCAGGGCCATATCGGTGGATTGGTCACCGGTGTGCTGGTCGCGCTGGGCCTGTTGTGGCCCACCAAGGACATGGGCGCGCGGAATCGCAAATTCGTCCAGTGGGGCACCTGTGTGGCGGTGTTCCTGCTGGCCACGGCCCTGATCGTGATCCGGACGGTCGAACTTTCCGCACTCACCTGATCACACCGGCGTCAACTCTCCACAGAGTTATCCACAGATCTTCTGTCTTTTCCTCAGGTGTGGATGACGCTGTGGATAACTCATGGGGAGAGCTTGCGGAGCCGGGCTACTTCCACTGCGTGGAGACGCCGAATCCTGCCGCAATGAAGCCGAATCCGACCACAATGTTCCAATTTCCGAGAGCTTCGATCGGAAGCTGGGTCTCGGACAGATAGAAAACGACGATCCATGCCAGACCGACCAAGAAGAACGCCAGCATGACCGGGGCGACCCAGTTGCGGTTCGTCAGCTTGATCGACTGCGGCGTCCGCGTGGGGGGCGGCGTGTAGTCGTCCTTCTTGCGGATACGTGACTTCGGCACGAGGGGCTCTCCTGTCGATGGGCTGGGGACCTTGCCTGCCCCGGGCGTCCGTTAGCGTAGTGGACCTGTGGCGTTGAAGGAGAAGGGTACGTTGAGCAATTCCGACGACTCCTCCGCGGGTCCCCGTCGCCGTGCCAGACCGGTCCGGCTGCTCACGGCCGCCGTTTTCGCCCTGGCCGGCTTGATCTTCGTCACCAGCTTCAACACCTCCAAGGGTACGAACATCCGGACGGATGCCTCGCTCCTCAAGCTGTCCGACCTGATCCAGGAGCGCAGCCAGAACAATCTGGAGCTGGAGAAGAGCACCGCCACCGCCCGCGGCCAGGTCGACGCCCTCGCCGAGCGCGACAACGGGAGCACCGAGGCCGAGAACGCCAAGCTGGCCGCCCTGCGCGCGGCCTCCGGCACCGAGGCGATCAGCGGCAAGGCCGTGACCGTCACCCTGAACGACGCGCCCCCGAACGCCACGGCCCGCATCCCCAACGTGCCCGAGCCGCAGCCCAACGACCTGGTGATCCACCAGCAGGACCTCCAGGCCGTCGTCAACGCCCTCTGGCAGGGCGGCGCCCAGGGCATCCAGGTCATGGACCAGCGCCTGATCTCCACCAGCGCCGTGCGCTGCGTGGGCAACACCCTGATCCTCCAGGGCCGGGTGTACTCGCCCCCGTACAAGGTGTCGGCGGTCGGCGACCCCGGCGCGCTGAAGAAGGCCCTCGCGGCCTCCCCGGCGCTGCAGAACTACCAGCTGTACGTGAACGCGTACGGGCTCGGCTGGAAAGTGGACGAGCACAAGGCGCTGACACTGCCGGGCTACTCCGGCACAGTGGACCTCCACTATGCGAAGCCGCTGGAGCCCGCCACCCCGTGACCGCAACGTCGACGTGCCGCGCCTGCTGGTACGGACGTTCAGCGAGGTGTGCCTGACCGCGGGCTCGCTCATCGTGCTCTTCGTCGTCTACGTCCTGCTGTGGACCGGGGTCAAGGCCGACCAGGCCATGGACGGGGAGATGGCCCGCATGCGCGACCGCTGGTCCGCGGCGCCCGCGGCCGCCGAGTCGGCGGCTCCGGCCGCCGCCCCGGAACCCGCCGCGTACCCGCCGGGCCGGGCCTTCGCCGAGATGTACGTACCGCGCTTCGGCCGCGACTGGAACAAGCCGGTCCTGGAGGGCACGGGCACCGAGCTGCTGAAGAAGGGCCTGGGCCACTACGCCGGCACGGCACGGCTCGGCGGCAACGGGAACTTCGCGGTGGCCGGCCACCGGCGCACGTACGGGGACCCCTTCAAGGACATCCCCAAGCTGCGCCCCGGAGACCCGGTGATCCTCAAGGACGCCACCGGCTGGTACACGTACACCGTCCGGGCCGACGCGCTGCGCACCCTGCCCACCGAGGTCGGCGTCGTCGATCCGGTGCCCGCCCGCTCGCCCTTCACCGGGCCGGGCAAGTACCTGACGCTGACCACCTGCGACCCGGAATGGGGCCACAGCCACCGGCTCGTGGTCTGGGCCGAACTGACCGGTATGCGGACCCTCGCACAGGGCGTACCGGAGGGTTTGGCAAGGTGACCCTCCGCGCCGGGCGGGTGGCTTTAGGCTGTGGACGTACCGCCCCCGCGGTGCGTTGAACGATCGTGGACGAAAAGGACACAGGCGGCATGTACGGCTGGATCTGGCGGCATTTGCCGGGTAACGCGTGGGTACGCGTGATGATCTCCCTCGTGCTGGTGCTCGCGGTGGTGTTCGTGCTGTTCCAGTACGTCTTCCCGTGGGCCGAGCCGCTGCTTCCGTTCAACGATGTGACGGTGGACGAGGGATCGGGAGCGACTCCGTGAGCGCGCGCATTCTGGTTGTCGACAATTACGACAGCTTTGTCTTCAACCTGGTCCAGTACCTCTATCAGCTCGGCGCCGAGTGCGAGGTGCTGCGCAACGACGAGGTCGAGCTCGCCCACGCCCAGGACGGCTTCGACGGCGTCCTGCTGTCCCCGGGCCCGGGCACGCCGGAAGAAGCCGGCGTCTGCGTGGACATGGTCCGCCACTGCGCGGACACGGGAGTACCGGTCTTCGGCGTCTGCCTGGGCATGCAGTCGATGGCCGTCGCCTACGGAGGCGTCGTCGGCCGGGCTCCGGAACTGCTGCACGGCAAGACCTCGCCGGTGGTCCACGAGGGCCTCGGCGTCTTCGAGGGGCTGCCCTCGCCCTTCACCGCGACCCGCTACCACTCCCTCGCGGCCGAGCCGCCGACCCTCCCGGACACGCTGGAGGTCACGGCGCGGACCGAGGACGGGATCATCATGGGTCTGCGTCACCGCGAGCACGACGTCGAGGGCGTGCAGTTCCACCCCGAGTCCGTGCTGACCGAGTGGGGCCACCGGATGCTCGCGAACTGGCTGGTGCGCTGCGGTGACGCGGGCGCGGTGGAGCGCTCGGTGGGGCTCGCCCCGGTGGTGGGCAAGGCCGTCGCGTGACGGCGCTCGCGCCGTCCGCGCCCACCGAGGGCCGGGCAGCGCGACGCAGGGCAGCGCAGGAGGCCGCGAAGCGTACGCGCACGCGTGGCCGGGGCCGCGGCCGGCGGCGCAGGCGGCCGGCCTCGGGCGGGCCGGTGGTGGTCGTCAGCAGGCTCGCCGGGGAGCTGTTCATCACGCTGGGCCTGGTGATGCTGCTCTTCGTCGGCTACCAGCTCTGGTACACGAACTTCCTGGCGGACCGGACGGCCGATGACGCGGCGGGCTCCCTGCTCCAGAACTGGGACCGCGATCCGGGCGGGGCGGCCGCCCCGCCCGTGGCGACGGCGTTCGAACCGGGCCAGGGCTTCGCGATCCTGTACATCCCGAAGCTGGACGTGAAGGTGCCGGTCGCGGAGGGCACGAACAAGGCGAAGGTCCTCGACAAGGGGATGGTCGGCCACTACTCCGAGGCGCCGCTCGCGACCGGGATGCCGGCCGACCGCCAGGGCAACTTCGCGCTGGCGGGCCACCGGAACACGCACGGAGAACCGTTCCGCTACATCAACCGGCTGGTGCCGGGCGACAAGATCGTGGTGGAGACGCGGGACGCGTACTACACGTACGAGATGAGCGCACAGCTCGCGCAGACCCCGCCCTCGAACGTGGCGGTGATCAAGCCGGTGCCCGCCGGATCGGGGTTCACTTCCGCGGGCCGGTACATCACGCTGACCACCTGCACCCCGGAGTTCACCAGCACCTACCGGCTGATCGTATGGGGCAGGATGACCGCTGAACGCCCCCGCAGCCAGGGTGCTCCGCCCGAGCTGACCAGCCCGTAGAGGATCCGCAGTGTCACGTGCCGCACCGCCCCCGAACCGCAGCGCCCTCGCGGGGTTCCTGAGCCTGCTGGGCGAGGTCCTGATCACGGCGGGCCTGGTGCTCGGGCTGTTCGTGGCGTACTCGCTGTGGTGGACGAACGTCCTGGCGGACCGGGACGCCTCCGCGCGCGGGGACGCGGTGCGCGAGCAGTGGGACCGGGCGGCGCCCTCGCAGGCCTCGGCCGCGGCGCCGGGCGCGCTGGACGTCCAGGGCGGGATCGGCTTCCTGCACGTGCCGGCGATGAAGAACGGCGAGGTGCTGGTGAAACGGGGCACCGACTCGGAGGTCCTGAACGACGGCGTCGCCGGTTACTACACGGAGCCGGTCAAGTCGGCGCTGCCGTGGGACCCGGCGGGCAACTTCGCGCTGGCGGCCCACCGCGACGGGCACGGGGCCAAGTTCCACAACATCGACAAGCTGAAGAACGGCGACGCGGTCGTCTTCGAGACCCGTGACACCTGGTACGTGTACAAGGTCTTCGCCGAGCTGAGCCAGACCTCGAAGTACAACGTGGACTCGATCAGCCCGGTCCCCAAGGAATCGGGCCGCACGGCACCGGGCCGCTACATCACCCTGACGACCTGCACGCCCGTGTACACCTCGAAGTACCGCTACATCGTGTGGGGCGAGCTGGTCCGCACGGAGAAGGTGGACGCGAAGCGGAGCCTTCCGGCGGAGCTGCGCTGACGGTCGTTGCGCTGCCGGTCGTGACGCTGCCGGTCGTGACCGCCGGGGATGGGCCCCAGGCCGCCAGGAGCCCCCTGTGGACGGCCGTGACGCCCATCCGAGTGGCGATGGGCCAGGGGCTCGCTCCGAAAGGCGCAGGTGGCCGCGTGGGGCTGCGTGGAGGCCGCGTGGTGGCCGCTCGGAGGGCCACCGGCAGCACCGATTCGTTTGCCCGTGAAGACGCGTACGGAAAAGGGTCCGGCCCCTCTCATGGAGAGGGGCCGGACCCTTTGGTGCTCGTTGCCGCGCGGTCAGCCGCCGAGGCCTCCGATGAAGCCTCCGCCGCCGTCGTTGCCGCCGTTCTGCTGGCCGTCGGGCACCGTGTTCACGTTGATCACCATGCCGGGGGTCACCGGGCTGCCGACGGCCGGGTCCGTGCTAAGGATCTTCGCCTTGCCGTCCGAGGAGCCCGACAGGACGGATCCGAAGACCAGGCCCCTCAAGGCGAGTTCGGCCCTGGCCGCGTTGATGGTCTTGCCGAACAGGTTCGGGACCGTGAGCTGCTGGACCGGCTTGGCGACCGAGATGTTGACCGACGAGCCGACCGTGACCTGGCCGTTGGGGCCGGGGTCCTGGCTGACGACCGTCTTGGGGGCCGTGCCCGGGGCCGCGTCCACCTCGGTGACGCTGCCGAGCTTGAGGTTGAGGGCCTCCAGGGCCTTCGAAGCGTCGGCCTGGGTCTTGCCGGACAGGTCCGGGACGGTCACCTTGGAGATTTCCTTGGCCACCGTCACGGTGACGGTCGAGCCCTTGTCGGCCTCGCCGCTCTTCGGGTTCTGCTCGATGACGGTGCCGGCGGGCCGCTCGGACTCGACCGTCTTCTTCTCGATCTGGAAGCCCTTGTCCTGGAGCGCCTTCTCCGCGTCGGCGATCGCCAGGTGCATGACGTTCGGGACGGCGACCTTGGACGGTCCGGTGGAGACCTTCACCTTGACGACGGAGTTCTTGTCGACCTTGAGGCCCTCGGCCGGGGACTGCTCGCAGACGCTGCCCTTGGGGGCGGCGTCGCAGGGCATCTCACCGTCCTGCTGGACGACGAGACCGACGTTGTCCCCGTTGGCCTTGGCGGCCTCCAGGGTCTCGCCGATGAGCTTGGGGACCGTGGGCCGGTTGTCGGCGGTGGTCTTGAAGAGGGATTGCCCGATCAGGATCGCGCCGACCAGGACGAGGATGCCGGCGGTGACCAGCAGGATCGTGGAGGCCTTGCTCTTCTTCTGCGGACGCCGGCCGCGGCCGCCCTGGTCGTAGCCGCCCTGGCCCGCGTACCCGGTGGCCCCGTAGCCGCCGTCGCCCGGGGACATCGGCGGGAGCATGGAGGTCTGGTTCGGGTCGGCGGTGCGCAGGGCCGTGGTGGGCTGGTCGTAGCCCTGGTGTCCGTAGCCGTGGCCCTGGTCGGGGTAGCCGTAGCCGGCGGCGCCCATGGAGGCGGTGGCCGCGACGGGCTGGCCGTCGAGGCAGGCCTCGATGTCGGCGCGCATCTCGTCGGCGGACTGGTAGCGGTAGTCGGCGTCCTTGACCAGCGCCTTCAGCACGATCGCGTCCATCTCGGGCGTGATCTCGGAGTCGAAGTTCGACGGGGGCTGGGGCTCTTCCCGTACGTGCTGGTAGGCGACCGCGACCGGGGAGTCGCCGATGAAGGGCGGCCGGACGGCGAGGAGCTCGTACAGCAGGCAGCCGGCCGAGTAGAGGTCGGAGCGCGCGTCGACCTGCTCGCCCCTGGCCTGCTCCGGGGAGAGGTACTGGGCGGTGCCGATGACGGCGGCGGTCTGCGTCATGGTCATGCCGGAGTCGCCCATGGCACGGGCGATGCCGAAGTCCATGACCTTGACCTGGCCGGTGCGGGTGAGCATGACGTTGGCGGGCTTGATGTCACGGTGCACGATGCCGGCGCGGTGCGAGTACTCCAGCGCCTGGAGGATGCCGATGCACATCTCCAGCGTCCGCTCGGGCAGCAGCTTGCGGCCGGAGTGCAGGAGCTCGCGCAGGGTCGAGCCGTCGACGTACTCCATCACGATGTACGGGATGGAGATGTTGTCGACGTAGTCCTCGCCGGTGTCGTACACGGCGACGATCGCCGGGTGGTTGAGCGATGCGGCCGACTGGGCCTCGCGGCGGAACCTGGCCTGGAAGGACGGGTCGCGGGCGAGATCGGCGCGCAGGGTCTTGACGGCGACGGTACGGCCGAGCCGGGTGTCGTGGGCGAGGTAGACCTCGGCCATGCCACCACGGCCGAGCACGTGGCTCAGCTCGTACCGGCCGCCGAGGCGACGCGGCTCTTCCATAACGTGCAGCCCTCTCCGTCAGTCCCGACCGCACCCGTGTGTGGTCCGGCGGTGTGCTGTTCGCGCAAAGGCTACCGGCCGATCGTCGGTGATCGGTTCGTGACCACAGGCTGATACCGGACCGGTACCGTACGCTCGGATCCGGGCGGGAACAGTGACCCGGATCACGTCTGTGTGCCCCTTGCGGCTCTCGCGTGGCCTTCGGCCCCGCCCGTTACCCCTTGTTGCTCTTGAGCACGGCTTCCATGACGGCCTTGGCGACCGGGGCGGCGAGGCCGCCGCCGCTGATGTCCTCGCGCTCCGCTTCGCTGTCCTCGATGACGACGGCGACGGCGACCGGCGAGCTGCCGTCGGGGTTCTCGGCGTAGGAGATGAACCAGGCGTACGGGCGCTTCTTGTTGCCCTCGCCGTGCTGGGCGGTGCCGGTCTTGCCGCCGACGACGGTGCCCTTGATCCGGGCCTTGCCGCCGGTGCCGGCGTCGACGACGTTGACCATCATGTCCCGGACCTTCTTCGCGTTCTCGACGGAGAGGGGACGGCTCATTTCCTCCGGCTCGTGCTTCTCGACGATGTCGAGGCCGGGCGATTCCAGCTGCCTGACCATGTACGGCTTCATCAGCTTGCCGTTGTTGGCGATGGCGGCGGTGACCATGGCCATCTGCAGCGGGGTGGCCGCGGTGTTGAACTGGCCGATGGAGCTCTGGGCGTTGCCGTCCCTCTTCATGTTCTTGTCGTAGACGCTGGCGAAGGCGCGGACCGGGGTGTCGATCTTGTCGTTGTTGAAGCCGAACTTCTCGGCGGTCTTCACCATGTTGTCCGCCCCCACCTTGTCGCCCATGTTGGCGAAGACGGAGTTGCAGGAGACCTGCAGGGCGTAGTTGAGGGTGGCCTTGCCGCAGTTCGCGGCGTGGTTGACCATCGGCGTCGTGGTGCCCGGCAGGATGTACGGGTCCTCGGTGTCGGTCGGCGCGTTGATGTCCGTGACGATCTTGTGCTCGAGGGCCGCGGCGGCGGTGACCACCTTGAAGGTGGAGCCGGGCGGGTAGGTCTCGCGCAGGGCGCGGTTGACCAGCTTCTTGTCCTCGCTGTCTTTGAGCTCGACCCAGGCCTTCTCGTCGGCCTTGGAGTTGCCCGCGAAGGACGTGGGGTCGTACGAGGGGGTGCTGACCAGGGCGAGGATCGCGCCGGTGCGCGGGTCGATCGCCGCGACGGCGCCCTTCTTGGAGCCGAGGGTCGTGAACGCGGCCTTCTGCGCGGCGGCGTTCAGCGTGGTGACGACGTTGCCGCCCTGCTTCTTCTCGCCGGTGAACATGCCGATGGTGCGGTCGAAGAACAGCCGGTCGTCGTTGCCGGTGAGGATGCCGTCCTCGAGGGACTCCAGCTGCGTGGAACCGAAGGCCTGCGAGGCGTAGCCGGTCACCGGAGCCCACAGGGGACCGTCGAGGTAGGTCCGCTTGAACTTGTAGTCGCTGCCGTCGGTGACGGCGGAGCCGGTGATCGGCTTGCCCTCGACGATGATGTTGCCGCGCTCGGTGGCGTACTGGGCGATCTGGACCCGGCGGTTCTCCTTGCGGGTGCTCAGATCCTCGGCCTTGACGTACTGCAGCCAGTTGGTCCGCACGAGCAGTGCCAGGACGAGCAGCCCGCAGAAGATCGCGATGCGGCGCAGGGGCTTGTTCATGACGGGCGGACCACCTGGGTCATCTCGGAGTCGGGGGACGGTGCCGGGGCCGGGGCAGGGCGGCGTGCGGTGTCGCTGATCCGGATGAGGATGGCGATGAGGATCCAGTTCGCGAGGACGGAGGAGCCGCCGGACGCGAGGAAGGGCATGGTCATGCCGGTCAGGGGGATGAGGCCCATGACTCCGCCGGCGACCACGAAGACCTGGAGCGCGAAGGCGCCGGAGAGGCCGACCGCGAAGAGCTTGCCGAAGGGGTCGCGGGCGGCGAGCGCGGTGCGCACGCCCCGCTCGATGATCAGGCCGTAGAGCAGGAGGAAGGCCATGACCCCGGTGAGCCCGAGCTCCTCGCCGACGGTGGAGAAGATGAAGTCGGAGTTGGCGGCGAATCCGATGAGGTCGGAGTTGCCCTGTCCCCAGCCGGTGCCGAGGACCCCGCCGGAGCCGAAGGTCATGATCGACTGGCCGACCTGCTGGCAGGCGTCGGAGGTCAGGTAGCAGCTGAAGGGGTCGAGCCAGGCGTTGACGCGGGCCTGGACGTGGCTGGCGGTGGCGCCGACCACGGTGGCGCCGCCCACGCTCATGAGCAGGCCGATCACGATCCAGCTGGTCCGCTCGGTGGCCACGTACAGCATGATCACGAACATGCCGAAGAAGAGCAGCGAGGTGCCGAGGTCGTTCTCGAAGATCAGGACCAGCAGGCTCATCGCCCAGATCATCAGGATCGGTCCGAGGTCGCGGCCGCGCGGCAGGTAGAGGCCCATGAAGCGGCGGCTGGCCAGTGCCAGGGCGTCGCGCTTGACCATCAGGTAGCCGGCGAAGAAGACGGCGATGACGATCTTGGCGAACTCGCCGGGCTGGATGGAGAAGCCGCCGACGCTGATCCAGATCTTGGCGCCGAAGACGTCGGCTCCCAGGCCCGGGATCACGGGCAGGATCAGCAGCACCAGCGAGGCGGCCATGGAGATGTACGTGAACCGCTGGAGCACGCGGTGGTCCTTGAGGACCAGCAGTACGCCGGCGAACATCGCGATGGCGAGCGCCGTGTACATCATCTGCCGGGGCGCGGACTCGGTGAAGACGCCGTAGGCGCGCTTCGCTTGGTTCTGCAGGCGTCCGGACTGGTCCAGTCGCCAGATCAGGACGAGGCCCAGCCCGTTGAGGAGCGTGGCGATCGGCAGCAGCAGCGGGTCGGCGTACTTGGCGTAGCGCCGTACGACGAAGTGGGCGATGCCCGCCAGGATGCCGAGGCCGAGCCCGTAGGTGAACATGCCGGGGGGCAGCTCTCCGTCGAGCGCCAGGCCCGCGTTGGCGTAGGCGAAGATCGGGATGACCACGGCGAACACGAGCAGCAGGAGCTCGGTGTTCCGCCGGCTCGGCAGCTCGATGGCGCCGATGGTGGTCGTGTTGGTGACAACGCTCATGGTGTGGCGGGCCCCCTGTGCCCGCGTATGTCTACTGCTTCTCGCACAGGTTGACGACCTGCTGCTCGGCGGCAGTCAGGACCGGGCCGGGCGTTTGGTTGCCCTGGGCCTCGGCGGCACGCCGCTCCTCGTCCTTCTTGCACGCGGAGGTCTGGGTGCCGAGCTCGTCGATCTTCGTACGGGCGGTGTCGAGGCTGCCCTCGCTGATCGTGTCCACGACCTGCTTGCGCTTGAAGGTCGGCAGGTACTTCAGTTCGATGTCGGGGCGGTCGGTCTCCACCTTGGAGAGCTCCAGCGGCCCCAGCTTCTGGCTGATCCCGCGGAAGAGCGCGACGTGCTCGTCCTTGACCCCGACGTAGAACTGCGTCTGCGTCCAGCGGTAGCCCGCGTAGAGGCCGCCGCCGATGACACCGAGGACCACGAGCAGCGTCAGCGTGCGCGTGGTCCACTTGCGCCCTTTGCCGCGGCGCCTGCGCGGGTGGTTGTACGTGTCCTCGTACCCGGAGTCCCCGTCGTAGGGGTCGGGCTCGCCGAAGCTGCCGTACGCGTCGGCTCCGCCGCCCTGTCCCTGGGCGCCGTAACCGCCGTAACCCGCGGCCTCGCCGCTGCCGGGCGGCCCGAAGGCGCCGGGGGGCGGGGGGCTCTGGCGGCCTAGCCCGGAGGCGCGGCCGGCCGGCGTCTGCATGGCGTTGCCGCCGTCGAAGAGCTGGTGGTGCTGGTTCTCGGCGACCGCGCCGACGACGACCGGGGTGTCGTTGACCTGCGCGGCCAGGGTGTCGCCGCTGTCGGTGTCGAGGACGTCGGCCACGATGCAGGTGATGTTGTCGGGGCCGCCGCCGCGCAGCGCGAGCTGGATCAGGGAGGCCACGGTCTCGCGGGGGCCGTGGTAGTCGGCGAGGGTCTCTTCCAGGGTCTGGTGGGAGACCACGCCGGAGAGCCCGTCGGAGCAGATCAGGTAGCGGTCGCCGACCCGGACCTCGCGGATGGAGAGGTCGGGTTCGACGATGTCGCCGCTGCCCAGGGCTCTCATCAGCAGGGAGCGCTGCGGGTGGGTGGTGGCTTCCTCTTCGGTGATCCGGCCCTCGTCGACGAGGCGCTGCACCCAGGTGTGGTCCTGGGTGATCTGCGTGAGGACGCCGTCGCGGAGCAGGTAGGCGCGGGAGTCGCCGACGTGGACCAGGCCGAGGCGCTGGCCCGTCCACAGCAGGGCGGTGAGCGTGGTGCCCATGCCCTCCAGCTGGGGGTCCTCCTCGACCATGACGCGCAACTGGTCGTTGGCGCGCTGCACGGCGGTGCTCAGCGCGGTGAGCATGTCGGAGCCCGGGACGTCGTCGTCGAGCTGCACGAGGGCGGAGATCACCTCGGAGCTGGCGACTTCGCCGGCGGCCTGGCCGCCCATGCCGTCGGCGATCGCGAGGAGACGGGGACCGGCGTAGCCGGAGTCCTCGTTGCCCTCGCGGATCATGCCCTTGTGCGATCCGGCGGCGAACCGCAGGGACAGACTCATGCGCACCTGCCCTGTCGACGACGATGCTGCCTCGGGGTACAACCGGTCTCGAGCCACACTGCCCACCCTCCGGCCTGGAGCGCGCTCGGGTCCGTGTCCCCGGTGGGACGGACCGCTGCGGCTCGCTCGCTCCGCTCGCTCATTCTCGTACTACTTCCGCAGCTCGATGACGGTCTTGCCGATGCGGATCGGGGCGCCCGGCGGAATGGGCGTCGGGGTGGTCAGCCGGGTCCGGTCGAGATACGTGCCGTTGGTGGACCCGAGATCCTCGACGATCCACTGGCCGTCACGGTCGGGGTAGATCCTGGCATGCCTGCTGGAGGCGTAGTCGTCGTCCAGCACGATCGTGGAGTCGTGGGCGCGGCCCAAGGTGATCGTCTGGCCCGCGAGGGCCACCGTGGTGCCCGTGAGGGTGCCCTCGGAGACGACGAGTTTGGTGGGCGCACCGCGGCGCTGGCGCTGCTGTGGCGGGGCCGCCGGCTGGCGGCCCTGCTGCTGCGCCGGGGCGCCGGAAGCGCTCCCGCCGCGTCGGGAACCGCGCTGCGTGACTCTCGTACCGAAGAGATCGCTGCGGATGACCTGGACGGCCACGATGACGAACAGCCACAGAACGGCCAGGAAACCCAACCGCATGACCGTCAGGGTCAGCTCTGACATTGCCCCCGCTTACCCTTCGGCTTGCCGGTAAATGATGGTGGTGGATCCCACGACGATCCGCGAACCGTCGCGGAGCGTAGCGCGGGTGGTGTGCTGCCCGTCCACCACGATGCCGTTGGTGGACCCGAGATCCTGGATCGTCGAGGGCGTTCCGGTCCGGATCTCACAGTGCCGGCGCGATACGCCGGGGTCGTCGATCCGCACGTCGGCTTCGGTGCTTCGGCCGAGTACGAGCGTAGGGCGCGAGATCTGGTGGCGGGTGCCGTTGATCTCGATCCAGTGGCGCCGGACGGCGCCGCCGGTGGGTACGGGAGCCGGTCCGCCGGGTCCGCCGGGCCCCGGCCTGCGTGCACCGGGACCGCCCGGGGGCGGTCCGGCGGGCATGGGCGGCGCCGAGGCCGGCGGGTATCCGTAGCCGCCGGGCTGGGCCGGGGGGGCCTGGTGGCCCTGTCCCTGGCCCGGACCCTGCTGGCCGGGGGACTGGGAGGTGCTGGAGGCGAGCGTGCGGCTGCGGACCCGGTAGAGCCCGGTGTCCAGGTCGTCGGCCTTCTCCAGCTGGACCTTGATGGGGCCCATGAAGCTGTAGCGCTGCTGCTTGGCGTAGTCGCGGACGAGGCCCGCGAGCTCGTCGCCGAGCTGGCCCGAGTAGGGGCTCAGGCGCTCGTAGTCGCCGGTGCTCAGCTCCACGATGAAGTCGTTGGGGACGACGGTCCGCTCGCGGTTCCAGATGGTGGCGTTGTTGTCGCACTCGCGCTGGAGGGCGCCCGCGATCTCCACCGGCTGGACCTCGGACTTGAACACCTTGGCGAAGGTGCCGTTCACCAGACCTTCGAGTCGCTGCTCGAACCGCTTCAGGACTCCCATGGGGCACCTCCTCCGTCGTTGTCGCCCTGTACTGCTTACTGATCGTATCCACGCATGGCGGATTCGGGTGGTTCCCCATCGGTCACGTGCGCATGAGTGTTGGTCCTCACAAGCGATCGTAGGGGCGCCCCGAGGACAGTGTCCCGCACCGGCGGCCGAGTACGGGAGGGGCGGTCGTCGGCGGGAGTGGGGAGAGCACGAAAAGCGATGTGAATCCACCCCATCCGACGTGCTAATGTTCCGATGTCGCCAGGGGAACGGCCCGCAAGGGAAGAACCGCTGGTAGCCACTTGCGCGAGTGGCGGAACGGCAGACGCGCTGGCTTCAGGTGCCAGTGTCCTTCGGGACGTGGGGGTTCAAATCCCCCCTCGCGCACAGTTGAGAGAGCCCCCGCTCCGGAGAGATCCGGAGCGGGGGCTCTTTCGTTGTGCCCCGGGGATGGGGGCGGGCGCGGGGGATGCGGGCGGGGTGGGCGCGGGGCGTGACGAGGGTCTCGGGCGGCCGGGCCGCGGGTGGGTTCGAGAGCGGGATCGCCGGGCTCGGAGGGGAGCTCCGGAGCGGCTTCCGCGGACGTACGTGATTCCTTCGGCCGGGACCGATTTCAGTACCGATAAAAGCTGGGCAATTCGCGGGGCCGCGGACTCCGGCCGGGTTGTGGCCGGGGTCGTGGTCGCGGGTTAGCACGGAGGGGGAACGCAGTACCCTGACGGAATGCGTATCGGAGAGCTGGCGCGGAGTACCGGAGTTTCGGTAGCGACGGTCAAGTACTACACCCGTGAAGGGCTGTTGCCGTCCGGCGAGCGGACGAGTCCGAACCAGGTGAGCTACTCCGAGGCGCACGCGCACCGGCTCCGGCTGATCCGGGCGATGCTGGAGGTCGGCGGCCTGTCGATCGCGGCCGTCCGCGAGGTGCTCGGCGAGGTCGACTCGCCCCACCGCACGGTCCACGGCATGCTCGGCGTCGCCCAGTCCGCGGTCACCCGCGCCGTGCCCGAGCCGGGCCCCGAGGACGACTGGGCGCGTGCCGAACGCGCCGTCGAGGAGCTGGTGCGGCGCTGCGGCTGGGAGGTCAAGCCCACGAACCCCGGCTGGAAGGCGCTGGTCCAGATCGTCGTGACCTACCGCGACCTGGGCCGGGGCGATCTGCTGGCCCTGCTCGACGAGTACGCGGCCGCAGCCGGACGCCTGGCCGACGCCGAGCTGGCCGTCCTCGCCGGGGTGCCCGGTACGGACGGCAAGGTGGAGGGCGTCGTCCTCGGCACCCTCCTCGGAGACGCGGCCATGTCGGCCCTGCGCCGGATCGCGCAGGAGGACGCGTCCAAGCGCGTGTCCGCCCGGGCGGAGGGTCAGCCGCTGTAGGCGAGCGCAGGGGCCGTCGGGACCAGGTGGTGGACGTGGGCGGGCGGTACGTTCCACAGCACCGTCTCGGTGCGGAACCGGTGGCGCCGCAGCGTGCGTTCCAGCACGGCCTGGGTGCCCAGCGTGCGTTCGCGGGTCACGCCGGAGGTGAGCGCCCGGCGCAGCGGCGGGATGCCGGCGTAGGCGAAGAACGACAGGGTGCCGCCCGGGTTCAGCGCGCCGAGCAGCTGCCCGAGGATCTCCTCCACGACGCGGGCCTCGAAGTTCGCGAAGGGCAGGCCGCACACGATCGTGTCGTACGAGCCCAGTTGGTGGTCCTGGACCAGTCCCGACAGCAGGCCTATGCGCGAGTCGTCCCGGTAGGAGTGCCTCAGCAGACCGGCGAACCGGAGGTTGGGCTCGATCAGGTCGAGGGTGTCGAGGGGGCCCAGCGCCGGCTGGATGTGGCGGGTCACGGCGCCCGTGCCGGGGCCGACTTCGAGCACCGCGCGCGGCCTGCCGGGGCCGGGGATCACGTAGCGGGTGAGGGCCCGGGCCAGTAAGGGACTGCTGGGAGCGATGGCTCCCGTGTCCCGACGGGTCCGGGCGAACTCCCTGAGGAACAGCATCACGTCGGTCATGGGTGGCCGCCTAGGCTGGTGATAGGTGATAGTGAATCTATCGATAGCTTAGGTTACTGTTGCTGTGGACAACGGGGAAGGGAGGCCGGCCGCTTCGCTCGCGCAGCGGCGTACCGCCTGGCGGCTCGGTGCTCCCGTGCGGAGTGCTCCCGTGCGGAGTGCGGCCGGGAGGGTGCCTTCCGGGAGCGTGGCGAAAGACGTAGGGCGAGCGATCCGAACGTGCATTTCGAGAAATCGCCGGTTTCGGAAGATTCGTGAACCGAAACCGCGCGGGGTCGAAGGCCGAAACAACTCGGCAGCCTGAGCAAAAGCGATACGAGCCAGGGAGAGAAATTGTTTGCCTCCATCGGAGCATTCACCGCGCGGCGTCGTAAGTGGGTCGTGATCGCCGCGGTCGTCTTCACGCTGTTCGCCGGCGTGTGGGGCACCGGCGTCTTCGGCTCGTTCACGGGCGGCGCCGGATTCGACGACCCGGCCAGTGAGTCGGTCGAGGCCGACAAGGTTCTCGCCGGCCCGCTGGGGCGCGAGTCCAACGACCTGATCGTGCTCTACGAGTCGAAGGAAGCGGGTCGGACCGTCGAGGAGTTCGGCGGCGCCGTCCGGGCGGCGCTCGACGGCGTGCCGCGTGCGGGAATCACCCGCCTGAGCTCCTTATGGGAGCCCGGCGCCGGGGGCGCGGACGCCTACGTATCGCGGGACCGCACCCGGACGTACGCCACGGTGCAGTTCGCCGCCGACGACGACCGGCAACAGGTCGAGGCGCTGACGAGGATCAAGGAGGAGTTCGAGGCCGAGGGGGTGACCGCCCGCTTCGGCGGCGTGGCCGCGATGACGGAGCAGGTCAACGCCCTGACCGGCGCGGACATCGCCCGGGCCGAGATGCTCTCGGTCCCGGTCCTGCTGGTCCTGCTGGTGCTGATCTTCCGCAGTGCGGTCGCCGCGCTGCTGCCGCTGGCCGTCGGCACCTTCGTGGCACTCGGCTCCTTCGTGGTGCTGCGCGTGCTGACGCTGTTCACCGAGATCTCCGGCACCGTCATCAACGTCATCACGATCCTGGGCCTCGGCCTGGCCATCGACTACGCGCTGTTCCTGGTCAACCGCTTCCGTGAGGAACTGCATGCCGGTGCGGACGTGGACACCGCGGTCCGGCGCGCGACGGCCACGGCCGGGCGCACGGTCGCCTTCTCCGGGCTCGCCGTGGCGATCTCCTTCGCGGGTCTGGCCCTCTTCCCGTCGCGGTTCCTGTCCTCCATGGGCTACGCGGCCGTCTCCGTGGTCGCCTTCGCGGTGATCGGCTCGCTGACGCTGCTGCCCGCGCTGCTGCGCTACACGGGACACCGCATCGACAAGTGGCGGATCCCGCTGCCGGGCGGCCGGGGCGGCGCTGCGAAGCCGCTGACGCAGGGGCGCTGGTACCGCACCGCCCGGGCGGTCATGCGCAGGCCCCTGCTGTCCTCGCTGGCGATCGTCGCCGTCCTGGTCGGCCTCGGTGCGCCGCTGCTCGGCGTCAACTGGGCCCGGCCGGGGGAGTGGGTGCTGCCGTCGAGCGGGGACGCGAAGGTCGTCAGCCAGGCCCTGGCCGCCGAGTTCGAGACCAACCCCGGCCGGATCATGACCGCGGTCGTCCGCTTCGACGGCCCGGCCGACCGGAGCGCCGTAGAGGCGTACGCGGACCGGCTGGAGGGGGTCGCGGGCGTGCGGTCGGCTGTGCCCACCGCCTTCGTGGGCAACGACGCGCGGGTGACCGTGCGGTACGCGCCCGACGCGATGTCCGGGCCGGCCGTGGACCTGGTGCACGGGGTCCGGGGCACCGCCGCACCGGAGGGAGCGAAGGCGCTGGTCACCGGAATGCCGGCCTCCCGCGTGGACATCGTCGACATGATCGGCGGACGTCTTCCGTGGATGGCCCTGTTCGTCGCGGTCGTGTCCTTCCTGGTCCTCTTCCTGGCCTTCGGCTCGCTGCTGCTTCCGCTGAAGTCCGTGCTCCTGAACCTGCTGTCGCTCCTGGCCACCTTCGGCGCCATCAAGTGGATCTTCCAGGACGGCCATCTCTCCGGGCTGCTCGGCTTCGAACCCATCGGGGCGGTGGACGCCAACTTCCCCGTGCTCATCGTGGCGATCGCCTTCGGCCTGGCCATGGACTACGAGGTGTTCCTGCTCTCCCGGGTGCGCGAGGAGTGGGAGGCCGGCGGCGATCCGATCGAGTCGATGGCCCTCGGGCTCCAGCGCACCGCGAAGATCATCACCAGTGCCGCGCTGCTGTTCGTCGTGGTGGTCGGCGGGTTCATGACCTCGTCCATCCTGTTCATGAAGATGATCGGGGTCGGCCTGGTCATCGCGGTGGTCGTCGACGCGACGGTCGTACGGGGCCTGCTGGTGCCGGCCACCATGGCGCTGATGGGCAAGTGGGCCTGGTGGGCACCGGCCCCGCTGGCCCGCTGGTGGTCCCGCCACGGCTTCCGGGAGCCCGCGGCCGGGGAGCGTACGGTCCCCGCGTCGCGGGGCGCCGGGCAGGTCGGCCGCACGGGCCACGCCGATGAGGCCGCTGCTGAGGACTCAGACCGCACCGCCGCCCCCCGTGCCGCCGACGCCGGGCGATGACCGCGGCCCGGCCCGGCGGAGCGTCCAGGGCCGGGCGCCCGGGGGTCCGTCCGTACTGAGCCGGGAGACTTTCGTTGCGGGGGGCGCGACTAAAGAGGGCAGCCCGGCGGCGGGGTGGTGTCTAGGGTCTGCCGGGTGGACGTAACGGCGAGGGCGCGTGCGGGATGGGACTGGGTGAAGGGGCCCGAGCCCTGGACCCGTCGGATGCTGGCGGGGGATCTCGCCCTGGCCGGGGTGCTGGTGCTGCTCGGGGTGGGGGTCGAAGAGCTCGACAAGGGCTCCGCGGCCCGGATGCTGGCCAGTGCCGTGTCCGTGGTGGTGCTGACCCTGCTGCGGCGCCGGCTTCCGGTGCTCACGCTGGTGGCCGGCTCGGCGGTGGGCGTCTACCTGCCGGGGGCCTTCCTGGTGGCGATCCCGCTCGGCTGGTCGGCGGGGCGGCGCATCGTCGGCGTCGGACGGGCGCTCGGTGCCTTCACCGCGGCCTTCGCCCTGGCCATCGCCCTCAATGTGGTCAAGGAGTGGTCGCAGGGCCGCGCGGTGCTGGTCGTCGTCTTCAGCGCGCTGATGTTCCTGGCCATGGTGGTCATGCCCGGTCTGGCCAGCCGCTACTGGTCCCAGCGCCATACGCTGCTGCGCGCCCTCCAGGAGCGCAACGCCCAGCTGCTGCGCGAGCGGGCGATGGTCGCCGGGCAGGCCCGGCTGCGCGAACGCCAGCGCATCGCCCAGGACATGCACGACAGCCTCGGCCACCAGCTCGCGCTGATCTCGGTGCACACCGGTGCGCTGGAGGTCGATCCGGTCCTGACCGACCGGCAGCGCGAGGCGGTGGGCGTCCTGCGCCAGGCCTCCGTCTCCGCCATGCACGAGCTGCGCGAGGTCGTCGGCATCCTGCGGGACGGGGTGGAGGCTCCGCTGCCGGTCGAGGAGGCGCAGCCCGCCGCACGCGGGGTGGCGGGCATCGCCGGGATCGTGGAGTCGGCGCGGAGCGCGGGGACGGACGTACGGCTCACCACCGCGGGGCAGCCCAGGCCGCTGGTCGCGGCGTGCGACCACGCGGCGTACCGGATCGCGCAGGAGGCGCTGACCAACGCCTACAAGCACGCGCCGGGCGCGCCCATCACGGTGGAACTGCGGTACGAGGACGACTCCTTGGTGGTGGAGATCGCCAACGGCCCGGCGGCCGGTCCGGGCGCCGGTGAGGTGGTGTCCGGCGGGCAGGGGCTGACCGGGCTGCGCGAACGGGCGCGGCTGGTCGGCGGCATGGTCTACGCGGCGGCCGTGGAGGGCGGCGGGTTCCGGGTGGCCGGGGTGCTCCCGTACGGGACCGAGCCGGCCGGGGCCGAGGAGCTGGGGGCGGGCGAGGTCGCCGATGACTTCGGCCAGCAGGTGCAGGCCAGGACCCTGGGCCCGAACGCCGCGCCGGTCGACTGGGACGCGATCGACCGGAAGCTGCTGAGCGGGGGCGGCCGGGCCGGGGGCGTGACACTGGGCTGCGGGATCGCGGTCGCGGCCGTGGTGGTGCTGCTGATCGTGATCGGCGCCGCGGTGGCGCTGCTGGTGGGCTCGGTGGGCGATGCGATGCTCGGCAAGGCCGAGTACGACGCCGTCCACGTGGGCGATCCGGAGGAAGCGGTACGTTCTCAGCTGCCCAGTGGGGACAGCATCCTGACCGAGGGGCTCGACCGGAAGGGGCCGCCGCGTCCGCAGGGCTCGGCCTGCCTGGTCTTCCTGGCGGACGACGACACCGACCTGGGCAGCGACAGCGTTTTCCGGTTCTGCTTCAAGGACGGCAAGCTCGTCGACAAGCAGGCGTACCAGGCCAAGCAGTAGGAGCAGGGGTGACAGCCAAGGTGATCCGCGTGGTGATCGCTGACGACGAACCGCTGATCCGGGCCGGGATCAGGATGATCCTGACCTCGGCGGCGGACATCGAGGTCGTCGCCGAGGCGGCGAACGGCCGGGAGGCGGTGGAACTGGCCCGGGCGCACGGCCCGGACGTGGTGCTGCTGGACATCCAGATGCCGGTGATGGACGGGCTGACGGCGCTGGCCGAGCTCGGGCGGGCGGCGCCCGAGGTGCGGGCGCTGATCCTGACCACCTTCGGGGAGAAGGAGAACGTGCTGCGGGCCCTGAGCGGCGGCGGCGCGGGGTTCCTGCTGAAGGACTCGGCGCCCGGCGAACTCATCGGCGCCGTACGGGCGGCCGCGGCGGGGGACGCGTACCTGTCTCCGGCCGCGACCCGGCACGTGGTGGACCAGCTCGCGTCCGGCCGGACGGCCGGCCGGGACGAGCAGGCGCGGCGCCGGGTGGCCGAACTGAGCGAGCGCGAGCGGGGAGTGCTGGCGCTGCTGGGGGAGGGGCTGTCGAACGCCGACGCGGGGCGGCGGCTGCACATGAGCGAGGCCACGGTGAAGACGTATGTGAGCCGGATCCTGGCGAAACTGGAATGCGAGAACCGGGTGCAGGCGGCCCTGCTGGCCAGGGACGCCGGGCTGTAGGTACGGTCGGGCCGAAATCCGATGGCGATCAGGGGGCGGGGCGCATGACGGCGGTAGCGCAGCAGCATGGCGTGGGACCGGAGTCGAAGGTACGGATCCCGGTGGTCGAGGGGTTCGCTCCGCGCCGCTCCGCGGGCTCGCCCGCCGGCAATCCCCGGGAGGCGGGCAAGGCGCTGCGCACGCTGGTGCCCCGGGCGGCGCACGCGCGGTTCGAGGCCCCGGCCGACCGGCCGGACGCGGTGCGGGCGGTGGAGGAGTCCAACGTCGGCCGGGTCGCCGAGCTCACGCCGATACGGGTCGGCCGGATGGCCGCGAACCCCTTCACCTTCCTGCGCGGGGCGGCCGGGCTGATGGCCCACGACCTCTCCGGCGGTCCCGTCACCGGGATCGGCGCGCAGATCTGCGGGGACGCCCACGCGGCCAACTTCGGCCTGTACGGGGACGCGCGCGGCCGGCTGGTCATCGACCTCAACGACTTCGACGAGACCGTCTTCGGCCCGTGGGAGTGGGACCTCAAGCGGCTGGCCACCTCGCTGGTGCTGGCGGGCCGGGTGGCCGGCGCGGACGAGGCCACCTGCCGGGCGGCCGCGCAGGACGCGGCGGGCGCCTACCGGCGCACGATGCGGCTGCTGTCCAAACTGCCGGCCCTCGACGCGTGGAACGCCATCGCGGACGAGGAACTGGTCTCGCACACCGATGCCCGTGACCTGCTGGGCACCCTGGAACGGGTCTCGGAGAAGGCCCGCAACAACACCTCCGCCCGGTTCGCCGCCAAGTCCACCGAGCCCACGCCCGACGGGGGCCGGGCCTTCGTGGACGCGCTGCCCGTGCTGCGCCGGGTCGGCGACGGGGAAGCGGCGGCCGTGGCGGCCGCGCTGGGCCCGTACCTGGAGACCCTGCAGGGCGACCGGCTGCCGCTGCTGGCCCGGTACGCGATCCACGACGTGGCCTTCCGGGTGGTGGGCACGGGCAGCGTCGGTACCCGCTCGTACGTGGTGCTGCTGCTCGACCACCGGGGTGAGGCGCTGGTCCTCCAGGTGAAGGAGGCCCGTCCCTCCGCGCTGCTGCCGCACCTGCCCGGGCTCGGCTTCGTCTCCCCGCCGGAGGAGCACGAGGGCCGCCGGGTGGTGGCCGGGCAGAAGCGGATGCAGGTGGTCTCCGACATCCTGCTGGGCTGGACGACGGTGGAGGGGCGGCCCTTCCAGGTCCGCCAGTTCCGCAACCGCAAGGGCAGCGTGGACCCGGCGGCGCTGTCCGCCGACCAGTTCGACGACTACGGGCGGATGACCGGAGCCCTGCTGGCGCGTGCGCACGCGCACAGCGCGGATCCGCGGCTGCTCTCCGGGTACTGCGGCAAGAGCGACGAGCTGGACGAGGCCATCGCCGACTTCGCCGTGGCCTACGCCGACCGGAGCGAGGCCGACCACGCGGTGCTGGTGGCGGCGGTGCGGTCGGGGCGGATCGCGGCGGAGTCCGGGGTCTGAGCAGTCCGGGGTCTGAGCGGGCGGGGTCTGAGTGGCCCGTGGTCTGAGCGGGCGGGGCCCGGGAACCGAGTCCGTAGCCGGGATGTTTCACGTGAAACCGGTCGATGTTTCACGTGAAACACCCGGGCCCCGGGGCCTTAGGCTGGCCGGGTGAGCGAGCAGACAGTTCCCGAAGCGTCCGAGCCCGGCTCCGGCGAAGGCCCCGGCCCCGCTGCCGACGAGCGGCCCGAGGCGCGCCTGGAGCGCGCCGTGCGGGCCGCCGAACAGGCACTGATCGAGTTCGAGATCGCGGTGGAGACCTTCCGGGTGGAGGTGGAGAACTTCTCCCGCCTGCACCACCAGAAGCTCGGACCGATGTACTCGCGGCTCGACGAGCTGGACGCCCTGATCGCCGAGGCGAAGGCGGCGAGGACCGGGGACCCGGAGGACCTGCGCCGTGCGCGCGATGCCCGCTCGCTGGTGATGCCGATGCCCGGGGTGGACGAGCTGTTCCACGACTGGATGGACTCGGACGGGATGTCCGCCGACGCCTCCGCGATGCTCACGGACCGCGCGGTGCGGCCGCCGGAGCGGGTGCGCCCCTCGGAGGAGGTGCGCCGCCTCTACCGCGAGCTGGTCCGTCAGGCGCACCCCGACCTCGCCCAGGACGAGGCCGAGCGTGAGCGGCGCGATGCGTTCATCGTGCGGGTCAACGCGGCTTACGGGCGCGGCGAGGAGCAGGCGCTGCGCGAGCTGGCGCAGGAATGGGCGGAGGGCCCGGCGCCGGCCGAGCAGCGGCTGAGCGAGAGCGAGGAGCTGTACGAGCGCCTGGAGTGGCTCTCGCGCCGCAAGGAGCTGCTGTCGGTGGTGGCCCGGGAGCTTGAGGAGAGCGCGATCGGGTCCATGCTGCGGATGGCGCCGGAGGACCCGGACCGGCTGCTGGAGGAGATTGCCGAGCAGCTGCTCGGCGACGTCGAGAAGCGTGAGGCGGAGCTGGCGGCGCTCGCCGCCGAGTAACCCCGCGGCGGCAGGGCCGGCCGGCCCGGTCGGATAGGTTGGCTCAGCTATCCGTGACGAGAGAAGGCGACAGACATGAACTCCGGACCGCTTCCCTCGGTGGCCGCCTCCGCCCTGCCCTCCGAAGCCTTTGTCCTCGACGTTCGCGAGAACGACGAATGGGCGGCCGGTCATGCCGAGGGCGCGCTGCACATCCCGATGAGCGAGTTCGTGGCGCGCATCGGTGAGCTGACCGAGAAGATCGAGGACGAGCGCCCGGTCTACGTGATGTGCCGGGTCGGCGGACGCTCCGCCCAGGTGGCCCAGTACCTGCGGGGCCAGGACATCGACGCCGTGAACGTGGCCGGCGGCATGCAGGACTGGGAGGCCGCGGGCCGCCCGGTCGTCACCGACGCGGGCGTCCCGGGCTTCGTCGTCTGATGCCGGCCCGGTGACGGCCTAGGCGAGGGGGTGGGCGGCCAGCAGGTCGCCCAGCGCCTCCTCGTGGGCCGCGGCCGGGCCGAGCTGGAGCTCCAGCTGCTTGGCCCAGGCGTGGTAGCGGTGCAGCGGGTAGTCGGTGTCGGCGCCGAAGCCGCCGTGCAGGTGCTGTGCGGTCTGCACGACGCGGCGTACGCCCTCGGAGGCCCAGATCTTGGCCACGGCCACATCGCCGGCGCTCGGCAGCGGTCCGCCCGCTCCGCCCGTGGAGGCGTCGAGCCGCCAGGCGGCCTGCCAGAGGGTGACCTCCATGGCGCGCAGGTCGATGTAGCGGTCGGCGGCCTGGACGGCGACGGCCTGGAAGCTGGCCACCGGGAAGCCGAACTGCTCGCGCTTGCTCGTGTACTGGCTGGTCATGGTGAGCACGTTCTCGCCGAGGCCGAGCGCGAGCGCACAGGTCCCGGTGGCCAGGAGCTGGCGCAGGTGGTCCCAGGCGCCGGGAGCATCGATCAGGTGCGTGGCCGGGACCCGTACGCCGTCGAGGGTGAGCTCGGCGAGCCGCTCCCCGCTGGTGGAGTACTGCTCCGCGAGGGACAGGCCCTCGGCGCCCCGGGGGACGAACGCGAGGAGCGCCTCGCCCTCCCCGGTGTGGGCCGGTACGGCGATCCAGTCGGCGCTGTGCGCCCAGGCGACGGCCGTCTGGAGGCCCTCCAGGAGCCAGGTGCCTGCGCCCTGCCGTTCCTGCCGTGCGGTGACGGCCAGTTCGGCCGGGTCGTGGCCGCTGCGGCCGTGCGCGGCGACGGTGAGGACGACGCTGCCGCGCCCGGCGCCGGGCAGCAGGGCGGCGGCCAGCTCGGGGCTGCCGTGGGCCTGGACGGCCATGGCGGTGGCGCAGTGCTCCAGCAGGGGCACCCGGGCCAGTACTTTCGCGGCCTCGCGCAGGACCAGGCACAGGGCGATGGCGTCGAGTCCGGAGCCGCCGTGCTCCTCGGTCAGGACCAGGCTCAGCAGGTCGGAGTCGGCGAGCTTGGCCCACAGTTCGCGGTCGAACTCATCGGCCACCGCCCTCGGTGTGAGTGCGGGGCTGGGCACGCCGTCGGGGGCCACGTCCGCGAACACGGCCTTGGCCGCCTCGACGGCGGCCTGCTGCTCCTCGGTGAAGGTGAAGTCCACTGCCTGTCCTCCCGCGTACCCGAATCGTGCTCTGCCTGACGGTGCGTCAAGATAGAACACGTTCCTGAAGAAGCACAGCCTGAAGAAGCACAGCCTGAAAAAGCACAGCCTGAAAAAGCACAGCCTGAAAAGGCACAGCAGGCGGACGGCAGCGGCGGGCTCAGCGGTCGAAGTCGATCTCCACGTCCTCCGACACCGGGTGTGACTGGCAGGCCAGCACGAACCCGGCCTCCGTCTCCTGCTCCTCCAGCGCGAAGTTGCGGTCCATCCGCACCTCGCCCGAGACGACGAACGCCCGGCAGGTGCCGCACACCCCGCCCTTGCAGGCGTACGGGGCGTCCGCGCGGGCCCGGAGCACCGCGTCGAGCAGGGATTCGCCGTCGCGCACCGGCCAGGTGCCCGAGCGGCCGTCGAGCCGCGCGGTGACCCGGCCGCGGGTGGCGTCCGCCGAAACGGTGCGCGCGGGCGGGGCGGTGTCCTCGACGTGGAAGACCTCCTCGTGGACCCGGGTGCGCAGCACGCCCAGCGAGCCCAGCGCCTTCTCCGCTCCCGTCACCAGGCCGTACGGCCCGCACAGGAACCAGCCCGTCACCTCCGCGACCGGCAGCAGCGCGGGGAGCAGCTCCGTCAGCCGCTCCTCGCCGAGCCGGCCCGAGGGCAGCCCGGCCTCCTGCTCCTCCCGGGACAGCACGGTGACGAGCTGGAACCGGTCGGGATAGCGGTCCTTGAGGTCGGCGACCTCCTCCAGGAACATCGTCGAGGCCGCGCTGCGGTCGCTGCGCACCAGGCAGAACCGGGCGTCGGCGCGGGCGGCGAGGAGGGTGGCGGCGATCGAGAGCACCGGGGTGATGCCGCTGCCGCCGACGATCGCGGCGTAGTGCGCGGCGGGCGGCGCCGCCGCGGGGTCCAGGACGAACCGGCCGGCCGGGACCATCACGTCCAGGACGTCCCCGGCGGCGATCTCCTTGTGGGCGTAGGAGGAGAACTCCCCGCCCTCCACCAGCCGCACCCCGACCCGCAGCACGGCGGGCCCGGGCCCGTCCGCGGCCGGGGCGGGGGAGCAGATCGAGTAGGTGCGCCGAACCTCCGACGGCACTGCCGTGCCGGCCGCCGCACCGGAACCGCCGCGGCGCAGGGTGAGGTGCTGACCGGGGGCGTGCCGGTACTCGGCGCGCAGCTCCGGCGGGACGGCCAGGGTCAGGGCCACGGAGTCATCGGTGAGCCGGTCGACCGCCGTCACCGTCAAGGCGTGGAACGCGCCGTGGCGTACGGGGCGCGCCGACGCGTCGGCCGCCGGGCCGGCAGGCGACACCGGCGTGGGCGACGGCGGTGACACGGCCATCTACAGCTCCTTGAAGTGGTCGAACGGTTCGCGGCAGGCGGTGCAGCGGCGCAGCGCCTTGCATGCGGTGGAGGAGAACCGGCTGAGCAGCTCGGTGTCGGTCGATCCGCAGTTGGGGCAGCGGACGGACAGGGTGAGCGGAACCGGTCCGCCGGCGGCGTGCGGCCGCGGCGGGGCGATGCCGAACTCGGCCAGCTTGCGGCGGCCTTCGGCGCTGATGTCGTCGGTGGACCAGGCGGGGGCCAGCACGGTGCGGACCCGGACCTCGGGTATGCCGTGGTCGGTCAGGATCCGCTCGATGTCGGCGGACATGGCCTCGATGGCCGGGCAGCCGGTGTAGGTGGGGGTCAGGGTGACCTCCACGTGGCCGTCCTCGTGCATCCGCACCCCGCGCATCACGCCGAGCTCGGAGAGGGTGATCACGGGCAGTTCGGGGTCGGGGACGGAGCCGGCCAGCGCGGCCAGCTCCACCTCCAGCCGGGTCCTGTCGGTGCCGGTGCCCGCGCCGGCACTGGTGCCGGTCACCACGATGCCCCCGGGTGGCTGCGGTGCAGGTGCTGCATCTCCGCGAGCAGGCGGCCGAACGACTCGGTGTGCAGTCCCTGCCGGCCGGCTCCCGCGGCCCAGGCGCCGTGCCGCGGTCCCTCGGGCAGCTCCAGTCCGGCCCGCTCCAGTACGCCGCCCAGCGCGGCCAGCCAGCGGCCTTCCAGCGCGGCCCAGTCGATCCCGCCGACCCCGTCGAGCCCGTCCACCGGCCGGAACATCTCCCCGGTGTACTTCCACAGCCCGTCCAGGCCGGCCCGCATGCGGCGCCGGCTCTCCTCGGTGCCGTCGCCGAGCCGCAGCGTCCACTGCTCGGCGTGGTCGCGGTGGTAGGCGGTCTCCTTGACCGCCTTGGCGGCGAGCGGCGCGAACGGGCCGTCGCCGAGCGCGAGTTCCCCGTAGAGCTCGTGCTGGTAGAGCGAGAAGTAGAGCTGGCGCGCGATGGTGTGGGCGAAGTCGCCGTTCGGCTGCTCGACCAGCTGGAGGTTGCGGAAGGACCGCTCCTCACGGAGGTAGGCCAGCTCGTCCTCGTCTCCGGCCGTCGACAGCAGGACACGAGCCTGGCCGAGCAGGTCGAGGGCGATGTTGGCGAGCGCGACCTCCTCCTCCAGGACGGGCGCGTGGCCCGCCCACTCGGCGAGGCGGTGCGAAAGGATCAGCGCGTCGTCGCCGAGGGCCAGGGCCGCCGCCACCGTGGCCGTCCCTGATGCGTTGCTCGTCTCGGTGCTCGTCACAGGTGCTGCACCCCCTCGGGGATCTCGTAGAAGGTGGGGTGCCGGTAGGGCTTGTCGGCGGACGGGGCGAAGAACGGGTCCCGCTCGTCCGGGGAGGAGGCGGTGATCTCCGTGGAGGGCACCACCCAGATGGAGATGCCCTCGCCGCGCCGGGTGTAGAGATCGCGGGCGTTGCGCAGGGCCATCTCCGCGTCGGGGGCGTGCAGGCTGCCCGCGTGCGTGTGCGAGAGGCCGCGCCGCGAGCGGACGAACACCTCCCACAGGGGCCAGTTCTGCGTCATACCCGAGCCTCGCTTCCGATGGTCGCCGCGGCGGCTGTGGCCGCCGCCTGCTTCTCCGCATACGCCGCGGCCGCGTCGCGCACCCAGGCGCCTTCCTCGTGCGCCGCGCGGCGCTGTCCGATCCGGTCTTCGTTGCACGGGCCGTTGCCCTTGAGCACCTCCCAGAACTCCGTCCAGTCGATGGCTCCGAAGTCGTGGTGCCCGCGCTCCTCGTTCCACTTCAGGTCCGGGTCGGGCAGGGTCAGACCCAGCGACTCGGCCTGCGGCACGGCGATGTCCACGAAGCGCTGGCGCAGCTCGTCGTTGGAGTGGCGCTTGATCCGCCATGCCATCGACTGCGCGGAGTGCCCCGACTCGGCGTCGGGCGGGCCGAACATCATCAGCGAGGGCCACCACCAGCGGTCGACGGCGTCCTGCGCCATCGCGTGCTGGGCCTCGGTGCCCCGGGAGAGGGCGAGGAGCAGCTCGTACCCCTGGCGCTGGTGGAAGGACTCCTCCTTGCAGATCCGGACCATGGCCCGCGCGTACGGCCCGTAGGAGCAGCGGCAGATCGGCACCTGGTTGGTGATCGCCGCGCCGTCCACGAGCCAGCCGATCGCGCCGACGTCGGCCCAGGTCAGCGTGGGGTAGTTGAAGATCGAGGAGTACTTCTGCTTCCCGGCGTGGAGCTTGTCGAGGAGCTCGTCGCGGCTGGTGCCCAGCGTCTCGGCGGCGCTGTACAGGTACAGGCCGTGCCCGGCCTCGTCCTGGACCTTCGCCATCAGGATCGCCTTGCGGCGCAGGGAGGGCGCGCGGGTGATCCAGTTCGCCTCGGGCTGCATGCCGATGATCTCGGAGTGGGCGTGCTGGGCCATCTGGCGGACCAGGGTGGCGCGGTATTCGTCGGGCATCCAGTCGCGCGGCTCCACCCGCTCGTCGGCCGCCACGGCCGCGTCGAATGCCGCCGCGAGCTGCGCGCCGAGGTCGGCGGTCACGCCGATCCCCGCGTCCTGCCCGGCGTCCCGCCCCCCGGTCCCCGATGTCGCTGCCGGGGTCACTGCCACCATCACGGCCCCCTGTCAGAGGTCTTTTCCCGCCTCGTGCCGCCCGACCGACCGATCGTTCGGTTCGTACTCTTCAATGGTGGGACGAGGGCCCGTAGGGTGTCAACCTCTGTGGTCAACCCTGTGGACACCGGATGATCGGGGCGGGATGGATTCGAACGAGCACGAGCCCCCGGAAGGTGAGGCTCCACACCCTCCCAGGGCGCCCGGAATCGCCGGCCTGTCCAAGCCGTACCGGGTCGTCACGGCCCTCGCGCTCGGCGCGGTGGCGGTGGCCGCCTGCTCGCACCTGGCCCTCGTCTTCCTGCACGTGGCCCCGTCAAACACGGTCAGCAAGCGGCACGCGGGCGTGATCGACGGCTGGGTCTACCCCGAGTTCGAACAGAACTGGAAGCTCTTCGCCCCCAACCCGCTCCAGCAGAACATCGCCGTGGAGGTCCGCGCGCAGGTGCGGACGGACGAGGGCCTGCTGGTGACGGGCAACTGGCGCGGGCTCTCCGCCGAGGACGGCGCGGCCATCCGCCACAGCCTGCTGCCGAGCCACACCGAGCAGAACGAGCTCCGCCGGGCCTGGGACTTCTTCACCAACTCCCACGACGAGGACAACAAGTCCACCGGCGAGCGCGGCGAACTCTCCGAGCAGTACCTGCGCCGGATCGCCCTGGACCGGCTGGACCCGCGCACGCCGGCCGATACGTCGGTGGGCAAGGGCGGGCACCTGGCCGAGGGACGGATCGTGCGGATCCAGCTGCGCGGGGCGACGACGGAGGTCGCGGCGCCCGAGTGGTCCGACGAGAAGGCCGACACCCAGACGTACTACCGGGAGCTGCCGTGGTGGACGGTGTGAGTGGGGCCGGTGTGCGGGAGCCCGGTGTGCGGGAGCCCGGTGTGAAGGGGCCCGGTGTGCGGGGGCTCAAAGCCTCCGCCGGCCGGGCGGTCGCCCGGGTCAGCGGGCAGGCGCTGGGTCCGTACCAGAGCGCCGTGGTCCGCATCGGCTTCGCCGGCACCTGGCTGTTCTTCCTGCTGCGCGAGTTCCCGCACCGCCAGGAGCTGTACGGGCCGGACGGGCCGTGGAGCTGGGAGCTGGCGCGGCAGCTGATCGACTCGAACCGTGCCTTCACGGTGCTGATGTGGTCGGACTCGGCGCTCTGGTTCGAGATCGTCTACGCCGTGGCCGTGCTGGCGTCCGCCCTGCTGATGCTGGGCTGGCGCACCCGGGCGACCTCCGTGGTCTTCGCGGTCGGCGTGCTGTCCCTGCAGAACCGCAGCGTCTTCATGGGCGACGGCGGGGACAACGTCATCCACCTGATGGCGATCTACCTCGTGCTGACCCGCTGCGCCCAGGTGTGGTCGCTGGACGCCCGCCGCGCACGGCGCCTCGGCGCGGCCTCGGCCGGGCGGGCGGGGCCGGTGCTGTGGGGGGTGCTCGGCGCGGTGTTCGCGTACGGGGCCGCGACCGGGCGGCTGAGCACCGGCTGGCTGGTGGTCTTCACGGCCCTGTGGGTGCTCGCCGCGCTGTGGTGGATGGTCGACCGCTACGAGCCGGAGGGGGAGGGGCGGGCGGTCCTCGACGTCCTGGCCAACCTGCTGCACAACGCCGGGATGCTGGTGATCATGGTGGAGGTCTGCCTGATCTACGCGACGGCCGGGTGGTACAAGATCCAGGGCTCGCGGTGGCAGGACGGCACGGCGCTGTACTACCCGCTGAACCTGGACTACTTCACCCCGTGGCCCGGGGTCTCGGCCTTCCTCGCGAGCAGCGGGACGCTGGTCATGCTGCTGTCCTACGGGACGGTCGCGGTCCAGGTGGCCTTTCCGTTCACGCTGTTCAACCGGCGGATCAAGAACGTGCTGCTGGCGTTGATGATGCTGGAGCATGCGGGGATCGCGGTGTTGCTGGGGCTGCCGTTCTTCTCGTTGGCGATGATCGCCGCTGACGCGGTGTTCTTGCCGACCGGGTTTCTGGTGTGGCTCGGTGCGTGGGTCGCTGCGCGGCGGGTGGGTGTCTGGCGGTCCGTTCCGGAGCCGGGGCCGGATCCGGATCCCTCCGCGGAGCCGGAGCCGGCGCTCCCCAGTCCCGTTCCGCGCTGAGGCCCGGCTGCCCTGCGGGGCGAAGTCCCCTACCCGCCCTTCGCCCGTTCCCCGGGCGCTGCCCGGACCCCGGTCCTCAAGCGCCGGACGGGCTGGAGGGGGTGCCGGGCTGCGCCCCGGGTCCCGGTCCTCAAGCGCCGGACGGGTTGGAGGGGGTGCCGGGCTCCGCTCCGGGTCCCGGTCCTCAAGCGCCGGATGGGTTGGAGGGGGTGCCGGGCTCCGCCCCGGACCCCGGTCCTCAAGCGCCGGACGGGCTGGATTTGGTCGGCGGGACCGGAGCCGTAGGGTCGGCGGTATGAGTGAGCAGCATGGGGGCCCCGGCGGCATCGAGGACACCGAGCGGGAGTGGCGGGAGGGTGTCGAGCGGGAAGATCTTGTTCTTCTCGACGGGTTTCATGCGCTGAAGCACGCCCTGCGGTTCGGGGCGGACGTTCGGCTGGTCGTCGCCGAGGATCCGGACGCCGTACGGGGGCTCGCGCGCGAGTTGGCGCAGGACGTGGAGGCGGACGTCGCCCGGCTGGTGCGGCGGGCGCCGCTCAAGGGGCTGGTGGCGCGGGTGCACCCCACCGGGGTGGCGGCCCTCGCGGTGCGGCCCGGGCGGGCCGAGGGACGGGCCCGGCTCGACGCACGGCCCAGGACGGCCCCGATCGTGCTCCTCGACAACCCGCGCAACCTGGGCAACGTAGGCGCCGTCGTCCGGCTCGCCGCCGGCTTCGGCGCCACCGGCGTGGTCACCCGGGGGGATCTGGATCCCTGGCACCCCAACGTGGTCCGGGCCGGCGCGGGCCTGCACTACGCCACCACCGTGGACCGGGTGGAGCTCGGCACGCTGCCGCCCGGCCCGCTGTACGCCCTCGACCCGGAGGGCGAGGACATCCGCGCCCTCACCCTCCCGGACGAGGGCCTGCTCGCCTTCGGCTCCGAACGCCACGGCATCTCGCCCGAGCTGCGCGCCCGCGCCGATCACCTGGTGTCCCTGCCGATGCGCCCGCAGGTCTCCAGCTACAACCTGGCCACCAGCGTGGCCATGACCCTCTTCCACTGGGGTGGGCCGAAGGAGAAGGCCTAGCCCTGGCGGCGGACCTCCACCACGCGGAAGCGGTTCGACACGAACGCGCCGTCGCACAGCGCGGCGTTCGCCGCCGGGTTGCCGCCGGAGCCGTGGAAGTCGGAGAAGGCCGCGGTCTGGTTCACATAGACCCCGCCCGTCAGGTTCAGCGAGAGCTGCGCCGACTCCTCCAGGCAGACCTCCTCGATGGCCCGCTCGGTGTCCGCGGACGTGGTGTACGCCCCGACCGTCATGGCGCCCTTCTCGCGGACGGTGCGCCGCAGCAGTTCGAGGGCGTCCGCCGTGGAGTCGACCGCCACCGCGAAGGAGACCGGGCCGAAGCACTCGGAGAGGTAGGGGGCGGAGTCGTCCGGCTTGGACGAGTCCAGCTTCACCATCACCGGGGTGCGCACGACCGCGCCCGGGAACTCCGGGTTCGCCACCTCGCGCGAGGCCAGCGCGACCTCGCCGAGCCCGGCCGCGGCCTCCAGGCGGGCCTTCACGTCCGGGTTGACCAGTGCGCCGAGCAGGGCGTTGGCCCGCGCGTCGTCGCCGAGCAGGCCGCCGACCGCGCCCGCGAGGTCGGAGACGACCTCGTCGTAGGACTTGTGCCCGGCGTCGGTCTCGATGCCGTCGCGCGGGATCAGCAGGTTCTGCGGGGTGGTGCACATCTGGCCGCTGTAGAGGGACAGGGAGAACGCCAGGTTGGACAGCATCCCCTTGTAGTTGTCGGTGGAGTCCAGGACGACGGTGTTGACGCCGGCCTTCTCCGTGTAGACCTGCGCCTGACGGGCGTTGGTCTCCAGCCAGTCACCGAACTCGGTGGACCCGGTGTAGTCGATGACCTTGATCTCGGGGCGGACGGCGAGTTCCTTGGCGATGCCCTCGCCCGGACGCTCCACGGCCAGCGCGACCAGGTTCGGGTCGAAGCCGGCGTCGGCGAGGACCTCGCGGGCGACCTGGACGGTCAGCGCCAGCGGGAGGACGGCGCGCGGGTGCGGCTTGACCAGCACCGGGTTGCCTGTGGCCAGGGAGGCGAAGATGCCCGGGTAGCCGTTCCAGGTGGGGAAGGTGTTGCAGCCGATCATCAGGGAGATGCCGCGCGGCACGGCCGTGAAGGTCTTGCCCAGCTCCAGCGGGTCCTTCTTGCCCTGCGGCTTCGACCAGTCGGCCTGCCCGGGGACGCGGGTCTGCTCCTCGTACGCGTAGGCCACCGCCTCCAGGCCGCGGTCCTGTGCGTGCGGGCCGCCCGCCTGGAACGCCATCATGAAGGCCTGGCCGCTGGTGTGCATGACGGCGTGCGCGAACTCGTGCGTCCGCGCCGAGATCCGGGCCAGGATCTCGATGCAGACCAGGGCGCGCGCCTCGGGCCCGGCATCGCGCCAGGCGCCCATGCCGGCCCGCATCGCGGGCAGCAGCACCTCCGGGTCCACGTGCGGGTACTCGACGCCGAGCTCCACGCCGTAGGGGGAGGTCTCCGCGCCCGTCCAGCCGTCGGTGCCGGGCTGCCCGAGGTCGAGCCGGGTGCCGCGCAGCGCCTCGAAGGCGGCGAGGCCGTCGGCCGGCGCGGTCTCCCCGTACGCCTTGGGGTGCTCGGGGTGCGGGGACCAGTAGGCGCGGCTGCGGATCGTGGCCAGCGCCTGGTCCAGGGTGGGCCGGTGCTTGGCGGACAGCTGGGGGACGGTGAGCTCGGCGGCCATCAGGGACCAACTCCTCTTTGAGCCGGGCGGGATCAGGCGATCGGGGCAGGCAAGAAGGGATGAACAAGAGCAGACTGGAGTTAGAGTAACCGAACGATCGGTCGGGACAAGAGGGCCCGGCAGACCTGTGGACAAGTCGGTGCGGGAGGATCTGGGCATGACAGCAATCGAGCGGTCCCGCACAGTGGCGGTCGTCGGCGCCGGCACCATGGGGCAGGGCATCGCCCAAGTCGCCCTTCTCGCAGGTCACCGCGTGCTGATCTACGACATCAACGCCCCGCTCGCCGCGGACGCGGTCGGATTCGTCCAGGACCGCGTCGAGCGGATGGCCGCCAAGGGGCGGCTGGACCGCGCCGAGGCCGAGGACGCGATCGGCCGGATCGCATCGGCGGCCGGGCTGGCGGAGCTGGCCGGCGCGGCGCTCGTGGTGGAGGCGGTCGTCGAGGACGTCACCGTCAAGCGGGCCCTGTTCGCGGCCCTCGAAGAGGTGGTTTCGCCGGAGGCGCTGCTGGCCACCAACACCTCCTCCCTCTCGGTCACCGAGCTCGCCGCCGGACTCGCGCACCCCGGCCGCTTCCTGGGCCTTCACTTCTTCAATCCGGCTCCGCTGCTCCCGCTGGTCGAGGTGGTCTCCGGGTTCGCGACGGACCCCGCCGCCGCGAACCGCGCGTACGCCACCGTCCTGGGCTGGGGGAAGACGCCGGTGCGCTGCGCCGACACCCCGGGCTTCATCGTCAACCGGATCGCCCGGCCCTTCTACGCCGAGGCCTTCGCGGTGTACGAGGAGCAGGGCGCCGACCCGGCGACCATCGACGCCGTGCTCCGCGAGAGCGGCGGCTTCAAGATGGGTCCCTTCGCGCTGACCGACCTGATCGGCCAGGACGTCAACGAGGCCGTCACCCGCTCGGTGTGGGAGTCCTTCTTCCGTAGCCCCAAGTTCACCCCCTCCCTCGCGCAGCGCCGGCTGGTCCAGTCGGGCCGCCTGGGCCGCAAGTCGGGCCACGGCTGGTACCCGTACGGCCCCGACGCGAAGGTCGCGGCCCCGCACACCGCGGGCCCCGAGGAGGCGCCCGCGAAGGTGACCGTCGTCGGTGACCTCGGACCGGCGGCGGGCCTCCTCGACCTCCTGGAGGAGGCCGGGATCGCGGTCACGGCCGTCGAGCACGGGGGCCCGTACATCCAGCTCCCCGGCGAGGGGCAGCTCGTGCTCGCCGACGGCAAGACGGCGATCGAGTTCGCCGACGTCGTCTACTTCGACCTCGCCTTCGACTACCGCGGCGCCACCCGGATCGCGCTCTCCGTCAGCGAGGACACCAGCGAGCGGACGGTCGCCGAGGCCGTCGGGCTGTTCCAGAAGCTCGGCAAGAAGGTCTCCGTCATCGGCGACGTCCCGGGCATGATCGTCGCCCGGACGGTCGCGATGCTGATCGACCTCACCGCCGACGCCGTCGCGCGCGGGGTGGCGGGCGCCGAGGACATCGACACGGCGATGCGGCTCGGGGTCAACTACCCGGCGGGCCCCGCCGAATGGCACGACAAGCTCGGCCGCGACTGGGCGTACGACCTGCTGCACCACCTCGACGAGCGCTGCCCCGGCGGCCGGTACGCGCCGTCGCTGGCGCTGTACAAGCTGGGCTACGCGGCGGGGGCCGACGAGGACGCAGAGGACGCAGAGGGCGCCGACGACGAGGCGGGGGAGTCGGAATGACCACGGCCAAGCGGGACACGTACACGCCCGAGACGCTCCTGTCCGTCGCCGTCCAGGTCTTCAACGAGCGCGGCTACGACGGCACCTCGATGGAGCACCTCTCCAAGGCCGCCGGCATCTCGAAGTCCTCGATCTACCACCACGTCGCCGGCAAGGAGGAGCTGCTCCACCGCGCCGTCAGCCGGGCCCTGGACGAGCTCTTCGCGGTCCTGGCGGAGCCGGGGGCGATACGGGGCCGCGCGGTCGAACGCGTCGAGTACGTCACGCGCCGCACGGTCGAGGTCCTCGCCCGGGAGCTCCCCTACGTCACCCTGCTGCTGCGGGTCCGGGGCAACACCCGCACCGAGCGCTGGGCCCTGGAGCGCCGCCGCGAGTTCGACCACCAGGTCGCGGAGCTGCTGAAGGCCGCCGCCGCCGAGGGCGACCTGCGCGCGGACGTGGACATCCGCCTCGCCACCCGCCTCCTCTTCGGCATGGTCAACTCGCTGGTCGAGTGGTACCGCCCGCACCCGGGCACCACCCCCGACCAGCTCGCGGACGCGGTGGTCAGCATGGCCCTGGACGGCCTGCGCACCCAGCGGTGAACCGCTACGCCCCGCGGGCGGCCCGGGGGCGGTAGAGCTCGCGGGCGCGGGCCAGGGCCCCGGGCCCGGCCAAGGGCAGGGGCAGGAAGTGGTCGAGCTGCCACGCCTGGGCGGCGGAGGCCTGCCGGTTGGGGGCGGCCACCCAGGGCGGGTAGACGCGGAACGCCCTTTTCCCGCCGGACCCGTCTGCCGATACGACACCGTTGCGGTGCAGCGCGTCCATGGAGAAGACGAACTGGCCGGTGCGGTCGCCGTCGCGGGCGGCGACGACGAAGAGGTCGACCGGGTCGGCCGTGTCGAAGGGCCGGATGGGCCCGCCCGGGGACCGCTGCCACAGCGTGACGAACTGGCCGGCCTTGGTGGGGGTCGTCCTGGCTGCGCGGAACCGGACGGCGAGCCCGTCGAGGGTGAAGGCGTGGGCGGCGTACTCGGCGCTCTCGGCTTCGGGGACCGGCGGTGAGCAGATGAACCCGCAGGGGTCGTAGACGAGCTCCTTCGCCGCGAGGAGATCCGGGTGCGGGCCGGGGGTGGTCCGGGCCATGCGGCTAGTCCTCGCTGATCGTCGGGCCGGCGGTCTGGTCGCGGGACAGGAGGTCCGTTTCCTCGAAGACCAGCAGGGTGCGCGTGGAGAGGACCTCCGGGATGGACTGGAGGCGGGTCAGGACCAGCTCGCGCAGGGTGCGGTTGTCCGGGGTGTGGACCAGGAGCAGGACGTCGAAATCACCGCTGACCAGGGCGATGTGGGCGGCGCCGGGGAGTTCGCGGAGCTGTTCGCGGACCGTGCGCCAGGAGTTCTGGACGATTTTGAGAGTGATGTAGGCGGAGGCGCCCTGGCCTGCGCGTTCGTGGTTGACGCGGGCGGTGAAGCCGCGGATCACCCCGTCGTCGATGAGCCGGTTGATCCGGGCGTAGGCATTGGCCCGGGACACGTGGACCTGCTCGGCGACGGAGCGTATCGAGGCCCGGCCGTCCGCCTGGAGCAGCCGGACGATCGACCGGTCGATCGGGTCGAGGGGGCGGGGCGGTGCCGTCGCCGGTCCTGGGGCTACCGGCGGTACGGGCGCGCCCCCGAGTGCGCCCCCCGCAGGGGTCGCCGCCCCGGAACCCGCTCCGGCCATTTGTTCATCCGTCATCGCCCGATGCCTGCCTCTCCTGGACGTCCTGCACCCATACCAGGGCGTCGACGCCACTTTGTCCACAGCCTGGCGCCGCCTGTAGCCAAATTGCCCGGACAACCGAACAATCGGTAGGTGAGGGGCCTCACACCCGAGGCCTCCCTGCCCGCTTCCCACGAGGAGGTGTACGCCGCCATGACGGTCCAAGAGCTGCCCGGTGCCGGTGCGTCCCACCGCTCCACCCCGCCGCCCGCCTGGAGGCCCCGTACGGATGCCGCCCCGCTGCTCCCGGACCCCGAGCCGTACCGGGTGCTGGGCACCCCGGCCGCCGACCGGCTCGACCCCGAGCTGATGCGCCGGTGCTACGCCGAGCTGGTGCGCGGCCGCCGCTACAACGCCCAGGCCACCGCCCTCACCCGGCAGGGCCGTCTGGCCGTATATCCCTCCACCGTCGGCCAGGAGGCGTGCGAGATCGCCGCAGCCATGGTCCTGGAGGAGCAGGACTGGCTCTTCCCGAGCTACCGTGACACCCTCGCGGCCGTGGCGCGCGGACTGGATCCCGTACAGGCCCTGACGCTGCTGCGCGGCGACTGGCACACCGGGTACGACCCGCGCGAGCACCGGATAGCGCCCCTCTCGACGCCCCTCGCCACCCAGCTGCCGCACGCGGTCGGCCTGGCGCACGCCGCCCGGCTGCGCGGTGACGACGTGGTCGCCCTCGCCATGGTCGGCGACGGCGGCACCAGCGAGGGCGATTTCCACGAGGCCATGAACTTCGCCGCCGTCTGGCAGGCGCCGGTCGTCTTCCTCGTGCAGAACAACGGCTTCGCGATATCGGTGCCGCTCGCCAAGCAGACCGCCGCCCCGACCCTGGCCCACAAGGCCGTGGGGTACGGGATGCCCGGCCGCCTCGTCGACGGCAACGACATCGCCGCCATGCACGAGGTGCTGTCCGAGGCGGTCCGGCGGGCCCGGTCCGGCGGCGGACCGACCATGATCGAGGCCGTCACGTACCGCATCGAGGCCCACACCAACGCCGACGACGCCACCCGCTACCGGGGCGACGCCGAGGTCGAGGCCTGGAAGGCGCACGACCCCATCGATCTGCTGGAGCGCGAGCTGACCGCGCGCGGCCTGCTGGACGAGGCGGGCATCAAGGCCGCCAAGGACGCGGCCGAGGCGATGGCGGCGGCGCTGAGGGACGGGATGAACGCGGAGCCGGTGATCGACCCGATGGACCTCTTCGAAAACGTCTACGCGCAGCAGACCGGCCGGCTGCGCGAACAGGCGGCCATGCTCCGTGCCGAGCTGGACGCGGCCGAGCAGGAAGAGGGGGACGGATCATGACCACCGTGGCGGTGAAGCCGGCGACCACCAAGCCGGCGACCATGGCGCAGGCCCTGAACCGGGCGATGCGCGACGCGATGGCCGAGGACCCGACCGTCCACGTCATGGGCGAGGACGTCGGCGCGCTCGGCGGGGTCTTCCGCATCACGGACGGCCTCGCGAAGGAGTTCGGCGAGGACCGCTGTACGGACACCCCGCTGGCCGAGGCCGGCATACTCGGCGCGGCCGTCGGCATGGCCATGTACGGGCTGCGGCCGGTCGTGGAGATGCAGTTCGACGCGTTCGCGTACCCGGCCTTCGAGCAGCTGATCTCGCACGTGGCGAAGATGCGCAACCGCACGCGGGGCGCGATGCCGCTCCCGATCACGATCCGGGTGCCGTACGGCGGCGGGATCGGCGGCGTGGAGCACCACTGCGACTCCTCCGAGGCGTACTACGTGGCCACCCCCGGCCTCACCGTCGTGACCCCGGCGACCGTCGAGGACGCGTACGGACTGCTGCGCGCCTCGATAGCCAGCGACGACCCGGTGATCTTCCTGGAGCCGAAGCGGCTGTACTGGTCCAAGTCCGACTGGTCGCCCGAGGCGCCCGCGGCGGTCCCCGGGATCGGCGAGGCGCTCGTCCGGCGGACCGGCACCAGCGCGACCCTGATCACCTACGGGCCCTCCCTGCCGGTGTGCATGGAGGCGGCCGAGGCGGCCCGCGAGGAGGGCTGGGACCTGGAGGTCGTGGACCTGCGCTCGCTGGTCCCCTTCGACGAGGAGACCGTCGTGGCCTCCGTACGCCGGACCGGGCGTGCGGTGGTGGTCCACGAGTCCGGCGGCTTCGGCGGACCGGGCGCGGAGATCGCCGCCCGGATCACGGAGCGGTGCTTCCACCACCTGGAGGCGCCCGTGCTGCGCGTCACCGGCTTCGACATCCCGTATCCGCCGCCCATGCTGGAGAAGTACCACCTGCCCGGCGTGGACCGGATCCTGGACACCGTGGCCCGTCTGCAGTGGGAGAACTGATGCCGCAGGTCATGGAGTTCAAGCTGCCGGACCTGGGCGAGGGGCTCACCGAGGCGGAGATCGTCCGCTGGCTGGTGGCCGTCGGCGACGTCGTCGCCATCGACCAGCCCGTCGTCGAGGTCGAGACGGCCAAGGCGATGGTGGAGGTGCCCTGCCCGTACGGGGGCGTCGTCACCGCCCGCTTCGGCGAGGAGGGGACCGAACTGCCCGTCGGCGCCCCGCTGATCACGGTGGCGGTGGGCGCGGTGAGCGTGCCGTCCGATGCCCTCGGCCCCGAGGGGACCCCGGACTCCGCGAGCGCGCCCCGGCCCTTGATCGGTTACGGCTCCGACGAATCACGTCCGGCGCGTCGGAGGCGGGTGCGACCCGGCTCCGCCGCGCCGGGGGCCGCTCCCGGGTGGCGGGCTTCGGCCGTGGCCCCGGTGGGCGCGGGTGCCGTCGCGGCACCCGCCGTCGCGGCACCGGCGGCCACCGCACCGGCCGTCGTCGCCGGGCCCGTGCCGGTCATCTCGCCGCTGGTGCGCAAGCTGGCCCGGGACCACGGGGTCGACCTGCGCGGTCTGCGCGGCTCGGGTCCCGAGGGGCTGATCCTGCGCGCGGACGTCGAGACGGCGCTGCGCGCACCGGAGCAGGCACCGGTGGCTGCGGCCCCCGTCGTCGCCTCCGCCGTGTCGGAGGGTGCCACGCGGATCCCCCTCAAGGGGGTGCGCGGCGCGGTCGCGGACAAGCTGTCGCGCAGCCGGCGCGAGATCCCGGACGCCACCTGCTGGGTCGACGCGGACGCCACCGAGCTGATGGCGGCCCGGGCGGCGATGAACGCCGCGGGCGGGCCCAAGATCTCGGTGCTCGCGCTGCTCGCCCGCATCTGCACGGCGGCGCTGGCCCGCCACCCGGAGCTCAACTCCACGGTGGACCTCGCGGCGAACGAGATCGTCCGGCTGCCGGCCGTGAACCTGGGCTTCGCGGCGCAGACCGAGCGGGGGCTGATGGTTCCGGTGGTCCGGGACGCGCAGGCGCGCAGTGCGGAGTCGCTGTCGGCCGAGTTCGCCCGGCTCACGGAGCTGGCCCGGGCGGGGAAGCTGGCCCCGGCGGATCTCACCGGTGGCACCTTCACCCTGAACAACTACGGGGTGTTCGGGGTCGACGGGTCCACGCCGATCATCAACCATCCTGAGGCGGCGATGCTCGGTGTGGGGCGGATCATTCCGAAGCCGTGGGTGCACCAGGGGGAGTTGGCGGTCCGCCAGGTCGTTCAGCTGTCGCTGACCTTCGATCACCGGGTGTGTGACGGCGGGACCGCGGGTGGGTTCCTGCGGTACGTCGCCGACTGCGTCGAGTCGCCGTCGGTGCTGCTGCGCAGCCTGTAGCTCCGCGGGGGTGGGTGTCGGGGGCGCCGCTGCGCGGGCGGAGTCCCCTACCCACCCTTCCACCGTTCCCCGGGCTCTGCCCGGACCCTTTGCCGCGTGCGGCGCCGTTTCCGGGGGCCGGCCCCCGGACCCCCGCTCCTCAAACGCCGGAGGGGCTGGATTTTCGCAGCCCCGGGGAACGGGCGAAGGGCGGGTAGGGGACCCCGTCCCGCGCAGCGGCGCCCGCTGACCCGGTCGGCTCACGTGGTCAGCAGGAGTTTGCCTACGTGCGTGCTCGACTCCAGGACGCGGTGGGCCTCGGCTGCCTCCCGCATGGGGAAGGTGCCGTGCACCACCGGGTGGATGCGGCCCGTCGCGACCAGGGGCCATACGTGTTCCCGTACGGCCGCGACGATCGCCGCCTTTTCGTCCAGGGGGCGCGCGCGGAGCGTGGTGGCGGTGATCGCCGCACGCTTCGCCAGCAGGGCGGCCAGGTTGAGCTCCGCCTTGACTCCGCCCTGGAGCCCGATGATCGCGAGGCGGCCGTTCACCGCGAGGGCGTCCACGTTCCGGGTCAGGTACTTCGCGCCCATGATGTCCAGGATCACGTCCGCCCCGGCGCCGCCCGTGGCTGCCCGGATCTCCTCCACGAAGTCCTGCTCGCGGTAGTCGATCAGGATGTCGGCGCCCAGCTCGGCGCAGCGCGCCAGCTTCTCCTTGCCGCCCGCCGTGACCGCGACCCGCGCGCCCACGGCCTTCGCGAGCTGGATCGCCATCGTCCCGATGCCGCTCGATCCTCCGTGCACCAGCAGGGTTTCGCCCGGGCGCAGGCCGGCCACCATGAACACGTTCGACCAGACGGTGGAGACGACCTCCGGCAGGGCCGCCGCCGTCACCAGGTCCACGCCCGCCGGTACCGGCAGCAGCTGGCCCGCCGGGACGGCCACCCGCTGCGCGTACCCGCCGCCGGCGAGCAGCGCGCACACCTCGTCGCCGACCGACCAGCCGGACACCCCGGGCCCGATCGCGGAGATCCGCCCGGAGCATTCCAGGCCGGGATGGGGCGAGGCGCCGGGCGGAGGGTTGTAGAAACCCTGCCGCTGCAGGACGTCCGCGCGGTTCACGGCGCTCGCCGCGACCTCGACGATGACCTCGCCGTCGCCGGCCACCGGGTCGGGTGCTTCGGCCCACACCAGGGCCTCGGGGCCGCCGGGCTGTTCGATGGTGATCGCATACATGGCCCGGAGGCTACCGGTAGGGCCCGCCGGGTGGAGGGTTACTCCACCGAGCCCAGGACCACCGGAGGCGAACTCGGCGGGACCGCCCGGACGATGGAGATCACACGGTCCGTCAGCTGGAGGGGGCTCGCGTGCGGGTCGTCGTACGCGAGCAGGCGGTGGCCGCGCAGGACGCTGACGACCAGGTCGTCGGTGTCCCGGACCGATTTGCCGACCTCCTTGCGGTTCACCGGACGCTCGATCAGATCGAGCCCGCTGCCCTGCTGGATGAGGTCTTCCATCACCGTGCCCGCGCTCGGGCTGAGCACCGAGAGCCCGAGCAGGCGGCCCGCCGCGCTCGCGCTCGTGATGACCGCGTCCGCGCCGGACTGGCGCAGCAGCGGTGCGTTCTCCTCTTCCCGGACGGCCGCCACGATCTTCGCGCCGCGGTTGAGCTGGCGGGCGGTCAGGGTGACCAGCACGGCCGTATCGTCGCGCTGGGTCGCGATGACGATCTGACGGGCCTTCTGGATCTCGGCCCGCAGCAGGACTTCGGAGCGCGTGGCATCGCCGACGACGCCCGTGAACCCCTCCGCGTTGGCGATGTCGATCACCTTGGCGCTGGGGTCGACGATGACGACCTGTTCCTTGCTGAGGCCGGTGGCCAGCAGGGTCTGGAGGGCGGAACGGCCCTTCGTGCCGAAGCCGACGACGACCGTGTGCTCACGCAAGTTCTTCCTCCAGCGGCTGAGCCGCCACTCTTCCCTGGTCCGTTCGGTGAGGACTTCCAGGGTGGTGCCGACCAGGATGATCAGGAACAGCACCCGCAGCGGGGTGATCAGCAGGACGTTGACCAGCCGCGCGCTGTCGCTGTACGGGACGATGTCGCCGTAGCCGGTCGTCGACAGGGTGACGGTCGCGTAGTAGACGCAGTCGAGGAAGTCGACCTTGTTGTTGGCGTTGTCGTGATAGCCGTCGCGGTCGATCCACACGATCAGGACCGTCAGGGACATCACGAACAGCGCCATCAGCAGGCGCCGGGAGACCTGGCGGAGCGGCTTCTCGACGATGCGCTTGGGCAGTTTGATGCGGCGCGAGACGAGTTTCTCGTCGGCGCCGCGTGCCATCGCGTCGGATCCGTGAAGTTTCACGTGAAACATCCCCCTGAGGCCCACGGGAGATCGAGGATCTCCAACTCCTGTCCGGATCGCGCCCCGTTCGGGGGTACGACGGCCAGCGCGTCCGCGGCGGCCACGCCGCGCAGCATCGCAGGCCCGTTGTAGCGCAGCGGTACGGCATGGTCCTCGGTCAGCAGGACCGGTACGAGCCTGGTGTCGTGCGGGTGGCCCGGTACGTCGCCCTCCACGGGCACCACGTACCGGGGGCGCGGACGCCGTCCGGCGAGGGCGCGCAGCAGCGGTTCGGCGAGGGTGAGCAGCCCGGATACGGCGGCCAGCGGGTTGCCGGGCAGGCCCACCAGGTGGCGGCTGTCGGGGCCGTCGCCGAGGCGGGCCAGCAGCATCGGGTGCCCGGGGCGTACGGCCACCCCGTCGACGAGCAGTTCGGCGCCGGCCTTGGCGAGCACCGGGTGGACGTGGTCGACGGGGCCGGAGGCGGTGCCGCCGGTGGTGATGACCACGTCGGCCTCCGAGCCGGTGACGGCCGCCAGCAGTGCTTCGGCGCCCGCCGGGTCGTCGCCGAGCCGCCGGACGGCGATGACCTCGGCGCCGAGCCGGGTCAGCCAGGGGCCGAGCATGGGGCTCAGGGCGTCGCGGATGAGGCCGTCGTGCGGGGGCCCCTCGGTGAGCAGCTCGTCGCCGAGGACCAGGATCTCCACGCGGGGCCGGGGGCGGGTGGTGAGCTCGTCGTACCCGGCGGCCGCGGCGAGGCCGAGGACGGCCGGGGTCACCAGGGACCCGGCGGGCAGCAACAGGTCGCCGGAGCGGCATTCCTGGCCGCGCGGGCGGATGTCCTGGCCGGTGGCGACGGGCCGTTCGGCGTACAGCAGGGTGCCCGCCTCGCGGGAGTGCTCGCTGCGGATCACGGCGGTGGTGTCCGCGGGGATCCGCGCGCCGGTGGCGATCCGTACGGCCTCGCCGTCCGCGAGGGGCGCGGGGCGCTCGCTCCCGGCCAGTGCGCTCTCGCCGGGGCGGATGGTCCACGGGCCGGGCCCGGCGACGGCCCAGCCGTCCATCGCGGAGGTGTCGAAGGACGGCAGGTCGCCCAGGGCGTCGAGGGGCGCGGCCAGCACCTCGCCGAGGGCGGCCGGCAGGGGGACCCGGTGGGTGCGGCCGCGGACGGCCGAACCGGCGCGGGTCGCGGTCTCCCGGGCCCGGTGCCAGGGCGCGGCGCGGTGGCCGCCGGCGGTGGTGTCGGTGGCGGGGTCTGCGCCTGCGGTGCCTGCGGCGCCGGAGCGGGGGGCGCGGCTGACCAGCGCGAGGGCCTGGTCGAGGGCGCGGTCGGCGTCGGTGTCGGGGTCGGCGGTCATCCGGAACCGGTCGCTTCCGGGCCGGTCGCCTCGGGACCGGTGGCTGCGGGGCCGGTCGCTTCCGGGCCGGCGGCCTCGCCTTCCGCGGCCCAGCGCAGGGCCAGTTCGGCGGCCTTGCGGGAGGCCTCGGCCACGGCCTGCGCGGGGTCGGCGCCCGTGGCTTCGGCGTGGGCCGCCGCGTAGCCGACGAGGAAGGTCGTCAGCGGGGCGGCGGGCCGGGCGACGCCGTGCGCGGCGTCACGGGCGAGGTCGAGCAGGGTCTTGGTGTCGACGGCGACGTCGATGCCCAGCTCGTTCTTGACGGCGGTGATCCATTGCTCCAGCACGGTTCCATGCTCTCTGATTCGGGCGCGGGCGGCGGCGAGATCGTCCCAGGTGTCGCAGTCGAAGGAGGCGAGTGGGGCTGCCGCGGTGACCGGGGCGAGGTCGAGTTCTGCGGTGAGGGCGCGCAGGGGGAGATTGTTCACCGAGCCGTGCTCGGTGGCCAGTAGGGCGATTTCCCTGCGCAGGGGCTCGGCGCGGTACGCGGCGACCAGGGGCTGATCGCGGCCGTCCGGGTCCCGGAGCAGGGCACCGTCGCGGGTGCGGTGCTCGGGCGCGTCGAGGGCTCGCAGCAGGGAGTGCACCGTGTCCCGGTCCAGGAACGGCAGATCGGCGGAGAGTACGAGGACCAGCGGGGCGGTGGTGTGCCGCAGCCCGGCGTCCAGTGCGGCGAGGGGGCCGCCGCCCGGGGGGTCCTCCCGGGCCCACTGCACCGGCCTGGGCGTTTGCCTGCGGGCGGCTACGACGACGGTGGTGCGGGCGTCCGCGCAGGCGTCCAGGACGCGGTCGAGGAGGCGGCGGCCGCCGACTCGGAGGCCGGGTTTGTCGGCTCCGTCCAGTCGGCTTGCGGCGCCGCCGGCCAGGACGATGGCGTCGTAGGTCATTCCCCGAGTATGCGGGGGGTTGGGGCCGGATGGGCTGCGGCGTTTACCGGGTTCTTACCCGGTGCCGGGGTGGCGGCCGTGGGGTGTGCCGGTGCGCGGGGCGCAGCCGCCGCAGCAACCCTTGCCGCTGCGCGGGGCAGCAGTCCGCGCAGCGACCCTTGCCGCTGCGCGGGGCGAAGACCCCTACCCGCCCTTCCACCGTTCCCAGGGCTCTGCCCTGACCCGGTCCTCAAACGCCGGACGGGCTGGAATCGGGGTACCGGGCTGTGCCCGGACCCCCTGGGGCTCCGCCCCAGACCCCGCGCCTCAAACGCCGGCGGGGCTGGAAGGCACGCCGGACGGGCTGGGAAGGGGTATCGGGCTGCGCCCGGACCCGCCTGGGGCTCCGCCCCGGACCCCGCGTCTCAAGCGTTGGCGGGGCTGGAAGGCGTGCCGGGCGGGCTGGGAGCGTGGACATGGGTCCGGGGCCGCCTTGGGCGGCCCCGGAGGGGTGGGGCGGGGTGGGTTTTAGAGGTACGGGCCCGAGCGGATGGCGCCGTGGGGGCCGTCCTCGTCGTCCTCGTGGGAGGAGCCCGGCGGGAGGGCGCGGCGCATCTGTTCCAGCTGGGCCCGCGCCGCCATCTGCTGCGCGAACAGGGCCGTCTGGATGCCGTGGAACAGGCCTTCCAGCCATCCGACCAACTGGGCTTGGGCAATGCGCAGTTCCGCTTCGGAGGGGATGGCCTCTTCCGTGAAGGGAAGGGAGAGCCGCTCCAGTTCCTCGACCAGCTCGGGAGCCAGACCGTCTTCCAGCTCCTTCACCGACGCTGCGTGAATGTCCTTCAGACGGACCCGGCTGGCCTCGTCCAGAGGTGCGGCGCGTACCTCTTCCAGGAGTTGCTTGATCATGCTGCCGATCCGCATGACCTTGGCGGGCTGTTCGACCATCTCCGTCACCGGGACCTCGCGCGACTCGTCATCGGCGCCGCCGACCGGCATCCCGTCCTGCCCAACGATCAGGCCGGGCGGGGGGCTGTCCTGCGACCGTTCACTCCTCGGCATCTCCATGCCGTCATTCTCTCGCACACCTTCGTATTCACACGGTGTGCCCCCGCACGGGCGTGATCCACCCTGTGCGGGGGCACCAAGAGAGAGATCGAGCGGCGCCGGACCCGTCAGACCTCTCGGCGGGCCAGTGCTCCGCTCGAACGGGTGACCAGGGCCGCCAGCAGCGCCGCGCCCAGCGGGACGACGATCAGCAGCCCGCCCAGCGTGGTCCACGGCACCGAGATCGGGATGTACGGCACGGCCTCGGAGGCCGCCGAGTAGCCGCTCTCGATGCCCTCCCGGATCATGTCGGCCGCGGCCCGCCGTTCGGTGAGCCGGAGCCCGACCGCCGGCAGGATGCCGGCTGCCGAGCCGAGGACCACGCCCATCAGGGCGACCACCCCGCACTGGAAGCCGCTGAGCGTGCGCCGCACGCGCGGCGGTGCGCCGACCGCCGCCAGGGTCTTCAGGTCGCCCTCGGCGTCCGCCTGGGCCAGGCCGGTGGCGATGCCGGCCGCGCCGATGGTGACCAGGCCCGCGAAGATGGTCAGGACGAGCATGGCCAGGCTGTCGTCGCCCTCGTAGCCCTTCTCGATCCGTACGTTGGTGTCCAGGCCCAGCTTGTCGAGGGCCCCGTCGAGGCGCTGGCGCTGCTCGGAGCTCGCGTCCCCGTCGAGGGTGAAGTACGAGCCGAAGGGGACGGAGGTGATCCCGGCGCTCTTCGCGGCCGAGGGCGGCAGCACCAGTTCCAGGCCGTAGCCCTTCACCGATGCGGGTACCTGGTACGCGGCGAAGACCTTGTCCGTGCCGGGCGGCGGCTCATCGGGTGCGGAGCCCGGGGCGGGCTCGTCCCGGCCCATGACCAGCCGGACGGTGACCTTGTCCCCGAGCACGTTCTGCTTCTTGAAGGAGACGGCCTTGCCCGCCTTGAGCGCGGCCGCCGCGCCCGGGTCGTCGACGGCCATGACGGCCATCAGCTTCTCGTCGGCGACGACCAGGGAGTACTGGGTGCCGTTGCGGTCCTCCTGGCAGCGCCAGTCCGCGGCCAGCTTCTTCCGCTCGGCCAGGGGGAACGCACTCGGTCCCTCCTCGGTCGAGTAGAGGGGGCAGCGCTGCACCTTCGGGATGACGATCTGGGTCCGCCCGCACTCCGCGCTCTCTCCGTACGGGGAGCAGCCCGGCTTGCCGACGACGGGCCGCTCCACGTCGGCCCGTACGGCCACCGGGAGTTCCTTCGACAGCGTCTCGCGCATCGCGGGTACGTCCCGGAACGCGGTGTACTCGTTGGTCTCGATCACCCCGGTGCCGAAGGGCAGGCTGGCGACGTAGTCGTGCCGCGCCTGGATCTCCCGGCTGTGCTGGTACGTGGCCACGGCCACGGTGCCGGCGACGGCGGCCAGTACGGCGGCCACGGCCGGTGCCGTACGCCCCCGGTTGCGGACGGCGTCGCGCAGGGCGAGCCGGGGCGACAGCGGCAGCCACCGGCCGGCCCGGCCGAAGAGGCCGACCAGGGTGGGGGTGAGGGCGACGACGCCGAGCTCGGCGATGGCGCTGCCGCCCGCGACGACGGTCTCGCCCATCTTGGCGACGGAGCCGAACAGGGCGATGGCGGCCCCGCCGGCGATGGCGATCAGCCCGATGACGGGCAGCACCCGGTTGGCCCGGCGCACGCCGCGGCGGCCCGTGAGGGAGGCCAGCACGGTCTGCCGGGAGGCGTTGACGGCCGGCACGATGGCGGCCAGGAGACCGGTCAGGACGGCGAGGAGGCCGATGCCGAGCAGTTCCAGCGGGCGGACGTCGAAGCTGCCGAACCGTTCGCCGATCACGCCTTCCAGCACCGGGCGGAGCCCGATGGTGAGGGCGATGCCGAGGGCGGTGCCGGTGACGGCCGCCGCGGCGCCGATGACGAGGCCGCCGGAGAGCACGATGGCCCGGATGTGCCGCCGGTCACCGCCGTTGGCGCCGACCAGGCCGAGCTGGCGGCGCGAACGCCGGGCGCCGACCGCGAAGGCCGGTCCGGCCAGCAGGCAGATCTCCAGCATGGCGAGGCCCACGACGGTGGAGACGATGGCGAGTTCGGTGGTTCCGAGGCCGGCCTCGTACCGCCACGCGTCCCTGTTCTGCTCCGTGTAGAGCGGCACTTCGGAGTCGGCCGGCGGGTTCAGCAGCACGACGCGGGACTTGACGAGGAGGTGCTGCTTGGCGTTGGCCTCCTTGACCATGTTCCACGTGAAACCTTCGCCGCCGACCTTCACCAGGTACGAGTCCTGGGGCTCCAGCCCCGTGCCGCCGGCGGCCTTGCGGTCCCGGTCGAGCGGGGCCAGCAGGGTGCCGGGCTGGGCCAGGAGCTGCGGGGTGTTCAGGCCGGAGGGCAGCTCGTAGACGCCGACGATCTTGTACGTGGTGGTCGACTCGCGCGGGGTCACGCTGGAGCCGAGGAAGTACCCGGACTCCTCCAGGAAGGCGCCGGTGGCGAGGATCTCGCCGGCGGCCTTCGGCAGCCGGCCGCGCTCCAGCGTCCACAGGCCCTTGACCAGCGGGCTCGCCGGGTCCACCTCGCGGAGCTCGGCGTCCAGGATCCCGTGGCGGGTGCGGACCTTGGCGTAGGTGGTGCTGTCCTTGACGGACTGCGATCCGGCCGGGAGTTGCGGGGCGGCCATGCCCTCGTCGCGGCCGCTGGCGCTCGGTTCGTACTTGTCGTAGCCGCCGACCGGGGCGTAGTTCTCGCCGTCGGGGCTCTGGTAGAGGGCCGTGCCCATGTGAGTGGCGGTCACCAGGGCGTCGGCGGCGCCGAGCATCCGTCCGACGCGCTGCTCGGTGGAGAGCTCCGAGCTGCGGATGGTGAGGTCGACGGCGCTCACGCCGACGATCGGCAGGGCGATCATGGCCAGCACGAGGGCGCTGCGGCCCTTGGAGCGCCAGGCGTCGCGGCGGGCTATCCGGATCGCCGCGATCCAGGAGTGGTACCAGGAGATCACTGAGCGGCCGCCTGCCCGGAGAGGAGGGAGTCGGCCCGGCTGCGCAGGGTCTCGTCGACGACGCTGCCGTCGCGCAGGAACACCACGCGGTCGGCCCATGCGGCGAAGCGCGGCTCGTGGGTGACCAGGATTCCGGCCGCGCCGGCGTCGCAGCGCGAGCGCAGCAGGGCGAGTACGGATTCCCCGGTCTCGGAGTCCAGGGCGCCGGTCGGCTCGTCGGCGAGGACGAGGCGGCGGTCGCCGACCAGGGCGCGGGCGATGGCCACGCGCTGCTGCTGGCCGCCGGACATCTCGTCGGGGAAGCGGTCGGCGAGCTGGCCGAGGTTCATCTCCTCCAGGGCCGCGAGCGCGCTGACGCGGGCCTTGCGGGCGGAGACGCCGTCGAGTTCGAGGGGCAGGGAGACGTTCTCGGCGGCGGTGAGCGCCGGGATCAGGTTGTAGTCCTGGAAGACGTACCCGATGCTGCGGCGGCGCAGGGCGGCCAGCTGCTTGCGGCTCGCGGTGGTGATGTCGGTGCCCTCGACGATCACCTTGCCGCTGCTCGGGGTGTCGAGTCCGCCGGCGAGGGTCAGCAGCGTGGACTTGCCGGACCCGGAGGGGCCCATGACGGCGACGAGTTCGCCGGGGTACACGGAGAGGTCGATCCCGCGCAGGGCGTGCACCTCGGTGGCGCCGCTGCCGTGGATGCGGACGAGCTGGTCCAGCTGCAATACGGGCTGGTCGGGCATGAAGGGTTCCCCCCTGGGACGTTGAGCGGTGGTTCAGACCCGCCGCGTACGGGCGGTGCGGGAAAGAGACCGGTCGGTGGTCGTGGGTGTGGGTGTGGTCGGGACGGTGGTGCCCTCGGGCGGTTCGGCTTCGGCCGGTGCGCGCTCCCCGCGCGCGGACAGCCGTACGAGCCGGGACTCGCAGTGGTCGAGCCAGCGGGCCTCGGCCTCGGTCTGGAAGATCAGCTGTTCCAGGACCAGCAGCCAGGCGATGTCGTCGCGCTCGTTGCCGCGCCCGCTCTCGATGGCGGCGAGCGCCTGGGCCTTGAGCCGGGTGTAGTCCTGCATGGCCTGGACGGTGGCGTGCCGCTGGGCCTGGATGACGGCGCGGATGTCCACGCCGGGCGCGCCCACGGCCATGGCGAGCTTGATGGCGAGCTCGTCCCGGGGCGGGTTGGCCCGGTCGACGGGACGCTCGTACCACTCGCGCAGTTCGTGGCGCCCGGTCTCGGTGATGGCGTACAGGGTGTGCCCGGCGGTGTCCTCGCCGCCGGGGGCGACGAGGCCGTCGCGCTCCAGCCGGGCGAGCGTGGTGTACACCTGCCCGACGTTGAGAGGCCAGGTGGAACCGGTGCGGGACTCGAATTCGGTGCGCAGTTGGGAGCCGTACCGGGGGCCCCGTTCCAGCAGGGCGAGAAGGCCGTGGCGGATCGACATACTCAGTATGTATACCGAGTATGTATCCCTCCGCAACCATCCTGGGGCCTACATCGCAAGGGGGACCCGGGGTCGGGACCGGCGTCGGGGCGGGGCCGGGACCCGGGGCGGGGCGGGGTCAGGACCGATGGCGGGACCGGGGCTACATGCCCCGGCGCAGCCGCATTCCCATGAATCCGAGACCCAGCCCCATCAGGGCGAACCCCGTTCCGAGCGGCAGTATGTGCGCGGCCAGATCGGCGGCCCGCTCGTTCGGCTCGGTGCCGAGCGCGCCGATCACGGGGGGTGCGGAGGGGGCCGCGGGGACCGCCGGGAGCCGCTCGGTGCGCGGGTGCGCCGGGACGGGGCGCGCGGCGAGCACGGTCTCGGGATTGGCGGGCTCGCCCACCGGCCGCCCGGGCCGTTCCCGCCCGGACCCGGCGGAACTTCCGGCGAGGTCCTCGAAGACCCGGTCCGCAGAGTCGGCGTCGGTGGCGGCATCGGTAGCGGCATCGGTAGCGGCGGCGGGAGTGGTCGCGGCAGCCGGAGCGGCGGCGAAGACGTAAGCGGAGGCGAAGGGCAGCCCGGGGGAGAGGCCCGGGGCGGACCCGGAGGCCGCGGCGTGTCCGGGCGCCGTCATCAGCAGCGTGGCGGTCGCCAACGCTGCCCCGGCGGTCCAGCGCAGCGCGCGGGCGTAGGTCACGGACTCAGATTTACATAACCGGACAAAACCGGCATCCCGTACAGGCCGTTCGGGATGCCGGGCTTCTACGCCGCGCCTACTGCGGGCCGCCTACTACGGGTCGCCTACTCCGGGTCGCCCGTCGAGATCCACAGGGTGATGGTGGTCTTCGTCGGGTCGAACGCGATGTTGGGTTCGGGCTGCTGCTGGACGACGGTCCCCTCGCCGTAGATCGCCTCGTCCTTGGGCTTGGGGTCGTACTTCCAGCCGGCGGCCCGGATGCACGCCTTCACCGAGACCTGGTCGATGGTCCGGAAGTCCGGTGCCATCACCTTGGCCGGGTCCTGGTCCTTCGTCGCCTCCTTGCACCTCTTCTCATCGATCGTCCGCGAAGGGTCCGGACCCTTGTGCCCGGCCTTCGCCGGGGCGGACGCCGAAGTCGAGGAGCCCGGGTCCGTCGGCCCGGCCTTGTCCTTGTCGTCTCCGCCCAGGTCCAGCGCGGCGATCAGCCCGCCGATGGCCGCCAGCGCCAGCACGACGGACCCCACCAGGACGGGGATGTTCTTCTTCTTCCCGGAACCGGCGGCCGGCCCGTGGCCGCTCTGCCCGCCATGCCCGCCCTGCGGCGACATCGTGTACGGCGGCGGGGTCGGGACCCCGTACGGCGCCGGGGTCTGCGCCTGCTGGTGCAGCGGCTGCTGCTGCGGGTACCCGTACGCCCCGGACTGCGGCCCGGGGTGCGCCATCGGCTGCGGCGTCGGCGCGTACGCGGACGGCACCGGGGTGTGCGGCGCCTGGTACGGCTGCTGCACCGACGGCGGCGGTGCCTGCAGGGCGGAGTCCACCGGCGGGAACACGGCCGAGCCGAGCCCGGCGCCGCTGTTCGTCGGGTGCGCGCCCGGGACGATGGCCGGGGCTCCGGTGTGCCCGGCGCCCGCCACCCGCGCGACCTCGTCGAGCATGGCGGCGGCGGTGGGGAAACGCTCGTTCGGGTTCTTCCTCAGGGCCCGCGCCACCAGCGCGTCCATCGCCGGGGTGACCGAGCGGTTGATGGAGGAGGGCGCGACGGGCTCCTCCTGTACGTGGGCGTACGCCATGCCCAGCGCGGAGTCGGCGATGAAGGGGACCCGCCCGGTCAGCAGCTCGAAGAGCATGATGCCCACCGAGTACAGGTCGGAGCGGGCGTCCACGGCCCGCCCGAGCGCCTGCTCGGGGGAGAGGTACTGCGGGGTGCCGACGACCATGCCGGTCTGCGTCATCGAGGTGACCCCCGACTGCATGGCCCGCGCGATGCCGAAGTCCATCACCTTGACCACTCCGCGCCGCGTCATCATGACGTTGCCCGGCTTGATGTCGCGGTGGACCAGCCCCATCTCGTGGCTGCTCTCCAGAGCGGCCAGCACGTCGGCCGTCACCTTCAGCGCCTTGTCGGCCGGCATGGCCCCGTACTGCCTGATGTCGCCGTCCAGGACGGAGCCGAGCGGCTGCCCCTCGACGTACTCCATGACGATGTACGGCATGACACCGCCGTCGGCGATCGAGGGGTCCGCGAAGGAGACGACGCCCTCACCGGTGTCGAATACCGAGACGATGTTGGTGTGCGACAGTTTCGCTACAGCCTGGGCCTCGCGGCGGAAGCGTTCGCGGAAGGACTGCTCGCGCCCGAGCTCGCTGTGCAGGGTCTTGATGGCGACCTGGCGGTCGAGCGCGGTGTCGTAGGCGAGGTAAACGGAGGCCATGCCTCCCTCGCCCAGCAAGTCCCTTAGCTGGTAACGGCCACCGGCCAGAGAGCCGCCCGCGTACTGGCCCTGAGTGCCGTCCTGGCTCATGACTGTTGCTTCCCCTCGGGTGTGTCCCTACGCCTCTGGCTGAGCGCATGTCGGCCTCAGTCTGCCGGAGGGCAAGCACACGTCAAGCCGGGTTCCCGTTCCGTGACCACAAGGCCACAAGGGGTCCACAGGCGGTACGCGTCGTCGACCGCGGGCGTCGTCACCCGAACAATGACCGGTTGCGAGGCTGTAGCGTTCGTCGGAGCACACGATGAGGACTACCGCTGAGCGGCGGCCGAGACAGACGACGGTGAGGACTGATGGCACCCGAACCCGAGGGAAGCGGCGCCGGGATGGCAGAGGGTCCTGAGCACTGGGGCGCGGGCGGCCTGGTGGGTGACGGCCGTTACCGGCTGACCCACCGTCTGGGCCGGGGCGGCATGGCCGAGGTCTTCGCGGCCGAGGACGTCCGGCTGGGCCGGACCGTCGCCGTCAAGCTGCTGCGCCCGGACCTGGCCGAGGACCCGGTGTCCAAGGCCCGCTTCACGCGCGAGGCGCAGTCGGTCGCCGGCCTGAACCACCATGCCGTGGTCGCCGTGTACGACTCGGGCGAGGACCGGGTCGGCCCGAACGTCGTCCCCTACATCGTCATGGAACTGGTCGAGGGCCGCACCATCCGCGACCTGCTGATCAGCGCCGAGGCCCCGGGCCCCGACCAGGCGCTGATCATCACCTCCGGCGTGCTCGAAGCGCTCGCGTACTCGCACCAGCACGGCATCGTGCACCGTGACATCAAGCCCGCCAACGTGATCATCACGGACACCGGCGCGGTCAAGGTGATGGACTTCGGCATCGCGCGCGCCCTGCACGGCGCGCAGTCGACGATGACCCAGACCGGCATGGTCATGGGCACGCCGCAGTACCTCTCGCCCGAACAGGCCCTCGGCAAGGCCGTGGACCACCGCTCCGACCTGTACGCGACGGGCTGCCTGCTCTACGAACTCCTCTCGCTGCGTCCCCCGTTCACCGGGGAGACTCCGCTGTCGGTGGTCTACCAGCACGTGCAGGACGCGCCGATCCCGCCGTCGCAGCTGCCGGAGGGCGCCCACATCCCGCAGGAGCTCGACGGGCTCGTCATGCGCTCCCTCGCCAAGGACCCGGACGACCGGTTCCAGAGTGCCGAGGAGATGCGCGGGCTGGTCCAGTACGCCCTGCAGATGCTGCACGACCAGGGGCCCAACAGCGGCACCTGGAACACCGGCCCGGTCACCATGGCGCTGCCGCACGGCCGCGGCCCGGCGCAGACCACGGCGATGGCCACGCCCGGCCAGGGGCAGCCGCAGTACGGCTCGCACTCCAACACCTCGCAGTTCCAGCAGCCGATGGTGCCGCCGCTGAACCCGGACGACGGCTCCGCCTACCCCGGCGGGGGCGGCAACGGCCACGGCGGGAACGGCGGGTACAACGGGCCGGGCGGGTACAACGGGAACGGCGGGTACGACGACCGCCCCGGCGGCGGCAAGTGGAAGATGTGGCTGTTCGCGGTCCTCGCCATCCTCGCGGTCGCGGGTGGCGTGGCGTACGCCGTCGACAACCTCGGCGGCAAGAAGGACCCCGGCAACGGCGGGACCCCGTCGTCGAACTCCGTGTCCTCCCCGGCGGGTACGACGCAGGACACCCCGGAGCCGGACACCTCGACGTCCAAGTCGGCGCCGGAGAGCTCGTACACGCCGGGCCCGAGCCGCAGCAGGTCCTCCACGCCGAGCTACTCGTACTCGCCGTCGTACTCCCCGTCGTCGACGCCCACGCCGACGCCGACCCCCACGCCGACGCCCACGCCGACCCCGACGCCCACGCCGAGCCCGTCGAAGCCGACGTCGCCGTCGCCGACGCCGTCGAAGCCCGATGGCGACGGCAACCCGGCCGACGCAGAGTAGTCGTCCCGAGGTACGAGAACGGCCCGGCGGCCATGTCATCGACATGGCCGCCGGGCCGTTCCGCTTCGGGACCAAAGTCCCGGTGGGTCGCTCAGAGCGCGTGCTGGTACTGCCGGTCCATGGTGCCCGCGAAGGTGTGGACGGTGACCAGGTGCGGCTCGATGCGCATGTAGACGGGGTCGAAGACCGCGCCGTCCACGAAGTGCGGAGCGGGTCCGAACAGTTCCAGTTCGGCCGTGGTGGGTTCGACGAGGTTCGCCGTACCGGTGAACTGCACCGACCACAGCTCGGCCTCACCGGAATTGAAGTTGTCGGCCCCGTACGAGACCACGCTGCCGTTGCAGGCCTGGTGGTAGCCGAAACCGGAATGCATTCTCAGGACGACCTTGCCGTTCACCACGATGTGGCGCGCGATCGCGAGGAAGGGCAGCGCGCGCATGCTGGTGGCGGCTCGGCCGTACGGCACGCGGCGCAGCAGTTCGATGGCGTGAAGTTCCTCTGGGGACATGTCATCCACTGTCCGGTACCGACACCCTGCCGGAAAAGAGGATCCCGCCCCGCACATCGGGGACGTTGGTCCCGAATTAAACAGCGCGCCCCGTGGAAACGTGCGACCACGGGGCGTAACGCTGTGTAGCGAATGCGGGGAGCGATTGCAGGGAGGCCTGCGGAGGCTAGCGCCCCTTCTCGGCCTGCAGGCGGGCCACGTACGCGGCGGCCTGGGACCGGCGCTCCATGCCGAGCTTGGACAGCAGGCTGGAGACGTAGTTCTTGATGGTCTTCTCGGCCAGGTGCAGCCGCTCGCCGATGACGCGGTTCGTCAGGCCCTCGCCGATCAGGTCGAGGATCTTGCGTTCCTGCTCGGTGAGGTTCGACAGGCGGTCGTCGCCCTTGCCGTTCTTGCCGTCGCGCAGCCGCTCCAGCACCCGGGCCGTGGCGACGGGGTCCAGCAGGGACTTGCCGGCCGCCACGTCACGCACCGCGTTGAGGAGCTCGTTCCCGCGGATCGCCTTGAGCACGTAGCCCGAGGCACCGGCCATGATCGCGTCGAACAGCGCTTCGTCGTCCGCGAAGGAGGTGAGCATCAGGCACTTGATGTCCTCGTTCTGGGAGCGCACCTCGCGGCACACCTCCACGCCGCTGCCGTCGGGCAGCCGGACGTCGAGAACGGCCACGTCGGGGCGGGTGGCGGGGATCCGGACCAGCGCGTCGGCGGCCGTACCGGCCTCACCCACCACCTCGATGTCCGATTCCATCGACAACAGCTCGTGAACTCCCCGACGTACCACTTCGTGGTCGTCCAGGAGGAATACCTTGATTTTTCCGTTTTCGCGCACGAACTCAGTTTCACACACTCACCCCTTCCCTGCCGGGGACGGCCGGGATAACGTGCCGTTGTTCCGGCCCCCTGCAAGGCTGTGACCAGTGGTTGTTCCCGGTTCCGCCGATTTACTTGGAAATCCAAGCAAAATCGCAGGTCAAACGGGGTTTCGCAGATATGCGACGCACTGGGTAACGTGCATTGCGCAGGGCACTCGCCGGGGCACCTGTCACGCCTGAATCCCAGACCCGAAGCGCACCCACCCCGTGCGCGGGCAGAGATCAGGTGAGCCGCACTGGTCCCCGGAGAACCCGGGTGCCGGACCGACGGAGGAGCAATCGTGACCGTGGAGAGCACTGCCGCGCGCAAGCCGCGCCGCAGCGGCACCAAGCGGCCGGCCGGCGCGGCAAGCGCCGCCAAGCCCGCCGCTGCCACCGCGAAGACGCATGACGCCGAGCCCCAGCTCGTACAGCTGCTGACGCCCGAGGGGGTGCGCGTCGACGTCGCGGAGAATCCCGACGTCGCGGAGTTCGCGCCCTTCGTCGCCGACATCACCACCGATGACCTGCGCGGTCTGTACCGCGACATGGTCATGACCCGCCGTTTCGACGGGGAGGCGACCGCCCTCCAGCGTCAGGGCGAGCTGGGCCTGTGGGCCTCGCTGCTCGGCCAGGAGGCCGCCCAGATCGGCTCCGGCCGGGCCCTGCGCGACGACGACTACGTCTTCCCGACGTACCGCGAGCACGGTGTCGCCTGGTGCCGGGGGGTCGACCCGACCAACCTGCTCGGCATGTTCCGCGGTGTGAACCACGGTGGCTGGGACCCGACCACCAACAACTTCCACCTGTACACGATCGTCATCGGCTCCCAGACGCTGCACGCGACCGGGTACGCGATGGGCGTGGCCAAGGACGGCGCCGACTCGGCCGTCATCGCCTACTTCGGCGACGGCGCGTCCAGCCAGGGCGACGTGGCGGAGGCCTTCACCTTCTCGGCGGTCTACAACTCGCCCGTGGTGTTCTTCTGCCAGAACAACCAGTGGGCCATCTCCGAGCCCACCGAGCGCCAGATGCGCGTGCCGCTCTACCAGCGCGCCCAGGGCTTCGGCTTCCCGGGCGTCCGGGTGGACGGCAACGACGTACTGGCCTGCCTCGCGGTGACCCGCTGGGCGCTGGAGCGGGCCCGCCGGGGCGAGGGACCCACCCTGGTGGAGGCCTTCACGTACCGGATGGGTGCGCACACCACCTCCGACGACCCGACGAAGTACCGGCGCGACGAGGAGACGGCGGCCTGGGAGGCCAAGGACCCGATCCTGCGCCTGAAGGCCCACCTGCTGGCCACCGGAGGCGCCGACGAGGCGTACTTCGCGGAGCTGGAGGTGGAGAGCGAGGCACTCGGCAAGCGGGTGCGCGAGGTCGTCCGCTCCATGCCCGACCCCGACACGATGGCGATCTTCGAGAACGTCTACGCGGACGGGCACGCGCTCGTCGACGAGGAGCGCGCGCAGTTCGCCGCCTACCTCGCGTCCTTCGAAGGCGGGGAGTGACCGTCATGGCCGTACAGAAGCTCACCATCGCCAAGGCGCTCAACGACTCCCTGCGCAAGGCCCTGGAAGAGGACCCGAAGGTCCTGATCATGGGTGAGGACGTCGGCAAGCTCGGCGGCGTCTTCCGCATCACCGACGGACTCCAGAAGGACTTCGGCGAGGAGCGGGTCATCGACACCCCGCTCGCCGAGTCGGGCATCGTCGGCACCGCGATCGGCCTGGCCCTGCGCGGGTACCGGCCGGTCGTGGAGATCCAGTTCGACGGCTTCGTCTTCCCCGCGTACGACCAGATCGTCACGCAGCTCGCCAAGATGCACGCGCGCTCGCTCGGCAAGATCAAGATGCCGGTCGTCATCCGCATCCCCTACGCGGGCGGCATCGGCGCGGTCGAGCACCACTCGGAGTCCCCGGAGACGCTGTTCGCGCACGTCCCGGGCCTGAAGGTGGTCTCGCCGTCCAACGCCAGCGATGCCTACTGGATGCTCCAGCAGGCCATCCTCAGCGACGACCCGGTGATCTTCTTCGAGCCGAAGCGCCGCTACTGGGACAAGGGCGAGGTCGACGTCGAGGCCATCCCCGACGCGCTGCACGCCTCGCGGGTGGCCCGTGCGGGCACCGACATCACCCTCGCGGCCTACGGGCCCATGGTGAAGGTCTGCCTGGAGGCCGCCGCGGCGGCCGCCGAGGAGGGCAAGTCGGTGGAGGTCCTCGACCTGCGCTCGATGTCCCCGGTCGACTTCGACGGGATCCAGGCGTCGGTGGAGAAGACCCGCCGGCTCGTGGTGGTCCACGAGGCGCCGGTGTTCCTCGGTGTGGGTTCGGAGATCGCCGCTCGCATCACGGAGCGGTGCTTCTACCACCTGGAGGCGCCCGTGCTGCGCGTGGGCGGCTACCACGCCCCGTACCCGCCGGCCCGCCTGGAGGACGAGTACCTGCCGGGCCTGGACAGGGTGCTCGACGCAGTCGACCGCTCGCTGGCGTACTGAGGAGAGCCCTGCGATGACGATCCGCGAATTCAAGATGCCCGATGTGGGCGAGGGCCTCACCGAGGCCGAGATCCTCAAGTGGTACGTCCAGCCGGGTGACACCGTCACCGACGGCCAGGTCGTCTGCGAGGTGGAGACGGCGAAGGCGGCCGTCGAGCTGCCGATCCCCTTCGACGGGGTCGTGCACGCGCTCCTCTTCGAGGAGGGCGTCACCGTCGACGTCGGCCAGGTCATCATCTCGGTGCAGACCGGCTCCGGCGACGAGGCTCCGGCAGAGGCGGCAGCAGCGGCACCCGCTGTGGCCGCTCCGGTCGCCGCTCCGGTCGCCGCCGAGGCGGAGCCCGAGGCCCCCGCGGCCCGCCAGCCCGTTCTGGTCGGCTACGGAGTCTCCACCGCCTCTACGAAGCGCCGCCCGCGCAAGGCTGCGCCGCAGCCCGCGGTCGCCGCGCAGAACGGCACGGGCGTGGCCCAGGCGGCGGCTCCTGTGGCTCCGGCCGCTCCGGCCGCCCCCGTGGTGGTCCCCGCCCAGGGCGGCGCGGGCAAGGCACTGGCGAAGCCGCCGGTGCGCAAGCTCGCCAAGGACCTCGGCATCGACCTGGCGGCGGTGACCCCCACCGGCGACGGCGGGGTCGTGACCCGCGAGGACGTGCACGCCGCGGCCGCTGCGGCCATTGCCCCGCAGACGGTGGCCCCGGCGGTTCCGGTCGCCCCGGCGGCGCCGGTGGTGGCGGCTCAGGCGGCCCCCGTACAGGCTCCGGCCGAGGTGTCCGGCTCCGCCCGCGAGACCCGTATCCCGGTCAAGGGCGTCCGCAAGGTCACCGCCCAGGCCATGGTCGGCTCCGCCTTCACCGCGCCCCACGTCACCGAGTTCATCACCTTCGACGTGACCCGCACGATGAAGCTGGTGCAGGAGCTCAAGGAGGACCCGGACCTCGCTGGGCTCCGGATCAACCCGCTGCTCCTGATCGCCAAGGCCGTCCTCGTGGCGATCCGCCGCAACCCGGACGTGAACGCGTCCTGGGACGAGGCGGCCCAGGAGATCGTGCTCAAGCACTACGTCAACCTGGGCATCGCGGCGGCCACGCCCCGCGGGCTGATCGTCCCGAACATCAAGGACGCCCACGCCAAGACGCTCGGCGAGCTGTCGCAGGCCCTGTCCGGGCTGGTCGCCACGGCCCGCGAGGGCAAGACCTCCCCGGCCGACATGCAGCAGGGCACCATCACCATCACCAACGTCGGCGTCTTCGGCGTCGACACCGGTACGCCCATCCTGAACCCCGGCGAGTCCGCGATCCTCGCGGTCGGCGCGATCAAGCTCCAGCCGTGGGTCCACAAGGGCAAGGTCAAGGCCCGCCACGTCACCACCCTGGCGCTGTCCTTCGACCACCGCCTCATCGACGGCGAACTCGGCTCCCGCTTCCTCGCGGACATCGCCGCCGTCCTGGAGCACCCGCGCCGTCTGATCACCTGGTCCTGACGGCCCGGCGGACCGGCCCCCGGGTATTCCACCCGGGGGCCGGAATTCCGTACCAAACTGCCTCTGACGTGCAGAAACTCTTTGAAGACCGTCTCCGCCCGGTGTGATGATCGGGCCATGCACTTCCGCGCTGCCACAGCAGACCCCACCGACCTGGACCGCGCCCTGGCCTACCCGGCCGACGGCCCCGTTCCCGCCCTCACCCCCGAGAAGATCCGCGAAGAGTTCGCCGCGGGCCAGATGCGCCCCGAGTGGACCTGGTTCGCCGAGGACGAGAACGGCGAGATCCTGGCCCGCGCCCTGTGGTGGGGTCGCGCCGACAGCGAGCGGCCGATCGCGCTCGACTGCCTCCAGGTACGGAGCTCCGTGGCCGACCCGGCCGCCGTCGCCGCCGGGCTGCTCGCCGCCGGGCACGAGGCCTTCGGCAAGCTCCCCGACTACAACGTCTCGCTGCCGCGCGACTGGCGCACCTCCCCCGACGGCCTGGCCGACGCGGTCGCCTGGCGCCAGAAGGCGGCCGCCTCCTCCGGTCTGGTCCGCGAGATCGAGCGACTCCGCTTCGAGTGGACCCCGGCCGCCGGGACCGCCGAGCCCACCGGCCGCCTCGTCTTCCGCGAAGGCACCGACGAGGAGTTCCAGGGCGCCTTCGTCCGCCTCTCGCAGGGCAGCCTGGACCTGCACACGCAGAACGAGCTCCGCACGATCGACGCCGAGGAACTGGCGCGCGACGACATCGAGTTCTACACCGACTGCCCGGGCGAGCGCTCCTGGTGGCGCCTGGCCCACCTGCCCGACGGCACGCTCGCCGGCATGGCGATCCCCTCCGCGACCCCGTACCACCGCAACGTCGGCTACCTCGGCGTGGTCCCGGAGCAGCGCGGCCAGGGCCTGATCGACGAGATCCTCGCCGAGATCACCCGCTTCCACGCCTCCGAGGGAGCCGACCGCATCACCGCCACCACGGACACCGTGAACGCCCCGATGGCCGCCGCCTTCACCCGAGCCGGCTACGAGGTCACGGAAATCCGCCTGGTCATGGAGGCGGCCCCGGGGGCCTGAGGGAACCGGCGGGGTCCCCGACAGCGCGTTTCTTCAGGACGCCGTCCGGCGCCGGAGGGGATCCATCCCCCAGAGGGTGCACATCGACGAGAACGGCAACGTCCGGGCTCATTGGCGAAGATGGTGACATGCTGCACGAAATTGCGGACCTTGCCGCGGAGAGGTCCCGGGCATCCCGCCGGCCGGAGCAAGATTGCGCGCCCCCGGTCCTGGCCCATTTCGAGATCGGCGTGGACGGGGACCCGGCGCAGTACGCGAGCAGGCTGCGCGGCCTCCTGGACGCCGTGCTGGAGATCGCCGTCTCGGGGGCCTTCGACGACGACGGCGACGTGCCCGTCGACACGATTCCCGCGTGGTTCTCCGGCGCCTGCCGGGGCGGCGCCTCCCCGGAGCCCTTCGCGGCGGAGGGCCGCGGCCGGTACACCGAGCGGACCGGTGACACGCCCTGGCGCCTGCAGGACTGGCTCTGGCGCTTCGATCCCGACACGGAAGTCCGGGGCTGGGCCTGGTGGGACATGACGCGCTCGCCCGCGGAGGAGGGCGCGGTGCGGCTCTGGGCGGACACCTGGGGTGAGCCCTTCTTCTCCTGGGAGGACCTGCGCTGGCTCGCCTACGCGGCCGGCGCGCGCTCCGTGGCGGACCCTGTGCTGGTCAAGCCCGAGGTCTGGGCCGGCGAGGCTTCGGTATGACCGGCCGGATCGGCCCGTCGGGCCCCGCCGTGAACCCGGAAGTGACCGCGCGCCGGGGCTCCCGGGGGTAGCCTCCCCGCCGGGAGAGGGGTGGGGCCGGGTGTCCTTCGCGGAGTTGCAGGTGTGTGCCGTCGAGGCGGCCGATGCCGCGGGCGGGGTGTGCGTGGTGCGGTGCATCGGCGGGGTGGCGCGGGCCGGGCAGGTGTACGCGACCGGCGAACTGCGGACCAGGCTGCGGGAGATCGAGCGGTACGGGCGCACGGTCGGCTCCTTCGACGCGGGGCACGTGGCGAAGGTGCACCTCACGGGGCCCGTGGTCGCTCTGCTCGCGCGGGGGCAGGTACTGACGTGCGTACCGCCGACCGGGCACGCGCTGGGGGAGCTGGAGGCGTGGCTGGCCACCGGGCCCCCGCTGCTGGAGGAGCCGGATTCGGAGCAGCTGCGGTCCCTGGCCACGTTCCGGATGCAGGACGAGGAGCTGCCCGACGGGGTGCGGCTGCGCTGGGGCCGCGTCGCGCTCGCCGCGCTCGACCGGCTGGGCCGTCCCGAGGAACGGCCGTACGTACGGAGCTACTTGATCCAGCGCTTCGGTCCCGGCGGGGACGGCGATCCGGATCGTGACCCCGCCGCCCTGTGCCGGGACGTGCTGGCGCTCTTCGAGCTGACCCCGGCGCAGGCGGCCGAGCAGGCTCCCGGCTGGCGGGACTTGCCGCGCCCCGCCATCCTGCGGCTGCGCCGCATCAAGAACCTGATGCGCTGCACGGAGCCGGCTCGGCCGTACCTCGCGGCGTCCGACCCCCTGGCGGTGGCGGTGGACGCCTGGGCGGCGGTGCGGCCGGGGCTCCCGTAAAAGGCCTTCCGCAGGGCTTCAGCGCGCCGCGCTGCCGAGCACCTTGGCGGGGCTGAGGCGTATGACGACCCGGACGTTCTCGGCCGGGAGGTTCGCGTACTCCTCGCCCGCGCCCGGGCCCTCGTACTCCTCGGCGACGCGGACGGCGACGGCCCGGCCGATGTCCTCGGTGACGGTGGCGGTGCCGCGGATCTCCGCGTAGAGCGAGGAGTTGGCCAGGTCGAAGACGGTGAGGCCGACGCGGGGGTCCCCCACGATGTTGCGTTCCTTGCGGCGGCCGCGCTCGGTGGAGATCAGGACGTCGTCACCGTCGCGGGTCAGCCACACCACCGAACTCTGCGGGCTGCCGTCCGGGTTGAGGGTGGCGAGCACCGCGGGGTGGGGGGCGTCGAGGAGCTTTCGCACGGTGTCGTTCAGTACAAGGGTCATGTGGGCACGCTAATGGTCGTGCCCGCACGCCCCAAGCGACTTTGGCGCGGACGCGGGGCGACTACGGCAGGTCAGCCGGCGTCCCCGTCCTTGATCAGGCACTTCTCGGCCCACTGGCCCAGCTCCGTGAGCGCGGGCTTCAGCGCGGAGCCCCGCTCCGTCAGCCGGTAGGCGACCCGCAGGGGCGGTCCCTCGTCCACCTCGCGCAGGACGAGGCCGGCCGCTCCGAGCTCGACCAGGCGGTCGGAGAGCATGCGCTCGCTGATGCCGGAGATGGACCTGCGCAGGTCGGCGAAGTGCACCGGGCCGTCCATCAGCGAGGCCACGATCACGCCGGTCCAGCGCTTTCCGAGCAGCCCGAAGACCTGGGTGATGCCCTCGCTCACCCGGCTGCAGGCGCCCGCGTCCTGGTGTTTCCCCTTGTCCGCCATGGCTCCAGGGTACTACCCGCGACTTAGGGGGTGAGAAAAAGTAAGCGACTGTGTTATTACTAGTGACGTACGGAAAAGCGCTCTCCTCGGAGGTTCCCATGGCCACCCTTCTGCACCTCGACTCGTCCCTGAAGTCCGCCGCCGCAGGTTCCGCCTCGCGCGCGGTGACCGCCGCCTTCCGCAAGGCCTGGGAGGAGCAGCACCCCGACGGCACGGTCGTCTACCGCGACCTGGCGGCCGACCCCGTCCCGCACCTCGACGGCCTCGCCTGGTCCGCCGCCTTCACCGACCCCTCCGCCCACAGCCCCGAGCAGGCCGCGTCCTTCGCCGAGCGGCTGGAGCTGGTCGCCGAGCTGGAGCGGGCGGACGCCGTGCTGATCGGCGCCCCGATGTACAACTTCTCGATCCCCTCCACCCTCAAGGCGTGGCTGGACCAGGTCATCGTGATGGGCCGCAACGCGGGTCCGGACTCCCCCCTCAAGGGCCTGCCGGTCACCGTCGTCGCCAGCCGCGGCGGCTCGTACGCGCCGGGCACCCCGCGCGAGGGCATGGAGTTCGTGCAGAACTACCTGGACGGGGTCCTGACCGAGATGTTCGGCGCCGAGGTCGACTTCATCGTCCCCGAGCTGACCCTGGCCGCGTCCGTCCCGGCGATGGCCGGGCTCATCCCCCTCGCGGAGGCCTCGTACGCGCAGGCGCTCGCGGACGCGGAGTCGAAGGGCAAGTCGGCCTCGGCGCGGGTCGGTTCGGCCGCCTGAGGCCGGGAGGCTCAGGCCGAGGGGTCCTGTGCGGGCGCCGAGCCCTGCCGGAGCGCTTCGAGCAGGGCGCGTACGGCCGGCCGGCCCATGGAGACCTTGCGGACCGCGGCGTAGACGGCCCTGGTCGGGCGCGGATCGCGGACCGGGCGTACGACGACCCCCGGATGGCGGGCCACGGCGCCCGTTCCCGCCCCGGCCCCGGCCCCGGGACCCGGGCCGAGGCCCAGCCCCATGCGCGGCATCAGGCCGATGCCGAGCCCGGCCGCGACGAACCCCTGCGCCGTCGGGTAGTCCTCGCTCTGCACCACGAAGTCGGGGCTGAAGCCCGCCGCCGCGCAGGCTTCGAGGACCGGCTCCAGGCAGGGGCCGGCCGGCTCGCTGCCGACCCACTGCTCGTCCGAGAGCTCCACGAGGGCGATCGTCTCCTCGGACGCGAGCCGGTGCCCGGCCGGGAGCACCGCGTCGTACGCGTCGTCGAGCAGGTGGATCAGCTCCACGTCCTCGCGCGGCCGCGTCCGGGGCGCGATGACCAGGGCGAGGTCCGCGCGGCCCTGCTCCACCTCCAGCAGCGGGTCCTCGGGGTCGGTCATCCGCAAGTCGACCCGCACGTCCGGGTGTTCGCGGCGCAGTCCGGCGAGGGCGGGGGCCACCAGGGCCGCGCCCGCCGTGGCGAAGTAGCGGACGGCGAGCCGCCCGGTGCGGCCGGCCCTGAGGTCGGCCAGGGCGGTCTCCGCCTCGGCGACGTTGCGGCTGATGACGGCGGCGTGGTCGGCGAGCAGCCGGCCCGCCGCCGTCGGCCGGACGCCCCGCCCGACGCGTTCGAGCAGGGGGATGCCGGCCTGCCGCTCCAGGGCCGCCACCTGCTGGCTGACCGCGGAGGGCGTGTACCCCAGGTGGGCCGCCGCGGCCGTCACCGATCCGCTGGTGACGACCGCCCTCAGGACCTGCATCCTTCGCACATCGAGCATGTAGTACACGTTAACGGTTGATGCAGAACCATTTGCTTGTCCTGTCGTATCGGGTGCCACACCGTGGGAGGACGGAGCCGCGACCCCATCCCGCGGCCCGCCACCCGCCACCCGAGGAGCAGAACCGTGATCAGTGCCGGACGCGTCGGCGTGCTCGCCCTCCTGTGGGGCTCGACGTTCCTGTGGATCGACCTGGCCCTGGAGGGGCTGACCCCGGTCCAGGTCACCCTGGCCCGGTGCGCGCTCGGCGCGCTCGTCCTCGGGGTGGCGTGCCGGTTCGCGCGCCAACGGCTGCCCACAGGCCGGGTGGTGTGGGGCCACGTCCTGGTGGCGGCCTTCTTCTGCAACGCGCTTCCGTTCGCCCTCTTCAGCGTGGGCCAGCAGAGCGTCGACTCGGGGCTCGCGGGCGTGCTGAACGCGACGACCCCGCTGTGGTCGCTGCTGATCGGGCTCGTCACCCGTGCCGAGCGCCGCCCCCGCGCGATCAGGGTGGCCGGTCTGCTGGTCGGGCTCGCCGGGACCGCGCTGATCTTCGCCCCGTGGCAGCGGTCGGGGCAGGTGGGCTGGGGAGCGCTCGCCATCCTGGGCGCCGCAGCGAGCTACGCCTTCGCCTTCACCTACATGGGCCGCCACCTCGTCGGCAAGGGCGTGCCCACCCTCTCGCTCGCCACCACCCAACTCCTCGCGGCCACCGGGCTCACGACGCTGGCCCTGCCCTTCGGCGGTCTGACCGCGGTGAGGCTCCAGGCGGCGCCGCTGCCGGCCGTCGTGGTCCTCGGCGTCTTCGCCACCGGCGTCACCTTCTACCTCACCTACCGGATCATCGCCGACGAGGGCGCGACCAACGCCGCGACCGTCGGCTACCTCCTGCCCGTGGTCTCGGTCCTGCTGGGCGCGCTCGTGCTCGGCGAGGAGCCCGGCCCGCGCGTGATCGCAGGCATGGCCGTCGTCCTCCTGGGCGTGGCCCTGACCCGCCGCCGGGCTACGGTCGTCACGGAAGGAAAGCGCTCCAAGCCCCGGCCGGACGACCGAACCGCCCCGGCCGCGGCCACCGGCGGGCATCCGCGGTAGGGGCGCGACACACGCACGACCACCTGGGGGGAAGCGGTGCCCGCAACGGCTGCTGCGCACGAACGAACCGACCGGCCCACGCGGATACCGGAGGTCGACGCCCTGCGCGGCTTCGCGCTCCTGGGGATCCTGCTGGTCAACGCGCTGATGATGGCGAGCCCGTACGCCCCGGGCGGCACCGTCGACCCGGACGCGGCGATGCTCGACCGGACCGTCGAGGGCGTCGTGCAGGCCCTGGTGGTCGGCAAGTTCTACCTGATGTTCTCGTTCCTCTTCGGCTACAGCTTCACCCTCCAGCAGGACTCCGCCGCACGCGACGGCGCGAGCGCCGTCCCCCGGATGCTGCGCCGCTCGCTGGGCCTGTTCGTCCTGGGCTTCCTGCACGCCGTACTGCTGTACACCGGCGACATCCTCATGACCTACGCGCTGCTCGGCCTGGTCCTGATCGCCGCACGGAACTGCTCGCCCGGGGCGGCCCTGCGCGCGGCCCGGGTCGTGTACGGCTGCGCGAGCGGCTTCCTGCTCTTCCTGGGCCTGGGCTCCTTGTTCATGTCGGACGCCGAGGCGACCGAACTGGGCGCACTTCCGCCGGAGTTCGCGGCGCTGGTTGCCGAGTACCGCGGCGACCCGGCGTCCGTCGTGCGGGCCAACATCGGCCAGCTGCCCGACGCGTTCCTGGGCGTGCTGCTGATGGGCGGCTTCGTCCTGGCCGCCTTCCTGACCGGCCTGTACTGCGGCAAGCGCCGTCTCCTCGCCGACACGGGACGGTACGCGGCCCGGATGCGCCGCATCTGCTTGCTCGGCCTCGCCCTGGGCCTGCCCGGCAGCATCTTCATGGCCCTGGCCGCCGGCGGCGTGCTCGGTCCCCGGTGGAGCTTGCTCGGTTCGGTCGTGGGGATGGTCACGGCCCCCGCGCTCACCGCCGCGTACGTCTGCGGGATGCTCCTCTTCATGAAGACGGTCCGGGGCGGTCGCGCGGCGGTACTCCTGGCTCCCGCCGGCCGGATGGCCCTGACGAACTACCTGAGCCAGTCCCTCGTCATGGCCCTCGTCTTCACCGCCTACGGCCTCGCCCTGTACGACCGCCTCGGCGCGGCCGTCGTCGAACTCGGCGCGCTCGTCCTGTACGGGGCCCAACTCGTCCTCAGCAAGCACCTGATGGCCAGGTACCGGTACGGCCCGGTGGAATGGCTGCTCCGAGCGGTTACCCTCGCCCGGCTCCCGCGGAGCCGCGGCGAGCGCCGCGGTGAGCGCCACGGTCAGGCCGCCAGGGGAGCCTGACCGTGGGGGGCGGTCGCCCTCAGCGCCGCAGGTCGAGCAGCATCACGTCACGGAGGTCCGTGTCCGCGCCCGCGTCCGCGCCCGGGGGCCGGGCCTCGCCGATCTTGCGGTACCCCCACGACCGGTAGGCGGCCGAGGCCGTCCCGGCCTCCTGGTGGACCTTCAGCAGCACCCGCTCGGCCGTGATGCCGTCGAGCAGCGCCGTGTGCAGCCGCCGCGCGACACCCTGTCCGCGCCACGGCCCGCGCACGGCGAGCTCGATGAGCCCGAAGGTGCGGCGGCCGTCCTCGCGCCGCATGGCGGCGGACGCGGGCTTGGTGAGTTCGTCCCACCACACAGCGTCGGGCTGGAGCGTCCAGCCGTAGGCCACGCCGGCCGGCTCGCCGTCAGGGGTACGGGCCAAGGCCGCGCGGAAGGCGGGCCTGCGGGTCTGTGCGGGGAAGTGGAGGAAGGCGTCGGCGACTTCCTCCTCGGTCTCGTTGTGCGGAGGCTCCGCGAACGCTTCGGCGTAGACCAGCCTGAACGCGTCCGCCGCCCGCAGCGCGGCCGGGCCGTCCATGCGCTCCGTCGTGAGGGTTTCCTGCTGCGTCATGCGGCTCCTTCGGGTGCCCGCCAGGGGATGTTGCGCCAGGGGCTCGCCGGGTCGGTGGTCAGGGTGAGGTGGGTGGCCAGGGAGCCCGCGTACCACTCGCCGAACTCCTCCTCGTCGAAGTGCAGGCACCGCGCCAGCGCGTACCCCGCGGAGAACTCCTCCCACGAGCGGTAGGCCCCGCGCGCCGCGGCCCCGGCGGCCAGTACGCCGCGTTCGGCCTCGGCGAGGGTGCCGTAGCGGGCGCCGAGGCCCCAGCGGGCCAGCTGGGAGGCCCGGCCGTGGTCCCAGCCCTCGACGGAGCGGACCCAGCCGTCCTCGGGGAGCAGCCCGTCGGCGCGGAAGCGCTGCTCGTAGCGGGCGATCCGGCCGATCAGCCGCTGTACGCCCGCGACCTCGCCCTCCACCTCGGCGGTGGGCCGGGGCGCGGCGGGGGTGACCCCCTCGGGGGTGAGCTGCGGTTCGGCCGCGCGCTCGGCGCTGCGGCGCAGGGCGGTGGCCGCGGCGTGCCGCCAGTGCTCCGCGTCGACGGGGCCGGCGAAGTCGGAGGCGAGGAGGCGGCGCACGCGCAGCGCGAACTCCCAGACGGGGCTGACCATTCCGGCGGAGAGCAGGCCGCGCAGGACCTGGTGCCAGCCCGCGGAATCGGTGATCTCCCAGTCCCGGCGGAGGCGTTCGCGTTCCCGGGCGTAGCCGCCGCCGTGGTAGGCGAGGGCGTTCCAGAACTCACCGTTGGTGACGGCGAGATGGGCTCCGACGGCGAGCCCGTGCGCGACCGGCCCGTGCAGCGGGCCGCCGACGTGCAGGGAGTGCACGGCTCCGGGGGCGAGGCCCCAGACCGGGGCCGCGGCGTCCCAGTGGGCGCGCCAGCGGGCGAGGTCGGCGGGGGTGGTCGTGAGGTAGGCCTCGGTGGGGGAGCCGGGGTTCACGGCGAGGTGGGGCGGGTCGGCGGAGTCCCAGGCGTTCGCGAACCAGGCGAGTGACCTGGGCAGGTACACGGTGTGCGGGTCGGGGACGGGCAGCATGCCGCGGGTGTGGACGACGAGGCAGCGCCGGTCCGGGGTGGGGTGGAAGCGGGCCGTCGCGGGCTCGGCGTCGACCTGGGCCCGGGATTGCGGCAGGAACAGCTCGCTGCGGGCGAGGGCGTCCATGTATCCCGCCCAGTCCCCGCGCGCCTTGGCCTCGTACAGCTCGCGCTCGATGGAGCTCGGCGCCGTCCACCCATCCATGTGGATCACCCTAACGGGGGGACTCCTGCCCTCCGCCCTGGGTCAGCTCAGCTCCGCCCACACCGTCTTGCCGACGATCCGGTCCGTGCACCCCCAGTGCGCCGCGAGGGCCTTGACGATGTGCAGCCCCCGCCCGAACTGGTCGTGGTCGCCGACCGCCGCTCGCGGTTCGGGGCGGCGCTCGCCTTTCGGATCGGTGACCTCGATGCGGAGCACTGCTCCGGTGAGGCTGATCTCGACCCGGAAGTACCGGTCCCACACGGAGCCGTGCAGCAGCGCGTTGGTGGTCAGCTCGCTGGTCAGCAGCGCCGCGTCCGCCGCGAGCTCGGGCCGCCCCCACGCCACGGCGAGCCATGCGGTGTGCCGGCGGGCGGTGGGTACGGAGTCCTGGCGGGGCGGGTAGTTCCGTACGTCGTGACGCGTGAGTCCGTTCATGGCCGTGCACCTCCGGTACGGGCGGTGGCATGCCGGTGCCGTCTTGTGGACAGCCCGGTGCGCTTCCGCCAACTGACTCTGTGCGGTGAGTAGTTCGTTACTGACCGTAGAGTGACCGCGCAGTCGGGTGCAACCTCTTCCGGAGATATCTATCCCCAAGGAGTAGTTGTGCGGTTCGGTCCGGGCGCGGAAGACTGCCCCGGGTACGAGGAGGTGGAGCAAGTGCCCACGGACAACCGGGTATCCACGGTGCTGGCCCGTCGGCTGGGCGGGGAACTGCTGCGCCTGCGGGACGCCGCGGGCCTGACGCAGCCGCAAGCGGCGCAGGTGCTGAGTGCCACGGCGGCCAAGGTCGCCAAGATGGAGCGAGGCTGGGTTCCGTTCCGGGACCCGGACATCGTCGCCCTGTGCAAGCTCTACGGGGAGACGGACGAGTCGGCCGTCGCGGGGTTGCTGGCGCTGGCCAAGCTTGATCGGGAGCGGCGCAAGGCCAAGGGGTGGTGGCAGCAGGTTCCGACCGTCGGAGGCTTCGCCGAGTACGTGGCGATGGAGGACGTCGCCACTCGCATCAGGACCTGGCAGCTCGCCTTGGTCCCGGGGCTCCTCCAGACCTCGGACTACATTCGCGCGCTGGGCGTCAGCTCCGATTCCTGGACGCATCCCGACGAGATCGAAGTCATGGTGACCACGCGTACCCGTCGGCAGAACCGGCTCTGGGGCGAACGACCCTTGGAGTTTCACGCCATCGTTTGGGAGGCGGCTCTACGTCAGGAGATCGGTGGTCGGGCGGTCATGGCCGGACAGCTCGCCCACTTGGTGGAGAAGGCGCATCTGCCCAACATCCACATCCAAGTGCTCCCGTTCCGTGTGGGAGCGGCACATGGTGTCGGGGGAGCCTTCAACATCCTGTCGTTCGCCGAGCAGGGGGCCTTGGACGTGGGCTACACGGAAAGTGTCGCGGCTACGGTGTGGGCCGAGGGAGCCGAAGCCAACGAGCGCTTCCGCCGGGCGTTCGACCGACTCTCAAGGCTGAGCCTCGCACCTCACGATTCCGTGAACCTGATCGACGCCATCTGTAAAGGTTTCCAGGCATGAAGCAGTTCAATTTCGTGAAGTCGAGCTACAGCGACATCACCAACGACTCGGATTGCGTCGAGGTGGCCACGAACATCGCAGGCACGGTCGCCGTGCGGGACAGCAAGCAGACCGACGGGCCGGTCATCGAGATGAGTGGTGCCGCGTGGACCGCGTTCGCGACGCAGGCGGGATGATCATCCGGACCGGGCGGCTGACCCTGCTGCCCCTGGAGGTCGCGCACGCGGATGAGATGGCCGCGGTATTGGGCGACCCGGAGCTGCACGGGTTCATCGGCGGAGCCCCCCTCACCGCGCCGGAGCTGCGCACGCGCTACGCGCGACTGGTCGCCGGTTCGCCGGACCCCGCCGTCACCTGGTGCAACTGGGTGGTCCGGCTCGACGCCGAGGACTGTCTGACCGGCACGGTCCAGGCGACCGTCTCCGGGGAGGTCGCCGAGATCGCCTGGGTCATCGGCACGCCCTGGCAGCGCCGCGGCATCGCGGTCGAGGCGACACGGGCCATGGCCGAGTGGCTCGGGGCGCAGGCCGGGGTGCGCCGGCTCATCGCGCACGTTCACCCCGACCACACCGCGTCCGCGGCCGTCGCCGCGCGGGTCGGGCTCGCCGCCACGGACCGGGTCGAGGACGGCGAGATCCGGTGGGAGGGACCCGCCTGACGGGGCATCGCCCGAGGGTGACGGCGTAGACGCAGGTCAAGGGCGTACGTAGGCCGGTTGCGCGGCGTGTCCGCACGGGCGGTGCGGGGGCTCGGGTTGCGGGGGCTGACGGGGTGTCGGTGAGTGGGCTGGGACACGTCCCATGTCACGTCCCACTTCACGGCACGCCCCGGCACGTCCCGCGCCGGGGCCCTCGACAGGAGAGATCCGTTGCACCGCATCACGCGTTACACCGTCCCCGCCGCCCTCTGCCTGAGCCTGCTGACCGCGTCCCCCGGTCTGGCGTCGGCGGCGGCGGAGTCGTCCGCGAAGCCGCAGGCCGCCACCGCTTTCGTGGCGGCCGCGCCGGCCGGGAAGGCCATCCCCGGTACGGAGGCCCTGCTCGCGCAGGTGCAGTCCCTGGGCGGGGTCGGCGGGCTGCTCAAACCCATCACCGATCTGCTGGCGGCCGTCCTGAAGTCCCCCGACGGCAAGATCCCGGAGGCGGACCTGGCCGCCTTCAAGGAGAAGATCGCCGCCGCGCTCGAGGACCTGAAGAAGAGCCTGCCCGCCGCCCCGGCCCTCCCGGTCCCGCTCCCGCCCGTGGACGCCCCGGCCCTCCCGGTGGACCCGCCGAAGCTCCCGGTCGAGGCGCCGAAGCTGCCGATCGAGGCCCCGAAGCTCCCGGTCGAGGCGCCGAAGCTGCCCGTGGACGCCCCGAAGCTCCCGGTGGAGGCTCCGAAGCTCCCGGTGGCGGCCCCGGCCCTCCCGGTGGCGGCCCCGGCCCTCCCGGTCGAGGCGCCGAAGCTCCCGGTGGCGGCGCCCGCGGTCCCCGTGGCGCTCCCCGTCTCCGCCCACAAGGCCAAGCCCGCCGCAGGCCCGCTCGACGTGGTCACGGGCGCCATCGACAAGCTCAAGGGCTCGGTCGACGGCCTCACCAAGGCCGCCGGCCCCTGCGGCTGCTCCACCGACGCCAAGGCCAAGGCCACGGACGTGGTGACCGACCTGGTCGCAGCCCTGGTCGCCCTGCTCACCGGCCTCGGCCTCCCGGGCCTCCCCCCGCTGCCGGTCCCGGCCCCGCCGCTCCCGGTCCCGCTCCCCGTCCAGTAGCGGCTGCCGCACCCCCGGCCCCGGCGCTGCCCGCCCCAGAAGCGGCAGCGCCCCGCCGGGGCGCTCGCGGGCGAGCGGCGTGTGCCGTAAATGCGATGACCTGCGAAGCCGCACGGTGACACAGTCACGGCATGTCCAACGACATCGCCTATCCCGTGTTCCGTACCCCCGACCCGGCACTCGCCCTGAGCACCGCGCGCCGCCTCATGGAGTTCGGCCGCTGCGAGCACTCCGAGGTCTCCGTGTACGCCGAGCTCCTCTCCGTCGCCGAGGTGCGGCGGATGGCGAAGGAGCTGCCCGAGGGGTGGTTCCAGGGGCAGGAGGAGCACGGCGAGTTCGACGGGGTGCCGCTGCAGGAGTACCCCGCGCTGGTCGTCGGAGTCCAAGGGCCCGGTCTGCCGGCCGGCTCCGCCTCGTACGACGGACGGCTGCCGGTGGAGTGCTCGCTGCTCGACCTGCCGGTCGGGAGCATCGAGGACGCCTTCACCGCGGCGATCGGCCCGAACACGGGCGAGATCAACTGGGAGACGCTGTGCTGGCCGGACGCGCCCGAACTCGGCTTTCACGGTGAGCACAAGCACTCCGAGGTGACCCTCCTCCTCAACACCCACACGCGTCACCTCCGCGAGCCCGCTGACGACCACACCGTCCTCGTCCACGTCCGCAGCGCCGTCTTCGGCGGCCGCCAAACGAACGAGCCGTACGCGCATTGGATCGCCGAACAGGTGGGACTCACGGTCATCGGGCCCGGACAGCGGCTGTGAAGCCCGCCCGGCCGGGTACGCGCGCATCAGTCGGTGGAGGCGACCGGGAGCGTCCCGTACGGTCGTTTCATGGTGATCAAAACGGGCAACCCGCGCAGCCTCGGCCTCCCCGCCCCCGAGGCGCGGCTGACCTTCGGTACGGAAACGCAGAAGCTCGGTGGCGGGTCCGGGCGCCGTTTGCTGATGCTCGACGACGAGCCCGCCTTCGAGCTGAGCTTCTTCTGCGGGACGTGCCAGTTCCTGTTCCGCAGGCTGGAGGGCGCGAACCAGACGTTGTCCCTGGAGAGCGTGCAGGAGCGGCTCACGGGTGCACTGGACGATCCGGACGACGGCGGCGTGATCGAGGCGTTCGGTGCGCTGCTGCCGGAGGGCGAGTACCTTCCGCTGCTCCTTAGCGTGGAACCCCGGCTGGTCATCCCCGGCAAGGAAGGCGACTACTTCAGCGGCGAACAGCTCACGACGTGGGGGGTCGATCCGTTCTGGGGTCTCCCGGAGTACCCGCACACTCCGTACTACCGGACCTTCGAGACCGCCGTCGACGCGGACGCCCACCTCTACGAGTTCGTCGTGCCGATGGTCCCTCCGAGGTGGAACGAGAGGGCTCGCGTCGAGGAGTACGTCGCGCTCATGGAGCGGGGAACCGTCCCCACGGCCGTGGCGGTCTCCACGCTGGACGTGTGCCAGCCCGCCGTCGACTCCGGAGACGACTATTGCGCGCACTGGGGCCTGACCCACTTCCTCCTCGACGGCCACCACAAACTGGAAGCCGCCGCCGCGGCCGGCCGGCCGGCCGGCCGGTGCGGCTCCTCTCCCTGCTGGCCCTGGGCGAGGGCCTGGCCGAAGCGGAGGACAGCGCCCGGCTCCCCGCCCTGCGCGCTCAGCCCCGCTCGGCCCGGGTGACCACCACCTGAACCAGCGCCGAAGACCGACGCCGGCACCTTCCGAGCCGCGGGCGGCTCAGAACTTCGGGTCCGGGGACTGGGCCGCGCACAGCTCCGCGGCCTCTTCCTGCGTCTCGACGGAGGGAGGGGAGCCGTCGAGCGGTTGGCGCGCGGTCTCCTTCATGCAGGCCACGGAGACGATGCCGACCAGCGCCGCCCCCATCGAGTAGTAGGCGGGCATCAGGTTCGAGCCGCTCCAGCTGATCAGTGCGGTGACCACCAGCGGGGTCGTCCCGCCGAAGAGCGAGGTCGACAGGTTGTAGCCGACCGACAGGGAGCCGTACCGGACCTGCGTCGGGAACAGGGCGGGCAGGGCGGCGGACATCGTCGCGAGCAGGCAGACGAGCGACAGCCCGAGCGCGAGCATGCCCAGCCCGACCGCGAGGACGCTGCCCTGGCGGATCAGGAGGAACGCGGGCAGGGAGAGAAGGAAGAACCCCGCCATGCCCGTCATCAGCACCGGCTTGCGGCCGAAGCGGTCGGAGAGCTTGCCGACCCGGCTGATCACCAGCATCAGGAAGACCATCATGCCGAGCAGGACGAGCAGGCCGTGCGTCTCGCTGTAGCCCAGCTCGTCGGACAGATAGGTCGGCAGGTACGACAGCACCAGGTAGACGTTGATGTTGTAGGCGCCGACCAGGCAGACGCACAGGACCAGCGTCGGCCAGTGGTCGCGGAAGATCCTCGCGAGGTCGCCCTTGGTGGTGGTCTCCGCGGCTTCCGTGGCGGCCGCGCCGGCCGCGCCGGCCGTGGCCTCCGTGGCGAGCGCCTTGCCGCCCTCCAGCTTCTGGAAGGCGGGGGTCTCGTCCAGGCGCATGCGCAGGTAGAGACCGACCAGGCCCAGCGGCCCGGCGACGAGGAAGGGGACGCGCCAGCCCCAGGCCTCCATCTGGCCGTCGTCGAGCACGGCGTACAGCGCGGTGACGAGGCCGGCCGCGCCGACGTACCCGGCCAGGGTGCCGAACTCCAGGAAGCTGCCGAAGAAGCCGCGGCGCTTGTCGGGCGCGTACTCGGCGATGAAGGTGGACGCGCCGCCGTACTCACCGCCCGTCGAGAAGCCCTGGACCATGCGGAAGAGGATCAGCAGGGCGGGGGCCCACAGGCCGATCGCGTCGTACGAGGGGATGAGCCCGATCGCGAACGTGCCCACCGCCATCATGATCATGGTGAGTGCCAGGATCCGCTTGCGGCCGAGACGGTCGCCCATCGGGCCGAAGAACATCCCGCCCAGCGGCCGTACCAGGAAGGCCACGGCGAAGGCGGCGAACGAGGACAGCAACTGCGTGGTCTCGTTCCCGGACGGGAAGAAGACGTGTCCGAGGGTGACGGCCAGGTAGGAGTAGATGCCGAAGTCGAACCACTCCATGGCGTTGCCGAGCGAGGCCGCCTTGACGGCGCGCTTGACCGTCGCCTCGTCCGTGACGGTGATGTCCGTCCTGCGGAGTCTGGGATTCCGGCGCTGCCTGATGGCACGGAAGAGGCTGGGATGGCGCTTCACCGCTTCGGGATCGGCCACCTGCGGGGGATTGGGGGCCACCATGGGCCGGTCCTTTCCTCGGGGGTGTTCCAGCAGTCCCGTCTGCGCGATCATCGTGCTCGCAAACGGGCCGGACGGCCGAATGCGATGTGGATCACACCGTTCCGGCCCCCGGGAACACCCGCCCCCGCAGCGGGCTCCCGGTCACGGCACCAGCGGCCAGCGCCCCCGCGTGCCGCCGCGCGACCGTACGGACCCCCTTGACGCGCCCTCCGCGCAGGTGGACGCTCCCGGGGCTCGGATCCGTACGGTGCGTTGGGGGGCCGGAATGCCGGAGCAGTCGGAGGGGCGTGTCCAGACCGCGGGGGAACTGCGGGCCCTGCTCGCGGCGCGCGGGGCGCGGTGGTCCGTGAGCGAGCACCTTGCCGACGGGGATCCCGTACCGAGGCCCGCCCTGGGCCTGGGCGCGAGCACGGCGGCGGCAGCGGAGCTGACGCCCGCCGGGGCCGCGCCGCCGGTGGACCTGCGGAGCCTCGTGGGCCGGGTCAGCGGCAATCCGCACCTCACCCGGCGCAGGGCGGCGCACGGGCTGCTCCCCGGAAGCCGCCCCCTCGCCGCCGCCCGCCCCTCCGCCGTGGACTGGCGCAGCCGCTGGGACCGGCCCTGGCTCACCAAGGTGAAGGACCAGGCCCCGTGCAGTGCCGGCTGGGCGTTCGGGGCGGCCGGTCTGGTGGAGTCGATGGCCCGCATCGAGCACCACGTGTGGGCCGAGCGGTCCGAGGGGGACCTGCACGACGGGATGAAGGCCACCTGCGGGCAGACGGGCAGCCCCGAGGCCGCCCTCGACTGGATCCGGACCAACGGCGGGCTGGCGGACCCGGGTTGCTGGCCGTACTCGCCGCCGCCCCCCGGTACCCCCGTCGACCGCCGGGAGGCCTGGCGGTCCGAGTACACGCCGAGCTGGGACCGCTCCGGCCGGACCGTCCGCATCACCGGGGGCCACGTCCTGCTCGGCGACGTGGAGCAGCAGAAGGTCTGGCTGGACACGGTGGGCCCGCTGACCGCCTGCTTCGACGTGTACGAGGACTTCTTCGGCCTCGGCTCCGGCGTCTACCACCAGACCGGCGGCCGCCTGGCGGGCGGCCACTGCGTCCTGATCACCGGCTACGACGACGCGGCCGGCTGCTGGCTGTTCAAGAACTCCTGGGGGACCGGCCACCACGTGGGCGGCTACGGCCGGATCGCGTACGGCGAGGCGCGGATCGACGACTGGGCGAAGTGCGGGCTGCAGGACACCAACATCGACCCCTGGAGCAAGCGCCGCCTGCACGCCGGCAACGTCTACGAGAGCGGCAACGGCCGCGCCCACCGCAACTTCGAACTGGCGGCCCTCGCCGGAGCCGGCGGCGGTTCCCTGAGCCACTGGTGGCGCGAGGGGGAGGCCCCCTTCGCCTGGAACCGTGCCCAGAGCTTCGGCTCCGACGCCTCCGGCCAGCCCGCCTTCACGGGGACCACGTACAACCGGAACATGGAGTCGCTGCACGTGACCACCGGCGGCCGGCTCCGCCACTGGTACTACGAGCACTTCGCCGCGGCCTGGCGCGACGGCGGCGCCTTCGGTCCCGGCGACGCGGCGGTCGGCTCGACCCCGGCCTTCATCCAGAGCGACTACGGGACGCCCGGCAACTTCGAGGTGGTCGTCCGCACCGCCGACGGCCGCCTCAACCACTGGTGGCGGATCAACGGCGCCCCCTGGACCTGGAACGACGGCGGCCGCTTCGCCACCGGCATCGCGCACTTCGGCCCGGCCCTGGTCCAGACCCGCTCCCGCCACCTCGACCTGGTCGCCACCCGCACCGACGGCCGGATGCAGCTGTGGTGGCGCGACGACCCGAACGGGTTCGTCTGGCGCCCCGGCGAGATCTTCGGCTCCGGCATCGCCTCCGCGCCCTGCCTGATCGAGGCGCAGCACGGGGCGGCCGACGAGGACACCGCCGGGAACTACGAGCTGTGCGTGACGGGCGCGGGCGGGCGCATCGAGCACTGGTGGCGCGGCAACGCCGGGGGCGGCGCCTGGCAGCGCTCCGCGGTCTTCGGCCACGACGTGCTGGCGGTCACCGGGATGCTCCAGGGCAGCTTCGGGTTCAACCTGGAGGTGATCGTCCTGCGCACCGACCGCCTGCTCCAGCACTACCGGCGCGACGGCGCCGGCTGGCACGAGGGGGCGGTGATCGGCCCGGCGTAGGCCGTCCGTCTCCACAGGAGAGGAGTCCGCGTGGAGGTGCGCGAGGTGGTGCTCGCGCCCGGTGAGCAGTACGAGCTGCGGCTCACCGGGCGCGGTGCGCGCGGCTACGTCTGGACCTGGCGGGTGACGGGGGACGCGGACGCGGTCTCGGTGGCGGAGGGGGCGCCGGAGACTGCGGCCGCTGCCGCGGGGGCGCCGGATCCGCCGGAGCCCCCGGAGCCGCTGCCCGGGGCGACGGTGGAGCGGGTGTACCTCGTACGGGGGCGGGTGGCAGGCCGGGCCAGGATCCGCTTCGCGCAGGTCCGTCCGGCGTATCCGGACGAGGCCGCGTACGACGAGTTCGTGCTGGACGTCATGGTGCGGTGAGGGTCGAGGCCGGTCCACAGGGTGAAGGTCCACATCGTGGACGGGCTCCCGGGTTGCACCTCTGTTGTATCTATGCTGTGCGCATGCCACCCGCTCATACCGCCGCCACCACCGTGACCGCTGCCGAACGCGTCTACCAACACGTCAAGCAGGCCGTGCTCGACCGCCGCTACGAGGGCGGGGTGCTGCTGACCGAGGGCGAGCTCGCGGTCGCCGTCGGGGTCTCGCGCACACCGGTCCGCGAGGCGCTGCTGCGGCTGGAGACCGAGGGGCTGCTCAAGCTGTACCCGAAGAAGGGCGCCCTCGTCCTCGCGGTCTCCGCCCAGGAGATCGCCGACGTCATCGAAACCCGGCTGCTGGTCGAGGAGTTCACCGTCCGCCAGGCCGTGCCCGCCCCGGCCGGGCTGCTGGAACGGCTCGCGGAACTGGTCGAGGAGCAGCGCCGGCTCGGTGACGCGGGCGAGCTCGCGGCGATGATGGCCGCCGACCGGGCCTTCCACGCGGAGATCGTGCGCAGCGCCGGCAACCAGATCCTCTGCCGCCTCTACGACCAACTGCGCGACCGCCAGCTCCGCATGGGCGTGGCCCTGCTGCACGCGCACCCCGAGCGGGTGGAGCGGACGCTGGCCGAACACGGGGAGATCCTCGACGCCCTGCGCGCGGGCGACGCCGATACGGCCGCCGCGGCGGTACGGGCCCACGTGAGCCGGGTCGGCGAACTGGTGCGGGGGTCCGCCCGATGAGCTCCGCGCGCTCCGAGTCCATGGCCTCCCCTGCCGCCTTCAAGGACCCGCCGGGCGGCCGTAAGGCGGTGCTCGTCTGGTCGATCGGCGTCGCCGTCTACTTCGTGGCGGTCATCTTCCGCACCAGCCTCGGAGTCGCCGGGCTGGAGGCCGCCGACCGCTTCCACGTGAACGCCTCGGCGCTGTCGACCTTCTCCCTGCTCCAGCTCCTGGTCTACGCGGGCATGCAGATACCCGTCGGCCTGATGGTGGACCGGCTCGGCACCAAGAAGGTGCTCACCCTCGGCGCCGTGCTCTTCACCGCCGGCCAGATCGGCTTCGCGCTCTCCCCCTCCTACGGGATGGCCCTCGCGGCCCGCGCCCTGCTGGGTTGCGGGGACGCCATGACCTTCATCTCCGTGCTGCGGCTCGGCACCCGCTGGTTCCCGGCCCGCCGGGGCCCGCTGATGGCGCAGCTGGCCGGCCTGGTCGGCATGGCGGGCAACCTGATCTCCACGCTGGTGCTGGCTCCCGTGCTGCACGGGGTCGGCTGGGTGCCGGCGTTCGCGGGCAGTGCGGTGGCGGGGCTGGTGGTCCTGGTCCCGCTCGTGCTGTTCCTGCGCGACCACCCGGAAGGGCACGAGCCCGCGCCCTCGGCAGCCTCCGGCGCGGGGGGATTCGTACGGCGCCAGATCGCCGACTCCTGGCGGGAGCCGGGCACCAAGCTCGGGCTGTGGGTGCACTTCACGACGCAGTTCCCGGCGATGGTGTTCCTGCTGCTGTGGGGCATGCCCTTCCTCGTCGAGGCCCAGGGGCTGTCCCGGACCACCGCGGGCGGCCTGCTGACCCTGGTGGTCGCCTCGAACATGGCGCTCGGCTTGGTCTACGGCCAGGTCGTGGGCCGCAGGCAGTCCTCCCGGATCCCGCTCGCCCTGGGCACGGTCGCCCTGACGGCCCTCCTGTGGGGCTCGGTCCTGGCCTACCCCGGGGACCACGCGCCGATGTGGCTGCTGATCGCGCTCTGCCTGGTGCTGGGCACGTGCGGGCCGGCGTCGATGATCGGCTTCGACTTCGCCCGGCCCGCCAACCCGGCGGAACGTCAGGGCACCGCCTCCGGAATCACCAACATGGGCGGTTTCATCGCCTCGATGACGACCCTGCTGGTGGTGGGCCTGCTGCTCGACGCCACCGGGGACAACTACCGCATCGCGTTCTCGTCGGTCTTCGTCCTGGAACTCCTGGGCATCGCCCAGATCCTGCGCCTGCGCGGCCGCGCCCTGGCCCGCGAGCGCGAGCGGGTGGGAGCGGGAACAGGAGCGGGAGTCGCGGCGGGGACGGCCGTGGCCGCCCCGTCGGCCCAGGCCCAGGCCCAGGCCCAGGTTCCCGTACCGGCCGCCCCGCCCGCCCCGGCCCCGGGCGTCACCGCCGTGGCGGCCGCCGGGGCCGGGGCCGGCGCCCCCGTCGGCCCCCCCGATCCGCAGCCGGCCCGATGACGTCCGGAGCCGGCCCGATGTGCGCGTAGGCCACCCGTACCGCGAGCGGGACGAGCCCCGAGTGGGATAGACCCCCGTCCTCTCCCACCCGTCCGTCCGTCCGCTCCGCGGATCCGGGTTCCGGCCAACGCGTGCCGAGCCTATGAGGGCCCCGCGCGGCCGGTTGTGCACTGCGCGCAGGGGTCGTTGACAATGCGCGCAGCGGCCCCGGCCGCGACCGGGGCCCGCTACTCCTCGCGCGCCGGATCCTCCCCGGTCGCCGCGGCCTGCCGCGCCGCCGCGTGGCGGAACCCGCTGGGGCTGACCCCGTACGTGTCGCGGAACAGCCGGCTGAACACGGAGGCGTTGGTGAACCCCCAGCGCAGGGCCACGGTGTGGACGGGGACGGCGAGCTGTGCGCCATCGGCGAGGTCGGCGTGGCACCGCTCCAGGCGGCGCCGGCGGATCGTGGCCGCGACGCTCTCCCCGCGCTCCCGAAAGAGGAGCTGGAGCCGGCGCAGCGAGAGGCTGTGCCGGGCGGCGACCACGGACGGGCTCAGCTCCGGATCGCCGAGGTTGTGCCCGATGAAGGCGTCGATCCGTGCCAGCAGGGCCCGGGTCTGGCTCTCCTCGGACAGTTCGTCCTCGGCTCCGATCCGCCCGGCGAGGCAGGCCCCGGCCAGGTCGAGGGCGATGGACCCGAGCTGCTCCAGCTCGCCGGGCCCGCACTCCTCCCCGTGCGCGGCCAGGGAGCGCATGTACTGCGCGAGGATCGCCCCCATCCCCCGGTCGGCGGGGATCCGCTCGGCGAGCAGCCGCTCCACCCGGTCCGACCGCAGGGGGAGCGCCGTGCGGGGCAGCGAGAGAATCACGACGTGGAGCGGCTGGGTGCCGAGGACGCCCGACTCGAAGGGGCGGGAGGTGTCCCACAGCACCAGGTCCCCCGAGAAGGGCCCCGAGTCGTGCCGGTTCTGCGCGACCCACGTGGTCCCACGGGTCACCAGCCCCAGCTGGTACTGCTCGGGATCGCTGCTGCGCACGTGCGCCGCCGTGCGCCGGGAGTGCAGGGGGGCGTAGCCGAGCTGCTTCACCTGGACGGAGCCCAGGTCCAGCACGGCGGCCTCCGCCCGGAAGTCCTGGGCGTGCTCACTCTTGATCGACGTGGACACCAACTCCTGCGCCACCACGTCGGCGAACCAATCGAACCGGTCCGCCGCCGGCACGGCAGCGGACGACATCATCGACCACACCAAGGGTGTTCTCCGAACTCAAGGAGTCACGGAGAAGCTGGCCAGGATCGCCTCGGCCAGTGCCGGGTCGCCCTCCACCTTCACCCGGTCGGCCACGGTGTGCGGACGCACCCGGCCGGCCGCGAGGCGTACGTACGTCTCCCAGTCCAGGGTCAGCGTCACCGCGGGCCCCAGCGAGGGGGCCTTGTCGATGGTGCCGCGGCCCTCCGCGTCGACCCGTACGGTCCGCATGAACTCCAGCGCCCCGTGCACGTCGATGACGACGGCCGAGTTCGCGGGCGCGCCCGCCTTCTTCGCGACCACCTTCGGCAGCCCGGAGAGCAGGACGTCCCTGGCCACGTAGGCGCCCGGCGAGTCCCAGTTGCCCGGTGCGCCCAGGGCTGCCCGCAGGTCCTGCTCGTGGATCCACACGTCGAACGCGCGCAGCCGCAGCGAGTCCTCCAGCGTCGCCGGCTCGCCCAGCGGGCCGCGGATGATCGTGTCCGGTTCCCGCTTCTCGTTCCGCAGCTGCCGGGAGCGGCGGATGATCGTGTACTCCAGCTCGGAGGTCATCTCGGGCGCGGTGTGGTGCCGCCGCACGTCGACCTGCACCTCCATGTACCGGGAGAACTCGTCGACCACGTGCCGCAGGTCCCGCGGCAGGGTGTGGATCGGCCGCGGATCGCCCAGCTGCTCGCACTCGATGCCGATGACGTGGGAGACGACGTCGCGCACGGACCAGTTGGGGCAGGGCGTCGCCCGGCTCCACTCGCCTTCCGTCAACGGAAGGACCAGCTCGGATATCGCCTCGATGGAGTGGGTCCACGCGTCGGCATAGGGCTGAAGGCTGGGATGCGGATGGACGGTCAACGGGACCCCTCGCGTGCTGATCATTGGCCTGTTGGCGCGTTTGGCGCATTGGCGCGTTCTGGAAGCTTGAGCAATGGCTTCAAAACTACGCTGCCGGTGAGCACCCCGGCAGTGCTTTCGTGTGACGATCGTAGGCCCGAGTTGACGGCTTGAAAGCCAGGACGGTGGTACTGTGCGCGCTTCCCTGATCCAAATCGCGGTGAATGAGGGGGAGTCGGTGGTTTCCCGCCGCTCCCGTGCCGCTGAGCTCGTGCGCGAACAGTCCGGCTCGGACCTCGTCGTCCTGCCCGAGCTGTGGACCGTGGGCGCCTTCGCCTACGAGCAGTTCGAGACAGAAGCCGAGCCGCTGGACGGACCGACCTACGGGGCCATGGCCGCGGCCGCCCGCGACGCCGGCGTCTGGCTGCACGCCGGTTCCTTCGTGGAGCGCGCGGGCGACGGCTCGCTCTACAACACCGCGCTCGTCCTCTCCCCGGCGGGCGAGCTCGCCGCCACGTACCGCAAGATCCACCGCTTCGGCTTCGACCAGGGCGAGGCCGTCCTGATGTCCGCGGGCGAGTCCCTGACCACGGTCGCCCTGCCGGAGCAGACCCTCGGCCTCGCCACCTGCTACGACCTGCGCTTCCCGGAGCTGTTCCGCGGCCTGGTCGACGCCGGCGCGACGACGCTGGTCGTCTCCGCGGGCTGGCCGGCCCGCCGCCGGGGCCACTGGACGCTGCTGAACCGGGCCCGCGCGGTCGAGGACCAGTCGTACGTCCTCGCGTGCGGGACGGCCGGCACCAACGGCGGCGTGGAACAGGCCGGCCACAGCCTGGTCGTGGACCCGTGGGGCGAGGTCCTCGCGGAGGCGGGCCCGGGGGAGGAGGTCCTGACGGTGGACCTCGACCCGAAGAAGGTCGCCGAGACCCGCGAGCAGTTCCCGGCCCTGAAGGACCGCCGCCTCGGCCTCTGACCCGGCCGGACCTGCGTGCTTTACTCGCCCGGAGCCATCGGGAGACGAGGGCGGGGGCGGGTACGAGTACGGGGACGGGGTGCGGGCCATGACGGACGTGACGGCGGGCGCGGGGACGGAGCCGTCGGGGCCCGAGCAGTGGGGGCCGCAGGAGTCGGGGCCGCAGGAGTGGGGCCCGGTGGAAGCCCTGGAGGAGCACGCGGGGCCGGAGGAACGGATCCACTGGCTCCAGCGCTCGATGGCCGGCCTCGCCGCCCTCCTGATGGCCGCCCTGACGGCCGTCTGCGCGACGTCCCCGCTCGGCATGGTCCTGCTCCTCCCGCTCGTCGCCATCGCCTCGACCCTCTTCGTCCGGGAGCGCGATGCCTTCCGGACCCTGTGCATCACCGTCGGCGGCCTCGGGTTCCTCATCGGGATCCTGCTGGCAACCTTCGGCTTCCTCCCGGTGCTTCCGTCGGCGATCGTCCTGCTGCTCGCCGCCTGGGCCGATCCGCGCCGCAGCACGGTGTGCGCCTCGGTGTGCGCCGCCGTCTCCGTGCTGGTGGCCGCGGTGGCGCTGACCGCCGCGGGCTCGCTGGCGTACAACGCCTGGCTGCGGCCCTCCTACGCGTACTCCGTCGACGTCGAGGGCCGCCTGTACACCCAGGACGGCCTCCACGAGGGGGAGCTCTGGGAGTACGGGGTGACCGGCATCTACGAGACCGGCCTCGATACCGGGACCCGGCTGAAGGTCACCTACGACGAGAGCCTCACCGGACCCGAGCGCGCCGCCCTGCGCGCGTTCCTGGAGGACATCCCCGGCGCCGGCCCGCTCCAGGACTGCGGCCGGGGCGACTGCGACTGAGACGACTGCGGCCGGGGCGACGGCGACTGAGCCGGGGCGCTACTCCTCGCCCGGGCCCTCCCGCTCCTTCTCCGCCATCCGGATCACGCACACCGCGACGGCGATGAGCAGCGAGGCGTCGGCGTCCTCGCGGACCACGTCGACGGCGTACGTCTCGCGGATCCGGTACCACTGCCGGGAGATCAGGGCGAGCAGTTCCCCGTCGTACTCGACCTTGAACTCCCGGTCCAGGATCCGCCCGCTGACATCGAGCTCGGTGCCCTCGTTGAGCGTGACCAGGTAGTGGTTGCGCAGCAGCGAGAGCCGCTTCTTGCGGATCACCGCGAGCCGCCGCTCGTCGCGCTCCAGCGTCATCGCGTCGCGCAGGGCGAAGAGCTTCTCCCGCAGTGTGATGAGGATCCGCCCGTCGGGATCCTTGAGCTCCAGGGTGTCCCGGAACCGCAGGGCCTTCCCGTCCACGAGGAAGGCGTGCCGGCCGTCCTCGTCCTCGATCCAGTAGTCGTCCCCGATGGCCAGCATCTTGTCCCGTACCAGGTATTTCACGCCCTCATCGCTGCCCGCGATAGGTTCCGGTCATGCCTCTCCTCTACGTGACCGACCTGGCCTACCCGGCGCGCGGACGCCGCTACGGCGACGAGGACGTCTTCCTCACCGCACGCCTGCGCGAGCACTTCCCGCTGGCCCTGTGCCACCCCCTGGACGCGGAGGCCCTCCTCCCGGCCTTCGACACGGTCGTCGTCCGCAACAGCGGCCCGGTCCTCCACCACCAGGAGGCCTACGACTCCTTCCGCGCGGCCGCCCTCGCCGCCGGCACCCGCGTCTACAACCCCCTGACGGGCCGCGGCGACATGGCGGGCAAGCAATACCTGGTGGACCTGACCGCCTCCGGCCACCCGGTCATCCCCACCATCGACGACCCGGCGCACCTGTCCCTCCTTCCCGCGTCCCCCGCCTACGCGGTGAAGCCGAAGCAGGGAGCGGACTCGATAGGCCTCACCTTCACCTCGCACCCGGACTGCGCCCCGGGGGAGTTCCTGATCCAGCCGCGCATCGACTTCGCGTACGAGGTGTCCTTCTACTTCGTCGACGACACCTTCCAGTACGCCCTGTACGCCCCGGACCCGGCCCGCCGCTGGGAGCTGGTCCCGTACGAGCCCACCCCCGCGGACCTCTCCTTCGCCCGCACCTTCATCGACTGGAACACCCTCACCCACGGCATCCAGCGCGTGGACGCCTGCCGGGCCCCCTCGGGCGACCTCCTCCTGGTGGAGCTGGAGGACCTCAACCCGTACCTCTCCCTGGACCTCCTCCCCACCGAGACCCAGGACGCCTTCGTCACCGCGCTGGTCCGCTCCCTCCACAGCTTCGGAGCCTGATGTCAGACCCGGGTGCGAGCCTCGGGCCATGGACAAGCAGACGTTCTGGAAGCTGATCGAAACGGCCCGCGCGCAGGCGGAGCCGGACCGGGTGGCGCAGCGCGCGGCGGCGCTGCTCGCCGAGCACCCCGCGGCGGAAGTGGCGGCGGCCCAGCAGGTGTTGTGGGACCTCTTGGCGGAGTCCTACCGGGCCCCGCTCTGGGCCGCGGCCTACCTGATCAACGGCGGCTGCTCGGACGACGGCTTCGACTACTTCCGAGGCTGGCTCCTCGTCCAGGGCGAAGAGGTCTTCACGGCCGCCCTGTCGGACCCGGACTCCCTGGCGGACCATCCCCGGGTCCGCGCGGCATCGGCCGGCGGCGAATACCTGGAGGACGAGAGGGCCCTGTCCATAGCCTGGACCGCCTACGAGTCCGCCACGGGCCAGACCCTCCCGTCGGGCTCCTTCACCATCACGTACCCGCCCCTGGACCCGGCCTGGGACTTCGACTTCGGCGACGGCGCGGAGCTCACACGCCGCCTCCCTCGGCTGAGCGGCCTCTTCGGCTAGGCGGGCGCGCACTTGGCGACGTACGACCGTGCCGCGTAGCGGAGCAGGGCCCAGATCGCCGTGGCGTTGATCAGGGCGCTGACCAGGACCGCGCCGTAGAGGCCGAATTCGCCCCCCATGTCGAGCTTCGAGTCGACGGACGTGTCCGGTACGTAGTCCGCGGGGAGCGGCTCCGCGTCCGAGGCGAACCAGGGGTAGTCCGTGGGCAGCTTCGTGGGCGGCTCGGAGCCGGTGTAGGGGTGGGGATCCACGGGCGGGGCCGCTTCCAGGGCGTCCGCCGCGGGTCCGAAGGACGACAGCAGCAGCATGCTGACCGGCGCCGTAGCCAGGATGGGCAGGGCTCCGAACATCCCGACGTCGCCCGTCCGGCTGCCGACCGCGAGGTACACCAGCATCGCGACCACCAGCGCCAGGTACGCACCGGGCACCCACATCTCAGTCTTCGACCAGCGCCGCACCATTTCGTTCCCCGCCCCGTCCAGTCCCGTTCCGCTTCGTTCGTTCTGTTGCCAGTCTCGGAGCTGCCGGGTCCCGCCACCTGAGTACGCCTACTCATCCTGCGCTGCCCCGCGTACCTGGTCAGAGCCGTGCAGGGGGTGGGCGCCGGGGAGCGCGCTCGGCGCCGGAGGGAGCGCGGGAGATAACGCTTGGGTCACGGTTGGAGCTCGCGTGCAGCAGTCGGGGAGCGGGCTCCGTCAGGTAGGCCGGGGGAGCCAAAGGGGCTTCGGGAGAGGTGCAGATGCGCAAGAGGCACGGGCCGGGTGGCCATGCGAACCGCTGACGTTCCCGCCTTCACGGCCTTCGTGCAGGCACGGTCCCCGGCACTGTTCAGGACCGCCCTGCTGATCACCGGCGAGCGGCACGTGGCCGACGACCTCGTGCAGTCCACGCTGGAGCAGGTGTGCCGGCACTGGCGCAGGGTCCGCTCCGCCGACGCACCGGAGGCCTACGCGCGCCGGATCCTGGTGAACCTCGCGAACGACCGCTGGCGCAAGCTGCGCGGGCGTGCGGAGGTCCCCCTGGACGACGGCATCGGGGGCGGGCACGTCGATCCGTACAAAGGGCTCGTGGTCCGCGACGAGTTGATGCGCGAACTGCAGTGCCTGCCGGTCGGCATGCGCACCGTACTGGTGCTGCGGTACTTCGAAGACCTCGACGACGCGGAGATCGGCCGCTTGATGAACATCTCGGCCGGCTCGGTCCGGTCCCAGGTGGCCCGGGGCCTGTCGAAGCTCCGGTCGACCGTCGGTACACAGGCACTGCGCGCGGGTTCGGAAGGGGCGGCATGAAGGACTTCGACCTGGAGGAGGAGCTGGCCGCTGCCATGCTCGACCGTGCGGGCCAGGAACCGCCGCGCGGCTACGACGTGGACGGCCTCATCGGGCGGGTGCGGCTGCGCCGGCGCCGCCTGCAGACGGGTGCGGTGGCGGCCGCGGTGATCGTGGCCCTGGGGGCCGGCTTCGTCGTCCGGGAGGGCAGGGACCGCACCTCGACGCCCGCACCGGCGGCGACCGCGCCGAGTCCCGACATGCCCCCCGCCCCCTCCGTGCCCGTCGAACCGCCCCCGTTCGACCTGTCACGGAGCATGAACACCCTGTTCCTCTCCGCCCTGCGCTACCAGAACCCGGCCACCCGCTCCCAGGTGGATCCGGCCGAGGTGGCGGCACTGTTCTCCAACGAGCCCAACTATCGGCGGATCTGGGGCGCCGACTCGCTCGGCGTGACCTGCGGCACCGCGGTCGACGGCGTGCTGCTGTCGGGCGGGGTCCTGCTGTACCGGGGGACCGAACCGCTCGACCGGATCCCTTCCGTCACCTTTGACGCGACCACGGGGAAGGTGGTCGAGCTGACCTGCGCCACGAACTCCGCAGGAGGCAAGGGGGGCGACCCGACCGTGTCCGGCTTCTACGGCGGACTGGTGACGGCCGCCAAGTCCGGCGACTCCACGGCACCGGCGACGCTCGGAAAACAGTTCGTGACCGGGCACCTTCGCTCCGCCCAGGGCCCGACCGCCGGCACCTGCTCCGTCACCACGCCCCCCTTCTGGCTCGCCGACAACCCCTCGTCCGGAACCCTGACCCACGGATGGACCGTGAACCTCGGCGGCGCCTCCGCCTTCCCGATCGACATCGACGAGAACGCGAAGATCGCCAAATCCTGCGGCGGATGACCCGCACCACCGGCCGGGGCGCCGGCGGTGCGGGTGCCCTGAGCAGGTGCTTCGTACGGGCGTGATCCGGCGTTCACAGGTGGATGGCAAGCTTGAAGCATGAACGATGCTGCCCCGGCGCCCACCCCCGCGCCCGCACCCCGTCGCGCCCGAGTCCGTGCCCCCGAGCTGATCGGCAAGGGGGGCTGGCTCAACACCGGTGGGAAGGATCTGACCCTCGCCGACCTGCGAGGTAAGTGCGTTGTTGTAGATTTTTGGACCTTCTGCTGTGTGAACTGCCTCCACGTCCTCGACGAGTTGCGCGAGCTGGAGGAGAAGCACCGCGACACCGTCGTGATCGTCGGGGTGCACTCGCCGAAGTTCGTGCACGAGGCCGAGCACTCCGCCGTCGTCGACGCCGTCGAGCGGTACGGGGTGCACCACCCCGTGCTCGACGATCCCGAGCTCGCGACCTGGAAGCAGTACGCGGTCCGCGCCTGGCCCACGCTCGTGGTGATCGACCCCGAGGGGTACGTCGTCGCGCAGCACGCCGGGGAGGGGCACGCGCACGCCATCGCGAAGCTCGTGGAGGAGCTGGAGGCCGAGCACGAGGCCAAGGGGACGCTGCGGCGCGGGGACGGGCCGTACGTGGCGCCCGAGCCGGTGGCGGGGGACCTGCGGTTCCCCGGGAAGGCGCTCGTGCTGCCCTCCGGGAACCTGCTCGTCTCCGATACGACCCGGCACCAGCTGGTGGAGCTGGCTCCCGACGGGGAGAGCGTCGTACGGCGCGTCGGCGGCGGGGAGCGGGGCTTCGGGCCGGAGGCCTTCAGCGAGCCCCAGGGGCTGGCGCTGCTGCCCGACGGGTCCGTGGTCGTCGCCGACACCGTCAATCACGCGCTGCGGCGCTTCGACCCCGTGACCGGGGCCGTGGAGACCGTCGCCGGGACCGGGCGGCAGTGGTGGCAGGGGACGCCGACCTCGGGGCCGGCCCTCGAAGTCGACCTGTCCTCGCCGTGGGACGTGGCCTGGTGGCAGGGCAAGGTGTGGATCGCCATGGCGGGCGTCCACCAGCTGTGGACCTGGGACCCGGAGAGCGGCACCGTGGAGGTCGCCGCCGGGACGACCAACGAGGGGCTGCACGACGGGCCGGCCGCCGAGGCCTGGTTCGCGCAGCCGTCCGGGCTCGCGGCCACGGAGGAGCGGCTGTGGATCGCCGACTCCGAGACGAGCTCGCTGAGGTACGTCGAGGCGGGAGAGGGCGGCGGCCATGACATCCGTACCGCCGTCGGCAGCGGGCTCTTCGACTTCGGGCACCGGGACGGCGACGCCGGCCAGGCGCTGCTCCAGCACCCGCTCGGCGTCACCGCGCTGCCCGACGGGTCGGTCGCGGTGTGCGACACGTACAACCACGCGCTGCGGCGCTACGACCCCGCCACCGGGCAGGTCACCACCCTCGCGACCGATCTGCGCGAGCCCAGCGACGCCGTGCTCGTCGGGGACGACATCGTGGTCGTGGAGTCGGCCCGGCACCGGCTGACCCGCCTGCGCCTTCCCGAGGAGGCCGTACGGGTCGACGCGGTCGCCCACCGCACGCAGCGGGCCGCCACCGAGGTGGCCCCCGGCACGCTGCGGCTCGACATCGTCTTCCAGGCGCCGTCCGGGCAGAAGCTCGACACCCGTTACGGGCCTTCGACCCGCCTGCTGGTCTCCTCGACGCCGCCCGAGCTGCTGACGGCGGGGGAGGGGGCCGGGACCGACCTGTTCCGGGAGCTCGCGCTGAACCCGGAGCTGACCGGGGGCGTCCTGCACGTCTCCGCGATGGCCGCGTCCTGCGACGACGACCCCGAGAACGAGTACCCCGCCTGCCACGTCCACCAGCAGGACTGGGGGGTCCCGGTCAGCATCACCCCCGGCGGCGCGACCCGACTGCCGCTGGTGCTCGCCGGGATGGACGCCTGAGCCTGCATCAGCACCGTGCCCGCCGGGGGATCTTCCCCGGCGGGCACGGTCACGACGCGGTGATGACGCGGTCTCAGTTCCCCAGGAACGCCAGCATCACGTTGGCCAGGAGGTACGGGTCGTCCGCGCCGCACAGTTCGCGCGCGCTGTGCATCGACAGGATGGCCACGCCGATGTCGACCGTCTGGATGCCGTGGCGGGCGGCGGTGATCGGGCCGATCGTCGTGCCGCACGGCATCGAGTTGTTGGAGACGAAGGTCTGCCACGGGACGCCGGCGCGCTCGCAGGCGTTCACGAACACCGCGCGGCCGCTGCCGTCGGTCGCGTAGCGCTGGTTGACGTTGACCTTGAGGATCGGGCCGCCGTTGGCGCGCGGGTGGTGCGAGGGGTCGTGCCGCTCCGCGTAGTTGGGGTGCACGGCGTGGCCGGTGTCCGAGGAGAGGCAGATCGCGCCGGCGAAGGCCCGCGCGCGGTCCTCGTAGGAGCCGCCGCGCGAGAAGACCGAACGTTCCAGCACGTTGCCCAGCAGGGGTCCGTCCGCGCCGGTGTCCGACTGTGAGCCGTTCTCCTCGTGGTCGAAGGCGGCCAGGACGGGGATGTGGTCGAGCTTGCCCGAGGTGGAGGCCGCGGCGAGGGCCGCGACGCCCGCGTGGACGGAGAGCAGGTTGTCCATGCGCGGGCCCGCGAGGAGCTCGCGGTCGCGGCCCAGGTAGGCCGGGGGCTCGATCGAATGGACCATCAGGTCCCAGCCGGCCACGGAGCCGCGCTCCAGGCCCTCCTCGTCCTCCAGGAAGGCGATCAAGTCGCCTTCGTGGACGTCGCCGAGGCCCCAGATCGGCTGCATGTGCCGCTGCTTGTCGAGCTTGAGCCCGTCGGTGTTCACCGACCGGTCCAGGTGCACGGCGAGTTGGGGCACGCGCATCAGCGCACGGTCGATGTTGACGAGCCGTTCGGTGCCGTCCAGCAGCGTGAGGCGTCCGGCCAGGCCCAGGTCGCGGTCGAGCCAGGTGTTGAGCAGGGTGCCGCCGTAGATCTCCACGGCGATCTGCCGCCAGCCCTGGGCGCCGGTGTCGGGCAGCGGCTTGACCCGCAGGTTGGGGGAGTCGGTGTGCGCGCCGATGATCCGGAACGGGGTGTGCGCGGCGGCGCCTTCGGGCACGTACCAGGCGATGATCGCGCCGCCGCGCAGTACGTACTTGCCTCCCGTGCTCGCGTCCCAAGCGTCGGTCTCGGCCAACTGCCTGAATCCGGCCTTCTCCAGCCGCTCGGCCGCGTTGGCCACGGCGTGGTACTGGGACGGACTCGCCGCCAGGAAGGTCATCAGGTCGTCGGTGTGGCCGCGGTCGAAGCGGGCGGCGGGAGAGCTCATGTAGTTCACCTTAACGACGGTCGTGTTCGTCATGGCCGGACTGCGGCGGATAGCCGGAGGAAGGGCCGCGGGGGGTGTGTCCCGGGCTCCCGGTGCTTGTCAGCCCGGCGGACGGTCGAAGCGGCGCTGCAACTGTCTGCGCTCGCCCCGGCGGATGCGCGGGAGCATTTCCGGGGTCTGCGCGGAGCGCTGCGCGCGCCTCTTGCGTCCGGCGCAGAAGATACAGGCCTCACCGGGAGGGGCGTCGGGGTCGATGGGTGCGCCGGGGTGCTCGGAGCAGCCCGAGGCGTTGCGCGGCCGCGACAGTTCGCGGGCCACGATGAAGGCGCGGTGCAGGTCGTCGGCCATCGCGACGAAGTCGTCGGGGGGCGAGGACAGGCTCAGGTGGAAGCGCCGCTCCTCGACCGTGCGCAGGCGGGTCTGCAGCGCCTGGAGCGTGTACGGGGGCTCGGGCACGGGATAGCCGAGCCTGCGCTGCTCCCCGGCGGGCGGGGTGGCGGCGGACGCGGCGCGGGCGCCCTGGGCGCGCAGTCCGAGGCGGCGCCGGTCGTTGCAGATCAGGCAGCGCCCCCAGCCCTCGGGCGCTTCGGGGTCCAGCGCGCCGTTGGGGTGTTCCGGACAGCCGGTGTAGCTCTTGGCGGGCGCGAGCCCGGCGGCGGTCTGGAAGGCGGTGTAGAGGGCGTCGGCCACCGATTCGTACTCGGTGGGGTGGGCGCCCTCGTAGAGCTCCTTGAGGTGGTCTCCGAGGCTGCCCACGGCGGACTGCAGCTCTTTGAGGGCATAGGGCCGCCCGGTCGGGACCGAGTACCCCCTGCTGCCGCGCTGCTGCTCCTGTGGACTCATACCCACGAGCGTCCCACGAACCACCGACATCCCGGGAACCCCGCAGCCCACAGGCGGTACGGGGCTGCGCGCCGGGTGTCCGATGCCGACCGCGCGCACGCCGACGGCCGGGCCCCCGTGCGGAGGACCCGGCCGACTGCGCGTACGTACACCGCGTACAGCTGGGGAGGAGGGGACCGGGCCTAGAAGGCGGCCTCGTCGAGCTCCATCAGGGTGTTGTCGACGGACTCGGCGAGCGCGCGGGCCACCGAGACGCCGGGCAGGATCTGGGAGGCGAAGAACTTCGCCGCCGCGATCTTGCCGGTGTAGAACGGCACGTCCTTGGCGGAGGCGGTCGGCAGCTTCTCGGCGGCCACGGCCGCGCCCTTGAGGAGCAGGTAGCCGACGACCACGTCACCGGACGCCATCAGCAGGCGGGTGGTGTTCTGGCCGACCTTGTAGATGTTCTTGACGTCCTCGCCGGTGGCGGTGAGGTCCACGATCATCTGGCCGACGATGGCCTCCAGGTCGACGGCCGCCTTGGCGAGCGCGTCGCGGGCCGGGGCGAGGTCCTCGCCGCCGGGGCCCTCGGCCAGGAACTTCTTGAACGTCTCGGAGAGGACGTTCAGGGCCGCGCCCTGGTCGCGGACGATCTTCCGGAAGAAGAAGTCCTGGCCCTGGATGGCCGTGGTGCCCTCGTAGAGGGTGTCGATCTTGGCGTCGCGGATGTACTGCTCGATCGGGTATTCCTGCAGGTAGCCCGAGCCGCCGAAGGTCTGGAGCGACTGTGCGAGCTGCTCGTAGGACTTCTCGGAGCCGTAGCCCTTCACGATCGGCAGGAGCAGGTCGTTCAGCCCGACCAGGGACGCGGTGTCCTCACCGGCGGCCTGCTTGAGCTGGATCTCGTCCTGGATCGAGGCGGTGTACAGCACCAGGGCGCGCATGCCCTCGGCGTACGCCTTCTGCGTCATGAGCGAGCGGCGCACGTCGGGGTGGTGCGTGATGGTGACCTTGGGGGCCGCCTTGTCCATGAACTCGGCCAGGTCCGGACCCTGCACGCGCTCCTTGGCGTACTCCAGCGCGTTCAGGTAGCCGGTCGACAGGGTCGCGATGGCCTTCGTGCCGACCATCATCCGGGCGAACTCGATGATCATGAACATCTGGCGGATGCCGTCGTGCTTGTCACCGATCAGCCAGCCCTTGGCGGGGTGCTGGTCGCCGAAGGTCATCTCGCACGTGTTGGAGGCCTTGAGGCCCATCTTGTGCTCGACGTTCGTCGCGTAGACGCCGTTGCGCTCGCCCAGCTCGCCGGTCTCCCAGTCGAAGTGGAACTTCGGGACCAGGAAGAGGGACAGGCCCTTGGTGCCCGGGCCGTGGCCCTCGGGGCGCGCGAGGACGTAGTGGAGGATGTTCTCCTCCATGTCGTGCTCGCCGGACGTGATGAAGCGCTTGACGCCCTCGATGTGCCAGGAGCCGTCGTCCTGCTGCACGGCCTTGGTGCGGCCGGCGCCGACGTCCGAGCCGGCGTCCGGCTCGGTGAGGACCATGGTGGAGCCCCAGCGCTTCTCGACGGCGAGCGCGGCGATCTTCTTCTGGACCTCGTTGCCCTCTTCGAAGAGGACGCCGGCGAACGCCGGGCCGGAGGAGTACATCCACACGGCCGGGTTCGCACCCAGGATCGTCTCGGCGAAGGCCCAGATCAGGGAGCGGGGCGAGGTGGTGCCGCCGATCTCCTCGGGCAGGCCCAGGCGCCAGTACTCGGAGTCCATGAAGGCCTTGTAGCTCTTCTTGAAGGACGCCGGGACGGGCGCGGTGTTCGTCGCCGGGTCGAAGACCGGCGGGTTGCGGTCGGCGTCCTCGAAGGAGGCGGCCAGCTCGTTCTCGGAGAGCTTGGCGATCTCGCTGAGGATCGTCTTGGCGGTCTCGGTGTCCATCTCACCGAACGGGCCAGTGCCGTACACGTTGTCGCGGCCGAGTACCTCGAAGAGGTTGAACTCGATGTCGCGGAGATTCGACTTGTAGTGCCCCATGGCGACGGCTCCGTTAAGGCTCGGTGAGAGTGGTTCCTCGTGCATACCAATCGGTAACGTAATGATGCTACCCGCCGGTAATAAGGGCAACCCTTCCGTGGCGACTGTGACCAGGGTCAAGTTCGAGCTCGCACCAGACGGTCTTGCTCCCGGGCCCCTGGACGACCCCCCACTGCAGCGCCAGCGCATCGAGCAGGGCCAGGCCGCGGCCGGATTCGTCGTCTCCCGTGGCCTCCCGCCGTACGGGCCATGCGTGCGGGTGGCTGTCGGTGAGCTCGACCCGCGTACGGGCTGCCCTTCCGGTGATCCGCAGCGTGACGGGCGTGCCGTGGCCCAGGTGGGCGAGGGCGTTGGTGAGGAGCTCGCTGACGCAGAGCTCGGCGGTGTGGCTCCCCAGGTGCTCCCGCACTGCGTGGCGGGCCAGGGGGATGGCGCCGGGGGTGACCAGGAGGCGGAGCGTGAGGTCGCTGTTCACCGGCCCGCCAGTGCTTCGGCCAGGCGCTGGGCCGTGGCCGGGTTGCAGTTGCCGAGGGCGATGAGGGGTGGACTCGCGTACCGCCCGGCGTAGGAGAGGAGGTGGAGGTCGAGGGAGGGGAGGACGATCCCGTGTCCCGCGAGTGCGGAGCGGAGGTTGTCCAGGGCCTGGGTCGCCTCGTGGTCGTGGGGGTGGTCGCTCATGGCGGAGCCGGCCTTTCGCAGCGGGGAGTGACGAACTGCTCACAGGCTGGCGTGGTCCGGCGTAGCTTGGGAAGGGATTTCCGTCCACAGCGCGAAGTGTGGAAAGCAGGCTCTGACGGTGGGTACGAGCAAGGACATTGACGGCTCGGCGAGCGTCCCGGCGTTCTACGGCAAGGAGTTGCGCTGGCGCCGGGAGGCGGCGGGGCTCACGCTTCAGCAGACCGTCGACGGCAGCTTCTACGGGGCCAGTTACTTGAGCGAGATCGAGCGCGGTCAGCGACGCATGCCGGTGGATCTGGCGCAGCATGTTGATCAGGTGCTGCGGACGGACGGCTTCTTCGCGCGCTGCTGCGAGGACGTTCGTAACGCGAAGCAGGGTGCGCACGCCGGGTATTTCGCACCGGTAGCGGAAGCCGAGCTGCGGGCGCAGACGATTGAGGAGTGGTGCAACGCGCTCATTCCGGGGCTGCTCCAGACCGAGGCGTACGCTCGCGCGGTCATTCACGCCACCCATCCGTTGGACCTCCCGGAGGAAGTGGACGCGAAGATCAGCATGCGCTTGCGACGGTCCAAGCTCTTCGACGAACCGAAGAGGCCGGAGTACTGGGCTGTCCTGCACGAGTCGCTGGTGCGGAATCCGCTTCTCCCGCCAGCCGAGATGGCCGAGCAGCTGGACCAGATCGCTGCCCTGGCGAGGCGAAGGCGCATCGTTCCACAGATCCTTCTGTGGAACGCGCCGACCCGGCCCTTCATGGAGCTGTCGCTCATGTTCATGGAATTCGATGACGAGCCGCCGCTGATGTACACGGAGGGGCCGTATCACGGCCAGACGGTCGACGATCCGGCCCTCGTGAAGCACTACCGCAAGGCATACGATCGGCTCAGGGCCGCCGCACTGCCGCCGGAGGCGTCCCTCGCGATGATCGAGGATGCGGCTGAGGACTACCGAAATGGCAAGCACCAACGCTGACTTGCGTACGGCCAACTGGCGCAAGAGCAGCTACAGCAACGGCGACGGCGGTAACTGCGTCGAGGTCGCTGACGGGCTCACCGGACTCGTCCCCGTCCGGGACTCCAAGGTGCAGGGCGGCCCCGTCCTCATGATCGGAGCCACCGCCTGGGCGGGCTTCGTTACGGGGCTGAAGTCCCACTGACCGGAACTCGTCGTCCCGGCGGGCCACGCCCTCGGTAGGCTTCGGGCCATGTACGGCTATGACCAGAACGTGAGCGCGGGGCAGCAGGGCGGCTACGCCCAGCCCCAGCAGGGCTACGCGCAGCAGCAGCCTCAGCAGCCGCTGTACCCCGAGCCCTCGCCGCCCTCCCTCGCGGACGCGGTACGCGCCTTCACGACCGGGTCGCTGTCCGCCGAGGACTTCCAGCAGATCTTCGCCTCCTCGAAGGTCTACTGCCCGCGCGGCGACACCCCGGGATTCCTCGCGCTGCACAACACCCAGCAGCCGGTCATCCCGATGTTCACCACGCTCAAGGAGCTGCGCCGGTACGCCGGCAAGGAGTCCAAGTACTTCGTGATCACCGGCGCCGAGGTGATCGACCTGCTGCCCACCGGCTACGGCTTCGTCCTCGACATGGAGGGCGACCACCGGATGGTCTTCGACGCGAAGGCGGTCGAGCAGATGGTCGACTTCGCCATGCGCCGCATGTACGGCTAGGCAGGCACACACGGCCGGGGGGCTCACATGCTGCGCGTGCACTTCGAGGCCGAGGACCTGCTCAACGTCACCTTCGCGAGCGAGCCCCTGCCCCTGGTGGAGCTGGCCCTCGCGCTGGTGGCCGCGCAGCGTACGGACCAGCAGGCGGTTTTCGGACGTTGGCGGAGCCTCGCCGCGCGGGAGCTGCCGGGCCGGGTGCGGCCGCTGTTCGACCTCCTGCGCCCCGACGGCGACAACCCGCACTTCGTGGAGCCGTACGCGCGCAGCCTGGAGGAGGGCCTCACCGTCATCCGGGACCGGGTCCCCTTCCTCACGCCGCAGGGGCTGGCCCGCGCCGCCGTACGGGCGCCCGGGTCCCCGTCCTGGCTGCGCGCCCTGTGGGGGCAGGACCGGGAGGCCTGGGACCAGCTCGACTCCGCGATCCGCTCCGCGTACGACGTCCTGATAGCCCCGCACTGGCCGCGCATCCGGCAGTCCTTCCAGGCGGACGTGGCCTGGCGGACCCGGCTGCTGGCCGCGCACGGGATCAAGGCCTGCCTGGCGAGCACGCACCCGGCGGCCGACTGGTCGGGCCTGGTCTTCGAGGTGGGCCGGCCGCCGGACTACGAGGTCCGGCTCGGCGGGCGGGGACTCGTCCTCATGCCCTCGCCGTTCTGGACGGGCCGGCCGCTGCTGGACGACCACCCGGACGGGACGTACGTACTCCTCTACCCGGCGCTGACCCCCCTGCCGCTGGTCTCCCCGGACCGGGCGGAAGGCGCACTGGACGCGCTGCTGGGGCGGACCCGTGCGGCCGTGCTCCAGCTGCTGATCCAGCAGCGGACCACCTCCGAGCTGGCCCGCGACCTCGACATCAGCCTCCCGTCGGTCTCGGAGCACACCCGCACCCTGCGCGCGGCGGGCCTGATCACCACGGCACGGGACGGCAAGGCGGTCCTGCACTCGGCGACGGCCCTGGGCGTGGACCTCCTCCACAGCGGCGGCTGAGCGCAGGTTTCGGCGCTGCCCGAAAGGATCGCGGCGGCGGCCGGGACTCCCGAACATCGGTGCTGCGGGGGGAATCCCGCTCCTACTGACAAGGGGACTGTGATGGCACGTACGTCCTTACGCACGAAGCTCGCGGCAGTGGCGGCCACGGGGGTGATGGCGCTGGGCACGGGGGTCCTGGCGGCATCGCCGGCCGAGGCGTCGGCGGCGGCCGACTGCCCGTACACCTACTTCTGTGCCTGGGAGGGGCCGAACTTCACCGGGGCCTACGTCAAGATGTGGCAGTGCAGCGACGTGCGGGCCATCCCTTGGTGGTCGACCAACGGCTCGTGGATCAACAACCAGACGTCGGGCACGCGTGCGCGGTTCATCCTGACCAACGGGTCGAGCGTGCACACGTACGGCGCCTACTACGCGGTGAGCGGCGGCATCAACTGGGGGACGGTCGCCCAGATCGACCCCTGCTAGTCGCCCGGCCCTGCGCCCGCCACGCCCGTCCCGCCGCAGCACGCGGCCGGGGCGGGCGTCGCCGTGTTTCAGGAGCGGTGGCGGAGCCGCCAGAAGACCGCGGCCGCCGCGGTCAGCGCGAGGGCGAGGGCGCCGTACGTCCACAGGAGGGCGAGGTCGGGGCGGTGGGCCAGGGAGGTGCGGACGCCCCCGAAGGCCAGGGCGCCGACCGCCTGGGCGGCGCCGTCCACGCCCTGGAACCCCGTCGACCAGCGCAGCAGCAGGCAGCAGGCCAGACAGAGGGCGCCCCAGGTGGCGAGGTAGGGCCAGGGCGAGCCGGGGAGCGGTTCCAGCGGGAGGCCGGTGGCCGCCCACCGGTAGGAGGAGTACCCGACGGCCACGACCGCGGCCGTGACGGCGGCGGACCAGCCCAGCGCGGCGAGCGCGGCCCGCGGGTTCCCGTGCCCGGTGTCCGCCGCCTCCGCGCTGGGCTGCGCGCCGTCGGCCTCGTGCGTCGGGGTGGTCACTGATCGGGCTCCTGTCATGCGGTGGGCGTCGGTCCGTACGTAACGATCATGAGGACGCCCGTCCGGGGCCTGTGGTTGTCCCGGGACGCCGAGCGCAGGTTTCGGCGGTACCCGAAAGGATCGCGGCAGCGGCCGGGACTCCCGAACATCAGTGCTGCGGGGGGAATCCCGCTCCTACTGACAAGGGGACTGTGATGGCACGTACGTCCTTACGCACGAAGCTCGCGGCAGTGGCGGCCACGGGGGTGATGGCGCTGGGTACGGGGGTCCTGGCGGCGAGCCCGGCGCAGGCGTCGGAAGGCACCGTCTACGGGTGCCTCTCCGGCGAGGCGTGCATCTGGCCGCAGGACTCGCCGGCGGCGGGAGTCGCGCCGACCCACCACTTCTCGCGGGCGGGAAGCTACAACCTCAGCGGCCAGGAGGGGTGGCACTGGGTCTTGAACAACCAGACCAAGAACTGGAAGTTCAAGCTGTGTACCGGCTGGAAGGGCGGGGGCACCTGTACCTCGATGCCCATCGACGAGTTCGTGCCCGTGGATCTGCACCCGATCAACTCGGTGGTCATTTCGGAGTGACGTGACAGCACTACGGGGGCGGAGCGGGCCGGGGGATCCTCCTCCGGCCCGCTCCGGCGTTCCGCGCACGGTGAGGGGTCGTACCCACGCGGAGGCCCTAGTGCCGTGGCCCGACGCCGCGCCCCGGCAAGCCTTTCCGGTCACGGCACTAGGCGGCACGTTCGGTGGCGGCCGGAGCGTCGACGGGCCGGGCCTGCAGCAGCCGCCGGCTCCGGGCGTCTCCGGAAGCCTTGTGCAGGCTGTACCCGCCGGGCTTGTGCGCCTCCTCGGCCAGGTGCTTGACGATGACCTTGCAGACGGTCTCCTTGATCTTCGCGCCCAGGCGGCCGTCGATGTGGACCCCCACCGCGATGTCGGACCGGTTGCCGAACTGGAAGATGCCGGCGCGGCGGCCCAGGCTGATGCACTGGGCGCCGAACGACTGGCTGAGGGTCTCGGGCTGCTCGTCACCGAGCCGGGCCAGGACCGTGTCCGCGGCCCGCGCTCCCAGCGGCATCGCGGCCTGGCAGCTCATCCGCAGCGGCAGGCCCGACGGAGCCGCCGAGTCACCCGCCGCCAGGATCCGTACGTCGTCCACGCTGGTCAGCGTCTCGTCAGTGAGGAGGCGGCCCAGGGCGTCGGTGCTCAGCCCGCTGCGCGCGGCCAGGTCCGGGACGCTGAATCCGGCGGTCCAGATGGTGACCCGGCTGGGCAGCTCGCGGCCGTCGGCGAGGCGTACGGCATCGCGGGTCACCGCCGTCACCTTCGTGTCCGGGCCTTCGACCACGGTCACGCCGAGCGCCGCCAGCCGCCCGGCCACCGAGCGCCGGCCGCGCGCGTGGAGGTACGGGCCCAGCACTCCGCCGCAGACCAGGGTCACGGCCCGGCCCTGCTCGGCCAGTTCGGCGGCGGTCTCGATGCCGGTCGGACCGGCCCCGACCACCGTCACCGCGGCCGTCGAGGGCGAGGCGTCGAGGACCGGGCGCAGCCGCTGCGCGTCCTCGAAGGTGGCGATCGGGTGGGCGAACTCGGCCGCTCCGGGCACCAGCAGGTCGGCGCTGCCGCTGCCGACCGCGTAGACGAGGTAGTCGTAAGGGATCGCGTCGCCGGAGGCCAGCAGCACGCTGCGCCCGGCCGCGTCGATCAGGGTCACGGAGTCGACGACCAGGCCGACGCCCTCGGCCAGCACCTCCCGGTACTCCACGACCGCCGCGTCGGACCCGCCCACCAGCTGGTGCAGGCGGACCCGGTGGACGAAGGTGGAACGAGGGTTGATGAGCGTCACCGTCACGTCGGCGCGCTGCGTCAGGCGGTTGGCCGCCATGACACCGGCGTATCCGCCACCGATGACGACAACAGCAGTGTTCCGAGTGTTCTCAGCCATGGTGTCTCTCCTCCGCTTCAGGGGTTCGGCCTTAAGACACCGCGTGATCCACCCCTGTGACAACTTGTGACCCAGGTCACTTTGCGGGCCCACCGTCGGGACGGATCCGGGCCCGGCCGCCGGGGTGGAGCGGCCCGGGAATGCCGTGGGCGGGCCGGCTGTTCTGTCGGGTGGCAGAAAGTTCGGGTTTCAACTAAACTCGACGCCAGAAGGAGGTTCCGACCATGCCTGCAGTGACTGTGGAGAACCCGTTGACGCTCCCGCGCGTCGGGGAGCCGGCCCAGGAGACGACCGCCCGCAAGGTGCTGGCCGTCACGACCGCCCCGGGTGGCTTCGAGGGTGAGGGATTCCCGGTGCGCCGTGCGTTCGCCGGGATCAACTACCAGTACCTCGACCCGTTCATCATGATGGACCAGATGGGTGAGGTGGAGTACGCACCGGGCGAGCCGAAGGGGACCCCTTGGCACCCCCACCGCGGCTTCGAGACCGTCACCTACCTGATCGACGGAACCTTCGTCCACCAGGACAGCAACGGCGGCGGCGGAGTCATCAACGGCGGCGACACGCAGTGGATGACAGCCGGTAGCGGCCTGCTGCACATCGAGGCGCCGCCGGAGTCGCTCGTGGTGTCCGGCGGGCTGTTCCACGGCCTGCAGCTGTGGGTGAACCTCCCCGCCTCCGACAAGATGATGCCCCCGCGCTACCAGGACATCGGCGGCGGCCAGGTCCAGCTGCTCTCCACCCCGGACGGCGGCGCCCTGCTCCGCGTGATCGCCGGTGAGCTGGACGGTCACCAGGGCCCCGGCATCACCCACACCCCGATCACGATGATCCACGCGACGGTCGCACCCGGCGCGCAGATCACCCTCCCGTGGCGCGAGGACTTCAACGCCCTGGCGTACGTACTGGCCGGGCGCGGCTCGGTCGGCGAGGACCGGCGGCCCATCCACACCGGGCAGACCGCGGTCTTCGGCGAGGGCGGCTCGTTGACCCTGCGGGCCGACGAGGGTCAGGACTCCAATGCCCCCGCGCTGGAGATCGTCCTGCTCGGCGGGCAGCCGATCCGGGAGCCGATGGCGCACTACGGGCCGTTCGTGATGAACAGCAAGCACGAGCTGCAGCAGGCGTTCGACGACTTCCAGGCGGGCCGGCTGGGCCGCATCCCCACCACCGCGCGCACCGGCCTCGGCCACCGCGGCACGGGCGAGGCGGACGCCGAGTAGGAGGCAGCGGGCCCCGTCCGGGGCCCGGTCTCGCAGTACGTCACCGGCCGGCCGGGCGCGAGCCCGGACCGGCCGGACGTCGTTCGCGCGCCGTTGGCGCGCCGGGCGGGGCCGGCGGTCGGGCCGGCGGTCGGGCCGGCGTCGGCATTCGCCCGCAGGGGTGGTCCGGGAGCCGCTAGGGTCGGCAGCCCACGAGGTCACCCCGGCAGCGAAGAGCGGGGTTAGGGGAGGGAATCTCGTTGAGCGGCGGACAGAAGAATCTGGCTGATCACCCTTTCATCGTCATCGTCGTTTTCATCTTCACCGTTCTCGGCGGACTGGTCGCCGTCAAGGAGCTGCTGGCCTCGGACGCCCCGCCGCCCGCGGCGTCCGGACAGCCCCCGGCGCAGGCCTCGTTGCAGCCCTCGTCGCGTCCGAACGGCTCGGTGTCGCCCGACGCCGGCAGTGCCACGCGCGTGCCGCCTGTCGTGCAGGAGACGGAGCGGTCCGGGACCGACCAGGGCACCACGCCGTCGCGGCGGCCCGCTTCCGAGCCCGAGAACTCGCGGCCGGTGAACCCGCCCTCCGCGCCTGCCGCGCGGCAATCCCCGCAGCACACCGGCCCCTTGACCGTTCGCATCCTGATGGGGTCGAGCGGCAAGATCGGGCCGAACGTCTGGCGGGCCCGGTCCACGCCCGGCGCCAACACCGAGGTCTACGACGCGACGGGTCGCCTGGACACCAGCTGCTACGTGCAGTGGACGCTCAAGCGCGCCGGCGAGGTGGTCAAGCTCCACAGCAGCGGCCGTTGCCGGCCGCCGAGCATCACCCTCTTCAACTTTGACGACAGCCTCAGGGAAGTCGGCACCTACACGCTGCAGGCCGACGTCACCACCGACTGGGGTCAGAGCGGAAGCAAGACCATCGAGTTCGAGGTGGCCGCGGGCTAGGCGGTCTCAGGCGCCCGCCCCCAGCAGCTGGATCAGCCGCGAGCTGCTGTCGGCGCCGAAGCCCGCGGCGACGCCGCGGCGGTACAGGTCGGCGTGCGCGGTCAGGATCCCGGTGTCCACACCGGAGTCGGCCGCGGTGTGCAGGGTGTGCTCCACGCTGGCCGCGCACATGGCGAGGCGCGCGTACGTGCCCTCGTGCGCGTCCGCGTCGATCAGCGGGGCGGAGCCCTCGTAGAAGCCGCGCATGGTGTCGGCGGTGTAGCCGGCGTACGGCACGATGTCCGCGGCCGTCAGGCCGTTGGCCCGGGCCACGGCGAGGGCCTGGTACCAGCCGGTGTACGCGGTCCAGAACATGATCATGTTGAGCTGGTAGTAGAGCTGCGCGTACCCGGCGTCGGCGCCCCGGTAGTCCGTGGCGGCGAGCACGTCGAGCGCCGCGCGGTGCTCCGCGTAGACCTCCTCCGGGCCGCTGACGAAGACGGACGAGCCCTCCCGGCCGATGCCGGTGGGCGGGACGTTGACCCCGCCCGTGAGGTACGAGGCCCCGCGCTCCTGCGCCCAGCGGGCGGCCGCCCGGGCCTTGTCGGGCACGTCGGAGGACAGGTTGGCCAGGACCCGGCCGTCGAGGTCGGCGTCGGCCAGGGCCGTGTACATGGCGTCCACGTCGATGAGGCTGAGCACGGTCAGCCCGCTCGCGGCGACCGCCTCGGCGGCGTCGCCGGCCCGCCGCGCGCCGCGGGCCACGAGCTCGGTGTCCTTGCCGGGGCTGCGGTTCCAGACGGTGACCTCGTACCCCGCGTCCAGGTACGCGGCGGCCATGGCCCTGCCCATGGGGCCGAGTCCGATGACGGTGACCTGGTTCGTGTCGTGCTTCGCGCCGTGCTTCGCGTCCTGGTGGGTGACCTGGTTCATCGCAGAGCTCTCCTCGCCTCGGATCGATGCCTGCTTCTCTAGAACGAACGCTCTATCCAGCGCTCGGAACGAACGTAGCACGCACTAGAACGAACGCTCTATCTAGTTCTCGGGGTAGGGTTTTCTCCATGGCGGCAGCAGCAGAGGCGAAGACGGCAGCGGCGACGACGGCGACGACGGCGACGACAGCGACGGCAGCGGTGGCGGACGGGCTCGGGACGCGGGAGCGGCTCGTCCGCACCGCCTCGCGCCTCCTCCAGCACGGCGGGTACGAGAACACGCCGGTCAAGCAGCTCGTCCGCGAGGCGCAGGCCACCCTCGGCTCGCTGTACCACTTCTTCCCCGGAGGCAAGCTGGAGCTCGCGGTCGCCGCGATCCACTTCGGCGACGAGGAGTTCGCCGAGGCCCTCCGCTTCGGGCTGTCCACGCACGCGGACCCGGCGCGTGCCGTGGAGGCCGTGGCCGAGCTGCTCGCCGAGGCGCTCGAGGCATCCGACTGGCGCGACGGCTGCCCCGTGACGACCACGGCGCTGGAATCGGTCGGCCGCCTGCCGGAACTCCAGGAGGCCTGCGCCCAGGCCTTCGCGAACTGGCAGCAGCTCGTCGCCGCGAAGCTCCTGGCCTGCGGCCACCCGGAGGCGGAGGCCCGCGAGCTGGCGGTCACCGTGATCAACACCCTGGAGGGCGCCGAGATGACCTCCCAGGTCACCCGCAGCCGCACCCCCCTCCTCCTGGCGGGCCGGCACCTGTCGCGCCTGATCTCCTCGTACGCCACCGGAACCGCGCCGGGACGATCGGCCTGATCATCAGGACCTTCGGCGGGCGACGGCGCCGACCGGGGGCTGTTGGCTTATCCGAGCCATACACGTACAGCCGATCAGCCCAGCGGAAGAGCCCGAGTTGAACACCGAACAGCCTCCCCACCCCCCGACGCACCCCGCCGGCCCGTACCCCGTGGGGCCCGGCGGTACGTACGCCCCGGCCTCGCAGGAGATGCCGCGTGCGGTGAAATCCGCGCGGATCGCGCTGTTCGCCGGGGCGGGCCTGAACTTCGTGATCGGGCTCTCCGTCCTGGTGCTCACCTTCGCCGGGACGGTCGCTGACGAGACCGGCGAGGCGGGGCTCACCGACGGGGCCCTCCTGATCGTCGCTCTGATCACCCTGCTCACGGGCGTCGTGTGCCTGGTGATCGGCCTCAAGTTCCGCAAGGGCGGGAACGGCGTCCGCATCGCCGCCATCGTCATCGCGGCACTCATCGGCGCGAACTCCCTGTTCGGGCTGATCTCCGGAGACGGGACGTCCGGGCCGAGCTTCGTCTTCACCGCCGTCGTCCTGTCCTGCTGCCTGAAGAAGGAGAGCGCGGCCTGGTTCCGGCGGCCCCGCGCGTCGGCTTCGGCCCCTCCCCGGACGTCACGGCCCTGATCGGCTTCGCCGACCTGAACCGGAGCCTGGGGCGGGCGGTCACGGCCCGCGTCCTGGATGCGAGGAGGCCGACCGGCTCCAGAGGCTGACACACCGTCGGTCCCGGTCCCGGTCCCGGCCGCGCCGCGCGCTCAGGCCTGCGCCGCGTACCGGGACCGCAGCTCCGAGACCACCCCGAAGAAGGCCGCGGTCAGCGGTACGGCCAGCAGCATCCCGAGGATGCCGGCGACGCTCGCCCCGGCCGTGATCGCCAGCATGACCACCGCCGGGTGCATCTGCACGGTGCGGCTCTGCACCATCGGCTGGAGGACGTACCCCTCGATCATCTGGACCGCCAGCACCACGCCCAGCGCCCACAGGCCGATGACCCAGCCGCGGTCGGCGAGGGCGACGAGGACCGCCACGGCGCCGGAGAGGAAGGCGCCGAGGTAGGGGATGTAGGCGGTCACGAACACCAGGGCGGCCAGCCCCACGGCGCCGGGGACCCGGAGGATCAGCAGACCCGCGCCGATCAGCACGGCGTCGACCAGGGCCACGAAGGTGGTGCCGCGCATGAAGCCCTCGACGGCTTCGAACGCGCGCCGCCCCATCGCCTCCATCAGGTCGCCCGAGCGGCTCGGGACCATCGAGCGCAGGGTGCCCACGGCCCGGTCGGAGTCGCGGAGGAAGAAGAAGATCAGCACCATGGCCAGCAGGGCCGTCGCGATCATCGTCGCGACCACGCTGAGCCCGGTGACCACGCCCGAGGCGGCCGTTCCGCCGAACTTGGTGAGCAGCTCCTTGGAGTTCTCGGCGACGTCCTCCAGGGAGGTGCCGAGCGCCCCGAAGTGCTTCGCGAGGTCCTGGCCGGCCTTGCGCAGGGAGTCGATGATCTGGTCGCCGGTCTCGATGAGCGCGAGGACGACGATGTAGCCGGCCCCGCCGACCACGGCGGCCACGGTCAGGCAGGTGAGGGCCGCGGCGAGCGAGCGGTTGACCTTCATCCGGACCAGCCGCCGGTGCATCGGCCCGAGCAGGGCCGTGCCGAGCACGGCGAGCAGCACGGGCGTGACCACCGTCCGGAACACGGTGCACAGCCACACCACGAGCGCGAGGACGGCGGTGGCGAGGAGGACGACGACGCACCAGGCGGCGAGGCGGCGTACGGGCTCGGGCAGCAGGTGAGTTGTCGGCACAAACTCATACAAACACGGCCGGGGAGGCGCCCCGGGCCGCGCCCCGCCGGAGGTGCGGCCGGGGCCCGGGTACTACGGGGTGACGACGACTTCGTCGACGCGGCTCGCGGCGTAGAAGTGGGTCGCGTCGGTCTGTTCGTAGCGGGCGGTCCAGGAGCCGGTGCGGTCGGCGGTGAAGGCCTTATTGAAGGTGCCGTCGGCGGCGGTCTTGGAGTTGCCCATGACCTTCCAGGTGGTGCTTCCGGTCGGGCGGAAGTAGTAGTGGACGGTCTGGCCGGCGAAGGGCTTCCACGCCGGGTCGGAGTGGGTGAGCTTGCCGGTGAGGGTGATCGGCTTGCCCTTCTTGACCGGCTCGGGTGCGGCGTTGAACTCCGGGACGGCCGTCATGGTCCGGGCGACCTTCATCGCCGGGGTGGTCCAGCCGTGGATGGCCGTCGTGCCCGCGTACCGCAGCCGGAAGTAGCCGGCACCCGGGTAGGGCAGCGTCGCATCGACGGTGGCCGGCTGGTTGGCGCCGGGCTTGGTGGGGACGTTGACGCTCTTGCGGGTGGTCCAGCCGGTCTTGCCGTCCGCCGAGTGCTGGATCTCCACCTTCAGGGAGGTGATGCCGGCCGGGATCTGGACGCGCTCGAAGTCGGCCTTCACGTTCACGGTCTTGTTCTGGTCCACCGAGGCCCAGGGGTACTTGAAGTAGGTCCCCGCCGTGGTGTCGACCGTCACGTACCGGTCAGGTGCGTGCAGCCAGTTCGAGGATGTCTCGATTGGCCAGGTGCCGTCGTTGAGGAACGTGGGAGACACGGTGAAACGGCCGGCGCTGTCCGTCGTGTTGCTGTTGCTGCTGCTGCTCCACGCGCCACCAAAGACCCAGGTGCCGGCCGGCGCCGGCTTCCACGTGCCGTCGGAGGCCTGCCAGGTGACCGTGCCGCTGACCTTGCCCCGTGTCGCGTAGGCGCCGGTCGCCTTCGAGGAGGCCAGGGCGATGCGTGCCTGCGTACTGGTGACGGGGACGCGTACGTAATCCTGTTCCTTGACGCCGTTCAGCGTGGTCGTGAAGTCGATGCTCGCGTAGGTGAACCCGTATTCGAGCTCTGCCCAGGACGTGTGAACTTCCTCGCCGCCCGTGAAAGCGGCCTTGTACTGGAAGTGTCCCTGTGCGTCGGCTTTGAACGGGGTGGTGAGGGCGCCGAACCGGGGTGTGATCGTGCCGCCCGCGATCGCCTTCTGCGAGTTGTCGCGGGGGTCGTGGATCTTGATGTCGCCCGAGATCACCGTGTTGGGCTGCGTGAGTGAGACCCCGTTCGAGATCTTCAGGTCCTCGAAGACCGGCCGGAGCCGGTAGTTGACGGCAGCCTCGTCCTGGTGGAGGACGGTCTCGCCCTCGGTGCCGTCGTACTCCACGTCGACGGTGTACTCCCCGAGCTCGGGGAGTACCAGCGGGTCGGTCAGGAAGGAGCGCGAGGTGACTTCGCCGATGCCGCATTCGAACGAGCACCGGTCCCTCGAGCTGAAGCTCGCGACGGTGGCGACCCGCTCGGTCGTGCCCTTCTTGCGCACGTGCACCTTGAGGCCATCGGGCTGCTCCGGGGCGCCGAAGTCCAGGACGACCCTCTCGTACTCCATCTCTGCCTTCAGCAACCTGTAGGGGTCCGCGGCGTGGGCCGCCGTGGGCCCGGCCAATACGGCCCCCACGGCTGTCGCCGTGCAGAGCAGGGCAAGGATGCGCTTCTTCATATGTCCCCCCGGAGACGCGTTCAGCGGTCGGTCACTGGACCGACCGCTGAAAGGACCGCCGACCCCGCGGGATGGTTGTACGCGGGTGTGATCTACGGCTCGTCGGGCTTGGACTGTTCGAGGAGCACGAACCAGGTGGACTTGCCCTCGCCGCGCGGGTCGACGCCCCAGTCGTCCGCCAGCATCTCCAGCAGCAGGACGCCCCGCCCGCTCGACGCCATCTCCCCGGGGTGCCGCTTGTGCGGCAGCTCGTCGGAGGCGTCCGCCACCTCCACCCGCAGCCGGCGCGAGCCGAGCTCGCCCACCGCCTCGGCGATCAGCAGCGCGTCCCCGTCCGTGTGGACCAGTACGTTCGTCAGCATCTCGGAGACCATCAGCACCGCCGCGTCGACCTGCTCCGGGTCCGCCCAGTCGTGCAGCAGCTCCCGGATCTGCTGGCGGACCCCCGCGACCCGCTCCGGCTCCGCCTGGGCGACGGTGGTCATCGTGCGCCGGGCCGGCCGCGACGGGTGCAGCAGCGGGGTCTCGCAGCCGCAGCCCTCGCCCTCGCGGCAGAGCAGGACGACGGCGATGTCGTCCTCGCGCCGGTCGGCCAGCGGGCCGGTGGTGTGGTGCGAGGACGGGCCGTGCACCGCCTGGACCAGCAGGTCTGCCAGCCGCTCCAGGTGGCGGGGCTCCGGGTCCTGGGGGTCGGGGGTCTGCGACTCCAGGATGGCCCGCAGCCGGGCCCAGCCCGTGTCGAGGTCGTGCCCGCCCGTCTCGATGAGCCCGTCGGTGCAGAGCATCATCGTCTCGCCGGGTTCCAGGGTGAACCGCGTCGTCGGGTAGTCGGTGTCCGGCACGATGCCGAGCGGCAGCCCGCCCGCCGTGGGCCGCATCAGCACCGTGCCGTCGGCCATCCGCACCGCCGGGTCGGGGTGCCCGGCGCGGGCCACCTCCAGCAGGCCGGTCTGCGGATCGCACTCCACGTACAGGCAGGTCGCGAAGCGCGGGCTCTGGAAATCGGAGTACCCGCTCGTGTCCGCGCCCGTCCCCGGCCCCGTGTCCTGCTCCGAGCACAGGCCCGCCAGGAAGCGGGAGGCGCGCGAGAGCACCGCGTCGGGCCGGTGGCCCTCGGAGGCGTACGCGCGCACCGCGATCCGGAGCTGGCCCATGAGCCCGGCCGCTCGTACGTCGTGGCCCTGGACGTCGCCGATGACCAGCGCGAACCGTCCCGACGGCAGCGGGATCATGTCGTACCAGTCGCCGCCGACCTGGAGCCCGCCGCCGGTCGGCACGTAGCGCGCGGCGAGGGTCATCCCGGGGATCTCGGGGCCGAGCTGGGGCATCATCGAGCGCTGCAGGCCCGTGGTCAGCTCCCGCTCGGATTCGGCCACACCGGCGCGCTGGAGGGCCTGCGCGAGCATCCGGGCCACCGTCGTCAGGACGGAGCGCTCGTCGGGGGAGAAGGACACCGGGTGCTTGAAGGCGGCCATCCAGGCGCCCATGGTCCGTCCGGCGACGATCAGCGGCAGGAAGGCCCAGGAGATCCGGTCGAAGCGCTGGGCGAGCGGCCAGGTGGCCGGGAAGCGCCGCTTGTAGTCGTCGGGGCTCGGCAGGTAGATCGCCCGCCCGGTACGGACGACCTCCGCGGCCGGGTAGTCGGTGTGCAGCGGCATGTCCGCGAAGGGGCCCTCGTCCCCGGGATCGTGCCCGTGGTGCCCGATGATCGACAGCCGGTCGCCGGACACGCCGAAGACGGCCAGGCCGTCGGGGATGAACCCGGGCATGGACAGCGAGGCCGCCACCCGCAGCACCTCGGCGGTGGAGCGGGCCTCGGCCAGCGCCCGCCCGGCGTCGAGCAGGAACGCCTCGCGCGAGCGGCGCCAGTCGCCGGTGATGGGGGTGTGTACGGCGGTGGTGCCGGGCTGGGCCTCGGCTATTTCCTGGATGGTGCCGATCAGCTCGTAGTCGAGGCGGCCGTCCGCGGTGCGGTTCTCCAGCGGCTTCGAGCGGCTGCGCACGGTGCGCAGCACGCGCCCGTCCTCGTCCATGATCCGCAGCCGGGCCTCGGCGAGGGTGCCCTCGGCGACCGCGAGGTTCACGATGCCGTTGATCTCGTTCCAGTCCACCGGGTGGAAGCGCGAGCGCACGGCGACCTCGGGCAGCGCGACGGGCTCGGCGGGCAGCCCGAGCAGCCGGGCGGCCTCGCTGTCGAGGGTGACCGTCCCGGACGCGTTGTCCCATCGCCACAATCCGGTCGCGATGGCGGCCAGGACGTCCTCTGTGCGCACCCGGTCATCTTTACAGGTCATCCGCCTGACGTGCCTGTTCACCACCCCCGGAGGGCGGCCCCGCACGGGCCCGCACGGGCTCGCGCCCCGGACGGTAACCTTGGGACGGTTGAATCCACCCTGGTATCACGTAGAACTGGATGACTGATGCATCGGTACAGGTCCCACACGTGCGGCGAGCTTCGTGCCTCCGACGTCGCCTCCGACGTCCGGCTGAGCGGCTGGCTGCACAATCGTCGAGACCTGGGCGGCATCCTCTTCATCGATCTGCGTGACCACTACGGCATCACGCAGCTCGTCGCCCGTCCCGGCACCGCCGCGAACGAGGCGCTCAGCAGCGTCACCAAGGAGACCGTCGTCCGCATCGACGGCAAGGTCGTCTCCCGCGGCGCGGACAACGTCAACCCCGAGCTCGCCACCGGCGACATCGAGGTCGAGGTCACCGCGGTCGAGGTGCTCGGCGCCGCCGCCCCGCTGCCCTTCACCATCAACACGGACGACGGGGTGAACGAGGAGCGCCGTCTGGAGTACCGCTTCCTCGACCTGCGCCGCGAGCGCATGCACCGCAACATCATGCTGCGCTCGGCCGTCATCGCCTCCATCCGCTCCAAGATGGTGGCCCTCGGCTTCAACGAGATGGCGACCCCGATCCTCACCGCGACCTCCCCCGAGGGCGCCCGTGACTTCGTGGTCCCGTCCCGCCTGAACCCGGGCAAGTTCTACGCGCTCCCGCAGGCGCCGCAGCAGTTCAAGCAGCTGCTGATGATCTCCGGCTTCGACCGGTACTTCCAGATCGCGCCCTGCTTCCGCGACGAGGACGCCCGCGCCGACCGTTCGCCGGGCGAGTTCTACCAGCTCGACGTCGAGATGTCCTTCGTCGAGCAGGAGGACGTCTTCCAGCCCATCGAGCGGCTGATGACGGAGATCTTCACCGAGTTCGGCAAGGGCCGCCCGGTCACCTCGCCGTTCCCGCGGATCCCCTTCCGCGAGTCGATGATGAAGTACGGCAACGACAAGCCCGACCTGCGTTCCAAGCTGGAGCTCGTCGACATCACCGACGTGTTCGAGGGCTCGGAGTTCAAGGCGTTCGCCGGCAAGCACGTGCGCGCGCTGGCCGTCCCGGACACCGCCGCCCAGCCCCGCAAGTTCTTCGACGGCCTCGGCGAGTACGCGATCTCGCTGGGCGCCAAGGGCCTGGCCTGGGTCCGCGTGGGCGAGGACGGCGGCCTGACCGGCCCGATCGCCAAGTTCCTCACCGAGGAGAACGTCAAGGTCCTCACCGAGCGCCTCGGCCTCGCCGCCGGTCACGCCGTGTTCTTCGGCGCGGGCGAGTTCGACGAGGTCTCCAAGATCATGGCGGGCGTCCGCGTCGAGGCCTCCAAGCGCGCCGGACAGTTCGAGGAGGACGTCTTCCGCTTCTGCTGGATCGTCGACTTCCCGATGTTCGAGGCGGACGAGGAGACCGGCAAGATCGACTTCTCCCACAACCCGTTCTCCATGCCGCAGGGCGGCATGAAGGACCTGGAGGAGAAGGACCCGCTCGACATCCTGGCCTGGCAGTACGACATCGTCTGCAACGGCATCGAGCTGTCCTCCGGCGCCATCCGCAACCACGAGCCCGAGGTCATGCTGAAGGCCTTCGAGATCGCCGGTTACGAGGCCGAGACCGTCGAGCGCGAGTTCGCCGGCATGCTGCGCGCCTTCCGCCTCGGCGCCCCGCCGCACGGCGGCATCGCCCCGGGCGTGGACCGCATCGTGATGCTGCTCGCCGACGAGCCGAACATCCGCGAGACCATCGCCTTCCCGCTCAACGGCAACGCGCAGGACCTGATGATGGGCGCGCCCACCATCCTGGAGGAGTCCCGCCTGCGCGAGCTGAACATCGCGCTGCGCAAGCCGGTGGAGACGAAGACGAGCGAGCCGGTCGACAAGGCCGTCAAGCCGCACCAGTAAGCCGTCACATGAAGAAGGGCCCGGGATCCGTACGGATCCCGGGCCCTTCTTCCGTTGCTCCTAGAACTTCTCCAGCAGGCCCTTGAGGAGGGCCGCCGAGGTCAGTTCGGCCGGGGCGGGGCCGGCGTGGAAGAAGCCGGCGTTGTCGGAGTCGGCGGACAGCTTGCGCAGGAAGTCGAAGGCCTTGGCGTCGTCCTCGCCGAAGGCGACGAACTGCCAGTGGATGCCGGGGGCCGCGGTGGCGGCGTCGGCGATCGCCTGGCGGGCGGGGCGGACGCTGTCGGGCGCGCCGTCCGTCTGGAAGACGACCAGGGCCGGACCCTCGCCGCCGTCCTTCTGGTAGCGCTCCACGACGGCCTCCACGGCGACGTGGTAGCTCGTGCGGCCCATCCGGCCGAGCTCCGCGTGGCGGGTCTCGACCCAGGCCTCGTCGTAGGCGTCGAGGGACAGGTCGGCCGTACCGTCCAGCTCGGTGGAGAAGAACACCGTACGGACGGTGGCCTCTTCGTCGAGGTGCGCGGCGAGGGCGAGGGCGTGGTCGGCGAGGTGCTGGACGCTGCCGTCCTTGTAGAACGGGCGCATCGAGCCCGACCGGTCGAGCACGAGGAACACGGTGGCGCGGGCGCCGGCCTTGCCCTTCGTGCGCAGGGCCTGTCCGGCGGCCTTGTACGCGGCCGCCAGCGGGGGCGCCTGCCGCTTGAGGGCGGCGAGGCTGTGCGCGGGGCCGCCTGCGGCGGCATCGGCGGTGAGGAGCTCGTCCTCGGCGTCGACCTTGGCGTCGACCTCGGCGTCGACCTCGGCGTCGGCCGCTACGGGCTCGGCTTCGGCTTCGGCCGCGACCGGCTCGGCCTCGGCGGCCTCGGGCTCCGCCTCGGTGATGACCTCGGCCTGGGCCGCGACGGGCTCCGCCTCGGGCTGCGGCTCGGCCTCGGCCTCGGTGTCCGCTTCCGGGGTGGCTACGTCGCCCTGCGGCTCGGTGTCCGCCTCGGCGGCGGGCTCCTCCTCGGGCGCCGCGGCCAGGGCCGGTTCGGCCTCCGCCTCGGCGGCGACCGGCTCGGCCTCGACCTCGGGGGTGGCGGCTTCGGCCTCGGCCGCCGGAGCGTCGAGGGGCTCGGCTTCGGCCTCCGCCACCTCGGCGGTGGCCTCGGCCTCGGCCGCGACGGGCTCCGGCTCGGTGGTGGCGGGCTCCGGCGTTGCCTCGGCGGCCGGTTCGGCCTCGGGCTCGGCTTCGGCCTTGGCCTCGGCCACAGCCTCGGGCTCGGCTTCGGCCTCGGCTTCAGCCACAGCCACAGCCTCGGGCTCGGCTTCGGCCACGGCCTCGGTCGCAACCTCGGCTGCGGCAGCCGGGGGCTCCTCCTCGGCGGCCGGTTCCGCTTCGGCGGCTACGGGCTCCGCTTCGGCTGCGGCCGGGGCCGTCGTGGTGGACGGAGTCGCGGGGGTTGCCGACGAACCCCCGGTGGAGGACCGGCGGGCCTCCGGGACCGTGGGGTCCGGGTTGGGGGCCGGGGCCGGGGCGGTGAGCACCGTGCCCGGTTCGAGGTCCCGGGGGGTGGACTGCGGGGGAACAGTGGGGTTGTCGAAGGAGGCGGCGACCAGCTCGGCCGCCGCGTCCAGGGGGGTGCGTTCGGTCTGGCTCGGGAGGGCCGCCGAAGTGGTGCCGGTCGTCTCCGGAACCGATTCTGAGGTCCGTCCGAACACCTTGCGCAACAAGCTCCGAATACCCATGGGCCAGGCCTTTCGCATGAGTGCGTGCATCATTTGTCCGAGCTGCGCGGTAGATCCCTGCCCAGAGTGGACACGTAAGGTTATCGGCCCCTTGGCTGGAACTTCGGGAGGGGCACCTTTCGTGGCGCCCGGTGCTCAAACACACCCGTTCCGCCCCCGAACTGCCGCCCCGACGTGCCGGATTCACCGGGCGTTCACCCAGCGGCCGCCGCTTCGGCGCAACCCGCCCATAGCGTCACCGACGGATTGTTCCGACACGTTGTCGGGGACCGTGCATCTACGGAGGACACTCGTGCGCAAGCTCCTGCCGCTCATCGGCACTTCTCATGGCGGCGGCCGTTCCGCTCTCACCTGCCGCTACCGCTGCGGCGACGCCTGCTTCCACGAGGTGCCGAACACCAGCGACAACGAGTACGCCGGTGACGTCATAGCCCGTGCCTACTCCCGCCGCGCGATGCTCCGCTCCGCCGCCGTCGTCACGGTCGCCTCGGCCGCCGGTACGGCCATCACGCTGAGCGGCAACGGCTCCGCCGCCTCCGCGGACCCGACGGTCGAGGCGCAGCGCGCCGGCGCCGCCGGGGTCAACGCCGAGGGTGCCCGCGGTCTGCGCTTCAAGCCGGTCGCGCCGAACACCGCCGACCAGGTCACCGTCCCCGAGGGCCACGAGCAGAACGTGGTCATCCGCTGGGGCGACCCGATCGTCAAGGGTGCCCCGGGCTTCAACCCGGACAACCAGACCGCCGCCGCCCAGGCCGGTCAGTTCGGCTACAACAACGACTTCCTGAGCCTGCTCCCGCTCGGCGGCGACTACGAGCGCCAGCAGCTGCTCGTGGCCAACCACGAGTACACGGACGAGCAGCTCATGTTCAAGGCGTACGACTCGGCGAACCCGACCCGCGAGCAGGTCGAGATCGCCTGGGCCGCGCACGGCCTGTCCGTGGTCGTGGTCCAGGAGGACCACCGCAGCGGCAAGCTGACCGCCGTCCACCGCCACCGCCTCAACCGCCGCCTGACCGCCACCAGCGAGTTCAAGCTGACCGGTCCGGCCGCCGGCTCCGACCTGGTGAAGACCTCGGTCGACGCCACCGGCACCAAGGCGCTCGGCACCCTCAACAACTGCGCCGGCGGCACCACCCCGTGGGGCACCACCCTCCACGGCGAGGAGAACTTCAACCAGTACTTCGGCAACGCCGGCCAGGTCACCGACCCGACCGCGGCCGCCCGCCTGAAGCGCTACGGCGTGACGTCCGGTGCCACCGAGCGCAAGTGGGAGCGGTTCGACAAGCGCTTCGACGTCGCGCAGGAGCCCAACGAGTCGCACCGCTTCGGCTGGGTCGTCGAGCTGGACCCGTACGACGTGAACTCCGTCCCGCGCAAGCGCACCGCGCTCGGCCGCTTCAAGCACGAGGCCGCGCAGCCCCGCCTGACCGAGGACGGCCGCCCGGTCGTCTACATGGGCGACGACGAGCGCTTCGACTACTTCTACAAGTTCGTCTCGTCGAAGCGTATGAAGAAGGGCGACTCCCGCGCGGCGAAGGAGCACAACCTCACGCTGCTCGACGAGGGCACCCTCTACGTCGCGAAGCTCACCGGCGACACCCCGGCCGCCGAGACCGACGGCTCCGGCAAGCTCCCCACCGACGGCGAGTTCGACGGCTCCGGTGTCTGGATCAAGCTCCTCACCTCCTCCCCCTCCGGGAACGTCTCGCACGTCGAGGGCATGACCGCCGAAGAGGTGTCCGTCTTCACGCGCCTGGCCGGTGACAAGGTCGGCGCGACCAAGATGGACCGCCCCGAGGACGTCGAGCCGTCCCCGCGCACCGGCCGCGTCTACATCGCGCTGACGAACAACACGGACCGCGGCAAGCCGGGCAAGGAAGGCGCGACCGAGGCCAACCCGCGCAACCTGAACAAGCACGGCCAGATCCTGGAGCTCGCCGAGAACTTCGACGACGCGGCCGGCGACGGCTTCGCCTGGCGCCTCTTCCTGGTCGCCGGTGACCCGAACGACCCGGCGACCTACTTCGCGGGCTTCCCGAAGGACAAGGTCAGCCCGATCTCCTGCCCGGACAACGTGGCGTTCGACCCGCACGGCAACCTGTGGATCTCCACGGACGGCAACCAGCTCGGCTCGCACGACGGCCTGTTCGGTGTCGCGACCGCCGGTGACCGCCGCGGTGAGCTGAAGCAGTTCCTGACCGTCCCGCGCGGTGCCGAGACCTGCGGCCCGATCATCCAGGACAAGCGCGTCCTGGTCGCCGTGCAGCACCCGGGCGAGATCGACGGCGCGTCCGTCGAGAAGCCGCAGTCGGTGTGGCCCGACGGTCCCGGCAAGATCGTCCGCCCGTCGGTCGTCTCGGTCTGGCGGAAGGACGGCAGGAACATCGGGGTCTGATGTCTGACGCCTGACGCCTGACGCCTGACGTCTGACGCCTGAGCCGAGGTGAGTTGACCCGAGGGGCACCGGTCGATGCTTGTCGATGTTCGTGGATGTTTCACGTGAAACATCGACCGGCGCCCCTCAACTGCCTTCCGTCAGGCGCCCGACCGGAAGCAGCAGCGTGGTCACCGCGCCCCCGTCGGGGGCGTTGGAGAAGCGCAGATCGATCTCCAGCACCTCCGCCTGCCCGGCGGCGATGGTCAGGCCGAGCCCGTGGCCCCGTCCGCGTCCCGGATCCCCGGTACGGAAGCGCCGCGGGCCCTGCTCGATCAGCTCGGGCGGATAGCCGGGTCCGTGGTCCCGTACGGTCACCAGCGGGCCGGTGACGGTCACTTCGATCGGTGGCTGCCCGTGCTTGTGGGCGTTGACCAGCAGGTTGGCCAGGATCCGGTCCAGCCGGCGCCGGTCGGTGAGCACCACCGCGTCCCGCTCGATCCGTACCGCGACGGGCAGCCCGGTGCTCGCCGCCGCCCGCTCCACCGCGCGGCCGAGCTCCACCCGGGCCAGGTCGGCCCGTTCGACGCCCGAGTCCAGCCGGGAGATCTCCAGCAGGTCCTCGGTGAGCAGGTGCAGGGCCCCCAGCCGGTCGTTGATCATCTCCTTGGGCCGGCCCTCGGGCAGCAGCGCGGCCGCGGCCAGGGATCCCGTGAGCGGGGTGCGCAGTTCGTGCGCGACGTCCGCCGTGAACCGCTTCTCCGCCTCCAGCCGGGCCTGGAGCGAGGCCGCCATCGAGTCCAGGGCCTGTGCCACGTCCCGCACCTCGTCGCGGGAGCGCGGGCGCGGCCCTTCCCCGTCGGCGGGGAACCCGACGCGTGCGTCGAGGTCCCCGGCGCTGATCCTGCGGGCCACGGCGGCGGTGGTGGCGAGCCGGCGGCTGATGCGGTTGGCGAGGAAGAGACCGGCGAGGGCCACCACCCCGGCGGCGAGGACGGCGGAGACCAGGATGGCGACGTCGGTCTCCCGGAGCTGGGTGCGGGTGCTCTCGTAGGGGACCCAGACGGCGAGGGGCTTGCCGTCGGCGGGGCCGGCCGCCCACATGACGGGTTTGCCGTCCTGGGTGCCGGTCATGCTGCCGGTCAGTCCGCGCGCGACCAGCTCGCGCAGCGGGGCCGGGAGGCCGGGCGGGTCGAGGGCGCTGTTCCCTTCGCCGCGCGCGGTGCCGTACTCGTACTGGGCCAGGGCGTAGTCCAGCTCCCGGTCCACGTCCTTGCGGACCTCGCCCACGAGCTGGCGGGCGACCACGTTGTGCACGAGGATGCCGAGCACCGCCGCGACGGCGCAGCACACCGCCGTGGTGGTCATGGCGATCTTCCAGCGCAGGCTGCTCGTCGGGAGCATCGGGGTCCCGGCCCCCCTCAGCCGGTGCCCGTGCCCGTGCGGGGGGCCGGGCAGGGGGAGGTGTTGCCCTGGTTCGGGCACTCGTCGAGGGTGAGCTGGTCGAGGTTCATGATCCCGGCCTCCGGGTCCCACACGTAGTCGGAGATGGAGACCTTCTTCGGGTTCGAGGTCGGCTCGCGGACCGCCAGGTGCTCGGCGGCCACCTCCACGCCCTCCAGGACCGCGCGCCGCGACAGGATGCGGGCGATCGTCCCGTCGTCCTGGACGGTGTAGACGCGCAGCTCGCTGAGCCGGCCGTCGATGTCCAGGGCGGTGATCAGCTCCTCCCTGCCGTTGCCCGTCACATCGGCCAGCACCGCGGGCCGGACCGGGCAGTCGGGGCCGCCGTCCACAGCCTGTGTGCAGAGTGCGATGCGCTGGATCGCCCGGGGGTCGACGAGCCGGCCGGTGCCGGCGTCGGCGGCGGTGGCGGCGGTGATGTCGGCCCGTACGACGTCCACGGCGTTCACGCCCCGCATGGACAGCTCGGGGACCTTGGCGAGACCGGGGACGGCGGTGGCCGTGCCGGGCTGCTGGCCGGGGGCCGGGGGGTCGGGGCGGATGTTCTTCCACAGGGTGCGGGGGGCGTGGGCGGTGCCGAGGTCTCCGTCGTCCTGGAGGCCCTCCACGTCGGCGCAGCCCGCCGTGGCCGCCAGGGTGGCCGTGGCGGCCGTGAGGAGGATCGCCCGGCTGCGCCGGCGGAGGCTCATATCCCGATGCTCCCTCGTGGGGGCGGGGTGGGCCCGGGGGCGGAGCCATTGGGGGGACGGGGCGGCACCGCTGCCTGGGGCTCCGCCCCCGGGCCCCCGCGCCTCAAACGCCGGCGGGGCTGGATTTGGGCTCGGCCCGGTGGGTGTGTGCGGCGCCGTTGCCTGGGGCTCCGCCCCCGGGTCCCCGCGCCTCAAACGCCGGCGGGGCTGGGTTTGGGCTCGGCCCCTTGGTGACCTGCGGCGCCGTGTCCTGGGGCTCCGCCCCAGACCCCGCGCCTCAAACGCCGGCGGGGCTGGGTGTGGCCCGGCGGGGTTGGGTTTGGCCCGGTGGGGCTGGGGTTGGGCTCGGCCCCTTGGTGACCTGCGGCGCCGTGTCCTGGGGCTCCGCCCCAGACCCCGCGCCTCAAACGCCGGCGAGGCTGGATTTGGCCCGGCGGGGTTGGATTTGGGTCGCCGGGCCTGGATGGGTCGGCGGGCCGGGATTTGGGTCGGCGGGCCTGGATTTGGGTCGGCCGGGGTGGATTTAGCCGAGGGTGGGGTCCGTGATGGCTCTTGCTGCTGTTAGTTCCTGGCGGACCGGGGAGAGGACGGAGGATTCGTCGATCTCGGGGGGTGGGGTGGGGCGGAGCAGGGTGGGGGTGTCGACTCGGCGGACGCCTTGGGCCAGGGCTCGGAGGTCCTTGGCGATGGCCTTGACCTCTTGGGGGCCCGGGGGGTGCGCGCCGTGGTTGACGCGGACCCGGGCGGCCGTCGTCGCGTCGACGATCCGCTCCACGGCCACTACCAGGGGCCACCACGCGGCGGCCCGTTCCCCGGTCGGCGGCGGTTCGGTCAGGGCCCGCTGGAACTCGTTGCGCACGCCCGACAGGTCCCGGTAGATGCGGCGGCGGGCTTGGAGCCGGGCGGTGCGGGCCGCGCGGACTCCGGCTTCGGTGTCGGGGTGGGCGCCGAAGGCGCGCTCCACGTACCGGGCGGCGTCGTCCACCGTGTCGGCGAGCCGGTCGCCGATCCGGGTGTGCCAGCTCTCGGGCCAGAGCATGTACCCGGCGATCAGGGTGATGGCGCAGCCGATCAGGCTGTCGAGCAGCCGCGGCCGGACCAGGTCGAAGCCCTGGTGGTTGAGCAGGTCGGAGAGGAGCAGGATGACCGGGGTGATCGCCGCGGTCTGGAAGGCGTAGCCCTTGACCGAGAAGACGGGGATGAGGGCCGCCAGGACCACCATGACGGGCACGTCCCACCATCCCCGGGGAACCTCCGAGAGCACGGCGGCCGCCACGACGAGCCCGCCCGCGGTGCCCAGCGCGCGCAGCACGGCCCGGGAGAACACCGAGCCGAAGTCGGGCTTGAGGACGAAGGTGACCGTGAGGGCGACCCAGTAGGAGCGCTCGATCTCCACTACCGATACGAGGGACTGCGCCAGCCCGATGCACAGCGCGAGCCGCAGCCCGTACCGCCAGGAGGCCTCGGAGAACATCATGTCGCGCACCACCCGCCGGGCCCGGACCCGCAGCGCGGCGGGCCGGCCGAGGCGGTCGTCGACGTTGTGCATGTCGGGCTCGGCCAGCGGCACGATCGTCGCGGCGTGCCGCAGGGCCGCGTCGATGGCCCGCTCGGACTGGCCGTCCGGCGCGGGCAGGTCCAGTACGGGGATGTCCGTGCGGCCCTCCTCGACGGCCGTCGCCAGGTCCCGTACGGCCGCCGGGATCGCGGGGGAGAGGGGTCTGCGGCGCAGGTGCGCGGCGGGCGCGGCCTCGACGAGCGGGATCAGCACGTTCAGCTGGGCCAGCATCCGCACGAGGGAGGGACTGTGGCCGTGTACCCGGGTCCGGCGGCCCAGCACCAGGTCGTAGGCGTGGTTCAGGGACTGGGTGACCTGCTGGCGGCGCGCCTCGTACGCGGGGCCCGGTCCGCCCGCGGCCTCCAGGCTGTCGGCCAGGGCCCGGTAGGCGGCGGCGACGGCGGCCCGTTCCGGCTGCCGGCCGCGCAGCGGCCAGCCCAGCAGGGTCAGCAGGAGGACGAACAGCCCGCCGGCGCTCAGCAGGAGGGGGGCCGTCCACCAGGGGCTGGGCATCGGCAGGCCGGCGCCGACGACGGCGTTCAGGAGGAGCAGCAGCCCGGAGACGGAGGCCACCGTGCCGATGGAGGAGATCATCCCGGAGACCAGGGCGATCAGGGTGAGGACGCCGACCGCAACCCAGCCGTGGCCGAAGACCAAGGTGCCCAGCGCGACGCCCACGGCCCCGAAGAGCTGGGGCACGGCGATGTTCAGGATCCGCATCCGGTAGGCGTCCGCGGTGTCGCCGATGACCCCGGACAGGGCGCCCATCGAGACCAGCGCGCCGTACTCGGGCTCGTCGAGGGCGAAGCCGACGGCCAGTGGCAGGGCCATGGCGACGGCCGCGCGCAGTGCGGCGGCCCAGGGGATCGGTGCGGAGCTGGGCCGCAGCCCCTTCAGCAGCCAGGCGGGAGGGGCCAGCGGACCGAACCGTCCGGCTGCCGCCGGCCCGGCCGGTCCTGTCCGCCCGGCCCGCCCGGACGGTATGCCTTCGGTGCGTTCGGTGCTCATTCCCGCTTCCGTGACGCCGCTCGTGAATCGGTTCTTCTGCGCTGCTCTATGGATTCTTCTACGGATTTGCGTGCCAATCCGCCCGTTCCGAGCTTATGGGGTGCGGCGCAGTCGGCCCGTCAGCCAGGCGGCCAGCGCGGCGGCCAGCCCGACGGCCAGCACCACCCAGGCGGTGGTCCGCAGGAACGCGGTGAGCGCGTCGTACACCGCTTCGGCGGCGGGCCGGTCGATGTCGGCCGGCAGGTCGTTCAGGGTGAGGCGGCGGCACAGGACCACGGCCGCCCACAGCAGGACGGCTCCGACGGCCAGCCCCAGCCCGGTGGCCAGGACGGCCCGGCGGCGACGGACGGCGACGGCGATGGCCGCCGCGGCCAGCACCAGGGTGAGCACGGGGAGCCAGACCCCGGCGATCTGCAGCATGCGGAAGCCCTTCCGGAGCGCGCCGAGGTTGTCGTACTCCATGACCTTCACCGAGAGGTGGGTCTCGGGGATGCGGTCGGCGAACGGCACCCCGTTCTCGACGAGATCGCCCTTGACCCGGGCGATCACGGGGGCGAGGTCGATGGTCACGGCGTTGCCGTCACCGGTGGTGAGCGCCTGGAAGAAGGCGCCGTGGGCGGCGTGGTTCGCGGCGTCCCAGGCGGTTTGGTAGGCCGCGGTGCCGACGAAGGAGCGCAGGGCCTCGCCGAGCAGGGTGTCGACCCCGTCCTGGAAGGGGCCGGCGTCGATCTGCCCGGAGAGGGCGCGGCCGGCCTGGGTGACGACGAGGTTCTGGACGGCGGGATCCGAGGCGAGCGGGGACATCGCCGCGGTGTAGCGGTCGACGCTGCCGAGTTCGTGATCGGCCCAGTACGCGACGGCGCTCGCGGGCACCAGCAGGGCCACGAGCGCGACGAGTACCGCCGAGAGGAAGGTCCGCACGTCACCAGGGAAAGGGGGCCGGGCGCGCGGCGCGAGCCGGGTTGCTGCGGCCGGGTGGTGCGGTCGGGCGTGTCTCCCTTGCGGACCTTATTCTGGACATCTAATATCCAGGTTATGAAAATGAGCGAGGGCGTCGAATGGGCCCTGCACAGCTGCCTCAACCTGGCCTGGAGTGGTGACGGCAGGGCGGTCCCGGCGGCCCGGCTGGCGGCCTGGCACGAGCTGCCCGCCGCGTACCTCAACAAGCAGCTCCAGGCCCTGGCCCGGGCGGGCATCGTCACCTCCACGCCCGGCCCGCGGGGCGGCTTCCGCCTCGCGCGCCCGCTCGACTCCATCTCGCTCATGGACGTGGTCGCCGCCGTGGAAGGGCCGGACGAGGCCTTCCGGTGCGCGGAGATCCGGCAGCAGGGCCCCGGTGGCGGCGAGGAGCCGCCCGCGGCCGACTGCGCCATCGCGCACGCGATGGGCCGGGCCGAACTGGCCTGGCGCCGCGCGCTGGCCGCCCAGACCCTCGACGAGATCCGGCAGCAGGCCGAACGGCAGGCCCCCGACGCCCCCGAACGCCTGCGCGCCTGGCTCGCCGCCGCCCACTAGGCGCGTACGGACGCGGCTCCGTGCCGCCCCACCCCTTGGACAACTGACCCAGGAGCTTGGAATGACGCGCAGCATCACCAACCCGGCAGAACTCCACGACCCCACCGGCTACGGCTACAGCCACGTCGTCTCCGCGCCCGGAGAGCAGGTCTTCATAGCCGGCCAGTACGGCTCCGGCCCGACGGGCCACGTCGTCTCCGACGCGTTCGACGCCCAGGTCGGCCAGGCCTTCGCGAATCTCCGCACGGCCCTGGAGGCCGTGGGTCTGGGCCTCGGCGACGTGGTCCGCATCGGGACGTACGTCGTCGGGCACGACCAGGAGAAGCTGCAGGTGCTGCTCAAGCACCTGCACGCCGCCTGGGGCACCGAACTGCCCGCCCAGACGCTGATCGGCGTGGCCGCGCTGGCCCTGCCGGACATGCTCTTCGAGATCGACGCGGTGGCGGTCCGGGCGGCTCCGACCGCCTAGGCCGCCTGCTCCGGTTGCCGGTCCCGGGTTGCGGGTGTGCCCTGGATGATGGGAGAGAGGAGCCCGTCATGGCACATGCGGCACCCACCGCCCCCCGGGGGCACCGGCAGCCGGCGTCCCGTACGGCGGCCCACGCGAGCAGGTCCGCCCTCACGCGACCCCTGCTCATGGGACTGGTCTACGGCGTCTACGCCGCCTTCATGAAACGTCAGATGGGGCCCGTCGACGCGGGCAACGTCTTCTACGGGATCCTGTGCGGCGCGATTTTCGCCGCCTGCCTGGTGGCGCTGGCCCGGATCGGCCCGCGGCTGGCGCAGGAGCCGCACGCGGCGGCGTACGGGATCTTCGCGGGCATCTCCTTCGGCTACCTCTACAGCCTGGCCGGCGAGTCCATCCTGAAGAGCTCCGGCCTGGGCCTGCTCGTCGGCGCGGGCGTCGGCGCGGCCGCCTTCTACCGGTACCACACGCGCAACGCCGCCTAGGGCGCGGTGTCGGTACGCCGCAGCCCCGGCCCCCGCACGTGGCGGGTGGCCGGGGCTCCGGTGTGTGCCTCTGTGGGCAACTCGGCGGCGCGGTACTTTCGGCGGGTCACATACGGACAAAAGGCCGAGGTGAGTGAGTGGGTCGGTGACCGAGACTCAATGAGGCGCCGGTTTCCGTGCCCCGTGGTCGAACCTCACGTGACCACTCTCCGTTGCCGAGGGCGCGGGAACCGGTGCCCCCTCATGTCCTGATGCCCCTGCGCGACGCCCTACGCGGCCGTGTCGTCTCCGGCCGGGGCCTCGGCGGTGGTCTGGGCGGTCTTGGCGGACTCGGGTTCCGGCTGGCGTGCGGGCGGGGCCGGCGGGGAGAAGCGGGCGGCCTCGGCGCGGAGCATGGCGTTCAGGGCGAGGTACGGGTCGAAGGGCATGGCGGAACCTCACGGTGTGTCGGGGTGTGGGGGGACGCGCGCCAAGGGCCATCGGGAGCCGGGGGAGCCGGGTGTGCCCGGTGGACCGGCCGTGCCGGGCGCGCGGTGCTGCTGCTCGGCCTCTCGGCCCCGTCAGCAGCGCAGGACCACACTCCGTACCGCCCGCAGGGATGCCGCGGGTGCGAGCGCCCCCGTCGGGTCCGCGGCCGGCTCCATGGGGCCGGACCGGGGAGGTTTCACGTGAAACACCGGCCGCTGCAGGCCCCGTACGCCGGGGACGCCGCGCGCGGGCACCCGTACCGCCACCCGTACTTCGGGATCGCCGGCCGGATCGGCCGGTGCCTCGGTGGGCTCGGCCGGGGCGGTGGGCGCCGGGCGGGGGCCTTCGGCCGTCGCGGTGGACGGACCGGCTCCGCCGACGCCGAACAGGCACAGCAGCACGACGCAGAGCACCGTCAGGGCCGTCATCAGGGCCCTGTCCGGTGCCGTCAGCGCACGCTGTGTCCCGCTCATGCGGAGGGTGTGCCCCGACACGCGGGCGGACTCTCCGCCGGAACCGCAGCATCCCTCGACCGGGGGACGAAGACACCCCCCACGGCCCGTCAGGTGGCCGCAGGGGGCGTCGGTCTTCCGGGGGAAGGCCGCAGGTCAGCGCAGGGTGCGGCGGTGGCCGGTGAGGCGGGCCAGGACGGCCGTTTCACCGCTGACCAGCCGGAGTTGGGCCCGTGCGGACGGCCCTCCCCGCCCGGCGGCCCCGGGAGAGACGCGGGTCACGGTGAACACGGCCGTACGCCGGTCGGCGCGCACGACCTCGATCGTCTGCCCGCGCCGGAGTTCGCCGATCCGGGGGAGGTCTCCGGAGACCACGGCGGTGCCGGCCGCGCCCGGGGCCGGGCCCGCGGAGTCCCACACGGCGCTCTCGGGGGCGGGCGCCTTGGCGTCGGCGGCGCCGGGCTGGAGCTCCGCCGCGTACGGCCCCTGCGGACCGGCGTTCCCGGCGTCCGGCGGGGTACCGCCCGTCAGCGGTACGTCCGTTCCGAGGGCCGGGATGAGCAGGCGCAGCGGCGGCGAGGCAGGCAGGGCCGTGACCCCCGACCGTCCGGGCCGCCGCGAGCCCTTGCCGGTGGTGTGTCCGCCTGAGTGCTCCAGCTGCCGGGCCAGCCGGCGCGGGCCGGACAGCCCCAGGACCCGCGAGGGCAGTGCGTCGCCCGCGGTCGGGGCGGCGGGCCTGCCGCCCTCGGTGGTGCGCAACACCCCTAGGCCGGTGCACAGCAGAGCCACCGTCAGTACGCCGACCACCCACTTGGCGCGGGGCATGGGAATCCCTCCTGGTCCGGCTCGGGCGGCCGGTCCCGAGAGCAGTGGACCCCTCCACGCCCCCCGGCGGGGCGCGTAACACGGACAACTGACGGCAGGTCATCGCCGTACGGACCTCCCTCGGACACGTCTTCGCAGATGGCGGGCGGTGGACCGGGGCCGGACCGGGTGTGGGGGGTGTGCGCCCGAACGGGTGAGAACGTCAAGGGCGGACCTTGGGCGTGTCGGATCGGCGGCACGTTCTGCCACATGCGAAAACCTGTCAAGCGGACCGATGTGCCGGACCTTCGGCCTGAGTTGCGGGGGTGGTCCGGGCGGCTTGTCCTTGGATCATGAATGACCCATACGCATATGCCCTGGCCATGGGGGCCCCTTGCCCTCCGACCCGTCCGCTCCTGCCGACCCGTCCGCTCCTGCCGGCCCGTCCGCACCTGCCGACCCTTCCGGCCGGGTCCGCGAGGCCGTCCCTCACGCGCCGCTCCCATCAGGGCCGCTCCGCCGCGTTCACACCCGCTCCGGCTGCCGGGCGGCCCGCCGGACCGGAGGCAGGACGGGCGCCGCAGCCCGGGTGAGGTACCCGGCGCCGAGCGGCGGCCCGTCCAGCTCGGTCGTGGCGGCCGCGGGCTGGAGCTCCGACAGGCGCCGCAGCAGCCCCGGGGCCAGCTCGGGGCCGACCGCACGGGTCAGCTCCGTGCCCTCGGTGGGGTGTGCGTGCACCCAGCCGATGCGGCGCAGCCCCGACCAGCCCGGTTCCCCGGCGGCCTCCGCCAGGGCGCGGGCGGCGGGGGCCAGCGGAAGCAGGCTGACCGTCGCCGGGGCCCCCGGCTCCGGCGACGGTGGCGCCGCCGGAGCCGGCCGGACGGACTCGGCGACGGCGAGCCGGGTGAAAGCGGGCCGGGGCAGCTCCGCATGGTCGGCCAGGTCGCTGACGGTCGGGGCCAGGCAGTGCACCCCGGCCGGGAACCCGTCCCGTACGGCCGCGGCGGCGACCGTACGCCCGGCCGGACCCGCGTCTCCGACGGTGACCAGGTGGAACGCCGTACGCCCCTCCCCTCCGGAGGCGAGCGGCAGCAGCGCGGCCGCGGTGGCGGCGGGCTGCTCCACGCACCAGACGGCGTCGAAGCGGCCCGACCGGGCTGCGGAAGCCGCGGACGCGGGTGCGGCGCCGGACAGGACCTCGGCGCCCCGGCGCGCGTGGAGCCGGGCCGAGAGGAGGTCCACGTACTCGGGATACAGCCCGATCAGCGCGAGCTGACGGGCCAGCAGGAGCCTGCTCTGCCGTACGTCGGTGGCGGTGAGCAGGGTCAGGTGGTGGCCGCGGCCGAGCAGCTCGGCGGCGAGCCGGATGCCGGTGGGGCTGGCGGCCCCGGCGAGGGCGATGTGCACGGCGGACTCGTTTCGAGGGAGGTGGGCGCGTGCGTCTACGCGGTGGCGGTGGCGGTGGTTCTGATGGCTCCGGGGGAGCCGGCGGCCCTGGTGGCCCCGGCGGTCCCGGCGGCGGCCGGGACGGGCGGCAGCGGTGTGGTGACGGTGACCTCGCCCGGGATCGCGACCCGGGTGAGGAAGGCCCCGCGCTCGGGGCCGGCGCCGATGACGGAGAAGCAGACGCTGTCGCCCGCGCCGACCAGGCCGTTGATCACGTCGGTGTAGAAGAGCACCGGGGTCGCGGAGGTGACGAGGTTGCCGAGCTCGCGGGCGTGCGCGGGGGCCTTCCGGGTGTCCAGGCCGGCGAGCTGGTGGTAGTTCTCGACCAGGGCCGGGCCGGCCTGGTGCGTGTAGATCCGGCGGACCTCGTCCACGAAACCGGGGCGGTGGGCGTCCAGGGTCTCCTGGTTCAGCATCATGCCGCGCGAATAATAACGGGCCAGTTCCGGCCCGTTGAGCCCGAATGCGGAGAGTTCGGCGGACCCGGCAAAGCCCGGCGGGTGGGCGGCGCCGCCGCCGGGGTAATGGATGAGCGGATCGCTGAATCCGGGCTCGCCCCCGAAATCGAGGGAATCGCGCGAATAGAAACCGAGGCCGCCTTCGAAGCTTTCGTCCCGCTCGAATACGAGCGCGGTCGCGGCATCGGAGAACAGCGCCCCGGAACACCACAGGGTGTGCGCGAAGGGATGCTCTCCGTCCGCGCCGCTGTACTGGGAAATGACGCCGTTCTCGTCCATCCCGATGGGGCTCGCGGCGTTGTACGAGATCACCAGCGCGCGCCGGGCCCCCGTCCGGGCCAGGTGCGCCGCCACGCGGGAGAGCCCGCCGCAGCCGGCGCCGAGCTGGAAGGGGGGCACGCTGTCCGGGATGCGCAGGCGGCGCAGCAGGTTGAAGGCGTCCTGGTCGAGCATGATCTCGTACGGGGTGCAGGTGGCCACGAAGACGGCGTCGATGTCCTCGGGCTCGGCGAGGGCGGAGCGCAGGGCCGCGCGGGCGACGTCGACGACGGTGTCGAGCGAGGCGAAACGGTCCCGGTCCCAGCTCTTGGAGGTGACCCCGAGGATGCGCTCGATATCGGTGCCGCTGATTTCCTTGCCGACCCGCTTGCGGTGCGGGATGTGCGCGAGTTCGGCCCATTTCTCGACGGATATGATCTCGCCGATCTGCGCGCCGACACCGGAAATCCGGTAGGGGAACGGGTACGCGTACGGAGCGGGTGCGGAGGGGGTGGCCGTTTCCGAGGCAGACATGTTTCTCCGGTCCGTGGAATCCGATGGGGACGGCTCCAGCGAACACCAGGGAGCGGACGGGGAGAAGGGAATGCGGGGGGTGCAGTGGTGAAAGCGTTGAATTCCGACTCCCGCCGCGGGTGGTCCTCGTGAGCGGGCGGCGGGTGGCCAATGCCTGGCTGGGGGACCTGCTGGCCGAGGCCGGGTGGAGCGGGGCGGAGCTGGCGCGGGCCGTCAACGGGCTCGGGACCCTGCACGGACTGGCCCTGCGCTACGACCGGACCGCCGTCGCCCACTGGCTGTCGGGCACCCGGCCGCGCCGGCCCGTGCCCGAGCTGATCGCGGCGGCGCTGACGGAACGGTGCGGGCGGCTGGTCACCGTGGCGGAGGCGGGCCTCGGCGCGGGCTCGGCGGGGCCCGGCGGACGGCCCGGGGCGGCCGCCGGAGGCGGGGGTGAGGGGCTGCTCCGACTCGCGCTCCAGGCCAGGGCGGACGCGGACCCGCACGGCAGGCCGCCGCTGCTGCGCAGCCCGTACCAGCCGGTCCCGGTGCCGGCCCCGGTATGGGACCCGGATCCGGCGGAGGGCGGCGCGGACGGCGCGGGCGCCGTCACCGGTCCGCGTACGGGCACGGGAACGGGCAGAGGCACGGGCACGGGCACAGGTACCGCCACCAGCATCGCGGAGCTCGCCGCCCGACGGCATCTCGCGGCGCACGCAGAGCAGTTGAAGGCCCTCGCGGTGAGCTTCTCGGGGCTCTACCTCACCCACGGCGGCGTCCACACCCGCGCGGCCCTGGCCGCCTGGCTGGCCCAGGACGCCGGCGCCTTCGCGGCCCGCCACACGGACGGCCCGGGGCCCGCCGGCCTACGCGGCCGGGGGGTGTCGGGGCGCGGCCGCGGGGAGGCGGAGGTGTGGCGCGGGTACGCCCAACTCGCGCATCTGCTCGCGGAGATGACGGCCGACTCCGGCTACCACGGGCTCGCGCAGGAGTACCACGGCATCGCCCTCGGACTGGCCCGGCAGGCCGACGACCGGCGGATGTACGCCATCACCCTGCGCGCGATGAGCGCGCACGCCGGCCGGCTCGGGCAGCCCGCGCACGCGGTACGGCTCGCCCGGACGGCGGTGGAGACCGCGCCCGCCGACGGAGAACCCGGCACGCTGGCGTTCCTCCTGGTCCAGCGCGCGGCCGCGCACGCCCACGCCGGTCAACGGGCCGCCGCCGCAGCGGATCTGGCCGCCGCCGACCGCTTGCACGGGTGGCACGCGGTGAAGCCGCCCGACGGGCCCTTCGATTCGTACGCCCGGGCCGATCTCGACTTCGCGCGGGCCCGGGCCCACCTCGCCCTCGGGGAGTTCCCGGCAGCGGTCGAGGCCCTGGAGCGGTCCCTGCGCGGCCGCACGGCCGGCCAGCACCGGGCCACCGCGCTCACGCACGCCGCGCTCGCCGAAACCCTGCTGCGCCTCGGACACCTCACCCGGGCCTGCGAGCACTGGCGGGCGTTCCTCACGGCCGCCCCGGCGGTGCAGTCGCGTGCGGTACGCGAGGCACTCGGCCGGCTGCTGCGCGACCTGACCCCGTACCGGCGGACGCGGGAGGCGGTCCCGACCGTGGCGATGGCCCGGGCGCTGGCGGAGAGGCTGCCGTGAACGCGACGGGGCGGGCCGGTACGGGACGGGGCGGGCCGGTACGGGACGGGGCGGGCCGGTACGGGACGGGCAGGGCCGGGACGGGGCAGGGCCGGGACGGGACGAGGCAGGCCGGGACGTGGAGGGCCGCTCAGCCCGCAGCGGTCCGGCGGTAGCCGACCTCGTGCACCGGGAAGCCGTCCGTCTCGTCGACGAGGACTCCGCCGTCGGGACGGAACCCGGCACGCTCGTAGAACCGGCGTGCCCGATCGTTGCCCTCGACCACCCAGAGCCGTACCGCGGGGTAGGCCGCCCGGCGCAGCACCTCGGTCAGCAGGGCCCGCCCGACGCCGGTGCCGATGACGTCGGGCCGCGCGTACAGGGCGTACAGCTCGCCTTCGTCGGGCGCCGCGCCCTCGGGATCCGTGCCCTGGGCGGGGCCGAAGGCGGCCCACCCCAGGACCGCGCCGTCCGGTCCCTCGGCCACGAGGTTGGTCACGGCATTGGCGGGATCGGCGAAGGCGGCACGCCGTTGCCCGGCGTACTCGGCGGCGCTGAGCCCGTCCAGATAGGACTGCGGCATCAGCCCGGCGTAGGCGTAGCGCCAGCCGCTCACCCGCACGGCGGCCACGGCGTCGATGTCGGGCTCGGTCATCTCGCGTACGCGGTGGCGGGGCTCATCCCTGCCGCTGGTGTCGTCCATGCGCGGAGTCTGCCAGGGCGGTCCGGCCCCCGGCACCGGGATTTCAGGGGCGGCCGGAGCCGTCGAGCCAGGGCCTGCGACCCGGTCCGGTGGGGTGGGTGCCGGTGACGCCCATGACCGCCGAGTAGAGGCTGGTCTCGGCCGTGATGAAGAGGCGGTTGCGCTTGGCCCCGCCCCAGGCGATGTTGGACACCGTCTCGGGGACGCGGAGCCGCCCGATCAGGGTGCCGTCGGGGTCGTAGCAGTGCACCCCGTCGCTCATGGCGGCCGCCCAGAGCCGGCCGGCGTCGTCGAAGCGGAGGTTGTCGAAGCGGGCCCCTGGACGGGCCGCCGCGTCCGCGAACACCTTGCCGTCGCAGAGGGTGCCGTCTTCGCGCACGTCGAAGACCCGGATGGCGCCGCCGCGGGTGTCGGAGACGAAGAGCCGCTGCTCGTCGGGGGAGAAGACGAGACCGTTCGGGGCCTCGAAACAGTCGGCGACCAGGCGGACTTCACCGGTGCCGGGGTCGATGCGGTAGACGTTGTTGGAGCCGATCTCGCTCTCGGCCACGTACCCCTCGTAGTCGCTGGTGATGCCGAAGTCCGGGTCGGAGAACCAGATCGAGCCGTCCGACCTGACCGCGGCGTCGTTCGGGCTGTTGAGGCGCTTGCCCTGCCAGCGGTCGGCCAGCACCGTGATCGTGCCGTCGTGCTCGGTCCGCGTCACCCGGCGATTGCCCTGCTCGCAGGTGACCAGCCGGCCCTGCCGGTCGAGGGTGTTGCCGTTGGTGTGCCCGGCGTTCCGCCGGAAGACGGAGACGGCCCCGGTCTCCTCGTCCCACCGCAGCATCCGGTCGTTGGGGATGTCGCTCCAGACCACTTGCCGCCACGCGGGTACGTAGACGGGGCCCTCGGCCCAGCGGCAGCCGGTGTGGAGGACCTCCAGCGCGTCGTCCCCGTTCATGCACCGGCCGGTCCTGAACCGTTCGTCGAACTTCTCGTACATGAGATCCCCCTCATCTCGCAGAGAAGCCGAATGTCCTTCGGCTCAAGAGAGACATTGCAGGATCACGTATGGCCCACGCAAGATCCTCCCGAAGGGAGAGGTGTGGATCACAGCGGTTGCCTCGGTGCCGCCCCGCGGCCGCCTCCCCGCAGGGACGAGGCGGGACCGGCCAAAAGGACGAGGCGGCCGAGGGGTCCGGCGGCGACTCTTGAATGGGGGATTGGACCCCCTGACCGGACTCACCACGGACACCACCCGCAGCCGGCCGCGCACCCAGTGAAGGAGCCCCCCCCATGGCGATCACCGCCCCCTCTTTGAAGTCCCTCGCCAGGTACGTCTGGAAGGGCCTGAACCGCCCCGAAGTCGCGGTCCTCCTGGAGTCGGAGAACCTCCTGGTGCACACCCCCGGGGCGGGCGCGGTCTGGCCCCGCGGCACCCGGCAGGCCGTCGCCTGGTACGTGGTGGGCCCGGCCGGGGACGTGGTGGACGTCGAGCTCGTCACGATGGACGGCAGCCGGTCCCGGACGAGGGCCGTCCTCGTGACCGGCGTCGCCACCCACCGCACCGGCGTCACGGTGACGGTCCCCGCCCTCCCCCCGGGCCGCTACCTCGTCCTCGTCACCTCTGCGACGGGCGCGCTCGACTCCTACAGCCAGCCGGTCACCATCACGGCTTGAGGTCCCGAAGGGCCGTGTTCAGTTCCAGGACGTTGACGCGCGGTTCGCCCATGAAGCCGAGGGTGCGGCCCTCGGTGTGGGCCTTCACCAGCTTCGCGACCTCCATCACGGGGAGGCCGTTGCGCTGGGCGACGCGGGCCGTCTGGAGCTCCGCGTAGGCCGGGGAGATGTCCGGGTCCAGGCCGGAGCCGGAGGAGGTCACCGCGTCCGCCGGGATGTCGGAGAGCCGCGGGGCGTAGCCCGGCACGGTGTTGTCGAGCAGGACCCTGGACCTGGCCTCCTGCACCGCCCTCAGCAGCTCCGGGCTGTCCGCCGCCTTGTTGGTGGCGCCGGAGACCAGCAGCTCGTACTGCTGGTTGACGGTGTTCTTGGCGAGTCCCGCCGCCGGGCGCCCCTGGAACCAGCGCGGGTCGTCCCCGTACGACTGGCCGATCAGGGAGGAGCCGACGACCTTGCCGCTCGCGTCCTCGACCTCGGAGCCGTTGGCCTTGTGGCCGAAGGCGGCCTGGGCGATGCCGGTGACGGCGAGCGGGTAGAGGACCCCGCACAGCACGGTGAGGACGAGGAGGGCGCGCAGCCCGGCGCCGAGGAGGCGGGCGGTGTTGCCTACGGAGTTGTTCATGGGGTCAGCACTTCCTGATTTTCAGCGCAGGCCGGGGATGAGGGAGACGACCATGTCGATGAGCTTGATGCCGATGAACGGGGCGACCAGGCCGCCGAGTCCGTAGAGCGTGAGGTTGCGGCGGAGCATCTTGTCGGCGCTGGTGGGCCGGTACCGGACGCCCTTGAGGGCGAGCGGGACCAGGGCGATGATCACCAGCGCGTTGAAGATGACGGCGGAGAGGATCGCGGAGTCGGGGGAGTGCAGGCCCATGATGTTGAGCTTGTCCAGGCCCGGGTAGACCGCCGCGAACATCGCCGGGATGATCGCGAAGTACTTGGCGACGTCGTTGGCGATGGAGAAGGTGGTCAGCGCGCCCCGGGTGATCAGCAACTGCTTGCCGATCTCCACGATTTCGATGAGCTTGGTGGGGTTGGAGTCCAGGTCCACCATGTTCCCGGCCTCCTTGGCGGCCGAGGTGCCGGTGTTCATCGCGACGCCGACGTCCGCCTGAGCCAGAGCCGGGGCGTCGTTCGTACCGTCACCCGTCATGGCGACGAGCTTGCCGCCCGCCTGCTCCCGCTTGATGAGGGCCATCTTGTCCTCGGGGGTGGCCTCGGCGAGGAAGTCGTCTACGCCCGCCTCCTCGGCGATGGCCTTGGCGGTCAGCGGGTTGTCACCGGTGATCATGATGGTCTTGATGCCCATGCGCCGCAGCTCGTCGAAGCGTTCGCGCATGCCCTCCTTGACCACGTCCTTGAGGTGGATGACGCCGAGGATCCGGGCGCCCTTCTCGTCCTCCAGCGCGACGAGCAGCGGGGTGCCGCCGGCGCCGGAGATCTCGTCCACCTTGGCCCGCGCGTCCGGGGCGACCGTACCGCCCTGTTCGCCGACCCAGGCGATGATCGAACCGGCCGCGCCCTTGCGGACCTTGCGGCCGTCGACGTCCACGCCCGACATGCGGGTCTGCGCGGTGAAGGGGATCCATTCGGCGCCGGCCAACTCGCCCTGGTGGCGTTCGCGCAGGCCGTACTTCTCCTTCGCGAGGACCACGATGGAGCGGCCCTCGGGGGTCTCGTCGGCCAGCGAGGAGAGCTGGGCGGCATCGGCCAGCTCGGCGGCGATCGCGCCGGTGACGGGGACGAACTCGGAGGCCTGGCGATTGCCGAGGGTGATGGTGCCGGTCTTGTCGAGGAGCAGGGTCGAGACGTCGCCGGCGGCTTCCACCGCGCGCCCCGACATGGCCAGGACGTTGCGCTGGACCAGGCGGTCCATGCCCGCGATGCCGATGGCGGAGAGCAGGGCGCCGATGGTGGTCGGGATGAGGCAGACCAGCAGCGCGGTCAGCACGATCATCGACTGCTTGGCGTGCGCGTACATCGCGAACGGCTGGAGGGTGACGACGGCGAGCAGGAAGACGATCGTCAGCGAGGCGAGCAGGATGTTGAGCGCGATCTCGTTCGGAGTCTTCTGCCGGGAGGCGCCCTCGACCAGGTTGATCATGCGGTCGATGAAGGTCTCGCCGGGCTTCGTCGTGATCTTGATGACGATCCGGTCGGAGAGCACCTTGGTGCCGCCGGTGACGGCGGAGCGGTCGCCGCCCGACTCGCGGATGACCGGGGCCGATTCGCCGGTGATGGCGGACTCGTCGACCGAGGCGACGCCTTCGACGACATCACCGTCGCCGGGGATGATGTCGCCGGCCTCGCAGACCACCAGGTCGCCGATACGGAGATCCGTGCCCGGGACCTGTTCCTCGACGGCGCCGTTCAGGCGGCGGGCGACGGTGTCGGTCTTGGCCTTGCGCAGGGTGTCGGCCTGGGCCTTGCCGCGGCCTTCGGCCACCGCTTCGGCGAGGTTGGCGAAGAGGGTGGTCAGCCACAGCCAGACGGTGATCGCCCAGCCGAAGAGGTTGCCCGGGTCGGAGATCGCCAGCGCCGTGGTCAGTACGGAACCGATCAGGACCACGAACATGACCGGGGACTTGACCATGACCCGGGGGTCGAGCTTGCGGACCGCGTCCGGGAAGGACTTCAGCAGCTGCTTCGGGTCGAAGATGCCGCCGCCGATCTTGGCCTTCTCGGGCTTGTGACCGCTGGGCAGGTCCCCGTGCGGGGCTCGGGTGGAGGTGACGGTGCTCATGAGGCGAGCCCTTCGGCGAGCGGGCCCAGCGCCAGGGCCGGGAAGTAGGTGAGGCCCGTGACGATGATGATCGTGCCGACGAGCAGGAAGGTGAACAGCGGCTTCTCGGTGCGCAGGGTGCCCGCGGTGGCCGGGACCGGCTGCTGCTCGGCGAGCGAGCCGGCCAGGGCCAGGACGAAGACCATCGGCAGGAAGCGGCCGAGCAGCATGGCCAGACCGGTGGTGGTGTTGAACCACTGGGTGTTGGCGTTCAGGCCCGCGAAGGCCGAGCCGTTGTTGTTGCCGGCCGAGGTGTAGGCGTAGAGGACCTCGGAGAAGCCGTGCGCGCCGCCGTTGGACATGGAGTGCCCGGGGGTGGGCAGGGCCATCGCCAGGGCCGTGAACCCGAGCACCACGGCGGGGGTGATGAGGATGTAGCAGGCCGCGAACTTGATCTGGCGGGTGCCGATCTTCTTGCCCAGGTACTCGGGGGTGCGGCCGACCATCAGGCCGGCGATGAACACCGCGATGATCGCCATGATCAGCATGCCGTAGAGGCCGGAGCCGACGCCGCCGGGTGCGATCTCGCCGAGCTGCATGCCCAGCAGCTGGATCCCGCCGCCGAGGCCGGTGTAGGAGGAGTGGAAGGAGTTGACGGCGCCGGTCGAGGTCAGCGTCGTGGCGACCGAGAAGATCGCGGACGCGCCGATCCCGAAGCGGGCCTCCTTGCCCTCCATCGCACCGCCGGCGGCCTGGAGCGCCGGGCCGTGGTGGCCGAATTCCGTCCACATCATCAGGGCGGTGAAGCCGAGCCAGATGGTGACCATCGTGGCGAGGATCGCGTAGCCCTGGCGGACCGAGCCGATCATCCGGCCGAAGGTGCGGGTCAGCGCGAAGGGGATGAGCAGGATCAGGAAGATCTCGAAGAGGTTCGAGAAGGGGGTCGGGTTCTCGAAGGGGTGGGCGGAGTTGGCGTTGAAGTAGCCGCCGCCGTTGGTGCCCAGCTCCTTGATGGCCTCCTGCGAGGCGACCGCCCCGCCGTTCCACTGCTGCTTGGCTCCGAGGAACTGCCCGACCTCGTGGATGCCGGAGAAGTTCTGGATGACCCCGCAGGCCACCAGCACGACTGCGGCGATCGCCGCCAGCGGGAGCAGGATGCGCACGGTGCCGCGGACCAGGTCGGACCAGAAGTTGCCGAGCTCGCCGGTGCGGGAGCGCGCGAAGCCCCGTACGAGGGCCACCGCGACGGCCATGCCCACGGCGGCCGAGAGGAAGTTCTGCACGGCCAGGCCGCCGGTCTGCACGAGCGGGCCCATGGCCTGCTCACCGGCGTACGACTGCCAGTTCGTGTTCGACACGAAGGAGGCGGCCGTGTTGAAGGCCTGGTCCGGCTTGATGGAGACGAAGCCGAGGGAGCCGGGCAGGTGGCCCTGCAGGCGCTGGAGCAGGTAGAGGAAGAGGACGCTCACCGCGGAGAAGGCGAGGACCGAGCGCAGGTACGCCGGCCAGCGCATCTCGGCGTTCGGATTGGCGCCGACCGCCTTGTAGATCCACTTCTCGGGGGCGTAGTGCTTCTTCGAGGAGTAGACGCGGGCCATGTGATCGCCCAGGGGGCGATAGGCGAGGGCCAGGGCCGCGACGAGCGCGAGCAGCTGGAGCACCCCGGCGAGGACGGGACTCATCGGCGCTAGAACCTCTCCGGGAAGACGAGGGCGACGACGAGGTAACCCAGCAGCGCGACGGCGACCAGCAGGCCGATGACGTTTTCGGCGTTCACAGCTTGGCCACCCCCTTGGCGACGAGGACCACCAGCGCGAAGACCGCGATCGTGGTGACGACGAAGGCCAGATCGGCCATCGTGAGCTCCCGGAGGGTTCGAGGGCGGGCGTTTTTCGGACACCTCTGAGTGGAACGCCTTTTCGGCTGCTCACAGGCTTCCTTGACGGGGCCCATACGCCCGTTGGCGCGGCCTTGACGGGTCCCTAACGCGGGTGGACGTGTCGTTGGCTCAGGCTAAGTGGATGTGGGGTGATATGCCCGGTATGTGGCGATCCCCGCCTAAGGGGTGGAAGATCGAATTCCATATAACGGAAATTCTTTTCCAGGATGTGGTATTCGCGTTATGCTCCGGTCGTCCGCACGCGGAGCGCGAACCCCTGCCAGGAGGAATCCCATGTCCGAGACCCGAGTCGAGAACCGAGTCGAGAACCGTGTCGCCCTGATCACCGGTTCCTCCTCCGGCATCGGCGCGGGCATCGCCCGCAGACTGGCGGCGGCCGGAATCCGCGTGGTCCTGAACTCGGCGCGCAGCGAGGACGCGGGCAAGGCGCTCGCCGCCGAACTGCCCGACGCGGTCTACGTACGGGGCGACGTCGCGGACGCCGCCGACGCGCGGCGGATCGTCCGGACGGCGATCGACACGTACGGACGGCTCGACATCCTGGTCAACAACGCGGGCGTCACCCGGTTCATCCCCCTGGGCGACCTGGACGCGGCCGACGCCGACGCCTGGCGCGAGATATTCGAGGTCAACGTCGTCGGCACCTGGCAGATGATCACCGCCGCCACCCCCCACCTGCGGGAATCCGGCGCGAGCGGCTCCCCGGCCTCGATCGTCAACATCTCCTCGGTCTCCGCGACCCGCGCGCTGGGCAGCTCCGTCCCCTACGCCGTCAGCAAGGCCGCGGTCAACCACATGACCCGGCTGTTGGCCTCCCAGCTCGGACCCGCCGTCCGGGTGAACGCGATCGCGCCCGGCCTGATCGACACCCCCTGGTACGAGGGCGAGGACCAGGTCTGGGAGAGCTCGCGGGAGTGGATCACCGAGAACACCCCGCTGCGCCGCGTGGGCACCCCCGAGGACGTGGCCGAGGCCGCGCTCTACCTGGTCGACGCCGCCTACACGACCGGCGACGTGCTCACCGTCGACGGCGGCCGGCACGTCGTCTGACGCCCCCGGCGCGCTGCCGACCCGCCCCAAGCCCGTCCCCGGCCCCCTGCCGGCCGTCCCCACCGGATTCCACATCGTGGACAACTACCCTCGGAATATGAACGCAGAAGCCGACGCACGCGACGCCGCCACACAGGCCTCCTCCGCAAAGGCCACCGTGAAGGCCGACGACCGCAGTCACGTCTTCCACTCCTGGTCGGCGCAAGAGCTCATCGACCCGCTCGCCGTGGCCGGTGCCGAGGGTTCCTACTTCTGGGACTACGACGGCAACCGCTTCCTCGACTTCTCCAGTGCCCTCGTCTACACGAACATCGGCTACCAGCACCCGAAGGTGGCCGCGGCCATCGCCGAGCAGGCCGGCAAGCTCTGCACCGTCGCGCCCGGCTTCGCCGTCGACGTGCGCTCCGAGGCCGCCCGGCTGATCGCCGAGCGCACCCCGGGCGACCTCGACAAGATCTTCTTCACCAACGCGGGCGCCGAGGCCGTGGAGAACGCCGTCCGCATGGCCCGGGTGCACACCGGCCGCGCCAAGGTGCTCTCCGCGTACCGCTCGTACCACGGGGCCACCTCCACCGCGATCAACCTCACCGGGGACGCGCGCCGCTTCGGCAACGACAGCGCCACCGCCGGCGTCGTGCACTTCTGGGGCCCCTTCGCCTACCGCTCGCCCTTCTACGCGGCCACCCCCGCCGAGGAGTGCGAGCGCGCACTGCGCCACCTGGAAGACACCATCGTCTTCGAGGGCCCGCAGTCCATCGCCGCGATCATCCTGGAGACCGTCGGCGGAGCCCCCGGCGTGCTCGTGCACCCCGACGGCTACCTGGCCGGCGTGCGCGAGCTCTGCGACCGCTTCGGCATCGTCTTCATCCTCGACGAGATCATGGTCGGCTTCGGCCGCACCGGTAAGTGGTTCGCCTCCGAGCACTGGGACGTCACCCCCGACCTGATCTGCTTCGCCAAGGGCGTGACCAGCGGATACGTCCCCCTCGGCGGGGTCGCCATCTCGGCCGCCATCGCGGAGACCTTCGCCCGCCGGCCCTACCCGGGCGGGCTGACGTACTCCGGGCACGTGCTGGCCTGCGCCGCCGCCGTCGCGACGATCAATGTCATGGAGGAGGAGGGCACCGTGGAGCAGTCCGCCCGCACCGGCGCGGAGCTGCTCGGGCCGGGCCTCGCCGCCCTCGCGGAGCGCCACCCGTCCGTCGGGGAGGTCCGGGGGCTCGGCACGTTCTGGGCCCTGGAGCTCGTACGGAACAAGGAGACGCGCGAGCCCTTGGTCCCGTACAACGCCGCCGGCGCGGACAACGCGCCGATGGCCGAGTTCGGGGCGGCCCTGAAGAAGGCCGGGCTGTGGCCGCTGCTCGCCGGGAACCGCATCCACGTCGCACCGCCCTGCAACGTGTCCGCCGAGGATGTGGACAAGGGGCTGCGGATCATCGACGAGGCCCTGTCGGTGGCCGACGCGCACACGGTCTGACCTGCGCAGATCGTACGGTTGCCCAAGCCGTGGGTGCTTGTTATCGGAGGATCCGCTCCCTTACGAACAGCAGGGGGACGTGCTGGAATCAACAGGCACCTACGGACCGGGATGCACGTCAGTCCCGGGGCGGTCCACGCGGGGAATCGGCGTGACCGAACGGCGGGGGGCGGGCTGCGCGTCCGCCGGACGCCGGGCGTACGGGATCCAGACGACCGGACTCCGTGTTCCCGAGTACCCGAAGGAAGACAGCGCATGAGCAAGCACATCCTCGCCCAGAACCAGTACGGCAAGGCCGAGAACCGCATCGTCAAGGTCACCCGCAAGGGCAGCGACGGTTCCTGGCACGAGATCCGCGACCTCAACGTCTCCGTCGCGCTGCGCGGCGAGTTCCGCGACGTCCACCTCACCGGTGACAACGCCAACTGCCTGCCCACGGACACCACCAAGAACACGGTGTACGCCTTCTCCAAGGAGCACGGCGTCGCCTCCCCCGAGGCCTTCGGCATCCTGCTCGCCAAGCACTTCGTCTCCTCCCAGGCCCCGATCCGCGAGGCGCAGATCCGCGTCGAGGAGTACGCCTGGGAGCGGATCCCGGTCCCGACGCGCAAGGAGCAGCACTCCTTCGCCCTCAAGGGCACCGAGGTGCGCACCGCGCAGATCACGTACAGCGAGACCACCGGTCTCCAGGTGATCTCGGGTCTGAAGGACCTGACCGTGATGAACTCGACCAACTCCGAGTTCCACGGCTTCATCAAGGACAAGTACACGACGCTGCAGGAGGCGTACGACCGCATCCTGGCGACCAAGGTCACCGCGCGCTGGGCGCACTCGGCGCTCGCCGCCGACGACGCCGAGTACGACTGGGACCAGTCGTACAAGAAGGTCCGCAAGAACATGCTGGAAGCCTTCGCGGAGACCTACTCGTACTCCCTGCAGCAGACCCTGAACCAGATGGCCGAGCGCGTGCTCGACAACTGCCCCAAGGTCAACGAGGTGCGCCTCAACCTCCCCAACAAGCACCACTTCCTCGTCGACCTGGAGCCCTTCGGCCTCAAGAACGACAACGAGGTCTACTTCGCGGCCGACCGCATGTACGGCCTCATCGAGGGCACCGTGCACCGCGACGGCGTGCAGCCGGTGATCGCGACGAGCGACTGGATCGTGGCCTGACGCCCGCTCCCCACCCACGGTAGTTCGGCCCGGACCGCGTCGCGGGGTCCGGGCCGCTGCGCGTTCGCGGCCCGACTCAGCCCGGCCCGCCCCGATCCGACGCCGCGCCGTGAAGCTCAAGTCTTGCTCTGAGACGGCAGGACGGGGGTTGGGCGCCGCACCGTCAGGTGACACTGCTGACAGACGAGGCGGGCCGAAACGGGGGGTGGACCCGGTATGCGGTGGGTGTTCCGGCAGTTCGCAAGGGGTTCGCACGAGATGCGGGACCTGGACGTGTACGACATCGCGTTCCTGGCGGGTGGGGCGCGGCGGGTGGCGGACAGCGCGATGGTCGCGCTGAACAGGCGCGGCCTGCTCGTGGTGCACAAGGCGCAGGTGCGTACGGTGGGCGGGGAGTTGCCCGGGCACGCGGTCGAGCGTCGTGTGCTCGCGTTCTGCGGGCGCACCAGGAGCGTCGACTCGGTCCGCGCCGACCTGCACCGCTCCCTGGAGGGCTACGAGATCGGCCGTCGGCTGGCCGCATGGGGCCTGGTGAAGGGCGCGGACCGCCGCGTGACCCGTAGCGGGAGACGACACCTGGAGGCGGCCGGGCGCGACGCGAGCATCCCGGAGTACGTCCTGCGCGGGGCCGCCGGCGTCCTGGACGCCACGGCCCGACGCCCGGTCGGCCGCCCGGTCGGCCGCGCGCAGGCGGTTCCACGCCGTCGTGGCCCGACGTCGGGGCGCAGGCTGCCGCGCATGGACGGCGACTCCGATCCCGGCTCGCACTCGGGCTCGTACTCCGACGGCGGCGGAGGCGGCGGAGGCGGCGACGGCGGAGGCGGCGGTGAGTGAGGCGGGGAGTCAGGGACTGCCCGGCGGATCCTCCGGCCCGCCCACGAGCAGGTTCCAGCGCCCGGAGCGCCCCGTCAGCGTCGTCACCGACCCCGGGCGTGCGTCGAGCCGCCAGAAGGCCGCCGCCGGCAGCTCCAGGGCCCACACCACGGCCGCCCGTACGACGCCCTGCCCGGCCACCGCCCGGTGCGTCCCCGGCGCCAGCGCGCCCAGGTGTGCGCCGACCCGCGCGATCAGCGTCTCGACCGACTCGCCGCCGCCCGGGGGCGCGTACGCGGTGTCGGTCATCCACCTCCGCAGCCCCTCGGGGTCCTCCCCGGCCACGTCGTCCATGGCCCGCCCGGCCCAGGCGCCGTGGTCCTGCCCGCGCAGCCCTTCGTGCCCGGGGCACGGATCTGCGGACGGGAAGCGGTGGAGGCGCCCCGCTTCGTCCAGAGGCGGAATCACGAGACGGACTCGTACGGTGGTGGGGTGCACCGTCCGATTCTTCCGGGGTTTCGCACCGCGTTCAACCATCGGCCATCTGTTGGGTGCGGACATGACAATCAACCCCGCGAGCGTCTTCCTCTCAGGGCAAAACCCTCATAAAGGAAGAACATTGACCACACGTCTCGCCGCCCGCGCCTCCGCACTCGTGCTCTGCACGGCACTCGCCGGGTCCGTGGCGCTCCCCGCACAGGCCTCCTCGATCGGCACCGTCCGGCCCAGGGCCGAGACCGCGCCGCTGTACGACGACGAGGCCGGCGGCGACGCCAACGCGGACGACCCGGCGATCTGGCGCAACGCCGCCGACCCGGGCCGCAGCCTGGTGATCGCGACCGCCAAGCAGGGCGGCCTGCGGGTCTACGACCTGGAGGCCCGGCAGGTGCAGTCGCTGCCCGCCCCGGCCGGACCGGGCGCCGACGACGCACCCGGCCGCTTCAACAACGTCGACCTGGTCAGCGGCCTGCGCCTGGGCGGCGGGCGCGCCGATGTCGCGGTGGTCAGCGACCGGGGCAACGACCGGCTGCGGATCTACCGGATCGACCGGAACCGGCCCGGCGGCCCGCTCACCGACGTCACCGACCCGGGAGCGCGCCCGGTCTTCTCCGCCGACCAGGCCGAGATCAACGAGCAGAAGACCGCGTACGGCCTGGCCACCTGGACGGACCGCAAGAGCGGCCGGTCCTACGCGGCGGTCAGTCAGCGCAACCGCACCCGGATCGCCCTGCTGGAGCTGGTCGCCACCCCCGCAGGCACGGTCGACTACCGCCAGGTGCGCACGCTGGACCTGCCGTCCTCCTTCCGCCTGCCGAACGGCGCTTCCTGGACGCCCTGTGCCGAGCCGGGCGAACTGCCGCAGATCGAGGGCATGGTCGTCGACCCCGCGGACGGCACCCTGTACGCGGGGCAGGAGGACGTCGGGATCTGGCGCATCGACGCGGGCCTCGGCGGCACGCCGAAGCTGATCGACAAGGTGCGCGAGTACGGCGTGCCCGGCACCTACGACGAGGAGACCGAGGAGTGCGCGCCCGGCGCCGATCCCGGCTACGGGGGCAAGCGCCTGAAGGCCGACGTCGAGGGCCTGACCCTGGTCACCGAGGCCGACGGCGACGGCTACCTGCTCGCCTCCAGCCAGGGTGACGACACCTTCGTCGCCTACGACCGCGAGCGCGAGGACCACAACGAGTTCGAGGGCGCCTTCCGCATCACCGCGGCCTCCGCCACCCTTGACGGCTCCGAGGTCTGCGACGGCGCCGCCGCCCTCAACGCCCCCCTCGGTACGCGCTATCCCCGCGGCCTGCTCGTCGTCCAGGACGGCCGGGAAACCCCGGGCGACGGCGACCGCGAGGCGACCGGCTTCAAGTTCGTCGGCCTGGGCGAGGTGGTCGACGCCATCGGCTGACGCCGTCGGCCGGTGAGACGCGCCGGTGAGACGAGCCGGTGCGACGAGCCGGTGAGACGGAACCCTCCTGCAAGGACGCTGTAAGGCCGCCATAAAGAGCGGTACGGTGGCGGACGACAAGACGACGGTATGACGGAAGTCCGGTTGAGAATCCGGCACGGTCGCGCCACTGTGAATCCTCCCGGAGGGGGAGGAAAGTCAGACCCGCCACCGTCGTCGCAAGCACCACTGACCGGGACGCGTGTTCCCTCTGGAGGTTCCTGCCATGGCCGACTCCGCCGTGCCCACGACTGCCGCCCCGCTGGCCGTCGCACCCATCTCCCTCTCCACCCTGGCCCCTTGGGCGCTGTTCGTGGGCGTTCTGATGCTGGTCCTGCTCTACCTCGTCGGCGCCGAGCAGGGCGCCACCGCGATCTTCGAAGGCGACACCGTGCACGAGTGGATGCACGACGGCCGCCACCTCCTCGGCTTCCCCTGCCACTGATCCACCGATCCGCAAGGGACCGAAAACTTCATGAACCCCATTTCCCCCCGCGTGCTCCTCATCAGGGGCATGCTCGCCGGCCTGCTCGCCGGAGTTGCCGCGTTCCTCGTCGCGTACTTCCTGGGCGAGTCCCAGGTCGACGCGGCGATCGCCCTGGAGGAAGCCGGATCCCACGATCACGGTGACGCCGAGGCGGCTCCGGTCAGCCGGGCCCTCCAGGCCACGGCCGGGCTGGGCACCGGAACCCTGCTCTACGGGATCGCGCTCGGCGGCATCGCCGCGCTCGTCTACTGCTACGCCCTGGGCCGGATCGGCCGCTTCGGCCCCCGGGCCACGGCGCTGCTGGTCTCCGGCGGTCTGTTCGTCACCGTCACCCTGGTGCCGTTCTTCAAGTACCCCGCCAACCCGCCGGCCGTCGGAGACCCCGAGACCACGGTCCAGCGGACCACCCTCTACGTCCTGATGCTCGCGCTCGGCCTGCTGCTCGCGGCCGCCGCGCTGATCCTGGGCCGGCGCCTCGCGCCGCGCCTGGGCAACTGGAACGCCTCGATCGCAGCCTCGCTCGCCTTCGTGGTGGCCGTCGCCGTCGCCTACGCGTTCCTGCCCGGCATCAACGAGGTGCCGACGGGCTTCCCGGCGGCGCTCGTCTGGCAGTTCCGGCTCGCCTCGCTCGCCATTCAGGCCGCGATGTGGGGAACTTTCGGCCTGGCTTTCGGATTTCTTGCCGAACGGGCTCTTGTCCCCGCCGCAACACCCAAGGAGGCTGTACAGCCTGCGAGTTGACGTCTTGCGTGCAAGTGAATGAGAGGCTGGTGACGGCGCGGTGGCGACGGCGACCCGAGAGCTCGGGGACCATCGAAGACCCAAAGGCCGCCGGGAGGCGCCGCACTGGCTTCACTTGCCGCACTGGCTTCGCCTGCCGCACCTGCCCAACCGGCAGCAGTGGCGAGACGTGCGGGAGTGGCGGGGCTGGACGGGCGCGGCCCCGTTCTGGCTGAACGCGGTGCTCCTGCTGCTGACCCCCTTCTCCACCGTCACCCTGCTCGCGCAGATCGGCATCATCGCGGGCCTGACCGCCGTCGCCGGTCTGGCCCGCCACCTCTGGTCGGGTGACTACGGCCATGCGGCCATCCACTCCGCCGCCGCGCTCATGGGTGCGGCGGCAGTGGCGGTGGTCGTGGTCTGACGGGGGGCTCGCCGGGGGGCTAGCCCCCCGAACGACCTTCCCGGCTCCCGGATGTGATGGCCGGGGATGCCCAACCATCCTCGTTTCATGACCACTTACCGCAGCAAGACCGCACTCGTCGCCCTGGCCGCCACGGCCGTGGCGGCCACGCTGACCGGTACCGCCGGCGCCGCGGCCGCCACCGCCGCCGGCCGCGCCGCCGCGCCCACCCTGGCCTGGACGGCGTGCACCCACACGGGCCACCTCGACGGCCAGCAGTGCGCGAAGCTGTCCGTCCCCCTCGACTACGCCGACCCGGCCGGCCCGCACGTCGACCTCGCCGTGTCCCGGCTGCCCAGCACCCGTCCCGCCGCCCGGCGCGGGACGCTGGCCGTGGTCCCCGGCGGGCCGGGCGGCTCGGGCGTGCAGCGGCTCTCGCAGAAGGGGGCCGCGCTGGCGGGGCAACTGGACGGCGCGTACGACCTCGTCGCGCTCGACCCGCGCGGAGTCGGCGGCAGCGTCACCGCCGAATGCGGCCTGGACGCGGCCGACCGGCGCCTGACGACCCTGCGCTCCTGGCCCGGCGCCGACGGGGGGATCGCGGAGAACGTCGACCGCTCCCGCCGGGTGGCCGAGGCCTGTGCCGCGAACGGCGGCGCGGAGCTGCGCAGTTTCACCACCGCCAACCAGGCGCGCGACATGGACCGCTTCCGGGAGGCCCTCGGCGAGCGCAAGCTCTCGGTGTGGGCCGTCTCCTACGGGACCTACGTGACGGCGGTGTACGCGCAGAAGTTCCCGCACCGCACCGACCGCCTGGTGCTGGACAGCAGCGGGGACCCCGACCCGACGCGGGTCGCGCGCGGCTGGCTCGCGAACATGGCGCAGGGCGCCGACGACCGCTTCCCCGACTTCGCGGCCTGGGCGGCGGACCCGGCGCGGGCGGGGGAGGGGCTGCGGCTCGCCGACCACCCGGACGACGTACGCCCGTTGTTCCTGGCCCTCGCTGCGGAGCTGGACCGCTCCCCGAAGCCCTCGAACGTACCCGGCCTGCCGCTGACGGGCACGATGCTGCGCCAGGCCCTGCAGACCGCCCTCTACGGCGACGCCCAGTTCCCCGCCTTCGCCCGCCTCGTCCGCGAGGCCCGGGACCCCGGGGCGGTCCCCGAGCTGCCCAAGGAGCTCGCCGCGGTGCTCCCCGACTCGGACGCGTCGCTGATGGTGGGGGTCATCTGCAACGTCGTGGCCTGGCCCAAGAACGTCTCCGGGTACGAGCGGGCAGTGGCCGCGGACCGCGCCGCGCACCCCCTGACGGCCGGGATGCCGGCGAACGTCACCCGACGCCCCCGCCGAACGCCCCACCCGCATCACCGACCGGGGCCCCTCGAACATCCTGATGGTGCAGAACCTCCGCGACCCGTCGACCCCGTACACCGCCTCCCTGAAGATGCGCGAAGCCCTCGGCTCGCGCGCCCGGCTGCTCACCGTCGACCACGGCGGCCACGGGGTCTACCTGGGCAACGGCAACGCCTGCTCCGACCGCACGGTCACCGCGTACCTCACGACGGGGGAGCGTCCCCTGCGGGACTCCGTGTGCCCGTCCTGAAGATCCGGTCCAGGTGGTGGCGCAGCACCGCGACGGCCGACTCGGGGCCCCGCTGGCCGACCAGGATGCTGGTGCCCATGGTCGCCGCCATGGCGAGCAGGCTGATCGCCTCCGTGCGCGCGTCGACGTCCGGGTCGGCCAGGCCGGTTTCCTGGGCCTGGGCGATCAGCCCGGCCACCGCGTTCTCGGCGGCGTCGGGGTTGTCGATGAAGGGCTGGGCGGCGAGGGCCTCGTCGGTCACGGACAGGATCGAGTAGGAGCTGTAGAGGAGGTGGAAGGTGCGGCTCTCCTCGTCGGTCGGCAGGGAGGCCAGCAGCAGGGCCTCGATCGTCGCGCGCGGGCCGGGGTCGGGGCCGGCGGCGGCCAGGCGGGCGCCGACCCGTGTGGTGAAGCGGTCGGTCAGGTGCTGGAGCCCGTAGAAGAGCAGCTTCTCCTTGGTCTGGAAGTAGTACTGGACCAGGCGCAGGGAGACTCCGGCCTCGGCCGCCACGTCGCGCATGCCGACGGCGTGCAGCCCGCGCCGTCCGGCGACGCGGATGAGTGCCTCGGCGATCTGGGTGCGCCGTTCCTCGTGGTCCACGCGTTTCGGCATGTTCTGGTGTCTCCGCCCGTCGGTGCCCGTGGGTGATGAGCCCGCGGCTCGTTTTCATGGTACCGCCGTATCAACATCATGGTACGGTCGTATCACGAAGAACGGATCCCCGGTCCTCCAGGAGGTGCCCCGTGCCCGACAACAAGCCCCGCCGTGACATCGGCCGCTACGTGAGCGACGAGCTGCGCGACCGCTACTTCGCCGCCTGCGACGCGCTCTACGCGAAGGGGGCGCCCGCCCGCTCCGAGACGGACGTGGAGACCAGCTTCGGGACCACGCACGTCTACCGGTACGGCCCCACGGACCCGGCGGCGGAGTCCCGTACGCCCATCGTCCTGATCCACGGCTCGGGCGGCTGCTCGGCCCAGTGGTACCCCAACACCGTGGCCCTCAGCGCCGACCGGCCCGTCTACGCCCTCGACACCCCCGGCGACCCGGGCCGCAGTATGCACCGCGCACCGATGTGGCAGCCCGAGCGCGCGGCCCAGTGGATGGACGAGGCCCTCGACGCGCTCGGCCTGGACCACGTCCACCTGGTCGGCTCCTCCTACGGCGGCTGGCTGGTCATCAACCAGGTGCACCTGCGCCCCGGCCGGCTCGCCTCGGTCACCGCCCTGGACCCGGGCGGCCTGGAGAAGGTGGGGCTGCGCTTCTTCGTGTGGATCTTCGCCAGTCTCTTCGCCACCTTCGCCCCCAAGGCGCTGCGCCCGACGCTGGCCAAGTGGCTGGAGCAGCCGGTCCTGGTCGTCCCCGAACTGCGGAGGTGGATCCAGGCGGGCGTCCGCGCCTTCCGGATCAAGCGCCCCGCCCCGCTGCCGCTGTCGGACGCGGAACTGGGCACGATCCGGACGCCGTTCTACCTGATCATGGGCAAGCGGAGCCTGCTCGTGCACCCGAAGCGCCAGCTGGAGCGGGTGCCGCGGGTGATCCCCGGAGCCCGCGCCGAGATCGTCTCCGCGACCGGGCACGGCCCGCAGCTCGACCACCCCGAGCTGGTCAACGCCCGGATGCTCAGCTTCATGGAGGACGTCGACTCCCTCGACCCGGCCGCGCGCGGAGCCGCGTAGCGCGGAGGCGGGCGCCTCAGGCCGTCCGGAAGCGGAGCCGGTACTCCGTCGGCGTGGTGTCGAGCGTGCGGCGGAAGGCCCGTACGAGGGTGTCGGCCGTGCCGAACCCGCAGGCGGAGGCGATCCGTTCGAGCGTGGCATCGGTGGTTTCGAGCCGGCCCCGCGCCAGCTCCACGCGGGCCGACTCGATGTAGGCGGCCGGGGTCATGCCCAGCTCGGACTTGAAGATCCGGGCCAACTGCCGCTCGCTGACGTGCGCGTACTCCGCGATGTCGGCCAGGCTCAGCCGGCCGCCCAGGTGCCGCCGGATGTAGTGCCGCAGGTCCTCGGCGCGCCGCGTCGCGGAGGGCGGCTCCAGCGGGACGCTGAACTGGCTCTGCCCGCTCGGCCGCTTCAGGTACATCACCAGCTGCCGGGCCACGCGCAGGGCGACGGCCTCGCCGAAGTCCTCGGCCACCAGGGCGAGCGAGAGGTCCAGGCAGGCGCTGATCCCGGCGCCGGTCCACACCTCGCCCTCCCGGATGAAGACCGGGTCGGCGTCCACCTCGACCGCCGGGTGCTCGGCCGCGAGCTGCTCCGCGGTGGACCAGTGGGTGGTGGCCCGCTTGCCGTCGAGCAGCCCGGCCGCGGCCAGCAGGTGCGCCCCCACGCAGACGGAGGCGACCCGGCGCGTGCGCGCGGCGAGCGTCCGCACCCAGTCGACCACCTCAGGGTCGGTGAGGGCGCGGACGCGGCGCTCGGCGTCCAGCTCGACCGCGCCGGGCACCAGGAGCGTGTCGATGCTCCGCGTCGCGGCCTCGGCGAAGGTCAGGTCCGGCAGGATGCGCACCCCGGCCGAGGTGGTGACGGGATCGAGGGTCCCGGCCGCCAGGACGACCCGGTAGCCGGCCGCGTCGTCCGTCTCCCGGGGGACCAGGGAGAACACCTCCGGCGGCCCGGTGACGTCGAGCAGGTCGACGCCGTCGAAGAGCACGATCACGATCAGTCGCGCGAGGGGTTCCAGGGGCGATCCGTCCGCGGAATCGAGGTCCAGCCGGTGTCCATGGGTCTCCATCACGTCTCCGTCGGTGCTTCTCGGCAGGCGCTCACGAGCAGGTGTGTGCAACGCTAACACGGATCGTAAGCGATGCTTACGCATGATGTTAGCGCTGCTACCATCGACGCCATGTCAACGGCCCGAGAACGCATTCTGGAAGCCACCGCGGAGCTGCTCGCGGACAAGGACGCGGCGGCGATCTCCACCCGGGCCATCTGCGACCGGGCCAAGGTCGGCATGCCCGAGATCTACCGCCAGTTCGGTGACAAGGAGGGGCTGCTCACCGCGGTGGCCGACCTCGGCTTCGAGCGGTTCCTCGCCAACAAGCGCCGCAATCCGCAGACCGGCGACCCGGTGGCGGACCTGCGGGCGGCCTGGGACAGCCACGTCGCGTTCGCCCTCGGCAATCCCCACCTCTACCGGCTGATGTTCACGCCGGCCGGTACGGCCAAGCCGCAGGCGATCGCGGAGGCGCAGGCCCTGCTCCTGACGGCCGTCGGGCGGTGCCGCGACGCCGGCCGACTGCGGACGACCCCGGCGCTGGCCGGACAGTCGATCCTCTCGGCGAACGTGGGCGTCTGCCTGATGGCCCTGTCCTTCCCCGAGCTGTACGGGGGCCCCGACATCTCGGTGTCCGTCCGTGACGCGGTGATCGGAAAGGTCACCGGCGACGAGCGGGAGGACACCAGGATCGGCGCCGCGACCGTCCTCGCCCAGGCTCTGGTCGACACCCTCACCGGAGCGGCACCGGCATAAGGCCTTGTGGCCCTGCCGACGGTCGGAGATGATCTGGTCTTTCCGTCGGGCGGGGGCGTTGTCGGTGAGTGGTTGGGTCTTTCTGGTCGCGTTGGCCGCGCTGGTGGTGTTCTGCGTCTCGCTCGGGATCTACCTCCACGCGAGCCCGCTGCTGAAGCGGGGCATCCGGCACTCTGCCGTCTGCGTCAACGTGGGCCAGGTCGCGCACGGTTCGATGATCCTGCTCGAGTACACCCCGGTGGGCTCTCCCGCACGCCAGTACACCGTGGGCCCGTTCGTCTTCCCGCCGGTCCAGATCGGGGGCCGGATGGATGTCATCTACGACCCCAAGCGCCCGCAGACGGTGACCCTGCCGGACCGGCTGCCCCGCGGCACCCGTGGGGCGGCCATCACCAGCATCGTGTCCGGCGCCGTGCTCGCGGCCTGCGTGCTCCGGATCGTGCTGGCCGTACAGGGCTGAGCTGCGCTACGCCCGACCCCCGCGGATGAAGCCGTCGACCAGCTCCACGAACTCGTCCTCCTTCTCGAAGAAGGCGACGTGCCCGGCCTCGATCTCGGCGTACGAGCTGTGTGCGATCGCGGCGTGCAGCGCGCGGCTGTTCTCCACCGGGACGGTGATGTCCAGGGTGGCGCCGATGACGAGGGTCTCCGCCTCGATGAGCGGCAGCAGGCCGCGGATGTCGATGCGGGTGTCGAGGTCGACGTGGCGCAGGGTGCCGGGGGTGGGGGGCAGGTTCGGGATCAGGAGCTCGACCTGTTCGCGGCCGATCGCGTTGAGGAAGCCCCGGCTGAAGCCGGTCATGGTGATGGCGCGGCCGAACGCAGCCGGGTCGAAGGCGCCGAGCTGCTGCCACAGGGTGAAGATGTTGCGCAGGTACTCGTCGCCCTCGGTGTGGGCCCAGCCGGAGACCAGGATCAGCCGGCGCACGAGGTCGGGGCGCAGCGCGGCGACGGCGGCGGAGACCGGCGCGCCCATGGAGAAGCCGAGCAGGTCCACCGGCCCGGTGCCCGCGTCCTCGATGACGGCGATGACCTGCGCGGCCAGCCCCTCCACGGTCAGCGCGCCCCCGCCGTCCCGGGTGCGGTCGGTGCCGGAGAGGTCGGGGGTGATCACCGTGTGGTCGGCGGTGAAACGGGGCCGGGTCTGACCCCAGTTGACGGCGGAGCCGCTTGAGCCGGTGCCGTGCACGAGGACGAGTGCGGGGCCCGTGCCGGTGCGCTCGTAGTAGACCTCGGCGTCGGCGACGCGCACGGTGGCGCTCACGATGGCGGCGGCGTCGGCGGTGGCGGTGAGGGTCGTGGACATGGCTGCTGCTCCTCGGGGCGGTGGTGGCTGCCGGGGGCGTTTCCCCTCCGGCTCGACCAACAGTGCCGTCGGGGCGCAGGGGGCGGGAGAGACCCCGTGAACCTGGGACCGGCGATCCCTGGATAGGACGCGACCCCGGCCACTGCGGGCGGCGACCGCTGGATGGGACGCGACCCCGGCCACTGCGGGCGGCCACCGCTGGATGGGCGGTGACCCCGTCCACGACGTGATCACCGCATGTCCCGCGCGGGAAGCGTCCGGCAGGATGATCAACATGACGATCGACCGCAGTGAGCTCGCCGATTTCCTCCGCCGTTCGCGAGAGCGGGTGCGCCCGCAGGACGCGGGCCTCACCGCCGGGCCCCGGCGGCGTACGCCCGGGCTGCGGCGCGAGGAGGTGGCCCAGCTCGCGGGCATGTCGGCCGACTACTACATCCGGCTGGAGCAGGCCCGCGGCCCGCAGCCCTCGCCGCAGATCCTGTCCGCCCTCGCCCGCGCCCTGCGCCTCGGCGACGACGCCCGCGACCACCTCCACCTGCTCGCGGGGCACCGCCCGCCCGCCGCGCGGGTCGCCGGTGACCAGGTCGGCGCGGGCCTGCTGCACCTGCTGGACGCGTTGCCCGGAACGCCGGCGCAGGTCCTCAGCGACCTGGGCGACGTACTGGCCCAGAACGAGATGGCCCGCAGCCTCCTGGGCGGGGTGTGCACGGTGTCCGAGCACGGCCGCAACGTCGTCTGGCGCTGGTTCGCCGACCCGGCCGCGCGGGACGCGTACCCGGCGGAGGAGCACGAGCAGTACAGCCGCCTGCACGTGGCCGACCTGCGGGCGGCCGTCGCCAGGCGCTCCGCGGACCCGGCCGCCACCCGTCTGGTGGAGCGCCTGAAGGAAGCCAGCGAGGAGTTCACCGCCCTGTGGGAGCTGCACGAGGTCGCCGTCCGCCGGCACAGCCGCATGCGGGTGATCCACCCCGTCGTCGGTCCCGTGGACCTCGACTGCCAGGTGCTCCTCGCCCCGGAGGGCGACCAGCGCCTGCTGCTCCTGACGCCCCCGCCGGGCACGGACACGGCCGACCGGCTGAACCTCCTCCGGGTCGTCGGCACCGAACAGTTCGCGCAGCCGGGCTGAGGCGCCGGCCGCGGGCGATCCCCGCAGCCCCTACGGCCCGTACAGTCCACTCCGACTCTCGAACATGAACCTCGTCGAGGGAGACCGCGGAGTCATCGTCATCGACCCGCTCAAATCTGCCGAGCCGCCGAGACGGCCCCCGGGCCTCCATCGACCTGGTCCTCGCCACCGCCTCACCCTCCACAACGACGCCCTCACCCACCGCACCGTCACCGATCCCCGCACCCCTGCGGGTCTGACAGTGACGCTCACCAAGCCCGAACCCCTGGCCGTCCTGGCGGGCCGGGTACTGGACACCATCTCCACCACGGGATCCCCGGCCCTCCTCAGCTCAGCTCAGCCGCCTGTTCTCCTACTTGAATCCTCCCCTCCCTGGGGGGAGGGTTTCCTCGCCCTCCAGGGCTGATCGGGGATTTCTAGCTCACGCTGCCAGGCCAGGCAGCGCCTGGTCTGGTCTTCCGCGATCAGCACTAGCCGGGTTGAGACCAGCCCGGACCAGCATCACGCGGGCGGAGTTCTTGTCCCTGGGGGACACGGCTCCGCACACGGTGCAGGCGTAGGTTCGTTCTGAGAGAGGGAGTGCGTGCTTGGTTCTCGCTCCGCACTGCGCACAGTCCATCGTGGTGTGCGCGGGATGGACCAGGTACACGGTCCGACCGTGCTTGCGGCCCATCTCGATCAGGGCCGTCTTCGTCGCGGAGATCGCCGCGTCGGCAGCCTTGCGGGCCATGGTGGACTTGGCGAGGAACTTCGGCTTGAAGTCCTCCACCGCCAGGGCGTCATGGTCGCGGACCACGCGCTTGGCCCACTTGCGGCCGGTGTCCTGGCGTTGCCGGGCCACCTTCCTGTGCAGCTTCGCCGTCAGCTTCTTCGCCCGCTGGTATCCCTTCGAGCCGGGCTTGCCCCTCGGCGGCTTGCGCCGGGCCATCATCCGCTGATAGCGGACCAAGCCAGCGGCGGCCTTCTTCCCGTGCTGGGCGTGGGGAAGGTCGTGAGCGTCGGATGTGGTGGTCGCGGTCTCGCGCACGCCCCAGTCGATACCGATCACGGCACCGGTTTCGGGGAGCGGCTGCACCTCGACAGGGACCACGAAGGAGGCATACCAGGCTCCCGTGCTGTCCTGGTAGACGCGCACGCTGGACGGGTCGCCAGGCATTTCCCTCGACCACACCACGGTCAGGGCGATGCCGCCGGCCAGGTGCAGCTTCCCGTCTTTGATCCGGAAGCCGCGCTTGGTGTAGTTCAGGGACGGCCGCGCTTCCCGCTTCTTCTTGTACTTCGGCATCCCGGCGCGCTGCCGCATCGGCAGCCGTTCCTTGATGTCCTTCTGCGCCTTCGCACGGGACTTCCCGAAGTCGCGGATCAACTGCTGCTGCGGCACCGAGGAGCCCTCCCGCAGCCAAGCGTTCGCCTTCCGGGCCTCGGTCAGCATCTTGTCGAGCTGCGCCGGACCACACGTCCGCCTGTCCGTGCCTTCGGGCCGGTACTTGTTCGCGAGGTGCGTCTGCTTCGACTTCGCGCAGGACTCGTTCCACACCCAGCGGCACCGGTCCCACTCGCCTGCCAGGGCCGTGCGGGCCGTGGACGACACACGCAGCCGGAAGGTCCACCGGGCATGCCCGGCATCCCCCACCATCGGCGCCCTCGTCATTCCAGCAAGTTATCCCCCACCACTGACAACAGCCGAAAGAGCAGGTCAGAACAGATGCGAACCGAACTCCGGCGCTCCGCGCCTCCGACCCAAGGAGCTGTTCCTCCCCGCCCTAAAGGTCGGGGCATCCTAGGAGAAATCAGGTGGCCAAAGCCGACCCTGGGCTTCCCGATCGTGACGCCCTGAGTCCCCGGCGGACGGTGTCAGGCCGCGCGGCAGAGGTCCGCCGCCCCGGCTGGGGCGGCGGTACGGGCCACGGCCGCGGGCACGGGTACGGCGCGGGTGGTACCGATGGCGGCCGCGGTCTTCGAGCGGTGCTGCGCGAAGACGACGAGGCGCAGCACCGCGAAGCGCGCGGCGCCGGAGAGTGCGGAGGCGGACAGGTAGACGACCTGTTCGCGCAGGGCGCTGGGCGACGCGTCGAGCTGCCGCAGGACGAGCATCGCCGCGCAGGTCACCGCGTACGCGGCCGCCGCGGATCCGGCCGACTGCGCGTGCTGGCGCCAGGTGGCCCGGCCGCCCGCGCCGAAGGTGAAGCGGGCGTGCAGCTCGGTGGCGAGGAGCGTGGAGACCACGCTGACCAGGGCGTTGGCCAGGATCCAGGGAATCCAGGAGCCGAGGGCCGCGACGGCGAAGCTGGAGGCGACCCCCACCCCTCCGCCGCAGAGCACGAAGCGGGAGAAGGCGGTGAAGGCGCCGGCTGCGTCCTGCTTCCGGCTCTGCACTGTCTCCATGATCCAACCCCTCCGTTGGTGATCCCGTTGGCGACTCCGTGAACGTGCGGACCGCTGACTGTGCCGCAGTGGTGTCATCATGGCACATGAATGGCGCCACTGCGAGGCTTTAGTGGCGCCATGCGCGCGGTGGTGGTGCCATGTGGGCTGTCGGTCGAGGTCAGGCGAGGGTCGTGACGCTCAGGGTCGGTGCGGAGCCGGCGAAGGCCACGACGCCGCCCCCCCATGTGACCCACGCCACACGCGGTTCCTGTCAGGAATCGGTCCGCTGTCCCGCTCAAGTCACCGAGAGCCCAGCGAACCGACAGGAGCACCACATGAAGCACCGCATCCTCGTCCTCGGTGCCGGCTACGCCGGGGCCTACGTGGCCGGGAACCTGGCCCGTCGGCTGTCCCCGGCGGACGCCGAGATCACCGTGGTCAACGCCGAGCCGGACTTCGTCGAACGGCTGCGGCTGCACCAGGTCGCGACCGGCCAGGACATCGAGACCCGCACGCTCGCCGACGTCTTCGCGGGCACCGGGATCCGCCTGCGCCTGGCCCGGGTCACCGCTCTCGACCCCGAGCGCCGGGTCGTCTCCGTGGCCGACACCGGCGGTGACGCCGGCACTGGCGCCGGCACCGACGAGCTCGGCTACGACACCCTCCTCTACGCGCTCGGCAGCCACGGTGACGACCGCGGTGTCCCCGGCGCCGCCGACCACGCCTTCGACGTCTCCGCCCGGCCCTCGGCGCTGCGCCTGCGCGAGCGCCTGGACGGCCTGCCCGAGGGAGGGAACGTCCTGGTCGTCGGCGACGGGCTGACCGGCATCGAGACCGCCACCGAGATCGCCGAGTCCCGGCCCGGCCTGTCGGTCACGCTGATCGCCCGCGGCGAGCTGGCCGCCCCCCTCTCCGCCGGAGCGCGCGCCCACCTGCGCCGGGCCTGCGACCGGATCGGCATCACCGTCCTGGAACACACCGCCGTCCAAGCCGTCGAAGCGACCCGCGTCCTGTGCGCCGACGGCACCGCCCTGCCCTCCGGCGCGACGGTGTGGACGGCCGGGTTCGCGGTCCACCCCATCGCGGCCGCCGCCGGGCTCGCGGTCACCGAGAGCGGCCGGATCCTCGTCGACGGCACCATGCGCTCGCTCTCGCACCCCGAGGTCTACGCGGCCGGGGACAGCGTCCACACCATCGGCGCCAACGGGCAGCCGCTGCCGATGTCCTGTGCTTCGGCCGGCTTCACCGGCATGCAGGCCATGAAGGCCATCGTGGGCACCCTCACCGGCGGCAAGACCGGCCACGTCAAGCTGGACTACCCGGGCAACCACATCAGCCTCGGGCGGCAGGACGGGATCCTGCAGTTCGTCGACCACGAAGCCCGGGCCAAGCCGAAGTACGTGGGCGGCCGGAAGGCCGCGCGGATCAAGGCCGGCATCCTCAAGATGTCGCTGTGGAGCACCTCGCACCCGACCTTCGGCGTGCCCAAGCGCCAACGCCGCCTGGCCCCCGCACCGGACGCGTCCGCCGCGCCCGCAGTCCCGTACGCCTCGGACGTTCCCGTAGCCGGGACGGGGGCCTAGCCGCCTAGGGTGGGAACGTGGACACCAGTGCTGCCGATCGCTTCGACACCAGCCGGTTCGAGGCCAGCCGGAACCGGCTGGCCTCGCTGGCCTACCGCCTGCTGGGTTCCGCCGCCGACGCCCAAGACGCCGTGCAGGACGCGTTCTTGCACTGGCAGGCCGCCGACCGGCAGCAGATCGAGGTGCCCGAAGCCTGGCTGACCAAGGTCGTCACCAACCTGTGCCTCGACCGGCTCCGCTCGGCGCAGGCGCGCCGTGAACGCACCGCCGGGGCCTGGTTCCCCGAACTGCTCCTCGACGGCGACCCGATGCTCGGCCCGGCCGAGACCTACGAGCAGCGCGAATCGGTTTCCCTGGCCGTGCTGACCGTCATGGAACGCCTGTCACCCGTCGAGCGGGCCGTCTACATCCTGCGCGAGGCGTTCTCGTACGGTCACGCCGAGATCGCCGGGATCCTCGACATCTCCGAGTCCGCGAGCCAGCAGCACCTCCACCGCGCCCGGGCCCGCGTCACCGCCGACCGCCGCCGCGGCGTCCAGGAGATCGACCCCGCGTCGGCCCGCAGGATCGTGGAGGAGTTCCTGACCGCCGCCACCTCGGGCCGTACCGAACGGCTGGTGGCCCTGCTCACCGACGACGTGATCGCGCTCTCCGACGGCGCCGGCCTGGCGGAGAAGCTGCTGCGGTACGACACTCCGCGGCGCGTCGCCACCGTCATGCGGGGCGGCTTCACGTCCACGCCCGCGAAGCAGCGGCTCGCCGGCGGCGCGCTCGACCTCCACTACGCGGTCGTCAACGGCGCCCCCGCCGTCCTCTTCGTCCTCGGCGACCAGGTCATGGGCGCCGTGGCGTTCGAGGTCACCGAGGACAAGATCGCAGCCGTACGCGGCATCGCCGCCCCCGCCCGCCTCGTCCGCCTCGCCGAGGCCTGGCGGCAGTACGCACCCCGGACCCCGCTGATCGCCGAGTGGTGACCCACCGGCGCACGGGGACTCACCGGTTGGACTCCAGAGACTTCCAGAACGCGTACCGGTGGTCCTTGGCGAAGTCCACGGGGTGGATGCCGCCGGGGCCGGAGGCCAGGGACTGTGCGTTCGGGGCCGTGGGCGTGGTGGCCTTCCAGCCGGCCCTGCCGGTGCGGGCGAAGTCCGCCCAGATGGCGATCATGTCGGCGGAGAGCCGCGTCTGCTCCGGGGTGAGCTTCTCGTAGGCGTCGACCTCGAAGAGGTAGGGCAGCTCGAAGGTGTGGCCGGCACCCGGCTCGAAGCCGGGCTTCGGGAACTGCGGGTCGGAGTACCACGGGGTGGTGCGCTCGGCGAACTCGTAGGTGTACGTGGGGACGTGGCGGGACAACGCCCGGCCGGTCTCGACGGAGTGCCGGGCCCAGTTCCGGTCGGTCAGGGCCGCCGCGAGGGCGAGGCCGGGGGAACCTCCGTAGGCGGAGACGGGGTACTGCGCCGCGACGACGGCGGCCCGCTCCTCGCCGAAGGTGTCCTCCAGCACGTCCAGCCGGTCGGCCTCGTCGAACCGGGCGTCCGGATCGTGCGTGCGCTCCTTCTTGGCCAGTTCGAGGCCGTAGACCCGCGCCCGCTCCTCGTCCCGGTTGATGCCCTGGAGCACCGGAACCTTGTTGAACCGCCCCGATGCGAACGCCTCGCCGGGGGTACGGGGCAGCAGCCCGCCCCCGTAGACCGGCGTGTACTCGGGGCCCGTGCCGAAGGGGTTGACGAGGTGTTCGGGCGCGGCGGTGCGCCAGTCGGGCACCCCGGGCGCGGCCTCGATCGCCTCGGCGGCGTCCGTACCGTCGGCCAGGGCCGCGGTGCGGTCGCGGCGGCCATCGGGCCCCGTGCAGGGTGAGCTCTGCAGGATGACCCGGTCGAAGAGGCCCGCGGAGGAGGGGGCGGCGAGGTGGGCGCACGTGCTGTAGCCGCCGGCGGACTGGCCGAACAGGGTGACCCGGTCCGGGTCCCCGCCGAAGGCGCGGGCGTTGCGCTGCACCCAGCGCAGGGCGGCCTGCTGGTCCAGGAAACCGTAGTTCCCGGACTCGCCGCCGGTCGCTTCCAGGTCCGGGTGGGCCAGGTAACCGAGGGCGGCGAGACGGTAGTTGACGGTGACGACGACCACGTCGCCCAAGGCGGCGAGCCGCTCGGCCCCGTACATGGCTCCGGTGCCGTCGGTGTGGTCGCCTCCGTGCAGGTACAGCATCACGGGGCGGGGGCGGGCCGAAGGGGCCCGCGGGGTGGTCACGTTGACGAAGAGGCAGTCCTCCTGGTCGGACGCGGGACCGACGGGGGAGAGGAACCCCGTCTGGGGGCAGGCGGCCCCCGGTTCGGTGGCGTCCCGCACGCCCTCCCACCGGACGGCGGGGGCCGGGGGCGCCCAGCGGCGCGCCCCGATGGGGGGCGCCGCGTAAGGGATGCCCTGGAAGGTGCGCACGGCGCCGGTGGCCGTACCGCGCACAACTCCCTTTTCGGTTCGGACAATTGGCCCGCCATGGGGGCCGTCGGTGCGGCTGTCGGTGTGGTCGGCCCCGAAGGTGGTGGCCGCGTGCGCGGGGACCGTGACGGCCGCGGCGGTGCTCAGCGCGAGGGCGCCGACGATGACTGCGTGTGCTGTCCGCTTCAACATGTATACGAGCGTATGGATCCGGGGGTGTGGCCCACAGGCCGGTAGGCCCCCGACCGCGGGGTGGGGCTACCCCCAGCACACGCTCGACAGGATTCAGGCCCCGCCCAGCCCGCCGTCGGAGGGTGATACGACTCCCGATTCGTAGGCGGTGATGACCAGTTGGGCCCGGTCGCGGGCGGAGAGCTTGGACAGCAGGCGGCCGATGTGGGTCTTCACCGTGCCCATGCTCAGGTGCAGGCGTGCCGTGATCTCGTCGTTCGACAGGCCGCGCGCGATCAGCTCCAGGACCTCGCGCTCCCGTTCCGTCACCCCCGCCAGCGGGGCGGGCCCGTGGCCCGGGACGGGGGTCGGGTCCGGGTCCGGGTCCGGGTCCGGTTCCGGTTCCGGTCTGCGGGCGAACTCCTCGATGAGGCGGCGGGTCACGGACGGAGCCAGCAGGCTGTCGCCGGCGGCGATGACCCGGATGGCCGCCAGCACCTCCGCGGGCGGGGCGTCCTTGAGGAGGAAGCCCGCGGCACCGGCCCGCAGGGCCGCGTAGACGTACTCGTCGAGGTCGAACGTGGTCAGGATCAGCACCCGTACGCCCGCGGTCTCAGGGGACCCGCAGATCCGCCGGGTCGCCTCGATCCCGTCCATGACGGGCATCCGGACGTCCATCAGGACCACGTCCGGACGGTGCAGGCGGGCGAGCTCGACGGCTTCCGCGCCGTTGCCGGCCTCTCCGACGGCGGTGAGGCCCGGTTCGTTCTCGACGAGGATCCGGAAGGAGCCGCGCAGCAGCACCTGGTCGTCGACGACGAGCACGCGGGTCGTGCCGGTCACTTCCGTCACCCCGTCACCCCCGCCGCTTCCGTCGTGTCCGCCGCTTCCGTCATGCGGTCCTCCTCGTGCCGTCCTGCGGCAGTCGGGCGGAGACCGCGAAGCCCCCCTCGGGGCGCGGTCCCGCGCTGAACGTGCCGCCGTACATGATCGCCCGCTCCCGCATGCCGACCAGGCCGTGACCCCCAGGCCGTGCGCGGGCCGCGCCCCGTACGCCGTCGTCCGTGACGTCGATCCGCACCTCGCGCGGGTCGGCCTCGACCGCGACCCGGCAGCGTGCGGGGGCCGCGTGCTTCACCGCGTTGGTGAGGGACTCCTGGACGATCCGGTGCACGGCCAGGGCGATGCCCGCGGGCAGACCGCCGTCGGGTATCCGCACGTTCAACTCCACCTCCACGCCCGCCTGTCGGGCCTGTTCCGCCAGCCCGTCGAGCGCGTCGAGGCCGGGTGCCGGGCCCAGCGGGGCGGCGGCCGCGTCGGCGCGGAGCAAGCCCAGGGTGCGGCGCATCTCGGTCATCGCCGCCCGGCTGGTCTGCTCGATGACGCGCAGCGCGTCCACCGCCTCCTCGGGCCGCCGCGGGGCGACGTGCCCGGCGACTCCCGCCTTCACCGCGATCAGGCTGAGGCTGTGCGACACGATGTCGTGCAACTCCCGTGCGATCCGCAGCCGTTCCTCGGCGATGGCGTGCTCGGTGCGGCGGTCGGCGAGGTCCGCCTCCCGGGCCCGGCGGGCGCGTACGGCGTAGCCCGCCGCCCAGCCGCCGCCGAGGACCAGCCAGACGATGGCCGCGACCCCGGCCGCCCCGCTCCAGGTCTCGGCCGGGGTGACCAGGGCCTCCCCGGTGAGCACCGCGGCCGCCGAAGCGGCGAGTACGAGGGCCAGTACGGGCACCGAGCGCCGCGGGCTCCGCGTGAGGGCGACGGCGTAGAGGATCAGGCCGAGGGCGGCGTACGGCTCGCGGGTGATGTCCAGGAGGGTGGCGGCGGCGAGCCCGGCGAGGGCCGTGAAGGCGGCCGCCACGGGCCACCGCCGGCGGGCCGCCACCGGGAGGCCGACCAGCGCGGCGACGAGCACGCCCGCCCACGGCGGTCCGGTGTAGGCGGGCTGGGCATCGCTCCCGGACATCCGGGCGAACCCGGTGTACGTCGCGGCGATCAGCAGCGCGGCGGCCAGGTCGAGCGCGAGGAGATGGCTGTCGTGCGGTCGCCGGGGGAGACGCATGGCCCGACCGTACATCGCCATATCGTCAACCGGCCCGGCCGATCAGGGTCATGGCCAGGACCGTGAAGGCGATCGCCGCGGCCCAGCGCAGTACGACGGCTCGGCGCGGAGCCGGGCCGTCGCGGAGCACGGTGACCCCCAGCGGGACCAGGGCCAGGCAGAGCCCGGCGACGGCCGCGACCGACAGCGGGGTGGTGCCCTTGAGCACCCCGAGCGGCAGCGCGGAGGCCGCCGCGAGGGCGAGGGCGCGCACCGGACCCAGTACGCCCGCCCGCCAGGAGCCGACGGCGAGGAGCAGCCAGCCGCCCATGACGGCGAGGTTGAGGGCGCTGAAGACGTGGAACGCGCCGTACGTCTCGCCGACGAACGAGGCTGCGGCCCCGGCTCCTTGCCGTTCGGCGAGCTGGAAGGCGAGGTGGTCGACCCCGGCGTGGAAGGTCCGGGCGAAGAGCCCGAGAACGGCGAAGATCCCGCCCCACAGGGCCAGTCCGGGGCGGCGACGGCCGATCCGGGAGGCGAGTACGGCAACGGCGGGCCACAGCAGGACGGTCCCGGCGGCGAAGGCACCGTAGGAGACCGCGATCAGAACCGGGTGCTCGACGCGGGCGGCGAGCTGCTCGGGGTAGAAGAAGTGGAACGGCAGTCTCAGCAGGACCCCGGCGCCCAGCAGCAGCGGACCGGCGACGAGCGAGACCCCGCCCGCCCAACGCCCGGGGAAGCCGGACCAGTCCACCGGCAGCAGCCGCTGTCCGGCCGGGGCGGTGGTGTCGCAGACCGGGGGCGTGCTCCGTGTGCTCCGCGTCGTGTTCGTCATGGCGTGAACGATCCCGCCCACCGGCTCCCCACCGCGTCGGAGCACGGTCCGCTTCCCACCGTCGGCCTCAGGTCCGACGAGGCCCGTTCCCCGGCCCCGTATCGGACCACGGTCCGATACGGGACGGACACGGGGGCGTTCTTCTCTCAAATCGCCTGGTCAGGGCTGCGCGTGTAGGGATCGGCAGCCGGATCAGTAGTCGGCGAAGTTCCAGAACAGTCCCACTTCGGTGTCCGAGACGACGATCAGGCCGTAGTCCTCGGAGTAGAAGCTCAGCGGGCTGTACCCCCAGTGTTGCGTCGTGAAGTCGAGGGTGCCGGGGACGCGTCCGGGCCGGTTGACGTTGGTGTGAAACGTCGCGGTGTCCCCGTACCGGGCGAGGATCGTGCGTGCCATGGCCCGCAGTTCTTCCTCGCTCTCCGTGAAGCGCTTGAGGCTGGACAGGGTGCAGCCGTCGTCCGTGAGGGCCAGGAGCAGGTTCTCGGCGCCGGTCCGGTCGATCTCCTGGAGACGCCGTGCGATGAACTCCGGAGTGTGCGCCGGGAAGTGGTACGTGGGGGGCCGCTCGTACCGGCCTTCCGCCGCATCGTCGAGAACGGCCCAGCCCCGCGGGTCGGGGACCCCCTCCATCAGCGCGATGACATCGAGGACCCAGTCCTCGTGGCGGCGCGGGCCCGTGGCGTCGTAGGGGTTCGCGTCTTCGAAGAGATGGCGGACCGCGGCTTCCCAGGATCGCTGGTCGACGGGCATGTGGTGGCGGCCTTTCCGGTTTCCGGTCACAGCACTAGGCGACTCGGCGGCAGTCCGGCGTCCGGCGCGTTCGTACGTGCGTTCACTTGAGTCGGCGGGTCCGTGCCGACCGGCCGGGGGACCGCTGGTCAAGTGGTCTGGCGGGCGCGGCGGGTGCGGATCAGTGCCCGACCGCCCAACGCGGACCCGGTCAACCCGAGGAGCAGGGCCACGTAGGCCCCGCCGAGCCCGTTGCCGGTGCCGAGTCCACCGTCGGCGGTGGCCGCGACCAGCCCGCCGAGGGCCGTGGCGATCAGCCCCGCGACCACGGCGGCCGTGGCCCCGAGCGAGCCGTTGGCCACGCCGAGGCGCCCGGCGGGCCGGGTCACCGCCAGCACGGCGACGACCACGGCGGCCAGCCCCAGCAGCCCGCCGGTGGTGGCTCCGAGCCTCCCCGGGCCGAATTCGGTGACACCGGCGGCGAACAGGTGGTGAGCGGACATCAGGATGCTCCTCGTCTTCCTTCTCTTCCCACGACGGGATGTGCTTCGAGCATGTCGGCCGGGCCCCGCCGGGTCGTCCCGCAGCCGCAGACACTTCGCGCTACCGCGCTCGCGGCAGGTCCCGCGGAGCTACTGCGCGCGTGGTAGCCGCCCGCTCGTCCGCGAGCGTGATCCGCCCGCGGCGGCCCGGGGTTACGGTGCGCGCATGGACAAAGGACGGTTCCGCGTACGGGCCGGAGTCAGGGACTGGCTGATCGCCCTGGGCGTGGCGGCTGCGCTGCTGGTCACCGGTCTGTCGGGGCAGGGGCAGGGGCAGCACTCCGCCACGGCCCCCGGCCTGCTCGGCTACGCCCTGCTGGTGGCCGGCGGCCTGGCGCTGGCCGCGGGCCGACGGGCCCCGGTCGCCGTCCTCGCCGTCACCGGGCTGTGCGCGGTGGGCTACCAGGCGGCGGGCTTCGACGTGGCCGCCGTCGCGTTCCTCTTCGCCGTGTACGCGGCCATGCGGGCGGGACACCGCGTCGTCACGGTGGCGGTGAGCGTGGCCGTGCTCGCCGCTCTCCCCGTCGCTGCCCTCGCCTCGGGCCTGCACGACACGGGCGAGGCGTTCGCCCAGGCCCGGGGAGCCCTGCAGATCGCCTGGCTCATCGCCGCCGGCGCCGCCGGCGAAGCCCTCCGGCAGGCCGAGCAGCGGGCCGACGAAGCCGAACGCACCCGGGAGGAGACCGCGCGGCGCCGCGCAGACGAGGAGCGGCTGCACATCGCGCGGGAACTGCACGATTCCCTCACCCACCAGATCTCGGTCATCAAGGTGCAGTCCGAAGCAGCGGTCCACGTGGCCCGCAAGCGGGGAGAGGACGTCCCGGAGGCCCTGCTGGCCATCCGGGAAGCCGGCCGGGAGGCCTCCAGGGAGCTGCGTGCCACTCTGGAAGCCCTGCGCGACGACGACACCACCCCACCGCACGGCCTCGACCACATCCCCGACCTGGTGGAACGGGCCGGCAAGACCGGCGTGCGGGCGACACTGACGATCCAGGGCCAAGGCCGGCAGCACGACGTACCCGCCGCGGTGGGCCGTACGCTCTACCGGATCGTCCAGGAGTCCCTCACCAACATCGCCCGCCACGCGGACGCCACCACGGCATCGGTCCACATCGACTACCGCCCCGACGCCGTCGCCCTGCGGGTCGACGACGACGGCAAGGCCACGCCGGACACCATTCCCGTGCCCGGCATCGGACTGCTCGGGATGCGCGAACGCGTCACCGCCCTCGGCGGCCACCTCCGGGCGGCGCCGCGCGACGGAGGCGGCTTCACGGTCCGGGCCGAACTCCCCGTGGAGGGTGGTGCTCTGTGATCCGTGTCCTGCTGGTCGACGACCAGCCGCTCATCCGCAGCGGATTCCGGGCGTTCCTCGACCTCGAAGACGACATCGAGGTCGTGGCCGAAGCCGCCGACGGCCGGGAGGGCCTGGCGCTCGCCCGGCAGCACCTGCCCGACGTCGCGCTCATCGACATCCAGATGCCGGTCCTCGACGGCATCGAGACGACCCGGCGCATCGCGGCCGACCCGGAACTGGCCGGCGTCCACGTCGTCATCCTCACCAACTACGGCCTGGACGAGTACGTCTTCGACGCCCTGTCCGCGGGCGCCGCCGGGTTCCTCGTCAAGGACATCCTGCCGGAGGACTTCCTGCACGCCGTACGCGTGGCCGCACGCGGTGATGCCCTCCTCGCCCCCTCGATCACCCGCAAACTGATCAACCGGTACGTCACCCAACCCCTCCCCACCGACACGAGGACGGCCTTGAAGGACCTGACCGCCCGCGAACGCGAAGCGGTCGTCCTGGTCGCGCACGGCCTGTCCAACGAAGAGATCGCGGCCCGCATGGTCATCACACCCCTGACCGCGAAGACCCACGTCAACCGGGCCATGACCAAACTCCACGCCCGCGACCGCGCCCAACTGGTGATCCTCGCCTACGAATCGGGCCTGGTGATCCGGCGCAGCTAGCCCGAAGCCCCCGCGGTGCGCGAGCGACGCCGCGAGCGGAGGCGCGGCGGTGATGCGAGTGGTGGCGCCCACCGGCGGCCGTAATCCAGGGGCGACCGGGGCGGGCGGGGTGCGAGCATGCCGCATGAGCAGCTTCCTTCCCACCCTCACCGAACGCCGGTCGCCCTGGGTCACCTTCACCTCCTCCACCGACCCGTGGGTGGCCGCGGCCGAGGCCGAGCTGCGGACCCGGGGCGGGATCGTCCTGCGCCTGGACGGCGAGGAACTGCACGAGAAGGGCTGTCTGTTCCGGGCGTTCGCCCGCGAACTGGGGTTCCCCGGCTACTTCGGGCACAACTGGGACGCCATGGTGGACTGCCTCGGCGACTGGCACGGGCCCGGGCACGGCAACCAGGACGTCGCGGTGCTGATCGACGGCGCGGACCCGCTGCTGGAAGCCGACTTCCTCGGTGACCTCGTGTGGACCCTGTGCACGGGCGCCTGGCGGGCCAACTTCATGGTCGACGCCGACGGTGACCCCCACTCGTACGGCTCACCGTTCGCCCTCCACTTCGTCTTCCTGCTGGACCGCATCGCACCCGCCGACTTCGCCGAGCCCTCCGTCAACGACGAGGACGTGGCCGCAGCCGTGGTGGACGGCCGACTGGTCCTCACCCTGACCGCCGAGGACACCTGGGGCGGCGACCCCGTCTGGCCCCCGACCGCCCACACCTCCCAGCCGGCCTGAGCGGCTTCACCGCGAGGTGGTACTGAGGCGTCGATCGCTCTTCACCTAGGCGAGGGGATTCAGCCCTGGTCCTCCTCCTCGGTCTCCATGCGGCGGATTCCTTCGTGGGTCAGGGTGACCATCGCCGGGGTGTTGCCCGGCTCCCAGTCGACGGTGATCAGGCCTTCGCCGGCCAGGTAGGTGCAGGCGGCGGCCAGGTCCTGTTCCGGTACGTGGAGGTCGCGCCGTAGCTGTGCTCCGGTGATGCCGAGGAGGCGGTTGCCTTCGACGGCTTCGTACAGGACCCGGAGCACCTGGTCGCGGTAGGTCTTGCGTTCGCGCAGTGTGGCCATGACCGCGTCCTTTCGTATGTGGGGGGTGGGCTCCGGGGTCCGCGGGGGCTGTCAGGGCTCGTCGGAGTGGGCGCCGGTGCCGACGGGGGTCCGGCTGGCGGCCAGCCAGGTGCGGGCCGCGCCGGCGGGTCTCGCCGTGTCCACCGTGAGGTGGAGGCGCGTACCGCCGTTGCGACCGGGGTAACTGCGCTGTTCGGAACCGGCGAAGCAGCCGCGGAGGGCTTCTGCGACGGCGCGGGCGGCTTCGGGGGTGTGTGCGACGATCCGGACCTCGGCGCTTGCGAGCGAAGGCAGTATCTGGGTCTCGATGTACTTCACGTGGGGCGTGTCCCCTTCGCTAGTGGGTGGAGGATGCGGCGGGTGGGCGCGGGGCGCCTCGCCCGTCGGGCCCGGTCGGGGGCACAACGGAGCTCACGTCCAGCCGTTCCCGGGCAGCGTGAGGGTGCGCCGGTCGAGCGGACTTCCGACGGGGGACATGCAGGCTCCGCCTTCGCTCTCCCAGCCGGCTTCCCGGCGCTGGGTGTCGCGGATGCCGCGCCCGATGGCGGCTTCGTTGGCCATCAGCACGCCGGCGGTGAGTACGCTGCCGGGGATCGCGGCGGCCGCCATCAGCCGGGCCGCGGCGACGGGCTCGGTCCCGGGCGGGATGACGAGGAGGTCCCAGCGGCCGACGGTGTAGGAGAGCAGGATCAGCTTGTCGGGGTCCTGCTCGGTGAACCAGGCCACGTGCAGCGTGCGCCCGTCCGCCGGCACCGTGTGCGGTACGGCGGGCCAGCGGATGGGGTTCACGGTGACGCGGGTGATGCGCCCCCAGGGTTCCTCCAGGGCGGCGGCGAGCGGTGGGAGCTCGGCTTCGAGGTCGCGGGAGCGGGGCCACCAGGCGCCGTCCAGTTGGCCGGCGAGCATGGTCTTCGGGGTGAGGGACAACCGGGCCGGGGGCTGCGCGGTGAGATCGCGGGGCACGGTCCGGTCGAGGGTGGTGATCATGATGCGGGCCTGCCCCCGGACCGCACGTCGGCGGCCCGGCTTCTAGGCGATCGCCAGGAATGACACCCGCGTGAAAGCAGGTGCGCGAAATACTCCCGGTGCTTCAACTGTACGCCCGTCCGGTGGACTGTGCCGGGCGTGACCAGGCATTTTCCGCCGGGCGGCGGGCGCCGGGCGCCGGGCGCGGGGGGCGGGGGGCGGCGGGGCCTGGCCGAGGCGTCGAGGAACGACGGCGGGCTCGCGCACGCGCGACGCCGAGACCGGGCTGCCCGTACGCCGGTCAGCGCGCTGACCGGCCGCCTCCCCGCTCGGGCAGAGGTGCGGGGTCGGCCGTGGGGGAGGGACGATGGGAGTCGCGGGCACCGAGGCGCGGGCACGAAGGCCGGCCCTGGAGGCCAGGGACGCCTGGACGCCGAGGACGACGCCTGGACGCCCAGGACGCCCGGACCCCAGGACGCCCGGACCCCAGGGCGCCAAGGACGCGGGCAGCGGGTGGAAGGAGTCCCGGGATGGGCGCAACCGAATCCTTCCCGGCGCACCCCGGCCGGCCGTCGGACGGTGATCGCCCCGAGTCGGGGGGACTGCTGGACGTCCTGAGGGTCGCGGCCGCGGTGCTCGACGCGGACGGCCGGATCGTGCTGTGGAGCCCGCAGGCCGAGGAACTGTTCGGATTCACCGCGGACGAGGCCCTCGGCCGGTTCGCGGGCCCGCTCCTGGTCCACGAGGATCACCTGGAGCTGGTGGTCGACCTGTTCGCGCGCGTCATGGCGGGCGAGGAGGGCGGGACCGGCGGGGCGGGCTGGTCGGGCGTCTTCCCCGTGCGCCACAAGGATGGCGGCACGCGCCTGGTGGAGTTCCGGAACATGCGGCTGGCGGACGGCCGGAAGGCCGTCTACGCCCTGGTCCTGGCCACCGACCAGGAGACGTTGCGGCGGGTGGAGGGGGATCTGGCGCTGTCCACGCGGCTGATCTCGCAGTCCCCGATCGGGCTGGCGGTGGTGGACACCGAGCTGCGGTACGTGACCGTCAATCCGGCGCTGGAACGCATCAACGGCCTGCCAGCGGCAGAGCACGTCGGCCGGCACGTCAGCGAGGCATTGCCCTTCCTGGACGCCGAGGCCATCGAGTCCGCGATGCGTGAGGTCCTGGCCGACGGAATCCCGATCCTCGACCGCGAGTCCAAGGGGAGCACCCCGGCCGACCCGGACCACGAGCACGTGTGGTCGGTGTCCTTCTACCGGCTGGAGGCTTCCAACGGGAAGGTGCTCGGCGTCGCGACGTCCGTCGTCGACGTCAGTGAGCGCCATCGCGACAAAGCCGAGGCCGCCCGGGCCCGGCAGCGCCTCGCGCTCGTGGCCGATGCCTCGCTGCGCATCGGGACCACGCTCGACCTCGACCAGACCGCCCGGGAACTCGCCGAGGTCTCCGTCCCGGAACTGGCCGACGTGGCGGCGGTGGACGTGCTCGACAGCATCCTGCACAGCCGCGCGGCCGTTGCCGTACAGGAAGGGGCCACGGTGTTCAGGGCCTTGGCCGTGGCCGCCGCGTACCCCACGGACGCGGTGGTCGCGGCCGATCAGCCGGGTGAGGTGGCCCGCTACGACGCCGACCGGCTGGTCACCCGGTGCGTGAACACCGGCCGTCCGGTCCGCTTGTCCCACGTGGACGCCGAGGACCTGATCCGCATCGCCCGCAGTCCCGAAGCCGTCGGCATGCTGGCCGCCGAGGGACTCCACTCCTACCTGGCCGTGCCGCTGATCGCCCGCGGCGAAGTCCTCGGCGCCCTCGACCTCAAGCGCCTGCGCAATCCGGAACCGTTCACCGCCGACGACGAGGTCCTGGCCGGCGAGCTGGCCGCGCGGGCCGCCGTGTGCATCGACAACGCACGCTGGTACCAGCAGGCGCGCAACACCGCCCTCACCCTCCAGCGCAGCCTGCTCCCCCAGGAGCCACCGGACCCGCCGGGCCTGGAGATCGCGTACCGCTACCAACCCGCCCAAGCGGCGGACGAGGTCGGCGGCGACTGGTTCGACGTCATCCCCCTGACGGCGGACAAGACCGCCCTCGTCGTCGGCGACGTCATGGGCAGCGGCATCAGCGCCGCCGCGACGATGGGCCAACTCCGCACCGCCACCCGCACACTGGCCGACCTCGACCTCGACCCCGCGCAGGTACTGCGCCACCTGGACCGCCTGACGAACCGCATGGGGCAGACCATCACGACCTGCGTCTACGCCGTCTACGACCCCCACCACACCCGGTGCCTCATCTCCAACGCGGGACACCTGCCCCCCGTGGTGATGCGTCGCGGCCGGCCGCCCGAACTACTGGACCTGCCCACCGGAGTGCCTCTGGGTGTCGGGGAGTTCCTCTTCCACACCACCCTGTTCGATCTGCACCCCGGCGACCAGCTGGTCTTCTACACCGATGGCCTGGTCGAAACCCGCGACCAGGCCATCGACGAACGCCTGAACGTTCTCCTTGCCCTCCTCGCGGCGCCGCCGCGTTCCCTGGAGGAGACCTGCGACATGCTCCTCCGCGCACTGCGGCACCCCGGCGACCACGACGACGTCGCCCTGCTCATCGCCCGCGTACGGGGCTGAACGCGCGCGGGAGCGAGCGGGCGCGGGTGGGCGAGCGTGGGCGCGCGTGGGCGCGCGGTGCTCCGCTCAGAACGTCTCGTCGTGCAGGTCCTCTTCGCGCAGCAGGTCGTCCTCGCGGCGGCGCGAGCTCTCCTTCTGGCCCTGCTTCCGGCCGTGCTTCTGAGCCTGCTCCTCTCCCTGCTTCTCTCCCTGCTCGCGGGAGGCCTTGCCCGGCTGGGGGCGCGCGGGGTCTCCGGAGCGATGGTGTTCCTGCGCCTCGCGGCCCTTGCCCGGCTCCTGGTGCTTGCCCTGTGTAGCGCCCATGGCGTGATTCCTCTCGATGCGGGGGACGGGGATTCCTCGCGAATCACGCTGACAGGAAGATGGACAATCTGCATCATTTCGGCTACGGAGCGTGCCTTACGGGTGACGCCCGTCCCTGTCCATGGCGTCGATCACGGCGCAGTGCCTGCGGCGCCGAGCCGGGCGGCCACGCGATCCGCCCCGCAGGACCGGCCAAGGCCGGTCAGAGCCGGAACAGCACTCCGCGCCAGGTCCAGCCGGCGTCGAGGACCGCCTGGCGCAGGGGGTCCTTCATCTCGCGGGTCTCGAAGCGGAGCGTCTCGACCCTGTGCTCGCGCCCGTCGGGCCCCGTCTCCTTCCCCCACACCCGGTACACCGCGTTCGCCGGCCCGCGGGAGCGCTGCCCGAGGACGTGCTCGCTCAGCGAGACCTCCCACTGCTCGTCGACGGCCCGTACCTCGTGCTTCGCCGCGTCCAGCCGCATTCGGGTCCAGAGCCGCACGCGCAGCTGCGGGAGCCGGCACTCGGCGACCAGGTCGCCCTCCTTCGGGGTCCCGTTGCGTACGGCGAAGGGGACGCCCGGCCCGTTGAGCGCCAGTAGCGCTGACCGGACCTCCAGCGGTGTGCGCGGTGCGACACCCTCGTCGGGACGCCGGGTGCCGAAGTAGTGGTCCAGGAGGCCCATCGCTATGCCCCGTCCCCGGTGTCCGGGCGAACCGTGCGCACGAACTCCTGGAAGTCCCGCAGGACTTCGTCGTGCTGGGCGGCCGTGGCGGTCAGTGCCAGCCGGATCATCGCCCGCCTGTGCGGGTCCCGGACGTCCGGGAAGGTCAGGAACACCTGCGACTGGACGAGGTCGTGTCGCACGTCGCCCACGACGGCCGAGAAGATCAGCCGCTGGGTCAGGGCGGGTGCGTCCGCGGACCCCACCTCGCGGCGATGGGCCACCACGACCGGCCGGGCGGCCTCGCGCAGGCGCTGCGCCGATTCGTCGGCGAGTTCCGCCAGGGTCGCCGAATCCCGCGGGACCTCGCCGGCGACGGTGATGTTGGCGGTGAACCCGTGGTCCGGGTGTGGATGCACCGCGGCGAAGGCCACCCCGGGGACGTCGACGCCGTCCGGGGGCGCGGCCGGGAGCCAGCCTCCCGGTAGGCGGAACTCGATCGGTATCGGCAGTGTCATGGGCATCGTGGGCCCTCCTTACGCGGGGAAGTACATCAGAACACCCAGCCGCCGACGGTGTCCTTGACCGAGCCGGCGGCATCACCGAGCGCGTCGACTCCGTCCCCGACCACGTCGCCCACCGCGTCGGCCGCGTCGCCGACGCTCTTGGCCACCTTGTCCGGGTCGACCGTGAACTCGAGACCCACGGAGCCGCCCAGGACGGGGGAGAGGCCCACCTTGCCGCCGAGCTTGTACACGCCTTCGTCGTTCTTCTCGAAGCCCCATTTGGCCTCCGCACCGGGACCGGCCCATCCCTCGGCCGTGCCGCCGAAGCCGATGCCGGCGACCTCGCCGCCCCCGGCGACGGAGGCCTTCGCCCCGGCGAACGCCTTCGCGTTGACGACGACTCCGTCCTTGCCCGCCTTGAGGCCGGCGCTCGCCTCCGCGCCGGCGAAGCCCTCGGCCCGCCCGTAGACGCCGGCGTAGGGGCCGTACTCGGCCCGCCCCTCGGCGAGCCCGCGGAGTCCCGCGGACGCCTCGGCCTTGGCGGCCAGTCCCGCGTCGGTGAAACCGAAGTTCGCGCTGGCCCGGGCGCCCCCGTAGGCGTCGGCGACCCCGGAGAGCTTCCAGTCCCCGTTGGTCGTCGACCCTTCGGCGTTGACGTGGAAGAGGTCGGCGGCGGCCTTGACCGAGCCCTCCTTGCCGTACTTGGGGCCGGTCACCTTGAACTCGGCGCCGGGGCCCTTCGCCGAGGCGCTGCCCTCGGAGGTCCATCCATCGGTCTTCGTCGCGGCCCCGTCCGCCTTCGGTGCCCCGGCCTTCGCCAGGTCCCCCTCGGGGTGGGCGTTGAACCCGTTGAAGGTGGCGTCATCGCCCCCGCCGAAGGCGTCCCTGTTGCTGTCGACAACGGCGGCGCTCAAGGCGGTCCTGACGCTCTGGTCGGCCTCGGAGACGGCCTTCACGCGGTCGTCGATGTGCTGCTGCCATGCCGCGACGGAGGCGCGGATGATGCTCTGACCGTCGGGATCGTGGTGGTACGCGCTGCGCTCGGCGGGCGTGAGCTTGGAGTAGTCGAAGCCGATGCGCCCCTGCTCGGACACGGTCATGCCGGCGGCCATCGCGTCGTCGCGGGCGCTCTCCAGCTTCTGCCTGAGATCGGTGAACTTCTCGTGGGCGTCGCGCAGCAGGCTCGCGATCGCCTTGGCCTGGCTCTGGGCCGCGGAGTACTCGTACCGGGTGGCCGCGAACTTCGTCCGGGCGGCGCCGGCGCTCACGCCGGCCCAGCCGGGGCCCATGGTGATCTTCTGTACGGTGTCGCCGTAGCGGATCTCCACCTTGCCCAACTCGCCCGCCATCGCCTCCCACTTGGAGGCGGCCGCCGTCAGCAGGCCCAGGTCCATGGTCATGACTTCGTGGTAGGTCGGCACCGCAGCCCTACAGGTTGTTCAGTTTGGACTGGGACAGAAGCTGGTCACCCACGCCGGTGTCATTGCGTACGAAGAGGCCCGAAGTTCCGCGCAGCGCGTTCTTCTCCGCTGCCAGGCGGCCCATCAGGGCTCGCACTTGCTGGTCCCACGTGTCCGCGACCGTCTTCAGCCCGGCGGCGGTCTCCCAGCCGCCGAAGCCCTTGTGCGCCGAGCTGGTGGAGTCATCCGCGTGCTCCGCGGCCTTCTTCGTGCTGGGCTCCAGCTCGTTCTCGATGGTGCCGGCCGCCGCCTTCTTCTCCGCCGGCGTCGAAGCGAAGTCCGCTTTCCCGCCGCCCGGTCCGGACGGCTCGGGCGGGATGCCGTTCACCTGCGTACGCACCTGCTGGTCCGCGCCGCCCGCAGGTGCACGCCCCCACTCCTGAGCAGAATCCGCGGCCATGGTGCCCCCCGTGTCGGCAGATTGTGATCATAGGACGAGTGCCGTCCGACTCTGCAACCCCCCTCGTGCCGAAGGGAATTGGGGACACAGACTGTCCACCCTCCCTCCACCCCAACTCCCCATGGGAGCCACGGATGGGGGCAGGGGCGCCCCGGTCCCTCGATCGGTCCCAGGCAACGACGAAGCCCCAGGTCGTTGACCCGGGGCTTCATGGAAGAGCGGAGGGCGGGAATCGAACCCGCGCTACGGGCTTGGGGATCGGATCACGTCGTGCACGGGGCCGTCGGGCAGGTGCCGGCTCGCCCGGATCCTCGCTGCGGCCCGTTCCGGGGTGTGCTCGTCGGCCAGGCGGTGAGCTCGGGGTCACGATGACGGTCACGCGCTCCGCCCGGCACGGTACGCACCCTCAGGCCGAGGTCGGTGGGGTGGGTGTTTCGTTGGCGCGGCGGTATTCGGCGTTGATGCGTTGGGCTTCTTCGAGTTGGTCTTCGAGGATGATGATGCGGCAGGCGGCGTCGATCGGGGTGCCTTGGTCGACGAGCTCGCGGGCGCGGGCGGCGATGCGCAGCTGGTAGCGGGAGTAGCGCCGGTGGCCGCCGTCCGAGCGGAGCGGGGTGATGAGGCGGGCCTCGCCCAGGGCGCGGAGGAAGCCTTGGGTGGTGCCGAGCATCGCTGCGGCCCTGCCCATGGTGTAGGCGGGGTAGTCGTCGTCGTCGAGACGGCCGAACGAGTCACCTGCTGTCATTGAACCTCTTTCTGGAACGCGTGGAGGGCCCTGGTGCCTATGGCACCAGGGCCCCGAAGGAACTACTACACCATCTGCCGGCCCTGATACTGCGCCGGCCCTCTGTGTCCGCAGACCCGACTCATACGTGAGCGGGGTGCGGGGATCGCGGTTGCTTGACCGGAGACCACCTCACTATCGATGTCCTGCGGTACCCGGGCTCCAACCTGCCGGCCCGGGCGATCCTGATGGCGCTCAGCTCCTCCGTTCTTCCCTCAGTGATCAACTACTTGTCCAACGGGTACTGCGTCATGCTGGTAATGCCTACTGCTGGAACTGCTGGAACTGCTCATGCTGCTTGTACCGCGCGTGGCCCGACCTGGCGCCACGTTCCGGCAGCCAGCCCCGTCGCCCATCCTGCATCTGCTCTGGCTTGGAACCCCACTGCCGAACCTCCCGGTGCGCGCGCCCGCAGCCGACGCCTTCACCGAGGTGCTGCTCACTGACTTCACTGCTGGGTACCGCTCGTGGTGGCCCCTGATCACTGCGGGCCACCCGGTCCAGTCGTCAGTACCGTCGCCGTCCTGCACCAGCCCTGGCTTCGGAACTCCACCACCGCACCGTCCTGCGTACTGCACCTACGGGTACTGCGTACTGCTGCCCGGCAGTTCGTCTCTGCCCGGCCCTGCGGTCTCTCTGTGCTACGAGAGAAACCATAACCACGTCACCGCCCAATGTCTACTCCGGCCAGGATAGATTTTTGAATGCATGTCGGTGAGGTAATCGGGTCCCGTCGGATCGAACAATCGTGGGTCAGGGCGCAACGGCCGCTCAGGCCGAGGGCAGGCCGTGGGCGGGGACGGCGGCGAGTGCGATGTACCGCGGTTCACCCGTCTGCGCTTCCCTCCGGGTACGCGAAAGGGCCCGAGCGGCATGTGCCGGTCGGGCCCTCTTCACTGGTCGGATGGCGGCAGGCGCCGGGCACCCGTCAGGCGGTCACGGGGGTGCCGAGCATCGCGGAGGCCCGCTGCAGGGGGCTGAGCATGCGCGGGGCCACGGCGGGTCGGGGAAGGCTGCCGCGGCAGGTGAAGCCGAGCTGGGTCATGGCCCGGAGGACCTCGCCGACGCTGAAGTCGCGGCGGTCCTGGCGGGTGATGACCTGGCCGACCTGCTTGACGGGGTAGATCCGGCGGCCGATGATCACGGACTCCCCGAGGATCTCCTCGGGCTTGATGCCCTTCATCGACTCCAGGACACCGCTCTTGGTCAGGTCGAACGGGAAGCGGGCGATGACACAGCGCATGTTGCCTCACAGGGTGAAGAGGGGAACGGTCCGACCACGGCGAGCTGGTGGTTCAGCGGGCGAGGGCGAGGACGCCCAGAGCGCTGCCTTGCTCGTCGACGACGGGCAGAGCGGTGAGCCTGCGGTAGTGCATCGCGTGCTCGGCCTCGGTGACCGTGGTCATGGGCGAGGTGAACGGCCCGCGTTCGCCGAGGACATCGCGCAAACGGAGCCGGTCCGTGTACGCCGCGCTCTCGCGGACGTCGGCGAGCCGGGCCTGGGTGACCAGCCCCGTACACAGGCCGTCCTCGTCACAGACGAGCAGACGATCCGTGCGGGAGCCGGCCATGACGGCCAGGGCCACTTCGACGGTCATGTCGTCACAGACCTGCGGACCGGCCGCTTCCATGGCGCCGTCCACCGTCCGCAGGACGAGGTCGGCATGAGCGTCGGCATGAGCATCGGCCTGCGCCGGGCGGGGCTGCATCTGGACCAGCGTCAAAAGGTGCCTCCTGCAGAGGTGGGTCAGTGTCCTGATCACGTGGTGCTCAGGCCGCCGCGTCGAAGGAGTTCTGCCGTGCGCTCGCGCGCCGGGCGGCTGAAGCGGGCCCGCGGCGGCCACGGGAGGCCGTGCTGCGCTTGGGCCGCTCGGAGACCGGGGCGGTGATGGTGACCGGGATGCCGGAGGGCGCCTGCGCGCCGGTGATGCGGTTCAGGGCCTCGTCGCCCGAGTGGACCTGGGTGGTCTGCGGGGTGATGCCCGCGGCCTGCATGAGGCGTGCCATCTCGCGGCGCTGGTTGGGGGTGACCAGGGTGACGACGCTGCCGGACTCGCCGGCGCGGGCGGTACGGCCGCCGCGGTGCAGGTAGTCCTTGGGGTCGGTCGGCGGGTCGACGTTGACGACCAGGTCCAGGTTGTCGACGTGGATGCCGCGCGCCGCCACGTTCGTCGCGACCAGCACGGTGACGTGTCCGGTCTTGAACTGGGCGAGCGTACGGGTCCGCTGCGGCTGGGACTTCCCGCCGTGCAGGGCCGCGGCGCGGACCCCGTTGTCGAGGAGGTCCTGGGTGAGGCGGTCCACGGCGTGCTTGGTGTCCAGGAACATGATCACGCGACCCTCGCGGGCGGCGATCTCCGTGGTCGTCCGCTGCTTGTCGGCGCCCTGGACGTGCAGGACGTGGTGCTCCATCGTGGTCACCGCGCCCTGTGAGGGATCGACGGAGTGCACGACCGGGTCGGTCAGGTAGCGGCGCACGAGCAGGTCGACGTTGCGGTCGAGGGTGGCGGAGAAGAGCATCCGCTGGCCCTCGGGACGCACCTGGTCGAGCAGCGCGGTGACCTGGGGCATGAAGCCCATGTCGGCCATCTGATCGGCCTCGTCGAGGACGGTGATGGCGACCTGGTTCAGGCGGCAGTCACCCCGGTCGATGAGGTCCTTCAGCCGGCCCGGGGTCGCGACGACCACTTCGGCCCCGGCGCGCAGCGCCTGGGCCTGCCGGTAGATGGGCATGCCGCCGACCACGGTGGCCAGGCGCAGCTTGACCGCCCGGGCGTAGGGCGTGAGCGCGGCCGTGACCTGCTGCGCGAGCTCACGGGTGGGTACGAGGACCAGCGCGAGCGGCTGGCCCGACTCGGCGCTCTGACCGGCCGTACGGGCCAGCAGCGCCAGGCCGAAGGCCAGGGTCTTGCCGGAGCCGGTGCGGCCGCGGCCGAGCACGTCACGGCCCGCGAGAGTGTTGGGCAGCGTGGCCGCCTGGATCGGGAACGGCGTGACCATGCCCTCACGGCCGAGCGTGGCGAGCAGCTGGGCCGGCATGGCGAGGTCGGCGAAGGCCTCGACGGCGGGCAGTGCGGGGGTGATCGTCTTCGGCGGCGCGAACTCGCCCTGGATCGCGGCGGGCCGACGGCCGAATCCGCCCGAGCGGCTCGGACCTTCGGAACGGCTCGGACCTCCGGAACGGCTCGGGGTCGACGAGCCGAAGCGGCTGCCCCGGCCGGAACCGGAGCCGGCGGCGAATGCGGGGCCGCCGGTGCGGCTGCGGGTGCGGGCGGAGCGGTCGTTCGTACGTGTGGGATTCATGCGGAACCTTCCTTGATGCGGCGCGTATCAAGGAATTCCCGCAGCGTAAGAGCGGCGCAGGGAATTGCGAGAACGGGCCGAATGTGATGCGAAAGCGGATCTGGCGGACAGGAAATCTGTACGGGCTCAGGCGCTGAAATAAGGTGGCGTCATATGGACGCGACAACCAAAGAAATCGACTCGGGTGCGGCTCCGAGAGGGCCTGTCGTCCGAGTCTCTCCATGCTCAATACCGCGGGTGAACACACCGCGGGAAATGCGTGCAGCTGGGGCCCGCACCCCGAGGGATGCGGGCCCCAGCTGCAGAATGCGTGTCAGCGTCAGGCGGGAACGATGTTCTCGGCCGTCGGGCCCTTCTGGCCCTGCGCGATGTCGAAGGTGACCTTCTGGCCCTCGTTCAGCTCGCGGAAGCCCTGGGCGGCGATGTTCGAGTAGTGGGCGAACACGTCAGCGCCGCCACCGTCCTGCTCGATGAAGCCGAAACCCTTTTCCGCGTTGAACCACTTAACGGTACCAGCAGCCATGTCATATCTCCTTTGGGGCAATACACCAGCGTCCACACTGTGCGGACACCGTGTCGCCGCGATGATGCCCCACCGGTAAATGACCGGGAAATACAAAGCGCTTCCAGTGGAATGAATTCCGGCGGAGGCGCTTGAAGTTCTTGGGTACCAAAACTGCAACCGAGATCGACAGTAGCACGCTGCAGCGGCTTGTGTGCGCTGAATAATTCCGGCCGCCGTGTTGCGGTAGAAACTCTCCCCGCGGGATCCGTCAAATTCTTAGGCGGCGGCAACAGATATTGATTCACCCCGACCACAGCGTTTTTGCTGGGGCGCCGAGCGCGCTCCGCGTGAGCAAGCCGCCCGGGCCGGTCCGGGCGGGCGCGCGTGCCTCAGGTCATACGCGTCGGCCCGATCGCTCCGCCTTCCACTGCTGGTCGGCGGCCCCGTGGCGGGCCCGCTGTTCCTCGGTACGGACGTCGTCCAGGGACTCACGCGTCCCACCGCGTCATGTGGGGCCCTTCGGCCGCCGGCTGTGGCCGCCCGCGATGACGTGAGGACGCGAGGACGCGAGGACGTCCGAAGGTCCGAAGGTCCGTGACCTGGTCGCCGCCGTGGCCGGCAACGGACGGCGATCGACCGGGTGCGACGGGTCTTTCATCCCGTGTCCGGCAGCCAGGCGTTGTTGTTCTCGTTGTACCAGTAGCTGTGGCCGGCCTTCAGGGCGACCGTGCGGAACGGGCGGCCGTGGTCGTCGATGCGGGTGGTGCCCTGGCGGTCGCCACTGCTCCAGGCCAGCTCCAGGTACCAGCTGACGTCCTGACCGAGTGTGGCGGCGTCGATGTTCAGCACCTGGGGGTCGGTGGCCGAGACCTTGTACGGGAAGTCGGTCGAGGCCGTCGGCCGCTCGCCCTCCTTGCCGGGTACGGGCCTGGCCCTCGGGGAGGCGTCGTCCAGGTCCACGGCGAAGGACGCCGGCACCAGCGCGCCGCCGCAGCCGGAGCCCATGGTGTACGCGTTCCAGCCGGGAGCCTTGCGGCCGCTCACGACATGGACGTACAGCGCGTGCAGGACCGCGGCCTTGCCCTCGGTGCCCTGGACGGTCAGCTGCATGCGCAGGTGCCCCGCCGGGACGGCTTGCAGGGCCCGGGCCCACCCTTCGGTCGCCTGCCCGGCGGGGGGCGGGGGGACCGAGGCGGGTTCCTTGTCCAGGGCGAACCACTGGTCGCAGGGGCTGTCCCAGTTGTCGGGCAGGACGTTGACCGTGAACGGGGCGGTGGGGGAGGCCCCCTCCTTGGCGGTGGCCTGCGAGCTGGACGCTGCCGAGGGGGACGCGGACGTTGCCGAGGGGGACGACGGTGGTCCGGGGCTGGTCGGGGGTGCGGATTCGGCTGCGGGCACGGGTGACGACGACCCGCCGGACGGCAAGGCCTGGCCCGCCGCCGCCCGCTCGCGTGAGGACTGCTGGGCGGCGCCGCGCCGCGTGTCCCCGTGACCCGTATCTCCCATGGAGGAGACGGCGGCGGCGGCCCCCGCCACCGCGGCGGTGGCCACGGCGGCCGCAACGGCGAGCAGCAGCCGAGGACGCCGGGCCCCCGGTACGGAGGCCCGGCCGGGGCCCGGCTGGACAAGGGCGGCGGGTGTGTGTGCGGGTGCCTCCGCCGCCGGTGCAGGGGCGGGGTCCTCCGCCGGTGCCGGTGCCGGCGCCGGTGCCAGCGCGGGAGCGGGAGCGGGGGTAGGCGCCGGAGCGGACCCGGTCGCGGACGCCGGGGCCGATGCGGGGTCGGTCTCCGCCTGCGGCCGGACCTCCGAAGCCTCCCCAGCCACCACCACCGCCGATGCGGGTGGCACCTCCGCCGCGGCGCCGCCGCCCCGCGGCGCCGCGGAGTTCGCCGCACCCGATCCCGAGGTCTGCCCCTCCGCCACCCCCCGCCGCCGCTCCACCAGAGCCAGCAGCCACTGCCGGTGCAGCGCCACCAGTTCGTCGGCCGAGGCACCGCAGACGCGGGCGAACCGCTCCACCGGGGCGTACTCCGTGGGCACCGCCGCGCCGCTGCAATAGCGGTGCAGCGTCGAGTTGCTGGAGTGCAGACGCTTCGCGAGCGTGCCGTAGCTGCGCCCCGAGCGCTCCTTGAATCCGCGCATCAGCTCCGCGAACCGCTCCGTCTCCGTGGCCATTCCACCCTCCCCCTCATCCCGGAAGCCCGTTCCAGGCTCACCCGATCGCCCAGGTGAGAGGGGTCGGGAGCGTTACAGGGTTCCTACTATCCCGGTCCGGACGCCACTGGGACGAAGCCGCCCCCACAGTTGCGTCATCAGCCCGTCGGTCCGCCGATCGGATCGACGGTCGGATTCGGCGGTCGTAAGGGGGGCCCCACACGCCCCACCCGCCCCACCGACAACCCTCGGCCGCCTGCGGCAGCAGGCGACCGGAACAGCAGCCCCACCCAACGTCTCGTCAGGCAGGAAGCGAAAGCCTCCGTCTGACGACCGCACCGACACGGAGATTTCCCCATGCGTACCTACCGACTCCGCACCACCGCCCTGGCCGCCGCCACCGCCGGCCTCGCTCTGGCCCTGACCGCCTGCGGTGGCTCGGACAGCGCCGGCGGGCCGACGGTGAACCCCTCCGCGACCAAGAGCGCGGACAAGCCGGTCTCGACCGGGACCGTGACGCCGTCCGGGGAGGGCGCCTCCGCCGCCCCGTCCGACGGCAAGGCCACCGGAACCGGCACGGCCACCGCCACCCCGGCGAAGGCCGGTTCGGGCGCCAAGAACACGGGGAACACCACCGGTGACTCCTACGCCTACACCCACCCCTGCTCGGCGCGAAACCTGACCGTCAAGGTCACTTCCCCGGCGGGCGCTCCGGCCACCGTCCGCATCATCACCGTGACCAACAACGGTTCCACCTCCTGCGGTCTGGACTACTTCCCCACCGTCGGCTTCAGCGCCAAGGGCCGCGCGCTCGGTCTCCAGGCCGCTGCCCCCGGTGGACTGGGCGGCGCCCCGGCGTACCCGGTGCACCCCGGCGCCACCGCGTACGCGGCCGTGAACCTCAACCCGTCGGGTGGCAACGGCCCCGTGGCCGACGAGGTCAACGTCCTGGCCGACAAGGAGCACATGCCGAACGCGGACGGCGTCAGCCTCCAGCTGGCCAAGCCGGGCAGCGTCGCCAACCCGAAGGTCGGCCTGTACCGCACCAACACCCGCGACGCGCTGAGCGCCTTCTGAACGGCACACAACTGCCTCGACGACCTCAGGGCAATCCGAGACGAGCTCCGACCCAGCGGGGGCCGCGTGCGGATCTCACCACGACGCCGCCCGGCCGCACCCTGGACGTGCCGGGCGGCCGGCAGGCCGCACGGCAATAGGTCTAGATGACGACGAAGCCCCAGGTCGTTGACGTGGGGCTTCGCAGAAGAGCGGATGACGGGAATCGAACCCGCGCCATAAGCTGTGCTTGAGGGGCATGCCTCTCACGCTGGTGCCCCACGGTCGGCATGACCGGTCCCGAACGCCTGCCCTTGTCCAGGCCGTTGGGTATGCGGCAGCCGGTCAGGCCGGCGGATGAACTGACCTGGCAAGCCGCGATGTGTCAAGGGGGGTGGCCGCCCGCCCGTTCGGGGGTTGGGCGCAATGATCTTGTGTCAGCGTCCTGGCAGAGTCGTCGTCAAGCCACTGAACGGCCCTTACGGGCCGGGCCACGACCAGGGGGAAGACACATGTACCGCAAGCGCATCGCCACCGCAGTTCTGCTCGCCGCAACGACCATCGGGGCGTTCGTTCCCGCGGCGGCGGCTCGGCCGCTCGACCCGGTACAGCACCAGTTGGATCTGCTCGTCGACGCCGACGAGGTCCCGGGTGCCCTGGCGTACGACGGTAGGACGACGCGTACCGCCGGTGTCGCGGACCTGGAGTCGGGCCGGCCCATGGTCGATGAGCGGGGGCGGATCCGGGTGGCCAGCAACACCAAGGCGTTCACCGCGGCAGCGGTGATGCGCCTGGTGGCGGACGGGCGGATACGGCTGGACGACCGCGCCGGCCGATACGTGCCACAGCTCTCCGAGCACACGATCACGATCAGGCAGTTGCTCAAGCAGACCAGTGGGCTGCCGGAGTACGCCACGCTGGTCGACTGGACCCGGCCCGGTACGCCCGAGGACTATCTGGCCCTCGCGCTCAAGGAGAAGCCCGGCTTCGAGCCCGGCACCGGCTGGGGCTACTCCAACACCAACTACCTCGCGCTCGGCATGGTGATCGACAAGGCGTCGGGGGTCGGATTCCGCACGTACATCGAGCGCACGATCCTGCGCCCGCTGCACCTGGACGACACGTACTGGCCTACGCCCGGAGAGCTGTCCCTGCGCGGACCGCACGCCCGCAACTACGGCATCCACCCGGCCGCCCCGGAGGCCGGCCGGGTGGATCTGACCGAGCTTCCCGGGTACGAGTTCGGCGCATCCGGTGGCCTCGTCTCCACGCCCAAGGACCTCAACGCCTTCTGGAACGGGCTGTTCGGCGGCCGCCTCCTGCCCGCCTGGGCGGTGCGCCAGATGACCCACGACACCACCGCAGTTGGTGGGCGCGACGTCTACCCGGCGGGCAGCCGCTACGGCTACGGCATCGCCTCGATCCCCCTCAGCTGCGGCGGTTCCTACTGGGGCCACGGCGGCGACCTGCCCGGCAACTCCGTGGGCGGAGGCCGCGCCACGGCAGGCCGCGGCACCGTGACCGTCTACACCACGACCTGGGCGGCCGAAGGCGAAAGCCTGCGCCACCTCCAAGGGGCGGTGGACGCGGCCCTGTGCGCCAAGCAGCGCTAGCCGCCCGGCGCACCGGCTTGTGGTCACGATCCCCCCTCGACGCCGTCATCAGCCGGTCATCAGGCGGTGACGGTCCGCAGGGATGCGGCCGGGAGCCGACGCCTGCGGCCGTAACCACTGCGCAAGCGGCTCAGGTCGAGCCGCAGGCGGGCTAACGCCGGTCCAGTAGACCCCCCTGCAGGGCCAGTACGACCGCGCGCGTGCGGTCGCTGACGTTCAGCTTGGCGAAGATCCGGAGCAGATGTGTCTTCACCGTGGCCTCGGAGATGACCAAGCGCTTGCCGATCTCCGGATTGGACAGGCCGTCCGCGACAGCACTCAGCACGTCCACCTCGCGCGCGGTGAGCGTCACCGGCGAGGGCTGCCGCATCTTGGCCACCAGACGCTGCGCGACGCGTGGGGCCAGGACGGTCTCGCCCCGGGACGCTGAGTGGATGGCCTCGACGAGCTGCTCGCGGGTGGCGTCCTTGAGGAGGTAGCCGGTCGCGCCCGCCTCTACTGCATGCTCGATCTCGGTGTCGGTGTCGTAGGTGGTCAGGATCAGCACGCGAGTCCCCGGACGGCCCGCGACGATCTCGGCGGTGGCACCCACCCCGTCGAGCACCGGCATCCGCAGATCCAGCAGCGCCAGGTCGGGCTGCAGCCGGTCGACCAGCTCGACCGCCTCCCGGCCGTCGCTTGCTTCGCCGACGATGTCGATGGTGGGCTCGGAGGCCAGCAGCGCAACCAGGCCGGCGCGCATCACCGCGTGGTCGTCGGCCAGGATGATGCGGAGCGCGTCTGCCGATGTAGTCATGTCACACCTGACCGTTCGTGGGAATCATGGCGAGGATGCGGGTGCCATCTCCAACCGAGCTGGTGACGGTGAGTTCGCCGCCGAGTTCGGCGAGGCGTTTGCGCATGCCGTTGAGTCCGAAGCCTCGGGACTCCTCGACCACGAAACCCCGGCCGTCGTCGATGATTTCCAGCTCGATGCCGAACGGCTGCCGTGCCAGGACGATGTCCACGGCGGAGGCTGCCGCGTGCTTGCGGATGTTGGCGAGGGACTCCTGAGTGCAGCGGAGCAGCGCGATCCGAGTCGGTTGGTCGCACTCGATGTCCGGCAGGTCTGCGGTGACGGTGACCCCGGTGTCCTCGGTGAACCGGTCCAGTGTCCGCCGCAGGGTTCTGGCCGCCGAGCCGGGAGCCACGCCGCTCTGGGGGGCCGAGCCGACGAGGACGCGGGCCTCGGCGAGGTTGTCGCGGGCGGTCTGCTCGATGGATTGCAACTGCTGCGCGCTCCTCTCCGCATCGGTTTCGAGGCCGGAGCGGGCCGCCTCCGCCAGCGCGATGATGGAGGCGAAGCCCTGGGCGAGGGTGTCGTGGATCTCCCGTGCGAGGCGCTCGCGCTCCTCTGCGGCGCCCTGGAGCCGGTGTGCCTCGGCCAGGCTGAGCTGGGTGCTTTTCAACTCAGTGCGCAGCTGGGCGCGTTCGTCGCGCAGTTCAAGGGCCCGGGGCGTCAGTACGGCGATCAGGACGCTCACCGCGTAGACAGCGAACGAAGAGATGGCGTTGGTGGTGAGGACCTCGGCGTTCAGGCCCTCCCGCAGGCTGCCGCCGACCGTGATGGCCACGGCACCGAGCCCGCTGCAGACGATCGAGGACCGCAGACTGTTAGCGAAGATGACGAACTGTGGGAGCGCCAGCGTGTACAGCACCCCGAAGCCGTCGCGGAGGTAGGCGAGTCCGCCCAGGACGGGGACCAGTAAGGCCAGATAGGCGTACGCGCCGAGCACCGGATTGCCGGGGCGTCTGCGTACGAGCCCGTAACAGATGCCGAGAAGTGCCAGCAGCCCCAGCGACCCGTAACCGGTCGGGCGGGGGGTGTCCCCCACGATGGTGATCACGGCCAGCAGGCCAATGATCACCCAGGACATGACGTCCCACCAGTGGAGCATCCATATCCAGAACGGGTCCCCGCGCTGCGGACGTTGAAGCATGATCGTCAGACTACGTTCTCGAATGGACGGGGAGCCGTGGTGGTGATCAGCGCCGTAGGGGACGACCGGGTCGGCCGGAGCGGCCACCATGCCCGCTCGCCGAGAAGGAGCAGGAGAGACGGCAGGACCATGAGCCGGATGACCACGGCGTCCAGCAGTACGGCCACCGCCAGACAGAAGCCCATCTGCTTCATCTCGGTGAGGTGCAGGGCGACGAAGGCGCCGAACACCGTCACCATCACGATCGCCGCGCTGGTCACCACCTTGGCCGACCGGGTGATGCCGTCCAACACTGCCTCGCGGGCTGACATTCCGTTGTGCATGGCCTCTTGGATCCGGCTGACCACGAATACCTGGTAGTCCATCGACAGACCGAAGAGAATCACGAGGAGGAACAGGGGCACCCGGGACGCGATCGCGCCGAGGGAGTCGAAGGCCAGCAGGTCCTCCGCCCACGTCCCCTGGAAGAACACGACCAGCAGGCCGAGCGAGGCCCCGGCGGACAGCAGATTGAGCACGACGCCGATCAGACCGATGACCACCGAGCGGAACGCCCACACGGTCATCGCGAAGGTGACCAGCAGCAGGAGCCCGATGACCAGCGGGAGCTTGCTCTTCTCGTGATGCACGTAGTCGCGGCCCCGGGCCACGTCACCGCTCACCCCCGTCTCCACGCCGGACAGCATGCCGACCGTGGCGGGCACATGGTCCTTACGGAGATGCCCGAGCGACTCGGTCGCTTCGGCGGAGGGCGCGGGATACGGGACGGCCAGCTCCAGCACACTGATCCGGCCGTCGGCCGACGTACGCACCTCCGGCTCGGCGGTCCTGGCGAACAGAGGATCGGCCTGCGCTCGCCGGCCGAGATCCGCCAGAGCCTGCCTCACCTCCGGGGCCCGGTCCGGGGTGGAGCGGGCGACGACCTCATGCTTGACCAGAAGCTCCGGAAAGGCTGCGTTCAGCCGGTCGTAGACCTGCATGGCCGGGATGTCGCGCGAGAAGGTGTCCTTGCCCGGGTCGATGAGCTTCATGCCGAGCGCGGGCGCCGCCAGGGCGAGCATGACGAGCACCGATACGCTCAGGGTGACGGCGGGACGCTTCTGCGCGGGCCGCAGCAGGGCGCCGAACACCCGGCCCGTTTCGGCCGCCGCCCGCTTCGTACGGACCGGTTTGCCGCGGCTCGCCCGGCGGGCGGCCTTGCGGGCCGAACGGTGCTCGGACCGGCGCCCGATCGTCGCGAGGAGTGCGGGAAGTACGGTCAGGGAGCTGACCACGGCGACCGCCACGACCAGGATGGTCCCCGTCGCCAGCGAGGAAAAGATGACGTCCCCGGCCAGATACAAGGTGGCGGTGGAGACGATCACGGCGAGGCCGGAGACCACGATGGACCGGCCCGCGGTCGCCGCCGCCAGCTCCACCAGGGCTTCCGAGCCGAGACGACCACCGGCACGGGCCCGTTCCTCGCGTTCACGCTTGAGGTAGAAGAGCGTGTAGTCGACTCCCACGGCCAGGCCGATGAGCAGGATCATGTTGGTCCCGACACCGGGGTCGGGGAGGCCGTGGGACGCGATCATGGACAGCCCCAGGGCGCCGGCGATCGAGGAGAGCGCGAGCAGCAGCGGCACACTGGCCATGACCACCGATCCGAAGACGAGCAGCAGGGTGATGAGCGTGACTGGCAGCGTGATGCGCTCGGAGAGCGCGAGGTCCTTCCCGCGCTGATCATTGACGCCCTTGCTGATGGAGGGGGAGCCGGTCTCCTCCACGACCAGGTCGGGGTACTCGTCGCGCACCTTCGCCGTTTGTTCGAGGAGCGGGACGACGTTCTTCTTGCCGTCCAGCTCGGGGCCCTTCAGGACCACCGAGACCCTGAGCACCTTGCCGTCCTCGGAGCGGACCGGGGCCGCGACGCTGTCCACCTCGGACAGCTTCCGCATCCGCTCGGTGAGGTCCCGTGCCGCGGAGTCGGCTGCGGCCATGTCCGGAGGTCCGGACTTGGCGTAGAAGATGATCTGCTCGGTGGGCCTGCGCTGCAGGCCCCCTTCGGCTGCCATCGCTTCGGCGCGCCCCGCCTCACCGACCCGGAAGTCCTCGACGCTGGCCTCGTTGGTGCCGACCGCGATGCCGACGCCGAGGCACAGAAAGACGAACACGAACCAGCCGGCGATCGCACGCCATGTGTGCTGGGCGCTCCAACGGGCTATCTGCACAGGGAGTTGACTCATACCGGAGATCCTGGTCGGCGGGGTGCACAGCCCGACACGCCCGGCCGGTTGAACCTGCCGTCCACCGGTCGGTGGACGGCAGGAGAGCGCTACCGCTGTCAACGTCCTTGCAACCGCCCGGTAGAAGCCCGCCGAGCAGGCCGGGAAGGAGTCAAGTGGTGCGCAAGTGGTGCGGGACTCCTGAACAGGTCTAGACAACGACGAAGCCCCAGGTCGCTGACCTGGGGCTTCGTAGAAGAGCGGATGACGGGAATCGAACCCGCGCTATAAGCTTGGGAATCTATGGCGTATGGATGCCCCGCATGGCTTCTGACCTGCGGTTTCCTACCCCTTTCGGCCTTTGGTGCGACTGCCTCTGGGTGCCGGTTCTGACCGCTGTTCGCCGCTCCAAAGGGCACGGCTGGGGCACGTGAAGCCGGTGGCCTCCTCAAGCGGGGCACGCATGGGCGGCACGCCGTCGTCCGCGACCACGAGCTGGATGGATCTGCAGGGATGCCTGCACCGGCCTGAGCGGTGACGATCGACGAAGTGGCTGTCGGCCGGCCTCACCGCCCGAGCCGCAGATCCGCACTGCGAGGTTGCTTCCGTGAGCAGGCCGATGCGGGGCCGCCCGGCGCGGCTTGGTGTGCTGCGTGATGCGTCCAGATTCGCTTTTGAGGTCTTGGTGGCGGCGCTCTCAACGTGGACGTAGGTTCCAGCGCATGGGCGAGTATCGATCCGTTGTCAATGATCTGAGCGGTCACGTCGAGGGTCCCGTCGTGCAGGCGCGGTCGGTCAGGGATGTGTTCATGTCGAGTCCGTCGAGCACGGTAAACAACGTGATCAAGGAGGTGCGTTCGCTGAAGGTCGTGGCGACGCTGTATCGGACGCTGGCCTCTCTCGCGGCACTCGCGACCATCGTCGGAGCCCGTCGCTGGGGTACACCGCTCGACGGGATGGCCACCGTCTGCGATGCGCTGGCGGTCCCGTCAGGCTGGACGGAATTCCCTGCGAGCTGGATTGCCGAGCGTGCCGGGCTGGTCGGTGGTGTGGCACAGATCTTGCTGATGGTGGGATTGCTGGTACTGCCAAGGCCGGGGCAGCTCGGGTGGGACCTTGGGCAGACGATGGAGTGGCGTGGTCCGTCGACTGTAGTGCTGTCCTTCGCGCTCTCGGTGCAGAGCGACCAAGTGTGGCCGGCGCTGTTCTTGGTCGGACTCCTTGGCGCTCTCGGCCTCTGGGTGCTGAGCTGGACCCAGCACCGGTACAGTCGATCGGATCGTGTGACGGTGGCCGTGGGCAGCATCTTCCTTGCAGTGATTTACGCCCCGCTCCTCGTGTTCGCGTGGCTTTTCGCCCGGGACGCGGGCAGCAGGCCGTACGCACTCGTCGACTCGTGAGCCAGGCATGGTGAAGTCCGAGAAATACAGACACCTTCTAGGTCCTGGAAGTTGATGACCGTGGAAGGCCCCCAACTTCTGTGGACGGACCCACTCCGGCGAGCGGGCCACTGAGTCACCTGGTGGGCCCCACCAGACAAAGGCAGGCGCAGTCCGATGGTGATCTTCTGAGCTGATCGCGTATCTTCGGCGAATGAGTGAACGGCCATATGTGCGCAACGAGTTGAGCGGCCACGTTGAAGGCCCTGTCGTGCAGGCGGGCGCTGTCCACGGGGACCTCAACTTGAACGTTGCGCCACCCGCCGCGGCGCACGACGCTGACCATGCTGCGTTCCTGGCGCGCCTTCGGGAGCGCACGCAGGACGAATGGGCGGCCGAGGACGCGCAGAGGCGGCGGCGCGAGGTTGCAACTGCTCGGCTCGTCCGTTCGCGGAGGAGGTTCCGGCGTCTTTGCTGGTCTGTTCTCCTCATCGCGATTCCGTCGGGAGTTTTGTGGGCCAGAACCGAAGACGGGGTCTGGTCCGCCCTTGTTCCGGCCTGTCTGGCGGGAATCGGGTTGCTGTCCACCTATGAGCGTTGACTCGTCCCCTGAGGTGGTCGCGTGAGTGATGCCGGCTCGGATCGTGTGCGGCTACCAGGCCGGCTCTCGCGATTCGAGGTGCGGCGGCCGCGGGGCGGCGCCACCCGCGCGGGGAGGCGCCACGGTCGCCAGAGGCGCTCGTACATGTTGGGGGCGTGCGACGTACGGTAGCCGTCGGTCTTTGATCGTCGAGGGCCATGGGTGCGGTGGCTGACTCGACTGCTAGTAAGGGGGATGAATGGAACCAGAGTTGATGGCACTCGCTGCCGCGGGTGCAACGGCATTCGTTCAGCAGATGGCGACTGACTCGTGGGCACAGGCTCGTGATCGGATCGCCTTGTTCTTTGCGCGTCGCGACGGTGGCGAAGGAGTCGTGATCGAAGGCGAGCTGGAGACCTCGCGCGGAGAGCTCACGGCGGCGTTGGAGGCCGGTGACGAGCAGATGGTCTTGGACGTCGAGGCGGAATGGCGCACACGGCTGCGACGTACCTTGATGGCCAATCCGACTGCTGCTTCTGAACTTCAGTCAGTGCTCGATGAACTTGCACCAAGGCGAGGCGATCAACAGGTCGCGGAGGTGCACAACACGATCAGTGGGGGCGTGCAGCATGGTCCCGTGGTCCAAGTCGGCAGTGTGGGTTCGCTCAGCTTTGGGATGCCTCCCGAAAGAGGTTGGGGCAGTACACAGGCGTGATTTCGTGTTGGGCCTTAACATCCCGGCGTGGACTCATCTCGCAGAGAACAGCCGTCCGTTCAGCACGCGACGGTTGACGTGGCCAACGGGCTCGATAACTCGACCGTGCACGGACCGGTGGTGCAGGCGCGAGACATCCAGCAACTAAGGATCACGGCCAGCACCACAGCGCTCCTCTCGGAGCGGTACCAGGCTTACGAGGGCTTCTGCATTGTGTGGGAAGAACTCCAGGGGCAGATTCTGCGGGTGGCGACCTCGCTCTGGACCGTGAGGAGCTTCGATGAGTACCGGGACATGGTGTATCGCTCGGAGTCCCTGTGTCGCGATCTTGAGCTGCGGCATCGTCGGATCTCGCTTCTGGACGGTGGAGACGCCCCGTCGCTCCCAGTGCTGGAAGCCGCCAAGCAGGCTGTCCAGGCGGTCGGACCCCACATGTACGCCTGGGGCCGGGGCAACGACGAAGCGGTGTCCAATGCTGCGGCCCGCAACTTTGCGTCATTGATGAGGCTCAATGATGCGGAGGCTGTGTTCGAGAGCTTCATGCAACGTGCGAGCGGCAGGCTCGGCGGTGGGAGTGGCAACGGATAGTTCGATGCAGCCGCTTTAGGGGAAGCCACCGGTCCGGCAACGACTGCCGAACAGGTTGACGCGCTCGCCCGTGAGCCGGGCGTGCGGTGAAGGTCGTCCGCCCGCATCGCCGCGTACGGTCCTGGCCGAACCAAGGCCAAAGACTCCGCTTCCGCCTCGGATCTGGCACGGGAGAGGTGGAGAGGTCTAGGCAACACAAAAGCCCCAGGTTGTTGACCTGGGGCTTTTGTCATGGAGCGGATGACGGGAATCGAACCCGCGCTATAAGCTTGGGAATCTATGACGTGCAGGCCGCCCATATGGCATCTGACCTGCGGAAACAGTCTGCCGAAAGAGCTGCCTCGAGGGCCCGCCCGTACCCGCATTGACCGCTGTTCGCCGCTCCGAAGGGCACGGATGGGGCACGCGTCCGTTGGTCTGGGCCGTGCGGCACGCCCCTGCCTCGATAGTTGCGTCTTGCCTCCTGGCTGCGTGAGGCTTGACGCAAGGGAATCTGGGTAGGAGACTGCTTGCGTGTTCCCTCCTGATTTCGTGAGGGGAGGCGCAAGGAGATGGTCATGGAACTGCTGTCGGTGAAAGAGGCTGCGGCCCTGCTCGGGGTGGATGATTCCCGCGTCCGTCAGTTGCTGCATGACGGAAAGCTGCAGGGGCAGCGGGTCGGTGGCCGTTGGCTGGTTGCCGGGGACAGCGTCCGGGATCGTAAAGACCGGGGCCGCCGTTCGCGGAGACCGCTGTCGGCCCGCAATGCATGGGGCGTTCTGGCGGTGCTGGACGGCCATCAGCCGGTGGGCCTGTCCGATGCAGAGAAGTCCCGGGTGAGGACGCGGTTGCGGAACCTCCTTGCCCACGGGCACCTGTCTCCAGCTCTGGTCCAGGAACTCCTTGCCGCCCGTGCCGAGGTTCGCTCGTACCGCGTTCATTCAGGCGTACTGCCAGTTCTGCTCGCCGCTCAGGATGTGGTGCGGGGAGGAGCGAGTGCTGCGGCACAGGCAGGGGCGGACTACATCTCCCTCGGCCCTGCGGAGATCTACGTACACCCCGACCGGGTCGAAAAGCTGGAAGCCGCGTTCGGCATGGTCCGTGATGAAGAGCGGGGCAATGTCTCGGTCCGAATCCCCCCGTCGGAGATGTGGCCGTTCTTGACCTCAAGGTCTGAAGCCCCAGGGCAGGGCCATGACGTCCCCGCCTCAGTGGTGGCGGCCGACTTGCTGGACCTCCATGAGAGCCGAGCCGACGCTGCCGCAGCTGGGTTGCTCGAGTCCCTGCTGACTCGCTACGCGCAGCCTCGGAGGGTGTGATCATGGCGGCTGATCTGCCCGATGTACGACTGGAGTCGGACCTGTTCACCGGCCCGCTGGTGGAGTTGTGGGGCGTGCTGTTCGACCTTGCGGAGCAGGTGCCGGATGCCTGGTCGCTGATCGGTGGGCAGATGGTGCTCCTGCACGGCCTGGAGCACGGCCGGACTCCACCGGCGGCGAGCGCCGACCTGGATGTCCTGGCTGACGTGCAGTCGGACCAGCAGAGCTTGCGTCGTTTGGTCGCGGCGCTCGAACGGCTCGGATTCTCCCCCGCCGGCATGTCGCCGCAGGGCAACTTGTTGCACCGCTATCAGCGCGGTGTGGAGCCGCAGCGGTTGGTGGTGGATCTGCTGGCGCCTGACAACCTCGGCCCCCGTGCAGACCTCACAACGACGCCGCCCGGCCGCACGCTGGAGGTGCCGGGCGGCCGGCAGGCTGCGCAAAGAACCGAGGCTGTGAGAGTGCGACTGGGGTCGAGGACGGGCCGGATCCGACGCCCCAGCCTGTTGGGGGCGATCGTGGCGAAGGCTGCAGCGGTGAGCATCAAGACCGCTTCGCCGGAGCGCCACTATCGCGATCTGGCGTTCTTGCTCTCGTTGCCCGCCAATCCGCTGCAACTCAGAGACCAACTCGACAAGGGCGACCGTAAGAAGCTCGCGTTCGCGAAGGCCTTGAGCGATCCGCAGCATGCAGCTTGGCGTCAACTGGCCGACGAGAGTGCCCGGGCGGACGGCCGGGCCATGTACGGGTTCTTGTCTCCACCTGCGACGACGTGAGAACAGCCGAAGGCCCGCGACCTCGTCGCCGCCAAGGTGGTGCGCAAGTGGTGCGGGACTCCTGAATGGGTCTAGACAACGACGAAGCCCCAGGTCGCTGACCTGGGGCTTCGTCGTGGAGCGGATGACGGGAATCGAACCCGCGCTATAAGCTTGGGAATCACCTGGCACTTGGGGTCGCGTACGGCGTCTGACCTGCGAGAACGCCCACCGAGAGGTCGTGTCGGCTAGTCCCGGCGAACCCCGTGTTGACCGCTGTTTACCGCCCCTACTGGCACGTTGTGGCACGGCCACGTAGTCAACACGGCTCCTGCCTGGCGTGAGGCAGTCGTCACAACCTGCTCCGATGCTCGTTGAGGGGTCCAGGGAGCAGCCTTCCGCCGTGGCTACGGCGTCAGATGGGCGCGTGTGGACGGCCGCCTCGCCCGCGTGGTGTTTTCGCGAGCGGGGCGTCAGTCCATGCCGAGAGGAGACGGGACTGCATGGAAACCGTGGAACAAGCCCGTGAGCGGATCGCCGCGCGCCGACGCGAACTACGCGCCGAGCTCGCGCACGCCGATCGTGAACTCGGACAACTTGATGTGACCGTCCTCGTCTCCCCCTGGTGGCGGGCGCCCAGCGGCCCTGGTAAGCGGGGTACCGCTTACCACCGCGACGAACCCGGGGCATGGCGCCGGAAGTGCGTGTCCGGAGATCCAAGGCGGATCACTCTGTACGAGGCTGGGCGGGCGGGACTGAATCCCTGCCGACGCTGCCGCCCGTAATCACGCCGCGGGCCGCACCGTGATCGTGTTGGCTGAGTGCTGGCACCCGGTCGACTTCATGCGGCATGCAGGCGCGTACCGCCTCCCGCGAGCGTGCTGCTGGATCTGCGCGGGGCGGGCTCCTGCCAGCTGCTCCGACGGATACACGCGGGTCGTCGGGTGTCCCGCTGCGCTTATGCCGATGACACACAGTGGGCAGGGAGATCGCGTTGTTCATCTTGGTGCTGACTGTCATGGCACTTTGGCAGATCGGTCGTTGAGCGTGAAGGGCAAGAGTCGTAGCCACCGCAGCTTCAGGGCTCTCGGCGCATGGGCTGGGCACCGAGGCAGGGCTCAAGCGAGCGGCGGACAATCGGAACCCGGCACCTCTCCTGCGGTGGCCGACGACGCCCGCTACCCTTCGTGCCCATGACAGAGCAGGGGCGCTCGGTGCGCTGTGACCGTTGCGGCAGCCAGGGCCGTGTGTGGGGGCCTGGTCCTCATTTCTGCCGTAGGTGCGGGCTCATGGCAGGCATGAGCGTGCAGCGGCCTGCGGCTGGGGGCCCTGATTGGCCTGCCATTGGTCTTTTCGCTGGCTTCCTCTTGGTCGTGATGCTCGCCTTCGCTTCCTGTAGTGCGCTTGTGGACTGAGGAACGCGGGCGCGGACGAATCCGGGGACAGGTGGCAGGAAGCCGGTGCCGGCATCCCCAAGCCCACATCCGAGGAGGTCACGGACTCCGAGCACTCCTTCGCTCGGCGGGGGCCCTGACCGGCGTCCACCTCATCTGATCTCCTGCGTCCCCGTGCTCCGGTAACCGGGCCCGGACGAAGGCCGAGCCGGCCACACTGGCTACCGTGTCTCCGGTGAACTGGATGAAGAAGAAGCGAGCCGCCGACAGCGACGACCGCGGCCTGTCCGCACGGGCGTTCGCCGCACTCATGCTCGGAGCCTTCATCGTCGTGGCGGTGTGCGCGCTGGTGGGAGGCTGGGCCGGGCTGGTCGGCATCGTAGTGACCGCGATCCTCCTGATCGGTTTTGCGGCAGCTCGCTTGTAGAGCCCTCCTCGCTCAAGGTCAGGGCCCGCGAAGGGCGAGTGACCGTTGTCACAGCCGCATGGCACGATGCCGGCCATGAGTCCGACACCAAAACTGACCCGGAAGACACTGACAGAACGCGGTTTCCGTGGATTCGTATTGCTCAGCGAGCTGGGTGACAGCGGAGTTCCTTCAGAGCCCGGAATCTACGTGGTACTTCGCACGAGTACGGCGCCCCCGTCGTTCCTCTCCCGTAACCCTGCCGGACACCTCAAAGGCAGAGATCCGTCGGTGACGGCGGACGAGCTTGGTGGCGCCTGGGTGGACGGTGCCACCATCCTGTACATCGGCAAGGCGTCAGCGGGCAAGGACGGCCGGAGGGGACTGCGGCAGCGGCTTGACGAGTATCGCCGCCATGGTGCCGGCGGGATGGCCGGCCACTGGGGCGGGCGCTACATCTGGCAGTTGGCGGACTCGGACGCTCTGCTCGTCGCGTGGTTGCCGATATCCGAGCGGGATCCCTGTGAGGCTGAGGCGGAGCTGATCGCGGAGTTCATGGAACTGCATGGAGCGCGGCCCTTCGCCAACCGCAACAAGGGCGTCACTGCCTGAAAGGCTTCCGGACCGCGGACTGAACGAGCGACTGGTCGACGAGACCGATCGATGAGACCCCCGGCCCAGGGCGAGCGTCTGGGGTCTCATTCGCCCTCAGGCCGCGTCAGAGATCCTCGGATGCGGAGAAGACGAGGCGTGAACCAGGCACACGTCACGGCGCCTTGGGCGGCGTGTCGGTCATAGCCTTTTCGTACCAGGCCCAGAAGGCGATCAGGCTCCCGTGGTCCGCTTCAAGCTGCGGCACGATCTTCGAATCGTGGCCAGGCAAGAACTTTCCGCCGGTAGGGGTGCCACCGCACCGGCAGCCGCAGACGCGGCCCTCATTCGTCGTCATGGTCGGCATCCTGCCGGGTACTCGACCAGTCCCGCCACTATGTGGTGGAGACGGGGCACCCGAAGGTCTCGGTGCATGCCGCCTGCGCTCGCAAGTAGATCGGGCGGAAGACCTTCGCCCGGACCTCTGCTCCGGCTGCCTTCGGATGGGGTGAATGTGCTCGGCGCCGTGTGTTGGTCAACGGCAGACGAGGATGCCGCCGAGGCAGGTGACGTGGAATGCGCCCTCTGCGTGGATGGTCTCCTGCACTCGTTCTCGTGCACGCTCGATTGTCTCCTTGAACGGTACGCCCATCTGGTCGGCCCATGCTTCGTAGGAGGCCAGATGGGCGACCACGGGTGCGGGATCGGCGACTTCGATCACTCCTGGAAGAGGGATCGTCCGTACGTCCTCGAAGACGGCGCCCAGGATGGTGGGGGCATCCTCCAGGGTGAAGCGGGCGGAGAGCTGTACGCGTGCGGGGCCCTCAGGGATGCCGAGGACGTCGCCGGCGGCTCGGCGCCAGAGGTCTTCGAGTTCGCGCTTGTCGGTCCGGCTGTTCGTGGATGCGATGGCGATGCCGCCATTGCTCAGGACTCGGCCGAGCTCTTGGACGGCGCGTGCCTGGTCCTCCACGTGGTACAGCATGTGCATGGCCAGGACAGCGCCCAGTGCCCCGTCGGCGATCGGGAGCCTCTGGACGTCTGCCGCCACGGCTCCTTCGATACCCGTCAGGATGCCGGGAGAGATGTCCATGGGGAGCACGGTCAGGTCCGGCCGGTCGGCGCGTACCCGCTGTATGAACTTCCCGTTGCCGCAGCCCACGTCCGCGACTGCTCCGCGTATGCCAGCCAGCTCGCCCACGATGATGCCGGGGAGGTCGTGTCGTGGGGTCTGCCATTGGTAGAGGGACTGGCGGGCTGCGAGGTGCTGGCTGCTGCCGTACGCCTGGGTGGAGAGCAGGTGTCGGTCGGTCACGGAAGGGTCGTTCGTGGGCTGGGTGGTCATCGCGGCTCCGTGGGTGTGCTGACGAGAGCGGGTCGGGCGGTCACCTCGTGGATGTGCTCCCGGAGATCGACCACCGGCCGTGAGTCACGGTACGGCCCGCTGTCGATGAGCGTGTCCAGTTTGCGAAGCCTGATGGTGATGCTCGCGGTGTACTGATCCGCGCCGAGGACCGCGGCGAGTTCCATACTGGCTCCTTCCACTTCGCCGCTCGCCAGGTATGCGGTGGCCAGGTCCAGATGCGCGGCGTGCAGGTCTCCGGAGGACCGGTCTCCTTCAGCCCCGGCCTGGTACAGCTCCACCGCGCGGTTGGACGCCACTATCGCCCGCTGTACTTGCTCGTCGCCGCCGACGGCCAGCAGCGTGGTGCCTGTGTAGGCCCATTGCTTGGCCTCGGGGAAGGCGAAGACGCCAGGCAGTTCGTCTCGTTCCGCGCTGCTGCGGGCCTCGTGGGCCAGTGCGAGGGAGCGCAACGCGCTGCGGCCGTCTCCGCCGGCTGCGAGGGCGCGGGCCTCCAGACTCAGCAGCCGTGCCGTGATTGTTCCGGAGCCCGGTCCCCGGCCGTCCTCGCAGCCAGCCCGTGCCAGATCTGCGGCCCGCCGGTAGTCGCCCGTCCAGTAGGCGGCCAGAGACTGGAACGAGCGGGCCCAGGCCCGTAGCCTCGGGTGCTCCGCGATCTCTGCGCACTGCACCACGGTCCGCGCATGGGTGGAGGCGGAGGGCTGGTGGCCGAGGTCGAGGGACACGTGTGCCGCGAGGCCGGACAGCCATCCTGCGAGCACGTACAGGTGCCGCGTCTGACCTGGGTGCTGGCGGCCCTCGAGTAATCGGAACACGTCCGTGCGCAGGGCGCGGATCTCCGGGACCAGCAGGGTCAGGGGCCGGCTGACGAAGTCCCTGGCGAGCCGTTCCACGTCGGCGTCGAACTGCTCCAGTACCAGGCCATTGACGTTGGTCGCGGCAGCGTGCCGGGAGAGCCGGGCCGACAGCTCTGTGTCGGCGTAGAGGCTGCTCGCGTCGTCGGCGGGCGCCGATGACGCGTCCTGGGCGGAAGATGCGCCTGCCGCATCTCCCTTCGGGTGCAAACCCAGCTCTGCCTCGCTACCGACCTGGAACACCACGCACAGCGCTGCCCGGTAGTCGCCCGAGGGCCAGGTGATCGCTCCGCGCTCCAGCCGGGAGATCCAGTTCGCGTCGAGCTCGGGGTCACGGCCCGTGGCCGCCAGGACCTGTGCGCAGACCTGCTGGGCGGCCTGTGCCTGCGTCCACCGCTGCTTGCGCCTGAGTCCGCGCAGGGTCTCGTTCGCCATCATCCCGCCGTCCGCTGGTCGAGTTGGGCGCCCGGAAGCCTAGCGGGATTCTGCCTGGTTCGTGCCTACAACGTGCCTAGTGGAATGCCCTGTTCGGGGCTTTGGCAGCGGAGTTGACTGAACTCCAGCCCCGCTCAGACAGCCCCGGGAGAGCCCTCGTGATCACCCACGCAACTCCGGTCCGGCGCGACATCACGTACGACCACGACGAGCAGCAGGCCACCCTGCCGATCGCGCTGCACCGACTCGACGGCACCACCGAGACCACGACCCTGGTCCTCGACCCTGCCCAGCTGGAGGTCCTGTACGCGCAGATGGACCGGGCGATCGGGATGCGGGAGGCGGCTGCGGGACACCCGGCATGACGACCACGCCCGCCACCCAGGAGCCGGTACGCGCGAACACCATGCGCGCCCTGTGCACTCGTGTCCTCACGCCCAACACCTACCGGATACCGGGCGGTGAAGTACGGGAGACCACGGCCCTGCTGCACGGCTACGTCCGGCTCCTGCTCGGTGAGACGGGCGGTGTCAGTCAAGCCTGTACGGATGCTGAGCGGCTCCTGTCGCACGGACCGGGCGAGGGACGGCTCGGGGCCTGGATTCACATGCGGGCCCTTGCCCGTGTCTGCCGTGTCCTGCTGATCGAGCGCCAAGTGCGGCGGCAGCGCAATAGCGCAGCCGCCGGCCGGGCGCCGCAGGACCCGGACGTGGTGGTGAAGCAGTGAGACAGCGGATCGCCGTGATCGTCTACGTGATCCTCTGCAGCGCCCTCGTCGGCAGTCTCCTGTTCGCCACCGAACCCTGACCACCCGCCGCTTGCGGCGGCGGGGCACGGCGGCTGCATCCGCACCGCCGCGAAACCGAAGTGATGGAGGCACGTCATGAACCGACCCAAGCCCCAGACGAAGCCGAGCGCGCCCGTGACCGCGGAGGCGGTCCGCCGGCTCCAGCAGCGCGTGACGGCGTTCGCCGCCACCGGCACCACCCACAACTCCCCGACCACCTACCACCGGTAGGCCCTGCCGGTCCGAAGACACGTGCGGAGGGGGACGTCCGCTGTCCCCCTCCGCACCACCCCCGCACCCTTCCTGACCGCGCAAAGGAGTTCGTCATGGCAGCAGCCCCCGTCGGCCTGGAACTGACCTTCCTCGGCCACCAGACCTGGCACATTTCCGACGGTCTCTCCTCCGTCCTCCTCGACCCGATCCTCGCGCCCGCGTTCGGAGCCGGGAGCCTGGAGTTCGAGATCTGGCCGCCCCGCGCTGTGGACACCGAGGGCATGCCCAGCCCCAACGCGGTGATCCTCAGCCACGAGCACCTGGACCACTTCCACCTCCCCTCGCTCGACCTCCTCGCCCGCACGGTGCCCGTCTACACCGGCACCACCACTCCGGCCGCCGTCACCGACGCCATCGAAGCCCTGGGCTTCACTGTGCACCGCGTGGACCACACCCAGCCGCTGAACGTCGGCGACATCGAGATCACCCTCTACCCCGCCGGCGCCCGCACCCTCTTCTGGGAGAAGCGCGTCTCCCAGCCCCTGGTCCGCCTGGCCGGCACCACCGGCAACGACGTCTTCATCGGCGTCGACGCCGACGTCTCCGACCTCTACATCGAGCAGCTGGCCCAGGGCACCCTCGCCCCTCCCCGGCTCGCGGTGGTCTCCAACAACGCCCAGACCGTCCCCTACGGCGCCCTCGGCGCGGACAACAACCTGCTGCCGGGCATGGACGGCCCCCGCAACCGCACCACCGGGATCCAGATCCTCAACGGGCTGCTCATCGACTACCTCAGACCCCTGGACGGCGTGCGGGACGTCGCCCTGTGCGGCAACGGCTTCACCGCGCCCCGCAGCCCCCACGGCCCGTTCCTCTACGCCGATCACAAGGCCCTGGCCGCCACCGCCAACAAGCTCCAGCACCTCTTCCGCGTCCACGGCCCCCGCCCCGGCGACCGCCTGACCGTCCCGGCCAGCGACGGCCCGATCACCACCTCCCGCGTCCCCTGGGTCACACCCGACCCCGTGGCCGAGAAGTCCGCGCTCGCCGCACTCGCCGACTTCCTCGATGCCCCGCAGCACGTCGAGCCCACGCCGATCACCCCGCCCCTGGCCGAGGAGGAGTGGCAGAAGGCCGACGCCCTGGTGGCCGAGGAGCTGCCCCAGCTCGCCCGGGAGCTCATCGCCACCCGCACCGGCGCCCTGGCCACCAGCATCCACGACTACCTGGCCGGCCCCCTCGGAGGGCACCGCGCCGTCCTGCGCCTCCTCGACCCGCCCGGCCGCCCCGGCGAGATCGACTCGTACGCCTGGAACATCACCGGCCCCACCTGGGACAAGGTCGCCACGACCAGCCGGGAGGAGGCCATGGCCGCCTACCCGTTCGGCATCGAGATCTACTTCCAGGACTTCGCCGCCGTCTTCCTCGGCCGCGCCCAGATCTGGGACGTCGTCGGCGGCTCGTACCAGGGATGGCACATCGGCGAGAACCTCGACTCCCCGGTCTACGCCCTCTTCGCGATCTACGGCGAGCACCAGCGGCCCGACCTCGCCGCCCGCTGCTACGCCCACAGCCTGGCCGCGCTCGGCATTCACCAGGAGACCGCCGCATGACCACTGCCCCCGTCGGGCCGCTGGACGGCGCCGCCCGCACGCGGCCCGACGGGTGGCTGGCCAACCCGCTCACCACCGACCCCGTCATCGCCGAGCGCCAGGCGTACGTAATCCTCGCCCGGCACCACGCGGGCGAGCCGGGACCGGTGCGCTGCCTGACCGCCCGCTACCGCACAGCCGTCTTTGCCCTGGGCGTCCCGCCCCGCCGGGTCCTGAAGCGCCACGCGGACGAGGCCGGATACCTCGGCGAAGTCCTCGCATACGAACTCCTGGCCGACGAGAACGTTCTGCCGGTACTCCACCGCGCCTGCGACACCTCCCGCACCCTGCTGGTCGACCACCTCGACGAGGCCGTCATGCTCGTGGGCACCGACGCCTTCGACGAACTGGTTCGGTCGGTCGCCTTCATCCACACCGCCTCCGCCCGCTGGCAGCCCGAGGTCGCCGAAACCATGGCTCGCTGGGATGCCAGAACCGCCCTCGATGCCCCGTCCCCGAACTGGATCAATCGCCCCGACGACTGGCGCCTACTCCTCCAGCGCGTCACCGACGCCCACGGACCCGGCCACGTACCGCTCGGCCACCTGGACCTCAAGCCGGAACACGTCCGCCGCCGCGCCGACGGGCACCTCGCCCTCATCGACGCAGAAACCCTCCGCCCGGACATCACCGGGCTGCCCGACCTGATCACCCTTGCCCACATGGCGGACCAGCAAGGACACCCGTCCCCGCGCTGGGTACGCCACGCCTACCTGCACCACGTACGCGAACTCGGCGCCCAGTGGAACGATCACGACCTCATACGCGCCCTGGCAGCGTTCGCCGCTGCCACCGGTCTGCGTTCCCTGCACGGCGCCCACGAGTGACCACCCCGGCGGTACCGTGCCACTTCCCGACGCAAGGAGAATCCCAAGTGCGCGGTATCCGCACCGTCATGGTCTTCGTCGACGACCCCGAAGCCGCCGCCCGCTGGTGGGGCGAGATCTTCGAAGCCGAGGTCAAGCTCGACATCAACGGCACCTCCGTCTACGCCTGGCTCGACCTCGACGGACTCGAGTTCGGCTTCCACCCCGCCTCTCCCAAGGCCAACGTCCACGGGCGAAGCACCGTCCCGTACTGGTCCGTCGAGAACCTCGACACCGAACGCAAGCGCCTCCTGGAAGCGGGCTGCACGCATCACCGCGGCCCCCTCGATGTGGAGCCAGGCCGGCGCATCTGCCAGCTCATCGACCCGTTCGGCACGGTCTTCGGACTCGACGGGCCCTGACCCCTCGGAGCCCACGCATGCGCCACTGGCCCCTCACCGCCCTACAGCTCACCACCGCCGACCTCGTCCTGCGCCTCCCTTCGGACGACGATCTCGACGCGCTCGCCCAGGTGGCCGCCGACGGGGTCGTCCCCGACGGCGCCGTGTATTTCCCGCAGCCCTGGGCCTCCGCCCCGCCGGCCGAGAGGGCCAGGAGCGTTGTACAGAACCACTGGTGGGCGCGAGGCGACTGGGCCCGCGAGAACTGGCGCCTTCTCCTGGCCGTCTTCCTCGACGGCCAGGTCATCGGCCAGCAGAACCTCTCCGCGCGTGACTTCGCCACCACAGGCGAGGCCCGTACCGGCTTCTGGCTCGGTCGTCGCTTCCAGGGCCAGGGCTACGGCACCCAGATGCGCGCCGCCGCCCTGGCCCTCGCCTTCGACGGCCTCGGCGCCGAACGCGTCACCTCCACTGCCTTCGCCGACAACGCCGCCTCCCGGGCGGTGTCACGGAAGTTCGGCTACCGCCCGAACGGTATCCGCCGCGTTGCTGTCGACGGCCGCCCTTACGACGTCCACGAGAAGGTCATAGAGGCGGCCGACTGGCACGGCCACACCAAGGCGATTCCCGTCGACACTGCTGGCCTGTCCGGTTGCATCTCTTCCTTCTGTTGACGGGAGTGGATTTGTTCACGAGGGAACGTGAACAAATCCATGGGAGCCTGTCCGGAACGACGGGAGGCACTTGTCCCTGGACAGCGAAGTCAGTCGAAGGCGGCTCTCTGATCTGCGACGACTGGATTGAATGTCAGAGTCACCGCGGTCAGGGTCGTGCATGTGGAAGCAGGCGCTCAAGCTCGTCACCAGCCTGGCGGCACTGGTCCACGCGGCAAGGCGTCAAACCGAGGGCCGCCGCTTCGGACTCGAAGTGTGTTTGGAACGAGTCAGGATGCCGACCTGTACCGGAGACTCGGCCGCAGGCCAGGCTGTGGTGGTAGATCTTGAGGCGGGCGCCGAGGGTGGTCCGGATCCAGACTACGGGGTCGTTCCAGTGGGCCCTCAGGGTCGCCTCCCGTGCTTCGAGGGCTTGGCGTTCGCGAGGGATCGGGTCGAGGGCGGTGTCGAGTTCAACGTGCGCCAGCTCTCGAAGACGCCGGCTCTCTGGCATGTTTTGGAACCGGAGCCGGTCGGCGTTGGTCTCGTGAGCAATGCACCGCTCGTGGATGTCCTGTGCCGCCTGGCCGCGCCGCCGCTCGTAGGCTTCCCGGTCCGCGAGGAGCTGCTTGAGTCGACGGCCTCGGTGTTCGTTGCGCCAGTCGAGCAGAGTCGAACTAGTGACGACGATGTCCATCGCGATGATCCCTCTCTCGCACGTTGTGCGCGCAAGCGCACGACGTGATCCCCACTGGAGAGCCATCCGGCACCCCAGCGCTCACCTCACACGACAACGTTTGCTGGCCAGGAACCTGTAACGACTACGTTCGCTGTCAGAACGCCTCGATTGGATGACAACGGACAGCACTCACCCTTTCCACTCTCTGGCGGTCCTGGAGGAGTAGACGTGACGCAGCAGAACGCTGAGGAGCGACCGGGCATCGCCGCGGCCATCGTGGTGCACGAAGGCCGCGTGCTGATGGTCCGGCGGCGGGTGAGCGAGGGCCAGCTGTCGTGGCAGTTCCCCGCCGGCGAGGTCGAGCCCAACGAGGCCTGCGAGGATGCCGCCGTACGGGAGACCCAGGAGGAGACGGGACTCGCCGTGAAGGTGGTGAAGCCGCTCGGTGAGCGGATCCACCCGGCCACTGGCCGGCTGATGTCCTACACCGCCTGCGAGGTGGTCGGTGGTGACGCGCACGTGGCGGACACCGACGAGCTGGCCGAGCTTGCGTGGGTTGCCCACGCTGAGATCTCGCAGTACGTCCCGTACGGGCTGTTCGAGCCGGTGCAGGAACACCTCGACTCGGCGTTGAACCGCTGACGGCGACCATCGGCGTGCAACACATCTGGGGGCCAACGCGTTTCGGCGTTGGCCCCCAGAGTGCTCATGGGGTCAGGATCGGGTCGTCAGCTGCGTGATGAGGGCTCGGGCTTCGGGGGTGAGGCCGTTGATGATCTCCTGGGCGTAGGGGGTGCCGGGTCGGGTCGTGAGGTCGTGGACGGCGGTCCAGTTCTCGGCGATGAGCTGGAGGGCCTGCTGTGCGCGAAGGACGGCCTCATGCCGGTGGGCGCGGTGTTCTTCGGCGCGCTGAGCCGCCTGGCCCCAGGTGATCTCTCCGCGATCCGCGAGCTGGGTGAGGGCGGGCGCGGTGTCCCCGTCGGCGGCGCGGATGGTGTCGGTGTCCCTCACCACCTGGCGGAGGCGGGCTTCGTCGAGGCTGAGGCGGCCTTCGATGACCTGTTCGGCGAGGTCGGGGGCGTGCCGGCGCAGGTGTTCGTGCTGGGCGGTGCTGGCTTCGATGTGGGCTTTGCGTTCGAGGGCGGCTGTGTGGGCGGCGTCGAGTCCGAGTGTTCCGACGCGGACTCGTTCGGCGAGGTCGGGGGCGTGCTGGAGGACGACGTTGGCGGCGGAGAGGCGGCTGCGGCTGAGGCCGTGGTGCTTGGCCAGGGTGCGCAGGGAGTGTCCCGAAAAGGAACACGCCATCGCGGTGATCATGGCCTGCTGGCCTTTGCTGACGTGCCGGCGGATCACGTTGTACGAGACGATCAAGCGGAGCGGATCGCTGTCGTCGGTGGTGAAGCGGGGTTCGACTCCGGCGATCTTGCAGGCGGCGAGTCGGTTGCGGCCGTCGATGAGCATGCCGTCGCGGTCGAGGACGATCGGATGGTGTAGGCCCTCGGCCTTGATGGACTCGGCGAGGTCGAGCAGCTCGTCCTGGTCGAGCATCGGGAGGGAATCGGCGAAGGGGTGGACCTTCAGGGTGTGCTCCTTGCGGGGGTGGGGGTGCCGACGGCATGAAGGTGCCGTGCGGCCTGGGTGGGTGGGGTTGGGCGTGGGGCCCTGGCATCAATGGTCTGGAGGTTCCCCGGTTTGGCTAACCGGGGATCGTCGGCTACCTTCCGACGGCTTCGCCGGCTCATCGCCTACGAGCGGCACGGTTCGCGGCCTGGTTCGCGGGCTGCGCGGCGGGAGCCGGGGTCGAGGCGGGACGGTTGCCTCGGGTGGGTGTGTCGGGGTTGTCGGTGGTGGGCAGGTCGGCCGTGCGGCGGAGGCGCCAGACGAGGACGTCGCTGATGGCGGTGGCGGTGTCGAGTTCCCTTCGGGTGGCGGCCTCGGCCAGGAGGACGGCTGGGTTGTGGCTGGCGGCCTGGGTGTCGGCGAGGGTGGCTGCGAGGGCGGGCCAGCCGGGCTCGGCCAGGATCTGTTCCGCCAGTCCCGGCAGGACCTGGCGCAGGAGGGCCACCTGCCGTTCCCGGACCCGTACGGCCAGGAGCTGGCCCCGCTGGGCGATCACGGCCGTGGGCTGGGCTGAGGCTTGCTGGTAGGCGGCGCGCAGGTGCTCGGCGGTCTGGCGGGCGGCTTCGGCTTGCTGGTCGTGCTGCCGTGCCTGGTGCCAGTGCCGGGCCGCGATGACCGCGAGCCAGATCACGTCGAGCATGATCGCCAGGGCGGCTGCGTCCTTCGGGGCGGGTTCCCGCAGGATCGCCTTGACGGCCCGCCGGTTGGCGTGCGCCTGCTCGTGGCGGGCGCGGATGCGGGAGCGGTTGGCGCGTTCGAACGCGGCTGCAGCCTTGAGGAGCTGCGGCCGTAGGTCGTCAGGGGCGATCAGCGGGAGGGCGTCGAGGGTTTCGGCGAGGACGGCGATGTGTGCCTGCGCGGCACCGTCGTCGCTTCGGGTGAGGAGGTCGGGGATGAGGTCGGTGGCGTCGGTGACCTGCTGCCACGCCGGACGCCTGTGGCCAGCCTGCGGGCTGGGCGGCGCCGGAGCGTCGGTGAAGCGCTCTGCGATCTTGGGGTAGGACAGGTCGGGGGCGAGGACGGAGCCGGAGAACCACACCGGCTGCCCCTCCTTGTTGGTGTCGCCGTCAAGAGCGACCTTGTAGCCGCGCACGTCCCCCGAAGGGAAGTGCTGGATATCGACCAGCACCCCGGCGCCGGTCAGGACCTGGAAGAACTCCTCCGTGCTGGCGGCTGCGGCCAGTGCCGTCCGTACGGTGGTGCGCAGCCTCTCCCTGGGCGTGGTGGCGTGGCCGTTGCGGCGGGCCTTCTCCTGCTCGGCGCGGGTGGGCCGCTTGGCTGCGGTGCGGTCGCCGCGTACGACCTGGCGCAGGCCGTACTCCTTCTCGATCGCGGCGAGTTCCTTGTCAGCGCGCGGGTAGTCGTTCCAGTTGCGAGGTTGGCGGAGGTCGGCGCGGACTTTGGTGGCGACGATGTGGATGTGGTCGTCGGCGTGGCGGACGGCGACCCAGCGGCAAGCGTCAGGGTCGCCGGCGGGGGCGATGCCTGTGGCGTTCAGGACGCGGCGGGCGATGGTGGCCCAGTCGTCGTCCGACAGGATCCGGTCTTCAGGGGCGGCGCGGATCGAGCAGTGCCACACGTGGGCCTTGGGTGCGCGGTCGCCGGCCTGCTTGACGCGGAGGTCGAGGGCGGTGGCGAGCTGGGCGAGGGTGGCGTTCGGGTTGCGGCCGGGGTCGGGGGCGAAGCCGTCCCAGGAGGCGACCTGGTGGGGGTCGGTGTGGTCCTTGGAGCGGACGGTGTCGTAGAGGTAGTTCAGGACGCCTCGGGTGTTGCGGCCGGGCTTGACAATGTTCGCGATCAATCAGACCGCCTTCGCGACGGCGGTCTGGAACGAGGTGGTGTCGATCGCCTTGGCGGCGGCGCCAGCGCGGTCGAGAACATCCCCGACCGCGGCGAGGACAGCGATATCCCCAGGGTGTGGACGGTCGCCGGAGTTCAGCTTCTTGGTGATCTGGTTGAGGTTGTGGCCGATGTAGCCGACCTCGGAACGCAGGGCGGCGAGTTCGTCGATCAGGTCGTCGAAGGCGTTGCGCTGGCCGGGGAGCGTGTGATCACCGTCGATGAAGGCCATGACGATGGCGCCGACGAGGTGGGCGCCGGCCAGGCCCATGCTCTGGGCCAGGGCTCGGATCTCGGTGTGCTCGTCGATGCTGTAGCGGACGTCTACACGCTTCTTGCGCTGCTCAGTTTCACGGGCGCGACGGCGTGCGATGCGGCGGAGCGCGGCTTCGTCGGCGGCTCGCATGGGCACGGCGGCGGTCGTTTCCCCTTCCGGTGCGCCCTCGCGCCGGAGCCCTTCCTCCGCCACCCCCGGGGCGGAGGCTGCGTTGGACCGGCCCTTGGACGGTCCAACGCCATACCTTGCTGGGCCGTTGGGGGTAGTGGTCATGTGCTGCTGGGCGGTGGGGAGTTCGTGGTTCGGGTTGTGCATGGATCGGTTCTCCGTGGGGTGTTGGCGGGGGTGCTTGGTTGTGCGTGGCCCCGTGTTCGGCTGCACGGGGCCACGGGATGAGCCGGAAGGAGGCGGGTGTTCGCTGCCTTGCAGGGGGTCAGACCGCGCCGGTGGGCGAGGTGGCCTCGCCGACTCCGTCGAGCGGCCCGGCCTCGAAGCCGTCGTCCGCGACGGGGTCGGCCTGGCCGGTCCGGTCGGCCTGCAGCTGGTCGCGCAGGGGGCGGGCGCGGGTCGGGCCGATCCGTAGTGCGCGGCGCAGATGTTCGGCGGTCAGCTCTTTGTCGCTCCAGTCGGCGGTCAGGGCGCGTGCCTCGGCGAGGATTGCGGCGTCTGTTCGGGTGCGGCCGGTGGTCGGCTTGGCGGCTACGGGTACCCGGCCGGTCGCCCGGCGCGGGGCGGCTCCGGTCGACTCCGCCACGGCAGCCGACCGGGCCGGTCGGGCGGCGGGAGCCGAATTGTCGGCCTCGGTCGGCCCCGTCGAGGGCGCCTCAGCCCCCTTCGTGGAGGTCGACTCGGTCGGCTGCTCGGGGGCCGACTGGGCCTGGTCAGACCTCGACCGTGCGTCCTGCTCGCCGGCCGACTCGTCGGCTTGCTGGATAACCGACTGGTCGGGGGCGGTTTCTGCGGGGTCGGCCGACTCGGGGTTGTGGTGGAGCACCTTCGCCACGAGGTCGGATCCGAAGTAGATCGACCCGACCGGGAGCGAGGTCGCCAGCAGTACGAGGGCCCAGTTCGCGGAGTCCCAGTCGGTCAGTCGGCCCCACTGGACTGCGGTGGTGTGCAGGGCCGGGACGAGGCCGTGCACGTAGTTCAGCAGGAGGCTGGCGATCGTGTAGGCCGCCAGGACCCGTAGCGCGAACGTCCGGTCGGGACCGGTCAGCACGAGCGTGGCGACCAGGGCGAGGGCCATCAGCCCGTCGACCACGATCGGGTAGAGCAGGGCGGCGGTGGAGTCTGCGCCGATGGCGCGGGCCACGTCGGACAGTGCGTTCCACGAGACGCGGAAGGCCATGAGGACGACGGCCACCAGGCCGAGGACGAGGGTGATGCGTCCCTTGCGGGTCACTCGACGGCACCCAGCGGGTGTGGGTGCTCGGCGAGCATCGCCGGGATCGTGGCTTTGTGTGGGGGCCTCGTCCTCGGCGGCCGGGGCGAGTACCGCGATGCCAGCGTGGATGCTGCGCATGGCTGCCGGGGCGCTTGGGGCAGGGGAGTGCAAGGGGTGGTCTCCAGGGTGGAGGCGGGCACGGGGGCGGGTGGCCGTGAAGGGCGTGGACTCGTCCCACTCGTCCCGTTGCTGGTCAGGGCAGGTACGGGTGGGCGCCTGATGTCGGCCCGACTCGTTGCGAGGGCCGGAGTGTCCGGCTCGGGGACGGTCGGTGGGACGAGTGGGGACGGGTCGGTACGGGTGTTGGTCCGCAGGCCGCTCCGAGAGTCCTCGGAAGGCGGCTGCGAGCCGCGCCTGCTGTGTTCGGCGAGGTCAGCAGCGTGGTGATGTCGGGTTGACCCGTTGCAGGGTCCTGACCCGTCCCCGCGCTGACCTGCGCGGGGACGGGTGGGACGAGTCGCGACGGGTTACGCGCCGGTGGCGGGTGCTGCTTCGGGGGCGGGTCGCTCCGGCGGGCAGTACCGGGTCCAGGCGTCGGTGAACTGCGCGAGGGTGAAGCCCTTGGCCTGGTTGCCGCCGGGGAAGCGGCGGTTGCCGGAGCTGATGCCGTAGTCGGTCAGCAGGGCTCGCAGCTTCAGTGGGGTGAGGCCGCCGGAGCTGATCTCGGCCCATGGTGCCTCGGGGTCTTCGTTGAGGAGGTTCAGCAGGTCGGCGGTCCGCAGGGCGGGCGGGTTGCCGACGCTGGCGAAGGCTTTGCGGATGTCGGTCAGGATGCGGATCTTCAGCCCGCCGTCCTGGTCCCGCCCGGACTCGTAGTCCGTCATGGCCTTGCACGCCGTGCGGGCGATCAACGGCCAGCGTCCGCCTGCGAGGTCGGCGACGCTGATCAACGGCTCCCAGGTGTCGGCGGCGCGGTCATCGACCGGGAGCTTGGGCTCCAGTGCGATGGCCTCGTCGCGGACGCTGGCCAGCCAGGCCGCCAGCCGCTCCCGCAGTGCCCTGACCGTCAGGTCGTCGCGGCCGTATCGCCAGGCGGTCACCTTCTCGCCGCCAGCGCGGCGGCGCATGCGGATGACCACCGACCGGTCCATGATCGTGTCGGGCAGGTCCCCGATGCCGGCCAGGGCGGCCATGGCGAAGGTGGAGAACTTCTGCACGTCGTGGTTAGGCCCAGACACGCGCAGGGTGGGGCGGTTGCGCTGGTGGCCCGCGTTGAGCAGACCGCGCATCTCCTCGTTCTTCTCCGCGACCTTCGCCGATCCGAAGATCGTGTCGACCTCGTCCACCAGCAGCGTGGGCGGATTCGCGTCGCCGATCGAGCGGAAGATCGCCGCCGCGGACGCGTTGACCGTGATCAGCGGATCATGGACCGCCTCGATCAGGACCTCCAGCAGCCGCGACTTCCCGCACCGCTTCGCAGGTCCCACCACCGCCAGGCGCGGCGCGTGCTGCCACACCGCCTGCAGATGCGTGGCTGCCGCCCAAAGTGTGGCGGCCGTCAGGGCCTCCTCGCTGGGCATGACCACGTACCGCCGGATCGTGGCCCGCAGTTCGTCCAGGATCGCCGCGCCCTCCGAGGCCGGAATGGCAGGGGCGGCGGGAGGCCCCGGCTCGGCGGGGGACTGAATGGCCGCGCTGGGCTGCCCGTCCTCCTCGTCGTGCAGGTGGGCGCCAGGCTGGCCGGGGACAGCGACCGCCGGCCAGGCGGTGGGAGCGGTGCTGTGGGATGGCGTGCTCGGGGTGGATTCGGTCATACTGGGTGACGAGCTCCTCAGGTTGTGGGCCACACGGGACGGCAATCCCGGTCTTGCAGCCAGTCGTTCAGGGATGGGCGGCGTGAGGTTTGCGCTTTGAGCCCCTCGGTGTCCGTTCACCGAGGGGCTTTTTGTGTGTCTGCGGCCGATGCGGACCTCCAGCAGTCATGTATAAGTATGCGGTGCCACTGCAAAACCATACCATAATCTGCGACACGTAGGGAGCTCTGCCTACCGCAGATTCCATGGTATGGTTTTTCCTGTCGCTACAACTCGGTACCGACGACTGCAGGACGCGGAGGTGTGATGGCCCAAGACGATCACCAGGGACGCGATGAGGAGGCACCAGAGGGTGTGCTCCTCAGAGGCGAGGACAACGTCGCCACGCGGATCAAGGTCGAGCGCGACAAGAGAGGTTGGAGTACCACTTTGGTGTCCGACCTGCTCAACGAGGCCGGCTACGAGATGAACCCGTCGGCCGTGTGGCGCATCGAGAACCGCAAGCGCCGCATCAACCTTGACGAGGCCATCGGCTTCGCGGACATCTTCGACCTGTCGCTGTCCAACCTGGTCGGCCCGCCCACGCTGGCCGCCGGCCCGGCCCTGGAACTCATCGACGCGGTGATCGCCACCAACGCGACCGCCCAGCGCGCCCAGCACGCCTACAGGCGCGCCACCGACGAACTGGCCGCCTACCTCGACGAGCACCCCGAGATCCGCGAGGAAGCCGACGTGATGGTCAGCAACGCCATCGCCGAGAACACCATGAAGATCAACCAGGAGCAGTTCGGCCCGCCATCAGGCCCGTAACAGCCGACCGCTCCACACGCCGCCCTGGGCCCGCAAACCCCCAGACCACGGCTGTACTGCCTGTCCCATCCCTGAACGACACACAGGCCCGGCTATCAGGGGGTTGCCGCCCCCGCCCAAGTTCACCCAGCCGAGGCCAGATCCGGAGCACTGCTTGCGCCACACGGCGATACCCCACACCTCCGCCCAGCGTTCCCGCACAGCGAAGGAGGTGACCACCCCCGACACCTTCCTCACCGTGGAACAGGCAGCCGAACGCCTCGGCACCGGCGTGCGCTTCATCCGGCGCCTCATCTCCGAACGCCGTATCGGCTACGCCAAGTTCGGCAAGCATGTCCGCATCGCCGACAGCGTCCTGACCGCGTACATCGAGGAGCAGACCGTCGAACCCCTGCGCGGCCGACAGGCGCGCTTCGGGCTGGTGGTCTGAGTGACGCGATCCCGCAGAAGGGCACCGCGCCGCAGCTTCGGCGCGATCCGCAAACTGCCCTCGGGCCGCTACCAGGCCCGCTATCCCGGCGCGGGCGCCATCCTGCGCGCGGCCCCGCAGACGTACGAGACCAAGCGCGACGCTGAGGTGTTCCTCGCCCAGATCCAGGCCGACCAGGCCAGAGGCGACTGGATCGACCCGATGGCCGGCGAGGTGCTGTTCGCGGAGTACGCCAAGCGCTGGATCGACGAGCGCGGCATCGCTCCGACCACCGAGGAGCTGTACCGGAGGCTGCTGCGCCTTCACCTGGAGCCGACCTTCGGTGAGCAGCACGTCAACACCATCAGCCCGGCCAAGGTCAGGACCTGGCGCGCGGAACGGCGCAAGGCAACGGGGGCCACCACCACGGCCAAGGCATACCGGTTGCTGAAGGCCGTCATGCAGACTGCGGTCGAGGACGAGCTGATCCGCCGGAACCCCTGCTCCATCCGCGGGGCGGGGCGCGAAGACGCGGACGAGCGGCCCGTGGCCACCGTCGAGCAGGTCTTCGCGCTCGCCGAGGCCATCGGGATCCGCTGGCGGCTGATGGTCCTCCTCGGAGCCTTCGCCTCGATGCGGCCGGAGGAGCTGGCGGAGCTGCGCCGCGCCGACATCGACCTCGACACCGGCTCGGTCCGGGTGCGGCGTGCTGCCCCGGAGCTGAACACCGGCCGGAGGGTAATCGGTGATCCCAAGTCCCGCGCGGGCAAACGGGAGATCATGCTGCCCGGCTTCGTCCTCCTCGACGTCCGCCGGCACCTGGAGTGGTTCGCTCAGGACGGGCCCGACGGCCTGGTCTTCGTGGGGGAGAGGGGAGCTGCCCTGCGGGGTACCTCCTTCGGCCGGAAGTGGCGCAAGGCCCGCGACGCGGTCGGCATGTCCAAGGAGTTCCGCTTCTACGACCTGCGGCACACGGGCAACACCCTCGCCGCCGACACCGGCGCCAAGTTGAAGGACCTCATGGTCCGCGCGGGCCAGTCCTCCGAGCGTGCGCAGCTGATCTATCAGCACTCCACCAGGGAGCATCAGCGCAAGCTCGCCGCCGACATCGACACCAGCGTCCGCAGCCAGCGGACGCCAGCAGACCGTCGGTTGGGCACTGGCGCGACCGCCTCCGACCACAAGATCGTTCCGCTGCCCCCGGCTCCTGCCGCCACGGCTCGGCGGAGGTGACGTGCAGGGGGTGCGGTCCGGCAGCAAGCCGGACCGCACCCCTGCGTTTAAGCGATCGATCCCAGCTACCTGGCGCCCTTGAGGAGATCTCCGAATCCCGAGCCCGAACAGTAGGTGGCCGCCCGCGCCTCTGCGTCCGCATTGCGGTCTATGACCGCTTTTTCAGTGTCATCGAAGATGTAGCTGGAGGCATGGTCAAGGTTTTCCCGATCAAGGATCTTGGCCGCATTGATTGCCTCGGAGCCTGCTTCTTCAGCGCGGTCGTACTCCGCCCATTCGATGTTCCGCCAATCGCTCGCGTCGACGCTGCCAGCGCTCGACAGCATCGCGTTTCTGGCACCCTGCCACGCCGCGAGCTTGACGCAGTAGTCCCGCTGCCACGCTGAAGCCTGTGCTGGATCGTACGAGGAGCAACTGGTCGCCAGCGTCGACGCGGCGAGGACAGGGAGCAACGCAGAAATCGTCCGGAGTGCCTTGCTGCATCCGCCGCTGTCCCACCACATAGATCAATTCCCCCTAGAACACCGGCCGATCGTGGAGCACAGAGAAGGGCGGCGACGCCCATAGGCCGCGCGAGTGCGACCGAGCTCTATGACGGCCCGCCCAGGCCACGGAGCACGTCACCGACGCTCTGGCAGGAGTCGACTCTGTGCTGGGCGCGGCGCGCGCGTTCCTCGGGGTCTCGTACGAAGAGCGCCTGGCGCCCGGGGTGGTAGGTGCTCACCACCTTCACGCTCCGCTCACGGACCGCTTCGGGGTGCGTCTTGAGTAGCCGGCGCCACGCGTCCTGGGCTTCGCTGCCCTGGAGAAGCACGACCTCGATCTTCGGCATCAGCCCCAGCAGCTGCTTCAGGACCTCGACGCCGGCCTGGAGCTCGGCCGCCTTCGGCGAGCGGTTGATGTACCAGGGGTAGGCGTTCCAGGGAGTGACGTCTCGCGGCGCGATCCCCGCCCCCTCGAAGAGCTGGACCTGCAGCTCCGCAGTCGGGTCGTCGTTCTCCACACACAGGAATCCGGAGCCGACCCCTTCCTGTGTCTTGGGCCCCGGATCCCGCAGGATCGATAGGGCGCGCGCGTCCGCTCCCCCGTGCCAGGGGGCGACGTGCGGCATCCAGCCACGCCCGTCCTGGTCGCGCAAGGCGTCGACCATCTCATTGATCGGCCGCACGTGGGGGGCGTAGCGCCCCTGCTCCTGCTCTATCCGGAACGCCTCGTCGCGCATTCGTCTCGCCATGTCTCCTCCAGCACCCACTCGCACGATCGCGGGGAAATCGGAAATCGGGAACGTCTGACAACAGCACGGCACCGCTCGATCGATCCCGTTCTCGCAGGCGGAGAGAACCATTCGCCACTCGGCCACAGTTCCACGGGGCAGGGCGAACGAGGCTCGGGGCCGCGAAGGAGGGCAAGCAGCGTTCGGCGGGTCCTATTGGAACAGTGTGCCGCCGGGCACGCGTTCCACGTCGGTGACCTTCAGTTCGGCAATGTCCGCGATGGTGCCGTTGGACACCCCGTTCGGGACGATCAGCTGCTCCGGCTGGCGGTTGGTCTTGTCGGGGCCGAGTCGTTCGGCGTGGGCCTCGGTCTCGCCGAGGAAGTCGCCGTCCTTGTCGTACGCCTCGATGGTGACGCGGTAGTCGGCCGCGTCCTTGCCGAGATTGGTGATCGAGAGGTCGTACAGGTACACCGGCCCGCCACCGAAGTCAGGGTCGGCGTGCCCGTTGGAGATCTTGACATGCTTCAGCAGCTCCTCGCGGGCGCCCGGCTCGATGCCGCACAGCTTGTCCCAGGCGTCCAGGACCTCAGCGAACTGCTCCGGGGTGGCCTTCTGCCCGGTCGGGGAGCTTTTCAACGACTGCTCGCGGTCCTTGCGGCGCCCCGAGCACTCGGTTGCGTACGTCTCTGTCATGGCCTTGAGGTCTTGTGCGGACATCGCGGCTATCTCGGCCCGCTTGGGCGTGTACTTCCACACGACGGCCAGGAACTGCTTCTGCCCCTCGTCCAGCAGCCGGTCGTTGTACGTGGCCGACGGGGACGGCGCCGCGCTGCCGGCGGCAGTGGTCTTGGCCTTGTCGCCGGTGTCGCCGTCGCAGGCGGCCATGGCCAGAACCAAGCCCGCGGCGAGGACGGCCGCGACGGAAGTGCGATTCAAGATGCTTCCCCTCACTGGGCTGCCCGGTCGGCCCGCACCTCCGGGTAGGTCCGTGGATCGTACCGGCCGCCGGACGGTGTACGGCAGGTCATTCCACGAGGAAGGAGGGGACTCAATCTGACGCCCCGTTAGGGAAGTTATGGCACGCGAATGGCACGCGGGCCCAGATAGGTCTAGACAACAAACAAGCCCCAGGTTGCTGACCTGGGGCTTTGCCGTGGAGCGGATGACGGGAATCGAACCCGCGCTATAAGCTTGGGAAGCTCATGTTCTACCATTAAACTACATCCGCGCAGCCGTCCAGTTGCCTGGAGCGCTATCGTTTCTCACCCTACCCCATGATCGACCCCTGGTGAATTCGCCCCGGGAGTGGTGTCGCGTGCGGGGTGCACGGAGGGTCGTGGGGGCGGGAGTTGGGGCGTACCTTGTGTGTGCGGAGCGGCGGCTGGAGTGGGTCTTGTTCATCCCCTAATGTGGCGATTCATCGCAGTACGGCTGGTTGGGGAAAGGGACTCGATGGAGCACACCGTCGTCCGTTGTGCCGAAGGGCACGTATTCAGCACCGCTTCGTTCCCGCTGCAGCACCTCGGTGCCGGTCGGATCGGGCCGGGGCGGCTGCTGCGGTGTCCGCGCTGTGCGCGGCTGCGGCATGCCGTGCCCGTGGGAGCGGCGTCGAAGCGGTAGACATCGGCGCGCGGGGTTCCGCCTCGATTGGGGCGGCCCGCGCGCTCTGCGTATCCTCGGGACGTGCTTCTCTCTGATAAAGACATCCGGGCCGAGATCGACAGCGGACGGGTTCGCATCGACCCCTTCGACGAGTCGATGGTGCAGCCCTCCAGCATCGATGTACGTCTCGACCGGTTCTTCCGGGTCTTCGAGAATCACCGCTACGCCCACATCGACCCCGCCACCGAGCAGAGCGATCTGACCCGGATGGTCGAGCCGGACGGTGACGAGGCGTTCATCCTGCACCCGGGTGAGTTCGTACTCGCCTCGACCTACGAGGTCATCTCGCTGCCCGACGACATCGCCTCCAGACTGGAGGGGAAGTCCAGTCTTGGCAGGCTGGGGCTGGTGACGCATTCGACCGCCGGTTTCATCGACCCCGGGTTCTCGGGCCACGTGACGCTGGAGCTGTCGAACCTCGCCACGCTGCCGATCAAGCTCTGGCCGGGTATGAAGATCGGGCAGCTGTGTCTGTTCCGGCTCAGCTCGCCCGCGGAGTTCCCGTACGGGAGCGAGCGGTACGGATCGCGGTACCAGGGCCAGCGCGGCCCGACGGCCTCGCGGTCCTTCCAGAACTTCCACCGGACCCAGGTGAGGCACGAGGCATGAGTGACGGAGCGAGTGACGCAGTGAGCGGCGCAGTGCGCGAGAACCTCGACTACGAGGGATTCGGCCGGGCCGTGCGCGAGCTGGCGCAGACCATCGCCGACGACGGCTACGAGCCCGACATCATCCTGAGCATCGCCCGCGGCGGAGTGTTCGTCGCCGGCGGTCTGGCGTACGCGCTCGACTGCAAGAACATTCACCTCGTGAACGTCGAGTTCTACACCGGCGTGGGCACCACCTTGGAGATGCCGGTCATGCTGGCGCCCGTGCCCGAGGCGATCGACTTCACCGCCAAGAAGGTGCTGATCGCCGACGACGTCGCCGATACGGGCAAGACGCTCAAGCTCGTCCACGACTTCTGTCTCGGGCACGTCGCCGAGGTCCGGTCCGCCGTGATCTACGAGAAGTCCCACTCGCTCGTGAAGTGCGAATACGTGTGGAAGAAGACCGACGAGTGGGTCAACTTCCCCTGGTCGGTCGAGCCGCCCGTCGTGCGGCGTGAGGGACAGGTTCTCGACGCCTGAGACTCCGCTGTGCGAGGTGCGTGAGTCGTACGAGTTGTGTGAGGAGGGGCCCGCCGCGCGGTGTTCGTGCGGCGGGCCCCTCCTTGTGCGCGTGTGCGTGCGCTAGATCGTGCCCAGCTTGATGATCGACAGCAGGGCGATCAGCTGGATCGCCGACGCGCCCAGGGCCTTCGGCCACGGCAGGTCGTGCGACTTGCTGATCAGGGCGGTGAAGAGCGCGCCGGCCGCCACCCAGGTGGCCCAGCCCAGGATCTGGACGAGCATGTTGTCGCCGCCCAGGAACATGGCGAAGAGCAGGCGCGGTACGTCCGTCAGGCTCATGACCAGCATCGACAGGCCCACCGTGGGCTGCCACGATCCGTCGCCGCCCAGCTGGCGGGCCAGCGTGTGGGTGACGGCGCCGAGGATCAGGCCGCAGATCACGAAGGCCACGCCCGCCGACAGCACGATCGGGAAGGCGTTGGGGAGGGTGGCGTTGATGACGTCGTTGCGGGTGTCGTCGAAGCCGAAGACCGCGAGCAGCCCGTAGAGGAAGGTCACGATCAGCGCCGGCCCCCAGACGGCGTAGTCGCGCATCTGCAGGAAGGTCGGGCCCGGGCGCGTCACGATGCCCCGGAGCAGGTCCTTCCACGGCAGCCGCGGACCGGCGGGGGCGGCGGCCTGGGCCGCGCCCGCCTGGTAGGTCCCGCCCTGGGTGTACGGGTACGGGTCCTCGCCGATGGAGAAGGCCTGGGTGTACCCCGGGGAGTCGCTCGGGCCGCCGGCTCCCTGGTGGGGACCCTGGCCGTAGCCGTATCCCTGACCCTGGCCGGCGTTGCCGCCGTGCGGGTCGAAGTATTCGGGCTCGCCGTGGCCCCCGGGAGCGGCCTGCTGCGGCCACTGCTGGGGTGCGTAGGGCTGCTGGCCGTACGGCGGCGGCGCCTGGGGCGCCTGCTGCTGACCGTACGGCTGCTGCCGCGGAGGTTGTTGCGGGGTGCGGTTGTTGTCCCGGCCGCGTCCGATCCTGAATCCAGCCACGTGATCGAAAGTACCCGCTCCCGGGCGGCCGGGGGGCCGGGCCGGGGGAAGAGGCCCCCTTTGCGGCTGAGCTGTGACATCCCCTAGGGGGTACCTGGAGGGGCTTCTCGGGGTGGGCCAGGGGCGGGCCCGGGGCGGGCCCGGAGTGCGTTCCGGGTGGGTTACGTGGCTGCGCGGCAGTCTGCCGGTCACCGTTACATCGCCGACGGAATACGGACATACCGGGTCCGTAGCTTCGTAGACGTAACCACCGCACGCAGCACGAACGAGCACGAGAAGAGCACCGCCATGCGCAGCCCGCACCGTCGTACCACCCTCCGTACCGCCGCCGTCATGGCCGGTGCGGCCGCCGTCCTCGCCCTTCCCGTGGGGTCCGCCTTCGCGGATTCCCCGGCCGTGCCGGACGCGCAGGTCCTGCCCGGCGTCGAGCAGCCGTCCGTGGACCCGCAGCAGCCGCAGGTGGACCCGACCGTGCCGCAGGTTGACCCGCAGCAGCCGCAGGTGGACCCGACCGTGCCGCCCACCACGCCTCCGACCACGCCGCCCGTGACGCCTTCGGTCCGCGAGTACGTCACGACCGTGAAGCTGGCCGACGGCTCGGTCGCCCGGGTCTACAAGTTCGGCGACGGCCACTTCGAGGCCGACATCTTCGCCGGTGGCACCAAGCTGGACACCCTGGTCAGCAAGGACGGCAGCCCTGCCCGCGGTCAGAACAACGGGATGCACGTGGTCCTCCAGCCGAACGGCACCGTCACCTCGTGGATCGAGGGCGCGACCGGGCCGGTCGAGAAGCCGAAGCCCGTGGAGAAGCCGAAGCCGGTGGAGAAGAAGGAGAACTCCGTCCAGGTCGCCATGCCCGACGGGCGCAACGCGCGGCTGATCGACGGCCCGAACGGCAAGCGCGTCGAGCTCTCGATGCCGAACGGGAACATCCTCGGGACGATCGACCTGAAGCACCCGACCGCGACGAACGACGGCTGGACGTACAAGCTCGTCCAGGACGGAAAGCGCGTGAAGTTCGTCGTCATCGACGGCAAGAGCGGTGGCAACAGCTGGGTCTACGACTTCGGCAGCGGCAAGCTGATCGAGACGTACAAGGTCGCCAAGGACACCAAGTCCGCCAAGCCGGTCGAGAAGGTCGAGAAGGTCGAAAAGGTCGAGAAGAAGGCCGTCGAGCGGGTCGTGCCCAAGGGCGGAGTGAAGGCGGGCGCCGAGGGCATGGTCCCGGTGGCGGCGGAGGCCGACGCGCAGACCCCGCTGCTGCTGGCCGCCGGCGGGGGCATGGCCGCGGTGGGCGCGGCCGGGCTGGGCTTCGCGATCCTGCGGCGCAGCCGGAGCGAGCGGTCCTGACCCCGCGCTGCGGTGTGCGGAGCTTTCCCCCACCCCACCCCGCCCCTTCCCGAAACCGGGGCTCCGCCCCGGACCCCGTACGCCGGAACGGCCCGACCCCACAGGGGGACGGGCCGTTCCGGCGTTCTGCGTTCGGTGCTGCGCGGGCTACTTCGCCTCGGCGTCGGTCTCCGGCTCCGCCGGGGTCTCCGCCTTCGGCGCGGGCGCCTTGGTCTCGGCCACCGGTTCGGCCGTGGCTTCCGCCTTCGGCTCCGGCTTGGCCTCGGCCACCGGCTCGGCCGTGGCTTCCGCCTTCGGCTCCGGCTTGGCCTCGGCCACCGGCTCGGCCTTGGCCTCCGCCTTCGGCTCCGGCTTCGCCTCGGCCGTGGCTTCCGCCACCGGCTTCGCCTCGGCCACCGGCTCGGCGGCAGGCTCAGCCTCCGCCTCGACCACAGGCTCCGGCTCCGCCTCCACCACAGGCTCCGGCGTCTTCACCGAGTCCAGCAGCAGCTGCGCCACGTCCACCACCGTGACGTGTTCCTTCGCCTGGCCGTCGTTCTTCTTGCCGTTCACCGAGTCGGTGAGCATCACGAGGCAGAAGGGGCAGGCGGTGGAGACGATGTCCGGGTTCAGGGACAGGGCCTCCTCGACGCGCTCGTTGTTGATGCGCTTGCCGATCCGCTCTTCCATCCACATCCGCGCGCCACCCGCGCCGCAGCAGAAGCCCCGCTCCTTGTGGCGGTGCATCTCCTGCTGGCGCAGGCCCGGCACGGCCGACATGATCTCGCGCGGCGGCGTGTAGACCTTGTTGTGCCGGCCCAGGTAGCACGGGTCGTGGTACGTGATCAGCCCGTCGACCGGGGTCACCGGCGTGAGCCGGCCCTCGTCGATCAGGTGCTGGAGCAGCTGCGTGTGGTGGATGACCTCGTACTCGCCGCCCAGCTGCGGGTACTCGTTCGCGATGGTGTTGAAGCAGTGCGGGCAGGTGGAGACGATCCGCTTCGCCGACTTCGGCTTCTTCGTCTCCGGGTCCTCGTCGTCCTCGCCGAACGCCATGTTCAGCATCGCGACGTTCTCCTGGGCCAGCTGCTGGAACAGCGGCTCGTTGCCCAGACGGCGCGGGGAGTCACCCGTGCACTTCTCGTCGCCGCCCATGATCGCGAACTTGACGCCCGCGATGTTCAGCAGCTCGGCGAAGGCCTTCGTGGTCTTCTTGGCCCGGTCCTCCAGGGCGCCGGCGCAGCCGACCCAGTAGAGGTAGTCGAACTCGGAGAGGTCCTCCGCGTCCTTGCCGATGATCGGGACCTCGAAGTCCACCTCCTTGGTCCACTCGACGCGCTGCTTCTTCGCGAGGCCCCAGGGGTTGCCCTTCTTCTCCAGGTTCTTGAGCATCGTGCCCGCCTCCGACGGGAACGCGCTCTCGATCATCACCTGGTAGCGCCGCATGTCGACGATGTGGTCGATGTGCTCGATGTCCACCGGGCACTGCTCGACGCACGCGCCGCAGCTCGTGCAGGACCACAGGACGTCGGGGTCGATGACCCCGTTCTCCTCGGCGGTGCCGATCAGCGGGCGCTCGGCCTCGGCCAGCGCGGCCGCGGGGACGTTCGCGAGCTGCTCCGGCGTCGCCTTCTCGTTGCCCTCCATGTCCTTGCCGCCGCCGGCCAGCAGGTACGGGGCCTTGGCGTGCGCGTGGTCGCGCAGCGACATGATCAGGAGCTTGGGGGAGAGGGGCTTGCCCGTGTTCCAGGCCGGGCACTGCGACTGGCAGCGACCGCACTCCGTACACGTGGAGAAGTCGAGGATGCCCTTCCACGAGAACTGCTCGACCTGCGAGACGCCGAAGACGTCGTCCTCGCCCGGGTCTTCGAAGTCGATGACCTTGCCGCCGCTGGTCATGGGCTGGAGCGCGCCCAGTGCGACCGCGCCGTCGGCGTTGCGCTTGAACCAGATGTTCGGGAAGCCGAGGAAGCGGTGCCAGGCCACACCCATGTTGGTGTTCAGCGAGACGACGATCATCCAGATCAGCGAGGTGCCGATCTTGATCATCGCGGTGAAGTAGATGGCGTTCTGCAGCGCGCCGAGCGACATGCCCTTGAAGGCCAGCACCAGCGGGTACGAGACGAAGTACGCCGGCTCGTACGAGTCCACGTGGTGGATCGCGCCTTCGAGGCCGCGCAGGCACAGGATCGCGAGGCCGATGGTCAGGATGATGTACTCGACGAAGTACGCCTGCCAGGCCTTCGAGCCCGCGAAGCGCGACTTGCGGCCGGCCCGCGAGGGCAGCGACGCGAGGCGGATCCCCATCAGGACGAGGATGCCGAGCACGGTCATCAGGCCGATGAACTCGATGTAGAGCTCGAACGGCAGGAAGCCGCCGATGATCGGCAGCACCCAGTCGGCCTGGAAGAGCTGCCCGTACGCCTGCACCAGCGTCGGCGGCAGCGTCAGGAAGCCGATCGCGACGAACCAGTGCGCGAAGCCGACGAGGCCCCAGCGGTTCATCCGGCTGTGGCCGAGGAACTCCCGGGCAAGGGTGAGCGTTCGGGATTTCGGGTCGTCCGTACGGCTGCCCGCCGGTACGGGCTGGCCGAGCTTCACGAAGCGGTAGATCTGCGCCACGGCTCGGGCGAGCAGCGCGACGCCGACCACGGTCAGGACCAGCGACACGATGATCGCGGCGAGTTGCATGGGAGGGCTCCTCGGGCGGCACTTACTAAGCGGTAACTTATCCAGTCAAGGCTTGAGGTTACCCAGTCCCGACGCCGCAATGTAGCCGAGCGCGCGGTGATCTGCGTCGCTCGCCCCCGGCTCGCCCCGCCCGGGCTCCGGCTCAGAGCCGCCCGTGCCGCCAGGCCGCCCGCGGGGTCTGCGCGAGGATCGCCAGGTCCATTCCCAGCCAGTGGTTCTCCACATAGTGCCGGTCCAGCAGGTCCATCTCCTCCCACGGCAGGTCCGAACGTGCGCTCACCTGCCACAGTCCGGTCATCCCGGGCCGTACGAGGAGCCGCTCGGGCCGGTCCGACGCGCTGTTTCCGGGCCGCGGCCCGACCAGCGACATCTCGCCGCGCGCCACGTTGAGCAGCTGCGGCAGCCGGTCCAGCGAGCACCGCTCCAGCGCCGCCCCGGCCCGCCCCTTGCCCACGCGGAAGCGCCACGCCCGGTAGGGCCGCCCGGCCAGGCCGGCGGCGGGCTCGCGTACGAGGACGCCCGCGCCCTGGGTCGCGTACAGCAGGGCGGCGGTCAGCAGCAGCGGTACGAGGAGCACCCCGATCAGGAGCGCCGCTCCGGCGAGGTCGAGCACCCGCTTGGCGGATGGCCCGGGCGGCCATGGCCCTGGCCGGGCGGGGAGGCGTGGCAGCAGAGGCATGTCTGCACCGTGCCGCACGCCTCCGGCGGGGGTGGGGTGCCGCGCGGCCGTGGTGCCCCGTTCGGGTGCGGCTCCGCTGCCGGGGCTCCGCCCCGGGCTCCGCGCCTCACACGCCGAATGGCGCGTGATTGCGCGTAAGGGTGGCTTAAAGGTTGAGCCCCCTCGACTCACCTCTGTTGACAGGGGCGGAGGGGTTGGGGCACGCTTGAGTCTGTTCCACTCAAGTCAGCTGGAGGAATCAAAATGGCACGTGCGGTCGGCATCGACCTGGGCACCACTAACTCCGTCGTCAGCGTTCTGGAAGGCGGCGAGCCCACCGTCATCACCAACGCCGAGGGCGCCAGGACCACGCCGTCCGTCGTCGCCTTCGCCAAGAACGGCGAGGTCCTCGTCGGCGAGGTGGCCAAGCGCCAGGCGGTCACGAACGTGGACCGCACCATCCGCTCCGTCAAGCGCCACATGGGCACTGACTGGAAGATCAACCTGGATGGCAAGGACTTCAACCCGCAGCAGATGAGCGCCTTCATCCTGCAGAAGCTGAAGCGCGACGCCGAGGCGTACCTGGGCGAGAAGGTCACGGACGCGGTCATCACCGTCCCGGCCTACTTCAACGACTCCGAGCGCCAGGCGACGAAGGAGGCCGGCGAGATCGCGGGCCTGAACGTCCTGCGTATTGTCAACGAGCCGACTGCCGCCGCCCTGGCCTACGGTCTCGACAAGGACGACCAGACCATTCTCGTCTTCGACCTCGGTGGCGGCACGTTCGACGTGTCCCTCCTGGAGATCGGCGACGGCGTCGTCGAGGTGAAGGCCACCAACGGTGACAACCACCTCGGTGGCGACGACTGGGACCAGCGCGTCGTCGACTACCTGGTGAAGCAGTTCCAGAACGGTCACGGCGTCGACCTGGCCAAGGACAAGATGGCGCTCCAGCGTCTGCGCGAGGCCGCCGAGAAGGCGAAGATCGAGCTGTCCTCCTCCACGGAGACCTCGATCAACCTGCCCTACATCACGGCCTCCGCCGAGGGCCCGCTGCACCTGGACGAGAAGCTCACGCGCTCGCAGTTCCAGCAGCTCACCGCGGACCTGCTCGACCGCTGCAAGGCCCCGTTCCACAACGTCATCAAGGACGCGGGCATCAACCTGTCCGAGATCGACCACGTGGTCCTGGTCGGCGGCTCCACCCGCATGCCGGCCGTCGCCGAGCTCGTCAAGGAGCTCACCGGCGGTCAGGACGCCAACAAGGGCGTCAACCCGGACGAGGTCGTCGCCCTCGGCGCGACCCTCCAGGCGGGCGTTCTCAAGGGTGAGGTCAAGGACGTCCTGCTCCTCGACGTGACCCCGCTGTCCCTGGGTATCGAAACCAAGGGCGGCATCATGACCAAGCTCATCGAGCGCAACACCACGATCCCGACCAAGCGGTCCGAGATCTTCACGACGGCCGAGGACAACCAGCCGTCCGTACAGATCCAGGTCTACCAGGGCGAGCGCGAGATCGCGGCGTACAACAAGAAGCTCGGCATGTTCGAGCTGACCGGCCTGCCGCCGGCCCCGCGTGGCGTCCCGCAGATCGAGGTCTCCTTCGACATCGACGCGAACGGCATCATGCACGTCACTGCCAAGGACCTGGGCACTGGCAAGGAGCAGAAGATGACCGTCACCGGCGGCTCTTCCCTCGCCAAGGACGAGGTCGACCGCATGCGCCAGGAGGCGGAGCAGTACGCGGACGAGGACTCCCGCCGCAAGGAGGCGGCCGAGTCCCGCAACCAGGGCGAGCAGCTCGTCTACCAGACGGAGAAGTTCGTCAAGGACAACGAGGACAAGGTCCCGGCCGAGATCAAGGACGAGGTCCAGGCGTCCATCGACGAGCTGAAGGAAAAGCTCAAGGGCGAGGACGCCGCCGAGATCCGCACCGCGACCGAGAAGCTCGGCGCCGTCAGCCAGAAGCTCGGCCAGGCGATCTACGCCGACGCCGGTGCCCAGGCCGCCGGTGGCGCGCCGACCGGTGACGCCGGCCAGGCCGACGCCAACGACGACGTCGTCGACGCCGAGATCGTCGACGACGAGAAGCCGAAGGGCGGCGCGGCCTGATGTCGGAGGAGACCCCGGGCTTCGACGAGAAGCCCGAAGTCCCCGCCGACGCCGCGCCTGACGACGACGCCGCCGAGTCGAAGGCCGCAGCTTCCTCCAAGGAGGAGGCCGCGGCCCCGGCCGGGGACTCCGCAGCAGCACCGGATGTCGCTCTGCTGGCCCAGCTGGACCAGGCCCGTACCGCGCTCGGCGAGCGCACCGCGGACCTCCAGCGGCTCCAGGCGGAGTACCAGAACTACCGCCGCCGGGTGGAGCGGGACCGGATCGCCGTCAAGGAGATCGCGGTCGCGTCCCTCCTGACGGAGCTGCTCCCGACCCTGGACGACATCGGCCGGGCGCGGGAACATGGCGAGCTGGTCGGCGGCTTCAAGTCGGTGGCCGAATCGCTGGAGACCGCCGCGGCCAAGATGGGTCTGCAGCAGTTCGGCAAGGAGGGCGAGCCCTTCGACCCGACGATCCACGAGGCCCTGATGCACTCGTACGCGCCGGACGTCACCGAAGACACCTGCGTGGCGATCCTGCAGCCGGGGTACCGGATCGGCGAGCGTACGATCCGTCCCGCGCGGGTCGCGGTGGCCGAGCCCCAGCCGGGCGCGGCGCCGAAGTCCGAGGCGGCGGAAGGCGAGTCCGCGTCGGACAAGGACGCGGATGCCCCCGACAAGGGCTGACGTTGCGGCGGCCTTTGCACGACACGCAGGACACGCAGGACAAGAAGTAGCGCGAGAGGAGGGACACCGGGGATGAGCACGAAGGACTTCGTCGAGAAGGACTACTACAAGGTCCTCGGTGTCCCGAAGGACGCCACCGAGGCCGAGATCAAGAAGGCGTACCGGAAGCTCGCCCGCGAGTTCCACCCGGACGCCAACAAGGGCGACGCCTCGGCCGAGGAGCGCTTCAAGGAGATCTCCGAGGCGAACGACATCCTCGGCGACGCCAAGAAGCGCAAGGAGTACGACGAGGCCCGCGCCCTGTTCGGGAACGGCGGCTTCCGCCCCGGTCCCGGCGGGGGCGGCGGCTCGTTCAACTTCGACCTCGGCGACCTCTTCGGAGGCCAGCAGCAGGGCGGCGCGGGCGGCGGCTTCGGCGGTGGCGGCGGCGGACTGGGCGACGTCTTCGGCGGCCTGTTCAACCGCGGCGGCGCCGGCGCGGGTGCGGGCACCCGTACCCAGCCGCGCCGCGGCCAGGACATCGAATCGGAGGTCACCCTCTCCTTCACGGAGGCGGTGGACGGGGCCACGGTCCCGCTCCGGATGTCCTCGCAGGCGCCCTGCAAGGCCTGTTCGGGCACCGGCGACAAGAACGGCACGCCCCGCGTGTGCCCGACCTGCGTCGGCACCGGCCAGGTCTCGCGCGGCAGCGGCGGCGGCTTCTCGCTGACCGACCCCTGCGCGGACTGCAAGGGCCGCGGCCTCATCGCCGAGACCCCGTGCGACATCTGCAAGGGCAGCGGGCGGGCCCGCAGCTCCCGGACCATGCAGGTCCGGATCCCGGCGGGGGTCTCCGACTCCCAGCGGATCCGGCTGCGCGGCAAGGGTGCTCCGGGCGAGCGCGGCGGCCCGGCCGGCGATCTGTACGTGGTCGTGCACGTGGACGCGCACCCGGTCTTCGGCCGCAAGGACGACAACCTCACGGTGACCGTTCCGGTGACCTTCGCGGAAGCGGCGCTGGGAGCCGACATCAAGGTCCCGACCTTGAACGGCCCCTCGGTGACGCTGAAGCTGCCCCCGGGCACCCCCGGCGGCCGCACGATGCGGGCCCGCGGCAAGGGGGCGGTCCGCAAGGACGGCACCCGCGGCGACCTGCTCGTGACGGTGGAGGTCGCGGTCCCGACCGAGCTGAACGACAAGGCCCGCGAGGCCATGGAGCTGTACCGCGAGGCGACGGAGTCCGAGGACCCGCGCTCCGCTCTGTTCGAGTCCGCGAAGGGAGCATGACATGGACGGCCGCCGTAGGAGCCACTACCAGCTCACCGATGAGACCCCGGTCTACGTGATCTCGGTGGCCGCCCAGCTCTCGGGCCTGCATCCGCAGACCCTTCGCCAGTACGACCGCCTCGGCCTGGTCTCCCCGGGCCGTACGGCCGGGCGCGGCCGGCGCTACTCGGCCCGTGACATCGAACTGCTCCGCACGGTGCAGGCGCTGTCCCAGGAAGAGGGCATCAACCTGGCCGGCATCAAGCGGATCATCGAGCTGGAGAACCAGGTCGCCGCGCTCCAGCAGCGCGTGGCCGAGCTCTCCAGCGCCGTCGACGGAGCCGCCGCCGTCCTCCAGCAGCGCGAGGCCCAAGTGCACGCCTCGTACCGGCGCGACCTGGTCCCGTACCAGGCTCCGCAGCCGGGCAGCGCCCTGGTCGTCTGGCGTCCGGCGCCCAAGCGCCCGATGGACTGACCGACGGACTGCCGGACCGGCGGACTGCCGGACCGGCGACGCCGCGAACGAAGAGAAGGCCCCGATCCACCGGATCGGGGCCTTCTTCTCGTTTCCGGGCCCACCCGTACACCCGTCCAGGCTTCCAGGCCGCTCAGGGCCTCCTGCCGGCCCCACGGCGGCGGTCCGGGCCCGCGGCGGCTACTTGTCGTCGAGGATGCCCGACTGGGCGATGAGGAAGCCGAGCTGGGCCCGGCTGCCGCTGCCCAGGGCGGAGGCGAGCTTGGCGATGTGCGCGCGGCAGGTCCGTACGTTCATCCCCAGCCGGCGCGCGATGGCCTCGTCCACGTGCCCCTCGATGAGGAGCTGGGCGATGGATCGCTGCACGCCGGAGATCCCCGCCGGCGTGTGCTCGTAGGTCACCTCGTCGCCCAACGGCACGGCCCGGCGCCACAGTTGCTCGAAAACCTTGATGAGGTACGCCACGACTCCGGGGTGGCGCAGCTCCAGCGCGACACGCCGGTCGTCGCGGGCCGGGATGAAGGCCACGCTACGGTCGAAGATGATGAGGCGCTCGATCAGTTCTTCGAGGGTGCGGATCTCGACCTTGCCGGTGGAGACGCGGTCCGCGTAGGCGAGCATGCTCTGGCTGTGCCGCGCGGTGTGCTGGTACAACGTGCGGATGCTCACCCCGCGGTCGATCACGTTGGTGCCGCGCTCCAGCGACTGGGACAGGACGAAGGGGGAGCGGCCCCCGCCCGGCTGGATCGTCAGGACCTCGGTGTGGCACTCGGCCGTGGCCAGATCGAGCGCCGCGTTGATCTGCTCCAGGCCTTCGTGCGCGGTGATGGCGTGGGTGTTCGCGGGGCTCCGGGCGCTGATGGCGAGGAACGGCTCGAAAGCATCGGTGAGGTCCACGGCGCTGCGGCGCCGGTCCTGGATCTCCTTTTCGAGGGGATGGAGCCGCTGTGCCAGTGCGACGGAGGGGGGAACCGCTCGGAGTTGGTTCGCGTCATCGGGATCGGAGCGCAAGAGACCGAATTCGAGCAGGCAGGGGACGTTGACGACCTCGCTGCGGGCCACGCGGCCGGCGCTCAGGGCCGCCGCGTAGAGCCGTGTTCCCTCGGTGCACATGCTGGTGACCGGGTGGGGATGTGTCGGGTTTGTGGCTGTATTGGGCAAATCTCCACCCCCCAGGGTCCTGAACATGTAAGAACATGATGCATCGTCCCTGTGGCACCGGCGTGCCTGAATAAGCCATCGTCTGACACGCGGGGGAGAGGATTCCATCAAGTGAGGACGAAGCCGACCATGTACAAGAGAATGCTTCGCTCGGCGCTTGCCGTTGTTTTCTCCGCCGTTGCGGTCTTTGGGGCAATCAGTGCCGCCACTGGGGATGCGGATAGCGTGCGAGCCGCGTCGGGGTCGAACCCGGCATCGGTGCAGGCGGGCAATACGGATATCGGGTGGGACTCCATGCCCATGGGCGACATCGGGTGGGACTCGGCGCCCACGGACATCGGCTGGGACTCCACGCCGGCGAGGGTCTCCTGATGACCCCCGACGATCATGGCTTCCGCCGTGAAATGGCATCGGCCTACCGCTCCGGCTGGCAATTCATCGATCTCACCAGCGCCATTCCTTACGCCGGCGACTCGCTGAAGGTCACCCTCTTCGGCCAGCCGATCATCGTGGTGCGGGAAGAGGACGAGGACGTCCGCGCCTACCGCTGTCTGCGCCGTCCCCGGGGCGCTCCGCAGCCCGTCCGCTGCGAGATCCGGTACGGCATGGTCTTCGTCAATCTGGACCAGCGTGATCATCAACTTTTCGAGCCCGAATCCGCCGCCACCCCCCGCAGTGCCTGAAGCGATTCCCCTGTCGTCGCAGATCGCTCAGGCACTACCCCCACACAGCGACGCCATCGTGGACCTGACCACGATGGCGTCGCTGTGATGTTCGTGTCCAGGGGTTGAACCGGACATCGTGGATCCGGACACCGCCGCGGCCGCGGATCCGGACGCCGCACCGGCTGCGGATCCGGACGCCGCCGCGGCCACCGGCTACGCGCGCCCCATGGCGCGGTCCAGCGTGATCTCGATGACCACCCGGTCCGGGTTCGGCGAGGGCATCCGCCCGTACCGCTCCGCGTAGCGCAGTACCGCCTCCGCGACCGCGGCCTCGTCCGTACGGACCACCGCGCGGCCCTCCAGGGTCGCCCAGCGCCGCCCCTCCAGCTGGCACACCGCCACCCGGGCCCCGCCCTGCGGGCCCTCCTGCGACGCCAGCACGTTGCGGACCTTCTTGCTGCCCTTGTTGGTGATCACCCGTGCCAGTCCGGCTTCCGGGTCGTAGGTCACGCCCACCGGGACCACGTGCGGGCTGCCGTCCGGACGCTGCGTGGTCAGCGTGCATATGTGCCGCTCCCGCCAGAAGGCGAGGTACTCCGGCGTCGGGTTGAGTACGTCATGAGCGGTGCGGGCCGTGCCGGCCGGGCTGGGAGTCGACATGCGCGAAGGGTACGTCCCTCCACCTTGAGTGGAATAGACTCAACTTTGTGCAGGTTACTCATGTAAAGCACACACAGGAGAGGGAAGGGAGAAGGCGCACGTGGATGCCGAGCTGACCAACAGGAGCCGGGACGCGCTGAACGCGGCCACCACCAGGGCCGTCAAGGACGGGCACGCGGACCTGACGCCCGCGCACCTGCTGCTGGCGCTGCTCGCCGGCGAGGACAACGAGAACATCACCGACCTGCTCGCCGCGACCGACGCCGACCAGGCCGCCGTACGCGCCGGAGCGGACCGCCTGCTCGCCGCCCTGCCCAGCGTCACGGGCTCCACGGTCGCGCCCCCGCAGCCCACCCGCGAGCTGCTCGCCGTACTGGCGGAGGCCGACGCGCAGGCCGGGAAGCTCGGCGACGAGTACCTCTCCACCGAACACCTGCTCATCGCCGTCGCCGCCAAGGGCGGCGCGGCCGGTGAGCTCCTTTCCGCACAGGGCGCGACCGCGAAGAAGCTGCTGTCCGCCTTCGAGAACTCAAGAGGAGGGCGGCGGGTGACCACCCCCGACCCCGAGGGCCAGTACAAGGCCCTGGAGAAGTTCGGCACCGATTTCACGGCGGCCGCCCGCGAGGGCAAGCTCGACCCGGTCATCGGCCGCGACCACGAGATCCGCCGCGTCGTGCAGGTGCTCTCGCGGCGTACGAAGAACAACCCGGTGCTCATCGGCGAGCCCGGCGTCGGCAAGACCGCCGTCGTCGAGGGCCTGGCCCAGCGCATCGTCAAGGGCGACGTCCCCGAGTCCCTGAAGAACAAGCGGCTGGTCTCCCTGGACCTCGGCGCGATGGTGGCCGGTGCCAAGTACCGCGGCGAGTTCGAGGAGCGGCTCAAGACGGTCCTCGCGGAGATCAAGTCCAGCGACGGCCAGATCATCACCTTCATCGACGAGCTGCACACGGTCGTCGGCGCGGGCGCCGGCGGGGACTCCTCCATGGACGCGGGCAACATGCTCAAGCCCATGCTGGCCCGCGGCGAGCTGCGCATGGTCGGCGCGACCACCCTCGACGAGTACCGCGAGCGGATCGAGAAGGACCCGGCGCTCGAGCGGCGCTTCCAGCAGGTGCTGGTGGCGGAGCCGAGCGTCGAGGACACCATCGCGATCCTGCGCGGGCTCAAGGGCCGCTACGAGGCCCACCACAAGGTCGTCATCAACGACAGCGCGCTCGTGGCCGCGGCCACCCTCTCGGACCGCTACATCACCTCCCGCTTCCTGCCCGACAAGGCCATCGACCTCGTCGACGAGTCCATGTCCCGGCTCCGCATGGAGATCGACTCCTCCCCACTGGAGATCGACGAGCTCCAGCGCTCGGTCGACCGGCTGCGGATGGAGGAGCTGGCCCTGAACAACGAGTCCGACGCCGCCTCCCGCGAGCGCCTCGACAAGATCCGCAAGGACCTCGCGGACAAGGAGGAGGACCTGCGGGGCCTCACCGCCCGCTGGGAGAAGGAGAAGCAGTCCCTCAACCGGGTCGGCGAGCTCAAGGAGCGCCTGGACGACCTGCGCGGCCAGGCCGAGCGCGCCCAGCGCGACGGGGACTTCGACACCGCCTCCAAGCTCCTCTACGGGGAGATCCCGGCCCTGGAGCACGAGCTCGCGGAGGCCACCGAGGCCGAAGCCGAGGTCTCCAAGACCGGACGATCCAAAGACGCGATGGTCAAGGACGAGGTCGGCCCGGACGACATCGCGGACGTGGTCGGCGCCTGGACCGGGATCCCGGCGGGCCGGCTGCTGGAGGGCGAGACCCAGAAGCTGCTCCGTATGGAGGACGAGCTGGGCCGGCGCCTGATCGGCCAGGGCGAGGCCGTGCGCGCCGTGTCCGACGCCGTACGCCGCACCCGCGCGGGCATCGCGGACCCGGACCGGCCGACCGGCTCGTTCCTCTTCCTCGGCCCGACGGGCGTGGGCAAGACGGAGCTGGCCAAGGCCCTCGCGGACTTCCTCTTCGACGACGAGCGGGCCATGATCCGCATCGACATGTCGGAGTACGGCGAGAAGCACAGCGTGGCCCGCCTCGTCGGCGCCCCGCCCGGGTACGTGGGCTACGAGGAGGGCGGCCAGCTGACGGAGGCCGTCCGCCGCCGCCCGTACTCCGTGGTCCTCCTGGACGAGGTCGAGAAGGCCCACCCCGAGGTCTTCGACGTCCTGCTCCAGGTCCTCGACGACGGCCGCCTCACGGACGGCCAGGGCCGCACGGTGGACTTCCGCAACACCATCCTGATCCTGACCTCGAACCTGGGCAGCCAGTTCCTGATGGATCCGTCCACAGCTGTGGACGAGAAGAAGGCCCGGGTCCTGGACGTGGTGCGGGCCACCTTCAAGCCGGAGTTCCTCAACCGCCTCGACGACCTGGTGGTCTTCTCCGCCCTGAGCGGGGCCGAGCTGGCCCACATCGCCGAGCTCCAGATCGGCCGCCTGGCCAAGCGCCTGGCCGAACGCCGCCTCACCCTGGACGTCACCCCCGAGGCCCTGGCCTGGCTGGCGGACAAGGGCAACGACCCGGCGTACGGCGCCCGCCCCCTGCGCCGCCTGATCCAGACGGCCATCGGCGACCGCCTGGCCAAGGAGATCCTCGCGGGCGAGATCCGCGACGGCGACACCGTCCGCGTCGCCGTGGCGGGCGACGGCCTTCTGGTGGGCAAGGCGCTCTAGCTTCCGGCGGGCGGGGCGCTGTAGCGACCCGGCAGTAACAAGGCGCTGCAATCCGCCGCAATACCGCCTCAGCCGGGCCCCGGGATCCCCGGGGTCCGGCTTACCCGGGCCCTACTCCTGTCCGCCCTGCGCGGATCGGCGCCTTCCGGGGTGGACACGGGGTGGGCGCGATGGGGGAGGATGGCGGCATCCGCACGAAGGGAAGTCACACGGTGAGCATCGACCCGGCCTCGATTCCGAACTTCGGAGGGCAGCAGCCCGATCCGCAGGCCACAGGACCGGCGGGCCCCGTCGTCCCCGACCAGGACCTGGTCAAGCAGCTCCTGGAGCAGATGGAGCTCAAGTACGTCGTCGACGACGAGGGTGACCTCGCGGCGCCGTGGGAGGACTTCCGCACGTACTTCATGTTCCGCGGCGAGGACGAGCAGCAGGTCTTCTCCGTGCGGACCTTCTACGACCGCCCGCACAAGATCGAAGAGAAGGCTCAGCTCCTCGAGTCCATCGACGACTGGAACCGCCGCACGCTGTGGCCCAAGGTCTACAGCCACACGCACGACGACGGCTCCGTCCGCCTGATCGGCGAGGCGCAGATGCTGATCGGCACCGGCGTGAACCTGGAGCACTTCGTGTCCTCCACGGTCAGCTGGGTCCGCGCGTCGATCGAGTTCGACAAGTGGCTCGTCGAGCAGTTCGGCCTGGAGAAGGAAGTCGACTCCGCGGACGAGAAGTCCGAGGGCGAAGGCGAAGACGGCGCCGGCGAGACCAACTAGGTCCTCGCGGTCCGCGCCCGACCCCTCACGGCGCCACCCTCACGGCGCCACCCCGGACGCGAGCAGCAGGTACGGCCCGTATCCGTACGAGAGCCCGGCCAGCACCACGGTCACCACGACCGCGGTGCGCGGCCGGGCTTTCGCCATGAGGGCCGCCGCCGGCAGCAGGAGGGTGAACGCGGGCAGCAGGAAGCGCGGCTTCGATTCGAAGAAGCCCGCGCCGCCGTAGGTCATCGCCAGCAGCACGCCCGTGTAGACGAGCAGCGGCAGCGGGATCCGGCGGTCGGCCGCCAGCAGCCCGGCGAGCACCAGCGCGGCCGTCAGCAGGACCACCGTCACCGTCGTGGCCAGCTCCACCTGCCCGATACCGGACAGCGCGTGCCGCGCGGAGCGCAGCGCCCCCGCGCCGAAGTCGAAGCGCGAGCCCCAGCCGCTCTGGACGGCGAAGTAGCCGCCGAGCGGATCCCCCCGGCGCACGCCGACGAGCAGGACGTACGAGGCCCAGCCCGCGGGAGCGGCCAGCCCGGCGGCCCACACCGCCGCGGGTGCGCGGCCCCGCCGCCGGCAGATCTCGTACGCGGCGGCCGCCGTCACGGCGGCGGCGACCGCGATCCCGGTGGGCCGGGTCAGCCCCGCGAGCACGGCCAGCCCCGCCGCCCAGCCCCAGCGGCCGCGCAGCAGGGCGTACAGGGCCCAGGCGGCGAAGGCCGCCAGCAGGGCCTCGGTGTAGGCGAGGGTCAGCATGAGGGCGTGCGGCACCGAGGCCCACAGCGCGACGAGCAGCAGCCCGGCGCGGGCCCCCAGCAGGTGCCCCCCGACCCGGTACACCCCCACGGCGGCCGCGCCCGCGGCGATCCAGGCGACGGCCAGCGCGGCGACGGTCAGCGAGCCGGGCAGCACGAGCGAGGCGCAGCGGATCAGGACGGGGTAGAGCGGGAAGAACGCGGAGTCGCTCTGCACGGACCCGATGCCGGGATAGATCTGGGTCCGCCCGTAGCCGTGCTCGGCGATCCGCAGGTACCAGACGGAGTCCCAGGACTCCCCGAGCACCCGTACGGGGCTGCGCCCGGTCCACCAGGCCACCACGGCGACCGCGAGCACCCCGCCCGCGCGCACGGCCGCGTACACCCCGAGCGCGAGCACGGCGCCCGGCACCCGCCCGGCCCGGCCGGACAGCCCGGTGCGCCGCCCGGGCCGTGCGCCGTTCGACAGCGTTTCCGTCGCCATGCGTCCCGACTTTCTGGGGTGCTCCCGATCGGAGTCGCCACGATGGGCAAACCCTACGACTACAGGGCTGCCGAGCCCCCCGAGCCCCCGGGCCCCGCCCTCAGAGCCGCCGCAGCCGCTCCACGGCCTCCTCCAGGACGTCGGTGCGCTTGCAGAAGGCCCAGCGGACGTGGCTGGCGCCGGCGGCCTTGTCGTCGTAGAAGACCTGGTTCGGGATGGCCACCACGCCGCAGCGTTCCGGCAGGGCCCGGCAGAAGGCGAGGCCGTCGTGTTCGCCGAGCGGGGTGATGTCGGTGGTGACGAAGTAGGTGCCCTGCGGGCGGAAGACCTCGAAGCCGGCCGCCGCGAGGCCGTCGGAGAGGAGGTCGCGCTTGGCGGCCAGGTCCGCGCGGAAGGAGTCGTAGTACGAGTCGGGCAGGGCGAGGGCCTCGGCGATCGCGTACTGGAACGGGCCCGAGGACACGTAGGTCAGGAACTGCTTCGCCGAGCGGACCGCCGTGACCAGCTCGGGCGTCCCCGTCACCCAGCCGACCTTCCAGCCGGTGAAGGAGAAGCTCTTGCCGGCGGAGGAGATGGTGACGGTGCGCTCGCGCATGCCCGGCAGGCTCGCCAGCGGGGTGTGGACGCCCTCGAAGACCAGGTGCTCGTACACCTCGTCCGTGATGACCAGCAGGTCGCGGGAGACGGCCAGCTCCGCCACCGCGGCCAGCTCGGCGGGGGTCAGGACGGTGCCCGTCGGATTGTGCGGGGTGTTCAGGAGCAGGAGGCGGGTGCGCGGGGTGACGGCCGCGCGCAGCGCGTCCACGTCGAGGCGGAAGTCGGGGGCGCGCAGGGTCAGCGGCACCCGGACGGCCCCTGCCATCGCGATGCAGGCGGCGTAGGAGTCGTAGAAGGGTTCCAGGGCGATGACCTCGTCGCCCGGCTCCAGCAGGGCCAGCAGCGAGGCGGCGATGGCCTCGGTGGCTCCGGCGGTGACGAGCACCTCGGTGTCGGGGTCGTGGGCGAGGCCGTAGAAGCGCTGCTGGTGGGCGGCGATCGCCGTACGCAGCTCCGGCACGCCGGGGCCCGGCGGGTACTGGTTGCCCCGGCCGTCGCGGATCGCGCGCACCGCGGCCTCGGCGATCTCGGCGGGGCCGTCGGTGTCGGGGAAGCCCTGGCCGAGGTTGATCGCCCCGGTGGCGGTGGCCAGTGCGGACATCTCCGCGAAGATCGTGGTGCCGAAGGCCGCCAGCTTGCGGTTGAGGAAGGGGCGGTTGGTGCGTGCGGGAGCGCTCATGGGCGCCATCCTGCGGGGAAGCTCTGGACTTGCTCAAGTGTGCTTTGGGCCGTGTACGGCACGGGCATCCCCCCAGCACGCGGGACGAAGGGGATCCCGCACCCCGGGCAACCGGGGGAGCAGAGAGGGGTCGGGGGATGATCCTCGGAATAGTGATCTTCGTGGTGGCGGCCGTGGTGATCGTCGGGCTGGTGGCCAAGGTCAGCGGGGCCGGCGGCCGGAGCGTCGGCGGCAGCCGTGGCCGCAGCAGCGGCAGTGACGGCGGCGGGGGCTGGTGGGCCGGGGGCGACTCGGGGGGTTCCTCCTCGTGCGGCTCCTCCTCGTCCAGCTGTGGCTCCTCCTCGTCCTGCGGCGGCGGCGGAGGATGCGGTTCCAGCTGAGACGGGGCAGCATGGAGGCATGGCTCCATGGCTTCAGCCTCCGGACCACCTTCGTACCGCGTCCCGCATAGGTGAGGCGCCCGCCGGGCACAACTTCCGTCGGGCGTCTTCTTGTTCGGACGTCACGGCCGCGCATTACGGCGTACGGGCGGCATGTCGTTGAACACGTGAACTGGGTAGCCCCCGAGGGGATGTAAACCCCTGCAACTTGGGTAAAAACGCTGTGAGTGCCGTGCCTTTCATGATTCCCTCGGTTGAGTAGACCAGTCCTCGGACCTCCCTGGACTTCCTGTGGACCCGTGCCGGTGTCCCCCCACCCGTTGACTACCGCTGGCGGGCCCCGGCCCATCTCCCTCGCGCGTTTGCGGAGCCGACTCATGCTCACGACCCTCCAGACCACCTATACCGACACGCGTGCCGCCGATCTCGCCTGGGCCCTGGGTCGGGAGCGGCTGCCCGCCCTGGCCGTACTGAACCTCGAACTGGGTGGAGCGAAAGTGGAGTTGCGCCTGCTCGGGGCCTCCCACCAGGTACTCCTGGAAGAGGGCGACGTGCTCTGCTCCGAGACCGTCGCCTGTATGCCCGGCAGCAGCACCCCGCTTCCGCTCGGCGTGGCCAAGCGCGTCGGCGACTGGGAGTACGAGTTCGCCGCGCGGGTCGAGAACCTCTCGCGCGGCTCCTTCGCCGGGCGCGCGCAGGAACTGCTCGCGCTGGTCGCGGACCACCCGAACGGGCTCGCCGGCACCTTCCCCGGCAGCCCGCACGCCTTCACCGCCATGCTCGCGCAGCGCTACGAGGGCCAGGTGCGCTGGCGGACCTGGCACGCGTACCCGCAGGAAGGGCAGTTGGTGGCCACCCGCACCCGGGTCGGCGTACGGGCCGCGGGGACGGGTGCCGGTGCGGGCGTGGACGCGGCGGGCGCCGTGCAGCTGGGCGCCCAGGCGCCGGTGCTGATCTAGCGCCGTGCCGGGCGTCGCGACCCGGTGAACCCTTCCGGCCGCAGCGCCAGGCCGAGTCGGCCGGGCCCCAGGGGGCGTCCCGGCCGGGCGCCGGCGCCGATCCGGGGGCCCTGGGGTCGCGGGGGTCGCGGAGTTGCCGAGCGGTTACGCCAACTGCCCGAACCAGTGCGCCACTTACACCCATGTGGGTGACCGGATGCGAGCAGGCGGTGACGTACGGTTCGCTTCATGATCGACCGTTCCGCCCCGCGCGGGGTGCTTTCGGCTCCGGAGCCGCGCGGTGTGGCCCGCGTCCCGGCCGCCCTGCCCGTACGGCCCAGGACCGGCCGACTCCTCGTCCTGGCCACCGTGTTCGTCTGCGCCGCCTGCGGGCTCGTATACGAGCTGGAGCTGCTCGCCCTCGGCTCGTACCTCATCGGCGACTCCGTCACCCAGGCGTCGGTCGTGCTGTCCGTCATGGTCTTCGCCATGGGCGTCGGATCCCTGCTCGCCAAGGCCCTGCGCGCCCGCCCCGCCTTCGGCTTCGCCCTCGTCGAAGCGGGCCTCGCCCTGCTCGGCGGGCTCTCCGCCATAGCGCTCTACGCCAGCTTCGCCTGGCTGGGGGAGTCCCGGCCCGCCCTCGTCGCCTTCTCCTTCGCCATCGGCGTCCTGATCGGCGCCGAGATCCCGCTCCTGATGGTCCTCATCCAGCGCATCCGCAGACAGGACGCGGGCGGCGCCGTCGCCGACCTGTTCGCCGCCGACTACGTCGGCGCCCTCGTCGGCGGCCTCGCCTTCCCCTTCCTGCTGCTGCCCGTCCTCGGACAGCTCACCGGCGCCATGTTCACCGGCACCGTCAACGTCATCGCCGGCGGCGGCCTCGTCCTGTGGCTGTTCCGCCGGGACCTGAGCCGACGCGCCCGCTGGCTGCTCGTCGCCGTCAACGTCACCGTCCTCACCGTCCTGGGCTGCGCCACGGTCCTCGCCGACGACTTCGAACGCGTCGCCCGCCGCGCCGTCTACGGCGGCGAGGTCCGCGTCGCCGTCCAGACCGGAGTCCAGGAACTCGTCCTCACCGGTCCCCCGAACGGCTCACCGCGCTCCCTCGACCTCTTCCTCGACGGCCGCCTGCGGGTCAGCGGCTACGACGAGTACCGCTACCACGAGGCCCTCGTGCACCCCGCGATGACCGGCCCGCACACCCGCGTCCTGGTCCTCGGCGGCGGAGACGGCCTCGCCGCCCGCGAGGTGCTGCGCTACCGCGACGTCGCCTCCGTCACCGTCGTCGAACTCGACCCCGGAGTCGTGCGGCTCGCCCGGACCGACCCGATGCTCTCCGCGCTGAACGGGCGGGCGTACGAGGACCCGCGCCTCGGCGTCGTCACCGAGGACGCCTTCCGCTGGCTGCGCGCACCCGCCTCCCGGGCCCGCTTCGACGTCATCGTCTCCGACCTGCCCGACCCCGGGATCACCCCCAGCACGAAGCTGTACTCGCAGGAGTTCTACGGGCTCGCCGCGCGGGCCCTGCGCCCCGGCGGGCGGCTCGCCGTCCACGCGGGGCCGCCCGGCACCAGGCCCCGTACCTACTGGACCGTCGAGGCCACCCTGCGCGCGGCCGGCCTGCGCACCGCCCCCTACAGCGCGGGCGGCCGCCTCTCGGGCTTCGCCGCCGGCCCCGACCGGGTGCTCGGCGCGGGCTCCGCGTCCGCCGCCGCCGCGAAGCTCCCGCAGGACTGGGGCTTCGTCCTGGCGGCCCGCGAGGGCGTGCCCCGGCTGCGGGTGGACCGGGAGACGCCCGTCCTGCGGTCCCTGTCCACGCAGTCCCTGGCCGACGCGGCCCGGGACACGGAGAGCACCCGGGTGGCGGGCCTCCCGCCGTCGACGCTGCCGCACCCGAGGTACTCGTAGCCGGAGTGCTCGTAGCCCGGGTACGCATGGCCGGGGTACTCGTGGCCGGGCGGTCGCGTCGGTAGGCTCGTCCGCATGGAGCATCAGGTGTTCGTACCGGTCCCCTCCGCCGACGTCCGCGCCGTGCTGCGCGACCCCGCCCGGCTGGCGCGATGCGTGCCGGGGCTCCAGCAGGACGCCGATACCGAGGCCGGGCCGCTGTCCGGCCGGCTGAGGGTGCGGGTCGGCGGGCACACCGTCACCTACCGCGGCACCCTCGCCGTCACCGAGCAGGACCCGGACCACTTCACCCTCGCGGGCGAGGGCACCGAGGTGCGGGGGAGCGGGACCGTGAAGCTCTCCCTCGTGCTGCGCCTGACCGAGGCGGACGGCGGCACCCGGCTGGAGTTCACCGCAGAGTCCGCCGCCGACGGCCGCGCCGCAGCCTTCGCCCCCGACGCGGCCGCCACGGCCGCGCACCGCCTCCTGGACCGCGCCGCCGGGCACCTCGCGGCCCTCGCGGTCGACGGCACCGCCGGGGCGGGCGAAGCAGCGGTGGACACCGCCGCCGACTCCGACGTGCACGCCGACGTCGACTCTGACTCTGATGCTGGCTCTGGCTCTGGCTCTGACTCTGGTGCTGACTCGGACCACGAGGACCCCGGCCCCGGGTTCACCGAGGTCACCGCGTCCGTGTTCGACACCGACGTCCCGCCCCCGTCCCTGGACCCGTTCCTGGAGGGCACCTTCGAAGGCATGGCCGACCTCGGGGACCTCGGCGGCCCCCCGCGTCCGCCGGCCGAGGCCGCGCACGCCCGCCGCACGATGATCGGCCGCAGCGCGGAGGAGGTCGACCACGCGCCCCCGCGCGGCCGCTACGCCCCGGTCCCGGCCCCGACCTCCGCCTCCGCGAACGCCAACCTCCGCTGGATCGCCCCGGCCGCGGCCGTGGCCGTGGCCTCGGCGGTCCTCCTGGGCCGCGCCCTGCGCCGCCGACGCTGACCCGGGGAACGCGCCCGCTTCCCGGCGCGGGCCTGAACACCCCGCCGGGCTGACTAAGGTCATGGCATGAGTACGCAACTGCGCGCCGGCGGCGCCGAGGTGACCATCGACCAGCAGAACGGCTGCCGGATCAGCAGTCTGCGCATCGACGGGACGGAGCTGCTGCGGCAGGGGGACCACTACGGGTCCTTCCCCATGGTCCCGTGGTGCGGCCGGACCAGGGACGGGCAGTTCCAGGACGGCGCGACCCTGCACCAGCTGCCGCTGAACCACCCGCCGCACGCCATCCACGGCTTCGGCCGCGACGCCGCCTGGCGCCCCGCCCGGGCCACCGCCACCGAGGCCGCCTTCACGTACCCGCTCGCCGACCCGTGGCCGTACGAGGGCCTGGTCACCCAGATCTTCGAGCTCGGCGAGAACGCGCTGACCCTGACGATGGGCATCGAGACCTACGGTGACTCCTTCCCGGCGCAGGCCGGCTGGCACCCCTGGTTCCTGCGCAACCTCGCCGGCGGCGGGGCCGACGTACGCATCGACTTCGAGGCCGCCTGGCAGGAGGAGCGCGGCGCCGACCACCTCCCCACCGGCAACCGCATCGACCCCAAGCCCGGCCCCTGGGACGACTGCTTCGGCATGCCGTACGGGGTCGACGTCACCCTCACGTGGCCCGACGCCCTGGAGCTGAAGGTCACCAGCCGCTCCGAATGGGTGGTCGTCTACGACGAGGAGCCCGAGGCCGTCTGCGTGGAACCGCAGTCGGGCCCGCCGAACGGACTGAACAGCCTCCCCCAGTTGGTCACCCCCGTGGACCCGCTGGAGATCTCCACGACGTGGACGTGGCGGCGGCTCGGGTAGGGCCCAATTAAGCTCGGGGCCATGAGTGACGTCAACGAAGTAATGGCGGTAGCCACACGCGATGCGCTTCTGCAGCAGATCAAGGACAAGGCCGTCGTGCACGGCAAGGTGATCCTCTCCTCCGGCCGCGAGGCCGACTACTACATCGACCTCCGCCGCATCACCCTGGACGGCGAGGCCGCCCCGCTGGTCGGCCAGGTCATGCTCGACCTCACCGCCGACCTGGAGTTCGACTGCGTCGGCGGCCTGACGCTGGGCGCCGACCCGGTTGCCACCTCGATGCTGCACGCCTCCGCCGCGCGCGGCGCGCGCCTGGACGCCTTCGTCGTCCGCAAGGCGCAGAAGGCGCACGGCATGCAGCGCCGCATCGAGGGCACCGACGTGAAGGGCAAGCGCTGCCTGGTGGTCGAGGACACCTCGACCACCGGCGGTTCCCCGCTGACCGCCGTCGAGGCGGTCCGCGAGGCGGGCGGCGAGGTCGTGGCCGTCGCGACGATCGTCGACCGCGGCGCGGCCGACGCCATCGCGGCCGCGGGGCTGCCTTACCTCACCGGCTATCAGCTGGACGACCTCGGTTTGTCCTAACCCTCGGACAGTGGGTCGTGCTTCCGCACAACTGGTGACTTAGGTCCTCAGGAGTCCGTAAGCAGGTCCTGACCTGCGGTTTTCTGTTCGGGTGGAGTGTTTCACGTGAAACACTCCACCCGGATCGGGCCGCGTGGTGCCGTCACGGAGGTGGAGTGTGCCCCCGAGTCTGGAAAGATGGGCACGACGGCAACGTCGCCCCCAGGTCAGGGCCCGCAATAAGCACACTCCCCGCACATCCAAGGAGCGGACAGATGCCCATCGCAACCCCCGAGGTCTACAACGAGATGCTCGACCGGGCGAAGGCAGGCAAGTTTGCCTACCCGGCGATCAACGTGACCTCGACCCAGACCCTGCACGCTGCACTGCGCGGCTTCGCGGAGGCCGAGAGCGACGGCATCATCCAGATCTCCACCGGTGGTGCGGAGTTCCTGGGTGGCCAGTACAACAAGGACATGGTCACCGGCGCCGCCGCCCTGGCCGAGTTCGCGCACATCGTGGCCGCCAAGTACGACATCACCGTCGCGCTGCACACGGACCACTGCCCCAAGGACAAGCTGGACACCTACGTCCGCCCGCTGATCGAGATCTCGGCCGAGCGCGTGGCCCGCGGCCTCAACCCGCTCTTCCAGTCGCACATGTGGGACGGCTCCGCCGAGACCCTGGCCGACAACCTGGCCATCGGCCAGGAGCTGCTCGCCAAGGCCGCCGCCGCGAAGATCATCCTCGAGGTCGAGATCACCCCGACCGGTGGCGAGGAAGACGGCGTCAGCCACGAGATCAACGACGAGCTGTACACCACCGTCGACGACGCGCTGCGCACCGCCGAGGCCCTGGGCCTGGGCGAGAAGGGCCGCTACCTGCTGGCCGCCTCCTTCGGCAACGTGCACGGCGTCTACAAGCCGGGCAACGTCGTCCTGCGCCCCGAGCTCCTCAAGGACCTCCAGGCCGGCGTCGGCGAGAAGTACGGCAAGTCCTCCCCGTTCGACTTCGTCTTCCACGGCGGCTCGGGCTCCACGGCCGAGGAGATCGCCACCGCGCTGGAGAACGGCGTCGTGAAGATGAACCTCGACACCGACACCCAGTACGCCTTCACCCGCCCGGTCGTGGACCACATGTTCCGCAACTACGACGCGGTCCTGAAGGTCGACGGCGAGGTCGGCACCAAGTCGAAGTACGACCCCCGCACGTGGGGCAAGGCCGCCGAGGCCGGCATGGCCGCGCGCGTCACCGAGGCCTGCGCGAACCTGCGCTCCACGGGCACCAAGCTCAAGTAGCAGCGGCTCACGCGGCAGCTCCAGTAGCAGCGGCTTCCCGGAAGGGCCCGGTTCCGCCGTCCACGGACGGCGGGGCCGGGCCCTTCTGCGTGCCCGCGTGCCCGCATCCCCCAGACTGTGGGCATGTCTCTTCACCAGAACCTCCTCGGGGGCCCCGCCCCCACCCACCTCCCCGACGAGCCGGGCATCGCGGCCGTCGCCGCGGGCACCCCCGCCGTCGAGGTGGCCGCCGCGCACCCGACCTCCTCCCTCGCCTGGGCGCTCCTCGCCGACGAGGCCTTCGCGGCCGGCCGCACGGTCGAGTCGTACGCGTACGCCCGTACGGGCTACCACCGCGGCCTGGACGCGCTGCGCCGCGCCGGCTGGAAGGGCCACGGCCCGGTGCCGTGGGAGCACGAGCCGAACCGCGGCTTCCTGCGCGCCCTGAACGCCCTGGCCCGCGCGGCCGGCGCGATCGACGAGAAGGAGGAGTACGAGCGCTGCTCGACCTTCCTGCGCGACTCCTCCGAGACGGCCGCGGACGTCCTCGCCGTCTGAGGCCGTGCCTGAGGCGTGATCCTTCTGCGCCCGTACCGGGCGGGTTCCCGCATGGGGCCCGCCCGGTCGCGGAAGGTGACGTGCGCCACTGACTATTGAAGCCCTGCGGCACGTCGGTCTTATGATGCGGACAGGGGACCGGAGCTCCACTCACCTCACCGGAAGGAGCGGACCGCTACCCGGAAGCACGTATCGAGGAGACAGCGATGTCGCACGCCCTTGATGCCTCCGGAGACGGCGGTTCGGACACCCCGAACCTCGACTTCGCCGGCACGACCCCCTACGAGGACTACGTCCAGGCGGACGTCCTCACCCACCTCCAGCACCTGCGCTCGGACGACCCGGGCGAGATGGTGTTCCTGGTCACCACCCAGGTCATGGAGCTGTGGTTCACGGTCATCGTCCACGAGTGGGAGACCGCCGCGAAGGCGCTCCGCGAGGACCAGCTCCCCGTCGCGATGGATGCGCTGAAACGATCCCTCCGCGAGCTGGAGGCCCTCAACGCCTCCTGGCGCCCCCTCGCCCAGCTGACCCCGGGCCAGTTCAACGCGTACCGCGCCGCCCTCGGCGAAGGCTCCGGCTTCCAGTCGGCGATGTACCGCCGGATGGAGTTCCTGCTCGGCGACAAGGCCGCCTCCATGCTGGTCCCGCACCGCGGCGCCCCGCGCGTCCACGCGGAGCTGGAGAAGGCCCTCCAGGAGCCCAGCCTCTACGACGAGGTGCTGCGCCTCCTCGCCCGCCGCGGCCTCCCGGTCCCGCAGTCCGTCCTGGACCGCGACCTCTCCCGGCGCTACGAGCCCTCGCCCGAGGTCGAAGCCGTCTGGACGGCGCTGTACGCGGCCCCGGACGCCCACCCGGACCTGCACCGCCTCGGCGAGGTCCTCACCGACGTCGCCGAGCTGGTCTGGCGCTGGCGCAACGACCACCTGGTCGCCACCCGGCGCGCGATGGGCGCGAAGACGGGCACGGGCGGCTCGGCCGGTGTGACCTGGCTGGAGAAGCGCGCCCAGAAGAACGTCTTCCCGGAGCTCTGGACGGCGCGCAGCCATGTCTGAGTCGCACGTGGACCCGAACGCCGACCTGGCGGCGAACGCCGACCTGGCGGCCCGCGCCGAAGCCCTGGACGCGGCCGACCCCCTCGGCAAGCTCCGCGACCGCTTCGCCCTCCCCGAGGGCGTGGTCTACCTCGACGGCAACAGCCTCGGCGCGCTCCCCGCAGGGGTGGCCGCCCGGCTCGCCGAGGTCGTCACGGAGCAGTGGGGCACCCGCCTGATCCGCTCCTGGACCGAGGGCGAAGCCAATTGGTGGAACGCCCCCGAGCGCATCGGCGACCGGATAGCCCCGCTGGTCGGCGCCGCCGCCGGCCAGGTGGTCGTCGGCGACTCCACCAGCGTCAACCTCTTCAAGGCCCTGGTCGGCGCCGCCCGGCTGGCCGCGCCCGGCCGGACCGAGCTGCTCGTGGACGCCGCCACCTTCCCCACCGACGGCTACATCGCCGAATCGGCGGCCCGGATGACGGGCCTGCGCGTCGTCCCGGTCGACCCGGCCGCCGCCGCGGGGGCGATGGGCCCGGACACCGCCGTGGTCCTCCTCAACCACGCCGACTACCGCACCGGCCGCCTGCACGACCTGCCCGGCCTCACCGCGGCCGCGCACGACGCGGGGGCGCTCGTCGTCTGGGACCTGTGCCACACGGCCGGGGCCCTGCCCGTCGGGCTCGACGCGCACGCGGTGGACCTCGCGGTCGGCTGTACGTACAAGTACCTCAACGGCGGCCCCGGCGCCCCCGCGTACCTGTACGTCGCCACCCGCCACCAGTCCGCCTTCGACTCCCCGCTGCCGGGCTGGAACGGTCACGCGGACCCGTTCGCGATGACCCCCTCCTACGAGGCGGCGCAGGGCGTGGCACGGGCCCGCGTCGGCACGCCGGACATCCTGTCCATGCTCGCGCTGGAGGCCGCCCTGGACGCCTGGGACGGGGTCGCGGTCGAGGACGTCCGGGCGAAGTCCCTCGCGCTGACCGACTTCTTCCTCGACTGCGTGGCGGCGTACGTCCCGGCGGGCAAGGTCGAGCTGGTCACCCCCACGGAGCACGAACGGCGCGCCAGCCAGGTGTCGCTGCGCACCGAGAACGCGGACGGGGTCATGCGCGAGCTCATCTCGCGGGGGGTGATCGGGGACTTCCGCGCTCCCGATGTCCTGCGGTTCGGATTCACCCCGCTGTACGTCGGCTTCGCGGACGCGGAGCGTGCGGCGCGCGCACTGGGTCACATTTTCGGGTGAACCGGTAGCGAAACGTCACATCACCGCGCGGGCGGGGCTACGGCCCCGCCCGCGCCGGTATCTGCTCGGCCCGCCACGGAGGGGACCGTTCCGGCCTGATACGGTCCCGCTCTGCCGGAACACCGGAACACCAGTCCCCCTCGTCCCATGCGTTACCGGAGGTTGAGCCGATGACGGACCCCGCAGTCGAACGGGACGCCGCCGAGGCCGCCTCGGCCTTCTCCCATCCGCCCGTAGCCCCCGACGCGACGGCCGCCTACGGTGAACACCCCGACCAGATCGTCGACTTCTACGCCCCGCGCGGGGAGCGGGCGCAGCCGGGTGCCGCGCGCTCCGCTCCGCTGGTCGTCGTCCTGCACGGCGGGGCCTGGCGCGCCCCGTACGACCGGCAGCACATCACCCCCTTCGCGGACTTCCTGGCCCGCCGGGGTTTCGCCGTCGCCAACGTCGAGTACCGGCGGGGGAGTTCGGTGCCGCATCAGGATGCCGAGGGCCCCGTGGCAGGTCGCTGGCCCGAGACCTTCGACGACGTGGCCGCCGCCCTCGACGCCCTGCCCGGTCTGGCCGCCGCCAGCCTGCCGGAGGCCGACCCGCGCCGCACGGTGCTGACCGGCCACTCCGCCGGGGGCCACCTCGCGCTGTGGGCCGCGGCCCGCCACGTGCTCCCGTACGACGCCCAGGCCGGCTGGAGGCTGCCTTCGCCGCCGCTGCTGCGCGGCGTGGTGGCGCTGGCCCCGATCGCGGACTTCACGGTGGCGGAGGAGCTCGGGGTGTGCGGGGGCGCCTCGGCGCAACTCCTGGGCGGGATGGCCGGCTTCGCCGCCCGCCGTCCGTACGCCGACCCGGCGGCGCTGCTCCCGACGGGCATCGCGACGGCGGTGGTCCAGGGGCGGAGCGACATCGTGGTCCCGGAGGCGGTGTCCGAGGCCTACGTGGCGGCGGCCGCGCTGGCGGGGGAGATGGTGGGGCTGACCCTGCTGGACGGGGTGGGTCACTTCCCGCTCATCGACCCGGCGGCGGACGCGTGCGCGGTGGTGGCGGAGGAGATCTCGCAGCTGGCCTGGTAGGGCCGGGCATCCCGGTGCGGGAGCCTCCGTTTTCGCATTTAGTGAATCCAAAGTGAAGCATCAAGCCAAAGAGTCGAGCGCGCGACCGCACGCGAATCACTGAGATCTGCCTTGGTGTATCCCGTTATGTCAGGCCAATTGGGCGTCAGGGTTGGGCGTAATCGCGTCATTGACGCCTGCGGTGCATTTTCATTAAAGATTGACAACCTTCGAGCCCCGTATGGATGCTTCCCCCATCTGAACCGGCGTCACTCCAGCACCTCGGGCACGCTCCCGCCGTCAGGCGTACCAGACGGACGGGCGGGCCTGTCGGGCCGGTCGTGACGCACGTCATGCACGTCATGCATTCGTCTCATGGGGGGACTTTCATGTCGAACACGCATGTCCTGACCCGCGGTCTGGCCAGTGCGGCCGTCGCAGGTCTGGCAGCCGGCCTTCTGATCACCGCACCGGCCCAGGCGACCGAACCGTCGAAGGGCCTGACCGCCGTCTCGGACACGGGCGGCGCCGGCCAAGGCCCGTCCGTCGCGTACCAGCTCGCCGCCGGCCCTCAGATCAAGCGCAGTGAGGTGATCCGGCGGGCCGCGTCCTGGGTCGGGCGAGGGCTCGTCTACAACGGGGGTGGCACCCACGACGGATACCGGACGGACTGCTCAGGTTATGCCTCGATGGCCTGGGGCCTCGGCAAGCCCGGCCTGGACACCACCAGTTACGTTCCCAGCGGCGTCGCTTCCTGGATATCCAAGAGCGACCTCAAGCCCGGTGACGCCCTGCTCAACGACGCGGCCGGGGCAGATGGCCACATCGCCGTCTTCGCCGGCTGGACCGATTCCTCGAAGACCTCGTACGACGCCTACGAGTTCACCAAGTCCGGCGTGCATCACAGGGCCATTCCCTACCCGTACTTCTCCGGGAAGGGGACCTACAGGCCGGTCCGAAACAACAGCATCGTCGACGATGCGGTCGCTTCCGGTCCGGACAACGTCGGGATCTTCCGCCCCTCGACGGGTGAGTTCCACCTCCGTTACGACAACGGTTCGCTGGCGAAGGTGGCGTGGGGTCAGAGTGGTGACCTGCCGGTTTCCGCGAACTGGGACGGCGCCGGTCCGGACAACGTCGGGATCTTCCGTCCGTCGACGGGTGAGTTCCACCTCCGTTACGACAACGGTTCGCTGGCGAAGGTGGCGTGGGGTCAGAGTGGTGACCTGCCGGTTTCCGCGAACTGGGACGGCGCCGGTCCGGACAACGTCGGCATCTTCCGTCCGTCGACGGGTGAGTTCCACCTCCGCTACGACAACGGTTCGCTGGTGAAGATCGCCTGGGGGCAGAGCGGTGACCAGCCGGTCTCGGGGAACTGGGACGGCGGCGCGGCGGCCAACGTCGGCATCTTCCGTCCCTCGACAGGTGAGTTCCACCTCCGGATGGACAACGGGAGCCTGACGAAGATCGCCTGGGGGCAGAGCGGCGACGTGCCGGTCACCGCGAACTGGGACGGTGCGGGTCCCGACAACATCGGGATCTTCCGTCCTTCGACGGGTGAGTTCCACCTGCGGATGGACAACGGCAGCCTCACCAAGGTCGCCTGGGGCGCCCAGGGCGATCTCCCCGTCTCCGCGAACTGGGACGGCAACGCCGGGTGACGTCATCCCCCGGAGGGCGCGGCGAGACGCCGCGCCCTCCGGGGGCGCACATGCGACGACACCTCATTTGCCACCGGATTCGGAAGCAGGACGCTCATCGTGAACCGCACCATGCGCCACCACCTCTCCGCCGTCGCCGCCACCGCGGCCCTCACCGTCGGCGTACTCGCCACGGCTCCGATCGCTCAGGCGAGTGAGGGGCCGGACCTCTCCAACCCGGCCACGGTCCTCGTCGCCGAAAAGTACTCCTGCGGACCGGAAACGGCCTCCGACCAGGCCGTTGCCAGCCAGCTCAGTGGTCAGCTCACCGGAACCCTGCGCGGCGCCCTCGACTCCTACCGGGTTTCGTGTGCCCGCGCGATCGTCAAGGCCGTCGAGGCCCGGGGCCTTCCGCATCGGGCCGCGGTGCTCGCCGTGACCACCTCCATAGTCGAGACCACTTTGGTGAACTATCCGAGTGGGGACCGCGACAGCGTCGGTCTGTTCCAGCAGCGGGACCCCTGGGGCTCCTTCGAGCAGCGGATGAACCCGACCTGGTCGACCAATGCCTTCCTCAACGCATTGCTCAAGGTGAACAACTGGCAGACCAGGCCGATAGGCGAGGTCTGCCAGGCGGTCCAGATATCCGCGTTCCCCGACCGGTACCAGGTCCAGGCGTCCGATGGTCAGCGCATAGTCGATGCGCTCTTCGGCAAGGCCAACGCCGGTCCGGACAATGTCGGGATCTTCCGGCCTTCGACGGGTGAGTTCCACCTGCGGTACGACAACGGTTCGCTGGCGAAGGTGGCGTGGGGTCAGAGTGGTGACCTGCCGGTTTCCGCGAACTGGGACGGCGCCGGTCCGGACAATGTCGGGATCTTCCGGCCTTCGACGGGTGAGTTCCACCTCCGTTACGACAACGGTTCGCTGGCGAAGGTGGCGTGGGGTCAGAGTGGTGACCTGCCGGTTTCCGCGAACTGGGACGGCGCCGGTCCGGACAATGTCGGGATCTTCCGCCCCTCGACGGGTGAGTTCCACCTCCGCTATGACAACGGGAGCCTGACGAAGATCGCCTGGGGGCAGGCCGGTGACCAGCCGATCGCGGGGAACTGGGACGGCGGCGCGGCGGCCAACGTCGGCATCTTCCGTCCGTCGACGGGTGAGTTCCACCTGCGGATGGACAACGGCAGTCTCACCAAGATCGCGTGGGGTCAGAGCGGCGACGTGCCGGTCACCGCGAACTGGGACGGTGCCGGCCCCGACAACGTCGGCATCTTCCGCCCCTCGACCGGAGAGTTCCACCTCCGTATGGACAACGGCAGCCTGACCAAGGTCGCTTGGGGCGCCCAGGGTGATCTGCCCGTCTCCGCCAACTGGGACGCCGGAAGCTAGGAGGGTGCCCCGGTAGCGGGCGGCCCGTCAGTCCGCCTCTCGTACGACCGACTCAGACCGCTGCAGGGCCCGGGAGTTGTAGTGCTCCCGGGCCCAAGGCCTCGTAGCAGGCTTCGGGCACCTTTCCCGACGGCTAGAGTGCCACCAGCCGGTTTGAGGAGGCAGGTAATGACCGACGAGGACGCAGTGCCGCCCGACGTCCAGGCCTCGACGGACGGACCCGGCGGGGAGGCGGAGCTGCTCGGTCAGCGCGTCGAGTACCTCCTCACCTACGTGCAGCCGCTCGGCAGGCGCTACACGCTCCAGGAGGTCGTCGACGGCATCAAGGAAGCTTCCGGTACGAACGACCCGAAGCTGTCCGTCGGCCGGCTGTGGGCGCTGGCCAAGGGCAAGGTCTCCAATCCGACCATCGGCACGCTCCGCGTCCTCGGGGAGTTCTTCGGCGTGCCGCTCGCCTACTTCATCGACGACGAAGTGGCGGCGCGGGTGTCGGCACAGCTCGCTCTGGTGGCGGCCATGCGCGCCAACGACGTGCGCTCGGTGGCCCTGCGCGCGGCCGCCGTCGCGACGATGTCCACGCAAGGCATCGAGGCGGTGCGTTCCCTCGTCGAGCGGGGCCGTGTCATGGGCGACGGTCCGGCGGGCGGCGGCCCGACGCGCGAGGGAAGCCCGACCCCGAAGGGCTGAGACCCCCACCCCAGTAAAGTCGGCCCGGGGAGATCACGCAGGGCCGCCGGGCGGCCGCGTGTTCGGTCGACACGGCGGGGCGGGGACATGCGGCGCGATGACTGGCGGCAGCTGCGGGCGAGATACGAGCAGGTGGTGCAGCACTACGACGTTCCGCACCCCTTCGAGGTCGAGGACCTCTGCGCCGCCGTCGCCGCGGAAAGGGGACGCCCGCTGACCCTGCTTCCGATGCCCGCCGACTTCGCCGACGGCTCCGGAATATGCGGGATGTGGGTGTCCATGGGCGCCGCGGACCTCGTCTACTACACCCCTGTCGCGAGTCGGCCCCACCAGACGCACATCATCCTGCACGAGCTGGCCCACATCCTCCTGGACCACCGGGAGCCAAGCGTTCCGCACCCCGAGATGCTGGCGCAGCTCTTCCCCGACCTGGACCCCGAGATGGTCACCCGGCTCCTGGGCCGCGGCCGTACCAAGGCCACCACCCGCCAGGAACAGGAGGCGGAGCTGCTGGCTTCCGTCATGTGGCAGCGCTTCAACGCGACCCCCGTCGCCGTGGCGACGGCCACCTCGGACACGGCGAAGACCCTCAACCGGGTGCTCGGAGCGTTCACCGGCCGCGGCGGGCAGGCGCGCACTTGAGGCCGTTCGACATCGTCGTCATCCCGCCCCTGTGGCTGTTCGCCCTCTGGAAGGTTCCGCACCTGAGGTCGGCGTCCAGGCGGGACCGCGTCCTGTGGACGATGTGGATGCTGTGGGCCGTGATCTTCACCATCGGGGTGCCGGCGGTCCGAAGGGTCCTCGACGCTGCCGTGGGCATCGAGAGCTTCACCAACCTGCCCGTGCACGTGCTGGCCCTGTGCGCGATGACGGCGCTCTTCGAATTCATCCGGGAGGCGACCGGTGGCCGGCGGACCTCGAAGGCGTGGCTGCGCTGGGTCCTGCTCGGCCTCGCGGAGGCCGGACTGGTCACCACGTTCTTCGCGTCGCCGCTCCCGGACGGTGACACCGACCTGGTGACGCGTACGGATCTGCCCCTCATGCAGGTGTACTGGGCGATCTTCCTCGCCTACATCGCCTACGGGGTGGTGAGCGCGATCCACCTGTGCTGGCGCTACGGCCGCCAGGCCTCGCCCGGCCCGTCGCGCACCTCGATGAACCTGCTGGGGCTGGCCAGCTGTTTCGGTCTGCTCTACGTCATCCACCGACTGGTGTACCTCGCGGCGGCCGTGGCCGGATCGACCAGTACGGCCGGGGTCGCCGCCACCACGCAAATACTGCTGGCCTGCACTCTTGTGCTGCTCATCGCCAGCACGGCCTATCCCTCGCTGGCCGAAGCGGCGAGGCGCCGCCGGTTGCGCAGGGACCGCCGGGTGCTGCGCCCGCTGTGGGAACTGCTCACGGCGGTGACGCCCGAAGTGGTCCTGCCGTTGCCCGAAGCGCTGAGCCGGGACCACGAGTTCGTGCGCTACCGGTACGTCATAGAGATCCGGGACGCCGCGATGGCGGTGTCCGGCCACGTGCCCCCGGAGCGGGAGGCGCGCGTACGGGAGGAGCTGACCGGCGCGGGGCTGACGGGAAGCGCGCTGGACGCGGCCTTCGAAGCGGCCCTGGTGCTGTTCGCCGTGGAGAACGAACGGGCGGGGGCGGCGCCGTCGGCCGCGGAACACCCGCTCCTGCGGGAGGCGCCGGACATCGACGCGGAGATGGCCTGGATGCGGAGGGTGGCGGCGGCCGTGTCGACTCCCGCCGTCGAGGCGGCCGTCGCTCGTATGAGGTGAGCACGCCTCCGCCCGGCCGGGCATCGCCCTGCGGCCGGGCATCGCCCTGGGGCCTCGGGTACGCCGAAGGGGCGGCCGCTGGGGCCGCCCCTTCGGGCTCGGTGCAGGTACCGCTTAGAGGAACGAGTTGATCTCGATCGTCTCGGTGCGGCCGGGGCCGACGCCGATCGCGGAGATCGGGGCGCCCGACATCTCCTCCAGGGCCTTGACGTACGCCTGGGCGTTCTTCGGGAGGTCCGCGAAGGTCTTGGCCTTGGTGATGTCCTCGGACCAGCCGGGGAAGTTTTCGTAGATCGGCTTCGCGTGGTGGAAGTCCGACTGCGAGTACGGGAGCTCCTCGACGCGCTTGCCGTCGATCTCGTACGCGACGCAGACCGGGATCTCTTCCCAGCCGGTCAGCACGTCCAGCTTGGTGAGGAAGAAGTCCGTCAGGCCGTTGACGCGGGTCGCGTAGCGGGCGATCGGGGCGTCGAACCAGCCGCAGCGGCGGTCACGGCCGGTGGTCACACCGCGCTCGCCGCCGATGCGGCGCAGGGCCTCGCCGTCCGCGTCGAACAGCTCGGTCGGGAACGGGCCGGAGCCGACACGGGTCGTGTACGCCTTCAGGATGCCGATGACGCGGCTGATCTTCGTCGGACCGACGCCCGCACCGGTGCAGGCGCCACCGGCGGTCGGGTTCGAGGAGGTGACGAAGGGGTACGTGCCGTGGTCGACGTCGAGCAGAGTGCCCTGGCCGCCCTCGAAGAGCACGACCTTGTCCTCGTCGAGCGCGTTGTTGATGATCAGGGTGGTGTCGGCGACGTACGGCTTGATCTGCTCCGCGTACTGGAGCATCTCTTCGACGATCTGGGCCGGGTCGATCGCGCGGCGGTTGTACAGCTTCGCGAGGAGCTGGTTCTTGCCCTCCAGCGCCGCTTCGACCTTCTGGGTGAGGATCGACTCGTCGTAGAGGTCCTGGACGCGGATGCCGATGCGGTTGATCTTGTCCGCGTACGTCGGGCCGATGCCGCGGCCGGTCGTACCGATCTTGCGCTTGCCGAGGAAGCGCTCGCCGACCTTGTCGAGGGTGACGTTGTACGGCGTGATCAGGTGCGCGTTGCCGCTGAGCAGCAGCTTTGAGGTGTCGATGCCGCGCTCGTTCAGGCCGCGCAGCTCGGAGAGCAGGACGGCCGGGTCGACGACGACACCGTTGCCGATGACCGGGGTGCATCCGGGGGAGAGGATGCCGGAAGGGAGAAGGTGCAGTGCGTACTTCTGGTCGCCTACGACGACCGTGTGGCCGGCGTTGTTGCCGCCCTGGTAACGCACTACATAGTCAACGGATCCACCGAGCAGGTCGGTGGCCTTTCCCTTGCCCTCGTCACCCCACTGAGCTCCGAGCAGCACAAGAGCGGGCACAGGCGTACACCTCTTCCGGATGGGGCATGTCCAAGGTCAGGGGGCGTACGACGATGTACACCGCAGGCTGAGCCGTCGGACCGGTACCCCGGAATAGACGAAGGCCCTGGCGCAATAGCGCAAGGGCCTCTTGCACAAAGATGCTACCCGAGGAAGGACCGAGGTGTCGGCTCCAGAGCCCACCATGAGCCATGCGGGCGCGCCGGTAGGCGGCCTGCTCGTGCTCGTCGACCCGGTCGCCCGCCGTCTTGACGGCGAGTCCGTGCGAATTGCGAAAGATGTGTTGTCAGCGGGGGCGGCGGCGAAAATTTGTCTCCCGGACTCACAGGAGGAGTTTGCGCGGGCCCTTGCCCGCCGGGGTCATCGGCAGCCGGTGATCGTGGGCGACGACCGCGCGCTCGTTCGGGCCGTCGGGCTGCTGCACCGTGAGCGGGCGCTGTCCGAGGGGGCCGTTTCGCTGATTCCGGTGGGGCCGGCCGCGTCGCTCGTACTGGCTCTGCAGCTCGGCGTGCCGCTGTCGGCCGTGTCGGCCGCGCGGGCGGTCCTGGACGGGGCCGTCGGCATGCGGGACCTGCTGGTCGACGACAGCGACGGGGTGGTGCTGGGCGGGATCGGCATCCCGCCGCCGCCCGTGGGGGCCGCGGCCGGGTCCCGGCCGGGGCCCGGGGGCGTGCCGCGGCCGGCCGGGCCGTCGGTGTGGAACGCGTACCGCTCGCTGGTCCGTACGTTCGTCCGCCCGCCGGCGGGGGCTTCCTCCGCCACGGGGTCCGGCGGGGGCCACCGGCTGCGGGTGGAGGCCGACGGGGTGGTCCTGGCGGACGTGGACCGGATGGTGCAGGACGTCACCGTGTCGGCCCGGGAGGGCGACGGGCTGGCGGACGTGCTGGTCCGGATGGGGGCGGTGACGACACCGGGGCTCGGGCTCGGGTCCGGCTCGGGTGCGGACTCCGACCCCGACTCTGCTTCCGGTTCCGGTTCCGGTTCCGGCCGGGTCGTGCGGGCGCGGGCCTCGGCCGTGACGGTGTCCGGGGAGGATTTCCGCTACCGGTCGGACGTCGGAATCACCGGTCCGGTCCGCCGCCGTACGTGGACCTTGCACCCGGGGGCGTGGGGGCTGACACTGCCGCTGCAGCGCTGACGCGGGGAGGGCGGGGGCCGATGGCAGGGATCGTGGACGTTCCCTGGTGGGCCGGTGTGTTCCGGTGGGTGACGCTCGCCCGGGCCGCCGTGCGCGTGTTCGCCCTGTACGGGGGGATCAGCGCTGCCTACGCCGACCCGACCGTGTCCTTGCGGGTGGTCGGCCGGAGCTCGGACGAGAGGACCTGCGTGGTGGGCTGGCGGGACCGGGCCTTCGGGGACGGGGAGCGAACCGCTGACTTCCGCTGCTCGGCGAAGGCGGCGACCTACCACCCCTGGCGGGGCCGCCTCCACGAGGTCGACGAAGCCGGCCCGGGCACACGCCGGACGGGCCTGCCAGGCACCCTCGGCGCCGCGACGGCCCTCTCCGGCATCGCCCTGGGCCTCCACCGGAACTTCGCGTGGTGACCGGGGACCCGGCGGGAGAGACGCCGGCGGGCGGGCCATCGGCGGTCGGATCACTGGCGGGTGGGTCGCCGGTGGGCGGGCCACCGGTGGGTGGGTCACCGGCGGGTGAACTGTCGGTGGGCGGGTCGCTGGTGCCGGGGCCGCCCGGGGAGGCGGCCGTCCGGGGTGCGCTCAGCGACTGGCGGCAGGACGCGCTGCTCATCCTGCTGCTGCCGGTGCTGTGCTGGCCCGCGCTGATCGGGGCCCTGATCACTCGCCCCACGTCCTTGCAGGCGGTCCTGCTGGGGCTGCTGTGCCTGCCCGTGCTGGTCGCCCTCCGGGAGCTCTACGTCGCCCAGCGCGTGCACCGAGCCCTGCGGGACCCGGAGCTGCGCTGGACCCCGTACGACCTCCGGGTGCTGCGCGGGTACGGGCTGCCGCCGCTGCTGGTCCTGAGCGGCGGCTCCGGCGGCCCCGGCCGCCGCGGGCCGTGGGTGCTCACCCTGGGACCGCTGGGGCGGCGGGTGCTGCCGCCACGTGCGTGGCCCCGTACCGATCCGGCGCTCCCGCAGTCGGCCCTGCCGCCGTCGCCATCGGAGTCGCCGGCCGAGGATCCTCCGCCGGAGCGGTTCGTGTGGCTGGCCGGGGACCCGGGGCCCGGGGCCGTGGTGTGGGCTCCGCGCGCCCGGGAACTGGGCCGGGCACGCAGGCTGTGGCGGCGAGGCGCGCTCGGGCGGAGCCAGCCGCCTCGATGAGGTCCCGGACCGGGCCGGGGTGTCGGCCTGGACTGCACGAGTGCGGGCGCGCTCAACTCTCTGGCGGCCTACCCCGGCCCGGCCGAGGGGCGGCCCGCCCGCCCCGGATCTCCGGCTGCGGGGCCCCGACCTGGGCTTCTCTGCTGATGTCGACCGCGCTGGCGGCGGCTCTCCCGGCCGCTGCCCTGATCGCCGCGCGCCGCCGGGACCGGGCGGCCCGAGCCTCGGCATTCCTTGATCCACTCTCTTCGGAAAAGTTGTCCACAGCTGTGGACAACTTTTCGGAGCGGCCTAAGCGGGCGTCACCAGCCGGGTCTCGTACGCGAACACCGCCGCCTGCGTGCGGTCCCGCAGTCCCAGCTTCACCAGGATCCGGCTCACGTGCGTCTTGATGGTGGACTCGGCGATGATCAGGCGATCCGCTATCTCCGCGTTGGACAACCCCTGTGCGATCAGCACCAGCACCTCGGTCTCCCGCTCCGTCAGCTCCGTGACCCCCGCGGAGCCCACCTGCGTCCGGGTCTCCGACAACTTCGAGAACTCCGTGATCAGCCGCTTGGTCACGGAAGGCGCCAGCAGCGCCTCCCCGGCCGCCACCACCCTGACTCCGTCGGCCAGTTGGCGGGCGGAGGCGTCCTTGAGGAGGAACCCGGAGGCCCCGGCGCGCAGGGCCTGGTACACGTACTCGTCGAGGTCGAAGGTCGTCAGGACCAGCACCTTCGCGTCCGTGTCGGCGGCCACGATCTCCCGGGTCGCCTCCAGGCCGTTCATCTCCGGCATCCGGATGTCCATCAGCACCACATCCGGCTTCAGCGCCGCCACTTGGGCGATGGCCTCCCGCCCGTTCACCGCCTCCCCGGCCACTTCGATGCCTTCCATCGCGTTCAGCAGGACGGAGAAGCCCTCACGGACCATCATCTGGTCGTCGACGATGAGCACTCTGATCGTCATGCCGGATCCTTCGCCAGATCCGGGCGGCTGCCGGCCACGGGTATGAACACCGCCACCTCGAACCCCCCGGAGGCAAGCTCCCCGGCGGTCATCTCCCCTTCCAGCATGGCCACCCGCTCACGCATCCCGGTGACCCCCTGACCGGCCCCCGGCGAGGGCCGCACATCTCCGGTGCCGGCCTCGTTGACGATGCGCAGCCCCAGCCCGCCCAGCACGTACGAGACCTCGACCCCGGCGGCGGCGCCCGGGGCGTGCCGCAGGGTGTTGCTCAGGGCCTCCTGGATGATCCGGTAGGCCGACAGCTCCACGCCCGGCGGCAGTTCGCGCACCGCGCCCGTCACGGTCTTGTCCACGCTCAGCCCGGCCTCTCGCACATTGGCCAGCAGTCCGTCCAGCGAGGCCAGCGTCGGCTGCGGGGCGTCCGGCGCCTCGTAGTCCGCGGAGCGGACGACACCCAGCACCCGGCGCAGCTCGGTCAGGGCCGCCACCGCGTTCTCCCGGATGGTGACGAACGCTGCCTCCAGCTCCGGCGGCGGATTCTTCACCCGGTAGGGCGCGGCCTCCGCCTGGATGGCCACCACCGACATGTGGTGGGCGACCACGTCGTGGAGTTCCCGCGCGATCGTGGTCCGCTCCTCCAGCAGGGTGCGCCGGTCCCGCTCGACGGCGGTGACCTCCTGCTGCGCGGTGACCTCCTGCTCCGCCTGCTTGCGGATCGTGCGGAGGCTCACCGCGAGCAGGGCGATCGCCGAGGCGAAGGCCATCGGGCCGACGTTGATGTTCTGGCCGTGGCCGAGCACGATGGACGTCCCGATGCCGATCGACAGCGTGACCACCCACATCCAGCCGGCCGTCCGGGGACTGGTCCGCATCGCCACCAGGGTCACCGTCGCGAGGTACGAGAAGAAGGTGGCGGGGATCCACGGCCAGTTGGGATCGGAGCCGCTGACGACCGAGAAGACCAGGGTGACCGCCACGGCGACCCAGAACGCCCCCAGCGGCCGCACCAGGGTCATCGCGATCGGGGTTGCCGCGAGCAGCCCCATCACCAGGGAAGCGGCCTGGGGCAGACCGGTGGTGATCGAGGTGAAGACCACCACGAGGAACGCGATCAGGCAGACGGATGCGTGCGGCAGGTGTGCGGCCTCCACCCGTATCCGCTTCGGGAGCAGCCGGGTCAGCGGCCCGTCCGTGCGCATCGGGGGCAGTGGGCGGTAGGCGAAGGCATCGGTGATCAGAGCCTGGCGCAGGCTCTGGATGAAGCCCGAAGCCAGCCGGATCTCTGGGGCCCGGGGGGTCGCCCCGGGGGTCGTCTCGGTCATGCTCCCCACGGTAGGTGGGCCCTGGCCTGGTCCGCGTCGCCGCTGAAGGGGATTTCCCGGGGTCCCCCTCAAGTACTACCGGGGCCGCTTCAGTAGCCCGTCGGACGGATCAGGCCCGTCTCGTACGCGAACACCGCCGCCTGCGTGCGGTCCCGCAGGCCCAGCTTCACCAGGATCCGGCCCACGTGCGTTTTGACCGTCTGCTCGGCCAGGACCAGGTGCCGGGCGATCTCCGCGTTCGACATGCCCTGGGCGACCAGCGACAGGACCTCCGTCTCCCGCTCCGTCAGCTCGTCGATCCGCGCCTTCGAAGGCGCCCGCGGAGCTCCCAGCCGGGAGAACTCGGTGATCAGCCGCTTCGTGATGTTCGGCGCGAGGAGGGCTTCCCCGGCAGCGATGACGCGGACCGCCTCCGCCAGCTGATCGGCGGAGGCGTCCTTGAGGAGGAACCCCGAGGCGCCGGCGCGCAGCGCCTCGTACACGTACTCGTCGAGGTCGAAGGTGGTCAGCACCAGCACCTTCACCGCGGAGCCCGGGACGGCGGTGATGAGGGAGGTGGCCTCGATCCCGCCCATCCCGGGCATCCGGATGTCCATCAGGACCACGTCCGGGGCCAGTTCGGCGACCTTGGCCACGGCCTCGGCGCCGTCGACGGCCTGACCGACGACCTCGATGTCGGGCTGGGCGTCGAGGAGCACGGTGAAGCCCTGGCGGACCATCATCTGGTCGTCGGCGATCATCACCTTGATCGGGGCAGCAGTCATGAGTCCTTGTCCATCGTCGCGGGGGCGGGGGAAGGCCCGCCGCCCGGGGGCGCGGGATCCATCGGTAGTACGGCGCTCACCTCGTACCCTCCGTCGGGGCGGGGGCCGGCGGCCAGCTCGCCCCCCAGCATGCCCGCTCGCTCCCGCATCCCCAGCAGCCCGTGCCCCGCTCCCATGGTCGGCGGGGCCGGCCGGGTGGGGGTCGTGTTGGCCACGCACAGGTGCACATCGCGGGGTCCGTAGGCGATGCCGACCTCCACGCGGGAGCCGGGCGCGTGGCGCAGGCAGTTGCTCAGCGCCTCCTGCACGATCCGGTACGCCGTGAGCTCCACCCCGGGGGACAACGGGCGGCGGATGCCCGCGATCTCGACGGTGACGTCCAGCCCGGCGGCCCGCACGTTGTCCACGAGGCCGTCCAACTCGGCCAGGGTGGGCTGCGGATGGTGCGGACCGCTGGCCTCGTCGGGGTGCTCGGAACGCAGCACCCCCAGCACGCGGCGCAGCTCCGTCAGGGCCTCCACGGCATTCGCGCGGATCCCGGCCAGGTTCTCCTTGAGCTCCTCCGACGGGTTCTCCACGAGATAGGGGGCCACCTGCGCCTGGATGGAGATCACCGACATGTGGTGCGCGACGACGTCGTGCAGCTCACGGGCGATCCGGCTGCGCTCCTCCAGCAGGGTGCGCCGGGCGCGCTCCTCCTCGGTGAGGGTCTCCTGCCGGACGAGCTGTGTGCGGGTCAGCCGGGTCGCGCGCAGGGCGTAGCCGAGGAGGCCGGTGAAGGCGAACAGAAGGATGGCCCCGGGGGTTCCGGTGCCGCTGTTCTCGGGTCTGAAGAGGCCCTCGGCCAGCCCGGTGTACGCGATGACGACGGTGACGGCCCCGACGGTCACCCGGGGCGGCACCCGCAGGGACACCAGCAGCAGCACCGGGGCGAAGGCGAACAGTCCGGCAGGCATCCACGGCCAGCTCTGGCCCTGCCCGACGTGGCCGTGGATCTGACCGGCGATCAGCCCCGCCGCGGTCAGGCCGAGCCAGTACCCGGCCATCGGCCACCGCATCGCGATCACGATGGACACGCCGACCAGGGTCCCCAGCAACGACCGGACGGAGCCGTGGACCCCGTAGTGGTTGCCGAGCTGCTCCGTGGTGACGGCGAAGAAGGCCAGCGCCAGATAGGTGAGCACCACGTGCGGGCCCCAGGCCAGCCAGCGTGGCCGCGACATCCTCGGCAGGGGATCGGACTTCAGGTCCAGCAGCCCCCGGGCCACACCCCGCACCACGGCCGAGGCCCTGGCGGGGGCGTCTCCCGGCTCCCTGCCGCCCGCGGTCGCAGCCACGGCCGCGTGGTCGGCCGGACCCGGACCCGGATCCGGGCTCGGGGCCGGAGTCGGGGGCTCGCTCTGCTCGTTCACATCGCCCAGCCTAGGCATGGAGGTTCTCCTTGGCGGGAGCCACCGGCCCGGTGACTGTGCTTTCACCGGCCGGAGTTGAGGAGGTGGGAGCTACGGGGGAGGCACTCCGCCGGGCCGCGGCGGACGAGGCGACGATCCGGGAGGGGGCGGCCGGTGCGCCGGAGGATCCGCGCCGGGTCCGGCCACGGGGGCGGCCGCCGACCTGCTCGTAGGTGTGGAAGGCGGCCCAGCAGACCGCCAGCGCCGCTGCGAACACGGGCAGCCAGAGCAGCCGGACGGCTATCCACTCCGCGGAGTCCGGCACGGTGTGCAGGCCCGGCAGATCGGTGGAGATCAGCAGTCCCAGGGCGGTGACGGCCATCATCGCGGTCTGGTGCCACAGGAAGATCGTCATGGCGGACAGGTTCACAAGGGCCACCTTCGCCCAGGCCCGTGGCCGGCTCATCACCCGGGCCAGCGGTCCCCGCAGCAGCAGCGCCAGCCCGCACTGGGCCAGTCCGAACGCCACGGCGGCCAGCGTCGGCGGGTTCAGATTCGAGATCGCGGCTCCGGGGACGCCGACCATCGAAGCGGGGTACCCGCCCCAGAGGATCAGTGCGGTCGTGGCGGCGATCCCCCCGCCCAGCAGAAGGGCGGCCGGGGTACGCCGGGCGAAGGCACCCCGCGACCAGGCGGCGCCCAGGGTGTAGGGCACCAGCCAGCCGGCGGCCACATTGACCCAGCCGATCCCTTCGGGCCCGCCGAACCCGAACCGCCAGACATCGACCGAGGCCACCACGGCCAGCGGCCACAGCGGGCTCAGCCGGGCGACGAGCGGGGTCGCGGCGGTCAGCGCGGCGAAGACGAGGAGGAACCACAGAGGTGACAGGACGAGCTTGAGCAGGGTCCGGACGGTGTCCGTCCCGACGCCGCCGAGCAGCATGCCGCCGGCGGCGATGCTCCAGAGGACCAGGACGGCGGCGACCGGCCGGAACAGCCTGCCGAGACGCTGACGGACCCACTGCCCGTACGGGACTCCGCGGCCGCGCGCCGACGCGTACCCCTGGGCGGCGACGTGGCCGCCGACCAGGAAGAAGACGGCCAGGGTCTGGAACACCCAGGAGACCGGGGCCAGTCCGCTCAGGTGGGCCAGCGGGCTGGTGCTGCTGAGGCCGCCGTCGGCGCTGGTGAGCGCGGTGACCAGCCAGTGGCCCAGCACCACGCCGAGGATGGCGAAGGCCCGGAGGGCGTCCACGGCCCGGTCCCGGTGGGCGGGGGTTCCGGAGTCGATCCGGTCCGCGAGGACGGACCAGCGGGTCTGCGGTTCACGCACGCGCACGGGAGACCTCCGGAGCAGCGGGGGCGGACGGGGCGAGGAGGGCGGTCAGGGCGGTGGGGGACGAGGCGGAGGCAGCTGCGGGAGCGGGGCCCGGGACGGGCCGGGCCGCCGGGGAGGCGCCGAGCACGATCCCGGCCAGACTGTTCAGGGACTCGGTGCCCGGCTTGAGGTAGTCGCTGTGGCCCCCGGATCCGGCCGCGAAGGGCAGGGCTCCGAAGGCCGGGTCCACGGGATCGGTGCCGAAGCCGATGCCGCCGACGCGGACGTGCGGGACACCGGAGATCCAGTCGGATCCGCCCCGGCCGGCCCAGACCCGGGCCCGGGTCGGCAGGTCCGCGGCGGAACCGGCCGCCGTGCCCGGACTGCCGAACAGCGCGATGTCGGTGACCTCGGGGCCCGTCCCCGTACGGGCGCAGACGACGGATCCGTAGGAATGGCAGAGGAGCGAGAGGCGGGCCTCCGGGGCGGCCAGCCGGGCCAACCGGGGAAGGAAGGAGCCGAGTTCGGCGGCGGCCTCGTCGGCGCGGCCGGTGGTCAGGACGGCCGGGCTGACCGTGCCGGGGGTGTCGTACCCGAGCCAGGCGACCACGGCGGACCGGGGGTGCTCGGCGCGGAGGCGCTGCTGAAGGGCGACGGCTCCGGCGCGGAACCTCTGGTAGGTGTCCAGCGTCGTGTCCGACCCGGGGACCAGGACCGCGACCCGGTCGGCGGTTTCCAGATCGCCGAACACCTCTATCGCGCGGCCCTTGCCGCGCCCGTCGAAGACGAGGAACCGGGCATCGCCGCCCGCCTCCATCGCCCGGAGCTTCGCCGCGCGGCCCTGGCGGCCGGCGTTCTGCGCCGTACGGGCCGCCTCGGCGAGGTTGGCGAGGTGGGCGGCGTACCGGTCGGGGAGGGCGGCGCTCTCGCCGAGGACCGCCGGGGCCGGCGCGGGGACGTCCGGGGAAGCGGCGGCGGAAACGGGGAACACCACGGCCGCGGCGACGAGCCCGGCCAGCAGCGTGCGGCGCAGACGGCCGCCGCGGCGGCCGTCGGGACGTGCGGTGGGTCGCGGTCGGCGGTTCATGAGTCCGTTCCTTCGCTCGTGCCAGAGGGGAGTTCGTGCGGTGTTCTCTGGTCACGAAGTTAGGAATCGGGAGCCCTGGTCGGCGTCCCACTGGAGAGCCCACTTCCCAAGTAGCTCTCAGGTATGACAGGGGCTACTCAGAGGGCGGTTCGCCGGGCGTTGGCGACTGAGTGACCGGGTGACTCGGGGACCGGGTGACCGGGTGACCGGGTGACTGGGGGAGTTGGTGGGTGAGTTCGTGCTCCCGGTGGGTTGAGTACGGGTACTCATGTGGCCGGTGGCCAGCCGGCCGCATCGTACGGACATGCGAACAACTCTTCTCCCGAAGTCCCTGCTGGTGGCCGCCCTGAGCGGCGTCGTCGTCCTGGCCGGTCTCGGCGCGCAGAACGCCACCGCCGCCCCGACCTCAGTGCCCGGCGCCGTCGCGGCGAGCGACCAGGACGCCGAGGTGCGGTTCCTCGAACTGGCGGACCTCATCGGGCAGAGTTGCGCCCCGGACCTGTCCCTCACCGTCGACGCGGTGGCGTCGTCCGCCGAGGCCGGCACCACCACCGCGGTGGAGCCGGCGCCCGACTCCGTCCAGCCCGTACCGGTCGACGCGGTGCCGCTGGACGCGACGGAGGAGTGCGTGGCCCAGCGGCACCAAACGCGCATCAGCCGGGCCTTCTCGGGGACGAACACGGGCACGTACGAGGAACTGCGGAACAAGCTCATCGGCCTGCAGTACCCGGCGGCGCGCATCCACCGCATGCCGGACTTCAACGGCGAGCCCGTGGTCCGGATCGACCTGCGCGTGGGGGCCGATCACCCGGCCCTGGAGGTGACCGACATCGGCAACAGCGTGATGATCGAGGCGTTCGGCGCTCCCGACGGCGTGAGCGTGACCGAGGTGCGGTTGGAGCGGCTGCTGGACGCGCCCTCCTTCTGAGGCGGGCCCAGCCGGGCGGGTCGGGACCCGCTCAGTCCGCCGCCAGGGACTCGGCGAGCGACGGCTCCACGAGCGGTTCGACGAAACCGGCGCGCCAGCGCGGGGCCGGGTCCTGGCCGGGGCTGGTCCAGTACTCCCGGGCGCCGGCGATCTGCCCGTTCCGTACGGTCCACAGGGAGACGGCGCGGTAGACGACGTGGTCCTGAGGTATCTCCACCTCGGTCACGACGAGATCGCCGTCCGCGAGGATGCGGAGCACGTCGACGGATCTCTCGTCCGCGTAGTCGTCATCGCTGATGACGGCGATGAAGTTGTCGCGACCGACGATGCGTTCGCTGCTCACGGGCCACTCGATCACCGCGTGCTCGGCGATCAGCAGGGCCACTCCGTCCCAGTCGCGTGCCTCGATCCGCTCCCACAGTCGTGCCACTACCTTCAACGGCTCCATGTGCCGCAGTGTGCGGGGGAGCGCGGAATGCAACAAGCTTTGCCTACAGGCTTATTGACATCGACATAATCAGCGCCGCCGGTACGTGAGCGGGAGGGCGGCGCTGCCGTCGAGCTCCCGCACCAGGTTCCCGTTGGAGAGCAGCCGCAGGGTGCTCCGGCCGCCCGGCGAACACGACGGCGGCGCACCGGAGATCACCGTGGAGGGGTCAAGCCCGACACTGTCGGCGGTGGCCGAGCGCAGCGGGGCGGTCCACGCGCAGCTGAGTCCCGGGGCCTGGAGGGTCAGGGACATGACGTCGGAGCCGGCCGTTCCGGGGCTGAGGGTGAGCTGCCAGCTCTGATCGCCGTACGTGGTCCGCCAGGTGCCGGCGTAGGCCGCGGGGAGCGTGGCCAAAGTGGCGGAAGGGCTGGAAGGGCTGGAAGGGCTGGAAGGGGCAGAAGGGGCAGGAGTGGTGCCCCGCGGGCCGGACGAGCCGGCCGGGACGGCGCCGTGGTGGGAGCGGGGCGAACCCTCGCCGGATCCGCTCATGACGGTGTACACCGTGCCGCCCGCCGCGACGGCGACGACCACGGCGACGGCGACGAGCAGGGCCGTGGAGACGGCCGCGGACCGGGAGCGCCCGCCGACCGCGAGCCCGGGTCCGGGCACGGAGAAGGCCCCGTGTCCGGAGAAGGCCCCGGGCACGGGCGTGAGCGTCGGGGCGGGCGCAGCAGTCGGCGCGTACGGGCCGGGGCCCGGGTCCGCCGCGGTGCGCTGGGCGGGCACGGTCGCCGGCTCGGGCCGGTCCGGGCCGGCGTCCACGCGGTCCAGCAGGGCGATGGCGTGCTGCCCGAGCCGCGCGACGAGGGGCGCGGGCAGCCAGGACTCCGGGGCGGCCGGGGCTGCCGGGGCGTCCGGGGCGTCCTTCCGCCCCGCGCCGAGCCGTTCGCGGATCTCGGCGGGGCCGGGCCGGGCGGCCGGGTCCTTGTGCAGGCAATCGCGTACGACGTCACGCAGTTCGGCCGGTACGCCGGCCAGGTCCGGTTCCGCTTCGGTGACGCGCATCAGGAGCGCGGCGATGCCTCCAGGCTGGTCCGGGTCCCCGAAGGGCAGCCGGCCGGTGGCGGCGTAGGCGAGCACCGAGCCGAGGCCGAACACGTCGCAGGCCGGGGTCACGGGGGTGCCGTTGAGCTGCTCGGGGGCGAGGAAGCCGGGGGAGCCGAGGAGTTCGCCGGTCTGCGTGAGGGCGGGATCGGCGGTGGCTCCGAGGGCCCGGGCGATGCCGAAGTCGATGACGCGGGGGCCGTCGGCGGTGAGCAGGATGTTGCCGGGCTTCAGGTCCCGGTGGACGAGTCCGGCACGGTGGATGTCCTGGAGGGCGTACGAGAGCCCCTCGCCCAGGACCCGTACGGAGCCGGCCGGCAACGGGCCGAAGTCGCGCCCCACGGCTTGGCGCAGGTTCGGCCCGGCGATGTAGGCGGTGGCCAGCCAGGGGATCTCCGCGTCGGGGTCGGCGTCGAGGACGGCGACGGTCCAGGCCCCGCCGACGAGGCGGGCGGCGTCGGCCTCGCGGTGGAAACGGGTGCGGAAGTCGGGGTGGGCGGCGAGGTGGGGGTGGATCAGCTTCACGGCGGCGGTGCGGGTGCCCGTACGGGCGAGGGTCCGGGTGCCGGTGCCGGTGCCGGTGTTGGTATGAGTGGAGGTCCCGGTGCCCGTGCCGGGGGCGTGCTCCTCGGCGCGGCCGAGGTAGACCTGGCTCATTCCGCCGGTTCCGAGGCGGGCGAGCAGGCGGTACGGACCGATGTGCTCCGCGTCGCGCGAGTGCAGTGGTTCCATGACAGGTGGCCCTCCCCCCGGGACTCGCCGGAGCCCGACAATAGTGCGGCCGGGCGCGATGCCGGTTGCGGGGGTGGGCTTGCCCCGGGCCGGCCGCGGGGGCGTGGCTCCGGGTCCAGGACACACCCGATGCGGAGATTCCACCAGGTGGGCGGGCGGGCTGTGTTGGGATGGTGGACCGACGCGGGACCGTTCCGCGCGGGACCGCTCCGCGGGGTGCCGTCCGGGGCGGTGTGACGATCCAGGGGGTGGCCGGTGCGGTTGCGCAACGTCGAGCTCGTCGATGTCGACGCCTACGTCAGGATGCGGTGCGATCCCGTCATGATGGCGGACCTCGGCGGACCGCTTCCACGCGAAGGCATGGAGGACAAGGTCCGCAGGGACGTCCGGAAGGCGGTCGCGGATCTCGGCTGGATCAAGATGATCATCCCTGACCCGGCCGCGCCCGAGGTGGTGGCGGGAACTGTGACCCTGTGGTCCCACGACACCGAGGACGGGCCCGTGTCGGAGATCGGATGGATGGTCCTGCCGGAGCACCAGGGACGCGGACTGGCCAAAGCGGCCGTCCGCACCCTGCTCGAACGGGCACGTGACGAGGACCGCTGGGGGCTCGTGCACGCGTTTCCCGCGACGGGCAACGGCGCTTCGAACGGCATCTGCCGCTCTCTCGGCTTCCGGTTCGTCGCCGAACGCGATGTGACGTTCGCGGACCGGATCCTGTCGACGAACCACTGGGTCATGGACCCTCGCACCATGCCCACCACCCCGCCGGGACCGCCCCCGCCGCGACCGACCCCGGCTGGACCAACCCCGCCGGGACCGACCCCACCACGGATCCGGCACGATCCGAAAGAGACGGCCTAACTGTATTGATCACGAGCGTTGTTGACACTGCCGAGGTCTTGAACATGGCGAAGACCTCCGGTGTGGTGGGAGCTGTCTAGGAACCCATTGCACGACGGAGGTCTTCGTGTCCCACCGTAATGCCCGGCTGACCGTCTTCGGTAGGCGCCTGCTGGTCGAACGAGTCCGCTCGGGCCGCCCCGTCGCGCACGTCGCGGCCGAGATGGGTATCTCGCGGGCCACCGCCCACAAGTGGGTCCGCCGATGGCGGACCGAGGGCGAAGCGGGCCTGCACGACCGATCCAGCCGGCCGCGCACAACACCGCACCGCACGACCGCAGCGGTCGAAGCCCGGGTCTGTGACCTGCGCAGAACCCGAAAGCTCGGCCCTGCCCGGATCGGCCCGATCCTGGGGCTGCCCGCCTCGACCGTGCACCGGATCCTGACCCGCCACGGTTTGGGCCGCCTGGCCTGGCTGGACCGGCCCACCGGGCAGCCGATCCGCCGCTACGAACGCGAGCACCCGGGCGAACTCATCCACGTCGACATCAAGAAACTCGGGAACATCCCGGACGGTGGCGGCTGGCGCACGGTCGGCCGGACGGCAGGCGACCGAAACCGCCAGAGCAGCACCACCGAGCGCAGAAGCTCCACGCCAGTGATCGGCTACTCCTACGTCCATTCCGCGGTCGACGACCACTCCCGTCTGGCCTACAGCGAAGTCCTCACCGACGAACGCAAGGAAACCGCCGCCGGGTTCTGGCAACGGGCGAACGTCTTCTTCACCCGCCACGGCATCACCGTCGAACGCGTCCTGACCGACAACGGCTCCTGCTACAAGTCGAAGCTGTTCACCCAGGCCCTGGCCGCGGCCGGCATCGCCCACAAGAAGACCAGGCCCTACCGGCCACAAACCAACGGGAAAGTCGAACGCTTCAACCGCACCCTCCTGGACGAATGGGCCTACCTACGGCCCTACACCTCCAACCAGGAACGGACAGCGGCCCTGGCAGACTTCCTCCACACCTACAACCACCACCGCAGCCACACCGCACTGGGCGGACACCCACCCATCACCCGAGTCAACAACCCTGCGGGTCAATACACCTAACCGGCCGGCACGTCGACCGGCGCCGGCAGAGCGTCCAGCGCGGCCGACAAGCGCTCCAGGACCCGTACCGTTTCGGCGAAGCCGTCTTCGCCGAGGGCCTCCGCGAGACGGGTGGCCAGGGCCGCGTGCCCCGGGCCGATCCTGGCGACGGCGGCCCGGCCGGCATCCGTGGGGCGCAGCAGCTTCGCCCGGCGGTGGGCCGGGTTCGGGACGTACTCGGCGAGGCCCTTGGCGGCCAGCAGATCGGCGATGCGCTGCACGCTCTGCCGGGTGATGCCCATGGCCCGGGCGATGCCGGCGACGGGCAGCGGTTCGCGGAGTACGGCTCCCAGCACCTGCCACCAGGCTGCGGTCAGCCCTGCCGGGCGGGCCAGCTCCTCCGATACGGAGAGGAACTGGCCGTTGAGCCGGAACACCCCGAGGGCGGTGCGGCTCAGGAGGTCCTGGCTGGTGCGGCGGGAGTTCTCCCGCGGCCCCCTGCCGCGCGCCGCGGGAGCCGCGCCGCCGGCCTCCGGGGGCTCCGCGGCGGGCTCCGCATCCCCGCGCCGGGTCTGGGGCCGGTCAGGCATGGTTCGGGTCCGCCGCCATCAGGACCGGGTACGCGCTCGCGTCCGAGTCGTGGAACAGGCGGTACCAGGCGTCGAGCACGTGCGGCTCGTACACCCCGAGTCGGGCGAAGACCTCGCGGGCGAACGCCACCGGTTCCGTGGGGCCCGCCGTGATCAGGTCGCCGTCGGTGACCGCGTCGGCCTCGACGTAGTGCTCGGCGCCGCCGTAGCCCGGCTGGCCGCCGAGGTAGAAGGGGGCCGCGCTGGTGTGCGTACGTCCGTCCAGGACTCCGGCGCGGGCCAGGCCGGCCGTGGCTCCGCAGATCGCGGCGACCGGGACGCCCGCCGCCAGGAACTCCCCGGCCTTCGCCGCGAAGCGCACCAGCTCGTCGCCCGTGTCCCACAGTCCGGCGCCGGTCAGGATGAGGAGCGCGGACTCCTCGGGGCGCAGGTCCGCCAGGGCCAGGTCGGGCTGGATGCGGAGGCCGCCCATCGTGGTGACGGGGCGTCCGGCGGTGACGCCGACCGTGCGGACCTCGTAGCCGTGCTGGGTGAGGTGTGCGGTGGTGTGGCCCGTCTCCCAGTCGGCGTAGGTGTCGTACACCGCCACGTGGACCGTCTTCGTCCGGGTCTCGCTCATCGTGCTCGCCCTCCAGTGTCGCCGTGCGTCTGATGCCGAACCGAACCGAACCAGACCGGACTTGCCCCGACCCGTGCCGCTCGCTCATGTCGTGTCCGTTCGCGTTCCCTCTATGACAGTAGGCTGCCATCATGACAGCTTGCTGTCAATCCCTCCCCAGACAGACTGCCGAGACCCGCCCCCCACCCGCATACAGACCGCCGATATCCCTCCCCACCTGCACACTTCTACGGTTGCGGCCATGACCCCTCACGTCACCTCGGGCGCCACCGTCAAGGCCGCCGACCGCGCCCACGTCTTCCACTCCTGGTCCGCCCAGGCCCTGATCGACCCGCTCGCCGTGGCCAAAGCCGAGGGGTCGCACTTCTGGGACTACGACGGCAAGCGCTACCTCGACTTCGCCTCCCAGCTGGTCAACACCAACATCGGCCACCAACACCCCAAGGTCGTCGCCGCGATCCAGGAGCAGGCCGCCAGGCTCTGCACCCTGGCCCCCGGTTTCGCCGTCGACGTCCGCTCCGAGGCCGCACGCCTCATCGCGCAGCGGACCCCCGGCGACCTCGACAAGATCTTCTTCACCAACGGCGGCGCCGAGGCCGTGGAGAACGCCGTCCGCATGGCCCGGCTGCACACCGGCCGGCAGAAGGTGATGTCCACCTACCGCTCGTACCACGGCGCCACCTCCGCCGCGATCAACCTGACCGGCGACCCGCGCCGCTGGCCCTCCGACACGGCCGCCGCCGGCGTCGTGCACTTCTGGGGACCGTTCCTCTACCGCTCGCCCTTCCACGCGACCACCGAGGCCGAGGAGTGCGCGCGCGCCCTCACCCACCTCGCCGACACCATCGCCTTCGAGGGCCCGGCGACGATCGCCGCGATCATCCTGGAGTCGGTCCCCGGCACGGCCGGGATCATGACCCCGCCGCCCGGCTACCTGGCCGGCGTGCGCGAGCTCTGCGACCGCTACGGGATCGTCTTCATCCTGGACGAGGTCATGTCGGGATTCGGCCGGACCGGCAAGTGGTTCGCCGCCGAGCACTTCGACGTCACCCCCGACCTGATCACCTTCGCCAAGGGCGTCAACAGCGGCTACGTCCCGCTCGGCGGCGTCGCGATCTCCGGCGCGATCGCCGAGACCTTCGCCACGCGCCCCTACCCGGGCGGGCTGACCTACTCCGGTCACCCCCTCGCCTGCGCCGCCGCCGTCGCGACGATGAACGCCATGGACGAGGAGGGCATCGTCGAGCACTCCGCCCACCTCGGCGAGAACGTGATCGGCCCGGCTCTCGCCGACCTCGCGGAGCGCCACCCCTCGGTCGGGGAGGTCCGCGGCCTCGGCACCTTCTGGGCCCTGGAGCTCGTACGGGACAAGGAGACGCGCGAGCCGCTCGTTCCCTACAACGCCGCGGGCGCCGACAACGCGCCGATGGCCGAGTTCGCCGCGGCCTGCAAGGCGTCCGGGCTGTGGCCGTTCGTCAACATGAACCGCACCCACGTCGTCCCCCCGTGCAACATCACGGAAGCGGACGCCAAGGAGGGCCTGGCCCTGCTGGACGACGCGCTGACCGTCGCCGACCGGCACGTTTCGGCCTGACCGAGGCCTCGTCGACGCTTGCAGGGGCTTGAGCGAGCCTGACCGGCGCCCCCGGAACCGAGGTCGGGGGCGGGGCCCGGGCGGGCCGCGCACAGCCCCCGAACAGGCTCCGAGCAGCGAGGACGACCCTGCGCGGGTGCTCTGGGAGGGACCCGCGCAGGGTCAAATGATCAAGAAGGGAAACGCGGCCCGTCCGCATAACGGGCACTAAATCCACATAGCGGCCACAAACCGATCGGTTTCGGCCGCGCTGCCTGGCCTAAGGTGTCCGAAGCCCACAGATGGAGACGGACCCCTATGCCAGGCAGCGGCGCTGTCACCCGCAACACACTTCGCCAGCAGATCGCGGACGCGCTGCGTGACGAGGTGCTCGCGGGGCGCCTGGCGGCCGGGAGCGAGTTCACCGTCAAACAGATCGCCGAGCAGTACGAAGTCTCCGCGACCCCCGTCCGCGAGGCCCTCGTCGATCTCTCCGCGCAGGGCCTGCTCGACTCCGTCCAGCACCGCGGCTTCCGCGTCCGAGTCTTCACCGTGGACGATTTCCGGGGCATGATCGAGGCTCGTACGTTGATCGTGGAAGGCATCTTCCGCAGGCTCGTGGAACGCGGCACCGCCCCCGGCTCCGGGGAACGGCTCGTCTCGGTGCGCCGCCGGGCGGAGGAGGCGCGGCGGGCAGCGCTGAACGGCTCGCTCGACGTGCTGATCGGCTACGACCTGCGCTTCTGGAGGGAGCTGAGCGGGCTGGTCGGCAACATCTACATCTCCGAATTCCTGCACCGGATCCGGGTGCAGTGCTGGGTGTTCTCCGTGCCCTACCTGAAAGCGGAGCCGGACCTGCGCTCCGACCTGTGGGCCGGCCACAACGAACTGATGGACGCGGTGACCCGCGCGGACGCCGAGGAGGTACGACGCCTCGTGCACGCGTACAACCAGCACGGTCTCGACTGGGCCGCGGGCCTGAAGGCGGGCGGCGCGTGAGCGGCGAGAGCGCCGTGAGCGCCGGCCAGGAGAAGCAGGCCCCCACGACCCCCGCCGGTGAGCGCTGGCTCGGCGCCGTCGGACTGTCCGTGGTCATCCCGGCTCCCGTCCCGGAGCAGAACCTCACCGCCCTGCGCGAGCACCTCGACGCCCACTGCGGCACGGGTCCCGGGGCCTGGGAACTCATCGTGGTCACCGGCGACGCGGTTGCCCCGACGCCGGCCGCCGCCGCGGAACCCCGGATCCGGCTGATCCGCCCCGACGGCGACGGCGACGGCGACTACAGCGCCGGCAGCGGCAAGGGCGCAGCCCTCCGCGCCGGGGTGCTCGCCTCCACGGGCGAGCGGGTGCTCCTCACCGACGCCGCCCTCAGCACCCCGCTCGAAGAACTGGCCCGCCTCGAAGAAGTCCTGGACGCGAACGCGGGAGCGGACCTGAACCCGGCCCCGGACCCGGGCACGCACGACGACGCACCCCCCGCCGTGGTCCTCGGCCGCTCCCGCAGCCGCCTGGTCCGCACGCTCGGCATCCCCGGCATACCGGGATTCCGCGCCGACACCTGCGCCTTCGCCCTCTTCGACGGCGACCGGGCCCGCGCAGCCTTCGGCGCCTCCACCCTCGACGGACCGGCCATCGACGCCGAGGTCCTGCGCTGGGTCCGCCGCCAGGGCTGGCCCGTGGCGGAGGTCGAGCTTCCCGTGCACCGCGGCCGCACCCGGAACGCCCCGACCCCGGCCCCGACCCCGGCCCCGCGCCCCGACCGCCGCCGCGCCCTCGGCGACCTGTTCCGCCTCAACGCCGGCGGCCTCACCGTGGCCGGCGCCTTCCTCCTGCTCTCCCTCTACGTCTTCCAGGGCCTGTGGACGGACCTCGACGGCGCCTACCTCGCGGACGCGCTCCAGGACCAGAACCAGTGGGAGTGGTTCGTCGGCGTCACCACCGACAACATCACCCACCTCCGCAACCCGCTCTTCACCCTCTCCCAGGGCATGCCCGACGGCGTGAACCTGATGGCCAACGCCACGATGCTCGGCCTGAACGTCCCGCTGATCCCGGTCACGCTGCTCTTCGGCGAGACCGTCACCTTCGCGCTGGTCCTCACGCTCGGCATGGCCGCCAGCGCCTGGACCTGGTACTGGCTGATCCGGTGCCGCTTCGTGCGCAGCCGCTGGGCGGCCGCCGCGGGCGGGGCGCTCGCCGCCTTCGCGCCGCCGATGGTCTCGCACGCCAACGGCCATCCGAACTTCGTCGTCCTCTTCATGATCCCGCTGATCATCGACCGGGCCCTGCGCCTGTGCGAAGGCCACCGCGAAGGCCCCCGCGCAGGCCGCAGTGTGACGCGTGACGGGGTACTGCTCGGGCTCTTCGCGACGTACCAGATCTTCATCGGCGAGGAGCCGCTGCTCATCGCCGCGCTCGGCATGCTGGTCTTCTGCCTGGCCTACCTCCTGGTCGCCCCCCGCCGCGCCCTCGCCGCCGCGCGGCCGCTGGGCTCCGGTCTGGTCGTGGCGCTGGCGGTGTGCCTGCCGCTGGTGGCCGTACCGCTGTACTGGCAGTTCTTCGGCCCGCAGAGCTACCACTCGGTCCTGCACGGGGACAACGCCGGGAACAGCCCGCGCGCCCTCATCGAGTACGCCTCCCGCTCCCTGTTCGGCGACCCCGAGACGGCCGGGAAGCTCTCCCTGAACACCACCGAGCAGAACGCCTTCTACGGCTGGCCCCTGCTCGCCTTCGGCGTCGTCGTGTGCGTGTGGCTGTGGCGGAGCAAGGCCGTACGGGCCCTCGCGCTCACCGGCTTCACCGCGCTCCTGCTGTCCCTCGGACCGTGGGTGCCCGTACCCCGTACCGAGATCGTGCTGCCGGGCCCCTGGCGCCTGATGATCAAGCTGCCGCTCTTCGAGTCGGTGATCGAGGGGCGCGTGGCGATGGTGTGCGCCCCCATCCTGGGCATCCTGCTCGCCCTCGCGCTCGACCGGATCATCCGGCTGCCCGAGCGGGAGCTGCGCACGCTGGGCCTGCTGGGTGCGGCGGCCGCGCTGATCCCGGTCCTGCCGCTGCCGCTGACCGTACGGGACCGCGCGCCGGTGCCCGCCTTCATCACCTCCGGGGACTGGAAGGGCTACGTCAAGGACGGGGAGGCACTCGTTCCGGTACCGCTGCCGGACCCGGGCCAGGCGGACGCGCTGCACTGGCAGGTCGAGGCGGACTTCGGCTTCCGCCTGGCCGGCGGCTACTTCAACGGCCCGTGGGGACCCGATCGGATCGGCATCTACGGGGCCACCCCGCGGCACCTCTCGAACCTCCTGCGCGACGTCCGCTACGGCGCGCAGCCGCCCGAGGTCGACGCCGGCTGGCGGACGCAGGCCCGCCAGGACCTGGAGTTCTGGAAGGCCGGCGCGGTCGTCCTGCCCTTCCAGGACCGGGACGGGGAGCTGCGGGGCCTGATCACCGGGCTGCTGGGCCGGGAGCCGGAGCAGGTGCGCGACGTATGGGTCTGGAGGGTGGGCCCGGGGGAGCCGTAGGCCCGGATCCGGCGCGGTTCTCGTCCCCCAGGTTCTGCTCACCCCTTCGCTGAGCGTGTCCGGCGCACTACGCTGGCCCGATCGGCGACAACGACTGATCGGAGGCCGAGTGGCCTGTGACCTGTGGCTGGTCCCCCTTGTCGACGTGCTGTGCCACAGCCCCGACAACCCCTTCGCGGAAGAGATCGCCTCGTACGACAAGGCGCTGGGCGAGGCCGGACTGCCGTCCGTGCCGGTGTTCGCGTACATGCCGGGGCTTTCCGGGGACGTCGCCCCGGTGGCCGGTTTCGACTACGACGCCCTGCACTTCCTGCGGCGGGCGTACCTGCTCCAGATCTGCGGACTGCCGGTGACACCGGTGGACGAGCTGGGCGGGGACTACGAGCAACTGCTGGAGATGTTCGAGCCGACGGCGCAGCAGTCGCACCTGGTGTGGCACTACGACCACGCGGGGGCCTACGTCCCCGTCGACTTCGCCTACCCGCTGGCCAACGAGGAGCTGCTGGCCGGAGGCGGGCCGCTGGGGTCCGCGCAGGGGCTCCTGCGCGAGCTGGCACTGGTGGCTCCCGCGATCGGGATAGACCCCCTGAACCCGCCGCTGGCTCCGGCGCCCCCGGGGCGGCCGACGTCGCTGGAGGAGCCCGCCGGGCCGATCCCGTACGACGACAGCCCCTTCGCGCGGGAGCGGCACGTATGGCTGGGCCTGCACGCGGCCGCGACCCGGAGCCTCGGCCAAGGCTCGATGATCATCTTCAGCTGACGCGGGCCGTACGGGGTGGGGCCGGCGCCGCCGCGACGCGGAGCCGGCCCCACCCCGTCAGCGCGGCTGCTCCGGCGGCCGCTGACGGGGCATGTTCGGGCGGGTGCCCGGGGGGAGCGGGAAGCGGGCCGGCGGGACGTACGCGTCCGAGCGGGATCCGCCCGCGCCCAGGGACTGCATGACCAGCGGGGCGGGGCCCGAGCTGAACTCGACCATCCACTCCGCGGTCTCCGACCGCACGAGCTCGGTCACGTCCTCGGAGAACCGGCGCAGCACGGTCAGACATCGCTCCGCGGCCTCGCTGGCGGTGCCCTCGGTCGGGCCCAGGATCTCGCGCACGTTCTCCGTGGCCCAGTCGAACTGCAGGGTCTGCAGTCGCCGCTGCACGGCCTGCGCCGTCGCCACGTCCCGCATCCAGCCCGAGGTCAGGCCGAAGAACCGGTCGCAGCCCAGGCAGGCCGCGCCCAGGAGCAGCGCGAGATAGCCATACGAAGCCGCCCCGGACACCGAGCCGGTCAGCTCCAGCAGCGGCATCGCGGCGCCGGTGACCGCGCCGGCGGCGGCCCCGATCCGCAGGATCCGGGCTCCCCGGCGCTTCCACGCCCGGTCCGACAGGTACCACTCGGCGGTGCGCAGCGCGTCGGCCTCGACCCGCCGGTAGAGCTCGTCGAGCCGCTCGGCGGGCTCGCCCCAGTCCCCGAGAGGGAACGGCCGGCCGGTAAGGTCGCCGTCCTCAGCGGGATCCCGGGGTGGCCCCTCGGGCTGCATCTCCGGCTGACTCACCCGGGCACTCCCTCTGCCTGCGCTGAACGTGTGGTGGTGCGCGTGTGCGCAATGGTGCGCATGCTCTTCCTACCTTCGAATGACACGGGGTGGGCGCCGATTCCCGGGATTTCCGCCCGCAAGGAGGGCGCCATCAGGTACGCGTACGCCCCGTCTCTCACTCGAAAGAGTTGGTCCTCACGGCGTAGGGCGCGGCGCCCGGGGAGCACGTAGGCTCGGATTGACCAAGCCGCCGGTGCTTGGCCCGACGCTACGGAGTGAGTGACCTGTGATTCCCGGTGGTGGCATGCCCGACATGCAGCAGCTGCTCCAGCAGGCCCAGAAGATGCAGCAGGACCTCGCCGTGGCGCAGGACGAGCTGGCGCGCACCGAGGTCGAGGGCCAGGCCGGCGGCGGCCTGGTGAAGGCGACCGTCACCGGTTCCGGTGAACTGCGCGCGCTGGTGATCGACCCCAAGGCCGTGGACCCCGAGGACACCGAGACGCTCGCGGACCTGGTGGTCGCGGCGGTCCAGGCGGCCAACGAGAACGCGCAGGCGCTCCAGCAGCAGAAGCTGGGCCCGCTGGCGCAGGGCCTGGGCGGCGGCAGCGGCATCCCCGGCCTGCCCTTCTAGATCCGACCTCCGGGACCCGGTAGCCGGCCCCGTTACGAACTTCAGAACCGAAAGAAGGCAGTCCGTTGTACGAAGGCGTGGTCCAGGACCTGATCGACGAACTGGGCAGGCTGCCCGGCGTCGGGCCCAAGAGCGCGCAGCGGATCGCCTTCCACATCCTGCAGGCCGAGCCCACCGATGTCCGCCGCCTCGCGCACGCGCTGCTGGAGGTCAAGGACAAGGTCCGGTTCTGTGCGGTGTGCGGGAACGTGGCGCAGGAGGAGCGGTGCAACATCTGCCGCGATCCGCGCCGCGATCTGACGGTCATCTGTGTGGTCGAGGAGTCGAAGGACGTCGTCGCGATCGAGCGGACCCGCGAGTTCCGGGGCCGGTACCACGTCCTCGGCGGCGCGATCAGCCCGATCGAGGGCGTCGGCCCGGACGATCTGCGCATCCGGGAGCTGCTGGCGCGGCTCGCGGACGGTTCGGTCACCGAGCTGATCATCGCGACCGACCCGAATCTGGAAGGCGAGGCGACCGCCACCTACCTCGCCCGCATGATGAAGCCCATGGGCCTCAAGGTCACCCGCCTGGCCAGCGGGCTCCCCGTAGGGGGAGATCTGGAGTACGCGGACGAGGTCACGCTCGGGCGGGCCTTTGAAGGAAGGCGACTTCTCGATGTCTGACGCAACGCTGCACGCCCTGGGACAGGATCCGGACGATTTCGCGGCTTCGATCGCGGATCAGATCGAGTCCTTCATCGTCGCGGTCACCGAGGTGGCCAAGGGCGAGGACCCGGACAGCGCGGTGCCCTTCCTCCTCCTGGAGGTGTCCCAGCTGCTGCTGGCGGGCGGCCGGCTCGGTGCCTACCAGGACGTGCTGCCCGACGAGCGCTACGAGCCCGACCTGGGCCCGGAGCCGGACGTGGACGACCTGCGCGAGCGGTTCGCGGTGATGCTGGAGCCGGTCGACGTCTACTCGGAGGTCTTCGACCCCTACGAGCCGCGCAAGGCCCCGGTCCCGCACCGGATCTCCGACGACCTGGCGGACGTGGTCGCCGACCTGCGGCACGGGCTCATCCACCACCAGTCGGGCCGGATCACCGAGGCGCTGTGGTGGTGGCAGTTCTCGTACTTCACCAACTGGGGACCGACGGCATCGGCCACGCTGCGCGCCCTCCAGTCACTGATCGCGCACGTCCGCCTGGACCAGCCGCTGGCCGCCCTGGACGGGCTGGACACGGACGAGGACATCACGGAGGAGGACCTCGCGGAGCAGGCCGGGCAGGTCATGGCCGAGGAGCTCGGCGGACTCGGCCGGAAGTAAACGCCCCGGTCGGGGAACGTTTACGGTGATCTTTTCGTCTCATGATGTGGTACGAGGCGGTCGTATTGCGGCCGCTCGTTAGACTGCACCAGCAATGAGACGGACTGAGCGAGGAGCGCACGTGGGCCTTGTCGTGCAGAAGTACGGAGGCTCCTCCGTAGCCGATGCCGAAGGCATCAAGCGTGTTGCCAAGCGGATCGTGGATGCCAAGAAGAACGGCCACCAAGTGGTCGTCGTGGTTTCCGCGATGGGCGACACGACGGACGAGCTGATCGATCTCGCCGAGCAGGTGTCCCCGATGCCTGCCGGGCGCGAATTCGACATGCTGCTGACCGCCGGAGAGCGGATCTCCATGGCCCTGCTGGCCATGGCGATCAAAAACCTGGGCCACGAGGCCCAGTCGTTCACCGGCAGCCAGGCAGGCGTCATCACCGACTCGGTCCACAACAAAGCGCGCATCATCGATGTCACGCCGGGCCGAATCCGCACCGCGCTGGACGAGGGCAACATCGCCATCGTCGCCGGCTTCCAGGGCGTGTCGGCGGACAGCAAGGACATCACCACCCTCGGCCGGGGCGGCTCGGACACGACCGCCGTCGCGCTCGCCGCGGCGCTGGACGCCGAGGTCTGCGAGATCTACACCGACGTCGACGGCGTCTTCACCGCGGACCCCCGCGTCGTGAAGAAGGCCAAGAAGATCGACTGGATCAACTCCGAGGACATGCTGGAGCTCGCGGCCTCCGGCTCCAAGGTGCTGCTGCACCGCTGCGTCGAGTACGCGCGCCGCTACAACATCCCGATCCACGTCCGCTCGTCCTTCTCGGGACTGCCGGGCACCTGGGTCAGCAACGAGAATCCGCAAGGGGACGAGCCGGTGGAGCACGCCATCATCTCCGGAGTCGCTCACGACGTCTCCGAAGCCAAGATCACGGTCGTCGGCGTCCCGGACAAGCCGGGTGAGGCCGCGGCCATCTTCCGCGCCATCGCGGACGCCGAGATCAACATCGACATGATCGTGCAGAACGTGTCCGCCGCCTCCACGGGCCTGACGGACATCTCCTTCACCCTCCCCAAGGCCGAGGGCCACAAGGCCATCGACGCCCTGGAGAAGGCGAAGGGCACCATCGGCTTCGAGTCCCTGCGCTACGACGACCAGATCGGCAAGATCTCCCTGGTCGGCGCGGGCATGAAGACCAACCCGGGCGTCACCGCCTCGTTCTTCCAGGCGCTGTCCGACGCGGGCGTCAACATCGAGCTCATCTCCACCTCGGAGATCCGCATCTCGGTCGTGACCCGCCAGGACGACGTCAACGAGGCCGTCCGCGCCGTGCACACGGCCTTCGGACTCGACAACGACAGCGGCGACGAAGCCGTCGTCTACGGAGGCACGGGACGTTGATCACGGCGGCGGCCCGGTCCGCCCCGGCTCCGGCACTCGCCGTGGTCGGGGCGACCGGAGCCGTCGGCTCCGTCCTGCTCCAGATGCTGTCCCAGCGGGCCGACGTCTGGGGCGACGTACGCCTGATCGCCTCCTCGCGCTCGGCCGGCCGCCGGCTGACCGTGCGCGGCACGGAGACCGAGGTGCTCGCCCTCACCGAAGACGCCTTCGACGGCCTCGGGGAGGGCGACATCGCGCTCTTCCTGACCCCGGCCGAGGTCTCGGCCCGGTGGGCTCCCCGCGTCACCGCGCGCGGGGCCGTCGTGGTGGACCAGTCCGCGGCCTTCCGCGAGGACCCCGACGTACCGCTCGTGGTGCCCGAGGTGAACGGGCACGCGGTACGGATCCGGCCGCGCGGGATCGTCGCCGGGCCCGACTGCGTGACCGCCGCGATGATGGCGGCGCTGGGCGCGCTGCACGCCGAGTACGCACTGGCCGAGCTGGCCGTCTCCACCTACCAGGCCGCGAGCGCCGCCGGCCGGGCCGGCTCGGAGGCACTGCGCCGTCAGCTGTCCCTCGTCGCCGGCAGCTCCCTGGGGGAGCACCCCGGGGACGTGCGCCGGGCCGTGGGCGAGGACACCGGGCCCTTCGCGGGTCCGCTCGTGCTCAACGTGGTGCCGTGGTCGGGGGAGCTGCGCGAGGACGGCTGGTCCTCGCACGAGCTGGCCGTACGGGCGCAAGTGCGCCGGATCCTGGACCTGGCGGAGCTGCCGGTGTCCGTGACCTGCGTACAGGTACCCGTACTGACCGGCCACTCGCTGACCGTACGGGCCCGGTTCGAGGGAGCCGTCGAGGCGGCGCACGCCCGGGAGATCCTGGAATCGGCGCCCGGGGTGGTCCTCGTGGACGACCCGGCCGCGGGGGAGTTCCCGACCCCTTCGGACGCCGCGGGAACGGATCCGGCCTGGGTGGGGCGGGTGCGGCGCTCTCTGGACGACCCGCGGTCGCTGGAGTTCTTCGTCTGCGCGGACAACCTCCGGCAGGGTGCTGCGCTCAATGCCACACAAACTGCGGAGCTCATCGCGGCTGATTTTGGCTCTTTCACTTTGTAGGATCATCGTTAATCCCTTGATCGAGTGGATGGCCCGACGGCTGACGTCGTACGACGACGCGCGTCCGGGTGTGCGGCTACGCAAGAAGACGATGAGAATCCCGCCGATGAATCTGCCGTGCGCGTACAACCCTGACGGGGGCACGCGTGTCCAACTGGCGTGGCAGAAGCATTGCTGGAACTCCCCGTCATATCGGCGCGCACCGGGACGATCCCGGTCCCGTTGCGCCTGCGATCCCGCATGCCCGGTGGGTTCCCGGTGATCGTTCCCGTACCGCCCGCCGCCAAGACGTCCGGCGCCCCCCTGCTGCCCGGGGTGCCCGCAGCGTCCGGCGTCCGCCCGTCCCCGGCCAAGGACGGCCGCGTGCCGGGGCCGCGCGACAGCGCGGAGGACACCGGTGGCACGCAGGCGTCCCAGGTGGCCGCGACGGCCGAGGTGGCTCAGGCCGCCGAGATCGCCGAGGTCGTCGAGGTCGTCGCGGGGACCACCGTCGACCACCTGACGGAGACCTACCAGGCCCACTACCGCTCGCTCCTGGGCCTCGCCGCACTGCTCCTCGACGACACCGCCTCCTGCGAGGACGTCGTCCAGGAGGCCTTCATCCGCGTCCACTCGGCCCGCAACAGGGTCCGCGACCGGGAAAAGACGCTGGCCTACCTGCGCCAGACCGTCGTCAACCTCTCGCGCTCCGCCCTGCGCCGCCGCATCCTCGGCCTGAAGCTTCTGTCGAAGCCGATGCCGGACATGGCGAGCGCCGAGGAAGGCGCGTACGACCTGCTGGAACGGGACGATCTCATCAAGGCGATGCGCGGTCTCCAGCGACGCCAGCGCGAGGTGCTGTCGTTGCGCTACTTCGCGGACATGACGGAAGTCCAGGTCTCCGAGACCCTCGGCATATCACTCGGTTCGGTCAAGGCGTACGGATCGCGGGGCATTGCCGCGCTGCGGGTGGCGATGGAGGCTGCGCAAGCATGAACGAGGACCGCAAGACGAACGAGGACGAGGCCCAGGCGCTGCCCGGCCTGTCGGGCGGATCCGCCTCCGGGGGCCCGGAGGCCCTGATGGAGCTCCTGCGCGGCAAGCCGGGTACGGCGGACGAGCCCGGTAAGGCCGGTACGGCCGGTACGGCCGCGTCCGCCGGTTCCGAGCCGGGCGGCGCCGAGCCGGCCGCCGGTGCGGAAGCCGGCGGCACCGAGCCCGCCACGGCGGAGCCCACTGGTGCCGAGCCTGCCAAGTCCGAGCCCACCGCTGCCGAGCTCACCACTGCCGAGCCCGCCAAGGCGGAGCCCGCCGTCGCCAAGCTCGCCCTCGTCAAGACCCTGGCCTCCGAACCCGCGGGCGAGGAGGACGTGCTGCGCGATCTGCTGCGCGGGGCCGTCGGGGGGCTGGAGCCCTCCGGTGGCGCGCTGGAGCGGCTGCGGCACGCGGTCCCCGCGCGCCGGGTCCGCAACCGGCGGATCCTCGTCGCCGCGGCGGCGGCCGTGGTGGTGCTGGGCGGCTCGGTCCCGGTGGGCCTGCAGATGTTCTCCGGTGCGGGCGGGAGCTCCGACCGTTCCACCATGGCGGGCCACGGCCAGCAGGGCGGGAACTCGAAGGACGGGTCCGGCCTGCACCAGAACGGCTCCGGCTCCCGTCCGAAGCCCAAGCGGTCCTCCGACAAGGACAAGGACAAGGACAAGGACGCGCAGGACGGCGGCGCCAGCTCCTCGCCGACCCCGCCGGGCGGCTTCCCGAGCGCCGGCGGGGCGGACATCACCCCGCCCGGCGCCCCCTCCCCCCTGCCCGGCACCAGCGGCAGCGTCGGTGGCGGTGCGGTCCCCCCGCCCGCGTCCTCGGACGTGCCCAACTGCACCCAGAGCCAGGTCGGCGTGGCGGGCAGCACCCGGGCCCCGTCGGCCGGCGGCAAGATCTACGGCAGTTTCAAGGTCACCAACGTGTCCTCGCGCAGCTGTACCGTCCGCGGCCCGGAGAGCTTGGCGGCGGGCCCGGCGTTCGAGGGCGGGGCCGCGGTGACCGTCGTCAACCACGTCACGGGCGATCCGGCGACCGGGCTGCTGCCCGACCCGTCGGTGGAGACCTTGCGGTTGGTGCTCGCGCCGAACGCGACCTACGAGGTCCGCTTCGCATGGGTGCCGCCGGAGGGCGGCTGCCCCGCCGCGGGCGGGTCCGGGGACGCCAACTCGTCGGAGGGCGCCCCGGGCGCCGAGGCGGGCACCGGCCAGGCCCAGACTCCGCCGCTCGGTGCCCTGGTGGCCCACACGCCCAACACGCTCGGTCCGGACGGCCCGACGACGCAGCTGACCATCGCCGAGGCGTGCGGGGGAACGGTCTACCGGACGGGCGTCATCCCGAACAGGTAGGCCGCTACGCCGAGCCGGCCCCGGCCTGGGCCGGCTCGCCCGACGGGGTCTCGGACGCGGCCGCAGTCCCGGACTCGGTCTCGGTCTCGGTCCCGGTCCCGGTCTCGGTCCCGGTCTCGGTGAGGAGGCCCGCCTCCGCATCGCGCAGGGTCTCCACCTCGCGCCGGTACAGCCGGAACCACATGAAGAGCACGAACGCGGCGAAGACGAACCACTCGCCGGTGTAGCCGAGGTTCTGGAAGGCCTTGAGGTCGAGCCCGGTGTTGGCCGGAGCCCGCGCCGGTACCGGGGTCATCCCGTCGGCGGGCGTCTGCACGGTCAGCCAGGCGTCGTACAGGCCGTACGGCACGATGTTGACGAGCGAGGCGGCCCCGATGACGCCGAGCTGCCCGGCCGGCAGTCCGCCCGCGGAGTAGACGCCCTTGCTGGTGGAGTTCTCCGAGGCCTGGAGCGCGCCCGTCACCTCGACCCGGCCGGCCGGCGGGGCAGGGGCCCGGCCCGCGTCGGCCGCTCCGGGCAGCCACCCGCGGACCACGGGTACGGCCTTGCCCGTGTCGGTCCTGAGCAGGGTCAGGACGTAGAAGCCGGACTTCCCGTCGAGCCGCCGTTCGGGGACGAGCAGCTGGTCGGCGTACTCCCCGGAGACGGAGGCGAGCCGTCCGGAGGTCCGCTTGTCCACCGGGAGCAGCGAGTCCAGCGGCGCGGCCGCCTGTTCGGCGGGGCGTGCGCTGGTCGCCTCCTTGTGGGTGTCGACGCGGTCCTCGAACCGGCCGAGCTGCCAGCTCCCCATGAACAGGCAGAAGGGAACGCCGAGCGCGACGAAGACGTTGATCCCCCACCAGCGCGGGGTCAGGAGAAACCGGTGCACCCCACCACCGTACGGGGGGTGCACCGGATCGCCGGTGCCGGGGCCCGTCGCGGGCCTACCGCGGCAGGTGCTTCAGCACGAAGTCGATCTCCATCCGGACCTGCTTGATCCGCTCCTCGACGACGAGCGAGCCGTGCCCGGCGTCGTAGCGGTACACCTCGTGCTCCGCCCCGCGCGCCACCAGCCGGTCGACGTAGTTCTCGATCTGCTTGATGGGGCAGCGCGGGTCGTTGAGCCCCGCCGCGATGTGCACGGGCGCCTTCACCGCGTCCACGTAGGTCAGCGGCGAGGAGGCCTCGAAGCGCTCCGGGACCTCCTCCGGGGTGCCGCCGAAGAGGGTGCGGTCCAGGGACTTCAGCGCCTCCATCTCGTCGTGGTACGCCGTCACGTAGTCGGCGACCGGTACGGCCGCCAGCCCCACCGCCCAGGCGTCCGGGTGAGTACCGAGGCCCAGCAGGGTCAGGTAGCCGCCCCAGGAACCGCCGGACAGCACCAGGCGCGCCGGGTCCGCGAGCCCGGAGTCCACCGCCCATTCCCGTACGGCTTCGACGTCCTCCAGCTCGATCAGGCCGACCCGGTGCTTGAGGGCGTCGGTCCACTCGCGTCCGTAGCCGGTCGAACCGCGGTAGTTGACCCGGACGACCGCGAAACCGTGGTCGAGCCAGGCCGCCGGGGTCGCGGCGAAGGCGTCGCTGTCGTGCCAGGTGGGCCCGCCGTGGATCTCGAAGATGGTGGGGAAGGGGCCCTCGCCGTGGCCGGCGGGCCGCTGGGCGAGGGCGTGGATCCGCCCGCCCGGCCCTTCCACCCACACGTCCTCGACCGGTACGGAGCCCGGCGGCCGGAAACCGGGAGGGTCGAGCACGACCCCGCCCGCGGTCGACCGGATGACGGAGGGCTCGGCCGCGGAGGACCACTGGTACTCCACCGACCCGTCGGGCCGCGCCGTCGCACCCGACACCGTCCCCGGAGGCGTGTCCAGCCGTACGAGCTCCCGCGCGGCCAGGTCGTAGCGGAAGAGCTCGCTGCGCGCCTCGTAGCCGTGCTCGATCAGCAGCGCGGACCCGTCGGGGTACCACTCGGCGCCGACGTCGCCCGGCAGGTCGACGGCCAGCCCTTCCTCGGTGCCCGCGGCCACGTCCCACACCATCGGCTCCCACCGGCCGCGCCGCTGGTGGCCGACGAGCAGCCGGGTGTCTCCCTCGACGGGCGCGAAGCCGAGCACCATGAGGCCCAGCTCCTCGGTGCCGCCCTTGGAGTCGTCCAGCTCGGCGACCGCTTCGCCGTCCAGGGTGATCACGCGCAGGGCCGAGTGCATCGCGTCGCCGTGCTCGGTGTGCTCGACGGCGAGCAGGGTCCCGTCCCGGGACAGGTCGCCGACGCCGGCCGACTCGCGGTGCCGGTAGACGACGGCCGGCTCGGATCCGTCGGGCCGGACCACGTGGATCGTGGTCCCGTCCTCGTCGGTGGAGCGCCCCACGACGGCCGTCCCGTCCCGTCCGATGGCCAGCCCGGCGGGGTACGAGGCCTCCAGCCCGGGGGTGGCCGGCTCGTCGGGGCCGCCCGCGAAGGGCTGGCGGACCCAGGTGCCGAACTCGTCGCCGTCGGTGTCGGAGAACCACCAGACCCATTCGCCGTCGGGGGAGAGGGTGCCGTCGGTGGTCCCGTTGGGCCGGTCGGTGGCCTGCCGCTGGGCGCCGGTGGCGCGGTCCCAGGCGTACAGCTCGTAGGTCCCGGTGGCGTTGGAGACGAAGAGCGAGCGGTCGGGCGCGTCCTCGGCCCATTCGGGCAGTCCCACGCGCGGGGCCCGGAAGCGCTTCTCCCAGTCGGGCACGGCGGCGGCGTTCGTGTCGGCGGTGGCGTCAGTCATGCACCCCATGTAACCGGATCGGCCGCGGCCCGGCCCCCGAGATGCCGATGGGGCCGAACGGGCGCAGGGTGGTTTGGGTACGCGGTCCAGCGTACGAGGCTGCGTGGAGGAGTGACGGTCATGGCGAAGAAGGCGCGTACCGGCAAGCCGTCCCACCATGATTCAGAGCGTGCGATGGCGAAGAACACGGCGGCCGAGGCGCGCGCCAAGGCCGCCGTGCGCGATGTGCAGTCGGTCTCCGCGAAGACCCGGGGCATGCAGCAGAAGGCCCAGGCGAAGCGGGGTTGAGCCGTAGGCTGACGCGATGCGGATGATCGTCCGGGGCGCCCGGCTGCTGCACGGCGAAGGCCTGCACGACATCGAGGTCGCGGAGGACGGGCGGATCGCGCGCGTGCTTCCGTACGACGACCAGAAGGAGCCGCCGGCGACGGGGGTGCTGATCGAGGCGCACGGCGGCCTGCTCAGCGCGCCCTTCGTCGAACCGCACATCCACCTCGACACGGCCCTGACGGCCGGGGATCCGCGCCCCAATGTCTCCGGGACCCTGTGGGAGGGCATCGCCTGCTGGAGCGAGCGCAAGAAGACCCTGACCCGCGAGGACGTCATCGCGCGGGCCACCGAGGTGCTGCGCTGGCAGGCGGCGCAGGGCGTGCTGCACGTGCGCACGCACTGCGATGTCACCGACCCGGCGCTGACCGCGCTCGACGCGCTGCTGGAGGTGCGCGACCGGGTGCGGGACGTGATGACCCTGCAGATCGTCGCCTTCCCGCAGGAAGGCATCGTCTCCTTCCCCGGCGGCGAGGCGCTACTGCGCGAGGCCGTCCGGCGCGGGGCCGACGTGGTCGGCGCGATCCCGCACTTCGAGGACACCCGGGAGGACGGGGTGGCCTCGCTGGCCGTCGCCTTCCGGCTCGCCGAGGAGCAGGGACTGCGGGTGGACGCGCACTGCGACGAGATCGACGACGAGCAGTCCCGGTTCGTGGAGGTGCTGGCCGCCCACGCCCTGCGCTCGGGGCTGCGCGGGCACGTGACGGCCTCGCACACGACGGCGATGGGCTCCTACGGCGGCGCGTACAGCTTCAAACTCCAGCGCCTGCTGGCTCGTTCCGGCATCAACCTCGTCTCGAACCCCTTCGCCAACCTCAACCTCCAGGGCCGCTTCGACGCCTACCCCAAGCGGCGCGGCCTCACCCAGGTCAAGGAGATGCTGGCGGCGGGGGTCAACGTGGCCTTCGGCCACGACGACGTGATGGACCCCTGGAACGCGCTGGGCACCGGAAACCCGCTGCAGACCGCCCTCGTCGGGATCTACGCCGCCCAGCTCACGGGGGCGGACGAGATCCCGGTGGCCTTCGAGATGGTGACCGAGCGCGCGGCGCGCGTCCTGGGCCTGTCGCCCTCGGAGTACGGGGTCCGCCAGGGCAACCCGGCCTCCTTCGTACTGCTGCCGGCCGAATCCCCGACCGAGGCCGTCCGCCGCCAGGTCCGCCCCCGCTACGTCGTCTCGCGCGGGACCGTCCTCGCGGAGACCCCGGCGGCTCCGCCCCGCCTGCTGGCCTGGCCGGGGGATGAGGGCCCCTCGGAGGTGGACTTCCGGCCCCGCCTGCGCTGAGCGCCCGTGCCCCTTGTGCCGTGTGCCCTTGTGGCATCGCGGTCAACCCGCTCGACCGGCGGGGCCGACACCGCGGGGTTCCGGTGGCCGGCGGGGTCAGAAGAGTCCCAGGGCGTTGTCCAGGGACCAGACCTGCCAGCCCATCGCGAAGAAGGCGACCGCGGAGATCAGGGCCATCATCAGGTTCTGCCCCTGCTCGCCCCAGTCGTGGATCATCAGGATCAGGTAGACCAGGTTGAGCAGCAGCCCGGCGAGCAGGGCTATCGGGGTCAGGAACCCGACGATGAGGCCGAGGCCCAGGGCCAGTTCGGCGTAGGCGACGAGGTAGGCCATGAAGCGCGGGTAGGGCTTGACGACGATGTCGAAGCCGCGCGTGACGAACCCCCAGCGGTGCTTCTCGGCCACGCCGGCCGCCCAGCGGATGCCGCCTCCGCCGAACCAGTCCTTCTTGTCCTTGTGCCGCCAGCTCTCCAGCCACCACAGCCCGAGCCCGATCCGCAGAACGGCGACCCATTCGGGCCCGCCGAGCCAGATGGTCTGCATCCCCGGTTCCTTCCCTCGTTCCCTCGCAATGATCTGACGATGTGTCAGTTTCGGGGGAAGGGGAGGGCTGTGGCAAGGGGTTGGCGGACGGCATGCTTCAGCGGCACACGACGGAGACCGCCTGGACCTGGTTGTTGCCGAAGCCCCCGCGGTTCCACGGCTGCTGGACCGGCTGCGTGCGCCCCGAGGCGTCGGTGGCGCGGACCAGGAGGGTGTGGGTGCCCGGGACCGCCGTCCAGTCGGCGTGCCAGCCCTGCCAGGCGTACGGGTGGCCGCCCTGCGGCAGCGTGGCCGCGTCCGTCCAGCCGGCGCCCCCGTCGGTGCTCAACTCCACGCGCACGATGGGCCCGTAGCCCGACCAGGCTCGCCCGGAGAGCCGCAGGGGGCCGGGGCTCACGACTCTGGTGCGGGACATGAAATCGGGGAATCCGGGCGGGATCAGCAGGGCGCGCGGGGCGATCCGGGTGACGGGCTCGCCGGGTTCCTCGGCGCTCTGCTTGTACCGGTAGGCCGTGGCCTGCTGGTAGCCGCCGAACGCCGTGTCGACGAGCTCGATGTCGCGCAGCCACTTCACGTGCGCCATCCCGTACCAGCCCGGGACGATCAGCCGCAGCGGATGCCCGTGCTGGGGCGGCAGGGGTCCGCCGTTCATCGTGTGGGCGAGCAGCACGTCCTCGTCGACGGGCAGCGGCAGGCTGCGCCGGTAGTCCTGCTCGACGCCCCGCTCCACCCCGTGGTCGGCGCCCGTGAACACCGCCTCCACCGCGCCCGGAGCCGCCCCCGCCTCCGCGAGCACCGCGCGCAGCGGCACGCCCGTCCAGTCGGCCGTGCCCACCGCCTCCACCAGCCAGGGCTGGCTGACCGGCCGCGGGGACAGCCGGGCCCGCCCGTTGCCGGCGCACTCCATGGTGACCCGGCGGGTCACGGAGGGGAGGGTTCGCAGGTCCCGCAGGCTCAGGCTCAGGGGGCTCTGGAGGCGGCCGTGGAGGGTGAGGCGCCAGGTCTCGGCGGGGTCGTCGGCGCCTGCGTCCGTGCCTCCCGTGCTTCCCGTGCTTCCCGCGCCTCTCGTGTCGGGGATGTCGTAGTGCACGAGTACGTAGTGCAGCCCGGCCGGGGTGACCTCGTACCGCAGGGCCTCCAGCGGGAGCCCGTGGTTGCGCGCGGCGAGCGCCAGCTCGTCCTGGCCGATGCCCTCGCCGGGGGCGGCGATCCGGCCCGGGGGGCTGATCCCGGTGAGGGGGCGCTCCGCTGTGGGCTCCATGGGGTCATGGTCCCGCTGTGGCGGTGGACCGGCTACTCCACGTGCGGATCGGTTCAGTGGGCGGTATGAATTGATCTGTCCCTTATGTGATCGGAGTGAAGCGTGGACGACTATCCACTGCTCAACCTGTTCTGGACGATGCTGTGGCTGTTCCTGTGGGTCATGTGGTTCTTCCTGCTGTTCAAGGTGATCACTGACATCTTCAGGGACCACGAGCTGCACGGCTGGGGCAAGGCAGGCTGGCTGATCCTGGTGCTCCTGCTGCCCTACCTCGGCGTCCTCGTCTACCTGATCGTCCGCGGCAGGAGCATGAGCCAGCGCGACGTGAAGCAGGCACAGGCGAACGAGAAGGCCTTCCAGGACTACGTCCAGAAGGCCGCGGGTCCACGCAGCAGTCCGGCTGAGGAACTCGCGAAACTGTCCTCCCTCAAGGAGCAGGGCCACCTGACCCAACAGGAGTTCGACAAGGCCAAGGAGAAGCTGCTGGCCTGAGGGCTGCCCTGTCCTCCCCCTGAGGACTGCCCTCCCTGCCCACGGCACGGGGGCCGACCGCGAGAGCGCGGCCGGCCCCCGTTCGGGCGTTCCGGGTCAGGCGGCGGTGGCGGTGGCGTCCGTGTCCTCCAGCAGGTCGATCAGGGACGAGCGGGCCCGGGCCACGCGGGAGCGGACGGTGCCTATCGGGCAGCCGAGCATGAGCGCCGCCTCCGCGTACGGGAGGCCCATGAGCTGGGTGAGGACGAAGACCTCGCGCCGTTCGGCGGGGATCGCCGCCAGGAGCTCCGCGAGCGCGACGCCGTCCTCGAAGCCGGGTACGCCGCGGGGCTGGCTCTGCTCGGCCGCGGCCTGCCAGTCGTCTCTGTCGGCGATCTTGGGGCGGGCCGCCTTGTGGCGCAGGCTGTCCACCACCGTGCGCCGCGCGATGGAGAGCAGCCAGGTACGGGCGGAGGAACGGCCCTCGAAGCGGTGCAGGCTGCCGAGGGCGCGCAGGAAGGTCTCCTGGGTCAGGTCCTCGGCGGACTGCGGGTCGGCGCTGAGGTAGGCGACGTAGCGGCGTACGTCGTGGTGCAGGGCGCGCACGAACTGGTCCACCGCGACGGGATCGCCGTCACGGGCGGCCAGCGCGAGGAGGGTGACGGCCTCGTCGGGACCGGCCGTACGGCGGGTGGGGGTGGGGGTGGGGAGCGTCGTGGGGGCGGTGCTCGGGCGGGTGAGCAGGGCAGCGGTCATCGCCTGGTGTCCTTCTTGGGAATCCGGCCGGATTCGATGCCGCGTCGCGAGCGGTGAGGACAGCGCCGTGCCTGCGGCGACAGGGCTGGTAGCGGTGACAGGAGTGGCCGAAGTGGCCACGGTGACCGCAAGCCCGGAGCGCGGGCATCGCGCGGCCGGTGAACGGGTGGTACGGCCTGCCGGACGGCAGGACCGATGCCCGAGGCGCGGTACGGGTACGGGGTGCGGTTGTGCTGGGCCCGTGGCGCGTCGGGGAGCCGGCTGTCAGACGACAGCGATCCCGTGAGGTGGACCCCGTGAGGTGAGGGCGTCGGCGAGCAGCAGCCTGCGGGGCGTCCGGACCCGGTGGTTGCGCGCAAGGCGGACACGGGGCCGGTGTGCGGGCGCGGGGAGCCGGAAGATCAGGCGCAGCGGTACGAGGAACCGGGCGGCGACGGCGCGCAGGACGCGGAAGGCGCCGCGTTCCCCGTACGCGAGCCACAGGCCGCAGATCAGGGCCGCCAGGAGGTGGCCCGCGAGCATGCCCGCCGGTGACATGGAGGGCATGGCGTGGGCGGTCGGCATGGGCAGGGCCGCCACGGTCGAAGCGGAGGCGTCGGTCATCCCGTGCATGGCGTGCATGCCGTGCGTCCCGTGCATGACGTGTGTGGTGGCGCTGCCGGTGCCCTGCGGCGCAGGCGCCTGCGGGCGGAGTGCGGAGGGTGCGCAGAGCAGGTACTGGGCCCAGCGGCGGGCCAGGGAGGACAGGGAGGACAGGGAAGCCAAGGAGCCTAAGGAGGTGCCTGGTTCCGGTGGCCGCGCTGCCGCGGCCTGGGCCAGCGAGAACCCTCCGTGCAGGGCGGCCTGGACGCCGACGGTCGCGGAGACCACGGCCGCGAGGCCGCGCTCCCGCCCGGCGAGGAACCAGCCGGTCGCCGAGGTGGCGGCGAAGGCCGCGGCCATCGCCCACCAGGGGACGGAGGTTTCCGACATGAGGATGTGCCCGAGGGACGAGAGCAGCACGCAGGTGGCCGCGAACATCGCGGCCCGTACGGCTCGGCAACATCGACCCGGTGTCATGGCTGGGCCATCGTTGCACCGGCCGGGAGGGGGCGACAGAGGGCATCAGGTTTTCTCATCGTCCGGAAAACGACTGCTTCCGTTCTGTGGCGTGCGCCACAACGGCCGCTGGGAACTGGGGTGTTCGCTGGTCCGACTCCTGTTCCTGAAGTGATGGCCGGGTACTGAGGGCGAGTGGCGGGAACGGGGTGGGCGAGCGGTGGCTGACCGGAATGGGGCGGTGAAGACGTCCGGAGCGGCCGCGGGACCGGCGGGTGGTGGGGTGGGTGTGCCGACGGGTGGACTGACGGCTCTGCTTACCGGCGCCATGGCCTTCTCGATGCTCCAGCTGTTCCTGCTCGGTGCGCTCGGTCCGCGTCTGGTGCAGGAGTTGGGGGTCTCGCCCTCCCTGCTCGGCTGGACCACCACGGTCGGCTTCGGTACGGCGGCCGTGCTGTCGCCGCTCGGCGGCAGGCTGGTGGACCGGATCGGGCCGCGCCGTTCCCTCGTGCTCCTGCTGACGGTGTCCGCGGCGGCGCTCGCGCTGATCGGCGCCGCGCCCGGCCCCTGGTTCCTGCTCGCAGCCGTCGGGCTGGGGGGACTGCCCCAGGCCCTGGCCAATCCTGCGACCAACAAGGCGATCCTCGCCGCCGTGCCTCCCGGCCGTCGCGGGCCGGTGACCGGCATGAAGCAGTCGGGCGTCCAGCTGGGCGCCTTCGCCGCCGGGCTGCCGCTCACGGCACTGGCCGGCGGGATCGGCTGGCGCGGGGCGGTGTGGACGGCCGCCGCCACCGCCGCGCTGGCGGCGCTGTGGGCGCTGCGCGCCCTGCCCGCCGACCAGCGGGCGGCCCCGGCCGGACCCCGCGGCTCGCTCGTCCCGCGGGGCGACATCGCCTGGCTGGCGGTGTTTTCGCTGTTCCTGGGCTGCGGGATCGCCTCGGTCAACACGTACGTGGCCCTCTTCGGCGCACAACACCTCGGCATGGGCCCCACGGCGGCGGGCGCGCTGGTCGCGGTGCTCGGCGTCGCGGGCATCGCCGGGCGGGTCGGCTGGTCGAAGGCGGCCCGCCCGGGGCGCGCGGAATGGCTGCCGGGAGGCCTCGCAGCCGGCGCGGTCGGGGCGGCCGTCCTGCTGGTCGTGGCGCCGAGCGCGGGTCCGCTGGTGTGGGTGGCGGCGGTGGCCGTAGGGGTGTTCGCGGTATCGGCCAACGCCGTCTCGATGGTCCTGGTGATGCAGCGCTCCGCCCCCGGCCGGACCGGCCAGGACTCCGCCTTGGTCGCCGCCGGCTTCTTCACGGGCTTCACCGTCGGCCCCCTCCTTTTCGGGCCCTTCGCGAACTCCGGGCATTACGGGACGGGGTGGATGGTGGTGGCGGCGGAGTTCGGTGTGGCTTGTGGGGTGGGGGTGGCTTGGGCGGTGCGGGGGCGGGGGTAGGGGTGGGGTTAGGGGTGGGGGCGGGAGCAAGTGGGGCGGGGGCGTTGACGGTTCCGGGGGGCGTCCCGGCAGTCCAGTGTCCTTTCGGTGTGGGCCGGTCCCTCAAGGGCGCTCCCTTTGGTCGCGTCGCTTCGCGATGGCCTTCGGCCACCCTTGACCGACCGACCCACACCGAAACGCCACAAGACTTCCGGGATCCCCCCGGGGAATGGCCGGGGGGAAGTGACCGAGGGGCGGCCTCGTCTGAGATGCGCAGCCCCCTTTGGTCGGTGGGCATCCGGATAGGGCTCCGGCAGGACCGTGACCTCAGCCGGTACGGACGCGCGGGGCGATCAGAGCATCCAGGGCCGGGCGTCTGGACACCCTTCCCGTGACCGTCGACCGCCACCCCGAGCGCAAGGACGCTCACAAGCCCCTCAGGGCCGGTGGGCGCGACAGATCGCTACGTACTCTCGCTCGGCTTAGCGGCTGGCGACCGGCTGTGGCCGGGAGGGCGGTATCTGGCGTGAGCGGGGGGAGGAAGTGGCCGGTGACGGATGGGTGACGTGGGGACGGGTGACGTGGGGACGGGTGACGTGGGGGTGGGTGACGTGGGGATGGGTGACGTGGGGATGAGGGACGTGGGGATGGGGGACGTGCGGATGGTGGGTGTGCCGGTGGTGGGTGTGCGGGTGGTGGGTGAGTGGGCGGGGCGGGCGTTGGCGGAGGTGTTGGAGCAGGTGGCCGTCACGGCGGACGGTGTCGATGGGGGGCGGTTTCCGCTGTATGCGGATCCGGACACGGGGGAGTGGACGACGACCGGACGGGGGTCCTGGGCCGGTGGCTTCTGGGCCGGGTTGTTGTGGCTGAGGGCTCGCCATACGGGTGCCGAAGGCGACCGGGCCGTTGCCTCCGCCTGTACCGCGCGGCTGGCCGGGTGGGTGGATGCCGACACCTCCACGCGCGGGCTGATTCTTTGGTACGGGACTGCCTTGGCTGTCGAGGATTCCGGGGCGCAGGAGCTGCGGGCGAGGGCGGCCGGCGTCTGCCTGGCTGCGATGGACGAGGAACTCGGGCTGCTGCCCTGGGGATCGGCGTTCGGAGGTCCCCGACTGCTGGCCCGGGTGGACGGCCTGCCGGGCACGATCCCCCTGCTCGCCACCGTCGGCCCCGAGGCCGCGGCCTCGCACCTTCAGCGCCACCTGACCTTGTGCCTCCGGGACTCCGGGGCGGAGGTCCGCCGCGCCCTCGTACCGGCCTGGTCCTACGAGGCGGAGAGCGGCTGGCTGGCATGCGCGGAGCCGGCGCCGGGGTGGAGCCGAGGACCGGCCTGGCTGCTGCTCGCGCTGGCCGACGTACTACACCGCCCCACCGTCGCCGAGCACCTGCCAGGGCACCCGCGGGCACTGGCGGAACGCCTTGCCGCCGCATGGGCAGGCCCGGGGACCCCCCTCGTACCGCCCGCTGACGCGGCCCGCCCGGACGGCCCTGCGGACACCTCAGCCGCAGCCATCACGGCTGTCGCACTCCTGAAACTGTCCCTACTGCCCGGCCCTCGATCCGCGCAGTACGCGCACCGCGCGACGGAGATCCTGGAGCACCTGGTCGACCACCACCTCTCCCGGGGCCGACTGCTGAACGGCTGCTACGACGCGGACAAGGGACTCGCCGTCCACCACGAACTGGTCTGGGGCGACTTCTTCTTGGCACTAGGACTAGCCGCACTGACCGGGATGGCCGACCTCCACACCATCTGACCCCGCCCATTCCTCTACCCCGCACGGTCCGTCGTTCCTCCCACTCGCCGCAGTCGCTAAGCCGAGTGGGAGGGGAACCGGTCGCGTGCGGCTTATGTCCAGCCACGGCCGGTCGTTAGTCGCTAAGCCGAGCGAGAGTACGTAGCGATCTGTCGCGCCCACCGGCCCTGAGGCCCTCCTCATCCACCTCTCGCTCTGGGTGGCGGTCGACGGTCACGGGAAGGGTGTCCAGACGCCCGGCCCTGGATGCTCTGATCGCCCCGCGCGTCCGTACCGGCTGAGGTCACTGTCCTGCCGGAGCCTTATTCGGATGCCCATCGGCCGAAGGGGGCTGCGCAACTCAGACCAGGCCGCCCCTCGGTCACTTCCCCCCCGGCCATTCCCCGGGGGGATCCCGGAAGTCTTGTGTTTTTCCGTGGTGGGACGGTCCGTCAAGGGTGGCCGAAGGCCATCGCGCAGCGACGCGACCGCAGGGAGCGCCCTTGACGGACCGTCCCACCACGGAAGGACGCTCGACTGCCGGGACGCCGCCCGGCACCCACGCAGCCACCGCCCAACCCGCAGCACAGGCTCCCTACCCCCCATGCTCCCTACCCCCCAACACCCTCCGCGCCACCCCCGTGATGTGCAGTTCGTCCGGGCCGTCCAGGATTCGGGCCGTGCGGCCCGAGCGGTAGAGGGCGGGCAAGGGGGTGTCGGGGCCGAGGCCGGCCGCGCCGTGGATCTGGATGGCCGCGTCGGTCACCTGCTGGAGCATGCGGGCCGCGGCGACCTTGGCCAGGCCCACCTCCACGTGCGCGTCCCGTCCGGCGCTGATCCGGGCCACGGCCTCGTGGACGAGCGGCCGGGTGGTGCGTAGCGTCAGGAGCGACTCGAAGACGTGGCTCTGCACCAGCTGGTGGCCTCCGAGCGGACCGCGCGAGCCGGTACGGGAGTTCACGCGCTCACACATGAGGTCGAACGCGCGCTGCGCCTGGCCGAGCCAGCGCAGGCAGCGCAGGGTGCGGCCCAGTTGGAGCCGTTCCCCGGCGATGGCGAGGGCCCCTCCGCGTTCGCCGAGCAGGTGGTCGGCGTCCACGCGCACCCGGTCGAACTCGATCTCCCACTGGCCGGACGCGCCCAGCACCGGCAGCTCCCGTACCACCCGGAAGCCCGGCGCCGAGGTCGGGACGACGAGCAGCGACAGCCCCGTACGGTCTCCCGGCTGCCCGTCGGTGCGGGCCAGGACGGTGACCAGATCGGCCTCGGCGGCGTACGAGGTGAACCACTTGCGGCCGGTGACGGTCCAGCTGCCGTCCGGCTGTTCCACCGCGCGCGTGGCGGTCAGGTACGGGTCGGTGCCGGGTGTCTCCGGGTCGGTCATGGCGTAGCAGGCGCGCAGCTCGCCGGACGTCAGCCGCCGCGGGTACAGCGCGCGGACCCGCTCGCCGCCGTGCCGCCACAGCATCGTCGCGTCCAGCAGCGGCGCCGACCCCAGCGCGGCAGGTCCGTGGTCGCTGGCCCCCTCGACTTCGGCCAATAGCGCGTAGCGCGCCAAGTCCATCCCCTGGCCGCCGAGTTCCTCGGGAAGCGGCAGCGCCCACAGGCCCGCCTCCTTCGCGCCGGCCTGGAGCTCCCGCAGGGCCGCCGCCGCGGCGGGGCCGCCCGCGTCGAGGACGGGCTCGCGGGGCATCACCCGCTCCCGCACGAACTCGGCCACCCGCGCCCGGGTCCTCAAGTCCACATCGGGCCGGGCCTGTTCGCCCGGGGTATCCGGTCCACTCCCTCCAGCCCTCGCCATTCGGTTTTCCACCACTTTCCTCCAGCCCGCCGGGAACCCGTGGGAACAGCAGTCCGACTGCCTTCCCGTGGAACTGGTCGGGCGGGCCCGCCCCTTGGTTCCCGCGTACGGGACCACCTGCTGCGGCGCCGGCCGATCGCCGGGCCGGGAGAAGAGGAGAGGCATGGCGTCACCCGCCGTCACCCAGACCGCTCGGCCGCTCGACGGGCTGCGCTTCACCACCTCGGGACCGCCCGCGCTCGCCGGCCCCGTGGCCGAGCACCTGCGGATGCTGGGAGCCGTCTCCACGGATGCCGCCCCGGCCGCGGGGGATGACACCGGCACGGCACGCGTCACCTTGGCGGACGCCGCCTTCGGGCACGCCTTCGGGAACGACTTCGCGGATCCCTTCGCGGACCCCCAGGGCCGCGCATCCGTCCCCGCGTCCGCGCTCCCCGCCCGGGCGGCCGCCACCCTCGCCTGGGCGTCGCCCGAAGCGGCCCTGGCGGGCGTCACCGACGAGGCCACCGCCCAAGCCGCGACCGGCATCATGGCGGTCCACGGCCGCCGCGACGGCCTGCCGCGGGGGCTCGCCGTCGACTACGCCACCGCCGCGGCGGCCGTCCTCACCACGCAGGGGCTGCTCGCCGCCCTGCTGGGCCGGGCCAGGGGGTGCGAGGGCGGCGCCGCGCAGCCGCACACGTACGTGGACCGGGCCGGGCTGCTCGTCGTGTCCCAGTACCTCGCCGCGAGCGGCGCCGATGACGGCGAAGCCGCCGAACTCGCGCCCGGCGGGCCGCCCTTCACCGCGGCCGACGGCACGCTCTTCGAGCTGGAGACCCTGGATCCGGGTGCCTGGGCCGCGTTCTGGCGGGCTCTGCAGGCCCCCTCCGACGCGGTACGGGCCGGGTGGCGGCCCTTCCAGTTCCGGTACGCCACCGCGTGCGCGCCCTTCCCCGAAGCACTGCACGCCACCACCCGGGCCCACCCCTGGCAGCGGATCCGCGACGCGGCGGCCGCCTCGGGAGCCGAGGTCTGCCGGCTGCGGAGCCTGGCCGAGCGGGCCGCCGAGGACGACGGAGCCGCCCCCTGGGCCCTGGCCCCGTACGGCCCGGGCGGCCATGCCCGCCCGCAGGCGGCGCACGCCGCCCCGGGCCCCCTCCCGGGCGGCCGTGCCCGCCCGGGCCGTACGGCGCCCGCCGCCCCGGGCCCCCTCGCGGGCATGACCGTCCTGGAGGCCGGCCGCCGCGTCCAGGCGCCGCTCGCCACCCACCTGCTGGGGCTGCTCGGCGCCGAGGTGATCCGGATCGAGCCGCCGGGCGGTGACCCGCTGCGCGGCATGCCGCCCTCCTGTTCGGGGATCTCGGCCCGCTGGCTGGCCCTGAACCGGGGCAAGCACGCCGTGGAGATCGACATCAAGTCGCCCGGCGACCGGCTGCGGCTGGCCGCGCTGGCGGCCGGAGCCGATGTGTTCCTGCACAACTGGGCCCCGGGGAAGGCCGCCGAGCTGGGCCTGGACTCCGCCGACCTCGCGACGGCGAACCCCGCGCTCGTGTACGCGTACACCGGAGGCTGGGGCTCGGGACGGATCGCCGATCCGCCGATGGGCACGGACTTCATGGTCCAGGCCCGCACCGGCGTCGGCGAGGCCGCCCGCCCCGAGGGCGAGGTGCCGGCGCCCTCCCTGATGACCCTGCTCGACGTGCTGGGCGGGCTGCTCGGCGCCGAGGCCGTCCTCGCCGGGCTGCTGCTGCGCGAGCGCACCGGACGCGGGGTCCGCGTGGACTCCTCGCTGCTCGGCGCCGCCGACCTGCTCACCGCCCCGGCCCTGCGCCGCACCCGGCGCGGGGAGCGGGGCCGCCGGCCCGCGGGTTTCCGTACGCCCCTGCGCACCGCGGACGGCTGGATCGCCCCGGCCGACGCGGACGCCCGCGCGGCGGCGGCCACTCACGGGCTCGCGGAGCTGTCCACCGAGGACGCCCTGCGCGCGCTGCGGGCGCGCGGCCTCGCCGCGACCGCGGTCACCACCGACCTTGCCGACCTGTCCGAAGACCCGCGCTTCGCCGGCTCGATCAGCCGCGACGCGCACGGTGCCCCCGCCGTTCCCGACCCCTGGAGCTTCGTATGACCGTCGCACTGCACGATCTGCTGCCCGTGGGCCTGCGCCGCTCGTGGGCGGTCGACGGAACCTGTCCCGACCTCGACCTCTACAGCCTCTTCCGGGCCCGCCAGATCGCGGATCTGCACCACACCGCGGTCATCGATGCCAAGGGCAAGCTCTGCTACACCGCGCTCGACCGCAAGGTGCGATGTCTGGCCACCGGCCTCGCGGAGCTCGGCGTACGGCCCGGCGACGTGGTCGGCGTCCAGCTCCCCAACGGCCGCAACGCGGTCATCGCGGACCTGGCCCTGGCCGCCCTCGGAGCGGTGGCCCTGCCCTTCCCCGTGGGCCGGGGCAGCCGGGAGGCCCGCAGTCTGCTGCGCCGCGCCGAGGCCGTCGCGGTGATCGCCGCCGTGGAGCACCGGGGCCACCGGCACGCCGCCGAACTGCGGGACCTGGTCCCCGAACTGCCCGCGCTGCGCCACGTCGTCGCGGTCGGCGGACCGGCCGGCACGGAGCCTGAAGGAACGATTCGGCTCACGGAGCTGCTGCGCTCCGATCCGGCCGCCTTCGTACCCGCCCGGCCCCACCCCGACAGCGCCGCCCGCATCCTGGTGTCCTCGGGCTCGGAGGCGGAGCCGAAGATGATCGCGTACTCCCACAACGCCCTCGCCGGCGGCCGCGGCAACTTCCTCGCCTCGCTGATGCCCGACGGGACGCCACCGCGCTGCCTGTTCCTCGTACCGCTCGCGTCCGCCTTCGGCTCCAGCGGCACGGCGGTCACCCTCGCCCGGCACGGCGGAACCCTGATCGTCCTCGACCACTTCACGCCGGAGGCGGCCCTCGCCGCGATGCGCGAGCACCGGCCCACGCACGTCCTCGGCGTCCCCACGATGATCCGCATGATGCTCGACCGTCTGGAGACGGAGGCATCCGGTCCCGGCGACACCCAGCCCCTCCCCGCCCCCACCGCCCTCGTCCTCGGCGGCGCCCCCCTCGACGAGACCACGGCCGACGCCGCGAGCCGCGCCTTCGGCTGCCCGGTCGTCAACCTCTACGGATCGGCCGACGGGGTCAACTGCCACACCGGACTGGGCGCCACGGCCCCGGAATCCGAGGGCACGGGCATCGCCGCCGGCCGCCCCGACCCCCGGGTCGCCGACATCCGCATCACCGACACCGAGACGCACGAGCGGCTCCCCGACGGCTCGATCGGGGAGATCATCGCGCGGGGCCCCATGACCCCCATGTGCTACGTCGCCTCCCCCGACCTGGACGCCCGGTACCGCACGCCCGAGGGCTGGGTCCGTACCGGCGACCTCGGCTTCATCGACGGGGACGGGGTCCTGCACGTCGTCGGCCGCCTCAAGGACATCGTCATCCGCGGCGGCGCCAACATCAGCCCCGCCGAGGTGGAACGGGAGCTCTCCTGCGATCCCCTCGTCCGCGACGCCGTCTGCGTCGGGGTCCCCGACGAGGTGATGGGCGAGCGCCTCGCCGCCTGCGTCGTCCCGCGCGGCGCGCAGCCCCCCACCCTCGACTCCCTCGCCGCGCACCTCACGCTCCGCGGCCTGGAGCGCCGCAAGCACCCCGAGCACCTGCTGCTGCTGGCAGAGCTCCCGCTCACCCCGGCCGGCAAACCCGACCGGGCGGCGCTGCGGGCCCGCCTCGCGGACGGAGCGTCCGGGCGGGGGGCCGCCCCGGCTTGCCCCGAGCCGGCCGACCGTGCCCGTACCGGGCGGACCATCCCGGTCCGTGCGGGGGCGGGCGCAGGAGCCCCGGCCGCCGCGGCACCCGCCGGCGTGGGCGCGTAGCGGACGGCGGGGCGGCCCCCGGTGGACCGCCCCGCCCGCACGGAACCGCTCGGCTCCGCTCTGCTCGGTCTCTCCCTACGCCGGCCTCTCCCTATTCGGCGGGAGCGTCCACCATGGCCATCGCCTTCCTCAGTTCGGCCCCCGCGTTCCGGTAGACCGGCAGCAAGTCCAGGTCGTTCCCGGGGTAGTTGACGATCGTCACCTGTCGCGCGCCGGAGCCGGGCAGGACGGTCCCGGTCGACATGTGCGCGTTGTCCAGTACCAGCGCCGGCTTCTTCGCCGACAGCTCGGCGAGCTGCGCCGGGGTCACCGCCTCGGGGCCGTAGGTGCCCACCGTGGTGGCGCCCGCCAGCTTCGCCGACCAGCCGGTGAACACCTGGCTCACGACCGACGGGCTCTTCCCGCCGGGCCAGGCGGCCCGGACCTCCTTCGCGACCCGCCCGTACTCGGCGTCGAAGTCGGCCGTCCACTTCGCGGCGGCGGCCTGCGTGCCGAACAGCGCGCCCAGCCTGGTGACTTCGGCCTTGACCTTGTCGGCGTCGTTGTCGAGGCCGACCTCCACCAGCTCCGCCTTCGACCCGGCGGCCTCCTTGATCTTCGCGGCGTACGGCTCGAACGGCGCGTACAGCACGAAGTCGGCCCCGGCGACGGCGGCGAGGTCGGAGGGCTTGGGGTCGTAGTCCGGCGCATGGTGCACGGACTGCGGCACGATCACCTTGACGTCCTGCGCGCCCGCGGCCTTGGCGAAGGCGCCCTCCCAGGTGGTCGTCACGACGACGGTCGGCTTTCCTCCCTTGGCGGTGTCACCACCACGAGCGCCGTCGCCGGTGTCGCTGTCACCGCAGCCGGTCACCAGGGCCAGTGCCAGGCCCAGTGCCGTGCTCAGTGCGAGGAGGGAAGTGCTGCGGACGCGGGTTCGCGGCGCCATGAGCGGATTCTCCGTTCGGGTACGAGGTGCACCGCGAGGACGAGCGCCCCCGCGGTCAGGACGAGGACGGGCCCGGGGGGCCAGTCCAGCCGGAGGGCGATGAGGAAGCCGGTCAGGTTCACGAAGACGCCGATGCCCACCGCCCACCCGGTGATCGATTTCAGCGAGGTGCCCAGCCGGCGCGCGGCCAGGGCGGGCAGCAGGGTGAGGGCGTCGACCAGCAGGGCGCCGGTGAGCTTGATGGCCCCGGCGACCGCGACCGCGACGAGCACCAGCAGGACGGTGGTCAGCGCCCGCACCGGCACGCCCGAACACTGCGCGAGCTCACGGTCGTACAGCAGCAGTGCCACCTCGCGCCGCCGCCACCAAAACAGGCCGGGCACGAGGACGGCCAGCACGCCGAGCACCACGAGATCGGCGCCGCCGACGGACAGGATCGAGCCCCACAGCAGCGCGAACGCGCCCGAGGCGTTCACCCCGGAGACCGCGAGGAGCAGCAGCGCGGCGGCGATCGCCAGGCTCATCAGCAGCCCCATCGCCCCGGACAGCCCGTCCGGGGTCCGGGCCAGCGGGGCGACCCCGGCTCCGGCCAGCGCGCAGGCCACGAGTGCGCACAGCATGGGGTCCAGCCCCGCGAGCAGGCCGACGGCGATGCCCAGCAGGGCGACGTGCATCATCGCGAAGCGCACCGGCATGATGTCCAGCCCGACGATGACCACACCGATCACGGGCAGGCCCACGGCGGCCAGCAGCAGGGCGAAGCCCGCCCGCTGCACGGGGGCCAGTTGCAGCAGGGTGCCGAGGTCGGCGCTCGCGAGGGAGGCGGCCGCGAGGGTGGCGCTCACCGGACCTCCCGCAGCCGGCCCGCGGCCATCTCCAGGACCCGGTCGCAGCGTTCCGCGAGCGCCCGGTCGTGCGTGACGACGACGAGCGTCACGGGCAGCGCGGCCAGGACGTCGGCGGCTTCGTCCTGTCCGGCGAAGTCCAGGGCGGCGGTCGGCTCGTCGGCGAGCAGTACGCCGGCCCCCGCGGCCACGCAGCCGATCGCCCGGGCCAGGTACATGCGCTGCAACTGCCCGCCGGACAGGGTGTGCAGCGGCCGCCCGGTCAGCGGCCCCACCCCCAGCCGGTCGGCGGCCTCGCCCGCGGCGCGGAAGTCGCCGCTGCTGGCGAGGAGTTCGCCGCCCAGCAGCGGGAAGCGCCCGGCGGCGGGCTTCTGCGGGATCCACGCGCAGGACCGCCGCCGCCAGGCCGGGTCGCCCGCGCGGCCGCCGACCAGGATCTTCCCGCTGACCTGCGGGTGCAGTCCGAGCACGGCGCGCAGCAGGGTGGTCTTGCCCGATCCGTTGGTGCCGGTCAGTGCGACGCGCTCGCCCGCGGCGATCTCCAGGTCGACGCCGGTCACGGCCTCGACCCGCCCGTGCCGGCAGCCCACCCCCTCCATCCGCACGTCCAGCCCGCCCATTCCACGCCCTTCCGCTGTCACCGGTCGTCTCTCCGCGTGGAGTTGGTCGGCCGGAAGGGGCCCGCGGTTCCGACGATCGGCGATCTGCCGCCGGCGGGTCGGCGGAGGGGCCGGTGGCGGGCCGGTAGAGGGGTGCGCTAGCGGATTCACGCCGTCCAGCCGGGCGGGACCGGCCATTCCGCACGGTCGTTCCATTTTCTACAAGCGCCCGGGCCCGCCCCGCGCCATGCTCGCGCCGCCACCTCCCGTGGTGATCAACATGCTTGTGGTCAAAGGGAGTCCAGCCATGCCCGAGAACGTCCGCACCCCTCGCCGCACCCTGCGCGGCGCCACCCTGCGCGGGGCCACCCGACGGAGCGCTCTCTGGCACCGCGCCCTGGCGACCGCCGTCGTCCTGGCCGCGACCGGAACCGTTCTCGCCGCCGCCCCGCAGCCCGCCCAGGCCGCGCTGCCGGCGCAGTCGATAGCCGACCCGGTGCACTACTGGAACGACGTGCTGCAGAACGTCTTCCGCCGGGTCGGCGGCGGGCCCGTCCCGATGGCCCGCTCGGCCGCGATGATGAACGCCGCGATCTACGACGCGGAGTCCTCGTACCAGCTGAAGTGGAAGGGCAAGATCACCTCGGAGCCGTACATCAAGGCGGAGAACTACGTGGGCTGGGTCGAGGGCCCCGACGAGGAGGAGCGCGTCATCGGCCGGACGGCCTACAACATCCTCCTCGGCCTCTACGGCAACAAGCAGAGCCGCTACGCGGACCAGACCCAGTACCTCGACGCACGCTTCCGCGAGCGCTTCGGCACCGAGCCCACCGCCGGAGACTTCCTGGACATCTCCGTGGTCGGCGCGATGGTCAAGCAGATGACCGACGCCCGCACCGGCGACGGCTCCGACAATCCGCAGGTCTACGTGGGGGACAACAAGCCGGGCGCCTGGCGGCCGACGAGCTACGCAGACATGCCCGACGCCTCCTGTGACGAGGACAGCGACGCGATCAGCCCGTTCTACGGCCAGGTCAAGCCGTTCTCGCTGGCCTCCGGCTCGCAGTTCCGCCCCACCACCCTGACCCAGTACGGCTCGTACGAGGCCCTGGTGGCGAGCGACGCGTACAAGCAGCAGGTCGCGGCGGTCCGCACGGCCGGCGCCGACAAGCCCACGGCGGCCACCCCGGTGATCAACCGGACCCCGGACCAGCTCGCCGCGGCCTGGTTCTGGGCCAACGACAACAACGGCACCTACAAGCCGCCGGGCCACATGCTCCAGGCCACCCGCGAGGTCGCCAAGGCCCGCAGCCTCGGGGTCTACGCGAACGCCCGCCTCTTCGCCCTCGTCTCCCTCGCCATGGCCGACACCGGGATCGCGGTCCGCGACGCCAAGTTCGCCACGCCCATCGACCTGTGGCGGCCCGTCTCGGCGGTCCGCGAGGGCGGCCTCGACCCCCAGTGGAAGCCGCTCCTGAAGAGCCCGACGGGCGTCAACGTCAGCCCCTGCTTCCCCGCGTACGTCTCCGGCCACGCCTCCTTCGGCGGCGCCTGGGCCGGGGTCATGAAGCGCTACTTCGGCAGCGACAACATCTCCTTCGACCTCACCACCGACGAACCGCAGGCCCCGGTCAAGACCCGCCACTTCACCAGCTTCAGCGCGGCCGGCAAGGAGGACGCCGACAGCCGCATCTGGCTCGGCGTCCACTACCCGTGGGACGCCACGGACGGCCTCGCCCTGGGCGAGAAGATCGCGAACCAGGTCTTCACCACGAAGCTCCGCACGCTCTGAGCCAACCTGACCGGCCGACCTGCGGGCCCGACCTGACGGGCCCGGCCTGACAGGGACGGCCCCACCCGGCCGGATGACGTAAGCCTTTCGTCATCCGGCCGGGCCTGGTCCCGCCCCGCGCCCGCGCGTTGAATGTCGATGACGGCCGGACGGTCGGACGCCCGCACGCGAGGAAGGACCCGGCGAGTGACGCAGAACCAGCCGCAGAACGAGCCGCAGGGCCAGCCGCAGAACCAGCGGCAGAATCCGGCGAGGAGGCGGGGCGTGCGCAGGCTCCTGACCGTCCTCGCCCTCCCGGCGGCCCTCCTGCTGGGCCTCGGCCTGTACTGGTTCCAGCCGTGGAAGCTCTGGCAGGACGCCACCGTCAACGAGGCCCTCCCGGCGGCGGCCCCCACCGCCACAGCCACAGCCGCCGCCCCCGAACCCACCCGCTCGCCCGTGACCCCGCAGACCCTCGCCCAGGGCACGCTGATCAGCCACGAGCACACCACCACCGGCACCGCGAAGCTGATCCGGCTCCCGGACGGCTCCCACACCCTGCGCCTGGAGAACCTCGACACCAGCAACGGCCCCGATCTGCGCGTCTGGCTGACGGACGCCCCGGTGAAGGAGGGCACGGCGGGCTGGCGGGTGTTCGACGACGGCAAGTACGTCAGCCTGGGCAAGCTCAAGGGCAACAAGGGCGACCAGAACTACGCGATCCCGGCCGACGTGAACCCGTCCGACTACGGCAGCATCACCATCTGGTGCGACCGCTTCGACGTCTCCTTCGGTGCGGCGGCCCTCACGCGCGCGTGAGCGGAGGCCGCCATGTCACGCTTGTCCCCGTACCAAGGACGCCTCACGGGCGCGTCGGGATCGGGGGAACACCGTGGCGGGACCACAAGCACCGGCGAGCCGGCTCCCGGGGTACGCCGACCTGCTCGTCGACGCCTGCGCCACGGGCCGCCGCCTGACCCGCGCGGAACTGGAGTCCCGACGTGGGGAGGGGGAGCGGGCGGCGGAGGCCGGGCTGCCGCTCCGCGCGCTGATCCGCGATCACCTGGCCGCGGCGCAGCTCGTACGGCCCCTCCCCGCACCCGGTCCGCTCCTGGCGGCCGTCGAGCAGGCGGTGGACGCCTTCGTCGAGGGCTACGAACGTGCCCAGCACCAGGCCGTCCGCCAGGAGGAGGCGGCGCGCCGGGAGTTCATCGACGACCTCCTCTACGGCGGCAGCGACCTGGGCCGGCTGGCCGAACGTGCCGGGCGCTTCGGGCTGCGCCTCTCGCAGTCGCACGGCGTCGCCGTGGCCACCGGCCCCGAGACGTACGGTGACGGCTACCCCATGGCACGCGGGATCGAGTCGGCGGTCCTCGCCCGGTTCCCGGGCCGGCAGATCCTGCTGACCACGAAGGACGGCCGGCTGATCTGTGTGGCCCCGGGGGACCAGCCCGAGGTCCTGGAGTACTTCGCGAAGCGGGCGCACGCCGCCACCGACGGCGGCCGGGTCGGGATCGGCCGTTCGCACCCGGGCGCGGGCGGGGTCGTCCACTCCTACGAGGAGGCCCTGAACGCACTCGACCTCGCCCGGCGGATGGACCTGGACGGACCGGTGCTGCACGCGGGCGACCTGCTCGTCTTCCCGGTGCTGACCCGGGACCGGCAGGCCATGGCCGATCTGGTCGAGAGCACCCTCGGCCCCCTGCGCACCTCCCGCGGCGGCGCCCAGCCGCTCCTCGACACGCTCACCGCGTACTTCGACAGCGGCTGCGTGTCCACCGAGGCGGCCCGGCGCCTCTCGCTCAGCGTGCGCGCGCTGACGTACCGGCTGGAACGCATCCACACCCTCACCCGGGCCGACCCGGCCGACCCGCTGAACCGGTACACGCTCCAGACGGCGGTGATCGGCGCCCGGCTGCTGGGCTGGCCGGGCAGCGACGCGTGACCCGGGGCGCCGTGCGTTCCTGATCCGCCCGCGTCCCTGAGCCCCGTGCGTCAAAGAGACGTAAAGATTGCCGACGGCAGGCAATGCGCGGAGCACTCCCCAAGTGGCACGATGCCGGTGTCCGGCGGAAAGGCCACTCGGACGGGGAGGAGCGTCCATGGGCTTGTTTCTTGGTCTCGGCATTGCGGGCATCGCGCTGCTGGCCCTCTCCCTGCTCCTCGACGGCGTGCTGGAAGGCCTCTTCGACGGTGCGCTCAGCGCACTGTTCGACGGCTGGCTGTCCCTGCCGGTGCTCGCGGGCTTCGTGTCGATGCTCGGCTTCACCGGGGCGATCGTGCTCGGGACCACGGGGTTCGGGCCGGGCCCGGCGACCGCCGCGGGCGCCCTCGCGGGAGCCTGCGCGGGCTGGGCGACGTACCGCCTGAGCCGCAGCCTGATGCGGGACGGCGACGGGGCGGCCCCGCACCAGGACTCCCTCATCGGTTCGACCGGCACCGTGGTCACCTCGATCCCGGCCTCCGGCTACGGCGAGGTCCTCCTGCGCCTGGCCGGCCAGCCCGTGAAGTACGCGGCCACCGCCGAGGGTCCGCTGGCCCGCGGCGCGGAGGTGTGGGTGACGGCGGCTCCGTCGTCGACCTCCGTCAGCGTCCGCGCCGTCGAACACTGAGGAACCCGACCCGTTCCACCGCGCACGTCACCCCATCCACCACACCATCCACCACCCCATCCATCACCACCCCGTCCACCATCAGTCCATCACCGATCTGCCCCCACGGGGGAGGCAGGGGGGATCCGTCATGAGCCCAGTCGTCATCGCGGTCGTGGGAGTCGTCGTACTCCTCGTTCTGCTCGCCCTGGTCGTCGTCACGCGCTACAAGGTCGCCGGGCCCAGTGAGGCGTTCCTGATCACCGGCCGGCGCGGCAAGAGCTCCACCGACCCGGAGACCGGGCGGATATCCACCGACAACAGCGGCCAGAAGGTCGTGGTCGGCGGCGGAGTCTTCGTCGTCCCCTTCGTGCAGCAGCGCTACACCCTGGACCTCTCCAGCCGTCACATCCCCGTCGCCGTACGCGGCGCGGTCACCCTGCGCGGGATCAAGGCCAACCTCGAAGGCGTCGCGATCGTCAAGGTCGGCGGCAACGAGGACGCCATCCGGGCCGCCGCCCAGCGCTTCCTCCAGCAGCAGGACGGCATCGTCGGCTTCACCCAGGAAGTCCTCTCGGGCGCCCTGCGCGCCATCGTCGGCCGCATGTCGGTGGAGGACATCATCCGCGACCGTGCCGCCTTCGCGGGGCAGGTCGCCGAGGAGGCGGAGGCCAGCCTGTCCGGCCAGGGCCTGGTCCTGGACGCCTTCCAGATCCAGGACATCACCACCGAGGGCTCCTACCTCGAAGACCTCGGCCGCCCCGAGGCCGCCCGCGCCAAGCAGGAAGCCGACATCGCCGAGGCCAACTCCCGCCGCGCCGCCGAGCAGGCACGCCTGAAGGCCGAGGAGGAGATCGCGGTCGCCGAGCGCACCCTGTACCTGCGCCAGGCGGAGATCAAGGCCGAGACCGACGCGGCGGCCGCCCAGGCCAACGCCGCCGGCCCGCTCGCCGAGGCCGACCGTCAGCAGCAGATCCTCGCGGAGCAGGAGAAGGTCGCCGAGCGGCAGGCCGCCCTGACCGACCGCCAGCTCGACACCCAGGTCCGCAAGCCCGCCGACGCCCGCCGCTACGAGGCCGAGCAGGAGGCGGAGGCCAAGCGCGTGGCCCGCGTCAAGCAGGCCGAGGCCGAACGCCTCGCGGCCATCGCCGCCGCCCAGGGCGAGGCCGAGCGCGCCCGCCTCACGGGTGAGGGCGAGAAGCAGCGCCGCTCCGCCCTGGCCGAGGCCGAGGCCATCGAGGGCGCCAAGCGCGGTGAGGCCGAGCGCGCCCGCCGTGCCGCCATCGCCGAGGCCGTGCGCCTGGAAGGCGACGCCGAGGCCGCCGCCATCCTGGCCAAGGGATCGGCCGAGGCCGAGGCCATGCAGAAGAAGGCGGAGGCCTTCGAGACGTACGGCGATGCGGCCATGATCCAGATGATGGTCGAGGCACTCCCGAAGGTCGTGGCCAAGGCCGCGGAACCCCTCTCCGCCATCGACAAGATGACCGTCATCTCCACCGACGGCGCGAGCAAGCTCTCCCGTACCGTCACCGACAACGTCGCCCAGGGCATGGAGCTCCTCAGCTCCACCACCGGCGTCGACCTGGCCCAGCTCCTGAAGGGCCTCACCGCGGGCGCCCCGAAGGACTCCGCCACACCGGAGGCCGCCGCCTCCAACGGGAAGATCGAGATCACGGGCTGACCCCCTGCTGAAACGCCCGTGAGGCCCGCTGCCGAGCAGCGGGCCTCACGGCTGCGGCGGCCCGGTGGCGGAAGAATGATCCTCATGACGCCCCCCGCGACCCCGTCAGACCCCGAGACCCCGATGGACACCGTCACCCTGGAGCGCCGCATCGCGGCCCGCCCCGAAACCCTCTTCGCCCTTCTCACCGACCGGGAGAAGTGGCTGTCCTGGATGGGCGCCGACGGTACGTTCTCCTTCGAGCCCGGAGGCTCGTACCGCACCAGGGTCACCGGGGAGAACGTGGCGTCCGGCCGTTTCTTGACGCTCACCCCGCCGGAGCGGCTCGTCTTCACCTGGGGCTGGGAGGCGGGCACACCCCTGGCGGCCGGCTCCACCCGGGTGGAGATCACCCTCGAACCCACCCCCGCGGGCACCCTGCTCCACCTGATCCACAGCGGCCTGCCCACCTCGGAGGCGTGCGAGGCGCACGCGGAGCTCTGGCAGCACTACGTCGACCGCCTCGCGCTCCGCGCCGAAGGCGGCGACCCGGGCCCGGACCCGTGGGCGCGCCGGCCCGCGGGCTGACGCGGCCCGTCAGTGCCCCGATGCCAACTCGCCGCTGAGCTTTCCGTGCATCCGGGCACTGTCCTCGTTCAGCCCGGTGATCTCGACGCTCTTGCCGCGCCGGCGGTACCTCTCCTCGACGGCGTCGAGCGCCGCGACGGAGGACGCGTCCCAGATGTGCGCGCCGGAGAGGTCGATGACGACCCGGCCGGGGTCGCCCGCGTAGTCGAAGTGCCCGACCAGATCATTGGACGAGGCGAAGAACAGCGCGCCGGTGACCGAGTACACCACCATGCCCCCGTCGGGGTCGGTGACGGCGGTGACGTTCACGAGGTGTGCGACCCGCTTGGCGAAGACGACCATCGCGGTGACCGACCCGACGACGACGCCCACGGCCAGGTTGTGGGTGGCGACCACGCAGACAACGGTGACCACCATGACGGTGATCTCGCCGCCCGGCATGCGCTTCAGCGTCTTCGGCGCGATCGAGTGCCAGTCGAAGGTCGCGAAGCAGACCATCACCATGACGGCGACGAGCGCGGCCATCGGAATCTCGGAGACCACCGGCCCGAACACGATGCACAGCACCATCAGGAACGCACCGGCCAGGAAGGTGGACAGCCGAGTCCGGGCACCCGACACCTTCACGTTGATCATCGTCTGCCCGATCATGGCGCAGCCGCCCATGCCGCCGAAGAAACCGGTGACGATGTTCGCGACGCCCTGGCCCACGGACTCCCGCGTCTTGCTCGACCGCGTGTCGGTGATCTCGTCCACCAACTTGGCCGTCATCAGCGACTCCATCAGCCCGACCACCGCCATGGCCAGCGCGTACGGGGCGACGAGCGTCAGGGTGTCCAGCGTGAACGGCACGTCCGGCAGACCGGGAACGGGCAGCGAGGACGGCAGCGCCCCCTTGTCCCCGACGGTCGGCACCGCGATCCCCGCGGCGACCGTGATGCAGGTGAGGATGACGATGGCCACGAGCGGCGCCGGGACCACCTTGGTGACCTTCGGGAAGAACACCATCAGCGTCAGCCCGCCGGCGAGCAGCGGGTACACGGCCCACGGCACGTCCCGCAGCTCGGGAACCTGGGCCATGAAAACAAGAATGGCGAGGGAGTTGACGAAGCCGACCATCACCGACCGCGGCACGAACCGGATCAGCTTCGCCACCCCGAGCGCCCCGAGCACGATCTGGAACACCCCGGCGAGGATCACGGCCGCAACCAGGTACCCCAGCCCGTGCTCCCGGTTCAGCGGCGCGATCACGAGCGCCACGGCGCCGGTGGCGGCGGAGATCATCGCGGGCCGCCCACCGACGACCGAGATCACCACGGCCATCGTGAACGAGGAGAACAGCCCGATCGCCGGATCCACCCCGGCGATGACGGAGAACGAGATGGCCTCGGGTATCAGCGCCAGCGCGACCACCAACCCACCGAGCACCTCGGTCCGCAGCACCTTCGGCGAGAGCCACGACGGCGGCCGCCGAAGCCCGGGCAGCCGCGCGGACAGGGAAGCAGAAAAGGCAGACAAGAGCACGGACCTCAGGTTCGGCGAGCACACCCGAACCAACAGACGGGTGCGCGGAGAACAGTCTCCGGAAACACAGGAAGGGCCTGACCCGCGATGCGGATCAAGCCCTTGACCTGGTCTTACGAAGTCGGGGTGGCGGGATTTGAACCCACGACCTCTTCGTCCCGAACGAAGTACGGCCGGGCGCTGACGCTGGGCATTTGGAATCTCCGCAGGTCAGGGCATCGGTGTCCCGTGGTCTGAGTGAGTCTCGCAGCCCCCTTGAAGCAAGATCATCTCCCAGATTTCTCCCAGCGCCTGGGGCCGCCGCGCAAGCTTCGGGCACCTGATCGACGTGTACGGCATGAGGGTGGCTCTGGCGTTGTCGGCGAACTGAGGGCCGCACCCGCGGCGTGATGGCGGCTGACAGGGGCTGCGCGCACCGGGCAGTTTCTTACCGCGCCAGAGGAGACTTCGCATGAAGCAAGCTGCAGTGACGGCTGAGTGTGAGCTGTCGAGGAGCGGGACTCCTGCCAACGAGCCCGTGCGTGCCGTCTTCGAGCAGGGGACGCCGTCCGGCGCCGCCCCGGCGGTGTGCCGGGAGGTGAAGGGCAAAGTCAGGGTGCTCTATGACCCGAGCCGGCTGTCAGCCATCGAGGCCAGGGAGTACCTGGGAGAACGGACGGCCTTCACGGAAGGCGCGGAGCTCGACGCCGTCCGACGGACGTGTCAGGAAAACGACGGCGCATTCCGCAAGCTGATGGTGGCGTTTCTGGACCGCGTCGACTGTACTCAGGATGCTTTCGGCACCGCGCAGGAGTTCTCCCGCATCCTCGCCCTAGCGGAACTCCAAGGCTTCGCCGAGAAGCGGGTGCTCCGGATCGTGCGTGCCGATGGTCCCAACGCCCATCTACTGACCAAGGCCCTGGTGGTCGACGGCGTCCTCCTCGTCCCGCCATGCCAGAGTCCGCGGGACACATTGCGTGACGTCGTCGCAGCCGAAGCGGCGGTTGCTGTTCACTGAGGCCCGCCCTGCGGGGCCTACATGCTGGTCGTCCGGCTTGGTCTGCGAAGCGATGGCCAATGGGCGCTCTTACGGGTAGGCGGTGAGGGTGCCCACACTCCTGGGAGCAGGAGGGGAGGCCAAAGTGGGTGGACGAGGAGGTCGTCGCTCGACGGCCCGGCGGAGACGTGAGGCGAGGGTGCGGGCGGCGCTGGTCGTCGGCGGCGTCGGGGTGGTTCTGCTGGCGGTCTTCTGGGCGGAGATCTGGCCGTACGCGGCCGGGGCCGTTGGTGCCACCGTGGCGGGGGCCGGCGGCTGGCGGTTGTGGCGAACGGATCGGGTAATCCGGAGAGGCGACCGCCAGTGGCGCCACGAGGAGGCCGTCAAGGCCGGCCACCGTACGCTCGCGGAAGTCGACTCGATGACCGGTGGGGAGTTCGAGGACTTCGTGCTGGAGCTGTGCCGCCGCGATGGCTGCACCGAGCTCAAGCGGGTCGGAGGCTCGCACGACGACGGGGCAGATGTGCGAGGGCGGCTGCCGGACGGTCGGAGCATGGTGATCCAGTGCAAGCGGTACGCGCCGAAGCGCACGATCCCGAGCCGTGAGGTCCGGGATCTGCTCGGCGCTCGGGTGCATTTCGCCGCTGACGTCGCCATCTTCGTGACGACGACGTACTTCAGCGGCCCGTCCGTGCGCACCGCGGTGAAGAACGGGGTGCTCGCCATCCACCGAGACCACTTGGGGCTATGGAACAACGGCACCTCGGTGCTGTCCCTGAGCAACGTGAACGGCTCGGGCCAAGGCGATCGTCAGCACCGCGCGCGCCGCAAGGAGACGTACGGTTAGCCGAGTTGGTGGTTGTCGACCCCGTGGCCTCAGAACAGTGTCGGCTGGTCAGCTGGTTTGGGCTGCTCGGGCGGCGGCACATAGGGCAGCACGAGTGTCTCGGTTGTCACGCGGTGAGGTGTCGTCGTGACCGCCGAGGCGTCGCGCATCTGCCGGATCAAGTTGGTCACCTGGCCAGGCTTGTACACCGTTTCCAGCAAGGTGTAGGTCTTGAGCTCGGCAACGGTCATACCTTCCGGTGACCTGCTGACGTGCTCCAGCAGGATCCTGCGCAACGGCTCGGTATTCGGTTCCAGCTCCAGGGCGAGCTGCTGCTGCTGGGTGTCCTTGGGGTCGCGGTATCGGACGCCGTGGTCGCGGTCGACGCTCCACATGGCTTCCTTCATCTTCTCCAGGCCGAGTTCGTGGCGGGTGCCGAAGATGAGGTAGAGGACGTGGCCCTTCTCATCGACCATTTCGAAGGCGAGTGTGTGGGAGAACCCTGCCCGGCGAAGCGTGTCGCTGTACTGGTCCCGAAGGAACGCGAACTTCTGACCCGGGTGCTGCTGGAACACTCCTTGCCATTGTGTGCCGCCGAAGGCCGCGTCTCCGGCGCTCCTGTGCCTTTCGTCCTTCCCGGCGAACCGGGTGAGGAACGACGGGGCGAAGGTAACCATGACCTCTGTGCTGCGGTACCTGGCCAGCTCCTGCAGGAGCGTGAACGGGATGTCGGGTCCGCCGTAGCTGTCGAGGAGAACGAACAGAGGGCTGCCCAGGCATCCCTGCGCACGCAGCTGCTCTAGCAGAGTGGGATGGCATTCCCCGTGATGCGTGCTGACGCTGATACGCCGATTGACATCGCCGGAGTGCTCAGCACGTGCCTTACCGATCTGGGTCCGCAGTTCGGATTCCCGGCGCTTGTCGCCCTCGACGAGCACCATCCGGATGTGCTTGGGCCGGTGTTCGAGTACGCCGGCGAACACGTTGAAGGCGACGATCGGCGAACCAGGCTCCCCCTCGGAATACACGCCCGGGCCGGAGAACCCCTCCGCGTAGGCGATGCTGTCGTAGCGCGACAGCAGGATGGGAGCCCAGGGCTGTAAGTACTTCCTCAGGAGGTCGTGCTTCGCCGCCGTGTGCGGGTCCCTGTCCCACCACACGTCCTTGGGAACCACCATGTCCGCTCTCCCCCCGGTGCCCTCTGGTTACGCGATTCAGGGCAGAGGATCACACGGTGTGCTGGGCAGCGTCAGGTGGTCGAACGGCATTGGCCGGTTATCGCTGCTCAGGAAGCGATCGCGGGAATACGGTCCGGCATCTCACTCCAGATCTGGCCTTCGAGCTCGCGTCCGCCGGCCTTGGGTGTCCGGCCTCCCCACTGCTTGAAGAAGAACGGGACACTGGCCTCGTTGCAGAGGTCGCGGATCTCGATGACCCATTCCTCGTCGATCGGACGGTGGTTCGGGCCGGACTCCCCTCCTGCGATCACCCACCCGATCCCGTCGAGATCCAGTCCGGTGAGGGGTCCGAGCAGCGGCTCGCAGGAAAGGAAGCGGACGGCTGCCGGCACTTCCCGTAGGTCATCGACGCGATCAAGCTGGTCCGCGCTCTCCACTGACACGCCCATCCATAGGTTGGCCGGCCAGTCGAGCTGATCGGCCACTCGACGCAGTCGGAGGGCGCGCTTGGTCAGCAACTGATAGGTGTGCTGGGGTGTTTCCGCGATGACTTGGAAGACTTGCTTCACGAAGTCCAACGGAACCCGAGCATGGAACAGATCGCTCATCGAGTTCACGAAGACCATGCGCGGGGCTCTCCACTGCAACGGAACATCGAGGGCGTCCGGGTGGAGCGTGAGGCCAAATCCTGGTCCTGACGTGCGAGGATCCCCGTCATTCTGGTACTTGGCTGCGCCCATGGACTTCAGCCGCCGGGATAACGTCAGGGCGTAACAGTTGTCGCACCCAGGGGTTATCCGGTCGCAGCCTGTTGTCGGATTCCACGTGGCTTCGGTCCACTCGATGGAACTGCGATCACTCATGCGTGCCCTCCCTGCAATGAAGCGACATGCGGCACAAGGGCGCGCTCTACGTGCGCTTCGGCTGACCTGCGTAACGAGCGGCATGCCAACCTGGCACGCGGCCCGCCCCATCATTCACGGCGGACCTTCGTCCCGCATAGGGGATCAGGGGCCACGATCGATTTCGGGACGTCGCAGTCGCGGACCGTCGTTGTGCGGTCGACCCGGCATCGTCGGGGCACGTAAACCGTGGAGCGCCCGAGCCGCCTACGAGAACATGGTCGCGCGATAGTTGCTGCGGATTTCGGTTGAGGGCTCCCGGTCGCGGGTGAAGTGGATCTTCTTGGTGAGCAGGATGGCCCGTCGGTCCTGCTACGGCCTGATCCACATGCCGGTGCCGGGGAGCCGCAGTGGATCCAGATGTCCTGGCCGGACTCGGTGCCGGGTGCGGACTGTCAGAAGAGGCCGCGGGCCGGGGCGAGGCCGGCCGTGTTGTTTACCGCCCTGACTGGCACGGCGACTCACGGCCGCAGTTGGGAGACCGCGTCGCGGGCGGCGTCGATGGCTCCTGTACGGACGGCCTCGCGGTCGTCGTCACTGCGGGCGTACGTGATGGTGATCAGCATGTTGCTGCGGCGGAAGACGACCCGCGCAGTGATGTTCTTGCCAGGGTCGGTCGGCCCGAAGCGGAGGAAGGCTTCTTCACCGAGGCCAGGCAGGTCCTCCTGGGTGTCCTTCTCCCAGCCGCGTTCGTCGCCGCTGCGCTGTTCGCGGTAGTTCTCGCGGGCCAGGTCGACCGTGAGCCGTGACGCCCGCAGGTGGACGTTGGCCCGGTACACGCCCTTTTCCCGTGGGGCGGCCCAGGTGCACGACCCCAGGTCCTCGCGCCCGCCGTAGGACGTCGGCAGCAGCCGGTGGATGGTCTCGGGGGTCACGAGTGCGCAGTAGGAGGGATCGCGGGTGAACTCGCCGGCCTGACGTCGCTCCCACCAGCGCCACGACGTGACCGAGGCGCTGACTACGACGATCAGCAGGACCGCCGCTATCAGATGGCGGCGGGGGAGCTTGGGGGGTGTGGTCACGGCCGCAGCATAGGTGCCGAGAGTGGTTCGCGGTCCCGGAATTCTGTGCCCCCACGCCGTCGGCCGCACCGGCTCCGGGGTGCCGGCCGACGGCGTGTGTGCGTGGGGGGATCAGGCGTCGCCGTCGTGGGCGGCGCCGACCAGTTCCTCCAGGAGGTCCTCCATCGTGACGAAGCCGACCACCGTCCCGGTGGCCGCGGCGACGGCCGCGAGGTGGGTGCCGGCGTCGCGCATGGCGGTCATGGTGTCGTCGAGCGGGGTGTCGAGGGCGACCGTGATGACGGGACGCATGGCGCTGCGGGGGAAGGGTGCGGAGCGGTCGCCGGCGGCGAGGGCGTCCTTGATGTGGAGGTATCCCCAGATCTCCTGGCCCACGGGGCCGATGACGGGGAGGCGGGAGTAGCCGTGGTCGGCCGCTGTCCGTTCCAGGCGCCGGGGGGTGATGTCGCAGGGGACGGTGACCACCTTGTCGAGGGGGACCATCACCTCGCCGACCGGGCGGGTGCCGAGTTCCAGGGCATCCCGGAGCCGCTCACTGCCCTCGGGGGCGAGAAGGCCGGCGGCGCTGGAGTCCCTGACGAGGCGGGCGAGTTCCTCGTCGGTGAAGACGGAGCCCACCTCGTCCTTCGGCTCCACCTTCAGCAGCCGCAGCAGGGTGTTGGCGAAGGCGTTGATGCCGAAGACGAACGGCCGCAGGGCCCTGGTGAGGGCGACCAGCGGCGGGCCCAGCAGCAGCGCGGTCGGCGCCGGCGCTGCGAGCGCGATGTTCTTGGGGATCATCTCGCCGACGAGCATGTGCAGGTACGTCGCCAGGGTGAGTGCGATGACGAACGCGATCGGGTGGATCAGCCCCTCGGGCACCCCGATGGCGTGGAACGGAGGTTCCAGCAGGTGCGCGATGGCCGGCTCGGCGACCGCGCCCAGCACCAGGGAGGAGACGGTGATGCCGAGCTGGGCGGTGGCCATCATCGCCGAGAGGTGCTCAAGACCCCACAGGACGGTCTTCGCCCGCCGGTCGCCCTTGAGCGCGGCCGGTTCGATCTGGCTGCGCCGCACCGAGATCAGGGCGAACTCGGCGCCGACGAAGAAGGCGTTGGTGATCAGGGTGAAGGCACCGATCAGCAGCTGGATTACGGTCATCGGGCCTGCTCCTCATCGGTGGCGCTCTGCGCCGGCGCGGTGATCGACACACGATCGGCGCGGTGGTGGTCGATGTCGAGGACGGACAGCTCCCAGCCGTCCAGCTCCACGGTGTCGCCCTCGACGGGGATGCGCTCCAGGCGGGTCGCGATCAGCCCGGCGAGGGTCTCGTACGGGCCTTCGGGCGCGGTCAGTCCGAGTTCCTCCAGCTCGTCGACGCGGACGCTGCCGTCGGCCTCCCAGACCCTGCGGCCGTCCAGCTCGGGGCCTTCGACGAGGTCGGGTGCCTCGAACGGGTCGTGCTCGTCGCGGACCGAGCCGACAACTTCCTCGACGATGTCCTCGACGGTGGCGACGCCCGCGGTGCCGCCGTACTCGTCGATGATCACGGCCATGGTGTGGGCCTTGCGCAACCTGCCGAGGAGGATGTCGACGGGCAGTGAGTGCGGCGCCATCAACGCGGAGCTCATCAGGTCCGCGACGGTCGTCACCAGGCGGTCGTCCTCGTCGAGGTCGAGGACATCGCGGATGTGGATGGTGCCGACGACGTCGTCGAGGGTGTCGCGGTAGACGGGGAAACGGGACAGGCCCGTGGCCAGCGTCAGGGCCGCGGCATCGGCCGCGGTCGCGTGGAGCTCCAGGGCCTGGACGTCGACGCGCGGGGTCATGACGTTCTCGGCGGTCAGCTCGGCCAGGTGCAGGGTACGGACGAACAGCTCGGCGGAGTCCGCCTCGATCGCCCCGGCGCGGGCGGAGTGCCGGGCCAGCGCGACCAGCTCCTCCGGGGTGCGGGCGGAGGCCAGCTCCTCGGCGGGCTCCAGGCCGAAGCGCCGTACGAGGCGGTTCGCGGTGTTGTTCAGGTGCCGGATCAGCGGCCCGAAGGCGGCGGTGAAGGCTCGCTGCGGGCCGGCGACGACCTTGGCCACGGCCAGCGGCCGGGAGATCGCCCAGTTCTTCGGCACCAGCTCACCGACCACCATCAGGACGACGGTGGACATCGCGACGCCCAGCAGCGTTGCTGTGGTCGACACCGCGCCAGCCGGAAGGCCGACGGCCTGCAGCGGGCCGCGCAGCAGCGCGGACACGGACGGCTCGGCCAGCATGCCGATCACCAGCGAAGTCACGGTGATACCCAGCTGGGCACCCGAGAGCTGGAACGTCAGGCGCTTGGCGGCCTTCAGAGCGCCCTCGGCACCCCGCTCACCGGCAGCTGCGGCACGCTCCAGCTCACTACGCTCGACCGTGGTCAGAGAAAACTCGGCAGCGACGAACACCGCGCACGCCAGCGTCAGGACCAGCGCGAGAAGCAGCAGCAGCACTTCGGTCACCGTGCCACCCCCACTCCCGGCTCGATCATCTGCGGGCAGGACGTGGCACGGCTCGGACTAGGAGGTTCACCCATTGCGGGTCTGCTGCTCCTTCTTTCGTTCGGCGGTACCGTCTCCGGTCCGCGGATGGTTGTGGGGGAGTGTCCCCGATCCCATCGTAAAGGGTAGGCAAAGTCCCAGGCGGGGCGGGAGGAATTCCCCGAGGACGCCGGTAACGGCGACGGACATCATCTAGGACAGGCGGGGGCGACGCGCGACGGTCGTTCCGAAACGGGATCTCGCCTCAGGGTCCACGACGTCTGCGTCAATTCCGGACTTTCCCCGTTCCGCCACTACTGGTCGGGGGGCAAAGTGCCCACCTGCAGGCACTTCGTCGTCTGTAACCAGGCGGGCGGCGCCGAACTCGCCCGCTATGACCTCTCCGAGGACGCGGCCATTGAGACCGCGATGCTCTTCGGGGCGGCGAGGACGACGGCGATGGCGTCCGAGCGTACGGGGGCGGTGGTGCGGGGGCGGACAAGGAAGGAGGGCTGAGCCGAACCACCGTGGATGGGGAGGGTGGACCCGTGTCTGAGGCCGTGAGCGGACGCTCGGAAGGAGTGGGGCCTTCTTGAACGTTCCGCGTGTGTGGGTGCGCGGTAGCGTCCCTTGTGAGACCAATCGTGGAAGGGACGGCCACCGGATGCCGCACAGCACTGACCTTGTCGACGGGCGTGAACAGCTCGGCCTGATCCTCGATTTCGCCGGGGTGCTCACCGCCAGCCCTCTCGCCGTCCACCGTGCGTGGTGCGTATCCGAAGGGCTGGCCCCTGAGGCGTGGCGCAGCACCCTCAACGATCACCCGGAGGGCCAGCGCCTGTACGCGGCCCTCGAGGTCGGGGAGATAGGGCAGGAGGAGTGGAACGAAGGGACCGCCCCTCTCCTGGGTGCGCACGTGGACCCGGTGAACCTGATGGGCCGGGCATGGGCCGGAGTGCCCGCGGCTCTCCGGATGGCTGCCCTCGCCCGTGCGGCACGCGCGGCTGGTCATCGGATTGCCCTGCTGTCCAACAGCTTCGGCCTGGACCCGTTCAACCCGTACGAGCACGTCGGAATCTGGGACCTGTTCGATGTGCACGTCGTCTCCGAGCTGGTCGGTATGGCCAAGCCTGATCCGGCGATCTATCGGCTGACCCTGGACCGCATCGGCCTGCCCGCCGAGCGGTGCGTGTTCGTGGACGACCACGCCGTGAACCTTCCGCCGGCCGCGGAGCTGGGAATCACCACCGTCCACGCCACCGATGAGGACGAGGCTGTTGCGGAGCTTGAGGCCCTTTTGGGGGTCAGCGCGGTTCTTGCCGCGTGACCCCAACTTGCGGCTGATCAAGGGCTGTCGGCCCCACTGCTCCTGCCAGTACCGTCCGTATGAGGCCAATCACACGGAGGTGCTGGAGCATGCAGTGGTCGGAGTACACCACCTCTGAGCGGTTGAAGACGCTGCGCGGCGGGATGACACAGGAGCAGTTAGCGGAAGCCGCCGCCGTGTCCGTCGGTGTGGTCCGCAAGCTGGAACGCGGCGGCACCGCGTCGCTCCCGTCGCTGCTGTCCATTGCCGACGCCCTCGGTACGGACATCGCCGTACTCCTCGGCCAGCAGGCACCCCGCCGGTCCATGGACCGCGACGAGCGGGCCGCTCTTCGGATGGTGTCTGCGGCCACCCATGACGCTGCCATCGGCATCCCCGCCGACGTCGAGCCGGGCACCGTTGAGGAGCTGCGCGCCGCCGTCCGCCGGGCGGACGAGGCCTACTGGGCAGGCCGGTACACCGAGCTCGGGACGCTCCTGGGCCAGCTCCTCCCCGAGGCAAAGGCCCGGTTCGATGTCGCCGACCACGCTGAGCGAGAGGCCGCTGGTGGTGTCCTGATCGACACCTTCCAGACGGCGGGTATGGCCGCCAACGTGCTGGGCTCACGCGATCTGGCCTACGCGGCGCTGACGTACGGCCGCCAGATCGCGGTGCAGGCCGGGGACGACCTCCGCGACGCCCACTTGGCCGCCACAACGGCGTGGGTCAACCTGCGCGATGGCCGCACCACGCAGGGGTTCTCCCTTGCCGCGGCGCAGGCCGACCGGATCGAGCCCAAGATGAGCGAGCACGACCCCGACCGGCTGAGCGTGTACGGGCAGCTCGTCACGAACGCCGCCGTGGCCGCATCACGAGGCGGTGCGAGCGCTGACAGCGCCCGCGAGTACCTCTCCCAGGCCCACGCTGTGGCCGCCCGCATTGGGGATGAGCACGCCCGCGGTGACCACGCCCAGCCGTACGGGCCCATGTACGCCGCCACACAGGCCATGAGCATCGCCGTGGCCCTCGGCGACACCTCCGGCGCACTGCGCCTCATGGACACCGTCCGCTTGGACGACTCCGTGCCGCTGGCCACCCGCGCCCGCTATGGCTTGGACGTTGCCCTCACCCACGTGGAGTGCCGCCGCTGGGAGGCTGCCGCCGACACCCTCGAAGCCGTCTGCACGATGGCCCCCGGCTGGGTGCGCCACCAGATGCTCCCCGGCGTCATCATCGGCCGGCTCGCCGGAGTCTCCGTCGGGCGTCTCCGCGGTCTCGCCAACGTCGCCGGGGTCCCCCTCGGGGTGCGCTGACCCGCGGCCCAACTACCACGCCCCGTAGCAGTCGGCAGGCCGCCACCTGCCCGACTACTACGGGGCGTTGCACATGCTCGACCGCCAGGCCCTACGCTGCCACGCCCCGTGGCACCGGAACCCGGCACGGACTGTCGTCGCTGCCACGGGTCGTGTCTGGGCCCGCGTACCTCTACGCAGCAGCCTTATGGGCATGCCGAACAACCCGATCGGCGGCCTCGGGCACGTACCCGTCGCCGTCTACACCTGCTCTGCTACCGCCACTGCCGTCCGAGACGGCGAGAAGCGCGGTCGCCACTACGCCGACGCCCGCCACTGGCACGTTGCCGGAGCGTGGTCCGATACCGACCCTGCGGTGCTGCTCGACGAGCGGCCCGGTTGGCAGGCCATAACGACCGCCCTGTCCACCGGGATGATCCGGGGAATCATCGTCAGCTCACTCTCCCATGTCGCTGCCGACACCGCACAGTTCGCCGGCCTCGGTGTCCTCATCCGAGACCGGGGTGGGTTCCTCGTGCATGCCGCTGACGTCGTGCCCCGCCGCACCCTCGGACAGCTGCAGCGGCGCCGCGATGTTGCCGACGCCTCCTCGGGGTGGTCCCCGTGGGAAGACACGCCACAGGTAGACACCCCATGAACACCAGGCGCCTCTGGTCGACCGCGGCCGACAACATCGAGCACGCCCGATGAAGCAGCAATTAGCGGTCCTGGCCTACGTCATCGCCGTCACCACCCTGGTCCTTGCCCTGGCCATCGCCGGAACCCCGGACTACTGAGACATCGGAGGAGCGACATGACCCGCACTGCGAACCGTGGCTTCAACCACCGGCAGGCGATGAGCGAGGAGTGGTTCCGTACCCGGGTTCTCCCCCGCATATCCGGCCTACGGTTCCTCCCGTACCAGGTACGGCAGATGAGACGCGAGCACCTCCCCACGATGCTGCGCGACAACGGCCGGAAGAGCATGGCCCGTATCGCCGGGGATCTGGTGATGGTCTCCGCGCGTTGGCGCTGCCTGCCCTTCCACTACTTCCGCTACGGCGGGTACAGGCGCGAGGTGTCTGCCGAGCGGGCGTGTGCGTACCTGCCGGAGACCGCCTTGTTCCACCGCCTCCTTCCCCGCGTGAACCGGGACACCATCGACCTGGACGACAAGGTGGTCTGCAAGAAGATCCTTGCTTCCGCCGGCATCCCGCAGCCCCCACTGATCGCGAGCGGCAACGGCTGTGCAGGCGTCACCTCCGATGGCGATGAGGTTTCGCTGGAGGCCGTCCTCGATCACGCTTCCGGCTCTGGGCGCGTGGTGGTCAAGCCCTCCCGCTACTCCAGCGGCGGCTCCGGAGTCGTGATCGTGCGGCCCGGCGAGGACGCCTTCGATCTCGTGGCCTACGCGCAGCGGTGGGGCACCTGGCTGGTCGAGTACCACGTACCGCAGCACCACGACCTGGACGTGCTGAACCCGTACGCGCTCAACACCTTCCGGGTCGTCACCCTGCTGACCGAGGGCACCGCCGAGGTGCTCTACACGATGCTGAAGCTCGGTGGCGTCGACAGCACGACGGACAACTCGGCCGACGGCGGCTTGCAGATCCGGGTGCACTCCGACGGGGCACTGGACCGCCACGGCTACGACCGGTACCTCAACGCCCAGACGCGCCACCAGGCCAGCACCGTGCCGTTCGCCGGCCACAAGGTCTCCCACATCGGCGAGGTCCGCGAGCTGGCCGCCCGCTGCGCCCGCCTGTTCCCGCAGGTCCCCTTCATCGGCTGGGACATCGCAGTCACTCCGGGGGGCCCGGTGGTCATCGAGGGGAACAGCAGCCCTTCGCTCGCACACATCCAGCGCACCCACGGCGGTGTCGCTCCGGATCTCGTCCCGGCGCTCCGCGCCGTGATGGATCGCCCGATCATCTGACAAGGGAGTTCTCGTGGAAGACCTGAAAATGCAGGCCCGCGCCGCAGCCGCCGGCCTCCTCGACACCCTCCAGTCCATGCCCGAGGTCCAAGCGCTCTACGTCCTCTCCTCCTCTGCAGACGCGCCCAACAACGTCACACGGTTCAGCACCGACTCCGACTTCGACCTCGCCGTCGTCCTCGACGTCCCGCTCAAGGAGGACGAGTGGAGGCCCTCCCCGGCGGACACGTACGCCCTGGTCCGCGAACGGCTCCCCGCCTGGGTCCCCGAGTTCAGCTTCTACCTGCCGGTTCCCTGGGGGCGCATGGAGGTCAACGTCCACCAGCTCCTGTTCCAGTACGAGGCCGACCCGCGCACGACGTGGAACAGCGACAAGTGCGACGCCTACGCGAACAAGGGCGAACCGCTGCTCGACCGCGAGAACGCCTTCGAGGCGCTGATCCTCCGCAAGACGAAAGAGCAGCTCTGGCGGCTGGAGGGCGAGACCCACCGGCTCCACAACCGGATCACCTGGGACGTGCGCGAGATCCCCCTGCGCATGGCGCGCCGCGTCGGGACCCCCACCGGCCACTTCGTCCTGTCGGGCGCCCTGGACGAGATCGTGGACTGGCTGTACGCCCGCTCGGGCCGGCTGCTGCCGAACATGAAGTGGAAGCTCCATTCCCTCGGCGCACTGGGCCTGATCAGCACCGAGCAGGAAAACCTCCTGATCGAGGCCCAGCAGTGCGACCCCCTGTCGATGGTCGACCTGGAGCGCCGGTGCGAGGCCCTGGAGGCGTTCTGCCGCTCGGCCGGAATGGACCTGAGTACCCGGGCCATCGAGACCGTGCGCAAGGCGTACCAGCGGGCCAACCACCACATTCTCGGGGAACAGGCATCCGTCTTCGCTGACCGCCCCTTCCCCCGATTCGTCTCCTGAGGTGAGTACGACGATTCCAATTAGACGCTGTTGTCAGCACGTCAGTACGCTGCGTGATCCGCTCACCCAGGAGGAACGATGGCGATCAAGGTCCACAACACACTGACCGGACGGACGGAGGATTTCCGCCCCGAGCGGGAGACCGAGGTGCGGATGTTCGTGTGCGGACCTACCGTCTACGGCCCCAGCCACGTCGGGCACGCGAAGACCTACACGCAGTTCGACTTCATCGCCGCGTACCTGGAAGCGAGCGGCTACAAGGTCACCTACCTCCAGAACATCACCGACGTGGACGACAAGATCATCCGGCGTTCCCGGGAGGAGAACGTGCCTCCGGAGGACATCGCGGCCCTGTTCGAGAAGCAGTACCTGGAGGACATGGCCGCGCTGGGGAACACCCGCGTCGATGTCCACGCACGTGCCCACGACCACATCGACGCGATCGTGGACCAGGTCAAGAGGCTCATCGCCCGCGGCCACGCTTACCAGCTCGATGACGGCTGGTACTTCGACCTGGCCTCGTTCCCGGCATACGGCAAGCTCTCGGGCCGCACCGACCTGCGCCCCGAGGACTCGGTCTCGCGGATCGACGACCACTCCAAGAAGCGCAGCCCTGGCGACTTCGCTCTGTGGAAGGGGCGCAAGGACGGCGAACCGTTCTGGGAGACCGAACTGGGGCCGGGCCGACCGGGCTGGCACATTGAGGACACCGCGATCACGGAGACCTTCTTCGGCCCCTCGTACGACCTGCACGGCGGCGCCGTCGATCTCATCTTCCCCCACCACGAAGCCGAGGTGGCTCAGATGGAGGCCGCCTCCGGGATCGAGCCCCTGGCGCGCTACTGGATGCACACCGGCCTCCTGCGCGTCGACGGCGACAAGATGTCGAAGAGCACCGGGAACTTCCTCACCATCCGCGACGCGCTCGCCCGCACGGACTCCCGCACTCTGCGGTACGCGTTCCTCTCCCAGCACTACCGCTCCTCCATGGAGCTGAACGACTCCACGCTGGAGCAGGCCCGAGCAGCACGCCGCCGGATCGAGAACTTTGCCCGGACCATCGACCCCGCGCACACGGATAGCCCGGCGAACACCTCACGGGCGTCCGACACCTGGAAGGAGATGCGCGAGCACCTGGACGACGACTTCGACACCCCGGGCGCCCTGGCCGTCCTCTTCCAGTTCATCCGCGAGCAGAACCGTACGCAGGAACCGTCCGGGCCGGCCTCCCTGCGGCTGATCCAGGACGTCAACGACCTCTTCGGAACCTTCGACATCGCCGACGCGGACCAGGGCGATACCGCTGTCGACGACCTCGTCAAGGAACGCGACCGGCTCCGCGCGGCGAGGAACTTCGCCGAGGCCGACGTGATCCGCGACCAGCTCGTCAAGCAGGGCATCACCCTCGAAGACTCGCCCGAAGGCACCCGCTGGTGGAAGGAAAAGACCCAATGACCTGGAAGACCCGGTTACCCCTTCTCGCAGAGAGCGTCATCCCCCTCAGCCTCTGCGGCGCCCTGATGGACCACGTGAAGAGCGAGACCGCCCGGCCGCGCACCTTCCAGGGCGTCATCGACGAGGCGCTGCGCAAGAGCGAGTACGTGGAGATCCCGCGGGCGCTGGAGGAAGCGGTCATCTCCCACTGCGTCCCCTACATCCGCGACCACTTCCAGGCCGTTCCGAAGCGGATACCCACCCAGCCGGCGGTCGTCTACCGCTACGGTCCTGGCGTCGGGTTCGTGGCGCACCACGACGAGGTCACCGAGGTCGAGCGCGAGCGGGCCCGGACTAACGGACAGCCCGTCGTCGGCGGCGACCTCACCCTGCTCGTCTGGCTCAACACGCCGGACTCCTACTCCGGCGGCGAGCTGTTCTTCGAGAACCCGGCCCAGGAGATCAAGCCTCCCTGCGGCACCCTGGTCGCCTTCCCGGCCACCCGCGACCACATTCACGGCGTACGGCCGATCACGCGGGGAGAGCGCATCACCCTCGTCATCCGCACCGATGCCGAGAGCCTTGAGGGCCGCCGTACCGCGGCGATCGCCGTCGAAGGCGTCGCGGCTCACCGTTGACTCGCCAGCAGCGATGTCTCGGCCAGGGCACGTGGACCCTGGTGGGAAATGACCCGGCCAGGACAGTGCAACAGCCTCGGGGCCAACGCGTTTCTGCGTTGGCCCCGAGGCTGTTAGCGGTGTTAGGCGGCCCTGGTGGTCAGGTCTGTGCCGAGTGCGTGTGCTTCTGGAGTGAGGCTGATGGCGCGGTGTGCTGAGCGGGTACAGCCTCGTACATCGGTACGGCGGTTAACGCTAAGCCGGTGATCATGCGGTCGGGTCCGTCATCGCCACCCGCGACGGGGAAGTCATGTTCCGTGCCTCCTTCTCCCTGCTCATCCGCGAAGTCGGCCTCAGTCACCCCGACCTGGCGGAAGCGAAGCTGGCACTGCGCGCCAACTGCGCAGCATGCCCGGCCTCCTCTTGGTCGCCTCCAGAATCGAACAAACCTCAAAATATGACGCTGACCTGACGTAGGGTCAGGTGTGTACGTGGACCTGCATCAGCCGTGCACGAACACGAGGGGATCCCTGTGAAACCCACCCACCCCGTTCCACGGGCAAGACGCCGATTGCCCCGGCCGCTCGGCGCCCTGATCGCCTTCGGCGCAGCCTTGATTCTGGTGTTCAGCTCCGCCACCGCCGCCCAGGCGCACGTCGTGTACCAGTCCGACGAGGTGTGGGCCAACACCGACTCCTCGAAGTGCCTGTACACCTATGCGGAGGTCTCCCACGGCGGCGGAGGAGGCTACGCCAAGTCCTATGGGCTGGCCTCCTCCGGCATCCCTCTCGCCCAGGCGTGCGTCCTGATCTGGAACCGGAACCCCGGCGACCTCAAGACCGCATGGCAGTACTACATCTGGGACGGCACCGATTGGGGTGTGTGCGTACAGCTCCTGGGCACCCAGTACCCGGACGGCACCTGGAGCGGCTACGCCAACACCAAAGAGGACTCCAGGATGACCCTCGCCTGGAACTTCGGGATCGCGCCGCCCTGCGGTGGCGGCTACTACGGCACGCTTGGCGTGTCGAACGTCTACTACGGCGGTACCTGGTACGGGACCGACGTTCTCATGTGGTCTGGAAATCAGTACATCGAGCCGTAGCCTGCCGAGACTGGAGACACCGCGCATGAAGAAGACCCGTGTATCCCTCGCTGTAGCAGCAATGTCTGGGGTGCTTCTGCTGGGCGCCGTGGTGGCGAACGCATCCGCCGATGAGGCGCCCCGCCCCGCCGACAGCGGGCACGCCGAGAAAGCCGCGGTGCCGCCGGCGCCGCCCAAGCCGCCGTGGGTCAACCCCGACGGCACAGTGGACGCGTCCAAGTTGCCCGCAGAGCTGCCGCTGATCGGGGCGGACGGCAAGGTGGTCAAGGACGCAAACGGAAAGACCCTCATGGTCAAGCCGGGCGTCGAGATGAAGCCCGGTGCGCCCCAAGGGCCCGTGGCCGGTCCTCGGGCCGGGGAGAAGCGGTCCTTCAGCACGGACGCAGAGGGCCGCAAGACGGAGACCGTCGAGGTCAAGCCGTCAGTTCCGCCGTCGCGCTGACCTGACGGCCACGCCGGAGAAGAAAGGCGCCGTATGAGCAGGCTGCTGGAAGCGGCGTGTGCGCTGACCGTTGGAGTCCTCGTTGCGCTTCTTGTATGGGGTGCTGACCGTGGCGCCGTGCAGGTGGCGTGGCGGAACGGCGAGCTGAGCGGTCTGACGGTTCTGCTCGTGGGGGCGTGTGCGCTGTGGCTGGGGCTGTGGCGCAGGCGTACCGGGCGCGGCTGGCTGGCATGGCCGCTTGCGGTGCTGCTGTGCGGCGCGGCCGTTGCGCTGGTTGTGGCGTCCATGGCCGGTTGACCGGCGCAGGCATGCAGGTGGGGCTCCCCGTCTTGTGGGCGGGGAGCCCCACTGAGGTTTACTGGCCGTTCCATCGGTCCCCGACGCCGGGGACGACACGCTTTGTGACGGCGCGGATGATGTCGCCGGTGGTGGCGATGCGATCCTGGAGCTCGGCCCGTTCGAGGACCAATCGCCCGCGAGCGGTTCCCCGGGCCGGCGGATGCGCCCCGGCTTGGGCCGCCGCGGCAGACCGCCACTTCGCGGCAGCTACACGAGAGCTACTCGGCTCCCGTGTCGAGGACGCCTTGGACACATTCCCGGATACCGAGGACCGTCACCCCGTCGATCCTCTCGATGCCGCCCTTGCCGAAGCACACCCACAGCGGGAACGCGCCCGCGTCGCGGGCGAAGACGAGCTTCTGGACCGAGGCAGGGTTGGGCCGGGAGTCGATCTCCACCACGATGCCCGGTACGTCGGGCAGCCAGATCACGACGTCCAGCCAGCCGTACCGGCCCTTGCCGTCCGGGACCACCGGCAACCGCAGTTCGCGGTAGGTGCGGGCGTACTTCGCGATCGGGCCGATCCCCGTCCCGTCGCGGAGAGAGATCACCGCCTGGGTCAGGCTCCGGGTGATCTCGGCGGTGGTGGGCGCGCGGCGCCCGGCCGCCCGGTCCCGTGCGACCACCTCCACCGAGCTCTGCGCCCAGTCGGCCAGGACGTCCGTGAGCAAGATGGCCACGCCCTTCCTCCGCGACTGGCCGAGGGCCTCGGCCGGTGGCGACATGTAGCCAACCCTCCGCCCAGTGCGCCTGTTCGACCAGTCGCAGCATTCCGTCGGCGGCCGCGGCTGGACCGTGAGCTCGTTGGCGTATGGCCGGTTAGTCCTCTGCGTGTTCGGCGAGGTATTCGAGGGTGTCTTCCGCGGTGACGATGGGGAGCAGGCGCTCGTACTCGGCGTAGTCCTCGTCGGTCATGATGTCGATGGCGTCGTCGACCAAGGAGCCCTCGGGGAGCTTGGCGAGGTACTTGAGGACCAGATCGACGAAGACCTGCCGCTTTGCGTCGATGTCGCGCAGCCAGTCGGCCTCACGTCGCAACTGCGCCAGCCCGGCGGCCTGCTCTTCCGGGGTGATGGTGTTGAGCAGGAGGTGCTCGGCGTGGGTGAAGGGGCGCCCGTCGCGATGGTAGGGGCGCGTGGGGTCGTCGAGGTGGCCGTCCCAGTCGACGTCGGTGAAAAGAACGACGACGTCGGGGCGGATGGAAGGCTGGGGCACGGGTGGGTTCCTTATGTGGTGTCGTGTGATCGGTTTGTGGTGATCGGTTCGGGGCGGTGTCTCTGGGGGTGCTCGGGGCACAGGGGCGGGCCTTGGTTTAGGGGACATGGGCTTCGGGGGTGAGGGGCTTTCACACCTGGGGTGTGGGGCGGCTGCTGATGGCCCCGGCCATTGGGTGGTCGAGCCAATCAGTCAGGTGGCGTCCCCTGCCGGATCGGCGTGATCAGCGCCGACGAGTGGCTTCGTTCGCTGCCGTGTTCGCGGGTTGCGCCGGTGCCGAGGGCGGGGTCCTGTTCTTGCCTCGGGCGGGTGTGGCGTGGATGTTTCCGGGGTCGGCGGGCAGGTGGGCGAGGCGGCGCAGGCGCCAGGTGAGGACGTCGCTGATCGAGGTGGCGCTGTCCAGTTCCCGGTGCCGGGTGGCTTCGGTGAGCAGGGTGGCCGGATCGTGGCCGGCGGCGTGGGCGTCGGCGAGGGTGGCTGCCAGCGCGGGCCAGCCGGGCTCGGCCAGGACCTGTTCGGCAAGGTCGGGGACCACCTGGCGCAGAACGGCAGCGTGCCGCTGCTGCAAGGGCTGGGGCAGGACGCGGCCTCGCTGGCGGAGTACGGCTATGGGCTGTGCTGCGGCGGCCTGGTAGGCGGCGCGCAGGTGCTCAGCGGCCTGGCGTGCGGCTTCGGCCTGCTGGGCGTGGTGCTTCTTGCCGTGCCAGTTCGCTGCCGCGATGGCGAGGAAGAACGCCATGTCGATGAGCATGGCCGTGGTGGCGCCGTCTTCTCCGCGGCCGAGGGCCGGTCCGCTGTGGACGAGGTCCCGGGCAGCCTGCCGCAGGGCGCGGTCGTGCCCGCGAGCGGCTCTCACGTGGGAGCGGGTGGCCCGCTCGAACGAGGAGGCCGCGTCCCGCAGCTCCTTGCGGGTGTGCGCGGCGGAGGACTTGGCGAGCGCGTCGAGCACCTCCCCCATGGCTGCGATCTGCCCCGCGATCAGGCCGTCGTCGTCGCCGTTGTCGATGACGAGCAGCGCCTGCCAGGCGGCAGTGGTGGCGCGGCGTCGTGCGAACGCGGGGCCGGTCACCGGCGGCAGGGTGGGACGGTCCTGGTCGCTGCTGTCGTCGGCGGTCTTTGCCGGGGTGGTCCAGCGTTCGCGCATGCGGGGCAGGGACAGGTCCGGGGCGAGCTTCGACCCGGAGAAGTAGACGGGTTCGCCGTTCTTGTTGCGGTCGTCGGGCAGGGCGACGGTGTAGCCGAGGACATCCCCGGACGGTGCCTTCCGCTGCCGTACGAGGAGGCCGGCAGAGGCGAGGCGGTCGAAGAACTCCTCCTCGCCCTGGGCGCCGGCCACGGCACGGCGGACGGTCTCGCGTAGTTCCTCCCTGGGGGTGCGTTCCCGCTTGTTGCGGTCGGCTTTGTGTCGTTCGGCGCTGGTGGGGCGTTGGGCGGCGGTTCCGTCACCGGCGTTGAGGCGGCGCAGGCAGTAGTCGGCTTCGATGAGACGGGCTTCGGTCTGGGAGCGTTGGGCTTCGTTGTGGCGGCGGGGCCGGCGGCCGTCCTCGCGGACGGTGGTGGCGATGATGTGGATGTGGTCGTCGGCGTGGCGGACGGCTGCCCAACGGCAGGCGGCGGTGTCGCCCTCGGGGGCTATGCCGGTGGCAGCAACCATGCGGCGGGCGATGTCGCCCCACTGCTCGTCGGTGAGGATCGGGTCTTCGGGCGCGGCACGTACGGACAGGTGCCACACGTGCTCGGTGGGGCGCCGCGACTCGGGCAGGGCTTCGACGGGCTGGTCGAGGAGCCTTTGCAGGTCCTCGTAAGTGGCGGCTGGGTTGCGGCCGGGGTCGGGGACGAGACCGTCCCAGGCGGCCACGAGGTGGGGGTCGGTGTGCTCTTCGTGGGTGCCGGGCCCGTAGAGGTAGCGGATCAGGCCGATGGTGCGGCTGCCCATCTTGTGGATGCGGGGGATCATCCGGTGGGAGCTTCCGTCGCCATGTAGCGCTGGGTGAAGTCCTCCACGCGCTGGGCGGTCCGCTGGACGGCGTCGAGGACCGCCCGGGCGTGCGGGGCGTCGGCGCCGGAGTTCAGGACGGTGGCGACCTGGTTCAGGTTCTTGCCGATCGGGCCGAGGGCCCGGCGCAGCGCGAACAGCTCGCTGACGATCTCCCGACGGGTGGCGATCTCGGCTTCGGTGCGGTCGAGATCGCGTGCGGCCTTCAGAGCGGAGTGGGCGAGGAAGCCGGCGATGCTCATGCGGCAGGCAGAGGCCGCGCGGACGAGGAGCTGGTACTCGTCGTCGTTCATGCGGCAGCTGGGCTGGTGGGTGCGCTTGTTCTCGGCGCGCAGGCGTTCGCGCTGGCGCGCGTGGGATGTCGTCGGCGCGGCGTGCGTGCAGCGCGTGGTGTGGCAGGTGTGCTGTCCGTCCCTGCCCGGGTGTGGTCCGCCCTCGGCCGCATCCCGAAGGACCGGCGCCCCCTGGTGCCGGTCCTCCGCCGCCACCCCTGGGGCGGGGGAGCCCAGAGCATTGCTCCCGACGGGAGCAATGCTCTGGGTACAACTTGCTGCGCTGGTACCGGTGGGGAGCGGCTGGCTACTGCTGAGGTGGCAGGGGTCTTCGCGGTGTGCTTCGTGCATGCGCTGGTGCTTTCGTGGGATAGGTGTGCTGACGGGTTCATACGCGGTGGTGGTCCGCGCGGGACGGGAGGCTGTCGTCTCCGACAGGGCGATCCGGACTGCCGGACAGCACCGGTGCGGAGGTGCATGACGCGCTCCGGTCGGCCGGGGCAGTTGAGTTGGCCTTGCGGGCGGAAGGGGCATCCCCGCCCCGGTCCAGCCCCCGGAGCGGGCCTGTGGCCTGCGGAGACTTTGGGTCACTCGGGGTGAGGGCGAGGGCCATCGGCGGTCGTCTGGTCCGCGCGCAAGGCGGCCATGAGCTGGGTGAGGCGCTTCTCGCTGATGCCGAGGTTGGCGTCCCTGATGGTCGAGCGGACCAGGTCACGGGTCGGCTTTCCGTGCGCTTCGATGGCAGGGCGGACCAGGTCCAACAATTCGTTCAGTTCGGCCTCGGGTGGACGCCCGATACGGATCCGGCGCGGTTCGTCGGGCTGGGCGTTCGGCTCCTCTGGCGGGCCGGCCGGAGCCTGCTCCTTGGTACCCGGATCCGGATCCGTGGTCTGGTCGGCGTCTTGGTCTGCAGGAGGCTCGAAGGCGGAGCCGGGTGCGGTCGTGGATTGCCGGGTGATGAGGATGTGGAGGTGGACCGCGCCAGCGAGGGCCAGTGGGGCCAGGGTGGAGAGGATGCCGACGGTGACGTCGCCCAGGCGTAGGCCGCCGCCCGGTGGAGTGAGTTGGTTGAGTCGGATGGCATGGAGGGCGTTGGCCCAGATGCTGGCAGTGGTCGCGGTCCCGAAGAGGGTCCAGACGTACAGGCGGGCGCGGTAGGGCGCGGTGCGCAGTACGAGCAGGGCGCGGACGCCGTAGGCGATGAAGCCGTCGATCACCAGCGGGAAGAGGTAGGTCAGGTACCCACGGACGTGGATGGCGACGGCCATCTGCTGGAGCGCGTCGTACGAGAGCGCGCATCCGGCGGCGCCGAGGGCGAAGATCGCGGCCCGGTCCCAGGCCGTGGTGCGGGGGAGAGGTGTGTAGGCGTGTGAGGTCAAGCGGGGTCTCCAGAGGGCCCCTCCACCGCGAGCTGGGTGCGGGCGCGGAGGGCGGCGTGAACGGCAGGGGTGAGGTGTTGGGGTCGCCGGCGCTCGTCAGGAGGGGCGCGGGGCGGACCGGCGGCGGTCGGTGCCGCTGAGGATGACGCGGTCGGTCATCTCGGCCAGGCGGGAGGCGACGCGGTCGCCGACGGCGTCGCGCAGGGCCTGGGTGGGGAGGTTGGTGGTGATGAGCGTGGGGAGCACCTCGGTGTAGCGGCGGTTGATCAGCCGGTACGTCAGCTCCTCGGTCCACTCGGACTGCTTGGCCGCGCCGAGGTCGTCCAGGATCAGCAGCGGGCACCGGCCGAGTTCCTGGATCTCCCGTTCGGGGTCGTGGTTGGGCCGCGGGCGGAGCTGAGCGTGCAGGTCGGCGGAGGTGACCGCCTGCCAGCGCAGCCGGACCCCGGCGATGAGCAGGGAGCGCACGGCACCGTACGCCTGGTACGTCTTGCCGGTTCCGGTGGGGCCGACGATCAGCAGCGAGGGTCCGTACGAGATCCCGCGGGTGCCGCCGGGGCCGACCCGGCCCATACGGGCGACCTGCTCCGTCCAGGCATGCACACCGGGGTCGGTGGCAGTGGCCTCGCGGTAGCGGGCGGGGATGCGCCGGTCAGCGAGCTCCAGTGCGGTCACGGGCTCGGACGGTGGCTGGGCAGGGACGCTGTCGGGGTCGATGCCCCGGGCGGCGAGGATCCCGTTCAGGCGAGCCGCCAGGATCCCGGCACGCTGCGGTTCGCGGGTCGCGGTGCTCACAGGGCGCCTCCGTACGCGGCTTCGGCGTCGGCCGGGTTGGCGTAGGTCCGGTGGGCCGGGCGGGCGGGAGCCTGCGTCTGTGGCGGGTTCATGGCCTCGTTGACCAGGCTCGGCAGCACGCTCGGGTGCAGGGCCTTCTCCCGCAGCCGCATCAGACCGGCGCGAATGTGGGCGGCGGCGATGCCGTCAGCGAGGAGCTTCGCGACGGATCGGCCGAGCTGGCCCAGCACCGCGCTCGGCGGGCGGTTGGGACATGCGGCGGCGTATTCGGCGACCATCTGCTGGGCCGAGACGGTCTCGGGTGCGGGGGCGCTTGCGCCCCCCAACGGAGTTGATCCTAGATCCATGATCCTAGGTCCTAGATCCGGACCGTGAGGCCTCACGGACGGCCCGGGGAGCCCTCCCTGCACCCTCATGGAGGGCTCACTGAATTCGCTCTGACCTGCGGAAACCTGGCTCGGTGTGGACTCGCGCCGTTCCGTCGAGCCCTCGCTGAGGGCTCGGTGAGCCTGCAAGGACTCCTCGCGGAGCCCTCCGTGAGCCAGTGGTGAGGGCAGGGGCGTCCGGCCCGCGTCGTGGTGCGGACACACCGGGTGCCGGACGCCGCTGGGGCGGTTGACCTTCTGGTGCTTAGCGAAGGTGACGATGTGCAGGTAGCGCTTGCCGTCCTCGCCCTCGTACCGGCAGATCAGGTCGGCCATGGCGAGCTGGTTAAGGTCGTCCTCGACCTCGATCGGCCCGTGCTCGGGGCGCAGGGACCAGAGCAGGCCCGCGATGACGGCGGCCTGGTCGCGGAAGCGTCCGTGGTCGTCGGCCTGGGTCAGCAGCCCGTAGAAGGTCCGCTCGGCGGCGATGCTGACGGCGGCCAGCGATTCGGAGCTGAAGGCTTCCGGCTTGATGGTGCGGATGCGCGCCATGCCTATCGCCCCGCCTTCGCGCGGGGCGCGGACGAGGTGTGCGGAGCGGGCAGGGGTATGTCGACGGCCGCCTGGGCCGTACTGTGGGGCATATACGTTCCTCACCCGGCGGCGGCAGGCCTGGCAGCCCGCCACCGCCGACTCGATCGTTCAGGAGTGGGCGGTTCGGTAGGGGACTCATCGGCCCTCGGCGTTGGCACGCCGGGGGCCGTTTCGTATTCCCTCACCGGGTCGTGGCCAACATAGCCACACCCGGCGCGCGCAAGTCCAGCGATTCCGGCTACGGAACAGCACCAGTCGAAATCGCGGCCGCGCATTTCTTTAACGATAGAGCCGGATTCCCGACTGACCAAAAAATCAGCCGCAAATAAGACGCGGGGAAGATCGCATCGCAGAAGCCTTGACCGGCGAGGCGTCCCCGATCTATGTTCCCCCGCGCCGGAGCGCCAGAAGTCGTGCCTGGACTGTCTGAAGGGCATCCAGGTGGATCGCGCGAGATGCCCGAAAAGGGGTCTATGGCGCCTTTGCCTTCAGGTGTCGCGAAGTGCCGCACTCCCATTTCGCCTGGTGCGAAGCCGCACGGCGAGGCTTTATACACCCGAATCCCCGGTTACGAAAATCTCGGTTTCCAAGCTACAACTGACGTATGCCCCGACGCCCCACGGAAATCGGCCCTGCCGGAGAACGGACCGCCATTGCCATCGAGTACCTCCGCATTTCGCGCGGCTTCGCCCAGCGCGAGCTCGCCGACCGCGTGACCGCGCTCGGCCACCCCATGACCAACACGATGCTGTCCCGCATAGAGCGCACCCGGCGCCGCTGCGACGTCGACGACCTCGTCGCCATCGCCGCCGCCCTCGGGGTCTGCCCGCTCGCCCTGCTCCGCGGGACCTCGTAGACCAACCGGTGTCACAGGGCCTCGGTGTGCCAGCACCGCCGCCCGCTCCAGTGACCCGAACGCCCACTCCTGAACGATCACACGGCGCCCGCCGGCCTGCCCGTATGCCCGGCCCCGCCAGACAAGGGACCTTCTTGCACCGAACCGCCATGTCCGTCATCCCTCGCGCCCTCGGGGCAGACCGCACGCGCCACGGCCGAGGTGGTGCCCGATGACCAAGCGCACGCCGCACGGGGATCCCACGCTGCCCCGCCTGTTCGGCCCCGAGGAACTGGCCAGAGCCCTCGGCTGCTCCGCCTGGTGGGTCCGCGACCGGGCCCGACGCCGCCTCATTCCGTTCGTGTACGTAGGTGGGGCGTACCGCTTCACCGCGGACCATCTCGCCGAGATCATCCGCATCCACGAGGAGCGGCCGGCGACAGCCGCGCCTTCGACTGAGGCGCCTGCTCCTCCTCGTAAGCCTGCATCCGTACAGGCCCGCTCCGCTGGCCGAAGTGGCACCTCCGAGTCCCGGCCCCGGCTGGTGGCCAGGCCGCCTCGCCGCCTTCTGAACGCGCAAGCCCGCTACGAAACCGCTGCCTGACCCGACACCCACGACAGAGAGGGGGACATGTGGGATACGCGGAAAAGCGTGCGACGTACTGGCGGGGCCGGTACAAGATCACCGAAGGCAAGTACGGCACGGTGCAGGACGACACCGGAGCGGTGGTCAAGTTCGCCACCAAACGGGAGGCCAAGCAGGCCGCAGACGCGGCCGAGGTCACGGTCCGCCGAGGTGACTGGCGTGACCCGACGCTCGGACACGAGACGTTCGGCGAGTACGCGAGCCGCTGGTACGACGTCCAGGACCTGGCCGCCTCCACCATGCAGAACTACCGGCGCCACATCGAGGAACACCTGCTCCCCGAGTTCGGGGAGCAGGCGCTCGCCGGCATCCTCCGCACCGACGTCGACCGGTGGGAGAAGGCGGAGAAGGCCGTCTACGCGGCCTCGAGCGTGAAGACGTGGCGGGCTACCCTGCACCTCATCCTGGCCGACGCCGTTGAGGATGGCCTCATCGGCGCCAATCCCGCGACGAAGCGCCGAGGCCGGGGCAAGCGGGCCGGCCGCTCCCGCGACCGAGGCCCGGAGAAGGTGGTCACCGACGCGCTCGGCGCCCTGCTCATCGCCGAGCGGGCGGCACTCCTGTCGGGCCGCGACGACGAGTTCGTCGCCGTGATCCTCAAGGCGTACACCGGCATGCGCTGGGGCGAAATCGTGGGATGGGAGACGGAGTTCGCCAGACCGGGCTCCGCACGGGTCGAGTGGCAGCTGTACGAACTCGACTCGGGCGAGATGGTGCGCTGTCCTCCCAAGGACGACAGCTACCGCACCATCGACCTCCCGGACTGGCTCTCCGCCCTGGTTGCGAACCACATCGTGCGAACCAAGCCGACACCCTGCCCGTGCCACGGCAGGACGTACGTCTTCCAGGGCCAGGGCACCGCGCGGACCGGCGGCCACCAGGGAGCCAAGCTCGTGGACGTCGCCCGCAGGGCCGAGGTGTCCACCGGCACGGTCTCCAACGTGCTGAACCACCCCGACCGGGTCCGGGAGGCCACCCGTGCCCGGGTCGAACTCGCCATCCAGGAGCTGGGCTTTGTGCGCGGGGGGATACCGAGTGAGTACGCCGCCCACTGGCGCCGCAACGGCTTCGCCACCTGGCTGTTCCAGCCGGCCGCCACTGGCTGGTACCCGAAGAAGGCCCCGCAGGAGGCTCGCCCGGTTCCGCTGCTTGGCGACCCCTGGCCGGGTGTCCCCGTCCGAGGCCGCAACGCGCACGGCCGCGCGGATGCCTGCTGGACCCCCATCGCAAAGGGCCTCACTCCGCACGGCCTCCGACACTCCCACCGGACGGTCATGGAGGACCTGGGCACGGAAAAGGTCCTCATGGACGAGCGCATGGGCCACATCGATGGCTCCGTCTCGGCTCGCTACGCCCACGTGACGCCCGGCATGCGTCGGCGCCTCCTCGCGGGGCTGACCAGCCAGTGGGAGGAGGCGATCCGGGCCCGCCGGGCGCTGAGTCCCCGCTCCTCCGTCACCGCCCTCGACCGCCTGCTGCGAGCAACCGTGTAAGGAACAGGTGACGCTCGTGGTGCCGGCTGCCCGCGATCCGCAGCCGGCCCTGGGTCGCGTACGGGCCGAGGCGTGGGGCTGTTCGGTCGGGCGTCGCCAGACACGTACGCGCGGAGCCTGACACCAGCACGTGTCAGGCTTGGGCCGTCATGGGGCGTCTAGATCGGGGAGGGGCCGTGACGGAGGACCAGACGGTCGGGGAGCATTTGACCGGGTACGCGGCGATCCTGGTGGACGCATGCGCCACGGGCCGTCGGCTCACGCGTGATGAACTGGACGCGCGGCGCGATGCGGGGGAGCGGGCCGCAGAGGCCGGGATTGGGCTGCGGAGCCTGGTACGAGCCCATCTCAGTGCAGCTCAGGAGGTGCGGCCGGCCCTGTCGCCGTCCGGAGCGGACCATCTGCTGGCGGCTGTGGAGCAGGCCGTGGACGCGTTCGCCGGGGGCTACGAGCGGGCTCAATACCAGGCGGTTCGCCAGGAAGAGGCAGTGCGCCGCGAGTTCGTCGACGACCTGCTGTACGGGCGCAGCGACCTGGGGCGGCTGGCGGAGCGGGCCGCGCGCTTCGGGCTGCGCCTGTCGCAGGCGCATGCGGTGGCGGTGGCCCAGGGATCCGAACCGTACGGAGAGGGCTATCCCGTCGCGCGCGGCATCGAGGCGGCCGTGCTGACACGGTTCGGGAACCGGGACATCCTGCTGACGACGAAGGACGGCCGGCTGATATGCGTGGCACCGGGTGACCAGCCCGAGGTCCTGGCCTTCTTCGCGAAGCAGGCGTACGCGGCGACCGACGGCGGCCGGGTGGCGATCGGCCGTGCGCATGCGGGCGCCGGAGGCGTCGTCCACTCCTACGAGGAAGCCCTCAACGCCCTTGACCTCGGCGAGCGGATGGAGCTGGAAGATCCGGTGCTCCACGCCGCCGACCTGCTGGTCTATCCGGTCCTGGCTCGCGACCGGGAGGCCATGGCCGACCTGGTGGAGGCCATGCTCGGGCCGCTCCAGCAGGCCCGGGGCGGCGCGCAGCCGCTGATCGACACCCTCCACGCGTACTTCGACAGCGGTTGCGTGGCAACCGACGCGGCCCGCCGGCTTTCCCTCAGTGTGCGCGCCCTGACGTACCGGCTCGAACGAATCCACCAGCTGACCCGGGCCGACCCCGCCGACCCGCGCCACCGCTACTCGCTCCAGACCGCCGTGATCGGGGCCCGGCTGCTGGGCTGGCCCGGCTCGGCCGACTGATGGTCTGGCGGGACACGGGTGAGCGGGCCCGGGCACCGTGTGCCCGGGCGTTCATTCTTCGCGGGCGGCGTGCCTGCCGTTCGAGGTTGCGAGCAGGTGGCGTGGGTCCGTGGCGCGAGTGATGGCGCTCTCCACGGCGGCCACCCGGTCGGCGAGCAGGCCGAGGGCGGCCACTGCCCGGCTCAGGGGGTCGTCGCCGGAGCTTCCGAGTGCCTGAGCGCGGACGTACGAGGTGGTGATCTCGGACCAGCGGGCCGCCTGACGTTCGGCGAGTGTGCCGCGGAGGGCGCCGAGCTTGAGGAGGTTGGCCTCGGCTCCGGTGGTGAGGGTCTGGGCCTCTGACGTGTAGTGGTCGTCGATTACGGCGATCAGCTCGGCTTCGTTCATGGCGGGCGAGATGCGGGCCACGATCTTGTTCATGTTGCGGTACGAGCCTTGGAGCCGGAAGGGCGGTTCGGTGCGGCTGGCCTCGCTCTGGGCTGCGGAGGCGATGTAGGCGTCGTTCACCGCGAGGACCGTGCCCCGGGCGATGAATAGGTGGCGGAGCACGGCGAGGATCCGGTCGAGTTCGGCCGGCGGGTAGGGGTGGGTGAGTCGGTCGCGCCGGGCGGTCGGGTCATCGGCGGCGAGCCGTACGAGCAGCTCCAGGTCGGCGCGGTCGCGGGCGGCGAGTGGGGCGAGGACCGGGTTGGAGGTGAGGGCGTTCTCGACGAAGCTGAGGGCGAAGGCGTCCTCCTTGCCGGTCAGTACGTCGCCGAGGTTCCAGACGTCGGCGCGGTTGGCGAGCATGTCGGGGATGCTGAAGCGCTGCCCGGACTCGGTGTACGGGTTGCCGGCCATGCAGACCGCGAAGCGCTTGCCGCGCAGGTCGTGACCGTTCAGGGTGCGGGTCGCGTCGCACAGCGGGATGAACTTCTGGAGCAGCTCGGGCGAGGTGTGCTGGATGTCGTCCAGGTAGAGCAGGACGTTGCTGCCGGCCGCGAGGGCGAAGGCGATCTTCTCCAGCTCCCGGCGGGCGGCGGCGTCCGGGGCCTCGGCCGGGTCCAGCGAGGTGGTGTGGTGGCCGAGGGCCGGACCGTCGACCTTGACCAGGAGCAGCCCGAGGCGCTCGGCGACGTACTCCATGAGCGTGGTCTTGCCGTATCCGGGCGGTGAGAGGAGCAGCAGCAGACCGCTGTTGTCGGTGCGCTTGGCGTCCCCGGCAGCGCCCAGCTGCTTGGCGAGGTTGTCACCGATGAGGGGCAGGTACACCTCGTCGACGAGTCGGTTGCGGACGAAGGAGGACATGACCCGGGGCCGGTACGCGTCGACGTGCAGCTGCGTGCGCTCGGATGCGAGGAGGGCACTGCGGTACCGCTGGTAGGCGCGGAAGCCCGGGACGGCTTGGGCGGTGAACTCCGCGGTGCGGGCCAGGAACTCGTCCAGGCGCAGCGTGAGGGAGCGTCCGGTGATCCGTGGGTGGGCGCCGAGGAGCCCGGCTACGGTGGCGGTGGTCTCGCCGGTGGTGTCGTAGCGCTTCAGGGAGGGGCACAGTTCGACGGCCGCGGCTTCGGCGATGTCGCCCGCGTCGATGTGTTCGCCGCAGGCCGCGGCGTAGGCGGTGAGCCAGCCTTCGACGAGGTGCTGCCGTGTTCCGAGGTCGGGCAAGGCAGTGAGCTCATCGTCGTAGGGCGAGGAGCCCACGCTGCGCCGGAACTTGTCGAGGAGCACACGGGCCGAGGCGGAGACAGCGAACCCCGCGGGTCCTGTGGTCAGCTCCTCGAAGAGGTACTCGGCTGCGCGTGCGGGATCGGCCGCCTCCGGGGCGAACCTGGCGAGGTCCTCGGCGATTTCGGCTTGCAGGCCGTCGATGGCCGGCGCGAGCCCGAAAGTGTCGCGAGCCCGCGCCAGAGACATCGCACGGCGGATGAAGGAGTCGCGGGACTCGGCCGTCGTCGCGTGGGCCCAGAAGAGTGTGGCCGCCGCCCGCTCGCGTGGCGGGTAGCGCAGCAGCACGGCGGACTCGTGCAGTTCGAGGAGCACGCCCAGGATCGCGGTGGCGTCGTGATCGTGGACGCCCCGCTGGTAGCCCTCGTCGTACGCGGCTTCGGCAGCCTGACGCACGAGTGCCGGCAGGTCGGCTGCGGCGAGGGCTTCCGTGCCGTGTTCGGCGAGCAGCCGGGCGGCGAGGTACTCGGCCCGGTACACGTCGGGCGATTCGGACGGCAGCAGCCGGTCCCAGTAGGGGCGGGTGGCGGCGAACTCCGGGTCGGTGACCGGCCGGCGGTAGTCGGTGCCGGTCAGGGCGAAGGACAGGCCGTCCTGGTGCGGTACGAGGGTCAGTTCGGCGGCTTGGCGGGTGACGGCGAAGCGGTGGCGGCCCAGGCGGATCGTGTCGCCGCCGTCCGCGAACAGCTCGCTGCGGTCTCGCAGGGCGCGTGCGGCCTCCTGGCGGGCGGCCAGCAGGCGGCCCTCCAGTTCCTCCGCCCGGACCGAATCTCCGAGCTGCCGCAGCTCGTCGGCGGTGCGGCGGACCTTGGCCGCCATCGGGTCGGATGCGAAGTAGGTGTGGATCTCGTCGGGGCTCTCCAGTCCCGACGCGCGACGGGTGACCGTCTCCAGGACCCGGCGGGCGGAGTCGGCGAGGGTCTCGGCGCGCCGGGCGCGGGCATCCCGGAGGGTCTGCTCGCGTGCGGAGAACGCGTCGTGGATCTCGGTCCGCTTGTCGGTGATCGCGGTGAGGAACGCGTCGTGCTCGGCGAAGCGTGACTCCAGGTTCTCCAGTTGGAGCAGCAGCCGGGCACGCTGTGCCTCGCACTCCTCGGGAGTGCCGGCCGCGGCGAGGGCGCCGGTGACGGCCTGGCCGAGCAGCGCGAACTCGGCCGCGAACTCGGCCCGCCCTTCCTGGTCGAGGAGTTCGCGGCGGCGGGCGGCCAGGGTGGCTCGGGCGTGGTTCAGGCTGCCGAGGACCTCGGCGATCCGCTCCAGGATGGTGGTGCGTACGGTCGCGTCACCGACGTCCAGGCCTGTGACGACCTCGACCAGGGTCTGTAGCCCGAAGGCCCGCTCCTCAAGCCGCTCCGCGACCGGGGCGGCCCCGGCGACGGTGGTGATCGCCTCGGCGTCGGCGGCGAGCCGTTCGGCCTCGGCGTGGTGGTCGGTGAAGGCGTCCTCGCGGTGCAGGAAGGCCACGGCGCGCCGGGCGGTGGAGGCGATGTCGCTCTCCACGTCGCCGGCCAGGGCGTCGATGCCCGCCGTGTCCGCGTACTGCATCTCCTTGAGGGTGAGCAGGTGCCCTTGTGCGCGGCGCAGCTCGGTAATGCGGTCGATCCACTCCTCGGCACCGGCCGGGGACTCGCCTCGGATGCGCCGGACCAGCCGGGCGATCTGCTGGGCGGACTGGGCGAGCGTGTCGGAGGCCTGCCGGGTGAGGGCCCGGACTGTCTCGGACTCCTCAAGAACCTGTGCGGCGGTGGACCGGACCGCCTCCAGGGGGCCGCGCAGGCCGGCTTCCGGTTCGCCCAGCCAGTGGTGGAGGTCGGCGGCCCGGATGCAGGCGGCGACCAGGGTCTCGTAGATGGTGCCGGTGGGAGTGGTCTCGGTGGACTGGCGGGCGATGGACAGGCAGTCGGCGATGCCCCGGACCAGGTCGGCGTTGCCGATCCGGCCGAGCGGGCCGTCGCCCATGGACACGGGGTGGGTGTCAGAGACGTACGGGGTGTGCCAGATCTGCACCGGGTGCGCCCCGGCAGGCTCGTTGGCCTCGGCGCGCAGAACGACAAGGGTGCCGTCCTCGAAGAGTGCGTGGCCGTGGCAGGAGATCGGGGTGGCGACCTCCTTGCGGATCAGGTTGTAGGGCAGGAGCAGGCTCCGTCCCTGTGTGCGGTCGTGGAAGACGTACAGCACGTCCTCGCCGTTGGGGGAGTGGACGGCGCGCTCGAACTCCAGGTCCGAGGTGTCCGTGTCGCCGGCGCCAAAGGTCTTCACCGTGCCCGAGGCGAGGCAGTAGCCGCCGGGGAAGACGATGCCCTGGTCTTCGGGAAGCCGGCGGCAGGACCGGCCGATGCCGTCGAGGCGGACCACGGCGTTCGTGACGGCGTTGAAGACCAGGTGGCGCGGTGTCTCCTCCTTGTAAGGGCGGATCCGCAGCAGGATGAGCGGGCCCACGGTCGCGTACGCGATCTCGGCGTCGGCGAGGGACTGGAGCGGCTCGTCGACCGGCTCCCGGTGGACGCCCTCGACGCTCTCGGTGTCGTTCCCGGTCTTGACGGTGAGCGCGCCGCCGACCGTCGAGACGAAGATCCGTCCGTCGATGGAGACGTGCGGGTGCCGACCCAGGACGTGGTCCTCGCGCGCCGTCCGCGTCCACTCGACGTCATGGGCGGGCGGGAAGACGTGGTCGCGCTCGCCCCGGGCATCCAGGAACCGCGCCCCGCCCGACGGGGTGAGAGACCAGCGCAGGACGCGCATGTCCTCGGCCCGCTCCCCGGTCTGGAACACGGCCAGCAGCTTGCCGTCGACACCCCGGAGCCGGAGCAGTCGCGCGCCCTGGAAGTAGCGGTGCAGCGCGCCGAATTCCCGTACGAAGGCGGGGTCGTCGAGGAGACCGGGGGCCGCGTCCTCCGGGAGCGGGTTCAGGTCGCGGTCGTACAGATGGAAAACGTCCGACACCGCACGCTCGGCACCCGCGGCCACCGAGCCGTCGTACCCGAAGAGCAGCACGTCCCCGACGGCGACGACGTCGCGGGGCACCACCCTTACGCCCTCGGTGCGCAGGCGCTCAGAACCCGCGAGGGAGAGCTCCGTCGTTCCGAACTCGGCGATCCGAGCGGCGTTCAGGGCCTCGGCCCGCCGGGCCAGCTCGCCGGCCTGCGCCGCCAGCCGGTCGCGCAGCACCTCGTACGACAGCACCTCATACGTACGGGCGTCCATCGCCGTGGCCGTGGTCATGTGTTCCAGCTCCCTCGTATGCAAAGTGGTGCTCCTCCGGAGCCGCCGCCCCCTCCGCGGCGGCTCCGGAACGTGACCGCACCCCCGTGGCGGTCAGCTTTTGGCAGCGCCGTTCAGGCCGGCAAGCGTGGTCACTGGCAGGTCGGCCAGACCCAGCTGCCGGGCCTTGGCCATCAGCTCGTCCAGCTGCCCGGATTCGCCCGGCATGAGCTTCATCAGCAGGGCGGAGACGGTCAGGTTCCGCACGTCGGACGTGGACACCGAGCCCAGCACCTTCGTGAGGTCCTCGGTGAAGGAGCCGGCGCCGTCCAGCCAGGGCCCGGCCAGGGCCTGGGCGGTCTGGGAGCTGCCCATGAACCCGTCCACGGCCCGGCCCATCGACATCGCGCCGACGATCCGGTCGAAGAACGCCGACTCCCCGCCGATGATGCTGATGTCGGCGCTCTCCAGCCCCGTCGCCAGCACGGTGGCCTGGGCCTCCGCGACCTGGCGCTGCACGTCCAGCCCGGCGAGCCGGATCTCCTTCTCCGCCTCCAGCCGCAGCCGGTACTCCTCGTGGCCGCGCGAGGCCTCGTCCAGGGCGGCCATCGCCGCGGCCTTCTCGGTCAGGCCCTCCGCCTCCGCCTTCAGCTTCTCGCCGATGGCGGTCGCCTCGGCCAGCGCCATCTCGCGGGCGCCGTCCGCCTCCGCCTTCAGCCGGGCCGTCGTGGCCCCGGCCTCGGCCCGGCCGGTCTTCTCGATCGCGTCCGCTTCCCTCACCCGTACGGCGACCGCGGCCAGGCCCTCGGCGGCGGCCTCCGCCTGGATGCCCTCGGCGAGACGGATCTTGGCGCGAGCATCGAGGTCGGCGGTCTTGTTGCGGGCCTCGGCGAGGGTGAGCTCCTCGGCCGCCCGGTGCACAGCCGCCTGCTCGGCCGCCTCCGCGGCCTTGATGTCCTTGACCAGCCTCTCCTGCGCCTCGGCCTCGGCCCCGATGACGATCGCCTGCCGGGTCCGCTCGGCCTCCTCCACCACCCGCAGCCGCTTGATGGACTCCTCCTGCTCGGCGACCGTACGGTCCACCGCGATCCGCTCCCGCACGACCTCGGCGATGTCCCGCTTCTCGGTCTCGACCTCCTTGTCGGCCGCGATCCGGCTCAGCTGGGTCTCCCGCTCCCGCGCGATGACCTCCAGCAGACGGTCCTTCTCGATCCGCTCGTTCTCGACGGCGATGACCCGCTCGCGGTTCTTCTGCGCGACGGCCACCTCACGCGCCTGGTTCTCGCGCTGGATGCCGAGCTGCTCCTCCGTCTTGAGGAAGGCGCTCTGCGCCCGCAGCCGCTCCTCCTCCACCACGCTCGCGGTCTGCGCCTCCTCCCGCGCCCGCACCGTCTCGATCTCGCGGCGCTGCTTGATCTCCGCGTCGGCCTGGCGGCGCTCCAGCTCCAAGATGGCCTCGCGGGCGTCGACGTTCTGGCGGGTGAGCTCCTTCTGCTCGTGCTGACGGAACTCGTTGGTGCGTACGCTCTCGATGGCCGTCAGCTCGGTGATCTTCCGGATGCCCTGGGCGTCGAGGATGTTGCCGGCGTCCAGCTGGGAGAGCGGGGTCTGCTCCAGGTAGTCGATCGCCGCGTCCTCCAGGCTGTAGCCGTTCAGATCGGTGCCGATGATGTGGATGATCCGGTCGCGCAGTTCGTTGCGCATCGTGTAGAGGTCGGTGAAGTCGAGCTGCTTGCCGACCGTCTTGAGCGCCTCGGAGAACTTGGCGTTGAACAGCTCCTGCAGGGTCGCCTTGTCCGAGGCCCGCTGCGTACCGATGGCCTGAGCGACCTTGATGACGTCCTCGACGGTCTTGTTGACGCGCACGAAGAACGAGATCCGGATGTCGGCGCGGATGTTGTCCTTGCAGATCAGACCGTCGCGGCCGGTCCGGGAGATCTCGATGGTCTTCACCGAGATGTCCATGACCTCGGCCTTGTGGAGCACGGGCAGCACCACCTGCCCGGTGAAGGTCACATCGACCTTCCGCATCTTCGAGACGATCAGGGCCTTGCCCTGCTCGACCTTGCGGAACAGCCGGGTCACCACGAGCAGCGCGGCGATCACCAGGACGAGAACGACGATGACGAGCGTGCCGAGGCCCAATGAGATGGCATCCATGAGGAATCCCCACGTGAGAAGTCGAAGCTGAGAAGCCCGGGAAGGCTGAGAAAGGCGGCGGATCAGCCGCGCGGGTCGAGCGCCGCATCGAAGGGCGCGACCCAGAAGAACTCGCCGGCGTCGTCGTACGCGTAGAGCAGCGCGGTGCTGCCGAGCGTGAGCGGATCACTGCCGTGCTGGCGGACCTGGACGATCGCGGTGGCGCCGTCCCCTGCCGTGACCTCGGCCTGGCCGAAGCCCGCGTCCACCCGCCCCGTGCGGATGGCGCAGGTCAGACCGACGAAGTCCAGCCGGGACGGCCCGGGTTCGTCAGGGAAGAGCTTCGCCAGGGGCCGTACGACCAGCCGCGTCACGCGCCACGAGAGAAGCAGCGACCCGAACAGCAGCACGGTGCCGAGGAAATGAACCAAGGCGCTGGGCCATCCAGTACGGGCGAGAAGTGCGGAGCCGTACAGGTTCGTGAACCAGGCCAGGGCGATCAGCAGCGACGCCGACAGGGTGACGGGTACACCGCCGAGGCCCAGAGCGCCGCCGTCCAGATCGGAGTCGAAACCGTCGTGATCCGCGGCTCCGCAGAGCACAAGCAGCCAGAAGCCGAGCACCACCATCAGGGCGGCGGTGAACAACACGGTGGGAAAGCCAAGGGCGGCAGTGATGAACTCATCCATGAGCTTTCCCCCTTCCTCATGCGTCGCCTTCGGCCGGAACGCCGGTTTCCGGTTTACGGCACAAAGCTCGGCTCCCCCTCCGGGCACAGCCCATCCTGCCCTGCACGCAGGCTTGTTCACATTGCCGGTCGTCGGCAATCTTTATGCTTCTTTAACGCCGACGTGCTGATGCCCGGCTTTCAGTGGCCTGCCCGCGCACCGGGTCATGGCTGGTGAGTTCGCAGGTGAGCTTGCCGTGGAGGTCGGCGCTGGGGTCGTTGAGCCCGATGAGCTCGACGTTCTTGCCGCGCTGCGCGTACTTGGTCTCGATCGCGTCCAGTGCGGCGACGCAGGAGGCTTCCCAGATGTGGGCCGCGGTCAGGTCGATGACGACCTTGCCGGGGGCGCCTGGTGTTACCGGCGGGCGGCTGCGGCCATGACGAGGCCCGTGATGAGCAGGGCCAGGCCGATGATGAGTACGGGGAGGTCGGGTCCGGGCAGGAAGTGCATCGCCACACCGGCCAGGGTGAGCGGTGCGCCGATGGCGGCCAGCACCTTCCCGATCTGTCTTTCCGACATGGGTTGCTCCTTGTTCGGCGCTGGGGGCGGTGAGGCAGCCGAAGAGGTGCTGCCTGTGACGAAGGCGGCGAGTGCCCCGGTGAGCAGGGCCCAGGCCGCCGCCGTCCAGCCGTAGCGGGTCCCGCCGATCAGGACCGTGGCCGCAGCGACCGTCGCACCGGCCGCCATTGCCCGGGAGTTCGTGGCGAACGCCCACTGCCGTCGGGCGCTGCCCGGATGCCGGAGCTCGGTGATGGCGGTGCGGATGACCAGGGCGGCGATGACGATAACGGGGGCCAGCAGTGAGGCATCGCCGGCGGCCATCAGGTGTGCTGCCCGTCCGTACGAGCGGCGGTGCCCTCGGTGTCCGCTGTGTCGTGCTGGTAGATGTCGGGGATGCCGTCGTGGTCGGCGTCGATGTTCTCCGCCTCGTACAGGCGCCGGTAGACGGTGTTACGCCTGCGCAGCAGGACGGCCGCGAGGACGGCGGCGATCAGGGAGGCGACGAGGACGGCTGCCTTGACGTGCTCGGCGGTCTGGCCGCCGGGGAAGGCGAGTTCCCCGATCAGGAGGGCGACGGTGAAGCCGATCCCGGCCAGCACCGACAGGCCGAGGACATCGGCCCAGGCGAGGTCGGGGTTGAGCTGGGCGCGGGTGAAGCGGGCGGCCAGGTAGGTCCCGGCGAAGATGCCCACCGTCTTGCCGACGACCAGGCCGATCACGACACCGAGGGGTTCGGGGCTGGTGAACACCGCGCCCAGGGCCGGGCCGGAGATGCTCACCCCGGCGGCGAACAGCGCGAACAGCGGCACCGCGATGCCCGCGGAGAGCGGGTGGATCAGGTGCGAGACCCGCGAGGCGGGTGAGACCTCTTCGTCCTTGTCGCGGGTGGTGCGCAGGATCAGGCCCATGGCGACTCCGGCGACGGTGGCGTGGACGCCGCCGTTGTACATCAGCGCCCAGATCGCCAGCCCGAGGGGCACGTACCACCACCAGCCGCGCACCCGCAGCCGCTGGAGCAGGTAGAAGAGGACCAGGCCCGCGAAGGCTCCGGCGAGGGCCCACAGGTTCAGGTCGGAGGTGAAGAACACCGCGATGATCAAGATCGCGCCCAGGTCGTCGACCACGGCCAGGGTCAGAAGGAAGGCGCGCAGCGCGGCCGGCAGGTGCGTGGACAACACCGCCAGTACCGCGAGGGCGAAGGCGATGTCGGTGGCCATCGGAACCGCCCAGCCCGCCCCACTTCCCCCGCCCGCCATGACGGTAGTCAGGTAGAGGGCGGCGGGTACGGCCATCCCGCACAGGGCGGCAATCACCGGCAGTGCGGCGGTGGCCGGGGTGCGCAGTTCGCCGACGACGAGCTCGCGTTTGAGCTCGATTCCGGCGACGAGGAAGAACACGGCCAGCAGCCCGTCGGCCGTCCAGTGGCCCACGGACAGGTCCAGGCCCAGGGCCGGTATCCCGAAGTGGAAGTCGCGTACGGACGTATATGCCGCGCTCCAGGGACTGTTGGCCCAGGTCAGCGCGAGGACGGCTGCGCCGAGGAGGATCAGCCCGCCCACGGTCTCGGTGCGCAGGGCCCGGGTGATTGCCTGCCGTTCGGGCAGGGGTAGCAAGCCGAGGAAGGGGGAGCGGGTGCCGGCCATGGCAGTGGGCCTCCGGTGTGTCAGCGAGAAGAGGGCACACTGCCCCCAGGACGCCGACCAGACTTCCCGGCACACCGCGCGCCTTTTCCTGACGCGTTCTTTACACCGTATCCACCGGGGAGCAGGGCTGTCTGCCCCGCATCGCCCCTCAAGATCACATCGGTGTCAGGTTGTGATCAGCCCTGGCGGGAGGCACAGCACCAGGCAGCAGTTGCCGCGGTCTCCGGCCGGGCTCGCGGGTCAGGACGCGGCAGGTGCGCTTTGGTGCAGGCGTGTGCGGAGCGTTTCGGCGAAGTCCTCGGCGCGGGCCAGCTGGACTCGGAGCTTGTCGACCTGCTCGGTGGCGGCCTGCTCGTACTCGCGCACGCGCTTCAGCAGGTCCTCGCGCTCGTCGGCGTCGAGGCTGGTCTCGTTATCGAGGCGGTCGGTGGCGTCCAGGAGGTCGCGCATCTGGTCGAGGGTGAAGCCGAGCGGCTTCATCCGGCGGATGACCATGAGGCGGGCGACATCGCTCTCGGTGTAGAGGCGGAAGCCGCCCTGGGAGCGGGCCGAGGGGGCGACCAGGCCGGTCTCCTCGTAGTGCCGGATGGTGCGCAAGGACAGCTCGGTCCGCGCGGCGACTTCACCGATCTGCATGTGCCTGTCGTCCACGCCCGCGGTCCTGGCCCTTCTCGTCGTGGCGGGCCGCTTCCTGCGCAGGCCCACCGATCTCTACTCTAACGTTAAGGTAGAGTTGCTCTTGTGCGGCGGCCTGTGGCCTTTCCCCTGCTGCCGTGTCGGGGCCGATGGTGCTCCCGGCGAAGACCCGATTCTTGCAGGAGCCAAGCGTGCGCGAGCCCATGACGCCCAGCGCCGCCGCCTGCCCGCCGTGACGCTTCGCCCCGGATGCGAGCTGCCCGGCCGCGTACTGCGCAGGCCCGCCGCATCCTCCCTCCCGATCTTCCGGCCCGCCTGATTCGGGCCGACCGCGGAGTGCCGACCCGGCCCCTCCGCGCTCTCCCGCACACCCCGGCCCTGCCCAGAGCAGGTGTGCCCGAGCACGACAGGTACCCGATCCCTTGTCTTCTGCTTCCCTGACGTCCCCCGTCGCGCGCCTGCGCGGTCTGCGCCCCGACTGGCTGTCCGACCCGAAGGTCTGGCGCACGGAGGTCCTCGCGGGCCTGGTCGTCGCGCTCGCGCTGATCCCCGAGGCGATCTCGTTCTCGATCATCGCCGGGGTCGACCCCGCCGTCGGTCTGTTCGCCTCGTTCACCATGGCCGTGGTCATCTCGATCGTGGGCGGTCGGCGGGCGATGATCTCGGCGGCCACTGGCGCCGTAGCCCTGGTGATTGCCCCGCTCAACCGCGAGCACGGTTTCGGCTACCTCGTCGCCGCCGTCATCCTGGCTGGCGTCATTCAGGTGGCGCTCGGCGCGCTTGGCGTCGCAAAGCTGATGCGGTTCGTGCCGCGCTCGGTGATGGTCGGCTTCGTCAACGCCCTCGCCATCCTGATCTTCATGGCCCAGGTCCCCGAGATGCACGACGTCCCGTGGCCCGTCTACCCGCTGATCATCGGCGGCCTGGCCCTGATGGTGTTCTTCCCGAAGGTGACCACCGTGATCCCGGCGCCGCTGGTCTCCATCGTCATTCTGACCGTCATCACGGTCGCGGCCGCGATCGCCGTGCCGACCGTCGGCGACAAGGGCGCCCTGCCGTCCTCCCTGCCCGTCCCGGGCCTGCCCGACGTGCCGTTCACCCTCGACACCCTGACCACCATCGCCCCGTACGCCTTCGCCATGGCGCTGGTCGGCCTCATGGAATCCCTCATGACGGCCAAGCTGGTCGATGAGATCACCGACACCCACTCCTCCAAGACCCGTGAGTCGATCGGCCAGGGCATCGCCAACATCGTCACCGGCTTCTTCGGCGGCATGGGCGGCTGCGCCATGATCGGCCAGACCATGATCAACGTGAAGGTCTCCGGAGCCCGCACCCGCCTGTCCACCTTCCTGGCCGGCGCGTTCCTGATGGTGCTGTGCATCGTCTTCGGCCCGGTCGTCTCCGACATCCCCATGGCCGCCCTGGTCGCCGTCATGGTGATGGTGTCGTTCGCGACGTTCGACTGGCACTCCATCGCCCCCAAGACCCTCAAGCGGATGCCCGCCGGCGAGATCGCCGTCATGGTCATCACCGTGATCTGCGTGGTCGCCACCGACAACCTCGCCATCGGCGTCGTCGTCGGCTCCGTCACCGCCATGGTCATCTTCGCCAAGCGCGTCGCCCACCTCGCCAACGTCACCGCCGTCACCGACCCCGACGGAACCACCGTCGTGTACGCCGTGACCGGCGAGCTGTTCTTCGCCTCCTCCAACGACCTCGTCGGCCAGTTCAGCTACGCCACCGACCCCGACAAGGTCGTCATCGACCTGTCCGCCGCCCACATCTGGGACGCTTCCTCGGTCGCCGCCCTGGACGCCATCGAGACCAAGTACGCCCAGCGCGGCAAGACGGTGGAGATCATCGGACTGAACGACCCCAGCGCCGACCTCCACGGCAAGCTCACCGGCGAACTCACCAGCCACTGACCCAGCCGCCGCGAAACCGAAGGACCCCGGAGCCACGGCCGGGGTCCTTCGTCTTCTCACAAACGACCGCCGTCTGGCTTTGTTCACGAATTCCGGCAGGGATTGTTCAGTGCTTCGGGAGGCACCCGGTTCAGGTCGAAGCCGATGTTCACCAGAACCGACAGCACTGGCAGCGGGCGGGCGAGGTGACGACCTGGGGTCCCTCTAAGGTGGCCCGACGGGGGCCGGTTGTTCGATACCGGCCCGGTCAGGAGGGCGTCAGAGTGTCGGAGTCGGAGCAGGGACTGGCCGAGGTGCAGCGTGCGCACTGGCAGCAGACCTACGGCGCGCATCCCGGCATGTACGGCGAGAAGCCCTCCGAGCCGGCGATCCGTGCCGCTGCCGTCTTCCGGGCCGCCGATGCCCGCGAGGTGCTGGAGCTAGGTGCTGGCCACGGCCGTGACGCGCTGCACTTCGCCCGTGAAGGCTTTTCCGTGATGGCCACTGACTTCAGCCCGGTCGGTCTCGATCAGCTGCGCGAGGCCGCCGCGGCCCAAGGCGTGGCCGGGCTGGTCACCACGGCGGTTCACGACGTCCGCGAGGCTCTGCCGCTCGCGGACGCCTCGGTGGATGCCGTGTTCGCTCACATGCTGCTCTGCATGGCGCTGTCCACCCAGGAGATCCACGCCCTGGTCGCCGAGGTACGACGGGTACTGCGGCCTGGCGGGGCCTTCGTCTACACCGTTCGTCATACCGGGGACGCCCATTACCAGGCCGGTACCGGGCACGGAGACGACATCTGGGAGCACGGCGGCTTCGCCGTCCACTTCTTCCCTCGCGACCTGGTCGACGGCCTCGCCGAAGGCTGGACTCTGGATGAGGTCGCCCCGTTCGAGGAAGGCGGGCTCCCCCGGAGGTTGTGGCGCGTTACCCAGACCGTCCCCCGGTGAGTGCTGCGGGAGCCCAGTGCTGTCCAATCTCGTGAACAATTCCTGCCCGCCAGAGCCCCTGAGCCCCGTCCGTCCTCGCGTCAAAACGCTGCCCGTTCTCGTGGACAAAGCCAGCCGTCGCGACAGCGTGCCTCACGCCTCTGCCTCGCCCTGTGCGGGACGAATCTCGGAGGCAAGGCCCATATGCGCGGTGGAGGCCGAAGCCACCCTGCGGTGCGGATCGCCGGCCGCGCGGCTGAGACCTGCTACGTCACGCGGCCCTGATCCCCGCGCAGCCCATCCGGGCATGCCGTCCCTCTGCCGTCACTTGATGATGGGGAAATGGATGTCACCGAGGTTCTGCTGCCCGGTGTGGGTCTGCGCTACGAGTTCACCAATCACCGCGGTGACCGGGTCGGGGTGGTGGCCAGGCGCACGGGTGAATTCGACCTGGTCCTTTACGGGGAGGAGGACCCGGACGAGGGAAGGCCGGTGCTGCAGCTCAACGGTGAGGAGGCGGACACGGTCGCGGAGATTCTTGGGGCTCCGCGGATCGCGGAGCGGTTCGCCGACCTGACGAAGGAAGTCCCGGGGCTGATGTCCGGGCAGGTCGAGGTGCGGGCGGGCAGCGTGTACGACGGCCGGCCTCTGGGCGACACGCGAGCGCGGACTCGGACCGGCGCGTCGATCGTCGCGGTTGTCCGGGGTGAGGAAGTGATCGCCTCGCCCACACCTCAGGAGCCTCTTCGCGGCGGGGACGTGCTGGTGGTGATCGGGACCCACGAGGGCATCGCGGGTGTGGAACAGATCATCCGGGGCTGAGCCCCGTGCGGACGCCGGTCGCGCTGCTGCTCGAGCTCGGCATCATCCTGGCCGCCCTGAGCGTGCTGGGGACGCTGGCGCGGCGCTTCACGCTCTCGCCGATTCCGCTCTACCTGCTGGCCGGCCTCGCGGTCGGCAAGGGCGGCATCGCGCCCGTGCCTGCCGCCGGCGAGTTCGTCGAGACGGGCGCGGCCATCGGAGTGGTCCTCCTCCTGCTCGCCCTGGGGCTGGAGTTCTCTCTGCCCGAGTTCGCGGTCGGCATGCGGCGGCACGTGCCGTCGGCCCTGGTGGACCTGGGGCTGAACGCCGCACCCGGGGCGGTCGCCGGATGGCTGCTGGGAATGGACGGCGTCGGGATCTTCGCCCTAGCTGGCGCCACGTACATCTCCTCCTCCGGCATCGTTGCCCGCCTTTTGGAGGACTTGCGGCGACTGGGTAACCGGGAGACACCGGCGGTTCTGTCGGTGCTCGTCATGGAGGACTGCGCCATGGCCCTCTACCTGCCGGTGCTCGCCGTGCTCGCGTCGGGCGGCCAGTGGTGGCAAGCGGTCCTCGGTGTACTTGCGGCCGTGGGCGCCGTCATCGCCGCCTTCACCGTCTCCTACCGGTGGGGCCACCATGTGGGCCGTCTCGTCTCCCACCCGGACGCCGAACAGTTGCTGCTGCGGGTGCTGGGCTTGACCCTGATCGTCGCCGCCCTCGCCGAGGCCGTCCATGCGTCGGCCGCAGTGGGTGCCTTCCTCGTCGGCCTCACCCTCACCGGAGAGACCGCGACCCGTACCCGCGCGGTGCTCAGTCCGCTGCGCGACCTCTTCGCGGCGGTGTTCTTCCTGGCCATCGGGCTGTCTGTCGACCCCGCCGACCTCGTGCCCGTTCTGCCCGCGGCCCTGGCGCTCGCGGCGGTCACCGCCTTCACCAAGGTGGCCACTGGACGGTTCGCCGCCGCACGCGACCACGTGGGCCGGCGTGGTCGACTGCGCGCCGGGACCGTGCTCATCGCCCGGGGCGAGTTCTCTCTGGTGATCGTCGGGCTCGTCGGAACGATGCAGGGCTCGCTCGGCCCCCTGGTGACCGCTTACGTCTTCATTCTGGCTTTCGCCTGCCCGCTCCTGACCCGCCTCGCCGGCACCATCCCTCTCGGCAAGCCCCGTCCACCCGGTGCGAAAGACAGCACAGCGTGACCGCAGTCCCGCTTCCATCCCGGGTCGCGGAGCAGGAGGCGTGGCCGTCGCTCATGGGCGGCCGACGGTGCCGGAGTCGTCCATCGCGTCCATCGCTTGCGGCTGTGCCGGAATCAGGCCCGGCTTCAGCACCTCAGGCATCTGCTGCTTGCGGCCGCGTCCGGTGAGGAAGGTCGCGATCGGTTCGGTGTAGCGGGCGGTCAGCGGGCCGACGATGACCAGGACCAGCACGTAGGCGGTGGCCAGCGGCCCGAGAGAGGGCTCGATGCCGGCGGTGACGGCGAGACCGGCGATCACGATGGAGAACTCGCCGCGCGCCACCAGGGTCCCGCCGGCGCGCCACCGTCCCTTGACGGAGATCCCGGCGCGGCGTGCGGCCCAGTAGCCGGTGGCGATCTTCGTACCCGCCGTGACGACGGCCAGGGCGAGCGCGGGCAGGATGACCGGGGGGATGCTGGCGGGGTCGGTGTGCAGGCCGAAGAAGACGAAGAACACGGCGGCGAACAGGTCCCGCAAGGGGCTCAGCAGACTGTGGGCGCCCTCCGCGACCTCCCCCGAGAGGGCGATGCCGACGAGGAACGCGCCGACGGCGGCGGAGACCTGGAGCTGCTGGGCGATGCCCGCGACCAGGAGGGTGAGGCCGAGGACGACCAGGAGGAGCTTCTCGGGGTCGTCGCTGGAGACGAAGCGGGAGATGACCCTTCCGAAGCGGACGGCCAGGAAGAGGACCAGCCCGGCCACGCCGAGGGCGATGGCGAGGGTGGCGCTGCCGGCGGCCAGGCTCACTCCCGCGAGCAGGGCGGTGATGATCGGCAGGTAGACGGCCATCGCGAGGTCTTCGAGGACCAGGATGCTGAGGATGACCGGGGTCTCGCGGTTGCCGAGGCGCCCGAGGTCGCCCATGACCTTGGCGATGACGCCGGAGGAGGAGATCCAGGTGACGCCGGCCAGGACGACCGCGGCGACCGGGCCCCATCCGAGCAGGAGGGCCATGCCGGCGCCGGGCAGGGCGTTGAGGGTGAAGTCGACGAGACCGGCCGGGTACTGGGTCTTGAGGTTGGAGACCAGGTCGCTTGCTGTGTACTCCAGCCCGAGCATGAGCAGGAGCAGGATGACGCCGATCTCGGCCCCGATGGCGACGAACTCCTCGCTCGTGCCGAGCGGCAGGAGTCCGCCCTTGCCGAAGGCGAGGCCCGCCAGGAGGTAGAGGGGTATGGGGGAGAACTGGAACCGTCCGGCGAAGCGGCCCAGCAGGCCCAGGGCGAGGATGATCGCGCCGAACTCGATCAGGAAGACAGCGGAGGAGTGCATACGTCACTCCCGGCCGAGAATCGCGGCGGCGGCCTCGACGCCCTCGCGGGTGCCGATCACTATGAGGGTGTCCCCGCCGGCCAGCCGGAAGTCGGGCCCGGGGGAAGGTATCGCCCCGGCCCGTCGCAGCACGGCCACGATGGACACGCCAGTCTCCGTTCGCATGCGGGTGTCACCCAGCACCCGCCCGTTCCAGTGGGAGATGGAGGACAGCTCGATCCGCTCCGCCACCAGCCCCAGGTCGGTCGTGGAGAGCAGGTTCGGGCTGTGGTGCGAGGGCATCAACGCGTCGATCAGCGCCTCCGTCTCGCCGCCGGTCAGCTTCACCGACAGCGCGCACTCGTCCGGGTCGTCCCGCCGGTAGGCGTTCAGCGTTCGGGCACCGTCCCGGTGGGCGATCACCGACAGGCGGCGATGCTCACGAGTGGTGAGGTCGTAGCGGACCCCTATGCCCGGCAGCGGAGTACGGCTCACGCGGGGAACAGGCACGGAAGACCCCCAGGTTTCTGACGTTGTCGGCGGAAGATGGAGGTGGACAGTGCACCTCATGTCGTCACCCTATCCCTGCGCTAGTCAGCCGAATCGGTGAAGAATTCGCCTGTGGAAGGTGCCGCGGCTCCGATGGAGGAGGCGGTGCGGCGGGACGGTTTGACGGCGAATCATGCCGCGCCGTCGTTCGGCTGATTTCTGGCCTGTGCCCGTTCCTCCCCGGCTCCGGCATCATGGCGGAGGCCTCCAACGGCGGAGGCCAGGGCGAGGGAGGAATCGCGTGGTGCAATGGAGGCGTCTGAGTTCCGGTGCCCGCCCTGTGCCCCACCCCGTCGCAACCCCCTCGGTGTGGGCAGCCTCAGGGGTCGTGGCCCTCGTCGTGGTCACCGTCCTCAACTACCTGAACGGCCAGGGCGACCCCACGATCGATCTTCTCCTTCTGTCCGTGCTGTGCGCCGTACTGAGCACCGGAGCCCGGCTCATCGCCGCACCGGGCACAGCCCTGGTCTGTTGGCTCGCCCTCAACGGCTTCGCCACACCACCCATGGGCGAACTGACCTGGTCCGCCGGCTACGACCTGGGCCGCCTCGGATGCCTCCTGGCGGCGGCGAGCATCGGAACCGCCATCTCCCGCATCGCCAACGCCCGCGCCGCCTACCGCCGCCTGACCCTCCACAAGTCCACGGGTTCCTGATCACTTCGGGTGCCGCAGGATGACCTGTCCTGATCCTGCCCGGTACGCACCCGAGAGCGCATTGCCGGAGACCGGCAGTCTTTATGCCCTCTTAACGCCGGTGACAGGCCTGAAGGGCGGTGCTATCCCGGCATCAAGGAGGTGTCAGGGACGGAGCCGTGACCAGGTGGCGTGGCAGACCGAGCATCACTGGAGCGGTGCCATGAGGTCGCGGGCGAAGTCGGCGACGGGGCGTGGGTCGTGCCCGGTCAGCTGGCGCACGGAGTCGGTGGTGTCGGCATTGGTGCCTTCCCGGAGCAGCTGGAAGATGCCCACCACCCCCTCGGCGAGCCACGGCGGCAGGCCCGCGCCGAGCATGCCAGCCAGGGCTGCCTCGTCGGGTACGGCGACGTACTCCACCGTCCGTCCGAGGGCGCTGGAGAGTCGGTGGGCGACCTCGGTGAAGGTGAGGGCCTCGGGGCCGGTGATCAGATGGGTCTCTCCGTCCCTGCTCTGCCCGGAGAGCACTGCGACCGCGCAGGCGGCCACGTCACGGGGGTCGATCATGGCGACGCGGGCGTCGTCCGCGGGCAGGAAGATCCGCCCGGCCTGCCCGATCGTCGGCAGTGAACCGAGGAGGTTCGACATCAGGAAGCTGGACCGGAGAATCACGAAGGGGATCCCCGCCGAGCGCAGGCGGTGCTCGATGCGGCCGTGCTGATCCGCGAACGTCTCCGCGGCTCCGGCCTCGGCTCCGACCGTGGACAGCATGACGATCTGCCGGACACCGGCCGTGGCTGCGGCCTCGATCGCGTTTGCCGCGTTCCCGACCTGCCGTGGGTCGTTGGCACAGCTCAGGAAGGCCTGCTCGGCGCCCGCGAAGGCGGCCCGGAGCGATGCGGGATCGGCGAAGTCCCCTTGCACAAGGTCGGCGCCGGGGCCGAGTACGGCCGTGGCTCGTTCAGGGTCGCGGGTGAACGCGCGGTGGGGGATGCCTCGCCGGCGCAACTCGCTCACCACGTGCCGTCCGACGTTCCCGGTCGCGCCGGTCACCACTACGGTCGTCATCTCGTCGCGTCCTCACACCGATTCGGGGCTCTCCACCCCACGGTGTGCGGCACGATCGTCCTGAGACCCTCAGGACACGCGCGGGTTCACTCGTCAGGGCGCGCGAAGGGCTGCCCCGCGGAGCAGCACTAGGCTTGAGTGGTGGGGCAGGCGAGGAGGCGTACTCATGAGACGACGCCACCACTTCCACATCGACTACGACGGTCACTCGGTCAGCGCCACCGTCCAGACAGGTCACACCGTAGAGGTGCAGGTCTTGGTGGATGGCGAGGAGACGGGACACGCCACGACCTGGGACGACAGGCCCGTCACGGTGCGCGTGGATCTTCCGACCGATCCGCCGATTCCGATCGCGGTTCGCACGACACCTGGTCCGGGAGTCCCACGCTGCCTGCTTGAGGCGCCGGGCGTCGAGCCCCACGTCATGTCTCCGCACCCCCTCTGACCGGCAGGGCGGACGTCGGGTCCGAAGTCCTGGGAGAAGCCGACCAAGATCTTCTCCCAGATTTCTCCCAAACGATCACCCGGAACGCAGGAAGGGCCTGACCCGCGATGCGGATCAAGCCCTTGACCTGGTCTTACGAAGTCGGGGTGGCGGGATTTGAACCCACGACCTCTTCGTCCCGAACGAAGCGCGCTGCCAAGCTGCGCTACACCCCGATGTCCACCCCTGCAGCGCTTGCTGCCCTGGCGACATCGATTACTTTAGCGGACCCTCGGCCGGAGACGAAATCCGGTTTTCGCGCGGCGGGCGGTAGCGGTCCGCCGTGACCAGGGCGAGGCCGAGGGCGTAGAAGGCGAGGCCCAGGACCACCGCGTTCAGCGCGACCTTCGCGTAGCCGTACTGGGCGGCGTCGATGAAGGGGTACGTGTACCGGTGCGGGATGCCGGGGGAGAGGAGGGCGCCGCGGATCAGCGCGAAGACCACGTAGACCAGGGGGTACGCCAGCCACTGCGCGGCGTAGCGCGGGCGCAGGGTGCGGGGGGCCGTCAGGAAGAGGAAGTCCAGGACGGCGCCGATGGGGGTGACCGTGTGGAGGAGCTGGTTGGAGACGGACTTCGCGCCGGTCAGCTTGTCCAGGTCCTCGACCACGTTGAAGGGGCTCGACGGGTTGGCCAGGAGCAGGTGGAAGACCAGCCCGGTGATCAGGATGAAGAGGAGGACGCCGCCCCGCCAGAAGGGGGCGACGTCCGGCTCGCGCCGGTGGACGCGGAGGGCGGAGAGCCCGTAGACGATCGCGACCAGGATGTTCGTCCAGATCGTGAAGAAGCTCAGGACCAGGGGCACGCTGCCGTACACGCACTCGATGACCAGACCGGTGACGGCCGCGGCCGCGATCAGTGTGCGGAAGGCGACGGTCGTGAGGCGGAGTGCGGCAGGTGCGATCATCCGATCAACGTACCCGGCGCGACCGCCCGCCTCATGCCTTCGCGGTCAGTGTCAGCAGTGTCGCCTCGGGCGGGCACGCGAAGCGCACCGGGGTGAAGCGGTTGGTCCCGCAGCCCGCCGACACGTGGAGGTACGCGCGCTGCCCCTGCGTCTCGTGCGTCGAGAGGCCCTTCACCCGCTTGGTGTCCAGGTCGCAGTTGGTGACGAGCGCCCCGTAGAAGGGGATGCACAGCTGTCCGCCGTGCGTGTGCCCGGCCAGGATCAGGGGGTACCGGTCGGCGGTGAAGGCTTCGAGGACGCGCAGGTACGGGGCGTGTACGACGGCCATCGAGAAGTCGGCGTCCGTCTCCGGACCGCCCGCGACCCGCTCGTACCGGTCGCGCTTGATGTGCGGGTCGTCCAGGCCGGTGAAGGCCAGCTCCAGGCCGTCGAGCTTGAGCCGGCCCCGGGTGTTGGTGAGGTTCAGCCAGCCGGCCGCGTCGAAGGCGTCCCGCATCCCCTCCCACGGGTTGTGGACGGCGCCGACGACCGGTGCGTTTCCGTTGAGCCCGTGCCGGCCCTGGGTCTTCTCGATCAGGTAGCGCCCGGGATTGCGCATCCGGGGGCCGTAGTAGTCGTTCGACCCGAAGACGTACACGCCGGGGAACTCCATCAGCGGGCCGAGCGCGTCGAGCACTTCCGGCACGCCCTCCGTGTCGGAGAGGTTGTCGCCCGTGTTCACCACGAGGTCGGGGCGCAGCCCGGCGAGCGACTGCAGCCAGGCGCGCTTCTTGCGCTGCCCGCCGACCATGTGGATGTCCGAGACCTGCAGGACGCGCAACGGGCGCATCCCCTGCGGGAGCACGGGGACCGTGACCCGGCGCAGGCGGAAGGACCGGGCTTCGAAACCGGCGGCATAGGCCAGGCCGGCGGCCCCCGCCGCGGCGATGCCGGCGGTGACCTTCAGGGGTACTCCGTAACGCGCACGCATGCCCATATGTTCGCAGACCCGGCAACCCCGCCGGGAAACCGGCGGGCGCCGGAGCCCCCGTACCTGGCAGACTCGGGACATGACCACGCTCAAGGCCAAGCTCCAGGAAGACCTCACCACCGCCATCCGCGCGCGCAACGAGCTCGCCTCGTCCACGCTGCGCCTGACCCTCTCCGCCATCACCAACCAGGAAGTCGCGGGCAAGGAAGCCCGGGTGCTCTCCGACGAGGAAGTCCTCAAGGTGATCGCCAAGGAGGCGAAGAAGCGCCGCGAGGCCGCGGACGCCTTCGCGCAGGGTGGCCGTCCCGAGCAGGCCGCGCGGGAGACCGCCGAGGGCGAGTTCCTCGACACCTACCTCCCCAAGCAGCTCGGCGAGGCCGAGCTCGACGCGATCGTGGCGCAGGCCGTCGAGGAGGCCAAGGCGGCGGGCGCCGAGGGGCCGCGGGCCATGGGCGCCGTGATGAAGATCGTGAACCCGAAGGTCGCGGGTCTGGCGGAGGGCGGGCGCGTCGCCGCCGCCGTCAAGAAGCACCTGTCCTAGTACGGGAAAACGAGGGAGGGCCCCCACCGATCCGGATGCGGATCGGTGGGGGCCCTCCCTCGTTTTGCTACGGGGCCTACGGGGCCTACGGGCCCCAAGGTGCCTAGTCGCGGCCGCCGATGATGCCCGGCGGGAACGTGATCCCGCCGAGCGGGTCGGTCCCGCCCGTGCCGCCGTCGGTTCCGCCGGTGGCTCCGACGGTCCCGCCGGTGGCGGTCTGCCCGCCGGGCCGACTGTCACCGGGCTTGCCGTCGCGGCCCGGCTTGCCGGGCTTGGTGGGCTTGCCGCTGGGCTTGCCGCCGGGGGCCGGGCTCGGGGTGTCGGGGATGTTCACCGTGGTGAAGCCCGGGGCCTCGCGGCCGGAGAGCGCGCCGGAGACCGCCTGCTTCCAGATCGGGCCGGGCAGGCCACCACCGAAGACCTTGTCGTAGTACTGGCCGCCGATGGTGATGTTCTCCATCGACACCTGCTTGGCGCCGCCGGAGCCGACCCAGGTCGCGCCGGACATGTTCGGGGTGTAGCCGACGAACCAGGCGTTGTAACGGCTGTCGGTGGTACCCGTCTTGCCCGCGCTCTGCCGGTCGGACAGACCCGACTTCTGGCCGGTACCGGAGTCGACCACGCCGAGCAGCAGCGTGTTGATGGTGTCGGCGGTCGTCTCGCTCATCGCGCGGCCGCACTTGGACTTCGGGACGGTCAGCGCCTTGCCGTGCGAGTCGGTGATCGACTCGATGGTGACCGGGGTGCAGTACACGCCGCGGTTGGCGAAGGTGGCGTAGGCGTTGGCCATGGTCAGCGGGGACATGCCCTCACTGCCGAGCGCGATGGCGGGGACCTCGGGGAGCTTGGCGCCGTTGGCCGGGATCACGCCGAGCTTGCTGGTCATCTCGGTGACGGGGCACAGGCCCACCTCGGAGATCATCTCCACGAAGTAGGTGTTGACCGACTTGGCCATCGCCTCCTTCATCCCGTACGGGCCGACCTCGGACTCGGTCTCGTTCTCCACCTTGGCCCGGTCGGTGTTGACCCAGGGCTTGTCGCTGCAGGTCCGCACCGGGCTCGGGTAGTCCATGTCGTACGGGGACTGGTACATCTTCGTCGGCGGCAGTCCGCCCTCCAGGGCCGCGGCCGCGACGAAGGCCTTGAAGGTGGAGCCGGTCGGGAAGCCGAAGTTCGAGCCGCCCATCTTCTTGTCCACCGAGAAGTTGATCTGGGTCTCGTTCTTGCCGAAGCCGTATGGCTTCGACTGCCCCATGGCGAGGACCCGCCCGGTGCCGGGCTGGACGAGGGTGACGGCCGTGGCGACCTTGTCGTCCTGGTCCACGTGGTCCTTGATGGACTCGTTGACCGAGTCCTGCGACTGCGGGTCCAGGGTCGTCCGGACGGTGAGGCCGCCCTGGTTCCAGACCTTCGCCCGGTCCTCGCGGGTCTTCCCGAAGGCGGTGTCGTCGAGGAAGGTGTTGCGCACGAAGTCGCAGAAGAAGCCCGCGCCCTTGACGGCGGTGATGCAGCCGTTCTTCGGCTTGGTCACCTTCAGCTGGACCGGCTTCGCCTTCGCGGCATCAGCCTCGGCCTGGGAGATGTCCCTGACGTCCGCCATGCGCTGGAGGACGATGTTGCGGCGCTTCATCGCCTCCTGCGAGTCGTTCATCGGGTCGTACCGGCTCGGTGACTGCACCACGCCCGCCAGCAGCGCCGACTCTTCCAGGGTCAGGTCCTTGGCGGGCTTGCTGAAGTAGCGCCGGGCGGCGGATTCGATTCCGTACGCCTGCTGCCCGAAGTACGTGATGTTGAGGTAGTTCTCGAGGATCTTCTGCTTCCCGAGCTCCTCCTCGACCTGGATCGAGTACTTCAGCTCGCGGATCTTGCGTCCGAGGCTCTTCTCCTGGGCCTCGCGCACCTTCGTCTCGTCGTCGCCGGCCTCTTCGACGAAGACGTTCTTCACGTACTGCTGCGTCAGCGTCGACGCGCCCTGGGCCGCGCCGCCCTCCTGGGCATTGCGGTTGACCGCACGCAGGATGCCCTTGAGGTCGACCGCGCCGTGCTCGTAGAAGCGGGAGTCCTCGATCGCGACGATGGCCTTCTGCATGTACGGGGAGATGGCCGTGATCGGGACCACCTGCCGGTCACGCGAATAGACCGTGGCGATCAAGCCACCCTCCGCGTCCAGAATCGTGGTGCGCTGGCTCAACGGTGGAGTCTTCAGATTGGCCGGGATCTCATCGAACCCCTCGACCGTGCCCTTGGCCGCGAGTCCCAGGGCGCCGGCGCCCGGGATCGCGATCCCCGCGAGTACAACTCCGGAGAGAACGGACACACCGAGGAACTTGGCGGCCTGCTGTGGCCCCGTGAGCCCGCCGCCCGAGCGCTTCTTTCCCATGGAGGGCAGCCTACGTTCTCAATCGCCGGACACGCGCGAATGCCTTGGCCTAAGCTGTCCTCAACTGTCACAGCAGTGCGGTGGGACATCAACCCCTCGGCTTGTTTTTCACCCTTCCCGAATGGGGTGGACGCATGTCCGAATCTAGCCTCCTGTGATCAGTGTGCCCCGCCGATTTCACCCAAATCGCCGGAATGGTCGGGCATGTCGCAGGATCACTCCGTCGGGTGATCTGCCGCTTACCCATAGTCCGTTCGGACCATTCAAGATTGGGCCCGTCGGGGGTGTTGCACTGTGCCCGCCTTCCGTAACGTCCTCAACTGGCAGCGGTGAATATGCCGCTACCGCCGTGGGGGAGCCTCGATTCGGGAGAGGACGGCGCCGGGATGGGCTGGGTTACCGACTGGAGTGCGCAGGCAGCCTGCCGCACTACCGATCCGGATGAACTGTTCGTTCAAGGAGCGGCACAGAACAGGGCCAAGGCGGTGTGCACCGGATGTCCGGTGCGGACCGAGTGCCTGGCCGACGCGCTCGACAATCGTGTCGAGTTCGGAGTGTGGGGCGGAATGACCGAGCGGGAGCGACGTGCGCTGTTGCGCCGGCGCCCCACCGTCACCTCGTGGAGGCGACTGCTCGAAACCGCACGCACGGAGTACGAGCGCAGTACGGGCATCCTCACCATGGATGACGATGAGGAGATCGGTGTTCCGTACGAGACGTACGCGGCAGCCGGGTAGACCACCTGGGCACCCGTCGTAGGAACGCCTACGCTCCGGCCGGAACCCCGGCCGCGAGTCGCTCTCCGATGGCCCGCAGCCCGGCGAGGTCGTGTACGTCGCCGGGCAGGGCGGCCACTTCGGCCACCGCCACCTCGGGGTGCAGCGAGGTGAAGCGGTCACGCGTGCGCTGTTCGCGCGCGATGACCTGCATGCGCTCCGCGTGCAGGCGGAGCAGTCCTGCCGTGATCACATCCACGTCGGCTTCTACGGCGTCGGCGCCGGTCTCTCGCGCAGTGCGGGCGTCGGGGTCGGTGTCGGAGTCGGATGCGGGGTCCGTGGAGTCACGAAGTCCAGCTTTCCCGGACTCCTGATCCACAATGCCGCCTTCTTCAAGATTCTCCGCGGCGGCCAACGCCCGCTCCGCCGACAGCTGTTCGGCGCCGCTGCCGTGCACCCGGTTCAGTACGAGCCCGGCCAGCGGCATCCGTTCCGCGGCCAGCCGCTCGACGAAGTACGCGGCCTCGCGCAGCGCGTCCGGTTCGGGCGCGGAGACCACCAGGAACGCCGTTCCGGGAGCCTGGAGGAGCTGGAAGGTGGCGTCCGCGCGGGTGCGGAAGCCGCCGAACATCGTGTCCATGGCGGCCACGAAGGTCTGTACGTCCTTCAGCAGCGAGGCACCCATCAGCTTGCTCAGCGTGCCCGTCATCATCGACATGCCGACATTGAGGAACTTCATCCCCGCCCGGCCGCCCACCTTCGCCGGAGCCATCAGCACCCGGATGAACTTCCCGTCCAGGAAGGACCCCAGGCGCCCCGGCGCGTCCAGGAAGTCCAGCGCGGAGCGGCTCGGCGGGGTGTCCACCACGATCAGGTCCCAGTCGTCCCGGGCCCTCAGCTGCCCCAGCTTCTCCATCGCCATGTACTCCTGCGTGCCCGCGAAGCCGGCCGACAGGGACTGGTAGAAGGGGTTGGCGAGGATGGCCTCGGCGCGCTCGGGGTCGGAGTGGCCCTCGACGATCTCGTCGAAGGTCCGCTTCATGTCGAGCATCATGGCGTGCAGTTCGCCGCCGCCGTCCGCGCCTTCCGGGCCCCGCACGCCCGTGACTCTGCGCGGAGTGTTGTCGAGCGAGTCGATCCCCATCGACTGGGCCAGCCTGCGCGCCGGGTCGATGGTCAGGACGACCACCTTGCGCCCGCGCTCGGCCGCCCGTACCCCGAGCGCCGCGGCGGTCGTGGTCTTGCCGACGCCGCCCGCGCCGCAGCACACGATGATCCGGGTCTGCGGATCGTCGAGCAGCCGGTCGACGTCCAGTCGCGGGGGAGCGTCCATCGTCGTCGCCTCCATCGTCATCTCCATGGTCCCGGCCTCGCTCATTCCTCGCCCACCTGCTTGCGCAGCTCCGCGGCGAGCCCGTAGAGCCCGGCCAGGTCCATCCCCGCGCCGAGCAGGGGGAGTTCGTACGTCGGCACGTCCAGCCCCGCCAGTACGGTGCGCTGGGCGCGTTCCAGCTCCACCCGGCTCGCGTGCTCCGAGGCCTGCGCGAGCAGCGGGTCCACCAGCCGTTCGGCCGGCCCGCCGCGCCGGGCGCTGCCGAGGCCGGCCCGGGACAGCGCCCTGGAGACGTCGGAGCGCCGCTCGCCGGAGGCGGCGCGCAGGGCGTCCTCGTCGAGGTGGTGCGGCCGGACCATGTTGACGACGACCCGCCCCACCGGCAGGCCCGCCTGGCGGAGCTCGGCGATCCCGTCGGCGGTCTCCTGCACGGGCATCTCCTCCAGCAGGGTGACCAGGTGCACGGCCGTCTCGGGGGACTTGAGCACCTTCATCACGGCCTGCGCCTGGTTGTGGATCGGCCCGAACCGGGCCAGGCCCGCCACCTCGTCGTTGACGTTCAGGAAGCGGGTGATCCGCCCGGTCGGCGGAGCGTCCATGATCACGTGGTCGTAGACGAACCGGCCGGACTTGTCCTTGCGCCGGACCGCCTCGCACGCCTTGCCCGTCAGGAGCACGTCGCGCAGTCCCGGCGCGATGGTCGTCGCGAAGTCGATGGCGCCGAGCTTCTTGAGGGCGCGGCCGGCCGAGCCGAGCTTGTAGAACATCTGGAGGTAGTCCAGGAGCGCCCGCTCCGCGTCGATGGCGAGCGCGTAGACCTCCCCGCCGCCCGAGGCGACGGCGATCTTCCGGTCCTCGTAGGGGAGCGCCTCCGCCCCGAAGACCTGGGCGAGGCCCTGCCTGCCCTCGACCTCCACGAGAAGAGTCCGCTTGCCCTCGCGTGCGAGGGCGAGCGCGAGTGCCGCGGCGACCGTGGTCTTGCCGGTGCCGCCCTTGCCGCTGACCACCTGGAGCCTGCTCACAGGGCCCGAGCCTAATTCCTCCCCGGCGGCGGCGGTGGTGGCGGGGCCCCGCACGGCAGGCACTACGCTCGCTCCCATGACCAAGAAGTTCGAATACGCGACCGTCCCGCTGCTGGTCCACGCCACCAAGCAGATCCTGGACACCTGGGGCGAGGACGGCTGGGAGCTCGTCCAGGTCGTTCCCGGCCCGAACAACCCCGAGCAGCTCGTGGCCTACCTGAAGCGGGAGAAGGCGGCATGAGCGGAGTCGTCGAGGCGAAGCTGGCCGAGCTCGGCCTGACCCTCCCCGAGGTCGTCCCGCCGCTGGCCACCTACCAGCCGGCCGTGCGCTCGGGCGCCTACGTGTACACCGCGGGGCAGCTCCCGATGGTGAAGGGCAACCTGCCGGTCACCGGCAAGGTCGGCGCGGAGGTCTCGGCGGAGCAGGCCAAGGAACTGGCCGCGACCTGCGCGCTGAACGCGCTGGCCGCGGTGAAGTCCGTCATCGGCGACCTCGACAAGATCGCGCGCGTCGTGAAGGTGGTGGGCTTCATCGCCTCCGCCCCCGACTTCACGGCACAGCCGGGCGTGTTGAACGGCGCGAGCGAGCTGCTGGGCGCCGTCCTCGGCGACAAGGGCGTCCACGCCCGCAGCGCGGTCGGCGTGGCGGTCCTCCCGCTGGACGCCCCGGTCGAGATCGAGATCCAGGTGGAACTGGTTCCTGGAGCCTGACCTCGGCGCGGCCCTGTGGGGCCGAACGTCTACCCCGGAGGGGCCGGACCCTGCCCGTAGGGCACGATCCGGCCCCTCCGGCGTTTGCTCTTCAGCCGTCCGGCGTTTGAGGACCGGGGTCTGGGGCGGAGCCCCAGAGGGGTCCGGGCGCAGCCCGGTACCCCTTCCCAGCCCGTCCGGCGCTTGAGGACCGGGTCAGGGCAGGCCCTGGGAACTTCGCCCCGCGCAGCCCGGCAGGCAGGGGCACCCCTCGAACATCGGCCCGGATGCCCGTAGCATCCCGCCATGCCGAATGGTCAGTACGGTCAGCAAGAGACCTCCGCCGGAGGTCAGTGGTACCCCCCGGAGTGGCCCGACCGGATCCGCGCCCTCGCGGACGGCGCCCTCACCCCGGTGGAACCGAGGCGCGCCGCCACCGTGATGCTGCTGCGCGACACCCCCGACGGCCCCGCCGTGCACATGCTGCGCCGCCGCGTCGAGATGGCCTTCGCCGGAGGCGCCTACGCGTATCCCGGCGGCGGCGTGGACCCCCGGGACGAGGACCACCTCATCGGCTGGGCCGGCCCGAGCCGTGCCGAGTGGGCGGAGCGCATGGGCACCGACCCGGCCACCGCCCAGGCGATCGTCTGCGGAGCCGTCCGGGAGACCTTCGAGGAGGCCGGGGTGCTGCTCGCGGGCGAGTCCGCGGACACCGTCGTCGGCGACACCACCGGCGAGGACTGGGAGGCCGCCCGCGCGGCCCTGGTCGCCCGTGAGCTGTCCTTCGCCGAGTTCCTCGACCGGCGGGGCCTGGTCCTGCGCTCCGACCTGCTCGGCGCGTGGGCCCGCTGGATCACCCCGGAGTTCGAGCCGCGCCGCTACGACACCTGGTTCTTCGTCGCGGCCCTCCCCGAGGGGCAGCGCACCCGCAACGCCTCCACCGAGGCCGACCGCACGGTCTGGATCCGTCCGGCCGACGCCGCCGCCGGCTACGACAAGGGCGAGCTGCTGATGATGCCGCCCACCATCACCACCCTGCGCTCCCTGGAGCCGTACGCGAGCCCCGCGGAGGCCCTCGCGGCGGCCGGCGCCCAGGACCTGACCCCGGTCCTCGCCCAGGCCACCCTCACGGACGGGGAGCTGGTGCTCAGCTGGCCGGGCCACGACGAGTTCACCAAGCGGGTCCGCCTCACGGCTCCCGGCACCCCCGGCCCCGCGCACCCCGGAGGAGCCCCCGCATGACCGATGCCGCCGCCCTGCCCGGCCAGCCCCGCGGAATGGTTGCCTCCGGACCCGCCACCGCCCGCGCGGTGAACGTCCTGGCCCCGAACGCCTCCCCGATGACCCTCGACGGCACCAACACCTGGCTCGTCTCCGAGCCCGGCTCCGACCTGGCCGTGGTGATCGACCCCGGCCCGCTGGACGACGTACACCTGCGCGCGGTGATCGCCGCCGCCGAGGGGGCGGGCAAGCGGGTCGCGCTCACCCTCCTCACCCACGGACACCCCGACCACGCGGAGGGCGCGGCCCGCTTCGCCGAGCTGACCCGGACGAAGGTGCGCGCCCTGGACCCGGCCCTGCGCCTGGGCGACGAGGGCCTGGCCGCCGGGGACGTCATCCGCACGGGCGGTCTGGAGCTGCGCGTGGTGCCGACGCCCGGCCACACCGCGGACTCGCTCTGCTTCCACCTGCCCGCCGACCGCGCGGTCCTGACCGGCGACACGATCCTGGGGCGGGGCACGACGGTCGTCGCGCACCCCGACGGGCGCCTGGGCGACTACCTGGACTCCCTGCGCCGGCTGCGCTCGCTGACGGTCGACGACGGGGTCCACACGGTGCTCCCGGGGCACGGGCCGGTCCTGGACGACGCGCAGGGAGCGGTGGAGTTCTACCTCGCCCACCGGGCGCACCGCCTCGCGCAGATCGAGACGGCGGTCGAGAACGGCCTGGTCACCCCCGAGGCGGTCGTCGCCCACGTCTACGCGGACGTGGACCGGTCGCTGTGGCCGGCCGCGGAGTGGTCCGTACGCGCGCAGCTGGAGTACCTGACGGAGCACGGGCTGATCCCCGGGGCCCCGGACTGAGCGGGCCGCAGGCGGCCTAGCCCGCCGGCCGGGGCGTCTTCGTCCCGTGCCGGGTCGTGTACTCGTCCGCGAGCCACGGCCCGAGGTCCTCGACGTAGGCGCGCAGCACGGCCGGGTCGGCGACCGGGTCCAGCGCGGCGGCGGCAGCGGCGCGCATCTGGTCGGCGCGCTCGGGGTAGTACTGCGCGAACACCTCCGCCGACTCGGTGAGGTCGCTGGTCCAGCCGCCCCACCGCGGCATGACGAGGGTGAACCCGGTCCGTACGAGGTGCCGCGAGACGCCCCGGCACAGCTTGCGGTACTCCTCCGGGGTGGCCGCCTCCCGGATCCGCTCGCGCACCCTGGGCAGCAGCTCGGCGAGGTCGCCGTTGGTCTCGCGGGCGAGCAGGCCGTCGGGCCGGTAGCGGGGCAGGTGCTCGGCCAGGTCCGCGCCGAGCAGCGGGGTGCACAGGCAGGCGAGGAACCAGCCCAGGTCGTAACGTTCCTGCTCGCTCAGCAGCCGGTCCTTGCCGTACAGCAGGATCCCGACCCCGTCGATCTCCGCGAACTCCTCGTCGATGCCGCGCGCCAGCGCCTCGGCGGTGTCGCGGTCCTCCCCGCCGGGCGCGTGGTGCAGGGCGATCAGCAGGTCGAGGTCGGACCGCCCGGGCCGGGCGTTCCCGCGCGGCACGGACCCGTACAGGTAGGCGCTGTGCAGGCGTCGCCCGTACGCCTCCCCGATCCGCTCCCGCACGGCGGCGACGAGCCCCCGGAACTCGGCCTGCACCTGCCCGAGCGAGCCTTCGCGCTCGAAGTACCCGTACGCGTCGAGGCCTCTGTGCTCCATGGGTCCACTGTGCCTTTCCCCGGGCGGCACACCGCGGGGCGAAACGCCGGGTGCTCGCATCCGGCCGCCGGGCAGCCACGGCGCAGCCGAAATCAGCCCCGCCGTCGTTTGAGGCGCGGGGGCGCAGGGGCGCGGGGGCAGAGCCCCCGGAACGGCGCCGCAGGTACGCGGAAGGGGCCCCGCCCGACCGGGCAGGACCCCTCACACGACTGTGACCGGCGTCAGCGGGACCGCTTCGCGAGCCGCTCCACGTCGAGAAGAATCACCGCACGCGCCTCCAGGCGGAGCCATCCGCGTCCCGCGAAGTCGGCCAGGGCCTTGTTCACGGTCTCGCGCGACGCGCCGACGAGCTGGGCCAGCTCCTCCTGCGTGAGGTCGTGCACGACGTGGATGCCCTCCTCCGACTGCACGCCGAAGCGGCGCGACAGGTCGAGGAGCGCACGGGCCACGCGGCCCGGGACGTCGGAGAAGACCAGGTCGGACATCTGGTCGTTGGTCTTGCGCAGGCGCCGCGCGACGGCGCGCAGCAGCGCGGTCGCCACCTCGGGCCGGGCGTTCAGCCAGGGCTGGAGGTCTCCGTGACCCAGACCCAGCAGCTTGACCTCGGTCAGCGCGGTGGCGGTGGCGGTGCGCGGGCCCGGGTCGAACAGCGACAGCTCGCCGATCAGCTCTCCGGGGCCGAGGACGGCCAGCATGTTCTCGCGGCCGTCGGGGGAGGTGCGGTGCAGCTTCACCTTGCCCTCGGTGACGACGTAGAGCCGGTCACCGGGGTCGCCCTCGTGGAACAGGGCGTCACCACGTGCGAGGGTCACCTCGCCCATGGAGGCGCGGAGCTCCGCGGCCTGCTCGTCATCGAGCGCCGCGAAGAGCGGGGCACGCCGCAGTACGTCGTCCACGAGTCTCTCTCCTATGTCGACCAGCCAGGGGGATCGCTCCCCCATTTTGCCGGACGGCTCAAACAGTGCGATCAATCACGTTCATCACAAGGATGCCGGACGTACGGGTGTGCTGTGCGGCGAGAGGCCGATCGGGGTGGTGTTACCTCAGGTCCGGGGGTGTCGTAGTCACCCCGTCCCGGACCTGCGGCGGGTCCAACAGGCCGGTGAGAGCACAGGCCAAGGGGTCCGGCGGAGTGACGGCCACGGTAAATTCAGCCGTGGGCGAACACGGCCTGGTGGGAGCCCTCCCGGAGCAGTCACCCCCGCTTCAGGGCAAAACTTCGGCCAAGAAACCCCGGCCGGGCGGAGCTCACGTCCGGCCACGGGCGGAGGGCTGTGCGGCGTAGCCTTCGGGGATGGCAGAGAGCAAGGTCAAGAAGGCCGGGGCGAAGCCGGAGAGCCATCTGGCGATGGTGCGGCGGGCACGCAGGATCAACCGCGAGCTGGCGGAGGTCTACCCGTACGCGCACCCGGAGCTCGACTTCCGCAACTCCTTCGAGCTGCTGGTCGCCACCGTCCTGTCCGCGCAGACCACCGACCTGCGTGTGAACCAGACGACCCCGGCCCTCTTCGCCGCGTACCCGACCCCCGAGGACATGGCCGGAGCCGATCCGGAGGCGCTGGAGGAGATCATCCGGCCGACCGGGTTCTTCCGGGCGAAGGCCAAGTCCCTGCTCGGCCTCTCACAGGCGCTGCGGGACGACTTCGGCGGCGAGGTGCCCGGCCGGATCGAGGACCTGGTGACGCTCCCCGGGGTGGGCCGCAAGACGGCGAACGTGGTGCTCGGCAACGCCTTCGGCGTGCCCGGGATCACGGTCGACACCCACTTCGGCCGGCTGGTGCGGCGCTGGAAGTGGACCGAGCAGGAGGACCCGGAGAAGGTCGAGGCGGAGATCTGCGCGATCTTCCCGAAGAGCGAGTGGACGATGCTCTCGCACCGCGTCGTCTTCCACGGCCGCCGGATCTGCCATTCCCGCAAGCCCGCCTGCGGGGCCTGCCCGATCGCACCGCTCTGCCCGTCCTACGGGGAGGGCGAGACCGACCCGGACAAGGCGGCGAAGCTCCTGAAGTACGAGAAGGGCGGCCAGCCCGGCCAGCGCCTGAGCCCGCCCCCGGACTACCCGGGCCTCCCGGCGCCTGCCAAATCCGGCCCGGTGGACGCCTGAGCCCGGTCAGCGCCTGAGCCCGCCACCGCGCTGCTCAGGCTGCCGGCGCCGTGACATCCAGCCCCGCCGGCGTTCGAGGCGCGGGATCCGGGGCGGGGCCCCGGCAGCGGAGCCGCACCCGCAAGGAACGAATCGCTACCCGCACCGCGTTTGGCGGTGTGTGGGGGACCACGGACAGGGGTGCCTATGACAGAGGCCACGCAGAACCGCCGCGCTGACACCGGGCTCGGCGCAGCCGCCGCGCACGGGGCCCCGTACGACACCCGGCGCGGCCCGCGCGGAAGCATCGACCTGCGCACCCACGGCCTGCCCGACTGGCTGGACCCCGTCGTCGAGGCGGCCCGGACGGTCCGGCCCACCCAGCTCAGCCGGTTCCTGCCGCCGGAGGACGGCCGCGGCCGCCAGTCCGCCGTACTGATCCTCTTCGGCGAGGGCCCCCGAGGCCCGGAGCTGCTGCTGATGGAGCGCGCCGGCACCCTGCGTTCGCACCCCGGCCAGCCCTCCTTCCCCGGCGGGGCCCTCGACCCCGAGGACGGCGACCCGCACACCACGGGCCCGCTGCGCGCCGCGCTGCGCGAGGCGGAGGAGGAGACCGGTCTGGATCCGGCCGGGGTCCAGCTCTTCGGGGTGCTGCCGCGCCTCTACATCCCGGTCAGCGGGTTCGTCGTGAGCCCGGTGCTCGGCTGGTGGCGCGACCCCAGCCCGGTCGGCGTGGTCGACCCGGCCGAGACCGCCCGCGTCTTCACGGTGCCCGTGGCCGATCTCACGGACCCGCAGCACCGCGTCACCGTCGTCCACCCGAGCGGCTTCCACGGCCCGGCCTTCACCGTGGAATCGGCTCTGGTCTGGGGTTTCACCGCCGGAGTGATCGACCGGATCCTGCACTTCGCCGGCTGGGAACGCCCCTGGGACCGGTCCCGGGAAGTCCCGCTCGACTGGCGCGCATGAGACGGTGAGCCCTGTGAACGTGCTGGACATCTTGTTGCTGCTCGCCGCCGTGTGGTTCGCGATCGTCGGCTACCGCCAGGGGTTCGTCGTCGGCATCCTGTCGGTGATCGGTTTCCTCGGCGGTGGTCTCGTCGCCGTGTCCCTGCTGCCCCTGATCTGGGACCGGGTCACCGACAACGGCACCCAGGTGTCCACGACGGTCGTCGTCATCGCCGTGGTCGTGATCATCGTCTGTGCCTCGATCGGCCAGGCGCTGACCACCCATCTGGGCAGCAAGCTCCGGCGCCACATCACCTGGTCCCCGGCCCGCGCGCTGGACGCGACGGGCGGCGCCCTGGTGAACGTGGTCGCGATGCTGCTGGTGGCCTGGCTGATCGGTTCCCTGGTCGCCGGCACGTCAATTCCCACGCTGGGCAAGGAGGTCCGCAACTCCAAGGTGCTCTTCGGCGTCTCGCGGGTCCTTCCCGCGCAGGCGAACACCTGGTTCTCGGACTTCAGCTCCACCCTGGCGCGCAACGGCTTCCCGCAGGTCTTCAGCCCGTTCTCCAACGAGCCGATCACCGAGGTCCAGCCGCCGGACCCGCTGCTCGCGCGCAGCCCCGTGGCCGAGCACGCCAAGCAGTCGATCGTGAAGGTCGTCGGCACGGCGCCCGCGTGCAGCAAGGTGCTGGAGGGCACCGGCTTCGTCTTCGCGCCGGGCAAGGTGATGACCAACGCGCACGTGGTCGGCGGGGTCGGCGAACCGACCGTGCAGGTCGGCGGCGAGGGCAAGCTCTACGACGGCAAGGTCGTGCTCTACGACTGGGAGCGCGACATCGCCGTCCTGGACGTGCCCAAGCTGAAGGCGCCGGCACTGGAGTTCACCGACAAGGGCGCGTCGAGCGGCAGCGACGCCATCGTCGCGGGCTTCCCGGAGAACGGCGCGTACGACGTCCGCGCGGCACGCGTCCGCGGCCGGATCAACGCCAACGGCCCGGACATCTACCACCGCGGAACCGTACGACGGGACGTCTACTCCCTGTACGCGACGGTCCGCCAGGGCAACTCCGGCGGCCCGCTGCTGACGCCCGAGGGCAGGGTGTACGGAGTCGTCTTCGCGAAGTCCCTCGACGACCCCAACACCGGTTACGCCCTGACCACGGAGGAGATCCGCGAGGACATCCGGATCGGGGAGACGGCGAACCGGCGGGTCGACAGCCAGGGTTGCGCTCTCTGAGCCCTACGGGAGCCTTGAGGGGCCCCGTGGCCCTGCCGCAGGCCCCGTGGCCCCGCCGGGGCCCGGGAGCCCCTGCCGGGCCCGGGAAGCCTTGCCGGCCCCTTGCCTACGTGCGTTGGTGCCTGAGCCTGGCGGAGACCCAGCGGGCCCGTCGGCGCAGGATGCGCGGAATCCCGAGTCGGGGGTCGTCGTGGCCTTCGCGGCCCTGCCCCCTGTGCGTGCCCGGCGTGACCGTCGAGCGGCGTTCGTGTGCGGTGTCACCGTAGTCGTGCGTCCAGCCCATACTCCGAGCTCTGCCCGGGGCCCAAGGTCGGTAATCGCGTTCGGGGCGGCCAATTGGCCTATGCGCCAGGCAATTGAATGCTTGTCATATAAGAGACCGTCGGCTCAGCGGTCCGGCTCGGGATCCTTCAGCCAGTTGACCAGCTCGGTCGAGAACGCCACCGGGTCCTCCTCGTGCGGGAAGTGCCCGAGCCCGTCGAAGAGCCGCCAGCGGTACGGGGCTTCGACGTACTGCCCGGACCCCGCCGCACTCCGCGTGCGCATCACCGGATCGAGCGAGCCGTGCAGGTGCAGCGTCGGCACCCGCACCGGCCGCTTCATGCGCCGGTTGAACTGCAGGCCGTCGGGCCGGGCCATGGAGCGCATCATCCAGCGGTACGGCTCGACCGAGCAGTGCGCGGTGGAGGGGATGCACATCGCGCGCTGGTACACCGCGACATCGTCCTCCTCGGGGAGCCGGGGGCCCGACCAGTCGCGGATCAGTTCGCCGACGAGCGCCCCGTCGTCGGCGACGAGCTGACGCTCGGGCACGAACGGCCGCTGGAAGCCCCAGATGTGCGAGCTGGCGCGGGTCTGGCCGAAGTCGGACAGCATCGCGGAGCGCCACCGGCGCGGGTGCGGCATCGAGGACACCACCAGCCGGCGCACCAGCTTGGGCCGCATCACCGCCGCCGTCCAGGCGAGGTAGCCGCCCAGATCGTGCCCGACGAGAGCGGCGTCGGGCTCGCCGAGGGACCGTACGACCCCGGTGATGTCCAGCGCCAGGTTGGCCGGGTCGTAGCCGCGCGGGGTGCGGTCGCTGCCGCCCACCCCGCGCAGGTCCATCGCGACCGCCCGGTAGCCCGCGTCGGCCAGCGCGGTCATCTGGTGCCGCCACGTCCACCAGAACTGCGGGAACCCGTGCAGGAGCAGCACCAGCGGTCCGTCGCCCAGCTCGGCGACGTGGAACCGCGCCCCGTTGGCCGCGACGTCCCGGTGCGTCACTTCTCGCCCGCCGGGGATGGCGATCCGGACCGCCGTGGCGGCGGTGGGGGGCGCAGCGAACGTGCCGGAATCGGACGAGGGGGCTGTCATGAGGACGAGCGTGCCACACCCACGGCGTTGTCACTGACCGACCGGGCGTGGGGCTTGACGGTGCCGACGAGGGCCGCCGTCTCCTTGACCGAGGCGATGGTCTTCACCGGCGGCTTGATCTTCTTGAACTTCGCCATGGCGATCAGCCCGATCACGCCCGCGAGCAGCCAGAACGCCACACCGACGATCAGGAAGGACCAGGCCAGCCCGAGTCCGAGGTTGTGGATCCCGTACGCCGCCGCGAAGCTCAGCACCGGCAGCGAGAAGAGGAGGAGCACGCCCGCGACGATCGCGGCGCCGCTTCCGATGCCCGCGCGCTTGACGTCCTGCTTGATCTCCACCTTGGCGAGGGCGATCTCGTCGTGCACCAGGGCGGACATCTCGGCGGTGGCCGAGGCGACCAGCTGGCCGAGTGTGCGCTCGGCTCCTGGGGCCCCTTGGTCCACTGCGCTCATCGCTCTCTCCCTCTGTCGTCCGACTGCGACGGCTGTCCTGTCGTCAGGTCAGATCATGCCGGACGGCCGTCGTCGGTGCTGGATCCGCCCGGAGCTTCGGACACGGCGATCGTGGCCGCTTCCGCCTTGCGCAGGTGCTCCGCGGCCTTGGCCTCGTAGATCTTCGCCATCCGCAGGTGGTAGTCCGGCTTGTCCTGCTCGTAGATGTCGGGGATGCCGTCGAGGTCCTCGTCGCGCTCCTCGTCCTCGGTGAGCGCCTTGTACCTGCGGTTGCGCAGCTTCAGCAGGACGCACGCGACGATGGCGGCGATGAGCGAGCCGATCAGGACGGCGGCCTTGATCTCGTCGGTGAGGACGGGGTCGTCGGTGAAGGCGAGCTCGCCGATCAGGAGCGAGACGGTGAAGCCGATGCCTGCGAGGGAGGCGACGGCGAAGACGTCCGGCCAGGAAAGGTCGTCGTTGAGCTCCGCCTTGGTGAAGCGGGCGGCGAGCCAGGTGCCGCCGAAGATGCCGAGCGTCTTGCCGACGACGAGGCCGAGGACCACGCCGAGGGGCTCCGGCCGGGTGAAGACCTGGCCGATGGACTCGTCGGAGAGGGAGACGCCGGCCGAGAACAGGGCGAAGAGCGGGACGGCCAGACCGGCGGAGAGGGGCCGGACCATGTGCTCGATGTGCTCGCCCGGGGAGTGGTGCTCGCCCTCCTTGCGGTGGCAGCGCAGCATCAGGCCCATGGCAACACCGGCGATGGTGGCGTGGACGCCGCTGTTGTACATCAGGCCCCAGATGACCAGGGCGAGCGGGACGTAGACGTACCAGCCGTGCACGTTCACCCGGAGCAGGAACCAGAAGAGGACCAGGCCGGCGACCGCGCCGCCGAGCGCCAGGAAGTTGATGTCGCTGGTGAAGAACACCGCGATGATCATGATGGCGAACAGGTCGTCGACCACGGCCAGGGTCAGCAGGAACGCGCGCAGGGCGGACGGCAGCGAGGTGCCGATCACGGCGAGGACGGCGAGTGCGAACGCGATGTCGGTGGCGGTCGGGACCGCCCAGCCGTCGGTCGAGCCGTTGCCGAGCACGTTGGTCAGTACGTAGACCAGCGCGGGCACGGCCATGCCGCAGATCGCGGCGATCACCGGGAGCGCGGCCGCCTTGGCGTCGCGCAGGTCGCCCGCGACGAGCTCGCGCTTGAGCTCGATGCCGGCGACGAAGAAGAAGATGGCCAGCAGGCCGTCGGCCGCCCAGTGCTGGAGCGAAAGGTCCAGGCCGAGGGAGGCGGGCCCGATGTGGAAGGAGCGGACGCTTTCGTAGCTCGCCGAGATGGCGGGCACGTTCGCCCAGACGAGGGCGGCGATCGCGGCCACGAGGAGGAGGACGCCGCCCACCGTCTCGGCACGCAGGGCGTCGGCCACGAAGCGGCGCTCCGGCAGCGAGAGGCGGCCGAGGAGCTTGCGGCTCTGGTTGTCGGTGGGGCTGGGCGCGGCCACGGGGGGCACCTCCGGGGTGGGTTGGACGGCATGGCGAAGCATGTTGCCGACCAGACTTCCCGGCGCACCCTGTGGAGTAGCTCTTTAACCATCTAATACTTTACAGGGTGTACGCGTGGGTGTATCCGGTGATCGTCACTTTATGTGCGAAAGGGGCATCCGGCGCGCCGCGCCGAATGCCCCTTTCGTCGTGTCGTACGGGTGTCTCAGACCTTTCCCGGCCTGCGGATCAGTCCTCGCTGCCGGCGGCCGGCAGCTTGCTCTGGATCAGGTCCATGACGGAGGAGTCGGCGAGGGTGGTGACGTCGCCGACCGCGCGGTTCTCGGCGACGTCGCGGAGCAGGCGGCGCATGATCTTGCCGGAGCGGGTCTTCGGCAGCTCCTGCACGGGCAGGATGCGCTTGGGCTTGGCGATGGGGCCGAGGGTGGCGCCGACGTGGTTGCGGAGCTCCGCGACCAGGGTGTCGGTCTCGGAGGCGCTGCCGCGCAGGATGACGAAGGCGACGATGGCCTGGCCGGTGGTCTCGTCGGCGGCGCCGACGACCGCCGCCTCGGCGACCGAGGGGTGCGAGACGAGCGCGGACTCGACTTCGGTGGTGGAGATGTTGTGGCCGGAGACGAGCATGACGTCGTCGACGCGGCCGAGGAGCCAGATGTCGCCGTCCTCGTCCTTCTTGGCGCCGTCGCCGGCGAAGTACTTGCCCTCGAAGCGGGACCAGTAGGTGTCGATGTAGCGCTGGTCGTCGCCCCAGATGGTGCGGAGCATGGAGGGCCACGGCTCGGTGAGGACGAGGTAGCCGCCTCCGCCGTTGGGGACCTCGTTCGCCTCGTCGTCCACGACGGTGGCGGCGATTCCGGGCAGGGCGCGCTGGGCGGAGCCGGGCTTGGTCTCGGTGACACCGGGCAGCGGGGAGATCATCATCGCGCCGGTCTCGGTCTGCCACCACGTGTCCACGATCGGGCAGCGGTCGCCGCCGATGTGCTTGCGGTACCAGATCCAGGCCTCGGGGTTGATCGGCTCGCCGACCGAGCCCAGCACGCGAAGGCTGGAGAGGTCGAACTTCGCGGGGATGTCGTCTCCCCACTTCATGAAGGTGCGGATCGCGGTGGGCGCGGTGTAGAGGATGGTGACGCCGTACTTCTGTACGACCTCCCAGAACCGGCCCTGGTGCGGGGTGTCCGGCGTGCCCTCGTACATCACCTGGGTGGCGCCGTTGGCGAGCGGCCCGTAGACGATGTAGGAGTGCCCGGTCACCCAGCCGATGTCGGCGGTGCACCAGTAGACGTCCGACTCCGGCTTCAGGTCGAACACCGCGTGGTGGGTGTACGAGGCCTGCGTGAGGTAGCCGCCGGAGGTGTGCAGGATGCCCTTGGGCTTACCCGTGGTCCCCGAGGTGTACAGGATGAACAGCGGGTGCTCGGCGTCGAAGGCCTGCGGGGTGTGCTCCGCGGACTGGCGCTCGACGATCTCGTGCCACCAGACGTCCCGGCCCTCGGTGAAGGCGGTGTCCTGGCCGGTGCGGCGCACCACCAGGACGTGCTCGACCTGCGGGCACTTGGCGACGGCCTCGTCGATGGCGGGCTTCAGGGCGCTCGGCTTGCCGCGGCGGTAGCCGCCGTCGGAGGTGATGACCAGCTTCGCGTCGGCGTCCTGGATGCGGGAGGCGACGGCGTCGGCGGAGAAACCACCGAAGACGACCGAGTGGGCGGCGCCGACGCGGGCGCACGCGAGCATCGCGACGACGGCCTCGGGGATCATCGGCAGGTAGACGGCGACCCGGTCGCCGGCCTGGACACCGAGCTCGGTGAGGGCGTTGGCGGCCTTGGAGACCTCGTCCTTGAGCTCGGCGTAGGTGATCGAGCGGCTGTCGCCGGGCTCGCCCTCGAAGTGGATGGCCACGCGGTCGCCGTTGCCGGCCTCGACGTGGCGGTCCACGCAGTTGTACGCGACGTTCAGCTTGCCGTCCGCGAACCACTTCGCGAAGGGCGGGTTGCTCCAGTCGAGCGTTTCGGTGGGCTCGGTGTCCCAGCTCAGCCGCCGCGCCTGCTCGGCCCAGAAGCCCAGCCGGTCCGCGTCGGCCTGTGCGTACGCAGCCTGAGTCACATTGGCGGCGGCGGCCAGATCGGCAGGCGGTGCGAACCGCCGCTCCTCCTTGAGCAGATTGGCCAGGCTTTCATTGCTCACGACGCATCTCCCTTTCCCAGGGTGTCCGTTGTGTCCCCGGTTGTGTCCCCGGGCATAGCTCATCAGTCAATGGCCCGGGTGACAAGAGGTTGCCGTGAATTGGTGTAGACCTATTACCCGGCCGGGCCCACGCGCGAGTGGCCCCCTCCCGCTGCAGGGTGCGGGAAGGGGCCACTGAGTGGCACGGATACGGGAGGGTATCGGTTCAAAGCTCCCGCTCGGAGGGGGTCTACCCGTTCAGCCGGTCGGCCGGTCGGCTCTTCGGCCGGTTGGCCGGTTGGCCGTTCGGCCGTTCAGCCGCGCAGCGCGCCCGCGCCGACGGTGTCGAAGACCCGGCAGTCGAAGAAGTCCTCTCCCTCCGACAGCAGGTACGCCTGCGCCTCGCCGACGTGGAAGTACATCCCGTGCAGCTCCAGCGTGCCCTCGGCGAGCCGGCGGGCCACCGATTCGTGCGCCCTCAGGTGCTCCAGCTGCTGCACCACATTGGTCAGGCACAGCTGCTCCACGGCATCCGCCGGCAGCCTCCCGGAGATCCGCGCCCAGGCGTGATGGCGGCTCGCCATCCGCTCCAGGCTCGGCAGCCCGTGCCGCAGCCACCGACGCAGCGGGGTCATGGGCACCCCGGGCGCGGAGCTGAGCAGCGCCTGCATGGCCCCGCACCCCGAATGCCCGCAGACCGTGATGCTGTCCACCTTCAGGACGTCCACGGCGTACTCGATGGCCGCCGCGACCGAATCGTCCGTGGACTCGGCCCCCGGGAGCGGGACGAGGTTGCCGACGTTGCGGACGGTGAACAGGTCCCCGGGGCCGCTGGCCGTGATCATGCTGGTCACCAGGCGGGAGTCCGCGCAGGTGAGGAAGAGCTGCGAGGGTCGCTGCCCCTCCCGGGCCAGCCGGGCCAGCTCCTCGCGCACGTGCGGAGCCGTGTCCCGCTGGAAGGCGCTGATCCCGTTGGCCAGTTGACCGGCCCCGCGCCCGCGGGGCCCGGCCGGCGGGGTGGGGGCCGGGGTGGGAGCGGGGGGCGCGGCCGGGCTCTCGGCCGCCGCCGGGTCCGTACGGGACACCGTGCCGCGGTGGTCGCAGTGGTTCTGCCACGGGGTCCAGGGCCGGCAGCACTGGTGGTCCCCGCGCTGCGTACTGCGCTGGGCACCCCGCTGGGCACCCGGCTCGGCCCGCTGGGCCTGCTCGGCTTCGGCGGTCCTGGCTCCCGACCGGCCGGTGACCTCCAGCGAGCCCCCGTGGGCCAGGTGGGAGTCCTGCCAGTCCTGGAGGGTCTCGTAGGCGGCGTGGTCCATGAACGAGCCGTCCAGCTCGATGACGGCGTGCCCGTGGTGCGGGATCTGGTTCAGCACCCGGCTCAGCCGCGGTACCGCGAGGAACGTCAACTGCCCGCGGGCCCACACCCGGTGGACCCCGCTGTCGAGCAGTTCGACGGTGATCCGGGTCCGGGCCAGCCGGTGCAGGGCCAGGGCGACGGCCATCGCGATGCCGATGGCGACGCCCTCCAGGACTCCGCCGAGCACCACGGCCACGATGGTCGTGGCGTAGACGAGGAACTCGCGGTGCCGGGTGACGGTGCGCAGGTGAGTGGCGCTCACCATCTGCACGCCCACCGCCATCACGAGCGCGGCGAGCGCGGCGAGCGGGATCAGGTCGAGGGCGGGCACGAGCAGGCCGGCGGCGAGCAGGATCCACAGCCCGTGCAGCATGACCGAACGGCGGCTGACGGCCCCTGCCTTGACGTTCGCCATGCTGCGGACGGCGCCGCCCGCGACGGGCAGTCCGCCCAGCGCCCCGGAGACGATGTTCGCCGCGCCCTGGCCGCGCAGTTCGCGGTTGAGGTCGGCCCGGGCGGGACGCCCCTGCGTGCTCCGTTGGGTGGCGATCAGTTTGTCGGTGGCCACGGCCGAGAGCAGGGATTCCACACTGCCGACCAGGGTGATGGTCAGGACGGCGGCGATGATGCCGAGGACCGGCCCCTCGGGCAGTTCGGGCAGCGCGTGGCTGCGCCAGGACGGCAGGTCGACCCGGGGCAGGCTGAGTCCGGCGAGGGCGGCGCAGGCCGTGGCGACGGCGACTGCGGCCAGCGCGGCGGGCACCTTGCGCAGGTTCCGCCCGGTGCGCCCCGGCAGTCGTGGCCAGCAGAGCAGGACGGCCAGGGTGAGCACGCTGACGCCGAGCGCGGCGGGATGCAGATCGGCCAACTGGTCGGGAAGTCCGCGGACATTGGCCAGGGCGGAGCTCTGCGGGGTGCCGCCGAGCACGATGTGCAGCTGTGCCAGCGCGATGGTCACGCCGACACCGGCGAGCATCCCGTGGACGATCGCCGGGCTCACCATCAGCGCGGACCGGGCGGTCCGCAGGGCGGCGAGCCCGAGCTGGCACAGACCGGCGAGCACCGTGATGGCACAGGTGGTGCGCCAGCCGTAGTGCTGGATCAACTCGGCGGTGACGACGGTGAGTCCGGTCGCGGGGCCGCTCACCTGGAGCGGTGTTCCGCCGAGCCGTGCGGCCACGATCCCGCCGGCGGCCGCGGCGACGAGCCCCGCCTGCAGTGGGGCGCCGGTGGCCAGGGCGATGCCGAGGGAGAGCGGCAGGGAGATCAGGAAGACGGCTACGGAGGCGGAGAGGTCGGCCTGGAGGCCGGCCGGGAGGCCTTTGGTGGGGGGAGGGGAAGTGGGGGAGGGGGTGGCTGGCATAGGTCCCGTCTCCTCGGGGGGAGGGGTGAAGCGGCGGGATTCTCAACACTCGGTAAATGAACGGTAATGGAGAGTAAAGCTCTGTGGTGAGTAATACGGGCAAACGGCCTAGGAATTAGCGCTCACGGGTGATTAGGCATTTAGTCCGGCTTGTCACACCTTCCTTAAAACGGACCGCGTGGGACGTTGCGGCGCGGAAGTCCTGCGACGGAACTGCGAGGGAAGAGGTGCGGCGGATGACTGCCACCACGAAGAGGCCCGCCAAGAAGAAGGCCGCCAAGAAGAGGATCGCCGGTGGTCTCGTCGCCACGGCGCTGGTCCTGGGAGTGGCCGGGTGCAGCACCTCGGAGCCCGCCGGCCGTCCGGCCCCCGGAGCCCAGCCGGCCAAGAAGGGCGCGGCCGCGCCGGAAGGCCCGGCGCCGGGCAGCGTCAAGCGGCTCATCGGGGACGGCTCGACCTCGTACACGGGCCTGCAGCCGAACGTACGGAAGGCGGAGAAGCTGAAGCCCGGCGAAAAGCCGCCGCAGTTCGTCGTCTATTCGTGGGACGGGGCGGGAGAGGACAGCCAGCGGCTCTTCTCGCATTTCCGTGAGGTGGGCAAGAAGTACAACGCCCGTATGACGTACTTCCTCAGCGGCGTGTACATGCTCCCGGAGGAGAAGCGTTCCCTCTACACCGCGCCCCAGCACTCCGCGGGCCGCTCCGACATCGGCTTCGGCGACCCCCAGGGCATCAAGGACACCGCTCTCCAGGTGCGCGAGGCCTGGCTGGAGGGCAACGAGATCGGCACCCACTTCAACGGCCACTTCTGCGGACCCGAGGGCGGCGTCGGGACCTGGTCCGTGGAGGAGTGGAAGAGCGAGATCAACCAGGCGAAGTCGTTCGTCAAGAACTGGAAGACGAACTCGCCGGCCCTCAAGGGCATGGAGGCGCTCCCGTTCGACTACGACAAGGAGATGATCGGGGCCCGCACCCCCTGCCTCGAAGGCCAGAAGAACTTCATGCTGGCGGCGAAGGAGATGGGCGGCTTCCGCTACGACTCCAGCGGCATCAGCAAGCAGATCTGGCCGAAGAAGACGGACGGCCTCTGGGACATCCCGCTCCAGCTGGTCCCCATGCCGGGCCGCGCCTTCGAAACGCTCAGCATGGACTACAACTACCTGGTCAACCAGTCCGGTACGACCACGCAGGGCGACCCCTCCCAGCACGCGTACTGGGGCGAGCAGATGCGCGACGGCCTGGTCAAGGCCTTCGAGCGGACCTACCAGGGCAACCGCGCGCCGCTGATCATCGGCAACCACTTCGAATCCTGGAACGGCGGCACCTACATGCGTGCCGTCGAGGACTCCATCAAGACCATGTGCACGCAGAAGGAGGTCCGTTGCGTGCCCTTCCGCGAGCTGGTGGACTGGCTGGACGCCCAGGACCCGAAGGCCCTGGAGTGGATGCGCACCCTCGACGTCGGCGAGGCGCCGAAGGCGGGCTGGAGCACCTTCCTGACGGCGGGGCCGCCGGCCAAGCCGGCCGCCCCCGCCGGGGTCAAGCCGGCTGAGGAGCCGGCAGGAGCGAGTCAGAACGAGGAGTGAGCAGCTCCCGTAGGACGAAACCGGGGTCGACCTGATCCGCCAGGTCGACCCCGGTCTTCGCGTTGCCCCAGCTCTCCGCGTTGCGCAGGTGGAAGTGGACCATCTGCTCGGTGTACCGCTCCCAGTCGCGGTGCGCGTAGGAGTCGTCCGCGGCGTCCTGGAGCGCCTGCAGGGCCAGCCGGTTGGTGGCCTCCAGCAGCTCGAAGGCGGCCGGGCGGCCCTTCTCCATCGCCCGCACCCAGTCCGACTGCCCGACGGTGACCAGCAGGTCCTCGCCGGCCTCGTCCTGGAGGAACTCGATGTCCTCCGGCCCCTGCACCTTGTTGCCGACGACCTTGAGCGTGATCCCGAAGTCCCGCGCGTACTCCTTGTACTGGCGGTAGACGGAGATGCCCTTGCGGGTCGGTTCGGCGACCAGGAAGGTCACGTCGAAGCGGGTGAACATGCCGGAGGCGAAGGAGTCGGAGCCGGCCGTCATGTCGACGACGACGTACTCGTCCGGGCCGTCGGCGAGGTGGTTGAGGCAGAGCTCGACCGCGCCGACCTTGGAGTGGTAGCAGGCCACGCCCAGGTCGGACTCGGTGAAGGGCCCCGTCGCCATCAGCCGTACGGGCTCGCCGTCGAGCGTCAGGGTGCGCGCGCAGGCGTCGTAGACGGGGTTGTCCTCGTCGACCTGCAGCAGCCGGGAGCCGGTGCCGGGCGGGGTCGTCTTGATCATCGTGTCGGCGGAGGCGATGCGCGGGTTCGAGCCCCGCAGGTAGTCCTTGATCAGGGGCAGGTGCGCGCCCAGCGCGGGGAGCGAGGCCGCGTCGTCCTCGCTGAGTCCGAGCGCGGTGCCCAGGTGCTGGTTGATGTCGGCGTCCACCGCGACGACACGGGCTTCATTGGAGGCGAGGTGGCGGATGAAAAGGGAGGACAGCGTGGTCTTGCCGCTGCCGCCCTTCCCCACGAAAGCGATCTTCATGTTCACCAAGGGTAGTGGGTCGGTGGCTTTGTGTTGCATGCCTGAGTGAAGAAGACCACTCCAAGGAGGGGTCGGTGCTATGGGGGAGCAGTGCGTAGGCTCCTTACTTATGAGTAGCGCCTCTGCTTCCGCCGCCTCTTCGGCCGCCTCTTCCGCCTCCGCCGACCCGCTCGCCCCGCTGGGCGCTCTGCCGGGCGTCTCCGAGTCCGTGGAATCCGTACGCAAGGCCGTGGACCGGGTCTACGGTCACCGCGTCATGCGCCGCCGCGCCGTGGCGGTCGCCTCGGAGGCCGCGCTGCGCGGAGCGCGCGGGAGCGCGGCGCTGTCGGGGGCCGACTGGGCGCTGGAGGAGGTCCGCCGCCGGAGCGACTTCGGCTCGGAGCCGGAGGCCCGCACGGTGGGCGCCGCCCTGCGTCTGACGGCCGAGGCGGGCCAGCTGCTGAGCATCTGGCGCCAGTCGCCCCTACGGGTCCTGGCGCGGCTCCACCTGGTGGCCTCGGGCTCCACCGCCGACGGCGACGTGGTCGGCCGGCCCCGCCTGGCCGGTGAGCCGGTGGACGAGCCGCTGATCGACCTGCCCCTGCCCGACGCGCAGGAGGTGGCGGGCCGGCTGGACGGGCTCTCCGGCCTGATCATCGCGGGCGGTTCCGCTCCGGCGCTGATCACGGCGGCGGTGGTGCACGGCGAGCTGCTCGCGCTGCGTCCGTTCGGCTCGTACAACGGCCTGGTGGCGCGGACCGCGGAGCGGATCGTGCTGATCAACAGCGGCCTGGACCCGAAGGCGATCTGTCCGGCGGAGGTCGGGCACGCGGAACAGGGCCGGGATGCTTACGTGGAGGCCTTCAAGGGCTACGTTTCCGGGACCGCGGAGGGGATGTCGGCCTGGATCGCGCACTGCGGCCGCGCGATCGAGCTCGGGGTCCGCGAGTCGACGGCGGTCTGCGAGGCGCTCCAGCGCGGTGCGGCCTGACGTCTGGCCTGACGGTCTGACGGCCGGCCTGGCGGCCTGACGGCCGGCTGGCGGGTCCGGGCATGGGTTGCGGCGACACCGTACTGCTCTGGTGTCGCCGCTGGCATTTACGCCCAGTTACCAAGCGTCCTCAATGATTGCCCATCAGGTCGGGATCTTTGCCCGTTACCTGGTGCGGCTGGCCCGTAATCGACGGGTCGACGTCGCGTGGGTGCTCGGCGTTCATGCTTCGGTCCGTGGGCCTTACTGCGTTTTAAAGATGATCCTCTCGGATGTTCTTTGGTCTCGCGGGCCGTGATTCCTTTGTACTCCGCTTCGGTGCGGAGCGAAACCCCTGGCCGCATTTCTTTGCTTTACGGTGCGATTGCGGATGTACCGGACATTCGGTGTTCGTGCAGGTCAGCGGGGTGCGGCTGCGGCCAGGGCGCGCCGCCGGCTCGCGTACCAGACCAACCCGGCGGTGGCCGCGGCCGCGCCCACCGCGGCTGCGGCGACCAGCGCCGGCCGTGCGGGCATCGACAGTCCCGGAAGCCGCTGCTTGAGCCGGACCGGCCGGTTGAACACCAGGACGGGCCACTCGCGCGCCACCGCCTCGCGGCGCAGGGCCCGGTCGGGATTGACCGCGTGCGGGTGCCCGACCGCCTCCAGCATCGGGATGTCGGTGACCGAGTCGCTGTACGCGTAGCAGCGCGCGAGGTCGTACCCCTCGGACTCCGCGAGTTCCCGTACGGCCTCCGCCTTGGTGGGGCCGTAGGCGTAGTACTCGATCTCGCCGGTGAAGCAGCCGTCCTCGCCCACGACCATGCGCGTGGCGACGACCCGGTCGGCGCCGAGCATCTCGCCGATGGGCTCGACGACCTCGGCTCCGGAGGTGGACACGATCACCACGTCGCGGCCCGCGGTGTGGTGGGCCTCGATGAGGGATGCGGCCTCGTCGTAGATCAGCGGGTCGATGAGGTCGTGCAGGGTCTCGGCGACGATCTCCCGGACCTGCTGCACGTTCCACCCCTTGCAGAGGGCGGACAGGTACTCCCGCATCCGCTCCATCTGATCGTGGTCGGCGCCGCCGGCCAGATAGATGAACTGCGTGTAGGCGGTGCGCAGCACGGCCCTTCGGTTGATCAGGCCGCCCTGGTAGAAGGACTTGCTGAACGTCAGAGTGCTCGACTTCGCAATGACCGTCTTGTCCAGGTCGAAGAAGGCTGCGGTGCGAGGCAAGGAGTGCGGCAAGGGCTGATTTTCCACGACCCGAGCATATGCGCCCACCATTCGGCGTAAAGTGCGGCGCGTGGGTTTGCCTGAGAAGGCTCTCGGGTACACCATGGAAGTCACGGATCGTTCGCGACCGTGCTAACCCGGTCTGGCTCCTCCCCCCCCGAGTCGGACCGTGGGGACGACCCCCGCTCTCCCCCCCGGCGGGGGTCGTCGCATGTCCGGACGCGGTTCGCGTCCCTGCTTTCGACCCCAAGTGATCATTCCTCGGTCTCCTCGTCTTCGAGGGGCCCGCGCGTCGAAGGCCCTCACCCTCTCGAACTCGTCACGGTGCGTAGTCGTTCCGGCGCGCTCCGGAACTCACCTGTTGGGGTGAGCGAGTTATTCACAATGGGGCGGCTGTCCACGGTTTTAGAGCAAGATCCACTTCCTTTTCCCGATCCCGTCACGGTGATTCCGGCCGCGAAGTCCGCGGCGCTGGATTTGCGGTGAGAAGGAGGCGGAGATCGTGGCTGGATCGAAGTCGTGTGAAGTCCGGGATCTCGCGGTGGCGGGCGGGGACAGGCTGAATCCCGGGGCCGGAGGGCCTGTGGCCGCCGGTGGGCGGCCGCTGATCATCACCGAGGACCCCCTGCTGCTCGACGACCTGCTGCGGCTGTGCGCCGCCGCGGGGGCCGAGCCGCATGTGCACCACGCGGTGCCCGAGCAAAGCGGAGCCGACCGTGAGAGCGGCGACGGGAGTGGCGGGAGCGCCCCGGGGGCCGCGGGCGGCTTGGGGATCGCGGGGGTCGCAGGGGTCGCAGGGGTCGCAGGGGTCGGCTGGGAATCGGCGCCGCTCGTCCTGGTCGGCGACGATGCCGCCCGGCGGGTGCGCGGCGCACCCCGGCGGGACGGGGTCTTCCTCGTCGGCCGGGATCTGGACGACCCCCACGTATGGCAGCGGGCGGTGGAGATCGGCGCCGAGGAGGTGCTGACCCTCCCCGACGCCGAGAACCGGCTCGTCGACCGGATCGCCGACGTGGTGGAAGGGGCCGGGCGGCCCGCCCTCACGGTCGGGGTGATCGGGGGCAGCGGCGGAGCCGGAGCCTCCACCCTCGCCTGCGCCCTGGCCCTGCGGGCCGCCCGGGCCGGCGAGCGGACCATCCTCATCGACGGCGACCCCCTCGGCGGCGGTATGGACGTGCTGCTGGGAGGCGAAGCCGCCGAGGGGCTGCGCTGGCCCGACTTCGCCGCCTCGCGCGGCCGGGTCGGCGCCGGAGCCCTCGCCGAATCCCTGCCCGAGCTGCACGCCCTGCGGGTGCTCAGCTGGGACCGCGGGGACCGCGTGGTGGTGCCGCCCGCCGCGATGCGCTCGGTGGTGTCCGCCGCGCGGCGCCGGGGCGGGGTCGTCGTGGTCGACCTGCCGCGCCGGGTCGACGAAGCCGTGGCCGAGGTCCTCGCGCAGCTGGACCTGGTGCTGATGGTGGTGCGGGGCGAGTTGCGGGCGGTGGCCGCCGCCGGCCGGGTGTCCGCCGGAGTCCGCATGGTGGCCCGCGACGTCCGCGTGGTCGTACGGGGCCCCGCGCCCGGCGGACTCGACGCGGAGGCCGTCGCCGGACTGCTGGGGGTGCCGCTGGCCGGCGAGGTGCCGGTGGAGGTGGGGCTCCCGGGCCGGGTGGCCGAGGGCGAGCCCCCGGGAGCGCACGGTCGGGGCGCCCTGGCCCGCTTCTGTGACGGCTTCTGGCAGCGCGCGCTCGGCTCCGCCCAGGGGGTGTCGGCATGAGCGCCGTACTCCTCGACGCGGTGCGCCAGCGGCTCGCCGAGAGCGGGGCGGAGCCCACCCCGGCGCGGGTGGCGGCGGCCCTGCGGGCCCAGGGCCGGCTGCTGGGCGACGCGGAAGTGCTCGGCGTCGCCGCGGAACTGAGGTCCGAACTGGTCGGCGCCGGCCCGCTGGAGGCACTCCTCGCCGACCCCGAGGTCACCGACGTCCTGGTGGCTGCCCCCGACCGGGTGTGGGTGGACCGCGGCGGCGGGCTGGAGCTGACCGGGGTGACCTTCACCGACGCCGCCGCCGTGCGCAGGCTCGCCCAGCGGCTCGCAGCCGTCGCCGGGCGCCGGCTCGACGACGCCCGGCCCTGGGTCGACGCCCGGATGCCCGACGGCACCCGGTTGCACGCCGTACTGCCTCCGGTAGCCGTCGGATCGGCCTGCCTGTCCCTGCGGGTGGTGCGGCCGCGCGCCTTCACGCTGGAGGAGCTGGTCGCGGCGGGCACGCTGCCGCCCGGCGGGCAGCGCCTGCTGCGGGACATGGTGCGGGCCCGGCTGTCCTTCCTGGTCTCGGGCGGGACCGGCACCGGCAAGACCACCTTGCTCAGCGCCCTGCTCGGGCTGGTCGGTCCCGGGGAGCGGATCGTGCTCGCCGAGGACTCGGCCGAGCTGCGGCCCGACCATCCGCACGTGGTGCGGCTGGAGACCCGGCCGGCCAACCAGGAAGGAGCCGGCCAGGTCACCCTCGCCGACCTGGTCCGCCAGGCGCTGCGGATGAGGCCGGACCGGCTCGTCGTCGGCGAGGTCCGGGGCGCCGAGGTCGCGGACCTGCTGGCCGCCCTCAACACTGGCCACGAAGGCGGCTGTGGCACTGTCCACGCCAATGCCGCCGCCCATGTGCCGGCCCGGCTGGAGGCTCTCGGGACGGCCGCCGGGCTGGACCGGGCCGCCCTGCACAGCCAGTTGGCGGCGGCCCTGACCCTGGTGATCCACCTCGTACGGGACCGGGCCGGCCGGCGCAGGGTCGCCGAGGTGCACGTCCTGGAGCGGGACACCGCCGGGCTCGTGGTCACCGTGCCGGCGCTGCGCTGGGGCGCCCGGGGGTTCGTTAGGGACCGGGGCTGGGAGCGGCTGCGCCCGCTGCTCGCGGGTGCCCGGTGAGCGCCGGGGCGGTGGCGGCGCTGCCGGTGCTCGCCGGGGTGGTGTGCGCCGGAGCGGCCGCCTGGGCGCTGGCCGGGGCCGACCGGGTGCCCCGGCGGGCCAGAGCCGTACTGGCCGGGGCGGGGCCGCCGGTACCGGCCGGACCGGCGCCCTGGGAGCACCTGGTGGCCGGGGCCCGGGTCCGGGCCGCGCGCAGCAGGGAGTGGGCCTGCCTCGGGGCCGGGCTGGCGCTCGCACTGCTGGGCGGGTCGGTGATCCCGCTGCTCGCCGGGGCGGCGGCCGTGCCGCTGGTGCGCCGGTGGCTGCGGGGCAGGGAGCGGGCGCGGGCCCGGACGGCGCGGGCCGCCGAAGTGGTGGCCCTGTGCGGAGCCGTGGTCGGCGAGCTGCGCGCCGGTGCGCAGCCCGGCCGGGCGCTGAGCGAGGCGATGCGCCGGACGGTGTCCGGTCCCGGCGGGCCGGGAGCCGCTGAGGCCGGGGTCCTGGCGGCCGCCGCCTTCGGCGGGGACGTGGCCGCGGCACTGCGGCAGGCGGCACGGGAGCCCGGCGCGGAGGGGCTCGCGGCGATGGCGGCCTGCTGGCGGGTCTCGGTGGACGGCGGCGCCGGGCTGGCCGCCGGACTGGACCGGCTGGAAGGGGCCCTGCGGGCCGAGCGGGACCGGGAGGAATCACTGCGCGCCCAGCTCACGGGCGCGAGATCGACGACGGCGGTGCTCGCCCTGCTCCCGGGGGTCGGCCTGCTGATCGGTACCGGGCTGGGGGCCGATCCGCTGCGGGTGCTCCTGCACACGCCGGTCGGATGGGGCTGCCTGCTGGCGGGCTCGGCACTGGAAGCGCTGGGGCTGCTGTGGTGCCGGCGGATCGTCCGGGTGGGGGAGCGGTGATGGACGGCTTCGCGATCCACAGGCTGGGGATGGCCCTGTGCCTCGCGGCGGCGGCCCTGTGGGCGGCGTCGGCGGCGGCTGCGCGCATCCGGGAGCGGTCGGCCCGGCGCCGGCTCACCCGGCTGCTCGCGGTGACGGCGGCGCGCAGGCGGCCGCCGGCCGGGCCCCGGCTGCGGGCGGCGGTGACGGCCTGGGCCGGGCCGGCCGGAGCGCTGGCGGCGGTCTGGCTGCTGATCGGCGGTCTCGCGGGCGCGGTGGCCGGCTGCGCGGCGGGCTTCGCGGTCCGCAGGTGGCTCGCGCGGCGACGGCCGGCCACGGGGGTGGACCTTGGGGAGGCGGAGCGTCAGCTTCCGTTCGCCGCGGACCTGTTGGCCGCGTGCCTGGCGGCCGGAGCCGGGCCGGTGGACGCCGCCGAGGCGGTGGGGGAGTCGCTGGGCGGCCCGGTGGGCGAACGGCTGGCGATGGCCGGGGCGGAGCTACGGCTCGGCGGTGAACCGGGCGCCGCGTGGGGGAGGTTGGCGGAGATACCGGGAGCGCGCGCCCTGGCCGAATGCCTGGAGCGCTCCGCGCGTACGGGGGCGCCCGCCGCGGAACCGGTGTCCCGGCTCGCCTCGACGCTCCGGGCGGACCGCGCCCGCCTGGCGGGAGCCCGGGCGCAGCGGGCGGCGGTCCTGGTCACCGCACCGGTCGGCCTGTGCTTCCTCCCCGCCTTCCTTGCGCTGGGAGTGGCGCCGGTGGTGATCGGAATGGCCTCCGGCCTCCTCTCAGCGAGCTGAAGGGCTGCGTGAAGGGCTGCGTGAAGCACCGCGTGAAGGACCGCGTGAAGGACTACGTGAGGGGCTGCTTGAGGGGCATCCGAAGGACCGTCTGAATGGCCGACCGAATTGGCCACCTGAAATGACCATCCGACATCTGAGATCTGAGATCACGTCAAAAAGCTGAATCAACGGGAGGTTGTCATGTCGATCATCTGGATTCGAGTGCGGGCGGCAATGGCGGGACTGGTAGGGCTGGCGGGGCCGGCGGGACGGAAGGGCCGTGGGGGCGATGCGGGAATGTCCACATCCGAATACGCCATGGGCACGATCGCGGCGTGTGCGTTCGCGGCCGTTCTGTACAAGGTGGTGACGAGTGAACTGGTCGCGACGGCACTTCAGTCGACCATCGGGAAGGCACTCGATGCGCCGTTCTGACCGCGGATATGTGACGGCGGAGGCGGCCCTGGTGATTCCGGCGCTGGTGCTGTTCGCGGCGCTGCTGGTGTGGGCGCTGATGGCGGCGGCCGCGCAGATCAGGTGTGTGGACGCCGCTCGGGCCGGTGCCCGGGTGGCGGCCCGGTCGGAGCCGGCGGGCGTGGCGGTGGCGGCAGCCGTGGCCGCCGCCCCGCCCGGGGCGCGGGTGGAGCTCTCGCGGAAGGGTGACCTGTGGCAGGTCCGCGTCTCGGCTCCCGCCCCGGGCCCGGCCGCGCTGCCGGTCCGGCTCACCGCCCTGGCCGCCGCCCTGGCCGAGGACACCGTGGGGCCGCCGCCGTGACCGGGAGGTGTGCGGGCGCGCGGGACCGGGGGTCGGCGACGGTGTGGGCGGTCGTGGTGGTGACCGTGCTGGTGGCGGTGTTCGGCGGGGCGCTCCTGCTCGGGCAGGCGGTGGTCTCCCGGCACCGTGCCGCGGCCGCCGCCGACCTGGCCGCCCTCGCGGCGGCGGCGAGCTGGGCCCACGGCCCGGAGGCCGCCTGCGCCACGGCGGTACGGGTGGCGGTGGCGCAGGGCGCGCGGGTCACCGCGTGCGTGGTGACGGGCGAGGTCGCGGAGGTCACCGCCCGCGCCCCGACGGGCCACTTCGGACCCGAGCTGCGCTCCCGCGCGGGCCCGCCGTTGCCCGTGGAGCCCCGGTGAGGGGCCTCCACGGGCCCGGTAACCCGGGTCCGGGACCGTGCGGGGTGCGGGGGCCGCCGGTGCCCGGGCGGGCCGTCCTGGAGGGCCCAGGGGGCTCAGGTGTGGTCCGGGGATACGGGTGCGTGCTCCGCGGACCGACTGCCTGGCCTGGGCCGATGCCCGGTCCGGGTGGGCTGCCAGGGTCTGGGCCGACTGCCCGGTCCGGGTGGGCCGCCGGGGTCCGGGCGGGGTGTGCTGCGGGCCGGGCCGGGCCGGGCGGAGTGCCAGGGCCTGGGCGGGGATGCTGCGGGCCGGGCGGGTTGCCCCAGGGTCTGGGCTGACTGCCCGGTCCGGGTGGGCGCCGGGGTCTGGGCGGGGTGCTGCGGGCCGGGTGGGGTGCACGTGGTCTGGACGGACTGACTTGGTTTGGGCGGCATCAGGGGCGAAATCAAGCCAATCGCCGGCGGTCCCGCGAAGCCTGGGCGTCCGCCGGTGTCCCTGGCTCGGCGGGTCCGGCTCGGGGGTTCGGGCCGGAGGTTCGGCCCGGGGGTTCGGGCTGGGGGTTCGGAGGGGCTCAGGGCGTCGTTGCCGGTGGGGTGGGGGGTGGGGATTCCGAGAGGAGGTGGGTGAGGAGGCGGACGGCGCCGCGCTTGTGCAGGGGGTCGTTGCCGTTGCCGCACTTGGGGGACTGGATGCACGACGGGCAGCCGGCCTCGCATTCGCAGGCGGCGATCGCGTCGCGGGTCGCCGTCAGCCAGGCGCGGGCCGTGTGGAAGGCGCGCTCGGCGAAGCCGGCTCCGCCCGGGTGGCCGTCGTAGACGAAGACCGTCGGAAGGAGGGTGTCGGGATGCAGCGGGACGGAGACCCCGCCGATGTCCCAGCGGTCGCAGGTGGCGAAGAGCGGGAGCAGGCCGATGGAGGCGTGCTCGGCGGCGTGCAGGGCGCCGCCGAGGATCTCCGGGTTGATCCGGGCCTCGTCGAGCTGGTCCTCGGTGACCGTCCACCACACGGCCCGGGTGCGCAGGGTGCGGGGCGGCAGGTCCAGTTTGGCCTCGCCGAGCACCTCACCGGTGATCAGTTTGCGGCGCAGGTAGGAGACGACCTGGTTGGTGACCTCCACGGAGCCGAAGCAGAGCTTGCCCCGGCCCCAGGCGATCTCCGTCTCGGTCTCCAGGACGGAGATGGCGGTCGTATCGCGGGCCGTGGTGGAGAACGGCGGATCGGCCTGCTCGACCAGCGCGACGGAATCCTCCAGGTCCAGGTGCTTCACGAGGTATGTGCGGCCCTGGTGGAGGTGGACCGCACCGTCGTGGACGGCGGTGTGGGAGGCCTCCTCGTCGACCGTGCCCAGCAGGCGGCCCGTGGCGGCCTCGACGATCTGCACCGGGCGTCCGCCGCCGCCCCGGATGTCCGTGAGGTCCGAGGCCCGTTCCCGGCGGGTCCAGTGCCAGGCCGTGGCCCGGCGGCGCAGCAGTTTCGCCGCTTCGAGCTGGGGGAGGAGGTCGCGTGCCGCCGGGCCGAAGAGGTCGAGGTCGGGCTCCGTGAGCGGTAGCTCGGCCGCGGCCGCGCACAGGTGCGGGGCCAGGACGTAGGGGTTGTCGGGGTCCAGGACCGTGGCCTCCACCGGCTGGCGGAAGAGGGCCTCGGGGTGGTGGACCAGGTAGGTGTCCAGCGGGTCGTCGCGGGCGATCAGGACGGCCAGGGCGCCCTGGCCCGAGCGCCCGGCCCGGCCGGCCTGCTGCCACAGGGAGGCGCGGGTGCCCGGGTAGCCGGTGATCAGGACGGCGTCGAGGCCGGAGACGTCCACGCCCAGCTCCAGGGCGGTCGTCGCGGCCAGGCCGAGCAGGTCCCCGGAGTGCAGGGCCCGCTCCAGGGCCCGGCGCTCCTCGGGCAGGTAGCCGCCGCGGTAGGCCGCGACCCGCCGGGGCAGCGAGCGGTCCACGGCGGCGAGCTTCTCCTGGGCGATCACGGCGATCAGCTCGGCGCCGCGCCGGGAGCGGACGAAGGCGACCGTACGGACGCCCTGGACGACCAGGTCGGTGAGGAGGTCGGCGGTCTCGGCGGTGGCCGTACGCCGTACGGGTGCGCCCCGCTCGCCCTTGAGGTCGGTCAGGGGCGGCTCCCACAGGGCGAAGACGACCTCGCCGCGCGGGGAGGCGTCGTCGGAGACCGCCACCACCGGCAGGCCGGTCAGGCGGGACGCGGAGGCCGCCGGGTCGCTCGCGGTGGCGGAGGCCAGCAGGAACACGGGATCGGAGCCGTAGCGGGCGCACAGCCGGCGCAGCCGCCGCACTACCTGGGCGACGTGGGAGCCGAAGACGCCCCGGTAGGTGTGGCACTCGTCGATGACGACGTAGCGCAGGGCCCGCAGGAAGGAGGACCAGCGCGGGTGGGCCGGGAGGATCCCGCGGTGCAGCATGTCGGGGTTGGTCAGGACGTAGTTGGCGTACTGGCGCACCCACTCGCGTTCCTCGACCGGGGTGTCCCCGTCGTACACGGCGGGCCGTACGGCGTTGCCGAGGGGGCCGGCCAGTTCCCGTACGGCGCGGCGCTGGTCGGCGGCCAGAGCCTTGGTCGGGGCCAGGTACAGGGCGGTCGCGCCCCGGCCGTTGGGCGCCTCGGCCCCGTCGGCGAGGGCCGAGAGCACGGGCGCGAGGTAGGCCAGCGACTTGCCCGAGGCGGTGCCCGTGGCGACGATCACGGACTCCCCGTCGAGGGCGTGCTCGGCGGCCGCGGCCTGGTGTTCCCACGGATGGTCGATCCCGGCGGCCTCAATCGCGGCTACGACATCAGTTCGGATGCGATCGGGCCAGACCGCATGACGACCCTCCCGAGCGGGCAAGTGCTCCGTATGGGTGATGCGCGCAGCCCGGGAAGGCCCCCGTGACAGCCGGTCCAGGACCGTGCCGGGGGTGGGTCTGACGTCCTCGGGTGCCGTGGGCGGACCGGGACGGTGAGTGTTGGCCATTGGAACCGAGTGTGTCACCGGCGTGCGGGACAATGGTCCGAAGGCGTCGTGCGCGCCTGCCGGTAAGTGATTGAATGCCATCGCGGCAGCCAATCCCTCTTCTACCTTCGGGTGGGGAGGCCCCTGGGGGGCGCCGCTCGATAGCAAGGTGCTGGAGGATCCGTGGACCTGTCCCTGTCGACTCGCACTGTCGGCGACCGTACGGTCGTGGAGGTCGGTGGCGAGATTGATGTGTATACCGCGCCCAAGCTGCGCGAGCAGTTGGTCGAGTTGGTGAACGACGGCAGCTACCACCTGGTTGTCGACATGGAGCGAGTGGACTTCCTCGACTCCACCGGACTTGGTGTGCTCGTGGGAGGCCTCAAGCGCGTCCGTGCGCACGAGGGCTCGCTGCGTCTGGTGTGCAACCAGGAGCGCATCCTGAAGATCTTCCGAATCACCGGTCTGACCAAGGTGTTTCCGATCCACAACTCGGTGGAAGACGCCGTCAACGCCACCGACTGACGGCGCTCGGCGGCGAAACGGCCGAAGATGGAGCGGGGGGTACCGGGCCACAAGCGGTCCGGGCCCCTGTAAGGCACGCCCGTAGTCCGAGGGGGACGCGCATGGCCACCGTTGAACTGCGCTTCAGCGCCCAGCCCGAACACGTCCGGACGGCCCGCCTGGTCGCGGCCGCCGTGGCGCGGCGGGCCGGTGTGGAGGAAGCCGTCCTCGACGAGGTCCGCCTCGCCGTGGGCGAGGCCTGTTCGCGTGCCGTCGGACTGCATCGCAGCAACGGGCTCACCGCGCCCGTCCGGGTGGTGCTGACCGAGGAGGAGAAGGTGTTCTCCATCGCGGTCAGCGACGAAGTACCCGGACCGGCCGGCGGTCCGTCCGCCGCCGTGCCCGGAATCGATGCCGTTCTGGACCCCGACATCGAGGGCGAGGACGAGATGGGCCTTGCCGTGATCAGCGGCCTGGTCGACGACGTCGACGTCATCAGCGGGGAAGCCGGCGGGACCATCCGGATGAGCTGGCCCGTCTCGGGGACCTCCGAGCTGCCGTAGCCGGCGGTTGCCCGGCTGCGGCTCGACCGCCGCCGGTCACGGGGCGCTGCCCCAGCGCCGCAGCCGGTCACGGCTCGCTGCCAACCGCTTCGTACTCGCGTCGTACTCGCTTCGTGCCCGCCGGGTGGCCCTGTGCCGCCCGGCGGGTTTTCGTGCTGCCCGGGGGGCCTCGCGCCCCGGCGGGCCCCTCGTGCCCGCCCGGCGCGTCTCGTGCCGCCTCGTGGGGGGCGGGTGCGGCCTCGCGGGTTCTCGTGTGCCCGGCGGGTTCTCGTGGGGCTCGGCGGGTTCTCGTCCCGTCTCGTGGGTTTGGTGCTTCCCCGCCTGTTTCGGGTGAAGGTCGGGCTTGGCCGCGGGCGGTTCTCGGCGTCCGGTCGTCTGGCGACGGGGGACCGGGCGGGTGCCGGTAAGGCGTTGGAAGCGCCGCGGATGTGGGCACCGATGATGTTCCGCCGCGCGTGCCGACGTATCTTCTGATCTTATTCAAGCCCTGCCGAGCAGGGCTTTTTCCGTGCCCGTAGATCCATTCTGTGATCGTTCTCCGGCGGATTTCCGGATCGCTGATCAAGCGTCAATGCTTTTGCCCCGTTACCGCTTTCGAGGGTATTGGAGTGACCAGATCTATTGGTGAGGAGCAAGTGCGGGCCAATTCCGTTTCCTGCGTACTGTTTTGATCGGGTCGCGCTCCCTACAATCCGTCCACATCTTGAGCTCATCACGTCAAGGAGGACGAATGACGGGGCTCTTCACCCCTATCGCGCCCGGTCGCACCACTGACCTGGCATCCGCAGTACTCACCGATGACAATCGGCTCATCGTGATCATCATTGCGGTCGTGGCCATCGCCGCGCTCGTCGTCGCGCAGATCCTGGTCCGCCAGGTCCTCGCCGCCGACGAGGGAACCGACAAGATGAAGGAGATCGCCGCAGCCGTCCAGGAAGGCGCCAACGCCTATCTCGGCCGGCAGCTCCGCACGCTCGGCGTCTTCGCCGTCGTCGTGTTCTTCCTGCTGTTCCTGCTCCCCGCCGACGACTGGTCGCAGCGGGCGGGACGTTCCGCCTTCTTCCTCGTCGGCGCCATCTTCTCGGCCGCCACCGGCTACATCGGCATGCGCCTCGCGGTCCGTGCCAACGTCCGCGTCGCCGCCGCCGCACGCGAGGCCACCCCCGCCGAGGGCGAGCCCGCCAAGGACCTGACCGAGGTCTCCCACAAGGCCATGCGGATCGCGTTCCGCACCGGCGGCGTGGTGGGCATGTTCACCGTCGGCCTCGGCCTGCTCGGCGCGTCCTGCGTCGTGCTCGTCTACGCCGCCGACGCGCCCAAGGTCCTGGAGGGCTTCGGCCTCGGCGCAGCGCTCATCGCGATGTTCATGCGTGTCGGAGGCGGCATCTTCACCAAGGCCGCCGACGTCGGCGCCGACCTGGTCGGCAAGGTCGAGCAGGGCATTCCGGAGGACGACCCGCGCAATGCCGCGACCATCGCCGACAACGTGGGCGACAACGTCGGAGACTGCGCGGGAATGGCCGCCGACCTCTTCGAGTCGTACGCCGTCACCCTGGTGGCGGCCCTCATCCTCGGCAAGGCCGCCTTCGGCGACCTGGGCCTGGCCTTCCCGCTGATCGTCCCCGCCATCGGGGTCGTCACCGCGATGATCGGCATCTTCGCGGTCTCCCCGCGGCGTACCGACCGCAGCGGAATGACCGCCATCAACCGCGGCTTCTTCATCTCCGCGGCCATCTCGCTGGTCCTCGTCGCGATCGCCGTCTACGCGTACCTGCCGGGCACCTACAAGGAGCTCCTCGGCGTCGAAGACGCCGCGATCTCCGGGCACTCCGGTGACCCGCGGATCCTGGCGCTGGTCGCCGTCGCCATCGGCATCGTGCTCGCGGCGCTGATCCAGCAGCTGACCGGCTACTTCACCGAGACCAACCGCCGTCCCGTCCGGGACATCGGCAAGTCCTCCCTGACGGGCGCCGCCACGGTCGTGCTCGCCGGCATCTCGGTCGGTCTGGAGTCCGCCGTCTACACGGCGCTGCTCATCGGTCTCGGCGTGTACGGGGCGTTCCTGCTCGGCGGCACCTCGATCATGCTGGCGCTCTTCGCCGTGGCGCTGGCCGGCACCGGCCTGCTCACCACCGTCGGCGTCATCGTCGCCATGGACACCTTCGGTCCGGTCTCCGACAACGCCCAGGGCATCGCGGAGATGTCCGGGGACGTCGAGGGCGCCGGCGCGCAGGTGCTCACCGACCTGGACGCGGTGGGCAACACCACCAAGGCCATCACCAAGGGCATCGCCATCGCCACGGCCGTGCTCGCCGCGGCCGCGCTCTTCGGCTCGTACAACGACGCCATCGCGAACGCCGTCAGGGAGGTCGGAGCCAAGACCGCCGGGGAGATGAACCTCAGCCTGGACATCGCGCAGCCCAACAACCTGGTCGGGCTGATCCTGGGCGCGGCCGTCGTGTTCCTGTTCTCCGGCCTCGCCATCAACGCCGTGTCCCGCTCGGCGGGCGCGGTGGTCTACGAGGTGCGCCGCCAGTTCCGGGAGCACCCCGGGATCATGGACTACACCGAGAAGCCCGAGTACGGGCGCGTCGTGGACATCTGCACCAAGGACGCGCTGCGCGAACTCGCCACGCCCGGGCTGCTCGCCGTCCTCACCCCGATCGCCGTCGGGTTCACGCTCGGCGTCGGAGCCCTCGGCTCCTTCCTCGCCGGCGCGATCGGCACCGGCACCCTGATGGCGGTCTTCCTCGCCAACTCCGGTGGCGCGTGGGACAACGCGAAGAAGCTCGTCGAGGACGGACACCACGGCGGCAAGGGCAGCGCGGCCCACGAGGCCGTCGTCATCGGCGACACCGTCGGCGACCCCTTCAAGGACACCGCCGGTCCCGCCATCAACCCGCTGCTCAAGGTCATGAACCTGGTGGCGCTGCTGATCGCCCCCGCGATCGTGCAGTTCAGCTACGGCGACGACGCCAGCCCGACCGTGCGGGCGATCGTCGCGGTCCTCGCGATCGGCGTCATCGTCGGCGCGGTGTACATCTCCAAGCGCCGCGGCATCGCCGTGGGCGACGACGGGGAGGGCGAGGGCGCGACCGCGGAGCGGGTGGGCCAGCAGGCCGACCCGGCAGCGGTGGTCTCTTCCTGAGACGGCCGTCGCGGGCCTGAACCGGCCCGGCTCGACTCGACCGTACGCCCGAATGGCGGACGGGGGGCGCGGACTGACGCGCCGTCCGTCCGCCATTGCGTTTCCCGGATGGTGGGCGTGTATCTTCCGGGCCGAGAGCCTTCGAAGGGACCAATCCGGTGAACAAGAAGCTTGCGGCCGCGGTATCGGGCGCTGCGGTGCTGATGCTCGTCCTGTCCGGCTGCGGCGGGGACGACGGCGACAAGAAGACCGACGCCTGGGCCAAGAAGGTCTGCGACAGCTGGCAGCCAGAGCTCACGAAGATCGAGCAGGCGAACGCCGACATCAAGCGGGTGGCGACCGAGAGCAGTAAGCCCGAGGAGGTCCAGACGACCGACTCGGCGGCCTTCGGGACCATGTCCGAGTCGTACAAGGCGATGGGGACGGCCCTCACGAACGCGGGAGTTCCGCCCGTCAAGGACGGGGAGAAGACCCAGGCCGCCGCGGTCATGGGCTTCGAATCGACGTCGGCGGGCTACACCGCCCTGAAGACGAAGATGGACGCGCTCGACGCCAAGGACCAGGGCAAGTTCGCCGAGGGCCTCAAGGAGGTTGCCGGCGGCCTGGAGGAAGCGACCAAGGGCGGCAAGGAAGCCCTTGACCAGCTCAAGGCGGGCGGGCTGGACAAGGCGATGAACAGTCAGAAGGGCTGCCAGGTGACGACTCCGTCGCCGGCGCAGTCCTAGCGCGGCCCGCCGCCCTGCCGGCGGCGCCGCACCCACCGGGGCGGCCGGGATCCTTCGGGACCCCGGCCGCCCCGGGGCATGTCCGGGGACAGGCCCGGCCGTACGGAGCTGCGCCCGGCCGGGGCCCGTCCCGGGGTGCGGCCGCCGGCCGGGAGCTCGCGGGAGCGACGGGCGCCCACGCCGAAGGCCGTGTGGCGCGGGCAATGGCGGCGGCAGCGGCCACAATGGGCGGGTGAGTACCACCAGCCTTCCCCCCGGTCTGCCCGCCCGCCTCCCCTCGTCGGCCCGCGCGGCCGAGCTGCGCGCCGCGTTGCTCGCCGCGGGCTTCACCGCCGACGGGCTGCTCGATCTGCTCGGCGCCCCGGCGTACGCCGCGCTGGCCCGCAGCGAGACGGTCCCCGCCCTGCGCGCCACGCGGAGCCACGGCGACGGGCCGCTCGCCAGCCTGACCCGGCTGTTCCTGCTGCGGCAGCCGGTGCCGTACGTACATGCCGCGGGCGCCCTGCCCGTGGACGCGGCGCTGGCCGACGGCTGGCTGCGGCGCGAGGGCGATGAGGTGCACGCCACCGTGGACGTGCGCCCGTACGGCGGCCCGGACGGCGAGGACTGGTTCATCGTCTCCGACCTCGGCTGCGCCGTCGGCGGGGCCGGCGGCATCGGCAGCCGCGAGGAGGGCGTGGTCCTCGGTGTCGGCGGCGCCTCCACGACGCTGGCGGGGATCACCGTCCGCACGCCGGTCGGCTCGGCCCTCGACGTCGGCACCGGATCCGGGATCCAGGCGCTGCACGCCGCCCAGCACGCGACCCGGGTCACGGCGACCGATGTCAACCCGCGGGCCCTGGAATTCACCCGGTTGACGCTGGCGCTGTCGGGGGCCCCCGAGGCGGAACTGCTCGCCGGGTCGCTGTTCGAGCCGGTCGGCGCGGCCACGTACGACCTGATCGTGTCGAACCCGCCCTTCGTGATCTCCCCCGGAGCCCGGCTGACGTACCGGGACGGCGGGATGGGCGGCGACGACCTGTGCCGGACCCTGGTCCAGGAGGCCGGAGCCCGGCTCAACCCGGGCGGATTCGCGCAGTTCCTGGGCAACTGGCAGCACGTGGACGGCGAGGACTGGCACGACCGGGTACGGGCCTGGGTGCCGCGCGGCTGCGATGCCTGGATCGTGCAGCGCGACGTGCAGGACGTGACGCAGTACGCGGAGCTGTGGCTGCGCGACGCCGGCGACCACCGGACCGACCCCGCCGAGTACGAACAGCGGTACGAGGACTGGCTGGACGAGTTCGAAGCCCGCAAGACCAAGGCGGTCGGGTTCGGCTGGATCACGCTGCGGCGCAGCGACGCGGCCGAGCCGTCGGTCGTGGTCGAGGAGTGGCCGCACTCGGTGGAGCAGCCGCTCGGGGACGCCGTCCTGGAGCACTTCGCGCGCCAGGACTACCTGCGCGACCACGATGACGCGGCCCTGCTCGCGGGCTACTTCCGGCTGACCGCGGAGGTCGTCCAGGAGCAGGTCGGAGCGCCCGGCGCGGAGGATCCGGAGCACGTCGTGCTCCGGCAGAACCGGGGCATGCGGCGCGCCACCAAGGTCGACACGGTCGGCGCCGGCTTCGCCGGGGTGTGTGACGGATCACTGAGCGCGGGGCGGATTCTGGACGCCATCGCCCAGTTGGTGGAGGAGGACCCGGTGGTTCTGCGGGACCGGACGCCCGAGGCGATCCGGATGCTCGTGGAGCAGGGGTTCCTGGAGCCGTTGACCGGGGCGGACGCGGGCGCGGAAGCCGGAGCGGAAGCCCCCGGGGAGTAGGGACGGCGGGCGCGGTGCGCCGCCGTGCGCCCGGTGCGGTCCGGAGCCGCGGCGGGCCTCGGGCAGCCGGAGCCGGGATGTAACCCCAGGTTCGCCTGCCGTCCCCCATCGGCTGAAACCCTCTCCTCAGCGGGATCCGGGGGGATCCCGGGAGCGGCCCGGGGGGATGAGGGGAACGGCATGGAACACGGTCCGGCGATCTTCGCGGCAGCCGTGTTCCTGCTGTTCGGGGCCGCTCTGTCGGCTTGGACGGGGGCGCGCGCCCTACGAGGCGCGCCGGTGGCCGAGGGTGTGCGCCCCGTCGTTGCCGTACCGGTGGCACTGCTCGCCGGCGGGGTGTCGCTGGCCCTCGGCCTCTGGTGCCTCGGCCGGCTGTGAGTGCGGGCGCGGGGGCTCGCTGAGGCGAAGCTCACGGGGCCCGGGGGCTCCGCACCGCCCCGGGCTGCCCGGCATTCGGGCTCCGCGGCAGTGGGCCCCGGTGGGCCGGGGCGGTATCGCCCCTGGTGGGAGCGGGTGCATCGGTCCGGGTGGGGTGAGGCCGGGGGATCGGGGCCGCGGAATCGGCCGGATGTCGCCCACGGCCGGCGGCGCGCCGGGTTTCCTCCGCTCGTCCGGAATGTGCGCAGGATCGTAAAGAACGACGTGAAGCGGGGTGCCGGGGCGGGGCCAGACGGCCCTTCGGCCACTCTGCGCGGTGAGTGCGCAGGGCCTGCCGTGGCATCCGGGCGGCAGAAATGGCACTTGTCGGGTTACCGTTCGAGTGGCCGTTGCGGGCTTCTGCCGTTTGACACGGGGGCGGGTTGTACCGTCACACTCCGCAGCGTCGCCGTACTGCGACCGAGTGCCGACCGGAGAGAAGAGCCAAGTTGTCCCCGACTAGCGAGACCGCAAAGGGCGGCCGCCGACTCGTCATCGTCGAGTCCCCTGCCAAGGCGAAGACGATCAAGGGCTACCTCGGCCCCGGATACGTCGTCGAGGCGAGCGTCGGGCACATCCGCGACCTCCCCAGCGGCGCGGCCGAGGTTCCCGACAAGTACACGGGCGAGGTCCGTCGCCTCGGTGTGGACGTCGAGCACGACTTCGCGCCGATCTACGTCGTCAACGCCGATAAGAAGGCCCAGGTCAGGAAGCTCAAGGAGCTGCTGGCCGAGTCCGACGAACTCTTCCTCGCCACCGATGAGGACCGCGAGGGCGAAGCCATCGCGTGGCACCTGCAGGAAGTCCTCAAGCCCAAGGTCCCCGTCCACCGGATGGTCTTCCACGAGATCACCAAGGACGCGATCCGCGACGCCGTCGCCAACCCGCGCGAGCTCAACCAGCGCATGGTCGACGCCCAGGAGACCCGCCGCATCCTCGACCGCCTCTACGGCTACGAGGTCTCGCCGGTCCTGTGGAAGAAGGTCATGCCGAAGCTGTCGGCGGGCCGCGTCCAGTCGGTGGCGACCCGCATGGTGGTCGAGAAGGAGCGCGAGCGCATCGCCTTCCGCTCGGCCGAGTACTGGGACCTGACCGGCACCTTCGCCACCGGCCGCGCCGGTGACGCCTCCGACCCCTCCACGCTGGTCGCCCGCCTGAACACGGTGGACGGCAAGCGCGTGGCGCAGGGCCGCGACTTCGGCTCGACCGGGCAGCTCAAGAGCGAGGTGCTGCACCTCGACGAGGCGAACGCACGGGCGCTGGCCGCCGCGCTGACCGAGACCTCGTTCGCCGTCCGGTCCGTCGAGTCCAAGCCGTACCGCCGCTCCCCGTACGCCCCGTTCCGTACGACGACGCTCCAGCAGGAGGCCTCGCGCAAGCTCGGCTTCGGTGCGAAGGCGACGATGCAGGTGGCGCAGAAGCTGTACGAGAACGGCTTCATCACCTACATGCGTACCGACTCCACGACGCTGTCCGACACCGCGGTGTCGGCGGCCCGTGCCCAGGTCACGCAGCTCTACGGGGCCGAGTACCTGCCGGAGAAGCCCCGCGTCTACGCGGGCAAGGTCAAGAACGCGCAGGAGGCGCACGAGGCGATCCGTCCTTCGGGTGATCGTTTCCGCACCCCGGCCGAGACCGGTCTGACCGGCGACCAGTTCCGCCTGTACGAGCTCATCTGGAAGCGCACCGTCGCCTCCCAGATGAAGGACGCGGTCGGCAACTCGGTGACCGTGAAGATCGGCGGACGGTCGGCGGACGGCCGCGACGCCGAGTTCTCGGCGTCCGGCAAGACGATCACCTTCCACGGCTTCATGAAGGCCTACGTCGAGGGCGCGGACGACCCGAACGCCGAGCTCGACGACCGTGAGAAGCGCCTCCCGCAGGTCGCCGAGGGCGACGCGCTGTCGGCCGAGGAGATCACGGTCGACGGCCACTCGACCAAGCCGCCGGCCCGCTACACCGAGGCCTCGCTGGTCAAGGAGCTGGAAGAGCGGGAGATCGGCCGGCCGTCGACGTACGCGTCGATCATCGGCACGATCCTGGACCGCGGGTACGTCTTCAAGAAGGGCACGGCGCTCGTGCCGTCCTTCCTGTCGTTCGCCGTGGTCAACCTGCTGGAGACGCACTTCGGGCGGCTCGTCGACTACGACTTCACCGCCAAGATGGAGGACGACCTCGACCGCATCGCGCGGGGCGAGGCCCAGTCCGTGCCGTGGCTCAAGCGCTTCTACTTCGGCGCGGAGGACGCGACCGAGGTCGTACCGGCCGACGGTGACGCGCTCGGCGGCCTGAAGGAGCTGGTGACCGACCTGGGCGCGATCGACGCCCGGGAGATCTCCTCCTTCCCCGTCGGCGAGGGCATCGTGCTGCGCGTCGGCCGCTACGGGCCGTACGTGGAGCGCGGCGAGAAGGACGCCGAGGGCCACCAGCGGGCGGACGTACCCGAGGAGCTGGCCCCCGACGAGCTGACGGTCGAGTACGCGGAGGAGCTCTTCGCGAAGCCGAGCGGCGAGTTCGAGCTGGGCAAGGACCCGATCAGCGGGAACGAAATCGTCGCGAAGGACGGTCGCTACGGGCCGTACGTGACGGAGATCCTGCCCGAGGGCACGCCGAAGACCGGCAAGAACGCGGTGAAGCCGCGGACGGCCTCGCTGTTCCAGTCGATGAGCCTGGACACGGTCACGCTCGAGGACGCACTGCGTCTGATGTCCCTTCCCCGGGTCGTGGGCGTGGACGCTGAGGGCGCGGAGATCACCGCGCAGAACGGCCGCTACGGCCCGTACCTGAAGAAGGGCACGGACTCGCGGTCGCTGGAGACCGAGGACCAGCTGTTCGCCATCACCCTGGAGCAGGCGCTCGCGATCTACGCGCAGCCCAAGCAGCGGGGGCGCGCGGCCGCGAAGCCGCCGCTGAAGGAGCTGGGCACCGACCCGGTCAGCGAGAAGCCCGTGGTCGTCAAGGACGGCCGGTTCGGCCCGTACGTGACGGACGGAGAGACGAACGCGACGCTGCGGCGGGACGACGACGTCGAGACGATCACGCCGGAGCGTGGGTACGAGCTGCTCGCGGAGAAGCGCGCCAAGGGCCCGGTGAAGAAGACGGCCAAGAAGGCGCCCGCGAAGAAGGCCCCGGCGAAGAAGGCGACGGCGACGAAGACGGCTGCCGCCAAGAAGACGACGACGGCGAAGAAGGCGACGGCGGCGAAGAAGACCACCGCCACCGTCAAGAAGACGGCCGCGAAGAAGACGGCGGCCGCTGCGGCGGACGAGTAGTCGTAGTCGCGGACGAGTAGTCACCGGCAGGGCCCGTGCAATGCGCACGGGCCCTCGCTGTTTCAGCCGTCCGGCGGTTGAGGACCGGGGTCCGGGGCGGAGCCCCAGGATCTTTCCGGGTCCGGGCGGAGCCCGGGGAACGGTGGAAGGGCGGGTGGGGGACATGCCCCGCGCAGCGGCGGCACGGACCCCGCGGGCGAAGCCCCGGGAGGTGGGTCGGGGGTCACACCGGAGCTTGTCCACAGGGGCTCCGCACCCGCCAAGCACAGCGGATAGGCTGGGCGGATGACGCGAGCCGAGCAGCCAACGGTCGTGACCGCCACCACCGACACCGCCCCCACCTACGACGAAGCCCTCGCCGCGGACTCCCGCGAGCGGGCGGTGCGCGCCCTGCTGCGCACCCCCGGGCTGCGCCGTCTGTGGAGCGCGCAGTTGGTGAGCGGCATCGGCGATGCCCTCGCCCTGCTGGTCCTGGTGCTGCTGGTCTTCCAGACGGCCGTGGAGCAGGAGCCCTTCGGCGGTGGTTACACCGGCTGGGCCCTCGCCGTCGCCGCCGTCTTCGGTGTCCGCGTGCTCTCCACCGTCCTCTTCGGCGCGGTCCTCCTCGGCCCCCTGGCCAAGCTCACCGCCCCCGGCGGCAAGCTGGACCGCCGCTGGACGATGATCGGCGCCGACGGGCTGCGGCTCGGCCTCTTCGTCGTGGCCCCGCTGTGGCTCGACTGGATCGGCCCGCACGCGCTGATCGCCCTGCTCGCCACCGTCTTCGTCTCCGGCGCCGCGGAGCGGCTGTGGGGGCTGGCCAGGGACAGCGCCGCGCCCGGCCTGCTGCCGACGCCGCCGCCCGAGGGCGCGACCGTACGGCCGCTGCCCGACCACCTCGACGCACTGCGCCGGCTGAACCTGCGCACCGCCTTCGCGGCCATGCCGGTCGCCGCAGCCGCGCTGCTCGCCGCGACCCTGATCGGCAATGCACTCGGCCTCGGCATCGGCTGGTTCGCCGAGAACCAGGCGGCCCTGGGCTCGTACGTGGCCTCCGGCCTCTTCGCGGCGTCCGTATCGCTGCTGCTCCCGCTGGTGCTGCCCGGCACGAAGACCCCGCGTCCGCGCTCCCCGCTGGAGGGCCTGCGCGCCCCCAAGGCGGGGGACCGGCCGGAGAAGGGGCGTACGGGGGCCATCCCGCTGCTCGTCCTCGTCTGCGCAGCCGTCGCGGGAGCCGTCGCCTCCGCCGCCGCCGTTGCCGTCCTGCACGCCACCGACCTGGGGGGCGGAGCGGCCGCGTTCGCGCTGTTCGTACTGGCCCTGCTCGGCGGCACCGCTCTGGGCATCCGCGCCACCCAGGCCGGCAAGGTCCTCCCCGCCCTGTCCCGGCGCCGCCTGCTGGCCCTGGCCGTCGGCGTGGCCGGGCTGGCGCTGCTGCTGACCGGGCTGGTGCCGGACACCTCGACGGTGGTGTTCCTCTCGCTGCTCGCCGGCACCGCCGCGGGCGTCGCCGCGAACACCGGGCACACGCTGCTCGACCAGGAGACCGAGGAGTTCCGCAGGGCCCGGGTCACCGAGCACCTGCAGGCCGTCGTCCGGGTCTCCGTGGCCGTCGGCGCCGTGGCCGCCCCGCTGCTGGCCGCCCTGATCGGACCGCACCGGCTGGCCGCCGGCGAGGTCGTCTTCGCGCACGGCGGCGCGGCCTTCACGCTGATGCTGGTCGGCGCCCTGCTGCTGCCGGTCGCCGTCATCGTCCTGGCCAAGGCCGACGACCGCGCCGGCGTACCGCTGCGCCGCGACCTGCGCGAGGCGCTGCGCGGCGGGGAGCCGGTCCAGGCCGCGTCCGACGCAGGGTTCTTCATCGCCCTGGAAGGCGGCGACGGCGCCGGCAAGTCCACCCAGGTGGAGGCGATGGCCGACTGGATACGGGCCAAGGGTCACGAGGTCGTCGTCACGCGCGAGCCCGGGGCCACCCCGGTCGGCAAGCGGCTGCGATCGATCCTGCTCGACGTGTCCTCCGCGGGCCTGTCGAACCGCGCCGAGGCCCTGCTGTACGCGGCCGACCGCGCCGAGCACGTGGACACCGTCGTACGCCCCGCCCTGGAGCGCGGCGCGGTGGTCATCACCGACCGCTACATCGACTCCTCGGTGGCCTACCAGGGCGCCGGCCGGGACCTGTCCCCGACCGAGATCGCCCGCATCTCGCGCTGGGCCACGAGTGGCCTCGTACCGAATCTGACCGTGCTGCTCGACGTGTCGCCGGAGACGGCCCGCGAGCGGTTCACGGAGGCGCCGGACCGGCTGGAATCGGAGCCGGCGGAGTTCCACCAGCGGGTGCGGGCCGGATTCCTGACCCTGGCCGCGGCCGACCCCGGGCGCTACCTGGTGGTCGACGCGGGCCAGGACCCGGAGTCGGTCAGCACCGTCGTGCGCCACCGCCTGGACCGGATGCTCCCGCTGTCGGAGGCCGAGGTGGCCGCCCAGGCGGAGGCCCGCCGGCTCGCCATCGAGGAGGCCAAGCGCAAGGCCGAGGAAGAGGCGGCGCGCAAGGCCGAGGAAGCCCGGCTGCTGGCCGAGGAAGAGGCACGCAAGGCCCGCGAGGCGGAAGAGGCCCGGATCGCGGCCGAGGCCGAGGCCGCCCGCAAGGAGCGCGAGGAGCGGCTGCGCGCCGAGGAGGAGGCCCGCGCGCGGGCCGAGGCCGAGCGACTGCGGCTGGAGGCCGAGGAGAAGGCCCGCGCGGTGGAGGCCGAGCGGCTGCGCAAGCAGGCGGAGGAAGAGGCCCGGCTGCACGCCGAGGCCGAGGAGCGGCGGCTGGAGAAGCAGCGGCGGGCCGAGGAGGCCCTGCTGAAGGCCGAGGAGGCGCGGCGGCTGGCCGAGGCCTCGGCGGCGGAGGCGGCGGCGAAGTCCGCTGCGGCTGCGGCGGCTGCTGCCTCGGCCGCGGCTGCGGCTCCGGCGGCCGCTGCGGCTGCCCCGGCGGCCCCTGCGGCTCCCGCGGCTGCCCCGGCGGCTTCCGGCGCTTCCGCGCCCAAGGCCGATCTGCGCAAGGACCCGCGCCACGACGAGGCCGTGACGATCGAGACTCCGGTCGTCAGGCGGGTCGTGCAGCCGGACGACGTCACCCAGACGGTCCCGGTCCCGAAGGCCGATCCGGCGGCGGGTCCGGCGGACGAGACGGCTGTGCTGCCGCCCGTCCGGGCGACGGGTCCCGCGGACGAGACGGCGGTCCTGCCGCCCGTACGCCCCACGGGTGCGGACGAGGCCGCGGCGACGCGGCCGGCGGCGCCCAGGGGTTCGTACTCCGCGTCGCGGCCCACGGCACAGCGCCCCGAGGAGAACCCGGCCGACCGGGTCCCGCCGGGCATCTTCCGCGACTCCGGCAACGACGCGACCCGGGAACTGCCGCTCCCCGCCGAGGACGGCAGGCCGCGACGGCCCCGCTCGGACTGGGCGGAGGAGACTCCGCTGGACGATCTGCCGACCCTGGCGGACGAACTGCTGGGACGGCGCCGGGACGACGAGGACGAGCAGGGCCGGGGGCCGCGCCGCCGCTGACGGTGCTGACGCGGTGACGGCGGCGACGGCGGGGATTGTCAGTGGGAGCCGCCACACTGGGTGAGCAGACGGCACGGACGGTACGCGAGCGAGGCGAAAGGTGGTGGGCGGGATGCCCGTATGGGACGACCTGGTGGGACAGGAGCGGGTCCAGACGCAGCTGGCCGCCGCCGCGGTCGACGCCGACGGCCTGGTCACCGCCATCGAGGCGGGGACCCCGCCGCCGGCCGCCTCCAAGATGACGCACGCCTGGCTGTTCACCGGACCGCCCGGCTCCGGGCGGTCCACCGCCGCCCGCGCCTTCGCTGCGGCGCTCCAGTGCACCAGCCCGGACCGCGCCCTCGGCGGCGAGCCGGGCTGCGGATTCTGCGACGGCTGCCACACCACCGTGATCGGCACGCACGCCGACGTGGAGATCGTCCGTACCGATCAGCTGTCCATCGGCGTGAAGGACACCCGGGCGCTGGTGCGCCGGGCGCAGCTCTCCCCGGCCGTCGGACGCTGGCAGGTCATCGTCCTGGAGGACGCCGACCGGCTGACGGAGGGCGCCGGCAACGTGCTGCTCAAGGCCGTGGAGGAGCCCGCTCCGCGGACCGTGTGGCTGCTGTGCGCCCCCTCGCTGGAGGACGTGCTGCCCACCATCCGCTCCCGCTGCCGGCACCTTTCGCTGCGCACCCCACCGGTGTCCGCCGTCGCGGAGGTTCTCGTGCGGCGCGACGGCATCGAGCCGGAGGTGGCGCAGGCCGCGGCCCGCGCGACCCAGGGGCACATCGGCCGGGCTCGCCGGCTCGCCACCGACGGGGCGGCCCGCTCGCGGCGCGCCACCGTACTGAAGCTGCCGATGCGCGTGAGCGACGTGGGCGACTGCCTGAAGGCGGCGCAGGAGCTGGTGGACGCCGCCGCCGAGGACGCCAAGCAGGTCGCGGAAGAGGTCGACACCAAGGAGACCGAGGAGCTGCGGGCCGCGCTCGGCGCCGGAGCGGGGACGGGCGGGCGGATGCCGCGCGGTACGGCGGGCGTGATGAAGGAGCTGGAGGACCGGCAGAAGCGCCGGCGCACGCGCACGCAGCGCGACAGCCTCGACCTGGCGCTGACCGACCTCACCGGCTTCTACCGGGACGTGCTGGCCCTCCAGCTCGGCTCCTCGCTGGCCATCGCGAACGAGGAAATACGACAGGACCTGGACCGGATCGCCCGGGAGTCGGGCCCCGAGCGCACGCTGCGGCGCATCGAGGCGATCATCGCGTGCCGGCGGGCGCTGGACCGCAACGTCGCCCCGCTGCTCGCGGTCGAGGCGATGACGATGTCGCTGCGCGCGGGCTGACGCGCGCGGCTCTCCCCGGCCCGCGACTCCGGTTGACCGCCTCACCCGTTCGAGGGGTCCGCGTGGCGGGCCGCAGACGCCACCGGTCCGTGCGGGGCGGCGCCCCGCGCCCGGGCGGCCGCCCGCCGCCCGCCGCGGGTAGCACCGCCCCGGGCGTCCCCGCAGGCCGTAGGCTCCGGGAATGGACACCAGTCGCCTGCTGCGCACCACCGGGACCGTGATCGCCGCCGCGGGGCTACTGCTCTCCGGGTGCACCTCGGGCGGTTCGGGAACACCCCGCGCCGCCGCTTCGTCCGGCGAGGCCTCCGAGGCACCGTCGGCCGCGCCGACCGCCGTCCCGGCCGCGCTGCGCCCGTACTACGACCAGAAGCTGAGCTGGCGCGAGTGCGGTGTGCCCGGCTTCGACTGCAGCACCCTGAAGGTCCCGCTGGACTACGAGAATCCTGAAGCCGGGGCCGCCGGGGACATCGACATCGCGGTGGCCCGCCGCAAGGCCACCGACCCCTCCAAGCGGCTCGGCTCGCTGGTGGTGAACCCGGGCGGCCCGGGCGGCTCCGGCATCGGCTACCTCCAGGCGTACGCGGGCATCGGCTACCCGGCCCCGGTCCGCGCCGCGTACGACATGGTCTCCTTCGACCCGCGCGGCGTGGACCGCAGCAGCCCCGTGGAATGCCTGAACGGCCCGGCCATGGACAAGTACACCCAGGTGGACCAGACGCCGGACACGCCGGCGGAGCGGGCCCTGCTGGTGGCCGCCTTCAAGGAGTTCGCGGCTGCCTGCCAGACGCACTCGCAGCGGATCCTGCCGCACGTGTCGACGGTCGACGCCGCCCGGGACATGGACGTCCTGCGTGCGGCGCTGGGCGACGAGAAGCTGAACTACGTCGGAGCCTCGTACGGCACCTTCCTCGGGGCGACGTACGCCGACCTCTTCCCGGGCCGGACCGGCCGGCTGGTCCTGGACGGGGCGATGGACCCCTCCCGGCCCGCGCTCGAACTGAACCGGGACCAGACGGAGGGCTTCGAGACCGCCTTCCGCGCCTTCGCCGCGGACTGCGCGAAGCAGACCGACTGTCCGCTCGGCAAGGGCAGCCCGGAGCAGATCGCGGAACGCCTGAAGGAGTTCTTCCGCAAGGTCGACGCCCAGCCGGTCCCCACGAGCGACCGGGCGCGCGCCACGCTCGGCGAGTCGCTGGCGACGACCGGGGTGATCGCCGCCCTGTACGACGAGAACGCCTGGCCGCAGCTGCGCGAGGCGCTCGGGGCCGCGATCGACGGCGACGACGGCAACGGGCTGCTGGCCCTCGCCGACAGCTACTACGAGCGCGAGCAGGACGGCAAGTACGCCAACCTCATGTCGGCGAACGCCGCCGTCAACTGCCTCGACCAGCCCCCGGCCTTCGCCGCCGGGCCCGAAGCGGTCGAGAAGGCGCTGCCCTCCTTCGAGAAGGCCTCTCCGGTCTTCGGCGCGGGCCTGGCCTGGGCCTCGCTGAACTGCACGTACTGGCCGGCGAAGGCCACGGGCACGGCCCGGGCCCTGCACGCGAAGGGCGCCCCGCCGGTGGTGGTGGTCGGCACCACCCGCGACCCCGCGACCCCGTACAAGTGGGCCGAGGCGCTGGCCGGCCAGCTCGACTCGGGCGTCCTGCTGACCTACGACGGCGACGGCCACACGGCGTACGGCCGGGGCAGCGACTGCATCGACTCGGCGATCAACCGCTACCTCCTGGAGGGCACGGCTCCGAAGGACGGAAAGAGGTGCTGACCCCCGCCTGCGGAGCCGTCCCGGCACCGTGTTCGGGGCACCCCGTTTAACCCTGTAGACTTGGCGCCGCTGCTGATGAGAGCCTCCCACCAGGGAAATTCTTGTCTTCCCAGCGGTGCCGCCTTAGCTCAGCTGGCCAGAGCAACGCACTCGTAATGCGTAGGTCTCGGGTTCGAATCCCGAAGGCGGCTCTGTAGAACCCCCAGGACTCACTCGCCGTGACCTGGGGGTTTTGCTTTTTACCGGATCTGGCGCCGCCGCCGTGCGCGGGCGGCCCGGGTGTTGTCGGTCTCAGTTCTGGTCTCAGACACCGGATCGGGGCCAGGTGGTCCGGCAGATACGGAGCCGGGGCATGTGCTGTCTCCCTGGAGGTTGGGGATGGCGGGGACGATGGCGTTGGCCATCTCGTTGATGGGGCCCGCGGCGCCGGTCGAGGCGAGGGAGAACCCGAACCCGGCGGCGACGAACGCTCCTCCGGCGCTGAGGCGGTGGGAGCGCAGGAGGAAGTACAGGACGAGTCCGAAGGGCGCGACGAGCGAGACGAGCGCGACGGTGATGGCCGTGCCGGAATCTCCTTTGACGTGCACGGGGAAGGTTGCCAAGCTGCGGGTACTTCGGGTGCTGACAAGCTCGGGGTCTTACCGGTGGCCGTGTCTGCCTAGCTCCACCATCGGAGAGGGGTCCGCCTTATGGCGTGCGGCCACCGGCCTTCTGCTGTTCGGGGCAATGCGTGGGTCTCGGGTTCGAATCCCGAAGGCGGCTCTGTGGAACCCCCAGGACTCACTCGCCGTGACCTGGGGGTTTTGCCATGTCCGGGGCGGGGCGGCGTGACGCCCCGTCGGATGGTGCCGCGCGGTCACGTGATCGCATCCGCCGGTGTGCTCACCCGTTGGCATCCCGCGATCGGGTGATGCCCCGCGCTCCGGGGACAAGGCAGGCTCCCCACGGGCCGGAGCACGTGGGTTGACCGCTCGGCCGGATCCGATCGGGGATGGGACCAGCCTTGGGCATCTTGGTACAGAAGTACGGGGGGAGTTCTCTCTCCCAGACGGACAGGCTCCGCCGGGTGTCCGAGCGGGTGGCGGCGAGCCGCCGGGCCGGCAAACGCACCGTGGTCGTGGTGTCGGCCCGGGGGGACACCACCGACGAGCTGCTGGACCTGGTCGAAGACATCGGGGGGCGGCACGCGGCACGGCGGGCGCCTCGGGAGGTCGACCAACTGCTGGCCACGGGCGAGTACGCCTCCGCGGCGTTGCTCGCCCTGGCGCTGGAGCGGTTGGGCGTGCCGGCCGTCTCGCTCACCGGGGCGCAGGCCGGCATCCGGGCGGTCGGACGGCACGGGGACGGTGTGATCGACTCCATCGACACCGGGAGGGTCACGCGGTGTCTCGACGAGGAACGAGTGGTCGTCGTCGGGGGTTTCCAGGGACTCAACGACACGGGTGACGTGGTCACCCTGGGCCGTGGCGGGTCCGACACCACGGCCGTCGCGCTCGCGGCGGCCCTGGGCGCCGGGAGCTGCGAGATCTACACGGACGTGGACGGCGTGTACACGGCCGACCCGAGGCTGGTCGAGTCGGCCCGCAAGCTCCCGCACGTGGCCGCGGACGTCATGGTGGAGATGGCCTTCGCGGGGGCGAAGGTGCTGCACTCCCGGTCCGCGGAGCTGGCAGCGGCCAAGGGGGTCGAGTTGCACGTCAGAAGTTCATTGGTCGACAGGGAGGGAACCGTGGTGAGCGGGAACGGCACGAGCCTGCTGGAGACGGGGAGCGCGATCACCGCCGTCACGTCGGACACGGACGTCGCGCGGATCCTCGTGCACTGCAAGGGCCGGAGCGATCCGGCTTCGGAGATCCTCGGCATTCTCGCCGGGAACGCGGTGCCGACCGATCTCGTGGCCCGTTCCGGTCCGCAGGAGGACGAGTTCCGGATGGGCTTCACCGTGCGCCGCAGTGACGTCTCCCGGATCGAAGAGCCGCTCGCGAACGCCGTTGCTCCCTTCGACGGCGGCATCCGGGTGGACACGGACGTCGTCAAGGTGTCGCTGATCGGCATGGGCCTGCTGAACCGCCCGGAGTACCTGGCCCGTCTGATGACGGTCCTCGACGGTGCGGGGATCGTCACCAGCTGGATGTCCAGCTCCCAGCTGCGCGTCTCCGTGGTCGTGCCGAGTCGCGACCACGTGCGGGCCCTGCGGCTGCTGCACGCGGAGTTCGACCTCGCGGGTGCCGGCATCCTTGTGTGACGCCTTCCTCGCAACGACGCGATGACGCAACGACGCAACGACGCAACGACGCCGCGGCCCACGGGCCGCGGCGTCGTCGCGTTGCCGCTCTCGGTCGTCCGACGCGCTACGTCCCGAGGAGGGCCGACTCCGCGTCGTAGCCGTACAGCCAGTCCTGCTTGCGCAGGTTCTGGGTGCCGGCCAGGACCAGGTCGCGTTCGCGCTGCCCTTCCCCGTCGGAGAGGTGGAAGGTGCGGGAGTTCGCCCGGGACAGCCGCTGGAGCTCGTCGGTCCGCGGCCGGCGCGCCTGCTCGTAACGGGCCAGCGCCGCCGGGATGCCGTCCGGTGCCACGTCCCGCAGGCAGGCGGCGAGCACGATCGCGTCCTCGATCGCCTGGTTGGCGCCCTGTGCCTGGAAGGGCAGCATGGGGTGCGCCGCGTCCCCGACGACCGCGATCCGGGGGGTGGACCAGTGCGTGAGCGGCCGGCGGTCGTGCAGGGCCCACCGGCTCACGGAATCCAGGGACTTGAGGACGCTGTGCACTTCCTCGTTCCACCCCTGGTAGGTCTCGAGGAGCTCCTCTACGCGGCCTTCGGCCGTCCACGCCTCGACCGACCAGTCGCCGGCCGGAGCCGTGGCCCCGACGCTGATCCACCGCCCGGAGCTCACCGGGTAGCACACGACGTGCTGTTCCGGACCGAACCAGAGCCGGACCTTCGGGTCCTCCAGGAGGAACGGCAGCCGATCGCCCGGAACCAGCCCCCGGTAGATCGACTGGCCGGAGAAGGTGGGCTCGTCCATGGCGAGGGAGTCGCGCACCAAGGAGTGGATGCCGTCGGCGCCGATCACCACGTCGGCCTCGTACACGGAGCCGTCCTCGAAGCGGAGTTGTACCCCCTCCGGCCGTTCCTCGACGCCCACGCACCGACGGCCGATGTGCAGGATGTTGTCGATGCTGCTGAGCAGTTGCTGGTGCAGATCGGCCCGGTGCACCGTGTAGTACGGGGCCTCGTAGAGCTCTTCGCAGGCGTCTCCGAGCTCGGTTCGGCCGATCAGCCGGCCGTCGTCCCAGCGGCGCATCTCCACGGCGGAGGGGCGCACCGCCACCGATTTCAGCCGCTGGGCGAGACCCAACTGGTGCAAGATGCGGGTGGCGTTGGGCGCAAGCTGCAGACCCGCCCCCACCTCGCGCAGGTTCTTCGTCTGCTCGAAGACCTCGCAGCGGATGCCGGCGCGGCCGAGGGCCAGTGCCACGGTGAGGCCGGCGATGCCGGCGCCCACGACCGCTATGCGGCTGCCCTCACGCTTCCACTGGGGGGGCATGCGATCCTGGATCATAGTCACAACTCTCGACGGGCGGTCTCAGTAGTAGAGGATGGCCTTGTTCCAGTCCTCGTCCGGGCCGAACAGACTCCTGGGCTTGACGACATCGGGCATGCCCGTCAGCACGTCCTGTGGCACCAGGGTTCCCGGGGCGACTCCCTCGACCCGGCACTCCACGCCCAGTTCCTGCCGGACCGTGACGGCCAGCTCGGCGCACGCGGCGGCCCGGTGCTCGTCCGCCACCTCGATCTCGACCCGCAGGTGGTCGGAGGCGGTCTGCGCGCGCCAGAACAGCACCCCGTGTTCGAAGGGCAGCCGGTACACCAGGTCTTCCAACCCGTGCTGGGTGACGAGGGTTTCGCCGATCCGGTGCCCGTAGACGGCCCGTCCGAGGACGGTGATGGTGGGGAGCACCCAGCCGCACGGACACGGGTCGTACGACACCTCGACCGAGTCTTCCAGGTTGTAGCGCAGCAGCGGCATGGCCGCCCGGTGGAGCGGGGTGACGACGAGCTGCCCCGCGCCCTCCCTGCGGATCTCCCCGGTGTCCGGGTCGCGGACCTCGAAGAGGACCCGGTCGGCCCACAGGTGCAGGCGGCCCTCCGTGCACTCGCCGGCCAGGCTTCCGGTCTCGGTGGAGCCGTACTCCTCCACCACCGGCACGCCCCACAGCCTGCTGATCCTGGCCCGACGGGCCGGGCTCAGCGGCTCGCCGCCGACGAACAGCGCGCGCAGCGCGGGGAAGTCCTCGTCGGGCCGGAGCCCCGCGGCCTTGGCCGCGGCGGCCCACAGCAGGCACTCCGTGGGCATCGACCAGGTCAGCGACACTCGCAGGTCGTGCAGGGCCCTGACCACCCGTGAGTACGGCATGGCCAGCGAGCGGTTGTCGCCGGGGACCACGGTCGCGCCGTTCAGCCGGCCCGCCGCGTGCGCCAGGTGTCCGGTGAGCAGCATGGCGTACGGGGTGCGGACGAGCAGCGTGTCCGAGGCGTCGATGCCGACCCACTTGCGGGCGAAGCGCTCGGAGAGATCGACCCAGTCCTCCTCGGTGTAGTAGGAGGGGGTCGGCTGGCCGGTGGATCCGCTGGACTCGTGGTACGTCGCCAGCTCGCTGTTGGACACCGCCAGCATGCCGAACGGGTAGTTGTCGCGGAGATCGGACTTGGTGGTGAGCGGGACCCGGGCGAAGTCGCCCGGGTCGCCGGGTATCGCGTCGCCGCCCGTCCGGGCTTGGTGGAAGGGCGACTTGGCGGCCCGTGCGAGGACCCCGGGCAGCATCGCCTGTTGCAGCTCGGCCAGTTCCGCGTAGGTGGACCAGTCGCCGAGCTGGGGCAGCTTGTCCGTCGTCGTCACTCTGTTTCCTCCTGTCCGAGAAGTCGGCAGGCGTTGCGCCACGCGATCTTCTGCCAGTCTTCGTCGCCGAGCCCGAGGTGGCGCAGCTTGGTCAGCTCCACCTCGGGGTGCTGCAGCGGAGCTTCGGAGCCGAAGAGGACTCGGTCCGCTCCGAGTTGTTCCACCGCGGCGCGGGCGACGCAGGTGTAGCCGCCGGAGGTCTCCAGCAGCACGTTCGGCAGCGGGGCGATCAGCTCGACGGCGTACAGGTCGATGTTCCCGATGCCCGCGTGCCCGAGGACGAAGGTGACCTCGGGGTACCGCAGGGCGAGCGACACGAGGTCGGCGACCCTGCTGCCGTCACGTTCCAGACAGACGGTGTAGACGCTGTGCCCGAAGTCCCGGGCGGCCTCGACGAGGCCGGCGGTGCGCGGGTCGGTCAGAGCCACCCCGTGCACCGCCGGGGAGATCTCCATGCCGCGGAAGTCCGGCGCCGCCTTGCGGTAGTGCTCCGGATCCCGGTGCGGGTTGGCGAAGAAGAACGGGATCAGCCGGCCGTCCGACGCCTCGCACGCCCGCAGGACCGCGTCGTTGTCCGCGTCGGACTCTATGTGCCCGCCCTCGACGAGGAAGCGGGAGAGCTGCGCGAGCGGCATGGTGCCGCCCGCGCAGACCACCGCGCGGCCGATGCCGCATTCGTCCATCGTGGCGAGCAGGCGATCCGGGGCCCGGGGGACCGGGGCGAGCCGGACGTGGAAATCCAGTACCCGCCGCTCGGTCCCCGCCACCTGCGTGTGAGGACTCACTTCTCGAGGCAGAACTCGTCGATCGGGTAACCGACGTGACGGTCCTCGGTCGGCAGGTAGCCGAGCACCTTGTCGCCGGGCTTGAGCTCGGTGCTGTTGAGCACGACGCCGCCGGGGCCGAGCACCCGCACGTGCCAGTCGTCCTGCAGGATGAGGTTGACCCGCTGGCCGTTCGGCGCGACCGCGTCGATGGAGATGAGCGGACGGGACTCGATCTTGACCCGGCCGACGGTCACGAGCCGGGTCTGGCCCTTGATGTCGACGGCCGTGACCTTGCTGCCCGCCTTGAGCTCGCTGAGGTAGTTGGTGCGCTCGTCCTTGGAGAGGGTGTACGAGTGGATGGCGCCGGCGTTCACCCGGAACGGGCGGGTCGGCATGTAGGGCAGCGGGTGCGTCTCGCTGACGCACAGGATCATGCCCTTGGAGTGCGAGCCGACCAGGATGCCCTCGTCCTCGCGGAGGTACGAGCAGGTGTCCACGCACGCCCGCTCACCCATGCCGATGTGCGAGGTCTCCACGACCTCCAGCTCGGTCAGGTTGAGGTCCGGCACGTCGGTCTGGGCCGCTGCCTTCAGCTTGGCCGCGTCACCGACCTTCTCGGGCAGCATCATCACGCCGTCCGAGCCGTGCTCCAGGACGCCGAAGATGATCTCCGCTTCCTCGATGTCCTGGGCGATGGTGACCATGCTGCCCGTCGCACGGGCGGCCGCGGCGATGACGATCTCCAGCGGGATCTTGGTGGGGTCGCGGAAGAGCAGCAGGCTCCACGCCTCGGTGCGCGCCGACTCGCAGGCGTCCTCCAGGGTCGGCGCGTCGATGATCTCCACGAAGCGGCCGAACTCCACTCCGGGGTGCTTGATGGCCAGTTCGGCCGTGGTCGCACCGTGACGGGCGGGGTCGACGACGACCACCGTCGCGTCGCCGAAGTCTTCCGGCAGGTCCTTGCCCTGCGGGAAGAGGACCTTGGTGATCGTGGGCGGCAGCTCCGCCAGATCGGCGGCGTCGTCCGCGACGATGCCTTCGACGCGGTAGTGCAGCGCCTCCTGCAGGATCGCTTCCTTGGATTCGCCGAGACCGCGGATATCAAGCCAGGTGATCTTCATTGCTTACTCCCTGATGGGTATGAGTGAGATGAGGTGGAACGCTGCCGGCGGGGCTCAGCCCACGAGGGTCGGCAGCTGCTCCGGGCGCGGGTTCTGCGTGGGGCGGTGATCGCCGAGGCCGAGTTCCTCGCCGCGGAGCCGGTGCAGGCGCTGCGCGATCTGCCGCGTCATCGCGCCGGGGTCGGCGGCCTGGAAGATGTTGCGGCCCATCGCGAAGCCGCTGACGCCGCCGCGCAGCGCCTCGTCCACGTAGGCCAGTACGTCGGGCACCGTGGTCTTGCGCGGGCCGCCGGCGACGATGACCGGGATGGCCGCGGACCTGACGACGTCCGCCATCTCGTCGGGCGAGCCCACGTACGGCGTCTTGACGATGTCGGCGCCGAGTTCGGCTGCCACGGTGATGGCGTGGGCGACGAGTTCGGGGTCCCGTGGATTGGTGACCTTCGGGCCCCGCGGATAGATCATGGCGAGCAGCGGGACGTTCCACTGGTCGCAGAGGTCCGACACGCGGCCGAGGTCCGTGATCTGCTGCTGCTCCTCGGCCGAACCGAGGTTCACGTGGACGCTGACCGCGTCGGCGCCGTGCCGCAGTGCCTCGTCGACGCCGCTCACCAGGTACTTGGAGTCCGGGTCCTGGGCGTACATGGTGCTCGCGCTGAGGTGGACGATCAGCGAGGTCCGGGAGAACCGGTCCGGACTGACGTGGCGCAGCCCGCCCTTGTGCAGGACCACGGCGTCGGCGCCGTTGTCGGTGAGCTGCCCGACCAAGGCGTCCAGTCCGCCTTCTCGCAGGGCGATCGGCCCGTCACTGATGGGGTGGTCCAGTGGTACGACGAGCAGCCGGTCGCCGCCGTCTCCGTACAGGCGCCTCAATCGGAGCCGCCGGCCGAACGAAAGATTGGTGAACATTACACGCATCCCCTCCCTGTCGGGTGTGGGGCGGGAGCCGAGCGGTCCGCGGTTCCGGCTCGCTCGGCGTGCCCCCGGCCCGTCGACGGCAAGTTTTCGCCGAGGGGCCATGGCGTGCCATCGCCCGTTTACGTGATCCCGTCCGTGAAGGGCACGGGAGATTCGAACGGAGGGCCGTACGGCCCCGGGTGCGGAAGGCCGAGGTCGTTGCGGACGGCGGAGGGGCGGACACCAGCCCTTCTGCCCCGAACGAGGAATCGGCCGGCACTCCGCGCATTGACACATTCGCCACCGGGCAGGGAAATGTTTCGGCCATTTCCGGGCTTTGCTTCCGCGAGAAGGAAATCGGCGATCAGTCGGCAGCGGTTACCGTGACATGGGAAGTGACGTGCTGATGACCAGCCCGGATGGGAGAACCGGGGGTTTCGCCAACTGATCGGGGGGACGATGCGGAACGCAATTGTGGAGTGGGCAGGTCCGGCCTTGGGCCGGGATACCGAATTGGCCTTGCTACGGGAAAGCCTGAGAGCCGCAGCCTCGGGAACCGGCCAGTGCCTCGTGGTGGAAGGGCCGCCCGGAATCGGCAAGACCCGGCTGCTGCAGGAGGCCGCCCGGGAAGCGGAGCGGCTCGGGATGACCAGTGCGCTCGGCCGCGCCACCGAGCTGGACCGGGTGGCGCCGCTCTCGGTCCTCCTGTCCGCGCTGCGCGACAGTGTGCCGCCCGTCGTGGACTCGGCTGACATGGCGGCGCTCGGCGGCCTGGGCGGCCAGGAGGCCGGCCGCTTCTGGCTGGTCAGCCGGCTCGGCGACCTCATCGAGGAGTACGCGCGCACCCGCCCGCTGCTCATCGCCCTGGACGACGCCCAGTCGATGGACGAGCTCACGGCGTTCACGCTGCAGATCCTGGTGCCCAGACTGCGCAGCCACTCGGTGATGTGGCTGTTGGCCCGGCGCCCGCCCTCGGCCCAGGCGCTCGGGTACGAGGTGTTCGGCCACCTCCGCCGGGACGGTGCGGAGCACATCGCGCTCGGTCCGCTCGACTCCGACGCCATCGCCCAGTTCTGTTCGCACGCGGTCGGCGGGGACCCCGGATCCGTGCTGGCCGCGCTCGCGGCGCGCAGCGGCGGGAACCCCTTCCTGCTCGGCCAGCTGCTCAACGCCCTCGATGCCGACGGCCGGTTGCACCGTACCGACGGGACGGTGGAGGTCGACGGGAGCGACGCGCTGCCCGAGGACTTCCTGTCCGCCGTCGACTGCCAGCTGCGCCACCTGTCCGTGCCGACCCGCCGGTTCCTGGAGGCCGGCTCCGTCTTCGGCAGGCCGTTCCTGGTGAGCGAGGCGGCCGGCCTGCTCGGCGAGCGCGGTGTCGCCCTGCTGCCCCAGGTCCAAGAGGCGGTGGAGGCGCACATCCTCCTGGACGACGGCACGGCGCTGGACTTCCGCCACGGGCTCCTCCGGGAGGCGGTGTACGACGGGCTGTCCGGATCGGTACGCAGGGTCCTGCACCAGGAGGCCGCCACCGTCCTGGAGGCCACGGGAAACCGGCGCGCCGAGACCGCGCTGCACCTGGTCCGCGGGGCCTGCCGGGACAACCCCCACACCATCACCGTGCTGTGCGAGGCGGCGGACGAGGTGGCCTCCACCTCCCCCAGCACGGCCGCGGACATGATGCTGGAAGCGCTGGAGATCCTGCCGCCCGACGACCCCAAGGCGCCGTCCCTCATCGCCAAGGCCGTGAGCCTGCTGGCTTCGTCGGGACGCATCACGGAGGCACGTGACCTGGGCGGGGTGGCGCTGCATCGCACCATCAGCCGCGTCCAGGAGGCGGCGGTCTACGTCGGGCTGGCGGACGCGCTGAAACACGCCGGCCAGGACGCGATGGCGGTCGAGTGCACCCGCCGCGCGCTGGCCCACCCCGAAGTCCCGGACGCGGTACGGGGACAGCTCCTCGCCGTCCAGGCGCACGCCCTGCTCAACGGCGACGACCTGCGCGGAGCGGAGGCCGCGGCGGTCGAGGCGATGGCGGTCGGAGAACCGGAGACCGCGGTGTACGCGGGCGCGGCCCGCAGCGCCGCCGCACGGATCCGGGGAAGGATCGACGAGGCCGTGTCACTCGCCTCGGACGCCGTGCAACTGGCCGACGACGAGGGCGGGGACGCACGCCACCGGCACCCCCGGCTGTGGCTGGGGCGCGCCCTGGTCGCCGCCGACCGCTTCAGCGAGGCCGACGCCGTGTTCGAACTCGGTGAGGGCGACGCGCGCACACTGGGCTCCGCCTGGTCGCTGCCCCTGTGGCACTACGGCCGGGCCGAGTTGCGGATGATGGCCGGCCAGCTCGACGACGCCCAGGCGGAGGCGCGGGCCGGCAAGGCGGTGGCCGAGCAGCTCAGCGCCCTCGCCATCGTTCCGTCGCTGCTCGCCATCCTCGGCCAGGTGGAGATCCACCGGGACGAACTGGCGCGGGGCCGGGAGACGTTCAGGGAGGCACGCCGGATGGTCGACTCCGGGTACGGGGTCGTGGCGGAGGACATCGCCTGGCTGCAGGCCCAGCTGGCGTACGCCGCGGGGGACCCGAAGGCGGCGATGACGGCCCTGTCGGGCGTCTACGAGCAGTTCGAGGAGCGTCCCCTGCTGCTGACCCAGGTCTCCTGGTCGGCGCCGGCCCTGGTGCGGTTCGCGCTCGACGCGGGCGCCCGGCCGGAAGCGGAGGCGGCGGCGCTCACGGCCCGGCGGCTGGCGGACAGCACCCCGAGGACCGTCTCGCTCACGGCCGCCGCGCACCACGCCGAGGGCCTCCTGCACGATGACGTGGCCTCCCTGCGCGCAGCGGTGGAGGCCTACCGCACGAGCCCGCGCCACCTGGCGCGGGGCATCGCCCTGGAGGACACCGCGCACGCCGAGGCCCGGGCCGGGCGCCGCAGCCACGCCGTCGCCCTGTTCGAGGAGGCCCTCGGCCGGTTCACGGACTGCGGGGCCACCCGGTCCGTGGCACGGGTCCAGCGGGCGCTGCGCGGGCTGGGCGTGCGCCGTAAGAAGTGGCAGTCGGTGCAGCGGGCACAGACGGGCTGGGACAGCCTGACGGCCGCCGAGCTGCGCGTGGTGCGTCTGGTCGCAGAAGGGCTGACCAACCGGGCCTCCGCCGAGCGGCTGTTCCTGTCGCCGCACACCGTGGACACGCACCTGCGCCACGCCTTCGCCAAGCTGGGCGTCTCCAGCCGGGTGGAGCTCGCGCGCCAGGCGATGCAGCAGGAGGCGGGCAAGGAGCCGGGCGCCGCCTGACCGGTCGGCCGGCCGGGGGCGCGATCGCCCTCCCGGCCGGCCCGGGGGCCACCGCGCGAGCGGTCAGGCCCGGGGGTCACCGCACGAGCGGTCAGGCCCGGGGCGTCAGTTCCTCCCGCATGCGGACGATGGTGTCGATGATCGGCTGCACGATCCCGCCGAAGTACTGGGCGGTCGAAGCCACGAAGGAAGCGTCCTGCTCGCCCTTCGCCTTCCCCTCCGCCGAGAGCACCACCCGGATCGTGAGCGTGGTGGCCCCCTGCCCGTCGTGCCCGATCTCGTTCCGGATCTCGGCCAGGTAGGGATCGTCCAGCTGGTGGAAGACCATGAGCCGGCGGTCGTGGAAGACGGCCCGCTCCCGGGCCTTCGCGCGGCCCGCCACGGTGATCTCCCGCAGCAGCCCGTCCTCATGGCGCTCCAGCACCCGGCAGTCGGTGATGCCGGCGATGAACGGAACGGGGTTCTCCGCCTTGCGCAGCAGCCCCCGCCAGACCTCCTCGGGGGTCAGCAGTCGCTTCCCCTCCTCGTCCTCTCCCACGACCGGTAGCGTCCAGCTCAATTCGGACATGTCGTCGCCTCCTGTGGCACGGCACCGCGGCGGACGCCGTCGCCCGCGCGTCGCGGTTCTCCCGCAGACCAACAGCTTCCGTCCGCGGGCCTCCCGGGACATCACCGGTTCTCGTGAGCTTCTCCCCGGCGCCGGACCGCAGTCAGGCCGTCCCGGCCGGCCGAGGATCACGTAAAGACGCGATGTGCGAGAAGGCGTGGTTGACCAGGCTGGGGACCCCACAGCACGGGTCCGGAGCCCGCTGTGGGAGAGCTGATCGGTACGTGACGGGGGAGAAGTACATGGGCGGCATATCACGTCGAAGGTTCCTGGTGACCACGGCTGCGGCGAGCACCGCCGTGAGCGGTGCCGCCACGGCGGTCGCGTCCGCTGCGGAAGCCGGCGAGGCCGCGGCGGCGAGCGGCCCCTTCGACGTCACTTCGGCGGACCAGCAGTACACGGACCTCGTCCGCGGGTTCAACCAGCGCTGGGTGGCCAAGCCGGACTACGTCCGGATGGTGAGCACACCGGGTCAGGTGGTCACCGCCGTGCAGGCGGCCGTCAAGGCGGGCAAGCGGCTCTCCGTGCGCAGCGGCGGCCACTGCTACGAGCCCTGGGTCGGCGACGGCGTCAACGTGGTCGTCGACGTGTCCGAGATGAACCAGGTGTACTTCGACTCTGCCCGGCAGGTCTTCGTGGTGGAGGCCGGTGCCACGATCTCGGAGATCTACAAGAGCCTGTACAAGAAGTGGGGGGTGACCCTGCCCGGCGGTACCTGCCCGACCGTCGGCGCGGGCGGACACGTGGCGGGCGGCGGCTACGGCGCGCTCTCCAGGCGTCACGGCCTCATCGTCGACCACCTGTACGGGGTGGAAGTGGTCGTGGTGGACGCGTCCGGCACGGCACGGCTGGTCACGGCCACCCGTGAGCCCTCGGACCCCAACCGGGACCTGTGGTGGGCGCACACCGGCGGTGGCGGCGGCAACTTCGGCGTGGTGACCCGTTACCTGTTCCGCTCGCCCAACGCCGCCGGCGCTCCTCAGAGCCTGCTTCCCAAGCCTCCCACCACGCTGCTGGTCAACTCCGTGTCCTGGTCCTGGGCCGACCTGAACGAGCAGTCGTTCGGCCGGATCCTGAAGAACTACGGGACCTGGTGCGAGAACAACGCGTCCGCGTCCTCGCCGTACGCGGGCCTGTTCAGCCAGCTGAAGCCCGCCCCCAAGGCCGCGGGTTCGTTCTCCCTGACGACGGAGATCGACGCGACCCTCCCCGGTGCGGACCAGCTGCTCGACGACTTCCTGGCGGCCGTCAACAACGGCACGGGAGTCTCCTTCCGCGTCGACGAGCGCAGGACCGTTCCCTGGCTGCACGCCACCGAGTGGCCCGGATTCACCGGCGGCGGCGACCCCACGAACCGCTTCAAGGGCAAGTCCGCCTACATGAAGAAGACCTTCACGGACGCCCACGTCGCGGCGTTCTACAAGCACCTCACGCGCCCGGACTACCCCTACCCCGGTGCCCTGGTGCTCATCAGTTCGTACGGCGGCAAGGTCAACACCGTCTCCCCGACGGCGACCGCCGTGTCCCAGCGCAGCTCCGTCATGAAGCTGATGTACGTCAACTTCTGGCGGGACCAGTCGCAGGACTCCTGGCACGAGGCCTGGATCCGCGAGTTCTACCGGGACGTGTACGCCGACACCGGCGGCGTGCCCGTGTCCGGTGCGGTCACCGACGGCTGCTTCGTCAACTACGCCGACGGCGACCTCTCCAACCCGGCGTGGAACACGTCGGGCGTGCCCTGGCACGACCTGTACTACGGCGCCAATTTCCCGCGGCTGCAGCAGGTCAAGGCCAAGTGGGACCCCAGGAACGTCTTCCGCCACGCCCAGTCCGTACCGCTGCCGGCCTGACCGGGCGGCGTGCGGAAGACCGGTGAACAACCCCCATGTCGTCCAGCACTGACTAGGAGCCAACCAAGATGAGTCTCAACGGCAAGGTCGCCATCGTCACCGGCGCATCCCGCGGCATCGGCCGTGCGACGGCCGAGCGCCTCGGCCGCGAGGGCGCCGCCGTCGTGGTCAACTACCAGAGCAACGAGGAGGCGGCGCAGCAGACGGTGAAGGCCATCACCGCGAGCGGTGGCAAGGCCGTCGCCGTCCAGGGTGACGTGTCGGTCGCCGCCGACGTCGCCGCTCTGTACGAGGCCGCGGTCAAGGAGTTCGGCGGCGTCGACATCGTCGTCAACAACGCCGCGACCGTCGCCGCCGCGCCCGTGGAGTACATCAGCGAGGAGGTCTTCGACCGCCTGGTCGCGACCAACCTGAAGAGCGTCTTCCTCTCCCACCAGCAGGCCACCAAGCACCTGCGGGACGGCGGCCGCGTGATCAACCTCGCCGCCGGGCTGCCGGCGGCGGCCATCGCCTACCTCGGCGCCTACGGTGCGACCAAGGTGGGGGTCGAGGTCCTCACCCGGTCCCTCGCCCACGCGCTCGGCGAGCGCGGCATCACCGTCAACGCCGTGGCCCCCGGCCCGACCGACACGGACATGCTCGCCCCCGAGGCGCGCGCCAACCTCGACAGCCTCATCGCCCAGACCCCGCTGCGCAAGCTCGGGCAGCCGGCCGACATCGCGGACGTCGTGGCCTTCCTCGCCGGTTCGGACGGCCGCTGGCTGACCGGCCAGACCCTCCACGCCAACGGCGGCTTCGCCTAAGCCGTACCCACCGGCCAAATGCCGCGGTCCGGAGCCCCTGACGGGTTCCGGACCGCGGCATTTGGCGTACGTCCACGGTCAGGCCGCGGTGACCGCCCGGCCAGCGGTGAGCCGGACGGTGTTCACCGTCGCGGCGGCCGTGTCGTAGAACAGCAGGTCGTTCTCCGCGATGAATCCGGCTTCCTGGCGGCTCCGCTCCAGGCCCGCGGCGGACAGGGTGGCGGTGAACGTGAAGGTGAGCCGGCCCTCCGCGTCCTCGCCGATCTCGTTGGTGATCGCGGTCAGCAGCGGGTTGTCGATCTGGGTGAAGACGATGCGCCGCTGCGGCTCGAGGGTCACCCGCTCCCGCAGCAGCACCGACTGGTCGCCGCGCAGCGCGATGCGCCGCACGAAACCGCCGTCGAACTCCTCCAGCACCTCCGCGAAGCTGATGGACGGCACGTAGGAGACCGGGTTGGCCGCCTTGTGCACCAGGCTCTCCCAGAGCTCGTCGCGCTGGATCTCCGGGTACCCGGGCAGGCGGGGGTCGTTGACGAGCAAGGTGTAAGTGAAGACGACCATGGGTCGAGCCTTTCGTGCGTTCCGGTAGCAATCGGCGTTGCCTTTCGCCGCAGCATGGCTTCCGCGCGGGCCTCCGGACATCCCAGTTTCACGCGATCTGCCACGACCGGTTGGCGGCCGCCCTTCCGCCGTGCGGGTCACGAAGGATGGCGTGAAGACGTGATGCCGGGTACCGGGGCCCGGCCGACGATGGATCAGCGTGACCGCGCCGCTGCTCCCGCCCCCGAGGCGTACGGAGATGCGCGGGGAGACGCGGTGAGACGCGGCGAAGCGCAGCCAGGATCCAACTCGACGACACGAAGAAATGGGACACCTCTCATGACCAACGGCATCACGCCGAGTCGGACCGGGGCCGCGGACCACGCCGACTCCCCGGAGTCAGGGACGGCCGGAGCGGCCGGTGGCCGCAGTCCCTGGGCGATGTTCTCGGTGCTGGCACTGATCGAGTTCATGGCGGTGATGGACGCCTCGGTGGTGAACATCGCGCTGCCCGCCATCCGTGACGACCTCGGGTTCTCGCCCACCGGCCTGGCCTGGGTCGTGGACGCGTATCTGCTCGGCTTCGCCGGCTTCCTCCTGCTGGCGGGCCGCGCATCCGACGTCATCGGCCGGCGGCGGCTCTTCGCCGCGGGCGTGGCCCTCTTCACCGTCGCCTCGCTGGCCTGCGGACTCGCGGCCGACGACTGGCAGCTGGTGGTCAGCAGGCTGCTGCAGGGCCTGGGCGCTGCCCTGGTCACTCCGGCGGCCCTGGCGCTGATCACCGACATCTTCCCGGAGGGGCCGGAGCGCAACAAGGCGCTCGGCCTGTTCATGGGGATGGGCGGCGTCGCCGCTCCGGTCGGTCTGGTGCTGGGCGGACTGCTCACCACGGCCGGCTGGGAGTGGATCTTCATGATCAACGTGCCGATCGGCATCGGCATCCTGCTGGCCGCCCTGCGCCTGCTGCCGGCCACCGGCCCGCAGACGGAAGCCAAGCTCGACGTGATCGGCGCGGTCACCGCCACCGCCGGACTGGTGATGCTCATCCTGGCCGTGTCGCAGGGAGGCGCCCAGGGCTGGGGCTCGGCCGCGACACTGGCCGAGTTCGCCGCCGCCGCGGTGCTGCTCGTGGGCTTCGTCGTCCGCCAGCGCACGGCGGCCGATCCGGTACTGCCCTCGATGCTGCTCCGCATGCGACCGCTGGTCATCGGCAACGTGGCCTTCGCCCTCGTCGGCACGCTGCTGATCTCCACCTTCTTCATCATCACGATCTACCTGCAGCAGGTGCTCGGCTACGGCCCGGCGAAGGCCGGCCTGTCCTACGTGCCCATTCCGCTCGCCATGCTGGCCGGTACGCAGGTGGCCCCCCGCGTGCTCCGGTTCGGCCCGCAGAACGTCCTCATGGGCGGGGTGCTCATCCAGGGCGCGGCGCTCGCCGCGTGGGCCACGGTGATCGACGTCCAGGGCGGTTACCTCACGGGCTTCCTGCTGCCGGCCGTGTTCTGGTCCTTCGGCCTCGGCGTCTCCATCGTCTCGTCCTTCGTCGTCTGCACGATGGGGCTCACCGGTCCCATCGCCGGCGCCGGCTCGGGCCTCGCGACCACGTCGTACCAGGCGGGCGGGGCGATCGGCCTCGCCGCCCTCGTCGCGGTCGCCGCCGCCCGTACCCACAGCGCGTCCGCCGACCAGGCGCCGCTGGAGGCCCTCCTGTCCGGCTACCAGCTCGCCCTGTGGTGCTCGGTCGGCGTGGCCCTCCTGGCGGCGCTGCTCACCCGGTTCATCCGCTTCGGCGGGCAGCCGCAGGAGCAGGGCCAGCCCTCGTAGCGCGTCCGGCCGGGCCCCGGACCGGCCTCGTCGTCCGGGGCCCGGTCCGGACCCGGTGTCCGTGACCCGGCCCGATCCGGCCCGGACCGGACCCGGTGTCCGTGACCCGGCCCTCCATCCCGTTGACCTCCCCCGTGCCGATCCCGCAGGAGCATCCGTGCTTGACCATCCCCCGTCCCTCCCCGACAGCGCGTCCGTCCTGGTCGTCGGCGCCGGACCGGTCGGTGCGACCCTTGCCCTCGAACTGGCCCACCACGGAGTGCGCAGCACCGTGGTCGAGCGGTCCACGACGGTCTCGGCGCATCCCAAGATGGACTTCATCAACGGCCGCAGCATGGAACTGCTGCGCCGCCTCGGTGTGACCGACGAGATCCGCCGCCGCGGTGTCGCGGCCGACGAGCCCTTCGACTTCCACTGGATCACCGACCCCGCGCAGCCGCCCGTCTCGGTGTGGACGTACCCCTCCGTGGCGGAGCTGCGCCAGAAGTTCGCCGAGGTCACCGACGGCTCGGCGCCCCTGGAGCCGTACCAGCGGCTCCAGGGCTCGCTGCTGGAGGACGTGCTGCGCCAACGGGTGCGCGAACACCCGCTGGTCGACCTGCGGGAGGGATGGAACCTGCTGGACCTGACGGACGACGGCGAAGGGGTGACGGCGCGCCTGGCCGACGTCGGGCAGGGCACCGAGCACACCCTGCGCGCCGCCTACGTCGTCGGCTGCGACGGCGGCGGCAGCACGGTCCGGCGGTGCACGGACATCACGACGCAGCTGAGCGGTCCGAGCACCCGCCACTGCGACGTGTACTTCCGCAGTGAGGACCCCGCGCTGTTCCGGAACGGGAAGTTCTTCCTCACCATCGCCGCCGGCGGGGCGACGCTGGTGAACCGCGACGGCGGGCGGACCTGGACCGGCACGTTCGTCCTCCCCGACGGGGAACCCGAGCCGGACGAGCCGCTCGCGGTCGTCAAGGAACGGCTGGGCTTCGACTTCGAGGTCGACGAGGTCCTCAACGTGGCCTACTGGTACGGGCGCCTCGCCGTCGCGGACTCGTACCGCGCGGGCCGGGTCTTCCTCGCCGGCGACTCGGCGCACCAGTTCTACCCGACCGGCGGGCACGGGGCGAACACCGGCCTCGGTGACGCCGTCGACCTCGGGTGGAAGCTCGCCGCCACGCTCACCGGCCGGGCCGGCCCGGGTCTGCTCGACTCCTACGAGGCCGAGCGCCGGCCCGTCGCGCTCTTCAACCGCGAGATGTGCGCCAACCTCCTCGCCGTGTGGATGCGCTTCCCGCAGCTGGCGGCCGCCGGCGCGTCCCGCTCCCAGCTCGCGGGGTACCTCGCCAAGGAGAGCTTCCAGATCGACAACCTGGGCATCCACTTCGGCTACCGCTACACCGGCTCCCCGGTCGTACGCCACGAGGACACCCCGGACCCGGGCTGGGAGTGGCAGTCGATCGTCCCGACGACCCTGCCCGGCGGCCGTGCGCCGAACGTGCGGCTGGCGGACGGCACACCGCTGTTCGACCGGCTCGGGACGGGGTTCACCCTCGTCGACCTCTCGGGCGAGAACCGGGGCAAGGACCTGGTGGAGCAGGCGCGGCGCCGGGGACTGCCGGTCGAGCTGCTCACCGTGGACAGCGCCGACGTGCGCGCCGTCTGGGCGCGCGATCTGGTGCTCGTCCGGCCCGACCACCACGTGGCGTGGCGCGGCGACGTGGCGCCGGAGCCCCGCGCGTGGGACGGCCTGCTGGAGGAGGTCACCGGCGGCTGACCGGCACACGTACGAGTCATCAGAGCAACGGGGGATGTGAAATGTCAGGGATCGTCGACCGATCGGGCACGTTGGTTGCCTCGGCCGGCTTCAGCGGCACGGCCGGGGACGAGCGCGCGTATCCGGATCCGTGGGAGGCGCGGCAGCAGCCCGCCTGGGAGGACCGGGAGCTGCTCGTACGGGTGAGGCGGCGGCTCGCCGCCTCGGCCCCGCTGGTCCGTGTCGAGGACACGGAAGAGTTGCGCGGCCTGCTCGCGCACGTCGCGGCGGGCGAGGCCGGTGTGATCCAGGCCGGCGACTGCGCGGAGGACCCGGCCGAGTGCACACCCGGCTACGTGGAGCGCAAGGCGAGCCTGCTCGACGCGCTCGCGGAGGCGATGCAGCTCGCTTCGGGCAAGCCCGTCCTGCGGGTGGGCCGGATCGCCGGCCAGTTCGCCAAGCCGCGTTCCCGCCCGACCGAACCGGTGGGCGACCAGGAACTCCCCGTATACCGCGGGCACATGGTGAACGGTCCGCAGCCCGACGCGCTGGCCCGCCGCCACGACCCCGCCCGGATGCTGGCGTGCTACGAGGCCGCGAGCAACGCGATGGAGTACCTCGGATGGCCGGGCGCGCAGGCCCAGGGGCCGTCGGCCCTCCGGTCGCCGTCGGAGCCGCGCGTGCGCTCGCGGGCGCGGTCGAAGGTGTGGACGAGCCACGAGGCGCTCGTACTGGACTACGAGGCTCCGCTGCTGCGGCGCACGGAGGACGGGCGCCTGCTGCTGACGTCCACGCACTGGCCGTGGATCGGCGAGCGCACGCGGCAGCTGGACGGTGCCCACGTCGCGCTCCTGGCGCAGGTGGTGAACCCGGTCGCCTGCAAGGTCGGGCCGACGATGACCCCCGACGAGGTGGTGGCCCTGTGCGAGCGCCTCGACCCGGCACGCGAGCCGGGGCGCCTGACGCTCATCGCGCGGATGGGAGCCGACGCCGTGGCCGCGAAACTGCCTCCGCTGGTCGAGGCCGTCCGCGCGGCCGGCCACCCGGTCGGCTGGCTGACCGACCCCATGCACGGCAACACCGTCAGCGGTCCGGACGGCCTGAAGACCAGGTTCGTCCAGGCGGTCCTGCACGAGGTCGGGGAGTTCCGGTCGGCGGTCCGCGCGGCCGGGGGCGTCCCCGGGGGGCTGCACCTGGAGACCACACCCGACGAGGTCACCGAATGCGTGGCCGACAGCGCACGGCTCGATGAGGTCGGCGTCAAGTACACGAGTCTGTGCGACCCGCGGCTCAACCCCCGGCAGGCCCTCGCGGTGGCCGCCGAGTGGCGCGGATGAGAGCCGGTGCCTGAGCACCGCTCAGCAGAACTCCGCACAAGACCGAGCCAACGGAGGTCCGTAGGGATGGAAGGCAAGATAGCGATCGTCACCGGGGCGGCGGGCGGGATCGGCGAAGCCGTGGTCCGCAACCTGGGTGAGCGCGGAGTCGTGGTCGCGGCGGTCGACAGGGACGCCGGCCGGCTGGAGGAGACGGTGCGGCAGCTGGCCGCGGAGGGACTGCCCGTCGAGGCGTTCCCCGTCGACGTGACCTGCGCCGCGTCCGTAGAGGCGCTCGTGGGGGCGGTGGAACACCGGCTCGGGCCGGTGGAGTACCTGGTCAACGCGGCGGGAGTGCTGCGGCTCGGCGAGGCGCGCAAGCTGACCGACGAGGACTGGGCCGACACGTTCGCGGTGAACACCACGGGCGTGTTCCACATGTCCCGCGCGGTGGTCAACGGGATGGTCGAGCGTTCGCGCGGAGCGATCGTGACCGTGACCTCGAACGCGGCGGCGACGGCCCGCGCGGACATGGCCGCCTACGCCGCCTCCAAGGCGGCGGCGACGATGTTCACCCGGTGCCTGGGCCTGGAGGTCGCCCGGTACGGCATCCGCTGCAACGTGGTGGCTCCGGGCTCCACCGACACCCCGATGCTCGGCTCGATGTGGTCGGACGAGAGCGACCGCCGGCGGACCATCGAGGGCAATCCCGATGCGTACCGCGTGGGCATCCCCCTGGGCAGGATCGCCAGCCCCGCCACCGTGGCGGACTCGGTCGCCTTCCTCCTTTCCGACCAGGCGTCCCACATCACGCTGCACGCCCTCACCGTCGACGGTGGCGCCTCGCTCGGCGTCTGACCACGGCAAGCACGCACAGCCTTTGTCCGGCCGCCGCCAAGGAAGCCCGGCGGACAGGAAGTTCTGATCACGCGGGAGACGTTCATGTCCGGCATACCCTCCATCCACTCGTACCCCATGCCCACCGAAAGAGACCTGCCCGGCAACACGGCGCCCTGGGTGGCGGACCCGCGCCGCGCGGTCCTGCTCGTACACGACATGCAGCGCTACTTCCTCAAGCCGCTGCCCGCGGGCAGGGCCCCGCACAACGAACTGGTCGCCCATGCCGTGCGGCTGCGCGAGCGGTGCACCGAATCCGGCATACCGGTGGCCTACACGGCGCAGCCCGGCGGCATGGACGAGCGGCAGCGAGGACTGCTGAAGGACTTCTGGGGCCCGGGGATGCGCACCGACCCCGAGGACCGGCACGTCGTCGACGAACTGGCGCCGGCCGCCGGGGACCGGATGTTCACCAAGCGGCGCTACAGCGCCTTCTTCCGGTCCGGGCTGCTGGAATGGATGCGGGAGTCGGGCCGTGACCAGCTCATCCTGTGCGGGGTGTACGCGCACGTCGGTGTACTGATGACGGCCGTGGAGGCGTTCACCCACGACATCGAGACGTTCCTGGTCGCCGACGCGGTCGCCGACTTCTCGGAGAAGTACCACCGGATGGCGCTGGAGTACGCGGCCGAGCGCTGCGCGGTGGTCCTCACCACCGACACGCTCGTCACCTCGCTCGACGCGGTGGTGGCGGCGTGATGAGCTCGGTGCCCCCCTCCGAACCGCAGGACCTGCTGGCACGCGTCCTGGTCGCGAAACCACCGCCCTTCGCCCTGCTGTACCGGCCCGAGACGGTGGGGCCGGGGCTGCTGGAGGTGGTGACCGGCGAGGTCTCCGGGCTCGGTTCACTGGCGGAGCTGCCGGTCCGGACGCGGCCGGCGGGCCCGGGGCGGGCCGCGCACGAGGTCCTGGCCCTGCTTCCCTACCGCCAGATCGCGGAGCGCGGCTTCGCCTGCACCGACGACGGCACCCCGCTGCTGGCCATGGAGGTCACCGAGCAGGCCGTGATGACGGTCGCCGAGGTGGTGCGCCGGATTGCGGACGTACCGATCGAGTTGACCGGCAAGCACTTCGACGTGGACGACGAAACGTACGCCGGGATCGTGCGCCGGGTGATCAGGGACGAGATCGGCACGGGCGAGGGCGCGAACTTCGTCATCCAGCGCTCGCTCGTCGCGGACATCGCCGACTACTCGCTCGCCCACGCCCTGTGCCTCTTCCGGCGGCTGCTGGAACGCGAGCAGGGCGCGTACTGGACGTACCTGGTACACACCGGGGACCGGACCCTGGTCGGCGCCAGCCCCGAGCGGCACGTCAGCCTGCGCGACGGGACCGCCGTGATGAACCCGATCAGCGGCACCTACCGCTACCCGGCGAGCGGCCCCACCCTGCCCGACGTCATGGAGTTCCTCGCGGACCCCAAGGAAACCGACGAGCTGTACATGGTCGTCGACGAAGAGCTGAAGATGATGGCCCGGATCTGTACGGACGGCTGCAGGGTCACCGGGCCGCACCTCAGGGAGATGGCCCGGGTGGCGCACACCGAGTACTTCATCGAGGGCCGCACCACCCACGACGTGCGCGACATCCTCCGGGAGACCATGTTCGCGCCCACCGTCACCGGCAGCCCGCTCGAGAGCGCCTGCCGGGTGATCAGCCGTCACGAGCCGGGGGGCCGCGGGTACTACAGCGGAGCCCTCGCACTCATCGGCCACGACGACGCAGGTGAGCGCAGCCTCGACTCCTCGATCCTCATCCGCACCGCCGACATCGACGGCGGCGGCCGGCTGCGCATCGGCGTGGGCGCCACGCTCGTACGGCACTCGGACCCGGAGTCCGAGGTCGAGGAGACCCGTGCCAAAGCCGCCGGGCTGCTCAACGCGCTGGAGAGCGACCGCCGTTCGCGCTTCGCCGACCATCCCGACGTCAGCACGGCGCTGGCCCGGCGCAACGACACGATCGCGGGGTTCTGGCTCGCCGACGGCGCCGGTCACGAAGACCCGGACTCGGTTCTCGCCGGACGCACGGCCCTCGTCATCGACGCCGAGGACACCTTCACGCACATGCTCGACCAGCAACTTCGGGCGCTGGGCCTGGACGTGACCGTCCGCCGCTACGACGAACCGTACGAGCTCGGCGCCCACGACCTCGTCGTCATGGGCCCGGGACCGGGAGACCCGCGTGACGGGAACCACCCGAAGATCACCCACCTGAGCGCGGCGACGGACCGACTGCTCGCCGCCGGACAGCCGTTCCTGGCCGTCTGCCTCAGCCACCAGATCCTCTCCGCCCGCCTCGGCTTTCCCCTGCGACGGCGCGACGTGCCCAACCAGGGCTTGCAGAAGGAGATCGACCTCTTCGGGAGCCGCGAACGCGTCGGCTTCTACAACGCCTTCGCCGCCTGGAGCGACGAGGACAAGGCCGAATGCGAGGGCATCGGCATCGTGGAGGTCAGCCGCTCACCGCACACCGGCGAGGTCCACGCCCTGCGCGGCCCGCACTTCTCCTCCCTGCAGTTCCACGCCGAATCCCTCCTCACCCAGGACGGCCCGCGCATACTCCGCGAAGCAATGACCCGAATCCTGTCGACCCCCGCACACCTGCGCCCGGCCTGAGCGGCCTACCGGAGGCGGGCGCGCTTCCTTCCGGTCCGGGCTCGCCAGGCCCAGCGGGTGAGGGCGCCGAAGGCGAGGGAGGCGATGATCGCACCCCAGTCGATGACGTGGGGGAGGCCGGGGAAGAAGCCGAAGAAGGCGAAGGCCGCGGCGGTGCCGGCAAAGAAGCCGGCAATGCCGGAGCGTCGGAGCCCGGTGCCCTCGGCGACAGGGCCTTCGGGGCCCGGGGTGACGGTCATGTGCGGCTCACTTCGTGATGTGGTGGCACTGACTGACCCGGCGCACACCGTTGACGTTGATGTGAGCGCACGCCTTGCCGTAGCGCGGCAGCGTCTGGGGCGCGTTGTCGCGCATCGGGTGGATCTCGCACTCGCTGTGGGTCTTACCGTGCAAGGTGCGGTAGGTCTTGTTGTCGGTGTCCGCGTAGGTGAAGTCAATGCGCCAGTTGCAGAAGCCTGAATTCAGGGCCACTACGAAACCGCAGTCGACGCCGGCGTTCTGGTACGTGATCTTCTTGCCTTCGCCGCGCACGACGTGAGTGAACATGCAGCCCGTCGGAACCTTCATGGTGACACCGCCGACTTGGTAGTCGAAGCCGGTGACGGGTGTCGAGCCGATGGCGCCGGCACGCGCCTGGGTGGGGGTAAGACGGCCGGCCCGACCGTCGTGGCCAAAGTGGCGGTGATCCGGGGTGCTAAGAGCTCGCCCATCGGTGTCCCTTCAGGCGGAGTGCGTCTGCCAGAAGGGAACGCTTGTCGTCGACTCGGAGTTCTGCCCTGAGGGGCGGTCCACTATGAAGAGTGATCAACAGATTGGCATGCTGACCACCCGTAACCGTCGCCCTCGGATGCCGGTTTCCTGCGTGTGTAGTGCGTGGACCGGATCCGCCTCCTCGGCCGGCCCAGTCGTCGGATCACCATCACCATCGGTGCCCTTACGGATGATGGGACGTCACTGCCCCAGGATGCCCTCGAAGTAGCCGAGTCGGGGGTCATGCGGGGTACCGACGAGGAGGGCGCGGTCGAGCAGGATGTTGTTGTGCTCGCAACTCGTCTCCGGCAGCATCACGCAGGCGTGGCAGGCCGCCAGGTTGATTCCGCCGGCACCGGATGCCTCGGTCTCCATGCAGAGCGGGTCCGACGAACACCACTCGGCACGGCGGACGGCCGAACGCACCGTACGACCGAGAGTCTCCGGTTCGCCTTGGGCGACCAGACCGCCAAGGCTGCCCGCCGAGTCGCTCGTCGCCGTATAGACGAGCACCCCGGCCATGTCGTCGGCGGCGTACAGGCGCTCGCGCAGGGCCGCGGCCGGGTAGCCCGCGTCCAGGCTCCACTCGTTGATGAGGACGTGGGCCAGCGTGTGCAGGAGCACCATGCGAGGGGTTGCCGGGGAGGGTACGACGCTGCTCGGGTCATCGGCCCGCTGTGCGAGCACCCGCTGGTGGGCGGTACGCATCTGCTCGACCCGGGCGGCCACCGCCACGCTCTTTTCCCAGACGCCGAGTCGGTCCTCGTCCAATCGGAAGAAGACTCCCTCGCCACGCACCTCCATGGCCGGGAGCCAGCGCAGGGGACGTTCCGACAGCGGCATCTCCACGGAGTCGGTCGTCGACTCGGCGTCGACGAGCCGGGTGAACGCCTTCAGAGCGCGCACCTCGCGAAGCTTCTTGACCAGCATGGGGCCGGTGACGCCGAGCGGGTCGAGCCCGCTCTGGTCGCCCAGCGGGGCCTCACAGACGAACTGCTCGTCGTGGGAGTGGTCGCTCTCCTCGTTGCCCGCGCGGAGCCGCTCGTACTCCTTGTTGCGCAGCGCGAGGTAGCGGTGGTCGAAGGTAGGGGTCGAGTCGCCGTCGGGGTCCTCCTCGCGCTCGGCGTCGAGGAGTGTCATCACATCGTCCAGCGGCACGGGGCACTTTCCCTTGAAGGCACCCTTGAGATAGATCTCGACTTGCTCGCGTGTGTCGTACTCGCGAAGCGCTGCCCAGTGTTCGGCGAGCGGATCCGACCGGCCGTCGCTCCATGGTGGGATGGAGAGAGCCGACTTCAGCACCGGCTGCCACAATGCCGACGAACCTCGCTGAAGTGTGCGCAGAACGAGTCCGCACTCCTGGGTCGGGGCGGACGCACCGAGCCACGGGCGGGTTCCTTGACACCGTAGGCCCAGGTCCTTGAGCGCGTTCCTGCGGAAGGAGCCTTCCATCGAGACCTCGGGAACCTGCCCACAGGTGCAGGAGACGAGAATGGAGCGGAGCGAGGATGTACGCCCCGACGTGCGCATTTTGAGCTTCCCACCGCACTGTGCCGCCCTCGCGGCACCACGGTCCGTGGAGCGGTGCAACCACTGCCGGTACGGGAACTCGCCGAGGTGGCCGGCCTCGCAGGCGACGACGAAACGGGAGGGGACAAGGTCGACCTCACACGTGCCGCAGACGCTTCTCCCGGCGGGCGGGTTGAAGTCGCGGTGCCGTTGCAGGTCGTTGCACTCGGGGCAGAAGTGCATCAAGGGGAAGCGTCGGACCCGGAGACCGTCCTTGCTGGTGTCGTCGGAAGCGGGCGGCAGCCGGAAGGAATCGACATCGAGCACTCGGGCCAGGCGCCGTTCGTGGATCCTCGGGGACTCGTCACGGTTCCAGCTCTGCTCAGCCTCGTCCAGTCCCGAGACGATGAAGGACTCGTGGTCGACTGCGATGAGCGATCCGACCCCGTACGTGGTGATCACCTGGGCGCGGCGGACCGCACCACGCCGAGGAAAGTTGTGGGCGGGTGCGGCACCGTTCGCGCCGGTCCGTCGACGGCGGGCGGGGGGTGGGGTCATCGGGTTCCCTCCATGAACAGGGCGGTCTCGGCGTCCACGTCACGCAGGCTCCACAGCGTGGGCCATGCCTCGGCGTCCTGTGATTCGTCGTCGTACGCCTTCAGGAGCGAAGGGGTGCGCCTGCCCCTCTGAGGTTCGAACAGCAGGCCGTCGTGGATATCGGCCTCGGCGCACCACCACTCGACGAACTCGTCGAAGGCCTGCGACACGGTGCTGGTCTCCTCCCCGGCAACCGCCTCCACGCGTTCCATGAGGATCGACTTGATGCGTCCCCGGAGCACGTGTTCGTACGACTCCACCTTGCCGGCGCCCTCATTGGGTCGAGCGGCCGGAATCATGATGCGGGCGAGGGAGACGATCACCGCGTGCAGGCCGCGGTCACGGGCCCGGGCGGAGAACGGGGTTACGGAAGTGGACTCGACCTCGCGGTACAGGGCCGAGTGGAAATGCTGGAAGCTCTCGTAGTGGGAGCGGTCCCGGGATCGTGTCGAGTTGAACATGACCGCGACCAGACCGGGGTGCGCGCGGCCGACCCTGCTGGTGGCCTGGATGTACTCGGCGGTCGTCTGCGGCTGGCCCATCACGGCCATGAGACCCAGGCGGTCCACGTCCACGCCGACCGCGATCATGTTGGTGGCCAGGAGGACGTCGACGGTGTCCTCGCCGGGCAGCCGCTTCTCGATGCCCTTGAGCCGGCTGGGGATCTCGCTGGCGTCGATACGACTCGTCAGCTCCGAGTAGTTGGCGACCGAGCGGACCTCCACCCCCTCGCGCTCGGCGAGCATCTCCAGATAGGCCACCACGTCGTCATGGACCTGGAGTTCGGCCGCGGACAACAGTCGGAGACTGTTGAAGTAGCCGACGAGACTCCAGTACGCGTCGCGCACCTTGTCCTCCGTCTCTGCCTGCTTGGCCCGGTGCAGCAGGGTGGCGTACGTGCGGATCAGGAGGGTGGACTGGCTGGTGCCGGGGGCCAAGAGGCCGACATAGCGGCGGGTCGCCTTTTCCTCGCGGGGGGTCTCCACGGCGAACCACGAGTCGCGGGCGTCCAGCCCGGCGGGCGGGAACTGCCTTACTTCGCGGGCGAAGAGATGGCGGCCCTGATCGGCGGCGCGACGGATGGTCGCCGTGGAGGCGATCACCTTGGGCCGGTCGGCGAGTGCGTCCACGGCGGTCTCGTAGAGACCTGTGAGCGTACCCAGCGGTCCGGAGATCAAGTGGAGTTCGTCCTGGACGATCAACTCTGGGGGCGGAGTGCCGCCCTCCGGGACGTCGTCGCGGTTGAAGAGCGCGGAGGTCGCAGGTCGCCATGGCATCGACGCGAACTTGTCGACGGTGGCGATCACCAGGGTCGGCCGTGCGGCGTACACCGCCTCATCGATCAGATGGACGGGAAGACCGTCGGCGAAGTCGCAGTCCGCGCCGGGGCATCGGACATGCATCCGCTTGGCGTCCTCATCGGCTTCGTAGTTCCGTGCGTCGAGGCGGGTCCCGCACCAGGGGCAGGCGTGCAGCTGAACGGGATTCTCGGTGGCGAGTCGCTTGTCGAGATTCCTTTGCAGCTCATCGAGCTTCTCTCCTGCCACGGCCAGCGTGTTGGGGGTGGCCGAACGCCCCACCCACATACCGACGGAGAACGCCTCGTCGCCCAATTCGGGCGTTCGGCGCCGCATGCGCTCCATGGCGCAGAGCAGAATCGCGGCGCGCTCGAACTGTTGGAGGGTGAGCAACCGCAGCGTGTAGCGCATGAGGACGGTGACACCGCCACCGTCCGCTCCCTTGCGGATCCGACGCAGGAACGACGTGAAGGCGATCAGCCCGAGATAGGCCTCCGTCTTACCGCCACCGGTGGGGAACCACAGCAGGTCGGAGACCCCCCGGTCATGGTGCTCGGGGTCGTCGATGCCGGCCAGACAGAGCAACACGAATGCGATCTGGAAGGGGCGCCAGTGGCCGGCGGCCGGATCGGGGGACCCGACCCGGCCGTCCTTCACCCACTTGCTGCGGGCACGCTGGTCTGCCATGGCGCGGTTCGCGAGACGGAAGGCGTGCATGAGATCGGGCTTGGTCCGCAGTAGCTCGATCCCCTCAAGGATTCGGTGGAGCGCCTCGCCGCAGGCTTTCACCTGTTCCCGCGCGGGCTTCTCGTGAGGGCCGCCGGTCAGAGCCTCTGCCTCGGCGGACTTGCTGTCGATCCAGTGCTGGTAACCCGTGGCGAGATCTTTCAGAGCGGCAAGGACCTCGGCATCGGAGTGCTCGGCCAGCCCGAGCATGGACAGCGCCGAACTGTCGATCTCCGGGTTGGAGTCGGTGAGTAGCACCTCCACGGTGGGCACGAACTGGCTCCGCACCTCGGCGACGGCGGGAGTTTCGGCCTCGGTCATACCGACCGGCTGGGGGGTCCAGTCCCACTCGGCAGCGCATCCGTGACCGACCGCGAACGTCGGGGCGTGACGGTGCAGCAACCGACTCGTGGCGATCTCGGCGTCGTGGGTGGCGGCCGGGGCCGGACGCTCGACGAAGGCGGTGGAGCCGTCGGCGGCCCGGACCGTGAGACCGCACTGAAACAGAGAGAAGGCGTCCTGGAGATCCCGCTCGCCGACCTTCTGCCCGTTGATCAGTGTGACCGTGACCGTGACCGTGTTGTGGACGGGATCGACGGGCCGGACGTTGACGTGCAGCGATGCCTCCGGAGTGAGCTGGATCGTCTTCCTCGGATCCGATCGGGTCACGTCAATGTGCTCGTCGGGAAAGGCGAGTTCCCTACGCCGCCACTGCTCCCGCTGGTCGGCGGTGGTGCGGGCCTCGGCGCGGCGAGCCGGGACGGGAGTGCCGTCCGCGTCGGTGGGTACGTAGGCAGCCGCGCGCGCAGAGACCACGATCACTCTGCTTATGGTCGGGCGGACCGCGAAGGTCAGACCCATCGAGGAAGGACGCCTGTCACCCGAAGCGCCCACCTCCTGCGCGCTGCCGGATTCCTCGACCTCTTCTCGGTTGAGCAGAGGAGCGGCGTCCAGGCCGTCCTGCTCGGCCGCGTCCTCGTCCTTCCGTTCCTTCGCGGCTTTGTCCGCCGCCCGCGGATAGAGCACGCCGGCCAGATAGCGGTCGATCGGTGCGTCCTGGGCGAGTACCTCGTCCCGATCGTCCGGCATGGCCTCCTGGGCGGGGCCGAGGAGTTCACGGCGAAGCCCCACCAGCAGCTCCTCGTCCCGGACCCGATAGTGCTCGGAGTGGGGACCTGCCACCTGCGTCATGAGCGCTGCTCCTCGTCTTCGTCGGCTCTCCGGTACCGGCCGATGCCGGTGATCCTCGGGGCGATCCACACACCGCGCTCACCCAGTCCGGCGTTCGTGCCGGCGGCGGTGCTGCCCGTCACGGTCTCCAGGGTGTCGATCCGCAGGTCATGGATCTCGTCGGGCCACCAGGGGCCCCAGTTGCGGTTGACCTTCTGTACCTGGAAAAGATCCTCACGGAACCGCTGCGAGGCCTCCCCTATCTCCATGCCGTCGTGCATCAGGGCGTACGGCGGGCTCTCGACCTCGCCCATCGGCAGGTCGTGGCGCTTGCGCAGCAGCACCTCCTGGCCGGGCCGCACGCGTTCCAGGAGATACGCCTGGGTGGCGACGGCGTCGGTCCGGTGGCCTGGCGGGTCGTTGCGGCAGATGTCTCCCGCCTCGGCGACGACCCCGTACCTGTCGTACGACCGCCACGACCCGAGGTAGCGGCGGCCGTTGCGCCGGTTCCCCGCTCGCTTGAAGTGCGGCAGTTCGGGAGGGACCACGTGATAGAGATCCTGGCGAGCGCGCGTCATGGCCACGTACAAGGCGCGGGCTTCGGCGGGAAGGTCCAACTCGTCCTGGTGTTGCTTGTGGAGCTCGGCGGGGGTCGGTGGCGTCAGGACGATCACCCGGTCGAACTCCAGGCCCTTCGCGCGGTGCACCGTCGAGACGACGATGCGGGCGGTCTCCGGATCGGCCGCTTCGTCCGGAAACCGGCCACCGGCGACCGCACGGCGCAGCCGGTCCAGATCGAGCACCCCGCGCCCCGCTCCGCGCGCGACCCTGCGCAGCACCGTCCACAGGGCGGTGGCGTCGGGTTCGTAGGGAAGAGGGATGTCCGAGAGGAGCGCACGGAACCGGTCCTCGGTGAGGCCGGTCGCCTCCGTGCGACGCAGCAGCTCGGCCACCCAGTACGGCACCGGACGCTCTTCCAGCGGGCGCCGTATCCGGTGGTCGATGCCATGCGCGTGCAGCAGTGCGGAGATCACGAGAGCCTGCCGGTTGTCGCGGGTGAGGACGGCGCAGGTGTCGGAGAGGTCCCGCAGGCCTTCCAGGGTGAACTCGTCACCGAGATCACCCATGCCGTTCACCGGATCCAACAGGAGATCGCGCAATTCGTCGTAGAGCCGCTCGGCCTCGTCCGGCTCGGTCACCTGCTGGAGCAGAGGGCCGTGCGCCAACGCGATACCGGCCTCGGCCGTGGTGGCCCGAAAGTTCCTTGTGAGACGCAGCTCCACCAGGTCGTCCGGGTAGGAGCAGCGCAGCCAATCGAAGAACCGGCCGGTCTCGTCCGCGCGTTCGCCCAGGTCCTCGATCTGGAAGCCGTACACGGACTGGGCGGCGTCTCCGACGACGGTGAACCCGCAGCTGTCCTGGTACCGGTCGAGGAGCGTCTCCACCAGCTCGCGTCGCCCGCCCAGCAGGTCCTGCACCTCGTCGATGACGACATGGGCCGGTGGCACCGCGTCGCCGACCTCCAGCGCACCCTTCTCGATCGCGCGGGCCGCGGCGGCGATCCGTGCGTCGAACCCGACCTCACCCCACTCGCCGTCCGGGTGTGCCTGAAGGAGCACCTCATAGGCCCAGGCGTCGAAGGTACGGGCGCGCACCCGGTGAGCTCGTTCCCCGTGCCGAGAGATCCGTTCGCGCAGTTCCCGGGCCGCCTCTCGGGAGAAGGTGAGTACCAGGATCTCGGCGGCTTCCAGCGCCTGCTCGGGGTCCTCGTCACTGCACAGCGCGTCGAGCCGGCGAACCAGGGTGTGGGTCTTTCCGGCGCCGGCGCCGGCCGTGACCAGTACCCGGGCATCCCAGGGCTGCTCGACAACGGCCAGCTGCTCGTCGGTGAGCGTCGGGCTGTCCTGGTAGACGTCGGTCACTTCCGGCTCCAGAGGTGCTCGAACTGAGTGAAGGCGAGGTTGGTATCGAAGTTGGCGATGTTGTCGCTGACGTTCAGGACCAGGCAGCTGTCCTTGCCGCCGTTCCGCGGCCCGCGCAATCCGCGACCGATCATCTGCTGGTACACGTTGGTGCTGTAGACCGGCCGGGCCACGACCACGGCACGAGTGGCAGGTGCGTCGAACCCCTGAGTGAGCACGCCGTAGTTGGTGAGAACCCGGATCCGACCGCTTCGGAAGTTCTCGATGCGAGCGCGGCGGTCCTGCGCACTGGTCGTCGAGTCCACGGCAGCGGAAGGGACACCCCGGTCGTTGAGCATGGCCGCCAGGTACTTGGCGTGATCGACTGAGGTGGCGAAGAGCAACGTCGGCCAATCGTCCGGCAGATCGGCCACGCAGTCGACGATGCGCCGACTGCGCGTGTGGTCGTCGGCGAGTCGCTGTTCGGCAGAGCGGGAGAGCATGGCCATGCGGTCGGCGTGCGTCTTCTCGTCCTGTGTGAGTTCGATACGGCCGCCCTCGAGGGTGCGGTGCTCGACCTGGGCGAGCATGCCCCAGTCCTGGAGGTCGCGATACGGGTCGCCCGACGGGAAGACGCCTTCGTCGAGTCGCCGATTGCCGAAGCGCCGGACCAGGCGGCGGGTCTCCTCCTCATTGGTGTTCCGGAAGGGGGTGGCGGTCAGGCCGAGCAGGTGCCGGCCCGTCTCGTACTGGGTGAGTCCCAGTTGGCTCAGGATCTCGGTGTATCGCTTGGAGATGGCGGTGTGGGCCTCGTCCACGATCACCAGGGAGGCCTGGCGCAGCCAGGAGTACTGGTCGGTGCCCAGGCACCGTTCCAACTTGGCGTCGGTGGCGACCACCAGATGCGGGTGGTCAACGACGTCACCCGCCTCGTTGGTGCTCCACAGCCGGCTGATGGTGAGCGGACGGTCGGCGCCGACCTTGCTCCAGACGAACTTCCAGCTCTGGACGGCCTGCTCACACAACTCCTCGGTCTGTGCGATCCACAGCAGTGGACCCCTGAGGTCGCCGACTCGCTTCACCCAGCGGATCGCGGCCTCGGCGGTGACCCGGGTCTTGCCGGCGCCGGTCGGCAGCGACAGCATGCCGCGCTGGGGTGCCAGTCGGTCGAGCATGGTGGAGATGTTCCGGACCAGGTCCTCCTGGTACTCGTGGAGACTCGGGAAGTCCCGAGGGCCCTCGACGGTCTCGAACGGCGGGGGGGACGGAGTCCTCGAACCGGCGAACGCGACCGGCAGCCTCAGCTCCGAGACGAACGCGATCGCTGCGGGCGAACCTCCGTACGCGACAGGGGCGTTGGGGAAGCGTCCCTGGATGTCCCTGGCATGCTGCTGGAGCACACCGTCACCGTGTGCGTTGAACGCCATCTGTGCGATGCGACGCCCGGTCGGCTCGACGCCGTCGGTCGAATGAAGTTCGGCCTCCATCAGTCCCTCGGGGAGGCCGGTGCGGAGCGCGTCGGCACCGACCAGCAGCTCGATCTTGGTCACCACGTCAGTGGACTCGCGCACCGCCTTCTGCGCCGCCTTCAACTCGCCGTCCCGTTCCATACGGTCCTGGTGGTCGAGCACCGCGCGGCAGCCGGCAGCGCCGAGGCCCAAACCGAGCTCGCGGTCGATCAGGCGCAGCATCGGCTCCGGCTCCAGAGGGACTCGGAGCTTGACGGTGCTGTCCTGGCGCACGGCGTCCAGGGGGGAGGTGTGCGTACCCCTGGGCGTTCGGGTGACCTCCTCCAGTTCGCTGCACCGTTGCACCATGCTGTTCCGGTTCCCGCTGTTCAGACGCTGCCGCAGGGCGGGGAACAGCTCGACCAGCGGCACGGGGTCACCCACCGGTACTTCACGGGTCTCCAGACTGATCACGTCGGCGTAGCGGAGCATGCCCCACTTCTCGATCATCAGCTCGGCGTCGTCGGTGGTCGGTACGAGCAGCGCCGGGAGTTGCTCGGCACGCAGCGCTTGGTACTGAGCGGTCCCGACGGCGACGGTGATCTCGTCGTCGGGCCGGGTTTCCCAGACGTCACCGATCCGGCACCTGGTCAGTGAGTCCTCGGGGAAGTCTGCGCCGAATCGGGTCAGCATCACGTAGGTGGCTCCGACGAAGGAGTCGTCCGCGCTGCGGGTCACCTCTTCGAGGAGCGCGTCCCAGCGGTCGGCGGGGACCTCGTCAACGGTGGTCGGGAGCCGCAGCCTGCGGGCCTTCTCGGGGGAGATGTCGGCGACGGGCAGCACATCCCGGTAGCCGGCGAGCTGGGGGCCGACTGCCTCCTTGACCGGCTTGACCCCCTGGGAGGTGGCGATCGTGCCGAACTTCCTCAGCATCCATCGGATCGGCGAGGCCACGGCCTGTCGCGTGTTGGTCTGTGCGCCGATCTGGCGCGTCCAGTTGTCCACCACGGCGTCGTCGGGCAGCACCTTCAGGAAGGCGGCGCGTGACTCCTCGGACAGGGCACGGAAGAGGTGGAGCGGGCCGCCGATCGCGGCGCCCTCGACTTTCATCCGGCTCAGCGCGGGGCGCGGGGCGTGACTGTCCAAGCCGCGCAGGTAGGCGGCGTGGAGGGCTTCGCGGTACTCCACGAACCACGCTTCGTCTTCCTGGGGGCGGATCCCACCGGACGGTCGTTCCCGCAGGCCGACCTGTGAGAAGAAGGGGGTGTCGTCGGAGTGGAACGACATGTCGACAGCGATGCCGGGGTCGCGCTTCGCATCGACCACGACACCCGGCAGCATGCAGTCCTCGACCGGCCGGAACCGACCGTCGGCGGTGCGTACCCGGAGCGCCGAGCGTGGAGTGGGGACCCTCTCCAGGACCGTGTGGGCCAGCCGACGTACCCCCGCCTGACGGAACAGCTCCCAGAACCGTTCCCAGTCCGAGTCGCCGTAGTGGTCGAAGCCCTGATCGAGCACGCTGACGAACCGGCCCTCGACATCGGCCTCCCGGATGCCCAGGACGTTGAGGGCGTGAGCCAGTGACGGGTTCTGGGCGAGCTTGTCGACCACATACACCAGGGTCTCGCGCAGCCCGCCCTGGGTTGCACGGCGGAACACCTTGCCGTGCACGGGTGCGACGAGACCATGCTCTTCGGTGAGCACGATGCGGGCCTTACGGGCCTCTTCGGCATGGGGGGAGTGGTTCTCGATCATGTCCGCGAGGATGCGAACGGCCGCCGCCGACGCCTCGGGGGTGCCGCTCCCGACCAGAGCCTCCAGCCATTCCCGGACACCGGTCCGCTCGTGCCCGGCCGCACCGATGATGTGCTCGACCTTTCCGGAGCGCAGGGCGTCCGCCTCGACACTCGGGTGAAGCCAGTTCGAGGGGCGCCCGGGGCACTCGTGCCACATCCGCAGCCACTTGGAGAGCTTCTTGAGGTCCTTGTCGAGGCGCGGGTGGATCCTGAGTGTCGTCGGGATGCGCAGGACACCGTCCTGGTCGGGCAACGCCGGACGGTCCGCCGTGCGGGCCCAGATCTCTCGGGTCAGGAACTCGTCGGCCCAGCTGATCGCTTCCTTGGTTCGACCGGGCAGCAGGGGGAGATAGGCGGCGGGGTCTTCATCGGGAACAAGGGTAGGGAGGGAGTCGACGACCAGCTTTGCCGACATCCGGATCATCTCCTGGTTGAAGGGAGAGGAGTCGAGGAGGTTCTGACGATCTTCGTTCGTCTTCCAGGCGCCGTTGAGGATGCCGCTCAGCGACATCTCGTACTTGGTCGGGAAGAAGGACCAGAACTTGCCGCGCCCGCGTGATCGCGGGCTGACGTACAGACCGCTCTCCGGGTCCTTCTCCAGGGCGGGGACGCCCCAGGCGAGGTTGAGTGAGAGCCGGTCGTGCAGTTCGCCGGCGTCCGCGCGGGCACTGTGACCGGGTTCGTGGGTGGTGGTGAACACACGCCACCGATCGGTGGCGACAGACTTCCCGGTCCGCTCCTCGATCAAGGTGTGCAGGTCGCCGGTCCGGTGGGCGGTCAGTGTCCGACGAGCCACGGGCCGTGGCCGGCGGTCCTCCAGCACGACTTTTGTGACGTGCGGCGAGAAGAGCTGGAAGCCGACCGGGAATTCCTCGCGGGGCTCGCCGTGGTCCTTGCCACGTCCGCCGTGCATGTCCCGGCCCAGCCGGTCGTCCGCCTTCGGGAGCAGAGGCAGACGAACGACGGTGGTGGCCCAGTTCAGCAGCTCGTTCAGGACGTGATCGGATGCGCACTCGGCCTGCACGTCCAGAGGTCGGGCCATCCGCAGCACAGGCGCGTCGAACTCGGGTCCGTAGCGTGCAGTCACTCCGGGCACGGCCTTGATCTGCGCGTACGACCAGGCGCGGTCGAATCCGAAACTTCCGGTGCTGCTGAAGAATTCCGGTGCGTCGGTCACCACGAGAACCGATTTGATGCCCACTCCGAAACGACCGATCTGGCCGCCACGCTTCTTCGACATACTCATCCGAAGAATAGTCTCCGCGCCTTCCGAGGAAACCGGATTTCCCTCGTTCGCGCAGTACAAGTGTGTTTCCGTGAGGATGACGCAAACCCGCCCCACCGAGTCGTCGGCCATTTCGTCTGCCGCATTCTGAACGAGCTCGAAAAGCTGGCGATCGCCGTATCCGCCCTGCGTGATGCGGCGCTCTCCATTGGCGTGCTCGGCCACGAGGCCGGGGTCCACGGCGTAAGTCTGCAGGACACGCGAGGACTGTTCGAGAACGGTTTGAACGACCGAAGAGGACGATGACGGCACTGCTTCTGCGCTCCTGGTGTCAAAGATCCGGATGAAGAGCGAACGACGGGCCGGCCGGCCCGTCGTTCGCCGTGGCGCTGGGCGTTGTTTTCCACAGTGCCTTCGTGAAGCAGAGGGTTCACTGTGAAGGCGTTGTTTGTTGCGAGACCGAGACTTCAGGCCCTTGACGTGCTGAATCAGATCGGGGGAGCAGGCTCGTCCGGGACGTCCGGCAGGCCCTGAGTCATCTTCGCCAGCCCGGGGAACCTGTTGGTGAAAACCTCCTCGGACAGGTCGTGGTCGTGAAGGACCTCGAGAACCGCGGGCTTGCTTCCAGCCGTCATAATCGCCAGCTCGAATGCGCTCGACTCCCGAAACGAGTCCAACGATTCACTGTCCTGCTCATTCATCTGATCCGCCCCTGGTTGGTTGCATCCTGCAGCTGCACAGGGGTGCATTTGGGCACACGTCCCCCGTGTGAAGTGATATGGGTAAATCTGAGCCTTGGGTGAGACTTTCGTCCTCGTTAACGCTAGGGGATGGAAGTCTCGTGCAGCCAGCCCTTTGCGGAAGGTTTTCTTCTGTGCGGCTCTGGAGGCGTCTTCCGGGAATGGGGTTTCGGAATTTGGGCGCACTTCTCCCCGGTCGCCCGACCTCCCGGGTTTCGGGTTTCGCGAGCGAGATGGCATCCCCATCGTCGGCGACCTTATCGGGTATTCGCTCGAACACGCAACCCGAACTCCCGCTCACATAAGGGGAGTTGAGTGGTCCGCTTGCAGAGGCACTGCACGCAAGGGGGAATACCTGATCATTAAGGGCAAGTCGGACATCGAGTTGAAGTGGCCTGGCGATCGAAGCCGATCAACTGCCGGTTGACGCTTGCGCCCTTGTCAAATTAGCCTCGTGATCCACAGCATGCGATCGGCATGGGAGTCCCAGGAGAGGCAGGCGGCGCGTGGAGACAGGTGAGGAATTCGGGCCCTGGCTGTCCCGACAGCTCGCGCTTGCGGGGAAGACGCAGGCCGAACTGGCCGACGAACTCAACCTGACTCGGGCCGCGGTGTCCGCGTGGATCACCGGCAGGTCGACTCCTCGTCCGACCACCATGACGGACATCGCCAAGGCGCTCGGCACGGACGTGGGTACGGTGCACACCCGCACCACCGATACCCAGGCCGGCCTTCCGGTCACCTGGTACCACCGCCCCGGCTATCCCGATGGCGGCCGTGACCTGGGCAACGCCGCCGCCTTCGCCTTCGACGCCGACGTGCAAGTCCTCGCGCGAGAGACGTGCCAGAACAGCCTGGACGAGAGGCTGACGGAGAACGGCCGCCCCGTCAAGGTCCGTTACACCCTGCACGAGCTCACCGGCGACGCCCTGGACGCCTTCCGCGAGGCGATCCTCTGGAACGATCTCTTTCCGCACTACTCCGCCGTCTCGGAGACCGCCGGCAACCAGAAGGTCGGCCGGGTCGTGGACGCCGGGGTGCGCGACATGTACGAGAAGGGCCGTTTGGTCCTGCTGCGAGTCGACGACTACAACGCTTCCGGTCTGACCGGCGACGATTACGGGGACGGCAAGTTCGCCGCCGTGGTCAGACGCCAACTGGAGAGCCTCAAGTCCGGTCCTGGCGCCGGAGGGTCGTACGGCTTGGGCAAGGCGACGCTGTGGGCCACCAGCTCCCTCGGGCTCGTCCTCATCAACTCCACTCTGTCCGTGCCTCACGAGGGACGTACCGAGCGACGGGTCATCGGCCGCCTCGAACTGCCGTGGCGTGAGGTCGACGGCGAGTCGTACGCCGGCCCCGCCTGGTTCGGGCGCCCTGATCCTCACTCGCCCGGGGCCTTGGTCGCCCGTTCCTGGTGGGCGGACGAGGAGACCGTGGAGAACCTGTATCTGGCCCGGGAGAGCGACGAACCCGGCACGTCCTTCCTCATCGTCGGTGCGCACGATGTGGCCGGTCTCGCGGCGAACTCCTCCGATCCCGATGACGGATTCATCGGCGACGAGGAGAGCGACGAGGACACGCGTGACATCAACACGATGCACGCCCGACTGGTCGAAGCGCTGGGGCGTGACTTCTGGGCCGCGATGACCGGCGGGGGCGGCAAACTCCCCCTCCTGGAGGTCTCTGTCCGAGCCCTGCGAAACGGCAAGGAGGTCGTGGCGGAGCAACAGGTGGACCCGTCTGTCGAGCAGCCTGCGCGGACCCGTGCCCTGAGGGCGCACTACGAGGGCACCACGGTGGATCGTCTCACCGAGGCCGGGCAGGTGGCGGTACGGAGCGTCCCGTTGAAGCTGCCGTTGTCCGGGGGCGCCCACGGGACGTTCGGTACGCACCAAGCGGTCTTGCTTCTCACGGAGGCCGAGGGGGACAGGGACGGGGCGAAGAACCGGATGCACTCGCTGCGCGGCAATCGCATGACCGTCAAGAGGAGCGTGGTCCCGAGGCTGCCGAGCAGCACCAATCCTTTCCAGGCCGTTCTGCTGGTCGGGGCGGCAGCCGGAGAGACGGCCCCCTTCGCGAAGGAGGCCGAGGACTTCCTGCGTGCGGCGGAACCTCCCGAGCACGATCGTTGGGGGCAGACGGAAGAGCTGACACTGCGGTGGTCACCGTCCGCGTACCGGCGGATCAACGCACTGACCGCCGAGGCCAACAATGCGGCGAGAGAGCTTGTCGCACGGCCGAAGCGCAGCAGTGGCGAAGGCGGTGAGGCCCTGCGCAAGGCGTTGACGGTGCGGACGAGGCCCAAGGCCAAGACACCCGCCGGCCCCGTGGTTCCACTCTTGGACGGGCTCGACGCGATGGTCGGCGACGCCGGGGAGTGGCGGATCACCGGCGAAGTGAGCATCCCGCGTGGCGACGAGATCGTCCCGATGATGCCGGTGGCTCAGCTGGACGTGCGCTCGGGGGGCCGCCCCAGACTGGACTGGGCGGAGCTGGTGGGCGTCGAAGGGTGCGAAGAGGTGGACGGAATGCTGTACTTCACGCCTGGCGCGCGGCGCGCGAAGTTCCGAGGAACCACCGACGCCACCAGCCACCCGGTCAGGACCACCCTCACCCGTCTCGTTGTCGAACTCCGTGCCGGCAAGGGGGAGTGACCAGTGAAGTTCTACCCGTACAAGCGGCTCAACCGGCCGATCGCGCTCAGAGTGACCTCTGTCTCTCTCAAGCTCTCCGACGGCACCCGCGACCAGTTGGAGACCACCGCGTACTCGAACCAACAGCAGGCTGTCGCGCTCGGCATCGAGGGCCACACGGAATGGGTGAGCGCCAGGATCGGTGTTTCGGCGACGCTGCCGCCCGGGGCGAACGCGCCGGACGCGCCCTGGTCGGATCTGTGTGTCCTTGCCGTACTCACGGACGGCGAGACCAATGTCCGTACCTCTGCGAATCTCACGCTCGACACGGGTGACGGCCGGGACTGGTCCGGCTCGCTGGAGGTGTTCCGTGACGATCACCTGGCGCGGGCCTCCGTCGCCGTGTACGCCATCGGGACAGTGGAAGGAGTGCGCGGACGGTCGATCGCCGAGACCGACCGGAGTTGGATCATCGACACGGTTTCGGACGAGCCCGTCCGTGGGCTCCAGCTCGACGTTCAGAAAGCGTCGTTCAAGAGAAGCTCCCGGGAGTGGCTCCAGGCCTACGCCGACGCGCCCTGGGTCGTGGACACCTCGTCCAGGGTCCCCACCGTGTTCGTAAACACCGATGTCGAAGGTGTCATCGATCTGCTGGACAGCAATGGCTCGGGTGTGGACAGCAAGGTGCGTGACCTCTTGGTCGCCCAGATGTCCACCGACGTCTGGACCGCAGTGTTTCACGGTGCCATCGGCGATCTCGAGGTGGAACCCGGTGGCGGGCCGGTCTTCCCCACCGACTGGCAGGGCGAGGTGCTACGGGAGATGCTCCCGGACGTGATTCCCGGCGTCCATGTCGAGGAGGCCCTACGGCAGGTCCATCGCCGGCGCACCGGCGAATCGGGGTGGGTGGAGCTACAGACGCGTATCCATTACGCGGCGGTCCGCCGCGCCGATGCCACCAAGGCGCTTGCCTTTGTCATCCGCAGCCTGGAACAGATGAACCGCGAGAGTGAGACGTGATCACCCAACCGAACCACGTGCCGGAGCGCCTGGGGCTGCTCGCCACCTCTGCCGTCGATCCGTTTCTCACCGAGGAGCTCCTCAAAGGCGAACAGGTTCACGGCGGCATCGATCTCGCCAAGGTAGTCGAGCCGCTCCCCGAGGGCGACGCCAGGTGGTGGGTCGAGCCGATCCGGAGCCTGGTGGAGGACGCCATGTTCGAGTTCCGGGAGGACCGCACCCGCGCCGACGCCTGGCTCGCGCCTCGGCTCCATGCCACGCTGCGCCTGACGCGGCGGGAAGCGGCGGACAAGCGTCTGTGGAACCACCTCGCCCTGGCTGTGGCCCCGGACTATGTGGTCTGGCGGCACCAGCCGGAGCCGACGGCCAACAGGCCGGAAAGGCGCATCGCCGCCGAGCGCTTCCGTGGCCCCGCGGACCGGCAGTGTTTCTCGCGCCTGTGGTGGGCGGCCGAACTCTTCCGGAACGGGTCGGACTACGAGCCGGTAGAGGTCGCCTGCGGAAATCAGGACCTCATCCACACCGTTCTCCGGACCGAGCTGATCGATCACCGTCCCACCGCTCAGGCCCTGGTCCGTCTCCTGAGGAGCGGCCAGGTCTCCGGCGGGCGAGAGGTCAACGGCCTCAGCGTCGCGATCAATACCGTGGGAGCGACCTTGCTCTACGACATCCTCGCGCCGGACCAGCCCCGCGACCCCGCCCGACTGCGGGACTGGATCGCGGAAGCGGAATCGGCGCCACCGGTCGAGCGGTACGAACTCCCGAACGGGCCCGACGAGGACCCTGTCCCGGAGGAGTCCGTAGCGGCGCTCACCGGCTACTTCGCGGAGCTGTTCGAGACTGCGCCGGTCAGGGGCAGGAAGAGCGGGGATTGACCTGGGCCCTGCTCGGGCTACTTCGCCGACGCCTTCTTGCTCTTACGAGGGCGCACGGAGGAAGGGGGCGGCACCTGGTCCGTGGGGCGCGGGCACCTGTCGGTGCAAGCGTCGGCGGCCCCGCAGCCGCTGCTACGCAGCTTGGCCCGCTGCTCCTCCGTGGCCGGCTGCCACGGCTTCCGCAACGCCTCCGGGTCCGGCTTGGGGAGCCCCAGAGCGGCGCTCAGCAGGTGTGCACCGAACAGCGGCGGTACCGCGTTGCCCACCTGCTGGGCCTGCGCCGTACCGGACCACGGATAGTCCGGCGGGAAGGTCTGCAGCAGCCCGGCCTCGTTCATGCTGAACCGAGGGCCCTCGTAGACGATGTTCTCGTCGAGGTGCTCGAAGACCACGAAGCGGGAGATGCGGCCGGTGACGGTGGCGGCGGGCTGCTGGTCGGTCCGCACTCCACGCCTTCCCGGAATCCCGGAACTGCCGTAGTTCGAGCGGACCAGGAAGGGCTTCGGACGTCCCGGGTGCGAGCCCACCGGATTCCCAAGGGCATCCCGCATCGACTTCCAGGGCTGTGGCTCCTCGTCCCTCTTCGATGCGGGGGCGCCGTCGTCAAGAGTCGGTTGATGGACCTGTTCCGCGGCCTGGTCGGGTTCGCGCGTCCCGTTCTTCCGATTCCATTCCTTCGCTTCATAGGCATGGTGGGTCCGACGGGGGAGCGAGGGCTCTCCGAGCCCTTCACGCCGAGCGATCAGTACAGCGCGGGAGCGTGTCTGAGGCACCCCGTAGGTCTCGGTGGCGAGGATGTCGACGACGACCTTGTACTTGGTCCCGTCGGGGAGCCCCGTCTCCTCCAGGACCTTGGCGTAGTGCCTCCAGAGCGGGGCCACCGCAGGGACCTGCTCCAGGACGATGACGTCGTACGGGCGGTGCCCCCGATTAGGGCTCCTGGTCGCCTGAATCGCGTATCGGAGAGGTTCGAGGACCAACGCGGTGCGCGGATCGGTGAGGGTTTTCAGATCCTCGTCGATCTTCTGGTCGGACTCGCCGGCCATCAGCCGCTCGATGTACTTCGCGACCTGGTCCAAGGCTTGGCGTCCGGCGCCGTGCCCGGCCACAGAGTACGTCTGACACGGAGGGCCACCTGCGAGCACGTTGATCTCCGGCGGCAGGGACTCGAAGGAATCCCTGCGTGCCGCGCTCACGTCGGCGTGAAGAGTGTCCAGCCCGGCCGCGTATCGCGTGAGGCACGCACTTTTGTCCCACTCGATGCCGAGACTCGGGAGATCGAGCCCCTGCGCAGCGACATCCAGCCCTCCGGGTCCTGCGAAGAGGTCCAGGACAAAGGGGTTGTCGAGGATGGGCTGGTGGTGCGCCGAGCTGGTCATGTGGCGGAAGTCTAGCCGGCCGCGGGCCCTCGCGGATCCCGGTTCAACGCTTCGGCTACGGCCCGTCCCAGCGCCTCTCCGACCGGCGGCGGGGTCGCGTGGCCGATCTGGCGGTACCGGGCGGTCTTGAGGCCGGAGATCCGCCACGCTTCGGGGAAGGCTTGGAGCAGGGCGGTCTGGTCCACCGTGATCCGTACCAGTCCGTCGTCACCGAGTGACGGATCCCATGTGAAGTCGGGGCCGGGCGGTTCGTTTCCGAACGACTTCGTGTAGACCCCCATCCGTCGCCACTTGGCCTTCGTGCCGCTCGGTCCGAAGTCGGGGCCTCCGTGCGTCTTGGATCCACCCACCAAGGTAGGTGCCACGCTCGCCGCCTGGGCCGCCCAACGGTCTGCGTCCGGCCAGCCGCAGGAACGCATCGACGGCGCCAGCGCCGCCCCGACGGACACGTGCTGGTGGACGCTGGGTCGGGGCGGTCGGAAGGCGCTGGCCCACTGCTGTTTGACGGCCACGACGATGCCTTGCAAGCGGTGCTGGGGCACTCCGAAGTCGGAAGCGTTCAGGATGAACCAGGTCAGTGCGTAGCCGAGGTGCTCCAATTCTTCGCGGAGAAAGTCCCGTATCGGGGCCAAGGAGTCCTCGTCGACCAGGGTGGGCACGTTCTCGATGATCAGTGCACGAGGCTGGACGGCGTGGACCAGATAGGCGGTCGCCTCGATGAGGCGCAACTCGGCGTCCGACCGACGCATCACCGTCGCGCTCGACCTCACCCTGGGGAGGCCGGCTGCCAGGAGATCGACGTCGTACACCTCGGGGTGGTCCACGGGGTCGAAGTCGAGGAGGTCCGCTTTCAGCACGTTCCAATGCGGCCGGTTGGCTTTGAGCGTCTCGCAGGCAGTCGGCTCGTTGTCCAAGAGGAGTCGAGGCGTGAAACCCGCTCGTTCCAGCCCCAGAGCGAGTCCACCTGCCCCCGAGCAGATGTCGACAAAACTCAGCCCGCTCAACGATTCCTCCCCGTCCCCGCCGGCCCCTCCCAAGCTCCACCGCCGCCGTGAAACGGAGAGCCACGCCATCCGGTGCTTCGTGCTCCGGCCTCACGATCGTGACTCGCTCCCGACGGCAGTCGACTCCGTACCGTCGAGCCGCTACGGCTGTCGTGTTGATTCCATCACGGGCCGAGCGCGGCCGCACCGGATTCCGCCTGCCGTGCCCCGAAGTCGGCTCGGATCGGCCCCAGGACTCACTCGCCGTGACCTGGGGCTTCTTCATACCCCCGCGGAGCGTCTTCTCGGCGGGTGGGACTGCCATGCCCAGCGGGCCGGGCCTCCTGTGGCGAGCGAGGTGACGATCGTGCACGGCACCGCGATGCGGGTCGGCCGTCGGCCCGCGGGTGTAGTGGCATTTTCCGGAGGCCGGTCAGGGGTGGCGGTCGGGGAGGCGGGAGGCCGGGAGTAGGGCCAGGGCGAGGAGGAGGGCTGCGATCGCGTAGGTGGTGCGGAAGCCCGTGGGGGTCGTGCCCGTTTCGGTCAGGGTGACCGAGAGGAGGGCCGTGCCGATCGAGGCGCCGATCTGGGAGTTGATGCTCAGGAGGGTGCTCGCCGCGGTCAGGTGGGGCCTGGGGAGGTCGCGGCTCGCGGTGGTCATCGTCGGCATCATGACCATGCCGGCGCCGATGCCCATGACGATCGAGGCGCCGACGAACCGCCAGGGCGCCGCATCCGGTGAGCCCGCCTGGAGGGCGGTCAGGGCCATGCCCAGTGCGCCCACCGCGATCCCGGCCCGGATCAGGCGGCGCGGGGAGACCTTGTCGACGCGGCGGGAGGCGATCTGCATGACCAGGCCGACGGTGAGGCCGGTCGGTGCGCCCAGCAGGCCGGCGGCCGTCGCGCTCATGCCGCGGCCCTGCTGCCAGTACATCGGGGCGAGCAGCATGGACCCGAAGTAGCCGCAGGTGAAGAGGGCGAGCGTGGCGATGCCCGCCCGGAAGGTGCGGTCGCGCAGGAGGTGCAGGTCGAGGAGGGGTTCGCGGGCGGTCAGGGCCCGGCGGGTGAAGGCGGCGACGAGCGCGGCGCCGGCCAGGGTGGGGAGCAGGGCGTCGGGTGCGGTGAAGGTGCCGCCTTCGCCGCCGCGGGCCAGGCCGTAGAGGAGCAGGGCGAGGCCCGGGGACAGCATCAGCAGGCCGGGTACGTCCAGCCGCGGCGGGGAGGCCGGGGTGCTCGGGGCGTCGGAGCGCAGCAGTTTCGCGGCGAGGACCAGGGCGACCGCCCCGACGGGCAGGTTGACCAGGAAGATCCACTGCCAGGACGCCGAGTCGACCAGCCAGCCGCCCAGGACCGGACCGGCCACCGGCCCGACGATGATGGGCAGTCCGAGCAGGGCCATCACCCGCCCGAGCCGGGCCGGGTCCGCCGTGCGCATCACCATGGCCATGCCGACGGGCATGAGCAGCCCGCCGCCGAGGCCCTGTACCGCGCGGAAGGCGATCAGGCTGCCGGCGCTCCAGGCGCACGCGGCGAGCAGCGATCCGAGCGAGAACAGGGTGAGGGCGCCCAGGTAGGTGCGTTTGGCGCCGAAGCGGCCCATCGTCCAGGCCGAGGCCGGGATGACGGCGGCGAGCGCGAGCGTGTAGGCGCTGGCGGCCCACTGGATCGTCGCGAGTGGTGCGTGGAAGGCCTCGGAGAGGCGGTGCAGGGCGACGTTGACGATCGTCATGTCGAGCACCGCCATGACCGAGCCGACGATGACGACTCCCGCGGTGCGCCGGAGCAGGGCCGCGGATGCGGAGGCGGAGGCGGGGGAGCCGGCGGCGATCGCGGGGTCCGTGGGCGGCGCCGGCTGGTCGGGGCCGCCGGGTTCTCGGGTCGTACGCATCTTCCTGCCGCCCCTCAGCCCTGGTACGGGCGGCTCGCGCGGGCGGCGCGCAGCGCGCGTCCCCACCAGGCCAGCTGGCCGACCATGCCCTTGACGGCGCCCTCGGCCACGGCGGTGTCGCGCGGTGCGCCGTCCGGGCCGAGCCCGGACCAGGGACCGTGCAGGCTGACGGAGTCGCGGACGGTCACGGCGTGCAGCTCGGCGAAGACCAGCCGGAGCTGCTCGACGGCGCGCAGGCCGCCGCCGAGGCCGCCGTAGGAGACGAAGCCGGCCGGCTTGGCGTGCCACTCCTCGCGGTGCCAGTCGATGAGGTTCTTCAGTACGGCCGGGAAGCTGTGGTTGTACTCGGGGGTGACGATGACGAAGGCCTCGGCGGCGGCCAGCCGCGGGCTGACCTCCGCGAGGGCGGCGGCCGCCCGCGGGTCCGGGGAGCCGCCCCAGCCGGGCATGACCAGCGGCAGGTCGACGTCGGCGAGGTCGATGAGGTCGAGGTCGAGGCCGCCGAGGGCGTGCGCGGCGCCGAGGAACCAGTCGGCGACGGCGGGGCCCTGACGGCCCTCGCGGACGCTGCCGAGGATGACGGCGACGCGCAGCGGCGCGTCCTCGTGGGGCGCGGTGGCGGGAGTGGAAGCGTTGGTGACGGGCATGGCAGGGTCCCCTCGTTGGCGGGGCGGCCGTTCGGTACGGCCGCTCCTCCGGTAAAGTACAACGGGCGTTGTAAAAAGTGCAACGGTCGTTGTACTTCTCGGTCGTTGTTTTTCCCGCGTGGAGGCGCAGTGAGCACCGGAACCCCTGGAATCCCCGGAGCCGGAACCCCCGGAGCCGGAACCCCCGGAGCCGGAACCCCCGGAACCAATGCCAAGAAGCTGGAGAAGCAGCTCGCCATCGCGAGCGCGTCCTGCGGGGTCTTCGGCCGTGAGGGCTACGCCCGGGCCACGGTCGACGGGCTCGCCGCCGCGGCCGGCATCTCGACCCGCACGCTCTACAACCACTTCCCGGGCGGCAAGGCGATGCTCTTCGCCACCGTCGTCACCTGGACCTCGACGCAGGTGCGCGACGCCCAGATCGCCCAGATCGAAGCCGTCCTGAACCCCGTGCGCCCGCCCCGCCCCGAGGACCTGGAGCGGGACCTGGTCGACTTCGCCCACCGGGTCATCGGGCTCCTGACCGACTACGCCGACCACTTCGCGCTCGTCCGCCACATCCACGCCGAGGCCGACCACGTGCCGCCCGAGGTGCTGGAAGCCTGGGTGAACGCCGGCCCCGGCCCGGTGTCCCGCGCGCTTGCCGACGCGCTGGAGGGCCTCGAAGCGGCCGGGCTGATCGACCTGCGCGGTGACGCGATGATGGCCGGCGCCCACTTCATGGCACTGACCTCGCACACCGTCTGGCAGCTCTCGCACTACGGGGTCGTGCCCCTGCCCAAGGAGCAGACGGACCGCCTGATCGCGGGCGGCGTGGGCGCCTTCCTGCGGGCCTATCGGGCCGATTGAGCCCGAGCCGGCCCTTCCGGTCGCCCGGCCCCCGGCCCGGGGCTACGTTGGACGGGTGAGCACGACACGGTTGCGCAGGGCGGCTGTGGGGGCGGCCGCAGTGGGGCTCCTGATGGTGCCCGTGGGGGCCGGTGCCGGGTACGCAGTGGATGCCCCGACACCTCCGGCGGCGAGCAGTTCGGCCGTCTCCGATGAGTTTCCGCAGCTCACCCCCGCCGTGGCGCGGCAGTTGGACGACGCCATCCGGAAGGTGATGGACGAGGCCAAGGTGCCCGGGGTCCAAGTGGTCCTGTCGGCGCCGGGCAAGGGAGAGTACGTACGGGCCTTCGGCGTGGCCGACAAGGCCACCGGGGCGTCCATGACCGACGGCCTCAACATGCGGATCGGCAGCGAGACCAAGACCTTCACCGTGACCGCGATGCTGAAGCTCGTCGACGAGAAGAAGATCGGGCTGGACGACCCCATCGGCAAGTACGTCGACGGCGTTCCCAACGGCGACCGCATCACCCTGCGCGAGCTGGCCGGCATGCGCAGCGGGCTGTTCAACTACTCGGCCGACGAAGGCTTCTTCAAGGCGCTGACCAGCGATCCCCGGCGGCCCTTCACCCCGCAGGAGCTGCTCGCGTACTCCTTCAAGCACCCGGTGCTCTTCGAGCCGAACGCGCAGTTCTCCTACTGCAACACCAACCTGATCCTGATCGGGCTCGTCGTGGAGAAGATCAGCGGGCAGACGCTCGCCGACTACCTCACCGAGGAGGTCATCGAGCCCGCCGGGCTGAAGAACACCCTCTTCCCGACCGGCGCCGAGTTCCCGACCCCGCACGCCCAGGGCTACACGGACCAGACGGCCTCGGGGAAGACCGAGGACGCGGCCGACTGGAACCCCTCCTGGGGCTGGGCCGCCGGAGCGATGATCTCCGACCTCCCGGACATGCGGCGGTGGGCCAAGGTGCTGGCCACGGGTGAGCTGCTCACCCCCGCCACCCAGGCCGAGCGCCTCGATGTCGTACCGGCCCTGCCGGGCACCGGCTACGGACTGGGGATCTTCAACGTCCAGGGGTGGATCGGGCACAACGGCTCGCTGCCCGGCTACCAGTCCCTGACCGTCTACAACCCGGAGCAGTCCGATGCCACCCTGGTGGTGCTCCTCAACACCGACATCTCCGCCGAGGGCGAGGAGCCGAGCACGCTGTTCGGGGAGGCGATCACCAAGATCGTGACCCCGCAGCACGTCTACACGCTGCCCGCCCAGCCCGTCACCGGGGACGAGGACCACTGACCATCCGGCGGGCCGCCTCCTCGGCGAGCGCCGGCAGGGCCGACGGGTCGGCGCCGTCCGGGAGTTCGAGCATCAGGACGTGCTCGCCGCGGCGCAGCACCAGCCGCCGCCCCCGCGCGTAGGCCACGTCGGCCTCACCCGCGCCGACCGGGACGGCGCGCCGCTTGTGGGTGGCGAGGAGACGTCGGCCGAGGGCCCCCGAGGCGGTCTGCAGCAGCAGGGCGGTGCGGCCGTCCGGGGTGACGTAGGTGACGATGCCGAGGCCGGGCAGGGTGTCCGACGCCCGTAGCCGTACGCGCAGGATCCGGGCGGCTTCGGCGACCGGGAGGAACTCCTGCGGATCACCCCGCCGCAGGAGCGTGGAGAGGGCGGCGGGGACGGTGAGTCCGGGCAGCCCGGGGGCCTCCCCGGAGCCGGAGCCGGACCCGGACTCGGAGTCCTCCGCGCCGGAGCCGGAGTCGGAGACCTCGGACTCGGACGGGTCCGCCTCCGGGAACAGCTCGCCCTGCGGTGAGGGCGTCACCAGCACGACCTCGTAGACGTGCCCGAGCACCGGTCCCCGCAGCACCCGTACGACCGCCCCCTCGCGCAGCGGCCCGTACAGCCCGGACCGTACGGGCCAGGCCGTGACCGTGGTCCGGCCGCCCGGGTCGAGCGCCAGGTGGCGCACCCCCCTCCCGGTGCGCAGCCGCACCACCTCGCCCTCGGTCCAGGCCCGCCGGGACAGGTCCAGCAGGGCGGCGGCGAGGAGGAAGAGGTACCAGAGCAGCACGGGACCGGTGATCAGCACCGGAGGCAGCTGCGCCCACACCGCCCGGGGCGGCACCGTCCAGTTCCCGGAGGCCTGGAGCCCCCAGGTGGAGCCGACGAAGGCGAGCAAGCCGCCGTACACGTACGCCGCGAGCGGGATCACGGGCCGCCGGCCGGTCCACAGCCAGCGGGAGCCCATGAGCGCGCCGATCAGCAGGACCAGCTCCACGACCAGCAGCGGGACGCTCGGCACCGGAAGGCGGACCTCGGTCGGCGGATGCGTGTGCCACCAGGCGACCAGCAGCAGCACGATCGAGGTCGACCCGATCCGCCGCAGGGCGAGGCGCACGCTGTCGCGCGGCGGGCGCAGGGTGCGTGCCGGGGCGGGGGCGTAGCGGAGCCTGACCTCGTGCCAGCCGCCGCCGTACGTGGACCAGGCGCGGCGCTCGTCGCGCGGGCCGAGCGGGAGCACGGCCAGTGCGGAGCGGGCCACCCCGGTGGCGGCGCCGTAGGCGACGTAGCGGTCCCAGAGGGCCACCGCCGCCGGGGGCAGCCCGGGGAAGGACTCGTCGCGGGCCAGCCACTCCCGTACGCCGAGCCAGTGCGCGCAGGCCTCGACACCGGCGGGCGTCTCCCGCTCCCCGGTGAGGCGGGCCACCAGTACCGAGCCGCACGCCCACACGCCCAGGCCGACGGCGAGGGACATGAACCAGCCGCCGACCCCGGTCAGCGACACGAACAGGACGGCGGCCAGGACGGCCGGCAGGACCGCCGCCAGCGTCAGACCGGCCTTCAGCGGCGCCGGGTAGCGGTCCCGGGCCAGTCCGCGGTCCCGGGCGTCGGCGGCCACGGCCCGGCCGAAGGCACGCCACCAGCGCCGGTCCTCGTCCTCGGTGCCCCGGGCCAGGGCGCCGACGGGCAGCACCCCGGCGGAGGCCAGGGCGGTGACCCGGGCCAGCACCAGGGCCTCGTAGGGGAGCAGATCCTCCTCCGCGCCCGCTCCGGCGGCCGTCCCGCGCCGTGGCGGCCTGATGCGGACGAGGGTGTCGCGCGGATCGGGGCCGGTCTGCTCCAGCGCGAGGAACCCGCGCGCGGCCAGGTCCAGGAGCGTGGCGCGCGGGGCGCCGCGGCCGGACTCCCAGCCGCCGGTCAGGAACTCCACCAGCGCGGGCGGTTCGGGCCGCAGGTCCATCGTCGGCCCGTCGGCGGCCACGATCGCGGGCCGGTTGGCGACCACCGCCCAGCCGACGGCGGCCAGCCACAGCAGGGCGCTCACCAGGGCGGCCGCCCCGATGAACCAGGTCCAGGTCACTTAGAACCGGACCTGGACCGGGCCGGTTTCGCCCTCGGGCGCACCGAAGAACGCGCGGACGCGGAAGCCCAGGGGCCCGGCGACCAGCAGGGCCGGGAAGGCCGAGACGGCGGTGTTGTAGGCCAGTACGGCGTCGTTGTAGTACTGCCGGGCGTACGCGGTGCGGTCCTCGGTGGTCGCCAGCTCCTGCTGCAGGGAGTCGAAGTTGCCCGCCGCGCGCAGCGCCGGATAGGCCTCGGCGAGGGCGAGCAGCCCGGTCAGGCCGGTGCGCAGGACGGCCTCGGCCCGTTCCTTGTCGGCGGGGCCGCTGGCGGCGACGGCCGCTTCGCGGGCCCGGACGACGGCCTCGAAGGTGCCGCGCTCGTGGGCGGCGTAGGCCTTGACGGTCTCGACGAGGTTCGGGATCAGGTCGTAGCGCCGTTTGAGCTGGACGTCGACCTGGGCCCAGGCGTTGTCGACCTGGTTGCGGCGCCGGACGAGTCCGTTGTAGGTGGCGGTCAGCCAGACCGGCACCAGCAGGACGATCACGACGCAGACGATGACGAGCGTGCCGAGCGGTGTCATGTGTGGCCCCCCGATACGGGCCGGTCCCCTGCCGGCCCGGCCGTAGCGTAGGGCGGCGCCGGTGGATTGGGACCCCCCGCGCACAATGGAATCGGCGCGCGGGAGTGGACGAAGGAGAGCGGTATGAACGGTCGGAAGACGCAGGGCGAACTCCTGGGGGCCGGAGAGCCGGACAAGGTGGTCCTGCGGCAGGCGGGCGAGGCGGATCTGGACATCGCCGCCGAGCTCTTCCGCGGCTACCTGGAGTTCTACGAGGTGGAGGTCGAGGACCCGGAGCGGCCGCGCGCCTTCCTGGCGGAGCGGCTGGCGGGCGGGGACTCCTTCATCCTGCTGGCCGAGGTCCCCGGTGCGGGCACGGTCGGCTTCGCGCAGGTCTATCCGATGTTCTCCTCGCTGGCCATGAAGCCCGCGTGGCTGCTGGGCGACCTCTACGTGGCCCCCGCCGGCCGCCGTACGGGCGCGGGCCGCGCGCTGCTGCGCGAGGTGCTGCGCCGGGCGAGGGAGGCCGGGGTCTCTGGCGTGCAGCTGGAGACGGCGTACGACAACCTCGTCGCCCAAGGGCTGTACGAGGCCGAGGGGTTCGTGCGGGAGGAGTTCCACGTGTACTTCCACGACCTCTCCGAGAGCGCGTCCGAGAAGGGGTCCGAGACCGGGTCCGAGAAGGGGTCCGGGACCGGCTCTGAGACCGGGTCCGCATCAGTTTGAGATCGGCTGAAACATTCCCGGTCCCCGTCGCGTCATTGGGGTGAGACGCACACGAGGGGGAGTGGATGGGGTACGGACGCAGAGATGGGTTCCGTGAGTTCGCGATGGGCAGATCGGCGCACTTGTACCGGTCGGCCTGTCTGCTGACGAGCGGTGACACCCACCTCGCGGAGGATCTCGTACAGGAGACCCTCGGGCGGATGTACCTGCTCTGGGCGCGCGTCGCACGGATAGACAATCCGGCGGCGTACGCGCAAACCGTGCTGGTGCGTGCCTTCCTGACGCACCAGCGCCGCCGGTCGGCGGGGGAGCGCCCGGTCGGGGAGTTCCCCGACGCGGGCGCGCCGGCCGGCGGCGATCCCGCGCTGCGGCTGACGCTGCTGGAGGCGCTGGGGAGGCTGGCGCCGAAGGACCGGGCGGTCCTGGTGCTGCGGTACTGGGAGGACCGCAGCGTCGAGGAGACCGCCGACGCGATGAACGTCAGCTCGGCGGCGGTACGGACCCGCAGCTCGCGAGCGCTGACCCGGCTGCGGGAGCAACTGGGCGGTTCTCTGGCGGAGTTCGCGGGGCGCTGAGCCCCTCCCGCCCCCTCCCGCCCCTCTCCCGCGCACCTCCTTCTCTCCGCTTCTCCTCATTCCACGATCCCTGTGAACGGAAGGTTCGATTCCGCATGTCCCTTGAAGATGAGCTCGGTGAAGCCCTCCGGCGTACGGGTGAGGGCTTCACGGCCGAAGGCCGCGACCTCGTCGACGCCGGGGAGCGGCGCGGGCGGCGGATGGTGGCCCGTCGCCGGGCCGCCGTGGCCGGCGGCTCGGCGCTCGCCCTGGCCCTGATCGGCTCCTTCGGGGCCTACGCGAACGGGCTGCTCGGCCCGGGCGGCGGAGGCGACCGGGGCGAGGTCGTGGCGAACTCGCCCGAGCCGCCCGCCCCGCAGACACCGCCGCCGGGCATGGACCGCGTCGGCAGCGGGGCCGTCTCCGCCGAGCAGCTGACCGGGGTGTTCAAGCAGCTGCTGCCACAGGGGCAGCTCAGCAACATCGAGGCGAGGGGCACGGGCGAGCGGACGGGCGGCCCGATGGTGGCCGGGGTCTTCGGTGACGGCGAGGGCAAGGGCCGCATCGCCTTCGGTCTCAGCCGGGTGGACCCGAAGGGCGAGATGGCCGACGACATGCTGAAGTGCCCCTCCAAGGTCACGCTGAACACGGACAGTTGCACGTCCGAGAAGCTTCCGGACGGCTCCCGGCTGCTGCTCCTCAAGGGGTACGAGTACCCCGACCGCCGCGAGGACACGAAGTGCTGGCGCGCCACGGTCGTGACCCCCCAGGGGTTCCTCGTGGACGCCCAGGAGTGGAACGCGGAGGAACAGAAGGGCGCGCCCGTCGCCCGCCCGACGCCGCCGCTGACCCTCGCGCAGCTCAAGGCGCTCGTGACGTCCCCGCTGTGGCACCCCGCCCTGAACGACCTGCCCGCCGCCGGCCAGTCGCCGCAGCAGGAGCCCGCCCGCCGGGGGCCGAAGGCCGTGGACATCCTGGGCGAAATGCTGAGCAAGGACGGGATCCCGGTCGTGCGCCGGGACGATGACGGGGACGACCTGGGCTACCTGGTGCTCGACGACGGCAAGGGCAAGTCGCTGGTCAGCCTCCAGATCCAGCCCGACAGCGTGAAGTACCCGGGGATGTGGGACGAGGTGTTCGTTTCTGCCGAGACGCTGCCGGACGGGACGAAGTTCCTGACCCGCAAGCGGCCGGGGGAGAAGGGCGGGAAGGGCGTGATCTGGTGGAGCGCCGAGGCGCTCCTGCCGAACGGGACCCGGGTGATCGTGTCCTCGTTCAACTCCGAGAGCCAGTCGTCGGCGGCGACCCGCAAGGCGCCGGTGCTGACGGTGGAGCGGATGACGGAGCTCGCGACGAGCCGGAAGTGGGCCGCGGAGTACGGGCAGTAGTGGCGGGCGGCTATTTGGCGTCCGCGTAGCACTCGACCACCGCCGTGCTGAAGGGGAAGCGGACCGGGGTGTCGCCGAAGGTGATGCGGCCGGCCAGGTCGCCCGCCTCGCGGATGGCCGCGGCCACGGCCTGCGCCTCCTCCTCGGGGCAGTGGACGATGACCTCGTCGTGCTGGAAGAAGACCAGCTCGGCCCGCATCCCCGCCTCCGCGAGGGACCGGCGCAGGGCGGCGAGCAGGAGCAGCGCCCAGTCCGCGGCGCTGCCCTGCACGACGAAGTTGCGGGTGAAGCGGCCGCGCGCCCGGGCGTCGGTGGAGGCGTAGCTGGGGACATAGCCGTCGGGGGCCTCCTCCGCCTCCTCCGGATCGGCCGGGGGCGGGCAGGTCCGGCCCAGCCAGGTCCGTACGAGCCGGCCCTCCTCGCCCGCCTTCGCGGCGTCGTCCACGTAGGCCACGGCCCGGGGGAAGCGGCGGCGCAGCGCGGCAAGGTTCTTCAGGCCGTCCCCGGAGGTCTGCCCGTACACCGCGCCGAGGACGGCGATCTTGGCCATGTCGCGGTCGCCGGAGAAGCCCTGGCGGGAGATGGAGGTGTACAGGTCCTCGGGGCGGCCGGCCACCTCCATGAAGGCGGGGTCCCGGGAGATCGCGGCGAGCACCCGGGGCTCCATCTGGTCGGCGTCGGCCACCACGAGCCGCCAGCCGGGATCGGCGACGACCGCCCGGCGGATCACCTTGGGGATCTGCAGGGCCCCGCCGCCGTTGGTGACCCAGCGGCCGGTGAAGGTGCCGCCGGGGATGAACTCGGGGCGGAAACGGCCGTCGTGGACCCAGTCCGCGAGCCAGGACCAGCCGTGGGCGGTGTAGATCCGGTACAGCTTCTTGAACGCGAGCAGCGGCTCCACCGCGGGGTGTTCCAGGTCCTGGATCTCCCAGCGGCGGGTGGACTTGAGCTTGATCCCGGCCTCCGCGAAGGCCTTGATGACGTCGGCGGCCAGCTCGGGCCGTACGCGGCGCCCGAACGCCGCCGAGACCTCGTCGGCCAGCTCGGCGAGCCGGCGGGGCTGGCCGCGGCCCGCGTACCGCTCGCCGAGCAGCTCGGTGAGCAGGGCCCGGTGGACGTCGGCCCGCCAGGGCAGGCCCGCGCGGTTCATCTCGGCGGCGACCAGGAAGGCCGCCGACTCGGAAGCCACCAGCAGCCGCATCCGGTCGGGGTGGGCGGTGGCGTCGAGCCGCTTCGCCTGGTCGGCGTGGACGGCGACGAGGGCGTCGAGCGGTACGGGGGCGGGCTGGGGGTCGAAGAGCGAGTGCTGGCTGCCGGGCTCCGCCGCGCGCTGCGGGGGATCGGGCGGTACGGGGGCGTTCGTCAGGCGGGCCCAGGCGGCGGCCGCCGAGCGGGGCTCGCCGAGGCGGCCCTCGTGGGCGAGCAGCAGCAGCTCGGCGTCCTCGATGTCGTGGCAGCGGTCCACGCGGGCTCCGGCGGCGAGGAGCCGGGGGTAGACGGCCTGTGTGGAGCGCCAGACCCAGCGGGTGCCGGCGGGGGCGGCGCGGATCGCCTCGGCGGGGTCGGTGGTGGTGACACGGGCTCCGTCCGTGGGCCCGTCGGGACCGGGGAGGGGCGCGGCGTGCCAGCGGGCGTCGCCGTCCTCGGCGAGGGCCCACCGAGGGGTGCGATCGCTCATGAGTGCGAGTGTCCCATCGGGGTCCGACAGTGCTCGTGCGCGCCGCGCTCGTACAGGCGTGCGTGCCGGTGCGCGGGGCGCGGTCCGCGCAGCGACCCTTGCCGCTGCGCGGGGCCGCAGTCCGCGTGGTGGCCCCTGCCGCTGCGCGGGGCGGAGTTCCCCTACCCGCCCTTCCACCGTTCCCAGGGCTCTGCCCTGACCCGGTCCTCAAGCGCCGGACGGGCTGGGGAGGGGTGCCGGGCTGCGCCCGGGCCCCTCTGGGGCTCCGCCCCAGACCCCGGTCCTCAAACGCCGGACGGCTGAGAACACTCAAACGCCGGACGGCTGAGAACACTCAAACGCCGGACGGCTGGATTTGTTGGGAGGTCTTGTAGGTCTCCAGGGCCGAGCGTGGGGTGTGGCCCAGGAGGGTGCGGAGGGGGCCCTGGTCCGGGGTGGAGAGGAAGTCGGCGGCGATGGCCGAGTAGGTGCCGACCAGCATCGGGGGCTGGAAGGGGGCCGTTCCGGGGGCGGAGAGGGCCGCGCGGGCCTCGGCGAGGGTGGCCGGGGCGTAGACGGAGTCCGTCGCGGCGGCCAGGTCGGCGCCCGACAGGGGCTGGTCTCCCACCAGTTCGTACACCCGGCCCGCGTGTGCGGCGGGGTCGAGGGACACCCGTACCGCCACCTCCGCCAGATCCTCGCGGGCCACCGCGGCCAGTCGGCCCCGGCCCAGCGGGGCGGTGATCCGCCCGTCGGGGCCGGGCGCGGCCAGGGCGGCCAGGAGCTCCGCGTACAGGCCGTTGCGCAGGACGGTCCAGGCGAGGGAGGGCGAGGCGGCGAGGCGGCGTTCCGTCCAGCGGTGGGCCAGTGCGTAGGGGAGGTGGTCGCCGTCCTTCGTGAGGCTCGTGTAGACGACGTGGCGGACCCCGTCCCGTTCGGCCGCCGTGACGGCCGCCTCGTGACGGCTGATCACCTCGTCGTCCTCCCCGTAGCCGGCGGAGATCAGCAGGAGGGTGTCCACGCCCCGGAAGTCCAGGGTCGGCGGGACGTCGAAGTCGACCTGGACCTGGGAGGGGCCGGTGGGGCGGCGGGTGCCGATGCGGACGTCCGGGCGGTCCGCCAGCCGCTGTGCGACCAGGGAGCCGAGGCCGCCCGAAGCGCCGGTGATCAAGAGCATGGGAGGGCCTCCGAGCCATCAGGGTGTGCGTCTGAGCTGCGCGTTTCGCGTCACGCCTATCGTGTTCGATCAGTGCGCGGCGCATAAGGAGGCACATTCATGTCAGCAGGGCACACCGATGTAACCGGCCCCGGGCCTGCCCTCGGGCCTGCCCCCGCCCCCGTCGTCAGCTGCGACGACGACTGCGGGATCCGCGACGTCCTCGACCGGCTCGGCGACAAGTGGTCGGTCCTCGTCGTCGTCCAGCTCGCCGCCGGAGCCCTGCGGTTCAACGCCCTGCAGCGGTCCCTGGAGGGCGTCTCCCAGCGGATGCTGACCCTCACCGTCCGCCGCCTGGAGCGCGACGGACTCGTGCGGCGGACCGTGTATCCGACCGTGCCGCCGCAGGTCGAGTACGAGCTGACCGCGCTCGGCCACAGCCTGACGCACCTCGTGAAGGGCCTCGCCGACTGGTCCCTGGCCCACCGCCCGCAGATCGCGGCCGCCAGGGCCGAGTGGGACGGGGAGAAGGCGGAGCAGGCGGGCATGCCAAGCTGAAGAGGTGAGAGACATCGTCGACCGGGCCTGTGAGGCCGCGCTGTACAACCAGGACGACGCCGGGCTGGATGCCGGGGCGTCGGTGCTCGTTGCCGAGGGGGACCGGTGGGGCGGGGTCGGGCAGGCGCTGCTCGCGCGCGGGGAGGCGTACCTGCGGCAGGCCTGGGAGCGCGGGTGGCGCCCGGCCGACGTGCTGCGGCTCGTACGCCGGGACCTGGAGCAGCCGCACCTGCGGATCACCGAGGACCTGATCGCCGCCGAGGCCCGGCGGTACGCGCGGCTGCCCGAGCGGTGGACCGAGGCCGAGGCGTGGTGGGGGGACGACCCCCAGTACGGGGAGCGGCTGGTCCAGCGGGAGCGCACCGACCGCTTCAGCCTCGCCGGGGCCGTCCTGGAGGTGTTCCGGCTGCTGATCCGGCTGCCGTCCATCGAACCGGTCGGGCCGCTGCCGGGTGACCCCGCCGACGTACTCGAACACGCGCACATCGAGCCCCGCATGCTCGGGCGGATCCGGGCGCTGCTCGCGAAGGCCGAGGCGACCACCTTCCCGGAGGAGGCGGAGGCGCTCAGCGCCAAGGCGCAGGAGCTCATGGCCCGGCACACCGTGGACGCGGCCCTGCTCGCGGTGAAGTCGGGCAGCACGCAGATACCCGGCGCCTGCCGGATCGGCGTCGAGGCCCCGTACGAGGAGGCCAAGGCGGTGCTGCTCGACGCGGTGGCGGGCGCGAACCGCTGCCGGTCCGTGTGGAACAGCGCCTACGAGTTCTCCACCGTCGTCGGCTTCGAGAGCGACCTGGAGGCGGTGGAACTGCTGTACACCTCCCTGCTCGTCCAGGGCACCGCTGCGATGACCCGCGCGGAGGCCGGGCAGCGGGCGGGCGGGCGCAAGCGCACCAAGACCTTCCGGCAGTCCTTCCTCCTGGCCTACGCGAGCCGGCTCGGCCAGCGGCTCGCGGAGACGGCCGAGCACACGGTGGCCGACACCGTGGCCGAGGCCCCCGGCAACCTGCCGGCCCTCGTAGCCCGGGACGTGGCGGTCACCTCGCGGGCCGAGGAGATGTTCCCGCGGACCACGACGACCCGGCTGCGCGGGGCGACCGACCTCGCGGGGTGGGAGGACGGCACGGCTGCCGCCGACCGGGCGCACGTGGCGAACGCCGGCCGCGCCTCCCTCCGGCCGTAGCCCGGCCCCCCTGTGGGGGCGAGCCGGCCAGGGCTGCGAGGAAAATCCAGCCTCGCCGGCGTTTGCGGCGCGGGGTCGGGGCGGAGCCCCAGGGGGGTCCGGGGCACAGCCCCGGGGAACGGGCGAAGGGCGAGTAGGGGACTTCGCCCCGCGCAGCGGTGCGCACCCGGGGCCGGGCCCCGACGCGTTGGCCGGCCAGGCGCGGGCTCCCGGGTTCCGACCCCGCCGCGGCTACGCTCGGGGCCATGAGCTGGGTCCGGGCGCTGAAGGACACCGCCCGATCCGGACTGCGGGTCGAGCGGACCCGGCTCCAACCCCTCCTCGCGCTCCGCGCCGCCGTCGGCCTGGCCATCGTCATCGGCCTGAGCCTCGCCTTCCTCGGGCCCGGCGCCGCCGCCAGTTCCGCCTTCGGCGCGTACATGGCGGCCGTCGCCACCTTCCAGAAGAGTTGGCGTCCCCGGCCCGTCCTCGCGCTCGCCGCCGGGCTGACCCTGGCCCTGTCCACCTTCATCGGCTACCTCGTCGGGTCCTCGCACACCGTGGCCTTCCTGCTGCTGCTCGCCGTGTGGAGCTTCGCGGCGGGGCTGATGTGGGCGGCCGGCCCCACCGCCGGCATGATCGCCTCCGGCAACGTCGCGATCATGCTGGTCACCGTCACCCTGCCCACCTCCGTGCCCCAGGCCGCCGGGCACGCCGCGATGATCGCCGCCGGCGGGGTGGTGCAGGCCCTGCTGATCGTCCTGTTCCCCATCCGCCGCTGGGGCGCGCAGCGCGACGCCCTGGCCGACGCCCTCGCCGCCGAGGCCGACTACGCCCGCCGCCTGCGCCAGGACCCCGTCGCCTCCTTCGACCCGCAGCCGCTGATGAGGGCGCGCGACGCCGCGACGGTGACGGTGCGCCAGTCCCGCCGCCGCCCCGCCGAGCTGCACGGCGCGCGGGGGATCGCGGAGCGGATCCGGCCGGTGCTGGCCCTGCTGGCCGACCCGGCGGTCGGGGCCCCGGCCGAGGGGCCGGGGCGGGACCGGGCACGGGAACTGCTCGCCGCGGCCGGGGCGGTGCTGGACGCCGCCGCGCACGCGATCCGGCGCGGTGAGGCGGTACGGCTGCCCGGGCCGGACCTCGCGGTGCTCAAGGCCCCCGACACCGCCGACCTGCTCCAGGGTGCCGCGCTGCGCGCCGCGCGCCGGCTCGCCGCCCTGCTGGACGACGTGCTCGACACCGCCGAACCGGGCTCCGGGCGCACCGCCGATCCCGGCGAGTCGATGCTGCGGCCCACCCTGCCGGCGCTCGCTCCGATGGTGCTGGCCGCCGTACGGGCCGAGCTGCACCCCGGCTCGCCGATCCTGCGGCACGCCGTGCGGGTCACCGCCGTGGCCTGCGCCGGCTACGGCATCGGCCACGTGCTGCCGCTCGGCCACGCCTACTGGGCGCCGATGGCCTCCGTCATGGTCATGCGGCCCGATTTCACGCAGACCTACACCCGCGCCGTCGCCCGCTTCGGCGGCACCCTGGTCGGAGTCGCCCTCGCGACGGCCGTGGTCCAGCTCGCGCACCCGGGGATGTACGTGTCCGGGCTGCTCGCCGTCGTCAGCGCGGGCCTGATGTACACCTTCATGCGCACCGGGTACGCCGTCTCGATGGTCTTCGTCTCCGCCTACGTGGTCTTCCTGCTCGGCATGGGCGGCCTGCGCTGGGACCAGACCGTGCCGGACCGCGTCACCCTCACCCTGGTCGGCGGGGTCCTCGCGATGATCTCCTACGCCGTCTACCCGGCCTGGGAGACCCCGCGCCTGCGGACCCGGCTGGCGGACTGGGTGGCGGCCAACGGGCGGTACGCGGCGGCCGTGCTCGGGCAGTACGCCGACCCGGCCGGGGCCCGGCGGGAGGACGTGCGGGCCGCCCTGCTGGCGGTGCGCGACGCCCGGGTCGCCTGGCAGGAGGCGGTGGACCGGGCCTCGGGGGAGCCGGTGCGCCACCGCGGGATCTCCGGCGCGGCCGCCGAGGAGGCGGGCCGGGCCCTGGCCGCGATGGGCCGTCACGCGATGCTGCTGGAGGCGCACTTCCCGGACCGGTCCCGCCCTCCGGTCCCCGGCGCGGCCGAGCTGGCCCGGGCGCTGCGCGAGGCGACGGAGGCGGGAGCGAAGGCGGTACGGGAGCGCCGGGTGCCCGACTGGGAGGGGGTCCGCGCGGCCCTGGCCGAGGGGGACACCCCCGATCCGGGCGTGCTGCGCGGGGCGGCGCGGCAGCTGCTGGACTCCCTGGAGGAGGTCTCCGACGCCCTGCGCACCCCGTCCCGTCCCGGGCCCGGGGAAGGTCGTCACCCTTAGTGGTGGCTTGCCCTCCGTTCGTGCACGTGCATCTGCCCATGCAGGCGTTCATGAACACAGCTATGATCCGGAGCAGTTGACATCTGCACTATCGGGGGCTTCCTGTGGACCACGCGTACAACGGGATGGCAGCTGCAGAGCTTGACGGGGTGACCTGGCAGAAGAGCAGACACAGCAACTCGCAAGGTTCCTGTGTGGAGTTCGCGAAACTGCCCGGAGGTGACGTTGCGATGCGCAACTCGCGGTTTCCGGACGGACCGGCACTCGTGTACACGCCGGCCGAGATAGAAGCGCTGCTGCTGGGTGTCAAGGACGGCGAGTTCGACCACCTGATCAGCTGAAGACCAGCCGAGGATCAGCCATGCACGTGCAGCGGCCGGGATTGATCGCCATGATCAATCCCGGCCGCTTGTCGTCTATGTGGCGATTCGGTAGAGGTCCTGGGCGTCTGCGCTGTGTAGCTGTTCTGGCCTCAGGTTGATCCGCTCCGGCCGGTCCTCCTAGCGTCTTCTGCGTGAAGGTTGTTGCCCAGGTGAAGCTGATGCCGGATGCCGCGCAGGCATCCGGGCTGTCAGCGACCCTGCGCATGGTCAACGAACGGGCCAACTGGGTGTCCTTCGTGGCGTTCGAGCACGGTGTGCCGCGTGAGTACGAACTGCGGAAGCACACCTACGCTGAGCTGAAGGCCTCCGGTCTCGGGGCGCAGGCCGCGCAGCACACGATCAAGAAGGTGTGCGATGCGTACGCCACGCTGAAGGCGAACATCCGGGCCGGAAATCTCGGCAGGCCCGGTTCGAAGCGCCGGCTGAAGGTGGAGTCGAAGCCGGTCACGTTCCGGCCCGAGGCCGCCCATCCGTACGACGACCGGTGCCTGTCCTGGCAGTTCGACGCGCGGACCGTCAGTATCTGGACCACGGCGGGGCGGCTCAAGGAAGTTCGTTTCGCCTGCTCCGCGGACGCGCTCAAGTTGCTCCGCGAGTACCGCAAGGGCGAGTCGGACCTGATCGAGCGCGACGGCGTGTTCTACCTGATCGCGGTGTGCGAGATCCCCGAGGCCCCGGTCAACGAGAACCCGTCCGGGTTTATCGGTGTGGATCTCGGCATCGTCAACATCGCCACCACGTCCACCCGCTACCGGGCTGCCGGGCGCGGTGTGAATCGGCACCGCAAGCGGCAGTCGGAACTCCGCCGCAAGTTGCAGGCAAAGGGCACCCGGTCCGCGAAGCGGCGCCTGAAGCAGCGCGGCCGCAAAGAGGCGCGGCACGCGGCGAACATCAACCACATCATCTCGAAGAAGATCGTCACCACCGCTGAACGCACCGGCCGTGGGATCGCCCTGGAAGACCTCACGGGCATCCGCGACCGGGTACGGCTCCGCAAGGACCAGCGGGCACCACTGCATGTGTGGAGCTTCCACCAGCTCGGCCAGTTCATCGCCTACAAGGCTCGGCGGGCCGGAGTGCCACTCGTGTACGTCGATCCGGCGTACACCAGCCAGCAGTGCTCCGAGTGTGGACACATCGACCGGAGGAACCGGGTCGATCAGGCAACGTTCGTGTGCCGCGCCTGCGGCGTCATCATGCACGCGGACGACAACGCGTCCCACAACCTCGCCCGCAAAGGCGAAGCCGTGTGGACCGCGGGGCGTGAGTCACGCGTCCCAGCCACCCCATAGGGGTGGTCCGGACGGAGGAGGCCACACCACAACCAGTGGTGCCCTACCTCCAAGCCCGGTCCTTCAGGGCCGGGTCAAGCTGACTCCTGGAGCGTGAACAGCGCCCAGACCACCTTGCCGGTCAGCCGCCCCGCGAGCGGATGCCAGCCCCAGCTGTCGCTGTAGGAGTCGACGAGGAAGAGTCCGCGCCCCGACTCCAGGTCGCAGTTGCGCTCGGTGGCCTCCGGCGCGAAGCTCCCGCCGGGCCGGTCCTCGCTGGGGTCGCGCACCGCGCACACCAGCCGGGTGCTCCACCGCATCAGGTGCAGGCGCACCGGCGGCTCGCTCTCGCCCGCGGCCGGCAGGACGTCGTCCGGGAGGGCATGGCGCAGCGCGTTGGTGACGAGTTCGGAGACGACCAGTGCCACGTCGTCGAACCGGTCGTCGAGGCCCCACTGGGAAAGGGTGGAACGCGTGAAGGTGCGTGCACCTCGCACCGCTTCGAGGCGGGCGGGAAGGGCGCAGGACGCGGACCCGGAGACAGCCGTGGGGTCGACCGGGGGAAGCCCCTGCCGTAACGGCTCGAGCATGGTCGATCCATTCGTCCCCATGCGAGGCACTCCCGGGATTCGAAAGAACTGCGGGGCACGCAGGTGCGCGGGACCATGGTTCCGAATGCCGGAGCCGGATGCAAGGGCAGATGCACGTGCACGCGCCGGACCTGTCCGGCCCCGTCACGGTTCTTGCCCATTTCTTCCTACGCAGACTTACGGACTTCTTTTACAGCGCGGCCAAATCCGTTACAGAACGAGTACGGACAGATGCGTTTTGGTGGCAGACTGCGGGCTTTGAGGGGCGCGGGGGCCCCTGCGACGCAGTCAGACGCAGCTACATACGCGTACCCGTACGTATCCATCCACGGCATGGGGAGGGGCAGGACTCGTGACCGCAGAAGCCAGTGGTTCTGTGGTGCGCCGCATCCTCCTGGGCTCCCAGCTCAGGCGACTCCGAGAATCCCGCGGCATCACCCGTGAGGCGGCCGGTTACTCGATCCGCGCATCCGAATCGAAGATCAGCCGCTTGGAGTTGGGAAGGGTGAGCTTCAAGGCCAGAGACGTAGAGGACCTCCTCACGCTCTACGGAGTCACGGACGGCGCGGAGCGGGAGTCCCTCCTGGGGCTGGTCCGCGAGGCCAACGTGGCCGGCTGGTGGCACAGCTACGGAGATGTCCTGCCGGGCTGGTTCCAGACGTACGTGGGTCTGGAAGGCGCCGCCTCCCTCATCCGCATCTACGAAGTCCAGTTCGTGCACGGCCTGTTGCAGACCGAGGCCTACGCCCAGGCAGTGGTCAGCCGCGGCATGCCCGGCGCCGGCCGCGCCGAGATCGACCGCCGGGTCGCCCTGCGCCTGGAGCGCCAGAAGGTGCTGGTCTCCGAGAACGCCCCCGTCTTCCACGCCGTCCTCGACGAGGCCGCGCTGCGCCGCCCGTACGGCGACCGGGACGTGATGCGCGGTCAGCTGGAGCACCTCATCGAGATCTCGCAGCGGCCGAACGTGCACCTGCAGGTCATGCCCTTCTCCTTCGGCGGTCACGCCGGCGAGAGCGGCGCCTTCACCCTGCTGCGCTTCCCCGAGTCCGACCTCCAGGACGTCGTCTATCTGGAACAGCTCACCAGCGCCCTCTACCTCGACAAAGACGAGGAAGTGAAGCAGTACGAGCGCGCGATGGTGCGCCTCCAAAGCGACTGCCCGGACCCCGACAAGACCCGGGATCTCCTTCGCGGTCTGCTCCAACTGTCTTGATTCACACGTACTATGACGCCTGATCAGGCCGTGATAATCAGAGCGTGACGATGACCCGGATGACCACTGGGTCTCCGGTGCAGCGCAAGGAAGCGCGTTCGACGTAAGGGATGGCATGTCCATATTCGAGGACCTGGCTCACCAGTACATCGACGGCGAATGGCTGGCCGGAACCGGGTCGTGGGACATCATCGACGTCAACCCGTACAACGGGGAGAAGCTCGCGGCCATCACCGTGGCCACCGTCGAGCAGGTCGACCAGGCCTACCGGGCGGCCGAGCGCGCCCAGAAGGACTGGGCCGCCACCAGCCCCTACACCAGACGAGCCGTCCTGGAACGCGCCCTGCGGATCACCGAGGAGCGCGAGAAGGAGATCGTCGAGGCGATGATCGACGAGCTCGGCGGGACCCGTCCCAAGGCCGAGTACGAGGTCCACCTCGCCAAGGAGTTCATCCGCGAGGCCATGCAGCTGGCCGTCCGCCCCGAGGGCCGCATCCTGCCCTCGCCGGTCGAGGGCAAGGAGAACCGGATCCAGCGCCTGCCCGTCGGGGTCGTCGCCGTGATCAGCCCCTTCAACTTCCCCTTCCTGGTCACCCTGAAGTCGGTCGCCCCGGCCCTGGCGCTGGGCAACGCGGTGGTCATCAAGCCGAACCAGAACGCGCCCGTCGTCGGCGGCGGGGTCATCGCCAAGATCTTCGAGGAAGCGGGCCTGCCCGCCGGCCTGCTCAACGTGCTCGTCACCGACATCGCCGAGATAGGCGACGCGCTCCTGACGCACCCCGTCCCCAAGGTCATCTCCTTCGCCGGCTCCGACCGGGTCGGCCGGCACGTCGGCGCGGTCGCCGCCCGCCACTTCAAGCGGACCGTCCTGGAACTGAGCGGCAACAGCGCGCTCGTCGTCCTCGACGACGCCGACCTCGACTACGCGGTGGACGCGGCCGTCTTCAGCCGCTTCGTCTACCAGGGCCAGGTCTGCATGGCCGCCAACCGGATCCTGGTCGACGCCTCGGTCGCCGAGGAGTTCACCGAGAAGTTCACCACCCGCGTGCGCGCCCTGAAGACCGGCGACCCGCACGAGGCCGACACCCACATCGGCCCGCTCATCAACTCCTTCCAGGCCGACGCCCTCACCGCGCTCGTCGACCGCGCCGTCGAGGCCGGCGCACAGGCGCTCGTACGGGGCTCTACGCGCGGCAACCTGGTCGAGCCCACCGTGCTCGCCGGGCTCGCCGAGGACTCCCCGCTGCTCGGCCAGGAGATCTTCGGTCCCGTCGCCCTCCTCGTCGTCTTCGACGGCGAGGACGAGGCGGTGCGCCTCACCAACGCGACCCCGTACGGACTCAGCGGCGCCGTCCACACCCGGGACGTGGAGCGCGGGGTCCGCTTCGCCAAGCGCATCGAGACCGGCATGATCCACGTCAACGACTCCACCATCGGCGACGAGCCGCTCGCGGCGTTCGGCGGGGAGAAGGCCTCCGGCATGGGCCGCCTCAACGGCGAGGCCACCATCGAGGCCTTCACCACCCAGAAGTGGATCTCGGTCCAGCACGGCCGGACGCAGTTCCCGTTCTAGTACCGCGGGCCATCTAGACTCGGGCGGGTCAGGCGAGGACCAGTCCCGGGGAGAGCCGAGTTGAGCAACATACCGGAGACCGGGCGCACACCCCGGGTCCAGAACCGGCTCGTCATGATCCAGATCGTGGTGTTCTCGCTGCTGCTGACCCTCGGCGGGCGTCTGTGGTACCTGCAGATACGCAACGGCCAGGAGTACACGGACGAGGCGAAGAACAACCACACCCAGCAGGTGGTCCAGCCCGCCGTGCGCGGCTCGATCCTCGATGCCCGCGGGATCCCGCTCGCCGACAACGAGACCCGCATGGTGGTCTCCGCCAGCCGCACCGAGCTCTCCAAGATGAAGGACCGCGGCAAGGGCGTCCTCACGGAGCTCGCCGTGGTGCTGGGCCTCGACCCCGAGGACGTGGTCAACGGCGTCCGGCTGTGCGACGCCAAGACCCCCAAGCCCTGCTGGAACGGCTCCCCGTACCAGCCGATCCCGATCACCGACGAGGCGACGACCGACCAGGTCCTGGAGATACGGGAGCACGCCGAGCGGTTCCCGGGCATCACCGCCGAGCCCACCGCCCTGCGCCGTTACGCCGGCCCCAGCGGCGCCAACACCTCCCAGGTGCTCGGCTACCTCTCCCCGGTGACCGACGAGGAGATCACCAAGGCGAAGGGCTCCGACTCCCCGTACCTGCGCTCCGACCAGGTGGGCCGCAGCGGCCTGGAGCGCACCTACGACAAGGACCTGCGCGGCAAGGCGGGCATCACCCGCTACGAGGTGGACAACCTCGGCCGCATCATCGGCGAGGGCACGAGCGACAAGCCGCAGCCGGGCGCCGACATCGTGACCTCGATCGACTCGCGCGTGCAGGCCGTGGCCGAGCGCGAGCTGAACAACGCGATGATCGAGGCCCGCAAGGGCATCGACAAGAACAACACGGGCCGCCACTACGAGGCCGACTCGGGCGCCGTCGTGGTCATGGAGGCCAAGACCGGCCGGGTCGTCGCGATGGCGTCGAACCCGACCTACGACCCGAACGCCTGGGTCGGCGGGATCTCCGCGAAGGACTACGCCTCCCTCACCGACAAGGCCTCGAACTACCCGCTGCTGAACCGCGCCATCCAGGGCCAGGCGGCCCCCGGCTCGATCTTCAAGGTGGTCTCCTCGACGGCCGCGGTGAACGCCGGCTACCCCTTCAACCGGCTCTACGGCTGCCCGAGCTCCTACTCGGTCGGCAGCCAGGTCTTCACCAACTTCGAGTCCCAGGGCTACGGCGACATCACCATCGGCAAGGCCCTGGAAGTCTCCTGCGACACCGTCTACTACGCCATCGCCGACAAGGAGTGGAAGAAGGACGGCGGCATCAAGCCCAAGGCCAAGCCCGGCGACTGGTTCTTCAAGACCGCCCACGAGTTCGGCCTCGGCAAGCGCACCGGCATCGACCTGCCCAGCGAGGTCCCGGGCCGGGTCCCCGACCGCCAGTGGAAGAAGGACTTCTTCGAGGCGAACAAGGCCGCCTGGTGCCGCGACGGCAAGAAGAACGGCTCGTACGCCGAGAAGATCGCCTACGAGAACTGCCGCCAGGGCAACCAGCTCCGCGAGGGCGACGCGATCAACTACTCCATCGGCCAGGGCGACACCCTCGTCACCCCGATCCAGATGGCCTCCGTCTACGCCGCCATCGCCAACGGCGGCACCCTGCACCAGCCCAGCATCGGCAAGGCCGTGGTCAGCGCCGACGGCACCTCGGTGCGGGAGATCGCCCCGAAGGAACAGGGCAAGCTCCCGATGAACTCCAAGCTCCTGGGCGACATCGACGGGGCCCTCGCCGACGTGGCCACCACCGGCAGCGCGGCCTGGCGGTTCGGCGGCTGGCCGCAGAAGCAGATCCCGATGCACGCGAAGACCGGTACGGCCGAGGTCCAGGGCAAGCAGACCACCTCGTGGTTCGCCTCCTACACCGAGGACTACGCGATCGTCATGACGATCTCCCAGGGCGGCACCGGCTCCGGAGCCTCGGGACCGGCCGTCCGCAAGATCTACGAGGCGATGTACGGCCTCGACGCGAAGGGTGCCCAGGACCTGAAGAAGGCCCTCCTCCCCAAGCCGCAGAAGGAACTCCCGCCGGTCCGGCAGGAAAATCAGTGATTCCGGTGATTGAGGACAGGAACTGACCGCAAGGGTTCGTAACGTGGTTCTTGTCAGCAGGAGAAACCCGCAGGACACAGGACACACGGAACAGAAGGCGGTCAGGTCATGGCTCAGATTTCCATGGAGATCCCCGGTGACGAGCGCGGCACGCTCCTCGCCTTCGTCGAGGCCCAGCGCACGGCGCTGCGCGAGGCCGCGCAGGGGCTGACCGAGGAGCAGGCGGCGAGCAAGCCCAGCGCCAGCGAGCTGTCCCTGTCCGGGCTGCTCAAGCACGCGGCGAACTGCGAGGAGGGCTGGCTGCGGATGGCGCAGGGCGCGACCGAGTACCCGGAGGGCGACTGGGCCAACGGTTTCCGCCTGGTCGAGGGCGAGTCCATGCCCTCGGTGCTGGCCCACTGGGACGGGATCAGGCAGGAGACGGAGGCGTTCATCGCCGCGGTCCCCAGCCTCGACGACAGCTTCCCGCTGCCCGCGGCCCCGTGGTTCCCGGCGGACGCCAAGGTCTCGATGCGCTGGATGCTCCTGCACCTGGTGGAGGAGTTCGCCCGGCACGCCGGCCACGCGGACATCATCCGCGAGTCCATCGACGGCACCCGCGCCATGGGCTAGCCACGGCACCCGCGCCATGGGCAGCCACGGACCCGCGCCATGGGCTAGCCGCGGCGCTCCGGGGCCGGGTCAGTAGCCTGGCCCCATGTCAGCGATCCGCCTCCTCGTCCTCGGCGCCGTCCGCCAGCACGGGCGGGCCCACGGCTACCAGGTCCGGGCCGATCTGGAGTTCTGGGGCGCCCACGAGTGGTCGAACACCAAACCCGGGTCGATCTACCACGCGCTCAAGCAGATGGCGAAGCAGGGCGTACTGCTGGCCCACGAGGTGGCCCCGTCCGCGGCGGGAGGCCCGCCGCGGACCGAGTACGAGCTGACGGAGGCGGGCCGCGCCGAGTACTTCAAGCTGCTCCGCGAGGCCCTGTCGTCCTACGACCAGAAGGCCGACGTCCTCGCCTCGGCCCTCGGCTTCATGGTCGACCTGCCCCGCGCCGAGGCCCTGGCCCTGCTCCGCGAGCGCCTGGGCCGGCTGGCCGCCTGGCGCTCCGCCGTCACGGACCACTACGTCCCCGAGGAGGGCCCCGAGCCGCTCGGCCACATCGGGGAGATCATGCACCGCTGGATCCACTCCGCGGACGCCGAGGCGGACTGGACCCGGGGACTGATCGCCCGGATCGAGGGGGGCGCGTACTCCTTCGCCGACGACCCGGGCGACGCCTTCGCAGGGGTGCTCGCCCCTTCCTCCTGAAGGCCCGGCCCGCCGCGCTTGCACCTCACGCGGCGTGAGGGACCAGGCTGGACGCGTACCCGAGAAGAGGAGCGGAAAGCGATGGGCTACTCCGTGGGCCAGGTCGCCGGATTCGCCGGAGTGACGGTGCGCACCCTGCACCACTACGACGAGATCGGGCTGCTCTCACCGAGCGGCCGCAGCCATGCGGGACACCGGCGGTACGACGATGCCGACCTCGACCGGCTGCAGCGGGTCCTGTTCTACCGGGAGCTCGGCTTTCCGCTCGAAGAGGTCGCGGTCCTGCTGGACGACCCGGAATCGGACCCGGGGGAGCACCTGCGCCGGCAGCACGCCCTCCTGACCGACCGGATCACCCGGCTCCAGCGGATGGCCGAGGCCGTCGAGCACGCCATGGAGGCGAAGAAGATGGGCATCAACCTCACGCCCGAGGAGAAGTTCGAGGTCTTCGGGGATTTCGATCCCGAGGAGCACGCCGAGGAGGCCGAGCGCCGCTGGGGCGACACGTACCGGGAGTCCGCCCGCCGGACCGCCTCGTACACCAAGGAGGACTGGCTGCGGATCCAGGCCCTGGCCGAGGACATCAACCGGCGGTTCGCCGCCCTGCTGGACTCCGGGACGCCCGCGGAGTCCGAGGCGGCCATGGACCTGGCCGAGGAGCACCGCGGCTGGATCAACGGCAGCTACTACTTCTGCACGTACGAGATCCACACCGGCCTCGGCGAGATGTACGTCGCGGACGAGCGGTTCACGGCGTACTACGAGGCGGTCCGGCCGGGGCTGGCGGTGTTCGTGCGGGACGCCATCCTGGCGAACGCGATCCGCAAGGCGTAGCGCCGGTCCCTGGAACCAGGCGGGGGCGGTGTGCGTTCATAATTGGACGGACACCCCCACCTGCCGCCTGATCCAGGAGAGCCCGGAACCCGTGAACACGCTTGCGCTCGGTCCTGAGTGGATCTCCCCGGAGTACCTGATCGGCCATTTCGGCCTGATCGGCATCCTGGTCATCGTTTTCGCGGAATCCGGTCTCTTCGCGTTCCTGCCCGGAGACTCGCTGCTCTTCACGGCGGGTCTGTTCGTCGCGAGCGGCACCATCAGCCAGCCGCTGTGGCTGGTGTGCACCCTGATCGTGGCCGCCGCGATCATCGGTGACCAGGTGGGCTACATGATCGGCAAGGTCTTCGGCCCGAAGATCTTCAACAAGCCGAACTCCAAGCTCTTCAAGCGCGAGAACCTCGACGCGGCGCACGACTTCATGGAGAAGCACGGCCCCAAGGCCATCGTGCTCGCGCGCTTCGTGCCGATCATCCGCACCTTCGCGCCGATGGTCGCGGGCGCCACCGCGATGAAGTACCGCACCTTCCTGACCTTCAACGTCATCGGCGGCATCCTGTGGGGCGCCGGCGTGACGATCCTGGGCTACCAGCTCGGCCAGTTCGAGGTCATCAAGAACAACGTCGAGCCGATCTTCATCGGCATCGTCCTGATCTCGGTCATCCCGGTGATCTTCGAGGTGCTCAAGTCCCGCAAGCAGAAGAAGGCGGCGGCGGAGGCCGGCGGCACTGAGCCCGGCGCCGGCGACGACCCGGCCCCGGGCCAGCAGCGCAGCGGCCGCCACGCCAAGCGGTAGCGGCTCCTCGCAGCCTCGTACGATGCCCCGCGCGACCGGATCACCGGTCCGCGGGGCATCTGCGTGTCACCGGCACCTCTCAGGCCTGACCGGCTCATGCCATGATCTGCGGATGAGCGAGTACTCCTGGCCCGGGGAGAACGGCGGACGCGTGCCCGACGCGGCCTCGGCCTGGACCGAGACCGTCCGCGTTCTGCCCGTCGGTACCCGCATCACCGGTGAGGTCGTCGGTCGGCAGCCCTTCGGTGTCTTCCTCTCCGTCGACGGCCTCCCCGACGCCATGGGCCTGGCCAGGATCAACAGGATGCCCCGGTGCATGGAGCTGCCGGCCGTGGGGCGGCGCGTCACCGGCGAGGTCGTCTGGCACGCCGACCACAACCACCAGGTGGGGGTCGTGCTCAGCGACTGGGCCGAGCACGAGGACCTGCTGCCCCGGTTCCGGGTCGGTCAGGTCGTCGGCGGACGCATCACGAAGATCACGCCCATCGGCGTCTTCGTACGCCTCGCCGACTGCGTCGAGGGACTCGTTCCGATCACCGGCTCGGCTGCCTCCTCGGAGTCCTTCCGTGAAGGCCGGGAGATGTCCGTGCAGATCGTGACGGTCGACCACGAGCGGAACCGGATCCTGCTGACCGAGCGCCTGCCGTAGCTCCTGAACGCGCGCAGGCCAGCCTCCCCCCAGCCTTTCGAGGAACCTGCATGATCCGAAAAGCAGGGTCTAGAACCCGCGGGTGCGCTTCGCCGCGCCGCGCTTGGCGGCGCTGGCCGCGCCGGGGATGCGCATGAACAGGCGGGAGGTCTCGGAGCCCAGGTTGACGCCGATCGCGATGGCCAGGGCGATGGCCGCGGCGTTCGTCAGCGAGCCCAGCCCCTCGTTCAGCCGGTTCTCGGCGATCAGCAGGAGCCCGTAGTACGTGGCCGAGCCGGGCAGCAGCGGGCCGATGGCGGCCGTGACGAAGGGGAGGGCCGAGGAGAACCGGTGCCGGGCGAGGAGCTGCCCGAAGAGGCCGACCAGCCCGGCGGCGATCGCGGTGGACGGCACCGGCGGCATCTTGGCGGCGTAGTGCAGGGCCCCGTAGATCACCCAGGCGATCCCGCCGTTCAGCGTCACGAACCACACGGTGGAACGTTCCTGCTGGAGCAGGATCGCGAACGTGAACACCAGAACCATCGAGGCGGCGATCTGGAGCAGCGGCCGCTGCTCGATCTGGAGGATGTCCTCCGGCTGCGGATTGGAGCCGAACTGGACGCCGACGAAGAGCACCACCAGCACACCCATGATGATGCCGATGAAGAGGTACATCACCTCCAGCAACCGGGCGGACGCAGTGATGTAGTAGCCGGTCAGACCGTCCTGCACCGCTGCCACCAGGGCGCGCCCCGGCAGCAGGGCGAACAGCCCGCCGGTGATGACGGCCGAGGAGCGCACGTCCAGATCGGTCATCTTCAGGGCCACGCCCATCGCGGCCGGCGGCATCGCCGCGACCACGAACTGGTAGAACTCCGGCAGCCCGCGCCCGGCGCACAGCCAGGCCAGCCGGTCGCCGAGCACCGCCCCGAGTGCGGCTGCGAAGAACACGAGCACGCCACCGCCGACCAGCGTGGAGGCCGCGCCGGCGAGCAGGCCGGCGGCGCCGGTGAGCACCCAGCCGGGGTAGGGGTGCCGATTGCGGCGGATCTCGGCGAGCCGGCGGTAGGCGTCCTCCAGCGAGATGTCGACCTCGTGCGCGGTGATGTCGTTGACGAGGCTGAACACCGCCGAGAGCCGGGTGTAGTCCGTGCCGCGGCGGCGGACGGTGCGGTTCGCCGACACGGGGTCGTCCACCAGGGAGGGCTGGTGGGTGATCGACAGCAAGGTGAAGGTGACGGTGGGCTCGCAGCGGTCCAGGCCGTAGCTGCGGGCCACGGCGAACATCGCGGCCTCCACGTCCTCGGCGCCCTCGCCGCCCGAGAGCAGCAGCTCGCCGATGCGCAGCGTCAGGTCGAGCACGCGCCCCACCGCGGGCCCGGTCTCCACGGTCAGCCGCTGGGAGGGCTCCGGCACCGGCCGGACGTCGACCGGCATGCGCAGCACCGTGCGCATGCGGTCCTGCCAGGGGGACTCCTTCAACCGGGTGACGGGGAAGCCCGGAGGGCCCGTGTAGGCCGGCGGGGAGTGGGCGGCGCTGTAGGTGTGCGGCGTGGCGAACGCGGACGCAGGGCCATCGGGGTCCACGGCCACGGACGCGAGCCCGTCGGGGACGGCGAACTCCGAGGTCGGCTGATCCTCCTCGGTCACCTCCGGGTCCACCCCGACCCCGTCCGGCACGGAGAACGCGCTGTGCGCCTCGTCGGACTTCGGCTTCCGGTCCTCGGTCCCGGATCCTTCGCCTTCCGCCACGCGTCCTCCAGTCCCCGAGCCCAGCCGGTATCAGTATGCGGAACCGTCTCATCCACGGCGAAACAGGAATCTGCCCCGCAGCTGAACTTTCAGCCCCGCCGACGATCTTTCAGCGGGGCCGAGCCGGGCCGGGGCAAGCCAAATCCGAGCCGGGCCGACCCGATCCGAGCCGGGGCGACCCGATCCGAGCCGGGCCGACCCGAGCCGAGCCGGGGCAAGCCAAAATCCAGCCCCGCCGGCGTTTGAGGCGCGGGGGTCCGGGGGCAGCGCCCCTGGGAAACGCACCCGCACCCGGGCCCCGCACCCGCACCAGGACACGACAACGGGCGGCACCCCCGAAGGGATACCGCCCGCGATGTCACAGGGGCCGGGCCGACCGACGGGCATCAGCCCGCCCACGGGCCAACCTCACCGAGCGGAGCTCAGTGCTGGCCGCCCTGGGCCTCAAGGCGCTTGTACGAGGCCTCGATCTCGGCCTCGGCCTCAACGCGGCCGACCCAGTTCGCGCCCTCGACCGACTTGCCCGGCTCCAGGTCCTTGTAGACCTCGAAGAAGTGCTGGATCTCCAGGCGGTCGAACTCGGACACGTGGTGGATGTCGCGCAGGTGCTCCACACGCGGGTCGGACGCCGGCACGCACAGCAGCTTGGCGTCGCCGCCCGCCTCGTCCGTCATGTTGAACATGCCGATCGCGCGGCACTTGATCAGGCAGCCCGGGAAGGTCGGCTCGTCAAGGATGACCAGCGCGTCCAGCGGGTCGCCGTCCTCGCCGAGGGTGTTCTCGACGAAGCCGTAGTCGGCCGGGTAGCTGGTCGAGGTGAAGAGACGACGGTCCAGACGGATCCGGCCGGTCTCGTGGTCCACCTCGTACTTGTTCCGCGAACCCTTGGGGATCTCGATGGTGACGTCGAACTCCACGTCCTGCTCCTCCATGATCAGCTTCAGCAGCTTGATTGCTTCGAGACTGCGTTGATTCGCCTGCGTGCGTGGCCGACCCGGCCCTGCCGGGTGGGGTGCCATGCTCGCGGCAAGACGCAATGGTTAAGTGTCCCTCACGCATATGTGTGATCGCGAAAGGGGCTGGTCCGAGGTGCCATTGGTCAAGACCTGGCAGCTCATCGCGGTGTCGGCCGTCGCCGGCCTCGCCCTGTCGGCCGCGACGGTGGCCGCCGCGGGTCCCTGGGACTCCGGCCAGCGTAAGGCCGAGCGGGACAAGGCCGCCTCTTGGGGCCGTACGGGTGGCGCAGATCACGGTACGGACCCTGCGGCGCAGCTCCCGCGGGCCGCCCCCAGCGCCCCCGGAGTGCTCGCCGGCGTACGCCCGGCCGGAGCGGGCTCCGGCGACCAGGCCGGAGCCGCCGACCCCGGCGCCCTCGCCGCCGCCCTGCGGCCGCTGCTCGCCGACCCCGCCCTCGGCACCGCCCGCGGCGCCTGCGTGATCGACACCGCCACCGGGCAGGTCCTCTACGAAGCCGGGGCCCGGCAGGCCATGACCCCCGCCTCCACCATCAAGATCGCCACCGCGGCGGCCTCCCTCGCGGCCCTCGGCCCCGAGCACCGGATCCGCACCACCGTGACCCCCGGCGCCGGACCCGGCCGGATCATCCTGGTCGGCGGCGGAGACCCCTCGCTCACCGCCAAGAAGAAGGCCCCCGCCGGCTCCGGCGGCAGCCTCGTCGCCCTCGCAGCGGACACCGCCCAGGCCCTCAAGGCCTCCGGCACCGACTCCGTGGCCCTGGGCTACGACGACTCGCTCTACACCGGCCCCGTCCGCCACCCGATCGGCGAGAACCCCAACCTCGCGCCCGTCACGGCCCTGACCGCCGACGAAGGCCGCCCCGACGAATCCTTCTCCGGCCCCGTCAAGCGCAGCACGGACCCCTCCCGCGACACCGCCCGGGCCTTCGCGGCCCTGCTGGGGGAACGCGGGGTCAAGGTCACCGGCGAGCCCGCCAGGGCCAAGGCCGCCACGGGGGCCGTCCCGCTCGCCACCACCCTCTCGCCCCCGCTCGCCGGGCTGGTCGAGCGGATGCTGACCCACAGCGACAACGACATCGCCGAAGCCCTGGCCCGCCAGACCGCCCTCGCCTCCGGAGCGCCCGGGAGCTTCGACGGCGTCGCCCAGGCCACCGGCGCCAGACTCGCCGCCCTCGGGGTCGACACCGCCGGCTCCCGCTTCGCCGACGGCAGCGGCCTGGCCCGCGCCGACAAGGTCAGCGCCGGCCTGCTCACCGCCCTCCTGGCCAAGGCCGCCGATCCGCAGCGCCCCGAACTGCGGCCCGTCCTCACCGGACTGCCCGTCGCCGGATTCACCGGCACCCTGCGCGGCCGCAACACCGGCGGCTCCCCGGCCGCCGGCCTGCTGCGGGCCAAGACGGGCACCCTGAGCGGCGTGAACGCCCTCGCCGGCACCGTCGTCGACCCCACCGGCCGACTGCTCGCCTTCGCCTTCCTGGCCGCGAACACCCCGGACGCGGGCCCCGCCGAGAAGGCCCTCGACAAACTCGCCGCGGCCGTGGCCACCACCTCTTAGGCGGTCCTGGGCGTCCTGGGGATCCCGCCCGCGCGCAGGTCCACGTACGGTTGACGCATGACGAGCTTCGGCGGTGCGGAGATGGTCGACTGGAACCTCGCGGTGGCGACCGCGACCAGGCTCGTGCGGCCCGGTCCGGAGGTGAGCCGGGAAGAGGCGCGGGCCGTCGTCGCGGAGCTGCGCAGGCACGCCAAGACCTCGGAACGGCACGTGCGCGAGTTCACGCGGATGATGCCCGAAGGCATGACCCCGGCCGACACCCCCGTCCTCGTCGTGGACCGGGCCGGCTGGGTCAAGGCCAACGTCGCGGGCTTCCGCGAGCTCCTGTCCCCCCTCCTCGGCAAGATGCAGGACCGCCGCGCCGGCACTCCCGGCGGCGCCGTGCTCGGCGCGGTCGGCGGCAAGGTCACCGGCGTCGAACTGGGCATGCTGCTCAGCTTCCTGGCCTCCCGCGTGCTCGGCCAGTACGAGACCTTCGCGCCCGCGGGCCTGGACCTCCCGGGCCCGGCCACGGGCGGCCGGCTGCTGCTCGTCGCGCCGAACATCGTCCACGTCGAGCGGGAGCTGGAGGTGGACCCGCACGACTTCCGGCTCTGGGTCTGCCTGCACGAGGAGACGCACCGTACCCAGTTCACGGCCGTACCGTGGCTCCGCGAACACCTGGAGGGTGAAATCCAGACGTTCCTCGGCGCCACCGAAGTGGACCCGATGACCGTTCTGGAGCGACTGCGCGAGGCCGCCCAGTCCTTCGCCGGCGCCCGCCCCGACGCGGAACGCGGAGAAGAGGGCCGCTCCCTCGTCGAGCTCGTCCAGACCCCCGAACAGCGCGAGGTACTGGCCCGGCTCACCGCCGTCATGTCCCTGCTGGAGGGCCACGCCGACTTCGTCATGGACGGGGTCGGCCCCGAGGTCGTCCCCTCGGTCGCCGAGATCCGCGAGAAGTTCCAGCAGCGCAGGGCCAGCGGCGCGGGCCGCCTCGACGCCGCCCTGCGCAAACTCCTCGGCCTCGACGCCAAGCTGCGCCAGTACCGCGACGGGGAACGCTTCGTGCGCGCCGTCGTCGGCCAGGTCGGCATGGACGGCTTCAACCGGGTCTGGACCTCCCCGAACACACTGCCGACCAAGGCCGAGATCGCCAGCCCCGCGGACTGGGTGGCCCGGGTCCACCGCAAGGGGAGCGAGCAGAGCGAGGCAAGCGAAGAGGTGTGACCCAAGAGGCGTGAAGATGTCCCTCTGGGGGAAGCAGCGTCACCCGTCCGAGGGACCGTGGGGCGTGGAAGGGCGTGCGATGCTCGGGGAACGGCTCGGTTCTGTCACCATCGACGCACTCTGAGTGACAACCCCCGCCCGCGGGGGGAGCCGGGCAGCACACCGGCACACCACCCTCCCCCAACGCCTCCCCAGCGCCTCGAGGCATCCGAACTCCACCGAAGGGCACCGGATATGGGTCCCCATCCTGCGGTCGCGGCGATACGCCTGGCGGTCCGCCGCGTACTCCACGACGTCCTCACCGACCTGACAGAACTCAACAGCCGGCCCGCCACCACCCCCGCACCCCGCGTCGGCCGCCCCGGCCGCACCGTCGGATCCTCGGCCGGTGCCGCCCCCCACGACCCCCTCCCCGACACCGCCCCGCTCGTCCTCGTGGCCTGCTCCGGCGGCGCCGACTCCATGGCGCTCGCCTCCGCCCTCGCCTTCGAGGCCCCCAAACTCGGAATCCGGGCCGGCGGCATCACCGTCGACCACGGCCTCCAGGACGGCTCCGCCCTGCGCGCCGCCGAGGTCGTCTCCCGCATGACCGCGCTGCGCCTGGACCCCGCCCTGTCCGTCGCCGTGCGCGTCGGCCGCGAAGGAGGCCCCGAAGCCGCCGCCCGCGACGCCCGCTACGCGGCCCTGGACGAGGCCGCCGACCGGCTGGGCGCCGTCGCCGTGCTGCTCGGCCACACCCGTGACGACCAAGCCGAAACCGTCCTGCTGGGCCTCGCCCGCGGCTCCGGCACCCGCTCGCTCTCCGGCATGGCGGAAGTCTCCGGAGGCCCCGGAGACCCCGGCGCCCGGGGCCGCGGCCACCGCTACCGCCGGCCCTTCCTCCAGGTCGACCGGCAGACCGCCCGCAAGGCCTGCATGGTCCAGTCCCTCGCCGTCTGGGACGACCCGCACAACATCGACCCCGCCTACACCCGCTCCCGGCTGCGCCACGAGGGACTGCCCGCCCTGGAGAAGGCGCTCGGCAAGGGGGTCGTGGAGGCGCTCGCCCGCACCGCCCAGCTCTCCCGCGACGACGCCGACGCCCTGGACGCCTGGGCCGCCGAGGCCGAGAGCGGCGTACGCGACGAAGCCGGCCGCCTGGAGTGCGCGAAGCTGTACGCGCTGCCCCCGGCCGTCCGCCGCCGGGTGCTGCGCCGGGCCGTCGTCGCCGCCGGCTCTCCCGCGGGCTCCCTCTTCGCCCGCCACATCGAGGAAGTCGACCGGCTCATCACCGGATGGCGCGGTCAGGGAGCCATCAACCTGCCCGGCCGGGTCGAGGCCCAGCGGCAGGGTGGCAGACTGGTCATCCGGCAGGGCTGATTGGTGCTGAAACACGGCTGAGACCTCCGGGGTCACCCCCCGGAGCCCCAGCCGACAACGAAAGTGATGCGGGTGGACGAGAAGGACATGGGCAACGACCTCCAGTCGGTGCTCATCACCAAGGAAGAGATCGACGCGAAGCTGGCAGAGCTGGCCGCGAAGATCGACGCGGAGTACGCGGGCAAGGACCTGCTCATCGTCGGTGTCCTCAAGGGCGCGGTGATGGTCATGGCGGACCTGGCGCGCGCCTTGTCCACCCCGCTCACCATGGACTGGATGGCGGTGTCCTCGTACGGCGCCGGGACCCAGTCCTCGGGCGTGGTGCGGATCCTCAAGGACCTGGACACCGACATCAAGGACAAGCACGTCCTGATCGTCGAGGACATCATCGACTCGGGCCTGACCCTGTCGTGGCTGCTGTCGAACCTCGGCTCCCGCCAGCCGGCCTCCCTGGAGGTCGTCACGCTGCTGCGCAAGCCCGACGCCGCCAAGGTCGCGATCGACGTGAAGTGGGTCGGCTTCGACATCCCCAACGAGTTCGTCGTCGGCTACGGCCTCGACTACGCCGAGAAGTACCGCAACCTGCCGTTCGTCGGCACCCTCGCTCCCCACGTCTACGGCGGCTGATCCAGAGCCCGACAGGGGAACCCTGGAGCGTTTCCCGCCGTTGGAGCATGGAAAGGCGGGTCTGTCAGCCGTCCCATGAGGCCGCGGGTGACAATGCAGGGGTACATTCCGAAGAACAGTCTTTACTCACAGCAGCATTTACCTACGGGCAGGAGGGACGGGGTGCCTAGCGCCCCGTATGGATGGACGTGAAGCGATACTTCCGTGGGCCGGTTATGTGGATCGTGCTGGCCGTCCTCGCCGTGGTCGTGTTGATGAACGTCGTCGGCTCCGGCGGCGGCTACAAGTCGGTGGAGACCAGCGAGGTCATCAAGGCGATCAACAGTGGCCAGGTGGACAGCGCCAAGCTCACCACCGGTGACAGCCAGATGATCAAGATCGAGCTGAAGAAGGACCAGAAGCTCGGCGACAACGACGGCACCAAGTTCCAGGCCAACTACATCGGGGACCAGGGCGTACAGCTCGCCCAGAACCTCCAGACCAAGTTCGAAGCCGGTCAGATCCCTGACGGATACTCCGTCACGCCGGACAAGACCAGCCCGTTCCTGAGCGTGCTGCTCTCGCTGCTGCCGTTCGTCCTCATCGTGGTCGTCTTCCTGTTCCTGATGAACCAGATGCAGGGCGGTGGTTCCCGGGTCATGCAGTTCGGGAAGTCCAAGGCCAAGCTCATCACCAAGGACACCCCGAAGACGACGTTCGCCGATGTCGCGGGTTCGGACGAGGCCGTCGAGGAACTCCACGAGATCAAGGAGTTCCTCCAGGAGCCGGCGAAGTTCCAGGCCGTCGGCGCCAAGATCCCCAAGGGCGTGCTGCTGTACGGCCCGCCCGGCACCGGTAAGACCCTGCTCGCGCGTGCCGTCGCGGGCGAGGCCGGTGTCCCCTTCTACTCGATCTCCGGATCCGACTTCGTCGAGATGTTCGTCGGTGTCGGTGCCTCGCGTGTCCGCGACCTGTTCGAGCAGGCCAAGGCCAACGCCCCGGCGATCGTCTTCGTCGACGAGATCGACGCAGTCGGCCGGCACCGCGGTGCGGGCCTCGGCGGCGGTCACGACGAGCGCGAGCAGACCCTCAACCAGCTGCTCGTCGAGATGGACGGCTTCGACGTGAAGGGCGGGGTCATCCTGATCGCCGCCACGAACCGTCCCGACATCCTCGACCCGGCCCTCCTGCGCCCCGGCCGCTTCGACCGCCAGATCGCGGTCGACCGTCCGGACATGCAGGGCCGTCTGGAGATCCTCAAGGTCCACCAGAAGGGCAAGCCGGTCGCCCCGGACGTCGACCTGGGTGCGGTTGCCCGCCGTACGCCCGGCTTCACGGGTGCCGATCTCGCCAACGTCCTGAACGAGGCCGCGCTCCTCACGGCCCGCTCGGACCAGAAGCTGATCGACAACCACGCGCTGGACGAGGCGATCGACCGCGTCGTGGCGGGTCCGCAGAAGCGGACCCGGATCATGTCGGACCGGGAAAAGAAGATCACCGCGTACCACGAGGGCGGCCACGCCCTGGTCGCGGCGGCTTCCCCGAACTCCGACCCGGTCCACAAGATCACGATCCTGTCCCGCGGCCGGGCCCTGGGTTACACCATGGTCCTGCCCGACGAGGACAAGTACTCGACCACGCGCAACGAGATGCTCGACCAGCTCGCGTACATGCTGGGCGGGCGCGCGGCCGAGGAACTGGTCTTCCACGACCCGACCACGGGCGCCGCGAACGACATCGAGAAGGCCACGGCAACGGCCCGCGCGATGGTCACCCAGTACGGCATGACCGAGCGTCTCGGCGCGATCAAGTTCGGCGGGGACAACACCGAGCCGTTCCTGGGCCGCGAGATGTCGCACCCGAGGGACTACTCGGAAGAGGTCGCCGCACTGGTCGACGAAGAGGTCAAGAAGCTCATCGAGACGGCGCACAACGAGGCCTGGGAAATCCTGGTCGAGAACCGCGACGTCCTCGACAACCTCGTCCTCGCCCTCCTCGAGAAGGAGACGCTCAACAAGGAGCAGATCGCCGAGGTCTTCTCGACGATCGTGAAGCGCCCGGCCCGCCCGGCGTGGACCGGCTCCTCGCACCGCACGCCGTCCACCCGTCCGCCGGTGCTCTCTCCCAAGGAGCTCCAGCTGACGAACGCGGCGAACGGCACGTCCGCGGCCTCGGCCGTATCCGTGGAGAAGTCCCCGGAGCCCTCCCCGGAGGAGCTCCCGGAGGCCTAGTCCCTCCCGGAATGGAAGCCGCGCCCCCCAGGTTCTAGCCTGGGGGGCGCGGCACTTTCACGTGCCGGGACCGTGCACACAGGAACGAGGAAGAGATGACCGACCCAGTGACCCTGACCGGTGGCGAGGGCACGATCGGCGAGTTCGACGAGAAGCGCGCCGAGGCGGCGGTCCGCGAGCTCCTGATCGCGGTCGGCGAGGACCCGGACCGCGAGGGGCTGCTGGCGACTCCGGGGCGGGTCGCGCGGGCGTACAAGGAGATATTCGCCGGCCTCTACCAGAAGCCGGAGGACGTCCTGACGACGACCTTCGACCTCGGCCACGACGAGATGGTCCTGGTGAAGGACATCGAAGTCATGAGCACCTGTGAACATCACCTGGTGCCGTTCCACGGCGTGGCGCACGTCGGCTACATCCCGTCCGTCGACGGCAAGATCACCGGCCTGTCGAAGCTGGCCCGCCTCGTGGACGTCTTCGCCCGCCGCCCGCAGGTGCAGGAGCGGCTGACCACCCAGATCGCCGAGTCGGTCATGGAGATCCTGGACCCGCGCGGGGTCATCGTGGTCATCGAGTGCGAGCACATGTGCATGACCATGCGCGGGGTCCGCAAGCCCGGCGCGAAGACCATCACCTCGGCCGTCCGCGGCCAGCTCCGCGACCCCGCGACCCGCAACGAGGCGATGAGCCTGATCATGGCCCGCTAGTGCGGTCACAGCACTGGACGGGCAGGCAGCCCCGGTGCGTGTCAGCATCGGAGGCATGCACTACAGGGCCGCCACCGCGGCGGATGCGCCGGCCATGGCGGGGCTGTTCGCCGCCAATCACCACGATGCGCTGAGCGCGGAGGAGCGGGCCCGGCAGGGGTTCGTGCAGGGGGCGCTCGACGAGGACGCGTTGCGGGCGATGGCCGTGGGTGGCGGGCTGCTCGTCGCGGACGACGGCGGGGCGATCGCCGGGCTGCTCGGGCTCGTACGGGCCGAGAGCGTGCCGGGGCCGCCGCCGCCCGTGCGGGCGCTGCTGGGGGCCAAGGACGAGCTGCTGTGGCGCGGGCGGCCGCTGGGGGCCGCGCGGTGGCTGCTCTACGGGCCCGTCGTGGTCGCGGCCGCGTACCGCGGCCGGGGGATCGCCCGCGGGCTGTTCGACGCAGGGCTGAAGGCCGCCTCGGGGCGGGCCGAGGTGATGGTGGCCTTCATCGAGATGAGCAACCGGGCCTCTTGGACGGTGCACGTCGACGGGCTGGGCATGACCCCGCTCGGGGAGTTCGAACTCGGCGACCGCGTGTACGGGGTGGTCGGCGCGGCCTGCCCGGCCCCTTAGGCCCGCGCCGGGGCCTCGGGGGCGGGGTCCTCGTCGTCCGGGAGCTTCAGGACGTGTTCCAGGAAGAGGGCCGCCGCCACGACCGCCACGCCCGCCAGGACCGAGAAGCCGGCGTACCAGGTCTGGTCGCGGCGGGCGGGGACGTCCATCGCGGTGGTGAGCAGGAAGACGCCGACGCCGCCGTAGGCGCCCGCGACCAGGGCCGCCACCAGGGCGCTGGCCTGGCCGAAGACGACCGCGCGGGCCGCCATCAGCGGCTCCACGCCCTTGGCGCCGGGCACCCGGTCGCGCTGGGCCTTCAGGCGGGAGCGCAGCGACAGGGCCGTCGCCAGCAGGACCACCGCGATGGCGGCGAGCACGATGGGAGCGGCCACGGGGACGCCGGGGAGCGTGCCGTACGCGTTCCACAGCCGGGCTCCGGCCCAGGACAGCACCGCGGCGATCGCGAAAATGCCCGCCAGGACCGCCGGCCTCAGTTGCTTCACGTGCGCCTCTCCCGCCATTCCCGCAGCGCCCGCTCTCCGTGCGTGCGTATCCGGTGATCCTAAGTGGTCGACGGCCCCGCCCCGCGGGCGCGGCTCATTCGGGGAGGCGCAGTTCCAGGTCCGTGCGCTCGGTGAGTCCGGCGAGGCCGACTGCCGCCAGGAGCGCGGCGACGGGCCCCTGGCCCGGGATCTGCGCTTCGGGGTCGATGTCGTTCCAGGGGGCCAGCACGAAGGCGCGCTGGTGGGCGCGCGGGTGCGGGAGGGTCAGGACCGGGTCGGCGGAGACCACGTCGGCGTAGGCGATGATGTCGACGTCGATCGTGCGGGGCCCCCAGCGCTCCTCGCGGACGCGGTCGAAGGCTTCCTCGATGGCGTGGCCGCGCTCCAGCAGCGAGCTGGGGGGCAGGGTGGTCTTCACCGAGATGACGGCGTTGAGGTACGAGGGCTGCGAGCCCGCCTCCACGCCCCACGGCTCCGTCTCGTAGACGGGGGAGACGGCCTTGACCCGAAGACCCGGAGTGTCGCCGAGGGCGTCGATGGCGCCCTGGAGGGTCTCCAGACGGTTGCCCAGGTTCGCGCCGAGCGCGACGACGGCCCACTTGGGGTTCGACAGCGTGACGTCCGCCGCGTCGACGGCCTCGACCACGGAGGCGGGTACGGGCTGGACCGTGGGGTCGCTCTGGGCGTTCATTCCGTTGTTCACGCGCGGCTCCGGGTGATCGTGATGGTCACGTCGTCGAAGGGGACGGTGATCGGCGCGTCCGGTTTGTGGACGACGACCTCCACCTGGGCGACCGCCTCGTGCTTGAGGCACTGCTGGGCGATCCGCTCGGCGAGGGTCTCGATCAGGTCCACGGGCTCGCCTTGGACCACGTCGACGACTTCTTCCGCGACTACCCCGTAGTGCACGGTCTTAGCCAGGTCGTCGCCCGCCGCCGCGGGACGGGTGTCGAGGTGGAGCACCAGGTCGACGATGAAGGTCTGGCCTTCCTCGCGTTCCCGGGGGAAGACGCCATGGTGCCCGCGAGCCTTGAGGCCGCGCAGCGCGACACGATCCACGCGAATCACTCCTGCTTTTCGTAGGTGCTTCCGGTCCGGGACTCCCCGGATCCATGGCCAAGCCGAGTGCGGTCGGCGTCGTCCACCTTCGAATTTACCTGCGAAATACCTCCGACCCCGACAGGGTCCCGGCTGAGGGGCTAGGAGGACTCCTCCTCGTCGTCCTCATCGGAGTCCGTGAGGACGGGAGAACCGTGGTGCGACCAGAGCCGCCAGCCCTCCGGTGTGCGTCGGAACACATTCGTGGCGACGACGAGCTGTCCCACCAGCGGGCCCAGTTCGCCGCCGTCCTCGGCGGGTCCGCCGCTGAGGATGTTCTCGGTGCAGGTCACCAGGGCGGTGTCGCCTATGACGGTGACCTTGGTGTCGGTGAGGAAGAACTGGATGTACTCGGTGTGCGACATGATCAGCGCGTAGGAGCGCAGCACTTCGCCGCGTCCCGACAGCACCGGCCAGCCCGGGTGCACGCAGGAGATCTCGTCTTCGAGCCAGAGCGCCGACAGTGCGTCGAAGTCCCCCTGCTCCATGGCCTCGTAGAAGGCCGTGTTGACCTCTTCGACGGATTCGATGTCGGTACGGCTCACCGTGCCCCTTCCTCGTTGCTACGGGTCGTACCCAGTGCCCCTTCCACGGCGCGGGCCACCCGAACCGCGTCGGCGCTCGCCCGTACCTCGTGGACCCGTACGGCCCAGGCGCCCCCGGAGGCGGCGATGGCGGTGACGGCGGCGGTGGCGGCGTCGCGTTCGCGGGCCGGCGGCGGGGAGGCGTCGTCGGCGCCGGCCAGCACCCGGCCGAGGAAACGCTTCCGCGAGGCGGCCACCAGGAGCGGGAAGCCCAGCGCGCGCAGCTCGGCGAGGTGGGCGACCAGGGCCAGGTCGTGCTCGGCGTTCTTGGCGAAGCCCAGACCGGGGTCGACCAGCAGCCGCTCGGGGGCGATGCCGCCGGTGACGACGGCGTCGATGCGGGTGCGGAGTTCGGCGGTGACCTCGGCGAGGACGTCCTCGTAGACGGCGAGGCTGTTCATGCCGTCGCTGAAGCCGCGCCAGTGCATGACGACGAAGGGCACCTCGGCGGCGGCGACGGCCGGGATCATGCCGGGGTCGGCGAGGCCGCCGCTGACGTCGTTGACCAGGGTGGCGCCGGCGGCGACGGCCCGCGCGGCGACGGAGGCGCGCATGGTGTCGACGGAGACGACGATGCCTTCGGAGGCGAGGCCGCGGACGACGGGGACGACCCGGCGCAGCTCCTCCTCCTCGTCGACGCGGGAGGCGCCGGGGCGGGTGGACTCTCCGCCCACGTCCACGAGGTCGGCGCCCTGGGCGACGAGGTCGAGGCCGCGCTTGACGGCCGCGGTGGTGTCGAACCAGCGGCCGCCGTCGGAGAAGGAGTCGGGGGTGACGTTGACTACGCCCATGACCGCGCAGCGGTCCCAGTCGGGCAGGCCTGTCACCAGGCCCCTGGGGGCGGGGCCGCGGTTCGTGTTCATGGTTCCCAGGGTAGGGCCCGTGTCCTGGCCCCTGCCCTGGCCCTGGCCGGGCGGCGGCGGGTGGGAGGGTGCCGCTGCGCGGGCTGCTCCCCGGCCCGCCCTTCCTCCATCCCCCAGACTCCGTCCGGGGGGACCCCCAGCCGGGGCTCCGCCTCCGGGCCCCCGCGCCTCAAGCGCCGGCGGGGCCGGATGTGCCCGCCGGGGTTCGGCTCAGGCGGCCTGGATCTTGTGTTCCGGCTGGGTGGGTACGGCGGTCGGGGGCTGGACGCGGTGGTGGGCGCAGGTGCGGACCGGCTTGGGGCGGCGCCGGCCGGCGAACAGGCGGGGCAGGGCCAGCGTGACGAAGCCCTCGGCCTGCATCGCGGCGAAGCCGATGCGGGGCAGGTCCCGGGTGGTGCGGAAGACCACGAAGCGGGGCTCCCAGCGGGGGCGGAACTTCGCGTTGAACTTGTACAGCGACTCGATCTGGAACCAGCGCGAGAGGAACACCAGCAGGCTGCGCCACATCCGCAGGACCGGGCCGGCGCCGATCTTCTCGCCGCGGGCCAGGGCCGAGCGGAACATCGCGAAGTTCAGGGAGACCTTCTCGATGCCGAGCGCGGGGGAGGCCTCCAGGGAAGCGACGATCAGCAGCTCGTTCATGCCGGGGTCGGCGGCGCGGTCGCGGCGCATCAGCTCCAGCGACATGCCGTCCTTGCCCCAGGGAACGAAGTGCAGGACGGCTTTGAGGTCGCCGAAGGGGGAGGTGTCGCCCTCCTCGACGCGGTGCGCGGTGGCGATGTAGCAGTCGCCGTCGCCCGGGTCGCCGACGCGGCCGAGCGCCATGGAGAACCCGCGCTCGGTGTCGGTGCCGCGCCAGGCGTCGGCGGCGCCGCGCACCTGCTCCAGCTCGGTCGCGGTCAGCTCGCTGACCCGGCGGACCCGGGTGGTGTAGCCGTTGCGTTCGATGCGCTTGACCATCTGCCGGACGTTGCGCATCGCCCGGCCGGAGAGGGAGAAGTCCTTGACGTCCACGATCGCCTCGTCCCCGAGCTCCAGGGCGTCGAGGCCGGTCTCGCGGGTCCAGACCTCGCCGCCGGTCTCGCTGCAGCCCATGACGGCGGGGGTCCAGGAGTGGGTCTTGGCCTCCTCCATGAACCGTTCGATGGCGCCGGGCCAGGCCTCGACGTCGCCGACCGGGTCGCCGGAGGCGAGCATCACGCCGGAGACGACGCGGTAGGTGACGGCGGCCTTGCCGCTGGGGGAGAAGACGACGGCCTTGTCGCGGCGGAGCGCGAAGTGGCCCAGCGAGTCGCGGCCGCCGTGCTTGGCGAGCAGCTCGCGGAGCTTGACCTCGTCGTCGGCGGTGAGCCGGGCGGCCGGGTGCTCGGGGCGGAAGGCCAGGTAGATGGTGGTGACGGCGGTCAGCATGCCGAGGGCGCCCAGGGAGTAGCCGACGGTCCAGGACACCCGGCCGGCGTAGTCGACGGGGCCCTCGAAGCCGAAGAGCCCGTAGACGACGTGGCTGATCTGCTCGTAAACACCCGGATTGCCTACAACGCGACCGGGGTGCGAGTTGACGATGACCAGACCGAGGCCGATGGAGCCCGCGCTCATCAGCACGAAGTTGGCGAGCGCCTTCCAGCGGCTGCGCGGGTCGGGCAGCGCCTTGAATTCACTCTGGTGGCGCAGCAGGAGCGCCAGGAGCAGCGCCGCGATGACCACGCCGATGATCGAGTGGCGGTACGTGAACTGCGCGACGGCTCCCGCCGGCAGCAGCACCACCGCGGCCCGCCAGGCCCGGCGCTTGCGGCGCTTGAGCCCGTGGGCGAGCAGCAGGAGCAGGACGCCGGCGCTGAGGGCCAGGGCGGCCGCGAAGGGGCCGAAGGAGCCGGGCAGCACCTCGGTGACCGCGTGGATGCGGCTGTGCCGGAAGCGCGGGAAGACTCCCGCGGCGATGTCCAGCAGGCCGACGACCGTGACGGCGGTGCCCACGATCCCGGGGACGGTCTCCGGTCGTGGGCCTCGGAGGATTCGGCTGACAGGCTTCGGAACCTGTCCCGACTTATCGCCATCTATCCTGCTAGACATCGCTTCCCGTTGCTCCGCGAGAGATCATGTGGCCGAAGGCCGCTGGGGCCCTTCGCTGGGTGGTGCGTCCACTAGGACGACATCGAAGGGGAGCGGGTTCACTCTTCCGTCGAGAAAAAACTAGTCCTGCCATAGAAAGTCGACTGACTGCTCATGGGTCTCACCAGTAATACGGTTCTGGCGCTGGCCATCCTTGCCGGTGTGCTGCTGTTCGCGGCCACGGTGTGGTTCTGGCCGAAGCTCTCGGGCCGCTCCTGGCGCTCGGTCCTCGGCCGGATCGGCCTCCTCCTGGCCACGCAGCTGGCGCTGTTCGCGGCGATCGGTCTCGGCGCGAACAAGTCGTTCCTGTTCTACGGGTCATGGGCCGACCTCTTCGGCCAGGAGACCTCGATCGGCAAGGTCATCGACCACTCGATGAGCAGCGCCGACATCAAGGTCGTCGACAAGCAGCACCTGGACGTGCCGGGCGGCGCCAAGCCGGCGGTGGGCGGGCAGATCCTGAAAGTGGCGATAGCCGGCCAGAAGTCGAAGATAACGACGACCGGCTTCGTGTGGCTGCCGCCGGAGTACTTCCAGCCGCAGTACAAGGAGCAGAACTTCCCGGCCTCCATCGTCCTCACGGGCTACCCGGGCATGGCGGAGAACCTGATCAAAGGGCTGGACTACCCGATGACGGCCTTCAGGCAGGCCAAGACGGGCAAGATGAAGCCGATGATCCTGGTCATGCTCCGGCCGACCCCGGGTTCGCGCGACACCGAGTGCGTGGACATACCCGGTGGCCCGCAGACCGAGACCTTCTACGGCCAGGACCTTCCGCAGGCCGTCCAGAGCACCTTCCGGGTCGGCAAGAAGCCCGGGAACATGGGCTTCATCGGCAATTCCACGGGCGGTTACTGCGCCCTGAAGATCGCCGCGCACTACCCGCAGACCTTCGGTGCCGCCGCGGGGCTGTCCGCGTACTACGAGGCCGCGGACGACCCGACGACCGGTGACCTCTTCCACGGGGACGACAAGCTGAAGGCGCGCGCGAACGTGCTGGAGTCCATCAAGGCCAAGCAGCCGTCCGGTACGTCGTTCCTGGTCACCAGCAGCGAGAAGGGCGAGCCGAACCTCGCCGGCACGAAGAAGTTCATCAAGCTGGTCAAGGGCCCGGACCGGGTCTCCTCGATCATCCTCGACAGCGGCGGCCACAACTTCAACACCTGGCGCCGCGAGATCCCGCCGATGCTGGTGTGGATGGGCACCAGGATCCAGGCGTAGGAAGCAGGAGTGGTCAGGCCTCCTGCAACCGGGCCCGGCGCAGGGCCCGGTGCACCCCTTCCGGGGTGAGTACGCCGATCAGCTCGCCGGAGTCGGGATCCGTGACCCCGATCCGCCCCGAGTCCTCCTGGAGCAGCAGCGCGAGCGCCTCGCGCAGACTGGCCCCCAGCGCCACTTTGGCGGTGGGGGCTTTTCCGTCGGCGGAGGCCGGATCGGCGAGGCCGGTCCGGCCGGTCCGGTCGGCCAGGTCGGCGAGGTCGGTCAGGTCGGCCTGTGCCACGGCGGTGACCGCGAGGCGCTTCAGTCCGCGGTCGGAGCCGACGAAGCCGGCCACGTAGTCGGTCGCCGGGGCGCCCAGGACCTGCGCCGGGCTGGCGAACTGCTCGATGGTGCCCGCCCCGTAGACCGCGATGCGGTCCCCGAGCCGGACGGCTTCCTCCAGGTCGTGCGTGACCAGCAGGATCGTTTTGCGCACGGTCTGCTGGAGCGTCAGGAACTCGTTCTGCAGCCGCTCGCGCACCACCGGGTCCACCGCGCCGAACGGCTCGTCCATCAGCAGCACCGGCGGGTCGGCGGCGAGCGCCCGGGCCACGCCGACGCGCTGGCGCTGGCCGCCGGAGAGCTGTTCCGGGTAGCGGCCGCCGTAGACGGCCGGGTCCAGCCCGACCAGGTCGAGGAGTTCGGCGGCCCGCGCGCGGGCCTTGGCCTTCGGGGTGCCGATGAGCTGCGGCACGGTCGCCGTGTTCTCCAGCACCGTCTTGTGCGGGAACAGCCCGACCTGCTGGATGACGTAGCCGATGCGACGGCGCAGTTCGACCGGGTCGGCGGCGGCGATGTCCTCGCCGTTCAGCAGGATCCGGCCGGAGGTCGGCTCGATGAGCCGGTTGACCATCTTCATGGTGGTCGTCTTGCCGCAGCCGGACGGGCCCACCAGGGTGACCAGTTCGCCCTCGGCGACCTCGAAGGACAGGTCCGCGACGGCGGTCGTCCCGTCGGGGTACCGCTTGGTCACTTGCTCGAATCGGATCACCCCGCCATCTTTCCCTACCCGCGGGGTCCGTTTGTGAAGGGCGTGTTGCCCGTGTGCGAAGGATTCCGGCCATTGTCGGTGCCGGGGGTTATGGTCGCTCCTACGTACGGTCGGTGACGGGGGGTGAGGAGCGATGGCCGGGCAGAACTGCCTGGTGGCGAACGACTGGATCTGCTGGGAGTACGTCACGTCCCGCTCCCAGGAGCTCACCGACGCCACCCTCGAACACGTGTGGATCACGGGCGTGTCGGTGCTGATCGGCATCGCCGTGTCCGTCCCGCTCGCCCTGCTGGCCCGCCGCGGCCGCCACTGGGCAGCCCCCGTCCTGGGTCTCACCACCCTGCTCTACACGGTCCCCTCGCTCGCCATGTTCTCCCTGCTCCTGCCGGTGTTCGGGCTGTCGGCGGCGCTGGTGGTGACCGGCCTGGTGCTGTATTCGCTGACCATCCTCGTGCGCAACGTGCTGGCCGGTCTCGAAGCCGTGCCCGAGGACGTACGGGAAGCCGCGCGCGGGATGGGGTACGGCCCGGGCCGGCTGCTGTGGCAGGTCGAGCTGCCGCTGGCACTGCCCGCCCTGCTGGCCGGCGTCCGGATCGTGACCGTTTCCACGGTCGCGCTGACGACGGTCGGCTCCATCGTGGGCAAGGGCGGCCTCGGCAATCTCATCGCACCCGCGGTGAACAGCTCCTTCAAGGCCCAGGTGCTCACCGCCGCGGTGCTGTGCGTACTCCTCGCGCTCGTGGCGGACCTGGCGCTGCTCGGCCTCCAGCGGCTGCTGACCCCCTGGACCCGTGCGACCCGGGCGCCCCGTAGGACCCGCGCCGCCCGCGGCGCCGACGTCAGCGCGGGAGCCGTCTGATGGGAGTGCTGGGACAGGTCTGGGACTGGCTGGCCGACGGGGCGAACTGGTCCGGGGAGAGCGGGGTCTGGCACCGGCTCGGCGAGCACGCGTACGTCAGCGGGATCGCCCTGGCGCTGGCCTGCGCGGTGGCCCTGCCGGTCGGGCTGTGGCTCGGCCACCTCGGCAAGGGCGGCGGCCTCGCCGTCAACGTCTCCAACATCGGGCGGGCCGTCCCGGTCTTCGCGGTGCTGGCGCTGTTCATGGTCTCCCCGCTGCGCAATGCCGGGTACGTGCCCACCATCGCCGCGCTGGTGCTCTTCGCGATCCCGCCGCTCCTGACCAACGCCTACGTCGGCATGCGCGAGGTGGACCGCTCGGTGGTGGAAGCCGCCCGGGGCATGGGCATGTCCGGCCGCCAGCTCTTCTGGGGGGTGGAACTGCCGCTCGCGCGCGGCCTGGTGATGACGGGACTGCGCTCGGGCGCCGTCCAGGTCATCGCCACGGCCACCATCGCCGCCATGGTCGGCCAGGGCGGCCTCGGCCGGATCATCACCGCCGGCTTCAACACGTACAACACCCCGCAGGTCGTCGCGGGCGCCCTGCTGGTCGCCGCGCTGGCCCTGCTCGTGGAGGGCGCGCTGCTGGCGGCGGACCGGCTGCTGCCGGGCGCGGCCACCCGCTGAGCGGGCCCCGACACCTCGCCCACCTCTTGTCGGACCACCCCTTGAAGGAGATTGAGATGAGCAAGTCCACGCGCGCCCTCGGCGCGGCCCTGGGCGCGGTCGCCCTGACCGCATCGCTCGCCGCGTGCGGCGGCGACAGCCTGGAGAAGACCAAGGACGGCGGCTCCTCCGCCGCCGCCGGGTCGGCCGAGACCGGCAAGGGCGGCAAGCTGGTCATCGGCGCCGCCGGCTTCACCGAGTCCAACGTGCTGGCCGAGCTGTACGCGCAGATCCTCAAGGACGCCGGCTACAGCACCTCGATCACCACGGTGAGCAACCGCGAGCTGTACGAACCCTCGCTGGAGAAGGGCGAGATCGACGTCGTCCCGGAGTACGCGGCGACCCTCGCGGAGTTCCTCAATGCCAAGGTGAACGGCTCCAAGGCGCCGACGGACAAGCCGGTCGCGTCGAGCGATGTGACGGCGACGGTGGCGGCCCTGGAGAAGCTGGCGGGCCCGCTGGGGCTGAAGGCGCTGCCCGCGGGCTCGGCGGTCGATCAGAACGCCTTCGCGGTGAGCAAGGAATTCGCCACGAAGAACAATCTCAAGACCCTTTCCGATCTTGGCAAGTCCGGTCTGAAGGTGAAGATCGCGGCCGGTGACGAATGCGCGGTGCGCCCCTTCTGCGCACCCGGATTGAAGACGACATACGGAATCGATGTTTCCGGTATTGACCCCAAGGGCGTCGGAACCCCGCAGGCCAAGCAGGCGGTGAAGGACGGCGCGGACCAGCTGGTCCTCACCACCACCACGGACGCCACCCTCGACGGCTTCGGCCTCGTCCTGCTGGAGGACGACAAGAAGCTCCAGAACGCCGACAACGTGCTTCCGGTGGTCAACGCCAAGGACGCCGGCGCCCCCGAGATCGCGGCCGCCCTCGACAAGATCACCAAGGCGCTCACCACGGCCGACCTCGTCGAGCTGAACCGCAAGGTCGACGCCGAGCGCGCCAAGCCGGCGGATGTCGCCAAGGCCTATCTGGAGTCCAAGGGGCTGCTGAAGAAGTAGGAGTTGCGCCTTTCGTGAGGGCGGTGCGGTAACTGCTCGGAAACAGATTCCCGGGCGGCTACCCCACACCCTGTCCACGCCCTGTAAATTTCAGGCCATGCCCCGTGGACGCCACCGCAATCCCGAACCCCTTCACCGGCTGCTCACGCCGACGGCCGTCGCCGGTGTGTCCGTTGCCGGCGCCGGCGCCGCCTGGCTGCTCGCGGAACCGATGGCGCTGCGCCTGCTCGTGGCGCTCACCGCGGCCGCCGGCCTGGCCGGCGCCGTCGTCATGCGCTCCTGGGACCTGTCGGCCGGCCGCCGGGTCAGCGAGCTCGGGCGCGAGCGGGTGAAGGACGAGTGGCGCACGGACGAGCGGATAGCCGAGCTCGAATCCGACCTCGAAGAGGCCCGGGTGCTGCGCGGCAAGCTCGACGCCAAACTGCGCGCCAAGCGGGTCGAACTCGCGGCCCTGCGCGGGGAGCACGCCTCTCTGCTGCGCCGGTACGCCACCGCCGAGACCGAGCGGGCGAGCGCCCTGGAGGGACGCCGGCTGCTGGCCATCGAGGTCGCGGCCCCGGCCGCCTCCGCCTCCGCCGCCGGTCCCAAGGAACTTCCCGCGGTGTCCGAGGAGCGCACCAGCGCCGGCGCCGCCACCTCGGTGGGCTTCGCCCGCGCCCACGCCGCACTCGTGGCGCTGGCCGACAAGGCGGCGAAGGCCGCCGCCGCCTCCGCCCCGGAGGCCCGGAAGGCGGCTCCCGCCCTCTCCGCGGCTCCGGCCGCTCCCGCTCTTCCGGCGGCTCCCACGGCTCCCGCCGCCCCGGCTGCCCCCGCCGCCCCGGCGAAGCCGGCCCAGCTGGAGGCGCACTCCCGCCCCGCACTCGCCGGCCCGGTGCCCGCGGGCCCGGCGGCCGCCGTTCCCGCGCGCAGGCTCGCGGCCGCCGTGGCCCCGTACGCCGCGCAGCGCCGTCCGGCCTCGCGCGTCGAGGGCGGCTTCGACTTCTTCGGTACGAAGACGGCCGCGCAGGCCCGCGCGGTCATCGAGTCCGTCCAGAACGAGGACCTCGCCGACGTCGTCGGTGAGGAGGCCCTCGCCGTCCACAAGGCGGAGTCCGCCCGGGGCGGGGCGGAGCCGGAGTTCAAGGCGCCCACCGCCGAGCAGCGTGCCGTGGGCCAGGTCATCGACCTCACCGCCCACGACGAGACCGAGTCGATCGACGTGGTCCAGCTCCGCACCGCGATCTCCTAGCGCGGCCCGGTCTCCCGGCGCGGCGGGCTTCCCGTCGAACAGACTTTCCACAGCCTGTGCATAAGGTGCGCGGAACACCTCGGCCGGGTCCGCGTAAGAGGAGAGGTGGAAGCCGGAAGCGGCTTCCGGGGCGGGACAGTTCGCGGCCCGGTGCCATCGCCACCTGGCCGCCCCGGGAGAACCCGGTGGCGTACACGTCCCGGGTGACGGGGCGCCCCAGCCGGTCGGCCGCGGTCCGGGCGGCCTTCAGCATGTCCACGGAGGCGGTGACCGAGGACCGGGTGTCCCACGGCGGTTATGGGGTGCTGTCCCCTGCCCGAGACCCCGGCGAGCCTTCCTAGAACAGCGGGAGTTGGCCCGGCAGCGGGGACAGGGTGAAGCCGTCCAGCGTGGGGGCGGCGGCGCCGAGGGTCACACGGGCGCGGGAGCCGGGGCAGGAGACGAGGTCCCCGCGGCCGCGCCCGGCGGGCGGGTCGTGGCGGGCGATCCGCCCGGCGGTGACGGCGCAGTCGCGGCCGCATGAGGGGCAGGCCCGGCGGGGTGAGAGGGACATCCCCCAAGTCTGCCCTGCCCCACGGACATCGGCCCGCCCGGCCGGCGGGACCGGGCCGCGGCCCGCCGGGCGGCGCCGCTCCCGGTCAGCCCTCTCGCCCGGCCGCCCAGCTCTCGTGGGCCCGGGCCACCCGGGTCCACAGGGCCGTGCGGTCGGTCGGGGTCAGGTCGTCGAGCACCCGGCCGAAGACGCCCTCCAGCGCGGCGAAGAACTCCTCCGGACCCTCCAGCACGCGCTCCGAGTTCCCCTTCACCGGGTCGATCCGGCTCAGCACCCGCCCCCGCAGGGTGTCGATGCCGTCCGCGTCGCGCCGCAGGGCCGCGAAGGTCCGTACGAAACCGGAGTCCTCGGAGGTCGACAGCCGGACGTGCTCGGCCTCGAAGACGGCCGCCGCGGCCGCGTCGGCGGGCTCCGTGCGGAAGTTCACGAGCGGGGCGGAGCTGCCCGGGTTGCGGTAGAGCCAGCCCGTTCCGGGCAGGTGCTCCAGGGAGTAGGTGAAGGCCCCCTGCTCGTACGAGCCTTCGCGCAGCGGCAGCGGCTCGTACGGGCCGTCGCCGAGCCCGGTGTCCACGTAGAAGACGCGGTCCCCGCCCGCCCCCGCCCCCGGCACGCGGACGGTGAGCGCCAGGTGGTCGCCGCTCACGCCCCGCAGGGCTTCTTCGGACTGGGATTCCTTGTACACGCCGCCCACATGGCGGGTGACCTCGTAGCCGAGGTGGCCGAGGAGCACCGCGAAGGCCCCGTTGAGGTGGAAGCAGTAGCCGCCGCGTCCGGCGGCGAAGCGGCGGGCCGACAGCTCGGGGTCGATGCCGGGGGCGCGGCCGAGCTGGATGTCGACGTTCTCGTACGGGACGCGCTCCAGGTGCGCCCGCTGGAGGGCGAACAGCCCCTCCACGGACGGCGCGCCGGGCTCCTCGACACCGAGCCGCCGCAGGTAGGCGGCGTACGGGGCGTCCATGCCGGAGTCGGGGCCTGCTGCTGTGCCGGAGGTCATGCGGGCAGCCTAGGCCGCGGGTAGGACAGCGGCCCCCGGGCGGCGGGTGGGACAGCGGCCGCGAGCCCGGTCACTTGTCGATGTCACCGACGACGAAGAAGAGCGAACCGAGGATCGAGACCATGTCCGCGACGAGCTGCCCGGGGAGCAGCACCGCGAGCGCCTGGATGTTGTTGTACGACGCCGAGCGCAGCTTGAGCCGGTACGGGGTCTTCTCGCCCTTGGAGACCAGGTAGTAGCCGTTGATGCCGAGGGGGTTCTCGGTCCACGCGTAGGTCTCGCCCTCGGGCGCCTTCAGCACCTTCGGCAGCCGCTGGTTGATCGGGCCGGGTGCCAGCTCCGCCATCCGGTCCAGGCAGGCGACCGCGATGTCCAGGGCGTTGTGGGTCTGCTCCAGCAGCACCTCGAAGCGGGCCAGGCAGTCGCCCTCGGTGCGGGTGACGACCTTCAGGACGTCCTGGAGCTCGCCGTAGGCGAGGTACGGCTCGTCGCGGCGAAGGTCGAAGTCGACGCCGGAGGCGCGGGCGATGGGGCCGGAGACCCCGTACGCGTGGACGGCCTCGGCGGACAGGACGCCGACGCCGCGGGTGCGGGCGCGGAAGATCTCGTTGCCGCGCACCAGGTCGTCGTACACGTGCATGCGCGTGCGGACGTCGGCGATGGCGGCGCGGGCCCGGCCCAGCCAGCCGGCCGGGAGGTCCTCCTTGAGGCCGCCGACCCGGTTGAACATGTAGTGCATGCGGCCGCCGGAGATCTCCTCCATGACGGCCTGGAGCTCCTCGCGCTCGCGGAACGCGTGGAAGATCGGGGTGATGCCGCCCAGCTCCAGGGGGTACGAGCCGAGGAACATCAGGTGGTTCAGGACCCGGTTCAGCTCGGCGAGCAGGGTCCGCATCCACACGGCCCGCTCGGGCACCTCCATGCCGAGCATCCGCTCGACGGCCATGACCACGCCCAGCTCGTTGGAGAACGCGGACAGCCAGTCGTGGCGGTTCGCGAGCATCACGATCTGGCGGTAGTCGCGGGCCTCGAAGAGCTTCTCGGCGCCGCGGTGCATGTAGCCGACCACCGGCTCGGCGCTCACGATGCGCTCGCCGTCCAGGACGAGGCGCAGGCGCAGCACGCCGTGCGTGGAAGGGTGCTGGGGGCCGATGTTGAGCACCATGTCGGTGCTCTCCGCCGCGCCGCCGATGCCGACCGTGGTCTCCGTCATGGCGGCATTGTCTCAGCCGGCGGGGGTGAGCCGTAGCTCGGTCCGGATTGCGGATCGGGGCGCGGCGGCCGGCGGAAGTTCGACGACAGGTCCCGGCCCTGCCCGGAGGAGGGGGCACCGGCCTAGGGTGGGGGGATGGACACGGGGACAGAGGGTGGGACGGGGCTGCCGGAGTGGGTGGGGCTGCCGGGAGGACTGCTGACTCTGCGCAGGCTGCTGCTGGTGCTGTGGATGTCCCTCTTCACGGTGGTGACGGCCGTCGTACTGGGAATGGCGGCCGGCCCGGGGTGGGCGGCGGCCGGCGGGTTCTGGCTGCTGGTGCTGGCCTGGGGCTGGGTGGTGCTCGGACGGAACTGGCGGTCCTGGCGGTACGCGGAGCGCGCGGACGACCTGCTGATCAGCCGGGGCGTGCTGTGGCGGGAGCAGACCGTGGTGCCGTACGGGCGGATGCAGCTGGTGGAGGTGACCTCGGGCCCGCTGGAGCGCCGCTTCGGGCTGGCCTCCGTACAGCTCCACACGGCCGCGGCGGCGTCCGACGCCAGGATCCCCGGACTCGCGCCCGAGGAGGCGGAACGGCTGCGCGACCGGCTGACGGAGCTCGGCGAGGCAAGGTCGGCGGGGCTGTGACGCCGCCGGCGGGGGACGACGGGGCCGGCGCGGTGGCGCGTGAAGGAGCCGGAGCCGGAGCCGTGGCAGGGGCCGTGGCGGGCGAAGGGCCCGCGCCCGCGCCCGTACCCGGCCAGGAGCGGCGGTTGCATTTCCTCACCCCGCTGCGCCGTGCCTGGGTGCCGATCGCCGCGACCATCGGCCTCGCCGCCCAGCAGGGGCAGAACTTCACCGAGTGGGTGACGGCCGTCTCCGTCATGCTGCGGGTCCTCGCGCTGGTCGCGCTGGTCCTCGTCTTCGGCGCGTACGGCTTCCTCAGCTGGTGGTTCACGCACTACGCCGTCACCGACACCGAACTGCGCATCCGCAGCGGCCTCCTCTTCCGCCGCACCGCGCACATCCGCCTCGACCGGATCCAGGCGGTCGACGTCACCCGCCCCCTGCTCGCCCGTCTCGCGGGCGTCGCCAAACTGCGGCTCGACGTCATCGGTACCGAGGCCAAGGACGAGCTGGCCTTCCTCTCGGAGAAGGACGCCGTCTCGCTGCGCGCCGAGCTGCTCGCCCGCGCGGCCGGTTTCACCCCGGCCGAGGCGCCGCTCATGGGCGAGGCCCCCGAGCGGGAGCTGCTCCGCGTGGGGCCGCGCGATCTGGTGGTGTCCCTGCTGCTCACCCTGACCACCTGGGCGATCCTCGCCGGCGGGATCGTCGGTCCCTCGCTGGTGTGGTGGTTCAGCTCCAGCCCGTGGGTGGCCATCGTCGCCCTGCTCCCGGTCCTGGGCGCGATGTGGGCCGGGAGCGCCGGCCGGTTCCTGACCGAGTACGACTGGCGGGTCGCCGAGTCCCCGGACGGGCTCCGGATCGACCACGGAATGCTCGACCGCGCCCACGAGACGGTGCCGCCGGGCCGGGTGCAGACCGTACGGATCGTCGAGCCGCTGCTGTGGCGCCGGCGCGGCTGGGTCCGGGTGGAGCTGGCGGTGGCCGGCTCGAAGAACAACGTCCTGGTCCCGGTGGCCACCCGGGCCGACGCCCACGCCGTCGTCGAGCGGGTGCTGCCCGGCGTCGACCTCGGGGGCCTGGTCTTCGAGCCCTCGCCCCGGAGCGGATCGCGCTGGGTGGTGCCGGTGTGGTGGAAGGGGTACGGCCTGGCCGTCAACGCGGACGTGTTCGCCGCCCGCCACGGCCGCCTGTGCCGGCGTACGGAGATCGTCCCGCACGCCAAGGTGCAGAGCGTGCGGCTGACCCAGGGCCCCTGGGAGCGTGCCCGCGGGGTGGCCGACGTCTGCGTGGACACCGGCGCGAACGGCACGGTCACGGCCCGCCTGCGCGACGCGGCCGAGGCCGCCGAGCTGCTCCACGCGCAGGCGGCCCGCTCCCGCACCTCCCGGGCCGCGGCCCGCCCGGACCGCTGGATGACCTGAGGTCCGGGCGGGCACGCGGCCCGCGGGACCCGCGCTGGGCCGGTCGGCGGCGGCCGGACGGGGTCTTGTGTACGGCAGTCTAGGTAACTCCGTGTAGATGATATGAAACTGACGGTTGCTCTGGGTAGCGCTCAGGACCGACGGACCCTCGACCCGGTCCGCATGCGGCAACCGAAGGACAGCACCCGTGAACATCCTCCGTACGGCACGCGTCGCCGCTCCCGCCCTGGCCGCCCTCACGCTGACGCTGGCCCTCGCCGGCCCCGCGTCGGCGGACCCCGCGTTCGTGATGCGCAACGGCAGCCAGATCAACTTCGCCGCGCTGCCGGGAGAGTCGAACAACGTCACCTTCAGCATCAGCGGCGGCTTCTTCCAGGTGAGCGACGCGGCGAACGCCCTGACCCCAGGGTTCGGCTGTGTGCAGTTCGGCAATCCCAACACCGTCCGCTGCGGCTTGGCGGCCGGGGTGACCCGCATCCAGGCGTCGCTGGGCGACCGCGACGACGTGGCCACCAACAACACCGCGATCCCCAGCGACCTCGTCGGCGGGGAGGGGGACGACATCCTCGTCGGCGGCAGCGGCGCCGACCGGCTGACCGACTCGGACGGCTGGAACGCCTCGCCGGGCAGCACCCTCACCTTCGACGGGCGGGGCGGCAACGACACCGTCCTCAGCCGCAACGGCGGATACGACCGGATCAACTGCGGCGAGAACACCGGTGACTTCGACATGCTGCTGGCCGACTCGGCCACCCTCGACGCCGTCGTTCCGGGCACGTGCGAGTTCGTGCAGCGCTTCTAGACCGCCCCGCCGGGCGGCGGCGGGGCGAGCCCGCTCCGCCGCCGCCGGGGGTGGGGCTACGCCGCCCCGCCGCCGCCCGCGCGGACCAGCCCGGTCTCGTACGCCAGGACCACGACCTGTACCCGGTCGCGCAGGTTCAGCTTGGTCAGGATGCGGCCCACGTGGGTCTTGACCGTGGCCTCCGACAGGACCAGGCGGGCGGCGATCTCGCCGTTCGACAGGCCCTGGGCGACCAGCAGCATGACCTCGCGCTCGCGCTCGGTCAGCCGCTCGACGTCCTTGTTCCGGGGTTCCGCCGAGGTCGACGGAAGCATCGGCGCGAACCGGTCCAGCAGCCGCCGCGTCGTGGACGGGGCGACGACCGCGTCGCCGCTGTGCACCGAGCGGATCGCGGCCAGCAGCTCGCCCGGCGGGACGTCCTTGAGCATGAAGCCGCTCGCGCCCGCCTTCAGGCCCGAGAAGGCGTACTCGTCGAGGTCGAAGGTGGTCAGGATGATGACCTTGGGGTGTTCCTCGGGCTCGCAGATGCGGCGCGTCGCCTCGACCCCGTCGAGACGGGGCATGCGGACGTCCATCAGCACCACGTCCACCTTGGTGGCCCGCAGCACCTCCAGCGCCTCCAGGCCGTCGCCGGCCTCGGCGACGACCTCCATGTCGGGCTGTGCGGCGAGCACCATCCGGAAACCGGTGCGCAGCAGTACTTGGTCGTCGACCAGCATCACGCGGATGGAGGGGCCGGTGGGGAAGGACATGGTCACCTTTTCTTCAGGGGGAGCAGGGCGCTGATCCGGAAGCCGCCACCGGGCCGGGGGCCCGCGTCGAGGGTGCCCCCGACCATACCGATGCGTTCGCGCATGCCGATCAGCCCGTGTCCGGCGCCGTCCGCGCCGCCGTCCGTGTACAGCTCGCGGGCCGCGCCCCGGCCGTCGTCCTCGACGAGCAGGCCGAGCCCGTCGTCGAAGTAGACGAGGCGCACGCTGGCCTTCGCGGCCGGGCCGCCGTGCTTGCGCGTGTTCGTCAGCGCTTCCTGGACGATCCGGTACGCCGTCAGCTCCACGCCGCTGGGCAGCTTGCGCGGGGCGCCCTCGACCTCGAAGTCCACCGAGAGCCCGGCCGCCCGTACCTGCTCGACCAGCACCTCGATCTGCTCCACGTCGGGCTGCGGCACGTAGTCCTCGGACTCCTGCGGCTCGCCGGTGCGCAGCACGCCCAGCAGCCGGCGCATCTCGGCGAGGGCCAGGCGCCCGGTGCCGGAGATGGTCTGCAGGGCCTCCTTGGCCTGCTCGGGGGCCGCGTCCATCACGTAGGCGGCTCCGTCGGCCTGGACCACCATCACCGAGACGTTGTGCGCGACGACGTCGTGCAGCTCGCGGGCGATGCGGGCCCGCTCGGCGGCGACGGCCACCTTGGCCTGGGCCGCGCGCTCCTTCTCCAGGCGCTGGTTGCGCTCGACGAGCTGGGCGTAATAGGCCCGGCGGGTGCGCAGGGAATCGCCCATCACCCAGGCGAGGGCGAAGGGGACCATCAGGAACATGACGAAGAGGATGCTCTCGACGCCCGAGACCCCCTTGTCCACGCCGATGCGCAGGAAGTACAGCGGGGAGGCGAGCAGCCCCCAGCCCAGGGCGGTGCGCGAGACCCAGCGCGGCACGTCCGAGGCGGCGACCGTGAAGAGGACGACGAGCATCGCGAAGTCGTAGAAGTTCGCCTCCGCGCCGATGGCCAGTTGGTAGAGGCCGGTGGCGACGGTGAGCCAGAACATCGGGACGGTCCACTTGCGGCGCAGGGCCACGGCGGTGCTCAGCGCCACCACGCACGGGGTGGCGAGCAGCGCGGCGGTGGTGCCCTCGTGCATCGAGGCGACGACGGCCATCGAGAACCCGAAGAAGAGGACAGCCCAGAAGCTGTCGACGCCCGTCGGGTGTCTGCGGAGGAAATCGTAGAGGCGCTGCACGTAACCCAGAGTAGGGACAGCCGATAGGTGCTGGAGTCAACCAGAGGGGCGATCCGTGCGAGACGCGAGTACTACCGGAGGTGGAGGCGACCATAACCTTTCAGCGATGAGCACTCAGGGTGAAGCCATGGAGCACGAGGGGCCGGTCCGCTGGCGGACGGCGATGGAGCGGGCGCTGTACGGCCCCGACGGCTTCTACGTCCGCCCCGGCGGGCCCGGCCCCGCAGGGCATTTCCGCACGTCGGTGCACGCCTCGCCGCTCTACGCGCGGGCCGTGGCCCGGCTGCTCCTGTGGGTGGACGGGGAGCTCGGTCGCCAGGAGGAGCTGGACCTGGTCGACGTAGGGGCCGGACGCGGGGAGCTGCTGGCCGGGGTGCTTGCGGCGCTGCCGCCGGAGACGGCCGCGCGGGTGCGGCCGTACGGGGTGGAGCGCGCGGGGCGGCCCGCCGGGCTCGACGGGCGGATCCGCTGGGTGAGCGAGCCGCCCCGGGGGATCCGGGGGCTGCTCTTCGCCAACGAGTGGCTCGACAACGTACCGCTGGACCTCGCGGAGGACGGGCGCTACGTGGAGGTCGCGCGGGACGGTACGGAGCGCCCGGGCGGACCTGTGGACGGCCCGGACCGGGACTGGCTGGAGCGGTGGTGGCCGGAGGCGGGCGCGGAGTCGGGAGGGGAGTCCGGCGAGGAGTCCGGCGGGGGCCGGGCGGAGATCGGCCGGCCGCGTGACGAAGCCTGGGCGGCGGCCGTCGCGACCGTGGAGCGCGGGCTCGCGGTCGCGGTGGACTACGCCCACACCCGGGAGGCCCGGCCGCCCTTCGGGACGCTGACCGGCTTCCGCGCCGGGCGGGAGACCGCCCCGGTGCCGGACGGGAGCTGCGACGTCACCGCGCACGTCGCGCTCGACGCGTGCGCGGGGCCGGGGGCGGTGCTGCTGACCCAGCGGGACGCGCTGACGGCCCTCGGCGTCTCGGGGGCCCGGCCCCCGCTGGCACTGGCCTCTACGGACCCGGCGGCGTACGTACGGGCCCTGTCGGGGGCCGGGGAGGCCGCGGAACTCACCGCGCGGGGCGGGCTGGGCGACTTCGGCTGGCTGGTCCAGCCGGTCGGGGTGGGGCCCTGGCCGGGGTAGGCGACTGCCGCTGCGCGGGGCGAAATCCCCTACCCGCTCTTCCACCGTTCCCCGGGCGCTGCCCGGACCCGAGTGCGCGCGCGGCGCCGTTCCCGGGGGCCGGCCCCCGGACCCCCGCTCCTCAAACACCGGAGGGGCTGGATTTGGCCGGCGCCGGCCATCTCAGCCGTCCGGCGTTCGAGGACCGGGGTCCGGGGCGGAGCCCCAGGGTCTTTCCGGGTCCGGGCAGCGCCCGGGGAACGGAGGAAGGGCGGGTAGGGGACTCGGCGCCGCGCAGCGGCCGCCTCCCTACCCGCCCCCTCGGGACGGACTACTCCGTGGCGTCGACGTGGTCGTGGCCCTCGTGGAGGCCACCCCCACTGCCCCCGCCATTGGTCGGCTCGGAGACGACCGGCCGACCCAGCGGCGCCAGATCGAACGCGTAGTGACCGACCGCGTCAGCGATGACGTCGACGTTGATGTCGAGCGCCTTCTGGTCGATGTTCGCGATCGTGTCGCCCTTGCCGTGGTAGTTCACGTCGTACGCGACACCGGCCTGACCACCGAACTTCGCGGCCTGCTCGGCCGTCTTGATGCCCTCGGCGCCCGTGAACGTACCGCCCGAGGGGATGCCGACCTCGATGAACGGGCCGTAGTCGGAGCGGCCCGAGAAGTCGGTGCCCTCGCGCGGGATGTTCTTGGAGTTGAGGAAGTCGTTGATCCCCTTCTCCAGCTGGGCCGAACCCTCGGGGCCGGGGCCCGAGCCGACCTTGTCCGAGTCGTCGCCGTCGTAGACGAAGTACGCGGCGTTCGGCGAGGCGATCATGTCGAAGTTCAAGTACAGCTTGATCTGCTTCTTCTGCTCCTCCGTCAGCCCGGCGACGTACGCCTCGGAGCCGAGCAGGCCGAACTCCTCCGCCGACCACCAGGCGAACTTGACCTTGTTCTTGATCTTGCCCTGGCTGTGCGCGAGCTTCTGCGCGACCTGGAGGATGCCGGCCGAGCCGGAGCCGTTGTCGTTGATGCCCGGGCCCGCCGCGACGGAGTCGAGGTGCGCGCCGAGGAAGACGGTGTTGTTCTCGTCGCCGCCCCGCGTCTCCGCGACGACGTTGTACGTCTTGCGGTTCTCCCGGAACTCGCGGATGTCGAGGGTGACCTCGACCGGTCCCGCGGCGGCGTCGGCGGCGAGCCGCTGGCCCTCGGCCAGCGTGACGCCACCGGTCGGGATCTTGCCCGCGTCGGCCGAACCTATGGTGCCGTTCAGGGCGCCCTCGGCGTTGTTGTAGATCACCGCGCCGACCGCGCCGGCCGTGGCGGCGTTCTGCTGCTTGACCGCGAAGGCGCAGCCGCCGCGCTTGATCAGCGCGACCTTGCCGGTGAAGGTGCCCGCGGCGAAGTCGGCGGGCTCGCAGCCGTTGGTGCCGTCGGCGTCGACCGGGGCGACGGCGATCTGCGCCGTCACGCCGTTCGCCGGGCCGCTGGCGGTGTACGTCATCAGCTTGATCGGTACGTCGCGGCCGGCCGGGCCGTTGACCTTCAGGGTCTCGGCGACCGTCTCGACGAACACGAAGTCGAACTCGTTCTTGGTGACCTTGTACCCGGCCGCGCGCATGACGAGCTCGACGTACTGGGCCGACTGGACGTGGCCCTTCGAGCCCGCCACCCGGTTGCCCTTGTTGTAGTCGGCGATGGCCTGGAAGACCTTCAGGTGGTTGTTGGCACCCTTGCCGGTGGCGTCCTTGACCAGCTTTCGGGCCAGCGCGTCACCCCGGGCGGCGTCACTCTGCGGGCTGCCGGTGGCTCCGGCGGGCCCGGCGAGGAGCAGCGGGGAGACGAGTGCCGCGGCCGCCAGGGCGGCGGTGGCTGCGGCTATACGGCGTGAGGGCATGAAAGTCCTTCCACGGCAGATGCGCGTGCGCATGCGTATGGCGTATGGCGTACGGCGTTGGGGCTATGGCGTGCAGGGATGCGGCGTGCGGGGGTGCGGCGTGCAGGGATGCGGCGTGCAGGGGTGTGGGGACGCGGATGCAGACGCAGGTCGGGTGCGTTGCGCCGAGTGGGGGAGCGGTGGACGCACGTTAGACATCAAGTGGCGGCCATGGCCAGACTTTTCACTGATTCCGGTTTGTGAAATCCGTATATCGGAGTATCTGAGCCGTCGAAAACAGGCCAGTGCCCGCTCTTCGCTCGCGCTGGGCTCCGTGGGGCCCGGCTGGGCTCCGCGGGGCTAGCGGAGGATGCCCTCGATGAAGTCCGTGCCGATCCGTGCGACCGCCGCCAGGTCCAGCTGGTGCTGGACGTACCGGCCTTGGCGGCGGGTCTGGATCAGCCCGGCCTTCTTCAGCACCGCCAGGTGGCGGGAGACCTCCGGGGCGGTGACCCCGTGCGCGGCCGCCAACTCGCCGGTCGTGTAGGGAGCACGCGCCAGATTGCGGCACAGCATCATCCGCATCGGATGGGCCAGGGCCTCCATGCGCCGCTGCAACAGCTCCACCGACCCCGGGGAGGAGGCCAGTTCGGGCGAGCCGAGCGGGTAATGGATCACCGGGAGCCAGCCGGGGGCGTGCAGCACCAGCAGGTGGGGCCAGCCGAAGTTCGTGGGCACGAACAGCAGGCCGCCGCCTATTCGGGGATCGGTCGCGGTCGTCGACCCGTGGACCATCTTGTCCACCGTGACCGTGGTCAGCCGCTCGTCGACGCTCAGCGCCGAGGAGACCTCCTTCAGCACGGCGGGCAGCCCCTTGCGCCGCAGCACCTCCGTCTTGTGCCGCACGTCCGCGCTCTGGCGGGGCTCGACCCGGCGCCAGGTCTCCGCGAAGAAGGCCTCGTCGCAGTCCTCCATCAGCCGGCGCAGCCAGACCCGGACACCGGCGGTGTCGTCGAGCACCCGCACGGCGAAGGCCAGCTGCTGCGGCCCGCGCGCGGAGGCCGTCTCCAGGGCCTTGGCCCGGGCGAGCGGATCCGAGAGCGGGGACGGTCCGGTGCTGTCGTTGTAGAGGGCCAGCCGGCAGTGCTCCAGGGCGGCCGTCGCGAACCGCTCGTCGTCCAGCTGGTCGAGCACGTCGAGCTCGCCCGCCAGGGTGGCGGCGGGCCGGCCGGAGCCGCCGGGAATCCCGGCGAAGGCCATGAACAGATCGGCGAAGGAGCTGCGCCACATGAAATCGCCCTCCAGCAGCCGGTCCGCGAGGTCGGGGTCGAGGGCGGCCGCGGTGGTGGAGGTCCAGGAGGTGAGCCCGGGGTGGTGGCCGGGCTGGGAGAGCGCGTGCAACGCCATGCAGAGCTCTGCGAGGGGGGACGGCGCGAAGCCGATCCGCTCCGCGGGGAGCCCGGTGATGTCGATGGTGACGCTCATCGGATCATTCTGCCGGTGCGTGGCCCTTGTGCCTGCCAGGGCACGCGGCCTTCGCCCACCCGGGGGAGCGGGGGCGGTCGTCTGGTGCGGCGCCGTTGCCGGGGACCGGTCCCCGGACCCCTGCGCCTCAAACGCCGGCGGGGCTGGGGTTGGCCTGGGTCCGGCCCGGCTGCGGATGGGGGCCGGTGCCGGGGGCGGGGTGGGGTGTCGGCCTGGACTGCATGATTTAGGCGCCCTCTCCTGAACTCCGACAGGGCGCGACATGCACCAGCGCCACAAATCACGCTCTACGTCCAGGCCGACACCCCACCCCACCCCCGTCCCCGACCCGGGCCGCCGAATTCAGCCTCGCCGGCGTTTGAGGCGTGGGGTCTGGGGCGGAGCCCCAGGGGGCCAATCCAGCCGTCCGGCGTTTGAGGACCGGGGTCTGGGGCGGAGCCCCAGGGGTTCGGGCGTAGCCCGGGGCCCTTGTGCTTTCAGCCCGTCCGGCGCTTGAGGACCGGGGCAGGGCCGGCCCTGGGAACGGGGGAAGGGCGGGTCGGGGAATTCCGGCCCGCGCAGCGGCCTCGCAACCCCGCTTGGCGGATTGACGACATCGGTCAATCCGCGCGTACGGCACCCGCAGCCAGGCTCAGGGTGGACGCATGACCGCGATCGAGCAGTACCTCGTCGACACCTACCGGGCCTCACAGCACGGCACCCCCATGCCCCCGCCGCCGGGCCGCGACGACGTGGCCGTCCTGCGCGGGGCCCGCGCCTACGGCCAGTTCCGGGCCGTACCCGACGGCGCCCCGTCCCGCCACCTCTGGCGCGAGGCCCTCCACCGCCTGCTGACCCGCCGCCCAACCGCCTGAGGCACGGGAGCGCGGCCCCCGGGTCTGGGGAGCTCTGGTCCAGCTTGGCGCGGGCCGGCCGGGTTCGGTCGGGTGGGCTACAGGCGGGACACGAAGTCCGCTACCGCCGTGGCGACTTCGGCCTCCGTCCAGGACAGGCCCGGGCGGGTGACCTCGACCTCCGTCAGCGACAGGCCCGGCGGGCCGTCGGGGGACCAGCGGCGGAAGAGGACAGTGCCCGTCTCCTCCGCCAGCCGGACGCCCGCCTCCGTGAGGCGGTCCGCGTCGTAGGGGAGCCACACCTGGAACTGGTGGGTGTGGGGGATTTCCGGGTGGACCCGGAACCAGGGCACCTCCGGGGCCGCGGCGAGCGCCGAGGACATCGCGGACGCCACCTCCCGCGCCTTGGCCACGTAGGAGGGCAGCTCCGGCAGCTCCCGCTCCAACCCGGCCAGCGCGGACAGCGCGGCCGGGAACTGGCGGAAGATCTGGCCCCCGTACCGGTGCCGCCACACCCTCGCCTCCGCCACGAGCGACGCGGATCCGGCGAGGGCGGCCCCGCTGAGGCCCCCGAGGGACTTGTAGAAGGAGACGTACACCGAGTCCGCGAGCGCCGCGATCTCCGGGAGGGACCGGCCGAAGTGGACCGTCGACTCCCACAGCCGGGCGCCGTCGAAGTGGACCACCGCGTCCCGTTCCCGGGCGGTGTCCACCAGGGCCGACAGCTCCTCCCAGGTCGGGAGCAGGAAGCCCGCGTCGCGGAGCGGCAGTTCCAGCATCAGCGTCCCGAAGGGCTCCGGCAGCTCGGCGAGTTCGGACGCGGTCGGCTGGCGCGGTTCGCCCGTCGGGTGGATGGTCCGCAGCCCCGAGACGACGGACAGCGCGCCGCCCTCCCACCGTTCCGGGTGGCTCATCGGGTGCAGGGCGACCACCGGGTTGCCGGTGCGGCCGGCCCAGCAGCGCAGCGCGATCTGCTGGGCCATGGTCCCGGTCGGGAAGAACGCCGCGTCCTCGGTGCCGAGCAGCTCCGCGACCCGCCGCTCCAGCCGCTCCACGATGCCGTTGCCGTAGATGTCGCCCGGCTCGTCCGGGTCCGGGGCCAGCGTCCCCAACTCCGCCAGCAGCTCGCCGACCGTGGCCTCCCGCAGACTGTCCGACAGCTTCCGCCCGGCCGCCCGCCCGGCGACCACCAACCGCGCCGCCATGTCGTCCGCCGCCTGAGCCGCCAGGTCGTCCGCAGCCTGAGCCGTCACGTGGTCCGTGGCCTGAGTCGCCAGGTCGTCTGCGGCTTGCGCCCCCATGTCGTCCGCCGCCTGAGCCGTCACGTCGTCCGTGGCCTGCGCCGCCAGGTCGTCCGGGACCCGCTCCGCGCTCGGTTTCGCGGTCTCGCCCGGGTCCGTCACCCGACCGGCCGCTCGCTCCCCGGCCGCGTCCGTGCCCCGCTGCGGGTCCGGGTTCGGGGCTTGTGCCGGGTTCGGGCCCGCGGCAAGTTCGGCTGCCGCGTCCGGTTCCGCGATACGCTCCGGGCCCCCGGCCCGCTCCGCCGCCGCGTCCGGTTCCGCGATCCGCTGCACGCCCGTGTGCCTGCCCGACCCTCCGCCGGAGCCCGCCCCCGCCCCCACACCCCCGCCGGGCCCCGAGCCCGGCCCCGCACCGCCGCCGGGCCCCGAGCCCGGCCCCGCGGTCGTCGTCCGCTCCGTGTCCTGGTTCATGCCCCGATCATCGCCGACCGGCCCGCACACCAGGGGCTAGCATGGCGACGTATCGTCCGGTACCCCCCGCGGACCGGAACGGAACGGAAGGCCTCCCCCGCGTGAACACAGCCCCCCAGGCGGAGCGCCCCGCCCGGCTCTCCGTCGGTGTCGTCGGAGCCGGCAGGGTCGGCCCGGCGCTGGCCCGTGCCCTGCAGCAGACCGGGCACCGGCCCGTCGCCGTGTCCGGTGTTTCCGACGCCTCGCGCCGCCGCGCCGCACGGATGCTGCCCGACGTGCCCGTCGTGTCACCGGCGCAGGTGCTGCAGGCCTCCGACCTCGTGCTGCTGACGGTCCCCGACGACGCCCTGCCGTCCCTGGTGGAGGGCCTCGCCGAGACCGGCGCGGTCCGTCCCGGGCAGCTCCTCGTGCACACCTCCGGGCGGTACGGGGTCTCCGTGCTGGACCCCGCGCGCCGTGCGGGCGCGCTGCCGCTGGCCCTGCACCCCGTGATGACCTTCACCGGTACCGAGGTGGACGTGCAGCGCCTCGCGGGCTGCTCCTTCGGGGTGACCGCTCCCGACGAGCTGCGGCTCGCCGCCGAGGCCCTGGTCATCGAGATGGGCGGGGAGCCCGAGTGGATCGCCGAGGTGAACCGCCCGCTCTACCACGCGGCCCTCGCCCTCGGCGCGAACCACCTGGTCACCCTGGTCGCCCAGTCGATGGAACTGCTGGCCAAGGCCGGCGTCGAGCACCCGAACCGGATGCTCGGCCCGCTCCTCGGCGCGGCCCTCGACAACGCCCTGCGCTCCGGTGACGCCGCCCTGACCGGCCCGGTGGCCCGCGGTGACGCCGGTACCGTCGCCGTGCACGTCTCGGAGCTGCGCAAGCACGCCCCGGGCACCGTCGCCGGGTACCTCGCGATGGCCCGTACGACCGCCGACCGGGCCCTCGCGCACGGCCTGCTCAAGCCCGAACTGGCCGAGGACCTCCTCGGCGTACTCGCGGACGGCGCGACCGGCCCCGGCCCCGGCCCCGAGGGAAACGAAGGCGGCGGCGAGCTGTGATCCTCCTCGACACCGCGGACGCCCTGCACCGGCTGCCCCGCGCCGCCACCGAGGCGGACACCGCCGGCCGCCGCGCCGTCGTCATGACCATGGGCGCCCTCCACGAGGGCCACGCCACCCTGGTCCGCACCGCCCGCGAGCAGGTCGGCCACACCGGCCAGGTCGTGGTCACGGTCTTCGTCAACCCCCTCCAGTTCGGGGCGAACGAGGACCTCGACCGCTACCCCCGCACCCTCGACGCCGACCTGGCGATCGCCGAAGCGGCCGGCGCCGACGCCGTGTTCGCCCCGGCCGTCGACGAGGTCTACCCCGGCGGCGACCCCCAGGTCCGGATCACCGCCGGACCGATGGGCGGCCGCCTCGAAGGCGCCACCCGCCCCGGCCACTTCGACGGCATGCTGACCGTCGTCGCCAAGCTGCTCCACCTCACCCGCCCCGACCTGGCCTACTTCGGCCAGAAGGACGCGCAGCAACTGGCCCTGATCCGGCGGATGGTGACCGACCTGAACTTCCCCGTCGAGGTGGTCGGCGTACCGACCGTCCGCGAGGCGGACGGGCTCGCGCTGTCCTCCCGCAACCGCTACCTCTCCGCCAAGGAGCGCGGCACCGCCCTCGCCCTCTCCCGCGCCCTGTTCGCCGGCCGCGACCGGCTCGCCGCGCAGTCCGCGCTGCGCGCCCGCGCCGAGGCGCAGGCCCCGCCGGCCGGCGACGAGCGGGCCACGGGCCTGGCCCGGCTCGGCGAGATCCGCGCCTCCGCCGACGCGCACGCCGTCGCCGCGGCGGGCGCCGGGCTGCCGGAGGCCGTACGGGCAGCCGCGCGGCACGTCCTGGAGGAGGCGGGCCGCCACGATCCGCCGCTCGTCCTGGACTACCTGGCGCTGGTGGACCCACAGGACTTCACCGAGGCCGGTCACGGCTTCACCGGTCACGCCGTGCTGGCCGTCGCCGCGAAAGTGGGCGCGACCCGGCTGATCGACAACATCCCATTGGAGTTCGGAGCACAACCGTGAGCACCCCAGGCAGAGGCCCCGCAACCGCGGGCACCAGCACCGGCATACGGCTCCACGCCCCGGCGCCCGGCTGGTCCGTGGACGCCGATGTCGTGGTCGTCGGGTCCGGAGTCGCCGGACTGACCGCCGCGCTGCGCTGCGCCGCCGCGGGCCGCCGTACCGTCGTGGTCACCAAGGCCCGGCTCGACGACGGCTCCACCCGCTGGGCCCAGGGCGGCATCGCCGCCGCCCTCGGCGACGGGGACACCCCCGAACAGCACCTCGACGACACCCTCGTCGCGGGCGCCGGACTGTGCGACGAGGCCGCCGTCCGGCTCCTGGTCACCGAGGGCCCGGACGCCGTACGCCGGCTCATCGCCGAGGGCGCCGTCTTCGACACCTCCGCCGAGACCGGCGAGATCGAGCTGACCCGCGAGGGCGGCCACCACCGCCGCCGCATCGCGCACGCCGGCGGGGACGCCACCGGCGCCGAGATCTCCCGGGCGCTCGTCGAGGCCGTCCAGGCCGCCGGCATAGAGACGGTGGAGAACGCCCTGGTCCTGGACCTGCTCCTGGACGCCCAGGGCCGTACCGCGGGCGTCACCCTGCACGTCATGGGCGAGGGCCAGCACGACGGGGTCGGCGCCGTCCATGCGCCCGCCGTGATCCTCGCGACCGGCGGCATGGGCCAGGTCTTCTCCGCGACCACCAACCCGTCGGTCTCCACCGGCGACGGGGTGGCCCTGGCGCTGCGCGCCGGAGCCGAGGTCTCCGACCTCGAATTCGTGCAGTTCCACCCCACCGTGCTCTTCCTCGGCGCCGACGCCGAGGGCCAGCAGCCCCTGGTGTCGGAGGCCGTCCGCGGCGAGGGCGCGTACCTCGTCGACGCGGACGGGGTCCGCTTCATGACCGGCCAGCACGAGCTCGCCGAGCTCGCCCCCCGCGACATCGTCGCCAAGGGCATCATGCGCCGCATGCAGGAGCAGGGCACCCAGCACATGTACCTGGACGCCCGGCACTTCGGCGCCGAGATGTGGGAGCAGCGCTTCCCGACCATCCTCGCGGCCTGCCGCTCGCACGGCATCGACCCGGTCACCGAGCCCATCCCGGTCGCCCCGGCCGCGCACTACGCCTCCGGCGGCGTACGGACCGACCTGCACGGCCGCAGCACCGTCCCCGGGCTGTACGCCTGCGGCGAGGTCGCCTGCACCGGAGTGCACGGCGCGAACCGGCTGGCCTCCAACTCCCTGCTGGAGGGCCTGGTCTTCGCCGAGCGCATCGCCGACGACATCATCGGGAACCCGCCCGTGGGCACCGGCCCCGGCATCCCCGTCCCGGCCACGGGCCCCCTCCAGCCCGCCGAGGCGCGCTACGAGATCCAGCGCATCATGACCGACGGCGCGGGCGTGCTCCGCTCCGCCGAGTCCCTGCGCCGGGCCGCCGCCGCGCTCGAAGCCCTGTACGCGACGGCGCTGACGGAGCTGGAGACCCGGGGCAAGACGGCGGTCCCCGGCACCGAGACCTGGGAGGCCACCAACCTCCTGTGCGTGGCCCGGGTGCTGGTCGCCGCCGCCCAGCGGCGCGCGGAGACCCGCGGCTGCCACTGGCGGGAGGACCACCCCGACCGGAACGACACCGACTGGCGGCGCCACCTGGTCGTGCGCCTGTCGCAGACCGAGCGGCGGGCCCTGGTCGTCACCTCCACGGACTCGGCGGACTTCCCGTCCGTACGGGTCCCCTTGAGCGCAGACGGCACCGACAGCACCGACGCCACAGACAGCACCGACAGCAACGAAAGCCTGGAGCCGTAACCGTGACCACGCACGAGCACGACCACAACCACGAGCACGAGCACGCCGAGCTCCCCCTCGTGGGCCAGAGCGAAGCCGGCGGCTGCGGCGACGACTGCGCCTGCGGCGAAGGCGAGGAGTCCGGCCTGGACCCGGCGCTCGCCGAGCTGCTGGAGGAAGCCGGCCTGGACCCCATCGAGGTCGAGGACATCGCGCACATGGCGCTCTCCGAGGACCTCGACGGCGGAGTCGACGTCACCACCGTCGCCACCGTCCCCGAAGAGGCCGAGGCGATCGCCGACTTCGTCGCCCGCGAGGACGGCGTCGTGGCCGGCCTGCGCATCGCCGAGGCCGTGTTCTCGGTCGTCTGCACCGAGTCCTTCGAGGTCGAGCGGCACGCGGAGGACGGCGACAGCGTCAAGGCCGGCGACGTGCTCCTGTCGGTGCGCTCGCGCACCCGCGACCTGCTGACCGCGGAGCGCAGCGCCCTCAACATCGTGTGCCGCCTGTCGGGCGTCGCGACGGCCACCCGCCGCTGGGCCGAGGCCCTGGAGGGCACCGGCGCCAAGGTCCGCGACACCCGCAAGACCACCCCGGGGCTGCGCTCCCTGGAGAAGTACGCGGTGCGCTGCGGCGGCGGGGTCAACCACCGCATGTCGCTGTCGGACGCGGCGCTGGTCAAGGACAACCACGTGGTCGCGGCCGGCGGCGTCGTCCAGGCCTTCACCGCCGTGCGGGAGGCCTTCCCGGAGGTCCCGATCGAGGTCGAGGTCGACACCCTGCAGCAGGTCGGCGAGGTCCTGGAGGCCGGTGCCGACCTGATCCTGCTCGACAACTTCACCGTGGAGCAGACCGCGCAGGCCGTCGCGCTGGTCGCCGGCCGCGCCACCCTGGAGTCCTCGGGCCGCCTCACCCTGGACACGGCCCGCGCCTACGCCGAGACCGGCGTCGACTACCTCGCGGTCGGCGCGCTGACCCACTCCTCCCCGATCCTGGACATCGGCCTCGATCTGCGCGAGGCGGTGTAACCGATGCTCCTCACCATCGACGTGGGCAACTCCCATACGGTCCTTGGCCTGTTCGACGGTGACGAGATCGTCGAGCACTGGCGCGTCTCGACCGACCCGCGCCGCACGGCCGACGAGATGGCCGTGCTGATGCAGGGCCTGATGGGCATGCACCCGATGCTCGGCAACGAACTGGGCGACGGCATCCACGGCATCGCGATCTGCTCGACGGTGCCTGCGGTGCTGCACGAGCTCCGCGAGGTGACCCGGCGCTACTACGGCGACGTTCCGGCGGTGATCGTGGAGCCCGGCACCAAGACGGGCGTCCCGATCCTGATGGACAACCCGAAGGAGGTCGGCGCCGACCGCATCGTCAACGCGGTCGCCGCCGCCGAGCTCTACGGCGGCCCCGCGATCGTCGTCGACTTCGGTACGGCGACCACCTTCGACGCGGTCTCCGCCAAGGGCGAGTACGTCGGCGGGGTGATCTCCCCGGGCATCGAGATCTCCATGGAGGCCCTCGGCGTACGGGGGGCCCAGCTCCGCAAGATCGAGCTGGCCCGCCCGCGCAACGTCATCGGCAAGTCCACGGTCGAGGCGATGCAGTCGGGCGTGGTCTACGGGTTCGCCGGCCAGGTCGACGGGATCGTGAACCGCATGGCCAAGGAGCTGGCCGGCCCGAACGGCGTCCCGGACGACGTCCGCGTCATCGCCACCGGCGGCCTGGCCCCGATCGTCCTCGGCGAGGCCGAGGCCATCGACGACCACGAGCCCTGGCTCACCCTGATCGGCCTGCGGCTGGTCTACGAGCGCAACGCGCCCGCCTTCGGCTGACCGGGCCGGGACCGCCGGTCCCGCCCCCCGCCCGCCGGCCCGAGCGCCCCGACGGCCCCCGCCCTCCCTCCGGAGGCCGGGGGCCGCTTGCGTCCCACGGGCCACGGGCCGGGCCCCGTTCGGCTCGCCGCCGCCTTTACCGCGCCCTGACGCCCGCCATGACAATTTCCCCGGAAATGGCCGGACCGCGGCGGCCGCGGGGTTACCTTCGCCCCACGACATGTACCGGGAGCCCGTCCCCGGCGCCAGAAGCGCCTGTGACCGGAGGAGACGTCATGACCGCTCGGCCCGCCTGGCAGAAGTCCTCGTTCTGCGGCGAGGGGGACAACTGCGTGTACGTCAGCGCAGCCCCCGGCACCCTGGTCCGCGTGGCGGACCGCGCCGACCCGGCCCACCTGGTCCTCGCCGCCACCCGCACGGCGTGGGCGGAGTTCCTCCAGACGGTCAAGGCGACGGCCGACGGGGCCTAACCCGTCCCCGGCCCTTCCCCGGCCCCTTCCTAGCCCTCGGCGATGGCCCGAAGGGCCGCGAGGTGGCGCCCGTAGACGGTGCGGCCCTCCGGGGTCAGGGAGAGCCAGGTCCGGGGGCGGCGGGCCACGCGGCCCTTCTCGACGGCCACCCAGCCCGCTTCCTCCAGCACCGACACCTGCTTCGAGAGAACCGAGTCGGACACCTCGACCAGGTCGCGGACGAAGGCGAACTCGGCCCTGTCCACCGTGGCCAGCGCCGCCGTCACCGACAGGCGTACGGGCGCGTTGAGCAGTGGCGCGAGGGCGTGGCGGGGATGGCTTCCCGGCTTTGCGTCCGTCACGACGCCCGCCGCGATTCGAGCCAGGCGCCCACGGCGGGCGGCAGCGCGCATGCCGGCGCGGCGACCGCCGCGAAGGCCGGGGCGGCCGCGAAGACCGTGGTGCCGAGCGAGACCGACAGCGCGAACAGGACGGCCCAGGAGCCGATCACCAGCCCGTGCTTGAGGCCGAACCCGCGCCGCACCACGCGCTGCCGCGCGGCGTACACGCTCAGCCCCGTCACGAGGAGGGTGTTCCCCAGCCCGAACGCCAGGGCCGAGGCGAGGCCGTGCCACAGGACGGCCAGCGGGACGAGCGCCAGCTGGCCGGCGGCGAACACCCATAGATAGCGCGTGTACCAGTCGCTCCGCCGCAGGGCGGCGGCCTCGGTCTTCGCCGCGCTCTCGTACATCCCCACGGCGTCCGCGTGTTCGGTCATGAGATCCCCCTCGTCTCCGGTGCCCGATGCTCTCTTTCTAGATTGGAGTGCACTTTCCAGTTTGGCAAGTACAAATACGCCGCGCCGTTCCCGCGCCCACTCAAGGGATTTTGTCCGATTAGCGCGTATCTTCGGCCCATGCCCACGCCCTACGGATCCCGCGGCGGCATGGCGTTCGGCGCCGATGAGCTTCACGTGCTCAGGCGCTCGCTCGCTCACGCCCTTCAGTCCTCGACGGCCCCACTGACGGCCGTCGAGGTCCAGGACTGCCTGCGCCTCGCGGCGTCGGTGGACGACGCGGTCCAGGAGGCGGGGAGGCTCAGAGCCTTCCTCCTGGCCGACCTGGCGCGGTACAGAGCCGCCCTGCCCGGCAGCCTCTCCGGCTACCTGGAGCTGCTGCAGGACGCCCTGGCCGCCGGCTACGAGCCGGTGCCGGACGATCTCGCGGCCCTACGGGCGCTGCGCGCCAACCCGGTCGCCGCCGCAGTGCTGGAGCGGGCCCAGACCATCGCGGAGCGCTCCGTACGCCGCAGGCTGTCCACGGCGCCCGCACCGCGCACCCGGCTGCTGACCCTCGCGGGCGGCACCGACACGGGCGGCTCCGGCAAGGGCGGCACCGAGAAGGAGGGCGACCCCGCGCGCCCGAAGCCCGAAACGCGCCCGGACGACCGCCCCGCACGCCCCATCCCGACCCCGGGCGAGGTCTTCCCGCCGCGCCGCAAGCCCAGCCCGCCCCCGGAGGCCGGGCGCGCGGCAGGGTAGCTAGGCTGGGGGCATGGACTACGTTTCCGCGCTCGTGCCCCCCTTCGTGATGGCCGTGTTCTTCGTCGCGCTCGTCGTGACGATCGTGAAGAGCCAGGGCGGTGCCAACAAGGCCAAGGAGGACGCGGCCGTGGACGCCGTGCTCGCCCGCGCCGAGGCCGCTCACCAGTCCCAGCCCCAGAAGTAGGCCCCCTCGACAGGGGACGGGCGTACGGCTTCCCAGCCGTACGCCCGATTTTGTTGCGCCTTGCCGCCCGGATAGCCGCGCAATTCACCACAACCCGCACTATCGTGCTGGTGTGCCTCGCCCCTTGGGAGAACTCGAAGACGCAGTCATGACGCGGGTGTGGCAGTGGAACCGCCCGGTCACCGTTCGTGAAGTCCTGGAAGACCTCCAGCAGGAACGGTCCATCGCGTACACCACGGTCATGACCGTTATGGACAATCTTCATCAGAAGGGCTGGGTCCGCCGCGAGGCGGAAGGCCGCGCCTATCGATATACGGCGGTCTCCACCCGGGCCGCTTACTCGGCCGCACTGATGAACGAAGCCTGGTCGACGAGTGACAACCCCGCAGCCGCCCTCGTGGCCTTCTTCGGCATGATGTCCGCGGAACAGCGCGAGGCACTCAGGGACGCCGTACGCATCGTGCAGCCGGCGGAACCCGAAGGGACCCCGGAGGCCGCCGACTCCCCGGCCGCGCCGCCCGATGCCGAAGGCGACTCCGTGGCGCCGGGCACCGAGCCGGGGCGATAACGTCCGGGCATGGGTGAGTTTTCCGCTGCACATGCAAAAACAGTGACGATCCGCCGAGCGCGCACCGGTGATGTTCCCGCGCTGCGCCACCTCCTCGACCAGTACGTTCAGCAGCGGATCCTGCTGGACAAAGCACCGGTCGTCCTTTATGAGGACATCCAGGAGTTCTGGGTCGCCGAACGCGACTCCGATGGCCGGGTGGTCGGCTGCGGTGCGCTCCACGTGATGTGGGAAGACCTGGCCGAAGTCCGCACTCTTGCCGTCGACCGCGACTTGAAGGGCGCGGGAGTCGGTCATCTGGTGCTCGACAAGTTGCTGGAGACCGCCCGGAGGGTAGGCGTCAGCCGGGTTTTCTGCCTGACCTTCGAAGTGGACTTCTTCGCGAAGCACGGCTTCACCGAGATCGGCGAGACCCCGGTCGACACCGATGTGTACATGGAGCTGCTGCGTTCCTATGACGAGGGAGTCGCCGAGTTCCTCGGTCTCGAACGAGTGAAGCCGAACACCTTGGGCAACAGTCGGATGCTTCTGCACCTCTGATCGATCACGGCGGGGATTTCACAGGAGCCCCCGGCTCCGGGGCCTATGTCCGAATCGCGCACGTTTCCCGACCCGTTGCGGACCCGAACCCGTGACGGGGGGTTTGTGTTTTCCAGGCAAAAGCGGTTTCCTTTCCGCGTACTGCTTTTCGATGAAAGGAAATCCCGGTGGCACAGAAGGTTCAGGTCCTTCTTGTCGACGACCTCGACGGCGGCGAGGCGGACGAGACGGTGACGTTCGCTCTGGATGGCAAGACCTACGAGATCGACCTCACCACCGCCAACGCTGAAAAGCTCCGCGGCCTCCTCGACCCGTTCACCAAGGGCGGTCGCCGCACCGGTGGCCGTGCCGCGGCGGGCCGTACCAAGGGCGGCCGCACCGCCGCGACGTCCGGCAACCCGGACACGGCCGAGATCCGCGCCTGGGCCAAGGCCCAGGGCATGAGCGTCAACGATCGCGGCCGCGTTCCGCAGGAGATCCGCGAGGCTTACGAGAACCGCGGCTGACCTCCGGTCATCACCGCGGTGCCGATGCGATGCGCAGAGGCCGTACGCCGCCGCAGCCGCGCCCGGTGGCATTCCGTCGCCGCCGCCGCGACCAGGCGTACGAGACCGGGCCCGGAGGCGTCCGCGCCACGACCGGGCCCGGAGCCCCGCCCCGCAGCGGGCAGGGCGGGCAGCAGTGCCTCACACCCCTGCTCGGGGGGCCGCAGCCACACGGCGGCCCCCCGAGGGTTTTCCCCGGGCCCCACCAGGTGTCCCGGAGGCGTCGGAGCGGTGATCCGGCCACCCGCACCCAGGGCGGCGAGATCCAGGGCCACCCCGCCCCACTCCAGCCAGTCGAGCAGCCCCTCCAGCTCGTCGGCGCTCCCCGGGGCCACCAGGAACCGCATCCTGCGTCCCATGAGCGCCACCGGACCCGTGGCACCGCCGCAGGGGCCGCGCAGCACCGCGGCGCCGGCATCGGCAGGCAGCTCCAGTACGTCGAACCGCACCCCGGTCACCAGCTGCCCGGGCGGTCCGCCGGCCACGGGCCAGCCGAGCACGCGTTCGTACCAGGACGCCGGCGCTCCGGCCGCATCGGTGGCGGAACCGGCCGGGGGCGCCCCGATCGGAGCGCGGGGGAGCGGGACGGTGGGGGGCGGCGCGGTGAGGGCCATGTCCGGAGCAACTGCGGAAACGCTTCGGGGTTACGCGGGAGGGGACGCGGGATGTGACGCAGCGCACTCGCATCAATGCGGAACGTAAACGTCCGAGTGCTCGGAGTCTCACATTCAGGACGGAAGCGTGTTCGCCCGTAGCGGAGGGAACAGTCGTTCACCAGCGTGAACTGTCCGCTCTTACGGGTAAGACATTCCTAGTGGATCGGGGCGACACGCTGTTTTGCAGGGTCCGAGACCGCCTTCCGTTCGCCATCGGCGTACACGTGTGACGGGTATCTGCCTGGCCTGCGGGAACATCGTCTCGCACCATCGGGTTGGAGCAGTTGTCGGCACTTACAGCCGGGTTTTCCCACGGACGTGAGGGTGAGCCGCGGACGGATGTCGGCAGTTGGAATGAGCTGTCCCGCCCCGCGGGACTAGCATGCGGAAGGACAGGGCGGGGACCGACCCCGAACTGCCCGACCGCTCTGAGGAGCGATAAACGATGTTCGAGAGGTTCACCGACCGCGCGCGGCGGGTTGTCGTCCTGGCTCAGGAAGAAGCCCGGATGCTCAACCACAACTACATCGGCACCGAGCACATCCTCCTGGGCTTGATCCACGAGGGTGAGGGTGTCGCCGCTAAGGCCTTGGAGAGCCTCGGGATTTCGCTCGAGGCTGTTCGCCAGCAGGTTGAGGAGATCATCGGACAGGGGCAGCAGGCCCCTTCCGGCCACATCCCCTTCACCCCGCGGGCGAAGAAGGTCCTGGAGCTTTCGCTCCGAGAGGCCCTCCAGCTCGGCCACAACTACATCGGCACCGAGCACATCCTGCTCGGCCTCATTCGCGAGGGCGAGGGCGTCGCCGCCCAGGTCCTGGTGAAGCTGGGCGCCGATCTCAACCGAGTCCGGCAGCAGGTCATCCAGCTGCTCTCCGGCTACTCCGGCGGAGGCAAGGAGTCGGCCACGGCCGGCGGCCCGGCCGAGGGCACGCCCTCGACCTCGCTCGTCCTGGACCAGTTCGGCCGCAACCTCACGCAGGCTGCTCGCGAATCCAAGCTCGACCCGGTCATCGGGCGCGAGAAGGAGATCGAGCGGGTCATGCAGGTGCTGTCCCGCCGGACCAAGAACAACCCGGTCCTCATCGGCGAGCCCGGCGTCGGCAAGACCGCCGTCGTCGAGGGCCTGGCCCAGGCGATCGTCAAGGGCGAGGTTCCCGAGACCCTCAAGGACAAGCACCTCTACACGCTTGACCTGGGTGCCCTGGTCGCCGGTTCCCGCTACCGCGGTGACTTCGAAGAGCGCCTCAAGAAGGTGCTCAAGGAGATCCGCACCCGCGGCGACATCATCCTGTTCATCGACGAGCTCCACACCCTCGTGGGTGCGGGTGCCGCCGAGGGCGCGATCGACGCCGCCAGCATCCTGAAGCCCATGCTGGCCCGTGGTGAGCTCCAGACCATCGGTGCCACGACGCTCGACGAGTACCGCAAGCACCTTGAGAAGGACGCGGCCCTTGAGCGCCGCTTCCAGCCGATCCAGGTGGCGGAGCCTTCCCTCCAGCACACCATCGAGATCCTCAAGGGCCTGCGCGACCGCTACGAGGCCCACCACCGCGTCTCCATCACGGACGAGGCCCTCGTGCAGGCGGCCACCCTGGCCGACCGGTACATCTCGGACCGCTTCCTCCCGGACAAGGCGATCGACCTGATCGACGAGGCCGGCTCCCGGATGCGCATCCGCCGGATGACCGCGCCGCCGGACCTCCGCGAGTTCGACGAGAAGATCGCGAACGTGCGTCGCGACAAGGAGTCGGCCATCGACTCCCAGGACTTCGAGAAGGCGGCTTCCCTCCGTGATTCGGAGAAGCAGCTGCTGGCGGCGAAGGCCAAGCGCGAGAAGGAATGGAAGGCCGGCGACATGGACGTCGTCGCCGAGGTCGACGGCGAGCTCATCGCCGAAGTCCTGGCGACCGCGACCGGCATTCCGGTGTTCAAGCTGACCGAGGAGGAGTCCTCGCGACTCCTGCGCATGGAGGACGAGCTCCACCGTCGCGTCATCGGCCAGAAGGACGCCATCAAGGCGCTCTCCCAGGCGATCCGCCGCACCCGTGCGGGTCTGAAGGACCCGAAGCGTCCCGGTGGCTCGTTCATCTTCGCCGGCCCGTCCGGTGTCGGTAAGACCGAGCTCTCCAAGACGCTCGCCGAATTCCTCTTCGGCGACGAGGACGCGCTGATCTCCCTCGACATGTCGGAGTTCAGCGAGAAGCACACGGTTTCCCGTCTCTTCGGTTCGCCCCCCGGCTACGTGGGCTACGAAGAGGGCGGCCAGCTGACCGAGAAGGTCCGCCGGAAGCCGTTCTCCGTCGTCCTCTTCGACGAGGTCGAGAAGGCCCACCCGGATATCTTCAATTCCCTTCTCCAGATCCTGGAAGACGGTCGCCTGACCGACTCCCAGGGCCGGGTCGTGGACTTCAAGAACACGGTCATCATCATGACGACCAACCTGGGTACCCGGGACATCTCGAAGGGCTTCAACCTCGGCTTCGCGGCCCAGGGAGACACCAAGACCGGATACGACCGGATGAAGGCGAAGGTCAACGAAGAGCTCAAGCAGCACTTCCGGCCCGAGTTCCTCAACCGTGTCGACGACACGGTCGTCTTCCACCAGCTCACCGAGGAAGACATCGTCCAGATCGTCGACCTGATGATCGCCAAGGTCGATGACCGCCTGAAGGACCGTGACATGGGCATCGAGCTCAGCACGGAAGCGAAGGCACTGCTGGCCAAGCGCGGCTACGACCCGATCATGGGTGCCCGCCCGCTGCGCCGCACGATCCAGCGCGAGATCGAGGACATCCTGTCGGAGAAGATCCTCTTCGGCGAGCTGCGCCCCGGTCACATCGTGGTCGTCGGCAAGGAGGGTGAGGGCGACGAAGCCAAGTTCACCTTCCGCGGTGAGGAGAAGACTCCGATCTCGGACCTTCCCCCCATCGAGGCGTCGGGCTCCGGCCCGGACCTCACCAAGGGTGCGTAAGCGCTAGCCGCTCACAGCGGTACGAAGGGGCGGCCCCGGGACCGAAAGGTTCCGGGGCCGCCCCTTTGCCGTGGGCACCCTTCACTCCTCGTAGGCGCCCTCGTAGGCCTGCGTCACCGGCTTCAGTGCCGCCTCCGGGAAACTGCGGGCCACCTGCGACCGCAGGGCCGAGTCCCACGCTTCGTCGTCGTAGACCATGACGGTCCGGAGTGCGGGCAGGTGCGCGTACGCGGCGAGGCCGGCCAGCGCCGCGGTGTGCACGGCGATCTCCTCCAGGCCGGCCAGCGCCGAGAGCTCGGCCCACGCGGCCTTGCCGCTCGGGCGCCACCCGCGGCCGAGCCACAGCCGCCGCAGGCTCGTCAGCCGTCCCAGGCCGGCCAGGTCCGGGTCGGCGTCGTCCAGGTGGAGCGCCTCTAGGGGGGCCTCGGGGGAGAAGTCGGCGAAGGACCACGGACCCTGCCCCGAGTGCAGGGTGAACGCACGCAGCCGGGGCCAGGCGGCGAGCGCCGGCCCGAGGGGGACGTCGTTGCCGAGGTCGAGGGTCACGTCCTCCAGGGGCAGCCCGTGCAGCGCGCTCAGGTCCCGCAGCTCGGGCCATACGGTGATCTCGAGCGACCGCAGCGAGGACTGGCCGCGCAGGAACCCGGCGTCGGCCCCGCCGGAGAACCGCCGCAGGACGAGGCCCGACACGGGCTGGCGGGCCAGGAAGCGGGTCAGGGCGTCCCGGCTCACCTCGTGGTTGACGTACAGGCCGGGCGGGCCGGTGAAGCCCGTCAGCGCCGCGAGATCGGCGTCCCGGGTGATGACGAGATCGCCGGGGGGAGGGACCATGCGCGCGAGGACTTGGGCCGCGTAGTGCTCGCTGTCGAACCGTTCCCAGGCCTTGGTCAGTGTCGCGCGGACCTGTTCGTTGGGGTGCAGGCAGTAGCCGGCGAGGTAGCCGACCGCCGCCTCGGCCCGCGTCTCCGCCGCCGCGATCACCGAGAGGCGGGCGATGCGGACCGTCTTCCCGGTGGGCGGCAGCAGCTCCAGGACCAGCGGCCCGATCCGGCCGAGCGAGCGCGCCGCCTCCTCGTTCTTCGGGGGAATGAGGCGCAGGGCGGCCTTGTGGACGTCCTGGCGCAGACCGGGCTCCAGTTCGGCCGCGTATTCCAGTGACGCGAGGGCCAGCAGCACCGACCGGTCGGAGTCGCGGACCAGCAGGTCGCCGATGATCGCCTCGCGGTCGTGGGGGCGGCCCTGGGCGACCGCCATGCGGATGACGTCCTCCCACTGATCGTCGTCCGCGTGCCGGGTCAGCTCGCCGAGACCGCCCTCGTCCAGGGCGGCCCGGGCCCCGAGGAAGTCCTGGAAGGTGCGGTGGACGAACTCCAGGGTGTCTTCCGTGGGCGCGCGCAGGAGCCCGGTCCGCTCCAGGAAGTGCTGCAGTACGGCCGGGGCGTCGCCGAGCACCTGCGCGGCGGGTACGGCGGGCAGCGCGGCGGCGATCAGCTCCTCGGCCCGTTTCCGGGAGATCTGCGTGCGGCCGTTGCGGATCAGCCAGTACGCGAGCCGCTGGAGGAGCTGGAGCTGCGGCTCCTCGGCGAGTTCCGGCAGGCGCAGCTCCCGCTCGCGGTCGCGGCGGTACAGCAGCATCGACAGGGCGGCCGTGTAGAGCTCCCTGCGGCCCGAGGGCAGGAAGCCCCGGCGTTCGCGGTGCAGGGCGCAGATCAGCCCGCACAGCAGCGGGTTGGTGGCGAGCCGGGCCAGCTCCGGTTTGGTGGCCAGGGATTCCAGCAGCTGGTCGCGGAGGTGCTCGCCGGCTTCGGCCGCCGCGTGCCAGCGGGTGACGAAGGCGGCCACGGCGGCCCGGTTCATGGGGACGAGGGCCAGCTCGGCGAACTCCTCGCCGGCGAGCCAGTCCTGGCGGACCGCCGAGGGCCGGGAGGTGACCAGCCACCGGTTGCCGGGGTAGGCGGCGAAGAGGTCGACGAGCCAGTCCCGGGCCCGGGCCCGCTCGCCCTCCGGGATCTCGTCGATGCCGTCGACCAGGACCAGGCCGCGTCCCGCGCGCAGGACCCGGTCCTCCCAGCCCTCCGGAGCCTGCCCCTTGAGCGAGGTGGCGGCCAGGAAGTCCTTGGCGGCGGGCAGGGGCGCCTCGTGCCTGCTCAGGGTCCGTAGGGGCAGTACGTACGGGACGACGTCGGCCCCGCCCCCCTCCCGGCCGGCGGAGACGGCGAGCTGCTGGATCAGCGTGGTCTTGCCGGACCCGGCCTCGCCGCGCAGGAGGACGCGTAAGCCCTCGGCCATCCACGGGTCCGAGGAAGCGCGTAAGTCGGCGTGCGGCCCCCGGGGAGTCGCGGTCAAGGACAGGCCGCCCCCCGCGCCCAGGGCGCCCCAGGACGGGCCGGGGGCGACCAGCTCCAGGCTCACGTACGCCGCCTCCAGCGGCCAGCGGGCCGAGCCGGGCGGCAGGTCGAGCCCGAAGATCGTCAGGGTGCCGTGCCGTCGGGCGAGGTACTCCCGGTACCTCGCCTCGAACTCCGCGTCGCGGCCGTCCTGGCGGGGGATCCGGTCCAGCAGGACGTCGATCTTGGCGATCAGCTCGGCCAGGCGGCGGGCCTGCTCGACCAGGGCCCTCGGGATGTAGGTGGAGCGGGTCGTGAAGAACTGCAGGATGTGCAGGCAGGTGGTCTCCAGCAGGCGGTCGTGGAAGAGCTCGGCGTCCCGGCCCAGGCCCGTGGCAGGCGCCGCCCTGCGCAGTTCGGCGGCGAAGGCCCGCGCGCCCATCTCCACCGCCTGGGCGTCCTCCAGGGACAGGGTCCCGAGGGAGTACAGGGTGGCGGCCAGCGCGGCCGCGACGCCCGCCTCCTCGCCCGGCGGCAGCGGTTCCTCGCCGGGGGCCCGTAAGGCCCCCCTGACGAGCTTGTCGGCCAGTCGGCGCAGGTCGTACCGGGACAGCACGCGCTGCTCGTGCAGGGAGACGTACGCGGAGATCCGCACGGGCCGGTCCACGAGGCCGGCGCCCGCTCCCTCCGCCCGGAAAAGCTGTTTCACGAGGGGGGCCACGAACCCCGAGGCCAGCCGGATCCCGATCACGGATGCGTCCACGAGCCGGAGCGTAGCTTCGGCGTGACGTGGGTCGCAGGGCTTTGGTCCCGGCGGGGGGTCGGCGGAGGTCCCGGGCCGGTGACAAGCCGCACAGGGCAAATCGGACCTACTAGGAGCATTCGTAGAGATCCATGTCCCATTTGCCCTACCGCTGGGCCAGTGGGGAGGCGGTCAACAGGGCTGACAGCCCCCTCCGCACCTACGAGCCCGGGTAGTACCGGGGAGGTTTGGGGAAGCCGGGGTGCCCGGGTTACCAAGGATGAGCAAGCAAGCCCGGCACCTGCTCAGCGTGCCGGGTCCTTTCTTGCCCGCAGCACTCCGCAGCACCCCGCAGCACCGTTCCCCGTCCCCGGCCCGGAGGTCTCCTTCATGTCCGCGAAGCGCGTCAGCATCCGTCGTACCCGTATCGCCATCGGCGCCACCGCCCTCGGTGCGGCCCTGGCCCTCGGTGCCGGAACGACCGCCGCCTTCGCCGACGAGGTGCCCCAGGCCGAGCTGACCGGTACGGTCCAGCTGGTCTCCGAGCAGGCCGCCGCCCAGGCCGCGATCGCCGCGAAGCCGGCCGCCCTGTGGGAGAAGCCGGTGTCGAAGTACACGCTCTCCGCGACCTTCGGCAAGGGCGGCACCATGTGGTCGCACAAGCACTCCGGCCAGGACTTCGCCGTCCCGGTCGGCACCCCGGTCGACGCCGTCTCGGCGGGCACCGTGGTCAAGGCCGGCCCCAACGGCGGCGGCGACGGCCCGGCCTACGGCAACGCCATCGTGATCAAGCACGCGAACAACACGTACTCCCAGTACGCGCACCTCTCGAAGATCCAGGTCAAGATCGGCGAGAAGGTCTCCAAGGGCGAGCAGATCGCCCTCTCCGGCAACACCGGCAATTCGAGCGGCCCGCACCTCCACTTCGAGATCCGGACCACCCCGAACTACGGCTCGGCCGTGAACCCGGTGTCCTTCCTGCGTACGGTCGGCGTCACCATCTGATCAGCCGGTCACCCAGGCGTGGGTCGCGGTCGCGCGGGCCGCGGCGTCCAGCTGGCCCTTGCGGTAGGCGGTGGCCTGCTCGGGCGTGAAGGCCGATTCGTAGATCCGGATGTAGTTCATCGCACCCTTGAACGCACCGGCCCACGCGTCCTGGTGACGGGCCCGGCCGAGCTGCAGGGGGCCGGAGTTCTGCCAGATCCCCGGGACCGGGGCCTCGCCGGCCTTCTTGCCCTCCACGTAGAGGTAGATCATTTTCTTCTCGGCGTCGTGGACGGCCGTCAGCACCGCCCAGGTCTTGACCGTCTTCCTCCCCTGGGAGGAGACCGTCACCACCGTGGGCGTGGCGCCCTTCTCGTTGGTCCGCACGCGGAACACCCAGGCCTGCTTGCCGTTCACCTCGTCGGCGCCGAGCTCGAAGGCGAACGAATCCCCGGTGCCCTGGCTCATCACGATGTGCGCGCCCTTCGCCGTGGAGGCGTTGTTGACGCGGGCCGAGAGGGAGAAGCTCTTGGTCGTGTCCACCCCCGGCTCGGTGGCCTGGGCGTACGAGTTCGGATTGCCCTTGAGGGTGAGCTCGAAGCGCGTGTCCACCTTGGGCACCGCGGCATCGGGGCCCATGCGGATGTTGGTCTTGCCGACGCCGTCCCTGAGCAGGGAGACGTCGCTCGACACGGTCGGGGAGTAGCTCTTCGACGGTGAGGCGTCGGGGTCGGGCGACCCGGATCCGGACGGGGACGGGGACGCGGACGTGGCGGGAGCGTTGTCGGCCACGTCGTTCTTGCCCGCCTTGCCGTCCCGCAGCACGAAGAACGTGCCGCCGCCGGCGAGCAGCAGGACGACGGTCACCGCTGCGCCCACCATCCACAGCCGCTTCTTGCGCCGCTCGGAGGCCGACCGGTCGGCCATCGCCTCCCAGTCGGGCTGATCGCCGAAGGCCACGGGCGGCAGGTCCTGGCCGGGTCCGTTGTGGCCGGGCTCCTCGAAGAAGGGCATCGGGGGACCGAAGGCGCCGGCCGCGGGCGGGCTCGGCGGGTAGCCGTAGCCGCCGCCCTGCGGGTAGCCGTAACCACCGGCTTGCGGGTAGCCGTAGCCCTGGCCGTCGCCGGGCGCGGTCTCGTCGGGCCGGCCGGGCGGGAAGCCGTAGCCGTGGCCGCCGCCGGGCGCGGGCGGGCCCGGCTGCTGGTCCTGTTGCCCGTACTGATCCTGCCGGCCGTGCTGCTCGTGTTGGCCGTACGGGTCCTGCGGGTCGTGCTGCTCGGGCCGGCCGGGCGGGAACCCGTAGCCGCCCGGCGCGGGTATCCCCGGCGGGAACCCGTAGCCGCCGCTCTCCGGCGCGGGCTCGGGCTGGGGGCTGTGCGGGCGATCCGTACCGTCAGTCATGGTTCGGATGCTAAAACATCGGCGTCCTCAATCGAACAGCCGAGTGTCGCGATACGACACCGATCGCGGGCGGTACGGGCGCCGGCCCCCCGCCCGGTCCTGCCCGGTCCCGCCCGGGTGCCGCTCCGTCCCGCCCGGTCCCGCTCCGTCCCGCTCAGTCCTCCCGGCGGACGATCGGGAAGCTCCCCGTCGCCGTCGGCGCGTGCTCCGGCAGCCACAGCACCGCCACCGCCCCCGCCGCAGAGCCGCCCTGGTCGAAGCCGCCGGGGGCCGCCACGTTGCGGAACGTCAGCCGGGCGCCCAGCACCCGCGCCTGCCCCTCCGCGATGGTCAGCCCCAGCCCGTGCCCCACCCCGGCCCGGTCCGTGGACCCGGTCCGGAAGCGGCTCGGGCCCTCCTGGAGCAGGGCCTCGGGGAAGCCCGGCCCGTGGTCCCGGACCCGTACGACCCGGCCTTCGACATCCACCTGGACCGGCGCCCGCCCGTACCGCGCGGCGTTCGCCAGCAGGTTGCCGAGGATCCGCTCCAGGCGGCGCGGATCGGTGCTGACGATCTCGTCGGCGACGATCCGTACCCTCGCCTCCGGCATCAGCGACCTGACCCGGCGCTGCACGAACTCGCCCAGCGCCACCTCCTGGAGCTCCGCCCGCTCGGACGCGCTGTCCAGCCGGGCCACCTCCAGCACGTCCTCGACCAGCGCCCGCAGCGCCTGCGCGCGGTCCCGCACGAGCTCGGTCGGCCGGCCCGGCGGGAGCAGCTCCGCGGCCGTGAGCAGGCCGGTCACCGGGGTGCGCAGCTCGTGCGCGATGTCGGCGGTCACCCGCCGCTCCGCTTCCAGCCGCTGCTGGAGGGCGTCCGCCATCGCGTCGACCGCCCGCGCGAGGTCGTCGGTCTCGTCGCGCACGACGCCCCCGACCGCGTCCCGCACCCGTACCTCGGGATCCCCGTGCGCCACCCGCTGCGCGGCGGCCGCGGCCTTGCGCAGCCGGCGCGAGATCTGGCCGCCGATGAGCACGCCGAGCGCAGAGCCGCCGATGACCACGGCCAGGGAGCCGATGACCAGGGCCCGGTCCAGGTCGCGCACCATGTTGGCGCTCTCCCGGAACTGCGTGTGCAGCGACAGCACCTGCCCGTTGCCGAGCGGTACGGCCGCCCACACCTCGGGGAGCCCGCGCGGGTTGTCCTGGACGTAGGTGCCGCGCCGCCCGGACCGGGCCTTCTCGCGCAGCTCACCGGGCAGGTCCGGGTCGTTGAGCTTGGCGCCCATGAGGGGCTTGCGGCCGGCCTCGGCGATGCGGGAGATGAACTGCACCCGGTCGAGCTGCACCTCGCGCGCGCTCTCCAGCATCGATACGCGGGCAGCGCTGTGCACCACCAGGCTCAGTGCGATGGCGGTCAGCGCGCCCACCGACGCGATGGCGAGCGTGATCTTCCAGCGGATCCCGGTCCGCAGGGTGAACCGCTTCATTCAGATTTCATTCCCGCGCTCGTCCCCCGTGCTCGTCCTCCTCAAGGCATCAGGCCTTGAGCTTGTATCCGAATCCCCGGACCGTTTCGATCCGGTCCTGGCCGATCTTGGTGCGCAGCCGCTGGACGTGGACGTCCACGACGCGGGTGTCGCCGCCCCAGTCGTAGTCCCAGACCCGCTCCAGCAGCCGGTCGCGCGAGAGCACGGTGCCGGGGGAGGTGGAGAACTCCAGCAGCAGCCGCATCTCGGTGGGGGTCAGTGCCACCGGGACGCCCGCCTTGCGCACCTCCATGCCCTCCGTGTCGACCTCCAGGTCGCCGAAGAGCAGCACCCCGCGCTCGCCGGCGTCCTCCTCGGACCCGCCGCCCTGCGGGCCGCCGGCGTGGCCGAAGCGGCGCAGCACCGCGCGGATGCGGGCCACGAGGACGGAGCCGTCGAAGGGCTTGGTGACGTAGTCGTCGGCGCCCGCCTCCAGGCCCAGCACCACGTCGATGGAGTCGGCGCGCGCCGACAGCATGATGACGGGAACGGTGGACTCGTCGCGGATGCGGCGGCACAGGCTCACGCCGTCCATCCCCGGCACCATCACGTCGAGCAGCGCGATGTCGGGCCGGTCGGCCCGGAAGGACTCCAGACCGGACAGCCCGTCGGGCATGGCCGTGACCACGAACCCGTCGCGTTCCAGCGCCAGGGTCGTGGCCTCACGGATGACGTCGTCGTCCTCCACGAACAGCACATGGGTCTCGGCCATCGGGAGCCTCGCCTCGCCTCGGTACTCGGTGCTTCGGTTGCTCGGTGCTTCGGTCTTTCGGATGCCGGGTTCTTCAGGTCGCCCGGCTCTTCGGGTGGTTCTTCGTCCGGCTCTTCGGGTGGTTCAGCCCTTTGGGCTGACGGCCGGGGCGGGGGCCGTCCCGCCGTCGACCACGCTGCTGTAGTCGGTGTGCACCCGGTCCTGCTCGGTGAACCGCTCCCCGTTCCAGCGGTACGTGATCAGGTCTTCGCCCGAGGGGTAGGAGAGCGCGTCGCTCTTCCCGTAGACCGGCTTGGTGACGACCAGGTCGCCCCGGTCGATCTCGGCGTAGACGGGCGGCTGCTCGTCCGAGAAAACATTCTCGTACGAGGCCCCGTCCGCGCGGTACACGAACGATCCGCGGCCGAGCGCGTCGGCGCAGGACAGGACGTTGACCACGATGTCGACCTCGGGGCCGCCGGTGATCTTCCCGTAGCTGACGTCCACCGGGTACTCGTTGCCGGAGCAGGGCTTCAGGTCCCGCTTGACCTCGGAGCTGACCTTGGGGTCCGCCTTGACCAGGGCGATCGGGTCGACCTTGGCGGCGGGCTTGCCGGAGGCCCGGGGGGTGAGGGGGGTGGCGGCGCTCGCGTCGTGTTCCGAGGGCGCCGAGGAGGGGGCCGCGGTCTTGGCCACCGACTCCGTACGGGCCGGGCCGCCGTCCCGCAGCCCCGTGCCCCCCGTCGAGCAGCCGACCGCGAACAGCACGGTGCCGACGAGGACGATCGTCCCCGCCGACATGAGTACCACCGAGCTCTTGCCGCTCAGTCTTGGGCCAATCAGGCCGCGCACCGCTCACGCCCCTCGTACCGGATGGTGTGGTCACCGCGCTCCAGCGCGCGCATGTCCAGGTCCCGGCTCTCCAGTTCCTGCCGGAGCCGGGCCAGTGCGCGGTGCAGAGTGCTCTTCACGGTTCCCGCCGACATGCCGAGCGCCGCGGCCGTCTCCTCGGTGCTCATCTGCTCCCAGTGTCGCAGCACCACCACACTGCGCTGCTTGGGCGCGAGCACCTTGAGGATGTCCATGAGCAGGGCGCGGTCGGCGCGCTGGTCCGAACCGTCCTCGACGGAGGCGTCGGGGAGCTGCTCGGTGGGAACCTCGTCGAGCTTGCGGGCCCGCCACCATTCGGTACGGGTGTTGATCATGACACGGCGCAGGTACGCGTCGGCAAGGGACTTGTCGGCGATGCCGTCCCAGCGGCCGTAGGTGCGCACGAGCGCGGTCTGCAGGAGGTCCTGTGCGTCGGTCGGGTCCGGAACCAGGCGACGGGCACTGCGCAGCAGCGCGTCCTGCCGGGTGCGTACGTACTCTTCGAATTCGAGTACCTCGCCGTGCGCCATCTCAGACCGCCTCCGTTCCGACCAACCGCTCATCCGCTGCCTTACGGATTCGACGGTACGGAGGCGTTGTCACGACCCTGTGCGGGTGAGCCTTCGGTGGACGCACGGACACCCATAGGTTATGTAACAGCGCCCGTGAGCTGCGGTTTCTCCGGCCAAACGGAATCCCTGAGTCAGTTTCAGGGAGTTGCGGTGGCCGGGTCGGTGGGAGCCTTGGCGGGGGCGGCCGGGAGCCGGTACATGAGTCCGGGCAGCGGCTCCACCAGCCCGTCCGAGACCAGCCCGTCGAGCGCGCGGGCCCGCTGTACGGGCTCGTCCCAGACGGTGTCCAGGAGGGACTGCGGCACGGCGCCGACCGCCTCGCGCAGCACCGCGAGGAGCTTGCCGCGCACCTGCCGGTCCGTCCCGGCGTACGTCTGCCCGCGCCGCGGCGGTCCCTCGTGAGGGGGCTTCCCGGCCAGCCGCCACGCGCACAGCCCGGCCACCGGACAGCTCCCGCAGTCCGGGCTCTTGGCCGTGCACACCAGAGCCCCGAGCTCCATGGAGGCCGCAGCCCAGCGGGCCGCGGTGTCCTCGTCCTCGGGCAGCAGGGCCCGCGCCAGGCGCCGCTCGGCGGCGGTCGTGGCGTTCGGCGGGTACTCGACCCCGGTCGCGGTGCGCGCGAAGACCCGGCGCACGTTGGTGTCGAGGACCGCGTGCCGCTGCCCGTACGCGAAGGAGGCCACGGCGGCCGCCGTGTACTCGCCGATCCCGGGCAGGGCCAGCAGCTGTGCGTGCTCGCGCGGTACGTCGCCCCCGTGCCGCTCCGTTATGGCGACGGCCGCGCCGTGCAGGCGCAGGGCCCGCCGGGGGTAACCGAGGCGGCCCCAGGCGCGGACGGCCTCACCCGGGGCGTCGGCGGCGAGGTCGGCGGGCCGGGGCCAGCGGGCGAGCCACTGCTCGTAGACCGGCAGGACCCGGTTGACGGGGGTCTGCTGGAGCATGAACTCGCTGACCATCACCCCCCAGGGGCCGGCCTCGGGGCGGCGCCAGGGCAGGTCGCGGGCGTGTGCTTCGAACCACGCGATGACGGGGGAGTGCAGCGCGGTGGTGGGAATGGTTGCAGTCATGGCAGACGGCATCCTGGCACGTTTCGGGCCCGCGGGGTGTCGTGTCGCTCCCCGGCGCCAGGCCGGGGCGGGTGTCAGCGGGCGGGGTCCGGGCCGGTGATCAGGACGGCCGTGCGGCCGCCGCTCGTCCGCACGGCGGAGACGACCCTGGTCGCGGGCCCGGCGAGCGCGAGGCCGGCGAGGGCGGCGAGGCTCGCGCCCAGCAGCAGGCCCATGGCCACGTCGTGCGGGTAGTGCACGCCGACGAAGACCCGGGAGAAGGCCATCAGCAGGGCCAGCGGCACGGTCAGCAGCACGAGTTTGCGCACGGCGAGTGCCAGGGCCACGGCGCCCGCGCCCGCGATGGTGGCGTGGTTGCTGGGGAAGGACCAGTCGCCGGTGGCCGGGCACTTGACGAGCGAGACCGCCGCCCCGGCCACGGCCCGGCAGGGGCGCTCCTCGTCGACGCTGGACTTCACCAGCTCGGAGGCGACGTAGGCCAGGGCGGTGACGAAGGGGGCGAGCACCGCGAGCGCCACCGTGCGGGGGTCGCGGGCGCCACGTGATCGCCACCACACGGCTATGAAGAGGGCGCCGAAGACGAGCAGCCCGTACTCGGTCCAGAACTCGAACGCCGATTGCACCCAGGTGGGGGTCGAGTGGGCGAAATCGGTGACGTCGAGGTAGAGGCCGGAGCTGTCCATGGTCACTGAAGGTACCTAAATCGGAATAACGTCCTCATCAGTCTCCAGAGTCTCCGGGCCGAATTTCGGCGCTCCGGATCACCCCGCAGGATGATCATCGGCAAAACAAGCCGAGTGTGCGGCATGTGGGGCACTGATCGCGCCGGGAACTCTCGTAAGGTTCCCTCCGTGGGATCTCTGCGCAATCCGGTCGGGCCGCTCCCCTCCTCCATCTACTGGCGACGGAGGGCCGTGCTGGCGTCCGTTGCCGCGCTCCTCGCGATGCTCGCCGTATGGACCGTCAGTTCCGGTGCGGGCAAGTCGAGTACCAACGGCAAGGGCCAGGGCGGCTCCGGTCCCGTCACCCAGATCACCCCCGGACCCTCGGGCTCCGGTCCGGCGATCAGTCAGGCCCCGGGCGGGCGCGGGGACTCGGGCTCGGGCGGCTCCGGCGGTACGAGCGCCGGCACCGGCACGGGCTCCGGCCCCGGTGCGAGCCCCGGCACGGGCAAGAACGGCGAACCGGGCGCCGAGCCCGGCACCGCGGACCAGGGCGGGGCGAACGGATCCGGCGGCTCCGGAGGGAGCCAGGCCGTCCCGGCGGACTCGCCGGTGCCCACGTGCGCGCCCGGTGCGCTGCAGTGGGAGGTCAAGAGCGTGAAGAACGAGTACGAGGCGAACGAGAAGCCGCGTCTCGAACTCGTCGCGCGCAATGTCTCGGGAACGACCTGCAAGGTCGATCTCGGCCCGAAGCAGGCGGTTCTGACCATCACTCAGGCGAGCAACGCCAAGCCGGTCTGGTCCTCGGCGGACTGCCCGGCGGGCGCGGGCAACGTCTTCTACCGGGTGCCCTCGCAGGGCGAGACCACGCAAGCCCTGGAGTGGGACCGCCACTTCAGCGAGGCGACCCAGTGCCAGACGCCTCCGGCGGGGGTGGCGGCGGCGGACACGTACGTGGTCGAGGTCAAGTCCCCCGGCATGCCGGTGGCCCGAACCTCGTTCGTCCTGAAGCCGGAGTAGCCGGCGCGTTTTCCCCGGACGGGGCTGGATTGCCGCAGGGCAAGGTCAGCCCCTCCGGCGGTTGAGGAGCGGGGTCCGGGGAGGCGCCCCGGGAGCGGCGCTCGGCCGGACATCCCGGAGCGGGGCCGCAGCCTAGACGTAGCGCTCCAGGATGGAGGACTCCGCCAGCCGCGACAGCCCCTCGCGCACGCTGCGCGCACGCGCCTCGCCGACGCCGTCGACCGTCTGGAGGTCGTCCACCGAGGCGGCGAGCAGCTTCTGCAGCCCGCCGAAGTGCTCCACGAGCCGCTCGATGATGGCGCCCGGCAGCCGCGGAACCTTCGCCAGCAGCCGGTACCCGCGGGGCGACACCGCCGAGTCCAGGGTCTCCGGCGAGCCCGTGTACCCGAGGGCCTTCGCCACGATCGCCAGCTCCAGCAGCTCCGGATGCGTGAGCGCGTCCAGCGCCGGCAGTGCCTCCTCCACCGTGCGGGAACGCTTCGCCGTCGGCTCCGGCACGTAGTCCCGGATGACGAGCTCCCGCTCCTGCTCGATCCCTACCGTCAGCTCGTCGAGCTGGAGCGAGAGCAGCCGGCCGTCCGTGCCGAGCTCCACCACGTACTCCGCGATCTCCGTCGCGATGCGCCGCACCATTTCCAGCCGCTGCGCCACCGCCGTGACATCGCGGACCGTCACCAGGTCCTCGATCTCCAGCGCGGACAGCGTTCCGGCGACCTCGTCCAGGCGGAGCTTGTACCGCTCCAGCGTGGCCAGCGCCTGGTTCGCCCGCGACAGGATCGCCCCGGACTCCTCCAGCACGCGCCGCTCGCCGTCCACGTACAGCGCGATCAGCCGCATCGACTGCGAGACCGACACCACCGGGAATCCGCACTGCTTCGAGACCCGGTCCGCGGTCCGGTGCCGGGTGCCCGTCTCTTCCGTGTGGATCGACGCGTCGGGCACCAGCTGGACGCCCGCGCGCAGGATCTTGGTGATGTCCTTGTCCAGGATCAGCGCGCCGTCGAGCTTGCACAGCTCGCGCAGCCGGGTCGCGGTGAACTCCACGTCCAGGACGAAACCGCCCGTGCACATGGCCTCGACGGACTTGTCCATGCCGAGGACGATGAGCCCTCCGGTGTTGCCGCGAACGATCCGTTCGAGCCCGTCACGCAGGGGCTGACCAGGTGCGACCGCGCTCAGCGAGGCGCGCATCATGGCGTCCTGCTTGGAGCTCGCGCCCGACTTTCCGGATGCTGCTGCCCCGTCCTTGGCTGCCACTGCACTCCTCCGGTCGCGGGATGTACCGCCTGCGTACGGCCGGGCGGACCATCCCGAAGTCTACCGGCGCGGCCCCGGCGCCCGTCGTGCCTTGGCCCGGCCGGGCCGGCGCGCACCCCGTCCGTCCCCGCTGACCTGCTGTTCTCGGGTCCAGGGTGGGGGTGAGCGACGCCCGTGGATGTCTTCGGCGCCCTTCGGTACCGCCGGTGGCCGCCGGTGGCCGCCGGTGGCCTTCGGCGGCCGCCGGCGTCAGTCGGTGGCCCGCTCCTTGGCCGGCGTACGCGACCGCCCGCGCGGCAGGACCCGCAGGGCGTCGCCCATGTCGGCGACCTCGGTCACCTTCATGCCCGCCGGCACCTTCCCCGGGTCCGTCGGCACCAGTGCGTGGGTGAAGCCCAGCCGGTACGCCTCCGCGAGCCGGCGCTGCACCCCCGTCACGCGCCGGACCTCGCCCGCGAGCCCGACCTCGCCGATGGCCACCAGGTTCTTCGGGAGCGGTACGTCGCTGGCGGCCGAGGCCAGGGCCAGCGCGACGGCCAGGTCGGCGGCCGGCTCGGTGAGCTTCACCCCGCCCACGGTGGCGGTGTAGATGTCCCGCTTGCCGAGGGCCGTGATCCGCCCGCGCTGCTCCAGCACCGCCAGCATCATCGAGACGCGCGAGGTCTCCAGCCCGGAGGTGGTCCGGCGCGGCGAGGGGATCTGCGAGTCCACCGTCAGCGCCTGCACCTCGGCGACCAGCGGGCGCTTGCCCTCCAGGGTCACCGTCAGACAGGTGCCGGGGACGGCCTCGGCGCGGCGGGTCAGGAACAGTCCGCTCGGGTCGGCGAGGCCGTTGATGCCCTCGTCGGTGAGCTCGAAGCAGCCGACCTCGTCCGTGGTGCCGTACCGGTTCTTCACCCCGCGCACGAGGCGCAGCCGTGCGTGCCGGTCGCCCTCGAAGCTCAGTACGACGTCGACCAGGTGCTCCAGCAGCCGGGGACCGGCGATCGCCCCGTCCTTGGTGACGTGGCCGACCAGCAGCGTGGACATCCCGCGCTCCTTGGAGGCCCGGATCAGCGCCCCGGCCACCTCACGGACCTGCGCCATGCCGCCGGGCGCGCCGTCGATCTCGGGGGAGGCGACCGTCTGCACGGAGTCCATGATCAGCAGCGAGGGCTTCACGGCGTCGAGGTGCCCGAGGACGGCGGACAGATCGGTCTCGGCGGCCAGGTAGAGGTGCTCGCTGAGCGCGTTGATCCGGTCGGCCCGCAGCCGCACCTGGCTCGCCGACTCCTCGCCCGTGACGTACAGCGTGCGGTGCTCGTCGGAGGCGGCCTTCGCCGCGACGTCGAGCAGCAGCGTGGACTTGCCGACGCCCGGCTCGCCCGCGAGCAGGACGACCGCGCCGGGGACCAGCCCGCCGCCCAGCACCCGGTCCAGCTCGCTCACGCCCGTGCTGCGCGCGGTCGCCGTCCGCACGTCGACCTGCCCGATCGGCACGGCGGCCGTCGTGACCCGGCCGGCCGCGGTGGTCCGCACGGCGGGGGCGCCGCCGAGCTCCTCGACGGTGCCCCAGGCCTGGCACTCGGGGCACCGGCCGAGCCACTTGGCGGTGGAGTACCCGCACTCGGTACAACGGTAGGACGGCCGGTCCTTGGCGGATGAACGAGATGTACGGGCAGCCATGCGGCCCACGGTAGCCGCCGCCACCGACAGCCCTCCCCGGACGGCCCCCGGGACGGTCCTCCGTCCGTCCCGGCGTGTACGCCGTGGCGTGCACCGTCAGGGGCGCCGTCAGCACGGCGCCGATCTGTTCACCCGTAAGGGCTAAAACTGGTGAAGGCTTCCGGAGCGCCACCGGCGCGCCGCCTACGGTCACCAAGTGACCAGCAGCAACCGGGGACACCCCGCACCGCGCACCGGCGCACACCGGGCGCACGGGCGCACTCCCCCCGAGGCGACCAGGGTGGAGCAGCCGCCACCGTTCCGGTACGAGCCCTACCTGGACGGGCTGTTCACGTACTGCCTCTCGGTCCTGTGCGACCACGACAACGCCACCGACGTGCTCGGCGACGTCCTCGCCGTCGCCGACCGGCATCCCGGCCGCTGCCCCGACGAGGGGCACCGGCGGGCCTGGCTGTACGCCCTCGCCCGCTGGGCCTGCCTGCGCAGGCTGGCCGAGCGGCGGCGCACGCGCTACGGGTACGGGGGAGCGCATTCCGCCCGGCGTGCACCGGAGCACACGGACGCCGGCCGTGCGCCGGATCCCGCGACGGCGAGCGCCGACACGAACGCGGCGAACGCGGTGGCGAACGCCGCGGTGGCCGGCCAGGCCGGCTCCGCGGGCCCCGCCGCCCCCACCGGTCACGGCGGTCTCGACGTGTACGCCTACCGCCGCACCGAGCTCGCCCGCCTCGCCTGGCCGGAGGCCGCCGGAACCACCCCCGAGCAGCGCGAGGCACTCGAACTCGCCGTCCGCCACCGCCTGGGCGTCCCCGAACTCGCCGCCGTCCTCGGTACGCCCCCGGCAGCGGCCCGCGAGCTGCTCACCGGCGCCGCCTGCGAGGTGGAGCGCACCCGCGCCGCCCTCGCCGTCGTGGAGACGGGCAACTGCCCGACCGTGTCCCGGCTCACCGGAGACGACGGGGAGGGCGGGGGAGACGGGAACCTCCTCCTGTCCTCCTCCCTGCGCGCCGAGCTCGTCCGCCACGTCGACGACTGCCCGCGCTGCCGCCGCGTCGCCGAACGCGTCGGCGCCGGCGGCCCCTGGCCCGGCTCGGGCGGCATCAACACCGCCGCCCTCCCGCTGGTCCCGGCCCCGCGCACCGCCGTGCACGCCGCGATGCTCCGCTCCGGCGGCCGCCGGGGCGCCGGAGCCGGCCCGCGCTTCGACCGCACCGGGTTCCCGATGGACCCCAAGGACCGCGCGGCCCGCCGCGAGCGGCTGCGGGCCCGCGCCGTGACCACCACCGTCGTCGCCACCGTCGTCGCGGCCCCGGTGCTGGCGCTGTGGGCGGCCTACCGGGGCGCCCCGAGCACCGGGGAACCCGTGGGCAACGGCTCCACGCGCATCTCGGCGAGCGACGCGGAACTCCCGCAGGCCCGTACCGACGGCCGCCCGCTGACGGCGTACGAGAACGCGGGCAATGCCGCCGTCACCACCGACGGCCCCGGCTTCGCCCCGTCCGCAGCCGACCCCGACGTCTCCGTGGAGGTCATCAGCAGCGGCGCACCGAGCCCCACACCCGGGGGACCGGGCCGGCTCACCGCGGCCGCCTCCACCCACGGAGCCACCACCCTGCTCACCCTCACCGCATCGGGCGGCGCCCCGGTCGACTGGCGGCTGTGGTCCGACGCCCCGTGGCTCCGCGCCAGTACGACCTCGGGCCGGCTGGCGCCAGGAGAATCGGTCACCCTACGGATCACCCTGGACTCCGCAGCCCAGCCCGTAGGGGCCTGGAGCGCCCGGGTCGGGGTGGACCCGGGCGGCGCGGTGATCTCCATCCGGGGCCGGGGCCGCCCGGCACCCACCCCGCCCGGGCCGGAGCCGACCCCGACCCCCACCCCGACTCCGACACCCACGCCGACTCCGACGCCGACCCCCGAGCCGACGCCGACACCCACCCCGACTCCCACGCCGACCCCGACGCCGAGCCCCTCGGACGGGGCCACGGCGGAGCCGGAGCCGACACCGGCCCCTGCCCCGTAGCGCTGCGGCCTACGACTCGGGCGCGGGCGCGGGGTCGGCCGGGTGCGGGGCCATCGGCAGCAGCGAGGCGAGCCGCGCCTCGCAGAGCCGTACGAGCTCCTCGTACGCCTCCTTGCCCATCAGCTCCGTCAGCTCGGCGCGGTACGACACGTACACCGGCTTGCCGGCGCCGTGCGCGGAGGTGGCCGAGGTGCACCACCAGTGCAGGTCGTGGCCGCCCGGACCCCAGCCGCGCCGGTCGTACTCGCCGATCGACACCTGCAGCACGCGGGTGTCGTCGGGCCGGTCGATCCAGTCGTAGGTCCGCCGGACGGGCAGCTGCCAGCACACGTCCGGCTTGGTCTCCAGCGGCTCCTGGCCGCCGCGCACCGCGAGGATGTGCAGGGAACAGCCGGCGCCCGCCGGGAAACCGGGCCGGTTCAGGAAGATGCAGGCACCGTCCCAGCGACGGGTCTGCTTCTCCCCGTCGTCGTCGTGCTGCGTCCACCCGGTCTCGCTGCCGACATCGTGGAACTGCCACAGCTCCGGCGTCAGCCGCGCCACGTTCTCGGCGACCCGCTTCTCGTCGTCCTCGTCGGAGAAGTGCGCGCCGAGCGTGCAGCAGCCGTCGTCGGCGCGGCCCGCTTGGATGCCCTGGCAGCCGCTGCCGAAGATGCAGGTCCAGCGGGAAGTGAGCCAGGTCAGGTCGCAGCGGAAGACCTGTTCCTCGTCGGCGGGGTCCGGGAACTCCACCCAGGCCCGCGGGAAATCGAGCCCCTTCTCGTCCGCCTTGGCGGCGGCCTTGGCACCCTTGGCGGCCTTGCCGACCTTGGTCTTGGACTTGTTGGCCTTCTTCGTATTTGGCACAAACCCCAGCCTAAGCGCCCCTTACTCCACCCCTACGCCTTTGGACCAGTAGCGTTTCCCCTCATGAGACTCGGTGTCCTTGATGTGGGTTCGAACACGATCCATCTGCTGGTGGTGGACGCGCACCCCGGTGCACGCCCCCTGCCCGCGCACTCGCACAAGGTGGAGCTGCGGCTCGCGGAGCTGCTCGACGAACACGGCGCGGTGACGCCCGAGGGCGTCGAGCGGCTGGTTTCCGTCATCGGGGACGCGGTGCAGGCCGCCGAGGACAAGGGGTGCGAGGACGTCCTCCCCTTCGCGACGAGCGCGGTACGGGAGGCCACGAACGCCGACGAGGTCCTGGCGCGGGTCAAGGCCGAGACGGGCGTGGACCTCCCCGTCCTCAGCGGCGACGACGAGGCCCGCCTGACGTTCCTCGCCGCGCGGCGCTGGTTCGGCTGGTCGGCGGGCAAGCTCCTGCTCCTGGACATCGGGGGCGGCTCGCTGGAGATCGCGTACGGCATCGACGAGGACCCGGACGCGGCCGTCTCGCTCCCCCTGGGCGCCGGACGCCTGACGGCGGGCTGGCTCCCGGGCGACCCGCCCGACCAGGCGGACGTCCGGGCGCTGCGCCGTCACGTACGGGCCCAGATCGCGCGGACCGTCGGCGAGTTCAGCCGCTTCGGCCCGCCGGACCGGGTGGTGGCCACCTCGAAGACCTTCAAGCAGCTGGCCCGGATCGCGGGCGCGGCCCGCTCCGCGGAAGGGCTCTACATCCAGCGGGACCTGACCCGGAAGTCCCTGGAGGAGTGGGTTCCGAGGCTGGCGGCGATGACCACCGCCCAGCGCTCCACCCTCCCGGGCGTCTCCGAGGGCCGCTCCAACCAGTTGCTCGCGGGAGCGCTGGTGGCTGAGGGCGCGATGGATCTCCTGGGCGTCGAATCCCTGGAAGTCTGCCCCTGGGCCCTCCGCGAAGGCGTCATCCTCCGCCGTCTGGACCACCTCGGAAGGTCCAGCCCCGTCGGGGCCTGAGCCCTGAGCCCTGGGGCCGTGCCGCCCGCCCTGCGCCCGCTCCCCGCCGCTGCACGGGGGCCAGCCCCCGGACCCCCGCGCCTCAAACGCCGGCGGGGCTGGGGTGTGCCGGTGCGCTGTTTGCTGCGTGGGGTGGGGCGGGGCCGGGGCCGGGGTGGGGTGCTGGCCTGGACTGCATGATTTAGGCGCCCTGCCCTCGACTTTGACAGGGCCCGGCCTGCTCTCGCGCCACAAATCACGCTCTACGTCCAGGCCAACACCCCACCCCGTCCCCGTCCCCGCCCTGCCGCACCTCCCGACCCCGGCCGGGGTTTGGCCTTTTCAGCCGCCCGGGGTTTGGGTTTTTCAGCCGTCCGGCGTTTGAGGACCGGGGTCTGGGGCGGAGCCCCAGGGGTTCGGGCGCAGCCCGGGGCTCCTTTGTTTCAGCCCGTCCGGCGTTTGAGGACCGGGTCAGGGCGGAGCCCTGGGAACGGGGGAAGGGCGGGTAGGGGACAGCCGCGCGCAGCGCCCTCCGGGGCGGCCGCCCCGGAGGGCGGGCCCGTCGGGGGCTTCGTAGGGCGGGTTCGGGGTCACGGGGACCCCGATACCCTGTCCCCGTGGCAAAACCAGTCCGGATCCCGACCGCGAAAGTCGCCCTCTCCACCGCCTCCGTCTACCCGGAGTCCACGGCGACCGCCTTCGAGATCGCCGCGCGCCTCGGCTACGACGGCGTCGAGGTCATGGTCTGGACCGACCCCGTCAGCCAGGACATCGACGCCCTGCGCCGTCTCTCCGACCACCACCGGGTCCCGATCCTGGCCATCCACGCCCCCTGCCTCCTCATCACGCAGCGCGTGTGGTCCACCGACCCCTGGACCAAACTCCAGCGCGCCCAGGCGGCAGCCGAAAAGCTCGGCGCGAGCACGGTCGTCGTGCATCCTCCGTTCCGCTGGCAGCGCCAGTACTCCCGCGACTTCGTCACCGGAATCTGGCGGATGGCGGACGAGACCGACGTCAAGTTCGCCGTCGAGAACATGTACCCCTGGCGCTACCGCGACCGCGAGATGCTCGCCTACGCGCCCGAGTGGGACGTCACCAAGGACGACTACCGCCACTTCACCGTCGACCTCTCGCACACCGCGACCGCCCGCACCGACGCGACCGCGATGATCGACCGGATGGGCGACCGCCTCGCCCACATCCACCTCGCCGACGGAAACGGTTCCGCGAAGGACGAGCACCTCGTCCCAGGCCGCGGCACCCAGCCCTGCGCCGAACTGCTGGAGCGGCTCGCCGCCACCTCCTTCGACGGGCACGTCGTCATCGAGGTCAACACCCGCCGCGCGATGTCCTCCGCCGAGCGCGAGGCCGACCTCGCCGAGGCCCTGGCCTTCACCCGCCTGCACCTCGCGACCGCCCCCGGCCCGGCACCCAGGACCCCGCACCCGTGACCGCCCGCCTGCCGGACCCCGCCCCGGACCCCGCCAAGCCCCGCCGCGGTCCCGGCCGCCCCCGCCAGGACGAGGCCGACGACGGCCCCGGCACCCAGGAGCGCATCCGCCTCGCGGCCCGTACGGAGTTCGCCGCGCGCGGCTACGACAAGACCTCGGTCCGCGGGATCGCCAAGGCGGCCGGCGTGGACCCGGCCCTGGTGCACCACTACTTCGGCAGCAAGGACGACCTCTTCGCCGCCGCGATCGAGCTCAGCATGGAGCCGGCCCTCGTCCTCCCCAAGATCATCGGCGCGGGCCCCGACGGCATCGGCGAACGCCTGGCCCGCTACTTCCTCGGCGTCTGGGAGAACCCGGTCACCCGGACCCCGCTGCTCGCCGTGATCCGCTCGGCCCTCACCCACGAGGCCGCCGCGAAGGTGCTCCGGCGGCTGATCCTGCACCGCCTGCTGGAGCGGATCGCGGCCGACCTCAACGTCCCCGACCCGACCTTCCGCGCCGAGCTCGCCGCCTCCCACATGGTCGGCATCGCGATCCTGCGCTACGTCGTCCAGGTCGAGCCCCTCGCATCGGCGGACCCGGAGACCATCATCGACCTGGTGGCCCCCACCCTCCAGCGCTACCTCACCGAGGAGTGACGGATGAGGCGCCCGTGCGCGCAGCCCCGTAATCTCCGCTCCGTGCCCAATTACTGAGCCGCCCGTCCCGGGATCCGGACAGCCCGTCCGGATCCCGGGCAGGGGGCGTAGCCTCGTAACCGAGCCATATCCACAGTCGCGGCAGACGCTCGCGTCACCGCACACATGGGGAGAGAACCCGATGCCCGAGCTGAGGTCCCGCACCGTCACCCACGGCCGCAACATGGCAGGCGCACGTGCCCTGATGCGCGCCTCGGGCGTAGCGAGCGCGGACATCGGGAAGCCGATCATCGCGGTCGCCAACTCCTTCACCGAGTTCGTCCCCGGCCACACCCACCTGGCCCCGGTCGGCCGCATCGTCTCCGACGCGATCCTGGCCGCCGGCGCCGTCCCCCGCGAGTTCAACACCATCGCGGTCGACGACGGCATCGCCATGGGCCACGGCGGCATGCTGTACTCCCTGCCCTCCCGCGACCTGATCGCGGACTCGGTCGAGTACATGGTCGAGGCGCACTGCGCCGACGCGCTGATCTGCATCTCCAACTGCGACAAGATCACCCCCGGCATGCTGATGGCCGCCATGCGCCTCAACATCCCGGTCGTCTTCGTCTCCGGCGGCCCGATGGAGGCCGGCCAGGCCACCCTCGTGGACGGCACCGTCCGCAAGCTCGACCTGATCGACGCGATGGTGGACGCCTCCAACGACAGCGTCTCCGACGAAGACGTCCTGCGCATCGAAGAGAACGCCTGTCCCACCTGTGGCAGCTGTTCCGGCATGTTCACCGCCAACTCGATGAACTGCCTCGCCGAGGCCATCGGCCTGGCCCTCCCCGGCAACGGCTCGGTCCTCGCGACGCACACCGCCCGCCGCGCCCTGTACGAGGACGCCGGCCGCACGATCGTCGAGATCACCAAGCGCTACTACGAGCAGGACGACGAGTCCGTCCTGCCCCGCAACATCGCGACCCGCCAGGCCTTCGAGAACGCCATGGCCCTCGACATCGCCATGGGCGGCTCCACCAACACGATCCTGCACCTCCTCGCCGCCGCGCAGGAAGCAGGCCTGAAGTACGACCTCACGGACATCGACGAGATCTCCCGCCGGGTCCCGTGCCTCGCCAAGGTCGCGCCGAACGTGGCGCCCGGCGGCACGTACTACATGGAGGACATCCACCGGGCCGGCGGCATCCCCGCCCTGCTCGGCGAGCTCCACCGCGGCGGCCTGCTCAACAAGGACGTCACCACGGTCCACTCCGCCAACCTGGAGGAGTGGCTCGCGAAGTGGGACGCCCGCTCCGGCACGGCCCCCGAAGAGGTCATGGAGCTGTGGCACGCGGGCCCCGGCTGCCAGCGCTCCGCCTCCGCCTTCTCCCAGTCCGAGCGCTGGGACACCCTCGACCTCGACGCCGAGGGCGGCTGCATCCGCTCCGTCCAGCACGCGTACTCCAAGGACGGCGGCCTCGCCGTCCTGCGCGGCAACATCGCGGTCGACGGCTGCGTCGTGAAGACCGCCGGTGTCGACGAGTCGATCTGGACCTTCGAGGGCCCGGCCGTGGTCTGCGAATCGCAGGACGAGGCCGTCGACAAGATCCTCCGCAAGGAGATCAAGGCCGGCGACGTGGTCGTCATCCGCTACGAGGGCCCGCGCGGCGGTCCCGGCATGCAGGAGATGCTCTACCCGACGTCCTTCCTCAAGGGCCGCGGCCTCGGCAAGGTCTGCGCACTGATCACGGACGGCCGCTTCTCCGGCGGCACCTCGGGCCTCTCCATCGGCCACGCCTCCCCGGAGGCGGCCTCGGGCGGCTCCATCGCGGTCGTCGAGGACGGCGACCGGATCCGCATCGACATCCCGAACCGCTCCATCGAGCTCCTGGTCGACGAGGCCACGCTGGCCGCCCGCCACGCGGCCCTGGGCGGCGTCTACGCCCCGAAGAACCGCGAGCGCAAGGTCTCCGCGGCCCTGCGCGCCTACGCGGCGATGGCCACCAGCGCCGACAAGGGCGCGGTCCGCGACGTCAGCCTCCTGGAGCGCTGACCCCCACGCACGCACCGGCTCCGGCCCCGCCCGACACCCGCGGGCGGGGCCGTCGCCGTCTCACCACCCGGCGGGATCCCCGGCGGCCACCGCGAACACGGTCCCGTCCGGCGCCGAGGCGTACACCCGCCCGTCCCCGACGACGGGCGCGGGCAGACTCGCCGCGAAGGTGTCCTTCCCGGAGCCCATGCGGGGCTTGGTCTGCCCGAGCAGCTTCCCCGCCCGCGCGTCAATGGCGAGCAGCCGCCCGTCGGAGGCGCTCAGGTAGACCCGCCCGTCGGCGAGTGTCGGCCGGGAGGCCACGGCCACCCCCGTCTCCAGCCGCCACTCCTCCTTCGTGGCGCCCACGGCAGCGAGCGCGCCGGTCGCCCCGAAGACGTACAGGACCCCGTCGGGTCCCACGGTCGCCTGCGCCTCGTACAGCGGAGACGCGAGCTTCACGCGCCGTGGGGTGCGGGTCGCCAGGTCCACCCGTACGACTGTGGACGTTTTGGCCGGCTCCTCGATGCTCAGCAGGTACAGGCCGCCTCGGGCCGTGCCGACCGGCTTCAGTTTCCCCGTGGTGTGGATTTGCCAAGACACTGATCCGCTCACCGGGTCCACGGCCGAAACGCGCGTCGAGCTCCCACCTTTGTCGGGGGTCGCCACGTACAGCACGGCCTGGTCGGCTTCCTCCGGGCCGCTCCACCAGATGGATCCCGGCCCGCCGATCTGCTTCGTCCAGCGAACGTTGCCGCTGGCCGGGTCCACGACGGTGGCCCTTCCCTCCGCTGCGCGGACCAGCAGTACCTGGCTGCCTGCCACCACTACTTGTGTGCCGCTCGGTAGCTTCTGCCTCCACCGCTCCACGCCGGTCCGGGTGTCCAGAGCCTGGAGCGTTTCGCTGCCCGGCGCCACGGCGAGAACCAGGCCTGCCGCGTGGGAAGGGGGACTGTCAGTCGTGGGCTTGGTGCCGGGTACAGGTGGCCGGACGGTCCACAGCACGGAACCGTCCGCCGGAGAGATCCGGGCGGCGGTCAGGCCGGGCCCCGAGCAGTACAGGGCGGCGGATGCCCAGGAGCAGGATGCGGAGCGCTCGACCAGCGCCACTGACCACGAGGTGGCGCCCTTCGTCGCCGTTGGCGGCGATCCCGTTCCCTTCGCGGCGATCCGCTCGGCAGGCCGGGCGGACGAACCGAACGCCAGGTACCCGCCGGCCGCCCCGACCGTGAGCAGCAGCCCGAGTCCCGCCGCCAGCACCGCGGGCTTGACCCGCCGACCGCGGTCGCGAGGGGGGACGGTGGCCTGCTCCCGACGGTGCGTGACCTCCTCGTCGGCCATCGGCTGCCTCGGCCGCGGGACGAAGGCTTGGGTGTCCAGATCCGTCGGGTACGCCACCGCCCGCAGCGCCACGATCAGTGCGTCCGCGCTCGGCCGCTCCGCCGGATCCTTGGCCAGACACTGCGCGACCAGCGGCACGAGCCGCTCCGGCAGACCGGTCAGGTCGGGCTCGCTGTGCACCACCTGGTACGCCACGAGGTAATGGCTGTCCGAGTCGAACGGCCCCCGCCCGGTCGCGGCGTACACGAGCACCGCACCCAGGGCGAACACATCGGCCGCGGTCCCCACTTCCCGAGGCCGCTGGAACTGCTCCGGCGCCATGAAGGGCGGGGTCCCGATCAGCTTCCCCGTCTCGGTCCGCAGATCGCTGTCCGCCGGCCGCGAGATCCCGAAGTCGATGACCCGCACCCCGTCCGGGGCCATCAGCACGTTGCTGGGCTTCAGGTCCCGGTGGACGACCCCCGCCCGGTGGATGTCCCTCAGCGCCTCGGCAAGCCCGGCGGCGAGCCGCGCGAGCTCCCTGGCTTCCAGCACGTGCTCCCGTACCCGCTCGGAGAGAGTCGGGGCATCGATGAACAGCGTGGCCATCCAAGGCCGTTCGGCATCGGGATCCGCATCCACGACGGGCGCCGTGAACGCTCCGCTCACCCGCCGCGCGGCCGCGACCTCCTGCCGGAACCGCGCCCGGAACTCCGGGTCCACGGCGTGCTGCGGATGCACGATCTTGACGGCGAGTTTCAGCCCCGACTCGGAGGTGGCCAGGTGGACGACACCCATGCCGCCGGAACCGAGCACGGACTCAAGCCGGTACTGCCCGGCGTACTCCGGAAAACCCGCGTAGTCCGTCCGTGCTGAACGCACCGCTCACCACCCCCGCCGGAGCCTAGTCGATGGTCCGTGCGAATCTCCAAGGTCCTGCTACCCTGCGCGAGTTGCGCAGGGCAACGCCCTAGGGGGGTTATTCCGTATGTCCGTTGAGAGCGATTCAAGCCAAGTCGAGAGCCTGACCTCGGGGTCGGGATTCCCGACGTTCCCGGTCGCACCGGGATACCGGGTGAACGTCCGCAGTGGCCCCGGCACCAACTATTCGATCGTCGACACTCTGTCGCTCGGCGCATTGGTCGCCATCCGCTGCCAGTGCCAGGGGACGACCATCACCGGCCCGTACGGCACGACATCCATCTGGGACTGCATCGGGAACAGCCGCTTCGTCTCCGACGCCTACGTGAAGACGGGCAGCGACGGCTACGTCGCCACCCGCTGCGCCTGAGTACACGCGGAAGGAACGAAATGATCAGTCGACGACGCGTGCTCGGCCTGGGCGGCTCCGTGATCGCCGCGGTGCCCGCGCTCATGCTCGCGGGGGCGAGTGAGGCAGCCGCCGTCGGGGGCTCGGGATTCCCGACGTTCCCCGTGGCGCCCGGCTACCGCGTGAACGTCCGCGGTGGCCCCGGCACCAACTACTCGATCGTCCGCGTTCTCCCGCTCGGTGCCACCGTCGGCATCCGCTGCCAGTGCGAAGGCATGACCGTTTCGGGCCCGTACGGCACGACGGACCTCTGGGACTGCATCGGCAACGGCGAGTTCATCTCCGACGCCTATGTGAAGACGGGCAGCGACGGCTACATCACCAGCCGCTGCGGCTGACGCCATCCGGGCCATCCCGCGGCCCGCCCCGTGAGACACCCCGGGCCCGCCCGGCCCGGCGGGGGATAATCGCTGGTGTGAGCGACGACCAGCGAGACCAGACCCCCGCCGAGCCGGCCCCCGCGGTGCCCACCGGCCCCGAGCCCGAGCCGATCCGTTTCTTCGGCACCACCTGGGTGGACCACGACGGCGGCTACGGCGCGCGCCGCGTCGGCGTGGCAGCCGGTGCGCTGGTTCTCGCCGTCATCAGCGCCTTCTTGCTCCGCTTCTCCTACGAGGGCCTGGAGATCGGCAACGTCGGCGCCTTCCTGAGCATCTCGGTCGTCATCCTGTTCGCGATCGCCAGCTCCATCGCGTTCGTCAAGACCTGGGAATCCTTCAGCCGCCGCCTGCCCCCGTCCTCCGACGAGACGGCCCTCAAGGGCCTGAAGGCGATCGGTTTCATCGGCAGCCTCATCGCGTACTTCCTGCGCTGCTTCGTCGAGGCCCCCGGCGAGAAGCTGCGCCGCACCGAGTACGAGCGCGCCTCCGTCGAGTTCGCCCGCCGCCGCGGCTCCCGCACCGGCAACCCGGCCGCCCGCCGCCCCAAGCGCAAGAAGTAGCCCCGGCCACGGGCCGACCCCGGCCCCGGGCCCGACCCGACCCCGCCCGGCCCCACCCCGCCCGGCCCCACCACCGTGAGCCTTGCGCCGTGGCACAGCCGGGAGCATTATTCATCACATGATGAATAACCAAGCGGCCGCCGCCGTCCGCGCCGACGGCCTCACCGTCCGCCGCGGCACCGGCCGCAGCCGCCGTACGGTCCTCGACGCCGTCTCCTTCGACGTCCCCCGCGGCCGCATCACCGGCCTCCTCGGCCCCTCCGGCTGCGGAAAGTCCACCCTGATGCGCGCCGTCGTCGGCACCCAGGCCCACGTCACCGGCACCCTCGACGTCCTCGGCCACCCCGCGGGCCACCCCGGACTCCGCTCCCGCATCGGCTACGTCACGCAGGCGCCCTCCGTCTACGACGACCTCACCGTCCGGCAGAACCTCGACTACTTCGCCGCGATCCTCGACCCCGGCCGCGCCGCCGCCGAGCGCCGCCGCGAGACCGTCACCCGGGCCATCGCCGACGTGGACCTCGCCACCCACACCACCGCCCTCGCCGGAAACCTCTCCGGCGGCCAGCGCAGCAGGGTCTCCCTCGCGGTCGCCCTGCTCGGCAGCCCCGAGCTCCTCGTCCTCGACGAGCCGACCGTCGGCCTCGACCCGGTCCTGCGCCGCGACCTGTGGAACCTCTTCCACGAGATCACAGCCACCCGAGGCGCCACCCTCCTGGTCTCCTCCCACGTCATGGACGAAGCCGAGCGCTGCCACGACCTCCTCCTCATGCGCGAGGGCCGCATCCTCGCGCAGGACACCCCCGAGGCACTGCGCACCCGTACCCACACGGACACCGTCGAAGAGGGCTTCCTCCACCTCGTCGACGCCGCCAACGCGGAAGCCACCACCAGCGCACCCCAGGGGAGCACCCGATGAGCACCGCCCGCACCGTCGCCACCGCAGCCCGCGTCCTGCGCCAGCTCCGCCACGACCCGCGCTCCATCGCGCTGATGCTGCTGGTCCCCGTACTGATGCTGGTCCTGCTCCGCTACGTCTTCGACGGCAACCCGCGGACCTTCAACGGCATCGGCGCGTCCCTCCTCGGGATCTTCCCCCTCATCACGATGTTCCTGATCACCTCCATCGCGACCCTGCGCGAACGCACCTCCGGCACCCTCGAACGCCTCCTCGCCATGCCGCTCGGCAAGGGCGACCTCATCGCCGGCTACGCCCTCGCCTTCGGCGCCATGGCGGTCGTCCAGTCCCTGCTCGCCACCGGTGTCGCCCTCTGGGTCCTCGGCCTCGACGTCGTCGGTTCCCCGTGGCTGCTCCTGCTCGTGGCCCTCCTCGACGCCCTGCTCGGCACCGCGCTCGGCCTCTTCGTCTCCGCCTTCGCGGCGTCCGAGTTCCAGGCCGTCCAGTTCATGCCGGCGGTGATCTTCCCCCAGCTCCTGCTGTGCGGCCTCTTCGCCGCCCGCGACACCATGCAGCCCGTCCTCGAAGCGATCTCGAACGTCCTGCCCATGTCCTACGCCGTCGACGGCATGAACCAGGTCCTCACCCACACCGACATGACCGCCGACTTCGTCCGCGACGCCGGCATCGTCGCCGGATGCGCCCTCCTGGTCCTCACCCTCGGCGCCGCCACCCTCCGCCGCCGCACGCCCTGACCGGAGCCGCCTGACCGGACTGCGGACAGCCCGTCGCGCATCCGCGCACGAGTGCAAGGATGAGGACGCAAACCATGCATGCATGCGTGCACGAACAGTTCGGCGAGGTGAATCGGGCATGACCCAGACAGTCGCAGTCCTCGGTACCGGCAAGATCGGCGAGGCCCTGCTCAGCGGGATGATCCGCGGCGGCTGGCCCGCCTCCAAGCTCCTCGTCACCGCCCGCCGCCCGGAACGCGCCGAGGAACTGCGCACCCGCTACGGCGTCGAGGCCGTCACCAACGCCGAGGCCGCCAAGCGCGCCGACACCCTCATCCTCACCGTGAAGCCGCAGGACATGGGCAAGCTCCTCGAAGAGCTCGCCCCGCACGTCCCCGCCGACCGGCTGGTCATCAGCGGCGCGGCCGGCATCCCGACCTCCTTCTTCGAGGAGCGCCTCGCCCAGGGCACCCCCGTCGTCCGCGTCATGACGAACACCCCGGCCCTCGTCGACGAGGCCATGTCCGTCATCTCGGCCGGCAGCCACGCCACCGGCGCGCACCTCGCGCACACCGAAGAGATCTTCGGCGGCGTCGGCAAGACCCTGCGCGTCCCGGAATCCCAGCAGGACGCGGCCACCGCCCTCTCCGGCTCCGGCCCCGCCTACTTCTACTACCTGGTCGAGGCCATGACCGACGCCGGCATCCTCCTCGGACTGCCCCGCGCCCAGGCCCACGACCTCATCGTCCAGGCCGCCGTCGGCGCCGCCGTCATGCTCCGCGACAGCGGCGAACACCCGGTCAAGCTCCGCGAAGCCGTCACCTCCCCGGCCGGCACCACCATCAACGCGATCGTGGAGCTGGAGAAGCACGGCGTACGAGCGGCCCTGATCGCCGCCCTCGAAGCGGCCCGCGACCGCAGCCGCGAGCTCGCCTCCGGCAACAGCTGACACCGACCGTCCGTTACGGGGCTGCGCGCGCAGCCCCGTAACGACGACGACCAGCCCTTCTCCCTCTCCCCTCAGGGCTCCAGCAGCCCGATGGCCCGGTACGCCGCATCGACCACCGGCCGCGCGATCGCCCGGGCCCGCCCGGCCCCCGCGCGCAGCACCGCCTCCACCGTCCCCGGATCGGCCGCCAGCTCCGCGTGCCGTACGCGGACCGGCCGCAGCAGCTCCACGACGGCGTCGGCCACGTCCCGCTTGAGCGCCCCGTACCCGGTGTACCCGTCGGCGAGCGCGGCCGGATCACCGCCGGTGCAGGCGGCGAGGACGTCCAGCAGGTTCGAGACCCCCGGGCGCGCGGCGGGGTCGTACACCACCCCGCCGTCCCCGCTGTCGGTGACGGCCCGCATCACCTTCTTCCGCACCGCCTCGGGCTCGTCGAGGATGAACACCACCCCGGGCCCCGCGTCCCCCGACTTCCCCATCTTCGACCGAGGGTCCTGCAGGTCCATGACCCGAGCCGCCACCACGGGATGCGTGGCCTTGGGCACGGTGAAGGTGTACCCGTACCGCTGGTTGAACCGCACCGCCAGATCCCGGGTCAGCTCGACGTGCTGCCGCTGGTCCTCCCCGACCGGCACCTCACCGGTCCGGTACGCCAAAATATCGGCGGCCATCAGCACGGGATAGGTGAGCAGCGACAGCCGTACGCCTTCCCCCGAGGCCTGTGCCTTCGCCGCCTTCTCCTTGTACTGCACCATCCGCCGCAGCTCCCCGTCCGAAGCCGTGCACTCCAGCAGGTACGAGAGCCGGGCGTGCTCGTCCACGTGGCTCTGCACGAACAGCGTGCACTTCTCGGGAGTCAGCCCGGCGGCGAGCAACAGCGTCGCCGCCTGCCGACTGAGCCGGCGCACCCGCGCCGGATCGTGCTCGACGGTCAGGGCGTGCAGATCGACCACGCAGAACAGCGCCTCGTCGGGCTCCTGCTCGGCGGCGACCCACTGCCGTACGGCCCCCAGGTAGTTCCCCAGCGTCAGATGCCCCGTCGGCTTGACCCCGCTGAAGATCCTCGTCATGTCCCTGCTCCCTGCTCGTGTCGGTGTGGGCGTCGACGCCACCGCGTCGGGCGGCCGAGCCACTCCCGGGAGGGGAGAAACAGAAACGGCCGCCGAGATCGGCGGCCGTCGAGCGCGTGCGTGCTCGCGTGGATGGTCGGCCGCCGTCAGGCGGCCCACCAACGAAGGTCGAGCGTGAGCGCACGCGTAGTCATGAGGGAGAGGCTAGACCCTGAGGCGTGAGGAGGGCGTCAGGTTTGCGCGCCCGGCGGGGCTGGTCAGCCAGGGGTTGACACACCTGTGCCCGATCCGTAAGGTTCTTCGAGTTGTCCGAAGTGAGCATCCGACCCCGGTCGGTCCCCGGACAGCCATCCCGCACCACACATTCGAACGAACGACTCACTTTGTCGTCCCGTTTTCATGCGTATTTGCGAATGAGGAATCCGCGTCCACGGACGCAGCCGCCGATTAGGTTCGGGGGCAAGGAATCCGCTACTGTCTCACTCGTCGCAAGGGCCCAACAGCCCGAACGGCAAATCCCGTTGACTGGGAGTCAGGCCCGAAAGGATCTGATAGAGTCGAAATCGCCGGAAAGGGAAAACGCGAAAGCGAAGAACCGGAAGGCGGAAAACAAGCGAGACAGACTCTGATAGAGTCTGAAACGCAAGAACAGAACGAAAGCCCGGAGGAAAGCCCCAGTAATTGTTACTGAGGGTGAGTACAAAGGAAGCGTCCGTTCCTTGAGAACTCAACAGCGTGCCAAAAATCAACGCCAAAAAGTTGATACCCCGTCCATTTCGGTGGATGAGGTTCCTTTGAAAAAGACCTGTGAGGTCGCGGCTTCGGCCCTGACGCTTGCAGGCAATTACACAGCGAGGACGCAGTGGACGGTCGGTCTTATTCCGACATGACTGTCCCGCTCTAAGTGCGTGTGCACCGGATTACCGGTAAACATTCATGGAGAGTTTGATCCTGGCTCAGGACGAACGCTGGCGGCGTGCTTAACACATGCAAGTCGAACGATGAAGCCCTTCGGGGTGGATTAGTGGCGAACGGGTGAGTAACACGTGGGCAATCTGCCCTTCACTCTGGGACAAGCCCTGGAAACGGGGTCTAATACCGGATAACACTCCTGCCTGCATGGGCGGGGGTTAAAAGCTCCGGCGGTGAAGGATGAGCCCGCGGCCTATCAGCTTGTTGGTGGGGTAATGGCCCACCAAGGCGACGACGGGTAGCCGGCCTGAGAGGGCGACCGGCCACACTGGGACTGAGACACGGCCCAGACTCCTACGGGAGGCAGCAGTGGGGAATATTGCACAATGGGCGAAAGCCTGATGCAGCGACGCCGCGTGAGGGATGACGGCCTTCGGGTTGTAAACCTCTTTCAGCAGGGAAGAAGCGAAAGTGACGGTACCTGCAGAAGAAGCGCCGGCTAACTACGTGCCAGCAGCCGCGGTAATACGTAGGGCGCAAGCGTTGTCCGGAATTATTGGGCGTAAAGAGCTCGTAGGCGGCTTGTCACGTCGGATGTGAAAGCCCGAGGCTTAACCTCGGGTCTGCATTCGATACGGGCTAGCTAGAGTGTGGTAGGGGAGATCGGAATTCCTGGTGTAGCGGTGAAATGCGCAGATATCAGGAGGAACACCGGTGGCGAAGGCGGATCTCTGGGCCATTACTGACGCTGAGGAGCGAAAGCGTGGGGAGCGAACAGGATTAGATACCCTGGTAGTCCACGCCGTAAACGTTGGGAACTAGGTGTTGGCGACATTCCACGTCGTCGGTGCCGCAGCTAACGCATTAAGTTCCCCGCCTGGGGAGTACGGCCGCAAGGCTAAAACTCAAAGGAATTGACGGGGGCCCGCACAAGCAGCGGAGCATGTGGCTTAATTCGACGCAACGCGAAGAACCTTACCAAGGCTTGACATATACCGGAAAGCATTAGAGATAGTGCCCCCCTTGTGGTCGGTATACAGGTGGTGCATGGCTGTCGTCAGCTCGTGTCGTGAGATGTTGGGTTAAGTCCCGCAACGAGCGCAACCCTTGTCCTGTGTTGCCAGCATGCCCTTCGGGGTGATGGGGACTCACAGGAGACCGCCGGGGTCAACTCGGAGGAAGGTGGGGACGACGTCAAGTCATCATGCCCCTTATGTCTTGGGCTGCACACGTGCTACAATGGCCGGTACAATGAGCTGCGATACCGTGAGGTGGAGCGAATCTCAAAAAGCCGGTCTCAGTTCGGATTGGGGTCTGCAACTCGACCCCATGAAGTCGGAGTTGCTAGTAATCGCAGATCAGCATTGCTGCGGTGAATACGTTCCCGGGCCTTGTACACACCGCCCGTCACGTCACGAAAGTCGGTAACACCCGAAGCCGGTGGCCCAACCCGTAAGGGAGGGAGCTGTCGAAGGTGGGACTGGCGATTGGGACGAAGTCGTAACAAGGTAGCCGTACCGGAAGGTGCGGCTGGATCACCTCCTTTCTAAGGAGCACAGTACCGATTGCAGACAAACGTTCTGCACGGTCAGCTCAGGGTGGAACGTTGATTAGTTGGCACGGTTTCCAAAACCTTCTGTGAGTACTGCTTCGGCGTGGAAAACGGTTTGAGTGGCGGGGATCGTGCTTGGCACGTTGTTGGGTATCTGAGGGTACGGCCGAAAGGTCTTATCTTCGCGATGCCGGCCCCAGTGAACTTCGCCTTATGGGTGAGGGTGATGGGTGACTGGTCGTTGCTTGAGAACTACACAGTGGACGCGAGCATCTGTAGGCCAAGTTTTTAAGGGCGCACGGTGGATGCCTTGGCACCAGGAACCGATGAAGGACGTGAGAGGCCGCGATAGGCCCCGGGGAGCTGCCAACTGAGCTTTGATCCGGGGGTGTCCGAATGGGGAAACCCGGCAGTCGTCATGGGCTGTCACCCACTGCTGAACACATAGGCAGTGTGGAGGGAACGCGGGGAAGTGAAACATCTCAGTACCCGCAGGAAGAGAAAACAACCGTGATTCCGGGAGTAGTGGCGAGCGAAACCGGATGAGGCCAAACCGTATGCGTGTGATACCCGGCAGGGGTTGCGCATGCGGGGTTGTGGGAATTCTTTTGATCGGTCTGCCGGCCGGTCGGCGAGTCAGAAACCGTTGATGTAGTCGAAGGACATGCGAAAGGTCCGGCGTAGAGGGTAAGACCCCCGTAGACGAAACATCAGCGGCTTGCTTAAGAATCTCCCAAGTAGCACGGGGCCCGAGAAATCCCGTGTGAATCTGGCGGGACCACCCGCTAAGCCTAAATATTCCCTGGTGACCGATAGCGGATAGTACCGTGAGGGAATGGTGAAAAGTACCGCGGGAGCGGAGTGAAATAGTACCTGAAACCGTGTGCCTACAAGCCGTGGGAGCGTCGCTGTATGTGCTTGCACATACAGTCGTGACTGCGTGCCTTTTGAAGAATGAGCCTGCGAGTTAGCGGTGTGTAGCGAGGTTAACCCGTGTGGGGAAGCCGTAGCGAAAGCGAGTCCGAATAGGGCGATTGAGTTGCACGCTCTAGACCCGAAGCGGAGTGATCTAGCCATGGGCAGGTTGAAGCGGAGGTAAGACTTCGTGGAGGACCGAACCCACCAGGGTTGAAAACCTGGGGGATGACCTGTGGTTAGGGGTGAAAGGCCAATCAAACTCCGTGATAGCTGGTTCTCCCCGAAATGCATTTAGGTGCAGCGTCACGTGTTTCTTGCCGGAGGTAGAGCACTGGATAGGCGATGGGCCCTACCGGGTTACTGACCTTAGCCAAACTCCGAATGCCGGTAAGTGAGAGCGTGGCAGTGAGACTGTGGGGGATAAGCTCCATGGTCGAGAGGGAAACAGCCCAGAGCATCGACTAAGGCCCCTAAGCGTACGCTAAGTGGGAAAGGATGTGGAGTCGCAGAGACAACCAGGAGGTTGGCTTAGAAGCAGCCACCCTTGAAAGAGTGCGTAATAGCTCACTGGTCAAGTGATTCCGCGCCGACAATGTAGCGGGGCTCAAGCGTACCGCCGAAGTCGTGTCATTGCAGCAATAGGGCCAACGCCCGCTGTGATGGGTAGGGGAGCGTCGTGTGCCGGGTGAAGCAGCAGCGGAAGCTAGTTGTGGACGGTTCACGAGTGAGAATGCAGGCATGAGTAGCGATACACACGTGAGAAACGTGTGCGCCGATTGACTAAGGGTTCCTGGGTCAAGCTGATCTGCCCAGGGTAAGTCGGGACCTAAGGCGAGGCCGACAGGCGTAGTCGATGGACAACCGGTTGATATTCCGGTACCCGCTTTGAAACGCCCAATATCGAATCAGGCGATGCTAAGCCCGTGAAGCCGTTCCGGACCCTTCGGGGAAAGGAAAGTGGTGGAGCCGGTGACCCAGACTTGTAGTAGGTAAGCGATGGGGTGACGCAGGAAGGTAGTCCAGCCCGGGCGGTGGTAGTCCCGGGGTAAGGGTGTAGGCCGAGGGGTAGGCAAATCCGTCCCTCATATAAGGCTGAGACCTGATGCCGAGCCGATTGTGGTGAAGTGGATGATCCTATGCTGTCGAGAAAAGCCTCTAGCGAGTTTCATGGCGGCCCGTACCCTAAACCGACTCAGGTGGTCAGGTAGAGAATACCGAGGCGTTCGGGTGAACTATGGTTAAGGAACTCGGCAAAATGCCCCCGTAACTTCGGGAGAAGGGGGGCCATCACTGGTGATCGGATTTACTCCGTGAGCTGGGGGTGGCCGCAGAGACCAGCGAGAAGCGACTGTTTACTAAAAACACAGGTCCGTGCGAAGCCGTAAGGCGATGTATACGGACTGACGCCTGCCCGGTGCTGGAACGTTAAGGGGACCGGTTAGTCACATTTCGGTGTGGCGAAGCTGAGAACTTAAGCGCCAGTAAACGGCGGTGGTAACTATAACCATCCTAAGGTAGCGAAATTCCTTGTCGGGTAAGTTCCGACCTGCACGAATGGCGTAACGACTTCTCGACTGTCTCAACCATAGGCCCGGTGAAATTGCACTACGAGTAAAGATGCTCGTTTCGCGCAGCAGGACGGAAAGACCCCGGGACCTTTACTATAGTTTGATATTGGTGTTCGGTTCGGCTTGTGTAGGATAGGTGGGAGACTTTGAAGCGGCCACGCCAGTGGTTGTGGAGTCGTCGTTGAAATACCACTCTGGTCGTGCTGGATGTCTAACCTCGGTCCGTGATCCGGATCAGGGACAGTGTCTGATGGGTAGTTTAACTGGGGCGGTTGCCTCCCAAAAAGTAACGGAGGCGCCCAAAGGTTCCCTCAGCCTGGTTGGCAATCAGGTGTTGAGTGTAAGTGCACAAGGGAGCTTGACTGTGAGACCGACGGGTCGAGCAGGGACGAAAGTCGGGACTAGTGATCCGGCGGTGGCTTGTGGAAGCGCCGTCGCTCAACGGATAAAAGGTACCCCGGGGATAACAGGCTGATCTTCCCCAAGAGTCCATATCGACGGGATGGTTTGGCACCTCGATGTCGGCTCGTCGCATCCTGGGGCTGGAGTCGGTCCCAAGGGTTGGGCTGTTCGCCCATTAAAGCGGTACGCGAGCTGGGTTTAGAACGTCGTGAGACAGTTCGGTCCCTATCCGCTGTGCGCGTAGGAATATTGAGAAGGGCTGTCCCTAGTACGAGAGGACCGGGACGGACGAACCTCTGGTGTGCCAGTTGTCCTGCCAAGGGCATGGCTGGTTGGCTACGTTCGGGAGGGATAACCGCTGAAAGCATCTAAGCGGGAAGCCTGCTTCAAGATGAGTATTCCCACCTCCTTGAGAGGGTAAGGCTCCCAGTAGACGACTGGGTTGATAGGCCAGATGTGGAAGCCCGGTAACGGGTGGAGCTGACTGGTACTAATAGGCCGAGGGCTTGTCCTCAGTTGCTCGCGTCCACTGTGTTAGTTCTGAAGTAACGAACTGTGTCATATCCGGTTTGGTTAACTTCATAGTGTTTCGGTGGTCATAGCGTTAGGGAAACGCCCGGTTTACATTCCGAACCCGGAAGCTAAGCCTTTCAGCGCCGATGGTACTGCAGGGGGGACCCTGTGGGAGAGTAGGACGCCGCCGAACAATCATTGTAGAAAGCCCCGTACCGGGTAACCGGTACGGGGCTTTTCTGCGTTCTGGGCCAAAACCTAGCTGAGGGTGAGGGCGGGCGGGTCAGGATCTTTGGATGTCCTGCGGATGCCCGGCATGGGGTCCGGATGGATTGGGCCTGACGGCTCGTAGGGTTGTCGCATGGGCTACGACCTCGTCATCTTCGACAACGACGGCGTGCTGGTGGACAGTGAGCCGCTCGCCAACAGCATCCTCGCCGGGTACCTGACCGAGCTGGGGCACCCGACCTCGTACGAGGAGTCGCTCCGCGACTACATGGGGGCCGCGGTCCACCGGGTCCACGACCTCGTGCGCGAACGGACCGGGCAGGACCTGCCGGCCGACTTCGACAGCACGCTGCACGCGCGCACCTTCGCCGCCTTCGAGCGGGAGCTCAAGCCCGTGCCCGGGGTCGAGGGGGTGCTGGCGGCTCTGGTCGAGAGCGGGACCGCGTACTGCCTCGCGTCCTCCGGGAGCCACGAGCGGATCAGGGTCGGCCACCGGGCGGCCGGGCTCGACGAATGGTTCGAGGAGGAGTGGATCTTCAGCTCGGAGGACGTGGGCAAGGGCAAGCCCGCCCCCGATCTGTTCCTGCACGCCGCGGACCAGATGGGTGTGGCACCCGGCCGGTGCGTGGTCGTCGAGGACAGCCCGCTGGGCGTCCAGGCCGCGCTGGCCGCGGGGATGGACGTGCTCGGGTACACCGCGATGGTGCCCGCCGACCGGCTGCCCGGCGCCACCGGATACTTCGGCGACATGAACCAGCTGGCCGGGCTGCTGGGGCTGGCCGAGGGCGCCGGGTCCGGATACACGGGATACAGCGGCGGGTTCTCGCACTGACCCAATCGATATGTGATCGCTCTACCCACCGGTAGCACCGGGGCCTACGCTGAGCCGCCATGACGGCAGACGTGCGGCTGAGCCGCGGGCGCGGGGCGTTGGGGTTCAGTTTCTTCGTGCAGGGCGTGGCCTTCGCGCTGCTCGTGACGCGGATCCCCGCCATTCAGGACCGGTACGGGATATCCGACGCACTGCTGCCCGCCTTCCTGGCCGCCGTGCCGATCCTCGCCGGTGTGTCCAGCGTGGCCACCGAGCACCTGGTGAAGCGGGTCGCGCCCAGCACCGTACTGCGGTGGGCGCAGCCGCTCGTGCTGCTCGCACTGCTGGGGGTCGGCGCCGGCAGCGAGATGTGGCACGTGGCGCTGTCCCTCGGGGCGTTCGGGCTGTTCGTGGGGGCGCTCGACGCCTCCATGAACATGCTCGGGGTGAGTCTGCAGGGCGCGTACGGGCGCAGCATCATGCTCGGGTTCCACGCGTCCTACAGTCTCGGCGGGATCCTGGGCGCCTCGGCCGCGTGGGCGGGGGCGCACTGGCACCTGTCGCTGTTCAGCTCATATCTGCCCGCCGTGGTGGTCCTGTTGCCGCTCGCGCTCCTCGCCAGCCGGTTCTACGTGGACCAGGACGCCAAGGCGGGCGCCGCCGAGGCCAAGGGGCTCGGGCCGGGCGGGTTCAAGCTGCTGCTGCCGCTGTGCCTGGTGATGGCGTGCGCGTACATCGGGGACTCGACGGTGTCGAACTGGAGCGCCAAGTATCTCCAGGACGTGCTCGGCAGCTCCGAGCAGCTCGCCACCGTCCCCTACAACGTCTACATGGTGACCACCCTGCTCGGGCGGGCCGTGGGCGACCTCGGGGTGCGGCGCTTCGGGGCCGTGGCCGTCGTACGGATCGGGACGGTCGTCGCGGCGGGCGGGTTCGCCGTGGTCGCGGCGGCGCCCGGGGCGTGGGTGGGGATGCTCGGCTTCACGCTGCTGGGGTTCGGGCTGTGCGTGATCGTGCCGCAGACCTTCGCGGCGGCGGGCCGGCTGTTCCCGGGATCCTCCGACACCGCGATCGCGCGGCTCAACATCTTCAACTACGTCGGTTTCCTCATCGGGGCGCCGCTCGTGGGCGGGATCGGGGACGCCTGGAGCTACCGCGGAGCGATGCTGGTGCCGATGGTGCTGGTCCTCGTCACTCTTTTCTATGCCCGCTCGTTCGCTGCGGAGCCCGCCCGATACGGTGTCCGGCATGAGCGGCGAACCGGTGACCGGGCTGTTGATGTGGGACGAGGCGGTAACGAAGTATGACTTCGGGCCGGGCCATCCGATGGACCCGGTGCGCCTGGAGCTGACCATGGGTCTGGTACGGGCCTTCGGGCTCGACCGGGAGCTGGAGGTACGGGCGGGCCGGCCGGCCGGGGAGTCGACGCTGCGGCTCGTCCACCGCGAGGACTACGTGGCGGCCGTGCGCGAGGTGTCCGCCGACCCCGGGGTCGCCGACGGCTCGTTCGGGCTGGGGACGGCGGACGATCCGGCGTTCCACGGCATGCACGAGGCGTCCGCGCTGATCGCCGGGCAGTCGGTGGCGGCGGCCGAGGCGATCTGGCGCGGGGAGGCCGGGCACGCCGTGAACTTCGCCGGCGGGCTGCACCACGCGATGCCGGGCGGGGCGGCGGGGTTCTGTGTCTACAACGATGCGTCGCTGGCGATCGCGCGGCTGCTGGAGCTCGGGGCCGAGCGGGTCGCGTACGTGGATGTGGACGTGCACCACGGGGACGGGGTCCAGGCGGCGTTCTGGGACGACCCGCGGGTGCTGACGATCTCGATGCACGAGCATCCGCGGACGCTGTTCCCGCAGACGGGCTGGCCCGAGGAGACGGGCGGGCCGGCGGCGGAGGGTTCGGCGGTGAACATCGCGCTGCCCGCCGGGACCGGGGACGAGGGGTGGCTGCGGGCCTTCCACGCGGTGGTGCCGGAGCTGCTGGAGGACTTCCGGCCTCAGGTGCTGGTGACTCAGCACGGGGCCGATACGCATTTCGAGGACCCGTTGGCGCACCTGGCGGTGTCCTTGGACGCGCAGCGGGCGGTGCAGGAGGCGTGCCACGAGCTGGCGCACGCGTGGGTGGAGGGCGGGCGGTGGCTGGCGCTGGGCGGGGGCGGGTACGCCGTCGTGGATGTCGTACCGCGGTCCTGGACGCACCTGGTCGCGATTGCCGGGCATCGGCCGATCGATCCTGAGACGGCTGTGCCGGGGTCTTGGCGGGATGCGGTGTATGCGCGGACGCGGGAGGTGGCGCCCGGGCGGATGACGGATGGGCGGGTGCCGATGTGGCGGGACTGGGAGGGTGGTTACGACCCTGCCGATCGGATCGACCAGGCCGTGCTCGCCACGCGGCGGGCGGTGTTCCCCCTGCGGGGGTTGCTGGCCTAGGCCTGCCGTGGGTGGCCCGGGTGGCCCGGGTGGCCTGAGTGGCCTGGGTGGTGGGCCCTGCGGGGCTGTCCCCTACCCGCCCTTCCACCGTTCCCAGGGCCTGCCCTGACCCGGTCCTCAAGCGCCGGACGGGCTGAGGGGGGCCGGGCTGCGCCCGGACCCCTCTGGGGCTCCGCCCCAGACCCCGCGCCTCAAACGCCGGCGGGGCTGGATTTGGCCGGCGTTGGACTGGATGTGCCGGTTCTGCGGACTGGTGGGCCGGACTTGCGTTGGGCCAACGGGTGGGGGAATGGCCGGAACTGGTGAGGGGTCAGGGTTGGTGCGGGAGCATCGGGAGGGTGTTGAGTACCGGCGCGTTGCGTGCGCATCTGCTGGCCGCCCGACTGGCCGGGCCCGTCGCGACCTCGCGGGAGAAGAGCCTGCGCAGTTACCGGCTGTTCGCGGCGCGGGATCCGCGGGTGCTGCTGGGGCTGGATCCCGCGTGGGGGTGGGGCGAGGGTGATCTGCTGCGGCTGATGGCGCAGAAGTGCGGGGTCTCGGCGGATCCCGCGCACGTCAGCGGGCCGGACGTGATCGATCCCGAGCTGACGGTGGCGGGGCTGGAGGCCTTCGCGAGGAGGCTGCGGGCGGTGGCGCAGGCGCGGGCCCCGGTGTTGTTCGGGACCGGGCACCCGCACCGGCTCCTGGGGTTCTACGCCACCTTGGCGGGGGCGTTGTCGGCGGCGGGATGTGAAGTCCTCACCCCGGCGCGGGGGGTACCTGTCGACGTGCAGACCCGGTTCGGCGTACGCACGCACCGCATCGATTACGTACGAGGGGTCGCACTGGTGCGAGAAGACGGCGTGCGGCCGGACGGGGGTGACACCGGCGCGCACTCCCATTCGCCGCTGCCGGTTCGGATCGCGCTCGGGGCGCTGGCGGAGGCCGGCGGGCCGTTGCCGGAGCTGGTGGTGGGGGACCACGGGTGGGTCTGCGGTGCAGGTCAGCTCGGTGTTGAGGCGATCGGGCTGGCCGATACCGATGATCCCGCGCTGTTCGTGGGGGAAGCCGAGGGGCAGGTGTCGGTGGCGGTTCCGCTTGATGACGCGGTGCGCGCGGACTACTACAGACCGCTCACTCGCTATGTACTCAATCGGGCGAGTCTGTCGGGTCGGCAGGAGTGGGCGTAGCTCCTCTTCCCCACTCGTATCACACGCCCCTACTCTGGTGAGTGAGCGTGCGACGACGGGGCGTAACCGGAGGGGAAGCCGGTGCCCGTCATGCGCGGAAGGTCAAGGTGTGTCATGGCTGCTGGCGAGAGGCCTCTCAGTGAGGTTCAGTTCCTGACCGTGGCGGAGGTCGCCTCGGTGATGCGAGTGTCGAAGATGACCGTGTACCGCTTGGTGCACAACGGACATCTGCCCGCAATCCGGGTGGGCCGGTCCTTCCGGGTCCCGGAAAACGCGGTGCACGAGTACCTCCGCGAGTCCTTCGTGGGGGTGGAATCGGCCTGAGGGCAAGGGTCGGGAGCCCGCGGTTGCCCCTCGGGGGCACGCGGATTACAAGCTCAGAGCTCGGGCGGGTAGGCTAGGCCGACGTAGGTCGTGTGGGCCCCGACGCCCCGCACCGAATGAAGAGAAGTGAGCGAGGGTAGTCGTGGGCTCTGTTATCAAGAAGCGGCGCAAGCGGATGGCTAAGAAGAAGCACCGCAAGCTGCTCAAGCGCACCCGCGTCCAGCGCCGTAACAAGAAGTAAACGGCAGCTGTACGTGTTTACCGCAGCCCCTCCACCATTCTGGTGGAGGGGCTGTGGTGCAGCCGGGGGACTTCTTCGAGGGAGGCGCTGAGCTCGTGGGGAAGGTCGTGCTGGTCACCGGGGCTGCCCGGCAACTGGGAGGCCGCTTCGTGCGGCGGATCCAGCGGGACCCGGAAGTGGAGCGGGTGATCGCGGTCGACGCGGTGACCCCGCCGCACCGGCTCGGCTCGGCCGAGTTCGTCCGTGCGGACATCAGGCAGTCGGCCATCGCCCGGGTGCTGGCCGAGAACGCCGTCGACACGGTGGTGCACCTCGCGGTCACCGGGGGAGCGGCGACGGGCGCGGGCTCCGGCTCGTACAGCACCGTCAAGGAAACCAACGTCATCGGGACGATGCAGCTCCTGGGAGCCTGCCAGAAGTCCCCGACGGTACGGCGGCTCGTGGTGAAGTCCAGTACCAGTGTGTACGGGGGCACCTCGCGGGATCCGGCCGTCTTCACCGAGACCACGCAGCCGAAGTCGCTGCCGTCGGGCGGCTTCGCCAAGGACGCCACCGAGGTCGAGGGGTACGTACGGGGCTTCGCGCGCAGGCGGCCCGACGTCGCGGTGTGCGTGCTGCGGTTCGCGAACATCCTGGGGCCCTTCGCCGACTCGGCGCTCGCCGAGTACTTCTCGATGCCGCTGATCCCGACCGTGCTGGGCTACGACCCGCGGTTGCAGTTCGTCCACGAGGACGACGTACTGGACGTGCTGCGGCTGGCCTCGCAGACCAGTGGGCCCGGCGGGCTCAGCGGGACCTTCAACATCGCCGGCGAGGGCGTGCTGCTGCTGTCGCAGTGCGCGCGGCGGCTGGGACGGCCGACGGTGCCGCTGCTGCTGCCCGCGGTGACCTGGTTGGGCTCGGCGCTGCGGGCGGTCGGGGCGACGGACTTCTCGCCCGAGCAGATAAGGCTCCTCACGCACGGGCGGGTCGTGGAGACCACGCAGATGCGAGAGGTCCTGGGATTCGAGCCGATGTATACGACCGCCGAGACCTTCGCCGACTTCACGCGGAGCCGGGGCGGCGGGCTGCTGCCGCCGGAGCGGGTGGGGCGGGCCGTGGACCGGGTGGCCGGGTTGCTGGACGTGGACATGGATGGAGCGAAGCGATAGTGGCGGACGCCAAGGTCATTCCGTTCGACGAGGACCGGCCGCGACGGCGGTCCTCGCCCGCCCGGCGGGTACGGGTCGCGCCGGAGGCGCCGCTCGCGCCCGTCGCGCAGCCGGCGGCGGAGCCGGTGGTGGAGGCCGTACCGGAGCCCGCGGCGGAGGACGGCTGGGACCGGCGGATCGCCGGCGGGCTGGCGTTCCTGCGGCGCCGGATCACCGGGGAGTACGAGGTCGACGACTTCGGCTACGACAAGGAGCTGACGGACCAGGTCCTGATGTCCCTGATGCGGCCGCTGTACGACAAGTACTTCCGGGTCGAGGTCAAGGGCATAGAGAACATCCCGAAGGAGGGCGGCGCGCTGATCGTGGCGAACCACTCCGGGACCCTGCCCCTGGACGGGCTGATGCTCCAGGTCGCCGTGCACGACCAGCATCCGGCGCAGCGGCACCTGCGGCTGCTGGCGGCGGACCTGGTGTTCATGCTGCCCGTGGTGAACGAGCTGGCGCGCAAGGCCGGGCACACGCTGGCGTGCGCGGAGGACGCGCAGCGGCTGCTGGAGGCCGGGGAGCTGGTGGGCGTGATGCCCGAGGGCTTCAAGGGGATAGGGAAGCCGTTCGGGGAGCGGTACAAGCTCCAGCGGTTCGGGCGGGGTGGGTTCGTGTCGACCGCGCTGCGGGCGGGGACGCCGATCGTGCCCTGCTCGATCGTGGGGGCGGAGGAGATCTACCCCATGATCGGCAACTCGAAGACGCTGGCGCGGCTGCTCGGGATTCCGTACTTCCCGATCACGCCGACGTTCCCGCTGCTGGGGCCGTTGGGGGCGGTGCCGCTGCCGACGAAGTGGACGATCCAGTTCGGGGAGCCGATTCCGACGGACGGGTACGCGGCGGAGGCCGCCGAGGACCCGATGCTGATGTTCAACCTGACGGATCAGGTGCGGGAGCAGATCCAGCACACGTTGTACAAGCTGCTGGTGCAGCGGAGGTCCGTCTTCTTCTGACGGGCCCGTGCATGACGCGTCGGTGCAGCGAAGAGGCCGGCGGGGCTGGATTTCCAGCCCCGCCGGCCTCTTCGTCGTTCGGCCCTAGTCGGCGTCTTCCGCGCTGATGCCCAGGCCTGGGAGGAGGCCGGGGAGCAGGGGCGGGAGGGTGATGTCGGGGCGGGCGGGCGTCGGGGTGGCGCCCGGTTCGGACGGGGTGGACTCGCCCTTGGGCGGGTCCAGGAGATTGCCCGTACCGCCCAGGAGGCCGCCGCCCGGAGGCGGAGCCTTCGGGGAACCCGACGTCTGGTCCGTGGGCGGGTTGGGGGCCGCGGACGGGGCGCCCGGGGAGGGCGTCGCCTGCTGCTTGCCCGCCGGGGCGCTCGGCTTCGTGGAAGGCCCGGAGCCGCGGGTCTGTTCCGGAGGCTTTGGAAGCAGACTCTGGAGCGGCGCCACGTCATGGTCTATGGCCTGGAAGACCGATTCCACCTCACCGCCCACGTCCGTGAGCTGCGCCGGGAGATTGCCCCGGAGCTTGGCCCACGCGTCCCGGTGCGAGCGGGAGAACGAGGACAGCGCCTGGATCGGGCCGAGCGAGCCGTCCCGTTCGTAGGCGGCCTGGAGCAGCCGGTGGCCCTCCGAGGCATCGTGCTTCATGCCCGCGAGGGCCCGGCGGATCTCGCCGAGGGACTCGTGGTCGAGTGCGCCGAGACGGCCGCGCTCCATGAGCCGGCGGGCTTCCGACAGGCGGTTCGAGGCCTGGTCGAGATAGAGCTCGCCCCGGTCCGAATCGTCGTCGGCCATCCCGAGCCGGATGTCCTCCATGCCCCGCTTCACGGGGTACAGGTGGTCACCCGGCAGGGCGTCCGTGCTGGCAGCGGCCACTCCGCTGAAGGCCCCCGCGGCCACACCTACGGTGAGACCGCCTGCCGCGATGCCCTTGGACCAGCGGGAGCGGGGCCGCAATTTCCGGAGCGAGGTCGCCCGGTGGGCGCCGCGGCCGGTCCGCTGTTCGGGCACTTGAGGGTCGGCGGCCACGCCGCCCCCGGCCCTCTCTTCCATCACCTTGGCTTCCATGGCGGCAATGAGCTGGGCTCGTTGCACCACTTTGACCTCGGGGTCCAGCACCGGGCGCGGCATTCTTTCGCCGAGCACGCTCGCCAGGGCCAACAACCGGTCGTGGTCGGCAGGTTCGGCAGGTGCCTCGGACTGCTCGGCCGCCGGGTCCGGTTCAGAAAGGTCGGACGGGGTCCGCTCCTCCAGGGCCTGGGCGAAGGCGTTCGCCCGCCGGTGCGGAGTCACGTTCGCGATCACTGGCGGCACCTCCTCTCGTCATGACGATCGACTCCCCAAGGTGTCCGGAAGGTTGCCTTCCTTGAGCACATCCACACTTTCGAGTGAGCGGCTTCGGGCAGGGCTTGTCCACAGGGAGCCTGCATTCCCCACAACGAGCGGCGCGGCACTTGGGTTACGGACGAAGGATGATCGGACCACAGCGTCGTTGGATTCGTCACTGATGTCGGTGTCGTGCGTGGCGTCAGTGACGTCGGTGTCATCAAGGTCATCAGGGAGGGGTACCGAAATGTGAGAGGAGGGCGGCGTCAGCGGGCGTCGTCGGGGAGCAGGCGGGCCAGGGTGCGGACCGCCCGGTACTGGAGGGTCTTGATGGCACCCTCGTTCTTTCCCATCACCCTGGCCGTCTCGGCGACCGAGAGGCCCTGCAGGAAGCGCAGGGTCACGCACTCCTGCTGCTGCGGATTGAGTTTCCGTACGGCTTCCAGCAGGGCCGCGTTGGAGAGGGACTCCAGGACGGAGTCCTCGGGGGACCGTTCCACCTCGTTGGCGTCGAGCATTTCGCCGGTGGTGACTTCCAGGCGGAAGCGGCTCGACTTGAAGTGGTCGGCGACCAGGTTGCGGGCGATCGTCACGAGCCAGGCGCCGAAGTCGCGGCCCTGCCAGGTGAAGGTGGAGATGCGGCGCAGCGCGCGCAGGAAGGTCTCGCTGGTGAGATCCTCCGCGGTCGCCTTGCCGCCGACGCGGTAGTAGATGTAGCGGTAGACGGTGTCGCTGTACTGGTCGTACAGGCGACCGAAGGCATCGGCTTCGCCGGCCTGGGCGCGTTCGACCAGGTCCATCATGCGGGCCTGGTCGCTGTCCGCGGTGGGACGGCGGGCGGCGGGCGCGGTGGTCCCGGCGGCTGCGCCCCCGGCGGACGAGCCGCCGGCGCGACCGCGTCTGCCCACCGTTGCCCCGCCGTCGGTCAGGGCGTAGCAAGGACCGGCCGGGCCGAGTCCGGCGGGGACCGCGGTGGCGAATGCGGGGGCGGTGTACGCGGTGGGGACGAAGCCGCGCAGCTGGTCGAGGACCGTTGCGCGCAGCGTAGCCAGGCCCGAGGCGTCAACCCCGACAGGTGGGTACACGGGACTCCCAGAGGCAGAGCTTCCATCACGTGCAGTGCGGGACCGTTCACCCGTCGTGGCGACAGATGGCGGTGGCATGCGTTTGAGGAGAATAACGCTTCGTACAGGCAGCGCTACACCCAGTTGCTCAAATCACCGGTTACGACACTTCTGTTGCGTGTCGAGGGCATATTCAGGCACGGATGGTGATCGATTCTTGATCACTTGGATGCGCGGAATGCCTGCTTCCACGGTGGCTCGCGACCGAGTAGGGCAGGGCGGAGTGCCGCGCCGGGGGCGCGGGTAGAGGTGAGCGAATGCTCCGGGCATGGGTGGGCGCCGGGCGTGGTGGGGCGGGAGGCCGGGCAGGGCCCCGTAGGCACTACTTGCGGCGGCGGTGCAGGGCGATCGCGGCGGCCGTGCCGCCCGCGATCGCGCCGACGCCCGCGGCGGCCGGGACGCCGATCTTCACGGCCTTGCGGCCGGTCCGATAGTCGCGCAGGCGCCAGTCGTTGGTGCGGGCATGCTTGCGCAGTTTTGTGTCGGGATTGATCGCGTACGGATGTCCGACCAGTGACAGCATCGGAATGTCGTTGTGCGAATCGCTGTACGCGGCGCAGCGCTCGAGGTCGAGTCCCTCGGCGGCGGCCAGGGCGCGGACCGCCTCGGCCTTGGCGGGGCCGTGCAGCGGCTCGCCGACCAGGCGGCCGGTGTAGATGCCGTCCACGGACTCGGCGACGGTGCCGAGGGCTCCGGTCAGGCCGAGCCGGCGGGCGATGATCGTGGCGGTCTCGACGGGGGCGGCCGTGACGAGCCAGACCTTCTGTCCGGCGTCGAGGTGGGCCTGGGCCAGGGCGCGGGTGCCCGGCCAGATCCGCACCGCCATGTACTCGTCGTAGATCTCCTCGCCGATGGACATCAGTTCGGAGACCTTGTGTCCCTTGACGATGGACAGCGCGCTGTCGCGGGCGTCCTGCATGTGCTCGGGATCCTCGACCCCGGCGAGCCGGAACCAGGCCTGCTGCCAGGCGAAGCGGGCGAGCTCGCGGCGGCGGAAGAACTCCCGCTTGTAGAGGCCGCGGCCGAAGTGGAAGATCGCGGCGCCCTGCATGACGGTGTTGTCGAGGTCGAAGAAGGCGGCGGCCAGGTCGTCGCCGGCGACGGGGAACTCGGGTACGGCGGGTTCCTGCGGAGCCTCGGGCTCCGCCTGCGCCGCGCGTTCCGCTTCGGTGGTTCCGGTGAAGTCCGGGCCGCCGTGTGGTTCGTCGGCCAGCGCGGTCTTGCGGGCGGCCTCGGCCGAGGCCTCGCCTGCCAGCACGCTCCGCGCGGTGGCGGAGCGCCTACGGGGGGTGAGCCATCCCAGAGCGGCCATGACGCGAGCATAGCCACTGTGTTCGGGAGTTCCCGAACCGATGGGAATCGGTGGTTTGAATGCTCCCCTCCTGGAAGGTGAACGGGACTCCCGCGCCTCCCGGGCTATGTGGGGATTTTCGGCTCAAGCTGCCCGACGAACCGGCGGTTCGTCAGGTCTTCCGCTCTCGGCGCCGGCCGGGTTCAGACCTGCCCGGATGAGCATTACGCGTGCGGAATTCTTGTCCCGTGGGGACACAGCTCCGCACGCGTTGCAGGTGTAGGTGCGCATACCCAGCGGCAGTGTGTGCTTGGCTCTCGCTCCGCACTGCGCGCAATCCATCGTGGTGTGCGCGGGGTGGACCAGATGCACGGCGCGGCCGTGCTTGCGGCCCATCTCGATCAGAGCCGTCTTGGTGGCGCCGATGGCGGCGTCAGCGGCCTTCCTGGCCATGGTCGACTTGGCGAGGAACTGGGGGCGGAAGTCCTCGACGGCCAGGGCGTCGTGGTCGCGGACCACACGCTTGGCCCACTTGCGAGCGGTGTCCTGCCGCTGACGTGCGACCTTCTTGTGCAATTTCGCCGCCTGGCGTCGCGCCTCCCGGTAGCCCCTGGACTGTTTCTTGCCCTTCGGGGAATGGCGGCGGTCCATCACCCGCTGATATCGCGCCAACCTCGCGGCAGCCCTCCTGCCGTGTTGCGGGTGCGGCAGATCGTGGGCGTCACAAGTGGTCGTAGCGGTCTCGGTCACTCCCCAATCGATTCCGATCACTCGCCCGGTGGTGGGCAGGGAGTCAGTGGTTGTGGGCACGACGAACGAGCAGTACCAGTGGCCGATGCTGTCCCTGTACACGCGCACCGACGACGGATCACCTGGGAGATCGCGCGACCACACCACCGTGAGTACGATCCCGCCCGCCAGATGTAGGCGGCCATCTTTGATCCGGAACCCGCGCTTGGTGTAGTTCAGGCTCGGATCCGCATCGCGCTTCTTCTTCCATCGGGGCAGACCGGCCCGCTGCCACACCGGCAACCGGTCCTTGATGTCCTTCTGAGCTCTTGCCCGGGACTTTCCGAAGTCCCGGATCAGCTGTTGCTGAGGGACACTCGCACCCTTCCGCAGCCACAGCGTGTGGGCGCGGGCATCAGTCAGCATCCTGTCGAGCTGTGCCGGGCCGCACGTCTGCTTCGTCACGCCTTCAGGGAGGGCCCGATTTGCGGTGTGGACTTGCTTGGACTTGGCCACGCACTCGTTCCAGACCCACCGGCACCGGTCCCACTCGGCCACCAGCAAGGCGAGCGCAGCCGATGACACACGAAGCCGGTAGGTGAACCGAGCAACCTTGGCACCCTCCGCCACCGCCGCCGTTGTTGCCGCCATCACGCCAACGTAGAGCCCGATCTCGCATCAATCCTTAGAACACTGGAACCTCACTCGAGTGAGTGACCGAGCTGCCGGCGCGGGAGAATGGGTGCATGAGTCCTTTGCTGCGCCGTGCCGGAAAGAAGCGTCCCGAGGAGCGGGTGGTCACGCTCATCGGGAAGCCGGGGTGCCATCTCTGTGATGACGCCCAGGAAGTGGTGGAGAAGGTGTGCGCCGAGACGGGCGCACAGTGGGAGAAGAAGGACATTTCCGAGGATGAGGAGCTGTACCGGCTGCACTGGGAGCAGATTCCGGTCGTGCTGGTGGATGGTGAACAGCACACCTTCTGGAGGGTGAACCCTGACCGGCTCCGACGGGCATTGCAGGCTTGAGCCGTCGGGCGGTTACCATCATGGGCGATTTATGGGGTCTCGGGGGCGTATTGGTGAGGAGTGTGTACCGTTTTGCCCCCTTCGGGAATTGAACGGGTTCGGCGTGTCGTTGGTTCCCGGTCCATACGCCCAAGGCGCGTGACCCCGGTCACTTTGGTCGGACAAAGCGGACACAATCTTTGTGCACGCGTTCACAAAGACATAGCCTGCATTCGACGGGGTGGTCCTGGGACAAGTGGCCACCTGCAGCCCCGCTCATCCCGCAGGAGCATCGTGGCAACTGGCCGAACTCACCGACCGGCGACCCGCAGCCGAGGTATTCCCGAGGCCACTGTCGCCCGGCTTCCGCTGTACTTGCGTGCCCTCACCGCGCTCTCCGAGCGATCGGTGCCCACGGTGTCCTCCGAGGAGCTGGCCGCGGCCGCCGGAGTCAACTCCGCGAAGCTCCGCAAGGACTTCTCCTACCTCGGCTCCTACGGGACCCGCGGCGTCGGGTACGACGTGGAGTACCTCGTCTACCAGATCTCCCGCGAGCTCGGGCTGACCCAGGACTGGCCGGTCGTCATCGTCGGCATCGGCAACCTCGGCGCCGCGCTGGCCAACTACGGCGGTTTCGCCTCGCGCGGCTTCCGCGTGGCGGCGCTCATCGACGCCGACCCGGCCATGGCCGGCAAGCCGGTGGCGGGCATGCCCGTGCAGCACACCGATGAGCTGGAGAAGATCATCGAGGAGAACGGCGTCTCGATCGGGGTCATCGCGACCCCGGCGGGGGCCGCCCAGCAGGTCAGCGAGCGGCTGATCGCCGCCGGTGTCACCTCCATCCTGAACTTCGCGCCGACCGTGCTGTCCGTCCCCGAGGGCGTCGACGTGCGCAAGGTCGACCTGTCGATCGAGCTCCAGATCCTGGCCTTCCACGAGCAGCGCAAGGCCGGCGAGGAAGCGGCCGCCGCCGCTGCCGCCGGGGTTCCCGCCCCGGGCACCGGCACCGGTGCGGCTCCGGCCGCCGCCGTCGTGCCGCCCGCCGGACGGGCCGCCGCCGTCGCACGGAAGGGCGGCCCCGAGGGGGACGTCCCGGCGGTGATGCCGGCATGAGTCTGCTCGTCGTTGGGCTGAGCCACCGCAGTGCGCCCGTGAGCGTGCTGGAGCGCGCTTCGCTGGCCGCCGATGCCAAGGTCAAACTGCTGCACGACACGCTGGCCGCCGAGCCTGCGGCGGAAGCGGCGGTGCTCGCCACCTGCAACCGGATCGAGCTGTACGCCGACGTGGACAAGTTCCACGCCGGTGTCGCCGAGCTGTCGACGCTGCTGGCGCAGCACAGTGGTGTCGCGCTGGAGGAGCTCACTCCTTATCTCTACGTGCACTACGAGGACCGGGCCGTCCACCATCTGTTCTCGGTGGCTTGCGGGCTGGACTCGATGGTCGTCGGCGAGGGGCAGATCCTCGGGCAGATCAAGGACGCGCTGGCGCTGGGGCAGGAGCTCCATACGGCCGGGCGGCTGATCAACGATCTTTTCCAGCAGGCACTGCGTGTGGGGAAGCGGGCGCACTCCGAGACCGGGATCGACCGGGCCGGGCAGTCGCTGGTGACCTTCGGGCTGGAGCAGCTCGCCGTGCGGGTGCCGGTGGAGGAGTGGGCCGCGGGGAAGCGGGCGCTCGTCATCGGGGCCGGGTCGATGTCTTCGCTGGCGGCGGCGACGTTGGCGCGGGTCGGCGTCGCCGAGGTCGTGGTCGCCAACCGGACCACCGAGCGGGCGGAGCGGTTGGCCGGGATTCTGGTTGCCTCGGGCACCGGGGTGGCGGCTTCGGCCATTGCGATGTCCGGGGTCGCCGATGAGCTGGCCCGGGTCGATGTCGTCGTGTCCTGTACCGGGGCCACCGGCTTGGTGCTGACCGGGGATGACGTGGCCGCGGCCATGGAGGAGCGCCCTGCGGGGGCTGTCCCCTACCCGCCCTTCCACCGTTCCCCGGAGCTTCGCCCCGGACCCGATGCGGGTGCGGCGCCGTTCCCGGGGGCCGGCCCCCGGACCCCCGCGCCTCAAACGCCGGCGGGGCTGGATTTGGCTGCGGCCGGTTCGTCCGTGCGGCTGGATTCGGCTGAGCGGCAGGATGTCGCGGGGCTGGATTCCGTCGACGCCGCTCTCGTCGCGCGGCTTGCCGTGCTGGCGGGGGAGGGGCGGCGGATTGCCGATGCCGGGGCCGTGCGGAGCAAGGTGGTCGTCGAGGAGCGGGACGGGTGTCCTGTGGGGCTCGAGGCGCTGGCTTCCGATCCTGGGCGGACCGCCGATGGGCGGGCCGCGCTCGCCGGGGTGGACGCCGGGTCGCTGGAGCTGCACGGGACCTGGGCCGACCAGGGCGAGGCCGCCGCGCAGCGGCAGCAGCCGCGCAAGGGCGTACGGAGCCAGGTGGACGCGCAGCCCGTACGGCTCGCGCTGCTGGACTTGGCCATGCCGCGCGATATCGATGCCGCCGTGCACCGGATTCCGGGCGTGCGGCTCGTCGACATCGAGTCGCTGGCCGAGGCGAGCGCCGATGCGCCCATGGCCGCCGACGTCGACGCCGTACGCGCGATAGTGGCCGCGGAAGTGGCCGCCTTCGGGGCCGCTCAGCGGGCCGCGCACATCACGCCCACCGTGGTCGCCCTGCGCGCCATGGCCGCCGAGGTCGTCGCCATGGAAGTGGCGCGGCTCGACGGACGGGTGCCCGATCTCGACGAGCGGCAGCGGGCTGAAGTGACTCAGACCGTGCGGCGCGTCGTCGACAAGCTCCTCCACGCGCCCACCGTGCGCGTCAAGCAGCTCGCGAGCGAGCCCGGCGGCGCCGGGTACGCCGAGGCGCTGCGCGAACTCTTCGATCTCGACCCGCAGACGGTGGCCTCCGTCAGCCGGGCCGACGAGGCTGACAAGAACCACGACTCAGGACGGGCATCATGAATCCACGTCTCGACCAGCCGCTGAGGCTCGGCACGCGGCGCAGCAAGCTGGCCATGTCCCAGTCCGGGCATGTCGCCGAGGCGGTACGGGCGATCACCGGCCGGCCCGTCGAGCTCGTGGAGATCACGACCTACGGTGACGTGTCCCGCGAGAGCCTTTCGCAGATCGGCGGCACCGGCGTCTTCGTCACCGCCCTGCGCGAGGCCCTGGTGCGCGGCGAAGTCGACTTCGCCGTGCACTCGCTGAAGGACCTGCCCACCACGCAGCCCGACGACCTCGTGATCGCGGCCATGCCGCAGCGCGAGGACCCGCGCGACGCGCTCGTCGCCCGCGACGGCCTGACCTTCGAGCAGCTGCCCGACGGTGCGCGGATCGGCACCGGCTCGCCGCGGCGCAGGTCGCAGCTGCACGCTTACGCCAAGTCGCTGGGGAAGGTCATCGAGACCGTCGCCATCCGCGGCAACGTGGACACCCGGATCGGGTTCGTGCGCAGCGGCGAGCTCGACGCCGTCGTGCTGGCCGCCGCCGGGCTCAACCGGATCGGCCGCGGCGACGAGGCCACCGACCTGATCTCCGTGGACAACATGCTGCCCGCGCCCGGCCAGGGCGCCCTGGCCGTGGAGTGCCTGGCGTCCGACACGGACCTGATCTCCGCGCTCGCCGAGCTCGACGACCCGTACACCCGGGCCGCCGTGACCGCCGAACGCGCCCTGCTCGGCGCCCTGGAGGCCGGCTGCAGCGCCCCCGTGGGCGCGCTCGCCGACCTGCTGGCCGACGGGCAGATTGTCAATGAGATGCGCCTGCGGGGAGTCGTGGGAACCCTCGACGGTTCCACGCTGGTGCAGCTGTCCACCACCGGTCCCGTGCCCCAGTCGTACGACGAGGCCATGGCGCTCGGCCGCGAACTCGCGGACGAGATGCTGGCCAAGGGCGCGGCCGGTCTGATGGGGGAGCGGTCGCTTTGAACCCCACAAGCCCAACCACCTCCGCGTGTCCGTCCGTCGCCGTCCAGGGGCACGTCACCTTCCTCGGTGCCGGCCCGGGCGACCCGGGACTGCTGACGCTTCGCGCCGTGGAGGCCCTGGCCGCCGCGGACGTACTGATCGCGGAGCCCGAGGTGCTCGAAGTCGTACGTACGCATGCGCGCGCGGGGGTGGACACGCCACAGCTGACGGTTGCTGACGAGAAGTCAGCAGCCGCCGGTGTCCCGGTCATCCGAGACGCCGCCAATCTTGTCATGGAGGCCGCGCGCTCCGGCAGGCGGGTCGTCCGTGCCGTCACCGGCGACCCCGGGCTCGACGGGAACGCGGCCGAGGAGATGCTCGCCTGCGCCACCGGCGGCATCCCCTTCGAGGTCGTCCCCGGCGTCGCGACCGCCGTCGGCGTGCCCGCGTACGCCGGTGTTCCGCTGGCCGGCAAGCAGGGTGCGGACGTGAGGTTCGTGAACGCGCGGACCGCCTCCGCGCGCTGCTGGACCGAGGTGGGCGCCAGCGACGGCATCCTCGTCGTCTCCGCGACGCTGGAGACCGTCTCGGCGGCCGCGGCCGAGCTGATCGGCGCGGGGCGCAAGCCCGACACCCCGCTCACCGTGACCGTGGCCGGCACGACGACCCGCCAGCGGACGTGGAGCGCGACCCTGGGCACCATCGCCCAGGTGTTCAAGCAGGGCAAGATCCTCCCCTCGCCCGAGGGCGCGCGCTCCGTCATAGCCGTGGTCGGTGAGCACGGCGCCGTCGCGCGCCGCGAGGAACTGTCCTGGTTCGAGTCGAAGCCGCTGTTCGGCTGGCGCGTGCTCGTCCCGCGCACCAAGGAGCAGGCAGCCTCGCTCTCCGACCAGCTCCGTTCGTACGGTGCGGTGCCCCACGAGGTGCCGACCATCGCCGTGGAGCCGCCGCGCACCCCGCAGCAGATGGAGCGGGCGGTCAAGGGCCTGGTGACGGGCCGCTACGAGTGGATCGCCTTCACCTCCGTCAACGCCGTCAAGGCCGTGCGCGAGAAGTTCGAGGAGTACGGGCTCGATGCCCGGGCCTTCGCCGGCATCAAGGTCGCCGCCGTCGGCGAGCAGACCGCCGCCGCGCTGGTGGAGTTCGGCGTCAAGCCCGACCTCGTGCCCAGCGGCGAGCAGTCCGCTGCCGGTCTGCTGGAGGACTGGCCGCCGTACGACCCGGTCTTCGATCCGATCGACCGCGTCTTCCTGCCGCGCGCCGACATCGCCACCGAGACCCTGGTCGCCGGGCTCATCGAGCTCGGGTGGGAGGTCGACGACGTCACCGCCTACCGGACCGTGCGCGCTTCGCCGCCGCCGCAGGACACGCGTGAGGCGATCAAGGGCGGCGGCTTCGACGCCGTGCTCTTCACGTCGTCGAGCACCGTGCGCAACCTCGTCGGCATCGCCGGCAAGCCGCACAACGTCACCGTCATCGCGTGCATCGGCCCGGCCACGGCCAAGACGGCCGAGGAGCACGGGCTCCGGGTCGACGTGCTGTCGCCCGAGCCGAGCGTGGGCAAGCTGGCGGAGGCCCTCGCGGAGTACGGGGCCGCGCGCCGCGAGGCCGCGAAGGAGGCCGGGGAGAACGTGTACCGGCCGAGCGAGCGGCGGCCGGGGGCGCGCAGGCGCCGTACGACCTGATGGCCGCCTTAGCGGTGTTAGTGGGCAGGGCCCGGGTGCGATGCGCGCCCGGGCCCTGTGGCATGTTCGGGCCCGTGTCGGACCCCGGCCCGATCGACGGGACACCGCCTAGGCTTGTCCCGACTGCTGTCGAAGCTCGAAGAGGCGACTAGAAGATGAGCACGTACGGATCCTTCCCCGGCTCGCGGCCCCGCCGGCTGCGCACCACCCCGGCGATGCGGCGGATGGTCGCGGAGTACCGGCTGCACCCCTCGGACCTGATCCTCCCGGCGTTCGTCCGGGAGGGCATCAGCGAGCCGCTCGCCATCTCGGCGATGCCGGGCGTGGTCCAGCACACCCGGGACACGCTGCGGAAGGCCGCCGTGGAGGCCGTCGAGGCCGGGGTCTCCGGGATCATGCTCTTCGGCGTACCGGCCGACGAGAACAAGGACGCGCGGGGCACGGCGGGCACGGAGCCGGACGGGATCCTGCAGGTCGCGATCCGCGACGTGAAGGCGGAGGTGGGCGACGATCTGGTGATCATGTCCGACCTGTGCCTGGACGAGTACACCGACCACGGGCACTGCGGGGTCCTGGACGAGCACGGCCGCGTGGACAACGACGCGACGCTGGAGCGCTACGCCGAGATGGCGCAGGTGCAGGCCGACGCGGGCGTCCACGTGGTGGGTCCGAGCGGGATGATGGACGGCCAGGTCGGCGTCGTCCGCGACGCGCTGGACGAGACGGGCCACGAGGACGTCTCGATCCTCGCGTACACGGCCAAGTACTCCTCCGCCTTCTACGGTCCCTTCCGCGAGGCCGTCGCGTCCTCGCTCCAGGGCGACCGCAAGAGCTACCAGCAGGACCCGGCGAACGCCCGGGAGTCGCTGCGCGAGCTCGCCCTCGACCTGGAGGAGGGCGCCGACATGGTGATGGTCAAGCCGGCCGGGCCCTACCTGGACATCCTCTACCGGGTCGCGCAGGCGGTGGACGTCCCGGTGGCGGCGTACCAGATCAGCGGCGAGTTCGCGATGATCGAGGCGGCGGCGGAGAAGGGCTGGATCGAGCGCGACCGGGCGATCCTGGAGACCCTGCTCGGCATCAAGCGGGCGGGCGCGGACACGATCCTGACGTACTGGGCGACAGAGGTCGCGCAGTGGCTGCAGGCTGAGCGGTAGGTCCGAGCAGGCGGAGGAGGGGCCCGGGCGGGGATGCCCGGGCCCCTTCGCGTGCGCCGACGGGGAGCGGCCGGAACCGGCCCGCCGGACGTGTTGAGCGGGCCGCGAGCGGGCGCCGGTACAAAGGCGCTCACCTGCCGAATCAGGGCCGCACCGCAGGACCACATCCCCGAAGGAAGCCCATGGCCACTGACCAGATCTCGACCGGTTCTGCGCCGACCCGCTCCAGAACGGCGCCGCCCCGTACCGACGCACCGCCGCCCCGTACGACCCGGCTCGACTCGCTCACCGGCCTGCGGTTCCCCGCCGCGCTGCTGGTCTTCGCCCATCACGCCTTCCTCCCCATACCCCCGCTGCGGCTGCTGGCGGACGACGCCACCGAGTACCGGCTGGCCGGCTGGTTCACCCAGGCCGGCGGGCTCGGGGTGACCTTCTTCTTCGTCCTCAGCGGGTTCGTCCTGACCTGGTCGGCCCGGGACCGGGACACCACGACGGGGTTCTGGCGGCGCCGGTTCGTGAAGATCTACCCGAACTACGTGGTCACCTGGGCGCTCGCCCTGTCCCTGTTCGCGCTGTACTACACCTCCGCGGGCGTCGCGGTGGCCAACCTGTTCATGGTGCAGGTCTGGTGGCCCGAGTTCATGACCAACTTCAGTGTGAACGCACCGAGTTGGTCCCTGGCCGTGGAAGCGGTGTTCTACCTCTGCTTCCCCGCCCTCTTGGCGGGCTTCCGGCGGATCGACCCCGGCCGCCTGAAGTACTGGATCACCGGCACGATCGCCGCGGTGGTGGCCACCCCCGCCCTCGCGTACGCCCTCTTCCCGAGCGGCGACCGCATCCCCAGCGGCCACGACAGCTCGGTCTCCCAGTACTGGTTCAGCTACGTGCTGCCCCCGGTCCGCATGGCCGACTTCGCCCTCGGCATCCTGGTGGCGCTCGCCGTGAAGCACGGGCGCTGGCGCAACATCGGCATGATCCGGTCGAGCCTGCTGCTGGCCGCCGGCTACTGGCTGACCTTCCACGTGCCCTACCTCTACGGCCAGCGCGCCGTGCTGATCGTGCCGATCGTGCTGCTCATCGCGGCCGCCGCGAGCGCGGACATCGAGGGGCGGCCCAGTGTGTTCCGCCACCGCGCGATGGTCTGGCTGGGCGAGATCTCCTTCGCCTTCTACCTGCTGCACTACATCACGATGTGTTCGCTGCGCTGGGCGCTCGGCGAGGACCAGATGTACTCGCTCCCCGTGACCCTGGGCCTGCTGGCGGGCGTCGGAGCGGCCACGCTCCTGATGTCCTGGGGGCTCTTCGCCTGGGTCGAGACCCCGCTCGTACGCCGCTTCGGCCGCTCGCGCCGCCGTACGCAGACCGCCGGCTGAGCCGATTCGCATCGCCTCCCGCGCAGGTGCACCCTGGAGACAGGGTGCACCGAACCCGGAGGTGATGCGCCATGACCACGCTCGTCGGGTGGCATGTGGAGCTCGAATTCACCGAGGAGGGCCACCGAACCAGTGCGGCGGCCCTGGTCAGACTCGGGGACGGCTCCGAGATACGGGCGCACGGCTATGCCATGCGTCACCCCTCCGACCCGGAGCAGCTGAGGGTCGGGGAAGAGATCGCGGGCGCTCGCGCACTGATGGACATCGCGTCCCAGATGCTGCAGAAGGCCCACTCGGAGATCGACGCGGCGACGGGGCGGCACTCGTACCCGCTGCACTGAGCGACGCGTCGGGATGCGGGCGCGGTGTGCCGTGTCGGCGCACCGCGCCCGCCCGCGCCGTCCGCCGCCTACCGCGTCCGCCGTTCGAAGAGCACGGCCGACAGGGCCACGGACACCACGCCGATGCCCGCGCACCACGCCAGGGCCACCCAGGGGGCGTCGCCCGCCGGCCGGGCCAGGAGCAGGGCCCGGAGGGACTCGATCACCGGGGTCAGCGGCTGGTGGTCGGCGAAGCCGTGGAGCCAGCCGGGCATGGTGTCGATGGGGACGAACGCGCTGGACGGGTACGGCAGGAACATCATCAGGAAGGTGAAGCCGCCCGCTGCCTCCGGGGTCTTGGCGAGCAGCCCGAGCGTCGCGGCCAGCCACGAGATCGCGGTGATGTACGCGACCAGGAGCGCGGCCGCGGCCAGGTAGCCGCGCAGCGAGGCCTGGGGGCGGAAGCCGATGGCGAGGGCGACGGCCAGGACCAGGCCGGTGGACACCAGGTTGCGCAGGACCGAGGCGGCGACGTGCCCGGCCAGGATCGGGACGCCGCCGATGTCCAGGGACCGGAAGCGGTCGATCACGCCTTCCTTCATGTCGGTGGCGACGCTGACGGCGGTGCTCGCCGCGCCGAAGCCGGCGCAGAGCAGCATCGCTCCCGGAACCACGTAGGTCACGTAGGTCGTGCCGGTGTCGATGGCTCCGCCGAAGAAGTAGACGAAGATCAGCATCAGCATGACCGGCAGCATCAACGCCGTGATCAGGACGTCCGGTTGGCGGCGGCTGATGCGCAGGCTGCGCCCGGTGAGGGTGTGGGCGGCCGCGATGACGCCGGGGCGGGTCGTCACGGACGCGGAAGCGGAAGCGGGTGCGGAAGCGGGGGCGGACGTGGTCGCTGGAGTGGTCGTGGAAGTGGTCACGGAGCGGCTCCCGTCAGGGTGAGGAACACGTCGTCGAGGGTGGCGCCGCGGACCGAGAAGCGGTCCACGGCCGTGTGGTCGGGGTCGAGTTCGTCGAGCAGGGACCGGACGTGGGCGGCGCTGCCGTCGGTGGGCAGGCTGAGGCCGAGCTCCTCCGGTGCGAGGGTGAGGCCCTCCGCGACGGCCGCGGGTTCCCCCGCCGAGAGGCGGAGCGCGCGCGGGGCCAGTGCGTCGTAGGCGGTCCGGCTGGCGAGGGTCAGGTCGAGGCGGTGGCCCGCCACGCGGGACTTGAGCTCCCCGGGAGTGCCTTCGGCGGCGATCCGTCCGCCGGCCAGGACGGCCACGCGGTCGGCGAGGCGGTCGGCCTCCTCCAGGTACTGGGTGGTGAGCAGCACGCTGGTGCCGTCGGCGCGCAGTTCCCGTACGAGGTTCCACAGGTCCTGGCGGCTGCGCGGGTCGAGCCCGGAGGTCGGCTCGTCCAGGAAGATCACTTCCGGTCGGGAGACCAGGCTCGCGGCGAGGTCGAGGCGGCGGCGCATGCCGCCCGAGTAGGACTTCGCCGTGCGCCCGCCGGCCTCGGCGAGCCCGAATCGTTCCAGCAGCTCGTCGGCCCGCGCCCGGGCCGCGCGGGGCCGCAGCCCGTGGAGCCGGCCCATCATGCGGAGGGTCTCGGCGCCGGTCTGGAGCTCGTCGACGGCCGCGGACTGCCCGGTGAGGCTGATGGAGCGGCGAACGCGGGCCCGCTCGGACGCGGTGTCGTGACCCGCGACCCGCGCGGTGCCGGAGTCGGGCTCGGTGAGGGTGGCGAGGATCCGGACGGTGGTGGTCTTCCCGGCGCCGTTGGGTCCGAGGAGGGCGAGGACGCTGCCGCGCGGGACGGCGAGGTCGATGCCGTCGAGGACGCGCAGGGCGCCGTAGGACTTGGTCAGAGCAGTGGCGTGGATGCCGAGGTCGTCCATGGCGGACTCCGTTCTGCGTTCTGCGTATGGGTTACGCGCCATTGCGTAAGTAATACACAGAACTAGGATGTGCGTCAACGACTCATGACGGACGGACGGGGGAGGGAGCGGCCATGGTGAAGGAAGCGGACGACGACGGCACCGGGCTCCCGGCGAGCCTGGCGATGGCCTGGGGCCTGCGCGAACGGCCCGGCAAGGGCCCGCGCCCCACCCTCACGCTCCAGCGGATCGTGGACGCGGCGGTCGCTCTCGCCGCGGGGGAGGGGATGGACGCCGTCTCCATGGGGCGGGTCGCCAAGGAGCTGGGCGTCTCGACGATGTCCCTCTACCGGTACGTCACGGCGAAGGAAGAGCTCTACATCCTGATGGCGGACGCGGGTGTCGGCACCCCGCCGGAGCCGTCCGGGGTTTCGGGCTGGCGGGAGCTGCTGTCGGAGTGGGCCTACGCGCAGCGGGCCGTCCTGATGGCCAACTCCTGGATCGTGCGCATTCCGCTCAGCGGAGCGCCGGTCAGCCCCAACCAGCTCGCCTGGATGGAACGCGGGCTCGCGGCGATGGCCGGGACCGCCCTGAGGGAGGGCGAGAAGGTCTCGGCGATCATCCTCATCGGCGGGCTGGTCCGCAACGAGGCGACGATGGTCGCGGACATGATCGCCGCCATCGTGAAGTCGGGCGTCTCACCGGACCAGGTACTGGGTCAGTACGTACGCACCCTGCGCCTGATGACCGCCCCGGACACGCACCCGGCGGTGACGCGCCTGCTGGAGTCCGACGCGTTCACGGGCGCGGACGAGCCGGACTTCCAGTTCCGCTTCGGCCTGGACCGCATCCTGGACGGCCTGGCCGCGCTGATCAGCGAGCGGTCCACTCCGTGAGGGTGGCCCAAGCGGCGGGGGTCAGGTTTAGCACCGGACCGTGCGGGACCTTCGAGTCGCGGACGTGGATCCGGGTCGCGCAGGTTGCGACCGCCACCTCCAGGCAGTTGCCGCCGTCGCTGCCGCTGTAGCTGGACTTGAACCACGTGAGGTGGGTGCTCATGGATCTCCTAGCAGCCGGTTCAACAGGTCCCTGGTTTCCTCGGGGTTGAGGGCCTGTGTGCGCAGCATGGCATACCTCTGGGCGAGGATGCTGACCTCATCCAGGTCAGAGACGACCAGGCTGCCTCGCTGGCTTTCGACGTACGCGATGTGCTGGTAGTTCGGGGTCTCCAGCAGGACGAACGGACCGTCCAGTGCTGGATGGCCGGTACGGTCCAGTGGCAGGATCTGGATCGAAACGCCGCGCCATTCGGAGCAGGTCAGCAGGTGGCGGAGTTGCTCCTGCAGGACCGCCCGGCCGCCGAGTGGGCAGGCGAGGGCGGGTTCCCAGATGACGAAGCTGGCTTGCATCGGCTTCTCGCGGCGCAGCGTCGTTTGGCGGTCGAGCCGGGCCGCCGTCTGGTCCGCGATCTCGCCCTCGGTGTAACGAGGTGTGCGGCTGCGGAAGACGGCCTGTGCGTACGCCTCGGTCTGGAGCAGACCGGGGATGACCTGGTTCTCGTACGAGGACAGCGCGACGGCCCTTTGCTCCAGGTTGATCAGCGGCTCCGCCCAGGGCGGGATCACGTCGATCTGAGGCATCTTGTGCGCGGCGACCGCGAACACCCCGGGAAGCCCCAGGATCTGGTCCAGCAGAACGGCCACGTCCGGCATCAGCGGTCGTCTGCCCTGCTCGATGGAGGCGATGCTCTCCTCCTGGAGTCCGACCAGCTTGCCGAGCTCCTTCTGGGTCAGTCCCTTGGCGATCCGGCAGACGGCGAGCTGCTCGCCGACCATCCGCATCGCCGTCGCATTGGGCCGTGCCCGCTTCCTTGGTGGCATGAATGTGAACTCCCCACCTGCGCCGGTGAAGTACCCGTACCAACCCGTACTGATTACGAGTACGGGTTGCCGTACTGCTCCACGCTAGTCACGTAACGCGACGATCGGCGGGTGAACCTTCATACTCAACCCGCCCTGGTGCAGGAGCGCCTCTACTTGCGCTCACCCCAAACCATCCGCGCCGCACGCCACTTCACACGTGACACCTTGGACGCGTGGGGCAGGGCCTCCCGGCGGGACGACCTGTTGCTCTGCGTGAGCGAGCTCGCGACCAACGCGCTGCGGTACGGGGTCCCGCGCGGCCGGGGCTACCTGCTGCGACTGCTCACGTACGACGGGACCGTCCGCATCGAGGTGCACGACAGCGGGCCCGGACTGTCGCGGATCGGGGAACGGACGGCCGGGCGGGGGCTGCTCCTGGTCGGGGCGCTGGCCGACGCGTGGGGGGTGCTGCCCCGGGCGCCGGGGAAGGTCGTCTGGTGCGAATTCCGGGGGGCCGGCTGCTAGCTTCGACTCTCGGGAAATCCTGGCCGAGGGGGATCAATGTCGCGTCCACTGCGGTGGGTTGTGGTCGTCGTGGGGACGGGGATCGCCTTCTTGGTGGGCTTCCGGCTGGGGGTGTGGGACCCGTTCGGCTGGCTGCCGGAGAAGGACTCCGACCGGGTGTCGGCCGCCGCAGGATTCGGCGGGGCGATGGCCGCGGTGTGTGCGCTGGTCGGCGGGTGGTGGGCCGGCGGCGGCGGCGGGGAGAACTCCCTGAGGCAACGGGCGCGGGCCTCCGGCACCAGCCAGGTCACGCAGACCGGGGGCGGCGGCTCCGGCCCGGTGGACCAGCGGGCGCGCGCCGACGGGGACTCCCGCGTCCAGCAGACGGCCGCCGGCGGCGGTGAGCAGCCGGATCCGGAACCTGCTCCGTGAGCGTCGAGCAACGGGCGCAGGCTGAGGGGTCCTCGACGGTCATTCAGGTGTTTGGGGACTACACCGCTGCCCCGGGGCCCGGGGCCGGTCCCGTACCCCAGCCGCCGGCGGCGCCGGGGCTGCCCGCTCCGCCTGCCGCGCTCGTGGGGCGGGACGGGCCGGTCAAGGTGCTGGCGGACCTGCTCGACGAGGGCGGGGCTCCGGTGACCGTCGTGGCCGGGCTTCCGGGGGTCGGCAAGAGTGCGCTGGCCGTCGCGACGGCCCATCGGGCGTTGGAGTACGGGTGGTTCGAGGAACGGTTGTTCTTCCTCCAGCTGCACGGCTACGCCCCGAACGGCGCGGTGAGCGGGGCGCAGGCGGTGCGGGAGATGCTGCGGTACCTCGGCGTCGGGGACGCGGACGTACCGCCGTCCCCCGAGGGGCAGGTGGCGCTGTACCGGGCCCGGCTGGCCGCGCTGGCGCGGGCCGGGCAACGGGTGCTGATCGTCGCGGACGACGCGGGGGCGGTGTCCCAGGTGCAGGACCTCGTACCGCCGGACGGCACGCATCGGCTACTGGTGACCTCGCGGCACCGGCTGGTCGCGCCGGGGTTCGCCGCGAGGGTCGTCGGGCTGGACGAACTGTCGGCCGGGCCCGCGGCGGAGCTGATCGCCGGTGCGCTGCGGCGGACCTGGCCGGAGGATCCGCGCCCGGCGCGGGAGCCCGAGGCGCTGGCGCGGGTGGCAGACCTCTGCGGGCGGCTACCGCTCGCGCTGACGGTGGCGGGGGCGCTGCTGGCGGGGGATCCGGGGCTGGCGGCGGGTGAGTTGGCGCGGCAACTGGCCGAGGCGAGGACCCGGCTGGAGACGCTGCACGTCGAGGGCCACGTGCCGGTCGGGGTCCGGGCCGCGTTCGACCTCTCGTACGCAAGGCTGCCTGCGGACCAGGCGCGGATCTTCCGGCTGCTGACGGTGGCGCCGGGGCCGGACTGTTCCACCGCGTTCGCTTGGCTGCTCGCCGGGTACGAGGGACTGCCCTCGGTCGAGGGCTACGCCGAGGTGAGGCCGTCCCTGGCCGCTCTCGCGGGGGCGAGCCTCCTCTCGGAGCAGCCGGTCGGTTCGGGGCGTTGGCGCATGCACGACCTGGTGCGGCTGTACGCGCGGGACCGGGCGGAGGAGTGCGCGCAGGAGGACGGCCGGGAAGTGGCGGCCGAGCGACTCATGGCCGCTTTCCTCGGCACCACCCGCAAGGCGGTCCGCGTGCTGGGCATCGGCCCCGCGAAGGCCGAGGACGAGAAGCTTCCCCCGATGGCCGCGGCGCTTCACTGGATGGACGCGGAACGCGCCGTGCTGGTCGCCGCCGTGGGGTGGGCCGCAGAGGCTGGTTGGCCCGAGGCCGTCTTCGCGCTGACCGACGCGCTGGGCCCCTACCTCGCCGTCTACGGTCATGCACCGGACGCGGTGATGGTGGCGGGGGATGCTCTCGAAGTGGCACGGTCAACCGGTGATCGCTGGTTGACCGGAAGCATGCTGGCGAACCTCGGCAGCGCGCTCAACGAATCGTGGCGGGCCGAGGAGGCGATCGGACCGTTGACGGAGGCTCTCGCCGTCTTCCGTGAGGCTGAGGGGCGGGAAGGGGAGGCCAATGTCCTGGACCTCTTGTCTGCCGTCTTCCGGAAGACGGGGCGACTCGAAGAGGCCAGGGCAAGGAGCGAGGAGGCCCTGAAGATCTTCCGCGAGCTGGGGAACCGGCAGGGGGAGGGCTTCGCCCTGTTCCATCTCGCCAACGCTCTGGACGACCTGGGGGAGCAGGCCGAGGCCGTCGAAATGTGCAGACAGGTGGTGAGTTGCATGCGCGAGACCGGCGACCGGCACCGCGAGGCCTCCGGATCGCAGCTTCTTGCGAAAGTGCTGTGGGGGGCCGGGGAGCGGGAGGAGGCCCAGGCCGTATGGGAAGAGACGCTCTCGATGCTGCGCGGCCTGGGGCGCAGCACAACCGTGGCGCATGTGCTCACGGAACTGGGCAAAGCGCTGTTGGAAGACGGGCAATCGACTGAAGCGCGCGTGCGCTACGCGGAAGCACTGGTCCTGTTCGAGGCCACCGGGGACCAACAGGGCGAAGCGGTGACGACGGGCGTCCTGGGCGCGATCTGCCTGCTGGAGCACCGGTTCACGGAAGCGCTGGAGTCGTACGAAAGGGCTGCGTCCCTCCTGGCCGACACGGAGCAGTGGAGGAGCGAAGCCCAGGCGCAATTGGGTCGCGGAGCCGCGCTGCTGGGCCTGGGGCGACGGGCCGAGTCCGTCGAAGCCCTCGACCGGGCGGCCGCTCTGTTCGCCCTTGCGGGCGACGGCGAAGGGGAAGCAGCAGCGTGTGCCGATGCGGTCCGGCTCGCTGTGCTCACCGAAGTCCGGCCGCCCCGGCGCTGGTGGGACCGCCTCAGGCGCTGAGCCGTACCGCCAATCTGGCCATCGCCGTGCGGAGTTCCCGCTCCGCGCCCAGCGGGACGATCGCCGCGCGGCCCGGGACGCGGAGGCCGCCCGTCAGGGCGACCCGGGTGCCGCCGCCGGGCTCCGGGGTGGCGGCCATGCCGATGATCAGGAAGCGGCTCTGGAGCCAGCACCAGCCCGGGCGCAGGACGCCGTGGAAGTGGGCCCGTAGGCCGTACGTGCTGCGGGCCAGGGCCTCCACGCGGTCTCCGTCGAGGCGGAGGACCCGCACGGTGCGCATGTCGGGCTGGAAGCGGCCGAACTCGCCCTCCAGGTCCGACATCACCGCCCAGACGGCCTCCAGGGGGGCGGGGAGGGTCGCTTCGACGACCCGGGCTCCCGGGACGCCGGCCGCCATGATGCGCAGGCGGGCGACCGGATCCACTTCGTGTTCGGATGTCATGCGGACCACGCCTTCCTGAAGCTTGTACGGGCCCGGTGCAGCCGGGACTTGGCGGTGCCCGGCGGGACGCCGAGCAGGGCGGCGGCGGACTCCTCGTCGAGGCCTTCGACGTCGCGGAGCACGAGGACGGCCCGGTGGGCGGGGGAGAGGCGGGCCAGGACGTCCTCGATGTCGGCGGCCAGCTGCGGATCGTCCCGGGCGGGTACGTCGGCCAGTTCGGCCGGGCGGTCGCGGGAGGCGCGCCGGGCGGTGCCGACGGCCTCGCGGACGGCGATGGACCGGACCCAGCCGTACAGGGCCTCCGGGTCTCGGAGCGAGCGCAGGGACCGGAAGACCGCGAGCAGCGCCTCCTGCGTGGCGTCGGGGCCGTCCGCGAGGGCGATCGGTTGGCAGATCCGGGCGACGTACGGGGTCAGGTGGTCGAGGAGGTCGTGCAGCGCGAGGGTGTCTCCGGCCCGGGCCGCGCGCGCGAGGGCGACTCCGCGGTCGCGGGCGGCGGGGGTGAGGGGACCCGCGGCGGGGCTGCCGTGCATGCTCACCGGGCCCGGGCCAGCCGGGCCGCGGCCCAGCCGAAGCCGAGGCAGGCGGGGGTGTACAGGGCGAGGTTGAGGGCACGGAACGGGCCGTCCGCCGGGCTGTCGAGGAGACCGGCGGCCCAGCCCAGGCCCGCGAGGCCCCGTACGGCCAGCCCGGCGGCGACGGCGGCCGTCACCAGGCGGGCGGGCCGCCCGGCCCGGCCGTGCGCGTGCGCGAGTACGGCGGCGGCCGCGGTCAGGGTGAGCGCGGCGAGCGGCAGGACCACGGGCGGGCCGAAGGACACCTCGGAGCCGAGCACGGCCAGGGACAGGGTCCGCTCGTCGGGGGCGGGCCAGGTCAGGCCGGTGGCCCAGTACAGGTGGACCAGCCCGTCGGCGGCGAGCAGCGCGGCGAGCACGCGCCCGGTGCGTAGGCGTGTCGTGTCCTTCATGGTGTGCCCCCTCGGTGATGAAACGCTCCGGCAACGCTCCGGCACACAGAGGAGGGGGCCCACGGGGGAAACGTCCCCCGTGAGCCCCGTCACATCAGGAGGCGGGCGGCGGCCCGGTCAGGCGGGCTGCTCCGGGGCGGTCGCCGTGATGACCGAGAAGCCGCCGCCCTGCGGGTCGGCGAGGACCGCCATCCGGCCCGCCACCATGTCGAAGGCGGGAGCCATGACCGTGCCCCCGGCGCGGACGGCGGCCGCCTGGACGGAATCGACGTCATCGACGTGGAAGTACGGCATCCAGTGCGGCGGAACCCCCGGCGGAAGCTTGTCCATGTTCATCATCCCGCCGACCGCGCGGCCGCCGACCTGGAACTCCGTGTACCCGTCGGCGCCCGGCATCGAGGACTCGGCGGTGGTGACGGGCAGGACGGCGGTGTAGAACGCGACCGCGGCGGGGACGTCGCCGGTGGTCAGCTCGTTCCAGATGAGCGCGCCGTGCTCGTTGACGATGCCCGCTCCGTCGAAGGTGCCGGCCTGCCACAGGCCGACGACGGCGCCGGTCGGGTCGACGATGACGGCCATCCGCCCGAGGTCCATGACGTCCATCGGGCCCATCATGACCGTGCCGCCCGCGTCGGTGACCGACTTGAGGGTGGCGTCGATGGCGTCCGTGGCCAGGTACGTGGTCCACACGGTCGGGGGCATCGGGTCGGGGATCGTGCCGTCCGGGTTCATCGCCTTCATGATTCCGGCGACCGGCTTGCCCTTGAGGGTGCAGACGGCGTACCCGCCGGTCTCGGGCGGGCCGACCTCGCCCTGCCAGCCGAAGAGGTCGCAGTAGAAGTCGATGGCGGCCTGCTGGTCGGGAACCATCAGGTCGATCCAGCAGGGGGTGCCGGCCTTGTAGGGGCCGTTCATGTCGGGCACGGGGCCCTCCGTGGGGGTGGGTAGGGGATGGACGGGCCGTCCCCTACCCGGCAGGTGTGGCTGAAATCGGACCGTACGGGTGAACCGGGTCCGGGCGACGCCCGCACGTACGGCGGCCCCCGTCTCCCGGTGGGGGAGACGGGGGCCGCCGTTGCGCCGTAGCCCCGGGGTCAGAGCTTCTCGGGGGTGCGGATGCCGAGGAGGGACATGCCCTTGCTGAGGGTGCGCGCGGTCAGCTCGCACAGGAACAGGCGGTTCTCGCCGACGACGAGCTCGGGCTCGGGCTTCACGACCGGGCACTGCTCGTAGAACGTCGCGAACAGCGAGGACAGCTGGTAGAGGTACGCCGCCACCTTGTGCGGGGCGTGCTCCGCGGCCGCCTCGGCGATGAGCTCGCCGAAGTGGTCCAGGTGCAGGCCCAGCGCGCGCTCGGCCGGCGCCAGCTCCAGCTCCGGGTGCGCGACCGGCTTGCGGTCGCCCGCCTCGCCCGCCTTGCGCAGGATCGACTTGATGCGGGCGTACGCGTACTGGAGGTACACGGACGTGTCACCGGTCAGCGAGACCATCTGGTCCAGGTCGAACTTGTAGTCGCGCGCGGCCGAGGTGGACAGGTCCGCGTACTTCACGGCGCCGATGCCCACGTACTGGCCGTTCTCGACGATCTCCGCCTCGCTCAGACCGATCTTCTCGGCCTTCTCCCGGACGACGGCCGTGGCCCGGTCGACGGCCTCGTCGAGGAGGTCCACCAGCCGCACCGTCTCGCCCTCACGGGTCTTGAACGGCTTGCCGTCCTTGCCCAGCACGGTGCCGAAGGCCAGCTGCACGGCCTTGACCTCGTCGTTCAGCCAGCCCGCCCGGCGAGCCGTCTCGAAGACCATCTTGAAGTGCAGGGACTGCCGCGCGTCCACCACGTAGATCAGCTCGGTCGCGCCCAGCGTGCCCACCCGGTCGCGGATCGCCGAGAGGTCGGTCGCGGCGTAGCCGAAGCCGCCGTCGGACTTCTGGACGATCAGCGGGGTCGGGTTGCCGTCCGGACCCTTGACGTCGTCGAAGAACACGCAGAGCGCGCCGTTGGAACGGACGGCCACGCCCGAGTCCTCCAGCAGCTTGCAGGTCTCCACCAGCATGTCGTTGTAGCCGGACTCGCCGATGACGTCCGGGTCCTGGATGTCCATGTCCAGCTTGTTGAAGACGGAGTAGAAGTAGATCTTCGACTCGTCCACGAAGCGCTGCCACAACGCCAGCGTCTCCGGCTCGCCCGCCTGGAGGTCCACCACCCGGGCCCTGGCCCGCGTCTTGAACTCCTCGTCGGAGTCGAAGAGCGTGCGCGAGGCCTTGTACAGGCGGTTCAGGTTGGACATGGCCTCCTCGCCGGAGACCTCCGCGCCGTCCTCGGACTTGTGGTCCAGCTCGTGCGGGTGCTCCAGCAGGTACTGGATGAGCATCCCGAACTGGGTGCCCCAGTCGCCGATGTGGTGACGCCGGACCACCTTCTCGCCGGTGAACTCCAGGATCTCCACCATCGCCGCACCGATCACGGCGGACCGCAGGTGGCCGACGTGCATCTCCTTGGCCACGTTCGGCTGCGCGTAGTCGATCACCGTCGTACCCGGCTTCGCCGCGAGCGGCACACCGAGACGGTCGTCCGCGGCGCGGGCCGCCAGGGTCTCGACGATCGCCCGGTCGGTGATGGTGATGTTGAGGAAGCCCGGACCCGAGACCTCGATCTCCCGGATCAGGTCACCGGTGTCGATGCCCTCGACCACGGTCGTCGCCAGCTCGCGCGGATTGGCCTTGGCCTTCTTCGCGAGCGCCAGGATGCCGTTGGCCTGGAAGTCGGCCCGGTCGCTTCGTCGCAGCAGCGGGTCGCTCGCACCGGCGTCCGGCAGGGCGGAGGCGAGTGCGTCGGCGACGCGCTGGTTGACGGAAGAAGCGAGGGAAGGGACCGAGGCCATGAGCTGCCGTTCCTGTGAGGTCGTGCCTGACGTTGTGCCGGTGGGTGCACTTGGGCGTTCCGACAAGTGCCGAGTATCCCACGCGAGGGCTGTCCACATCCCGGGATATACCGGGGATCGGGCCGCGCCGATAAACCTCGGAGTGCTCCCTTCCGTCTGGGAGAATGGCGAGAAGCCAGCATTCGAGAGAGAAGGACGTGTCGTGGGTCAGAGCGCCCCGAGCAGCACCGAGACCGACTGGGTCTCCCGTTTCGCGGACGAGGTCATCGCCGAGGCGGAGCGCCGAGCCCCGGGCAAAACGATCGTCGTCGCGTCCGGCCTCTCCCCCTCCGGCCCGATCCACCTCGGGAACCTCCGCGAGGTCATGACCCCGCACCTGGTCGCGGACGAGATCCGCCGCCGCGGCCACGAGGTCCGCCACCTCATCTCCTGGGACGACTACGACCGGTACCGCAAGGTCCCCAAGGGCATCCCCGGCGTCACCGAGGAATCGCACGCCCAGCACATCGGCCGCCCGCTGACCGCCGTGCCCGCCCCCGAGGGATCCGCGTACCCGAACTGGTCCGAGCACTTCAAGGCCGCCATGGTCGAGGCGCTGGCCGAGCTCGGCGTCGAGTACGACCCGATCAGCCAGACCGAGCAGTACACCGCCGGCACCTACCGCGAGCAGGTGCTGTTCGCGATGAAGCACCGCGGCGACATCGACGCGATCCTCGACCAGTACCGGACCAAGCAGAAGCCCGGCGGCAAGAAGCCCCAGCAGAAGCAGGTCGACGAGGCCGAGCTGGAAGCCGCCGAAGGCTCCGGCGCGGCCGCCGAGGACGACGGCAGCGCCGACGGTACGGAGTACTTCCCGTACAAGCCGTACTGCGCTGAGTGCGGCAAGGACTTCACCAAGGTGACGTCCTACGACGACGAGACCACCGAGCTGACCTACGTCTGCACCGAGGACGAGTTCACCGAGACGGTCAAGCTCAGCGAGTTCAACCGCGGCAAGCTGGTCTGGAAGGTCGACTGGCCCATGCGCTGGGCCTACGAAGGCGTGATCTTCGAGCCCTCCGGCGTCGACCACTCCTCGCCCGGCTCCTCCTTCCAGGTCGGCGGCCAGATCGTCGGCATCTTCGGCGGCGAGCAGCCGATCGGCCCGATGTACGCCTTCGTCGGCATCAGCGGCATGGCCAAGATGTCCTCCAGCAAGGGCGGGGTCCCGACCCCGGCCGACGCGCTGAAGATCATGGAGCCCCAGCTGCTGCGCTGGCTCTACGCCCGCCGCAAGCCCAACCAGTCCTTCAAGATCGCCTTCGACCAGGAGATCCAGCGGCTCTACGACGAGTGGGACAAGCTGGAGGCCAAGGTCGCCGACGGCTCCGTGCTGCCCGCCGACGCCGCCGCCCACGCCCGCGCCGTACGCGTCGCCGCGCACGAGCTGCCGCGCACCCCGCGCCCGATGGCGTACCGGACGCTCGCCTCGGTGGTCGACATCACCGGCGGACACGACGAGCAGACCCTGCGCATCCTCAGCGACCTGGAGCCGGAGCGGCCGCTGACCTCCCTCGACGAGGTCCGCCCGCGCCTGGACCGCGCCGAGAACTGGATCACCACCCAGGTCCCGGCCGACCAGCGGACCCTCGTGCGCGAGGAGCCCGACGCAGAGCTCCTGTCCTCCCTGGACGACGAAGGACGCGAGTCCCTGCGCCGCCTCCTCGACGGACTCGACTCGCACTGGTCCCTCGACGGGCTCACCACGCTCGTCTACGGCGTGCCCAAGGTGATGGCCGGCCTGGAACCCGACGCCAAGCCCACGCCGGAGCTCAAGATCGCCCAGCGCACCTTCTTCGCGCTGCTCTACCGGCTCCTCGTGACCCGGGAGACCGGGCCGCGCCTGCCCACGCTGCTGCTCGCGGTGGGGGCGGACCGGGTGCGCAAGCTGCTCGCCGGCTGAGGCTCCCCACGGACGCGGGAAGGGCCCGCACCCCTCGGGGGTGCGGGCCCTTCCCATGCCCCTCTCCGGGGCCCGGGGGCACGGGGCTACGCGATGTGCTCGTTCTCCAGCTCGGTCTGGTAGCGCTGCTTGAGCTGCGGGAAGATCTTGCGGATCAGCGAGGCGCTGCGCGGATGCACCACTCCGTACCGGTCGGCCAGCACTATGTCGAGCTGCTCCGCGGTCAGGACCTCGCCGTTCTCCTCCAGGTGGGAACGGAAGACCTCGTACGCCGCCTCCGCGAACTTCACGTCGTCGTCGCTCGGCGGCTCGCCCTCCAAGAAGGCCTCCTCCTGGCGGGGACCCGGTATCGGCAGCTCCTGCGGCTCGTGGGCCTGCACCGGGGCCTGCACCTGGGCCTGCTCCGGCTCCTGCTGCTCCGGGCCCGTCGGGGGCATGACCGGGGTCGGCTCCAGGCCCTCGACGTACTGCGGGTTGTAGCCGCCCTCGTACGCGGCCTGCGGCGCGCGGGGCGCCGCGAACCACGCGCTGTTGTGCGCGGCCGGCATCGCGGTCGGGTCCACCACGAACGGCGCGGCGTCGGGATGACCCTGAGCAGCCATGGAGGCCCCGCCCGGCACCTGCGCGTACTGGGGATCCGGCCCGGCGAGCTGATGGGGCTGCCCGGCGTCGGCGGGGAGGGGGCCGGGGCCCGCGACCGCCACGGCCGTGCCCGGCGCGGTGCCCGGAGCCGTGCCCGATGCCGGCTGCTGCGCGGCCTCGGCGCCCGCCGTGAGGGCCGGGGCCGTCGGGTCCGGGCTCGGGGCCGGGGGGATGAGGAGGGGGTCGATGCCCGCCGCGGCCAGGCCCTCGGGGGCGGTCTGCGCGAGGGGGACGCCTATCCGGGCCAGCTTCAGCGGCATCAGGGCCCCGACGGGGGCCTTGCGGCGCCAGGCGCGGCCGTAGCGGGCCTGCAGGCGGGCCTGGTAGATCAGCCGGTCCTGCTCCATGCCGACGGCCTGCTCGTAGGAGCGCAGCTCCCACAGCTTCATCCGGCGCCACAGCTTGAAGGTGGGGACGGGGGACAGGAGCCAGCGCGTGATGCGGACGCCCTCCATGTGCCGGTCCGCGGTGATGTCCGCGATCCGGCCCACCGCGTGCCGGGCCGCCTCCACGGTGACCACGAACAGGATCGGGATCACCGCGTGCATGCCGACCCCGAGGGGGTCGGGCCAGGCGGCCGCGCCGTTGAAGGCGATCGTCGCCGCCGTCAGCAGCCACGCCGTCTGGCGCAGCAGCGGGAACGGGATCCGGATCCACGTCAGGAGCAGGTCCAGCGCGAGCAGGACGCAGATGCCCATGTCGATGCCGATCGGGAAGACCAGCGAGAAGGAACCGAAGCCCTTCTGCAAGGCCAGGGCGCGCACGGCGGAGTAAGAACCGGCGAAACCGATCCCCGCGATGACGACGGCTCCGGCGACCACCACACCGATCAATATCCGGTGCGTACGAGTCAGCTGCATCGCGGCCACCCGCGATCCCCTCCCCTTGTCGAGCTACGGCAGGGCACAGCGTACGCGCGTACGGGCCAGGGGACGTCGGCGGTCCGGACCCGGGGCTTCCGGGCACCGGTCCGCCGACGGCGCGGTGGGTCCTGGGAGTTCGAAGGCGGGGTGTCCTAGGCGTTCGAAGGCAAGACGTCCTAGGAGTTCGAAGGCGAGGGCGACTGCTCCGGCTGACCCGACTGCTCGGGCTGCTTCGCCTCGTTGGCGGCCGCGACCGAGGCCACGGTCTCCTTCGTCGCCGCGATGGCGTCCTGGAGCAGCTTGGCCTGGTCGGGAGCGGTCGCTCCCTCGTAGGCCGTGCCGTTGTAGTCGAGGGTGATGACCACGTTGTGCGTGCGGGCGATGACCGAGGTGTTGAAGAAGTCGCCGTCCTTCTTGGTGGTGAAGGTGACGGTGGCGGCCTGGTCGCCGATGCCGCCCGCCTCCTCCGGCTTCACGTTCTCCGCGCCCTCGACGGCCTTCGCCTTCTCGACCTGCTTGGCGTACTCGTCCTCGGCGCGCTTGCTGCCGGTGCCGACCGAGGCGAGGGAGTCGTAGCGGACCAGGGAGATCGAGAGCCAGCGGTACTGCGAGCCCTTCAGGCCGGCCTCGTCCAGACCGTTCCAGGTGCAGGTGGCACGGCTGGTGAGGTCGTTGGACTTGGCGGCGGTGCCGTTCGCGTCCTTCGCCTTCGGGACGATCGTCTCGATGGTCTTCGCGGCGACCGCCTTGCACGGCTCCGGCAGCGTGGCGTACACGGCCTTCTCCAGCGCCTCCTTGGAGGGCTTGGCGCTCGGCTTGGCGGACGAGGACGCGCCGGACTTCTTGCCGCTGTCGGCACCCGACTTCTCGCCCGAGTCGGACGAGCAGCCGGCGACCGTGAGGATCACCGGGACGGCTGCGCAGGCGAGGACGCGGGTGAGGCGCGAGGCTGATCGGTGCATGATTCCTTCAGACGTTGTGGGTCTTCGTGCGGGCTCGTTCGGTCCCTCTTGCGGGCGCGGGACCCGAGCAACCGTAGCCCGACCCGGCGCCCGGCTGCTGTGCGCGCCGTCACGGCGGTCCCGTACGCCCCCCTGGGACGGGACCGGCTAGTCGTTGAACCGCTCCACGAGGGCCTGCGCCAACTGCCTTGCCCTGTCCTGGGTTTCACCGCTGGGCGGGACCGTGCCGGGCAGCGCGGGCTGGACGCTGTACTCGACGGTGACGATGACATTCGAGGTACGGAACACAATGCGGACCGTGCGCGCCTGGGCGGCGGTGGCCCCGGCGGCGGCGAGCTTGTCGTCGAGGAAGGCCTCGTCGCCGAGCCCTTCGAGGACGCGGGAGCCGAGCTCGGGCGGGGCGGAGGGGCTGGTGGACGCGCCGGGGCTGGTGCTCGTGGCCGGGCTGGTGCCCGTGCCCGTGCTCGCCCCCGTGCTCGGAGTAGGTGCGGGGCTCGGCGTCGCGCCGGGGGCCCCGGATGCCGGTGCCCCGGACCCGGACGGGGTCGGGGTCGGGCTCGCGGACGGCCCCGGGGTGGGCGGCAGGTTGGCGGCGGTGAGCTGGCTGCCGTAGACCTGCCGCGCCTTGTCGTCGTCGCTGGTGGTGGCCCGGTCGTACGAGACCACGCGCTCGAAGCCCACCGACAGCAGCCGGGTCTCGGTCGGCGTCTGCGCGGTCCAGCGGCAGCCGACGCGCCGGTCGGCGTCGTACGAGGCGTCCGCGACCCCGGCGTAGAGCGCTTCGAGGGCCTCGGGGGCGAGGCCCTCGGCGGCCGGGAGCATCGCCTTGACCTTCTTCTCGTCGGCGGCCTTGCAGGGCATGGGCAGGATGCGGTACTTGCCGGGCTGGGCGAGCGTGCCGGAGTTCGTACCGGGCTTCGAGTCGCTCTTGGTTCCGATCCCGCCGTCGCCGTCGGTGCAGGCGGTGAGCCCGGCCGCGAGGGCGGTGAGCATCGCGATGGCTGGCAGGACTCCACGTACTCGTACCGTCTTGCGCTGCACGCTCCACCGGCTCCCTTCGGGAAAATGCGTTGCCGCGGCTGGGGCGCGGCTGGACACAATGTCTATCGCACACGCTGGTGCCGGCGCCGGTCCTCTGTCGTATTTAGGGCCATGAGCGAGGCTTTTGCGTTATCAGACTTTTGTGGTGTTGACGGGGTGTTGAGGGTGAAATGTCGTACGTAGAAGTTCCCGGGGCGCAGGTTCCCATCCGGATGTGGACCGACCCGGCGTCGGTCGAGGACAGCGCGATGCGCCAGCTCCAGAACACCGCCGGCCTTCCCTGGATCAAGGGCCTCGCCGTCATGCCGGACGTGCACTACGGCAAGGGCGCGACGGTCGGCTCGGTCATCGCCATGAAGGGCGCGGTCTGCCCGGCGGCGGTGGGCGTGGACATCGGCTGCGGCATGTCGGCGGTCAAGACGTCGCTGACCGCGAACGACCTCCCGGGGGACCTGTCGGGGCTGCGCTCGCAGATCGAGAAGGCGATCCCGGTGGGGGCGGGGATGCACCGGGAGGCGGTGGATCCGGGGCGGCTGTACGGGTTCTCGGAGCGGGGGTTCGGGGATCTGTGGGAGCGGTTCGACTATGTCGCGGATGCGGTGAAGTTCCGGCGGGAGCGGGCTTTGCGGCAAATGGGGAGTCTCGGCCTCGGAAATCACTATATTGAGCTCAATTTGGACAATCAGGGCGCAGTGTGGCTGACCCTGCATTCCGGATCCCGAGGCATCGGCAACCAATTGGCTGAGCATCACATCGGCATCGCGCGGGGGCTTTCCCATAACCAGGGGCTGGTCGACCGGGACCTGGCCGTGTTCCTCGCTGCGACTCCGGAGATGGCTGCTTACCGCCACGATCTCTACTGGGCGCAGGAGTACGCCAAGTACAACCGTGCCGTGATGATGAGTCTGTTCAAGGAGGTCCTGCGCAAGCAGTTCCGCAAGGCGAAGGTCTCCTTCGAGCAGGAGATCAGCTGCCACCACAACTACGTGGCGGAAGAGCGGTACGACGGCGTCGACCTGCTGGTCACCCGTAAGGGCGCGATCCGCGCGGGCAGCGGCGAGTACGGGATCATCCCGGGTTCGATGGCCACCGGTACCTACATCGTGAAGGGCCTCGGCAACAAGGCCGCGTTCAATTCGGCCTCGCACGGCGCGGGACGGCGGATGAGCCGGACGGCGGCGAAGAAGCGGTACACGGCGCAGGATCTGGCGGACCAGACCAAGGGCGTGGAGTGCCGTAAGGACTCGGGCGTCGTGGACGAGATCCCGGCGGCGTACAAGCCGATCGAGCAGGTCATGGAGCAGCAGCGGGACCTCGTGGAGGTCGTCGCCAAGCTCCGGCAGGTCGTCTGCATCAAGGGGTGAAGCCGAGAGGGGCACCGCACATGCGGTGCCCCTCTCGCGGTGCCCTCGTCTACTGCGGTGGGGTGGGGACGCGTCCGGTGCGGAACCGCCAGAGACGCATCGCACAGCTCTGTTCGGTCCGGTCCAAGGCGACCGCTGCTGCGGCTGGGTCGTTGAGGCGGACCAGTTCCTGGTCGTCCTGCACTGTCCAGCGGCGTCGCGGCGGGGCGATCTTCATGTCCGCGGGACGGACCCAGCCTTGGATCGCGTTCGCCTTGGCCTTCTTGTGGTCGAGGGCGAGGCAGCCGTCGTAGTAGAGGTGCGCGGCAAGCTGCTGCGCCGTCTCCTTGTAGTAGCAGACGTTGTAGACGGCGTCTCGCGTATTGCGTGAGGTCGTGCGCTCTGTTCCTGTGAGGTCCTTGCCGTACTTGCACAGGTAGGCGGCGATTTCTGTGCTGGCCGAGACCAGGGAGAGGAAGGGCCATCCCTGGGCAGTCCAGCCGAGGGACCCGTCGGCATCGATGACTCCGCGGAGGTAGTCGGGACGTGAGAAGTCCGTGCGTGGTGGCTTGATGGTCTGCGACTTCTTGCCGTAGGGGATGCCGAGTTCGTTGACGATGGTCCGGGCTTCGAGCGAGCTGACGGACCAGGTCGCGGAGTGATGCCTTTCGGCGAAGTTCGTGCTCCGGACGCGCTCGGTGATGGAGCTGTAGTAGGGCGTGAGCTTCTGGAACTCGCGGAGGATGTGGATGTCGCGAACGTTGATCTCGGTGGTGAGTCGCCCCTTCTGCCCTCTGCCTTGCGCGAGGTGCCCGTCGGCCTGCAGGAAGCCGAACATGTAGGCGTAGCGAGGGTCTTCGAGGTCCATGAAGCGCACGGGGGCGCTAGGGTCCTGGTCAGCCATGGGGAAGTCACTCTTCCTTGTCGGTGAGGCCCTCGGTCGGGACTGCCATCCCGGGCGGGGGCCGTTTGTGTTGTCACCGAACTTAGGTAGGGGTTCGGGGTGCTATCGGGGCTTTGGGGTGGCTTCACTCGAACGCATGGTGGGGTGTCACATTCCCTTTCGGGTGGGGAGTCGGGGGCGGGTGTTTGCGGGTGTGATGTGATCTGCGGTGTTCCGGTTGTCCAGTCCCGTGGGGGGATCTGTCGTGGTACGTGGCGTTGCTGGTCGGTGGTGGGGGCTCGGGGTCGCCGTTGTGGTGGTGGCGGGGGTTTCCGGGTGCTCGGGTGCGAAGGGGGAGGGCGGGGCGAAGGCTGCGCCGGCGTCCGTTTCGGCCGCGCCCGTGGTGCTGTCGCGCGTGATTTCCGTCGCCGATGCCGAGAAGGTGTTCAACCACTTCGGGTGGGCGAACTCGGTGGCCGAGGGGAAGGCCGACTTCGCGGCGATCTCCAAGATCCAGACCGGTGCGCTGCTGGAGGAGAGCAAGGCGCGGCACGCGCGCAAGAACCTGCACTCGATCGTCAGGGACGGGGACACCGATTTCGCCCGGCCCGTCTTCGTGATCCCGACGGAGCGTGAGCAGCCGGGGTATCCGCGTTCGTTCGTCGTGTTCAGCAAGGTCGATGCGTATGTCGAGGATCGTGCGACGGCGGTGCACCACTTCGTGCAGGACGGGCCCGGGGGTGCGTGGAAGGCGGCCGCCACCTCCTGGGTGTACGGGGGGCCGGTCAAGGCGGGGGCGTCCCCGGCCCGGTATCTGGAGGGCAAGAACCTCCTTATGCGGGAGAAGGGGATCGAGGCCCCGGCTACGGAGGTGGTCGCGGGCGCAGTGTTCTCGTCGCGGGCCGCCGAGGACCGCAAGGCGTGCGGGCGGTACGGGGACTACTTGAGCTTCACCGCCCCCAACGGCGAGCGTGCGAGCGAGCACTTCGTGCAGGGGCCCCTCACGGGTGGGGTGGTCGACGCGTACAACGCGAGGGACGAGCTCGTCGACGGGCTGGTGCGGAACAGCTTGGCCTACGCACCCACGGGCGGGGACCTGCCGGTGGTGCGGCTGGCGGGCGGCGCTTCGCTGGTGACCTGTACGTACGTGATGACCGAGCACTCGGAGAACAAGCCGGGGACGAGGTGGTTCGCGTTCAAGAAGGGCAGCGACGTCGAGCGGATGCTGGGCGGTTCCCGGCACTGGACGGTCGCGGACCGGCGCTGGTCGGTGACGGCTGTGATCGAGGTTCCGGCGCAGGGGCCGGCCGATGTGGTGACCGTCAACTCCCGTGGTGCGGAGCTGCTTTCCGCGAAAGGAACTCCCTACTAGGGGATTGACGGCGGGAGTTGGTCTAGACCAAGGTGTGCCGCATGTGGAGATCCCGTGCGGTGCTTGCCGCGCTCGCGTCGTTGTCGCTCACCGTTGGTGCCGCTCAGGCGGCCGATGCCGTCGGGTCCGGGGCTGCTGCTCCGGCCGCTCCGGCCGCTGCCGCGGGGTCGCGGGCCGTCGGGCTGCCGCCCGTCGTGTCGCACGTGCCGACCGGCGAGAAGGTCGTGTTCATCACCATCGATGACGGGTGGGCGCACGATCCCGCCGTCGCACAGGCGCTCGTGGATCAGCGGGTGCCCGCTTCGCTGTTCCTGCTGCCGGGGGCGTTCTCGTACGACGCCCAGTACTTCACCGGGCTGGTCGCGCAGGGGCGTGCGGTGAACGTGGAGAACCACACCGTCAATCATCCCGATTTGACCGCTCTCGACGCCGCCGGCAAGGACGCCGAGGTGTGCGGGGCCGGGGAGCAGGTCGCCGCGGCGTTCGGGCGGGAGCCGAAGTTGCTGCGGCCGCCGTACGGGGCCGTCAACGACGATGTGCGGCTGGCCGCGAAGGCGTGCGGGGTCAAGGCGCTGATCACGTGGACGCACGACTTCACCACGTGGAGCGAGACGCCGGCCACGCCGCAGCTGAACGCCGGTGACATCGTGCTGCTGCACTTCACGCCGACGCTCGGCGCGGACCTGAAGCGGGCCCTGGACGCGGCGAAGGCCGCCGGGCTGAAGCCGGCGGCCTTGATGCCGCACCTGAAGAGCGCCGGGCTGGTGCCGTAGGCGCGTACGGGTTACAGCTCGCGGTGGAGCTTGGTGTTCGAGGCCTGGGCGCGGGGGCGGACCACCAGGAGGTCGATGTTGACGTGGCTGGGACGGGTCACCGCCCAGGTGATGGTGTCGGCCACGTCGTCGGCGGAGAGGGGCTCGGCCACGCCGGCGTACACCTTCTCCGCCCGCTCCGCGTCGCCGCGGAACCGGGTCTTCGCGAACTCCTCGGTCTTGACCAGGCCCGGGGCGATCTCGATGACGCGGACGGGCTGGCCGACGATCTCCAGGCGGAGGGTCTCGGCGAGGACGCGGGCGCCGTTCTTGGCGGCCACGTAGCCGGCGCCGCCCTCGTACGTGGCGTGGCCGGCGGTGGAGGAGAGGACGACCACTGTGCCGTCGCCGGAGGCGGTCAGGGCCGGGAGCAGGGCCTGGGTCACGTTGAGCGTGCCGATGACGTTGACCTCGTACATCGTGCGCCAGTCGGCGGGGTCGCCGGTGGCGACGGGGTCGGCGCCGATGGCACCGCCGGCGTTGTTGACGAGCACGTCGCAGCGGTCGAGGGAGGCGGCGAGGGCGTCGACGGCGGCGCGGTCGGTGACGTCGAGGGCGTGGGCGGTCGCCTCGTGGCCGGCGGCCGTGATCTCGGCGGCGAGGGCCTCGATGCGGTCCTTGCGGCGGGCGGTGAGGACGACGTGGTAGCCGGCCGCGGCGAGCTGCCGGGCGGTGGCCGCGCCGATGCCGCTGCTCGCGCCGGTGACTACGGCGGTTCGGGTGGCCGTGCTCATGCTGGCTCCTCGTGCGTTCGTACGGGTGAGTACTCGCCAGCATAGGCGGGTCGCGGCGCAGGTCACCGGCCGCGCGGGGCGTACATGATCACCGCCGTGCCGGCGAGGCAGATCAGGGCGCCCGCGATGTCCCAGCGGTCGGGCCGGTAGCCGTCGGCGAGCACGCCCCAGAGGAGGGATCCGGCGACGAAGACCCCGCCGTAGGCGGCGAGGACGCGGGCGAAGTCGCCCGTGGGCTGGAGGGTGGCGGCGAAGCCGTAGAGGCCGAGCGCGATGACTCCGGCGCCGATCCAGGCCCAGCCCTTGTGCTCGCGGACGCCTTGCCAGACGAGCCAGGCGCCGCCGATCTCCAGGAGGGCGGCGAGGGCGAAGAGGGCGGCGGAACGGGCGATGAGCATGGCCGGAACCCTATGCGGGGCGAATGCGCGAGTGGGGGAGGAGGGCTCGCCCTCGTTCGTGTGATGGTCCGACCATCGGATGGGTGGGAGGGCTAGCGTCCGCGCGTGGAGGTGGTCGCGGTGCGCCGAGGTGCCGTACGGAGTGTGGTGATGGCCGGGCTGCTGGTGCTGCTCGGCGGGCTGGGGAGCGGTGTGGGGAACGCCCGCGCCGGGGCCGGGGACGGGGCTGCGTTCGGGCCCGAGGCCGAGGCCGATGTGGCCTATCACGGGCGGGTCGCCCTGACCGCGGGCCGGCTGCGGATCCTGCTGGTCCCGGAGAACGAGGGGCCGTCCGCGCTGGCGAACGCGACCGTACGGCTGCGCCTGTCGGCCGAACTCGCGGACCGGCAGGAGCTGGCGGAGGGCTGCGCGCGGGCCGGGCTGCGCGAGGTGGTGTGCGAGACCGGGGAACTGCCGCTGCACGGTCGGGGGCGGCACATCGGCCTGGCGCTGCGGCTGAAGGAGCCGGCCGCGGAGGTGGTGGTGCGGGTCGACACGTGGTGGAACGGCGGCGCGACCGACCGGAACCGGACCAACAACGAGCACGTGGTGCTGGCGCTGGACACGGGGGACACGTACGCGTTCTGACCTGTCGGGGCCGGAGGGGCCTTCGGGGTTGGAGGGGCAGTCGGGGCCGCATGCGTGCGGCCCCGTACGCATGCGCTGCTACGGGGTGCCGACTTCGCCGAACTCGGCCACGGCCTCGTCGACGATCCGCTCCAGCCGGGCGTGGTGGGCGCCGCGCCAGTAGACGCGCTCGCAGGCGGCGCACTCGGCGAAGACCTCGTACGAGCGCTGCGTGCCGCCCTCCAGCCGGTCGCCGACGCTGTCCTTGTCGGCCTCGCGCAGGGTGCCGTTGCACGCGGTGCAGCGGGTCCAGGGTGCGAGGGCCGGGGCGAACCGGCCCAGGATGTCGCGGACTTGCTCGTCGGGGTTGTCGCTGTAGACGTACGCGCCGGCGAACAGCTCGCGGCGGCGCAGCAGTCCGCGGTCGCGGGAGAGCAGGACGCGCTGCTCGGCGGCCGAGCGGGTGGCCAGGGCCGGGTCGCCGATGTCCTCGTTCTCGTACGCGGCGTCGACGCCCAGCAGCCGCAGGCGGCGGGCGAGGGTGCCGAGGTGGACGTCGAGGAGGAAGCGCAGCGGGGTGTCCCCGGGGACGCCGGGGAGGTGCTGGGGGCGGTCGACGCCGAAGACCTCCACGGACTCGCCGGCTCGGGGCACGTGGGCGAGGGGCGTCTCGGCGCCGTCGACGAGGATCCTGCCGACTTCGGTGAGGGGGACGCCGGCCGATTCGACGACGTGGCCGAGGCTGGAGGCGCCGTCGGTGGTGGTCGGTACGCGGGTGCCGCGGCGCGCGGGCGCGGCGAACACGTGCAGTTCGGGGGCGAGGGTGAGCTGAATGCCGGGTCCGTTCACCGGGCCAGCATGCCATCGCGGGGTGGTGGTCGGCCGCGGATTTACGCGGCCGCGCGCGCGGGTCCCCGTACGGCCGGGGGCGAGGCCGGGGCCGGCGCCGGTGATCGGCGCCGAGGGGCGGGGCCCTACGCGTCCGCAGTCGCCGCGGTCGCGGCGTCGTGGAGCCGGCGGTGGGCGTTGACCTCGTCGAAGTGGTTCTCGGCCCACTCCTTCACCGAGCTGAGCAGGCAGCCGAGGTTGCCGCCGAGGTCGGTGAGCCGGTAGTCGACGCGGACGGGGATGGTGGGTGTGACGGTGCGGGCGACGAGGCCGTCGCGCTCCAGGGAGCGCAGGGTCTGGGTCAGCATCTTCTGGCTGACGCCGGGGATCCTGCGGCCGAGCTCGCTGTAGCGCATGGTCCGGTCCTCGGCCTGGGTGAGTGCGCTGACGATGAGGCCGACCCACTTGTCGCTGATGCGGGCCAGGAGCTGGCTGGTGGGGCACTCCTTGAGGAAGGCGTCGTAGGCCTCGCGGGCCTCTTCGCGGCGGGCCTCGGCGGTACGGGTGGCCATGGGTGCCCCACTTCCGGGTCGGGTACGCACTCCGAAGTACGTACTTACGATTCGAGAGTAACTCTCCCTAGGTTAGTTCTCACCGGGAACACCGGAAAGAACGAACGAGTGAGCGAACCTGCGGAAGAGGCGATGGCGATGACCAGCACCAGCACCAGCACCACCACCACCGGCCCGGCGACGATGTCGGCGGCAGTGGCCGAGGGCTTCGGCGGCCCCGACCGGATCGAGGTCGTACGGGTGGCGATCCCGCAGCCGGGCGCCGGGCAGGTCCGCGTACGGGTCCGGGCGGCCGGCCTGAACCCGGTCGACGGTGCGGTACTGGCCGGGGTCTTCGGCGGCGAGGGGCAGCGGCTCGGCTTCGGCTGGGACCTGGTGGGCGAGATCGACGAGCTCGGCGCGGACACGGACGGCTGGGCGGTGTCCGACCGGGTGGTCGGCCTGCACTACGGGACGGTCAAGCCGCTCGGTACGCACGCGCAGTACGCGGTGCTCGATGCGTCGGCGCTCGCTCCGGCCCCCGTCACGGTCGACCGGGTCGCGGCGGCGGCGCTGCCGCTGAGCGGCCTGACCGCGGCCCGCGCGGTGGACCTGCTGGACCTGGCCCCGGGGGCTTCGGTCCTGGTCACCGGCGCGGCGGGAGCGGTCGGCGGACTCGCGGTCCAGCTGGCGGCGCGGGCCGGCTACGTGGTGACGGCCCTGGCGGGACCCGATGACGAGGCCCTCGTACGCTCCCTGGGCGCGGCCCACTTCGTCCCGCGCGGCTCGGCTCCGGCCGCCGCGGTGGACGGGGTCGTGGACACGGCGGTCCTCGGCGCACCGGCCCTGGCCTTCGTCCGGGACGGCGGCGCCTACATCGGCCTGATCCCCGGCGCGGCCCCGGCGGCGGAGCGGGGCGTCCGCGTGGTGGAACAGGAGGTCGCGGCGGACGGCGCGCACCTGGCGCAGCTGGTGAAGCTGGTCGACGCGGGGGAGCTCACGCTGCGGACGGCGGAGTCGTTCCCCCTGGCCGAGGCGCCGAAGGCCTACGCCCGCCTGTCGGAAGGCGGCTCCCGAGGCCGCATCATCCTGACGGTGTCCTGACCGACCGGCTCCAGGGCCCGCGCACCTCGACCGGGGCCCGTGAGCCCCGGGCGGCCCCTAAGGCCAGACCAGGCAGTAAGGCTGGTGGCCCGCCTCGTGGAGGCGGTGGCTGAAGTCCTGCCACTCGTGGAGGAGCTGGTAGACGTTGAAGGCGTCGCGGGGGCCGCCGCGGTCGGGGACCGTGGACCAGATGAAGGCGGCGGCGCCGACCGATTCCTCGCCGATGCCGCGCAGCGGGTCGACGACGGTCATGGGGAGTTTGACGACCGCGTAGTCGGGGTGGAGGACGACCAGTTCCAGCGGGGGCACCTTGTGCAGGGGTATGCCCTCGATGCCGGTCAGGACCATCGCGGCGACCGTTTCTGGCTTGATCTTGGAGAACATGCCGCCCATGCCGAGCTCGTCGCCGCCGAGCTCCTCGGGGCGCATCGTCACGGGGACGCGCGCGGCCGTGGCCCCGTCGGGGGCGCCGAAGTATTTATACGTCACGCCCATGCCGCGGCCCCTGGGGAGGCCGTCGGGGTCCTGCGTGGGGCCCGGTACGTGTTCTGCCGCGTCCGTGGCACGACGGCGGTGCTTGCCGCGGCGCCGTTCGCGGGCGCGCTGCGGGTCCAGGCCGTCCGTGCCCTCGCCCGGTCCACCACCGCGTTGCATATCTCCACCCGACGTGTCTTGCCTGCCCCGGCCCCGTGACCCCCGCCACGCAGCCTGATCATCATGGCAGTGACCTCCCCCGGGGCGGCGCGGTGAAACGCCCGTCCGCAAGTCAGTCGCGGCCTGATGAGACCATGGCTGGTGTGAGCTACCCGTACCCGTATGAAGCCAAAGTCTCGCAGACTCTCTTTGACCGCGCGTCCCTCGTGACGCCTGGCGGCGTGAACTCTCCCGTGCGCGCCTTCCGCGCCGTGGGCGGAACGCCCAGGTTCATGGTGTCCGGTACCGGTCCGTACCTGACCGATGCCGACGGGCGCGAGTACGTCGACCTGGTCTGCTCGTGGGGGCCGATGATCCTCGGCCATGCCCACCCGGCCGTGGTGGAGGCCATCCAGGCCGCCGTCGTCCGCGGCACCTCCTTCGGTACTCCCGGTGAGGGCGAGGTCGCGCTCGCCGAGGAGATCGTCGCGCGGATCGAGCCCGTTGAGCAGGTGCGTCTGGTGTCCTCCGGGACCGAGGCGACCATGTCGGCGATCCGTCTCGCCCGCGGGTTCACCGGCCGAGCCAAGATCGTGAAGTTCGCCGGCTGTTACCACGGGCACGTGGACTCGCTGCTGGCCGCCGCCGGCTCCGGGCTCGCGACCTTCGCGCTGCCGGACACCCCGGGGGTGACGGGCGCGCAGGCCGGGGACACGATCGTGCTCCCGTACAACGATCTGGAATCGGTCCGGGCGGCCTTCGCCGCGCACCCCGGCGAGATCGCCTGTGTGATCACCGAGGCGGCGCCCGGCAACATGGGCGTCGTGACTCCGGGGGAGGGCTTCAACCAGGGGCTCGCCGACCTGTGCCGGGCGAACGGCGCCCTGTACATCTCCGACGAGGTCATGACCGGTTTCCGTACCTCGCGCGCCGGCTGGTACGGCGTGGACGGGGTCAAGCCCGACCTGATGACCTTCGGCAAGGTCATGGGCGGCGGCTTCCCGGCGGCGGCGTTCGGCGGCCGTGCGGACGTCATGGGCCACCTGGCGCCCGCGGGTCCCGTCTACCAGGCGGGCACGCTGTCCGGTAACCCGATCGCGACGGCCGCGGGTCTCGCGCAGCTGCGGCTGCTGGACGAGGCGGCGTACGAGAAGGTCGACGCGGTGTCGCTCCAGATCCAGGGGCTGGTGACCGAGGCGCTCACCAAGGAGGGCGTCGCGCACCGGCTGCAGACCGCCTCCAACATGTTCTCGGTGTTCTTCACCGCGGACGAGGTCCGCAACTACGACGACGCGAAGAAGCAGGAAGCCTTCCGCTTCAACGGCTTCTTCCACTCGATGCTGGCGCAGGGCGTCTACCTGCCGCCGTCGGCGTTCGAGTCGTGGTTCGTGTCCACCGCCCACGACGACAAGGCGATCGAGCGCATCGCGGCCGCGCTGCCGGCCGCCGCCCGGGCCGCCGCGGAGGCCACCGCATGAGCGCCGGAGCGAGTGCCGGAGCGAGCGCGGGGGCTCCTGCCGAGGGCAACGAGATCACCGTCGTCCACGTGGTCCGCCACGGCGAGGTGCACAACCCGGACGGGGTCCTCTACGGCCGCCGCGGCGGTTACCACCTCTCCGAGCTGGGCCGCAAGATGGCGGACCGGGTCGCGGAGCACCTGGAGAACCGCGACGTGACGTACGTCGTGGCCTCCCCGCTGGAGCGGGCCCAGGAGACGGCGGCGCCGATCGCGAAGTCGCACGGGCTGGAGCTGGCGACCGACGGCCGGCTGATCGAGGCGGGCAACGTCTTCGAGGGCAAGACCTTCGGGGTCGGCGACGGCGCGCTGCGCAGGCCCGACAACTGGAAGCACCTGACGAACCCGTTCAAGCCGTCCTGGGGCGAGCCGTACGTCGAGCAGGTCGTGCGGATGATGAGCGCGATCGAGACCGCCCGTGACGCGGCCCGCGGCCACGAGGCGGTGGCGGTCAGCCACCAGCTGCCGATCTGGATCGTACGGAGCTTCGCGGAGAAGCGGCGGCTGTGGCACGACCCGCGCCGCCGCCAGTGCACGCTGGCCTCGCTGACCTCGTTCACGTACCAGGGCGACCGGCTGGTGTCGGTGGGCTACAGCGAGCCGGCCCGGGACCTGGTCCCGGCGCACCTCCTCGCGGGGGCGAAGCCGGTGAAGGGCAAGTCCAAGGCGTTCGGGGCCTAAGCCCCGGCCGCGCGGTACCGATGGCCGGGCCCGTCCCCCCTGGGGGCCGGGCCCGGAGTCGTGAGTCCCGGGGCGCATCCCGGTTCGAGGCGCAAGCCCTCGGGCCGTGCCCGTTTGGTCAAGACTCTGCCTAATTTCATACAAGTTGCCGGACGCGGTCGTGTCGCCCCTAGACATCGTCGAAATGTCCGTTTGTATGAATTACATGAGCGATATGCGCGGCTTCAGCCGAAGGGGAGTACTCGGACTCGGACTTGGAGCCGCCGCGGCGGCCGGCATCGCCGGCTGCAGCGTCGGCGGCCCGTCCGAAACGGGCAACCCGGGCCCGGCCAACCCGACCGGACCCGCCCTGCCGTCCGGCCCGGTGGTCAAGCCCATCGGCGACGGATCCACCGCCGACACCGGGCCGCAGCCGCACCAGCCGGCCGCCCCCGTACCCCTCCAGCCGGGCGAGACCCCGCCCCAGTTCGTGGTGTTCAGCTGGGACGGCGCGGGCGAGATCGGCAACGGCCTCTTCCCCCGGTTCCTCAAGCTCGCCAAGGACCACGGCGCGGCGATGACCTTCTTCCTCTCCGGCATCTACCTCCTGCCCGAGTCGAAGAAGCACCTCTACCGGCCCCCGAACAACCCCGTCGGCGCCTCCGACATCGGCTACCTCAAGGACGAGAACGTCCGCAACACCCTCAAGTACGTGCGCGAGGCCTGGCTCGACGGCCACGAGATAGGCACCCACTTCAACGGGCACTTCTGCGGCGGCTCCGGCTCGGTCGGCAAGTGGACTCCGGAGGACTGGCAGAGCGAGATCGACCAGGCCGTGTCCTTCGTCACCAACTGGCGCACCAACACCGGCTGGACGGACCTCGAACCACTGCCCTTCGACTACCGCAAGGAGCTGACCGGCGCCCGCACCCCCTGCCTGCTCGGCCGGGACAACCTGCTGCCCACCGCGCGGAAGCTGGGCTGGCGCTACGACTCCAGCTCGCCCGGCGGCCTCCAGCAGTGGCCGGAAAAGCGCGGAGGCCTGTGGGACCTGCCGCTGCAGTCGCTGCCGTTCCCCGGGCACTCCTTCGAGGTGCTGTCGATGGACTACAACATCCTCGCGAACCAGTCCAAGAACACCACCAAGGGCGTCCCCTCCAACTACCCGGCCTGGCGCACCCAGGCCACCGCCGCCTACCTCGGCGGCTTCAAGCGGGCCTACGAGAGCAACCGCGCGCCCCTGTTCATCGGCAACCACTTCGAGGAGTGGAACGGCGGCATCTACATGGACGCCGTCGAGGAATCCCTCAAGGGCATGGCGGACAAAAAGGACGTACGCCTCGTATCCTTCCGGCAGTTCGCCGACTGGCTGGACGTCCAGGACCCCAAGGTTCTGGCCAAACTGCGCACGCTCGGACCCGGCCAGGCACCGACCGGTGGCTGGGGCACGTATCTCGCCAGCGCCTGACCAGCGGCTTAGCACACCCCCCGGGGGGCGCGGAAGATCCGCAAAGCGCTCATGCGAAACTTTTCACATGAGCTTTAGCCGCGCCCCTCGGAGCCGCTCGATCAGCGGCCGCGCCACCCTGCTGACCGTGGTGACCCTCACCGGCGCCCTCACCCTCACGGCGTGCGGGGACGACGGCGGCAAGACCTCCGGTTCCGCCGGGGGCAACTACGTGACGGGCTCCAGCGGCATTTCCACCGTCGCCAAGGCCGACCGCACCGACGCCCCCAAGCTCGACGGGGAAACGGTGGACGGCAAGACCCTGGACACCACCACCCTCAAGGGCAAGGTCGTCGTCCTCAACGTCTGGGGCTCCTGGTGCCCGCCGTGCCGGGCCGAGGCCCCGTCCTTCGCGAAGGTCGCCAAGGAACTGGAGGCGGCCGGCCAGCCCGTCGCCTTCGTCGGCATCAACACCCGCGACAACACCAAGCAGAACGCCCTCTCCTTCGAAGAGACCTACGGGATCACCTACCCGAGCCTCTTCGACCCGGACGGCAAGCTGATGCTCCGGTTCCCCAAGGGCACGCTCAACCCGAACGCCATCCCCTCCACGCTCGTCCTCGACAAGGACGGCAAGATCGCCTCCCGCACCCTGGCCGCGCTCAGCGAGGCGAAACTGCGCTCGATGATCGACCCGCTGCTCGCGGAGAAGTGACCCAGTGGTCACCGAGCTCTCCGCGCTCTCAGGGTCCGTGCTCGCCGCCGAAGCGACCGGCGTGAACACGACCGTCCTCAACGGCGCCCTGCTGCTGGCCCTGCCGATCGCCCTGCTCGCCGGGCTGATCTCCTTCTTCTCGCCCTGCGTGCTGCCGCTGGTCCCCGGCTACCTCTCCTACGTGACCGGCATCGGCGGCGCCGACCTCGCCGAGGCCCGCCGCGGCCGGATGCTGGGCGGCGCGAGCCTGTTCGTCCTCGGCTTCACGGCCGTGTTCGTCTCGACCGGCGCGCTGTTCGGCTACTTCGGGCAGACCCTCGACGCGAACAAGGAAGTCATCTCCCGGGTCCTGGGCGGCCTGGTGATCCTGCTCGGCCTGTTCTTCATGGGCGCCATCCCCGGTCTGACGATGCGCGAGTTCCGCTTCCACAAGAAGCCGACCGTCGGACTGCTCGGCGCACCCCTGCTCGGCGTGCTCTTCGGCCTCGGCTGGACCCCCTGCATGGGCCCGACCCTCGCCGCCGTCGGCACCCTCTCCATCGAGCAGGCCACCGCCGGCCGCGGCGCGCTGCTGACCGTGGTCTTCTGTCTGGGGCTGGGGCTGCCGTTCATCGCCACCGCCCTCGCCTTCCGCAAGGCGCTCGGCGCCTTCGGCTGGGTGAAGAAGCACTATGCGTGGGTGATGAGGATCGGCGGCGGCATGCTGATCCTGACCGGTCTGCTGCTCGTCACAGGAATCTGGAGCAGCATCGTCAGCGACATGCAGGGCTGGACCAGCGGCTTCACGGTGGGGATCTGAGGACTACACGGACATGAGTACGACCGACAAGGCGTCCACCGAGGCGCCGCACGATGCCCCGGAGTCCGAGGATTCCGCTTCCGCCGAAGCCGAAGCCACGGCCGAGGCGGCCGCCGGCGCGCAGCTGTCCACCGCCCCCCTGGAGGACGCCCCCGGCGGCCCCGTGGGCATCGGGGTGCTCGGCTGGGCCCGCTGGTTCTGGCGTCAGCTCACCTCCATGCGGGTGGCGCTGATCCTGCTCTTCATGCTGTCGCTGGCGTCCATCCCCGGCTCGCTGGTCCCGCAGAACCAGGTCGACCTGATGAAGGTCGCCGCCTGGAAGAAGGAACACGCCTCCTGGGTGGGCGTGGCCGAGAAGCTCCAGCTCTTCGACGTCTACAGCTCGGTGTGGTTCTCCGCGATCTACCTGCTGCTGTTCATCTCGCTGATCGGCTGCATCCTGCCGCGTTCCTGGCAGTTCGTCGGCCAGCTCAGCGGCCGGCCGCCGGCCGCGCCCAAGCGGCTGGACCGGATGCCCGCGTACACGACGTGGCGCACGGACGTCTCCCCGGACGAGGTGCTCTCCACCGCGCACGGCCTGCTCGGCCGCCGCCGCTTCCGTACGGAGACCGGCGCCGGATCGGTCTCGGCGGAGAAGGGCTACCTGCGCGAGGCCGGGAACCTGATCTTCCACGTGGCGCTGATCGTCATGCTGATCGCCTTCGCCTGGGGCCAGTACTTCAAGTCCGAGGGCGGCAAGCTCGTCCTGCGCGGCAAGGGCTTCTCGAACACGCTCACCCAGTACGACGACTTCAAGGCCGGCGGCCTCTTCGACCCTGACGACCTGCCGCCCTTCTCCTTCACCCTGGACAAGTTCGACGCCACCTTCGAGCGCACGGGACCGCAGAAGGGCACCCCGCGCGACTTCAAGGCGTACGTCACCTTCAGCAACGGGGCGCACGGCAAGCCGGAGAAGCGCGAGATCCAGGTCAACAAGCCGCTGGAGGTGGACGGCTCCAAGGTCTACCTGCTCGGCCACGGCTACGCGCCGGTCATCTCGGTGACCGACTCCACCGGCAAGGTGGTCTACAAGGACGCCGTGCCGATGCTGCCGCAGGACGGCAACCTCACCTCCACCGGCGCCGTCAAGGTCACCGACGGCTACAAGGACAAGGACGGGAAGACGACGCAGCTCGGCTTCGCCGCCATGTTCGTTCCGACCTTCGCGGGCGCCGGCCAGGGCACGATGTTCTCGCAGTTCCCGGAGCTGGACTTCCCGGCGCTCGCGCTGAACGCGTGGCACGGCAGCCTCGGGGTGGACTCGGGCCTGCCGCAGAACGTGTACCAGCTGGACACCTCCAAGATGCAGCAGTTCAAGACCGAGGACGGCCAGCCGCTCGCCAAGCGGATGCTGCCCGGGGAGACCATGGAACTGCCCGGCGGCCAGGGCACCGTGAAGTTCGAGGGCATCGAGCGCTGGGCGACCTTCTCGATCACCCACCAGCCCGGCAGCGGCCTCGCCCTCGCGGGCGCCGTCGCCGCCATCGCCGGACTCGCGGGCTCCCTGTTCATCCAGCGCCGCCGGGTCTGGGTGCGTGCGGTCCGCGGCGAGGACGGCGTGACCGTCGTCGAGATGGCGGGCCTCGGCCGCAGCGAGTCCGCCAAGGTGCCGGAGGAGCTGGCGGTCCTGGCCGGCGCGCTCCACGAGCGGGCGCCGAGCGCGGCGCCCGCGCCACCTGCCGCCGATACCGACCCCGAACCCGAACCTGCCGAAGAAGCCGAAGAAGTCGAAGGGGAGCGCGCGTGATGCAGCTCGCGGCCGCAGCCAACGAGAGTCTGGCTCACCTCAGCAACAACCTGATCTACGCGTCCATGGCGGTCTACACCCTCGCCTTCTTCGCCCACATCGCCGAGTGGATCTTCGGCAGCCGCAGCAAGGTGGCCCGTACGGCCGCCGCGCTCACCAGCTCCGGGCCCGCGTCCGCCGCGGCCGCGGCCCCCGCCGTCCAGGTGCGGGGCAAGGCCGGCACCGCCGTCCTCGACAAGCCCAAGGTGGTCACGCGCAGCGCCTCCGGCACCCGTGACGTCCCGGACGGCCCCGGCGCGGCCGGCGGCACCGTCCAGGGCGACCTGTACGGGCGCATCGCGATCTCGCTGACCACCCTCGGCTTCCTCCTCGCCGCGGGCGGGGTCGTCGCCCGCGCGATGTCGGTGGAGCGGGCCCCCTGGGGCAACATGTACGAGTTCTCGATCACCTTCTCCACGGTGGCCGTCGGCGCGTACCTGCTGCTCCTCGCGCTGAAGAAGAACGTCCGCTGGCTCGGCCTGTTCCTGGTCACCACGGTCCTGCTGGACCTCGGCATCGCCACCACGGTGCTCTACACCGACAGCGACCAGCTGGTCCCCGCGCTGAAGTCGTACTGGCTGCTGATCCACGTCTCCACGGCGATCATCTGCGGCGCGGTCTTCTACATCGGCGCGGCCGGCGCGGTCATGTACCTCTTCCGCGACTCCTACGAGGCGAAGCTCGCGCGCGGCGACAAGCCGGGCAAGTTCGCCACCTCGGTCTGGGAGCGCTTCCCGTCGGCGGCCTCGCTCGACAAGTTCTCGTACCGCATCAACGCGGCCGTCTTCCCGCTGTGGACCTTCACGATCATCGCGGGCGCGATCTGGGCCGGCGACGCGTGGGGCCGCTACTGGGGCTGGGACCCCAAGGAGGTCTGGTCCTTCGTGACCTGGGTGGCGTACGCCTGCTACCTGCACGCCCGTGCCACGGCCGGCTGGAAGGGCCGCAAGGCCGCGTACCTCGCGCTCTTCGCGTTCGCCTGCTGGATCTGGAACTACTACGGCGTGAACATCCTGCTGAGCGGCAAGCACTCGTACGCGGGCGTCTGACGCGGGTCGTACGGAACGCCGGAGGGGCCGGGCAGCCGAAAGGCGGCCCGGCCCCTCCGGCGTTCCGTCACCAGGCGGGGCGCAGCGGCGGGAGGGGGCCGTCCCCGTTCAGGGTGTGGACCAGGCGGCCCAGTTCCGTGCGCAGGGCGCCGAGGTCGACGCTGCCGCGGCCGAGCTCGGCCTCCAGTGCGTGCAGCACCCGGCCGGCGGCCCCCAGGTGGGCGGTCGCCGCCTCGGTCAGGACCACCAGCTTGCGGCGGCCTCCCTCGGGGTGCGGGGTGCGGCGCAGGTAGCCGCGCCGCTCCAGGTCGTCCACGAGCTGCCCGGCGGCCTGCTTGGTCACCCCGAGCCGCTCGGCGAGCTCCGTCGCGGTGGCGCCGGAGGGCCCCAGGGCCTGGAAGGCCATGCCGTGCAGGGGGCGCAGGCCGTCGGCGTACCCGGCTTCGTCGAGGCGGCGGGTGAACTCGCCGAGAAGGAGCTGGAAGCCGAGGCCGAGGAGGAAGGTCAGCTCGATGTCCGGTGCGGCGATGTCTTGGTCGGTCACGGAAACATGGTGACACAAGTGAGTCAAGCTGCTTTACTCGTGTGAGTAAAGCAGCTTGACTCACTCTGCCGGAGAAAGCGAAGGGCCCGCCGTGCGCGTCATCACCCCGTCCCCCGACCAGGTCATCACCACCCCGAACGCGACCATGACCGGCTTCGCCTCCCCCAGCCGGGGCAGCGCCGAGCTGAGCACCTGGCACGCCGCCATCCCCGCCGGAATCACCGGCCCCGAGCACTCCGTCAGCCGCGAGCAGGTTTGGACGGTCACCGTCGGCGCCCTGGACGTCACCTGCGGCGGCCGCACCGAGACGGTCGCCGCAGGTGAGGCCGTGGTGCTACCCCCGGACCTCCTGCGCCACGTCCACGCCCTCGCCGACACCGAGGTGTACGTCGCCATGCGCGCCGACGGCCTCGTCTCCGTACCCGGCACCGAGGGCACCCGCCCCCTGCCCTGGGCGGTGTGAGCCCCGCCGGAGCCCCGGCAGGCTGACGGCCGCGGCCACCAGCACCGCCACGAAGGGGACGATCAGCGCCGCCCGGAACCCCTCCAGGGGGTCGGCGGCGCCGGCGGCGACCCCCGTCACCCCGGCCAGCCCGAGCGCCGCGCCGAACTGGAACGCGGTGTAGAGGAGACCGCCCGCCAGGCCCTGCTCCTCCTCCGCGACCCCCTCGGTGGCGACGATGGTCAGCGGCCCGTAGACCAGGGCGAAGGCCAGGCCGAGCAGGATCAGGCTCGGCAGCATCAGCAGATAGGACCAGTCGGCGCCGAGCGGCAGGAACAGCCCGTACGCCAGCGCCGCCAGCAGCAGGCCGCCGAAGATCAGCCGGCCGTTCCCGTACCGTGCCAGCAGCTTCGGCACCACGGTCGGCGAGAGGACCGCGTCGATCCCGATCACCAGCATCGCGAGGCTGGTCTGCAGGGTGGACCAGCCGCGCAGTTCCTGGAGGTAGAGCACCACCAAGAACTGGAAGCCGAAGAACGCGGCCGAGAACAGCAGCGCGGCCGCGTTGGCCCGCAGCAGCCCGGGCGAGCGCAGGATGCCGAGCCGGACCAGCGGCTCGGGAGTGCGCCGCTCGACGAGGGCGAACGCCCCGAGCAGGGCCAGCCCCGCCACCACCGGCAGCGCCGCGAGTTCCTCCACGCCGAGGACCAGCAGTACGACGCCCGCGGTGACGAGCACTCCGCCCCACACGTCGATCCGGCCCCGCTCACGGCGCGCGGCCCGTTCGGAACCGGCCTCCTTCGGTACGAAGGCCAGCGCGCCCGCCAGGATCAGCGCGGCCAGCGCCACGGGAGCGAAGAACACCCAGCGCCAGCCCACCGAGGCGAGCAGCCCGCCCGCGACCAGCCCGACGGAGAACCCGGCCGCCGCCGTGCCGGAGTACACGAGCAGCGCCTTGTCCCGCTGGGGGCCCTCGTCGAAGCCGGTGGTGATGATGGAGAGGCCCGCCGGGGTCATGAAGGCGGCGGCGACCCCCGTCACGAAGCGGGCGGCGATCAGCTGCCAGCCCTCGGTGGCGAATCCGCCGAGCCCGGAGAAGAGCAGGAACACCGTCAGCCAGCCGATGAACATCCGGCGGCGTCCGAAGAGGTCGGCCGCCCGGCCGCCGAGCAGCATGAAGCCGCCGTAGCCGAGCACGTAGGCGCTCATCACCCACTGGAGCGTGCCGGTTTCGAGGCCGAGGTCGGCGCGGATCGACGGCAGGGCCACGTTCAGCATCGCGACGTCGATGCCTTCGAGGAAGATGGCGCCGCACAGGACGAGCAGGACGCCGAGTCGGCGCCCGCGGATGGTTTCCATGGAGAGACCTCGCAGAACGGAAGGAGGAGCAAGGGAAGGAAGAGCGGGAAGTTGCCGGCTCAACCACCCTCGCCTGCCGCCCGTTCGGGAACAACGGCGAAGATCTCAACGTTCGTTCAGCCATGCTTACCGATCGCGATGAGCTGGACTGCTTCCTGATCCTGGCCGAGGAACTGCACTTCGGCCGCACCGCCGAGCGCATGCTGCTCTCCCGGGCCCGCGTCAGCCAGCTGGTGCAGCGCCTCGAACGGCGCGTCGGCGCCCCGCTCTTCCTGCGCACCAGCCGCAGCGTCGCCCTCACCTCGCTCGGCGCCCAGCTCCGCGCCGACCTGGAACCCCACCACCGCGGGATCGCCGCCGCCCTGGACCGGGCCGCGGCGACGGCCCGCGCCGCCGACGGGGTGCTGCACGTCGGCTTCACCACCCCGCCCGCCGGCGAGCTCGTCCTGCGCGCCGCGCAGGCCCTGCGCACCACGCACCCCGGGATCACCGTCGAGGTGTGCGAGGTGCCGCTCTCGGACCCGTACGGGCAACTGCGCGGCGGGGCCTTCGACGTGGCCTTCGCCGAGTTCCCCGTACGCGAACCCGATCTGGGGGAGGGGCCGGCGCTGTTGACCGAGGCGCGGGCGCTGGCCGTGGCCGCCGGGCATCCGCTGGCCGCCCGGGACTCCGTGACGCTGGAGGAGCTGGCGGGGGTCGCGCTGCTGAGCGTCGCCGGGGACCTGCCCGCGTACCTGCGCGAACACCAGGCCCCGGCGCGCACCCCGGGCGGCCGGCCGATCCGGCGCGGCCCGGAGGTGACGAACCTGCAGGAGGCGCTGATGCTGGTCGCGGCCGGTCAGGGCGCCCTGCTGACCTCGGCCCACGCCGCGGCCTACCACGCCCGGCCCGGGATCACCCACGTACCGGTGGCCGACGCCGAGCCGGTCGGGTACGGGCTGGTCTGGCGCGCGGGCGAGGACACCGGCGCCGTACGGGCCTTCGCGCAGGCGGCGCAGCGGGCGGCGCAGCGGGCGCCGGCGCGGCCGGGCGCGGGAGCCCCGTAGGACCCGGCCCTACTCCTTGTCCTTGTCCTTCTCGTCCTGCTCCTCGCGCAGGGACTTCAGGAACTCCGGGTTGTCGTCGGGCGCCACCCACGTGCGGCGGCCCGGGCGCGGCCGGCCGGGGCCGCCGGGTACCCGCTTCTTGCCCGCGAAGAGCCACACGATCGGACCGACGATCGAGAAGAGCAGGATGATCAGGACCCAGACGACCTTCGGAAGGTGCTTGACCTCTTCTTCCGGCGTGTTCAGGCAGTCGATGAAGGTGTAGATGGTCAGCGCGATGATCAGCAGGAACGGCAGATAGCGCAGCACGGTGTGGGACCGACCCCCAGAAGAACGGTGCGGGCCGGGCGGGCCCGCCGTGGACTCTTCCAGGGTAGAGGGCCCGCCGCGGTTCGGGCTCTGAGCGGGGATGCCACAATTGCCCGCATGGCTTACGACGATCTCCGCTCGCTGCTCCGGGCCCTCGAGCGGGAGGGCGACCTCAAGCGCATCAAGGCCGAAGTGGACCCGTACCTAGAGGTCGGGGAGATCGTCGACAGAGTGAACAAGGCGGGCGGACCCGCGCTGCTCTTCGAGAACGTCAAGGGCTCGGCGATGCCGCTGGCCATGAACGTCTTCGGCACCGACCGGCGCCTGCTGAAGGCCCTCGGGCTGAAGTCGTACGCCGAGATCAGCGAGAAGATCGGCGGCCTGCTCAAGCCGGAGCTGCCGCAGGGCTTCATCGGCGTCCGCGAGGCCTTCGGCAAGCTCGGCTCGATGGTGCACGTGCCGCCGAAGAAGGTGAAGGGCGATGCCGCGCCCGTCCAGGAGGTCGTCCTCACCGGAGACGACGTGGACCTGGACCAGCTGCCGGCGCTCTTCACCTGGCCCAAGGACGGCGGCTCCTTCTTCAACCTCGGCCTGACGCACACCAAGCACCCGGAGACGGGCGTGCGCAACCTCGGCCTGTACCGCCTCCAGCGCCACGACAAGCGCACCATCGGCATGCACTGGCAGATCCACAAGGACAGCCGCAACCACTACGCGGTGGCCGCGGCGCGCGGTGAGCGGCTGCCGGTCGCGATCGCCTTCGGCTGCCCGCCGGCCGTCACGTACGCCTCGACCGCGCCGCTGCCGGGCGACATCGACGAGTACCTGTTCGCCGGGTTCGTGGCGGGCAAGCGGATCGAGATGGTGGACTGTAAGACGGTCCCGCTCCAGGTCCCGGCCAACGCCGAGGTGGTCATCGAGGGCTGGCTGGAGCCCGGCGAGACCCTCCCCGAGGGCCCCTTCGGCGACCACACCGGCTTCTACACCCCGCAGGAGCCGTTCCCCGCGCTGACGATCGACTGCGTGACGATGCGCAAGCGTCCGCTGATCCAGTCGATCGTCGTCGGCCGCCCGCCGACCGAGGACGGCCCGCTGGGGCGCGCGACGGAACGCTTCTTCCTCCCCCTGCTGAAGATCATCGTCCCGGACATCGTGGACTACCACCTCCCCGAGTCGGGCGGCTTCCACAACTGCGCGATCGTCTCGATCGACAAGAAGTACCCGAAGCACGCGCAGAAGGTCATGCACGCCATCTGGGGCGCGCACATGATGTCGCTGACCAAGCTGATCATCGTGGTGGACAAGGACTGCGACGTCCACGACCTCCACGAGGTTTCCTGGCGCGCGCTCGGCAACACGGACTACGCCCGCGACCTCACCGTCGTGGAGGGCCCGGTGGACCACCTGGACCACGCCTCCTACCAGCAGTTCTGGGGAGGCAAGGCGGGCATCGACGCCACGAAGAAGCTGCCGACGGAGGGCTACACCCGCGACGGCGGCTGGCCTGACATGGTCGAGTCCGACCCAACAACGGCGGCCCTCGTGGACCGCCGCTGGAAGGAATACGGACTTTGAATCCTCCCCTGACCGAAGAAAGGGGATTCCTGGCTCACGCCGCTCGGTCGCTCAGCGAGCGACCGAGTCTTCCGCGATCAACACCAGCCGGGTTGAAACCAGCCCGGGTGTATGCAGTTGTGGAGGTTGCCGTGCCGGCTTGGTTCTCGCGCGACACGTTGTACGCGCTTGGTTCTCGCAACGCACGACACGCACGCTACCCGGTGGCGTTCTGCCCTGGGGGCAAAACGGCATTTTCTGCCCTAGGAGGCTCCCAGTGAGCGACATCGAGACGGGAGGGCCCGCCCTCTTCATCGGCACAGATGAGGTCTACGTGGCCTTGGTGCGTCCGGAGCTCGACCCGGCCGACCCGGGCGTCCGCGAGGCCGCCGCGGAGGCGGGCGTCTCGCCGGAAGAGTTCGCCGGCCCCGGCAACGTCTGGGCGCTGATGCTCGACGAGGACGGCGAGGGCGACGGCTTCGAGCTGCCCGGCGCGCGGGACATCGAGGCGGACGACTTCGCGGAGCAGCTCCAGCGCGCCCTGGTCGCGGGCGAGCCGTTCACCGCCGAGGCCGGGAACTTCCTGCGCCTGGAGGCGCGCCCGTCTCCCACCACCTGGCAGCTGACCGCCCACGTCACCCCGCCCGAGGGTCACGACGCGGGCCCGTGGACCCTGGAGCTCGGCACGCTCCCCACGGCAGACCTGCTGTCGGACCTCGAAGACTTCCGGAGAACCCTCGCATGATGACCACCGCCGACGAGGTCGTCGGATCCGGTCCCGCGCCGCAGGCCAACGGCAAGGTCAAGGCGTTCCTGCGGCTCGTGATGATCGAGCACTCGGTCTTCGCGCTGCCCTTCGCCTACATCGCCGCGCTCACCGCCATGTACACGCTCGACGAGCGGATGCACTGGGTCGAGCTGCTGCTCGTCACCGTCTGCATGGTGGGGCTGCGGACCTTCGCGATGGCCGCCAACCGGATCATCGACCGGGAGATCGACGCGCGGAACCCGCGGACCGCCGGGCGCGAGCTGGTGACGGGCGCCGTCTCGGTCCGCTCCGCCTGGACCGGGGCCGGGATCGCCCTGGCCGTCTTCCTCGGCTCGGCGGCGCTGCTGAACCCGCTCTGCCTGATGCTGGCGCCGGTCGCCGTGGTGCCGATGGTGGTGTACCCGTACGGGAAGCGGTTCACGAACTTCCCGCACGCCATCCTCGGCATCGCCCAGGCGATGGGCCCGGTCGGTGCCTGGATCGCGATCACCGGCGAGTGGTCCTGGGACGCGGTGATCCTCGGCCTCGCGGTGGGCGTGTGGATCGGCGGCTTCGACCTGATCTTCGCCTGCCAGGACGTGGCCGCGGACCGCGCGGAGGGCGTCAAGTCCGTCCCGGCCCGCTTCGGCATCCCGGCCGCCCTGTGGGGCGCGCGCGGCGCACACGTCGTCACCACGGGCCTGCTGGCCTGGTACGCGGTGGCGACGGACGCGGGCTGGCCGTTCTGGCTCGGCCTGCTGATCGTCGTGGCGGCCTTCGTCTACGAGCACACCATCGTCACCCCGCACGACCTGTCCCGCCTGAACCGCGCCTTCTTCACGGTGAACGGCTTCATCGGGATGGCGCTGTTCGTGTGCGCGCTGCTGGACCTGGTGGTGCGGGGACTGTCGCTGTAGCTCGATCGTGTGTGCCCCGTCTGAACCGGCGGTTCGCGCCCTGCCCCGGTGGCTAGCGTGCGGCATACCATCGAGTGCATGGACAGGGAGGCCGACGTGACCGTCTCGGAGACCAAGCGCCTGCACTCACAGCTCAGCCGGTTCGAGGACATGTTCCCCGGTTACCGGATGGAGATTGTCGAGGGCGCCATCGTGATGAGTCCGCTGAAGCCGCACCACGCCAGGACCATCCGGTTGCTGTGGAACACGCTGGAAGACCAGATTCCGCCGGAGTGGGGGTTCATCAGCGACGTGGCCGTCCCCTTCGACGGAGACAACGAGTTCTGTCCCGACCTCGCCGTCATCCCCGGTGTGGAGGCGGACAAGAACCTCAGCGCCTACCCGCCGGACCTCGTGGAACTCGTCATCGAGGTCGTCTCCCCGAGCAGCGTGCGCAACGACTACGAGGTCAAGGACCGGGCCTACGCGCGGCGCGGCATCCCGTACTACCTGATCCTCGACCCGTACAAGGCGCAGTGCACGACCCTCTGGAATCCGGGGCCCGACGGCTACCGGGGGCGCGACGTGTTCCCGTACGGGGAGAAGGTCACCGTGCGTACCGGCATCGGCGAGGTCTCGTTGGACACGTCGGCCCTCCCCGTCGACCCCGGCGCCGCGGGCTAGAGCGCCGCGACCTCCGGTCGGGGGCGGGCGATCAGGGCGACCGCCGCGCCGGCCAGGAGGCCGAAGAGGTGGGCCTGCCAGCTGACCATCGAGTCCGTCGGGAGGGCTCCGGCCAGGAAGGTCGTGCCCCAGACGGCGGCGATGACCACGGCGACCGCGACGCCCAGCGGGCTGCGCTCCACGAAGCCGCGGATCAGCAGGTAGCCGAAGAGGCCGAAGATCAGGCCGGAGGCGCCCGCCGTGATGCTGTGGGGCGGGGAGATCAGCCAGACGGCGAAGCCGTCGGCCAGGACGATGGCCGCGCAGACGGCCAGGAAGCGGCCGATGCCGCTCAGTGCGGTGACGAAGCCGAGGACCAGCAGCGGGACGCTGTTGGAGGCGACGTGGTCGAAGCCGAAGTGCAGGAAGGGCGCCAGGGGTATCCCGCTCAGCCCGTCGGCCTCCCGCGCGGTGATCCCGTAGGAGTCGAGCGCGTGGCCGGTGGCGTGGTCGACGGCCTCGATCAGCCACAGCAGGGCCACCCAGCCCAGCATCAGCTTCGCCGCCGCCGTGACCCGGCCGGTCCGGCTCCACCGGCCCGTGCCCGCGCTGGTGCCCGTACCGGTTCCGCTCCCGCCGCTTCCGCTCATGACGCCCCTGCCCCCTGCTCCGCCGTGTCCACCCCTTGAACGTGCGCACACCTTAGTCAGTGCCCGTCGGCGGTGGCCGGATAGTCTCGGAGGTATGACTGAGGGCAAGCGCACCCCGTGGGTGGTCGGGGTTTCCGGGGCGTCCGGGACGCCGTACGCGGCCGCGGTGATCCGCGGGCTGCTGGCGGCGGGCGAGAGCGTGGACCTGGTGGTGAGCCGGGCGTCCCGGCTGACCCTGCTGGACGAGACCGGGATCGCCTTCCGCGACGCGCACTGGCGGGAAGACCTGGGGGAGTGGCTGGAGCGGGGGGCCGACGGCAAGCCCGCGACCTTCGCGCGCCCGGACCTGGACGGCGTGCGCTACTGGCCCGCGGGCGACTTGGCGGCCGGGCCGAGCAGCGGCTCGTATCCGGTTCTGGGGATGCTGATCGTGCCCGCGTCCACGGCCTGTGTGGCCGGGGTGGCGCTCGGGCTGTCGAAGGACCTGCTCCAGCGGGTCGCGAGCGTGACGCTCAAGGAGCGGCGACGGCTGGTGGTGACGGTTCGCGAGACCCCGCTGAGCGGGCAGACGCTGAAGCATCTGGTGAGCCTGGACGAGGCGGGCGCAGTGGTGCTGCCCGCCTCTCCGGCGTTCTACGCGGGTGCGACGCACATCCAGGATCTGGTGGACTTCGTCGCGGGGCGGGTGCTCGACGCGGCAGGGGTGCCGCACGGGCTGTACCGCCGGTGGGAAGGGGAGCTCGGAGGCTCCCGTCCCCGGGAGGCAAGCGGTGGCGCTTAGCGCTTCTTGGCGCGCCCCGGCTTGCGCATCTTGTCGACGCGGTGCGCGGCGACGGGCTGGTCGGTGCGGGATCGGTTGGCCAGCTCCTGGAGCTGTCGCATGTGCGCGTAGGCCATCTCGATCGTGTACACGGTGAACCACTCCTGAAGATTGTCAGATCGTCTTTGATCTGTTGAAAGATTCACAGGGTGTCGACCCTGTGCGCCTTTGATTCTATACGTAAACTTGAGGGAATGCCGAATAATGGAAGGTTCCAGGTACATGGACGCGGTGGACAAGCAGCTCATCCAGGCACTTCGTGAGAACGGACGCGCCTCGTACGCCGAGCTGGGCCGGCTCGTGGGCCTCTCCGGCCCCAGCGTCACCGACCGGATCAACCGGCTGGAGACGGCCGGAGTCATCACCGGCTACCGCGCGACCGTGGACGCGGCCTCGCTCGGCCTCGGCGTCACGGCGCTGATCGGCATCTCGCTGTCCGACGCCGCGGACCACGAGGACGTGGCCCGCCGGCTGCGCGACCTCTCGGAGATCGAGGACTGCTGGTTCATCGCCGGCGACGACTCGTACATGCTCAAGGTCCGGGCCGGTGACGTGGACGGGCTGGAGCGGATCATCCGCAAGCTCTCCAGCACCAAGGGCGTCTCGCGCACCCGCACGACGATCGTGCTCTCCACCAAGTGGGAGAACCGGGTCGGGGGCCTGCCGGAGGAGGCCTGAGGGCGCTGAGAGTACGGTTGGGGACGCGGTCGTGGGGCGCGCGTACCGCGCCGCGTACCGGGCAGGGCAGGCATGAGGACAGAGGAGAGGACCGGCATGGACGCTGGGTTCAAGCGTGAGCTGGAGGACAAGGTTCGCTCCGGCGAGCGGCTGACTCGTGAGGACGGCATCGCCCTCTACGAGTCGGACGACCTGGCCTGGCTGGGCGGCCTCGCCCACGAGGTGCGCACGCGCAAGAACGGCGACGTCGTCCACTTCAACGTCAACCGCCACCTCAACATGACCAACGTGTGCACGGCCTCGTGCGCGTACTGCTCGTTCCAGCGCAAGCCGGGCGAGAAGGACGCGTACACGATGCGCATCGAGGAAGCCGTTCGCCTGGCCAAGACCATGGAGAACGAGAACCTCACCGAGCTGCACATCGTCAACGGCCTGCACCCCAGCCTGCCGTGGCGGTACTACCCGCGCTCGCTCTCCGCGCTGAAGGAGGCGCTGCCGAACGTCTCGCTGAAGGCGTTCACGGCGACCGAGATCCACCACTTCGAGACGATCTCCGGCATGTCGGCCTCCGACATCCTGGACGAGCTGATCGACGCGGGCCTGGAATCGCTCACCGGCGGCGGCGCCGAGATCTTCGACTGGGAGGTCCGCCAGCACATCGTCGACCACCGCACCCACTGGGAAGACTGGTCGCGCATCCACCGCCTCGCGCACTCCAAGGGCCTCAAGACCCCGGCGACGATGCTCTACGGGCACATCGAGGAGCCGCGCCACCGCGTGGACCACGTGCTCCGGCTGCGCGAACTGCAGGACGAGACCGGCGGTTTCCAGGTCTTCATCCCGCTGCGCTACCAGCACGACTTCGTGGACATGAAGGACGGCAAGGTACGCAACAAGCTCCAGGCGCGCACGACGATGGCGACGGGCGCCGAGGCGCTGAAGACCTTCGCGGTCTCCCGCCTGCTCTTCGACAACGTCCCGCACGTGAAGGTCTTCTGGGTGATGCACGGCGTGCAGACCGCCCAGCTCGCCCTCCAGCACGGTGCGGACGACATGGACGGCTCGGTCGTCGAGTACAAGATCACGCACGACGCGGACAACTACGGCACCCCGAACAAGCTGGGCCGCGAGGACCTGCTCGAACTGATCCGCGAGGCGGGCTTCCGCCCGGTCGAGCGCAACACGCGCTACGAGATCATCCGCGAGTACCCCGGCCCGGACGCGGAGCTCCGCGAGACGCCGCAGGCGATGCGGCTCTGACGCCTGACGCCTGACGCCTGGCGTCCGGTGCGCCGTGCTGTGCTGTGTGGCCCCGGTTCCCCCTGGCGGGGGGCCGGGGCTCTTTGCGCACTCCATCAAGTAATAGCTAAACTAACAGTATGACCCTTACTTACGCCTTCGATCCGGTCGTCGACCCCGCCCTGGTCGAGGAGTTCGCCGCACTCTGGACCGACGTGTCCAACGCCGGTGGCGCGGTGGGCTTCGTACCGCCCGTCACCATCGAGGACATCCGCCCCGAACTGGACGGGCACCTCGCCGCGGCCTCCGAGGGCCGCAGTCGGCTGCTCGTCGGGCGGGACGCCGCAGGGCGGGTGCGCGCCACCGCCGTCATCGCGCTCAACCGGCAGCAGCTCGACGCGCACTGGGTCTGGGTCTACACCGTCATGGTCGACCCCGCCCTCCAGGGCCACGGCGCCGGCCGCGCGCTGATGGAGGCCGTCGCGGACGCCGCCCGCACGATGGAGGGCATCGAGGCGATCCGCCTCGGCTGCCGGGGCGGGATGGGCCTGGAACGCTTCTACGAGTCCTGCGGCTACAAGGAGGTCGGCCGCGTCCCCGGCGCGGTCCGCGTGGCCCCCGGTGACGACCGCGACGACATCACGATGCTGCTGCCGCTGTACTGACCTGCGGGACCCCGCGGGGCGCGACCCCGGCGGGCCGGGGAGGGGGTCCGGCGTGCTTCACTGGACGGGCACGTACCGCCGTAGGACGACGAGAGAGAAGGGGTCACCGTGTCCCTCAAGCCGAGCGCGACGATCCGATACACCGCGATGCGCCTGGGGATCTTCGTCGGGTGCCTCGTCCTCGTCGCCGGTCTGGTCCGGCTGGGCTGGGTGCCCTCCGGTCTGGGTGACGCCAACCCCGCCTGGGTCGTGCTGCTCGCCCTCGTGCTCTCCGCTCCGCTCTCCTTCGTGCTGCTGCGCAAGCAGCGCGACGAGATGTCCGCGGTCATCGCCGGACGCGTCGCGGGCGCGAAGGACAAGCTCGCCGCGAACCGCAGCCAGGAGGACGACGCGGTCGACGAGGCCGCGCGCGCCAGTTAGCAAGGCAGTTGGCAAGGCAGTTAGCTTCATCACACACCGAAATGCCTCGGCACCGGGTTCGCCACCCGTGATGCCGGGGCTTTCGGCGTTTCTCAGGGGGGTCCACCGGGGGGTTCGGGGGGTTTCGGGCCTGCGGCGGCCCAGTTGACCCAAAGGGAGGCTTTGAGATTCCCAAAGGTGAAGTGTTAGCGTGTTCAACATGTTGACGACAGCCGCGCACCAGATGACCCCGAGCGTTCCGCTCGTGGCGCGCCTGCACGTCGACCTCTGCCGCCGCGCGTCCGCGGCCTGTTGCTGCTGTCGCTGAGTCCCGCGACCAGCCCTGGCACAGCAGCGGTCCCGCCCGCCCGGCTCTTGGCTTTTCCGGGTGCTGCCGCACCGCACCACCACCCCACCGCAGAAACCGCAGAACCACCCGGAGAGTGTCCGTGTCCGCGTCACCGCAGACCCCTGCCGCCGAGGCCCCCGTAGAGGCCCCCGCCCCGGCGAAGAAGTCCTCGTCGTTCAAGTTCCCCTTCTGGGCCCAGATCGTCACCGGCCTCGTGCTCGGCGTTCTGCTCGGCTGGGTCTCCCGCAGCCAGGAGATCAGCTGGCTCGGTACGACCCTGGAGCAGATCGGCGACATATTCGTCCAGCTCCTGAAGCTGGCCGTCGCCCCGCTCGTCTTCTTCGCCATCCTGGTGTCGATCACCAACCTCCGGAAGGTGAACAACGCCGCGCGGCTCGCCTCCCGCACGCTGCTCTGGTTCATGGTCACGTCGCTGATCGCGGTGGCCATCGGCCTCGCCATCGGCCTGCTCACCAACCCGGGCTCCGGCACCGGCCTCACCCCGCAGGACGGCAAGCTGCCGAAGCGCGAGGGGTCCTGGCTGGACTTCCTGACCGGCATCGTGCCGACCGACATCATCACGCCGTTCACCGAGCTGAACGTCCTGCAGATCGTCTTCCTCGCCGCCGTCGCGGGTATCGCCGCCCTCCAGCTCGGCAGCAAGGCCCAGCCGGTGCTGAACCTCGCCGAGTCCGTTCTGGAGCTGCTCCAGAAGGCCCTGTGGTGGGTCATCCGCCTCGCCCCGATCGGCACCGTCGGTCTGATCGGCACCGCGATCGCCACGTACGGCTGGGACCTGCTCGGCAAGTACGCCACCTTCACGGTCGACGTGTACGTCGGCTCCGCGCTCGTGATGTTCGGCGTCTACCCGCTGCTCCTGTGGACCGTCGCCAAGGTCAACCCGCTCCAGTTCTTCAAGGGCGCCTGGCCGGCGATCCAGCTGGCCTTCGTCTCCCGCTCCTCCGTCGGCACCATGCCGGTCACCCAGAAGGTCACCGAGCGCCTCGGCGTCCCGAAGGAGTACGCCTCCTTCGCCGTCCCGTTCGGCGCCACCACGAAGATGGACGGCTGCGCCGCGATCTACCCGGCGCTCGCCGCGATCTTCATCGCGGAGATCTTCGGTGTGCAGCTCGGCATCACCGACTACCTCCTCATCGCCTTCGTCTCGGTCATCGGCTCCGCCGCCACGGCCGGTCTGACGGGCGCCACGGTCATGCTGACCCTGACCCTCTCCACGCTGGGCCTCCCGCTGGAGGGCGTGGGCCTGCTGATGGCGATCGACCCGATCCTGGACATGATGCGCACCGCCACCAACGTGGCCGGTCAGGCGCTGGTCCCGGTCATCGTCGCGGCCCGTGAAGGCATCCTGGACAAGGCGGCCTACGCGACCGCCTCCTCGTCCCTGCTGGACGAGCCGGCCCCGGTGAAGCCCGCGTCCACGGACGCCGATGCCGACGCCGACGCCGACCCGGCGAAGGTGCTCGTCACCGCCTGAGCCCCGCCACCCAACCGCCGCAGCCCCCGCCCCCGTCCGGGCGGGGGCTGCGGCTTTGTGGCACGCGCGGGGTGCCGGTGGGCGGCCGGATCGCGGGCGGTCGGCTCAGGTTGTGCGTACCGCCATCAGCAGGCCACTGGCCCAGGCCAGGCGGACGCAGCGGAAGTCCTTGCGCTCGTCCAGCTCGGCCAGCAGGCGGGCGACGGAGGCCTCGTGGTCCTGTGGCCAGTCGGGCTTGGGGAGGAGGTCGTCGATCAGGTAGGTCCCGCCGGGAGCGACGAGTTCCAGGGCCCGGTCCAGGTGGGTGAACTTGCCCGGCCAGGTGTCGGCGAAGACGAGGTCGAAGGGAGGCCCGTCGAACTCCTCCAGCCACGTACCGCCGTCTCCGGTCACGAAGGTCACCCGCGGATCCGCGTCCAGCTGTTCCCGGGCGATGGCCTGGACGCCGGGGTCGAGTTCGACGGTGGTCAGGCGGGAGGCGCGGTCCATGCCGCTGAGGAGCCAGGCGGCGCCCTCGCCCGTACCGGTGCCGAGCTCCAGGATCCGGGCCCCGGGCCGGCCCGCGGCAAGGGCCGCCAGGAAGCTGCCCGTACGGTCCTCGCTCGACATCGTGAAGCCCGCCTCGACCGCCTTGGCGCGCAACGTGGGGAGGGTGGAGGGGAGTTGGTTCGGCGTATCGTCCATGCGGTGATCATGCGAGGGTCGTGCCTGCCGGGCAAGGCCCGGCAGGCGCCGTCGGGGTGGTCGGCCGCTGGGGCGGGGTTCACGCAGTGAGCAGGCGCAGGCCCAGATCCACCGCGTCGAGGCCGACGAGTTCGCTGTTGCGCTCGGCCCACCGGCCGGAGTCGAGGTCGTCGCGGAGGCTGCGTACCGCCCGCTGCTCGGCCTGCGGCCCGACCCTGGTCCACACCGACATCGCACGGCGCACGTGCTCCTCCAGGTACACCTCAGGCCGGCGCCAGTACGCCTCGAACAGGCCGTCGGCGCAGTCCCGGGGGACGGGCACCGGCTCGGCGCGGGCGCCGATCGCCTCGGCCATCCCGGCGAGCGGGGGAAAGTCCGCGAGGACGGCGGAGAACTCGGGCAGGTAGCCGCGGGTGAGCCAGAAGCGGTCCCGCCATCCCGGCTCGTCGGTATCGAAGGTGAGCACCACCACCCGGCGGGCCACGCGCCGCATCTCACGGAACCCCGCCAGCGGATCCCCCCAGTGGTGCGCATCCCAGATCTGCGCGGCGATCCGCGGCCCAAGCGCCGGTAGGCCAGTACCTCCCGCAGCAGTTCCACGTCGCCCGGCGCGTAGGCCCGGTATCCGGCCGCGGTCCGCGCCGGGGGCCGCACGACCCCGATCGCGTCGTAAGTGGTGCAGCGTACGGACGCTCACGCCGGCCCGCTCGGCCACGCGTCCCACGGTCCAGTGATCTTCCACGCCACGACCATGCGGCCTGACGCCACGTGAGGGTCGAGGGCCGCTGGGCTCCGCCGCCGACACGGTGACCCACGGCCGGTCGTGGCGCTAGGCTGCCCCGAAGTCCGTTACGGAGGTGGCGTGTTGGATCAGCGGAAGTGGATCGTGGCAGCGGCGGGGATGGCCGTTCTGCCCATCTGGTGGGTTCTGCGGAAGGCGCCGGACGGGGGTGGGGGCGAGGCCGGGGGTGACCGGCGCGCCGGCGCCGCACCGCTGGAGGGTCCTGACGGTCGGGCTCGTGGTGTGATGCGATCGCGCACTTGACCTCAAGCGGGCTTGAGGTGTGACGATCATTCACATGACCACGGAATCCACGCACCACGCGGCAGACATCGAAGCCATCGGCCGGCTCGTCGCCACCGTCGAGCATTCCCAGCGGAACAAGGACCCCGAGGAGTTCCTGGGCCTCTTTCACCCGGACGCGATCTGGACGACGGCCCACGGCAAGGTCCTGATCGGGCTCGACGCGATCTCGGAGTTCACCCGCAAGGTCCTGCCCGCGGCGAACTGGGACGGTGAGGTCACCTACGAGGTGGCCCACGTGCTCTTCATCCGCCCCGACGTCGCGGCGGTCAAGGTCCGCCAGCGGTACCTGTCTCCGGGCGAGGAGGGCGAGGGCGCCCCGCTGTACGTGATCTCCAAGCAGGACGACGGCCGTTGGCTGCTCACCGCCTGCCAGAACACCGGGGTCGTCGCCGGTTAGCCTGCCCGTCGATCCGGCGAGGAGGCGGAGGGCGACGGTTGCGGCGCCGAGGGGGTTGTTTCCGCGTCGCGGAGGCCTTGGGTGGTGACCCGGGAGGCGAGGGGGATCGCGGCGAGGGCGAGTCCGGCGGCTGCGGCGAGGAAGGTGGCGCGGAGGCCCAGGCCGCGTGCGAGGAGGCCGCCGCCGAGGGCTCCGAGGGGGACGACGCCCAGGACGATGAGGCGGTAGGCGGCGGTGACGCGGCCGAGGAGCTCGTCGGGGACCGCCGCCTGGCGCAGGGTGCTGACGACGATCTGGTTCAGTGAAGTGGCCAGGGCGGCGGCGAACATGGCCGCCAGGGCCAGGGGTGTGCTGTGGCCCAGCCCGAGGACGGCGTAGCCGGCGGCCGGGGCGAGGGCGGCGAGCCAGGTGGTGGGGCCGCCTCCGATGCGGGGTACGACCTTTTCGGCGAGCAGCGAGCCGGCGATCGCGCCGGCTGCGGGGACGGCGATGAACAGGCCGTAGCCCGACATGGCCAGGTGGTACGGGCCGGTGATCAGCAGGACGAGGAGTCCACCGGTGGCCGCACCGAAGAAGTTGATCGCCGCCGAGATGAACGCGACGCGGCGCAGCAGTTCGTGGCCCCAGAAGTGGGTCCATCCGGAGCGGATGTCCTGGGTGAGGGTGGTCGGGTTCGAGCGCTGGTGCTCGTGTTCCTTGCCGGTGGGGCGCAGTGCGGGCAGCAGCAGGGCCGCCAGGCCGGCGAGTGCGAAGGCGGTCGCGCCGGTGTAGAAGGCCGCCGAGGCGGCCAGTGCGAACAGCGCCGCGCCGGCGGGCGGCCCGATGAAGGTGTTGATGACGGACTGCGTGGCGAACAGCCTGCCGTTGGCGCGCTCCAGCTTCTCGCGGGGCAGGAGCCGGGGCGGGATGGCCAGGGCGGCGTTGTCGACCATCGTCTCGGCGCAGCCGGCGATGAACACCGCGGCGTAGAGAAGGGCGACGTGGTGCCATCCGCCGGCCAGGGCGAGGGCGAGCAGCGCGAAGCCCGCCGCGCGCAGCCCGTTGCCCAGGACGAGGATCCGGCGCCTGTCCATGCGGTCGGCCAGGGCGCCGGCGGGGAGGGTCGCGAGCAGCCAGGGCAGGAACTGCACCACCGTCATGCCCGCCACCACGAGCGGGTCGCGGGTCAGCGTGGCGACGAGCAGCGGTGCGGCTGCCTGCAGCACCCCGTCGGCGAGGTTCGAGGACGCCTGGGACGCCCACAGTGCGGTGAACGGTCGGGGGGCGGTCACGGACACGGTCGTCCTCCTCGTGATGACCTCATGGGTGATTGCCTGATTGGGCATGATGCCCAGAAGATCACCTCACATGCAATAATGGATTTGCCCATGAGAGTCGCCTCGCGGGCACGAGCGCCTTAGCCGGCGAGGGGAGCTGATGGTGAGGTTCGGCCACATCGCGGGCGACCGCATGCTCGACCTGGTGAACACCGTTGCCTGGCGGCTCGGCGGACCCGAACGCACCGAGGCCCTGAAGGCCTACTCCGACGTCGTCGAGTGGTGCGTCGAATCCGACCTGCTCGGCGCGGACGAGGCCGCGGTGCTGCACGACCTCGCCGGCCGGGACGGCGCCCTGGCCGAGCGGGAGCGGCAGCAGGTCGTCGAAGCCCGCGAGAGGGCCTACGGAGTCCTCTTCGACGGCGATCCCGAAGCCGCCGCGGACCTCGCGAGCATGTACCGGGCGGCGATCGCCGAAGCCGACCTGGTCCGCATGGGCCGCCGTTGGCAGTGGCAGGACCGGGAGGCAGGCCTCCGTACGCCCCGCGATCGCATCGTCCGCGGGCTCGTGACCCTCACCCAGCGCGAGGACCTCGACCGCCTCCACCAATGCGAAGACGCCAAGTGCGGCTGGGTGTACCTCGATACGTCACCGCGGCGCAACCGCCGCTGGTGCGACACGAAGGACTGCGGCGACCGCAACCGCGCCCGCGCCTACTACGCCCGGCAGAAGGCGAAGGGCCTCCAGTCCTGACGGTCCGTCACCCACGGGGCATTCGCGCGCACTCGATCGGGGGTGGCGTGTCCCGACTCCCGACTCCCCACTCCCGCCCCCGGCTTCCGCCTCCGTGGCGCCCCCTTCCCATCCCGGAGCAGGTCGGACGGGCCCCGGGTGATTAAGTAGGGATCTTCAAGATGTGCGGAAAAGTTGGGAGTTCAGGGTGAAGTCCGTCGTGCGGGGGACCGTGTGTGGGGTGGCGCTGATGGCGGCGCTGACCGGTTGTGGGGGTGGCGGGGACGCCGATGCGGGTGCGGCCGTAGGCGTCGTCGGAATCGGAGGCGGCGGCGAGAAGGGCAAGAAGAAGTCCGGCACGCTGTCCGTGCCGCAGCTCTGGTCGGCGCTCCCGACCAATGAGGCCCTGGGTGACGTCTGGGTCGGAGATGACTTGGCCGTGATCGACGGGGAGCGGGCGCGCCAAGCCTGCGCCGAAGAGACCGGCACCGCGTGCAACGGGGTGGTGGCCGCGGGCCACAAGGAGGCCGCGGTGAGGGGGGACGCGAGCAGCGACAGGGCCGAGTTCACCCTCTTCTCCTTCGATTCGCAACAAGCCGCGAGCGCCGCGGTGAAGGGTCTGGCGGCCAAGATGGCCAGCCGCGAGCCCGCACCCCAGCCGACGAAGCTCGCGGCCGGCGCGGACGAAACCGAGGCGTTCACCAACGGCAGGAACAGGACCGACGTCGTCATGCGCGTCGGCAATGTCGTGGCGTACGTCCTGGCGAGCGTGAGCGAGGACAACGGCAGCGCGCTGCGGATGGCCACGCTCCAGGTCGACCTGATCAAGAAGGCCGCCTGATGTGAAAGTGACGGCCTAGGCGGGGTGGGTGTCCCGGTCGATCGCTTCGGCGTCCCGGGCCGCCTGCTCCAGGCGGTCGTGGTGGGTCTTCCACCAGGACGGGTCGGCCTGGGGGAGGCCGTTGTTGGCCGGCTGCATGCCCACCGCGCCGTCCAGCAGCTCGCGGAGGATGTCGGCGTGGCCGGCGTGCCGGTGGGTGTCGGCGATGACGCGGACCACGGCGTGGTGCAGCGAGACCTCGTTGTCGTCCTTCGGCCACCACGGGACCGTGCCGATCGTGTCCAGCGGGAGTGCGTCGATCGTCGCGTCCGCGTGCGCCCAGGCGCGGTGGTAGAGCGCCACGATGTCCGCGCGCGACTGGTCCGGGGTGGCCCACATGTCCGCGTTGGGTTCGGCGTCCTCCGCGACCCAGGGGAGGGGTTCGCCGGAGAGGCGGGCGAAGGTGTCGCCGAGGTAGCCCAGCTCCGTGGTGGCCGCGTGCTTCACCAGGCCCAGGAGGTTGGTGCCGGTGGGCGTCAGGGGGCGGCGGGCGTCGTACTCCGAGAGGCCTTCCAGCTTCCAGAGGAGGGCTTCACGGGCGGACCGGAGGTAGAAGTGGAGGTCCGCCTTGGGGTCTGCGGCCGGCCCTGGGGCTGGGGTGGTGGCGGGGTCTTGTGTGGTCATGGAAGCAGTCTTCCGGACGGGTGATCTTCGGGCATCGGGTTTACGCGGCACCCGTGAGCCCGAGCGTCAGGGGGCAGGGCCGGCGCCAAGGGCTCGGGCGGCGTGGGCGTGAGGTGGGGGTGCGGGTGGCGTGGCGTGGAGCATCGGTGAAAAGGAGGGCACAGGGGTGTTCAGGCTGGTTACCGCTAAGTAAATTACCGGCGGTAACACTCCGTCCTGCCAGGGAGGCATGCCGTGACCGCCGAATCGAGCCTGGTGAGGGTCGCCCAGCCACACAAGCCGCTGAAGGCCGTCGAGCCCGTCAAGACCGTGATCGAGGGCCGGGTTCGTGAGGTGTGGGTGCCCCCGCTGGCGCCGGTGCCGGTCCGCGGATCCCTCGGGGACATCCCCTTCGACAATGCCCGGGAGGCGCCGAGGGAGCCCGTACTCGCGCGCAAGCAGCCGGACGGGACCTGGCGGGACGTCACCGCAGCCGAGTTCGCCGGGGCGGTGCTCGCCGTCGCGAAGGGGCTGATCGCCGAAGGGCTGCGGCCCGGCGACCGGCTGGCCATCATGGCGAGGACCACCTACGAGTGGACCCTGCTGGACTTCGCGGGCTGGGCGGCCGGGCTGATCACCGTACCGGTCTACCCGACCTCCTCCGCGATCCAGGCGCGTTGGATCATCCAGGACTCGGGCGCCGTGGCCTGCGCCGTGGAGGACAAGGTGCAGGCGCGGATCATCAGCTCGGAACGGGCCAACCTGCCCTGGCTGCGCCACCTCTGGGAGTTCGACACGGGGGCCGTGGCCCGGCTGGTCAAGGCCGGGGAGCACGTGCCCGACGAGGTCGTCGCGGCCCGGCGGGCCGGGTGCGCGCCCGAGTCCGTCGCGACGCTGATCTACACCTCCGGGACCACGGGCCAGCCCAAGGGGTGCGTGCTGACGCACGCCAATTTCTTCGCCGAGGTCGACAATTCTGTGGAGCTGCTGCACCCCGTCTTCAAGTCGGTCAGCAAGGACCCGGCCTCGACCCTGCTCTTCCTGCCGCTGTCGCACGTCTTCGGACGGATGGTGGCCGTCGGCTGCATGCGGGCGCGGGTGAAGCTGGGGCACGCGCCGAGCATCAGCAGCGAGGACCTGCTCGCGGACCTGGCCGGCTTCCGGCCGACGTTCCTGCTGGCGATCCCGTACGTCCTGGAGAAGGTCTACAACACCGCGCGGGCGACGGCCGAGAAGATGGGCCGGGCCTCCTCCTTCGACCGGGCGGCGCGGATCGCGCGCAGCCTCGGAGAGATCGCGGTCGTGGAGGGCAAGCGGCCGGGGCTCGGCCTGCGGGTGGCCCGGGCCCTCTACGAACCGCTCGTGTACCGGCGGATCCGGGCCGCACTGGGCGGGCGCGTCCGGTACATCCTCAGCGGCGGCTCCCCGCTCGGCCGGCGCCTCGCCGCCTTCTACACGGGCGCGGGCATCGAGGTCTTCGAGGGCTACGGCCTCACGGAGACGACCGCGGCCGCGACCGTCACCCCGCCGCTGCGGCCCCGGCTGGGCACGGTGGGGTGGCCGCTGCCGGGGACGGCGGTACGGATCGCGGACGACGGGGAGGTACTGTTGCGGGGGCCGCACGTGTTCGCGGGGTACTGGAACAGCGGCATCGCGGTGGGCGGGGAACAGTGGCTGTACACGGGGGACATCGGGGAGCTCGACGCGGACGGCTACCTGACGATCACCGGGCGGAAGAAGGACGTGATCATCACCTCCGGCGGCAAGAACGTGGCCCCCGCGCCCCTGGAGGACTGGCTACGGGCCCACCCGCTGGTCGGCCAGTGCATCGTGGTCGGCGACAACCGGCCCTACGTCACCGCCCTGATCACCCTGGAACCGGAGGGCCTCCAGCACTGGCGGCAGATGCACAAGAAGACGGGCATCCCGATCAGGGAGCTGGTCGGGGACGAGGACCTGCGGGCGGACCTCCAACGGGCGGTGGACGATGCGAACCGGCTGGTGTCGCGAGCGGAGTCGATCAGGCGGTTCGCGGTCCTGGCGGGTGACTTCACGGAGGAGCGCGGCCACTTGACGCCTTCGCTGAAGCTGAAGCGGGGCGTGATCGTCCGGGACTACGCACGGGAGATCGACGCGCTGTACCGGACCTGACGGGCCGGGGCGACCCGCCATGCTCCGCGCGGAGCCGTCGCCTGGGGCCGGCCCCAGGGCCTCGAACGCAGGCGGGGCTGGAATGCCCCGCAGGTCCGAGCTGGCGTCTGCCAAATCCAGCCTCTCCGGCGTTTGAGGCGCTGGCCAAGTCCAGCCCCGCCGGCGTTTGAGGCGCGGGGTCTGGGGCGGAGCCGGAACTGCCCGCAGGTCCGAGCAGGCGCCGGCCAAGTCCAGCCTCGCCGGCGTTTGAGGCGCGGGGTCTGGGGCGGAGCCCCAGGGGGTCCGGGCGCAGCTCGGGGAACGGGGGAAGGGCGGGGAGGGGACAGGCCCCGCGCAGCGGTGACGCGCCGACGCGTCAAGGGGCCGGATGGGTGATGGGCCTGCGGAGCGGGCCGCGCGGGCCGCGCTTATGGTGAGGCTCACTGGTCCGGGGGGCCGCTCCAGGAGGGTGCAGTGCACCGTTCCCGTTCCCGTTCCCGCTCGGCTTCGAGGGCCCGCACCCGGATGGCCGCCGGAGCCATGGGCGCCGCCCTGGCCGGATCCCTCCTCGCCGCCGCCCCCGCTCCGGCCCCCGCGAGTACGCGGATCCAGTGGGGCGCATGCCCCGAGAAGCCCGTGCCCGCCGGCATGCGCTGCGGCACCCTCACCGTGCCGCTCGACTACGAAGCCAAGGGCCAGGGCCAAGCCACGGCCAAGGCAACGGTCCGGATAGCCGTGGCCAAGCTCCCCGCCACCGCACCCACCGGCAAACACCTCGGCTCCCTCGTCCTGAACTTCGGCGGCCCCGGCGCCCCCGGAGTCTCCACGCTCGCCGCCGACCCCAACGCCTTCGCGGAGCTCAACAAGCGCTACGACCTCGTCGTCTTCGACCCCCGCGGCGTAGGCCACAGCGCCCCCCTCACCTGTGGAGGAGCGGCCGGAGCCGGGGACGCGGCCCCCGACGGGCCCGCCGAGGAGCTCGCCGCCCTGCGCGCCGCAGCCAAGCGCTGCGCGCTGGACTCCGGCCCGGTGCTCCCGTACGTCGGTACCGTCAGCGTGGCCCGCGACATGGACCTGCTGCGCCAGGCCCTCGGGGAGGAGAAGCTCGACTTCCTCGGCTTCTCCTACGGCACGCGCCTCGGCGCGGTCTACGCCGCGCTGTTCCCGCGCCGCACCGGCCGGATGGTCCTCGACGGGGTCGACACCCTTACCGAGCCGCTCGGCGAGCAGGCCCTGCTGTCGGCGGTCGGCCAGCAGCGGGCGCTGGACAACTTCCTCGTCTGGTGCGCCCACCGGCAGGGCTGCGTCTACGGCACGAACACCCGTACCGCCAAGGAGAAGGTCCAGGCCCTCATCACCCGATTGGACGCGGCGCCGCTGACCGGCGAGGGCGGACTGCGCTTCACCGGGCAGGACGTGGCCGACGCCATCGGGGCCGCCCTGTACTCGCAGAAGGCCTGGCCCGACCTCGCGGACGCCCTCGCGCTGGTCGAGCGCAGCGGTGACCCGGTGGGGCTGATGCAGCTCGGCGGTCCGGACGAACCGCTTCCGCCTCCCCCTCCCCCTCCCCCTCCCCCTCCCCCTCCCCCTCCGCCCCCGTCATCCCTCCGGGAGGAGCCCGACGCCGACGCCCTCCCCGCCGTGCCCGCCGACAACGCCACCGCCGCGCTCGTCGCCGTGAACTGCGCCGATGACCCGGACCGCGGCGACGCCAAGGCCTCCCCGGCGGCCGTCGCGCGGGAGCTGGCGGAGCTCCGGCCGGTCTTCCTGGCCGCCTCGCCGATCTTCGGCCCGCGCCAGCTGATGACGGTGCTGGCCTGCTACGGGCGCCCCGCCGGCACCGATTTCATCCGCAGGATCGACCGCCCCGCCGGGGTTCCGCGCATCCTGCTCGTCGGTACGCGCGGAGACCCGGCCACCCCGTACGAGTGGACGGAGGAGACGGCGAAGCGGCTCGGCAACACCGTGGTCGTGGACTACAAGGGCGACGGCCACACCGGATACGTCGCCTCGCGCTGCGTGCAGGGGTACGTGGACCACTTCCTGATCGACGGCCGGCTGCCGTCCGGGACGCGCTCCTGCCCCGCCGAGGAGTGAGGCCGCGGAAACGGCTTCCTCCCGACGGGGCAACAGCACCAAGGCTGCGGCAACGGCCGCCGTCAGCTCAGCAGTTGGGGCGAGCCGTACGGCCCGCGAAGCGGTCCGCGAGCCAGTTGCCCGCCGCCAGGGACTGCGTGATCACGCCGCTGACGTGCTCGCCGATCCAGATGGTGTCGAATTCGAGGTTCGTGCCCCGCGCGCACCAGTCGGAGCGCAGCCGGCTCCCGACGGCGTACGGGATGAGCTCGTCGCCGAGGGCGTGGTACTGGTACACGGGCGCGGCCGGGGCGGTGCGCCCGAGCTTGCTCTGGTTCAGCCGGGCCTGCCAGTCCGGCTGCGCGAGCGGGTTGCGGGTGGTGAGGTCGGAGATCCGCTTGAAGGAGCCGGCGATGGAGTCGATGGCCACGCAGTTGTCCTTCATGGCGCCCACCAGGAGCTTCCCGGCCGGGTTGAGGTAGGAGTCGAGCTTCAGCTCCGGGAAGGCCGCGTCCTGGCCGGCGGCGGCCATGAAGATGAGGCCGGAACCGTAGGAGCCGTTGTTGAAGTCGGCCACCTTGAGCAGATCGGCCGGGACGCCGCCCGTCGCGGTGCCCTTGACCTGCAACTCCGGTGCGTACGAGCCCTGCAGCTCGGCGGCCCAGCTGCTGGCCTGGCCGCCCTGGGAGTACCCCATGATGCCGACGGGCGTGTCGGCGGACAGCCCGGCCTCGGGCAGGCGGGTGGCGGCGCGGGCGGCGTCGAGCACGGCGTGGCCGGCGGAGGGGCCGACGGTGTAGGTGTGCACGCCGGGGGTGCCGAGGCCCTCGTAGTCGGTGACGACGACGGCCCAGCCGCGCAGGGTGAGCTGCTGGATGAGGTTGGCCTCCAGGGCGGTGCCGTACGGGAGGTTGTTGCTCGGCGCGCAGGAATCGCCCATGCCGACGGTGCCGACGGCGTAGGTGATGAGGGGGCGCGGGCCGGTGCGGCCGTCCTGCGGGACGATCACGGTGCCGGAGACCACGTTCGGGGCTCCGTCGGCGGTCGTGGAGTTGTAGTGGATCTTCCAGGCCTTGGTGTGGGTGGGCTGGCCGGGCAGCGGGTGGAACGCGGACGGCGCGCTGCCGACGATGTCGCCGGGGCGGGCGGTGGCGGTCTTCGCGGCCTCGGAGGTGGTGATGCTCTCCTGGGCGGCGTCGGCCGTGCCGGGGATCGCGGCCGAGAGGGCCAGGGTGGCCACTGCGGCGAGTGCTGAGCTTCGGATGCGCATGGGGCGGCTCTCCCAAGGGTCCGGGTGGGGGTGGTAGGTGAGGAGAAGGTAGTGACCGACCGGTAGGAACGTCGCTGACCGCACAGCTCAGCTTTCCTGACCCGGGGCCGCACCCCTGCCGTGCCGCACGCCCTGCCCGCCCCACCTCGGCGGCCCGCCCACCTTGTCGGGGTGACCGCGGGTGCGGCACCAACGCGCGAGACACAGGGCGGAATTCAGCCATGCGGACCAGCGCGCTGTACTCGTACGCGTACGCGTACGCGGACGAGATCGCCCGCGACGGCTCGGGCAAGCCGGCCTACCAGGGCGAGGCCCGCGCCCTGGGCGACCGGGCGTACGGCAAGCCGGCGCTGTGGATCACCATCGTCCACCTGGCGGCGCTGGGGTGGTGCCGGTGGTCCGGGCGACCCCTCCAGCCCCACTGGCCCCACCGGTCCCACTGGTTCCTTATGGGCGCCAACAGCACTAATTTACTTGCGAGTTGGCGAGTAAATGACGCTCGCACCGTGAGGGCTCCGGGTGCTTAATGGTTCTCCGCGCAGTCACACACCTGTGCGGTCGACTGGGGGAGTCATGGAATCCAACGGGGCCACAGCACCGCCGCCACCACAGCAGCCGCCTTCGCGGCAGCCTTCGCAGCCACCCGTGCAGCCGCCCTCGCCGTCACCGCGGCCACCGCAGGGACCGGCGCTGCCGCCACTGCCGCGGGGCTCGGGGGCCCGTGGCGTCCATCTGCGGATCAGCCGACGGCTGTTGTGGGTGGGCCGGGCCGCCTATCCGCTGCACAACATCGTCCGGGTGCAGACCACCGTGCTGACGCCCGACCGGGAGAAGGCCGTCGTCCAGTTCCTGAAGTGGGCGGGCGTCCTGATCGCGGCCTACGTCCTGGTCGCACTGCTCGCCGACGCCGGCTCGGGCTACTCGGGTGACGAGGACTCCGACGTCGAGGCGATGAGGGGTGTCGCGATCATCGTGGGGATCTGCCTCCTGGGGCAGCTCGTCTACCGGCTGAGCAGGCCGGACGTGCACGCCATGGTCGTGGAGGTGACCAGCGCCTCCATCGCGCTGGTCACGATGGAGGACGAAAGCCAACTGGACGCAGTAGTGCAGAACTTGGTCCACGCCATCGACCACCCGGAGGCGGAGTTCTCCATCCGGATGGAGAAGGTGGAGCTGAACCTGAAGAGCTACCACCTCGGCGACAGCGTGAACATCTACGGCGGTGTGGGCAACACGGGTGTGGTGAAGACATGACCGTTCCGCCGCAGGAGCCGCCGCAGGAGACACCTCAGCCACCGGTGGCACCTCCCGTCGTACCTCCCGCGCTGCCTCCCGTACCGCGGTCGTTGGCGCACTCGCAGGGCCCGGAGTCGCAGGTCCCGGGGTGGGGCGAGGGGGTCGACGAATTCGGTGTCACCCTGCGGGTCAGCCGGCGCCTCCTCTGGGTGGGGCAAGCCGTCTACCCGCTGCACAACGTCGTCCGGGTGCAGAGCTTCGTACTCAAGCCCAACCGGACGAAGGCGGCGCTCCAGTTCGGGCTGTGGATGGTCGTCATGCTGGTGCTCGCCTCGCTGTCCAAGTCGATCAGCGGGAGCGGAGTGCCCCTCATCATCGTCCTGGTGATGATCCTCCTCGTCGCGCAGCTCGTGTGGAGGCTGACCAGGCCGAACGTGTTCGCCATGGCCGTGGAGACCTCCGGGACGCCCTTGGCGGTGGTGACGCTGGCCCGCCTCGATGACCTGCGCGGGCTGGTACGGCGCATCGTCGATGCCATCGAGCACCCCGAGAAGGAGTTCTCGATCTACGTGCACCAGCTGCAGGTGAAGCTCGGGGACTACCACTTCGGCGACACCGTCAACATCAACGGCGGCAACGGAAACAAGGGGATACTGAAGTGACGGACAGCGGCAGGGACGCGGACGGCGGCATCCAGTACGGCGACCGGGTCACCATCAACGGCGGCCAGGGCGTCATCGGCATCGTCAAGAACCAGTCCCCGACCATCGTCGGCCCGCAGGCGGCTCCGGTCACCCCGCAGGAGGCGCTCCGGCAGCTGGAGCGCCTGCTCCTGGAGCTCCGTCCCCAGGTCACGCCGGCCGGCGCGGGCACGATCGACACCAACCTGCCGGTGATCGTCTCCCCGGAGAGCGGCCCGGAGGCGCGGCACGGGGCCCTGATGGCCGTACTGGGCATCGCGACGCTCGCGGGCGAGATCGGGCTGCCGATCATCGAGGCGGTGGGCCGGGTGCTGGAGCTGCTGGGCTTGGCCTAGCCGAGACAGGCACCTGTACCGGCATCCGCCCCGGGCCCGGATCCGGGCCCGGGGCGGACTTGGAGCTACGGGCTGACGATGACGTCGTCGATGCGGCTCACGGCGAAGAAGTGGGTCGCGTCGGTCTGGTCGTAGCGGGTGGCCCAGGAGCCGGTCACGTCGGCGGTGAAGGTCTTGGTGAAGGTGCCGTCGGCGGTGGTCTTGGAGTTGCCCATGACCTTCCACGTCGTGGTTCCGGCGGGGCGGAAGTAGTAGTGGACGGTCTGGCCGGCGAAGGGCTTCCAGGTGGGGTCGGCGTGGTTGAGCTTGCCGGTGACGGTGAGCGGCCGGCCCTTCTTGGCCGGCTCGGGGTTGACGTTGAACTCCGGGATGGCCGTCGCCGTCCGGGCGACCTTCACGGCGGGGGTGACGGAGCCGTGGATGGCGGTGGTGCCCGCGTACTGCAGTCGTACGTGGACCGGTCCCGGGTAGGGGAGCGTCGTGTCGATCGACGCCGCGGTGTTGTCGCCGGGCTTGGTGGCGACGTCCACGCTCTTGCGGGTGGTCCAGCCGGTCTTGCCGTCCGCGGAGGTCTGCACGTCGACCTTCAGGGACGTGACGCCGGCCGGGATCTGCCCGCGGGCGAAGCCGGCCTTCACGTTCACGGTCTTGTTCTTGTCCGCCGCGGCCGTGAAGCCGGTGAAGAGGGTGCCGGCCGTGGTGTCCACGGTCACCTGCGAGGGGGCCTCGTACAGCCAATCCGAGGACTCGGCGACCGTCCACTGGGTGTCCGTGAGGAACGAAACGGGCCGGGTGAAGCGGCCCGCGGCGTCCGTCTGCACGCCCCTCGATCCGACCTGGACGTAAAAGCCCGCCGGGGGCGGCTTGTAGGTGCCGTCGGCGGCCTTCCAGGTGAGGGTGCCGCTGATCTTGCCCAGCGTCCCGTAGGCGCCGGTCAGTTTCGGGGAATCCAGGGTGATGCGGGCCGACGTGGGCGACACGTCGACACGCACGGACCGCTGTTCCTTGACGCCGTTCAGTGTGGTCGCAAGGTCGATGTTCGCGAAGGTGGACCCGTAATCGAGATCGTTCCCGGACACAAGAACGTTCTCGACACCTGTGAAAGCGACCTTGTGCTGGAAGTGTCCCTGTGCGTCGGCGTTGAACGGGGTGGTGACGGCGTCGACCCGGCGTGTGATCGCGCCACCTGCGAAGGGCTTGCGCGAGCCGTCGCGCGGGTCGTGGATCTTGAGGTCACCCGAGAGCACCGTGTCCGGCTGCGCGAGCGACACCACCCCGTTTGAGGTCTTCAGGTTCTCGAAGACGGGCTCCAGCTGATAGTCGAAGGTCGCCCGGTCCTGGCGGAGGATGGGCTCGCCCTCGGTCCCCTCGTACTCCACGTCGACGACGTACTGCCCGAGTGCGGGGAGGCGCAGCGGGCCGGTCGCGAAGAGATCCTCGTACAGGGGCGCTACGTTGTCGCACCACATCACGCAGCGCTCCTTCCGGAAGAAGCTCGTGATGGTGGCGACCGGGGTGGACGCGCCCTTCGCACGCACGTGCACCTTGAGGCCCTTGGGCTGCTCCGTGGTGCCGAACGCGAGGTCGACGCCCCAACTGGAGGCGTCGGTACCGAAACCCGGATGGGAGTCGGCGGCGTGGGCGGCCGTGGGCGCGGCCAGCATGGCCCCCAAGGCTGTCGCCGTGCAGAGCACGGCGCTGATGCGCTTCTTCATGTGTCCCCCGGGGAGCGGTTCAGCGGTCGGTCACACTGGACCGACCGCTGAAGAGACCGCTCACGCCGCCCGATGGTTGTACGCGGAGCCCGGGGACTCGGGCCCCGGTCGGGCTCGGAGTTACGGGCTGACGATGACGTCGTCGATGCGGCTCGTGGTGGAGAAGTGGGCCGCGTCGGTCTGTTCGTAGCGGGCGGTCCAGGAGCCGGTCGCGGTGGCGGTGAAGGTTTTGGTGAAGGTGCCGTCGGCGGTGGTCTTGGAGGTACCCCCGGCCTTCCACGTGGTGCTTCCGGTCGGCCGGAAGTAGTAGTGGACCGTCTGGCCGGCGAAGGGCTTCCAGGTGGGGTCGGCCTGGTTGAGCTTGCCGGTGACGGTCAGCGGCCGGCCCTTCTGGACCGGCTCGGGCGCGGCGTTGAAGGAGGGGATGGCCGTCTCCGTCCGGGCGACCTTCACGGTGGGGGTGATCCAGCCGTGGATGCCCTTCGTGCTCGCGTGGAGCAGCCGGATGTGGCCGGCGCCCGGGTAGGGCAGCGTCGTGTCGAGGTACGTGCGCGGGTTGGTGCCGGCCTGGGTGGCGACATCCACGCTCTTGCGGGTGGTCCAGCCGGTCTTGCCGTCCGCCGAGTGCTGGATCTCCACCTTCAGGGAGGTGATGCCGGCCGGGATCTCGAAACGATCGAAGACGGCCTCCACCCTGACGGTCTTGTTCGCGTCGACCGTGGCCGCGAGGTTCCAGAGGTGGGTGCCGGACGTGGTGTCCACCTTCACCTCCTGGGGGGCCGCGGTCAGCCACCCCGAGTACTCCCTGACCGACCACGTGCCGTCCCCGTGGAACTGGGGGGACAGGGCGAATCGGCCCGCGTCGTCCGTGACGGTGCCGACCGACTCGCCCCAGACCGAGCTGCCGGCGGGCGCCGGCTTCCACGTGCCGTCGGCGGCCTTCCAGGTGACGGCTCCGCCGACCTTGCCCCGCATCGCGTAGGCGCCGGTCAGCTCCGGGGAATCCAGGGTGATGCGCGCTTCCGCGGACGCCACGGCGACCTGTACGGACCTCTGTTCCTTGACGCCGTTCAGCTCGGTCGCGAGGTCGATGTTCGCGAGGTCGATCCCGCCCTCCACGCGCGGGCGGACGTCCTCGTTGCCCGAGAAGGTGATCCTGGACTTGAAGTGCCCCTGCACATCGGCCTTGAAGGGTGTGGCGACGACACCCGAGGGCGTGATCGCGCCGCCCGCGTAGGGCTTGCGCGAGCCGTTGCGCGGGTCGTGGATCTTGAGGTCACCCGAGAGCACCGTGTCCCGCCGCGCGAGCGACACCCCGTTCGAGGTCCTCAGGTTCTCGAAGACGGGCCGGAGCCGGTAGTTCAGGGCCGCCGCGTCCTTGCGGAGGACGGCCTCGCCCTCGGTGCCTTCGTACTCCACGTCGACGGCGTACTCCCCGAGCGCGGCGAGCTTCAGCGGGCCGGTCAGGAAGTACCGGGAAGTGACTTCTCCGATGTCGCAGCCGAGGTGGCACTGGTCTCGCGTGGAGAAGGTCGTGATGGTGGCGACCCGCGCGGCCGTGCCCTTCTTGCGCAGGTGCACCTTGAGGCCCTTGGGCTGCTCCAAGGTCTTGAAGTACAGGACGACGTTCTCCTGCTCCACCTGTGCCTCGAAGCCCCACGCGTGCGGGTCGGCCGCCTGGGCGGTCGTGGGCACGGCCAGTACGGCCCCCGTGGCCGTCGCCGCGCAGAGCATGGCAAGGATGCGCTTCTTCATGTGTCCCCCGGAACCTTCGGAACCTTCGATGCGGTCGGTGGTCGGTCCCTGGACCGACCGGTGAAGAGACCGCTCACCCCGCCCGATGGTTGTACGAGGAGCCCGGGGCCTCGGGCCCCGATGGGGAGCCCGGGCTCTCGGCCCCCGACGCGATCCGGTACGCCCCCGGCGTCGTGCCCGTCCAGCGGCGGAAGGCCCGGTGGAAGGCGGTGTCCTCCGAGAAGCCCAGCCGGGCCGCCAGTTCCGCGATGGGTTCGCCGCTCTCCGCCAGGCCGGCTATCGCCGCATCGCGCCGTACGTGGTCCTTCAGTTGCTGGAAGGACGTGCCCTCCTGCTGCAGCCGCCGCCGCAGCGTCGCCGGTGACACCGCCAACCGCCCGGCCACCTCGCCCAGTTCGGGAAGCCGCGGCGATCCGCGCAGGGCCTGGGTCAGGGTCCGGCGGACCTGCTCCGCGACCGTGGTCCCGTACGCCGGCCGGGACAGGAGGTCGAAGGGGGCCCGCCGCAGCATCGCGTCGAGCGCGGCCTCGTCGCGGATGAGCGGCGCCGTCAGCCAGTGCGCGTCGAAGGCCACGGCCGCGCCCGTGCGCGCCTCGCCGAAGCGGACCGGGCAGTCGAAGAGCAGCTCGTACTCCTGCGCGTGCGGCGGCGCCGGATACGCGAAGGAGGCGTGGGCCAGCGGGATGCGCCGGCCGATCAGCCAGCTGCTCAGCCGGTGCCAGATGGCGAGCACGCACTCGGTGAGGAAGCGCTCCTCGTCCCGCGCGAAATCGTTGCGCACCGCGAACCACGCCTGCCCGCCGTCCACTTCGAGCGCCAGCTCCGGCCCGCCCGGGAACAGTCCGTAGAAGGTGGCGGAGCGCTCCACCGCCGCGCCGAGGTCGCGGCAGCCCAGGGCGGCCCTGCACATCATCGCGAAGGTCCCGGGCCGGCTGGGGACGGTGGACAGGCCCAGGAACTCGTCCTGCGTCGTCCGGTACAGCGCCCGGAACAGCCGCGCGAACTGCGCGGGCGTGACCCGCGCCCGGTCGTCGCCCAGCAGCAGAGGCGGAATCTGCGCCTCCTGGAGCAGCGGCACGGTGTCGAGCCCGCTGCCGCGCGCCCCCGCGAGCACGGCACGCACGTGGTGCACGGTGACCGTCCGCCTCCCCATGGGTCCGACGGTAGCCGCAATGAGCGCTGAGGTCAGCGGGGGTGACGCTTCCGGTCATGCCGCGGACGCCACCCCGGTGCCTAGCGTCATCGGTACGACCCGAGGGGGAGGCGACCCCGATGAGTTCGAGGAGCCCGATGGAACCGGTGAGCGAGACGGACGGAGCCGTGCGGCCGCGCACGCTGGCGCTGTTCACGGAGTGGACGGGCGAGCGGTACGCGGCCGAGACGGCGCTGCGCCACAAGGGCGGGGAGGGAGCATCCAGCGGCTGGAGCACGGTCTCCTACGGTCAACTCCGCGCCCGTGTAAGGGAGTCCGGGCGCGCTCTGCTCGGCCTCGGGGTCGCCCCCGGCGAGCGCGTCGCGGTGCTCGCGGAGACCCGGCCGGAGTGGACGTACACCCACTTCGGGGTCCTGGCCGCGGGAGCCGTCCTCGTGCCGGTGTACCCGACGGCCGGGGAGGAGGAGCTCGCCTGGGTGCTGTCGGACTCCGCCGCCGTGATGGTCGTCTGCGACGACGCCGCGCAGGCCGCCCGGGTGGAGGCGCTGCGTGCGCAGCTCCCCGCGCTGCGCGCGGTGGTGGAGATGGACGGGCTGCGCGCCCTCCCGGGCCCGGCGCCGGAAGCCGAGCTGCTGGCCCGGGCCGCGGCGGTGGACCCCGCGGCCGACGCCTCCATCGTCTACACCTCGGGCACCACCGGCCTGCCCAAGGGCTGCCGCCTCACGCACGCCAACCTCGGCGCGATCCAGGACGCCACCCTCCCGCTCGTCAAGGGCGGCCCGGGGGACTCCACGTACCTCTACCTGCCGCTCGCCCACCTGCTGGCCCAGCTGATCCAGTTCACCACCCTCCTGGAGGGCGGGGAGCTCTGCTACTTCGGCGGCCGCATCGAGGACGTCATCGGCGAGCTCGCCGAGGCCCGGCCGACCCATCTGCCGTCCGTACCGCGGTTGTTCGAGAAGCTGCACTCCGTGGTGCTCTCCCTCGCGGAGTCCCAGGAGGGCGGCGGCGCCCGCTTCGCGGAGGCGGTCCGGCTCGGGGTGCTGGCCGCGGAGGGCCGACTGCCGGCCGAGGACCGTGAGGCGTACGAGGCCGCCGACAAGTCCCTGTACTCCCTGGTCAGGGGCGCCTTCGGGGGCCGCCTGAAATGGGCGCTGACGGGCGGGGCCCCGATCGCCCCGGCCACCCTCGACTTCCTGCGGGCCTGCGGGATCGCGGTCTTCGAGGGGTACGGCATGACGGAGTCGGGCGGGGTCATCAGCCTCAACCACCCGGACGGGCTCCGCTACGGATCGGTGGGCCGACCGATCGCCGGCTGCGAGGTCCGCATCGCGGGGGACGGGGAGGTGCTGGCCCGGGGCCCGATGATTTTCCCGGGGTACCACGCCAACGGCACCGCGACGGCGGAGGCGCTGGACGGGGAGGGCTGGCTGCACACCGGTGACCTGGGGGAGGTCGACGCGGACGGCTACCTCCACATCACCGGCCGCAAGAAGGAGCTGATCATCACCTCGGCGGGCAAGAACATCACCCCCACCGAGCTGGAGTTCGCCGTCCAGCGCTCCCGCTACGTCTCGCGCGCGGTCATGATCGGCGACCGCCGCCCCCACCCGGTGGCCCTGATCACCCTGGACGCGGAGGAGATCGCCGCCTGGGCGGCCCGCGAGTCGGTGACCCTGGACCCCGCCGCCCCCGGTGACCACCCGGCCGTACGGGCCCTCGTCGCGGGAGCGGTCGAGGCGGCCAACGCCACGGTCTCCCGCCCGGCCCGCGTCCGCGCCTTCAGGGTCCTGCCCGAGGAGTTCACCGTCGAGGCGGGCACCCTCACCCCGACCCTGAAGCTCCGCCGCCGGGCGGTCGCGGAGCGGTACGCGCGCGAGATCGAGGAACTGTACGGCTGACCCGGCTCCTGCCGGAGGGGCCGGGGGCGGCTCCACCGGTGCACCGTGGCAGACTCCCTCCCTCGAACACGGGGGCGAACGACCCCCTGACCTGGGGGCGGGGCCATGATCAGGACGAAGTGGGCAGTTGTGGTGACAGCGGTCATCGCGCTCGGAGCCGCGGGCTGCGGCAGCGGTACGGGGGCGGGGGCCAAGTCCGGCCCGGTGTCACCCCGGCCGGAGGGCACCGGGCCGCTCGCGCGGGAGGTCGTGCAGACGGACATCGACACCTCGGCGGCGGCTGCGGGCGCGCCGGCGACCGACCCGGATTGGCGCAAGGTGGGCGAGGAGAGTGCTTCCGGGTTGTGCGTCGTCTCCTTCAGGGGGTTCTTCACCGAGGCCATTCCGGCCGACCTGGCCCGCTTCGATGACACGGTGCGCGAGCTGGGCAGGCGCGACTGGAAGGACGCCGGGAAGAAGACGCAGAAGAAGGACAAGAAGGGCAAGGTGTACGAGTCCAGGGTGCTCCTGGAGCAGCGCGGCTGGAGGATCGTCGCCGAGTACCAGGAAATCCACGGCACGCTCGGGCTGACGGCCTTCGACACCGCCTGCGCGCAGGAGCAGGGCCTCGGCTGAGCGGGTCCGGCCGACTGCTGGGTGCGGCGGTGGCGATCAGCTCGGGTGTGAGGCGGTAGCCGAGGGCCCGGGCCCGCTCGACCGCTCTGCGCGCCTGTGGCCCCGCGACCACGAGGACGTGCAGTGCACGCAGCAGAGCGATGGTGTCCGGTCCCGGGTGTTCCGCGTCGAGGCGTACGACGCCCTCGGCGCACTCCTCGGCGGCGGCCGCCCGACTAGGGGATCCGTACACCTGCGCGTCGTGGAGCGGGCGCCGGGCCTCCACCACCGCTGCCGTCGCACGGCGGTGGTCCTCGCGGAGCTGCGCCGCGCTTTCCCGGAGCCGATGGGCCTGCCGTACGACCGCGCGGCTGACCCCGCGTGGCCGCCCGGGCCTGCGGCGTGGCCGGCGTGGCCGGCGTGGCCGTGCGGGTGCACGGCGCATTCCCTGGTCCTCGCGCCGCCGCACCACACGCACGCCTCCCGCGACCAGCCCCAGGATCAGCAGCCCGTCACTGGCCCCCATCCGCGCATCCTCGGGTGGGCCGGTACGGGGGCTGCGGCCAGATCCGGTACCGGCAGCATGGCGCACGCGCGCTTGCCGGGAGGCGGCCGTGCGCGACGACCGGAATCGCCCGGGGGAGCAGTGATTCCGCCGCCGGGAATGTCAAGCGGAATCCGGAATGGATCATGACTACGTCGAAATGGTCCAATCCCTACTTGACCGGTCTTACCCGCTCTACACTTCGTGCCGTCAACGCCAAAAAGAGCCAGGGGGGCGCGAAATGGCGGTTAACAATTCGACGGTCCAAGTCCGTGTGCAAGAGGGCGTGCTGTGGGTCGACGGTGAGGCTTATCCGTTGCACAACATCTCCCACGTGGGGCAGCGTGTATTGGAGGTGGACAAGGGTGCGGCCTGGCGCAGGTTCATCGGCCGGGCGGCGCTCTGCATCGTCATCGGCGCCATCGCGGTGGCCATCTTCGGGAACGTCGCCGGGGTCATCGCGGTCGCCGTCTTCGGGCTGCTGATCTGGCAGCTCGTGAAGGTGATCGGTACGCCCCCGGTGTACGGCCTCGTCCTCAACACCTCCGGCACCCAGCGCGACGCCGTGTGGTCACTGGACCGCGCCGAGATCGAGAACCTCGTATACGAGATCACCAAGGCCATCGGCCGGCCGGACGCCGCCCCGGTGACCATCAACATCAAGGAAGCGGTGATGGGAGACCAGTTCAAGGTCTACGGAGCCGGGGCCATCGGCCAGGCCCAGCACAGCGGTGCGGGAGACATCAGGGGAGGTGGCCGATGATGGCCGGCGATCAGTACAGGGTGACCGGTGCCGGGGCCATCGGAAGCGCCAAGCATTCGGGCTCCGGAGACATCGTGGCCGGAGGCAAATACGTCGGCGGAAATCCGCCGGAGGCTTCGGAGGTGGAAAAGCTCATCGAGGAAGTCCAGGCGATGAGGCAGCACCTGGACGACATGGACCGGGCGGAAATCGACGCTGCGGTGGAAGAGCTCCAGACCAATCCCCCCGAGGCGAGATTCAGGAGAATCCTCGGGACGTTCTCCGGAATTGCGACACTCGTCGGGGAAGCGGGAGTTCCGGTGATCGCGGCGGTCAAGGCCCTGCTGGCCTGAGCGGGAAGCGGAAGGCGAGGGGGCCACGCGTGTGCGGTGGCCCCCTGGTCCTATGCCCCTACCGTGACCCCGCCGAGGAACGCGGCCCAGGCGCCGGGGGCGACGGCGAGTTGGGGGCCGGCCGTCACCTTGGAGTCCCGGATGTGGACGGAGTCCGCGCACGCGGCGATCTCGACGCACTGGCCGCCTTCGCCGCTGCTGTAGCTCGACTTCCGCCAGTCGAAGGCGACTTCGAGGCACTCGCCACCCTCGCCGCCGCTGTAGCTGCTTTTGAACCAGGCCAGGTGTGTGGTGTTCATAGTTCTCCCAGCAACTTCTCGATCAGGGCCAGTGACTCGTGTGGCGTGAGTGCCTGTGCCCGGATGATCCCATAGCGCTCGGTGTAGATCCGCACCCGTTCGGGGTCCGTGATGAGGTTCGCGTGGCCGTAGGTCTCCGTGTAGGCAACCTCGTTGCGTCCTTTGGGTCGGAGAAGGGTGAACGCACCTTCCAGGCCCGGGTGTTCGTCCAATTCGGTCGGCATCACCTGGAGGTGCACGGTGCGGAGCCGGCCGATCTGGAGGAGGCGCTGCAGTTGCTCCCGCCGGACCTCCGGTCCGCCCGTGAGGCGGAGCAGGATGGAGTGTTCAAGGACGAAGCTGAACGTGGGGGCAGGCCACTGTTCAAGGATTGCCTGTCGGGCTAGTCGGTCTGACACCCGCTTCTCGATGGTTCCCTCGTCCAGTACCGGCCGGCGATGCCGGAATACGGCCCGCGCGTATGCCTCGGTCTGGAGCAGTCCGGGTATGGCCTGAGCGGCGTAGTAGTGCAGCGCCACTGACCCCGCCTCCGCGTCCGCGAACTTCCGGAACCAGTCCGGATGCCGGGTCCGCGCCCGCTTCAACGCCTCCGTCACGTCCGGGATGGCGGCGAGCAGGACGCCCTCGGCGCCGAGCGCCTTGTCGACGTTCTTCAGGAAGTCCGGCTGGGGTGTCCGTACGCCCCGCTCGATGGAGGACACCAGGTCCTCTCCCACGTGTACGAGCGCCGCGAGCTCCTTCTGCTGGAGGCCCGCCCGTTCCCGCAGCACCTTGATGATTTTGCCGAGCGCCTTGAAGAGGTACGCGGTGCCGTCGACCTCCACGGGTCGTTCCGGCTCTTCCTCGCGCTCCGACAGGTCGTTCATAGGCTGATCCGCCCTCGTCCGTACGGGCCGTACACGCAACCGCCGCCGGTCCTACGGGGGTTCCCCGTAGCGCCGCCGTTGCTGGAAAGCGTACGGCGGACCGGCCACGCTCGGTGAGGTGACGACCGAATTGAGTGACATGGCACCGGCGGAGTTCCGGCAGCGCCTTTCCGCCACCCCGCGCGGGGCCCGGCTCGCCCGGCGGCTGGCCGGGGTGCAGCTCGCCGCCTGGGGGATCCCGCACGGCTGCGGCCTCGCCGAGGACGCGGAGCTGGTGGTGGGGGAGCTGGCCGCGAACGCCGTGCTGCACGGGCGGGTGTCCGGCCGGGACTTCGAGGTGCGGCTCGGCTACGACGGGCTGCGGGTCCGGATCGAGGTGAGCGACGCCCGGGGGGACCGGCTGCCGCCCGAGGGGGAGGCGGCGGTGGACCCCTGGTCGGCGGAGGGCGGGCGCGGGCTGGTGCTCGTACGGGCCCTGGCGCGGGAGTGGGGCGTCACGCCGAGGGCGCAGGGCGGGCCGGGGAAGACGGTGTGGGCGTGCTTGTGAGGGCGGGGAGCGCAGTCGCGGCCGATGCCCGCGCAACACCGGGACGGTGTCCGCCTTGTGCGGGCGACCCTCAGAGCTCCCCGGTCGCAACCCCCGCCGCACGACGCCAGTCGGCGACCAGGGCCTGGACCGCGAGGGTGTCGGGGTGGTCCGGCCCCAGTACGCGCAGCTGGTCCCTCAGGAGTGCCATGGTCGCCTTGACGGCCGCTTCCGTATCCCCCGCCGTCAACTGCCAGCAGGCGAGTTGGAGCCGGGTGGTGAGGGTTTCCGGGTGGTCCGGGCTCAATATGCGCAGCTGGTCTTCCAGGAGTGCCGCGGTTGCCTCGGCGGCCCCACCCGGATCCCCTGCCACCCCCTGCCATTCGGCGAGTTGGGCCCGGGTGGTGAGCGTGTGCGGGTGGTCCGGGCCCAGTACCCGCAGGTAGTCCTCCAGTAGGACGGCGAGTGTGGTGGCGGCCCCGCTCGGATTGCCTGCCTCCCCGTGCCAGTTGGCCAGGTTGTGCCGGGTGGAGAGGGTGTCGGGGTGGTCCGGGCCCAGTACCCGCAGGCGGTCCTCCAGCAAGTCGGCGAATGCGGCCGCCGCTCCCGCCGGATCACCCGCGTGACCGTGCCAGCTCGCCCAGTTGCTCCGGATGGTGAGGGTGCCGCGGTGGTCCGGGCCCCGTACCCGCAGGTAGTCCTGCACGAGGTCGGCGAACGCGGCCGCGGCCCTGGTCGCGTCCCCGGCCTCGCCGAGCCACTGGGCAAGGTTGCTCCGGCCGGCGAGGGTGGAGGCGTGGTCCGGGCCCAAGGCCCGCAATTGGTCCTTCAACAGGGCGCCGAACGCGGCCGCGGCTCCGCCCGGATCCCCCGCCCTTCCCTGAAGACCGGCGAGGCTGGAACGGGTGGCGAGGGTGTTGGGGTGGTCGGGGCCGAGAACCCTCAGCTCGTCCTCCAGCAGGAGGGCGGCCGCCTCCGCGGCCCCGGCGGTGTCCCCCGCTTCCCCGCGCCACGTGGCGAGGTAGGACCGGCAGGCGAGCGTGCCGGGGTCGTCCGGGCCCACGAGGCGGGTGGATGTGTCCGTGAGGTGCTGGAAGTGGCGGATGGTCGCGGCCACTTGCCCGGACTCTCCGAGGCTTTCACCGAGGCGGTACAACACCGGGTTGACGACGGGCTGGTACAGGGCGCTTCCGGCGCACGCCATCAAGGCGGTGGTGTTGGCGCGCAGGGCGCTGGCCAGGCCGGCGTCGAGCTCGGTGTCGGGCCAGGTGTCGGTCAGGGCCTGCGCGGCGATGTGCGCGAGCAGGACCCGGTGGTCGGGGTCGAGGGGGTCGCGGACGGTCCGCTGGACGAGCTGGTGGACGCGTACGGCCTGGTGGGCTTCGGCGGGGGAGTGGTCGATCAGGCTCAGCCGGTGCAGGGCCCGCAGGGCGTCGACCGCCTCCTCCTCGGTGACCGCCTCCTCCTCGGTGCCCGCGGGGAGTTCCTGGGCGGGGCCGTGGCTGTTGCGGAGGGATCGTTGGACCGTGAGGCACCTGAGGACCAGATCGCAGGTCAGGACCCGGTGCGGGATCCCGTTCGGGTCGAGCATCGCGGCGAATTCGAGCATGGGGCGGGCCAGTCCGGCCGGGCGGAGTTCGTCCGCGCGGTCCACGGACAGGGACCAGGCGGCCGCCGCGGGGGTCGGCTGGTCATCGGGCAGGGCGCCGGGCTCGGGGAGCAGGTCGGCCAGGCGGCGCGCGCGGTCGGCGAGGCGGGCCCGGTAGCGGGCGACCGTGATGTGGGTGTCGGTGAGGTAGGCGGCGGCCTGGGACAGGGCGAGCGGCAGGTGACCGAGGTCGTGGGCCAGGGCGGCGAGGTTCGCTTCGGGTTCGCGGCGGCCCTGGGCGGCCAGGGCCTGCTGGAGGTGGGCGGTGGCCTCGGCCGGGGTGAACAGGCCCACCGGGACCAGACGGCCGTGCGTGGCGAGGGCGGCGTCGCGGCGGCGGGTGGTGACCAGGGTCCGGCCGTGTGGATGGGCCGGTGGCCACAGGTCGCGCAGGTCGCCCGGGTCGGCGACGTCGTCCAGGACGATCAGCCAGCGGGGGCCGGGTACGGGCTTGGGTTCGAGCCAGGCCAGGAACGCCCGCGCGGCCCGCTCCGGGTCGGCGGGGTCCGTGTGCAGGATGTCGGCGGCCGCCTGGGCGTAGGCGTCGATGACGGCCTGGCGGGTGGCGGCGGTGATCCAGACCAGCAGGTCGACCTGTCCGTCGGCCCAGACGTGGCGGGCGTGGTCGGCCGCGAGCTGGGTCTTGCCCACCCCGCCCATCCCGGCCAGGACCTGGCAGGGGACCGCCGCGCCCCCGCCCTCCACGGCGGAGCGCAGGTGATGCACCTCGGCCCGGTCCTGGAACGAACCGGCCCGGCGGGGGATCACCCCGACCTGGTGCGGCCAGGAGACGGCATGCCGGGGAGCGGCCTGGTAGGTGATGTGGTCGACGCGGTACGCAGCCATGCTTCCCTGCGCGGCGTGGACCTGCACGCCACCGACCGGTGGCGTGGGGAGGCTTGGGAACGCCGGTCCGGTCAGCCCCGGGACGGATCCGGCACCGGAGGGGGGCCGATGTGCGCGCCTCCGTGCAGGACGGCCGCCGCGATCGAGCCGCCCTCGGCCTTCACGCTGACGTCCCGTCCTGCGGCCACGCCGCCGGTTCCGGCCGAGACCCCGCCGGCTGCTGAAGTGTCCTCCAGCAGGGCGCACAGCTCGGTGGCCGCCTGCTCCCGCTCCGCGTCGTCGTCCAGGCTCTCCAGGAGGTCTTCGATACGGGTCCGCCACACCCTCGCCTGGAGGGCCTGCTCCTGTTCCTGATCCGACCCGCCGGCGGCCACGAGTTCGGCCGCGCTCCGGTCCAGGCGTTCCAGCTGGACCCGCTCCAGCTCACCGTCGCCCCGGCCGAACCACCGCGCGACCCGGTCGCGGACTTCCGTCCACGCGTCCGTCGTCGCGGCCTGTACGACCGCGGCGCCTCCCGCCGCGGCCAACGCCGCCAATGATTCGGCCAGCACCTCGCACCCACCCCCGTGTTCCCGCATCCCTCGTCCAGGACCCATGACGAGCTGCATCTGAACGTACTTCCACGCAGCAGCGCGCACGGCCGTTTCGCCCAAGAGGGCGCCGGGCCGCGGGTGGCGGCGGCCGGAGCGGCGGAGCCGGCCTGACCGCCGGCCGCCGTCCGGCTACTTCAGGTTCTCGGAGATCAGCTTCTTGAAGGCGTCCGGGGTGATCGAGTCGATGCCCTGCCCCGAGTTCACCGTGAGCTTCTTGCCGTTGATGGAGACGTCCGGGGTGCCCTGCATGTCCTGGTCGTAGAAGGCCTGGCCGACCTTCTCGACCCACGGCATGTAGGTGAGTTCCTTGACCGCCTGGTTGAAGGCGGGCGTCCGCAGGCCCGGGACCTGCTCCGCGAGCTCCAGCAGGGTGGCGGTGGAGCCGAACTTGTCGTCCGATTCCTTCTCCGGGTGGTTCTTGTAGAGCACCTGGAGGTACTCCATGAACTTCTCCGGGCCCTCGTTCACCGCAGCGCCCAGCGCGTTGACCGCCCGCTTGGAGCCCTTGCCGCCGCCCAGCGCCTTGTCCAGAAACGTGGCGAAGTGGTACTCGACGCGGTACGTGCCCGCGTCCGCCTGCTCCTTGATGGTCGTGCCGAGGCCGGTCTCGACGCCCGCGCAGTAGGGGCAGCGGGGGTCGAGCCAGACGGAGAGGACGTTCTTCGCGTCGGCCTTGCCGTACGGGATCACGATCCCGTCCTTGCCGGTGGTGTTGGCCGGCTGGACGAAGGGCTTGCCGGCCCCCTCGTCGGCGGAGTCCGCGGAGCCGGAGGAGTTCGCCGCGTACATGCCGATGCCGACCGCGAGGGCCAGTACGGCGACCAGCGCGCCACCGATCAGCACGCGCCCGCGCAGCTTCTCGCGTCGGGCCAGGGCCTCGCGCTCCTCGCGCATCCGGTCGCGGGCCGCGCGCCGCTGGTCCTTCTTGCTGCTTGCCATTCCCCAAGGATAAAGACCGTAGAGCACTCAAGTAGGTGTCATTGGTACGAATCGGGCGGGGACTTAAGTCCTTTGTCCGGTTCCGGGCGAGCTCCCGTGAAAGGTCCTGTGAAGGCCCGGCGAAGGGTGGGGCACATCTCCCGGGGCGGCGGTGAGTCGCGCGCGAAGAACTGATAGACAGTTAACCTCAACGGCCCGATCGGCCGTCCGCGCGAGGATGTTTCGGGGCGTGCGGAGCGTTATATGACTTTTTTTACGTTTTACGGGGGCCGGACCGGCCCCCGCTCTGGGGGGATCGCCGCACTGTGAAGCCACTTCACCGTCACCTCGTCAACACCTCGCGCAAGGTCATGTGCACGGCCGCCCTCGCGGCCAGCCTGACCACCGCCGCGGTCGTGACCAACACACCGATCGCGGGTGCGGGGGAAGCCGAGCCGACCCCCGACAGCCCCCAGGCCACCGATCGCGGTGACGCCCGGCTGGAGCTCCCGGACCTGGTCGCCGACCCGCCGCCGGCGCCCCCCGGCGCCGCCAGCCCGGACGGGGCCACCGCCGGCATACCCGCGACCGCCCTCGACGCCTACAAGCGCGCCGGGATCTCGGTGGCCGCCGCGCTTCCCGGCTGCCACCTGCCCTGGCAACTGCTCGCGGGCATAGGCAGGGTGGAGTCCGTGCACGCCTCCGGCTACGGGCTCAAGGCGGACGGGTACACCGAGAAGGCGATCCGCGGGCCGCGCCTGGACGGCAACGGCTTCGCCGAGATCAAGGACACCGACAAGGGCGAGTGGGACGCGGACGCCGAGTACGACCGCGCGGTCGGCCCGATGCAGTTCATCCCCTCCACCTGGTCGACCTGGGGCGCCGACGGCAACGCCGACGGCAAGCGCGACCCGAACAACATCTACGACGCCGCACTGGGCGCCGGCCTCTACCTCTGCGCGGGCCAGCGCAACCTCTCCGACGCGGGCGACCTCGACAAGGCGATCCTCAGCTACAACAGGTCGCGCGAGTACGTGAACACGGTGCTCGGCTACATGCGCCAGTACCAGGCCGGTCAGGGCGCGACCCCGGTACCGAACCCGCCGTCCGGCAACTACCCGACGCCGAACCCGCCGACCCTGCCCGCGCCGCCGCCCGCGCCGGCACCCGCGCCGACCCCGACGCCGACGCCGACCCCGAAGCCGCCGACTCCCACGCCGACCCCCACCCCGAAGCCGACCCTGGGCAAGCTGGTCCGGATCGGCACCGCCGAGGTCACGGCCGAGGCCGGGACCGAGTTCGAGCGCCTCCCGCTCATCAAGGCCGTGCTGACCGACGGCATGCCGGCCGTCGACCAGGCGATCGTGTTCTCGGTCGACGACGACACCACCGGCCGCACCGTCTTCGCGGCCGACGGCAAGGACTTCGCGGTCCTGCGCACCAACGCCAAGGGCCTGGTCAGGGTCCCGAAGCTGAAGGCCGGCCTCAAGGCGGGCACCTTCACCCTGCGCGCCACGGCCTACGCCGCTTCGGCCGAGGTCTCCGTGCGGTTCGGCGCCAAGGTCACCCCGGCCAAGCCGGTACCCGTCCCGGAGGCGGACAAGCTCGTCCGCAGCGACGCGAACGCCGGCAAGGCGCTCACCGCGGAAGCCGGAACCGCGATCAAGGGCGTGCAGTTCCTGGCGACGGCGAAGGACAAGCCGGTCGCCGAGGCCAAGGCCACGGCCGGGCTCGGCACCAAGGACAAGGACGGGAAGTGGGTCCCCGCGGACCCGGCCAAGGCGGGGGAGACCCCGTACTTCCTGGACAAGGACGGCAAGAAGCTGACGGAGCTGGCGCTCCCGGCGACGGCGGCCGACGGCAAGATCGACCTGCCGGAACTGTCCACCACCGGCGTCGCCGCGGGCACCTACACGCTCCGCGTGCGGATCTCGGACCAGGTGGTGCTCTTCCTGGAGATCACCGTCACCGAGCCCCCGGTCACCGAGCCCCCGGCGACCGACCAGCCGACCGGCAAGAGCTAGTCCGTCTCGACCTGGTCCCCGAAGGCCTGCCCCAGCGCCCCGCCGAACTCGGCGGGGTGCGTGGTCAGGCCGGTGTGCCCGCCGGGGAAGTGCAGCAGCTCCCTGCCGAACCGCTCGGCGAGGAACGCGGCCGGCCGGTAGGGGAGCTCGCCCCGCGAGTCCCGGCCGCCGGCGAGCACGAGCCGGTCCGAGACCGCCTCCAGCCGCCGGAGGTCGGGGGAGTACGCCATGAAGCCCGGCACGATCCGCCCGAGGAAGTACGGCAGGTCGGCCATCGTCCGCTCGGCCCGGGCCGCCGCGTGCGGCGGAAGGGCCGTCGGGGCAGGGGCCGGGGCCCGGGCAGGGCCCGGAGCAGGCGCGTCGCCGTCCTTCCGCAGCCCCGCCGCGAACACGGCCATCGCCGGCATGAGCCCCTCCGCGTCCAGGGTGTCCCGTACGCGTACGAGCAACGCGCGGTGCGCGGAAGCGTCCGGCAGCACCTCCACCACCGGGGGCTCGTGCGCGACGAGGCGTACGAGGCGTTCGGGCCGGGTCGTCAGCAGGTGGAGCGCCGCGATCGCGCCCGAGCTGGAGCCGAACACCCGGGCGGGCTCGTCCGGCGACAGCAGGTCCAGCAGCCGCAGCGCGTCCTCGGCGTGCTCGGCCACGCTCTGCACGGCCTCCGGTTCGTCCAGCGGGCTGCGGGACATGCCGCGCGGATCGTAGGACGCGACGGTGTACTCGGCCGCCAGCGCGTCGGCGACGCCGTCGAAGGCGGCCGCCCCACCGGTCCCGCCGGGGATCAGCAGCAGGAGCGGGCCCCGGCCGCGCACCTCGTAGTACAGGGTCGCGCCGGGCACGCGCAGGCTGCCGGTGGTCGGGGCGCTCACGCGGAGGCTCCCCTGCGGGGAGCGGCGCGGTGCTTCAGCAGGAGGTCCAGGGAGTCGAGGGACCAGAGCCAGGAAGCCTGCGGCGTCCGCGCGTGGGCGAAACCGCCCGAGGCCTCCAGGGCGACGAACCCGTGGAACGTGCTGCGCAGCAGCCGGGCCGCGTCGGTCAGATCGGGCTCCGCCAGTCCGTAGCCGCGCAGCATGCCGTAGGTCAGCGCGACCGCGCGGCGCGGCCCGGGGGCCTTCGCGGCCAGCTCGGGGTCGATCTTGATCGGGGCCTGCGTCGCCGCGTAGCGGCCGGGGAACCGGTGGGCGTACTCCCGCCAGGCGTTGGCGTACGCGACGAGCGCGTCCCGTCCCGCGAGCCCGGCGGTCGCCTCCGCGATGAGCAGCGTCTTCTCGTCCGCCGCCAGCAGCGCGATCCGCCCGCGGAGGTCCTCCAGGCTGCGGACGTGCGCGTAGAGGCTCGCGTCCTGCACCCCGAGCCGCCGCGCGACCTGCGCCATGGTCACCCGGTGCAGCCCCACGTCATCCGCCACCTCGGCCCCCACCACGGTGACCCGCTCGGCTGTCAACCCCATCCGCACCATGTGCCCCTCCCGTTGCTCAGTCCCCACAACTTATACCTAGGAGTCCTAGGTATGACCCTAGGGGGCCTAGGAGAGGAGGAGAGGGGGCCGTTTCGCTCCGTGCTGCCGGATATGTCACGGTCGGATACGGCGCAGCGCCCCCGGCACCGTCGAAGGGTGCCGGGGGCGCTGCGCCGCTGGTCCGGTCCGACGACCCGGCCAGGGAAAAGGCAGGAGCCCCGTCGACTCTGCTCGCGCAGAGAAGACAGGGCTCCTTGGGTACTGCATATCCAACCGCGATTGGTTGGCCCAGGCGACTAGGCCGGGGTGACGTTCTCCGCCTGCGGGCCCTTCGGGCCCTGGGTGACGTCGAAGTTCACCAGCTGGTTCTCCTCAAGGGAGCGGAAGCCGGCGGCGTTGATCGCGGAGTAGTGGACGAAGACATCCGGGCCGCCGCCGTCCTGGGCGATGAAGCCGAAGCCCTTTTCAGCGTTGAACCACTTGACGGTTCCGGTAGCCATGAGCCCTCCTATGGGCCAAAGGGTCGCCCTGCTCCAGAACCTGCTAAGAAGTCTGAAAACTACAAAAGCCTGCGGGTCACATTCTCCGCAGGCCTCGTACTGCAAGGGAAACCAAACTGCAACTTGCGTCGAGCCTAGCACGCACATCCCGGCCGAGACCAGAGGGAAAGATCACGTCACTCGGACGTTTGAGACCCGCCAGACGGCTGACGGAGACACGGGGGCTAGTCTCGCGATGTGGACGCCTATCGCAGCCGGCCCCGTGTCGGCCACATTCAGTTCCTGAACTGCCTGCCCCTCTACTGGGGGCTGGCCAGAACCGGCACGCTGCTGGACCTGGAGCTGACCAAGGACACTCCGGAGAAGCTCAGCGCGAGCCTCGTCCAGGGCGGCTTGGACATCGGTCCCATCACCCTCGTGGAGTTCCTCCGCAACGCGGACGAGCTCGTCGCCTTCCCCGACCTCGCGGTCGGCTGCGACGGTCCCGTCATGTCCTGCGTGATCGTCTCGCAGGTCCCCCTGGACCAGCTGGACGGCGCCCGCGTCGCTCTGGGATCCACGTCGAGAACGTCCGTGCGCCTGGCCCAGCTGCTGCTCGCGGAGAAGTACGACGTACGGCCCGACTACTACACCTGCCCGCCCGACCTGGGGCTGATGATGCAGGAGGCGGACGCGGCGGTGCTGATCGGCGACGCCGCGCTGCGCGCCTCGCTGCACGACGCGCCCCGGCTCGGGCTCACCGTCCACGACCTGGGGGCGATGTGGAAGGAGTGGACCGGACTGCCGTTCGTCTTCGCCGTCTGGGCCGCCCGCAAGGAGTACCTGGAGCGTGAGCCGGAGGTGGTGCGGAAGGTCCACGAGGCCTTCCTCGCCTCCCGTGACGTCTCCCTGGAGGAGGTCGGCAAGGTCGCCGAGCAGGCGGCCCGCTGGGAGGCCTTCGACGCGGAACTCCTGGAGCGCTACTTCACGACGCTCGACTTCCGCTTCGGCCCCGACCAACTGGCCGGCGTACGCGAATTCGCGCGGCGGACGGGACTCACGACGGGCTATGCGCCCGATGTGAACGTGGAGCTCCTGCCGGTGGCCGTGCCGGGTCATTAGCAAGGTTTATGGGGGTATTCGCCTTCCGCTTCTTTCCGCCCGGGTATAAGGGGCGGAAAGGCGAATGCCCGCCGTTCACCGGGAATGCGTTGTCCTTTCACCTCGCCCGCGCGGGCGTGCGTACGGGGCCTTGCGGGGACACGATGAGAGGGAGGGCGGGCCGGGGGGAGCCCGGGCGGTCGCGAGCGTGCTCATCCAGGGGGCCATCGGAGCTCCGCCATGACCACACGCACACTCGGCCGGGACATCACGGTCCTCGGGGACGCCCTGGAAGCGCCCGGGGTCGGCTTCATCCCGGTCAACGCCTTCGTCCTGCACGCCCGTGAGCCCGTGGTGGTCGACACCGGCCTCGGCCTGCCCGACCGTGACTTCCTGAAGACCCTGTCCGAGGCCGTCGACCCCGCCGACGTGCGGTGGATCTGGCTGACGCACCCGGACCGGGACCACACCGGCGGGATCTTCGCCCTGCTGGAGGCCGCCCCCGAGGCCCGCGTGGTGACCACCTTCCTCGGCGCCGGCGAGATGACCACGGAGCGCCCGCTGCCGATGGACCGGGTCTACTTCCTCAACCCCGGCCAGCGGCTCGACGTCGGCGACCGCTCCCTCACCGCCTTCCGGCCGCCCCTCTTCGACAACCCCGCGACCGTGGGCTTCTACGACGACCGGTCGCGGGCCTGCTTCAGCTCCGACTGCTTCGGCGCCCCCCTCCCCGACGGCGACCTCGCGGCCGGCGGCGAGGCCGGGGCGGTGGGGCCCGAGGACCTGCGGGCCGCCCAGCTGTTCTGGGCCTCGCTGGACAGCCCCTGGGTGACCGTCGCCGACCGGGAGAAGTTCCTCGCCACGGTCCGGCCGCTCCGGGAGATGGACCCCGAGCTCGTGCTCTCCACCCACCTGCCGCCGGCCGCCGGGGTCGCACTCATCGCCCGGATGCTCGACACCGTGGGCCTCGCCCCGGGCCTCGACCCCTTCGTGGGCCCGGACCAGCAGGCGCTGGAGCAGATGCTGGCCGGGTTCGAACCCGCGGGCCCGGCCTGATCGGCAAGACACCCCCTGGGGGTGCCCGGTGGCGCATCCACAGGCCTTGAGGGGGGCCGTGGCCGCTGCTAGCGTGCGTCGCCAAGTCATGGGGCGCGGGGCTGGGGCGGGGGCGTGGGATGAGGATCCGGTTACGGGCAGCCGCTCCGGGCCGCCGGGCAGCGGTGGCGGGCTGACGTGGGCATCACGCTGTTCGTGGCCGGGGTCACGCTCTGGGGCGCGGCGGCCGGTCTCTTCCTGCCCCGGGCCGCCTACCGCCTCTCCGTCGAGGCGGGCCTGCCCTGGCGCTCGGCCTGCCCGGCCGGCCACCCGCTGACCGGCCCCGCCCGAGGCTGGCTGGGCCGCGCGGTGTGCCCCCGGTGCGTGCCCGCTGGCCGGTGGCGCGGTGGTTACGCCCCCGCTGCCGGAGCGGTGCTGGCCACCACCCTCGTCTGCCTCGCGCTCGGGGCCGGGGTCGGGGCGCGGCCCGAACTGGCCGCCTGGCTGCTGCTGGCGCCGATCACCGTCCTGCTCTGCTTCGTCGACCAGGCCGTGCACCGGCTGCCCGACGTACTGACCCTGCCGCTGGCCGCCACCACCGCGGCCGCACTCGGCGTGGCCGCCCTGTTCGCGGGCGCCGGCGGATCCTGGACGCGCGCTCTGCTGGGGGGACTCGCCCTCTGGACCGTGTACCTCGTCCTGCATGTGATCCACCCGCCCGGCATGGGGTTCGGCGACGTCACCCTGGCCCTGACCGTGGGGCAGGTCCTGGGCTGGTACGGGTGGTTCGAGCTGATCGCGGGCACCTTCGCCGCGTTCCTCGCGGCCACCGTGCACGGGTACGCCCGGCTCGCCCTGCGCCGGGTGGAGCGCGGGAGCTCGATCGCCTTCGGCCCGTTCATGGCCGCCGGAGCCCTCGCGGGCGTGATCTACGCGGGCCTGGGGCTGGGGCCCGACTTGGGGCTGGGCCCCGTCCTGGGCGCCGGCCCGGTTCCGTGAGCAGGCGAGCAGGCGAGCAGGCGAGCAGGCGAGCAGGTAAGCAGGTGAGCCGGTCCCGTGAGGTGGGTCCCGTGAGGTGGGTCCCGTGAGGCGGGTTCCCGGGCCGGGTCCGGGATCCGCACTCTTCGGGACATCCCGCAGGGGGCCAGACCGGGAGCCGGAGGGGCTGGCGTAGGCTGGATCGGTCCGGGAATTTCGACCGCAGCCGGGCGCCAGCCGAACGACACAGCCGAAAGGTGACGCACCGGTGACCGACCAGGCCGCTCTCCAGTCAGTCCTCGACCGAGCCGCCGCTGGGGGCCGGATCACCAAGGAAGAGGCGCTCGACCTCTACCGTCACGCGCCCCTGCACGCGCTGGGACAGGCCGCCGACGCGGCCCGCCGGCTGCGCTACGCCGGTACCGAGCACATCGCGACGTACATCATCGAGCGCAACATCAACTACACCAACGTGTGCGTGACGGCGTGCAAGTTCTGCGCCTTCTACGCGGCCCCCAAGGACGCGAAGAAGGGCTGGTCCCGCGACCTCGACGACATCCTGCGCCGCTGCGCGGAGACCGTCGAGCTGGGCGGCACGCAGATCATGTTCCAGGGCGGCCACCACCCGGACTACGGCGTCGAGTACTACGAACACCACTTCTCCGCCATCAAGCAGGCCTTCCCGCAGCTGGTCATCCACTCCCTCGGCGCGTCCGAGGTCGAGCACATGGCCCGCATCTCCAAGGTGTCTGCGGAGGAGGCCATCCAGCGCATCCACGCCGCCGGTCTCGACTCCTTCGCGGGCGCCGGCGCCGAGCTGCTCCCGGAGCGGCCGCGCAAGGCGATCGCCCCGCTCAAGGAGTCCGGCGAGCGCTGGCTGGAGATCATGGAGATCGCCCACAAGCTGGGCGTGGAGTCCACCTCCACCATGCTGATGGGCACCGGCGAGACCAACGCCGAGCGCATCGAGCACATCGCGATGATCCGGGACACCCAGGACCGTACGGGCGGCTTCCGCGCCTTCATCCCGTACACCTACCAGCCCGAGAACAACCACCTCAAGGGCCGCACCCAGGCGACCGTCTTCGAGTACCTGCGCATGATCGCCATCGCGCGGCTCTTCCTCGACAACATCGCCCACATCCAGGGCTCCTGGCTCACCGTCGGCAAGGAGGCGGGCCAGCTCTCCCTGCACTACGGCGCCGACGACCTCGGTTCGATCATGCTGGAGGAGAACGTGGTCTCCTCGGCCGGTGCCAAGCACCGCTCCAACCGCATGGAGATCATCGACCTCATCCGCAAGGCGGGCCGCGTCCCGGCGCAGCGCGCCACGACGTACGAGCACCTCCTCGTGCACGAGGACCCGGCGAACGACCCGGTCGACGACCGCGTGGTCTCGCACATCTCCTCCACCGCCATCGAGGGCGGTACGGCCCACCCCGAGCTGAAGCTCATCTCCTCGAACTGAGCGCCCGTGCTGACGATCCACACCGCCGAACTCCTCGTCACGGGGCTCGCCGCCGGACCCGGCCCGGGACCGGCGCCGCTGCCCGGCGGCGCGGTCCTGGTCGAGGGCGACCGCATCGCCCGGGTGGGCCCGTACGAGGAGCTCGCCGCGGCCTATCCGCACGCGCGCGCCCGCAGCTGGCCCGGGGTGCTGACCCCGGGGCTGCTGGTGCGCGGCGGCGACGAGCTGCTGGAGCGCACGTACTATCCGGACGACCCGTACGAGATCACCGAGCTCGGGGCCGAACCGATCAGCGGCGCGGCGGCGTTGGCGGACCTGAAGATGACGGAGCCGCGCTGGGGAAACAGCGCGCGGCGCGGTACGCAGAAGCTGCTCGCCCGCGGGGTGGTCGCGGTGGCGGGCCGCTTCACCAGCCCGGCCGTCCGTACGGCCGTGGTCCGCTCCGGGCTGACCGTCGTCCCGCCCGCTCCCTACGAGGGTCCGGCCTCCCTGGACCCGCTCGCCGGCCGGACCGCGGCCGGGCAGGCCTTCCACGGCGTCCTGGAGCCGGGCGCCCCGGCGCGGTTCGCGGTGTTCGCGGTGGCCGGTCCGGTGGAACTGCTGGTGGAGGGCCCGACGACCTGTGTGGCCACGGTCATCGGCGGCAGACTGCTCCACCGCCGGCGCTGAGCTCGGCGGATTCCGTCTGGGTGAGGGCGGACAGCAGACAGACCTGGAGGCGGCTGAGCCCGCCCAGCTTCTCGCGGATGTTGGACACGTGGAATTTGACGGTGCCGACGGACAGCGTGAGCTTCTTCGCCAGCTCCGAGTTGCTCGCACCCGTGCATAAATTGATGAATACGACCGACTCTTGGCGTGTGAGCTGAATTTCTTCCCGCGGTCCGCAGTCGCTGCCGGACTCCGGACCGGACTGGAACGTGCCTGGCAGACTGATGGTCATGCCGTTGTCGATTTCCATGATCCCCCCCGGGATGTTTCGATCGATTTTTCATTGTAACTGCAGTGCTGGAGGGGGGAATGGCTGGTTTCGGTCAGAACTGTGATGATCCGGTGTGTGTGGCCGATCAAGGGACGAGCGGTCCCCTCGCGTAATTCCCGCGCGAGTCGAACGGCCAGGCGTTGGACCGGCACCCCAGCAGCCCTTTGAGCTGCTGCATCATCGCCGGCGCGGGCAGGCCCGGGCCGGGGCAGGTCTCGTGGCCGCGGCCCAGTTCGTGGCCCACCTCGTGGTTGATGATCAGCGCCCGGTACTCGGCGGGCGAGCCGTCGAACTGGGGCGAACCGAGCTGCCAGCGCCGCAGGTTGACGATCACCTGGTGCCCGCTGCGGCAGTTCGCCTCCCCCTTCAGCTCCGGGGTCACCACCTGGCAGAGCCGGTCCGTGGTGGCCGGGGTGGCGATGCGCACCGTGAACTCCACCGGGCCGGACCCGGTCAGCCGGAACGCGTACCGCGGGTCGCGGGTCCAGCCGCGCGGGTCGCCGAGCACGGCGTCGACCGCGCGGGCGGCCTCGTCCGGATCGATGCCCGAGCCGTCCTCGGCCTCGACGCGGTAGCGCCGTACCGGTCCGGAGCCGTGGCGGGGGCCGGAGACGGTGGAGGCCCGGAAGGTGCCGGGCCCCGTCTCCGGGACGGCCGGGGGGCTCGGGGTGGGCGTCGGCGACGGGGGAGGCGTGGGCGTGGGCGCCGGTACGGACGTGGGCGAGGGCGTGGGTGTGGGTACGGGCACGGGGTCGAGCGCGGCCGTCCGCCCGGACGGCGGGGGCTGCGGGGCGGAGAGGTCCGCGCGGGGTGCGGAGGCCTGGGGCAGGATCCCCGCCATGGCCGCCGCGACGGCGGCCCCCGAGCAGAGCACGAGCGGCAGGACCAGCCGTGCGGGCCGGCGGCGGGTGGAGCGGTGTTTCGTCATGTCAGAGCCGAGTCGTTCGCAGCGTGTCGTGGATCAGGCGGAGGTGAGCTGGGCGGCGAGCCGCATCCGCTCCTCCAACTGCGTCTTGGCCAGGGCCAGTACCTCGGCGTTCTGCTCGATCAGCCGTTTCTGGTAGGCGACTTCGACCGTGAACCATATGCCCACCAGGTTGGTGCGCTGCTTGCAGGCCACGTCCTGCTGCGCGGCGGTGACCGCCTGCGGAGATCCCAGGGTGGCGTCGTTGAATCCCAGTTCGGGGCTGACCGGATTGTCGGTCGAGAAACCTTTTTCCGCCATGCAGGCAGACCATTCCTTGATCGCCTTTTCCACCCGGCTGTCCTGCCGGGAGCGCCCGTAGGCGTCGAATCCGAAGTTCTGCGGGACCATGATGTCCACGGAGTTCTTCACCGGGGAGTAGAGCTTGAGGAAGGATTCCCGCAGGCAGCCGCCCGACGGAACCTTCTTTCCGTCGACGGTCAGCGAGCCCAGCCCGGATTTCTCGGATTCCTCCTGGCTCATGGGGATGGGTTTCGCGGGATCCACCTGCTCCTCACCGTGCAGGAAGAGCTTCTCGTTCGGCCCGAGCTGCTTCGCCACCGGCTTGGGCGGACGGTTCTCCAGCACCGGGTTGTTGTAGCCGTAGCGGGTGGCTACCGAGGCGTCGGAGAGCCCGTAGCGCCTGCTCTCGTCGCGCGGCTGCGCCGCGGACCCGGCGCGCGGGGACTCGTACCGGAACCCGTAGCGCTGCATGCACTGGTCGACCAGCTTGTCCTGGGCCTTCGTCAGCTGGGAGTTCTGCTCCCCGGTCGGTACGTACGCGTCGAGCGGGAAGCGCAGGTCCGCGCTGGCCAGCAGGGTCGGCGCGGCGCCGGTCGGGGGCTCCTCGGCGGACGGACCGCCGTCCGGGTCCGAGCCGCCGCACCCCGCGAGGGCCAGGGGCAACAAGGCGACGCCGAGAGGTCGCAGCAAGCGGCGGGAGAAGGGCATGTGGGCTCCGGAGGGAGATGAGAAGATGTGGGCGCGCCGCTCCGCCCGATGGTTGCGGGCGGAGCGGCGCTTGTGCTGCGCATGAGTGACGTGGTGTCAGCGGACCCAGTACGCCGAGGAGATGCGGTTCTTGAAGGTGGCGCTGGCGTTGCCCGCGTAGCCCGCGGGGAGGGTCCCGTGGGAGCCGCCGCGGTTCCAGTCGGTGTAGACGTCCCAGGTGAACGAGTCCAGGTTGCGGTAGGACTCCGTCCAGTCGTTGGTGGTGTGACCCGCGCAGGACTGCGAGCCCTTGAAGTAGTCGTCCGCGAAGTTGACGTCGTCGAGGACGAGGTCGAACACGGAGTTGCCCTGGTTCTGGAAGCAGAAGAGGCCGAACTCGCCGGACGTGATCCAGCCGTCCTTCTCGGCGGCGGAGGCCGAGCCGAGCGAGAGGCCTACGGCGGACAGGGCGAGCGCTGCTGTGACGGCGGCGCGCATGACGATGCGAGAGCGCATGGCTGTGCCTTTCCGTGGGGAGCGTGGACGTTGACAGCGTCGGTACCGGGCGAGTGCCTGCAGACACCGGATCCGGCAGGTGATGGGCCCATCGGACCGGGCTGAGTCAACGGGGTCCGGGCCGGGGCGACAACTAGCCTTCGGGCCAGTTACGTCTGGGGTGGGTGACTCCTACGGTGTAGGCGGAGGCGCCCTGTTGCCGTACGGCGCCCGCTCCGGAGCCGGCTCGCGGCGGGAGCGTACGAAGGGGTCGATTCCTGTGTCATCTCCACGCGTCCGGTCCGCTTCCGCGCCGGTGCTGTTGTCCCTGGCGTCCCTGATGTCGGTGGTGCTCCTGGTGTCCGGCTGCTCGGGGGGAGAGCCGGACGCCGGGGGCGCCGCCCCGTCCGGAGCCACCGGTACGGGTACGCCGACGGCCACCTCGCCGGCTCCGACCGGCAAGGACGCCGCCGATCCCAAGCTGGCGGCGTTCTTCGCCTGCCTGAAGGACCAGGGGCTGCCGATGAAGGACACCCCCTCGGGGATACAGGTCGTGGACCCGGCCAAGGCCGACCCCGCCAAGGTGCGGGCGGCCGAGACGGCCTGCGCGGCCAAGCGGGTGCAGCCCCAGGCGGACGCGGCGACGCTCGCGAAGGCGAAGGAGTTCACCGCGTGCATGCGCGCGAACGGGGCCCGGGACTTCCCCGACCCCGACCCGGTCACGGGTGACTCCGGGGTCGACGCCGGGCTCAAGACGGACCCGAAGGCGGCTGCCGCCCTCCTCAAGTGCGCGGAGAAGGCCCCGGCGGGTTCGTCCTCGGGCGTGGTGGGTGGATGAGCGCGAAGCACCGTAAGTGGGTCTTCGCGGTGGCCGGCGGGGCGGTCCTGCTCGCGGGCGCCGGAGTCGGCGCCTCGGCGGTGATCAAGTCCCCCGCGCAGGTGGCGGCCGACGCGGGGCCGCCCCCGATGGACGTCCTGGTGGCCCGGGTCGAGAAGCGGGTGCTGCGCGACACCGTCGTCCTGCGCGGCACCGCGACCGCCACCCAGACCGTGCAGGTCACGCCGACCGCGCGGGCCGAGGGCGCGGCGGCGCCGGTGGTCACCAAGGTGGCGGCCACCGCCGGGAGCGCGGTGGACGCGGGGCGGGTGCTGCTGGAGGTGTCGGGGCGGCCGGTGTTCGTCCTGCCGGGCAAGCTGCCCGTGTACCGGGACCTCAAGCCGGGGGCCACCGGGGAGGACGTCAGACAGCTCCAGCAGGCGCTGGCCGGGCGGGGACACCCGACGGGCGCCGACAAGGCCGGGACCTTCGGGGCCGGCACCAAAACGGCACTCGCCGCCTTCTACCGTTCGATCGGCTACGACGCGCTGCCCGCGCTCGCCGACGGCGGAGAGGCGGTGGAGGCCGCGGAGGAGGCGGTGACCGCGGCCCGGCGGGCGCTGGAGGACGTACGGGCCGGGGCGGGAGCCGGGGACGGCGGGGCAGGCGGTGCCGGCGGTGCCGGCGGGGCGAAGGGCGGCGCCGCCGGCTCGACGGCGAACTCCCCTGCCGTGGAAGCCGCTTCGAACCCGGGTTCCTCGCGCGCCGTGCGCCGGGCCGAGGAGGACCTGGCCAAGGCGCGGCGCAAGCTCACCGAGGCGCAGGAGGTCGCGGGTCCGATGCTCCCGGCCGGCGAGGTCGTGTTCCTGGAGGGATTCCCCGCGCGGATCACCACGGTCAACACCAGGGTCGGCTCCGTGGCCACCGGTCCCGCGCTGACGCTGTCCGCCGGGGCGCTGGTGGTCCGGGGCCAACTGCAGGAACACCAGAAGGGCTTGGTCCGGGCGGGCCAGCGCGTGGAGATCAGGTCCGAGGTCAGCGGGGTGACGGCCACGGCCAAGGTCGCCTCGGTGGCCGACACGGCCGCGGCCCCGGCCGCGCAGCCGCAGGGCGGGACCGGGGACGGCCAGCAGCAGGCCCCGCCGGGAGCCCCGGGCTACGCCATGGTCGTGGAGCCCGACAGCCCGCTGGACCCCGCGCTCGCGGGACAGGACGTACGGCTGACCGTGGAGGCGGCCGCGACCTCCGGTGACGCGCTGGTCGTCCCGGTGAGCGCGGTCTCGGCGGGCGCCGACGGGCGCACCAGCGTGTCCGTCGTCGACTCCGCGGGCAAGCGGCGGCAGGTGGAGGTCCAGGCGGGCACGACGGGCGACGGCTACGTGGAGGTGAAGCCGACCGGGGCCGGGGCGCTCTCCGAAGGGGACAACGTCGTCACCGGGGTCAACCCGGGCCTGAGCGGGGGCGGCGGAGGGAAGACGCCGTGACCCCGGCGGGGGAGGAGCCGGCAGGGGCGGCTGTCGGCCCGGGGCCGCAGGACCGTACCGGCGGACCCGGCGAGGCGGTCATCGAGTTCCGGGGCGTCGGGCTCGCCTACCCGGGCCCGCCGCCCGTCGCCGCGCTCACCGGCTGCGATCTGGTGGTGCGCCGCGGCGAGTTCGTCACCGTCGTCGGGCCCTCCGGATCGGGCAAGTCCACCTTCCTCAACATCGCCGGGCTGCTCGACGCCCCCACGACCGGCACGTACCTGCTGGACGGGGTGGACACCGGGGCGCTCGCCGACAGCGGCCGGGCGGCGCTGCGGGGCCGCCGCATCGGATTCGTCTTCCAGTCCTTCCACCTCCTCTCCCACCGCTCCGCCCTGGAGAACGTGGCCCTCGCGATGCTCTACAACGGCTTCCCCCGCCGGGAACGCGCACCGCGCGCCCGCGAAGCCCTCCTGCGGGTCGGCCTCGGGCACCGCGTCGACGCCCTGCCCACCCGGCTCTCCGGCGGCGAACGGCAGCGGGTCGCCATCGCCCGGGCCCTGGTGACCCGCCCCTCGCTGCTGCTGTGCGACGAACCGACGGGCAATCTCGACTCGGAGAACGCGGGAACGGTGCTGGAGCTCCTCGACGAACTGCACGCGGACGGCATGACCGTCCTGGTGATCACCCACGATCCGGAGGTGGCGGCCAGGGGAGCGCGTACGGTCCGCATCCGCGACGGCGTGCTCGCCGAGGACCGGCCATCGGTCGCGGGAGCGGCGCTGTGAGGCTCCTGCCGCGCAGGCCTCCGCGCCCCCTGCCCCCGCCCGAGCGGCCCACCCGCCTCGCACCGCGCGACATCCTCGGCGAGGCCTTCGCCGGGCTGGTGCAGCGGCCGGCCCGCTCGGCGCTGACCGCGCTGGGCACCGTACTCGGCGTCGGATCCTTCGTCGCCATCCTCGGCCTGACGGCCACGACCTCCTCCCAGATCGACGCCCGCTTCAGCGTGCTCGGCGCCACCGAGGTCACCGTCGAGGACGTGGCCCGCAGCCAGGACCAGTTCACCGGCCCCGGCTTCCCCGCCGACGCGGACGACCGCACCGAGCGGCTGGGCGGGGTCCGGGACGCGGGCGTCTACTACACCGTCCGGCTGCCCGCCGACGGGACCGTCCGCGCGGCCCCGGTCGGCGGCGCCGCGCGCGGTGAGAGGACCGACGTCATCGCCGCCTCACCGGGCGCCCTGCGGGCCGCCGTTCCCCGGATCGACCGGGGGCGGCTCTACGACGCCTACCACTCCGGCACCCGCCAGCGGGTCGCCGTCCTGGGCGCCGCCGTCGCCGCCCGGCTCGGCATCACCACGCTGGACACCGCGCCCGCCGTGTTCATCGGGGACGAGCCCTTCACCGTGGTGGGGATCATCGGCGACGTGGAGCGCAAGGCGGACCTGCTCCTGTCCGTCATGGTCCCGCGCACCACCGCCGAGGAGATCTGGGGACCCCCGCAGGGCGACGGCGCCCGCATGCTCATCGCCACCGAGCTCGGCGCGGCCCAGCAGGTGGCCCGGCTGGTCCCTACGGCGCTGCGCCCCGACCACCCCGAATACCTGAAGGCCGTGGCCCCGCCCGATCCGCGCTCGCTGCGCACCAACGTCTCCTCGGACCTGGGCCGGCTCTTCCTCGTCCTGGCCGGCATCTGCCTGATCATCGGCGCCGTGGGCATCGCGAACACGACACTGGTCGCCGTCCTGGAGCGCACCGGGGAGATCGGCCTGCGCCGGGCCCTGGGAGCGCGGGGCCGGCACATCAGCGGCCAGTTCCTCGCCGAATCGGGCGCGCTCGGCGCACTCGGCGGGCTGGTCGGGACCTCGCTGGGCTGCATGACGGTGGTGCTGGTGGCGGTGTTCCGCGACTGGACCCCGGTGATCCACCCGGCCACGGCCCTGGCCGCCCCCGCGATCGGGCTCCTGACCGGCCTCCTGGCGGGCCTCTACCCGGCGTGGCGGGCCTCCCGCATCGAACCGGCGGAGGCCCTGCGGCGGTGAGCGGGGCCGCCGCCCGGTCCCGGTGGCCCGCCGCTGCGGCCGTGCCGCCGCGGCGGCCTCCGTGGCGTCCGGCCGCGGCGGCCCCCGTGGCGTCCCGTCGTGCCGGCCTCCGTGGCGTCCCGCCGCGCCGTGCCGCGGGCACCGTACGGGCGGCCGGGTGCGGTGCCCGGGGGGCCTGCGAGAATGGCGGGGCGGTCCGCAGGACCCTGCCGAACCGTTCGCCGAACCATTCGCACCGCACCCGAGGGGCCCACGCCAGTGACATCCGCTTCCCTGGACAAGCAGCCGCACGAAGTCGCCTCCATGTTCGACGGCGTGGCGGCGAACTACGACCTCACCAACGACGTCCTCTCGCTCGGGCAGGCCCGCCTGTGGCGCAAGGAGGTCGCCAAGGCGGTCGGCGCGCGCCCCGGGCAGCTGGTCCTCGACCTGGCCGCCGGCACGGCCACGTCCTCGCTGCCCTTCGCCGCGACCGGCGCGTACGTCGTGCCCTGCGACTTCTCCCTCGGCATGCTCCGCGAGGGCAAGAAGCGCAACCCCTGGCTCCCGCTGACGGCCGGCGACGCGACGAAGCTCCCCTTCAAGGACGACTCCTTCGACACCGTCACCATCTCCTTCGGCCTGCGCAACGTCCAGGACACCGACGCCGCGCTGCGCGAGCTGTACCGGGTCACCAAGCCCGGCGGCAAGGTCGTGATCTGCGAGTTCTCGCAGCCCACCTGGGCCCCCTTCCGGACCGTGTACACCGAGTACCTGATGCGCGCGATGCCGCCCGTCGCCCGCGCCGTCTCCTCCAACCCCGACGCGTACGTCTACCTCGCCGACTCCATCCGCGCCTGGCCCGACCAGCCGGCACTGGCCGCACTGCTGCAGAAGGCCGGCTGGTCCGAGGTGGCCTGGCGCAACCTGAGCGGCGGCATCGTGGCCCTGCACCGCGGCACGAAGCACGTGTAGTACGGGGCTGCGGAGATGGACTACCAGGCACTGCTGGAACAGGTCGCCACCGACATCGCCCCGCTGATCGGCAGCGGCGCCACCGCCGAGTACATCCCGGCGCTGGCGTCCGTGGACCCGCGGCAGTTCGGCATGGCCATCGCCGACCTCGACGGCAACGTGTTCGGGGTGGGGGACTGGCACACGCCGTTCTCCACGCAGTCCATCACCAAGGTCTTCGCGCTGGCCCTCGCGCTCGCCGAGGGCGGCGACAGCCTGTGGGAGCGGGTGGGCCGGGAACCCTCCGGCAACCCCTTCAACTCCCTCGTGCAGCTGGAGTACGAGAGCGGCATCCCGCGCAACCCCTTCATCAACGCGGGCGCGCTCGTCGTCACCGACCGGCTCCAGACGCTGACCGGCGACGCGAGCAGCGAACTCCTGCGCTTCCTCCGGGAGGAGAGCCAGAACCCCGACGTCGGCTTCGACGCGGAGGTCGCCGCCTCCGAGCAGGAACACGGGGACCGCAACGCGGCCCTGGCCCACTTCATGGCCGCCTACGGGAACATCGACAACCCGGTGCCGACGCTGCTGGAGCACTACTTCTGGCAGTGCTCCATCGAGATGAGCTGCGCCGACCTGGCCCGCGCCGGCCGCTTCCTGGCCCGGCACGGACTGCGCGCGGACGGCTCGCGTCTCCTCACGCGCAGCGAGGCGAAGCAGGTCAACGCGGTGATGCTGACGTGTGGGACGTACGACGCGGCGGGGGAGTTCGCCTACCGGGTGGGCCTGCCCGGCAAGAGCGGCGTGGGCGGGGGGATCGTCGCGGTCGTGCCCGGCGCGTGCACGCTGGCCGCGTGGAGCCCCGGTCTCGACGCCCAGGGCAACTCGGTGGCCGCGGTGGCAGCGCTGGACCGCTTCACGACCCTGACGGGCCTTTCCGTCTTCTGACGCGCCACTCGCGCGGTGCGGCCCCGCGCAGCCGGGGTCAGGAAGGGGTCAGGGTCAGGGCGTAGCGGCGGGCGCGGCGTTGGCCGCCGGGCAGCGGGAAGCGGTCCGCCAGGGTCATGCCGAGGCGCTCCGCCACCGCGATCGAGCGGACATTCGCATCGTCGATCATCGCCACGACATCCGGCACCCCGGCCCCCCGCACCCGCTCGACCGTCGCGAGCGCAGCCGCGTAGGCGTACCCCTTCCCCCACGCGGAGCGACCGAGCCGCCATCCGATCTCGATCTCCCCCACCGGGCCCCACGCCTTCGAAGCGGGCCACGGCTGGGCCCCGGTGAAGCCGAGGACCTCCCCGTCCCCGTCCAGCAGCGTCCACAGACAGAAGCCGAGCCGCGCGTCGTGCATCCGCTGCCGCGCGGTGATTTCCTCGTAGAAGGAGAGCTCGGCCGGACCGCCGAGGAACTCCATGACGTCGGGGTCGCGGAAGACCCGGTACCAGGCGTGCGCGTCCTCGTCCGTGGGCACACGGAGCTGGACGACGGGGAGCGGCCGGGTCGGCGAGGTGGTCACAGGGGCAGCCCTTCGGATCGCGTTCTCTCTCGCTGCATAGACTGCACGTGTTCTTGTGCCGTTGGGCACCCTTATCGAGTTATCGAGCCTTCGGGAGACCCGTCGTGACCGAGCCCCTCTCCGAGCACTCCGCGGACGTGATCGTCGTCGGGGCCGGGCCCGCCGGCTCGACGACTGCCTATTACCTGGCCAAGGCCGGACTCGACGTCCTGCTCCTGGAGAAGACGGCGTTCCCGCGCGAGAAGGTCTGCGGTGACGGCCTGACGCCGCGCGCCACCAAGCAGCTCGTGTCGATGGGCATCGACATCTCCGAAGAGGCCGGCTGGCTGCGCAACAAGGGCCTGCGGATCATCGGCGGCGGCCAGCGGCTCCAGCTGGACTGGCCGGAGCTGGCCTCGTTCCCGGACTACGGACTCGTCCGCAAGCGCGACGACTTCGACGAGACCCTGGCCCGCCAGGCACAGAAGGCCGGCGCCCGGCTGTACGAGCGCTGCAATGTGGGCGAGCCCGTACGCGATCCCCGCACCGGCCACATCACCGGAGTGACGGCGAAGCTCGGCGAGGAGAAGACCCAGGTCACCTTCAGCGCCCCGCTGGTGGTCGCGGCCGACGGCAACTCCTCCCGGCTGTCGCTGGCGATGGGCCTGCACCGCCGCGAGGACCGCCCGATGGGCGTGGCCGTGCGTACGTACTTCACCTCGCCCCGCCACGACGACGACTACCTGGAGTCCTGGCTGGAGCTCTGGGACCGGCGCGGGGCCGAGGACCGGCTGCTGCCCGGCTACGGCTGGATCTTCGGCATGGGCGACGGCACCTCCAACGTCGGCCTCGGCATCCTCAACTCCTCCTCCGCCTTCAAGGAGCTGGACTGGCGCGAGGTCCTCAAGGCCTGGTGCGCCTCGATGCCGGAGGACTGGGGCTACACCCCGGAGAACATGACGCAGCCCATCCGCGGTGCGGCCCTGCCGATGGCCTTCAACCGCCAGCCGCACTACACCAAGGGGCTGCTGCTCGTCGGTGACGCGGGCGGGCTCGTCAACCCGTTCAACGGCGAGGGCATCGCCTATGCGATGGAGTCGGGCCAGATCGCCGCCGACGTCATCGTCCAGGCCCACTCCCGCGCCACCCCGGCCCTGCGCGAACTGACCCTGCACAGCTACCCGAAGGTCCTCAAGGAGACCTACGGCGGCTACTACACGCTGGGCCGTGCCTTCGTGAAGCTCATCGGCAACCCGAAGATCATGAAGATCGCCGCCCAGCGGGGCCTGAGCCACCCGGTGCTGATGAAGTTCACGCTGAAGATGCTGGCCAACCTGACCGACCCGACGGGCGGCGACGCGATGGACCGCGTCATCAACGGCCTTTCGAAGGTCGCCCCCAAGGCCTGACCCCGAGCGCGGGCTCCGCCGGGTCGTGGACCCGGCGGATGCAGTGGATCAGCAGGAGCAGGCCGCAGAGCATCAGGGTGCCCGATGCCGTCCAGTCCAGCGTGAGCGTCAGGGGAGAGCCGGGCTTCTGCCAGGGGCGGGTGGTGGTCAGCAGCCAGCCGCCGAGGGACAGGAGTCCGAGCCCGGCGGCGGCCGGGGCGGCGGTGGGGTCTGGACCGGGTGCTTCGTCGGACGGGCCGGGCGTCACGGATCACCACTTCCTGGGGCGACTCGGGCGTGCTCGCCCCGGCCATCTTGGCAGGGCCCGGGCCGTTCGGCACGGGATGTCCGTCAGGAGGGACGGACCGGCAAGTTGGTTTCCAGGCAAGAAGTTTGGCTGACCAGCAGGTGAGAAGGCCTTGTCCCCGGTACCGGCCGGGCTGTTCAATTCCCGAGCGTGAACAGGTCTTCCGCGATGCGCTCCCGTCCGCTCCGTCGTCCCGCCCTCCGTCCCGCCCTCCCGGCCGCCGTCCTGCTGGCGCTCGTGCTGGCCGGCTGCTCGGATCCGGACGGAGCCGACGCGCACGGCGAGCCGGAAATCGGCGAGGTCGCCGTCGCCCCGGCCGCGGCTTCGCTCTCGCTGCCCCTGGACGCGTACACGGACACCGAGGCCGAGACGGTCCGCATGGGGCAGGTGCAGCAGCGGCTGCTCTCCCGGTGCATGGCGCGGTACGGGTTCCCGTACGAGGAGGTCAGGCCGTCCGATCCGGCCGGCGCCCAGGGGCCGCAGGGCCGGCACGGTGCGCTCTTCGGTGCGGCCGATCCGGTGTTCGCGGCGGCCCACGGCTACGACATGACCGCGGGCAAGGGGCGGCCGGTCAAGCCCCCGGCGACCCCCCTGAGCGAGAGCGCCACCCTGGTCATGCACGGCGAACGGCCGGGCGGGGAACAGGGCGCCGCGCAGCCCCCGGACGCCGCGAGCGAGGAGGAGGCCGCGCGGGTGGACAGCGGCATCGACGTCGGCGGGCAGAAGGTGCCGCCCGGCGGATGCATCCGGGAGGCGTACCGCAAGCTGTACGCGCCGACGAAGAACAGCGTGGACCTGCTGTTCCCGTTCGGGCTGGCCTCGGAGGCGCACGAACGCTCCAAGGGCGATTCGCGGGTGGCCGGGGTGCTGAAGAACTGGTCGGCGTGCATGGAGAAGTCGGGGTACACCGGCCTGAAGGATCCCTACGAGGTCGTCCAGAAGCTGGGCCTGGAGGCGGATCCGGGCGGCCCCAAAGCCGTCACCGCGGCCAAGGCCGACGTCGCCTGCAAGCGCGAGGTGAACCTCGTAGGCGTCTGGGCGGCGGTGGAAACCGCGTACCAGAAGCGGCTGGTGGAGGAGCAGGCCGAGACCCTCGCGCTGTACAAGAAGCAGCGCGAGGCCCGCTACAAGCTCGCGGCCGGGCTCCTCTGAGCCGTACGCGCGCGCCTCAGGAGGGCCGGGCGCCTCAGGAGGGCCGCGCGCCTCAGGAGGGCCGGGGCATGCAGGCCCGGTACGCGTCGCGGTGGTTCCGCTTGAGCTCCTGCCACTGCTCGGAGGTGCCGCCGTCCTTCTGCTGCACCTCGCCGGTGACCGGATCCGGGTCCGGATACCAGGAGACGCCCTTCGCCCGCATGCACGCGGAGGCCTCGCGCGCGGCGGCGAGTTCCTGCGGGCCCGCCTGGACGGGGGAGGGGGGCGGGAGCAGCGGCAGGCAGGCCTCCTGTGCCGGGGGGAACTGCGGGCTCTCCTTCTCCACGAAGTGCGGGGCCCCGTCGTCCCCGTAGGAGAGGGTCATTCCGTGTTGCTGCATGCACGTGTAGAACGGCATGTCCGCCGCCGTGATCGAGGGTGTGGCGGTGGGCGCGGCCGCAACTCCCGGCTTTCCCGCTCCGGAGTTCTTCCCCGGGAGTTCCCCGCCTCCGCATCCGGTCAGTACGAGGCACAAAAGGAGTGACGAGGATATTTCGCGTACACGCACGAGGCGTTTCCCTTGCGATCGGCGGAGTGGAAGGGCGCGTTGGTGCGGAAGAGATGCGGAAGTGGTACGGAAGAGGGGCCGAAGGCCGCGGGAGATCGTAATCGGATGCCCGGAATGCGGACAAGTCCGTTACCCGCCATGCCGGTTGTGGCCTGAACAGCCGAGAAGCCCCTTGCCCTGCGGTGCCCCGGAAGGTTTAATCCCGGCCGGAATCAATTCCCCTGAAGATGGAGAAATCTCCCATGAGCAAGGTCCTCAACAAACTCGCCACCGGTTGCGCCGCAGCGGTATCCGTCGGCGCCGTTCTCCTTGTGGCAGCCGGGCCGGCCGCCGCCAACACGGAGCGGAACGGCTATCTGGAAACCAGCGAGTTCGGCCTTTACTACAACTCCTACCAAGGGGGTTGTGTCTTCGACCTGATGTCCTCGGACTGGAACTTCTTCAACGACCTCTTCGTCGGGCCCGAGAACTGCGTCGGCCGGAACCGGGTGACGAACGACGACACCGCGTCCTACCGGAACCGGGACACCTACACGTGGAAGGTGGCCACCGAGGTGAACCTCACCGGTCTGATCGGTTCGCTCCCCCCGGGCTACACGGGCAACGCCAGCGTGAACTTCAAGAACAAGATCACCTCGGCCACGTTCCTCGACTGACGGAGCGGTGCGGGGCCGCCTCCGCGGCCTCCCCGCGCCGCCGGACGGCACTGGGGCAGCCCTCGGCGGCTTCCGGGAGCCGCGAGGAGCCGCAAAGCCGTCAGGAGCCTCCGAGAGCTCCGGGAGCCTTCCGGGAGCCTCCAGGACGGCCGAAAGGCCGGTACTCCACCCCCGAGCGGGGGAGTACCGGCCTTTCGTGCGTCACCGGGAGCGGCCCGGGACTGCGGGGAGATGTCAGAGGACGCGAACGGCGCCCGTCGGCTTGTCGTAGCTCAGGGAGCGCTCGACGATGCCGGTGCCGGAGTTCTGCGCGCCGACGAACTTGCCGCCGCCGACGTAGATGGCGACGTGGTACGCGCTGCCCTTGGAGCCCCAGTACAGGATGTCGCCCGCCTGGAGGTTGCTCAGGGAGACCGACGTGCCGGCGGTGGACTGCGCCTGCGACATGCGCGGCAGGCTGATGTTGGCCTGGCGGTACGCGGCCTGGACGAGGCCCGAGCAGTCGAACGAGGACGGGCCGGTGCCGCCCATGACGTACGCCTTGCCGACCTGCGCGCGGGCGAAGTTGACGATGGCGGCGGCGGAGCCGGTCGCGGGGGCCGTGACGGTGCCCTTGCCCTGCGAGGAGGACCCCGAGGAGGAGGACCCCGACGAGGAGGATCCGGAGTTGCTCTGGAGCGAGGTGCGGGCCGTGCTGCGGCTGGCGCGCTCGGACTCGGCCTTGCGGTCCGCGTCCTCCTTCGCCTTCTTCTCGGCGTCGGCCTTCTCCTGGGCGTCGGCCTTGAGCTGCTTGGCCTCGGCGGCGGCGCCCGTGCGGGCCGTCTCTTCCAGGGCGTTGAGCTCGCCGTCGACGGCGGCGGCGCGGGTGTTCTCCGCGGCCTTGGCCAGGTGCGAGGACACCTCGGCGCTCAGGTCCAGGTCGAGGACCGGCATTTCGAGGGTGGTCTCGTGCACGGGCTCGGCGGAGGGGGTGGCGCTCGCCGTGCCGGCCATGGCCAGGGTGCTGAGGACGCCACCGGCAACTCCGGCGCGGACCGCGAGCTTCGAGGCGCTGCGGCGGGGCTTCCGGTGGCTGGGTATGTGAGCGGTGAGGGACATGGGTACAACCGCTATCAGGGCGCCCCGGCTCCCTTCAAGAAACGTGGTCTGCGCCACAGTTGTGCGCGAAGCGGGCTAACCGGGCGCGTCGGACCTCTTATTGACGCCGTAACGGGCGAATCGGACAGCCGTCCGCGAGGCTGTGATCATGGGGTTTCCGAAATAAGTCCGAATTGATCCCGGGCCTACCATCCACCTGCACTGATGGCCAAGTCCTCTTTCGGTACCGAGAATTCCGAGTGGCGCAGGTCACAGAAGCGTCACGCGATGCGGACACTGTGGCCCTCCTGTGACCGAACCGTGAAGCCGCCGTCGGGTCGGCGTGGGGGCGGGACCGGGTCGAGGCCGGGTCGAGGCCGGGTCGGGACCCGGTCGCGATCCACCGGAAGGGGGCGTGCGACCCACCCCGGGGTCGCCTCTGCGGGTCACCTCTCCGGGTCACTTCTCCGGGTCGCCCCCGGATCGCCTCCGCTCGACCCCTGACTCCCCTCTGCCCCGACTTAGTGAACGCATGCACGCGTCCACTCCCGTCCGCGCGAGGTCCCCCGACCGGGGGACGCCGATCCCTTTATCATCACGCGCACCACCGTGCCAATTTGCATGCAGGGGCCACGGTTTGATAGTGCGGCAGGCCTTCCACCTGCAACGACGGGTGCGGATGTCACCTTTGGTGATCATGTGGATGCTTCACGTATGAAGATCACCACTCATTGGGCTTCATGATCGTTCGTCAGGTGGTGGAGATCACAAACTCGTTGTTGTAACCCGTGTCGCAGATCACAGATGGGCGGGCATAAGATGCGCACCAGTCCGGCTTGTGAACTGCCTCACATGCGAGACGTGGGAGGCGGGGCGCGCGGCGCCGGAGCAGCGGTCCAACGGTCAAGGACGACTGGAAGGAGCGAGGAGCGTGAATGCGTACGCGCCCATCCTCGTGCTCGGCGCCCTCGGCGCAGGGTTTGCGATCTTCTCCGTGGTCATGGCCACGCTGATCGGCCCAAAACGGTACAACCGGGCAAAACTTGAAGCTTACGAGTGCGGCATCGAGCCCACTCCCATGCCGGCCGGCGGCGGTCGCTTCCCCATCAAGTACTACCTGACGGCGATGCTCTTCATCGTCTTCGACATCGAGGTTGTCTTCCTCTACCCCTGGGCGGTCACCTTCGACTCGCTGGGGATCTTCGGGCTCGTCGAGATGCTCCTCTTCGTGCTCACCGTCTTCGTCGCCTACGCCTACGTATGGCGCCGCGGCGGCCTGGAATGGGACTGAGGGGCTGAATTTCCATGGGACTGGAAGAGAAGCTGCCGAGCGGCTTTCTGCTGACCACCGTCGAACAGGCCGCGGGGTGGGTGCGCAAGGCGTCCGTCTTCCCGGCCACCTTCGGCCTGGCCTGCTGCGCCATCGAGATGATGACCACCGGAGCGGGCCGGTACGACCTGGCCCGCTTCGGCATGGAGGTCTTCCGCGGATCACCGCGCCAGGCCGACCTGATGATCGTGGCGGGCCGGGTCAGCCAGAAGATGGCGCCGGTGCTGCGGCAGGTGTACGACCAGATGCCCGCTCCCAAGTGGGTCATCTCTATGGGTGTTTGTGCGTCTTCGGGCGGAATGTTCAACAACTACGCGATCGTCCAGGGCGTCGACCACATCGTCCCCGTGGACATCTACCTGCCCGGCTGCCCGCCCCGGCCCGAGATGCTGCTCGACGCGATCCTCAAGCTCCACCAGAAGATCCAGGGCGGCAAGCTCGGCGTGAACCGGGAAGAGGCGGCCCGAGAGGCGGAGGAGGCGGCCCTCAAGGCGCTCCCCACCATTGAGATGAAGGGGCTCCTGCGGTGAGCGAGGACCCGGCCGTGCAGAACGGCCCCCAAGCCGGCAACGGCGACAACGTGCCCGCGCCCCGGGGCGCGGCCGGCCCCGAGGTGATCGGCGTCCGCAAGGGCATGTTCGGTGCCGGAGGCGGCGGCGACACCAGCGGCTACGGCGGCCTCGTGCGCACCGTGGCCCTGCCCGGCGCGAGCGCCCGCCCGTACGGCTCGTACTTCGACGAGGTCGTCGACGAGCTCGAAGGGGCGCTGGAGGAGCAGGACCTGGTCCCGGAGAACGCGATCGAGAAGGTCGTCGTGGACCGGGCGGAGCTGACCCTGCGCATCGCGCGCGAGCACCTCCTCCTCGTCGCGAAGACCCTGCGCGACGACCCGGCCCTGCGCTTCGAGCTCTGCACCGGGGTCAGCGGGGTGCACTTCCCCGACGACAAGGGCCGCGAGCTGCACGCCGTCTACCACCTGCGCTCGCTCACCCACGGCCGGCTCGTGCGGCTGGAGGTCACCGCCCCGGACGCCGACCCGCACGTCCCCTCGATCGTCTCGGTCTACCCGACGAACGACTGGCACGAGCGCGAGACGTACGACTTCTTCGGCCTGATCTTCGACGGGCACCCGGCCCTCACCCGGATCATGATGCCGGACGACTGGCAGGGCTTCCCGCAGCGCAAGGACTACCCGCTCGGCGGCATCGCCATCGAGTACAAGGGCGCCCAGATCCCGGCTCCCGACCAGCGGAGGTCGTACAGCTGATGTCCCCCAACTCGAATCACGCAGCAGATCACGCCTCCGCCAGGGAAACCACCGAAGGCACCGTCTACACCGTCACCGGCGGCGACTGGGACGAGATCGTCCAGTCGGCGGCCCGAGCCGACGACGAGCGGATCGTCGTCAACATGGGCCCCCAGCACCCCTCCACGCACGGGGTGCTCCGCCTGATCCTGGAGATCGACGGCGAGACGGTCACCGAGGCCCGCTGCGGCATCGGCTACCTCCACACCGGCATCGAGAAGAACCTCGAATACCGGAACTGGACGCAGGGCACCACCTTCGTCACGCGCATGGACTACCTGACGCCGTTCTTCAACGAGACGGCGTACTGCCTGGGCGTCGAGAAGCTGCTCGGCATCACCGACCAGATCCCGGACCGCGCCTCCGCCATCCGCGTCCTGCTGATGGAGCTCAACCGGCTCTCCTCCCACCTGGTGTGCATCGCCACCGGCGGCATGGAGCTGGGCGCGACCACGATCATGATCTACGGGTTCCGCGACCGCGAGCTGATCCTCGACGTGTTCGAGCTGATCACCGGCCTGCGCATGAACCACGCGTTCATCCGCCCCGGCGGCCTCGCGCAGGACCTGCCCCCGGGCGCCGTGGACCAGCTCCGCGAGTTCGTGAAGACCATGAAGAAGAACCTGCCGGAGTACGACAAGCTCGCCACCGGCAACCCCATCTTCAAGGCCCGCATGCAGGACGTCGGCTACCTCGACCTCACCGGCTGCATGGCGCTCGGCGCCACCGGCCCGGTCCTGCGCTCCGCCGGCCTCCCGCACGACCTGCGCAAGACGGACCCGTACTGCGGCTACGAGAACTACGAGTTCGACGTGCCGACCACCGAGTCCTGCGACTCCTACGGGCGGTTCCTGATCCGCCTGGAGGAGATGCGCCAGTCCCTGCGGATCGTCGAGCAGTGCCTGGACCGGCTGGAGCCGGGCCCGGTCATGGTCGCCGACAAGAAGATCGCCTGGCCGGCGCAGCTCGCGATGGGCCCCGACGGCCTCGGCAACTCGCTCGACCACATCAAGCAGATCATGGGCACCTCCATGGAGTCCCTCATCCACCACTTCAAGCTGGTGACCGAGGGCTTCCGGGTACCGGCCGGCCAGGCCTACGCGGCCGTGGAGTCGCCCAAGGGCGAGCTCGGCGTGCACGTCGTCTCCGACGGCGGCACCCGCCCCTACCGGGTCCACTTCCGCGACCCGTCCTTCACCAACCTGCAGGCCATGGCGGCGATGTGCGAGGGCGGCCAGATCGCCGACGTCATCGTGGCCGTCGCCTCCATCGACCCCGTGATGGGAGGCGTCGACCGATGACGGCCAATCAGCCCGTATCAGGGGTGAGCCTGGGCATGCCCCGGCTTCCGGCACCCGACTTCCCGGCCGACGTGCGCGCCCGGCTCGAAGCGGATGCGAAGGAGGTCATCGCCCGCTACCCCGACAGCCGCTCCGCGCTGCTGCCGCTGCTCCACCTCATCCAGTCCGAGGAGGGCTACGTCTCGCGCACCGGCATCCGGTTCTGCGCCGAGGTGCTGGGCCTGACGACCGCCGAGGTCACGGCCGTGGCGACCTTCTACACGATGTACCGGCGCAAGCCCTCCGGGGACTACCAGGTCGGCGTCTGTACGAACACCCTGTGCGCGGTCATGGGCGGGGACGCCATCTTCGAGGAGCTCAAGGAGCACCTCGGCGTCGGCAACAACGAGACCACCGCCGACGGCAAGGTCACCCTCGAACACATCGAGTGCAACGCGGCCTGCGACTACGCCCCCGTGGTGATGGTCAACTGGGAGTTCTTCGACAACCAGACCCCCGAGTCCGCCAAGGCCATGGTCGACGACCTGCTGGCCGGCCGGACCGTGGAGCCGACCCGGGGCGCGCCGCTGTGCACGTACAAGGAGACCGCCCGGATCCTGGCGGGCTTCCCCGACGAGCGCGAGGGCGCTGTCGAGGCCAGCGGCGGCGCGGGTCACGCGTCCCTGATCGGCCTGCGCATCGCGCGCGGCGAGGTCCCGCACACCCCGATCGTGCACCCGCGCGGCGAGGCCACCATCGAGGGAGGGGAGTGATGACCGTGTCGACCGAACTGAGTAAGAACGGCACGAGTCCGGAGAAGCTCCTCGCGCCCGTCCTGTCGGCGTTCTGGGACGAGCCGCAGTCGTGGACGCTGGAGACCTACAAGAGGCATGGCGGCTACGAGGGTCTGCGCAAGGCACTCGCCATGAGTCCGGACGAGCTCATCGCCTACGTGAAGGACTCGGGCCTGCGCGGCCGCGGCGGCGCCGGCTTCCCCACCGGCATGAAGTGGCAGTTCATCCCGCAGGGCGACGGCAAGCCGCACTACCTCGTGGTGAACGCGGACGAGTCGGAGCCGGGAACCTGCAAGGACATCCCGCTCCTCTTCGCCAACCCGCACTCCCTCATCGAGGGAATGATCATCGCCTGCTACGCGATCCGCTCGGAGCACGCCTTCATCTACCTGCGCGGCGAGACCGTGCCGGTCCTGCGCCGCCTGCACGAGGCGGTGCGCGAGGCGTACGAGGCCGGCTACCTCGGGGAGGCTGAACATCGCGACAAGAGCGGCCTCGGCAGCGGGCTGAAGCTCGACATCACCGTGCACGCGGGAGCGGGCGCCTACATCTGCGGCGAGGAAACGGCCCTCCTGGACTCCCTCGAAGGCCGGCGCGGCCAGCCCCGGCTGCGTCCGCCCTTCCCCGCGGTCGAGGGGCTCTACGCCTGCCCCACTGTCGTGAACAACGTGGAGTCCATCGCCTCGGTTCCCGCGATCCTGAACAAGGGCAAGGACTGGTTCAAGTCGATGGGGACCGAGAAGTCCCCCGGCTTCACCCTGTACTCGCTCTCCGGACACGTCGTCGGCCCCGGCCAGTACGAGGCCCCGCTCGGGATCACCCTGCGCCAGCTCCTCGACATGAGCGGCGGCATGCGACCCGGGCACCGGCTGAAGTTCTGGACCCCGGGCGGCTCCTCCACCCCGATGTTCACCGAGGAGCACCTCGACGTCCCCCTCGACTACGAGGGCGTCGGCGCGGCCGGCTCCATGCTCGGCACCAAGGCCCTGCAGTGCTTCGACGAGACGACCTGCGTGGTGCGGGCGGTGACCCGCTGGACCGAGTTCTACGCCCACGAGTCCTGCGGCAAGTGCACGCCCTGCCGCGAAGGCACGTACTGGCTGGTCCAGTTGCTCCGCGACATCGAAGCGGGCAAGGGGGTCATGTCCGACCTCGACAAGCTGGGCGACATCGCCGACAACATCAACGGCAAGTCGTTCTGCGCGCTCGGCGACGGCGCCGCCAGCCCCATCTTCTCCTCGCTCAAGTACTTCCGCGCGGAGTACGAGCAGCACATCACGGGCAAGGGCTGCCCCTTCGACCCCAAGAAGTCGACCCTCTGGGCCGACACGGAGGTGACCGCATGACCGTGACCACTACGGCAGCCTCCGGCGGCGGAGAGGCAGCGGTCCCGCCGCAGGACCAGATCTCCCTGACCATCGACGGCATCGAACTGTCGGTGCCCAAGGGGACCCTGGTCATCCGGGCCGCCGAACAGCTCGGCATCGAGATCCCCCGGTTCTGCGACCACCCCCTCCTCTCCCCGGCCGGCGCCTGCCGCCAGTGCATCGTCGAGGTCGAGGGCCAGCGCAAGCCGATGGCCTCCTGCACCATCACCTGCACCGACGGCATGGTCGTCAAGACGCAGCTGACCTCCCCGGTCGCCGACAAGGCCCAGCGCGGGGTGATGGAGCTGCTGCTCATCAACCACCCGCTGGACTGCCCGGTCTGCGACAAGGGCGGCGAGTGCCCGCTGCAGAACCAGGCGATGTCCCACGGCAACGCCGAGTCGCGGTTCGAGGGCAAGAAGCGCACCTACGAGAAGCCCGTCCCGATCTCCACGCAGGTGCTGCTGGACCGCGAGCGCTGCGTGCTCTGCGCCCGCTGCACCCGCTTCTCCAACGAGATCGCCGGCGACCCGATGATCGAACTCCTGGAGCGCGGCGCGCTCCAGCAGGTCGGCACCGGCGAGGACGACCCCTTCGAGTCGTACTTCTCCGGCAACACCATCCAGATCTGCCCGGTCGGCGCCCTCACCTCGGCCGCCTACCGGTTCCGCTCCCGCCCCTTCGACCTCGTCTCCTCCCCGAGCGTGTGCGAGCACTGCGCGGGCGGCTGCGCGACGCGCACCGACCACCGCCGCGGCAAGGTGCTGCGCCGGCTGGCCGCGGAGGACCCCGAGGTCAACGAGGAGTGGATCTGCGACAAGGGCCGCTTCGGGTTCCGCTACGCACAGCGCCCCGACCGGCTCACCACCCCGCTGGTGCGCGGCACCGACGGGGTCCTCGCCCCGGCGAGCTGGCCCGAGGCCCTGGAGGCCGCGGCCAACGGGCTCGCCGCCGCGCGCGGCCGCGCCGGAGTGCTGACCGGCGGCCGCCTCACCGTCGAGGACGCCTACGCGTACGCCAAGTTCGCCCGGGTCGTGCTCGACACCAACGACATCGACTTCCGGGCCCGCGTGCACAGCGCGGAGGAGACCGAGTTCCTGGCCGCCTCCGTCGCCGGCACCGGCAAGGACCTCGACGGGCACGGCGTCACGAACGCCTCGCTGGAGGCGGCCCCGGCCGTGCTCCTCGTCGGCATCGAGGCCGAGGAGGAGGCCCCCGGCGTCTTCCTGCGGCTGCGCAAGGCCCACCGCAAGCACAAGCAGCGGACCTTCGCCCTCGCCCCGTTCGCCACGCGCGGCCTGGAGAAGGCGGGCGGCACCCTGCTGGCCGCCGCCCCCGGCACCGAGCCCGAGTGGCTGAACGCCCTGGCCTCCGACACCGGCCTGGAGGACGGCGGCCAGGCCGCCTCCGACGCGCTGCGCCTGCCCGGCGCCGTCATCGTGGTCGGGGAGCGCCTCGCGGGCGTGCCCGGCGCGCTGACCGCGGCCGTACGGGTCGCGGGCGCCACCGGCGCCACCCTGGTGTGGATCCCGCGCCGGGCCGGAGAGCGGGCCGCCGTCGAGGCGGGCGCACTGCCGTCCCTGCTGCCGGGCGCCCGCCCCGCCACCGACCCGCGCGCCCGCGACGAGGTCGCCGCCGCCTGGGGCCTGGACGAGCTGCCGCACCGCTACGGCCGCGACACCGGCCAGATCGTCGAGGCCGCCGCCACCCGGGAGCTCTCCGCCCTGCTGGTCGCGGGCGTCGAGCTCGCCGACCTGCCGGACCCGGCCCGCGCCAGGGCCGCGCTCCAGGAGGCCTTCGTGGTCTCCCTGGAACTGCGGCCCAGCGAGGTCACCGACCACGCCGACGTGGTCTTCCCGGTCGCGGCCGTCGCCGAGAAGCCGGGCGCCTTCATCAACTGGGAGGGCAGGGTCCGGCCGTTCGAGGCCGCGCTCAAGCCCGAGCAGATGACCCGGCGCCTCGCCCCCGCCGACTCCCGCGTGCTGCACATGCTGGCCGACGCGGCCGACCGCCCGATCGCCCTGCCCGACGTACACGCCGTACGGCAGGAGATCGACCGGCTCGGCCCGTGGGCCGGGGAGCGCGCCGCCGGACAGTCCGGGGACCGGGAGCTGCTGCCCCGTCCCGGCGCGGGCGAGGCCGTCCTCGCCGGACACCGCCTCCTCCTCGACCAGGGCCTGCTGCAGGACGGCGACGAGGCCCTGGCCGGCACCCGGCACGAGGCCAGCGCCCGTCTCTCGGCCGCCACGGCCGCCGAGACCGGCGTCAAGAACGGCGACGTCCTCAGCGTGACCGGCCCCGCCGGCTCCGTGGAACTGCCGCTGCGCATCACCGAGATGCCCGACCGGGTGGTCTGGCTCCCGATGAACTCCACCGGCTCCGGGGTCCTCGCCGACACCGGAGCCCGCCCGGGGGCCCTGGTCCGCATCGGCCCGGCCACCCCCGCCGACACCAGCGACTCCCCTGCGGAGGTGGGCGCGTGAACACCGTTCAGATCGCCGCCGAAGACCTCTCCCTGTTCGGCAGGGACGTCTGGTGGCTCGTCGTCGTCAAGGCGGTGTTCTGCTTCGCCTTCCTGATGGTGACCGTGCTCTTCTCCATCGTGTGGGAGCGCAAGGTCGTCGCCTGGATGCAGCTGCGCATCGGCCCCAACCGGCACGGGCCCTGGGGCATGCTCCAGTCGCTCGCCGACGGCGTGAAGCTGATGCTCAAGGAAGACCTGATCGTCAAGCGGGCCGACAAGGTCGTCTACGTCCTGGCCCCGATCATCGCGGCGATCCCGGCCTTCATGGCCATCGCGGTGATCCCCTTCGGTCCCTCGGGCAACGAGGTCTCCATCTTCGGCCAGCGCACCACGATGCAGCTGACCGACCTGCCCATCGCGATGCTCTACATCCTCGCGGTGGCCTCGGTCGGCATCTACGGCATCGTGCTGGCCGGCTGGTCCTCCGGCTCCACGTACCCGCTCCTCGGCGGCCTGCGCTCCTGCGCGCAGATGATCTCGTACGAGATCGCGATGGGCGCGGCCTTCGCCTCGGTCTTCCTCTACTCCGGGTCGATGTCGACCTCGGCGATCGTCGAAGCCCAGGCGGACCGCTGGTACATCATCCTGCTGCCGGTCTCCTTCATCATCTACGTCATCACGATGGTCGGCGAGACGAACCGCGCCCCCTTCGACATGCCGGAGTCCGAGGGCGACCTGGTCGGCGGCTTCAACACCGAGTACTCCTCGATCAAGTTCGCGCTGTTCATGCTCGCCGAGTACGTCAACATGGTCACCGTCTCCGCGGTCTCCGTCACCCTCTTCCTGGGCGGCTGGCGGGCCCCGGCGCCGATCTCCACGTACTGGGAGGGCGCGAACCACGGCTGGTGGCCGATGCTCTGGTTCGTCCTCAAGGTCCAGCTGCTGCTGTTCTTCTTCATCTGGCTCCGCGGCACGCTCCCGCGCGTGCGCTACGACCAGCTGATGAAGCTCGGCTGGAAGGTGCTCATCCCGGTCTCCGTGGTGTGGCTGATGCTGGTCGCCACCGTCCGGGCGCTGCGCAACGAGAACTACGACTTCCAGGAGATCGTGCTCTACGTCGGCGGCGGGGTCATCGCGCTCCTGCTGCTGTCCTTCGTCGCGGACCTGTTCCGCGACAAGAAGGAGAAGACGGCTCTCGCGGACGCCGAACTGGCGGCCGCCGCCGAACCCTTCGACCCCCTGGCGGGCGGATTCCCCGTACCGCCCAAGCCCGGCCAGCACCTGGCACCCGTACCGCGCAGGCGGCCCCGCAGTGAGCGGGAGCTCATTGTCAGTGGCGCGGCGAATACTGACAGTGACCGAGAGGAGGGTGCTGAGAATGTCTGACAAGTCTGACGCCGAGCAGGGCGAGAAGTGGCAGAACCCGGTGGCCGGCTTCGGCGTGACCTTCAAGGCCATGTTCAAGAAGCGCCTCACCGAGCAGTACCCGGAGCAGGAAAAGACCACCGCACCCCGCTTCCACGGGCGGCACCAGCTCAACCGCCACCCGGACGGTCTGGAGAAGTGCATCGGGTGCGAACTGTGTGCCTGGGCCTGTCCCGCCGACGCGATCTACGTCGAGGGCGCGGACAACACCGAGGAGGAGCGCTACTCCCCGGGTGAGCGGTACGGCCGGGTCTACCAGATCAACTACGCCCGCTGCATCCTGTGCGGGCTGTGCGTCGAGGCGTGCCCGACCAGGGCGCTGACCATGACGAACGAGTTCGAACTGGCCGACTCCAGCCGCGAAGCGCTCATCTACACCAAGGAGCAGCTGCTCTCCGGGCTCACCGAGGGCATGGTCGAGGCACCGCACTCGATCTTCCCCGGCACCGACGACACGGACTACTACCGCGGGCTGGTGACCGGGGCGGCTCCCGGCACGGTCCGCCAGGTGGCCGTCTCCAAGGGCGAGACCGCTCCCGAAGACGCTTCCGAGGGGGTGGGGGCGTGAGCGCCATCGCCGCGGCCTCCCTCACCTCCACCGGTGAGGCGGCCCAGTTCTGGATCCTCGGCACGGTCGCCGTCATCGGCGCGCTGGCCACGATCCTGATGAAGAAGGCCGTGCACAGCGCGCTGAGCCTGGCCGGGACGATGATCATCCTGGCGGTCTTCTACCTCGCCAACGGGGCGTACTTCCTCGGCATCGTCCAGGTCGTCGTCTACACCGGCGCGATCATGATGCTCTTCCTCTTCGTCGTCATGCTCGTCGGCGTCACCGCCGCGGACTCGCTGACCGAGACCATCAAGGGGCAGCGCTGGCTGGCCGCCCTGTGCGGACTCGGCTTCGGCATCCTGCTCATCGCGGGCATCGGCAACGCCAAGCTCACCCACTTCAACGGACTCGGCCGGATCAACTCCGGCGGGCACGTCGAGGGCCTGGCCACGCTGATCTTCACCAAGTACGTGTTCGCCTTCGAGATCACCGGCGCCCTGCTGATCACGGCGGCCATCGGCGCGATGGTGCTCACCCACCGCGAGCGCACCGAGCGGGCCGCCACCCAGCGCGAGCTCGCCGAGCGCCGCGTACGCGAGGGCGTACAGCTCCCGCCGCTGCCCGCACCCGGCGTCTACGCCCGGCACAACGCCGTGGACGTCGCGGGCCTGCTGCCGGACGGCACCCCCTCCGAGCTCACCGTCAACCAGACGCTGCGCGCCCGCGGCCAGATCAGGGACGTCTCCGGCAAGGCCCTGGACGACCTGAAGGCCCTGGAGCAGCGGTCGTCCGAGCGGCTCGGCCGTGAGGAGGCCTCGAAGTGAACCCGGTCAACTACCTGTACCTGTCCGCGCTGCTGTTCACCATCGGTGCGGCGGGCGTCCTGATCCGGAAGAACGCGATCGTGCTGTTCATGTGCGTCGAGCTCATGCTCAACGCCTGCAACCTCGCCTTCGTCACCTTCTCCCGGATGCACGGCAACCTCGACGGCCAGATCATCGCGTTCTTCACGATGGTCGTCGCCGCCGCCGAGGTCGTGGTGGGCCTCGCGATCATCGTGTCGCTGTTCCGTACCCGCCACTCGGCCTCGGTCGACGACGCCAGCCTGATGAAGCTGTAAGGGGTCGCTGTGGAGAACATGATCGCGCTGCTGGTAGCAGCGCCCCTGCTCGGAGCGGTGGTGCTGCTCTGCGGCGGCCGCCGTCTCGACAAGACCGGCCACTGGATCGGCACGCTGCTCGCCGCCGTCTCCTTCGGCATCGGCCTCACCCTCTTCGCCGACATGCTCGGCAAGGGAGCCGAGGACCGGACCTTCCACCAGCGGCTGTTCAGCTGGATCCCGGTGGAGGGCTTCCAGGCCGACATCGGCTTCCAGCTCGACCAGCTGTCGATGACCTTCGTCCTGCTGATCTCCGGGGTGGGCACGCTCATCCACGTGTACTCCATCGGGTACATGGAGCACGACGAGCGCCGCCGCCGCTTCTTCGGCTACCTCAACCTCTTCGTCGCCGCGATGCTGCTCCTGGTCATCGCCGACAACTACCTCCTGCTGTACGTCGGCTGGGAGGGCGTGGGCCTCGCCTCGTACCTCCTCATCGGCTTCTGGCAGCACAAGCCCAGCGCGGCCACCGCCGCGAAGAAGGCCTTCCTGGTCAACCGGGTCGGCGACATGGGCCTTTCGATCGCCATCATGCTGATGTTCACCACCTTCGGAACCTTCGCCTTCGGCCCGGTCCTCGGATCGGTGTCCGAGGCCGGCGAGGGCAAGCTGACGGCGATCGCCCTGATGCTGCTGCTCGCCGCGTGCGGCAAGTCGGCCCAGGTGCCGCTGCAGTCCTGGCTCGGCGACGCGATGGAGGGCCCGACCCCGGTCTCGGCCCTCATCCACGCGGCGACGATGGTGACGGCGGGCGTGTACTTGATCGTCCGCTCGGGCGCCATCTTCAACGGGGCCCCGGACGCGCAGACCGCGGTGGTCGTGGTCGGCGCCGTCACGCTCCTCTTCGGTGCGATCGTCGGTTGCGCCAAGGACGACATCAAGAAGGCCCTCGCCGGCTCGACGATGTCGCAGATCGGCTACATGATCCTGGCGGCCGGCCTCGGCCCCATCGGGTACGTGTTCGCGATCATGCACCTGGTCACGCACGGGTTCTTCAAGGCGGGCCTCTTCCTCGGCGCCGGTTCCGTGATGCACGGGATGAACGACGAGGTCGACATGCGCAAGTACGGCGGCCTGCGCAAGTACATGCCGGTGACTTTCGTGACCTTCGGGCTGGGGTACCTCGCCATCATCGGCTTCCCGGGCCTGTCGGGCTTCTTCTCGAAGGACATGATCATCGAGGCCGCCTTCGCGAAGGGCGGCACCCAGGGCTGGATCCTCGGCGGGGTGACCCTGCTGGGCGCGGCGATCACCGCCTTCTACATGACCCGCGTCATGCTCCTCACCTTCTTCGGCGAGAAGCGCTGGCAGCCGAACGCGGAAGGCCACGCGCCGCACCCGCACGAGTCCCCGAAGTCCATGACCATCCCGATGATCATCCTGGCCTTCGGCTCGGTCTTCGCGGGCGGCTTCTTCGGGATCGGCGACCGCTTCCTGCACTGGCTGGAGCCCGTCACCGGACACCAGCACGGACACCCGCCGATCAGCGCGCTGACGGTGACGCTGGCCACCATGGTGGTCCTCGTCATCGGCGTCGCCATCGCCTGGGTGATGTACGGCAGGAAGCCCGTCCCGGTCGTCGCCCCGCGCGGCTCGCTCCTCACCCGGGCGGCCCGACGGGACCTCTACCAGGACGACTTCAACCACGTGGTCCTGGTCCGCGGCGGGGAGCACCTGACCCGCTCCCTCGTCTACGTCGACCACAGCCTGGTCGACGGCGTGGTCAACGGGACGGCCGCCGGAGTCGGCGGGCTGTCGGGCCGGCTGCGCAAGCTGCAGAACGGCTACGCCCGCAGCTACGCGGTCTCGATGTTCGGAGGCACGGCGATCCTGATCGCCGCGACCCTGCTGATGAGGGCGGTGTGAGATGAGTTTCCCGCTTCTGACGGTGACGGCCGCGGTCCCCGCGGTCGGTGCGATCCTGACGGCGGCCGTCCCGGCCGCCCGCCGGACCGCCGCCAAATGGCTCGCCCTGTTCTTCTCACTGGCGACCCTGGCCCTGGCCGTGCTCGTCGCGGTCCGCTTCGAGCCCGGTGGCGACCGCTACCAGCTCACCGAATCGCGTTCCTGGATCGCGGACTTCGGCGTCCGCTACGAACTGGGCGTCGACGGCATCGGGGTGGTGCTGATCGCACTCACCGCGCTGCTCATCCCCTTCGTGATCGCGGCGGGCTGGCACGACGCCGACCCGCTGGAGACGCACTCTTCCCGCTGGCGGCCGACCCAGGGCTTCTTCGCCCTGATCCTGCTGGTCGAGGCGATGGTGATCATCTCCTTCGAGGCCACCGACGTCTTCCTCTTCTACATCTTCTTCGAAGCCATGCTCATCCCGATGTACTTCCTCATCGGCGGCTTCGGTGACCGGGCGCACTCCGGGTCCGATGAGAACGCGGCCGCGCAGCGCTCGTACGCGGCGGTCAAGTTCCTCCTCTACAACCTGGTCGGCGGCCTGATCATGCTGGCCGCCGTCATCGGGCTGTACGTGGTCGCCGGGAACTTCTCGCTCCAGGAGATCGCCGCCGCCCGCGCCGCGGGCACGCTCGACATGGCGACCAACACCGAGCGCTGGCTGTTCCTCGGCTTCTTCTTCGCCTTCGCGGTGAAGGCCCCGCTCTGGCCGCTGCACACCTGGCTGCCGAACGCGATGGGCGAGGCCACGGCCCCGGTCGCCGTCCTGATCACCGCAGTCGTCGACAAGGTCGGCACCTTCGCGATGCTCCGCTTCTGCCTCGGGCTCTTCCCCGAGGCCAGCAAGTGGGCCACACCGGTGATCCTCGTCCTCGCCCTGATCAGCATCGTCTACGGCGCGCTGGTCGCCTGCGGGCAGCGGGACATCAAGCGGCTGGTGGCGTACGCCTCCATCTCGCACTTCGGCTTCATCATCCTGGGCATCTTCGCGATGACCTCCCAGGGCCAGTCGGGCGCGACGCTCTACATGGTGAACCACGGGCTCTCGACGGCGGCGCTCATGCTGGTCGCCGGCTTCCTGATCTCGCGGCGCGGCTCCCGGCTCATCGCCGACTACGGCGGCGTGCAGAAGGTGGCCCCGGTCCTGGCCGGCACCTTCCTCATCGGTGGCCTCGCGACCCTGTCGCTCCCCGGCCTCGCCCCGTTCGTCAGCGAGTTCCTGGTCCTGGTCGGCACGTTCGCCCGGTACCCGGTCGTCGGCATCATCGCCACCTTCGGCATCGTGCTGGCGGCGCTCTACACGCTGGTCCTCTACCAGCGCACCATGACCGGTCCGGTCAAGGAGGAGGTCCGCACCATGCCGGACCTGCGCCTGCGGGAGGTCCTGGTGGTCGCCCCGCTGATCGCGCTGCTGATCGGACTGGGCGTCTACCCGAAGGTCCTGACCGACATCGTCAACCCGGCGGTGAAGCACACCATGTCGGACGTCAAGCAGACGGATCCGAAGCCCGAGGTGGCCGTCGAAGCGAAGCACACCGAGAATGGGGAGGCGGCCAAGTGAGCACCCTGACTGCTGCCCAGAGCCTGCTGCCGAACCTGGCGGCCGCGGCGCCGATCGACAAGATCCCGGCCCCGCAGATCGAGTACGCCCAGCTGTCGCCCACGCTCATCGTGCTGGGCGCGGCCATCATCGGAGTCCTCGTAGAGGCCTTCGTCCCGCGCAAGGCCCGTTACTACACGCAGGTGTTCCTCGCCGTCGCCGCGCTGGCCTCGGCCTTCGCGGCGGTCGTCGGACTCGCCGCCGGCGGGTACGGCAGCACCAAGGCGCACATCGCGGCCATGGGCGCCATCGCCGTCGACGGCCCGGCGCTCTTCCTGCAGGGCACCATCATCCTGGCCTCGATCGTGGCGATCTTCACCTTCGCCGAGCGGCGTCTGGACCCGGCCGCCCACGGCAACCGGGTGGACTCCTTCGCCGCACAGGCGGCGTCCGTACCGGGCAGCGAGAGCGAGAAGGAAGCCGTCAAGGCGGGCTTCGCCACCACCGAGGTCTTCCCGCTCGCGCTGTTCGCGGTCGCCGGGATGCTGATCTTCCCCGCGGCCAACGACCTGCTGACGCTCTTCGTGGCCCTGGAGGTCTTCTCCCTCCCGCTGTACCTGCTCTGCGCCCTCGCCCGCCGCCAGCGGCTGATGTCGCAGGAGGCGGCCGTCAAGTACTTCCTGCTCGGCGCCTTCTCCTCCGCCTTCCTCCTCTTCGGCATCGCGCTCGTGTACGGCTACGCGGGCTCGGTCTCGTACGCGACGATCGCGGAGGTCGTCGACGGCACCGTGGCGAACATCGACCCGGCGCTCGCCGACACGATGGGCAACGACGCGCTGCTGCTGATCGGCGGCGCGCTGATCCTGATGGGCCTGCTCTTCAAGGTCGGCGCGGTCCCCTTCCACATGTGGACCCCGGACGTCTACCAGGGCGCCCCCACCCCGGTCACCGGCTTCATGGCGGCGGCGACGAAGGTGGCGGCGTTCGGCGCGCTCCTGCGCCTGCTGTACGTGGTGCTGCCCGGCCTGCGGTGGGACTGGCGGCCGGTCATGTGGGGCGTCGCGATCGTCACGATGCTGGCGGGAGCGGTCATCGCCGTCACCCAGACCGACGTCAAGCGGCTCCTCGCCTACTCCTCGATCGCGCACGCCGGCTTCATCCTGGCCGGTGTGATCGCCACCTCGGCGGAGGGCATCCAGTCCGTCCTCTTCTACCTGGGCGCGTACTCCTTCGTGACGATCGGCGCCTTCGCGGTGGTCACGCTGGTGCGCGACGCGGGGGGCGAGGCCACGCACCTGTCCAAGTGGGCGGGGCTGGGACGTCGTTCGCCGCTGACCGCGGCGGTCTTCGCGGTCTTCCTGCTCGCCTTCGCGGGCATCCCGCTGACCTCCGGCTTCTCCGGCAAGTTCGCCGTGTTCAAGGCGGCGGCGGAGGGGGGCGCGGGAGCGCTGGTCGTGGTCGGTGTCATCTCGTCCGCGATCGCCGCGTTCTTCTACATCCGGGTGATCGTCCTGATGTTCTTCAGCGAGCCGAAGGCGGACGGCCCGACGGTCGCCGTGCCGTCCCCGCTGACGATGACGACGATCGCGGTGGGTGTCGCGGTCACGGTGGTGCTGGGTGTGGCTCCGCAGTACTTCTTGGATCTGGCGGGGAGCGCGAGCACGTTCGTGCGCTGACCGTACGGAGTACGGCCTGGGCCCGGCTTCCCCTTGTGGGGGCCGGGCCCTTTCCTTTGCCGTGCGGATTGCCCCGGGGGTCAGTGGGGGTGGGGTGCGGGGGTGGTGGTTTTGGGGCAGGTCAGGGCCGGGTTCCAGTTGTGGAAGCGGCCGGCCGGGTTGTCGCGGTACGCCCACAAGTGGAGGTCGTAGTGCTTGGGCATCCCCGCCCAGTGGCCCGGCATGGGTCCGTCGAAGGGCAGCCCGAACATGCTCGGGCGGTCGTCGGTGGTCTTGAAGTCCTGGTCCCGGTCGACGGACATCCACTCCACGGCCTCCAGCTTGCGGCGGCCGTGCTCGTCCTTCTCGGTGCTGTAGAGCAGGGCCGCCGGCTTGCCGGGATCCGTCGAACCCCAGTAGGCCTCCTTGACGTAGTGGTAGCCCATGGAGCCGACCCCGAACGGGTTGGTCATGCACTCCGTGCCGTGCGGCACGTACCCGTCCTTCAGGGCCTGCTGCTCGTCCGCGTACTTGGCCGATACCCGGATCGCCGTCGCCATGTCGCGCATCGCCTTCGCGTTCTTCGGGTCGGGCGCGGGGCCGTCGACTCCGTGGGCGGGGGCGGTGGCGGTGGCGGCCAGCCCGAGGGATATGGCGGCCGCGCAGGTCAGGAAGGCCTTGCGGGGGCGGAGAGGCATGGGGACTCCTGCCGTTCGGGGACTTTCGTCCACCATCCCGGCGTGGCGGCGGGGCTGCACGTGGCGGGGCTCCGAACGGGGGTCGTCTGGTGCGGCGCCGTTGCCGGGGACCAGTCCCCGGACCCCTGCGCCTCAAACGCCGGCGGGGCTGGGGGTGGTCTGGGTGCGGGCTGGCTGCGTCGGGTGGGTCGGTGCCGGGGGGGGGGTGGGGTGTCGGCCTGGACTGCATGATTTAGGCGCCCTCTCCTGAACTCCGACAGGGCGCGGCCTGTACCTGCGCCACAAATCACGCTCTACGTCCAGGCCGACACCCCACCCCGCCCCCGTCCCCGACCCCGGGCCGCACCCTGCCGACCCCGGCCGGGCGAATGTTTCAGCCTGGCCGCCTTAACCAGCCCGGCCTGCCCAATTCAGCCTCGCCGGCGTTTGAGGCGCGGGGTCTGGGGCGGAGCCCCAGGGGGTCCGGGCGCAGCCCGGGGCCCCGCTTGTAGCCCGTCCGGCGTTTGAGGACCGGGGCAGGGCCGGCCCTGGGAACGGTGGAAGGGCGGGTCGGGGAACTTCGGCCCGCGTAGCGGTGCAGCCGTGGCCGGGGCTGCGGGTGGGGCCGGAGGCTAGGGGCGGGTGGCGTACGCGCGGACGTCCGCGTCGGGGTCGGAGGCGGCCGTGGACAGGGCCGCCACCGCGGAGGGGTCCGGGCGGTGGGTGCGTAGGGAGAGGACCGCCGCCTTGCGGACGTCCGCGTTCGGGTCGGACAGGGCTAGGGACAGGGGCGGCACCGCAAGGGAGGGAGGGGACGAGGACAGGCCGGCGGCAGCCCCCGCGCGGACTTGCCACGCGGGGTCGGAGAGGGAGGCGACCGCACTCGCCGTGTGGCCGCCGGTGGAGGCGACCGAGGTCAGGGCCGCCGCCCGGACCAGTGGGTCGGGGTCCGACAGGAGCGGGGTCAGCGCGGAGCCGGCGCGCAGGGTGCCCAGGGCCTTGGCCACGGCGACGCGGACCTCCCGGGAGGAGTCCCCGGCGGCCGGAGTCAGGGGGGCCACCGCGTCCACCGAGACCAGCGCCCGTACCGCCTGGATCCGGACGTCCACGTCGGCGTCCCGCAGGGACCGCTCGTAGAGGCCGGGCTCCCCGAGCCGCAGGACCCGTAGGGCTTCGAGCGCCGCCGACCGGACGGCGGGATCCGGCACCGCGAGGCCCGCCCGGAGGGCCGCGGCCAGGGCGGGGTCGGGTTCGAGCACCTCCAGCAGTTCGCGCAGCGCGGCCGCCGCGGCCGCGCGGACCGCCGGGTCGGGGTCGGCGAGCCGTGCCCCGAGGGCGGGACCGGCGCCCGCCGGGACGGTTTCGCCGAGCACCGCCACCGCCGTGGCGCGGACCGCCGGGTCGGGGTCGTCCAGGTAGGGGAGGAGGGCGGGGAGGTCCGGGGTTTCCTCCGCGAGGGAGAGGAGCTCCAGGATCCGGGGCGAGCCGGGCGCGGATCCGGTGTCCCGGCCGGCCGGGGCGGGGGCCGCCGCCGGGCCTCCGGCCAGGGCCACGCCGACCAGTTCGACCTCGCCCAGGTGCCGGGAGGGCCCGCCCGGCGGGGTGAACTCGGCGACCGGGACCAGGTAGGGGTCGACCGGGCGCGCCGTGAACTCCATCGCCCCGGACGGGGACTTGCGCAGGTCCAGGTGGTGCAGCCAGCCCGCGTCATCGCGCTCGGGGTGGTCGAGGCGTTCGTGGTACAGCCCCCAGCGGGACTCCGTACGGGCGAGCGAGGCCCGCGCCGCCATCTCCGCGCAGTCCCGGATGAAGGAGACCTCCGCGCAGCGCATCAGCTCGTGCGGGGTCGTGGCGCCCATTTCGCCGATCTCCCGCTCCATCCGGGTGAAGGCCTCCACGGCGAGGGACAGCTTGGCACCGGTCTTGGGCGGGGCCACGTAGTCGTTCACGAACCGGCGCAGCTTGTACTCGACCTGCGGCTGCGGCGGGCCGTCCGGGTGGAGGAGGGGGCGGTAGATCAGTTCGTGGGCGGCCGCGAGCTGGTCGGCTGGCAAGTCCCCGTCGTACGGCTGGTATTGGGCGGCGTCCGCCCCCGCCAGGTCGCCGAAGACGAAGGCGCCGATCATGTAGTTGTGCGGTACGGAGGCCAGGTCCCCGGCCGCGTACAGCCGGGGCACGGTGGTGCGGGCGTGGTCGTCGACGCGTACGCCGGAGGCCGAGTGGCCGCCGCACAGGCCGATCTCCGAGATGTGCATCTCGATGTCGTGCGTGCGGTAGTCGTGGCCCCGGTTCGCGTGGAAGGTGCCGCGCGTGGGCCGCTCGGTGGTGTGCAGGATCGATTCGACGGCGGCGACGGTCTCCTCGGGGAGGTGGCTCAGCTTGAGGTACACCGGGCCCCGGTCGGAGGCGAGTTCGGCGGCGAACTCCGACATCATCTGCCCCGACCAGTAGTCGGAGTCGACGAACCGCTCGCCGTGCCGGTTGACCTGGTAGCCGCCGAAGGGGTTCGCGACGTACGCGCACGCCGGGCCGTTGTAGTCCTTGATCAGCGGGTTGATCTGGAAGCACTCGATGCCGGTGAGCGCGGCGCCCGCGTGGTACGCCATCGCGTAGCCGTCACCGGCGTTGGTGGGGTTCTCGTACGTCCCGTAGAGGTATCCGGAGGCCGGGAGCCCGAGCCGTCCGCACGGCCCCGTCGCCAGGATCACGGCCCCCGCCCGCACGGTGACGAAGGCGCCGGTACGGGTGTTGAAGGCGGCCGCGCCGATCGCCCGGCCGTCCTCGGGGGAGGTCAGGACGCGGACCGGCATGACCCGGTTCTCGATCCGGATCAGCTCGCGCATCTCGCGGCGGCGCAGCTGCCGGTAGAGGACCTTCTTGACGTCCTTGCCCTCCGGCATGGGCAGCACGTACGAGCCGGAGCGGTGCACCTGGCGGACGGCGTACTCGCCGTGCTCGTCCTTCTCGAACTTCACCCCGTACGACTCCAGGCGCTGGACCATGCCGAACCCGCGGGTCGCCGTCTGGCGGACCGTGGACTGGTCGACGATGCCGTCGTTGGCGCGGGTGATCTCGGCGACGTAGTCGTCGGGCTCGGCGCGGCCCGGGATGACGGCGTTGTTGACCCCGTCCATGCCCATGGCGAGGGCGCCGGAGTGCCGTACGTGCGCCTTCTCCAGGAGCAGCACCCGCGCGCCGGCCTCGGCGGCGGTCAGCGCCGCCATCGTGCCGGCGGTGCCGCCGCCGATGACGAGGACGTCGCAGGTCAGTTCCTCGGCGTCGGCGATCGCGGGGATGTCCATGGGGGGCCTTTCAGAGGGAGTCGAGGATGCGGCGGCGGAGCGCGGAACGGTCCGCGGTCCGCGAACGGGGGTGCGGTACGTCGATCAGCTCGCCGGAGGCGAGGAGCGCGACGCGGTCGCCGAGGTGCAGGGCCTCGTCCACGTCGTGGGTGACGAAGACGACGGTGGCGCCGCTGCCGGCGAGGACGGACACGAGCAGGTCCTGCATCCCGGCGCGGGTCTGGGCGTCGAGCGCGCCGAACGGTTCGTCCATGAGAACGGCCCGCGGCGCGGCCGCGAGGGCCCGGGCCAGCTGGACGCGCTGGCGCTGGCCGCCGCTGAGCTGGTGCGGATGCTTGTGCGCGTGCTCGGCGAGGCCGACGCGGGTCAGCCAGTCCGTGGCGATGCGGCGGCGGTCGGGCCGGGGCGTCTTGCGGATGGCGAGGGGCAGTTCGACGTTGGCACGGACCGTGCGCCAGGGGAGGAGGGCGTCGTCCTGGAACACCAGGGCCCGGTCGGCGTGCGGGCCCGTGACCGGGGTGCCGTCCTGGGTAACGGTGCCGGCGAGCGGGGGCAGGAGCCCGGCGAGGGTACGGAGCAGGGTGGACTTCCCACAGCCCGAGGGGCCGACGACGGTGAGGATCTCGCCGGGGGCGACGGACAGGTCGAGACCGTCGAGGAGCGGGGCGGAGGCGGGGCGACCGAGACGGACGTCCTTGAGGTGGAGGGCGGCGCCGGTGGGTGGGGCGGGGGCGAGGGTATTTGTGACCATGGTCCCTTCCTATGGCTGTGGCGGTATGTGAGTGCTCTGGTCCCCCCGGCGCGGGGTCCTGGATCCGGATCTGACATCGGGGGCCCGGGCCCGGCGCGTGCGGCCGGGCTGCGCGGGTGCCGCTGCGCGGGCCAAGGCCCCTGCCCCGGCTGCGCGGGTGCCGCTGCGCGGGGCGAAGTCCCCTACCCGCCCTTCCACCGTTCCCCGGGCCAGCCCGGACCCGCGCCTCAAACGCCGGCGGGGCTGGAGATGCCCCCGGGCTCCGCCCGGGAAGGGGCCCCGGGCTGTGCCCGGACCCCTGGGGCTCCGCCCCAGACCCCGGTCCTCAAACGCCGGACGGCTGGATTGGCGCGGCCCGGGCTGGATAAGGCGGCCGGGCTGAAATATTCGCCCGGTCGGGGGCGGCTGGTGGCGGCCCGGGGTCGGGGACGGGGGCGGGGTGGGGTGTCGGCCTGGACGTAGAGCGTGATTTGTGGCGCAGGTACAGCCCGAACCCTGTCAAAGCGGAACAGAGGGCGCCTAAATCATGCAGTCCAGGCCGACACCCCACCCCGCCCCCGGCACCGGCCCCCGTCCGCAGCCGGGCCGGACCCAGGCAAACCCCAGCCCCGCCGGCGTTTGAGGCGCAGGGGTCCGGGGACCGGTCCCCGGCAACGGCGCCGCACCAGACGACCGCCCCCGGAGGCCCGCAGGGCCTCACGTGCCCAGCCGAGCAGACCCGCTAGCCGCAGCCCCCGCCCGCCGCCCAGGCGCCGCCCGGGACGGCAGCCACCGCGTCAGATGCCGGCCCGTCCGCTCGACCGCCGTCGAGGTGAGCCAGCCCAGCGCACCGATCGTGGCCATGCCGACGAAGACCCCGGGGTAGTCCACGACGGTGTAGTCCTGCCAGGTCCGGTACCCGACCCCGTACTCACCCGAGATCATCTCGGCAGAGATCACGCAGATCCAGGACACCCCGATCCCGACCGAGAGCCCGCCGAAGATGCCCGGGAGGGCCCCCGGCAGGACCACGGAGAAGAGGAGCCGGGCCCGGCCGCCGCCCATCGTCAGGACGGCCTCCTCCCAGACCGGAGCCAGCGCGGACACCGCGTGCCGCGTGGAGACGAGGACCGGGAAGAAGGCCGCCGCGCAGGTGATGAAGACGATCCCCTGCTCGTTGGACGGGAAGAGCAGGATCGCCACCGGGACCAGCGCGATCGCCGGTATCGGCCGCAGGACTTCGAGGGCGGGGCCCAGCAGGTCCGCCGCGAGCCGGGATCGGGCGATCGCCGTGCCCGCCGCCACCCCCAGGAGGGCCGCCAGCACGAAGCCCGTCACGATGCGCCGCAGGCTGAAGCCGAGGTCCTGCCAATAGGAACCGATCGTCGCCCGTTCCGCGAACGCCGAGGCCACTTCACCCACCGTCGGGAACTGCTCGAAGCGCAGCCACAGGTTGACGTCCAGCGAGGTCAGCAGCTGCCAGGCGACCAGAGCACCGGCGAGCGAAGCCAGCCGCAGGAGCCGGCGGCGGGCCGTCATGACGCGAGGGCTCCCGCTTCGGCGAAGGAAACGATCCGCGCCCCGGCCCCCGCGTGCTGCTCCACGTACGCCTTCGCACCCGCCACGGTGACGAACGCCCGCAGCTCGGAGCCCTCCGCCACCCAGACCGCCTTGTCGGCGAACCAGAGCGTGCCCGTCACCGCGTCGGGGACGTAGGCCGCCCGGACGCCGCCGCCCGGCCCCGCCGCCGCGAGCGCCTTCAGCAGGGCCGCCGGAGTCTGATAGGCCTGCGTACGGTTGCCCTCCTTCAGCCACAGCTCCGGGCGGGCCGGCGCGGCCGCCGCGTACTCCTGGGTGCCCGCCGCCGCGCGCTTCAGCGGCTCCGGGTCCACGAAGGCGTCGACGTCGACGGAGTCCACCAGCTTGGCCGCCTTCAGGACCGGCACGTCCTCCTTCAGCGCCGCCAGCAGCTCGGGACGCAGGGCAGGGTCGAAGGTCGCGATGCCGTTGGCCCCGTTGTAGAGGTACACGACCTCCGCCGGCAGCCCGGTCTCCTTGGCCACCGACTCGGCGGCGGCCACCGGCCGGGTGCGCAGGTACTCGGTCGCCTTGCGCTGGGCGCGCAGGAAGTCGTCCAGGACGGCGGGGCGTTCGGCCGCGAACTTCTCACGGACGGTGACCCCGTGGAAGGTCGGCAGGTTCAGCTCGGCCCCGTCGTACAGGGCCTTGGCCCGTCCCTCGAAGGCGAGTTGGCCCGGCCAGGCCACGAACTGCGACAGGGCGTCGACGCTGCCCGCCTGGAGGGCCGAAGCACCCACACTGGGCTGCTGGTTGAGCTTCTCGATGCCCTTCTCCGGATCGATTCCGGCGCGCTGCAGGGCCCGTACGAGCGTCCCGTCGGCGGCCGAACCGACCGAGGTGGACACCTTCTTGCCCCGCAGGTCCGTCAGCGACTCCAGCTTCGAACCGGGCGCGGTGACCACGGTGTTGAGGCCGCCGCGCAGGTTGTAGCCGGTGACGGAGACGAGGTGGGTGGGCTGCTTCAGTTCCTTGCCGCGCGCCGCGTTGATGAGGAGGGGGAAATCGCCCATGGAGCCGATGTCGATCTTCCCGGCGGTCATCTGGGCGGTGATCGGGGCGCCGGTGGCGTAGTCCTGCCAGTCGACCTTGTAGGTGACCCCGTCCTTCTTGCCGCGCGCCGCGAGCTCCTGCTCGAAGTACCCGAGGGAGCGCAGGAGCGTACCTGCGGTGACGGTGTTGATGGTCTTGGACTGGTAGCCGACGGTCACGGTGACCGTCTTGGAGCCCCCGTCCGCGCCGGAGGCGCCACCGCACGCGGTGGCCAGCGGAAGGCTCAGCAGGAGGACGGGAGCGAGGGCTTTCGGAGCCAGGGCTCTCGGAGCCGGGGCTTTCGTACGCGTACGCATCGTGGGAGGACCTTTCACCGGAGCAGGTAGGGCATGTTGACGGTCACCGCGCCGGTGGGACAGCGGGCGGCGCACGGGCCGCAGTACCAGCACTCGTCCACGTGCATGTAGGCCTTGCCGTTGTCCTCGCGGATCGCGAGCGAGTCCAGCGGACACATGTCGACGCAGAGGGTGCAGCCGTCGATGCACAGGGACTCGTCGATGGTCACGGGCACGTCGCCGCGCTGGGGGACCAGAGGCATGGCTGTCTCCAGGAAGGGGGGAGGAGGGGGCTACGAGGACTTACGCGCCGCGGTGCAGCAGGCCGCTCATGGTGATCCGGTCGCCGCGGAAGCGGATGAACTCCAGGTCCACGGGCCGGCCGTCGCCGAGGTGGGTGAGGCGCTCCAGCATCAGGACGGCGGCCCCGCGCGGGGCCTGCAGGACGGCGGCGGAGTGCGCGTCGGCGTTGACGGCTTCGAGGGTGATCTCGGCGTGGCCGAGCGGCTGCCCGGTCAGGGACTCCAGCAGCCGGAAGACGTCGGTGTTCTCCAGGTCGCAGCCGATCAGGTCCGCGCCGATGTCCAGGGGGACGTACGTGAGGTCGAGCGAGAGCGGCAGCCCGTTCAGGCGGCGCAGCCGCTCGATGTAGAGCACGTCGGAGTGCTCGGGCAGGCGCAGCCGCCCGGCGACGGGGGCCGGGGCGCGGACGGGGCCGACGGTGCGGACCTCGTTGGTGACCCGGCCGTGTTCGTGGAGGGTTTCGGCGAGGCCCTGGAGCCGGTCGAGGCCGTGCGGGTACTTGGCGCAGACGATGACGGTGCCGACGCCGGGGCGGCGCTCGACGAGCTGCTCGCCGCGCAGCAGGTCCAGGGCCTGGCGCACGGTGTTGCGGCCGGCTCCGTAGTCGGCGGCGAGGGTGTCCTCCAGGGGGAGGACGCCGGTGGGGTAGCCGCCCGCCAGGATCTGGTGGCGCAGCAGGTCGGCGAGCTGTCGCGCCTGGTCCGCGCGCAGCCGCCGGCGGCGCGCGGCGGCGACCGGGACGGTGTGTTCGCGGGTGCGTTCGGCTGGCATGGCACGGAACATACCGAGGGGGCCGGGCCGGTGGTGTTGCGGCAGTGTTGCGCCACCCGCGGGTGTCCGCGTAGGGCTACGACCTGCGAGAACGGCGGGGCGACGGAAAGATCCGCCACCCCGCCGTCGGTGCTCGTCCCGCGATGTGGACTAGCGGGTGCCCACGATGCGGCCGGTGACCTCGCCGAGGCCCACGCGGGTGCCGTCGGCGCCCGGCGCCCACGCGGTGAGGGTGACGGTGTCCCCGTCCTCCAGGAAGGTGCGCTTGCCGTCGGCGAGCTCGATGGCGTCGCGGCCGTTCCAGGTGAGCTCCAGCAGCGAGCCGCGCTGGTCGGTCTCCGGGCCGCTGACGGTGCCCGAGCCGTACACGTCGCCGGTGCGCAGCGAGGCGCCGTTGACGGTCATGTGGGCGAGCTGCTGGGCGGCGGTCCAGTACATCGACGCGAACGGCGGCTGCGCCACCTCCTGACCGTTGATGGAGACGGTGATGCGCAGGTCGAAGCCGCCGGGGCGGTCGGCGCCGGAGTCCTCCAGGTAGGGCAGGAGCGGGAAGTCCCGGGCCGGCGGGGCGACCCGGGCCGCGTCCAGGGCCTCCAGCGGGGTGACCCAGGCGGAGACGGAGGTGGCGAAGGACTTGCCGAGGAAGGGGCCGAGCGGGACGTACTCCCAGGCCTGGATGTCGCGCGCGGACCAGTCGTTGAGCAGGAACAGCCCGAAGACGTGCTCCTCGAAGTCGCCGAGGGCCACGGGACGGCCCTGCTCCGAGGGGGTGCCGACGACGAAGCCGACCTCGGCCTCGATGTCGAGCTTCACGGACGGGCCGAAGACGGGCGCGGGGTCGGTGGGCGCCTTGCGCTGGCCGGAGGGGCGTACGACGTCGGTCCCGGACACGACGATGGTCCCGGCGCGGCCGTGGTAACCGATGGGCAGGTGCTTCCAGTTCGGGGTCAGGGCGTCCCCGTCCGGCCGGAAGATCTTGCCCACGTTCGTCGCGTGGTGCTCGCTCGCGTAGAAGTCGACGTAGTCCGCGACCTCGTACGGGAGGTGCAGGGTGACGTCTTCGAGCGGCAGCAGGTGCGGCTCCACGGAGGGCCGGTGACCGGGGTCGGTGACCCAGGCGGTCAGCGCGCGGCGCACGTCCTTCCAGGCGGTGCGGCCCGCGGCGAGCAGCGGGTTGAGCGAGGGCTGCCCGAGCAGTCCGGCGTACGGGGATCCGAGCGCGGCCGCGGCCGCCCCGGCGTCGAGCACGTGTCCGCCGATGCGGACACCGATGCGGCGGCGCGCCTCCCCGTCGCCGGCGGTGGCGGTGGAGAACACGCCGTAGGGGAGGTTGTGCGGCCCGAACGGGTCGCCCTCGGGGAGGTCGAGGGGGCTCTGCTGGGGCATGGGGTGCTGCCTCGCTTTCGACGCGGCCCGGGGGTGTCCCGGGGGCTGGTTGACACGTTACGGGGCTGGTGGGGCGTGCGGGAGGCCGGATTCGGGCACTATTTGTAGGACTTGTCCGAGGGGGTCCGTATCCTTGACACGTGACTTCCGCCCTCCCCTATGCACTCGTGGCCACCGACCTGGACGGGACTCTGCTGCGCGCCGGAGACACCGTCTCGGCCCGCTCCTATGCCGCTCTCGCCGCCGCCCGCGCGGCCGGCGCCCGCCACATCATCGTGACAGGCCGCCCCGTCCCGCAGGTCCGCCACGTCCTGGACGGCCTCGGCTACGCGGGGCTGGCGGTGTGCGGGCAGGGAGCGCAGGTCTACGACGCGGCGGCCGGGCTCCTCCTGCACTCCGTGGCCCTGGACCGGGAGCTGGCCGAGGTCGCCCTCGGGAAGATCGAGGCGGAGGTCGGGGAGGTCTACGCGGCGGTCAACCAGGAGGGCGTTGACGCGGAGATGCTGATAGGGCCGGGCTACCGGATGTGGCACCCCCACCTCCCGACGGTGCCGGTGGCCCGGCGGTCCGACCTCTGGACCTCCCCGATCAACAAGGTGCTCCTCCAGCACCCCCGCCTCTCGGACGACGAGCTGACGGAGATCGCCCGGGGCGTGGTCGGGGACCTGGTCAACGTCACCATGGCGGGGGAGCACACCGTGGAGCTCCAGCCGCCGGGGATCGACAAGGCGAGCGGGCTCGCGGTGGCGGCGGCGCTGTTGGACGTCACCGGGTCGTCGACGATCGCCTTCGGCGACATGCCGAACGACATCCCGATGTTCGCGTGGGCGGCGCACGGGGTGGCGATGGCGGGCGCCCACAGGGAGCTGCTCGCCGTAGCGGACGAGGTCACCCTCTCGAACGAGGAGGACGGCATCGCGGTGGTTCTGGAGCGGCTGTTCGGCTAGCCGTGCGGTGCGGCGCCGTTGCCGGGGACCAGTCCCCGGACCCCTGCGCCTCAAACGCCGGCGGGGCTGGGTTGTGCCGGCGTCGGCCTGGTGGCTGCGGGTGGGCCGGTGCCGGGGGCGGGGTGGGGTGTCGGCCTGGACTGCATGATTTAGGCGCCCTGTGCCGTACTCCGACAGGGCGCGGCGTGCTCTGGCGCCACAAATCACGCTTTACGTCCTGGCCAACACCCCACCCCACCCCGCCCCCGTCCCCGGCCCTGGCAGTCTCTGGCCGCGCCCGCGTGGTCAGTGACAGATCAGGACCACCGCTTCCGTGACGCGGCAATCAGCAGCACGGCCGGTATCAGGCCCAGCGGGAACCCGGACGGCCCCAAGATCCACCCGGCCAGCACCACCCAGCCCGCCAGGGCCCATCCCACGTAGCGCGGGACCTCCTGGCCGGTGCGGGCCATCCGCGACAGCAGGAGGCCCAGCAGGATCAGCGGCACGGCGAAACCGCCCGGCAGCGCCCAGAACAGAACCGCCGACTCGGCGTTGGTGTCCGGGTCCGCGCCCCGCAATTCGCCCGACAGCCAGCCGCTCCATTCCGACCGGGACACTACGGCGAAGAGCGCGGTGTGGAGGGCGCCGATGGACACCGCGCTGCGGCCTGCCCACAGGGTCAGGGTGCGGACGCGCGTGCTGCCGCCGGCGGACGAGGTTTCGATACGGCCAGTTCCGATACTCATAGTTCCGTATGATGGGCCAATGCAGTCTCCGAAGCAACCCACCGGCCGACCGCGCGAAACCCGCGTGGACGCCGCAATCCGCGACGCCGTACGCGAGTTGGTGCCACGCGTGGGATATGCCGGCCTCACCATGGATGCCATCGCCGCCAAGGCGGGCATCGGCAAAGCGGCCATCTACCGCCGCCACAGCTCGCGCGGCGAACTCGTCTTCTCCGTCCTCGTCCACGGGAGGAGATCGCCAGACCTGCCCGACACGGGAACGCTCACCGGCGACCTCACCGCGCTCGCCGGCCTGATCCTGGGGATCTTCTCCGATCCGGTGACCGCCGCGGCCGCCCCCGGGCTGCTCGCCGACGTGCGGCAGCAGCCCGACGTCGCGGCCCGGTTCCAGGAGACCTTCATCGCCGAAGAGCGCGCGCAGATCGCCGAGATGCTGGAACGCGCCCACCAGCGAGGTGAACTGACCGCGCCGGCGGACCCCGCCTTGGTGCACGCCGCCGTACTCGGCACCGCGTACGGCTGGCTCTTCCTCCTCGACCAGCCGCCCACTCCCGCCCTGGCGTCGCACCTCGCCGCGCTCGGCGAAGCGGCCGCCCGGGGCGATTGACCGACGTGATGGCCCGACTCCTGCTGGATGCAACGGAGTTCGCTGCGCGCAGCGGCGCACCCGGGGCCCGGCCCGGCACTGGACGCGGTCCGGACGGCGGCTCCACGATGGGGTCCCTATCCGGGTGATCGGTTGCGCCGATCGACCGGCCGCCCGACGGACGGGGACGCCCATGGACGACAGATCGCGCACGCCGCTGTTGGTGGCGGGCCTCGCGGGGGTGGCCGTCGTCGCCGTGCTCGCGAGCTTCGTCCACGGGGTCGTCGGCGGTGAGGACGAGGCTCCCCTCCGCGTGGCCGACGTGGAAGGGACCTGGACGGCGGAGGACGACAGCAGGGCTCGCCTGCTCATCCGTGCGGACGGATCGGCTGAGGTTTCGGGGGAGGCCCAAGCCAAGGGCTGCGCGGTGGTGATGTGGAGCGACGGCCGCTCGGTTGAGGCCACGTGGGTCTTCGGCGACGTCGACGAGCCCCGGACGGTGCACGTGGACCTCCCGGGTCACGAGACGGTCCCTCCGTGCAGTGTGGACCTCGTGGTCAAGGACTCGGGCATCCGGGCAAGCAGCTCGGCCCGGGCGGGAGCCGTGCCCGCCCGGTGGATACGCGGCCCTGCCCCGCGCTGACGGACGTGGGGGCGAGAGCCTCAGAGCGTGGGGTCCGCGACCTGCCAGGTGTGGCCGCCCGGGTGGGACAGGTACTGGCCGCAGCCCTCGCCGGAGCCGGTCGCCGGGCAGTCGGGGAGGGCGAGGACCGCGTCCCCGGGCCAGCGGGCCCATAGCGTGTTCCCCGGGGCCGGGTCCTCGTGGAGGACGTCCATGTGGGGCCCGGTGTGCTGGCCCAGGGAGCACCGCAGCTCCGGTCCGGCGTCGAGTACCTCCCGGAGGATTCCGGGCCGCCGGGCGAGCGCGTCCAGGTGGACGGCGGACAGCGCGCCGGAGGCGCCGCACGCGTCGCTCACGTGATCCCGCCCCGGGCGGCGGCGAACGCCAGGCAGCAGGTCCAGGCGACCGCCCCGAGGGTCACGGCAAGGGTCGAGGTCTCCTCCGCCGTACGGGCCTCCAGTAGCCCCCGCAGTGCCCGTACGGCATCCGCGACGGCCCGCCGTACCAGCGCCGCGTCCAGCAGCTCGCGGAACCGCTCCCGGTAGGCGGGGTCCGACTCGATCCGCCGCAGTTCGCCCAGCGGGCCGTCGCTCACAACAGCCCCTCCGCGCTCCGCGCGTTGCGCCGGGCCGTCTCCGCGCGGAGCCGCTCCATCGGGTCGGCGGGCCGTACGTCACGAGGCTCCGCCTCCCACTCCGGCCCGCCGCGCACGGGCCGCAGCGCCCAATAGGGGCCGGCGAGGCCCCGGAACTCCCCGACCAGGTCGCCGCGGCTGGTGTCCACCACGAGGGTTCCGGGGGCAGGAGGGTAGTCCGCTTCGCGCATGTCGGTGCCTCTCCGTAGCTGTTCCACTACCAAGCGAGTTCAGCGTGACTTAGAGTCGGACGGTCTTCAACTTGCGCAATCTGTCCGGGGAGTTGGGTGATCTTCGTTGAATCGGAAAGAGCTGGACCCCGAGAAGTCCCCAGGAGCGGCGTTTGGCCAGCGCCTGCGCGCACTGCGGGATGAGCGCGGTTGGACGCAGGACGAGCTCGCGGAGCGGATGGGGTGCTCCGGATCGCATATTTCCGCAGTGGAAACCGGTCGGCGTTCCCCAACTCATCGCTTTGCGGCAAGTGGTGACAGGGTGTTCGGGACCGGAGACCGGCTCGAACGTCAGAGTCGGGCCGTGCGCAGTACGGCGCTCCTGGAGGGGTTCCCGGAGTACGTCACGCACGAGGCGCGGGCGGCGGAGATCAGGCTCTACGAGGTCGGCGTCATGCCGGGAATCCTTCAGACCCCGCAGTACGCGACAGCCCTCAACGAACGGGCCGTCGAGCGCGGCGCGAGCACTGCAGAGCAGGCGGAGGAACGGATCTCGCTCGTAGCGGCGAGGCAGGCGGCACTTCTCCGGACTCCCCTGCCGCTGGTCTTCGTGGTGCTGGACGAGAGTTGCTTGCTTCGACCCGTGGGTGACCCGGCCACCATGGATGCCCAGTTGGCCAAGTTGATCGACTTCGCGGCGCTGCCGAACACCGTGCTCCAGATCGCACGGTTCAGCATGGGGGACCGCCGTCCACTCAGCTTGCCGCTCTACATTCTGACCATGCAGAACCGCTCCCTGGTTTCCTATGCGGAGTCCGCCCAGCGGGGGCAACTTGAGCGGGACAGCGCCTCTGTTGTGCCCTTGCTGACCGCCTACCATCAGCTTCAGGCTGAGGCCACGTCGCAAGCCGAATCGGTGGCCTTGATCCGTCAGCTACGAAAGGGCACCTCGTGACGACCGAAACCCCCCGCTGGTTCAAGTCCTCCTACAGCGAGAACGGCGGCGCGTGCGTCGAGGTCGCCACCAACCTCGTCGCCTCGCGCGGTGTCGTGCCGGTCCGCGACTCCAAGCTCTCGGACAGCCCCGTGCTGGACGTCTCCGCCGCCGCCTTCGCGGCCTTCGTGGACGGCGTCAAGGCCGTCTGACGGCCGCCGGGCCCCGGGCAGCCGCCGGGGCCCCGAGGTCGGCTACACCGCCGCCCGCGGCAGCCGGCGTTCCCACGTGCGGTGGAAGAGGACCTCGTCGCCCTCGCGGCACACCACCTCGTTCGACGTCAGGAAGCCGCCCTCGTCGCACGTGATTTCCGAGCGGGTCACCACCGAGACGTCCCAGGCCAGCTCCGGCCGGTGCAGTCGCACCGTCCAGGTGGAGTGGGTCCGGGCGGACAAGGGGTCCGACTCCTGGATCTCGTAGATCTCCAGCGCGTCCTCGCTGAACTCCAGTCCGTCGGGGTAGACCCGGGTGCCGCCGTAGCGCGGGTCGACCTCCAGGCGCCACACCCCGCGCGCGACGTCCCGTACGACCAGCCGTTCCGGCCGGGGGGCGTCCAGGGTCGCCGGGTACGAGACGCCCAAGGGCTCCGACTGTTCCGGCGCCTCGAAGAGGATGGCGTCCCCCTCGGCAGAGGCGTCGCGGACCGGGAGTTCCACCGCGCTGCCCGCCGGGTCCAGGGTCCAGCCCGCCTCCGAGCCGGCGCGGGGCCAGATCCAGGGCCAGTAGGCCGAGGAGAGGGCCAGGCGGATGCGGTGGCCGGGCGGGAAGGAGTGGCCGATGCCGTTCAGGTCGAAGACGACGTCCTCGTACGAGCCGACCGGCCACGGGACCGCCTTGTCCCGGCCCTGGCGGGCGGAGAGGTTGAGCGCGCCGCGGGTGACCAGGGTCGAGGAGCCGTCCGGGGCCACGTCGCAGAGGCGGGCCACGACCTGGCCGTACGGGACGTCCATGCGCAGGCGGAGTCTGACCACCGGGCGGCCCAGGATCTCGACCGGGGCGGAGCCGTCACCGACGGGGAACTCGAAGCAGGCCGACTTCGCGTCCTCCTCGCGCTGGTCGGGCGGCAGGTCGGCGTCGTTGCCGAAGGGGAAGAAGCGGCCCGCGTCCAGGCCCGTGTGCTGGGGGGAGGCGACGACCACCGGCGCGCCCTGGAAGGCGTAGGTGACGGGGTCGACGTTCGGCGAGGGCCAGGACGGGTCGCCGACCCAGCGGCCGGGGAGGGTCGGGTAGGTGGTCGCCGGTGGGTGGGACTCGGAGATCCAGGAGCGGAGGAGGGGTTCGGACATGACGCCGGTGTCCTTGCCCTTGAGCCAGTGGTCCCACCAGCGCAGGGTCTCCTGGAGGAAGCCGATCGCGGGGCCCGGGGGCAGTCCCCGGTCGGGGTACTGGTGCGACCAGGGGCCGATCAGGCCGCGGACCCGGTCGGCGGGCAGGGCGGAGACCAGGCGGAGCACCGTGTCGCGGTACGGGTCGTGCCAGCCGCCGACCGCCAGGACGGCCGCGCCGATCGCGGCGTAGTCCTCGCAGACGGAGCCGTGGCGCCAGTACGCGTCGCGGGTCTGGTGGGAGAGCCAGGTGTGGAGGAGGGGTTCCACCGCGCCCAGGCGTGAGAGCCACTGGTCGCGCCAGCCCTCGCCCGCGTAGAGCGGGTCCGGCGGGCGGGAGGCGAAGGCGAGCATGGTCGCCGCCCACGCGTGCATGTCCACGGCGAGGAGGGAGCCGCCCATGTAGTGCACGTCGTTGTCGAAGCGGTCGTCCGTGGAGCAGACGGTGACGATCGCCTTGAGGGGTTCGGGGGCCAGGGCGGCGATCTGGAGGCTGTTGAAGCCGCCCCAGGAGATGCCGAACATGCCGACCGAGCCCGTGCACCAGGGCTGGGCCGCCAGCCATTCGACGACCGCGACGCCGTCGGCGAGTTCCTGGGCGTCGTACTCGTCGCCCGGGTCGCCGCCGCTGTTGCCGTGGCCGCGCACGTCGACCCGTACGGAGGCGTAGCCGTGGCCCGCGTACCAGGGGTGGCGCTGCCAGTCGCGCGGGGCGGTCCAGTCGGTGAGGCGGTACGGGAGGTACTCCAGCAGCGCCGGGACGGGCTCGTCGGTGACCGGCCGCCAGATGCGGGCGTACAGCTCGGTGCCGTCCGGGAGGGGGATCCGGACGTCCTCGTGGGTGGTCCCGTAGGGGAAATCGGTACGGATGATCATCGGAGTTATCTCGCCCATCTCCTCGGGAGGGTCAGTGGACAACCGGGGTCGGCGAACAAGGGGCGTCAGTGGACCGGGTGCATCGTGCGCTTGAGCCACGGTGCGAGCGCGATCACGGCCAGTCCCACCGCGACGGCGATGGCGCCGTTGACGCCGAAGTAGGCGGGGTGGGAGACCTGGTCGTAGAGCTTGACCACCTGCGCCTGGATGCCGTTGGCCAGGGCGAGGGAGAGGAACCACAGGGCCATGGTCTGGCTGGCGAAGGCCTTGGGGGCGAGCTTCGTGGTGGCCGACATGCCGGAGGTTTCGAGGAGGACGTCGCCGAGTCCGAGCAGCAGGTAGGAGCCGACGATCCACCAGGCGGCCATCTTGTACGTGTCGCCCGTGTGCCCCGAGGTGGGGATGACCATCAGGAGGAAGGACAGGCCGCCCAGGATCACGCCGATGGCGATCTTGTTGGAGGCATGCGGCTGCTTGTGGCCCATCCGGACCCACAGCGCGGCGACGACCGGGGCCAGGAGCACCTCGAACGCGCCGAGCGCGGAGGCGTACCAGCCGGCCGGGAAGGCGAAGCCGAGGATCTCGGTGCGGGCGTTCGTCGACGCGAGCAGCATCATCGTCGAGTACGCCTGGAAGAGGATGAAGTTGAAGGCCACCGAGGCGAGGAAGAGCACGACGTAGGGGCGCAGGCGGCCGCGCTCGGCGGGCGTCACCCGGTCGCTGCGGAACATGATCGCGAAGTACACGATCGGTGCGATCACCGAGATCAGGGTGAGCAGGTCGACGAACCGGTCCATCGTCAGCCAGCCCAGCAGGGCCAGAAGAGTGGCGAGCGCGGCGAAGAGCAGGATCCCGCCGATGATCTTCATCACAGCCGAGCGCATCGCGTCGGGCGCCAGCGCGAACTCGGCGGAGTGCTTGCGTCCCGCCAGGTGGCGGCGGCCGACCACGTACTGGATCAGGCCGGCGGTCATGCCGATCGCGGCGGCCGAGAAGCCCCAGTGCCAGCCCTGGTGCTCGCCGAGCCAGGCGGTGATCAGGGGGCCGGCGAAGGCGCCGATGTTGATGCCCATGTAGTAGAGGGCGAAGCCGGCGTCGCGCCGGTCGTCGTCCGTCTTGTACAGCTTGCCGACCATGCTGGCCACGTTCGGCTTCAGCAGGCCGGTGCCGGCGCTGATCAGGCCGAGGCCCACCCAGGTCATGGCGGCGGTCGGCACGGCCATCGCGTAGTGGCCGCAGGCGATCAGGATGCCGCCCCAGAGGACGGCGCGGTACGAACCGAGGATCCGGTCGGCGAGCCACCCGCCGGCGACGGAGACGAGGTAGACCATGGTCCCGTAGGCCGCCGAGACGGAGGCCGCGGTGCCCGGATTCATCCCCAGGCCGCCGTTGGCCACCGTGTCCGCGAAGTACAGGACGAGGATGGCCTGCATGCCCAGGAACGAGAAGCGCTCCCAGACCTCCAGTCCGGAGAGCGTGGCCAGGCCCCTGGGGTGCCCGAGGAAGGCGTGGTCGTCGCCGGGCGGCGGCTGGTCGGCCTCCGGGTCGGAAGGCTCGTCTATTTCGGTAGAAGTTCTGGACAAAACGCATTCTCCGGTTGTTTCGGCTGCTCTAGAACATACCGGGGCGCATGGGGCGCCGCCCGGTCGGTACGCGGCACGTGGCCGGACGGGTGCCCTGGGTGATCGAAAACAGACCCGATACGCTGGCTTGAGTGATGGCAGCGACACATCGACAATCCGTGTGATCGTCAAGGTGATCGTCAGCAGACAGGAGTACCCCTCGTGACCGTCGTCGGGCCGTTCGGACTGAGCGTGCGGGACCAGGCTCTTGAGACCGATGTCCAGGCCGGACTGGCCGCCGTCGAGGCGGGTCTGCTGGAAGCCACCAAGAGCGAAGTCCCCTTCATCACCGAGGCCGCACAGCACCTGGTCCGCGCCGGCGGCAAGCGGTTCCGGCCGCTGCTGGTGATGCTCGCCTCCCGCTTCGGCGATCCCTACGCACCCGGGATCGTCCCCTCCGCCGTGGTCGTGGAGCTCACCCACCTGGCGACGCTCTACCACGACGACGTCATGGACGAGGCGGACGTGCGCCGCGGCGTGGAGAGCTCCAACGCCCGCTGGGGCAACTCCGTGGCCGTCCTGACGGGTGACTTCCTGTTCGCCCGGGCCTCGCACATCCTGGCGGACCTCGGTCCCGAGGCCGTACGGGTCCAGGCCGAGGCCTTCGAGCGCCTGGTGACGGGCCAGATCCTGGAAACGGCCGGCCCGCGCGACGGCCGCGACCCGGTCGAGCACTACCTCGACGTCATCGCCGGCAAGACCGGATCGCTGATCGCGGTCTCCGGCCGCTTCGGCGCGATGATGTCCGGCGCCGACGAGTCGGTCGTCGACATCCTGACCCAGTACGGCGAGCGGCTCGGCACCGCCTTCCAGCTCGCCGACGACGTCCTGGACATCGCCTCCGACTCGCACGAGTCCGGCAAGACCCCCGGGACCGACCTGCGCGAGGGCATCCCGACGCTGCCGGTCCTGCGGCTGCGGGAGATGGCGGCCCAGGGCGGCGACCCCGACGACCTGGAGCTCGTACGGCTCCTGGACGGCGATCTGACGGACGACGCCCGGCACGCCGAGGTGCTCGCCCGGCTGCGGGTCCACCCGGCCCTGGAACGGGCCCGCAAGGACACCGTGCGGTACGCGGAGGAGGCGCGGGCCACGCTGGCCCCGCTGCCCGACTGCTTCGCGAAGTCGGCGCTGGTGGAGCTCTGCGACGCCGTGGTCCACCGCGCGGGCTGATCGCGGGGCACCGGGCAAGCAGAAAGCAGGGGCGAGGGCCCGGCAACCCCTACGGGTGGGGGAGGCCGGGCCCTCGTCATGTCATCCCTGGGGCGTACGCACAGTTGGCTCCGGGGGCTGACGCCCCGACCCCCTCTTCTTTGGTCAGATAGAGGCACATCCCCACCAGATCGGGTGAGAGTGGCGGCGAGGGGTGGACGTGGTCGCGTTTGTCGACCACATACAAGACGGGTAGGTCGCCGCCGTACACACAGAGGTAGGGCAGACAGACATGGGAACGAACGCAAAGACCCGCAAGGCCGCTCGGTACGCCGTACCGGTCGCGGTGTTCGGTGTGGTCGCCGGCACGATCGCGATGGTTCCGGCCTTCGCGAACGCCGGGGGACCGGACCTTCCGAAGGTGACGGCCCAGCAGCTCATCGAGAAGATCGCGGCCTCGGACGTGCAGCAGCTGTCCGGCAGCGCCAAGATCAGCACGGACCTGGGACTGCCGAGCCTGCCGGCCGGCCTGCTGGGCGGCGGTGGCGGCGTGACCGGCGGCTCCGCGGACCCGCAGGAAAAGCTCTCCCAGCTGGTGAGCGGCACCCACACCTTCCGCGTGGCCGCCGACGGGCCGGACCGCCAGAAGCTCACCTTCGTCGACGGCAAGGACGAGTACAGCCTCGTCCACAACGGCGACGACGTCTGGGGATACGACTCCAAGTCGAAGGAGGTCTTCCACGAGAAGGCTCCCTCCGACAAGGGCGACAAGGCCGACGCCGACAAGGGCGGCAAGAGCTCCGAGCGCAAGACCGGCGAGGGGCTCCCGGGCACCCCGCAGGAGATCGCCCAGGAGATCCTGGAGGCCGCCGGACCGACCACCGACGTCAGCGTCGGCGACACGGCCCAGGTGGCCGGGCGCGACGCCTACCAGCTGGTCCTGAAGCCGAAGGGGACCGGTTCGACGGTCGCCTCGGTGAAGATCGCGGTGGACGCGAAGAACGGCATGCCGCTGCGCGTGCAGCTGCTCTCCACCGACGGCGGCAAGCCGATCGTGGACGCCGGCTTCACCAAGGTGGACTTCGCCAAGCCCGCCGCCGACACCTTCGCCTTCACCCCGCCCAAGGACGCCAAGGTGACCGAGGGCGCGGCCGGCGAGCACGGCAAGGACGGCAAGGACGGCAAGGACAAGGGCCTGGACGCGCTGGGGGCCATCCCCGGTCTGGACGGCCTGACCGGCGGCGCCGCGGGTGCCAAGGGCGAGCCGAAGGTCCTCGGCGAGGGCTGGACCTCGATCGCACGGATCGAGACCGGCGCGACCAACACCCTCAAGGGTCTGGACGACGCGGCCAAGGACAAGAACGCCCCCAAGGGTGCCTCGCAGTTCCTCCACTCGCTCGGGGAGAAGGTCTCCGGGAAGTTCGGCGAGGGCCGCGTCCTGAAGACCCGCGTGGTCAACGCCCTGATCACCGACGACGGCAAGGTCTACGTCGGCGCGGTCACCAAGGCCGAGCTGGTGAAGGCGGCCGACGCCAACAAGTAGGGGCCGACGCCGACGCGTAGGCGATACCGGCACCCAAGGGTGGGCGGGGACTGTGTCCCTGCCCACCCTTGGGCCGTTCCGGCCCTGTGTACAGCAGCCCCGCTGTACCGTGAAAAGCATGTCGAGACACGTCACCATCCGCCTGGAAGAAGAGTTCCACGAACGCCTGAAGGCGCGCGCGGCGGCCCTGGGCACGACGGTCACCGCGCTGATCACCGAAGTCACGGAACGCGAGCTCGACGAGGACCGGAAGAACTTCCTGTCCGGGATCGAGGAGTTCGCCGACCACTGGGGCTACTTCCAGGAGCGGTTCGGGCATTGAAGATCACCATGGAGTGGGCCTGGACCGCTCTGGCCCACCATCTCCCGTCCGATCCCGCCGTATGGGATCCGTCCGGAGTGGCCGCCGCCGTGGCCCGCCACCAGAACGACCTCGTCCTGGTCCCCGAACAGCCCGCCCCGGACACCGCGTGGCGGGCCGCCGCGTTTTTGCACACCCTCGCCGTGTGCCCGGCGCTGGAATCCCCGATGAACGAGTTCTACGCCGCCGCCGCCACCCGCTCGTACCTGCGGGTCGCCGGGGCCAAGCAGCTGCCCTCGCCGGAGGAACTCGGCGATCTGGTCGAGGCCGCGAAGCTGGGCCGCGCGGATGTCGAGGCGGTCGCGGAGGAGCTGCGCGCCCGGATCCAGGAGCCGCTGTCGGCCTCGCTACGGGGCCTCGCGCAGGACACGTAGGACACGCAGCACCATCGGGGCCTCGTCCGGGTGCAGCCGCAGCTCGGTGGCCCCGTCGGCGGAGCGGAACGCGACGCTGAGCTCGTCGGCGGAGACGGCCTCCAGGGGCGGGAAGTCCACCGGCACCGGCGTGGTGGAGCCCACGGTGCTTGCGGTGTCCTCGGCGAGCCAGCGGACCGGCTCGCCCGTGGTGCCCAGCGGCAGTTTCAGGTGGCCCTCGGACCAGGCGCTCCCCGTCAGTTCGCGGTCGCGCAGATCGCAGGGGACGAGGACGGGGAGGCCCTGCGCGTGGTCCGCCAGCCGCGCCAGCCGGCGGCGCCTGCGCACGAGCAGTGCGGGGTTGAGGGCCGCGAGAGCCTGGGCGATCAGGGTGAACAGGGCAGCGAGGAGCTCCGGCATGATCCGATGAGATCACACCGGAGCCCCAAAGGACTAGACCACTTCAGGGGTTGGTGCCCTAGAAGGTGATCTTCCAGCTGTTGATGTAGCCGACGTCCTGCGCCGCGACGTCCTTGACCCGGAGGTTCCAGACGCCGTTGGCGACCTCGGAGGAGGCGTTGACCGTGACGGACTTGACGATGTTGTCCGCGCTGCCGCCGGTGCGGTTGTGCAGGTTGTACAGGGTGCCGTCGGGGGCGACCAGGTCGACCACCAGGTCACCGATGTAGGTGTGGACGATGTTCACGTCGACCTTGGTGGTGGCCGGCGCGTTGCCCGTGACGCCCGAGACCGTGATCGGCGAGTTCACCGCGGCGGCCGGGGAGTCCGGGATGTTCACGTCGGCCGTGTTCTCGAAGGACGGGCCCGGCGGGACCGGGACGGCGAACCCGAGGTTCCAGATCGCGTAGGCGATGGCGTCGGAGTTGCGGTCCAGGGCGGTGTCGTTGATGTTCGACGTGTTGTCGCACGAGGAGTGGTAGCAGCGGTCGAAGGCCTGACCGGAGGTGCCGCCCCACTTCGTCGCCTGCGCCGCCGTCTTGCTGTTGCTGGCGCCGGTGAACAGGCCGCCCACGGGGATGCCGACGTTCTTGAACGACGCGTGGTCCGAGCGGCCGTCGCCCTCGGTCTCGATCTCGGTGGGGACACCGAGGCCCGCGTAGTAGTTCTTGAAGGTCTGCTCGATCGTGGGGTCGTCGTCGTAGACGAAGTAGCCCGGGTTCGGCGAGCCGATCATGTCGAAGTTCAGGTAGCCGGAGAACTTCGCCCGCTCTGCCGTCGGCAGGTTGGTGACGTAGTACTTCGACCCGACCAGGCCCAGCTCCTCCGCGCCCCACCAGCCGAAGCGCAGGTGCTTCGTCGGCGTGAGGCCGGCCCGGGAGACGGCGAGCGCGGTCTCCAGGACGGCCGCGCTGCCGGAGCCGTTGTCGTTGATGCCCGCGCCGGAGGACACCGAGTCGAGGTGGGCGCCGGACATCAGGACCGAATTGGGGTCGCCGCCCGGCCAGTCGGCGATCAGGTTGTAGCCGGTGGCACCGCTGGAGGTGAAGGTCTGCAGGGTGGTCGTGAAGCCGGCCGCGTCGAGCTTGGCCTTCACGTAGTCGATCGAGGCCTTGTAACCGGCCTTGCCGTGCGCGCGGTTGCCGCCGTTGGCGGTGGCTATCGACTGCAACTGCGTCAAGTGCGCCTTGACGTTGGCCAGCGGGATGTCGGGCGGCGTGGGCGCGGCGGCGACCGAGGTCGGCGAGGCGAGCGCGGCGGGGGCGGTGGCGGCGAACAGGCCGGCGACCGCGAGGGCGGTCACGGTGGCGATGCGCCGGGAGACGGACAGGCTCATGTGGGGGCTCCGAGATTCCGTACTGGGGATGTGTGCGGAACGTGCGGGTGGCGCGGGTGAGCATGCCTGCGCGCAGGCGCTACTGCGTGGGTACGGCAGTGCGTCGTGCGTCAGTGCGAGCCCTGATGTTGGGCGAGAGGGTGACTGTCCGTCAAGAACGTAATTCGGTCAACCCTGTTCGAAAACCGGACGGGCCCCTACTGGGGGGCGTGTCCGCCCCCGTAGCGGATGGCGATCGTGGCGGCGCGATGGTGCAGGGAAGTGCGCAGCCCCTGCGGGGCCAGGACCTCGGCGTACGTGGCGTGCTGCCACAGGGCCCATTCGGCGTGCCGCACGTCCTGGAACACCACGCTCATCCTCAGCCAGCCGTCCGCATGGGCCTCCTCGTCACGGACGGCCAGCGCGGTGTCCACCAGGTGGTCCCGCCGCGCCGGGTCCACCCGGACCAGCACGGTGACCTGGTCGCCCCCGGTCCGCAACTGCGCGTTCCGCTCCTGCCAGGCCCGGTCCAGGTCGACGGTGTCCGGGCGCTGCGCGGGTTCGTCGAGCGCCTTGGCGGCCAGCACCCGGGACAGCCGGTACGTGCGGTCCGCGCCGTACCTCGTGGCCAGCAGATAGCCCTGGCCGCGCACGGTGACCAGGCCGATCGGGTCCACCGTGCGCCAATTGGGGACCTGGCCCTGCGCCGCGTAACTGAGGTTCAGTTTGCGTCCGGCGAACACCGCGTGGCGGATCTCCGCCACGATGCTGTCGGACACCTCGTCCGCGACCACCCGGCGCGAGAGGAGGTCGGTCTCCGGGTCGATGAGCAACCGCTGTGCCGCGCCGGCCGCCGAGTCCCGAAGGCCTTCGGGCAGTGCGTCGACCAGTTTGAGCATGGCCGAGGCGAGCGCCGAGCCGAGGCCGAACAGCTGCGATCCGCGCCGCGATCCGGCGACCACCAGGGCGAGCGCCTCATCGTGATTCAGCCCGGTGAGCGCTGTCTGGAAATCGGGCAACAACGAGAAACCGCCGTGCCGGCCGCGTTCGGCATAGACCGGCAGGCCGGCCGCGGACAGTGCCTCCACGTCGCGCAGCACCGTACGGGTGGACACGCGCAGCTCGCGGGCCAGGGTGTCGGCGGTCATCCGGCCGCGCTGGCGCAGAAGTAGCACTAAGGAGACTAATCGGTCAGCGCGCACATAGGAATTTTAACTGAAATACATGACCGAGGGTGTCGTATTTAGTTGCAAGGCTCGCTCACACGACGTCAGAGCTGGGCGGCTGCCGAGCCGATGGGCGTCCGTACATTCACGTGAACCGAATGGAGCTTGTGCGACATGGAACGAACTGCGGTCAACCCGGTGTCGTGGTCGGTAGAGATGGGCTTCAACCAGGGCGAGGTCGTCTCCGGACACTCGCGCACCCTGTACATCTCGGGACAGACCGCGATGAGCAGCGAGGGCAAGCCCGAGCACGACGGTGACATGGCCGCCCAGCTCGCGCTGAGCATCGCCAACATCGAAGCCGTGCTCGCCGAGGCCGGCATGACCCTCGCCAACCTCGTCCGTCTCAACGTCTACACGACCGACGTCGACCTGCTCTTCCAGCACTACGGCGTGCTGGCGGGCAAGCTGGGTGCCGCCCAGGTCGCGCCGACCACCACCATGCTCGGTGTGTCGCGTCTGGCGATCCCCGGCCAGCTGGTCGAGCTCGAAGGCACCGCCGTCGCGTAACGCGACCGCGTCCGTCCCGCTGCCCGCGCCCGTCGAACCGGCACGGGCAGTGGGCTATCCCCGGTCTACCCCCGGTCCCCCCGGATCACACGGCGGAGCTTGGCGAGGCGCTCGTGCAGGATGTGCTCCCCGCCGTGCCGCGTGGGGCGGTAGTAGTCCTTCCCCACGAGTCCGTCCGGCGGGTACTGCTGCTCCTGGACCCCGTCCGGGGCCTTGTGGGGGTAGCGGTAGCCGATGGCGTTGCCCAGCTCCCGGGCGCCCGCGTAGCGGCCGTACCGCAGGTGGGCGGGGATCTCGCCGACGGCACCCGCCCGGACGTCCGCCATGGCCTCGTCGATCGCGGTGATCACCGCGTTCGACTTCGGTGCCGTGGCCAGGTGCACGGTGGCCTGCGCGAGGGCGAGGCGGGCTTCGGGCATGCCGATCAGCTGGACCGTCTGCGCCGCCGCGACGGCCGCCTGCAGCGCCGTGGGGTCGGCCAGTCCGACGTCCTCACTGGCGTGCACCAGCAGCCGGCGCGCGATGAACCGCGGATCCTCCCCGGCCACGAGCATGCGGGCCAGGTAGTGCAGCGCGGCGTCGGGGTCCGAGCCGCGGATCGACTTGATGAACGCGCTGATGACGTCGTAGTGCTGATCGCCCTGCCGGTCGTAGCGCACGATGGTCCCGGCGACGGCCCGTTCAACGGCCGGTACGTCGATCACGGTGCCGCCGGTGTCGCTCACCCCGTCGGCACTCGCCTCCAGCGCGGTCAGCGCGCTGCGGGCATCGCCCGCCGCGAGGCGCACCAGGGCGTCCTCGGCCTCGGGGGACAGCGAGACCGAACCGGCGAGGCCGCGCTCGTCCTTCACCGCCCGCCGCACCAGGGCGCGGAGGTCCTCCTCGTCCAGGGACTGGAGCTGGAGCACCAGCATCCGCGAGAGCAGCGGCGTCACCACCGAGAACGACGGGTTCTCCGTGGTGGCGGCGACCAGCAGCACCAGCCGGTCCTCGACTGCCCCGAGCAGGGCGTCCTGCTGGTTCTTGGAGAAGCGGTGCACCTCGTCGATGAACAGCACGGTCCGCCGGTTCTGGCGGTCCCGGCGCAGGCGCGCCTCGTTCATCACCTCGCGCAGTTCCTTGACCCCGCTGGACAGCGCCGACAAGGCGACGAAGTGGCGGGTGTCGACGGCGGCGAGCAGCCGCGCGATCGTGGTCTTCCCGGTGCCGGGGGGCCCGTAGAGCAGGACGGACGAGGCCTCGCCGCCCTCCGCCAGCCGCCGCAGCGGCGCGCCGGGACCCAGCAGGTGCGCCTGGCCGACCACCTCGGCGAGCGTCCGGGGCCGCATCCGCGCCGCCAGCGGCGCGGTGGCCCCCGCGGTCTCCGTGGGCGGCGGGGCGGCTTCGTACGTCGGTAACTCGAACAACCCGTCACCATCGGACACGTGCGGCGCCCTTCCTCTGTGGACCGGTCACGCGTACAGCGTTCCCCGTGCGATGACCACGGCGGATCCCGCCACATGCACCGAATCGATCCGCTCCGGCGTCCCCATGGCCCGGGCGTGCATCGTCGAGGGGCGGCCCATTTCGACCCCCTGGCGGATGCTGATCCACTCCCCGAAGGGGATCAGGCCGTGCCGGGCCAAGTGTACGGCGAGCGACCCGGCGGCCGAGCCCGTGGCCGCGTCCTCCACCACGCCGTAGGCGGGCGAGAACATCCGCAGTCTCCAGTGGGTGCCCGAGCCGGCGAAGCAGTTGGCGGCCATGTCGGGCAGCCTCGACAGACTCCTGTGGTCCGGTTTCAGGGCGGAGAGCGCGGGCACGCCGTCCAGGCCGACGAACACGTGCCGCGGCCCGTTGTAGTAGACCTCGACCGGCAGCGTGCTGCCGGTGGCCGTCAGGTCGAGCGCGGCGAGCAGCTCGTCCGCGCGGTCGTAGGCCTCCCACGTCGGGACGGGCTGCCACATGCCGGCCGCGTCGGCCCGGCCCTCGTCGTTCCGTTCGAGTTCGAACGCGACGGTGCCCATGGCGGTCTCCATCCGGAGCTCCTTCGGGGCGTGCGACTCGCCGAGCACGATGGCCGTGCCCAGGGTCGGATGCCCGGCGAACGGCAGCTCGTTGACGGGGGTGAAGATGCGGACCCGCACATCGCCGTCGTCCTCCGCGGGGAGGACGAAGACCGTCTCGGACAGGTGCATCTCCTTCGCGATCTGCTGCATGCGCTCGCCGGACAGGCCGGAGGAGTCCAGGAAGACAGCGGTCGGATTTCCTTCCAGCGGGACCTTGGTGAAGACGTCGGCCACCACGTACTCGTACGTATCCATGCGTTCCGTCCCAGAAGTGGTGTCAGTGTGTGTCGAACAGGACCTGGTACCGGGCGACCGCCCGTACGGTGGCCGCGTACTCGGCGGGAGTCGGGTTGAACGGGTCCGCGGCCGGCGGCAGGGCACCGAACTTGAGCAGCGCCGCCATCAGGAGCAGGCGCGCCTTGGTGGCCGTGAGGTTGTTGCCCGAGATGAACGCCGGATCCATCCGGTACGCCATGCCCCCGGTGTTGCCGCGACCGGTACGGACCACCGGCATGCCGGCGAAGACGGCGACGCCCAGCGCCGCGTTCTTCGCCGGGTCGGCCATCCCGAACGGTGACATGCCCTCACAGACGAATCCGGTCAGCGGGGCGCCCGCGAGGCCGGCGTCGATCCGGGCGAGGATCTCGACCTCGTCGTCGGAGAGGGACGGATGGTCGCAGGCCGCGCCCGTGGCCGCGTACCGGCTGTACTTGGTGATCGAGACGTGCGGCATGGCGGCGGCGACGAGCCCGCCGGCGTCCTTCGTCTCCACGTCGACCAGGGACACGCCGGTGTCCAGGGCCCCGGTGACGCCGCTCACCCGGTCGGGGAGCACGCTCAGGCGCAGCTCCGAGCGGTGGGTGTGCCTGCGCGCCGGAAGGTAGGTGAGCTGCGGGGGACCGTAGCCGCCCATGTCGGCGACCACGCCTCCGTGCCCGCCGGTGACCTCGTACCCGCCGGGCCGGGCGTCGACCTTGGTCACGTCGCGGGCCGAGTACACGAGTTCGTCGACGATCACGCAGGCACCGATGCGGTCCACGCCCGTTTCGTCCAGGGCGACGCCCGACGCGATGAACTTCACGCCGTCCACCACGTTGCGGTCGCCGTCGGCGCTCGCGGACTGGTGGCGGCGCTGGGCCGCGTGCCCGACGAGCGGCACCGTGGTGTCGATCAGCAGCCCGAGCCAGTACAGGGTCTCGTCGACGGTCGGGCTCCCTTCCAGCCACTGGACACCGGTGAACCCTCCCGTGTCGAGGACGGCCTGGACCTGGTTGGTGGCCTCGGCCAGGTTCGCCAGGCCCGGCTCGCTCTGGAGGTGGTACGGGTAGTAGACGAAGAAGTCCTGCCCGAGGCGTTCGCCGTCGGGGCCCGTGGTGTATCCGCCCGACGGAGCGGCGCGGAAGAAGTCGAAGTCGGCGAGCGAACCGAGCTCGACGGGCTTTCCGAGGTCGGCGAGTGCGAACCGTTCGATCTCCTCGTACAGCCGCCCGGCATCGGGGTAGAAGGTCTGCCGGGAAGCCGCCGCCGGTGCGAAGGGTGCCGCCGAGGTCTCCTCCCAGGCGGACCCGTCCGCCTGCCTGCCCATGTAGGGGAGGGGGTAGAGACCGTCGGCCGGATCGAGTTCGACGACGTACACCGGGGTGGCGTCGTCGAAGGGTCGTTCCTGGTGGAACGTTCCCTCCTTGTCGAGCCAGCCGTCCGGCGGGGCGTACAGGTCGGCCGACTCCCGTTCGAGCGGGTGCGCGCTGAACGCCTCGACGTACAGGGTCACGGGCGCCGCGAGGCGCTGGGAGCGCAGGACGTCGAACCGGGAGGGGAGCAGCGGCAGACCGTGGCGCACCCGTGCCTTGTTCGACGTGACCAGGTCCGGTGTGTTCAGGATCGTCGCCGTCGGTCCGGCGAACACCGCGATCCGCGGTCGCCGCGCGGGGCGCGGAAGCATCTCGTCCATCACAGCGGCCCCAGGTGTTCGATCGCCACGTCGTGCTCCTCGGCAAGGCGCCGGGCCACCAGCGACCGGTGGCAGGCCTTCGCGTCGCGCTCTACGCAGAACAGCGCGGCGGTCCCGTCGCCCGGCAGCCGCGACACGATCGGGTCGAGGTCGACGGGGTCGAGGATCTCGCTGGTGTAGCGGCGGGTGTACTCGGCGGCGAGCTCGTGGCGGGAGCGCTTTCCGACGCCTTGGCGGTCGTCCTCGGCGTACTGGAGGTGGCGCAGCTCGGTGGTCGGAGCGAGTTCGCGGTGGTGCTCGTAGGCGATCCCGGCCTCGGCGAGGGCGGCCTGCAGCCGCAGTGAGTTCGCCCAGGCGTAGTCCGGGCCGCGGACGCCGCGGCGCTGGCGCACGTCGAGCACCAGGCGCACACCGGCCTGTTGAAGTCGTTGCAGGTAGGAATCGGCGTCGAAGCCGTAGACGCCGATGGTGGCCATCGTGAGCACCGGAGGTCTCCTTTCCCTAGGAGTGCGCGGGGGTGCGCGGCGCGACGATCAGGGCGGTCGTCTCACTGGGCAGCTCCGCGGCCCGGTCGATCTCCAGGCCGGCCCGGTGCAGCAGCCGCGTGATCCGGTCGAGGGTGCGGTGTTCGCCGCCCGTGGTCACCAGGAGGTGCAGGTCCCACAGGGCGGGCAGCACGGTGGGGTCCTCGTCCTCGACGAATCGGTCGAGGATCAGCACCCGCGACGAGGAGTCGGCCATGGCGCGGCGGATGCTCTCGAAGAGGCCGACGACGGCTTCGTCGTCGTGGCCGGCCAGGACGCGGCACAGGACGTAGACGTCGCCGCCCGCCGGGACGTCCTCGAACATGTCGCCGCCGACCAGTTCGGCGCGGTCCAGGCCGACGGTGGCGGCCAGGTGCTCGCGCGCCTTCGGCATCATGTGCTCGCGGTCGAAGAGCACGCCCCGGGCGTCCGGGACGGCGCCGAGGATCGTGGCGAGCAGGTGCCCGCCGCCCCCGCCCACGTCCACGACCGTCTTGCCCGCGAAGTCGAAGACCTCGGGCACCTGGTGGAAGAACATGCTCGCGGCGTTCATGGTGAGCTGGAAGCGCCGGGCGGTGGCCGCGTCCTGACCGAGGTACTCGTAGAGCGACTGGCCGTAGGCGACCTCGAATCCCGAGCTCTCCGTGCTGATGGCGTGGTGGGCGTGGCTCCACGCGGAGTAGAACTCCTCGCCGTACAGCAGGCACATGTCGCGCAGGGACTGCGGGCCGTCGAGCAGGGCCGCGCTCACCGGGGTACCGCGGTAGCCGGTGGACTCGCTGCCCTCGAACACGCCCATGGCCACCAGGAGGCGCATCAGGCGGTGGATGCCCTGCTCGTTGGCCCCGGTCGCCTTCGCGAGCTCGGCGCCGGAGTCACGGCCGGCCGCTATGTGGTCGGGCAGTTCGAGTTTGACCGCGGTGTAGAGCGCCTGCGCCCTCCACCCACCGGTGATCAGGTCGACCACGTTCCGGGTGGCCTGTACGTCGACGTCGACTGTCATGGATCCCTCACCATCCCCACTCCCGGCCACTGCCGGCCGGACCGCTTCGCCGCGGTCTTCCGCGGCAGGACATAAAGCTGCGTGCTCCCGGTGCGGGGCGGAGCCGTCGGACGGCCCCGCCCCGCACCCCGGCGGTCCGGTCAGGACCGGCCCTGGGTGATGTTGAACATCCAGGTGATCCCGAACTTGTCGACGAGGGTGCCCGCCTCGTCGCCCCAGCTCTGCTGCTTGAGGGGCATCACCACGGTGCCGCCGGCGGCGAGCTTCTCGAAGTACTCGCGGAGGCGGGCGTCGTCGCCGCCGAGGTAGAGCGCGACGTTGGTGCCCGGGTTGAAGGGGACCCGCTCCGGGACGTCCCACGCCATCACCGTGAAACCGTCCGCGGTGCTGAGCGTGGCGTGCATGATCTTGTCGGCATCGGGCGACTCCGGATTGCCGAAGTCACCGAACGTCCCCAGCTCCAGCTTTCCGCCGAGGATGTCGTGGTAGAACTCCAGCGCCTGCCGGGCATCCCCGTCGAAGGCGATGTAGGGGTTGAGCTGAGATCCCATCGGATTCTCCTTGTCGTGAGTGTGGGCGGCCCGAATCCGGCAAGGGGGCCGAAGGCGACGGCCTAGGTGGGGATGCCGCCGCGGTTGACCTTCGGCACCTCGATGCCCAGCGCTCGCAGCTGCTGGAGCGGGTTCATGAACTCGCGGTTCTGCTTGATCTTTCCGTCTTCGAGCAGGAACGAGTGGATGAAGTGGTTCGTGTAGTGGCCGGGCTCGTATTCGGGGTAGAGGATCTGGCCCTCCCCGTCGCACTCGACCCAGAACTGGTTGGGGTCCTGCGTCTCGAAGATCTGGACGTTCGACCATTCCCAGTCGGGGAACATGCGCAGCGACCACTCGCCGTGCGCCTTGAGCTTCTCGTGCCCCTGGGAGGTGATCGGCTGCCCCGTGTCGCTGGTCCACAGGCCGGCGCTGCCGTCCTCGGCGAAGAGCAGGTAGCGCGTCTTGCGGGTCTCGCCCTTGCGGCTCATGTAGTCGGCCACGACGGCACGGTGCCGGGCGCGCAGGTCGGAGTCGGTCTCGGAGTCGGTCTCGAGCCCCTCGGGCCGAGCGTGGTTCGTTCCCATCTCGATTTCCTCAATTCCCGTGTCAGAGGCGCAGTTCGGGGCGGTAGATGTCCAGCCAGGTGCTCAGGTCGAGCACGCGCTCCATGCCGTTGCGGACGTCGAGCGGCATGTTGGCCGAGTCCTGCTGGACGATGTCCTGCAGCCAGCTGCGGTCGACCATGTCGAAGACCGGGTCGTCGGTCGTCAGCAGTTCCTTGGACTGCTGCAGCAGCGCGCTCGTGTACTGCGGGTCCAGCGTCGCCGGGTAGGGGGCCTTCGTCCGCTCCAGCACCGACTGGGGCAGCAGGTCGGCGGTCGCGGCGCGCAGCAGGCTCTTCTCCCGGCCGTCGAAGGTCTTCATCGACCACGGCGCGTTGTAGACGTACTCCACGAGCCGGTGGTCGCAGAACGGGACCCGGACCTCCAGCCCGACCGCCATGCTGATCCGGTCCTTGCGCTCCAGGAGCATCCGCACGAAACGGGTCAGGTGCAGGTGGCTCATCGTGCGCATGGTCATCTCGTGGTCGCTCTCGCCCTCCGCCCGCTCGACCTCCCCGACCGCGGCGGAGTACTGGTCGGCGATGTACGTCGGCAGGTCGAGGGCGGCGGTGATGCCCGGGTTGAACCGGTCGGACACCTGGGCCTTGGCACCGCTGACGAAGACCGCCATCCAGGGGAAGGTCTTCGCGGCCTGGACCTCCGGCTGGTGGAACCACCGGTACCCGCCGAAGACCTCGTCCGCGGACTCCCCGGACAGGGCCACCGTGGAGTGCTGGCGAATGGCCTGGAACAGCAGGTAGAGCGAGGTGTCCATGTCGCCGAGGCTGAGCGGACTGTCCCGCGCGGTGATGACCTTCCGCCGGATGTCCGGGTCGGCGATCGAGGCGTGGTCGAGCACGATCGACTGGTGCTGCGTTCCGGCGCGGGCGGCCACCTCCCGGGCGTAGGGGGCGTCCGTCGTGCCGCGCAGCTCGTCGGCGACGAAGTCGTCCGCCCGTCCGACGAAGTCGACGTCGAAGCTGCGCACCTTCTCGCCGGACTCGCCGAGCTTGGCGGCGGCCAGCGCGGTGATCACGCTGGAGTCCAGACCGCCGGAGAGCAGGGTGCACCGCGGTACGTCGGAGACGACCTGGCGGTTCACGATGTCCTCGAGCAGGTCCCGCACGTTGCCGATGGTGGTCTTCAGGTCATCGGTGTGCTGCCGGGTGGGCAGCGTCCAGTAGCGGCGCTCGCGCAGGCCGGCGCGGTCCACGATGACGATGCCCCCCGGCACCACCTCGCGCATCCCGACCCACAGCGAGCTTCCCGGCGTCTGGGTGAAGCTGACCAGCTCCCGCAGCCCGGCGAGGTCGACCGCCCGCTCCGACAGCGAGTTGGCGAGGATCGCCTTCGGCTCGGAGCCGAACAGCACCCCGTCCTCGGTCTCGTAGAAGTAGAGGGGCTTGACGCCCATCCGGTCGCGGATCAGGACGAGCTTCTCGACGCGGGAGTCCCAGATGGCGAAGGCGTAGATGCCGTTGAGCCGGTCGGCGAGGGCCTCGCCCCACTCGACGTAGCCGTTGAGCACCACCTCGGTGTCGCTGTCGGTCCGGAAGCGGTGGCCGCGGCGCACCAGCTCGGCCCGCAGCTCCTTGAAGTTGTAGACCTCACCGCTGTAGGTGATCGACACCGGCCCGTTGTCGGTCGGCACCACCATGGGCTGGGCGCCGCCCTCCAGGTCGATGACCGACAGCCGCCGGTGCCCGAAGGCCGCGTGCCGCTCGATCCAGGCGCCGCCGGCGTCCGGTCCCCGGCAGGCCATGGTCTGCGTCATCGCGTCCAGCTGGGTGCGCTGCTGCTCCAGATCACGGTCGAACGAGATCCAGCCCGTAATTCCACACATCGGCTTGCCTTTCTCTCACTTGGTCTAAGGGGTTCGGAGCACGGTCAAGGTTGGAGCCGGTCCGTACGCCAGCCGGAGCCGTCGCGCTCGTAGCGCAGCCTCCGGTGCAGCCGGTCCGCCTGGTCGGCCTGCCAGAACTCGACCGAGGCCGGCTCCAGCAGGTAGCCCAGCCAGCGGTCCGGGCGGGTCAGTGCGGTGCCGCTCCGGGCCAGTTCCCTGGCCCGCTCGCGCAGCTCGTCCTCGTCCGGCAGCAGTGCGCTCTGGTACGAGGCCACCGACATCGGGTGCGCGGCGGCGGGCCGGGCGGCCCACAGGGCGTCGGACTCCTCGTCGGGCAGCGGGCGGGCCGGGCCGCTCACGCTCACCTGGCGGCCGGCCTCGCGCCAGTAGAAGACGCCCGACGCCCAGCCCGTCTCGTCGAAGTCCCGGGCCTTGCGGCTGTCGGAGTGGCTGGCGAACACCAGCCCCGTACCGCGTACCGAGAGCACCTGCACGATCCGGTTGGAGGCGCGGCCGCGGGCATCGGCGGTGGCCAGGGCCAGTGCGCCCGGTTCGCGTACGGCGTTCGCGACGGCGCTGTCGAACCAGGTCCGCAGCAGGTCCATCGGCTCGGCGGGCGGGGCGGTGAACTCATCGGCCGTCAGGGGCCGGGCCGGGGCGCTCACGAGGCGTTCCCGGCGGTCTCGAAGGCCAGGCCGCGCTCGGACGTCGCACCCGAGTGGAGGCCCTCGACGATCGCCTCGACCGCGGTCATCATCCGGTCGGTCGGCGGGTACCCGATGAGCTCGGTGGCCCGGTTCGGGGGCATCGGCTGCGTCAGGTCGGCGTCGGAGTCCCACAGCATCACCGCGCCCCACCGGTTCAGCTGCCGGTCGGAGATCCAGAACTTCAGTCGCATGCCGCGGACCTCGGTCCACGGGTCCACTCCCTCGTCGCGCAGGTAGACGCGCAAGGAGTCGATGGTCTGGTGGGACCCGGAGAGGTCCCACCAGGAGACGGCGGCCTTCATACCTTCACCACCTCCGCGGCTTCCAGCAGGGGGACGAGGAGCTCGGTCAGGACGCGCTCGCTGTCCTGGGTGAGCACGGATTCGAGGTGGAACTGCACGGATCCGAAGTGCGCTCCGCGCAGGGCGTGCACCTCTCCCGTGCGGGGGTCGAGGCTCACCTTCACCTCGCCGACGCCGGGGCACTCCAGGTGCTCGGCCCGCGACCGGGCCTCGTAGGAGTTGTAGAAGCCGACCCGCTCCCGCGAGCCGAACAGGTCGATCTCGCGCTGGGTGCCCTGGTTCGGGACGTCCCGGCGCCTCAGGTCGAGCCCGAGGTGCCGGGACAGCAGCTGATGGCTCAGGCACACGGCCAGGAAGGGGATGCGCCGGGAGAGCAACTCCTCGATCGCCGAGGTGAGATGGGCCATCCGGCGGTCGCCGGCCTCCCGCGGGTCGCCGGGTCCCGGGCCCATGACGACGAGGTCGTGGTCGTCGAAGCGGTGGGCCGCGTCGAAGGCGGCGAGCTCGACGGTCAGTCCGATGGCGCTCAGCTGGTGGGCCAGCATCGAGCTGAAGGTGTCCTCGGCATCGATGATCAGGGCCCGGCGGCCGGCGAGCATCGGGTGGGGCCGCGCCCGCGATTCGGCGTCGCTGAGCCAGAAGCGCGCGATCGTCTCGTTGCGGCTCCCCAGGGCCTTCTGGATCAGCGGGTCCTCGACGAGCCGGTTCGCGGCGCCCAGCGCCGCGAGCACGCCCGCGGCCTTGGTACGGGTCTCCGCGACCTCGGCGCCGGCGTCGGAGTGCCGGACCAGGGTCGCGCCCACCCCGACCTCCACGTGGGCGCTGTCGTCGGCGTCCGAGGCACGGATGTCGGCGGTGCGGATGAGGATGGCCGAGTCCAGGGTGCGCGCGCCGTCGGCGTCGCGGCCGATGAGGGCCGCGATTCCGCCGTAGTACCCGCGGCCGCGCGGCTCGTAGCGGGCTATCACCCGGCAGGCGTTCTCCAGCGGGCTGCCGGTCACCGTCGGGGCGAACATCGTTTCCCGCAGGATGTCCCGGGGGTCGAGGTCGCTGCGCCCCTCGATGACGTACTCGGTGTGCGCGAGGTGCGCCATCTCCCGCAGGAACGGTCCCCTCACCCGGCCGCCGCCCCGGCAGACCCGGGCCATCATCTTGAGTTCCTCGTCCAGCACCATGTACAGCTCGTCGGTCTCCTTGCCGTCGGTGAGGAACTCCATGACCTCCGAGCGGACCGGTCCGGTGGGCGGGTAGCGGTAGGTGCCGCTGATCGGGGTCATCGCCGCGACGCCGTCCCGCAGGCTGACGTGGCGCTCGGGAGTGGCGCCCACGAAGGTCCGCGTGCCGGTGTGCACGATGAAGGTCCAGTAGGCGCCGCTCTCCCGGGTGAGCAGCCGGCGGAACAGGCTGAGCGCGCTGCGCGTCGAGTACCCGGTGATGGTGGTGACGAACGAGCGCTTGATGACGAAGTTGGAGCCCTCGCCGGTGCCGATCTCGTTGTCGAGGACCGCGCGGACCGTGTCGGCGTAGGCCTCGTCCTCGGTGTCGAAATGCCCGCCGTCCAGGGTGATCGGCTCGTCCGGCAGGGATCTCAGCGCCTGCGACGTGGCGATCTGCCCCTGGTCGGTCACCGACATCGCGATCAGCGGTGAGCCGTCCGCGGCGGCGATGAAGCCGCGCTCGGTGATCTGCTGGTGGGGCACCAGGACCAGCGCCTCGTGCCGGGGCCCGCCGGGCCGCCCGCTCCCGTCGGCGAGCGGGATGTCGGCCAGCCGGGCCGGCGTACCGATCTCGCCCAGCAGGATCTCCACGCGGTCCGCGCCCAGCGACTCGGGGCGGTGCAGCAGGGCGAAGGGACCCGGATCGGAGCCCAGCACGTGTTCGAGCAGCTGCGTCGGGTTCATCGGAAGACCTCCTCGGTGGTGGTGACCACCGAGCAGCGGGCGGCCGCGTAGTCGAGGGCCAGCTGGTGGTACTCGGCGGAGAAGTCACCGACGGCGTCGGCGACCAGGAACGGCTGGATGTCGTTGGTGAACGCCTCCAGGGCTGTCGCCAGCACGCCGACGTGCGCGTACACCCCGCAGACGATCAGCTGATCGCGGCCCTGGGCGCGCATCCGGGCCAGCAGGTCCGAGCGGAAGAACGCGCTGTAGCGCCACTTGGTGAGCACCTGGTCCGCGGGCCGCGGCGCGAGTTCCGTGACGATCTGACGATCGACGGGGTCCACCCTCATGCCCGGACCCCAGAAGTCCTTGAGCAGCCCGCGTTCCCCGTCGGTCATGCCTCCGGGTTGCGCGGTGTAGAACACCGGCACCCCGAGGGCGGCGCAGCGCTCCCGCAGGAGCGCGCAGTGGCGTACCAGCGGATCGCGGATCTCCGCGGGAAACGGTGCGAGGAAGTAGCGCTGCATATCGTGCACGAGCAGGGCCGCTCGGTCGGGGTCGGGTTTCCACGGGGCCTTGCTGGCGGGCAGTTCGGCCGCCGTCGGCAGCTGGTATGACGAGATCGGGGCTATGCCCGGCACGGTTCCCCCTCGGGTTGATTGAGTGGTGGCCGGCCACCCATGGGGATGGTCAGATCCCCCATGGGTGGGCGGAATTTCCTCACCCTGCTTGCTTTTCGGTGCGGTGGATAAAGCGCGCGATGCGCGGGAAGAATTCACCGGCCGGCGGGCTGAGCAGAAAAGGCCGAGACCGCTGAGATGCCCGGATCAGTGGTGGGAGGCAGCCGCCGGCGTGCCCCCGCCGTGGGGCGGGTACGGGTTGTCCAGGACGTACAGCCACGTGCCGTCCAGCTGCTCTTCCACGGTGTCGCAGAAGTTGCCGGTGAAGCTCACGCGGGTGCCGTCCGTCCCGGCCTGCTCCAGGCTGTAGTCGCCCATGATGGACGCCGTGCGCTGGCGCACCACGCCGTCCCAGCCGCGCCATCCCCCCGTCGCCACGGTCTGGCGGGCGTTGACGGTGAGCACCGGGTTCAGGTTGAACCACCCGACGTAGAAGGTCCTGATGGCGGCGTGGCCCCTGATGACCGAGAGGTCCCAGTCGACGATCGCCGCTTCGGGCTCGTGCAGGGCGATGATGCCCTCGATGTCCTTGGCCTTGATCCGCTCGCCCAGGAGCTGGAGCAGCTGTTCGGGGGTTCGCGCGACCGGCCGCGGGTTGAAGATGCCGCCCGCCTGGCCCGCGGAGTCGGCCGGAGCCTCGGTGGCCGCCGGGGCCTCGGTGGCCGCGGGAGCCGCGGCGGCTGCCGGCGTCTCGGCGACGGCCGACGTGCTCGAGGCGGCCGCCTGGGCCTGGATGAGGCTGGGCCCTGCGATGCTCCCGACCGTCAGCGCGATGGCGGCGGCGGCGAGCGGAAGCGTGTGCTTGATTATGCTCATTTCATCTCCTCAAATTGGAGATGGCAATGGGTTAATGCAATTCGGTTGCGGAATTGGGTCTTTCGGCTGGCCCTCATTCGCCATCCCCCCCTTCGATGACTTCATATAACCGTCAGGAACTTGGGGTTGTCAACGAGGCTAAAAATGCCTATGTCGCTGGTGTGCAATTAAGTGCGGCCGGGGCGGGAAGCCGGTCCGGCCGGATCGGGAAGTGGAATATCGGCCGGGCCGTAATGACCTGCGGCGATCGCTCGTCTCGGAACTCGGCCGGCGGGATGCGGCCGAGGGGGCGGAGGTGACCGACGCAATAAAGGGAAACCTGGATTCCGCCGGACCGTACGGCCGTGCGGCCGGTGTGGGCGGGGCGGCCGGAGGCGGGAGGCGTACGGGCCGGGAGTCGGCGTCGCGCCCCTGGAGGACGGCCTGGTCGGCAAGAGCATGACAGTCCGTCAAGACCTCAACCCGGTCAGACCCGTTCGGAAAGCGTACGGAGCCGCTCACAGGGCCGGTACAAGAGCACACTGGGGGGATGAACGTGAACGAAGAGACCCGTGCGGCGGTCGTCGAAGCGCAGTGGATCGACAGGCGGCGGACATGGGCGGACGGCCTGGAGCGCCTCGGGCCCAAGGTCTGGCGCCTCGGCACCATCGCGGTGCTGGAGGCGGCCCACGCGCACCCGCTGCTGCGGCAGCTGTACCCGTACACGAGCCATTGCCACGTGCACTTCAGCAGCACGACCCGCTTCCCCTACGAGGTGGCGGTCCCCTTCGTGATCCCGCTGCCCGACGGGCGGTTCCGCGTCGTGCGGCGCGATCCCTTCGGGGAGGTCGGCGAGGTCGCCACGGCCGGGGAGGCCGTGGACCTGGTGGCCGCGCACGCACCGCCGAGCCTCCGGCTCGCCACGACGGGGCTGCCGATGGACGCGTAGGCCGGGGCGGGGGTACGGCCGACAGGGGTGGACATGCGGACGGGCGCGTCCGAAGACGCGCCCGTCGATGCTCCGAGCGGTGTTACGCGGTCTCGCGCTCCGGGGTCGGAAGGGGGCTCGGGACGGGGCTCGGGACCGAGCTCGGCAGGTGCGCCGACAGGGCATCCAGGCGCAGGGCCCGGGAGCGCCGAGCGGTGCGCAGGGCGTCCCAGGTGAGGATCGACAGGGCGACCCAGACCAGGGAGAAGCCGGCCCAGCGGGCGGGCGGCATGGCCTCGTGGAAGTAGAGGACGCCGAGCCCGAACTGGAAGACCGGGGCCATGTACTGGAGCAGCCCGAGGGTGGACAGCGGGACCCGGATCGCGGCCGCGCCGAAGCAGATCAGCGGGATCGCGGTGACCAGACCGGCCGAGGCCAGCAGGGCGGCGTGCCCCGGGCCCTGGGCGGTGAAGGTGGACTCGCCCCGCGAGCCGAGCCACAGCAGGTAGCCGAGGGCGGGCAGGAACATGATCACGGTCTCGGCGGTCAGCGACTCCAGGCCGCCCATGCCGAGCTGCTTCTTGATCAGCCCGTACAGGGCGAAGGAGACGGCCAGGATCAGCGAGATCCACGGCGGCCGCCCGTACCCGACGGCGAGGACCAGTACGGCGGTGACGGCGATCCCGACCGCCGCCCACTGCGTGCGGCGCAGGCGCTCGCCGAGGACCAGGACGCCGAGGGCGATGGTGACCAGGGGGTTGATGAAGTAGCCGAGGCTCGCCTCGACGACCGCGCCGTTGTTGACCGCCCAGATGTAGACGCCCCAGTTCACGGTGACCAGGGCGGCGGCCACCGCGGTGAGGGCGAGCTTGCGCGGCTGGCGCAGCAGCTCCGCCATCCATCCCCAGCGCCGCAGAACCAGCAGCGCCAGACCGACCACGGCCAGGGACCACACCATGCGGTGGGCGAGGATCTCGATCGCCCCGGCGGGCTGGAGGAGCGGCCAGAAGAGGGGCACGATCCCCCACATTCCGTACGAGGCGAAGCCGTAGAGCAACCCCGTGCGCTGGTCGTTCTGTGCCTTCACGGGACCTCCAGAGCTACTTCAAGCCAACCTGACGACGGTAGCGCCGCACGCGCCGAAAGTCATTAGTGTCTGGCGAGATGCTCATGACACTTGGGTGGCCGCCCGGCGGCCGGGACGCGACGAAGCCCGGACCCTCCCTGCGGGTCCGGGCTTCGGTGAGCTGCGGTGGGCCGCGGCGGATGCCTCAGCCGATGTCTCGGCCGATGCCTCAGCCGATGTCTCAGCCCACGACGGTCCAGGTGTCGTTCCCGCTCAGCAGCGCGCCCAGGTCGCCCTTGCCGCTGCGGTCCACGGCCGTCTCCAGCTGGTCGGCCATGAGCGTGTCGTAGACGGGCCGCCGCACGTTGCGGAACACCCCGATGGGCGTCTGGTGCAGCGTGTCGGGGTCGGCCAGCCGGGACAGCGCGAACGCGTTGGTCGGGGAGGCCGAGGAGGCGTCGTGGACCAGGATCCGGGACTCGTTCTCGGGGGTCACGGTCACGACCTCCAGGTCGCCGGTGGCCACGTTGCGCACGACGCCCTTGGCGCCGTCCACGCCGAAGCGGATCGGCTGCCCCTGTTCGAGGCGGATCACGGCCTCCTGGGCCTGCTCGTGGTCCTTGAGGACCTCGAAGGCGCCGTCGTTGAAGATGTTGCAGTTCTGGTAGATCTCCACCAGCGCCGTGCCCTCGTGGGCGGCCGCCGCGCGCAGCACCTCGGTGAGGTGCTTGCGGTCGGAGTCGACCGTACGGGCCACGAAGGAGGCCTCCGCGCCGATCGCCAGCGAGACCGGGTTGAAGGGCGCGTCGAGCGAGCCCATCGGGGTCGACTTGGTGATCTTGCCGACCTCGGAGGTGGGGGAGTACTGCCCCTTGGTCAGCCCGTAGATCCGGTTGTTGAACAGCAGGATCTTGAGGTTGACGTTGCGCCGCAGGGCGTGGATCAGGTGGTTTCCGCCGATGGAGAGCGCGTCCCCGTCACCGGTGACCACCCACACCGACAGGTCGCGGCGCGAGGTGGCGAGCCCCGTGGCGATCGCCGGGGCGCGGCCGTGGATCGAGTGCATCCCGTACGTGTCCATGTAGTACGGGAAGCGCGAGGAGCAGCCGATGCCCGAGACGAAGACGATGTTCTCCTTCGCCAGCCCCAGCTCCGGCATGAAGCCCTGGACGGCGGCGAGGACCGCGTAGTCGCCGCAGCCGGGGCACCAGCGGACCTCCTGGTCCGACTTGAAGTCCTTCATCGACTGCTTGGCGGCCGCCTTGGGCACCAGCGAGAGCAGGGCGGGGCTGTCGGTCACCTCAGTCATTGATGGCCTCCTTGAGATGGTTGGCGAGCTGCTCGGCCTTGAACGGCATGCCGTTCACCTGGTTGTACGACTGTGCGTCGACCAGGTACTTCGCCCTCAGGAGGGTCGCGAGCTGCCCGAGGTTCATCTCCGGCACCACTACCTTGTCGTAACGCTTCAGGACCTCGCCCAGATTCCTCGGGAAGGGGTTGAGGTGGCGCAGGTGGGCCTGCGCGATGGGGAGCCCGGCGATCCGCAGCCGGCGTACGGCGGCCGTGATCGGCCCGTACGTCGAGCCCCAGCCGATGACCAGGGTCCGCGCGCCGTCCGGGTCGTCGACCTCCAGGTCGGGGACCGTGATGCCGTCGATCTTGGCCTGGCGGGTGCGGACCATCAACTCGTGGTTGGCCGGGTCGTACGAGATGTTGCCCGTGCCGTCCTGCTTCTCGATGCCGCCGATCCGGTGCTCCAGCCCCGGCGTGCCCGGGACCGCCCAGGGGCGGGCCAGGGTCTGCGGATCGCGCTTGTACGGCCAGAAGACCTCGGTGCCGTCCGCGAGCTCGTGGTTGGGGCCGGCGGCGAACTGCACCTTCAGGTCCGGCAGGTCCGCCACGTCCGGGATCCGCCAGGGCTCGGAGCCGTTGGCGAGGTACCCGTCGGAGAGCAGGAACACCGGGGTCCGGTAGGTCAGCGCGATCCGGGCCGCTTCCAGCGCCGCGTCGAAGCAGTCCGCCGGGGTGCGCGGGGCCACGATCGGCACCGGGGCCTCGCCGTTGCGCCCGTACATGGCCTGCAGCAGGTCGGCCTGCTCCGTCTTGGTCGGCAGACCCGTGGAGGGGCCGCCGCGCTGGATGTCCACGATCAGCAGCGGCAGCTCCAGGGAGACCGCGAGGCCGATCGTCTCGGACTTCAGGGCCACGCCCGGGCCGGAGGTGGTGGTCACGCCCAGCGCGCCGCCGAAGGCCGCGCCCAGCGCCGCGCCGATGCCGGCGATCTCGTCCTCGGCCTGGAAGGTGCGTACGCCGAAGTTCTTGTGCTTCGACAGCTCGTGCAGGATGTCCGAGGCCGGGGTGATCGGGTACGAGCCCAGGTAGATCGGCAGATCGGCCTGCTGGCCCGCCGCGATCAGCCCGTAGGACAGGGCGAGGTTCCCGGAGATGTTGCGGTAGGTGCCGGCCGGGAAGGCGCGGGTGGCCGGGGCCACCTCGTAGGAGACGGCGAAGTCCTCGGTGGTCTCGCCGAAGTTCCAGCCCGCCCGGAAGGCGGTGACGTTCGCCTCCGCGATCTGGGGCTTCTTCGCGAACTTCTGCCGCAGGAAGGTCTCGGTGCCCTCGGTGGGCCGGTGGTACATCCAGGACAGCAGCCCGAGCGCGAACATGTTCTTGCTGCGCTCGGCCTCCTTGCGGGAGAGCCCGAAGTCCTTGAGCGCCTCGACGGTGAGGGTGGTCAGCGGCACCGGGTGGACGTTGTAGGCGTCCAGCGAGCCGTCTTCCAGCGGGGAGGTCTCGTAGCCGACCTTCGCCATCGGGCGCTTGGTGAACTCGTCCGTGTTGACGATGATCTCCGCGCCGCGCGGTACGTCCGCGATGTTCGCCTTCAGCGCCGCCGGGTTCATCGCCACCAGGACGTTCGGGGCGTCGCCCGGCGTCAGGATGTCGTGGTCGGCGAAGTGCAGCTGGAAGGACGAGACGCCGGGGAGGGTGCCGGCGGGCGCCCTGATCTCGGCCGGGAAGTTCGGCAGCGTCGAGAGGTCGTTGCCGAAGGAGGCGGTTTCCGAGGTGAAGCGGTCACCGGTGAGCTGCATGCCGTCACCGGAGTCACCCGCGAAGCGGATGATCACCCGATCGAGTCGGCGTACTTCCTTCGTCACGGATTCCCCGGCGTCTCCATCGCGACCGCCGGGGCCTGCGTGATCTGCGGGTTCACCGCTCGGGCCCGGGGGCGTCCGCTGCTCGCCGACGACTGCGCCTTCGGCCCCGTCGGACTGTTCGGCTGGGCTACTGACCTGGCTGGTCACTGAACTGGACCTCCTTCGAGGCGTGAGCACTGCCCACGGTCAACCCTACGTCCGTAGGGATTCCTTCCCGGGGTGCTCATTTTCTGGACCGCCCCTTCGGCGGTCTGTCCGAATCCGGCCTTACCTGACAGAGTGTCAGTTGATCAAGATCTTAGGTAGGTGAGAACGGCCAGCACGCGCCGGTGATCCCCGTCACTGGGTGACAGGCCCAGCTTCATGAAGATGTTGCTGACGTGCTTCTCCACCGCGCCGTCGCTCACCACCAGCTGCTTGGCCACCGCGGAATTGGTCCGCCCCTCGGCCATCAGCCCGAGCACCTCGCGCTCGCGCGGGGTCAGCCCCGCCAGCACGTCCTGCTTGCGGCTGCGGCCGAGCAGCTGCGCCACGACCTCCGGGTCCAGGGCGGTACCGCCCCGGGCCACGCGGACGACGGCGTCGAGGAACTCGCGCACATCGGCCACCCGGTCCTTCAGCAGGTACCCCACCCCGGTACTGGACCCGGCCAGCAGCTCGGTGGCGTACTGCTCCTCCACGTACTGCGACAGCACCAGCACACCTATGCCGGGGTGATCGCGCCGCAGCCGCACGGCCGCCCGCACACCCTCGTCGGTGTGCGTCGGCGGCATCCGCACATCGGCCACCACCACGTCCGGCAGCGCGTTCTCGGCCGCCAGCTCCGCCACCGTCTTGATCAGGGCTTCCGCGTCCCCGACGCCTGCGACGACGTCATGCCCCCGGTCGGTCAGCAACCGGGTCAGGCCCTCACGCAGCAGCACTGAATCCTCGGCGATGACCACCCGCACCCTGTCTTCCACGACTCCGCTGCTCCCGCGTCCGCTCATGCCCCGTGTTCCCTGACTCAGCCAAGCATCCCAGTCTTGAGCCCGGATACAGCCGGAGCGCGATCAACGAGTACCCCGGGAGCGGCTGTTTTCGGCCCTCGGAGCCCCTCTGAGCCACCCGCCCCCGAAAGTCAGGGCTTTGGCCCCCGCTCGGGGCGGGCCGAACGGCACCGACACACGACCGCACGGACACCAGGTGCGGGCATCCGTGCGGTCGTCGATGTCGCCCGTACGGGCCGTTCGGGTCGCCTCAGACGGCCCGCCAGGGGAGTTCGGCGGTGACGGTCGTGCCGCCGCCGGCGGGGGAGTCCACGACGAGCAGCCCGTCCACGGCGTCGAGCCGCTCGGCCAGCCCCGCCAGCCCCGAACCGGCCACGGCGCCGGCCCCGCCGACACCGTCGTCGGCGACCTGGATCAGCAGCCGCTCGCCGGACTTCCACACGTCCACCCCGGCCGTACGGGCCCTCGCGTGCTTGCTCACGTTCTGCAGCAGCTCCGACACCGTGAAGTACGCGATCCCCTCGATCGCCGCTGCCGGCCGCGAGGGCAGCTCCACGGCCACCCGTACCGGCACCGCGCACCGGGAGGCCACCGAGGACAGGGCCGCGTCCAGCCCGCGGTCGGTCAGCACGGCCGGGTGGATCCCGCGGGCCAGGTCCCGCAGCTCCTGTAGGGCGATCTTCACTTCCCCGTGCGCCTCGTCCACCATGCGGGCGGCGGCCTGCGGGTCCTGCGTCAGCTTCTCCTTCGCCATGCCCAGATCCATGGCCAGCGCCACCAGCCGGGCCTGCGCCCCGTCGTGCAGGTCGCGCTCGATGCGCCGCAGATCGGCCGCGGCGGTGTCGACCACGACACCCCGGTCGGACTCCAGTTCGCTGACCCGGTGGTCGAGCCGCGAGGGCCCGAGCAGCCCGCAGACGAGGACCCGGTCCACGGTGGTCAGGGCGCGGACCACCCAGGGGGTGGCGAGCGTGAGGGCGAGCCCGGTCGCGCAGGTCGCCGCGATCGCGAGGGGGGAGTCCAGGTAGAGGGAGTAGTCGTCGTTCTGGAAGACCTGCAGCCCCGGCTGGTCGGTAAAGGCGGGGAACACCCAGAACCAGAGCGGGTAGAGCAGCATGGCCCACCCATAAACCCAGAACGTCAGGGCCACGCAGAAGGCGAACACCGCCCACGGAAAGTGGACGACCGAGTACAGCACGTGCCGCCAGGCGCTCCCGCTCTTGAGCAGTGCCCCCATCCGGGCGATCGCCCCGCTCTTCTTCGCCCGGATCGGCGCGGGCTCGGCGATGTCGTGACGGAGCATCCCGCGCACCCGGGCCCGCTCCACGCGCCCGAACCCGCGGCACATGGCCAGTACACCCGCCAGCACCGGGACTCCGAGGAAGGTGACGAGCAGTCCGGCGCCGAGGCTGACGCCGGTGATGGCGAGCGAGAAGTACAGGGTGCTGAGCGGCAGCCCGAGCATCAGATACCCGAACTCCCGCCAGGTCCGCCCCTCGAAGGGAGCCCGCACCACCCTGCCGATACCGCTGCCTGCGCCGCTACCCATATCGCCAACCCGCCCTTCATCCACTGTGTCCCCCCACCCTCCCGCCAACCCCCCACCCCCAACCATCCGGCAGGTCGGCCTCTCCCGAGGGGGGTTAACCCCACCCCGGGTCCTGCCCCTGGGGCCTGTCCCGGGCCCTGCTCCGGGGCCCTGTCCTTCCCAGCCCCGGCCCCGGCCCGGCCTCGGCACTCGGCGGCCGCTGCGCGGGGGCCAAGTCCCCTCCCCGCCCTTCGCCCGTTCCCTGGGCTCCGCCCAGACCCGAGCCTCAAACGCCGGCGGGGCTGGATCACCCTGCAGGGCGATCCAGCCCCGAGGGCCGGCACGTACGGGTTGGCGCAGCCAAGTTCTCGCCCAAGGGCCTGCACGCGTGGGTCGGCGCAGCCAAGTTCCGGCCCGAGGGGCCGCCCCGTACGGGTCGGCGCAGCCAAGTTCCGGCCCGAGGGCCAGCACCTACGGGCTGGCGTAGCCAATTTCCAGCCCCAACGACCGGCACGTGCAGCCCAGCCCAGCCAAAAACAGCCCCGCCGGCGTTTGAGGCGCGGGGGTCCGGGGGCTGGTCCCCGGGTACGGTGCCGCACCGACCCACGGCGGGCACAGGGTCCGGCCCTAGGGGCAAGCCGACTCAGCCAAAATCAGCCCCGCCGGCGTTTGAGGCGCGGGGGTCCGGGGGCTGGTCCCCGGGTACGGCGCCGCACCGACCCACGGCGGGCACAGGGTCCGGCCCTAGGGGCAAGCCGGCCCAGCCAAGATCAGCCCCGCCGGCGTTTGAGGCGCGGGGACCGGGGTCACGGCGGAGCGGTGCCGCACCACCCGCGGCAGGGCCTCCGGCCGGCGCCAGGCCCTACCGGGCCACCCGCTCCCGCCACGGCAGCTCCGCCGTGACCACGGTCCCCGCGCCCTCGGGCGACTCGACGACCAGCACGCCATCGACCGCGTCGAGCCGCTCACCCAGCCCCGCCAGCCCCGACCCGGCCAGGGCATTCGCGCCGCCCTGCCCGTCGTCCGACACCCGGATCAGCAGCCGCCCGTCGGCGGAGCCACCCGTCCGCCAGACCTCGACCTCCGCGCACCGCGCCCCCGGCCCCGCGTGCTTGCTCACGTTCTGCAGCAGCTCCGAGACCACGAAGTACGCGATCCCCTCGATCGCCTCCGCCGGCCGCGCCGGCAGATCCACCGCCACCTTCACGGGGACCAGGCACCGCGAGGCCACCGAGGACAGCGCCGCGTCCAGCCCCCGGTCGGTCAGCACCGCCGGATGGATCCCGCGCGCGAGGTCCCGCAGTTCCTGGAGGGCGATCTTCACTTCCCCGTGCGCCTCGTCCACCATCGCCGCCGCCCCCTCGGGGTCCTCCAGCAGCTTCTCCTTCGCCAGGCCCAGCCCCATCGCCAGTGCCACCAGCCGGGCCTGCGCCCCGTCGTGCAGGTCGCGCTCGATGCGCCGCAGGTCCGCCGCCGCCGTGTCGACCACGACACCGCGGTCGGATTCCAGCTCGGCGATGCGCCGCTCCAGCTCGTCGGAGGGGGACAGCAGGCCCCGTACCATCGCGCGGTCCACGTTCGCGAGCCCGCGCACCACCCACGGCAGCACCGGCCACAGCACGAACAGCCCGGTCAGCGCCACCGTGAAGGTGGCAATCGCCCACGGCAGCCGGATCAGCTCGAACAGCACGGTCCGCCACGCCACCGGGTCCTTCAGGCTCGCCCACAGCCAGGGGAAGAACCCCCCGGAGCGGCCCGGCCCGGGCATCGGCGTCGGCTCGTCGACCCGTACGCCCAAGAGGTCGCGCGCCCGCGCCCGTTCCAGGCGTCCCAATTGGCGAGACAAGAACAGACCACATGCGAGCAGCGGAAGACCGATCGCGGTCACCGACAGACCGCCCGCGGTCGCCACCATCACCACCGTGAAGACGAAACCGATGAGGGCGGCGGGCAAATTGCTCAGCAGATAGGCGATTTCCTTCCACGTCACGGCATCGAAGGGTGCGCGGACGGGAGGAGGAGCGCCGTCGTCGGGGGTGTGCTTGCTCGCGGTCATGCGCCCACCCTGCCAAGCGCGGAGGTCCGATGCCATGGGGTAGCCGGGCCGAGGTAAACGGGGGATAACCCCACCCCGTGGACCCCAGGCCCTAGACTCCCGTCCGTACCAGATCAACCTGATCGTCGACAGTGGCCGAGGAACGAGGAACGGACGTGCCCGAACCAACGGTATCGACCGTATCCGTGCTCGCCGCGGACTACTTCCGGACGTATTCGGTCGTCGGCCTCCTGGCCGCGCTCGGCGTGCTCTTCGTGGCGGTGGCGTTCGGCGCCAACCGTCTGCTGAGCCCGTCCGTCCCGACCCGCGAGAAGCTGCTGACCTACGAGTGCGGCGTGGACCCGGTCGGCGAGGGCTGGGCGCACACCCAGGTCCGCTACTACGTCTACGCCTTCCTCTACGTCATCTTCGCCGTCGACTCGATCTTCCTCTTCCCCTGGGCGACGGTGTTCGCCGCCGCCGGTTACGGCGCCACGACGCTGGTGGAGATGTTCGTCTTCCTCGGCTTCCTGGCCGTCGGCCTGCTCTACGCGTACAAGAAGGGCGTCCTCGAATGGCTGTGACCCCGGCCGGTACCCCGGCCGTGCCGTCGGAGCCGCAGCTGCTCCCGGAGCCGAAGCGGCTGGGCGTCCTGTCCCGCCTCGCGCCCGAGCCCATGAAGGTGGTCCTCAACTGGGGCCGCCGCTACAGCCTGTGGGTCTTCAACTTCGGCCTCGCCTGCTGCGCGATCGAGTTCATCGCGGCGTCGATGGCCCGGCACGACTTCATCCGGCTCGGCGTCATCCCCTTCGCGCCCGGCCCGCGCCAGGCGGACCTCATGATCGTCTCCGGCACGGTGACGGACAAGATGGCCCCGGCCGTCAAGCGGCTGTACGAGCAGATGCCCGAGCCCAAGTACGTGATCTCCTTCGGCGCCTGCTCCAACTGCGGCGGCCCGTACTGGGACTCGTACTCGGTGACCAAGGGCGTCGACCAGATCATCCCGGTCGACGTCTACGTCCCCGGCTGCCCGCCCCGCCCCGAGGCGCTGCTCCAGGGCATCCTCAAGCTCCAGGAGAAGATCGCCCGCGAATCGCTGGCGGAGCGCTACGCGAACACCCCCGCGCCGTCCCCGGCCCAGCTCACGAGCGGCCTGGTAACTCCTCCCCCCGCTCCCGGGACGGACGCGTGAACCTCTACGACTCCCTCCCCGACGCGGCGGGAACGGTCTTCGGCGAGGAAGCCGTCGGCTCCTTCGCGTACTCCGTCCTCACGGTCGACGTCCCCACTGCGAGCTGGATCCCCGCCCTGGAGATCGCCCGCGACAAGCTGGGCTGCACCTACTTCGACTGGCTGAGCGCGGTCGACGAGCCGGGCACGGGCTTCCGCATCTGCGCGCACGTGGTCTCCCTGGAGAACCACCGCGTACGCCGCCTCCTGCTGCGGACCACCGTCCCGCACTCGGCGCCCTCCCTGCCCTCGGCCGTCTCCGTCTACGCCGGCGCCGAATGGCATGAGCGCGAGACCTGGGAGATGTTCGGGGTCGCGTTCACGGACCACCCGAACCTCGTCCCGCTCCTCCTCCCCGAGAACTTCGAGGGCCACCCGCTGCGCAAGGACTTCGTCCTCGCGGCGCGGGTCGCCAAGGCCTGGCCGGGCGCGAAGGAGCCGGGCGAGGCACACGACCCCGACGCCCCGAAGCGCCGCCAGATGCTCCCGCCGGGCGTACCCGACCCCAACGACTGGGGCCCGATGAAGGGCCAGCTCCCCCCGGCCCCCACCCGCCCCGCCCGCACCCCCCGCGCGGCGGCGGGCGCCCCCGGCGACCGCCCGGCCCGCACCCCGCGCGCAGCGGGCGACCGCCCGGCCCGCACCCCCCGCGAAGCCACCCCGCCCGCGTCCGAAGCCCCGGCACCCCCGTCCGATGCGTCCCCGGCCCGTCCGGTCCGCCGTACCCGCTCGGTAGCGGACGGCTCGGCGAGCCAGTCGGAGGCCCTGTCCACGGGAGCAACCCCGCCCCCGGCGGCAACCACCCCCGCCCAGCCGGAGCCCCCGACGGCCCTGCCCGAAGCCTCGGCAACTTCGGCGGAAGCGTCCCCGGCCCGCCCGGCGCGCCGCTCCCGCTCGGTGGCGGACGGCTCCGCGAGCCAGTCGGAGGCCTTGGCCGCAGGATCGACCCCGGCTTCGGCAGAAGCCACCCCCGCCCGGCCGGTGGCGACGCCGGCCGACGCCGCGGCAACGCCGGCGGAAGCGAGCCCGGCCCCGGCCCGTCCGGTCCGCCGTACCCGCTCGGTGGCGGACGGCTCCGCGAGCCAGGCAGCAGCCCCGGCCGAAGCCGAGGCCGCGCCCACGGCGGAACCACAGGCCCCCGCCCGCCCGGTACGCGGCAGCGCGGACGCCCCCTGGCACAACCCGAAGCCCGCCTTCGACACCCCTACGGCCACTCCGGCCGCTCCGGCCACCCCCGCCGAACCGGCGGACCAGGCCGCTCCGGCCACCCCGGCTGCTCCGGCCGAACCGGCCACCCCGGCTGCTCCGGCCACCCCGGCTGCTCCGGCCGAACCGGCCACCCCGGCTGCTCCGGCCACCCCGGCTGCTCCGGCCGAACCGGCCACCCCGGCTGCTCCGGCCACCCCGGCTGCTCCGGCCGAATCGTCGACCCCGGCCGAACCGGCGACCCCGGCGGCTCCAGCGACCCCGGCGGCTCCGGCCACCCCGGCGGCTCCGGCCACCCCGGCCGAATCGTCGACCCCGGCCGAACCGGCAGCCCCGGCCGAACCGTCGACCCCGGCTGCTCCGGCCACCCCGGAAGCTCCGGCCACGTCGGCGGCTCCGGCCGACCCGACTAGCCCAGCAACTCCGGCCACCCCTGCGGCTCCCGCCACCCCGGCCGCCGCCCCGCCGGGCTCCGCCGGGGCCGGGCAGGAGCCCGATTCCGAGTCCGAGTCCGCCCCCAAGGCGGACCCCGCGGACCCCACCCCCAACGACCCCACCGGAGGCGCCGCGTGAACGACGTCCTCGACGTCGCCCTGCGGCTGATCGTCGTCTTCGCCGTCTTCCTCGTGCTCCCGCTCGTCGTCGGGCAGGCCGAGCACAAGGTGATGGCCCACATGCAGGGCCGCCTCGGCCCCATGTACGCCGGCGGCTTCCACGGCTGGGCCCAGCTCGTCGCCGACGGAGTCAAGTTCGCGCAGAAGGAAGACATCGTCCCGGCCAACGCCGACCGCCGCGTCTTCCAGATCGCCCCCGCCGTCGCGCTCCTCCCGTACCTCCTGGTCCTCCTCGCCATCCCGATCGGCCCCGGCGAGGGCGCCGTCGGCCAGGTCATCGACGCCGGGCTGTTCTTCGCGCTCGCCGTCATGGGCATCGGCGTGCTCGGCTCGCTCATGGCCGGCTGGGCCTCCGCGAACAAGTTCTCCCTCCTCGGAGGCCTCCGCACCGCCGCCCAGCTGCTCGCCTACGAGCTCCCCATGCTGCTCGCGGCGGCCTCGGTCGCCATGGCCGCCGGAACGGTGTCGCTCCCCGGCATCGTCGGCGCCTTCGAGTGGTGGTGGCTGCCCTGGCAGATCGTCGGCGGGCTCGTCTTCTTCACCGCCGGCCTCGCCGAACTCCAGCGGCCCCCCTTCGACATGCCCGTCGCCGACTCCGAGATCATCTTCGGCGCGTACACCGAGTACACCGGCCTGCGCTTCGCGCTGTTCCTGCTCGCCGAGTACGCCGGCATCGTCGTCCTGTGCGCCCTCACCACCGTCCTCTTCCTGGGCGGCTGGCACGGCCCCTTCGGCGGCGACGACTTCGGCTGGGTCTGGACCCTGCTCAAGATCGCCGCGCTCTCCTTCGTGGTGATCTGGCTCCGCGTGAGCTACCCCCGGCTGCGCGAGGACCAGCTCCAGAAGCTCGCCTGGACCGTACTCATCCCGCTCGCGCTCGCCCAGATCGCGCTCACCGGCATCGTGAAGGTGGCGATCCAGTAAATGCCTCCCATCCCCGGCTCCGGCCTCGCCAAGGGCCTGGCCGTCACGCTGCGCACGATGACGAAGCGCTCGCACACCGCCCAGTACCCCGAGGTGCAGCCCGAACTCCCCCCGCGCTCGCGCGGGGTCATCGGCCTGTTCGAGGAGAACTGCACGGTCTGCATGCTGTGCGCACGCGAGTGCCCCGACTGGTGCATCTACATCGACTCCCACAAGGAGACGCTGCCGGCCGCCGCCCCCGGTGGCCGTGAGCGCAGCCGCAACGTCCTCGACCGCTTCGCCATCGACTTCTCCCTCTGCATGTACTGCGGCATCTGCATCGAGGTGTGCCCCTTCGACGCGCTGTTCTGGTCGCCGGAGTTCGAGTACGCCGAGACCGACATCCACGAACTGACCCACGAGCGCGACAAGCTGCGCGAGTGGATGTGGACCGTCCCGGCCCCGCCCGCCCTGGACCCGGCCGCCGAGGAGCCCAAGGAGATCGCGGCAGCCCGCAAGGCCGTGGAGAAGGCGGAGACCGCCGCCGCGGCAGCCGCCGCTGCCGCAGCCGCCGAGGCGAACCCCGACACCACGGCCCAGGCCCAGGCCCAGGCCCCGGCCCCGGCCCCGGCCCCGGAAGGAGACGCGTGATCACCGCAGCCGCCCAAGGCAACGGCTTCCTCTCCCCGACCGGCGTCGAGATCGCCTTCGTCCTCGTCGGCCTCGCCACCCTCGGCGCGGCCGCCGTCACGGTCACCACCAAGCAGCTCGTGCACGCCGCCCTGTGGCTGGTCGTCGCGCTCGGCGGGGTCGCCGTCGAGTACCTGCTCCTGACCGCCGAGTTCATCGCCTGGGTCCAGGTGCTGATCTACCTCGGTTCCGTGGTCGTCCTCCTCCTCTTCGGGCTGATGCTCACCAAGGCCCCCATCGGCCGCTCACCGGACGCCGACTCGGGCAACCGCCCGGTCGCGCTCGGCGTCGCCCTCGTCGCGGCCGCCGCGCTCGTCTGGGTGGTCGTCGACGCCTTCCGCACCACCTGGATCGACCTCGACGGCCCCGCCCAGGGCTCCACCAAGGTCTCGGGAGAGATCCTCTTCCGGCACTGGGTGCTGCCCTTCGAGGCGCTCTCCGTCCTCCTCCTCGCGGCCCTGATCGGCGCCATCGTGCTGTCCCGCAAGGACACGCCCGAGAGCGCGCCCCCCGCCGCCGCGCCCCCCGCCGCTCCCGCCACCGACAAGAAGGGGCAGCGCTGATGCACCTCGCCTACCCCGCCGTGCTGGCGGCGCTCCTCTTCTGCACGGGCCTGTACGGAGTCCTCGCCCGCCGCAACGCCATCCTGGTCCTGATGTCCGTCGAGCTGATGCTCAACGCCGTCAACCTCAACCTGGTGGCCTTCGACGTCTGGCTGCGCGACAGCCTGCACGCCGGCCAGGCCCTCACCCTCTTCACCATCGCCATCGCCGCCGCCGAGATCGGCATCGGCCTCGCGATCGTGCTGATGGTCTACCGCAACCGGGGCACCGCGGACGTGGACCGACTGCGCGACACCGCCGAGGGCCACGAGCCGGCCGGCTCGAACCCGGCCGGCGTGAACCCGGACAGCGCGAACCCTGCGACCGGAGCCGCCGCGTGAGCACCCCGACCCTCGCCGTACTGGTCCCCCTCCTGCCCTTCCTGGGCGCGCTGGCGGGACTGCTGCTCGGCCGCACCGCCCCCGGCTTCGTCAAGCCGCTCGCCGTCCTGCCGACGCTGGCCGCCGCCGTCCTCGCGGTCCTGGTCGCCTTCCGCCAGGCCGGCGGCAAGGCGATCGACACGGCGACCGAGCTGACCCCGACCGGCTCCGTGCCCATCGAGCTCTCGCTCCACCTGGACGGCTTCGCCGTCATGGTGGCCGTCCTCGTGGGCGTCGTCGCCACCTGCGTGCAGATCTACTCGACGGCGTACCTGCGCGAGGACCCGCGCTACCCGTCCTACGCAGCCCTGGTCTCACTGTTCACCTCCGCCATGCTGCTCGTCGTCTACTCCGGCGACCTGATGGTGCTGCTGGTCGGCTGGGAGATCATGGGCATCTGCTCGTACTTCCTGGTCGGCCACTACTGGGAGACCGAGGCGGCCCGCTCCGCCTCCCTGAAGGCCTTCCTCGTCACCAAGCTGGGCGACGTCCCCTTCCTCATCGGCCTGTTCGCGCTCGCCACCGACGCCGGGTCCTTCCGGATCACCAAGATCCTGGGCACCGTCGCCGCGGGCGGGCTCGACCACCCGACGCTCATCGCCCTGCTCCTGCTGGCCGGAGTCGCGGGCAAGTCCGCGCAGTTCCCGCTGCACACCTGGCTTCCGGACGCCATGGCGGGCCCCACCCCGGTCTCCGCGCTGATCCACGCCGCGACGATGGTCGCCGCCGGTGTCTACTTCGTGGCCCGCCTCCTCCCCGTCTTCGCGGCCTCCCGGGCCGCGCTGGTGGTCCTGGCCGTCATGGCGGCCGTGACGATGGTCGGCTCCGCCCTCGCCGCCCTGGCCCAGGACGACATCAAGCGGGTGCTCGCCTACTCCACGATCGGCCAGCTCGGCTACATGACCGGGGCCCTGGCCGTCGGCGACCGCGCGGCCGCCGTCTTCCACCTCCTGTCCCACGGCGCCTTCAAGGCGCTCCTGTTCCTCGGCGCCGGCGTGATCATCCACGCCGCGGGGACGAACTCGCTGGCCGCCATGTCCCGCATGGACGGCCTGGCCAAGCGCATCCCCGACGCCTTCTGGACGATGACGATCGCGCTGCTCGCGCTCGCCGCCTTCCCGCCCTTCGCCGGCTTCTTCTCCAAGGAAGCCGTCCTCGTCGCAGCCGAGCACACCGCCGGCGGCCACTCGGAGTTCGCCCCGAGCGCGGCCGGCTGGGTGGTCCTCGTCGCCGGCGTGCTGACCGCCCTGCTCACCGCCGCCTACGCCACCCGGCTCTGGCTGATGGCCTTCCGCGGCCGGGGCGCTGCCGCCCCCGACCACGGCAAGGAGCCCGTCGCCATGACCGGCGTGCTGTGGCTGCTCGCCGTCCCGTCCGTGGGCTTCGGCCTGCTGGCCGGGCCCCTCTCCGACTTCTTCGACGGCCGCGAGCTCACCCCGTCGCTGACCACCTCGGTCCTCGGCACCGGCGCCGCCGCCGTCGGCGCGGTCCTCACCTACGCCCTGTGGCAGCGCGCCAAGGCCCAGGCCGCCCTGGCCCCGGCCGGCCCCGCCGGAGCGCCCGCCACCGCCGGAGCGCCCGCCACCGCCACGGTGTCCGCCTCCGCCGCGGTGTCCGCGGCCGTCGCCGCCGCCGAGTCCGCCGCGGAGAGCCCCGAAGTCGGCCAGGTCACCCACGACCACCCGGTCGTCTCCACGGCCCCCGCCGCCGACCCCGGCCGCGCGCTGCTCGGCCCGCTGCACCGGCACGCCGCCGTCGGCTTCCACCTCGACGCCGTCTACGACCGCCTGTTCGTCCGCCCCGTCCGAGCCGCCGCAGCCCTCGTACGCTTCCTCGACCGCGAGGTCGTGGACTCGTACGTCCGTGGCGCGGGTCTTGGCCCCCGGCTGCTCGGCGGCCTCGTACGCCGCGCCCAGACCGGCAACGTGCAGAGCTACCTGAGTGCCCTGCTCGCCGGCGCCGTGGTCCTGGCGATCGCCACCGCCGTCCTCGCCAACGTCAACGCCGGATCGTGAGCCGTGAGTCAGCCGTGATTGATATCAGCCCGTCCGTGATGCAGTTCCTTCTGGCGTTCGTCGTGGCCGGCCCGCTCGTCGGCGCCGTCGCCGCCCTCCTGCCGGCCCCGCCCGGACTGAAGGGCAAGAGCCCCGAACAGGCCGTACTGCGCCACGGCGTGACCGTGACCGGTGCGATCCTCGCCGCGGCGGTCGTCCTCGCCGTGGGCTTCGACCACGACGCCCCGTCCCGCTTCCAGGCCACGACGGACATCAGCTGGATCCAGGCGCTGAACGTCCGGATCCACCTCGGCATCGACGGCATCTCGCTCCCCCTCCTCCTGATGACCGCGCTGCTGTTCTTCCTCTGCGCGCTCTACAGCTACTTCAAGCTCCCCGCGGGCCCCTCCGCGAAGGCCTTCGTCGCCCTGCTCCTGGTCCTGGAGTCCGGCACCCTCGCCACCTTCGCCGTCCTCGACCTGCTGCTGTTCTTCCTCGCCTTCGAGATGGTCCTCATCCCGATGTACTTCCTCATCGCCCGCTGGGGCGGTGCTCAGCGGCAGGCCGCCGCCTGGAAGTTCATCCTCTACACGCTCCTCGGCTCCGTCGTCATGCTGCTCGGTCTGCTGCTGATCGGACTGAAAAGCGGCACTTTCGACATGGTGGCACTCGCCTCTGACAACGGCCGCGAACTGTCCCACACCACCCAGGTCCTGGCCGTTCTCGCCATCGGGATCGGCCTCGCCGTGAAGACCCCGATGTGGCCGCTGCACAGCTGGCTGCCGGACGCCCACACCGCCGCCCCCACCGTCGGCTCCGTCCTCCTCGCGGGCGTCCTGCTGAAGATGGGCACCTACGGGTTCGTCCGGATCCTGCTGCCCGCCACCCCCGACGGCATGGCCACCTTCGCCCCGTACCTGGGCGCCTTCGCCGCCGTGGGCATCGTCTATGGGTCCCTGGCCTGCCTCGCCCTCGCCCGCAAGGGCAACAAGGGCGACCTCAAGCGCCTCATCGCGTACTCCTCCGTCGGCCACATGGGCTTCGTCCTCCTGGGCATCGCGTCCATGACCCCCACCGGCGTCAACGGCGCGCTGTTCGCCAACGTCGCGCACGGCCTGATCACCGGCCTCCTCTTCTTCCTCGTCGGCGCCCTCAAGGACCGTTACGGCACGGCCGACCTCGACACCCTCGCCGGAGCCACCGGAGCGGCCCTCTACGGCCGCGCCCCCCGCTTCGGCGCCCTCCTCGCCTTCGCCGCCATCGCCTCGCTCGGACTCCCCGGCCTGGCCGGCTTCTGGGGCGAGATGCTGGCGCTCTTCGGCGCGTTCGACCCCGCCGAGGGCCTGTCGCGGCCCGCGTTCCTCACCTACATGGCCGTCGGAGCGTTCGGCACCCTGCTCACCGCCGCCTATCTTCTGATCGTCGTACGGCGGGTGTGCATGGGCGACCCGAAGACCGCGCGCGAAGGCGCCGCCGCCCCCGTGGTCCTCGCGGACATCCAGCGCTACGAGTACGCCGCCTGGACCCCGCTCGTCGCCCTCACCCTCCTCGCCGGCCTGTGGCCCGCGGTCCTCCTCGGCCTCACCGACCCGGCCGTCCAGAAGCTCCTCGCGGGAGGGAACTCATGACGGTCCTTCGCCCCACCATCAGCACCGCCATCGCCGCCGCCGACGGACCCGGCATGGTCCAGTCCGTCGACTGGCTCGCCATCGCGCCGGTCGTCATCACCGCAGCCGTCGGCCTCCTCGTCCTGGTCGCCGACCTCTTCCTGCCGGAGCGCCGCAAGCCGCTGCTCGGCTGGATCTCCGTCGCCGGACTGGCCGCCGCGACCGCCACCCTGCTGCCGCTGCGCGCCGGCGACCGCAGCACCTTCTGCCTCACCGGACCCGGTACGGCGGACCCCGCCGCGTGCAGCTACGCCGCCGACCACTTCGCGCTCGTCGTCCAGTTCCTCGTCCTGGGCGGCGCCCTGATCACCGCCCTGCTGTCGGTCACGGCCGTCCGCGAGGCGCGCATGCCCGCCGGCGAGTACTGGTTCCTGCTGCTCTCCTCCGCAGCCGGCGCGGCCCTGCTGCCTGCCTCCCGCGACCTCGCCACCCTGATCGTGGCCCTCGAAGTCGCCTCGCTGCCCGCCTTCGCCCTCGTCGGCATGCGGCGCGGCGACCGGCTCTCCTCCGAGGCCGCCCTCAAGTTCTTCCTGTCCTCGGTCACCGCCACCGCCGTGTCCCTGATGGGCGTCAGCTTCGTCTACGCCGCCACCGGCTCCCTGCACCTCACCCAGGTCGCCGACCGGCTCGAAAGCGTCCCCGGGCAGCTCGACACCCTCGCCATGGCCGGAGTCGCGCTCACCCTGGTCGGCTTCGCCTTCAAGACGGCCGCCGTCCCCTTCCACTTCTGGGTCCCGGACACCTACGTCGGCGCCCCGCTGCCCGTCGCCGGATACCTGTCGGTCATCGGCAAGGCCGTCGGCTTCACGGGCCTCATCCTCGTCACCGTGATCGCCTTCCCGGCGTACTCCGACGTCTGGGGACCGGCCCTCGCCGTCCTGGCCGCGCTCACCATGACCCTCGGCAACGCGGCCGCCCTGCGCCAGTCCGCGGACCGCCCGGGCGGCGCCGTACGGCTGCTCGCCTGGTCCTCCGTCGGCCAGGCCGGCTACCTGCTGGTCCCGATCGCGGCCGCCGCCTACGCCGGGCGCGACCAGATCGGCTCCACCGTCGCCTACGCCCTCATGTACGCCGCCGTGAACCTCGGCGCCTTCGCCGTGGCCGCCCTGGTGGCCCGTACGAAGCCCCTGCACCGGCTCTCCGACTACCGGGGCCTGTACGCCGAGAGCCCGCTCGCCGCCCTCGCGATGGCCTTCTTCCTGCTCTGCCTGGCCGGTCTGCCGCCGGGCATCATCGGGCTCTTCGCCAAGGTCACCGTCTTCCGCTCGGCGGTCGACGCGGGACTGGGCTGGCTCGCCGTGGTCATGGCCGTCAACGTCGTCATCGCGCTGTACTACTACCTGCGCTGGACCGCCCTGCTCTTCCGCGCCCCCGACACGGACGCGGCCCAGGAGGGCACCCAGCAGGGCGCGCAGCCCCGTACGAGGACCCCCTGGCCGGTCACGGCGGCCATCGTGCTCACGGCCGCCACCGCCCTGGTCCTCTCGGGCGCCCCGCAGCTCGTCCTGCGCTTCGCCTCGGGCAGCCTCTTCCCGCTGTAGAGCTGTAGAGCTGTAGGGCTGTAGGGCTGTAGAGCTGTAGGGCCGCAGAGCCGCGCCGGAGCGCCCCGGGAGGCCTGCCGGAGCCGTGGCCTGCCCCGCGCCCGTAACCCGTACGGCCCAACCTCCACCGCGCCCGCCGCGCCCCCGCCCCCCGGCCCACCGGGGCGGCGGGGCCGGGCGCGCCCGGGGAACCTGCCGCGCTCACCTCGCGTTGACCAGGAAGGGAGGGTCCACTGGACCGTAGGCCCTCCGATCCCCAGATCCTGGACGGGTCCCCCTGCCGCACCACTTGGAGGGCGCACCGTGCACCGCCGGCACAACGGGCTGAAGACCGCCGTACTCCTCGGTGGTCTGTCGGCCCTCATCATCCTCATCGGCAGCTTCTTCGGCCGGGGCGGCCTGATCGTCGCCGTCTTCGTGGCCCTGGGCACCAACGCGTACGCGTACTGGAACAGCGACAAGCTGGCTCTACGCGCGATGCGGGCCCGCCCCGTCAGCGAGTTCGAGGCACCCGAGCTCTACCGCATGGTGCGCGAGCTCTCCACGTCCGCACGCCAGCCCATGCCCCGCCTCTACATCTCCCCGACCGAGGCCCCCAACGCGTTCGCCACCGGCCGCAACCCGCGCAACGCCGCGGTCTGCTGCACCGAGGGCATCCTGCGCATACTCGACGAGCGCGAGCTGCGCGGGGTCATCGGCCACGAGCTCAGCCACGTCTACAACCGCGACATCCTCATCTCGTCCGTCGCGGGCGCCCTCGCCTCGGTGATCATGTTCCTGGTCAACTTCGCCTGGCTGATCCCCATCGGCCGCTCCAACGACGACGAGGGGCCCGGGCTCTTCGGCATGCTGCTGATCATGATCCTGGGCCCGCTGGCGGCCTCCGTGATCCAGCTCGCCATCAGCCGCTCGCGCGAGTACGAGGCGGACGCCTCCGGGGCCCAGCTCACCGGGGACCCGCTCGCCCTCGCCAGCGCCCTGCGCAAGCTGGACGCCGGTACCAAACAGCTCCCGCTGCCGGCCGAGCCGCGACTGGAGACCGCGAGCCACATGATGATCGCCAATCCCTTCCGTCCCGGCGAGGGATTGTCCAGAATGTTTTCCACGCATCCTCCGATGGCCGAGCGCATCGCCCGGCTCGAACAGATGGCAGGCCGCAGTCAGTGAAGACCATCCTGAATCTCATTTGGCTCGTCCTCAGCGGAGTCTGGCTCTTCCTGGGCTACTGCCTGGCGGGTGTGATCCTCTGCATCACCATCATCGGAATCCCCTTCGGCATAGCCTCGTTCCGCATCGCGGTGTACGCGCTGTGGCCCTTCGGGTACACGGCCGTCGAGCGGCGTGACGCGGGCGCCGCGTCCTGCATCGGGAACGTGCTGTGGCTGGTCCTCGCGGGCTGGTGGCTGGCCATCGGCCACATCGTCACCGGCATCGCGCTGTGCCTCACGATCATCGGCATCCCGTTCGGCATCGCCAACTTCAAGATGGTCCCGCTCTCCCTGCTCCCCCTCGGCCGTGAGATCGTCCCCACGGACGCTCCGTTCGCCTCGCGCTGAGCAGCGCCGAGCCCGGACCCGGCTCATCCACTCGTATTAAAGTTCCGGGTTGCGGACGAGTGACGCGGACGAGCGGCACGCACGACGGGCAGGGAAGAACCGATGTCGACTGAGCCCTCTGAGCCCTCTGAGCCCTCTGAGCCCTCTGAGCCCTCTGAGCCTTCAGGGCACTCCGAGCACTCCGAGCTCCCCACGACCCTCTCGGTGGTCGTGCCGATGTACAACGAGGAGGACGCCCTGCCGGCCCTGGTCGGCAGGCTGCGCCCGGCACTCGACTCCATGGCCGTCCGCTACGAGGTCGTCGCCGTCGACGACGGCAGCAAGGACCGCACCGCGGAGCTGCTCACCGAGTTCCAGGCCAAATGGCCCGAGCTGCGGATCGTGCGGCTGCGCGGGAACTCCGGCCACCAGGCCGCCCTGACCGCGGGCCTGCACAGCGCCTCGGGCGCGTACGTGGCCAGCATCGACGCGGACCTCCAGGACCCGCCGGAGAAGATCCCGGAGATGCTCGACCTGGCCCGCGCGGACGGCCTCGACATCGTCTACGGGGTCCGGGCAGACCGGAGCACCGACACCGGGTTCAAACGCCACACGGCCGGTGCGTACTACTGGCTGGTGCGCCGCCTGGTCGGCAAGCAGGTGCCCGCGCAGGCGGGCGACTTCCGGCTGCTGAGCCGCGCGGCGGTCGACGCGGTCAAGGCCATGCCCGACCAGCACCAGGTGTACCGGCTGCTCGTGCCGTGGCTCGGATTCCCCAGCGGCCAGGTCAGCTACCAGCGCGAGGAGCGGGTGGCGGGCGAGACCAAGTACCCGCTGAGCAAGATGCTCCGGCTCGGCGTCGACAGCGTCATCAACTTCTCCGCCGCTCCACTGCGGCTGGCGACCTGGCTGGGCGTGGCCAGCTTCTTCGGCTGCCTGCTGATGGTGGGCGCCACCCTGGCGATCTACCTGGAGGGCAAGACCGTCCCCGGCTGGACCTCGCTGTTCATCGTGATGCTGTTCCTCGGCGGGGTGCAGCTGATCTGCGTGGGCCTGCTCGGCGAGTACATCGGCCGCATCTACACGGCGGTACAGCGCCGTCCCACCTTCTTCGTCGGGTACGACTCGAACGCGGCCCCGGCGCGGAACCCGGAACGCCAACCGGACTGAAACCCCCGCAGGCAGTGGTTGAAATCCCCTGAAGTCGCAGGTCAGCGGGATTGTCAGTGGGGGATGTCACTCTGTGTGCATGAACGACACCGAGCAGTTGCTGAAGCAAGTCGCCGGTCGCGCGCACCGCTCCCACCAGGGGCGGTACGGGGCCACCGGCATCCCTGCCATGCCCCTTCCGGCGCTCCTGCCCGGCGCGGAACCGCACCGGGTCGAGGCCGCCTCCGGCTTCGCCCTGCCGCCCCTCCTCGCGGCCCTCCACACCCGGGTCGCGGACGGCGGCTTCGGCCCCGGGCGCGGCCTGCTGCCCCCTGCTGTCCCTGGAGCGCGCCGCCGCCGAATACACCGCGGTGCGCGCGCCGGCCCGAGGGCGTGCTGCCCATAGCCGACTTCGGCTGCGCCTTGCGCGCCTGCGTGGAATGCCGCTCGGAAGCCGCCCAAGTCCCGCTGTTCGAACCGAACTCGGGCGATCCCGACCCCGTCTGGTTCCTCGAATCGCCCACCCTCGCCGACTGGCTGCGCGGCCGGCTCGAGGGCAGCGACCGGTTCAGCGGGGAAGCGGGCGCGGGGGAGGAGCGGGACCTGGAGCCGACCCCCTGGGCGGGCTTCAGGCCCCGGGTGTGAGCCGCCGGCGCACGCCGTAGGCCAGCGCGCCCAGCGCAAGCACCGAGGCCCCCGCGACGGTCGACGCGGCGGGCAGCGCACAGGCCAGCACCACACAGCCGGACAGCCCGACCGCTGCCACGGCCCGGTCCTTGACACCTGAATCGAGAGTCCACGCGGAGGCGTTCGCGATCGCGTAATAGGCGAGCACGCCGAAGGAGGAGAAACCGATCGCGCCCCGCAGATCGGTGGTGGCCGCGAGCACCGCCACCACGGCGCCCACCGCCAGCTCGGCGTGGTGCGGCACCTGATGCCGGGGATGTACGGCGGCCAGCGCGCGCGGCAGATGGCCGTCCCGCGCCATCGCCAGGGTGGTCCGCGACACCCCGAGCACGAGCGCCAGCAGCGAGCCCAGCGCCGCCAGGGCCGCCCCCACCCGCACGACGGGAGTCAGTCCGGGCCAGCCGGCCGCGCGCACGGCATCGGCCAGCGGAGCCGCCGACCGCGCCAGCCCGTCGGCGCCGAGCACCGAGAGCGCCGCCACCGAGACCGCGGCGTAGACGAGCAGGGCGATCCCCAGGGCGAGCGGAACCGCCCGCGGGATCGTGCGCTCCGGGTCGCGGACCTCCTCGCCCAGGGTGGTGATCCGGGCGTAGCCCGCGAAGGCGAAGAACAGCAGCCCGGCGCCCTGGAGCAGCCCGGCGGCGGCCCAGTCCGAGCCGCCGAGACGGCCGGCGTCGGCCGCGCCGGAGGACAGGCACGCCACGACGACCCCGGCCAGGACGGCCAGCACCACCGCCACGATCACCCGGGCGATCCGGGCGGACTTCTGCACCCCGCCGTAGCTCGCCGCGGTCAGTGCCACCACCGCGGCCACGGCCACCGCGTGCTGCTGCCCGGGCCACGCGTAGGCCCCGACCGTGAGGGCCATCGCCGCGCAGGAGGCCGTCTTGCCGACGACGAAGCCCCAGCCGGCCAGATATCCCCAGAAGGGCCCGAGACGTTCGCGCCCGTACACGTAGGTGCCGCCCGAGGAGGGATACCGGGCGGCCAGCCGCGCCGAGGAGTGCGCGTTGCAGTAGGCCACCAGGGCCGCGAGCGCGAGCGCCGCGAGGAGCGCCCCGCCGGCCGCGCGCGCCGCCGGGGCCAGCGCGGCGAAGATCCCGGCGCCGATCATCGCTCCGAGCCCGACGACGACCGCGTCGAAGACGCCCAGGGTGCGCTTCATCTCGTTGGGCATGGCGTTGGCGTTCATGGCGGTCACGGCCGGAGGGTATCCGGGCTAGGTGACGCCTTCCTTGCCGGGGACGGGCGTGCGGCTGCGCTCCCAGCCGTCCAGTGCGGTCAGGCAGGCGTGGTCGAGGTGGCGCAGCCCGCTCAGGTCGAGGCGGACGGCGCCGCCGCGGGGGAGTGCGTCCAGCTCGTCGAGCAGTTTGGGCAGGCGCAGGAAGCTGGCGTTCCCCAGGATCCGCACGCGCAGTTCGTCGCCCTCCCACACCGGCTCGATGTGGACGTGGGAGGTCTCCCAGGCCGCCTTGGCGACGGCGAGCCCCAGTCCGGCGAGCACCCCCTCGAAGAGGTTCGTGGCCACGATCGCCGAGGCCGTCGCCACCAGGACGACCGCCTCGCCCCGGTGTGAGCGCCACAGGGCGGCCACCGCCCGGACCGGCAGCAGCTTCCAGCCGGCGTGCAGCAGCACCCCGGCCAGCGCGGCGAGCGGGACGGACTCCAGCAGTCCGGGGACGGCCACGGCGAACAGCAGCAGCCAGCCGCCGTGCAGGATCCGGGAGGCCCGAGTGCGGGCGCCGGCCTCGACGTTGGCGGCGCTGCGGACGATGACGGCGGTCATCGGCAGGGCCCCGAGGAGCCCGCAGAGGGTGTTCCCGACGCCCTGGGCGACCAGTTCGCGGTCGTAGTCGGTCCGGTCCCCGTCGTGCATGCGGTCCACGGCCGCGGCACTGAACAGCGTCTCGGCGGAGGCGATCAGCGCCAGCGCGACCACGGTCCCGACGGCCCCCACGGAGGCCAGCACCCCGAAGTCCCCCCAGTCGGGCGGGGTCACAGCCGACAGGACGCCCGTGACCCGGACCCGCTCGACGGGCAGTCGCAGCACCACGGCCGCGGCGGTCGCGGCCGCGACCCCGACGAGCGCCCCCGGCACGAGCCGCAACCGGTCGGGCATCCGCCGCCACACCACCAGGACCGCGACGGTCCCGGCCCCCAGCGCCACGGCGGTCCAGTCGGCGCGCCCGCCGAGCTGCAGGGCCCCGGCCAGCTTCTCCAGGGTCCGCGCCGGGGCCTGCACATCGGCCAGGGCGTACAGCTGACCGGCGATCAGCACGAGCCCGATGCCGGCCAGCATCCCGTGCACGACGGCCACGGAGATCGCCCGGAACCACCGCCCGAGCCGCAGCACGCCCATGCCCAGCTGCACCAGGCCGGCGGCCAGGACGAGTACGCCGAGCGCGGGCAGCCCGTAGGTCCGCACGGCCTCGTAGACGAGCACGGTGAGCCCGGCGGCCGGGCCGCTCACCTGGAGGGAACTTCCCCGGAACCAGCCGGTGACCAGCCCGCCCACGACCCCGGTGAGGATCCCGAGTTCGGCCGGCACACCGGAGGCGACGGCCACTCCGACGCAGAGCGGTAGCGCGACCAGAGCGACAACGACGGACGCCCCGAAGTCTTCACGTAACGTGCCGGCCCCAGGCATGCGGGAACCCCCTGTCGAGGCGGTGACGGACACCCCTCACCCTGGTGGGCGCACTCCCCGCCGCCCAAGTGCACACGGAGGACGCCACGGGCGCGTACGCCGCTCACGCCCGGCACACACCCACTGAGCGCCGGTCCCGCTCACCGCCCGCTCCACCGCCCGCTCCACCGCCCGCGGTGCCCCATCCGCGGTGCCCCGCCCCACCGCACGAGCCCCTGCCGCACCCGCCCCCCCGCCCCCGCCGCAACGACCGCGGCCCGGCGGTCCTCGAAGGACCGCCGGGCCGGTGTGCGGGCTGAACCGAGGCCTGAGCCTGCGATCAGCGGTAGTTCACGTACTGGATCGCGAAGTCCAGGTCCTTGCCCTTGAGGAGGGCCTGGACTTCCTGGAGGTCGTCGCGGCTCTTGGAGCTGACGCGCAGCTCCTCACCCTGGACCTGGGCCTTGACGCCCTTGGGGCCCTCGTCACGGATGATCTTCGCGACCTTCTTGGCGTTCTCCTGGGAGATGCCTTCTTCGATCGTGGCGAAGATCTTGTACTCCTTGCCGGACAGCTGCGGCTCACCGGCGTCGAGCGCCTTGAGGGAGATCCCGCGCTTGACCAGCTTGGTCTCGAAGACGTCCAGGACGGCCTTGACGCGCTCCTCGGAGTTCGCCTCCATCAGGATCTTCTCGCCGGACCAGGCGATCGTGGCGCCGGTGCCCTTGAAGTCGTAGCGCTGCGAGAGCTCCTTGGCGGACTGGTTGAGGGCGTTGTCGACCTCCTGCCGCTCGACCTTCGAGACGATGTCGAAACTGGAGTCGGCCATGTGCTGTGGCTCCTTGAAGTCGGTAGTGATGGCCCCGAAGGGCACGGCCGGACATCCCCGGACCGCTCCGCAAAGCCTAGCCACCGAGCCCACGTGCGGTGCTGATCAATCCGGTGGCGAAGCACCCCCGGTCATCGGGTATCGTTTACGTCGTTGCCACGGAGCGCCGCCGCAAGGCGGAAAGACGGCAGCGATCATGGCGGTGTGCCCGAGTGGCCAAAGGGAGCAGACTGTAAATCTGCCGGCTCAGCCTACCCAGGTTCGAACCCTGGCGCCGCCACGCGAGTGAAACCCTCGTCCATTGCAGAAATGCAGTGGGCGGGGGTTTTCTCGTACACCTGGATCGGAGAGCCCCGCGGAAAACCGCTGGGCGGCGAAGCGGTCCGGGGTGCATGGTGTCCCCATGATCAGCATCAGCGGCCGAAAGGGCCATGGCGCGTAAGGCGCCCTCGCAGGTCCGGTCGGACCTGCCACGCCGGACGTCCCGAGCGGGCGACCGAGCCGTCGTTCCGGGTGTCTCCTCCCGCACTCTCGTGGAGATCGCCCACGTCGAACGCCACCGGTACGAGCCGGGCGCGGCCCATCGCGCGCTGTCCGCCTGGCGCGCGACGGTGTACGGGCGCGGACCGTCGTGGATCATCTACCCGAGTTGGTACGACGACTGCCCCTGCTGCCAACCCGTCTGGGGCGGCGATCACCGGGAGGCCTTGGAGGTCTTCTGCCTCTCCCTGTCCCGTCGCGCCGCGCGGGAGCTGCGGGCCGTGCTCGCGCCGCTCGACGCGCGGTTCCTCGCCCGGACGCTCAATGACCCGTACGCCCCGCCAGGGGATCCGTGGTGGCGGCGCCGGCTGGAGACGGCATGAGGGGCCGGCCGGAGCGGGCGCGGGGTGAGCCCATCGGGCGGATCGGGCGTGCCGATGCGGGGCCCCGGTCGTTCATCCGGCGTGAAATGGACTTCTGACGCGCGCGGAAAGGTCGGCGGCGGGGTGCTCCTCGCCCTGCTCGGAGCGGGGATCCCGGCTCTGGTCGGAGCGGCGCTGAACAGCGATGTGGGGCACCCCTACCAAGAGACCCGGCTCTACTTCGGCACCGAGCGGCCGAACGGCCGCCCACCGGTGGGGGAGCGGGAGTTCACGGGGTTCCTCGAACGGGAGATCACCCCCGCCTTCCCCGAGGGGCTGACCCTCCAGAGCGGGCGAGGCCAGTGGCAGCGGGACGGAAAGATCATCCGTGAGACCTCGTACGAGGTGGTGCTGCTGTACCCGGAGGCGGAGGCCGACGAGCGCGGCGCGCGCATCGAGCGGATCCGGCAGGCGTACGAGAAGCGGTTCGAGCAGGATTCCGTCGGGCGGTCCGACGACCGGTTGACCGCCGACTTCTGAGCGCCCGTCTTCTGACCGCCGACTTCTGACCGGCCGGCCGGTGGTCCGTGGGCTGCTGTTCCCCGTCCCGTCCCGTGCCCCGACCGGGCGGCTTCCCGCCGGCCGGGGCGGGGGCGGTCTAGTTGCCCGCCACGTCCTTGACCGCCACCGGGACCGGGGTGGACCCCGCGATGAGTTCCAGGGTCAGGCCCGCGGTCGCGGGGGTCTCGATCAGCTCGGCGAGCACCGCCGCCACGTCGTCGCGGGTGACCGGCCCGCGGCCCGTCTGCGCCTCCAGTCGGACCAGGCCGGTACCCGCGTCGTCGATCAGCGAGCCCGGGCGCAGGACCGTCCACTCCAGGCCCAGACGGGTGCGGACGTGCTCGTCGGCCTCGCCCTTGGCGCGGAGGTAGTGGTCGAAGACCTCGTCGCCTTCGCGGCGGGTGTCCGCGCCCATCGAAGAGACCATCAGGAAGCGGCGTACCCGGGCCCGTTCGGCGGCGTCCGCGAACAGCACCGCCGCGCCCCGGTCCACCGTGTCCTTGCGACCGGCCCCGCTGCCGGGCCCCGCGCCCGCCGCGAACACCGCGGCGTCCGCGCCCTGCAGGATGCCCGCCACGTGCTCGACCGACGCCGATTCCAGATCGCACAGCACCGGTTCGGCGCCCGCCTCCCTGAGGTCGTCGCCCTGTGCCGGATCGCGGATGATGCCCGCGACCTCGTACCCGCGCGCGGCGAGCAGGCGCTCCAGCCGCAGCGCGATCTGACCGTGTCCACCCGCGATGACGATGCGCATGCCACGACCGTACGACGAGCCGGGCGCCCGCGCCCGGGAACATGCGGTGAACCCTCAGGGACCGGGCTCCATACGGCCCTGCCGGGGCAGGTCCAGGGCCACCGCGACGGCGGAGTCGCAGTACTCCCGTACGGCACTCGTCCGGGCTACCACCCGCCCGCGGTGGATGACGATCCGGCTGTACGCGAGGGACAGCACGCTCGCGATCCGGTCCCCGCGCACGGCGAGCAGCTCCGCCGGGAAGCCGGCCTCCACCCGCACCTCCGGCAGGCCCATCGCCTCGCGGGCGGCGCCGCCGACCGAGTGGTAGGCCTCGGTGGCGCGGAGCCCGCCCTGGGAGGCCAGGAGGTACGCGGCTTCGAGCGGGTCCCCGCGCCCGACCGGGTTGCCCGCGTCGCGCAGGGCACCGCTCCCGGCCGCCACACGGACCCCGGCGGCGCGCAGCAGCCGTACGGGGGCGGTGCGCAGTCCCCGCCGCTCCAGGGCCGCGCAGTCGCCCTGGGGGAGGCAGGTCACTCCCACGCCGGCGGCCGCCAGTTGGTCGGCGGCCCGGGTCGCCACGTCCAGCGGGAGCCGGGACAGACCGCCGCAGGGCCCGATGGAGACCCCCGGCCGCAGCCCGCCGGCCATGGCCGCGAGCCGGGACAGGCGGGCCGGGTCGTCCCCGTCGGTGTGCAGGTCGACGGGGCAGCCGTGCTCGGAGGCGAGTTCCAGTACGGCTTCGAGGAAGCCGGTGGGGTCGGGGTCGAGGTCGGGGCAGCCGCCGATGACGGAGGCACCCATCTTCACGGCGTCCCGCAGCATGGCGAGCCCGTCGGCCCCGGCCACCCCGGTCAGCAGCCGGGGCACGGCGACGGTGGTGAGATCGGTGAGCCCGCGCAGGGAGCGGCGGGCCTGGAGCACGGCCTCCAGGGGGCCGAGGCCGTGCACGTCGCCGATGCGCACGTGGGACCGGACGGCCGTGGCGCCGTGCCCGAGCTGGAGGAGGGCGGCCTCGGTGGCGCGGCGCTGCACCTCGTCGGGGGAGTAGGAGACGGGCCCCTCGCTGTCCGCGGTCAGGGCGGTGTCCCCGTGGGAATGGGGCTCGGCGGGCGCGGGGAGCAGCAGGTAGCCGGTGAGGTCGACGCGGGCGCCCGCGGCGGCGGGCAGGCTGCCGGCCGTCCCGACGGCCTGGATCCGGCCGCCGCCGAGGCGGACGTCGACGGTGCGGCCGTCGGTGAGGCGGGCGCCGGTGAGGAGCAGGGTGGTGGACTCGGGGGCCGCCGGGCCCTGGCTGCCCTGGGTGCCTTCGGGGCCCTGCCCCTGACCTTGGCCTTGGCCCTGCCCCTGGCCGCTGCCGGGGCGGTTGCGCGGGGAGTGGGACGGCTGCTGCGGCGGGCTGTCGGACATCGCGCTCCTGCGGTGGCTCGGGCGGTTCCTGGGGCCGTGGCCGCGGCCCGCGGCCCAAGATCACGCAGCGTGCTCAGAGCCTAGGGGGCAGGGGTGCTCGCTTCGCGGAAGAGGGCAATAGTCGTACCGGTGCGTCTGGCTGGACCGCCCTGGCGAGGGCGCCCCCGCCCCCGGGAGCCCCGCGAGCCCCGCAGCCCCGCAGCCCCGCAGCCCCGCGAGCCCCGTGCGGTCCGCAGGTGCCCGCCGCCTCCGTGCCCCGGTTCCTGTTCGGATCCGGGCCGACCCCGCGTCCGCAGTCCGCAGTCCGCCCCGGGCCGCCGTAGCGACGGCTCGGAGGTGCTGGGAAGAGGCGCGCTCGGGGTGGTTTCGGCGACGGAGGGCTCCGCCGAGGGTTCGGCGGGGATTCGGCCGGGGTTCTTGGTTACTCAGAGTGGAACTCGGGTGGTCGCGGGTGTGATGCCCGACACCTTTCGGGGCGAAAGGCGCCCGGAGGGGCTCCGGAGACGCGTTTCGCGCGGATCAAGAAAGGCCGCGATGGGGCTCGGAGGCCAGGCCCCGCAAAGGATTTGGGCGATCGGCGGGCGACCGTGTAATGTCTTCCTCGCTCGCCCCAATAGCTCAGTCGGTAGAGCGTCTCCATGGTAAGGAGAAGGTCTGCGGTTCGATTCCGCATTGGGGCTCTGGTGAGAGAGGTTCCCCACCCTCGGGTGGGGAGCGGATCTCATCAAAGCGGCGTAGCTCAGTCGGTAGAGCAAGCGGCTCATAATCGCTGTGTCACCGGTTCAAGTCCGGTCGCCGCTACACACAGTAGCCGATTGCGGGGTCGGTCTCCCGATCGGCTACTCTTTTATGCGTTCATCCGTCCCTAATGTCCGTCAAGGAGCACTCACGTGGCTGCCACCGACGTCCGCCCGAAGATCACGCTGGCCTGCGTGGAGTGCAAGGAGCGGAACTACATCACCAAGAAGAACCGGCGTAACAACCCGGACCGTCTTGAGATGAAGAAGCACTGCCCGCGTTGCAACTCGCACACCGCGCACCGCGAGACCCGCTAGCACTTAGCGAAGTCTCGTTCAACAGGCACAGTCATGAGGTCGCCCCCTTCATTTGGGGGGCGGCCTTATGTCGTTTCGACAGATCGTTTCAACAAGGAGGTAGGGAGTCATGGCGCTCGACCAGTCCTTCGTGGGGCGGAGCTACCCGCCCACCGATCCGTACGAGGTCGGCCGGGAGAAGATCCGCGAATTCGCGGTCGCCGTGGGTGACGCCAATCCGGTGTACACGGATCCCGAGGCAGCCAAGGCGTTCGGTCACCAGGACGTGATCGCCCCGCCGACCTTTGTGTTTGCCATCACGTTCGCCGCGGCCAGCCAGGTCGTCGACGACCCGCAGCTGGGCCTGGACTACAGCCGCGTCGTGCACGGCGACCAGAAGTTCGCGTACACCCGCCCCGTGCGGGCGGGCGACCGGCTGACGGTGACCTCGACCATCGAGGCCATCAAGTCGCTCGCGGGCAACGACGTCATCGACATCCGCGGTGAGGTCCACGACGAGTCCGGCGAGCACGTGGTGACGGCCTGGACGAAGCTCGTCTCCCGGGCGCCCGAGCCCGCCGCCGCTCCCGCCGCCGCCGGTTCCGCTCCCGAGGAGGCCTGAGATGGCTGCCCAGATCCAGTACGACGACGTCGAGGTCGGCACCGAGCTGCCGGCGGCGTCCTTCCCCGTCACGCGGGCGACGCTGGTGCGGTACGCGGGTGCGTCGGGTGACTTCAACCCGATCCACTGGAACGAGAAGTTCGCCACCGAGGTCGGACTGCCCGACGTGATCGCCCACGGCATGTTCACCATGGCCGAGGCGATCCGCGTCGTGACCGACTGGGTGGGCGACCCGGGTGCGGTCGTGGAGTACGGGGTGCGGTTCACGAAGCCGGTCGTCGTTCCGAACGACGGGCAGGGCGCGCTGATCGAGGTCACGGCCAAGGTCGCGGTGAAGCTGGACGACAAGCGGGTGCGGGTCGACCTGACGGCCATGAGCGCCGGGCAGAAGGTGCTGGGGATGTCGCGCGCGGTGGTTGCTCTCGCGTAGGCAGCCCCCTGAGGCCTGCCCCTGTGGGCCTCCTGGGACCCCTGTGCGCCTCCCGGTGGCCTCCTGGAGGCCCCTCGGGCCCCATTTGCTTCAGGTGTTACCGACAAGGCTCTGGCCGGCGAGGGAACTCGCAGGTCAGGGCCTTTTTGGTGCTCACCCGCCGATACGGCTTGCCAAGTTAGTGATTGAGCACTAACTTCGAAGCATGGCAAGGATGAGTGCGGAAGAGCGACGCGAGAGCGTCATCCTGGCGGCGATGGGCGAGTTCGCGCGGGGCGGGTACTACGGGACCTCCACCGAGGCGATCGCCAAGCGCGTCGGGGTGTCTCAGCCGTACCTGTTCCGGCTCTTCCCGAACAAGCAGGCCATCTTCCTGGCCGCCGCCGCCCGCTGCATGGAGGACATCCGGCGCGTCTTCGAGGAAGCCGCCAAGGGTCTCCACGGCGAGGATGCGGTCGAGGCGATGAGCGTGGCCTACATGAAGCTGATCGCCGAGCAGCCCGAGAAGCTGCAGATGCAGCTCCAGACGTACGTGACCGTCGCCGCCGCCGAGGCTGCCGGGGAGCCCGAGTTCGGCGAGATGGTGCGGGCCGCCTGGATGGAGTTGTGGGACACCCTGCACGTGCCGCTGGGGGCGGACGTGAAGGAGACGACCAGCTTCCTCGCGTACGGAATGCTGATCAACACCCTGTCCGCCATGGGGTTCCCGCCCGGGCACCGGGTCTGGGACGGCTGTTACCCGGGCGTCCGGCCCGAGTAGGGGCGAGTACGTCCCTCCCGTCCAGCCCTCTCCGGCGGCCCCTCTGCCCAGTCCGCCTCGCTCCTCCTCGGCGCCGTCTGTTCGCCGGCCGCGCGCGGGGCTCGGTTCTGTCCGTTGAAGTTAGTGATCAATAACTAGTTTTGGGGGAAACGTGCAAGACACCAAGCTTCGTGCGCCCGCGGTCTGGGCCCTCGTCATCACCGGGGCCGCCAGCTTCATGGCCGCGCTCGACAACCTCGTCGTCACCACCGCGCTCCCGTCCATCCGCGAGGACCTCGGCGGGAAGCTGGAGGACCTGGAGTGGACGGTGAACGCGTACACGCTCACCTTCGCCGTCCTGCTCATGTTCGGCGCGGCCCTCGGTGACCGGTTCGGCCGCCGGCGGCTCTTCATCGCCGGCACGGCCGTGTTCACCGCCGCGTCCGCCGCCGCGGCCCTGTCGCCCGGTATCAACGAGCTCATCGCCGCCCGGGCCGTCCAGGGAGTCGGCGCGGCGATCATGATGCCGCTCTCGCTCACGCTGCTGACCGTCGCCGTCCCCGCCGCCCGGCGCGGAATGGCCCTCGGCATCTACGGCGCCCTCACCGGCCTCGCCGTGGCGAGCGGGCCGCTCATCGGCGGCAGCCTCACCGAGCACATCTCCTGGCAGTGGATCTTCTGGCTGAACGTCCCGGTCGGACTGGCGCTCATTCCGCTCTCCCGGATGCGGCTCGGCGAGTCCACCGCCCCGCAGGCCAAACTCGACGTCCCGGGCACCCTGCTCATCAGCGGCGGGCTCTTCGGCATCGTCTACGGGCTGGTCAACGCCAACGCGGACGGCTGGACCAGCCCCTCCGTGCTCACCCCGCTGCTGGTGGGGGCCGCGCTCGTGGGCGCGTTCGTCGTCCACGGCTTCCGCAGCGCCAACCCGGTGCTGCCCATGCGGCTCTTCCGCGACCGGGGCTTCTTCGGCATCAACATGGCGAGCCTGCTGATGTTCGTCGGGATGTTCGGCTCGATCTTCCTGCTGAGCCAGTTCCTCCAGGGCGTCCTCGGCTACTCGCCCACCGAAGCCGGGCTGCGGATGCTCCCCTGGACCGCCATGCCCATGATCGCCGCCCCGATCTCCGGGATCCTCTCCGACCGCATCGGCAGCCGGCCCGTCGTGGTCGCCGGGCTGGCGCTCCAGGCCATCGGTCTCGGCTGGTTCGCCGTGATCCTGGGCACCGAAGTCTCCTACGCCGCCCAGCTCCCGGCGCTGATCATCAGCGGCATCGGCATGGGCCTGTTCTTCGCCCCCGCCTCCAACGCCCTCATGTCCACCGTCGCCCGAGCCGACCAGGGCAAGGCCGCCGGCGCCAACAGCGCCCTGCGCGAAGTCGGCGGAGCCCTCGGCGTCGCCGTCCTCGCCTCCGTCTTCTCCGCCCAGGGCGGCTACCAGTCCGGGCAGTCCTTCACCGACGGCACCGTCCCCGCCCTCTGGATCGGCGGCGCGGCCGTCGCCGTGGCGGCCGTCCTGGCGCTCCTGCTCCCCGGCCGGGCCGAGGAAAAGGCCCGGGCCGCCCTGTCGATGGAGGACCTGCCGACTGAGGACCTGCCGGCGGACGACCGGGGTGCGGCCCCGGCCGGCGGGCGCGCTCCCGAGAAGGTGGCCGTCTGAGCGGGTCCCGCTCGCCGGCCGGTGCCCGCGCGGCGGCCGGCGGGGGGACCGCAGCCGCCGACGCGCACGAAGGTCCGTACGACACGTCCGCGAGAGGAAGGGCCCGTCATGCCCGACATCCCCTGGTCCACGCCCACCCGGCCCGCCGCCGGCGCCGAGGTCTACGTCATGGCCTCCCGCTTCGAGACGACGAGCCTGACCGGAGCACTGAGGTTCTTCCTCAAGTCGCCCGGCATCGTCCTCCAGATGCGCAAGGCCCCCGGAGCCCACGGGGTCGCCCTGCGGGCCCGGGTCCTGCGCCGCACCTTCCTGACCCTGTCCGCCTGGGAGGACCGGGACGCGCTCTACCGCTTCGCGGGCAGCGAACCGCACCGGTCCAGCTCCCGGGCGGCCGCCGCCTATACGAAGGAGGCCGGGTTCGTCTTCTGGACCGTCCCGGCGGGCGAGCTCCCCATCGGCTGGGCCGAGGCGGAGCGCCGCCTCGCCGAGCAAGCACGGAAGCAGTGAAGACGAAGGAGCCGGAGCAGGAGCCGGAGCGCGGCTGAGGCGGGCCGCCCGGCCCCCGTACGGCCCTGCGGTACGCGCACGGTCCGTGGCCCCGCCCGCTCGGGGGGACGCGGACCGTACTCTTGTCCACGTGCAGGAACTCCACGACGCCCCCCTCGCCCCGCTGACCACCTTCCGGCTCGGCGGCCCCGCCGCCCGGCTGGTCACCGCGACCACCGACGCCGAGGTCGTCGCCACCGTGCGCGCCGCGGACGAGAGCGGCACCCCGCTCCTGGTCATCGGCGGCGGCAGCAACCTGGTCATCGGCGACCAGGGTTTCGACGGCACCGCCCTGCGGATCGCGACCACCGGGTTCGCGCTCGACGGGACCCGGCTGGAGCTCGCCGCCGGCGAGAACTGGAGCGAGGCCGTCGCCCGCGTCGTCGACGCCGGGCTCGCGGGCATCGAATGCCTCGCCGGGATCCCCGGCTCGGCCGGCGCCACCCCGATCCAGAACGTCGGGGCGTACGGCCAGGAGGTCTGCGACACGATCACCGAGGTCGTCGCCTACGACCGCACGCGCGGAGAAACGGTCACGCTCTCGGCCGCCGACTGCGCGTTCTCGTACCGCGACAGCCTCTTCAAGCACCGGCCCGACCGGTACGTCGTCCTGCGCGTCCGCTTCGCACTGGAGGACGCGGGCGGCCTGTCCGCGCCGGTCAAGTACCCCGAGACGGCCCGCGCCCTCGGCGTCGAGGCCGGCGACCGGGTGCCCGCGGCGCAGGCGCGCGAGACCGTCCTGCGGCTGCGCGCCGGCAAGGGCATGGTCCTCGACCCCGCCGACCACGACACCTGGTCGGCCGGCTCCTTCTTCCACAACCCGATCCTCGGCGACGAGGCGTACGCCGCCTTCCTCGCCCGCGCCCAGGAGCGGCTCGGCCCCGAGACCGCCCCGCCCGCGTACCCGGCCGGAGAGGGCCGTACGAAGACCAGCGCGGCCTGGCTGATCGACAAGGCCGGCTTCACCAAGGGCTACGGCGAGGGCCCCGCCCGCATCTCCACCAAGCACACCCTCGCCCTCACCAACCGCGGCGAGGCCACCACCGAAGACCTCCTCGACCTGGCCCGCGAGGTCGTCGCGGGCGTCCACGCGGCCTTCGGCGTCACTCTGGTCAACGAGCCGGTGACGGTCGGCGTCAGCATCTGAGGAGTCCCGGCCCGCCCATGCTCTGTCCCCTGCACGGGGCCGGTACGGACCCCACCCGGCTGGTGGGACGCACGATCGACAAGGTCGTCGCGTCCTGGCACATCAGCGACGGCGAACGCTCCGAGGCTCCCCTCGACGTCTGGCTCTTCGACAGCGACGGGGAGTCCACCCGGATCACCACCGGGTCCGACGCCTGCCTCATCGTGGAATCCGAGGCCCCGCACGAGCCCTACGACATGGGGGAGTGGGGCCGCATCGAGGTCGGCGAGGACCTCGGAGACCACCCCTTCCTGCGCCACCTCGGCGAGACCGTGGAATCGGTCGCCGAGTTCGCGCTGCCCGCACAGGGGCGCACCCACCTGGAGATCGGCTTCCCGGACGGCGCGCGGGTGCGCGCCGACTGCCACGAGGGCGACCTGCGGCTCACGCGCTGACGCGGGCCGCCCCTACGAGGTGATCCAGTGGTCGATCCCGGCCAGCAGCTTCTCCTGTACGCCGGCGGGCGCCGCGCTGCCGCGCACCGACTGGCGGGCCAGCTCGGCGAGCTCCGTGTCCGTGAAGGCGTGGTACTGGCGGGCGATCTCGTACTGGGCCGCGAGCCGGGACCCGAAGAGCAGCGGATCGTCCGCCCCCAGGGCCATCGGGACCCCGGCCTCGAAGAGGGTGCGCAGCGGGACGTCCTCGTGGCGCTCGTACACCCCGAGGGCGACGTTGGACGCCGGACAGACCTCACAGGTGATCTGCCGGTCGGCGAGCCGCTTGAGCAGGCGCGGATCCTCGGCGGCCCGTACGCCGTGCCCGATGCGGGCGGCGTGCAGATCGTCGAGGCAGTCGCGGACGGAGGACGGGCCGGTGAGCTCGCCGCCGTGCGGGGCCGCGAGCAGTCCGCCCTCGCGGGCGATGGCGAAGGCCCGGTCGAAGTCGCGGGCCATGCCGCGGCGCTCGTCGTTGGAGAGCCCGAACCCGACGATGCCGCGGTCGGCGTAGCGGACGGCGAGCCGGGCCAGGGTGCGGGCGTCGAGGGGGTGCTTCATGCGGTTGGCGGCGATGACGACGCGCATGCCGAGGCCGGTCTCGCGGGAGGCGGCGTCCACGGCGTCGAGGATGATCTCGACGGCCGGGATCATCCCGCCGAGGAGGGGGGCGTAGGAGGTGGGATCCACCTGGATCTCCAGCCAGCCGCTGCCGTCCCGTACGTCCTCCTCCGCGGCCTCGCGGACCAGGCGGCGGATGTCGTCGGGCTCGCGCAGGCAGGAGCGGGCGGCGTCGTAGAGCCGCTGGAAGCGGAACCAGCCGCGTTCGTCGGTGGCGCGGAGCTTGGGTGGCTCGGCGGAGGTCAGGGCGTCCGGGAGCCGGACGCCGTACTTGTCGGCGAGCTCCAGCAGGGTCGACGGTCGCATCGAGCCGGTGAAGTGCAGGTGGAGGTGGGCCTTCGGCAGAAGCGTGAGATCGCGTGCGTGCTCCATTTGTTGATCCTGCCGCACTGCCGCCCCCGGCGGGAGGGGGTTTTACCGATCGGGGGCTTGCGCGAACGCATGAGCGGGGATCGGGGGCCGCTGCGCGGGGCCTTCCGGGCGCCGCCCGGAAGGCCCCGCGCAGCGGACCGGGGTGGAGCGGCAGCGCTCCCGGGAACGCCTGAGCGGCGGCTCCCCGGAGAGGGAACCGCCGCTCAGGCGTGGCTGCGGGGCGCGCCAGGCCTAGGCCTTCGCCTCCGCGAGGAGCTTCTGGATGCGGGAGACGCCCTCGACCAGGTCCTCGTCGCCCAGGGCGTAGGAGAGGCGGAGGTAGCCGGGGGTGCCGAAGGCCTCGCCCGGGACGACCGCGACCTCGGCCTCGTCCAGGATCAGCGCGGCGAGCTCGACGGAGGTCTGCGGGCGCTTGCCGCGGATCTCCTTGCCGAGGACGTCCTTGACCGCGGGGTAGACGTAGAACGCACCCTCGGGGGTCGGGCAGAAGACGCCGTCGATCTCGTTCAGCATCCGCACCATCGTCTGACGGCGGCGGTCGAAGGCCGTCCGCATTTCGTGGACGGCGTCCAGGTTGCCGGAGACGGCGGCCAGCGCCGCGACCTGGGCCACGTTGGAGACGTTGGAGGTGGCGTGCGACTGGAGGTTGGTCGCGGCCTTGACCACGTCCTTCGGGCCGATGACCCAGCCCACGCGCCAGCCCGTCATGGCGTACGTCTTGGCGACGCCGTTGACGATGATGCACTTGTCGGCCAGCTCGGGAACGATCGCCGGGAGGGAGACGAACTTCGCGTCGCCGTAGACCAGGTGCTCGTAGATCTCGTCGGTCAGGACCCACAGGCCCTTCTCGACGGCCCAGCGGCCGATCGCCTCGGCGTCGGCCTCGGTGTAGACGGCGCCGGTCGGGTTCGACGGGGAGACGAAGAGGACGACCTTCGTGCGCTCGGTGCGCGCCGCTTCGAGCTGCTCGACGGAGACCCGGTAACCGGTGGTCTCGTCGGCGACGACCTCGACCGGGACACCGCCGGCGAGACGGATCGACTCCGGGTACGTGGTCCAGTACGGGGCCGGGACGATGACCTCGTCACCCGGGTCCAGGATGGCCGCGAACGCCTCGTAGATCGCCTGCTTGCCGCCGTTGGTCACCAGGACCTGGGAGGCGTCGACCTCGTAGCCGGAGTCGCGCAGCGTCTTGGCGGCGATGGCGGCCTTCAGCTCGGGCAGACCGCCGGCCGGGGTGTAGCGGTGGTACTTGGGGTTGCGGCAGGCCTCGACCGCGGCGTCGACGATGTAGTCCGGGGTCGGGAAGTCGGGCTCACCCGCTCCGAAACCGATCACCGGACGCCCGGCGGCCTTGAGGGCCTTGGCCTTGGCGTCGACGGCGAGGGTGGCGGACTCGGAGATGGCACCGATACGGGCGGATACGCGGCGCTCGGCGGAAGGCGTTTCAGAGGTCATGCGGCCAATCGTCCCAGACGCGAAACGAGCGCCGCACTCCGTTTCAGTTACCGGACGGACGCTCTCCGGACGGTGCTGTTCGACGTCAGGGCCCGGACCACGTACACTCAACCGTCGTTGGCCCTCGTCGACTGCTGCAGAGCGTGAGCACACCGTGCACTCGCCTGGATGCGGTAGGTTGAGGGACGCAAAGGGTCGTAGCTCAATTGGTAGAGCACTGGTCTCCAAAACCAGCGGTTGGGGGTTCGAGTCCCTCCGGCCCTGCTCCACACTCCTTCTCGGAAGTGTGTGCGCAGGTACGTACTTAGATGCAGTGCCGTGCGGCGCAACCGGGCGCGGCTACGGCCACGACCCGGATTCAGGTGAGAGACGTGACGGACGCCCTGGGCTCCATCGACATGCCTGACGCCGAGGATGACACTCGCGAGAAGAAGGCCCGCAAGGGCGGCAAGCGCGGCAAGAAGGGCCCTCTGGGTCGTCTCGCGCTGTTCTACCGCCAGATCGTCGCGGAACTCCGCAAGGTTGTTTGGCCCACTCGCAACCAGCTGACGACGTACACCTCTGTGGTGATTGTCTTCGTCGTCATCATGATCGGTCTGGTGACCGTGATTGACTATGGGTTCCAGGAAGCCATCAAGTTCGTCTTCGGCTGATCCCCGCGGAGGGCGGCGCCTTGATGGGTGCCGCCCGTTTTCGCATGTTCGACCACCTTTTGTATCCAGGAAGAAGCAGCCACCGTGTCTGACCCGAACCTGAACGTGAGCCCCGACTCCGTCGAGTCCGTCGAGGACGAGCTCGACATCGTCGAGGCTGCAGACGCTGTGGACCCTGACGAGGCCGAGCTCGCCGACGCCGAGGCGGGTGTCGCCGCCGAAGAGGCCGCGCTGCACGTCGAGGAAGAGGTCGACGCCGAGGCTGACTTCGAGGGCGCTGACGACTCCGACGAGGACGACGCCGAAGAGGCCGACGACTCCGAGGACGCCGACGAGGACGACGCCGTCGAGGCCGAGGCCGACGACGCGGAGGCCGAAGAGGCCGCCGAGGTCGAGCCCGCCGAGCCCGTCGACCCCATCCAGGCCCTGCGCGAAGAACTGCGCCTCCTGCCCGGCGAGTGGTACGTCATCCACACGTACGCCGGCTACGAGAAGCGCGTGAAGGCCAACCTGGAGCAGCGCGCCGTCTCGCTCAACGTCGAGGACTTCATCTACCAGGCCGAGGTGCCCGAGGAAGAGATCGTCCAGATCAAGAACGGCGAGCGCAAGAACGTCCGGCAGAACAAGCTGCCCGGTTACGTTCTCGTCCGCATGGATCTGACGAACGAGTCCTGGGGCGTCGTCCGCAACACCCCTGGTGTCACCGGCTTCGTGGGCAACGCGTACGACCCGTACCCGCTGACCCTGGACGAGATCGTCAAGATGCTCGCCCCGGAGCTGCAGGAGAAGGCCGCCAAGCTGGCAGCGGAAGAGGCCGGTCTGCCGGCGCCCGCCGTCAAGCGCGCCATCGAGGTCCTGGACTTCGAGGTCGGCGACTCGGTCACCGTCACCGACGGCCCGTTCGCGACGCTGCAGGCGACCATCAACGAGATCAACCCGGACTCGAAGAAGGTCAAGGGTCTCGTCGAGATCTTCGGCCGCGAGACCCCGGTCGAGCTCAGCTTCGACCAGATCCAGAAGAACTGATCCACAGCCTTCTGGCACACGCTTCCGGACAGGTCAGATTGCCCCCTTGCGGGCGGTCTGACCTGCTCGGTTTTCAGCCTCGCACCGATACCCGTTATCGTGGTGCGGTATGCCTCCATCCGGATGACCGGATTGGCGGCGAAAACTCTCACTAGGACCCGGAGAGAGCAATGCCTCCCAAGAAGAAGAAGATCACGGGGCTTATCAAGCTCCAGATCAAGGCCGGTGCGGCCAACCCGGCTCCGCCGGTCGGCCCCGCGCTCGGTCAGCACGGCGTCAACATCATGGAGTTCTGCAAGGCCTACAACGCCGCGACCGAGTCGCAGCGTGGCATGGTCGTGCCGGTGGAGATCACGGTCTACGACGACCGCTCCTTCACCTTCATCACCAAGACGCCGCCGGCCGCGCGCCTCATCCTGAAGGCCGCAGGCATCGAGAAGGGCTCCGGCGAGCCGCACAAGACCAAGGTCGCCAAGCTTTCCGGCGCCCAGGTCCGCGAGATCGCCGAGCTGAAGATGCCCGACCTGAACGCCAACGACGTCGACGCCGCGATGAAGATCATCGCCGGCACCGCGCGTTCGATGGGCGTCACGGTCGAAGGCTGATTCAGCCTCCCCCCAGCACCACAGTGGTAGGGCCAAGCGCTGGTCCGCACCACGACTCCATGCCTGATCACAACACAGGAGCAGAAGTGAAGCGCAGCAAGACTCTCCGCGCTGCGGACGCCAAGGTCGACCGGGAGAAGCTGTACGCCCCGCTCGAGGCCGTCCGTCTCGCCAAGGAGACCTCCGCCACGAAGTTCGACGGCACCGTCGAGGTCGCCTTCCGCCTGGGTGTAGACCCGCGCAAGGCCGACCAGATGGTCCGCGGCACCGTGAACCTCCCGCACGGCACCGGCAAGACCGCCCGGGTCCTGGTCTTCGCGACCGGTGACCGTGCTGCGGCCGCGGAAGCCGCCGGCGCCGACATTGTCGGCGACGACGAGCTCATCAACGAGATCGCCAAGGGCAACCGCCTCAACGAGTTCGACGCCGTTGTCGCCACGCCGGACCTCATGGGCAAGGTCGGCCGCCTCGGCCGCGTGCTCGGTCCCCGTGGCCTGATGCCGAACCCGAAGACCGGCACCGTCACGATGGACGTCGCGAAGGCTGTCACCGAGATCAAGGGTGGCAAGATCGAGTTCCGCGTCGACAAGCACTCGAACCTGCACTTCATCATCGGCAAGGTTTCCTTCTCCGATGAGCAGCTGGTCGAGAACTACGGCGCGGCCCTGGACGAGATCCTTCGTCTGAAGCCGTCCGCCGCGAAGGGCCGCTACATCAAGAAGGCTGCCCTCAGCACCACCATGGGCCCCGGCATCCTGCTGGACCAGAACCGCACCCGGAACCTCCTCGTCGAGGAAGACCCGGCCGCGGTCTGACTGAGCCGGGCCTGACGGCCCGCCTGAGTTGCCCGAACGGGCCCTTCTCCCCCTTTCCCGGGGGAGAAGGGCCCGTTCTGCGTTGCGCGCCGAAAATCGCGAAGTGATCGGCGTACCACCCAGTAGGGTCGGATTACTGCAAACGATCACATCTGGGGTGGGGACTCTTGTTCGCGTACCGCAACGGCAACCGTAAGAAGACCGCTGGGGCCGCGCTGGCCGCCGTACTGCTCGTGGGTGGAGCCACGGCGTGCGAGAGCGGGCAGAAGGACGGCACGGGGAAGGCTGCGGCCTCCCAGAGCTCCGCGAAGGGCGCTGTGGAGGTGACCCCGGCCGCCTACCTGGAGAAGGTCAAGGCGAAGTCGGAGGAGATCACCTCCCTGCGCTACTCGATGACGGGCACCGCGGAGGGCGAGCAGTTCTCCGGCGACGTCGCCATGCGGCTCAAGCCGTCGGTGGCGATGTCGATGAAGATGACCACCTCGGGCGAGGGCGGCCAGGGGGCCGAGATCCGCCTCCTCGACCAGGTGATGTTCATCGGCTCCGAGGGCAAGTGGATCAAGTTCGACATGAAGAGCCTGGACCCGGCCATGGCGGAGAAGCTGAACAGCGCCGGCGGCACGGCGAACAAGACCGGCGAGAACCCCGGTGACCGGGCGGGTGAGCTCCTCAAGGCCAAGGACCTCAAGCTCGTCGGCGAAGAGACCATCGACGGGGTGAAGACCAAGCACCTCAGCGGCACGGTCAGCCTCGACGAACTGCGGGCCGCGCTGGCCTCCTCGACCCCCGAGGCCAAGAAGCGCCAGGAGAAGTCCGTCACGGATCTGGAGGCGCAGGGCGTGAAGAGCCTGACCCTGGACATGTGGATCGACGAGTCGGACCACACCAAGCAGGTCCGTACCCGCGGTGAAGCGGCCAAGGGCCCGGTGGACACGACCATCAAGTTCCTGGACTACAACCAGCCGGTCGAGGTGGCCGCGCCGCCCGCCGACCAGGTCGTCGACCTCGCCGAGATGATGAAGGGCGCGGGCGAAAGCTGACCCCCGGGTCCGGCACGCACGACGAACAAGGTTTTCTTTCATGGGGGAGCACGTAATGAACAAGGCTGTCTGGACGCGAACCGGTGCCGCCCTTGCGGGCGCCGCACTGCTCGCGGGCGGCCTCACGGCCTGCGGCGCGGACGAGCCCGCCGCGGGCAAGGACGGGGGCGCCGCCTCGAAGAGCGAGGCGGCCAAGGCCCCCGCGCCCGCGGAGGCGGTGAAGGCGGCCTACCTCAAGACGGTGGCGGCCAAGTCCGCCAAGGTCGAGCTGACGACCACCGACCCGGCCCAGAAGACCTCGGCCCACTCCGGCTCCAAGGGCTGGTACCCGTCCAGCCACGACATCGTGCTGAAGAGCGACGGGCGCGACAAGCGCTCGATCATGATCGGCGACGTCATCTGGAGCAAGCTGGACAAGCCCGTGAAGGGCAAGTCCTGGATGAAGATGAGCCTGGCCAAGGACGGAAAGCCGGGCGTGCGGCGGGGCGAGGACCCCGCCGAGTACCTCGCGATGCTCCTCGGACAGGACACCGTCCGGTACGTGGGCGCGGAGCAGGTCGACGGGATCGAGGCCGAGCACTACAAGGCGATCCTCACGGACACGGAGCTGCTGAAGGCGGACGACGCCACGAAGGTCATGGAGGAGAAGAACCGCCAGTACCTCCACGAGGCGCTCAAGGGCATCAAGGAGCTCCGGATCGACCTGTGGATCGGCAAGGACGGATACCCCGTCCGCGTCGACTCCACGGAGACGGGAGCCCCGGAGGGCCCGCTCCAGACGAAGGCGAAGTTCTCCGCCTTCGGCACGACTCCCGCCGTCGCCGCGCCGCCGGCCGAGGACACCGTGGACTTCGACGACGTCATCGGCGGATGAGCCGCCGGGCCCCTTGCGGGACCGCCCGCAAGGGGCCCGGTGGACGGATTTGCTCCGTGTCGGGTGGTTCCCGTACTCTTCCGGAGAAGCCAAAGACCGCTGGTCGTTGCCGTGCCTGCAAGGGTGCGGTGGCCGAAGGATCCGCTAACTGCGGACGTCCTGCGCAGGTGTTCAAGGAAAGTTCCCGGACTCGTTCCGGTTGAGCTACGCCCTGGCGCCTGCGCCGGGGCGTTTCGTATTTATGCCCCTTCTGAGCGGTCCTCATCACCCGGAAGGAGGCCGACGCACTATGCCGACGCCCAACAAGGCTGCCGCGGTAGCCGAGCTCACGGACCAGTTCCGCGACTCGAACGCCGCCGTGCTGACCGAGTACCGGGGTCTCACCGTCGCGCAGCTCAAGACGCTGCGTCGCTCTCTCGGTGAGAACGCCCAGTACGCCGTGGTGAAGAACACGCTGACCAAGATTGCGGCCAACCAGGCCGGGATCACCGCGCTGGACGAGCACTTCGCTGGTCCCACCGCGGTCGCCTTCATCACCGGTGACCCGGTGGAGTCGGCGAAGAGCCTGCGTGACTTCGCCAAGGAAAACCCGAACCTCATCATCAAGGCGGGTGTCCTTGATGGTAAGGCGCTCACCGCCGATGAGATCAAGAAGCTTGCGGACCTCGAGTCCCGCGAGGTTCTGCTCAGCAAGCTGGCCGGCGCGTTCAAGGGCAAGCAGTCTCAGGCTGCCTCGCTCTTCCAGGCGCTGCCGTCGAAGTTCGTCCGCACTGCGGAAGCGCTTCGCGTCAAGCTCGCCGAGCAGGGCGGTGCCGAGTAATTCGGCTCGCGCACTGATCCACGCCGCCTAGTGCGTGGGTCAAAGCGGGCCGTTACGCCCGCCTCTATATACATCCGGCACCTGCCGATTTAGTGGAAGGATCGCCCATCATGGCGAAGCTCAGCCAGGAAGACCTGCTCGCTCAGTTCGAGGAGCTCACCCTCATCGAGCTCTCCGAGTTCGTGAAGGCGTTCGAGGAGAAGTTCGACGTCACCGCCGCCGCGGCCGTCGCCGCTGCCCCGGCCGGTGGCGCTGCCGCCCCCGAGGCCGTCGAGGAGCAGGACGAGTTCGACGTCATCCTCACCGGTGCCGGCGACAAGAAGATCCAGGTCATCAAGGTCGTGCGCGAGCTGACCTCCCTCGGCCTGAAGGAGGCCAAGGACCTCGTCGACGGCGCTCCGAAGCCCGTCCTCGAGAAGGTCGCCAAGGAGGCCGCTGACAAGGCTGCCGAGACCCTCAAGGCCGCCGGCGCCACCGTCGAGGTCAAGTAACACCTCTGAGGCCTCTCTGAGGCCTCATCCAAGGGCGATCACCCGTAAGGGTGGTCGCCCTTTGGCGTACCCGGAGTGCCTGATTTGCCCCCGTCTCGTTGGGGAGTAGGGTGATCTTCGTTGCTCTGCGGCAGGGTCCTTCGATGATCCGCTCGGAGCAGGGGGCCTTGACGAACGGGACGCGGCGCGCAATTCTCAGATCCGTCGCGAGATCGGCAGACTCGATCCGAGATCCGAGGCATGGATCGGGCCCGCATCGGGCATGGATCGACTACGAAGAGGGCAGTACTGTTACGCGCTCTGTATGCGAGAGCCGAACCGTTGGACGCAGTTGAAACGACATGGGGAAGGCCTGTTGCCGGTTTCCGGAAACCTGGTCTGGACATCAGTGAGCCTAGTGGCTACACTGACCCTTTGCGCTGCCTGTTAGCTGCCCCCTGCCCGTCGCCAGGGGCATGCCCACGCATGAGCACACTTGATTGAACGGCCCTGAGCTGGTCCTTTTGACCAGATGGGGGGCGCTTGTCTTCTGTGTCAGCTGGGACCGGTACGCGCGTAGTGAGTCCGAGCCCTCGGAAGGACCCCCTCTTGGCCGCCTCGCGCAACGCCTCGACCAATACGAACAACGGTGCCAGCACCGCCCCGCTGCGCATCTCCTTTGCAAAGATCAAGGAGCCCCTCGAGGTTCCGAACCTCCTGGCGCTGCAGACCGAGAGCTTTGACTGGCTGCTCGGCAACGCCGCCTGGAAGTCTCGCGTCGAGTCGGCGCTTGAGAGCGGACAGGACGTTCCCACCAAGTCCGGTCTGGAAGAGATCTTCGAGGAGATCTCGCCGATCGAGGACTTCTCCGGGTCGATGTCGCTGACGTTCCGCGACCACCGTTTCGAGCCGGCGAAGAACTCGGTCGACGAGTGCAAGGACCGCGACTTCACGTACGCGGCGCCGCTTTTCGTCACTGCCGAGTTCACGAACAACGAGACCGGAGAGATCAAGTCTCAGACGGTCTTCATGGGCGATTTCCCGCTCATGACCAACAAGGGCACCTTCGTCATCAACGGCACCGAGCGTGTCGTCGTGTCGCAGCTCGTCCGTTCCCCCGGTGTCTACTTCGACTCCTCCATCGACAAGACGTCCGACAAGGACATCTTCGCCGCCAAGATCATCCCTTCCCGGGGTGCCTGGCTCGAGATGGAGATCGACAAGCGCGACATGGTCGGTGTTCGCATCGACCGCAAGCGCAAGCAGTCCGTCACCGTCCTCCTGAAGGCTCTCGGCTGGACCACCGAGCAGATCCTCGAGGAGTTCGGCGAGTACGAGTCCATGCGCGCCACCCTGGAGAAGGACCACACCCAGGGCCAGGACGACGCGCTGCTCGACATCTACCGCAAGCTGCGTCCCGGCGAACCGCCGACCCGCGAAGCCGCTCAGACGCTGCTCGAGAACCTCTACTTCAACCCGAAGCGCTACGACCTCGCGAAGGTCGGCCGCTACAAGGTGAACAAGAAGCTCGGCGCCGATGAGCCGCTGGACGCCGGCGTGCTCACCACCGACGACGTCATCGCGACCATCAAGTACCTGGTCAAGCTGCACGCCGGTGAGACCGAGACCGTCGGTGAGTCGGGTCGTTCGATCGTCGTCGAGACCGACGACATCGACCACTTCGGCAACCGTCGTCTGCGCAACGTCGGCGAGCTCATCCAGAACCAGGTCCGTACGGGTCTGGCTCGTATGGAGCGCGTCGTCCGCGAGCGGATGACGACCCAGGACGTCGAGGCGATCACGCCGCAGACCCTGATCAACATCCGGCCGGTCGTCGCCTCCATCAAGGAGTTCTTCGGCACCAGCCAGCTGTCGCAGTTCATGGACCAGAACAACCCGCTGTCGGGTCTCACCCACAAGCGCCGTCTGTCGGCGCTTGGCCCGGGTGGTCTGTCCCGTGAGCGGGCCGGCTTCGAGGTCCGAGACGTTCACCCGTCGCACTACGGCCGCATGTGTCCGATCGAGACCCCTGAAGGCCCGAACATCGGTCTGATCGGCTCGCTCGCGTCCTACGGCCGCGTCAACGCGTTCGGCTTCGTCGAGACCCCGTACCGCAAGGTCATCGAGGGTGTCGTCACCGACGAGGTCGACTACCTGACGGCCGACGAGGAAGACCGCTTCGTCATCGCCCAGGCCAACGCCGGCCTGTCCGACGACATGCGCTTCACCGAGAACCGCGTGCTGGTTCGTCGTCGTGGCGGCGAGATCGACTACATCGCCGGCGACGACGTCGACTACATGGACGTCTCCCCGCGCCAGATGGTGTCCGTCGCGACCGCGATGATCCCCTTCCTGGAGCACGACGACGCCAACCGTGCCCTCATGGGCGCGAACATGATGCGCCAGGCCGTTCCGCTCATCAAGGCGGAAGCGCCGCTCGTCGGCACCGGCATGGAGTACCGCTGTGCGGTCGACGCCGGTGACTCGATCCGTGCGGAGAAGGACGGTGTCGTCCAGGAGGTCTCGGCCGACTACATCACCGTCGCCAACGACGACGGCACGTACACCACGTACCGCGTCGCCAAGTTCTCCCGCTCGAACCAGGGCACCTCGGTCAACCAGAAGGTCATCGTCAACGAGGGTGACCGGATCATCGAGTCCCAGGTCCTCGCCGACGGTCCTGCGACCGAAGAGGGCGAAATGGCCCTCGGCAAGAACCTGCTCGTGGCGTTCATGCCCTGGGAAGGTCACAACTACGAGGACGCGATCATCCTGTCGCAGCGCCTCGTACAGGACGACGTCCTCTCCTCGATTCACATCGAGGAGCACGAGGTCGACGCCCGTGACACCAAGCTGGGCCCCGAGGAGATCACCCGGGACATCCCGAACGTCTCCGAGGAGGTCCTGGCGGACCTCGACGAGCGCGGCATCATCCGCATCGGTGCGGACGTCGTCGCCGGCGACATCCTGGTCGGAAAGGTCACGCCCAAGGGCGAGACCGAGCTGACCCCGGAAGAGCGCCTGCTCCGCGCGATCTTCGGTGAGAAGGCCCGCGAGGTGCGTGACACCTCGCTCAAGGTTCCTCACGGTGAGATCGGCAAGGTCATCGGTGTCCGCGTCTTCGACCGCGAGGAGGGCGACGAGCTTCCCCCGGGCGTGAACCAGCTGGTCCGCGTCTACGTCGCCCAGAAGCGCAAGATCACCGACGGTGACAAGCTCGCCGGCCGCCACGGCAACAAGGGTGTCATCTCCAAGATCCTTCCGATCGAGGACATGCCCTTCCTTGAGGACGGCACGCCGGTCGACATCATCCTGAACCCGCTGGGTGTCCCGTCCCGAATGAACCCGGGACAGGTCCTGGAGATCCACCTCGGCTGGCTCGCCAGCCGCGGCTGGGACGTCTCCGGCCTCGCGGAGGAGTGGGCCGAGCGACTGAAGGTCATCGGCGCCGACCGCGTCGAGCCCGGTACCAACGTCGCCACCCCGGTGTTCGACGGTGCCCGCGAGGACGAGATCTCCGGCCTCTTCGAGCACACCATCCCGAACCGCGACGGCGACCGCCTGGTCCTCCCGTCCGGCAAGGCGCGTCTGTTCGACGGCCGCTCCGGCGAGCCGTTCCCGGAGCCGGTCTCGGTCGGCTACATGTACATCCTGAAGCTCCACCACCTGGTCGATGACAAGCTCCACGCTCGGTCGACCGGTCCGTACTCGATGATCACGCAGCAGCCGCTGGGTGGTAAGGCGCAGTTCGGTGGCCAGCGCTTCGGTGAGATGGAGGTGTGGGCGCTTGAGGCTTATGGCGCCGCTTACGCCCTCCAGGAGCTCCTGACCATCAAGTCCGATGACGTGACCGGCCGCGTGAAGGTCTACGAGGCCATCGTCAAGGGCGAGAACATCCCCGAGCCGGGCATTCCCGAGTCCTTCAAGGTGCTCATCAAGGAAATGCAGTCGCTCTGCCTCAACGTGGAGGTGCTGTCCTCGGACGGCATGTCCATCGAGATGCGCGACACCGACGAGGACGTCTTCCGCGCGGCGGAGGAGCTCGGTATCGACCTGTCCCGGCGTGAGCCGAGCAGCGTCGAAGAGGTCTGACGGGCCTGACGGGGGGCTCGCTCAAGAGCCCCCCGTCATCCCCGGGACCGTTCAGACCATGATTGAGACTCGACCCCGAAAGAGGGATTGACGCACAGTGCTCGACGTCAACTTCTTCGACGAGCTGCGGATCGGCCTTGCCACCGCGGACGACATCCGAACCTGGTCCCACGGCGAGGTCAAGAAGCCGGAGACCATCAACTACCGCACCCTCAAGCCCGAGAAGGACGGACTCTTCTGCGAGAAGATCTTCGGTCCGACCCGGGACTGGGAGTGCTACTGCGGTAAGTACAAGCGTGTCCGCTTCAAGGGCATCATCTGTGAGCGTTGTGGCGTCGAAGTCACGCGCGCCAAGGTGCGTCGCGAGCGGATGGGCCACATCGAGCTTGCCGCTCCCGTCACCCACATCTGGTACTTCAAGGGCGTCCCGTCGCGCCTCGGATACCTGCTGGACCTCGCGCCGAAGGACCTCGAAAAGGTCATCTACTTCGCCGCGTACATGATCACGTTCGTGGACGACGAGCGCCGCACCCGCGACCTCCCGTCCCTGGAGGCGCACGTCTCCGTCGAGCGCCAGCAGATCGAGAACCGACGCGACTCGGACCTCGAAGGCCGTGCCAAGAAGCTCGAGACCGACCTGGCCGAGCTCGAGGCCGAGGGCGCCAAGGCCGACGTACGCCGCAAGGTGCGCGAAGGTGCCGAGCGCGAGATGAAGCAGCTCCGTGACCGCGCCCAGCGCGAGATCGACCGCCTCGACGAGGTGTGGGCCCGCTTCAAGAACCTCAAGGTCCAGGACCTCGAGGGCGACGAGCTGCTCTACCGCGAGCTGCGCGACCGCTTCGGTACGTACTTCGACGGCTGCATGGGCGCCGCGGCGCTCCAGAAGCGTCTGGAGTCCTTCGACCTCGACGAAGAGGCCGAGCGCCTCCGCGAGATCATCCGTACCGGCAAGGGCCAGAAGAAGACCCGTGCGCTCAAGCGCCTCAAGGTCGTCTCCGCGTTCCTGCAGACCAGCAACAAGCCCAAGGGCATGGTTCTGGACTGCGTGCCGGTGATCCCGCCGGACCTGCGTCCGATGGTGCAGCTGGACGGTGGCCGCTTCGCGACCTCCGACCTGAACGACCTGTACCGCCGCGTGATCAACCGCAACAACCGTCTGAAGCGCCTCCTCGACCTCGGTGCCCCCGAGATCATCGTGAACAACGAGAAGCGCATGCTTCAGGAGGCCGTCGACGCCCTCTTCGACAACGGTCGTCGTGGTCGTCCGGTCACCGGTCCCGGTAACCGCCCGCTGAAGTCCCTGAGCGACATGCTCAAGGGCAAGCAGGGTCGATTCCGTCAGAACCTCCTCGGCAAGCGCGTGGACTACTCCGCGCGTTCCGTGATCGTCGTCGGTCCCCAGCTGAAGCTGCACCAGTGTGGTCTGCCCAAGGCCATGGCGCTGGAGCTCTTCAAGCCGTTCGTGATGAAGCGCCTGGTCGACCTGAACCACGCGCAGAACATCAAGTCGGCGAAGCGCATGGTCGAGCGCGGCCGCACGGTCGTCTACGACGTGCTCGAAGAGGTCATCGCCGAGCACCCGGTTCTGCTGAACCGTGCGCCCACGCTGCACCGCCTCGGCATCCAGGCCTTCGAGCCCCAGCTGGTCGAAGGCAAGGCCATCCAGATCCACCCGCTCGTCTGCACCGCGTTCAACGCGGACTTCGACGGTGACCAGATGGCCGTGCACCTGCCGCTTTCGGCAGAGGCGCAGGCCGAGGCCCGCATCCTGATGCTGTCCTCGAACAACATCCTGAAGCCGGCAGACGGTCGTCCCGTCACCATGCCGACCCAGGACATGGTGCTGGGTCTGTTCTTCCTCACCACCGACGGCGAGCTCCGTGACGTCAAGGGCGAGGGCCGCGCGTTCGGCTCGACCGCCGAGGCGACCATGGCGTTCGACAACGGCGAGCTGGCTCTCCAGTCGGCCGTGGACATCCGCTTCCCGGTGGGCACCATCCCGCCGCGCGGCTGGGTGGCCCCGATCGCCGAAGAGGGCGAGCAGGAGTTCCAGCCGGGCGACAGCTTCCGTCTGAAGACGACCCTGGGTCGCGCGCTCTTCAACGAGCTGCTTCCCGAGGACTACCCGTTCGTCGACTACTCGGTGGGCAAGAAGCAGCTCTCCGAGATCGTCAACGACCTGGCGGAGCGCTACCCCAAGGTCATCGTGGCGGCGACGCTCGACAACCTGAAGGCGGCCGGCTTCCACTGGGCGACCCGTTCGGGCGTCACCGTGGCCATCTCCGACGTCGTCGTGCCCGAGGCCAAGAAGGCCATCGTCAAGGGCTACGAGGAGCTGGACGAGAAGGTCCAGAAGCAGTACGAGCGCGGTCTGATCACCAAGGACGAGCGCACGCAGGAGCTCATCGCGATCTGGACCAAGGCGACCAACGAGGTTGCCGAGGCGATGAACGCGAACTTCCCCAAGACGAACCCCATCTTCATGATGGTTGACTCGGGTGCCCGAGGAAACATGATGCAGATGCGACAGATCGCCGGTATGCGTGGTCTGGTGTCGAACGCGAAGAACGAGACCATCCCGCGTCCGATCAAGGCGTCCTTCCGTGAGGGCCTCACCGTTCTGGAGTACTTCATCTCCACGCACGGTGCCCGTAAGGGTCTGGCGGACACCGCCCTGCGTACCGCCGACTCGGGTTACCTGACCCGTCGTCTGGTGGACGTCTCGCAGGACGTCATCATCCGCGAGGAAGACTGCGGCACCGAGCGCGGCCTGAAGCTGAAGATCGCCGTTCGCGGCGAGGACGGCGTGCTGCGCAAGGCCGACGACGTCGAGACCTCGATCTACGCCCGCATGCTGGCCGAGGACGTCGTCATCGACGGCAAGGTCATCGCGCCGGCCAACGTCGACCTCGGTGACGTGCTCATCGACGCCCTGGTCGCCAACGGCGTCGAGGAGGTCAAGACCCGCTCGGTCCTGACCTGTGAGTCCGCGGTCGGCACCTGTGCCTTCTGCTACGGACGCTCGCTCGCCACCGGCAAGCTGGTCGACATCGGTGAGGCGGTCGGCATCATCGCCGCCCAGTCCATCGGTGAGCCCGGTACCCAGCTGACGATGCGTACCTTCCACACCGGTGGTGTGGCCGGTGACGACATCACGCAGGGTCTGCCGCGTGTCGTCGAGCTCTTCGAGGCCCGTACCCCGAAGGGTGTCGCCCCGATCTCCGAGGCCGCCGGCCGCGTGCGGATCGAGGAGACCGAGAAGACGAAGAAGATCGTCATCACGCCCGACGACGGCAGCGAGGAGACGGCCTTCCCGATCTCCAAGCGCGCCAAGGTCATCGTCGGCGAGGGCGACCACGTCGAGGTCGGCCAGAAGCTGACCATGGGTGCCACCAACCCGCACGACGTGCTGCGCATCCTCGGCCAGCGTGCGGTCCAGGTCCACCTGGTCGGCGAAGTCCAGAAGGTCTACAACTCGCAGGGCGTGTCGATCCACGACAAGCACATCGAGATCATCATCCGGCAGATGCTGCGCCGCGTGACGATCATCGAGTCCGGCGACGCGGAGCTCCTGCCGGGCGAGCTGGTCGAGCGGTCGAAGTTCGAGACCGAGAACCGTCGTGTGGTCACCGAGGGCGGTCACCCCGCCTCCGGCCGTCCGCAGCTGATGGGTATCACCAAGGCCTCGCTCGCGACCGAGTCCTGGCTGTCGGCGGCGTCCTTCCAGGAGACGACCAGGGTTCTGACGGACGCGGCGATCAACGCCAAGTCCGACTCCCTGATCGGCCTCAAGGAGAACGTCATCATCGGTAAGCTCATCCCGGCCGGTACGGGCCTCGCCCGCTACCGCAACATCCGGGTCGAGCCGACCGAGGAAGCCAAGGCCGCGATGTACTCGGCCGTCGGCTACGACGACATCGACTACTCGCCCTTCGGCACCGGCTCCGGCCAGGCTGTCCCGCTGGAGGACTACGACTACGGCCCGTACAACGGCTGAGGTCGCTAAGCAGTAGGCAGTTCGAAGAAGCCCCCCGCCGCTCCGAGAGGAGAGGCGGGGGGCTTCTTCGTGTCGTGGACGCCGTCGTCGATCGGGCCCGGCGTGGATCAGGTCCCGGTGCGGCGGCGCAGGCCCGTCACGGTGACCGAGGCCAGGGCCAGGAGGGCGAGGGTGGCCCCGGCCAGGCCGGGGGTGAGGCCCTTGGGGCGGAAGGTGCAGGAGACCTTGTCGGCGCCCCGCGGGATGTCCAGGGAGACCAGGCCGTGGAAGCTCTTCACCGGGGCCGAGCACTGCCAGCCGGGGACGGCGGTCATCGCGAAGACGGCGGTGCCGGAGGCGTGCTTCGGGAGGGTGGCCTCGATGGTGTGGCCTCCCGCGCTGACGTGGGTGGCGCCCGTGACGGTGAGGCGGCCGACCGTGGTGGCGAGCGCGGCCCGGTCCAGGCAGCCGACGGGGTGCGGGCCGGCGGTGCCGCCCCGGGTACGGGTCCGCACGGTGACGTCGACCCGGCCGGAGGCGGGGACCTCGCCCAGGCGCAGGACCCCGGCCGTCCTGTCCCGCAGGGGCCTCTCGGTGCCCGCGTAGGCGAGGGTGCCGTACAGCCGGGGCGAGTACCAGAAGGCTTCGGAGCCGGGGGTGCACCGGGCGGTGTAGCGCTGTTTCGCGGCGCTGCCGCCGCGGGCGACGGGCGGGACCCGGTAGACGGTGGCGCCGAGGAGCTGCTCCTGGTGGGCGTAGACGGCGGCCGGGGGATTGGGGGAGGTGTACGGGGCGCTGCGGACGGTGACCAGCGGCGGTGTGGGGAAGGTGCGGGCCCTCCAGCCGTCCTTCTCCGGACTCGGTTCGGCGCGGGCGCCGATCGAGAAGATCGCGTCCAGGACGGGATTGTCGGCGCCGAAGAAGGTGCGGCCGTCGTTCTTGTAGCCGTAGCCGAGGGGTTCGAGGGCCTCGTAGGTGGCCTCGGGGAGGTAGCTGCTGTAGTACTGCGGGCCCTGCGCCCGGAGCGCGAGCGCGTCGTTGTACGAGGTCTGCGGGCCGCCCGGGTCGGTGCGGTACGCGGGCCAGCGGTCGACCGAGCGGACGGCGTCGAAGTGGTTCGTGATCGACCTGCTGGAGGTGACGACCGGCTTCGCCCAGCGTTCGCGGGCGCGGCGGGCGTCCGCGCTCGCCGCGGCGGCGGTGGATTCGGCGAAGACGACGCCGACCATGAGGACCGCGGCCACGGGGACCAGTACCCGGTGCTTCTCGCCCACGGCCAGGAGGACCAGCGCGAGGAGCGACACCGCGCCGCCGCCCAGGACGGCCGGCCAGGTGGCGCCGCCGAAGTCGTTGGTGTGGCGCAGCGCGAACGTGGCGGCGACCAGCAGGGCCGCCGTCAGGGCCAGGTGGAGCGGGCGCGGCCGGTTGGCCAGCGACAGCCAGGCGATGACCACCACCAGGCCGCTGAACACGAAGGCCTCGCGGTACGGGTTGCCGTTCGGCACCGCGAGCCCGTGCCACACGTACTGGGTGGGCGGGAACTGGAAGGAGACGGCGACGAGCAGGGCCGCCCCCGTCCATGCCAGGCGGGTCCTGCGCGCGATCCCCGTGTTGAGGAGGAAGGACCCGGCCAGGATCAGGCCGAGCGAGGCCACGTACAGCCGGGGCCGGCCGCCCCACAGGTGGGTGCCGGGGAGCATGCCCGTCAGGAAGACCTCGATCCGGACCGGATCGAAGGCGGCCGCCCTGGTGGGCTGGGCGGCCCCGCTGGACAGGAACGCGGGCAGGAGCAGGGGGAGCGTGAGAAGGATGCCGGTCGCGGCGGCCGTCGCGGCCCGCCACACGGCGCGCAGCCGCTGGGCTCCGGTGAGGTCGAGGACGATCAGGCGGACGGCGAGGAGCACGCACGCGGCCATCGTCGCCATCATCGCGGTGTAGAAGTTCCCGAACCAGGCGAGCGAGACCAGCAGGGCCGCGCCCGGCCAGCGGCGGTCCTCCAGGCACCACTCGACGGCGATGCCCAGGAGCGGGAGCGCGACCAGGCCCCACAACCACATCGGGATGTACGAGGCGTCGCTGAGAGCCCAGCCGCACAGCCCGTAGACGGCGCCCAGCACGCCCCGCTGCCACCACGGGCCGGGGTGGAGCTTGCCGAGGTAGACGGCCATCAGGGCGGCGGCGGTGCCCATCGTGACCGGGGTGATCGCGAAGACGGCGAGGTCCACGTGGGCGCGGGGGACGAGGACGGCCAGCCAGGAGAAGGGGTTGCCGAGGTAGGTGTGGTAGTCGGACAGGAACTGCTGGCCGAAGCCGCCGTGCCAGGTGAAGAGGAGGTCGCCGGCGGCCCGGCCGTGCACCAGGTCCCACAGCGCCCGGTGGAAGGGGACGTACTGGTTGGCCTGGTCGTTGACGGCCCGGCCGGTGTGGCCGAAGGGGAAGGTGCCGCGGGCCGCCCAGGACGCGACGAAGGCGCCCGAGGCCGTGAGGAACGCGAGGAGCGGGCCGGGGAAGCGGGCGGCGCGGCGCGGTGCGGGCCGGGGCCGGTCCTGATCGGGAGGTGGACTGCTCTGCGTCGCGGGCTCGACGGCCAAGGTCCCCAAGGGTCTGCTCCCTGCTGGTCGACTGTCCGACTGGTGGCACGTCGGATCCGGCGCCCATGGTGTCGCGCAGCGGCTCCGGTCCACGGCGACGGACGGCTGGTCCGGCCGGTGCGGGTCCGTCACGGGCGTCCGCCCTACGGGTGCGGGGCCCGGCGGCGGTGCGGGCGGCGGCGGCCCGGGGCAGGCGGGGGCAGGCGGGGGCCGCCGGACGCGTGGACCGGGGCGGGTGGCGGGACGGCCGTCGCCGGGGCGCTCCGGACGGGTGTGCGCAGGGTGTGCCAGGCGGCCCCGGACACGGGGTTCCTCCTTTCGGTGGAGCGCGCGGGCCGCGGTTGCCGGCCGGGGAGCACGCGTCCTCGGGACGCGCCTGAACCCACGGCCACCGCCCCGGTACGGTGCGTGCGGCCGCGAGCGGCTGGGGGCTCCGCCTAGCACATGTGCACCACGGGCGCACATCGCAGGGGTCGCATCCGGGCTTCGGCCTTGTGGCGACTGGCCAGGGGGCCCTTCGGGCTGCGGGGTCCGGGGCTTTTGTTTTGACCGGAGTGGATGCGGTAGGTACGCTCAGACCTTGTGCCTGGGGTGTGCCTGGGCTCCTGTGCGTGTCCATCAACCGCACCTGAGCCGTATCAGCCACCGCGATTCGTGCGTTTCCACGCTTGCGTGGAGGTCCGCCGGATCCGACACACCCGACCGCGTGGGTCGGCAAATGTTCCAGGTTAGCTTCACTACACGGCACACAGAAACCGGAGAAGTAGTGCCTACGATCCAGCAGCTGGTCCGTAAGGGCCGGCAGGACAAGGTCGAGAAGACCAAGACCCCCGCGCTTGAGGCTTCGCCCCAGCGCCGTGGCGTCTGCACGCGTGTGTTCACGACCACCCCGAAGAAGCCGAACTCGGCGCTGCGTAAGGTCGCGCGTGTGCGTCTGACCTCTGGCATCGAGGTCACGGCCTACATTCCGGGTGAGGGACACAACCTGCAGGAGCACTCGATCGTGCTCGTGCGTGGTGGCCGTGTGAAGGACCTGCCGGGTGTTCGTTACAAGATCATCCGTGGTGCGCTTGACACGCAGGCTGTCAAGAACCGCAAGCAGGCCCGCAGCCGCTACGGCGCCAAGAAGGAGAAGTAAAAAATGCCTCGTAAGGGCCCCGCCCCGAAGCGCCCGGTCATCATCGACCCGGTCTACGCATCTCCTCTGGTGACGTCGCTCATCAACAAGATCCTCCTGAACGGCAAGCGCTCCACCGCCGAGCGCATCGTTTACGGCGCCATGGAAGGCCTCCGCGAGAAGACCGGCAACGACCCGGTCATCACGCTGAAGCGCGCGCTGGAGAACGTCAAGCCGTCGCTTGAGGTCAAGTCCCGCCGTGTCGGTGGCGCCACCTACCAGGTGCCGATCGAGGTCAAGCCGGGTCGTCAGTCGACCCTCGCGCTGCGCTGGCTCGTGGGTTACTCCCGCGCCCGCCGCGAGAAGACGATGACCGAGCGCCTCATGAACGAGCTGCTCGACGCGTCGAACGGTCTTGGCGCTGCCGTCAAGAAGCGTGAGGACACGCACAAGATGGCCGAGTCCAACAAGGCCTTCGCGCACTACCGCTGGTAGTCCCAACCCACATCGAGACCGAGAGAAGACTGAGCCGATATGGCTACCACTTCGCTTGACCTGGCCAAGGTGCGCAACATCGGCATCATGGCTCACATCGACGCGGGCAAGACGACCACCACCGAGCGCATCCTGTTCTACACCGGTGTGTCTTACAAGATCGGTGAAGTCCACGACGGCGCTGCCACGATGGACTGGATGGAGCAGGAGCAGGAGCGCGGCATCACGATCACGTCTGCCGCGACGACCTGCCACTGGCCGCTCGAAGACGTCGACCACACCATCAACATCATCGACACCCCGGGTCACGTGGACTTCACGGTCGAGGTGGAGCGTTCGCTCCGCGTCCTCGACGGTGCCGTCACCGTGTTCGACGGTGTCGCCGGTGTGGAGCCGCAGTCCGAGACCGTTTGGCGTCAGGCGGACCGCTACGGCGTCCCGCGCATCTGCTTCGTCAACAAGCTGGACCGCACGGGCGCCGAGTTCCACCGCTGTGTCGACATGATCAAGGACCGCCTCGGTGCGGTTCCGATCGTCATGCAGCTCCCCATCGGTGCCGAGATGGACTTCCAGGGCGTTGTCGACCTGGTCACCATGAAGGCGTTCGTCTGGTCCGCCGAGGCGACCAAGGGCGAGATGTACGACATCGTCGACATCCCGGCCACGCACACCGAAGCCGCTGAAGAGTGGCGTGCGAAGCTCGTCGAGACCGTTGCCGAGAACGACGACCAGATCATGGAGCTGTTCCTGGAGGGCGTCGAGCCCACCGTCGAGCAGCTGCACGACGCTGTGCGTCGCATCATCATCGGCTCCAAGGGCGACAAGGGTGCCACCGTCACCGCGGTGTTCTGTGGCACGGCGTTCAAGAACAAGGGCGTTCAGCCCCTGCTCGACGCCGTCGTCCGCTACCTCCCGTCGCCCCTGGACATCGAGGCCATCGAAGGCCACGACGTCCGGGACGCCGAGGTCGTCGTGAAGCGCAAGCCCTCGGACGACGAGCCCCTCGCGGCGCTCGCGTTCAAGATCATGCGTGACCCGCACCTCGGTAAGCTCACCTTCGTCCGGGTTTACTCGGGCCGCCTGGAGGCCGGCACCTCGGTGCTGAACTCCGTCAAGGGCAAGAAGGAGCGCATCGGCAAGATCTACCGCATGCACGCGAACAAGCGTGAAGAGATCGAAGCGGTGGGCGCCGGTGACATCGTCGCCGTCATGGGCCTGAAGCAGACCACCACCGGTGAGACGCTGTGTGACGACAAGAACCCGGTCATCCTGGAGTCCATGGACTTCCCGGCCCCGGTCATTCAGGTCGCCATCGAGCCCAAGTCCAAGGGTGACCAGGAGAAGCTGGGTGTAGCCATCCAGTCTCTCGCGGAGGAGGACCCCTCCTTCCACGTTCACTCGGACGAAGAGACCGGCCAGACCATCCTCGGTGGTATGGGCGAGCTGCACCTCGAGGTGCTGGTCGACCGTATGAAGCGCGAGTTCAAGGTCGAGGCCAACGTCGGCAAGCCGCAGGTCGCTTACCGCGAGACGATCCGCCAGACGGTGGAGCGTCACGACTACACCCACAAGAAGCAGACCGGTGGTACCGGTCAGTTCGCCAAGGTGCAGATCGCGATCGAGCCGATCCTCGAGGCCGACGGTCCGGCGTACGAGTTCGTGAACAAGGTCACCGGTGGCCGCATCCCGAGGGAGTACATCCCCTCGGTCGACGCGGGTGCGCAGGAAGCCATGAAGTTCGGCATCCTCGCCGGCTACGAGATGACGGGCGTCCGCGTCATTCTTCTCGACGGTGGCTACCACGAGGTCGACTCCTCCGAGCTCGCCTTCAAGATCGCCGGTTCGCAGGCCTTCAAGGAGGCCGCGCGCAAGGCTTCTCCCGTGCTCCTCGAGCCGATGATGGCCGTCGAGGTCACCACGCCGGAGGAGTCCATGGGTGACGTCATCGGTGACATCAACTCCCGTCGTGGCCAGATCCAGGCCATGGAGGAGCGTCACGGTGCTCGCCTCGTGAAGGGCCTCGTGCCCCTCTCGGAGATGTTCGGCTACGTCGGAGACCTCCGCAGCAAGACCTCGGGTCGCGCCAGCTACTCGATGCAGTTCGACTCCTACGCCGAGGTTCCCCGGAACGTCGCCGAGGAGATCATCGCGAAGGCCAAGGGCGAGTAACTCTTCCGAGTACACGCTTTAGGCTTGTCACCGGAGCCTCTGGGGCAACAGGAGTAACCCTCCCGTTGCCCCGGGGAACCGGCTTTCCAGCAAAGATCACCTGGCGCCGATGAGCAAGGCGTACAGAACCACTCTCCAGGAGGACCCCGTGGCGAAGGCGAAGTTCGAGCGGACTAAGCCGCACGTCAACATCGGCACCATCGGTCACATTGACCACGGTAAGACGACCCTCACGGCCGCCATTACCAAGGTGCTGCACGACGCGTACCCGGACCTGAACGAGGCCTCGGCCTTCGACCAGATCGACAAGGCTCCCGAAGAGCGCCAGCGCGGTATCACCATCTCCATCGCGCACGTCGAGTACCAGACCGAGGCGCGTCACTACGCCCACGTCGACTGCCCGGGTCACGCGGACTACATCAAGAACATGATCACCGGTGCCGCGCAGATGGACGGCGCGATCCTCGTGGTCGCCGCCACCGACGGCCCGATGCCGCAGACCAAGGAGCACGTGCTCCTGGCCCGCCAGGTCGGCGTTCCGTACATCGTCGTCGCGCTGAACAAGGCCGACATGGTGGACGACGAGGAGATCCTGGAGCTCGTCGAGCTCGAGGTTCGTGAGCTCCTCTCCGACTACGAGTTCCCGGGCGACGACCTTCCGGTCGTCCGCGTCTCCGCGCTGAAGGCGCTCGAGGGCGACAAGGAGTGGGGCGAGAAGCTTCTCGGCCTCATGGCTGCCGTCGACGAGGCGATCCCGACCCCGCCGCGTGACACCGAGCTGCCGTTCCTCATGCCCGTCGAGGACGTCTTCACGATCACCGGTCGCGGTACCGTCGTCACCGGCCGTATCGAGCGTGGTGTCCTGAAGGTCAACGAGACCGTCGACATCATCGGTATCAAGGAGACCAAGACCACCACCACGGTCACCGGTATCGAGATGTTCCGCAAGCTGCTCGACGAGGGCCAGGCGGGCGAGAACGTCGGTCTGCTCCTCCGTGGCATCAAGCGCGAGGACGTCGAGCGCGGCCAGGTCATCATCAAGCCCGGTTCGGTCACCCCGCACACCGAGTTCGAGGCCCAGGCCTACATCCTGTCGAAGGACGAGGGTGGCCGTCACACCCCCTTCTTCAACAACTACCGTCCGCAGTTCTACTTCCGTACCACCGACGTCACGGGTGTTGTCACCCTGCCGGCCGGCACGGAGATGGTCATGCCGGGCGACAACACCGAGATGACGGTCGCGCTGATCCAGCCGGTCGCCATGGAGGAGGGCCTCAAGTTCGCCATCCGTGAGGGTGGTCGTACCGTGGGCGCCGGCCAGGTCACCAAGATCACGAAGTAATTCGTGTTCTGACCTGGTAGCTCGCTGACGCGGGCACCATGTTTGACAGGAGGGCCCCTTCCCCGTCGTTCACGCGACGGGGGAGGGGCCCTTCGTCGTACGGGCTCACCTGCCGAGGGGCTCGTGTACGCCGCTGCGTGCGCGGCGGCTACCTCACCCGCAGGGACTCCGTGAACTCGATGCAGGCGGCGTAGTCCGGCAGCAGGCCGGAGGCGGCGGCGTCGGCCAGCGAGGGGGCCGCGTCGTCGCGGGCCGACAGCAGCGGGACGTCCGCCGGCCAGTCGATGCCCAGGTCGGGGTCGAGCGGGTGGACCGAGTGCTCGCTCGTCGGGTTGTACGTCTCCGAGCAGACGTAGGACAGGGTGGCGTCGTCCGTCAGCGCGCAGAAGCCGTGGCCCATGCCCTCGGGGAGGTAGACGGCGCGGCGGTCCAGGTCGTCCAGGCGGATGCCTTCCCAGCGGCCGAAGGTCGGGGAGCCGACCCGGATGTCCACGATGATGTCGAGCACGGCGCCGCGCACGCAGGTGACGTACTTGGCCTGGCCGCGCGGGACGTCGGCGAAGTGGATGCCGCGGACCACACCGCGCTGGGACACCGAGAGGTTGGCCTGCGCCAGGTTCAGCGGGTGCCCGACGACCTCGGCGAGGCGGTCGAAGCGGTACCACTCCATGAACATGCCGCGCGGGTCGCCGTGCTGCTGGGGCGTGATCTCGAAGGTGCCCTCGATGGAGAGCTCGCGGAACTTCATCGTGCGCCCTCCTCTTCGAGCAGCCCGATCAGGTAGTCCCCGTATCCGCTCTTGGTGAGCGGCCCGGCCAGCGCGCGCAGCTGCGCGGAGTCGATCAGGCCCGCCCGCCAGGCGGCTTCCTCGACGCAGCCGATCTTGAAGCCCTGACGCTCCTCGATCACCCGCACGAACTCCGAGGCCTGCACCATCGAGACGAAGGTGCCGGTGTCCAGCCAGGCGGTACCGCGGTCGAGGATGGTGACCTGCAGCCGGCCGGCCTGGAGGTACGCGTCGTTGACGGCGGTGATCTCCAGCTCCCCCCGGGCGCTGGGCTTCAGGCCGGCGGCTATCTCCACGACCTGGTTGTCGTAGAAGTACAGACCGGGCACGGCGTAGCGGGACTTGGGCTTGGCCGGCTTCTCCTCGATGGACACGGCCTGGCCGTCCTCGTCGAACTCGACCACGCCGTACGCGCTGGGGTCCGCCACCGGGTACGCGAAGACCCGGCCGCCCTTGCAGTCGGTGTGCTGCGCCAGGCGGGTGCCGAGGCCGCTGCCGTGGAAGATGTTGTCGCCGAGGATCAGGGCGACGGAGTCGTCGCCTATGAAGTCGGCGCCGAGCACGAAGGCCTGGGCTATGCCTTCGGGGCGCTCCTGGACGGCGTACTCCAGCCGGATGCCGAACTGCGAGCCGTCGCCGAGCAGGCGTTCGAACTGGTCGCGGTCGTTCGGGGTGGTGATGACGAGGATCTCGCTGATCCCGGCCATGAGCAGAGTCGAGAGCGGGTAGTAGATCATCGGCTTGTCGAAGACGGGCAGTAGCTGCTTCGAAACTGCCCGCGTCAGCGGCCAGAGTCGGGATCCGGTGCCGCCGGCCAAGAGAATTCCACGCATGGCGCCACACTATGCGAGCGGGCGGGGCAGTTTCCGGTTCAGTCGATAACGGCCGGAGCGCGCGGCTAATGTTTACTTCATGTGCATCCTCGTGAGGGGCGGATTCCGGCCCGGATGGAACGGCCGGATATCGGCGAAGGGCATTCCGGCGTGCGACAACGCGGGCGCCGAATATGGAGGGGCCCCGGGGGCCGAGACGAAGGCGGCAGCGCAGCGGTGACGGGTGACCGGGGGGAAGGCCGCTGGCTCGTCACGGGCGCGGCCGGGATGCTGGGCCAGGAGGTCCTGGCCGAACTGCGGCGCCGGGCGATCGAGAGCGTGGGCCTCGGCCGCAGCGAACTGGACATCACCGACCCGGCCGCCGTCCGGGCCGCCCTCAAGGGCGTGAGCCTCGTCGTCAACTGCGCCGGCTGGACCGACGTGGACGGCGCGGAAGCGGCCGAGGAGGCCGCCGCCGCCGTCAACGGCGCCGGCACACGGATCCTCGCCGAGGCCTGCGCCGCCAACGGAGCGCGCCTGCTGCAGGTTTCCACCGACTACGTGCTGCCCGGGGACGGTTCGCAGGCCTACGCCGAGGACGCGGCCACCGGGCCGGTGAACGCGTACGGCCGCTCCAAGCTGCTCGGCGAGCAGGCCGTGGCCGAACTCCTGCCGAAGGACGGCTACGTGGTGCGCACCGCCTGGCTGTACGGGGAGTACGGTCCGAACTTCGTCGCCACCATGCTCAAGCTGGCCGTCCAGCGGGACACCCTGGACGTGGTCAACGACCAACGGGGCCAGCCCACTTCGTGCGTGGCGCTCGCCCGGCGGCTCGTCGAGCTCGGATGCGCCGCGCTGGCCGGCCAGGCCCCGGCGGGCATCTACCACGGCACCGCGAGCGGGGTCACCACCTGGTTCGGGCTGGCCCGCGAGGTCTACCGGCTGTCCGGCCTGGACCCCGAGCGGATCCGTCCGACCACGTCGGATGCCTATCTCCGGCCCGCGGCCCGCCCCGCCTTCAGCGTCCTCGCACACGACCGCTGGGCCCAGGCGGGCCTGGCCCCGATGAGCGACTGGCGTGAGCAGCTGGCCGACGCGCTCGTGACCCCTGGCTTCGCCGCTCTGGCCCGCCAGGCCCGGGACGGCCGGGTGGGCTGAGGGCCCCGCCTTCGCATTCCTCGCGGGCTCCGACCTGCGGTTCACCGGGATATCGCCGGACGTCCTGCGCGCCGAATACTCGGGGCGGGTAAGGCCGGCTGGCCCCCGGTCAATGGCGGCGACATCTGTTGTGAAATTCCGCTTCGGAAACGTGGGAGTCCATGAGGTATTTCTGGATCCTGCTGTTCCGCATAGCCGGGCCCGGTGGAAGCGAATAGCCTTTTCGGTGCTTTTCGTCGTCACGGCGTATGCGGTGCTCCGCCCGCCGCGGCGTCGCCCGGGCGGCCCGGTACCCCGGTGCCCCGGTGTCGGCCGTGGCGCTGACCTGGTGTTCCGCGGCTCTTGACCGCTCCACCCGACCGGGTGATCCCGAACGTGTGGTCGATGGGAAGATCGACTCCTGCGTCGACGACGGTAAGGCTGATCGCGGACATCGCCGGCTGCTGGGCCAGGCGATACGGGTCCGCAGGCGGGGGTGGGGGACATGGGGAAGAAGCACGACGGCGGAGCGGCCGGTCCGGACGGTCCGGAAGTTCCGGCCGTCTCGGACGAGGACTGGGCGCGGTTCCTGGCGGAGGCCGAGGCGGGCGCGGGGGAGGCCCCCAAGGAGCCCTCCGCCCGGGCGCGCATGGTGACCGAGCGGTTGCGGCACGAGGAGGAGCAGCGCGCCGCGCAGCAGAAGAAGCGTTTCGGCAGGGCCAAGCCGGTCTCCACCGAGCCCGCGGGGTGGCGCACGGGTCCCGCCTGGCAGGAGAGGGAAGGCCGGGGCAAGGCCAAGCGCCGGATCAAGGCCGCGCTGGCCATCGCCTTCGTCGTCGCGCTCGCGCTGATCGCCATCCGGCCGGAGCTGGTGATCGACAAGGTCACGGGCCAGGCCGAGCAGGACGCCAAGGCCGGGCAGCCGCTGGCCGCCGAGACCGCGCGGCCGAGCGCCGCGCCCTCCATGGCGGACCCCGACCTGCCGACGCTCAAGGAGCCCTTCAAGGGCTCCCCGGCCGCGCAGTGGGCCGACGGGGCGGCCGGGATCGAGATCCCGCAGGCAGAGGCCGTCGGCGGCATGAGCAAGGAGAAGATCGCCGACGCGCTGGTGAAGGTCCGGCAATTCCTGGTCACGGCCAACCTGGACCCGGCGACCCTGCGCGGTGAGCGGCCCGAGGCGGCGCTGGCCCTGCTCGACCCGAAGCTGGGGGAGTACAAGACGAACGTGGAGGAGGCCCTCAGGCACCCTTCGGCGAAGAACGACCCGCTCGACCTCTTCAGCCGGTACGACCCGGCCGAGCTGACCCTGGTGGGCGAGGTCGTCAAGGTCCGCGGCCGGATCTGGGTGGAGCCCGGGGACCGCGCGGGGCAGGTCGACCTGAAGACCGACTACACCTTCGTCTACCCGTTCGTGAAGGCGAAGGCGGGCGCCGACCAGGTCGAGCGGACCGTCATGCGGCGCGAGATCACCTTCTCGATCGTCGATCCCCGCAAGTGGGACTCCACCGCCGGCAAGCTGTGGATCGAGGCGACCTACCGCAACATCGGCAACAGCGCCTGTGACGCCGATGACGGCTTCCTGCATCCGCAGTTCGACGATGACGCGCCCACCGGGCCCACTCCCTCCGGCACCCCCGTGGACCCGTACGACCGCAGCAAGGGCCTGGAAACCGACCGGCGGGCGGACTGCGGCATCCTGTCGCGCTCCTGAGCAGGCGCGGGACAAGGGACGGGACCCCCCGCCGCGTGGTGCAGTTTGACCACTCAGCGTGGCGGGGTATTCTCTTCCGCCCGATTGGCGCCATACGTGTCTCGTATGGCAGACTACTCAAGTTGCTCGGCCGTGTGCCGATGCTGCGCGCCTCCCGCCGGGAGGACCGGAAGCAAGTCCCACAGTACTCGTCGCTCTACCTGCCTCTCGGGGCAGCAATGGGGCGGACGTACGGGAATCTTTCGGGAAGCGTCAGCACGGTGCCTGCCAGGTACTCGGTGGGTGTTTGCCCCCGATCTGCGGTCTTGGGACCGCGCCCCCTTGGACGAGGGAATTTCCGTATGGGAATTTTCTGTAGAGGGAGCGCGACACGCCCGACCGCGTGGGTCGGAGGAGAGCGGCGGAGCGATCCGCAGCCGGCCGAGAACCAGAGCGTTTCCACAACAGACAGGACTACGGAGTAGCCATGGCGGGACAGAAGATCCGCATCCGGCTCAAGGCCTACGACCACGAGGTCATCGATTCGTCGGCGAAGAAGATCGTCGAGACGGTGACGCGCACTGGTGCGTCGGTCGCGGGCCCGGTGCCGCTGCCCACTGAGAAGAACGTGTACTGCGTCATCAAGTCGCCGCACAAGTACAAGGACTCGCGCGAGCACTTCGAGATGCGCACTCACAAGCGCCTGATCGACATCCTCGACCCGACGCCCAAGACCGTTGACTCGCTGATGCGCCTGGACCTTCCGGCCGGCGTTGACATCGAGATCAAGCTCTGAGAGGCACGGAGAAGATGGCAAAGCAGATCAAGGGCGTCCTGGGCGAGAAGCTCGGCATGACCCAGGTCTGGGACGAGAACAACCGTGTCGTCCCGGTGACCGTGGTCAAGGCCGGGCCCTGCGTTGTTACCCAGGTCCGTACGAACGACGTCGACGGCTACGAGTCGGTCCAGATCGCCTTCGGCGAGATCGACCCTCGCAAGGTGAACAAGCCCCTCAAGGGTCACTTCGCCAAGGCTGACGTCACCCCCCGCCGCCACCTGGTGGAGCTCCGTACCTCCGACGCCAGCGAGTACACGCTCGGCCAGGAGATCACGGCTGCCGTGTTCGAGTCCGGCGTCAAGGTTGACGTCACGGGCAACAGCAAGGGCAAGGGCTTCGCCGGTGTCATGAAGCGTCACAACTTCAAGGGCCTCGGCGCCGGCCACGGCGTCCAGCGCAAGCACCGCTCCCCCGGTTCGATCGGTGGCTGTGCCACCCCTGGGCGTGTCTTCAAGGGCATGCGCATGGCCGGTCGCATGGGCAACGAGCGCGTCACCACCCAGAACCTGACCATCCACGCGGTTGACGCGGAGAAGGGTCTGCTCCTCATCAAGGGTGCAGTCCCCGGTCCGAACGGCGGCCTCGTCCTGGTCCGTACCGCGGTTAAGGGGGCTTGAGTTAATGAGCACCATTGACATCCTTTCGCCGGCAGGCGACAAGGCCGGTACCGTCGACCTCCCCGCGGAGATCTTCGACGCGAAGACCAGCATTCCGCTGATCCACCAGGTCGTCGTCGCTCAGCTGGCTGCTGCCCGTCAGGGCACGCACAAGACCAAGCGTCGTGGCGAAGTCCGTGGTGGTGGCCGCAAGCCGTACCGCCAGAAGGGCACCGGCCGCGCTCGCCAGGGTTCCACCCGCGCTCCGCAGTTCGTCGGCGGTGGCGTCGTCCACGGCCCGCAGCCGCGTGACTACTCGCAGCGGACCCCGAAGAAGATGAAGGCCGCCGCCCTCCGCGGTGCCCTCTCGGACCGTGCGCGTCACTCCCGCATCCACGTCGTCACCGGCGTGGTCGAGGGTGCCGCCTCCACGAAGGCCGCCAAGACGCTGTTCGGCAAGATCTCGGAGCGCAAGAACCTGCTCCTGGTCGTCGAGCGCGCCGACGAGGCTGCGTGGCTGTCCGCCCGCAACCTGCCCCAGGTGCACATCCTGGAGCCGGGCCAGCTGAACACGTACGACGTGATCGTCTCTGACGACGTGGTCTTCACTCAGGCCGCTTTCGAGTCCTTCGTGTCTGGCCCCAAGGCCGATGAGACCGAAGGGAGCGACGCCTGATGTCTGAGGCGACCGTTACCAGCAAGACCTTCACCGACCCGCGCGACCTGCTGATCAAGCCGGTTGTCTCGGAGAAGAGCTACGCGCTGCTGGACGAGAACAAGTACACGTTCATCGTCGCGCCCGGCTCCAACAAGACTCAGATCAAGCAGGCCGTCGAGGCGGTCTTCGGGGTCAAGGTCACCGGGGTCAACACGATCAACCGTCAGGGTAAGCGCAAGCGCACCAAGACCGGTTTCGGCAAGCGCGCTGACACCAAGCGCGCCATCGTGACCCTCGCTGAGGGCGACCGAATCGACATCTTCGGCGGCCAGGCCTCCTAACGGAGGTCTAGTCGTCCGGAATCGGACGAGGACTGAGAAATGGGTATCCGCAAGTACAAGCCGACGACCCCGGGCCGTCGTGGCTCCAGCGTCGCCGACTTTGTCGAGATCACGCGGTCCACGCCGGAGAAGTCGCTGGTCCGCCCCCTGCACAGCAAGGGCGGCCGTAACAACACCGGTCGGATCACGGTTCGACACCAGGGTGGCGGCCACAAGCGCGCCTACCGTGTGATCGACTTCCGTCGTCACGACAAGGACGGCGTGCCGGCCAAGGTCGCGCACATCGAGTACGACCCCAACCGCACTGCGCGCATCGCGCTTCTGCACTACGCAGACGGCGAGAAGCGCTACATCATTGCGCCGAAGAACCTGAAGCAGGGCGACCGGATTGAGAACGGCCCCACGGCCGACATCAAGCCCGGCAACAACCTGGCTCTCCGCAACATCCCGGTCGGTACCACGATCCACGCGATCGAGCTCCGTCCCGGTGGCGGCGCCAAGTTCGCCCGCTCCGCTGGTGCCTCCGTGCAGCTGCTGGCGAAGGAGGGCACCATGGCCCACCTTCGTATGCCGTCCGGTGAGATCCGTCTCGTCGACGCGCGCTGCCGCGCCACCGTCGGTGAGGTCGGCAACGCCGAGCAGTCGAACATCAACTGGGGCAAGGCCGGCCGCATGCGCTGGAAGGGCGTTCGCCCCTCCGTCCGCGGTGTCGCGATGAACCCGGTCGACCACCCGCACGGTGGTGGTGAGGGTAAGACCTCCGGTGGTCGTCACCCGGTCTCCCCGTGGGGTCAGAAGGAGGGTCGTACTCGCTCGCCGAAGAAGGCTTCGAGCAAGTACATCGTCCGCCGCCGCAAGACGAACAAGAAGCGCTAGGAGCGGGTTTAGATGCCGCGCAGTCTCAAGAAGGGACCCTTCGTCGACGGACACCTCATCAAGAAGGTGGACGTACAGAACGAAGCCGGTACCAAGAACGTCATCAAGACCTGGTCCCGTCGCTCGATGATCATCCCGGCCATGCTGGGTCACACCATCGCGGTGCACAACGGCAAGATCCACGTCCCGGTGTTCGTCACCGAGTCGATGGTCGGCCACAAGCTCGGCGAGTTCTCGCCGACTCGCACCTTCCGCGGCCACGTCAAGGACGACCGGAAGTCGAAGCGCCGCTAAAGGCGGGGTGGTTACGACTATGACTTACACCGAAGGGACAACCATGGAAGCCAGGGCCCAGGCGCGGTACATCCGCGTCACGCCCATGAAGGCCCGCCGAGTGGTGGACCTTATCCGTGGCATGGATGCCACGGAGGCTCAGGCGGTCCTGCGTTTCGCCCCGCAGGCCGCGAGCGTGCCGGTTGGCAAGGTGCTTGACAGCGCCATCGCCAACGCCGCACACAACTACAACCACCCGGACGCCTCCACGCTGGTCATCAGCGAGGCGTACGTGGACGAGGGCCCGACCCTGAAGCGGTTCCGTCCGCGTGCCCAGGGCCGTGCCTACCGGATCCGCAAGCGGACCAGCCACATCACCGTGGTCGTCAGCAGCAAGGAAGGTTCCCGGTAATGGGCCAGAAGGTAAACCCGCACGGGTTCCGGCTCGGCATCACCACCGACTTCAAGTCGCGTTGGTACGCCGACAAGCTGTACAAGGACTACGTCAAGGAAGACGTCGCCATCCGCAGGATGATGACGTCCGGCATGGAGCGCGCCGGCATCTCGAAGGTTGAGATCGAGCGCACCCGTGACCGCGTGCGTGTGGACATCCACACCGCTCGTCCGGGCATCGTCATCGGTCGCCGTGGCGCCGAGGCCGACCGCATCCGCGGTGACCTCGAGAAGCTCACGGGCAAGCAGGTCCAGCTGAACATCCTCGAGGTCAAGAACCCCGAGGTCGACGCTCAGCTGGTCGCGCAGGCTGTTGCCGAGCAGCTCTCCTCCCGCGTCTCCTTCCGTCGCGCCATGCGTAAGAGCATGCAGGGCACGATGAAGGCCGGCGCCAAGGGCATCAAGATCCAGTGTGGCGGTCGCCTCGGCGGCGCCGAGATGTCCCGCTCCGAGTTCTACCGCGAAGGCCGTGTGCCGCTGCACACCCTCCGCGCGAACGTGGACTACGGCTTCTTCGAGGCCAAGACCACCTTCGGCCGTATCGGTGTGAAGGTCTGGATCTACAAGGGCGACGTCAAGAACATCGCCGAGGTTCGCGCCGAGAACGCTGCGGCCCGTGCGGGTAACCGCCCGGCCCGTGGTGCCGCCGGCGCTGGCGACCGTCCCGCCGGCCGTGGTGGCCGTGGTGGCGAGCGCGGCGGCCGTGGTGGCCGCAAGCCGCAGCAGGCTGCTGGTGCCGAGGCCCCCAAGGCCGACGCTCCCGCCGCCGCTCCGGCTGAGAGCACCGGAACGGAGGCCTGACCGACATGCTGATCCCTCGTAGGGTCAAGCACCGCAAGCAGCACCACCCGAAGCGCCGCGGTATGGCCAAGGGCGGTACTGAGGTCTCGTTCGGCGAGTACGGCATCCAGGCGCTTACCCCCGCCTACGTGACGAACCGCCAGATCGAGGCGGCTCGTATCGCGATGACCCGCCACATCAAGCGTGGCGGCAAGGTCTGGATCAACATCTACCCGGACCGTCCCCTGACGAAGAAGCCTGCCGAGACCCGCATGGGTTCCGGTAAGGGTTCTCCCGAGTGGTGGATCGCGAACGTGCACCCGGGCCGGGTCATGTTCGAGCTGTCCTACCCGAACGAGAAGATTGCTCGTGAGGCGCTCACCCGCGCTGCTCACAAGCTTCCGATGAAGTGCCGGATTGTTCGGCGCGAGGCAGGTGAGTCGTGATGGCGACGGGAACCAAGGCGTCCGAGCTGCGTGAGCTCGGTAACGAGGAGCTCGTTGGCAAGCTGCGCGAGGCCAAGGAAGAGCTGTTCAAGCTGCGCTTCCAGGCGGCCACGGGTCAGCTGGAGAACAACGGCCGGCTCAAGTCCGTCCGTAAGGACATCGCTCGCATCTACACCCTGATGCACGAGCGTGAGCTCGGTATCGAGACGGTGGAGAGCGCCTGATGAGCGAGAAGAACGTGACTGAGACGACTGACCGCGGCTTCCGCAAGACCCGTGAGGGTCTTGTCGTCAGCGACAAGATGGACAAGACCGTCGTCGTCGCTGTCGAGGACCGCGTGAAGCACGCTCTGTACGGCAAGGTCATCCGCCGTACGAACAAGCTCAAGGCGCACGACGAGCAGAACGCTGCCGGCGTCGGCGACCGCGTCCTCATCATGGAGACGCGTCCGCTGTCGGCGAGCAAGCGCTGGCGCATCGTCGAGATCCTCGAGAAGGCCAAGTAATTATCTGAGGCCCTGGGCATCAAGCCCAGGGGCCCCTCAGGTTCGTTCCGCCAGGCTCGGTGGGGGCGGTAGCTCTTCGGAGTGATGCCCCCGCCGGGAACCGGCAGACAAACAGGAGATAGACGTGATCCAGCAGGAGTCGCGACTGCGTGTCGCCGACAACACTGGTGCCAAGGAGATCCTTTGCATCCGTGTTCTCGGTGGTTCCGGTCGCCGCTACGCGGGCATCGGTGACGTCATCGTTGCCACCGTCAAGGACGCGATCCCCGGTGGCAACGTGAAGAAGGGTGACGTCGTCAAGGCGGTCATCGTTCGCACCGTGAAGGAACGCCGCCGCCAGGACGGCTCGTACATCCGCTTCGACGAGAACGCCGCCGTCATTCTGAAGAACGACGGCGACCCTCGCGGCACCCGTATCTTCGGCCCGGTGGGCCGTGAGCTGCGCGAGAAGAAGTTCATGAAGATCATCTCGCTCGCGCCGGAGGTGCTGTAAGCATGAAGATCAAGAAGGGCGACCTGGTTCAGGTCATCACCGGTAAGGACAAGGGCAAGCAGGGCAAGGTCATTCTGGCCATCCCTACTGAGAACCGCGTCCTCGTCGAGGGTGTCAACCGGGTCAAGAAGCACACCAAGGCCGGCCAGACCGCTGGTGGCTCGCAGACCGGTGGCATCGTGATCACCGAGGCGCCGATCCACGTCAGCAACGTTCAGCTGGTTGTGGAGAAGGACGGCCAGAAGGTCGTTACCCGCGTCGGTTTCCGCTTCGATGACGAGGGCAACAAGATCCGCGTTGCCAAGCGGACGGGTGAGGACATCTGATGGCTACCACTCCGCGTCTCAAGACGAAGTACCGCGAGGACATCGCGGGCAAGCTGCGTGAAGAGTTCTCTTACGAGAACGTCATGCAGATTCCCGGCCTCGTGAAGATCGTGGTCAACATGGGTGTGGGCGACGCCGCCCGCGACTCCAAGCTGATCGACGGCGCCATCAAGGACCTGACGACGATCACCGGTCAGAAGCCGGCCGTCACGAAGGCCCGCAAGTCCATCGCGCAGTTCAAGCTGCGCGAGGGTCAGCCGATCGGCTGCCACGTCACCCTCCGTGGTGACCGCATGTGGGAGTTCCTGGACCGTACGCTGTCGCTCGCGCTGCCGCGTATCCGTGACTTCCGTGGTCTGTCGCCGAAGCAGTTCGACGGCCGTGGCAACTACACCTTCGGTCTCACGGAGCAGGTCATGTTCCACGAGATCGACCAGGACAAGATCGACCGTACCCGGGGTATGGACATCACCGTGGTTACCACGGCGACCAACGACGACGAGGGCCGCGCCCTCCTTCGTCACCTCGGCTTCCCCTTCAAGGAGGCGTAAGCGAGATGGCGAAGAAGGCTCTCATCGCGAAGGCTGCCCGCAAGCCCAAGTTCGGTGTGCGTGCGTACACCCGCTGCCAGCGCTGCGGTCGCCCCCACTCCGTGTACCGCAAGTTCGGCCTGTGCCGCGTCTGCCTTCGTGAGATGGCTCACCGTGGCGAGCTGCCGGGCGTGACCAAGAGCTCCTGGTAATTCCCTCTCGTCCGCAAGGACTTGGGAACTTCCAGGCACTCTCGGTAAGCATCTGGTCGGCGGGTGCCCGGCCGCGCATGCCTTAGGCTTGTGTGGTTGGGCGTCCGCCGCCCATAACGACTTACTACGCCGTAGGTCCCCGCACCGCACCCGTCCCGCCACTGAGTGGGGAGAGGGATGGCGCATACAGGAAACCCCGGCGAGAGAGGCCGAAGGCCACTTCATGACCATGACTGACCCGATCGCAGACATGCTCACGCGTCTGCGTAACGCTAACTCGGCGTACCACGACTCCGTCGTGATGCCGCACAGCAAGATCAAGTCGCACATCGCAGAAATCCTCAAGCAGGAGGGTTTCATCACCGGCTGGAAGGTCGAGGACGCCGAGGTCGGCAAGAACCTCGTCCTCGAGCTGAAGTTCGGCCCGAACCGCGAGCGCTCCATTGCGGGCATCAAGCGGATCTCGAAGCCCGGTCTGCGTGTGTACGCAAAGTCCACCAACCTGCCGAAGGTGCTCGGCGGCCTGGGCGTGGCGATCATCTCCACGTCCCACGGTCTGCTCACCGGCCAGCAGGCAGGCAAGAAGGGCGTAGGTGGGGAAGTCCTCGCCTACGTCTGGTAGTCGGGAACGGAGGAAAAGCAATGTCGCGAATCGGCAAGCTCCCCATCCAGGTTCCCGCCGGTGTGGACGTCACCATCGACGGCCAGGCAGTGGCTGTGAAGGGCCCCAAGGGTTCCCTCGCGCTCACCGTCAAGGCGCCGATCGAGATCGTCAAGGGTGAGGACGGCGTTCTCAACGTCACCCGCCCCAACGACGAGCGTCAGAACAAGGCCCTGCACGGCCTGTCCCGCACGCTGGTGGCGAACATGATCACCGGCGTGACCACGGGTTACGTCAAGGCTCTTGAGATCAGCGGTGTCGGTTACCGCGTCGCCGCGAAGGGCTCCAACCTGGAGTTCCAGCTTGGCTACAGCCACCCGATCCTGATTGAGGCGCCCGAGGGCATCTCCTTCAAGGTCGAGTCGCCCACCAAGTTCTCGGTCGAGGGCATCGACAAGCAGAAGGTCGGCGAGGTCGCCGCCAACATCCGCAAGCTGCGGAAGCCCGACCCGTACAAGGCCAAGGGTGTCAAGTACGCCGGCGAAGTCATCCGCCGCAAGGTCGGAAAGGCTGGTAAGTAGCCATGGCATACGGTGTAAAGATCGCCAAGGGCGACGCGTACAAGCGTGCCGCCAAGGCCCGCCGCCACATCCGCATCCGCAAGAACGTCTCGGGTACGGCGGAGCGTCCGCGCCTCGTCGTGACGCGTTCCAACCGCAACATCGTTGCTCAGGTCATCGACGACCTCCAGGGTCACACCCTGGCGTCGGCGTCGACCCTGGACGCTTCGATCCGTGGTGGCGAAGGCGACAAGAGCTCGCAGGCCCAGGCCGTCGGCGCACTCGTCGCCGAGCGTGCCAAGGCCGCGGGTGTCGAGACCGTCGTGTTCGACCGCGGTGGCAACCGATACGCCGGGCGCATTGCCGCTCTGGCTGACGCCGCCCGCGAAGCCGGGCTGAAGTTCTAAGCCCCGTTTTCCGGGACTCACGGACGTAACAGAGAGAGGTAATCCAATGGCTGGACCCCAGCGCCGCGGAAGCGGTGCCGGTGGCGGCGAGCGGCGGGACCGGAAGGGTCGCGACGGTGGCCCTGCCGCCGAGAAGACCGCTTACGTTGAGCGCGTTGTCGCGATCAACCGCGTCGCCAAGGTTGTCAAGGGTGGTCGCCGCTTCAGCTTCACCGCGCTGGTCGTGGTGGGCGACGGTGACGGCACTGTAGGTGTCGGTTACGGCAAGGCCAAGGAAGTTCCCGCGGCCATTGCCAAGGGTGTCGAGGAAGCCAAGAAGTCCTTCTTCAAGGTTCCGCGCATCCAGGGCACCATCCCTCACCCGATCACGGGTGAGCGTGCCGCGGGCGTCGTGCTGCTGAAGCCGGCCGCCCCCGGTACCGGTGTTATCGCCGGTGGCCCGGTGCGCGCCGTTCTGGAGTGCGCCGGCGTTCACGACATCCTGTCGAAGTCGCTTGGTTCTTCCAACGCGATCAACATCGTGCACGCGACCGTGGCGGCCCTCAAGGGCCTGCAGCGTCCCGAGGAGATCGCGGCTCGCCGTGGTCTGCCCCTCGAGGACGTCGCTCCCGCGGCTCTGCTCCGTGCACGTGCTGGGGCGGGTGCGTAATGGCTCGCCTCAAGGTCACGCAGATCAAGTCGTACATCGGCAGCAAGCAGAACCACCGCGACACGCTGCGTTCGCTCGGGCTCAAGCGCCTGAACGACGTCGTCGTCAAGGAGGACCGCCCCGAGTTCCGCGGAATGGTTCACACCGTCCGCCACCTCGTGACGGTTGAGGAGGTTGACTAACATGGCTGAGAGCAGCCCGCTGAAGGCCCACAACCTCCGTCCCGCCCCCGGCGCCAAGACCGCGAAGACCCGTGTCGGTCGTGGTGAGGCGTCGAAGGGTAAGACGGCCGGTCGTGGTACGAAGGGCCAGAAGGCCCGTTACCAGATCCCGCAGCGCTTCGAGGGTGGGCAGATGCCCCTCCACATGCGTCTGCCGAAGCTCAAGGGCTTCAAGAACCCGTTCCGCACCGAGTTCCAGGTCGTGAACCTGGACAAGCTCGGCGCTCTCTACCCCGAGGGTGGAGAAGTCACGGTGGCCGACCTGGTCGCCAAGGGCGCGGTTCGCAAGAACAGCCTCGTCAAGGTCCTGGGCCAGGGCGAGATCTCCGTGGCGCTGCAGGTTTCGGTTGACGCCGTTTCCGGCTCCGCCAAGGAGAAGATTGCCGCCGCTGGTGGCTCTGTGACCGAGCTCGTCTAAGACGAACTCAGTGACAAATAGCTAGAAACCCGACCGGGGGTGCCTCACATATGGGGCATCCCCGGTTGGTCGTTCCATGGAAGGTGCAGACGCCGGTAAGGTGGCCTGCACCTTTGCTTGTACACATTCGTCGATCCCTCAGACCGTCACCTCTGACGCAGTAGCGCGGGGGTCGCAGGAGGCACCGTGCTAACCGCGTTCGCCCGGGCGTTCAAGACGCCCGACCTGCGCAAGAAACTGCTCTTCACGCTCGGCATCATCGTGCTGTTCCGGCTCGGGTCCCACGTTCCCGTACCCGGCGTGAGCTATACGAACGTCCAGATCTGTGTTGATCAGGCGTCCGGCCAGAACGGCGGGCTCTTCGGTCTGGTCAACATGTTCAGTGGCGGTGCGCTGCTGCAGATCACGATCTTCGCGCTCGGCATCATGCCGTACATCACGGCGAGCATCATCTTGCAGCTGCTGACCGTGGTCATTCCGAAGCTGGAGACCCTCAAGAAAGAGGGCCAGGCCGGCACGTCGAAGATCACGCAGTACACGCGCTATCTGACGGTCGCGCTGGCGATCCTGCAGGGCACCGGCCTCGTCGCCACCGCCCGCAGCGGCGCCCTCTTCCAGAACTGCTCGGTCGCGAGTCAGATCGTGCCGGACCGGTCGATCTTCACCACCGTCGTCATGGTGCTCACCATGACCGCCGGCACCTGTGTCGTCATGTGGCTCGGTGAGCTCATCACCGACCGGGGCATCGGCAACGGCATGTCGATCCTGATGTTCATCTCGATCGCCGCGGGCTTCATCGGATCCCTGTGGGCCATCAAGGAGCAGGGCAAGATCGCGGACGGCTGGGTCGAGTTCGGCGTGGTCATGCTGGTCGGCCTCGCGATGGTGGGCCTGGTGGTCTTCGTCGAGCAGGCGCAGCGCCGGATCCCGGTCCAGTACGCGAAGCGCATGATCGGCCGCCGTGCGTACGGCGGTACCTCGACCTACATCCCGCTCAAGGTGAACCAGGCGGGCATCATCCCCGTCATCTTCGCCTCGTCGCTGCTCTACATCCCGGCACTGGTCGTGCAGTTCAGCGGTTCCACCGCCGGCTGGGCCACCTGGATCCAGAAGCACTTCGTCAAGGGTGACCACCCGTACTACATCGCGACCTACTTCCTCCTGATCGTCTTCTTCGCGTTCTTCTACGTGGCGATCTCGTTCAACCCCGAGGAAGTTGCAGACAACATGAAGAAGTATGGTGGGTTCATTCCGGGCATCCGCGCCGGCCGGCCCACCGCCGAGTACCTGAGCTACGTACTCAACCGGATCACGTGGCCTGGGTCGCTGTACCTGGGGTTGATCGCTCTTGTGCCGACGATGGCGTTGGCCGGCTTCGGAGCGAACCAGAACTTCCCGTTCGGCGGGACGAGCATCCTGATCATCGTGGGTGTGGGTCTGGAAACCGTGAAGCAGATCGAGAGCCAGCTCCAGCAGCGTAATTACGAAGGGTTCCTCCGCTGATGCGAATCGTCCTCGTCGGCCCGCCGGGCGCGGGCAAGGGAACGCAGGCGACTGTGCTTGCCAAGACCTTGTCGATCCCGCACATCTCCACGGGCGACCTGTTCCGGGCCAACATCAGCCAGGGCACCGAGCTCGGCCGTCGCGCGAAGGCGTTCATGGACGCGGGTGACCTCGTCCCGGACGAGATCACCATCGGCATGGCGAAGGACCGCATGGAGCAGGAGGACGCCGCCGGCGGTTTCCTGCTCGACGGGTTCCCGCGCAACGTGTCCCAGGCGGAAGCCCTCGACGTGATGCTGAAGGCCGAGGGCATGAACCTCGACGCCGTCCTGGACCTGGAGGTCGAGGAGGACGAGGTCGTCAAGCGCCTCGCCGGCCGGCGCACCTGCCGCAACGACGGCGGGCACGTCTTCCACATCGCGTACCAGCCGCCCAAGGTCGAGGGTGTCTGCGACATCTGCGGCGGCGAGCTGTACGTGCGCGAGGACCAGTCCGAGGACGCGGTCCGCAACCGCCTGGACGTCTACCACACCCAGACCGAGCCGATCATCGACTACTACAAGGCCCAGGGCCTCGTGTCGACGATCCCGGCCCTCGGTGAGGTCAAGGACGTCACGCAGCGCGCGATGGACGCCCTGAAGAAGTAGTCCCCGCGCAGTGCGCAGTACGTAGTGCAGACAAGGCCGCGGTGTCCTCGGGACGCCGCGGCCTTACTGTTGACATGACCCCGAATCCGAAGGTGGAAGGCCCGTCCATGGTGCAGATCAAGACCCCCGAGCAGATCGCGAAGATGCGCGAGGCGGGGCTGGTCGTCGCGGCGATCCACGCGGCGACCCGTGAGGCGGCCGTGCCGGGCGCCACGACGCGGGATCTGGACATGGTGGCCCGCAAGGTGATCGCGGACGCCGGTGCCAAGTCGAACTTCCTCGGGTACGGCGGGTTCCCCGCGACCATCTGCACCTCGGTCAACGAGGTCGTGGTCCACGGCATCCCCGACGACAAGACGGTCCTCAAGGACGGCGACATCATCTCGATCGACGCCGGCGCGATCGTGGACGGCTGGCACGGCGATGCCGCGTACACCGCCTTCGTGGGCTCTGGGCACGCCCCTGAGCTCGTGGAGCTCTCCCGGGTGACCGAGGAGTCCATGTGGGCCGGTATCGCCGCCATGAAGCTCGGCAACCGCCTCGTGGACATCTCGAAGGCGATCGAGACCTACATCAAGCGGCAGCCGCGCCCGACCACGGGTGAGCACAGCCTCGGCAAGTTCGGGATCATCGAGGACTACGGCGGCCACGGCATCGGTTCCGAGATGCACATGGACCCGCACCTGCTGAACTACGTCTCGCGCAAGCGGGGCAAGGGCATCAAGCTCGTGCCGGGCCTGTGCCTGGCGATCGAGCCGATGGTCTCCCTGGGCACCGCCCAGACGGAGGTCCTGGCGGACGACTGGACGGTCATCACCACGGACGGCACCTGGTCCTCGCACTGGGAGCACTCCATCGCCCTGACCGAGGAGGGGCCGATCGTCCTCACCTCCCCGGACTGCGGCAAGGCGAAGCTGGCGGAGTACGGCGTGAGCACGGCGCCGGACCCGTTGGGCTGACGCACAAGCCGGTGGGCCGACCGGTATGGGCAGGATTGATGATCTATCCTGTAGGGCACACTTTCCGGATTCGTCTTTCGGAAGGCCCTGACGTAGACTGACTCGTCGGCTCCTTTGCACCCGCATGTCCTCATGCGAAGGCGGGGAGCTGATCAAGGTAGCCGATTCGAAAGGCGAAGCGTGGCCAAGAAGCAAGGTGCCATCGAAATCGAGGGCACCGTGATCGAGTCCCTCCCGAACGCGATGTTCAAGGTGGAACTCCAGAACGGTCACAAGGTCCTCGCGCACATCAGCGGCAAGATGCGCATGCACTACATCCGCATCCTTCCTGATGACCGGGTTGTCGTGGAGCTCTCTCCGTACGACCTGACGCGTGGCCGGATCGTCTACCGATACAAGTAGATCTTGCTTTCACTCCTGTCCGGACGTCTTGTCCCGGCGTGGGTGGTGGCACTGACCCGGAGAACCTCACCAACATGAAGGTCAAGCCGAGCGTCAAGAAGATCTGCGACAAGTGCAAGGTGATCCGCCGTCACGGTCGGGTCATGGTCATCTGCGACAACCTGCGCCACAAGCAGCGCCAGGGCTGACGCACGCCGACCGACCTGCACTACGCAGTTCTTCGCGCGACGTAAGAAAACGTACATACGCAGAACCCGCCCAGTCCTGACCAGGACCGGCGGCACCTCCGGCGGGGGCCGGGGACCCGGGCGTACCACCACCCAGCAGGTGTGGTCGGCGGTCGGGGTTCGGTTCTGCGGAAGACCCCCGAACACACAGGAGCCATTGAATGGCACGCGTTTCCGGTGTTGACATCCCGCGCGAAAAGCGTGTGGAGATCGCACTTACCTACGTCTTCGGTGTCGGTCGCACCCGGTCCAAGGAAATCCTTGCGGCCACCGGTGTGAACCCCGACACCCGCGTTCGTGACCTGGCCGAAGAGGACCTGGTCAAGATCCGCGAGTACGTGGACGCCAACCTCCGCACCGAGGGTGACCTCCGCCGCGAGATCCAGGCCGACATCCGTCGCAAGGTCGAGATCCAGTGCTACCAGGGTGTTCGCCACCGTCGTGGCCTGCCCGTGCACGGTCAGCGCACCAGCACGAACGCTCGTACCCGCAAGGGTCCGCGTCGCGCGATCGCCGGTAAGAAGAAGCCGGGCAAGAAGTAGTCCTGTTCAGCGGTCTTGCGCTGTAGGACCGACCACCTCCCGTAGGAGATTTAGATGCCCCCCAAGGGTCGTCAGGGCGCTGCCAAGAAGGTGCGCCGCAAGGAAAAGAAGAACGTCGCTCATGGGCACGCCCACATCAAGAGCACGTTCAACAACACCATCGTTTCGATCACGGACCCCGCGGGCAACGTGATCTCCTGGGCCTCCGCCGGCCACGTCGGCTTCAAGGGCTCGCGCAAGTCCACCCCCTTCGCCGCGCAGATGGCCGCCGAGTCGGCCGCCCGTCGCGCGCAGGAGCACGGCATGCGCAAGGTCGACGTCTTCGTCAAGGGTCCCGGCTCCGGCCGTGAGACCGCGATCCGCTCCCTCCAGGCCACTGGCCTCGAGGTCGGCTCGATCCAGGACGTCACCCCCACCCCGCACAACGGCTGCCGTCCGCCCAAGCGTCGCCGCGTCTGATTCGGCGACGCCGGGCTTCGCGCCTGTGCGTCTTTGAGTGTCCGGGCGGTACGAACCCCTCGCGGGGGACGTACCGCCCGTACCCTTGTAGTTCGTAGTGTCACGTGTGAGCAGCCCCGTGCTGCACTCCGTCGGGCGTCAAATAGTGGGCGTCCACGAATGAAGGAATCCACATGCTTATCGCTCAGCGCCCCTCGCTGACCGAAGAGGTCGTAGACGAGTACCGCTCGCGGTTCGTGATCGAGCCGCTGGAGCCGGGCTTCGGCTACACCCTCGGCAACTCGCTCCGCCGCACGCTCCTGTCCTCGATCCCGGGTGCCGCTGTCACCAGCATCCGCGTGGACGGCGTCCTGCACGAGTTCACCACCGTGCCCGGTGTCAAGGAAGACGTCACCGACATCATCCTCAACATCAAGCAGCTGGTCGTCTCCTCGGAGCACGACGAGCCGGTCGTGATGTACCTGCGCAAGCAGGGTCCCGGCCTGGTCACCGCTGCCGACATCGCGCCCCCGGCCGGTGTCGAGGTGCACAACCCGGACCTGGTCCTCGCCACGCTCAACGGCAAGGGCAAGCTGGAGATGGAGCTGACCGTCGAGCGCGGTCGCGGCTACGTCTCCGCCGTCCAGAACAAGCAGCTGGGCCAGGAGATCGGTCGCATCCCGATCGACTCCATCTACAGCCCGGTCCTCAAGGTCACCTACAAGGTCGAGGCGACCCGAGTCGAGCAGCGCACCGACTTCGACAAGCTCATCGTCGACGTCGAGACCAAGCAGGCCATGCGCCCGCGCGACGCCATGGCGTCCGCCGGCAAGACCCTGGTCGAGCTGTTCGGTCTGGCCCGCGAGCTCAACATCGACGCCGAGGGCATCGACATGGGCCCCTCGCCGACGGACGCGGCCCTGGCCGCCGATCTCGCCCTGCCGATCGAGGAGCTCGAGCTCACCGTTCGGTCGTACAACTGCCTCAAGCGCGAGGGCATCCACTCCGTGGGTGAGCTCGTCGCCCGCTCCGAGGCGGACCTGCTCGACATCCGCAACTTCGGTGCGAAGTCGATCGACGAGGTCAAGGCGAAGCTGGCCGGCATGGGCCTGGCCCTCAAGGACAGCCCGCCCGGATTCGACCCGACCGCCGCCGCCGACGCCTTCGGCGCCGACGACGACGCGGACGCCGGTTTCGTCGAGACCGAGCAGTACTAAGCACCACCCGTAGATCTTTCCCACGGCAGCCGCCGCGGGGGAACTGACACCGGTACCTGACACGGCCGGTGCAGATATGAAGGAGTATGACCATGCCGCGTCCCGCAAAGGGTGCCCGTCTGGGCGGCAGCGCCGCGCACGAGAAGCACCTCCTCGCGAACCTCGCGAAGGCGCTCTTCGAGCACGGCCGCATCACCACCACCGAGGCCAAGGCCCGTCGCCTGCGTCCCTACGCCGAGCGTCTGGTGACCAAGGCCAAGAAGGGCGACATCCACAACCGTCGCCTGGTGCTGCAGACGATCACGGACAAGAGCATCGTGCACACGCTGTTCACCGAGATCGCCCCGCGCTACGAGAACCGCCCCGGTGGTTACACGCGCATCACCAAGATCGGCAACCGTCGTGGCGACAACGCCCCGATGGCCGTGATCGAGCTGGTCGAGGCCCTTACGGTCGCCCAGCAGGCCACTGGTGAGGCCGAGGCCGCCACCAAGCGCGCCGTGAAGGAGGCGGAGGCCGCTGAGGCTCCCGCCGCCGAGGAGACCAAGGAGGCCTGATCCCTTCCGGGATCACGCTGAATGGCTCTGAACGGGCCCGCCCCCTCACCGGGGCGGGCCCGTTCTGCATGGGGGCGAAAGACGCAGCTGAGAGGATCTGTCACGTGAGTGACGAGGTGGAGCCCGGACACGTCCGGGTCAGGCTGGACCTGAGTTACGACGGCAAGGACTTCTCCGGCTGGGCGAAGCAGCGCGTGCTGCGGACCGTCCAGGGAGAGCTGGAGTCGGCCCTGCAGACCGTGATGCGGCTCCCGGACCCGGTCGAGCTGACCGTGGCGGGCCGTACGGACGCGGGCGTGCACGCGCGCGGACAGGTCGCGCAGTTCGACGTACGGGACGAGGTGTGGGCCGAGCACCAGGACAAGCTGCTGCGCCGCCTCGCGGGGCGGCTGCCGCACGACGTGCGGGTGTGGAAGGCCGCGGAGGCCCCCGCCGGCTTCAACGCGCGGTTCTCGGCGATCTGGCGGCGCTACGCCTACCGCGTGGGCGACCACCAGGCCGGGGTGGACCCGCTGCGCCGCGGGCACGTGCTCTGGTACCAGTGGCCGCTCGACGTGGACGCCATGAACGAGGCTGCCGCCGCGCTGGTCGGGGAGCACGACTTCGCCGCGTACTGCAAGAAGCGCGAGGGCGCCACGACGATCCGCACCCTCCAGCAGCTCAACTGGGAGCGGGACGCGGAGGGGATCATCACCGCGACCGTCCGCGCCGATGCCTTCTGCCACAACATGGTGCGCTCGCTGGTAGGTGCCCTGCTGCACGTCGGCGACGGCCACCGCACGACCGACTGGCCCGGGAAGGTGCTGGCCGCGGCCGTACGGGACTCCTCGGTGCACGTGGTCAAGCCGCACGGGCTGACGCTGGAGGAGGTCGGCTACCCGGCCGACGAGCTGCTGGCCGCGCGGAGCAAGGAAGCGCGCAACCTGCGGACGCTGCCGGGGGCCGGCTGCTGCTAGTGCGGCTGTGCGGCTAACTCGTTTGGGCGGATCGGCGCCGGACCTGGACAATGCCCCGCATGGGACATCTCGAAGCCAGCCACCTGGAGTACTACCTTCCCGACGGGCGGGTACTGCTCCCCGACGTCTCCTTCCGGGTGGGGGAGGGGTCGGTCGTCGCCCTGGTCGGGGCGAACGGGGCCGGCAAGACCACTCTGCTGAAGATGATCTCCGGTGAGCTCCAGCCGCACGGCGGTTCGGTCACCGTGAGCGGCGGGCTGGGCGTGATGTCGCAGTTCGTGGGCTCGGTCCGCGACGAGACGACCGTACGGGACCTGCTGGTCTCGGTGTCCCAGCCGCGGATCCGGGAAGCCGCCAAGGCGGTGGACCGGGCCGAGCAGCTGATCCTGACGGTGGACGACGAGGCCGCGCAGATGGCCTACGCGCAGGCGCTGAGCGACTGGGCCGACGTGCAGGGGTACGAGGCGGAGACGCTGTGGGACGTCTGCACGATGGCCGCGCTGGCGATCCCCTACGACTCGGCGCAGTTCCGCGAGGTGCGCACGCTCTCGGGCGGTGAGCAGAAGCGGCTCGTGCTGGAGGCGCTGCTGCGCGGGCCGGACGAGGTGCTGCTGCTCGACGAGCCGGACAACTACCTGGACGTCCCGGGCAAGCGGTGGCTGGAGGAGCAGCTGGGGGCCACCCGCAAGACGGTGCTCTTCGTCAGCCACGACCGGGAGCTGCTGACCCAGGCCGCCGAGAAGATCATCAGCCTGGAGGCGAGCCCGAACGGCTCCGACGTCTGGGTGCACGGCGAGGGCTTCGGCACGTTCCACGCCGCCCGCAAGGAGCGCTTCGCGCGCTTCGAGGAGCTCAAGCGGCGCTGGGACGAGGAGCACGCCCGGCTGAAGGCCCTGGTGCTGCGACTGCGCGGCCAGGCCGCGAGCAGCCCGGACATGGCCTCGCGCTACCACGCGATGCAGACCCGCTTCAAGCGGTTCGAGGACGCCGGCCCGCCGCCCGAGCCGCCGCGCGAGCAGGACATCAAGATGCGGCTCAAGGGCGGCCGTACGGGCGTGCGCGCGCTCACGGTGGAGAACCTGGAGCTCACCGGGCTGATGAAGCCCTTCTCCCTGGAGGTCTTCTACGGGGAGCGGGTCGCGGTCCTGGGCTCGAACGGCTCCGGGAAGTCCCACTTCCTGCGTCTGATGGCGGGGGAGGACGTCAAGCACACGGGTACGTGGAAGCTCGGCGCCCGCGTGGTCCCCGGCCACTTCGCGCAGACCCACGCCCACCCCGAGCTGTTCGGCCGTACGCTCGTGGACATCCTGTGGACGGAGGCGGCGAAGCCGCTCGGCCAGGCGATGGGCGCACTGCGCCGCTACGAGCTGGAGCGCCAGGGCGATCAGCCCTTCGAGCGTCTCTCGGGCGGCCAGCAGGCGCGCTTCCAGATCCTGCTGCTGGAGCTGGCGGGAACGACGGCGCTGCTGCTCGACGAACCCACGGACAACCTCGACCTGGAATCGGCGGAGGCGCTGCAGGACGGGCTGGAGGCGTACGACGGCACTGTGCTGTGCGTCACGCACGACCGGTGGTTCGCCCGCACATTTGACCGCTATCTGGTCTTCGGTTCGGACGGTGTTGTGCGAGAGACTACGGAGCCCGTCTGGGACGAACGTAGGGTCGAGCGGAAGCGCTAGGGGGAGACCCCCCCGGCTTGGGTCGAGGGGACTTCGTTGTGGGGCTGCGGCCGAGTGTCTGGGTCATGAAATGGGACAGCCCGTCCTCCTGGGACCGGGGGGTGGCCTGGCTGCTGCGCCCCGCCCCCCGGTCCTGGCGGTTCGTGGGCCTGGTGATCCTGCTGTCGGTGGCGGTCGCGGCGAGCCTGCGGGAGAACTGGGGCTCGGACAACGCCTTCGTGGTCAAGGCGGCCGACGCCCTGCTCGCCGGGGTGTCCCCGTACGAGGACAAGCGGTTCCTCTACCTGCCCAGCGCCGTGATCATGGCGATTCCCGAGGCCCTGCTGCCGGCGCCACTGCTGCGCTGCGTGCTGCCGCTGGGGATGACCGGGCTCGTCGGGCTCGGCTGGTGGGCCTCGCTGCGGCTGTTCTCCGTACCGGTGCGCTCGCGGTTCGCGGTCGGCGGTTTCGCCCTGTTCGCGCTGGCCTACAAGCCGTACATCAACCTCGTGCTGATCGCGAACTGGACGGCCATCTCCGCCGCCGCCCTGCCGGTGGCGCTGCTGCTGGCGCACCGCAAGCACTGGGCGGCGGCCGGGCTGGTGGTGGGCCTCGCCATCGCGTGCAAGCCGATGCTGGTGCCGGTCGGGCTGCTCTTCCTGCTGGCCCGGCAGTGGCGGGGACTGGCCCTGGCGGCGGGGGTGCCGGTGGGGCTGTCGCTGGCGGGGGCCCTGATGATGCCGCACCCGATGCTGTTCTTCACCAAGACCCTGCCGTTCCTGCTGCAGGGCCAGGATTCCTACGCGCTGCCCTGGGACGCCTCGCCGATCGCCGCGCTCCCGCGGCTGGGGGTGCCCGCGCCGCTGGCGGTGGCGCTGGCCTTCGCGGGGGCCGGGTGCGGGCTGTGGGCGACCTGGCGGCGGTGGCGCAGGCCGGTCGAGGCGGACGGGGACGCGGGCGAGCTGAGGCTGGTGGAGACGGCCTGCATGGTGATGCTGGCCGCATTCCTGGTGTCGCGGCCCTCCTTCGACCACTACCTGATCGTGGTGCTCCCGCTGCTGCTGGCATCGGGGGTGCGGGCGGGGTCGATGCCGCGCTCGCCCTGGTTCTGGGTGGCCCTGGTGCCCCAGACCGCGGGCATTCCGTGGCCCTCGGAGTTCGAGGCCAAGAGGCGGGCATTTAGGGACATGGTGACCCTGTGCGCGCTCGCCGGTCTGCTGGCGCGTCGAGCACTGCGTCCGATCCGGGTTACTCTGGAACCTGTACGAACTACGGGGTCCCCACCCAGGACCGAACCGGAGTGCGCCGCGACCCCCGTCGAAACGGGTTCGCGGACCGCGTTTTGACCCTTCCAGGTCTTCAGGGGTACCCTGCTGGTTCGTTATGCGTATTGGCTTTCTCATTCTCACGTGAATCTGCCTTACGCCGGTCCACCGGGCCGATGACCAGCGGTACACACGGGTTGCGTCTCCGATGTGAACCAGGGCTGTCGTGATCGTCCGTGGTGACCCATGTCAGGACCCGTCCCTCGGGCTCACCCCCCGGGGATGACCCACCACTGAAGAAGCGAAGGCATACGCGTGCGTACGTTCAGCCCCAAGCCCGGCGACATCTCGCGCCAGTGGCACGTCATCGACGCCCAGGATGTTGTCCTCGGCCGTCTGGCGACCCAGGCCGCTACCCTCCTGCGGGGTAAGCACAAGCCGACTTACGCCCCCCACATGGACATGGGCGACTTCGTCATCATCATCAACGCCGACAAGGTTCACCTGTCCGGCAACAAGGCGACCCAGAAGATGGCGTACCGCCACTCCGGCTTCCCGGGTGGTCTGCGTTCGGTCCGCTACGACGACCTCCTGGCGAACAACCCGGAGAAGGCCGTCGAGAAGGCCATCAAGGGCATGATCCCCAAGAACACCCTGGGCCGTCAGATGCTCTCGAAGCTGAAGGTCTACTCGGGCGATGTGCACCCCCACGCTGCTCAGCAGCCGGTGCCGTTCGAGATCACCCAGGTCGCGCAGTAGTTCCGGCCACCACACCCCCTAAGACAAGAAACTTCTGAGGAGCATCGTGGCCGAGACCACCGCCGAGACGACCCCCGTCGAAGAGTTCGAGGGCAACGTCGAGGAGTACACCACCGAGTCTGTGGAAGCCGTTGAGGGCGACTACACCTCCGAGTCCCTTGCCGGTCGCTTCGGTGACCCCCAGCCGGCCGCCGGCCTGGGCCGTCGCAAGAACGCCATCGCCCGTGTCCGGATCGTTCCGGGCACCGGCAAGTGGAAGATCAACGGTCGCACCCTTGAGGACTACTTCCCCAACAAGGTGCACCAGCAGGAAGTCAACGAGCCGTTCAAGCTCCTTGAGCTGGACAACCGCTACGACGTCATCGCCCGCATCTCGGGTGGCGGCGTTTCCGGTCAGGCCGGCGCCCTGCGCCTCGGCGTTGCCCGTGCGCTGAACGAGGCGGACGTGGACAACAACCGCGCGGCGCTGAAGAAGGCCGGCTTCCTCTCCCGCGACGACCGTGCGGTCGAGCGCAAGAAGGCCGGTCTCAAGAAGGCCCGTAAGGCTCCGCAGTACAGCAAGCGTTAATCTCGCCTGCTGTTCAGCACGAATCCGCCCCGGCAGCACTCTGTGTGCTGCCGGGGCGGTTCGTTTACCGCCAAAAGCGGCAAATAATTGGCACAACTGCTCATAGCGAAGTGTGAACTCGGGAGGACAACAGTGGGACGACTCTTCGGGACGGACGGTGTACGAGGCGTTGCCAACGCGGATCTGACGGCCGAGCTCGCGCTCGGCCTCTCCGTGGCGGCCGCGCACGTACTGGCCGAGGCGGGCACCTTCGCCGGCCACAGGGCCACCGCGGTGGTCGGCCGGGACCCCCGGGCCTCGGGCGAGTTCCTGGAGGCCGCAGTCGTCGCGGGCCTCGCGAGCGCGGGCGTGGACGTCCTGCGCGTCGGTGTGCTGCCCACCCCGGCGGTGGCGTATCTCACCGGTGCGCTGGGCGCCGACCTCGGCGTCATGCTCTCGGCCAGCCACAACGCCATGCCCGACAACGGCATCAAGTTCTTCGCGCGCGGCGGTCACAAGCTCGCCGACGAGCTGGAGGACCGGATCGAGGCGGTCTACGAGGACCACCGCACGGGTGCTCCCTGGGACCGCCCGACGGGCGGCGGCGTCGGCCGCGTCTCCGACTACACCGAGGGCTTCGACAAGTACGTCGCCCACCTCATGGGTGTGCTGCCGAACCGTCTCGACGGCCTCAAGGTGGTCCTGGACGAGGCGCACGGCGCGGCCGCCTACGTCTCGCCGGAGGCCTTCACGCGGGCCGGCGCGGAGATCGTCACCATCGGTGCCGAGCCCGACGGCCTGAACATCAACGACGGCTGCGGTTCCACCCACCTCGGTCTGCTGAAGCAGGCCGTCGTCGAGCACGGCGCCGACCTCGGCATCGCGCACGACGGGGACGCCGACCGCTGCCTCGCCGTGGACGCGAACGGCGAGGAGGTCGACGGGGACCAGATCCTCGCGGTGCTGGCGCTGGCGATGCGCGAGGCCGGGCACCTGCGCGAGGACACCGTCGTCGCCACCGTGATGTCGAACCTGGGCTTCAAGCTGGCCATGGAGTCCGAGGGCATCAACGTCGTGCAGACCGGCGTCGGCGACCGGTACGTCCTGGAGTCGATGCGGGAGCACGGGTACGCGCTGGGCGGCGAGCAGTCCGGCCACGTGATCATCCTCGACCACGCCACCACCGGCGACGGCACCCTGACCGGCCTGATGCTCGCGGCCCGGATCGCGGCCACCGGCAAGACGATGGCCGAGCTGACCGGGGTCATGCGGCGGCTGCCGCAGGTCCTGGTCAACGTCCCCGACGTGGACAAGTCCCGGGTCACCACCTCGGGCGAGCTGGCCGCGGCCGTCGCCGAGGCCGAGCGGGAGCTGGGCACGACCGGGCGCGTACTGCTGCGTCCGTCGGGCACGGAGCCCCTCGTGCGGGTGATGGTGGAGGCCGCCGACATCGAGCAGGCCCGCTCGGTCGCGGGGCGCCTCGCGGACGTCGTGAAGTCGGCGCTCGGCTAGAGCCCGCCCTTGCGTCATGACAGCGGCCCCGCGCTACGAAGCTTCGTAGCGCGGGGCCGCTGTCATGAGCGGTTGCGGGGCTCAGGCCTTGGGCGCCGTGCGCCTCCAGTGGCCCCGCTGGGTGCGCCACAGGAGTTTTTGGCCGAGCAGGGTCAGGACGCCGGCCAGCATGATGCCGAAGAGGTTCAGCAGCAGCTGCTCCATCGAGCCCCACATCTGGCCGAACTCGCCGTAGCCGAGGGCCACGGCCGCGTTGGCGGCCGCCGGGACCGTGGTCACCGAGATCGCGACGCCGACCAGCGCGCCGGACTTCGCCGAGGTCAGGGAGAGCACCCCGGCCACGCCGGCGAGCAGCGCCACGACGAACGAGAACAGGTCCGGCTGCCAGATGAAGCTGGTGTTGGGGCGGGGCTTGTCCAGCATGTCGTGGTGGAACAGGCCGAGCGCGTCCATGGCCAGGGTGAAGACGGTGGTCGCGACCATCGCGGTGGCGAAGCCCACCAGCAGGGCCGTCAGCGAGCGGGCGGCCAGTTTGGGGGCGCGCTGCACCAAGGCGGTGCAGACACCGGCGAGCGGTCCGAACTCCGGGCCGACCGCCATCGCGCCCACGATGAGGATGGCGTTGTCGAGGACCACACCGCAGGCCGCGATCATCGTGGCGACGATCATGAAGGCGCTGTAGGTGATGGTGAGGGTGGACTCCTCGTGGGTCGCCTCGCTCAACTGCTCCCACAGGACGGCGTCGGCGGCCTCGCCCGGGGCCTCCTCCTCGGCGCGGTCGGCGCGGTCCGAGAGGGACAGGTCGATGTTCTCGACCGCGATCGACCCGTCCTTGTCGATGCCGAGCTCCCGGAGCTCGTTCAGGAGCTCGTCGCCCGCCTCCCGCGCGACGTCGCACAGCACGATGTCGCCCGGCGGGATGCGGGCGGCGCCGGGCAGCACGGCCAGATGGGTGGTGCCGACCGTCCCCTCGACGATCCTGACCACGTCATCGGTCCGGTCCGACGGAATGATCATCCGTAGATGCAGCATGGCCGCACCCTAGCTTCCGGCGGTCCCTGGTTTCGGGTGGCGCTCAGAGCTTGCGCAGACTCAGCTTCTGCACCTTGTGGTCCGGTCCCTTGCGGACGACGAGGGTGGCGCGGCCGCGGGTCGGGGCCACGTTCTCCAGCAGGTTGGGCTTGTTGATGGTCCGCCACATCGTCTGCGCGTACTCCAGCGCCTCCTCCTCGGAGACCTGGGTGTACTTGCGGAAGTAGGAGAAGGGGTTCTGGAACGCCGTCTCGCGCAGCTTGCGGAACCGGTTGAGGTACCAGCGCTCGATGTCCTCGGGGCGGGCGTCCACGTACACGCTGAAGTCGAAGTAGTCGGCGAGGCCGACCCGGGTGCGGCCGTCCTTGCCGGGCATGGCGGGCTGCAGGACGTTGAGCCCCTCGACGATCAGGATGTCGGGACGGCGTACGACGAGCTCCTCGCCGGGGACGATGTCGTAGATCAGGTGGGAGTAGACGGGGGCCTTGACCTCGTCCTTGCCCGCCTTGATGTCGGCGACGAAGCGGGTGAGCGCCCGGCGGTCGTAGGACTCCGGGAAGCCCTTGCGGGCGGTCAGCCCGCGCCGCTCCAGCTCCTTCATCGGGTACAGGAAGCCGTCGGTGGTGACCAGCTCCACGCGCGGGTGCTCCGGCCAGCGGGCCAGCAGCGCCTGGAGGAGACGGGCCACGGTGGACTTGCCCACGGCGACCGAGCCGGCGACCCCTATGACGAAGGGCGTGCCCTGCTGGGCGCCGTGGCCGTTGCCGGCGTCGCCGAGGAAGGTGTTGAGGGTGCCGCGCAGGTTGCTGGTGGCGCCGACGTACAGGTTCAGCAGGCGGGAGAGCGGCAGGTAGACGTCACGGACCTCGTCGAGGTCGATGACATCGCCCAGTCCGCGCAGCCGCTCGACCTCGTCGGCCGTCAGCGGGAGCGGGGTGCGCTCGCGCAGGGCGCTCCACTCGGCACGGGTGAGGTCGACGTAGGGGGAGGCCTCGTGGCCCCGGCGGCGCGTGGGGTGCGCCGCGTGCTCGGGGTGCCGGGGCTCGGTCTGCGGGGCCTGCTGGGCCTGCGTAGGGGGCTCCGATCCGTCGGGGCGCTCCGTTGCGCGGTCCGGCGTGCTTCGTGGCGGCGAAGAGATCACACGGCCATTGTCGGGGGTGGCGGGCCGTCGTGGGTGGTGTGGTCGGTCACGTGGGCCCGGGTCTTATGGTCCGGGGTGGGTGGGTTGTACGGGGAGCGGTATCGATTTCAGGCACCTGCGGTCTCGACGGCATCACGATGCGCGGTGCGCGCACATTCACGCGGACGCGGGTCATCCGGTCCCGTACGGTGTGGTTCACCGCAGCTCATGACGCCGCCCCGGTCCGGGGTGGCGCGGCGTGCTGCCCTTTTCCGTAGACCTTTCCCGTGGGGGGAACCGCCATCATGCGCACCGCATTCGTCCGTCGTACCGTCCTGTCCGCCGCGGCCGTGTCGCTGGCCCTGCTCGCCACCGCGTGCGGCGGCGAGGGCAAGGCGGACGCGAAGCCGTCCGCCGCGGCGGCGTCGGCGGCCCCGGTCGTCAAGGGGAAGACGGACGCCGAGCTGGCCGGGCTGGTGCTGGCCCAGACGGACCTGACCACCCACGTCATCGAGGCCATGTCGGACGAGGACGTCAAGAAGACGGTCGGCAGCACCACCGACAAGCCCGAGTGCCTTCCGCTGTTCCAGGCGCAGTCCCTGACCGGGCCCGGCGCCGCCACCGGCAACGCGCGGGTCGTCGCCGCGGCCAAGGGCAAGGAGGCGGCCGCGAACGCGACCGCCGAGGAGAAGCTGAAGGCCGGCCTGGACGCCTTCGGCGAGACCGCCACCGCCGTCAGCCTGCACTCGTACGAGGGCAAGGGCGCGCAGGAGGCCTTCGGCAAGATCAAGTCGGGAGGTTCGGCCTGCGCCGCCGGCTACACGGGCACCCAGGACGGCGAGACCGTCAAGATCAGCAAGGTCGGCCCCGGCGCTCCCGTCACCGGTGGGGACGAGTCCGTCGCCTACACCATCGAGATGGCGGCGGACGGCGAGCAGCTCAAGACGGAGCTCGTGGTCGTGCGCAAGGGCAACACCCTCGCCGTCTTCAACGGCGTCAGCTTCACCGGCACCGCCGACCAGCCGGTCACCGTCGTCGCGGCGCAGCTGAAGAAGCTCGGCTGACGGTTCGTCCATCGCTGAGTCCATCCCGCCCCGGCGCATTCGCCGGGGCGGTTTTTTCGTCCGGTTCAGGTACCGGGCGCGGAGCCAACTACGGCGTACCCTGCGGCTTATGTGCGGAATCGTGGGTTACGTGGGAGCGCAGTCGGCGCTCGATGTGGTCATTGCCGGACTCAAGCGGCTGGAGTACCGCGGCTACGACTCGGCGGGTGTCGCCGTGCTCGCCGACGGGGAACTCGCCGCCGTCAAGAAGGCCGGCAAGCTGGTCAATCTGGAGAAGGAGCTGGTCGGGCACCCGCTGCCGGCCGGTTCCACGGGACTCGGACACACCCGGTGGGCCACCCATGGGGGTCCCACCGACGTCAACGCCCACCCGCACCTCGACAACTCGGGGCGCGTGGCGGTCGTGCACAACGGGATCATCGAGAACTTCGCCGCGCTGCGGGCCGAGCTCGCCGAGCGCGGGCACCGGCTGGAGTCCGAGACCGACACCGAGGTCGTGGCGCACCTGCTGGCCGAGCGGTTCGAGGGCGCGGGCGGGGACCTGGCGGAGGCGATGCGGCAGGTCTGCCGGCTCCTCGACGGCGCCTTCACCCTGGTCGCCGTGCACGCCGACGCGCCGGACGTGGTGGTCGGCGCACGCCGGAACTCGCCCCTCGTGGTCGGCGTCGGAGAGGGCGAGAACTTCCTCGCCTCGGACGTGGCCGCCTTCATCGCGCACACCCGCTCCGCGATCGAGCTGGGCCAGGACCAGGTCGTGGAGCTGCGCCGCGACGGGGTCACGGTGACCAACTTCGACGGTACGGCCGCGGACGTGCGGGCGTACCACGTGGACTGGGACGCCTCCGCGGCCGAGAAGGGGGGCTACGACTACTTCATGCTCAAGGAGATCGCCGAGCAGCCGAAGGCGGTCGCCGACACCCTCCTGGGCCGGATCGACGCGAACGGCCTGCTGACCCTCGACGAGGTGCGCATCCCCGACTCGGTGCTGCGCGAGGTCGACAAGGTCGTGATCGTGGCGTGCGGTACGGCGTACCACGCGGGCATGATCGCGAAGCTGGCCATCGAGCACTGGACGCGCATCCCGTGCGAGACGGAGCTGGCCAGCGAGTTCCGCTACCGCGACCCGATCCTGGACCAGCGGACGCTGGTGATCGCCATCTCGCAGTCCGGCGAGACGATGGACACCCTGATGGCGCTGCGCCACGCGCGCGAGCAGGGCGCCAAGGTGCTGGCCATCTGCAATACGAACGGCTCGACGATCCCGCGCGAGTCGGACGCCGTGCTGTACACGCACGCCGGACCCGAGGTGGCCGTCGCCTCGACCAAGGCGTTCCTGACGCAGCTCGTGGCCTGCTACCTGGTCGCCCTCTACCTCGGGCAGGTCCGGGGCACGAAGTGGGGCGACGAGATCCGGTCGGTGATCCGGGAGCTGTCGGACATCGCCGCGGCGGTGGACACCGTACTGGAGACCATGGAACCGGTACGGGAACTGGCCCGGTCGCTCGCGGACAAGAACACCGTGCTGTTCCTGGGGCGGCACGTCGGCTACCCGGTGGCGCTGGAGGGTGCGCTCAAGCTCAAGGAGCTGGCGTACATGCACGCCGAGGGCTTCGCGGCGGGCGAGCTCAAGCACGGGCCGATCGCGCTCATCGAGAAGGACCTGCCGGTCGTGGTCGTCGTACCGTCGCCGCGCGGGCGCTCGGTGCTGCACGACAAGATCGTGTCCAACATCCAGGAGATCCGGGCGCGCGGGGCGCGGACCATCGTGATCGCCGAGGAGGGGGACGAGGCGGTGGTCCCGTACGCCGACCACCTGATCCGCATCCCGGCCACCCCGACGCTGCTCCAGCCGCTCGTGGCCACCGTGCCGCTGCAGGTGTTCGCGTGCGAGCTGGCGACGGCGCGCGGCAACGAGGTGGACCAGCCGCGTAACCTCGCCAAGTCGGTGACCGTGGAGTGAGCGCGGCGAACGGAGCGGGTCGCCGACAATTGAGCACCGTGGTGACCGTGGAGTAGTGGCCCAGTTGGAGCTGTTGTTGTGATTATCGGCGTCGGAATCGACGTGGCGGAGATCGAGCGGTTCGGTGCGGCGCTGGAGCGCACGCCGAGCCTGGCGGGGCGGCTGTTCCTCGACTCCGAGCTGACCCTGCCGAGCGGCGAGCGGCGCGGAACCGCCTCGCTCGCCGCCCGGTTCGCCGCCAAGGAGGCGCTCGCCAAGGCGCTCGGTGCGCCCGGCGGGCTGCTGTGGACCGACGCCGAGGTGTACGTGGAGGAGACCGGGCAGCCGCGCCTGCGGGTGTCGGGCACGGTGGAGGCGCGGGCGCTGGCCCTGGGCGTGCAGTCCTGGCACATCTCCCTCAGCCACGACGCGGGCGTCGCCTCCGCCGTGGTGATCGCCGAGGGGTAGGCGCCTTCTTCGGGCAGGCTGTTGGCATGCGTACTGCTTACAGCGTGGAGACCGTACGGGCCGCCGAGCGCGAGCTGATGGCCCGGCTGCCCGAAGGCACCCTGATGCGGCGGGCGGCGGCCGGACTGGCCGCCGTCTGCGTGCGGTTGCTGCCCCGCGTGTACGGGGCCCGCGTGGTGCTGCTGGTCGGCCCGGGGGACAACGGCGGAGACACCCTCTACGCGGGCGCGAAGCTGGCCCGGCGCGGGGCCGGGGTGACGGCCGTCGCGATGGACCCGGCCCGGGTGCACGCGGGCGGACTGGCGGCGCTGCGGGCCGCCGGCGGGCGCCTCGACGGGGCCGTGCCCGAGCGGGCCGACCTGGTGCTCGACGGGCTGGTCGGCATCGGCGGCCGGGGAGCGCTGCGGCCGGCCGCGGCCGCGCTGGTGGAGCGGATCCCGGCGGGGGCGGTGGTGGTCGCGGTGGACCTGCCGAGCGGGGTGGACGCGGACACCGGGGAGGTGGCGGGCGCGGCCGTGTCGGCGGACGTGACGGTGACCTTCGGGGCGTACAAGCCGGGGCTGCTGATCGACCCGGGGGCCTCGCGGGCGGGGGCGCTGCACCGGGTGGACATCGGGTTGGCCCTCGGGTCCTCCTTCGGGCCCTCCTTCGGGCCCCCCGGAATGGAGGCCCTGCAGCACGCCGACGTGGCGGGGCTGCTGCCGGAGCCGACGGCGTCGAGCGACAAGTACCGGCGCGGCGTGGTCGGCATCGTCGCCGGGTCCGCGCGCTACCCGGGCGCGGCGGTGCTCGCGGTGGCCGGGGCGCTGCGCGGCGGCGCGGGCGCGGTGCGCTACGTGGGGCCGCCCGCGGTGGCCGAAGCCGTGCTGGCCCGCTACCCGGAGACGCTGATCGGGCCCGGCCGGGTCCAGGCCTGGGTGGTCGGGCCCGGGCTGGGCGACGAGGGCGGCCCCGAGGTGCGGGAGGCTCTGGCGCAGCCGGTACCGGTGCTGGTGGACGCGGACGGGCTGCGCGGGCTGGACCCCGGTCAGCTGCGGGCCCGGGCGGCCCCGACCCTGCTGACCCCGCACGCGGGGGAGGCGGCGGCGCTGCTGGGGGTCTCCCGGGAGACGGTCGAGGCGGGGCGGCTGGAGGCCGTGCGGGGGCTCGCGGAGCGGTACGGGGCGGTGGCGCTGCTGAAGGGGTCGACGACCCTGATCGCCCCGGCCGGGCCCGGCCCCGTCCGGGTGAACCCGACCGGGACCCCGTGGCTGGCCACCGCCGGGAGCGGGGACGTGCTGTCCGGGCTGGCCGGGTCCCTGCTGGCGGCCGGCCTGCCGGCCGTGGACGCCGGGTCGGCGGCCGCGTACCTGCACGGCCTGGCCGCCCGCCTCACGGGTGGCCCCCTGCTGGCCCACCAGGTGGCCGAAGCCCTGCCGCGGGCCTGGCGCGAGGTCGCTCGCCGCTAGGGGGTGTGCGGCGCCGCGGCCGGGGGGCGCCGCCCCCGGACCCCCGCGCCTCGAACGCCGGCGGGGCTGGGCTTGGCCGGGGTCGGCCCGCCTGTGCGGGCGGTGGGCGTGAAGGATCGCCTCGAACGACGGCGGGGCTGGGCCTGGCCGGCGGGCGGGCCGTGCGGGCGGCGGGCCCCGCCTGTTCGGTTCGTCGGGTGGGGCTCTGAGAGACTGTGGGGGATGAACGAGACAGCCGCGCGCGTGTACGCCGAGATCGATCTTGACGCCGTCCGGGCGAACGCACGGGCCCTGCGCGAGCGGGCGCCCCGCTCCGCCCTGATGGCCGTCGTGAAGGCGGACGCCTACGGGCACGGGGCGGTGGCCTGCGCCAGGGCCGCCCAGGAGGCCGGTGCGAGCTGGCTCGGGACCGCCACGCCCGAGGAGGCCCTCGCGCTGCGCGCCGCCGGGCTCGAAGGGCCCGTCCTGTGCTGGCTGTGGACCCCCGGCGGGCCCTGGCGGGAGGCCGTCGAGGCCGGTATCGACGTGTCCGTCAGCGCGCTGTGGGCCCTCGACGAGGTACGGGAGGCCGCCCGCGCCACCGGGCTGACGGCCAGGATCCAGCTGAAGGCCGACACCGGCCTGGGCCGCAACGGCTGCCAGCCCGCCGACTGGGAGGCCCTGGTGACCGCGGCCGTCGCCGCCCAGTCCGAGGGGACCGTCCGCGTCACCGGCGTCTGGTCGCACTTCGCCTGCGCCGACGAGCCCGGGCACCCCTCCATCCAGCTCCAGCTGACCGCCTTCCGCGACATGCTCGCGTACGCGGAGAAGGAGGGCGTCGAGCCCGAGGTCCGGCACATCGCCAACTCGCCGGCCACGCTCACCCTCCCCGAGTCCCACTTCGACCTGGTCCGCTGCGGCCTGGCCCTCTACGGGGTCTCGCCCGCGCCCGAGCTCGGCACCCCCGCCCAGCTCGGCCTGCGGCCCGCGATGGCCCTCAAGGCCACCGTCGCGCTGGTCAAGACCGTGCCCGCCGGGCACGGCGTCAGCTACGGCCACCACTACGTCACCGAGCAGGAGACCAGCCTCGCGCTGATCCCCGCGGGCTACGCCGACGGCGTCCCGCGGCAGGCGTCCGGGCGCGGCCCGGTGCTCGTCGGCGGCCGCATCCGGACCGTCGCCGGGCGCGTGGCCATGGACCAGTTCGTGGTCGACCTGGAGGGGGGCCACGCACGCGCCGGCGACGAGGCCGTCATCTTCGGGGACGCGGAACGCGGTGAACCCACCGCCGAGGACTGGGCTCAAGCGGCGCACACCATCGCCTATGAGATCGTCACCCGCATCGGGGCCCGGGTCCCCCGCGTGTACGTGGGCGGCTGAGTGAGGACGGCGGCGTGAGCGAGAACTGGCGCAAGGCGGGCTGGGCCGGCGCCGCCATCGGCGTGATAGCCGCCGGAGCGGCGGCCGGGGTCGCGGTCGAACGGATCACCGTCGGCCGGGGCATGCGCATGAAGGCGCGCCTCGCCCTCGATGCGACCGGGGACTACGGATCCCTGCGCGGAGCCCCCGGCACCGCGCGGGCCGAGGACGGCACGGCGCTCTACTACGAGGTCGACGAGCTGCCCGAGGAGGGCAAGCGGCGCCGGCTGCGCCGCAAGGCCCCGGTCCGGCCGACCGTGGTGTTCTGCCACGGCTACTGCCTCGCCCAGGACTCCTGGCACTTCCAGCGCGCGGCCCTGCGCGGCGTGGTCCGCGCCGTGTACTGGGACCAGCGCAGCCACGGCCGCAGCGCGCGCGGCCTGGCCCAGGCCGACGGCGAGCCGGTCACCTTCGAACAGCTCGGCCGCGACCTGAAGGCCGTCATCGACGCGGCCGCCCCCGAGGGTCCGCTGATCCTGGTCGGTCACTCGATGGGCGGGATGACCATCATGGGACTGGCCCAGGAGTTCCCCGGCCTCGTCCGGGACCGGGTGGCCGGTGTGGCCCTGGTCGGCACCTCCAGCGGCCGGCTGGGCGAGGTCACGTACGGGCTGCCCTCCCTGGGCTTCAGCACCGTACGGCGCCTGCTGCCCGGGGTGCTCAAGGCGCTCGGCTCCCAGGTGGAACTGGTGGAGAAGGGCCGCCGGGCCACCGCCGACCTGTTCGCCGGGATGGTCAAGATGTACTCCTTCGCCTCGCGCGACGTCGATCCGGGCGTCGCCCGCTTCGCCGAGCGGCTCATCGAGGCCACGCCCATCGACGTGGTCGCCGAGTTCTACCCGGCCTTCCAGGCGCACGACAAGACGGCCGCCCTCCAGCGGTTCGCGGACGTCCCCGTCACCGTCATCGCCGGGGACCGCGACATGGTCACCCCGCCCGACCACAGCCTGGCCATCAAGGAAGCGCTGCCCTCCGCCGAGCTGGTCGTCCTGGAGACCGCCGGGCACCTGATGATGCTGGAGCACCCGGACACCGTGACCCGGCTGCTCACCGAGCTCCTCGTGCGCACCGGGACGGTGCCCGCAGCGGCTAACGTTGGCCGGCATGGAAGAAGTACCTGACACGGAAACGCACGTCACGGTCGGCTCGCCCGACGCCATGCAGGACCTCGGGCGCCGGATCGCCGGGCTGCTGCGCCCCGGCGACCTCGTCCTGCTGACCGGGGAGCTCGGCGCCGGGAAGACCACCCTGACCCGCGGCCTCGGCGAGGGCCTGGGCGTGCGCGGGGCCGTGACCTCGCCGACCTTCGTGATCGCCCGGGTCCACCCCTCGCTGACCGGCGGTCCGGCGCTGGTGCACGTGGACGCGTACCGGCTGGGCGGCGGGCTGGACGAGATGGAGGACCTGGACCTCGACGTCTCGCTGCCCGAGTCCGTCGTCGTCGTGGAGTGGGGCGACGGCAAGGTCGAGGAGCTGTCCGACGACCGGCTGCACGTGCTGATCAGCCGGGCGGTCGGCCACGAGGAGGTCCTTGACGACGTGCGCGAGGTGACGGTCCGCGGGATCGGCACCCGCTGGTCGGCCGGGGCGGGTCTGGAGAGCCTCGCGGGGGTCCTGTCGGAGTAGGCCCCACGCGTTCGCGGCGCCCGTGCGGGGCCTTCGCGGCCAGGGCGCGGTGAGAAACGTTCCGACAAGTCGTCGGGAAAATGTTGCGCGGGCGGCGGCGCGCGTGGTCACATGGTACGGAGGGCTGGTTAGGCGTACCTAAGTACGGGCTGGCCCCGGCCAGGAGGCAGCCATGTCGGCAACAGGAGCAGCGCGCGTCCCCCGCCCGTCCGCCGTATCCATGGGGGCACTGCTCGCCGCGGGCGCCGCCGCCAGCGCCGTGTCGACACCGCCCGCGCGCGAGCACGCCCCGGACCCCGATCCCGTACGGGACGGGGTGGAGGGAGCGGAGGACGCGGAGGACGGCGAAGAGGCCGCCCCGGAGTCCGAAGCGGCCTGAAACGGGGGAGCGCCTGACGGCGCAGTCCCCGTACGAGTGAACTTGGCGTGTCGCCACCGGGCCGGCCGGTCGGGCCGCGCGGTCGGCTGGAGTCGGTCCGGGTCAGTCCGGGGCAGTCAGGGTCGGGCCGGGTCAGGGAACGACGATGACCTTCGAGCCGATCGTCGCGAACGCCCACATCGCGTCCCCGTCCGCGCGCAGCATGCGGACACCGCCGGTCTTCTTGGCCGGATCGGGCGCCGGCAGGGTGTTGTCCACGCGGGCGCTGAAGCCGACCGTGATCCCGCGGGGGCTCGCGAACCGGACGACGTGCTCGATCGGCACCCCGTCCGAGCCGGTCACCGCGCCCGTACGGCCGCCCACGGTGTAATTGCCGGGCGCCGGGTGCACCGTGCTCGGCACCACCGCGAAGGACTTCGGCTCTCCGGTGGCTCCCACCAGCCACACGCGCTTGGCGCTCAGCGAGTACACGACGCGCACCCCGGTGCCGGAGCCGGCCGGGAGGGCCACCGGCTTCGCCGGGTCCGTCTTGGCGGGACCGGAGTCGCTCGGAGCGGGAACCGGGCTCTGCGCGGCGGCCTTCGGCGGGAGCGCGGGAGCGGAGGCGGAGGCCTGGTAGCCGAGGAAACCGACGACGGCGAGCGCCGTGACGGTGAGCCCGGCCACGATTCCCGAGCTGCTGCGTGCCACCTTGCTCCACCTCTCCGCATGGTCAGTCGATGCCAGTCGGATGTCAGGCGGACGATCACACCCCGACACCTGGTCCGAAGGTAGCAGCAGGGGTGCCCGCAGACCGGCCGCAAGGGCCGGGGGCCCCGGAGTCGTAGGCTGTTCGCGTGCTCTTGCTCGCTGTAGATACCGCCACGCCCGCCGTCACCGTCGCCCTGCACGACGGCGAGTCCGTCCTCGCCGAGTCGAACCAGGTCGATGCCCGCCGCCACGGGGAGCTCCTGCTGCCCTCCGTCGACAAGGTCCTCGCCGAGGCGGGGGTCACGCTCGAAGCCGTCACCGGCATCGTCGTCGGCGTCGGCCCCGGCCCCTACACGGGGCTGCGCGTCGGCCTCGTGACCGCGTCCACCTTCGCCTCCGTCCTCGGCGTGCCCGTCCACGGGCTGTGCACCCTCGACGGCCTGGCCCACGCGGCCGGCGCGGCCGGGATCGAGGGCCCCTTCGTCGTGGCCACCGACGCCCGGCGCAAGGAGGTCTACTGGGCGCGCTACGAGGACCCCCGCACCCGGGCCGGCGAGCCCGCGGTGGACCGGCCGGCCGACATCGCCGAGCGCGTCGCCGGACTGCCCGCCGTCGGACAGGGCGCGCAGCTGTACCCGGAGGTCTTCACCGACGCGCGGGCCCCCGAGCACCAGAGCGCGGCCGCGCTGGCCGCGCTGGCCGCGGAAAAGCTGGCGGCGGGGGAGGCCTTCCTGCCCCCGACCCCGCTCTACCTGCGCCGGCCCGACGCCGAGGTGCCCAAGAACTACAAGGTGGTCACCCCGCAGTGACAGCCACCTCAGCCGTCGTCCTGCGCGAGATGCGCTGGTGGGACATCGGGCCCGTGCTGGAGCTGGAGCACGAGCTGTTCCCCGAGGACGCCTGGTCCGCCGGGATGTTCTGGTCCGAGCTGGCCCACGCCCGCGGCCCCGGCGCCACGCGCCGCTACGTCGTGGCGGAGGAGGCGGGCCGGCTGGTCGGCTACGCCGGGCTGGCCGCCGCCGGGGACCTGGCCGACGTACAGACCATCGCCGCGGCCCGCGACCAGTGGGGCACCGGGCTCGGCGCCCGGCTGCTGACCGAGCTGCTGCGCGCCGCCACCGCCTTCGAGTGCGCCGAGGTGCTGCTGGAGGTGCGGGTCGACAACGTCCGGGCCCAGAAGCTCTACGCCCGCTTCGGCTTCGAGCCGATCGGCTTCCGGCGCGGCTACTACCAGCCCGGCAACGTGGACGCCCTCGTGATGCGCCGCGTCTTTGACCCCGCAGACCAGGCCGACCCGGCAGATCCGGCCGACACCGTAGATCCGGCCGACACCGTAGATCCCGACCCCGCATATCCCGTACCCCTGCAAGGTGAGACGACCCATGGCTGACGAACCGCTCGTCCTCGGCATCGAGACCTCCTGCGACGAGACCGGCGTCGGCGTCGTCCGCGGCACCACGCTGCTCGCGGACGCCATCGCGTCGAGCGTCGACGAGCACGCCCGCTTCGGCGGGGTCGTGCCCGAGGTGGCCTCCCGCGCGCACCTGGAGGCGATGGTCCCCACCATCGAGCGCGCCCTGAAGGAGGCCGGGGTCAGCGCCCGCGACCTCGACGGCATCGCCGTCACCGCCGGCCCCGGCCTCGCCGGGGCGCTGCTGGTGGGCGTCTCCGCCGCGAAGGCCTACGCGTACGCGCTGGGCAAGCCGCTGTACGGGGTGAACCACCTGGCCTCGCACATCTGCGTCGACCAGCTGGAGCACGGGCCGCTGCCCGAGCCGACGATGGCGCTGCTGGTCTCCGGCGGGCACTCCTCGCTGCTGCTGGCCCCCGACATCACCTCCGACGTACGGCCGCTCGGCGCGACCATCGACGACGCGGCGGGCGAGGCCTTCGACAAGATCGCGCGCGTCCTGCAGCTGGGCTTCCCCGGCGGTCCGGTCATCGACCGGCTCGCACGCGAGGGGGACCCGAAGGCGATCGCCTTCCCGCGCGGGCTGACGGGGCCGCGCGACGCCCCGTACGACTTCTCCTTCTCCGGGCTCAAGACCTCGGTCGCCCGCTGGATCGAGGCGAAGCGCAAGGCGGGCGAGGAGGTGCCGGTGCGCGATGTGGCGGCCTCCTTCCAGGAAGCCGTGGTGGACGTACTGACGCGCAAGGCGATCCGCGCGTGCAAGGACGAGGGCGTCGACCACCTGATGATCGGCGGCGGCGTCGCGGCCAACTCCCGGCTGCGCTCGCTGGCCCAGGAGCGGTGCGACGACGCGGGGATCATCCTGCGGGTGCCGCGGCCGGGGCTGTGCACGGACAACGGCGCGATGGTGGCGGCGCTGGGCGCGGAGATGGTCAAGCGGAACAGGGCCGCCTCGGACTGGGACCTGTCGGCGGACTCTTCGCTTCCGGTGACCGACCCGCACGTTCCCGGCCATTCCCACGGCCATTCCGACGGGGACGGCCACGGCGAAGGGCACGGTCACGGTCACGGCCATGCGCACGACCACGACCACGTGCACGAGCTGAGCAAGGACAACCTGTACTCGTGAGCACCATCGCGCTGATGTGGGAGGCCCGGTCGGTGCCCGGCCGGGCCAACGAGCTGCTGGAATGGGCCCGTTCGCAGATCCTGGCCCAAGACCCGGTGCGGCGCGAGGTGTTCAGCGCCCCACAGGACCGGGTGCTCGTCATCACCTGGTGGGAGACCCCCGAGGGGATCGGCGCGGACCTGCCCGAACTGCCGGAGCCCGCAGCTGATTTGATCACGCGGGCGGTCCATCGCTGGCGCTTCGAATCGGTGGAGGTGGGGGAGGCCGGCGGAAGCTGAGCCTCCTCCGGGAGGCCCGTCCGGGCCCGTGGCGTGCGGATCTGGTCATGCGCATGCCTCGCCGCGACCTGCCGCCGCACCTGCGCGCCTGGTTCGACGAGCACGCCGTACGGGCCGACCGCGCCCGTTTCCTGGGGGAGCTCGGGCGGCGCAGCCTTGCTGGGACTCGGCAAGGCGGGCGCGCGCCATCGGTGGGCGCTGGGGGCCTTCGGGGGAGAGGGCCGGAGCCTGCCGTCAGGGGCGGGCGGTCGGTGAGCCGATCAGCATCGAGGGGGCCCCGGCGACCCGGGTCAGGAACACCGTGGCGGAGTTCGGCCCCTGCGGCTTCACCTTCTTGCGCAGTTCCTCGGGCTCGATCGCGGAACCGCGCTTCTTCACCGTGAGGATGCCGACCCCGCGCTCGCGCATCAGCGCCTTGAGCTTCTTCAGCCCGAACGGCAGCACGTCGGTGATCTCGTACGAGGTCGCGTACGGGGTCTCGTGCAGCTCGTCGGCGGTGATGTACGCGATCGTCGGGTCGATCAGCCGCCCGCCCAGCTGCTCGGCGACCTCGGCGACGAGGTGGGCCCGGATCACGGCCCCGTCGGGCTCGTAGAGGTAGCGGCCGACCGGACCGGCCTCGGGATCGGGAAGCGGATCGGCGGTCGCCAGCGCGCGCGGACCGGGCAGCAGGGTGGCGCGGATCTCGCCCGGGGCCGTCCCGAACCACAGCACGGCCTCCTTCACGTCCCCCTGGTCGGAGATCCATTCGGCCTGCGCCTCGGCGGGCACCGCCTCGTGCGGGATCCCCGGGGCGATCTTGATGGCGGCGATCTTCGCGGCGCGGGCGGTGGCGATCGCCCAGGACAGCGGAGGCGAGTAGGACTCGGGGTCGAAGATGCGGCCCCGCCCGCCCCGGCGGGCCGGGTCGATGAAGACGGCGTCGTAGCCCGCGGTGTCGACCTCCGTCACATCGGCCTCCCGGACCTCGATCAGGTCCGCCAGCCCCAGTGCCTCGGCGTTCGCGCGCGCGACGGCGACGGTCAGCGGATCGTGGTCCACCGCCAGGACGCGGATGCCGAGCCGGGCCAGGGCCAGGGCGTCCCCGCCGATGCCGCAGCAGAGGTCCGCGAGGCTCCGTACGCCGAGGGCGGCGAGCCGCTCGGCGCGGTAGGAGGCCACCGAGGCGCGGGTGGCCATCTCCCCGCCGCCGGGGGTGAAGTACATCCGGTGGGCGTCCTCGGCCCCGAACTTCGCCACCGCGCGCTGCCGCAGCCGGGCCTGCCCGAGGGCGGCGGAGACCAGTGCGGCGGGGTGTTCGCGGCGCAGCCGGGTGGCGACGGCGAGCTCCTGGGCGGGGTCGTAGTCGCGGAGCGAGTCGAGGAGGGCGTGGCCCTCGGGGGCGAGGAGCGCGGCGAAGTCTTCGGGGGTCACGGGTCCATTGTCGGCCACGGTGGGCCACTCGGAGGAAGGTCGGATTCTCCTCGCGGTGTCGGACGGGGTGCGTGCATGGCTGGTGTAAAGATGCCCAACTATGCAGCTAGTCCGACAAACGGAACATAAGACGCAGCATGGTCACCGGGTCGCGGCAGTCGCGCGCGGCCGGTTGGGTGCGGCCGCGATGGCCGCACTGCTCCTCGCCGCACTCGGCACGGGTTGCGGAGCCGGCGGGTCCGAGGCGCCGGACAAGGCCGCCAAGGCGAAGGCCGCCGCGGGCGCCGCGGGCGAACAGGCCGGAGCGGCCGGCGCGCTCGGCACCTACGCCGAGAAGCTGAAGGCCCTCCAACAGGCGAGGATCGTGGCCGCGAAGAAGTGGGGGCTGCTCAAGCCGCCGCTCGTCGCTCCGCAAGCGCCCAAGGAGAAGCCGGAGATCAGCACCCGCGACGGCTTCGAGGTCGAGGGACAGGACGAGCTGCCCCCGGTCTTCACCACCGTCCCCACGGAGGAGAAGGTCGTCTTCCTGACGATCGACGACGGGGCCGAGAAGGACCCCGAGTTCCTGAAGATGATGCAGGAACTGAAGCTCCCGTACACCGCCTTCCTGAGCGACTACCTGGTCCGGGACAACTACCCGTACTTCAAGGAGATGCAGGCGGCGGGCGTCTCGCTGAACAACCACACGCTCAACCACCGCTACATGCCGGCGCTCTCGTACGAGAAGCAGCGCCAGGAGATCTGCGGTCAGCAGGACACGATCGAGAAGACGTTCGGCAAGCGGCCGACGCTCTTCCGGCCGCCGTACGGGAACTACAACGAGGACACGCTGCGCGCGGCCAAGTCCTGCGGGATCAAGGCCGTTCCGCTGTGGAACGAGGAGGCCTTCCCCAACCGGATGGACTGGCGGGAGTGGGACAAGGACCTGCACCCCGGAGACATCATCCTCACGCACTTCCGGGGCAAGGAAGACTGGAAGGGAAGCATGACTGACATGATCCGTCACGTCATGAAGACCGTCACGGACAAGGGGTACGCCGTGGCTCGCCTGGAGGATTACTTGTGAAGCACGCGCGCCGGTTCGTAGCCGGGACGCTGACGGCCGGCGCGCTCGCGCTGTCCCTGACGGGGTGCGGGGACAGCGTGGACCCCATCGAGAGACTGGGGCGCAAGACCACGGAGGCCAGGGCGACTCCGTCGCCCTCGGGGGCGGCCTCCCCCTCCGCGCAGGCCAAGGGATCGGCGGCCGCGGCGGACGAGGCGTACAAGAAGTGGGGCCTCAGCGGCCCCCTCCAGTACGCGCCCAAGCCGGCCGTCAAACCCCGGATCGCGCCGGCCAAGGCGGGCCGGGTCCAGGTCGTCGACCGAATACCCGTCCCGGCGGACGACAAGGTCGTCTTCCTGACCTTCGACGACGGCGCCGAGAAGAACCCCGAGTTCCTCAAGATGGCCGCGGATCTGAAACTGCCGATCAGCATGTTCCTGACGGACAACATCGCCTCGTCGGACTACGGCCACTTCGAAAAGCTCCGCGACAACGGCTCCGACAGCACGATAAACAACCACACCCTGACGCACCCGAATCTGCGGACCCTGTCCTTCGAGGCGCAGAAGAGGGAGATATGCGGGCAGCAGGACCGCCTGGAGACGCGCTTCGGCAAGCGGCCGACGCTCTTCCGCCCGCCGTACGGCAACCACAACGACGACACCCTCAGGGCCGCGCACGAGTGCGGGATATCCCAGCTTCTGCTGTGGCGCGTGTCGATGCAGATCAACAATTTCCAGTACGCCGAGGGCTCCGCCCTCAAACCGGGTGACATCATCCTGGCCCACTTCCGCGGCCCCTCCGAGCTGAAGGGCACGACGGAGACCGAGATGACGACCCGGATGCTCCGGCGGATACAGGAGCAGGGCTACCGGATCGGCCGGCTGGAGGACTACCTCTAGGGCGTGTGCCCTAAGACGGGGCGGGCTGGGTTGCGGGCTCGACCTGCGGGGTGATCGTCGTTTCCGCCGGGCCCCGGGCGTCCGCCTCGCGCTGTCTTTCCGTGCTGTCGGAGATGCGCAGCAACAGGGCGATCATGATCCAGTTGGCCAGGAGGGACGAGCCGCCCGCGGCAAGGAAGGGCAGGGCCTTGCCCGTCAGCGGGATCAGCCCCGTGACCCCGCCCGCCACGATGAAGACCTGGAGCGCGAGGGCCGACGAGAGGCCCACCGCCAGCAGCTTGCCGAACGGGTCGCGCGCGCCCAGCGCCATCCGCAGCCCGCGCTGCACGAGGAGCGCGTACAGGATCAGGACGGCCATGATCCCGGCCAGGCCGAGCTCCTCGCCCACCGTCGTCAGGATGAAGTCGCTGCGGCCGGCGAACCCGATCAGTTCGGGATGGCCCATGCCGAGGCCCGTGCCGGAGACGCCGCCCGTGCCGAAGCTGAACAGGGCCTGCGCCGACTGGTCCGAGATGACGCCCGGCGGCCGGTCCTTCCAGTAGTACGACAGCGGGTTCAGCCAGGCGGCCACACGGGCCTTGACGTGCGGTTCCGTCGTGCCCACCACGAAGGCGCCCGCCGAGGCGAGCACCAGGCCAACGACGATCCAGCTCGTGCGCTCCGTGGCCACGTAGAGCATGACCACGAAAACGCCGAAGAAGAGCAGCGAGGTGCCGAGGTCGCGCTCGAAGACCAGCACGAGCAGCGAGACGATCCACACCGTGATGAGGGGGCCGAGCTGGCGCATCGGCGGCAGCCGCATGCCCAGGAACTTGCGGCCCGACAGGGCGAGCGCATCGCGGTGGATCACCAGGTAGCCCGCGAAGAAGACCGCGATCATGATCTTCACGAACTCGCCGGGCTGGAGCGAGAGCCCGCCGATGAAGATCCAGCGCTTCGCCCCGTACTTGTCCGCGCCGAAGAACGCCGGCGCGATCAGCGCCACCAGTGCCGCGACCATCGTGATGTAGATGAACCGCTGCAGCAGCCGGTGGTCGCGCAGGAGCGCCAGCACCGCGATGCAGGCCGCGACGCCGACCACCGTCCACATCAACTGGCCCGGAGCGTTCGCCGGAGAGTTGTACCGGTCGAGGTAGCCCTGGTCGAGGCGGTGCAGCAGCACCAGCCCCAGCCCGGTCAGCAGCAGGGCCAGCGGGAAGATCAGCGGATCCGCGTACGCCGCGAACCGGCGCACGGCCAGGTGACCCACCAGCGCGAGCAGCGTCATGCTGACCACGAAGCCGGTGAGACCGGGCGGCAGCTCGTCGTTCATCGCGAGGCCCGCGCTGATGTGGCCGGAAATGGTCACGGCGAGGACGAGGACGAGCAGCAGTGCTTCCGTGCGGCGGCGCGCGCCCGCTGTGGTCAGGGGTTTCAGTCCACGCACGGGACGCCGCCGCCGTCGATGGCGGAGGTTTCGCTGCCGCTCCGGGACGGTGCGGGCGCGGGGGCCGGCGCGGAACTGCGGGGGGAGCCCGGGGCGGAGCCCTGCGGGGCGGGCGGTGTGCCCGGTGAGGAGGGAGCGGCGCCAGGCGCGCTCGGGCTCGCAGTGGCCCCGGGCCCGATCCGCTCGGCTATGAACCGCTTTATCTTCATATCATCTACGACGTTTATCTCGGCGCCGTGGTTCCTGCCGAAGTCCTCGATGGGAAGGGTCACAAACTCCACGTTGCCCCCGGACAGGTTCTTCGCCTGCTTCACGAACGACAGCAGGTCCCACCCCTCGTCGGTGACGACGTCCTGCTTCGCCGAGTCGATCAGCTTCATCAGCTTCAGCGGATCGGTGAAGGTCCCGGCCTGGTTCAGCTTGTACGTGGCCCCCGCCAGGAACGCCTGCTGCCGCTTCGTCCGGTCCAGGTCGCCCATGGTCAGGCCGTGCCGCTGCCGTACGAAGGCCAGCGACTGCTGCCCGTCGAGCGTCTGGCGTCCCGCCGGGAAGTCGGCCCCCGAGTACCTGTCCTTCACCGGCTTCTTCAGGCACACCGGTACGCCGTCCAGCGCGTCCGCGAGGTGATAGAAGCCGGCCAGGTTCAGCTCGGCGAAGTGGTCGATCGGCACGCCCAGGAAAGTGCGCACCGTCTCCAGCTCCGCCTTGCGGCCCGCCTCGCGCCCCTCGCGCTCCAGCTGCCGAGGGTCCTTGACCCCCTTGGCCGCGAGCTGCTCCTCCACCTTGGCCTTCGCCCGCCCGTAGGCCTCCTTGATCTTGGCCTTGCCGGTGAAGCCCGGCACGCCGTGCAGCTCGACGAAGTCGTCGCGCGGCACCGAGAAGGCCTTCGCCCGGCCCCCGTCGCCGGGGACGTGCAACAGGATCAGGGTGTTGGTGTTGTAGCCGCCGACGTCGGAGCTCGCGCCCGCGTGCAGCTTGTCGAGGACCGCCGGGGGAAGGTCCTCGCCGTTCTGGTCCCGGCGGCTGTCCAGGCCCATCAGCAGGATGTTCACATCGCCGTACTTCGACTTCTCGGCGCCCTCCAGGGCCTTGGAGCTGGCGATGCTGGAGGCGAGGTCGTCGTACAGGTACCAGGCGGTCGCCCCCGCGAGCACCACCAGGGCGCAGCCGGACGCCAGCAGCGCGCGCGTGAGCCTGCGGCGGCGGGACGCGGGCATCGGTGGCTTGTGTTCCCGGGTCTTCCTGCGGTGGGCGCTCATGCATCCCGATGCTGGGGGAGCGGTGCTGAAGGAAACCTGAGGGTTCTGAGGATGCCTTCAGGGCCGGGCCGCCGCCGCTGCCCCCGGACCCCGGACCCGGGACCCCGGGCCTCAAGCGCCGGCGGGGCCGAATTCGGCCGGGGCGGGCACGCGCAGCACCAGCCGGGCGCCTCCGGCGGGCGCCGGGAGCGCACGGACCTCACCGCCGTGCGCCCGCGCGATCTCCCGGGCGATGGCCAGCCCCAGGCCGGTGCCGCCACCGGCGCGGCCCCGGTCCGCGTCCAGCCGTACGAACCGCTCGAAGACCCGGTCCCGGTCGGCCTCCGGGATGCCCGGTCCGTCGTCCGTGACCTCCAGCAGCGCCCAGCCGTCCTCGGCCGAGGCCCGGACCACGACCCCGGTACGGGCGTACCGCAGGGCGTTGTCCACCAGGTTGGCCAGCGCCCGCTCCAGCCGCGCCGGATCCCCGGCGGTCGGTACGGGAGCCCGCGCGTCCAGCCGTAGCGGAACCCGGGTCCCGGGGCGCCGCGCCGCGTCCTCGGCGGCCAGCAGCGCGAGGTCCACCGGCTCGGTGCGCGGCGCGGGCCCGCCGTCGAGGCGGGCCAGCAGGAGCAGATCGGCCGCGATCGCCTGCAGCCGCTCGGTATCGGCCAGCGCGGCCGCCACCGACTCCCGGTCGGGGTCCCGCAACGCCACCTCCAGCCGGGACCGGACGGCCGCGAGGGGGTTGCGCAGCTCGTGCGAGGCGTCGGCGGTGAACTGCCGCTGCCGGGCGTCGCCGCGCTCCAGCCGGTCGAGCGTGTCGTTGACCGTCCGGGCCAGCTGCGCGATCTCGTCGGCGCCGCCCGGGTCGGGGACCCGCCGGTCCAGCTCGCTCCCGGTGACCGCCGCCAGCCCGGTGCGGATCGCGGTGACCGGGCGCAGCGCGTGGCCCGTCACCCACCAGGCCAGGGCCGCCGCGAAGACGATCAGCGGGGGCGCGCCGGCCAGCAGGCCGAGCGCGACGGCCCGGTTGGCGTCGTCCACGTCTCCGAGCACGGTCGCGGCGTAGACGGTGTGCGGGTCGTGTGCCCCCGGCGGGCCGGGTGCGTTCACGGCGACCACCACGCGCCGCTGTGCGCCGGGGCGCGCGGGCGGCAGGACGGCCGACCGCACGTCCTGGCCGGGGGCGGGGCTCAGCTCCGTGACCTCCGGGGTGTCCTTCAGGTCCCCGCTGGTGGCCACGACCGCGCCGGCCCCGTTCCGCACGAGGACCAGGTCGACCCCGCCCTCGGGCGCGGGCAGCCGGCCCCCGGGCGGCAGGCTCCCGGTGTCGTACTGGGCGGCGACCTTGCGGGCGGCGAGCTCGGTGCGGCCGGTGGTGTTCTCGATGAGGTTGGCGCGCAGCAGGGCGTAGAGCCACAGCCCGCCGGCGGCCAGGACGGCGGCCATCGCGAGGGCGGCGGCCGCGGCGGCGCGGGAGCGGAGGCTGCCGAGGCGGCGGGGCCGGGGCTTCGACCGCGGCTCAGCCACCGTCCGGGGCCATCCGGTAGCCGGTGCCGTGCACGGTGAGGATCGAGCGGCGGCCGAAGGGGGCGTCGATCTTCCGGCGGAGCGAGGAGACGTAGACCTCGACGATGTTCGGGTCGATGCCGTGCGGGGTGTCCCAGACCTCGTCGAGGATGTCCTGCTTGGCGACGGCCAGGCCGGGCTGCTCCATCAGGCAGCCCAGGACGCCGAGCTCGCGGGCGGTCAGCTCGATCTCGTGCGTGCCGCGGCGGCAGCGGCGGCCGCGGGGATCCAGGACCAGGTCGCCGGCCTGCAGGACGCCGGTCCGGGCGGTGTCGCCGGCGGTGGCGCGGCGGGTGAGGGCGCGGAGCCTGGCGGCGAGGACGACGAAGGAGAACGGCTTCGTCAGATAGTCGTCCGCACCCGAGTCCAGGCCCTCGGCCTCGTCGTACTCGCCGTCCTTGGCGGTCAGCATCAGCACCGGGGTGGCGACGCCGTGGGACCGCATCCGGGTGCAGATCTCGTAGCCCGAGAGGCCGGGGAGCATCAGGTCGAGGAGGACCACGTCGTACGGGCCTCCGGTGAGGGCCAGGTCCAGGCCGTGGTGGCCGTCGTGGGCCAGATCGACCCAGTGGCCGTCGGCGGAGAGGCCGCGCCGCAGTGAATCGGCGAGGCTGACTTCGTCTTCGACGACCAGGATCCGCATGCCCCAAGCCTCACATACCGGGCTTTCCTCCCTTGACGCGCCGCTCGCGCGGTGCGCTCCTGGCGGGCCTCACCGGCTTCGCGCCTCCGTCCGGAGGCGGCCCGTCGGTGTTGGCCGCCGCCCGGCGTGGGGCCCGGTGGGCGGGTGCGGCTGGGTCGGCCCTGCGGGGCGAAGTCCCCGACCCGCCCTTCCACCGTTCCCAGGGCCGGCCCTGCCCCGGTCCTCAAACGCCGGACGGGCTACAAGCGGGGCCCCGGGCTGCGCCCGGACCCCTGGGGCTCCGCCCCAGACCCCGGTCCTCAAACGCCGGACGGCTGAATTGGCGCAGCCCGGTCCGGAAGGAGTCCCCAAGCTGCGCCCAGCCCCCTGGGGCTCCGCCCCAGACCCCGCGCCTCAAACGCCGGCGAGGCTGAATTCGGCGGCCCGGGTCGGGGACGGGGGCGGGGTGGGGTGTCGGCCTGGACGTAGAGCGTGATTTGTGGCGCTGGTGCATGTCGCGCCCTGTCGGAGTTGAGGAGGGGGCGCCTAAATCATGCAGTCCAGGCCGACACCCCACCCCGACCCCGGCACCGACCCACCCCGCGCAGCCAGGCAGACGCCGACCACACCCCAGCCCCGCCGGCGTTTGAGGCGCAGGGGCCCGGGGACTGGTCCCCGGGAACGGCGCCGCACGAGGGGCGGATCCAGGCGGCCCCGGCTGCGAAACCAGCGGCGCGTATTGGCACTCCGCTTGACCGAGTGCTAATCCCCGGAATAGTCTCGCGTCTGGCACTCACCCCTGGCGAGTGCCAACACAGCGACAGGCAGATCCGGCACCCGCGACGACGGATCGACCTGGTCGCCACCTCAGACAATTAACCCCGGATCTCCGAAGCGGAAGGTCAGATCGTGACGACCACCAGCTCCAAGGTTGCCATCAAGCCGCTCGAGGACCGCATTGTGGTCCAGCCGCTCGACGCCGAGCAGACCACGGCCTCTGGCCTGGTCATCCCGGACACCGCGAAGGAGAAGCCCCAGGAGGGCGTCGTCCTCGCCGTGGGTCCGGGTCGCTTCGAGGACGGCCAGCGTCTCCCGCTGGACGTCACCGTCGGCGACGTCGTCCTGTACTCCAAGTACGGCGGCACCGAAGTGAAGTACAACGGCGAGGAGTACCTCGTCCTCTCGGCCCGCGACGTGCTCGCGATCGTCGAGAAGTAATCACTTCTGCAGTTTTGCTTTGAGCTACGCCCCTGGTCACCCCTGCTGATGCCGGGCGGCGAGGGGCGTAGTTCGTGTCTGACAGGCGGTCGCGGTGAGCGGCCGGGGATAGCAACGAGAGGGCTGAACCGCTCCCATGCCGAAGATTCTCAAGTTTGACGAGGACGCCCGTCGCGCCCTTGAGCGTGGCGTCAACAAGCTTGCCGACACCGTGAAGGTGACGATCGGTCCCAAGGGCCGCAACGTCGTCATCGACAAGAAGTTCGGCGCTCCGACCATCACGAACGACGGCGTCACCATCGCCCGTGAGGTCGAGCTCGACGACCCGTACGAGAACCTTGGCGCGCAGCTCGTCAAGGAGGTCGCGACCAAGACCAACGACGTCGCGGGTGACGGCACCACCACCGCCACCGTCCTGGCGCAGGCGCTGGTCCGCGAGGGTCTGCGCAACGTCGCCGCGGGTGCTTCCCCGGCCGCCCTGAAGAAGGGCATCGACGCCGCGGTCAAGGCCGTCTCCGACGAGCTCCTGGCGACCGCCCGTCCGATCGAGGACAAGTCCGACATCGCTGCCGTGGCCGCGCTCTCCGCGCAGGACCAGCAGGTCGGTGACCTCATCGCCGAGGCGATGGACAAGGTCGGCAAGGACGGTGTCATCACCGTCGAGGAGTCCAACGCCTTCGGCCTGGAGCTGGAGTTCACCGAGGGCATGGCCTTCGACAAGGGCTACCTGTCCCCGTACATGGTCTCCGACCAGGAGCGTATGGAGGCCATCCTCGATGACCCGTACATCCTGATCAACCAGGGCAAGATCTCCTCGATCCAGGACCTCCTGCCGCTGCTGGAGAAGGTCATCCAGGCCGGCGCCTCCAAGCCGCTCCTGATCATCGCCGAGGACGTCGAGGGCGAGGCGCTCTCCACCCTCGTCGTCAACAAGATCCGTGGCACCTTCAACGCCGTCGCCGTCAAGGCGCCCGGCTTCGGTGACCGCCGCAAGGCGATGCTGCAGGACATGGCCACCCTCACCGGTGCCACCGTCATCGCCGAGGAGGTCGGCCTCAAGCTCGACCAGGCCGGTCTGGACGTACTGGGCTCCGCCCGCCGCGTCACGATCTCCAAGGACAACACCACCATCGTCGACGGTGGCGGCTCCTCCGACGAGGTCCTCGGCCGCGTCAACCAGATCAAGGCCGAGATCGAGTCGACCGACTCGGACTGGGACCGCGAGAAGCTGCAGGAGCGCCTGGCGAAGCTCGCCGGCGGCGTCTGCGTCATCAAGGTCGGCGCCGCCACCGAGGTGGAGCTCAAGGAGAAGAAGCACCGTCTCGAGGACGCCATCTCGGCGACCCGCGCCGCGGTCGAGGAGGGCATCGTCTCCGGCGGTGGCTCCGCTCTCGTCCACGCCGTGAAGGTGCTGGAAGGCAACCTCGGCCTGTCGGGCGACGAGGCCACCGGTGTCGCGGTCGTGCGCCGCGCCGCCGTCGAGCCGCTGCGCTGGATCGCGGAGAACGCCGGCCTCGAGGGCTACGTCATCACCGCGAAGGTCGCCGAGCTCGAAAAGGGCCAGGGCTTCAACGCCGCCACCGGCGAGTACGGCGACCTGGTCAAGGCCGGCGTCATCGACCCGGTCAAGGTCACCCGCTCCGCGCTGGAGAACGCCGCTTCCATCGCGTCGCTGCTGCTCACGACCGAGACCCTGGTCGTCGAGAAGCCGGCCGAGGACGAGGGCGACGCCGGTCACGGCCACGGTGGCCACGGCCACAGCCACTGACCTCGTCAGTAAGCACGGGTAAACACGGCAAAGCCCCGGTCACCGCTGCCAAGCGGTGGTGACCGGGGCTTTCCCGTCTGCTTCTCCGTCTGCTATCCGGGCATCATGCCCATCTGGCGCATCAGCCCCGGTGCGTCGTAGTACCACCAGTCCTCGGCGATCTGGCCGTTCTCGATCCGGCAGGTCGTACAACCCGACATGGTGAATTCCTTGCCCGTCGGCGCGACCCCCATGAACTCGCCCTTGTGGGTGCCCTTCCAGTCCCACAGGGTGGTGACGCAGTCGCCTTCGGCGATCTGGCGCGTCATGTCGAAGGTCATGTCGAAGGCGCCCCGCCACATGCCGACGGTCTTGCGGATGCCCTCGCGCCCGTTGCCCTCTCCGGCGCTCTCCATGATGTCGTGAGTGACGTAGTCGGCCGCGATGCATTCTTCGATGGCGTCGAAGTTGCCCTTGCCCACGACCTCTTCGAGGAAGCGGTTCACGACGAGCTTGTTGAGGTACTCGTCGCGGACCACGTCGAGGTTCATGAACTTCGGCATTCCGTCGCAGAGCGCCACCATCTCCTGGAACATCCGGTCGGTTTCCGGGAGTTGAGAGTTCCTCATGGCCTCTTCGTACGAGGGGAATTCGACGAGGTCCACGTAGTGGGTCTTGGAGTCGCGGTCCTTGCCGATGAGGGTGTGGGTGACCGTGCGCTTGCCGGCGGTCTGCTCGGCATAGCGGTCGATGAGACTGTTCATCTCGTCGAAGCGCTTGGTCTCGTAGTCGATCACTTGTACGAATGTCATCGCGTCGCCTCCCGCGCTGGATGGGACACATCCAGTCTAGGGAGATTTCACCCATATGCCGCGTTTACTCACAGGTCACCACGGGCGGGGCTACTGCGGCCCGTACTTGCGCCCGGTGCGCGAGGACATCCCGCCCAGCAGCCCGCGAGGGGTCAGCTTCACCACGCCCATCAGCGCCTTGTACCGCGGGTCCGGGATCGACACCGTCTTGCCCCGGGCCAGATCGGCCAGCGCCGCCGCCACCAGCTTGTCGGCGTCGAGCCACATCCAGCCCGGGATGTTGTCCGTGCCCATGCCGGCCCGCTCGTGGAACTCGGTCCGTACGAAGCCCGGGCACAGCGCCATCAGCCGTACGCCCGAGCCGGTCAGGTCCTTGGCCGCGCCCTGGGTGAACTGCACGACCCAGGCCTTGCTCGCCCCGTAGGTGCCGCGCGGCAGGAAGGCGGCCACCGAGGCCACGTTGATCACGCCGCCGCGCCCGCGCGAGCGCATCGGCTCCACGGCCGCCGAGGTCAGCCGCAGCACGGCCTCGATGTGGACCTTCAGCATGGTCAGCTCGTCGGCCATGGAGACTTCCAGGTAGCGGCCCTTGTTGCCGAAGCCCGCGTTGTTCACCAGCAGGTCGACCGGGTGCTTGGGGTCGGCGAGGCGCTCCTCGACCGCCGCGATGCCCTCCTCGGTGGAGAGGTCGGCGGCCAGCACCTCCGCTTCGATCCCGTGCCGGTCGTGCAGCTCGGTGGCCTGCTCGCCGAGCCGCTTCGTGTCCCGGGCCACCAGGACGAGGTTGTGCCCCTGGGCGGCGAGCCGCCGGGCGAAGGCGGCGCCGATGCCCGCCGTGGATCCCGTAATCAACGCAGTCGTCATAGGCGCAACCTAGTCGCCCGGCTTCCCGTACTTCTCCACGTGGGCCAGCGCCTTGTCCCGGGCCTCCGGCTCCAGCGCGTCACCCGCCGCCAGCGTGCGCGGCAGCAGCTCCCGCTCGGTGGTGAAGGCGCGGAACCAGAACTCCACCGTCACCTCGTGGTCAGGGCGGTGCACGACCTCGATGGTGTCGCCGGGGGAGACCGAGCCCTCCCGCAGGACCCGCAGGTAGGCGCCCGGCCGGGCCTCCTGCGTGAACCGCTTGACCCAGGCCTTCTCGCCGAGCATCCCCTGGAAGGTCCGGCACGGGATGCGGGCCGAGGCCACTTCCAGGAGCAGGTCGGGGCCGACCCGCCAGCGCTCGCCGAGCAGCGCGCCGTTCACGTCGAGGCCGGAGGTGGTGAAGTTCTCGCCGAAGATCCCGCCGGGCAGTTCACGGCCGAGCTCGGCCTCCCACCACTCCAGGTCCTCGCGGGCGTACGCGTACACGGCCTGGTGGTCGCCGCCGTGATGGCGCAGATGGCAGACGTCGTCCCCCTCCACCCCGCTCGCGCCGACACCCTTGGGGCCGGGCGCGAAGACGCGTACGGGGCCCGGCGCCGGAACCTTGCCGTGACCGGTGAGCCCGTCCGGGGCGTCGGTGTGGTCGACGGCCGTCGCGCGGCCGAGGTTCACGGAGATCAGATGCATGGAGCCACGCTAGCCGAACCGCCCCAAAGCAGCCGGGCATTATTCGCACCGAGATCAAAGCACCCCTTATGCTCGGAGGGTGATCGAGGCACGCCATCTCCGAGTTCTGCGCGCTGTCGCCGGAACCGGGTCCTTCTCCGCCGCCGCCCGCGAGCTCGGCTGCACCCAGCCGGCCGTCTCCCAGCAGATGAAGGCGCTGGAGCAGTCCGCCGGCACCCCGCTGCTGATCCGCACCGGGCGCGAAATGCGGCTCACCCAGGCCGGTGAGGCGCTGGTCCGGCATGCCGCCGGGATCCTCGCCGGGCTGACCGCCGCCGAGGAGGAGGTCGCGGCCATCGCCGGGCTGCGCGCCGGCCGGGTCCGGCTGGTCTCCTTCCCCAGCGGAAGCTCCACGCTGGTGCCGACCGCGCTCGCGGCGATGCGCGCCGAGCATCCGGGGACCCGGATCTCGCTGGTCGAGGCGGAACCGCCGCGCTCGGTGGAGATGCTGCGCGAGGGCGACTGCGACCTCGCGCTGGCCTTCCGCTACGGCGGGGCCTCCGGATCGGCGTCCGAGTGGGAGGACCTCGTGGTCCGGCCGCTGCTGACCGACCGGCTCGTCGGACTGGTGCCCGAGGGGCACCGGCTCGCGGGTGCGGAGCGGGTGGGCATGGCGGAGCTGGCCGACGAGCCCTGGATCGCGGGCTGCCCGCGCTGCCGCCGCCATCTGGTGGAGGTGTGCGAGGCCGTCGGCTTCACCCCGCGCATCGACTTCGCCACCGACGACTACCCGGCCGTGGTCGGCCTGGTCGGGGCCGGGCTCGGGGTCGCGGTGCTGCCGGAGCTCGCGGTGGAGTCCGTACGGGCCAAGGGCGTGAGCACGCTCGTCGTGGAACCGGCCGTCGAGCGGGAGGTCGTCGCGCTGACCCTGCCCGACCTGGCCAGGGTCCCGGCGGTGGCCGCGACCCTGGACCAGCTGGAGCGGGCCGCCCGGCGCTGAGGGCCCGGCGCCCGGGCCGGCGCCGACCGTCCGCCGATGGGCCGGATGGCCGGACAGTCGGCGGCGGCCGACCGTCAGCGGCGGACCGTCGGCCCCGGACCACCCGCGCCGGACGGAGGCCGCCACGCGAAGGACCGTACGGCGGTACGGCCGGTCGGGTGGCAGCCCGGTCCGGTACGGGACGCGCCCGTGCGTGCCGGTGCCGCGTCTTCCGGTGCTGCGTCTTCCGATGATTCGAAGAAACGTTCCTTCGGTCGTTTCGTGTGAAGCCCGCTCAGTGCGGAGCGATCGGCGTGCTCGGTCCGATCGCGCTCGTCGCCGGGATCAGGCGATGGCGTGCGCGGCCCATCAGTTCTTCGCGTTCATCCTCGGTGAGGCCACCCCACACCCCGTAGGGCTCACGGACGGCGAGTGCGTGCGCGGCGCATTCAGAACGCACCGGGCATCGCATGCAGACCTCTTTAGCCGAGGTCTCGCGCGCGCTCCTGGCCGCGCCCCGCTCGCCTTCCGGGTGGAAGAAGAGGGAGCTGTCGACCCCGCGGCAGGCAGCCAGCAGCTGCCAGTCCCAGAGGTCGGCGTTCGGTCCGGGGAGGCGGGAGAAATCTGCCATTGGTAGTCCTCTTGGTGCCGGTACTGAGGCGGATACGGTCCATGTCTCCACACCTACTGTCGTAGTAGATGTAAATATGACTCATTGGGAATCTAGCCTCAGACATGCGCCAAACGGAAGGAAAGCCGCCAAATAGGGCATACCGTCATCTGGAGGACACGCGGCGAGTGGCACCTGCCTTGTGTTCGCTTCCTCACGTAGAGTGCCGAAGGTGTCCGTCCGACCCGTAACTCTTTCGAGTGACCATCGTTGAGAGTGCGAAGGCGGTTGAACCAAGAAGTTCTCGGACAGGTGTCCGGGGGCATCGACCGCACAGGTGACGATACGTACCAGCCTGGAGGCTCAAGGTGACGCGCATCAGCAGCTGCGGAGGGCGGTCATGACATCCGTCCTCGTCTGCGACGACTCCCCGCTTGCCCGAGAGGCGCTCCGTCGCGCGGTTGCCACCGTGCCCGGCGTCGAGCGTGTGACGACGGCTGCCAACGGCGAGGAAGTCCTCCGCCGCTGGGGTGCCGACCGTTCCGACCTGATTCTGATGGATGTACGGATGCCCGGGCTCGGCGGTGTGGAGACGGTTCGCCGGCTGCTCTCGGCCGATCCCGGCGCCCGCATCATCATGCTGACGGTCGCCGAGGACCTGGACGGCGTGGCCCTCGCGGTCGCCGCCGGCGCCCGGGGCTATCTGCACAAGGACGCCTCGCGCGCCGAACTGCGGGCCACGGTCACCCAGGCCCTCGCCGACCCGACCTGGAGGCTGGCCCCGCGCCGGCTCCGCTCGGCCGAGATGGGCGCCGCGCCCACGCTCACCGCGCGCGAGATCCAGGTGCTGGAGGGCATGAGCCACGGCCGGTCCAACGCGGAGATCGGGCGCGAGCTCTTCCTCTCCGAGGACACGGTCAAGACGCACGCCCGCCGGCTGTTCAAGAAGCTGGGCGCGTCCGACCGTGCGCACGCCGTGGCGCTCGGGTTCCGCTGGGGCCTGGTCCGCTGACCGCAGGGCCGCCGGCCCTCACCGGCCGGCGGTGCTTCGGGCGGGTCGGCCCGCCCGGCTCCCCGGATCCCGCGGTCCCGACCGCCCTCCGGAATCTCCCGCCGTCCGATCCGCCGCACCCGGGTGCGCACCGGGGATTGACGGTGCACAATCCGGGGGACGTGTCGCTTCGGGCGCGATGCCGCATGCTTGAGGGTGTGGCGCATCCTGGAGATGTCGCCGCGGGGACGATTCGGCCGAGCGGGAGGGGAGGGGCCAGAGCATGAGTTCCGGTGCACCCACCCCGCACAACCCGTCGACGCATAACGCTTCGACGTACAACACGGGCCGCGGTGCCGCGAATACCCCGGCACCAAGGCACCATGGATTGATGCGCGACGACGAGGCCCCGGGGTCACCCGCGACCACAGGCGGCGGCGGCGCCTCCCGCAACAGCGGCGACGGTACCGTCAGCGCGCTCGTACGCCGTGCGGTGGAAGGCGACGAGCAGGCCACGCACGATCTGCTCGCCTTCGTGCACCCCCTCGCCATCCGCTACTGCCGCTCCCGCCTGTCCCGCCTTCCGGGTGACGCTCGTCACTTCGTGGAGGACCTGGCGCAGGAGGTCTGCGTCGCCGTCCTGATGGCACTGCCGCGCTACCGCGACACCGGGCGCCCCTTCGAGGCCTTCGTCTTCGCCATCGCCGCGCACAAGGTCGCCGATCTCCAGCGGGCCGCCATGCGCCATCCGGGCAGTACGGCCGTGCCCTCCGACGAGATGCCGGAACGGCCCGACGACTCCCTCGGCCCCGAAGAGCGCGCCCTGCTGAGCAGTGACGCCGCCTGGGCCAAGAAGCTGCTCGCCAACCTGCCGGAGAACCAGCGCGAGCTCCTCGTCCTGCGCGTGGCCGTCGGACTGACCGCCGAAGAGACCGGGCAGATGCTCGGAATGTCCCCCGGGGCGGTGCGCGTCGCCCAGCACCGGGCGCTGAGCCGGCTCCGTGCGCTCGCCGAGCAGTAGGCCGTACGGGTTTTTTCCCGTAGGAAGATACGAACCTTGGCATCGATCTTCGTCGTGGAATGAGAGGCGTCGGGATCCCGTTAGCATGGACATCCGCGCTGAGCAAGACCATCTTGGAAGGTGTCATGACTGTGAACGGCAGCGACTCGACTGGGATGCCCGACAAATTCGCCACGCTCGGCCTCACCTATGACGATGTGCTGCTGCTTCCGGGGTCCTCGGACATGTCCCCGGACGCCATCGACACCTCCTCGCTCATCTCCCGCAACGTCCGTGTGAACGTCCCGCTGCTCTCCGCCGCCATGGACAAGGTCACCGAGGCCCGGATGGCCATCGCGATGGCCCGCCAGGGCGGCGTCGGCGTGCTGCACCGCAACCTCTCCATCGTCGACCAGGCCAACCAGGTCGACCTGGTCAAGCGCTCCGAGTCCGGCATGGTCACCGACCCGATCACGGTGCACCCCGACGCGACCCTGCGCGAGGCCGACGAGCTCTGCGCGAAGTTCCGCATCTCCGGCGTCCCGGTCACCGACCCGGCGGGCAAGCTGCTCGGCATCGTCACCAACCGCGACATGGCCTTCGAGTCGGACCGCAGCCGCCAGGTGCGCGAGGTCATGACCCCGATGCCGCTGGTCACGGGCAAGGTGGGCATCTCCGGCGTGGACGCCATGGAGCTGCTGCGACGCCACAAGATCGAGAAGCTGCCGCTCGTCGACGAGGCCGGTCTCCTCAAGGGCCTCATCACGGTCAAGGACTTCGTCAAGGCCGAGAAGTACCCGAACGCCGCCAAGGACAAGGACGGCCGGCTCCTCGTCGGCGCGGCCGTCGGTGTCGCGGGCGACGCGTACGAGCGGGCCCAGGCCCTGATCGAGGCGGGCGCCGACTTCATCGTCGTCGACACCGCCCACGGCCACTCCCGCCTCGTCGGCGACATGGTCTCCAAGATCAAGTCGAACTCCACGGTCGACGTGATCGGCGGCAACATCGCCACCCGCGACGGCGCCCAGGCCCTCATCGACGCCGGCTGCGACGGCATCAAGGTCGGCGTCGGCCCCGGCTCCATCTGCACGACCCGCGTCGTCGCCGGCATCGGCGTTCCGCAGGTCACCGCGATCTACGAGGCCGCGCTCGCCGCCAAGGCGGCCGGCGTGCCGGTCATCGGCGACGGCGGCCTGCAGTACTCCGGCGACATCGCGAAGGCGCTCGTCGCCGGCGCCGACACCGTGATGCTCGGCTCGCTGCTCGCGGGCTGCGAGGAGTCCCCGGGCGAGCTGCTCTTCATCAACGGCAAGCAGTTCAAGTCGTACCGCGGCATGGGCTCGCTCGGCGCGATGCAGTCCCGCGGCGACCGCAAGTCCTTCTCCAAGGACCGCTACTTCCAGGAGGGCGTGGGCGGCGACGACAAGCTCATCCCCGAGGGCATCGAGGGTCAGGTCCCGTACCGCGGCCCGCTCTCCGCGGTGGTGCACCAGCTCGTCGGCGGTCTGCGCCAGTCGATGTTCTACGTCGGCGGCCGCACGGTGCCGGAGCTCCAGGACCGGGGCCGCTTCGTCCGGATCACCTCGGCGGGGCTCAAGGAGAGCCACCCGCACGACATCCAGATGACCGTCGAGGCTCCGAACTACAGCCGCAAGGGCTGATCGCAGCAGCGCTCGAGCAGCACCTGAGCAGCACCGGAGGGGCGGGCCCGCACGGGTCCGCCCCTCCGGCGTGCCCGGTGCGTGCGTCCGTACAGCGGTCACCGGAACGCGGCGCGCCGGGGTTCGGGGATACTGGACGGGCAGACCCACAGGAAAGGCCACCACACGTGACTGAGATCGAGATCGGGCGCGGCAAGCGCGGCCGCCGGGCGTACGCGTTCGATGACATCGCCATCGTCCCCAGCCGCCGTACCCGGGACCCGAAGGAGGTCTCGATCGCCTGGCAGATCGACGCCTACCGCTTCGAGCTCCCGTTCCTGGCCGCTCCCATGGACTCGGTCGTCTCCCCGCAGACCGCCATCCGCATCGGCGAGCTCGGCGGCCTCGGCGTGCTGAACCTCGAAGGCCTGTGGACCCGGTACGAGGACCCGCAGCCGCTGCTCGACGAGATCGCGGAGCTGGACGAGGCGACCGCGACCCGCCGTCTCCAGGAGATCTACTCCGCTCCGATCCAGGCGGACCTGATCCGTCAGCGGATCAAGGAGGTGCGCGACTCGGGCGTCGTCACCGCCGCCGCGCTCTCCCCGCAGCGCACGGCCGAGTTCTCCAAGGCCGTCGTCGACGCGGGCGTGGACATCTTCGTGATCCGCGGCACCACCGTGTCGGCGGAGCACGTCTCCGGCGCCGCCGAGCCGCTGAACCTCAAGCAGTTCATCTACGAGCTCGACGTCCCGGTCATCGTGGGCGGCTGCGCCACCTACACCGCGGCCCTGCACCTGATGCGCACCGGCGCTGCCGGTGTCCTGGTCGGCTTCGGCGGCGGCGCCGCGCACACCACGCGCAACGTCCTGGGCATCCAGGTCCCGATGGCCACCGCCGTCGCCGACGTGGCCGCGGCCCGCCGCGACTACATGGACGAGTCCGGCGGCCGCTACGTGCACGTCATCGCCGACGGCGGCGTGGGCTGGTCCGGCGACATCCCCAAGGCCGTCGCCTGCGGCGCCGACGCCGTGATGATGGGCTCCCCGCTGGCCCGTGCCACGGACGCGCCCGGCAAGGGCAACCACTGGGGCATGGAGGCCGTCCACGAGGACGTGCCGCGCGGCAAGAAGGTCGACCTCGGCACGGTGGGCACCACCGAGGAGATCCTCACCGGCCCGTCGCACTCCCCGGACGGTTCGATGAACATCTTCGGCGCGCTGCGCCGCTCGATGGCCACCACCGGCTACAGCGAGCTCAAGGAGTTCCAGCGGGTCGAGGTCACCATCGCGGACTCGCAGCACAGCCGCTGACGGCTCTTCCCCACGCATGCCGGAGGGCCGGCGCCCCTTTGCGGGGCGCCGGCCCTCCGGCATGTCCGGTCCGGTGCCGGCCGGGGGTCAGCCCTCCTGGCGTTTGAAGGCGCGCATGTTGAGCAGGGTGCGGACCGTCGGGATCCCGCACAGGGCCGCGATCGCGCCGAAGCAGCCGACGAGCGTCCAGTCGGCCCCGTCGGGGCCGTGGGACTGGAGCTCCCCCTGGAGGGCGCCGAGCGTCAGCAGGGTGGTCAGCAGGGAGAGCATCACCCAGATGCCGATGTGCGGGGCCAGCGAGGAGAGCTGGACCCGCTGGTCGGTCCGCGGGATCTGCCCGGGGTCGCGAGCCGGCATGCGCACCACGACCGCCGCGGGGACCCCGGTGTCCAGCGGGGCCAGATCCGCCTCGGTGATCTTGAACAGGGTGGGTTCGACGGCGAGGGTGAAGCCGTCGGTCCCGACGAGGCTGCGCCCGCCGTCCGGGTAGATCCGCATCAGGGCGCAGTCCTCGTAGCGGACCGTGATCCGGCTGTCCGTGGAGACCAGGCTGATGCCCTCCTCGGCCACGATCAGGGAAACGAGCTCCTCGCCGTACATCGTGAACCGGCGGCCCTCGACGAGGTCGTCGGAGTCCTGCGGCGCGCAGGTGAGGCCCGCCCACTCCACGTCCCTGCCGGGCGCCTGCATCAGGGCGCCCGCCCACACCTCCTCGGCGATGCGGCGCAGGTCCTCGGTGGTCACCGCCTCGATCTCGGCCCGCAGTTCCTTCTCCGTGGGGGCGGAGCGGCCCATGAGGAGGTCCAGGGCGGCCGCGGGCAGCAGCGCCGCATCCGTGTGCGGTACGTCGAACCGGGCGAGCCGGGTGGCCCGTACGGCGTCCAGGTCGCTCTGTGCGATCCGGCCGGCCCGCAGGGCCGCGAAGACGTCGACGAGACCGCCGACCACCGCGTCCTGCTTCTGCGGCAGGGAGTCGGCGAAGGCCGTCAGCGTCGCGCAGGACCCGTCGCGCAGGGTGTAGTCGGCGGCCGCCGTGTAGGAGTAGCCGCCCTTCTGGCGCAGGGCGCGGAAGAGCTCCTTGCCCAGGACGTCGGCGAAGAGCGAGGCCTCGGTGGAGCGCGGTACGACGGCGCTCAGGACGACCGTGCCGTCCTCCCCGGGGAAGTACGCGGGTGTCCGCGGCAGCGCCGAGGTGGCGGCGGGAGCCGGGCGGCGGGTGCCCGCGGGGAGGTCGAGGGTCAGGCCTTCGGGGACGGTGTCGCTGGTGATCCACAGGACGGCGTTCTCGCGGGTGAACCATTCCCCGGCCCAGCCGCGCACGTCCTCCTCGGTCAGGCCGGTCAGACCGGCCTCCGGGTAGCTCGTCAGCCCGTACGACTGTGCGCCGTAGCGCCAGATGGCCGAGTGGTGGCCCGCTCCGCGGCCGTGGCCGACGGCCTCGGTGCGCAGGATCTCCTTCTCGGTGCTCAGCCGGTCCATGGGGAGGTCGCCCAGCGCGGTGCAGACGCCGGTCAGGTACTCGACCACGTCCGCCGGGGTGCCGGTGACGTGGAAGTGGGTGTAGGCGGCGGCGGTGGCGCCGTTGTAGTGCAGATCGCTCAGACCGTGGCGGTACAGGGCGAGGTGCTCGACGAGGTGGGTGATGCCGCTGGTGGCGAGGGTCTCGTCGGCGCGGCCGACGCGGAAGAACAGGCCCGCGGTGACCGGGCCGGGGCGGTGGGCGAGGAGCGTGGGGACGCCGTCCACGGAGGTGTGGGTGATCATGTCGCTCCTCAGCCCATCGCCAGGGCGAGCTTGCGGTGCCGTTCGAACTCGGCGACGGGGTCGCTGTCGAGGTACTCCCACGGGAAGCCGCTCAGCCGGTTGCCGAGGGCCCGGAAGTGCGGGGCGGCCTCGTTCCAGCGGCCCGCCAGGCTGTGCAGGGCGGCGAAGACGCCGTGGGCGGTGACGGCGTGGTGGCGCTCGGAGTCGAAGTCCGGGTGCAGCACGGAGGCGGCCGCCGCGCGGGTGAGCTGGGCGTGCCGGGCGGGGTCCTCGACGTACTCCTCGGCGTCGTCGTGTTCCGTGTGGATCAGGTGCAGCCAGTGCTCCAGCTGGACGATCGCGAGGAGGGTGGCCGCGGGGGAACCGGGCCGGGCCTTCTCGGCGCAGGCGCCGGCGAACTCCTCGGCCTCCTCCCAGCTGCCGCCCCACTTGGGGCACAGCTGCTGGAGCAGTTGCTGCTGTCCGGCGAAGTGGTGGGGGTGGTGCTCGACGAGCCGGTCGTAGCGGCGGCGGACCTCGCTCGGGCCGAGCTGGAGTCCGCGCGCGGTGTTCACCCGGAGGTACCAGGCGAGGGCGTACTCGGGGTGCTCGGCGCAGACGCTGATGAGCACGGCCTCCGCTTGCCGCAGGTGGGCCCGGAACTCCTGGAGGCGGCTGCCGGTCACGAACGCCGCGAACTCGCCCGTACGGATCTGCCATCCCATGGTCAGCAGCCGGTCGGCGTACAGGGTCGCGGCCAGCGGGTCGCGCGGCAGCCGCTCGGCGGTGAGCCGCAGGAACTCCTCGCTCCCGGGGGTCTCGGCGACGACCCGGGAGGCCAGGGTGCGGTCGTCCTCGTCGCGGACGGCGGCGAAGGCGGCGGTCAGGGAGTCCCAGTCCCCGGCCAGCGTGGCCGCGCGCAGCGGCGCGAGGGCCGGGATGGCGAGGACGGGGTCGAGGAGCGGCCGGTCGGGCGGCACGGAGATGGCAGACACGGGCGGATCATATGATCGTTTCGCATCGTTGCAACAGGGAATTCGGGCTGTCGATTGATGCGGTATCGGATCGTGTTGTGCCTGGTCAGAGCGCATTCAGGGGGAAGTGGCCTGAATTGCTCCGACGAAATGTGGTGTGCTCGGGAGCTGGTTCCGGTTCCCCGGTCTTGCCGTTCGGCGGCAGGCCGGAGCGCCCGGCGGGCAGGTGCCCGCCGGGCGCTCCGGAACTGAGGGGCTGCCTGCCTCAGGCGCCGATCTTCTTGGCGGTGCTGAAGCCGGCGAAGGCGCCGAGGGCCAGGAAGAGGGAGCTCATGATGGCGTCATTTTCCTTCCAGATGTCGACCAGGCCGGATACGCCCAGCGTGCTCAGCACGTCGCCGACGCCGGCGCCGGTGGCTCCGCTCAGGTAGAGGGCGTCGTAGAACAGCTGGCCGAGGAAGACCGAGGCGGCCGAGAGGACGGCGGCGATGACCGGGAGGGCCGGGTTGCGACCGCCGAGCTTGCCCGCTGCGAAGCCGATGAGGGCGCCGACGCCGACCGCGGCGTAGCCGATCTCGCGCTCGATGGCGTTCATGATGCCGCCGTACGCCGCGGCGGCGGCCAGAGTGGCGACGAGCGCGGCGACGATGCCGAGGGCCAGGTTGTTGGGGCGGACCGGGGCCGGGGCGAGGAAGTCCGCTCCGGACGGGCCCGGGGCCGGGCTCAGGAAGTCGGCTCCGGACGGGCCCGCGGGGGCGGGCGTGGAGTCGGGTGTGGGCGACGGGAACTGCTGGCTCATGGAGAAATCCCCCCCAGGGATTTGGGCACACGGGGCCCGCACGGCTGACGTGGGGGGTGTATGCGCGAGATAAGTCGCCGCAGGCTAGCAGCAGCCTGCGACATCCGTGGAGGGGTTTCGGGCGGGCGGTGCGCGGCCCTAGAGGCGGTGCGCGGCGCCCGCCGGGCTGGCGCCGCGGGTGTCCAGGAGCAACTGGGCCTTCACCGCGAGGCCTTGCAGGTCGTAGGTGCGGTGGTGCTGGAGCAGGATCGTCAGATCGGCGTTGGCGGCGGCCTCGTACAGCGATTCGGCGCGGGGGACGGGCTGGTCCCTGACGCGCCATCCGGCGATGTAGGGGTCGTGGTAGCTGATCAGCGCACCGAGGTCGAGGAGGCGGCTGGCGATCTCGCGGGCCGGGGAGCCCTCCTGGTCGGCGAGGTCCGGCTTGTAGGTGACGCCCAGGAGGAGGACGCGGGCGCCGCGCGCGGACTTGCCGTGCTCGTTGAGCAGGGTGGCGCTGCGCTGGATGACGTACTGCGGCATCCGGTCGTTGATCTCCTGCGCCAGACCGACCATGCGCAACGGGTGGCCCGGGGTGCGGGTGGTGTGGGGGAGGTAGTTGGGGTCGAGGGGGACTCCGTGGCCGCCGACTCCGGGGCCGGGGCGGAAGGCCTGGAACCCGTACGGCTTGGTCTCGGCGCAGCGGATGACGTCCCACAGGTCCACGCCCAGGTCGTGGCAGAGCACGGCCATCTCGTTCATGAGGGCGATGTTGACGTGCCGGTAGTTCGTTTCGAGGAGCTGGACCGTTTCGGCCTCGCGCAGGCCGCGGGCGCGGACCACCTTGTCGGTGAGGCGGGCGTAGAAGGCGTGCGCGGACTCGGTGCAGGCGGGGGTGAGGCCGCCGATGACCTTGGGGGTGTTGGAGATGCCGTGCGTGCGGTTGCCGGGGTCGAGGCGGCTGGGGGAGTAGGCCAGGTGGAAGTCCCGGCCGGCGCGCAGGCGGGAGCCCGATTCGAGGATCGGGCGCAGGTAATCCTCGGTGACGCCCGGGTGGGCGGCCGATTCGAGGATGACGGTGGTGTGCGGGCGCAGCCGGGCGGCGAGCGTGCGGCCCGCCTCGCCGACCGCGGACAGGTCGAGTGCGCGGTCGGCGCCGAGCTGGGTGGGGGCGCAGATGACGGCCGTGCGGACCCGGCCCAGTTCGGCGGGGTTGGTGGTGACCCGGAAGCCGGCCGCCGACATGCGGCGGATCTCGGCGGCGGTGAGGGTGGAGTCCGTCGCCGGACCGCTGTCGTAGCCGACCGTCTCGATCCCGGCGGCCACGGCTGCCTGGGCGAGCGGGAGGCCGAGATGGCCGAGTCCGATGACGGCGAGATCTGCGGGCATGGGGGTGCCGTCCCTTCCCTTCCCTGACATGCATGAGGGGGCGGAGCGCGCAACTCCTGTGGAGGACGAAAGCTGGCGCAATGTCAGACTAGGCGTATATATGACAGATATGTCGTATTCAGGGGTCTTGGTCGCCTCCGTGTTATCCACAGGCGGTGGCTGATGTGGATGGGGCCGGTCAGAATCATGAAACGGGCGATGTGAGCGGGATCACCCATAACCGGTGGGACGACCGCACAGGGCGAACGGGGCGACCCGCGTCAACGGGAGGCAGGCAGCCGTGAGGACTGGGACAGGGGCAGGGGCAGGGGCAGGGGCAGGGACGGGCGCAGCGGCAGGCGAGGGGACGGGGTCGGGGTCTGGGGCGGGGTCCGGGGCGGGGATGGGGATGGGCGCGGGGATGGGAGGAGGCGGTGGGCGGGCCTCGCTGGGGCCCGTGCAGCGGGCCGAGGCGCTCGCCGGTATGGCCGAGCGGGAGCTGGACGTGCTGGTGGTCGGGGCCGGAGTGGTGGGCGCCGGTACCGCCCTCGACGCGGTGACCAGAGGCCTGGCGACCGGGCTGGTGGAGGCGAGGGACTGGGCTTCGGGCACCTCCAGCCGTTCCAGCAAGCTCATCCACGGCGGGCTCAGATACCTGGAGATGCTCGACTTCGCCCTCGTGCGGGAGGCGCTCAAGGAGCGCGGCCTGCTGCTGGGGCGGCTCGCCCCGCACCTGGTGAAGCCGGTGCCGTTCCTCTATCCGTTGCAGCACAAGGGGTGGGAGCGGTTCTATGCCGGATCGGGCGTCGCGCTGTACGACGCCATGTCGCTCTCCAGCGGCCACGGGCGCGGGCTGCCGACGCACCGGCACCTCTCCCGCAAGCGCGCCCTGCGGATCGCGCCGGCCCTGCGCAAGGACGCGCTGGTGGGCGCCCTGCAGTACTACGACGCCCAGATGGACGACGCGCGGTACGTGGCGACCTTGGTCCGGACGGCCGCCGCGTACGGGGCGCAGTGCGCCAACCGGGCGAGGGTCATCGGCTTCCTGCGGGAGGGCGAGCGGGTCGTCGGCGCGCGGGTGCAGGACGTGGAGGGCGGCGGGGAGTACGAGATCCGGGCGAAGCAGATCGTCAACGCCACGGGGGTGTGGACCGACGACACCCAGGCGCTGATCGGGGAGCGCGGGCAGTTCCACGTGCGGGCTTCGAAGGGCATCCACCTCGTCGTTCCCAAGGACCGGATCCACTCCTCGACCGGACTGATCCTGCGGACCGAGAAGTCGGTGCTCTTCGTCATCCCGTGGGGCCGGCACTGGATCGTGGGCACCACGGACACCGACTGGGACCTGGACAAGGCGCACCCGGCGGCGTCGAGCGCGGACATCGACTACCTGCTGGAGCACGTGAACTCGGTGCTGGCGGTCCCGCTCACCCGGGACGACGTCCAGGGGGTCTACGCCGGCCTGCGGCCGCTGCTGGCCGGGGAGTCGGACGCGACGAGCAAGCTCTCGCGCGAGCACACGGTGGCGCACCCGGTCCCGGGGCTGGTGGTCGTCGCCGGAGGCAAGTACACGACCTACCGGGTGATGGCCAAGGACGCGGTGGATGAGGCGGTGCACGGGCTGGACCAGCGGGTCGCGCCGTGCGTGACGGAGGACGTGCCGCTGGTCGGGGCCGAGGGGTACCGGGCCCTGTGGAACGGCCGGGCGCGGATCGCCGCGCGGACCGGGCTCCATGTGGTCCGGGTGGAGCACCTCCTGAACCGGTACGGCTCGCTGACGGAGGAACTGCTGGCACTGATCGCGGAAGACCCCTCCCTCGGAGAGCCGCTGACGGGCGCCGACGACTACCTCCGTGCGGAGGTGGTCTACGCGGCCTCGCACGAGGGGGCGCGGCACCTGGACGACGTGCTGACGAGGCGGACGCGGATCTCGATCGAGACCTTCGACCGGGGGACCCGATCGGCGCGCGAGTGCGCGGAGTTGATGGCTCCGGTTCTGGGCTGGGACGAGCAGCAGATCGAGAAGGAAGTGGAGCACTACGAGAAAAGGGTGCAGGCTGAAAGGGAATCGCAGCGCCAGCCGGATGATCAGACGGCGGACGCGGCGAGGCTGGGGGCGCCGGACATCGTCCCGTTGTAACTCCGCGATGTCGCGGGCGGAACCGCGGACCCGGGGGTCCCGTCCGTTGCGGAGTAAGGGACAATGAGGGTTCTGCCGGGGCGGGTTACCGGGCACCCCGGCCGCTGCCAGGGCAACCGGAGCAGGCGGCACGAACGCAGAGGGGACGCATGTCGAAGCCGGAGCACACCGAGTCGCCGGAGCCGTCTGTCGGGACGGGATCGCCGGTGCCTCCGGCGACACCACCGACGGACCCGAAGTCTCCCGCCGAGACGCCTGCGGCTTCCGCGGCGCAGCCGCAGGCGCGGAAGCCTGCTGCAGCGAAGGCTGCCGGTGGGGCCGAGCCGGAGGACGCGAAGCCTGCTGGGGCGAAGGCCGAGCCCGAGGATGCGAAACCTGCTGGGGCGAAGGTCGAGCCCGAGGATGCGAAGCCTGCTGGTGTGGGCGCCGGGTCTGAGGGTGGGAAGCCTGCCGGGGTGAAGGCGGAGCCGGAGGATGCGAAGCCTGCTGCGGCGAAGGCCGAGCCCGAGGATGCGAAGCCTGCTGGTGTGGGCGCCGGGTCTGAGGGTGCGGAGCCTGCCGGGGTGAAGGCGGAGCCGGAGGATGCGAAGCCTGCCCGGGTGAAGGTCGAGCCGGAGGATGCCAAGCCCGGGGGTGCGAAGGCGGAGTTGCGGAAGGCTCCCGTCGTGCGGGCGGACGGTGTGGGCGAGGACGGCAAGCCCGTCGCGGTGAGCAAGGCCGACGAGGTCGCCGCCGCCGTCAAGGCCGCCGCGGCCAAGGCGGGACAGGGCGCTCAGGACGAGGGCAGGCTGCTCGCGGGCCGGTACCGGCTCAGTGACGTCCTCGGCAAGGGCGGCATGGGCACCGTCTGGCGCGCCCAGGACGAGACCCTCGGCCGGACCGTCGCCGTCAAGGAACTCCGCTTCGGCAGCGGCGTCGACGAGGACGAGAAGCGCCGACTCATCACCCGCACCCTCCGCGAGGCGAAGGCCATCGCCCGGATCCGCAGCGGCGGCGCGGTGACCGTCTACGACGTCGTCGACGAGGACGGCCGGCCGTGGATCGTCATGGAGCTCATCGAGGGCCCCTCGCTCGCGGAGTTCATCCGCGAGAGCGGCCCGCTGACCCCCCGCCGCGCCGCGGAAGTCGGCCTCGCCGTGCTCGACGTACTCCGTGCCGCCCACCGCCAGGGCATCCTGCACCGGGACGTGAAGCCCTCCAACGTGCTCCTCGCCGACCACGGCAACGGCCGCGTGATCCTCACCGACTTCGGCATCGCCCAGGTCGAGGGCGACCCCTCCGTCACCTCCACCGGCATGCTCGTCGGCGCGCCCTCGTACATCTCGCCCGAGCGGGCCCGCGGCCAGCGCCCCGGCCCGCCGGCGGACATGTGGTCGCTCGGCGGCCTGCTGTACGCAGCCGTCGAGGGGGTTCCCCCGTACGACAAGGGGTCGGCGCTCGCGACGCTCACCGCCGTGATGACCGAGCCCGTCGAACCGCCCAAGAACGCCGGCCCGCTGACCGAGGTCATCTACGGCCTCCTCGTCAAGGACCCCGCCCACCGGCTCGACGACGATCGCGCCCGGGCGCTGCTCACCGCCGTGATCGATGCGCCCGAGCCGCCGGCTCCCGTACTCGCCCCGGAGGTCGAGGAGACCCGGCAGATATCGCTCGCCGAGGCCCGCGACGCCGCCGAGAAGGCGGCCGCCGACAAGGCGGCCAAGGCCGCCGAGAAGGCGGAGAAGAAGGAACGCGAGCGCCGTGAGCGCGAGCAGCGCGAGCGCGCCCGCGCGGCGCTGAAGTCGGCCCGCAAGGCGGCGGCCGCCAGTGCCGCGGCCTCGGCCGCCGCCACCGCCACGGCCGTGACCGCGGCCGAGTCCCCGTCGCCGCGTCCGGCGCCCGTCGCGGCCCCGCTCACCGACGTCGTGCCGCGCCGCACCATCGCGCTCGCGATCGCCGGCGTGGTCGTGGCGCTCGCCGTCATAGGCTCGGTCATCGCGTACGCCATCGTCGGCGACGACGACGAGAAGGGCGGTTCCCCGAAGGACGGCAAGGGCGGCAGTTCCGCGGCGGCTTCGAGCCCCGCGGCCGGTTCCTCGCCGTCGCCCTCGCCCTCGCCCTCCCCGTCTCCCTCGCCGAAGTCCGGCGAGTCCTCCGGCGGCGGGTCCGCTTCGCCGGATCCGGGCCAGTCGCAGGGCTCCGGCACCAACCCCGGCCAGGGAACCACGCCCGGGGGCGCCCTGCCCGGGCTCCCGCCCGGGTTCGCCCAGGTCAACGACCCCGGGTTCCACTTCGCGATGGGCATGCCCGAGGACTTCAAGCAGACCGGGGTGATAGGGGACGACGACGGCGTCATCTACAGCCGCGACGGCGGTTTCCCGCGCATCCAGATCGACTTCAACAAGTCGCCGAAGCAAGACGCCCGTGCCGCCTGGCTGGCGCTGGCCCCGAGCGTGGCGAGCAGCAGCAGCAACTACAAGCTGCTGCGCCTCGAAGCGGTCCCGTACCGCGGGTACCCGACCGTCGCGGACTGGGAGTTCGAGCGGGACCAGAAGGGCTCGCGGGTCCGGGTGCTCGACCGCGGGTTCAGGATGGACGCGAAGCACGGCTACGCCATCATGATCACCTGCCTCGCCGACCAGTGGGACGCGGCGGAGTGCACGCAGCTGCGCACCACGGCGTTCGACACCTTCCAGCCGCTGGGCTGATACGGGTTCCCCGCGAGCTCGGGTCAGCCTCGCCAGGGCCGGGACGCGGGCGCCTCGGGCGTCGTATCGTGTCAGCGGGGCCTGGGGGACGGGCCCGCAGCTCTCGGGGGAGGCGATGTGGAGGACTACGCGGGCCGGATCCTGGCCGAGCGCTACCGTCTGCCGTTGCCGCCGTCGGACGCTTACGAACTGATCGAGACCCGGGCCTTCGACACGCGCAGCGGGCAGGAAGTCCTCGTGCGGCAGGTCCCGTTACCGGAAGTCGTCGACGCGGAGCTGCTGGACGGCACGCGGGGCGGTCCCCCCGCCGCGGGGGGCCGGCGCGTACCGCACGCTGAACTGCCCGCCGTGCGCAGGGCGATCGAGGCGGCGCAGGCGGCGGCGTCCGTGCCGGACCATCCGCGGCTGGACCAGGTCTTCGACGTGTTCGCGGAGGGCGGTTCGCTGTGGATCGTGAGCGAACTCGTCCCGGCCCGACCGCTGGCCGCGCTGATCGCCGACGAACCGCTGAGCCCGTACCGGGCGGCGGAGGTGGCGGCGGACGTGCTGACCGCTCTGCGGGTGCTGCACGCGCACGGGTGGACGCACCGGAACATCACCATGCGGACGGTACTGATCTGCGAGGACGGGCGGGTCGTCCTGACGGGGCTCGCGGCGGGGGCGGCGGAGGACGCCCTGTGCGGGTACGACCCGGTCCCCCAGCGGGACGGTACGGGCGACTTGGCGGGGCCCTGGCCGGGCGGTGAACCGGGCGGTGCCTCGGCGTTCGCGGCGGGCGGGCCGGTGAGCGGCGGTGGGTACGGAGACGGTTACGGCGGCGCCGTCGGCGCGGGCGCCGTCGGCGCGGGGGGCGGCGGGACCGGGTACGGCAGTCGTGCCTCGGGCGGTCCGGTTCCGGGCCCGGTTCCGGGGCCTGGTGTGGACGCCGGATACGGGCAGGGGCCCGGACCCGGGGTTGGTGCGGACGGCGGGTACGGCGCCGAGTACGGGGGCGGCTCCGCGGATGTGGCGGGATGGGATGCGGCGGCCGGTGCGGCAACAGCCGCGCAGGGGGGCGGGAGTGCGCCGGAGTACGCGCCGCTCGTGGCTCCGGGGTACGACACCGGGCCGCGCTACCGGGACCACATAAGCCCCGACTCCGCGAGCGGGCCCGATGCTTTCGGTGCCGGTGAGTCCGGGACTCCCGGCGCTGCGACTGCCTCCGGGGCCTCCGGGGCCTCCAACGGGCACGGTGTCCCCAGGGCCACCGGGGCCGCTGCCACCCCCGGCACCCCCGGGGACCGGCCCGATCTGAAGGCAGCCGCGCGGGCCGGGGCCGTCGCCGCGTACCGGGCCGGGGCCCAGGCCGCGGCGCGGATCACCGAGCAGCGCAAGGCGGCCGGAGCGGAGCCGGAGGCGGAGCCGAGGCCGGAGGGGTCGAAGCTGCCGCAGGGGTACTCGTACCCGTACGGCGGCCCGGACACCGGCGCGACCTGGCACGGCGCCACCCCGCGCCGCCAGGCCCTGCCCCCGGCCGAACCGGAGCCGCCGGCCCGGGCCGCGCTGCCGGCGCAACTCGCCCTTCCGCAGGGCTACCAGCAGGCGGACACCCAGGGCGGCGGCGCACCCCGGGCCTCCGGCGACGGCCAGAACCCCGGGCAGCCGACGGCACCGGGCGGCCGGGCGCAGCCCCAAAACGGCGCGGAGCGCCGGGCGGTCCCCGGGCCGGGGCACGAGCCCGTCCACGGGCAGCCCTCACCGGGACCGGGCCACGCGGGCCACGCGGGCCACCAAGGCCACCCGGCTCCGGCGAGCACGGGTCAGCCGGTCGCGCGGGACGGCGCCGACTACGGCCGCCGGCCCCAGCTGGGGCCGGGCAGCCCGGACCAGGCGGGCCACGGCCAGGCCGGTCCGCAGGGCGGTGCCGGGTACGCGGCGGCTTCCGGGGCCCGGGGTCCCGGGCAGACCGGCCCGCAGGCAGATCGGCAGGGCGGCGCCGGGCACGTGACGGCTCCCGGGGCCGGTGGGTACGGCCAGGGCGGCCCGCAGGGCGGCGCCGGATACGCGGGGGCTCCCGGGGCCGACGGTTACGGCCACGGCCGTCCGCAGGGTGCCCCCGGGCACGCCGTGGTTGCCGGGGTCGAAGGCTACGGCCAGGCCGGTCCGCAAGGTGGTGCCGGGTACCCGGTGGTTCCCGCGGGCGGCGGTTACGGGGCGTCCCGCCCCGGTGGTGGTGCCGGCGGGTGGGGGAGCGGGCCGCGGAGCGGGCTCGATGCGGAGCGGGCGCGGCAGACGCGGATGGCCGTGGTCGGGGCCGTTACCGAGCGGTGGGCTCCCGAGCAGGCGCAGGCCGTGCACGGGCCGTGGCAGCTGGCCGCGCCGGTCGGGCCGGCCACCGACCTGTGGGGGCTCGGCGCGCTGCTGTACCGGGCCGTACAGGGCCATGCCCCGTACCCCGAGGACAGCGTCGCCGAGCTCGTGGAGATGGTCTGCGCCGAGCCCCCCGCCTTCGCCGAGGAGTGCGGCCCGCTGCGCCCGGTCGTGGAGTCCCTGCTGCGCCAGGACCCGACCGAGCGGCCCGACTTCGAGGAGCTCCGCGGCTGGCTGCGTTCCCTCGTGCGGTCCGCCCCGGAGCCCGACGGCGGCTTCGCCATGCTGCCGCCGGTGGTGGAGGACCCGGCGAGGCTGCCCGTCGTACGGCGGCGGGCCGACCTGCACGGCCGGCACCGCAGCGCCGAACACCCCCGCAAGCCGCGTTCGCTGGGGCGTTCCCTGTTGCTCGGGGTCCTCGTCCTGCTCTCGGGAGCGGTGGCCTACGCCCTGTTCTTCATGCCCCGCTCCGCCGATCCGCAGGGCGGGCAGAAGGCCGCCGGGATGAGGCCGCCCGCCGCGACCCAGTCGCAGAGCCCGGGCCGCGGCCCCGGCCAGAGCCCGAGCCCGAAGCCGAGCGGGTCCGGCCAGGTTCCGAGCCCTTCCGCGAACCCGCCCGAGTCCAAGCCGGCCCCGCAGACCAATGCCCCCGCTCCCTCCGGGTACACGGCGCAGCAGGACGCCGAGCACTTCTCGATCAACGTCCCGAACGGCTGGGAGCGCCGCGGAATGAACGAGTCCGGTCAGGTCCGCTACACGGAGGGGGATTTCGTCCTGACCGTCGTCCCCGGCCGGGACAAGGTCCAGGGCAACCCCGACCCGGCCACCTACCAGAAGGACAAGGAGCCCGAACTGGCCCCGTACCGCTCCTCCACCTGGTCCAGCGTCAGCGACATCAAGTCCACCAAGGTCGGCAGCCAGCTCCGCGTCACCGGCCGGTACACCTGGATCGACGGCAACGGCCGCTCCGTGGTGGCCCGCAACTTCGTCGTCGCGCTCGGAGGTTCCTACCACGTGGTCATGGTCACGGGCCCGCAGGACCAGGAGGGCAAGGTCACCGAGATCTTCGAGCAGGCGACGGCCAGCTACCGGAGCGGCGGCTGACGAGGTATCAGTACGGCGATTGCGTCACAGTGCGGCCCAACCGCCTCCGAGTGGTTCCGCCGCCGCCCGCGATCTCCGTAGTCTGACCGGAAGTGCACAGAGCGGCGGCGGGGATTCGTGGAACAGCAGACAGGTGCGGGTGCGGTGCTCGCGGGCCGGTACCGGCTCGTGGAGCCCATCGGCAGGGGCGGCATGGGCAAGGTGTGGCGCGCCCACGACGAGCTGCTGCACAGGACGGTCGCCGTCAAGGAACTGACGGCGGGCCTGTACGTCGCCCAGGCGGACCGGGACGTCCTGCACCAACGCACGCAGAAGGAGGCCCGGGCCGCGGCCCGGATCCAGCATCCGGCGGTCGTCACCGTGCACGACGTGCTGGAACACGACGACCGGCCGTGGATCGTCATGGAGTACATCGACGGCCCCTCCCTCGCGGACGCGGCGAAGACGGCCGGCCGGATCGAACCCCGTGAGGCGGCCAGGATCGGGCTGCACGTGCTCGGCGCGCTGCGCGCCGCGCACGCGGTCGGCGTACTGCACCGTGACGTGAAGCCGGGCAACGTGATGCTCGCCAAGGACGGGCGGGTGATGCTCGCCGACTTCGGCATCGCCGCGATCGAGGGCGACTCCTCCATCACGCGCACCGGCGAACTCATCGGCTCCATCGACTACCTGGCTCCCGAACGGGTCACCGGCGGGTCCCCCGATCCGTCCTCCGACCTGTGGTCGCTCGGCGCGACGCTGTACACGGCCGTGGAGGCGCGCTCGCCGTTCCGCCGCACCTCGCCCATCTCCAGCCTCCAGGCCGTGGTGAACGAGGAGCCGGCCGCCCCGACCCACGCGGGCGCGCTCGCCCCGGTCATCACGGCGCTGCTGCGCAAGGACCCGGCGCAGCGGCCTTCGGCCGACGAGGCCGAGCAGATGCTGCTGCAGGCGATGGAGGGCCGCGAGCCGAAGTCGGCGCAGGCGTACGTACCCACGCGCGCGATGGGCTCCGAGGAGCTGGGCGCCGCCCGGAACGAGCCGGCGGACACGGCCGAGCTGCCGGGGGACGGGGCCGGTGATCGGGGAGCGGACCAGGGCCGGGCCCCGCAGCCGCAGCCGCAGCCGGAACCGGCATTCGCAGCCCGCTCCGAGGCCGGACCGGGCGGACCTGGCGGCCCGTCCCGCCGCGGTGCCGGATCCCCGGGCCGGATCGGCCGCGCGGCCGTCGTCGCCGTGGTGGCGGCGCTGCTCGGTGGCGCCGGGGTGTTCGGGATCCTGAAGTACACCAGCGACTCGGAGACGGGCGGCGCGATCCCGGGCCGGACGGCCGGGGCGCCGGAGTCGTCCGGCGACGGGAACGCCAAGGGGCAGGCGGAGGAGACCCCGCCGGCGGGCTGGCGGAAGGTGGTCGACAAGCAGGGCTTCTCCCTCTTCGTCCCGGACGGCTGGAAGCGCCGGGAGGACGGGACGCAGATCGACTACACCGGGGACGGCGGCAAGCACTTCATCCGGATCGCGATGGACCGCAAGCCGCCCTTCAGGGACCCGTACGCGCACCTGCTGGACCTGGAGAAGCAGGTCCAGAAGCGTTCCGACTACGTGCGCCAGACCCTGCACCCGAACACCTTCCGGGGGCAGGTCAAGGCCGCCCTGTGGGAGTTCGGCTGGACGGAGCGGACCGGGGCGTTCACCGGGCCCCGGCAGGCCATCGAGCAGATGTACTACGCGCCGGACGGCACCGAGTACGCGGTGTACATGTCGGGTCCGGTCTCGGACTGGGACACGACCCGGTCGCAGTTCGACGTCGTGCTCAGCGGCTGGAAGCCGGCCCCGGCCCACTGAGACGTGCCCCTTGGGGCGGGCCCGCCGAGACCGGCTCGCTGAGACCGGCCCGCTGAGACCGGCCTGCCGAGACCGTTCCCCGGCGGGCCCCGGTGCCCGGATTCCGCCATCCTGCCAGCGATCACTGGCAGAAATGGCAAAATCCGGTTACCGGCGGGTACCCAAAGCACCCCCGGGCGCAATACGCTCACGCCCATGACGGACACGCAGGCCCCGGCCCCCCTCCGCAGCGCCCCGCAGCCCACCAATCCGGTCGCCCCCGCCCCGGCGGGCGCCCGGAGCGCCGCCGACGTGGTGACCCCCGAACTGGTCGCCCGGCTGACCCGCGGAGTGGCCGGCTCCGGCCGCACCGCCAACCACAGCCCCTTCACCGGGGACCGGCTGGCGGAGCTCCCCGAAGCCACCCCCGAGGATGTGGCGGCGGCCTTCGCCGCGGCCCGCGCCGCTCAGCCCGCCTGGGCGGCCCTGCCCGTCCGCGCCCGGGCCGCCGTACTGCTGCGCTTCCACGACCTGGTCCTGTCCCGGCAGGCCGAGGTGCTCGACCTGATCCAGCTGGAGACCGGCAAGGCCCGCCTGCACGCCCACGAGGAGGTGCAGGCCGTCTCGATCGCCGCCCGGCACTACGGCCGCAAGGCGCCCTCGTACCTGCGCCCCAAGGGCCACACGGGCGCGATGCCTACCCTCACCAAGGTCACCGAGCTGCGCCAGCCGCGCGGGGTCATCGGCCAGATCGCCCCCTGGAACTACCCCCTCGAACTGTCGATCGGCGACGCCCTGCCCGCCTTCGTCGCGGGCAACGCCGTCGTGATGAAGCCCGACACCGAGACCGCGCTGACCGCCCTGTGGGCCCGTGACCTGATGATCGAGGCGGGCCTGCCGGCCGAGGTGTTCCAGATCGTCCTCGGCGAGGGCCCGGTCGTCGGCCCCGAGCTGGTCCGGCACGCCGACTACGTTTCGTTCACCGGCTCCACGCGTACCGGCCGCGAGGTGGCCCAGGGCGCGGCCGCCCGCCTGGTCGGGGTCTCCCTCGAACTCGGCGGCAAGAACGCCATGCTCGTCCTGCGCGACGCCGACGTGGAGAAGGCCGCCGCCGGCGCCGTCCGCGCCTGCTTCTCCTCCGCCGGCCAGCTCTGCATCTCCATCGAGCGGCTGTACGTCCACGCCTCGATCGCCGACGAGTTCGTCGCCCGGTTCGCCGCCCGGACCAAGGCCATGCGCCTCGGTTCCTCCCTCGCCTACGGCGCGGACATGGGCTCCCTGGCCGGCGAACGCCAGCTGGCGGCCGTACAGCGGCACGTGGACGACGCCGTGGCCAAGGGCGCCACCCTCGTCACCGGCGGCGTCGCCCGCCCCGACATCGGCCCGCTCTTCTACGAGCCGACCATCCTCGACGGCGTCGAGACCGCGATGGCGGTGTGCGGGGAGGAGACCTTCGGCCCGGTCGTCTCCATCTACCGCTTCACCGACGAGGACGAGGTCATCGAGGAGGCCAACGGCACCTCCTACGGCCTGAACTCCAGCGTGTGGACGAAGGACGCCCGCCGCGGCCACGCCGTCTCGGCCCGCCTGCGCACCGGCACCGTCAACATCAACGAGGGGTACGCCCCGGCCTACGGCAGCGCCCAGGCGCCCATGGGCGGCATGAAGGAATCCGGCCTCGGCCGCCGCCACGGCTCCGAGGGCATCCTCAAGTACACCGAGGCCCAGACCGTCGCCCACCAGCGGCTGCTGCCGATGGCTCCGTCGCTCGGGATGGACGACGAGAAGTACGCGGCGTTCATGACGCGCAGCCTCAAGGTCATGAAGGCCTTCCGGCTCCGCTAGTCCGCGGGTCAGCCAGTCGGTAGGCCAGCCAGTCCGCAGGTCCGTTCCGCAGGTCCGTTCCGCAGGTCCGTTCCGTTGGGTCCGTTTGGGAGGCACCGCAGTGTCGTACGACTACGACGTCATCGTCATCGGCTCGGGTTTCGGAGGGTCGGTCTCGGCGCTGCGGCTCACCGAGAAGGGGTACCGGGTCGGCGTTCTGGAGGCAGGGCGCCGCTTCACCCGCGAGAGCCTGCCGAAGAACAGCTGGGACCTGCGCAACTACCTGTGGGCCCCGGCCCTCGGCCTGTACGGGATCCAGCGCATCCACCTCCTCGGCAACGTGATGGTCCTCGCGGGCGCCGGGGTCGGCGGCGGCTCCCTCAACTACGCCAACACCCTCTACGTGCCCCCCACCGCCTTCTTCGAGGACCGGCAGTGGGCGTCCATCACGGACTGGCAGGACGAGCTGGCCCCCTACTACGACCAGGCCAAGCGGATGCTGGGGGTCCGGCTCAACCCGACGACGACCCCCTCCGACGTCCACCTCAAGGCGGCCGCCGCCAAGATGGGCGTCGCCGACTCCTTCCACATGGCCCCGGTCGGCGTCTTCTTCGGCGACGGAGACGATGCCGAGGGGCAGGGCAAGGTGCGCCCCGGTGACGAGGTCGCCGACCCGTACTTCGGCGGCGCCGGCCCCTCCCGCAAGGCCTGCACCGAGTGCGGCGAGTGCATGACCGGCTGCCGGCACGGGGCGAAGAACACCCTCAACGAGAACTACCTGCACCTCGCCGAGCGGGCCGGTGCCGTCATCCACCCCATGACCACGGTCACCGCGCTCTCCGAGCACCCCGACGGGGGCTACCGCGTCCGCACCGTCGCCACCGATGGCCGCCGCCGCGCCGAGCCCAAGGTGCTGCGCGCCCGGCACGTGGTCGTCGCGGCGGGCACCTACGGCACCCAGACCCTCCTGCACACGATGAAGGACCTCGGCGAGCTGCCCCGCCTCTCGGACCGGCTCGGCGATCTGACCCGGACCAACTCCGAAGGCCTCGTAGGCGCGCAGACCGACGACCGCCGCTACCGCAAGCGGCACGGCAAGGACAAGCGTGCGGACTTCACGCGGGGCGTGGCCATCACCTCCTCGGTGCACCCCAACGCCGACACCCACATCGAGCCGGTGCGCTACGGCAAGGGCTCCAACGCGATGGGGTTCATGACCATCCTCCAGGTGCCCTACTCCCCCCACCGGGTCCGCGCCTGGCTCGGGCGCACCGTCCGGCACCCCGTCCAGCTGCTGCGGTCCCTCTCCAACCGGCGCTGGTCGGAGCGGACCATCATCGGCCTGGTCATGCAGTCCCTCGACAACTCCCTGACCACCTACCGCAAGCCCGGCGGCATAGGCAAGGGCCTGCTCACCGCCCGCCAGGGCCACGGCGCGCCCAACCCCGTACAGATCGCCGAGGCCACGCGGGCGGCGACCCTGCTGGCCGAGGAGATCAACGGGTTCCCGGGCAGCAACGTCGGCGAGCTGATGGGCACCCCGCTGACGGCGCACTTCCTCGGCGGCTGCCCGATCGGCGCCTCGCCCGAGGAGGGCGTGGTCGACCCGTACCACCGGCTCTACGGACACCCGGGCATCTCGGTGGTGGACGGCTCGGCGGTCTCCGCGAACCTCGGGGTCAACCCGTCGCTGACGATCACCGCGCAGGCGGAACGGGCGATGTCCTACTGGCCGAACAACGGCGAGCACGACCCGCGCCCGGAGCAGGGGGCGGCCTACGCCCGCCTGGAGGCCGTGGAACCGGTCCGCCCGGCGGTGCCGAAGGAGGCTTTCGGGGCGCTCCGGCTGCCGTTCCTGGCGGTACCGGAGGTTCCGCCGCGCACGGCGGCCCCCGCCGGACAGCCGCCGACGGCCGGACAGCCGACGGCCGGACAGCCGACGGCCGCCGAATAGCCTCCGCCCGCCGAGACCGGTGAGCCGTTGAACAGCCGCCGAGACCGATGAGCCGTTGAACGACTTCGGCGGGCACCGCACTCCCCCTCCGAGCGCGGTACCCGCCGAACTACATGCAAGACAGCTGCCCGGCCCGGATGGTTGTAGCGGAAACCGGCGATGGATGTGTGTCGTGCGTCACATGGTCAAGAGGGCAACCGAAGGCGGCCCTCGAGTGTCAAGATCGGCATGAGAAAGCACATCTCCCTGCTGGCGGCAGCCGGCCTGGTGGCCGTCGGTCTGGCCGCCGCCCCCGCGAACGCCGCCGATCCGGTGTTCACGCTGATCAGCCCGGCGGAGATCGGCCTGCGCCCGCACCCCGGCCAGAGCGGCGAGCCGCAGAAGACCTCGGTCGACTTCCGTGTGGAGAACCCGACCGGGGGCGAGTTCCAGGCTCCGACCACCTACACGGTCGACCTGAGCCCGCTCAAGGGCATCGCGGACGTCACGCTCGGCGACGGGTCCAGCCGCTGCACCCTTACCGCGGCTGCGGTCACCTGCGACGGCCGCTGGGGGATCTCCCCCGGCGAGGACTGGGTGGGGTCCCTGGACCTCGCCGCCGCCAAGGGCAGCAAGGCCGGCGCGGTCGTCGACCTGACGATGACCGGCGCGGCGAAGGGCGCCACCTTCAAGCCCACCACCACCAAGGTCCGGATCGGCGGCCCCGATCTGGTGATGGAGGAGGCGGCCCTCAAGGCGAAGCTGAACCCGGGGGAGGCGCAGCCGCTCCCGATCGTCTTCGGCAACACGGGCACCGAGTCCGTCAAGGGCGTGGCGCTGGAGCTGAGGACCACGCACGGCATGGGCCTGGTCGAGGAATACGACAACTGCGCCCACAGCGAGGACGACACCACCGACAAGCCCTGGAACAAGGGCTGGTCCACGACGCTCTGCACCTTCGACAACGAGGTCAAGCCCGGCGAGGTCTACGAGATCGCCGGCGCGCTCACCCTGAAGGCCGCTCCGCACGCCTTCCAGGAGGGCCTGATCTACGGGGTCCACCAGGCCGGTTCCGAGCCGAAGTCCACGCGGAAGCTCAGCACGCCCCGCACGGGCAAGAAGCTGGGCATCAAGGCGCGCTCGGCCAAGGCCGCGCCGAGCTCCGCCGATCTGGACCCGTGGAACAACCGGCAGGAGTTCGACTTCTCGGTGAAGAACACCGCCGACCTGGTGGCCACCTCCACCTCCCTGAAGGGCAAGGCGGGCGAGACGGTCAAGGCCGAGCTCGGCTTCCGCAACGAGGGTCCGGCGTGGGTCGCCTACTTCCGCGCGGGTGAGGACGTGGCTCTCGCGGACATCGTGATCCCGGCCGGAGCCAAGGTCACCAAGGTTCCGGAGCAGTGCACTGCCACAACGGCGGGGGGCGAGTACCGCGAAGAGCAGCTGGGCGCCCCCCGCTACTTCTGCACGACGTCGCACATCATCGGGGAGAAGCAGAGGTTCGACTTCCCGTTCGAGCTGAAGATCGAGAAGGTCGTGACGGCCGCCACCGGCTCCGTCTCGGTCGGCCAGTGGTCCGCCAAGGGCACCACCCCGCAGGGCTGGGACCCGAACCACGCCAACAACAAGGCCGCCTTCGTGATCAACGGCAAGGACGTCGTCCCCACGCCGACCACGGCCCCGACCACCCCCGGCCCGAAGCCGACGGCTTCCACGAGCCCGTCGGCCACGCCGGGTACGAGCACCACCCCGAGCCCGGGCGCCAGTACCCCCGGCGGCAAGTCTCCGAACGGCGGTCTCGCCGACACCGGCTCCACCGCCGGGCCGGTCCTGCTCGCCGGTGCGGTGCTCGTGGCCGCCGGTGCCGCGGTGTTCCTGGTGTTCCGCCGGAGGGTCACCGGCCGCGCGTAACGGCGTGGGCCTGGGAGCCCGACGGGGGAAACAGAAGAACGGCCGGTCCGGGGCGTCCCCCGGGCCGGCCGTCCTCGTGTGGTGACCGGGCTGCTGTCCCCTGCCGTCCGGTCACATGAAGGAGCGAGGTCCCACGACGCACGCCCCGCAGGGGGTGCGTCTCATCGCTCCAGCGAGCCACGCGTGGTGCTGCGGTCCCGCACCTGGCTGGCACGGTCATCCGCATCAACGAAGGGCCGTGGGGGCGGTCACGGTCCGGACGGGTGACGAACAGGCGTTACGGGTACGGCCGAGGCCGAGGCCGCGGTGACCGGCGCCGGCCTCAGACCCGGCCCCGGCACAGCTCCAGCAGGGTCATCGCCAGCGTGGTGCCGGGCTTGCCGAGGGCGTCGCTCCAGTGCCCCAGGACCTCCATCTCGCGGGACAGGTGCACCCGGCGCCCGCCCGAGGTGATCCGGGCGTCCTGGATGACGGTCGAGACGGCCATCCGTTCCTGGATCAGGCCGATGATCCGGTCGTCGATGGCGTCGATCCGCTCGCGGGATCCGGCGATCAGCTGCTCGGGGGTGATCGCGGTGGCGGTGGCGGACGAGGTGGCGGTGGCGGTCGCGGGGGTGATCGTGGTCGTGCTCATGGTCGGTCTCCTGTCGGTGGGGTCCGACCGGAGCGGGAACGCCAGAGCGCCCCGGTCCTGTCGGACCGGGGCGCTCTGGGAAGTCAGTGGCTCAAGCGAGCATCACGATGACCCATGGCGACCGGACCGGCCGGTGCCATAGGTAAAGAGGAAGCTCAGCTGCTTGCGCATGGAGGGATTATTACCCTCTGTCCCGCTCCGTGCCAAGCCGGTTCGGACACTGAGACGAAGAGGGGTATCCGTCCCCCGTTAGAATCGACAAAACAACCCCCTCTTCCGCCGGAAGGCCTGCCCCGTGCCAGAAGCCACCTTCGCCACCCACGACAGCGCCCCGGACACGGTTCTCGTCGTCGACTTCGGCGCCCAGTACGCGCAGCTGATCGCCCGCCGCGTCCGCGAGGCACGGGTCTACTCCGAGGTCGTGCCCAGCACGATGCCCGTGGCCGAGATGCTCGCCAAGAACCCGAAGGCGATCATCCTGTCCGGTGGCCCGTCCTCCGTGTACGAGGAGGGCGCCCCCCAGCTCGACGGCGCGATCTTCGAGGCCGGCGTCCCCGTCTTCGGCATGTGCTACGGCTTCCAGCTCATGGCGGTCACCCTCGGCGGCACCGTCGACAACACCGGCTCGCGCGAGTACGGCCGTACCCCGCTGGCCGTCTCCAAGGCCGGATCCACCCTCTTCGAGGGCACCCCCGAGAACCAGTCGGTGTGGATGTCCCACGGCGACGCCTGCTCCGCCGCTCCCGAGGGCTTCACCGTCACCGCGTCGACCGACGTCGTACCGGTCGCGGCCTTCGAGAACGACGAGAAGAAGCTCTACGGCGTGCAGTACCACCCCGAGGTGATGCACTCCACGCACGGCCAGCAGATCCTGGAGCACTTCCTCTACCGCGGTGCGGGCCTGCAGCCCACCTGGACGCCCGGCAACATCGTCGAGGAGCAGGTCGCCCTCATCCGCGAGCAGGTCGGCGACAAGCGCGCCATCTGCGGCCTGTCCGGCGGCGTGGACTCCGCGGTCGCCGCGGCCCTCGTGCAGAAGGCCATCGGCTCGCAGCTCACCTGCGTCTACGTGGACCACGGTCTGATGCGCAAGGGCGAGACCGAGCAGGTCGAGAAGGACTTCGTCGCCGCCACCGGCGTGCAGCTGAAGGTCGTCGACGCCCAGGAGCGCTTCCTGAACGCGCTGGCCGGGGTCTCCGACCCGGAGACCAAGCGCAAGATCATCGGCCGCGAGTTCATCCGCGTGTTCGAGGCTGCCCAGCTGGAGATCCTCCAGGAGGACGGCCCGGCGGTGGCCTTCCTGGTCCAGGGCACCCTGTACCCGGACGTCGTCGAGTCCGGCGGCGGCACCGGCACCGCCAACATCAAGTCCCACCACAACGTGGGCGGGCTCCCCGACGACATCGAGTTCGAGCTCGTCGAGCCGCTGCGCCAGCTGTTCAAGGACGAGGTCCGGATGGTCGGCCAGGAGCTCGGCCTGCCCGCCGAGATCGTCCAGCGCCAGCCGTTCCCCGGCCCCGGCCTCGGCATCCGCATCGTCGGCGAGGTCACCAAGGAGCGCCTGGACCTGCTCCGCGAGGCCGACGCCATCGCCCGCCACGAGCTCACGGCGGCCGGCCTGGACCGCGAGATCTGGCAGTGCCCGGTCGTCCTGCTGGCCGATGTCCGCAGCGTCGGCGTCCAGGGTGACGGTCGTACGTACGGCCACCCGATCGTGCTGCGCCCCGTCTCCTCCGAGGACGCGATGACCGCGGACTGGACGCGCATGCCGTACGAGGTGCTCGCGCGGATCTCCACCCGCATCACCAACGAGGTGCCGGACGTGAACCGCGTGGTCCTGGACTGCACGAGCAAGCCGCCGGGCACCATCGAGTGGGAGTAGTCCCACCTGCTCAGCCGTACGTGACGAGGCCGCCGCTCCCGCCCAGGGAGCGGCGGCCTCGCCGCGTGTATGGCCTCTTCGGCCGGTCGCCGGTACTTTGCGCCGCGACCTTGAAGGAGGGGCCATGACCGAGCGACCCGCAGCCGCGCCCGCACCCGTGCCCGCCGAGCGGCTCGGCTTCGAGATGCCGCCGGTGTTCGCCACCCCCGGGGAGGAGCGCGCCCACCGCAAGGAGCGGCTCGCCGGGGTGCTGCGGCTGCTGGGCGGGCTCGGGTACGAGGACGGGGTGGGTGGGCACGTCAGCGCTCGGGACCCGGAGTTCGAGGACTGCTACTGGGTGAACCCCTTCGGCCGGGCCTTCGGCGCACTCGGCCCCGACGACCTGCTGCTGGTCGACGGGGAGGGGCGGGTCCGCCAGGGGGAGCGCAGGGTCAACCAGTTGGCCTTCGCCGTACACGCGGCCGTCCACCGGGCCCGGCCCGCCGTGGTGGCCGTCGTCCGCACGCAGGCCCCGTACGGCAGGGCGCTCGCCGCGCTCGGCGAACTGCTCGCCCCCGTCACCCAGGAGGCCTGTTCCTTCTACGAGGACCATGCGCTGCTCGACGAGTTTTCGGGCGACGGGGACCCCGAGCGGATCGCGGGCGCGCTCGGCCCCTACAAGGCGCTGGTCCTGCGCAACCTCGGGCTGCTGACGGTCGGCGACTCGGTGGAGGCGGCCGCCTGGTGGTTCATCGCGGCCGAGCGGGCCGCGCAGGTGCAGCTGATCGCGCGGGCGGCCGGGAAGGCGGTGCTCATCAGCCACCACAGCGCGCTCGCGACCCGGGAGCGGTTCGGGTCCGATCTGGCTGCCTGGGCCAACTGCCAGCCGCTTCTGGAGGCCCCCGGAGCGGGTCCGTCAACATCATGAACGGTTAATCACCTGCTCTGACATCGTGCGCAATCCGGAGCACTGCCGCAGTGGTGCACAATTCGCTGGCACTGCACCGTAGTTCAGAGAGGCGGCACGTTCGTGGCTGTCCAAGAGATGTCCAGAAGCACCCATACCGCGGCCTGTGCCTGCGAGGACTGCACACGAGAGGGGCACCGCCGCGCGGTCGCAGCGTTCCTGGAGAAGCGCGACGAGTTCGCCTCGGGGCAGGGGGTGCCGGCCGCCGTGGCCCACTCCCTCGGAGCCTCCCGCCAGTGGGTCTCCGACGAGCTGACCCTGTCGGCCCGGACGGTCGCCGACCGGGGCCGGGAGGCGGGCAGCTCCTGGCTCTACCTGTTCTCCCGGCGGGCCGTCCTCGCCGTGTGGATCGCCGCCGGGGTGCTGCTCCTGGTCCAGGTCGGCACCGCGCTCGGCACCGGCTGGTCCACGACGCGCACCGCCGGGCTGCTGGCCGCGCTCGTGCTGGCCGCCCTGCTGACGGTGGCGGCCCGCGCGCAGACGATCCGGGGCGGTCTGCTGGCCCCGCTGGTCGGCGAGGACAACCGGCTGTCCACCTCGAAGACGGTGCCGAGCGCCTGGCTGGTGCTCACCGCCTTCGCGACGCTGCTGCCGGCGCTGCGGCTCGCGGCCTCCTCTCCGGGACCCGAGCGCCAGGCGCTGTACGCGGGGCTCGCGCTCGACCGGGCGCTGCCGCTGCTGGCGGTGCTCGGGCTGACCTCGGGGGTCGCGGTGCTGGTGCGCCGGGTGGTCTCCGTACGGATCATGGGGCAGCGGCTGCAGAAGCTGCCGGCGGACCGCCCGACCGGGGCGGACCTGCTGACGGACGACGCGGGCCGGGGCTCCTTCCCGGACGCCCAGTACGTCCTGGTCTCCACGGTGGTACTGGCCTTCGCGGCGGTCTCGCTGGCCCGGTTCCCGGACCGGCTGCCGGCGCTGCCGTGGGCACTGGCGCTGCTGGTGGCCCTGTCGGCGGCCGTGTACCTGGCGGCGAAGTACGCCGAGGGCAGCCGCCCGCTGGTCCTGTCGGTGGTGCGCAGACGCGAGCCCGGGGACTTGGACGCGGCGATCCGCCCCGGGGACGACATCGAGATCCGGGGAGTGGGCTTCGTCCCGCCGGGGGCGCAGACGCCGGAAATGCTGGCCCGGCTGGTGGTCCGGGTGGGTGCGGTCCATGTGCACGTACCGCTGGTCCCGGTGGCGGGCGGCTTCACCAACCCGTCCGACGCCGTGCTGACCGTGCCGGTCCCGGCGGAAGTGGAACCGGGGCGGATCGAGATCCAGGTCGTCACCGCCGCGGGGGTGGAATCAAACCGGTGCACCATCGACGTGGCGGAGTGAAGCGGGTACACATAGCGCGTGACCCGAACTGACGTCCCCTCCGGCGCCCCTGACGCTCCCACCGGTTCGAGCGGCTTGCGCGGTCTGCGCGAGCTCGCCGCCCGCCACGCGCTCCTGCCCCTGCGGATCTTCCTCGGCGTGACCTTCGTCTACGCCGGCCTGGACAAGCTGACCGACTCGGTCTTCCTCTCCGCCACCGGCAGCGGCTCCATCGGCGAACTGATGAGCGGGGTGCGCGACACCTCGGCGATCCCGGCCATGGTGGACCTGGCCCTGAAGGCGCCCGTCGGCTTCGCCGTGGCCCTGGCCATCGGGGAACTCCTGGTGGGCCTCGGGGTCCTGGCCGGACTGCTGACCCGGATCGCGGCCGTCGGCGGAGCCCTGATCTCGCTGAGCCTGTGGCTCACCGTGTCCTGGGCGGTGACCCCCTACTACTACGGCAACGACCTGATCTACCTGATGGCCTGGACCCCACTGGTCCTCGCCGGGGCGCCCTACCTCTCGCTGGACTCGCTGATCCGCTCGCGCCGGTCGCGGCGCACGGCATAGGTCACCAGCCCGGCGACGGCGGCGAAGGCGAGACCGCCCGCGGTCATCATCAGGACGAAGAACCAGGGCGGGTCGGCCTCTCCGGCCGCGCCGAGGAGATAGAGCACCCCGGCCGCCATCAGGACCAGTCCCGCGATCAGCCGTCCCGGCTGGAACTCATGACGCCGCACGGGCCACCTCCACCTGTCCCACACCCGCGATGAGGTGCAGATCGATCGTGCCGCCCGCCTCGGTGCCGGGGGAGGGCTGCAGGGTCACCCGCCGGAAGGCGTCGCGGCCCTGGATGCGTATGTGTTCGCTCGTTTCGCCGGGCATCTGGATGTCGCCCAGCTTGATGAGCGCCTCCGTCTCCGCGGTGACCTCCCTCGGGAGGATCACCCGCAGCCGGCCCGCGTCCATGGAGGCACGGACGACCACGGTCGCGCCCTTGGGCACGTCCAGGCGGCTGAGGTCCAAGGTGGCGAGCCCGGTGCCCGCCGCGTAGGACGGCGCCACGTCGGCCACCGCGGCCGGCCGCCAGACGACGTCCTTCCACTCGGTGCCGATCTCCTTGGGCAGTGCCACCGCCCCGGCCAGCAGCCCGGCGGTGATCACCGAGAGCAGGATGGTGCCGAAGCCGGTGCGGCCCTTGACCGAGCTCACCGCCAGCCCGAGGCCGAAGACGGCGAGGGCGGAGGCGGAGCCGACCTGCAGGGCGTGGCTCAGGGTGCTGCCTTCCCAGACCGCGGCCGTGGCGGCGCTCCCGGCCAGCGCGGCCAGTACGAACACCCGGCCGCCGATGCCGCCCCGCGGCTCCCTGCGGACCTGCCGCGCGTACTCCGGGGCCGCGGGCGCGGCCGGATCGCCGCCGGGGCCGGCGGGGACCGAGTCCTCGGGACCCCACAGGTAGCCCGTGGAGCCGACCGGTCCCGTGGTGCCGTCCTTGACCAGCGGATCCCGCCACCAGGACGGGCCGCCGGGCACGGGCGGCGCCTGGGTCTCGGGCGGCGCCGGACTGTGCGCGGTGCGGTGCCCGGTGCGGGTGGCCGCCGGGTACACGAACTCGGCGCCCGGCGCGGCCTTCTCCTCGGGCGCCGCGCCGGGACCGCTCCGCCGCCGCTGCGACCAGTACGCCGCTGCGCCGAGCGCCAGGACGGCCAGGACGGAGAAGACCGCCAGCCCGCCGTTGTCCAGCATCGACAGGAACAGGGCGCAGCCCACCAGCGCGGCGAAGACCGCTGCCAGCGTCGAGCCCTCGACCCGGCCGGTCAGCAGCTTCTTCGCCTCGCTGTCCTCCTCGCCCTCCTGGGGCAGGAGCAGCCACGCGAAGCCGTAGAAGATCAGACCGACGCCGCCGGTGACGGCGAGGACGCCGAGCACGATCCGGAATATCACCGGGTCGAGGCCGAAGTACCGGCCCAGGCCGCCGCACACGCCCGCGAGCACCTTGTCGCGCTTGCCGCGGCGCAGGGGAGGGCGCTCGGCGAGCGGCGAAGCGGAGCCGGCACTCGCGCCGGCCGCACTCGCGCCGGCCGCACTCCTGCCGGCTCCTGCGTCCGGCGGCGGGGAATCGTGTACTTCGGTCATGCGTACATGGTGACGGTCCGCCGCCGTCGTGGGCATCCGGATCTACCCTGGCGCAACCCTGATATCCCCCCGAGAGAACTGGGGGGCTGCCCTGATGCCACGGCCGCCGGGAGCGTGTGACCATCGGTGACATGCCCGTAGCAGCCGCCCCACGCCCGCCGTACGCACCGGACTCCGACGAAACGCCGCAGCGCAAGCTCTACCGCAGCGCCGACGGCCGGATGCTCGGCGGAGTCGCGCGCGGCCTCGCCGGGCACCTGGGCCTGCCCGTCGTCTGGGTCCGGCTCACCTTCCTCGGCCTGTTCATGTGGGGCGACGGCCTCGGCGTGCTGCTCTATGCCGCGTTCTGGGTCTTCGTACCGCTCGGCGTCGGCGGCCGCAGCGGCCACCGCTCCTACTTCGACATCCTCCCCGACGGCACCCGGCGGCTGCGCAAGCCCGAGCGGGGCCAGATCATCGCGCTGATCGCGCTGTGCGTCGGCGCGGGCATCTTCATCTCCCAGGTCCAGGTCGGCGGCAGCTCCGGACGGTACGTGTGGCCGACCCTGCTCGTCGGCGCCGGCGTGGTCCTGGTCTGGCGCCAGGCCGACAACGCCCGCCGCGCCCACTGGAACGCCGCCGCCGGCCGGTACGCCCGGCTGCTGCAGGCCGCCCGCGCCCTCGCGGGCGTGGCCCTGGTCGGCGTGGGCCTGACCGTCTTCATCGTGGTCCGCGGCTCCGCCGCCCAGCTGGGCAACGTACTGACCGCCACCCTCGCCGTCCTCGTCGGCGTAGCCCTCCTCGCCGGCCCCTGGCTGATCCGGATGACCCAGGACCTCTCCGAGGAGCGCCTGATGCGCATCCGCGCCCAGGAGCGCGCCGAGGTGGCCGCCCACGTCCACGACTCCGTGCTGCACACCCTCACCCTGATCCAGCGCAACGCCGAGGACGTCGGCGAGGTGCGCCGCCTCGCCCGCGCCCAGGAGCGGGAGCTGCGCAACTGGCTGTACAAGCCCGAGGGCACCGGCAAGGACGAGGGCCAGGAACCCACGACACTGGCCGACGCCGTGAAGAAGACCGCCGCCGAGGTCGAGGACCACCACGGGGTCCAGATCGAGGTGGTCGTCGTCGGCGACTGCCCCCTCGACGAGAAGCTGGCCGCACAGATGCAGGCCGCGCGCGAGGCGATGGTCAATGCCGCCAAGTACGGTGGCGACGGCGGCCCCGTCCAGGTGTACGCCGAGGTGGAGGGCCAGACGGTGTTCGTGTCCGTACGCGACCGCGGACCCGGCTTCGACATCGACGCGGTACCGGACGACCGGATGGGCGTACGAGAATCGATCATCGGCCGGATGCAGCGCAACGGCGGGACCGCCCGACTGCGGTCCGCGCCCGACGGCGGCACGGAAGTCGAGCTGGAGATGGAGAGGGCGGCGAAGGCAGCATGACCGAGGACAGCGCGAGCACCGGCGGCGTGACCAGGAGGGTCCGGGTGGTGCTCGTCGACGACCACCGGATGTTCCGCACCGGGGTACAGGCCGAGATCGGCGAGACCGAGCGGACCGGGGTCGAGGTCGTCGGCGAAGCCGCCGACGTGGACCAGGCCGTCACCGTCATCACCGCCACCCGACCCGAAGTGGTGCTCCTCGACGTGCACCTGCCCGGTGGCGGCGGCGTCGAGGTACTGCGCCGCTGCGCCCCGCTGATGGGCGCCGTCGAGGACCCCGTGCGGTTCCTGGCCCTGTCGGTGTCGGACGCCGCCGAGGACGTCATCGGGGTCATCCGGGGCGGTGCCCGCGGCTATGTCACCAAGACGATCACCGGCACCGACCTGGTGGACTCGGTCTTCCGCGTCCAGGACGGGGACGCGGTGTTCTCGCCGCGCCTCGCGGGCTTCGTGCTCGACGCCTTCGCCTCGACGGACGCCCCGCCGGTCGACGAGGACCTGGACCGCCTCACCCAGCGCGAGCGCGAGGTGCTGCGGCTGATCGCGCGCGGGTACGCGTACAAGGAGATCGCCAAGCAGCTGTTCATCTCGGTCAAGACGGTGGAATCCCACGTCTCGGCGGTGCTGCGCAAGCTCCAGCTCTCCAACCGCCACGAGCTGACCCGCTGGGCGACGGCCCGCCGGCTTATCTGAGCCCCGGCCGTCCCGGCCCCCCTCAGGCGGGCCGGGAGGCTCCGGCCCAGGGCATCGAATCGATCGGCGCGAGGCGGACCGTGGAGCCGGGGCGCGGGGCGTGGATCATCTGGCCGTTGCCGATGTACATGCCGACGTGCGTGACGCCGGAGTAGAAGAACACCAGGTCGCCGGGGGCCAGCGCATCGCGGGAGACCCGCTGTCCCGCGTTGATCTGCGTGTAGGTGGTGCGCGGCAGCGACACCCCGGCCGCCCGCCAGGCCGCCTGGGTCAGGCCGGAGCAGTCGTACGAGCCCGGTCCCGTCGCTCCCCACACGTACGGCTTGCCGATCGCCCCGTACGCGAACGCCACCGCGCGGGCCGCGCGGGAGCCGTCGGAGGGCGGCGGAGTCCGGGTGGCGGGGCCGCTCGGGGCGGGGCCGGCCGAGCGGGCCTCGTAGGCCGCCCGCTCCTCGGCCGTCAGCTTGGCCAGCAGCCGCTGCGCCGCGGTCAGCTTCTCCTCGATCTCGGCCTTGTGGGCGGCGAGTTCGCGCTGGCGGACCCGCAGGTCGGCGAGGCGCCCGGTGGCCCGGTCCCTGAGCTTGCCGACCTCGTCGAGCCCCCGCCGCACGGCGGAGATGTCGGCCGCGTTGCGGTTCCCGGCGCGGGTGATGAGGGCGGCCCGGTCCAGGTACTCCTGCGGATCGTCGGACATCGCCAGCCGTACGGCGGTGCCCAGCGTGCCGCTGCGGTACTGCGTCGCGGCCAGCGAACCGAGCGCGCTGCGGGCCGTGTTGAGCCGGTCGGTCTTGCGTGCGGTCTCGTCCCGCAGACCGTCGAGCGCGCGCTGCGCCTCGTCGGCCTTCTCCTTCGCCCCGTTGTACCGGTCCGACGCGGCCTCGGCCTCCTCGTAGAGCCGGTCCATCTCCGCCTTGACCTGCGAGGGCGTCGGCTGCGGATCGGCGTGGGACGTGCCTTCGAACGCGGTGGCGGTGGCAGCGCCCGCGAGGGCGAGGGTGGCGGCGGTGGTGCGTACGGAGCTCCGTGCCGTGCCGCCGGTGAGCGGGCGCTGCCTGGGCTTTCGATGACTGGCCACGAGGGCCTCACGTCCTTCCTCCATCGGTGCTTGGAGGAGGGACGCTAGACCCGAAGGTAACGGGAAGATGACGAGATGATCGAAAGTGGCCGGACGCGACCGGACCTGTCTGGTCGGGGGTCTGCCGATGACCTTCCGTTATCCGCGGATCTCCGTCAGGCGGGCGAAGACGACCACGTTGCCGTCGTAGCCCCCCTTCTTCGAGAAGCCCCCGCCGCAGGTGATCACACGGAGTTCAGGGGCGCCCTTGGGGCCGTAGACCCGCGCCGCCGGGAAGGCGTTCTTGCCGACGACCTCGTTGCCGTACACCGTGAACACGGCGGTACGGCCGTCCTGTCGGTCCACCTCGATGTGCTGCCCCCGCCCCAGCGAGCCGAGCGTGTAGAAGACGGCCGGACCCTGCTTGTTGTCCACATGGCCGTCGATCACCGTCGTGCCCTGCGTGCCCGGGGCGGGGGAGCCCTCGTACCAGCCGGCCAGGTTCCGGTCCTCCGGCGGCGGGGCGTCGACCCATCCCTCGGGGTCGAGTCCGACCCGGGTGACGGGGGCGTCGACCTGTACGGCCGGAATCCGGATCCGGGTCGGCGGGGAGGGCTTCAGCGGCCGCGGGGCCGGCGGGAGGCGGCGGGCGGCCTCGTCGTGGGCCGGGTCGCTGACCAGCGTGGCGGCCTGCGCGGGCTGCGGCGGACCGCCGTTCAGTTCGAGTCCGTTGGTGAGGAGAAACGCGCCGCTGAGGGCGACCACGGCAACGACGCCCCAGCCGCCGCGAGGCTTCGTACGCTCCTGGGGGCGGGGCATGATGCGCGCTCCTTCCGTGGTCTTGGGGTTCTCGTGGGGCCGCCGGTACTGGACCGGGCCCGTCCGGTCGCCAGGGGCGGGTCGGACGGGCCCGGCGGTCAGGGGGAGGGCGGTCAGGCGTTGTCGCCCGCCCGGCGGCGCATCAGGAACACGCCACCGCCGAGCGCACCGGCCAGCAGCGCGGAACCGGCCGCGATCTCGGTGCCGTTCAGCCCGGCGGCGCCGCCGCCGAGGCCGGCCTTGACGCCCTTGGAAGGAGTGGTCGTACCGGTGCCGGTACCGGTCGAGTGGCCCGCGACCGTGAGGGTGGTCGTGCCCTTCTCGCCCTTGCAGTCGAAGGTGACCTCGTACTGGGCACCCGGCTTGGCGTCCGGGTCCACCTTGGCGGTGGCGGGCTTGCCCTCGTTGAGCTCGACCGCGTCGAAGATGCCGGAGGAGACCTTCACCAGCGGTTCCTGGCACCCGGTGGCGTTCAGCGTGACGGTGCCGCCCGGGGCGACGGTGGAAGGGGAGACGGTGAATCCGAACGACGTGACGTTGGGCGTGGTCCCGCCGTCGTTGGCCGAGGCGATCGGCGCGGCGATCGCGAAGGCCGCGGTGGACAGCAGGGCTACGGACGCGACACGTATGGAGCGCATGGTGAATCCTCCGGGTCCCCGAGGCGCAGCCGCGAACAATTTGTCCGCAAAAGGCAGGAAATGCTCCTCGATGTGCTAGACGCTAGGCCCGGTTGGTGGAACCTGCGAATCGAACAGCACGAACGGACCAACGGAGAGAGTGAGTTGGCGGGCGCTCCGCCAACTCCTCTGATACGGACGGTGAGCGGCACGCCGGACGGCCCGCCGCATGGTGGCGCTGAGTGACGGACACGCCGAGGGGGCGGCGTGCCAATGAAGGCCGGCGGACGCCGGCGGACGCCGGCGGACGGATCCGTGGCCGCCGACGGGTCGGAGCCTGCGCGGCCGCAGGCGCGTTCACCCCGGCCGGACGCTCCCGTAGATCGGCTGGTAGTAGACCGAGTCCTCGCGGACGGACGTCCCCGGCCGCGGGGCGTGGATCATGCGGCCGCCGCCGATGTAGATCCCGACGTGGCTGATGTCCGAGTAGAAGAAGACCAGGTCCCCCGGGCGCAGATCCTTGGTCGCGATCCGCGGGGCCGCCTTCACCTGGTCCCAAGTGGTCCGCGGCAGCGTGATCCCCGCGGCCCGCCAGGCGGCCTGGGTCAGGCCGGAGCAGTCGTACGACCGCGGGCCGGTCGCGCCCCAGACGTACGGTTTCCCCAGCTGGGCCCGGGCGAAGGCGACCGCCCTGGCACCCGACGCCGACGCCGCGGCGTCCGAGGGCAGCGGTCCCGAGGCGGCCGGGGCCCGGGGGGCCAGGGCCCGGGCCCGCTCCGGCGCGGTGAGCCGCGCCAGCAGGGTGTTCGCCTCCGCGAGCCGGGCCTGCACCTCCTGCTTGCGCCCGCGCAGCTCCTCCTGCGCCCGCTCCAGTTCCCCGACCACCACGGCCGCCTCCCGGCGTTGGCCGGCCGTCTCCGCCCTGGCCCGGATGTACCGGTTGAGCAGCGCGTCCTCGCGGCCGCCGAGCCGGTTCAGCAGGTGCGTCTGCGTGAAGAAGGCCTGCGGATCGTCGCTGAGCAGCAGGGTCGCGGTCCCGCCGAGGCCGCCGGCGCCGCGGTACCGGTCGGCGGCGTAGCTGCCGAGCAGCCGCCGGGCCTCGTTCAGCTTCTGCGTGGTGCCGGCGATCTGGTCCATGAGCGCCGACAGCAGGGCCCGCTGCGCCTCGGTCCGCCCGGCCGCCGCGTCGTAGGCCTGGGTGGCCGTGCCCGCCTGCCGGTGCAGCTCGTCCACGCGGGTCCGTACCTCCTCCACCGAGGGGCGGGGCGCCGGAGCCGCCGCGGCCTGGTGGGGCAGGAGCAGGCCCAAGGAGGACAGGGCCGCGGTCGTGACGACCGCGGCGGGGGCGTGCGGATGTCTTCGGGTGCGCGGCTTGCGGTGGTGGGGGGAAGGGTGGGACGAGGGGAATCCGTACTCGTTCACGGCCGGCACCTCCTTCCGGTTGGCGGAGCACGCTAGCGGCGGAGGGGGCGCCCCGGAAGGGGGCGGGAGGGGTCCGCAGGGCATATGCCGCCGCATTCTTCGGGGGCGGGACCGCGATTTTCCGGGGGCGGGACCGGCTGTCGGTCCCGCCCTCTAAACTCGGAAGGCGATGAGCAGCCTCTTTGACGACAGCTTCCTGGCCGACCTCTCCCCCTCCGAAGAGGTCCCCCCGCCGCCCGAAGACCACGCCGCCCCGGAGACGGGCGCGGACGATCTCTTCGGGGGCCGGTTCGACGCGCCCATCAGCGGGGACGCGTACTACCGGGACGGAGCCCCCAGGCCCGTCATCGACCCGGCGGCGCTCCTGGAGGGGTTGAACACGGAGCAGCGCGCCGCCGTGGTGCACGCGGGCTCCCCGCTGCTCATCGTGGCCGGTGCCGGCTCCGGCAAGACGCGCGTGCTGACGCACCGCATCGGCCACCTGCTGGGCGCGCGCGGGGTCCACCCGGGCCAGATCCTGGCGATCACCTTCACCAACAAGGCCGCCGGTGAGATGAAGGAGCGCGTCGAGGGCCTGGTCGGCCCGCGCGCGAACGCCATGTGGGTCTCCACCTTCCACAGCGCGTGCGTGCGCATCCTGCGCCGCGAGTCCAAGCGGCTCGGTTTCACCTCGTCCTTCTCGATCTACGACGCGTCCGACTCGAAGCGCCTGATGGCGCTCGTCTGCCGCGATCTGGACCTGGACCCGAAGAAGTTCCCGCCGAAGGCCTTCAGCGCCAAGATCTCGAACCTGAAGAACGAGCTCATCGACGCGGACGCCTTCGCCGGGCAGGCCGCCGACGGGTTCGAGAAGACCCTCGCCCAGGCGTACGCGATGTACCAGGGGCGGCTCGGCGAGGCCAACGCGCTCGACTTCGACGACATCATCATGACCACGGTCCACCTGCTCCAGGCCTTCCCGGACGTCGCGGAGCACTACCGGCGCCGCTTCCGGCACGTGCTGGTCGACGAGTACCAGGACACCAACCACGCCCAGTACACGCTCGTGCGCGAGCTGGTCGGCACCGGCTACCCGGACCTGCCGCCCGCCGAGCTGTGCGTCGTGGGCGATGCCGACCAGTCGATCTACGCCTTCCGCGGCGCGACCATCCGCAACATCCTCCAGTTCGAAGAGGACTACGCGGACGCGACCACGATCCTGCTGGAGCAGAACTACCGCTCCACGCAGACGATCCTGTCCGCCGCCAACGCGGTCATCGAGCGCAACGAGAACCGTCGCGCGAAGAACCTGTGGACCGAGGCGGGCAACGGCGCCGTCATCACCGGCTACGTCGCGGACACCGAGCACGACGAGGCGCAGTTCATCGCCGACGAGATCGACCGGCTGACGGACGCGGGCGACGCGAAGGCCGGCGACGTCGCGATCTTCTACCGGACCAACGCGCAGTCCCGCGTGTTCGAGGAGATCTTCATCCGCGTCGGACTGCCCTACAAGGTCGTCGGCGGCGTCCGGTTCTACGAGCGCAAGGAGGTCCGCGACGTCCTCGCGTACCTGCGCGTCCTGTCGAATCCCGAGGACAACGTCCCGCTCCGCCGGATCCTGAACGTGCCCAAGCGCGGGATCGGCGAGCGCGCCGAGGCGATGATCGACGCGCTCTCCATGCGCGAGAAGATCACCTTCCCGCAGGCGCTGCGCCGGGTCGACGAAGCCTTCGGCATGGCCGCCCGCTCGACCAACGCCGTCAAGCGCTTCAACGTGCTGATGGAGGAGCTCCGTACGATCGTCGACTCGGGCGCCGGCCCTGCGGTGGTCCTGGAGGCGGTCCTGGAGCGTACGGGCTACCTCGCCGAACTCCAGGCCTCGACCGACCCGCAGGACGAGACGCGCATCGAGAACCTCCAGGAACTCGCCGCCGTGGCACTCGAATTCGAGCAGGCCAGGGAAGCGGCGGCCGCCGAGGCCGCGGAGAACGGCGCCCCGCCCGTGGGCCCCGGCACGCTCGCGGAGTTCCTGGAGCAGGTCGCGCTGGTCGCCGACTCCGACCAGATCCCGGACGAGGACACCGACGGCAACGGGGTCATCACCCTGATGACCCTGCACACCGCCAAGGGCCTCGAGTTCCCGGTGGTCTTCCTGACCGGCATGGAGGACGGGGTCTTCCCGCACATGCGCGCGCTGGGCCAGACCAAGGAGCTGGAGGAGGAGCGCCGCCTCGCCTACGTGGGCATCACGCGGGCGCGCGAGCGGCTGTACCTGACCCGGTCGAGCATGCGCAGCGCATGGGGCACCCCCTCCTACAACCCGCCGTCGCGGTTCCTGGAAGAGATCCCGGCCGAGTACCTGCAGTGGAAGCGGACGGGCGCGGCGCAGAAGCCGGCGGGCCCGATGCGGACCTCCGGGTACGGGGCTTCGGGCTCGGGCGGGTCGAAGGCCTCCTTCGGCACCTCGCCGGAGGCCTTCCTGTCCTCGTCGCGTACGAAGTCGGGCCCGTCGGGGTTCGCCACGCGGCGGGCCTCCGACAAGCCGGTCATCGCGCTGGTGGTCGGGGACCGGGTCACGCACGACCAGTTCGGGCTGGGCACGGTCATGGAGGTCAGGGGAGCGGGCGCGGACGCGCAGGCCACCATCGACTTCGGGGACGAGAAGCCGAAGCGGCTCCTGCTGCGGTACGCGCCGGTGCAGAAGCTCTGACGCGCGTAACGCGAAGCGGTCCTGCGGGACGCGGAACGGCCCGCCCCCTCGGGGGCGGGCCGTTCCGCGTCGGGCCCCGGCCGGGGCCCGGTCCTAGTTCGGGTTCAGGCCCTTGGCGCGCAGCCAGGCCTGGGGGTCGACCGGAGAACCGCCGCCCGGCCGCACTTCGAAGTGCAGGTGCGGGCCGGTGGAGTTGCCGGTGTCACCGGAGTACGCGATCACGTCGCCGGCCTTGACCTTGCCGGACCGGATCTTGGCGCTGCTGAGGTGGCAGTACCAGGTCTCGGTACCGTCGGGCGCGGTCAGTATCACCATGTTGCCGTAGGCGCTGTTGAACTGGCTGCGCACGGTTCCGTCGGTGGCGGCCATGACCGAAGTCCCGTAGCCCACCGGGAAGTCGATGCCTGTGTGCACGGACATCCAGTTGACGCCCGCCTGGCCGAAGCCGGCGCTGAGGCCGTGCCGTGCGACGGGGAGCGCGAACTTGGGGCGGGCCGCTTCCTTGGCCGCCGCCTCCTCCGCCTTCTGCTTCTTCTCCTCGTCCTGGCGCAGGCGCAGGTCGATGCGTTCCTGGGTGCGGCTCGCGCGGTCCGCGAAGTCGCCGGCGTCGGCGCTGAGGGCGGTGAGCTGCGTGTCGAGCTTGCTGTTCGCCGCGACCGGCTTGATGGAGGCCGGGTCGGGCGCGGCCATCGTGGTGGTCTCCTCGGACGGCTTCTCCGTACCGGTGAGACCGCCCACGGAGGCGGCGGCGACACCCGCGACGCCCATCACGCAGGCCGAGGGAACGGCCACGGTCAGCAGCGCGGAACGCTTGGCCGGAGTACGGCGGCGGTTGTTGCCGCTGCCGCCGGCCTTGGCTGTGCTCGCCTTGGCGACGGGCTTCGAGGCGGGCTTGGAGCCGGCGCGGCGCGAGGGGCGCGGCTCGGCGGGCGCGGCCGGGGTGACGGGCATGGCCTGGGTGGGCAGGTCGTGCACTGCGGCGAGCGCGCCGTCTGCCGCGTCCGCATCCAGGTCCGCGGCATCGGTGGGGATGAAATCGAAGACGGCGGTGTCGGTGTAGGTCACGTCGGCCGCGACGGCGACGGGGGCTTCGGCCTCGGGTGAGGAGGCGGCGTAGACCTCGTAGCCGTAGTCGTAGGCGTACTGCTGCTCGTGAACCTGGGCCTGCTCGTGCGCCGGCTCCGGGACTTGTTGCTGCTGCTGGTCGTAACCGCCGTACCCGTAGGTCTGCTCGGAGGCCGTGTTCCAGGCGGTGGCGTCGTAGGCGCCGGTCTCGGTCCCGTAGCCCGGGACCGACCAGTGGCCGGTCTGTTCGGCGGGGGTCTCGTAGCCGAAGGGGGCGGACTGGTAGTCCAGGGAGACGCCGGCCTGGGTGGGCACGGTCGAGAGGTAGCCGTCGTAGTGGGTGTATCCGTCGACGGACGGCTGCGCGTAGCCGTTCTGGGGGGCGGCCCAAGCCGTGGTGTCGTACGAACCGGTGTCGTAAGAACCGTAGGTGGCGCCGTAGTTGTAGCCCTGACCCTGCGATTCATAGGGCGCATAGGCCGAATCGCCAGCGAAAGTGGTGGTGGAAAGGCCGTCATACCCGAAATCGGGGTACTGGCCCGACAAGGGGCGGTCGTTCACCAACTTCTCTTTCGCCTCGGCAGCGGGGGGCCTGGGTGGCCGAGGAATGTGGGGTCCTCGGAGGAGAGCAGTGGCGTGACTGTACCCGGCGGTTACACGCAACGACAATCTTCGGAGGCTTTTGTGCTCGGCGGAACCGGGCATTCGGCTTCCTTTCGGTCGCCCGAAGACCGACCCTTGGCCTTGAGTTCGAAACGTGTTCGAGTGGGGGGTCGGATTTCGCTCCCATGGTCGAAGCGGGAGTCGAGGTCGGAGCCGAGGCCGGAGTGGGGTGGGTGGTCAGGCTACGGATGCGGCGCCGGGGTGCCGGAGGGCTATCGGCCTAGGGCCGTCGAGCGAGCGCCGGACCGCCGCGATGACGGTGGGGTGCGCGGGCAGGGCGAGATGCCCGATACCGGTGACCTGCACGTTTTCCACGAGCAGGTCCGGGTGCTCGATGCGGGCCGTCTCGGTCGGGTCCATCAGCTCGTCGAACTCGCTCCAGAACGCAACGCATCGGGTGCGGCAGCCGGGCGCGGGCGCGCGCAGTTCGGCGAGCACCTCGGAACCCGGGCGCATCTGCCGGACCAAGGGGTGCGCGTCCATGAAGGGCGCCACGCGGGTGCCGGAATGCGGGGTGCCGAGCGTGACGAGCGTGCGGACGCGGGCGTCGCCGCCGAGGCGCTGGACGTAGTACCGCCCGACCAGCCCGCCGAGGCTGTGCCCCACCAGGTCCACCCGGTCCTGCCCCGTGCGCTCGCACAGCTCCTCGACGCGCCGGGCGAGATGCCGGGCGGTGGAGCGCAGGTCGCGGGTGAAGGGGGAGTAGTTGTACGCCTCCACCTGCCGTCGGCCGCCGGCCCCGAGGGCGCGGCGCAGCAGGACGAAGACGGAACGGTTGTCGGTGAACCCGTGGAGCAGTAGCACCGGCGGGCGCTCGTGGGTGGCGGCGGCGGGTCGGTCCGGCAGTACCCCGGTGGGATACAGCAGGATGTGCCCGCCGAGCACGATGACTTCCAGTACGCCCGCCCGCAGCGCGGCCCCGGACATGGTCAGCCCCATGACGGCCCCCCTAGCGTCTTGGGACCGGGGCGTCCGACCGCCCCGTGCCGTGCGGCTGTCGGCGCGGAGCGGTGGTACGCCATCCCACGTGTGATTTCCCCCTCGTGGTTGACCGCGAAACGGGGGTGTGCGCGATGCTGTACTTAACGTTCGTTCACTCGGGAGGCAGTGCGATGGGTGTGACCGGTCCGATCCGTGTGGTGGTGGCCAAGCCGGGCCTCGACGGCCACGACCGAGGCGCCAAGGTGATCGCGCGGGCCCTGCGGGACGCGGGCATGGAGGTCATCTACACGGGCCTCCACCAGACCCCCGAACAGATCGTCGACACGGCGATCCAGGAGGACGCCGACGCGATCGGTCTGTCGATCCTGTCGGGCGCGCACAACACGCTGTTCGCGCGCGTGCTGGAGCTCCTCGCGGAGCGCGATGCGGAGGACATCAAGGTGTTCGGTGGCGGCATCATCCCGGAGGCGGACATTGCTCCGCTGAAGGAGAAGGGTGTGGCCGAGATCTTTACTCCGGGCGCGACTACCACGGCGATCGTGGACTGGGTCCGCGCGCACGTTCGCCAGCCGGTGTAGCGCTGCTGCCGTGCGGCGCCGTTGCCGGGGACCGGTCCCCGGGCCCCTGCGCCTCAAGCGCCGGCGGGGCTGGGGTTTGCCTGGGTCCGGCCCGGCTGCGGATGGGGGCCGGTGCCGGGGGCGGGGTGGGGTGTCGGCCTGGACTGCATGATTTAGGCGCCCCCTGCTCTACTCCGACAGGGTGCGGGCTCTACCTGCGCCACAAATCACGCTCTACGTCCAGGCCGACACCCCACCCCGCCCCCGTCCCCGACCCGGGCCGCCGAATTCAGCCTCGCCGGCGTTTGAGGCGCGGGGTCTGGGGCGGAGCCCCAGGGGGCCGGGCGCAGCCCGGGGCCCTTTTCTTTCAGCCCGTCCGGCGTTTGAGGACCGGGTCAGGGCCGGCCCTGGGAACGGTGGAAGGGCGGGTAGGGGACTTCGCCCCGCAGGGCACCCACCCGGGACGGGGCAGGCGCCCGGGATGGGGCGGCGGTTAGGTTGGTGGGGTTAGTTCCGTGTGGAGGGCCGAGCGCAGTCGCAGGGTGGCGACCAGGCGTTGGAAGGCTTCCGACCAGTACGCCGCCGCGCCCCCCTCCTCCACCGGCTCCGCCGCCAACGCATCGAGCCGCCCCGCCTCCGCAGGATCAAGGCACCGCTCCGCCAGTCCCATCACCCCGCTGAAGCTCCACGGGTAGCCGCCCGCCTCCCGCGCGGAGTCCAGTGCCTCGATCACAGCCCGCCCCAGCGCCCCCGCCCACGGCACCACGCACACCCCGAGCAGTTGGAACGCCTCCGATAGGCCGTGTGCTCGTATGAACTCGGCTACCCACGCCGCCCGTTCTTCTTCCCCGAGGGTCGACAGGAGCTTCGCCCGCTCCGCCAGCGACGCCGTCGCCGGGCCCGCCGCGGGTGGTGCGGACGCCGAGCCGAGCAGGGCATGGGACCACGCGGCGTCGCCCTGCCGCACCGCGGCCCGGCACCAGGCGGCGTGCAGTTCCTCCGCCCAGCCCTCGGCCACCGGCAGCGCCACGATTTCCGCCGGGCCGAGGCCCCCGAACCGGTCCCGCCAGCACGACAGCGGCGCGGACTCCACCAACTGCCCCAGCCACCAGGCCCGCTCCCCGCGCCCGGCCGGCGGCCGCTTGACCACGCCGTCGCGCAGCATCCCCGCATCGCAGTCGGTCGGTGGCGTCACCCCTTCCGGGCCGACGCAGGCCAGTGCCCGCTGCGCCATCCGCCCGGCCAGCGCCGAGGTCGGCAGTGCGGACAGCAGCTCGGCGGCGGTAGCCCGGACGTTGCGGCTGCGGTCGCCCAGTGCCGCCTCCAGGAACGGCTCGTCATCCGCCGACAGCCCCACCCGCAAGGAGTCGAGGAACATCAACCGGTCCTCGGCCCGCTCGGTGTTCCACGTGGTCTCCAGCAGCCGCGGCCCGGCGGCCGCCTCGTGGGCCCGTACGAGGCCGAGCAGCGCGACCCGCTCCGCGAACAGTCCTTCCTGCCACAGCCGTTCCACCCCCACCGCGTCGTGGGGGTCGGGCAGTTCGCCGGCGCCTCCGGATCCCCCGCGCAGTGCGAACCTCCAGTCCGGATTGAGCCGGGCGAGCCACAGGCCGCGCGTCCCGGCCAGGGCCAGCGCCTGCGGCCGGAGGTCGCTGCGGGCCCGCGCGACGTCCAGCAGTGCGGGCACGAGCGAGGCCGGCGCCCGGTACCCGTGCTGCCCGGCGGCGGCCAGCCACTGCGGCAGCAGCTCCGTCAGGTCCGGGGCGGCCCCCCGCCGCCCGCTGCCGCTGCCCGCACCGGCACGGCCCGCCAGGAGCTGCGCGAGCCGCCGCCGGGCCGGCTCCGGTGGTTCCGGACGCGGGTCGCGCGGAGCGGGCTCGGGCCGCGGACCCGCCTCGGCGGGTCTCAGCCCGGCCCGGCGCCGTACCGTCTGCACGGCCGCGGCCCCGAGCAGGGCCTCGGGACTGCCCCGGCGACGCTCGGTGCCCAGCAGTGCGGCTCCCACCAGCTCGTCCCAGGTCTCGTCCTCGTAGGCCGTGTCCGTCGCCGCGGCCGTCGTGCCGGCCGTCGTTCTGGTCGTGGTCACCGGTTGCCCTCCCTCTTTCCCTCGTGTGCCGTGTGCGGGTGTCGTGCTCCGGTCCCGCCCCCTCCGCGGGACCGGAGCAGCTCGGTGTGTTTCCCTGTGCCGCACACGGCCGTACCTACGGCCTCAACTGGCGTGGTTGTCGTCCACGAAAGCCCCCCGGCTCACTCGTTTCGAATACGTCGGCGCCCCCGCGCCGCCGCTTTCCCCCTGCGCCCGCTCAGCCCAGCGCCACCGGCTCCGAGGAGTCCGGCTGCCAGGCCGTCAGCGGGGTGAATCCGCGGTGTCCGCATTCGCCGAACACCGTCAGCGGGCCGCCCCCCGAAAGTGCGGCCAGCTGCCACAGCCCGGCCGCGGGCCGGCTCCCGGCCCCGGTCAGGGGCACGGGCAGGGCGGACGTCCCCTCCGCGTCCGCCAATTGCCATGCCGTCGCGCCCTGTTGCTCTCCCTGTCGTCCTCCCTGTTGTCCCCCCGGTATCGGAACCACCGGCCCGAGCACCACCGGCCAGGACTCCAGCCAGGGGTCCTCGCGCAGTGCCGCGCCGTACGCCTCCAGTGCCGCGCCCGTGCTCACGCCGGTCGGTACGGTCCGGCACGGCGCGGCCGGCGCGAAGCTCTCCCCGAGATCCGCGCGCAGCCCCGCGGAGCCGGGCCGGAAGCGGGCTTCCGCCTCCAGCACCAGCCCGACGGGCAAGGCCAGCCCCGGCGGTCGCCCGGGCGGGCCGAAGTCCAGGACCAGGGCCGGCCGCCCGCTCGCCAGCCCGCGCAGCCATATCCGGCGGGTGGTGAGACGGCCGTCCGGTGACGCCGTGTCGTACTGGGCCAGCACGAGCCAGTGGTCCCGTACGGCCTCGCCGTCCGTCTGGGGCTGCAGTCCCAGACGGCTGCGGACCGTCGCGGCCAGCGGATCCGGCAGTGCGGAAACGCCGAGCCAGGCCCGGTCCAGCAGGTGCAGCAGCGCGGCCTCCTCCAGCATCCGGGCGGGCCAGCCGGTGCCGCAACTGGGTATCGTCCCCAACTCCCGCACCCGCGCCGCCAGTCCTGGTGCCTGGGCGTCGACCATCCGGGCGGCGGTCTCCTCCCAGGCCGCATAGCCCGCCTGTTCCTGACCGGCGAGGCCGCCGCGCACCAGGTCCGCGAGCCGCTGTTCCAGCTCGGTGACGCCCGTGCCGATCCGGGCCGCCCGCCGCTCGGCCCGCTTGCGCGCCCCTTCGGCGTCGGCCGGCACTGCCCGGCCGGAGCGCTCGGCGGCGGGGCGCGCGGCCTTCGCCGCCCGCTCCGCGAGCCACTCGCCCGCCCAGTCCGGAGCCGCGGCCGAGGTGCCGGCCGGGGCGTCGAGCCCCTCCGCGGCCCAGAGCAGCAGCAGGCCCAGCGCGTGCTTGCACGGGAACTTCCGGCTCGGGCAAGAGCACTTGTACGCCGGCCCGGACAGGTCGACGACCGTCCGGTACGGCTTGCTGCCGCTGCCCTTGCACAACCCCCACACCGCACCGGAAGCGGAACCTCCGGTCTGTGACCACGGCCCCGCCCCGCCGAGTCTGGCCCCCGCCTTGCGTGAGGCATCGTCAGGAGCCAGAGCCAGTACCTGTTCCGCTGTCCAGCGGACCCCCTGCTCAGTCATGTGTTCCACCGTAGAGACCCCCACTGACAATCGCCCTGACCTGCAACGACGCATCTCCCGGGGGTCGTTGTCAGTGGTCGGGTGCATCGTGGTTCCAGCAGTCGTCGAGCGGCTGCGGAGCATTGGAGGGGGACCATGGCCACGACCGGGAACGAGACCACCGCAGAGGCGCTGCGACCGCACGCCGAAGACGCCTTCGCACACGAACTGAAAGCCCTGGCGGCCGCCGACGACAGGCCCCGCCCGGCCCGCTGGAAACTCTCCCCGTGGGCCGTGGCGACGTACCTGCAGGGCGGCACGCTCGATGACGGCACCGTCATCACACCCAAGTACGTCGGCCCGCGCCGGATCGTCGAAGTCGCCGTCACCACCCTCGCCACCGACCGCGCGCTGCTGCTCCTCGGCGTGCCCGGCACCGCCAAGACCTGGGTGTCCGAGCACCTCGCCGCCGCCGTCAGCGGAGACTCCACCCTCCTCGTCCAGGGCACCGCCGGCACCCCGGAGGAGGCCATCCGCTACGGCTGGAACTACGCCCGCCTCCTCGCCGACGGCCCGAGCCGCGAAGCGCTCGTACCGAGCCCGGTCATGCGGGCCATGGCCGAGGGCATGACCGCCCGCGTCGAGGAGCTCACCCGGATCCCCGCCGACGTCCAGGACACCCTCATCACCGTCCTGTCCGAGAAGACGCTCCCGATACCGGAGCTCGGCCAGGAGGTGCAGGCCGTGCGCGGCTTCAACCTCATCGCCACCGCCAACGACCGCGACCGCGGGGTCAACGAGCTCTCCAGCGCGCTGCGCAGGCGCTTCAACACCGTCGTCCTGCCGCTGCCCGCCACCGCCGACGCCGAGGTCGACATCGTCGCCCGCCGCGTCGACCAGATGGGCCGCGCCCTGGACCTGCCCGCCGCCCCGGAGGGCCTGGAGGAGATCCGCCGCGTCGTCACCGTCTTCCGCGAGCTGCGCGGCGGAGTCACCGACGACGGGCGTACGAAGATCAAGTCGCCCAGCGGCACCCTGTCCACCGCCGAGGCCATCTCGGTGGTCACGGGTGGCCTCGCCCTTGCCGCGCACTTCGGGGACGGCGTCCTGCGCCCCTCCGACGTGGCCGCGGGGATCCTCGGGGCCGTCGTCCGGGACCCGGCAGCCGACCAGGTCGTCTGGCAGGAGTACCTGGAGGCCGTGGTCCGCGAGCGCGACGGCTGGAAGGACTTCTACCGGGCCTGCCGGGAGGTGACGGCATGAGCCCGGGGACGGCCGGCAAGGGCGCCACCGGCCCGCTGCTGCTCGGCGTACGGCACCACGGTCCCGGCTCGGCCCGTGCGGTGCGCGCGGCCCTGGACGCGGCGCGGCCGGCGGCGGTGCTGATCGAGGGGCCGCCGGAGGGGGACGCCCTGCTCCCGCTCGCCGCGGACCCCGGGATGCGGCCGCCCGTCGCCCTGCTCGCCCACGCGGCCGACGATCCGGGGCGGGCCGCGTTCTGGCCGCTGGCCGGCTTCTCCCCGGAATGGGCCGCCATCCGGTGGGCGCAGGAGCGGGAGGTGCCGGTCCGGTTCATCGACCTGCCGGCCGCGCACTCGCTGGCCGTGGGGGAGGGGGCGGGGGACCAGGAGGGCGAGGCGGACGGAGCGGCGCCCGGATCCGTACGGCTGGACCCGCTGGCCGTGCTGGCCGAGACCGCCGGGTACGAGGACCCCGAGCGGTGGTGGGAGGACGTGGTCGAGCACCGCGGCGGGGCCGGACCGGCCGCCGACCCGCTGGGCGTGTTCGAGGCGCTCGGGGAGGCCATGGGCGCCCTGCGCGAGGAGTACGGGGCGGGCGGCCACCACCGGGACCTGGTGCGCGAGGCGTACATGCGGCAGCGGATGCGGGCGGCGCGCCGGGAGTTCGCAGACGACTACGCCGTCGTCTGCGGGGCCTGGCACGTCCCGGCCCTGCGGGCGAAGACCACCGCGGCCGCGGACAAGGCGCTCCTGGCCGGGCTGCCCAAGGTCAAGGTGGAGACCACCTGGGTGCCCTGGACCCACCGGCGCCTCGCCCGGGCCGGAGGGTACGGCGCGGGCATCACCTCGCCCGGCTGGTACGCGCACCTCTTCGCGGCCCGGGACCGGCCCGTCGAGCGCTGGCTGACCAAGGTCGCGGGCCTGCTGCGCGAGGAGGACCGGCAGGTGTCCCCGGCCCACGTCATCGAGGCCGTCCGGCTCGCCGACACCCTGGCCGCGATGCGGGGCCGGCCGGTGCCGGGGCTGACCGAGACCCTGGAAGCGGTCCGGGCGGTGATGTGCGACGGCTCCGACATACCGCTCGCGCTGATCGAGGACCGGCTCGTCGTCGGGGACGTGCTCGGTGAAGTCCCCGACGCGGCGCCCGTCGTACCGCTCCAGCGCGACCTCACCCGGCAGCAGCGCTCGCTGCGGCTCAAGCCCGAGGCGCAGGACCGGGAGCTGGAGCTCGACCTGCGCAAGGACACCGACGCGGCCAAGTCCCTGCTGCTGCACCGGCTGCGGCTGCTCGGCATCGACTGGGGTGTTCCGTCGGCCTCCCGCGGGAGCACGGGCACCTTCCGCGAGACCTGGCGCCTGCGCTGGGAGCCGGAGCTCGCGGTGCGGGTGGCCGAAGCCGGCATCTGGGGGACCACCGTCCTGGGGGCGGCCACCGCCAGGGCCGAGGCCGACGCGGCGGGCGCCGGGGAGCTGGGCGAGGTCACCGCCCTGGCGGAGCGGTGCCTGCTGGCCGGGCTCTCCGGGGCACTGCCCGCCGTACTGCGGGCCCTCGCCGACCGGGCCGCGCTGGACACCGATGTGGCGGGCCTGGCCAAGGCGCTGCCCGCGCTGGCCCGTTCGCTGCGGTACGGGGACGTACGCGGCACCGACGCGACGGCACTGGGGACGGTGGCGGCCGGGCTCGCGGAGCGGATATGCGTGGCGCTGCCGCCCGCCTGTGCGGCCGGGCTGGACGCCGACGCGGCCCAGGAGCTGCGGGGGCACGTGGACGGCGTACACGGTGCGATCGGGCTGCTGGAGGCGCTGGACACGGACGGCCTGCGGGAGCGCTGGGCGGCGGTGCTGCGGACGCTGGCCGGGCGGGACACCGTCCCCGGGCTGATACGCGGGCGGGCGGCGCGGCTGCTGCTCGACGACGGGCGGCTGTCCCCCGAGGAGACCGCGCGGCTGATGGGGCTCTCGCTGTCCCCGGCGTGCGCGCCGGCCGACGCGGCGGGCTGGATCGAGGGGTTCGCGGGCGGGGGCTCCGGCGGCGGGACGCTGCTGGTGCACGACGAGCGGCTGCTGGCGCTGATCGACGGCTGGCTGGTGTCGGTGCCGGAGCGGGCGTTCGTGGATGTACTGCCGCTGCTGCGGAGGACCTTCGGCGGGTACGAGTCGGGGGTTCGGCGGAGTCTGGGGGAGTTGGTGCGGCGGGGGCCGGGCGGGGCGGGCGGCTCCGTGCGGGGATCCGGGGCGGCGCCGGCCGGCTTCGGTCCGGAGCTGGACCCTGTCCGGGCCGACGCGGTGGTGGAGCTGGTCCAGCTGCTGCTGGCCGGGGCGCGGGGGTGAGGGGGCCCCTGGCGGGGCCGGGGGTGCGGTGGCCGGGGCCGGCGCGGGCCCGGCGCGGGCGGGTTGCGGTGGCCGCTGCGCGGGGCGGAGTCCCCGACCCGCCCTTCCACCGTTCCCCGGGCTCCGCCCGGACCCGTTGCCGCGTGCGGCGCCGTTGCCGGGGGCCAGCCCCCGGACCCCCGCTCCTCAAACGCCGGAGGGGCTGGATTTGGGCCGGCGTCGGTCATCTCAGCCGTCCGGCGTTTGAGGACCGGGGCCTGGGGCGGAGCCCCAGGGTCTTTCCGGCTCCGGGCAGCGCCCGGGGAACGGTGGAAGGGCGGGTAGGGGACTTTGCCCCGCGCAGCGGCAACGGGCGCAGCGGGGCTTCCCCCGCGTGGCGGTAGGGGTCGCAGCGGGGACTTCGTGCCGGGGAGCGGCGCCGGTCGGGCGGGGCGGGTGGTGGTGGTCGGTGGTGCTTCGGATGGCTTCGGGAGTGAGGGGTGGGACAGGTGGCCGGTGTGGACGTGAGTGGTGGGGAGCGGTTGCGGCGGTGGCGGATGGTGCTCGGTGGGGGAGAGGGGGAGGGGACCGGGGTGGCGCTGAGCGGGGCGGACGCGGGGATGGATGCCGCGTTGGGGGCCCTGTACGGGAGTGACGGCAGCGGGGGACGCAAGCGGGCCGGCGAGCGGTCGGCCGGGCTCGGGGGGTCCGCGCCCAACGTGGCGCGCTGGCTCGGGGACATCCGGACGTACTTCCCCACCTCCGTGGTGCAGGTCATGCAGCGGGACGCGATCCAGCGGCTCGGGCTGTCCGCCCTGCTGCTGGAGCCCGAGATGCTGGAGGCGGTGGAGCCGGACGTGCACCTCGTCGGCACCCTGCTCTCGCTCAACAAGGCCATGCCCGAGACCACCCGGGAGACCGCGCGCGCCGTCGTCCGCAAGGTGGTCCAGGATCTGGAGAAGCGGCTCGCGAGCCGGACGCGGGCCACGCTGACGGGCGCGCTCGACCGGTCCGCGCGGATCAGCCGGCCGCGGCACGCGGACATCGACTGGGACCGGACCATCCGGGCGAACCTGAAGAACTATCTGCCCGAGTACCGGACCGTCGTTCCCGAGCGGCTGATCGGGTACGGCCGGGCCGCGCGGGCGGTGAAGAAGGAGGTCGTGCTGTGCATCGACCAGTCCGGTTCGATGGCGGCCTCCGTCGTGTACGCCTCCGTCTTCGGGGCGGTGCTGGCCTCGATGCGTTCGATCGCGACCCGGCTGGTCGTCTTCGACACCGCCGTCGTGGACCTGACCGACCAGCTCGACGATCCCGTCGACGTGCTCTTCGGGACCCAGCTCGGCGGGGGCACCGACATCAACCGCGCGCTCGCCTACTGCCAGTCGAAGATCACCCGCCCCGCCGACACCGTCGTCGTCCTCATCAGCGATCTCTATGAGGGCGGCATACGCGACGAGATGCTGAAGCGGGTCGCGGCGATGAAGGCGTCGGGGGTGGAGTTCGTGACGCTGCTCGCGCTGTCCGACGAGGGCGCGCCCGCCTACGACCGGGACCACGCCGCCGCCCTCGCCGCACTCGGCGCCCCGGCCTTCGCCTGCACCCCCGACCTGTTCCCGGAGGTGATGGCCGCGGCGCTGGAGAAGCGGCCCCTGCCCGTCCCGTGAGCCGTCCGGCACCGCCGCGCGGGGACCCGTAGGGGAGCCCTCGCGGCGGGCGGGCATCGGCAGATCACACGAAGATGCAGTTCAACCGTGAGGCGATCTGTGACAGGTATCACCGCTCAGGTGTGATCTGCGATTTAGGGACCTACGTCCCACGGGGATAACCTGCGGGACGGACATGCCGCGTCCACGGTCACCGTGTGCGCCTTCCTTGTGACAGCGCCGTCACGTTGCCCTCCGCGGCACGCCCACGCAGATAGCAGACAACCGCGAATCACTGCGAATCTTTGAAGACAAGGGACGGACGCGCGTGGACCTGTTCGAGTACCAGGCGAGGGACCTCTTCGCCAAGCACGGTGTACCGGTGCTGGCCGGTGAAGTGATCGACACGCCTGAGGCAGCGCGAGCGGCCACCGAGCGGCTGGGCGGCAAGTCGGTCGTCAAGGCGCAGGTGAAGGTCGGCGGCCGAGGCAAGGCAGGCGGCGTCAAGCTCGCCGCCACCCCGGACGAGGCCGTCGCCCGGGCGACGGACATCCTCGGGATGGACATCAAGGGCCACACGGTCCACAAGGTGATGATCGCCGAGACGGCTCCGGAGATCCTGGAGGAGTACTACGTCTCGTACCTCCTCGACCGCACCAACCGCACCTTCCTGGCCATGGCCTCGGTCGCGGGCGGCATGGACATCGAGCAGGTCGCCGAGGAGACCCCGGAGAAGCTCGCCAAGGTCCCGGTGAACGCCAACGAGGGCGTGACCATCGAGAAGGCCCGCGAGATCGTCGCGCTGGCGCAGTTCCCGGCCGAGGTCGCCGAGAAGGTCGCCGAGGTCCTCGTGACCCTGTGGGCGACCTTCATCGCCGAGGACGCGCTCCTCGTCGAGGTCAACCCGCTCGCGAAGGTCGCCAACGGCGACGTCATCGCGCTCGACGGCAAGGTCTCGCTCGACGAGAACGCCGAGTTCCGCCAGCCGGGCCACGAGGAGTTCGTGGACCACGCTGCCGCGAACCCGCTCGAGGCCGCCGCCAAGGCGAAGAACCTCAACTACGTGAAGCTCGACGGCGAGGTCGGCATCATCGGCAACGGCGCGGGTCTCGTCATGAGCACCCTCGACGTCGTCGCGTACGCCGGCGAGAACCACGGCGGCGTCAAGCCCGCCAACTTCCTGGACATCGGCGGTGGCGCCTCCGCCGCCGTCATGGCCAACGGTCTCGAGATCATCCTCGGCGACCCGGACGTCAAGTCCGTCTTCGTCAACGTCTTCGGTGGCATCACCGCGTGTGACGAGGTCGCCAACGGCATCGTCCAGGCGCTGCAGCTGCTCGAGGACAAGGGCGAGGCGGTCACCAAGCCGCTGGTCGTCCGTCTCGACGGCAACAACGCCGAGCTGGGTCGCAAGATCCTCTCGGACGCCAACCACCCGCTGGTTCAGCGCGTGGACACCATGGACGGCGCGGCCGACAAGGCCGCCGAGCTCGCGGCTGCGAAGTAAGGGCAGAGGTCACAGACTCACATGGCTATCTTCCTCAACAAGGACAGCAAGGTCATCGTCCAGGGCATGACCGGTGCCACGGGCATGAAGCACACCAAGCTGATGCTGGCTGACGGCACCAACATCGTCGGCGGCGTGAACCCGCGCAAGGCCGGCACCACCGTCGACTTCGACGGCACGGAGGTCCCGGTCTTCGGCTCCGTCGCCGAGGCGATGGAGAAGACGGGCGCCAACGTCTCCGTCCTCTTCGTCCCGCCGGCGTTCGCGAAGTCCGCGGTCGTCGAGGCGATCGACGCCGAGATCCCGCTGGCCGTCGTCATCACCGAGGGCATCGCGGTGCACGACTCCGCCGCCTTCTGGTCGTACGCCTCCAGCAAGGGCAACAAGACGCGGATCATCGGCCCGAACTGCCCGGGTCTGATCACCCCCGGCCAGTCCAACGCCGGCATCATCCCGGGCGACATCACCAAGCCCGGCCGCATCGGTCTCGTGTCCAAGTCGGGCACGCTGACCTACCAGATGATGTACGAGCTCCGTGACATCGGCTTCTCCTCCGCCGTCGGCATCGGTGGCGACCCGGTCATCGGCACCACGCACATCGACGCCCTGGAGGCGTTCGAGGCGGACCCCGACACCGACCTGATCGTCATGATCGGCGAGATCGGCGGCGACGCCGAGGAGCGTGCGGCGGACTTCATCGCGAAGAACGTCACCAAGCCGGTCGTCGGCTACGTCGCGGGCTTCACCGCCCCCGAGGGCAAGACCATGGGTCACGCCGGCGCGATCGTCTCCGGCTCTTCCGGCACCGCACAGGCCAAGAAGGAAGCCCTGGAGGCCGCGGGCGTCAAGGTCGGCAAGACGCCGACCGAGACCGCGAAGCTGGCGCGCGAGATCCTGAACGCCGCTCAGTAAGCAGCCGCCTTCAGCCGGTTTCGGCTGTACGTGCAGACGGGCGTGGCCCGCACCCTGTGAGGGGTGCGGGCCACGCCCGTTTCCGCGCCGTGCCCGTTTCCGCGCCACGCCCGTTTCCGTACGCGACGAACGCCGGCCGTACGGCTATTCGAGGCTCGGCGCGATCCGGGACGGGCCGGCTGCCGGATCGGACCGCAGCTTGTCGTGGAGCTGCCGGCCCTCGTCCGTGAGCTGCTGCGGGCCGCTGTGCGGGGGTACGCCCGACACGCTCGCGCCGGGGGCGCGCGGAGGCTCGTACTCGGTCGGGGCGGTCACCCAGGTGTAGGCCGTCGCCGCGGTGATGACCGCCGTCACCCCGATCACCGCCCGCGTCCACAGCCGGGTGCGGTGCTCGCCGGCCACCCGTACGACGGCTGCCGCGCGCGGCTCCAGCGGGAGGGGCGGCCTCAGCGTGCCGAGCCGCTCGCGCAGTACCGCGGACTGCTTGGCGGGCGCCACGCCGTCCAGTTCGGGGAGCTGGTCGGCGAGGTCAGCGTGCGCGTTGACCAGGCGGCTGCCGGCGGTCGGCGTGGACGCCTCGGTCTCGGCGGCGGTGTCGGGGAGGTCCAGCCCGACGCCGTCGTAGAGCAGCACGGTGCGGCGGTGGGCCGGGGGCAGCCCGAGCATCGCGTCCAGCAGGACGCGGTCCGCGGGGTCGGCCGGGGGCTCGTCGGGGTCCCGGTGGGAACGCCGGAACTGGTGCCAGGGGGAGAGCGCGTACTCGTACGTCGCCGCGCGCACCCACCCGACCGGATCGGGATCGGTGGCGACCTCGGGCCAGCGCTCCCACGCCTGCTGGAAGGCGCGCTCCACGGCCTCACAAGCGAGGGCGTGGCGGCCGGTGAGGAGGTAGGCCTGGCGGGTCAGGGCGGGGGCGGTGCGCTCGTAGAGGGCGTCGAAGGCGGAGGTTGGCGTCGGGGCGTCCTCGCCGGGGGCGCCCTCGGCGGTGTCCTCGGGGGCGGTACGGGCCTCCACGGCCGGGCCGCCCGCCCGCGCGGTGTCTCCCTCGGGGTTCGCCGGCCGCCCGGTGTCCGCGCCGGCCGGCGCGGAGTCGGGAGCGGGGTCCGCCCCGGTGGTGTTCGTCCGGGTGGCGGCTTCGGCGTCCGGTCCGGCGGGGTTCCCCGTGCCCGCCCCGGCGGCCTTCCCGGAGCCCGGCCCGGAGTCCGCTCCGGCGCCTGAGCCGGTGTCAGGGGCCGTTCCCGTACCGGCGCCCGGGTGGAGGGGGCTGCCGGGACGGAGGGCTGCGGAGCCGCCTCCGCCGTGGCCGCCGCCCAGGGCGGCTGCGGCCCTGACCGTGGGCTTGGGCTCGTGCCGGGGCGTCCCGGCGGGGGGCTTCGCGGCGCGCTTGACGGCGGCCTTGGGCCGGGTCTGCGTCCCGGCGGGCCGGGTGAGTCCGCGCATCATGCGCAGCCCGAAGCGGCTCTCGGGGGCCTCTGGGGCTTCGGAGGCTGACGCCCCGTCTGCGTCCGCGGCAGCGGCGCCGGTTGCCGCCCCGGCGTGCTCCGTGTCGCTGTCGAGCGGGCTCCAGGGCGCGGTCTCCTGGGCTGACGCCGCGTCCGTGTCCGCCCGGGCGGGGCCGGTTGCGGCGGCCGCGCCGAAGGCGGCCGCGCCGGCCTGCGGTGTGCTGGCACGCGATGCGCCGGCCTCCGGTGCGTCCGCCCGCGGTGTCGCGGCGTCGTTGGCCCGGGCGGGCCGGGTGGGCGTGCCGGCGGAGGCGGCCGCCGCCGCCCCGGCCGACGCGCCCCGGTCCCGCGCGGAGCCGGTGGAAGAGCCGCCGTCGGGCCCGTCCGCCCGGTCCCGGCGCGCTGCGGCGGACCCCGCGGCCGGGCAGTCCGGGGAGGCCGAGCCGTCGGTCCGCGCGGTGGGGCCCGAGGGGGCGGAGTCGGCGGACTCGGCGGATTCGTCCGCGGACAGGCGGGTCAGGAGCTTGGAGTAGGCCTCCAGCTTGCGGCCCCGGGGGTGGGTGCGGCCGGTCTCCCAGGACCGGACCGTGTTCGGGGTGACACCCACTGCCGCCGCGACCTCTTCGTGCGTCAGGTCGGCCGCTTCGCGCAGGCGTCGGCGTTCCTTCGGGGTGGGGAGGCCCAGCTCCGTGACGCTTTGTGTCATGCCACACTCCCCGCGACCCGGACGCCCTGAGCGAAAAAGTACATAAACGTATATTGAGCGACACCACGGTCATTCGCCTGTTACCCGCCCATAGCGCGTGTCGTTGGCACCATGGCGGGGTGACCCAAGTGACCGAACGCGGGACCTCGTTGCCCATGCCCCCCGGGGCCCCCGCACGGCGCCGTTCACCGGCGGCCGCCGCGTGTGTCGTGGGTGGCGCCGTCGCCGCAGTGCTGGGGCTCGGCTTCCTCGCCGTGCTCGTCATCGTGCTGTGGATCAGCTCCCCCTACCCCGACAGCGGCCCCGGCGGTGCCCTGCACCTCGCGGCGGGCCTCTGGCTGCTCGCCCACGGGACCGACCTCGTCCGCTACGAGACCCTCTCCGGCGTGCCCGCCCCCGTCGGCCTGACCCCCTTGCTCCTCGTGGCCCTGCCCGCTCTGCTCATCCGGCGCGCCGCCCGGATCGGCAGCGCCGCGCAGGAGGACCGGGGCGCGGAGCCGCTGCCCGCGGGCGTGGTGTTCGCCGCCGTGCTCTGCGGCTACCTCGGGGTCGGCGCCCTGGCCGTCGTGTACGCCGCCGCCGGGCCGATGCCCGCGGACCCGCTCAGCGCGGCCCGGCACCTCCCGGTCGTCGCCGCCCTCGCCGCCGCCGGCGGGGTCTGGGAGGCCCGGGGCAGGCCGCTCGGGCAGGTGCCCGGCCGGCTCACCCGGCCCCGCTACGCCCTCGCGCTGCGGGCCGGCGCCGGTGGGGCACTGGTGCTCCTCGGCGGCGGAGCCCTGCTGGTCGGGGCCTCGCTGGCCTGGCACGGGGCGGAGGTGCAGGGCTCCTTCGCGGCGCTGACCGGGGACTGGTCTGGCCGCTTCGCGGTGCTGCTGCTCGCCCTCGTGCTGATCCCGAACGCCGTCGTCTGGGGCGCCGCCTACGCCCTTGGTCCCGGTTTCGCGCTGGGCACCGGAGCCGCCGCGACCCCGCTCGGCTTCGGCGGCTCGCCCGCGCTGCCGGGTTTCCCGCTGCTCGCGGCGCTGCCTTCGCAGGGCTCCGGCACGCCGCTGACCTGGGCCGTCGGCGCGGTGCCGGTGGTGGCCGGGCTGGCGGTGGGCTGGTTCGCGGTACGCCGGGCACGCGACGTCTCGTACGGGGAGACCGCGCTCACGGCGGCGCTGGGCGCCCTGGTGTGCGCCCTGGTGACGGCGGCCCTCGCCGCGGCTTCGGCGGGGCCGCTCGGCTCCCGGGAGCTGGCCGCCTTCGGCCCCGTGTGGTGGCAGGCGGGCGGGGCGGCCCTGGGCTGGACCCTGCTCCTCGCGGTCCCGCTGGCCGTCACCGTGCACGCCTGGCGGAACCGGCCCGCGAAGGGCCTGGCCGGCGCCGGCTCCGAGGACGGCTGGCACGACAGCGGCGTGCGCGAGGTGCGCTGGGCGGCCCTGCGCCGTGCGGCGGGCACGCTGATCCCGGACTTCTCCAGCACCCCGGCCGAGGGTGACGGGCCGCCCCCGGCCCGGGCTCCGGAGGAAGCGCCCCGGCCGGTGTCCGCACCACCGAAGCGTCCGGTGCTGGTCATGCCCGGCCTCAAGCTGGACCTGACCCCGATCCCGCTCCCCGCGCTGCCGGCGGAGCCGCCACCGGCGATCGCGGGGGCGCCCACGCCCGTGCCGACGCCCATGTCCGCGCCCATGCCCGCGCCCGCATCCGAGCCACAGCCCGGGGCCCTCGTACCGGCAGGATCGTCTCTTCCGGCGCCCTTGCCCCCGCCCCCGCTCGTCCCGCCGGCGACCGGGGTCCGCGTACTGACCCGCCGGAAGCCGGCAGCGGAACCGGAACGGGAACCCGAACCGGAGAAGGGCCCGGGGCAGGCCGAACGGCCCGAACCGGAGGCCGCCCGGATCGATTGACTAGCCGGCGACAGGCAATCGACCGGTTACCGCTGGACCTCGAGCATCTTGCCGATGAAGTTGTCCGGCAGCAGGTCGTTGCACTGCAGCTCGGCCGGCTTGGTGAGGGCGTCCTGCTTGCAGACGTAGAAGTCCTTGTACGTGAGCTGCACCGCGTACGAGGACAGCGCCAGCAGGATCGCCAGCGAAGCCGTCACCAGCCCGCTCGCCGCCGCCGTCCGCTGGGGCCGGGCGGCGGCACCCAGCGCCGCCAGTCCGCCCCGGGCCGCACCGGGAGCCGCGCCGGCGCCCGTATCCGTACCGGCGCCCCTGCCCGTTCCCGTACCCACGTCCGCCGCCGTGGCGCCCGTGCCGCGCGAGCCGCCCGACGAGGCCTGCGCCCCGTCCCCGGACGGCTTCACCGGGACCCCGCGCAGGGCGCTGATCCCCCAGTAGAGGGCGAGCGCGCCCAGCAGCAGCCCCATCGAGGGGATGCCGAAGACTCCGAAGAAGAAGCCCCACATACCGGCCAGCAGCGCGTACCGGGCCCGCCGCTGGATCGGGTCCGTGGGGTCCCAGCGCGCCGGTCCCGATCCGGGATCCGCGCCCGGTCCCGACCCGGGGTTCTGCTTGTCGCCGCCGTCACCGGCGCGCGGCTCCCAGAGCTGGTCGGGCCGGCCTTCCGGGGGCGCCGCGAAGGGGTTGTCGTCGGTCGAGCGGTCGGGCTGGGGGCGGTCCGGCATCGGGTGTGTTTCATCCCCTGTGTCGTGGACGCCGCTGGGACGTCCGAGGCCTGTTTACGGCGTGTACGCCAGACGCTACCGCCCACCCGTCCCCCCGTCCCTCGGGGGCCGTCCGGTGTGCCGGTATCGTTGCAGGCGGTCGGTGGCTTCGTATGGTCCCCCGTATCCCCGGGGCCCGAAGTTTCATGCGATCGCACAAGACGAACGACGCGCCCCCGGTTCACGCCGGGAGGCGCCCCCGCTCGACGAGAAAGGGCCTCCCATGGCCGCCTCCCGCCTGGTCGTGCTGGTCTCCGGATCCGGCACCAACCTCCAGGCCCTGCTCGACGCCATCGACGCCCACCCCGGCGGACCCGAGGGCTTCGGCGCCGAAGTCGTCGCCGTGGGAGCCGACCGCGAGAACATCGCCGGCTTGGAGCGCGCGGAGAAGGCCGGGATCCCCACCTTCGTGTGCCCGGTCAAGGCGTACGCGAGCCGTGCGGAGTGGGACGCCGCCCTGACCGCGGCCACCGACGCGCACGCGCCGGACCTGGTGGTCTCGGCGGGGTTCATGAAGATCGTCGGGCCCGAGTTCATCGGCCGCTTCGGCGGCCGGTTCGTCAACACGCACCCCGCCCTCCTCCCGGCGTTCCCCGGCGCCCACGGCGTACGGGACGCCCTCGCCTACGGCGCGAAGGTCACCGGCTGCACCGTCCACTTCGTGGACGCGGGCGTGGACACCGGTCCGATCATCGCCCAGGGTGTGGTCGAGGTCAGGGACGAAGAGGACGAAGCCGCTCTCCATGAGCGGATCAAGGAAGTCGAGCGCGAGCTGCTCGTCGACGTCGTGGGGCGCCTGGCCCGGCACGGCTACCGCATCGAGGGACGAAAGGTAACAATCCAGTGACCGCCGCAGAGGCCGCAGGGACCGTAGAGACCGTGACCGCAGAGGGCGAGGACCTCGCCGCGTCGAAGCGCCCGATCCGGCGCGCGCTCATCAGCGTCTACGACAAGACGGGACTGGAAGAGCTGGCCCGCGGTCTGCACGAGGCGGGTGTCGCGCTCGTCTCGACCGGCTCCACCGCGTCGAAGATCGCCGCCGCCGGGGTGCCCGTCACCAAGGTCGAGGACTTGACCGGCTTCCCGGAGTGCCTGGACGGCCGGGTCAAGACCCTGCACCCGCGCGTGCACGCCGGCATCCTCGCCGACCTGCGCCTGGAGGACCACCGCAACCAGCTCGCGGAGCTGGGCGTCGAGCCCTTCGACCTGGTGATCGTCAACCTCTACCCCTTCCTCGCGACCGTCCAGTCGGGCGCGACCCCGGACGAGTGCGTGGAGCAGATCGACATCGGCGGCCCCTCGATGGTCCGCGCCGCCGCCAAGAACCACCCCTCGGTGGCCGTGGTCACCAGCCCGGCGCGCTACGACGCCGTGCTCGCGGCCGCCCAGGGCGGCGGTTTCGACCTCCCCGCCCGCAAGCGGCTCGCGGCCGAGGCCTTCCAGCACACCGCCGCGTACGACGTGGCCGTGGCCTCCTGGTTCACGAACGCGTACGCGCCCGAGCCGGAAGCCGTACTGCCCGAGTTCCTGGCCGGCGCCTGGGAGCGCAAGTCCACCCTGCGCTACGGCGAGAACCCGCACCAGGCCGCCGCGCTGTACACGGACGGGCAGCCGGGCGGGCTCGCCAACGCCGAGCAGCTGCACGGCAAGGAGATGTCCTACAACAACTACGTGGACACCGACGCGGCCCGCCGCGCCGCCTACGACCACGAAGAGCCCTGCGTCGCGATCATCAAGCACGCCAACCCGTGCGGCATCGCGGTGGGCAAGGACGTCGCCGAGGCCCACCGCAAGGCGCACGCCTGCGACCCGGTCTCCGCCTTCGGCGGGGTCATCGCCGTCAACCGCCCGGTGAGCGTCGAGCTCGCCGAGCAGGTCGCGGAGATCTTCACCGAGGTCATCGTCGCCCCCGACTTCGAGCCGGGCGCCGTCGAGGTCCTGGCGAAGAAGAAGAACATCCGCGTCCTGAAGGTCGAGGGCACCCCGCACCAGCCGGCCGAGCTCAAGCCCGTCTCCGGCGGCGTGCTGCTCCAGCAGAGCGACCTCGTCCAGGCCGAGGGCGACGACCCGGCGAACTGGACGCTGGCCACCGGCGAGGCCCTCTCCGCCGACGAGCTCGCCGACCTCGCCTTCGCGTGGAAGGCCTGCCGCGCCGTGAAGTCCAACGCCATCCTGCTCGCCAAGGACGGCGCCTCGGTCGGCGTCGGCATGGGCCAGGTCAACCGCGTCGACTCCGCGAAGCTGGCCGTCGAGCGGGCGGGCGCCGAGCGCGCGCAGGGCTCGTACGCCGCCTCCGACGCCTTCTTCCCCTTCGCGGACGGGCTGGAGATCCTGACGGCCGCCGGCATCAAGGCCGTGGTCCAGCCGGGCGGTTCGATGCGCGACGAGCTGGTGATCGAGGCCGCGAAGGCGGCGGGCGTGACGATGTACCTCACGGGGACCCGTCACTTCTTCCACTGAGTCCGGCGCTCACCCGCAGACGGCGAAGGCCGCCCACCGCAGCAGTGCGGTGGGCGGCCTTCGCCGTGTCATGCGTCCGGGACCTGGGGCCTGGTCCTGCGTACGAGTGCCGCGTCCTAGTACTGGGGGCGGCGGAAGTATTCGCCCGCGGCCGAGTTGGCCAGGCCGATGAGGATCCACAGGCCCAGGCCGAGCGAGATCAGGGCGGGGATCGTCGAGATCAGGAGCGGGGCGCCGCCGGACTCGTGGAGGCCGTTGAGCGTCACGATGTTGATGACCAGGCTGCCGACGGCGAAGAGGGTCTGGAGCGAGCCGAAGATGATCCCGGAGACCCGTACGCCGCCGCGGCCCTTGCTCAGCTTGGCGGCGGTCAGGATCGGCCACAGGGCCAGGCCGACGACGAAGATGCCGCCGATGACGAACGCGCCGCCGGCGACGGCCCCCACGTCGCTCGCGCTGGAGCTGGACGACTCGGACAGCGCGGTGGCGAAGAGTGCGCCGCCGACGGCGATGAGCAGGCCGAGCAGGGCCTGGAGTCCACCGAGGATGAAGAGGATGACCCGCGCCCCCTTCACCCCGCCGGGCATGGGCATCGGCGAGCCCGGGTAGCCGGGGACGCCCGGGTAAGCCTGCTGCGGGTAGCCGTAGCCGCCCTGGGCAGGGACGCCCTGGGGGGCCTGCGGGGGGTAGCCGTAGGCGGGCTGGCCGCCCTGCGGCTGCTGCGCGTACGGGTTGTTCGGGTCGCCGAAGCTCATCTGGGGTGTTCCTCCGTGGAAGTGCGGGGACGCACGGCACGCGCGGAGGATTCACTGCAAGTCGTGCGGCCCGCCCCCCGGCACTGCTCGCGGCACTACGTTCCCCGCATGGTCGTCCCGCAGGACCGGGCTTGTCCAGCCGCGACGTCGCTCGCCCGGTACTTGTTGTGCAAGTGCAACGAACCCACAGCGAACCCGGAACGAATCCGAGCGAACCCGGAACGAACCCGGAACGAACCTGGGCGAACCCGGAACACACCCGGAACCATCCCCGAGCGCACCCCGGGCGCACCTCGAGCGGCCCCCGAGCGGACCCGGGCAGGCCGTGCGGGACTGCGGCCGGATCCGCGACTGGATCCTTGACCGCTCCATCCGGGAGGATGGGGCCATGACCGCCCAGATTCTCGACGGCAAGGCCACCGCAGCCGCGATCAAGTCCGAACTGACCGCCCGCGTGGCGGCGCTCAAGGCCCGGGGCATCACCCCCGGCCTCGGCACCCTGCTGGTCGGCGACGACCCGGGCAGCCGCTGGTACGTCAACGGCAAGCACAAGGACTGCGCCGAGGTCGGCATCGCCTCCCTGCAGCGCGAACTGCCCGCGACGGCCTCCCAGGAGGACATCGAGGAGGTCGTGCGGGAGCTGAACGCCAACCCGGAGTGCACCGGCTACATCGTGCAGCTCCCGCTCCCCAAGGGCATCGACACCAACCGCGTCCTGGAGCTCATGGACCCGGCGAAGGACGCCGACGGCCTGCACCCGATGTCGCTCGGCAGGCTGGTCCTGAACGAGCCGGGCCCGCTGCCGTGCACCCCGTACGGCATCGTCCAGCTGCTGCGCCACCACGGCGTGGAGATCAACGGCGCGCACGTGGTCGTCCTCGGCCGCGGGATCACCGTCGGCCGGTCCATCGGCCTGCTGCTCACCCGCAAGTCCGAGAACGCGACCGTCACCCTGTGCCACACCGGTACGCGCGACCTGTCCGGACTGCTGCGCCAGGCGGACATCGTCGTCGCGGCCGCCGGCGTGCCGCACCTGGTCAAGCCGGAGGACGTGAAGCCGGGCGCCGCCGTGCTCGACGTCGGCGTCAGCCGCGACGAGAACGGCAAGATCGTCGGGGACGTGCACCCCGGAGTCGCGGACGTGGCCGGCTGGATCTCCCCGAACCCGGGCGGCGTCGGCCCGATGACCCGCGCGCAGCTGCTCGTCAACGTGGTCGAAGCCGCCGAGCGGGCGGTTCCCCGTGCCGGCTGAGCGCGAGCCGGACCCCGCCGCGGCCCCCGAGCCCGCTCCCGCCCCGGCCGCCGCGGCCCCGCGCCCGGTTCCGAGCTGGGCCGCGAAGGGCACGGGCGGCGGCGGGCGGACCCCACGGCCCGCGGCCGCCCAGGAGCCCGAGGGGGCCAAGTCCCGCCGCTTCCCCTCCGTCACCCGGGACACCGCGCGTCCCGAGGGCGGTGGCCGGGCCGCGCCCGGCGACGCTCCGGCTCCGGCCCGGCAGTGGCCGATGCTCGCCGTCCTCACCGCCACGGCCGGCGGACTGCTGCTCACCGCGATGGACCATCCGCGCGCCGGCTGCCTGCTGATCGGCATCGCGATGCTCGCGGGCTCGGTGATGCGCCGACTGCTGCCCTCCGTGGGCATGCTCGCGGTGCGCTCCCGCTTCACGGACATGGTCACGTACGGCCTGCTGGGCGTGGCGATCACGCTGCTCGCACTGGTCATCGAGCCCAAGCCGTGGCTGAACGTCCCCTTCCTGGAGACCGCGGTCCGTTTCACCGTCCGCTGAGCCTTCCGGCGCCCCCGGGACGCCCCCGGGGGAGGCCCCGTGTGCCCTGCGCCACACGGGGCGGGGGATTGGGGTGCTCCAGGGTCGGATAGCCTGACGGCGGATGTCTCTTCACGTCAAGATTTACTGGGCCACGGAGCGGCGTCCTCCCAGCACATGGGGCAGGGACGCCCCACCGCCAGCTGTCTAACGGAGAAGGCCATGACCCGCACTCCCGTGAATGTCACCGTCACCGGCGCCGCCGGCCAGATCGGCTACGCGCTGCTCTTCCGCATCGCCTCCGGCCACCTGCTCGGCGCGGACGTGCCGGTCAAGCTCCGACTTCTGGAGATCCCTCAGGGCATGAAGGCCGCCGAGGGCACCGCCATGGAGCTCGACGACTGCGCCTTCCCGCTGCTCGCCGGCATCGACATCTTCGACGACCCGAACAAGGGCTTCGAGGGTGCCAACGTCGCGCTGCTGGTCGGCGCCCGCCCGCGCACCAAGGGCATGGAGCGCGGTGACCTGCTCTCCGCCAACGGCGGCATCTTCAAGCCGCAGGGCGCCGCGATCAACGCGAACGCCGCGGACGACATCAAGGTCCTGGTCGTGGGCAACCCGGCCAACACCAACGCGCTCATCGCGCAGGCCGCCGCCCCGGACGTACCGGCCGAGCGCTTCACCGCGATGACCCGCCTGGACCACAACCGCGCGATCTCGCAGCTGGCCGCCAAGACCGGCGCCGCCGTCTCCGACATCAAGCGCCTGACCATCTGGGGCAACCACTCGGCGACCCAGTACCCGGACATCTTCCACGCGGAGATCGCCGGCAAGAACGCCGCCGAGCTGGTCAACGACCAGGCCTGGCTGTCCGACACGTTCATCCCGACCGTCGCCAAGCGCGGCGCGGCGATCATCGAGGCCCGCGGCGCGTCCTCGGCCGCCTCGGCCGCCAACGCCGCCATCGACCACGTGCACACGTGGGTCAACGGCACCGCGGCGGGCGACTGGACCTCCATGGGCATCCCGTCGGACGGCTCCTACGGCGTCCCGGAGGGCATCATCTCCTCCTTCCCGGTCACCACCAAGGACGGCCGCTACGAGATCGTCCAGGGCCTGGACATCAACGAGTTCTCCCGTGCGCGCATCGACGCGTCCGTGGCGGAGCTCGTCGAGGAGCGCGACGCGGTGCGCGAGCTCGGCCTGATCTGATCGTTCTCGTACGGCCCGGCCGCGCAGGCCCCCGTACGAGCGGTACGAACACCCATGCGCCCCGGCCAAACCTGGCCGGGGCGTTTGGCGTGAATCTTTCTGTCGCGGCATGGAGGGGAACCCTAGGGTCGGTCGGTGACCGAGAACCCGATTCCCCATCAGCCCGGCGGCAGTTGGGCCGGTACCTCCGCGGGCCGGCCCCCGGTCCACCCCTCCCTCAGCGAGGCCGGCCGCTTCCTGTGTGCGGGTACGTACCTCGACGCTGGGTACCGCGACCGGGTCATCGACGAGCTGTACGTCCACGAGGAACGGATCGTCGCCCCTTCCTACGGCTACGACGCCTCCCGGGTCCTCGCCCACGCGCTGCGCGCCCGCCGCGCCGAACTCGGCTGGGCTGCCGGCGTCCTCGGGGCCTGGTTCGTGGGCGCCCTGCTCACGGGCGGCTTCCTCCTCGCGCTGGTCCCGCCCTTCCTGCTGCTGAGCCTGGCCGACTGGCTGCGCGCCCGGAACGTCCCGGTGCTGCGGGTGCTCTCCGTGATCCTGCGGATCTACGCCTGGTGGGCACTGCTCTTCGTCCTGTTCGCCCTCGGCATCGGCGGGTTCGCGCTGTTCAGCCTCCTGGACGAGACGGGAGCCGGCGGCCTGCCGTTCGCCCCGACGGGCGGGGAGGTCGCGGCCACCGCCGTCCTGTGGTGGCTGCCGGTCGTCTTCGCCGGTGTGGTCACCGTCGTGGGGCTCCAGCGCGGACACGTCTACCGCACCATCGCCACCGACCTCGCCGAGCGCCGCTACGCCGACCTCGCGAACGACCCGGCCGAAGCCGGCGAAGGGGCCCGCTTCCAGCGGGTCCGCCAGCGCATCCGGGCCGAGCAGCACACGCCGATGATCATGTACGACGTCAACGACCCGTTCTGCGGGGCGGGTGAACCCTTCCGGCCCTGGCACCTGTCCGTGGAACTGCGCGCGCGCGAGGACCTCGGCCCCGACCGCAAGCCCGTCGCGGTCACCAACGCCCACATCCTGGCGCGGATCGTGCCGCTGCTGGAACGCCTGCGGGTGCCCTCCCCGCACGGTTCCCCGGAGCAGTCCGCCGCGGTGGGCGACCGGATGCGCGAACTGGTCCTGGACGAGTGCGTGTTCCTGCCCGCGGGCGGGCTGCCGCACCGGGACACCGCACAGGTCGTGCACGGGCAGTTCGGCGAGCAGCGCGCCGCCGCCATCGAGGAGGGCGGCGAGCGCCGCCGGCACTTCCTGCGCGTGCGGGTGGGCGGCTGGGACGAGAACCTCGTCGTCACCGTCTTCGTACGGGTCCACACGCAGGGCGGGATGATGATGCTGGAAGTCGCCCCGCACGTGCTGCTGCCGGTGCGGACCGACTTCCACAACGCCGACGCGGACGCCCAGCGCTACCGCAACAACAACGCGCTCGGCAAGGCCGTCTGGGCCCTGCGCAACACCCCCGGCTCCCTCGCGGCCTCCGTGACCACGCTGGGCCGCGGCCTGGCGAGCTGGTGGCGGATCGTCACCGGCGGGCACGGCGGGGCCCGGCCCGAGGGGCCGCGGGTGTCGGTGCGCGACCTGGCCTCCGAGGACAACGGCTCGCTCTTCCACCTGATGGACCTCGACCGCTTCCTGAAGACCATCCAGGACCGGGTCGTCGGGGGCGTCGTCCTCGCGCTGCACGAAGCGGGCTGGCACACGGAGGAGTTCGCGCAGCGCGCGGTCAACGTCGCCGAGGGCGGGGTGTTCATCCAGTCGGTGAACCACAGCGCCTTCAGCGTCGGCGGCAGCAACAACACCAACAGCACGAAGGGCAAGGGGAACACCGGTGGCAACTGAGAACGGCGGTACGGATACGGGTACGGGTACGGGTGCTGCCGGCGCGGCCGGGCAGGAGCCCGCGGTCCGCATCGGCGAGGTCACGGGCAGCGCGTTCAGCATCGGCGGCAGCAACAACACCAACACCGTGCACCACGGGGGAGCCGGGGCGGACACCGTCGGGCCGCAGGCCCTCCTCGACGCCGTACTGGACCTGCGCGCGGCCCTCGTACGACTGCCGCGGGGCGAGGACAGGGCGGCGCTCGACGCCGAGCTGGACGGGGTCGCGGAGGGGCTGGAAGGGGCCGAGGAGATCCGGCCCGGCCTGGTGCCGCGGCTCCGCGGGGCCCTGGAGCGGTGGGCTCCGCTGGTGGACTCGGTCAGCGCCGCGACTGCCCTGGCCGGGCTCCTGACCACGCTGGGAGGCTGACCGTGGCCCCGCAGGACGGCCCCCGCTGGGACCCCGCGACCCAACGCTGGGTGACCGACCCCCAGCCGACCCCACCCCCGGGCCACTCCGCGCCGACCCCACCCCCGGGCCACTCCGCGCCGACCCCACCCCCGGGCCACTCCGCGCCGCCTCCGGCTCCGGGCTACGACCCGATCCCCGCGCCGCCTCCGGCGCCCGCTTCCGGACCGGGGCCCGCGCCCGCGCCGCCTCCGGAGCCGGGCCAGGCGCCGGGCCACGCTCCGGCGCCGGGTCACGCTCCGGCCTCGGGACAGGCTCCGGCGCCGGGTCACGCTCCGGCCTCGGGACAGGCTCCGGCGCCGGGCCACGCTCCGGCGCCGGGACACGCTCCCGGACCGGCATCCGGCTCCGCACCGGCTGCGGCCCCTGCCCCGGGTTACGACCCGGCTCCGGGCGTGGCTCCAGGCCCGGAGCCCGCTCCGGGCCACCACCCGGCCCCGGCCCCGGGCCCGGCCCCTGCTTCGGGGGCCGGAGCGGCCGGGTACGGCCCGGGGGCGTCGCAGGACCCGTACCTGTACCCCTACCCGTCGTATCCGCACCCGCAGCCCGGACAGCCGGTGTACCCCGCGCCGCCCCGGCCCCCGCGGAGCGGGAGGCGGTGGCCGACGCCGACCACGGCGGCCGTAGCGGTGGCCGCGCTGGCGATCGGTGCGGCGGCCGTGTGGTTCGTGGCGCGGGACTCCGGCGAGCAGCCCGCGCAGGCGGGCCCGACGACCGCCAGTGCCCCGCCGAGCGGGGAGGACTCCTCCCCGGCCCCCTCGGTCACGGAGGCCCGCACCCCGTCGCCGACGGGCAGCGGCAGCGGCAGCGGCAGCCCCACCCCCAGCCCGAGCGGTAGCGACTCCGCCCACGAGACCGTGCGCGACGCGAAGGGGTTCACCGTCGCCGTCCCCGCCGGGTGGCTCCGGGAGGAAGCCGCCGCGGGGGTCTTCTACCGCTCTCCCGACCGCACCGCACTGGTCCAGATCTTCCAGGTGAGCGAGCCCGAACTGACCCCGCTCGCGGCCGTCCAGGGCGCCTCCACCTACCTGCGGGCCCAGACCACGGGCTACGAGGAGATCCGCGTGGGCCCAGCCGTGGGCGCCCCCGAGGGCGGGGAGCTGGTCTACGAGTACGACAGCGCGGAGTCACACGGCCGCCGCCGCGGCGTGGAGCGGGTCTTCGTCGCCGGGGACGGCAAGAAGTGGGCCGTCCTGACGGCCGGTCCGGCGGCCGAGTGGACGCTCACGCAGGAGCACCACGAGGCCGCGCTGACCGCCTTCCGGCCCACGGGCGGCTGAGCCGCGCGCAGGGTTACTTGTACATCCCCGGGGTGTAGTGCCCCGGGGTGAGGCGGGTGGTGACGCCGATGCGGTTCCAGACGTTGATCGCGGCGATCAGGGCGATCACCTGGGCCAGCTCCTTCTCCTCGAAGTGCTTCGCGGCCCGCTCGTAGACCTCGTCGGGAACGAATCCGTCGGTCAGGACGGTCACGGCCTCCGTCAGCTCGATCGCGGCGAGCTCCTTCTCCGTGTAGAAGTGCCGCGACTCCTCCCAGGCGCCGAGCAGCAGCAGCCGCTCCACGTCCTCGCCCGCCGCGAGGGCGTCCTTGGAGTGCATGTCGATGCAGAAGGCGCAGTGGTTGATCTGCGAGGCGCGCAGTTTGACGAGCTCGACGAGGGCCGGGTCCAGCCCCTTGGCGGCGGCCGCGTCCAGGGCCACGGCGGCCTTGTAGAACTCCGGGGCGAGCTTCGCCAGCTGCATGCGGGGGGTGTGCTCGGGTGCCTTCTCGGTGTGGGTCATGGAACCAACCTACGAGCCGGGCGGCCCGCCGATATGGTCCATTTCCATGACGGAATCACGGGCCACTTTCGGTGCCGACCTGCATCTGGAACCGGTCCCCGGGCGCGGTGTCCGGGCCGGCCTCACCGAGGCGCTGCGCGAGGCCGCGCGCAGCGGACGGCTGGCCCCGGGGACCCGGCTGCCGTCCTCGCGGTCGCTCGCCGCGGACCTCGGGATCGCCCGCAACACCGTCGCCGAGGCCTACGCCGAGCTCGTCGCCGAAGGCTGGCTGACGGCCCGCCGGGGCTCCGGGACCCGGGTCGCGGAGCGGGCCCGGGTCGGCGAGCGGGCCCGGGTCGGGGTCGGGGCGCGGCGTCCCGCGGCGGCCGTGGCCGTACGGCGCCCCGTGCGCGCGCAGACCTCGTACAGCCTGAAGCCCGGTTCCCCGGACCTGGGCGGTTTCCCGCGCGCCGCCTGGCTGGCGGCGGCCCGGCGGGCGCTGACCGAGGCCCCGAACGAGGCCTTCGGGTACGCGGATCCGCGCGGCCGGGTGGAGCTGCGCGAGGCCCTCGCCGGGTACCTGGCGCGGTCCCGCGGGGTGTACGCCGACCCCGAACGCATCGTGCTGTGCGCGGGCTTCGGGCAGGGCCTCATGCTGCTCGCGAGGATGCTGCGGGCGCGCCGGGTCCGCGAGATCGCGGTGGAGGGGTACGGGCTGGACGTGCACCGGGAGCTGCTGACGGCCGCCGGGCTGCGGACGCGGCCGCTGGCCGTGGACGGGTCGGGGGCCCGCACCACGGAGCTGGCCGGTTCGGGCGCGGGAGCGGTGCTGCTGACCCCGGCCCACCAGTTCCCGACGGGCGCCGCGCTGACGCCCGGGCGGCGGGCGGCGGCGGTGGACTGGGCCCGGTCCACGGGCGGGCTGATCCTGGAGGACGACTACGACGGCGAGTTCCGCTACGACCGCCAGCCGGTCGGCGCGCTCCAGGGGCTGGACCCGGACCGGGTGGTGTACCTGGGCACGGCGAGCAAGTCCCTGGCGCCTGGGCTGCGCATGGGCTGGATGGTGGTGCCCGGACCGCTGCTGGAGGAGGTGCTGGCGGTGAAGGGCCGGACCGACTGGAGCTCCAGCGCGCTGGACCAGCTGACGCTCGCGGAGTTCATCCGGTCGGGGGCGTACGACCGGCACGTGCGGGAGATGCGGCTGCGGTACCGGCGCCGGCGCGACGAGCTGGTGGCGGCCGTCGGGGACCGGGCGGTGGTCTCCGGCATCGCCGCGGGCCTGCACGCGGTGCTGGACCTGCCGCCGGGCGGGGAACGGGCGGCCCTGCGGGCGGCCGCCTGGCAGGACCTCGGCCTGCTGCCGCTGTCCTTCTTCCGGCATCCGCAGGCGACGATGCCCCCGCGCGAGGCCCTGGTCGTCGGCTTCGGGACTCCGTCCCAGAGCGCGTGGGCCCCGACGCTGGCCGCCTTGGTCGCAGCCTTGCCGTGACGGCGCCCGGGCGCGGGTCCGCTGTGCGATGCCTGCGGGGAGGCGACCCTGCGGGGCTGTCCCCTACCCGCCCTTCGCCCGTTCCCCGGGCTCCGCCCGGACCCGGTCCTCAAACGCCGGACGGGCTGGATCTGGCTGGCGTCACCCCGCACGTGACCGCCGGTGGTCTGGAAAATCCAGCCTCTCCGGCGTTTGAGGAGCGGGGTCCGGGGCGGAGCCCCAGGAGCACCCGGCCGCGCCCGGGCCCCGTCCTCAAGCGCCGGACGGCTGGATGTGGCCCGGCTCCGCCGGGGGTTCGCCGAAGCGGGCCAGGGCCAGGGCTCCGGCTACGGCCACCACGAAGCCCGCTACCGCCAGCCAGGTCAGGCCCTCGCGGGTGCGGTCGCCCAGCCAGGCCACGCCCACGGCCGCCGGGCCGATCGTCTCGCCCAGCACCATGCCGGCCGTCGCCGCCGTCACCGAGCCCCGCTGGAGCGCCGAGGTGAGCAGCAGGAACGCGGAGCCGCCGCCGAGCAGCAGGGCGTAGAACGCGGGGTTGGACAGGGCGGAGAGCGAGATGTCTTCGATGAGCCGGACCGCCACCTCCACCACCCCGAAGCCCGTCCCGGCGGCCAGACCCAGCGTCAGCGCCCGGCTGCGGTCCGGCAGCCCGCCCGCCACGGCCCCGACCACCAGCACCAGCCCGGCCACCGCCAGCAGCCCCAGCTTCAGCGCGAGCGTGCCCTTCCCCGAGCCCTCCTCCCCGGACGCCAGCCCGAGCATCAGCAGCCCCGCGCACACCACGCCGACCGCGCCCCACTCCGTCCCGCTCAGCCGCACCCGCAGCAGCCGCGCCGCGACCACCGCGGTCACCGCGAGGCTGGCGGCGAGGGCCGCGCCCACCGCGTAGATCGGGATGTGCCGCAGGGCGATGATCTGGAGGACGAAGCCGACCCCGTCCAGCCCGAGCCCGGCGAGATAGCGCCACTGGCGCAGCGCCCGCAGGAGGAGGGCGGTGTCGACCCCGGAGCCCGTTCCCGGCTCCGCCGCCCGCGCCGCCACCGCTTGCAGGACCGACGCCGTGCCGAAGCAGACCGCCGCACCGAGCGCGCAAATCATCCCAATGAGCACGAACCGACTCTAGGTCACGGATCCCGCGTCGGCCGGATTCCGTCGGCCGGGGCGGCCGTTCTAGTCTGTGCGCAGCCGGCCACCCAGGGGGAGCGAACAGTCCATGGACAGCAGCAGCACCGACACCACGCGTACCAAGCGCCGCATGCGCTCAGGCACCGTTGCCCTCGGAGGCATGGGCCTGCTCGCCGCGGCCCTCGTGGCCTGCGGCAGCAGCAACGAGCCCGACAAGCGCTGCGCGGACCGCGCCACCCTGGAGAAGCTGAACACCAAGGAGTGCAAGAGCGGCGGCCGCGGCGCCTACTACTACGGCGGCACCGTCGCGAAGAACAAGGTCAGCGGAGGCAGCTTCGACAAGTCCGCCGTCACCCGCGGCGGCATCGGCGGCAGCCACAAGAGCTCCTCGGGCGGCTGATCCAGCGTGAAGCGCCACACCATCGAGCCCCGCCCCGACTGGCAGAAGACCGTCGAGGAACAGGGGTTGATCTACCCCCTGACCCGCTACCCCGACGACTCCCTGCGCCCCTACTGGGACGAGAGCGCGTACTACTCCTTCACTCTCCCCGAGGTCGAGGCGCTGGAGAACGTCGTCGAGGAGCTGCACGCCATGTGCCTGGCGGCGGCCCAGCACATCGTCGACCACGACCGCTTCGCCGACCTCGGCATCACCGACCCGAAGCTCGCCGCGCTGATCACCGAGTCCTGGCGGCGCCGCGCCGAACAGCCCTCGCTCTACGGCCGCTTCGACCTGCGCTACGACGGCACCGGCAGCCCCGCCAAGATGCTGGAGTACAACGCCGACACCCCCACCTCCCTCGTGGAGGCGGCCAGCCCGCAGTGGTTCTGGATGGAGGAACGCTTCCCCGGCGCCGACCAGTGGAACTCCCTCCACGAGCGGCTCGTCGAGGCGTGGCGGCGCCAGGCGGAGCTGCTGCCGCCCGGCCCGGTGCACTTCGCGCACTCCGAGACCGACGAGCTCGGCGAGGACCTGATGACGGTCGCCTACCTCCAGGAGACCGCCGAGCAGGCCGGCATCGAGACCCGCGAGCTGTCGGTGGAGGCGATCGGCTGGGACAGCCTCTCCGGCCGGTTCGTGGACGAGAAGCTCGGCTTCATCCGCGCGATCTTCAAGCTCTACCCGTGGGAGTGGCTGGCCACCGACGAGTTCGCCCCGCAGGTCCTCGGCACGTACGACCACGGCGGCGGCTCCGGCACCACCGCCTGGATCGAGCCGCTGTGGAAGATGCTGCTCTCCAACAAGGCGCTGCTGGCGGTCCTGTGGGAGCTCTTCCCGGAGCACCCGAACCTGCTGCCCGCCTACCTGGACGGCCCGCGCGAACTCGCCACGACCACCGGCTACGCGGCGAAGCCGCTGCTGGGCCGCGAGGGCGCGGGCGTCACCCTGCATCCGGTCGGCGGCGAGCCGTTCGCACCGGAGGAGGACGAGACGTACGTCTTCCAGGGCCTCGCCCCGCTGCCCGACTTCGACGGCAACCGGGTGGTGCTCGGTGCGTGGGTCGTCGAAGACGAGTCGGCGGGCCTCGGCATCCGCGAATCGGCGGGGCCGGTCACGGACGAGTACGCCCGCTTCCTGCCCCACGTGATTCTCTGAGGCGTCCGGTCAGGCGCCGAGGACCGACCTGAGCTGGTCCAGCCCCCAGTCCAGGTCCTCCTTGGAGATCACCAGCGGCGGCGCGATCCGGATGGTCGATCCGTGGGTGTCCTTGACGAGCACCCCGAGCCCCATCAGCTTCTCGGAGATCTCCCTGCCGGTGCCGCGCGCCGGGTCGATGTCCACGCCCGCCCACAGCCCGCGGCCCCGTACGGCGGTCACCGCGCCACCGCCGACCAGCAGGTTCAGCTCCCGGTGCAGGTGGTCGCCGAGCTCGGTGGCGCGCTGCTGGTACTCGCCGGTGCGGAGCATCGCGACGACCTCCAGCGCGACGGCGCAGGCCAGCGGGTTGCCGCCGAAGGTGGAGCCGTGCTCGCCCGGCTTGAACACGCCGAGCACGTCGCGGTCGGCCACCACCGCCGATACGGGCACGACCCCGCCGCCCAGCGCCTTGCCGAGGATGTACACGTCCGGGACCACGTCCTCGTGCTCGCACGCGAAGGTCTTGCCGGTGCGGCCCAGACCCGACTGGATCTCGTCGGCCATGAACAGGACGTTCCGCTCGCGCGTCAGTTCCCGTACGCCCCGCAGGTACCCGGCCGGCGGCACGAGCACGCCGGCCTCGCCCTGGATCGGCTCCAGGAGCACGGCGACGGTGTTGGAGGTGACGGCGGCGGCGAGCGCGGTGAGGTCCCCGTACGGGACGATCTCGAAGCCGGGGGTGTACGGGCCGAAGTGGTCGCGGGCCTCGTGGTCCGTGGAGAACGACACGATGGTCGTGGTCCGGCCGTGGAAGTTGTCGGCCGCCACCACGATCTTGGCGTGGCCGTCCGGTACGCCCTTGACCTCGTAGCCCCACTTGCGGGCGGTTTTCACCGCCGTCTCCACGGCCTCCGCGCCCGTGTTCATGGGCAGGACGGCCTCCTTGCCGCACAGCGCCGCGAGCTCCGTACAGAAGTCCGCGAAGCGGTCGTGGTGGAAGGCGCGGGAGGTCAGGGTGACCCGCTCCAGCTGGGCGCGGGCGGCGTCGAGCAGCCGGCGGTTGCCGTGGCCGAAGTTCAGGGCGGAGTAGCCCGCGAGCATGTCGAGGTAGCGGCGGCCCTCCACGTCGGTCATCCACGCGCCCTCCGCGGTGGCGACGACGACGGGCAGGGGATGGTAGTTGTGCGCGCTGTGCGCGTCGGCGGAGCGGATGGCATCAGCAGTTGTCGACACGGGGTCTCCGATCGTCCGTCAAGCCGGTGACGAGGGTGGCGTCACCTCCATCCTCGCTCGCATCGCGGACGGAGAAACCTTTCTCGGGGCGTGCCCGCTAAGGTGTCGGACACGCACGGCGACTGGCGCACGGAGAACCAACTCCGGGGGAGCCGTGCGCGCACGACCGCATACAGGGCCGCTCGCCTGGGCCTCGCGGGGACGAGATCCGACATCGACCCCGGAGGAACCGCCATGAGCGCGAACCACCACCACCCGTACCGCCACCCCGCCCTGCTCGCGACCGACCCCGAGCTGGCGTCCTTCGTCGCCGCCGAGGAAACCCTCCAGGCGGAGACCCTCCGCCTCATCCCGAGTGAGAACTACGTCTCCTCGGCCGTGCTGGAGGCCTCCGGCACCGTGCTGCAGAACAAGTACAGCGAGGGCTACCCGGGCCGCCGCTACTACGAGGGCCAGCAGAACATCGACCGCATCGAAGCGCTGGCAGTGGAGCGGGCGAAGGGCCTCTTCGGAGTCGACCACGCCAACGTGCAGCCGTACTCCGGCTCGCCCGCCAACCTCGCGGTCTACCTTGCCTTCGCCAAGCCCGGCGACACGGTCATGGGCATGGCGCTGCCGATGGGCGGGCACCTGACGCACGGCTGGGGCGTCTCGGCGACGGGCTCCTGGTTCCGCGGCGTGCAGTACGGGGTCCAGGCGGAGACCGGTCTCATCGACTACGACGCCGTACGAGAACTCGCGCTGGCGGAGCGGCCCAAGCTGATCTTCTGCGGCGGTACGGCGCTCCCGCGCACGATCGACTTCGAGGCGTTCGAGTCGATCGCGAAGGAGGCGGGCTCGGTGCTCGTCGCCGACGTGGCGCACATCGCCGGCCTGATCGCGGGCGGGGCGCACCCGTCCCCGGCCGGTCACGTGGACGTGATCTCGACGACCACCCACAAGACCCTGCGCGGTCCGCGCGGCGCGATGCTGATGTGCCGCGAGGAGCACGCCAAGGCCATCGACAAGGCGGTCTTCCCCGGCCTCCAGGGCGGCCCGCACAACCAGACGACGGCGGGCATCGCGGTGGCGCTGCACGAGGCGGCGCAGCCCTCGTTCGTGTCGTACGCGCACGCGGTCGTGGCCAACGCGAAGGCGCTGGCCGCCGCTCTGCTGGAGCGGGGGTTCGACCTGGTCTCGGGCGGTACGGACAACCACCTGATCCTGATCGACCTGACGGGGAAGTCGGTGTCCGGCAAGATCGCGGCGAAGGCGCTGGACCGGGCCGGCATCGTCGTCAACTACAACACGGTGCCGTTCGACCCGCGCAAGCCGTTCGACCCGTCGGGGATCCGGATCGGTACGCCGTCGCTCACGTCGCGGGGGCTCGGCGTCGAGCACATGCCGGTGGTGGCCGACTGGATCTCCGACGCGGTCTCCGCGGCGGCCAAGGGTGACGAGGCGGCCCTCGGCGGGATCCGCTCCGCGGTGGCCGATCTGATGGCCGCCTTCCCGGCCCCTGGCCTCCCGGTCGCCTGACCCCCCGGGGCGGGGTCCGCCCCCCTGCGGCCTTTGCCGCTGCGCGGGGCAAAGTCCCCGACCCGCCCTTCCACCGTTCCCAGGGCTCTGCCCTGACCCGGTCCTCAAACGCCGGACGGCTGAAAGACAGACCCGCTCCTCAAACGCCGGCGAAAATCCAGCCCCGCCGGCGTTTGAGGAGCGGGGGTCCGGGGGCTGGTCCCCGGGAGCGGCGCCGCGCGGGCACGCCCACGGCCGGCACGTCCGGCCCCGCCGCGGAAAGCGGTCGCTCGGCCGAGGCAAGATCCGGACGGGGCGCTACCGCCCGGTACTCGTACGGGGGAGGGGCGGGGGCCCGGCGACCCGCCCGGTTCCGGCCAGTGGCGGGCCCGAGCCCGCCATCGCACCTGAGAGAATGGGGCCATGGCTTCTGATCGTCCTCGCGCGCTCTCCGGCATCCAGCCCACCTCCGGTTCGTTCCACCTCGGGAACTACCTCGGAGCCATCCGGCAGTACGTCGCCCTGCAGGAGACGCACGACGCCTTCTACATGGTCGTCGACCTGCACGCGATCACCATGCCGCAGGATCCGAAGGACCTGCGCGCCAATACCCGACTGTCCGCCGCGCAGCTCCTCGCCGCCGGTCTCGACCCCGAGCGCTGCACGCTCTTCATCCAGAGCCACGTGCCCGAGCACGCGCAGCTCGGCTGGGTCATGAACTGCATCACCGGTTTCGGCGAGGCCAGCCGGATGACCCAGTTCAAGGACAAGTCCGCCAAGAACGGCGCCAACAACGCCACCGTCGGCCTGTTCACGTACCCGATCCTCCAGGTCGCCGACATCCTGCTCTACCAGGCGAACTCGGTCCCCGTCGGCGAGGACCAGCGTCAGCACATCGAGCTGACCCGGGACCTGGCCGAGCGCTTCAACCAGCGCTTCGGGCAGACCTTCACCCTCCCCGCCGCGCACATCGTCAAGGAGGTCGCGAAGATCTACGACCTCCAGGACCCGGCGATCAAGATGTCGAAGTCGGCTTCTTCGCCCAAGGGCCTGATCAACCTCCTCGACGAGCCCAAGGCCACCGAGAAGAAGATCAAGAGCGCGGTCACCGACACCGAGGCCGTGGTCCGCTTCGACCCGGTGGAGAAGCCCGGCGTCAGCAATCTGCTCACGATCTACTCCACTCTCACGGGCGAGTCGATCCCCGCGCTGGAGGCCGCGTACGAGGGCAAGGGCTACGGCGCGCTCAAGACCGATCTGGCCGGCGTGATGGTCGATTTCGTCACACCGTTCAAGCAGCGCACCCAGGAGTACCTGGACGACCCGGAGACCCTGGATTCCTTGCTGGCCAAGGGCGCGGAGAAGGCCAGGGCGGTCGCCGCCGAGACCCTGGCGCAGGCCTACGACCACCTCGGTTTCCTCCCCGCGAAGCACTGACGGGCACGGAAGAGAAAGAGGGCCCTGGCGATCTGGGGGGTGCTGCCGCCACACTGGGGCGGCAGCACTCGTGCGACGCACATGCGGAGCACAGACCACGCACAGGACTACAGGCGGAGGAGAGCTACGTGGGGACCGTAACGCTCGGCGTTTCGATCGCGGTCCCGGAGCCGTACGGCAGCAGCCTTCAGGAGCTGCGCGCCGGCTTCGGGGACGCCGCCGCGCACGGCATTCCCACGCACGTCACCCTCGTACCGCCGACGGAGGTGGCCGCGGACCGGCTGCCCGAGATCCGCGCCCACCTGGCCGCGGTCGCGGCCGCCGGCAGCCCCTTCGCGATGCGGCTGGCCGGCACGGGCACCTTCCGTCCCCTCTCGCCGGTGGTCTTCGTCCAGGTCGTGGAGGGCGGCTCCGGCTGCACCCGGCTCCAGGGCCAGGTCCGCGACCCCGACGGGCCGCTCAGCCGGGAGCTCTCGTTCCCGTACCACCCGCACGTCACGGTCGCCCACGGGATCTCCGAGGAGGCGATGGACCTGGCGTTCGACACCCTCGCCGACTACGCGGCGCAGTGGCTCTGCACCGGCTTCGCCCTCTACGAGCAGGGCTCGGACGGAGTCTGGCGCAAGCTGCGGGAATATCCGTTCGGCAACGGGGCAAGCGGTGGGGCGAGCGGCGTTCCGGCGCAGCTCGGCTCGGCGACGGACAGCAGTGCGGCGGCGGCCGCGGGCGAGGCGACCGCACGCCGTTCCTGACGCAGGAACCGCAACCGGAAACCGATCCTTCGCAGGATCAGGACGTGGAACGGCCGAGCCGTCGGGCGAAAAGTCACAATCGACGACCGTAGTACCCAAAAGCGGCAATCCCGGCTATTTACGACAGCTCATTTACGGTGACCGTATGGACTGGCTGACGAAACTCCCGCTGATCGGGCCCCTGGTGTCCGCCGTGATGCGGACCCACCTGTGGCGTTCGTACCAGCGGCTCGACCGCGTGCACTGGAGCCGGCTCGCCGCCGCCATCACCTTCATCAGCTTCCTGGCCCTCTTCCCGCTGATCACGGTGGCCGCCGCGATCGGCGCCGGACTGCTCACCCAGGACCAGCTCGACCGGCTCCAGAAGAACCTCGCCGAGCAGGTCCCCGGCATCTCCGACCAGCTCGACATCAACGCCCTCGTCGCGAACGCGAGCACGGTCGGCCTGATCGCCGCCGCCGTCCTGCTCTTCACCGGCATCGGCTGGATCACCTCGATGCGGGACTGCCTGCGGGCGGTGTGGGAGAAGGACGACGAGGACGAGGGCAACCCCTTCGTCCGCAAGGGCAAGGACGCGCTCGTCCTCGTCGGCCTCGGCGGCGTCGGCCTGGCCTCGGCCGCCGCCTCGATCTTCGGCTCCAGCGCGGTCGGCAAGGCCGGCGACTGGCTGGGCGTACCGCGCGACGGCGCGGGCGGCGGCCTGCTGCGGGGCGGCGCCTTCCTCGTCGGAGTACTGGCCGCCTTCCTGCTCCTGCTCTACGTCCTGACCCTGCTCCCGGGCGTCGAACCGCCCCGCCGCCGCCTCATCGAGGCGGCCCTCCTCGGCGCGGCCGGCTTCGAGCTGCTGAAGCTGCTGCTCAGCGGCTACATGCGGGAGGTCGCCACGAAGAGCATGTACGGGGCCTTCGGCGTGCCCATCGCGCTGCTGATCTGGATCAACCTCACGGCGAAGCTACTGCTGTTCTGCGCGGCGTGGACCGCGAGCCGCGACGATGCCGACGGGGACGGCGTGGAGGACCCGGAACCGGGCGGCGAGCCCGCGCCGGAACCCGACAGCGAGCCCGCCCCGGAGCCGGGCCGCGAAGCCGCCCCGGAACCGGGACCGGGCCGCGAGCCCGCCGGCTCGGCTACACCTGGCCGCGAGCCCGGCGGCCGCGCCCCCGCGGCCAGCGCCGGTTGACGGCGTAGGCCCCGCCGGCCACCACGGCCAGCACCCCGCCCGCCACGCCGAGGGCGGTACCGACCCCGCCGCCGGAGCCCGCACCGGACGCCGACGGGTTGTTCTCGTGGGACTGGGCCGGGGAGCCGTGGGAGGTGGTGTCCGCGCTCTTCGGCGGCACCAGCTCGCCCACCGGCTTGACCTTCCCGCTCGCGGCGAAGCCCCAGTCGAGCAGGTCGGCGGTCTGCTCGTACACGGGGTTGGCGCCCGGGCTCTCCGGGTTCATCACCGTGACCAGCAGCTTCTTGTCACCGCGCTGGGCGGCGCCGGTGAAGGTGGAGCCGGCCATGGTGGTGTTGCCGTTCTTCACCCCGGCGATCCCCTTGTACGGAGGCAGGCCGCCCGCGCCGGTCATCAGCCGGTTGGTGTTCTGGATCTCGAAGGTCTCGCGGGGCTTGCCCGGCTCCTGCCGGCCGGGGAACTTCGCGCTGGCCGTGCCGCAGTACTCCCGGAAGTCCTGCTTCTGCAGGCCCGAGCGGGCGATGAGGGTGAGGTCGTAGGCGCTGGAGACCTGGCCCGGAGCGTCGTAGCCGTCGGGGGACACCACGTGCGTGTCCAGGGCCTGGAGCTCCTCGGCGTGCGCCTGCATGTCCCTGACGGTCTTTTCGACGCCGCCGTTCATGGCCGAAAGTACGTGCACGGCGTCGTTCCCGGAGCGCAGGAACACCCCGAGCCACAGGTCGTGGACGCTGTACTCGGCGTCCTCCTTGATGCCCACCAGACTGGAGCCGGAGCCGACCCCGTCCAGCTCCTGGTCGGTGACCTTGTGGATCTGGTCCTTGGGCAGACCCGGCAGCACGGTGTCGGCGAAGAGCATCTTCATGGTCGAGGCCGGGGGGAGCCGCCAGTGCGCGTTGTGCGCGGCGAGGACCTCGCCGGTCTCGGCGTCGGCCACGATCCACGAACGCCCCGTCACGCTCGTCGGCAGCGCGGGCGCGCCGGGCAGCAGGTTGACCTGCGTACCGGGCTGCCCGAGCGACTGGCCGCCGACCGTGGACATCGAGGCGGGCGGCGCGGGCGCCTTGCGGGGCTGACCCTTCCCGTCCACCGGTGGCGTCGGTGTCGGCGCGGCGTACGCGGGCGAGGCCAGCAGCGTCGGGACCAGCAGGACGGGAAGTGCGGCGGATAGGACCGTCAACGCGGTCTTCTTGGCAGACACGCAGGTGAAAGTACATCCCGATGCTGTGCTTAGCGTCACGGACCGGCCAACCCGCCGCAACCACCGCCGGGACAGCCCACCCCGGCGCGTCCGTCCTGGGGACGAAACCGATACTGGGCTCATGAGACTCAGCCGCGCCGCTTCCTGGTTCCTGCTCGCCTTCGGAGTGTGGAGCTGGTTCATCTGGGTGTCTTTCGTCCGGAACCTGTGGAAGGACGGCAGCGGTCTGGCCTTCGACGACGCGGGGGACCCGACCGGGTACTTCTGGGTCCACCTTCTCCTGGCTGTGGCGTCCTTTCTCCTGGGGACGGCCGTCGGAGTGATCGGGTTGCGCGGGGTACGGGCGCTGCGGCGCGAATCACGTACGGAGGCGGGCGCGTGACGATCGTCCTCTTCGCGGTCGTGGCCCTGCTGGTCCTGACCCTCCTGGTCCTGGTGCACCGCTGGCTCTGGATCCGCCTGGTCCGCGACACCACCACCCCCGGCAGCGGCATCCGCCGCACGGGCACCGCCCTGGCCTTCGCGCTCCCGCTCCTGTCCCTGGCCGCCCTCGTGGCGGGCCGCGCGGGAGCCCCCTTCTGGCTGGAACGCACGGTCGCCTGGCCGGGCTACCTCTGGCTGGCCGTCCTCCTCTACCTCTCCCTGGCCATGCTGTTGGCCGAGCCGGTCCGCACCCTGTGGCTCCGCCGCCAGAACAGGCCCGGCTCCCAGCCCGACGGCCCCCCGGCCGCCGAAGGCGCGACCGCTCCGGGCTCCGCCTCGGAGCCCCGCCGCGCAGGCGCGGACACCGCGGGTCCGGGGGCGCAGCACCAGAGCGTCCCCGCCGCCGCAGGCGCGGACGCGACGGGGTCCGGGGCGGAGCCCCAGTCTCGGGAAGGGGCGGGGAGGGGATCAGCGCCGCAGGCCACCCTCGAAGCCACCCCCGAGCCCGCAGCCCCGACCGGGCAGCACGACCCGGCGGAGGCCACCCCGGCGGAGGCCGACCCCGGGCAGCCCGCCCCGGCGGCGGCCGGCCCGTCCACCCTCAGCCGCCGCCGCTTCGCACGCATCGTCGCCGCCACGGCCGCCGCCACGACAGCCGGCACCGTCGGTTACGGCACGTACGGCGTCCTGCGCGGCCCCCGCGTCAAGCGGGTCCAGGTCCCCCTGGCGAAGCTCCCCCGCGCGGCCCACGGCTTCCGCATCGCCGTGGTCAGCGACATCCACCTCGGCCCGATCCTGGGCCGCGCCCACACCACCCGGATCGTCGACACGATCAACCGCACGCAGCCCGACCTCATCGCCATCGTCGGCGACCTCGTCGACGGCAGCGTCCACGACCTCGCCCCCGCCGCCGAACCGCTCCGGGGCCTGCGCGCGCGCCACGGCTCGTACTTCGTCACCGGCAACCACGAGTACTTCTCCGGCGCCCAGCAGTGGGTCGACCACGTCCGCGAGCTCGGCCTCACCCCTCTGGAAAACGCCCGCCGCGAGCTCCCGCACTTCGACCTCGCCGGGGTCAACGACATCGCGGGCGAGAGCGAGGGCCACGGTCCGGACTTCCAGGCGGCGCTGGGCGACCGGGACCGCGCACGCAGCGCCGTACTCCTCGCCCACCAGCCCGTGGTCATCGACGAGGCGGTCCGCTACGGGGCCGACCTCCAGCTCTCCGGCCACACCCACGGGGGCCAGCTCTGGCCCGGCGAGTACGTCGCCGAGCTCGCCAACCCCACCGTCGCCGGGCTGGAGCGCTACGGCGACACCCAGCTGTACGTCTCGCGCGGCGCGGGTGCCTGGGGGCCGCCGGTCCGGGTGGGCGCGCCGTCGGACATCACAGTCGTGGAACTCGCCTCATATCAGGCCTGAACCGCCCGAACCTCCAACGCCACGCGACAAAACGGCCTTCCCGAGGCCGAATTTCCATGATGGGATGTGACCGATAATCGGATAACGGGTCGCAGACTTCGGTGTGCGCCCACGTGGGGTGGAGTCAAGGATGCTGCGGTCTGTCCGCTCGAAAGCCATCGCGGCCGGGCTGGTTCTCGGCGTCGGCACCGTCGCCGTCTGGCAGTTGCTGCCCGAGACGGCCGGCGGCGGCAAGGCGATCCGCGTCGGCACGAGCGACGTGGTCTCCTCCCTCGACCCCGCGGGGGCGTACGACGCGGGCTCCTGGGCCCTGTTCAGCAACGTCTACCAGTCGCTGCTGACCATCAAGACCGGCTCGGACACTCCGGTGCCCGACGCCGCCTCCGCCTGCAGCTTCATCGGCAACGAGCTCACCACGTACCAGTGCGAGCTGCGCCCGGACGTGAAGTTCTCCTCCGGCCGGGCGATCACCGCCGAGGACGTGAAGTTCTCCTTCGACCGGATCAAGGCGATCAACTCCGACCAGGGTCCGGCGCCGCTGTTCAACACCCTGGAGTCGGTCCAGGCCGAGGGCCGCACCGTCACCTTCAGCCTCTCCGCCGGGGACGCCACCTTCCCGTTCAAGATCGCGACGGGCGCCGCCTCGATCGTGGACAAGGACAAGTACCCGGCCAAGGCCCTGCGCGAAGAGGAGAAGGTCGACGGTTCCGGCCCCTTCACCCTCGCCGGCTACACGGCCGGCGCGAGCGCCGAGCTCAAGCCCAACGGCTCGTACAAGGGTCAGGGCAAGGTCTCCAAGAGCGCGGTCACCGTGCGGTACTTCAAGGACTCCGCGCAGCTGGAGCAGGCCTGGACCGACCACGGGATCGAGGTCGCCCACCGCGACATGCCCCCGGCGGTCCTGGCCGCCCTGAATCCGGGCCTGGAGGACACCCGGTACGAGACCTCGGGCGGTACGGAGATCCGCAGCATGGTCTTCAACCTCCGCCCCGGCTCCTCGGTGGCCCAGCCCGCCGTCCGCCAGGCCGTCGCCGCGGTCGTGGACCGGGCCACGCTGGCGACCGAGGTCTACAAGGGCACGGTCACCCCGCTCTACTCCCTCGTCCCGGCGGGCATCGCCGCCCACAGCACGCCGTTCTTCGACGCCTGGCCCTCGCCGAGCGGGCTCACCGCCAAGAAGCTGCTCAAGGACGCCGGGATCACCGCCCCGGTCGCGATCACCCTCGGGGTCAACGAGCGCGGCGCGAGCGTACCCGAGGCCGAGGCACTGAAGGCGCAACTGGAGTCCACCGGCCTCTTCAAGGTGACCGTCAAGCCGGTCGAGAAGTGGAGCGACTTCCAGAAGGCCTACGCGGCGGGCGAGTTCGACGCCTACACCATCGGCTGGATCGCCGACTTCCCGGACGCGGACAACTTCCTCGCCCCGCTCGTCGGCGCCGACAACTCGATGAACAGCGGCTACTCCGACAAGGCCGTCGACGCCCTCATCGCCCGTACCCAGTCCTTCTCGGACCGCGGCGCCGCAGCCAACGACTTCCACGACCTGCAGAAGCTGGTCGCGCAGCAGGTCCCGATGCTGCCGATCTGGCAGAAGAAGGACTACGTGATGTCCCGCGAGGCCGTCGCGGGCGCCCAGTACCTCTCGGACGGCACCGGCGTGTGGCGGCTGTGGGAGCTCAACTGGTTGTAGGACCGCGGCCCGCGGCCGGGCCCTACTCCGGGTCGGAGGCCCGCTTGCGGCCCGGCCGGGACACGGCCGACTGGGCCATGCCCGGCAGGAAGTCCGTGAACAGCTCGTGCACTTCGCGCACCAGCGGCCGCAGCACCCGGAACCGGGCCAGGATGATGCCCCGGGTCGTGAGCTGCGCGCCGCGCTGTGCGAGGCGCCGGGTCTTCTCGCTGTCCGGGGAGCGGTCGAAGACCCAGTAGAGGACCAGGCCCATCTGCGAGAGCCACATCAGCTCCGGCAGTACGTCGGCCAGTTCCTCGGGCACCTTGGTCTTGGCCCCCGCCAGCACCTCGCGGTGCATGTCGATCGCCTGCTTGCGGGCCGCCTCCGACTCCGGGGAGAACGGACTGAGCGGGCTCTCGGGGTCCGCGGCGTTCTTGAAGAACTGCGAGGCGAACTCGTGGTACGGCGCGGCGATGTCCAGCCAGCTGGTCAGTACGCCCGCGAGCCGCTTCTGCAGATCGGTCTCGTTGTCCAGGATCGGCCGGACCGCCGCCAGGTGGGCGGCGCCGATCCGGTCGTAGAAGCCCTGTACCAGGTGTTCCTTGGACTCGAAGTAGTAGTAGGCGTTGCCGACCGATACTCCGGCCTCCTTGGCGATACCGCGCATCGTCGTCTTGTCGAAGCCGCGCTCCTGGAAGAGGCGGAGCGCGGTTTCGAGGATGAGCGTGCGGGTCTGCTCGCTCTTGGGAGCCTTCTGATCAGTCACGGTCCCGAGCCTATCGGGGTGCGGAACACTGGTCGTCACAGGCCGGTTCCCCGTCGTGGGCGGCGGAGTCGTCCCGTACGGCCTCGCGCCAGGTGGAGGCGGTGTACATGGCGGCCCTGGCGAAGGGCCGGCCGGCCGGGGTGGCCAGCCAGTTCGCCTTCGGCCGGTGCTCGGCCAGCGCCCACAGGCAGACGATGAAGGCGTCCGTCCCGGTCCACACCTGTCCGGAGTCGCCGATGACGGTGATCTCCTTCAGCGTCGAGGCGTGGTCGAGCTGCGGGTACCGCCGCCGTGCCTCGGCGGAGGCCGCCGGGATGAGCCGGAGCGGTACCAGCCGGCGCTGGCCGAGCAGCCAGTGCCGGATGTGTACGCAGAGCGGGCAGTTCGCGTCGTAGAGCACCGTCAGGTGCCGGGTCACTGCGGTGGCCACGGGGATCAGGCCCCGGTGGGAGCGGTCCACCCCTGGGGCGCGGTCCACCCCTGGGGGGCGACCGGCGGGGTCTGCTGGCGCTCCATGATTCCCCGGCGGCGCATCTTGTTCAGCACCCAGACGTTCCCGAGGTGCATGAAGCCGAGGACCAGGAGCACGACTCCGAGCTTGACCGACAGGGCCTCGAAGAGCCCGCGGGCCGCGACGATCTCCTCGGCCGACCGCAGGTAGAGGGTCACGAAACCGATGTTGACGAGGTAGAAGCCGACCACCAGGAGCTGGTTGACGGCGTCGGCGAGCTTCTCGTTCCCCTGGAGGACGTCGCCGATGAAGACCCGGCCGTTGCGGCTGAGCGTGCGGGCCACCCAGACGGTGAGGCCGATGCTGATGAGCAGGTAGATGACGTACGCGACCACGGTGAGGTCCATTGCCCTCAGCCCCCTTGAACGTGTTCAACTGCTGACGTCGTTGACTGTAGACCTCTTTTTGAACAGGTTCAAGCGAATGGCGCGCCCGGCTGGCTCAGCGTCCCGGAAGGACCGCCTCGAAGAGGAAGGGCAGCAGCAACCCGGTGATCTCCTCGGGGCGTTCGAGGGAGGGGAGGTGGCCGGCCCAGGGCAGCTCGACGTGGACGGCGCCGGGGAGCAGGGAAGCGAGCTCGGCGGGGACCTCCCGGAAGTCGGGGATGTCGTGCGCGCCGCCGACGGCGAGGACGGGGGCGGTGACGGCGGCCGGCTCGAAGACGGGCTCGGGCAGCTCGTGGTCCCCGTCGGCGGCCAGGGCGCCCCGCAGGTTCCCGAGCTGCATGGCCCGTACGAGGGCGTGCGCGGCCCCGTCGGCGTCCGGGCCGAGCCACTGGCGGGCGTTCAGCCCCGCCGCGCCCTCCAGGTCGCCGGCGTCCAGCAGGGCGGCCTCGGCGGCGTTGAAGGCGAGCAGCGCGGGGCCGCGCCGCTGCGCGGGCCGGGCGGGGCAGAGCAGCGCCAGCGCGCTCACCAGCTCCGGCCGCAGCGCGGCCAGCGTCAGCGCGACCCGCCCGCCGTAGGAGCTGCCGACGAACGCGGCCCGCCGGATCCCGAGGTGGTCCAGCAGCTCCCGTACGTCCCCGTGGTCGCTGTACGGAGCCTCGGCGGCGGGGGAGTCTCCGCAGGTCCGGAAGTCCGCCCGGACCACCCGGAACCCGGCGTCGAGCAGGGGCCGCCACTGCGGCTCCCACATCCGCCGGTCGCACACGGAGGAATGGAGCAGTACGACGGCCGGCGCATCTGCGGGCCCGTCCACATCATGAGAAATGATCATCCGGTGATCCTCCTGGACCCACGCCCTGCAGACCACAGGGTTTCCCCCGGGACTGTCGGTGGGCACCCCTACCGTGGCGGCCATGGACGACATCAAGAGCGGCGCCGGGACGGCGGACTTCGCGGAGCGCGCCGACCGGCTCGTGCGCGCCGCCCGTACGGGAAGCCTGCGGAGCCCGGCGGTCGTGGCGGGGCTGGAGGAGGCGGCTGGACGGGCCGACCGGGAGCGGGCGGAACTCGTCCGGGCCTGGGCCGACCGGCTCGCACGCGGGGTCGACACCGAGGCCGTCCGGGAGACCGTGCTGCACCTCGCGGCCGTGGCCGGTCGCGGGCTCGTGGACGATGCCCTCGCCGCCGAGCGCCGGGCGCTGCTTGACCGGACGGCGGGCATGTGGCGCTACCAGCACCACTACGGCCACCCCGAGGTGCTCATCGCGGCGGAGCTGGCCGCCGGGCGGATGCCGGGTCCGGCCGTGATCGCCGCTTTCAGGCGGACCGCCCTGGCCTGCGCACCCTCGGAGGGCCTGCGGCGGACCCTGGCGCTGCTCACCGAGCCCGTGCTCAACGTGGGAGAGCCGTGGGCCGATTCGGCCCTGGCCGACCCGCGGTGGCACGGACTCCTGGTCCACGCGCGGACCGTGAAGGCCTCCCGGCCCGTCGGTGCGTGGACGCGCACCGCGCGGGATCTCGTCGCCGGGCAGGGGGAGGGCGAGGCGCGCGCGGCGATCGTGGGATGGCTCGGGCTGGTCGGACGGCCGCGCAGCCTCCCCGTCACGGGGGAGGCGGGCGCGGACTGGGACCCGTACAACATCGACGCGCTGCGGGGGCTCGCCTGGATGCTCGTGCGGCTGCCGCCGGAGCCGGCCGGGGAGTCGGTGCTCGGGCGACTGGCCGGAGCCGGGCGGCTACTGCCTCAGGCGCTGCGTCACATGCTGAGTGCGCGCGCCTGATTGAGCTGGCTCATGACCCACATGTAGGTGCCCGGGTCGACCGCCGGGATCATCGTGGAGTGGTGGCGGCCGGCGCTGTTGACCGTGATCTGGATGTAGCCCGTGGTGCGGCGCTCCTTCATCAGGAGGAAGAACAGGCCGAGCAGACAGAACAGGAAGAAGATGACGGCCAGCACGATCGCGTGCGCCGGGATCTTCTCCTCCGTCCGCGAGAAGTCGGTGGCGTTCCAGACCGCGCCCTTGAGCGGCATCGGGCCCGACGGGGTGATGATCTGGTCCCCGGCGATGGTGATGTCGCCGAGCGAGAGCCCGGCGGCTCCGGGGTAGCCCATCGGAGGCGGACCCGGGATCCCCATGGGGGGCGTCATGGGGCCGGCCGGGGAGGGGATGCCCTCGCCGGCGATGGTCGGCTGGTAGGCGGGGGGCTGCGGGTAGCCGTAGCCCGGCTGGGCCGGGCCCGGGGGCGGGTAGCCGTAGCCGGGCTGCGGCGGGTAGCCGTAATTCGGCTGTCCCGGAGTGGTGTTGTAGTCCCCCTGGCCACCCGCGCCGGGACCGCTCGTGTACGGGTTGGGCTGCTGCTCGCTCATGCGGCCGATAATTCCACAGTCGCGCGGCGGCCCGTAGGGCGGTTGCCGGTCCCGCGTCGACCGAAGAGGGGTTCGCACCAGGCAAGTTGACCCGCAGACCCCACGGCGAAGGCCCCCCCCCCTCACGGAACGGATCCGGAGGGGGCGGGGCCCCGGTGCCCGCCGGCCTCAAGCGAGACCGGCGGACGGAGCGCGTCGAAGAATCAGAAGCGGCGCGTGATCAGCGCACGCTTCACTTCCTGGATCGCCTTCGTGACCTCGATGCCACGCGGGCACGCGTCGGTGCAGTTGAAGGTCGTGCGGCAACGCCACACGCCGTCCTTGTCGTTCAGGATCTCCAGGCGCTGCTCGCCCGCCTCGTCACGCGAGTCGAAGATGAAGCGGTGCGCGTTGACGATCGCCGCCGGGCCGAAGTACTGGCCGTCGTTCCAGAACACCGGGCACGAGGACGTGCACGCGGCGCACAGGATGCACTTGGTGGTGTCGTCGAAGCGCTCGCGGTCCTCGGCGGACTGCAGGCGCTCGCGCGTCGGCTCGTTGCCCTTGGTGACCAGGAACGGCATGACGTCCCGGTACGCCTGGAAGAAGGGCTCCATGTCGACGACGAGGTCCTTCATCACCGTCAGGCCCTTGATGGCCTCGACCGTGATCGGCTTCTCCGGGTTGATGTCCTTGATCAGCGTCTTGCAGGCGAGCCTGTTCTTGCCGTTGATCCGCATCGCGTCGGAGCCGCAGATGCCGTGCGCGCACGAGCGACGGAAGGTCAGCGTGCCGTCGAGGTCCCACTTGATCTTGTGGAGACCGTCGAGCACGCGCTCCTTCGGGTCGATCTCGATCTGGAAGTCCTGCCAGGTCGACTCTTCCGAGATCTCCGGGTTGAACCGGCGGATCCGGAACGTGACCGTGATGAAGGGCGAGGCGGCGGCCGCCGCCTCCATCTGGTCCGTCTTGCTGAGGGTCGGGGTGGCCATCAGTACTTACGCTCCATCGGCTGGTAGCGGGTGACGACGACCGGCTTGTAGTCCAGGCGGACCGAGTCCTGGCCGTTGTCGTCCACCTCGCGGTACGCCATGGTGTGGCGCATGAAGTTGACGTCGTCGCGGTTCGGGTAGTCCTCGCGGTAGTGACCGCCGCGGGACTCCTTGCGCGCCAGCGCGGACACGGCCATGACCTCGGCCAGGTCGAGCAGGTTGCCCAGCTCGATGGCTTCCAGCAGGTCCGTGTTGAAGCGCTTGCCCTTGTCCTGGACGGACACGTTCTTGTAGCGCGCGCGCAGCTCCGCGATCTTCTCGACCGCGGTCTTGATCGTCTGCTCGGTGCGGAACACCATCACGCAGGCGTCCATCGTCTCCTGGAGCTCCAGGCGCAGCTCCGCGACCCGCTCGTTGCCCGTGGAGTTGCGCAGGTGCTCGACCTGGTCGATGACCTGCTGCGCCGGGTTCTCGGGCAGCTCGACGTAGTCGTGGGCGTGGGCGTACGCGGCGGCCGCGATGCCCGAGCGCTTGCCGAAGACGTTGATGTCCAGCAGCGAGTTGGTGCCCAGGCGGTTCGCGCCGTGCACCGATACGCACGCGACCTCGCCGGCCGCGTACAGGCCCGGGACGACGGTGGTGTTGTCCGAGAGGACCTCACCCTCGACGTTCGTCGGGATGCCGCCCATGGCGTAGTGCGCGGTGGGCTGGATCGGGATCGGGTCCGTGTACGGCTCGATGCCCAGGTACGTGCGCGCGAACTCGGTGATGTCCGGGAGCTTCGCGTCGAGCTGCTCCGGCGGCAGGTGCGTCAGGTCCAGGTACACGTGGTCACCGGCGGGACCGCAGCCGCGGCCCTCACGGATCTCGGTGTAGATGGAGCGCGAGACGACGTCACGGGACGCGAGGTCCTTCATGACCGGCGCGTACTTCTCCATGAAGCGCTCGCCGTCCTTGTTGCGGAGGATGCCGCCCTCACCGCGGGCGCCCTCCGTCAGCAGGATGCCCATGCGCCAGATGCCCGTCGGGTGGAACTGGAAGAACTCCATGTCCTCCAGCGGCAGGCCGCGGCGGTAGCAGGCCGCCTGGCCGTCACCCGTGAGGGTGTGCGCGTTGGAGGTCACCTTGAAGAACTTGCCGGTGCCGCCGGAGGCGTAGATGACGGACTTCGCCTGGAACACGTGGATCTCGCCGGTGGCGAGCTCGTACGCGACCACGCCGGCCGACTTCTTGACGCCGTCCTCCTCGACCAGGAGCTGGTCCAGGACGTAGAACTCGTTGAAGAACTCCACGCCCTCCTTGACGCAGTTCTGGTACAGCGTCTGGAGGATCATGTGGCCGGTGCGGTCCGCGGCGTAGCAGGACCGGCGGACCGGCGCCTCGCCGTGGTTGCGGGAGTGCCCGCCGAAGCGGCGCTGGTCGATGGTGCCGTCCGGGGTGCGGTTGAACGGCAGGCCCATCTTCTCGAGGTCGAGGACCGCGTCGATGGCCTCCTTCGCCAGGATCTCGGCGGCGTCCTGGTCGACCAGGTAGTCACCGCCCTTGACCGTGTCGAAGGTGTGCCACTCCCAGTTGTCGTCCTCCACGTTGGCGAGCGCGGCGGCCATGCCGCCCTGCGCCGCGCCCGTGTGGGAGCGGGTGGGGTAGAGCTTGGTCAGCACGGCGGTGCGGCTGCGCTTCGTCGATTCGATGGCGGCGCGCATGCCTGCGCCGCCCGCCCCGACGATGACGGTGTCGTACTTGTGGATCTTCATTGGTTTCGCCTCAGCCCCGTTGCCTAGCGGATGTTCGGGTCGAAGGTGAAGATCACCAGCGTGCCCAGAAGAATGGTGAACACCGTGGCGGTGTAGAGCAGGCCCTTGAGCCACAGACGCGTGTTGGCGCGCTCCGCGTAGTCGTTGATGACGGTACGCAGACCGTTCGCGCCGTGCAGCATCGCGAGCCACAGCATCAGCAGGTCCCAGCCCTGCCAGAACGGGGAGGCCCAGCGGCCGGCCACGAAGGCGAAGCCGATCTTGGAGACGCCGCCGTCGAGGACGAGCTGGATCAGCAGGTGGCCGAGGACCAGGACGACCAGCACGATGCCCGAGAGGCGCATGAAGAGCCACGCGACCATCTCGAAGTTGCCGCGCGTCGAGCGCGGGGTCTTGCTGGTGCGCTTGCGCGGGGCCTCGATGTACGGCGCCGGGTTGTCGACGTCGTAGAGGGACACGCCCTCCACGTCACCGATGCCCTTTTCGAAAGAAGTGTCAGAAGACATGCGTGTCACTTCCCGAAGAGTTCGAGGTAAGCGTGTCCGAGGACGGGGTACAGGGCCCCGACCATCAGCACGACCCAGATGCCCACCACGGTCCAGAGCATCTGCTTCTGGTAGCGGGGGCCCTTGGACCAGAAGTCCACGGCGATGACACGGAGACCGTTGAGCGCATGGAAGAGGATTGCGGCCACGAGGCCGTACTCCAGCAGCGCGACGATCGGAGTCTTGTAGGTAGCCACGACATCGTCGTACGCCTCGGGGGAGACGCGGACGAGAGCGGTGTCGAGGACGTGTACGAACAGGAAGAAGAAGATGAGGACGCCGGTGACTCGATGAGCCACCCAGGACCACATTCCTTCCCGGCCGCGGTACAACGTTCCAGCCGGCACGGAAAACCCTCCGGAAGCGGGGCGGGGGCCAGCCGGCTTCTTTGTCGGTCGGGCCCGGCCGGGTACGGTCCTCCGGCCCCGGACATCGTAGCGACGCTTTGTCGGTTCCCTCGCGCGGGGGCCATCGGTGTGATCAAACAGGCACGGACGGACTATCCCACAGGGGCGAATAGACCGAATTCGGCCGCAGATACCCCATCCGCCGAGGTCAGCCAGTGTGTCAGGTCGGCGAGCCGGACCTGCGCGACGCGACGGAGCTCGTCCGCGGAGATCGCGCGCTCCTCGTCCACGTCCAGTTCCATCCGCCGCCGGATCGCGGCCAGCAGCTGGTCCGCCTGCTCCTCCGGGGTGGTCCCGTGGAGGCAGATCACGAAGGCGTGGCGATACGTCCGCTCGTACTCCGCGTGCGCGGCGTCGAGCGCGAGGAGCGCGGCGTACGAGGCCCCGTGCTCCAGCTCCGGCGGGAACTCGCAGGCCAGCGCCTCGGAGAGGTCCGCTTGGGAAAGGTCGTACGAAGCTTCGTCCGCGGCGGCGAGTAGAGCGCCGAAGTCGGGGTAAGGGCGGTGGGCGGCAACCCGGTGGGCCCAGCGCCGGCTGCCGCAGCAGTGCAGCAGGGCGGAGTGGGCGGCTTCGGGGGACAGGGCGTTGAACCGTTCGAGCCCCGAGTCGCCGAAAGGGCCGGCGCCGTCGAGGGAACCGTGGGAAGGGTCGGAGCTTCCGCGGGCCTGTGCCGGAAGGTGGCTGGACAGCGGGGGGCTCCTCGTGGCGTGGCGCGGGTGTCCCGCCACGCTATCGACGTGGGGCCGGGTGTGTCGTACCCATGGGGGGATTTCACTCGGAAGTGAGCCGAAAGGATGACGAGAGCGCATGTCGGACCGGGCGCGGGGCCGCTTGGGGACCCCGCGCGGGCCGGGGCATGATGGCCGAGGGGACGGCGGAGAAGGGGGAGGGCGACCGAGGCCGCCACCCCCCACAGGAGAGGCCCCGGCCGCCATCCGTCGCGGACTCGTGCGACAAGCCCGCACCCCTGTCAGCGTCTTCGGTGCGTTTTGTGTCACACCCCGCTCCGCGCAGGGATGGTTGCACGTTGTACAACTCGTGGACGAAGGTGCTTGAACGCCGTAACGTGCTGATTTGCGCCACACATACGGGACTGTGAACGGGTTGGGGATTTTGCTGGGGGACGACGCGGAGCTGACCACCGCGGTGCTCGCGGCACAAGACGGCGACGAGCTCGCGTTCCGTTCTGTGTACCGCTCCGTGCACCCGCGCCTGCTCGGATACGTCCGGACGCTCGTCGGAGACGGCGACGCGGAGGACGTCACCTCCGAGGCCTGGCTGCAGATCGCCCGCGACCTCGACTCCTTCACCGGCGACGCCGACCGCTTCCGCGGCTGGGCGGCCCGCATCGCCCGCAACCGCGCCCTCGACCACATCCGGATGCGCGGGCGCCGGCCCGCCGTCGGCGGGGACGAGACCGAGCTGACGGGGCACGCCGCCGAGTCCGACACCGCCGGCGAGGCCATGGAGTCCCTCTCCACCTGCCGCACCATGGAACTCATAGCCCAGCTCCCGCGGGACCAGGCCGAGGCCGTCGTCCTGCGGGTGGTCGTCGGCCTGGACGCCAAGAGCGCCGCCGAGACCCTGGGCAAGCGTCCCGGCGCCGTACGCACCGCCGCGCACCGGGGTCTGAAGAAGCTGGCCGAGCTGCTCGGCGAGGCCGTCGAGGGTGACTTCGACCCGGATTCCGACCCGGATTCCGACCCGGATTCCGATTCCGGCTCCGCCGTCGGCTCCGCCGTGGGCGTCGGCTCCGGACGTCCGCGCGGCCTCGGCGATAATGACGGGAGTCGCGCACGGGGCGCCGGGGGCGGGCGGGACCTCGACGCCGTACCGGCGCAGCGGGCCCGCGCCGCGGGCTTCGTAGAACAAACCGGTGTGACGCATTCACGTTGGCGGACGCAGAAGGACATGTGATGGCCGACGAGCGCGACAGGTGGCTGGGCAAAGCCGCGGCGGACAGACTGCTGCGCGGAGAACCGGTCGCACCTGGCGCCGAGCACCCTGCCCGGGCCCGGTCCGAGCGGCTGCGCGCCGCCCTCGACGCACTCGCGGAGCCGCCGCCCGCGGCCCCCGGCGGGCTGCCCGGGGAACTGCGCGGAGAGGCCGCCGCGGTGGCCGCGTTCCGCGCACGCGGCTCCGTGCTCCAGGCGGAACTCCAGACGCGGGCTCCGGACGCGGCACTCTTCGGCTCCGCGGACACCGTGGTCGAGCTCGGCCCGCCGGCCGGCCCGGCCGGACCCCCCTCCCGGCGCGGCCGGCCGGTCCGCTTCGCCCTCGCGGCCGCGCTGGCGAGCGTCGCCGTGGGCGGCCTCGCGGCGGCCGCGGGCACCGGACTGCTGGACCGGGACGACCGGAACACCGCCGGCCGGGTGCCGGCCGTCTCGGTGTCGGTCGGCTCCTCCTCCGAGGGCTCGCCGGACGGCGGGTCCGAGATCCCCTTCGCGCCGCTGCGCAGCGCCGTGCCGCCCGAGGGCGGGAGCGGCAGCCCGAGCCCGGGCAACACCCCGGGCGCGGAGGGACATACGCCGACGGGACCCGACGGCGTCTCCGGGGAGGTCGGCGGCACTGCCAGGGAACCGTTCGCGAGCGGCTCGACCGGCAGCAAGGAAGGCGGCGACCGGTCCCTCCAGGGCGGCACCGACGGCGCGGGCACCGACCCCGGTGACCGCGAGCGGGACCGGGACCGGGAGCGGGACCGGGAGAGCCGCACCGGAGCGGTGGAGCTGTGCCGGGACTTCCGGTCGGGGCGCATCGACGAGGCCCGCCGCGAGAAGCTCGTGCGCCTCGCCAAGGGGCTGTTGCGGGTGCCGCGCTACTGCCAGCTGGTCCTCGACACGGCCACCGGCGGGGGATCGGGCGGATCGGGCGGAGACACGCCGGGCTCGCCCGCGGGACCGCAATCCCCGTCGCGTTCACTGCAGCTGACACCGGCCGGGACGGCTCCGCCGAAGACCCCGGACGCGGGTCAGCGGCGCTGAGGACCGGGTACCGGACACTGGCTTGAAACGTCTCCCGCCCCCGCTGTAACACTTTTCGAACCGGTGACGCAGTACGTAATGAGCCGACTGGTCATCGGCCGCGCATGAGCCGGGGTTCCCCCCGTACCCCTGGGCTCTGCGCAACCGGCGCGGGCGGGATTCGTTCCCCCGATCCCGCCCGCGCCCTCAACTTGCGACCGTGGACGCCCGGCCCGGACGTCCCCACTGCCGGCCGCCGGCGGGTCACCAGTAGACGACGACCTTGTCGCCGACCTTCACCGCGTCGAACAGCGTCGCCAGCCTGGCCTTGTCCCGGACGTTCACGCAGCCGTGCGAGGCGCCGGCGTAGCCGCGGGCGGCGAAGTCGGCCGAGTAGTGCACGGCCTGGCCCCCGTTGAAGAACATCGAGTACGGCATCGGCGTGTGGTAGATCGTCGACGTCCAGTCCTTGGCCTTCCACTCCACCTTGAACTCGCCCTCGCGGGTCGGGGTCTTCTCCGAGCCGAAGCGCACGTCCAGCGTGGAGACGACCTTCCCGTCGATCATCCAGGCGAGGGTGCGGCTCTCCTTGCTGATGCACATGACCCGGCCCGTCATGCAGCGCGCGTCGGGTGCGTCCGGCTCGTTGACGGTCGGCGGGCGCAGCTCGGCAGCGGTCGGCTTCTTGGTGGCGTTCTGGATCTTCTTCCAGGTGGGCTCGTCCACGCCGCCGGTGGCGGGCAGGCCGTTCTTCGACTGGAAGGACTTGACCGCCGCGGTCGTCTTGGAACCGTAGAAACCGGTCGGAGCCACCGTCATCAGCTTGAGCTGGCGCAGCCGGGCCTGCAGTTCGCGGACCAGCTCGCTGTCGTCGCCGTTCGCCATGACCTGCTTCACGGTCGGCGAGGGCGAGGCGGAAACCGAAGGCGACGGCGACGCGGACGCGGACGGGGACGCCGACGGCGAGGCGTCGCCGGGCTTCCCGTCCGTGGACGGCGAGGCGTCGGGAGAGGCGACCGCCGTGGGCGATGCGGGCGCGGAAGAACCGGAGCCCGCGGCCCCCGGCTCCTGCGGCCCGCAGGCGGTCGCGGCAAGCGCGACGGCGGTGGCCAGGCCAAGTGCGCGAACTATTGCTTTCTTGCGGTGCATTGCGGTCCCCCGATTTCTACGTGTGTATCTAGGTGATGCCACGTGGGCGTGGACAGTTGCGGGGACGGCCGCGATGTTGCGCCATTGTGACCAGAGGCCGCCGCGCGGCCGCCGCGGGGACGTTTTATCAGCCCCGAGCCCCTCGGATCCACGAAGGAGCGCGTCACATGGAGCGGCACACCGAGAGCGGGATCCCGATCGCGCCCGTCTACCGCCCCGACGACCTCGCCGGCTGGGACCCCGGGACCGAGCTGGGGGAGCCGGGGGAGTACCCGTACACCCGGGGCGTCCACCCGACGATGTACACCGGACGGCCCTGGACCATGCGCCAGTACGCCGGCTTCGGTACGGCCGCGGAGACCAACGCCCGCTTCCGGCAGCTCATCGCGGGCGGCGCGGCCGGGCTGTCCGTGGCCTTCGACCTGCCCACCCAGATGGGGCACGACTCCGACGCCCCGCTCGCGCACGGCGAGGTCGGCAAGGTGGGCGTCGCGATCGACTCGGTCGAGGACATGCGCGTGCTGTTCGACGGGATCCCGCTCGACCGGGTGTCCACCTCGATGACGATCAACGCACCGGCCGCGCCGCTGCTCCTGCTCTACCAACTGGTGGCCGAGGAGCAGGGCATCGAGGCCGCTCTGCTGACCGGCACGGTCCAGAACGACGTGCTGAAGGAGTACATCGCACGGGGGACCTACATCTTCCCGCCCGGACCCTCCCTCAGGTTGACGGCCGACGTATTCCGCTACTGCCGGGCCGAGCTGCCCCAGTGGAACACCATCTCCATCTCCGGCTACCACATGGCCGAGGCCGGGGCCTCGCCCGCGCAGGAGATCGCCTTCACGCTGGCCGACGCGATCGCTTACGTACGGACCGCGCTGGCCGCCGGGATGGAGGTCGACGCCTTCGCGCCCCGGCTGTCGTTCTTCTTCGTCGCCCGCACCACCCTCCTGGAGGAGGTCGCGAAGTTCCGCGCGGCCCGGCGGATCTGGGCCCGCGTCATGCGCGAGGAGTTCGGGGCCCGGGACCCCAGGTCGCTGATGCTGCGCTTCCACACCCAGACCGCCGGGGTGCAGCTGACGGCGCAGCAGCCGGAGCTGAACCTGGTGCGCGTCGCCGTGCAGGGGCTGGCGGCCGTGCTGGGCGGCACCCAGTCGCTGCACACCAACTCCTTCGACGAGGCGATCGCCCTGCCCACCGAGAAGTCGGCCCGCCTCGCGCTGCGGACCCAGCAGGTACTGGCGTACGAGACCGACGTGCCGCACACCGTCGACCCCTTCGCCGGGTCCTACGCGGTGGAGCGGATGACGGATGAGGTGGAGGCGGCGGCGCTGGGCCTGATGGCGCGGGTCGAGGCGATGGGCGGGGCGGTGGCCGCGATCGAGGCGGGCTTCCAGAAGGCGGAGATCGAGCGGAACGCGTACCGGATCGCCCGGGAGACCGAGAGCGGCGAGCGCGTGGTGGTCGGGGTCAACCGCTTCGCGCTGGACGAGGAGGAGCCGTACGAGCCGCTGCGGGTGGATCCGGCGATCGAGGACCGGCAGCGGGCGTCCCTGGCCGCGCTGCGGGCGGGGCGGGACGGAGCCGCCGTGGAGGAGGCGCTGGCGGCGCTGCGGGAGGCGGCGCAGGGCACGGAGAACGTGCTCCATCCGATGCGGGAGGCGCTGCGGGCCAGGGCCACCGTGGGGGAGGTGTGCGGGGCGCTGCGGGAGGTGTGGGGGACGTACGTGGCGGCTGATTCAGGCTGGTGACCTTGGCTGATTCCGGTTTGGTCCCGATCCGTGCAGGCTGATCAAGGCGCGCAGTGGCGCGACAGGTGTGTCCTCATGGGACACTCCTGCACATGCTGGGTGTCACAGATCTTCCGACGTATCTCGCCGGCCTGGTGCTGATCATTTTGCTGCCGGGCCCGAACTCGCTCTACGTGCTCTCCGTCGCCGCGCGCGGCGGGGTCCGCCGGGGGTACCGGGCCGCCGCCGGCGTCTTCACCGGGGACGCCCTGCTGATGACCCTGGCCGCGGTCGGCGCCGGGGCGCTGCTGCAGACCAGCCCGATCGTGTTCGGGGTCGTCAAACTGCTCGGCGCCGGATACCTGACCTGGCTCGCCATCGGCATGCTGCGGGGCGCGTGGACCATGTGGCGCGCCCGCCGCGAGCGCGCCGCTGCCGACGGGCTCGGCGAGGGCGTCCCGGCGGCCGCGGCGGCCGCCGAGGTGCCGGCCGGCGACACGGAGCGGCCCTACCGGCGGGCCCTGCTGATCAGCGTGTTCAACCCGAAGGCCATCCTCTTCCTGATGTCCTTCTTCGTGCAGTTCGTGGACTCCGCCTACGCCTACCCGGCGCTGTCCTTCCTGCTGCTGGGCGGCCTGATGCAGATCGCCAGCTTCCTCTACCTGACCACGCTGATCTTCGGCGGGAACCGCCTGGCGGCCACCTTCCGGCGCCGCAAGCGGCTCGCCGCCGGGGCCAGCTCGGCGGCGGGCGTGCTCTTCCTGGGCTTCGCCGCGAAGCTCGCCGTCAGCTGAGGGCCCTGCGCAGCTTCGGGCCGAAGGGGCGTTCCACCAGGCGGTGGATCGCCCAGGCCAGGCCCAGCATCAGCACCACCGTCAGCGCGAAGGTGGCCGGGGCCGGGATGCCGGCCGTCCGGTGCAGGGCCTTGATGACCACCCAGCCCAGATGCTCGTGGATCAGGTAGAACGGGTACGTCAGCGCCCCGGCCACCGTCAGCCACTTCCAGCGGGCCCAGCCGAGCTTGCCGAGCGCGACCAGGGCGACCGCCGCGAAGCCGGCCGTCACGATCGCGATGATCACCACCGAGCTGCGGTACGAGAAGAACTTCGGGTTCGGCGCGTGCCACAACCCCGCCACCGCGTAGTGCTGCCCGATCAGCCAGCCGGTCAGGGCCACGGCCCAGGCGAACGTGTCACGGTGGTCGCGGTGCACCAGGTACAGGCCGATGCCGCCGATGAAGAAGGGCGCGTACTGCGGCATCAGGGCCTGGCTGAGGAACCCCTTGCCGGTGGGGTCGGCGGCGTCCGCGAGGACCGCCGCGATCGTCCAGGCGCCGCAGAAGAGCAGCGTCCGCCGGCGGCCTCCGCCCGGCAGGATCACACAGAGCGCGAAGAGGACGTAGAAGCGCAGCTCGGCCCAGAGCGTCCAGCAGACGCCGAGCACCCGGTCGGCGCCCAGGGGCTGCTGGAGCATGGTCAGGTTGAGCAGGAGGTCCGACGGCGAGACCCGTTCGACCGCCACCGTGACCAGCACGAGCGCCGCCCAGTACGCCGGGTAGAGGCGGGCCGCGCGGGAGGCGGCGAACTCGCGGACCGTGCGCCCCTGGGCGCTCATGCAGATCACGAAGCCGCTGATGACGAAGAAGATCTGCACGCCGAGCGGGCCGTACGCCAGCCAGGTCGAGGCGCTGGGGAACAGCTTGTTCGGCGAGGCGCCCCAGGACGCGGCCACCTCCCCGCCGCGGCCGCCGTAGTGGTACCCGCAGACCATGAGGGCGGCCAGGAGCCGCAGCCCGTCCAGGGCCCTGAGGCGGTCGGAGCCCGGCTTCGGCCCGGGCTTCGCACCGGTGCGCGCGGCCGGTACCGCGGTGGCCGTCATCGCTTGCCCCGCAGACGGCGGACCCGGCGGGCCCGGCGCACGGCGCCGCGCAGGGCCGGGCTGCGGGTCAGGAACGCCAGCTGGGCGGGGATGCCGCCCGGCAGGCCCTGGCTCGCCAGGCGGCGCCGGGTGAAGTAGCGCCAGGTACGGGCGTCCAGGTGCCGGTTCAGGTACTCCTCGGCCGCCGCGCGGTGCCCCGCGAGGATCCGCGGCTGCATCACGAAGCCGACCGCGGCCAGCAGGCCGGCCAGCCGGGAGCGGACCTCGTCGGGCCCGGGGGCGGTCCACCCGCGCACGGCCACGGTGTCCGCCAGGTCGGGCAGCAGCGCGTCCACGACCGTCAGGGGGACCCGGTTGCTGTTCTGGTACGGGGTGAGGCGGGCCAGTACGGTCCCCGTCCCGGTCCGCGCGACGGGCAGCCCGAACAGCGTGGCCGCCGTCAGCAGCCCGGTGGAGAAGCAGCCGACGACCAGCGCCGGGCGCAGCTGCTGGTACAGGATCTCGGCCAGCACGGGCGTGTCCATGACGGTCAGGCGGGCGCCGAGCCGCTCGGCCTCCGCCTCCGCGCGGCGGGAGTAGACGGCCGGGGCGCTGGGGTGCGGTTTGAAGATCAGCTCCCGGTGGCCCAGGGCGTACGCGCCGCGCACCATCTCGGCGTGCAGGTCCTCCTCCTGCTGCGCGGAGATGAGGTCGAGCGCCGAGAGGTACTGGCCCAGGAGCAGCGCCGGGGCCTCGGCCTCTGCCTCGGCCTCCGCCGCGCCCGCGGCCCGGGCTCCGGGGAGCTGCCCGCCGTCATGGGCCGACGCCGCCAGTTCGGCCAGCACCTTGAGGAACGCGTCGGTCGCCACCAGCTCCGCCGGCACCCCGAACTCCGTGAGGAGCAGCGGCTCCAGACCCGGTACGAGGTCCAGGTGCAGCACCCGCCGCACCCGCATCCCGATCTGCGGGTCGAGCCGGACGCGCGTGGGCCCGTAGCTCATCAGTCCGTCGGCGTAGACGTCGACGGCGGCGCCCGGGAAGAGCTGGCACAGGGCTTGCGCGGGCGGCACCTGGAGGGACTCCACGATCAGCTCGACCCGGTCCTCGCCGAGACCCCACAGGGTCCGCAGGTACCGCTCCCACAGGGGTACGTCGTCGGCGCGCGGCGACCACGCGTTGGGGTGCTGCGGCTCGATGACGGTGTTCCAGTCGAGCACCTCGTCGAAGCGGGTGCCCAGCGTGGCGAAGCCGGGCAGGTCGGCGAGCCGGGGGTTGATCTCGGCGGCGAGGGAGTGATTGCTGGTCAGCAGGATCCGGCGGCCGGCCGGCGGGAAGCTGCCGGCGTCGACGGCCGCGGCGAGCGTGGCCGTCCCGTAGAGGGTGGAGGCGACGAAGATCTGGGTGAGACTCACGCTGCCGCTCCCGACGGGGTGCGGCGGCGAAGCCTGCGCAGCAGGGCGGAGCGGTCGGCGTCCATCGAGGAAAGGGCCTGGTCCAGTACATCCTGCGGCATGCGCCCGAGCGCGGCCGCGCTCAGGGAACGGAGTTTCTTGGCCACGGCCGGTTCGAACCTTTCAAGGGACCCGTTGTGGTGCGCGATGATTGCACAATATGTTCGGACGGCTTTCGGGAGCAGGAGATCGGATTCCCGGTCCGCCGCTGTTTCTAGAAGCACCTGGTCAAAAGCGCGCATGAAATCGAGTTGGCGCTCGTCGCCGATCTGCGTCAATGAGGTGGAAACCCCGCGGCGGTAGAAGATTCCGGGCAAACCGACCGCCGCGAAGGATTCCGCCTCGCGGTGCAGCCGCCAGATCCAGGGCCGGTCCTCCGCGGTCCGCAGCCCGTCGGTGAAGTGCAGCAGCCCGCGGTCCAGCAGCCGCCGGTGGTACATGCCGGCCCAGGCGTACGGGTAGTCCACCGAGGTGCCCCGGTCGGCGGGCAGGATTCCGGAGCGCGGATCGCGGACGACCCCGTGCGCACCGAAGGGGACGCGCTGCACGGAGCGGGCCCTGCCCGTGACCTTGACATGGTCGTTGCGGACGAAATCGCAGCTCAGGGCCTCGATGGCGGCCACCATCCGCGCCAGATGGCCGGGTGCCAGCCAGTCGTCGCCGTCCATGAAGGCGATGTACTCGCCCCGGGCCGCGTCCAGACCGGTATTGCGCGCGGTGGCCAGGCCGCCGTTTTGCTCGTGGCGCAGGACCACCGCGCCGGGCAGGTCCCGCGCCGCCCGTTCCAGCAGGTCGGGAGTCCCGTCCGTCGAGCGGTCGTCGACGAGCAGGAACTCGAAGTCGTCCCGAGCGTTGAGTTCGAGACTTTTCAGGGCATCCGGCGCATATGTCTGCACGTTGTAGAACGGCACGACAACAGAGAGCTTGAGCACCTGCGAGACGTTAAGGCGTTGTCCGGCATTCACCATGGCCCGAGTGCGTATTCCATGTGAACGAAGCGGGGCGGGCGAGTTAACCAGCGCGGATTCGCATTTCGTAGACGGGCTGTTAACCGGCTGTTGTGCAACCGTTGGGCCGATCAGCGAATTTGCGGAATAGCTTCTGCCACGTGCCAGTCAGCAATCGATCAGCTTCGCGTACCTCCCCTCGAACCTCCCTTCGCATCGCCGTCCTCGCGGATTCGGACACGCGATGGAAATGGGGAGCGCTCACCGCGCGCCGTCTCGCCCCGGAGCCGGACTCCGTCCACCTGACCGGATACCTGCTCCGCGGCCGGGCCACGCCCACCACGCGCCAGCTCGGCGAGGTCGGGGTCACGGCGGACCGGCTCACCGAGGTCACCTGCGCGCAGTTCCTCGCCGAACTCCGCGCGCCGGAGCGGGAGTCCCGCGCCCCGTACGACATCGTCCTCCTCGCCCTGGTCGGCGGCGCCGTCCAGGCGGTCCTGCACGGAGCCCGGGCCCTGTGGCCCGAGCCGGCCGCGCGGCCGGTGTTCGTCACCGGGTACGTCGGGGTCGTCTACGAGAAGCTCGCCGACGGCCTGCTGCTGCGCCACGGGGCCGACCTGGTCCTCGCCAACTCCCCCCACGACGCCGGACGGTTCCGCGCGGTCTACGAGGGGGTCGGCGCGGACGCCGGAGCCGTCGTGGAGACCGCCCTGCCCTTCCTCGGCTCGACCGACGGGAAGCCGTACGACCCCGTCGAGGCTCCCGCCACGGCCCACCGGGTGGTCTTCGCGGTCCAGCCGTCCGTGCCCGCCACCCGCGCGGACCGCGCCTACCTGCTGCGCCGCGCCGCGGAACACGCCCGGCTGCACCCCGGGCGCGAGGTGCTGATCAAACTGCGCAGCCGGCCGGGGGAGCACACCACGCACCTGGAGGAGCTCCCGTACCAGCGCCTCGCGGAGCAGCTCCCCGGCGGACTCCCCTCCAACTGCCGTCTGGTCTACGGGAACATGGGCGAGGTCCTGGACACCACGGACCTGCTGGTCACCGTCTCCTCCACGGCGGCCCTGGAATCCCTCCACCGGGGAATCCCGACGGCCGTCCTGACCGACCTCGGCGTCCGCGAGACCCTCGGCAACCACCACTTCCTGGGCTCCGGCTGCATGGCCTCCTGGACCCAGCTCGACGCCGGCCTGCTCCCGAAGGCGGATCCGGACTGGCTGGCGGCCCAGGGCGTGGGCATCCCGGCGGCCGGAGCGGCCCGACCGGCCGAGGCGCGCGATCCCCACACCGCCGCGCGGGCACGCCTCACGGAGCTGCTGGGCGGCGGCCCGCTCCCGGCCGTGACGCCCTACTACACGCAGGACACCGCACCGGGATACCTGCCCGGGATCCTGGCCAGACACCATCTCGGCCCCGACGGGCACCCGTTGCCCGGTGCGCCCCGGAAGGACGCCGGAGGATCCCGGCTGCGCCGCCGGCTCCGGGCCCACCTGCGCGAAGCCGCCCGCGGCGCCTACCGCCACGGCGTCCAGCGCGTCGCTCCGGTGATCCGCCGCCTGGGGGAGCTGTGAGCCCCCGCCCGGCCGGAGCCCGTACGGCCGCTGCCGCTGCCGGCACCGCCACCGCTGCCGCCGTCGACACCGCCGCCGTCCCCGCTACCGCCGCCGTTCCCGCCCCCGCCACCGCGGGATCCCTCCGAGAGGCCCGCGCCGTGCCCAGAGTGCTCGCCGTGATCCCCGCACGCGGAGGGTCCAAGGGAGTGCCCGGGAAGAACCTGGCCGACGTCGGCGGGATGCCGCTCGTGGTCCGCGCCGTCCGGGCCTGCCTGGGGGCCGCGACCGTCACCGACGTCCTGGTGTCCACCGACTCCGAGGCCATCGGCGACGCCGCCCGCGGAGCCGGGGCCGTGGTGCTGCGGCGGCCCGCCGGGATCTCCGGGGACACCGCCACCAGCGAGGCCGCCGTGCTGCACGCGCTCGACTCCTTCGAGGAGCTGCACTCCGTCACGGTCGACGTGGTCCTGCTCGTCCAGTGCACCAGCCCCTTCGTCACCGCCTCCGACGTGGAGTCCGTCGCCGCCGCCGTCGCGTCCGGCGCCGCCGACTCCGCGCTCACCGCGGCCCCCTTCCACGGCTTCCTCTGGCGGGCGGCCCCCGACGGCTCCGGCACCGGGGTCAACCACGACACCTCGTACCGCCCCCGCCGCCAGGACTGCCCCCAGGACCTCCTGGAGACCGGCGCCGCCTACGCCATGGACGCCGCCGGCTTCCGGACCGCCCGCCACCGCTTCTTCGGGCGGACCGTCCCGGTCGCCACCGACCCCGCACGGGTGCTGGAGATCGACGATCCCCACGACCTGGCCCGCGCCCGCGCCCTCGTACCCGTACTCACCCCCGCGGCCACCCCGGCCGCCGCTCCCCTCTCCACCTCGGTCCACACCCCGATCCACACCCCAGTACCCACACCTCCTCGTACACCCCGCACCCCGAAGGACAGCCCTGCCATGACGGTCACCTCCGCCTCCCGCCTCCGGACCTTCGGCTCCCGCACCGCCGGCCCCGGCCGGCCCGTCTACGTCGTCGGCGAGATCGGCATCAACCACAACGGCGACCTCGGCAACGCCCTCGCCCTCATCGACGCCGCCGCCGAAGCCGGCTGCGACGCCGTGAAGTTCCAGAAGCGCACCCCCGAGATCTGCACCCCCCGCGACCAGTGGGACATCGAGCGCGACACCCCCTGGGGCCGGATGACCTACATCGACTACCGCCACCGCGTGGAGTTCGGCGAGAGCGAGTACCGCGCCATCGACGAGCACTGCGCCAAGCGCGGCATCGACTGGTTCGCCTCCCCGTGGGACACCGAGGCCGTCGCCTTCCTGGAGAAGTTCGACGTCCCCGCCCACAAGGTCGCCTCCGCCTCGCTCACCGACGACGAGCTGCTGCGCGCCCTGCGCGCCACCGGCCGCACCGTCGTCCTCTCCACCGGCATGTCCACCCCGAAGCAGATCCGGCACGCGGTGGAGGTGCTCGGCAGCGACAACATCCTGCTCTGCCACGCCACTTCGACGTACCCGGCCAAGGCCGAGGAGCTCAACCTGCGGGTCATCAACACCCTCCGGGAGGAGTACCCGAACGTCCCGATCGGCTACTCCGGCCACGAGACGGGCCTGCAGACCACCCTGGCCGCCGTCGCCCTCGGCGCCGCCTTCGTCGAGCGCCACATCACCCTCGACCGCGCGATGTGGGGCTCCGACCAGGCCGCCTCCGTCGAGCCCGGCGGCCTGACCCGCCTGGTCCGCGACATCCGCACCATCGAGACCGCGCTGGGCGACGGCATCAAGCAGGTCTACGCCTCCGAGCTCGGCCCGATGAAGAAGCTCCGCCGCGTCCAGGGGGACCTCGCCGCGGTCTGAGCCTTCCCGTACCCCTCGCACCGTTCGGCCCTGGCGGGCCTCCCGGGCTTCGGCGCGCAGCGCCGGACCCCGTCCGGCGGTCCGCCGGCCGCACCGTTCCCATCCACCCTCTGACGAGGAGTACACGGTGACCCCCTCAGCCCCCGCCCCGACCCTGGCCTTCGTCGAAAGCCCGGTCCAGCTCCTCAACGTCCTGGAGTGGGCGCACGCCAGAGGCGCCGGACGGCTCCTCGGAGTCGTCCCGCGCCAGCCGGCCCGCGGCGGCGGGACCGGGCCCGGACCGGCCGGGGAAGTCCCGGGGCTGCGGATCGTGGTGCTCCCGCCCACCGACCCCATGTCCCGGGGCCAGCTCCGCCGGATGGCGGGGCTGGCCCGGGACGAGGGGCACGAGGTGCGGTGGCAGGAGGCGCGCGGCGGACGGCTGGCGCCGTTCAAGGCCTTCGCCGCGCTCGCGCGGGAGGTGCGGGCGGCCGAGCGGGTGGTGCTGGGGGACCCGTTCTCCCGCTACGTACAGCTCCTGCTCACCCTCGTCCGGGCCGAGGAGCTCGTCGTGGTCGACGACGGCACCGCGACCATGGAGTTCATCGCCCAGACGGCCCGCGGCGAGCGCCTCGTGCGCTGGCACCGGGTCGGCGGCGGCGGGCTCCCGGGCCGGCTGCGCGAGCTGGCGTACGCGCCGGTCTCGGCGAAGGCCCGGCGCCGGTTCACCCCGGGTGCGGACGGCCCCCGCCGCGTCGAGGTGTTCACCTCGATGCCGGTCACCGCGCACGGCGGGATGACCGTACGGCTCAACGACTTCGCGTGGACCCGGGCCCGCTTCGGCCCGCCCCGCCTGACCAAGGGCACCGACCTGGTCGGGACCTCGCTGGTGGAGACCGGCGTGGTCGACCCGGACCGGTACCTGGAGGCGGTGCGCGCCCTGACCCTGGAACACGGGGCCACCCGCTACTTCGCCCACCGCCGGGAATCCCCGGAGAAGCTGCGCAACCTGAGCGAGGCGACCGGGCTGGAGATCGTACGTCCCGACCTGCCGCTGGAGCTGATCGCCAGGCGGGGCCCGGTCGGCCGTACGATCGTCAGCTTTCCTTCCACGGTGGTCCACACCCTGCCCTACGCGCTGATCGGCACCGGTGTGACGGTGGCCGTATGCGATGTGGATCCGAGCTGGCTGACCGAGTCGGCCTCGCAACGGGCCCGCGGTTTCCTCGCCGGGGTCACCGACACCGCCCGTGATGTGCACAGACTTCCTGCTCAGACGGCTCAGGCGGCCGGATGAGCGGATGAGTGAGCGCGCGAGTTTACCCGCGCCTCCATCCGGTCATGCGTCCAGAGGCCGGGTTTCTTTCCCCTAACGGCATGAACTTTTTGTGATCTCCAGCCAGTTGACCCATGGGTGGGCCTACCCTTAAACGGGTGAACCAGTTGATGTCCCGCGAGTCCCAGACCGCCCTGCCCGGCAAGCCCGACCGGCCCGAGCTGCCCGGCAAGCTTCCGGACCACCTGCGTGCCGAACTGATCGCCTTCCGCCGGGACTTGCACATGCATCCCGAGCTAGGACACCAGGAGTTCCGCACCACGGCGGCGATCAAGGCCCGGCTGGAGAAGGCGGGCCTGCGCCCGCGCGTGCTGAAGTCGGGCACCGGGCTCATCTGTGACGTGGGCACGTGGGACGGCGTACGGCCGATGCTGGCCCTGCGCGCGGACATCGACGCCCTGCCCATCCCGGATGCCAAGACGCACGTCTCGTACCGCTCGACCGTCCCGGACCGCGCCCACGCCTGCGGCCACGACGTGCACACCGCCGTGGTGCTCGGCGCCGGCCTCGTCCTGGCCGAGCTCGACCGCCGCGGCGAGCTGCCCCGTCCGGTACGGCTGCTCTTCCAGCCCGCCGAGGAGGTGCTGCCCGGCGGCGCCACCGAGGCCATCGACTCCGGGGTGCTGGACGGCGTTGGCAAGATCATCGCGGTGCACTGCGACCCCCGCGTCGACGCCGGCCGGATCGGCCTGCGCGCCGGGGCCATCACCTCGGCCTGCGACCGGCTGGAGGTCACCCTCGACGGTCCCGGCGGGCACACCGCCCGTCCGCACCTGACCACCGACCTGGTGACGGCCGCCGCCCGGCTCGCCCTCGACCTGCCGGCCGTGCTGGCCAAGCGGATGGACGCCCGCTCGGGCATGTCCGTCACCTGGGGCCGGATCGAGGCCGGGCACGCCTGCAACGTCATCCCGATGCACGCGGAACTGTCCGGAACCGTTCGCTGCCTGGACCTGGCCTCCTGGCACGAGGCCCCCGACCAGATCCACGCGGTCATCGACGAGATCGCCTCGATGCACCGGGCCAAGTCGGAGATCACCTACGTGCGCGGAGTGCCCCCGGTCGTCAACGACCCGGTGGTCACCGACCTGCTGCGCGAGGCGATGAGCGCCCGGCGCGGGGCCGACTCGGTCGAGGACACCGAGCAGAGCCTGGGCGGCGAGGACTTCTCCTGGTACCTGGAGCACGTCCCCGGAGCCATGGCGCGCCTGGGCGTCCGCGCGCCGGGGGACACGGCGAAGCGGGATCTGCACCGGGGCGACTTCGACGTGGACGAGGCCGCGATCGGGGTCGGCGTGGAGTTCTTCACGGCCGCGGCGCTGCTCGACGGCGCGTCCCTCGAGGGGCTCGAAGGGCGACGCGCCAGGCTCGCGGGGTCCGTGTAGCCGACTGGGGCGGAAGTTCTTACACAATCGGCGGTTGATCCGGCGGACGCGTCCAGCCCTTGGTACACATGGGTCGGACGCGTCGGCAGTTACTGATCGGTCACTGTCTGGTTCACGACGATCCGGTAACGACTCATGAACGGGCCTTTAACTGACATCTACGCGCGTTACGATCGCGGCGAAACCAGCGCCGGTCGTGGCGCTTCGGTCAGGTTTTGAAGGAGCCTCCCCTTGCGCCGGATCACCAGGATCGCCACCGTGGGCATCGCGTCCGCGGCGCTGGCCCTCTCGGCCACCGCCTGTGGCGGTAAGAAGTCCTCGGACTCGTCTTCCTCGTCCTCCTCCCCGGAGAAGTCCGCCGCCATCGCGTACGACATCGGTGGCCGCGGCGACCAGTCGTTCAACGACGCCGCCTACGCGGGCCTCTCGAAGGCCGAGAAGGACCTCAAGATCAAGGGCGCCGAGGCGGAGCCCACCGATGGAGAGGGCGAGGCCGACAAGGTCCAGCGCCTCACCGAGCTGGCCCGCAAGGGCAACAACCCGGTCATCGGCGTCGGCTTCGCCTACGCGCCGGCCATCAAGAAGGTCGCCGAGAAGTTCCCGGACACCACGTTCGGCATCATCGACGACACCTCGGTGACCGCGAAGAACATCGCCAACCTCGTCTTCAACGAGGAGCAGGGCTCCTACCTGGCCGGCGTCGCCGCCGCCAAGGCGTCCAAGACCGGCACGGTCGGCTTCATCGGCGGTGTCGAGGTTCCGCTGATCAAGAAGTTCGAGGCGGGCTTCGCCCAGGGCGTCAAGGACACCAACCCGAACGCCAAGGTGCTCACCCAGTACCTGACCCAGCCGCCGAACTTCGACGGCTTCGCCAAGCCCGACCTGGGCAAGGCCGCGGCCGAGGGCCAGCTCGACAAGGGCGCCGACGTGATCTACTCGGCCGCCGGTCTGGCCGGTTCGGGTGCCATCGAGGCCGCCTCCGCCAAGGGCAAGTGGTCCATCGGCGTCGACTCGGACCAGTACAACCAGGCCGGTCTGGCGAAGTACAAGGACTTCATCCTGACCTCGGTCACCAAGGATGTCGCCGACTCCGTCTACAACCTGATCAAGTCGGTCCAGGACGGCAAGCCCGAGTCCGGCGAGGTCCGCTACGGCCTGGACAAGGACGGCGTCGGCCTGGCCGACTCCAACCCGAAGTACAAGGAGATGACTGACGTCGTCGCCGCGGTCGAGAAGGCCAAGGCCGACATCATCGCCAAGAAGATCGAGGTCAAGACCGCGCCGTAAGGCCTGGTCCGACCTGCTGCACACGTGATACCCGGGGTCCGGGAAGCGGTCTCATCGCTCCCGGGCCCCGGCCCGTGTCACGTGGTTTCATGTGATCTTGTGGCCGGTTGGCCGCAAGTTTTCACTTTCGACAGTGCTACGCGCGTAGAAGCATCGTGGACGCGATACTTTCTCCCCCCGCCCTGTCCCCTCCCTGCCTTCAGCTCCTTCCGCGCCAAGGAGAGTGCGTCATCAACGCGTCCAGCCCGCCCCCCGCCGTAGAACTGCACGGCATCACCAAGCGCTTCCCCGGCGTCGTCGCCAACAAGGACATCGCGATCACCGTCCGCAAGGGCACGGTCCACGCCCTCGTCGGCGAGAACGGCGCCGGCAAGTCGACGCTGATGAAGATCCTCTACGGCATGCAGAAGCCGGACGAGGGCACCATCGCCATCGACGGGGAGCAGGTCTCCTTCACCAGCCCCGGCGATGCCATCGCCCGCGGCATCGGCATGGTGCACCAGCACTTCATGCTCGCCGACAACCTCACCGTCCTGGAGAACGTGGTTCTCGGCGGCGAGAAGCTCTACGGCATCGGCGCGAAGGCCCGTAAGAAGATCAGGGAGATCTCGGACGCGTACGGCCTCGGCGTGCGTCCCGACACCCTCGTCGAGGACCTCGGTGTCGCCGACCGCCAGCGCGTGGAGATCCTCAAGGTCCTCTACCGCGGCGCGAAGATCCTCATCCTCGACGAGCCGACGGCCGTGCTCGTGCCGCAGGAGGTCGACGCGCTGTTCGACAACCTGCGCGAGCTCAAGTCCGAGGGCCTGACCGTCATCTTCATCTCGCACAAGCTGGGCGAGGTCCTGAAGGTCGCCGACGACATCACCGTCATCCGGCGCGGCACCACGGTCGGCACCGCCGACCCGCGCACCACCACGACCAAGCAGCTCGCCGAGCTGATGGTCGGCTCCGAGCTGCCGTCGCCGGAGACCCGCGAGTCCACGGTGACCACCGTCCCGATGCTCCGGGTCGAGGCCCTGACCGTCGCCGCGGGCGGCGCGCCCGTCGTCACGGAGGACACCGCGCGCACGCCGGGCCTGCCGGACGCCAACCTGCGCGAGACCCCGGTCGCCGGACGCCTGCTGCTCGACGGGATCAGCTTCACGATCCACAAGGGCGAGATCCTCGGCATCGCGGGCGTCGAGGGCAACGGCCAGACCGAGCTGATCGAGGCCCTCATGGGCATGCTGACCCCCGACGCGGGCGTCATCACCCTCGACGGCAAGGACATCACCAAGTCCCCGGTGCGCAAGCGCCGCGAGGGCGGCATCGGCTACATCCCCGAGGACCGCCACCGGCACGGCCTGCTGCTGGAGTCCTCCCTCTGGGAGAACCGCATCCTCGGCCACGTCACCGAAGCCCCCAACTCCAAGCGCGGCATCCTCGACCCGAAGGCCGCCCGCAAGGACACCGAGCGGATCGTGCGCGAGTACGACGTCCGCACGCCCGGCATCGAGGTCACCGCGGCCTCGCTCTCCGGCGGCAACCAGCAGAAGCTGATCGTCGGCCGCGAGATGAGCCACAACCCGAAGTTCCTGATCGCCGCCCACCCCACCCGCGGTGTGGACGTCGGCGCGCAGGCGCAGATCTGGGACGCGATCCGCGAGGCCCGCCGCGAAGGCCTGGCGGTCCTGCTGATCTCCGCGGACCTGGACGAGCTCATCGGCCTGTCCGACACCCTGCGGGTCATCTACCGCGGCCGCCTGGTCGCCGAGGCCGACCCCGCGACCGTGACCCCCCAGAAGCTGGGCACCGCCATGACGGGCGCCGCTTCCGGGCACCTCGAAGTCCCGGTCGGCGACACCGAAGCCACCGAAGCCACCGACAACCGCTCCGACGCCGGCACGGATGCCCGTACCGACTTCCCGGAGGACGAGGCCCGATGAAGAAACTCGACAAGGACCGGCTGATCCTCGGCTTCGCCGGGCCCGCGCTCGCGCTGGTCACCGCCTTCCTGCTGACCATGATCGTGCTGGCGGCGACGGGTGTGGACCCGATCGAACCGCTGCGGCTCATGGTGGAGAACGCGGGCTACGAGGACGTCCAGGTCCTCATCGTCAACCAGGCCGGTACGTACTACCTGGCGGCTCTGGCCGTGGCCATCGGCTTCCGGATGAACCTCTTCAACATCGGCGTCGACGGCCAGTACCGGCTCGCGGCGATGGTGTCGGCGGTCGTCGGCGCGGCGGTCACGCTGCCCGGCCCGCTCCACATCCTGCTGATCGTCATCGTCGCCATGCTGGTCGGCGCCTTCTGGGCCGGCATCGCGGGCGTCCTGAAGGCCAAGCGCGGAGTCAGCGAGGTCGTCTCCACGATCATGCTGAACGCGATCGCCACCAGTCTGATCGCCTGGCTGATCCTGCCGAAGAACCTCGGCGTCCAGCCGAAGGGCTCCAACGACCTGACCACCGGCGAGATCGCCAAGTCGGGCTGGTTCCCGGCGATCTCCCTCGGTGACGGCCTGGAGATCTACGGCTTCACCTTCCTCGCCTTCGCACTGGGCATCGTCTACTGGTTCGTGCTGGGCCGCACCCGCTTCGGCTTCGACCTGCGCGCCACCGGCGCCAGCGAGTCCGCCGCGCAGGCCTCCGGTGTGGACGCCAAGAAGATGATCATCACCTCGATGCTCATCTCCGGCGCCGTCGCCGGCCTCGCCGGCATGCCGGTGCTGCTGGGCGAGAGCCACACGTACAGCCTGTCCTTCCCGGTCGGTGTCGGCTTCACCGGCATCACCATCGCGCTGCTCGGCCGCAACCACCCGGTCGGCATCTTCTTCGCCGCGTTCCTGATGGCCTTCATCGACAAGGCCTCGGCCTCGCTCGACACGGCCGGGTACGCGAAGGAGATCGGCACGATCATGAAGGGCCTGATCGTGATCGCGGTCGTCGTCTCCTACGAGCTCGTCCGCCGTTACGGGATCCGACGCCAGCAGCAGAAGGTCGGCGAGGAGCTGGCCGCAGGCCACGCCATCACGACCGAGAAGGAGGTCTCGGCGTGAGCACCAGCACCGTTTCCGCGACCAGCGCCGCGCCCAAGAAGCAGGGCGGCCGCACCAAGCTCACCCTCCCGTGGATCATGCTGATCATCGCGGGCGGCCTCGCGCTCATCTCGCTGGTCCGCGTGATCAGCGGCGCGGACGACCTGACCTCCATCGGCCAGGTCTCCGGAGCGCTCTCCCTCGCCGTGCCGATCGGCCTCGCCGGACTCGGCGGCCTGTGGGCCGAGCGCGCGGGCGTCGTCAACATCGGCCTCGAAGGCATGATGATCCTCGGCACCTGGTTCGGTGCCTGGGCCGGCTACCAGTGGGGCCCGTGGACCGGCGTCATCGCCGGCCTGATCGGCGGCGCCATCGGCGGCCTGCTGCACGCGATCATCACGGTCACCTTCAACGTGAACCACATCGTCTCCGGTGTGGCCATCAACATCCTGGCCCTGGGCTTCACCCAGTACCTGTCGAACTTCACGTTCGCCGAGGCGCCCGGCGGCTCCTCCAAGCAGTCCCCGCGCGTCGAACCGATCTACGAGATCACCGTGCCGGGGTTGTCGGACTGGATGGCCACCCTCCAGGGCAAGCACTGGTTCTTCGTCTCCGACATCGCGGGCGTGATCGGCGGCCTGGTCACCGGCCTGTCGCTGCTGACCGTCGTCGCACTGCTGCTGATCCCCGGCACCTGGTGGGTGCTGTGGCGCACCACCTTCGGCCTGCGGCTGCGCTCCTGCGGCGAGAACCCCATCGCCGCCGAATCGCTCGGCGTCAACGTCTACAAGTACAAGTACATCGCGGTGATCGTCTCGGGCGCCCTCGCGGGCCTGGGCGGCGCGTTCCTGTCGATCGTGGCCAGCCCGATCTACCAGGAGGGCCAGACCGGCGGCCGCGGCTACATCGGCCTCGCCGCGATGATCTTCGGCAACTGGATGCCGGGCGGCATGGCGCTGGGCGCCGGCCTGTTCGGCTTCACCGACAGCCTCAAGCTGCGCGGCGGTGCCGAGAACGTCCACGCGATGCTGCTGCTCATCGCGATCCTGCTCGTCCTGGTCGTCGCCTGGCAGCTCTACAAGAAGCGCTACGTCCCGGCCGGCATCTCGGCGGTCTTCGCCGTGCTGCTGTTCCTCTGGTACGCGCTCACGGACCAGGTGCCCAGCCAGTTCGTGGACGCCGCCCCGTACCTGACCACGCTGCTGGTGCTCGCGCTGTCCGCGCAGCGCCTGCGGATGCCCAAGGCGGACGGCATGCCGTACCGCAAGGGCCAGGGCAAGTGACGGCCGCTCCCGACTGGGAGGCCCTGCGCGAGGCCGCCCGGGAGGCGATGTCCCGGGCGTACGCCCCGTACTCGGGCTTCCCGGTGGGCGTCGCGGCACTGGTCGACGACGGCCGCACCGTCGTCGGCTGCAACGTCGAGAACGCCAGCTACGGGCTCGGCCTGTGCGCCGAATGCGGGCTGGTCTCCTCCCTCCAGGCCACCGGCGGGGGCCGCCTCACGCACTTCACGTGCGTGGACGGCAAGGGCGAGATCCTCGTCCCCTGCGGTCGCTGCCGCCAGCTCCTCTTCGAGTTCGGCGGCGCGGAGCTCCAGGTGGAGACGCCGGAAGGCGTCCTGCCGCTCTCCGCGATGCTGCCGCAGGCCTTCGGGCCGGACCACCTGAGATAGCCGCGGCGACGGCCCTCCGCCCCCACCGGGCGGGGGGCCGCCGTCCTTTCCCCGGCACGTACCCCTCTCCTCTCTCTATGCGCGTAGAAGGAAGCACTTCCATGGACGTCATCTCCGTCATCCGCACCAAGCGCGACCGCGGTGAACTGAGCCCCGAGCAGATCGACTGGGTCATCGACGCGTACACGCGCGGCGTGGTCGCCGACGAGCAGATGTCGGCGCTGGCGATGGCCATCCTGCTCAACGGCATGAACCGCACCGAGATCGCCCGCTGGACCGCCGCGATGATCGCCAGCGGCGAGCGGATGAACTTCGACTCCCTGTCCCGCCCGACCGCGGACAAGCACTCCACCGGCGGCGTCGGCGACAAGATCACCCTGCCGCTGGCCCCGCTCGTCGCCGCCTGCGGCGCGGCCGTACCGCAGCTCTCCGGCCGCGGCCTCGGCCACACCGGCGGCACCCTGGACAAGCTGGAATCCATCCCCGGCTGGCGCGCCCTGCTCTCCAACGAGGAGATGCTGCACGTCCTGGACACCACCGGCGCCGTCATCTGCGCCGCCGGCGACGGCCTGGCCCCGGCCGACAAGAAGCTCTACGCGCTGCGCGACGTGACCGGCACCGTCGAGGCGATCCCGCTGATCGCCTCCTCGATCATGTCGAAGAAGATCGCCGAGGGCACCGGCTCCCTGGTCCTGGACGTGAAGGTCGGTACCGGCGCCTTCATGAAGAACATCGAGGACGCGCGCGAGCTGGCCCGCACGATGGTCGGCCTGGGCACGGACAGCGGGGTCAAGACGGTCGCCCTGCTCACCGACATGTCCACCCCGCTCGGCCTCACCGCCGGCAACGCCCTGGAGATCCGCGAGTCCGTCGAGGTCCTGGCGGGCGGCGGCCCCTCGGACGTCGTCGAGCTGACCCTGGCCCTGGCCCGGGAAATGCTGGACGCCGCCGGCATCAAGGACGCCGACCCGGCGAAGGCCCTGGCCGACGGCCGCGCGATGGACGTGTGGCGCCGGATGATCGCGGCCCAGGGCGGCGACCCGGACGCGGCGCTGCCCGTCGCGCGCGAGCAGCACGTGGTCACGGCCCCGTCCTCGGGCGTGCTGACGCGTCTGGACGCGTACGGCGTCGGCGTGGGTGCCTGGCGCCTGGGCGCCGGCCGCGCGCGCAAGGAGGACCCGGTCCAGGCGGGCGCGGGCATCGAGCTGCACGCGAAGCCCGGCGACACGGTGGTCGCGGGCCAGCCCCTGATGACCCTGCACACGGACACCCCGGAGAAGTTCGACTACGCCCTCTCCGCACTGGACGGCACCTTCGACATCGCGGCAGCCGGCACGTCCTTCTCGGCGACCCCGATCGTCCTGGACCGCATCGCGTAGTCCCGGCCCACGATCCCGTCGGCGCGGCTCCCCGTCCGGAGCCGCGCCGGCGCCTTTTCGCGGGCCCGTCGGCTCACAGGTCCGGCAGGGCCTGCCCGGGCTTCGGCTCGCGCCGGTGCTCCAGCCAGAACAGGTAGCCGCGCAGGTACGCCTCCAGGCCGTCGTCGATGTAGGCGGCGAAGTCCCGGTGGCCCTGCGCGGCGTCGTGGTAGTGACCCAGGTACCGCGGGTCGGCGTTGTATCCCCAGTGGGGGTGGGTGTCGGCGCCCCAGTCGGCGGCTATGTCCACGGCCCATTCACGGACCCGCCCGCGGTCCCGCCACCAGTCGCGGACGGCCTCCACGGTCCAGTGGTCGTCGCCGTCCCAGTTGTAGCCCTGACAGAGCTCCAGTGACGCGCCGCACAGCATGTCGAAGACCTCGCCCTCGTCCACCGGCTGGCGGAAGACGAACTCGCCTCCGAACCCGCCGCCGTGGTCGTCGTCGTACGAGATGTGGTGGGGAGCGTCCAGGCGGCCGATGGCCAGGCTGTCGGTCTCGCCGGCGTAGAAGGGGCCCGGCACGTTGCGCCAGTTGCGCTCCTCCCACTTCCCGGTGAACATCGCCGCGTCCAAGTGCGACTCGGTCTCGGTCAGCCGCCGGGCCGTGGGCAGCGGGTTCCAGTACGAAGGCTTCATCGCGCCATTGTGCTGAGCGGCCGATGAGTTCCGGCAAACAGAGGAGTCATCCCCTCGTGGAGATGACTCGACTCGTACTGCCCGGACCCGGACCGGCCGCACCGGACGTGGCGCAGCTGTGCGCTCGGCTGGCGAGGCTCTACGGGGACGGGGCGACCGCGGTGGTGTGCGACGCCGCCGCCGTCACCGCGCCGGGCCTGCGCACCGTCGAGGTGCTGGCCCGGCTGCGGCTCACCGCCGGGGACCGGCCCTTCAGGGTCACCGGGGCCGGGCCCGCCTTACGCGCGCTCCTCGGCCTCGTAGGACTCGTCGAGCTGCTCGGGGAGCCCGAAGAGCGGGAACCACCGGGCGGTGTCCAGGAAGGCGTTCAGGCCGGTGACCTTCCCCCCTGACACCTCCAGCACCTGGAGCGCCCACGGGGTCCAGCCCGGCTGACCGTCCTCCCGCAGCCGGTACTGGCCGAAGGCGGGCATGCCGTTCGCCGTGGTCGGGAGCAGCCGCGAGCCCTTGCAGCCGATGCCCTGGTTCAGGTGCCAGGCCGCGATGTCCTCGTGGCCCTGGAGCCAAAGGTCGAACGGCGGCATCGACAGCACCGCGTCCTCGTGGAGCAGGGCGGTGAGCCGGGAGATGTCGTACGCCTCGAAGGCGGCGAGGTACTGCTCCAGCAGCTTGACCTGGTCGGTGTCCAGCGGGTCCGCGGACTCGCTCTCCCGGATCCGGGTGGCGGCGAGGGTCGCGCGGGCCCGCTGCAGGGCGCTGTTCACCGACGCGACGGTGGTGTCCAGCAGGGTGGCGACCTCGTCGGCCTTCCAGGCCAGCACCTCGCGCAGGATCAGTACGGCCCGCTGCTTGGCCGGCAGGTGCTGGAGCGCGGCGACGAACGCGAGCCGTACGGACTCCTTGGCCAGCGCCATCTCCGCCGGATCGGCGGTCTGCGGCAGCACCCGCCCGTCGGGCACCGGCTCCAGCCAGGTCACCTCGGGCCGCTCGTTGAGCACGGCGGAGGCCTGGTGCTGCGGGGCGCTCAGGTCCATGGGCCGGGCCCGCTTGTTCCCCGCGTTCAGCAGGTCCAGGCAGACGTTGGTGGCGATCCGGTACAGCCAGGACCGCAGGGAGGACCGGCCCTCGAACTTCTCGAAGCTCCGCCAGGCACGGATGTAGGTGTCCTGTACCGCGTCCTCGGCGTCGAAGGCCGAGCCGAGCATGCGGTAGCAGTAGCCGGTGAGCTCCACGCGGTAGCGGTCGAGCGCGGTGTCGAGCTCGGGTGCGAGGTCGGTGGCTTCGGTCATGTCCCTTGATCCCCCTGCTAGTTCCCGGTACTTCGGAAACTACCCGAGGGCTCTGACAACCGCAGCCCGGCACGCGGCCCGGCACGCGGCGGCGGATCGTTTCCCTACAACTGCCACCGGGCCCGCACCACCCCGTCCGCGTCCGGCAGCACACCGGTGAACAGGGACTTCCGCTCGTCGGCGTAGATCGACAGCAGGGCGGCGGCCCGGGCGCCGGCGAGCACCCGCGCCAGCTCCGCACGCTCCTCCTCGTCGACGACACCGCTGGAGATCCGGCCGTCCGCGTCCTCCCACACGCATTCGACCGTGAACTCCTCGGGCAGCCCGGCCAGCAGCCCGTCGGTGTCGGCGGACAGCCCCGGCCAGACGTTCAGCAGGGCGCGCGGCGCGAGCCCGGCCCGGACGGCGTCGAGCCGGCTCCCGTCACCGATGGGGTACCAGCGGGAGGCGTTCGCGGCGGGGCTCTCCTCGACCAGGTCTGCGGATCCCGCACGGTGAGCAGCCCGGCCCCGCTCTCCTCGGCGAAGGCCCCGACGGCCGCCAGATACGCGGCCTCGACCGGCCCGCGGTCGCTGTCGGAGTCCTGCGTCCCCTGGTAGGTCCCGTTCGGGGCCCGGTCGGCGGGGTCGTACTTGGTCACCCGGTACACATGGGGCAGCGACATCTCAGGCCTCCCCTTCCCCTTCGTACGGCGGGATGGTCCAGCGTAGGACGGCCTCGCCATCGCGCTCCTCCAGGGTGACCGGGTACACCCGGCCCTCCTCCCGCTCGCCCTGGTGCCGCTCGGAGTGGTCCCCGGGGTCCCAGCCGAGCCCGAGCACCCGGCAGCCGCCCAGCTCGATGGCCCCGGCCAGCAGCGGGTGGCCCCAGCCGGCGCGCCGGGCGCGGTGGTAGTCGGTGTGGGGCTCCACGGACACGCGCAGGCCGTTGCCCGGCCCCGCCCTGACCCAGTCCCTGATCCGCTCCGCCAGAGCCGCGGCCTCGCCCAGCGGGAGGTCGAGGAAGCCTAGGGGGCCGGATGCTCCGGCGGTCGGCCCGCCGCCGAACACCGCCTGGGCCTCGTCCTCGTACCGGCCCCGGTACGTGACGTCCGCCAGGCCGTTCACGGCTTCGCCGTTCAGCCCTTCGAAGGCGTCCAGGGCGCGGGCGTCGCCCAGGACCATGCCGCAGCGGTCGACCGGGAGGTCGCCGAGGGGGACCGGGTCCGGGCCGTGGGTCCAGGGGAGGCCGAGGGATATCTCCAGGGCGGAGATCACCGGTTCGCCGTCGAAGGGGGAAGGCGAGGTCCAGGCCCGTACCGGCAGGGGGCGGTCGGTGGCGGCGGGGACGGCCACGGCCTCGAAGCCCCACGGCTCGGGCCCGGCCGCCCCGCCGTCGTGGAGGTGGCCGCCGCCCGTCGCCGCCATGGCCAGGGCGCGGTCGGAGAGGGGCGGGGTGTCGTCCGGGCGGTGGTCGATCCAGCCGGCCTTGCCCAGGACGAGCACCCCCGACGGGGCCGTGACCGCGGCCAGGGGCAGGGGCGGGCGGTCCGGGAGGGGCCAGGACGCCGGCGGGCTGAAGTCGCACCACGTGCCGTCGAAGGGATAGGCGGCCGAGTCGATGAGCCGCGTGACGCGGACGCCCTCCGCGCGGATGGAGGCGGCCTCGTCCCGCGTCCAGTACACCGGGTGGCCCGTCTTCGCGGCGAAGGACTCCTCGTCCTTCCACTCCCACGCGCGGTCCGGGGTCACCGTGATGTCGAGTTCCTGGTCGGTCACGTGCACGTCCGCGCCGTCCCCGGTGCGGACGCGGGATTCCAGGTTCACGTACCAGCTGCGGAACTCCTGCTCCAGCGTGAAGCTCCACCACACCGCGTGCCCCGCCCCGGCCGGCTGCAGGATCAGCGCGCCGCCGTGGCGCCACCGGTCCGCCCGCAGTGGGTACGAGCCCTCCGGCGGCAGGTCCCGAAGGTGGGTGCCGGCCGGGATGGTGGCGCGCCAGAGCGGGGTGCCCGGGGCGACCCACAGCAGCAGGCCGTCGGCGCCGGACTCCACCACGCGGGCCGGGCAGATCATGCTGACCGTGCTGCCGAGTATGAGGTGAACGTTGACTATGGACATGATCGGCGATCATGCCATCCGGGACTGACGGCCCCGGTGGGGCGGCCCTCAGCGCGCCGCGAGCGCCGCGATCCGGGCCGTACGGGCCGCGTGCGACCCGTACAGGGTGATCGTGACGACCCCGGCGACCGCGAGCAGCGCGAGGGTGACCGTGGCCGCCCAGCCCGCCGAGTGGTAGGCGAGGGCGCCCAGCGTGCCGCCGGCGCTGGAGCCGACGTAGTACGCCGACTGGTAGAGCGCCGAGGCCTGCGCGCGGCCCGTCTTCGCCGTACGGCTCACCGCCGCGGAGGCCACCGCGTGGCCCGCGAAGAAGCCCGCCGTGATGAGGATCAGGCCGAGCAGGATCGCGGTGAGGGACTCCGCGAGGGAGAGGAACAGGCCCGCCGCCGTCGTGGTCACCGCCAGGTACAGCGCGCCGCGCCGGCCCAGCCGGGCCACCAGCTGCCCGGCCGCCGCCGAGGAGACCGTACCGACCAGGTAGATCAGGAAGATCGAGCCGATGAGGCCCTGCCCGAGCGAGAACGGCTCGTCCACCAGGCGGTAGCCGATGACCGTGTACACCGCCCCGAACACGGTCATGAACAGCGCGCCGATCCCGTACAGCCGCAGCAGCAGCGGATCGCGCAGGTGCCCGGAGACGGTACGTCCCACCTCACGCGGGTTCAGCGAGGCCGGCCGGAAGAACCGGGCCCGGGGCAGGAGGACCAGGAACGCCGCCGCGCAGGCCAGCGACATCAGGCCGACGGCCAGCAGCCCGCCGCGCCAGCCCCAGACCTGGGCCGCCCAGCCCGTGACGAGGCGGCCGCTCATGCCGCCGATGGAGTTGCCCGCCACGAACAGGCCGATCGCGGCGACCAGCGCCTTCGGCTTCACCTCTTCCGCCAGGTACGCCATCGCGGAGGCCGGGATGCCGGCGATCGCCGCGCCCTGAACGGCGCGCAGCGCGATCAGCCACTCCAGGTTCGGTGCGAAGGGCACGAGGAGGCCGACGCCGACCGCGATCACCATCGAGCAGGTCATCATCCGGGTCCGCCCGAAACGCTCCGAGAGCGCGCTGAGCGGCAGGACGAACAGCGCGAGCGCACCGGTGGCCGCGGAGACCGTCCAGCTGGCCTGACCCGCCGTCACGCCGAAGCCGTCGGAGATCGCGGGCAGCAGCGCCTGGGTGGAGTAGAGGAGGGCGAAGGTGGCCAGACCGGCGGCGAAGAGCGCCAGGCTGAGGCGGCGGTAGCCGGGACGGCCGGGCTCGTGCGCCTCGGGTGCGGAGGCGGGGGCCTCGGGTGCGGAGGCCGGGAACGACGGGGTGGAGGCACCCGGGATGACGGGTGCCCCGGTATGAGCGGGAGGCATGCCTACGACGGTAGGCCCGTCCTTTTCATGCGTCCAATGCACGGATTCGCGATAATCAATCCATCCATGCATCAGCGCAGGTCAGATGGGTGTCTATCGATGAGTCGTTACGAAGAAGACATGGCCGTGACACATGCGCTGGCCCCGCGCCTCGCCTACTTCGTCGCCGTCGCCCGGCACGAGCACGTCACCCGCGCCGCGCACGAGCTGGGCGTTCCCCAGTCCACCCTGTCGCGGGCCATGGTCCGCCTCGAACAGGACCTGGGCGTCACCCTGTTCGCCCGCAAGGGCCGTACGGTCGCCCTCACCGTCGCGGGCCGCACCTTCCTCGCCTCGGCGGAGCGCTCGCTGGCCGAGATCGCCCGCGCCGCCGGCTCCGTACAGCAGGACGCCGACCCGTCCTTCGGCAAGGTCGCCTTCGGCTTCCTGCACACCCTGGGCCCCGAGACCGTACCCGGCCTGATCCGGGCCTTCCGGGCCGACCACCCCGGCGTGCGGTTCTCCCTGGTCCAGAACTACGGCGAGGCCATGCTGGAGCGGCTGCGCGCCGGCGAGCTCGACCTCTGCCTGACCTCGCCGCTGCCCGACGCCCCGGACCTGGTGGCCCGGCGGCTCGACGAGCAGCGGCTGCGCCTGGTGGTCCCCGACGACCACCGGCTCGCCACGCGCAAGCGGATCCGCCTCGCGGAAGCCGCCGAGGAAACCTTCGTCACCCTGGAGCCGGGCTACGGGCTGCGCCGCATCACCGACGACCTGTGCGCGGAGGCCGGGTTCACGCCCCGGGTCGCCTTCGAGGGCGAGGAGGCCGAGACCCTGCGCGGGCTCGTCGCCGCCGGTCTCGGTGTGGCGCTGCTGCCGCCGCCGGCGGTGGCCCGGCCCGGGGTCGTCGAGCTGACGGTCACCGCCCCGCGCGCGGTCCGCGAGATCGGGGTGGCGTGGCTCGACGGGCACCCGGACACGCCTCCGGTGGCGGAGTTCAAGAAGTTTCTGCTGTCCCGTCGGGGGCGGCTGATTCCGGAGCTTCAGCCGGGGGGTGAGTGAGCGGGGTGCGGGTGGCGGAGGCGGCGGCCGCGGCCGTCGCCGACAGCAGGAACCCCGCCTGGAAACGGGACTTGGCCCCCACCGCCCGCATGATCTCGGCGATGTGGCGCTGGCAGGTCCGCTCCGACATGCCGAGGCGCCGGGCGATGACCTTGTCCTCCAGCCCCTCCGCCAGGAGCCGCACGATGTTCTGGCGCAGCTCGTCGGAGATCGAACGGGCCTGGTCCGGCCCGACGGTGGTGCTGAAGGGCTCGGCCTCCGCCCAGCAGCGCTCGAAGGTCTGCGCCATGAAGTGGACGACGTTGGGCTCGCGCACCACCAGCGCCGCCTTGATGTCGTCCTGTACCTCCATCAGCCCGGTGTGCCGGTCGACGAGGATCATCCGCATCAGCCCGTCGCCGACGGTACGGACCTGCGAGCCGAGCGCGGTCACCCGCTCCACGTAGGCGGCCGTCGGGCGGGAGTAGCGGGCGGTGTGCTGGTAGAGGGTGCGCATCCGCACGCCCCGGGCCAGCATCGCCTCGTCCCGGACCACCGCCCCCTCCAGGGTCGCCGTGCTGCGGCCGCCGCCCGGGTGGCAGGTCAGCACCTCGGACTCGGCCGAGGCGATGAGCTCCCCGATCAGGTCCTGCAGCGCGTCCGGGTCGGTGACCAGCTCCAGGGCGTTCGCCCCGCCCCGGTCGCGCAGGTCGGCGCCCGCCTCGTACGCGGGGAGCAGGTTCTCCAGCCGGTCGCGCAGCCGGTCCATCTCGTCGTGGGTCTCGCGCACCCGCAGGGCCAGCGGGGCCAGCGTCCGGGCCACCGCGGCCCGCGGGGACACGGCGCTCCAGCACACCCGCGCGGGCTCGTCGGGGCGGACGCCGTCCGCGGCGGAGGCCGGGTGGGAGCGGGGCTGGATCAGGTGGGCCGCCGCGAGTTCGGCGAGGGCGTCGCCGACCGACTCGCCGAGCGCCTCGCCGGCTTCCGTCTCGGAAAACGTGTGCCGCTCGGCCGCGTACCCGTAAAGACGCCGGGCCACGGAGCTCAGTTGGTCCGTTTCATCCGATGGCATATACATATTCGTCCCGGCCTGTGCCGATTCGTAAACCCCTCGTGTTCCCGCAAGGCACCAAGACGATGCCCTCCGATCTTCGTGAGGATAGGCCTAACCGGCACAGTGGTACCACGGCGTTCTCGGGGGAGGGCGCGGGCATTTTCAAGTCCGCGCTTCGCCGGCCTGGCATCGCGCCCTCGCGCGGGCGTGTGCCTCAAGGTGGTCGCGCCGGGCCCGCCCGTGTCATCCGACCGGGAGGGGACGGCGCGGCCGGCACGGACGGCCCGGCGTGACCACACCGAATCCGGGCGCTTCGGCCCGCAGCGCGCGGCTGCCCTTCGGGGGCCTTCCTTGCCCTTCCGGGCAGTCGCTGCCCTTCGGGGCCCTCCGCCCCGCCGCCCTCCGTCGTAGGCGTGGGGTGTCAGCCGCGCAGGGACCGCTTGTAGCCGGAGGCCAGCGGCATCCGCAGGCCCAGCGGCGGGGGAGCCGCCAGCGCGTCGGTGACCGGTCGCGAGTAGGGCCCCGAGAACACGGAGCCCAGTACGAAGTCCACGGACAGGGCCACGACTTCGTCCTGGTGCTCGCGCAGCCCGTGCCCGTCGGAGTGCACCTCGAAGCGGCACGTCGTGCGGTTCGCCTTCTTCGCCCGGGTCGCCAGCCGGTACGACAACTCCGGGTCGCTGCGGGCGTCGTTGGTGCCGTGCACGATCAGGACCCGGCGGCCCGAGAGCTGCTTCACCGGTTCGGGGGAGTCGGTGTCGGACTGCCGCGGGAACGAAGGGGCGAGTGCCAGAACGGAGTTGACGGCTTCGTGGCCGGCCGCGGCGAGCGCCGCCCGGCCGCCCGCGTCGTAGCCGGCCAGGCACACCGGGACGTCCCCGTACCGGCGGACCACCTCGTCCGCGGCCCACTGGGCGTCCCCTTCCCGGGTGCCCGCACCGTGGATGACCTGGTGCGTGACCAGCCCGTCCGCCGCGCCCGCACGGGCCAGGGCCCGAGCCAGCGGACGTACCGGACCGGGGGACAATCTGGACGCTCCGGGGAGAAGGAGCACCACACCACTGACCGTTGAGACCGAGCCGTTCGCGCCGGCCGCCCGCCCCAGGCGGGCCCCGCGCGCCGGCGGCGCATGCTGTGCCATGACGGAACAGTCTCAGACGCCGAGGTGTACGCCACCCGTCCGCGCGGTCACTGTTACATATCGGGGGCGGACTCCGTCTCACCGCTCTACGCGCGTAGGAGCTAGAGTGCCCAGATGACGAGCGAGACCCCCAACCTGCCCACCCCGGATCAGATCAGCCGCTCCCCGAAGGTGCTCCTGCACGACCACCTCGACGGTGGACTGCGCCCCGGGACCATCATCGAGCTGGCCCGCGAGGTCGGCTACGAGAACCTTCCCGAGACCGACGCCGACAAGCTCGGCATCTGGTTCCGGGAGGCCGCCGACTCCGGTTCCCTGCCGCGCTACCTGGAGACCTTCGCCCACACCTGCGCGGTCATGCAGACGAAGGCGGCCCTCTTCCGGGTGGCCGCCGAGTGCGCCGAGGACCTCGCCGAGGACGGCGTCGTCTACGCGGAGATCCGTTACGCGCCCGAGCAGCACCTGGAAGCCGGCCTGACCCTCGAAGAGGTCGTCGAGACGGTCAACGAGGGCTTCCGCGAGGGCGAGCGCCGCGCGAAGGCCAACGGTCACCGGATCCGCGTCGGCGCGCTGCTGACCGCGATGCGGCACGCGGCCCGCGCGCTGGAGATCGCGGAGCTGGCCAACCGCTACCGCGACAACGGCGTCGTCGGCTTCGACATCGCCGGCGCCGAGGCCGGGTTCCCTCCCACCCGCCACCTCGACGCCTTCGAGTACCTCAAGCGCGAGAACAACCACTTCACCATCCACGCGGGCGAGGCCTTCGGCCTGCCGTCGATCTGGCAGGCCCTGCAGTGGTGCGGCGCCGACCGGCTCGGCCACGGTGTGAAGATCATCGATGACATCGAGGTCGCCGCCGACGGTTCCGTGACGCTGGGCCGCCTGGCCTCGTACGTCCGGGACAAGCGGATCCCGCTGGAGATGTGCCCGACGTCGAACCTGCAGACGGGTGCGGCGCTCTCCTATGCCGAGCACCCGATCGGCCTGCTGCGGAAACTGCACTTCAGGCTGACGGTCAACACCGACAACCGGCTGATGAGCGGCACCAGCATGAGCCGCGAGTTCGAGCACCTGGTCGACACCTTCGGCTACTCGCTCGACGACATGCAGTGGTTCACGGTCAATGCGATGAAGTCCGCGTTCATTCCTTTCGATGAACGACTGGCCATGATCAACGACGTGATCAAGCCCGGTTATGCGGAGCTGAAGTCGGAATGGCTGTTCCGTCAGACCGCTTCCACCAGCGGTTCCGTCTCGGCCTAGGCCAAGGCATGACGAACTGAAAGCGCCCGGGAGGAGCAATTCCCGGGCGCTTTCTCGTATTTAATGATGTTTGCGAGAGGGGGTTTGAAGTGACTAGTTTGCGGAGCCGCTCATTTCCCCGTCGCAAGGACGATTCTTCATGAAGCACACAGCTGCCAAGACCCTCGGTGTTGCCGCTCTCGGTGCCGCCTTCGCCGCCGTCGCCGCCGGTAGCGCCTCGGCCGTCCCCGCCGTCGGTCTCAGTGACGCGCTGGGCACCGTCACGGGCGCGGTCCAGGGCGCGACCAGCCAGCAGCACGTGGCCGCCGAAGAGGGCCAGCAGGCCTCCGACGCGAGCGACCCGGCCGCCGTGCTCGGCCCGGTGACCGGCCTGCTCGGCGGTCTGCCGACCAGCGGCCTCGGCGCCTGATCCACTCAGGATCCCCTGTCGGATTCGTACGCGACCCGTACGCGATTCGCACGCACGCCCACGCGGCGCACACCTCTTCGAACGGGTGTGTGCCGCGTCGCGGCATGTGCCAGGATCACCGCCAACTGCCCGCCGACCCCATGGGTATGAGGTTTCGATCATGCGAATGAAGGCACGAACGGCCACGGCCGTACTGCTCCCCGCCCTGCTGTCCGCGATGGTGGGCTGCGGCAGTACGAACACCCCGGCCTCCGGCAAGGGCCCGGACCCGAAGGGCTCCGCGAGCGCGCCCGGGCAGTCCGCGTCGGCGGGCTCGGCCGGCACGGGTGCCCCCGGCTCCGCGGGCAGCGGCACAGCCGGCGCTGCGGGCGGTGCGGGCGGTGCGGGCGGTACGAACGCTCCCAAGCAGGGCGGCAGCCGGCTGGAGCGCTCCGCCCTGGAGCAGGGCGACCTGACCGGCTACCAGATCTCCGCGAACGGCAAGAACCCGAACGCCCCCGACGGCCAGCCGCAGGCGGACCGCAAGGCCTGCCAGCCGCTCGCCGACATCATGGGCGACAAGCCCGACCCGGCGGCGCGCGAGACCGTGAACCGGGGCATCGGCTCCCAGAAGCAGATGGGCCTGGCCGTCTCCGCCTCCGTCAGCTCCTACGCCGAGTCCGACGCCAAGGCGCTGATCGCCCGGCTGAAGGACGCCGTGGCGGCCTGCGCCACCGGCTTCACCGCCACCGTCGAGAAGCAGAGCGGCGCGTACCGCGAGGTGAAGGCGGCCGACTACAAGACGGGCGGCGACGAGAGCGTCAGCTGGACCACGACCGCGGCCGCCGAGGGCGTCACCGCCCAGGTGCACCTGGTCGTCGTACGCCAGGGCGACACCGTCGTGCGTCTCATGGCTCTCAACGTCGCGGGCGGCCGCCAGACCCCCCAGGTTCCGCACGAGGTCGCGGACAAGCAGCTGCAGAAGGTCCGCGCCGCGCGCTGAATTCCCGGTCCGTCCGGCTACCAGCCGGTGGCGGCGGAAGGGGTGCCCGACTTCTCGTTCGGCAGGAGCACCCACAGCGCCAGGTAAAGGAGGAACTGCGGGCCGGGCAGCAGGCACGAGACGACGAAGATGATCCGCATCGTGTTCGCGGATATTCCGAACCGGCGCGCCAGACCGGCACAGACTCCGCCGATCCATCGTCCGTCACGGGGGCGGGCAAGGGCGCTCATGGTCTCTCCTCGGTCGTTGTGCGGTCCGCGGGATGTTTTCCCGCGATGCCTCAATACTCCCGCTGAACAGAGGACAGAACGTCGGTCCAAGGGCCGAGCCCGACCCTGGTAATTCTCGGGGTCCGGCCCTGAGAGCGCCGCAGCCGGGACCGCAGGGCCGGGATGACGGCCAGGTGCGCGAGCACCACGCCGAGGGTGTTCAGCAGCACCGAATCCACATCGACGACCTGCCCCGGGACCGCCATCTGGAACATCTCGATGCCGACCGAGAACAGCGCGCCCGCGGCGGCCGTCCGGGCCAGCGAGGACCACGTGGCCAGCGGCGAAAGCTCCACCCGGCCGCTGATCAGCGGCAGCAGCACCCCGAGCGGGGCCAGCAGCGCCAGCCCGCCGCCGATCCGGCGGGCGGCCTCCAGGGGCCCGTAGGAGAGGTCGGCCCTGATCCCCTCCAGCGGGGTCAGATTGGCCGCCGCCGCCCAGGGCACGTCCAGCGGGCGCAGCATCAGCCAGCCGACGAGCAGGAGGTGGGCGGCCAGCAGGACCCCGGTGAGAAGCCGGATCCACAGCTGTACGGCGACGGCGCTGCCGCTGCCCTTGACACGGTTGCCCTCGAGACGGTGCACGCCAGTGGAGACGCGGGTTCCGGTGCTCGCGGTTCCGGGGAAACCCCCGGTCAGCCGGTGGCGAGCAGCACAATCAGGATGAGCGCGCCGATCACGGCGGGCGCGATGATCTCGTACGACCAGGAGACCTTCACCGAGCCCTGCGCGCCGGCCCGCGAGGCGCAGCGCTCGTGCAGTTCCCGGAGCTCGTCGACGATCCGGTCGGCGGAGGCCCGGCGGACGTCCTCGTCCGGGGTCTTGGCCTGTCCGTTGCCCAGACCGAGCCGGCCGGCCTGGCGGCGGTTGGCCTTCTTGCGCTCCCGCAGGGAGACCGCGATGGACCACATCTGGTACGTCGCCCCCTCCGCCAGCACCTCGGCGGAGAACCGGGCCCGCACGGTGTCGACGGCCGCCCAGGGCAGCTCGATGACCCGGAAGGGGTTGCGCACGCGCAGCCGGTCGTCGTTGGCGAAGACGGCCGGACGGACCGTGAACGCGACGATGACCGGGGCCAGGCACAGAACGGTGGCGAGGGCGATCCACGGGACGTTCCCGGAGCCCCGCACCACGGCGTCCCCGCAGAGCCACGCGAGCAGCGCGAGCAGTACCACCCCGGTGACGGTGGCCATCGGGGAACGGTAGACCCGGTCGTCGTACGCCGGCTCTTCGGTGGGCTGCTCGCTGCTCATGCGGCAGATTCTGCCTCAAGCCGTCTCAGCCCACGAGATCGGCGTACGGGAGGGGCGGGCCGGGACGGCTGCCGGGAGCAAGCGGGGTGTCCGATTCCGAATGAATCGGGGGGAGGGGGTGACAGGCCGCTACGCGCGTAGATATGCTCATGTGGTGACCATGCCCACCACCCTCACCGCATTCGCTGACGTGACGACGTCCGACAGTGCGCTGCGCCGCTTCCTGCACGGGCTGCCCGGCGTCGACGCTGTCGGCCTGGAGGCCCGCGCGGCCTCCCTCGGCACCCGCTCGATCAAGACGACGGCCAAGGCGTACGCCATCGACCTCGCCATCTCGATGATCGACCTGACGACGCTGGAAGGCGCGGATACCCCGGGCAAGGTCCGGGCGCTCTCCGCCAAGGCAGCCAACCCCGATCCGACCGACCGCACCACGCCCATGACGGCCGCCGTCTGCGTGTACCCCGACATGGTGGCCACCGCCAAGGCCGCCCTGAACGGCGCCGACGTCAAGGTCGCCTCCGTCGCCACGGCCTTCCCGGCCGGCCGCGCGGCCCTGCCCGTCAAGCTCGCCGACACGGCCGACGCCGTGGCCGCCGGCGCCGACGAGATCGACATGGTCATCGACCGTGGCGCCTTCCTCGCCGGCCACTACCTCGACACCTACGAGCTGATCCGCTCCGTCAAGGCGGCCTGCGTCCGTCCCGACGGCAGCGCGGCCCGGCTCAAGGTGATCTTCGAGACCGGCGAGCTGTCCACGTACGACAACATCCGCCGCGCCTCCTGGATCGGCATGATGGCCGGGGCCGACTTCATCAAGACGTCCACCGGCAAGGTCGGGGTCAACGCGACGCCCGCGAACACGCTGCTCATGCTCGAAGCCGTCCGCGACTTCAAGGCGCAGACTGGAATCCAGATCGGCGTGAAGCCGGCCGGCGGCATCCGGACCACCAAGGACGCGATCAAGTTCCTGGTCCTGGTCAACGAGACCGTGGGCGAGGACTGGCTGTCCAACCACTGGTTCCGCTTCGGAGCCTCCAGCCTGCTCAACGACCTGTTGATGCAGCGCCAGAAGCTGAGCACCGGCCGTTACTCCGGTCCCGACTACGTGACGGTGGACTGATCATCATGGCATCCGCATTCGAGTACGCACCCGCCCCCGAGTCCCGGTCCGTCGTCGACATCGCGCCCTCCTACGGGCTTTTCATCGACGGCGAGTTCACCGACGCGGCGGACGGCAAGGTCTTCAAGACCGTCTCCCCGGCCTCCGAAGAGGTCCTCTCCGAGATCGCGCAGGCCGGCGCCGCCGACGTGGACCGTGCCGTGAAGGCCGCCCGCAAGGCCTTCGAGAAGTGGTCCGCGCTGCCCGGCTCCGAGCGCGCCAAGTACCTCTTCCGCATCGCCCGGATCATCCAGGAGCGCAGCCGCGAGCTGGCCGTCCTGGAGACCCTCGACAACGGCAAGCCGATCCGGGAGACCCGCGACGCGGACCTCCCGCTCGTCGCCGCGCACTTCTTCTACTACGCGGGCTGGGCCGACAAACTCGACCACGCGGGCTACGGCGCGAACCCCCGCCCCCTCGGCGTGGCCGGCCAGGTCATCCCGTGGAACTTCCCGCTGATGATGCTCGCCTGGAAGATCGCCCCGGCGCTCGCCACGGGCAACACGGTCGTGCTCAAGCCGGCCCAGACGACCCCGCTGTCCGCGCTCTTCTTCGCGGACATCTGCCGCCAGGCGGGCCTGCCCAAGGGTGTCGTCAACATCCTCCCCGGGTACGGGGACGCGGGCGCGGCCCTCGTCGAGCACCCGGACGTGAACAAGGTCGCCTTCACCGGCTCCACCGCCGTCGGCAAGGCCATCGCGCGCCAGGTCGCCGGCACCTCCAAGAGGCTCACCCTGGAGCTGGGCGGCAAGGGTGCCAACATCGTCTTCGACGACGCCCCCATCGACCAGGCCGTCGAGGGCATCGTCAGCGGCATCTTCTTCAACCAGGGCCAGGTCTGCTGCGCGGGCTCGCGCCTCCTGGTCCAGGAGTCGATCCACGACGAGCTGATCGACTCGCTCAAGCGCCGGCTGACCACGCTGCGCCTGGGCGACCCGCTCGACAAGAACACCGACATCGGCGCGATCAACTCCGCCGAGCAGCTCGCCCGGATCACCGCCCTCGCGGACACCGGCGAGGCGGAGGGCGCCGAGCGCTGGTCGGCGCCGTGCGAACTGCCGAACGCCGGCTACTGGTTCGCCCCGACGCTCTTCACGAACGTCTCCCAGTCGCACACCGTCGCCCGCGACGAGATCTTCGGCCCGGTGCTGTCCGTGCTGACCTTCCGCACGCCCGACGAGGCCGTCGCCAAGGCCAACAACAGCCAGTACGGCCTGTCCGCCGGCATCTGGACGGAGAAGGGCAGCCGCATCCTCGCGGTCGCCAACAAGCTCCGTGCGGGTGTGGTGTGGGCCAACACGTTCAACAAGTTCGACCCGACCTCGCCCTTCGGCGGCTACAAGGAGTCGGGCTTCGGGCGCGAAGGCGGCCGTCACGGCCTGGAGGGCTACCTCGATGTCTGATTCTTCGGCGCAGACGCGTCTGAGCGTCTTCAAGACCTACAAGCTGTACGTCGGGGGCAAGTTCCCCCGCTCCGAGAGCGGCCGGGTGTACGAGGTGTCCGACTCCAAGGGCAAGTGGCTGGCCAACGCACCCCTGTCCTCCCGCAAGGACGCCCGTGACGCGGTCGTCGCGGCCCGCAAGGCCTTCGGCGGCTGGTCGGGCGCGACCGCGTACAACCGCGGCCAGATCCTCTACCGCGTCGCCGAGATGCTGGAGGGCCGCCGCGAGCAGTTCGTCCGCGAGGTCGGCGAGGCCGAGGGCCTGTCCAAGACCAAGGCCGCGGCCGTCGTGGACGCGGCCATCGACCGCTGGGTCTGGTACGCGGGCTGGACCGACAAGATCGGCCAGATCGTGGGCGGGGCCAACCCGGTCGCGGGCCCGTTCTTCAACCTCTCCACCCCCGAGCCGACCGGCGTGGTCACGGTCGTGGCCCCGCAGGACTCGTCCTTCCTCGGACTGGTCTCGGTGATCGCCCCGGTGATCGCCACCGGCAACACGGTCGTCGTCATCGCCTCCGAGAAGGCGCCGCTCCCGGCGCTCTCCCTCGGCGAGGTCCTGGCCACCTCCGACCTGCCCGGCGGCGTGGTCAACATCCTGTCCGGCAAGGCCGCCGAGATGGGCCCGCACCTGGCGTCCCACCAGGACGTCAACGCGATCGACCTGGCGGGCGCCGGCGAGGCGCTGGCCAAGGAGCTGGAGATCGCGGCCGCGGACAACCTCAAGCGCGTCCTGCGTCCACAGCCTGTGGACGACTGGAGCGCGGACCCGGGCACGGCGCGCATGACGGCGTTCCTGGAGACCAAGACCGTCTGGCACCCGACCGGGTCGCTGGGCGCGGGCGGATCTTCTTACTAGGGGCCCAGAGGCCCCACCCCCCCGAAGACGGGCCCCGGCGGCGTCCCCCGCGCTGCCGGGGCCTCTTCGTGCTTACTGCTTGGGGAGGACCGGTCCGAGCAGCGAGGAGACCGCGGCGGTGGGCAGCTCGCCGACCGACGGCCCCTGGGTCAGGATGCCCGTGACCATGCCCGTGCCGACGGACGGGAAATCCGCGACCTTGGTGGCCACGCCGTTGTCGAGGGGGTCCACGCCGGTGTGGGCCAGCGGATTCACCTTGAGGTTAGAGATCGGGTCGGAGACCCCTGCGAGGGCCGCCGGAACATCGAGCTCGCCCGCCTGGGCGCCGCCGGCAGCCATCGCGAGGGCCGCACCGGCCATCGAGAAGGTCAGGCCTGCGGTGCGCAGCGCCTTGGGGAGGGGGGCTTTGGGGGCTGCGTGACGTGCCATGGATTCCCGCCTGTGGGCTCGTGTGGGGACGTAGTCGTGCGCGCACGCAGCGTAGTGGAGGTGTGATCCTGGATACCAACGGGTCTTTGGGTAGGTCCCCTGCGCGAGGTAATAGTTCACACTGTTGTTCCGTGAGCTGTTCTTCTCCTTTGCCTACGCGCGTCGTGCTGCTGACCGGGCCCTCGGGCTCCGGCAAGTCCTCGCTGGCCGCCCGTTCGGGCCTGCCCGTCCTGCGCCTGGACGACTTCTACAAGGAGGGCGACGACCCGACCCTGCCGCTGGTCGAGGGCAGCTCCGACATCGACTGGGACTCCCCGCTGTCGTGGGACGCCGAGGTCGCCGTCGCCGCCGTCGCGGAGCTGTGCCGCACCGGCCGCACCGAGGTCCCGGTGTACGACATCGCGACCAGCTCCCGCACCGGCACCGAGACGCTGGACATCGGCCGGACCCCGCTGTTCATCGCGGAGGGGATCTTCGCGGCGGACGTCGTGGCGCGCTGCCAGGAGCTCGGACTGCTGGCGGACGCGCTCTGCCTGCGCGGGCGGCCCAGCACCACCTTCCGCCGCCGCCTGGCCCGTGACCTGCGCGAGGGCCGCAAATCGGTGCCGATGCTCCTGCGGCGCGGGTGGCGGCTCATGCGGGCCGAGCGGGGCATCGTGGCCCGGCACACCGCGCTGGGCGCGCACGCCTGCGGCCGCGACGAGGCCCTCGGGCGGCTTGCCGCAGCAGCGGCGGGGCGGCACCGGGCTGCCGCCGCGGTCTAGGAACGTGAAAAGGCGGGACCCTGCGGACCCCCGGCCGCATGATCCCGCCTTTTTCCCCCGTGGCCCCCGCCCCACCCCCGCAGGACGGGCCCCCTGGCCCGATGGTCCGTGTGGCCGCGCCTACGCGACCAGGTCTTCGAAGGACTCCGACTCGTCGCGGCCGAAGCTCAGCGCCTCGTCCTCGCGCATCCGCCGCAGCGAACGCCAGATGCTCGACTTCACCGTGCCGACGCTGATGCCCAGGATCTCCGCGATCTCCGGGTCCGTGCGGCCCTCGTAGTACCGGAGCACCAGCATCGTGCGCTGCGGCTCCGGAATGCGGGTCAGTGCCTGCCACAGCACGGCGCGCAGCTCCGTACCGCCCATGGCGTCCGTGTCCGAGGCCGTCTCCGGCAGCTCCTCCGTCGGGTACTCGTTGAGCTTGCGCCGGCGCCAGGCGCTGATGTGCAGGTTCGTCATCGTGCGGCGCAGGTACCCGCCGACGGCGGCCTTGTCGCTGATGCGGTCCCAGGCGCGGTACGTGGAGAACAGCGCGGTCTGCAGCAGGTCCTCGGCCTCGTAGCGGTCGCCGGTCAGGTGGAAGGCCGTCGCGTACAGAGCGGCGCGCCGCTCCTGGACGTACGCCGTGAACTCGGCTTCGTTCGAGGAGTCCGGGACGTCCGGGGAGCCCGCCGTGCGCTGGGCGGGGACGGAGGGGCGCTCGTAGGTCTTCGCGTCGATGGCCACCACGTGCGCCGGCCGCCGGGAAGGGGCCGTCGCCGTACGGATTGCCGTGCGGCGGTTCACATCGTGCAGCCGCGTGACAATCGCGCCGGTGCTGGTGCTGTGCAGCGTGTTCATCTCGCGCCCCCCGTCGTGGAGTCTGTCTGGTCCGTTGCCAAGAAGACTGCCCGCCCGAGATAACCGGGGTGTCCTTCGACTGTCACAGGCCTGTCACAGGGGCCCGGGGGAATTCGTGCCCGGATTGGAGCCGCCGCGCGGTCGAAGTCCCGAGGGGCGATGGGACAGAATGAGCCCGTGCCATTCCTGTTGCTCATCGAGGACGACGACGCCATCCGCACGGCCCTCGAACTCTCGCTGTCACGCCAGGGCCACCGTGTGGCCACCGCGGCGACGGGCGAGGACGGCCTCAAACTGCTGCGTGAGCAGCGGCCCGACCTGATCGTGCTCGACGTCATGCTGCCCGGCATCGACGGCTTCGAGGTGTGCCGGCGCATCCGCCGCACCGACCAGCTGCCGATCATCCTGCTCACCGCGCGCAACGACGACATCGACGTGGTCGTCGGCCTGGAGTCGGGAGCCGACGACTACGTCGTCAAGCCCGTGCAGGGCCGGGTGCTCGACGCCCGCATCCGGGCGGTGCTGCGCCGCGGCGAGCGCGAGTCCACCGACACCGCGGTCTTCGGCCCGCTGGTCATCGACCGCTCCGCCATGACGGTGACCAAGAACGGCGAGGACCTCCAGCTCACCCCGACCGAGCTGCGGCTGCTCCTGGAGCTCAGCCGCCGCCCCGGTCAGGCACTCTCCCGCCAGCAGCTGCTGCGGCTGGTGTGGGAGCACGACTACCTCGGTGACTCGCGGCTCGTCGACGCCTGCGTGCAGCGGCTGCGCGCCAAGGTCGAGGAAGTGCCCTCGTCGCCCACCTTGATCCGTACCGTGCGGGGCGTCGGTTACCGACTGGATTCCCCGCAGTGATCCGAGCCCTGTTCGCGGGCCGGCGCTGGACCAGCCTGCGGCTGCGGCTCCTCGTCGTGTTCGCGCTGGTCGCCCTGACGGCCGCCGTCTCCGCGTCCGGGATCGCGTACTGGCTCAACCGCGAGGCCGTCCTGACCCGGACCCAGGACGCCGCCCTCGGCGACTTCCGGCAGGAGATGCAGGACCGGGCCGCGGCGCTGCCCGCCGACCCGACGCAGGAGGAGCTGCAGCACACCGCCGAGATGATGGCGGGCAGCAGCCCCGGCTACAGCGTGCTGCTGGTGGACGAGAAGGACGGCCGCAAGGTGGCCGGTAGCGGCGGTCTCGACGCCTTCTCGCTGGCCGACGTACCGAAGTCGCTCCAGCACGCCGTCGACGACCGGCAGAAGACCACCTCGGCCAACGACGCCGAGTACCACGTGTACTGGCAGCGGACGAAGCCGGACGGGAACCCCTACCTGGTCGGCGGCACCCGGATCGTGGGCGGCGGCCCGACCGGCTACATGTACAAGTCCCTCGCCCAGGAGCGCGACGACCTCAACGCCCTGGCCTGGTCGCTGACCATCGCCACCGGTCTCGCGCTGCTCGGGTCCGCGCTGCTCGCGCAGGCCGCGGCCCGTACGGTCCTGCGACCCGTGCAGCGGCTCGGCGACGCGGCGCGCCGGCTCGGCGAGGGGGAGCTGGACCACCGGCTGGAGGTGTCGGGGACGGACGAACTCGCCGACCTGGCCCACACCTTCAACAAGACGGCGGAGGCGCTGGAGAAGAAGGTCGCCGACATGAGCGCGCGGGAGGAGTCCAGCCGGCGGTTCGTCGCGGACATGTCCCACGAACTGCGCACGCCGCTGACGGCGTTGACGGCGGTCGCCGAGGTGCTGGAGGACGAGGTCGACGATCTCGATCCGATGATCGCACCGGCGGTGGGGCTGGTCGTGAGCGAGACCAGGCGGCTGAACGACCTGGTGGAGAACCTCATGGAGGTCACCCGCTTCGACGCGGGAACGGCGCGGCTGGTGCTGGACGACGTGGACGTCGCCGACCAGGTGACGGCGTGCATCGACACGCGGGCGTGGCTGGACGCGGTCGAACTCGACGCGGAGCGCGGCATCGTGGCGCGGCTCGACCCGCGGCGGCTCGACGTGATCCTGGCCAACCTGATCGGCAACGCGCTCAAGCACGGCGGATCGCCGGTCCGGGTCTCCATCCGGGTGGAGGGGGACTGGCTGGTCATCGCCGTACGGGACAACGGGCCGGGCATCCCCGAGGCCGTACTGCCGCACGTCTTCGACCGGTTCTACAAGGCGAGCGCGTCGCGGCCGAAGTCCGACGGCAGCGGGCTCGGGCTGTCCATCGCGATGGAGAACGCGCACATCCACGGCGGCGACATCACCGCGGAGAACGGGGCGCAGGGCGGTGCGCTGTTCACGCTGCGGCTGCCGGTGGACGTGGGGAAGGTGATCGCCGGTGACGATGACGACGAGGCGTAGGACGGCGAAGCCCGGTTCGACGGGTCGCGGAACGGCGGAGCGCAGGACGGCGGGGCGTGGCGCGACGGCCGCGGTGACGGTCCTGAGCCTGCTGTCCCTGGGACTCCTGTCGGGGTGCGGGATCCGCGCGACCACCGTGCCGGTGGACGTGGGCCCGGCGCCCTCGCGGGTCTCCTGCAAGAAACCATCGACGCCGCCGAGCACGCCCGCCGGAACCGGCGGGATGCAGGGCATCCGGGCCACGGTGGAACTGGTCTGCGGGGCGCAGCTGGTGGGCGTCCAGCGGGTGGTGCCGGTGCCGGAGAAGCGGCCCGCGCCGGACGTGGCGGTGCTCGTCACCCAGGCCCTGCTGGAGGTGCTCCAGCGGGAGCCGTCGGCGGAGGAGCGGGAGGCCGGCTTCACCAGCGAGGTGCCGGCCCTGCTGGCGGCCTCGGCGCCGCGGCCGGGAGATCCGCAGGGCACCGTACGGCTGAGCCGCAAGCCCGAGGACCTGCCCCCGGTGGCGCTGTCGCAGCTGGTGTGCACGCTCGCGGAGAGCGACGCGGTGTCGCCGGGGCCGGGCCCGGTGGTCCTGGGCGGTCCCGACGCGGATCCGCCGAGGGCCTGGGAGTGCACGGACGCCGTCCGCTCCCGTCCGGAGGCGGTCCCGACGCTCGGCGACGTGGTCCGGCCGTCGGCGAGCCCGGCGCCCGCTCCCTCGCCTTCCTGACCCGGATACGGCGAGGGCCCCCCGAGCCGGAGGCTCGGGGGGCCCTCGCAACGAGCGGCTAAATGCCGGCCGCCGCCGCGAGGTCCTTCTTGATCGCGTCGAGGACTTCCTGGCCGCGGGCGCGGGCCGGGAGCAGGTCGGAGGCGTCCGCCACCGGGACCACGACCTCCAGGTAGCACTTCAGCTTGGGCTCCGTGCCGGACGGGCGGACGATCACCCGGGCCTTGTAGTCGCCCTCCAGGTAGTAGCGCAGACCGTCCGTGGGCGGGAGCGTCGCCGTGCCCTCGTTCAGGTCCTCCGCCGAGGTGACCCGCAGGCCCGCCAGCGAGGCCGGGGGCTCCGCGCGCAGCGCCGCCATCGCCGAGGCGATGACCGACAGGTCCTCCACGCGGACCGACAGCTGGTCGGTGGCGTGCAGACCGTGCTCCATCGCCAGGTCGTCCAGCAGGTCGGTCAGGGTGCGGCCCTGCTCCTTGAGCTCCGAGGCCAGCTCCGCGACGAGCAGGGCGGCCGTGACGCCGTCCTTGTCGCGGACGCCCTCGGGGTCCACGCAGTAGCCGAGCGCCTCTTCGTACCCGTAGCGCAGGCCCTCGACGCGGGAGATCCACTTGAAGCCCGTGAGGGTCTCCTCGTAGCCCACGCCCGCGGCCTCCGCGATCCGTCCGAGGAGGGAGGAGGAGACGATCGACTCGGCGAAGACGCCCGTGGCGCCCTTGTGCACCAGGTGGGCGGCGAGCAGCGCGCCGACCTCGTCGCCGCGCAGCATCCGCCAGCCGGAGGCCGAGGCGGCGTCCGGGACGGCCACCGCGCAGCGGTCGGCGTCGGGGTCGTTGGCGATGACGATGTCCGGGTTCACCCGGGCGGCCGTGGCGAAGGACAGGTCCATCGCGCCCGGCTCCTCCGGGTTGGGGAAGGCCACCGTCGGGAAGGCCGGGTCGGGCTCCGCCTGCTCGGCCACGAGGACCGGGGCGGGGAAGCCGGCGCGGGCGAAGGCGGCCAGGACCACGTCCTTGCCGACGCCGTGCATGGCCGTGTAGACGGTCCGCACGCCGCGCGGTGACCCGGGGGTCAGGACGGCGTCCGTGCGTGCCAGGTAGGCCTCCAGGACCTCGTCGCCGAGGTCCTGCCAGCCGTCCTCGGCCCGCGGTACGTCGGCCAGTGCGGCGATCGCGTCGATCTGCGCGGCGATCTCCGCGTCGGCCGGGGAGACGATCTGCGAACCGTCGCCGAGGTAGACCTTGTAGCCGTTGTCCCGGGGCGGGTTGTGGCTCGCGGTCACCTCGACGCCGGCGACGGCGCCCAGGTGCCTTATGGCGTACGCGAGGACGGGCGTCGGCAGCGGCCGGGGCAGGACGGCGGCGCGCAGCCCGGCGCCGATCATCACCGCGGCGGTGTCGCGGGCGAAGTCGGCCGACTTGTAGCGGGCGTCGTAGCCGACGACGACCAGGCCGCCGTCGTGGCCCTGGGCCTTGAGGTAGGCCGCGAGGCCGGCCGCGGCCCGGATGACCACATTGCGGTTCATCCGCATCGGGCCCGCGCCCAGCTCGCCGCGGAGTCCGGCGGTGCCGAACTGCAGCATGCCGGAGAAGCGGTCCGCGAGCTCGGTCGTGTCACCGGCCTCGATGAGCTTGGCGAGCTCGTCGGCCGTCTCCGGGTCCGGGTCCTCGGCCATCCAGGCCCGGGCCCGTGCGATCAGATCGTCCTGCACGTCCTGCACGTCCTGCACTACTTCCGCCTTACCTCTCGTACGGTCCGTCGTCCGTCGTCCGGTGCGTCGTTCAGATCCGGGCGAGGACCTGGGTCAGCAGCTTGCCCATGCGCGCGGCCGAGTCGCGGCCGGCCTGGAGCACCTCTTCGTGGTTCAGCGGCTCGCCGGACAGGCCCGCCGCCAGGTTGGTGACCAGCGAGATGCCGAGCACCTCGGCGCCGGCCTCACGGGCGGCGATGGCCTCCAGCACGGTGGACATGCCGACCAGGTCGGCGCCCATGACGCGGATCATGTTGATCTCGGCCGGGGTCTCGTAGTGCGGGCCGGGGAACTGCACGTAGACGCCCTCTTCGAGGGTCTCGTCGATCTCCTTGCACATCGCGCGCAGGCGCGGCGAGTACAGGTCGGTCAGGTCCACGAAGTTCGCGCCGACGATCGGCGAGGTGGCCGTGAGGTTGAGGTGGTCGCTGATCAGGACCGGCTGGCCGGGCTTCATGCCCTCGCGCAGGCCACCGCAGCCGTTGGTCAGGACGATGGTCTTGCAGCCGGCGGCGACGGCCGTGCGCACGCCGTGGGCGACGGCGGCGACGCCGCGGCCCTCGTAGTAGTGGGTCCGGCCGAGGAAGAGCAGGGCGCGCTTCTCGCCGATCTTGTACGAGCGGATCTTGCCGCCGTGGCCCTCGACGGCGGGGGGCGGGAAGCCGGGCAGCTCGGTGACCGGGAACTCGGCCTCGGGCGCGCCGAGCGCCTCCGCGGCGGGGGCCCAGCCGGAGCCCATCACGAGGGCGACATCGTGGGTCTCGGCGCCGGTCAGCTCGCGCAGGCGGGCGGCGGCGGCGTCGGCGGCGGCGAAGGGGTCGGTAACAGATGCGTTCACGCGGAAGAGCGTAGCCGCTCTTCTCCTACGCGCGTAGATGGCGCAGCTCACGGTATTCGGATCGTTGCCTTGTCGTTTCCGACCAATTGTCCCGGGCGGGGTGCGTGGGGGCCGTGCGGCGCCGTTGCCGGGGCTCTGCCCCGGACCCCGCGCCTCAAACGCCGGCGGGGCTGGATTTGGCCTGCGGGGCCGGATGTGGCCTGTGGGGTCGTATATGGCCAGTGGGGCCGGATTCAGCAGGGTCGCTTGCGCAGTTCCATCACGTAGTCGTGCGGGGCGCCCGCGGATTCGGCCGCGTCGGCGAGTTCGCCCAGGTAGCGGGCCGAGGGCAGGCCGCCCTCGTAGCCGTTGAGGACGTACACCCAGGCCGCTTCCTCGCCGTCCAGCGTGTGCACGCGCACCCGCATGCGGCGGTAGATGTCGAGCCCGACGCCCTCCCACCGGTCCATCGAGTCCTCGTCGAGCGGGGCCACGTCGTACAGCGCGACGAAGACCTGGTGGCGCGGAGCCTCGACGATCGTCGCCAGCGCGCCCTCCCAGCCCATCTGCTCGCCGCCGAAGGTCAGCCGCCAGTCGTTGATCCAGCCCGTTCCGCGCAGCGGCGAATGCGGAGCGCGGCGCGTCATCAGCCGCGGGTCGAGGTTGCCGGCGTACGCGGCGTAGAGCGACATGAGGTCGAGGGTACGGGAGGGGCGGCCCCCGCTGCGCTCCCGGCCGCGTACGGGGCCCGCGTCCCGGATGGTGGGACCGGGCGTGAAGCACCTTGATGCGTGCGGGACAATGACGTACGGAATGCATCCCCCGGGGAGACCCCCCGGAAGCCCCGGCCGGGGCGGCAGCCGGCCGGGTAGACGTGAGGCGGAGTTTTCGTGACCCGGATCGTGATCATCGGCGGCGGACCCGGCGGGTATGAGGCGGCCCTCGTAGGGGCCCAGCTCGGCGCGGAGGTGACCGTCGTGGACTGCGACGGTCTGGGCGGCGCGTCGGTGCTCACCGACTGCGTGCCCTCCAAGACTCTCATCGCGACCGCCGAGGTCATGACGACCTTCGACTCGTCGTACGAGGAACTGGGCATCGTCGTCGCGGACGACACCCCGCACATCGAGCAGGCCGCGCGCGTCGTCGGCGTGGACCTCGGCAAGGTGAACCGGCGCGTCAAGCGCCTGGCGCTCGCCCAGTCCCACGACATCACCGCGTCCGTCACCCGGGCCGGCGCCCGCGTCGTGCGGGGCCGCGCCAAGCTCGGCGGCCCGCAGGGCATCGACGGGACGCGGGACGTCATCGTCACGGCGGCCGACGGATCCGAGACGATCCTGACCGCCGACGCGGTGCTCATCGCGACCGGCGGGCACCCCCGCGAGATCCCGGACGCGATGCCCGACGGCGAGCGGATCCTGAACTGGACCCAGGTCTACGACCTGGAGGAGCTCCCCGAGGAGCTCATCGTGGTCGGCTCCGGCGTGACCGGCGCCGAGTTCGCCGGCGCGTACCAGGCCCTCGGCTCCCGGGTGACCCTCGTGTCCTCCCGCGACCGGGTGCTCCCCGGCGAGGACCCGGACGCCGCCGCCGTGCTGGAGGACGTCTTCCGGCGCCGCGGCATGAACGTCATCGGCCGCTCCCGCGCGGAGTCCGCGAAGCGGGTGGGCGACCGGGTCGAGGTCACCCTCTCCGACGGCCGGGTCCTCTCCGGCACGCACTGCCTGATGGCGGTCGGCGCGATCCCGAACACGGGCAACATGAACCTGGAGGAGTCCGGGGTCAAGCTCAAGGAGTCCGGGCACATCTGGACCGACAAGGTCTCCCGTACCTCTTCGCCCGGCGTGTACGCGGCCGGCGACGTGACCGGGGTCTTCGCGCTGGCTTCGGTTGCCGCCATGCAGGGGCGCATCGCGATGTACCACTTCCTCGGCGACGCGGTGGCCCCGCTGAACCTGAAGACGGTCTCCTCGAACGTCTTCACCGACCCCGAGATCGCCACCGTCGGTTACACCCAGGCCGACGTGGACTCGGGCAAGATCGATGCCCGTGTCGTGAAGCTCCCGCTGCTGCGCAACCCGCGCGCCAAGATGCAGGGCATCCGGGACGGCTTCGTGAAGATGTTCTGCCGGCCCGGCACCGGGATCGTCGTGGGCGGCGTGGTCGTCTCGCCGCGCGCGAGCGAGCTCATCCACCCGATCTCGATCGCCGTCGACAACAACCTGACGGTCGAGCAGATCGCAAACGCGTTCACCGTGTACCCCTCGCTGTCCGGTTCGATCGCCGAGGTCGCCCGCCAGCTGCACACGCGGAAGTCCTCCGACGAGGCGTAAGTACCGATAACGGCCCTTGTGAGCAAGGGCTTTGGAGTGAATGGTCGGCCCGTCGCGGAGCAAGTGCGCGGCGGGCCGACCCCGTATACCACTAACTGCCCCACGGTATGGACAACTTCGGAATTCCGGCGCAAGGAGCTGAAAGCAGACGGTCACCCGGGTTACTGTCAGTTTCGTGTTCGCTGCAGAACGTCGCCAATTGATCCTCGAAATGGTGCGGGCCAACGGAGCGGTATCGCTCCGGGAGCTCGCCCGCGTCGTCCAGACCTCCGAAGTGACCGTACGGCGGGACGTGCGGGCACTGGAGGCAGAAGGACTCCTCGACCGCCGGCACGGCGGTGCGGTACTGCCGGGCGGTTTCACGCGAGAATCCGGCTTTCCGCAAAAATCCCATCTCGCGACGGCGGAGAAGACCGCCATCGCCGATGTCGCGGCCGGACTCGTCGAAGAAGGCGAGGCCGTGGTCGTCGGCGCGGGCACCACCACCCAGGAGCTGGCCCGCCGGCTCGCCAGGGTGCCCGGACTCACCGTCGTCACCAACTCCCTGCTCGTCGCACAGGCGCTGGCCCATGCGAACCGGGTGGAAGTGGTGATGACGGGCGGAACCCTGCGCGGTTCCAACTACGCGCTGGTCGGCAGCGGCGCCGAGCAGTCCCTCCAGGGGCTGCGGGTCTCGCGGGCCTTCCTGTCCGGCAGCGGTCTGACCGCCGAGCGCGGGCTGTCCACCTCCAACATGCTCTCCGCGAGCGTGGACCGGGCGCTGGTGCAGGCCGCGGCGGAGGTGGTGGTCCTGGCCGACCACACGAAGCTCGGGACGGACACCATGTTCCAGACCGTGCCGACCGATGTGATCACCCGTCTGGTGACGGACGAGCCGCCGCCGCACGACGACCGGGCCGGTACGGAGCTGCAGGCGCTGGCGGACCAGGGCGTGCAGATCACCGTGGCCGGGGCCAGTGCCTCCGGCGGTGGGGAGTCGATGGCCGGGCGGCGTCCGCGCCGGGAGTCTCCGCTCCCCGTCCAGCGTCGCGGTGGGCCGACGGCCCAGCTCCGCAGCGCGGGGGCGCCGTTGCACGAGCAGCAGGCGGAGCGGGCGCGGGTCGCGGACATGCGGCGCCGGTAGGCCGCCTGCGGCGCCCTTGAAAAGATCGCCTCAAACGCCGGCGGGGCTGGATGCGTCCAGCCCCGCCGGCGTTTGAGGCGCGGGGTCCGGGGCGCGAGCCCCGGACGCCCCGTCCAGGACGTCAGTCCTTGATCTCGCAGATGGCCGCGCCGGAGGTGAGCGACGCGCCGACCTCTGCCGCGAGGCCCACGATCGTGCCCGAGCGGTGGGCGTTCAGCGGCTGTTCCATCTTCATTGCTTCGAGGACGACGATCAGGTCGCCCTCGTTGACCTGCTGGCCCTCCTCGACCGCGACCTTCACGATCGTGCCCTGCATGGGCGAGGCCAGGGTGTCGCCGGAGGCGGCCGGGCCGGACTTCTTGGCCGCGCGGCGCTTCGGCTTCGCGCCGCCCGCAGCGGCCGTACGGGCCAGGGTCATGCCCAGCGAGGACGGGAGGGAGACCTCCAGGCGCTTGCCGCCGACCTCGACGACCACCGTCTCGCGGCCGGGCTCGTCCTCGGTGTCGTCCGCGGCGGGGACCACGAACGCGGGGATCTCGTTGACGAACTCGGTCTCGATCCAGCGGGTGTGGATCGTGAACGGGTCCGCGGTGAAGGCGGGGTCGACGACGACCGCACGGTGGAACGGGATGGCCGTGGCCATGCCCTCCACCTCGAACTCGGCCAGCGCGCGGGCCGCCCGCTGCAGGGCCTGCTCGCGGGTGGCGCCCGTGACGATGAGCTTGGCGAGCAGGGAGTCCCAGGCGGGGCCGATGACCGAGCCGGACTCGACGCCCGCGTCCAGGCGGACGCCCGGACCGGTCGGCGGGGCGAACTTGGTGACGGTGCCCGGTGCCGGGAGGAAGCCGCGGCCCGGGTCTTCGCCGTTGATGCGGAACTCGAAGGAGTGACCGCGCAGGACGGGGTCGCCGTAGCCGAGCTCTTCGCCGTCGGCGATGCGGAACATCTCGCGCACCAGGTCGATGCCGGTGACCTCTTCGGTGACCGGGTGCTCGACCTGCAGGCGGGTGTTGACCTCCAGGAAGGAGATCAGGCCGTCGGCGGAGACGAGGAACTCGACGGTGCCGGCGCCGACGTAGCCGGCTTCCTTCAGGATCGCCTTCGACGCCGCGTACAGCTCGGCGTTCTGGGCCTCGGTCAGGAACGGCGCCGGGGCCTCCTCCACCAGCTTCTGGTGGCGGCGCTGCAGCGAGCAGTCACGGGTCGAGACGACGACCACGTTGCCGTGGGAGTCGGCCAGGCACTGGGTCTCCACGTGGCGGGGCTTGTCGAGGTACTGCTCGACGAAGCACTCGCCGCGGCCGAAGGCGGCGACGGCCTCGCGCACGGCGGAGTCGTAGAGCTCCGGGATCTCCTCGATGTTCCGGGCGACCTTCAGACCGCGACCGCCACCGCCGAAGGCGGCCTTGATCGCGATCGGCAGGCCGTGCTCCTTGGCGAACGCGACGACCTCGTCCGACCCGGAGACCGGGTCCGGGGTGCCGGCCACCAGCGGGGCGCCGGCGCGCAGCGCGATGTGGCGGGCGGCGACCTTGTCACCGAGGTCGCGGATCGCCTGCGGCGGCGGGCCGATCCAGATCAGGCCCGCGTCGATGACGGCCTGCGCGAATTCGGCGTTCTCGGAAAGGAAGCCGTATCCGGGATGGATGGCGTCCGCACCGGAGTCGGCTGCGGCCTGCAGGATCTTGGAGATGTCCAAGTAGCTGGCGGCCGGGGTGTCACCGCCCAACGCGAAAGCTTCGTCGGCCGCGCGGACGTGCAGAGCGTCCCGGTCCGGGTCGGCGTAGACGGCTACGCTCGCGATCCCGGCATCCCGGCAGGCCCGAGCAACGCGGACTGCGATTTCGCCACGGTTGGCGATGAGCACCTTGCGCACGATGGCTCCCTCCTTGAAACAAGCTGAGTTTAGGGACAGCCCACACGGCCTTTCGACCCTTCCCCGGTGGTGACCTTGCCCACACGGACTGTTATCCGAGTCGACCCCGGGTCGATAAAAGCCTTGTGGCGCCCCATGTCAGGGGGATCCCCGACTGCACAGTAACCCTGCCGTGTGTCCGGGGTCTCTGTTCGCCGGGTCAGCCGCCCGGGGTGATTCTTTGTCGAATCCCTACGAACGGCCCATGCATTCCTTGCGCGGGCGCGGCGTCGGCACCGGGCCGACGCCGTACGGCAGCCCGACCGTAACGAAGCGGTCCGGGCCCCTTGTCCGAAGGTTTACCCGTTAGTAGCCTCCAGGCGTCGAACGGGCTTGTGTATGCGGGGTGGGGGCGTCGTGGCTGGTGTGAGCGGTGTGGGTGGAGTGGTGCTGCGGAGATCCGTGGCCGGAGCGACCGCGGTCGTTCTCGTCGTGGAGGCGGCGGTGCTCGGCTTCGTCCACCTCGTCCTGGGACGGACCACCGAGAACCAGTCCATGTCCATCGCGGGCGGCGATCCGGATGTCATGTCCAAGGCAACTTATGCGCTCGGTGCCGGCATGGCCGTGTTCCTGCTGGCCTGCGCGGTGTTCCTCGTCATCGCCGCGGTCCGCGACCGGGCCCTGAGCGGCTTCGCGCGCGTGCTGCTCGTCAGCGCCGCCGTCACCCACGGACTGCTCGGCGCCCTCGTCGTCGGCCTGGTGGGCTGGGGCGCCTTCGCGGTGATGATGCTGATCCTCTGCCTGCTGGTGCTGAGCCTGACGCTCTACGCGGCCAAGGGCGCGGGCGGGGCCGCAGACGGCGCGGGCGGCCCCGCGGAGGGCTCCAGCGGCCCCCTGGACGGCTTCGCGGGCCCGGACGCCCCGGACGAGCGGCCCGAGATCCGGGACGCGCCGCCGGGCCACCCGCTCGCCGACTTCGGCGACTTCGGCAAGCCCGGGGACGTCAGGCCCACAAGTCCGTGATCGAAAAGCCCAGTTCGGCCAGCAGCGAGCGCAGCAGCGGCATGGAGATCCCGATCACATTGCCGTGATCCCCGTCGATTCCCTCGATGAACGGGGCCGACAGCCCGTCCAGGGTGAACGCCCCCGCCACGTGCAGCGGTTCCCCGCTCGCCACGTACGCCGCCACCTCGGCGTCCGTCGGCTCGCCGAAGCGGACCGTCGTCGACGCCGTGGCCGAAACCTTCGCGCCGCTCGCCGTGTCGATCACGCAGTGCCCGGTGCGCAGCACCCCGGCGCGCCCGCGCATCGACTTCCAGCGGGCCGTGGCCTCCTCGGCGTCCGCCGGCTTGCCCAGCGCCTCGCCGTCCAGCTCCAGCACGGAGTCGCAGCCGATCACCAGGGCCCCCGCGGCCTCGTCCAGGGCCGCCACGACGGCGGCCTTCGCCTCGGCCAGCGCGAGCGCCAGCTCGGCGGGGGAGTCGGCGGTCAGGGCGTCCTCGTCGAAGCCGCTCACGATCACGTGCGGGGCGAGCCCGGCCTGCCGCAGCAGGTTCAGCCGGGCGGGCGAAGCGGAGGCGAGGACGAGGGCGTGGCGGGGGGCAGCAGTCATGCCCGCCATCGTAGGGGCGGCCCGGGGGTACGGGCCGCGGTGCTTCGAGGGCAGGCTTCAGAAACCGCCCACGCCCAGCACGTACACCACGACGACCATCGCGATGACGACGATCACCGTCATCCGCCGGACCATCGCCTCGGCGTCGCGCATGTCTTTGGGCGGCTCGTTCTTCGGGTCTGACCAGAGCATGCCCCGATCCTGTCCCGGAGCACGCCCGTGGCGCCTGAGTACGGGTACTCAGGCGCCACGGGCAGTTCACGCCATCTTCACTTGTGCCCGGCTGCGCGGGAACGTGCCCGGCTAAGAGGGCCAGTACGTACGGCCCCACGCGCCCGGCCCGGGGTGCGGCAGGGTGCGGCGGGCCACCCGGCCCGGCGCCGACCACGCGTCGCTCACCCGCTCCGCGCCCGACGGCTCCGACGCGAGGGCCGCCGCGCGCGCTCGGACCACCGCCAGTGCGGCGGCCAGCTCCTCGGGGGTCGGGTTCCCCTTGACGACCTTGATCACCACTATGAGCTCCTCGTGCCTGCTAGAGCGGGATGTTGCCGTGCTTCTTCGGGGGCAGGGACTCCCGCTTGGTGCGCAGCTGCCGCAGTCCCTTCACCACGTGCGCCCGGGTCTCGGACGGCATGGTCACCGCGTCGATGTACCCGCGCTCGGCGGCCGTGTACGGGTTCAGCAGCGCGTCCTCGTACTCGGTGATGAGCCGCGCCCTGGTCTCCTCGGCGGTGCCGGCCTCCTCGGCCTCGGCGATGGCCCGGCGGTGCAGGATGTTGACCGCTCCCTGCGCGCCCATGACGGCGATCTGCGCGGTCGGCCAGGCGAGGTTGAGGTCGGCGCCCAGGTGCTTGGAGCCCATCACGTCGTAGGCGCCGCCGAAGGCCTTGCGGGTGATGACGGTGATCAGGGGGACGGTCGCCTCGGCGTAGGCGTAGATCAGCTTGGCGCCGCGCCTGATGATTCCGTTGTACTCCTGGTCGGTGCCCGGCAGGAAGCCCGGCACGTCGACGAAGGTCAGCACCGGGATGTTGAACGCGTCGCAGGTCCGGACGAAGCGGGCCGCCTTCTCGGAGGCGTCGATGTCCAGGCAGCCGGCGAACTGCATCGGCTGGTTGGCGACGACCCCGACCGGGTGCCCCTCGACGCGGCCGAAGCCGGTGAGGATGTTCGGCGCGAAGAGCGACTGGGTCTCCAGGAACTCCGCGTCGTCGAGCACGTGCTCGATCACCTTGTGCATGTCGTACGGCTGGTTCGCGCTGTCCGGGATCAGCACGTCGAGCTCGCGGTCGGTCTCGGTGACCTCGGTGTCGGCTTCCTCGGGGAAGGCCGGGGGCTCCGAGAGGTTGTTCGACGGGAGGTAGGAGAGCAGCGACTTGACGTACTCGATGGCGTCCTTCTCGTCACCCGCCATGTGGTGCGCGACGCCGGACGTGCTGTTGTGCGTACGCGCCCCGCCCAGCTCCTCGAAGCCGACGTCCTCGCCGGTGACGGTCTTGATGACGTCCGGGCCGGTGATGAACATGTGCGAGGTCTGGTCGACCATGACCGTGAAGTCGGTGATGGCCGGGGAGTACACGGCCCCGCCGGCACACGGGCCGACGACCAGGCTGATCTGCGGGATCACCCCGGAGGCGTGGACGTTGCGGCGGAAGATCTCGCCGTACATGCCGAGGGCGCTGACGCCCTCCTGGATGCGGGCGCCACCGGAGTCGTTGATCCCGATCAGCGGGCAGCCGGTCTTCAGCGCGAAGTCCATCACCTTCATGATCTTCTGGCCGTAGACCTCGCCCAGCGCCCCGCCGAAGACGGTGAAGTCCTGCGAGAACAGGGCGACGGGCCGCCCGTCGACGGTGCCGTAGCCGGTGACGACGCCGTCGCCGTACGGCCGGGTCTTCTCCAGCCCGAAGTTCGTCGAACGGTGCCGGGCGAACTCGTCCAGCTCGACGAAGGACCCCTCGTCCAGCAGCAGGGCCACTCGCTCACGCGCCGTCAGCTTGCCCTTGGCGTGCTGCTTCTCCACCGCCCGCCCGGACCCGGCGTGCGTGGCTTCCTCGATGCGGCGCTGCAGATCCGCGATCTTCCCCGCGGTGGTGTGCATGTCGATCGGCTCTGACGGTTGTGACATCGGGGTCGCGGCTCCCTGCGTGGTGTCAACTGCCTGGTGACGTACTTGGTTTTTACTAGCTACCGGTGCGTAGCGTATCGGCGGGCATGGCGCTCGGCGGTGCGGCGTTTGACACACCTAATCTGGGTTGCTTGGCCTCGCCGTCCCCCTTAGGGGGCCTCGTCCCGACCCTCGCGGGCGGGATTCCTGCTTCACTGCGGACCGCCTGCCGGGAGGGTCCCCGGGGAGGTCTTCCGTCCGCTCGACAGGCAGACACCGCCGACCCGGCGGCCAGGAGATTGGCGGCTGCGTTGCCGTCCCTGTCGTGAACGACACCGCAACCCTCACAGGTCCACGTGCGGACGTTCAACGGCATCGCGGTAGCGATGACGCCGCAGGCTGAGCACAGCTTCGAGCTGGGGAACCACCGATCCACGACGACCAGCTCGCGTCCGTACCAGGCCGCTTTGTACTCCAGCATCCTCCGCAGCTCGCGCCAGGCCGCGTCCGAGATGACGCGGGCGAGCTTGTTGTTCTTGAGCATGTTGCGGACGGCGAGATCCTCGATTACGAGCGTTTGGTTTTCGCGCACGAGTCGAGTCGTCAGTTTGTGCAGGTGATCCTTGCGGCGGTCCGCGATCCGGGCGTGGATGCGGGCTACGCGGATGCGGGCCTTGGCCCGATTGCTGCTGCCCTTCTCCTTTCGCGACAGTGCCCGTTGTGCGCGGGCTAGCCGCTCCCGGTCGCCGCGCTCGTGCCTTGGGTTGGAGAGCTTCTCGCCGGTGGAGAGCGCGACCAGGGCCGTCAGGCCGGCATCGATCCCGACCGCGGCGGTGGTGGCGGGCATGGGGGCCGGGATGTCCTCGCAGAGCAGGGAGGCGAACCAGCGGCCGGCCGAGTCCCGGGACACGGTCACCGTGGTCGGCTCCGTGCCTTCCGGAAGGCGGCGCGACCAGACGATGGGCAGGGGGCTCGACATCTTGGCGAGGGTGAGCTCCCCGTTCCGGTAGCGGAACGCGGAGCGGGTGTACTCGGCGCTTGCCCGGTGCCTTCGTTTGGCTTTGAAGCGTGGGTATCCGGACCGGCGTCCCCAGAACGCGGTGAAGGCGCTCTGTAGGTGCCGCAGCGCTTGTTGAAGCGGTACGCAGGAGACCTCGGTCAGGTAGAAGAGTTCATCGGACTGCTTCCAGGCGGTGAGCAGGGCCGAGGTCTGGCCGTAGTTCATGCGTTCCCGGCGGGCCCAGGCGTCGTTACGGGCGGCCAGTGCGAGGTTGTACACCTTCCGCGTGCACCCGAATGTCTTTGACAGCTCTGTCGCCTGCGCGTCATCAGGGTAGAAACGAAACCTGAACGCCCTCTTTACCGGAGAATCCCCCACAGCCCGGACGCTAGGGTCGATCACGATCCGTATGCAATCTCGGGTCAGAGGGTCACATACAGCGACATAGCGACATAAGGATCCGATCATGTCATCAGATGCTTCAGCAGGTGCGGCGGGCCGTTGGTCGAGTCTGGACCGGCCGCCCTTGAACGTTGCCGCGCTGCAGCGGGCCCTCGTGACCGGCGAGGGGCTGTGGAGCTCGCTGGAGGTGGTGGGGTCCACCGGGTCCACCAACAGCGATCTCGCCGCGCGGGCCGCGAAGCTGCCCGAGGGGGCCGTGCTCGTCGCCGAGGAGCAGACCGCCGGGCGGGGCAGGCTCGACCGGAGCTGGGTCGCGCCCGCGCGGTCAGGACTGTTCTTCTCCGTACTCCTGAAGCCCGGGCCCTCGGTGCCGCAGGAGCGGTGGGGCTGGCTGACGCTGCTGGCCGGGGTGGCCGCCGCCACCGGGCTCTCGCGCGCCGCCGGCGTGGACACCGCCCTCAAGTGGCCCAACGACCTGCTGGTCACCGTGGACGGGGAGGAGCGCAAGACCGGCGGGATCCTGGCCGAGCGCGTGGGCGACGGGGTCGTCGTCGGGATCGGGCTCAACGTGACGCTGACCGACGCCGAGCTGCCGGTGGACACCGCCGGGTCGCTGTTCCTGGCCAAGGCCACCGTCACCGACAGGGACCCGCTGCTCAGGGCCGTACTGCGCTCCCTGGAGCAGTGGTACGGGAACTGGCGCGCGGCCGGCGGCGACCCGGCGGCCAGCGGTCTGCAGGAGACGTACGCGGCGGGGTGCGCGACCCTCGGCAAGCACGTGCGGGCCGAGCTGCCGGGCGGGCGCACCCTCACCGGGACGGCCGAAGCGGTGGACACCGACGGACGGCTCGTCGTACGGACGGCCGAGGACAAGCACGAGGCCGTGGGGGCAGGGGACGTCGTCCATCTGCGGTCCGTGCGGTAGCCCGCGCGGGGACCGCCCCGGGTCACGGAGTAGGGGAGTGAGCTACGGCACACCTGCCGTATGGTTTAGGCGATCCCGGTCCTCCCGGTGATCACCCGGTTCGGCAGTGCGCACGGCAATGGACAGGAGGCGGCCCTTGACCGTCGACGACCCTCAGTCCAGCGCGCCCGCCCCTGGAACGGCGACGGGCGGTGCGGGCGGCTCCGGCGGCTCGGCAGGCTCGGGCGGTTCCGGGGTCCACGCCACCCCGATCGGGCGCGAGCAGCACACTCCCCACCACGAGGTCGACCACACGGCGCAGCCGACGGCCGACCCGCTCGCCATCCGCCTGGAACAGCTGATCCTGGGCGCCGAGCGCCGGTACACCCCCTTCCAGGCGGCCCGTAGCGCCGGGGTCTCGATGGAGCTCGCCTCCCGCTTCTGGCGGGCCATGGGCTTCGCGGACATCGGCCAGGCCAAGGCCCTGACGGAGGCCGACGTACTGGCGCTGCGCCGGCTCGCCGGCCTCGTCGAGGCGGGGCTGCTGAGCGAGCCGATGGCGGTCCAGGTGGCGCGGTCCACCGGGCAGACCACGGCCCGCCTCGCGGAGTGGCAGATCGACTCCTTCCTGGAGGGCCTGACGGAGCCGCCGGAGCCGGGGATGACCCGTACGGAGGTCACGTACCCGCTGGTCGAGCTGCTGCTGCCGGAGCTGGAGGAGTTCCTCGTCTACGTGTGGCGGCGCCAGCTCGCGGCCGCGACCGGGCGGGTCGTGCAGGTGGCGGACGACGAGGAGATGGTCGACCGGCGCCTCGCGGTGGGCTTCGCCGACCTGGTGGGCTTCACGCGCCTGACCCGGCGGCTGGAGGAGGAGGAGCTCGGCGAGCTGGTCGAGTCCTTCGAGACGACCTCGGCGGACCTGGTGGCGGCGCACGGCGGCCGGCTGATCAAGACGCTGGGCGACGAGGTGCTGTACTGCGCCGACGACGCGGCGACGGCGGCGGAGATCGCGCTGCGGCTGATCGAGACGATGGAAGCGGATCCGCAGATGCCGGAGCTGCGCGTGGGCATCGCCTTCGGGACGGTGACCACCCGGATGGGCGACGTCTTCGGGACCACGGTGAACCTGGCCTCGCGGCTGACGTCGATAGCGCCGAAGGACGCGGTCCTGGTGGACGGCGCGATGGCCGAGGAACTGGGCCGCACGGGCGCGGCGCCGGTCTCGGAGAAGGAAGCGGAGAACGAGGAGGGCGGCGGCGCCTACCGCTTCGCACTCCAGCCGATGTTCCAGCGCCCGGTGCGCGGCCTCGGTGTGGTGGAGCCCTGGTCGCTGACGCGGCGGAGCCCTAAGATCCCGGGATAACGTTCGTTAACCGGGAGGGTCGCCCTGTGTCCGAATTCGTGGTTGTGCACCGACATGAGGGTGGCGTCGCCGAGCTGGTTCTGGATCGGCCCAAGGCGATGAATGCCGTGTCGACCGAGATGGCGCGGGGGATCGGCGCCGCGTGTGCGGAGCTGGCCGCGGATGCTTCGGTACGGGTCGTCGTGCTCTCCTCGACCGCCGAGAGGGCGTTCTGCGTGGGTGCGGACCTCAAGGAGCGGAACTCCTTCTCGGACGCCGAGCTGCTGCGGCAGCGGCCGACCACGCGGGGTGCCTACGGGGGCGTGCTGGAGCTTCCGATGCCGGTGATCGCGGCGGTGCACGGGTTCGCACTGGGCGGCGGCTTCGAGCTGGCCCTCGCCTGCGATGTCATCGTGGCCGACGAGACGGCCGTCGTCGGGCTGCCCGAGGTGTCCGTGGGGGTGATCCCGGGCGGCGGCGGTACGCAGCTGCTGCCGAGGCGGGTGGGTGCGGCGCGGGCCGCGGAGCTGATCTTCACCGCGCGGCGGGTGGAGGCGGCGGAGGCGCTGGATCTGGGCCTGGTGGACTCGGTGGTGCCGGCGGGGTCGGACCGCGAGGCCGCCCTGGCGATGGCGGCGGCGATGGCGGCGAACTCCCCGGTCGGGCTGCGGGCCGCGAAGCGGGCGCTGCGGCTCGGGCACGGCATGGACCTGACGGCCGGGCTGGAGATCGAGGACGCGGCGTGGCGGACGGTGGCCTTCTCGGGCGACCGGGCGGAGGGCGTGGCGGCGTTCAACGAGAAGCGGAAGCCGGAGTGGCCCGGGGTGTGAGGCCGATCGTGACCCGGCGTGATCTTGGTACCACCGAATGTCGCGCCAATTGTCACTAAATCGGACAAAACTCCCTAACCTGGGGTGATGGGTGTTGACGGGCGGCTTCGAGCCGTTGTGGGCCTCGCGCAGGCCATGGCGGCCGCGTGCGCGCCGCGGGACAGTGTGCGGGCCGCCGCGCGCGGGGCGAGGCTGGCGATGGACGGATCGTTCGCCGCGATCTCCGCGTGGGAGCGGGAGCGGGGGCGCCTGCGGGTGCTCGTGAACGAGGGGGAGCGCCGGGACGGGGAGGAGGAGTTCCCCGAGGACGAGTCGTACCCCGTGCACGATTTCCCCGAGATCACGGAGTTCCTGCACGAGCGCTGGGTCGGTGGGGGAGGCCCCCACGCCTGGGTGGACAGCGCGGTCGGGGACCGGCCGGGACGCCGCGGCGAGGCGCTGCGGCGGCGCGGGCGCGGCACGTGCGTGGTCGCCCCGATCGTGCTGAGCGGGCGGGCCTGGGGCGAGCTGTACGTGGCCCGCGACGAGGGCATGGCGGACTTCGACGAGGACGACGCGGAGTTCGGAGAAGTGCTCGCGGCGGTGATCGCGGCCGGGCTGGCGCAGAGCGACCGGCTGGAGGAGGCCCGGCGGCTCGCCTTCACCGACCCCCTGACCGGGCTGGCCAACCGGCGGGCCGTGGACATGCGGCTCGACGAGGCCCTGGAGGAGCACCGCAGGGGTGGGGCCGATGTGGTGGTGAGTCTGGTCGTCTGCGACCTGAACGGCCTGAAGAAGGTCAACGACACCCTGGGCCACGCGATGGGCGACCGGCTGCTGGAACGGTTCGGCTCCGTGCTCAGTCTGTGCGGGGCGATGCTGCCGGGCGCGCTGGTCGCGCGGCTGGGTGGGGACGAGTTCTGCCTGGTCAGCGTGGGGCCTTCGGCGGACGAGGTGGTACGGGTCACCGAGGAGGTGTGCCTGCGGGCCGCCGAGCTGGAGCTGGGGGAGGGGGTCGCCTGCGGGGTCGCCTCCACGGGGGACCCGATCGGGCCGGTGAAATCCTCCCGGCGGTTGTTCCGGCTGGCGGACGCGGCGCAGTACAAGGCGAAGGCGGCGCGGTCGGCGAAGCCGGTGGTGGCGGGGCGGGACACCGCGGTGGTCCGGCTCGCCGACGCGGAGCCCGGGGGGCCGGGGGAGCGGCGGCGCTTCCGGGGGCGGGCCTAGGCCCGGCCTGGGCGGCCGGCCGACGCCTCTGCTCCTGCCCTGCCGGGTGGTCGATGCCCGGCCCCGCCTGCCCTGCCCTGCCCTGCTCCGGTGGCGGGTGCGGTGCGTGCCCCTCGGCCCGGCCTTTGTGCGTGCCCCCCTGGCCGCAGGCGGGCCGCTGCGCGGGGCGGAGTCCGCGCAGCGACCCTTGCCGCTGCGCGGGGCGAAGAGCTCCGCGTCAAGAAGGAGTGACATGAAGGGATTCAGTCCGTAGGGTGCTGAATATGGATATGCACACTGTCGTGGTGGGAACGTCCGGGACCACCGCCGAAGACGTGATCGCGGTCGCCCGCGGCAACGCCCGCGTCGAGCTTTCCGGCGAGGCCGTCGCCGCGCTCGGGCGGGCCCGGGAGATCGTGGAAGCGCTCGCCGCGAAGCCCGAGCCCGTCTACGGGGTGTCCACCGGGTTCGGGGCGCTCGCCTCCCGGCACATCAGCCCCGAGCTGCGCGCGCAGCTCCAGCGCAACATCGTCCGCTCGCACGCCGCCGGCATGGGCCCGCGCGTCGAGCGCGAGGTCGTGCGTGCGCTGATGTTCCTGCGGCTGAAGACCGTCGCCTCCGGGCACACCGGCGTCCGGCCGTCCGTCGCGCAGACGATGGCCGACGTGCTCAACGCCGGGATCACCCCCGTCGTGCACGAGTACGGCTCGCTGGGCTGCTCGGGAGACCTCGCCCCGCTCTCGCACTGCGCGCTCGCGCTGATGGGCGAGGGGGACGCGGAGGGTCCCGACGGGACCGTGCGGCCCGCCGGGGAGCTGCTCGCCGAGGCCGGGATCGCCCCCGTCGAGCTCCGCGAGAAGGAGGGCCTCGCCCTCCTCAACGGCACCGACGGCATGCTCGGCATGCTGGTCATGGCCCTCGCCGACCTCGGCAAGCTGTACACCTCCGCCGACATCACCGCCGCGCTGACGCTGGAGGCGCTGCTCGGCACCGAGAAGGTGCTCCAGCCCGAGCTGCACGCCATCCGCCCGCACCCCGGCCAGGGTGCCTCCGCCGCGAACATGGCCGCCGTCCTGAAGGGCTCCGGGCTCACCGGGCACTTCCAGGAGGAGTCCGCCCCGCGCGTCCAGGACGCCTACTCCGTGCGCTGCGCCCCGCAGGTCGCCGGCGCGGGCCGCGACACCATGGCGCACGCCGCCCTCGTCGCCTCCCGCGAGCTGGCCTCCGCCGTCGACAACCCGGTCGTGCTGCCTGACGGGCGCGTGGAGTCCAACGGGAACTTCCACGGCGCCCCGGTCGCGTACGTCCTGGACTTCCTCGCCATCGCGGCCGCCGACCTCGGGTCCATCGCCGAGCGGCGCACCGACCGGCTGCTCGACAAGAACCGCAGCCACGGCCTGCCGCCGTTCCTCGCGGACGACGCAGGCGTGGACTCCGGGCTCATGATCGCCCAGTACACGCAGGCCGCACTCGTGAGTGAGATGAAGCGGCTCGCGGTTCCCGCCTCCGCCGACTCGATCCCCTCCTCCGCCATGCAGGAGGACCACGTCTCGATGGGCTGGTCGGCCGCGCGCAAGCTCCGTACCGCCGTCGACAACCTCACCCGGATCGTCGCGATCGAGCTGTACGCGGCCACCCGCGCCATCGAGCTGCGCCACGGGCTCACCCCGGCGCCGGCCAGCCGGGCCGCCATCGCGGCGGTGCGTGCGGCGGGCGTGGAGGGTCCCGGGCCGGACCGCTTCCTCGCGCCCGACCTGGCCGCCGCGGACGCCTTCGTCCGTTCGGGTGCACTCGTGGACGCCGTCGAGGCCGTCACCGGCCCCCTCGCCTGAGGGAAGTGGTTCGAGCGTGCGGAAGGGGTGCGGCCCCGGGGACATCCCCGGGGCCGCACCCCTTTCGTGTGTCCTGCGGTCCTTACACCGTGCGCGAGCGGCGTACGGAGAAGGCCACGAAGCCGGCCCCGGCGCCCAGGAAGAGCGTGCCGCCGAGCAGGTAGGGCGTGGTGTCCACGCCGCCGGTGTCGGCGAGCGCGAGGGCGGGCGCGGGCGCCGAGGCGGCCTGGACCCGGGTGTTCGCGGCGGTGGGCGCGCCGGAGGCGCCCTTCGCGTGCTCGGGTGCGGCGCCCGCCGAGGGGACGAACCACAGGGCGGCGAGGAGGGTGGTCGCTCCGAGAGCGGTGAGTGTTGATCGGCGTGCGGACACGGTGCGATCCCCCTTGTGGCAGCAGCGAATTGGCCCCGTGCGGTGATGCTACGGAAAGGGGCGGGTCGTGGGAAAGCCGGGGCTGCCACGGGATTACTCTCCGTCGTATGAACCCTTCTGAGACCTCACGATACGTACGCCTTCGGGTGGATTTGGTACTTGAAGTGCCGGACGTCGACGCGCTCACCGGAGCCGCCCTCGCGCACATCAAGGCCGACGAGTTCATGCCGGACGAGGAGCGCGGCCACGCCGAGGCGGCCGTCCGGGAGGACGAGTCGGAGGCTCTGGCCTACCTGGTGGACCCCACTGACCTGGTCGCGGGCATCCCCGGCGTGGAGCTCGCGCAGGCCTCCTGGAGCAGCGAGCCCGTGGAATACGACCCCGAGTCCATGGAGTGGGACCTCGACGAGGAAGATGGGGAGCTCGAAGAAGAGACTGACAACGCCTGACGGTGGGGTTGACCACATTCGAACGGAATGTGGCAACACCTCGGGGTGTAATGCGTTGTCAGGACGAGGCAGGGGGGTCATGCCCCCTGCCCGGGGAATTCGGGGTTCCGGCAACGATGGAGTGGCGTGTGAGGACGGACAGCAAGCGGCGGAGAAGGTCCCTGGTGGCCATATCCGCCGTACTCGGCGGCGTACTGGTGCTCGCGGGATGCGGCGGCGACGACGGTGACGCGAAGAAGCCGCAGGCCAGCGGGGAGGCATCGGCCAAGTCCCAGGCGGACGTGGACGCGGCTGCGGCCAAGGACGCCTCCAAGGCCAAGATAGCCATCACGCCCAAGGACGGCGCCACCAACATCGGCCTGAACGACTCGGCCAACGTGGCCGTCAGTGAAGGCACGCTCACCGAGGTCGAGCTGAAGAGCTCCGAGGGCACGGCGGTGCCGGGCAAGATAGCCGCCGACGGCAAGAGCTGGAAGCCGGACGGAGCGCTGAAGCGCTCGACGAAGTACGCGCTGTCGGCGACCGCGAAGGACGAGGCGGGCCGCGAGGCGCACGAGAACGCCTCCTTCACCACCGTCTCCCCGCAGAACAGCTTCGTGGGCTCCTTCATCCCGGACGCGGGCCAGACCGTCGGCGTGGGCATGCCGGTCTCCATCACCTTCGACAAGTCGATCAAGGACAAGAAGGCCGTCCAGGCGGGCATCACCGTCACCTCCAGCAGCGGCCAGGAGGTCGTGGGCCACTGGTTCAGCACGCAGCGGCTGGACTTCCGCCCGGAGAAGTACTGGCAGGCCGGTTCCACCGTCACCCTGAAGCTGGCGCTGGACGGGGTCCAGGGCGGCCCGGGCATCCAGGGCGTGCAGAGCAAGACCGTCACCTTCAAGATCGGCCGGAGCCAGGTCTCCACGGTCGACGCGAAGACGAAGAAGATGACGGTCACCCGGGACGGCGCGGTCCTGAAGACCATCCCGATCTCGGCGGGCTCCCCGGAGAACCCGACCTACAACGGTCAGATGGTGATCTCCGAGAAGTTCAAGGAGACCCGGATGAACGGCGCCACCGTCGGCTTCACGGACGACGACGGCAAGGGCGAGTACGACATCAAGGACGTGCCGCACGCGATGCGCCTGTCGACCTCCGGCACCTTCGTCCACGGCAACTACTGGGGACCGGACTCGGTCTTCGGCAGCGCCAACACCAGCCACGGCTGTGTCGGCCTGAACGACGCCAAGGGCGCCAACGACCCGAACCAGCCCGCGGCCTGGTTCTACGACAACTCCCTCATCGGAGACGTCGTCACGGTCGTCAACTCCCCGGACAAGACCATCAAGCCGGACAACGGCCTCAACGGCTGGAACATGGGCTGGGCGGAGTGGAAGGCCGGCTCGGCCGCCTGATCCCCCGGCACCACAGCTGCACCCCGACGAAGCACAGACGGACGGCGGGGAGCCCCGGCCAGGGGGCTCCCCGCCGTCCGCGTTCCCGCTCCCGATCGCCATCCGACTCTTATCCTTCGGCTATCCGGCGATCAGGAGGCGGACTCCAGCGAGTGTGGGATCTCGGAGTTGAGGGCTGCCGGTCGGTACGTGCGCGATCGGTCACTCGTTCGTGGGATCGTCGGAGAACTTGAGCATGGACGCAAAGGGTGCGGCGCTACGGTCGCTTCATGACGACAACGGCCGCTGCGGATGGTGCCGGTTATGCCCGGTTCACCTACCGGCTTCGTGTGTCGTCGACCGCGCTCGCCAAGTTGTTGGGTGAGTGGGGCCGGTGCCGGTGGATCTGGAACGAATGCTGTGCCCGGTCGAAGAAGGCCCATGCCGAGAATGAGAAGTGCGGGCCGGCCCGGCTGGACACGATGCTGACCGAAGCCCGTAGCCGCAATACCTGGTTGGGTGAGGGCAGCAGCGTTCCGCAGCAGCAGCTGATTCGGGACTTCGGGAAGTCCCGTGCCAAGGCTTTGAAGGACGTCAAAGCCCGGTTGCCGATGCGGCAGCGGGCGGGGATGCCCAGGTACAAGAAGAAGGCCCATGCCGATCCGAGCCTGAACTACACCTGTCGCGGATTCCGGATCAAGGGTGGCCGCCTGCACCTTGCAGGCGGCATCAACCTGAGGGTGGTGTGGTCCCGGGATCTCCCGGCGGACCCGTCGTCGGTGCGGATCTACCGTGACAGCCTCGGCCATTGGTACGCGTCCTTTGTCGTTCCCGCCGAAGTGCAGCCGCTCTCGGAGACGGGCCTGGTGATCGGGATCGACTGGGGTGTGAAGGAGATCGCGACCACCACCAGCGACGCCCACGATCTCCCGCACACCGGGCACGGTAAGAAGGCGGCCGTCAGGCTCGCCCGTTATCAGCGGATGATGGCCCGCCGTAAACCGGCGAAGGGCAGGCCCGGTTCGAGGGGCTACCGGGTGGCGAAGAAGCTGACGGCGAAACTCCACAAGAAGGTGGCCCGGCAGCGGCAGGACACCGGCCGGAAGTGGGCCAAGACCGTGGTCCGTGACCATGACGCCCTGGCGGTGGAGGACTTTCGGCCGAAGTTCCTCTCTAAGTCGACTATGGCCCGCAAGGCGGCCGACGCGGCGATCGGCGCGACCAAGCGTGAGCTGATCGCCATGGCGCGCAAGCACGGGCGCGTCGTGCGTCTTGTTCATCCCGCGCACACCAGCATGGATTGCGCGCAGTGCGGAGCGAGAACCAAGCACGCACTACCTCTCTCAGAACGTACCTACACCTGCAACGTGTGCGGAGCCGTATCCCCCAGGGACAGGAACTCCGCCCACGTCATGCTGGTCCGGGCTGGTCTCAACCCGGCTGCCGTCGATCGTGGAAGACCTGTCAGTCCGTCGGGCTGGCAGGCAGCGTGAGGCAGGAATCCCCTCCCCTCAGGGAAGGGAGGATTCAACTACCTCCGGCGCGAGTTGCGCTGCCACAGGAGGGCGGCGCTCGTCGTTGCCTCCGGACTCACCTTGGACATCGCCCTCGTCATCGTCGTCACCTCCGTCTCGGCGGGTATGGCGCACCCACGGGCCGGGTCGTCCAGTCGCTCTACGGCCTCGGTACGGACCGGTGTCACCAAGCGCTACCGGCGCGGCAAGGAATCCATCGACGCGCTCGCCGGCGTCGACCTGACCATCGAGGACGGCGGCCGGCTCGTCATCCAGGGACCCACCGGCGGCGGCAAGTCCTCCCTGCTGCAGATGCTCGGCGCCCTGGACCGCCCGACGGCGGGGCAGATCGTCCTCGACGGACTCGACCTCGCCACCGTCTCCGAATCCCGCCTCACCCGGGTCCGCGCGGAGAGCATCGGCTTCGTCTTCCAGTCCTTCAACCTGATCCCGACGCTCACCGCCCAGGAGAACGTCGAGACGGCCCTCGTCCCGCTCGGCCTCAAGGCCCGCGAGCGGCGCGACCGGGCCGCCGAGGCGCTGGACTCCGTGGGCCTCGGCGAGCGCATGGGCCACCTGCCCGGGGAGATGTCCGGCGGCCAGCAGCAGCGCGTGGCCATCGCACGGGCGCTGGTGAAGCGGCCGAAGGTGCTGCTGGCCGACGAACCGACCGGCAACCTCGACGAGTCCATGCGCGACGAGGTCATGGAACTGCTCGAAGGACTGTGGAAGGAGCACGGACTGACCTCGTCATGGTCACCCACGACGGCGCGCTCGCGAAGCGGGCCCCGCGGGTGGCGACGATCCGCCGGGGGAAGGTGACCGTCACCGAAAACGTCTGAGCGCTCCACCGCGGCCCGCGGCGCTCCACCGCGCCCCGCCGCGCTCCGGTTTAGGGTCCGGATCATGACGATCACCCCGCTCTCCGTACCCCCGACCGACACCGAGGTCGACCACTGGTGGGCCGTCCTGGCCGCGGCCCGGACGGCGGACCTGCCGGGGACTCCGCCGCCCTCCCGGACGGAGGTGGCCGGAGCGCTGCGGGTGCCCTCGGTGCGGGGGCGCTCGCTGTACTGGGCGACGGACGACGCCGTCGCCTCCCTGGTCCTGTTCACCGACGGCGCCAACGACCACACGGCGTTCCTGGACGAGCTGACCGTACGGCCCGACGCGCGGCGCCGCGGTGTGGGATCGGCCCTGTGGGAGCGGGCCCGCGAGGAACTGCTCGCGGACGGCCGGACCTCGGTGGCGACGGAGGTGGACCTGGGGGGTCCGGGGCAGGCGTTCGCCGAGTCCGTGGGCTTCGAGAACGTCCTGTCGATGGCCTGGTACGTCCAGGACGTACGGGAGGCGCGGTGGGTGCAGGAGACGAAGGCCGCGGAGGCCGCCCAGTCCGCCCGGGCGGGGTCCGCGTCCACCCCGCCCGGCTACGAGCTGCACTGCTGGCCCGGGCTGGTGCCCGACGACCGGGCGCAGGCCGTGGCCGTGGCCCACGGGGCGATGGAGGACGCGCCGATGGGGGAGCTGGACCAGCAGATCCAGACCTGGACGGCGGAGCGCCTGCACGCGGCCCACCGCAAGATCCTGGACCGGGGAGGCGAACTGACCACGGTCGCCGCCGTCACCCCGGACGGCGAGGTCGCGGCCTACACGGAACTGGTCCTCCCCGATCCGGCCGGCCCGCGCGCGCTCCAGTACGACACCGTGGTGGTCCCCGCCCACCGGGGCCACGGCCTCGGCCGCGCGGTCAAGCTCCGCATGCTCGCGGAGGCGGCGACCCGCCACCCGGACCTGCGCACCATCGCCACCTCGGTGGCGGACGACAACACCCCGATGCTCGCGGTCAACGCGGCGCTGGGCTACCGGCGCGAACGCGCGGTCGGGTACTTCCAGTTGCACCTCTAGGCCGGGCGAGGGCGGCCGGGGGGTGCCCGGTGTGCCCGGTGTGCTCGGTGCGCCGGGGGTGCCGGGTGTCCTACGGAGCGGATTCCCCGACGGGGCCCGGGGCGTGATCCCGGTCCCGGTCGGACTCCCGGTCGGGGGTGGGGGTGGCGGGGGACGCGGACCAGGAGGCGAGGAGGCTGAGGGCGTCGGCCGAGGGGGAGCCCGGGGCCGCGTGGTAGGTGACGAGGAACTGCGCCGGGTCGTCCGGGAGGGCCAGGGTCTCGAAGGAGAGCTGGATGTCGCCGACCAGCGGGTGGCGCAGTCGCTTGACGCCGTGGATCTTGTTGTCGGCCACCGTGTGGGCGGCCCACAACCGGCGGAACTCCTCGTTCTTGACGGACAGTTCACCGACCAGCGCGGACAGCCGTTCGTCGTCGGGGAACTGCCCGGCGTACACGCGCAGATTGCTCACCACCTCGCACGCCCGGCATTCCCAGTCCGCGTACAGCTCCGCCGTCGCCGGGTCCAGGAACACCAGCCGCACGAGGTTGCGCTCCTGCGCCGGGAGCTTCCCGAAGTCGCCGAAGACCGCCGCGGCCAGCCTGTTCCAGCCGATGACGTCCTGGCGCCGCCCGACCAGGTACGCGGGTACGCCGTCCATCGCGTCCAGCAGCGTCCGCAGCTCCGGCCGGACCTGCTGGGGGCGCGGGGCCTGGCGGCGCTTGCGCGGCTTGGGGCCGGCCAGGTGGCTCAGGTGCGCGCGCTCCGTACCGTCCAGGCGCAGGGCCCGCGCGATGGCGTCGAGGATCTCCGCCGACACGTTCTGGCCGTGGCCCTGCTCCAGCCGGGTGTAGTACGCCACCGACACCCCGGCCAGCTGCGCCAGCTCCTCGCGGCGCAGGCCGGGGACGCGGCGGTGGCGCCCGTAGTCGGGCAGGCCCACGTCCTCGGGGCGCAGGCGGGCCCGCCGGGAACGCAGGAACTCGCCGAGCTCGGCTCGCTGATCAAGCTGGTCCATTACCCCAGTATCCCCGCGCGGGGGCGCAGGCCGGGGGCCTCATCCTGACCCCGCCAAGGGTAGGTCTGGCAGACCTAGGCAGGGCAGGGGGATGGGTGTCCCGGGCGGGAGAGTGCAGGCTGTGGACACAGGCAGTCCCGCACAGAAGTTTCCGAGGAGCCCCACCGTGTCCGTCACCCAGGTCGCCGCCTACGCCGCTCCCGCGCCCAAGGCCCCGCTGGAGCGCATCACCGTCCCGCGCCGTCCGGTCGGCGCGCACGACGTCCTCATCGACATCAAGTTCGCCGGCATCTGCCACTCCGACATCCACCAGGTCACCGACGGCTGGGGCGAGGGCATCTACCCCATGGTCCCGGGCCACGAGATCGCCGGTGTCGTCACCGAAGTCGGCTCCGGAGTGACCAAGTTCGCCGTCGGTGACCGCGTGGGCGTCGGCTGCTTCGTCGACTCCTGCCGCGAGTGCGAGCAGTGCCTCGCCGGGCAGGAGCAGTTCTGTGCCAAGGGCATGACCGGCACGTACAACTCCCTCGACAAGAACGGCGAGCCCACGTACGGCGGTTACTCCACGCACGTGGTCGTCGACGAGAACTACACCGTCCGCATCCCCGACGGCCTCGCCCTCGACATCGCCGCCCCGCTGCTCTGCGCCGGCATCACCCTGTACTCCCCGCTCAAGCACTGGAAGGCCGGCCCCGGCAAGCAGGTCGCGGTCGTCGGTCTCGGCGGCCTCGGCCACATGGGCGTCAAGATCGCCCACGCGCTCGGCGCCGAGGTCACCGTCCTCTCGCAGACCCTGCGCAAGCAGGAGGACGGCCTCAAGCTGGGCGCCGACCACTTCTACGCGACGAGCGACGAGGCCACCTTCAAGGAGCTGGCCGGCCGCTTCGACCTGATCGTGTCGACCGTCTCCGCGCCACTCGCCCTCGACGCCTACCTGGGCCTGCTCAAGGTGGACGGGGCCCTGGTGAACGTCGGCGCCCCGGAGGAGCCGGTCTCGCTGAACCTGTTCTCCGTCATCGGCGGCCGCAAGACCCTGGCCGGCTCGATGATCGGCGGGATCGCCGAGACGCAGGAGATGCTCGACTTCTGCGCGGAGCACGGGCTCGGTGCGGACATCGAGCTGATCCGTGCCGATGAGGTCAACGAGGCTTACGAGCGCGTCCAGTCGGGCGACGTCCGCTACCGCTTCGTCATCGACACCTCGACCATCTGACCGGACCGGAGTCCGAAACCGTCGCCTGACCGGACCGGCGTCTGACGCCGGCGCCTGACACCGATGCCTGACGCGGCCCCCGGGGTGCACATCGCCCCGGGGGCCGCCGTCACACGCTTTTCATGCTCCGTGCATGGTCCCGGCGGCCGTCCACGCGGACGATCTTCCCAGCAGCCTTCAGCCACAGGGGAGTTCGAGATGTCCAGCCGCCGCCATTTCCTCGCGGGTTCCGCGGCCGCCGCCGTCGGCCTCGCGGCCCTCCCGCAGGCCGTCCGGCCCGCTCAGGCGGCCGCCGCCGGGGCGGAGGGTCCGCCGAACCTCGTGGTGATCCTGGCCGACGATCTGGGCTACGGCGACCTGGGCGCGTACGGCCAGAAGCTGATCAGCACCCCGCGCATCGACCAGCTCGCCTCCGAAGGGCTCCGGTTCACCGACGCCTACTCCGCGGCCGCCGTCTGCGCGCCCTCCCGCGCCGCGCTGCTGACCGGCCTGCACACCGGGCACGCGGCCGTCCGGGCCAACCCCTCCAGCGGCGGCCAGGGCAGCCTCGGCACCGGCGACACCACCTTCGCGGAGGTGCTCCGGGCGCGCGGCTACCGTACGGGCCTCTTCGGCAAGTGGGGCTTCGGACCGGAGGCCGGGGACCAGCCGAGCCACCCGGGCGCGCGGGGCTTCGAGGAGTTCTACGGGTACATCGACCACAGCCACGCCCACCAGTACTACCCGGCGTACCTCTGGAACGGCAACGCCAAGGAGACCGTCCCGACGGGCACCTTCGCCCCCGACGCGATCGCCGCGCGCGCCCTCGGCTTCATCGACGCCCACGCCGCCGGCGCCGCCCCCTTCCTGCTTTTCCTCACCCCGAACCTGCCGCATGCCCCGAGCGAGATCCCCGACGCGAGCGCCTACGCGGACCGGTCCTGGACGCAGGCGAACAAGTCGCACGCGGCGCAGATCAGCCTCCTCGACGCGCAGGTCGGCGCCGTCGTCGACCGGCTGAAGGCGCGGGGCATCGCGGAGCGCACGGTCGTCCTGGTGGCCTCCGACAACGGCCCGCACGAGGAGGGCGGGGTGAACCCGGACCTCTTCGACGCCAACGGTCCGCTGCGCGGCTACAAGCGCAACCTGTACGAGGGCGGCGTCCGCGTCCCCCTCGTCGCCTGGTCCCCGGGCCGGATCGCCCCCGGCACCACCAGCGCCCGCCCCACCCCGCTCTACGACCTCCTGCCCACCCTCGCCGACCTGGCGGGCGGCGCCCCGGCCCCCTCGGACATCGACGGGCTCTCGGCGGCCCCCGTCCTGAACGGCGCCCCCGCCCTGGCTCCCCTCCACAACCACCTGTACTGGTACCGGGACGAGCAGGGCGTCACCAGCCGGGCCAACACCCAGGACGGCGGCCGGGCGAAGCAGGTCGCGGAGGCCATCCGCAAGGACCGGTGGAAGGCCGTACGGTTCGCCCCGGCGCGGGACCGGACGGTGGCGGATTCGAAGTGGGACTTCGAGCTCTACGACCTGTCGGCGGACCTCGGCGAGAAGAACGACGTGGCGGCGAAGAACCCGTCGGTGGTCTCGGCGTTGACGGCCCTCCTGCGCTCCTCCTGGGCGGATACGTACGTGCGCCGCCCGTGGGGCCTGACGGCGGTCGTCGACGCCGTCGCCTCGACGCTCACCACGACCGTCGCGAACGGTACGACCCGCCCCTGGCCGGACGTCCGCGTCACCCTCCCGCTCCCGGCGGGCTGGACGGCCACCGCGACGACGGCGACGACCGCGCTCTCCCTCGGCCCGGGCGAGTCCCTGACCACGACGTGGCGGCTGACCCCGCCCCCGGCGGTGCCCGCACCCGTGCTCCTCGTTCCGCGGGCCACCACCTCGTCCTCCCTCGGCTTCACGGCACCCACCCGATACACGCCCCTGCCGGCCCCGCCCACGCAGGACAGCTACCTCAGCGACCTTCCCTGGGTCTCGGCGGCCAACGGCTGGGGCCCGGTCGAGATCGACCGCTCCAACGGCAAGCAGGCGGCGGGCGACGGCACCCCGATCGCCTTCGGCGGGGTCACGTACGCGAAGGGCCTCGGCGTGCACGCCCCGTCGGAGATCGTCTACCACCTGGGCGGCCGCGGGAACCGCTTCACGGCCCTGGTCGGCATCGACGACTTCTCGAAGAAGCAGTCGGCGTCCGGAGCCACCCGCGCGACCGTGCGCGGCGACGGGCGCGTCCTCGCCACGACGGGCACCCTGACCGGCGCCTCGGGCCCGACGGCGCTCGACGTGGACGTACGCGGCATCCGCCTCCTCCACCTGGTGGTGGAGGACGCCAACGCCAACTCCGCCTTCGACCACACCTCGTGGGCGTCGGCGCGGGTGACGGTGGTCTGACGGCGGCCCTGAAACACATGGAGCCCCGGACCCCCGCACGCAGCGGGGGTCCGGGGCTCCCGTGCTGCCGATGCCGCAGTCGCCGCCGGGATTCTTGTCCAAGTACTGCCGTTAGCACCACTCCTCTTTGCGTATGCTCGGTAACCCTTAGTTATGGAGGGTGGGAAGTGAGCGAAGCGGCACCGGTAAGCCCGGTCGTGTCGTACGCGCGTATCTCCGCCGACACGGCCGGGGACGGTCACGGCGTCGAGGACCAGCACAAGGTGAATGGCGAGACGGCAGCGCGTCTCGGCTGGACGATCGTGCACCGTTACTCCGACAGCGACCTGTCGGCGGCAAAGGCGGGGGTGGTGCGTCCGGACTTCGAGGCCATGATGAAGGCGCTCAAGTCGGGCCACTTGCCGGACGGGCAGCCCGTACGCGGCGTCATCGTCGTCGCGGACGACCGCTTAGCGCGCCGCGCAGGCGACTACGAGCGGTTCGTGGATGCGCTCACGTACGAGGAGGGACGGCTCTACGCGGACGCCAAGGGGTCGAAGAACCTCTATAGCGAGGACGTGGAGTCCATGGGGCTCTTCGGTGTCGTCATCTCCAAGATGGAGGTGCGCAAGATGCAGCGGCGGGCGCGCCGTTCACACCGCGCTCGCGCGGAGCTGGGTATCCCGGTGGGCGGGAAGCGCCCCTTCGGGTGGCAGAACGACAAGCTGACGCTGGAGCCCGAGGAAGCGGCGTGGCTGGCGAAGGGCGCCCGTGAGGTGATCGCGGGCAAGTCCCTGCACTCGATCCTCCGCGAGTGGCGTGAGGCCGGCGTCCGCACGATCAACGGCAAGGAATGGGCGAGCCGTTCCCTCAAACTCGCGTTGTGGAACCCGAGGTTGTGCGGGTGGCGGAAGCACAACGGTGAGCTGGTGCGTCATGCCAACGGCGTTCCCGTCGTGGGTCTCTGGGAGGCCGTCATCACCCCCAAGGAGTGGGCGGCCATCGACGCCGTCTTCTCGGCCCGCGTCGGCCCCAACATGAAAGTTGACGGGTCGGTCACGGACTACCGGACCCCCTCGTACCTGATGACGGGAATCCTCCGATGCGGAAAGCCTCGCGAGGACGGGCAGATCTGTAATTCGCCCCTTCGGGCGACCGTACGAGCGGACCTCTCCGGGGGTTACCTCTACCAATGTCCCAGTAAGGAAATGGGCGGATGTGGGGGCACCGGAAGGAACGGCGCCAAGATTGATGAATTCATTACGGAGGCCGTACTCGCAAAGTTGGAAGAGAGGGCAGCCAGGGCGACGCGCGCCGACGAACGGTGGGGAGGGGAGGAAGAGCTGGCCCGTCTGATGGCCAAGCAGCGCAATCTTCTCCAGGCATGGCAGGAAGACCAGGTCTCGGATGAACTGTTCTTCCCCGAGAACCAGAAGATGGAGGCGCGTGTCAAGGAACTCCGTGCGGACAGGACGTGTCACGTTCTGCGCAGGCAGCGGGCCGCCGAGGTGACGGGCGATGTACGTGAGCGCTGGACCTCGGGCAGGCTCGAACTCGGGCAGAAGCGCGTCCTGATCAGGGAAGTACTGCACGCGGTGCTCGTGTTGCCAGTGGGAGGCGGAGGCCGACGCCCGTTCAACCCTGATCTGCTGGTTCCGAAGTGGCGGGACTGACGGGGGAGATCAGTACCCCGAGGGGTGTGTGGACAGCCAGGAGGAGTGTCGGTCGCGCATCCGGTCCCGTTCCTCGGAGGTGGCGAGGACGACGTCCGCACCGCCGTCGTACGGGTGGTGGATACGGGTGAACTCGGTGTCCGTCACGAAGATGCCCGGCAGCGTGTCGTCGGCGACGGCGCGGAGCAGCGGGTCGAGGCAGCCGCGCCGCCAGGGGCGGCGGTCGGCGTAGTAGTACCAGCGGGTGTGGAAGTCCGGGTCCGGGTCGTCGGTGTCGTCCAGGGTGGTCCACATGGTGCCCTCCGGATGGAGGGCGGTGCGGTGCGCCGAGTAGGCCGTCGGCTCGGACGGGTCGGCCCAGTCGGTGGTCACCACGTATGCCTCGCAGCCCGCGAAGAGTTCGTCGAGGACTGCGTTGTACCGGTTGAGGAGGACCGCGTACTCGGCCTCGTCCTCCGCGTAGCGCTTGGACTCCGGCAGGCTGTGGAAGCGCACCCAACGGTCCCTGTACACCGTCTTCAGTTCCCACGGCAGCACCGGCCCGGCAGGCCTGTGGGCCTGCCAGAGCCGGGTCAGCCGCTCGTGCGCGGGGTCGGGGAGCGGGGTGTCGCTCACTCCCCGGGGGCCCCGGCGACGCCGATGGGGCAGCTCACGCCCGTGCCGCCGATGCCGCAGTAGCCGCCGGGGTTGCGGTCCAGATATTGCTGGTGATAGCCCTCCGCGGGCCAGAAGGGGCGTTCCGACGCCGGGAGGACGGCCGTGGTGATGGTGCCGTGGCCGGAGGCGGTCAGGACGCGCTGGTAGGCCTCGCGGGAGGCTTCGGCGGTGGCCTGGGCGGCGGGGGAGTGGGTGTAGACCGCCGAGCGGTACTGGGTGCCGACGTCGCCGCCCTGGCGGAAGCCCTGGGTGGGGTCGTGGGACTCCCAGAACAGCTTGAGCAGGACCTCGTAGGAGACCAGGGAGGGGTCGAAGACGACCCGGACCACCTCGGTGTGGCCGGTGCCGCCCGAGCAGACCTCTTCGTAGGTCGGGTTCTCGGTGAAGCCGCCCTGGTAGCCGGCCAGGGTGGTCCACACCCCCGGGGTCTGCCAGAACTTGCGCTCGGCGCCCCAGAAACAGCCGAGGCCGAAGTCCGCGACCTGGAGGTGGGCGGGGTACGGGCCCGCGAGGGGGTTGCCGAGCACGGTGTGTACGGCGGGCAGTGCGAAGAGCGGCTCCGCGCGGCCGGTCAGGGCTTCCTCGCGGGTGGGGAGCTCGGGCGTGCGGCGGTACGAGAACATGGATTCCCTCCTAGTGGTCTACCGGTAACGGCGGACGGCGGGTCCGGATTCCCGTCGCCGCGTCGCCGCGTCGCCGCCGGGTCGCGGCGCCGTGGGGCGCCCCCCGCCGGACGGAGTCCGGCGCAGCGGCCCGAAGCCCGCGCAGCGGTGCGAGGGACGCGTCGAGAAGGAGTCAGTGCGGCAGCGTCGCCGGGGAGCCGCCGTTGGCTTCGTAGCCGGCCACCGCCAGGGCGCGGTAGACGGCGTACGAGGCCGCCGGGTCCGGGTCGGCGGACCAGGGGAGGGCGCCCACGTAGCCGTCGACGTGGCGGATCTGGTCCATCGCCTCCGCCCAGCGCTCGCCGCCGACCAGGAAGAGGATGAGCAGGTGGCGTACGTGCGCCAGCATCGGGTCGTCGGGACGCGTGCTGTGGACCGCGTACAGCGCGCCCTCCACCGCCCGGGTCACGGACGCGCTCTGGTGGAAGCTGCGGATCAGGACGACGTCCGGGACGTGCTCGTAGAGCGCGAACAGCGGCAGCGCCGCCAGCAGGGAGCCCTGCGGGGCGCGGGCCGCCGCGTGGTGGGTGAAGGCGTCGGCCTTCTCCCGGGAGCCGTGCCACTTCTCGCACCAGTAGTTCAGCGCCGCCAGGTGCGCGCCCATGTGCTGCGGCGCCCGGTCGATGATCTTCGCCCACAGGGCGTCGTACTCGGGCTCCGAGTAGTGCAGCATGCGGGCCACGGACAGCTCGACGATGTACGGGACCGGGTCGCCCGGGGCGAGCAGCGCGGCCCTCTGGCAGGACTCCCGGGCCTCCTCCGCGATGATCCGTACGTCGGCCTCGCTCATGCCCTCCGGGCGCCGCCACATCTGCTGCGCCAGCAGCTCGGCGTGCACCTGCGCGCCGCCCGCGTCCTTCGGGGCCTCCAGCCGCCACGCCTTCAGCCACCGCGCCCCGGCCCCGGGCTCCTGGGAGAGCTCCAGCGCCGCCGAGCCGGCGAAGGCCTGGACGCGCTGCCAGCGCACCTCGCCGTCCCGGGAGGTGCCGGCCAGCAGCTGGGAGGCGGCCTGCCACTGCCCGGTCCGCCGCACGTGATCGAGGGCGTCCATGAGGTCCTGGTCGGGGCCGGGGACCCTGATGTCGAGCTCTTCCTGGAGGGCGAATCCGTAGTCCGCCGGGTCGGCGGCGTCCGGGCTCTCGGGCGCGACCAAGCGCAGTCCGCCGCGCCTGCGCCGCAGGATCGGTCCGACGGCGGCCAAGAGCAGCGCCATAGCGAGCAGGAACCACAGAATCTCCATCCCCCCAGCGAACCAGACCCACCCCGGGAATGGCCAATAGGAGGCAAAGGAGGACGCGAATCGGTCTTCCGCCCGGGCCCCTCCGCAGACCCCTCCCCGGGCCCCTCCCCGGCCCCCTTCGCGGACCCCTGTTCGCACCCCGGAGGCGGGGCCGCGCGGGGGCCGGACGGGGCATAGCATCGGGTTCATGAGCGACGACAGCCACGAGCACCAGAGCTTCGAGACCCGCGCCATCCACGCGGGCAATACGGCGGACCCGCTGACCGGCGCGGTCGTACCCCCGATCTACCAGGTGTCCACGTACAAGCAGGACGGCGTCGGCGGACTGCGCGGCGGCTACGAGTACAGCCGCAGCGGCAACCCGACCCGTACCGCGCTGGAGGAGAACCTCGCGGCGCTGGAGGGCGGCCGGCGCGGCCTCGCCTTCGCGTCCGGGCTCGCCGCCGAGGACTGCCTGCTGCGTACGCTGCTCTCCCCGGGCGACCACGTGGTCATCCCGAACGACGCGTACGGCGGCACCTTCCGCCTCTTCGCCAAGGTCGTCTCCCGCTGGGGCGTCGAGTGGTCGGTCGCCGACACCTCCGACCCGGCGTCGGTGCGCGCGGCGATCACCCCGAAGACCAAGGTCATCTGGGTCGAGACCCCCTCCAACCCGCTGCTCGGCATCACGGACATCGCCGTCGTCGCCGACATCGCGCGGACGGCCGGCGCCAAGCTGGTCGTGGACAACACCTTCGCGTCCCCCTACCTGCAGCAGCCCCTCGCGCTCGGCGCGGACGTGGTCGTGCACTCGCTGACCAAGTACATGGGCGGCCACTCCGACGTCGTCGGCGGCGCGCTCGTCGCCGCGGACGCGGCGCTGGGCGAGGAACTGGCCTACCACCAGAACGCCATGGGCGCGGTGGCCGGTCCCTTCGACTCCTGGCTGGTGCTGCGCGGCATCAAGACGCTGGCCGTCCGCATGGACCGGCACGCGGAGAACGCGGGCAAGATCGCCGAGATGCTGGTGCGCCACCCGAAGGTCCACACGGTCCTCTACCCGGGCCTGCCCGAGCACCCGGGCCACGAGATCGCCGCCAAGCAGATGCGCAACTTCGGCGGCATGATCTCCTTCCGCGTCACCGGCGGCGAGGAGGAGGCCGTCGCGCTCTGCGACCGGACCAAGATCTTCACCCTCGGCGAGTCCCTCGGCGGCGTCGAGTCCCTCATCGAGCACCCGGGCCGCATGACCCACGCCTCGGTGGCCGGCTCGGCCCTGGAGGTCCCGGGCGACCTGGTCCGCCTGTCGGTCGGCATCGAGAACGCCGACGACCTGCTGGCCGACCTCGCGCAGGCGCTGGGCTAGCCGGCCCGTACGCCGCACGCACCGGGTCTCCCCGTCCTACCAGGGCGGGGAGACCTCGCTCGAAGGCGTCGACCAGGCGCCGGTCAGCGAGGCCCACACCACGAAGGCCACCACCACCGCCCACAGCAGGGCCCAGCCGGCCCGCTGCACGGCCCTGCGGCGGCGCAGCAGCCGGTCGCCGCGCGCGGCCGCGCCCGCCGCCAGATCGGGCGGCACCACCGGGTACGGGCCCTCCAGCAGTCGCTTGACCTGGTCTTCCCTGGGATCGGGGCGACTCATGCCGCCTCCTTGCGGCGGGCGTCCGGCCGGGGACCGGGGGCGGCCGAGGGGCGTACGCGCAGCTGGGCGACGGCCCGGTCGCACAGGGCCCGCACCCGCTCGGGCGCCAGCCCCAGCTGCGCGGCCGTGACTTCCTCCGCGACCCCTTCGTAGAGCCGCAGCACCACGACGAGCCGCTCCAGCGGGGACAGCCGCCCGAGCACCCCGCTGCCCCCGTGGTGGCGGCGGCCGGTGCGGGCGAAGGCGGCGCACAGCTCCTGGCGGGTGTGGTCGTACGGGTCGTCCCCGCGCAGCCTGCGCCAGTTCGCGTACGTACGGGCCAGTGCGCCGCCGAGCAGCCCGCGCGCGGCGGGGGCTTCGGCCGCGGCGATGGTGTCGGAGGGAGCCGGGGCGCCGGCCTGATCGCCGGCCGGATCGCCTGCCGGATCGCCGGACCGGGTGTCCGACCGTGCGTCGGCCGTGCTCGTCGCGGGCTCCGCCGTCAGCAGGATCGCGACGCGCAGGAGCCGCCCCGCCGCACCCGCGACGAAGGCTTCGAACTCCGCGTAGGGGCCCGGTCCGTGGTCCACAACCACATACTGCTGCCGGAGGGACCGCCTCGGAAGGGGTCGGGCGCCAGGGACGGCCCTAGGAGGCGGGGCCGGCCTCGGAACCGGGCTCGGAGCCGGCCGACATCAGCTCGGACAGCGAGACGTTGAAACGGGTCAGCAGACCGGTGAACGCCTCGCGCTCCTGCTCGTCCCAGCCGTCCGTCACCCGGGCCATCAGCTCGCGCCGCGAGGAGCGGACCTCCTCCAGCCGCGCCAGCCCGCGCGGGGACAGCGCGAGCACGACGGCCCGCCCGTCCTCGGGGTGCGAGGTCCGCTTGACCAGGCCGCTGTCGACGAGCGGGGCGACCTGGCGGGTGACGGTGGAGGAGTCGATGCCCATCCCGCCGGCGAGCGCCTTGACGCCCATCGGGCCTTCCAGGTCGAGCCGGTTCAGCAGCAGGTACGCGGCCCGGTCCATGGAGTTGCGGGCCTGGCCCACCCCGCCCAGGCGGGTCTGCTCGGCGCGCCGGGCGAAGACCGCCACCTGGTGCTGGAGCGCGTCGAGGAGACCGGCTTCGGCGGGCGCGCCGGCCGGCGCGGGCAGGTCGGAACTGGCCGGGGTGGAGGGCATGGCCGTGGGCTCTCTTCGCATGGGGCCGACAAGGATGGGGGACAGAGTACGCGGCCGTGCGACGGCTCGTACTCCTCGTACGAGAACTGATACGACAGCGCTGAAACGGCGACTACGAGCCGTCCCGCATGGCGAGATTCCGCCGCTCGGGCCCGCCTTCCTCCGGGCTCCATCCCGCCTCCATCCCGTCCTTCCTCCCGGCTCCCACACCGCCCCCTCCAGCCCCTCCCGGCTCCCGCGCCCCTGCCGCGAGCGCCCCCGCGGCCCCGCCGCTCACCCGTCCCGCCCAGCTCAGCGGAGTGCGCGGCGGACCGGCTGCGAGACTGGCCGCATGAACTACCGAGTGCCGCAGCCCGTCCCGCAGGTCATCCTCGACGACGTCCGGGGGGCCCAGAAGATGCTCTCCGGCGTTTCCCGGGTGACCGCGATGGAGGGCAGCCGGTACCTCTCCTCGCTGACCGGCTCCCCGGTCCACTTCAAGTGCGAGAACCTCCAGCGCACCGGCTCCTTCAAGCTGCGCGGGGCGTACGTGCGCATCGCGGGCCTGCGCCCCGAGCAGCGGGCCGCCGGGGTCGTCGCCGCCAGCGCCGGCAACCACGCCCAGGGCGTGGCACTGGCCTCCTCCCTCCTCGGGGTCCGCTCGACCGTGTTCATGCCGGTCGGGGCGCCCCTGCCGAAGGTGGCCGCGACCCAGGACTACGGCGCCGAGGTGCGGATGCACGGGCAGGTCGTGGACGAGACGCTGGCCGCGGCACAGGAGTACGCGGACCGCACGGGCGCCGTGTTCATCCACCCCTTCGACCACCGCGACATCATCGCGGGCCAGGGCACGGTCGGTCTGGAGATCCTGGAGCAGTGCCCCGAGGTGCGCACGATCCTGGTCGGCATCGGCGGCGGCGGGCTCGCCGCCGGGGTGGCGGTCGCGGTGAAGGCGCTGCGCCCGGACGTCCGGGTGATCGGAGTGCAGGCGGCGGGCGCGGCCGCGTACCCGCCCTCGCTGAAGGTCGGGCACCCGGTGTCCATCGACAACCCGAACACGATGGCGGACGGCATCAAGGTGGGCCGGCCCGGCGACATCCCCTTCAAAATCATTGGCGAGCTGCTCGACGGCGTCCGTACGGTGTCCGAAGACGCGCTCTCCAGCGCGCTGTTGCTCTGCCTGGAGCGGGCGAAGATGGTGGTCGAGCCGGCCGGGTGCAGCCCGGTGGCCGCGCTGCTGAGCGAGCCCGAACTGTACGGCGACGGCCCGGTGGTGGCCGTGCTGTCCGGCGGCAACGTCGACCCGCTGCTGCTGCAGCGGATCCTGCGCCACGGCATGGCGGCGGCCGGCCGCTACCTGTCGCTGCGGCTGCGGGTGACCGACCGGCCGGGGGCACTGGCCGGTCTGCTGGGGGAGTTGTCAGTGGTGGATGCGAACGTGTTGGACGTGAGCCATGTGCGGACGGACCCGCGGCTGGGGCTCACCGAGGTGGAGGTGGAGCTGCACCTGGAGACGAAGGGGCCGAAGCACTGCGCGGAAGTAGCGCGGGCGCTGCACGGCGCGGGGTACAAGGTCATGGGCTAGCAGGTCATGAGCTGACGCGAGGGTCCCCGCCCCGAACCGGTGGCGAGACGCGATATGACGCGATACGGTGTCGCCCGTTCGGCCGAGCGAGGTCGGCTCGGCGCCCATAGGATTCGCGTAGGAATGTCACGATTCAACCGGTTCGATTCGCACTGGGAGTACCCATATGCCAGGCGCCATCTACGCCGAAGGTCTGGTCAAGACCTTCGGCGACGTACGGGCTCTGGACGGCGTTGACCTCGATGTACCCGAAGGCACGGTCCTCGGTCTGCTCGGCCCCAACGGCGCGGGCAAGACCACGACCGTACGCGTCCTGACCACCCTCCTCCAGCCCGACAGCGGCAAGGCGGTGGTGGCCGGGATCGACGTCCTCAAGCACCCCAACGAAGTCCGGCGTTCGATCGGCCTCTCCGGCCAGTTCGCCGCCGTCGACGAATACCTCACCGGCCGGGAAAACCTCCAAATGGTCGGCCGGCTCTACCAGATGGGCGCCAAGGCGGCGAAGGCCCGGGCCGACGAACTGCTGGAGCGCTTCAACCTCGGCGACGCCGCCGACCGCACCGCCAAGACGTACTCCGGCGGCATGCGCAGGCGCCTCGACCTCGCGGCGGCCCTCGTGGTCAGCCCGCCCGTGATGTTCATGGACGAGCCCACCACCGGCCTCGACCCGCGCAACCGTCAGCAGCTGTGGGGGATCATCCAGGAACTCGTCGCCGGCGGCACCACCCTCCTCCTCACCACCCAGTACCTGGAGGAGGCCGACCACCTCGCGCACGACATCGCCGTGGTCGACCACGGCCGGGTCATCGCGCGCGGCACCTCCGACGAGCTCAAGGCCCGGACGGGTGGCGAGCGCGTCGAGGTCGTCGTGCACGAGCGCGAGCACATAGCCACCGCGCGCGAGGTCCTCGCCGGCTTCGGCAAGGGCGAGACCACCGTCGAGGAGCACACCCGCAAGCTGACCGTGCCGGTCTCCGGCGGCGCCAAGCTGCTCGCCGAGGTCATCCGTGAACTCGACGGACGCGGCATCGAGATCGACGACATCGGCCTGCGCCGTCCCACCCTGGACGACGTGTTCATCTCCCTGACCGGCCACGCGGCGGAACTGGCCGCCGAGGAGAACGGAGAGGCCCCCGCCGACGCGAAGGCCGCGAAGGCCGCGAAGTCGGCGGGCAGCCGCAAGGACCGTAAGGAGGTGGCGAAGTGACCCTCACCTCCACGACCCCGGAGTCGGCGGCTCCCCGCCCGCGCGGCGGCATCGTCCAGGGGGTCAACGACTCCCTGGTGATGGCCAAGCGGAACCTGATCCGCATGTCCCGCATCCCCGAGATGGTCATCTTCGGGCTGATCCAGCCGATCATGTTCGTCGTGCTGTTCAGCTACGTCTTCGGCGGCTCGATGATGATCGGCGGCTCCACCAGCGCCAGCGACTACCGCAACTTCCTGATGGCCGGCATCTTCGCGCAGACCGTCACCTTCGCCACCGCCGGAGCCGGCGCGGGCATCGCCGACGACATGCACAAGGGCCTGATCGACCGCTTCCGGTCGCTGCCGATGGCCCGCGGCGCGGTCCTCACCGGCCGCACCCTCGCCGACCTCGTGCAGACCGCCCTGACCATGGTCGTCCTGGCGATCGTGGCGCTCCTCGTGGGCTGGCGCATCCACGAGGGCGTACCGAAGGCGCTCGCGGGCTTCCTCCTGCTCCTGCTCCTGGGCTACGCCTTCTCCTGGATCGGCGCCTTGATCGGCCTGTCGGTGCGGACCCCGGAGGCGGCCACCTCGGGCGGGCTGATCTGGCTGTTCCCGGTCACCTTCATCTCCAACGCCTTCGTGCCCACGGAGAACATGGCGGGCTGGCTCCAGCCCATCGCGGAGTGGAACCCCTTCAGCGCGACCGTGCAGGCCTGCCGAGAACTCTTCGGCAACCCGGGTGTGTCGCCGTCGGACGCCTGGCCGATGCAGCACCCGGTGTGGGCCTCACTGCTCTGGTCCGTTGTGATCATCGTGGTGTTCCGCACCCTCGCCGTACGCAAGTACCGCTCGGCGACGGCGTAGGCAGCCGTCCCCCCTCCGGAAAACACCTCGCCCCGCCGAGCAGCAGCTCGGCGGGGCGACGTGCGAAAAGAAAGGGGGTGATCAGCCGGTGAAGGGCTTGACGTCGAGGATCTTGACCGAGGCCTGCTTGCCGTTCGGCAGCTCGTACTGGGCGTCCTCGCCGATCTTCTTGCCCATCACACCGGAGCCCAGCGGGGACTGCGGGGAGTAGGTCTCGAAGTCCGAGGAGGCGTACTCGCGCGAGGCCAGCAGGAACTCCATGGTGTCGTCCTCGTCGCCGTCGAAGGCGATCTTGACCAGGGTGCCGGGGGCCACCTCGCCGTCGGAGGCGGGAGCCGTACCGACCTTGGCCTTCTCCAGCAGCTGCGTGAGCTGGCGGATGCGGAGCTCCTGCTTGCCCTGCTCCTCCTTGGCCGCGTGGTAACCGCCGTTCTCACGGAGGTCGCCCTCCTCGCGGGCGGCCGCGATCTTGATCGTGATCTCCGACCGTGCGGGACCAGAGAGGTACTCCAGCTCGGCCTTCAGCTGGTCGTACGCCGCCTGGGTCAGCCAGGTGACGCTCTCGCTCGTCTGGGTCACGGGTGCTCCTCGTCGGTACAGGGACAACAAAGCCGCCAGCGGCGGACGAAACCACGAGCCTAACAATTCGGGAAGAAAAGGGGGAGGACGCCAAGTGTGTGAACTGCGTCCGGTCACCCGTGGAGTCACCCGTCGGGGCACCCCTCGCGTGCCCGCCGGGGCGCTCCTCGCGTGCCCGCCGGGGCACGCCTCGGCGTCAGCCCGCGGAACCCGCCACGCGACAGCCGATCAGGTCGATCATCGTCGCCCTGCCGGTGGTCTTCAGCGTGACCATCTCGTCCACGCGCCCGCTCTTCTGCGCGAAGGTGAAATCGGCGCGGCCCACCTCGCCGTGCCCCTCGTCCTGCGAGCTCAGCGTGCACACCCCGGTCTCCGAGGCCCCCTTGCGGACCTCCAGGTGCACCTCGACCGCGGAGTCGGAGACGACCTTGAACTTGATGACCTCGGCGCTCACGCTCTGCCCGGCCACGTAGTCCCAGCCGATCCAGCCGACCATGCCCAGCAGCCCGGCTCCGAGAACCGAACCGATGATCTTGAGCTTGCGGTCCGCACGCTGGTCCGCCGACCGGCCGTAGCGGTCCTGGGGCAGCTCTTCGCGTACCGCGCTCATCGATCGTTCCCTTCGAGGGGGGCGAACACCGGAAATCCCAGCCCGGGGGAGGGCGGTCCCGCCATCGTAGACGCGGAGTACCCCGGTTCCTTTCGCGCCTGCCGTGATCTGCGCTTTCCGGCATTGTCAGTGGGCTCGGTTAGGTTGATCGCATGACGGCACGACAGGAGAAGGAGGAGACCGGGCTTGCTCGGTTCACCTACCGGCTCCGCGTGTCTTCCACCGCGCTCGCCGGGTTGTCGGGGGAGTGGGCGCGGTGCCGGTGGGTCTGGAACGAATGCTGTGCCCGGTCGCGGAAGGCCCGGGCTGAGAATGAGGAGTGCGGTCCGGCTCGGCTGGACAAGATGCTGACTGAAGCCCGCAACCGCAACACCTGGTTGGGTGACGGCAGCAGCGTTCCGCAGCAGCAGTCGGTGCGGGACTTCGGGAAGTCCCGCACCAAGGCCTTGAAAGACACGAAGGCCCGATTGCCGATTCGGCAGCGGGCGGGAATGCCCACGTATAAGAAGAAGGCCAAGGCCGATCCGAGCCTGAACTACACCCGGCGCGGTTTCCGGATCAAGGACGGCCGCCTGCACCTTGCGGGCGGCATCAGCCTCACCGTGGTGTGGTCCCGCGCACTTCCGGCGGCCCCGTCGAGCGTGCGGATCTACCGCGACACCCTCGGGCACTGGTACGCGTCCTTCGTAGTCCCCGCCGAAGCCGAGCCGCTCCCGGGAACGGGCGCGGTGATCGGGATCGACTGGGGCGTGAAGGAGACCGCGACCACCACGAGCGACTCCCATGACCTCCCGCACGCCGAGCACGGCAGGAAGGCCGCTGCCAGGCTCGCGCGCTATCAGCGGATGATGGCCCGCCGGAAACCGGCGAAGGGCAGGCGCGGGTCGAGGGGCTGTCGGGCGGCGAGGAAATTGACGGCGAAGCTCTACAAGCAGGTGGCCCGGCAACGCCAGGACGGCGCCCGAAAGTGGGCCAAGACGGTCGTCCGCGATCACGACGCCCTTGCTGTGGAGGACTTCCGCCCGAAGTTCCTTGCCAAGTCCGCCATGGCAGGTAAAGCGGCCGACGCTGCGATCTCCACCACCAAGCGTGAGCTGATCAACATGGCTCGCAAGCATGGGCGTATCGTGCACCTGGTCCATCCCGCGCACACCACGATGGACTGCGCGCAGTGCGGAGCGAGAACCAAGCACGCACTGCCTCTCTCGGAACGTACCTACACCTGCACCGTGTGTGGAGCTGTGTCCCCCAGGGACAAGAATTCCGCCCGTGTGATGCTGGTCCGGGCTGGTCTCAACCCGGCTGGTGCTGATCGTGTAAGAGCTGAGGGGCCGCAGGCCCACAGCCAACGTGAGCCAGGAATCCCCGACCCTCAGGATCGGGGAGGATTCAATATAGGAGGCGCCCGCCTGAACGACTCAAAGAGGATCCTGTCTTGACCGAGCAGCTTCGACTGATGGCCGTCCACGCCCACCCCGACGACGAGTCGAGCAAGGGCGCGGCCACCATGGCCAAGTACGTGTCCGAGGGGGTGTCCGTGCTGGTCGTGACCTGCACGGGTGGTGAGCGCGGCTCCGTCCTCAATCCCAAGCTCCAGGGCGACAAGTACATCGAGGAGCACATCCACGAGGTGCGCGCCAAGGAGATGGACGAGGCGCGCGAGATCCTCGGCGTCGACCAGGAGTGGCTGGGATACGTCGACTCCGGGCTGCCCGAGGGCGACCCGCTGCCGCCGCTGCCCGACGGCTGCTTCGCGCTGGCCGACGTCGACGAGGCGGCCGGCCGCCTGGTGAAGAAGATCCGCGCCTTCCGGCCGCAGGCCGTCACCACGTACGACGAGAACGGGGGCTACCCGCACCCCGACCACATCATGACCCACAAGATCACGATGGTGGCCTTCGATCACGCGGCCGACACCGAGAAGTACCCCGAGGCCGAGTTCGGCCCGGCGTACCAGCCGCAGAAGCTCTACTACAACCAGGGCTTCAACAAGCCGCGCACCATCGCCCTGCACGAGGCACTGCTCGCCCGCGGCCTGGAATCCCCGTACGGCGAGTGGCTGGAGCGGTGGAAGGAGTTCGAGCGCAAGGAGCGGACCCTGACCACCCACGTGCCCTGCGCCGACTTCTTCGAGATCCGTGACAAGGCGCTCATCGCCCACGCCACGCAGATCGACCCCGACGGCGGCTGGTTCCGCGTCCCGATGGAGATCCAGAAGGAGGTCTGGCCGACGGAGGAGTACGAGCTCGCGAAGTCCCTCGTGGACACTTCCCTCCCCGAGTCCGACCTCTTCGCGGGCATCCGGGAGAATGCGTAGCTATGAGCGCTACGCAAGCAGCAATCGTCCAGCTCCTCCCGCTGGCCGGCGACACCTTCGACAAGAACAAGGTGACCCCGGGCCTCCTCGGCTTCATCGTGTTCGCGGCCCTCGCCCTCGGGGTGTGGGGCCTGATGAAGTCGATGAGCCGCCACATGGGCCGCGTCGACTTCAAGGAAGCCCCCGAGCCCGCCCCGACGGAGGGCACGCGCGCCCCGTAGGGGCCGCGACACCGGTACGGGACCTCCTGCGACCGCCGCCGCGCCGTGAATCCGGTGGGGCGGCGGACCTTCGCACGGGCATGATCGCCGGATGAACACCTCCGCCGGCCCACCGGCCGTCACCGGCTCCGCGGCCGTCACCGGCCCCGCGGACTTCGACGGCGAGGCCGTCTTCGGACCCCTGCGCGACGCCGGGGTCCGGGACGTCCTGCTGCCCGGCTTCATCGACCGCGACGGGCCGCTGCCGCTCGTGCGGCCGCTGGGCTCCACCGTCTACCTGGCCCTGGCCGACGGCGGCCACATCCGGCTCGACGCCGTCCGCGGCGAAGGACAGCTCACCCTGAGCCGGACCGACGCCCCGCGGTGCCCGCCGGAGCACGAGGACGACGACGAGTTCGCCGTCGTCCCCTACGGCCCGCACTTCCTCGGCGACGACAGCGACATCCATGCCGTCACCCGCGTCCGGTACGTCCTCGACGGCGCCGGCGCCCGCCTGCCCGGCGCCTTCCGCTGCGCCGAGCTCTCCTTCCAGTACGGCGGACGGCTCTTCCTCGACCCCATGTACTACTGGGGGATCCGCCTCCAGGGCGCCGGCGCCTACGAGCAGTGGCTGGCCCACCACCGCGACCGGCCCGGCCACGGGCCGTACACGGAGCACGCCTGGCACCCGCAGGCACCGGCCGATACGGCCGCACCGGCCGGCGCGGTGGCACCGGCCGGTGGGGTCGCGCCGGCCGGTGAGGCGGCACCGGGCTAGTGCGGCGGCAGGGCCACCGGGACGCCCATGATCTCCCGCGAGTGCAGGTTCGGCACGAGCGACAGCCGCCACGCCTGCCAGCCCTCCGCCGGGTCCACCCCGCGCCCCAGGATCACCGTGTAGGACTCCAGGCAGTCCTCCAGCCGACCGTCCCGCATCGGATGCGGGGCCGCCGCCAGCCGCGCCAGCTCCGTCCGCGCCTCGTCCGGGGCCGCCGGGAGCGCGTACGGCAGGAGCGTGCAGCGCAGGAACCGCGCCCAGTCCTCCCCGCGCCGGTCCCCGTAGGAGATGAACAGCCGCACCGCCTCCTCGCACAGGTCCAGCGCCTGCGCGGTCCGCCCGTTGCCCGCGTCCACCACCGCCAGCTCCAGACAGGTCCAGGCCTCCCCGTGGGCCAGCCCGATCCGCCGGAAGTCCGCCCGCGCGTCCACCAGCAGCTGCCGGGCGAAGCCGGAGTTCTTCAGGTTCCCCGTCTGCGCCGCCCGCTGGTCGCGCGTGACCCGGCCCGAGTGGTGGCGGGCGTGCGCCAGCCCGTACACGTCCCGCATCCGGGAGAACATCGTGCGGGCCCGCTCCAGCTCCCGCACCGCCCGGTCCCGCTCCCCGGCCTCCTCCAGCGCCTGACCCAGGTAGTACAGCGTCCACGCCTCACCACGCGCGTCCTCCGCCTCCCGGTGCCGGGCCAGCGCGTCCCGCAGCCGGTCCAGCGCCGGCCCCGGATCCCCGTCCACCACCCGGGCCCGGCCCAGCTGGGTCAGCGCCCACGCCTGCCCGCGGTCGTCGCGCGTGCGCCCGTACAGCTCCAGCGCCAGCCGCAGCTCCGCCTCCGCACGCGGCACCTCGCCCAGACGCAGGTACACCTGGCCCAGCTGCAGGTGCGCCCAGGCCTCGCCGTGCACGCTCTCGCTCTCCCGGTGCAGCCCCAGCGACTCGCGCAGCAGCCGCAGCGCCTCCGCGAGGTGCGCGCGGTCGCGCTCCACCGCGCCGAGCGCGTGCAGGCCCCACGCCCGGTCGCCCGCCAGCTCGTCCGAGGCCTGCAGCACCAGCGCCTCGCGGATGCGCGCCGAGGCCTCGGGGAGGTTGCCCTGGTGGTGCAGGGTGATCCCGAGCGAGACCAGGGCCATGCCCGCGCCCGCCTCCTGCCGGGCCTCCTTGTACTGGTCGACCAGAGACGTCAGGGTGGTCCGCGACTTGTCCAGCTCACCGAGCTGGCGGGCCGCGATACCCGTACGCCACTGCACCGAGCGGACCAGCAGACCCTGGTCGACGGCCTGCGTGAGCTCGTTGATCTCCCCGAGCCGGTACAGGTCACCGCGCAGCAGGCAGAAGTCGCAGAGCGCGCCCAGCAGATCCAGTACGGCCTGCTGGTCCACGCCCTCCGAATGCCGCAGCGCCGCCGTGATGAAGCTCGACTCGTCGTCCAGCCAGCGCAGGGCCGCGTCCAGGGAGGCGAACCCGTGCCCGCCGACCGTGCTCGCCTTGGACAGGGCGTTCGCCCGCGTGGACATCTTCCCGTCGACCATCCGGATCACCGAGTCCGCGAGCTGCGCGTACGTACGGATCAGCCGCTCGTGCGCCGCCGCCGCGCCCGCCCGGTCCTCGTCCTGGGCCAGGCGCGCAGCCGCGTACGCACGCACCGCGTCGTGCATCCGGAACCGGTCCCCGCGCACGTGGTCCAGCAGCCCCGCCCGCGCCAGCTCGCGCAGCAGCCGCCCGGCCTCCACCTGATCCGCGTCGATCAGCGCCGCCGCGGCCGCCGCCCCCAGCGAGGCCCGGCCCGCCAGCGTCAGAAGGCGCAGCAGCCGGCGCCGCTCCTCGGGCAGGGCCGCGTAGGCCAGGTCCAGGGCGGCCTCCAGGGAGCCACCGGGCTCCGCGGACTCCCCGCCGACACCCCCCAACGGGGCCAGCACGCGCAACGCCAGCGGCAGGCCGGCGCCCAGCGCGAGCAGCGCGCGTACGGTCTCCTCCGGGTACGGGGCCACGGGCGCGACCACGCCCGCGCCGGTGGCTGCGCCGGCCGGCTCCGCCCCCGGGACGCTCGCCCTCGCGGCACCCGTCCCCTCGGCCCCCGCGCCCGCTGCCCGGACCAGCTCCGCCCCGGCCTCCTCCGCCAGCCGGGTCACCGGCAACTGGTACACCCAGGCCGCCAGCTCGGCAGGCAGCTCCAGCGGCTCCCGGGCCGTGACCAGGACCAGGCTCTCGGAACGCTCGGGCACGAGCATCCGTACCTGCGCGGCGTCCACGGCATCGTCCAGGACCACCGCCACCGGGGTCCCCTGCACGTGCTGGTGGTACAACTCGCCCAGCCGGCGCACCTGCTGCTCCGCCGACGAGCCCTCGCGGAACAGCAACTGCTCGCGCGGCGCACCGAGCCGGTTCATCAGGTGCAGCAGCGCCTCGCGCGTCGGCAGCGGAATCGCCGAGGGCCCGGAGGCGCCCCCGCCGCGCAGGTTCACCACGCAGGCACCCCTGAACTGGTCCCGCAGCGCCTGCGCCGCGTGCAGCGCGAGCGTGGTGCGGCCCACCCCGGGCTCCCCGTGCAGCACCACGACCACCGGCCGCGTCTCGGTGCTCGCCCGGGCACTGTGCACCCACTGCGCGATCCGGGCCAGCTCGGCCCGACGCCCCACGAACGCACCCTCCAGAGCAGGGAGTTGGCCGAAAGACTGCTCCAATATGGCCCGCCTGCGGGCCTCGGCACTGCGATTGGCGCCGCGCAACGGAAGGGCGGAGCCGCCGTTGCCCGCCCCGTTCACCTTGTGCGGGGCGTGCAGCGCCGCCGCCACCTTGCGCTGCTGCTCCAGGAAGGGGCGTATCCCGCGCATCTCCAGCGCCGACAGCCACTGCAGCTTGAGCTGCTCCGCGCCACCCGGCCGGCCCGCCTCCCCGGCCCGCCGGTTCGCCGCGGGCAGGTGCAGGGCGGTCACCTTGACCACGGTCGCCGTCGCCCCGGCCACGCCCACCACGGCGCCGGTGGTCAGTGCCGTACCGACCGCCACGCTGAAGGCCAGGTCGGCCACGATCGCGGCGGCGGCCGCGACCCCCGTGACCAGCAACGCGGTCGAGATGTTGGCCCGCCGGAAGGCCTCGCCGAGCGACTCGTCACCGGCGGCCGCCTCGTCCAGCGCGCGCGTGTACGCCTCGTACTCGGTGGCCGCGCTCGCCGCGAGCGAGTCCAGCGCCTGCCTGCCGCGCGCCAGCAGCGCCGCCTTGGCCTCCGGAGTGCCCGCCGCCCCGCCCGCCCGCCGGGACTCCTCCTCCACGGCCCGCCCCAGCAGCCGCTCGGCCTCACCGCGATGACTGTCCCGCATCGGCATCCCCCTCAGAGAGCTCCGGCAACGTGCCACAAGTGTCCTTCGGTACGGTCGCGAGCGCGAGGGAATCTGAGCTAGTTCAGAGGGAGTTGGAGCGCAACCGGTCACATAGGGTGTATCGATGACCAGACGTTGGGGAACTCGGGGACCGGTCGCCACGGCAATCGCGCTGCTCCTGGCGACCGCCGCCTGCGGGCTCTTGCCGCCGGAACCGGTGCCCACCAGCGGCTTCTGGCTCCGCTACGAGAAGGCCGCGCCGGCCGACGAGGCCGACGCCCGGTTCCTCCGCAACTGGCAGCTCGCCGAGTTCACCCTCGCCGACCTCAACGACTACGTCGACCTCCCCCACCTGGTCACCGTCCGCGCCAAGTCCTGCCACGGCGAAGGCACCGGCTACGACCCGGACACCCGCACCATCGAGCTCTGCTACGACGACCTGGCGGAGCAGCGCGAACACTTCGACGACGAGGACCTCTCGGAACTCGTCCGGGAGACGATCTACCACGAGGCGGGCCACGCCCTCATCGACGCCCTGGACCTCCCGGACGAGGGAGCCCGCGCCGAGGAGGACGCCGCCGACCGCTTCGCGCAGGTGGCCCTCTTGACCCGCGACCCCGAAGGCGACGACACCCTCCTGATGGCGGCCCGCGCCTACGACCTGTCGGCCGCCGCCGACCCCACGCCCGACCCCACGGACGAACACGCCCCGGACGCCACCCGCGCCGAATCCCACCGCTGCGCGGTCCAGGGCGCCTTCCCGACCCGCCACAAATCCCTGGCGACCCCGGCCCGCGCCGATTGCGCCGCCACCTGGACCCGCACCCGCGACGCCTGGCTGGAGGCTCTTGTGCCGTTGCTAGTGGGGCAGTAGCGGTCATCGATGATCCAGAGGGATCAATTTCGTACGTTTGTGGTGGTCTCGTTCATTGGGTCGCATTCCAGGGCTATCGTCGTTCCTGTGCAGCTCCGATATAACTACCGGATATATCCGGATGCTTTCCAGCAGGGTGCGCTGGCGCGGGCATTCGGCTGTGCTCGTGTGGTGTGGAACGACTGCTTGCGTGTTCGTAAAGAAGCACACATGGAGGGGCTGCCCTATCCGGCCTCGGCTGCGATGTCCAAACTCCACATAACCCAGGCGAAGCGCACCGCGGAGAGGTCCTGGCTAGGTGAGGTTTCTGCCGTCGTGCTGCAGCAGTCGCTTCGGGATCTGGATGCTGCGTTCAAATCCTTCTTCGATTCGATTGCGGGCAAGCGCAAGGGGAAGAAGGTCGGCCCGCCGCGGTTCAAGTCGAAGAAGGACACGCGGCAGTCCATTCGGTTCACGTCCGGCGCCTTCCGGCTGAAGAGCAACGGGCTGCTGTATGTGGCAAGGGTGGGTGACCTCAAGGTCGCTTGGTCGCGGGACCTGCCCGTATCTCCAACGTCCCTGACGATTGTCAAGGATTCGGCAGGTCGGCACTTTGCGAGTTTCGTCGTCAAGGTGGATGCCGACCCTCTGCCGGAGACGGATAGTGAGGTTGGTATCGATCTGGGTCTGGCGACGTTCGCGGTGCTCTCTGACGGCACGAAGATCGTGGCCCCCAAGTTCCTGCGACGTGCTGAGAAGAAGCTCAAGAGGCTGCACCAGGACCTGTCGCGCAAGACGAGAGGGTCAAGGAATCGCGGGAAGGCACGGACCAAGGTCGCCAGGCAGTATGCCCGGGTGGCTGACCAGCGTAGGGACTGGCATCACAAGGTGTCGACACGAATCATCCGCGACAATCAAGCGGTGTACGTGGAAGACCTCGCTGTGTCCGGACTTCTGCGCACCCGGCTCGCCAAGTCGGTTCACGACGCAGGATGGTCGAGGTTCGTGAGCATGCTGGAGTATAAGGCTGCCAAGCATGGCAGGTACTTCGGGAAGATAGGACGCTTCGAGCCGACCACCCAAGTCTGCTCCCTATGCGGACACAGAGAAGGCCCCAAACCTCTGAACGTCAGGAAATGGACCTGCGAAGAGTGCGGGGCTGTGCATGACCGGGACGAGAACGCAGCAATCAATACCCTGGCCGCCGGACGGGCGGACAGGCTAAACGCCTCGTGGAGCGCAGGTAAGACCGGATCGAGAGGCCCGGCGCAGCGCGATGAAGCAGGAAGCCTCCGAGACGGTCCTGTGGCCGTGGCAGGAGTCCTTGGCCCGCGGGCCAAGGTGCACGTCAAATGAACGAGCACTTCGTGATGACGGGGCCGTACCGGTCGCGGCGGTTGTGGGCTGGGGCGGCCGAACTGCGCGAGCGACGTGGCAGGTCGCATGGGTGGACTTGCTGCGCATAGATTTGGCCCCATGTCGAACCGCCTCGCGAACGAGACCTCCCCGTACCTGCTCCAACACGCCGACAACCCCGTCGACTGGTGGCCCTGGTCCCCGGAGGCCTTCGCGGAGGCGCGGGAGCGCGGGGTGCCGGTGATGCTCAGCGTCGGATATTCGAGCTGCCATTGGTGTCATGTCATGGCCAACGAATCCTTCGAGGACGAGCTGACGGCCGTCTATCTCAACGAGCACTTCGTCAACGTCAAGGTCGACCGCGAAGAGCGTCCCGACATCGACGCCGTCTACATGGAAGCCGTGCAGGCCGCCACCGGGCAGGGCGGCTGGCCCATGACCGTGTTCCTCACCCCCGACGCCGAGCCCTTCTACTTCGGGACCTACTTCCCGCCCGAGCCCCGGCACGGGATGCCCTCCTTCATGCAGGTGCTCGAAGGCGTGCGCACCGCGTGGGTGGGGCGGCCCGAGGAGGTGGCGGAGGTCGCGCAGCGGATCGTACGGGACCTCGCGGGGCGGCAGCTCGACTACGGGAAGGCGGGCACCCCCGGGCCCGAGGAGCTCGCGCAGGCGCTGCTCGGGCTGGTGCGGGAGTACGACGCTGCGCGCGGCGGCTTCGGCGGGGCGCCGAAGTTCCCGCCGTCCATGGTGTTGGAGTTCCTGCTGCGCCACCACGCCCGGACCGGGTCCGAGGGGGCGCTGGAGATGGCGGCCGATACGTGTGAGGCCATGGCGCGCGGCGGGATCTACGACCAGCTCGGGGGCGGGTTCGCGCGGTACTCCGTGGACCGGGAGTGGGTCGTGCCGCACTTCGAGAAGATGCTCTACGACAATGCGCTGCTCTGCCGGGTCTACGCCCACCTGTGGCGCACCACCGGCGACGAGCTCGCACGCCGGGTCGCGCTGGAGACCGCCGATTTCATGGTCCGCGAACTGCGCACCCATGAGGGCGGCTTCGCCTCCGCGCTGGACGCCGACAGCGAGGACCCGGAGACCGGGAAGCACGTGGAGGGGGTCTACTACGCCTGGACTCCCGCCCAGTTGCGCGAGGTGCTGGGGGAGGAGGACGGGGAGCTGGCCGCCGCCTGTTTCGGGGTGACCGAGGAGGGGACCTTCGAGCACGGGATGTCCGTGCTCCAACTGCCGGCGCAGGGGCCGGACATCGGTGACGACCGGATCGCCGGTTTCAAGGAGCGGCTGCTCGCCGCGCGGCAGGCGCGGCCCGCGCCCGGCCGGGACGACAAGATCGTCGCCGCGTGGAACGGGCTGGCCATCGCGGCCCTCGCCGAGTGCGGGGCCTTCTTCGACCGGCCCGATCTGGTCGAGCGGGCCACGGAGGCCGCCGACCTCCTCGTGCGGGTGCACATGGACGGGATGGCGCGGCTCGCGCGGACCAGCAAGGACGGGCGCGTCGGGGTCAACGCCGGGGTGCTGGAGGACTACGGGGACGTCGCCGAGGGGTTCCTGGCGCTGGGGGCCGTCACCGGGGAAGGGGTCTGGCTGGAGTTCGCCGGGTTCCTCGTGGACCTGGTGCTGGCCCGGTTCACCGCCGAGGACGGCTCGCTGTACGACACCGCGCATGACGCGGAGCAGCTGATCAGGCGGCCGCAGGACCCGACCGACACCGCGGCTCCCTCCGGCTGGACCGCCGCCGCCGGCGCGCTGCTCTCGTACGCCGCGCACACCGGTTCGCAGGCGCACCGTACGGCGGCCGAGCGGGCGCTCGCCGTGGTGCACGCGCTCGGGCCGCGCGCTCCGCGTTTCATCGGGCACGGGCTGGCGGTCGCCGAGGCGCTGGTCGACGGGCCGCGGGAGGTCGCGGTGGTTGGGCATCCGGAGGATCCGGCGCGGGCCGAGCTGCACCGGGTCGCGTTGCTGGGGACGGCTCCCGGTGCGGTCGTGGCGACGGGTCTGCCGGGGGCGGCGGACGGCAGTGGCGGGGAGTTCCCCCTTCTGGCCGAGCGCGCGCTCATGCACGAGCTCCCCACGGCGTATGTGTGTCGACATTTCGTCTGCGCGCGGCCTACGACCGATCCGGTCGAGCTGGCGGAGCAGTTGGGGACGGTTCGTCCCTGAAAGTAGTGGAGTAGCGTCAATTCCGGTTGCCTGAAGGTCACTTCGGCAACGTGATTTTTATCTGGATAGCGCCTACGCGTCATCTGCGCTGCCTAGTCTCGTGACTTCGGAGTCACCGATCAGTCACTGACAGCGCCCTCGGGCGCCGGGGAGCGCGCACCGGGGGTTGCGCACGCGGGGGGAATCGGGGGCGGGGCGAGGGCGGCGGGCTGGGGAGCCTGCCGCGCGTCCGCCCTCGGGGGGTTGGGGAATCGCCGCTTGGGGTTGCGGCATGTCTGTGGGGGACGCTTTGTTCATATCCGTGTTCATTTGTGTCGTTTCGCTCGCGCTCTTCTGGATGGCGGCGTTCACGCTCTGGTGGCAGATGCACGCCTGGCGGACGCCCGAGACGCTCGCCTCGACCCGTTTCGACCGCCCCGACGGCGGCGGCCGGCTGGCCTTCTCGCTGCTGCTGCCCGCCCGCCACGAGCAGGCGGTCCTGGAGCACACCATCGAGCGGCTCCTGGAGTCGAGCCACCGCGACTACGAGATCATCGTGATCGTCGGCCACGACGACCCCGGGACCGCGGAGGTGGCCGAACGTGCGGCCGCCCGCGCGCCCGGTCTCGTACGCGTCATCACCGACCACCACGAGGTCAAGAACAAGCCGAAGGCCCTCAACACCGCCCTCCCGCACTGCCGGGGCGACATCGTCGGGGTCTTCGACGCCGAGGACCAGGTCCATCCCGAGCTGCTGTCCCACGTGGACCACGCCTTCCGCGCCACCGAGGCCGATGTGGTCCAGGGCGGGGTCCAGCTCATCAACTTCCACTCCAGCTGGTACAGCCTGCGCAACTGCCTGGAGTACTTCTTCTGGTTCCGCTCCCGGCTGCACCTGCACGCCGAGAAGGGCTTCATCCCGCTCGGCGGCAACACCGTCTTCGTGCGCACCGAGGTGCTGCGCGAGGCCGGCGGCTGGGATCCGAACTGCCTCGCCGAGGACTGTGACCTGGGCGTACGGCTGTCCTCCGTCGGCAAGAAGGTGGTCGTCGCCTACGACTCCGACATGGTGACCCGCGAGGAGACCCCGGGTTCCCTGGTCAGTCTGCTCAAGCAGCGCACCCGCTGGAACCAGGGCTTCCTCCAGGTGTACCGCAAGAAGGACTGGCAGCAGCTGCCCGGCCGCGGCCAGCGCTGGCTGGCCCGCTACACGCTGATGACCCCGTTCATGCAGGCCACCTCCGGGGTCGTGATCCCGGTGAACTTCGCCGTGGCCGTCTTCCTCGACGTGCCCGTCGGCGTCGCGATCGTCACCTTCCTGCCGATGATCACCGCGATGGTGACCTTCGTCTTCGAAGTGGTCGGCCTGCACGACTTCGGCCGCCAGTACGGGCTGCGGGTGCGCTTCACGCACTACGTCAAGCTCGTGGTCGGCGGCCCGTTCTACCAGGTGATGCTGGCCGGCGCCGCGATCCGCGCGGTCTGGCGCGAGCAGCGCGGACGCAACGAGTGGGAGCTCACCAGCCACACCGGAGCCCACCTCGCCTCGGCGTCCGCGTCCGCTTCGGTGACCGCGTCCGCGTCCGCGTCCGCGAGCGCGTCCGGAGCCCCGAGCACGCCCGGCATCCGTAGCAGTGCCGGCGCCCCGAGCACCCTCACCCGAGAGGACAGCCCCCGGTGACCACCACTCTGCCCACGGCCACTGATCCCCAGCCCGGTGCCGCCACCACCACCGACGCCGCTGTCGACGCCTCCACCGGGGCCGCCCGCATCCCGCGCCAGCGCAGCGGCGGGCTCGGGGTCCGCCCGCCCGCGCCCGCCCGGCCGCTCGTCCGGTTCCGTTCCTCGCGCCCCGATCTGCTGCTGTGCGGGGCGCTGCTGCTCGCGATCCTGCTGGTCCAGGGCTGGAACATCACCAACTTCCCGACCCTCAGCGACGACGAGGGCACCTACCTCGCGCAGGCCTGGGCCGTCCAGCAGGGCAAGGGGCTGGCCCACTACACCTATTGGTACGACCACCCCCCGCTCGGCTGGATCCAGATAGCGGGCCTGACCTACCTGCCGTCGCTGTTCGTGCCCGACTCGATGACCGTCGCACCGATGCGGTTCTCGATGCTCGCGGTCTCCGCCGCCAGCGCGGTCCTGCTGTACGTGCTCGCGCGCCGGCTCTGGCTGCCGCGCTGGGCGGCGGGTCTGGCCATGGGCCTGTTCGGGCTCTCCCCGCTCTCGGTGGTGCTGCAGCGGGAGATCTTCCTCGACAACATCGCCGTGATGTGGATGCTGCTGGCCTTCTGCCTCGCCGCGTCCCCCAGCCGTCACCTGTGGCACCACTTCGCCTCCGGACTGGCGGCCGCCACCGCCGTGCTGACCAAGGAGACGATGCTGGTGGTGCTCCCGGCGCTGCTGGTGACCATGTGGCGCCACAGCCACCGGGACACCCGCAAGTTCGCCGTCACCGGCGCGGTCACCGCCTGTGTGCTCATCGGGGTGACGTATCCCCTGTACGCGCTGCTCAACGCGGAGCTGCTGCCCGGCTCCGGCCACGTCTCGCTCATCGGCGGGATCGTCTACCAGATGGGCCGGGCCGGTTCCGGCTTCATCCTGGACCCCGGCTCCGGCTCGCACGGGGTCTTCGAGTCCTGGCTGTACTACGACACGGTGCTGCCGCTCGGCGGTCTGGCCGGCGCGGTCCTGCTCCTCGTCACCATCCGCTGGTCGGTCACGGCGCGGGCGCTCGCGGGCCCGGCGCTGGCCGTGGTCATCCTCGCCCTCGTCGCCCTGCGGCCCTCCGGCTACCTCCCGGCGATGTACGTGATCCAGGCGCTGCCGTTCCTGGCGCTGGTCCTCGCCGGGGGCGCGGCCAGCGTCACCCACGCCGTGCTGCGCCGCCGCCGCGCGCCGGGGGAGCGGCGGGCCCTGGCCTACGGGCGGTGGGCGCTGATCGGCGTCCTGGCCGCCTCGGCCCTCGTGTACCTCGTCCCGCGCTGGTACGACGGCAACCGGACGGCGCTGACGGTCGACGCGAACGCCCCGTACCGGCAGGCCGCGGCCTGGCTCGGGCGCGAGGTGAGCGAGCCGGCCACGACCCGGGTGCTGGTCGACGACGCGCTGTGGCTGGACGCCGTGCACCACGGGTTCGACCCGGGGCTCGGGGCCATCTGGTTCTACAAGGCCGACCTGGACCCGGCGGTCACCAAGACCCTGCCGGGCGGCTGGCGGGACATCGACTACGTGGTCTCCTCGCCCACCGTCCGGCGCGACGCGGCGCAACTGCCGAACGTGAAGGCGGCGTTGGAGCATTCGACGGCGGTCGCCGTCTTCGGTACGGGTGAGGACCGCATCGAGATCCGGCGCACGGACACCACGGGCACCACGGGCACCACGGACACCGCGGACCGTACCGGCCCCACGGACCCCACCGTCAACGGGAGTTGATCCGGCATGAGCGAAGACCTGTGGTCCCCGCATGCCCCGCCCCTACCGGAGGCCGCCGTCGAGGCGCCCGCCCCCGGCAGTGTCACCCTCATCGTCCCGACCTTCAACGAGGCCGGAAACGTGGCGGAGTTGCTGCGCAGGCTGGCCGCCGCGCTGCCCGCGCACCTGCCCTGCTCGGTGCTGTTCGTCGACGACTCCACGGACGACACCCCGGCCGTCATCGAGAAGGCCGCCCTGGAGTGCGCCTTCCCGGTGGCGGTCCTGCACCGCGAGAGCCTGGACGGCGGGCTCGGCGGGGCGGTCGTGGCGGGGATCGCGCGGGCGGACACGGACTGGATCGTCGTCATGGACGCCGACCTCCAGCATCCGCCCCACCTGGTCCCCGAGCTCGTCGGGGAGGGGGAGCGCACCGGCGCCGACCTGGTCGTGGCCTCCCGGTACATCGCCGGGGGCAGCCGGGCCGGGCTCGCCGGGAGTTACCGGATCGCCGTCTCGCGCGGAGCGACCTGGCTGACCAAGGGGCTCTTCCCGCGGGCCCTGCGCGGGATCAGCGATCCGATGAGCGGGTTCTTCGCGATGCGCCGCTCGGCCGTCACCCAGGAGGCGCTGAAGCCGCTGGGCTACAAGATCCTGCTGGAGCTGGCCGTGCGCTGCCGGCCGGCTCGGGTGGCCGAGGTGCCCTTCGTCTTCCAGGACCGATTTTCGGGGGAGTCGAAGTCCACCGCCCGTGAGGGCCTGCGCTTCCTGACCCATCTCGCCTCGCTGCGGTCCGCGACCCCGCTGGCCCGCATGATCGGCTTCGGGCTGGTCGGGCTCTCCGGCTTCGTCCCGAACCTGGCCGCGCTGTGGATGCTCACGCACACCGGGATGAACTACCTGCTCGCCGAGGTGGTGGCGAACCAGGCCGGGGTGCTGTGGAACTTCCTCCTCATCGAGACCCTGCTGTTCCGCGACCGGCGCCGCCACCGGCACTGGGCCGACCGGTTCGGGCGCTTCACCCTGCTGGCCAATGCCGATCTGCTGCTGCGGATCCCGCTGATCGCGGTGTTCGTCGGCACCTGGGGCTTCGGCGTCCTGTCCGCGACCGCGCTCGCGCTGGTCGTCACCTTCGTCCTGCGTTTCGCGGCGACGGAGGCCCTCGTCTACCTCCCGCGCAAGGCGGGCTCCGCCCGCACGAGTTGAGCCGCACGAAGGGATGCTCCCCATGGAGTGGAAGATCCGGCGCAGGGCAAGGTGGCGGGCCGCTCTGCTGGCCGTCGGGGCGATGACCGCGGGCCTGCTGCTGACCGCGCCGCAGCAGGCCACGGCCGGACCGCCCAACCTGCTGACCAACCCCGGTTTCGAGACGGCCGGCCCGGCCGGCTCGGACATGCCCTCCTGCTGGTCGAAATCCGGCTGGGGCGACAACGACTTCAGCTTCACCACCGTCGCCAGCGCGCACTCCGGCACCAAGGCGATGAGGGTCTCGCTCACCCGCCGGGTGGACGGCGACCGCAAGGCCCTGGTGACCGAGAACGGCACCTGCGCCCCGACGGTCGTACCGGGCCGCCAGTACGACCTGTCGGCCTGGTACAAGTCGAACACCCCGGACGTGTCGGTGACGGTGTTCCGCCACGACACGACGGCCGGCTGGCAGTACTGGACCGATCTGCAGAATCCCCCCGTCAGTGCGGCGTGGGCGCGCACGTCGGTCCGTACGCCGGCGGTCCCTCCGGGCACCGACAAGATCGTGTGGGGTCTGTCCGTCTACGGGGTGGGCACGCTCACCACGGACGACTACGCGCTGGAGGAGGTGGCCGTACCTCCGCCGCCGGCCACCTGCACGGGCACGGCCACGGAGTGCGCGAAGGGCAAGTGGGAGGTGATCGCCGCCAAGAACCCGGTGCGCTCCATGCACGCCGTCGTGCTGAAGAACGGCAAGGTGCTGCTGATCGCGGGCTCGGGCAACGACATCGCCCAGTTCAACGCGGGCACCTTCACCTCCGCCGTCTACGACCCGGCGAACGGTTCGTTCAAGACGATCCCGACGCCCGTGGACATGTTCTGCTCCGGTCACGTGCAGCTGTCCGACGGCCGGGTGCTGGTGATGAGCGGCAACAAGGGCTATCCGTCGGCCGACGGCACGATCGGTTACCAGGGGCTGAAGGACTCGTACACCTTCGATCCGGCGACCGAGAAGTACACGAAGACCAACGACATGAACGGCGGGCACTGGTACCCGTCGGCGACGATCCTCGGCAACGGTGACGTGATCTCCTTCGGCGGACTGAAGGAGGACTCCACGGGCAACGTGACCGCGGAGAAGTTCTCGGCGGCGCAGAACAAGTGGCTGCCGATGAACGAGGTCAACCAGACCTGGTCGTACTGGGGCCTGTACCCGTCGATGATCCTGATGCAGGACGGGCGGCTCTTCTACTCGGGCAGCCACACCTTCGGCAACGGCACCCAGGGCACCGGTGCCTCCGTCTACGACTACGCCGCCAACACCATCACGGACGTGCCGGGCCTGCGGAACAAGGACCAGCGCGACGAGTCGGCGAGCGTGCTGCTGCCCCCGGCGCAGGACCAGCGGGTCCTGACCATCGGCGGCGGCAACAACGAGACCAACCCGGCCGCGAACCGGATCACCGACATCATCGACCTGAAGCAGCCGAGCCCGGCCTACACGGCCGGCCCGGACCTGCCGCAGGGCCTGGTCGACCAGGGCGCCGGCAAGCGCCCGCAGACCGGGGCCGAGGGCAAGATGTACGTGTCCGCCGTGCTGCTGCCGGACGGCAAGGTGCTGGAGACCGGCGGCGCCCTGCACGACCGGGCCGACCCGGTGTACGAGGCCTCGTTCTTCGACCCGGTGACCAACACCTACCAGCCGGGACTGGCCGCCGACCCGATCCCGCGGGGGTACCACTCGGCGTCGTTCCTGATGCCGGACGGCCGCGTCATGTCGGTCGGGGACAACCCGGGCAACGGCACGTACAACAACAACGTGTCGATCTACAGCCCGCCGTACCTCTTCAAGGGCGCGCGCCCGCAGATCACTTCGGTGATCGACAACCAGTGGGTGTACGGGGACACGCAGCGGATCACCGTCAACCGGGCGGTGGCCAAGGCGGAGTTGATCCGTCCGGCGGCGGTCACCCACTCCTCGGACCCGAACCAGCGGTTCGTGGACCTGCCGCTGACGGTCGTCAACGGCACCACCATCGACCTGAACGTCACCAGCAACCCGAACCTGGCGCCGCCCGGCTGGTACATGCTCTTCGCGGTCGACGCGAACGGCGTCCCGTCGATCGCGCAGTGGGTGCACCTGGGCGGCCCCTCCGCCTTGGCGGCCACCGCCGAGCCCCCGACCGCGCACGAGCACACCTTCGCGAACGAACTGGGCGCTCCGAAGAAGAACCCCGCGAAGCGGGACTCGGCTCCGGTGGCCCCGAGCGTGGCCGGCTGCGACCGGCACTACGGCACGGCCAACGTGTGCGTGCCCACGCGGTTCCCGGCGGAGGTGAAGGCGACCACGAAGGCCCGCTGCGACTGGCTGGCCGCCCACAAGTACCCGGCCCGCCTGAAGGTCAACGGCAGCGACCCGCTCCGCCTCGACCCGGACGGTGACGGATACACCTGCTGAGCACCCGTGCAGGGGGGTAGGAGCACCCGTTTGACAGCCCGTCAAAGCCATCCGGAATAGGACGTTCCTTCTACCTTGGGCCCATGCCCGAGACCCCCCTGCTCAGCCCGCGCCGCCACCGAGCTCCGGCCCGGTGGCGGCGCCTGGCCGTCCTGTTCGCCTGCACCTTGCTCAGCGTGCCCGGCCCGGCCTTCGCCGGGCAGCACGGGACCGGCGGGACCGGTGGAGCCGATGGATCCGATGGGAACCCCGTCGGAACGATCGTCGAGTTCGCCGTGCCGACCGAGGGCGGAAGCCCGGTGGGCGTCACCGGCGGCCCCGACGGGAACGTGTGGTTCACGATCCAGACGGCGTCGGTCAACAAGATCGGCCGGATCACGCCGCACGGCAAGATCAAGGAATTCCCCCTGCCCCACCCCGAGCGGTTCCCGGACGACATCACCTCCGGCGCCGACGGCAACCTGTGGTTCACCGAGCCCTTCCACAACCACATCGCGCGGATCACCCCGCAGGGCAAGGTCACCGAGTTCCCGCTGCCGCAGGCGGACAGCTTCCCCTACGGCATCACCAGGGGGCCGGACGGGAACGTGTGGTTCACCGAGAACGCGGCCAACAAGATCGGCCGCATCACGCCCCGCGGCAAGATCACGCAGTTCCCGCTCCCGCCCGACAGCCAGCCGTACCGGATCACCACCGGCCCGGACGGGAACCTGTGGTTCACCTCGCCCTTCACCAACAAGATCGGGCGGATGACGCCGCGCGGCGAGGTGAAGGAGTTCGCCCTGCCGAATCCCGACGGCGCCCCGTTCAACATCGCCGCCGGCCCGGACGGGAACCTCTGGTTCACCGACGGCGGCGCCCCCGCCAGCGAGGTCGGCCGGATCACTCCGCGCGGCGACGTACGGCGCTTCCCGCTGCCGGACGTCAACAGCGGCCCGATCGGCATCGCGGCGGGCCCGGACGGGAACCTCTGGTTCACCGAGTCCAACCGCAACCGGATCGGCCGCATCACCCCGCGCGGCGAGCTCACCGAGTTCCCGCTGCCCACCCCCAACCTGGACAACACGCCGTTCCACATCGCCAAGGGTCCCGACGGGAACATGTGGTTCACGGAGCTGGTCGGAAACAGGGTGGGACGCGTGACGGTCGGCGGCCACGGCCACGGCAAGCCCTGAGTCCTCCCTTTCGGACCGTGCGGGAGCAGGACGGCCCGCACGGTCCGGAGGAGACGGCTCAGTGCGTGTACGCGGCGATCGAGATGCCCACGTAGTGGGCGACGAAGGCGGCCAGGGTCAGGGAGTGGAAGACCTCGTGGAAGCCGAAGAAGCGGGGGGAGGGGTTCGGGCGCTTCATGCCGTAGATGACGCCGCCGACGCTGTAGAGCAGGCCGCCGACGATGACCAGGACCAGGACGGCGATGCCGCCGGTGCGCAGGAAGTCGGGGAGGAAGAAGACCGCCGCCCAGCCCATGGCGATGTAGCAGGGGGTGTAGAGCCAGCGGGGGGCGCCGACCCAGAAGACGCGGAACGCGATGCCGGCCGCGGCCGCGATCCAGACCGCCCACAGGAGGGTCCGGCCGGTGGAGTCCGGCAGGAGCAGCACGGTCAGCGGGGTGTACGTGCCCGCGATGATCAGGAAGATGTTGGCGTGGTCGAGCCGCCGCAGGACGGCCTCGCCGCGCGGGCCCCACGTACCGCGGTGGTAGACGGCGCTGACTCCGAAGAGCAGGCACGCGGTGAGGATGTACACCCCGCAGGCCACCCGGGCCCGGGTGGAGTCGGTGAAGGCCATCAGGACGAGGCCGGCGATCACCACGGCGGGGAACATGCCGGTGTGCAGCCAGCCGCGCATGAGCGGCTTGGCCTCCTGATCGGCGGGTTCGACCACCGGAGCGGCCACGGCAGCGGCATCAGAAGTCATGGCCGCCATGCTACCTACGGGTGCGTAGGTTTCCGTTAGTGCGCTTTACGGAAGATTGACCGGAGTGGCGATGCTCACGTGAGAGGCCCTCTGGACATATGCGCACACGCACCGGATGATCAGATGAGTGCGGTCGACACCGGATGAGCGGAGCGCGAAGCGTCCGGGTCGCGGCCCCCACGGGGCAACACAAATCAAACCCCTCAACAAGGAGCGATCGTGGCGCGCGACATCGCGGCTGGCACCACTTCCGAAGTCCCCACCAAGCACCAGGAGCTCGTGTCCTGGGTCGGGGACATCGCTGCCCTGACCCAGCCGGACCGCATCGTGTGGTGCGACGGCTCCGAGGCCGAGTACGAGGCCCTCTGCGAGGAGCTCGTCTCCAAGGGCACCTTCAAGAAGCTGGACCCGGCCAAGCGCCCGAACTCGTACTACGCCGCCTCCGACCCCTCCGACGTCGCGCGCGTCGAGGACCGGACCTTCATCTGCTCCGAGAAGGAGGAGGACGCGGGCCCGACCAACCACTGGAAGGCCCCTTCCGAGATGAAGGAGCTCTTCGCAGGGAAGGGCGAGGAGGGCGGCATCTTCCGCGGCTCCATGAAGGGCCGCACGATGTACGTCGTCCCCTTCTGCATGGGCCCCCTCGGCTCCGAGCTCTCCGCGATCGGCGTCGAGATCACCGACTCCGCCTACGTCGCGGTCGCCATGCGCACCATGACCCGCATGGGCCAGGCCGTCCTCGACGAGCTCGGCACCGACGGGTTCTTCGTCAAGGCCGTCCACACCCTCGGCGCTCCGCTCGCCGAGGGCCAGGACGACGTGCCGTGGCCCTGCAACACCACCAAGTACATCTCGCACTTCCCCGAGACCCGCGAGATCTGGTCCTACGGATCGGGCTACGGCGGCAACGCCCTGCTCGGCAAGAAGTGCTACGCCCTGCGCATCGCGTCCGTCATGGCCCGCGACGAGGGCTGGCTCGCCGAGCACATGCTGATCCTCAAGCTCACCCCGCCGGCCGGCGAGGCGAAGTACATCGCCGCCGCCTTCCCCTCCGCCTGTGGCAAGACCAACCTCGCCATGCTGGAGCCGACCATCCCCGGCTGGACCGTCGAGACCGTCGGTGACGACATCGCCTGGATGCGCTTCGGCGAGGACGGCCGCCTCTACGCGATCAACCCCGAGGCCGGCTTCTTCGGCGTCGCCCCCGGCACCGGCGAGCACACCAACGCCAACGCCATGAAGACCATGTACGCGAACACCGTCTTCACCAACGTCGCGCTCACCCCCGACGGCTCCGACGTCTGGTGGGAGGGCATGACCGAAGAGGCGCCCGCCCACCTGATCGACTGGAAGGGCAACGCCTGGACCCCGGAGTCCGACACTCCGGCGGCCCACCCGAACGCCCGCTTCGCCGTCCCCGCCTCCCAGTGCCCGACGATCGCCGCCGAGTGGGAGGACCCCAAGGGCGTCCCGATCTCCGCGATCCTCTTCGGCGGCCGCCGCGCCTCCGCCGTGCCGCTGGTCACCGAGTCCTTCGACTGGAACCACGGCGTCTTCATCGGCTCGAACATCGCCTCCGAGAAGACCGCCGCCGCCGAGGGCAAGGTCGGCGAGCTGCGCCGCGACCCCTTCGCCATGCTGCCGTTCTGCGGCTACAACATGGGCGACTACATGGGTCACTGGGTCGACGTCGCCAAGGACAAGGACCAGGCCAAGCTCCCGAAGATCTACTACGTGAACTGGTTCCGCAAGAACGACGCGGGCAAGTTCGTGTGGCCCGGCTTCGGCGAGAACAGCCGCGTCCTGAAGTGGATCGTCGAGCGCCTCGACGGCACCGCCGAGGGCGTCGAGACCCCGATCGGCATCCTGCCGACCGTCGCCTCCCTGGACACCGACGGCCTGGACCTGCCCGCCGCCGACCTGGAGTTCCTGCTCACGGTCGACAAGGAGGTCTGGCGCGACGAGGCCTCGCTGGTCCCCGCCCACCTGAACACCTACGGCGACCACACGCCGAAGGAGCTGTGGGACCAGTACGAAGCGCTCGTCGAGCGCCTGGGCTGATCGAGCCCCCACCGAACCCCTGCGGCCGGCTGTCCCCGGCCACGGGCTGACGCGGGATTCCCCGACCTAGGATTCCCTGCGACCTTCCAAATAGGTCGTGTGCGTCTGCGGACGGCGGGCCTCCGTTTCACGGAGGTCCGCCGTCATGCGTTCCGCTTCCTCCCGCAGCAGCGTCAGCTGCCGCTCCAGGTGGCGCTCGGGCGATTCGCCGCCCGCCGTGAGCCGGGTCCACCAGCGGGTCCTGTTGTAGGTGTCCACGCACTCCGGCACGTCCGTGCGGATCGCCCGGGTCAGCGCGTGCACCGCCTCCGGGTCGGCGGCCAGCACCCCTGCCACCCAGCCCGGCTCCAGCATCGCCGCGTACAGCTCCAGCAGCGCGGTCAGCACCTCGGAGGGCTCCGACGGCAGGTCCACCTCGCCGACGTACTCCTGGAGGCGCACGAAGTCCTCCCGTACAAAGCCCAGTTGCTCGGCGGGCTCCGGCGGTACCGGTGGCGCCGCCAGGTCCGGCGGGGCGATGAGCGCGCCCGCCCCGTACAGCCCGGCGACCACCACCGGCCAGTACGTGCCGGCCACCCCGGTGAGGGTCAGGCCCACCCCGACGAGCCCGCAGGCGCTGCCGGCCAGGTTCTTCTTCGATTCGAGGTAGGCGAGCGCCCTACTGGTAGCCACGGATCTCCTCGAAGGCTCCGTCCAGCGAACCGTTGCCGTCGGTGGCGTCGAAGAGCCGCCCGCCGGTCAGTTCGGTGATGTGGGCGAGTTCCTTGCGGTCCGAGTCGCCGAACAGCACCGCGAAGACCGGGGTGTGCTTCTGCGCCTCGGGCAGCTCCGCGTAGAAGGCGTCGAAGTGCTTGGCGCCGGCGCCCGCGGTGTTCTCGCCGTCCGTCATCAGCACGATCGAGGTGAAGGCTTCGGCGTTGCCCTTGCCGAGCTGCTGGTACGCCGCCTCCAGGCTGCTGTAGATCGCCGTGCCCCCGTCCGGCTTCAGCGCCTTCACGTCCCCCCGGATCGCGTCGAGGGCGGGGCCGGGGTTGCCCGGCTCGACCGTGTGCGTCAGGACCTTCTTCACCTTGTCGCCGAAGGGCAGCAGGGTGACTTCCTCGCGGTCGCGGAACCGCTCCCCGGTACCCGAACTCCCGGTCCCCGTCAGGTCGGTGAGAGCCGACTTCAGCCGGCCGATCCGGTCCTCGTCGGCCATCGACCCCGAGGTGTCCAGCACGTACACCGTGCGCGAGGGCCGGCGCAGTTCGTTCTCGTAGCTGGCCAGCAGGCCGTCCGCCACCGAGCGGGTGCCCGGGAAGGGCAGCTCCCGCCGCTTGTCCGGGTTCAGTCCGGCCGCCGGGGTCACCCCGGCCGCGACGGGCCGCCGGAAGGTCTTCTCGGTGATCGCCTTCTGCGCCTCGGCGCCCCGCAGGTACTCGGTCAGCACCCGCCCCGACTCGCGCGCCCCGGCCGGGGCCGAGGTCAGCAGGGTCAGCGGGTAGTGGGCCGTGACCACGCCGTCCAGCGGCCGGATCACCGTCAGGTCCGTCTTGGCGTCCCGGTTCATGGACAGCAGCACCGACTCGTAGTTCACCAGCGCGTCCACGTTCCCGCGCTGGGTGTACGCGGTGGCCAGCCAGCCCGAGGAGCCCGAGGTCAGCTTCTGCCCGGTGAAGAACTCCTTCAGCTTCGGCTGCGCCTTCGCGACGTCCGCTCCGGTCAGTGCCGCCTGTGCGCCCGAGAGCCCGGAGGCCACCGAAATCAGTGCGGAGAAACCGGAGTTGGAGCGCACCGGGTCGGTCATCCCGTACGTCAGCTTCCCGCCGGCCACGGCCTCGTGGACCGCCGACCAGGTCACCGACCCGGGCTTCCAGCCCAGCCGGGCCAGCGCCTCGGGCTTCACGCCGAGGGCGACGGGCGAGGACATCACCGGGGTCTCGCTCGACAGCTTGCCCACGGCTTCCGGCCGCAGCCTCAGGTAGTCGTTGGAGGAGAGCCAGACGGCGTCGTACTTGCCGTCCGCCTTGCCGGAGGCGATCTGCTCGACCGCGTCCAGGGTGCCCGACATGGTCAGCTCCACGGCGACCCCGGTGGAGGCCTTCGCGGCCTTCAGCACCTCGTCCATGTCGGACAGCTCGCTGGAGGCCAGCACGCGCAGCTTGCCCTCCTGGTAGGCGGTCTGCTCCGGCTTCCTGCCGTCGGACTGCTCCGTGCACGCGCTCGCCCCGAGCAGGGTGGCGGCGAGCGCCACCGCCGCGGCGAGCCGTCGGCGCATCACAGCACTGCGGATGCTCATGCCGTTCATCGGGCCTCGCCGCCTTCCAGGGCGCTCGCCGTGCGGGTGCGCGCCAGGTACGCGGAGGCGTGTCGGAGTTCGCCGGTCAGGGACTCCACGGTGGCGGCCATGTTCTCGGTGGCCTGCACCTTGAAGGTGTCGATGGTGTCGAGCGTCTTGTAGATCTGGGCGAAGGCCGTCCGCAGCGTCTGGGCGCCGACGGCCGGGTCGGCGGCGATCCGCTGGATCTCCCCGCTCTGCGTCGAAAGCATCTCCGCGTTGCCGCGGATCAGGCCCTCGGTGGTGTCGCGCAGGGTGTTGATCTGCTTGATCACCTCGCCCTGGGTGTTCAGTGCCTGCGCCAGCATCACGGCGATCCGCAGCGCGGACACCGTCGTGGTCGCGGCCCGGTCGACGCCCTTGATCAGCTCTTCGTTGTTGCGCCGGACCACGTCCATCGCCAGGTAGCCCTGCGCGCAGACGGCCAGCTGGGTCAGCAGGTCCTGGTGCTTCTGCCGTACGGGGAACAGCACGTCCACGCGCAGCGCGTCGGCCTGTTGCGGGTCGCTCTGGCCGGCGATCCGCTGTTCGACGGCCGCGTCCAGGGCCTCGGTGAGCACGGCGTACTCCTGGAGCTTGCCCATGGTTTCCCACAGGCGGGCGCGCTCGGTGTGCAGGGCGGCGTTGTCGCGCCGCAGCTCGTCCTGTCCGCCGCGCAGCGCGCCGACGATCCGGTTGAGGGTGGCCTGTGAGGAGGCGTACTTGGCCACGTGGTCGCGGAACTTGTTGCCGCCGGGCAGCTTGGAGAGGAGCTTGCGCACGCCCTTGGTGGAGCTGTCGCTCGGGTCCAGGTCCTCCACGGTGCGCCGCAGTTCGACCAGGGAGCCCGCGACACGGGCCTGGGCGTCGCCGCCGCCGTCCGTGCCGAGGGAGCGTACGGCCCGCTCCAGCATGCGGTTGGACTGCTGGGCGGCGCCGCGGATGTCGGCGGAGCCGAGGCCGGCGATCTCCCCGATGCGGCCGGCGAACTCGGGGGAGCGGCTGTCGATGCCGGCCAGCGAGTCGACGTACTCCCCGGCCCGGCGGGCCATCTCCTCGCGCACCCCGTCCTGGAGCGGCACCAGGCCGGAGGCCTGCTCGCGCCGGACGGGGGCCACGGGCTCGGGAGCGGTGAGGACGAGCGGGCCGTCTTCGGGTGGTGTCAACGTCATGGTGTTCTGCTCCCCCTATCCCTTGGCCCGCGCGGCCATCGCCATCAGGACCTTGACGGTCGGTGCGCTGACCTGGCGCAGGCCGGTCAGCCCCGAGTTGAGGTACGCGGTGTACGGCGCGGTGGCCGCGTTGAACTCGGCGACCCCCTCCGTCGGCCGGAAGCCGTGGCGGACCACGAGCGAGCGCAGCCTCGGGTCGGTGGCCAGCAGGGAGCCGAGCTCCTTGGCCTTCTCGCTGATCGGCACGAAGGTGTGCGGGGAGTTGACGGTGGTGTCGGGGTACAGGACGACCATGTCGCCCGGATCCTGCTTCTGCTGGAGCAGGCTGGCCACTTGGGACTCGTAGGCGAGGATGAGCGGTTCGCCGCTGCCGCTGATGAAGGCGCGGAAGGGGCCGTCGGTGCTCTGCTCCATGGCGCCCTGGACGGAGATCAGCTTCTTCATCAGGGGTGCGGTCCGGTCGATCCCGGCGTCGTTGGCTACGACGGTCGTGCCGTTGGCGACGTTCGAGGCGGTGGCGAGGAAGAGGGCGCCCGAGTTGGAGGTGGTGGGGTCGGTGGTCTTGATGAACACCGTGCCGGTCAGCTCGGGGTAGGCGCTGGTCCCGCCCTGGAGCTCCTGCCACTTCTTGTCCTCGGCGGCGGCCTTCAGGAAGGGGCCGAGGAGGAGGGTGCCGGAGTTCTTGCCGGTCGTCTTCGCGAGGCCGTGGTCGGCGAGGACCTTGGCGGCGTTGGCGCGGGCGATGACGACGAGCGGGGAGAAGAAGGGCTTGGTGTTCTGGGCGCCCTTCACTCCGGCCGCCGCCTCGATCTCCGTGGCCGGTTCACTACTGCTGGGGAAGGCGAAGTCGAATTCCTTCAGGGCGAGTTGGTCCATCGCCCAGGAGCCCGAGGTTTCGGCCTTCACGGTGTAGCCCTTGTCTGCAAGGGCCTTGACGACGTCGGGGTCGCGGAAGAACTCGGACTTCTCCGAACCGATGACGCCACGCACGGTCTTCGTTGCCGTGCCCTCCGGCTTCTTTCCTCCGATGGCGATGACGGCTATCACGCCGCCGACCAGGAGGACCGCCAGGGCGATTCCTAGGATGCGTCTCACGGGTGCAGAGTGCTCGCGGAAACCCACATTCCGCGCTGAGTTGGGTGAACGCGAGGTGACGAGGCGGTCCCACTTCGAAATGCTGTGTGGGCCCGTGGGTGCTGGTGACCGGGGCGGGCTGCCGGGAGGATCGTGTCATGGGCGTGAGCGCGTTGAAGTGGCAGGGCTGGCTGGTCGCCCTGGTGTTCGTGGCGGGACTGCTGGTCTTCGCCCCGCTGGGGCTGTACGTGTGGGCCGGCGGCGCTCCCGCCGCGCGGCCGGCGGGGGCGGCGCGGGGTGACGTACGGATCACCGGGTGCCGGATCGATCCGGCGAGCCGGCGCGTGGTGGCCTCCGTCGAGGCGGTCAACGGCTACCCGGAGCGGGGGGCTTACGTCGTCACCGTGGAGTTCCGCGAGCCGTCGGCGCCGACTCGCCCCGGAGCCCCGCCCCGGTCAGGTGCCCCGGCCGCGCGGGGCCCGCAGGCGCTGGTGAGGGTCCCGGGTGTTCGCCCGGCCGCGGTGGAGCACGCGGAGGCCTTGGGGCCGGTCTGGCCTCCCGCCACGATCCCCTGGTGCGGCATCGCGGCGGCCGAGTTCGCCCCGGACCCGCCCTTCGCCCGTTCCCTGGGGCTTGGCCCCGGACCCCACGCCTCAAACGCCGGCGAGGCTGGATCTTCCAGCCCGTCCGGCGGTTGAGGACCGGGTCCGGGCGGAGCCCGGGGAACGGGCGAAGGGCGGGTAGGGGACCTCGCCCCGCAGGGCCGGTCCCGGCACGCCGGGCGGCCCGGCCGCAGGCCCGTAGGGGCTCAGGCAGACGCCGGGCAGCGGCGAGGAGGGTGGCACGTTCAAGCCCCGCAGGGCATGGCGCCCGGTCCGGAGCCTCCGCGGCCCCGGACCGGGGCCGTCAGTGGGCGCCGACGAGATCGAGCGCGGCGGCGTGCGCGTCCATCCGCTCGGCGGCGAGGATCGCGACCGTGGTGTCGGCGCGGGACGCGGCGACGAGCAGGGCGCGGGCGGCGAGGTCGTGGGCGCGCTGGTGCAGCGAGGCGACGGCTTCGGCGTCGGGCTCCCGGCCGGGCCGCTGGGGCGCGCGGGCGGGCTGGGCCCCGCGCAGGCGGGTCACCTGGGCGGCGACGGCGGCGGCGGCCTCGTCGAGGCCGAGCTCGTCGGTCACGGCGAGCAGCGCGGCGAGGTGCCCGGCGAGCTGGATGTCCAGGGCTTCGGCGCGGCTGCTGCGGGGGTAGTCGCTGCGGTGGGCGCCCATGCGGGGGTCGACCGCCTTGGTGCGAATCGGCTCGTACACGGATGCCTCCTGCGTGGTCAGGAGACCATCCTACATTGGATTGGTTCTAAAGTTGAGTTGAATCTTGTCCCTTGTGTCGCCTTTGGCGTCACCCGTCGTGTGTCGATATTTCGATCACGTCTGTCGGCTTGAATGCCTCTTGTGGCGGTCGGGGAACGGCCCCACTCTTCTGCTTTCGGTGCCCGCGTGCGGGTAGTCCTTGCGGGCCGATGTTTCATGAAGTTCGGGGTGGGCGGTAATGGCTGGGACGAGAGACCTGCCGGATGCGCGGGACGCATCCGGTATATCCGCGGTAGAGACAGTGGTACGGAGCGATGCGGCGCTCCTGGAGGACGACCTGGCGGCCTTCCTGGCCTCCCTGACGAGGGCGGAGGCGTCCGCGCCGGAATCGGTGTACGAGGCGGTGCTGGCGCGTTCCCTCTACGCGCCGGTCGCCGACGCCGTCGGCTCGAAGGTGGGCCAAGCGGCCCTGGCGCCCAGCGCGGGCGCCCCCGCGGGCCGGGCCCCGCTGCGGCCCTCGATGGTGTTCTGGGCCTACCGCAACTACCGGGGCTTCCCCGGCCGGGCGGGCGAGGAGGCCTCCCCGGCGGACCTGGCCGCGGTCCGCCGCGCCGCCGTGGCGGTACGCGTGCTGCTGAAGGCCGCGGTCGCCCTCGACGACATCCAGGACCGCAGCGGCCTCCGCTACGGCGAGCCCGCCCTCCACGTCGCGCACGGCGTCCCGCTGGCCCTCAACACGGGTTCCCTGCTGATCACCGCGGCCCTGGAGCACGCGGCCGAGCCGGCCGTCGTGCGGAGCCTGCTGCAGTCGGTCCGCCGGGGCCTCACCGGCCAGGCCGTCGACGTCGCCACGCGCACCGCGCTCACGCGCGCCGAGCTGACGGCAGCGCCGCTCGCCGAGCGGGTGGCCTTCTGGGAGTCGATGGCCGCGCTCAAGACGGGCACGCTGTTCTGGATGCCGCTGGACGCGGCGGTGGCGGCCCTGGGTGTGGTGGAGGACGAGCGGCGGGTCCTGGACGAGGCGATGCGGAGCCTCGGACTGGCCAGCCAGCTGTTCAACGACCTGACCGACTTCGTGCCGGGGTTCGGCGGCCGGGGCACCCACGAGGACTTCGGCCAGCTGAGCAACCGGGTCTTCCTCGGACTGCTCGACTCCGCGCCCGCGGACCTGCGCGCCTCGGGCGAGCTCGTCGGGGCGCGGCTGAAGGAGTTCGTCCTCGGCCATCCGGACCTGCGGGAGACGCTGCTCGCCCTCGCGGCCGAGGCCGTGGAGCGCAAGCGCACGGCGATGGAGGCGGTGCGCGGCGTGTGCCGCAGCGAGCAGAGCGCGCGGTACTTCGACGTGACGATCGAACGCAAGGGCCACCTCATCGACCGGCTGTACGCGACGCTCCTGAAGGGGGAGGGCGCATGAGTCCCACGGGCTGCCACACGCTGGTCGAGCGGATCCGGGCGAGCACCCGTACCCGGCACGCGGACCTGGAGGGCACGGCCTTCTCCACCGCGATGCTCGCCGGGACGCTTCCGCTCGACCGGTACGTCGGCCAGCTCGCCGCCTACCGCGTGGTGCTGAAGGTGCTGGAGGAGGAGCTCTCCCGCGCCACGGGCCCGTGCGTCACCTCGGTGTGGTCGGCGGACCTGGTCAAACTGCCCCTCATAGACCGCGACCTGATGTTCTTCGCCGAGGACGGCGTGTTCCCGGTGCCCGTCGCGGCCCCGCAGGCGGAGGCCTTCGCGCGGGAGGTCCGCGCCGCCGCGGCCTCGGACCCCCTGCTGCTGCTCGGGTTCCTCTACGTGCTGGAGGGCTCCACGATGGGCGGCATGTTCCTGTGCCGGTACGTCGCCGAGGCCTACGGGCTGAGCGGTACGGACGGCGTGGCCTACTACGCGAGCGGCGACCGCGAGCGCTGGGCCCGCTTCACGGCGCGCCTGGACGAGGCGCTCCCCGGGCCGGGGGAGCAGGACGAGGTGATCGCCGCCGTCGGGCGCGCCTACCACCACGTCGCCGCGATCACCGGGGCCCTGTCCACCGGACTGGTGGCCGCCCCGTAGAACGGGCGCGGCCCCCGTGCGCGGCCCCGTACCTACGGGGCTCGCGCACGGGGGCCGTCCACAGGTGCCCCGGGGGCTACTACGGCTGGCTGTACCCGTCGAGGAAGTTGCCGATCCGGGTGACCGCGTCGGCGAGGTCCTTCGCGTTGGGCAGGGTCACGATGCGGAAGTGATCGGGCTCGGGCCAGTTGAAGCCCGTACCGTGCACGACCATGATCTTTTCCTCGCGCAGCAGGTCGAGGACCATCTGCCGGTCGTCCTTGATCTTGTAGACGGACGGGTCCAGCTTCGGGAACAGGTACAGCGCGCCCTTGGGCTTCACGCAGGTGATGCCGGGGATCTGCGTCAGCAGGTCGTACGCCGTGTCGCGCTGCTCCAGGATCCGCCCGCCGGGCAGCACCAGGTCGTTGATCGACTGCCGGCCGCCGAGCGCCGTGGCGATGGCGTGCTGGGAGGGCATGTTGGCGCAGAGCCGCATGTTCGCCAGGATCGTCAGGCCCTCGATGTAGGACGAGGCGTGCTTCTTGGGCCCGCACACCGCCATCCATCCGGACCGGTAGCCGGCGACGCGGTAGTTCTTGGAGAGCCCGTTGAAGGTGAGCGTCAGCAGGTCCGGCGCGATGGCGGCCGTGTTGGTGTGCGTGGCGCCGTCGTAGAGGATCCGGTCGTAGATCTCGTCCGAGCAGACGATCAGGTTGTGGCGGCGCGCGATGTCCGTGAGCCCGCGCAGCATCTCGTCGTCGTAGACGGCGCCGGTCGGGTTGTTCGGGTTGATGATCACGATCGCGCGGGTGCGGTCGGTGACCTTGCGCTCGATGTCGGCGAGGTCCGGCATCCAGTCGGACTGCTCGTCGCAGCGGTAGTGCACGGCGGTGCCGCCGGCCAGGCTGACGGAGGCGGTCCACAGCGGGTAGTCCGGCGCCGGGACGAGCACCTCGTCGCCGTCGTCGAGCAGCGCCTGCATGGACATCTGGATCAGCTCGGAGACCCCGTTGCCGATGTAGATGTCCTCGACGTCCAGGTCGATGCCCTTGGTCTGGTAGTGCTGCATGACCGCGCGGCGCGCGGAGAGCAGCCCCTTCGCGTCTCCGTAGCCGTGGGCGGTGCCCAGGTTGCGGAGCATGTCCTCAAGGATCTCCGGCGGGCACTCGAAGCCGAAGGCCGCGGGGTTGCCGGTGTTGAGCTTGAGGATGCGATGACCTGCTGCTTCGAGCCGCATCGCCTCTTCGAGCACGGGGCCGCGGATCTCGTAGCAGACATTGGCGAGTTTCGTTGACTGGATCACCTGCATGACGGGAGCTTACGGGTCCGGATGCGGGTGCGCTCCGCTTTGTGACCGGGAGCGGAGGGTCGGCCGGTGGACCGTTATGTCCCCTTTCGCGCAAAGCTTGGGTGTGGGCCGCGAGAGCCCTTGGAAACCGGGGCCGCCGCCCGGCTCCGGCCTGCGGAATGGGTGGGTCCGGCCGAGGGGGCCGGAACGGTGTTGCGCTCGTCACCCTGTCGGCTCCTATGGTGTCCGCGGCGCGCGGCAGTGATCAAGGAGAGCGGGGAATGCGGGAGATGGGCGATGCGACAGCGGGCGGCGCGGGTTGCGCGGGCGGACCGAAGGCGGGGCCGAAGGCGGGCCTCCCCTCGGTGCTGCGCTTCGCGACGGAGCTGTGCGCCTGGGTGGCGGCCCCGTGGGCGCTGGCCGGCTGGTCGGTGACGGCGGCGGTGGCGAGCGTGGTCCTGCTGATCGGGCTGCCCACGGTGTTCTCGACCCCGGGCGACAAGGCCCAGGTGATCGTCGCGGTGCCGGGCGGGGTGACCATCGCGCTGGTGCTGCTCCAGCTCGTCGTGGCCGTGGCGGCGTCCTGGTCCGCCTGGCCCGCGTGGGCGGCGGTACCGGTGACGGCCCTGGCGGGAGCCTGCCTGGTCGCGGAGCGGGCCCGGTGGCGCGGGCTGCTGCCGGCGACTGCGCGGGCCTGAGGAACGCGAAAAAGGGGCGGGGCACCACCGGTCGGTCGGTGGTGCCCCGCCCCCGTTCTCGGGGCGGATCTCAGGCGGCCGGGGCCGTCGAGGCCGTCGGATCCACGGGTCCTACGGGATCCGGGGGCCCTACGGGATCCACGGAATCCGCTCCGGAGCGGATCCGGCGGACCAGCCCCCGGGCGTCCAGGTGTTGGAGGTCCCGGTGGATCGTCATCCGGCTGACGCCCAGTTCCCGTACGAGGTCCGCGACCCGTACGCGGCCCTTGGTCCGTACCGTGCCGGCGATCAGCTCGCGCCGCTCCTCGCAAGGCAGTCCCCGTCCGGGGGTGCGCTGCGCCCGGGGCACGGTTACTTCGCCTCGGCCTTGAGGATCTCGGCGAGCTCCTCGTCGGACTCGCGGCCCGGCGTCGGCAGGTTCCACTTGGTGATGGCGAAGCGGAAGACGAAGTAGTAGATCGCCGCGAAGCAGAGGCCGATGCCGGCCAGGCCCCACGGGTTGGACGCGATGCCGAGGTTGAGGACGAAGTCGATCGCGCCGGCCGAGAAGCCGAAGCCGTCCTTCATTCCGAGCGCCCAGGTCAGCGCCAGGGAGACACCGGTCAGGACCGCGTGGATCGCGTACAGCACCGGGGCGATGAACATGAAGGTGAACTCGATCGGCTCGGTGATGCCCGTGACGAAGGCGGTGAGCGCGAGGGAGAACATCATGCCGCCGACGACCTTGCGGCGCTCGGGGCGGGCGCAGTGCACGATCGCGAGGCAGGCGGCCGGGAGGGCGAACATCATGATCGGGAAGAAGCCGGTCATGAACTGTCCGGCGGTCGGGTCACCGGCGAGGAAGCGGGCGATGTCGCCGTGGGCGCCGTTGTACTCGCCGGCCTGGTACCACGGGAAGGAGTTCACCAGGTGGTGCATGCCGACCGGGATCAGCGCGCGGTTGACGACGCCGAAGATGCCCGCGCCGACGGAGCCGGAGTTGACCAGCCATTCGCCGAGACCGTGGATGCCCTTGCCGAGCACCGGCCAGATGAGGCCGAAGACGATGCCGATGACCAGGCCCGCGAAGGAGGACAGGATCGGGACGAGGCGGCGGCCGCCGAAGAAGCCCGCCCAGTCCGGCAGCTTGGTCCGGTAGAACTTCTGGTACAGCAGGGCGGTGACGATGCCCATGACGACACCGCCGAGGACGCCGGCGTTGACCGGAGCGTCGATCATGGCGAACTTGTGGTCGACGACCGCCTCGATCTGCGGCACGTTGCCGTCGCTGAACTTGCCGAGCACGCTGGCGAAGACCACGTAACCGGCGACGGCCGCGAGGCCGGTGGAACCGTCGGACTTCTTCGCGAAGCCCACCGCGATACCGACGGCGAACAGCAGCGCCAGGTTGCCGAAGACGGCGTTGCCGCCGGCGGCCATGTACTTGGCTATCTCGTTGACCCAGTTCGGCATCGACGCGCTGCCCAGCATGTCGTCGTTGCCGAAGCGCATCAGCAGCGCGGCGGCCGGCAGCACGGCGATCGGCAGCATGAGGCTGCGGCCGAGGCGCTGCATGACCGCCATGGCGGCGGAGTTCTTCTTGGCAGACGTGGCCGTCTGCTCGGCTGTACTCACGGTTGCTTCCTCCAGAGGAAACGGGGTGTGTTGCCAAGGCAGGCAGCGCTTGTGTGGGCTGGGCAACAGCGAAGGAAAATGCGCTATTTGCAGCGCGATGTTCCAGTTGTAACACGGTTAAAACCGCATAAACCCACGGTCGGACAGACTGTGGACCTACGACCCGAAGGCTGGGGTCGCAAGCCCCCCGAGACCCGTGTCTTCCGGCGGTGTCAGAGGGGCCGGGTACCTTTCGGGCAGGGGCGCAGAGGGGGGATCCGCATGCAGCAGCCGACCGTCATCCGGGGGGACGCGAGCAGTCCGCAGGCCAAGGGGCCGAAGATCATCGCGCACGTCTGCAACGACCTCGGGGGCTGGGGAAGGGCTTCGTCCTCGCGCTCTCGAAGCGCTGGAGCGAGCCGGAGGCCGCGTACCGGGCCTGGCACCGGGGCCGCAGCGGGAACGACTTCGCGCTGGGCGCGGTGCAGCTCGTCCAGGTCCGCCCGGACACCTGGGTCGCGAACATGGTCGGCCAGCGCGGCACGCGCACCGGCAGCGGCGGCCCGCCCATCCGCTACGAGGCCATCGAGCACTGCCTCGCACTCCTGGCGGCCCACGCCACGGAACTGGGGGCCTCCGTCCACATGCCCCGCATCGGCTGCGGCCTCGCGGGCGGCAAGTGGTCCCGCATCGAGCCACTGATCCGCGACGGCCTCTGCGCGAAAGGCATACCGGTCACGGTGTACGACTTCGACTAGGCCAATCCAGCCCCGCCGGCGTTTGAGGCGCGGGGTCTGGGGCGGAGCCCCAGGAGCACTTCAGCCCGTCCGGCGCTTGAGGACCGGGTCAGGGCAGAGCCCTGGGAACGGAGGGAGGGCGGGTAGGGGACTTTGCCCCGCAGGGCCGAGCCACCCGCGGCGGCGTCACCGCAGGACGGCTGCCGGGGCCACCGCCGATCCGCCCGCACGGGACGCGGCGCCGCCCGCACCAGGCCCGAAGCCCCTGACGATCAGCCACCCGGCCAGCGCCAGCTCCCACGCGAACACCGGCAGCGCGGCCGCCGCCCCCGCCGGGGACAGCTGATCGTAGGCGCCGAACATCACGGCGACCGCCGAGCCGCAGATCAGCGGCCCGCCGACCAGTCCGAGCACGGATATGAAGCGCGGTACGAGCCGTGCGCGGTACGCCAGGTACGCGAGCAGGACGGTGTTCAGGCCGAGGGCGATGTTGGGCCCGAGCAGGAACGTCCAGTCGTGGAAGGCCACCAGCGCGGCATCGGCGCCGCCCACCGCCCCCGGGCCCCGCCGCAGGGTGACGAGCGCCAGGACCCCGACGATCCCGACGGCGATGACGACCGCCTCCAGCAGCCGCCCGAAGGCGTACCCGAGCGCGAGTCCCTCGCCGTGGCGCCGCAGGACGGGGAACAGCGCCGCCCCCGTCCCGGCCACCGCCACCACGAGCACCACCTCGCAGAGCGCCCCGAGTAGCGCCTGCGTATCGGCGCCCTGCGCGAGCCGGCCGTCCGCCGCGCCCAGCAGTGGGCGGTACAGCACCGCCCCGGCTATCGCGGAGACCTCGGTCAGCAGGAGCAGCGACCCGGCGGCCACCGCGGTTCTCCGGTCCGGACTCATCTCTCGGCACCTCTCACTCGATGGAGGTGTACGCCGTACACCTTGAGGCGACCATAGGTGTACGGCGTACACTCGTCAAGAAGAGGGCGCCGCAGCGGAGAGGGAAGGGGCCGAGCCGAAATGACCCGGCAGGAAGCCATGGCCGAGAGCACGCACAAGACCACGGCCAAGGCCACGGAGAAGGCCGCGGACAAGACCGCGGACAAGCAGCGCATCCCCCTGAACCGGGACCGCGTCCTGCGCGCCGCCGTCGCACTGGCCGACGCCACCGGCATCGACGCGCTCAGCATGCGCAGGCTCGCGCAGGAGCTCGGCGTCGTGCCGATGGCCCTCTACAAGCACGTGGCCAACAAGGAGGAGCTGCTCGACGGCATGACCGACGCCGTCGTCGGCGAGATCGACCCGCCGGCCACCGGCCCCGACTGGCAGTCCGTGGTCCGCGGGCGGATCCTCTCGGCCCGGCAGGTCCTGCTCCGCCACCCCTGGGCGGCCCGGGTCATCGAGTCGCGGACCGGCCCCACCCCGGCCGTGCTGGCCTACCTGGACTCGATGGCGGGGTGCTTCCGCGGCGGCGGCCTCTCCGCCGACCTCACGCACCACGTCATGCATGCGATGGGCAGCCGCCTGCTCGGCTTCAGCCAGGAGCTGTTCGACACCTCGGGCGCCTCCGGCACCTCCGGCCCGCCGGACCCCGCACTGGCGGCGCACTTCCCGCACATCGCGGAACTGGCCGCGACGGCCGCCCACGACGACGGCTCCACGGTCGGCGGCGGCTGCGACGACCAGTTCGAGTTCGAATTCGCCCTGGACCTCCTCCTCGACGGCTTCGAAGGCCTCCGCCGCCGCGGCTGGACCTCCGCGCGGTAGGTCAGGCGCCGGCGATCGCCGGTTCGGGCCCGGTGACCGCCGTCGGGTAGGCGCGCTGGGCCTCGCGGTCCCGGCGGAGCCACCAGAGGGCGCCGAGGGCCACGGAGGCGGCGCCGGTGCAGACTCCGACGGTACGGATGTCGCAGACGGTGAGGAGCACGCCGAAGAGTGCCAGCGAGACGCGGGCCATCGCGCCGTACGTGGTCATGTGGAGGCTGGAGACACGCCCGCGCACGGCCGCGGGGACGGTGGCCAGCAGGACCGTGGTGTCCAGGGCGATGATGACGCCGCCGGCCAGGCGCATGACGGCCAGCAGCGCCACGGCCGCGACCGGATGTCCGGCGAGGAAGAAGGCCGCCCAGGCCAGGCCCTGGAGCACGTAGGCGGCGGTGTACGCGGCCAGGTGCCGGCGGACCGCGATCCGGGCGGCCAGCACCGTGCCGAGGATGACGGCGACCCCGTCGGCCACGTACAGCGCGCCCAGCACCTCGCCGCCACCGCCGAGCCGGCCCGTGGCGTAGGCGGCGAGCAGGATGTCGTACGCCCCGCCGATGCAGCCCCAGGCGATGCCGATCCACACGACGGAGCGCGCCAGCGGCAGATCGCGCAGCACCCGCAGGCCCGCGGTCAGCTCCTTGCGCATCGGTGCACGGGCCGGCGCTGCGGACGCCCCCGGAGCCCCCGCCGCCGCGGGCTCCGCGTACGGCATCGGCCGCCGGGCCTGCGCCAGCAGCGGTACGACGGCCAGCACCTGCAGCACGCACGCGACGGCCATCGCTCCGGCGGGACTCCAGCCGGCCAGCGCGCCCCCGAGGGAGGCGCCGACGACGGTCATGGTTCCCGAGACGGAGCCCAGCCGGGCGTTGGCGGCGGGCCGGGCCGACGGCGCCACCACCCCGTACAGCCACTGCTGGCGGGCCGGCGGCCAGAGGGTGTTGCCGAGGCCCTGGAGCCCGTAGAACGCGGCGGTGATCCAGATGCCGTGGTCGAGGAAGAGCGCCATGCCGAGGACGCAGAGCGCCTGCGCGACCATCGAGCCGACGGCCAGGCGCCGCACGTCGAACCGGTCCGCGAGGGTGCCGGCCACCATCATGAACGCCAGCGCGGGCACGGTCCCGATGAGTTCCACGGCCGCCAGCGCGGCGGGTGAAGAGTCCTGCAGCACCTGGATGAACAGGCTGATCTGCATGACCCAGGTCGACCCCGAGGACAGCGCGCTCGCCGTCCACAGACGTGCGGTGCCGCTGTGGCCCTCGTGGGTACGTGTGATCATCCGGAGCATCCGGAGAGTCGATCACACCGCCCCGGCGCACCTCGGGGCGGACCGGGGGTTCCGGTCCGCCCCGCTCCGGGCCCGCCTGGGCGAGGCCTAAGGGAGGTAGCGTTCGAGCGCCCTCGCGCCCTCCTTCTCGATCAGCTTGCGTGCCTTCTCGACCCGTTCCGGCGTCGGGTCCTGGCCGCGTGCCATGACGAGGTCCTCAGGGTCGAACGGGTGCTCCGACCCCGTGTAGAGGTGGGCGGGGCGCTTGGGCTGCTGGTCCGATTCACTGTCCATGGCTACCTCCTGCGGTGTCCCCCTGGCCCCCATCCTCCGGCCGCGCCCCCATGAACGCACCTCGGGCGCAAACGCGCCCCGGGCCGTGCCTCGGACCGCGCCCCGGGCCGCCCTCAGGAGCTGTTGATCGCCAGCACCGTGGTCAGCGCGACGACCGCCCCGCAGATGCCGAGGTTCACGATCTTGTGCTCCCAGAACACCGCCACGAACTCGCGGATCGTCGCGCTCGGCCAGAAGTACTTCGCCGTCGGCGAGCCCAGCACCTGGCCGTTCACCCCGGCCTTGCGGGCCATCATCGCGGCCCGGAAGGCGTGGAAGTTGTTGGTGACCACCACGCAGCGGTAGGCCGGGTCGGCCGTCTCCATGATCGTCCGGCTGAACCGGAGGTTCTCCTCCGTCGTGCGGGACCGGTCCTCAAGCCGTACGTGTTCCTGCGGCACGCCCTCGGCGATCAGCCAGTCGGCCATCGCCCGCGCCTCCGCGAGGCTTTCGTCCGTCCCCTTGCCGCCCGAGGTCAGCAGCAGCGGCACCCGTCCGCCCCGGGCGATCTGCGCGTCGTGGATCTCCCGGCCCTTGCGCAGCCGCGAGGCCAGCAGCGGCGGGACCCGGTCGCCGCCGATGAGGCCGGAGCCGAGCATCACCACGTAGTCGACGTCCCCGCGCACCTTGATCCGGCCGTAGAGGTAGGCGTAGGCGAGGAAGCACAGGAAGAGGAAGGAGACGTATCCGGCGAGGAAGACCACGCCCCCCGTCACCGCGTCCCACATCTGGGAGCGCCGGGTGCCCGCGGTCAGGACGAACGCGATCAGGGCGAAGATCCCCACCCCCGCCATGAAGGCGAGCAGGTTGGCCGGGCGGCGGCCCTCCTTGCGGATCACCGTCAGTCCGTTGCCGATCAGGAAGATCCCGAGCGCGATCGTGCCGAGCGCGGGGACCAGGAAGACCAGCGCGACGATGATCCCGGCGAGGCCGTGGGGCAGATCCGGGACCAGGGTCAGCAGGCCGACCGAGGTGAATATGAAGGTGAGGCCCAGGTAGACCGCGTTGCGGAAACGGCGGCGGTCGGCCCGGACGCTCACGCCGAAGAGGGCGAGGAAGAGAGCGGCAGGGACAAAAGCGAACATGCCGCTCATCGTAGGTGGGAAGTATGAATGTTCAGAGGCCGCCGTATGGCGTGCGGCGCACGGCCCGCCCCGCCAGGACGTCCGTCCGGCGCCCGTCCCGGACCACGAACTGCCCGTCGATCAGGACGTGCGGGATCCCGGCCGGCAGCGCGCGCGGGCGCTCGTACGTCGATCCGGCCGCGACCGTCAGCGGATCGAAGAGGACGAGGTCGGCCCGGTGCCCGACGCGCACCAGCCCGCGGTCCGGCAGGCGCAGCCGCGAGGCGGGACGGCCGGAGAGGTGGGCGACGCACTCCTCCAGGGAGAGGACGCCCAACTCGCGCACGTAGTGCCCGAGGTAGTGCGGGAAGGTGCCGTAGGCCCGCGGATGCGGTTTCGCGCCCTGCAGGATGCCGTCCGAGCCGCCCGTGTGGACCGGGTGACGCATGATCGCCCGTACGTTCTCCTCGTGCCCGACGTGCTGGAGGATGCTCGGCCCGAGCCGGTCGCCCAGCAGCAGCGCCCGCGCCGTCTCCCAGTCGGGGACGCGCGTACCCACGTACGCCCCGTAGGCCGGGTCCGTGGTGCCGGCGATCTCGATCGTCGACCAGTCGACGGGGACCCCGTGGCAGCCGTCGGCGCCCTCCACCTCCAGCGCGTACCGGATCCGCTCGGCCTCCGCGTCGTCGCGCAGCCGGGCGAGGACCGCCCCGGGTCCGCCCTCGTTCGCCCAACTGGGCAGCAGGGCCACCAGGGTGGTGCAGCCGGGGGTGTACGGGTAGCTGTCGAGGGTGATGTCGGCGCCGCCGGCCAGCGCCCCGTCGAGCAGGGCGAGCAGCTCGCCCGCGCGGCCCCGGTTCTCCCCGAAGTTCATCGTGGCGTGCGCCAGGTGCAGTGCGCAGCCGGCCTCGCGGGTCAGCTCGACCATCTCGGCGTAGGCGGCCAGGGCGCCGCGGCCGTACGAGCGGTGGTGCGGGCAGTAGTAGCCGCCGTGGCGCGCCACCACCCGGCACAGCTCGGTCAGTTCGGAGCCGGAGGCGTACATGCCCGGGGTGTAGGTGAGCCCCGAGGACATCCCTACGGCGCCCTGCGCGAGCCCCTCGGCGACCAGGGTCCGCATCCGGTCGAGCTCGGAGGGGGTCGCGGGACGGTCGCCCCAGCCGACGACGTGCGCGCGGACGGTGCCCTGGGGGACGAGGTAGGCGGCGTTGACGGCGATGCCCTGCCCGCCGTGGGCCCGGTCCAGCCGGTCCAGGTACCCGCCGACCGTGCGCCAGTCGAAGTCGATGTCCTCGCCCGTGCCGTTCCAGCCGGCGATGGCGGCCCGCACCTCGGCCAGCGTGCGCTCGTCGACGGGGGCGTACGACAGGCCGTCCTGGCCGAGGACTTCGAGGGTCACGCCCTGGGCGGCCTTCGCGCTGTGGTCCGGATCGCGCAGCAGGGCCAGGTCGCTGTGGGCGTGCATGTCGATGAAACCGGGGGCCAGGGCGAGGCCGCGGGCGTCGAGCGAGTGTCGCCCGCCGCCCGCGATCCGGCCGCCGATCTCGGCGATGCGGCCTTCGTGGATCCCGACGTCGGCGGTGTGGGAGGGCCCGCCCGTGCCGTCGACGACGCGGGCCCCGCGGATGACCAGGTCCATGGGCTTAGAAGAAGGTCCGGACGTACTCCGTGACCGTGCCGTCGGCCTCCACCACCGGGATCAGCGGCCACTTCTCGAAGATCGTGCACGGGTGGGACATCCCCAGCGCCACCCAGTCGCCGACCTCCACGTCCCCGGCGGAGTCCGTTTCCAGCCAGGCGTGCTGGTCGGAGAGCTTGAGGACGCGGACCCCGGTGGCCGGGCGCTCGGCGCCGGTGAGCGGATCGCGGACCAGCTCCACCTCGGGCAGCCCCAGGTCGTAGGCGATGTCCCGCTTGCCGGCGTTGAGATACGCCTGGGTGGGGGAGGGGCGCGAGACCACCTGCGCCCAGAGCCGGAAGGCGGGGCGCAGGCCGCCCTCCTCGGGGACCCGGTTGAAGGGGGTCAGGCGGGTGTACCAGCCGTGGTCGTGGGAGACGTACGCGCCGGAGCGCAGCAGCTTCAGGACCGGCCGCGAGAGCTCCGGCAGCTCGGCGAACACGTCGGCGACGGCGTCGAACCAGGCGGAGCCGCCCGCGCTGACGACGATCTCCTCGACCCCGTCGAACCGGCCCGCCTTGTCGAACTCGGCCGCCAGGGACGTGAGTCGGCGCAGGTAGGCGTGCACGGAGTCCGGGTCGGCGCCGGGCACCTCCGCCTCGTACCCGGCGATGCCGACCAGGCGCAGGGTGTCCGTACCCGCCACCGCGTCGGCGACGGCCCGGCAGTCCTCGTCGGTACGGGCCCCCGTGCGGGCGCCCTCCCCGGCGCCGAGCTCCACGACCACGTCGACCTGCTGGGGCCGGCCCTGGAGGGCCCGGTCCATGAGCTGGACCCCGCGCACGGAGTCCACGTAGCAGACGAAGCGGAAGGCGGGGTCCGCGGCGAGCTCGGCGGCCACCCAGCGCAGGGCGGCGGCGTCGACGAGCTCGTTGGCGAGGAAGATCCGCTGGATGCCGAACGCCCGGTAGACGCGGGCCTGGTGGGGCACGGCGGCGGTGATGCCCCAGGCGCCGTGCTCCAGCTGGCGCTGGAACAGCTGCGGGGCCATGCAGGTCTTGCCGTGCGGGGCGAAGGCCAGGCCGTGGCGCTCGGCGTAGGTGCCGAGGGCGGCGAGGTTGTGGCTCAGCGCCTCGGCGTCGAGGGTCAGCACGGGCGTGGTGAACCCGCCGGTGTAGAGGCTCCGCCGCTGGGCGGTCAGCTCCCCGACGGTGAGGCCCGCCTGTCCGGCGTCCGGGGGAAGTCCCTTGAACCGGTGGTCCACCGGCTCCTGGGCGAGGGCCTGGACGGGGTCGCTGGGCATGGGTGTGGGCCTCCCGGAGTATTGCGGTTGTTGCGTACAGTGCAACAGTCGTTGCGTGTGCCGCTGCATGCTGTCTAACATCCCGGATGACGACGGGTCAACGGGGCCGGGTCCGGTTCTGTGCGGAGGGTACGGAGGCACGCTGAGTGAGCCAGTCGGTGGAGCGGGCGCTCCGGATCCTGCCTGCCCTGGCCAAGGGCCCGGCCGGGCTCGGCGAGGTCGCCGAGGTGCTCGACGTGCACAAGAGCACGGCCCTGCGGCTGCTGCGGACCCTCCAGGAACACGGCTTCGCCTACCGGCAGGCCGACGGGCGCTACCGGCTCGGCGCCTCCCTCTTCGCGCTGGCCGCCGAGTCCATCGAGAACCTCGACGTGCGCGAGATCGCGCACCCCCACCTGCTGGAACTGAACCGGACCACCGGCCACACCGTGCACCTCGCCCTCCACCAGGACGACGAGGTCGTCTACGTCGACAAGGTGGACAGCCGCTATGCCGTGCGGATGTACTCGCGCATCGGCCGGCCCGTCCCCCTCACCGTCGCCGCCGTCGCGAAGCTGCTCATCGCCGACCTGCCGGACGCCGAGCGCCGGGCCCTGGCCGCGCGCATCGAGTACCCGGCCTACACCTCCCGCTCCACCCCCGACGCCGCCGCGTACCTGCGCGAGCTGGACCTCGTGCGCGAGCAGGGGTGGGCCACGGACCTCGGCGGCCACGAGGAGTCCCTGAACTGCCTGGCCGCACCCGTCCGCGGACCCGACGGCCGCGTGGTCGCCGCGATGTCCGTCTCCGCCCCCGGCGTGGTCCTCTCCGTCGCGGGGCTGCTCGAACTCCTCCCGCTCGTACGGCAGACCGCCGACGCCATCGGCCGCGAGTACTCAGGCTCGGGCCCCGTACAGGAAGACAGGCAGCCATGACCGACAAGATCGCGATCACCCCCGCCACCCACACCGACCCGCCCGCGAAGTTCTCGCACGGCGTCCGCAAGGGCAACATCCTCCAGGTCGCCGGCCAGGTCGGCTTCCTGCCGCACGTGGACGGGCAGGAGCCCACGCCGGCCGGCCCCACCCTGCGCGAGCAGACCCTCCAGACGCTGGAGAACGTCCGCTCCGTCCTGGAAGCGGGCGGCGCCGGCTGGGACGACGTGATGATGCTGCGCGTCTACCTCACCGACACCACGCACTTCGCAGAGATGAACGCGATCTACAACGCCTACTTCGAGGAGCAGAACCTGAAGGCGGCCCCCTCCGCCCGCACCACCGTGTACGTGGGTCTCCCCGGCGGCCTGCTGATCGAGATCGACGCCCTCGCGGTGCTCGACGCCTGAGCATGACCCGGGGTCTGATCCCGGGCCTGATGCCGGGCCCGAGCTCGGGCCTTGCGGTCCACGGGAGTTGACGGCCGGGGGTGGATCCGGCGGGGGGCTTTCGGCCTGCGTCTCAGAGTGTGTACGGACCGGTGATCACCCTCAACATTTTGTGTATCTTGAGCGCGCTTTATACACACAATGTGGGGAACTCACTTGCGCAAGCGCTCTGTCATAGCCGCGGCCGTCGCCACGGGCACGCTGGCCGTCCTCGCCGTCACCCCGGCCCAGGCCACCGAGTACAGCTCGGCCCTGAAGATCCGCGGAGTCCAGTACGACGCTCCCGGCCGCGACTCCAACAGCTGCTCCACCGGCAACACCGCCGCGGAGTACGTGACGATCAAGAACTACTCCTCCTCGGCGACCATCAACCTCAAGGGTTACGTCGTCAAGGACGCCGTCGGCAACCGCTTCACCTTCGCCATCAACCACTACCTCCAGCCCGGCGACCTGGTGAAGCTGCGCGGCGGCTACGGCACCGAGTCGGACGGCAACGACGTGGCCTACCGCGGCAGCTGCAACTTCATCTGGAACAACGACCGCGACACGATCTACCTCTACACCCCGTCCGGCAAGGCCTCGGATTCGCACGCCTACACCAAGAGCGGATCCGACGCCGACGGCAACGGGTACGTCACCTTCCACGGCTGACCGAGCGACAGGCGCCGCAACTCCACGCGCCGATAGGGCGGTCCGGGGCCGGTGGGCGTCCGGGCGTTGGGTACCCTCACGGATGACTTCGGGGCGCCGGCGGGGGCCGGAACGCCGCTAGCAGGGATGGGTCCTCATGAGCAGCGCACCTTCGGCAGGCATCTTCCAACCGCTCAAGGCGGACGACCCTGAGATCGTGGGCGGCTACCGGCTCGCGGCGGTGCTCGGCGCCGGCGGCATGGGCAAGGTGTACCTCTCGTACACGCCCGGCGGCCGGCCCATCGCCATCAAGGTGATCCGGTCCGAGTTCGGCGAGGACCCCGAGTTCCGGCGGCGCTTCCAGCAGGAGGTGCGGTCCGCGGAGCGGGTCCAGGGGCTCTACACCGCTCCGGTCATCGACTCGGACACCGAGGGCGCACAGCCCTGGCTGGCCACGGCCTACGTGCCCGGCCCCTCCCTCGCGCACGCCGTGGCCCTCCACGGCGCGCTGCCGACGCGCAGCGTGCTGCTGCTGGCCGTCGGGGTCGCCGAGGCCCTGACGGTCATCCACGGCGCGGGCATCGTCCACCGCGACCTGAAGCCCGCCAACGTCCTCCTCGCCTCCGACGGCCCGCGCGTCATCGACTTCGGCATCGCCCGCGCGGCCGACACCACCGCCTTGACCAGCACGGGCGTCAGCGTCGGCACCCCGGCGTTCATGGCGCCCGAGCAGGCCTCGGCCGGCACGATCACCCCGGCCACCGACGTCTTCGCCCTCGGCCAGATGGCCGCCTTCGCGGCGATCGGCTCCTCCGTCTACGGGGACGGGCCCTCGCACGCGGTGCTCTACCGGATCGTGCACGAGGACCCCGACCTCAGCGGGCTGCCCGAGGAACTGCGGCCCCTGGTCACCCGCTGCCTCAGCCGCGACCCGGCCGAGCGCCCGGACCTGACCGAGGTCATCGCGCTGTGCCACGCGGCCGCGGCCGCTCCGCTGCGCCAGGGGGAGGACTGGCTGCCGCGGGCCATCGTCGGTGCCATCACCGAGCGGGTGCACCTGCTGCCCGCCCCGGCGCACACCCCCGCCCCCGTCCAGGCCTCCGCCCCGCAGCCGCCGACGGCGGCTCCGGCTCAGCCTCCGGCTCCGGTCCAGGCGCCGACCCAGGCCCCGACCCCGGCCCCGATCCCGATCCCGATCCCGACGGAGCGCTCCCCGCAGCCTTCGGCGCAGTCCGGGCAGGGGACGGTGCCGACCGGCTACGGGACGCCGCAGCCGTACGGTCAGCCCGGGTACGCGCAGCCCCCGCAGCAGCAGCCTTCGTACGCTCAGCCTCCGCGCCAGCAGCCCGCGTACGCGCAGCCCACGTACGCCCAGCCCCAGCCCCAGCCCGGCTACGCGCAGCCCGGGTGGGGGCAGCAGACGTACCCGCCCGCCCCGAAGCGCCCCAAGCGCACCGGGCTGATCGTCACCCTGTCCGTCGTGGGCGCGGTGATCGGGCTCGCGGTCCTCGGCTCCCTGCTGCCGGACGGCTCCAAGAAGAACGGCGCGGCCGGGTCGCCCGGCGGCGGCAGCGGCGGGGGCAGCGGTGCGAGCGCGAGCGCTTCGCCCGGTACGAGCGCCTCCCCGGGCAAGGCGGCCGACAAGCCCGTCGACCCCAAGCCGGTCTCGTACCAGGACATCGACGTGCCCGAGGACCACCAGCTGCTGCTGGCCGACAACCCGCCGCGCCCGGCCGAGCCGACGAGCGGCTCGGTGACGTACGGCCACGGGGACATCTATTACTACCGAGGGGCCCTCAGCGAGGACAAGTTCGGTACGGACAACGGGAAGATGGTCCTGCTGAACAACGCGGAGAAGGGCTCGCTGGAGACCTGCCGCAGCGTGACCCGCTTCACCGAGGAGATCGACTTCAACCAGCTCACGAACGGATCGCAGGTCTGCCTCCTGAGCGATGCGGGGCACATCGCGGTGGTGACCTTCCGCGGCAAGTCGGCCGCGAAGGAGCCGAGCCGCTACATGACCGTCGACCTCACGATCTGGCGCAACGCCGAGGAAGCGAAGAGGGACTAGCCGCCCCGGCCCCGGGCGCCGGGCCCGGGGCTCAGTCGCGGCGCGGTGGCAGGAGGAGACCCACTGCCACGCCCGCGACGGCCCAGGTCAGCAGGCCGACGAGCACCGCGGGCGCGGCCCCGAGGTCCGTACGGGCAAGCAGCAGCGGGGTCGTCGTCAGCCCGGCGGCCATGCCCGACGCGTTGGCCACGAACACGGCCCTCTCCGCGCGTGTCACGGCGTTGAACAACTGCGCCAGGACCATGGCCACGACGAAGAGCACCGGCGCCGTCACCACGAGGGCCAGGATCCCCACCCACCACGGGACACCGGGCGCCCACAGCAGGAAGACGGCCGCGATCAGGGCCGCGAGCAGGGCGAGCAGCGTGACTGCCAGGGATGTGCCGTAGTCCTCGTCGGGTTCCTCCGAGAGCGGCTGGTCGGCCCGGAAGACGATGCCGATCACGATGCCCACGACGAGCGACCACGTCCCGGACAGGACCTGGAACGCGAACAGCTGGCCCCCGACCGCCACCGCGGGCGCCAGGAAGGAGATCCAGGCGGCGCCCGTCGACAGCGCCACCGGTCCGGGCTTCACCGGCTCCTGAGCGGCGGACGTCTCCCGGGGTTCGCCCGACGGCACCCATCCGGTGGGTGCCGGCACGGGCGGCTGCACGGCGGGCGGCCGCACGGCGGCCGGCCGGACCGCGGAGGTCTCGGTCGGGCGTGCGGCGAGGTCCCGCGGTGCCGCGGGCGGTCCCGACGGCTCCCACAACTCGGTCGGCCGGTGGCCCTGCTGGCTGCCGGCCAGGCTCAGCAGCTCCCCGGTCGCGGCCGCGCTCGGCGGGCGGTCCGCCGGGTCCTTGCTGAGCAGCCGCAGCACCAGCCGGTCGAGCTCGCCGGTGACTTCGGGGCGGTGCGTCCGTACCGGCTCCGGCATCCTGCTCGCGTGCTGGGCGAGCACGTCCCAGCCCGATCCCGTGAACGGCGGTTCCCCGGTGAGCAGTTCGTACAGCACGCACCCCAGCGCGTAGAGGTCGGTGCGCGCGTCGTGCTCTCCGCGGGCCTGCTCGGGTGCCATGTACGCGGGCGACCCGATCACGGCCCCGGTCGTCGTCAGCCCGCGCGCCCCGCTCTCCCGGGCGATCCCGAAGTCGCAGATCTTGATCCGGCCCTTGGCGGTCAGCATGATGTTGGCCGGCTTGATGTCCCGGTGGACGATCCCCGCCGTGTGCGCCGCCTGGAGTCCCTCACAGATCTGCACGCCCCACCGCACCACGTCCTCGACGGCCGACGGTCCGCGCTCCGCCTCCAGCGGGAGCCCGTCGACGAGCTCCATCACCAGGAAGACGATCGTCCGTCCGCCGACGTGACCTTCCCCGACGTCGTGCACCGCGACCACGTGCGGGTCGGACAGCCTGGCGGCCGCGCGCGCCTCCGACCGTAACCGCAGTGCGAGTTTGTCGTCCCCCGGCCGGGCGATGACCTTCACGGCCACGTCCCGGTCCAGCGAGAGGTCGCGGCCGCGCCACACCTCGCCCATGCCGCCCGCGCCTATCAGCTCGGCCAGCTCGTACCGGCCCGCCAACACCATGCCTTCCATCGGCACCCCCATGAACGGCACTGTAGATCGTCGGCCGTGTGTACGGGCCGTGCCGTTCGACATGGGAGACGTCCGGCGCGCAGGCACGGGAAGGCCGGGCGCCCCCCTGGCGGTGGGGCGCCCGGCCGCTTGGATCGCCGGACGGACTACGGGCAGTACTGCGCCTGCTTGCCGATCGACCGGTACATGCAGTCCGCGTTCTCCAGGAGCTGCAGCACCGCGTCCTTGTTGCGCGCCGTCTCGTTCGCGATGACCTCGTCCGGCGGGTAGAAGCCCCCGCCGCCCGAGCCGGTCGGGTACATCTCGAAGGTGTAGCCGAAGATCTTCTGGTCGCCCCACAGCCAGTCGTCGATCGTCCCGTCGGTGATGTACAGGTCGCTCGACTGCTCCGGCGTGTAGCCGTTGCTGGCCGCCATGCTGGTGCCGATCTTCTTGAACACGGCCAGGTCGTCGGCGGTCAGGCCGGGCGCCGTGTCGTTGTACGTCCACCCGAACGGCCACAGCACGAGCTCGCTGTACGTGTGGAAGTCGATGGCGGCCGTGATCTGCTGCTTGCCGCCGATCACGCGGCTGCGCACGAAGTCGGAGACCACCTTCACCTCGGGCGCCGACTCGGCGGCCGGGCCCCGGTAGGTCTCGGAGCTCTTGCTGCTGCTGGAGCCGCCGCAGCAGCCGAACTTGTAGTTCCAGTTGCGGTTCTCGTCCGTGCCGACGTAGGAGGAGCCGGCGTTGGGCTGCCGGTTCTTGCGCCAGGAGCGGTACGAGCCGGAGGCGATGTCGTACTCGCCGCCGTCGGGGTTGAGGTCGGGGATGATCCAGATCTCGCGGCCGTTGACCGCGTTGGTGACGCGCGAGTCCGTCCCGTACTTCGAGCCGAACTCCTTGATCAGGTAGAGGGCCATCTCGACGGTCAGGTGCTCACGGGCGTGCTGGTGCGCGGTGAAGAGCACCTCGGGCTCGGCCTCGTCGGTCGCGACGTTGTCGCTGATCTTGATCGCGACGAGGTCCCGGCCCTGGTAGGACTTCCCGATGACCCGCTTGCTGATGATCGAGGGGTACTGGGCGATGCGCTGGTCGATCTCCGCGCTCGCCTCGGCGTAGTTGTGGTAGAGCGCGTCCTTCGACGGGAAGTCGTTGATCCCGGCGGCGATGTCGCGCCCGTCGGAGCGGTCCGGCGGTCCGGGCAGCGCGGTCAGCTCGTAGCCGAGTGCGCGCAGCTTCTTGGCCTGCATCGGGTCGGCGCTGACGACGACCGAACGGGCGTCCACCTCGTCGATGGAGACGCCGGTACGGAGCAGGGCGGTGCGTTCCGTCGCGGTGGACGGGCCCTGGATCTCGTACTGGACGATCGACTCGTCCTGGGTGGCGGTCGACGGGGTGGGCGGCGGGGCGGCCGTCGCGCTCATGCCGTAGGCGGGTGCGCCGAGCGCGAGCGCGAGAAGGGCCGCCGTGATGGCGGCCCTTCGGCGGTGGTGGAGCCGCATGCGTTCTCCTGGGTGGGAGTGTGGGGGTAGCCGTGCGGACGCGCACAGCGTGCTCTCGTGGCATGTCCGGGTCAAGAACCCGAAATCGGCCAACCCCACACACCTACCTGCTACGGCAGCGAGTGGACCTTGGGACCCACCGCATTGGACCAAGCACTACCCGCCTTGGCGTCCCAGTTGGTCGACCAGGTCATCGCGCCGCGCAGTCCCGGGTAGGTCTTCGACGGCTTGAAGCTCCCGCAGCTCGTGCCGCGGGTCAGGCAGTCCAGCGCGTTGTTCACGATGGCCGGGGAGACGTAGCCGCTGCCCGCGCCGCTGGGGGAGGCCGGGACCCCGATGCCCACCTGCGAGGGGTCGAGCCCGCCCTCCAGCTGGATGCAGGCCAGCGCGGTGAGGAAGTCCACCGAGCCCTGGTGGTAGACGTTGCCGTCGCAGCCGTTCATCGAGCCGCTGTTGTAGTACTGCATGTTGACGACGGTCAGGATGTCCTTCACCGCGAGAGCCGTCTTGAAGTAGCCGCCCTGCGTGGACTGCATGTCGATGGTCTGCGGGGCCATGGTCAGGACGAGCGAGGGGCCGGCCTTCGCCGCCAGCGCGCGCAGCGCCTGGGTCATGTAGGTCGGGTTCAGGCCGTTCTCCAGGTCGATGTCGATCCCGGTGAAGCCGTACTCCTGCATCAGCGCGTACGCGGAGTTCGCGAGGTTGGTCGCGGACGCCGAGTCGTTGACCGAGATGGTGCCCTTCTCGCCGCCGATGGAGAGGATGACGGACTTGCCGGCCGCCTTCTTCGCGGCGATGTCCGCCTTGAACTGGGGGACCGTGTAGCCGCCGAGCCCGGCCGAGTCGAGGTTGAAGGTGATGCCGCCGGGCGTGGTCGTGGCGTCGGCGAAGGAGACGGCGATGATGTCGTACTGCGCCGAGACGTCGGAGATCTTCTGGACGGTCGCGCCGTTGTTGAAGTTCTGCCAGTAGCCCGTCAGCGCGTGCTTGGGCACCGACGGGTTCGGGTTGCCGCCCCCGCCGCTCGTGGTGGTGCCGGGCACGGCCGCGCCCTTCGCGCCCTCGCCGGCCGCGTTGTACGCGCTCACCTGGAAGGAGTACGTGGTCGACGCGGCGAGCCCGGTGATCTGCGCCGAGGTGCCCGAGGTCACGGTCTGGACGCGGACGCCGTCCTGATACACGTAATACCCGGCGGCCCCGGTGACCGTGTTCCACGAAAGGGTGAGCCCGCTGGAGCTCTGGCCGGAAACGGCGCTGCCGGCCGGGGCGCCGGGGATGGTCGGCGACGGGTCGGTGCCGCCTCCGCCGTCGGGGCCGAAGACGCTGAACTCGTCCACGACGAAGCCCGGCTGGCCGTACCAGCCGTGGGTGTAGACGGTGACCTGGGTGGTGCTCGGGCCGGTGGTGAAGGTGGTGGACAGCTTCTGGAAGCCGCCGCCGGTGCCGGGGGTCCAGGTGGAGACGTCCTGGGTGCCGGTCCCGGTCGCGCCGAGGTACACGTACGAGCCGTTGACCTGCTGGCTCAGCGTGTACGTGGAACCCGGCTTGACGGTGACGACCTGGCTGCACCGGGCGTTGTCCTGGCCCGCCGGGGTGGCCTTGAGGGCGCCGGCCCCCGCGAAGACGGGGGAGGAGACGACGGCGCCGCTGCCGGAGGTGCACGTCCAGTTGGCGAGGCCGGACTCGAAGCCGCCGTTGCGGACGACGTTGACGTCGGCGGCCTGGGCGGTGCCGGTGGCCAGGGTGGTGAGCCCGGCGGCGGCGAGGGTCACGGCGAGCGGGATGGCGAGGGAGCGGATGCGGTTCACGTGGGCTCCGTGGGGGGAGTGGGGAAGTGAGGGCGCGTCAAAAGCGTGTTCGAGGCAAGTGGGGTGCCCTGCGGCCAAGTTGGTCTAGTCCAATGTCCATGTCAAGAGTGTTTGCAATATGGCTTGAACTGATCGACCCGACCGTCGTCTTCCGATCCTTGTTGTCCGGATTTTCCCGCCCTCTGTGACACGTGCCGGTGGCACGGGAATCCGCAAGGCCCTGCCCTGTCAGGAAGGACGTGGATATGGTGCTGGAGCAAGGGGGAAGGGTGTTGATCGTTTGCGGTCGCGCAGCACGCGCGCCCGCACGGCGGTCAGGGGAACGCCCGTGGATGACGGGGTGAACGGGGGGATGCGCGTGCCGATCGCCATTGCTGTCACCAGCGCCGATCTGGTGCTGCCGGCCCCGGACCGGCACACCCCGGCCGCCGCCGTACTGCCTCCGCCCGAGGAGCTCGACCTGGACGGCGCGCTCGCCCAGACGGCCGGCCTGCTGGAGCGCCACGGCCACCTGGTGGTCCTCGTGCCGTCCTGGCTGCGGGTCTCCGCCCTCCGCCGCCTGCACACCGTCCGGGCCATCCTGGAAACCGACCGGATCGCTCTGGTCGACGTCGATCTCCCGCCGCTGGGAACCGCCCTGCTGGTGCGTCAGCTGCGCCAGCTCACGGTCAGCGACTTCAGCCCCGGAGTCCTCGCCTCCGCCGCCCGGCTCCTCACGCACTACATCTACGCGGGCGCCCTGCTCGGCTCGGTCGCCAAGCTGGACCGCATCCCGGTCGGGCTCAAGGCGCACGCGAAGTCCTGGTCCCCGAACGCCCAGTTCGCCGTACTGGCCAACCCGACCCCCCACCTGGTCAAACTGGGCTCGGGCTCCGGCGCGGCCCACGGCGGCGGCCCCGCGCTCCCCCCGGGACCCGAGTTCGCCACCCACCTCACCTTCGCCCGCGGCCAGCTCACCACCGACTGGGTGGCCTCCGAGCTGGCCCCCGCCTGGCGGGTCCAGGGCGTCATGGAGAGCCAGCTGCCCGCCGACTCGCCCGCCTGGTGGGCCACGCCGAAGCTCGTGGAGTTCGCGGCCGCCATCCCGGACCCCTCGGTGCTCTACCAGCTCGTCGCCTCGGTCCGCCGCGAGGAGTGCCGCTGGTGCGGGTTCGAGCTCATCGGCGACCGCTGCGGCTTCTGCGCCGCCCCGCTCCTCGCACCGCAGCCGCCCCCGCCGACGGCAGCCGGATCCGCGTCGGGATCCGCCTCCGCCTCCGCGGCCCGGCTCCGCCCCAGATCCAGATCCAGACACTGACCGGCCCGAACGAATGAAGAACGGCGAGGTAAGACGGCCATGAACTCACGCCAGCGCCGCGGCGTCATCCTGCTGATCCTGTCGGTCCTGTGCGCCCTCGCCGCCTTCGGCGGAGTCCTCGTGGTGATGGGAGACGTCAACTCCAAGGTCGGCAACGAGGTCGTCGCCTACCGGGTCAAGGGCGACATAGCCCCGTACACCCCCCTGACGGCCGGCCAGTTCGAGCAGGTCACGCTCCCGAAGCGGTGGCTGTCCGCGACCGCCGTCACGGACCTCGGCGCACTCAGGGACAAGCTGGCGCTCACCGCCCTGAAGAAGGGCTCGCTGCTCCAGAGCGACATGTTCGTCGACAAGCCGAAGCTCCAGGCCGGGGAGCAGGAGATGGCCATCATGATCGACGCCTCGACGGGCGTGGCGGGCAAAGTCACCCCCGGCTCCAAGGTCAACATCATCGGCACCTTCAAGAGCAAGAAGGCCGACGGCCCCGACACGTCGGTGGTCATGGTGGCCAACGCCCGCGTCATCAACGTCGGCAAGCTCACCCCCCTCGACCCCAAGGACAGCGACAAGAAGGCCACCGACGCCGTCCCGATCACCTTCGCCCTGTCCACCGAGGACACCCAGCGCGTCGCCTACGCCGAGTCCTTCGCGGTGCACGTACGCCTGGCCCTGGTGGCACCCGGCACCGACTCGGCGCCCAACCCGGGCGACCGCTACTACACCCTCGAAGGGGACAAGTGAGGCGCCGATGACCACTCGCATCCTCCCCGCGGTCGGCGACCCGGAATCCGCGCGCATCATCGCCACCCTGCTCAGCCAGCTCCCGGGCGCCGAGCCGGCCGCCCCCGTCCCCGACTCCACCTTCCTCCTCGACACGCTCGCCCGGCTCGCCGCCGAGTCGATCGACGAACTGCCCGAGGTGGTCCTCGTACACGAGCGGATCGGTCCGCTCCCCGTCCTGGACCTCATCCGCGAGGTCGCCCTGCGCTTCCCCGCCGTCGGCGTCGTCCTCGTCACCTCCGACACGAGCCCCGCCCTCTTCTCCGCCGCCATGGACTCCGGCGCCCGCGGCCTGATCGGCCTGCCCCTGGCCTACGAGGAGCTCGCCGCCCGCGTCCAGGCCGCCGCCCAGTGGTCCGTGGGCGTACGCCGCCACCTGGGCCGCGGCCCGGAGCTGCCCAGCGGCCCGGGCGGCAAGGTCGTCACGGTCACCGGGGCCAAGGGCGGGGTCGGCGCCACCTTCGCGGCCGTGCAGTTCGCACTGGCCGCGGTGGCCGCGGGCCGGCGCACCGCCCTGGTCGACCTGGACCTCCAGGCCGGCGACATCGGCTCGTACCTCGACGTGCAGTTCCGCCGCTCCATCGCCGACCTCGCCGGCATCCAGGACATCTCCCCGCGCGTCCTGTCGGACGCCGTCTACGACGACCGCACCGGGCTCGCGCTGCTCCTGGCGCCGGCCGACGGCGAACGCGGCGAGGAGGTCGACGACCGCGCCGCCCGTCACGTGATCGCCGCCCTGCGCGCCCGCTACGAGCTGGTCGTCATCGACTGCGGAACCCAGGTGACCGGCGCCAACGCGGCCGCCGTGGAACTCGCGGACGTGGCCGTCCTGGTCACCACCCCCGACGTGATAGCCGTACGGGCCGCCAAGCGGATGGTCCGGATGTGGGAACGCCTCCAGGTCAGGAAGGCGGAGGAAACGACCATGGTCGTCAACCGCTGGTCCAAGCAGACCGAGATCCAGCCCGCCCTGATAGAGAAGATCACCAAGACCCGGGCGGTACGCACCCCCGTGCCGGCGGCCTTCAAGGAACTCCAGGCCGTCGTCGACGCGGGCCGGGTGCAGGACCTGGACAACCGCTCGACGGTCAAGCAGGCCCTGTGGGCGGTGGCGGGCGAACTGGGCCTGCTGACCGCCCCCGACGCGGACCCCGCCGCCGTCCCCTCTGCGGAGCCCGGCGCGGCCCTGGCGGTACGGGGCTCCGGGCCGGTGGCCCGGCTGCGCGGCGGCGACCGCGGCGCCCTCGGACCGTGGCTGCGGCGCGGGCGGGAGGGCTGAGGGGTGTCCGGGCGGAGACGGGCCGGGGTACTGAGCCGGATACGGGGCCGTGGGGATCGGGGGCAGGTGGCGTTCGAGTTCGTCGGCATGCTCCCGTTCATCCTGCTCATCGTGGTGGCGGTGTGGGAGTGCGTGCTGATCGGGTACGCGTACTCCCTGGCCGGGAACGCGGCGGACGAGGCGGCACGGGTGGGCGCGGTGCACGGAGAGGGTGCCTGCCAGACAGCCGCGCGGGAGCACATCTCGGCGGGCTGGAAAATGCCGCCCGCGCAGTGCGGGGCCTCGGGGAACCTCTACACGGCCAAGGTCAGGCTCAACCTTCCCATCCTGTTCCCGGGCTTCGACATCGGCATCCCCATCGAAGGCCACGGCGGCTCCCCGAACGAGCAGGAGGACTGAGATGAACCGGCTCCGCAGCATCCGCGGCGGCGATCGCGACCGGGGTCAAGTCGCCCTGGAGTACATCGGTTTCCTGCCCTTCCTGCTCCTGGTCGGGCTTGGCGGGATCCAGCTCGGCTGGTCCGCCTACGTGGTCCAGCAGGCCGAGACGGCGGCTCGTACGGCGGCGCGCGTGGAAGCGCGCGAGCGGGGCACGGGGGTGCAAGCAGGACTGGCAGCGATCAGGCCGAGCCTCGCGCGGCGAGCGGACATCAGCCCGGGTAGGACTGGGGACGCGATCACGATGAGGGTGACCATCACCATCGACTCGATCGTGCCCGGGGTGGCCGACCGCACCGTCACCCGGACCGCCGCCATGCCCGAAGACTGGAAGTGACCGGACCATGAGCCTGCGTTCCAGGGTGAACACCCCCGACGACCGCCACAACCCGCGCGAGGACGGCCGCCTGGTCTCCTCGTACCGCGCGAAGCTGCTGGAGGAGATCGACCTCGCCGAGATGTCCGCGCTCGCGCCGGCAGAGCGCCGCGCGCGCCTGGAGCGCGTCCTCGGCCACATCATCAGCCGCGAGGGCCCGGTCCTCTCCACCGCCGAGCGGTCCCAGCTCATCCGCCGCGTCGTGGACGAGGCCCTCGGCCTCGGCGTGCTCGAACCGCTCCTCGAAGACCCGACCATCTCCGAGATCATGGTCAACGGCCCCGACCAGATCTTCGTGGAGCGTTCCGGCCGCGTGGAGCAGCTCCCGCTCCGCTTCGCCTCGCACGAGCAGCTGATGCAGACCATCGAGCGCATCGTCTCCACGGTCAACCGCCGTGTGGACGAGGCGAACCCGATGGTCGACGCCCGTCTGCCCAGCGGCGAGCGCGTCAACGTGATCATCCCGCCGCTCTCCCTGACCGGCGCCACCCTCACGATCCGCCGCTTCCCCCGCGCCTTCACTCTCCACGAGATGATCGGCGTCGGCTCCCTGGACGAGCAGATGGTCCTCCTGCTGTCGGGTCTGGTCGCGGCCAAGCTGAACGTGATCGTCTCCGGCGCCACCGGCACCGGCAAGACCACCCTCCTCAACGCCCTCTCCGGCCTGATCCCGGAGGGCGAGCGCATCATCACGATCGAGGACTCCGCCGAGCTCCAGCTCCAGCAGGCGCACGTCATCCGGCTCGAATCCCGCCCGGCCAACGTGGAGGGCAAGGGAGAGATCACCATCCGCGACCTGGTCCGCAACTCCCTGCGCATGCGCCCCGACCGCATCATCGTCGGCGAGGTCCGCGGCGGCGAGACGCTCGACATGCTCCAGGCGATGTCCACCGGTCACGACGGCTCGCTGGCCACCGTGCACGCGAACAGTTCCGTCGACGCCCTGATGCGCCTGCAGACCCTCGCCTCGATGTCCGAGGTGGAGATCCCCTTCGAGGCGCTCCAGGACCAGATCAACAGCGCCGTCCACGTCATCGTCCAGCTCACCCGCTTCGGCGACGGCACGCGCCGCATCACCGAGATCTCCCTCCTCGACTCGCACGGCCGCGAGCCCTTCCGCATCACGACGGTCTGCCGCTTCGCGGCGATGCCCATGGGCCCCGACGGCCGCGTCCACGGCCGCTTCGAGTACTACCCGCTGCCGCGCTGGCTCGCCGACCGCCTCTACATGAACAACCAGCCGATCCCGCAGGCCTTCGGGGTCGAGTCGGTGCCGGCCGACCCGCTCACGGACCCCCTCACCGGCCCCCTGCCCGCCCGCATCACCCGGACCGCCTTGTGAACCCACTCGTCCTCCTCACCCTCGGCGCCACGCTGCTGGCCTGCGTCCTCGTGGTCGTCGGCCTCCACGTCTACGCCGCCGGCCGCGCCCAGCGCGCCGCGCTCATCGAGCGCCTCTCGGCGACCGGCATGCCCGCGCCCCTCGGCCGTACGCGCCGCTTCCAGGGCGTGGACCGGCGCCTGCGCAAGACCCAGCTGGGGCGCGGCATCGAGCGCAAGCTCGCGGTGACCGGCCTGGACCTCACCGTCGGCGAGTACTTCGTCTACATGCTGGCCACGGTCGCCGGGATCTGGCTGGTCTCGGCCTCCTTCCTGGCCCCCTTCTTCGGCCCGGTGGCCGGCCTGATCGCCCTCTGGGGCGCCAACGCCTTCCTCAACTGGCAGCGGTCGCGCCGCACCGAGCGGTTCATCAACCAGCTCCCCGACCTGGCCCGGATCCTCGCCAACGCCACCCAGGCCGGCCTGGCCCTGCGTACCGCCATCGGCATGGCGGCCGAGGAACTGGAGGCACCGGCCGGCGAGGAACTGGCCCGGGTCGCCAACCGGCTCGCGGTCGGGCACTCCATCGAGGAGGCTCTGGGGGAGATCGAAGAACGACTGCCCTCCCGCGAGTTGGTCGTACTCGTCTCCACCCTCGTCCTGTCCGCCCGCGCGGGCGGGGCGATCGTCGGCAGCCTGCGCAACCTCACGGTGACGCTGGAGCAGCGCAAGGAGACCCGTCGGGAGGTCCGTACCCAGCTGTCCCAGGTCACGGCCACCGCGTACCTCGTCCCGGTGATGGGCGTCGGCTCGCTGCTCCTCGTGGACGCGATGATGCCCGGCGCCCTGGACCGGATGACCGGAGCGGGCATCGGGCAGATCGCCGTACTGATCGCCCTGGGGCTCTTCGCGCTCGGATTCCTGGCCATCCGCCGCCTGTCCAAGATCGACGTATGAGGAGGTCCGCATGATCGCGCTGCTCCTGGCCCTGGCCGTGGGCCTGTCGGTCTTCGGCGTGTTCCACGGCGTCCGGCTCTACCGCGCCGACACCAAACTCCCGTCCGACCTGATGCTGGCCCTGGAGGTCGGCGCCACCCGCACGACGGCCGTCGGCTCCCTCATCGACCGCATCGGCATCCGCTACGCGCCGCTGATACTGCGCCTGATGGGCCCCGACCGGGTGGCGCGCAAGCGCCGCCAGATCGACACGGCGGGCAACCCGTCCGGCCTGACCATCGACCGCTACGCCGCCCGCCGCGCCGTGTACGCCTTCCTCGGCGCGGTCGGCGCCTTCGCCATGCTGATCAACGGCCAGCTGATCCTGGCCCTGCTGATGGTCGCCTTCGGCCTTTTCTGGATCGAGGCCGGCCTCTGGTCGGCGATCCGGATCCGTCGCGACCACATCGACCGGACCCTGCCGGACTTCCTGGACGTCCTCGCCGTGGTCGTCAGCGCCGGGCTCGGCTTCCGGCCCGCGCTGGAGCGGGTCGCGGACAAGTACGAGGGCCCGTGGTCCGACGAGATCCGGATCACCCTCCAGCAGATGACCATGGGCGTCAGCCGCCGCCAGGCCTTCGACGAGCTGCGCCGCCGCAACGACTCCGAGCAGGTCGCGCAGTTCGTCACCGCCCTCCAGCAGGGCGAGGAGCTCGGCTCCCCGATCGTCGACACCCTGATCGCCATCGCCGAGGACATGCGGCGTACGGACGCCCAGAACGCCCGCCGCCGGGCCGCCAAGGCCGTCCCGAAGGCCACCTTCGTCGTCACGATGTTCATGCTCCCCGGGACCATGATCCTTCTGATCGGCGGGTTCGTGTACGGAGCCGACGTGGACTTCGGCGCCATGTTCGGGGGCGGCTGAGCCATGACCGCCTCGCTGGATGCCATGGCGTCCGCCGCCGCACGCGACCGGCCGTCCGCCCGCCCCGCGGTGCAGCTGCCGATCGCCCTCCAGGCCAACGCCCTGCAGGCGCTGTGCCGCCAGGTCTTCGCCTTCCGCCTCGTGATGATCGCCCTCGCGACGCCGGTGGTGCTGAGCCGCACGGCGCCCGGGGCACCGACGCACCTGGCGGGCGGAGCGGTCCTGCTGACCTTCCTGCTGTCCTACGTCCTGTTCCGCGAATGGGAGCGCTTCGGACCGCTGCTCCTGCGCCACCGCTGGCCGCTGGTGGTCGACTGGGCTTTCTTCGGCGGACTCCTGTTCCTGACGGCCACCCCCGGCTCCCCGCTCCTCCTCATCGCGGTGTGCACCCCGCTCCTCGCCGGGATCGTCTACGGTCGCCCCGGCGCGGCGGTCTACGCGATCGTCCAGGCGGCCGTGGTGGCGCTCGTCGCCGAGGCCCTGACGCTGGCCGTGCTCTGCGTCCTGGCGGGTGCGGCCGGGGCCTCCCTGCGCAGCCTGCTCCTCCGCTTCGGCACGGCCGGCCAGGCCCTGCTGGAGACCCGTGCCCGCCGGGCGGTGGCGGAGGCGGTGCAAGCCGAACGGGAACACCTGGCCCGCGAGTTGCACGACTCCCTCGCGAAGACCCTGCACGGCCTGGCCCTGGCCGCCGACTCCCTGAGTCGCACCACCGACCCTGCGACCCTCCGCCGCCAGGCCGCCCTGGTGTCCGGCGCGGCCCGCCGCGCGGCGACGGAGTCCCGGGAGGTACTGGACGACCTGCGAAGGGACTTGGACGCGCCGGGGGTGTCCCTGGCCTCGGAACTCCAGGCCCGGATCGGCCCCGACCCCGACGTCGCCGAGCTGCGCGTGACCGGCACCCTCCCGGTGGTGCCGTCCCCCGTGGCCCGGCACTTGCTGGCGGTGGCGGGGGAGGCCGTGGAGAACGCCCGGCGCCATGCGGGGGCCGCACGGATCACGGTAGAGGCGGCCGTCGACGCCCCTGATCTCCTCCTGGTGATCGAAGACGACGGACGCGGGCTCCCGGACGATGTCGACCTCGCGTCGCTGTCCGGCGCGGGCCGCTTCGGCTTGGTGGGCATGGCGGAACGAGCGGCCGCGATCGGTGCCCGCCTCCACATCGGTTCCCGCCCGGGCGGGCAGCCGGGGACACAGGTCCGCCTGGCCCTTCCGCTGTCGGCCCTCGCCGTGGGGAGGGGTGTGTGATGGCGCCGCTGCGCGTGCTCATCGCCGACGACAACCCGGTCGTACGGGCCGGCCTGGCGGCTCTCCTGGATACCGCCGAGGACATACAGGTGGCGGCGGAGGCGGCGGACGGCCGCGAGGCGCTCCGCCTGACGCGGCTCCACTCCCCGGATGTGGTCCTCCTGGACGTCCGGATGCCGGGCGTGGACGGCATCTCGGCCCTGCCGCACCTCGTGCAGCTCGCATCGGTGCTGATGCTGACGTACAGCCAGGAGTCGGAGATCGTCCGCGAGGCGCTGCTGCTGGGTGCGGGCGGCTACTTGGTGCACGGCGAATTCACGCCGGATCACCTCGTCGAAGCCGTCCGCGACGTCCGCGCGGGGCGGGCGCATTTCAGCCCGACGGCGGCGAGTGCGGTCCTCGCGGAACTCCGGACCTCTTCGCATCCGCAACGAACTGTGGGACAGTCGTCGGAGCGCCTTCCCAACCATGCTGTGTTCGGGCTGAGTTCACGTGAGGAGGAGGTCATGGGTCTCATCGCTTCCGGCATGAGTAACCAGCAGATCGCAGCCAGTTGCTTTATCAGTGAGAAGACGGTCAAGAACCACATCAACCGGATCTTCGCGAAGCTCCAGACCGCCACCCGCAGCGAGGCGATAGCCCGTTGGCTGGGAACCGCCCGTCCGGGGGTGACTGGCCATGGGTAGACGGAGTGCGCAGTGGGTCCGTAATTGGGTCCCGGGACCCTTTGCAACTGCTGGTGCGTCGGCGTACCGTCCGCGAACCGATAACGGCGCCGGCTCTGGAGAGGACTCCCATGCAGAACCTCAGACTGCTCAAGGCGATCGTCGAGCGGAAGAACAGCGTGCGGCGGGGTGGGGACGAGGGGCAGACGGTCTTCGAGTATCTGGGGATCATCGTGATCATCGCGTTGATCATCACGGCGATCATTGCGTCTGGGCTGGCAGGCGACATCGTGGGTGCCATCGATGCGGCCTTGAAGAAGATCACGGGTTGATGACCGGCCCCGGCTCGCGTGACCGGGGCCAGGTTCTCCCTTTCTATGTCGCGATGATGGCCTGCCTGCTCTTCGCCGCGTTGGCCTTCGTTGTCGTCGGTATGGCGGGGGCCACGCGCAGCGATGCTCAGGGTGCCGCCGATGCGGCGGCACTCGCCGCTGCCCGCGAGACCCGGGACAACCTGTTCGTGGGCATGGATCTCCTCACGCTCACACCCGCTGACTGGAAAGACATCCTTGACGGTGATCGGCTCAACCCGAACGGGGCTTGCGCGAAGGCGCACGACTTTGCCGCCTCGAATGGTGCCACTGCGGAATGCAGCGCTGGGGTATTGAGGTTCACCGTCGCCACGGAGACTGACAAGTCGATCGGGGACACGGTCATCCCCGGGACTGAGGACAGGAAGGGCCATGCCTCAGCGACTGCCGTGATCGAGCCTAGGTGCGCACTACAGCCGGGGCCGACCCCCACCGCGACACCGTCGCCCAGCGCGTCACCCGGTCCGGTTGTCATCGATTGCAGGGGCAGTGGTGAGGTCAAGGTGAACCCTTCAACGCCAGGTCCATTGACCAAGCTGGCGAGGCAGCTCTTCAATGTGCGACTGATCAACTGACAACGACCCGAAGGACAAGGAAGCGGAGCACATGGGCATTCGGCAGAAGGTGAAGGTCCGCGGGGGAGCGGCCGTTGCGGTTGCGGCGGTCTTGGCCCTCGCGTTGGCCGGGTGCGGCGGAGATAGCGGCAAGGCGAAGGAGCCGGCGAAGTCCGAGGCTCCCCAGAGCCAGGGGAGTAGTAGTCCTCGGCAGCCCGCGCCCACCGCGAGCAAGGACTCGGGTCCTCTCGAAGTAGTTGCTACGGCGCAAGGTCCTTCCAGTCTCGTGCTGGAGATCAATTCGGCTGTTCGTGACCAAGACGGGTATGTCACCGTCAGCGGTCAGATCAAGAACACAGGTTCCGAGGTGTTCACCAGGCTCGGGGCTCTGCGCGGTGAAGAGAGGACGGCCAGTCCTGGATCCGTCGCTGGCGCAAGCTTGGTCGACGCTGTTGGTAAGAAGCGCTACCTCGTGCTGCGTGACACAGAGGGGCGGTGTGCATGCACTACCGGTCTCGCGTCCATCTCGGGCAATGAGAGCATCGCCTTCTTCGCGCAGTTCCCCTCGCCACCGGCCACCACAACCGAGGTCGTGTTTGGTCTGCCGACCTTTGCCGCGGCCACCATCAAAATCTCCGGGTGACCCCATGACCAAACGCCATCGCACCACAGCTGCCACAGCCGTCGCCAGCCTCGTCATCGCCGGGGCCCATTTCGTCGGCGCGACCAGTGCCTACGCGGACGACGTCACGCCGTCCGTTCCCCCGGGCACTGAACCCTCGACCTCTGCGCCCCCGCCCATCAGGCCCGACTCTCCGGGGCTGAAGCTCCCACAGGGCGGCGTGCTCGCACCCTCCAAGGTGCTGGACATGGTCGAGGTAGTCGAAGACCTTGGCGGCGAGGAACGGCGCCAGGAGACGAACCAGACCGTCATGATGGCGCTGCAATCCGAGGTGATGTTCCCCGAGGACAGTGCCATCTTCAACGCTCAGGCCGCCGCCCGTATCCAGGCCATCGCGCAGGAGATCAACACCCAGAAGGCCACCACCGTCCGGGTCTTCGGCTTCACTGACGACCAGGGCAGCTACGAACACGGCAAGGAACTCTCCAAGAAGCGCGCCGACGCGGTCCAGGCCGAGCTGGCGAGGACGGTGACGAACCCAAGCGTCACCTTCGACGTACGCGGCTACAGCGAGGACTACCCGATCGCCGACAACGGCACCGAGGAAGGCCGCAAGAAGAACCGCCGCGTGGAGATCACCTTCCCGCGCAGCGTCAAGTAGAGCCGAACCGTTCCGCCCCCGCTCCGGCGGGGGCGGAGTCAGTTCGCCAGTAGGTGATCGGCCTTGCCGGCCTTGATGTCCCGGATCATCTGTTGCAGTGCCTCGCGGGTGTCCGTGAGGTAGGTGTCCTCCTGGCCGGAGAGGGCTATGTAGCTGTTGCCGTCCCCGTCCACCCCGATCCGGTAACAAGCGCTGGCCTCAGCGCAGTAGGGGTCTTCCCAGGTGATGTCGGCCATCGTTCCCCTCACAGTTGGCGCGCCAGATCGTGGATGAAGTCACGGGACTCTCCAGGCGGAAGGCTGAGCCGCTCTGTCCAGTCCAGTTGGGCGCGGTACTTGGATAGTTGGACCTCGGTGTGTAGAAAGTCGGGCCCGTGCGTGTTGTCGCTCTGCACGGTGTCGAGCTGCGGAACCGGTCCCTCTAGGTAGTTGACCGTCTGGCCGGAACCGGGGAACCCTCCGGCCGCGAAGGGGAGGACGCGGACGACGACGTTGTCCCGCTCGGAAAGCTGGAGCAGGTGCTCCAGCTGAGCCCGCGCGACTTGGCGACCGCCGAACTGCATCCGCAAGGCGGCTTCGTGCAGGACGGCGACGTACTCGGGTGCCGATTCGCCTTCCAGTACCTGCTGTCGTTCCAGCCGGTGTGCCAGCCGGAGCGCGGCTTCTGGTTCCGGGAGAGCCGGTACCGCAAACCGGAAGATGGCGAGTGCGTGATCGCTGGTTTGCAGCAGCCCCGGGATGTGCACCGAATGCGCGCACCGGATCCGGCTCGCATGCGATTCGAGCTCCGCGATGTCGAGTATTGCCGACGACAGCTTGCCTCGGTAGCGCTCCCACCAACCTCGCTTTTGCGGCTGAGCCATGGCTACGAGTGCGGCGATGTACCGCTCGTCGGCGCAGTCGCAGTGACAGGCCAGCGAGCGGAGGCGCTCCTCGCTGATGGTGCGGATTCCCTGCTCGATGGCGGAGATCTTGGAGCGGTCGATACCGAGGAGCCCCGCGGCGGACTCGGCGGAGACGTCTGCTGCCAGCCTCAACCTGCGTAGCTCGGCACCCAGTCGCTTCTGTCGTTCGGTCGGCGAGGTCCTTGGAGGCATGGCTGCAGTCTGCCGTGCCGAGGCTCGCGGATCCACAGTGGGCAAACTTCCGGGCTTCGGTGGTGAATTGACCACCTACTTCGCTACCTTGGGTAGTGCACCGCTCACGCAAGGGAGTTGGAAGTGCATCGCCGCAGCATGCCTAGGCCTCGGCTTCGGCGACGAGCCACTGCGCCCACACAACGCGAGAGCAACCGAACTCACGACAGGGAGTCCGTCATGCTCAGTCCCTTCATGCAGGCCAGTCCCGGCTGCTTCGACGCTTGCCCGCCGAGCGATGAGCCGCCGTCTCCCGACGGGCTGTCGTGCAGCCTGACCGTGCCCGGGGCGCCGTACAGCGCGCAGATCGCGCGCAGCACCGTACGGTCCGTCCTGCACGCGCATCACCTCGACCGGGTCGTGCCCGCCGCCGTGCAGGTGGTCGGCGAACTCGTCGCCGCCGCCTGGTACTTGGACCCCGGTCGGAGCCTGTACCTCGCCCTCCGCCACCGCGAGGGAGCATTGCGGCTCACCGTTTACGACGGGCACGCGGCCCACTCCCACCCCCGCCTCGCCGCCCACTGCGAGGCCCGCCGCCGGGCGGCCCTGCGGGTGATGGCCGCCGTCATCAGGGACTGCGGCGGGGCCTGGGGGTTCGGGGAGTCCCGGGAGCCCGGCGGCGGGACGCGGACCTGGGCGAGTCTGCCGGTCGCCGGGGCCGCCGGGTACCTGGGCGGGTCAGTGGCCTCGACGCAGTGAGACCCGCAGGTGCATGTTGTCGTCGCGGGCGAGGAAGAGACCGCTGCCGCCGCCCACGTTGGTCAGGACCGGGATGTCGACGCCCGCGTCCAGTACCTTCGCGTCTCCGGAGGCGGAGTTGAGGTCGACCTGGGCATACACCGCCTTGGCGGAGGGGGCATCGTCGTTGGCGACGACTCCGAAGGCCGTCCCGTCGTCGCGGATCGAGGCGAGGTTGATCGTCTTGCGGTTGCCGTCGCCCTCCAGGCAGATGCCCTGCTTCCGCTCCAGGTCGAAGGCGACCGGGCCGGCGGCGAGGTAGCGACCCGAGGGGGAGGCGATGGTCGGTTGGTCGGGGGATCGGTCGGTGATGGTGGCGGAGTCGCTGTAAGCACACTCCATGCGGGCCAGGACGGCGCCGGTCCGGACGTCGTGCACCGACCAGCTGTCCGGGCGGCTGGCCCCGTTCTTCCCCTCCATGTCCCACGAGGCGAGGAGGCGGCCGGCCGCCACTCCGTAGACCCTGCCGTTCCACTCTCCGAAGAAGCCGGACTTCGACTGTGCTCCGTCGGGGCGGACCGTGTCGCTGAACCAGCGCCCCGGCATGCCGAAGCCCTGCCCGAGGCGGCCCATCGAGACCAATGGCCCGTCAGGGCTGATCGCCATCACCCGGCTGCCGTTGCACATGGTGACCTGAGCGCACTGGGGCAGGAGCTTGTCCGGCTCCTTGTACGGGCTGACGGAAACTCTGAGCACGTCCACCGAGATCGCCGAGCGCGGGTACGGCCCGCGCTCCCCGTACGCGACGAGCACCCGCCCGCCTTCCGCGCTGACCCGGACCTCGTGGGGCTTCGCCGACACGGGGACGTCCATCTCCCGCATGGGCTTGACCCCGGAGCCCTTGGCGTCGGCGGGGAACACCGCCAGCCGCACCACCTCGGTGCCCTCGTGCAGGGCGTCCTTGCCGCTCATCCCGTGGGCCCACGCGATGACATAGCCCTTGCCGTCCTGCTCGAAGCCCAGCAGATCGGGGATCTCCACCTCCTCGTCGGACGAGACTTCGCCCCCGCCGGCTCCGATGGGCGTCGGGATCTTCCACGGGGCGGAGCTCCAGCCGACCTTCCCGTCGGAGGCGGCCTTGGCCTGCACGGTGTAGCCGTCGGGGGTCCCGTAGAGCATCGCGACCAGGTCGGCGCGGGGCACGTCCGTGAACGGCAGGGTGCTGACCGAGTCGGGCACCCAGCCGAGGGTCTCGTCCCAGCCCTTGGAGCCGTCGTACTGCGCGGGCACGCTCAGCTCGGCCAGCGGCTTGGCCGCGACGCCTTCGCCGAAGGGGCCGCCGGGCTTGTTCTTGCCGTCCGTACCGTCCGCGCTGCTGCAACCGGCCGCAAAGGTGACCGACAGTACGACGCCTGCGATTGCTCTCGCCGCTCGCATGTTTCCTGCTTCCCCCGTTGATGATCAATGCGGGGCGAGGCTAACAACGGGCCATGGATGGAGGGGTGTGTTCCGGACACCGGGGCCACAGGTGAGCCGCCCGGGCAGCCCACCGTGGAGCTGGGTCGGGCGGTCCACTTTTGCCGGCCGGATTCCGCATCGATGGAGGAGACGTCTCCGAACCGTGCGTACAGGTGGGTGACGTAGAGCCTGCCGTCCACTCCGGGCGGTTTCGAGCCCGGCCGGAGCCGCAAGCAACTGCCTCGCGACTCCGGGTGCACGGCGCTACTTTGCGGACACGCCCTAGCCGATGAGGGCGAGCAGCCGGCCCACCGCCTCCGCCACGGGCTGCCCGACCTGGCCGGCGGCAGCGGCGATCTGTGCCACGCGGGCCAGGACGAGGCCGCGTTCGCTCAAGGCCTCGCGGTCAGGGGCGAGTTGGGGCAGCACCTCCTCGACGGTCCGGTCCTGGTCCGGGGTGAGGTGCCCGCGCAGCTCCCCGAGGAGGCTGATGAGGTCCTCTACGGCGACGCGGAATTCGGCGTCCTGGCCGGCCGCCCCTCCCGCGGTGCCGTAGTTGATGCCGATGTTGCCCTGACCACCGTTGAGGGTGACGACGGGCCCGAAGTTGTTGGTCGTATCGCTCATCGATTGAACCCCGTGTTCCCCCGGCCACCGTTCAGGATGGCGACGGGGCCGTTGTTGTTCGTGGTGTTGTACTGGTACACGGTCACCGCGAACTCGGTGTCCGGGTGGTTGATCGCGTAGACGATGTGCTCGGCTATCCGCCGCAGCTCCTCCATGTTCGGCAGGGTCACCACCACGACGGAGCCGCCGGCCGTTTCGACCGCCAGAACCGGCTTGGCCGTCCCCAACGCCGCTATGAGGACGAACGCGACGACGGCCAGCAGCACGATCGTCGTCCCGTTGCCGCCGCTCTCCACGAGACGCCCACGGTCCCCGCCGAAATAGCCGAACGCGACGAGGGCCAGGGCCGCGAAGAAGAGCCACTTCAGGACGCTTCCGAAGGCCTCGCCCCAGTTGGGCTTGAGTTTGAAGGCGTCCACCCAGGAGATGTTGTGCAGGGGGACGGCCATCGAGCCCACCCACAGCATGCGGCCGCTGACCTTGAGGACGAGCTTGCGCCCCCTGCGCGACGCCTCCGGCCTCTGGGACGGTTCGAACGGCTGCGGAGCGGGTTCGGACGGCGGTACGGGCGGTGGGGGCGGTGGTGGTGTCCCCGGAGGTGTCGGCGGTGGCGGTGATGTCGGCGGTCCGTTGCTCCCCATGGTGGTCATGCGCTCCCCCGTAACTCGGCCTGGTTCAAAGGAACATGGCTGAAGCACCATTAAGCGCCAGCGGAGCGTCGAGGGGCAGACCCGATGCAGCCATTTCGCGCCCCGACCGTCCCCGGGGCAACGGCCGACGGCTGACGGCCGACGGCTGTCAGGTGCGCGGGCGGATCGCGTTCAGGCGGGCCGCCTGGCGCGTCAGGTGGTCGCGTTCCGCGAGGTTGGGGGCCTGGTGGGCCGCCTCGGCGTAGAGGCGGGCCGCCGTGGCCGGGTCGCCGTCGCGTTCGTGGAGGTAGGCGGCGACCGCGGAGTGGCGGGGGAGCGTGGCATCCAATTCGGCCAGCGCCGCCAGGCCGGCGCGGGGGCCGTCGGCCTCGCCGACCGCCACCGCGCGGTTGAGGCGGGCGATCGGGCTGCCGGTCAGGCGGACCAGCTCGTCGTACCACTCCACGATCTGCACCCAGTCGGTCTCCTCGGTGCTCTGCGCGTCGGCATGGAGGGCTGCGATGGCGGCCTGCGCCTGGAACTCGCCCAGCCGGTCCCGGGCGAGGGCGGGATGCAGGATGCCGATGCCCTCGGCGATCAGCTGCGTGTCCCAGCGGCCGCGGTCCTGCTCGGCGAGCGGGATCAGCGTGCCGTCGGGGGTGGTGCGCGTGGCCCGCCGGGCATGGTGGATCAGCATCAGGGCGAGGAGCCCCGACACCTCGGGGTGGTCGATCGAGGCCGCCAGGCCGCGGGTGAGGCGGATGGCCTCGGCGGCGAGGTCCACGTCGCCGGAGTAGCCCTCGTTGAAGACCAGGTAGAGGACGCGCAGGACGGTGCCGACATCGCCGGGGCGGTCCAAGCGGACCTCGGAGACCGTCCGCTTGGCCCGGCTGATGCGCTGCGCCATGGTCGCCTCGGGGACGAGGTAGGCCGCGGCGATCTGGCGCGTCGTGAGTCCGCCGACCGCGCGCAGGGTGAGCGCGACGGCGGAGGAGGGGGTGAGGGAGGGATGGGCGCACAGGAAGTACAGCTGGAGCGTGTCGTCCACCGCGGGCGCGGGGCCCGGCGCCGGCTCCTCCTCCACCCGGTCCTCGCGCCGGCGGCGGGCGGTGTCCGCCCGCGTCGCGTCGAGGAACCGGCGCCAGGCCACGGTGACCAGCCAGGCCTTCGGATCCCGGGGAGGATCCTCGGGCCAGACGCGCACCGCTTCGAGCAGGGCCTCCTGGACGGCGTCCTCGGCCGCCGCGAAGTCTGCGCCGCGGCGGACGAGGATTCCGAGGACCTGCGGGGTGAGGCTCCGGAGCAGGGCCTCGTCCACGTCAGTGGCACTCGGGGACGGTCGGCGGCGCGGCCAGGAACGGGCGCAGCTCCAGCCACTCGTGGATCGGCTTGCCGCCCGCACCGGGGGCCGCCGACAGTTCCCCGGCGAGCTCGACGGCTCGCTCGTGGCTGTCCACGTCGATCACCATCCAGCCGGCGATCAGGTCCTTCGTCTCGGCGAAGGGGCCGTCGGTGACCGGCGGGCGGCCCTCGCCGTCGTAGCGGACCCAGGTGCCCTCGGGGGCGAGCGCCTGACCGTCGACGAACTCGCCGGTGCCCTCCAGCCGGTCCGCGAAGTCGCGCATGTACTGGATGTGGGCCGTGATCTCCTCCGGCGTCCACTCGCTCATCGGGACGTCGTTGGCGGGGGCCGGGGCGCCGCGGTAGTGCTTGAGAAGCAGGTACTTGGCCATGATGGTCTCCTCCGTGCTGTGCGGCCCATTCTGGCCGCTTCCACTGAGGAGACGGAGCGGGGCACGGGTTCTCGACATCGCCGGCGGAATTCTTTTCCGCGGGATCCCGGACCGGGCGGACGGGCCGCCCGGTCCGGGGTGTGGAGGGGGCCTTCCGGCTCGGGGCCGGCTCGGGTCCGGCTCAGATGCCGTGCACCCGGGCGAAGAGCCGGCCGTAGTCGTAGCCGTTCCACTTGTTGTTCCCGTGGTCCTTCTTGTTGTTCCAGTGGTCCTTACCGCGGTCCTTCCCGTGGTTGTCGCCGTATCCGTACCAGTAGGTGTGGCAGTGCCACCCGCCCCAGCTGTGATGGCGGCCGTGGTGGTTCCAATGGCAGTAGCGGATGCGGTAGCCGTCCCGGTCGTGATCGCCCTGAACGCCGCGGCCGGGTGCCGTCACCGCGACGGTGGCGGTGTCGGCCCGTGGCGCCGCCGCAGTCGCGGCGAAGGCGCTGGAGGGAAGCAGCGCGCCTGCTGCGACGAGGGCGGCCGAAGCCGTGAGAACGGCGATCCGGCGCGTGCGGGGTATGTGGGGTCTATGGGGTCTGTGGGGTTCCCGGGTCATGGCGGTCATGAGAATTCACCTCCGGCGAGCAGACAGGGACAGGGACACGTGCTGATGCTGCGGGTGGGTCACCTGCTCTACGTGATCCCCCTCCTCACTTAAGCCCGGCCCTGCGCACGGCGTCATGCCCCTGATGTTCGGGGCTTGACAGGCGGACCGGCCTCCGCCGCCTTGTCCCGCCAGCGGACGAAGAGGCTCTCCGGGTCGCCGCTGTACGACCACGGGACCCGCGTGGCCCGGTTGTCCAGCAGGGCGAAGACGGCCGCCGCCTGCCCCTCCATGCCCGCGTGGACCAGGCCGTGGGCCAGGTAGTTCAGGTCGGCGACGTCCTGGGCGTACGAGACCGTGCGGTGGGCGATCCAGTGGTCCAGCGCGTTGCGCAGGTCCCAGCGCGCCCGGTCCCCGCTCCAGTGGTAGGCCAGGCCGATCGCCGTGCGCCCCTCCGCCTCCGTCTGGTGCCGGTACTGCTCCGCCCGCGCCACCTGCGGCAGCACCACGAGCGGTGAGCCGACCGGGGCGTAGACGGCCACGTCCCAGGCGAAGTTGTTGGCCTCGCCGTTCGATCCGTGCCAGCGCGGGGAGAGGTAGCGCAGGGCCTGGTGGTGGGCTTCGCGGTGGTGGGGGTCGCGGGCCCGGAGCTCCTTCCACCAGTGGCCCATGTTCGGGTCGCCGCGCTCGTACAGCCGGGCGAGCGTCACGAGGGAGACGTACGGGTACGGGTCCTCGGGCGCCAGCTCGCCGGCCCGCAGACAGAGACCGGCGACCTGGTCCAGGCTGTCGTTGGCGGGCATCGCCCCGCTGCGCGCCGCGGCGAAGGTCCGCATCACCTCGGTCTCCGCGCGCAGCACGGCCGCGTCCGGGCTGGTGGGGTCGGCGGCGTACCAGACGTCCACGGTGCGCCGGCTCGCCGCCGCGTCCGCGAGCAGCCGGATGCGGTGCGCGCGCCGGTCCCAGTCGCCCGGGGGGTGCTCGGCCAGGAGGTCGCGGGCCCCTTCCCAGCGGCCCATCACCATGTCCTGGCGGCACTGCTCCAGACTTCGGTCGCCGAACGCCTGGTCGTAGACCGGTGCTCCGGAACGGCGGCGGCGCGGCCAGGGTGCCATGGACTGTCCTCGGATCGGTGGGGGCGTCGGTGTGCTGCGTGTCGTCAGAAGTCGGTGAGTACGTCGTCCCGCCGTTCGTCCGCCGCGAGGCCCGGTCCGTGGACCGGCCCCGAGCCCTGTTCCCCGTAGAAGGCGTCCTGTTCGGGATCCAGCGGCCTGGGCCTGAAGTAGGAGGCCCCCCGCAGCCGGGAGAAGGTCATCGGGATCAACCCCAGCGCGAGCGCCCCGAGTCCGATGGCGAGGGCGCTGCCCGTCAGTTCCGGAACCGACACGGCGAAGATCCAGATCATGAACAGGGCCCCGCCGAGCGGCCACAGCCCGACGAAGACGAAGGTGCCGACCGACCTGAACAGCACCTTGCGGTAGGCGACCACGGCCGCCAGGCCGGCGAGGGAGTAGTAGAAGGCGATGTGCAGGCCGATGCCGCTGACGGCGTCCCGTACGAACTGCGTGCCCGAGCCGGCCGTGGTGGAGACGGCGACGAGCAGGAGCGCCACGGCCGCCACGGTGGCCGTGGCCACGGAGGGCGTCTGCCAGTCGCGGTGGATGCGGCCGAACGCGGCGGGCACGGTGCGGTCGCGGCCCATGGCGAAGAGCGTGCGGGTCGCCTGGAGGAGGCTCGTCTCCAGGGTGGCGACCGTGGACAGCACGACGGCGAGGACGAGCAGCCGGCCGCCCCAGCCCGGCCAGACGGCGTCGCCGAGCACGGAGAGGAAGCCGTCGGGGTTGCTGCGCACCGCGTCCGCGCCGATGAGGATGTTGGTGGCGAGGGTGAAGACGACGAAGACCGCGAACGAGAGCGCGACTCCGATCAGTCCGCCGAGGCCGAAGGAACGGCGGCTGGTGCGGGTCTCCTCGTTGAGGTTGCTGGAGACGTCCCAGCCCCAGTAGCTGACGCCCGCGATCAGCGCACCGGCGACGAAGCTGTGCGAGGCGTCGAAGTGGCCGAAGCCGAACCAGGAGAGCGAGAACTCCGCCGCGTTCCCGTCCTTGGCCAGGGCGGCGACGGCGATGGCCAGGAGCAGCACGAGCTGGACGACGGTCAGGATCCGGCGGGTGTACGGGCTGATCCGCGCCCCCAGCGCCACCACGCCCGCCATGAGCAGGAACCAGCCGGCGCCGACGGCCGTGGCCAGACCGGTGTTCGCGGCCAGCTCGGGGCTGACGAGGGCGAGCGTGGCACTGCCGGCCGGGAGGGTGGCCGACACGAGGAAGGCCGTCGCGGCGACGACCAGGGCCCAGCCGCTGAGGAAGCCGAGGAAGGGGTGCAGCGTGCGCGCCACCCAGGCGTAGCTCGCCCCGGCGTTGACGTCGAGACGCCCCAGATGACGGAAGGCCAGCGCGATGCCGATCATCGGTATCGCGCAGTACAGGAGCACGGCGGGGCTCGCGACCCCGACGGTGGCGATGAGCGTGGGGATCGTCGCGGCGACGGTGTACGCCGGCCCGCAGCCCGCGACCGCCATGACGATGGAGTCGAACGTCCCCAGGGCGCCGGCTCGCAGGCCGCCCCCGTCGTTGCCGGCCCTTTTGCTCACCACTGGTTGTGCCCTTCTGAGCCGCGTACAAGGGCTAGATCTTGCCCGCGGGGTCGGTGGGGGCACAAGGGCTACTCTTCGGTTTCTTTGGTTCAACTACCTATTGAAGGCGGGGATTAGCGCTCCAGGTGGGTGGGTGCTGCGGATTTCGTTGTCTGGGGAGATGCCTTCCACGGGGCGGAAAACACCTTCGGTGCGCACCGGGGCCCGGGGGCCTCGATGCGCACCGAAGAGTGGGTGGGGCTGGGTGGGGCTGGGTCAGCAGGTGGGGATGCGGTTCAGGTTCGCGGCGTAGCGGGCGGAGATCCAGCCGCGGCCGTCGGTGAGCTTGTACCAGATGGTGTTGCCGTCGACCGAGGTGCCGTTGGTCTTGCACTGCACCTGGACCTCGGCGCCGTACTTGATCACGCCGGTCTTCTTGTAGTGGGTGCCGGGGCCGGTGCGGACGTGCAGCTTGTCGCTGACGATGCGGGCCGCGGGCTTGGCGGGCTTGTCGCCCTTGCCGCCGTGGTCCTTGCCCCCGTTGTCCTTACCGCCGTGGTCCTTACCGCCGTGGTCCTTGCCGCACTTGCAGTTTCCGGGCTTGCCCTGGTCGCCCTTGTCGCCCTTCGGGCCCTGCGGACCCCTCGGACCCTGGTCGCCCTTCGGTCCGCCCGGACCGCGGTTGCCCTTCTCGCCCTTCTCGCCCTTCGGTCCGCCGGGGCCGCGGTCGCCCTTCGGGCCCTGCTCGCCCTTGGCTCCGCCCGGGCCGCGCGCTCCCGTGGGTCCGGCCGGGCCGGTGTTCCCGCGGTCGCCGCGGTCACCCTTGTCACCCTTGTCGCCCTGGTCGCCCTTGGGTCCGCCGGCCGGGCCGGTGTCGCCCTTGGGGCCCGGGGCTCCGCCCGGTCCGGGTACGCCGGCCGGTCCCGTCGGGCCCTCGTTGCCCTGTTCGCCCTGCGGGCCCGCGGGGCCGGTGTCGCCCTTCGGACCGCCCGCCGGACCCGTGTCGCCCTTCGGGCCGGGTGCGCCGGTGTCGCCCTTCGGACCCTGGGGGCCTCCGGCCGGTCCCTGGTCGCCCTTCGGGCCCTGCGGTCCGGCGTCGCCCTTCGGTCCCTTGTGCCCCTTGGGGCCCTGCGGACCCTTCGGCCCGTGGTCGCCCTTCTCGCCGCGGTCGCCCTTCTCACCGCGGTCGCCGCGGTCCCCGCGCTCGCCCTTCTCGCCCCGCTCGCCCTGGTCGCCCTTGTCGCCCTTGGGGCCGGGGCGGCCCGGCTTCCCGTGCTGACCGGGCTTCCCCTCGTGGCCCGGCTTCCCGTCGTGCCCGTCCTGCCCGTCGTGCCCGTCCTGCCCGTCGTCGCCCTTCGGCCCCGTCACCGGGGTGGACACCGCGTACAGACCGGGCGAGGCGCCCGCCGCCGCCCACTCGCCGCCGTCGAGCGTCGTGCCCTCGGGAGCGTCCGCGTCCACCCGTACGAGTACGCCCAGCCGGGTGCCGCTGTCCGCCGGGAAGGCGAAGCCCGCACGCGTCCCGGCGTCACAGGTCAGCTGGCGGGCGTTGCCGGAGAGGGTGCAGGGCGCGCCCGCGCGGTCGCCGTTCCAGTAGAAACGGGCCTCGGGGAAGGTCGTCCGCTCCGGCGCGGTGATCCGGAAGCTGCTGCTGAGCGCCGGATCGCCGCCGGTCTCCGCCACGATCACCACGCGGCCGGTCTTTCCGGCGGCGATCGAGGGGACGTACGGCTGGGAGAACCGGATGTGCGGCGAGCCGGCGGCGAAAGCCGGCCCGGCCGGCAGCAGGCAGGTCGCGGTGACGGCCGCGACGACCAGGGCGGCCGACGTGCAGCGGGAAGCAGACAAGGGTGTTTCCTCCGCGAGGAAAAGCGACGGAACCGGAGGGCGACCGCCGAATGCGGTCTTCCGGTGGACAAAAGTCCCAACACCAGTTAAAAGCTGACAATGCGACCCGGTTGTGTACGACGCGTAACCGATCACTCGGCAGCCGCGTGAATCCCCCCGCCTGGGCCTACGCCTGCCCCTGCCCCGGTGCCTGCCCCTGCGCATCCGCTGTCCCGGACCAGGACGTACGCCGCCTCGCGCGCCCGCGCCGCCGCCCCCGGGCCCGGTTCCAGGGCCGCGACCACCGTCGCCCCCTCGACCAGCAGCAGCAACTGCTCCGCCAGCCCCTCCCGGCCCGGCCCCGCGACGCCGGCCAGCAACGCCCGTAGCTCCGCCTTGTGGCGGCGTACGACGTCCAGCACTCCGGCAGGCCCCGAGCCCAGCTCCCCGTACGCGTTCAGGAACGCGCACCCGCGGAAGCCCGGCTCCGAGAACCACCGCGCGAGCCACTCGAAGACCGCCCCGACCGGATCGGCCTGCCCCGCGACCGCTGCGCGCAAGCTCGCCATCCAGCGCTGGTCGCGGCGCTCCAGATAGGCGGTGACCAGGGATTCCTTGGCCGGGTAGAGGCGGTAGAGCCGCTTGAGCGGGATGCCCGACTCGGCGCGGATCCGGTCCATGCCCACGGCCTGGACGCCCTCGGCGTAGAACAGCGCCTCCGCGGCGTCCAGCAGGCGGGTGCGGGCGTCTTCGTCGTTCATCGGGGCTGCGGGCATGAAAGCAGCGTAAACCAGAATCGCTTGCGCGGAGAACGACCGTTCTCTAGGCTCGTACGCACGAGGAGAACGACCGTTCTCCCCCCGGCCCCGCCGATGCCGAAAGGTGTCCCACCGTGACCCCTCCCGCTACCCCTTCCCCCGTACGGCCGCCGCTGCCGCCCTTCACCGAGGAGTCCGCCCGCGCCAAGGTGCAGGCCGCCGAGGACGCCTGGAACAGCCGCGACCCCGAACGCGTCTCCCTCGCCTACACCGAGGACTCCGCCTGGCGGAACCGCGACCGCTTCCTGACTGGCCGCGCCGAGATCCGCGCCTTCCTGGCCGACAAGTGGGAGCGCGAGCTGGAGTACCGGCTGCGCAAGGAGCTGTGGGCGTACACCGACAACCGCATCTCGGTGCGCTTCACATACGAGTGGCACGACACGAGCGGCCAGTGGTGGCGCAGCCACGGCAACGAGCAGTGGGAGTTCGACGCCGCGGGCCTGATGCGCCGCCGCGAGGCCAGCATCAACGACATTCCGATCGAGGAGTCGGACCGCCGCCTCTGAGCCCGAAGGCGGGGCGGTCACGCTCCGCAACCCCCTCCCCATCCCTCGGAGTTATGCTGACAGGGACCCTTGGGAGGCAATGTGACCGAGCGCAAACCGCCTGGTGTCAGCTTCGAATCCTTCGTGGACCGCCAGATCAGACAGGCCGAGGCGAGCGGCGAGATCGAGAACCTGCCCGGCTTCGGCAAGCCGCTGGCCTCGCTCGACGCCCCGTACGACGAGCTGTGGTGGATCAAGGGCAAACTGCACCGCGAGGGCTTCGCGGTCCTCCCGCCGGCGCTCGCACTGCGCAAGGAGGCGGAAGACGCCCGCGAGGCGATCAAGGCCGCCCGCACCGAACGCCAGGTCCGCGACCTCCTCACGGAGATCAACGACAAGATCCGCACGGCCCTGCGCAGGCCCCCGCCCGGCCCCCCGCTGCACCTCAGGGAATTCGACGTAGAAGCCGAACTCACCCACTGGCGCGAGTCCCGGCAAGCCCGCTGAGGGCCGCCCCGCAACGGTTGGTGTCAGGGGTCGACGGAAGCGGGTAACGTCTTTGTCATGTTCTTCCAGAGGCCGATTTACGAGTGAGCGCGTGATGGGCCCCGGCTGACGTCCTTCGACGACGACGCCGCCGACCGTTCCCCACCGACGCATCCGTAGATCACTCCGTACTCATCACCGGGAGAACCCGTGACCGTTAGCAAGAACATCAACAACCCCGTGGGCCAGGGCGGCGGCCAGCGCAAGCGGCAGTCCCGCGCCGAGCGGGCGAACAACGGCCCGCACCGCAACCTCGACCGCCAGGGCGCGGCCGACCAGAGGGCGGAGCTGCTGCGCAAGATGCGCGAGAAGGCGGCCGCGGCCGAGGGCGCCGACCAGGCGGACGAAGCCCCCGCGCAGAGCTGACGCACCACCGTCACGGGGCGACCCCGTACGAGGCAGGGTCCGGACCGCACCACGCGGCCGGGCCCTGCTGCCGTATGTCCACCCAGGGCCCCCGCCGCGGCCGGAGGGAACCGCTCCGGGGGCGGGGGCATCTGGTGGGGCATGGGTGTCTTGATCTTCGGACTGTTCTTCGTGGTCGGCTGGGCCATGGCCCTGGCCGGGCTCGGATACGCCGCCTCGGCGCTGTGGCGAAGCCGGGGCAAGCAGTGGGTACGGGGGGAGGGGCAGCCGTTCGTCCGGCTGCTGCTCCCGGCCCCCGCGTACCTCCGCTTCGACAGGACGCTCGCCGTGGCGGTCCTCCTGGCCGACCTGTGGCTGGTGTCGGCGGTCGTCGTGATCGGCACCGAAGGCATCTTCACCGAGGACTGGCTGGGGTACCCCGGCATGATGGATCCCGGCGGGCAGGACTACCAGGCAGGGGCAGTGGACCTGCTGCGCACGACGGCGCTGTGGAGCGCCTCCGCCGCGGTCCTCGGTCGCTGCTGGACCGTGGCGGCCGTCCAGCTGTCCGTCCTGCCGTTGTCGGCGCTCTGGATCGCCTCGTTCGACACCTACTACAACTGACCCGGACGTCAGCTTCTGGCGGCCCCCAGCGCTGTCAGGGCCTCGGTGACGCGGTCCGCCTGGTGGGTGGCGCCGCGGAGGTTCGGGTGGAGGACGGTGCAGGCCTCGCCCCGGGCCGGGATGGAGCGGCAGAGCTCGGAGGGCGGGTCGCTCTGCTCGCCCGGTCCGGTCAAGCTGTCCTTGATCCCGTACATCCAGCGCTGCTCGCCGCTCGCGCACACTCCGTGCCCGGTGCTGGAGGCGTACGTGTCCACATAGGCCGCGCCGCTCCGCCGGGCCTGCTCCCGCAGGAGGGTGTTGAGCCGGCGCTCCAGGCTGTCGAGCCAGGGCATATCGCCCTTGGCGACGGTTCCGAGCTGGTGCCAGGAACCCCAGCCGCAGCCCGCGGACCGGTCCACGACGGCCGGGTATCCGACGACCGCCACCCCGGCGCGCGGGGCGCGCGTGCGGATCTCCTTCAGCAGGGCCGCGAAATCGGCCTCCAGCGCCGTGAACCGGGCGTCGAGCCCCGCGGCGCCCCCGCCCCGCGCGTAGTGATCGGTGCACGGGGTGCCCGTACCGAAAGAGGCCAGGCCCCGCTTCACGCAGGTCTCGACGATCTCGGAGAAGCCCACGGAGTTGCCGCCGGCGCCGACCGTGACGAGATCGGCGGCTGCCGTGACGGCCCTGATCTGCGCCGGCTTTGCGGTCCATCCGCCCGGTGGGGGCACGGATGGTGGCCCCTTCAGCTCGGACTGCGGACCCAGCAGCCCCGCTCTGACCTCCGCGGCGGAACAGGTGACATCGGTGAGCTTCAACTTCAGCCGCCGCGCCGCCTGGTGCGGATAGTCCTGCTCGGAGCGGCCGCATCCGTCGGTGTTCCAGGGGCGCACGAAGGAGGCGGCGCTGTACGAGTCCCCGAGGGCGACGTAGGAGAGGGGCGTGGCGGCGGATGTCCGCGCCTGCGGGACGAGCGCGGTGGCGAAGACGGCCGCCGTGGCGGCGGTGGCGAGCGCGAGGGTGAGAGTGGGTCGTGTCATGGCGGTGCCCCCTGGGTCGGGCGCCGCGGCCATCCGCGGCGCACATTGCCCAAAGTAGCCGCTTCGACTACGGAGAGTAATCATCCGGGGCTTTGTTCGTTCGATCGAGTGAAGCCGGCGAATCGAGGGAATCGAGGGAATCGAGGGAATCGAGGGATCGAACGGAACTTACGGTTTGTGGGTTACCCAGAGCAGTTCCGCCGGCCAGCGGTGTCCCCAGTCGGGCGGATCGGTTTCGTTGTAGCCGTTCGGTGTTCCGGGGGCGGGCCGCGGCTCGGTGAGGTCGTCGATGACGAGACCCGCGCCGCGCAGGACCCTGACCCAGTCGCCGTAGGTGAGCTGATAGCTGACCGCGCCGTCTTCTTCCGCGATGGCGTTCAGCCCGAAGTAGTCCTTCTGCAGCGTCGTGGTCACGCGGCCGGCGGCTTCGTCGTAGCAGGCTTCGAACCACGGACTGGCGACGTTGAACACCAGGCGCCCACCGCGGCGCAGGACGCGTGCGGCCTGCGGGACGGCCAGGTGCGGGGGTGCCCAGCTGAGCCCGCCGAAGTCGCAGAACACCAGGTCGAAGCTGTCGGCGGCGAAGGGGAGCCGTTCGGCGGCGCCTTGCACCAGTGGGTAGCGGGCCGCTCCCATCGCACCGGCCGCTGCGGCGAGTTGGGCTTCGGACAGGTCGAGCCCGACGACGGTGGCGCCCTCGGCGGCGAGAGCCCTGGACCACTGGCCGGCGCCGCAGCCGAGTTCGAGGACGCGCTTGCCCGTGACGTCGCCCAGGGCGTGCAGGCGCGCGTCGGGGATCGAGTACATGCCCCACAGCCGGGGCGTGGCGCCGATTTGGGGGTCGTGCTCGTGCTGGTAGGCGCTGCTGATCCGGTTCCAGAGCCGCCGGTTGGCGGGGATGCTGTCCACGTGCCGACTCCAGCACCGTCTGCCGGTGGCGGTCAACATGATGAGGGCGCTGGCCGGCCCTCGCCCCGGTCCGGCCCGTGATCCGCCGGGCGAGCCCGCGGGGCTGACCGGCACGATCCGAAAGGGGCGGGCTAGGCCTGCTGGTGGGCCTGGGTGATCAGGTCCGTCGCGACCTCCAGGGCGGCCTGACGGGTCTCCTCGGGGTCCCCCTCCACGTGCTGGAGGAACATCATCCCCGCGTGCAGGGTGAACAGGGCGCTCACGCACCGCACTTGGTCGGTCAGCGGGGCGTCCTCCTGGCCGGTCCGGAGCAGGTCCACCAGGGCGAAGAGGCGCTTCTTCACCGTCTCGCCGATGCTCAGCTCCCGCAGCGAAGCCTGGTTCTCCTGCATGAAGCGGTACAGGGAGGCGCCGCCCGCCATCGCCTCGCTGTAGCGGCGCAGGACCTCCCGCTTCATCTCCAGCGTGCGCGGCTGCTCCTCCGCCCACTGGATCAGCTCGTCGATCGGCCGGGTCAGGTCTTCGAACAGGCTGATGATGATGTCTTCCTTGGTCTTGAAGTGGTAGTACAGCGCCGCCTTCGTGACCCCCAGCCGCTCCGCGATCTCGCGGAGCGAGGTCTTCTCGTACCCCTGCTCGGCGAAGAGTTCCAGTGCGATGTCCTGGATGCGCTGCCGCGTGTCGCCGCGGCGCTGCTGCGGACTGCTGCTGGACATGACTCTCCCCTGACTTACTTACTTGACGCCCGGCTAGTTACGGGTCTACCTTCCCCAGTGTAGTCAACTAGCCGGTCGGCAAGTAAGTCCCAGGGCCGGTTCGCATGCGCCAGGGGAGTGGATCATGGTGGAGATCAAGAAGAACGCGGACGCCTCGGAGGAGGTGAAGCCGCGCAGCGTGCGGGTCGTCCTGATGGCACTCATGATCGCGATGCTGCTGGCCATGCTCGACAACATGATCATCGGCACGGCCATGCCCACGATCGTCGGCGAGCTCGGCGGCCTGGAGCACCTCTCCTGGGTCGTCACCGCCTACACCCTGGCCACCGCCGCCTCCACTCCCATCTGGGGCAAGATCGGCGACATGTACGGGCGGAAGGGCTCCTTCCTCACCTCGATCGTCATCTTCCTGATCGGCTCCGCGCTCAGCGGCATGGCCCAGGACATGGGGCAGCTCATCGGCTTCCGCGCGATCCAGGGCCTCGGTGCCGGCGGTCTGATGGTCGGCGTCATGGCGATCATCGGCGACCTGATCCCGCCCCGCGAGCGCGGCAAGTACCAGGGCATGATGGCCGGCGTGATGGCCCTCGCCATGATCGGCGGACCGCTGGTCGGCGGCACCATCACGGACCACTGGGGCTGGCGCTGGTCCTTCTACATCAACCTTCCGCTCGGTGTCGTCGCCCTGGCCATGGTCACGGCGGTGCTGCACCTCCCGAAGAAGACGCACGGGGCGGAGCGCCCCAAGATCGACTACCTCGGCGCGGCCCTGCTGACCGTCGGCATCACCTCCACGGTCCTCGTCACCACCTGGGGCGGCACCGAGTACGCGTGGGGCTCCACCGAGATCATCGGCCTGATCGTCGTCGGTGTCCTGTCCATCGCCGGCTTCCTCTACGCCGAGACCAAGGCCGCCGACCCGGTCATGCCGCTGCACATCTTCCGCAGCCGCAACTTCACCCTGATGTCCGTGATCGGCTTCCTGGTCGGCTTCGCGATGTTCGGCGGCGTGCTGTACCTGCCGCTCTTCCAGCAGTCGGTCCAGGGCGCCTCGGCCACCAACTCCGGCCTGCTGCTCCTGCCGATGCTGCTCTCGATGATGGTCGTCTCGCTGATCGCGGGCCGGATCACCACCAACAGCGGCAAGTACAAGATCTTCCCGATCATCGGCGGCGGGCTCATGGTCGCCGGGCTCTTCCTGCTCGCCACCATGGACACCGGGACGAGCCGTCTGATGTCCGGCGTGTACATGGCCGTCCTCGGCGCCGGCCTCGGCTTCCTGATGCAGATCACGATGCTGGTCGCGCAGAACAGCGTCGACATGAAGGACATGGGCGTCGCGTCCTCCTCGGCGACCCTGTTCCGTACGCTCGGCGGCTCCTTCGGCGTGGCGCTGATGGGCTCCCTGTTCACCAGTCAGGTCACCAGCACGATGACCGACCGGCTCGGCCCCGAGGCCGCGACCGCGGCGGGCTCCGCGCAGCTGGACGCGGCGAGTCTGGCGAAGCTGCCGGATGTCGTGCGGGAGGCCTATCAGCACGCGGTGGCTGCCGGTACGCACTCGGCGTTCCTGCTGGGGGCCGGGATTGCGGTACTGGGCTTCGCCGCTGCGTGGTTCGTCAAGGAGGTGCCGCTGCGGGGCGCGGGGCCGGCGGGGCCGGCTGGGCCGGCGGGGCCGGCTGGTGGCTCGGCCAAGGGTGAGGTCGCGCCGGAGGCGGCTGTCGTGCACTGAGTTGCTCTCGCGTGGGTTGGTGGGTGGGCCCGGCGCGGTGGATCTACGGATCCTCCGGGCCGGGCCCATCGGCGTACCCCGGGTGGGGTGGGGCGTCGGCTGTCGGCCCTGGGTGGGTGGGCCGCTGCGCGGGGCCTTCCCCCACCCCGCCCCTTCCCGAAACCGGGCTCCGCCCGGACCCGCGCCTCAAACGCCGGCGGGGCTGGAGGACGCGGGGCTCCGCCCCGGACCCCGCGCCTCAAACGCCGGCGGGGCTGGAGAGGGCCGGCGGGGCTGGAGGGAGATCGGTGGGCTACTTCAGGGCCGAGTGCTTTTGCCATTGTTCCCAGGAGAGGTTCCACTCGCCGAAGCCGTTGGCGGCGGAGACCGTTTCCTTGCCGCCCGTTACGTCGAAGACGTCGCCGATCTGGGCTTGGGCGTAGAACCACGTGGCGTCCGCGGTTTTCATGCCGATGCAGCCGTGGCTCCTGTTCGCCGAGCCGATGTAGCTCTCCGCCCATTCCGCCTGGTGCGCGAACGTGCCCGAGACCGTCATGCGCATCGATTTGTCGACCCACTGGTCGTAGCCGGTCAGGCCGACCGAGCCGGCCGTCATCTTGATCCTTCCCTCCTTGGCCATGAGGAGCATCTTTCCGCTCCACGTCGGGGTCTTCGCCGGGTCGCCCGCCGTGATCGGGAGGGACTTCACCACCCGGCCGTCGCGCTCCAGGGTCAGTTCGTGGGCGGTGATGTCCACCTTGGCGATCTGGCTCCTGCCGATGGTGGCGGAGGTCGAGTACGACCTCGTCAGGTAGCGGCCGGACCCCGTGTCCACCCCCGACAGGGGGGCTTCCAGGGTCACCTGGGTGCCCGGCTTCCAGTACTCCTTCGGGCGCCAGTCCACGCGGTCCTTGCCGGTGAGGGTCTCCGTCAGCCAGCCCCACGAGCCCTCGGTGCCGTTGTTCGTGGTCACCTTCAGCCGCCGCTCGATTCCGGCCTTGTTCTTTATCTTGTGGTCGAAGGTGAGGGAGAGCGGCTGGCCCACGCCCACCGTCGTCTTGGCCGAGGGGAGTACGGTCACCGTTTCCGTCTGGCCCTCGGAGGGAGCGAGGGTGCGGAAGGAGGATGCGGACGTGGTCTCCTTGCCGTCCGGTGAGGCGGTCGTCGCGCTCACCTTGTACTCGGTGTCCACCGCCAGGCCGTCCTTCGGCGTGAACGCCCCGTCAGCTCCGTCGGCTCCGCCGGCTCCGTCCTCGAACGTGCCCTCCACCGGCTTCCCGTCGGGTCCGGTCACGGTCAGCGCCTTCAGCGCGCCGTTGTTCACGCGCGCCGTCAGCGGCTGGTCCGGCTTGACGTCCTTCGCCCCGTCAGCCGGTACGAGGCTCAGCTCGGCCGGCGGCCGCGAGGCCTGCTCCGAGTCCCCGCCCCCGCCGCCCCCGCACGCCGTCACGGACAGGGCGAGCAGCGTGAGCAGAGTGAAGACGGGAGTGATTGCTGCCTTGCGCATGGGTAGGGGAACCTCCGGCTAGAGCCCGGGCATTGGGGCCGGGATGTCCGGTATGAGGCGGTCCGATCGTCCTCGGTTTCAGTCGGGACGGAATTCGGGACGATCAAGGACCAAAGTCATGCAACCCGGAATTTATGGGTCATTCGACTGGAACCCCGCATCCACGACCGACGTCCTGACCAGTGCGAGCTCACACGGTGGACGTCGATATGGGGAGTTGAGACAGCACATGGGGTTCATGACGCACACGCGGATGCGGAGCACGAAGGCACGGATCGCCGTCGCCGGAGCGGTGGCGGCGGTGGCCGCGACCGCGTGGGGGGTGACGGCGCTCGTCGACCCGGGCCACGACACCAACCACCAGAACGTCTCCCGGCAGAGGCAGGCCGACGACCCCGCGAAGGGCGGCGGCGACGCCGAGCCGCAGGCGCCCGGGAAGCCGGGCGGGCAGGTTCCGGAGGGCATAGCCCACGCGTCGGAGAGCGGCGGCGACGCGGTCAACATCACCATCGACGACGGGCCCGACCCCAAGTGGACCCCGAAGGTGCTGGACGTACTGAAGAAGTACGACGTGAAGGCGGTCTTCTGCATGATCGGACCGCAGGCCAAGGAGCACCCCGACCTGGTCAAGAAGGTCGTCGCGGGCGGCCACCGGCTCTGCGACCACACCATGGACCACAACACCGGGATGGACAAGAAGCCCCTCGCCTACCAGCAGCAGCAGATCCTCGACGCGAAGAAGCAGATCGAGGACGCCGCGGGCGGCGGGGCCAAGGTGGAGTACTACCGGGCCCCCGGCGGCGCGTTCACCCCCGAGAGCCGGGCCCTGGCAGCGGCCAACGGCATGCGCCCGCTCGGCTGGAACGTCGACACCAAGGACTTCAGCAAGCCGGGCGTGGCCGCGATCGTCGGCACCGTCAAGGCCGAGATCGGCAACGGCCCGACCGTCCTCTTCCACGACGGCGGCGGCGACCGCACCCAGAGCGTCGAGGCCCTCGACCAGGTCCTGGCCTGGCTGAAGGAGCAGGGCCGCCCCACCGGCTTCCCCGTGGTCACCGGCCCCAGCGCCTGACCCGGAGCCGGCGCCTGACGCGCCGTCCGGATCAGCCGCTTCGAGACCGCCCGGGCGTAGCGCGCGTCCACCCCCGCCCGGCCGGATCCCGTACGGGTGAAAGGGCGCCCGGCGTCGTTCCGGCCCGCCGGAGGGGCCCGTTGGTCCGGGCATGAACCGCACCCGCACCGCCGCCCTCGTCCTCGCCGCCGCCGCGGCGGCCCTCGCCCCGGCCCTTTCGGGCGGCGCGGCCACCGCCGCGGGCGGCGCGTCCTACCTCCAGGACCCGAGCGGAGGGGAGGGGAAGATGAAGTCGATGTGGACCAAGGACGACATGCACAAGGTCGAGGCGCAGTTCCGCTTCCACCCCGGCATCCAGTACAAGACCGTCACCCGCCCCGGCCCCAAGGGCGCCGAGGAGTACGAGCGCAAGGTCGGCGACCCGAGCACCCTGGCCTGGGAGCCCGGGTACGAGTTCGCGTGGTCGGTGTCGGATTCGCAGGGGGTCAAGAAGCTGCTGACGACGAAGGACGGCAAGCAGGTGTTCGTCCTGCACGCCGTCCTGCGCAACGCCCGGAGCGCGGAGGTGGCGCGGGTGCACCAGGAGCTCAAGGACCGGCCCGCGACGGGCCGTACGAAGATCGCGGGCGGCAAGCGCATCACGTGTGACACCGGGAAGTACACGGTGGAATGGTCGGTGACCCGCACCGGCTACGGCACCCTCACCGGGTCCCTGCCGTGGGACTCCAGCTGCGAGCAGTACCGCACGGCCTTCACCCCGAAGAACCAGGGCGCGAGCTAGGCGATCCAGCCGAGCCGCACGGTCGGAGGGGCGGGTGCAGGAGGTGGGCCGGCCGCCCCGCGCGCCTTGTGGGCGCTCGCGGGCGACTGGGCCTGGGCCTTGGATCAAGGCCGTACCAGCCATGATGCCGCGCGGGGTGGGGCGCGGCAGGGGGCGAAGGTCCCTTTCGGCAGGGGCGTTCGGGGGTATTTCCACGTCGGCGCGGCCGCGCGTCGGCGCGTCAGCGGGCCTTCTCGACCTCGTTCGCCTTGGAGGCGATCTCCTCCAGGACGGTCTTCGGGTCGCCGCCGGGGTCCACGGCGCGGCCGATGTTGCGCTTGATGGTGTCACTGATGACCACCCAGGACGGGTTGTTGACCGGGTAGAGCTGCGCACCGCGCAGGGCGTTCAGGAACTGCTGGTCGTTCTTGTCCATGCCCGAGCTCCCGGCCATCGTGCGGGAAGCCGAGACCGTGGACGGCAGCAGGTGGTAGCGGCCGGCGAAGTCCGACAGGTTCTTGTCCCGGTAGACGAACTCCAGGAACTTGCCGATCTCCTCGCGGTGGCCGTTCTGCTTGAAGGCCATCATCCAGTCGGCCACGCCCACGTTCGGCGGGACCTCCCCGGTGTTCAGCATGTCCGAGGCGGGCATCGCGACGGCGCCGACGGTGATCCCCTTGGCGCGCGCCTCGTGGGCGAGCTGGGGGTAGCCGTTCAGCATGCCGACCTCGCCGCGCGTGAAGGCGGCGAAGGCGTCGGCCCGGTTGAGCTTGGACGGCGGAACGGGACCGAGCAGCCCGGGGGTGACCAGGTTCTCCTTGATCCACTTGAAGGTCAGGATGTTCTGCTCGGAGGCCAGGCTGTAGTTGCCGCTGCTGTCGGCGTAGCCGCCGCCGTTGGTGAGCTCCCAGATCATCGCCTCGGCGTGGGCCTCCTCCGGGCCCAGGGGCATGGCGAACGGGGTCTTGACGCCCTCGGCCTTGAGCGCCGTGGCGGCGGCCTTCAGGTCCAGCCAGGTCTTGGGCTGCCAGCCGTTCTTGGAGTCCTTCGGGATGACCCCGGCGTCGGTGAGCAGCTTCTCGTTGTAGAAGAGGAGACGGCTGCTCGCCACGAAGGGCAGGCCGTAGAGGGTGTTGCGGACGGAGCCGGCGTCGGAGAGGGGCTGCAGGAAGTTCGCCTCGGCGGAAACCGAGAGGAGTTCGGGCGCGGAATAGAGCTTGCCCTGCGCCGCGAAGTCCGAGTAGCCGCCCATGAGGGCCATGTCCGGGGCGTTGCCGGCCTTGACCATGCGGGAGACTTCCCGGTCGATGTCGGCCCATGGCAGGAGCTCCACCTGGACCTTGATGCCGGGGTTCGAGGCGGTGAAATCAGCCGTCACCTTGTCCCAGAAAGCCTTGGAACTGCTGTTGGCCGAGGCGTCGCCGTATTCGGCGGCGACGAGGCGGAGCGTACCGCTGTCATCAGCGCTTCCGCCGGAGCTGCCGCAGCCGGCCAGCGGTATCAGCAGACCGAGCACGACCGTGGTGGCGGCCGCGCCGAAGATTCTTCGTCGCACGGGTGGGTTCCCCTGGTTTTCTTTTGAGTCGCGTTATTACTTATGAGTTACTCCGGGCTGTGCTGTCCCTCAGTGGCCCGTTGGCCGGAATTCTCTCCTGAGGGAGGGTGGTTGGTTCCATTGGGTCGGTACTTGTGTTCAATGCTCCAAGTGTGGCAATTCCGAATGGTGTTTTCCGATATGTGATCAACAATCCGGACGCGCGTAGACATGCCAAAAAGCCCGTTTCCGGCCACGGGGCGCGACGAAACGGGCGGGAGTGGCGGGAAACGGGCGGGAGGGAACGGTGGGGAGGGGGAGCGGGCGGTGTCTCAGTCCGCGAAGTCGCCCGCGTACGGATCGGGCTCGCCCGTTTCGGGGTTGCGCCCCTCCTGCCAGCGGCGCTGGGCCTTGCGCCAGTGCACGAAGCTGAGGTGGCCGCCGTCCCAGAAGGTGATGCTGACCGGGCTCACGTCGAACTCGTCGGAGCACAGCAGGTAGAGGAACTCGGCCATGCCGTACGGGTACACCGCGAAGGAGTCGGCGGTGTGCCGGCCGACCACCAGGACGGGCCAGCGGTCCGGGTCGGGGTCGGTCGTCAGCCAGCACAGGATGTCGGAGCCGCCGGTGACGCCCCAGGCGAGGATCGACTCCGGGTCCACGTCGAAGGCGGCCCGGCCGCCCTCCGCCTCCCAGACCTGGCGGGCGTTGGCCGTCTCCTCCGCCATCTGCGCCGGGTCCCACTGGAGTCCGGGCTTGGGCAGCGGAAGCAGCACGCTCGCCTCGCCGTTGATCGAGCCCGCGCCGAAGCGGCCCATGAAGGCGATGAAATCGGCGGGGAACCGGCTGCCCCAGGTGGCCTCGGCCGCCTGCCAGTCGATGTCCTCGTCGGCTCCGTGGGTCGCCGGCATGATCTGCTCCAGCGCTTTGACGCGCGCGTTCTCGGTCATGCCGCTCCCCTGCCACACCCCAGCTCAACCGCCCCAACCTACCGCCGGTGTGGGTGCGCGCCTAGCGCGTGGTGAGACGGACCCGGAGCGGGGAGCCGACGCGCAGGCCCCAGGCGGCCATGGCGCCGGCCTCGGCCTCCAGGACGTGACGGGCGCGCAGCCGGGGGAGGCCGAGCCGGCCGGGGGCCATGGTGGTCAGCGCGATGACCGTGAGCCTGCGGTCGAGGTGGGCCACGTCGATGGGGAAGCGCATCCGGAAGGTGTGCACGCTCGACGCGGGGGTCAGGAGCATCGCGCCCTCGATGCCGTCCCGCCCGAGCAGGCCGCGCGTGCGGGCCCGGTAGGAGGCGGCCACCTCCACGGGCACCTCCACGGGCACCCCCAGGAGCCCCTCCAGGGGCTCCGGTGGCCCCTCCGGCGGCTCCGCGTGCCCCGCGGGCATTCCCGGCGCCGCCCCCCGGTCGACGTAGAGCGTGCCCCCGCCGTCACGCCACCGCTCCCTCTTCCCCATGGGGGCCACCCTAGGGCCGGATCCGCTTCCCGACCCGGGCTTCGGCGTCAAGGCGGCGCACCCGACGGGGTCCCCCTGGGGAGGGAAGCCCGCGGGTTGGTCCGTACGGGCTCAGGCCGGGCGCCGCAAGGGTTGTGGGGGTGTTCCGGCTCTGCGGAGTGCTCCCGGACGGCTCCGGAGCGTAATCGTGTCGCGGTGATGCACGCAGCAGGCTTTACGAAGGGTTATGGTGGAACCCCCCCTCGGGCCGGTCCGTATCCCCCCCCACGGACCGGCCCGTTTTTTGTCTCCGTGCACTGCCGGAGCAGCGCCGGGCAAAGGCGCAGGTCAGCCCCGCTGGGCCCAAATGTTGGCGCCGGGGGTGGAGACCGCGAAGGAATCGATCTCCTTCAACTCCTGCTCCGAGAGCGGTGCGCCGGACAGGGAAGCCACGTTTTCTTCGAGCTGCTTGACGCTCGACGCGCCGATCAGCGCCGAGGTCATCCGCTCGTCCCGCAGCACCCAGTTCAGCGCGAGCTGAGCCAGCGTCTGCCCGCGCCGCGCCGCGATCTCGTTCAGCCCGTTCAGCCGGCGCACGACCTCGTCCGACAGCAGGTCCGGGTTGAGGGACTTGCCCTGGGTGGCCCGCGAGCCCTCAGGAATGCCCTTGAGGTACTTGCCCGTAAGCAGCCCCTGCGCGAGCGGCACGAAGGAGATGCAGCCCATGCCGGCCTCCTCCAGGGTGTCCAGCAGGCCGTCGTCCTCCGTCCAGCGGTTGATCATGGAGTACGAGGGCTGGTGGATGAGGGGACGGATCCCCATCTCCTTCAGCAGCCGCGCCGCCTCCGCCGTCTGCTCCGCGGTGTACGAGGACACGCCCACGTAGAGCGCCTTGCCCTGCTGGACCGCGGACGCCAGTGCGCCCATGGTCTCCTCCAGCGGGGTCTCCGGGTCGAAGCGGTGCGAGTAGAAGATGTCGACGTAGTCGACGCCCATCCGCTTCAGCGAGGCGTCCAGCGAGCCGAGCAGGTACTTGCGGCTGCCCCATTCGCCGTACGGGCCCTCGTGCATGAGGTAGCCGGCCTTGGTGGAGAGGACCAGCTCCTCGCGGTGGGACGCGAAGTCCTGCGCGAAGATCTTGCCGAAGTTGAGCTCGGCCGAGCCGGGGGGCGGGCCGTAGTTGTTCGCCAGGTCGAAGTGGGTGACGCCGAGGTCGAAGGCCCGGCGCAGGATCGCCCGCTGGGACACCAGGGACGCGTCGTCGCCGAAGTTGTGCCAGAGGCCGAGGGAGATCGCGGGGAGCTTGAGGCCGCTGCGGCCGGTGCGCCGGTACTCCATGGAGTCGTAGCGCGAGGGCTCTGCCCGATAGGGATTGTTTTCAGTCACGTTGTCCTCCCTATCACGGACTTGTGACAGGACCGAGTTGGGTGCCGGATCCCTCTCCGCAGTAATGTGGCGGTCTGTGGCGGACTTGGGGGGACCATCGCATTCCGCACGGGGGTATCGCTCGGAGGGGCTGGAAGATCGTGAAGCTGCGCGACCTGGTACGCCGTCCTGTGTACAGGCTCTACGCACGCCGGGTGGAAGGCCGCATCGACCATGACGAGACGCCCAAGCACATCGGCGTGATCCTGGACGGGAACCGGCGCTGGGCGAAGGCGTCCGGAGGCACGACGGTGCAGGGCCACCAGGCCGGCGCCGACAAGATCTCCGAGATGCTGGGCTGGTGCACCGAGACGGACGTCGAGGTCGTCACCCTGTGGATGCTCTCCACGGACAACCTGGACCGGCCCGAGGTCGAGCTCCGCCCGCTGCTCAACATCATCGAGAACACCGTCCGGGGCCTCGCCGCCGACGGCCGCTGGCGCGTCCACCACGTCGGCAACCTCGACATCCTGCCCGCCGGGACCCAGAGCGTCCTGAAGGAGGCCATGGAGGCCACCCGCAACGTCGACGGGATACTCGTCAACGTCGCGGTCGGCTACGGCGGCCGCCAGGAGATCGCCGACGCGGTCCGCTCGCTCCTGCTGGAGCACGCCTCGAAGGGCACCTCCTTCGAGGAGCTCGCCGAGATCCTCGACATCGAGCACATCGCGGAGCACCTCTACACGCGCGGCCAGCCCGACCCGGACCTGGTGATCCGCACCAGCGGAGAGCAGCGGCTGTCCGGATTCATGCTGTGGCAGAGCGCGCACTCCGAGTACTACTTCTGCGAAGTCTTCTGGCCGGCTTTCCGCAAGGTCGACTTCCTGCGCGCCCTGCGCGACTACGCCGCCCGCCACCGGCGCTACGGCACCTGATCCGCCCGGCAGGGTGTCCGTACGGCACCTGACCTGCGGGTCTCTAATGTGCCCCCGGCATCTCACAGCCACCTCACGGCGCGCCCGGACTCCTCCGTGGCGCGCCGTACCCGTGTTCCCGTACGCCCTTCCCGCCCCCGGGAACCCTCCGCGCGAGGCCTTCACCAGGGATTCACCGAGCGTCCGTCATATGCCATGGCATGGCTGGACCCATTCGGGGAATATCCCTTGCAGGTCGACGCCCGATCCACGGGTGTCGAGTCTCAGCGGACGGCATGGGGTCGTCCGCCCGGGAGGCCCTTTGCACCAGGACGCACGTGCGGTTCGCACGGACGGAGTGGAGGGCCGGAAGTCGGCCCGCGCAGGGGTGCCGATGACCGGTCCGGTCTTCATGGCCCGACCTCTTCCGAGGGGGTACGTCCTTCCGTGGTGACCAGCACAAAGAGCCGCCTGCCCGACAGGCGGACCTACGTCCTCGACACCAGCGTCCTGCTGGCAGACCCCAACGCGATCTCCCGGTTCGACGAGCACGAGGTAGTGCTCCCGATCGTGGTGATCACCGAGCTGGAGGCAAAGAGGCACCATCCCGAACTCGGCTACTTCGCCCGCCAGGCCCTGCGCCTGCTCGACGACTTCCGGGTTCGCTACGGACGCCTCGACGCACCCATCCCGCTGGGCGATCTGGGCGGCACCCTGCGCGTCGAGCTCAACCACTCCGATCAGAGCGTCCTGCCCGCCGGTTTCAGGCTGGGGGACAACGATTCGCGGATCCTCGCGGTCGCACGCAACCTCCAGGCCGAGGGCTACGACGTCACGGTCGTCTCGAAGGATCTCCCCCTGCGCATCAAGGCCTCCTCCGTGGGGCTGATCGCCGAGGAGTACCGCGCGGAGCTCGCGATCACCGATGCCGGCTGGACCGGCATGAGCGAGCTGGCACTCTCCGGGGAGCAGGTGGACCTCCTCTTCTCCGAGGAGCGGCTCTACGTACCGGAGGCCGCGGAACTTCCCGTGCACACCGGGCTGGTCCTCCAGTCCGAGCGCGGCAAGGCCCTCGGCCGGGTCACGGCCGACGGCAACGTGAAGCTCGTGCGGGGCGACCGCGAGGCCTTCGGGCTGCACGGCCGCAGCGCCGAGCAGCGGATCGCGCTCGACCTCCTGCTCGACCCCGAGATCGGGATCATCTCGATGGGCGGCCGGGCCGGCACCGGAAAGTCGGCCCTGGCGCTGTGCGCGGGGCTGGAGGCCGTACTGGAGCGCAGGCAGCACCAGAAGGTGATGGTCTTCCGGCCGCTGTACGCGGTCGGCGGCCAGGACCTCGGCTACCTCCCCGGCGACGCCAACGAGAAGATGAGCCCGTGGGCCCAGGCGGTGTTCGACACCCTCTCGGCGGTCGCCGGGCGCGCGGTCATCGAGGAGGTGCTCAACCGCGGGATGCTGGAGGTCCTGCCGCTCACGCACATCCGCGGCCGCTCGCTGCACGACGCGTTCGTGATCGTGGACGAGGCGCAGTCGCTGGAGCGCAATGTCCTGCTGACCGTTCTGTCCCGTATCGGGGCCAATTCGCGGGTGGTCCTCACCCATGACGTGGCCCAGCGGGACAACCTGAGGGTCGGCCGGTACGACGGAGTCGTCGCCGTGGTCGAGAAACTGAAGGGGCATCCGCTCTTCGCGCACGTCACGCTGACCCGTTCGGAGCGTTCCCCGATCGCCGCGCTGGTCACCGAAATGCTGGAGAACCTGTAGGGCCCCCGGCCGGCCCGCACGGGCCGCAAAGCAGGTAAAACGCCCATAGCGGGAAGGTGAGTTGGCGCCGCCCGGCAAAGGCCAGAGAGCCTAGCCGGGCGGCGCCTTCACGCACAGGGGTTTGTCGAAACCAGGGGCGACATGCCAGGTGTGACCTTTCCCACGCAACGGAGAATTGCCCTGTGGCGTCGAGGTCCGGCAGAGTCTGTTTTCCGTCAGGCCCCGCATACGGCACACCTGTATCTCCCGTGAGATGCGCGCAGTACCGCTAACTCCACAATCGATCGCCGTATGCCGCCCGGAGCATCACGCGGCACTCCCGCAAGGGAGTTGCCCACGGGCCCGCGCCTCCAGTGACCGAACCACCACGGAGGCCAGTGTCGAGGGCACTATTGCGCCCGCTCGGTCACTGCGGACGCTGCTGGAAGGAAACCGTGTGAGCCGGATCTCGGTTCGGGGATTCGCCGTGGCTTCGGCCACCGCCGTCACCACCGTCGGCGCAGTCGTGGGTGTTGCCACCGGCGACCCCGTCGCGAACGATCTCGAGACGACCGCGTCCGGGGTGACCCTCCTCACGGACATCCCGCTCGGCGAGCAGGCACAGGTCCAGAACGCGTCCCTGACGCAGCAGGCCGACTCCATCGCCCACGCCGCCGACTCCGACGCCAAGCGCTCGGTGGAGGAAGCGGCCCGCATCCAGGCCGCCCAGGACGCCAAGGCGAAGAAGGCCGAGGCGCAGAAGGCCGCGGACGCCAAGGCGAAGAAGGAGCGTGAGGAGAAGGAGCAGGCTGCCAGCCGTTCCGCCTCCCGCGACGGATCCTCGTTCGCACCCCAGGCCTCGTACACGGTCGCCCAGGTCAAGGCGATCGCCCAGCAGATGGTCCCGGCGGGGCAGTTCCAGTGCTTCTCCAACATCATCAACCGGGAATCCACCTGGAACTACCTGGCCGTGAACAAGTCCTCGGGCGCCTACGGCCTCGTCCAGGCCCTGCCCGGCTCGAAGATGGCCTCGGCGGGCGCCGACTGGCGCACCAACCCCGCCACGCAGATCGAGTGGGGTCTGAACTACATGAACTCCCGCTACGGCAGCCCGTGCGGAGCCTGGAGCTTCCACCAGGCCAACCACTGGTACTAGTCACACCGGCAGACCCCGGGACGAGAGCGCGCCCGCGCGCCTCAACCCCGAAGAGCCCCGCATCGTCCTACGGTGCGGGGCTCCTCGCGTGTACGGTCTTTCGAGGTGTGCCCCGGCACGCGGATCCAGGCGGGGGAAGGGAACGACATGGCGAAGACAGGCTGGCTCGGCGTGCTCGGCAAGAGGCTGAGCCGTGTCGAGGCCCGGCTCGCGGAGCGGCGCGCCGAGGTCGAGGCCGAAACCTCCGACGACGGGCCGTCCGCGGTCCAGGCCTCCACCGCCCCCGTCTCCCCGCCCTCCCCGCCGTCGGTGTACTCCGGTGCCGGACACGGCGGCTACGCCACCCCCGTGCGCCCCGACCCCGTGTCCGTCATCCCGTGGGGCATGCGCGTCGCCGCCGAGGCGAGCTGGCGGCTGCTGCTGCTCGCCGGGATGCTCTGGGTCCTGATGAAGGTGATCAGCGAAGTCCGCCTGGTCGTGCTGGCCTTCGCCGCCGCCCTCCTGGTGACCGCGCTGCTCCAGCCCTTCGTGGTCCGGCTGCGCCGGCTCGGCATGCCCCGGGGACTGGCCACGGCCGTCACCGCGGTCCTCGGGTTCGTGGTCATCGGGCTGGTCGGCTGGTTCGTGGTCTGGCAGGTCATGGACAACCTCGACCAGCTCTCCGAGCGGCTGCGCGAGGGCATCAACGAACTCAAACTCTGGGCACTGGACAGTCCGTTCCACGTGACCGAGAAGCAGATCAACGACATCGCCAAGAACCTCAGCGAGACCATCGGCACCAACACCGAGCAGATCACCTCCGCCGGCCTGCAAGGCGTCACGGTCCTCGTCGAAGTGCTGACGGGCATGCTGCTCGCGATGTTCTCCACGCTCTTCCTGCTCTACGACGGCAAGCGCATCTGGGTCTGGAGCACGAACCTGCTCCCCGCCGCGGCCCGCCCGGGCGTAGCCGGCGCCGGTCCGCGCGCCTGGCGCACGCTGACCGCGTATGTGCGCGGCACGGTGCTCGTGGCCCTCATCGACGCCGTGTTCATCGGCCTCGGGCTGTACTTCCTCGACGTGACGATGGCCGTGCCGCTCGCCGTCTTCATCTTCCTGTTCGCCTTCATCCCGCTCGTCGGCGCCGTGATCTCCGGCGCCCTCGCCGTGGTCGTGGCCCTGGTGACCCAGGGGCCGTTCACCGCGGCGATGGTGCTGCTGGTGGTCCTGGCCGTGCAGCAGATCGAGGGCCACGTGCTCCAGCCCTTCATCCTGGGCCGGGCGGTACGGGTCCACCCGCTCGCGGTGGTGCTCTCGGTGGCGGCCGGCGGCCTGGTCGCCGGCATCGGTGGAGCGGTCGTCGCCGTGCCGCTGGTCGCCGTCACCAACACCGTGGTCGGGTACCTGCGGGCCTACTCCCGCGAACAGCTTCACCACGGGCTCTCCCCGGTCGGCCCCGGGCCGCACGGTGCGACGGCCCTGGGCCAGACGGCAGCCGAGGCGGAGGAGGCCCGTACGGGTGATAACGGAGCCTGAGTTCGACGGCGGCTCATCCGGCATACCGGGGCCGTACGGCCCGCAAGAGCCGGAAGGGCCGCAGGGACCGGAGCGCTACGAGGGGTCCCCGCCTCCCGGCCGCCGCCGCCCCTGGCGGTGGGCGCTGGGCGGAGCCCTGATCGCCTCCACGCTGTGGGCGGGCGCCTGGTGGGGCGCGACCCCGCACGACGACCGCCCGCCGCTGCGGTACGGGCTGCCCGCGAGCCTGTGCGACGAGGCGAAGCTGCCCGCGCTGGCCCGGCTGAGCGAGGTCCGGTGGCAGTCCACCCCGAGACGGTTCGAGCATCCGGCCGTGGACCAGGCGTACTGCCAGCTGAGCACCTCGAACGACCCCTCGGAGAGCCCCGGGCTGCAGCTGTCGTACGAGGTCCAGACCTCGATGACCCTGCACAAACGGACCGACCCCGCGCCGGAGTTCGGCGCGGATCCCGAGCCCGCGGGCTGGATCGGCATGAGCCGCTCGGACCCGCACTCGGTGCCGGGGCTCGGGGAGCGGGCGCTCATCTGGGAGATGGGGTACGAGCAGTCGTGGCGGCTGACCGTCCTCGACGGGGGCGCGGTGTTCACCATGAACGTGACGGTGTGGGCGTTCGGCGGGGACGAGGTCGACGGCGACGGCAATCCGATCGCCGGCTCCGGGCCCCCGAAAGATCCGCCGAAGCCCGATTCCGACGCGGTCCAGGCTGCGATGATCGACGACATGCACGGCCTGATGAAGGCGTTGCGCAGGTAGGCGCGGTGCGCGCCGCAGCCGCAGGGGTGCGGGGGACGGGGGGACACGGGGATGATCGGCGAGCCTGAGACCGACGGGGACTGGGACACGGCGAGCGGGGCGGAGGGGGCTGCGGAGCACCTTCCGCGCGAACGCGAACCCGAACGCGGGCATGGACGGGGTCCGCGGACTCCGTGGCTGTGGGCGCTGGGTGGAGTGGTGGCCGCCTCGGCGGTGTGGGCGGGCACCCTGGCCGCGCAGGACCGTTTCGCCGATACCCCGCGCATCGACTACCGGCACGCCGAGAACCTGTGCCGGGAGGTCTCGCTCCAGGTGCTGGGCAAGACCATCGACCGGACGCCCAAAGACGCCGACAGCAGCGACGCGAGCGAGGGCCGCAGCGGCGCGCAGGACTGGGCGCACTGCGCCGTCCGCCTGAAGAACGCGCAGGAGCGCCTCTCGTACCAGGCCCAAGTCCTGGTCGAGCTGCACAAGAAGACCGATCCGGGACCGGAGTTCGGCACCGGGCCGCTGGGAATCACCGGGTTGCGGATCGACCCCGAGCAGCGCCGCGAGGTGCCGGGTCTGGGCGACCGGGCGATGCTCGACCGGTATTACGGGAGCGGCGGGGACCGGCTGACGGTGCTGGACGGCGGGGCCGTCTTCACGCTGACCGTGGAGTGGTTCGCGACCTCCGCGGGGGAGCAGGAGTCCGTGGACGAGGACGCGATCGACGGGGCGATGATCGAGGACGTGCGGGCGCTGATGGCGAAGCTGCGCCGGTAGGTCCCGCCCGCCATCGCCGCACGGTCCCCACGGAGTGCGAAAGGGCCCCCGCGGCCGGGAGCGGCTGCGGGGGCCCTTTGCTGCGGGCGGGGTGTCACTCGCCGGCGAGGGCGGCCTCGGCGTCGAGGGTGACGGCGACGGCCTGGATCACCGAGGCGATCTTGAAGGCCTCCTGGACCGTCTCGCGGTCCACGCCGGCCTTGCGCAGGACCTGCTCGTGCGAGTCCAGGCACTGGCCGCAGCCGTTGACGGCGGAGACGGCGAGCGACCACAGCTCGAAGTCGACCTTGTCCACGCCGGGGTTGCCGATGACGTTCATCCGCAGGCCCGCGCGCAGGGTGCCGTACTCCGGGTCGGAGAGCAGGTGGCGGGTGCGGTAGAAGACGTTGTTCATCGCCATGATCGCGGCGGCCGCCTTGGCGGCGGTGTAGGCCTCCGGCGACAGGGCTGCCTTGGCCTCCGGCTCCAGCTCACGCAGGACGCGCGGGGAGCGCGCGGCGATGGCGCAGGACAGGACGGTGCCCCACAGCTGCTGCTGCGTCAGGGAGTCCTGATTGCCGATGACCGAACCGAGGTTCAGCTTCAGGTCCTTGGCGAAGTCCGGCAGGGCGGACTTGAGGGAGTCGAGGGACATCGCTCACTCACCGGCCAGCAGCGCGCCGGCGTCGATGGTGCTCTCGCCCTTGTTCCAGTTGCAGGGGCACAGCTCGTCGGTCTGCAGGGCGTCGAGGACCCGCAGGACCTCCTTGGGGTTCCGGCCGACGGAACCGGCGGTCACCATGGAGAACTGGATCTCGTTGTTCGGGTCCACGATGAAGACGGCGCGCATCGGGAGACCGTCCTGGCCGAGGATGCCGAGGTCGGCGCAGAGCTCGCGCTTGATGTCGGACATCATCGGGAAGGGCAGGTCGCGCAGGTCGGCGTGGTCCTTGCGCCAGGCGTGGTGCACGTACTCGGAGTCGAGCGAGAAGCCGAGGATCTGGGCGTCACGGTCGGCGAACTCGTCGTTCAGCTTGCCGAAGGCGGCGATCTCCGTCGGGCACACGAAGGTGAAGTCGAGCGGCCAGGAGAACATGATCTTCCACTTGCCCTCGTAGGTCTTGTGGTCGATCTGCGCGAACTCGGCTCCGGCCTCCAGCGAGACGCAAGCGGTCAGGTCGTAGGTGGGGAACTGGTCGCCGACAGTGAGCACGTGCTCTCCTTGCGCAAAGGAAAGTGACCCTTTTGGGGGCTTTCCGGGGGGTTGGACGTATCTCACATGCTGACACAGCCGCATTGATTGCGGAAATAGCTAGCCTGGTGCCCAGTGATCGGAGGTGCCTATCAATGGCTGTGGGTCATAGAGGACCGAAACAGGCGACGCTCGCCCAGCTGCGGGTCTTCGCCGTCGTCGCCGAGCAGTTGCACTTCCGGGACGCGGCCGCCGCGATCGGGATGAGCCAGCCCGCGCTCTCCGGGGCCGTGTCCGCGCTGGAGGAGGCGCTCGGGGTGCGGCTGCTGGAGCGGACCACGCGCAAGGTGCTGCTCACGCCCGCCGGGGAGCGGATCGCGGTCCGGGCGCGGGCCGTGCTCGACGCGATGGGCGGGCTGCTGGAGGAGGCCGAGGCGGTACGGGCCCCCTTCACGGGGGCCCTGCGGTTCGGGGTGATCCCCACCGTGGCCCCGTACCTGCTGCCGACGGTGCTCGGGCTCTTCCACCGGCGCTACCCGCGGCTCGACCTCCAGGTGCACGAGGAGCAGACGGCCTCGCTGCTGGAGGGGCTGGCCGGCGGGCGGCTCGACTTGCTGCTGCTCGCCGTACCGCTCGGGGTGCCCGGCGTCACCGAACTGCCGCTCTTCGACGAGGACTTCGTCCTGCTCGCGCCGCGCGATCACCCGCTCGCCGGCCGCAAGGACATCCCGCGCGAGGAACTGCGCGGCCTGCGGCTGCTCCTCCTCGACGAAGGGCACTGCCTGCGCGACCAGGCCCTCGACATCTGCCACGACGCGGGACGCGTCGCCGGCGCGGACGTCACCACGACCGCCGCCGGGCTGTCCACCCTCGTACAACTGGTCGCCGGGGGGCTCGGCGTCACGCTGCTGCCGCGCACCGCGCTGCGCCTGGAGACCGCCCGCAACGAGCTCCTGGCCACCGGGTACTTCGCCGAACCGGCGCCCTCCCGGCGGATCGCGCTGGCCATGCGGACGGGAACGGCCCGCGAAGAGGAGTTCCGCGCCGTCGCCGACGCCCTGCGCGAAGCCGTACGCCCGCTCCCCGTCTGGCTGACCGACTAGGCCGAGACGGAAGGAGCGGGCGTACGGGGCTGCGTGCGCGGCCCGGGTTACTCCGTGCGCAGCCCGTCCGGGCGCATCAGGCGCAGCAGCGGCGGCAGGCTGAGCAGGGTCACCAGGACGGACACGCCGCCGCCGATGCCGATCATCGACAGGATCGAGGTCCAGTCGATCCGGAGGGTGACGGCCGCCATCTGCATCAGCACCACGCCGAGGGCGACTCCGACCACCGTGGCCAGGGCCAGGCCCAGGCCGATCGGCAGGGCGGTCTGCCAGAACACCGACATGCTCAGCGTGGAGCGCTTCGTACCGAAGGCGACCAGCGCCGACAGCAGCTTCTTGCGCTCGCGCAGCTGCTCCAGCTGGGAGACCAGCAGGCTGGCGCCGATCAGCATCAGGACGCAGGTGGAGCCGACGAAGAGGCCCGTGCGGATGGAGGAGTACCGCTTCGCGGTCTCGACGGCCTGCATGGTCATGGCGACGGCCAGCGGATCGGCCTTGAAGGCCGCCGTGCGGGCCAGCTCCAGGGCGTCGGGCTGCTTCGGGTCCAGCTTCACGTACACCTGCGAGGTGTGGAAGTCACCGAGCGCCTTCGGGGCCGCGGCCGGGGTGACGAGCAGGCCGTTGCGCAGCGTGCCGTTCGGGTCCTTGCGGGCCGGTGCGGTCTTCGCGTCGGCGGGCACCGTCCAGGGGGTGGGCGGGGCGCCCTCGCCGTCGTAGACGTTTCCCGCGAACAGCTTCTCGCCCGGCCGGGCGGTGTCGCCGTCCATGCCGCCGGAGTCGGCGCCGCCGGTGAGGACGAAGGCGTCGCCGTCCTTGCAGGAGGGCAGGTTGCCCACTTCCCTGAGGGCGGCGCAGGTGCCGATCGTCAGGGAGATGGACTTGTCCTCGTAGGACATGCCCGCGGTGCGCGCGGCCTGGGTCGAGGTCAGGGCGACGGCCTGGGTGACGCCCTCGGCCCCGGCCAGCTTTCGGCCGACGGCCTCCACGCCCTCGGAGGAGCGCATGAGGATGGAGAGCGAGGCCCGGGTCGGGTCCTGGCCGGTCTCCCGGGTGTACGAGGCCTCGGTGCCGGCGAAGAGCATCTGCAGGGCGATGGCTCCGGCGACCGCCACCGCGATGCCGTTGACCAGCCGGGCGGCGCTGCCGCTGGTGAGCTGGAGCCGGCGGGAGGCGAGCTGCCAGGAGACCGGGCCCGCGCCGCCGATGCCGCCGACGACCCGTTCCAGCACCCAGGGGAGCAGCACGGTGATGCCGGCGAGGAGCAGGACCACGCCACCGGAGACCTGCCACTGGTTGAACTGTCCGCCGTCGTTGCCGCGGCCCATCATCGGGGCCAGCAGGCCGATTCCGGCGAGCGGGAGCAGCAGCCGCCACCAGACGCGGCGCCGCCGCGGGGTCGTCGTACGGACCACGCCGAGCGGCTCGATGACCACGCCGCGCAGGGCGAACAAGGTCACGACGACGGCCGCGCCGGGTACCGCGATCGCGACGAGCGCGGCCAGCCAGGGGGTCGGGTTGAGGTCGGCGGCGAAGACGCTGCGCTGCTGGAGGTTCATGGCCGGGGCGAGCTGCCGGGCGGCCAGGAAGAAGCCGGTGCCCAGCACCAGGCCGATCAGCGAGCCGCCCATGGCCTCGCCCGCGGCGATCCGGCGGACCATCCGGCCGTCGGCGCCCACCAGGCGCAGCGCCGCGAGCCGGCGGTCGCGCCGGTCGCCGCCGAAGCGCACCGCGGCGGCGATGAACACGCCGACGGGCATCAGCAGGGCGACGAACGTCAGCACCACGAGGAGGGTGAGGACGGGGTCCAGCGCCTCCTCCTGGACGGCGATCTCGAAGGCGGTGACCCGCTTGACGGAGCTGGGCGCGGCCTTCTGGAGTTCGGCGAGCTTGTCGCTGCCCGCGTAGAAGTAGAGGTCGCCGGGGCCCACCAGGCCCGCGTCGCCGATGGTCGCGACGATCTTCCCGTCGAGGCGGTCGCGCAGCAGTTCGCCCTCGCCGGTCTTCATCAGCTTGTCGAGGGCGGGGGAGACGGCCAGTTCGCCGGGGCCGGGGAACTTCTTCAGGCCGGGCGGCAGCGGGGCGTCCGGCCCCTCGGGCTGTACGAGCCGCCCGTCGACCCCGTAACCGTGGTACGACTGGTCCGCGTCCACGATCAGCAGGGTGTCGCGGCCGGCCTCCCGGATCTGGGGTGCGCCGGACGTCTGGCGTGCTTCGCCGCGCGCGTCGCGGGCCGCCAGGGCGCTGGGGATCGCGCTGGTGACGAGCAGCAGGGCCACGCCGAGGCCGACGCCGACGCCGGTCAGGAGGGTGCGGGTCCAGCCCTCGCGGCCGCCGCCGAAGGCGAAGCGGGCGCCGAGGGCGAGGTCTTGCAGCCAGACGGCGAGCGCGCTCTGCTCGCCCGGGCCGACCGGGCTGCCGGGGCCGGCGTGCCCGCCCTGCCTGCTGTGCTCGGTGTGCTTGGTGTGGGTCCCGTGACTCATACCGCGCGCTCCATGTCGCGGGACTTGCCGTCGCGCACGACGATCTCGCGGTCGGAGTACGCGGCCACGCGGGTCTCGTGCGTGACGAGGACGACGGCGGCGTTCGTGGAGCGGGCGGCCTCGGTGAGCAGCTGCATGACGAGCTCGCCGTTGAGGGAGTCGAGGGCGCCGGTGGGCTCGTCGGCGAAGATCAGCCGGGGGTTGGTGACGAGGGCGCGGGCGACGGCGACGCGCTGGCCCTGGCCGCCGGAGACCTCGCCGGGGCGCTTGCGGCCGAGGTCGTCGACCTGGAGCCGCTCCATCCATTCCAGGGCGGTCCGCTCGGCCTGCTTGCGCTTGACGCCGGTGAGGCGGAGCGGCAGGGCGACGTTCTCGACGCAGGTGAGCTCGGGGACGAGCTGGCCGAACTGGAAGACGAAGCCGAACTCGCCGCGGCGCAGGGCGCTGCGCTCTGCGTCGTTCATCGCGGAGAGCTCGCGTCCGGCGTAGGTGATGGTCCCGGAGTCGGGGGTGACGATCCCCGCGAGGCAGTGCAGCAGGGTCGACTTGCCGGACCCGGAGGGGCCCATGATGGCGACGACCTCGCCGGCGTGGATGGAGAACCCGGCGCCGTCCAGGGCGTGGGTGGTGCCGTAGGTCTTGCGGAGGTCCGTGGCGCTGAGCAGCGTGCCGGCCGGGGTCATCGTCGTATCTCCTGGGCGAGCTGGTCGAGGCGGGCGGCGGTGAGTTCGAGCCACCGCAGGTCGGCTTCGAGGTGGAACAGGGCGTGGTCGCAGACCAGCTGGTCGGCGAGGTCCCCCTTGCGCTTGCGCTGGGTGAGGATGCGCATCAGGCGCAGGTGCTCGGCGCGCTGGGTGTCCAGCAGCTCCTGGGCGCTGCGGCCGGTGAGGAGGGCGAGGACGACCTTGGTGTAGAGGGTCGACTGGAGGTACGGCTCGGGCTTCTCCGGCTGGGCGAGCCAGCCCTCGACGTCGGTGATGCCGGCATCGGTGATCGCGTACCGCTTGCGCTCGGGGCCGCCGCCGCTCTCCACCCCGTCGACCTCGACCAGACCGTTCTTCAGCAGCCGGGACATGGTCGAGTAGACCTGCCCGTAGGCGAGGGGACGGTCGTGGCCGAATCTCTCGTCGAAGGTCCGCTTGAGGTCGTAACCGTGCCGGGGACCGGCCTCCAGGAGGCCGAGGAGTGCGTGACTGATGGACATGCCGAGGACTATACACGCGGTGTATACGCTCGATGTATACACACAGTGCAGAGGTGATCTTGGGGTGCTTTGCGTTGATTCGGAAGGGGGGTGAGGGTGCATGGGGCGCGGCTCCGGGCGGGAACGCGAAACGGCCACCGCGAGGGGCGGTGGCCGTTTCGGTGCCGGCGGCGGACGCTCGGCTCAGGAATCCGGAGAGGTGCGGGGGCGGCCCCGGGGCGGGATCGGGCCCGCCCCGCCGGGGAGCCGGCCGGCTTCGGCCAGGGCGCGGCGGAGCAGGAACTCGATCTGGGCGTTGGCGCTGCGCAGTTCCTCCCCCGCCCACCGCGCGAGCGCGTCGTGCACCTGCGGGTCGAGCCGCAGCAGCACTTGCTTGCGGGCCTGCCGCCCGGCCGCCTTGGGGGGCGCCGAGGGTTCCCCGCCGGCCGGGCCGGCGGAGGCCCGGCCGGCGGGGGAGTCCGTGCCGTCGTCGGGGATCACTGGTAGAGGGTGCCCGTGTTGATGACCGGCTGGGCCGCGCGGTCGCCGCACAGGACCACCATCAGGTTGGACACCATCGCCGCCTTCCGTTCCGGGTCGAGGTCCACGATCTCCTGCTCCGCGAGGCGGGTCAGGGCGAGCTCGACCATACCGACCGCGCCCTCGACGATCTGCTTGCGCGCCGCGACGATCGCCCCCGCCTGCTGCCGCTGGAGCATCGCGGAGGCGATCTCCGGGGCGTACGCGAGGTGGGTGAAGCGGGACTCGATGATGTGGACGCCGGCCGCCTCGACGCGGGTGGACAGTTCGGCGGCGAGCTTCTCGGTGATCTCCTCGGCATTGCCGCGCAGCGACAGGCCGCCGTCCTCGTGGGCGTCGTAGGGGTACTCGATCGCGATGTGCCGGACGGCCGCCTCGGTCTGGGTCTCGACGAACTCGGTGAAGTCCTCGACCTCGAAGACGGCCCGTGCGGTGTCCTCGACCCGCCACACCACCACGGCCGCCAGCTCGATCGGGTTGCCGTAGGCGTCGTTGACCTTCATGACGGCCGTCTCGTGGTTGCGGACCCGGGTGGACAGGGGCCGGCGGGAGGTCAGCGGGTTGACCCAGCGCAGTCCGTCGGTGCGCACGGTGCCGCGGTAGCGGCCGAACAGCTGGACCACGCGGGCCTCGCCCGGCGCGACCGTGTTCAGGCCGCTCATGGCGATGATGGCGGCGATGGTCAGCAGGACGCCCGCCGCGATCAGGCCCGCCTTGGCCCCGTCGCTCCCGGACACCGCGCCGAGCGCGACCAGGCCCGCCCCGGCCGCCACACCCGCAAGGCCGAGCAGCAGCGCGAGCCCGCCGCCCACGCTCCGCGCGGGGAACTCCCGTACGCCGGCCTCGGTACCGCCCGTGGTGTTCGTCATCGTCTGCCCCGTTCCCTTCGGTCGCGGCCGGTCGAGCCGCTTATCAAAGTGATATCACTTTTTTGGGCCCGGCGGGAGTCGGGTGGGAGTCGTAAGGGAGTTGGGGGAGGGTGCTGAGGGGGCGCCGGGAGGGGGGTGGGTGGCGGGCGCGCGGCGGGTGGCGCGAAAGTGGTGCGGAGTCCGGCAACCTCAAGGGCTCCGGCTGCGTCGGTTCCGGTGGGCCAGGTGCTCATTGTCACGTCCGAATTGCCTGAATTGTCTATCGGTTGGCCGGTTTTTGTCACAGACTCCGGTGTTAGCTTTCTGAGCTGACGTCGGGGGGTTATCGAGCGGAGCGGGAGCGATGGGCCGAGCAGAAGCGCGACGGGCGCAGCAGCAGCGCGGTGCGCGACGAGCGCCGCGCGGGCGCGGCAAGGGCAAGGGCGGGAAGCCGACCGGCATACGCCGCTTCTTCACCTGGAAGAAGGTGCTCGGCACCTTCTTCGGGACGATGCTGCTCGGCATGGCGGCCCTGGTCGGCCTCTACTTCTACGTGGAACCGCCGGACCCCAACGCCGAGGCGCTGACGCAGAACAACGTCTACAAGCTCTCCGACGGCAGCGTCATGGCCCGGGTCGGCGCCAAGAACCGTCAGATCGTGTCGATCGACAAGATCCCGAAGAACGTGCAGACGGCCTTCATCGCGATCGAGAACAAGTCCTTCTACACCGACCGGGGCATCGACCTCAAGGGCATCGGCCGCGGCCTGTTCAACACCGTCACCGGCAAGGGCAAGGCCGGTGGTTCGACGATCACCCAGCAGTACGTCAAGAACTTCTACCTGACGCAGGACCAGACGGCGACCCGCAAGCTGAAGGAGCTGATCATCTCCCTCAAGGTCGACCAGGAGATGGAGAAGCCCCAGATCCTCGCGGGTTACCTGAACACCAACTTCTACGGCCGCAACGCCTACGGCATCCAGGCCGCGGCCCAGGCCTACTACGGGGTCGACGCCGAGAAGCTGACCCTGGAGCAGGGCGCGTACCTCGCCGCCGTCCTGCAGGCCCCCAGCCAGTACGACTGGGCGACCGCCGGCCCGAACGGCAAGAATCTGGTCATGATCCGCTTCAACGGCGTCCTCGACAACATGGTCGAGATGGGCGAGCTGGACCAGGCCAAGCGCCGGGAGATGAAGTTCCAGGAGCCGATCAAGCCCAAGGCCGCCGCCGGATCGGAGGGCCAGAAGGGCTACCTGATCCAGGCCGCCGACGAGGAGCTCAAGCGGCAGACCGGCATGACGGAGGCCCAGCTCAAGGCCGGCGGCTGGGAGATCACCCTCTCCATCGACCCGAAGAAGCAGGCCGCGCTGGAGAAGGCCGTCCAGGACGAGCTGGAATCCAAGCTCGACCGCAAGGGCCGCCCCGTCGACGCCGCCGTGCAGGCGGGCGCCACCTCCGTGGACCCGAAGACCGGCATGATCGTCGCGATGTACGGCGGCACCGGGCAGAGCGAGCAGTGGGCCAGCAACGCCCTGCGCAAGGACTTCCAGCCGGGCTCGACCTTCAAGCCGGTCGTGCTCGCCTCCGCCCTGGAGACCAAGGCGAGCACGCAGGACGGGAAGCCGATCACGCCCAACACCCTCTACGACGGCACCAGCAAGCGCCCCGTGGTCGGCAGCGACACCCCGTTCAACCCGCAGAACCAGGACGACCGCGACTACGGCAACCCGATGATGACGGTGCAGGCCGCCACCAACGCCTCGGTGAACTCCGTGTACGCCCAGATGATCGTGGACGTCGGGCCGAAGGAGGCGAAGCAGACCGCCCTGGAACTCGGCATGCAGGACCGCGAGGGCTGGCCCGAGGACCGGCCCGCCATGTCGCTCGGCACCATGAGCGCCGACACCCTGGAGATGGCCGGCGTCTACGCCACCTTCGACAACCACGGCAAGAAGGTCACGCCGAGCATCGTCAAGTCCGCCAAGCACGCGACCCGCGAGTACAAGCCGGTCCGCGCCGTCGGCTCCCAGGCGATCAGCCGCAAGACCGCCGACACCGTCACCAAGGTGCTCACCGGCGTCGTCGAGGACGGCTCCGGCCAGGCCGTGAAGAGCTCGGCCTACGAGGCCGCGGGCAAGACCGGCACCACCGAGAAGAACGTGGCCGCCTGGTTCACCGGGTTCACCCCCGAACTGGTCACCGTCGTCGCGATGTTCGGAGACGAGCCCGGCACCCACACCCAGACCAGCCTGACCGGCACCGCCGGCGGCGGACGTGCGGGCGGCTCCAGCTTCCCGGCCGCGATCTGGAAGCAGTACACCCTCGACGCGCTCAAGGGCGGGGACACGGACTCCTTCGACCTGGAGGAGGCGGACATGGGCAAGGTCCAGACGCCGAGCTCCAGCAGCTCCCCGTCGAGCACGCCGAGCACGTCCGCGAGCAGCACCCCGACGCCCCCGAGCCGGACGCCGTCCACCCCGACCCCGACGCCGTCGAAGCCGACTCCGACCCCCACGCCGTCGAAGCCGACCCCCACCCCGACGCCGTCGAAGCCGACGCCCACCGCGTCGAAGTCGACCCCGGCACCACCGGACCCCCAGCTGCCGAAGCCGTAGGCGGCGGAGCCACCCGGACGCACCACCGCCCCGCGGGCACGAAGCCGCGGGGCGGTGGTGCGTCCGGGTGGCGGCCCGGACGGCAGGGCGGTCAGCGCTTCTCGGCCGTGCCCGGCAGCGCCAGCTCGAACCAGACGACCTTGCCGCTGCTGAGCCGGGTGGCACCCCAGCGGCGGGCCATCCGGTTCACCAGGAACAGGCCGCGGCCGCCCTCGTCGTCGTCCCGCGCCCGGCGCTGGCGCGGCAGCTGCGGGGAGTCGTCGCCGACCTCGCAGCGCAGTACGTCCGTCCGCAGGAGGCGCAGGGTCACGGGCCGCTCGGCGTACCGCACGGCATTCGTGACGACCTCGCTGACCAGCAGCTCCAGCGAGTCCTCCAGCTCCTCCAGCCCCCAGCGCGCCAGCGCGCGGCGGGCGAACCGGCGGGCCCGGCCCGGAGCGGTCTCCTCCGGGTCCAGGAACCAGTACGCCACGTCGCTGGGCGCGATCCCGTCGAACCGGGCCGCGAGCAGCGCGATGTCGTCGTCCCGGTCACCGGGGCCGAGCATGTCCAGGATGTCGTCGCACAGCGCCTCCAGCGGCGGCGGGTGATCCAGGCCCGTCAGCTGCGCGGTGGTGGCGAGGCGTTCGCGGAGCTGCTCGATGCCGGTCCAGACGTCGCGCAGCCGGGACTCGACGAGGCCGTCGGTGTACAGCACGAGGGTGGCCCCGGCCGGGGCGTCCAGCTCCACGGCCTCGAAGTCCACGCCGCCGACGCCGATGGGGGCGCCCGGGGGCACGCGCAGCACCTCGGCGCGGCCGCCCAGGTGCAGCAGGACCGGCGGTGGGTGGCCGGCGTTGGCGATGGTGATCCGGTGCGAGACCGGGTCGTAGACGGCGTAGAGACAGGTGGCCATCCGGTCGGAGCCCAGGCGCTGCGCCTGCTCGTCCAGGTGGTGCAGGACCTCGGCGGGCGGCAGGTCGAGCTGCGCCAGCGTCTGGGCGGTCGTGCGGAGCTGTCCCATGATCGCGGCGGAGGTCATGGAGTGGCCCATGACGTCGCCGACGACGAGCGCGACCCGGCTGCCGGGCAGGGGTATGGCGTCGTACCAGTCGCCGCCGACCCGGGCCGTCTCGGCGGCGGGCAGGTAGCGGCTGGCGAGCCGGACCCCGGTGGGCTGGGGGAGGCTGTCGGGCAGCATCGTGCGCTGGAGCTCGTCGGCGATGTAGGCCTCGCGGCCGTAGAGCACGGCCTTGTCGATGCCCAGCGCGGTGTGGGTGGCCAGCTGGGCCGCGACCAGCAGGTCGTTCGTCTCGAAGGCGGGCCGCTCCGGGGTGCGCAGGAACACCGCCGCGCCGATGACGCGGCGGCGGCCCCGCAGCGGGGCCAGGATGGCCCGCTGGCCGCGCGGGACCGGGTGGTCGGCGCCCAGCAGCTCCGGCAGGGCGGCGCGGGCGGCGGCGGAGGACCCGAAGACGGGCCGTACGCCGCGCAGCACCTCGGCCAGCGCCCCGCCGGGGCGGATCTCGCACAGCTCGGCCGCGGGCAGGTCACCCTGCGGGCCGACCAGGGCGAGCTGGCTGAAGTCGAGCTCGCCGTCGGGCGTCATCGCCCCGGCGATGCCGGCCGCGGCTCCCGTGAACTCGTCGATCGGCCGGAGCCGGTCGGTTCGGCGGAGCCTTAAAACGACCGGTCCGACGGGCCGCTCGTCGCCGACGGGGAGGGGATCGCGCAGGTAGACGAGGATCGCGTCGGAGAAGGTGGGCACGGTGGCCCGGCACAGGCCGAGCACGATCTCGTCGAGGTCGATCCCGCGCGCGATCCGCCGGGTGGCGGCTCCGACGAACCGCAGCCGGTCGCCTTCCCGCCGCGCGATGGTCGCGTCGACCCCGATGCCGCTGACGGGCCCGGACGCGGAGCCGGACCCGCCGGCGCCCTGTCCAGACGCGCCGCCGGCCCGGGCCGTCGCCTCTCGGGCGGCTTCGCCGTCGCGGCTGCGCGCTCCGCCGGCCGCGGTGGCCGCGGCCTCGTCACGGCCGGCCCGGACCCGGGCCGCGCCCTGGCCGGGCGCGGCAGCGGCATCGCCGGGCTCCGCGGCACCGTCGGAGGCGGACGGTGCCTCCGCCGTGCCGCGGGGTCGGGGCAGGTCCGCGGCCTGGGGCTGCGCATGCGTGCGCACGGCCTCGGCCGCCGGGAGCGGGGCCTTGCCGTGGCCCAGTTCCTCCGTGCCGTGGCCGGGCTCGTCCGTCCGACCGCCGGAGGCAACCGGCTGGGGGCCCTCCTGAGAGGTGGGGTACTCCGTCACGCGTGGCATTCCGTCCGTTTGCGCTCGATGTGCGCTGCACTCAACTCGGTCAGTCGCGGTATACCCGCTCAGCGGCGGGGACACCATCACCCCGCGTTTCCGCGTCCCGCTCGTTACCTCTCGTTATCGCGTCGGCCTAGGTCAAATGCTGTTCTGCTGGCGACATTTGACCGCCGACACCCCGGCGGAGGACGATCCTACGATTGCACCCCGGGGGCGCATCAAGGGTCTCATGAGGTCATATGCGCCGGGGTGCGGTCCCAGTCCTCCGGCAGGGACGGTACGCCCCAGGCCGGGTCCGGTCGCCAATCCTGCCAGCCTTCGCAGAACGGCGGACCCCAGGCCCGGATCACGTCCACCGCCGCGCGCCCGGCTTCCCGTACGCGCCCGGCCTGTTCCGGGTCCATCAGGCCGGACCGCTGGGCCTGCGCGAACTCGTCCTCGTCCAGCCACTTCCAGGTGCGGTCCGGGTAGACGGCGATGTCGAGGAAGTGGTCCACGGAGTCCACCCCGCCGGCCCACCGCGACAGGGGCTCCTCCAGATTCACGTACCAGTTCTTGAGCCGCCAGCCCGGCCCCCAGAACAGCCACACCGACCAGGGGTCCCCGGGCCGTGCCAGCTTCAGCACGCCCGCCCCGAACCAGCGCGACCGTACGGTGGTCCGCGGCGCGGTGTACCGGGTGGCGAGCGGCTCCTCGTGGACCGGGGTCCCGTCGGCTAGCACCGGCTTGACGCACTCGGTCCCGGGGGCCATCCACACCGCGAGCAGCTCGTCGGTGTCCCTGACCACGGTCACGGGCCGGCAGATGTGGACGGCGCCCTTCGTGCCGGGCGCGTGATCGCGGTAGCGCCAGAGGATCTGCTCCCCGGGCGCCCAGCGGACGCCCTCGGCGGCGCCCCGCTCCGCACCCCGCGGCGCACTGCGTGCCGAGCCGCGTGCCGAGCTCCGCGCACTGCCGCCCCCGCGGCCTCCGGTACCTGTCATGGGCAGATCTTAGGGCGGGGGTCCCGGGGATCGCCGCGCTGCAGGTCACCGAGGTGCCCGGGGGCGGGAAACGACCGGATCCGGACCCCGGGACGGGGCGGCCCGGCCGGGGTCAGGGGTGGGTCATCCGCAGCACGTCCAGTGCTTCGTCGAGCTGCTCCAGGGTGAGGTCGCCGCGCTCCACGTAGCCCGACTCCAGGACGACCTCCCGGATCGTCTTGCGCTCGGCGAGGGACTTCTTGGCGACCTTGGCGGCCTCCTCGTAGCCGATGTACCGGTTCAGCGGGGTCACCACGGAGGGCGAGGACTCGGCGTACTCCCTGGCCCGGGCCGTATTGGCGGTGATTCCGTCCACGGTGCGGTCGGCCAGCAGGCGGCTCACGGAGCCCAGCAGCCGGATGGACTCCAGCAGGTTGCGGGCCATCACGGGGAGCATCACGTTGAGCTCGAAGTTGCCCGCGGCGCCCGCCACGGCGACCGCCGCGTCGTTCCCCATCACCTGGGCGGCGACCATCAGCGCGGCCTCCGGGACGACCGGATTGACCTTTCCGGGCATGATCGAGGACCCCGGCTGGAGATCCGGGAGATTGATTTCGGCCAATCCCGTGCGCGGGCCCGAGGCCATCCAGCGCAGGTCGTTGCAGATCTTGGTGAGTGATACGGCGACCGTACGGAGCATTCCGGACGTCTCTACGAGTGCGTCCCGGGCTCCCTGGGCCTCGAAGTGGTCCCGGGCCTCGGTCAGCGGCAGTCCCGTCGCCGCGGCCACCTCGGTGATCACGGCCGCGGAGAACCCGGGCGGGGTGTTGATCCCGGTGCCCACGGCGGTCCCGCCCAGCGGCAGTTCGGCCAGCCGGGGCAGGGCCGCGCGCAGCCGCTCGACGCCGTAGCGGAGCTGGACCGCGTACCCGCCGAACTCCTGGCCCAGGGTGACCGGGGTGGCGTCCATCAGGTGCGTCCGGCCGGCCTTGACCACCTGGGAGAACTCGGCGGACTTGCGCTCCATCGCGCCGGCCAGGTGCTCCAGGGCGGGGATGAGCTCGCCGGTGACGGCGGCCGTGGCGGCGATGTGGATGGAGGACGGGAAGACGTCGTTGGAGCTCTGGGAGGCGTTGACGTGGTCGTTGGGGTGCACGGCGCGGCCGAGCCGCTCGGTGGCCAGGGTGGCGATCACCTCGTTGGCGTTCATGTTGGACGAGGTGCCGGAACCCGTCTGAAACACGTCGACGGGGAACTGATCGTCCCAGCGGCCCTCGGCGACCTCGCCGGCCGCCGAGACGATCGCGGCGGCGATGTCCTCGTCGACCACGCCGAGCCGGGCGTTGACGGCGGCGGCCGCGGCCTTGATCCGGGCCAGCGCCTCGATGTGGGCGCGCTCCAGGCGCAGTCCGGAGACGGGGAAGTTCTCGACCGCGCGCTGGGTCTGAGCTCGCCATTTGGCGTGTGCGGGGACGCGTACGTCGCCCATGGAGTCGTGCTCGATCCGGAACGCCTCGGGGGCGTCGCCGGGCTGCTGATCTTCGGTCATCTGTGGTGCCTCCTCAAAAAGTTGAGCAATTGTCTTGTTCGGACTGTTCCCAACTCGCCTACCGGCCAGTAAATACCGGGGGTAACACCGAGATCGGGGAGGCGTTCATGGCACGTGCCCGTACACAATCAAGGATCAGACTCAGATCTACCTTCGCCGCCGTCGCGGCGGCGGCGGCCGCCCTCGGGGGCGTCACCGCCATCACCCCCATGGCCCACGCGTCGACCGGCGCGGGGCCCTCCGCGGCTGCCGCGGCCACATCCCTCACGCCCGAACTGGAGGCCATCCGGGCCGCCGAGGCCGTCAAGATCTACGGCGACTCCGCGATCCGCCCGCTCGCGGACCGCAAGACCGGCCTGATCTCGCTCGGCGACAGCGAGATCTCGGGCGAGGGCGTCGGCAACTACGACCCCGCCACCAACACCCCGTCCAACCAGTGCCACCGCTCGCCCGACGCGGCGATCCACCGCACCGGCATCGCGGCCGACTACACCTTCAACGCGGCCTGCTCCGGCGGCTACACGGGCAACATCAAGATCGGCGGCAGCAAGCAGTACGCCGACGAGCTGGTGCAGAGCGACAGCCTGGCCATCAAGGCCCGCAACACCAAGATCAAGATGGTGCTGCTCGTCGCCGGGGCCAACGACGACCTGCAGTTCGGTCCGGTCATGACCGACTGCGTCACCCGCTGGGTGCTCAGCCAGGGCACCTGCGAGCCGAAGTACGGTCCGGGATGGCAGGCACGCGTCGACGGGCTGAAGCCCAAGGTGCAGTCGACGATCGGCGACCTGAAGTCTGTCATGCGCGACGCCGGCTACGCCGACTCCGACTACAAGCTGGTCGTGATGGGCTACCCCAGCCCGATCGGCCCCGACTTCTACGACAACCCCGACTTCCCCGGCAAGCTCCCGGGCGGCTGCGCCGGCTACGACTCCGACGCGGCCTGGGGCCGCAACTACGCGGTGCCCACCTTCGAGAAGGGGATGCGCGCGGCCGCCCTCGCCGCGGGCGCCACCTACCTCGACAACTCGCGGCTCTTCCAGGGCCACGAGGTCTGCATGGAGGACAGCTGGGCCCGCGGCCTCTACCTCGACCTCGGGGACCACTTCCCGTGGGACGAGAACACCGCCCGCCAGTCCTTCCACCCCAACTACCGCGGCCACGGCGCCTTCGCGTCCTGTCTGACCCAGTTCTACTCCTCCGGCCTGCGCGAGGCTTCCTGCGCCGACCCGGCGAGCACCGGCACCCCCGTCCTGCAGGCCGGGGCCTGGGACGACCTGTACAAGCCGCTGAAGAACGAGGCGACGGGCAACTGCGTCGACTCCAACGGCGGCGCCAGCGCCAACAACACCAAGATCCTGGGCTGGGACTGCCACGGCGGCCGCAACCAGGGCTGGTGGTACGACTCCGCGAAGAAGTCCCTGCACATCGAGCTCACCCACGACCGCTGCCTGGACGCACCGGGCGCCACCTACGGCGGCGGCACCGCGCTGATCATCTGGAACTGCCACGGCGGCGCCAACCAGCAGTTCGTCCGCGACGGAGCCACCTTCCGGCCCGCCGCCGCCCCGGGCATGTGCCTGACGGTGGCCGCGGCCCACGAGCCGCTGCGCCTGCAGACCTGCAACGGCTCGGCCAACCAGCGCTTCGCGTAGCCCCCTGCGGACTCGGACCCGTACCCCCGTGGGTCCGATGATCCGGACGACCCCCACGCCCGGCCGGCGCACCCCGGCCGGGTCCTCATGGGCTCACATGTCGAGCAGCAGCTTGCGCACGTCCCGGGGCCGGTTGGTGATGAGCGTGTCCACGCCCAGGCGGATGCACAGCTCCACGTCCTCGGGCTCGTCCACGGTCCACACGCGCACCCGGAGCCCCTTCGCCTTCAGCCGGGCCACCAGCCCCGGATCCCGCCGTACGAGCTCGATGCCCGGGCCCGCGTGGGTGGCGTACGGGGGCCGGACCGGCCGGACCCTGTGCTCGATCAGGTACACGGCGGGCAGCCCCGGCGCGAGGCGGTGCATCCGGGTCAGCGCGGTCCGGGAGAAGCTCATCACCTCGACGCGGCCCGTGGAGCCGTCGGCGAGCCCGTACTCCCCGAGCAGTCGCACGAGCTCGGCCTCCAGCCGGCCGCCCGCGCGGGTGGGGTGCTTGGTCTCGACGGCCAGCCCGACGGGATACGGCGCGGCCAGCGCCTCCTTGACCAGGTCCTCGAAGAGCAGCACCCGGGCCCCGGCGTGCCCGGACCCCTTCCACGCCCCGAAGTCGAGGGCGCGCAGCTCCTCGTACGTCATCTCGGAGACGACCCCTCGCCCGTCGGAGGTCCGCTCGACCCGCCGGTCGTGCACACAGACCAGCCGGTGGTCGGCGGTCAGCCGTACGTCGCATTCGAGCGCGTCGGCCCCGTCGGCGATGGCCTGCCGGTAGGCCTCGATGGTGTGCTCGGCATGCTCGTGGGAGGCTCCGCGATGAGCGATGACCCGCGTGGCGCGGGCCGGGGGGGAGGTGGGTCGTCGCTGCCATACGGAAATCCTTGCAAACCGGGGTGAACGCGCTGGTGCGGGGTCGTGTCCCCGACGTTAACCGGATGCGGTGGCCCTACCGGGCAGGGCAGGGTGTCGCCATGCCGGAGCCGATGGCGGGATTCACGTACTGCGAGCCCTGCCCGCGCTGTGTCTTCCACGCGTGGCAGCTGATCGAGCGGGGCCGGCTGCTGTGGAGGTCCGAGTGGGAGTGCGACACCTGCGGCTTCGGAGCCCCGGACACGTGCAACCTCGACGAAGGGCCGGGCAGGCCACCGGAGCATGTCCGCGCGGCCGTGGTGGAGGCCGAGGGCACGGTCCTGCTCCAGGTGGGCGGCGCCCGCAGCGCGGCCCTGAAGGCCTTCCGCGACGAGCTCGGCCTGACGATGCAGGAGCTCCTGGCCGCCGTCCGCGACGGCTACCGCGCCACCCCTGTGGAGGCCCGCCACCTGATGGCCCTCCTCCAGGAGTCCGGCGGCCTCGGTGGGCCGGGTGTTACTGCGCCTCCGCCGCTGTGATGATGTCGTCGAGGCGCTTGGCTTCGCTCTCCAGGGTCTTCTGCTCCTCCTTGAGCTTCTCGGTGTTCTGCGCGATCTGGGTCTGCTGGTACGCGGTCTCCACCGTCACCCAGGTGCCGACGATGTTGGACTCCTTGCCGCAGGTCCAGGAGGCCACCGCCGTCTCGATCTCGTCCGGAGTGGCCTTCGGGGCGCTCCACTTCGGGTCGCCGATCGCGTCGAACGGACCCTTGTAGGCGCTGTAGCCCTTGGCGGCCATGCAGCCGGCCCACTGCTTCTCGGCGGCGGTCACCCGCGGATCCTTCTTGGCGGTCTCGAAAGAGCGCGCCTTGATCGCCGCGGCGGTCTCGGCGTGTCCGGCGCGGGCCTCGCCGCCGTTCGCGAGGTTGCGCTGGGACTCCTTGGCGCAGCCGCCCTCGGGCACCTTCATCCCGTTGTACGTGGTCAGGGGCTCGCCGCTGCCCTCCTTCATGCCGCGCAACACCTCCACGACAGCGGTCGGCTGGCGCACCATCTGGTCGCTGGTGAAGGCGCGGGGGTCACCCTGGGGCATGTGGAAGCCGTACTTCTGGGCGATGTCGAGCGAGGCGGGGGTGCCGTAGCGGCGGATGTGCGCGGAGCCCTGGACGACCGTCGAGGCGGGCAGTTGCTTCTGCTGCAGGCCGAAGCGGGAGAGGCACCGCTTGTTCAGCAGGTTGAGGGCCTGCCCGGTCCGTACGATCTGGTCGTCGGACACATCGTAGGCGTCGATCGGAAGGACCAGGCCGATCGTGGCGTCCCTCGCCTCGACCTTGCCGTCCTCGGGAACCCCGCTCTGCTCCCCGGCGGGCTGCGTCGCCCGGTCGCTCCCGGCCTTCTCGCCGCCGGAGCTGCAGGCGGTGGCGGTGAGGACCGCGAGAAGGGCCGCGGCCAGCCGGGGAGCGGAACGAGTCGTGATCATGGAGAGCCACCCTTGCGTGATCCCTGGAGTGCGTCAAGGGTCTCGCTCGGTCAACTCGCATACAGAACAGCGAATTGACGATGCGTCACACCATCCGGGGCGGGCGGGGCATCCGCCCGCCCCGGATGGGTGAACCGCTACGCCAGGCCCGGGCCGCGGACCGGGATGTGGGTGAAGGTGGGCTCCGGGGCGGGGTTCTGGAAGAAGTCGTTGCCCTTGTCGTCGACCACGATGAAGGCCGGGAAGTCCTCGACCTCGATCTTCCAGACGGCCTCCATGCCGAGCTCCTCGTACTCCAGGACCTCGACCTTCTTGATGCAGTCCTGGGCCAGGCGCGCCGCGGGGCCGCCGATGGAGCCGAGGTAGAAGCCGCCGTGCGCGCCGCACGCGTCGGTGACCTGCTGGGAGCGGTTGCCCTTGGCCAGCATGACCTTGGAGCCGCCCGCGGCCTGGAACTGCTCGACGTAGGAGTCCATGCGGCCGGCCGTGGTCGGGCCGAAGGAGCCGGACGCGTAGCCCTCGGGGGTCTTCGCGGGGCCCGCGTAGTAGACCGGGTGGTCCTTCAGGTACTGCGGCATCTCCGCACCGGAGTCGAGGAGTTCCTTGATCTTGGCGTGCGCGATGTCGCGGGCCACGACCAGCGGGCCGGTCAGGGAGAGGCGGGTCTTGACCGGGTGCTTGGTGAGGGTGGCGAGGATGTCGTCCATCGGCTGGTTGAGGTCGATGGAGACCACGTCCGCGGAGTCGTTCAGGTGCTCGTCCGTCGTTTCCGGGAGGAAGCGCGCCGGGTCCCGCTCCAGCTGCTCCAGGAAGACGCCCTCGGCGGTGATCTTCGCGGTGGCCTGGCGGTCCGCGGAGCAGGAGACGGCGATCGCGATCGGCAGGGACGCGCCGTGGCGGGGGAGGCGCACGACGCGGACGTCGTGGCAGAAGTACTTGCCGCCGAACTGCGCGCCGATGCCGATCCGCTGGGTCAGCTCGAAGACCTGCTGCTCCAGGGCCTCGTCGCGGAAGCCGTGGCCCAGGGGGGAGCCCTCGGTGGGGAGCTCGTCCAGGTAGTGGGCGGAGGCGTACTTCGCGGTCTTGAGCGCGTGCTCCGCCGAGGTGCCGCCGACCACGATCGCCAGGTGGTACGGCGGGCAGGCGGCCGTGCCGAGCGAGCGGATCTTCTCTTCCAGGAACTTCATCATGGAGGCCTCGTTGAGGACCGCCTTGGTCTCCTGGTAGAGGAAGGACTTGTTGGCGGAGCCGCCGCCCTTGGCCATGAAGAGGAACTTGTACGCGCCGCCGTCGGTCGCGTACAGCTCGATCTGCGCGGGCAGGTTCGAGCCGGTGTTCTTCTCCTCCCACATGGTCACCGGGGCCATCTGCGAGTAGCGCAGGTTCAGGCGGGTGTACGCGTCGAAGATGCCGCGGGACAGGGCCGCCTCGTCGCCGCCCTCGGTGAGGACGTTCTGGCCGCGCTTGCCCATCACGATCGCCGTGCCCGTGTCCTGGCACATCGGCAGGACGCCGGCCGCCGCGATGTTCGCGTTCTTCAGCAGGTCGAGGGCGACGAACTTGTCGTTCGCGCTGGCCTCGGGGTCGTCGATGATCCGGCGCAGCTGCGCGAGGTGCGCGGGGCGCAGGAAGTGCTGGATGTCGTGGATGGCCTCTTCGGCGAGCTTGCGCAGCGCCTCCGGCTCGACCTTGAGGAACGTGCGGCCGTCGGCCTCGAAGGTCGAGACGCCTTCGGAGGTCACCAGGCGGTACGGGGTGGAGTCCTCGCCCAGGGGCAGCAGGTCGGTGTACGCAAACTCTGGCATGACGGCAGTCATTCCCTCACTCGGCAGACGGCGCTGACGACCGTTTGGCAGCGCGGTATCCAGCGTAGGACCTCTTCCGGCGGCTTTTGTTGTGAGGTAAGGCTCACTGGTCAGTATCGCGATCTATCGTGTCTCGCTATGCTGGGGCGCGTGGACCTGGAAAAGCAGCCCCCCTCCGTACCGGCCCCCGCGCCGGCCCCCGCGCTGCGCGCCTCCGACGCGGACCGGGACCGGATCGCGCAGATCCTCGCCGACGCCGTCGCCGAGGGCCGGCTGACCCCCGAGGAGCACTCGGAGCGACTCGACTCGCTGTACGTGCTGAAGACGGTCGCCGAGCTGGACGTGCTCGTACGGGACCTGCCCGCTCCCGGCGCCGGGACCCGGCAGGAGGCGGCGCCCTATGCCGTGGGCGCCCCCGCCGGCGCCCCGGTCGAGACGATCGTGGCCGTGTGCAGCAGCTCCTCCCGCAAGGGGCGCTGGCGGCCGGGCGCGCACACCCGCGCGGTCTCCGTCATGGGCGACATCAGCATCGACCTGACCCAGGCGGTCTTCGAGCAGCAGGTCACCGAGATCAACGTGACCAGCATCCTCGGCAACGTCGAGATCCTGGTCCCGGAGAACGTCACCCTGCGCGGCTACGGCAGCGGGGTCCTCGGCAACTTCGAGGTGCGCGGCGACGGGCACGGCGAGACCGACCCGCAGGCCCCGGTCGTGATCGTCCGCGGCTTCGCGCTGCTGGGCAACATCGAGGCCCGCCCCAAGCTCGGCGCCCGCCTCGTGGACCTGGCGAACAGGCTCCGCAAGAGCTGGGAAGGCCGGTAGGGCGAGCCGCGGGCGTACGTGCCCCGGGGCGGGTCCGCTGATCGGGACGGAAGGCCGACACGCTGGCAACTTGCTCTGGAACCAGCCCCCTTGGCCGGTAGTTGCTCGTAGGGTCGGCCCATGACCGCATCCAAGTGGGACCTGCTCGACCAGGCGTACGACGCCCTGCGCTCCGTCGCCGTCGCCGTACCGGCCGATGCCCTGAACGCGCCGACGCCGTGCGATCAGTGGAATGTCAGCCAAGTGCTCCAGCACGCGGCGGGCGACCAGCTCGCCTACGCGGGCCGCCTCACCGGCGGCCCGGGACCGGCCGAGGACCCCTTCGCACCCACGGGCACCCTGACCGGCAGCCCCGCCGAACTGCTGGCGCCCGCCCTCGACGCGGCCGCCGAGGCCTTCGCTGGGGTCGAGCCGGGCACCGCCGAGGTGGCCGTCCCGCTGCCCCCGTTCACCCTCGACGCCGAGACCGCGGTCGCCGCTGCCGCCCTCGACGCGGCCGTGCACGCCTGGGACCTCGCGGTCGCCACCGGCCAGGCTTCCCCGCTGACCCCCGCCCTCGCGGCGGCCCTGAGCCCGGCCGCCCGGGTGCTCGCCGAGCCGCTGCGCGGGTTCGCGTACGGCCCGGCGCTCACCCCCGCACCCGATCCGGACGCCGATCCGGCCGGTGCGCTGCTCGCCTACCTCGGCCGGCGCCCCGACTGGACGCCGTCGCGCGCGTGACGTCCGGGTGACGGGAGCGCGGCCGGGCGGGGGCGCTCCGGGCCGGGCCGGGCGGGAGCACCTTTCGGTCGAACCGGCCGGATCGGCGGCACACGGTGCATAGGGGCGCGCGCAGCGGGTAGGGACAGGTGCGTCGCCTCTCGCTCGCGTATACGTCGTCAGGAGTAGACCGTGCCGCATCCGCCGCGCCAGTCCCTGCAGGTAGCCGCCGTCCAGAGTCTTCAGGGGCGCCCGGCGGCGGTCGTGCCGAAGCCTCGGGTGCCGGCCAGGGAAGAGGACGGTCCATGGCACGCGGACGCGGTGTGCCGGCGCGACGAGGCCGGGCTCTTCTTCGCCCCCTCCAAGGAGCCGACCGCCGCCCGGCTCTCCCGTGAGGACGCCGCCAAGCGGGTCTGTGCCCGCTGCCCCGTCATGGTCGCCTGCCGGGAGCACGCGCTGATCCAGCCCGAGCCCTACGGAGTCTGGGGCGGGCTGACGGCCGCCGAGCGCCGGGTGGTGCTGGCCCGCCGGCGGCGCCGGGCGGGGGAGCTGCGCGAAGCCTCGTAGGCCGCCGACGGCGGCGCAGGCATACGGAAGGGGCGCCCCCGCCGCACGCGGGAGCGCCCCTTCCGTGATGCCGTGCCGTCGTCCGCGGCCTACTTGGCGCGGTCGAAGTCGATCGCGCTGTACGCGCGGAGCTTCGAGAGGCGGTGGGTCGAGTCGATCTGCCGGATCGTGCCCGACTTCGAGCGCATGACCAGCGAGGAGGTCGTCGCGGTCTCCGAGCGGTAGTGGACGCCGCGCAGCAGCTCGCCGTCGGTGATGCCGGTGGCGACGAAGAACACGTTGTCGCCGGAGACCAGGTCGTCCGTGAACAGGACGCGGTCCAGGTCGTGGCCCGCGTCGATCGCCTTCTGGCGCTCGGCCTCGTCCTTGGGCCACAGCTTGCCCTGGATGGTGCCGCCCATGCACTTGATGGCGCAGGCCGAGATGATGCCCTCGGGGGTGCCGCCGATGCCGAGCAGCAGGTCGATGCCGCTGTCCTCCGTGACGGCCAGGACCGAGCCGGCGACGTCTCCGTCGGAGATGAACTTGATGCGCGCGCCGGTCTCGCGGATCTCCTTGACGATGCCCTCGTGGCGGGGGCGGTCGAGGATGATCACCGTGACGTCCTCCACGGCCATGTTCTTGGCCTTGGCGACGCGGCGGATGTTGACGGAGACCGGGGCGTTGATGTCGACGAAGTCGGCGGCCTCGGGACCGGTGACCAGCTTCTCCATGTAGAACACCGCGGACGGGTCGAACATGGTGCCGCGGTCGGCGGCCGCCAGAACGGCGATGGCGTTCGGCATGCCCTTGGCGTTCAGGGTGGTGCCGTCGATGGGGTCCACGGCGATGTCGACCTCGGCACCGGTGCCGTCGCCGACCCGCTCGCCGTTGAAGAGCATCGGGGCTTCGTCCTTCTCGCCCTCGCCGATGACGACGACGCCGTTCATCGAAACGGTGGAGATCAGGGTGCGCATCGCGTTGACGGCGGCACCGTCGGCGCCGAGCTTGTCACCGCGCCCGACCCAGCGGCCCGCGGCCATGGCGGCGGCCTCGGTGACCCGTACGAGTTCCAGGGCGAGGTTGCGGTCGGGTGCCTCCGGAGAGACTTCGAGCTGGGGCGGCAGGTTGTGCTCGGTCATCGGAGCGCACCTTTCTGTACGGCGACGGCCGGGAGTGAGGGTCCCTGGACTCTATCGGTACGTCGACATATTGAGCAGACCGGGTCACGTATGAGCGCCATATCGGTCAGCCGATTGTCCTGAGCGGACATCTTGCGCCGCCGGGGGCGCGCCATGGCGACCCCGGCGGTGATCGCCCCGGGCCATGCGGGACGATGGTGTCGTGGCAGGTATGAAGGGCAAGCAGACGGTCGTGGACATGATCCGGTCGCTGGCGGTGATCGGGCTCGTGGTCGGGGGGATCTATTTGGTCATCCCACATGACGAGAAGGCCGATCCGACGAAGGTGGTCGACTACCGCGTCGAAAGCCTCACGGCCCGGCGCGCGGCCCCGTACCCCGTGGCGGTGCCCGTCGGGCTGCCGCCCGAGTGGCGGGCGACCTCGGTCGGGTACGCGCGCAAGGACGCCAGCGCCTGGCACCTGGGCTTCCTGGACCCGGCGCAGCAGTACGTGGCGGTGGAGCAGTCCGCGGACGCCTCGGACAGGTACATCGGCAAGGTCACCCGGAAGGCGACGGCCACCGGGGAGACCCAGCAGGTCGGCGACCAGGTCTGGGAGCGCTGGGACGGCGAGAAGTACGACGCCCTCGTGCGCAAGGAGCAGGGCTACGTCACGGTGGTGACCGGGACGGCCTCCTTCGATCAGCTGGGCGCGATGGCCGCGGCGCTGGAGTTCAAGCAGGGTTCGTGAAGCAGGACGCGAAAAGGCCGCGCTCCCCGGGATTCCGGGGAGCGCGGCCTTTTGCGTTCACTGCCTGCGGGGCTGGGCTCAGACGGTCGTGATGACCTGGTCGAACTCCAGGCGCGGGGAGCGCGGGAACCAGGCGTCCTCGCCCGGCTTGCCGATGTTGATGACCATCAGCGGGGTGTGGTCGCCGTCCAGGAACTCCTTCTGGATGCCGGCGAAGTCCAGGCCGGTCATCGGGCCGGCGGCCAGGCCGGCGGCGCGGACGCCGATGATGAAGTACGCGGCCTGCAGGGCGGAGTTGACCAGCGCGGACTGCTCGCGGACCGGGCGCTCGGAGAAGAAGGCGTCCTTGGCCTGCGGGAAGTGGGGGAGCAGCTGCGGGAGCTCCTCGTGGAACTCGTTGTCCGCGGACAGGATCGCGACCAGCGGGGCGGCGGCGGTCTTGGCCTGGTTGCCCTCGGCCATGTGCTTCACGAGGCGCTCGCGGGCCTCGGGGGAGCGGACCAGGGTGATGCGCAGCGGCGTCTGGTTGAAGGCGGTCGGGCCGAACTTCACCAGGTCGTAGATCGCCTGGACCTGCTCCTCGGTCACCGGCTCGTCGGAGAACGTGTTGGCGGTGCGGGCCTCGCGGAAGAGGAGGTCCTGAGCGGCGGCGTCGAGAACGAGAGACATCGGAAAGCCTTCTTCTGTGCGGGACTGCTGAAGCGATGTCCTGAGACTACGACGCAAGTAGATGAAAATTCAACTAAATATCTCGGCAGGTGAGCGGGATCACTCCCCGTCGGCCCCCTCCGCCGCCTCGCGCGCCGCCAGCGCCGAGTCCAGCCGGGCGCGGGCCCCCTCCAGCCAGTGGCGGCACACCTTCGCGAGCTCCTCGCCGCGCTCCCAGAGCGCGAGGGAGTCCTCCAGCGAGGTGCCGCCGGCCTCCAGCTTGCGGACGACCTCGATCAGCTCGTCCCGGGCCTGCTCGTACCCCAGCGCCGTATCGGTCTCGGCCATTCCCGCTCCCACCTTAACTCCGAAGATCAACAAATTGTTGCGACAGTGTGTCGCGTTTCGGGCCCCCTGCGCGGGGCCCTATGCGGGCCCTATGCGGAGTCCTCCGCGACCTCCACCGAGAACGCGCCCTCCGCCACCCGCGCCCGCAGCACGTCGCCCGCCGACACGTCCTCGGGCGAGCGCACCACGTGCCCGTCGGCCCGCTGCAGCACCGCGTACCCGCGCTCCAGCGTGGCGGCCGGGGACAGCGCCACCACGCGGGCGAGGGTGTGCGCCAGCTCCGAATCGGCCCGGTCCAGCAAGTGCCCCAGGGTCCGGCGGCCGCGCGCCAGCAGCGCGTCCACCTCCGCCTCCCGGGTCTCCACCATCCGCTGGGGGTGGACGAAGACCGGCCGCGCGAGCGCGTGCGCGAGGCCGCGCTCCTCCCGGTCGAGCAGCCCGCGCACCGCGCGCAGCCCCCGGCCCTGCAGCTGGCGCACCCGCTCCAGCTCCTCGCCCACGTCCGGGACCACCTTCTTCGCCGCGTCCGTGGGCGTGGACGCCCGCAGGTCCGCGACCAGGTCCAGCAGCGGGGAGTCCGGCTCGTGCCCGATCGCCGAGACCACGGGCGTACGGGCCGCCGCGACGGTCCGTACGACCTCCTCGTCGGAGAAGGGCAGCAGGTCCTCCACGCTGCCGCCGCCGCGCGCCACGATGATCACGTCCACCTCTGGCATGGAGTCCAGCTCCTTGACCGCCTGGATCACCTGGGGCACCGCGTGCACCCCCTGGACGGCCACGTTGCGGACCTCGAAGCGGACCGCCGGCCACCTGCGCCGGGCGTTCTCCAGGACGTCGCGCTCGGCCGCCGAGGCCCGCCCCACCACCAGCCCGATCAGCTGCGGCAGGAACGGCAGCGGCTTCTTGCGGTCCAGCGCGAAGAGCCCCTCGGAGGCGAGGGAGCGCTTGAGCCGCTCCAGCCGGGCGAGCAGCTCGCCGATGCCCACGGGCCGTATCTCGGTGGCCCGCAGGGACAGCTGCCCGCGCGGGGCGTACCACTCGGGCTTGGCGAGCACGACGACGCGCGCGCCCTCCGTCACGGAGTCCGCGACCTCGTCGAAGACCTGCCGGTAGCAGGTCACGCTCAGGGAGATGTCGTGCGAGGGATCGCGCAGCGTCAGGAAGACCACCCCCGCTCCCGGCCGCCGCGAGAGCTGCGTGATCTGCCCTTCCACCCATACCTGACCGAGCTTGTCGATCCAGCCCCCGATGAGCCGGGACACCTGACCGACCGGCAGCGGCGCGTCAGCCGACGAATTCAGACCCATGCACGCAGGCTAACCGCCCGCACCGACACCGGCGTCGGGCCGGGAGCCCTCGCCGTGCCCGCGTCGCCCCCGCTGGGCCACCAGGACGCCCAGGCCCACCAGCAGCCACACCGCCCCCACGAGTTGCGCCGTCCAGGAGGCCTCGACGATCACCGCGATGGTCACGGCGGCGCCGATGACCGGGATCACCAGGTGCTTGAACCAGTTCGGAGCCCCCTCGCGGCGCTTGACCACGAACCAGCCCACCACCGAGGCGTGCAGCAGGGTGAAGGCCACCAGCGCCCCGATGTCGACCACCGAGACCAGGTGGTCCAGCCCGTCGTCGCGCCGGGCCGCCCACACGGCCGCGATCATGGTGACCGTCGCCGCCAGCAGCAGGGCCGACCGCGGGGTCCCGTGCGAGGTGCGGGCGAGGAACCGCGGCAGCCGCCGCTCGCGGGCCATCGCGAAGAGCAGCCGGCCCGCCGCGGCCTGCCCGGCCAGCGCGGCGAAGGCGGCCCCGATGGCCTTGCTGATCGCGACCAGGTCGTGCAGCCACATCCCCACGGAGGCCTCGACGGTCGTGTAGAAGGCCGCGCCCTGCTTCCCCGGGTCGGCCGCCAGCTCCGCCGCCGACAGGGGGCTGAGGAGGGCCGCCAGGTAGGTCTGGGCGACGAACAGCACGCCGGTGAGCGCCAGGCAGAACAGCACCGCCCGCGCCACCTTCGCGCTGCCGCCGGTGACCTCCTCGGCGAAGGAGGCGATGGCGTCGAAGCCCAGGTAGGACAGGACCGCCACCGAGACCGCACCCAGCACGGCGGCCGTGGAGAACCCGCCGAGCGAGCCGTCCCCGGTGAAGGGGGAGAGCCAATCCCGGTGCGCCGCGCCCCGGACCAGTACGGTCACCGCCGAGACCAGGAACACCAGCAGGACCGCGATCTCCATGGCCAGCACGGCGAAGCCCACGCGCGCGGCGGTCCGTACGCCCCACAGGTTGAGCGCGGTGGTCACGACCACCGCCAGGGCCGTCCACACCCACCGGGAGACCTCCGGGACCAGGGCGTTCATGGCGATGCCGGAGAAGAGGTAGGCGACCGCCGGGATCAGCAGGTAGTCCAGCATCGCCATCCAGCCGGCGATCAGCCCGGGACCCTCGCCGAGGCCCTTGCGGGCGTACGTGAACACGGAGCCGGCCTGCGGGGCCACGCGCACCATCTGCGCGTAGGAGAAGGCCGTGAAGGCCATGGCCACCGTCGCGACGAGGTAGACGAGGGCGACGGCGCCGTGTGATTTGGCGTCGAGGGTGCCGAAGACGCCGACCGGGGCCATGGGGGCGATGAAGAGCAGCCCGTAGACCACCAGGTCCCGGAATCCGAGACTGCGGCGCAGCGAGGTGCCGGGCGCGGCGGAGGGTCCGCCGGACGGGCCGCCGGACGAGCCGGGCGGGCCGGGCGGCGTACTGGGATCCGTCGCGGACGCCATCTTTCCTCCGGAGGTAAGGCAGGTGCGGATGTTCGACCCAGTTTGTGCCGAACGGGCGACCCCCGGCCTCCTGGACACCCCCGTACGATGGAGCCCATGACTGCTGACGCCCCCGCTCCCGCATCCCGCCGCGTTCTCCTCGCCGCCCCGCGCGGCTACTGCGCGGGCGTGGACCGAGCCGTGATCGCCGTCGAGAAGGCTCTCGAACAGTACGGCGCGCCCGTCTACGTGCGGCACGAGATCGTCCACAACAAGTACGTCGTGCAGACCCTGGAGCGGAAGGGAGCCATCTTCGTCGAGAAGACGGAGGAGGTCCCCGAGGGCTCCATCGTGATGTTCTCCGCGCACGGCGTGGCCCCCGTGGTGCACGAGGAGGCGGCGCGCGGCAAGCTCGCGACGATCGACGCGACCTGCCCGCTGGTCACCAAGGTCCACAAGGAAGCGATCCGCTACGCGAACGAGGACTTCGACATCCTCCTCATCGGCCACGAGGGCCACGAGGAGGTCGTCGGCACCTCCGGCGAGGCCCCGGACCACATCACCATCGTGGACGGCCCGCACGACGTGGAGAAGGTCACCGTCCGCGACGAGTCGAAGGTCGTGTGGCTGTCGCAGACCACCCTCTCCGTCGACGAGACGATGGAGACGGTCGACGCCCTGAAGACCAAGTTCCCGCTGCTCGTCTCGCCGCCCAGCGACGACATCTGCTACGCCACCTCGAACCGCCAGGAGGCGGTGAAGGTGATGGGCAAGGACTGCGACCTGGTCATCGTCGTCGGCTCCAAGAACTCCTCGAACTCCATCCGCCTCGTCGAGGTCGCCCTCGACGCGGGCGCGAAGGCCTCGTACCTCGTGGACTTCGCGAGCGAGATCGACGAGGCCTGGCTCCAGGGCGTCACCACCGTCGGTCTGACCTCGGGCGCCTCGGTGCCGGAGGTGCTGGTCGAAGAGGTGCTGGAGTGGCTGGCCGTGCGCGGGTACGCGGACGTGGAGATCGTCAAGACGGCCGAGGAGTCCATCGTCTTCTCCCTGCCCAAGGAACTGCGCCGGGACCTGCGCGCGGAGGCGGCGGAGCTCGTGGCGGTTCCGGATGCGGCTTCGGATGCGGCTTCGGGCGCTTCGGGCGTACAGAAGTAGGCATCTCCCCGGCAGGGCGCTCCGGCGGGTCTTTTCGTACGGTGAGTCCATGGAGATCTTCGGCGTGGACATCGGCGGTTCCGGGATCAAGGGCGCTCCCGTGGACCTGAACCGTGGCGACCTGGCGCAGGAGCGCCACAAGGTACTGACACCGCAGCCGGCCACCCCCGACGGGGTGGCCGGCTGCGTCGTCGAGGTGGTGCGCCACTTCGACTGGGACGGCCCGGTGGGGGTCACCTTCCCCGGGGTGGTCACGGGCGGGGTGACCCGGTCGGCGGCCAACATGGACAAGGCCTGGGTCGGTGTGGACACGGCGGCGCTGCTCTCCGCGCGCCTCGACGGCCGTGCGGTGACGGTCCTGAACGACGCGGACGCGGCCGGGGTCGCGGAGATGGCCTACGGGGCGGGGCGCGGGGTCGACGGCACGGTCATCCTGCTCACGCTGGGCACCGGGATCGGCAGCGCGCTCTTCACGGGCGGGCACCTGGTGCCCAACAGCGAGCTGGGCCACCTGGAGCTGAAGGGCCACGACGCGGAGACGCGGGCCTCGGTGAAGGCGAAGGACGACGGGGACCTGACCTGGGAGCGCTGGGCGCACCGGGTGGGGAAGTACCTGGCACACGTGGAGATGCTGTTCTCCCCGGACCTCTTCATCATCGGCGGCGGCGTGAGCCGCAAGCCGGAGAAGTTCCTGCCGCTGATCGAGGGCGTCCGGGCACGGATCGTGCCGGCGGAGCTGCAGAACAACGCGGGCATCGTGGGCGCGGCGATGGCGGCGCGCTCGGCGTCGCCGAAGTAGCTGCCTTCCCCTCCCTTCCCTCCCCGCTCAGGCGACGCGGCGGGGCATCCGGCGGCGGCCGATGAGGACGGCCTTGCGCACCACCGCGATCAGCGCGGCCACGAGCGTGCCGGCGTACAGCCAGCCGGCGTGCAGGGACAGCGCGGACACCAGCCCCATCACCTCGCCGGCGAAGCCGCCGGAGCCGCCCGACACGGGCCACACTCCGGCGGCGAAGGCGATCGGGGCGGTGATCGGCGCGGTGATGAGGTCGGCGGGGCGCACCCACAGGGCGGTGGCGGCCGCGACGGGCAGGAAGAACAGGCCGTAGAGGAACAGCGAGGCGTCGAACAGCAGCCAGTCGAGGCCGCCGATCAGGAACATCGCGGCGCAGGCGAAGAGCCCGCCGCCGATCCCGGTCAGCCGGGGCCGCGGCAGTCTGCGTACCGTTGCGGGCGCTCGCTGGGGGGACCGCTCGGCAGACCGCTCGGCAGACCGCTCCGCTGGGTGACGTTCCGTACGCGCCTTGTATCGCTCCACCCCCCAAAACTAGGCGGGGAGGCCTCCGATCGCGTGCCCGGACACGCGTACATCCGTGCCCCCTCATCGGAAAGTAAACTGCTCCTTGGCCCACTCCGGGCCGCCGCCCCCTCCAGCTACGGGAAGTCGCCAACGTGTCGCTCACGATCGGAATCGTCGGCCTGCCGAATGTCGGCAAGTCGACCCTGTTCAACGCCCTGACCAAGAACGACGTGCTGGCGGCCAACTACCCGTTCGCCACGATCGAGCCGAACGTCGGCGTCGTCGGCGTTCCGGACGCCCGCCTCGGCGTCCTGGCCGGCATCTTCGGTTCCGCCAAGCTCCTCCCGGCGACGGTCGACTTCGTCGACATCGCGGGCATCGTGCGCGGTGCGTCGGAGGGCGAGGGCCTCGGCAACAAGTTCCTCGCGAACATCCGCGAGTCGGACGCGATCTGCCAGGTCATCCGCGCCTTCAAGGACGAGAACGTCGTCCACGTCGACGGCAAGGTCTCGCCGAAGGACGACATCGAGACCATCAACACCGAGCTGATCCTCGCGGACCTCCAGTCCATCGAGAAGGCGGTGCCGCGCCTGACGAAGGAGTCCCGCCTCCAGAAGGAGAAGGTCGCGGTCCTGGCGGCCGTCGAGAAGGCCACGAAGATCCTCGAAGCGGGCGACACCCTCTTCTCGCACGGCATCACGAAGGGCACGGAGCAGGGCGACCTCCTCCACGAGCTGCACCTTCTCACGGTCAAGCCGTTCCTCTACGTCTTCAACGTCGACGAGGACGAGCTGACGGACGACGCCTTCAAGGCCGAGCAGAGCGCGCTGGTGGCCCCGGCCGAGGCGATCTTCCTCAACGCCAAGCTGGAAGCGGAGCTCATCGAGCTCGAAGACGACGAAGCCCTGGAGCTCCTCCAGTCGGTCGGCCAGGAGGAGCCCGGCATGGCCACCCTCGGCCGCGTCGGCTTCGCCACCCTGGGCCTGCAGACCTACCTGACGGCCGGCCCGAAGGAAACCCGCGCCTGGACCATCAAGAAGGGCGCCACCGCCCCCGAGGCCGCCGGCGTGATCCACACCGACTTCCAGCGCGGCTTCATCAAGGCGGAGATCATCTCCTTCGAGGACCTGGTCGCCTGCGGCTCGGTCGCCGAGGCCCGCTCCAAGGGCAAGGCCCGCATGGAGGGCAAGGATTACATCATGCAGGACGGCGACGTGGTGGAGTTCCGCTTCAACGTGTAATCACCTCGTTGCCGCAAGTTGGCTAGCTTCGTCAAACGTGCAGGTCAGAAGGGGTCGGACTCGGGTGAGTCCGACCCCTTCTGCATCCCTGTGCCGACTTTTCAGCTGCTTCGGTGCGGCTGCCCCGCATCCGCCTCGGCGAGCGTCGGCGAGCGTCGCCGAGGCCAAGTGGCGGCCAACTCGCGGGTCAGTTCCGCCCAAGTCCCCTCGCGGATGCTGGGGCTCCGAAGTGTCGTGATACAGACCGCCGTTGTCCAGAGAACACCGGAGCGACGCGGGTCTGGACGGAGGTCTCATGAGGCGGAATTCCATACACAAGCAGGGGCTCTATCTCGGGTCCGTGCCGGAGAGGGCGGCGGCGGCCGGGAACGGCTCGACGCCGCTGACCCTCGACCACGACCTCGACGTGCTGCCCGAGGCGGGCCGGCGCCTGACGGTGGCCGATCTCGCCGAGCACGTGGAGGACCTCGCGGGCCGGATATCGGCCGCCGGGGTGAAGGCCGGCCAGCACGTGGTGGTCCACAAGGCGGCGAACTTCGACGTCTGGCTGCTGGCCACCGCGGTGGCCCGTACGGGCGCGGTCCCGGTGATGCTGTCGCACACGCTGGACGCCCCGACCATGGCCGCCCTCATGGAGCGGCTCGACCGGCCGCACCTGCTCACCGACGGCCCCAAGCTGGAGGCGCTGGCCGGGCTGCCGCTCGCCGAGCTCACGCGGGGCGTGATCAGCGTGGGCGCCGCCGCCCCCGGGGTGGCCTCGCTCGCCGAGCTCGCCGGCTCCCCGCCGGTACGGCCCGTGCTCCAGGGCCTGGACGAGCCGGCGATGATCACGCACACGTCCGGCACCACCGGGATCCCCAAGCTGGTGGTGCACACCCCGCGGACGATGCGCGCCCGGCTGCGGCCGCAGCTGGTCCTGCTGGCGTTCATGCGGGGACGCGAGACGGTGGCGATCCACATCGCCTTCGGCCACTCCCGGATGTTCGCGGCGATGGCCCTGTGCCTCACCAAGGGCATGCCGGTGCTGCTGGTCAACCGCGGCGCCCCCGCGGACGTCGCCGAGTTCTTCCTGAAGCACCGGCCCGGACTGATCGAGGCGCTCCCCAACTCCTTCCTGGCGTGGGAGAACCTGGCCGACGATCCGCGAAAGCCCTTCGCCTCGGTGAAGTACTTCAGCAGCACCTTCGACGCGATCCACCCGAGGACGGTCCGCCGGCTCCTCGGGGCCTCCTCGCGCAGGGCGCAGTTCTTCCAGATCTACGGGCAGAGCGAGGTCGGCCCGGCCGTGGGCCGGCCGTACTACCGCTGGTCCGCGCACCGGATGGACGGGCGCTGCGTGGGCTACCCGCTGCCGGGCAGCGCGCGGGTGCGGCTGGTGAGCCAGAACGGCAAGCGGCCCTCCGCGCAGAACCCCGGGCTCATCGACGCCCGTTGGGACGGCATAGCCAAGACGTACCACGGTGAGCAGGAGCGCTACGACGCCAACGTGCACGACGGCTGGTGGCGCACCGGGGACGTCGGTTACCGCAGCAAGTTCGGCTGCCTGCACATGCTCGACCGGGAGATCGACATGATCCCCGGGGTGGGCAGCAGCCTGGAGATCGAGGACCTCGTGCTGGACGAGCTGGAGGAACTGGTCGAGCTCGTCGTCGTGCTGGGCCCGGATTCCCGGGGCGTCCCGATCGTCTGCACCCACGACGACAAGCCGCTCGACCAGGACCGCTGGCGCAGGGCCGTCGCCGCCTATCCCCAGCTGGCCGACCCGATCCAGATCCCGCTGGCCGAACTGCCCCGTACGGCCACGATGAAGACGCGCCGGGTCGAGCTGTCGCGCCGCCTGGAGGAGAAGCTCCTCAAGCAGGGCTGAGCCGGCCGCGGCCCGCAGGCCCCGGGCCGCGGCCGTGGCCCGCACCCCACGCTCCCGGCGGACGGGTCCCGAACGAGGGGCCCCGGTCCGCCGGGAGCTCGGCGTGCCCGCACGCGGGTGGGCCGAGCCCGCGGGATCCCCGCCAAGTCGGCGTCAAGTCGCGGAACAGTGGACGGCAAGATCGGTGTCCGAGTCTTGCCCACATGAAGCGTCAAGATGATGACAGCCATGAGTGAGGCGGCCGGGGGCACCGAAGAAAGCCCGGTGCAAGTCCTCTACGCGGCCATCGAGGAATCGGCCGGCCTGCTGGACGTGGAGTGCGCGCGGGACAAGGTCCTGCCCATCCTGGACATGTACGGCGACGCCCTCGCGCAGGCCGTGGTCGCGTTCCGGCTCGGGACCGGCCACAAGCACGAGGGCGAGCTCGACTGCCGGTTCACGACCCCGCTGGACGTGGACCCGTACGCGCTCGCCGTGGAGCACGGCCTGACCCCGCGGACCGATCACCCCGTCGGCGCGCTGCTCTCGGACATCCGGGACAACTGCCCGGTCGACAGCTACGGAATCGACTTCGGAGTCGTCCGCGGTTTCAAGAAGATCTGGCTGGTCTTTCCCCGGAACGACCTGCAGGCCATTTCGAAGCTCGCCGGAATTCCGTCGATGCCGCCCAGCCTCGGCGAGAGCATCGAATTCTTCGACCGGTACGGCATGGGCGACACGGTCGGCCTGCTCGGCATCGACTACCGGAACAAGACCGTCAACGTGTACTTCGGCGAGCCCCCCACGGGCGGCTTCGCACCGGATGCCGTGCGCTCGATGCTCCGCGAGGTCGACCAGGCGGAGCCGAGCGGGCAGATGCTCGAACTCGGGCAGCAGGCCTTCGGCATCTACGTGACCCTGAACTGGGATTCCCCGAAGGTCGAGCGGATCTGCTTCGCCGTGGCGACCGGGGACCCGACCTCGCTCTCCGTCCCGCTCGACCCGAAGGTCGAGCGGTTCGTGAAGCACGTGCTGGCAGCGGATCCCGACACCAAGTTCGTCTACGCCGTCGCCTCCCAGCCCGACGGCGAGTACTACAAGCTCCAGTCCTATTACCGGTGGCAGCCCGGAGTGCTCGACATCATGCAATTGGAAGACGGGGCTCTGGAGAACCCCGTTTAGCGCCCCTCCCGTTTAACGCCGGTCCCGTTCAACGACCCTCCCTCACCCGCGCATTGCTCATTTCGGCTGTCATTTTCTGGAAGGACGAAGACGAACATGGGAACCATCGAAGTTCCGGTCCTGATCGTGGGCGGGGGCGGCACCGGCCTGTCGGCCTCCGCCTTCCTGTCCGACCACGGGGTCGGCCACGTGCTGGTGGAGCGCCGCGCGGACACCTCGCGGCTGCCGAAGGCGCACTACATCAACCAGCGCACGATGGAGGTCTTCCGCCAGCACGGTCTGGACGCGGAGGTGCTCGAACAGGGCGCGCCCCTGGAGAAGTTCGGCAAGGTCCGCTACCAGACCACGCTGACCGGCGCGGGTCCGCTGGACCAGCGGCTGATCCACGAGATGGACGGGTTCGGCGGCGGCGAGCTCAGCGAGAAGTACGCGGCGGCCGGCCCCGCCCTGTCGGCGAAGCTGCCGCAGGTGCGGCTGGAGCCGATCCTGCGCGAGCACGCCGAGCGCCGCAATCCCGGCCGCGTCCTGTTCGGCCACGAGCTGACCTCGATCTCCGAGGAGGGCGACCGCGTCACCGCCGAGATCCGAGACGTCGAGACCGGCGAGAGCACCACGATCGTGGCGCAGTACGCCATCGCGGCCGACGGCGGCCGTACGGTCGGCGCGGCCCTCGGCGTGAACATGCAGGGCCTGCCCTCCCTGTTCGACGCCACGACGGTCTACTTCTCCGCCGACCTGTCGCAGGTGTGGAACGAGGGCTCGCTCATCACCTGGTTCCTCAACCCCTACCGCCAGGACCTCTCCAGCGCCCTCATAGAGATGGGCCCGACCTGGGGCAAGAACTGCGAGGAGTGGGGACTGCACCTCTCCCTCCTCGGCGTCGACCGCACCGACCCGCAGGCGGTGACCGCCCGGATCCGCGAGGTCCTCGGGCTGCCCGAGCTGGAGGTGACCCTGCACGACGTGACGAGCTGGACCGTGGAGGCGGTGCTCGCCGAGCACTACCGCCACGGCCGGGTCTTCCTCGCCGGTGACGCCGCGCACCGCCAGCCGCCCGCCGTCGGCCTCGGCCTGAACACCGGCATCCAGGACGCCCACAACCTCGCCTGGAAGCTGGCGGCGGTCGTCTCCGGCAAGGCTCCCGACAGCCTGCTCGACACCTACGAGGCGGAGCGCAAGCCGGTCGGCCAGTTCAACCTGGGCTGGGCCATGTCCGCGGCCTCCCACCACCAGGTCGTCATCGACGGGGCCGTCGGCCTCGGCCAGCACATCCCGGCGGAGCGCCGTACGCCGGTGTTCTTCGGCTACTTCGCCCCGACCCCGGTCGGCGCCGCCCAGCGTCAGCGGGCCGCGGAGATCTTCGCGACCCACCGCGGCGAGTGCCAGGCCCACGACGTGGAGATCGGCTTCGCCTACGAGGCGGGCGCCGTCGTCCCCGACGGCAGCCGGCCTCCGGTCCGCGCGGCTCTGGGCGACGTGTACGAGCCCACCACCCGCCCGGGACACCGCCTGCCCCACGCCTGGATCGAGCAGGACGGGCGCCGCCTGTCCACGCACGACCTGACCGGAGTCGCCACCGGCTTCGTACTGATCACCGGCCCGGAGGGGACGGCGTGGACCGGGGCGGCCGCGCAGGCCGCGGAGACGTTCTCGGTCCCGGTCCTCGCGGTGCGCATCGGCGAGGGCGCGGAGTACGCCGACGTCGACGGTGCGTGGGAGGCGGTCCGCCAGACGGCCGCCGACGGCGCCGTCCTGGTCCGGCCCGACAACCACATCGCCTGGCGCAGCACGGGCGGCGAGGAGGACCCGGCCGCGGCGCTGGCCGCCGCGCTCGCGCAGGTCCTGGAGCAGAAGGCCCCGTAACGGGGGCCGGCAGTACGGCTCGTCAGTACGGCTCGGCAGCAGGGCCCCGTAACAGGGCCCTGTAGCAGGGACCCGTAGCAGGGCTCCGCACACAGGGAGGGCGCGGCTCGGGCAGCGCCCTCCACCGAGTGCCCCGGCACTCATCCATCCGGCACGCAAGCATTCCTGGGCAGAAGAGGCAGCACAGCACATGATCGATCGCAGAAAGTTCCTTGTCGGCGCCGGTGGAGCCGCTCTCGCCGCGACCGGGGCGGCCGCCGCCTTCCCCGCTTCCGCCTCCGCCTCCGTGAGCGCCCGGACCCGGTCCGGCATCCGCTGGGGCCGGCTGGACGAGCGGCTCGCCGGACACCTGGTCCTGCCGTCCGACGCGGACTACCAGCGGGCCAAGCAGCTCTACCAGGTCCAGTTCGACGCCGCGAACCCCCGCGCGGTCGCCTACTGCAAGACCCCGACCGACGTGGCGAAGTGTCTGACCTTCGCCCAGAACCACGGCATCGAGGTCGCCGCGCGCAGCGGTGGCCACAGCGCCGCCGGCTACTCGACGACCCAGGGTCTCGTCATCGACGTGTCCGGGCTGAACGAGGTCACCCTGGGCGCCGGCAACGGCACCGCGCGGATCGGCACCGGCGCACAGCTGGTCGACATCGCGAACACCCTCGCGCCGGCCGGGCTGGGCATATCCGGCGGCTACTGCCCGACCGTCGCGGCGGGCGGGTTCTTCCAGGGCGGCGGCATGGGCCTGTTCACCCGGTACATCGGCATGGCCTCCGACAAGGTGACCGCTGCGAAGGTGGTCCTCGCCGACGGCCGCATCGTGACCGCCTCGGCGGACCAGCACCGCGACCTCTTCTGGGCCCTGCGCGGCGGCGGCGGCGGCAACTTCGGCATCGTGACCTCCTACGACGTCACCCCCTCGCCCCTCACCAACGTGTCGGCCATCAATATCGTCTGGCCCTACGCGCAGGCGCTGGAGATGCTCGACGGCTGGGCGAAGTGGCTGGTCGACGCGCCGCACTCGATCGGCAGCGGCATGAACGTCACGCTCACGGACGCCGCCCCCGGCACCGTCCCGACCGCGTCGATCTTCCTCGGCTCCGTGGACACCGGTCCCGCCTTCGACGAGGAGATCGCCCGTCTCCTCTCGATCGTCGGTGCGCCCCCGGTGTACAAGCAGAAGTTCACCGCCCCGTACAAGAACGTGATGATGCAGCTCTACCGCTGCGCCGAGCTCACCGTCGACGAGTGCCACCGCGACGACACCAGTCCGGGCGGCAAGGTCCCGCGCGCCGCGTTCGGCGCCTGGCGCAGCCGTCTGTTCAAGCAGACGATGCCGCGCGAGGGCTGGGCCAAGGCCCTGGAGGTCTTCGAGAGCGACCGGATGCCCGGCCAGATGCGCCAGCTGCAGATCTCCGCCCTCGGCGGAGAGGCCAACAAGGTGGCGCGCACCGCCACCGCGTACGTGCACCGCGACACCCTCTTCTCGGTCAGCTTCCTCACCGCGAACGCCGTCGCGCCCGTCGCCGACGAGGCCAAGGCCTCCGCGAACCGGTGGGTCGACGCGGGCTTCGCCGCCATCGACCCCTACTCCAACGGCGAGACCTACCAGAACTTCATCGACGCGCGGCTGCCCGACTGGGAGCGCTCGTACTACGCCGAGAACTACCAGCGGCTGCGCACGGTCAAGGCCAAGTACGACCCGTACAAGTTCTTCCGGTTCGCGCAGGGCGTCCGCTGATCAGCTGAGCAGTTGATCCCGGTCCGGCCGGCCGTGTCCTGGGGCGCACGGCCGGCCGGGCCGCCCGGTGGCGCCCCGGCATCCGGTGCCGTTCCCGAACTCGATCCCGCTCCCCAGCCGTTCAGATAGGAGCATTCCGTGTACACAGCGGATCTGGCGTACGCGGCCCCGATGCCGTGGCCCGCCGAAGTCGACCCCGATCACGTGGCCCGGGCCACGGACCGGCTGATCGCACACGTCGCCGGCAGGGTCGATGCCGACGGCGCGCTGCGCGAGGAGTGCCAGAGCCGGGTGCTGGAATCGGCGCTCGCACTCTCGCTGATGACGCGCACCGGTACGGATGCGCCGGCCCGGGAGCGCCTGCTCGACTTCCTGCGCGCGCACCGGGACACCCCGGACAAGCTGGAGCGCGTCCTCGCCGCGCTCGCCGTCGCGCGGGCCACCGGCCGGACCTCCGCCGGTGACGCCGGCCTCGTCGCCAAGCTGACGGAGGGCGTGCTCGGCGACGCGCCGGGCTTCATCTCCGCCCGCCGCCGCATGATGGTGTGCGCCGTGCTGTCGGTGCTCGGCTGCCCGCTGCCGCCCGAGGTGCTGACCGCGGTCGCCGACGAGGTGCCCTCCGACCCCCTGCACTCCTGGGCCGCCGTGCAGCAGGCCTCCGTGACCCTGATCCTCGCCGCCGCCGCGGGGGTGGAGAACAAGGTCACCGACGCCGCGCTGGAGACCCTGGCCGCCACGAACCCCGCGACGACGGTGTGGGAGGGCTACGCCCTGATGCACCTGCTGGTGCTGCACGGGCTCGCCGGTTTCCCCGGGAACGAGGAGACCGTGCGCAGCGGGCTGCAGACCCTGCTGGGCCACCAGCGCGCCGACGGCGGCTTCCCGTTCGTCCTGGAGATGCACAACTGGTGCACCTCGACCGCCGGAACGGCGCTCGCCGCTGCGGGCGCCCCGACGGAGCTGCTGCGCCGGATGGCGGGGATGCTCGTCGACCACCAGGGCGGCGCCCCGACCCGCTCGCTCTCCCGCGGCGCGACGCTCACCGACGGCTGGTCGATGTCGGAGATCGTGGCGCAGAACGACGTGGACGACACCTCGTGCGCGCTGGAGTTCCTCCAGGCCATCGACCCGATCGCCTACGGGGACTCCGTGCGGCGCGGGGTCGAGGGACTGCTGGCGGTCCAGGGCGCCGACGGCGGGTTCCCCACGTACGTTGCCGGGGCCTCCTCCGAACCGTGCATGACGGCCGCGGCCGTCTGCGGACTCGCGCCGCACCCCGGCACCCTGCCCGCCCGGGAACGCGCCCTGGCCTTCCTCGTCGCGAGCCAGCTGGAAGACGGCGGTTTCGAGCCGGGCTGGAGCCGCAGCCGGCTGCACACGATCTTCCGCGCGCGCCTCGCCGCGTGCACCGCGGGCCCGCAGGACCACGCCGTGGCCCGCATGGCCGAGCGCATCGAGCGCACGGTGCTGGAGACGCAGAACGAGGACGGCGGCTGGGGAATGCAGCCGGGCGACCCCAGCGACGACATCAGCACCGCCTACGGGCTGATCACCCTCTGCTACGGCACCGATCACCGGCCCATCGGGCGCGCGCTGTCCTGGCTGCTCGCGCACCAGAACGCGGACGGAGGCTACGGCGGCCCGCCCGACATGGTCGGCCCGCGCCCGTTCCCGTACAGCTTCCCCATCCTGACCGACGCTCCCGTGCTCCTCGCCTTCGGTCACGTCCGCGCCCGGATCCGGGACACGGCGGCCGTGCTCCAGGGGGCGAACTGAGGCCAGGGCACGGACCTTTCGCGCCGTGTTCGAGGAATCGCCCACTCCATGTCACCACGGCTGCCAGCGCACGGAGGGAGGAGGAGGTCTTGGACCTCCTCCTCCCTTCGTGCGGGGTCAACGTGCCCTAGCCTCTTGACCGTTAACGACTCAGAAGCTCCATCGCGACGTTCTTTACCCTTCGACGGAAGACCGAGGAATTGACATGATGCGCAAGATAGCGGCCCTGCCCAGTGGAAGGCTGGGCAAATGGGTCGTCATCGCACTCTGGGCGGCCCTGCTCGTGCCGGCCCTCATGCTGGCCGGAAAGCTCGGCGACGTCGAAGAGAACGACAACTCGGCCTGGCTGCCGGGCAATGCGGAGTCGACCGCGGTCGTGGAGCGGGCCGAGAAGTTCATGCCCGCCGACACCCTGCCCGCCGTCGTGATCTACGACCGGTCCGCAGGGGTCACCGACGCCGACATGGCCAAGGCCACGGCCGACGTCGAAGCCTTCAAGGGCATCACGAACGTCGTCGGGCAGGCCCAGGGCCCGGTGAAGTCCGATGACGGCAAGGCCATCCAGACGGTGGTCCAGGTCAAGAAGGACCAGTCGGGCTGGGAGGGGATCGGCACGGTCGTCGACGCGATGACCGAGGTCGGCAAGAAGAACGCCGACGGGCTCGGCTTCCACGTCGCCGGCCCGGGTGGTTACGCCGCCGACTCGATCAAGGCGTTCAGCGGGGGCGGGGCCCTGACGACGATCACCGCGCTCGTGGTGGTCGCGATCCTGCTGCTGACGTACCGGAGCCCGCTGTTGCCACTGCTGCCGCTGCTGACCGTGGGCGTCGCCCTGGTCACCTCGGAGGCGGTGATCTACGTACTGGCGAAGAACGCCGGCCTGGTCGTCAACAAGCAGACCAGCTTCATCCTGACCGTGTTGGTGTTCGGCGCCGCCACCGACTACGCGCTCCTGCTCATCTCCCGTTACCGCGAAGAGCTGTTGCGGCACGAGGACCGCCACGACGCGATGGCGGAGGCCCTGTACCGCTCCAGCCCCGCGATCATCGCCAGCGCCGCGACCGTCGCGGTCAGCCTGATGCTGCTGATGCTCGCCACCCTCAACTCCACCCAGGGCCTCGGCCCGGCCTGCGCGGTCGGCGTCCTCGTCGGCCTGCTCGCGATGATCACCCTGATGCCGGCCCTGCTCGTGGCCTGCGGCCGCTGGATCTTCTGGCCGGTCAAGCCCACCTACGGAGCGCCCGCCACCGCCGAGAACGGCATCTGGGCCCGGGTCGGCACCGCGGTCTCCGGCCGGCCGCGGCTGGTCTGGATCGGCACCGCGCTCGCGCTGGCCGTCATGGCGCTGGGCGTACTCGGCCTCAAGGCCGACGGGCTCGCCAACAAGGACCAGTTCACCAACACCCCGCAGATGGCCGTCGGCGAGCAGATCCAGTCGGAGCACTTCCCGGCCGGCTCCGGCGACCCCATCTTCGTCGTGAGCAAGGGCGCCTCGGCGGAGCAGGTGCGGACCGCGCTGCTCGCCGTACCCGGAATCGCGGCCGTCTCGCCCCCGACGGTCAAGGACGGCGAGGCCGTCATGCTCGGGGAGCTCAAGGACGACCCCAGCAGCACGACCGCGATGAACACCGTCGAGAAGGCCAGGACCGCGGTCCACGCGATCGACGGCGCCGATGCCCAGGTCGGCGGCAGCTCGGCGGTCATGCTCGACACGCAGACGGCCGCCGCCCGCGACTCCAAGGTGATCATCCCGATCGTCCTGGTCGTGGTGCTGCTGATCCTCATGCTGCTGCTGCGATCGGTCGTCGCACCGGTGCTGCTCATGGGCACGGTGGTGCTGTCCTTCGGCGCGGCCATCGGTGTGAGCAGCCTGGTCTTCAACCACGTCTTCGGCTTCGCGGGTGCGGAGGCCTCCTTCCCCCTGCTGACCTTCGTCTTCCTGGTCGCACTGGGCATCGACTACAACATCTTCCTGGTCACCCGGGTGCGCGAGGTGTCGATGGAGCAGGGCACCCGGCGCGGCGCGCTGCTGGGCCTGTCCACCACCGGTGGCGTGATCACCTCGGCGGGTCTGGTGCTGGCCGGCACCTTCGGGGCGATGGCCTCGCTGCCGCTGGTGTTCGCGGCCGAGCTGGGCTTCGCGGTCGCGTTCGGCGTCCTGCTGGACACCATGATCGTCCGTTCCGTCCTGGTCACGGCGCTGACTCTGGACGTCGGCCGGTGGATGTGGTGGCCGAGCAAGCTGTTCCTGCGCGAGGACGACGCCGAGCCCCTGGTGCGGACTCCCGACCTGGAGCCCGTCGGCGGCAAGTGAGACCTCGTACGTACCGCACAGGGCCTTCCGGCTTCGGTCGGGAGGCCCTGCGCGCGTGGGGCGGGTACGGGTGCACGTGGACCGGGGCCGGCCCGGAACTCCCCCTCTTCGGGGGTGAGTTCCGGACCGGCCCCGGTGCTTCGCCGGCTCAGCGGTCGCGGTAGGCCACCTGCTCGGCCATCTTGACCAGGCGCTTGTGCCAGTCGTCCGCCAGCGGCGCGTCGTCGAGCGCGGCGCAGGCGGTCGCGACGAGCCGGTCGATCTGTTCCTCGACCTCTCGGCGGACGCCGGAGGCGAGCAGCGCCTCGCGCAGCTCGGCCGGGTCCCAGCCGCCGTTCCTGCCGTCCTCCACCAGGCGGGCCACCCGCTCGTCCTTGGTGGCCGCCAGGGCCAGCAGCAGGGTCATCTTGTGCTCCACGAGGTCCAGCCCGGCGGGCTTGCCGGTCGCCACCCCGTCGCCGAAGGCGTCGAGCAGGTCGTCGCGCAGCTGGAAGGCCTCACCGGCCGCGACCCCGTACTCCTCGAACGGCGCCTGGAGTTCGGGCCGTCCGGCGATGGCCGCCCCGAGGGCGAGGGGCCGGTGGATGGTGTAGCGGCCGGACTTGCAGACGGCGACCCAGCGGGACAGTGCCGGATCGGCCGTCAGCTCGGCGGCGAGCGCGATGTCCAGCTGCTGGCCGATGATCACCTCGGTGACCAGGTCGTTCCAGACCTCCAGGGCCGGGCCGGTGAGCCCGCTGGCGAGCCGGTTGGCGTAGCTGAGCGCCAGGTCGCCCGCGAGGATGCCGATGCCCTCTCCGAACCGGCGGTGCTCGCCGGCCCAGCCGTGCTCCGCGTGGAGGGCGGCGTGCTTGGCGTGCACGGTGGGGGTCCCGCGCCGGGTGTCGGAGTTGTCCATGATGTCGTCGTGGATCAGGGCGAACACGTGCAGGAGTTCCAGCGCGGCCGCCGCCGCGACGACCGTCTCCGTGGCTTCGGCGTCTGCCGTACCGCCGGCCGCCAGGTAGCCGCTCACGCAGAAGGCGGGGCGCAGCCGCTTCCCGCCCGCCCCGACGATGTCCGCGACCGCCTCGACCGGCACCGCCACACGGGCGTCGACGGCCCCCCAGCGCTCGGTCTCGGCCCTCAGGAGGTCATCGATCAGGGCGCCGACCCGGGCCAGCAGCTTGTCGCAGGCGTCACGGTCCACGTCCGCGCTCCCGGTGGGGGCCTGCGGCGTCGGCCGGTCGGGTTCCGCGGGAAGTTTGATCACGACGTTCTCCTTGGCAGTCACTTCGGTGTGGTTGCGCCGGCGCGCGCGGACCCGGCACGGTCCGAAAGGGACGCCCCGGGGCCCGGCGCGGAGCAGGCCGCCGATCCGGCCACCGGGAACCAATGAATTCAGGCCGCAGGATTTCGGGCTTTCCGAGCTGCGACGGTCATCTTCGGTCAAATGGCTTGCCGGGGACTGAGGGGCGGATTGGTATTGGCTTGGAGGCAAGCCGATACCAATCCGCAAAATAGTCGCGGCCAAGTCGAAGGTTGGCGCGGGCGCGGGCCATCGGCTGTAATGCGTGGTGGGCTCCCGGACTTGGCCGTGCCGGGCCGTGCCGGGCCGGTCGGCTGCTCGGCAGGACTTGTTCGGACGGCCTGACCGAAAGCCGCCGACGCTCACTGCGGGGGATCTAATTCGGCAGGCGAGTTGCCGTGTGTTCATTCGACTTGGGGAATTCTAGGCGGGCGGAAGGAAGTCCTTGACTAATCCCTCCCGACTCGGTGATCCTCTTCGTGCAACCCATTGATCGGAGCTCCGGAAGCAGGAGTTCCGAGGTCAGTAAACAGAGGGGGCGGCTCAAAGCCGTCAGACGGGTCGGGCCGTTCCTCCTGAATGTCTTCGCACCGCACCGCACGCAATTCCGTCCGTCCGGCGCGCGGCGCGGCCCTCGCGGGGGACGGGGGAGGAACCTCTGCCCCCTCCAGTCAACCGGCTTGAAGCGGGCGGGCCTCGGCGTACCCGGCCGGCCCGCGCCAGAGGCCGTCGGGCCGCTCGCGTTCGAGCGGGAATTCGCAGCGACTACGAGGAAACCAATCACATGAGCGGGCTAATTGTTCCACCCGGCCAGGGGCGAAAGCTGGTCACGAAGGCACAGGACGTGACCTTCAAGGTCACCGCGGCGGACGGCTCTTCCTTCTCGGTCTTCGAAGTGATCGTGCCGCCGGGATTCGACGTCGGCGCGCACACCCACACCAAGTCGCAGGAGTTCTTCTACGTCCTGGAAGGGGAGTTGGAACTTCTGGCGTTCGAGCCCGCCGAACGCACGACGGACACGTGGCGCACCTGGGAATCCACCGCCGGGGACAAGGCCGTCCGCGCGACCGCCGGCAGCTGCATGTTCGTCCCCCCGGGCACCCCGCACGCCTTTCGCAATGCCTCGGACGAACCGGCGCGGATGCTCTTCCAGAGCTATCCCTCACCCGATCACGAGCACTATTTCGACGAGATCGTCGAGATCTTCTCCGCCGGCCCCTCGGTGGACGCCGAGGCCGTCCGGCTGATGCGCGAACGCTATGACGTCAACCAGATCACGCCCCTGCGTTTCGAACCGCCCGCCCTTGCGAATCTTCGGTCCGCGACCGACCGCACGGCGTAACGAGAGGTGACCACCATGGACAGGATTCCCCTCGTTCACGCGAGTCTGGGAGAGAAGGAACTGGCCGCCGTGGCCGAGGTGTTCTCCTCGGGCTGGCCGGCCGGCCAGGGCCCGCAGGGCAAGGCGCTGGAGGCCCAGCTCGTCGAGCGCTACGGGGTGGGCGACGCCGTCTCGCTCAGCAACTGCGGCGCGGCCCTCCACCTGGCGATGCTCGCCCTCGGCGTCGAACCCGGCGACGAGGTGATCGTCGCCGACTACACCTTCCCGGCCCCCGCCCACGCGGTGCGCTACGTCGACGCCGTCCCCGTCTTCGCCGACGTGCGCGCCGACACCGGCACCGTGGACCCGCAGGCGGTGGAGAGCCTGATCGGGCCGCGGACCGTCGGCATCATCGCGGTGGACACGGTCGGCCTGCCCGCCGACTACGCCGAGCTGAACGCGATCGCCGACCGCCACGGACTGTTCGTGGTCGAGGACGCCGCCTGCTCGGTCGGCGCCACCTACCAGGGGCGCCAGGCCGGCACCCTGGCACCGGTGGCCTGCCTGTCCTTCCACGGACGCAAGGGAGCCACCAGCGGCGAGGGCGGCGCGCTGCTCTCCGCCGATCCCGTGATCGGGCAGGACGCGCGACTGCGGTCCTCCTTCGGCATCGGCAGCATCTTCGACCAGTCGCAGGTCGTCGGCCTGCCGATCCCCGAGTTCACCGACATCGGCTACAACTACAAGATGTCGGACATCGCCGCCGCGATCCTGCGGGTGCAGATGGGCCGCATCGACGAACTGCTGGTCCGCCGGAGCGCCGTCGCCGCCCGGTACGGCGAACTCCTCGCTCAGGAAGAGCTCCTGACGCTGCCCCACGTCCCCGAGGACCGCACCCACGCCTGGCAGTCCTACATGGTGACCCTGGACCCGCGCGTGGACCGCGCCGGCCTCGCCGCCGCACTGCGCGCCCAGGACATCGGCTGCGGACACGGCACGTGGGCGACCCACGTGCAGCCGGTGTACCAGTCCAAGCGCCGCTGCCCGGTCTCGGCCGACCTCTTCCAGCGCAACCTGGCCATCCCGATGCACGCCGAGCTGACCGAGGCGCAGGTCGAGCGGGTCGTCAGCGTCCTGCGGACCGAGCTGCGCACCCACGCGCGCGGCCGCTGAACCCCCGGCGCGGCAGCAGGACTCGGCTGCTGCCGCGCCGTCCCGCGAAGCGCGTCCCCACTTCCACGCCCGCGCCCGCCCCCGTACGTCCCTGACCGAGCCGGAACCTGTGTGTGAGGAGTGTTGGTGCTTACGGTCTCCCTTGTCGGCGCGGGGCCGCGCGGATTCGCGGTCCTGGAGCGGCTCTGTGCCAACGAGCGCAAATCCCCGTCCCACCGAGCGGTGACCGTGCACGTCGTCGAGCCGCACGCACCGGGCCCCGGCAGGGTGTGGCGCACCGAGCAGCCGCGCCAGCTGCTGATGAACACCGTGGCCTCGCAGGTCACCGTCTACACCGACCACAGCGTGCTGATGGACGGCCCCGTCGAGGAGGGCCCCAGCCTGTACGAGTGGGCGGCCGCCCTCGCCCGCGACGCCGAAGAGCCCGCGGTACGCGACCGGTTGCCCGCCGAGGCGCTGGCCGAGGCCCGCCGGCTGGGCCCCGACGACTACCCCACCCGCGCCTTCTACGGCGCCTACCTGGAGGACGCCTTCCGCGCGGTGACCGAGGCCGCGCCCGGGCACGTCACCATCGTCGAGCACCGCACCCGCGCCGTGGCCCTGACCGACGAGGCCGGTCACGGCGGCCCGCAGACCCTGGAGCTGGCGGACGGCACACGGCTCACCGGCCTGGACGCCGTGGTCCTCTCCCTGGGCCACGTGCCCGCCCGGCCCACCCGCGGCGAGAGCGCGCTCGCGCGGGCCGCCGCCGCGCACGGGCTGACGTACATCGGTCCCTCGAACCCGGCCGACGTGGACTTCTCCGTGGTGGCGCCCGGCGAGACGGTCTTCGTCCGCGGCCTCGGACTGAACTGCTTCGACGTGCTCGCGCTGCTCACCGAGGGCCGCGGCGGCACCTTCGCCCGCGAGGGCGGCGCCCTGCGCTACCTGCCCTCGGGCCGGGAGCCGAACATCGTCGCCGGCTCCCGGCGCGGCGTCCCGTACCACGCGCGCGGCGAGAACCAGAAGGGCCCGTACGAGCGCCACGAGCCACGGCTGCTCACGCCCCGGGCCATCGACCGGCTGCACCGGCGAGCGCAGGACGGCGAGCGGCTGCACTTCCTCACCGACCTGTGGCCGCTGATCGCCAAGGAGGTCGAGGGCGTCTACTACGGCGCCCTGCTCGCGGCCCGGGGGCGGGAGCGGCAGCGCGCATCCTTCGTCGAGCACTACCTGGCCGCGCCGGACCCCGCGTCCGAGGGCCGGCTGCTGGACTCCGCCGGCATCGCCCCGCACGACCGCTGGGACTGGGAGAGGCTCGCCCGGCCCTACCGCGACCACGTCCTGCGAGGCCGCGCCGACCACCGGGCCTGGCTCCTCGCGCACCTGGCCGAGGACGTGCGCCAGGCCAGGGCCGGAAACGTCCACGGCCCGCTGAAGTCCGCCCTGGACGTGCTGCGCGACCTGCGCAACGAGATACGCCTGGCCGTCGATCACGGAAAGCTGGAGGGCGCCTCCTACCGGGACGACCTCCAGAGCTGGTACACCCCGCTCAACGCGTTCCTCTCCATCGGGCCGCCCGCCTCGCGCATCGAGGAACTGATCGCGCTGATCGAGGCGGGAGTCGTGGAGGTCCTCGGACCCGGCGTACGGCTGCACGCCCCGGCCGCGGACGACCGCGAGGCCGTCTTCACGGTCACCTCCGACGTGGTTCCCGGCGCCCCGGTGGCGGCCACGGCCCTCGTCGAGGCCCGGCTCCCGGAGCCCGACCTGCCGCGCACGGCGGAACCGCTGCTGCGGGACCTGCTGGAGAGCGGGCAGGCCGCCCGCCACCGCATCGAGGGCGCCTGCGGGATCGCGTACGAGACCAAGGGCCTGGCCGTGACCGAGCGCCCCTACCGGCTCGTCGACGCCGGCGGCCGGGCCCACCCGCGCCGGTTCGCCTACGGGGTGCCCACCGAGGCGGTGCACTGGGTGACCGCCGCCGGGAGCCGCCCCGGGGTCAACTCCATGACGCTCGGCGACGCGGACGCCATCGCCTGCGCCGTGCTCGCCCTGCCCGTCGCCCCTCGGACAGCCGGTCCGCCCGGACGGTACCGGCACTCGCCCACCGACCACATCGAGGTGAACGCATGAGCGCAGACCCCACCGCGAGCGCGCCGGGCACGGCGCGGGACCCGGCCGGGTACGGACCCGACGCCGGGCTGCTCTCCCCAGTCAGGGCCGGTACGCCCGCCGAGGCCGTCACCTCCGACCTGGCCTGGCTGCAGGCCATGCTCGACGCGGAGGCGGCCCTCGCCCGCGCCCAGGCCAAGACCGGCAGCGTGCCCGCCGAGGCGGCCGCGGTCATCACCCGCGTGGCGCGGGCCGAACTGCTGGACGTGCGCGCACTCGCGCTGGTCGCGCGCGAGACCGCGAACCCGGTGGTGGGACTGGTCCGGGAACTCACCCGGCTGGTCGCCGCCGAGTCCCCGCGAGCCGCCGAGTTCGTCCACCACGGCTCCACCAGCCAGGACGTCTTCGACACCGGCGCCATGCTGGTCGCCGACCGCACGCTGCGGCTGATCCGCGCGGACCTGGAGCGGTCCGCCGAAGCCCTCGCGGCCCTCGCGGCCCGGCACCGCGACACCGCCATGGCCGGCCGCACCCTCGCCCTGCACGCCGTACCCACCACCTTCGGCCTGAAGGCGGCCGGCTGGCGCAGGCTCCTGCTGGACGCCCGGGACCGGGTGGCAGCCGTACTCGACGGAGGCCTGCCGGTATCGCTGGGCGGGGCCGCCGGCACCCTCGCCGGATACCTGGAGTTCGCCCCGCAGGAGTCCGCCCTACAGGAGTCCGCCCCGCAGGAGTCCACCGAGCCCGGAGCGGGGCACGATTACGTGGATCGCCTCCTGGACGCCTACGCCACCGAGACCGGCCTGGCCCGCCCGCCGCTGCCGTGGCACGCGCTGCGCACCCCGATGGCCGACCTCGCCGGCGCCCTGGCCTTCGTCACGGGAGCCCTGGGCAAGATCGCCGTGGACGTGCAGTCGCTGACCCGGACCGAGGTCGGAGAGGTCTCCGAGCCCGCGGTGGAAGGGCGCGGCGCGTCCTCGGCGATGCCGCACAAGCGCAATCCCGTACTGGCCACCCTCATCCGCAGTGCCGCACTCCAAGTGCCCCTGCTGGCGGCCGGGGTGACGCAGTGTCTGGTCTGTGAGGACGAGCGCTCGGCCGGCGTGTGGCACGCCGAGTGGCAGCTGCTGCGCGAGTGCCTGCGGCTGGCCGGCGGCGCCGCGCACACCGCCGTGGAACTGACCGAGGGGCTGGTCGTACGGCCCGAACGGATGCGGGAGAACCTGATGCTGACGGGAAGCCAAGTGGTCTCGGAGCGGATGTCCGCCGTGCTGGCACCCCGGCTCGGCAAGGCCGAGGCCAAGGAACTGCTGACCCGGGCATCCGCCGAGGCGGACCGCACCGGAGGCTCACTGGCCGACATCCTGGGCGCCCTGCCCAAGGTGAAGCGGCACCTGACGGATGCCCAGATCGGCCGGCTGCTGGACCCGGAGGGCTACACCGGCGCCGCACCGGCCCTGGTGGACCAGGAGTTGGCCGGCCCGGACGGAACCCCGCACGCGCGGGCGCGGTAGGCGGGGCGCCGCCGGGTCCACCCGGCGGCGCGAGGAAGCCCCGGCCGGGGGCGGACGACCTCAGGGGTCGCCGTCCCCGGCCGGGGCTCCGTCGTTTCCGGGGTCGGGGCGACGGGTTTCGGCCAAAGTGCTTACGGGCCGATCCGCCTCAATCCGCACGCCGAAAGGCCCCGGTGAACGGCAAGTCGCCGCCAAGCCAGCAGCAAGCGCCATACGCGATGTTGGGGAACGTACACGCTGTGAGGGCAGCAGAAATTCTCTACGTCAGAGAGATAGATGCCAGGTATGCCAATTCTATGTAAGCCTTCGGTGAGCGTGCCGGAACACATCATCACGATGGAAGACACTCTGGCATTCGCCAGGGAAGCGCACGCGGGCAAGCCGCAGCTTCCGCTGGCCCTTCGACTGATAGAGAACACGGGGGTGCGAAAGCGGCACCTGGTCCAGCCGATCGAAAAGACGCTGCGCCACCCAGGATTCCAGGAACGCAACCGCATCTACGAGCTGGAATCGAAGAAGCGGTGCCCGGAAGTCATAGAGAAGGCCCTGGAGAACGCGGGTCTGATGGCGACGGACATCGACGCGATCATCTACGTCTCGTGCACCGGGTTCATGATGCCCTCGCTCACGGCATGGCTGATCAACGAGATGGGATTCCGCTACGACACCCGGCAGCTCCCCATCGCGCAGCTCGGCTGCGCGGCGGGCGGCGCGGCCATCAACCGCGCCCACGACTTCTGCGTGGCACACCCCGAGAGCAACGTCCTGATCGTCTCCTGTGAGCTGTGCTCGCTGTGCTACCAGCCCGATGCCGACGACGTCGGCTCACTCCTGTCGGACGGGCTGTTCGGCGACGCGGTCGCGGCCGCGGTGGTGCGGGGCAGCGGCGGCGCCGGCGTTCTGCTGGAGCGCAACGCCTCCTACCTCATTCCGAACACCGAGGACTGGATCTCGTACTCCGTCCGCGACACCGGATTCCACTTCCAGCTCGACCGCCGAGTTCCCGGGACGATGGAACCGATCGCTCCGGTGCTGGGCGATCTGGCCACGCTCCACGGCTGGGACATCGGCGATCTGGATTTCTACATCATCCACGCCGGCGGCCCCCGCATTCTGGACGACCTCGCCAAGTTCCTGGGCGTGGACCGGACGGTCTTCCGTCACAGCTGGTCCACGCTGACCGAATACGGGAACATCGCCAGCGCGGTCGTCTTCGACGCCCTTCGCCGGCAGTTCGAGGAAGCCGAGCGCCTGACGACGGGATCCACCGGTGTGATCGCCGGATTCGGGCCCGGAATCACCGCCGAAATGGTCCTGGGGAGCTGGGTTCCGGCTGCCCCGCAGCACACGGAAGCGAAGCCGGCCGCCCTGTCGGTGCCGCGTCAGCTCTCGGGAAGCATGGTGGGGACGGCATGACGGACAGCAAGCCGACGTCGGATCGGATCATGCGGCTCATCACGGGGTACTGGGCGACCGGCATCCTCGGTACGGCGGCGCACCACTCCCTGTTCACGCACCTGGAGGACGGCGCCGGCTCCGCCGCCCGACTGGCCGAACGGGCCGGGATATCCGAGCGCGGCGCGCAGGCCCTCCTCGACGGTCTGGTCAGCATCGGCCTGGTCGAGGTGGACGGGAACGGCTACCGCAACACCATCGAGGCGTCCGCCTTCCTGGTGGAGGGACGGGCCGAATCGCTGAGCGGGTTCGCCAAGCTGAAGATGGCCCACATGGGCAGCCTTGCGGTGCTGCCCGAGGTGGTCCGCGCCGGCGGCCCGCTGGCGGACGCGGTCGTGGAGGTGGCCGACAACCCGCACTGGGAGAACCTCGTCCAGGCCATCGCCGCGCAGTCCGTTCCGGTCGCGAAGATCGCCGCAGAGACGCTGCGGCTGTCGGAGGCCGGGGAGATCTCGATCCTCGACATCGGCGGCGGATCGGGCATCTGCTCGGGCATCTGGCTGGAATTGAACCCCGAGGCGCGCTCGACCCAGCTCGACTGGGAGCCGATCAACTCGATCGCCCGCCGCCTGCTCGCCGAACGGGGCGTGGGCGACCGCGTCAGTTACATCGACGGGGACTTCCACACCACCGGCTTCGGAGACTCGGCGCACGACATCGTGATGTACTCCAACATCGCCCATCAGGAGGGGCCGGAGGACAACATCGCGATCTTCGCCAAAGCCCGCAGTGCCCTGAAGCCCGGCGGCACGCTGATCATCTCCGACTACATCGTCGAGGACGACCGCAGCGGCCCTCCCTTCGCGCTGACCTTCGCCTCGGAAATGCTGCTCAAGAGCAGGCACGGGGGCACCTGGCGCCGAGCCGATTACCACGACTGGCTCACCAAGGCCGGCTTCGGGGAAATCACCTTCCAGAGCACGCCTTCGCCGACCACTTTGATCTTCGCGCGGTAGTCGACGGCTCTTTTGCGGAGCGCCGGACGGAGGGGAAGCGGATTGGGCCCCACCCCGGCGCTCCCGGCATGATCACTGACGGGCGGAACGCCACCGCACGAGGGCCCGGTGGATTGCGAACGCTGCCCGGATCTACTTCCCCGGGCATACGGGATCCGGCTGGCCAATGTTCAACTCACGAGATTTTCAACGGGGGTTGTCATTCTTGATCGGGATGCTGGATCCTTCCTCGTGCAGAGGTGACGACACTCGTCATCCGGCTCAGGCCGGGACGTACGCATCTTTCGGGGGAGCTTGATGAGTACAGAGGCAGTGAACGAAGAAATTGATTTCGGTGTGTTGACCGCAGACCTCAGGGGCGGCGGTAGACGCGGTACGGACATTGTCGTCGGACAGCGTTTGGGAGGCAGTAGCAGGAGCACCCGGAGCGTCGCCGAGCTGGAGCGGGAAGTACGCGAACTCCGGCAGGCCAACGAGACCCTGAAGATGTACTTCACGATGGCACTGGAGCTCGATCTCCAGTCCCCGCCCCCGGCCGCCGTCTTCGAGATGGCGCGCGAGCGGACCGGTGCGCACGCCGTCGCGCCCCGGTCGCCCGCACCACGGCCGCACGGCGGGGTCCGGTGGGCGCAGGAGGACCCCGAGGAGACCAGGGACGCAACCCCGACCAAGGTGGAGTTCCGGGTGCTGGGTCCGATCGAGGCCACCATCGGAGGCCGGTACGTCGACCTCGGGGCGACCAAGCAGCGCGCGGCGCTCACCTTGCTGGTCAGCCAGGTGGGCCAGCCCGTGTCGGTCGACGTGCTGGTGGAAGCGCTGTGGGACGGACAGCCGCCCCAGTCGGCGATCTCCTCGCTGCACGCCTACATCGCCAACCTCCGTCGGGTGCTGGAGCCCGACCGCGCGCCGCGCAAGCCCGCGAAGGTACTGCGCACCCGGGGGCGCGGCTACTTACTCGACAGCAGTGCCGTCGACGTAGACGCCCACCGGTTCGGCACATGCGCGACCGCCGGCTGGCAGGCACTGGACCGGTGCGACCCGCAGCGGGCCCTCGAAGAGTTCGAGGCCGGGCTGGCCCTGTGGCGGGGGGAGGCGTACGCGGAAGTCTCCGACGCCACCCACGTGTCGCCCGAGGTCGTACGCCTGGAAGAGCTGCGGCTCTCGGTGGTCGAGGGTCGCTGCGCGGCCCTGATCGCCGTGGGCGCCCACGAAGTGGCCGTCTCGGAACTGGCGGGCTTCACCCAGGCCCATCCGCTCCGCGAATACGGCTGCGAACTCTTCAGCCTGGCCCTGTACCGGGCCGGGCGGCAGGCCGATGCGCTCTCGGTGCTGCGGATGCACCAGCGGCGCATGGCCGAGGACCTGGGCATCTCGTCGAGCCCCGCGCTCCAGCGCCTCGAGGTCGAGATCCTGCGCCAGGCCCCGACCCTGGACTGATCCGGGTATCTCCGGTACCTCAGCCCGAGGTCAACCCGGCCGCGATGGCGGGCACTTCACCCGCCCGCACCCTGCGCCGCCCCGCCCGGCGGCGCAGGGCGCGGGCCGCCGGCAGCAGCGTGCACAAGACCGAGAGCGCGGCGCAGACACCGGCGACCGCGCCCATCGCCAGCCAGGGCACGACCACCGGCGAGTCGACCCCGAGGACCGCGAGGGCGGCGCGCATGCCCGCCAGGTTGACCGCGGTCACCGCCGTCCCCAGGAGGGCGCCGACCCCGGCGGCCAGCAGGGATTCGGCCGTCGTCACGGCGAGCACCTGGCCGCGGGTGGCCCCGGCCAGCCGGAGCAGGCGCAGGTCGCCGCCCCGGTCGGAGGTGGCCATCAGCAGGGTGTTGGCCAGCGCGATCGCCGTGTAGAGCAGGGCGATGCCCAGGACCAGGACGTAGCCGAGCACCGTGAAGCGGTTGATGCGCGGGTGCGTCGCCGCCAGCCACTCCTCCTTGGTGTGGGCCGTGGCCCCGTACCGGGCCGCCGCCCCGCGGACCGACGCGGCCGCGGACGCGGACGCGGACGCGGGGACCTTGACCTCGATGCGCGAGACCTCGGCGCCGGGCGCGTTGCGCGGGGTCACGTAGGCCCCGTTGTCGCCGGTGCCCGTCCGCATCACGGCCACGATCCGCAGCCGGACCGCGGTGCCGTCCGCCAGCCACAGCGGTACGAAGTCCCCGACCCGGTGCTGCCACCACTCCTGCGTGACGATGATGCCGCCGTCGTCCAGGTCCGCGACCGAGCCCGCCACCACCGGCAGCCGGGAGACCTCCGCCAGCGCCGCCGGATCGACCGCGAAGGCCTCCGTCGGCACCTTCACGAACCCCTCCTCCAGCACCGTCAGCCGGGTATCGGCCACCGCGAGGGCGCTCGCCCCCGGGACTCCGGAGAATCCCGCCGAGTCCGGCAGCCGCCCTCCGGTCAGTACGTAGTCCGCGCCGGTCCGGGCACCGGCCTCAGCGGCCTTGGCCTCCTTCAGGGTCCAGGCCGAGCCCAGCAGCGATCCGGTCAGCGCGACCATCACCAGCACCGGGGCCGCCACCGCGGCCGTCCGGCGGATCCCGGCGGACGCGTTCGCCCGCACCAGCCGGCCCGCGTAGGAGGTCAGCCGGGCCGGAAGCCACATCAGCAGCCGTACGACGGGCCGTACGAGCACGGGCGCCAGGAGCCCGCACGCGGAGATCAGCAGCATCGGCTGCACGGTGTACGTCTTGCGCTTGAGCAGCGCGCCCGGGTCCGACCCGAGCCGCCACCCCACGAAGGCGACCGCGCACAGCAGCAGCCCGCCCCCGGCCACCCAGCGGCCCGGGGTCATGGGCCGCTCGTCGGTCACGGCCTCGCGCAGCGCCTCCAGCGGACCGACCCGGCCCGCCCGCCGGGAAGCGGCGTACGCACCCGACAGCGCGACCAGCAGTCCCGTCCAGAACGCCGCGTGCAGCGGCCAGGTCTGATCCCCGATCGCGTACCCGGCGGGCGCCAGCCCCTGCGCCACCGTCCAGCGGGCCATCAGCGGGGCACCCTCCCGGCCCAGGGCGAGCCCGGCCGCGGATCCGGCCAGCCCGACGGCCGCCGCCTCCGTCATCACCAGGCGCCGCAGCTGCCCCGGCGTCGACCCGCTCAGCCGCAGCAGCCCCAGCTCGCGGCGCCGCGCGGCCACGGCGTACGAGAAGGTCGACGCCACCACGAAGGCCGCCACGAAGGAGCTCACCCCGCCGGCGGTGCCCAGCATCGAGTTGAGGCCCACCACCTCGGCCCCCGCCGGCAGCGCCGCCGACGCGGCGAGCCCCAGTCCCATGACCGTCATCAGCGCGACCCCCAGGGCCACCGCCACGAAGGTTCCCACCTGTGTCGTCCAGCGCCGCCGCAGCGACTTCAACGCGATCTTCAGCATGGTCCCCAGCCAACCGGCCGCACGGCCCCCGGTCAGCGGGGCAGGGGCGAGTCCCGAAGGTATGGCCAGCCCTACCGCGCCGCCCGCGCTCGCCGCCTACCGTGAACCCATGCCGCCCAACTTCCCCGTCCCGTTCCCGGGCCGCTACCTGCGCTCCGCCCGGCCCTGGCGCGCCGTCGGCTATCTGCTCGGCGGCGCCGTCACCGGAGCCCTCGCGCTGACCCTGCTGACGCTGCTCGCCGTCTGCGGGACGGCGCTCGCCGTCGTCCTGGTGGGGCTTCCGCTGCTCGGCGCCCTCGCGCTGGCCGGCGTACCCTTCGCGGCCGTCGAGCGCCGCCGGCTGCGGCTGCTCGACCCCGGCTCCGCGCCGCTGCCCGACCCGCACCGCGATCCGGACCGTACGGGGCTCGCGGCGTGGGCCCGCACCCGCTTCCGCGAGCAGGCGACCTGGCGGGAGCTCGGCTACGCGGTGCTCGCCGCCACCCTGCTGTGGCCGCTGGAACTGCTGGCCGTCGGTGCGCTCCTGCTGCCGGTCGACCTCCTCGCGACCCCCGTCCTGCTCGCCCTCGACGGGGAACGGGTCAACCCGCTCAAGATCCACGGCATCACCGGCTACCCCCAGGCCCTGCTGTGCGCCGCCGCCGGCCTGCTGCTCCTCCCGCTCCTCCTCTACGGGCTCGGCGCGGCGGCAGCGGCCCGCGCGGCCCTGGCCCGGCTGATGCTCGGCCCGGCACAGGGCGATCTGGCCGTTCAGGTAACGGAGTTGACCAGCTCCCGGGCCCGGCTGGCGGCCGCCTTCGACGCCGAGCGGCGGCGTATCGAACGGGACCTGCACGACGGCGCGCAGCAGCGGCTCGTCGCCCTGTCCATGACCCTGGGCCTGGCCCGGCTGGACGCCCCGCCGGGCAGTGCGCTCGCCGGGCAACTGGCCGCCGCGCACGCCGAGGCGGGGCAGGCGCTGACCTCGCTGCGCGAGCTCGTCCACGGCATCCACCCTCAGGTGCTCACCGACCGGGGCCTGCCCGACGCCGTCGCCGACCTCGCCGACCGCTCGCCGATCCCCGTCGACACCGACGTCGACCTCCCCGGCCGGCTGCCCGAACAGGCCGAGTCCGCCGGGTACTTCTTCGTCAGCGAGGCCCTGGCCAACGCGGCCAAGCACAGCGGGGCGGGCCGGATCACCGTCACCGGCCGACACGACGGAACCCGCCTCGCGCTGGAGGTGGCCGACGACGGCCGGGGCGGCGCGGACGCCGGACGGGGGAGCGGGCTCACGGGGCTCGCCGACCGGGTGTCCGTCGTGGACGGCAGACTGACCCTGACCAGTCCTCCCGGAGGTCCGACCCTGCTGCGTGTGGAGATCCCTTGCGTTCCGAAGGCACCGAAGGCACCGAAGACGGCGAAGACGCCGAATACCCAGGGGGCGGCGTGAACCCGGCGAGGGAGGCCACCCCCGCCGGAGCCTCCCGGCCGCCCCTGCGCGTGGTCCTCGCCGAGGACTCCGTGCTGCTGCGCGAGGGCCTCGTCGGGCTGCTCGCCCGCTTCGGGCACCGCACGGTGGCGGCCGTGGGCGACGCCGCCGCGCTCGAAGCGGCCGTCGCCGAGCACCGGCCGGACATCGTCGTCACCGACGTGCGGATGCCCCCGGACCACACCGACGAGGGGCTCCGGGCGGCCGTGCGGCTGCGCGAGACCCGCCCGGACCTGCCCGTCCTGGTCCTCTCCCAGTACGTGCAGCGCTCGTACGCAACCGAGTTGCTCGACTCCGGCGACGGGACGGCCGTCGGGTACCTGCTCAAGGACCGCGTCGGGCAGGTGGAGGAGTTCCTCGACGCGGTCGCGCGGGTGGCGGCCGGCGGGACCGTGGTCGATCCCGAGGTGGTGCGCCGGCTCATCAGCCGCCGGCGCGACCCCCTGGAGCGGCTGACGGCCCGCGAGCGGGAGGTCCTCGCCCTGGTGGCCGAGGGGCATTCCAACGCCGAGGTGTCCCGCCGGCTCACCGTCTCCGAGGCGGCGGTCGGCAAGCACATCGGGAACATCCTGATGAAGCTCGACCTGCCCCCCGCGCAGGAGTCCCACCGCCGGGTCCTCGCCGTCCTGGCCTACCTGCGGGGCTGACGGATCCCGCCGGCGGGACCCGCCGGACCCGCGGGTCAGAACCCGCGGACCGAGGCGACCGTGAACCCGGTCGGCGCGCCCGTGGAGGGCAGCACCCCGCCGTCCTTGTCGAACTGGGACCGCACCACCAGGGTCCGCCCCGGCACCCGGACCAGCGTGGTCGGGATCTGGAGCGAGGGATCCGTGACGGTGCGGACCAGGCGGGCCCGGGTGCCGTCGGCCGACACCTGCCAGCGGCTCAGGGCGTTCCGCGTGTTCTGGGCCGCGCGCAGCACCCCGCCGGGTGCGAGGTCGAGCCCGTCGGCGGTCTTCAGATCGCCGCCGGTCAGCGTCACGCGGGAGACCGCGCCGGAGGCCGGGTCGATGCGGTACAGGTCCCCGGCCGTCATGTCGACGGTGAGCAGGAACCGCCCGGCCGGGTCCGCGGTGATGCCGTTGAGGCTGAAGCTGCCCGCCGGGGAGGGGGTGAGCCGCCCGCTCAGGTCGTACGCCACCTGCAAGGGGCCGGATCCTGAGGCCAGTTGCTCCGGGGTGACCCGGTAGACCACCGCGCGGACGCTGTCGGTGAGGTAAGCGGTGCCGTCCGGGGTCACGGCCAGGTCGTTGAGGAAGCGCGGCCCGCTCCCGGGTATCTCGAAGCGGGCCGTACGGGCCCCCGAGCGGGTGTCGTAGACGCAGACGCCCGAGGTGGAGTCGGTCACCCAGAGCCGGCCGTGCCCGTCGACCCGCAGTCCGTTCGCGGTGTGGCGCCCGTCGGTGCCCGGCGGCAGGAAGACCTCCGCCGCGCGTCCGCCGGAGCGGGCCCGGTAGACGGTGCCGTCCTTGTAGGAGCCGACGTAGACCGTGCCGGTGCGGGGGTCGGCGGCTATGCCCTCCGGGAAGACCTGCTCGCCGGGCAGGGTGAAGGCCGTGTCGATCCGGGTACGCGAGCCCGCGCCGTCCGGGGCTCCGCCGCCCGAGGCCGTGGCGGCGGGGGCCGCGCCGAGGGTGAGGGCGGCGGTCAGGGTGAGCAGGGTGGCGGGCAGGAACTTCTTCGCCATCGGACGTCCTCTTCTCTCTGGATGTGCACGAATCTAAGTTAGAGCTCTAATGCATGCAAGGGCTTTATGATGCGGGGATGACTTCCATGCCCGCCGAGGAGCGCATCGGCTCCCACATCAAGCGCGCCGAGCAGGCGCTCCTCGGGGCCAAGAACACGGCGGTGAAGCCGGCCGCAGTAACGGTTCCGCAGTACGCCGCCCTGCTCTGGCTCGCCGAGAAGCCCGGGATCTCCGCCGCCTCGCTCGCCCGCCTGTGCGGGGTGACGCCGCCGACCATGAACACCGTGCTGAAGAACCTCTCGGAGCGCGGCCTCATCGAGCGGACCCCGCACGAGCTGCACCGCAACGTCCTGGAGACCCGGCTCACCGAGGAGGGGCGCTCCGTGATGGAGCTGGCCGACGCGGGGGCGGTGGCGGTGGAGCGGGCGCTCGCCGCCGAGTTCAGCGGCGAGGAGCGGGAGCTGCTGATCGCACTGCTCGGGCGGTGCGCGGGGGTCCTCGACGCACTGAAGTGAGGCGCCCGGGATTCGGATCATGATTTTGCGCTGATTTGGAACTTTCCGGGGGATTCACACATCAGGACTAGGGGGAGCCCAGTCCCTTCTGTCCCGCCGGGGGGCAGTCATGACCGTTCGGAGCGAAGTTCGTGCACCAGGACCCGCAGCGCCCGCGGCCCGATGACCAGCCGTACCAGTCCCACCCGCCGTACCCGCCGTACCGGCAGGACCAGTCGTACCAACAGGAGCGGCAGGGCCAGCCGTACCGACCCGATGGCCACCAGGCGTACGGCAACGAGGCGTACGGCAACCAGGCCTACGGCAACGAGGCGTACGGCAACGAGGCGTACGTCCCCCCGCACATACCCGAGCCCCCGCACATACCCGAGCCCCCGCGCCGCTCCCGTTCCCGCCGCGTGCTGTGGACCGGTGCGGCCATGGCCTTCGTGCTCCTCCTCGGCGGCGGTGGCTTCGCCGCCTGGAAGCTGGACTGGTTCTCCGGCAACGGCTCCACGGTGAGCTTCGGCAAGACCCCGCCCTCCGCCGACCCCGGGGCGGCGCAGGGCAGCCCGGGCGAGGTCCCCGCGAGCCCGCCCGCGCCGAGCGGCGACCCGGACGTGCAGTTCGCGACCGGCCCGGCCTCCGCGTTCAAGCAGACCACCAAGCTCGACGACGGCACGATCATCGCCAAGACCCGCCTCAAGGGCGCCAAGTCCGGCTTCGAGGGCGACGTCTGGGTGTGGACGCCGAAGGAGTACGGCGACCCGAAGTACGCCAAGAGCGGTTTCCCGGTGCTCATCGCGCTCCCCGGCGGCAACGGCTTCCCGAACAACTACTGGGCCGACCGCAGCCTCGGCCTCCAGAAGGCCATCAGCGAGGGCGTCAAGGCCGGTACCAGCCTGCCGTTCATCGTGATCATGCCGGTGCTCAACCCGGACCCGAAGTACTACTACGACGGCTCCGACATCCCCGGCAAGCCCAAGATGGGCACCTGGATCGCCGAGGACGTCCCGGACTTCACCCGCGCCAACTTCCGTACGTACAAGTCCCGCGACGGCTGGGCCTTCATGGGCTCCTCCTCCGGCGCCTTCGTCGGCATGAAGCAGGTCCTCCAGCACCCGGACAAGTTCAAGGCCGTGATCGCCAGCGGCGGCGAGATCGTCCCCGACTCCCCGTTCTGGAAGGGCCACCAGGCGGAGATGGACGCGAACAACCCCGAGAAGCTCGCCCAGAAGCTGATCGACACGGGCGGCCCCGACGTCTACATCAACTTCCAGATCGGGACCAAGGAGAGCGGCAAGGAGCGCATGACGCAGTTCCGGCAGAAGTACGCCAAGGGCCCGGTCAAGATGACCATCCGGGACATCCAGAACGGCGAGCACAACGGCTGGCACTACGTGCGCGGCATGAAGGAAGGCTCGCTGGAGTGGGTCAGCAAGGTGCTCAAGGGGCCGAAGCCCGAAGCGGGCTGACCGCGATCGGACGCACCCGCGCGGGGGAGCGGCCGTCGTAGGCCGGCGTCCCCCGCGTGGCCCTCGCCACGTCCACCCGTCCCAGGCAACCCATCCGGTCGTTCATACCTCTGTTATGGATGTAAGGGGGACCAAACGGTCCACCCCACGCTCCCAGAGGGCGCCGGACAAGGAACGGGAACGATCCGTGCACCAAGACCTGCAGGGTGACGCCGTCGCCACGGCCCAGGACGCCGGCGCGGCCACCGGGGACCGCGCCGCCGAGACCGCGGACCGCGCCGCCGAGACCGCGGACCGCGACACCGGGACCGGGGACCGCGCCGGGACCGGGGGCCGCCGCCCCAAGCGCCGACTGCGCCGGATCCTGATCGGCGGCGGTCTCGGCCTCACCCTCCTGGCGGGCGGCGGGGCGGCCGCGTACCACTACCGCGTCTTCACGGACATAGGCGATCCCGTCTCCTTCGGGGAGCCGCGGGCGGCGGCCTCCACCGCCCCCGACGCCGCGCCCGGCGTGCTCATGCCGACCGGGCCGAAGGCCTCCTTCGTCCGGACCTCCCGGCTGCCGGACGGCACCCAGATCGGCAAGACCACCCTGACGGGCAAGAAGTCCGGGTTCAAGGGCGACGTGTGGGTGTGGGTGCCGAAGCAGTACGACGACCCGGCGTACGCAGACAGCGCCTTCCCGGTCCTGATCTCCCTGCCCGGCGGCCGCGGCTACCCCACGAACTACTGGGGGACGGGCCCCGGCCTCGGCCTCCAGCAGGCCGTCAGCGACGGGGCGAAGTCCGGAAAGAACCTGCCCTTCATCCTGGTCATGCCGGTGATCAACGCCGACACCAAGCACCACTTCGACGGCTCCGACATCCCCGGCCAGCCCAAGATGGGCACCTGGATGGCCGAGGACGTCCCGGATTTCGCGAAGGCCAATTTCCGCACCTTCACCTCCCGCGACGGATGGGCCTTCATGGGCTCCTCGTCGGGCGGATTCGGAGCCCTCAAGCACGTCCTGAAGTACCCCGAACGCTTCAAGGCGGTCATCGCGAGCGGGGTGGACGTCGTCCCCGACTCCCCGCTGTGGAAGGGGAACACGCAGGCCATGGACGAGAACAACCCCCGGAAGCTCGCCGCGAAGCTGATCGCGGCGGGCGGCCCGGACGTCTACGTGAACTTCCAGATCGGCACCGCCGAATCCGGCCGGGAGGCGGCCGAGGGGTTCATGAGGGACTACGGCAAGGGTGCCGTGCACACCAGGCTGCAGGTGATCCAGGATGGTCAGCACAACGGAAAGTCGTACGTACGCGGGATGAGGGAGGGCTCACTGGAGTGGATCAGCAAGGTGATGTCCGCCCCCACCCCGAAGCCCCGGCCGGCCCCGAGCGGCGGGGCCCCGAGCGGCGGCGCGAGCAGCGCCGCCCCGCAGTGAGCCCCGGCATCAAGGGGATCTGGATCGGCTCGGCCGCCCTCGCGGGCGTCGCCGCGCTGCTCGCCGTGGTCTTCGTCAAGGACTCCGGCGGCTACGAGGACCGCGCGGTGCTCCCCTTTCCCACCGTCGGCGTCCTCATGGCGAACGGCGAGCACTGGTGCACGGCCAGCGTCGTCGACAGCCCGCAGGGCAATGTCGTCGCCACCGCCGCGCACTGCGTGGCCCCCGCCGGAGAGGACGGCGTGCCGGGCGAGGCTGCGCACGACGGCCTGGCCATCGGCGAGCTCTCCTTCGCCCCCGCCTTCTCGGGCGAGGGCTCGGGGCAGCAGCCCCTCGGGCTGTGGAAGGTGCGCTCCGTCCAGGTCGACGACCGCTGGACCAAGTGGGGCGAGGACACCGCCGACTTCGCCTTCCTCAGCGTCGAACCGGACGCGGAGGGGCGCAGCCTGCAGGAGGTCGTCGGCCGCCGGGAGGCACCGAAGCCCGTCTGGACCTCCGGCTACGAGCGGGAGGTGACCGTCGTCGGCTATCCGGAGTCCGAGCACAACCCCGAGAACAAGCCCGTCGCCTGTACGACGCAGAGCCGGCACGACGAGGACGACCCCGCCATGCTCTACATCAACTGCTCCGGCTTCTGGACGGGGACGAGCGGCAGCCCGTGGATCGCCGACCGGGGCGGGCCGGGGCGGCCGGGGCAGCTCATCGGGGTGCTGAGCGGCGGGGACACGGACGTGGACTCCACGGCCGCGCTGTTCGACGACCGGGCGAAGGCCCTGTACGAACGGGCGGCGAAGGCCGCGGACTGAGGCCGCGGACCGCGGTCGCGGACCGAGGCCCCGCGCCCCTCAGCTGCGGCGCTCCGTGCTCACGATCACGCACACCGCCGCCACGACGATCGCACCACCGAGCAGGATCGGCCAGGTCAGGGCCTCGTCGAGGACGAGCCATCCCAGGGCGACGGCCACGACCGGATTCACGTAGGCGTACGTGGCCACCAGCGAGAGCGGAGCCGCGCGCAGCAGCCACACGTACGCGGTGAAACCGACGAGCGAGCCGAACAGCACGAGGTAGCCGAGGGCCAGCCAGGAGGCGGTGGAGTACGAGGTCAGGTCCAGTCCGTGCTGCTCGCCGCGGCACAGGCCGACGAGGATCCCGCCGGCCCCGCCCGCGAGCATCTGGTACGCGCTGCCGGTGAAGGGGTTCGCGGGCAGGGTCAGCTTCGACGCCGAGAAGGAGCCGAGCGACCAGCACACCGAGCCGGCCAGCACCAGGAGCACCCCGCCGAGCGCGATCTCCCCGCCGAGCCCCGGGCTGGTCAGGACGGCGAGTCCGCCGAGTCCCAGCAGGACCCCGGACACGGTGCGACGGGAGGGGCGGTCGCCGGAGCCGGCGCGCAGGACGACCAGCCACATCGGCACGGCGGCCACCAGGAGGGCGGCGAGCCCGGAGGGGATCGAGGTCTCGGCGAGGACGACGAGGCCGTTGCCGCCGAGCACCAGCAGCAGCCCGACCAGGACGGCGGAGCGCACCTGGGCGCCGGTGGCCTTGAGGGCGGCCGGGCCGTCGCGCCAGGCGACGAGGCCGGCCAGGAGGAGGCCGGCGGTGATGAAGCGGGCCCCGGCGGAGAGGAACGGGGGCATGGTCTCGACGACGATCCGGATGCCGAGGTAGGTCGAACCCCAGACGACGTAGACGAGGGAGAGGGCGATCCAGACACGGGCCGTTGGGGTGCGCATGACGCGGAGCCTATGTCCTTGGCGTCTACACCAATCGGGGGGTCCCCGGACCGGGCCGCTCCGGTCGGGCCGGCCGCGCCGGGTCCCCGTCGGCGCCGTCCCCGTCGCCCCCCGGCAGCCCCGGTCAGACCGCCGGCGCCGCCAGTCCCGTCTTGGCGCCCGCGCCGCACAGCGGGACGACAGCGGTGCGGCCCTGGAGGGGGTCGTCGGGGGCCGTGGGGCCGACCGCGGCCCAGCAGGCCGCGGCGGTGGGTTCCACGAAGAGGCCGCGCCGGGCCAGGTCGAGCTGGGCCGCGCGGACGCTGTCGTCGGTGACGGTGAGGAAGGTCCCGCCGGACTTGCGGACGGCCGCCAGGATCTGCCGGGCCCGCGGCGGCGCCGGGATGGCGATCCCCTCGGCCAGGGTGGGGAGTTGGGGTACGGGATCGGCGTTCTCGGCGCCCGCGCGGAAGGCGGAGGCCAGCGGGGCGACGGCCGCCGACTGGACGGCGATCAGCGTCGGCGGGCGGACCCCGCGCAGGGCCAGCTCCTCCACCGCCAGCGCGGCCCCCAGCAGCAGGGTGCCGTTGCCGACCGGGACGACGATCACCTCGGGCAGGTGGCCGCCCATCGCCTCCCAGATCTCGTAGACGTAGGTCTTGGTGCCGTGCAGGAAGTACGGGTTGAAGACGTGACTGGCGTAGAACACCCCCGGCAGGTCCGCCGCTTCGCGGGCCGCCACCGCCGCGGCCTCGCGGCCGCCCGGCACCACCGTCACCGTCGCGCCGTGCGCGCGCATCTGCTCCGTCTTCTTCGCCGAGGTGCCCTCCGGCACGAAGACCTCGCAGTCCAGTCCGGCCCGCGCGCAGTAGGCCGCGAAGGCCGTCCCGGCGTTGCCGCTGCTGTCCGCCACCACCCGCTCCGGGCCCAGCCGGCGCGCCAGTTCCGCGAGCATCACCGCGCCGCGGTCCTTGAAGGACAGCGTGGGCATCAGGAAGTCGAGCTTGGCGTGCACCCGCTCCGCGAGCGGCACGAGCGGGGTGTTCCCCTCCGCCAGCGTGACGGCGAAGGCCCCGGTGAGCGGCAGTGCGCAGCCGTAGCGCCAGAGCGAGTGCGGGCCGGCCGCGGGATCCAGCACGGCGGCCGGGTCGGGGGTGAAGTCCAGGTCCCAGGGGCCACCGCACACCGGGCAGCACCAGGGGGCCGTCCGCGCGTCGGCGCGGGTGCCGTCTTCGGCACAGACGTAGCCGGGTAGTGCGTGCGTCATGTGCGGTGAGCCTTTGCTCGTTCATGGCTGAGGTATGGCACGGATGTTACGCGTTCGTTGTCCTCTTGTGGTGGAGCGACTCCGTGGGTCAACCTTTCGTCAGCGGCGCATCGTTGGGCCGAATTGATTGTCATGGGCATGACTAAAAGCCATGCCCTGGCGACAGGCCCGACGGCCGCGCACCCCCCGCAACGCACCACCTATGAGGAGGACCCCTCAGATGTCTGCGACGCGTCACACCCGCCGGAGGATCACCGGCATCGGAGCGACCGCCACACTGGCCCTCGCCCTCGGAGCCGCACTCGCCTTACCCGCTTCCGCGTCCCCGCTCGCCCCGCAGGGCGTCATCGAGAACGCCGGCGCCGAAGGCACCGTCTCCGGCAGCTACATCGTGACCCTGAACGACTCCGCCGCCCGCTCCACCGCCGCCAGCGGCAAGGCCGTGGCCAAGCGGTACGGCGCGCGGATCGACCGGACCTACAGCGCGGCCCTCAACGGCTACTCCGTAGAAGTCTCCGAGGCGCAGGCCAAGAAGCTCGCCGCCGACCCCGCGGTCAAGTCCGTCGTGCAGAACCGGGTGTTCACCGTCGACGCCACCCAGCCCAACCCGCCTTCCTGGGGCCTGGACCGGATCGACCAGACGGCCCTCCCGCTGAACCAGAGCTACACCTACCCGGACAAGGCCGGCGAGGGTGTGACGGCGTACATCATCGACACGGGCGTCCGTAAGACACACCAGGACTTCGGCGGCCGCGCCTCCGACGGCTTCGACGCCATCGACAACGACAACACCGCCCAGGACGGCCACGGCCACGGCACGCACGTCGCCGGCACCGTCGCGGGCACCTCGTACGGCGTGGCCAAGAAGGCGAAGATCGTCGGCGTCCGCGTGCTCGACAACAACGGCTCCGGTACGACCGCCCAGGTCGTCGCCGGCATCGACTGGGTGACGCGGAACGCCGTCAAGCCGGCCGTGGCGAACATGTCGCTGGGCGGCGGCGCGGACTCCGCGCTGGACACCGCCGTGCGCAACTCCATAGCCAGCGGCATCACGTACGGGGTCGCGGCGGGCAACGAGTCCACCAACGCCAACACCAAGTCCCCGGCCCGCGTGGCCGAGGCGATCACCGTCGGCGCCACGACCAACACCGACGCCAAGGCGAGCTACTCCAACTACGGCACGATCCTGGACCTGTTCGCCCCCGGTTCCTCCATCACCTCCTCGTGGGGCACCGGCGACACCGCGACGAACACCATCTCGGGCACCTCGATGGCGACCCCGCACGTGGTCGGCGCCGCCGCCCTCTACCTCGCGTCCAACCCGGCGTCCACCCCGGCCCAGGTCTCCACGGCCCTGGTGAACGCGGCCACGCCGAACGTCGTGACCAGCCCCGGCACCGGTTCCCCGAACCGCCTGCTCTACGTCGGGGGCACCACGACCCCGCCGAACCCGGGCACCCGCTTCGAGAACACCGCGGACTACGCGATCGCCGACAACTCCACCGTCGATTCGCCGATCACCGTCAGCGGGATCTCCGGCAACGCCCCGAGCACGCTCAAGGTGGACCTGAACATCCTCCACACGTACATCGGTGACCTGAAGGTCGACCTCGTCGCCCCCGACGGCACCCTGTACAACCTGCACAACCGCAGTGGCGGCAGCGCGGACAACATCGTCAAGTCCGTGACGGTCAACGCCTCCTCCGAGGTCGCCAACGGCGTGTGGAAGCTCCGGGTCAACGACAACGCGAACATCGACACCGGAAAGATCGACTCCTGGGCCCTCCAGTTCTGACCCGGTGCGGTCGGTGACGTGATGAACCCGGCGGGGGCGACCGTTTCGACGGTCGCCCCCGCTGCGTACCATTCGCGCATTCGTTCGCCCCGCTTCCTGGAGCCCCGTGAGCACCCAGCCCCCGCACCTCTGGCCCGCCCCGCCCCCGCACGGGTACCCGCACGGGTACCCGTACGGGCCGCCCCCGTCCCCGCCCCCGCTCAACGGGTTCGCGCTCGCCTCCCTGCTCGTCGGGCTGCTCTGCTTCCCGCCGCTGGGCATCGTCTTCGCGATCGTGGCCCTCGTGCAGATCAAGAAGAAGGGCGAGCGGGGCGCGGCGCTCGCCGTCTGGGGGCTGGTGGTGTCGCTGGTGATCAGCATCGCCGCCGTCCTCGCGGTTCCCGTGGCCGTACGGGCCGCGGACGCGCTCGACGAACGGAGCCGCTACCGGGGCGGGGCGGGGGCCTACGAGGAGGTGGAGGGCACCCTCGTGGACGCGTCCGAACTGCGCGTCGGGCACTGCTTCAACGTCCCGGACGGGGGCCTGCTGGCCGAGGAGGCCCCCGTCTACCGGATCGACTGCGCCGAGGTCCACGACGCGGAGGTCACCTCCGCGACCTCGATGACCGAGGAGCGGTTCCCGGGCGCGGGGCAGGTGCGGGCCACCGCGGTACGGGACTGCTGGAGCGCGCAGGACGCGTACGCGATGGACACGTGGGCCCTGCCCTCGTACGCGGGGATGTACTACTTCGCGCCCTCGCCCGGGAGCTGGCGCGACGGGGACCGGCGGATCGTGTGCGTGATCGGCACGGAGCGCGGGCAGCAGCGCGGCAGCCTGCGCAACGACGCCGGCATGCTGACGCCCGAGCAGGTGGCCTTCCTGCGGGTCATGAGGGGGGTGGACGAGGCGCTGGCGGCGGAACCGGACGAGGAAGTGGGCGAGGACCTGCCGTCCCACCAGTCCTGGGCGAGGAAGATGGACCAGGCGCTGGGCGCCGAGGCGGGGCTCCTGGACGTGATGAAGGGGCGGCCCGAGCTGGCCGGTCCGGCCGGGGTGCAGCGGGAGCGGCTGGAGGTCGCGCGGCTCGCGTGGCAGCAGGCCGCGCGGGCGACGACCGAGGACGCGTTCCTGGACTCGTGGGACCGGGCGGTCGCCGCGCTGCCGGTCGAGCTGGAGAAGGCGCTGCGCGGGGCGTACGGGCTCGCGACGACGGTTCCCGAGTGGCTGGCGGAGTCCGAGGGGAACGAGTGGAACGAGGGGAACGAGGGGAACGAGGGGGACGGGTCGGGTCCGCCGGGCACCTCGCCCGGTCCCGGGCGGAGCCCTTCCAGGGAGTCCGTGTAACGGGTGGGACGCGTGGGTTTGGGTGACCTGGCTTCATCACTTCGGGTGAAACTCTGGCCCTTGCTTGCGATGGACAACCGTCGGTTGCCAGGGTGTAGCTGTCTGTCAACCTGATGGGAGTGGCCTGTGACTTTCGGCGAGCAGCCGGCCTATCTGCGCGTCGCCGGGGATCTGCGACGGAAGATCGTCGATGGGTCCCTGCCTCCGCACGCCCGGCTCCCTTCCCAGGCCCGGATCCGTGAGGAGTACGGGGTCTCCGACACGGTGGCCCTGGAGGCGCGCAAGGTCCTCATGGCGGAGGGACTGGTCGAGGGCCGGTCCGGATCCGGCACGTACGTACGCGAACAACCGGTCCCGCGGCGCGTCGCCCGCTCCGGCTACCGCACGGGCGGGGTCTCGACCCCCTTCCGGCAGGAGCAGGCGGAGGCGGGGGCGCGCGGCACCTGGGATTCCAACAGCGAACAGGCCCCGGCCCCGGAGGACATCGCGAAACGGCTCGGCATCGAACCGGGCGAGCGGGTGATGCGCACGCGGTACGTCTACCGGGACGCGGGCGAGGCGATGATGCTGTCGACCTCGTGGGAGCCGCTGACGGTGACCGGGCGGACGCCGGTGATGCTGCCGGAGGAGGGGCCGCTCGGGGGCGCGGGAGTCGTCGACCGGATGGCGGCGATCGACGTGGTCGTCGACAACGTGGTGGAGGAGGTCGGCGCGCGGCCGGGCCTGGCGGAGGAGAGCATGCAGCTCGGCGGGGTGCCGGGGCACGTGGTCCTGGTGATCGGGCGCACCTACTTCGCGTCCGGCCGCGCCGTGGAAACCGCCGACGTCATCGTCCCGGCCGACCGCTACCGCCTCGCGTACCACCTACCGGTGAGGTAGCCGTCGCCCGGGGGCTCCGTTCACTCGTTCGTGGGATCGCCGGAGAATCCGGACAGGGTTGCGAAGGGCGTGTCGCTACGGTCGGCGCATGATGACGACGGCTGCTGTGGCGGACGGTGCCGGGCATGCCCGGTTCGCTTTCCGTCTTCGTCTGTCGTCCACCGCGCTCGCCAAGCTGTTGGGTGAGTGGGACCGGTGCCGGTGGGTGTGGAACGAATGCGCCGCTCGGTCGAAGAAGGCTCACGATGAGGACGAGAAGTGTGGGCCGGCCCGGTTGGACAAGATGCTGACCGAAGCACGCAACCACAACACCTGGTTGCGTGATGGCAGCAGCGTTCCGCAGCAGCAGCTGATTCGGGACTTCGGGAAGTCCCGTGCCAAGGCCTTGAAGGACATCAAGGCCCGGTTGCCGATGCGGCAGCGGGCCGGGATGCCGAAGTACAGGAAGAAGCACGCAGCCTATCCGACGCTCAATTACACCCGTCGGGGCTTCCGGATCAAGGATGGCCGCCTGCATCTCGCGGGGGGCATCGTCCTGACCGTGGTGTGGTCGCGCGCCCTTCCGTCGGACCCGTCATCGGTACGGATCTACCGCGATAGCCTCGGGCACTGGTACGCCTCCTTCGTCGTCCCCGCCGAGGCCCAGCCGCTCTCGGAGACGGGCGCGGTGATCGGCATCGACTGGGGTGTGAAGGAGACGGCGACCACCACCAGCGACGCACATGACCTCCCGCACGCCGAGCACGGGCGGAAGGCGGCTACCGGGCTCGCCCGCTATCAGCGGATGATGGCCCGACGGAAGCCAGCGAAGGGCAAGCCTGGTTCGAAGGGCTACCGGACGGCTCGAAGGCTGGCTGCGAGGCTCCACAAGAAGGTGGCCCGGCAGCGCCAGGACATCGGCCGCAAGTGGGCCAAGACCGTCGTCCGCGACCACGACGCCCTCGCCGTGGAGGACTTCCGCCCGAAGTTCCTGGCCAAGTCCACCATGGCTCGCAAGGCAGCCGACGCCGCGATCGGCGCGACCAAGCGTGAACTGATCGCCATGGCCCGCAAGCACGGGCGCATCGTGCACCTTGTCCATCCCGCGCACACCACCATGGACTGCGCGCAGTGCGGAGCGAGAACCAAGCACGCACTACCTCTCTCGGAACGTACCTACACTTGCACCGCCTGCGGAGCCGTGTCCCCCAGGGACAAGAACTCCGCCCGCGTCATGCTGGTCCGGGCTGGTCTCAACCCGGCTGGTGCCGATCGTGTAAGAGCTGGCGGACCGGAGGTCCACAGCCCACGTGAGCCAGGAATCCCCACCCTTTAGGGAGGGGAGGATTCAACTTCATCTTCTTCGCGCTCCATCGCCGCCGACCTCGTGATCAACAAGCGGCTCGGGCTCAGCCCGCCGTACATCGAGTTCAAGCGGGCCTACCTCTACTCGGTCAATCCGGCCGGTTTCGGCTCGATGGTCATCGCTTCCACCGTCTCGATCCTCGCTTTCTTCGGCCTTTTCGGGACATACGCCGAAGCCTTCTCCACCTTCATCGCGGCCGGACTCGCGCTCGTCCTCTGCCCGTTGATCGCCTGGGCGACGAAGGGGAAGTACTACCTGGCCAGGCCGAACACGGTCAACGGCCCGGACGTCGTCGTGGAGGACGTCACCGCCACGCACCTCTGCGCCGTCTGCGAGTCCGCGTACGAGCTCCCCGACATCGCCGACTGCCCCGTCCAGTCCGGCCCGATCTGCTCGCTCTGTTGTTCCCTCGACGCGACCTGCGGGGACGTCTGCAGGAAGGAGAACGCGGGCGGCGCCGTGATCCTGCCGCTGCCGACCGTGCGCGGGGTCTGAACCGGCGCGCACGGCCCACTCGTACGCATGGCCGGATGCGTACGCCTGCGAGGTACCTCTTCGTGAAAAACCGTATCCGCTGAGTAAAGGTCGGGCGTAGGCTCGGGCATATGCGCAATGCGGTTTCCCGGGCAGGTACGTCGGCGGAGGGTGAAACGCGATGAACGACAGCGGTGCCCTGCTCCCGTGGCTGGTCATACGTGAGGACGACAACGGCAACCGCTACCGGGTGGGCCGGTACTCCACCCGGGCCGAGGCCCAGAAGGTCGCCGACAGCCTCGAAAGCAGAGGGCACAAGCAGCTCTACTGGATCGAGCGGCTCGGTCAGCTCGGCCAGGACAGCACCGCCGGCCGGACCGGCACGAGGAACTGAGCCGTGCGGCTCACCCGTCGCCGCTGCCATAGGCTCCGCCCATGACTGTACGAGTGGTCGTGGGCGGAGCCCTTTGTCATGAGGGGCGCCTGCTGGCCGCCCGCCGGAGCGCGCCCCCGGAGCTCGCCGGCCGCTGGGAGCTCCCGGGCGGCAAGGCCGAGCCGGGCGAATCCGTACCCGAGGCGCTCGTACGGGAACTGCGCGAGGAGCTCGGCGTGGAGACCGAGGCGCTGGAGCGGATCCCGGGGGAGTGGCCGCTGAAGCCCGGCCTCGTCCTGCACGTGTGGACGGCCCGGCTGCTCTCGGGCGATCCGCTCCCGCTGGAGGACCACGACGAGCTGCGCTGGCTCGGCCCCGGGGAGCTGGACTCGGTGGACTGGCTCGACCAGGACCGCCCGGCCGTCGCCGAGGCGGGCCGCCGGCTGAGCGCCGATGCCGATGCCGTCGCCGGTGCGGGCGCCGCTGCGGGCGCCGGCCCGGATGGCCGCGACGGGGTGCGCGGGGGCGCGTGACGCGCACGCGCTGGGCCGTCTGCGCCACAGTGCGCCGGTCCGTGGGTGGTCGAGTGGTACGACGCCCCGAATATCGGGTATGTCGCTATTAATCCCCATCTCGTACTCGTCCACGAGGTTCTGTTCCCCCTGTCGAACCGGACTGGGGTCGCCAGCCGGCCCGGGAAGTGATCGGCGTGATCGACACAGACGGTGAATGCGCCGAATGGGCCTTTCCTGCCGAACCGGGTGCCGTCCGCACCGCCCGCCACGCGGTGCGCGGCGCCCTTCGCGACTGGGGGCTCGACTCCGTCGGAGACGTCACCGTCCTGCTGGTCAGCGAGCTGGTCACCAACTCCCTGCGGTACGCCTCCGGCCCGATCGGAGTCCGTCTCGTACGGCGCAATCCAGCCGTCGCCGACGCCCCCTCGGGTCGGGCGCTTCTCGTGGAGGTTTCGGATCCGCTTCCGGATCCACCCCGCGAACGCGTCGCCGCGGCCGACGACGAAGGGGGCCGCGGACTCCACCTCGTGGCGGTCTCCGCACAGCGCTGGGGGACCCGCCACGGGAAGTCGGGCAAGACCGTGTGGTTCGAATTGGCTCTTCCTGGTGAGTAACAAGGTGAGGGGCAGTCGACGATCACACAGCTTGGCTGGAAAACAACGGGATCTTTTTGTGATCGCGAAGGCCGTGTCGTAGAGCGCCGTGGTGCTGAATACTTCGGTCATGGCCGGTCCGGTTGCGGTGAGCTGGAGGGGACGGTCGCGTGAGCGAGATACCTGTACAGGCACATCAGGCCCGTGTGCCCGGGGAAGCGTCCGGGGAGACCTGGCGCGACTCCCTGTGGCACAGCAGCCCGCCTGGCTCGATATATGACTACATAAAGGTCGCTTCCTTCTCGATCGGACCCGACGGGCTGATCGACCAGTGGAGCCTGCGCGCCGAGGAACTCTTCGGGCTGACCGCGGCCGAGGCCGTCGGCCGGGACCCCGTCGACGCCTTCATGCCCCCGGAGCTGCGCGCCGGCGCCCACCGCAGGGTGGCCGAGATTCTCGACGGCAAGGAATGGACCGGCCTGATCCCCTTCCGGATCCCCGGTGGCGACGGTGCGCACGGGGTGGCCGAGATCTATGTGATGCCCACCCAGACCGAAACCGCCGAGCGGGCCGCGCTCTGCGTCGTGGTCGACGTCCGCGCGCTGCGCCGGATCGAATCCGATCTGGCCGCCTCGCAGGCGATTTTCGGTCAATCTCCCTTCGGATTCCTGCTCTTCGGCACGGACCTCACCGTGCAGCGCGCCAACCGCCGCTTCGCCACCGTCTTCGGCGGCGCCGCCGAGGAACACCGCGGCCGCACCGTCCACGACTACCTGCCCGCGCACGAGGCCGACCGGATGGCCGAAGCGCTGCGCAGGGTCCTGGAGACCGGGGACTCGGTCAACGACCTCCAGATCACCGGCGCCGCCCCCGGCAGCCGGGACAACCGCCACTGGTCCATCAACCTCTACCGGGTCCACGGCGGCACCGGCCGCCCCATCGGGGTCGCCGGCATCGGCATCGACGTGACCCGCCGCCACCTCGCCGCCCGCGAGGCCGCCGGGGTCCGGCGCAACCTGGCCCTGCTGAACGAGGCCGGACACCGCATCGGCAACTCCCTCGACCTGGAGACCACCGCCCGCGAACTCCTCGACGTCACCGTCCCCGGCTTCTGCGACCTGGCCGCCGTCGACCTCTACCAGGGGCTGCTGCTCGGCGACGACGACCGCCCCGCCCGCCCGCAGGGCCCCGGCGTGCCCAGCCTGCCCGGCCAGGGCCCCGGCCGGGCGCCCTCGGCGCCGCTGCGGCGGGTGGCCTTCTCCTCGGCCGTGTCGGACGCGCCGCTGTCCGGTCCGGGCGCGCTGGTCTCCGTAGGGGAGGTGCACCGGTACCCGGCCGGATCGCCGGGGGCCTTCGCCCTGCGCACGGCGCGGCCGCGGCTGGTGGAGGGCGGCGGACCCGAGTCCGGGGACCTCGTGCAGTCCACGCTCGTGGTCCCGCTGGTCGCCCACGACACGGTGGTCGGACTCGCGCAGTTCTCCCGCACCAAGGGCAGCGAGCCCTTCGGCGAACGCGACCGGGCGGTCGCGGTCGAGCTCGCCGCACGGGCCGCCGTCTGCATCGACAACGCCCGGCTCTACCGGCGCGAACACGAGCGCGCGCTGATTCTCCAGCGCAGCCTGCTGCCCCCCGGCGACCCGGAGGCCGCCGGACTCGACATCGCCTGCCGCTACCTGCCGGGCAACGCCGCCACCGAGGTCGGCGGCGACTGGTTCGACGTCATCGAGCTGCCCGGGCACCGCACGGCGCTGGTCGTCGGCGACGTCATGGGCCGCGGACTGCGGGCCGCCGTGGCCATGGGCGAACTGCGCACGGCCGTACGGACCCTCGCGCTGCTGGACCTGGAACCGGCGGAGGTGCTGACCGCGCTGGACGAGATCGCCCGGGGCCTCGGCGCGCCCGGCGGCTCCCAGCAGGCCTCCCGGGCCGCCCTGCACTCCCGGGACGCCGACCGCTCCGAGGTGTACCTCGCGACGTGCGTCTACGCCGTCTACGACCCGGTCACCCGGCGCTGCACCATCGCCAACGCCGGCCACATGCCGCCGGTGCTGGTGGAGCCCGTGGAGGAGGGCGGTACGCCCCGCCCCGGACTGCTGCTGGAGATACCGACGGGGATGCCGCTGGGCGTCGGCGGGGAACCCTTCGAGGAGGTCGAGGTCGAACTCCCCGAGGGGGCGCTGCTCGCGCTCTACACCGACGGCCTCGTCGAATCCCGGACCCACCCGCTGGAGGAAGGCCTACGGGGCCTGCGGGACGCGCTGGCCGACCCCGCGCGCCCCCTGGAGGAGGTCTGCGACCACGTCCTGAACACCCTGGACACCCGGCACGGCGAAGACGACATCGCGCTGCTGATGGCCCGGGTCCAGGGCCTTCCGGTGGACGCGGTCGGCGACTGGCAGCTCCCGCGCGAGGCCCGCTCGGTGGGCCGGGCCCGCGAGCTGGCCCGGGCGAAGCTGCCCGCGTGGGGTCTGGAGGGACTGCTCGACACCACGGAGCTGCTGGTGAGCGAGCTCGTCACGAACGCCCTGCGCTACGGCGAGGGCGAGATCCGGCTGCGCCTGCTGCTGGACCGGACCCTGGTCTGCGAGGTCTGGGACGCCAACCTTGTCCAGCCCCGCCGCCGCCGGGCGCGGGACACCGACGAGGGCGGCCGCGGCCTCCAGCTGGTCGGCCTGCTCTCCGCCGGCTGGGGCACCCGCCGCACCCACCGGGGCAAGACGGTCTGGTTCGAACTCCCGCTTCCGGGCGCGGTGGCGGAATCGGTGACGGAACTGTCGGCGGAGCAGCTGCTGAGCATGTACGGGTAGTGCGCCCCCGGGCCGGCCGCGGCCAGGCCCGGGGAGGTCCCGGGAGGTCCGGGGGAGGCTCTAATAGGGCTTGCTCAGGCTGCCGGTCTTCAGGGCGGCCAGGCGGGCCTCGATCTCCGAGGTCTTGCCGAGGTCGTCCAGGGACTCGAACTGGGCGTCCAGGGAGGAGGCGGCCAGCTCCTGCTTGCCCAGGGCCATGGCCTCCTCGCGGCGGACCTTCTCCTCGAAGCGGCCGATGTCGCTGGTCGGGTCCATCACGTCGATGTTCTTGACCGCGTCCATCATCGTGTTCTGCGCCTGAGCGGTCTTGGCCCGCGAGACCAGCTCGTCGCGCTTCGCCGTCAGCTCCGTCAGCTTGATCTTCATCGAGTCCAGGCCCGACTTCAGCTTGTCGACCACCTCGGTCTGGGAGGCGATCGTCGGCGCGGCCGTCTTCGCCTCCTTCTCCGACTGCATCTGGCGGCCGAGGGCGACCTTCGCCAGGTTGTCGAACTTGTCGGCGTCGGCGGCCGACCCGGACGTCCGCAGCTCGTCGGCCTTCTTGCTCGCCGCCAGGGCCTTGCCGCCCCACTCCGCGGCCGCGTCCACGTCCTCCTTGTGGTCCGCCTCCAGCATCCGCAGGTTGCCGATGGTGGTGGCGACGGCCTGCTCCGCCTCGGAGATGTTGTTCGTGTAGTCGCGGATCAGCTGGTCCAGCATCTTCTGCGGGTCCTCCGCCTGGTCCAGCAGGGAGTTGATGTTGGCCTTGGCGAGCTGGGTGACGCGGCCGAGGATGCTCTGCTTGCTCATGTGCGGTGTCTCCTTGGGAACGAAGGGGGAAAGGGAGGTTGGGAGAGTGCGTCAGAAGCGGCCGCCGCCGCCCATGCGGCCGCGGGTGCCCCCGCCGCCGAAGGAGCCGGGGCCGCGTCCGCCGCCCCCGCCGAAGCCGCCGCCGAAGCCGCCCCCGCCCCCGCCCCCGAAGCCGCCTCCGCCGCGGCCGCCGCCCAGGATCTCGCCGAGGATGATGCCGCCGAGCACCGCGCCGCCCATGCCGCCGCCCTGCTGCCGGCCGCCACCGCCGTACGGGTTCTGGTAGCCCCGTACGTCCTGTTCGGCCAGCTGCTGCGCCTGGCGCGCGAGCGAGTCCGCCTGCTGGGCCTCGGCGAGCGCGCCCGCCGGGTCCGAGCCCGCCAGGGACGTGGACCGCTCCAGGTGGCGCTGGGCCTCCGCCAGCCGGGTGCGGGCCTGGCTGCCGATCGCGCCCCGGCTGGTGGTGATGTAGTCCGTGGCCGCGCCGATCGCGCTGCGGGCCGTCAGCAGGGCCTGGTCGAGCAGGGCCGCGGCCCGCTGCCGGCCCGACTCCCGCTCGCGGGCCCCGGCCAGCGCCTCGTCGAGGGCCGCGTCGGCCTCCTCCACGCGGCGCAGCGCGTCCAGCGGGTCGTACCGGCCGGCGCCCTGCTCCTGGCGCACGTCGGCCAGTACGGCCTGCGCCCGGCTGATCCGGCCGCGCAGATCGGCCGTCGAGGTGCCCTCGGTGGTGCCGGTCAGCAGCCCGCTCGCGTCGGCGAGGTCGGTGTCCGTCTCGTTGAGCGCGCCCGTCAGTTTCCCGGCCGCCTCCGCCAGCTCCTGCGCGCGCCGCTCCACCGCGTCGACCAGGGTCGCCGCCTGGTCCACGGCGCCCTCGGCCGCCCGGACGTGCACGGCGGCCTTGCCGTTGTCGCCGGTGTCGATCGCGGCGCGGGCCTCGCCGAGGCTGGTCGTCGCGAACAGCAGCCGGTCCTTGGCCTGTTCGGGGTTGGAGGCCACCGGCGCCGCCGCGGAGTCCGCGTACTGGCGGCCGAGCGCCGTGAGGGTGGCCTCCGCCGTGGTCGTACGGCCCGTCAGGGCGCGGAAATGCGCCTCGACGGTCGCGAGCGCCTGAGGGGCGTTCTTCTCCAGGTCCCGCAGCCGGTCGAAGTCCGCCGACTCGGCGTCGAGCCGCCGGCTCGCCTCCGTACAGCGGGCCACGATCTCGTCGAGCATCCGGCGGCGGGTGGCGTCGTCCTCCGGGTACGCGTCGTCGAGCTGCTGGCGCAGCCGGAAGGCGGCCGTCAGCTCGCCCTTCCCGAACTCCACCGCCTGCGTGAAGGTCGCCACCGCCTCCTCGCCGAACTGGGCGGTGGCGAAGCCGAGTTCCTCGGTGCTGGTGCGGATCGCGTCGTCGGTCTCCACCAGCAGGGCCTTGGCCTTGGCGTCCAGCTCCGGCAGGGCGAGCGGGGCGGGGCCCGGCCCCGACCAGCCGGTGGTCTTCGAGCCGCCGCTGCCGCCGCCCGCCTGCTTGCGCTTGCGGCGGGTGTACGCGTACGCCCCGAGGGCGCCGGCCGCGCCGACCGCGACCACCGGGAGGACGAAGTCCCCGGCGCCGCTCTCGCCGCTCGCCGCGGCGCCTCCCGGGTCGGCCTCGCCGGGGACGACGGCCGGCACCGGTACCGGCTGTCCGCCCAGGACGGCGTCGTAGCCGCGCGCGGCCCCGATCGCGGCGCCCGCCCAGTCGTTCTGCTTGAGGGCCGGCTCGATGGCGGTCTGCGCGACCGCCGCGAGCTGCTCCTCGGTGAATCCTGAGTCGACATCGGCCGAATAGGCGTACTGCCTGGCCCCGGTGGCGACGGCCAGCAGGACGTCGTTCTGGCCGAGGCCGTTCTTCTGGGCGGTGGCATCGGCCCAGCTCTGCGCGGACCGGCCGGAGAAGTCGCGCACGTACGCGACGAACAGCTGGACCCTCCGGTCGGCGTACAGCTTGTCCAGCGCGGCGGTGACCTCGGGCCCCCGGTCGCCCAGGGCGCCCACGCGGTCGGTGATCTGCCCCTGCTGGGACAGGGTGACGGGATCGTCGGCCCGGGCGGCCGGGGCGGCGGCCGTCGTCCAGCCGGTGAGCGCGAGCAGCGCGGCGGCGAGGGCGAGGCCGGTCCGGACGGGTATCGCGGCGGTGGTGCGTCTCTTCGTGCTGCTTCTCGGCGGAGTCACATTTGGGAGGGTATGGGCGGTTTCCCACCCCCGCATCCGGAGACCTACGGGTGCGGGAGCGGGAAACCGGGCAGGGAGCCGGGGCGGCTACGGCAGGCCGTACGCCGCCAGTTCCGGGCGGGAGAGCACCAGGTGGTCCCCGATCAGCAGGGCCTCGGACGTGGCCGGCGGCGGGTGGTCCCAGTGCCGGCGCGGCCTGCCCGAGGAGGGGTCCAGGACCGCCACGTACGGATCCGAGGAGCGGCCGAGGAGACCGCGCCGCCCGCCCTGGGGGACCTTGACGTACAGGCCGCCGGGGCGCAGCCCCAGCAGTTCGAGCCCGCACCCCGCCCCGGCGCACCGGGCCACCTGGCGCTGCCAGCGCAGCGCGCCCGTCGCCGCGTCGAGCGCGAGGACCGTGTCCGAGCCGTCCCGGCCGTCCCGGCCCTCCGCCGCGTGCGAGGCCGCGTACACCGTGCGGCTCTCCCGGAGCAGGCCCTGCGCCAGGGCGCCCGGCGCGCAGCGCCACACCTCCCGGCCGGAGCCCTGGTCCAGGGCCAGCAGCGCGCCCCCGTCCAGGAGGTGGACCAGGCCGCTCCCGGCGAGCCGCGGGTCGTGCAGCGTGCGCGCCGTGGGGCGGGACCGCTGGAAGGACCACACCGGGCGGCCGGTCGGCAGGTGCAGCGCCCGCAGCCGCAGATCGTCCGCGAGGACCAGGCAGTCGCCCACTGCGGCGGGGGAGCGCGTCGCCGGGTCGGGAACGGGCCGCTGCCACAGGATCTCGCCCGTCGCCGCCCGCAGTGCGGTCAGGTCCCCCGGCGCCCCGTGCACCAGCACCGGCCCGGCGCTGCGCAGGGTCGGCCCGGCAAGGCCCGCGCCCGCGGTGCCGGGCACCGGCTGCGTGCCGGGCAGGTCCCGCCACCAGCGCACCCGGCCGTCCCGCGGCTCGCGCGCCAGCAGCCGTACCTCCGGCGTGCCCCGCCGCCGCACTTCGACGTAGACCGTGCCGGCGTCCGCCGTGCAGGACACCAGGACCGGCCCGGCTCCGGGCAGGGGCGGCGCGGCCGCGCCCTCGTCGCCGTGGGCCGTCCAGCGGGTCGCGCCCACGTCGGCCCGTACGCAGCCCACCTCGGGCCCCGACCGCCACACCACATGGGCGCCGGCCGCGTACAGGGCGTCCGGCCGGGCACTGGTGTGCCAGGCGCGCACCCCTGCCGGCGCCCTCCCCCCGCCGGCCTTCCCGGTGGCGGCCGGGCCGCTCAGGACCGTGGCCCCCGGCGGTGGAGGGCTCCCGGGGTCGGCGGCGGCCTCCGCCAGCCAGGGCGTCCCGCCCGCCGCCACGCACTCCCGGGCGATCCGGGCCAGCGCGCGCGCCCGCTGTTCCGCGTTCGGCAGGTTGCGGGCCCGGCCGGCGCGCTCCCGCGCCGCCGCCGGGTCCAGCGGCGGCCGCGCCTCCCGCTCGACGCCGGCCCGGGCCCGGGCCAGCGAGGCCAGGGCGTGGTCGGCCTTCTCGTCCTCGGCCTCCTGCGGGTGGCGGCGCAGCAGCCCGGCGGCTTGGTTGCGCAGCCGCTCCGCCTGTACGAGCTGCCCCCGCTCGGCGTGGTGCGCGGCCTCCTCGCGCAGCCAGGCCGCCCGCTCCTCCAGGAACCGGGGCAGCTCCTCCTCGGCCTGCGCCAGCGCCCGGGCCCCGCCCGCCGGGTCCCCGGCACCGGCACGGTCGCGCGCCACCTGGCACAGCGCCAGCAGCCGGCCCCCGGCGGAGCCGATGCGCTCGCTCAGGCGCAGGGCCGCCGCCAGGTCGTTGGGGGCGACGGCCAGCACCATGTCGTAGGTGGCGGCCCCGCGCAGCCCGGCGTCCCGGATCAGCGCGAGGCCCAGTTCGGCCTCGGCGGGATCGGCCGCCGCGACGGCCGTGGCGATGCGGGCGGCGAGCCGCTTCTCGGCCGGACCGTCCGCGAAGTGGTCCGCCGCGATCTGCGCGGCCCGCTCCGGCGCGACCCTGGCCAGCTCTTCCGCCACCGCGCGCAGCGGGCCCGACCGGTTGGATCCGAACACGGTGAACAGCGCCTGCTGCGCGTCGGTCAGCAGTCGCCGGGCCCGCGCCGGGGCGTGGGTGGAGGTGTCCTTGGCCAGCTCGGTCAGCAACCGGGCCGACCGCGCGCCGTCGCCCCCGCCGCCCTCCCACGCCGCCGCCTCGGCTTCGGCCAGCAGCCGCCCGGCGAGCCCGCCGTCGAAGCGTGCCGCGGCATCGGCGGCGACGGCCAGCACCTCGATCCGCGCCTCGGCGCCGGCGGGCAGCGCGCGCAGCGACTCCTCGGCCTCCAGCAGCAGTTCCCGTACGAACTCCCGTACGGGAGCGGGAACGGGCCCGGTGTCCGGCACGGCGGCGGGCCCGAAAGAGCCCCCGGCATCCGGCGCGGCGGGCCCGAAGACACCTGCGGTGTCCGGAGCGGGGATCGGCCCGAAACTGCCCCCGGTGTCCGGCACGGAGACCGGCCCGATCCCGCCCCCGGTGTCCGGCGCGGGCACGGAGACCGGCCCGAAGGAGCCCCCGGGAACCCCGACCGGTTCCGCCCGGTACGGCACGGGCTCCGGCGACGCCTGCGACGCAGGCGACCCCGGCGAACCCGGGCCCCCCGAGGCCGCCGTACCGCCCGGAGCCGTCACGGCCGCACGCCCCACGGGCGCCTCCGAGCCCACCGGAGACCCCGACCCCGCCCCCGCCCGCAGCAGCGCCCGCAGCTCCCCGGCCACCACCTCCGCCGACTCCGGCCGGTCCGCCGGGGCCTTCTCCAGCAGCCGCAGCACCAGCCGCTCCACCTCCGGCGCGACCTGGGCGCCGGCCACGCGCAGCGGGAGCGGCGGATCCTCGATGTGCCGGCGCATCAGGACGTACGGGCTCTCGGCCTCCCCGAAGGGCGGCTCCCCGCTCAGCAGCGCGTACAGCACGCCCCCCAGCGCGTACAGATCGCACCGGGCGTCCACCCGCTCGCCCCGCCACTGTTCGGGGGCCATGTACGGCGGGCTGCCGAAGATCCGGCCGGTCACCGTCCAGCCGGCCGTGGCGTCCGAGGAGTGCGCGATGCCGAAGTCGCAGATCTTCAGCCGGCCCCCGGGCAGCAGGAAGAGGTTGGCGGGCTTCAAGTCCCGGTGGATCACCTTGAGTTCGTGCGCTGCGGCCAGCGCCTCGGCGGTCTGCGCGGCGAGGTCCAGCGCGACCGCCACCGGCATCCCGCCCGGGGCCCGGATCAGCGCCGTGCGCAGATCCTCGCCGGCGAGCAGCTCCATGACGATGAAGAGCCGCCCGTCCTCCTGGCCCACGTCGTGCACCACGGTGATGCCGGGGTGCTGGAGCCGCGCCCCGATCGTGGCCTCGCGCCGGAAGCGGGCGACCAGTTCGTCGTTCGTGGCCGCCTCCAGCAGTACCTTCACCGCCACGGCCCGCTCCAGCGCCGTGTCCCGCGCCCGCCACACCTCGCCCATGCCGCCCTGGCCGAGCCGCTGTTCGAGGCGGTACCGGCCCGCCAGCTGATCCCCCACCCGCACCGAGAAAGCCCCCTGACATGACGTCAACGACGTTGCTCAGGGGGCATTCTGTCGTGCGAAGTGAACAGCCGGGGGCGGCTACGAGCCGGAACGGCGCCCGATCTTGCTCCCCAGCCATACCAGTGGGTCGTACTTGCGGTCCACGGCCCGCTCCTTCAGCGGGATCAGGGCGTTGTCGGTGATCTTGATCCCCTCGGGGCAGACCTCCGTGCAGCACTTGGTGATGTTGCAGAGGCCGAGCCCGTGGTCCTCCTGCGCCGTGCGCTTGCGGTCCAGGCCCGCCTCGGCCGCCGCGTCCAGCGGGTGCATGTCCAGCTCCGCCACCCGCATCAGGAAGCGCGGACCGGCGAAGGCGCTCTTGTTCTCCTCGTGGTCACGCACCACGTGACAGGTGTCCTGGCACAGGAAGCACTCGATGCACTTCCTGAACTCCTGCGAGCGCTCCACGTCGATCTGCTGCATCCGGTACTCGCCCGGCGCCACCCCGGCGGGCGGCACGAAGGCGGGCACCTCGCGCGCCTTCTGGTAGTTGAAGGACACGTCCGTCACCAGGTCGCGGACGACCGGGAAGGCCCGCAGCGGGGTCACCGTGATCGTCTCCTCGCGGGAGAAGGTCGACATGCGCGTCATGCACATCAGCCGCGGCCGCCCGTTGACCTCCGCGCTGCACGAACCGCACTTGCCCGCCTTGCAGTTCCACCGCACCGCGAGGTCGGAGGCCTGCGTGGCCTGGAGCCGGTGGACGATGTCCAGGATCACCTCCCCGTCGTGCACCTCCACGGTGAAGTCGCGCAGCTCGCCACCCTCCGCGTCGCCCCGCCAGATCCGGAACGCGGCATCGTAGGTACTCACTCGTACAGCTCCTCTTCGGCGAGGTACTTGACCAGCTCTTCCTTCTCGAAGAGCGCGAGCAGGTCGGATCGGATGGGGTCGGTGCGCACCCGGGTCAGCTCGATCCGGTCCGCCGCGGGGTCCGACGGGGCCGGGGCGACGGGCCGGCACAAGAGGTTCACCGGCCGCCAGGAACGCTCCATCGCCGGGCAGTCCTCGCGGGTGTGCCCGCCCCGGCTCTCGGTGCGCTCCAGGGCCGCGCGGGCCACGCATTCGCTGACGAGCAGCATGTTGCGCAGGTCCAGCGCCAGGTGCCAGCCCGGGTTGAACTGCCGGTGCCCCTCGACCCCGGCCCGGGAGGCCCGTACGCGCAGGGTCGCGAGCTTCTCCAGGGCCTGGGCCATCTCGCCCTCGCGGCGGATGATCCCGACGAGGTCGTTCATGGCCGTCTGGAGCTCCTGGTGGAGGGTGTACGGGTTCTCCGCGCCCTCGGCGGCATGGAAGGGGGCCAGCGCCTCCTCCGCCGCCGCGTCGATCTGCGCCTGGGACACCTCGGGCCGCCCGCCGACGGCCGGGGCGTCCCGTGCCGCGTACTCGGCGGCGTGCAGCCCGGCCCGCCGGCCGAAGACCAGCAGGTCGGAGAGGGAGTTCCCGCCGAGCCGGTTCGAGCCGTGCATCCCGCCCGCGACCTCACCGGCGGCGAACAGGCCCGGCACCCCGAGGGTGGCGGCCGTATCGGACTCGACCGCGATGCCGCCCATCACGTAGTGGCAGGTCGGGCCGACCTCCATCGCCTCGGCGGTGATGTCCACGTCCGCCAGCTCCTTGAACTGGTGGTACATCGACGGGAGCCGCCGCTTGATCTTCTCGGCCGGCATCCGGGTGGACACGTCGAGGAACACCCCGCCGTGCGGGGAGCCGCGCCCGGCCTTGACCTCGGAGTTGATGGCGCGGGCCACCTCGTCGCGGGGGAGCAGCTCGGGCGGGCGCCGGTTGTGGTCCGGGTCCTCGTACCAGCGGTCGCCCTCCTCCTCGGACTGCGCGTACTTCTCCTTGAACACGTCCGGGATGTAATCGAACATGAACCGCTTGCCCTCGCTGTTGCGCAGCACCCCGCCGTCGCCGCGCACCGACTCGGTGACGAGGATCCCCTTCACCGAGGGCGGCCAGACCATGCCGGTCGGGTGGAACTGCACGAACTCCATGTTCAGCAGCGGGGCCCCGGCGAGCAGCGCGAGCGCGTGGCCGTCGCCGGTGTACTCCCAGGAGTTGGAGGTGGTCTTGAAGGACTTCCCGATCCCGCCCGTGGCCAGCACCACCGCCGGAGCCTCCAGGACGAAGAACCGCCCGGTCTCGCGCTCGTAGCAGAAGGTCCCGGAGACCCGCTCGCCGTCCTTCAGGATCCGCGTGACCGTGCACTCCTGGAAGACCTTGAGCCGGGCCTCGTAGTCCCCGTACTCCTTGAAGTCCTCCTGCTGGAGCTGGACGATCTTCTGCTGGAGCGTGCGGATCAGCTCCAGCCCGGTCCGGTCGCCGACGTGCGCGAGCCGCGGGTACTCGTGCCCGCCGAAGTTGCGCTGGGAGATCTTCCCGTCGGGCGTGCGGTCGAAGAGCGCGCCCCAGGTCTCCAGCTCCCAGACCCGGTCCGGGGCCTCCTTGGCGTGCAGCTCCGCCATCCGCCACTGGTTCAGGAACTTGCCGCCGCGCATGGTGTCGCGGAAGTGCACCTGCCAGTTGTCGCCCTCGTTGACGTTGCCCATGGAGGCGGCGATGCCGCCCTCCGCCATCACGGTGTGGGCCTTGCCGAAGAGGGATTTGCAGATCACGGCCGTACGGGCGCCCCGCTCGCGCGCCTCGATCGCGGCCCGCAGCCCGGCGCCGCCCGCGCCGACCACGACCACGTCCCACTGCTGCCGTTCCACTTGGGTCACTAGAAGATCCTCGGGTCGGAGAAGGCGCCGCTGGCCACCAGGTAGACGTAGAAGTCGCACGCGGCGACGCTGATCAGGGAGGCCCACGCGAGCTGCATGTGACGGGTGTTGAGACGGCTGATCCAGCCCCACAGGCGGTAGCGCACCGGGTGCTTGGAGAAGTGCTTGAGGCGGCCGCCCATGATGTGCCGGCAGGAGTGGCAGGACAGGGTGTAGGCCCAGATCAGCGCGATGTTGACGACGAACAGCACGGTGCCGAGGCCCATGTGGCCCCACTCGTAGTGCTCGTCGCGGAAGGTCAGCACGGTGTCGTAGGTGAGGATGCCCGCCACCGGCAGCGCCGCGTAGAAGAAGTACCGGTGCATGTTCTGGAAGATCAGCGGGAAGCGGGTCTCACCGCTGTACGAGGCGTGCGGCTCGGCGACCGCGCAGGCGGGCGGCGAGGCCCAGAAGCCCCGGTAGTAGGCCTTGCGGTAGTAGTAGCAGGTCAGCCGGAAGCCGAGCGGGAAGACCAGGATCAGCAGCGCGGGGGACAGGCCCCACCAGCTGCCGAAGAGGTCGAGGTTCGGGCCGCCGCGCATCTCCTGGCAGTTCTCCGCCAGGCAGGGGGAGTAGAAGGGCGAGACGTACGGCGCCGCGTAGTAGTCGGCGTTGGCGAAGGCCCGCCAGGTCGAGTAGACGATGAAGGCGAGCAGCCCGGCCGCGGTGCCGGCGGGGGAGAGCCACCACCGGTCGGTGCGCAGGTGCCGGGCTGCGATCGCGGCCCGCGAGGCGTCGTGGACGCCGCCGGGCCGCTGTGCCGGTGGTTGGGTGCCTGTGGCCAAGAGGGACTCCGAGTGGAGTGATGAGGGGTGCCCCGGGGACCCGGCCGCCGTCGCTGCGGGTGACCGGGTCCGGTGGAGCGGTGGGGTGTACGGGAGGGGGTGGGTCAGGGAGCGCGGCGGTCGCGGGCGCCGAGACCTTCGTCGTCGGCATCCGTCCACAGCGCGCTGTCGTACGGGGTGTCCGGGACGCTGACCATCGCGCCCGCGCCGGGGGGCCGGGAGGCGGCCGGCGCCTGCCGCGCGACATCCTTCTCCAGCTGCTCCACGGAGCGGACCAGCTCGTTCAGGTTGCGCCGTACGGCGGTCAAATCGTCTTGCAGGGACATGATTTGCCCTCACTTCACCTTGGGTGCGGTGGCAACGCTCATGTGCGCCTGCGAGTGTCGCGCCTCCCGTCCCCGGTTGTGAAGGGACGTGCAGCGATTGCGGGCGCGCAGGCGCGAACTGTGCGCCCCTCCCTGCCCCCATTTTCATCCCTCTTACGGGGGAACGCCCGTCCGGAAAGCAAGCCGGATTGGTCCGCACGGGTGGGGTTCGCGGCGTGGCGAGGGTCGGCTGCGACGGCTGTGGCGGGGCGTCGATTTCAGTGGGTTTCGGCACCCAGTGTGATCAGCTCCATATACCGCCGAACGTGATCGAAACATCCGCTTTCACGGCCCCCCACGCCCCGTCCCGGAGGTACCACCCATGTCCCAGAGAAGGCGCAGGTCCTTGGCGCTCCTGACCTCGGGAGTTCTTGCACTGCCGCTGCTCGCGGGCTGCGGCGCGGGTGAAGACGAGGGCGGCCCGGCGGCCGCCGGGCAGGACATCGCGGCCGCCACCCGCGACAAGGTCGCCGACGGCGGGGTGCTGCGGTGGGCCGTGGACTCCATGCCGGGCACCCTCAACGCCTTCCAGGCCGATGCGGACGCCACCACCAACCGGATCGCCGGGGCGGTACTGCCCCAGCTGTTCGTGCTGGACGGCAAGGGGCGGCCGGTGGCCAATCCCGACTACCTGGAGAAGGCCGAGGTCGTCGAGCGGGAGCCCAAGCAGGTCGTCCTGTACAAGCTCAACCAGCAGGCGGTCTGGAGCGACGGCCGCGAGATCGGCGCCGCCGACTTCGTCGCCCAGTGGCGGGCCCTGAACGGCAAGGACTCGGCGTACTGGACGGCGCGCAACGCCGGCTACGACCGGATCGAGAAGATCGAGCGCGGCAAGACGGACCTGGAGGTCAAGGTCACCTTCGTCAGGCCGTACGCCGACTGGCGCTCCCTCTTCAGCCCCCTTTACCCCAAGCAGGTCACCGGCACCCCCGAGGCTTTCAACGAGGGGGCCCGGGGCGCCCTGAAGGTCACCGCGGGCCCCTTCGGGCTCGGCGCCATCGACAAGAAGACCGGTACGGCCTCCCTGACCCGCAACCCGCGCTGGTGGGGCAGCCCCGCCAAGCTCGACACCCTGGTCCTGACCGCGGTGCCCCGCTCCGAACGCCCGGCCGCGCTGGCCGCCGGCAAGCTCGACCTGGCGGAGATCGACCGCACCGGGGCCGACCGGATCGCCCTGGCCCGCCGCGCGGCCGCCAAGGCGGACGGGTCCCACGGCCCGGCCGCCTCGGTGACGGCCGCGCAGGCCACCCTGTCGTGGGCGCTCGCCTTCGGACTGGACGAGGACAAGGCCAAGGAAGCGCAGGCCGTCCGCCAGAAGCACACGGAGTCGGTGAAGCGGTACGCCGAGGAGCAGGGCGCCCTGCGCGGCTTCACCGTCCGCAAGTCCCTGGAGCCCGCCTACACCCAGCTCGCGATGAACGGCGCGAGCGGCCCGCTCGCCGACGAGCGGGTGCGCCGCGCCGTGGCCCGCGCCCTGGACCGCCAGGCGCTCGCCGACATCGTCCTCAAGCCCCTGGGCCTGCCCGCGAAGCCGGTGGGCAGCCACCTCGCGCTGGCCGGGCAGCAGGCGTACGCCGACAACAGCGACGCCCTCGGCGGCCAGGACACCCAGGCCTCGCAGGCCCTGCTCGCGGACGCCGGCTGGCGCCGCGGCGGCAAGATCACCGCGCCGGCGGGCGCCAAGGCGGGCTCGGAGGCCGCCAAGGAGACGGACGACTCCAAGACCCCGGCGGCCGCGGCGGCGCCGGCCTCGGGCCCGGGCACCGGGAACGACGGCCTCTACATCGTCGGCCAGGACGACGGGCTGGGCGGCGACGGGCAGCCCGGCCAGGACGGGGAGATCGTCGACGCCGACGCCTTCGCGGAGGACGGCCAGGGCCGCCGCAGCGACCCCTCCCCGGTGCTCGCCCCGGCCCCGTTCGCGGCCCTCCAGGAGCAGCACCTGCGCACCCAGGCCGAGGCCCAGGCCGACGCCGTGGACGGCTCCGCCGACGGCTCCGCCGACGACGGCAAGCGCAGCCCGGCCCTGGACGCCGAAGCCGCGGCCGAACCGGCGGCCCAGGACGGGGCGAGCCCCGCCCCGGCCCCCGCGAAGCAGGCCGTGCGCACCTCCGGCAACGTCCTCGCCAAGGACGGCAAGCCGCTCGCCCTGCGCTTCGTCCTGCCGGCCGGCCCCGGTGCGGAGGCGCTGCGCACGGTCGGCGAGCGGATCTCGCAGATGCTCCAGAAGGTCGGCGTGCAGACCGAGCTGACCAAGGTGGCCGACGAGAGCTTCTTCAAGGACCACATCGCCTCGGGCCAGTACGACCTGGCGCTCTACTCGTGGCCCGCGACCGCCTACCCGGCCACCGACGCCCGGCCCATCTTCGCCAAGCCGGAGCCGGCCGCCGACGGCTCGCTGCTGGTCGAACAGAACTACACCCGGGTCGGCACCGACCACATCGACCAGCTCTTCGACCAGGCGCTCGGCGAGCTGGACGAGGCGGCCTCCCGCGACCTGATGCGCAAGGCGGACGCCCGGATCTGGGCGACGGCCGGTTCCATCCCGCTCTACCAGCGTCCCGAGCTGGTGGCCGTGAAGCCCGGCCTCGCCAACGCGGGCGCCTTCGGCCTCGGAGCCCCGCGCTACCAGGACATCGGCTGGAAGAAGGCGGCCGCGGCCAAGAACAAGAACGAGAAGAAGTGATGACGAAGGGGTGCATCGGGGGTTGATTCGAAGGCCTCAACCTCAGATGTGACTCAAGTCCCTTGCCCGCCGGATACCCGGCGGGCAAGGTCGTGCGTACCCGTTGACCCGCATGTTTACCGGTTCCACCCCAGGCCGGGTCCCCCCACCCAGGACCCGGCCCCGCTCAGTCGTCCGGCCTCTTGACAGACCCCCCGGCAGGCAGTTCCCGCCAGCCGACGTACGATGGGGTAAGGCCGTGGCAGGTTTTCCGCCCGGTCGAGGCGCGCGTGCCGGACCGTACGCGTCGCCATCCACGATCCCGGGAGAAGCGCCGAAGTGCCCACGCGCCACGACATCCGTAACGTCGCCATCGTCGCCCACGTCGACCATGGCAAGACGACCATCGTCGATGCCATGCTCAAGCAGGCCGGTGCCTTCGCCGCCCACCAGCACCTCGACGACCGCATGATGGACTCGAACGACCTGGAGCGTGAGAAGGGCATCACGATCCTCGCCAAGAACACGGCGGTGAAGTACCACCCGAAGGACGGGTCGGCCCCGATCACGATCAACATCATCGACACCCCCGGCCACGCCGACTTCGGTGGTGAGGTCGAGCGCGGTCTGTCGATGGTGGACGCCGTCGTCCTGCTGGTGGACGCCTCCGAGGGTCCCCTGCCCCAGACCCGCTTCGTCCTGCGCAAGGCCCTGCAGGCGAAGATGCCGGTCATCCTCTGCATCAACAAGACGGACCGTCCGGACTCCCGGATCGACGAGGTCGTCAACGAGACGTACGACCTCTTCCTCGACCTGGACGCCGACGAGGACCAGATCGAGTTCCCGATCGTCTACGCCTGTGGCCGTGACGGCGTGGCCTCGCTGACCAAGCCCGAGGACGGCACCGTCCCCGCGGACAGCGACAGCCTGGAGCCCTTCTTCTCCACCATCCTGGCCCACGTCCCGGCCCCGGTGTACGACGAGGAGGCCCCTCTCCAGGCCCACGTCACCAACCTGGACGCGGACAACTTCCTCGGCCGCATCGCGCTGGTGCGCGTCGAGCAGGGCGAGCTCCGCAAGGGCCAGACCGTCGCGTGGATCAAGCGTGACGGCACCATCTCCAACGTCCGCATCACCGAGCTGATGATGACCGAGGCGCTCACCCGCAAGCCGGCCGAGGTGGCGGGCCCGGGTGACATCTGCGCGGTGGCCGGTTTCCCCGACATCATGATCGGCGAGACCCTGGCCGACCCGGAGAACCCGATCGCGCTTCCGCTGATCTCGGTCGACGAGCCGGCGATCTCGATGACCATCGGTACGAACACCTCCCCGATGGTCGGCCGAGGCGGCAGCGGCAAGGGCGCGGACGCCAAGTCCGCGGTCAAGGACCGCAAGGTCACCGCCCGCCAGGTCAAGGACCGTCTGGACCGCGAGCTGGTCGGTAACGTCTCGCTCCGCGTCCTGGACACCGAGCGTCCCGACGCCTGGGAGGTCCAGGGCCGTGGTGAGCTCGCGCTCGCCATCCTGGTCGAGCAGATGCGCCGCGAGGGCTTCGAGCTGACCATCGGCAAGCCGCAGGTGGTCACCCAGGTGATCGACGGCAAGGTGCACGAGCCGGTCGAGCGCATGACGGTCGACGTCCCCGAGGAGCACATGGGCGCGGTCACGCAGCTCATGGGCGTCCGCAAGGGCCGCATGGACAACATGTCGAACCACGGCTCCGGCTGGGTCCGCATGGAGTTCGTCGTCCCGTCCCGCGGCCTCATCGGCTTCCGTACCGAGTTCCTGACCGGTACGCGCGGCACGGGCATCGCCCACTCGATCCACGAGGGCCTGGAGCCGTGGTTCGGCCCGCTGGTGACCCGTAACAACGGTTCGCTGGTCGCCGACCGCTCCGGTTCGGTCACGCCGTTCGCGATGATCAACCTGCAGGAGCGCGGTGTCCTGTTCACCGAGCCCGGCACCGAGGTGTACGAGGGCATGATCGTCGGCGAGAACTCGCGCGCCGACGACATGGACGTGAACATCACCAAGGAGAAGAAGCTCACCAACATGCGTGCGGCTTCCGCGGACAACACCGAGAACGTGGTGCCCCCGCGCAGGCTCTCCCTGGAGCAGTCCCTGGAGTTCTGCCGCGACGACGAATGCGTCGAGGTGACCCCGGAGGCCGTCCGCATCCGCAAGGTCGTCCTGGACCAGAAGGACCGCTCGCGCACCGCTTCGCGCGCCAAGTCCGGCAAGTAGTCGCGTAGGACCTAGGTCACACCTGGGTCCTGCCGGTACCGGCTTTTGTGAACAGCCCCCTTCGTCACGTACACCGTGACGAAGGGGGCTGTTCGCTTTTGTCAAGCGGATTGTTTCGGTCCGGTGTCCGCATACCGACCGTGACACTCCGGAAGAAGAGCTAACAGTCCGTTTCGTTCATGTCTGTCTCCTATCCGTTTGTCCGGATTTCGGGTTTTAGCCGTAGTGCGATGTTGTGAAAACGAGACCACTTAAGTGTGGTTTACGGTCAGGCAGTCCCTGAGGATGGCTCCATTGAGCTCGGGTCAATGGGTCACACGCTGTGGGGAGCGTCGACTCACGAGCACACTCGGGACACCGGTCCTATCGCCGTCAGGGGTGTCGGCGAAGCACACCTGTGTCCTTCACATCAGACAGTGGACTCATGAGGAGGAAACCCATGCGCGGTGCCAAGAGCGCCAAGTGGGTAACGGGCGCGATTGTCGTCGCCCTGGCAGCGACTGCCTGTGGCGGCGGTGGTGGCAAGAACGCCGGCGCCAAGGGTGAGGTTGACCCGAACGGCATCTACTCGATCGAGGTCGGTGAGCCGGAGAAGCTCCTGCACCCGGCCGACACGATGGAGTCCAACGGCTCGATCGCGATGTCCGGTCTGTTCTCCCAGCTCGTCGACTACGACGCCGACGGCAAGATCGTCAACGTCAACGCCGAGTCGGTCACGACCACGGACAGCAAGCTCTGGACCGTCAAGCTCAAGCCGGGCTGGACCTTCCACGACGGCACCAAGGTGACCGCCGAGTCCTACGTCAAGGCGTGGAACTGGGCCGCGAACATCAACAACAAGCAGGGCAACGCGTCCTGGTTCGCCGACATCAAGGGCTTCGAGGCTCTTCACCCCGAGGCCGAGGGCGCCAAGCCCACCGCCGAGGCGCTCGAAGGCCTGAAGATCGTCGACGAGAACACCTTCACCATCGAGCTCAACAGCGCGGTTCCGTACTTCGCGTACAAGCTCGGCTACGAGGTCTTCTCCCCGCTCGCCGCCTCGTTCTACGCGGACCCCGCGGCCGCCGGTGAGAAGCCGGTCGGCAACGGCCCGTACAAGTTCAAGTCGTGGGAGCACAAGAAGCAGATCGAGCTCACGCGCTTCGACGACTACAAGGGTGCGGACAAGGCGAAGAACGGCGGTGTGATTCTCAAGAACTACACCGGCGTCGAGGCCGCGTACGAGGACCTGAAGGCCGGCAACGTCGACGTCCTGCGTCAGATCGGCCCGAAGGACCTCCCGGTCTACCGTGCCGACCTCGGCGACCGCGCCGTGGACCAGGCCTACTCGGCCATCCAGACGCTGGCCATCGCGTACTACGCCGACCAGTGGAAGACCCCGAAGAAGGTCGACCCCAAGGTCATCCAGGGCCTGTCGATGGCGATCGACCGCGACACCATCACCAAGACGGTGCTCCAGGGCACCCGTGAGCCGGCGACCGGCTGGGTCGCCAAGGGCGTCCTCGGCTACACGCCGACCGGCTCCGGTGACGTCACCAAGTTCGACCCGGCGAAGGCCAAGGCCCTCATCGCCGAGGGCGGCGGCGTCCCGAACAACGAGATCTTCATCCAGTTCAACTCGGATGGCGGTCACAAGGAATGGGTCGAGGCCGTCTGCGGCAGCATCACCCAGGCCACCGGCGTCAAGTGCACCGGTGACGCCAAGCCGGACTTCCAGGCCGACCTCCAGGCCCGCAAGTCCAAGCAGGTCAAGTCGATCTACCGCTCCGGCTGGGTCCTCGACTACCCGGTGAACGCCAACTTCATCAGCGACCTGTTCCGTACGGGCGCCGGCGGCAACCAGGGTGGCTTCACCAACCCCGAGCTCGACGCCAAGATCGCCGCGGCCGACAGCGCCGCGACCCTCGACGAGTCCGTGAAGGCCTACCAGGCCATCGAGAAGGACCTCGTCAACTACATGCCTTCCATCCCGCTCTGGTACTACAAGGTCAACGCGGGCTACTCCGAGAAGGTCCAGAACGTGAAGTACGCCCAGGACGGCGACCCGATCCTCGACCAGGTCGAGGTCAAGAAGTAAGTCCTACCGCGTAATTCCTTTCGACGGATGTGGGCCGGCGGGGAGCCGGCCCACATCCGGGCCTACATGCAGCGCCCGGGGGGCCCTTTCGCGACGCAGTGACGATCCCGTCACGCGCGTGCGTGGCGAAAGGGCCCGTCCGGCTGCGCCTGCCGCATCTTCTACGGAGGCATGATGGGGCGCTATGTCGCACGACGACTGCTCCAGATGATCCCGGTCTTCTTCGGGACGACCCTGCTCATCTTTTTGATGGTCTACAGCCTGCCCGGCGATCCCGTGGCCGGACTCTTCGGAGACAAGGGCACTGACCCCGCCACACTGGCCGCACTGAGGCACGAGCACGGCTTGGACCAGTGGATCGGCAAGCAGTACTTCGACTACATCACCGGGATCCTGTTCCACTTCGACTTCGGAACGCAGATCCGCAGTGGCCGTGAGGTCACCGAAGTCATCGGTGCCGCCTTCCCGGTCACGCTCCGGCTGGCCTTCCTGGCGTTCGCCATCGAGATCGTTCTCGGTCTGGCCCTCGGGATCGTCGCCGGCCTCAAGGCCGGCAAGCTGGCGGACAACGTCATCCTGATCCTCACCCTGCTGATCATCTCGATGCCGGTCTTCGTCCTCGGCTTCATCATCAAGGCCGTGTTCGCCTTCCAGCTCGGCTGGATCACGCCCACGGTCAGCAACGAGGAGACCTGGGGCGAGCTGGTCGCACCGGCCATCGTGCTGGGATCGCTCTCGCTCGCCTACGTGGCCCGCCTGACCCGCACCTCGATGGCCGAGAACCTGCGCGCCGACTACGTGCGCACCGCCGTGGCCAAGGGTCTTCCCAAGCGCCGCGTCATCGGTGTCCACCTGATGCGCAACTCGATGATCCCCGTGGTGACCTTCCTGGGTACCGACATCGGCGCCCTCATGGGTGGAGCGGTCGTCACCGAAGGCATCTTCAACGTCAAGGGTGTCGGTGGTCTGATCTACGACTCGGTCCTGCGCCGTGAAGGCCTGACCGTGGTCGGTGTCGTCACCGTCCTCGTCGTCGTCTACCTGATAGCCAGCCTGCTCGTCGACCTCCTCTACGCGGTCATGGACCCGAGGATCCGGTATGCCTGACATGACCAAGACCGAAGCCACGACGCCCGAGGACACCTCGGCGCCCGTCGCCCCGGTGGACCCGGTGAAGGCCGAGAAGGCACGCAGCCTCTGGGGCGACGCCTGGGCCGACCTGCGGCGCAACCCGTACTTCATCGTCTCCTCGGTGCTGATCTTCATCCTGCTGACGATCGCGGCCTTCCCGAGCTGGTTCACCAGTGCCGACCCCACCAAGGGCGACCTGGTCCACCACTTCCTCCAGCACCCCGAGCTGTCCAAGGTCGGTTCGCCGGACTGGCTCGGCTACGACGGTCAGGGACGCAGCGTCTACGCCCGCCTCATCTACGGCACCAGGGCCTCGATCATCGTGGCCGTCGCGGTGACCGCGATCGTCACCATCGTCGGCGGCATCACGGGCATGATCGCCGGTTACTTCGGCGGCTTGACGGACGCGATCATGTCGCGCATCACCGACGTCTTCTTCGGCATCCCGTTCCTGCTCGGCGCGATGGTCGTCCTGCAGGCCTTCACCGAGCGCACGGTGTCGACGGTGGTCTTCGCCCTGGCCTTCCTCGGCTGGACGCAGATCAACCGCGTCATGCGCGGTGCGGTCATCACCGTGAAGCAGGCCGACTACGTGCACGCCGCCAAGGCGCTGGGCGCCGGCACCACGCGGATCCTGATCCGGCACATCCTGCCGAACGCCATGGCCCCGGTGATCGTGGTCTCCACGATCGCGCTCGGCGGCTACATCGCGGCCGAGGCGACCCTGTCCTACCTGGGTCTGGGTCTCGCGGCCCCGAACATCTCGTGGGGCGTGGACATCTCCGCCGGTGCTTCGCAGATCCGAGTGGCGCAGTACATCCTGCTGTACCCCTCGATCATCCTCAGCATCACCGTCCTCGCCTTCATCATGCTCGGCGAAGCGGTCCGCAACGCCCTCGACCCCAAGCTGCGCTGAGGAGGGCGTAAGTGATCACCATGGACAACACCTCCAGCCTTCCCTCCCCGCGTGACGGGGACCCGCAGACGCCGCTCCTCGAAGTGCGCGACCTGCACGTCGAGTTCCATACCCGCGACGGTGTCGCCAAGGCAGTCAACGGCGTCAACTACTCCGTGAGCGCCGGCGAGACCCTCGCCGTGCTCGGCGAGTCCGGCTCCGGCAAGTCCGTGACGGCCCAGGCCATCATGGGCATCCTGGACATGCCCCCCGGCAAGATCCCGCAGGGCGAGATCCTCTTCCGTGGCCAGGACATGCTCAAGATGAGCTTCGAGGAGCGGCGCAAGCTGCGCGGCCGGAAGATCGCCATGATCTTCCAGGACGCCCTGTCCTCCCTGAACCCGGTGCTCACCGTCGGCTACCAGCTGGGCGAGATGTTCCGCGTCCACGAGGGCATGTCGAAGAAGGACGCCCGGCTCAAGGCCATCGAGCTGATGGAGAAGGTCAAGATCCCGGCGGCGAAGCAGCGGGTCGACGACTACCCGCACCACTTCTCCGGCGGTATGCGCCAGCGCATCATGATCGCCATGGCGATCGCGCTGGAGCCCGACCTGATCATCGCGGACGAGCCGACCACGGCCCTGGACGTCACCGTCCAGGCCCAGGTCATGGACCTCCTCGCGGAGCTCCAGCGCGAGCTCAACATGGGCCTGATCCTGATCACCCACGACCTCGGCGTGGTCGCCGACGTCGCGGACAAGATCGCCGTCATGTACGCCGGCCGGATCGTCGAGACCGCTCCGGTCCACGAGATCTACAAGCGCCCGGCGCACCCGTACACCCGCGGCCTGCTGGACTCGATCCCGCGCCTGGACCAGAAGGGCCAGGAGCTCTTCGCGATCAAGGGCCTGCCGCCGAACCTGCTGCGCCTGCCCTCCGGCTGCTCGTTCAGCCCGCGCTGCGTCGCCGCGCAGGACGTCTGCCGGTCGGAGATCCCCGCCCTCCAGGTCGTCAGCGAGCAGGACGGCACCGAACTGGCCGGCCGTCACAGCGCGTGCCACTTCTGGAAGGAGCAGCTCCATGGCTGAGCTCACCAACGCCCCCGCGCGGGAGCCGATCCTCCAGGTCCGCAACCTGGTCAAGCACTTCCCGCTGACCCAGGGAATCCTGTTCAAGAAGCAGGTCGGCGCCGTCAAGGCCGTCGACGGGATCTCCTTCGACCTGTACCAGGGCGAGACCCTGGGCATCGTCGGCGAGTCCGGCTGTGGCAAGTCCACCGTCGCCAAGCTGCTGATGAACCTGGAACGCGCCACCGCCGGCGAGGTCTTCTACAAGGGCCAGGACATCACCAAGCTGTCCGGCCGCGCCCTGAAGGCCGTCCGCCGCAACATCCAGATGGTGTTCCAGGACCCGTACACCTCGCTGAACCCGCGCATGACGGTCGGCGACATCATCGGCGAGACCTACGACATCCACCCCGAGGTGGCCCCCAAGGGCGACCGGCGCCGCAAGGTGCAGGAGCTCCTGGACGTCGTCGGCCTCAACCCGGAGTACATCAACCGGTACCCGCACCAGTTCTCCGGCGGCCAGCGCCAGCGCATCGGCATCGCCCGCGGCCTCGCGCTCAACCCGGAGATCATCATCTGCGACGAGCCGGTCTCCGCGCTCGACGTATCGGTGCAGGCCCAGGTCATCAACCTGATGGAGAAGCTGCAGGAGGAGTTCAACCTCTCCTACATCTTCATCGCGCACGACCTGTCGATCGTCCGGCACATCTCGGACCGCGTCGGTGTCATGTACCTCGGCAAGATGGCCGAGATCGGCACCGACGAGCAGATCTACGAGCACCCGACCCACCCGTACACCCAGGCGCTGCTCTCCGCGGTGCCGGTGCCGGACCCGGCCGCCCGCGAGGGCCGCGAGCGGATCATCCTCACCGGTGACGTCCCCTCGCCGGCCAACCCGCCGTCGGGCTGCCGCTTCCGCACCCGCTGCTGGAAGGCCGAGGAGAAGTGCTCCGTGGAGGAGCCGCTGCTCGCCATCCCGGAGCGGTTCAAGGGCGTCAAGTCGCTGGCCGCGCACGAGTCGGCCTGTCACTTCGCGGAGGAGAAGGCCGTCCTGGCCGTCTGACCTCCCGCAGCGACACCACAGGGCGCCCGTCACCGGATCTCTCCGGCGGCGGGCGCTTTGTCGTTCCGCGGTCCGGCTGGCCGGCCGGCTTGTCCGCCGTCCGCCGGCCCGCTGCCTGATGCCCGCCGCCCGCCGCCTGACGCCGCCCCGACGGCCGCCGTGGTCTGATGGCCCGCATGCTCACCGTACGGCCCGCCGGGCCCTCCGACGCCGGGGACATCTGCGGGCTCCTCAACGCCATCGACCGCATCGAGATCGGCCGCCCGGAGACCGACCTCGGCGCCGTCGAGGCCGATCTGCACCACCCCGACGTCGACTTGGAAGCCGACTCCTTCCTGGCCTTCGAGAGCGGCCGGCTCCTCGGCTACGCCCTGGTGTGGGCCGACTCGGGCCCCGGCCGCGTCGACTGCCACTTCCGGGTCCTGCCGGGGCGCCGTACGGCCGCCGCCCGGCTGCTCGACCTGGTGGAGGCCAGGGCCCGCGAGCTGGCCGCCGGAGCCCCGCACGCCTTCCTGTGGCTCGCGCCGAGCGGCGGCCGCACCCTCGACCCCGGCCTGCTGCCCGGCCGCGGCTACCGCACGGTGCGCCGCTACCGGGTACTCACCCGCGCACTGGGCCCGGCCGACCTGCCCCCGACCCCGCCCGCCGGGCTCACCCTGCGCCCCTGCGACGGCGGCGAGAGCGAGCGCCGGCGCGCCCACGCCCTGGTCGAGGAGACCTTCGCGGACCACTTCGGGCACGTGGAGCGGGCGTACGAGCCCTGGCTCGACCACATCGACGGCCGCGGCCTGGACTGGTCGCTCGTATGGATCGCGAGCCTGCCCGCGCTGGGCGACGTAGGCATCCTGCTCACCCGCGACGACCGCACCAGCATGGGCTGGCTCAGCCACCTCGGCGTGCGCGCGCAAGCCCGCGGCCGGGGCGTCGGCGCCTTCCTGCTGCGCCACGGCTTCGCCGCCTACGCCGCCCGCGGCCGCGCCACCCTGGGCCTCGGCGTGGACACGGGCAACACGACCGGAGCGCTCGCGCTGTACGAGGCGCACGGCATGACCACCCACCACGCGGTGGACACCTGGGAGCTGACGCTGGGACGGACCGCTTTGCACTCGGAGGGGTGACAGGCGCGCGACGCGGGGGTGCAATCGGTCCAACGAGGAGTGTGCGAGACCCCACATAGGGTGACATTGGGCCCTAAGTGAGTCTTGGGATCCAGTAGGAGGCACTCCATGCGCGGAGCCACCCACGCCAAGTGGGCCGCATGTGCGGCGGCCGTCGCCCTCGCGGCGACCGCCTGCGGCGGCGGAAGCGACAGCGGCGGAGGCGGCGCGGACGGGATCGTCAGCTCCTCGTGGGGCGACCCGCAGAACCCGCTGGAGCCCGCCAACACCAACGAGGTCCAGGGCGGCAAGGTCCTCGACATGATCTTCCGGGGGCTCAAGCGGTACGACCCCGAGACCGGTGAGGCGAAGAACTTCCTCGCCGAGAAGATCGAGACCACCGACAGCCAGAACTTCACGATCACGCTGAAGGACGGCTGGAAGTTCAGCAACGACGAGCCGGTCACCGCGCAGTCCTTCGTGGACGCCTGGAACTACGGCGCGGACGTCACCAAGAAGCAGAACAACTCGCCCTTCTTCTCCGACATCGTCGGCTACGCGGACGTCCACCCCGAAAAGGGCGACCCCAAGTCGAAGACCATGTCCGGCCTGGTCGTCAAGGACCCCAAGACCTTCACGGTCGCCCTCAAGGAGAAGTTCTCCACCTGGCCCGAGACCCTCGGCTACCAGGCGTTCTCCCCCCTGCCCAAGGCCTTCTTCACCGACCACGACGCCTGGCTGAAGAAGCCCGTCGGCAACGGCCCGTACACGGTGGACTCGTACACCAAGGGCACCGGCATGAAGCTGCGCAAGTGGGACGCCTACACGGGCGAGGACAAGGCCGTGAACGGCGGCGTGGACCTGAAGGTCTACACCGACAACAACACCGCCTACACCGACCTGATCTCCGGCAACCTCGACCTGGTCGACGACGTCCCGGCGCAGCAGCTGAAGAACGTCGCGAACGACCTCGGCGACCGCTACATCAACCAGCCGGCCCTCATCATCCAGACCCTCACCTTCCCGCTGTACGACCCGCAGTGGAGCAAGGAGGGCACGGACAAGGTCCGCCGCGGCATCTCGATGGCGATCAACCGCGACGAGATCACCAAGCAGATCTTCCGCGAGACCCGCACCCCGGCCAAGGACTGGACCTCCCCGGCCCTCGGCGACAAGGGCGGATTCTCCGCCACCGCCTGCGGCGAGGCCTGCTCCTTCAACCCCACCGAGGCCAAGAAGCTCATTCAGGAGGGCGGCGGCCTGCCCGGCGGCAAGGTCACGCTGACCTCCAACGTGGACACCGGCTCGCACCGCGAGTGGATGGACGCCGTCTGCAACAGCATCAACAACGCGCTCGGCGAGGGCCCGGTCTGCACGGTCAACCCGATCGGCACCTTCGCCGACTTCCGCAACCAGCAGAGCAGCTTCAAGCTGACCGGCCCCTTCCGCTCCGGCTGGCAGGCCGACTACCCGCTGATCCAGAACTTCCTGGAGCCGCTCTACTACACCGGCGCGTCCTCTAACTACGGCAAGTTCAGCAACCCGGAGTTCGACAAGCTCATCGACGCGGCGAACCGCGAGGCCGACGCCACCAAGGCGACCGCCACCTTCAAGGACGCCGAGAAGATCCTCGCCGAGCAGATGCCGTCCATCCCGCTCTGGTACCAGAACGGCAGCGCGGGCTACGGGGAGCGCGTCTCGGACGTGAAGCTCAACCAGTTCAGCGTCCCGGTGTACGACCAGATCAAGGTCAGCTGACCCGCCAACGGATCGAACCTGGAGCAGTCCATGGGACGTTATGTGATCCGGCGACTGCTCCAGATGATCCCCGTGTTCATCGGCAGCACGTTCCTGATCTTCTTCATGGTGTACGCGCTCGGTGACCCGGTCGCCGCCCTCTTCGGCGACAAGGCACCCGACCCCGCCACCGCCGCACGCATCCGCAAGGACCTCTACCTCGACCAGCCCCTGTGGAAGCAGTACCTGCACTACATGGGCCAGATCTTCCAGGGCGACTTCGGCACCGCCTTCAACGGCCAGAAGGTCACCGAACTCATGGCCTCGGCCTTCCCGGTGACCCTGCGCCTGACCATCGTCGCCATCGCCATCGAGATCGTCGTCGGCATCACCCTCGGTGTGATCAGCGGCCTCAAGCGCGGCAAGTCCATCGACAGCGGCGTGCTGGTGCTCACCCTCGTCGTCATCTCGGTGCCCACCTTCGTGACGGGCTACCTGCTCCAGTACGTCTTCGGCGTCAAATGGGGCTGGGTCCGGCCCACCGTCTCCCCGGACGCCCCCTTCAACGAGCTGATCCTGCCCGGCATCGTGCTCGCGCTGGTCTCCCTCGCCTACGTCACCCGGCTCACCCGGACCTCCATCGCCGAGAACGTCAAGGCCGACTACGTCCGCACCGCCGTGGCCAAGGGCCTGCCCCGGCGCCGGGTCATCACCCGCCACCTGCTGCGCAACTCGCTGATCCCCGTGGTCACCTTCATCGGCACCGACATCGGCGCCCTGATGGGCGGAGCCATCGTCACCGAGCGGATCTTCAACATCCACGGCGTCGGCTACCAGCTCTACCAGGGCATCCTGCGCAACAACTCCCCGACGGTGGTCGGCTTCGTGACCATCCTCGTGATCGTCTTCCTGCTGGCGAACCTGCTCGTCGACCTGCTCTACGCGGTCCTGGACCCGAGGATCCGTTATGCCTGAGCCCGATCCCGAGCGCGCCGCCTACGATCCGCTGGGACCCGGCCCCCACGAGTCCATCGCCCCCACCGGCCAGGGCGGGGCCATGGATCTCGCCCTGGAGGAGGGGGAGTCGCTGGAGAAGGAGCTCGGGGGAGGCCCGGCGGGCCCCGCGGGGCCCCAGGAGAAGGCCCGCTCCCTGTGGTCCGACGCCTGGCACCAGCTGCGCCGCAACCCCGTCTTCCTCGTCTCCACGCTGCTGATCCTCTTCCTCGTGGTCATCTCCATCTGGCCCCAGCTCATCGCGAGCGGCGACCCGCTCCAGTGCGACCTGTCCAAATCGCAGCAGGGCTCCTCCCCGGGCCACCCCTTCGGCTACGACACCCAGGGCTGCGACGTGTACACCCGCACCGTCTACGGGGCCCGCGCCTCCATCACCGTCGGCATCTGCGCCACCCTCGGCGCGGCCCTCCTCGGCTCCGCGCTCGGCGGGCTCGCCGGGTTCTTCGGCGGCTGGGGCGACTCACTGCTCTCCCGGGTCGCCGACATCTTCTTCGGCATCCCCGTGGTCCTCGGCGGCCTGGTCTTCCTGTCCGTGGTCACCAGCACCACCGTCTGGCCCGTCGTCGGCTTCATCGTGCTGCTCGGCTGGCCCCAACTGGCCCGCATCGCCCGCGGCTCGGTCATCACCGCCAAACAGAACGACTACGTCCAGGCCGCGCGGGCGCTCGGCGCCGGCAACGGCCGGATGCTGCTGCGGCACGTGGCACCCAACGCCATCGCGCCCGTCATCGTCGTCGCCACCATCGCGCTCGGCACCTACATCGCCCTGGAAGCCACCCTGTCCTTCCTCGGCGTGGGCCTGCGCCCGCCGACGGTCTCCTGGGGCATCGACATCTCCAACGCCGCCTCGCAGATCCGCAACGCCCCGCACATGCTGCTCTACCCGGCGGGCGCGCTCAGCATCACCGTGCTCGCGTTCATCATGCTCGGCGACGCGGTGCGCGACGCCCTCGACCCCAAGCTGCGCTGAGGAGCCCCGCACATGCTGCTCGAAGTGCGCGATCTGCACGTGGAATTCAAGACCCGGGACGGAGTCGCCAAGGCCGTCAACGGGGTCAACTACTCCGTGGCCGAGGGCGAGACCCTCGCCGTGCTCGGCGAGTCCGGCTCCGGCAAGTCGGTCACCGCCCAGGCCGTCATGGGCATCCTGGACATGCCGCCGGGCCGCATCGCGGGCGGCGAGATCCTCTTCAAGGGCAGAGACCTGCTGAAGATGAAGGAGGAGGAGCGCAGGAAGGTCCGCGGCGCCGAGATGGCCATGATCTTCCAGGACGCCCTGTCCTCCCTCAATCCGGTCCTGAGCGTCGGCGCGCAGCTCGGCGAGATGTACGAGGTCCACCGCGGGATGTCCCGCAAGGACGCGCGGAACAAGGCCGTCGAGCTGATGGACCGGGTGAAGATCCCGGCGGCGCGCGAGCGGGTGGGGGACTACCCGCACCAGTTCTCCGGCGGCATGCGCCAGCGCATCATGATTGCCATGGCGATGGCCCTGGAACCCTCGCTCATCATCGCAGACGAGCCGACCACGGCCCTGGACGTCACCGTCCAGGCCCAGGTCATGGACCTCCTCGCGGAGCTCCAGCGCGAGCTCAACATGGGCCTGATCCTGATCACCCACGACCTCGGCGTGGTCGCCGACGTGGCCGACAAGATCGCCGTCATGTACGCCGGCCGGATCGTCGAGGCGGCCCCCGTCCACGAGATCTACAAGAACCCCGCGCACCCGTACACCCGCGGCCTGCTGGACTCCATCCCGCGCCTGGACCAGAAGGGCCAGGAGCTGTACGCCATCAAGGGGCTGCCGCCCAACCTGCTCGCCATCCCGCCCGGCTGCGCCTTCAACCCGCGCTGCCCGATGGCCCGGGCCGTCTGCCGCACCGACGTACCGCCGCTGGCCGAGGTCGGACCGGACCGCGCCAGTGCGTGCTTCTTCTGGAAGGAGTGCCTCGGTGGCTGAGTCCATCCTCGTGGTGGAGGACCTGGTCAAGCACTACCCGCTGACCCAGGGCATCCTCTTCAAGAAGCAGGTCGGCGCCGTCAAGGCCGTCGACGGGGTCTCCTTCGACCTGCGGGCCGGTGAAACCCTCGGCATCGTCGGGGAGTCCGGCTGCGGCAAGTCCACCGTCGCCAAGATGCTGGTCAACCTCGAACGCCCGACGGCGGGCGCGATCAGGTACAAGGGCGAGGACCTCGCCAAACTGTCCGGCCGCGCCCTGAAGGCCGTGCGCCGCAACATCCAGATGGTGTTCCAGGACCCGTACACCTCCCTTAACCCGCGCATGACCGTCGGCGACATCATCGGCGAGCCCTACGAGATCCACCCCGAGGTCGCTCCGAAGGGCGACCGGCGCCGCAAGGTGCAGGAGCTCCTGGACGTCGTCGGCCTCAACCCGGAGTACATCAACCGGTACCCGCACCAGTTCTCGGGCGGCCAGCGCCAGCGCATCGGCATCGCCCGCGGCCTCGCCCTCCAGCCCGAGATCATCGTCGCCGACGAGCCCGTCTCCGCCCTCGACGTCTCCGTACAGGCCCAGGTGGTCAACCTCCTGGAGCGGCTCCAGGACGAGTTCAACCTCTCCTACGTGTTCATCGCGCACGACCTCTCGATCGTCCGGCACATCTCCGACCGGGTCGGCGTCATGTACCTGGGCCGGATCGTCGAGATCGGCACCGACACCCAGATCTACGACCACCCCACCCACCCCTACACCCAGGCGCTGCTCTCCGCCGTCCCGGTCCCCGACCCGCAGGCCCGCGCGGGCCGCGACCGGATCATCCTCTCCGGCGACGTGCCCTCCCCGGCGAACCCGCCCTCGGGCTGCCGCTTCCGCACCCGCTGCTGGAAGGCCGAGGCGCGCTGCGCCTCGGAGGTCCCGCTCCTGGAGATCCCGGCGTTCCTCCCGGGCGGCCCGACGGCCCACCCCTCGGCCTGCCACTTCGCATCCGAGCGGGCCGCCGTCGTGCCGGGACCGCCGCCCGCGGGGCCGCCCGCGACGCCGCCGGGACCACCGCCGGGGTCGCTGACCAAGGAGTGAGCTGCGGGCCCCCGGTACCGCTCATTTCTCGCCACAGCTGTGAACGGCACCGCGGGCTCGGAGCAACTCGGTTTACACGTAGGCAACTTGACCGTTTCTGTCCCGAGATCTGGGCCGGGCAGCCTGGATCCAGTGCGGCCGTGCGGGTGCCGACGGCCGGCCGGGGAGGCGTACAGCCTCCCCGGCCGGTACTCCTGTGACCCCGGACGTGCGCGCCGTGCGCCCCTCGTGCTGCCGGAATCGATCGATGTGGCGGTACGGATAGTTATGATCCGTAGCGCACGGTGGGTATGACTCTGCCGAGCACCGAGTTGCGAGTACGCGAACCCGATGTCCGCTCGACGTGGAGGTGAAACAGCCGTGGCACTATCGATCTCGGCCGTGGTGCTGCTGGCAGTCGTCGTCTTCCTGCTGGTCCGGCGTTCGGGCCTGAAGGCGGGTCACGCAGTGGTCTGTGTACTGCTCGGCTTCTATCTGGCGAGCTCGACCGTGGCTCCGACGCTCAGCCAGCTGACCTCCAATGTGGCGAGCATGATCAGCGGCCTCAAGTTCTAGCGGCGTTCCGGTTCCGGGGGCGGGGCCGCCGTTTCTCGTAGGGTGACCCCATGAACGGTCTTCCCGCCCGTCGGCTCCTGCTCGTGCACGCGCACCCGGACGACGAGTCCATCAACAACGGCGTCACCATGGCCAAGTACGCGGCCGAGGGCGTCCATGTCGCGTTGGTGACCTGCACGCTCGGCGAGGAGGGTGAGGTCATCCCGCCCGAACTCGCCCACCTGACGGCCGACCGCGACGACACCCTTGGCGCCCACCGCGTCGGCGAGCTCGCCGAGGCCATGCGCGAACTGGGCGTCGCCGACCACCGCTTCCTCGGCGGCCCCGGCCGCTTCCGCGACTCCGGAATGATGGGCGCCGAGCAGAACCGCCGGCCCGGCGCCTTTTGGTCCGCCGACGTGGACGAGGCCGCGGGGTACCTCGTAGAGGTGATCCGCGAACTGCGCCCCCAGGTCCTCGTCACCTACGACCCGAACGGCGGCTACGGCCACCCCGACCACATCCAGGCCCACCGCGTCGCCACCCGCGCCGCCGAACTGGCCGCGGAGCCCACGTACCGCCGTGACCTCGGGGCGCCGCACACCATCCAGAAGTTCTACTGGAACCGCGTCCCGCGCACGGTCGTCGAAGAGGGCTTCTCCCGGCTGCGCGAGGCCGGGAGCGAGGTGCCCTTCCCGGCGCCGGCCGCGGTGGACGACGTGCCGGGCGTGGTGGCCGACGAGCGGATCACCGCCGAGATCGGCGGGGACGAGGCGGCGGAGCAGGCGTTCGTGGCCGCCAAGACCGCCGCGATGCGCGCCCATGCCACCCAGATCGCGGTGGACGGGCCCTTCTTCGCGCTCTCCAACGACCTGGCCCAGCCGCTGTTCACCCACGAGTACTACGAGTTGGCCGCGGGCCTGCCCGGCGCCGCGGCGGGCGAGCGCGAGCACGACCTCTTCGCGGGGGTGCGGGCATGACCGGGCCGGCGGCCATCGGGAACGCGGGGCGGATCGCCGTCCTGCTCGGCCTGTTGGCGGCGGGGGCGCTGACCGGAGTCGCCGGCTGGCTCGTCGTCGACCTGTGGTTCCCGGGCGGACTGCTCCTCGCCCTCCTCGCGCTCTTCGGCCTGTTCCTCGGCGCCCGGATCGCACTGGGCACCGGCATCGGGGTGGGAGCGGCCACCGGCGGCTGGTTCCTCGCCTACGTGATCCTCGGTGTGCCCCGGCCGGAGGGGGACTTCCTGCTCGGTTCGTCCGGAATCGGCATGTACGCCTACCTTTTGGGTGGAGTGGTGCTCGCTGTGATGTGCGCCACGATGAGAATCGCGAAGGACCGGCCGCTTTCGGCCGCCGGGAACGCCAAGTGACGAGGCGTCGGCCGCTCGCGACGCCGTGACGAGCGGCTCGGCCAGTGCGTGCGCGGACCCCCGGCGGCCGGGCGGCAGACGCTCGGGGGGTGCGCGCGAAGGGCGCGCGGGAGGCCGAGGGGGAACCCTTCGTTCCCGGCGGCCGGGTGTGCGCGGGCGGCGGCCAGTATGGTGGACCGGCCGCCGAGCTGCCCGCGCACGCTATGACGGGCGGCGGAGCCGATCGGGAGAACCTGCCTTGAGCCGTGAAACTGACAGTCCGTCCTCCGGGCCCAACGGGCGCGGCGGAGCCGCCTACCCCCCGGGTACGCCGCCGTATGGATCAGGCCAGTATCCGTCCACGACAGTGCCCCCCGGTCCGGGCGCGGCGACCACCCCGGAGGAGAGTTCAGTGACCGCACCGCCCGCGAAGCCGTCCACACCCGATTCCGACGGGCCCAAGACGGAGACCCAGCTGACGACCCGGATCCGGATCAACATCCCGGGTTCGCGGCCGATTCCGCCCGTGGTCGTACGCCAGGCCATGCCCGAAGCCGAGGCCGGGCAGGCGCCCGAGCCCGCAGCCGCCCCCGTGCCCGAGCCCGAGCCGGCTCCGGGTGAGGACCCGACCAGCAACTGGTTCGCCCCGCGCAGGGCGGGCACCGCGCCCGCCCCGATGCCCGCCCCGACTCCCACCCCCGCGCAGGCCCCGCCGCGCGGCCCCGCCCCGGCTCAGGCCGGCGGCCCGCGCTTCGACGGGCCCGCGCAGCAGGGCTTCGCCCCGGGCCCGGCCGGGCCGCGCCCGGGTGCGCCGATGGGCCCCGGACCCGGTCCGGGTGCGCCGATGGGTCCCGGCCCCGGTGCCCCGATGGGCCCCGGCCAAGGCGCCCCGATGGGCCCCGGTCCCGGTGCCCCGATGGGCTCCCGCCCCGGCGGTCCGGGCCCCGCCCCGGCTCAGGCCGGCGGCCCCCGCTTCGACGGGCCTCCGCAGCAGGGCCTCGCCCAGGGCCCCGCCGGGCAGCGCCCCGGTGCGCCGATGGGCCCCGGCGGTCCCGGTGCCGGCGGCCCCGGCCCTGGCGGCCCCGGCCCCGGTGGCGGGCAGGGTGCCGGCTATCCCGCACCGCCCGCCGGACCCGGCGGTCCCCGTACGGGTGCCCCCGCGGGCTTCGCGCAGGGTCCCGGCCCCGCAGGGCCCCCCGCGCCGCAGCCCGGCCCCGGAGCCGCGTACGGCCCCGGTTCGGGCCCCGTGGCCCAGGCCCTGGGAACCCCGGTCCCGCCCGCTCCGGCCTGGCCCGGCACCGGCACCGGCCGCGGTCCGGACGGGCCGACCGGCGGGCCCGCGCTGGGCTCCGTACCGGTCGGCGGACCGGAGCCGAGCTGGCCCGGTCCGGAGATGGGCTCCGCCGGACACCCCCAGCCGGCACCCGCCGCGGCGCCCGCGAAGAAGGCCAAGGCCTCCGCGCCGGCCCCGGCGCGGCCCGCCAAGAAGGGCCGCAGCAAGGTGGTCCTGCTCGGCGGTGCCCTCTTCACGCTGTTCGGCGTGGCCTACGGAGCCGGTCTGCTCCTCAACCACTCCGACGTCCCCAAGGGCACCACCGTCATGGGCGTCGACATCAGCGGCAGCCGCGACGAGGCCGTCGCCAAGCTCCAGAGGTCCTTCGGCAACCGCGCCACCACCCCGCTCCAGCTCACCGTCGGCGACAAGCCGGTCGAGCTGAAGCCCGAGAAGGCCGGCCTGAGCCTGGACAGCCAGACCACCGTCCGCAACGCGGCGGGCAGCGACTACAACCCCGTCACGGTCATCGGCTCGCTGTTCGGCAGCGAGCGCAAGGCCGAGGCCGTCCTGCCCATCGACGAGGAGAAGCTGCGGGTCGCCCTCCAGGAGCTCGCCGGCACCTCCGGCTCCGTCACCGAGGGCACCATCACCTTCGACACCGGCAAGGCCATCGCCGTCCCCGGCAAGCCCGGCTCCACGCTCGATGTGGACGCCTCCGTCGGCCTGGTCACCAAGGCGTTCCACGACATGGTCGAGGGCGCCCAGGCCTCCCCGGTCCCACTCCCGGTCGCCACCAAGGACCCGGTCATCGGCCAGGCCGAACTGGACCGGGCGATGAAGGAGTTCGCCACGCCCGCGATGTCCGCTCCGGTCCTCGTCAAGGCGGGCACCAAGTCCATCCCCCTCGGCCCCAAGTCCCTGCCGAAGATCCTGAGCATGCAGGCCGTGGACGGCCACCTCGTGGAGAAGTACGACCTGGAGGCCCTCAAGACGGCCTACGGGAACACCTTCGACGGAGTCCTCATCATGCGCGGCACCGGCGAGAAGACCGCCGTCACCCCGCAGGACGTCGCCGGAGTCCTCGGCAAGGCCCTGCGCGGCAAGACCACCGCCGAACGCACCGCGGTCATCCCCACCAACCCGAGCTGACCGAGCGAACCCCCGGAGCCCCTCCCCGAACACGGGGGAGGGGCTCCGGCGCATCCAAAATCCAGCCCCGCCGGCGTTTGAGGCGATCTTTCAGCCCGTCCGGCGTGTGAGGACCGGGTCCGGGCAGCGCCCGGGGAACGGTGGAAGGGCCGCAGCGGGGACTCCGCCCCGCGCAGCGGCAAGGGCCGCAGCGGGGACTCCGCCCCGCGCAGCGGCAAGAAGGCCGACGGCCTAGTTCAGCAGGGCCCGCGCCGCCATCGCCTCGGCACGAATCCGCACCGCCGACGGCGGATCGATCACGTCCACGACCACCGCGTAGGACTCCATCTCCGCCGCCCCCGCCGCGAACTCCCCCCGCTCCACCAGCAGCTTCGCCCGCTCGTACCGCAACGCCGCAGGATGCGAGGGCAGCAGCAGCGCCAGCTCCAGCGCCCACAGCGCCACTCCGGAATGCTCGGGCCGCGACGAGGCCCACGCCCGGATGTTGTTCAGGATCCGCAGCACGATGTCCATCGTGCGCGCCGCGGTCCGCGGCCCCGCCGCCAGCTCCGCCGGACCCGCGCCCAGCGAGGCGCCCCCCGCGAAGGGGTCGACGACCACGCCCTCCTCGGGATCCCCGAAGCCCACCACGAAGTGCCCCGGCAGGGCCAGCCCGTACACCGGAGCCCCGGCCCGCCGGGCCACCTCCAGCCACACCACGGACAACAGGATCGGCAGCCCCCGGCGCCGCCGCAGCACCTCGTGCAGCAGCGAGGACGAGAGCCGGTCGTAGTCGGCCGGCGTCCCGTGGAACCCCATCCGCACGCCCAGCAGTTCACTCACCGCCGAAGCCCACGCACGTGCGCCCCGCAGCCCGTACGGCAGCATCCCCGCCAGCCGGTCCAGCTCGATCTGTGCCCAGTCCATCGCCCGTTCGTCGAGCTCGGGGTCCCCCTCCGCGGCCAGCAGCAGGCACAGCGCGGCCAGGTCGGGCCGCTCCGCCCGCGCCTCGGCGGCGAACCGCTCGCGCCAGGGCGAGGTCACTGCGCCGCCCGGCGGTAGTGGTGGTAGGAGTGGTGCGTCCCGAAGCCCATTCCCTCGTACAGCGCCCGCGCCCCGGTGTTGTCGTTCTCCACCTGGAGCCAGGCCGCCGAGGCGCCCTCCTGAAGGGCGCGCCGCGCCAGCGCCGCCATCACGGCCGAGGCGAGGCCCCGGCGCCGGTGCTCCGGGCCGACCTCGACGGCCGCGAACCCGGCCCACCGGCCGTCCACCACGAGCCGCCCGATGGCCCGGCCCGGCACCGTCGCGAACCACACCGAGGGCCCCGCCGTCAGCACCCGGCGGGCGGTCTCGGGGTCCTTCACCCGCCCGTAGCGGGAGAGCCACTCCTCGTCCGGAGCACGGGTGAGGCGTACGCCCGCGACCACGGCATCGTCCACGTCCAGGTCCCCGACCGCCGCCAGCCCGCCGACCTGCACCTCCGCCGACACCTCGCGGACCCAGCCCCGGTCCTCCAGCTCCGCGCACAGCAGCTCCTGCGTGCCCGCCGCCCCCGTGGCGGTCTGTACGTAGGCCGGAAGACCACGCTGCGCGTACCAGGAGGTCACTCGCGCGAGTGCATCGTCCAGCGGGGTCCCGGGATCGCCGAGCGGCAGTACGGAGTTGGCCCGGCGGGTGAATCCGCCGGCCGCGCGCAGCGTCCACTCGCCCAGCGGCTCGCTCTCCAGCGGCACCCAGGCCCGCGCACAGACCCGCGCGAGCTCCTCGAAGGAGGCCGCGGGACCCCTGCGCCGGGCCGGCGCGGCCGGTACGACCTTGCCCGCCACCAGCGCGGATTCCGCGATGCGGACGGACTCGCCGGTCTTTCGTGTGATCGTCACCACACCCGAGTTCCAGGATGTGAGAACCCCTACGGTGTCCGTGAAACAGGGGGCTCCGGTCGAGCCGTGCTCCACCCGTCGCACAGAGACACGTTTACCCACGTCAGCGGGTGTAATCCGGATCTCCAGCCGTCCACCGGCAGTGATTTCCACAGCTCTGTCCGCCCCTCCTGTTCGGATCGTGCCCGGGAACGGAGATACTAGAGGCGGGCATCGACGACGCCGCGCTCCCGCGCGATATGGAAAGCCCTTATGAGGAGGAACGAGAGCGTGACCTACGTCATCGCGGAGCCTTGTGTCGACGTCAAGGACAAGGCATGCATCGAAGAGTGCCCCGTCGACTGCATCTACGAGGGCCAGCGGTCCTTGTACATCCACCCGGACGAGTGCGTCGACTGTGGTGCCTGTGAGCCGGTCTGCCCGGTCGAGGCCATCTTCTACGAGGACGACACTCCGGAGGAGTGGAAGGACTACTACAAGGCGAACGTCGAGTTCTTCGACGAGCTCGGTTCGCCCGGTGGTGCCTCCAAGCTCGGCCTGATCGAGCGCGACCACCCCTTCATCGCTGCGCTTCCGGCGGACATCAACCCGAGCCACTGACGGTCGGGCAACGCCCCACGCGCGTCCCTCGGTCCCGTACGGCTCGCAGCCGCACGGGACCGAGGTGTTTTGACCGTCACCTGTACGAAATTCTGGAAAGCACGGAACACCCGGAAAGCGAGCGCGCAACGTGGCCGCAGTCTCAGCCCGTCTCCCCGTCTTCCCCTGGGACAAGCTGGAGCCGTACAAGGCAACGGCGTCGGCCCACCCGGACGGAATCGTCGACCTCTCCGTCGGCACCCCCGTCGACCCGGTGCCGGAGCTGATCCAGCGCGCCCTGATCGAGGCCGCGGACTCCCCGGGCTACCCCACGGTGTGGGGCACCCCCGCCCTGCGCGACGCCATCTCCGGCTGGGTGCGCACCCGCCTCGGCGCGAGCGCCGCCGGACACCGCAACGTCCTGCCGGTCGTCGGCTCCAAGGAACTGGTGGCCTGGCTGCCCACCCAGCTGGGCCTGGGCGCCGGCGACCAGGTGGCGTACCCCCGCCTCGCCTACCCGACGTACGAGGTCGGCGCGCGGCTGTGCGGCGCCGAGCCGGTGGTCTACGACGATCCCACCACCGATCTCGACCCGGCCCGCGTGAAGCTGCTGTGGCTCAACTCCCCGTCCAACCCCACCGGCAAGGTCCTCCCCAAGGAGGAGCTCGTACGCATCGTGGCCTGGGCGCGCGAGCACGGGATCCTGATCTTCAGCGACGAGTGCTACCTGGAGCTGGGCTGGGAGGCCGAGCCCGTCTCCGTCCTGCACGACGAGGTCTGCGGGGGCTCGTACGAGGGCATCGTCGCCGTCCACTCGCTCTCCAAGCGGTCCAACCTGGCCGGCTACCGGGCGGCCTTCATCGCCGGTGACGCCGAGGTCCTGGGCGAGCTGCTCCAGATCCGCAAGCACGGCGGCATGATGACCCCCGCCCCCGTGCAGGCGGCCACGGTGGCGGCCCTGGGCGACGACGTACACGTCGAGGAGCAGCGGGTGCGCTACGCGGCCCGCCGCGCGACGCTGCGCACGGCCCTGGAGGCGCACGGCTTCCGCGTCGAGCACAGCGAGGCCAGCCTGTACCTGTGGGTGACCCGGGACGAGCCCTGCTGGGACACGGTCGCCCACCTGGCCGGGCTCGGCATCCTGGTCGCACCCGGCGACTTCTACGGCGAGGCGGGCGCGCACTTCGTCCGCGTCGCCTTCACGGCCACGGACGAACGCGTCGGGGCGGCGGCCAAGCGGCTGGCGCCGTAGCCGATCCGCCCGTGCTCGCGACGGATGCGCGGACAGCCCGAGGGGCCCGGGAGTTCGTGCTCCCGGGCCCCTCGGCGTTTCCGTGGCCGCGACTGCTAGCCGAGGCCGGGCAGGCCGCCCGGGAGACCGCCGGGCAGTCCGCCCGGCAGGCCGCCACCCGGAAGCCCGCCGCCGGCGAGCGGCAGCCCGGCCAACAGGCTGCCCGCGGCGCCGGTCACCTCGTCGGCGGGCGCGGGCGCCGGCAGGGTCGAGGCGGGCACGGCATCGGTGGCGGTGTCGCCCGCGGCGGCGACCGTCGCGTCCGGCGCGGTGAGCGCGCCCAGCTGCGGCACGGACTCCAGGCCCGCGGCGCTGGCCGCGCCGGCCGCACCGACCACGGGCGCTGCCCCGGCTGCGAGGAGCAGCGCGGCACGGGCGATCCGGCGGGTCAGGGGGAGGGACATGTTGCTCCTAAGCGGTAGCGGCTGAGTACGCCGTGACAACCGCTCGGAGGGGGGCGCGAGTTGCGGAGCCGGTGGGTAAAGGATCAGTAACGGATCGTTTAATCGGCTTCCGGGCCGACCGCTCGGAACACGCGCCGACCTGCGGTTGTGTGCCCGCGGGGAGCGCCGTGTCCGCCGTACGGGTCACCCCCTTACGGGGGACGGGTCGTACACCCGTCCAGCGGGAGATCAGCCGCGCAGGAAGATCCGTACCTGGCCCGGAGCCGCGACGGAGGGATTCCCGGCGCCGTTCCCGGCGCCCGCCGCGCCCGGCGCCCGCCACCGGTCGCCGTCCTTGCCGGCGACCCAGGACTTGTCGCCGTACGAGACCCGCGTGATCCCCAGCTCGCGGGAGCCGGCCACCGCCCACTGCGCGAGCACCTGCCCGGTCCGCGCCGCCCGGTCCCCGCCGCCGGGCTTCGCCACCAGGGTCACCTCGGACTCGGCGGCGGCCCCGGCGCCCTTCCCGGAGGCCTTCCCGGACGCCGGATCGCCCGCACCCGCACCCGCACCCGCGGGCAGCGTGTAGAGGGGGTTCTTGCCGAGCAGCCGGGTCAGCTCCGCCCGGACCTTCGCCGGATCGCCGGACCCGGTGGGCGCGGGCCCGGTACAGGTCAGGTGGCCGCCGCCGGTGAAGGCCGAGGTCAGCACGGTGGCATCCGGCTCGTGCTTCGCGTAGGCCTGCGGGAAACCGCTCAGCTGCACCTTCTGCGCCGCCACCGTCAGCGGGAGCCGCGAGTACCCCTTGATCTCGGCCAGCCGGTCGTAGAAGATCCCCGCCGAGTACACGGGGTCCATGATCTGGTCGGGCGTGCCCCAGCCCTGCGAGGGCCGCTGCTGGAACAGGCCCAGCGAATCGCGGTCGCCGTGATCGAGGTTGCGCAGGGCCGACTCCTGCATGGCGGTCGCCAGCGCGATGGTCACGGCCCGGTCGGGCATCCCCTTGGACACGCCGACCGCGGCTATCGTCGCCGCGTTCACCGCCTGGTCGGGGGACATCTCCTCGAACTGGCCGGAGGCCTTCGTACCGCCCTTCCCGTCGACCGAAGCCGTGCAGTAGGGCACGCCGCCGTTGTCGTTCGACGCGCGCTGCACGACGAAGTACCCGACGACCGCCACCAGCACCAGGAAGCCCGCGGCCCAGCGGAGCGGGCGACGGCGGCGGCGAGGGCGGGGGAGATCGGTCTGCGACACGCCGCCCACCGTACTTGAGCCACATGACGCGTCCATCGGCCGGACGGACAAGGCTTCGCCGCAGCCCGGGGGGTTAGGGTCAGGTCCATGTCCGAATCCGAGCTGGACCTCACCCTGGACGCCGCCGAGCTGACCGCCCGGCTCGTCGACATTCCCTCCGTGAGCGGTGACGAGAAGGTACTCGCCGACCTCGTGGAACACGCCTTGCGCGGCCTGCCGCACCTGACCGTGGACCGCTTCGGCAACAACGTGGTCGCGCGCACGCACCTGGGCCGCGCCGAACGCGTCGTACTCGCCGGGCACCTCGACACCGTGCCGATCGCCGACAACGTGCCCTCCCGCCTCGACGAGAACGACGTCCTGTGGGGATGCGGCACCACCGACATGAAGTCGGGCGTCGCCGTACAACTGCGCATCGCGGCCACGGTCCCCGAGCCCAACCGGGACCTCACCTTCGTCTTCTACGACCAGGAAGAGGTCGCCGCCGACCTCAACGGCCTCGGCAAGGTCGCCGAAGCCCACCCCGACTGGCTGACCGGCGACTTCGCCGTCCTCCTCGAACCCTCCAACGCCGAGGTCGAGGGCGGCTGCCAGGGCACCCTGCGCGTCCTGCTCCACACGACCGGCGAGCGCGCCCACTCCGCGCGCAGCTGGATGGGCTCCAACGCCATCCACGCGGCGAGCCCGATCCTGGCGACGCTGGCGGCGTACGAGCCCCGCAAGCCCGTGATCGACGGCCTGGAGTACCACGAGGGCCTCAACGCGGTCCGCATCGAGGGCGGCGTCGCCAACAACGTCATCCCGCACGAGTGCACCGTCACGGTCAACTTCCGCTTCGCCCCCGACCGGAGCGTGGACGAGGCGATCGCCCACGTCCGCGAGGTGTTCGCGGACTGCGGCGTCGACGAGTTCGTCGTCGACGACTTCTCGCCCGGCGCCCTGCCCGGCCTCTCCCACCCGGCCGCCGCGGCCTTCATGGAGGCCGTCGGAGGACACGCCATGCCGAAGTTCGGCTGGACGGACGTCTCCCGCTTCAGCGCGCTGGGCGTCCCGGCGGTCAACTACGGCCCGGGCGACGCCCTGCTGGCCCACAAGGCCGACGAGCGCGTCGAAACGAAGGCGATCCTCCACTGCGAGGAACGACTCCGCGCCTGGCTGACCGCCTGAATTCCGCTTCTCGTCACCTTTGTGCGCCTAACCTGATCCAACGATCAGCAGGAGGGAGCACATCATGGGCAACCCTGAAGGGTCCGCTCGTCGTCGGCCCGAGGAGCAGCAGCTCGGGCCGGTGCTGAGGAGGCGGGGCCAGGTGCAGGCCGGCAGTACGACGGACCAGCGGCTGCTGGATTCGGCCGGGCCCTCCGAGTGGGTGCACACCGATCCGTGGCGGGTCCTGCGCATCCAGTCGGAGTTCATCGAGGGCTTCGGCACCCTGGCGGAGCTGCCGCCGGCGATCAGCGTGTTCGGCTCCGCCCGGACGCCGGCGGGCTCGCCGGAGTACGAGGCGGGCGTGCGGATCGGCGGCGCGCTCGTGGACGCCGGGTTCGCGGTGATCACGGGCGGCGGTCCCGGCGCCATGGAGGCGGCCAACAAGGGCGCGCGGGAAGCGGGCGGCCTCTCGGTCGGCCTGGGCATCGAGCTCCCCTTCGAGCAGGGCCTCAACGAGCACGTCGACCTCGGGCTGAACTTCCGCTACTTCTTCGTCCGCAAGACGATGTTCGTGAAGTACAGCCAGGGCTTCGTGGTCCTGCCGGGCGGTCTCGGCACCCTCGACGAGATGTTCGAGGCCCTGACCCTGGTCCAGACGCAGAAGATCACCCGCTTCCCGATCGTGCTGTTCGGCACGGCGTACTGGAGCGGGCTCATCGACTGGCTGAAGAACACGGTCATCGCCCAGGGCAAGGCCTCGGAGAAGGACCTCTACCTCTTCCACGTCACCGACGACGTGGACGAGGCGATCGCGCTCGTGACGAAGGAAGTCGGTCTGTAGGACCGCCTCCGACCGCTACGCCAGCCCCCGGCGGGCGACCGCCGGGGGCCGGTGGCCCTGGATGGAGCGGACCATGTCCAGGACCTGCTTGGTTTCCGCGACCTCGTGGACGCGGTAGACCTGGGCGCCCAGCCAGGCCGAGACGGCCGTCGTGGCCAGGGTGCCCAGGAGGCGTTCCTTCACGGGCTTGTCGAGGGTCTCGCCGACGAAGTCCTTGTTGGAGAGGGAGACCAGGACCGGCCAGCCCGTCTCCGCCATCTCCGAGAGGCGGCGGGTGGCCTCCAGGGAGTGGCGGGTGTTCTTCCCGAAGTCGTGGCCCGGGTCGATCATGATCGACTCGCGGGGGACGCCCAGGGCCGCGGCGCGTTCGGCCAGGCCGACCGTGACGCGCAGGATGTCGGCCATCACGTCCTCGTACTCGGTCCGGTGCGGCCGGGTCCGCGGCTCGACCCCGCCCGCGTGGGTGCAGACGATGCCCGCGCCGTACCGCGCAGCGACCTCCGCGAGCTTCGGGTCCACCCCGCCCCACGCGTCGTTGAGGAGATCGGCACCGGCCTCGCAGACGGCCTCGCCGACCTCGTGGCGCCAGGTGTCGACGCTGATCACCACGTCGGGGTGGCGGCGGCGGACCTCGGCGACGAAGCCCACCGTGCGCCGGGCCTCCTCCACCGCGTCCACGTGCTCGCCGGGACCCGCCTTCACCCCGCCGATGTCGATGATCGCGGCGCCCTCGGCCACCGCCTGCTCGACCCGGTCCAGGGCCGGCTCGTCGCGGAAGGTCGCTCCCTGGTCGTAGAAGGAGTCAGGGGTCCGGTTCACGATGGCCATGATCACCGTCTCGTGGTCGTCGAACTCGCGCCTGCCCAGTCGCAGCATCCTGCTCTTTCCTCCTTCGGCGACCCTTGCGCCTCGCCAGCGACCTTAACCTGGTGGCCGGAGTCTCTCAGGGGAGTTGATCGTGTTCGCGTTCTTGCTCATCGCGCTGGTCGTGGTCGTCGCCGGAGTCACCCTCGCGGTGGCCGGCGGAGGGTCCGAGGCCGTGCTGCCGGAGGCCGAGCCCGACCGGCTGTCCGACGCGCTGCCGGAGAACCGTCCCGTCGTACGGGCGGACATCGACGAGCTGCGTCTGCCCGTGGCCCCGCGCGGCTACCGGATGTCCGACGTGGACGACGTACTGGAGCGGCTGGCGGCGGAGCTGGCGGAGCGTGATGCGCGGATCGCGGAGCTCACGGCAGCGGCGGCGCCGGCTTCTGTCTCTGTCTCTGCCTCTGCTTCGGCTGAAGGCTCGGTGGACCTGACCAAGGCGGCCGAGCAGTGAGCGGAGTGCTCGCCGGACCCGACGGGGGCCTGCGGTGCCCCTGGGGGCTGGCCACCGAGGAGTACATCGCGTACCACGACACGGAGTGGGGCCGTACGGTCCACGGCGACGACGCGCTGTACGAGCGACTGTGCCTGGAAGCCTTCCAGTCGGGGCTGTCCTGGCTGACGATCCTGCGCCGGCGCGAGGGGTTCCGGAAGGCCTTCGCGGGCTTCGAGATCGCCGCGGTGGCGGATTTCGGGGCGGCCGACGTGGAACGGCTCCTCGCGGACGAGGGGATCATCCGGAACCGGGCCAAGGTCGAGGCGACCCTCGCCAACGCCAAGACCCTGGCCGGGTGGGGCGAGGGCGAACTGGACGCGCTGATCTGGTCCCACGCGCCGGCGCCGGGGCGGGCCCCGAAGAGCACCACCGAGATCCCGGCGGTGACTCCGGAGTCCACGGCGCTGGCCAAGGCCCTGAAGAAGGCGGGCATCCGCTTCGTGGGCCCCACGACGGCCTACGCCCTGATGCAGGCCTGCGGCCTGGTCAACGACCACCTGGCCCGCTGCGTCTCCCGCGACCTGCCCTGACCGAGCCCGCGCCGAGCACGCCCTGTCCGGCCCTGCGGGGCAAGAGTCCCCGACCCGCCCTTCCCCCGTTCCCCGGGCTCCGCCCGGACCCTTGGCCACCTCCGGCGCCGCTGCCGGGGGGCCAGCCCCCGGACCCCCGCTCCTCAAACGCCGGAGGGGCTGGATCGCCCGCAGGGCACTTCCAGCCTCGCCGCCGTCTTTCAGCCGTCCGGCGTTTGAGGACCGGGGTCTGGGGCGGAGCCCCAGGGGGTCCGGGCGCAGCCCGGGACCCTCCAGCCCGTCCGGCGTTTGAGGACCGGGTCAGGGCAGGCCCTGGGAACGGTGGAAGGGCGGGTCGGGGACTTTGCCCCGCGCAGCGGCAAGGGGCGCTGCGGGGACTTCGCCCCGCGCAGCGGCAAGAGGCGATGCGGGGACCCCGCCCGCGCAGGGGCCCCCGTACGCCCGGCGGGGCCGCGGCTCAGCGACCCAGGTAGCGCGGAGCCTCCTTCGCGAGGAAGGCCGCGACGGCGATGCCGTGGTCCTCAGAGGCCCCCGCACGGGCCTGGAGCACGTCCTCGTGGTCCAGCGCGTCGGAGAGCGACCGGGAGGCCCCGTACGCCAGGGACTCCTTCAGCGCCGCGTAGGCGACCGTCGGGCCCTGCGCGAGCCGCCGCGCCACGGCCAGCGCCTCGGCCGCCAGCTCCTCCGAGGGGACCACGCGGTTCGCGATGCCGAGTTCCAGGGCTTCCTGGGCCTTCACGGACCGCGGGAACAGCAACAGGTCGGAGGCGCGCGAGCCGCCGATCAGGCGGGGCAGCGTCCAGGAGACGCCCGAGTCGGCCGTCAGGGCGACACCCGCGAAGGACGTGTTGAACGAGGCGGTGTCCGCGACCACGCGGAAGTCCGCCGCCAGGGCGAATCCGAAGCCCGCGCCCGCCGCGACGCCGTTGACGCCCGCGACCACCGGCTTCGGCATCTCCGTCAGCGCCCGGACGATCGGGTTGTAGTGCTCCGCGACGGTGTTCATGGTCAGTGAGGAGCCGTGCTCGCGGTCGGCCGCCAGGAACCCGACGTGTTCCTTGAGGTCCTGGCCCACGCAGAACGCCCGGTTGCCGGCCGCGGTGAGCAGGACCGCCCGTACCGCCGGATCCCCGGCCGCCGCCCGGGCCGCGTCGCGCAGGGCGACCTTGGCCTCGGTGTTCATGGCGTTCATGGCCTCGGGACGGTTGATCGTGATGGTCGCGAGTCCGTCGGTCACTTCGTAGAGCACGCTGTCGGCCATGGCGGGGGTCCCCCTTCGTCGCGGGCTGGCTACCGGCCGGTACCGGCCGGTGCAAAGGTCAGCATGGCGGACCGGACGGGGGTCGGACATGTGATGTGCGTCAAATAAACGGAAGGGCAGACTCGTGCCGCGGCGGCGAAGTATCGCAGGCGTGTCCCCGAAATGAGTGGTTTTGGTCAAGCGCGTTGCACAAGTGTTCCCGGCCGATGTTGGTCATCGGGTCCTGACATGCGGGATAATGGCCTGGAAGCAATGTGTTCGATGCCGGGTACTAGGCGCCTGAATGGAGCCGTCGGCTGACGATGAACTGGTTTCAGGAAGGGGAACGAGCATGGCGGCCATGAAGCCGCGGACGGGCGACGGCCCGCTCGAGGTCACCAAGGAGGGGCGGGGCATCGTCATGCGCGTACCGCTCGAGGGCGGCGGTCGGCTCGTCGTCGAGCTGACTCCGGACGAGGCGGACGCCCTGGGTGACGCCCTGAAGAAGGTCGTCGGCTGATCCCCAGGTCCACCAGGGATGACTGACAGTACTTTCGCTGCATTCTCTGCACTGCCCCGGCCGCGATCTGCGGTCGGGGCAGTGTTGTGTCCGCAAGGACCGAGGGCCTAGGACCGAGAACCACACCGGGGCGCGGCTCCTCGCCGGAACCGTGCCGGGCGGTACGGCCGCGCAGACCTTCGCGCTACCGCGCCGACCCGCGACCGCAGCGCGGGCTCAGCGCCGGACCGCGCACAGCAGCCCGTCGCCGACCGGGAGCAGGGCGGCCTCCAGGGCCGGGCTCTCGCGGACGCTGCGCAGCAGCTCGCGGACGCGGAGCACCTCCACCGGCTGGGCCGCGGAGTCGACCGTACGGCCGTCGGAGAAGACTCCCTCGAAGCAGACCAGGCCGCCGGGGCGGAGCAGGCGCAACGATTCAGCGAGGTAGTCGAGGGACTCGGACGGGTCCCCGTCGCAGAAGACGAGGTCGTATCCGCCGTCGGCCAGCCGGGGCAGTACGTCCAGGGCGCGGCCCGGGATGAAGCGGGCGCGGTTGCCCGCGAAGCCGGCGGCGCGGAAGGCCTGGCGGGCGAAGGCCTGCCGGTCCGCTTCGGGATCCACGGTGGTCAGGACCCCGTCGGCGCGCATGCCGTGCAGGAGGTGGATGCCGGACACGCCGGTTCCGGTGCCGATCTCGGCGACCGCCTTGGCGTCCGCGGTGGCGGCGAGCAGGCGCAGCGCGGCCCCGGTGCCGGGGGAGACGGAACGCAGTCCCGCTTCCCTGGACCGGTCGCGGGCCCATCGCAGAGCGTCGTCTTCGGCGACAAACGCGTCGGCGAACGCCCAGCTCGTCTGCCGGTTGCCGGTAATGACCCTCTCCTGTCCCCATAGTTGGCGCAACGGTGACTGTATCCGCTGGAGTCGGGAACCCGCAGATGGGACCGGGCGTTGAGAGCAGTAGAGACGCAAGAACGGCCTGGGGCCTGAAGCCCGTGCAAAGTTACTGCAAAAAAGCTTATCCAGAGCTGACGGGAGGGGTGGCTATGGTAGGGATTCCGCTGGACACCACCAGAGCCGACAGGGGAGGTGCGGCTGCGCCTGTGGATCGTGGGGGTGTCCTCCGACGCCTCTTCTGGTCGGCCGGTGAGCCGAAATCCGTGACCAACATTGCTGACCGTTTCCGCACCGTAGACACCGCAACCACCGCGACGTTCGCCGCCGATGCGGGCTCCCAGGCGTGGACCCCTCCCTCGTGGGAGGAGATCGTCAGCACGCACAGTGCGCGGGTCTACCGTCTCGCCTACAGGCTGACGGGCAACCAGCACGACGCCGAGGACCTGACGCAGGAAGTCTTCGTCCGCGTCTTCCGCTCGCTGTCCACGTACACGCCCGGCACCTTCGAGGGCTGGCTGCACCGGATCACCACGAACCTCTTCCTCGACATGGTCCGCCGCAAGCAGCGCATCCGCTTCGACGCCCTCGCCGACGACGCCGCCGAGCGGCTGCCGAGCCGTGAGCCGTCCCCGCAGCAGGTGCTGCACGACACCCACTTCGACGCGGACGTCCAGCAGGCGCTGGACACCCTCGCGCCCGAGTTCCGCGCGGCCGTGGTGCTCTGCGACATCGAAGGCCTGTCCTACGAGGAGATCGCCGCCACGCTCGGCGTGAAGCTCGGCACCGTGCGCAGCCGTATCCACCGGGGCCGTTCGCACCTGCGCAAGGCGCTCAAGCACCGTTCTCCCGAGGCCCGTGCCGAGCAGCGCGCGCTGGCCGGTGTGGCCGTGGGCGCGCCCGGCGCAGGGGGAGAGGGCGGAGCCGAGTGAGCGGGATCAGTCCGTCCCCGTCGCCCGCCGAACAGGCCTCCTCCGCCGAACGGCATCTGGGCGACCGGCTCGCCGCCCTCGTGGACGGGGAGTTGGACCACGACGCGCGCGAGCGGGTACTGGCGCACCTGGCGACGTGCCCCAAGTGCAAGGCCGAGGCCGATGCGCAGCGGCGCCTGAAGACCATGTTCGTGGAGAGCGCTCCGCCTCCGCTGTCGGCCGGGCTGCTGGCGCGGTTGCAGGGGCTGCCGGGAGGCGGCTCCGAGGGCCCCTCAGGCCCCTCCGGCCCCTTCGGGCCGTCCGCGGGAGCCGACCCCTTCGCGCCCTTCGGCTACGCGCCGCCTGCGGCCGCGGCCGCGCCGCAGCAGCAGGGCTTCCGGATACACGAGGTGGGCCGGCAGCGGCGCCGCTTCGCGTTCGTGGCCGCAGGAGCGGTGTCGCTCGCCGCGATCGCGCTGGGCGGTTCGCTGCCGATGGAAGCGGTCGAGCCCAATGCCCGCGGCGAGGCCCCGGCCGCGCGCACGGGTCCCGTGGTCCCGGTGGTCGACGCGGTGGTCCGGGAGAACCGGCTGCCGAAGCCGGGCACCGTCCCGACGCTCCGCTCGGTCACCCCCCTCGCGGCCTCCCCGACGCCCGCCCGCCCGACCACTTCCGCCCGCCCGGTGTCCCTGTACCGCTAGTGCTGCGGCCGGAAGGTTCACCGGGGCGCGACGCCCGGCACGGCACCTCGTCACACTCCCGTCTGCCTCGCGACGCCCGGCAGGCGCTCTCGCCGCACCGGGCGGAAGCCGAGTACTCCGGGCGCCGTTCACCCGTTCCCCGTCCCCGCCCGTCCGGCCCGCCGGGGCGGGTGGCGGGGGCGACCTGGTTGAATCTCCGCCAGATGCCCCGCCCCGGGCGGCCGGCGGAGACCGACAGGTAGGCGGGGAGCGCCCATGTCCGACAGTCAGCAGACCGATCCGGCGGCGGATCCGGTACCCGCCCTCCTGCCCCGCTGGTGGAGCCGCCCCGCGGATCCCGTCGGCGCCGACGAGGTGTCCGTACCGGCCCCGCGGGCCGAGTCCCCCGCAGCCGGGGATCCGGCCCCCGCCCCGGTCCCCCAGTGGTGGAGTCGCCCCGCGGAGCCGGTCGCCGCGCACGAGGGATCCGTACCGCCGCCGAGGGCGGTGCCGGACGCGGACGCGGGCACGGACACGGAGCCGCGGTACGACCCGTGGGGTGCGCGGCCGCTCCAGGCGGTGGACCACGGCCGGGCGGGATCCCGCCGGGTTCGGCTGCGCCAGGGCATCCTCCTCGGCGTCGGGATCGCCCTCCTGGCCGGTGGCATCGGCGGCTACGCGGGGGTCCTCGCCGAGCGGCAGGCCGGCACCCGCCTCGAACTTCCGCAGGCGGCCCGCGCCGACCGCGGCCGCGCTCCCGACAGCGTCGCCGGGATCGCCGCCACCGCGCTCCCCGGTGTGGTCACCCTGCACGTCAACGGCGCGCAGAGCAGCTCGACCGGCACCGGCTTCGTCCTCGACGGGCAGGGCCACATCCTCACCAACAACCACGTGGTCAACGGGGCCCGGACCATAACGGTCACCTTCAGCACCGGCGAGAGCGTCCCCGCCGAACTGGTCGGCGGCGACACCGGATACGACCTGGCCGTCGTCAAGGTCGACGGGGTACGGGGCCTGCGGCCGCTGGCGCTCGGCAACTCCGAGAACGTCGAGGTCGGCGACCCCGTCGTGGCCATCGGAGCCCCCTACGACCTGTCCAACACCGTCACCGCGGGCATCATCAGCGCCACCGGCCGTCCCATCACCGCCGGCGGCGACAAGGGCGACGGCAGCGACGTCAGCTACGTCGACGCCCTCCAGACCGACGCCCCCATCAACCCCGGCAACTCCGGCGGACCGCTCCTCGACGCCAAGGCCCAGGTGATCGGCATCAACAGCGCCATCCGGGGAGGCGACGGCAAGGACAGCTCCGGACAGCAGCGCGGCAGCATCGGCCTAGGCTTCGCCATCCCGGTGAACCAGGGCAAGCGCGTGGCCGAGGAGCTGATCCGCACCGGCCGCGCCACCCACCCCGTCATCGGCGTCACCCTGGACATGGACTACTCCGGCGACGGCGCCCGGGTGGGGGAGAAGGGCGAGGACGGCAAGCCCGCCGTCACCGCGGGCGGGCCCGGAGCCCGCGCGGGCATCAGGCCGGGCGACGTGATCACCGAGGTCGACGGGGTACGGGTGCACGGCGGCGACGAGCTGGTGATCAAGGTCCGCGCCCACCGGCCGGGCGACCGGCTCACCCTCACCGTGCTGCGCGAGGGCCGGGAGCGCACGCTGGAAGTGGTCCTCGGATCCGCGAACGGATCATGACGGGCGGGTGAATGCCGAAGCGGTCCGGTAATCAGCCGGTCCTGGTGTATTGGCCTGCGGACCGGGCCGGGTACCGTGTGACAGGCCTGACGTGAAGAGAGCCGAGGAGCGGGGCAAGGTGTTCAACGACATAGGCGCACTCGAGCTGGTCACGATCGTGGTGCTCGCCATTCTCATCTTCGGCCCGGACAAGCTGCCCAAGGTCATCCAGGACGTCACGGGCGTCATCCGGAAGATCCGCGCTTTCTCCGACAGCGCGAAGCAGGACATCCGCTCCGAGCTCGGTCCGGAATTCAAGGACTTCGAGTTCGAGGACCTGAACCCGAAGAACTTCATCCGCAAGCAGCTGACCGAGAACGAGGACCTCAAGGAGATCCGGAGCAGCTTCGATCTCCGCAAGGAACTCAACGACGTCACCGACGCGGTCAACGGCAAGGAGTCCGAGCCGGCCGCGGCCGCCGACGGCGCCCTCCCCGCCGCCGCGCCGGGCGCCGGACCGGACATGGTCAAGAAGCCCGCGACCCCGGCGCAGGACCAGCGCACGCGCTACGACGCCGACGCGACCTGACGCCACCGGGGACCACGCGCACGCCCGCTTGCCCGGCGAACCGCGGTCGGATGGCTATCCTCCTTGAGTCCGGACCCAGGACGCCCGAGGGGGGTGGGCCGTTCCGGATCCCACGGAACGAGAGGCCGCTCAGATGGAGACGACGAGCAGTAGCCGGGTAGGCACGCAGCCCGCCGAGGCACAGACGCCAGCCCCCGCACTGGCAGCAGACCCTCCGCAGTCCCCGGACGCGGGCGCCCCGCCCGTCCCTGCCGCCCGCCGGGCGGCCGAGGGGTACCTGCGGGCCGACTTCCCCTGGTACGGGCTGGACGGGGCCTTCAGCGGCCCCCGCTGGCTGATGCAGGTCGCCGCGGGCGCCGACGGAAGCGTGGAACACGGCTCGACCGGTCACGGTGACGAGCCCTCCGCCCGCGGCGAGATCGCCACCGGGGAGAAGGAGCGCTTCGCGGTGGTCGTCACCGTGGCCAGCAACCCGCTGCGCCGCACCGCCGACGGCACCGGCGTCCTGGAGGCCACCTCGGTCTCCTCGGCGGCCTGGCTGGCCGGCTCGGGGCTGCTGGCCTACAGCTGGCCGGGGCAGATGGACCACAGCCTGCGCAACGACTGGCTCGACCAGCAGACCGAGGCCGCGTGGGAGCTCGCGGACGACCTCGCGGGGCCGGACTGGTCGACGCTGTCGCTGCCGGTGGACGGGGAGCCGACGCCGTTCCACTACCGCGAGTCGGAGTTCGGGTGGGTCCTGGCCGGATCGACCGGCAGCGGGGTGCACTTGGGTGCGTACGGGCGCGGGATGAGCGCGTACGGGCTCGGCTTCTCGGTGATCGGCGACCTGGCGGCGTACGAGTAGGAACAAGAAAAACAGGAACAAGAAAAAGGGGGGCTCAGCGATGGAATTCCATCGCTGAGCCCCCCTTTTTCAGCGTGTCAGGGTGTCAGAACTTGTTGCGCGGGGTGATCCCCAGGGACATGCCCGCCAGGCCGCGGGCGCGGCCGCCGAGCTTGCCCGCGATGGCGCGCAGGGCCGCGCCGGCGGGGGAGTCGGGGTCCGACAGGACGACCGGGGTGCCGTCGTCGCCGCCCTCGCGCAGGCGGACGTCGATCGGGATCGAGCCCAGCACCGGTACCGCCGCGCCGACCGTCTTGGTCAGGCCGTCGGCGACCTTCTGGCCACCGCCCGAGCCGAACACGTCGACCATCTCGTCGCAGTGCGGGCAGGGCAGTCCGGACATGTTCTCGACGACGCCGACGATCTTCTGGTGGGTCTGCACGGCGATCGAGCCGGCCCGCTCCGCGACCTCGGCCGCGGCCTGCTGCGGGGTGGTCACGACGAGGATCTCGGCGTTCGGCACGAGCTGGGCCACGGAGATCGCGATGTCGCCCGTGCCCGGCGGCAGGTCGAGCAGCAGGACGTCCAGGTCGCCCCAGTACACGTCGGCCAGGAACTGCTGGAGGGCCCGGTGCAGCATCGGACCGCGCCACACCACGGGCGCGTTGCCCGGGGTGAACATGCCGATGGAGATGACCTTCACGCCGTGCGAGGACGGCGGCATGATCATGTTCTCGACCTGGGTGGGGCGGCCCTCGACCCCGAGCATGCGCGGCACGCTGTGGCCGTAGATGTCGGCGTCGACCACGCCGACCTTGAGGCCGTCGGCCGCCATCGCCGCCGCCAGGTTCACGGTGACCGAGGACTTGCCGACGCCGCCCTTGCCGGAGGCGACCGCGTAGACGCGGGTCAGCGAGCCGGGCTGGGCGAAGGGGACCTCGCGCTCGGCGGTGCCGCCGCGCAGGGTCGCCGCGAGGTCCTTGCGCTGCTCGTCGCTCATCACGTCCAGCGTGACGGCGACCGAGGTGACGCCGGGGACCCGCTGCACGGCCTCGGTGACCAGGTTGGTGATGGTCTCGCGCATGGGGCAGCCCGACACGGTCAGGAACACGGTGACGGCGACCTCGCCGCCGTCGCCGATCTCCACCGATTTGACCATGCCCAGCTCGGTGATGGGCCGGTGGATCTCGGGGTCGTTCACCGTCGCCAGCGCGTCCAGGATCGCGTCCTGTTCGGGCACGGCAGCGGCGGAGGCGGAGCTTGTGTCGGTAGCCATGCCCCGATGGTACGGCGCGGTGGCGGGCCTCAGGGAAGCCCGCTAGCGGTCGCCTTCGTCACTCTCGGCGGGGAATAGCCGCCGCTCGTCCATCTCCTTGATCAGATCCTGGAACTCGGACCGGATCCAGTCGCGCGTGGCGACCTCTCCCAGACCCATCCGCAGCGCCGCGATCTCCCGGGTCAGGTACTCGGTGTCGGCCAGCGAGCGCTCGTTCTGCTTGCGGTCCTGCTCCAGGTTGACCCGGTCCCTGTCGTCCTGGCGGTTCTGTGCCAGCAGGATCAGCGGGGCCGCGTAGGAGGCCTGGAGCGACAGCATCAGGGTCAGGAAGATGAAGGGGTACTGGTCGAAGCGCACGCTCTCGGGCGCAAAGATGTTCCAGAGCACCCAGATGATGATGACGACCGTCATCCATACGATGAACCGGCCCGTGCCGAGGAACCGCGCGACCCGCTCCGAGAGCCGCCCGAAGGCCTCCGGGTCGTACTCGGGCAGCAGCCGCCGGCGCGCCGGGCGCGGCAGGTCGAGCCGGGTCCGCGAGCGCGACAGCGCGCTCGCCCCCGACGACTGGCCCGACTGGCCCGCCTTCGCCCGCTCGCCGCGCTCGAAAGAGGAACGTTCCGCCCGCTCGGCGGCCGCCTCCGACAGCCCGTACTCGCGCCCTGCGGCGCGTGCCTGCTCGCGCCGTTCCCGGGCCTGCTCCTTGCGCCGCTCGCGCGGCTGCTCGCCGCGCCCCCGCTCAGTCCCCACGGAGGGCCCCTTCCGCACGCTCGGAATCCTGGGGACCCCCGGGGCCCTCCGAATGGAAGTCCGTCTCCCGCCAGTCGTCCGGCAGCAGGTGGTCCAGTACGTCGTCCACGGTGACCGCGCCCAGCAGCGAGCCGCTCTCGTCGACGACCGGGACAGCGACCATGTTGTACGCGGCCAGGTAGCTGGTCACCACCGGCAGCGAGGCGTCCGGCCGCAGCGGCGCCAGCCCGGTGTCCACGATCGAGCTGACCAGGGTGAACGGCGGATCGCGCAGCAGCCGCTGGAAGTGCACCGTGCCCAGGTACTTGCCCGTCGGCGTCTCGTCCGGCGGCCGGCACACGTACACCTGCGCCGCCAGCGCCGGCGACAGGTCCGACTGCCGTACGCGGGCCAGCGCGTCGGCGACCGTCGCGTCGGGCCGCAGCACGATCGGCTCCGTGGTCATCAGACCGCCCGCGGTGTTCTCCTCGTACGACAGCAGGCGCCGCACGTCGGCCGCGTCGTCCGGCCGCATCAGCGTCAGCAGCCGTTCCTTGTCGTCCTCCGGCAGCTCCGAGAGCAGGTCGGCCGCGTCGTCCGGGTCCATCGCCTCCAGGACGTCGGCCGCGCGCTCCTCCTTCAGCTTCCCGAGGATCTCCACCTGCTCGTCCTCGGGCAGCTCCTCCATGACGTCCGCGAGCCGGTCGTCGTCCAGCGCGCTCGCCACCTCGGCACGCCGCTTGGGCGTCAGGTGGTGCAGGACGTTCGCCACGTCCGCGGGGCGCATCTGCTCGAAGGTGGCGACCAGGTTCTCGGCGCCCTGCCCGTGCTCCTCCAGCGAGAAGCCCGTCACCGCCGACCACTCCACGGTCAGGGTCTCGCCGCGCCGCCGCAGCGCGCCCGACTTGCCCTTCCGTACGAAGATCCGGTCGATCTCCCAGTCACGGCGGGCCGGCAGCTGCTGGATGGCCACGTCCAGGACGGTGACCTCCTCGTCGTCCGCGACCAGGCGCACCCGCCGGTCCAGCAGTTCGCCGAGGATCAGCCGCTCGGTGGGGCGCTGCTCGAAGCGCCGCATGTTGACCACGCCGGTGGTGATCACCTGGCCGGACTCGACGCCCGTCACCCGGGTCATGGGCAGGAAGATCCGCCGCCGGCTGACGACCTCCACCACCAGACCGAGCAGCCGGGGCGGCCGACCGCCCACGCGGAGCATCGCGACGAGGTCGCGCACCCGGCCCACCTGGTCGCCGTTGGGGTCGAAGACGGGCACACCCGACAGATGAGAGACGAAGATCCGTGGGGCGCCTGCCGCCATCCGAGCGCCTCCTACGAGCTGCGTCATCCGTCGATCACCGGTACTGCCGCCCCCAGGTTAGCCCGTACCGCACACAACCTCCTGGTGGGGCCGTCCGCCCGGGCATCCCCCGGCGCCGGCGCGGCGCCCCCGGGACCTCCGTACGCGCGTCCCCACGGGCTGCGCACGGGCGCCGCGCGGAGGCCCGCGTACGGGCGGGTACGCTGCCAGCTGCTCGCCGACGCAACGAGAGGGGCACCTGCCCGTGACCGCCTATTTCCCCGCCCCGCGGCTGCGCCGGGCCGCCTTCGTCGGTGCCCTCTGCGCGGGCCTGGCCGTCGTCGGAACGGGGTGCGGGGCGGATCCCGACGAGGGGACGAACGGGGTCGGCAAACTGTCCGCCGACCAGATCGAGGACAAGGCGAAGACGGCCGTCACCGGGGCGCAGTCGGTCCACCTCTCCGGCACGCTCGTCAGCGGCGGCAAATCCTTCACCCTGGACATGCGGCTCGGGGCGGACGGCGGCTCCGGCGAGGTGAAGTCCCAGGACGACACCACCTTCCAGCTGCTGCGGGTCGGGGAGCAGCTCTACCTCAAGGCGGGCGCCGCGTTCTGGGGGCAGTCCGAGGCGGCCGGCAAGCTCGGCGACAAGTTCGTCAAGGTGCCCGAGGGCGACCCCTCGTACAAGCAGTTCCGCGGGTTCACCGACATGCAGGTCATGCTCGACGGGCTGCTCGGGCTCGACGGGAAGCTCACCAAGAGCGAGGACTACACCAAGGTCGGGCTCACCCGGGCCGTCCAGGTCTCGGCGGACAAGGGCAAGGGCGGCAAACTCTCGGTCTCCCTGGAGGGCACCCCCTACCCGCTCCTGATGGAACGCGCGGGCGGCGCCGGCCGGGTGACCCTCGCGGAATGGGGCAAGCCGGTCGAGCTGACCGCGCCCGAGCCGGACCAGACCGTGGACTACGGCTCCGAGCTGCCCACGACCAAGGAGCAGGAGGGCGCCCCCAAGGCCTCCGGCCAGGGCACCAACCCGCAGGGCTAGCGCGCCTGTCCCTAGGGCCGGGCCGCCTTCTTCTTCCGCTTCAGCAGCAGCTTCGGCAGCCCCGCCGGGATGGGCTGCCGGGTCGTCGCCGGGGAGCCCAGCGGAGCCGCCGCCAGCGAACCCTCGGGGAGGTCGGCCCGGACCGACTCCGGCTCCAGGCGGAGCAGCCGGCACTCCCGCGCCCAGCGCTCGGTCATCTCGGCGGAGTCGGGCGCGTTGAGCCGCTTGCCCTTGAGCTCGGCCACCGCGGCCTCCCACGGCTCGCTGCCGGGCACGAGCTCGCGTACGGTCGCCGTCCACGCGACGAGCCGGCCGCCCTTGTCCTTGCTGCGCACGGTCACCTCGGCCGCCGCCCCGTCCGCGAGCCCCGGGAACGGCTGCTCCCCGGGCCCGTCGCCGAGCACGTGCGCCGCGCCGTCCACCCAGGCGTGCCACAGCCCGCGGTCGGCCCCGGAGCCGCGGACCCAGATGAGGCCGGACTTCTTGGTGGCCTCCTCGACGAGGGCCAGATCGAGCGCGCTGAGAGTCATGCGCACAGGGTAGCCAGCGCCCCCCGCACGCTCACAGCCAGTGGGCTCACAGCCAGCCGTGCCGGCGCAGGGCCCGGTGGATGGTGAAGCAGGTTCCGGCGATGGTGGCCATCACCATCGGATAGCCGTAGCGCCACTGGAGCTCCGGCATGTGCTCGAAGTTCATCCCGTACACCCCGCAGATCATCGTGGGCACGGCGATGATCGCCGCCCAAGAGGTGATCTTGCGCATGTCCTCGTTCTGCGCGACGGTCGCCTGCGCCAGATTGGCCTGGAGGATTGAGTTCAGCAGCTCGTCGAAGCCGACGACCTGCTCGTGCACCCGGGCCAGGTGGTCGGCGACGTCGCGGAAGTACTTCTGGATGTCGGGCTCCACCAGCCGCATCGGGCGCTCGCTGAGCAGCTCCATGGGGCGCAGCAGCGGGGAGACGGCCCGCTTGAACTCCAGCACCTCGCGCTTGAGCTGGTAGATGCGGCCCGCGTCGCCGCCGCGCGCGGCGCCTTTGGCGGGGGCGGCGAAGACCTCGCTCTCCACCTCGTCGATGTCGTCCTGTACGGCCGCGGCGACGGCGATGTACCCGTCGACCACGTGGTCGGCGAGGGAGTGCAGGACGGCGGACGGGCCCTTGGCGAGCAGCGCCGGGTCGTCCTGGAGGCGGTGGCGCAGGCCCTTGAGGGAGCCGTGGCCGCCGTGCCGGACGGTGATGACGAAGTCGGGGCCGGTGAAGCACATCACCTCGCCGGTCTCCACCACCTCGCTGGTGGCGGTGAGTTCGGCGTGCTCGACGTAGTGGATCGTCTTGAAGACGGTGAAGAGGGTGTCGTCGTAGCGCTCCAGCTTCGGCCGCTGGTGCGCGTGCACCGCGTCCTCCACGGCGAGCGGGTGCAGCCCGAACACGGCGGCGATCCCCGCGAACTCGGCCTCCGTCGGCTCGTGCAGGCCGATCCACGCGAATCCGCCGTCCTCGCGGACCTCGCGCAGCGCCTCACGGGGCGTCAGGCAGGAGGCTCCCTGCGCGCGCACGTCGCGCCGCCCGTCGCGGTAGACGGCGCAGTCGACCACCGCGCTGTTCGCGGACGGGTCGCGGGTGGTGTCGTAGCCGGGCTGTGCCGGGGTGGACCTGCGCAGCGCGGGGCGGACGGCGGCACGGAGGTAGGGCAGCATCGACATGGCAGGCTCCTTCGCGCGCACGGCTGCGGACCGTACGGGTGGGAGGTCCTTCCGGATGACACGCTCACCGCGGTCGGCAGTCCGGGCGGGCAGGCGGAAGGATCAGGCAGGACGGGAGGACACAGTTCTTCCGTCGCTCTTCGACCGATCCGACGTGTGGATCCAAGACCCGCGGATCAAAGGGGGCGCGGCGCGCCCGTCGGCGAAGTGGAAGAGCGAGAGGTACCGCACGTACTGTGCGATCGACTTCGATGCACCGCAGCCCCACCTCCTCCGGCCGGTCCCCCGTAAGGGACGTCCTGTCGCCGGGGCACTGAAACTTCTCTTCTGAGAGCGTCCCCGACCAGCGGTCAACGATATCAGCCGACGGATGGTCAAGAGCCGCTCTTTACCCGGCTGATACGAGTTCTATGCTCGCTCCATGGCAGAAATTCTGGCCCTTGTGGAAGCCCGGCTGCGCGCCGCCCTCGGCGAACCCGACGCCCGCGCCGCCGTCACCTTCCTGGGCACCGACCGTTTCGAAGTCCTCCGCTTCACCGAGGGCGACCTCGTGCGGTACGCGACCCTCGGCATGTCCGCCCAGCCGATGACCGACCCGACGGCGGTGGTCTCCGACCCGGTCCGCGGCCCGCGCGCGGAACTCGTCCTGACCGTACGGGGCGGCCTCGCGCCCACCGACAAGCTGCTGAGGCCGCTCGCCGTGCTGGCGGCCTCGCCCCAGGTGGAAGGACTCGTCGTGACGCCCGGCGCCTCACTGGACGTGGGCGAACCCCTCTGGGACGGGGCGCCGTTCACCTCCGTGCTCGTCGCGGAGCCCGGCGGGCTGGTCGAGGACGTCGTCCTGGACGACCCCATGGATCCCGTCTCCTTCTTCCCCCTCCTGCCGATGACGGCGAACGAGGCGGCGTGGAAGAGGGTCCACGGCGCCGCCGCCCTGCAGGAACGCTGGCTCGCGCGCGGCACGGATCTGCGGGACCCTCTGCGTACGGCAGTCGCACTGGACTGAGCATCCGGCCGCCGCCCGGCCGCCCGGACGGGTGAGCGCGTCTTGACGGGGCGCGCGGCGGGGAGGAGCGTGGCTTCTTATGAGGGGCGAACCGAGTTGCCCGAAGTGTGGTGGCCGGGTCAGGGCGCCCGGTCTTTTCGCCGACTCCTGGCAGTGCGCTGTGCACGGCACCGTCCATCCCCTGCAGCCCGTGATCCCGCCGAGCGTCGAAGGTCTGGGCGTGGTGGTGAACCGGGCGCAGGTACCGGTCTGGATGCCCTGGCCGCTGCCCGTCGGCTGGCTGTTCACCGGGGTCGCCTCCGCCGGTGACGACCGCAGCGGCGGCCGGGCCACCGCCGTCGCCTGCTCGGGTCCCGGCCCGCTGGGCGGCATCGGCGAGCTGCTGCTGATCGCCGAGGAGCTGGGCGTCGGCCTGGGCGCGCGGTTCGCCGGTCTCGACGCCCCCGACCCGGGCCGCTACATGAACGTCTCCGCCCCGCCGCACGCCAAGGTGGTCGCCGCCGGGCGCCCGACGCCGCTCTGGCACGTCACCGGCGTACCCGAGGACCGGGCCGTCTTCGCGGGCGAGGCGCGCGGGCTGTGGCTGTGGGCGATCGTCTGGCCGGAGCAGTCGGGCCTGCTGATGTACGACGAGCTGGTCCTGACCGACCTGCGCGACGCGGGGGCCGAGGTGGAACTGCTGCCCTGCGGCGCCCTGAGCCCCCGGATTCTGTCCTCCTGACGCGCCGCTCGCGCGGCTCGGCGCCGGGGGGCGCCTCCCCGGCTTCGCGGCGCTGCGCCGGACTCCGTCCGGCGGACCAGACGGGCCGGTCCGGCGCTGAGGCGCCATGCGGGCGGTCCGGCGGCATCCGGCGCGGCCCGGCCGGTGGGTCCCGTACCGGGAAAAGCGGACGCTATCCTGGAGTGTCCCCCGTCCGCGTGTGAACCCTGGAGTTCGGCTGTGCGCATCGATCTGCACGCCCACTCCACGGCCTCGGACGGTACGGACACCCCCGCCGAGCTGGTGCGCAATGCCGCCGGTGCGGGGCTCGACGTGGTGGCGCTGACCGACCACGACACCGTCGCCGGATACCGCGAGGCCATCGCCGCGCTGCCCCAGGGGCTGACCCTGGTCACCGGCGCCGAGCTGAGCTGCCGTCTCGACGGCATCGGCATGCACATGCTGGCGTACCTCTTCGACCCGGAGGAGCCCGAGCTCTTCCGCGAGCGCGAGCTGGTGCGCGACGACCGCACCCCGCGCGCGCAGGCCATGATCGGCAAGCTGCAGGGCCTCGGGGTGGACATCACCTGGGAGCGGGTGGCCCGGATCGCCGGTGACGGCTCCGTGGGGCGCCCGCACATCGCCGCCGCGCTCGTCGAGCTGGGCGTCGTGCCCACCGTGTCCGACGCCTTCACCGCGCACTGGCTCGCCGACGGCGGCCGCGCGTACGCCGAGAAGCACGAGCTCGACCCCTTCGACGCGATCCGCCTGGTCAAGGCGGCCGGCGGGGTCACCGTCTTCGCCCATCCCGCCGCCGTCAAGCGCGGCACCTGCGTGCCCGAGAGCGCGATAGCCGCCCTCGCCTCGGCCGGCCTCGACGGCATCGAGGTCGACCACATGGACCACGACGAAGCGACCCGCGCGCGCCTGCGCGGCCTGGCCGGCGACCTCGGTCTGCTGACCACCGGGTCCAGCGATTACCACGGCAGCCGCAAGACCTGCCGCCTCGGGGAGTACACGACCGACCCCGAGATCTACGGCGAGATCACCCGCCGTGCCACCGGGGCGTTCCCGGTCCCCGGCGCCGGTGGACGCGTACGCGGCTGACCTCTGCCGCCGCTCCCCGCTGCACCTTCCCCTTTTTCGTGACACCCCTCTTCTGCAAGGCATCACTGTGCTCGATTTCGCCGTCTTCGGATCCCTCTTTCTCACGCTTTTTGTGATTATGGACCCCCCTGGGATCACGCCCATCTTCCTCGCGCTGACCTCCGGCCGCCCCGCCAAGGTGCAGCGCCGCATGGCCTGGCAGGCCGTCTGCGTCGCCTTCGGCGTCATCGCCGTCTTCGGCATCTGCGGCCAGCAGATCCTCGACTACCTGCACGTCTCCGTGCCCGCCCTGATGATCGCGGGCGGGCTGCTGCTCCTGCTCATCGCGCTCGACCTGCTCACCGGCAAGACCGACGAGCCGAAGCAGACCAAGGACGTGAACGTCGCGCTCGTCCCGCTCGGCATGCCGCTGCTCGCCGGGCCCGGCGCGATCGTCTCGGTGATCCTGGCCGTGCAGAAGGCCGACGGACTCACCGGTCAGTTCTCCGTGTGGGCCGCGATCGTCGCGATGCACATCGTGCTGTGGGTGGTGATGCGCTATTCGCTCGTCATCATCCGCGTGATCAAGGACGGCGGCGTGGTCCTCGTGACGCGCCTGGCGGGCATGATGCTGTCCGCGATCGCCGTCCAGCAGATCATCAACGGCGTGCTCCAGGTGATCGAAGCCGCGTAGCGTCACCCGCCGCGCATGCGAACGCCCCCGCACCGGGATCGGTGCGGGGGCGTTCGGCGAATAGGTGGACGCGGTCAGTTGGACACGGTCTCAGCCGGTCGGATCAGGATGCGCTGGCCTACGGCCGCGGCCTGCTGCACGATCCGGTTGACGGAGGCCGCGTCCACGACGGTGCTGTCCACGGCAGATCCGTCGACGTCGTCCAGGCGCAGAATCTCGAAGCGCATGGGGCTTCTCCCTTCGTCAGTGTTTCTCCTTGTACAGGGTTAACGAAGTGTAAGCCGCAAACATTCCCTACGCTAAGGAAATTTTTTCCTTGTCTAACTACTAACGGGTACCGGAGACGTCAGAGGCCTCCCCGGAGGCCCCCTCGCACGCCTCCCAGAACGCCTTCAGCGCCGCCGCCGTGGCCGCCGGATCCTCGGCGTTCGGAGAGTGTTCCGTCCCCGGGACCACCACCCGCGCCGCGCCCAGCCGGCGCGCCATCCCGTCCATCTCCGACACCGGCCACACCGGGTCCGTCTCCCCGGACAGCACCAGCTTCGCGAGCCCGGGCGCCGCGGCGACCAGCTCGTCGATCCGGTCCGGCTCCTCGATCAGCGCCCGGCCGGTGACCATCAGCTGCTCGGGGACGGTCCCCAGCCAGCGGGCGCGCAGGAAGGCCGCGAGGGCCGGGTCCTCGGCGGGCGCGTCGCGCGGATCCATGGCGCGCATGGCCGCCCAGATGCCCGGCATGTCGTCGCCCATCGCCTCCAGCGCCGAGACCAGCAGCTTCGTACGGCCCTGCTGGTCCGCGCAGACCGCGCCCGGGCCGCTGCTCAGCAGCGTGAGGCTGGCGTACGGGGCCGGGTCGAGGACCACGGCCGCCCGGACGATCAGCCCGCCCAGCGAATGCCCGAGCAGGTGCACGGGACCGGCCGCGTCCAGGGCGGCGGTCTGCGCGAGGACGTCCCGCGCCAGCTCCGCGAGGGCGTACGGGGCCTGCGTGCGCGGGCCGCCGCTCTCGTGCTGGCCGCGGCCGTCGACGGCGACGACGCGGTACCCGGCGTCGGCCAGCGGCCCGAGAAGACCGATGAAGTCCTCTTTGCTGCCGGTGTAGCCGGGCACCAGCAGGGCGGTGCCGCGGGCCGGCCCGGCGGGCAGGGCCTCGTGCGCGGCGAACTCGCCGCGGGCCGTGACCAGCCGGTACGCGCGGGCTGCGGGCGGGAGCGTGAGGGACGGCGGCTTGCTCATGGCCCGAGGTTACCGGCCCGTACGCCCGTACGGGAGCTCCGCCCGGGCCCGGGTACGCCGATGGCCCCGGCCCCCTCGAAGGGGGACCGGGGCCATCGGCAGGGCGTTACGCCTCCGGGGTCTCCACCGCGGCGACGGCCTTGCGGGTCCGCGTGCGCTTCGGCTTGACCGGAGCCTCCTCGGCAGCGGCCTCGGCGGCCGGAGCCTCCGGGGCGGCAGCCGCGACCTTGCGGGTGCGGGTGCGCTTCGGCTTGACCGGAGCCTCCTCCGCCACCGGGGCGGCGGCTTCGGCGACGACCTCGGCGGCCGGGGCGGCAGCTGCGACCTTGCGGGTGCGGGTGCGCTTCGGCTTGACCGGGGCCTCCTCGGCGACGGCGACAGCAACCGGCGCGACGGCCGGAGCGGCCGGAGCCTCGACCACGGCGGCCTGGGCGACGACCTCGGCCACCGGGGCGACGACCTCGGCCACCGGAGCGGCCGCGGCCTTGCGGGGAGCACGGGCACGCGGGGCGCTGCTGCGCGGGGCACTGCTCCGGGGGGCGCTGGTACGGCGCTCCCGGACCGGCTCCACGAGCGGGGCCATCTGGAAGTCGACCTCGGGCTCCACGACGAACGGGGCCAGGGGCTCCAGCGTCGTCGAGGGGGCGACGAAGGTGGCGGCCGGAGCGGCCGACCGGGTCCGGCGACGACGCGGCTTGCGCGCCTCGTCGGCGGCCGGAGCCTCCGGAGCCTGGATCGCCGGAGCCTGGACCGCCGGAGCGGCCGCGGCGACCGGGGTGGCCTCGGTGGTGACCGGGGTCAGGAGCTCGGCGCCCTGGTCCGAGCCGCCACGGGTGCGGCGGCGCTGGCGCGGGGCACGGGCGGGACGCTCCTCGGTGACCGGGGCGGCGGCACTGCGGCCACCGTCACGTCCACCATCACGACCGGCATCACGGCCACCGTCACGACCGGCATCGCGCCCGCGGTCACGACCGCCGTCGCGACCGCTGTCACGGCCACCGTCGCGGCCGCCACGGCCACCGCGGCCGCCGGTCTCGCCCAGGTCTTCCAGGTTCTCGGCCTTCAGGCCGGCCCGCGTGCGCTCGGCGCGCGGCAGGACGCCCTTGGTACCGGCCGGGATGTTCATCTGCTCGTACAGGTGCGGGGACGTGGAGTACGTCTCCACCGGGTCGTGGAAGTCCAGCTCCAGCGCCTTGTTGATCAGCTGCCAGCGCGGGATGTCGTCCCAGTCGACCAGGGTGACGGCGATGCCCTTCTTGCCCGCGCGGCCGGTGCGGCCCACGCGGTGCAGGAAGGTCTTCTCGTCCTCGGGCGTCTGGTAGTTGATGACGTGGGTGACACCCTCGACATCGATACCGCGCGCGGCGACGTCGGTGCAGACCAGCACGTCGACCTTGCCGTTGCGGAAGGCGCGCAGCGCCTGCTCGCGGGCGCCCTGGCCCAGGTCGCCGTGGACGGCGCCCGAGGCGAAGCCGCGCTTCTCCAGCTGCTCGGCGATGTCGGCCGCCGTGCGCTTGGTGCGGCAGAAGATCATGGCGAGCCCGCGGCCTTCGGCCTGCAGGATGCGGGAGACGAGCTCCGGCTTGTCCATGTTGTGCGCACGGAAGACGTGCTGCGTGGTGTTGGCGACGGTCGCGCCCTCACCGTCCTCGGAGACGGCGCGGATGTGCGTCGGCTGGGTCATGTACCGGCGGGCCAGCCCGATGACCGCACCCGGCATGGTCGCCGAGAACAGCATCGTCTGACGCTTGGCCGGGAGGTAGCTCATGATCCTCTCGACGTCGGGCAGGAAGCCCAGGTCGAGCATTTCGTCGGCCTCGTCGAGGACGAGGGCCTTGACCTTGGAGAGGTCGAGCTTCTTCTGCCCGGCCAGGTCGAGCAGGCGGCCCGGGGTGCCGACGATGACGTCGACGCCCTTCTTGAGCGCCTCGACCTGCGGCTCGTACGCGCGGCCGCCGTATATGGCGAGGACGCGGACGTTGCGGACCTTGCCCGCGGTGAGGAGGTCGTTGGTGACCTGGGTGCAGAGCTCGCGGGTCGGAACCACCACGAGGGCCTGCGGGGCGTCGGTGAGCTGATCCGGCGTGGAACGGCCGGCCTCGACGTCCGCGGGGACGACGACGCGCTCCAGCAGGGGGAGGCCGAAACCGAGCGTCTTGCCGGTACCGGTCTTGGCCTGGCCGATGACGTCCGTGCCGGACATGGCGACGGGGAGGGTCATCTCCTGGATCGGGAAGGGGGACACAATGCCGACGGCCTCAAGGGCTTCGGCCGTCTCGGGAAAGATCCCGAGGTCTCGGAACGTAGTCAGGGTGCTGCCTCTTCTGTGAGACGCGGCGCGAGGCGGCGAAGGGGGTCGTACCGTGCCGGGCTTGCAGTACTACTACGTACGTACGAAGCTGCGCGGGACCACGAGCCATCGCTCAGGCGCTTTATGCCGCTGAGGGGGCCCCTCGTGGGAGGCGGTACGTATGAACGTACGCATCACGCCGAGGGCGGTCGGGTGGAGCCGATCGGGCCACCGACCGGGCATCCTCATTCGGATGGCCCGCCGAGTGTTCGGCAGGCGCATTACCACTGTACCCCGGAATCTCGCAGCTGTGTCGGGTGAATTCACCAGGTAGGCGCGTTTACGTGGACTGAGCAGGTGGTTCATGGTGCCTTTCGGCGAGCTATTGTGCGGAGCATGTCGACCGTTGAAAACGCATCGCCCGCCGACGAAAGCGCCCCCTCCGAGGCAGCCGGCATCGCCGCCCAGGACTGGGCCACGGCCTCCGCCTCGCCGCAGTACCGGGCCGCCGTGGTGGATCTGCTCGGGGCGCTCGCGTACGGCGAACTCGCGGCCTTCGAACGCCTCGCGGAGGACGCGAAGCTCGCGCCCACCCTCGGGGACAAGGCCGAGCTCGCGAAGATGGCCTCCGCCGAGTTCCACCACTTCGAGCGCCTGCGCGACCGGCTCACCGCGATCGACGAGGACGCCACCGCCGCGATGGAGCCCTTCGCGAAGGGCGTCGACGACTTCCACCGCCAGACCGCCCCGTCGGACTGGCTGGAGGGCCTGGTCAAGGCCTACGTCGGCGACTCCATCGCCAGCGACTTCTACCGCGAGGTGGCCACCCACCTCGACACGGACACCCGCGGGCTCGTCGTGAGCGTGCTCGACGACACCGGCCACGGCGGTTTCGCCGTCGAGAAGGTGCGCGCCGCGATCGAGGCCGACCCGCGCTGCGGCGGCCGGCTCGCGCTGTGGGCCCGCCGGCTGATGGGCGAGGCCCTCTCGCAGGCGCAGCGCGTGGTCGCCGAGCGCGACGCGCTCTCCACCATGCTGGTCGGCGGAGTGGACGGGATGGCGGCCGGCTTCGACCTGGCGGCCGTCGGCGAGATGTTCACCCGGATCACCAAGGCGCACACCAAGCGCATGGCGGCCCTGGGCCTGGCGGCGTAGCCCCGGTCCCGTCCCGTAGACGTACGACGGCCCCCGCGCGGAAGCTCAGCGCGGGGGCCGTCGTCATGGGTCAGTGGGGTCGTCTAGCCCCGCGTCGGAACCGAAAACGGAGTCCGGCGGGACGGCCTCGCAGTCCGGCCGGCGGGCCGCAGCAGCAGGGACAGGACCACCGCCGCGACCAGCGCGCCGCCGATGAGGGTCGCGAACAGGGTGTTGTGCCCGGGGCCCAGCGCGGTGTGCGTCAGATAGGCCCCGAAGAGGGCGCCCGTCACTCCGCTCACCAGCACCGCCCGCGGAGAGGGCAGCCGCGGGCCGAGCGCACGGACGGCCGCCCCGGCCAGGGCGAGGCCCAGGAGAGCGGAGCCGAGCGCCTCGATCAGCAGCATGTGGGGTTCCTCTCGAACGGCGGACGTACCGGGGCGTAACGGGAGCGTGTTCCTTACTGGCGTCCTACCCGAAGCGGAGGAAACGGAAACGGCCCGGCGGAGTCCTCCACCGGGCCGTTCTCGGTACTTCTGGGTCCTGCTGGGTACCTCAGGGTGCTTCGCAGAGCGCTTCGGCTCAGAGAGCGCCGAAGCCGACCTTGCGCACGCTGGGCTCGCCCAGGTCGACGTACGACAGGCGCTCGGACGGCACCAGGACCTTGCGGCCCTTGATGTCCGTGAGGCTCAGCAGCGGCGCCGAGCCGGACAGGGCGGCGGTGACGATGCTCTCCAGCTCCTCGGCACTCAGGTCGCTCTCGAGCACGATCTCCCGGGGTGCGTGCTGCACGCCGATCTTGACCTCCACGGCCTTGTCCCTCCGACGGTCCGGTTCGCGCGATCAGCCGCGCCGTTACCCGGTCCACATTAGCCCGGAGAGGGGACGTGTCCGCCGCGCGGCGAAAACGCTCGCAGCGAACAGCCGCCGGTCAGACCGGCGGAGACCGCCGGGGCCGGCCCGGAAAGCCGGGCCGGCCCCGGGCGGACGCCGCTCAGAGCCAGGTCGGAGGCCCGTCAGGCGCCCGCCGGACGCCGGTCGGGCTCGGTCAGACGTCCGTCGGGTGCAGCGGGAAACCGGCGATTCCGCGCCAGGCGAGGGAGGTCAGCAGGCCCACCGCGGTGTCACGGGCTACCGGGCTCTCGCTCGACAGCCAGTACCGCGCCACGACCTGCGAGACCCCGCCCAGCCCCACGGCCAGCAGCATCGACTCGTCCTTCGACAGGCCGGTGTCCTCGGCGATGACGTCCGAGATGGCCTCGGCGCACTGCAGCGAGACGCGGTCGACGCGCTCGCGCACCGCCGGCTCGTTCGTCAGGTCCGACTCGAAGACCAGCCGGAAGGCGCCGCCCTCGTCCTCGACGTACGCGAAGTAGGCGTCCATCGTCGCGGCGACACGCATCTTGTTGTCGCTCGTCGACGCGAGCGCGGTGCGCACGGCGAGCAGCAGGGCCTCGCAGTGCTGGTCCAGGAGCGCCAGGTAGAGGTCGAGCTTGCCGGGGAAGTGCTGGTAGAGCACCGGCTTGCTGACTCCGGCACGCTCCGCGATGTCGTCCATGGCCGCTGCGTGGTAACCCTGCGCGACGAAGACCTCCTGGGCGGCGCCCAGAAGTTGGTTGCGCCGGGCCCGGCGCGGAAGTCGCGTGCCCCGCGGACGCGCTGCCTCGGTCTGCTCGATGGCTGTCACGCCGCCTCCCACTTTCTCTAGAACACAATGCGCCTTGCGTCGCGCGGCCATCGTACTTTTCGGTAACCGAATCTGGAGGGTTCAAGCCGAGTTTTCTCGCGGTACGGACCGCCGGTTACCCGCCGGAGATGCTGGTCAGCGCTTGCTCAGCGGTAGTCGTCCTCGTCCAGGGGCACCACCCGGGTCTGCTCGGCGGTGTCCCCGTCGGAGGCTTCGCGCTGGCCCACGGGGGTCAGCGGATCGTCCTCGACCGGATTCAACTCCGCGTTCTGCTCCGCCGCGTCCGCCTCGGGGGCTTCCACGTCGAGCCCGTCGGCGGCTTTCCGCAGCTCTGACTGGAAGGTGTCCGGTTCCGCAGGGTCGACAGTCATGGAGCACCCCTTTCCACTTCCACCTACGAGCCTAGGAGGATCGCGCATACCCCGCTAGGTGGCTCCGCAAGCATCTGTGACGGCGAACACAAGGGGCGGGGCGTGATCGTCTCGTAACATTGCCCCATGTCTTCGACCGAGCTGCCGGGTGTACGGTCCGCCGACCCCTCGTCTTCCGGACAGTCTTCCCAGGTGGGAGCCGTGCGAGTGGCCGAAGGGGAGCAGCTGCGCACCGACCGGCTGCCCGGGCTGGAAATGAACGTACGGCTGCGCCCGGCGGTCCGGGCCGGTTTGCCGCCCGCGCTGTTCGTCCACGGGCTCGGCGGATCCTCGCAGAACTGGTCCGCGCTGATGGCGCGGCTGGCCGATTCCGTCGAGGGCGAGGCAGTGGACCTGCCCGGTTTCGGCTGGTCCCCGCCGCCCGCCGACCGGGACTACTCGGTGACCGGGCTCGCCCGCGTCGTCATCCGCCACCTCGACGCCGCCGGGCGCGGACCGGTGCACCTGTTCGGGAACTCCCTCGGCGGCGCCGTCTCCACCCGGGTCGCGGCCGTCCGGCCCGACCTGGTGCGCACGCTGACGCTGGTCTCCCCGGCGCTGCCCGAACTGCGCGTACAGAAGTCGGCCGTGCCGACCGCGCTGCTCGCCGTACCCGGCATGGCCGGGGTCCTGGACCGGCTCACCCGCGGTCTGAGCGCCGAACAGCGCACCCGGGGGGTGACGGACCTCTGTTACGGAGACCCCTCGCGGGTGACGCCCGAGGCGTTCGAGGCGGCCGTCGAGGAAATGGAACGGCGGCTCGCACTCCCGTACTTCTGGGAGGCGATGACACGCTCCTCGCGCGGCATCGTCGACGCGTACACCCTCGGTGGCCAGCACGGACTGTGGCGCCAGGCACAGCGGGTGCTCGCGCCGACCCTGCTGGTCTACGGTGGCCGGGACCAACTCGTCTCGTACCGTATGGCGCACAAGGCCGCCGCGGCCTTCCGGGGTTCGCGGCTGCTGTCCCTGCCGGAGGCGGGGCACGTGGCGATGATGGAGTACCCGGAGGTGGTCGCGGCCGCCTTCCGGGAGCTGCTGGACGCCACCGGCGACGGGGGCACCGTGCACACCATGAATACCGACGAGGACGGCAAGGGCTGAGACGTGGGACGACATAGTCGCAAGGAGCCCGCCAAAGCTCCGGGCCCCGGCTCAGACCATCCGCAGCCGGCCGACCGGGCCGGCCTGCGGGCCGCCGCCCCGGCCCCGGCCGGGTGGGCCGAGCCGGCCGCAGCCCCGCGCGGGTACGCGGCCCCGCCGCGCCACGAGCCGGCGCCCGGCGCGCGCGGCGGACATCCCGAACAGCACGAGCCCGGCGGAGCCTGGGGCGCCGCCGCGGGTACCGGAGCGACCTACGGCGACTGGCGCGGGGCCCCGCGCACCCGACCGGCGGGCGGCGCGGGGGCACCTGCCCCGGTGCACGGCACGCCGGTCTACGGCACGCCGGCGCACGGCACCCCCGTCTACGTCACGCCGGCCCACGGAACCCCCGCCTACGACGCCCCCGTCTACGACGCACAGGGCTTCGGTACCCCCGCGGTCGGCTTCCCACAGGTCACCCTCGACCCGCCGATGACCGCGACGGGCTCGCACCGCCGGATCCAGGCCCCCGAGGACGTCTTCACCACGACGGGCTCCTACCGCACCGTCCCGGCCCCCGAGGACGCCTTCACCACGACGGGCTCCCACCGCCGGATCCCGGTCCACGAGGACGTTTTCACCACGACCGGCTCCTACCGCTCGGTCCCCGCCGTCGAGACCCCCTTCGCCGAGGCCCCCTTCGCGGAGAACGCCTTCACCGAGAACGCCTTCGCCGGGGACGCCTTCACCGCCACCGGATCGCGCCGCCGGATCCCCGCGCCGCGCACGCCGGTCGTCACACCCGCCGAAGAGCCGGAGCAGGCGCCGCCCGCGGCCGGGCGCGGCGGCAAGGGCCGTACGTACGCCGGGATGGCGGCGGCGGCCGTCACCGTCGCGCTCGCCGTCGTCGTCGCGGGCCAGGCGGCCTCCGAGAACGACAGCGCCAAGAACACCGTGCGCGCCGCCGACGAGGGCAACAGCCACACCGCCCAGGGCAACTCCGCCGCCTCCCGCTCCGACGACCGGCCCACCCCGGACGCCTCCGCGGCGCTCAAGGCCGCGCCGGAGCTCACGTACGACCAGAAGATGGCGCAGCAGTTCCCCATCGACGAGAAGCTGAAGGGCTCCGGCGTCTTCGACACCGTGCCCGGCGTGGCCAAGGCGCCCGGCAAGGGGAAGGTGGTCCGCTACCGCGTCGACGTGGAGCAGGGACTCGGCCTGGATGCTCAGCTGTTCGCCGAGGCCGTGCACCGCACGCTGAACGACGACCGGAGCTGGGGCCACGGCGGTACGAAGACCTTCGAGCGGGTGCCGGGCGGCGAGGCCGATTTCGTGATCACGCTCGCCAGCCCCGGGACCACCGGCGTCTGGTGCAAGAAGTCCGGGCTCGACACCACCGTCGACAACGTCTCGTGCGACTCCGCGTCGACCGACCGCGTGATGATCAACGCGTACCGCTGGTCGCAGGGTTCGGCGACGTACGGCGCGGACCAGATGTTCGCCTACCGCCAGATGCTGATCAACCACGAGGTCGGCCACCGGCTCGGCCACGGCCACGTGAGCTGCCAGACACCGGGCGCGCTCGCCCCGATCATGCAGCAGCAGACGAAGTCCCTGGACGTCAACAACATCAAGTGCAAGCCCAACCCCTGGGTGTATCCCGGGAGTTGATCTACCGCGTTGACAAGCCGTCCGATGGTCGGTCATTGTTCTCCGCATGTCGCACCTTCACACCACCACCGCGAGCGCCGCCATTGAGCTGGCGCTGCTTGGTGTGACCGCGCACAGCGTGGCCGACATCCTCTGTCGCTGACGCCTCCCTGAGCGCGCGACTTCCTCCTTTCTCCGTCGTTCCGCCGCGCCCGGGGCTCACCAGCCCGCAGGTGCGGCTTCCTGACGTTTTCCGTCCCCGCCGTCGGCATGCCGCCGACCGCGCCGACGTGGACCGCTGCCCCTCGCGTGGCCTTTTCCTCATCTCCCTTCACGCCGAGAGGTCCCTTTTCCCATGGCCCGTCAGTCCCTCATATCGCGCCGCGTGGCCGCGGTCGCCGTCAGCTTCGTTCTGGCCGGGGGCGCCGCCGCCTGCGGGCCCAAGGACGGTACGGACAAGGCCTCCGCCGGCGACAAGCCGGGCGCCACCGGCGCCGCCCCGCAGAAGGGCGGCACCCTGACCGTCCTCAACGCCGAGCCGCAGAGCGACTTCGACCCGGCCCGCCTGTACACCTCCGGCGGCGGCAACGTCCCCTCGCTCGTCTTCCGCACGCTGACCACCCGCAACCGGGAGGCGGGCCCGGCCGGCGCCAAGGTGGTGCCCGACCTGGCCACCGACCTCGGCAAGCCCAACGCCGACGCCACCGAGTGGACGTACACCCTCAAGGACGGGCTGAAGTACGAGGACGGCTCGCCGATCACCACCGCCGACATCAAGTACGGCATCGAGCGGTCCTTCGCCGCCGAGCTGTCGGGCGGAGCCCCGTACCTGCGCGACTGGCTGGTCGGCGGGGAGACGTACGAGGGCCCGTACAAGGACGGCGGCAAGGGGCTCGACTCGATCGTCGTGCCCGACGCGAAGACGATCGTCTTCAAGCTCCGCAAGCCCGAGGGGGAGTTCCCCTTCCTCGCCACGCAGACGCAGTTCGCGCCCGTGCCCAAGGCCAAGGACACCGGGGTCAAGTACGAGGAGCACCCGGTCTCCTCCGGCCCGTACAAGGTCGTCAAGAACGACAACGACGGCGAGCACCTCACCCTGGAGCGCAACGAGAACTGGGACGAGAAGACCGACGAGGAGCGCAAGGCCTACCCGGACAAGATCGACGTCCGCTCCGGGCTCGACGCGGCGGTCATCAACCAGCGCCTGTCCACCAGCTCCGGCGCCGACGCGGCCGCCATCACGACCGACACGAACCTGGGCCCGGCCGAACTCGCGCAGATCGGCGCCGACAAGGAGCTGGAGGGGCGGATCGGCACCGGGCACTTCGGCTACGTCAACTACCTGGCCTTCAACCCGAAGATCGCCCCCTTCGACAACCCGAAGGTCCGCCAGGCCATCTCCTACGCGATCAACCGCACCAGCGTGATCAACGCGGCCGGCGGCTCCGCACTCGCCGAGCCCGCCACCACCTTCCTGCCCGAGCAGGAGGCCTTCGGCTTCACCGCGTACGACCACTTCCCGGCCGGCAAGACCGGAGACCCGGCCAAGGCCAAGGCACTGCTGGCCGAGGCTGGCTTCAAGGACGGGCTGACCATCACGCTCACCCACTCCAACGCCCAGAACCGGCAGACCAGCCCCGAGGTGGCCACCGCCGTGCAGCAGGCGCTCGCCGCCGCCGGGATCACCGTCAAGCTGGAGGGGCTGGAGAACAACGCCTTCAACGAGAAGCGCTGGGACGTCAAGAACACCCCCGGCTTCTTCCTCTCCCGCTGGGGCGCCGACTGGCCGTCCGGTGCCCCCTTCCTCGCCCCGATCTTCGACGGCCGTCAGATCGTCACCAACGGCACCAACTACAACCACGCGCAGCTCAACGACCCGGCCGTCAACACCGAGATCGACGAGATCGCCAAGCTGACCGACCTCGTGGCGGCCGGCAAGCGCTGGGGCGCCCTCGACAAGAAGATCGGTGAGCAGGCCCTCGACGTCCCGCTCTTCCACCCGGTCTACAAGCGGCTCGTCGGCAAGGACGTCAAGAACGTGGTCATCAGCGACTGGACCGGCGTCCTCGACGTCTCGCAGGTTTCGGTCAAGTGACGCTCCTCGCCCAGCAGTCGGCGGCCGGGCCCGAGGTCACCACCCCGGGCCCGGCCGCCGGGCGGCAGGCCTGGCGGCGGCTGCGGGCCCGGCCCTCGGCCGTGGCCGCGGCCGCCGTCCTCGCGCTGCTCGTCCTGCTCGCCCTCGCCGCGCCGCTGTTCGCCCACCTCACCGGCCAGGACCCGAACGCCTACCACGACGAGCTCGTCGACTCCGCGCGAGGGGGCGTCCCGCTCGGCTCCTTCGGCGGGATCTCCGGCGAGCACTGGCTCGGCGTCGAACCGGGCACCGGCCGCGACCTGTTCACCCGGCTGCTCTACGGAGCCCGGATCTCCCTGCTCGTCGCGGTCGGCGCCACCGCCGTCCAGGTCCTCGTCGGCGTGGGCGTCGGGCTCGCCGCCGCGCTCGGCGGCCGGTTCGCGGGCCAGGTCGTCAGCCGTTTCACCGACGTGATGATCTCCCTGCCCCTGCTGGTGATCGCCATTGCCCTCACCGCCGTCGTCCCGCCCGAGTTCCCGCGGCCGCTGCTGCTGATCCTGGTCATCGGGCTGCTCGACTGGGGCGGCGTCGCCCGGATGGTGCGCGCCCAGACCCTGTCGCTGAAGGAGCTGGACTTCGTGGACGCCGCCCGGCTCTCGGGCAACGGCACGCTGCGGATCGCCCGCCGGGAGCTGCTGCCCTCGCTGGCCGCCCCCGTCATCACCCTCGCCGCCATCAAGGTGCCCACCGCCATGGTGGTCGAGGCCTCGCTGTCCTTCATCGGGGTCGGCGTGAAACCGCCCACCCCCTCGTGGGGGCAGATGCTGTCCAGCGCCCAGACCTGGTTCCGCGCGGACCCCACCTACGTCCTGCTCCCCGCCGGGCTGCTCTTCGTCACCGTGCTCGCCTTCACGGTGCTCGGCGACGCCGTCCGTACGGCCCTCGACCCGCGCGAGGACTCGCGGCTGAGGGTCGGCACCAGAAAGGAGCGCAAGGCGTGACCCGCTTCGTGCTCAAACGGACCGGCGGCGCACTGCTCGTCCTGCTCACGCTGTCCGTCGTGATCTACGCCCTCTTCTACCTCGTCCCCGGCGACCCCGCCCGCCTCGCCTGCGGAGAGCGCTGCAACCCGGCGCAGATCGCCCAGGTGCGCGAGCAGCTCGGGCTGAACGAGTCGGTGGTCGCGCAGTACCTGCACTTCCTCCAGGGAGTGCTCGTGGGCCGGGACTCCTCCGGCGGCGCCGGGATCGTCCTGCACTGCGACGCGCCCTGCCTGGGATTCTCGTACCAGAACGACCAGCAGGTCACCGAGCTGCTGCTCGAACGGCTCCCCGCGACCCTGTCGCTGGCGCTGGGCGCGCTGGTGATCTGGCTCGTGATCGGCGTCGGCACCGGACTGCTGTCCGCGCTGCGCCGGGGCGGGTTCATCGAGCGGGCGCTGACCGTGGTCACCCTCGCCGCCACCGGCACCCCCGTTTTCATCCTCGGGCTGCTGCTGCTCATGGCCGTCTGCGCCTACCTCCAGTGGCTGCCCTTCCCGACCTACGTACCGCTCGGCGACGATCCCGAGCAGTGGGCGTGGAACATGCTGCTGCCCTGGGTGACCCTCGGCTTCTTCGAGAGCGCCAAGTACGCCCGGCTGAGTCGTAGTTCCACGCTGGAGACGCTCGCCGAGGACCACATCCGCACCTTCCGCGCCTACGGGGTGGGGGAGCGGGCCATCGTGACCCGGCACGCCGTGCGGGGCGCGGTGGCCCCGGTGATCGCGCTCAGCGCCGTGGACTTCGGCACGATGCTCGGCGGCGCCGTGCTGACCGAGTCGCTGTTCGGGATCCCCGGGCTCGGCAAGACCCTCATCGACGGCGTACGGGTGGTGGACCTGCCCGTGGTGGTGGGCGTGATGCTCGTCATCGGCACGGCCGTCGTGCTCGCGGGCGTCGTCGCCGACGTGCTGTACGCCGTCGCGGACCGAAGGGTGGTTCTGGCATGACGCGGGAATCGCTGGTGGACGTCACCGGCCTCACCGTCGAGTTTCCGGCCGGCCGGCCGGGGGAGTACGTACGGGCCGTGGACGGGGTGTCCTTCACCCTGGAGCCCGGCCGCGCGCTGGGCATCGTGGGGGAGTCCGGAAGCGGCAAGTCGACTGTTGCGGCGGCCCTGTTGGGGCTGCATCGCGGTACCGGAGCGCGGCTCGGCGGTACCGTCCGGGTCGGCGGCACCGACGTGGGCGCCGCCTCGGCGGCCCGGCTGCGGGAGCTGCGCGGGGGTGTCGCCGCGATGGTCTTCCAGGACCCGCTGAGCTCCCTGGACCCGTACTACGCCATCGGCGACCAGATCGCCGAGGTGTACCGGGTGCATGCCCCCGTGACGCGGCGTGCGGCCCGGGCGCGGGCGGTGGAGGTGCTCGACCGGGTGGGCATACCCGACGCGGTGCGCCGCTCCCGGGCGCGGCCGCACGAGTTCAGCGGGGGCATGCGGCAGCGGGCGCTGATCGCGATGGCGCTGGCGTGCGAGCCGAAGCTGCTGATCGCGGACGAGCCGACCACGGCGCTGGACGTCACCGTCCAGGCGCAGATCCTCGACCTGCTGCACGGGCTGCGGGAGGAGCGGGGGCTCGGGCTGCTGCTGGTCACGCATGACGTGGGGGTGGCGGCGGAGAACGTGGACTCGGTGCTGGTGATGCGGGACGGGGCGGTGGTCGAGCGGGGCTCGGTCGGGTCCGTGCTGTCGGCTCCGGCCGATCCGTACACCGCGGCGCTGCTGGCGGCGGTGCCGCGGCTCGACGCGGTGCGGGTGGCCCGGCCGGGGGCTGTACGGGCGCTGCCCGTACCCGCGCCTCAAACGCCGGCGGGGCTGGAATTGCCCCCGGCGAGGCTGGAGTTGTCGTCGGCGGGGCTGGATTTGGCGGAGCTGGAGTCGGCGTCGATGGATTCCTTGCCCGTCGTCGAGGCGTTTTCGTTGCGGAAGGAGTTCGGGCGGGGGAAGCGGCGGGTGGAGGCCGTGGGTGGGGTGTCGGTGGTTGTGCGGGCTGGGGAGACGCTCGGGATCGTCGGGGAGAGCGGGAGCGGCAAGAGCACCCTCGGGCGGATGCTCGTCGGACTGCTGGAGCCCAGTTCCGGGCAGGTGCGGCGGGACGGGGTGGAGAGCGCCGGCCTCGTGCCCGGGGTGCAGATGGTGTTCCAGGACCCGGTGTCCTCGCTCAACCCGCGCCGTTCGATCGGGGAGTCCATCGCGGATCCGCTGCGTGCGGCGGGGGAGAAGGACCAGCGGGCGATCCGCGCCAGGGTCGGTGAACTGCTGCTCCGGGTGGGGCTGGAGGAGGCCCACTACGACCGGTACCCGCACGAGTTCAGCGGCGGCCAGCGCCAGCGCGTCGGCATCGCCCGGGCCCTCGCGCCCCGGCCCCGGCTGATCGTCTGCGACGAGCCCGTCTCGGCCCTCGATGTGACCACGCAGGCGCAGGTCACCGCCCTGCTGGCCGAGCTGCAGCAGGAGCTGGGGATCGCGCTGGTCTTCATCGCGCACGACCTCGCGGTGGTGCGTCAGGTCAGCGACCGGGTCGCCGTCATGCGGGGCGGGGTGATCGTGGAGGAGGGCCCCGTCGACGAGGTCTACGACCGGCCCGCGCACGCCTACACCCGGGAGCTGCTGGCCGCCGTTCCGTCCCTCGACCCCGCCCTGGCCGCCGACCGCCGGCTCGGCCGGCGCCGGTCCGGGGGAGTGCTCGCAGGGGCCTCGTAGACCGGTCCTCACTAGTTCTTAGCGTGCTCGAACGCGAACCGTACGGGAAAGTTACGACTCTTCACCCCTTCCGGTGGCGCGACGGACAACCGTCCGTCGCGCCTTCGGCATATCCGCTTGAGTTCGTATCCGGCGGGTCGCCGGACCGACGGAGACCGCCTGAAACGGGAGATCGGGGGTGCCACTCGTGCGGATCGGACTGCTCACGGAAGGTGGTTATCCGTATGCGACGGGGGAAGCGAGGCTGTGGTGCGACCGGCTCGTGCGCGGGCTTCCCCAGCACGAGTTCGAGCTCTACGCCCTGAGCCGCAGCGCCGAGCAGGAGGAGCGCGGCCGGGTGCCGCTGCCCTCCCACGTCACCCGCGTGACGACCGCCCCCCTGTGGGCGCCGGCCGACGACGGGCGCAGCTACCGGCGCCGCGAGCGCCGCCGCTTCGCCGCCGCCTTCACCGAACTGGTCCGCGGGATCTGCGGAGCCGACCCCGCGCGGTTCGCGGACGGGCTGTACGGGCTGGCCGCCCTCGCCTCGGAACAGGGCGGGCTGTACGCGGCGCTGCGCTCCGAGACGGCCGTACGGGCGGTGGAGTCCGCCTGCCGCGCCCCGGAGGCGAGCAGGGAAGTACAGCGGGCGCAGGTCGCGGACCTGCTGGAGTTCGTGGACGAACTGGAGCGGATGCTGCGCCCGTTGTCCCTGGACTGGTACGAGGACCTGAGCGAGGTCGACGTCTGCCACGCGGCCGCGGGCGGCGTGGCGGCGCTCCCCGGGCTCCTGGCCAAACGCTTCTTCGGAGTGCCGCTCCTGGTCACCGAGTACGGGGTCCAGCTGCGGGCCCACTACCTCGAGCACTCCGCGCACTCCGCGCGGGACGAGCGGCCGGCCGTACGGGCCCTGCTCGCGGCCTTCCACACCCGGCTGGCCGGCGAGATCTACTCCCAGGCCGACCTGCTCACCCCCGGCAACGCGCACGCCCGGCGCTGGCAGGAACGATGCGGGGCCTCCCGCGACCGGCTGCGCACGGTCTACCCCGGGATGGAGGCGGACCGATTCGCCGCCGTGGGCGAGGACCCGGCGTGCGGGGACCCGCACACCCTCGTCTGGGTCGGCCGCGTCGACCCCGCCAAGGACCTGATCGCCCTGCTGCACGCCTTCGCCGAGGTGCGCCGGGCCGAACCGCGCGCACGGCTGCGGATCTTCGCGACGGCCGCCGGTCCGGGGCACCACGAGGTCGGGCACGGCTACCTGGCCGACTGCCGCTCGCTCGCCGCGCAGCTCTTCCCCGACGAGGCCGCCGACGCGCACGCGGTCGGCGAGAACCCGGTCACCTTCGAGGAGATCGGCGGACCCGACGCGCCGTCCCCGGCCCACGCGTACGGCTCCGGGCGGGTGGTGGTGCTCTCCTCCGTCATCGAGGGCTTCCCCATCACCCTGGCCGAGGCCATGTTCTGCGGCCGGGCCACCGTGTCCACCGACGTCGGCGCCGTCGTCGAGGTGATCGGCGGAACCGGGCTCGTGGTGCCGCCGCGCAACCCGCGCGCGCTCGCCGAGGCCTGCGTCTCGCTGCTGCGGGACCCCGAGCGGGCCCAGCGGCTCGGCTCGGCCGCCCGGGCGCGGGCCCTCGAACTCTTCACCGTCGAGCAGAACGTCGCCGCCTTCCAGGAGTCCTACCTGCGGCTCCTCGCCCGCGGCCCGGCCCGCCCCGACGGCACCGGCGTGCCCTTCGAGCAGCCGCCCGAGGCCCGGGTCCCGGGCCACTGGGCCACCCCCACCTGGGCCGCCCCCCACCCCGAACCCACCCCGTCCGCCGCCTCCGGGGGAGCGGCCCCCGACCCGGCCGGCCTCCCGGCCCCGGGCGAGGCCCGGCCCTCCGGCACCCCGGAAGGCGCCTCGGCAGACGCCTCCGACGCCCCCGTCCCGGACGCCGACCCGGCCGGCCCCGGTGTGCCCGGTGTGCCCGGTCCCGCCGACGGCTCCGGGCCGGGCGGGGACCGCGTCATGGTGCCCGCGGCGAATTCGGAGGCCTCCTCATGACCGTGCCCCTGGACGAAGCCATCCCCCCTCTGGACCCGCCCCCGCCCCCGCCCCGCAGGGCACGCTCCGCCGGGGATCCCGTGAAGGCGCTGCTCCACCGCCACCGGGAGCTCTGCGAGCACGCCGTGGACCCGCTGGAGATCGCCGCCGGGCTGGAGGCGCACGGCATCACCGACCGCACCGCCGCCCGCTTCCGCCACCGGGACGTCTTCTCCCTCGCGGAGGAGCTCTACGCCCGGACCCCCCGCGACGGCACCGCGCCCGCCCCGCCGGCCGGGATCCCGGTCCACGCCAAGGCCGTACGGGGCTTCGGCTACGCGCTGCTGCCCGGGGCCCTCGCCCTCGGCGCGGCCGCCGCCGGGTGGTCCTGGGCGGGAGCCTTCGCGGTGCTGGTCACCGTCGCCGGCCTCGGATGGCCGGGCCGGGCCGCCGGGGGCCGCTTCCCCGCCGCCGCGTACCTGCTGGCCGCCGCCGCCCTCGGCTGGGCCGTCCACCGCCACGGCACCCCGCTCGGGATCGCCCTGGCCGTGGCCGTCGCCCCCGGGCACCTGGCCGGCGCCGTCTTCGCGGCCCGCGCCCGGCGCCGCCTCGCCGGGAGCCGGGCCCTGGAGGACTTCGCCGACGGGGTGAGACCGCTGCTCCTCGGGACGCTCGCGCTGTACGCCGCGGCCGCGGCGGGGGCGGCCGCACTGGCCGGGACCCCCTTGGCGGTGGCGGTGCCGCTCGCGGTGCTGCTCTTCCTGACCCGGCTGCTGCTCGGCCACGGAGCCCCCCGCGGAGCCCTCGCGGCGGCCCTGGCCCTCGTACTCGCCCTGCTCCCGGTCCCGGCGGCGCCGTTCGCCGCCGCGGTGGGAGTGCTCGTACCCGCCGTCCTCGCGCTGTCGCGGGCCTCCGCGCACGCGCAGCGGCCCTGAGACCTTCGGAAGCAGACACCGAAGCGCCGTACCCCCTACCCCGATCCACCCATCCACCAAGGAGAAACAGGACATGACCGGCCAGCCGACCAACCAAGGGGACGCGCGATGAGGGTGTTGCTGATCGGAGCCAACGGATACCTCGGGCGCTACGTCGCGGACCGGCTGCTCGCCGACCCCGCGGTCCAGCTCACCGCGCTCGGCCGCGGAGACGACGCCGACGTCCGCTTCGACCTCGCCACCGGCAGCCCCGGCGCGCTCACCCGGTTCCTCGACGCCGTCCACCCGGGCGTCGTCATCAACTGCGCGGGAGCCACCCGGGGCGGCGCCCGCGAGCTGACCCGGCACAACACCGTCGCCGTCGCCACCATCTGCGAATCGCTGCGCCGCAGCGGCTGCGGCGCCCGGCTCGTCCAGCTCGGCTGTGCCGCCGAGTACGGGCCCAGCCAGCCCGGTTCGTCCACGGCCGAGGACGCCGTGCCCAGACCTGGAGGGCCGTACGGAGTCAGCAAACTGGCCGCCACCGAGCTCGTGCTCGGCTCCGGGCTGGACGCCGTCGTGCTGCGGGTCTTCTCGCCCGTCGGCCCCGGCACCCCCGCCGGATCCCCCCTCGGCCGGCTCGCCGAGGCCATGCGGCGCGCGATGCAGTCCGGGGACGGCGAGCTCAAGCTCAGCGGCCTCGGCGTCCAGCGCGACTTCGTCGACGTACGGGACGTGGCGCGGGCGGTGCACGCCGCCTCGCTGTCGGCGGCCCAGGGCGTCGTCAACATCGGCACCGGCCGGGCCGTCCGGCTGCGCGACGCGGCCGCGGTGCTGGCGCGGGTCGCCGGGTACGGAGGCTCGCTGCACGAGATCGACGTACCGCAGCACGGACAGCACGCCCAGCACCCGCAGGCGCACGGTCACCCCGGGCGGCCCGCCGGGCTCGCCGCCATCGGCTCCCCGCGCTCCGAGGCCACGGCCGAGCAGCTCGCCGCCGCGACCGCTCAGCCGCCGTACCCCTACCCGGACGGGTGCGGAGCCTGGCAGCAGGCGGATGTCCGTACCGCCCGCGACCGGCTCGGCTGGCGGCCGCGGATCAACCTGGAGGAGTCCCTCGCGGACATCTGGATGGAGGCGGCGTGCCGCATCTGACCACCCCGCCGGCCGCCGGCCAGGCCGCCACCGAGGTGGGCCGTCTGGGATTGGGGGTCCCCGGGTACGCGCACCCGCTGCTGGCCCCGGTGGAGTGGGCCGAGCTGACCCGGCCCGGCACGCCGCTGCACTGGGCCGTCCTCAACGTCACGGACGGCCCGGGCGGCCGGCCCGACCCGCACTGCACGGAGGCGGCCGCGAAGCTCCGTGGCGCGGGCGGGTCGGTCCTCGGGCATCTCGCGATGCGGGACGGGGAGCGGTCGTTCGGGGAGCTGGTCTCCGACGCCCACCGCTTCCGCGACTGGTACGGAGTCGACGGCTTCTACCTCGCGCAGGCCCCCGCCGGGAAGGCGGAACTGGCCTCCGTGCGCCGGGTCGTGGACACCCTGCGGGGACTCGGGGAGGGCCTGCGGATCGTCCTCGGACACGGCACCCATCCCTGTGAGGGGTACGCGGAAACCGCGGACCAGCTGGTCACCTTCTCCGGGACCTGGGCCGACTACCGCTGGTCGCAGGTGGCGGAGTGGACGGCGGACCATCCGCCGGAGACGTTCTGCCACCTCGTGCACGGAGTACCGCGGACGCACCTGGAGGAAGCGCTCCGGATCGCCCGCTGGCAGGGCGCGGGGACCATCTGGTTCACCGACCGGCGCGGGGCCGCGGACCGGGACCCCTGGGCGTCGATGCCCGGGTACTGGGACGAAATCGTCTCGCGGATCGGACCGGGTGTCTCGGAATGAAGGAGGGCGTGGCAGTGTTACGGGAAGAACCACCGTTAAGACTTAATCATCTACGGAGTCCCCGTGTCGCTGCCACCCCTGGTAGAGCCAGCTGCTGAGCTCACCGTTGACGAGGTCCGTCGGTACTCCCGCCACCTGATCATCCCCGACGTGGGGATGGACGGCCAGAAGCGCCTGAAGAACGCCAAGGTGCTGGCCGTGGGCGCGGGCGGCCTCGGCTCGCCCGCCCTCATGTACCTGGCCGCGGCCGGCGTCGGCACGCTGGGCATCGTGGAGTTCGACGAGGTCGACGAGTCGAACCTCCAGCGCCAGATCATCCACAGTCAGGCGGACATCGGCCGTTCCAAGGCCGAGTCGGCCCGCGACAGCGTGCTGGGCATCAACCCGTACGTCAACGTGGTCCTTCACGAAGAGCGGCTCGAAGCCGAGAACGTGATGGAGATCTTCAGCCAGTACGACCTCATCGTCGACGGCACGGACAACTTCGCCACGCGCTACCTCGTGAACGACGCCTGCGTGCTGCTGAACAAGCCGTACGTGTGGGGCTCGATCTACCGCTTCGACGGCCAGGCCTCGGTCTTCTGGTCCGAGCACGGTCCGTGCTACCGCTGCCTCTACCCGGAGCCGCCCCCGCCGGGCATGGTCCCGAGCTGCGCCGAGGGCGGCGTGCTGGGCGTGCTCTGCGCGTCCATCGGGTCCATCCAGGTCACCGAGGCCATCAAGGTCCTCACCGGCGTCGGCGAGTCGCTGGTCGGCCGCCTGATGATCTACGACGCCCTGGAGATGCAGTACCGCCAGGTCAAGGTCCGCAAGGACCCCGACTGCGCGGTCTGCGGTCCGAACGCGACCGTCACCGAGCTCATCGACTACGAGGCCTTCTGCGGCGTCGTGTCGGAGGAGGCCCAGGAGGCCGCGCTCGGCTCGACGATCACTCCCAAGCAGCTCAAGGAGTGGATCGACAACGACGAGCCGATCGAGATCATCGACGTCCGCGAGATCAACGAGTACGAGATCGTCTCGATCCCCGGCGCGAAGCTGATCCCCAAGGGCGAGTTCCTGATGGGCACCGCCCTCGCGGACCTGCCGCAGGACAAGCGCATTGTCTTGCACTGCAAGACGGGTGTCCGCAGTGCGGAGGTCCTCGCGGTCCTGAAGTCCGCGGGCTTCGCGGACGCGGTCCACGTCGGCGGCGGCGTCATCGGCTGGGTCCACCAGATCGAGCCCGAGAAGCCGGTCTACTAGTAGCCCGTTGGCAGCCCGTCCACTGGCAGTCACCCGGAGGGGCCGTACTTCGCTCGCGCGAGGTACGGCCCCTCCGGCGTTCTCGGGGCGTCTAGACGGGCGAGGTCGGCGCCGGGGACTTCGACGCCGTGCAGACGGTGCCGCCGCCGGGCACCTTCCCGTCGAGCAGGTAGGAGTTGACCGCCTGCTGCACGCAGGGGTCGCCGCTGTTGTAGGCGCCGTGCCCCTCGCCCTTGAAGGTGAGCTCCACGCCGACGCCGGGGCCGAGCCGCTCCACCATCTTGCGAGCGCCCTCGTACGGGGTCGCCGGGTCACCGGTGTTGCCGATCACCAGGATGGGCGCCGAGCCGGGCGCGGAGACGTCCGGGGTGTTCCAGGCGCCGGCGACGGGCCAGTCGGTGCAGCTCATCATGGCCCAGCCGAGGAAGTCCCCGAAGACGGGTGAGGCGGCGCGGAACTCGGGCAGCTTCGCCTTGGTCTGCGCCAGGGTGTAGCGGTCCTTGGAGTCGGCGCAGCTGATCGCGGTGTTGGCCGATCCGATGTTGCTGTAAGTGCCCTTGGGGTCGCGGCCGTTGAGGGCGTCCGACATGGCGAGCAGCAGCTGTCCCTGGCCGCCCTCGGCCTCGTCCAGGCCCTGTTCCAGCAGCGGCCAGGCCTCCTTGGAGTACAGGGCGAAGGCGATGCCGTTGGTCGCGGCGTCATCGGTGAGCAGCCGGTCGCCGGAGCCGGGGATGGGCTTGGCCGCCAGCTGCTTCTGGAGCTTGATGATGTTCGCCTCGATCTCCTTGGCGGTACTGCCCTGCAGCTGGCAGGAGTCGCCGCGGTTCACGCAGTCCTGGGCGAAGTTGCCGAGCGCGAGCTGGAATCCCTTGGCCTGGCCGAGGGCGCCCTGCTCGGAGTTCTTGGTCGGGTCGACCACGGCGTCGAAGACGGCCCGGCCGACGTTCTTGGGGAAGAGGTGGGCGTAGACCCCGCCGAGTTCGGTGCCGTAGGAGATGCCGAAGTAGTGCAGCTTCTCGTCGCCGAGGGCCTGGCGGATCCGGTCCAGGTCGCGGGCCGCGTTCTCGGTGCCGACGTGGGGCAGCACCTTGCCGGACTTCGCCTCGCAGGCCTCCTTGTACTTCTTGGAGGTGGCGAGGAACTGCTTCTCCTCCTCCGGCGTCGAGGGGCTGGAGTCGGCGGCGTAGTACGCGTCCAGCTGCTTGTCGTCCTCGCACAGCACGGGCGCGCTCCGGCCCACCCCGCGCGGGTCGAAGCTGACCAGGTCGTACCGCTCGCGCAGGGCCCCGTAATCCTTCGCCGCGCCCGGCAGGGTGCTGATGCCGGAGCCGCCGGGGCCGCCGAAGTTGAAGACGAGCGAGCCGATCCGCTTGTCCTTGTCACGGGCCTTCGCCCGGATCAGCGCCAGCGGGATCGTCTCGCCCTCCGGCTCGGCGTAATCGAGGGGCACGTCGATGACGGCGCACTGCCAGTCCTTGCCGGGGACCTGCCCGACGCCCTCGGCGGGGGTGGGGGCCTCGCACTCGCCCCACTCGGGTTTCTTGATGTCCTGCGCGGCGCCGTCCTTGCCCCTCTTCTTCTCGCCCCCGCCGTCGGAACAGGCACTGGTGGCGAGGAGTGCGGCGGCAGCGGCGGCGGCAGCGGCCACCCGGAGGACGTGTGTGGGCATGTCTTCATCCTGTGCGCGCCACGCGCGCCCCGCCCCCGCGCTGACCCATCCGGGTCAAGCGGGGGCGGCGGTGGCAGTGTTCAGTGCGCCGCGGTCGCCGCCGGGATGTCCACGCGGGCGGCCCGGCGGGCCGGCAAGAGGGAGGCGAGGAGGGCTCCGGCGAGGGCGAGCAGCACCCCGAGGGCGAGCCGTCCCCAGGGGATGACCAGGGCGTATCCGGCGACGCTCTCCTGGAGGGTGTTGCCGAGGGCCCAGCCCATGAAGATGCCCATCACGGTGCCGACGGCCGCGCCGAGGGCGCCGACGAGCAGGGCCTCGATGCGGATCATCCGGGTCACTCCGGCACGGTCCAGGCCGAGGGCGCGGAGCGTGCCGATCTCCTTGCGGCGTTCGAGCACGGACATCGCGAGGGTGTTGGCGATGCCCAGGGCGGCGATCACCAGGGCCATGCTGAGCATCGCGTAGAAGATGCCCAGCTGGTCGCCGATGCCGCTGGTGTCCTCTGCCCGGATGGACTCCTTGTCGAGGACGGACAGGGCGGGGTTGTCGCCGAGCGCCTTGACGACGCTCGCGAGCTGGGCCCGGCCGGGGCCGCCCGCGGTGGCCACGACGATCGAGTCGGTGTGCGGGGTGGAGTCGAAGCGGGCGACCAGGGAGTCGGGTGCGGTGATGCTGGGCAGCACCTTGCTCTGCTCGTCCGCGCGGTAGATCGCGCCGATGGTGACCTCGCCCTGCTGGTCCAGCCGCTTCACGGGAAGGCTCTGGCCGACCTTCCAGCCGTTGGCCCGGGCCTTGTAGTCGGCGACGGCGACCTTGCCCTGGCCGAGGCTGTCGAGGGAGCCCGAGGTCACCTCGTAGCGCAGCAGGCGGCCGATGGCGGCGGGGTCGACGCCGGTCAGGACGGAGCGGACGCCGCCGATCTCGTACTCGGTGGACTGGTTGAGGGGGCTGAAGGTGGCGCCGGACAGCTTCTTGAGGGGCTCGGCGGTGGCGGGGGTCATCCGCTGCCCGCCCGAGGGGGCCTGCACGAGGTAGTCGGCGGTGATGTCGCGGGTGGTCGCGCCGTCGAGGTATTGGGTGGCGGAAGCGCCGAGGACCGACAGGCCCGAGGCCAGCGCGAGGGCGATGGCGAGCGCCGAGGCGGTGGCGCCGGTACGCCGCGGGTCGCGCACGGTGTTGCGGGCGGCGAGGTCGCCGTGCACCGGGCTGCAGCGGAGCAGCAGCGGCCGGAGCAGGGCGGTGAACGGCCGGGACAGCAGCGGGATGAGGGCGAGGGCGCCGGTCAGGGCGAGGGCCGCGCCGAGGCCGATGACGGCCCGGGCGTCGTCGGTACCGGCACCGAGGCTCCCGTACAGGGTCGCGGCCGCTCCGGTGACCAGCAGGGCGGCGCCGATCCCGGTGCGCAGGGAGCCGGCCCGTGCGGGGGCGGCGGGCTCGGCGGCGCCGAGTGCGGCGACGGGCGGGATGGTCATGGCCCGGCGCACCGGCACCCAGGCGGCGAGCACGGGCAGGGCGGTGCCGACCAGCAGCGCGATGATCACTGTGGAGGGCAGCAGGGTCAGCGGGGCGTCCGGGCTCTCGGCGGAGGAGAAGACGGCCTGGAGCAGGGCGGCGACTCCGGTGCCGGCCACGATGCCGGCCACGGAGGCGATCAGGCCGACGAGCACGGACTCGGTGAGCAGGATCCGGCGGACCTGCTTGCGGGTGGCGCCGACGGCCCGCATCAGGGCCAGCTCCCGGGTGCGGCGGGAGACCAGCATGGTGAAGGTGTTGGAGATCAGGAAGGTGGCCACGAACAGGGCGACCGCGGCGAAGCCCACCATGATCTGGCTCATGGTGTCGCTGCCGGTGGAGGCGAGGTTGGCCTGGATCCGGGCGAGCTGGGCACCGCTGACCGCGGTGGAGTCCTTCGGGATCACCGCTTGGACCCGGCTGAGGAGCTGCGCAGGATCGGTGTCGGGTGTGGCCGTGATCTCGATGTCGGTGTAGCGGCCGGGCTGGAGGAACAGCTTCTGGGCGGTGGCGTCGGCGAACAGCACGAGGCTGCCGCCGGGGGTGAGCTTCGAGGCGTCGGTGCGGAAGACGCCGCTGAGCCGGTAGGACTCGGCGCCGGTGCTCGTGCCGACGCGCACGGTGTCGCCGACGCGGTAGCCGCCCTTGGCGGCGGAGGCCTCGTCGAGGGCGACGGCCTTGCCGCCGACCGGGCCGGATCCCTCCTCGAACGCGTAGGCCGGGTCCGTGCCGTCCTTGGCCGGGGCGAAGTTGCCGCCCTTGCGGAACTCGGCGCTGCCCAGCAGCCGGCCCTCGGGGTCGGCGACGGCGGCGAAGCCGTTGACCCGGCCCGCGGCGGCGGCCACACCGGGAACCTCGGCCAGGGAGGCCGCGGTGCGGGCGTCGAGGGCGCCGGGCGGGCCGCCGGGCACGGCGTTGGGCGAGACGTTGAGGGAGATGCGGTCGTAGCCGGCGCTCGCCCGGTCGACGGAGGCCTGCTTCTGGCTGTCGCCGTAGACGAGGCTGCCGGTGACGAAGGTGACGCCGAGCATGACCGCGAACACGGTCATCAGCAGGCGGGCCTTGTGCGCGAGCACGTTGCGCAGGGCGGTACGGAACATGGGGATGCGGATCCTGGGAGGCGGGCCCGGGGGAGCGGGCGGGCGGCTGGTGCGGTGCGGGAGCGCGGCGGGGGTCAGCTCGTGCGGAAGCGGGCGTCGAACGCCTTCATCCGGTCCAGGACCCGGTCCGCGGTGGGCTGCTGCATCTCGTCGACGAGGCGGCCGTCGGAGAGGAAGACCACGCGGTCGGCGTAGGCGGCGGCGACGGGGTCGTGGGTGACCATGACCACGGTCTGGCCCAGCTCGCGCACCGAGCCGCGCAGGAAGCCCAGGACCTCGGCCCCGGCACGGGAGTCGAGGTTTCCGGTGGGCTCGTCGCCGAAGATGATCGCGGGGCGCGAGACCAGGGCCCGGGCCACCGCCACGCGCTGCTGCTGCCCGCCGGAGAGCTGCCCGGGACGGTGGCCGAGGCGGTCGGCGAGTCCGGTCATCGCCACCACGTGGTCCAGCCACTGCTGGTCGGGCTTGCGGCCGGCGATGGTCAGCGGCAGCGTGATGTTCTCCAGCGCGGTCAGCGTCGGCAGCAGGTTGAACGCCTGGAAGATGAACCCGATCCGGTCGCGGCGCAGCCGGGTCAGCTGCTCGTCGTTCAGGGAGCCCAGCTCGGTGGTGCCGATGCGGACGGAGCCGGAGGAGAAGGAGTCGAGCCCGGCGGCGCAGTGCATCAGGGTGGACTTGCCACAGCCGGAGGGGCCCATGATCGCGGTGAACTCGCCCTCGCGGAAGGAGATGTCGACCCCGTCCAGCGCGACGACCCGGGTGTCACCGCTGCCGTAGACCTTCGAGAGGCCGGTGGCGGCCGCCGCGATGCCGGTCGGCGCGGAGTGCGGGTGCGGGGCAAGGGGGGCGGCGGTCACGGGGACTCCTCTTCGGGTGCGGGAAGCTGCACTTCGAAGGGTGTCCGGGGGACGTATCGGGGGCCCGGGGCGACGGGTATCGGGGGTTGCTCCGGTGTGTATCGATCTTGTAGCTGACGAGCCTTCAGTGCGGCAGACGCAGCGTGGCGACGGCGCCGCCGTCCGGGGCGTTGGCGAAGCGGAGTTCGGCGCCGAGCACTTGGGCCTGACCCACGGCGATCGTCAGGCCGAGGCCGTGGCCCGTACCGCGCTCGGTCGCACCCGTCTGGAAGCGGCGCGGGCCGTTGCTCAGCAGCTCGGCGGGGAAGCCGGGGCCGTGGTCGCGTACGACGACCGTACGGTCCTCCACGGTGACCCGCACCGGACCCTTCCCGTGCCGGTGGGCGTTGACGACGAGGTTGCCGACGATCCGTTCGAGGCGGCGCGGGTCGGTCTCCACGTGTTCGCCCTGCCCGGTGACGTCGACCTCGGTGCCAAGGCCGGTGCGCGTCACCGCCTCGGCGACGACCGCGCCGAGCGGGACCCGGGCACGGACCGCCCGTTCGGCCCCGGCGTCGAGCCGGGACACCTCCAGCAGGTCCTCGACCAGCCCGCGCAGATCGCGCACCCGGGCCCGGAGCAGGTCCTCGGTCTCCCCGTCGGGGAGCAGGTCGGCGGTGACGAGCAGGCCGCCGACGGGCGTGCGCAGTTCGTGGGCCACGTCGGCGGTGAACCGGCGCTCGTCGCGCAGGCGGCGGCTGAGGGTGTCGGCCATGCGGTCGACGGTGGTGGCGATGTCGTCCAGCTCGTCGCGGTTCCCGGTGATCCCGCTCCGGGCGTCGAGGTCTCCGGCGGAGATGCGGCCCGCGGTCTCGGAGACCAGCCGCAGTCTGCGGGCGAGCAGCCCGGCTCCGTAGGCCGCCAGGGGAGTGGCCCCCGCGAGGACGACCAGCGAGGCGACCGCCATGGTCACGTCGAGCTGGCGCAGCCCATAGAGCCCCGCGTTCATGCTGACCCGCAGGGCGAGCACCGGGCTGCCCGGGCCACCGGTCCGCTGGGCGCCCCAGATGCCCGGGGGGATCGTTCCGTCGCGGCTGCCGTAGTAGGCCGTGTGCCGGGAGTCGTCGGAGAGGTTCCGCAGCGAGGCGGGCAGTTCGGGGGGATCGAGCTCGGCGCCGTCCGAGAGCGTTCCGGTGCGCCGGTACGTCTCCATGGCCGAGTAGATGTTGTTGGAGGCGTGCATCTCCGCCTGTTCCCGAATGTCCCGCGCTGTCCACACGTGCACGAGCACGCCGACCGAGGCGGCGACCAGGCATCCGGTGGCCGCGGCCAGCGCGGCGATCTTCCAGCGCAGGGGAATGCGGCGCGGCCCGGCGTGGTGAAACGGACGCACCGCTCTCAGCGCCTGAGCTTGTAGCCGAAACCGCGGACCGTTTCGATCCGGTCCCGGCCGAGCTTGCCGCGCAGCCGCTGCACGCACAGGTCCACGACCCGGCTGTCGCCGTCCCAGCCGTAGTCCCAGACGTTGCGCAGCAGGGTGTGCCGCTCCAGCACGATGCCCGGGTGGGCGGCGAACTCCAGCAGCAGCTTCAGCTCGGTCGGGGTGAGCGCCACCGGGGTTCCGCCGACGGCCACGTCCAGGCCGCCGGTGTGGATGGTGAGGTCCCCGAAGGCCAGCAGTTCACCCTCGGCCGGTCCCGCCGGGTCGGCCGCGGGCTGTCCGGCCGCCGCCGGGGCGGGGGCGTAGGTGGCGCGCCGCAGGAGCGAGCGGATGCGGGCCACGAGCACGTTGGTGTCCACGGGCTTGACGACGTAGTCGTCGGCCCCGGCCTCCAGGCCCGACACGATGTCCAGCCCGTCGCCGCGCGCCGACATCATCAGGACGGGGACCAGGCTGGTCTCCCGGACCTTGCGGCACAGGCCGATCCCGTCGAGGCCGGGCAGCATCACGTCGAGGATCAGCAGGTCGAAGTCCTCGTCGCGGAAGGATTCGAGGCCGGTGAGTCCGTCGGCGGCGGCCCGCACCGTGTACCCGTAGCGCTCCAGGGAGACGGTGAACGAGCGGCGCATCAGCTCGTCGTCCTCCACCAGCAGCACGCGAACCGGTCGCGGGGCGGCGGGAGCCTGGGTGGGGGAGGACACGGGCGGCTGGCTCCTGTTCGGTGGGCGATGACCTGAAAGGAACGATATGGCAGCGGCCGTGGCGGACACCCCCGCCACGGCCCTGCGGACCGATCAGATGAAGAACCAAGCGCTGCCCGATACCCGCCGGATACAAAAGGGCCGGATACAGAGGGCCGATACCAAGGCGGGCGCCCGCTACGGCTGCGCCAGGACCTGCTTCGCCGCCGCGCGCCCCGTGGCGACGCACGCGGCCACGCCCACGCCCTCGTACGCCGCCCCGCACAGGGCGATGCCCGGGAGCTTGCCGGCGGCCTCGCGGATGCGGGCCACGCGCTCGCGGTGCCCGACGCCGTACTGGGGCAGGCCCCGGTCCCAGCGGGTGACGCGGGTGGCCAGGGGTTCGCCCATGGGGCCCACCGCGTGGTGGAGCTCGGCGATGGCCGAGCGGACCAGGTGGCGGTCGGGGCGGCCGAGCAGCTCGTCCTCGCCGATGCGGCCGATGGAGGCGCGGAGTACGAAGGTCTCGGGGGCCGAATCGTGCAGCCAGGACCACTTGTTGGAGAGGAAGGAGGCGGCCTTCAGGGTGTGGCCGTCGACCGGCGGGACCAGGAAGCCGTTGCCTTCGGGGAGGAAGTGGGCCTGGGCGCGGGAGAAGGCCATGGTGATGACGGCCGTCGAGGCGTGCGGGATCGAGGAGAGCTCGGCCTCGGCGATCGGGGAGTGCGGGCGCAGCAGCTCCGCCGCCGCGAAGGCGGGCAGGGCGAGGATGACCGCGTCGGCCTCCATCGTCAGCGCGCCGTCGCCGGTCATGGCCTGGACGCGCCAGCGGTCGCCCGCGACCCGCTGGAGCGAGCGGGCCGTCGTTCCGGTGAGGATGCGGGCTCCGCAGGCTTCCGCGACGGCCGCCGGGAAGCGCCCGGTGCCGCCGACGACGCCCTGCACGGCCACGGCCCCCGAGCGGGGGGCGCCGGCCGCGCGCATCCGGCGCAGGGCCGGGAGCAGCGGGGTGCCCTGTTCGGCGAGGGCAGCGATCCGGGGCATGGCCGCGCGCAGCGAGAGCCGGTCGGCGAGGCCGGCGTAGACGCCGCCCAGCATGGGTTCGATGAGCCGGTCCACGGCTTCCTGGCCGAAGCGGCCGCCCAGGTACTCGGTGACCGAGCAGTCCTCGGTGAGCGGGGTCGCGGGGAGGGTCTCCTCGGCGGCGACGCGCCGGACGCCCTCGGGGGAGAGCAGTCCGGTACCGACCAGCGCCGCGGGGTCGGTGGGGACGCCCATCACGTGTCCGGCGGGCAGCGGGCGCAGGGCGCCGTTGGTCCAGATGGTGGTGGGGGCCTTCGCGGGATCGCAGAGGGCCTCGCCGAGTCCGACGGCGGCGGCCAGTTCCACGGCCTCCGGACGCAGGGCCATGAGGGACTCCGCGCCCTCGTCGACGGTGATGCCGGCGATGGTGCCGGTCCGGAGCTTCCCGCCGACCTTGGCGTGGCTCTCCAGGACGGTCACATCGGCCTGGCCGCGCAACTGCCACGCGGCGGCCAGACCGCTGATCCCGCCACCGATGACGATCAATGAACGCATTGTGTTCTCCCGTGGCCCCCAGGCCGTGGTCGATATGTTCCCGTATTCAACGTAGGGGAGCGGGGTGGGTCAGCGCCTCATGCTTTCGGTCAGAGCCCTGAGGTCCTCCTGGTAGGGGAAGCTGCCGGGCTCGTACGCGCAGTACGGGTCCGCTTCGAGCACGTCGCGCGTGAATCCGTACGCCCGGGAGCGCGATCCCCCGCACACCGTCTTGAACTCGCACGCCCCGCACTTGCCGCGCAGCAGCGAGGGGTCGCGGAGCTTGGTGAAGAGCGCCGAGCCCCGGTAGATCTCGGTCAGCGGGTGGTTCTTCACGTTGCCCGCCGAGAGGGGCAGGAAGCCGCTGGGGTGCACCTCGCCCGTGTGCGAGATGAAGACGAAGCCGCGGCCCGAGGAGACGTCCATGGGTGGCCGGCGCACGGCACGCCGCTCCCCGTCGAAGACCCCCAGCTCGCGGGCGCGGGCCGTCAGGCGCTCGTACAGCGCGCCCAGGACGGGTCGCTCGCCCCGCGCGTCCAGGACGGTGCGCTGCAGTACGACCCGCCGGAAGTGGTGGCCCTCCGTGGTCTTGGTGGCCATCACCGCCCCGCAGTCGTACAGGAAGTGCAGGACGTCCTCGATCTCGGCGGCGGTCAGGGAGTCCAGCTGTTCCCCGCGCCCGGTCGGGACCAGGACGAAGCCCGACCACAGCATCGCGCCCTCGCGCTTGACCAGCGCCGCGATGTCGGCCAGGTCCTCCAGGCTGTCGCGGGTGACGGTGGTGTTGATCTGCACCTTGAGCCCGAGCTCCCGGGCGGCCCGCCAGCCCTCCAGCGTCCAGTCGTAGACCCCGGACACGCCCCGGAAGGCGTCGTGGCGCCCGGCCGTGGAGCCGTCCAGGGAGAGCGAGAGCGCGATGGCCCCCGCTTCCCGGACCGCTACGAGGTTCTCCCGGGTCAGCGTCGGCGTACCGGACGGGGACACCGCGACGCGCAGGCCGAGCGAGGTCCCGTACGCGATCAGGTCGGTGAGGTCGGCGCGCTGGAAGGGGTCCCCGCCGGTGATCACGAAGAGCGGGCTGGGCTTGCCGAAGGCGGCGATCTGGTCCATCACGCGCCGGGCGTCCGCCCCGTCGAGCTCCTCGGGGTGGCGCAGGGTCTGCGCCTCGGCCCGGCAGTGCAGACAGGCCAGCGGGCAGGCGCGGGTGGCCTCCCAGATGACGATGAAGGGCCGGTCGGAGACCGCGTGGCGGGGCTGCCGTACGACGGTGTGGGCGGGCCGGGCGGTGTGCGTGGGGCGAGGATTCAAGAGACCCGCTCCCAGCCGCGCTTGGTCGGGCGGTTGGCGAGCTGCTTCGGGTCCCGCTTGCGGTAGACCACGTACGGCCGGAACAGGTACTTCAGCGGCACCGAGAACATGTGCACCAGGCGCGAGTACGGGATCAGCGCGAACAGCGTGAAGCCGAACAGGATGTGGATCTTGAAGGCGAGCGGGGCTCCCGCCATCAGGTGGTAGTCCGGGGTGAAGGTGAACAGGCTGCGGAACCAGACGGAGATGCCGTCGCGGTAGTTGTAACCGTCCGTCATCCCGGCCGAGTTCAGCAGGGTCGCCGTCAGCCCGAGGATCATCGCGCCGAGCAGGAACGAGTACATCAGGTGGTCGCTGCGCAGGGTCGCCCGGCGCACGGCCGGCACCTTGAAGCGCCGGTAGACCAGGATCCCGATGCCCACGGCGGCCGCGACGCCCGCGATGGTGCCGGTGGAGAGCGCCATCAGGTGGTACGCGTGGTCGCTCAGGCCCACCGCGTCGGTCCAGCTCTTGGGGATGAGCAGGCCGACCACGTGGCCCACGACCACGAAGAGCATGCCGAAGTGGAAGAGCGGCGAGCCGATGCGCAGCAGCCGCGACTCGTGCAGCTGCGAGGAGTGGGTGGTCCAGCCGAACTTGTCGAAGCGGGCCCGCCAGACCGTGCCCGCGATGAGCAGCGCGATCGAGACGTACGGCAGTACGCCCCACAGGAGGAGGTCCATCAGGCGGGCATCCTTTCGGAGGCTAGGGAAGCGGCGGAAGCCGACGTGGGCCAGGGGAGGTCGGTCGGGGCTCCGAGGGGCAGGTCGGCCGGCATGTCCAGGCCCGGCCCGAAGGGCTCCAGCGCCGAGCCCGCGCCCACGAGCTCCTGCGGCGGCCCGCTCGATGCGAGGGCCTTCGCCTCCGCCTTGGTCTCGGGGGAGGGTCCGGGCAGCGTCGCGCAGACGGCCTCCAGGATCCGGGCGTACGGGGACCCGGACTCGGTGAGCGCCAGGCGCAGCAGTTCCAGCCCGGCCCGGTGCTCCTGGAGCAGCTCGGTGCCGGCCTCCTCCTCGCGGGCGGCGAACTCCAGGGCCACCGGCAGGAAGTCGGGCAGTTCCTCGCCCGCGAACTCCAGCCCGAAGTCCCGGTAGATCCGCTTCAGCCGGACCAGGGACAGCCCGCGCCGGCGGGTGTCGCCGTCGACCCACCAGGTGAGGTAGAGGCAGCGCCGGTTGCGGGTGTCGAAGGTCGAGGTGTACTGGGAGCACAGCTCGATCGGGGTCTGCCGCTCGGCCTCGTCGAGGAACGCGCCGAGCAGCGCGGCCGGTTCGGCGGGCGCCCCGGCGAGGGCCGCACGGAGCCGCGGGAGTTCGTCGTGGAAGTGGTCGCCGGGGTACTGCAGTACGCAGCCCGCGACCAGTCGTACCAGTGCATCGCCACTCATCGGTTGCCGGATCACGAACGCCTCCTGGTATCACCGAGGTTGAGCATCACCCGGGGTTCGGGCAGGGCGCTCACGGGACAGCCCTGATCCGTGTCGTTCAGCGGGTGGGAGTCGGCGAGCGCTTCGGCCTCGGCCCGCGCGGCGCTGGGGATCACGAAGCGGTCCTCGATCTTGGCGATGGCGAGGAGGCGGAACATGTCCTCCATCTCCTGCCCGGACAGCCCGACGGCCCGCGCGATCGACTCGTCCCGCTCCTCGCCCAGGTTGACCCGGCGCATGTAGGCGCGCATCGCCGCCATCCGGCGCAGCACCGCCTCCACCGGCACGGTGTCGCCGGCGGTGAGGACCTCCGCGAGGTACTCGACGGGGATGCGCAGGGACTCGATGGCGCCGAAGAGGTTGCCGGCGTCCTCGCCGTCGCTGCCGGTGGCGGCGACCGCCTCGACGACGGGGGAGAGCGGCGGCACGTACCAGACCATCGGCATCGTCCGGTACTCCGGGTGGAGCGGGAGGGCGACCTGGTAGGTGGCGATCAGGTCGTAGACCGGGGAGTTGCGGGCCGCGTCGAGCCACTCGTCGGTGATGCCGGCCGCGCGGGCGGCGGCGATCACGGCGGGGTCCGCGGGGTCCAGGAAGCACTCCACCTGGGAGGGGTACAGATCGTGCTCGTCCTCGACCGCGGCCGCCTCGGTCACCTTGTCGGCGTCGTAGAGCATCACGCCGAGGTAGCGCATCCGGCCGACGCAGGTCTCCGAGCACACGGTCGGCATGCCGACCTCGATGCGCGGGAAGCAGAAGGTGCACTTCTCGGCCTTGCCGGTCTGGTGGTTGAAGTACACCTTCTTGTACGGGCATCCGGTCACGCACATCCGCCAGCCGCGGCACTGGTCCTGGTCGACCAGGACGATGCCGTCCTCCTCGCGCTTGTACATCGCGCCGGAGGGGCACGAGGAGACGCACGCGGGGTTGAGGCAGTGCTCGCAGATCCGCGGGAGGTAGAACATGAAGCTCTGCTCGAACTCGAAGCGGATCTTCTCGCCGACCTCGTCGCGGATCTTCTCGATGATCGGGTCCTGCGGGGCGTGCGTGGGCGCGCCGCCGAGGTTGTCGTCCCAGTTCGGACCCCACTCGATCTTGTCGATGGGCTCGCCGGTGAGCTGGGAGACGGGCCGGGCGGTGGGCATGTCGTCGCCCGCCGGGGCCTCGGTGAGGTTCTTGTACTCGTAGGTCCAGGGCTGGTAGTAGTCGTCGATCTCCGGCAGGTCCGGATTCGCGAAGATCTTGCCCAGCTTGGCGAGGCGGCCGCCCGCCTTGAGGCGGAGCTTGCCGGAGCGGGTGCGCTCCCAGCCGCCCTTCCACTTCTCCTGGTCCTCCCAGCGGCGCGGGTAACCCTGGCCGGGGAGGGTTTCGACGTTGTTGAACCAGACGTACTCGGTGCCCTGCCGGTTGGTCCACGCCTGCTTGCAGGTGACCGAGCAGGTGTGGCAGCCGATGCACTTGTCGAGGTTCATGACCATGGCTACTTGGGCCATGACGCGTCCGATAGTCGCTTCGCGACGGGGCACCATTAGAACTCCACCTTCTGGTCGCGGCGGCGGATGACCGTCACCTCGTCGCGCTGGTTGCCGGTCGGGCCGAGGTAGTTGAAGGCCCAGGTCAGCTGGGCGTAACCGCCGATGAGGTGGGTGGGCTTGAGCATCACCCGGGTCAGCGAGTTGTGGATGCCGCCGCGGCGGCCGGTCTTCTCCGTCTTGGGGACGCCGACCGTGCGCTCCTGCGCGTGGTTCATGTAGACCGTGCCGGGCGGCATCTTGTGGGAGACGATCGCGCGGGCGGTGATCACGCCGTTGCGGTTGACCGCCTCGATCCAGTCGTTGTCCGCGACCCCGATCGCGTCGGCGTCCTGCGGGGACATCCACACCGTCTGGCCGCCGCGGCCCAGGGTCATCATGTAGAGGTTGTCCTGGTACTGGCTGTGGATCGCCCACTTGTTGTGCGGGGTCAGGTACCGGACGGCCACCGACTTGGCCTTCTCGTCGACCGTGCCGAGCTCGGGCTCCCCGTACAGGGTGTGCATGTTCAGCGGCGGCTTGTAGACGGGGAGGGACTCCCCGACCTCGTGCAGCCAGTCGTGGTCGATGAAGAAGTGCTGGCGGCCGGTGAGGGTGTGCCAGGGCTTGAGGTGCTCGGTGTTGATCGTGAAGGCCGTGTACCGGCGCCCGCCGGACTCGGAGCCCGACCACTCCGGCGAGGTGATCACCGGGACCGGGCGGGCCTGCGTGTCGGCGAAGGTGATCCGCTTGCCCTCGGCCTCGGAGGCCAGGTGGGCCATCGGGGTGCCGACCTTCTTCTCCAGGGTCTCGAACCCCTGCGTGGCGAGGCGGCCGTTGCTGGTGCCGGACAGGGAGAGGATCGCCTCGCAGGCCTGCTGGGCGGTCTCCAGGCGCGGGCGGCCGTCGGCGACGCCGCCGCGGACCGTGCCGTTCTTCGCGCCGAGGTAGGCGATCTCCTCGGCCACGTCGAAGGTGACCGCCTTGGTGGTCACGCCCAGCTTGTCGACGAGCGGGCCGAGTGCGGCGAACTTCTCGCCGACCGCCCCGTAGTCCCGCTCCACGACCGCCAGGTTGTACATGGTCCGGCCCGGTACGGGCTCGCACTCGCCCTTCGACCAGTCCAGCGCGACCCCGCCCGGCTGGGCCATCTCGCCGCCCGGGGTGTCGTGCTGCAGGGCGGTGGCGACCAGGTCCTTGCGCACGCCCAGGTGGGTCTTGGCGAGCTCGCCGAAGCGCTCGGCCAGGCCCTTGAAGGCGTCGTAGTCCGACCTGGCCTGCCAGGGCGGGTCCACGGCCGGGGTGAAGGCGTGCAGGAAGGGGTGCATGTCCGTGGAGGACAGGTCGTGCTTCTCGTACCAGGTGGCCGCCGGGAACACCACGTCGGAGAGCAGCGTCGTGGACGTCATCCGGAAGTCCATGGACATGAGCAGGTCGAGCTTGCCCTCCACGTCCTCCTCCCGGTACGTGACGTCCTTCGGCGTGCAGCGCGGCCCGTCCTCGGGCAGGTTGGAGTGGGTGCCCAGGAGGTGCTTGAGGAAGTACTCGTTGCCCTTGGAGCTGGAGCCCAGCAGGTTGGCCCGCCACACGTTGAGCACGCGCGGCCAGTTCCCCGGGGCGTCCGGGTCCTCGCCGGCGAAGCCGAGCTCGCCGCTCTTGAGCTGGCGAACCGTCTCCGCGATCGGGTCTTCGGCCTCGCCCAGCTCCAGCGAGTTGCGGTCGAAGGTCGGGTACGAGGGCATCCAGCCCATCCGGGTGCTCGCCGCCAGGCAGTCCGAGCCCGTCATGCCCTCGAAGGCACCGGAAGCGAGCGGGGAGGCGAGCGCCTGGGCCGGCAGGGTGTCGTAGCGCCACTGGTCGGTGTGCAGGTAGAACCAGGCCGCGCCGATCATCTGGCGCGGCGGGCGCGACCAGTCGGAGGCGGCGGCCAGCGTGGCCCAGCCGGTGACCGGGCGGCACTTCTCCTGGCCGACGTAGTGGCCCCAGCCGCCGCCGTTGCGGCCCTGGCAGCCGGTGAGGGTGAGCAGCGCGAGGAAGGAACGGTAGATGGTCTCGGAGTGGAACCAGTGGTTGGTGCCCGCGCCCATCAGGATCATGCAGCGGCCCTTGGAGTCCTCCGCCGTCTGCGCGAACTCCCGTGCCACGCGCGCCGCCTGGGCCGCCGGGACCGAAGTCAGCGACTCCTGCCAGCCGGGGGTGCCCGGGGCGCTCGCGTCCTCGTAGCCGGTGGGCCACACGCCGGGCAGGCCCTCGCGGCCGACCCCGTACTGGGCGAGCATCAGGTCGAAGACGGTGGTGACCAGCCGCTCCCCGCCGGCGGTCGCCAGGCGCCGTACGGGCACGCCGCGGCGGATCGTGCCGCGCGGCTTCCCGTCCTGGTCCACGCCCTGCTCGTCGTCCTCGAAGCGGGGGAGGGTGATCTCCGCGCTCTCGCCGGCGGCGTCGTGGAGGGTCAGGCGCGGGACGGTGTCGCCGAGTTCGAGATTCCACTCGGGCTTCTCGTTCTTGCCCCAGCGGTGACCGAGGGTGCCGTTCGGGACGACGGGCTCGCCGGTGACGTCGTCGATCAGGACCGTCTTCCACTGCGCGTTCTCGGTGTCGTGGCCGAGATCGGCGGCGGTGACGAATTTGCCCGGAACCAGGCCCTGTTCGGTTTCGGTGAGGGAGACCAGGAAGGGCAGGTCCGTGTACTGGCGGACGTAATCCGTGAAGAAGGGGGTCTGCTTGTCGACGAAGAATTCCTTGAGGATGACATGGCCCATCGCGAGGGCCAGCGCGCCGTCCGTACCGGGGTGCGGGTGCATCCATTCGTCGGCGAATTTGGTGTTGTCCGCGTAATCCGGGGAAACGGTGACGACCTTCTGGCCGCGATAGCGGGCCTCGGCCATCCAGTGGGCGTCCGGGGTACGGGTGACGGGGACGTTCGAGCCCCACATCATCAGGTACGCGGCGTCCCACCAGTCGCCCGACTCCGGGACGTCCGTCTGGTCCCCGAACACCTGCGGGGAGGCGACCGGGAGGTCGGCGTACCAGTCGTAGAAGGACAGCATCGGCGCACCGATGAGCGAGTGGAAGCGGGCGCCGGCCGCGTGCGAGGCCATCGACATCGCCGGGATCGGCGAGAAGCCCGCGACCCGGTCCGGACCGTGCTCCTTGATCGTGTGCACGTGCGCGGCGGCGACGATCTCCGTCGCCTCCTCCCACGTCGCCCGGACCAGCCCGCCCTTGCCGCGCGCCTGCTGGTACGTACGCCGGCGCACCGGGTCGGCCTGGATGTCGGCCCAGGCCTCGACCGGGTCGCCGAGGCGCGCCTTGGCCTCGCGGTACATCTCCAGCAGGGCGCCGCGCACGTATGGGTAGCGCACCCGGGTGGGGGAGTAGGAGTACCAGGAGAACGAGGCGCCGCGCGGGCAGCCGCGGGGCTCGTACTCGGGGCTGTCCGGCCCCACGGAGGGGTAGTCGGTGGACTGGGTCTCCCAGGTGATGATCCCGTCCTTGACGTAGACCTTCCACCGGCAGGAGCCCGTGCAGTTCACGCCGTGGGTGGAGTAGACGACCTTGTCGTGGCTCCACCGGTCGCGGTAGAAGGCCTCCGCGGCGCGGCCGCCGGTGTGGTGGACGGTCCGCAGGTCGTCGGAGACCTCGGCGGTCCTGAAGAAGCTGCCGGCCTTGATCAGAGATTCGGCGGCGTCCTGGTGTCCGCGTCCGTCGCGTACGTGGCGCTCGTGCAAGGCGACCCTCCAGGCCGGAATAAAAGGCGTGCGTGGGGTCCGGGCAAGATGACCCAGACACGACGCTACGCCCGGCGCGGAGGCGAATCCGATGACAAAGGTCCCGTACGGGCGTGACCTAATTCCGGTATTTCACAGGCCGAGTGGATGCCACGCTGGAAAGGTCCAACTCCGGTGCGCGGCCGGAAAATTACGCGCCCGAATACCAATTAGCGGAAGGCTGGGGAGCGTGCCGCCGAAGAAGGCCTCCTGGATCCCGGACCAGCACGGGGCGTGGGCGATGCTCACGGTGCCCTTCCTCGCGGGCACGTTCCTCTCGCCGCGGCCCGGATGGCAGCACGCCCTGCTCCTGGCGGCCTGGCTCCTCGGCTACGCGGCGGTCTTCCACGCCCAGCAGTGGCTGCGCCTGCGCAGGGTCGCGGCCCGGCGCCCGCAGGTGGCGCGGCGGCACGTCCGCCCGGCACTCGTCCTCGGTGCGGCGACCGCCCTGGCGGGGATCCCACTCGCGGTGCTCCACCCCTGGCTGCTGCTCGCGGGCGCGGCGGCGGCGCCCTTCGTGGCCGTGAACTGCCGGTTCGCGCTGCACAACCGCGAGCGGGCCCTGGCCAACGGCCTGGTCGCGGTGGTCCCGGCGTGCGGGATGCTGCTGGTGGCGGTGCGGCTGGGCGGGGGAGGGACGCCCTGGGCGCCGGCCGCCGCCTGCCTGCTGTACTTCGCGGGCACGGTCCCGTACGTCAAGACGATGATCAGGGAGCGGAGCTCCCGTACGTACTACCGCGGTTCGGTGACCTACCACGCGGCGGCCACCGCCCTGGCGGCCTGCCTCTCCCCCTGGCTGGCCCTGCCCTTCGCGGCCTACCTGGCCCGCGCGATCGCCCTCCCCGGGCGGGGGCTCAGGGTGCCGCTGGTCGGAGCCGTCGAGCTCGTCTGCTCGGCGGCCCTCCTGGTGTCGCTCCTGCTGCTCTTCTAGGCCGGGCGTCCGGCCGCCCGGCTGTCGGACGGCCGGCCTGCGCGCGTCAGACGCGCTCCTGCTCCGGCATCAGTTTCGGTTCGTGCTGCGGCTGCGGCTGCGGTTCGGGCCGGACCACAGCGGCGGGGGGTACGGGCCGCCGGCCCGGGAGCGGGGTGTTCAGCCGGAGCTCCTCCACCGCGCCGCGCAGCTTCTTGGCGAGCACCTTGCCCAGTGGCCGCTCGACGACCCGGTGGATGGCGTAGGCCAGCAGCATCATCGCGACCGCCGTCAGGGCCACCAGGACGAGCGCCGGGATCCGGCCCCTGAACTCGTGGATGATGACGAAGCCGATGTTCTCGTGGACGAGGTAGAGCGGGTAGGTCAGCGCGCCCGCCGTGGTCAGCCAGCGCCACTGCATCCAGTTGAACGCCCCGAGCGCGATCAGGGCCATCAGGACGAAGGCGACCCCGATGATCAGTCGGCCCGGCCAGGCCGGAGGGCCGCTGTCGCCGGACACGGCATCGGGCAGCCGCAGGACCAGCGAGTGCTGGGCCAGCAGGAACGAGACGCCGACGATGCCCCAGAGCGCCGCGGTGGGCTTGAAGCGGTGCATCAGGTAGAAGGCGATGCCCGCCACGAAGTAGGGCGAGTACAGCGGCATCGCCCACATGTCGAGCAGCTGGCCGAAGGCCGAGGCGGGGACCTTGTTGCCGGCGGCCGCGACGGAGGCGACTCCCGCGACCGTCCACAGAGCGCAGAACAGGACGCACTTGCGGTACGTGACGCCGCCCGCCACCACGAGCGCGAACAGCAGGTAGAACTTGAGCTCGATGAACAGGGTCCAGTAGACGTCGTCGACGTGCCTCACGCCGAGACCCTTCTGGAGCATCGTCAGGTTCGTCAGCACCTCGTCCAGGGTCCGGTCACCGCGGACCTCCGGCCAGTGGTTGACCACGAGGGTCGTGAGGATGATCGCGGCCCAGTAGGCGGGGAAGAGCCGCGATATTCGGGACACCGCGAAGTCACCGAGGTGCCGGCCCCACGTGCTCATGCAGATGACGAAACCGCTGATCAGGAAGAAGACCTCGACGCCGAGCCAGCCGTACTGGCTGATGTCGTGCAGGGTCGGGAAGATCGTCCGGGGGTCGTGCCCCCACCCGCCCCAGAGCACGGTGTAGTGGTACAGGACCACCATCAGAGCGGCGACCAGTCGCAGACCGTCCAGGATGTACAGCCTGGGACGGGCGCGCCCCTCGGCGGGCCTGCGGATGCCCCGCATGCCTCTTGTGGAGGACATCATGTGGTTCTTCCCTCGACTGCCCCGTGATCGGGATCGGATCATCGGCCGAAAGGATGACCGGCGCTCGACCACGATGGTTGACAGCCGAGAATAACCGGTCGGTTTCCGGCTCCGGCCACGGCCCCGGATGGGGGCTCCGCGGCGCGGCTCCCCGTGGGAAGGGGCCTTGCGCGGGGCGACGAGTTTCGCCGCCGTACGGAAAGCGTCCGCTAAAGGTGGGAATTTCCGACCATACCGGGCCTTCTCAGATCGCTTCCTTGCGCGTCAGGAAGTTGAAGGAGATCCATCCCGGCAGCACCGGCAGCCAGAACGTCATCAGACGGAACATCAGCACCGCGGCGCCCGCCACCTGCCCGTCAAGTCCCGCCGCGATCAGGCCCAGCGTCAGCGTGGCCTCCACCGCTCCGATGCCGCCCGGCGTGGGGGCGGCCGAGCCCAGGGCGTTGCCGGCCAGGAAGACCACGGCGATGCTCGCGTAGCTGATGGCCTCGCCGCCGCCGAAGGCGCGGATCGAGGCGTCCAGGCACATCACGAAGCAGCCCGTCAGCAGCAGCATCCCGCCGATGCCGGTCAGCAGCTTCTGCGGCCGCTGGAGCACGTCCAGCATGCGCGGGACCACTCCCGCGAACAGGGCCCGCACCCGGGTCGCCACGAACTTGCGCAGGAAGGGCACGGCCGTGACCACGAGCACCAGCACGGCCACCGTCAGCAGACCGGCGATGACCGTCCTCGACGGGGTCATCTCGGGGGTCTTCTCGGTCCCCGTCAGATAGCCGAAGGACAGCAGCAGCAGGATGTGGCTCGCCAGCCCGAAGAGCTGCGAGGCGCCCACGCTGGCCACCGCGAGTCCGGGCCGGATGCCCGCCCGCTGGAGGAACCGGGTGTTCAGCGCGACCCCGCCGACCGCGGCCGGAGCCACCAGCTTCACGAAGGATCCGGCGACCTGGGCCAGTACGGTCCGCAGGAACGGCACCCGCTCGGGTACGAAGCCCAGCAGGCTCATCGCCGCCGCGAAGTAGCTGAGCGCGGAGAAGGCGAGCGCCACCCCGACCCAGCCCCACTGCGCCTTGCCGATGAGGTCCCCGAAATTGACGTGCGTGATCTGGGTCAGCAGGAAGTACGCGCCGATCGCTCCCGCGATGAAGGACACCAGCGTGCGCGGCCGGATCCGCTCCAGCCGGGCCGGCTCCACCGGTGCCTGCGGACGGATCAGCAGCACCTGCTGGCGGATCTGGCTCAGCAGATCCTCCTCGCGGGCCCCGTCGAGCGCGTCGTCCAGGGCCCTCTTCTCGGCCTTCTTCTCGGCGGTGGAGCGCGCGCCGGCCGGCCCGGAGGCGGCTTCCCGCGCCGCCTTCGCCGCCCGCGAGGACTCCAGTACGGCTTCCCGCTCGCGGTCCGCCCGCTCCCGCGCCAGCTTGCGCAGCGTCGCCCGCGTGGAGCGGCTCAGCGCGATCGGCTGGAGCAGCGGCAGACAGTCCGCCACCGCGTCCGGGCCGAGCACCGACACCGCCGAGGCGACCGAGCGCTCGGCGCCGACGCGCAGGCCGAGGGTGGTGAGCAGCTGCGCGATGTCCATGCGCAGCACGAGGTCGCCGGCCGCGATCTCGCCGCCGCGCAGGTCGGTCAGGGTGATGGTGGCCCCGGCGGGGTCGTCGCCGCTGCCGCTGCCGGAACGATCCACCACGAGGGCGTCCCCGGTCAGCCGCCGGTGCGCGATCCGCCGGGACTGCAGGGCCCGTACCTGCTGCCAGGCGTTGCGGGTCAGCTCGTCGGTGATCTCCTCGTCGGCCAGCGAGTCCAGGCTCCGGCCGCCCAGGTGCTCGTAGACGAGCATCACGGCGTCCGGACCCAGCTCGGAGGTGGCGATGAGCTTGGGCGCGTTGGCTCCGGCGGCGATGGCCGCGTACGCGAGCAGCGCCTCCTGCTCCAGCGCCTGGCGCAGGGACTGCAGACTGCGCCGGGTGGTGATCCCGCGCAGCGTGAGGCGGCGCCAGACCCGGTAGTAGAAGCCCTGGGCCTGCTGCTCCCGGTCCACGACGGTGACGTCGAGGGGCGGGCCGTCCTCCAGGGTGACGTGGTAGCGCCGCCCGCGGTCGCTGACCTCGGTGCTGTCGGGACCCTCCGGGGACTCGGCGCGCATCGCGCTGACCGGCTGGAAGCCGACCCGGCGCAGTCCCGCGAGCAGGTTCTGCCCGGTGGGGCGGACGTTCGGCGAGCCGACCGCGTACAGGGTTCCGTACGCGACGCTCCAGCCGATCAGCACGGTCAGGATGATCGAGAAGGGGGTGGTGTAGCCGCCGACCAGCATCGCGAAGGCGTCCAGCAGCAGGACCACCCACAGGGCGACCCGCCAGCGCGGGCGCCGGGTCATCCCGACGGCGGTCATGTACGCGATCACGGGCGCGAGGTAGCCGTGCACCGGATCGGTGAGGGCCCCGTCGGCCATGGTGGGACGGGTGAGGGCCTCCTGGATGGTCGCGGGCGCGGCCTGGGAGACCCAGAGGTCGGTGGCGAGGGTGACCCCGTGCGCGAGGACGGCGGCGAGCACGCCGTCGGCGATGCGCAGTCCGTCGCGCTTGATCAGCCGCTCGATGGCGAAGGCCACCGGGACGAGGAGCACGGCGATGCTGGACACCAGCCCGGCGACCTTGATCAGCACGTCGGGCGCCTGGCCCGTGCCGTTGCTGATGTCGGCTTCCAGACCCGCGGTGGTGCCGTGGGCGAAGGCGGCGATGGCGAGGACGACGGCGATGCCGAGGATCCCGACGAGGAGGCGCACCAGGTCGGAGGGGCGGTGCACGCGGGCGGCGAGCAGCGGCTCGTCGACCTCGACCTGGTCGGCGGCCGTCGGGGTGTGGCCGTGCGGGGTCTCGTCGTCCTCGGGGGCCGGGGCGGGGACCAGGGCGTCGGCCGGGGCCTGGGCCTTGGCGTTGGCCTGGGCCTTGGTGTTGGCGTTGGCCTGAGGCGGAGCCGGCGGCAGGTCCGCGTGCATGTCCTCGGGGCCCTGTGGCGGGCCTTCGTCTGGGCGCGCGCCGTCGTTCGCCGTCGCGCCGTCCGGAGGACTCACACCCTGCTCCTTTCCCGTCACTTCCGTCTCTTCTTGATCACGTATCACGCGTCACCGCCCGGAAGATGGTGGCACGGACCGACGGCCGCGGGGGGCAGCAGGGTGCGAGCCGGTCCGGAACACCGGCTTCCACGCGCTTGCCGCTCCCTTGTCGGTCCGGTGCGGCACCATGGGCCGAATGAGCGAAGAGCTGCCGGCGTACGCGGAGCGGGTGCTGGAGGCGGCGGAGCGGATTCCGCCCGGCCGGGTGATGACGTACGGGGACATCGCGGAGTGGCTCGGCGAGGGCGGGCCCCGTCAAGTGGGCCGCGTCATGGCGCTGTACGGCGGAGCCGTGCCCTGGTGGCGCGTGGTGCGGGCGGACGGCCGTCCGCTGCCCGGCAGCGAGCGGCGGGCGCTGGAGAACTACCGGGCCGAGGCCACCCCGCTGCGGCTCACCGGCGACGGCGAACCGCGGCTCGACATGCGGCGGGCCCGCTGGGACGGGGACGGCGGGGACACGGCGCGGGACGAAGGTCACATGTGACAGCTTCGGCCATGTGCGGCCCGGAGGGGTGGTCGAAGGGACGTGCGAAGCCCCGTACGGGGGACGCGTGGGACCGGATGGCAGTGAGGGCGGGAGCGGGGGCCGGAGCGAGGGCCGGTGCGAGGACGGGAGCCCCGGGGAAACTGCGCCCGGCGCGCGCCTTGCCGTAGCGTTGCACCTTCGGCTTCGGCCAAGGCTTCGGCCACCGCCCGGGCCGCCACCATCACCACGGCAGCAACCGCTGCGGCAGCGACCGCCGCAACGGCAGACCCACCAGGACCGGCACCCCACGTGAACTCCTCTTCCTCCGACGGCCACCGCTCCGAGCGGCGGCGTACGCGGACCCCGGACGCGTACCGCCTGGTGCGTACCGGCGCGGAACGGGTGGATCCCCCTGTGCTGGACGCAGCGCAGCGGGCGGTGGTTGAGCACACCGGCGGACCGCTGCTGGTCCTGGCCGGACCGGGCACCGGAAAGACGACCACGCTGGTGGAAGCGGTCGCTGCCCGCGTCGAAGCCGGAGCCGACCCGGCCCGCGTCCTGATCCTCACCTTCAGCCGCAAGGCCGCGGTGGAACTGCGCGACCGGACCGCCCTGCGGCTCGGCGGGGCGCGCGCCCCGCAGGCCACCACCTTCCACTCCTTCTGTTACGGACTGGTCCGCTCCCACCAGGACGCCGAACTGTTCGCGGACCCGCTGCGCCTCCTCTCCGGCCCGGAGCAGGACGTCATGGTCCGCACCCTGCTCGAAGGCCAGCGCCGGATCCGCTCGATCCGCTGGCCGGACGACCTGCGGGCCGCACTGACCACGCGCGGCTTCGCGGACGAGGTCCGTGCGGTGCTCGCCCGCGCCCGCGAGCTGGGCCTGGGCCCGGCGGCCCTCTCCGACTTCGCGACCCGCCTCGGCCGCCCGGACTGGAAGGCGGCGGCGGCCTTCCTCTCCGAGTACCTGGACGTCCTGGACCTCCAGGGCACCCTGGACTACGCGGAACTCCTCCACCGCGCGGTCCTCCTGGCGGAGCGCACCCCGTCGCTCTCTTCCCTGTACGACGTGATCTACGTGGACGAGTACCAGGACACGGACGCCTCGCAGCTGCGCCTGCTGCGCGCACTGGCCGGCCCCTCCGGCCGGCTGACCGCCTTCGGCGACCCCGACCAGTCGATCTACGCCTTCCGCGGCGCGGACATCAACAACATCCTGGACTTCGAGACCTCCTTCCCGGGAGCGCAGGTCCATGCCCTCACCACCTCCCGCCGCTCGTCCGCGGTCCTCCTGACCGCCACCCGCCACCTGACCACCCGCATGCAGGTGCCGCGCCTGCCCTCGGCGGCGGTACGGGCCCACCGCGCGCTCGCGTCGACCCGCGAGGGCGGCCGGGTCGAGGTGTTCACCTACCCCACGGCCGGCGCGGAACTGGACAACATCGCCGACATCCTGCGCCGGGCCCACCTGGAGGAGGGCGTGCCGTGGCAGGACATGGCCGTCCTGGTCCGCGCGGGCGGCCGCACCCTGCCGCAGATGCGCCGCGCCCTGATCGCGGCGGGAGTCCCGGCCGAAACGGACGGCACGGACGCCCCCCTCCGCCACGAACCGGCGATAGCCCCCCTCCTCACGGCCCTACGCACCCTCGCGCAATCCACACCCCCGCCGCCCCCATCCGCCCTGCCGGGCTTGCGGCCCACTGCCGCCGACGGAGCCGGCACCGGCCTGCCGGGCTTGGGGCCCACTGCCGCCGACGGAGCCGGCACCGGCCTGCCGGGCTTGGGGCCCACTGCCGCCGACGGAGCCGGCACCGGCCTGCCGGGCTTGGGGCCCACTGCCGCCGACGGAGCCGACACCGGCCTGCCGGGTTTGCGGCCCACTGCCGCCGACGGAGCCGACACCGGCCTGCCGGGCTTGCGGCCCACTGCCGCCGGCGAAGCCGACACCGCCTTGCCCGGCTTGCAGCCCACCGCCGCCGCCGAGCCTTCGGGCCCGGCTGTGCCCGGCTTCGCCGGTGCCCGGGCCGGGGCTGAGAGCGAGCTGCCCGACGGAGTCGAGGCCGCTTCCGGGGCCGCGGGCGCCGCTGTGAGCGACCTTGCTCGCGACTCGGGGGTCGGCGGGCGGGCAACTTCCCCCGCCGCCGAAGGTGGCACCGAGCCTTCCGGCCCGGCTGTTCCCGGCTCCGCCGGTGCCCCGGCCGGGGCGGGAGTGCCCTCCGACGGAGTCGAGGCAGCTTCCGGGGCCGCAGGCGCCGGTGTGGGCGAGCTTGCTCGCAACTTCGGGGCGGGCGGGCGGGAGACCTCCCCCGCCGACGAAGCCGGCACCGGCCGGCCTGCCGCCGCCGAAGCCGGCGCCGGCCTGGCCGGCCCCGCGGCCGAGCCCGACGCAGTGGATGGTGCGCAGGCCGATGGGGTCGGCGGAGCCGCCGCAGGCGAAGGGTGGATCGGGGTCGAGGCCGCGCTCGTGCTGCTGTCCTCGCCGCTCGGCGGGATGGACGCCGCCGACCTGCGCCGACTCGGCCGCGCCCTGCGCGACGAGGAGCGGGCCGCCGGAGCCCGCACACCCGCGCCCTCCGACGTACTCCTCGCCCGAGCCCTCGCGGAGCCCGAGCGGCTCGTCGCCCACGACCCCGCCTACGCCCGCGGAGCGCAACGCCTCGGCCTGCTGCTGCGCAAGGCCCGCGAGCTCCTCGCCGGCGGCGGCACCGCCGAAGAGGTGCTGTGGACCCTCTGGGACGGCACCCCCTGGCCGCAGCGCCTCGAACGCAGCGCCCGCCGCGGCGGCCCCGCCGGCCGCAACGCCGACCGCGACCTCGACGCCGTCTGCGCGCTCTTCGACACGGCCGCCCGCGCGGAGGAACGTACCGGCGGCCGCGGCGCCCTCAACTTCCTCGAACAGCTCGAAGCCGAGGACATCGCCGGAGACACCCTCACCCCCCGCGCCACCCGCCGCGAAGCCGTCCGCCTCATGACCGCGCACCGCTCCAAGGGCCTGGAGTGGGGACTCGTCGTCGTCGCGGGCGTGCAGGAGGGCCTCTGGCCGGACCTGCGCCGCCGCGGCTCCCTCCTCGAAGCCGACCGCATCGGCCGGGACGGCCTCGCCGAACCCCTCACCCCCGGCGCGCTCCTCGCCGAGGAGCGCCGCCTCTTCTACGTCGCCGCGACCCGCGCCCGCGACCGCCTCGTCGTCACCGCCGTCAAGGCCCCCGCCGAGGACGGCGACCAGCCCTCCCGCCTCCTCGCCGAGCTCGGCGTACCCGTCAAGGACGTCACCGGCCGCCCCCGCCGCCCCCTCGCCGTCCCCGCGCTCGTCGCGGAACTCCGCTCCACGACCGTCGACCCCGACGCCTCGCCCGCCCTGCGCGACGCCGCCGCCCGCCGGCTCGCCCGGCTTGCCGTGCTCACCGACGACGAGGACCGCCCGCTCGTCCCCGCCGCGCACCCGCAGCGCTGGTGGGGGCTGTACGAGCCCACCCGCAGCAGCGTCCCGCTGCGCGACCGGGACCACCCCGTGGCCCTGTCCGGCTCCGCGCTGGAGCAGCTCGCCAACACCTGCTCCCTCCAGTGGTTCCTGGGCCGCGAGGTCAAGGCCGACGCCCCCTCCACCGCCGCCCAGGGCTTCGGCAACGTCGTCCACGTCCTCGCCGACGAGGTCGCCTCCGGCCGCACCCCCGCCGACCTCGCCGTCCTCATGGAACGCCTCGACTCCGTCTGGGACTCGCTCGCCTTCGACGCCCCCTGGAAGTCCCGCCAGGAGAAGGACAACGCCCGCGCCGCCCTGGAGCGCTTCCTGCGCTGGCACACCACCGACCGCGGGGGCCGAGCGGCCGTGGCCACCGAGCACGACTTCGACGTCACCCTGGAAGCGGGGGAGTACGCCGTCCGGGTGCGCGGATCCATGGACCGCGTCGAGGCGGACGCCCAGGGCCGCGCGTACGTCGTCGACTTCAAGACCGGCAAGTCCGCGCCCACCGCCAAGGAGGTCGAACGCCACCCGCAGCTCGCCGTGTACCAGCTCGCGGTGCGCGAGGGCGCCGTCGACGAGGTCTTCGACGGACTGCGCCCCGCACCGGGCGGCGCCGAACTCGTGCAGCTGCGCCAGGGCGCGGCCCAGCGCGACGGCGGGGACACGGTGCCCAAGATCCAGGCGCAGCAGGCCCTGGAGGGCGGCGCCCCCGGCGAATGGGTCGGCGACCTGCTCGCCACCGCGGCCGGCCGGGTCCTCGACGAGCGCTTCGCGCCCGTCCTGGGCAAGCACTGCGACCACTGCTCCTTCCGCGCCTCGTGCAGCGCCCGCCCGGAGGGCCGCCAGACGGTGGAGTAGGCCGCGCGGCGGCCACGGGGCCGACCGGTGCCACGGCCGGCGCGGCGGGGACTGTCGGTGCGTGCGGCTAGCCTTTTTACGTGTCCGCGCGTCCGTCCGTCCCGCCGTCCCCGCAGCCTGCCCCGCCCGCCACAGCGCCGCGGGCAGCGGCCCTCACCGATCCCGAGCAGCTCAAGGAGCTCCTGGGGATCCCCTTCACGCCCGAACAGATGGCCTGCGTCACCGCCCCGCCCGCCCCGCAGGTCATCGTGGCCGGAGCCGGCTCCGGCAAGACCACCGTCATGGCCGCCCGCGTGGTCTGGCTGGTCGGCACCGGCGCCGTCGCACCCGAGCAGGTCCTCGGGCTGACCTTCACCAACAAGGCCGCCGGCGAGCTCGCCGAGCGGGTACGGACCGCCCTCGCGCGGGCCGGGATCACCGATCCGGACCCCTCCCCGGCCGAGGCCGACACCGCGGGCGGCGAGCCGCGCATCTCCACGTACCACGCCTTCGCCGGACAGCTCCTCAAGGACCACGGCCTGCGCATCGGGCTGGAGCCCAGCGCCCGGCTGCTCGCCGACGCCACCCGCTTCCAGCTCGCCGCCCGCGTCCTGCGCGAGGCCCCCGGGCCCTACCCGGCCCTCACCAAATCCGTTCCCGACCTGGTCAGCGACCTGCTCGCGCTCGACGGGGAGCTCTCCGAACACCTCGTAACGCCGGAGCGGCTGCGTGCGTACGACACGGAGCTGCTCTCCGCCCTCGCGGACGTCAAGCTCAGCAACGAGGACCTGCGCAAGGTTCCCGAGGCGATCCGAGGCCGCCTGGAGCTCCTGGAGCTCGTCTCCCGCTACCGCGCCGCCAAACACTCCCGCGACCTCCTGGACTTCGGCGATCAGATAGCCCTCTCCGCGCAGCTCGCCACCACCCGGCCCGAGGTCGGGGTCCTGCTGCGCGAGGAGTTCCGCGTCGTCCTGCTCGACGAGTACCAGGACACCTCGGTCGCGCAGCGGCTGCTGCTGTCCGGGCTGTTCGGCGGCGGCACCGGGCACGCGGTGACCGCCGTCGGCGACCCCTGCCAGGCCATCTACGGCTGGCGCGGCGCCTCCGTGGCCAACCTCGACGACTTCCCCGAGCACTTCCCGTACGCCGACGGCAGCCCCGCCACCCGCTTCTCCCTCAGCGAGAACCGGCGCAGCGGCGGCCGCCTCCTGGACCTGGCCAACGACCTCGCCACCCCGCTGCGCGCCATGCACGAGGGGGTCGAGGCCCTGCGCCCCGCACCGGGCGCGGAGCGCGACGGCTCCGTCCGGTGCGCCCTGCTGGAGACCCACGCCCAGGAGCTCGACTGGATCGGGGACTCCATCGCGCACCTGGTCCGTACGGGCACGGAACCGCGCGAGATCGCCGTACTGTGCCGCTCGGGCGGGGACTTCGCGCGGATCCAGGCGGTCCTCGTCGAGCGGGACGTCCCGGTGGAAGTGGTCGGCCTGTCCGGCCTGCTCCACCTCCCGGAGGTCGCCGACCTCGTCGCCGTCTGCGAGGTCCTCCAGGACCCGGGAGCCAACGCCGCGCTCGTCCGGCTGCTCATCGGGCCGCGCTGGCGGATCGGCGCCCGCGACCTGGCCCTGCTGGGCCGCCGCGCCCGCACCCTGATCTCACGCTCCTCCTCTTCCTCCGACGACGACCGCCTCGCGGCGGCGGTGGAGGGCGTGGACCCGGCGGAGATCGTGTCGCTGGCCGACGCCCTGGAAACCTTCCTGGACGGCGCGGGCCAGTCCGCCCCCGACCAGCTGCCCTTCTCCGCCGCAGCCCGGGTCCGCTTCGCGCACCTCGCCCAGGAACTCCGCGACCTGCGGCGTTCCCTCGCGGACCCGCTGATGGACGTCCTGCACCGGGTCCTGTCGGCGACCGGCCTCGACGTGGAGCTGGCCTCGTCCCCGCACGCGCTGGCGGCCCGCCGCCGGGAGACCCTGTCGAGCTTCATGGACGTGGCGGCCGGCTTCGCCTCCCTGGACGGCGAAGCCTCCCTCCTGGCCTTCCTGGCCTTCCTGCGCACGGCGGCCCAGTACGAGAAGGGCCTGGACCACGCCCTCCCGGGCGGCGAGAACACGGTCAAGGTCCTGACGGCCCACAAGTCCAAGGGCCTGGAATGGGACGTGGTGGTGGTCCCCGACCTCTCCGCGGGCTCGTTCCCGAAGGAGAAGGCCCCGGAGGCCTGGACCTCGTACGCGAAGGTCCTCCCGTACGCCCTGCGCGGGGACGCGCCGACCCTCCCGCCCACCCCGGAATGGACCTCGCCGGGCCTGCGCGCCTTCAAGTCGGCCCTCAAGTCCCACAAGGCCGTCGAGGAACTCCGCCTCGGCTACGTCACCTTCACCCGCCCGCGCTCGCTCCTCCTGGCCTCGGGCCACTGGTGGGGCCCGACCCAGAAGAAGCCCCGCGGCCCGTCCTCCTTCCTCACCGCCCTGTACGAACACTGCGCCGCGGGCCACGGCGAGATCGAAGCCTGGGCCGACGCCCCCGCCCCGGACGCGGAAAACCCGTCCCTGTCCACGGACTCCACCCCGGACCACTCCTGGCCCCTCCCCCTGGACCCCGCCTCCCTCACCCTGCGCCGCGAAGCAGCCGCCCTGGTCGAGTCCTACCTCCACCCGACGCGCCATGCCGCCGCGAACAACCCGGAGGACCGCTCCCCCCAGCCCCTCCCAACCTCCCCGGAGGACCCCTACCTCTGGCCCCCGCACTGCGAAGACCCCGCCTACGACGAGGAGCCCCCGTGGCCGGACCCGTCCGACACCCCCGAGACCACGACCGTCCCCTGGCCGGACCCGGTCCACGGAGCCGCAGCGGCGGACGCCCGGCGGCGGGACCGGACCGGCGAGCCTGAGGCCACGGCCGTCCCGAGGCCGGACCCGGTCGACGAGTCCGAGGGCACGGCCCTCCCGTGGCAGGCCCCGTCCGGCGGAGCCACAGCGGCGGACGGCCCGCAGCCGCACCCGGCTGACGAACCGACCGCAGCGGACGCGGGCCGGCCGCAGGCCGGGGCAGGCCGGGGCACGGCCGTGCCCGCCGCCGCAGGCGGAACCCCGCAGGGGGTCCGGGGCACAGCCCCGGTTTCGGGAAGGGGCGGGGTGGGGGAAGAAGAAGCCCCCCCGACCCCCGACGCCCCGTGGCCGCCGCACACCGACGCGCCCGTACCCCACCCGCACCCGGCCGCGCCCGATGCCGACGACCTGTGGCCGGAGGCCGAGGACCTGACCGGAGCCCGGCCGCGCCCGCGCCCGTCCGCACCCGGCGACGATGACCTGTGGCCGGAGGCCGACGACGTGGCCCACACCCGGCCGCGCCCGCGCCCGTCCGCGCCCGGCGACGACGACCTGTGGCCGGAGGCCGACGACGTGGCCCACACCCGGCCGCGCCCGCGCCCGTCCGCGCCCGGCGACGACGACCTGTGGCCGGAGGCCGACGACCTGGCCCACACCCGCCCGCGCCCGCGCCCGTCCGCGCCCGGCGACGACGACCTGTGGCCGGAGGCCGACGACCTGTGGCCGCAGGACGAGGCCGAGCCCAGGGCCGGTGACCGGGCCCAGGCCAGGCCCCGCCCCGCGACACCCGGCTCCGGTGACGACTCGTGGCAAGCGGCCGGCCCCGGCCCCCTCACCCCCGAGGACGCGAGGGCCATCGCCTCCTGGGACCGCGACCTCGACGCCCTGGAGGGCGAACTCCGCCGCGCCCGCGAGGCCGTCCGCGACGTGGAGCTCCCCTCCGCGCTCTCCGCCAGCCAACTGCTCCGCCTCGCCTCCGACGAGCAGGGCTTCGTACGCGACCTTGCCCGCCCCATGCCCAAGCCCCCGCAGCCCGCCGCCCGCCAGGGCACCCGGTTCCACGCCTGGGTGGAGTCCCGCTTCGAGGAGCTCCCGCTGCCCCACCTCGACGTCCTCGACCCCCTCACGGACCTCCCCGGAGCCCAGCCCCCAGGAGGGGACGGTTCCGACCAGGACATCGCCGACGAGGCGGACCTCGACTCCCTCAAGGCGGCCTTCGAGCGGAGCGCGTACGCCGACCGGACCCCGTACCGCATGGAGGTCCCGGTCCAGATCACCCTCGCCGGCCGGGTGATCCGGGGCCGGATCGACGCCGTGTACCGCAACGAGGAAGACGGCGGCTACGAGATCGTCGACTGGAAGACCGGCCGCACCACCGAGGCCGACCCCCTCCAGCTGGCCGTCTACCGCCTGGCCTGGGCGGAGGCCACGAACACCCCCCTCGCCGAGGTCGCGGCAGTGTTCCTGCACGTCCGCAGCGGCCGCGTGATCCGCCCCCGGAACCTCCCCGGCCGCGCGCGTCTTGAGCAGATCCTCCAAGGCAAAACGGACACGGAAAGTGACCATCGAACGGAAGGCTAGGCTCGGGGGCATGAGCGACACCCCGGCGGACAGCGTCGTCCGCACGTACATCGACACCCACCGCGCGGCCTTCCTCGACGACCTCGCCGACTGGCTGCGCATCCCCTCGGTCTCGGCCCAGCCCGAGCACGCGGATGACGTACGGCGCAGCGCGGACTGGCTGGCCGCGAAGCTCAAGGAGACCGGTTTCCCGGTCACCGAGGTCTGGCAGACGGAAGGCGCCCCCGCCGTCTTCGCCGAATGGCCGAGCGAGGACCCCGCCGCCCCCACCGTCCTCGTCTACGGGCACCACGACGTGCAGCCCGCCGCCCTCGCGGACGGCTGGCACACCGACCCGTTCGAGCCGGTGATCAAGGACGGCCGGATGTACGGTCGCGGCGCCGCCGACGACAAGGGCCAGGTCTTCTTCCACACCCTCGGCGTCCGGGCCCACCTCGCCGCGACCGGCGCGTCCGCCCCCGCCGTGAACCTCAAGCTGATCATCGAGGGCGAGGAGGAGTCGGGTTCCCCGCACTTCCGCGCCCTCGTGGAGCGCGAGGCGGCCCGCCTCGCCGCCGACGTCGTGATCGTCTCCGACACCGGCATGTGGTCCGAGACCACGCCCACCGTCTGCACCGGCATGCGCGGTGTCGCCGACTGCGAGATCGACCTGTTCGGCCCCGACCAGGACATCCACTCGGGTGCCTTCGGCGGCGCCGTGCCGAATCCGGCCACCGTCGCCGCCCGCCTCGTCGCGGCCCTGCACGACGAGGACGAGCGGGTCACGATCCCCGGCTTCTACGACAACATCGCCGAGCTCACGGACGCGGAGCGGGCGCTGATCGCCGAGCTCCCCTTCGACGAGAGCGAGTGGCTCCGTACGGCCAAGTCGTACGCGGCCTCGGGCGAGGCCGGCTACTCCACGCTGGAGCGCGTCTGGGCCCGCCCGACCGCCGAGGTCAACGGCATCGGCGGCGGCTACCAGGGACCCGGCGGCAAGACCATCGTGCCCGCCTCCGCGCACCTGAAGCTGTCATTCCGCCTGGTCTCCGGGCAGGATCCGTACGAGGTCGAGACGGCCGTCACGGCCTGGGTCGCGGAGCGCGTCCCGGCCGGAATCCGGCACGCCATCACCTTCGGCGCCCCGACCCGGCCGTGCCTGACCCCGCTGGACCACCCGGCGCTGCAGTCGGTCGTTCGGGCCATGAGCAGGGCCTTCGGCCAGAAGGTCCGCTTCACCCGCGAAGGCGGCTCGGGGCCGGCGGCCGACCTCCAGGACGTGCTGAACGCCCCCGTCCTCTTCCTCGGGATCTCCGTACCCTCCGACGGCTGGCACTCGCCGAACGAGAAGGTCGAGCTCGCCCTGCTCACCAAGGGCGTCGAGACGGCCGCCTACCTCTGGGGCGACCTGGCCGCCCACTGGAAGCCGGCGTCCGCTTGACGACGCCACGCGCCACACGCGCCACATAAGCCCCACGCGTCACCGCACACCCGTCCGTCCTGCTGAGCCTGCCTGTGTCCCACCACCGGGGGAGTTGGAAGTACCTGTGAGCACCCATACCGAGTCCGAGCGTCCGATCTCGCTGGCCGCGCCCAGTGGAATCGACCGCGCCGCGCACCACCGCCTCGACGAGGCGTGGCTCGCCGCGGCGTGGAGCCACCCCAGCACCCGCGTCTTCGTGGTCTCGGGCGGCCAGGTCCTGATCGACGACACCCCCGACGGCGGCACCGCGATCGTGATGACCCCGGCCTTCGAGGCCCCGGTCACCGAGACCCACCGGTACTTCCTGGGGACCGACGAGGACGGCGTACGGTACTTCGCGCTGCAGAAGGACTCGCTGCCCGGCCGGATGGACCAGTCGGCCCGCCCGGCCGGCCTGCGCGAGGCCGGAATGCTGCTCTCCGCGCGGGACGCCGGGCTGATGGTGCACGCGGTGGCGCTGGAGAACTGGCAGCGCATGCACCGCTTCTGCTCCCGCTGCGGCGAGCGCACGGTGGTCGCCGCGGCCGGGCACATCCGCCGCTGCCCGGGCTGCGGGGCCGAGCACTACCCGCGCACCGACCCGGCCGTGATCATGCTGGTCACGGACGACCAGGACCGCGCGCTGCTGGGCCGCCAGGTGCACTGGCCCGAGGGCCGCTTCTCCACCCTCGCGGGGTTCGTGGAGCCGGGCGAGTCGATCGAGCAGTCGGTCATCCGCGAGGTGTGGGAGGAAGCGGGCGTCAAGGTCGGCGAGGTCGACTACATCGCCAGCCAGCCCTGGCCGTTCCCGTACAGCTTGATGCTGGGCTTCACGGCGCGCGCCGTCACCTTCGACATCGAGGTCGACGGGGACGAGATCCAGGAGGCCCGCTGGTTCTCCCGCGACGACCTGCGCACGGCGATCGAGTCCGGCGAGGTCCTCCCGCCGGCGGGCATCTCCATCGCGGCCCGCCTGGTCGAGCTCTGGTACGGCAAGCCGCTCCCGAAGCCGGTCGCCGCGAGCGCCTGACCCGCGCCGCCACCCCCGCACACGTACGAAGGCCCCCGCTCCGGCGGGGGCCTTCGCCGGTCTACGCCTGCCCGCCCTGGCCGGACCCGTCGGACAGCCGGTCGGACAGCCGGTCGAGGCGGGCCCGCTGGGCTTCGGTCAGCCGGAGGTCTTCCGCGGCGAGGTTCTCCTCCAGGTGGGCGATCCGGGACGTGCCCGGGATCGGGAGGACGACCGGCGAGTGCCCGAGCAGCCAGGCGAGCGCGACCTGCGTGGGAGTGGCTCCGGCCTCGGCCGCGACGGCGGCGATCTCGGCCGTCGCCCCGGACTGCCCCCAGGCGACGGTGGCCCAGGGCAGGAACGCGATGCCCGCCGCCTCGCAGGCCGCGAGCACGGGCTCGTGCCGGCGGTCGAGCAGGTTGTACCGGTTCTGCACGCTCGCGATGCCGGTGATCTCCCGGGCCGCGGCGAGTTCGCCGACGCTGACCTCCGACAGCCCGATCCGGCCGATCTTGCCCTCGGTCCGCAGGTCCCGCAGCGTGCCGATCTGGTCGGCGAGGGGCGTCCGCGGATCGATGCGGTGCAGCTGGAGCAGCTCGATCCGCTCGACGCGCAGCCGGCGCAGCGCCTGCTCGACCTGCTCGCGCAGCGCGGCTGGCCGCGCGTCCTGCGTCCACTCGCCCGACGGGACGGACCGGGCGATGCCGACCTTGGTGGTGACGAGAACCTCGTCCGGACAGGGGTGCAGGGCCTCGGCCAGCAGCTCCTCGTTGGCGCCCCAGCCGTACATGTAGGCGGTGTCGATCAGCGTGACGCCCAGCTCGACGGCCCGCCGGGCCACCGCGAGCGAACCCTCGCGGCCCGGACCCGGATCCGTGGCCAAGCGCATGGCCCCGAAACCGAGCCTGCGCACCTCCAGATCCCCACCGATGCGAAACACGGTCGCGGTCACGTGTTGCTCCCTCCCCCATGGTCAAAGGGGAACGCTAACAGGCCGGTTGACCCGCCCCCGGGAACGCAGAAGCCCCCGCCTCGGCGGGGGCTTTCCGTGCGTGGTGCTCAGCACATCAGACGGCGAGGGCCTGCTTGACCTGGGCCAGGCTCGGGTTCGTCATGACCGACTCGCTGCCCGCGGCGGAGGTGACGAGGACGGTGGGAACCGTCTGGTTGCCGCCGTTCGCCTTCTCCACGAACGCGGCGGACTCGGGGTCGAGCTCGATGTTGATCTCGGTGTAAGCGATGCCTTCCCGGTCCATCTGGCTCTTCAGCCGACGGCAGTAGCCGCACCAGGTCGTGCTGTACATCGTGACCGTTCCCGCGTCCTGCATGCTGCGCTCTCCATTCGTGGGTGCTCGTTGGCCCGATCGGCCCGAGTGGTTGAACGTACGGGACCGCGCACCCATTCCCGGCGGGCGCCCGCCCCGCTCGGGCCTTCGCCCCGCTCCGCCCTCGCTCCGCTCCGCCCCGCTCCGGTACGACCATGATCCTGTCGGACGAGCCCGGGCGGCCTGTGGACGGATTTCCCGGCCTCCCCACGAGACCTGGCAGCATGGCGGGGTGACATCAGCAACGCACTCCTCATCCTTCACGCCCGGCGCCGACTCGGCCGACGCGGTGCTCCTGGGCCTGGACCCGGAGCAGCGCGAGGTCGCGACGACCCTGCGCGGGCCGGTGTGCGTGCTCGCGGGCGCCGGTACGGGCAAGACCCGGGCGATCACCCACCGCATCGCCTACGGGGTCCGTTCCGGCCAGCTGATGCCGGCGAGCGTGCTGGCCGTCACGTTCACCAACCGGGCCGCCGGCGAGATGCGCGGCCGCCTGCGCGAGCTGGGCGCGGGCGGGGTGCAGGCGCGGACCTTCCACTCCGCCGCCCTGCGCCAGCTCCAGTACTTCTGGCCCAAGGCGGTCGGCGGCGACGTGCCCCGGCTGCTGGAGCGCAAGATCCAGTTCGTCGCCGAGGCGGGCGCCCGCTGCCGCATCCGCCTCGACCGGGGCGAGCTGCGCGATGTCACCGGCGAGATCGAGTGGGCGAAGGTCACCCAGACGGTGCCCGCCGACTACCCGGCGGCCGCCCGCAAGTCCGGCCGCGAGGCCCCCCGGGACCTGGCCGAGATCGCCCAGATCTACGGGACGTACGAGCAGCTCAAGCGCGACCGCGGCATGATCGACTTCGAGGACGTGCTGCTCCTCACCGTCGGCATCCTGCAGGACCGCCACGACATCGCCGAGCAGATCCGCACCCAGTACCAGCACTTCGTCGTCGACGAGTACCAGGACGTCAGCCCGCTCCAGCAGCGGCTGCTGGACCTCTGGCTCGGCGAGCGCGACACCCTCTGCGTGGTCGGCGACGCCAGCCAGACGATCTACTCCTTCACCGGCGCCACCCCCGACCACCTGCTGAACTTCCGCACCAAGTACCCGCAGGCCACCGTGGTCAAGCTGGTCCGCGACTACCGCTCCACCCCCCAGGTGGTCCACCTCGCCAACGGTCTCCTCGCCCAGGCCAAGGGCCGCGCCGCCGAGCACCGCCTGGAGCTGGTCTCCCAGCGCGAGACCGGACCCGACCCGGTCTACGCCGAGTACCCCGACGAGCCCGCCGAGGCCGAGGGCATCGCCCACCGGATCCGGGACCTCGTCGCGGCCGGCGTTCCGGCGGGCGAGATCGCCGTGCTCTACCGCATCAACGCCCAGTCCGAGGTCTACGAGCAGGCCCTGGCCGACGCCGGAGTCCCCTACCAGCTGCGCGGGGCCGAGCGCTTCTTCGAGCGCGCCGAGGTGCAGAAGGCGATCCTCGCCCTGCGCGGAGCCGCCCGCTCCGGCGGCAACGACCGGCTGCTCGACGACGTCGTGGAGCTCGGCTCCCAGGTCCGGGCCGTGCTCAGCTCCACCGGCTGGACCAGCGCTCCGCCCGCCGGCTCCGGCGCCGTCCGAGACCAGTGGGAATCGCTGGCCGCGCTGGTCCGGCTCGCCGAGGACTTCGCCCGCAGCCGGCCGACCGCGACCCTCGCCGACCTCACGGTCGAGCTGGACGAGCGCAAGGCCGCCCAGCACGCCCCGACCGTCCAGGGCGTCACCCTCGCCTCCCTGCACGCGGCGAAGGGCCTGGAGTGGGACGCCGTGTTCCTCGTGGGCCTGACCGACGGCATGATGCCGATCACCTATGCGAAGACGGACGAGCAGGTCGAGGAGGAGCGCCGACTGCTCTACGTCGGCGTCACCCGGGCCCGGCACCACCTGACGCTCTCCTGGGCCCTCTCCCGGACTCCGGGCGGCCGCGGGTCCCGACGCCCCAGCCGCTTCCTGAACGGCCTGAGGCCGGGCTCCCTGGCGCCGGGAAGCAGGCCGGGCGGTCCGGTCGAGCCCGGGGCCCGCAAGCGGGGCCGCCGCGGCCCGGCCGTGTGCCGGGTCTGCCGCAAGACCCTGACCGACGCCGGCGAGCTGAAACTGATGCGCTGCGAGGACTGCCCCTCGGACATGGACGAAGGGCTCTACGAGCGGCTGCGCGACTGGCGCGCCGTCCAGGCGAAGGAGCAGGGCATGCCCGGCTACTGCGTCTTCACCGACAAGACGCTGATGGCCATCGCGGAGGCCGCACCCTCGCAGGAGGGAGAGCTCTCGATGATCTCCGGCGTGGGCGCCCGGAAGCTGGAACGGTACGGAGCCGATGTGCTGGCCATCTGTGCAGGTGGGGAGCCCGGGACGGAAGATCCTGACGACGCGTAGAAACTCGTCGGAAAAATAGTTTGCACATGCCCAGCGAAGCCCCATAGGTTCTTAGCAACGGAAACGGTGGCTTCTCCGAAGCCCCCGATTCGTGCTGTACTTATCCGAATACGCATGGGACCAGGCCTCCGGGCCGAGTCCCCGAGACGCCGAGAGGAGGCGAGACCAGTGACCAGCTTCATCACCACCACCAAAATGACCGATCGCTCGGTTGCCGCTTCCTGCACGCTCGGCTCCTCCACGCTCCTCGCCCTCACGGGTACCGCTCTGCCGGGTACCGGTCTGTCCGCCATTTGCGCTGACAGCCCCGTCCTGCCCGCCGCACTGCCGGTCAGTGAGCGCAATGAGCGACGGACCAAGGCACCGGTGGCAGTACTGGCAGCAGAAGCCCAGGCGCATGGCGCCTATGCCTTTGCGGCCGCAGCCGGTGCCGCCAGTGCCGGATTCAAGACGCAGCAGACGAAGCAGACGAAGAAGCAGCACCACCTGATGTGGGCCTACCGCGGGCTCGAACCCTGGAGTGATCCAGTCTGATCTGACGATCAGACCGGCGCCTTCAGGGCCGCGGAACCCCACCCGGGATCCGCGGCCCTTCTGTTTGTCCCCGAACAGGGGACGACGGACCGAAGGGGCGAGGTACCCCAGCCGCCCCCGGCCGACCGGCCGGAACGACTAGACGAACAAGACGAGGAAGAAACCACCGTGCAACTCGAAGCGCACGCCCCGTCCGTACCGAAGACCCAGACCCTCTCCCCGCCCGCAGTAGTCCCGGAGGACTCCACCTTGACTCCCCTCACCGCGCTCACCGCGCTCGACGACGCCATCGAGAACCTCGGCGTGCCCGTCGCCTGTCGCACCTACGACCCCGAGGTCTTCTTCGCCGAGTCCCCGGCCGACGTCGAGTACGCGAAGTCCCTCTGCGGCACCTGCCCGCTGGTCGAGGCCTGCCTCGCCGGTGCGCTGGAGCGCCGCGAGCCCTGGGGTGTCTGGGGAGGCGAGCTCTTCGTCCAGGGTGTCGTCGTCGCCCGGAAGCGTCCCCGTGGCCGTCCGCGCAAGAACCCGGTTGTCGCGGCATGACCGCCAACGGAACCATCGACCGCCCCCTGACGCACGACCCCCTGAAGCAGGCCCTCATGTCCCCCCACGCCACCACGAGCGAGCAGCCGCACGGCTCCGCCACCGCAGACTTCATCACCGCCGGCGCGATCACCTCGCGTCAGAACAGGACCCGCGAAATGCAACTCATCCCAGAAGCCATGGCTCGTGCCCATATGGACGACCGCATGCGTGAGGTCGACGCCGAGCGTCGCGCCGTGCGCCTGGTCGCCGCGCGGCGCATGCAGCGCCGAGCCGAGCGCGTCTCGCTGCGCGCCCGGCGCGCGCTGGCCATGGCCGTCATGCACTAAGACAGAGCCGGAGAAGGCTCTGAGGAAACCACCGGGGGGACCGGCCCGAACGGGCCGGTCCCCCCGGTGCGTTGCGGACCGCCCGCCGGCTCCCGCGGGGATATCGTCTGGAGGTGGACCAGCCGACTCCCCACCCGGCACCGCCGGGAACCGAGGCCCCGCCCGTCGTCTGCGCGCGCTGCGGCGCCCAGTCCCCGGCCGGCGCCCCGCCCACCTGGACCTGCTCCGTCGAGAACGGGACCAGACAGTACTTCTGCGTCGACTGCGCGCGTGCGAACCTCCGCGCCATCGAAGGCCGCCTCGACTCCGCCTGGTGGTGAGCGCCCGCCCGGGACCGCCCGCCCGGCTCAGCCCTCGTCGGGCAGGAACCCCGGCAGCCAGGAGTCGAGTTCCTCGCGCAGCCTGACCGTGGCACCGAGCTGGCACAGCACCCCGATGGTGCTCAGCGTCACCCGGTGGATCAGCAGGTAGGAGGGCGGCAGATTGATCTGCCGGCCCAACTGGTGCGCGGGGGAGCGGGGGTCGGCGATCCGCGCGGCCTGCCCGCGCAGCCAGGTCCGCGTGAAGGTGAAGTCCTCGGCCTCGGCCGGTTCGAGCATCGGCCTCAGATAGTCGAGCAACGCGTCGGCCTCCAGCTCGATGGACTCGCGCACGAAGCCCTCCGCGCGCAGGTGCCCGTAGACCCCCTCGGCATCGTCGTCCAGCGCCATCCGCAGCGACCGGCCGATGGGCTTGGGCCAGCCGCCGGGCAGCCGGTCGACCGTCCCGAAGTCCAGTACGCCCAGCCGCGTCCGGCCGTCCGCCCCGGAGACCAGCCTGAAGTTGCCGGGGTGCGGATCGGCGTGCAGCAGCCCGGTGCGCGCGGGGCCGGAGAAGAGGAACCGGGCCAGCAGCTGTCCGGCGCGGTCGCGCTCCTCGGGGGTGCCGTCGGCTATCACCTCCGACAGCGGGGTCCCCTCGATCCACTCGGTCACCAGCACCTGGTCGCCCTGGTGCACCACGTCCGGCACGAGCACGTCCTCGTCGCCGTCGAAGGCGTCCGCGTGCGTCCGCTGCGCCTCGGCCTCCAGCTCGTAGTCCAGCTCCTCCGAGACCCGGTCGCGCAGCTCCTTGATCAAGGGCTTGATGTCCATGCCCGGGATCAGCGGCCCCAGCAGCCCCGCGAACCGGCTCAGCTGCTTCAGGTCCGACAGCAGGGCCTCGCCGGCCCCCGGGTACTGGACCTTGACCGCCACCTGGCGGCCGTCGTGCCAGACAGCCCGGTGCACCTGCCCGATCGAGGCGGCCGCGGCGGGCTTGTCCTCGAACTCCTCGAACAGCTCCCGCCAGTCCGCGCCGAGCCGCTCCGACAACACCTGGTGCACGGTGGCCGCGGGCAGCGGCGGGGCAGCCTCCTGCAGCTTCGTCAGCGCCGCCCGGTAGGGCCCGGCGACTTCCTCGGGCAGTGCCGACTCGAAGACCGAGAGCGCCTGACCGAACTTCATGGCGCCCCCCTTCAGCTCTCCCAGTACCCGGAACAGCTGCTCGGCGGTCCGCTGCTGGAGCTCACGCGCCACTATCTCCGCCGACTTGCCGCCGATCCGCTTGCCGAGCCCCCAGGTGGCCCGGCCCGCTATGCCGAGCGGCAGCGCGGCCAGCTTGACGGTACGGGTGACCGCCTTCCGGGGAAGATCAGACATGAGCCCCTCCAATTCCCAGACAGCTGAGCCGCGAGCGGCGTTCGGGGGAGTCCCCCGAAGTCCTTCCCGGCCAAAGGCATCCTGTCATGACCCCCCGCGCCCACCCCGTCCGAGTCTCCCGCCCGGAACCCGGCGGGAATCCACCGCGGGCAGACGACGTCCGCACCCAGGGGACGGCACGGCGGTGGAGCGGTCCGCGCAATCCCGGTGGAAGGGGCGGGGGACGGCCCGGGGGACGGCCCGGGGGATGGCGGGGCGGGTCGCTTCGAGGCGGGAACCGCGATGGCAGCGGGCCGGGCACCACCTCGCGCGGTTCGGCGAGGTCGTCGAGGAGGGGACCGCCGTGCCTCCCCAACACCCCCCTCACGCCCCCACCTCCTGCTCCGCCGGGACCCCGGCCGCCGCGCACGGGCAGTCGGGGTGCGGATGGACCGGAGTGGACTGCCAGTCGAGGGTCGGGAGGGAGGCCTCCCAGCGGGTGGCGGTGGAGGCGGGGAGTTCGCCGTCGAGGAACGACAGGGCGTGGGCGGCGGCCAGACCGGCCACGGCGGTGGAGAGGCCCAGGTCGCAGGCGGCGGCGGCCCGGCGGCGGTGGGCCGAGCGCCACTGGACCAGCATGCGCGGCCAGGCCGGGTCCCGCTCGATCCGGTCGCGCTCCATACAGCCGGCGCACGCCGTGGCTCCGGGGAGGACCAGCGGTCCCACCAGGCCGGTCCCCTCCAGCACCCCCGCGTACAGGTGCGGGGTGCCGGTGCTGACCCAGTCGGCCGCCGTCTCCGGATCGGGGGCCCAGGACTGCAGCCCGTCCCGGGGCGCGACCACCACCAGGGCCAGCCCCGGCTCCGGTCCCTCGCTCTCCCCGGTCCGCGGCCCGCGCCCGGGGGCGGCGTCGCGGACCGCGGCCCGCGCGGCTTCGGCGCGCAGCCGCCCGACGCTGCCGGGGCCCAGGCCGCCCGGCGCCACGTCCGCCGGCTGCGCGCGGCCCCCGTCGAGCACCTCGACCCGGCCGATGCCCGCTCCCGCCAGGACCGAGGCGATCACCGCGCCCACGCGGCCGCTCCCGCGCACTTGAACCCGTATCACCCGGCGGGCGGCGACCCCCTGTAAGTCCCCACCCGGCCGGGGGCGGACCAAGGACAGCGACCCCAGGTCCGGGCCGAGCCGCTCAAGGGCCTCCGGGCGGTCCCGCACCGCCTGGGCGCGGGGGCCGCCCGCCGTGGCGTCGTCGAGCAGCCCGGCCGCCGCCAGCCTGCGCACCACCTCGTCGACCCGGCCGTCCGGGAGCCCCATCCCCTTGCCCTCCGACCGGAGCAATTCCATGCCCCGCGTCCCGTCGATCAGCTCCAGGAGCGCGCCCGTCGCCGTGTCCACCGGGCCGAGCACCACCGCGTGGGCGGGCGTCACGCCGAATTGCACCGTCTGCAGATCGCGCCAGGCCCGGGCCAGTGCCGGCTTCACCTTCGGATACATCGCGGTTCTCCCTCGATTCGCGCTTCGATTCGCGCGCCGCATTCCCCTGGGTCCGCCGGGTCCGGTCAGTCCCTCGGGTCCGCGTCGCTTTCCGCAAGATTGCCCGGCCGGCGAAAGACCTGCGCAAGTTTGTCCACAGGTGAGGGGTATTAGGTATATGAAATGAATGATCGGGGCTCTTTGGGGCGCCCGTGCCGCCGACTGCGCATCGGTTCGTGTTCGACCCCGAGCGGGGCGGGACTTCCGCCGTGGCGAGCGGGTACCGTCGTGGCGTGTCAGCCGATCCACCGCAGCGCGCCGTCGAAGTCCGCCGGAGCGCGCGCCGCCGAAGGACCGTATCCGCCTATCGCGAGGGCGATCGTACGGTCGTCCTCATCCCTGCCCGGATGTCCGAGGCCGAAGAGCAGCGCTGGGTGGGCGTCATGCTCGACAAGCTGGCGGCGCAGGAGAGCAAGCGCACCCTCGGGGACGCGGAACTCGCCGAGCGCGCCGAGCGTTTGTCCGAGCAGTACTTCGGCGGCCGCGCCCGCCCCCGTACGGTCCGCTGGGTCACCAATCAGAACACCCGCTGGGGCTCCTGCACCCCGGCCGAAGGCAGCATCCGGCTCTCCCACCGCATCCAGGGGATGCCGGAGTACGTCGTCGACTACGTGCTGCTGCACGAGCTGGCGCACCTCCTCGTGCCCGGCCACGGCCCCAGCTTCTGGGAACTCCTGGAGGCGTACCCGCGCACCGAGCGGGCACGCGGGTACCTCGAAGGTGTCGTCGCCGCCGAACGCCTTCCGAAAGTCCCCGCCGCCCGCGAGGAATGATCAGCATTTGTCCGCTATATACCCGTCATGTCACGCCTCGTGATATGTACCGGGTCGGTACCGACTTGGCCGGATGTCCGGGGATGCCGTTAGCCTGAGCGGCACGCATTCACAGTCGGGATGGGGGACGGTCTTACGTATGGCCAGGGAATTCCAACGCGGTCACAAGGCCAAAATCAGTGATCTGACAGCGGGCACAGACCTCTATGTGGGTGTCCAGATCGCCGGGCCGGGACTCGCCATCGACATCAGCTGCTTCGGCCTGGACGTCAACGAACAGCTTTCGGACGACCGCTACTTCGTCTTCTTCAACCAGCCGAAGTCGCCGGAGGAGTCCATCCAGCAGCTCGGCACGCAGGCCGGCGACACGGAATCCTTCCGGGTGACCCTGGACCGCATTCCTGCCAACATCCACAAGCTCTCCTTCGCCGCCTCCATCGACGGCGCCGGGCAGATGTCGCAGATCGGCCCCGGCTACATCCGCATCGTCGCGGGAGGCGAGGAGGTCGTCCGGTACTCCTTCTCGGGCTCGGAGTTCAGCACCGAGCGCGCGCTGATGATCGGCGACTTCTACCTCAAGGACGTATGGCGCTTCGCCGCCGTCGGTCAGGGCTTCGACGGCGGTCTCGCCGCGCTGCTCCAGAACTTCGGCGGCGAGGTCGCCGAGGAGGAGCAGCCCGCGGCGCAGGCGCAGGCCCCGGCCGCGGCGCCCGGTTTCGCCCCGCCCCCGCAGGCCGCCGCCCCGGCGCCCTCCTTCGGCGCTCCCGCCCAGACGCAGCCCCCGGCCCCGGCGCCCTCCTTCGGTGCGCCGGCCCAGGCGCCGCCCCAGGCCCCCGCCCCGGCGCAGGTCCCGGCCCCCGCGCCGTACCAGCAGCCCGTCCACGCGGCCCCCACCATGGCCGCACCGATGGGCGCCCCCCTGGCCCCGCCCGCCCCCGCGCCCTACGGGCAGGTTCCGCCGCCCGCCCCGGCCCCCGCGCCGTACGGGCAGCAGCCGCAGCCCTCGTACGGCCAGGTCCCCGGCCAGCAGCAGCCCCCGTACGGCCAGCAGCCCGGCTTCGGCCAGCAGCCCCAGGGCTACGGCCAGCCCCCGCAGGCGGTGCCCGCCGCCGGCGCCGGACTCGCCGCCGCCCTCCAGCCGTACAAGGAAGCGCCCACCGGCGCCCGCTGGACCCCGCAGAACCAGCAGCTCATGCGCGTCGATCTCGCCATGGGCGGCCAGGCCGTCCTCGCCCGCCAGGGCAGCATGGTCCTCTACCAGGGCAAGGTCGACTTCAGCTACAAGGGCGCGGGCTTCGCCGGCCGCGTCGTCGGCAACGCCACCGGCCAGGAGATGCAGCTGATGCGCTGCGCCGGCCGCGGCCAGGTCTTCCTCGCGGAGGAAGGCGCGCACCTGCACGCCATCGAGCTCCAGGGCGACGCCATCTGCGTCTCCGCCGAGAACGTCCTCGCCTTCGACGAGTCGCTCCAGCACGAGGTCCGCCGCATCGAGGGCCACGGCATCCCGGGCGGCGCCCTGTTCACCATGCAGTTCCAGGGCACCGGCACGGTGATCGTCAAGACGCACGGCGTGCCCGTCGTCCTGCCCGTCACCCCGACCACCTTCGCGGACAGCAACGCCATAGTCGCGTGGTCGGCCGCCTCCCAGGTGATCATCTCCAGCCAGGTCCGGCTGCGCCGCAACGCCTACCCCGGCCACAGCGGGGAGACCGTGAACCTCCAGTTCCGCGGCGCTCCCGGCAACTTCATCGTCGTCCAGCCGTACGAGGTCTGAGGGAGCCCCACATGAATGCCATGAACGCAATGAACCAGCAGCTCGCGGGCTACGCCCCGACCCCCGTCACGGCCCGCATGGAGAACCACGGCCGCGCGATGCTCAAGGTCGCCATGCAGAGCGGCCAGGACCTCTTCGCGCGCACCGGATCCATGGTCGCCTACGAGGGCTTCGTCCAGTACGAGCCGAACCCGCCGGCCGTCCGCCAGATGGCCTCGCAGTGGCTCACCGGTGAGGGCGCCCCGCTCATGAAGTGCACGGGCGACGGCCTGCTCTACCTCGCCGACTACGGCGCGGACGTCGTCGTGATCAACCTCAACAACGACTCGCTCTCCGTCAACGGCACCAACCTGCTCGCCTTCGACGCCCACCTCCAGTGGGGCGTGGAGCGGGTCAAGGGCATGGCCAAGTTCGCCGGCCAGGGCCTGTTCAACGTGTCGGTCGCCGGCACCGGCTGGGTCGCGATCACCTCGCGCGGCACGCCGATCGTGGTCGACTGCGGCCGCGGCGACGACGAGACGTACGTCGACCCGGACGCGCTCGTCGCCTGGTCCCCGAACCTCAAGGTCAAGGGCAAGCGCAGCTTCAAGGCCTCGTCGATGCTGGGCCGGGGCAGCGGGGAGGCCTACCAGATGGCCTTCTCCGGCCAGGGCATCGTCGTCGTACAGCCCAGCGAGGACAGCACCGACCGGCTCCGGGCCCGGGGCTGAGGGGGAGAAGACACACCATGCAGAGCTCACTTTTCGCCCACGCAGAGGCGCAGTCCCAGGAGCGGTACGCCGTCCAGAACCCGCAGCTGCTGCGGGTCTCCCTGAGCGGCTCCGACGACGTCCTGGCCCGCAAGGGCGCGATGGTCGCCTACCAGGGGATCATCGACTTCGACGGCGAGTACCAGAGCACCACCCAGCGCAACGCCCGCGCCCGCACCGGCGAGGGCCTCGACCTGATGCGCTGCTCCGGTCAGGGCACGGTCTACCTCGCCAACCTGGCGCAGTACGTCCACGTCGTGGACGTGGACCAGGAAGGCCTCACGGTCGACAGCAGCTACGTGCTGGCCCTGGACTCCACCCTGCACACCGAGGCCATCGCGGTGGACAGCCAGTACGGGATCTCCGGCTCCGGCAAGTACCAGCTCAACATCACCGGCCGCGGCAAGGTCGCGCTGATGACCTCCGGCCAGCCGCTGATGCTGCAGGTCACGCCCGACAAGTACGTCAACGCCGACGCGGACGCCATCGTCGCCTGGTCCACCTCGCTGCGCGTGCAGATGCAGGCCCAGACGCACTCCACCGGCGTCTGGCGGCGGCGCGGCAACACCGGCGAGGGCTGGGAGCTGAGCTTCCTCGGCACCGGCTTCGCCCTGGTCCAGCCCAGCGAGGCGCTCCCGCCGCAGAACGCCCAGATCGGGCAGGGTGCGGCCGCGCAGTTCGGCCTGGGCCAGCACGGCGCCCACGCGCAGAACCAGAACAACGCCTGGAACTGATCCGGGTACGGACGATCCCGGTACGCACGGATCCCGGTACGCACGGATCCGGGCACGGACGGACGGAAGGGGCGGCCCCCGCATCGGCGGGGGCCGCCCCTTCCTCCTGTTCCTGCCGGCTCAGAGCCGCGCCAGGGCCGCCTCCAGCAGCCGCACCACCGAGGTGTCGGCCACCTCCGCCACCTGGGCGTACGGGAACCAGCGCAGGTCCAGCGACTCGTCGCTGATCGCTTCGAGGGCACCGGCGGGCGCCAGCACCGCGTACTGCACGTCCAGGTGCCAGTTGCACGGAGCCGGGATCGGATGCCGGTCCAGGCGCACCGGGCCGCCGGGCACCAGGGTCAGCCCCTCGGCGATGCCCGACTCCTCCACGGCCTCGCGCATCGCGGCCCCGGCGATGGTCGTGTCACCGGGCTCGCAGTGGCCGCCCATCTGGAGCCACATGCCGAGCTTCTTGTGCAGGGTCAGCAGCACGCGGTCCCGCACCGGGTCGATCACCAGGGCGCTGCCCGTGACGTGCCCCGCCTGGCAGGGCTTGTAGACCCCGTCCGGGTGGGCGGCCAAGTGCTCCAGGTACAGGTCGCGCAGCTCGGGCTGGTCCTCGTAGGACTTCAGGACCAGCACCGTGTCTTCGTACAGGGTCACTTCTTGTCGTCGCCGTCCTGCTCGCGCTTCTGGGCGGCCTCGCCCAGCATCTTGTCGATCTCGGAGAAGTCCAGCTGCTCGCGGTGCACGAACCCGTCCGGGTCGTCCAGGTCGGAAGCGGTCGGCAGCATGTCCGGGTGCTCCCACAGCCCGTCGCGCCCGTCCACCCCGCGCGCGTCGGTGAGCGAGGCCCACAGCCGCGAGGCGTCGCGCAGCCGGCGCGGCCGCAGCTCCAGCCCGATCAGCGTGGCGAAGGTCTGCTCCGCCGGGCCGCCCGAGGCGCGCCGCCTGCGCATGGTCTCGCGCATGGCGTCCGCCGAGGTCAGCCGGGGCTTGGCGGCCTCGTGCACGACCGCGTCCACCCAGCCCTCGACCAGCGCGAGCGCCGTCTCCAGACGGGCCAGGGCAGCCTTCTGCTCGGGGGTGTCCTGCGGCTGGAACATGCCGCCCTGAAGGGCTTCCTGAAGCTGCTCCGGGTTCGACGGGTCGAGCTGGCCGACCACGTCCTCCAGCTTCGAGGTGTCCACCTTGATGCCCCGCGCGTACCCCTCGACCGCGCCGAAGAGATGCGAGCGCAGCCACGGCACGTGCGCGAAGAGCCGCGCGTGCGCGGCCTCGCGCAGCGCCAGGTACAGCCGCACCTCGTCGGAGGAGACGCCCAGGTCCTTGCCGAAGCTCTCGATGTTCAGCGGCAGCAGGGCGGCCTTGCCGGCCGGGCCCAGCGGGAGCCCGACGTCGGTCGAGCCCACGACCTCGCCCGCGAGGGTGCCCACGGCCTGGCCGATCTGCTGGCCGAACATGGCCCCGCCCATGGAGCGCATCATGCCGAGCAGCGGGCCCGCCATGGCCTGCATCTCCTCGGGCAGGACGCCGCCCATGGCCGCGCCGACGCGCTCGGCGACCGGGTCCACGAGCTCCTTCCACACCGGCAGGGTCGCCTCGACCCATTCGGCGCGGCTCCACGCCACGGCGGTGGCGGCGCCCGACGGCAGCGAGGTGACGTCGTCGAGCCAGTGGTCGGCGAGGCGCACGGCCTCCTCGACCGCCGACTTCTCGGCGAGGCCGACGCTGGCGTCCTTGACCCCGTCCGCGGTGCCCTGGGCCACGGTCTGGCGGGCGATGTCCTTGGCCATGTCCCAGTTGACCGGGCCGCCCTCGTAGCTCAGCATCTGGCCGAGCTGCTGGAAGGCGGCGCCGAGGTCGTTCGGGTTCATGGAACCGAACATCGCGGCGAAGGGGTTGTCGGCGTCCCCCGGGGCGCCGGAGCCGCCGGGCAGGCCCGTGCCGAACCCGAACGGATTCGGGCCGCTCTGACCGCCCTGGTTGCCCTTCTTCTTGCCCTCGTCGCCGTTGTCCGGCTCCTCGGGCGGAAGGCCGAATCCGAATGGGGTGTCGCTCACGGGTTTCCTCGGCTCGTAGGGCCGCCGGCGGGGGCCGGCGGACAATGGGTCGACAACACCACCCAGCGTAGACACCAGACCCGCTTCCGGGCTCGGTGCTCCGCTGACTCCTGGGCTGCGGCAGGATGGACATCAACTGGTGGGTCCGCGTCACGGCGCGTCCCTACTGAAGACAACCGCTGGAGACGCCTGGTGAGTTCCCCAGATCCGCACGCTTTGGACGAACAGGGCCCGGAAGACCGCCCTGAGCACGGCGGGGACGCCCACGGCGTTCGCCGGACGCGAAACCCGGGCGGCTCCGCGCGCCGAGGCCCCGTGATCGCCGTGACCGGCGCCGCCTCGGGGGTCGGAGCGGCCCTGGTGACCAGGCTGGCCGCGTCCGACGAGGTCAAGCAGGTCGTCGCGATCGACGAGCGGCGCGGGGACAGCACCGACGCGGTGTGGCACCTCCTGGACGTACGGGACCCCGCGATCGCGGAGAAACTGCGCGGCGCGGACGTCGTGGTGCACCTCGCCCTCGACCTCGATCTGGAGACGGACCCGGCAGCCCGTACGGCGTACAACGTGCGGGGGACCCAGACCGTGCTCACCGCCGCCGCGGCGGCCGGAGTGCACCGGGTCGTGCTCTGCACGTCCGCGATGGTCTACGGGGCCCTGCCGGACAACGACATCCCGCTCTCGGAGGACGCCGAGCTGCGCGCCACCGCCGAGGCGACCGGCGTCGGCGACCTGCTGGAGATCGAGCGGCTGGGGCGCCGGGCGCCGCGCGCGCACCCCGGCCTGAACGTCACCGTCGTCCGCCCGGCGGTACTGGTCGGCGGTACGGACACCGCGCTGACCCGCTACTTCGAGTCCCCGCGCCTGCTGGTGGTGGCCGGCTCCCGCCCGACCTGGCAGTTCTGCCACGTCGAGGACCTGGTCAGCGCGCTGGAGTACGCGGCCCTGGAGAAGGTCGAGGGAGAGCTGGCGGTCGGCTGCGAGGGCTGGCTGGAGCAGGAGGAGGTCGAGGAGCTGAGCGGGATCCGCCGCATGGAGCTCCCGTCGGCCGTGGCCCTGGGCGCGGCGGCCCGGCTGCACCGGATCGGCCTCACCCCGTCCCCGGCCGGGGACCTCGCGTACACGATGCACCCGTGGGTGGTCAGCGTCAGCAGGCTGCACGCGGCGGGGTGGCGGCCGCGCTGGACCAACGAGGAGGTGCTGGCGGAGCTCCTCCAAGAGGTCGCCGGGCGGCACACCGTCGCGGGGCGCAGGCTGGGACGCAAGGACGCCACGGCCGCCGGCGCCGCGGGGGCGACGGTCGCGCTGCTGGGCGCCGCCGCCGCGATCCGCGCCGCCCGCCGGCGCCGGGGCATCTGACCCCGGCGGGGCCGGTTTTTGCCGGCGGGGCTGGATCTGGTCGGCGGGGCCGGGTCCGGCCGGTTTGGCCTGCGCCGTGACCAGGGGGTTCCTGTAGGAGGCTCCCAAGAGGGCCGGTGGGGACCTGGTGAAACTGCTATTCCGCCGGGTCGGCGGCTAGGGCACGATGGAAGGTATGGCACCGCACTTCGATCACCCCGGCGAGCACGCCGCTCCGGACCCGATCCGGCTGCTCGAAATCCGTGAGACCCCGCTTTCGATCGACGAGGTCTTCCAGGCCGTCGGCGACGACGCGGCGGGCGGCACGACGCTCTTCGTCGGCACGGTGCGCGACCACGACAGCGGGGCGGACGTCGACGCGCTCGGCTACTCCTGCCACCCGTCGGCCGAGGCGGAGATGCGCCGCGTCGCCGAGCGCGTCGTGGAGAAGTACCCGGTCCGCGCCCTCGCCGCCGTCCACCGCATCGGTGACCTGGCCGTCGGCGACCTCGCGGTGGTCGTCGCCGTGTCCTGCCCGCACCGCGGCGAAGCCTTCGAAGCCGCCCGGATGCTGATCGACGACCTCAAGCACGAGGTCCCGATCTGGAAGCACCAGACTTTCGCGGACGGTACGGAGGAGTGGGTCGGCGCCTGCTGAAGCGGGGCCGGCGGGTGGGCCCGCCGGCCGACGGACGGAGTCCGGCGCGGCCCGCCGAAGCCTGTGAGGCGCCCCCGGCGCCGAGCAGTGCGAGGGGGCCGTGCAGGATGGGTCCTCAAGCACGAGGTCCCGATCTGGAAGCACCAGACCTTTGCGGACGGTACGGAGGAGTGGGTCGGCGCCTGCTGATTGCCCCGTTCGGACGCGCAACACGCCCTCGATTTGCGTAACCCCCTCCCGGGCAGCAGCGTTGAAGCCACCAACAACACGTACTTCGGGGTAGGGAGACACGCCCATGGCGTCTTTGGCGTGGTTGCTGATTCCGCTGTTCGCCGCGATCGGAGCGGCAATATGGGGCAGCTGGGCGGCACGCGACCGCACATCCGGTGACATATCCGAGCTCGCGGGCTACGCGCGGTTCCGCGAGGCCATGGGCCAGAACGAACCGGGCGCGCCGAAGGCGGACGCGGAGCGCAAGAAGGACACGGTCGACTCCGTCTGACGCGGCTGCGGGCCCCCGTACGGACCGGCCCCGGGGGCCGCGCTTCAGGGCCGTCACGTACTGTCGATCCATGCCACGCCGCACTGCGACGATGCTCGCCTCCACCCTCATGCTGTTCGCGCTGCTCTGCGCGGGAGTGTTCATGAAGGCCCCGTACTCCGAGATGAGCCCGGGCCCGACCGTGAACACGCTCGGGGACTCGCACGGCGAGGCCGTCCTGAACATCTCGGGGCGCAAGACGTACCCGACCGACGGGCACCTGAACATGACGACGGTCCGCGTCACCGGCGCGGACTACGACATGAACCTGCTGGAGGCCGTGTACGGCTGGGCCGCGGGGGACAACATCGTGGTGCCGCACGAGAACCTGTATCCGGACGGCAAGACGGAGCAGGAGTCCACGCAGGAGAACGCCGAGGAGTTCAGCCAGTCGCAGGAGAGCGCCAAGGTGGCCGCCCTCAAGCAGCTCGGCATCCCGGTCTCCGCCCGCGTGATCGTCGCCTCCGTGGTCAAGGACAGCCCCTCCGAGGGCAAGCTGCACGCCGGGGACGTCATCAAGGCCGTGGACGGCACCCCCGTCAAGGCTCCCGAGGACGTGGCCAAGCTGGTCACCAAGCACAAGCCCGGCGAGCCGGTCGAGTTCACCATCGTGCCCGCCCCCGAGGCCGCCGAGGCCGAGAAGGCGCACCGCGAGCCCACCGGCACGACGAAGGTCACGATCATCGCGGGCAAGGCGGAGGACGACGGTCACGCGATCGTCGGCATCCGGGCCGGCACCGACCACACCTTCCCGTTCACCATCGACATCAAGCTCGCCGACGTCGGGGGTCCCAGTGCCGGTCTGATGTTCGCGCTCGGCATCGTCGACAAGCTGACCCCGGAGAACCTGACCGGCGGCAAGTTCATCGCCGGCACCGGCACCATCGACGACGCGGGCAAGGTCGGCCCGATCGGCGGCATCCAGATGAAGACCATCGGCGCCCGCCAGGCCGGCGCCCAGTACTTCCTGACGCCCGCCGAGAACTGCGCCTCCGCCGCGGCCGACGTGCCCGACGGGCTGACCCTGGTCAAGGTCTCCACCATCGACGACGCCGTGAAGGCGCTGGAGAAGATCAGCAAGGGGGACACGGCCGGGCTGACGCAGTGCAGCGCCAAGCCCTGACCGTTTCCCCGTCGCCGGCCCGGAGACGGCCTAGTCGAGGAAGGTCGCGGCCAGCGCCTCGGCCAGCCCAGGCACCAGCGTCGCGCCGGTCAGCACCTCGTTCGCCGAGTCCTTGTCCCGCAGCCGTACGGCCGACTCCCGCGAGCCGTCGCGCAGGACGCCCACGGTCAGACGCACCTCCTGGCGCTCCGGGTGGGTGGCGACCCACTTGGTGAGCTGCTTGTCGGTGAGCCCCTCCGGTACGGAGGACTCGGCGGACGGCGGCAGCATCAACCGCTCCACGGTCAGCGCGCAGCCGAGGATCGAGGCGGGCCATGCGATCGTTCCCAGGAACTTGTCCAGCGGGGTTCCGGCCGGCACCTCGTCCTGCTCGATCGGGGTGAGCTGGTTCTTGCCCGTGTCGTCCTGGTCGAGGCCGAGCTGGCGGGCGACGCCCGGCGCCTCCTTGCGCAGCTTGGCCGTGTCGACCAGGGCGAAGAGCCGGGCGGGCTTGTCCCAGCCGAGGGTGGAGGCGTACTCGTCGATTTCGAGGACGGCACGGGTCAGCGGGCTTGCCGCCATAGGGGTGCCGGGGGACGGCGAAAGGTTGGACATGGGCAACATCCTGCCTCCTTTCCACCGGATACCGGGAACTGACTAAAGCCTCAGTAAGTTGCATGAGTGGGTTCTACGATCGGGGGCCCATGCTTTGAAAACTCATCGCATCACTTACACACAGCGACTTTCGAGGTGCGCACCTTGGCTTTCCAGATGCCGGACCGCGGCGGAGGCCCCTCCGGGCCACGGATGAGAGTCGGCCGCCCGTCCCGGCGCGCCCGGACTCTTCTGATGACCTTGGGCGTGCTGGCCGTCCTGGCCATGGCGTTCATCATGTTCGCCGGCTTCTGGACGGACTGGCTCTGGTTCCGCTCCGTCAACTACTCCACCGTCTTCACCAAGACCCTGTGGACCAAGGTCGGCCTCTTCGCCGTCTTCGGCCTCCTCATGGCCGGTGCGGTCGGGCTGAACATCTGGCTGGCCCACCGGCTGCGGCCGCCGCTCAGCGCGATGTCGATGGAGCAGCAGAGCCTCGACCGCTACCGGATGACGGTCGCGCCGTACCGCAAATGGCTGCTGCTCGGCATCTCCGCACTGGTCGGCCTGATCGCGGGCGCCTCGGCGGCGGGCCAGTGGAAGACCTGGCTGATGTACGTGAACGGGGTGCCCTTCGGCACGAAGGACCCCCAGTTCAACCTGGACGTGTCGTTCTACACCTTCGACCTGCCCTGGTACCGCTTCCTGCTCGGCTTCGGCTTCGCCGCCGTCGTGCTCTCGGTGATCGCCGCCGCCGTCGTGCACTACCTCTACGGGGGACTGCGCGTCACCAGCCCGGGTGCGCGGGCCACCGCCGCGGCGACCGGCCACCTGTCGGTGCTGCTCGGCCTCTTCGTCACGCTCAAGGCGGTCGCGTACTGGCTCGACCGGTACGGCCTCGCCGTGAAGTCCAGCGACTTCAAGGCCGCGGACAACTGGACCGGCCTGCGGTACGTCGACGCCAACGCCTACCTGCCCGCCAAGACGATCCTCGTCGCCATCGCCGCGATCTGCGCCGTGCTGTTCTTCGCGACGCTGTGGCGCCGCACCTGGCAGCTCCCGGTCATCGGCTTCGGCCTGATGGTGCTCTCGGCGATCCTGATCGGCGGGCTGTACCCGGCGATCGTGCAGAAGTTCCAGGTCCAGCCGAACGAGCAGGCCAAGGAATCCCCGTACGTCCAGAAGAACATCAAGGCGACGCGCGACGCCTACGGAGTCGCCGACGCCTCGGTCACGGACTACCCGGGCCTGCCGGACCCCAAGGCGGACAAGAAGAAGCTCCGCCAGGACGCGAACACCACGGCGAGCATCCGCCTGCTCGACCCGAACATCGTGTCCCCGGCCTTCCAGCAGCTCCAGCAGAACAAGGGCTACTACGGTTTCCCGGCCACGCTGGCGGTCGACCGGTACAAGGGCCAGGACACGGTCATCGGGCTCCGTGAGATCAACCTCGCGGGCATCCCGAAGAACAACTGGATCAACGACCACTTCCGTTACACCCACGGATACGGCGTGGTCGCGGCCAAGGGCACCGAGGTGACCGCGAACGGCGAGCCGCTGTTCACCGAGTCGGGCCTGCCCGCTCAGGGCAACCTCGGGACGTACGAGCAGCGGATCTACTACGGCGAGCAGACGAAGCAGTACTCGATCGTCGGCGGACCGCAGAAGGAGCTCGACTACGCCAACGACGCGGGCGAGAAGGAGACCACGTACCAGGGCGACAGCGGGGTGAGCCTGGGCAACCCGGTCAACCGCGCCGCGTACGCCCTGGCCTTCAGCGAGCCGCAGATCCTCTACTCCGGGGCCATCGACGACAAGTCGAAGATCCTCTACAACCGCACGCCCAAGGCGCGGGTCGAGGCGGTCGCCCCGTGGCTGACGATCGACGGAGCCGTGTACCCGGCGGTGATCGACGGCCGGGTCCAGTGGATCGTGGACGCCTACACCACCACCAACGGCTACCCGTACGCGTCCCGCACGCAGCTCGGGGACACCACGGCGGACTCGCTGACCAACTCCCAGCGCGCAGTGGTCGCGCAGGAGAACCAGGTCAACTACATCCGGAACTCGGTGAAGGCCACCGTCGACGCCTACGACGGCACGGTGAAGCTGTACCAGTGGGACACCAAGGACCCGGTCCTCAAGACGTGGATGAAGGCCTTCCCCGGCACGGTGAAGGACAAGAAGTCGATCTCGCCGACCCTGATGGAGCACCTGCGCTACCCGCAGGACCTCTTCAAGGTCCAGCGTGAGCTGCTGACCCGCTACCACGTCACGGACCCGCAGACCTTCCTCAGCGGCAGCGAGGTCTGGGCGGTGCCGGACGACCCGACCACCAAGGCGGGGACGGCCGTTCCGCCGTACTACCTCTCCATGAAGATGCCGGGCCAGAAGGATCCCGACCAGGCCTTCTCCCTCACCACGACGCTCACGCCGAACGGCAGGGACAACCTGAGCGCCTTCATGGCGGTCAACGCCGATCCCACCACCGCGGACTACGGCAAGATCCAGCTGCTGAAGCTGCCCACGCAGAACCCGGTGGACGGTCCGAAGCTCGTCCAGGCGAGATTCAACTCCAAGCCGGAGATCGCCCAGGAGATCAACATCCTGAGCCGCGGCGATTCCCAGGTGGAGTACGGCAACCTGCTCACGGTCCCGCTCGACAAGGGAATGCTCTACGTCGAGCCGGTGTACGTGCGCGGTGGCGGCCTCAAGTACCCGCTGCTGAAGAAGGTCCTGGTGACCTACGGGGACCAGACGGCCTTCGAGGACACGCTGGAGAAGGCGCTGAACGTGGTGTTCGGGGCCGAGTCGGCGACCACGCCGCCGGGCGACGGGACCACGACCCCGCCGGGCGACGGGACCACCACCCCGCCGCCGGCCAGCCAGGACCCGACGGTCAAGGCGGCCCTCGCGGACGCGCAGAAGGCGGTCGACGACGCCGACAAGGCGCTCAAGGCCGGCGACTGGGCGGCGTACGGAAAGGCCCAGAGCGATCTGCAGGCCGCCCTGAAGCGGGCGATCGAGGCAGAGGCGAAGGTGACGGCGCCCGCGCCCACCGGATAGCGGTAATGGTTCCACCCCGCGTCGTGCTACTGTTGGTTTACCGACGCGGGGTGGAGCAGCTCGGTAGCTCGCTGGGCTCATAACCCAGAGGTCGCAGGTTCAAATCCTGTCCCCGCTACTGAAGACGAAGGCCCGGATCCGATGGATCCGGGCCTTCGTCATGCCCAATCGAGTTTTTCGCCGACGCGGCGTCACTGGGGTGGGTGAGTTGGGGTGTGAGCGTGTTTGACTTGTCTCTCTGTGGGCATGTCGACAAAACGCTGTAGTGACCTCACTGACTGCGACATACCAGGTGTACGCGGGTAGCAGGTGATGCGACGATGGGATTTATGGGGGACAGGTCAACTCTGCTGGAGACAGGGCGGTTTGTGAGGGCGGACTCCGAATCGGATGCGGAGGCCGATGGGGCGGCTCAGGCCGTTGAGGTGCGTACCGCGATGACCACGCGGGCCGTACGGACCACGGCCACGGCGCCGACCACGCCGGACGTGTCAGACGTGTCAGTCGATGCGCTGTTCGACGACGCGGTCTTCGCGCTGACCGACTCGGCCGGCGACGCCGCGCTGGAGGCCCCGCACCGGGTCGCCGCCGACAAGGGTGACCCGGGCGCGATGAGCGTACTCGGGGCCCTCCTGCTGCGCCGCGGCGACCTCGCGGGAGCCGAGCCGTACCTGCGCGGGGCGACCGGGGCGGGCGACCGCGCGGCCGCCAACAACCTCGGCGTACTGCTGCACCAGCGGGGCTACCCCGAGGAGGCCGCCGGCTGGTGGCGCGTGGCCGCCGTGGCCGGATCCGCTCCCGCCGCGCACGCCCTGGGCCGCTACTACCGCGAGCGGGGCGACGAGCCCGCCGCCGAGTACTGGATGCGCCAGGCGGCGGAATCCGGCCATGCCCTGGGGGCCTACGGCCTCGCCGACCTGCTGGAGCACCGCGGGGACAAGGGCGTCGAGCGCTGGTTCCGGGCCGCCGCGGAGCAGGGGCACCGCGAGGCCGCGTACCGGCTGGCCCGGCACCTGAGGAAGGGCGACCCGGCCGAGGCCGAGCAGTGGTACCGGCAGGCCGCCGCGCGCGGGCACCGGCGCGCCGGGCTGCACCTGGGCGCGCTGCTGGAAGCGCGCGGGGAGCTGAAGGAGGCCGGCCGCTGGTACCTGACCTCCGCCAAGCAGGGCGAGCCGCGGGCGGCGTGCGCGCTCGGCTTCCTGCTGCGCGACGCCGGCGACGAGGAGAACGCGGCCACCTGGTGGCTGCGGGCCGCGCAGGATGGCGACGGCAACGCGGCGAACGCGCTGGGCGCACTGCACGCCGCGCGCGGCGAGACGCAGACGGCGGAGAAGTGGTACCGGGCCGCGATGGACGCGGGCGACCAGAACGGGGCGTACAACCTCGCGCTGCTCTGCGCCGCCCAGGAGCGCACCGGGCCGGCCGAGCAGTGGTACCGGCGCGCCGCGTACGCGGGACACCGCGAGGCGGCCAACGCGCTGGCCATCCTGCTGCTGCAGGGCGGTGACGCGGAGGGCGCGGAGCCGTGGTTCTCCAAGGCGGCGGAGGCGGGCAGCGTGGACGCCGCCTTCAACCTCGGGATCCTGTTCGCCAGCCGGGACGAGGACCGGACGGCCCTGAAGTGGTACGAGCGTGCGGCCTCGGCGGGACACACCGACGCGGCGCTCCAGGTCGGCATCGCGCTGGTCCGCGACGGCGAGGAGCGGGCGGCGGAGCGCCACCTGCGGTGCGCGGCCGGCGGCGGCAGCGCGGAGGCCGCCTTCCGGCTGGCCGCGCTGCTGGAGTCGCTGGCGCCGCCGCCGGAGCCGGTGGCCCTGGGCGAACCGCTGGGCGGGGTCGCGCGCACCGAGGGCGAGGAGTGGTACGAGCGTGCCGCGGAGCTGGGGCACCGGCGTGCCCAGGTCCGGGTCGGCATGCTGGCCGCCGCGCGGGGCGAGCTGGCGGCCGCCGCGCGGTGGTACCGGGAGGCGGCGGAGGCCGGCTCCCGCAACGGGGCCTTCAACCTGGGGCTGCTGCTGGCGCGCGAGGGCAACGAGCCCGAGGCGGCGCTGTGGTGGACCCGGGCGGCGGTGGCCGGACACGGGCGGGCGGCGCTGCGCCTGGGACTGCTCGCCGCCCGGCAGGGGGACCTGACGGAGGGGCAGAAGTGGTGCGTGCGCGCCATGGAACTGGGCCCGGCCGAGGTCTCCGAGCGGGCGGCCCGGCTGCGCGACGCGCTGGCGGAGGAGCTATCCGCGTAGACCCCCGGTTAACCGATTTGCATCTGCTCGCCACGCTCGCGTACAGTCAGGTTTACCGACGCGGGGTGGAGCAGCTCGGTAGCTCGCTGGGCTCATAACCCAGAGGTCGCAGGTTCAAATCCTGTCCCCGCTACTGAAGAACCGAAGGCCCGGATCCCCTGGATCCGGGCCTTCGGTCGTTCTTGAAGGCGAACGGGAACGCGGGAACGAAGGAGGCCGGGAGCTCGATGAGCTCCCGGCCTCCTCTCACGTCTTCGTCCGTCAGGCTCCGGCGCAGTTCGGGCACACCCCGCGGTAGGTGACCTCGACCGCCGACACCACGAAGCCGAAACGCTCCGTGTCCGGCAGGTCGGCCAGCGGGTTGCCCGAGGGGTGGACGTCGCGGATCGCCCCGCACTGCGCGCACACCAGGTGCTGGTGGGGGCGGTGGGCGTTCGGGTCGTACCGCTTGGCGCGCCGGTCCGTGGACACCTCCAGGACCTCGCCGAGGGTGACGAGCTCGCCCAGGGTGTTGTAGACGGTCGCGCGGGAGATCTCCGGCAGCCTGTTCACGGCGCGCGCGTGCACCTCGTCGGCCGTCAGGTGAACGTGGTCACCGTCGAGCACCTCGGCCACGACGCGCCGCTGTGCGGTCATGCGCCATCCGCGTCCGCGAAGTCGTTCCAGCAGGTCACTCATACACGCCAGCCTAACAGCGAGGGGATTCGGTGTAACTCCCGAATCTGTGTCGACTTGGATGCTTACTTGACTTAGACAAAGTCCATCGTAGGATCGGTTACGTTAGGGCGCAGGATAGGTTTGCAGCAAATTTACGCAGGAGGCGCAACGTGACGCAGGGACCGCTCACCACGGAGGCCGGAGCTCCGGTCGCGGACAACCAGAACAGCGAGACCGCCGGCATCGGCGGACCCGTTCTGGTCCAGGACCAGCTGCTGCTGGAGAAGCTCGCGCACTTCAACCGCGAGCGCATCCCGGAGCGCGTGGTGCACGCCCGTGGCGCCGGTGCGTACGGCACGTTCACGCTGACCCGTGACGTCTCGCAGTGGACCCGTGCGAAGTTCCTGTCCGAGGTCGGCAAGGAGACCGAGACCTTCCTGCGCTTCTCCACCGTCGCGGGCAACCTCGGCAGCGCCGACGCGGTCCGTGACCCCCGCGGCTGGGCGCTGAAGTTCTACACCGAAGAGGGCAACTACGACCTCGTCGGCAACAACACCCCGGTGTTCTTCATCAAGGACGCCATCAAGTTCCCCGACTTCATCCACACCCAGAAGCGCGACCCGTACACGGGCTCGCAGGAGGCGGACAACGTCTGGGACTTCTGGGGTCTGTCGCCCGAGTCCACCCACCAGGTGACCTGGCTGTTCGGTGACCGCGGCATCCCGGCGTCCTACCGCCACATGAACGGCTTCGGCTCGCACACGTTCCAGTGGAACAACGAGGCCGGCGAGGTCTTCTGGGTCAAGTACCACTTCAAGACCGACCAGGGCATCAAGAACCTCACCCAGGCCGAGGCCAACCAGCTCGCCGGTGAGGACCCCGACTCGCACCAGCGCGACCTGCGCGAGTCCATCGAGCGCGGCGACTTCCCGTCCTGGACCGTGCAGGTCCAGATCATGCCGGCGGCCGAGGCGGCCGAGTACCGCTTCAACCCGTTCGACCTCACCAAGGTGTGGCCGCACGCGGACTACCCGCTCATCGAGATCGGCAAGCTGGAGCTCAACCGCAACCCGGAGAACGTCTTCGCCGAGGTCGAGCAGTCGATCTTCTCCCCGGCGCACTTCGTTCCCGGCATCGGTCCGTCCCCGGACAAGATGCTCCAGGGCCGTCTCTTCGGCTACGGCGACGCCCACCGCTACCGCGTCGGCATCAACGCCGACCACCTGCCGGTGAACCGCCCGCACGCCACCGAGGCGCGCACCAACTCCCGCGACGGCTACCTGTACGACGGCCGCCACGCGGGCGCCAAGAACTACGAGCCGAACAGCTTCGGCGGCCCGCACCAGACGGACCGTCCGCTGTGGGTCTCCTCGGCCGTCACCGGTGGCACGGGCAACCACGCCGCCCCCTCGCACTCCGAGGACAACGACTTCGTCCAGGCGGGCAACCTCTACCGCCTGTACTCGGAGGACGAGAAGACCCGTCTGATCGAGAACCTCTCCGGCTTCATCGCCAAGGTCTCCCGCGACGACATCGTCGAGCGTGCGATCAACAACTTCCGCCAGGCGGACGGTGACTTCGGCAAGCGTCTGGAGGCCGCGGTCCAGGCCCTCCGCGGCTGATGGACGCCTTGTCGTAGCAGGCCGACGGGCCGGTACTCCCGCAAGGGGGCGCCGGCCCGTCGGCCGTTCCTACGCGGGTACGGAAGCCGGTACGGCGGCGCGCCGCGCCGGGGCCCAGCAGCGGATGACGTCCCGTACGGACACGATGCCCACCGGGCCGCCGTGCTCCAGGACGATCAGATGACGGAAGCCGCCGTGGGCCATCGCCTCGGCGGCTTCCTGCACGGTGGCGTCCGGGGTGCAGAAGACCACGTTGTTGGTGGTGTGCGCGCCCACGGACTCCCGGTCGGGATCGTGGCCCGCGCCGATCGAGTTGAGGATGTCGCGCTCGGTCAGGATGCCGATGCCGCTGTGTTCGGGATCGAGGACGACGGCGGCGCCGACGCGCCGGCCGGACATCAGGCAGGCCGCCTGCCGCAGGGTGTGAGTGGGTCCGAGGGTGAGGATCACGGTGCTCATGGCGTCGCGGACGAGCATGAAGAGAGCCACCTCCTGGTGAGTCCCCCCGCTTGGGTGGGGTGCGCGCGAAGGGCCGCACTTAGAGAAGCCCTTCACAAGCGCACAAGCGGAGGAGTCTCAGATTCCCACGCACACGGAAAGCCAGCAAGGAGGCGCGTAAGGGGCGCTTTCGGCACCCCGCGGGCGCAGGCCACCGCCGCGGCGGCGCGCGCCCGGCCCGTACGCGTCAGCCGCGCGGGCGCAGCAGGTCCAGCATCTCCGCGTGCAACAGCCCGTTGGAGGCCGCCGCGTTGCCGCCGTGCACGCCGTCCACCCCGTCCAGAGCGGTGAAGCGGCCGCCGGCCTCCTCCACCACCACGGCCAGGGCCGCCATGTCCCACAGGCTCAGCTCCGGCTCGGCGCACAGGTCGAGGGAGCCCTCGGCGACCATCATGTACGGCCAGAAATCGCCGTAGCCCCGCGTACGCCAGCACGCGCGGGTCAGGTCCAGGAAGCCGGGCAGCCGCCCCTGCTCCTCCCAGCCGCTCAGCGAGGAATAGGCGAAGGAGGCGTCGCCCAGCGTGGCGACCTTGGAGACGCCGAGGGCGGTGGTCCCGCCGAGGGCGCCGCCCGTGAAGGCGCCCCGGCCGCGCGCCGCCCACCAGCGGCGGCCCAGGGCCGGCGCGGACACCACGCCGACGACCGGGCGGAAGGCGCCGTCGGCCTGCTCCTCCATGAGGGAGATCAGCGTCGCCCACACCGGCACGCCGCGCACGTAGTTCTTCGTACCGTCGATCGGGTCCACGACCCAGCGGCGCGGGCCGTCGCCCTTGAGGCCGTACTCCTCGCCCAGGATGGCGTCGGCGGGCCGCGCGGCGGCGATCCCGGCCCGGATGAGCTCCTCGGTGGCGGTGTCGGCCTCGCTCACCGGGGTCATGTCGGGCTTGGTCTCGACCTTCAGGTCGAGGGCGCGGAACCGCTCCATCGTGGCGGCGTCCGCCGCGTCGGCGAGTTCGAGGGCAAGGCGCAGGTCATCGTCATACTCGGGCATGCCAGAACCCTACCGAGGCGGCCGTGGCGGTGCGGAAGGCGTCCACGGTGCGGCACGGGAACCCTTGACAGGATCTGTCGGTCCGTCAACTCTGACGGAGACGCCGGCCGGAGGCGTCGAAGGGGAGGCGACGGTGCCGACGGCCCGGGAGTCCTTGCTCGAAGCGGCGGGAGCGGCGCTCGTGGCGCGCCCATGGCCGGCCGTGCGGATGATCGACGTGGCCGCCGCCGCCGGGGTCTCGCGGCAGACCCTCTACAACGAGTTCGCGGGCAAGACGGGCCTGGGCCACGCACTGGTCCGGCGCGACGCGGCCTGGTACCTCGACGGGGTGGACCGGGCCCTGGCCTCCTCGGGCGTGTCCGCCGAACGGCTGGCGGCGGTCGCGGAGTGGACCGTGCGCGCGGGCCGGCAGCGCCCCCTCGCGCGGGCCCTGCTGACGGGGGCCTGGAACGGGAACTTACCCGTCCCGGCCGGGCGCGGAGTCCGGCCGGGACTGCCCGCCCTGGGACCCGCCGAGCTGATCCGCGGTGTCCGGGAGCGGGCCGACGCGGCGTTCGGCGAGCAGGAGGGGGCGCAGCGGTGCGAGCTCGCCGTGCGGCTCGCGCTGTCCTACCTGATCGCTCCCGGCGACCCGCCGGGGGCGGGGCACGCCGTGCTGCACCGGCTGCTCAGTGGGACGAGCCCGAGAGCTGGAGCCCGATGACGCCGAGGATCACCAGCGAGATCGAGACCAGCTTGAGGGTGGAGACCAGATCCCCGAGGAAGACCATCCCGTAGATCGCGGTACCGGCCGCCCCGATGCCGGTCCACACCGCGTAGGCCGGTCCCACGTCCAGCTTCTTCAGGGCCAGCGTTAGCAGACCGAAGCTGCCGAGCGCGAAGCACGCGAAGGCGATGGTCGGCCACAGTCGGGTGAAGCCGTGCGAGAGCTTGAGGCAGACCGCGAACCCCGTTTCCAGGATCCCGGCGACCACGACCAGCAGCCACGCCATGGCGTATGCCTCCCCGCGTCATGTGACGCGCTCACGGGCCGGGCCCGAGCGTCACTTGGTGCGATTATGCATTTACCAGACATCGGGTACGGCAAACCCCGCCGGTCGATCGCCCATTGATCCAGTCGCCCCGCCCGAGCGGCCCCATCAGTCGCCCTCGCGGCGCTCCCGCGTCTGCAGCAGCCGGCGCAGCGAGTACAGCCGCGCCGGATCCGCGTGGCCGTCCTCCACCCACTTGTCGAGCGCGCAGTCCGGCTCGTCGTGGCTGCACGCGCGCGGGCAGCCCTCGGTCCCCGGCACCAGCTCCGGGAAGGCCAGGATGACCCGGGACGGGTCCACGTGGTGCAGGCCGAAGGACCGTACGCCCGGGGTGTCGATGACCCAGCCGTCCCCGCCCGGCAGCGGCAGCGCGAGCGCCGAGGTGGTGGTGTGCCGGCCCCGGCCGGTCACCGCGTTGACCACTCCGGTCGCGCGCTGGCGGCCCTCGGCGACCAGCGAGTTCACCAGGGTGGTCTTGCCGACGCCCGAGTGGCCGACGAAGGCGGTGATCCGGCCGTTCAGGCGCTCGCGCACCCGCTCGGCCGCATCGCCCGTCGCCAGCTCCTCGCGGTTGGTGACCACGTAGTTCAGGCCGAAGGTCGAGTAGATCTCCAGGATCTTGTCCGCGGAGGTCAGGTCGGACTTCGTGAGCACCAGCAGCGGTTCCAGCCCGGCGTCGTACGCGGCCACCAGGCAGCGGTCGATCATGCGGGGGCGCGGCTCGGGATCGGCCAGCGCCGTCACGATGGCCAGCTGGTCGGCGTTGGCGACGACGATGCGCTCGTAGGGATCGTCGTCGTCGGCCGTGCGCCGCAGGACGGACTTGCGCGCCTCGATCCGCACGATGCGGGCGAGGGTGTCCTTCTTGCCGGACAGGTCACCGACGATCCAGACCCGGTCCCCGACCACCGCCGCCTTGCGGCCCAGCTCGCGGGCCTTCATCGCGTGCACCGGACGGTCATCGACCAGGCAGGTGAGCCGGCCGCGGTCCACGGTCAGGACGAAGCCCTCGGCCGCGTCCTCGTGCTTGGGGCGGATGGTCGTACGCGGCCGGTTGCCCTTGGGGTTGGGCCGCTGGCGGATGTCGTCTTCGTCGGTGTGCTTCCCGTACCTGCGCATGACGAGCCCTACGCTCCCACGCCTGCCGGAGCCGTTTCGGCCCGGGCGAGCATGTCCGCCCACATCTGCGGGAAGTCCGGCAGGGTCTTCGCGGTCGTCGCCACGTTCTCCACGAGCACGCCCTGGACCGCCAGGCCGATCACCGCGCCGGCCGTGGCCATCCGGTGGTCGTCGTACGTGTGGAACGTGCCGCCGTGCAGCGTGCGCGGCCGGATCCGCAGACCGTCCGCGGTCTCCGTGACATCGCCGCCCAGCCCGTTGATCTCCTTGGTGAGCGCCGCCAGCCGGTCCGTCTCGTGCAGCCGCAGGTGCGCGACCCCGCGCAGCACGGACTCCGAGTCGGCCAGCGCCGCGACCGCCGCGATGCCCGGGGTGAGCTCCCCGACCTCGCCCAGGTCCACGTCGATGCCGTGGATCTTGCCGGTGCCGGTGAAGACCAGGCCGGCGTCGGTCAGCTCGCAGGAGCCGCCCATCTCCGTGAAGATCCGGCGCAGCGCGTCGCCGGGCTGCGTGGTGCGGCGCGGCCAGTCCGGGATGGTGACCGTGCCGCCGGTGATCAGGGCCGCCGCCAGGAAGGGCTGCGCGTTGGAGAGGTCCGGCTCCACGACCAGGTCGCGGCCGAGCAGGGCGCCGGGGGCGACCCGCCAGACGTTCTTCTCGCCGCCGGACTCGGGGGTGTCGACCTGCGCGCCCGCCGCGCGCAGCATCTCCACCGTCATCCGGATGTGCGGCATGGACGGCAGGTTGGTGCCCACGTGCCGGACCTCGACGCCCTGGTTGAAGCGCGGGGCGGAGAGCAGCAGCGCGGAGACGAACTGCGAGGAGTTGCTCGCGTCGATCTCCACGGTCCCGCCCTCCAGGGCCCCGCCGCCCTGGACGGTCAGCGGCAGCGCCCCGCGGCCGTCGTCGTCGATGCGGGCGCCGAGCGTGCGCAGCGCCGTGATGACCTGGCCCAGGGGGCGCTCGTAGGAGCGCGGGTCGCCGTCGAAGCGGATGTCGCCGGAGGCGAGGGTGGCGACGGGCGGCAGGAAGCGCATGACCGTGCCCGCGTTGCCGACGTCGACCGTGGCCGGGCCGTGCAGCGCCGCCGGGATGACCCGCCAGGCCTCGCCGGCCTGGCCCTCGCCGGCGGAGCTGGAGGAGACGGTCTCCTCGATGCCGACGCCCAGCGCGCGCAGCGCGTCGGACATCAGCTGGGAGTCGCGCGAACGCAGCGGGCGGCGCACCCAGCCCGGCTCGGAGGCGAGCGAGGCGAGCACGAGGGCGCGGTTGGTGACCGATTTGGACCCGGGCACGGTGACGGTGGCCTGGACGGCAGTGTCGGCGAGCGGGGCGGGCCAGAGGGCTTGGAGCGCGGGGGTCTCGGTCATGGCCACCACTTTAGTGGCTTCCCATGGCCGCAGATCTTGATCGCCGGGGGAGTCTCGGCGGGCGGACAAGCGCCGGGCCGGGCCGGATCGCGGTGGGGCGGCGGCCGGCCGGGTGGTGAGCGGCGGTCGGGCGGGGGCTGGTCAGCGGCCGGTCGGCTGCCGGTCGGCGGCCGGACAGTGGCCGGTCAGAGGGCCAGCAGCCTGCTGCCGGTCAGAGGGCCAGCAGCCAGCGGCCGCCGCCGATGAGCGAGGACAGCGCCACCACGTGGAAGAGCAGCAGCCACACCACCGGGTGCACGTGGGTGAGCCGTCCGAGCTGGTCCGCGTCGGAGTCGGGCGCCCCGCCGCCCCGGCGCTTCGCCCCCAGCTCGAAGACCGGCCGGACGCCGCCGAGGAGCAGGAACCACACCACGGCGTACGCGAAGACCGCCTGCACGTCCGCCGGGGCCAGCCAGGAGACCAGTACGAAGGTGGCGCCCGTGACCAGCACCGTCAGCAGCCCGTACGCGTTGCGGATCATCACCAGCACCGCCAGCAGCAGGGCGGTCGCCGCCCACAGCAGCAGGGTGATCCGGTGGGCCGAGAGCAGGGCCGCCCCGCCGAGGCCGAGCAGGGAGGGCGCCGTGTACCCGGCGGCGGCGGTGAGGACCATGCCGAGGCCCGTGGGCTTGCCGCGGCTGACGGTGACCCCGCTGGTGTCCGAGTGCAGCCGGATCCCGTCCAGGCTGCGGCCCGTCAGCAGCGCCAGCAGTCCGTGGCCGCCCTCGTGCGCGATGGTGATCGCGTTGCGCGACAGGCGCCACACCGGCCGGGGGCCCACGGCGACGAGCGCAACCAGCCCCGTCGCGATCACCAGCCACTGGTCGGGCGCCGCCTGTATGCCGGTGAGCCGGTCCCACAGGCCGGCCGTGGTGCTGGTGTTCATGGGGTGGCGGACTCCTTGTCGTGGCGTTCGGGTGACATGGCAGTGTGGCAGCCATGTGCGGAAGGTATGCAGCGAGTCGTGGGCCGGAGGAGCTGGCCGAGGTCTTCGGGGTGGAGCGGTGGGAGCCGGAGGAGGTGCTGGCCCCCGACTGGAACGTGGCTCCGACGAAAGAGGTCCACGTCGTCCTCGACCGTCCACTGAAAGACGCTCCGAACCCGCGTCCGGTTCGCCAGCTGAGGGTCCTGAAATGGGGGCTCGTCCCGTCCTGGGCGCAGAATCCCGAGGGCGCCGCCCGGATGATCAACGCCCGGTCCGAGACCGTCGCCGAGAAGCCGTCCTTCCGCCGCCCCTTCGCGCAGCGCCGCTGCATCATCCCGGCGGACGGCTACTACGAGTGGGTCACCGCCCACGACGAGCGGCAGCTGGAGGTCGAGGGCAAGAAGAAGCGGACGCGCAAGCAGCCCTACTTCGTCCTCCCCTGCGACGGCTCCGTCTTCGCCATGGCCGGGATATACGAGTTCTGGCGCGACCGGACCCTGCCCGACGAGCACCCGCTCGCCTGGTGGGCGACCTGCTCGGTGATCACCACCGAGGCCGAGGCCGGCCCGCTCGGCGTCACCCCCGCCGAGGGGCCGCGCTCGCTCGCCGACATCCACCCCCGGATGCCGCTCATGCTCACCCCGGACCGGTGGGACGCCTGGCTGGATCCGGCGCGGACCGACCCCGACGAGCTCCAGGCCCTGCTGGCCCCGCCGCCCGGCGGGCTGATGCGCGCCTACCCGGTGTCCACGGCCGCGAGCAACGTCCGAAACAACGGGCCCGAGCTGCTGGCGGAACTGGAAGGGCCCGAGGAGGGCACGCTCTTCTGACCGGGCCGGAGCCCGCCCTCCCTCCCGCACGACGGCGCTTCCGGCGCTCCCGACCGCCCCGGCGTCACCCCGACGGGCGCCGCCGACCGGCATGATCGGGGCATGAGCAGCACGCGCGCCGAGCACACCCGGCTCACCGAGAGCATTGCCACCCCGGCGGGCGAGGCCCGCGTCACCTGGCACCCGGCCCCGGCGGGCAAGGCCCGCCTGGTGCTCGCCCTGGGCCACGGAGCCGGCGGCGGGATCGAGGCCCGGGACCTCCAGGCCCTGGCCGCCGCCCTGCCCGCCCTGGGGATCACCGTGGCGCTGGCCGAGCAGCCCTGGCGGGTCGCCGGGAAGAAGGTGGCCGCCGCGCCCAAGGTGCTGGACGCGGGCTGGAACGCCCTGTGGCCCGCCTTCGCGGAGCCCGGGCTGCCCGTCGTCGCGGGCGGCCGCAGCGCCGGGGCCAGGGTGGCCTGCCGGACCGCAGCGGAGCTGGGCGCGGCCGGGGTGCTCGCGCTGGCCTTCCCGCTGCACCCGCCGGGCCGGCCGGAGAAGTCCCGGGCCGAGGAGCTGCTGGGCGCCGGGCGGCCGGTGCTGGTGGTCCAGGGCGGCCGCGACGCCTTCGGGCGGCCGGAGGAGTTTCCGGCGCGGGGAGCGCGCGGAGCCTCGTACGAGCTGGTGGAAGTGGAGGGCGGGGACCACGGTTTCGCCGTGCCGAAGAGGACCGGGCCCACCCAGGAGGAGGCCCTGGCGGTGATCACCGGGGCGGTGGCCGGGTGGCTCGGGCGGCTGCCGGTGTGACGTTGGTCCCGAAACCCGCGGGCCCCATGGGAATGTGCCGCAGCGGCCTTCTGTTGTCCCGGATGTCGGTACGTACGGGAACACGTCGGAGGAGAGGCAACGCATGACCCAGGTCATCAGCCAGAACCGTCCGCAGGCCGCTGACCTGGACTGGACAGTGCTGCCTGCGCCCAAGCGCGGCACGGTTCGGGCGGCGGGCGACCGGGATGGTCGACTATTCTCCGATTCGAGCGGGTCCGCTTTCGGAGTCGCCACGCAGTCGGAGGAGGTGGGTCCTGTCGCCGGGACCGACGAAGGCCACGCGGAAGAGACGACCCCGGAGCGCAATGCGCGCTTCGAGAGGGACGCCCTCGGCTACCTCGACCAGATGTACTCGGCCGCCCTGCGCATGACGCGCAATCCGGCCGACGCCGAGGACCTGGTCCAGGAGACGTACGCGAAGGCATACGCGTCCTTCCACCAGTTCCGCGAGGGCACCAACCTGAAGGCGTGGCTGTACCGCATTCTGACCAACACCTTCATCAACTCGTACCGCAAGAAGCAGCGCGAACCCCAGCGCAGTGCGGCCGAGGAGATCGAGGACTGGCAGCTTGCGCGCGCCGAGTCGCACATGTCGACGGGCTTGCGTTCCGCCGAGTCGCAGGCTCTCGATCACTTGCCCGATTCCGACGTGAAGGAAGCGCTCCAGGCCATTCCGGAGGAGTTCCGCATCGCGGTCTATCTTGCCGACGTAGAGGGCTTTGCGTACAAGGAGATCGCGGACATCATGGGCACACCCATCGGTACGGTCATGTCGCGACTGCACCGTGGCCGCCGTCAACTCCGTGGAATGCTTGAGGACTACGCCCGTGAGCGCGGGCTCGTCCCGGCCGGCGCGGGAGAGTCGAACGACTTGAAAGGCTCGGGCTCATGAGCTGCGGAGACGCACACGAGACGGAGTGCTCCGAGGTCCTGGACCACCTTTATGAGTTCCTGGACCAGGAGATGCCCGACAGCGACTGCACGAAGTTCGAGGCGCACTTCGGCGAGTGCAATCCCTGTCTGGAGAAGTACGGCCTGGAACAGGCCGTGAAGAAGCTGGTCAAGCGCTGCTGCGGATCGGACGACGTGCCGACCGACCTGCGCTCGAAGGTGATGGGCCGGATCGAGCTCATCCGTTCGGGGCAGGCGGTGCCGGATCATGACATTACGGCCGCACCGCCCGAGCCGGCCGTCGCCGAGCCGATGCCGGGATCCGCGGCGGGCTGAAAAGTCGAAACGCCGAAAAACCGGCCAGGCGCGCCGATGAAGTAGTACCCGATTGAACAATCCCGAACAGCCGCCCCCGGAAGGGCACTTCCTTCACTCGAAGGTGGTAATCCGGGGGCGTCCGCATGGCGCAATGCAAAAATGTGGCCCACCTCGCTCCCGGGCCCACTTATTCTCCCCATTCGGGTACTGGTTTGATTCGTACCTGACTTGCACGGCTCAGGGGGAGGAGAGCGCCATGCGGGTACTTCCGCCGTTGGCGCGCGCCTACGTCCTGTGCGCCGTCATCGCCGCCTGCGCGTGCGTCGCTCCCGCCGTCACCGGCGCCGCCACCCCGTGGCCCTGCGTCGGCCTGCTCTCCGTGCTCTACCTCGGCTGCGAACTCGTCAAGGTCTGCCCGCTCATGGGCCACCGGGTGCCCGAGGGCCTCGGCTCCTTCTTCCCGGTGGTGCTGGCCGCCGTGTTCCTCCTGCCGCCGGCCGCCGCCGCCCTCGTCGCACTGCCCGGCGGACTCGCCGGGACCGTGACGGCGCGGCCCGCCTGGGTGCGGCGCGTCTGGCACGGGGCGCAGCAGTCCATAGCCGCCTGGACCGCCGGGCAGCTCTACCGGCTGCTGGGCGGGCCCGGGGCACTGGGCGGCGGCTCCTTCGGCGGGACCGGGCCATCGGGCCCGGACGGATCCGCCGGCCCGGCCGCCTGGGTCGCCGACTTCCCGTACGTGATGTTCCCCGCCGCCGCCGCGGCCGTCGCCTTCTGCCTGGTGCTGACCGCCCTGGACGGCGGCATCCTGGCCGCCGCCGAACGCCGCCCCGCAGCCACCGCCTGGCGGGGCCTCGCGACCCGGTCCCTCGCCCCGCACTGCGTGCACGGCCTCGCCGGACTGATGATGGCCGTCATGTGGCGCAGCCCGTACGGACTCCCGGCCGCGCTGCTCGTCATGCTGCCGATGTACATCTCCTGCTGGGTCTTCGCCCAGTACCACCGCGAGCGCGCCGCCCACCAGGCCACCATCCGGGCGCTGGTCCAGGCCGTCGACATCAAGGACCGCTACACCCGCGGCCACAGCGAGCGGGTCGGGCAGGCCTCGGCGATGATCGCCCGCGAGCTCGGCATGGGCGAGGAACGCCTCGAAGTCGTCCGCATCGCCGGGATCCTGCACGACGTGGGCAAGCTCGGCGTCCCGACCCGCCTGCTGCGCAAGGACGGACCGCTGACCCCCGAAGAGCGCAGGATCATCGAACTCCACCCCGAATACGGACACGAGATGGTGCGCGGCATCGGCTTCCTGGGAGAGGCCCGGGCGGCGATCCTGCACCACCACGAGCGGGTGGACGGCTCCGGCTACCCCTACGGGCTGACCGGGGAACAGATCCCGGTGCTGGCCCGGGTCGTGGCCGTCGCCGACGCCTTCGACGCGATGACCTCGACCCGGTCGTACAGCAGGGCCCGGCCGGTGCCGGTGGCCCTGGCCGAGCTGGAACGGTGCGCGGGGGCCCAGTTCGACCCGGAGATGGTGCAGGCGCTGGTCGACTCGATCGGCCGGCAGGGCTGGCATCCGAAGGTGACCTCGGACGACGACCTCCAGGTGATCGCGGCCGGCGGCGCCGAGGCTCCCGCGGCCGGAGCCGGGATCCCCGCCGCCGACGCCGAGGGGGCCGTACGGGATGCCGTGCCCGCCGGAGCGGCGCTGACCGGACTGCCCGCCCAGGCCGCCCCGGCCGGAGCCGCGTCGCAGGCCCGCGCGGCCGGGAGCCCGCCGCAGGCCGCCGGGGCCGGGGACCACTGCCACTGCATGCCGGGGCCCGCCCCCGAGCCCGGAGCGGCCGTCGAGGAGGCGCCGGGAGCCCCCGGCTCCCCGTCCGCCCCCGCGGCGGGAGCCAAGGCGTGAGGGGCTGGGCCGTCGCCGTCGTGCGCGGGGCCGCCGCGGTGCTGACCGCGGCCGCGGTCGGGCACACCGTGTGGAACGGCCTGACCGAGCCGGGCATCGCCCTCGCCTTCGGCGCCCTGATCACCATCGGCGAGCTCGCCCGCCGGGACATCGGCGACGCCGCCCGCCAGCAGCCCGCGCCGCTCGGCTCCGCGGGGGCGCTCGCGTACGCCCTGCTCGGGCAGAACGCCGGAACCTCCACCCACCACGGGGTCCTGCAGATCGTCGCCGTGGTCGTCACGGCCGCGCTCCTCGGGATCGTCCCGCACATCGCCCGGGGCCGCGGACCCGCCCTGGACCACCTGGCCCGCCGCGTCCTCACCGTCACCTTCGCCGCCGTCTGCTTCCAGCCGCTCTACAACTCCGGTCGACTGGAGCAATGGGTCGGCCAGGGCCCGTACCTCGTGCTCTTCCTGGTCCTCGTCCTCGGGCTCACGGCCCTGTGCGACGCCGTCCTCGGCGCCGCCCTCTCCGGGGCCCGCACCGGCTGGCCCTTCGCCCCGCTGCTGCGCGACGAGCTCCGCGCCCAGCTGGGCATCGGCTCCGCGATCTGCGCCACGGGCGTGGTCATGGCCCTCGGCGTCGCCGTCGCCGGCCTGTGGGCGGTGCCCGCCTTCAGCGTGCCGCTGCTCCTGACCCAGATGTCCTTCCACCGGATCACCGCCATCCGCACCACCTACCGCCAGACCATCACCTCCCTCGCCCGCGCCACCGAGATCGCCGGCTACACCCGGCCCGGCCACTCCCGCCGGGTCGCCGCCCTCAGCTGCGCCGTGGGGCGGGAGCTGGGCCTCTCGGAGCGGGAGCTCAGGGTGCTGGAGTACGCCGCCCTCATGCACGACATCGGACAGCTCTCCCTCGTCGACCCGGTCCCGGCCGGGGCCACCGCCGAGCTGCCCGAGGCCGAGGCCCGCCGGATCGCCGGACTCGGCGGGGAGGTGGCCCGCCAGACCGGGGTCCCCGCCGAGGTCGCGGTGGTGGTGGAGCTGCAGGCGGACCCGTACCGCGACCAGCCGATCGCCGCCCGGATCGTGCGCGCGGTCAACGCGTACGACGACCTCGCCGGAGGCGCCCGTCACCCGGGCGGCTCATTGGAGGCCCTGGAGCGGCTGCGCCTGGGGACCGGGCACGACTATCAGCCGGAAGTCGTCGAATGTCTCGCCAGGGTGCTCGCCCGGGGCGGACGTGCCAGAGTCGGACCCGTCCCACCTGGGTAACCCATGGGTAATGAGCGGCCGTCCGAGTGGGCATGGTTGGATGCCAGTGAGAGTGTTTCCAGCAGGAGCGTTCGCAGCAGGAGTGTCCCGAGCAAGAGTGTCCGGCAGGCGGGAATCGTGAGGATCTTCGGGAAGGTACGGCATCGGCCCTCCGCTTCGTGGCGGCAGGCCACCGACCGCGCGTTCACCCTGATCGGCGACGGTCGGTACGAGGACGCGGGCGCGCTGCTGACCAGAGCGGCGGACCTGGAACCCTGGCTGTCCGAGTCCTGGTTCAACCTGGCGCTGCTCCACAAGTTCCGCCACGACTGGGAGCAGGCGCGGGCCGCCGGGCTGCGTGCCGTGGCCCTGCTCGACCGGGAGACCGGCGCCCCGGACTGGTGGAACGTGGGCATCGCCGCGACGGCGCTGCAGGACTGGCCGCTGGCCCGCCGCGCGTGGCAGGCGTACGGGCTGAAGGTGCCCGGAGACCCCCACGGCGCGGGCGGCGGCCCGCACGCCAACGGCGAACCGGTCGGCATGGAGCTCGGCAGCGCGGCCGTACGGCTGTCGCCCGAGGGCGAGGCCGAGGTGGTCTGGGGCCGCCGGCTGGACCCGGCCCGCATGGAGGTCCTGTCGATCCCGCTGCCCTCCTCGGGGCGCCGCTGGGGCGAGGTGGTCCTGCACGACGGGGTCCCGCACGGCGAGCGCGTCACCGCGGCCGGGCCCTCGTACCCGGTGTTCGACGAGATCGAGCTGTGGGCGCCCTCCCCGGTGCCGACCTGGGTGGTGCTCCTGGAAGCGGCCACCGAGGCCGACCGCAACGCCCTGGAGCAGCTGGCCTCCGACGCCGGCTTCGCCGCCGAGGACTGGTCCTCTTCGGTGCGGCTGCTGTGCCGGACCTGCTCGGAGAGCGCGATGCCGAGCGGCGAGGGGGACGGCGACCAGCTGGACCCGCACGACCACAGCGAACCGGGCCACCCCGGCCCGCTGGGGCACCGTACGACCGGGTCCGGATCCCTGTGGGTGCCCGAGCGGGAGTGCGGGATCGCGGCGCCGGCCGGCCTGGTGCGCGGGCTGCTCGACGGCTGGGTCGCGGACAGTCCGGACACCCGGGAGTGGCGGGATCTCGAAGAGGTCTGCTGAGCCGGGGCCGTAGTCTGTACCGGCACATCGGTGACTGGTGGACTTACGGAAGGCGTACGGCGGACATGGCGCAGCAGGAGAACGACGTTGTCGAGGTCGGTGTGGCCGGCGAGGTGAACGACGGGTACGTCGTGGACACCGAGGACTGTGAGGCGCGCGAGCTCGCCCACCGCGAGCGCGGCACGGCCCGCCCCATCACGGTGGTCGGCAACCCGGTCCTGCACCGGGAGTGCAAGGACGTCACCGAGTTCGGCGACGAGCTGGCGCAGCTGATCGACGACATGTTCGCCAGCCAGAAGGCCGCCGAGGGCGTGGGCCTCGCCGCGAACCAGATCGGCGTCGACGCCAAGGTCTTCGTCTACGACTGCCCGGACGACGACGGCAACCGTCACACGGGCGTGGTGATCAACCCGAAGCTCGTCGAGCTGCCGGCCGGCGCCCGGATCCTGGACGACTCGAACGAGGGCTGCCTGTCGGTCCCGACCGCCTACGCCTCGCTGGCCCGCCCGGACTACGCCGAGGTGACCGGCCAGGACGCGCAGGGCAACCCGATCAAGGTGCGGGGCACCGGCTACTTCGCGCGCTGCCTGCAGCACGAGACCGACCACCTGTACGGCTACCTGTACATCGACCGGCTCTCGAAGCGGGACCGCAAGGACGCGCTGCGCCAGATGGAAGAGGGCACCGCCCGGTACGAGACCGTTCCGAACGCGTAGCCCCCGCTCGCGCAGGCGAAAGGCGCCCCGCTCCGGTCAGGAGCGGGGCGCCTTTCGTGTGAGTGGCGGGCAAGGTCCGAAGGAGACGGCCTAGTCCCAGCCGATGTCGCCGCGGCGCGTCATGAGAGCCCCCTGTGTAGTCAGAACCTCCAGACCTTATCGAGAATGATCAAGGTCGGGGAGTTCTCCACCGGGTGGGCGGCCGGTAGCCCGTCAGGCCGCCGCTGCCGGGCCCCGGAAGGTGCGCCGGAAGGCGTTCGGGGTGGTGTTCAGCGTCCGCAGGAAGTGGTGGCGCAGGGCCGCGGCGGTGCCGAAGCCGCAGCGGCCCGCGATGGCGTCCACCGTCTCGTCGGTGGACTCCAGCAGCTCCTGCGCCAGCAGGACCCGCTGGCGCAGTACCCACTGGTACGGGGTGGTGCCGGTCTCCTGCAGGAAGCGGCGGGCGAAGGTCCGCGCGGACATGTGGGCCCGCTCCGCCAGCTGCTCGACCGTGATCTCCTCCTCCAGGTGGCGGCCCATCCAGCCGATCACCTCGCCCACCGTGTCGCAGGAGGTGCGCGGCAGCGGGCGCTGGATGTACTGGGCCTGCCCGCCGTCCCGGTGCGGCGGTACGACCATCCGCCGGGCGATGGTGTTGGCCACCTCGGCGCCCTGCTCCTGCCGCACGAGGTGCAGGCAGGCGTCGATCCCGGAGGCGGTGCCGGCCGAGGTGATCACCGGGCCCTCGTCCACGTAGAGCACGTCCGGGTCGACCCTGGCCCGCGGGAAGCGGCGCGCCAGGGCCGGGGCGTGCATCCAGTGCGTGGTGCAGCGCCGGTCGTCCAGCAGCCCGGCCGCGCCTAGCATGAAGGCCCCGCTGCACACGCTCAGTACGCGCGCCCCGCGGTCCACGGCCCGCCGCAGGGACTCCAGCAGCGGCTCCGGGTACGCGCGGGTGGGGGCCTGGCGGTCGGCGGGGAGGCAGATCAGGTCCGCCTCCTCCAGCCGGTCGGGTCCGTACGGGAGGGTGAGGCTGTAGTGGCCGTCGCCCACGGTGACGGGATTGCCCTCCATCGCGCAGACGGCGAAATCGTAGGTCGGCAGGCCCATGGCGCTGCGGTCGATCCCGAAGACCTCGCAGAAGATGCCCATCTCGAAGGGGGTGACCCCGTTCACCACGGCCACGGCCACGTTGTTGAGGGAGGAAGGCTTCAGCATGCGTCCAGTGTGCCAGCAAGTGTGGCAGTAATTCGCTCTTCCATGACAGTCCTGCCACTGTCGGGTTTCGGCCGTCCTGGCGAGAGTGGAGTCATGAACACATTCCTCGACTACCTCGCCGTCCTCGCCCTCGCCGCCCTCCTCCTGGCCCCGGCCCTCTACGGAGCCCTGCGCGAGCGCCGCATCGACCGCCAGATCCGAGCGGCCGCCGGGCGCAGGGCCGGCCGGGCTGCGGTCAGCCGAGTTCCGGATCCCGTGTCGCCGTCACGCTCCAGCCGGGGTGCTGATGGGCCCGGTCCTCCTTCCGGCGGATCAGCAGCCGTACGGACGCGGCCAGTACGGCTGCCGCGAGCAGGCACAGGACCCAGGACAGCAGCGCGGAGGTGACGGCCAGTGTCACCGGCACGAGCAGCGCGTAGGCGAGGAACGGACCGCCGCCGCGAACAGCAGAGCGCCCCCGCCCGAATCCTGGTCACCCAGGTTGATCTCCCCATGGGCGGGGACGCTGGCAAGGCAGTACGAAGCCCTAGAAGTCCTCGTCCAGGTCGACCGTGCCCTCGACCGCGACCTGGTAGGCCGACGGGCGGCGCTCGAAGAAGTTCGTCAGCTCCTGGACGCCCTGGAGCTCCATGAAGGAGAACGGGTTCTGCGAGCCGTAGATGGGCGGGAAGCCCAGGCGCACCAGGCGCTGGTCCGCGACGCACTCCAGGTACTCGCGCATCGACTCGGTGTTCATGCCCGGCAGGCCGTCGCCGCACAGGTCGCGGCCGAACTGCAGCTCCGCCTCCACGGCCTCCTTCAGCATGTCGACGACCTGCTGCTGGAGAGCGTCGTCGAAGAGCTCCGGCTCCTCCTTGCGGACGGTGTCCACGACCTCGAACGCGAAGTTCATGTGCATGGTTTCGTCCCGGAAGACCCAGTTCGTCCCTGTCGCCAGGCCGTGCAGCAGGCCGCGCGAGCGGAACCAGTACACGTACGCGAAGGCGCCGTAGAAGAACAGGCCCTCGATGCACGCGGCGAAGCAGATCAGGTTCAGCAGGAAGCGGCGGCGGTCGGCGGCCGTCTCCAGGCGGTCGATCTTCTCGACCGAGTCCATCCAGCGGAAGCAGAACTGCGCCTTCTCGCGGATCGAGGGGATCTCCTCGACCGCGTCGAAGGCGGCCGCGCGGTCGTCCGGGTCGGGCAGGTAGGTGTCGAGCAGCGTCAGATAGAACTGGACGTGCACGGCCTCCTCGAAGAGCTGGCGCGACAGGTACAGGCGCGCCTCCGGGGAGTTGATGTGCTTGTAGAGGGTGAGGACCAGGTTGTTCGAGACGATCGAGTCGCCCGTCGCGAAGAACGCGACCAGCCGGCCGATCATGTGCTGCTCGGACGGGGTCAGCTTCGCGAGGTCCGCGACGTCCGAGTGGAGGTCGACCTCCTCGACGGTCCAGGTGTTCTTGATCGCGTCCCGGTAGCGCTCGTAGAAGTCCGGGTAGCGCATGGGGCGGAGGGTCAGTTCGAAGCCCGGGTCGAGCAGGTTCTTGTTGGTGGAGCTCATTACTGGCAGGCCTCGCAGGACTCGGGGTTTTCAAGGGAGCAGGCCAGCGCGTCGGCGTCGACGGCCTGCGGGAGCGGGGTGGCGGCCGCCGGGACCGTGCTGCCGGAGGCGGCGCGGGCGATCTTCGTCGCGGGGCGGGAGCGCAGGTAGTACGTGGTCTTCAGGCCCTGCTTCCAGGCGTACGCGTACATCGAGCTGAGCTTGCCGATGGTGGGCGTCTCCAGGAACAGGTTCAGCGACTGCGACTGGTCGAGGAAGGGCGTACGGGCCGCCGCCATGTCGATCAGTGCGCGCTGCGGGATCTCCCACGCCGTGCGGTACAGGTCGCGCACCTCCGCCGGGATCCAGCCGAAGCCCTGGACCGAGCCGGAGGACTCGCGCAGCGCCTCGCGGGTCTGGGCGTCCCAGACGCCGAGCCGCTTGAGCTCCTGCACCAGGTAGCCGTTGACCTGGAGGAACTCCCCGCTCAGGGTCTCGCGCTTGAAGAGGTTGGAGACCTGCGGCTCGATGCACTCGTAGACGCCCGCGATGGAGGCGATGGTCGCCGTCGGGGCGATCGCGAGGAGCAGCGAGTTGCGCATGCCGGTCTTCGCGACCCGGGCGCGCAGCGCGTCCCAGCGCTCCGGCCAGTTCAGCTCGACCGCGTAGTGGTCGGGGTGCAGGACGCCGCGGGCGGTGCGGGTCTGCTCCCAGGCGGGGAGCGGGCCGCTGCGCTCGGCCAGGTCGCACGAGGCCTCGTACGCCGCGAGCATGATGCGCTCGGAGAGCTTGGTGGACAGGGCCTTCGCCTCGGGGGAGTCGAAGGGCAGCTTCAGCTGGAAGAAGACGTCCTGGAGGCCCATCGCGCCCAGGCCCACCGGACGCCAGCGGGCGTTGGAGCGGCCCGCCTGCTCGGTCGGGTAGAAGTTGATGTCCACGACGCGGTCGAGGAAGGTGACCGCGGTGCGGACGGTCTCGTCCAGGCGCTCCCAGTCGATCTCCCCGTCCACGACGAAGGCGCCCAGGTTGACCGAGCCGAGGTTGCAGACGGCCGTCTCGCCGTCGTTGGTGACCTCGATGATCTCGGTGCAGAGGTTCGAGGAGTGGACGACGGTGCCCGGCTCGGCGGTCTGGTTCGCCGTGCGGTTGGAGGCGTCCTTGAAGGTCATCCAGCCCTGGCCGGTCTGCGCGAGGGTGCGCATCATCCGGCCGTACAGGTCGCGGGCGGGCATGGTCTTGCGGGCCAGGCCCGAGGCCTCGGCCTTGCGGTAGGCGGCGTCGAACTCGTCGCCCCACAGGTCGACCAGCTCGGGGACGTCGGCCGGGGAGAACAGCGACCAGTCGGCGTCGGCGTTCACGCGGCGCATGAACTCGTCCGGCACCCAGTGGGCCAGGTTCAGGTTGTGCGTACGGCGCTGGTCCTCGCCGGTGTTGTCGCGGAGCTCCAGGAACTCCTCGATGTCCGCGTGCCAGGTCTCCAGGTAGACGGCGGCGGCGCCCTTGCGGCGGCCGCCCTGGTTCACGGCGGCGACGGAGGCGTCGAGGGTCTTCAGGAACGGCACGATGCCGTTGGAGTGGCCGTTGGTACCGCGGATCAGCGAACCGCGGGCGCGGATGCGGGAGTACGAGAGGCCGATGCCGCCGGCGTGCTTGGACAGGCGCGCGACCTGGTGGTAGCGGTCGTAGATCGAGTCGAGCTCGTCCAGCGGGGAGTCCAGCAGGTAGCAGGAGGACATCTGCGGGTGCCGGGTGCCGGAGTTGAAGAGGGTGGGGGAGGAGGGCAGGTAGTCGAGGCGGCTCATCAGCCGGTAGAGCGAGGCCACTTCCTCGACGGCCTGGACCGACTCGTCCTCCGCGAGGCCGCAGGCCACGCGCAGCATGAAGTACTGCGGGGTCTCGATGACCTGGCGGGTGATCGGGTGGCGCAGCAGGTAGCGGCTGTGCAGGGTGCGCAGGCCGAAGAAGCCGAAGCGGTCGTCGGCGCCCTCGGCGAGCGCGTGCCCGACCAGGGCGTCGAGCCGCTTCGCGTGCAGGCGTACGAAGTCCGCGGTGCGGTCGGCGATCAGCCCCTCGCGGTGGCCGACCTCGACGGAGCCGGAGAAGGAGGTGGAGCCCTGGCCGGCGGCCTCGTCGCGCACGGCCAGCGTCAACAGGCGGGCGGCGAGGCGGGAGTAGGCCGGGTCCTCGGAGATCAGCCCGGCGGCGGCCTCGGTGGCGAGCGTACGCAGCTCCGCCTCGTCGGCGGCGGCGCTGCGGCCGCGCAGCGCGGTGGCGGCGACCCGGCCGGGGTCGGTGTCGGGCAGGTCTGCGGTCAGCTCGGTGAGCGTGCGCAGGAGCGCGGCCCCCGGACCCTCATAGGCGGACGGGTCGGACTCGGCGCGCGGTGCGGAAGGCGCGATGGTCACGGGGGGAGCTCTCCCTCGCTCGGCTCCGGGAACACCGTTGGTGCGGGGCGCGAGGGGGCGCACGTGGGGGAGCGCGTGCCTGGCAGGGCCGTGCGCGTGTGCCACGTGGCGTCCACCGGCCCAACCGCGAGGCCCGGACGTGTCTGCACCCGGTTCGGTCGAGCCGGGCGCACTGTCGACAGGTCCTCGGACTTGCGGATGCGCCGAGCGGATCGGTGCATTTCATACCGTTGCGGGACAGTTCCGGATTCTCACCGGATTCCCCTGCGACGACAGCGAGCATGAGCATACATGTGGGGGCCGGTGCTTGCGGTAGCCCCCACATGTTGTGTCGCTCCCTCGTCGGGGGTAGGCCCTAGAGCTCCAGTCGGTAGGTGAGCAGGGGGAGGCCCGGAACCGGGTACCAGTCCCGCTCCGGCGTCCGTACGAAGCCCAGCCGGTCGTAGATCCGGTGCGCCCCGAGCATCTTCTCCGTGGTCGACAGCACCAGGTGGCCCACGCCCTCCAGCTCCCGGGCGCGGCTCACGCAGGCCCGTACGAGGGCCTCGCCCGCGCCGCGTCCGCGCGCCGCCGGGGAGACGGCCAGCATCCGGAACTCCGCCTCGCCGGGGCCGGCGATATCGCACAGCGGGCTGCCGGGAGGGGCGAAGGTCACACCGCCGAGCAGCGTGCCCTCGTACTCCGCGACGAGCACCTCGCCGTCGGGGGCCCGGCCGGCGACATCGCGCAGCCGGCTCAGGTAGGGGTCGTCCTCGGAGAAGTGCAGCAGTCCGTCGTCGAGGTAGGCCCGGGCGGTGATCTCGCCGAGCTCTTCGTATTCGGCGGGCGCCGCCGTCCTGATGATGATGTCCATGGCTCCGAGTGTGCGCCAGGGCAAGACGAGGGGCCGCCGCGTTCCGTCGGGTGGACGGAAAGCGGCGGCCCTCGGAGCCGACCGGTTCAGCAGCAGCGGAACCCTTCGCGCGGATCGCCCTCGCGGGCGTCCGTACGGGCCCGCTCGAAGTCCCGGCGCGACTGGACCTCGGCGTCGGGGTCGTGCGTACGGGCATGGGCGACGTAGCGGTCGTAGGCCGCCTCGCCCGAGAACTCCCGTACGAAGTACCGGGCCCGGCCCAGCACGTGGCGCAGGCGCGTCACGCGGGTTCCCGCACGGACTCCTCCACCCGGCCGCCGCCCGAGTCGAGGCCGGCAGCGGCGAGCTCCGCGCGCTCCTCGGCGGTCGGGATGAGCCCGGCCGGGGCGACGAGCTTGGACTCGGTCCACGGGACCTCGACCAGGGTGACGGACTCGGGCTTGCGGATGGCCTTGAAGCAGGTCCGGGCCGCGTCCACGAGCACGATGATGATCAGCAGGGCGAAGAACACCGACAGGACGCCGTCCACCGTGGCGTTGGTGACCACGGTGTGCATCTCGTCCATGTTCTTGGCGGGCTTGAGGACCTTGCCCGCGTCGATGCCGTCCTGGTAGACGTCCCGCTGCGCGAAGAAGCCGATCTTCGGGTTGTCGGAGAAGATCTTCTGGTAGCTGGCGGTGAGCGTGACGGCCAGGTCCCAGGCCAGCGGAACGCCCGTCACCCAGGCCCACTTGAGCCGGCCCGACTTGATCAGCAGGGTGGTGCAGACGGCCAGGGCGACCGCCGCGAGGAGCTGGTTCGCGATGCCGAACAGCGGGAAGAGCTGGTTGATGCCGCCCAGCGGGTCCTTGACGCCGACCCACAGGAAGTAGCCCCAGCCGCCGACGACGATCGCGCTGGCGAACCAGACGCCCGGCTTCCAGCTGACGTCCTTGAAGGACTTGTGCACGTTGCCGAGGGTGTCCTGGAGCATGAACCGGCCCACGCGGGTGCCCGCGTCGACCGTGGTCAGGATGAACAGGGCCTCGAACATGATCGCGAAGTGGTACCAGAAGGCCTTCATCGCGGTGCCGCCGATCACGGCGGAGAAGATCTCCGACATGCCGAGGGCGAAGGTCGGCGCGCCGCCCGTACGGGACAGCAGGCTGGTTTCCTCCACGTCCTTCGCGGCCTGGGTGAGGGCCTCGGGGGAGATGGCGAAGCCGAAGTTCGTCACGGCCTGCGAGGCCGTCTCGACGGTGGCGCCGACGACGCCGCCGGGGGAGTTGATGGCGAAGTACAGGCCCGGGTCGATGATGCAGGCCGCGATGATCGCCATGATGGCGACGAAGGACTCGGTCAGCATCGCGCCGTAGCCGATGACCCTGACCTGGGTCTCCTTCTGGATCATCTTCGGGGTGGTGCCCGAGGAGACCAGGGAGTGGAAGCCGGACAGGGCTCCGCAGGCGATGGTGATGAAGACGAACGGGAACATCGACCCGGCGAAGACGGGGCCGTCGCCGCGCGAGGCGAAGTCGGTGACCGCGGGCATCTTCAGCGTCGGCATGGCGATGACCACGCCCACGGCGAGCAGCCCGATGGTGCCCACCTTCATGAAGGTGGAGAGGTAGTCGCGCGGGGCGAGCAGCATCCACACCGGCAGGACGGACGCCACGAAGCCGTAGGCGACCATCCAGATGACCAGCGTCTCCTTCTCCAGGGTGAAGGTGTCCGCCAGCGAGGACTCGGCGACCCAGCCGCCCGCGACGATGGCGAGCAGCAGCAGCGCGACACCGACGACGGAGACCTCGGTGACCTTGCCCGGGCGCAGGACGCGCAGGTAGAAGCCCATGAAGAGGGCGATCGGGATGGTCATGCCGATGGAGAAGACGCCCCACGGGGAGTGCGCCAGCGCGTTGACGATGACCAGGGCCAGTACGGCCAGCAGGATGATCATGATGGCGAAGACGCCGACCAGCGCGGCGGCGCCGCCGACCGGGCCGATCTCGTCCCGGGCCATCTGGCCGAGCGAACGGCCGTTGCGCCGGGTGGAGAAGAAGAGCGTGACCATGTCCTGGACGGCGCCCGCGAAGATCACGCCGACGACGATCCAGATGGTGCCGGGCAGGTAGCCCATCTGCGAGGCGAGTACGGGACCCACGAGCGGTCCGGCGCCGGCGATGGCGGCGAAGTGATGGCCGAAAAGCACGCGTCGGTCGGTCGGGTGGAAGTCGACACCGTTGTCAAGGCGTTCGGCCGGGGTGGCGCGGGTCTTGTCCACCTTCAGGACGCGGTTCGCGATGAAGCGCGCGTAGAAGCGGTAGCCGATCGCGTACGAACCCAGTGCGGCGGCGAGCAGCCAGGCGGCCGAGATCTCCTCGCCGCGCGAGAGCGCCAGCACGCCCCAGCCGATGGCCCCCACGAGGCCGACGAGCACCCACGCGGCCACGGCTTTGGGGGACATGCCCCCTGATGGAGAAGGCGAGCCCGGCGTGATGCCCGGACTCGCCGCGTCCCGTACGGCCCGTGTTGCTTCGGCCGGTGTTGCTTCCGGTCCTGGTTCCGTCATGATCCGTCGTCCCCTCGTTGATCATCTGCGTAATGGCGCAGGGAATCTACGGGGGACCGCCCGCTGGACGTAACCCCCCGTCCGTATAGCGGAACGAGAGTCAACTACAAGATTCAGACGGCGGGGCGCTGGAGTCGGGCGACGAACTTGTAACGATCGCCGCGGTATACGGAACGCACCCACTCGACGGGCTCCCCGTCGGTGTCCAGCGAATGGCGGGAAAGCAGCAGCATCGGCAGTCCGACGTCGGTGCCGAGCAGTCCGGCCTCGCGCGGGGTGGCCAGCGAGGTCTCGATGGTCTCCTCCGCTTCGGCGAGGCGCACGTCGTACACCTCGGCGAGGGCGGTGTAGAGGGAGGTGTACTTGACCAGCGAACGGCGCAGCGCGGGGAAGCGCTTGGCGGACAGGTGCGTGGTCTCGATGGCCATCGGCTCTCCGCTGGCCAGGCGGAGGCGTTCGATGCGCAGGACCCGGCCGCCGGTGGCGATCTTGAGGAGGCCGGCGAGGGTGTCGTCGGCCGTCACGTAGCCGATGTCCAGGAGCTGGGAGGTGGGTTCCAGGCCCTGGGCCCTCATGTCCTCGGTGTACGAGGAGAGTTGGAGCGGCTGGGAGACCTTCGGCTTGGCGACGAAGGTGCCCTTGCCCTGGATCCGCTCCAGCCGTCCCTCGACGACGAGCTCCTGGAGAGCCTGTCGCACCGTGGTGCGGGAGGTGTCGAACTCGGCCGCCAGCGTGCGCTCGGGCGGCACCGGTGTGCCCGGTGGAAGGGTTTCGGTCATATCGAGCAAGTGGCGCTTGAGCCGGTAGTACTTGGGCACGCGTGCCGTGCGGGTGGCCGCCCCGCTGTCCGGCTCCGTGATCGCCCCTTCGGTGGCCATCGCCGCCCGCCTTCCCGACTCCAGTTTCGTTGCCGTCACCGGCTCCTCCGATATGTGCGGTCACATCGTGACACGGGAGGGAGGGCAGGCCTCCTCCCTCCCCCAGGTGTCGGTCCGATAACGGACCGAGCACCCGCTCATTAGACCCTTGACACCCCTAAAGGTCTAGGCCAAGCTCCAGCTACTGGTCTACACCAATATGGATCAGATCCCGGCCCCACGGGCAGTACTTGGTGCTTTTTGAGTCACCGCGGCGGGCAAGGGAAGTTGCAGGCAGCATCCCTGAGGAGGGTGGCGTGAAGCGCAAGCTCATCGTGGCGGTCAGTGTCGTTGGCATGATGGCCGGAGTCGCGGCGTGCGGCAACGGCGGCGACGGTAAGGCCAAGGCCGACGGCCCCAAGGAGATCACCGTCTGGGTGATGGACGGCTCCGCGCCGAAGGCCTGGATCGATGCGGTCAACGCCGAGTTCTCGGCCAAGCACCCCGGTGTCACGGTCAAGGTCGAGACGCAGCAGTGGAAGGGCATCCAGGAGAAGGTCACGACGGCCCTCTCCGAGGACACCCCGCCGGACGTCCTGGAGCTCGGCAACACCCAGACCGCCGGTTACGCGGTCACGGGCGGCCTCGCCGAGCTGACCAAGGACAAGGCGAAGCTCGGAGCGGACGCCTGGGCGAAGGGCATGCTGGCCTCGGCCGAGATCGACGGCAAGCTCTACTCGGCTCCGTGGTACGCGGCCAACCGCGTCGTCATCTACGACAAGAAGGCCTACGCGAAGGCCGGCGTCACCCCGCCGACCACCCGCGACGAGTGGGTCGCCGGTCTGGAGAAGCTGAAGGCGGCCGACCCGAAGTCGCAGCCGATCTACCTGCCCGGCCAGAGCTGGTACGTCCTCGCGGGCTTCGTCTGGGACGAGGGCGGCGACCTCGCCACCAAGGACGGCGCCAAGTGGAAGGGTGGCCTCGCCACCCCCCAGGCCGCTTCCGCGATGGACTTCTACAAGAAGCTCCAGTCCTTCTCCACCGCCCCGAAGGACAAGGACGAGGCGACCCCGCAGCAGTCCGTCGACATCGTTCCCAAGGGCGGCGTCTCGTCCTGGATCGGTCTCGGCTGGGAGGCCGGCGGCGCGGAGAAGGCGCTGAAGGACGCGGGCAAGGAAGCCGACTTCGGTTACTTCCCGATCCCGGGCAAGACCGCCGACAAGCCGGGCACCGTCTTCCTCGGTGGCTCGAACCTGGCGATCGCCGAGCGCTCCAAGAACAAGGACCTCGCCAAGGAGTGGCTGGCCCTCGCCGCAGGCAAGGACCAGATGACCAAGTACGCCGCCGAGACCAAGGGCGCGCTGCTCCCGAACCAGGTGGGCGCGAACTTCGCCCCGCCGGCGGGCTCCTTCGCCGAGGCCATGGCCAAGGCCGGCGCCAACGGCAAGATCACCCCGGTGACCGCGGGCTGGGCGAACGTCGAGACCGAGCCGAACCCGATCAAGGACTTCATGACCAAGGTCCTGAACGGCACCGACCCGGCGAAGGCCGGCGCGGACGCGGACGCCGAGATCGCGAACCGCATCAACAAGTAACACCCGGCACCACTTGCGGTACCGCGGTACCGCAGTACCAGTAGTGATCGCACCGGGGGGTGCGGCGGGCGCCCTGAGCGCCCGCCGCGCCCCCGGTCGCGCATTGACAGAAGTAAGCGCCGCCTGCTCCGAGCGGGGAAGCGGGTGCGGGTCGCCACAGTCAACCGCGAGGAAGCCAGACATGACCGTGCACTCCCAGGGAGCGGCGACCTCCGCTCCACAGGACGCACCACAGAAGTCCGTCGGGGTGGCCAAGACGCCGCCGCCCGCCGGAGCCGGGGCAGCGTCCACGTCTCCTCGCGGGGGCAGAAAGTCGCTCCCGGCAGGGTGGTGGCCCTACCTCCTCGTCGGGCCGGCCGTGCTCAGCATGGCGGGCCTGCTGCTGTATCCGCTGATCAAGAACATCATCCTGTCGTTCCAGAAGGTCGACAAGATCGAGTTCATCCAGCGGAAGTCGCCGTTCACCGGTCTGGACAACTACACCCAGCTGCTGGGCGACTCGCAGTTCTGGACCGTCGTCGCCCGAAGCTTCGCCTTCACCGCGGCCAACGTCGCGCTGATCATGATCCTCGGCAGCCTCATCGGCATCCTGCTGAACAAGCTCGGCAAGTGGATGCGCCTGGTCCTGTCGATGGCGCTGGTGATGGCCTGGGCCATGCCGATCGTCGCCTCCGTGACCGTCTTCCAGTGGCTGTTCGACGAGCAGTTCGGCGTCATGAACTGGCTGATGCGCACGCTCGGCTTCTCCGGCTACGACCAGCACAACTGGTTCGAGACCGGCTTCGCCACCCTCGTGATCGTGACGGTCCTGGTGGTCTGGGGCTCGATCCCCTTCGTCGCCCTCAACATGTACGCCGGACTGACCACCGTCAGCGGCGAGCTGTACGAGGCGGCCCGGATGGACGGCGCCAACGGCTGGCAGACCTTCTGGAAGGTCGTCTTCCCGAACCTCAAGTCGTTCTTCCTCGTCACCACGTTCCTCGAGGTGATCTGGGTCTTCAAGGCCTTCACCCAGGTGTACGCGATGAAGGCCGGCGGTCCCGACCGGGGCTCCGAGATCCTGCCCGTCTTCGCCTACGTCGAGGGCCAGAGCCAGTTCCACTACGGTCTGGCCGCGGCGATCTCCGTCCTGACGATCCTGATGCTCGTGATCGTCATGTCCTTCTACTTCCGTCTGATCCTGAAGCAGGAGGAGGAGCAGTGACCACCACCACCGCCCCGAAGCCCGCGCCGTCCGCGAACCCCGCGCCGTCCGTGAAGCCCGCACAGGTGCGCAACCGCCGGCCGATCCGCCCCGGTGCCGTCGCCAAGAACATCGGCGCCCTGCTCCTGGCCCTCCTCTTCATCTTCCCCGTCTACTGGATGTTCTCCTCGGCGCTCAAGCCGTCCAGCGAGATCCTCTCCAAGGACCCCGTCTTCGTCTTCACCCCGACGCTGGACAACTTCACCAAGGCCACCGGCGTCGACCTGTTCTGGACCTACGTCACGAACAGCCTGATCGTCACCGTCGGAGCCGTCGCGCTGGCCCTGCTCGTCGCCCTCGCCGCGAGCTTCGCCATCGCCCGGATGAAGTTCAAGGGCCGCAAGGGCCTCGTACTCGCCGTGATGCTGGCTCAGATGGCGCCCTGGGAGGTCATGGTCATCGCGATGTACATGATCGTCCGCGACGCCGAGATGCTGAACAACCTCGGCGTGCTGACCGCGATCTACTTCGTGATGGTCCTGCCCTTCACCATCTGGACCCTGCGCGGCTTCATCGCCGCGGTCCCGGTGACCCTGGAGGAAGCCGCCCAGATCGACGGCTGCACCCGCGGCCAGGCCTTCCGCAAGGTGATCTTCCCGCTGCTGGCCCCCGGCCTGATGTCCACCTCGCTCTTCGGCTTCATCACGGCCTGGAACGAGTTCGCGATGGTCCTGATCCTGCACAAGGAGAAGACCGCGCAGACCCTGCCGCTGTGGCTGACCCAGTTCCAGACGGCCTTCGGCAACGACTGGGGCGCCACCATGGCCGCTTCCTCGCTCTTCGCGGTCCCGGTGCTGCTCATCTTCGTCTTCCTCCAGCGCAAGGCCGTCGGCGGCATGACCGCCGGCGCCGTGAAGGGATAACGGCCCATGACTGTCCTTGCGCACCGCACAGACACCCTGACCCGGGACGCCCTGGCGGTCCTCCAGCCCGGCTTCGAGGGCACCACCGCCCCCGCCTGGCTGCTCCGCCAGGTCGCCGAAGGCCTCACCGCCGTCGGCCTCTTCGGCCGCAACATCACCTCGCCCGAGCAGCTCGCCGCGCTGACCGCGCAGCTGCGCAGGGAGCGCGACGACGTGCTCGTCGCCATCGACGAGGAGGGCGGCGACGTCACCCGTCTGGAGGTCCGGGGCGGCTCCTCCTTCCCCGGCAACCTGGCCCTCGGCGCCGTGGACGACGTGGACCTGACCCGCGACGTGGCCCGCGAGCTGGGCCGCCGGCTCGCCGAGTGCGGGGTCAACCTCAACTGGGCCCCGTCCGCGGACGTGAACTCCAACCCGGACAACCCGGTCATCGGCGTACGGTCCTTCGGCGCCGACACCCACCTCGCCGCCCGGCACACCGCCGCGTACGTCGAGGGCCTCCAGGCCGCCGGCGTCGCCGCCTGCACCAAGCACTTCCCGGGCCACGGCGACACCAACGTCGACTCGCACCACGCGCTGCCGCGCATCGACGTGGACCTCGAAACCCTGGCCGCGCGGGAACTCGTACCGTTCCGGGCCGCCATCGAGGCCGGCACCAAGGCCGTCATGAGCGCCCACATCCTGGTGCCCGCCCTGGACCCGACCCGCCCGGCCACCCTCAGCCCGCAGATCCTGACCGGTCTGCTGCGCAAGGAGCTCGGCTACGAGGGCCTGATCGTCACCGACGGCATGGAGATGAACGCCATCGCCGGGACGTACGGCATCGAGCGCGGCTCGGTGCTGGCCATCGCGGCCGGCGCCGACGCCATCTGCGTCGGCGGCGGGCTCGCCGACGAGGGCACCGTGCTGAGGCTGCGCGACGCGCTGGTCGCGGCCGTCCGCGAGGGTGCGCTCCCCGAGGAGCGGCTCGCCGAGGCCGCCGCCCGCGTCCGTTCGCTGGCCGAGTGGACCCGTCAGGTCCGTCAGGGCGCGCGGCCGGAGGGGAGCAGCGCGCCCGGCATCGGACTGGCGGCGGCCCGCCGCGCGGTGGTCGTGACGGGCTCGCCCAAGGCGGCCGCCCCGGTGAACGCCCCGTACATCGCCACGCTCACCCCCGTCGCGAACATCGCGGTCGGCGACGAGACCCCGTGGGGGGTGGCCGGGGAAGTGTCCGCGCTGATCCCGGGCACCGAGTCGGGCGTGTTCCCGCAGGGTTCGACCGCCGCCGACGTCCTGGCCGCCGCGGGGAACCGCACCGTCGTCGCGGTGGTCCGCGACGCGCACCGGCACCCCTGGATGACCGAGGCGCTGGACGCGCTCGTCGCGGCGCGGCCGAAGACGATCGTGGTCGAGATGGGCCTGCCGCGGGCCGAGCCGCGGGGTGCGCTGCACATCGCGACGCACGGGGCCGCCCGGGTGTGCGGAAGGGCTGCCGCCGAGATCATCGCGGGGGTCTAGCGCGAGAGGCGACCGCCGGCCGCACGGACCGGAGCCGGGCACCCGTCACGGGGGTGCCCGGCTCCGCCGCTTCCGGCGGGCGAAACGGCGACACGGCCATACGGCGAAGGCCGGGCCTCCCAGAGGAGGCCCGGCCTTCGCCGTATCACCGCTCTACGTGTCTACAGACCCTGCCAGGCCGGCTTGTTGGCGTAGGTGTGGCGGAAGTAGTCCGCCAGCTTCAGCTTCGACGCGGCGGCCTCGTCCACGATCACCGTGGCGTGGCGGTGCAGCTGGAGCGCGGAGGCCGGTACGAGGGCGGACAGCGGGCCCTCGACGGTCTGCGCGACGGCCTCGGCCTTGCCCTCGCCGGTGGCCAGCAGGACCAGGTGGCGGGCATCGAGGATGGTGCCGATGCCCTGGGTGATGACGTGGTGGGGCACCTGCTCGATGTCGTTGTCGAAGAAGCGCGCGTTGTCCACGCGGGTCTGCTCCGTCAGCGTCTTGATGCGGGTGCGGGAGGCGAGGGAGGAGCAGGGCTCGTTGAAGCCGATGTGCCCGTCCGTGCCGATGCCCAGGAGCTGGAGGTCCACGCCGCCGGCCGCGGCGAGGGCGCGGTCGTAGGCGTCGCAGGCGCCGACGATGTCCTCGGCCGAGCCGTCGGGGCCCATGAAGGAGGCCTCGGACAGGCCCAGCGGCTCCACGACCTCGCGCAGGACGACCGCGCGGTAGGACTCCGGGTGCCCGGCCGGCAGGCCGACGTACTCGTCGAGCTGGCAGACCCGGGCCTTGGAGGCGTCGACCTGTCCGGCCTTGACCTTGGCGGCGAGCGCCTCGTAGATGGGCAGCGGGGTAGAGCCGGTCGCCACGCCGAGCAGGGCGTCGGGCTTGCGGCGGACCAGGGCGGCCATGGCCTCCGCGATGAGCTCGCCGCCTGCCTTGGCGTCCGGGACGATGACAACTTCCACGCGGGGCCTGCCGATCTGGAGTGTGACGATGTGGTATAGACCAATCTAGCAGAGGCGGGGCCCCGTTGCCGGGGTCTTCGCACACTCCATGGTGGTCCGGATCCGCCGCTCCGGCCTCCCGTGAAGGCGGCCCCGCCCGCGTGCTCCGGTACGCCGATCCCCCCGGTGTCCGGTGGGTGGCCCGCGTACGCCGCCCAGAGGGCCCCCTGTGCCCCCTTGATGCCGAGGCCCACCCCCTTTCGCGGGATGCGGACGCGTGGGGCGGTACGGGCGCGCGTGGGCGCCGGAGCGGGGCTGCGGGGGGACGTCCCGGCGGGCGCGCGACGGCGCGGGGCGGGGGAGGAACTGGAAGCGGTGGCGGAGCCGGCGACGGGGGCCTGGCCGCAGTGGGGCCGCCCTCCGAGGGCGCACGGCCCGCTGGATGCGCACGTTCCTCTGGGCCACGGTGCCGAACGGGACCCTCAGCCCGCCCGGCACCGTAGCCCGGAGTACTTACGGTCGACGGGTGTGCGGTGCCCGACGGCCGGTGGGAGGTGACGCGCGGTCAGGGCAGAGCGCGCGGCTTACCTCGATCCGTCCTCCTGTGCGGGGAGGGCGGAAGCTTTGATGCAATTGTGGACTAGACCAATCTGTTCTGTCCATCCAATGACGAGACCCGTGTTCCCGTCACTTCCTCCAAGCCTACGCGGAAGGGGGGTCTCCTGGATACTCCGAAGGATTGCGCTGAGGAAAGTCATGGCCCGTACCCGGGGTACGCTCGCCACGTGCCCTCCATGAACGACCTCGTACGCCAGCACACCGCTCTCAGTGAAACCGACCTGGAGTGGCTCCACCTGCTGGTCTCGGAGTGGCAGCTGCTCTCCGACCTCTCCTTCGCCGACCTCGTGCTGTGGGTTCCCACCCTCGACGGCAGCCGGTACGTCTCGGTCGCGCAGATGCGCCCGAACACCGGCCCCACCTCGTACCAGGACGACATGGTCGGCCATCTGGTCCCGCGCGGCCGCCGCCCGCTGCTCGACGCCGCGCTCGACGAGGGCCGCATCGTGCGCGAGGGAGACCCGGAGTGGCGCGAGGAGGTGCCGGTCCGCGTCGAGTCGATCCCCGTGCGCCGCGAGGGCAGGGTCCTCGGAGTGATCGCGCGCAATACCAACCTGCTCACTGTGCGTACACCCAGCCGGCTGGAGCTCACCTACCTCCAGTCCGCCTCCGACCTGGCCCAGATGATCGCGGCGGGCTCCTTCCCGTTCCCCGGGCAGCAGGTCGACATGGACGCCTCCCCGCGCGTGGGCGACGGCCTGATCAGGCTCGACGCCGAGGGCGTGGTGACGTACGCGTCCCCGAACGCGCTCTCCGCCTACCACCGGCTCGGCCTCGCCTCCGACCTGGTCGGCCAGCACCTGGGCACCATCACCTCCGAACTCGCGCCCTCCCGCGGCCCGGTGGACGAGGCCCTGGTCAAACTCGCCAGCGGCTGGGCCCCGCGCGAGACCGAGGCCGAGGGCAGCGGCGGGGTCATCCAGCTGCGGGCCATCCCGCTCAAGCCCAAGGGCACCCGGATCGGCTCGCTCGTCCTGTGCCGCGACGTCACGGAACTGCGCCGTCGCGAACGTGAATTGATCACCAAGGACGCGACCATCCGGGAGATCCACCACCGGGTCAAGAACAACCTCCAGACCGTGGCCGCGCTCTTGCGCCTGCAGGCCCGCCGCATGGATTCGCCGCAGGGGCGCGAGGCGCTGAACGAAGCCGTCCGCCGCGTCGGTTCGATCGCGATCGTGCACGAGACGCTTTCTCAGAACCTGGACGAGCGGGTCGAGTTCGACGAGATCGCCGACCGCGTGATCGCGATGGTCTCCGAGATCTCCCCGGGCAAGGTCGACTGCCGCCGCACCGGCCGCTTCGGAATCCTGGACGCGGAGGTCGCCACCCCGCTGTCGATGGTGCTGACGGAGATCCTCCAGAACGCCCTGGAGCACGCCTTCACACAGGGCGAGGGCGGCACCGTGGAGGTGTCCGCGGCCCGCTCGGGCACCGGCCGCGACGACGCCCGGCTGCTGATCTCGGTGGTCGACGACGGCTGCGGTCTGCCCGAGGGGTTCGACCCGCAGCGGGCCGGCAACCTCGGGCTGCAGATCGTGCGGACCCTGGTCGAGGGCGAACTCGGAGGGACCTTCGACATGGTGGCGTCCGAGCCGCGCGGCACCAAGGTCGTCCTCGACATACCGGCCAGCCCGCAGAAGTAGCGCACCGTCCGGTCACTCAGGGTGACGCCCAGGGCTCCGGCCGGGGTCCGGACAGCACTGAACCCCGTACCGAATGGTTTTCGGTACGGGGTTCGAGAGCACGTTGCTGAGCGCTTATATGGGTACTACGCGCTGCGGCTCGAGGCTCGAAAGTCGATGTCAGGCGGTTGCGTTGCGCGCCCGATTGCGAGCGGCGCGGCGCTTCATTGCGCGGCGCTCGTCCTCGCTGAGACCGCCCCAGACACCGGAGTCCTGACCGGACTCGAGCGCCCACTGCAGGCACTGCTCCATGACGGGGCAACGGCGGCAGACGGCCTTGGCTTCCTCGATCTGCAGCAGCGCAGGACCGGTGTTGCCGATGGGGAAGAAGAGTTCCGGGTCTTCCTCGCGGCAAACGGCGTTGTGACGCCAGTCCATGGCTGCTCCATCTCCTTGTATTGCGGGCAGGTTGCTTGTGAATGTGAACGCTTTCACGAATCCCTTCGTGAGGGAAGGGAGACCACCCAGTTTGGTCAAAAAGTCGCCCTGGGAGGCCGGAGATTCGTGGAGGGGTTCTGGCGGTCTGTGTGGGTGCCGGGTTCTGCGGGCTGTCCCGATCGCCATGTAGAGATTCGCAAACCTCGGACGGGGATACAACCCCTTCCGGAAAGTTTTTTTTGATTCGTCGGTGTCTACTAGGTCACAGCCCTACTTCCTAGGGGTGGACCGGCGTGTAAACGTTCGAGTGAAAGGCCTTTCGGCCCTTCCGCTCACACAATCACACGCAGTGCACGGCGTACGCCTGTGAACCGAACGCTGGTGCGCAGCCCGAGGTGGTCTCCGTCCATCTGGAACGGAAGCGGCACCTTGGAATGCAAGGTGAAGTCCGTCAGATCGTGCAGAGACACCGCATGCTTGCCGTGCGGACCACGCTCAGGAGTCGAGGTCAGGAGCTGTGTCGCGTAGCGAGCGACCGCCGGAGTTGACAAACGGTCCAGTGCCAATACGTCAAGCGCAGTATCGAACGACGCCTCCGGGGAGGCGTAAAGCGGCCGGTTGCCCAGGTATGTCCAGGGTGACGTGTTGCACACTATCGACAGCACCAGATCCGTCACCGGATCCGCGCCGGGCCGCTCCAGCGTCACCATGCCGTGCCGGCGGTTGGGCTCTTCCCAGAACTGGCGCATCAGCTGTCGCACGTACAGGGCATGGGTCGAACGCTTGCCCCGTTCCCGCTGCTGTTCGACGCGGCCCACCACGCCCGCGTCGAAGCCGAAGCCCGCGCAGAAGGTGAACCAGCGCGCCGGAACCGACTCGTCCTCCGTGCCCGGGGTGCCGGCCGCGAGTCCCAGGCCGACCGTCCGCTCGCGCCGCTCGCGCAGTGCGTCCAGCAGGGCGCCGGTCGCCTCGACCGCGTCGTTGGGCAGGCCGAGCGCGCGGGCGAAGACATTGGTGGAGCCGCCGGGGACCACCGCGAGCCCGGGCAGCCGGTCCGGATCGGGTCCCTCGTGCAGCAGTCCGTTGACCACTTCGTTGACGGTGCCGTCGCCGCCGAGGGCCACCACCAGGTCCATGCCGGTCTCGGCCGCCCTGCGGCCCAGGTCCCGGGCGTGGCCGCGGTATTCGGTGGTGACCGCTTCCAGCTTCATCTCGCTGGCGAGGGCGTGGGTCAGGACGTCGCGCGTGCGCGCACTGGTCGTCGTCGCTGCTGGGTTGGCCACGAGGAGTGCACGCATGGGCGTCAGCCTACCGACCCCTTCCGGCGCCGCCCATACTGGCCGTCCCCTCCGGGTGCGGGAGGGGCGCGGCTACCCTGCTGGGGTGAGTACGAAGCCCACCCCCACCGAGTCCGCCGTCCCCGCCGCGCTGCCCCGCAGGCTGACCGCGGCCGCCGCGCTCACCGCGCTGGAGGGGCTGGCCCTGGCCGGGCCCGGCGTCGCCGATCTGTACACGGGGGTCGCCGGGGGCGCCGACCCCGTGCAGGCCCTCACCGGCGGGGTCACCCTGCTGGTCCTGGCCGCGCTGCCGCTGGTCGCGGCGCGCGGACTGCTCCTGCGCCGCCGCTGGAGCCGCGGCCCGGCGCTGATAACCCAGCTGATGTCGCTGCCGGTCGCCTGGATGCTGTGGGGCGCGGAAGGGGCGATGAAGGCGGCCGCCGTGGCGCTGGCCCTGACCGCGGTGGCCGTCACGGCCCTCCTGGTGAACCCCAAGGCGACCGAAGCGCTGGGCATCGGACCCGCGGAGCAGGCCCGATAGCCCGTACGACCGGCTTTTTCCACGAGGCCTTCCACTCCTCGGCCTACTGCTCGGCCTACTCCTCGACCAGGAGCTTTTCGCGGAGCTGGGCCAGGGTGCGGGCCAGCAGCCGGGAGACGTGCATCTGGGAGATGCCGACCTCCTGGGCGATCTGCGACTGGGTCATGTTGCCGAAGAACCGCAGCAACAGGATCCGCTTCTCGCGCGGAGGCAGTCCTTCGAGCAGCGGCTTGAGGGACTCGCGGTACTCGACGCCTTCCAGTGCCTCGTCCTCCGAGCCCAGGGTGTCCGCGACCGCCGGCGACTCGTCGTCGGTGTCCGGGACGTCCAGCGAGAGCGTGCTGTAGGCGTTGGCCGATTCCAGGCCCTCCAGCACCTCCTCCTCGGAGATCCCCAGCCGTTCGGCCAGTTCGTGCACCGTGGGGGAGCGGCCGTGCTGCTGGGACAGTTCCGCCGTCGCCGTGGTCAGCGAGAGCCGCAGCTCCTGCAGGCGCCGGGGGACCCGTACGGCCCAGCCCTTGTCGCGGAAGTGGCGCTTGATCTCGCCGACCACCGTGGGCGTGGCGTACGTGGAGAACTCGACCCCGCGGTCCGGGTCGAAGCGGTCCACCGACTTGATCAGACCGATGGTGGCGACCTGGGTCAGGTCGTCCAGCGGCTCGCCGCGGTTGCGGAAGCGCCGGGCCAGGTGCTCGACCAGCGGCAGGTGCATCCGTACGAGCCGGTTGCGCAGCTCCGCCTTCTCCGTCGAGCCGTCGGGCAGCGCCCGGAGCTCGATGAACAGGGCCCGCGCGCCGCTGCGGTCGCGCGGATCCGGGAGTGGCAACGGCGCGGTGAACACCGGGGCCGCGAAGGCTCCGGGGGTGTCCGCGGCAGATGCGTCCGTGGACGGTGTGTCCGAGGCCGGGGTCACCGGCGGGGCCGTGGCAGCGGCCCCCGGTGGCTGGACCGGCAGTGTTTGGTCGTGCTGGTTCTCGCTCACAGGGCCCGCCCGTCGCTCCGCCGAGTCCAAAAAGCCGTTTTCCGCATCCGTGTCAGCCGGGTGCGGCCGGGCGTGCTGCTGCTCCGGAATGCCGCCGTCGACCTCGTGTCCTACCCGGGGCCGATCCCCGCCCCGCACCGGGACCTCCCCGCCGCTCACGCCGGGCCTGGTCCCGCGCCGCGCTGTTTGTAGAGGCTGATGCTCACCGTCTTGTTCTCCTCGACCGTGGCCTCGACCTTCCCGGCGAGTGCCGAGAGGACCGTCCACGCGAACGTGTCGCGCTCCGGTGCCCGGCCGTCGGTGGTCGGGGCGGAGACGGTCACCTCCAGCGAGTCGTCGACCAACCGGAAGACGCAGCTGAGGACGGAGCCGGGCACGGCCTGCTGGAGCAGGATCGCGCAGGCCTCGTCCACCGCGATGCGGAGGTCCTCGATCTCGTCGAGGGTGAAGTCCAAACGTGCCGCGAGGCCGGCCGTGGCCGTCCGCAGCACAGACAGGTAGGCACCCGCAGCGGGCAGCCGGACTTCCACGAAGTCCTGGGTCCCGGGCTCGCCTGCGATCTGGGACACCCTCACCTCCAAGGTGGTACGAGCTCTGTTCGCCGGTGACGCTATCGCGATCCGGGCGATCGTGTCGCGGCACCCCTGTCGGAGGGTGCAGAACCCCTTTGAACTTAGCTGCACAGAGCTGGCCGCGAGGCCGTACCTGCGACCAGTGACTGATGGTAAGCCCATGGGGACGCACAGTGGCTAGGGGTCTGCGGGCCCAAATCAGGGGAACCGGCGGAGGGTTGATCTACCCCACTTCAGACGATCGAACCGTCGACAAAACACCATCGCCAGGTCTCACCCGGTTCGAAGCTGCGCATCACCGGATGTCCGGTCTCCCGGTGGTGCGCCGTGGCGTGCCGGTGGGGCGAGGAGTCGCAGCAGCCGACGTGCCCGCACCCCAGGCACAAGCGGAGCTGGACCGGATGGCTGCCGAGTGCCAGACATTCGGGGCAGGTCTGGGCAAGCGGGACCGGCTCGGGGCGCGGCAGTTCGGGAACGTGGGTGCACTCGCTCATGATGGCCAGCGTACTGAGGTGCGGGCGCACGGGATGACATGACTCAAGCGAGGATGATCTTCGATGGAGGTATTGCCGCTGGTGGCGCTGGTCGCCGGCTGTGCGGTCGTCGCGGGCCTGGCCCGCCGCACCCCGGTGCCCGCGCCGCTTCTGCTGGTCGCCGCCGGACTGGCCGCGGCCTACGTGCCGGGCGTGCCCGAGTACGGCCTGGACCCGCACATCGTGCTGCCCCTGCTGCTCCCGCCGCTGCTCTACACGGCCGCGGTGGACAGCTCGTACCTGGACCTGCGGGCGAACATCCGGCCCGTGGCGCTGCTCTCCGTGGGGTACGTGCTCTTCGCGACCGTCGCCGTCGGGTACGCGGCGTACCTGCTGGTGCCGGGGCTCTCGCTGCCGGTGGCACTGGTGCTGGGGGCGGTCATCGCCCCGCCCGACGCGGTCGCGGCGACGGCCATCGCCCGCAAGCTCGGACTGCCGAACCGGATCACGACCATCCTCCAGGGTGAGTCCCTGGTCAACGACGCCACCGCGATCACCGCCTTCAAGGTCGCGCTGGCGGCGGCGGTCGGGGCGAGCGCCGGCTGGACGGACGGGATCCGGGAGTTCCTGCTGGCCTCGGTCGGCGGTGTCGCGGTCGGCCTGCTGCTCATGGTCCCGATCCACGTCCTGCGCACGAAGCTGCGCGAACCGCTCCTGCAGAACACCCTGTCGCTGCTGATCCCCTTCGTGGCCTACGCGGCCGCGGAGCGGGTGCACGCGTCCGGAGTACTGGCGGTCGTGGTGGTCGCGCTGTACCTCGGGCACCGCAACTGGCAGGTCGACTTCGCGACCCGGCTCCAGGAGGAGGCGGTCTGGAAGGTGGTCGCCTTCATCCTCGAATCGGTGGTCTTCGCGCTGATCGGGCTCCAGTTGCCGGTGGTGCTGCAGGGGCTGGGGGAGTACGAGGGCGCGGCCGCGGCGGGCTACGCGGTGGTCGTGTTCCTCGTCGTGGTGGCGGCCCGCTTCGCCTGGGTCTTCCCGGCGACGTTCCTGCCGAGGCTCTCGCCCCGGATCCGCGCGCGCGAGCCGGAGACGAGCTGGAAGGCGCCGGTCATCGTGGGCTGGGCCGGCATGCGGGGCGTGGTCTCGCTGGCGATCGCCTTCTCCGTGCCGGTCGGCGTGCCGCACCGGAACCTGATCCTCTTCCTGACCTTCACCACCGTGATCGGCACCCTGGTGGTCCAGGGCCTGACCCTGCCGCCGCTGATCCGGCTGCTGCGGCTGCCGGCCAAGGACACCCACGCCGAGACCCTGGCGGAGGCCCAGGCCCAGAGCGAGGCCTCGCGGGCGGCGGAGGACCGCCTGACGGAACTCCTGGCCTCCCCCTCGAACGCACTGCCGCCCCCACTGGCGGACCGGCTGCGCACGGTGCTGGAGCGGCGGCGCAACGCCGTGTGGGAGCGGCTGGGCGAGGTCAACGCGGTGACGGGGGAGTCCGCGGACGACGTCTACCGCCGCCTGGCGGGGGAGATGATCGCGGCGGAACGCGAGGTCTTCGTCTCCCTGCGCGACGCCCGCCGCATCGACGACGAGATGCTGCGGGCCCTGCTGCGCCGCCTGGACCTGGAGGAGGCGGCGGCGTACCGGGAGGAAGCGGGCTGAGGCCGGGCCGGAGGGCAGCCGGGGGCGGGGCCGGGGGTGGGGCTTACGGGCGGCCCGTGACGACCGCCGCCAGGGCGGTGCCGCGGGGGAAGGCGCCCGCGCGGGTCAGGTCGAGCAGGGCCCAGAGGAGCTTCGCCACGTAGATCCGCTCCACCGGCAGGCCGTGGCGGGACTCGAAGTCCGCCGCGAACTCCGCCAGCCCGGCGGGGACGCGGCCGTAGCCGCCGTGGGCGTAGCCCTCGGCCAGCGACCAGTCGCCCGCCGGACCGCCGAACGCGGCCGCCTGGAGGGAACGTATCTCCGCCTCCAGGAAGCCGCCCCCGACCACCGGAACTCCCAGCGCCCGCCCGCCCGCGCCGAGCCCCGCCGCCAGCCCGGCCAGGGTGCCCCCGGTGCCGCAGGCCACCGCGGCCACGTCGCAGGCACCGCTCAGCTCGCGGCCCAGCTCGGCGCAGCCGTGCAGCGCGAGCGCGTTGCTGCCGCCCTCGGGGATCACGTAGGCCCCCTCCGCGCCCGCCAGTGCGGGGAGCCCGGCCTTGTCCCGGTAGGCCGACCGGGTCACGAAGTGCAGCCGCATGCCGTCCGCCGCGCACCGGGCCAGCGAGTCGTTCAGCGGCCGCCCCGCGAGCTCGTCCCCCCGTACGATCCCCACGGTCGCCAGCCCCAGCAGCCGGCCGGCCGCGGCGGTGGCCCGGAGGTGGTTGGAGTAGGCCCCGCCGAAGGTCACGAGCTCCGGGTGTCCGCCCGCGAGGGCGGCCCGCAGATTCGGCGCGAGCTTGCGCCACTTGTTGCCGGGCAGCTCCGGATGCACCAGATCGTCCCGCTTGAGCAGCAGCCGGACCCCGTGCGCCTCGAACCGCTCGTCGCGGACCTCCCGCAACGGCGAGGCCGGGCGGGGGCGCAGGATCAGCTCGGGGCCGGCGTCGGGGCGTGTGCCGGTGCCGGGGTCGACTGGATGTTCCACCCGCCCATTGTGTGCCGCTGTGTTCCGCGCCCGCGCAGGGAGGGCGGGGAGTCAGTGCCGGCGGGTGTCGGCTCCAGACCCTCGAAGAGGGTTCCCGGTCACCGCCCTCGGTCCACCACGCCATGGTCTCCCTGCTGTACGGCGGCCGGCCGGGCGGTCGGCCGGGCCGTCGGCCGGGGGCTACTTCAGGCGCTCCTCGACGCGGGTGCGCATCGAGGCCATCGTGAAGCCCTTCGGGTCGATCTTGCCCGGGCGCCATTCGAGGTGGCCGATGACCGAGCGGGCGGTCCAGCCGTGGGCGCGGCACAGGGCGGCGGACGCGCGGGCCATGGCGTCGAGTTGGGGGGCCGGCCAGGGGTCCTCGCCGTCGCCGAGGTTTTCGCATTCGAAGCCGTAGAAGTGGCGGTTGCCGTCGGTGTTCGCGTGCTGGTCGGGCGGGAGGCGCTTCTCGGCGATCACCGCCGCCAGGACGTCGGAGTCGCCCGCGCCGGCGTGGTTGGTGCGGCCGTGGCCGACCAGGTGGACCCGGCCGTCCTTGGTGATCACGCCGTGGCAGAGCGGGCCGGGGAGGGCCGCGTCACCGTCGCGGCAGAGCCTGACGGTGTACGCGGTCCCGTGCGTGACGGTGTGGTGGAGCATCACCCCGTGCACCGGGCCCCAGGGGCCCTTGTGGTTGCGGTTGCGGGTGCGCCAGCCGCCGACTTCGACGACCGTCAGGCCCTCGGCCTTCAGGGCGCCGATGAACCGGTCCGCGGACAGGGGTACGGACATGACCGCCTCCTTTTGCTGTGAGTAGTCACTCGGTTACTCAACGCTTAATGGAAGCGGTCATTCCGTCGCAAGGGCGCGCACCCGGCGCACGGTTCACGCCGAGGCGAGCCAGAGGTCGGGGCCGAAGACCTCGTAGTGGATGTCGGCGGGGGCGACGCCCTTGGTGATGAGCTGTTCGCGGGCCGCCCGCATGAAGGGGAGGGGGCCGCAGAGGTAGGCCTTGGTGCCGGGGGCGACGGGGATGGCGGCGAGGTCGAGGCGGCCTTCGTGGTCGCCGGGCTCGGCGTCGGCTTCGTACCAGAAGTGGGCGGCGGCGTCGGGGAGTTTGGCGGTGAGGTCGCGGTGGCCGGTGCGCAGGGCGTGGTCGGCGGGGGAGCGGTCGGCGTGCAGGACGGTGACCGGGGCGGTGTGGGCGGTGTCGGCGAGGTGTTCCAGCATGGAGAGCATCGGGGTGCAGCCGATGCCCGCCGAGGCGAGGATGACGGGCGCGGTGGTGTCCTGGAGGACCAGGTCGCCGTAGGGGATGGAGACGCGCAGGGTGTCGCCGGTGCGGATGTGGGCGTGGAGGTGGTTGGAGACCTCGCCGTCGGGGCCGGTGGCGGCGGGGCCGTGGACCCGCTTGACGGTGATGGAGCGGGTGGGGGAGCCGGGGGCGCTGGAGAGGCTGTACTGGCGGATCTGGCGTGCGCCGTCGGCCAGTTCGACCTGGACGGAGACGTACTGGCCCGGCTTGAACGACGGCGCCGGGGCGTTGTCGGCGGGGGTGAGGTGGAAGGTGGTGCAGTCCGCGGTCTCCTCGACGCGGGCGGCGACCGTCCAGGTGCGCCAGACGTCGCCGGCGAGGACCTGCTGCTCGGCGTAGAGGCGTTCCTCGATGGTGATGAGGGCGTTCGCCATGAGCCAGTAGACCTCGTCCCAGGCTTCGGCGACCTCGGGGGTGACGGCTTCGCCGAGGATCTCCACGATGGCCTCGAAGAGGTGCTTGTGGACGATCGGGTACTGCTCGCGGGTGACGCCGAGCGAGGCGTGCTTGTGGGCTATCCGGCCCAGCATGACGTCGGGGCGGGCGTCCGGGTGGTCCACGAGGTGAGTGGCGAAGGCGGCGATGGAGCCGGCGAGGGCCTGCTTCTGCAGGCCGGCGTTCTGGTTGCCGCGGTTGAAGAGGTCGCGGATCAGTTCGGGGTGGGCCGCGAAGAGCTTCCCGTAGAAGAGCTCCGTGATGTCGCCGATGGCCGCGCCCACGGCGGGCAGGGTGGCTCGTACGGTCGCGGTCGACTTCTCGGAAAGCATCGGGTGACTCCTCGGGTCGGGATGGGTCGCAGAACTGGAATGTGAGATGCGTATTTATGGGCAGGGTTGCGGGCGTCTGCAGTGATACGGATCTCTGTTCGAAGTGTCTATGGACGTCAGGCTATGCGGGCCCGGTGCCGGTGCGAACCGGCCATCCGGCCTGCGTCGTCAGGGTCTTCCGGCCCCGGTCGATCCGCCCGAAATGCCCAGCAGGAGCGGCCCGGTCGGGGCTGCGACCAGGTCGTTCACCGTCAGCGGGTCCAGGGAGGCGAAGAAGGCCTCCTGGGCCCGGCGGAGCGCCCCGCGCAGGATGCACGCGCTCCGCAGTGGGCATGCGACGGCGCCGTCGCAGTCCACGACGTCGCCGGCGCCCTCCAGCTCGCGGACCACCCCGCCCACCGAGGCGGCGCGCCCGGCGGGGGTCAGGGTGAGGCCGCCGCCGCGTCCGCGGCGGGCTTCGACCAGACCGAGATGCTGCAGCTTGGCGACCACTTTCGCGGTGTGGGTGTACGGGACCTCCATGGTCGCCGCCACGTCGCGGGTGGTCGGGAGGTCCGCCTCCGCGACGGCCAGACGCATCAGGACGCGCAGGGCGAGGTCGGTGAATCGGGTCAGCCGCATGGGTCCAGCGTAGAAAACTTGCATCCACCGTGCAAATTTAAACGGCGGCCGCCGTGCGGATGGCTGAAACGAGTGGGGTCCAAGTGTCCCGTGGGGCGGGAGTTGAGCTCAAGAGAGTGCCCAGCCACGGACGGAGTAATCCCACCCTTTTGTGTAATGGTCCGACCACGGTCCGTGCTGAAAGGCTCCTTCCGCAGATTCATGGAGTGATCGAAGGGAAAATTCATGTCGGTCCAGGCAGGTTCCGAATCCGAGACCCAGGCACCGCAGCGCAGTCTGGGGACATCGGCCGCGCGGAACTTGGCAACCACGACCAAGTCCGCGCCGCAGATGCAGGAGATCACCTCGCGGTGGCTCCTGAAGATGCTCCCCTGGGTGTCCGTCCAGGGCGGCACGTACCGCGTCAACCGGCGGCTGAGCTACTCCGTCGGCAACGGCATCGTGGAGTTCATCAAGACCGGCACGCAGGTCCAGGTGATTCCGGCGGAGCTGGGGGAGCTCCCGGTTCTGCGCGACTACGACGACCCCGACGCGCTGGCCGAACTCGCCGCGCGCTGCCACCAGATCGACTTCGAGCCGGGCCAGGAGCTCACCTCCTTCGGCAGCCCCGCCGACAAGGTGTTCCTGCTCGCCCACGGGCGCATCGACCAGATCGGCCCCGGTCCCTACGGCGATGACGCCGTCCTGCAGACCGTCGCCGACGGGGCCTTCTTCGGCGAGGGCTCCCTCGTCGACGAGGAGGCCATCTGGGAGTACACCGCCCGCGCCGCCACCGCCGGCACCGTGCTCGTCCTCTCCCGCCAGGACTTCCAGATCCTCGCCGACCGCGTCGACTCGCTGCGGGCGCACCTGGATTCCGTACGGGCCCTGCCGGAGCAGCGCACCAACAAGTACGGCGAGGCCGCGATCGACCTCTCCGCCGGCCACCAGGGCGAGGCCGTGCTGCCGGGCACCTTCGTGGACTACGAGGCCCGGCCGCGCGAGTACGAACTCTCCATCGCGCAAACGGTTCTGCGCGTCCACACCCGAGTCGCCGACCTGTACAACCAGCCGATGAACCAGACCGAGCAGCAGCTCAGGCTCACGGTCGAGGCGCTGCGCGAGCGCCAGGAGCACGAGATGCTCAACAACCGCGACTTCGGCCTCCTGCACAACGCCGACTACGACCAGCGCATCCAGTCCCACGACGGCGCGCCCAGCCCCGACGACATGGACCAGCTGCTCAGCATGCGGCGCGGCTCCAAGTTCTTCCTGGCGCACCCCAAGGCCATCGCCGCCTTCGGGCGCGAGTGCAACAAGCGCGGGCTGTACCCGGAGTCGGTCGAGATCGGCGGGCACCGGGTGCCGTCCTGGCGCGGGGTCCCGATGTTCCCGTCCAACAAGATCCCGATCAGCGACGCCCGTACGACCTCCATCCTCTGCATGCGCACCGGCGAGGACGAGTCGGGCGTGATCGGCCTGCACCAGCCCGGGATCCCGGACGAGATCGAGCCGAGCACCTCGGTGCGGTTCATGGGGATCAGCGAGCAGGCGATCATCTCCTACCTGGTCACCACCTACTTCTCCGCCGCGGTGCTGGTGCCGGACGCGCTCGGCGTCCTGGAGAACGTCGAGATCGCCCGCTGGAGCTGACCCGGCCGGCTCCGGCGCCGACGCCGGGGCGATGGGCACGAGGCAGGACGGGACAGGACGGGACGGAGCGCACACGCCATGTCGACCACTGAGGCGATCACCACCAGCGAGGGGCAGGAAGCCGCCGTCCTGCTGGAGCGGACGAGGGAAACGGTCAACCCGGAACTGCGCCGGACCGTGGAGAGCCTGCCGGGCTCGATGCGGCACGTGGCGATGTACCACTTCGGCTGGGAGCGGGAGGACGGCACCCCGGCGGCGGGCAGCGCCGGCAAGGCCATCCGCCCCGCCCTGGTGCTCGCCGCCGCGCAGGCCCTGCGCGGGGACGGGTTCGCCGCGGAGGCCGTACGGCCGGCCGTGGCCGTGGAGCTGGCGCACAACTTCACGCTGCTGCACGACGACGTCATCGACAAGGACGTGCGCAGGCGCGGCCGGCCGACGGCCTGGACGGTCTTCGGCACGTCGGACGCGATCATCACGGGCGACGCCATGATGGCGCTCGCGCTGCGGCTGCTCGCCGAGGACCCGCACCCGGCCTCGGCGGCCGCCTCGGCGAGGCTCGCCGCCTGCATCGTCGAACTGTGCGCGGGCCAGCAGGCGGACTGCGCCTTCGAGCAGCGCCACAGCGTCTCGCTCGACGAGTGCCTGACCATGGCGACGGCCAAGACGGGGGCCCTGCTGGGCTGCGCGTGCGCGCTCGGCGCGCTGTACGCGGGGGCCGGCCCGGACGAGGTCGACGCCATGGACGCCTTCGGCCGGGAGGCCGGGCTGGCGTTTCAGCTCATCGACGACCTGATCGGCATCTGGGGGGACCCCGGCCACACCGGCAAACCCGCCGGGGCCGATCTGCTGGCCCGCAAGAAGTCCCTCCCGGTCGTGGCCGCCCTCACCTCGGGCACCGCGGCGGGGGAGGAGCTGGCCGCGCTGTACGCGGGCCCCATGACCGGGGACGACGTGGGCAGGGCGGCCGCGGCGGTGGAGCGGGCCGGCGGGCGGGACTGGGCGCAGGCCCATGCCGCCGACCGGATGGGGCGGGCGGTGCAGCAGCTGTCGCGGGCCGTCCCGGACCTCGGGGCGGCGGGCGGACTGCTGGCGCTGGCGGAGTTCGTGACGCGGCGTACGAAGTAGCCATGTAGGGGCGAGGGGGAAGCCCCGGAGGCCTGTTCCGGCACCGCACGGTGCCGGAACGGGCCTTTCTGCGTCGGTGGGTCAACTCTAGGATCGCTCACGGTTGTTGACGCGTGAGTGAAGTGAAGGGTGTGACCCATGGTGCTGGAGATACGTCAAGCCGGTCAGTCGGACCGGGATGCCGTGGCGCGGCTGCTCGACGAGGCCTTCCGCAGCGATCCGGTGAGCAGCTGGGTGTTCCCGGACCCGGAGCACCGGGCCGCGGTGCACGGGAAGTTCCTGGGCGTCTTCGTGGACGTGGCGCTGGCCGAGGGCCGGATCGACTACGCGGCGGACGGTTCGGCGGCGGCGCTGTGGCTGCGGATCCCGGCGGGCGATCCGGACGCCGAACACGTCGAGGACGAGGTCCCGGCGAAGATGCGGGCCGTGGCCGACCCGGACAACGAGCGGTGCGAGCTGGTGGGCAGGCTCACGGGCGCCGTGCACCCGATGGCGGAGGAACACGAGTACCTGCTGATGATCGCGGTCGCCCCGGGGCGGCAGGGCGAGGGGCTGGGCACGGAGCTGATCCGGCCGGTGCTGGAGCGCTGCGACCGCGAGGGCGTGCCGGCGTACCTGGAGGCGAGCAGCGAGCGCAGCAAGGGGCTGTACGAGCGGCTGGGCTGGCAGTTCACGGGCGAGGCGGTGCGGCTGCCGGACGGGCCGCTGATGTGGCCGATGTGGCGCAAGCCGCAGTGATCCCGATCGCCGGCGGATGATCCCTTGCCAGACCACTTCACCTGAAGTACTTTGATCGACGTGCCTCAATGGGGGTGCACTGTCGAACGGAAGAGAATCGCTTGCGCAAGCTCACGTACTTCGTCGCCACCTCGGTCGACGGCTTCATCGGGGCCCCGGACGGCGACGCCGACTTCATCTACAGCCACCTCGACGGCGAGTTCATCGATCACCTCAAGGCCGAGTACCCGGAGACCATCTCCGCCCCGGGGCGCGCCCAGCTCGGGATCGCGGACGCCGAGCCCAAGCACTTCGACACGGTGCTCATGGGGCGCGGCACGTACGAGCCCGGCCTCAAGCTGGGCCTGACCAGCCCGTACGGGCACATGCGCGAGCAGTACGTGGTCTCGCGCTCGCTCACCACCGCGCCGGACCCGGCGGTCCGGCTGATCGAGGGCGACCTGGTGGGAGCGGTCCGGGAGCTGAAGGCCCGGGACGGGCTCGGCATCTGGCTGTGCGGCGGAGCGGACCTCGCGGGGCAGCTGATCGACGAGATCGACGCGTTCGTCGTCAAGACCTACCCGGTCTTCGTCGGCACCGGCATGCCGATGTCGCGCGCCGGGTTCGGGGCGCGCCCCCTGGAGCTGACCGGGTTCAAGGCCCTCGGCGGCGGCCAGGTCGTCACCTCGTACGCGGTCAAGCGCTGACCCTTCTGCGGCGTCCGGCTGCCGGCCCGCCGAAGCGGCGAAACCGGCCTACCGTGGAGGTATGGCCGGTGAACAGCGGGAGCAGCAGGCGCACGGGACGGTCGCCCCGCGGGCCGGGCACGACCAGCAGTCGTGCCCGGCTTGCGGGAGCCCCGTCGACACGATGGTGGGACGGCGCAAGTCCCTGGGGATCTTCGTCCCGGCGTGGACCCCCGGTCCCTGCCGGAACCGGGAGTGCACGGCGTACGAGCCCGGGTACGAGGAGCCCCGGGCCGAGGAGCCCCGGGCCGAGGGGTCCCCGATCGAAGGGTCCCCGATCGAAGGGTCCCGGGCCGAGGGGGCCTAGCCCTTCGCGTCCAGGCCGGACGCGACGAGGCCGTTCGCCCACAGCTGGTTGACGCGCGAGCGCTCGGCGGAGTTCGGGTTGGCGTTCTGGCAGGAGGTGCCGGGGCCGCCGCCGGACATCAGCTCGCTGCACGGGCCCGAGTAGTGGTCCGGCAGACCGAGCACGTGGCCGGTCTCGTGCGAGGTCACGCGGGTGGAGTTGTACTGCTGGTTCTGCCGGTAGTCCAGGAAGATGTAGCCCTGGCCGTGGCCGTTCGTGCTCGCGTACGAACCGCGCGAGTCGTTGCCCTCGTAGTACGCGAAGTTCCCGCCCGAGGACACCTCCTGCAGTTTGACGTTGGTCACCGAGCTGTTCCAGATCTGCGTGGAGCGCGCTATCTGGGTGCGGAAGCTCGGCGCGTTGCGGGTGTTGTAGGTGACGGTCACGGCCGCCAGGCCCGGGGTCGCGGCGCGCTGCTGGGCCACCGAGCGCTGCACGGCCTCGAAGAAGGCGCGGTTGGCGGCCTGGTTCTCCTTCGACTGCTCGTACGCGGCGTACGTGCTCGGGCTGCCGGCGCCGGCGGAGGCGGTGGCGGTCGTGCCCGGGACTACGGCGCCGAGGACGGCGGCGATGCCGAGGCCGACGGCGGACAGAGTGGTCTTGCGGGAGTGGCGCATGTGGGGGACTCCTGCTCATCCGGTGCTGTGGGGGGTCGTTCGGTACCGGAGTCTGCGGGAGCGGGAGGGGGCGGCGGATGATGTCAGACCCCGATAACGCCGGGCTATCGGGGGGATTTCGGAAGCCCAACTACCGTGAGAATGGCGGGATTCGAGGGGATACCGGTTACTGGTGCGGTCGGCTCGCACCGGCCTACTCTCGGGGCATGGAGCTTGAGGTCAGGCACCTGCGCGCCCTGTGCGCCATCGCCGACGCCGGCAGCCTGCACAAGGCCGCCCGGCAGCTCGGCGTGAGCCAGCCCTCCCTGACGACCCAGCTGCGGCGCATCGAACGCGCCCTGGACGGGGAACTGTTCCTGCGTGAGCGCACCGGATGCCGGCCGACTCCCTTCGGGCGCACCATACTCGGGCGGGCGCGGCCGCTCCTGGCCGAGATGGCCGCCCTCGTCGCGGAGGCCCGGGCGCTGTCCCAGGGGCCCCGGCTGCGGATCGGCTCGACGGCCAGCCGCGCCCTGCCCGGCTGGCTGCGGCGGCTGCACCGGCGGCTGCCCGACACGGAGACCGACCTGATGGTCGACGTGTCCGCCAACGCGCTGCTGCGGATGACGGCCGCGGGCCGGCTCGACGTGGCCTTCGTGCACGAGGTGGAGGGCAGCCCGCTGCGGGTGCCTCCCGGACTGGAGTTACGGGTCCTGATGGAGCGCGAGCCGCAGTTCGTGTCGATGTCCCGGGACCATCCTGCGGCGGCCCGCTCGGTGGTGGAGCTGCGCGACCTCGCCGCCGACCGGTGGACCGTGGACCCGTCGGTGGACGGGGAGTGGGACGGCCTGCGCCGGGTCCTCGCGGGCGCCGGCCTCGACCCGCAGCTGCTGCACGCCGATTACCACACGGCCGCCTCGCTGATCGTCTCCGGCGAGGCCGTCGCCCCCTGCCAACCCACCTCAGGACCGCGCGAGGACATGGCGATCCGGCCGCTCTCGGGCGACCCGCTCGCCGTACGCCTCCTCCTCGCGACCCGCCCCGGGGTGCACGCGCAGGTGTCCGAGGGGGTGTACGAGGACCTCCGCGCGGCCTACCGCGAAGCGGCCCTGGGCACTCCCCCCTACCGCGCCTGGCTGGCGCGCAACGCGAGCCCGCTGCTGGCGGCGTAGGGCGGGGTCCGGGCGCCCCTGCCGAGACGCCTAGTCGTCGGTGGCCCCGGGGGCGAGGGCGGGTGAGGGGAAGGCGAAGCGGGCCTCGGCGCCCTGCCACCACGCGCCGATCGCGAAGACCGCCGTGGCTTCGAGCAGCCGGGCCCGGTCGAGGCCCCCGCAGGGCAGCGGGGTGCAGCCCATGGAGGTGACGAGCGCGCTGGTGATCCGCAGCGCCTCGGGGGAGTCGGTGCAGAAGGGCACGGAGAGCGGGGCGCCCTCGAAGGAGGGGTCGTCCAGTGTCCAGATGCTCTCGTGCACCAGCCCGAACACCTTGACGACGTGCGCCCCGGGGACGGCTCCGGCCAGTCGGGAGGCGCCGTCCCCGGTCAGCGTCGGGCCGCCCTCGCCCGGCGCCATGGGGACCGTGCAGTCGAGCAGGACCCGCCCGGCCAGGACGGGCCCGAGCGGCGCGGCCACCTCGGCCGCCACCTCGGCGGGCAGGGCCAGGAGCACGGCTTCGCCGTGGGCCGCGGCCTGTGCGAGGGTCCCGTACCCGCCGGCGCCGGTCCGCCGCGCGGTGCGGGCGGCGGCGGTGGCGTCGCGACCGCCGATGTACACGTCGTGCCCGGCGCGCACCCAGGCGCCGCCGAGGGTGGTGGCCATTGCTCCGGTACCGAGGATTCCCATGCGCATGCCGTGTCTCCGAGTCCGAGTGGGTGGAAGGGGGGCTCGGGACGAAGCCAGGCGGGTCGATGCACACCGTCCGGTGTGCATCGGGAAGGCAGGATGGAGCCATGGACCGGGATGGACCGGATCGGCGGGATCGGCCCGAAGGTCCTGAACGAGGCGCTGCGCCGGCTGGAGTCCAACGGCCTGGTGGAGCGCCGCGCTTATGCGCAGGCCCCGCCGAGGGTGGACTACTCCCTGACGGAGCCGGGCGAGGCCTTGCTGGTCCCGATCCGCGCGATGGGCGCCTGGGCGCCTGGGCGTCGCGCCACGCCGACGCGGTCCTGGCGGCCCAGGAGCGGGCGGACCGGGAGCGCGCCGGCGCCGACCGGCTCTAGGCCCGGCGGCGGGCCCGGTCGTAGGCCAGGGCGGCCGCGCCGTGGGTCACCAGGACGGTGCCCGCGGCCAGCCAGCCCGGGCTGCGGCGGCGGGCCGCCCACATCATCAGGGGCGCTCCGACGGCCAGTTGGGCCGTGCCCGCCAGGCGGGCCTTGGGGCCCCGCAGCCACGGGCCCAGCGGGCTGTCCTCCACCACCGCGAGCTCCGCCCGGACCGTGTCGCGCCAGCCCGCCCACTCCACCCGCTCCGCCGCCGGGGCGACGCGGGCCGCCTCCCGCAGCCGGTCGGCCGGTTCGCCCGGGTTCAGGCCCGCCGGCAGCGCCAGCCCCGCGCGGGACAGCAGCGCGATGACGCCGAGCAGCCGGGACTCGCCGTCCGCCGCCGCGTCGGGGCGGGTGAGGCGCTCCAGTTCCTCCAGGTCCAGCACCGGGTCCAGTCCGAGCCGCGCCGCCAGCACCCGCATGGCGTCTGCGTCCGGGGCGTCCCGCTCGCCGTGCGGACGGCCCGCCGCGTCCCACTCGTAGGCCGCGGACCGGCGGAATCCGGAGGACAGCACGAAGCCGGTCCGGCCCTCTTCCCACCACAGGCTCAGCACCGGCCAGTTGGAGCTCAGCGCGACCGCCGCACCCCAGCCGGCCAGGACTTCGGCCACGGATTCCGCGCCGCCGATCCAGGGCTTGGCCTCGGGCACCAGCACGCTCCATTCGCCGGCGGGGGCCAGCAGCAGGCGTTCGCGCAGGATGTGCGCGGCGGGTCGGGCGGCGAGGGGTTCGGCGCGGCAGAGCAGGAGTCCGCCCGCCGTGGTGTGGGAGATCGACATGCCCACACGCTAAGCCAAAACGCCCCAAACTGATGATTTTGGATCATCCTGACGCGCTTGACTTCCCTCAACCGCGATATATCGTGTTGGTCAGAAGACGCGATATGTTGCGTGCATGTACGCCGAGGAGGGTCAGCACCATGGCAGAGGCAGCGCGGGATCCGCAGAGTCCGCAGACTCCGCAGGAAACATGGTCGGTCGCCGGACCGCAGAAGCTCGCCTTCGAGGAGCCGGTGACCGAGGTCCGCGTCCGGATGGCCGGCGGCACGGTCAATGTGGTCGCCGCCGATGAGGGCCCGGCCCGCCTCGAGGTCTCCGAGGTGGACGGGCCGCCCCTGCACGTGGTGCAGGAGGGCGGGACCCTCACCGTCTCCTACGAGGACCTCCCCTGGAACGGCTCCCAGGGACTCAAGCAGTGGTTCGAGAGCAAGCCCTGGAAGGCCTGGTCCACCTCCGCCTCCGGGCGCAAGGCATGGGAGCGCAGCGCGACCGTGACCCTCACGGTCCCGGCCGCCACCCGCGTGCAGCTGGCCACCGTCAGCGCCACCGTCTTCGTCTCCGGCATCGACGGCGGCACCGACATCCACGGGGTCTCCGGAGACACCACGCTCGTCGGCCTGTCCGGCCGGGTCAAGGCGCACACCGTCTCCGGCGGGGTCGAGGCCCAGTCCGTGACCGGCGAGCTCGGATTCCACTCCGTGTCCGGCGGCCTGACGGTCGTCGACGGCGCGGTGGGCAACGTCCGGGCCGACTCGGTCAGCGGCGACATGCTCATCGACCTCGCCCTCGACGACCGGCCCGCGCCCCGGCCGGTCGACATCTCCCTCAACTCCGTTTCCGGGCAGGTCGCCATCCGCCTCCCGCACCCGGCCGACGCCCGGGTCGAGGCCAACACCGCCACCGGCGGCGTCTCCAACGCCTTCGAAGACCTGCGGGTCTCGGGCCAGATGGGCGCCAAGCGGATCACCGGCACCCTGGGCGCCGGCACCGGCACCCTGCGCGCCACCACCGTTTCCGGCTCCATCGCGCTGCTGCGCCGCCCGGCGGCGGACCCGTCCGGCGCCCCGGCCGCCCCGCTCGCGCTCGACAAGAAGGTGCTCTGACATGCCGCCCGTCTTCGCCCACGGCCGCCTCCGCCTCTACCTCCTCAAGCTGCTCGACGAGGCCCCGCGCCACGGGTACGAGGTGATCCGGCTGCTGGAGGAGCGCTTCCAGGGGCTGTACGCACCCTCCGCCGGCACGGTGTACCCGCGGCTGGCCAAGCTGGAGACCGAGGGCCTGGTCACGCACGCGAGCGAAGGCGGGCGCAAGGTGTATTCGATCACCGACGCGGGCCGTGCCGAACTGGCCGACCGCGGCGGCGAACTGGCCGATCTGGAACTGGAGATCCGCGACTCGGTCTCCGAACTGGCCGCCGAGATCCGCGCCGACGTGAGCGGCGCGGCGGGCGACCTGCGGCGCGAACTGCGGGCCGCGGCCAGCGCGTCGGCCACGCAGGTGGAGGACGAATCCTGGAAGGCCGCCAAGGAGGAGCTCCGCAAGGCCAAGGCCGAGTGGAAGGAACAGGCGCGCCGGGCGAAGGACGAGAGCCGCCGGGCTCGTGAGGAGGCCCAGCAGGCACGCCGTCAGGCCAAGGAGGCGCAGGAGCGGGCCCGCGAGGAGGTCCAGCGGATCGCCGGCCAGCTGCAGGAGCAGTTCGCGAAGTCGGGCGGAGTCCTGGGCAGCCTGGCGGGAGCCTGGCTCGGCGGCTCCGGCGCTACGACGAACCCCACGGCCCCCACGGCCCCCACCGCTCCGTCGGCCGCCGCCCCGTCGGCCGCGCCCGACACGGACTGGGCTCGGGACGTACCGACGACGGGTGACCCGGCCCGTGACCTGGACCGGCTGCTGGACCGCTTCCGCGACGACATCCGCGACGCGGCCCGCGACCGGGGGATCGGCGACGACCAGCTGGCGCAGGCCCGTAGCCACCTGGCGGACGCGGCCGCCCGTATCGCCTCGGCCCTCGGCCCTCAGGGCTGAGGCGATACGGCTCGGACGCGGCCGGGCTCAGCTCGTGGAGCCGGCCCGGCGCATCCGGGCTGCGAGCAGGAGGCCCGCGCCGGCGACGAGCGCGGTGCCCGCACCGCCCACGATCCAGCCGGTGTCACCGGCGCCGGTCGTGGCGAGGGGGCCGCTGCCGCCCTGGGGGGTGACAGCGGTGTTCCCGGGGCCGGTCTCGGTGTCGGTGTCGGTGCCGGAAGAGCCGGGGGAGGGAGCGGGCGTGGGAGTGGGCGTGGGCTTGGCCTCCCCCTCCTCCTTGTCCTTGTCCTCCTGGGCCTTCTTGTCCTTGGCGCGCGCCTCGTGCTGGCCCGTCTTCAGGAACTCGGTGCGGTCGGCGGCCGTACCCGCCAGCGCGGCGCGGCCGGCCTTGGCCACTTCCGGGCCCCCGCCGTCGATGATCTTCGCGATCGCGACACGGTTGTCCTGGTCGCGCAGTTCGTACTGGGTCACTTCGAGGAAGTGGCGCAGCTCGGCCGGGGTGGGGGAACCGTTGAGGAGCTTGCCGATCGCCTCGCTCAGGATGGGTCCGTCCCAGCCCTCGTCGATGCGGGCGAGCTCGACCCGATCGTCTTCGGCCTGCGCGAGGTACCGCCCCGTCTTCAGGAAGGCGATGCGGTCGGCGGGAGTGCCCTTCAGGGCCTTCTTGCCCTCTTCCCTCACCACGGGGCCACCGGTGCCGACCAGCCTGGAGATCTCGACCTTGTTGTCGTCGTCGCGCAGCTCGTGCTGGGTGACCTCGTAGAAGTGGATCAGCTGCTCCAGGGTCGCGTCGATCTCGAAGATGTTCCTGATCCCCTCCTTCAGGCCGGGACCGGCGTCGTTCGCCAGTCGGGCGATGAGGACCCGGTAGTCGTCGCGGCGGATCGTGTGCTGGTCCTTCTCGATGAACTTGCGCATGGCCGCCGGACCGTCGGCGATGGCCTTGTGGCCCGCTTCCTTCATGTACGCGCTGGCCATCGGGTCGGCGATGATCGCGAGGATGGTCTTGCGGTCCTGCTCGGCCTGGTCCTCGCCGGCCTTGTCGGCTGCGGTCGGAGCCGTCGTATCGGCGGGCGCTGCGGACCCCTGCCCGGTGGCAAAGGCCGGGGACGCGAGCAGGACGGCCGGAGCCAGGGCGGCGGTGGTGATCGCTGCGGCGAGACGGGACAACTTCACGGGACAACCCCCTGGAGAAACGTTCTTTTCGCCGTACAAGACTCACCGGCCGGGCCGATGGTTGTACGCGGCAGCGAAATGATCGGAAGGGGTGTGTCCGCCTATCGGCCGGTCAGGGCCGCCTCGGCTCCCGCGTAGGTGACTCCGTGGTCCGTGAGGACCTCTGCGGGTGTGCCGGGGCGGGAGAGGAGGGCGAGGAGCAGGTGGAGGGTGGAGATGTGGCGCTCCTTGCGGCCCAGGGCGATGCGCAGGGACTGCTCCAGGATCTTCTTGGCGCCCGGGGTGAAGCGGGTGCGGCCGGAGCGGCTGCGCGGGGCGGGGCCCGACAGGGCGCCCTCGCCGTGGGTCTCCTCGATGCGGGTGACGATCTCCGTGAGGTCGATGCCGAGGCCCGCGAGGGCCTCCTCGTCGGCCTTGGACATCCCGCCCCGGCGGCGGGCGGCCGCCAGGTCGGCGGAGACCGCGGCCCGGTCGACGCCCAAGGGGTCGAGCGCGCCCAGTGAGAGCAGGGAGAGGAGCAGGTGCTCCTCGCCGACCCGCTGCGCCCCGGTCCGCTCGGCCTCGACGATCGCGCCCGTCACGGTGGAGCGGGCGTCCTGGGTGAAGCGTTCGAACATCAGAGCCTCCCGTGCTTCTTGTGTACGGCCTGCCGGCTGACGCCCAGCTCGGCCGCGATCTCCTGCCAGGACCAGCCCTGCGCGCGGGCCCCGCGTACCTGTACGGCTTCCAGTTGCTCCAGCAGTCGCCGGAGGGCGGCCACGGCACGCAGGCCGACGCGCGGGTCACGGTCACCGGCGCGCTCGGCCAGATCGGTAGCTTCCGTCATGGGTGTCAATGTAGGTTGACATACGGGAGGGTGTCAACCCACATTGACATCGGCGCGGCGGTGGCGGTGGTGGTGGTGCGGGCTACGGCGGCCCTGGCTTCTAGACGGTGAGGACGATCTTGCCGAAGAGGTCGCCGGACTCCAGCTTCGCGAAGCCCTCGCGGGCCCGGTCCAGCGGCAGGGTCTCGTCGATCACGGGGCGGACCCCGGTCGTCGCGCAGAAGGACAGCAGGTCCTCCAGCTCGTCCTTCGAGCCCATCGTGGAGCCGACCACCTTGAGTTCCAGGAAGAAGATCCGGGTCAGCTCGGCGTGGGCCGGGCGGTCCCCGCTGGTGGCGCCGGAGATGACCAGGGTGCCGCCGGGGCGCAGGGACTTGACCGAGTGCGACCAGGTGGCGGCGCCGACCGTCTCGATGACGGCGTCGACCCTCTGGGGGAGCCGCGCGCCGGGCTCGTAGGCCTCCACGGCGCCCAGTTCGACGGCGCGCTTGCGCTTGGCCTCGTCCCGGCTGGTCGCGAAGACCCGCAGGCCGGCGGCCTTGCCGAGGACGATGGCGGCGGTGGCGACGCCGCCGCCCGCGCCCTGGACCAGGACGGAGTCCCCGGGGCGGACGCCGGCGTTGGTGAAGAGCATTCGGTACGCGGTGAGCCAGGCGGTGGGCAGGCAGGCGGCCTGCTCGAAGGAGAGCTCGGCGGGCTTGCGCAGGACGTTCCACGCGGGGACGGTGACCTGCTCGGCGAAGGTGCCCTGGTAGCGCTCGGTCAGGATGGAGCGGGGCTCGTCGGGGTCGACCCCGTGGCCGGTCTGGCCGATCACGGAGTGCAGGACGACCTCGTTGCCGTCTTGGTCGATCCCGGCGGCGTCGCAGCCGAGGATCATGGGGAGCTTGTCCTCGCCGAGGCCGACTCCGCGCAGTGACCACAGGTCGTGGTGGTTGAGGGAGGCGGCCTTGACGTTCACGGTCACCCAGCCGGGGCGGGCCTGCGGGGCTGGGCGTTCGCCCAGCACGAGGCCGTTCAGGGGCTGGTCACGGTCGATTCGGGCGGCGTAGGCAGCGAACATGGCCGCGAGGCTACCGGTCGGTAGGCCTGGGATCCAGGCCTGGTCCGGCCCGGCGGGCGGCTGTTCGGGGGCCGGGCGGCGGTGTGGCCACGGCCTGCGGCCATGCCCTGCGGCTGAGCCGCCTCCTGCCCGGCTGTGGGGGCGGGGCCCTGCGGGGCTGTCCCCTACCCGCCCTTCCACCGTTCCCTGGGCTCCGCCCAGACCCGCGCCTCAAACGCCGGCGGGGCTGGATACATCCAGCCCCGCCGGCGCGGGGAACGGAAAGGGGCCCGGCCGAATGGTGCGGCCGGGCCCCTCCTCGTTCAGTCAGTGCAGCGACTACGCCAGGCGGGCCACGCCGTCGGCCTTCGCCGCCGCGGCGACCGCGGCCGTGACGGCCTCGGCGACGCGGGTGTCGAACGGCGAGGGGATCACGTAGTCGGCGGCGAGCTCGTCACCCACGACGCCGGCGATGGCGTCGGCGGCGGCGATCTTCATGCCCTCGGTGATCCGGGTCGCGCGGACCTTCAGCGCGCCCGCGAAGATGCCGGGGAACGCCAGCACGTTGTTGATCTGGTTCGGGAAGTCCGAGCGGCCCGTGGCCACGACCGCCGCGTACTTGTGCGCGACGTCGGGGTGGACCTCCGGGTTCGGGTTGGCCATGGCGAAGACGAAGCAGTCCTTCGCCATCGTCGCCACCGCGGCCTCGGGGACCGTACCGCCGGAGACGCCGATGAAGACGTCCGCGCCCGCGAGGGCGCTCTCCAGGGAACCGCTCTGGCCGGTCTTGTTCGTCAGGCCCGCGATCTCCGCCTTGACGTCCGTCAGGTCGGAGCGGTCGGCGGAGACGACGCCCTTGCGGTCGGTGACGCAGACGTCGCCGATGCCCGCGTCCACGAGGATCTTGGCGATCGCGATGCCGGCGGCGCCGGCGCCCGAGATCACGGCGCGCAGGTCGGCGAGGGTCCGACCCGTGAGCTTCGCGGCGTTGCGCATGGCGGCCAGCGTCACGATGGCCGTGCCGTGCTGGTCGTCGTGGAAGATCGGGATGTCCAGCGCCTCCTGGAGGCGGCGCTCGATCTCGAAGCAGCGGGGCGCCGAGATGTCCTCCAGGTTCACCCCGCCGAAGGACGGCGCGAGGCGGATCACGGTCTCGATGATCTCGTCCGTGTCCTTGGTGGCGAGCGCGATCGGAACCGCGTCGACGCCACCGAACTGCTTGAAGAGAATGGCCTTGCCCTCCATCACGGGGAGGGAGGCTTCCGGCCCGATGTCACCGAGTCCGAGCACGGCCGTACCGTCGGTGACGACGGCGACCACGTTGGACTTCCAGGTGTACTCGTTCACGAGCTCGGGCTGCTCGGCAATGGCGCTGCAGACCTTCGCAACGCCGGGCGTGTACGCCAGGGACAGGTCGTCCTTGTTGTGGACCGGCACGGTGGCCACGATGGCCATCTTGCCGCCCCGGTGCAGCGCGAACACCGCATCCGGGTTGTTGTCCGTCACGCTGTCGCTGCGAGGATTGACGATCTCCGCTGCCACTGTCTTAACCCCTTAAGTCTTTGAATCGTTGAGGGTGGCCACTCCTGGTTAAGGGGTGGGCGGGCACCGCGTCCGTCTTCACGACGACGGTTGTAGGCCCGTCTCCGTGAAGGGGAGGTTCGTACGCGCGGGCGCGCCGCACGCGCGCCCTGAGCCCCGGATGAGGGGTGTAAGGATCTGTTCTACCCGAAGAACACTCACCCAGACGAGTCGATTCCCGCTCGACCATAAGCTCCTTGTCCCGGTTTTGGCGAAAAGTCCAAACCTCTCTGTCCGATGGGCGAGACGCGCCGTAAATAGTGCGGCAAAAGGCCCAGGTCACGGCCGTTCGTGCGGCTCTGAGGGGCCTTGTCCGCAGTCCTGTTGGGTACGAAGCGGCTGCCGTTATCCGATTTTGACCTGACGGGCTGCCTGAATGACTCAGTCCGAATGGCAAGATGCCCCTAATCACACAAGGTCGCGACACTCGATGGGGCGTGCCCGACCGCATATCGATGCTTTCCACCTGCCGGAGGAACCAGCTCATGACCGCAAGCACCACCCGTCGTACGACCGCCGCCCGGTCCCGGATCGCCGCGGTCGGCGCGATCGCGGTCGCCGGCGCCCTGATCCTCACCGGCTGTGGAGACCAGACGGAGAAGAAGGGGTCCGGCGACGCCACGAAGTCCAACGCCGCCCCCCTCTTCTCGGCTCTGCCGAAGAAGATCCAGGACGCGGGTGTCATCAAGGTCGGCACGGACGCGGCGTACGCGCCGATGGAGTTCACCGAGGGCGGCAAGATCGTCGGTGTCGACCCCGACATCGCCGAGGCCCTGGGCAAGCAGCTCGGTGTGAAGTTCGAGTTCACCTCGGGCAGCTTCGACGGTCTGATCACCTCGATCTACTCCGGCCGCCAGGACGCGATCATGTCCTCGGTCACGGACAACGAGAAGCGCCAGAAGGGCCTCGACGACGAGGGCAAGCAGATCGGCAAGGGGATCGACTTCGTCGACTACTTCTCCTCCGGCGTCTCGCTCCTCGTCAAGAAGGGCAACCCGCAGGGCATCAAGTCCCTCGACGACCTCTGCGGCAAGACCGTCGCCGTCCAGCGCGGCACGATCTACGAAGACACCTTCAAGGCCCAGGCCACGAAGTGCGGTGACAAGAAGCTCACCATCGAGTCCTTCGACACCGACGCCGAGGCCCAGACCCGCGTCAAGGCCGGCGGCGCCGTGGCCGACCTGAACGACTTCCCGGTCGCCGCGTACATCGCGAAGACCTCGGGCGGCGGCAACGACTTCGAGGTCGGCGGCGCGCAGTCCGACGTCGGCCTCTTCGGCATCGGCGTCAGCAAGGAGAACACCCAGCTGCGCGACGCCCTGAAGCAGGCCCTCGACGCGATCATCAAGGACGGCTCCTACGCCAAGGTCCTGGAGAAGTGGAACGTCAAGGACAGCGCCGTGCAGTCGGCGACGGTCAACGCAGGCAAGTGACCCGTGCGGACCGGCGGGCGCACGTGCCCCCGGTCCCTGGTTCCTGAGCTCCACTGAAGGGCAGTCATTGTGACTGACAAGATCGACAAGGGTCCGGCCGCAACCCCGCCGGCCGGACCCGGCGCCTCGGGTACCCCGTACGAGGCCATCAAGGCAATTCCCGTGCGGCACTACGGCCGCTGGATCAGCGGTGCGGTGGTCGTCGTACTGCTGGGCTGGCTGGTTTACGCCTTCTCGCAGGGCAACGTGATCTGGAAGACGGTCGGAGACAAGCTCTTCGATCCCTCGATCATCGCCGGCCTGGGCAACACGGTGATCATCAGTGTGTCCGCGATGGCGCTGGGCCTGGTGCTCGGCATCCTCTTCGCGGTCATGCGTCTCTCGAAGAACCCGGTGACGAACACCGTCGCGTGGCTCTACATCTGGTTCTTCCGCGGTACCCCGGTCTACGTACAGCTGCTGGTGTGGTTCAACCTGTCGCTGATCTTCCAGTACGTGAACCTCGGACCGATCTACAAGCAAGAGACCGTCGAACTGATGACCCCGTTCATGGTCGCGCTCCTGGGCCTCGGCCTGAACGAGGGCGCGTACATGGCGGAGATCGTCCGTGCGGGCATCCAGTCCGTCGACGAGGGCCAGAGCGAGGCCTCGCACGCGCTGGGCATGACCCAGACGCAGACGATGCGCCGCGTGGTGCTCCCGCAGGCGATGCGCGTGATCATCCCGCCGTCGGGCAACGAGTTCATCAACATGCTGAAGACCTCGTCCCTGGTGTCCGCGGTCCAGTACACGGAGCTCCTGCGGGCCTCGTCGAACATCGGGTCCACGGCCGGCGCCATCATGGAGATGCTGTTCGTCGCCTCCATCTGGTACCTGGCCCTGACCAGCGTGTTCAGCGTCGGCCAGTACTACCTGGAGCGCCGCTACGCACGCGGTTCGCTGCGCTCCCTGCCGCCCACGCCGCTCCAGCGGCTGCGCGCCAACCTGAACATGTTCCGCCGTACGGAGGTGGCGAAGTGACCGCCCAGCCGATGGTCAAGGCCGAGGCCGTCCACAAGTCGTACGGCCCCGCGCACATCCTCCGGGGCATCGACCTCGAAGTCGCCCCGCGCGAGGTGTTCTGCCTGGTCGGCCCGTCCGGCTCCGGCAAGTCCACCTTCCTGCGCTGCATCAACCACCTGGAGCGCATCAACGCCGGGCGGCTCTCGGTGGACGGCCGGCTGGTCGGCTACAAGGAGAAGGCCGGAAAGCTCTACGAGCTCAAGGACAGCGAGGTCGCGGCCCAGCGCCGGGACATCGGCATGGTCTTCCAGCGCTTCAACCTCTTCCCGCACATGACGGCCATCGAGAACGTCATGGAAGCCCCGGTCATGGTCAAGGGCGAGAGCAAGGCGGTCGCGCGGGCGCGCGCCGTCAAGCTCCTGGACCGGGTCGGCCTCGGCGACAAGGGCGGGAACTACCCCACCCAGCTCTCCGGCGGCCAGCAGCAGCGCGTGGCCATCGCCCGCGCGCTGGCCATGGAGCCGAAGCTGATGCTCTTCGACGAGCCCACCTCGGCGCTCGACCCGGAGCTCGTCGGTGACGTCCTCGACGTCATGCGGGACCTGGCCGAGTCGGGCATGACCATGATCGTGGTGACCCACGAGATGGGCTTCGCCCGCGAGGTCGGCGACAACCTCGTCTTCATGGACGGCGGCGTCGTGGTCGAATCCGGCCACCCCCGCGAGGTCCTGGGCAACCCGCAGCACGACCGCACGAAGGCCTTCCTCTCGAAGGTCCTCTAGGACGGCGGCGTTCCACGCGTGAGGGGCGGTACGGACATCCGTACCGCCCCTCGCGCATGACCGGCCCGCGCTGCGGGCCCCGGCCTACTTCAGCGCCAGCACCAGCCCGTCGGAGGGCGAGCGCCAGACCGTACGGGCCTCCGCGAAGCCGGCGTCGCGCAGCGTGGCCGCGTGCCAGGACTCCGGAGGGGTGTCGCCGTCGGCGTGATCCCCGTAGATCTCGAAGCGGGCCTTCGTCGGCTCGGCGAGCTCCGGGTCGCCGGCCGCGAGCTCCCACCACTCGCGCCAGTCCAGCGCCCCGGCCGCCTTCGCCCGGTCCATGCCGCCGTGCCGGTGGGCGCGCTCGGCGGCGTTGATCCGAGGGGTGGTGGGGTCGGGCATGTGGTCGGCGTTCATGAACACCCCGCCGACGCGCAGCAGGGACGGGAGCTGCCCGTAGAGGACGGCGAGGTCCTTGCTCGGCAGCCAGTGCAGGGCGGTGGCCGTCAGGACGGCGTCGTAAGAGTCGTGGGGGAGGGCCGAGCGCCAGTCCGGGTCCTTGAGGTCGGCGGTCACGAAGGTGACGCGGGGGTCGCCCGCGAAGTGGCCCCGGGCGATCGTCAACAGCGCGGGGTCCAGATCGACTCCCGTACTGGTGGATTGCGGGAACCGCTTCAGGACGCGGTCCGTGATGCTTCCCGTACCGCACGCGAGATCGAGCACCCGGGGGGCGGAGCCGACCAGCGCCTCCACCATGTCCAGCATCACGCGGAACCGCTCCTCGCGGTCCGGCATGTACCACTCCTGCTGGCGGTCCCAGCTGTCCTGCCAGGCCTGCCAGTTCCCGCGGTCGGGCGATGCCGTACCGGAGCCGTCGGGCGATGCCGTACCGGACGATGCGGTCTCGGGGCGTGCCGTATCAGAGCTTGCCGTATCCGCCACGAAATCCTCCACGCGTAATACCCTCGAACATGTCTCAGCCGTTACCGGAGACACTAATCCGCAGCCGTAAGGACTACAAGTGGAACTGGCCCATTACTCGGACTATGCCGTGCGCCTGGTCAACACCGAGGAGCCGGCCCGCAACAAGGACTCGCTGACCTCAGTGGACGCCGTCCGCGCCCTCTTCGGCGCCAGCGTGCAGATGGCCCGCCGGGTCACGGACGGTGACGTCACCCGCTTCCGCAACGTCCGCGGCCGGCTGCGCACCGTCTTCGAGGCCGCCGACGGCGGCGACCACGTCCTCGCCGTCGACCTGCTGAACTCCCTGCTCATGGAGTTCCCGGTCAGCCCCCAGGTTTCCGGCCACGAGACGGTCGGTGAGCACGGCGGCCCGCACTGGCACATCCACCTGGCCGACCACCCCTCCAACGCCTCCGCGGGCTACGCCGCGATCGCGTGCTTCGGGCTGGCCTTCCACCTCACCGAGCACGGCCCCGACCGGCTCGGCCTCTGCCAGGCCCCGCCCTGCCGCAACGCCTACCTCGACACCTCCACCAACCGCTCCCGGCGCTACTGCTCCGACCGGTGCGCCACGCGCGCCAACGTCGCCGCCTACCGCGCCCGCAAGCGCCTGGAGGCCGAGGGGTCCGCCCGCAGCGGGCGCAGCGCCGAGGAAGCCCAGGAGAGCCACGCCCTCACCGAGCGCTGATCCTGCGCCGCGTGCTCCGGCCGGGGGCGCGGCCGGAAGCGGGCCACCGCGGTCGCCAGCACGAGCTCGTCGGGGACCGCCCCGTAGTCCGTGCTGTCGCCCGTCTCGTTGTACGGGTTGTCGCCCAGCACCCACCAGCCGCCCGGGCGCCGCTCCACCGCCCGCTTGACGACCAGCAGGTCCTGCTGGAAGGGGTGGCGCAGCACCACCACGTGGCCCGGCCGCACGGGTGCCCCGTAGCGGACCAGAACCTGGTCCCCGCTCTCCAGGGTCGGCGCCATCGAGGGGCCGCTCACCTCCACGGTGCCGATCTGCTTCAACGGCGATTCCCACTCCCGCGTCCGGCCGCGCGAGCGCGTGCTCCCCGCCATCCGAGACCTCCTTGACCGCGCCCGACCACTCTTCGTGCCACCCCGCATGCTGCCGCACTCTTCCGTACATTCGGTCACCGGCCCGGGCACACCCCTGGACTTTTGTCCCAACCGCACGGGGGCGCCCGCGAAATCGTCTTTCTCACGGAGTAATCTCCCCCTTGAGAAGACGATCACGAGGAGGACAAACTCCATGCTTTCCCGCCTCTTCGCCCCCAAGGCGAAGGTCTCCGCCCACTGCGATCTTCCGTGCGGCGTGTACGACCCTGCCCAGGCCCGCATCGAGGCCGAGTCCGTCAAGGCCGTGCAGGAGAAGTACCAGGCCAACGACGACGCCGACTTCCGCGCGCGCGCCATCACCATCAAGGAGCAGCGCGCCGAGCTCGCGAAGCACCACGTTTCCGTGCTGTGGAGCGACTACTTCAAGCCGCCGCACTTCGAGAAGTACCCGCAGCTGCACACCCTGGTCAACGACACCCTGAAGGCCCTCTCGGCCGCCAAGGCGTCGAACGACCCGGCGACCGGCGCCAAGGCGCTGGAGCTCATCGCCGAGATCGACCGCATCTTCTGGGAGACCAAGGCCGCCTGATCAGGCTCCTCGCCTGATCGGCCTTGTCCCGCGGGACGATGACGAAGGGGCCCGACCGCACTGCGGTCGGGCCCCTTCGTCGTGCCGCGCGTCCTGCGCGTCCTCGTCGTCCTCGTCCTACTCGTCGTCCTCGTCCTCGTCGTCCAGGCGGGCCAGCCAGGTGGCGAGGCGTTCCACCGGGACCTCGAAGTCCGGGTTCAGGTCGACGAAGGCGCGCAGCTGCTCGGCGAGCCACTCGAAGGTGACCTCCTCCTCGCCGCGCCGCTTCTCCAGCTCCTCGATGCCGCGATCGGTGAAGTACAAGTCGGGCTCCGTGCGGTGGTCGGGTGTTCGGGTGTGTCACGCCAGGATAATCCGCCGCCCCGCCGCGGCCGGACCTGACCGCTTTCCGCCGTTCGCGGAGCCCCTCTCCCGGGCAGGGATGGAGGGTCCGCGGCGGGAGGTATGCATGGATCACCCCGAGCCGAGCGACGGCGTGCTGCGGGCACTCGGTTCCACCGAGCCGTCCGCCGAAGGGACCGCGCTCGTGCGCGGCGTACGGCGGGCCCGGCGGCTGTGGCTGCTGCGGGAGCTCGGGGCGCTGCCCGCCGCCCGTACCGGGGAGGCGGCCGAGCACTGGGCCCTGCTGGAGGAGGCCGGGCGCCGGGACCCCGCTGCGGTGGCCGACGTGGTGCACTATCCGGCCACCGGGGTGTGGGCCGAGGAGACGCTGCGCCGGCTGCGCACGCGGCACGGGCCGCCCGCCGACCTCGGACACCTCGGGGCGCTCGCCGCCGCCGCGGCGCTGCGCGCCGGGATCGGCTTCAAGATCACGCTGCGGCCCGCGCACGGACGCCTCGCGCTGCCCACCCTCGGAGTGCTGCGCCCCGACCGGCCGGGCCCGCTCGCCCTGAGCGAGGGCTCCTGGGACCCCGGGAGCCCGGAGGCGCTGGCCCTGCACGCACTGCCCGACGGGCGGACCGCCCTGGACGACTTGGACCCGTACCGCGCCTCGGGTACGGTGCCCGCCGCGCGCCGGCTCACCCCCAGGGGGCACAAGCGCTGGGACACCCAGTGGTCCGGAGCCCTCACCCTGCTGAGGCGCTACAACACCGCCCGCGCGGAGGAGGCCGGGCTGCTGCTGCGCTGCGTGGTCCCGCTGTCCGGCAGCTCCCGGTCCTACGGCGGAACCCTGCCCGCGGCGGCGGGCTCCGTCCTGGCGCGGGCGCAGCCGCCGCCCGCGCTGGCCGCGACCCTCGTGTTCGAGGTGCAGCACGGCAAGCTGGCGGCCCTGGCGGAGGCGCTCCCGCTGCACACCGCCGACGGCTCCGCGCGGTACTGGGCACCCTGGCGGGCCGATCCACGGCCGCTGGAGGGGCTCCTGCGGGGCGCGTACGCGCACCTCGGGCTGGCGGGCTACTGGCAGCGCGCGGCGCTCTACGGGGCCAGGGGGGCTTGGGCGCAGCACGCGCGGGTGCGGGCTCAGGTGGCGGCGGTGCTGCCCGTCCTGGACGCGTGCCCGGAACTCACCGGCGGTGGGCGGGTGTTCGTCGGGGCGATGGTTGCGGCGGAGCGGGGCATGGACGGGGTGCCGGCGCCGGGGTCTCGGTATGCGGTGGCCCGCGGGGTGGTCGAGCGGGACCGGCTGGCCTGGTGTGCGGCGCACCCGAACCTGGCTCCGTACGCGTCCGGCTGACGGGGTGGGCCGCTGCGCGGGGCCGCCCCCTGCCCGCCCTTCCACCGTTCCCCGGGGCTCCGCCCCGGACCCCGGTCCTCAAACGCCGGACGGGCTGGAAAACCAGCCTCGCCGGCGTAAGCGGACCGGATCGCCGGAAGGCCCGGCCCCCCGAGGGGGGCCGGGCCTTCCGGGTTCGAGCAAGCGCAGTGCTCAGGCCTCGAAGACCTCGTTCAGGAGGAGCTGCTGCTCCGCCTGGTGGCGCTTGGCCGAGCCGACCGCCGGGGACGAGCCGTGCGGGCGGGAGATGCGGCGCAGGCGCTCGCCGGCCGGGATGTCCGCGCCGACCGCCAGGTCGAGGTGGTCGATCAGGTTGAGCGCGATGAAGGGCCACGCGCCCTGGTTCGCCGGCTCCTCCTGGGCCCAGATGTACTTCGCCGCGTTCGGGAACTTGGCGATCTCCGCCTGGAGCTCCGCACCCGGGAGGGGGTACAGGCGCTCGATGCGGATGATCGCGGTGTCCGTGATGCCGCGCTTCTCCCGCTCGGCCTCGAGGTCGTAGTAGACCTTGCCCGCGCAGAAGACGACCTTGCGGATGTCGTTCGGGTCACCGGCTCCGGAGGAGACCCGCGTGTCGCCGATGACCGGACGGAACGAACCGGTCGTGAACTCCTCCGCCTTCGACGCCGCCGCCTTCAGACGCAGCATCGACTTCGGGGTGAAGACGATGAGCGGCTTGTGGTGCGGGTTGTGGACCTGCCACCGCAGGAGGTGGAAGTAGTTCGACGGAAGGGTCGGCATCGCGACCGTCATGTTGTCCTGCGCGCACATCTGCAGGAAGCGCTCCGGGCGGGCGGAGGAGTGGTCCGGGCCCTGGCCCTCGTACCCGTGCGGGAGGAGGAGCGTGACGCCGGACGTCTGGCCCCACTTCTGCTCGGCCGAGGAGATGAACTCGTCGACGACGGTCTGCGCGCCGTTGACGAAGTCGCCGAACTGGGCCTCCCAGAGGACCAGCGCGTCCGGGCGGGCCAGCGAGTAGCCGTACTCGAAGCCCATGGCCGCGTACTCGGAGAGCAGCGAGTCGTAGACGTTGTAGCGGGCCTGGTCGTCCGCGAGGTAGAGCAGCGGGGTGTAGTCCTCGCCGGTCTCCCGGTCGATGAGGACCGCGTGGCGCTGGCCGAAGGTGCCGCGGCGGGAGTCCTGGCCGGACAGCCGGACCGGGGTGCCCTCCATCAGCAGCGAACCGAAGGCCAGGGTCTCGCCCATGCCCCAGTCGATGGTGCCGTCGTCGATCATCGCCGCGCGGCGCTGCAGCTGCGGCAGCAGACGCGGGTGGACGGTGACCGTGTCCGGGATGTTGACCTGGGCCTCGGCGATCCGCTTGACGACCTCCTGGGAGATCGCGGTGTTCACGGCGACCGGGAACTCCTGCGCGACCTGGGCGGGCGCCACCAGGGCGGCCGCGGGCTGCGTGGCGGCCTCGCGGACCTCCGCGAAGACCTTCTCCAGCTGGCCCTGGAAGTCCTGGAGCGCCTGCTCCGCCTCTTCCAGGGTGATGTCGCCGCGACCGATGAGGGACTCGGTGTACAGCTTGCGCACCGAGCGCTTCTTGTCGATCAGGTCGTACATCAGCGGCTGGGTGAACGCCGGGTTGTCCGACTCGTTGTGACCGCGGCGGCGGTAGCAGATGAGGTCGATGACCACGTCCTTGTTGAACGCCTGGCGGAACTCGAAGGCCAGGCGGGCAATGCGGACGACCGCTTCCGGGTCGTCGCCGTTCACGTGGAAGATCGGCGCCTCGATCATGCGGGCGACGTCGGTCGCGTACATCGAGGAACGCGAGGACTCCGGGGCGGCGGTGAAGCCGACCTGGTTGTTGATGACCACGTGCACGGTGCCGCCGGTGCGGTAGCCGCGCAGCTGCGACATGTTCAGCGTCTCGGCGACGACGCCCTGGCCCGCGAAGGCCGCGTCGCCGTGCAGGGCGACGGGCAGGACCGTGAAGTCCGTGCCGCCCTTGTTGATGATGTCCTGCTTGGCGCGGACGACGCCCTCCAGGACCGGGTCCACCGCCTCCAGGTGCGAGGGGTTGGCGACGAGCGAGACCTTGATCTGCTCCCCGTCCAGGCCCGTGAAGGTGCCGTTGGCGCCCAGGTGGTACTTGACGTCGCCGGAGCCGTGCATGGACTTCGGGTCGAGGTTGCCCTCGAACTCGCGGAAGATCTGCGCGTACGACTTGCCGACGATGTTCGCGAGCACGTTCAGGCGGCCGCGGTGGGCCATGCCGATCGCGACCTCTTCGAGGCGGGCCTCGGCGGCCGAGTCGATGACGGCGTCGAGCAGCGGGATGACGGACTCGCCGCCCTCCAGGGAGAAGCGCTTCTGGCCGACGTACTTCGTCTGCAGGAAGGTCTCGAAGGCCTCCGCCGCGTTCAGGCGGCGCAGGATGCGCAGCTGCTCCTCGCGCTCCGGCTTGGAGTGCGGGCGCTCGATGCGGTCCTGGATCCAGCGGCGCTGCTTGGGGTCCTGGATGTGCATGAACTCGACGCCGGTGGTGCGGCAGTACGAGTCGCGCAGCACGCCGAGGATGTCGCGCAGCTTCATCATCGACTTGCCGGAGAAGCCGCCGACCGCGAACTCGCGCTCCAGGTCCCACAGGGTGAGGCCGTGCTCGGTGATGTCGAGGTCGGGGTGCTTGCGCTGCTTGTACTCCAGCGGGTCGGTGTCGGCCATGACGTGGCCGCGGACCCGGTAGGAGTGGATCAGCTCGAAGACGCGGGCGGCCTTCGTGACGTCGTCGTCGTGCGAGGCGTCGATGTCCCGGAGCCAGCGGACCGGCTCGTACGGGATGCGCAGCGCCTCGAAGACGTCGTCGTAGAAGCCGCTCTCGCCGAGCAGCATGTTCGCGACGATCCGCAGGAACTCGCCGGAGGCCGCGCCCTGGATGACCCGGTGGTCGTAGGTCGAGGTCAGGGTCATGACCTTGGAGATGCCCAGCTTGTTCAGGGTGTCCTGCGAGGTGCCCTGGAACTCGGCGGGGTAGTCCATGGAGCCGACGCCCATGATGACCGACTGTCCGGGCATCAGGCGGGGCACGGAGTGGACGGTGCCCAGGCCGCCGGGGTTGGTCAGGGAGACCGTCACCCCGGTGAAGTCGTCCATCGTCAGCTTGCCGATGCGGGCCCGGCGGACGATGTCCTCGTAGGCCTGCCAGAACTCGAAGAAGTTGAGGGTCTCGGCCTTCTTGATGCCGGCGACGACGAGCTGGCGGTCGCCGTTGGGCTTCACCAGGTCGATCGCGAGGCCGAAGTTGATGTGCTCCGGCTTGACCAGGGTCGGCTTGCCGTCCTTCTCCGCGAAGGAGTAGTTCATGGACGGCATGGCCTTGATGGCCTGCACCATCGCGAAGCCGATGAGGTGGGTGAAGGAGATCTTCCCGCCCCGGGCGCGCTTGAGGTGGTTGTTGATGACGATGCGGTTGTCGAACAGCAGCTTCACCGGGACGGCGCGGACGGACGTGGCCGTCGGCACTTCCAGCGAGGCGTTCATGTTCTTGACCACGGCAGCCGCCGGGCCGCGGAGCGTCACCAGTTCGGGGCCGGCAGGGGCCTCGGTGGCGGGCGCGGCCTTCTGCGGGGCTACGGAGGGGGTGGTGGCCGGAGCGGCCTGGGAGGCGGGGGCTGCCGGTGCGGCGGCGGCCGGGGCCTGGGAGGTGACAGTCACAGCAGGGGCACCAGAGGGGGTGGCAGGTACAGGGGCAGGTGCTGACACGGGCGTCGTGGGCGCGGCGCCGGAGGTGGCCTGCGTGGCCGCCCCCGATGCGGCGGCGTCGGAAGCCTGCGGTGCCGTGGCGGTGACGGGGGCGGCGGCCTGTGCGGAGGCGCCGTCCGTCGTCGTCGCGGCGGGGGGAGCGGGCCGGTCCGTGGGCTTATCCGCCTTCACCGGAGCGACAGCGCCACCCGGCTTGTAGTCGGCGAAGAAGTCCCACCAGGCCCGGTCGACCGAGTTCGGGTCCTGGAGGTACTGCTGATAGATCTCGTCGACGAGCCACTCATTCGCGCCGAAGCCCGGGGCGGGGTTCTTCCCGTCTCCTGCTGCTTCGGTCGTGGTGCTCGAGTTACTGGGGGACTGTGGCGACACGGCGGCAACCGCCCTCTTCCGCTTCACAAGGTATGGACAGCGGGAATAAAGGCTACGCCTCCCGGGCCGTGAGATGCAGACCGGGCGGGACTTACGTCGCGTAGGTCACATCGAACGGCGGGTTTCACCACCAGGAATGGCGGGAAACAAGCGTGGTTCGGGCAGGAGGCACCGCGGTTGCGGCCCCCTGGCTTCGCACCCCTGACGGACCCCGGCGCGTGTGGCCGAGATCATGTCCTTCCCACTCGAACCCTACGTCAACTGGACGCCTGCGAGCTGCCCGGAAGTGTGACAAGGATCCGGCAGCCCCGTGAGGATTCGGCCACTCCGATGTGGCCCCCGTGCAGGCCGACCGCCCAGCGGGCGATGGCCAGGCCCAGGCCCGTGCCGCCGTCGCCGCCCCTCGCGCTGCCCCGGTTGAACCGCTCGAAGACCCGGTGGCGCTCGGCCTCCGGAATTCCGGGACCTTCGTCCCGCACTTCGAGCACCAGGCCCCCGGGCGCGTCGCCCGCCCGGGCGTGGACCGTGACCCGGCCGTGCGGGGGGCTGTGCTTGACCGCGTTGTCGATCAGGTTCGCCACCACCTGGTGCAGCCGCTCGGCGTCCGCGTACGCCGTCAGGTCCGGCGGGGAGACGTCCAGGTGGAGGTGGACGTCGTTGCGGGTGTGCCCGCCCGAGCCGGAGGACAGCCCCGGCCGGCCGGCGGCCGCCAGGCCCGACTCCTTCAGCACCCCCGACAGGTACGGCCACACCTCGAAGCGGCGGGCCCGCAGCGGCACCACCCCGTTGTCCACGCGGGAGAGGTCCAGCAGGGTCTCCACCAGCCGGCCGAGCCGCTCGGTCTGCTTCAGGGCCGTGCGCATGGTCTCCGGGTCGGCGGCGGAGACCCCGTCCACCACGTTCTCCAGTACCGCCCGCAGGGCCGCGATCGGGGTGCGCAGCTCGTGCGAGACGTTGGCGACGAGCTCCTTGCGGTGCCGGTCCACCGCCTCCAGGTCGTCCGCCATCAGATTGATGGTGGCGGCCAGGTCGCCCAACTCGTCGCGGCGGCCCGCCCCGCGCACCCGGCGGGTGTAGTCCCCGTGGGATATCGCCCGGGCCACGGTGGTCATGTCGTCCAGCGGCGCCGTCAGGCTGTGCGCCACGAACTGGGTGATCAGCATCGAGGCGATCACCGAGAACACCGTGATGAAGCGCACTTCGGTGGCCGTGCGCAGCGCCACCATCAGCAGGCCCGTGGTGATGAAGACCGACACCACCACGAGCGTGCCCAGCTTGGTCTTGATCGAGAACGGGGAGAAGGGCCGCAGCACCCCGGGCGGCCGCTGTCCCTGCGGCCGGTGGCCGCTCACGACTGAGCCGGGGTCTCCAGGGCGTACCCGACGCCGTGGACCGTACGGATCCGCTCGGCGCCGATCTTCCGGCGCAGCGCCTTGATGTGGCTGTCGACCGTACGGGTCCCGGACGCGTCGGCCCAGTCCCACACCTCGGCGAGCAGCTGCTCCCGCGAGAGCACCGCCCGCGGGGTCCCGGCCAGGCACACCAGCAGGTCGAACTCCGTCGGCGTCAGGTGCACGTCCTCGGTGTGCACCCGGACCCGGCGCTGCGCGTGGTCGATCTCCAGATCGCCGAGGCGCAGGGTGGCCCCGCGCGGGGCGTGCGCGGCCAGCGTGGCCCGCTCCACCCGCCGCAGCAGTACGTGGACCCGCGCGGCCAGCTCGCGCATCGAGAAGGGCTTGGTCATGTAGTCGTCGGCGCCGACCCCGAGGCCGACGAGCATGTCGGTCTCGTCGTCCCGGGCCGTGAGCATGAGCACCGGAACGGGCCGCTGCGCCTGGACCCGGCGGCAGACCTCCAGGCCGTCGAAGCCCGGCAGCATGACGTCCAGGACCAGCAGCTCCGGCAGCCAGCTCTCGGCCGCGGCGACGGCCGCCGGCCCGTCCGCCGCCGTCTGGACCTGGAAGCCCTCGGCGCGGAGCCGCGCCGCGATGGCCTCCGCGATGGTGTGGTCGTCCTCGACGACGAGCACCCGGCGCTGCGCGCCGGGGGTGGCCGCGGCGCCGTTGTGGGTGGTGGTGTGCGTCTGTTCCATGTCCCGCCCCTGAAGATCCCGCGTGGTAGGGGTGCAGCGTAGAGGAGCGGTCGAGCTCCGGCTATGACGGGTTCGCTGCGCGGGGTTCGTTGCCCGAGCCCTTGCCCCCGGGCCTGCGATTCAAACGCCGACGGGCTGGGAAATCCAGCCTCGACGGCGTTTGAGGCGCGGGGTCCGGGGCGGAGCCCCGGGGTCTTCACTGGTCCGGGGCGGCCCGGGGAACGGTGGAAGGGCGGGTAGGGGACGGCCCCGCAGGGCTACAGGGTCAGGCCGTGGCCGTACGGGAACACCGGGTTCTCGGTGTCGTTCGGGACGTCCGGGCGGGAGGCCGCCACCGCCTCCATGGAGCGCGGGAGCTCGAAGGGCAGCCGCCCCCCGGCGGCCGCCCTGCCGAAGGCCACGTCCAGGAGCGCGGCGTCCGAAGCCCCGTAGTCCGCGATCAGCGCCGCCGCCCGCTCCGCGATCTCGGGGATCACCGCGGCCCGCTCCAGGTTGATGCAGACCAGGGTCGGGACGGTGTCCAGGAGGGACAGGATCTCGGTGAGCTCCGGCTCGGGGAAGGCCAGCGAACCCGAGTGGAAGAACGACTCGAAGATGTTGGTGCGGGGCTCGTGCGGGGTGCGCAGCCGCAGCACCGCCAGGTCCGCCTCGGCCGGGTCGGACACGACGTCCCCGTACGCCGCCGCGACCTCCGCGTCCACGTCCTTGACGTACAGCTTCGGCCGGCCGGAGACCGGCAGGGTCTTCCCGGTGTTGGCGAGCACCGTCAGGGAGCGCCGCTGGGCCGCCGCGCCGGCCGCCGTGAAGTCGGCGCGGCCGACCGTCTCGGCCGCCACGTCCGGGTCCACGTACGGGTTCTCGAAGAGGCCGAGGACGAACTTCTCGCGCAGCAGCCGGCGTACGGACGCGTCGATCCGGGCCTCGGTGACCCGGCCCGAGCGGACCATCTCCACGATGACCGCGGGGCACTGCTCGCCGCCGAACTGGTCCGAGCCCGCCTCCAGCGCGCGGGCCGCCCGCTCGGACACGCTCAGGTGCTCCAGGCCCCAGGCGCGGGCCGGGTGCGGCTCGCCGAAGATCGTCGACTCGGTGAGCAGGCCCCAGTCGGTGCACACGATGCCCTGGAAGCCGAGCTCCTCGCGGAGCAGGCCGGTCACGACGCCCTTGTTGAAGCCGAAGCCGACCTCTTCCCAGTCGGTGCCGATGGGCTGGCCGTAGTACGGCATCATCTGCGAGCAGCCGGCCGCGATGGCCGCCTTGAAGGGCTCCAGGTGGTGCTCGCGCATCCCGCCCGGGTAGATCTGCTCCTTGCCGTGCGCGAAGTGCGGGTCCTCGCCGTCCTTCTGCGGGCCGCCGCCGGGGAAGTGCTTGACCATCGCGGAGACCGAGGCCGCGCCGAGCGTCTCGCCCTGCAGGCCCCGTACGTAGGCCTGGACGAGCTCGCCCGTCAGCTTCGCGTCCGAGCCGAAGGTGCCCGACTGGCGGGCCCAGCGCGGCTCCGTGGCCAGGTCGATCTGCGGGTGCAGGGCGACGCGGAAGCCGACGGAGAGGTACTCGCGCCGCATGATGTCGGCGAACTCGAAGACCAGCTCCGGGTCGCCTATCGCGGCCAGTCCGATGGCCTCGGGCCAGGCGGAGAAGGCGCCGGCGTTGAAGGAGGCGCCGACGTTGTCGGTGAAGGAGTGCCGGGGGTCGGTCGACAGGGTCACCGGGATGCCGAGGCGGGTGCCGGCGGCCATCTCCTGGACGGCGTTCTGCCACGTCGCCATCTCGCGGGCGCCGTAGCTGCCGAGGAGGTTGAAGTGGGTGAGGTGGCGGCCCTCGATCAGCTCGGGGGTGGTGAACGGGAGGATCGAGCCGTCGGTCTCGGTGACCGGGGTTCCGTCCGGGTTCATCATCAGCATCGAGTGGAAGAGCTGGCCGGCCTTCTCCTCCAGGGTCATGCGGGAGAGCAGGTCCTCGACGCGGTCGTCGACGGGGAGGGTGGCGTCCCGGTAGGGGAGCGGGGCTGCGGGGTCGGCGTGGGCGGGGGTGGTCGGGGGCGTCGGGGTGGCGTTCATGGCAGGACTCCTGAGGAGGTCGGTCGTGCGGGAGGTCGCGGGGGTGGACGACTGATCGGGCGAGGGAGAGGGCGCGGGCGAGTGCGAGTGCGAGCACGAGGGAGAGGGCGCGGGGCCGGGTGCGTGGGCGGCGGCGGGTCCGGTCGGGTGCCGGGCCGTCATTTGACGGAGCGGATCAGCTGGACGAGGGCGGCGCCGACGGCCGCCGCGATGCCGCCGACGAGGAAGAGGGCGCCGTAGTTGCCCCCTCCGCCGATGGCGAGGACGAACGGCGCGAGCATCGGGACCAGTGACTGCGGGAGGGCGTTGGCGATGTTCAGCACGCCCATGTCCTTGGCAGCCGTCTCCGGGTCGGGCAGGACGGCGGCGGCGAGCGCCACGTCGACCGCGAGGTAGAGGCCCTCGCCGAAGCCGAAGACGGCCACGGCGAAGAGGAACATCCCGAAGGTGCCCGCGGTGGCGATCAGCAGCAGCCCGATGCCGATGACGAAGGCGGAGGCGAGCACGAAGGGCTTGCGGCGGCCGGTGGCGTCGGACAGCCAGCCGCCGGCGAGGGAGCCGGCCACCACGCCGCCGACGGTGACCAGGGTGGTGGTGAACATCTTCGAGGCGACCTCGCCCTCGGCGACCCCGAGGCGGTCCATCAGGAAGTAGACCTGGTAGCTGGTCACGCAAGCGATGCCGATGAAGACCAGGAACCTGCTCGCGAAGTTCCACGAGTAGTCGGGGTTCTTGCGCGGATTCACCCAGAAGCTGTGCAGGAACTCCCTGAAGCCGTACGGGGCCACGGACTCGGCGCGGGCCGGCCGGTCGGGCATCACGGCGGCCAGCACGCACACCCCGAGGACGCCGACGACGGCCGGGACGATGAAGGCCAGCGCCATGTTGTCCGTGAAGAGGTGCGCGAGGAAGCTGCCCGCCACCATCGAGACGGACAGCATCATGCCGACCATGCCGGAGACGCGGCCGCGCTGGTGGTCCGGGATCAGGTCCGGGATGCAGGCGGTGACCATGCACAGGGCGGCGTTGCAGCCGAGCTGCGCGATGGCCCAGCCGATGAGCAGCGCGGTGACGCTGGAGCCGAGGCCGACGACGGTCAGCCCGACGGCGGCGACCGCCATGCCGCCCACGAGCCAGGGGCGGCGGCGGCCGAACCGGCTGGTCGTGCGGTCGGACAGGGCGCCGAAGAGCGGGTTGCCGACGAGGGCGAGGAGCGCTCCGACGGAGAGCACCTTGCCGAGGGCGGCCCCGCGCTCCGCCTCCGGGACGATCTGGGCCACGCGCAGGGCGAGGGTCACCACGATCGGGGTGAAGACGGCGATGCAGACGCCGAGCTGGGCGGCGACCAGGCCGAAGATCAGCTTGGCGGGGGCGTTCGCCGGGGTGTCTGCGGGGGTCGCCGGTGCGCCGGTGGGTGCATCCGCTGGGAAGGCGGCCGGGGCGTTGACCAGGGCGTTGACCGGGGTGTTGGTCGGGGAGTTGGCCGGCGTGGCCGGATCGGGTCGGTCGGTGGCGTCGAGTGCGCGTCCGGGGTCCTGCGTGAGCGGCATGGGGGCTCCAACGTCTCCGCGTCGGCCTCGTCGCCGACCGGGCGGTTTCACCGTAGGCGCGAAAACCGTGCACTCACTAGGTTTTCATATGGTGAGCTGGATCACTCCGTCAGGATGGCCGGAAACGGCCGGGTTTAGGGTGGGCCGCATGGCACAGGACAAGGGTCGAACGGCCCCCAAGGCAGCCGCGCGGGGCGGGTATGCGGTGGGCGACGCCCGTCGGCAGAAGATCCTCGACACCGCCGTCGAGCACTTCGCGCAGTGGGGCTTCCACGCCTCCTCGCTCGCCCGGATCGCCAACGACTGCGGGATCACCCAGGGCGGCCTGCTGCACCACTTCCGCGGCAAGGAGGACCTGCTGCTGTCCGTCCTGGCGCAGAGCGAGCAGCACGATGTCGAGCGGCTCTTCAGCGGGCCCGCCGAGGAGGTCCCCTCGGTCGCCGCGCACTTCGCCGCGGTGGTCGCCCTCGCCGAGGACAACGCCCGCCGGCCCGGTCTCGTACGGATGTACAACACGCTGGTCGGCGAGTCCGGGAACCCGGGCCACCCCGCGCACGCCTACTTCCGGCAGCGCTACGACCGGGTCCTCGGCTACAGCGTCGACCTGATCCGGGCGGGCGTGGAGCGCGGCGAGGTACGGGCGGACACGGACTGCGAGGCCGTCGGCCGCGAAATCATCGCGGTGATGGACGGGTTCCAGATCCAGTGGGTGCTGGACCCCGGGGGCGTGGACATGGCGGTCCTGCTGCGCGGGTACCTGGACCGGCGGCTGCGGGAGATCACGGCGGCGGGGACGGGGCTGTGACGGGGCGGTAAGGGACGGGGCGGTAGGGGGACGGATCGGATCGGATCGGATCGGCTCGGCAGGCCCGGTCGGTGCATGCGGTGCGTGCGGTGCGTGCACTGCATGCGGTGTGTTCGACGTGCTTTCAGCGCGGCTCGAAGGGCGGCAGGGCGCTCAGGACCCCCTGCAGGGGTCGCGGCAGCGTGCTCTGGTCGGCGGCGACCTCGTAGCCACCGTGCCGGAAGGCGTACGTGAACGAGTCGAAGACCGGCTGTTCGGGCATCGAGATCCGCGGCAGGCGGGGAAAGTCCGCCTTCTGGAGTGCGGTGCGCAGCTTCGCGAGGGCGGACGCCGAGAGCTTGTCGCGGTCGACCGTCTCGGCCTTCGCGTTGAGCCGGAGGAACGATCCGTCACCCTTGATGATCAAGGTGCTGTTCTTACCGGCGATGCCCCCGCTACGGGTGACCGCGACGAGCGTCTCGCCGGCGCCGGGCGGCGAGACGCTGGGGGCGGGCGCGGGCGCGGAGGTGCTCGGCGCGGGCCGCGGGGCGGGAGCGGTCGTGCCGGTGCCCGGGTCCGGGCTCTGGCCGGCGCTCTGACCGGGAGACGGCGTCCCCGGGGCGTCCGTCGCCGTACCGGACGGGGTGCTCGTGGCGGGGCCGGAGCCCTGGCCCGTGCTCGTGTTCGGTGCCGGTGAGGCCCCGTCCTTCGACCCTCCGGAGGAGCACCCGCCCAGGGCCGCCACCACCGCCAGCGCCACGGCCGCCGTCGCCCAGCCCACTCGCCCACCACGTGCTCGCACGCCCCACCCCCGCAGGTATCCGGCTCGAACCCCGAGTATGGAGTCAGCACCACCCGCACGGATAGCACCCGGAGGCCGACATCCGCCGCTTCGCCCCTTGGCGCTGGCTGCCGCCGCTCACCGCTCTCGCACTCGGCCTCTGGGGCCTCTCGCGGGGCGGCTCGATGTGGCGCGACGAGTCCGTCACGTGGCAGGTCGCGCACCGGCCGCTCGGGCAGCTCTGGGAACTGCTCGGCCAGGTCGACGCCGTGCACGGCCTCTACTACCTGCTGATGCACGCGGTCTTCGCGGCGACGGGCGACACCCCCGGCCCCGGCCTCTGGTCCCTGCGCCTCCCCTCGGTGGCCGCCACCGCCCTCGCCGCATCCGGCGTGGCCGCGGTGGCCCACCACCTGACGGGTGCGGTGCGCGGTGCGGACGGTGGCGGGGGGCGCGGGCCGGGCGTACCCGGGGGATCCGGACAGTCCGGCGGCCCCGACCGGGCGGGCCGGTCCGGCCGGGTCGCGCTGCTGGCCGGGGTCGCGTACGCCCTGTTGCCGCCCGTGCAGATGTACGCCCAGGAGGGGCGCTCGTACGCGTTCGTCGCCGCGGCCGTCGTCTGGGCCACGTACCTGATGCTGCGCGAGTGCTGGGTCGCCTACGCCGTGGTGCTGGTGCTGGGGTGCTGGCTGCACGAGTTCGCCGTACTGGCGCTGCCCGCGCACGCGTTCGCCGCGTGGCGCTCGCGCGGCTGGCGGCTCGCCGCCGGGGCCGTGGTGGCCGCCCTGTTGCCGCTCGCCCTGGTCAGCGCGCGGCAGGCGCAGCAGCAGCTGGGCTGGCTCGGGCGGCCGAGCTGGCAGGACTGGGCGGCGTACGGGGTCCTCGCGGCCGCCTCGCTGCTCCTGGCGCGGGGAGCCGCGCGGGAACTCGTACGGGTCGCCCTGCCGCTGGCGCTGCTGCCGCCCGGGCTGCTGCTCGCGGTCTCGCTGGTGCACCCCTGGTACGTGGACCGGTACGTCCTCTACGCCCTCGCCGGCCTCGCCCTGCTCGTGGGGGCGCGGCTCGCCACGGCGCGGGGGTGGTGGGTGTGGCCGCTGGTCGGGGTCCTGCTGGTCCCGGTCGGGTTCTGGTCCGCGTGGCTGCGTACCCCCGAGAGCCGCAAGGACGACGCGCGGGCCGTGGCGGCGGCCGTCGGGGAACTCGCACGCCCGGGCGACGCGGTGCTGTTCATGCCCTCGCGGCGGCGCGAATGGCTGTTGTCCTCGCCGGAGACCTACGGACCCCTCCGCGACCTCGCGCTGTCCCGGACCCCGGCAGCTTCGCGGAGCCTGCAGGGCGTGGAGCGGACTCCGGAGGAGATCCAGGCGGCCCTGCTGGATCCGGCCGTCGAGCGGGTGGTCGCGCTGCTCGACCCGGTGGGGCAGCCGGTGGACGGCTACCCGGCGGAGGCGGTGAAACGTCAGATGCTCGTCTCCTCCTTCGACCTGTGCTCCGTGACGGGTGTGCGTGGTGCCCGCGTGGCCCTCTTCGCCCGGCCGGGCGGCTGCCCTTAGCTCCCGGCGGGCCGCGTCTGTGCTCCGCGGGACCTGCGCCTACCGGTCGCGCACGCCCCCGGCCCGGAGCCCGGGCCGTCCGGCGCGGCTCCCGGTACCGCCGCGCCGGTTCTTCCCGGGCGGCGCGGGCGCGCCCCGGAGCCGCTGCGCGGGGTCCCCTACCCGCCCTTCCACCGTTCCCCGGGTTGCCCCGGACCCGAAAGACCCGAGGCTCCGCCCCGGACCCCGCGCCTCAAACGCCGGCGAGGCTGGATTTGCCGAGCCCCGCCGGTCACGTGCACGGGGGATGGGCGGCGGTTCGTCGGCCTCGTAGGACCCGGGGCTTCGCCCCGGACCTCGCGCGTCAAGGGCCGGCGGGGCTGGATGGGGCAGGTCCGCCGCGGGCAACGCGCCCCAAGGCGGGTGCATTGAACGTCGGCGGGGCTGGATCTGGCAGGCCCGTGGCGGGTAATGCGTGCCCGAAGCGGATGCGTTCGCAGGAAGTGGGGTGGGGGAGGGGAGGATGGGCGGCGGGTCGTCGATCTTGCCCGGGTGACCCGCCGACTTCTGCCGGAGGTGCCGTATGGACACAGCCCGTTCCCGATCCCGCTCCCTCGTGCCGCCCGGTCCCCTCGTTGATGGCGACTGGCTCGCGGAGCGCCTCGGTATACCCGGGCTCGTCGTCTTCGACGCCTCCGTCGGGGCGCACCGCGACGCGGACCGGCGGATTCCGGGGGCCCGTCCCTTCGACCTCGACGGCGCGCTGTCCGACCACACCGCCGCCGCCCCGCACACCATGCCCGGACCCGCCGCCTTCGCCGAGGCGATGCGCGCCCTCGGTGTCGACGACGGCGGCACGGTCGTCGCGTACGACGGCGCCGGGATCTACTCCAGCGCCCGCGCCTGGTGGATGCTGCGCGCCATGGGCTTCGACCGGGTCGCCGTCCTCGACGGCGGGCTGCCCGCCTGGGTCGCCGCGGGCCGGCCGGTGGAGGAGCGCCCGCCGGGGTACGAGGGCCCGCGCGGCTCCTTCGCGGCCCGGCCCCGCGCCGGGCTGGTGGTCGACGCGGCCACCGTGTCGGCGGCCTTGTCCGATCCGGCCGCCGCGGTGCTCGACGCCCGGACCCGCGAACGCTTCGCCGGAACCGCCCCCGAACCCCGCCCGGGCCTGCGCGGGGGCCACATGCCGGGCGCGGTCAGCCTCCCCTTCGGGGAACTGCAGCGCCCCGATGGGCTGATGCGCCCCGCCGCCGAACTCCGCGCGGCCTTCGGGGCGGCAGCGGGGGAGCGGGAGCGGCTGTACTTCAGCTGCGGCTCCGGGGTCACGGCCTGCGTGCTCGCGCTCGGCGCGGACCTCGCCGGGTACGAGAACCTCGCGGTGTACGACGGCTCTTGGAGTGAGTGGGGCATGCCGTCCCCGGACAGGCCGGTCGTGCGGGGGAGCTAGGGGGCGTCTTGCCGATCAGGCCGGGCTCGCGGCGCCTGCCGCGTAGGCTCGCCGTGTTGTCGTCACTCGCCGACTTCCCCACGCTCTCGGCTTCGTTCGAGCAGGGGGGGCTCCAGTCGCGTCGACTCCCTCGTCCGCCTTGCGATCGCGCGCGTCAGACACCGCTCCCTGATCCGGGCTGATCGGCAAGACACCCAGGGCGTGTCCGCAAAGTCCCGCCCGCCTCGCGACGCGCACGGCGCTACTGTGCGGACGCCCCCCAGGCCGCCCCGCTCGTCGGGGGGTTAACCCCACCCAGGATCCGGGCACGTGCACCATGCCCCCGCGGCCACCGCGCGGGCACGATCGACGGTATGACCACGAAGACGCGTACGCGCGGTACCAGGGCCACCGTCACCTTCACGACCGCCGCCGGGTACGGCGCCGCGGCCCTCGCCGCGGGACTCCTGCTGACGGGCTGCTCCGTGGGCACGCTCGTCTCCCGCGGGGGCCCGGAGAAGACGGCGAGCGCCGATGCCACGGTGGCCGGGGCCGTCACCGCGGTCGACGTGTCGGACGCCGGCAGCGGATCCATCGAGGTGGTCGCCGGTTCAGGCCCGGGCGTCACCGTCCGCCGTACCGTCCATTACCGCGGCGACACCGTGCCCGAGCCCGCCCAGCGGCTCTCCGACGGCGTACTGACCCTGACCAACGGCAATTGCTCCGGCCGCTGTTCCGTCGACTACCGGCTGGAGGTGCCGGCCTCCGCCACGGTCACGGCCGGGAGCAGCAGTGGTCGCGTCACGGTGGCGGGGGTGGCCGCCGCCACCGTCAGGACCTCCTCCGGATCGGTTCGGGCGGACCGGATCGCGGGCCCGCTGAAGGTCACTACGTCCTCGGGTTCGATCGCCGCCGAGGAGCTCGCCGGCCCGGACGCGGACGCCCGTTCCGACTCCGGCGACGTCCGCCTGGCCTTCGCGAAGACGCCGTCCTCGGTCGCCGTCAAGACCAGCTCGGGCGACGCCAAGGTGAAGGTTCCCGCGGCCCCGTACGCCCTCGACATCTCCACCACCTCCGGCGAGCGCGAGATCACCGTCCCCGCGGACCCGTCCGCGACCGCCCGGCTCGCCGTACGGACCTCGTCGGGCGACATCGCCATCTCGGCGGCCTGAGCCGCGCCCCGGCCACCCGGTCGCCCGGCCGCCCCGGCCACCCGGGGCCGGGGTACCGAATGCCGGACGCGGCCCCGGTGGATCTGGCCGGAAAGACACGCTCTCCTCGGAGGAGCGGCCGTGGTGGCCTTCGCCGTGCGAAGCGGCGGAAGGTCCCACGTCACTGCCCCGGGAGGGCGGATTCCGAAACGCAGAAAATATGTATCTCGGTAATTAGATGAACTGATTCCGGTCGGCTGTCCCGTGAAGTCATCGACACCGCAGAGCGCCTTTGGTTAGGTACCACCTGTCCAGCGCACCTCAGGCGACACGAGGGCAGCTGTTCCCGGCGGAGAGGGGACTCCGGCCGAATCCAGACGCTCCTCTCCCCTTCCTGCACAGCCCCGCACGTCTCGCGTGGGGGTACCTCAACGGAAGGTTCGAACTCATGTTCAAGCGCAAGCTTGCCGCCGCGGTGGTCGGTACGGCCGCCCTGGTCGGCGGCACCGTGGCGACGGCAGCACCCGCCAACGCCGCGACCGTCATCGGCATCTTCTACTGGAACAGCAACTACGGCGGCTCCACCTACACGGTCACCGCCGGCGGCACCACCTCTTGCACCGGCACCACGGGCGACTGGGACTTCACGTCCGGCTTCAGCAGCAGCTGGAACGACGAGGCGTCCTCGCACAAGGGCTTCGCCAACTGCGCCATCAAGGTGTACGAGAACGCGGGTCAGGGCGGCGCTTCCAGCGGCTTCTACGTCAACCTGTCCGGCTACGGGGTCCTCAACGACGAGGTCACCTCCGCCCTGTACTCGTGATCACCACGCTCGACAGGACAGCGGCGACCGGCCGGCGGCACACCGGCCGGTAGCCGTGTCTGAATCTGAACGACACGGCGGTGAAGCCGGAACCGACCGGCTTCACCGCCGTGTCACAGACATGGACAGCATGAAGGAGGTGCGGTGAGAACTCGAACTGGGACAGTGATCATCACGGCGATGGCGGGTGCTTTCGCTCTCGCCGGATGCTCGGGCAGCGGCGGAGGGGACGAGGAACCGCCGCTCGGCCAGGTCCCGAAGGTGATGCGTCCGGCCGACGTCCCCGCTCTGCCCATGAACCAGTACGTCCTCGGCGAGAAGGAGATGCGCGCCTACACCCAGGCACAGGCGGTGCTCTCCCGGCGCTGCATGGAGCGATTCGGCATGTCCTGGCTGACCGATGCCCAGACGACGGCCGACCTGCCCAACCTCGGTGCGGATCCCGCACGGTACTTCACCATCATCGACACCGAAGCGGCGCAGCTCCACGGGTACGCGGACCCCTCCGCCAAGGACGCGAAGGACAAGGGCACCACTCCCGGATACGAGCCCACCGCGGCGGAACGGGCCGTGTACAACGGGTCCGCGAAGGGCGTCACGGACACGGCCGGCAAGCCGCTGCGCGAAGGCGGCTGTGCGGCGGAGGTCGACGAGGAGATGAAGAAGGGCGGCGTGCACGGCGTCAACCCCCTCACCGTCGGCAACGAGTTCTACAGCCTCTACGCGAAGGTCCAGCAGGACAGCCGGGTGGCCGAGGCGTTCACGAAGTGGTCCGCCTGCATGAAGGAGAAGGGCTTCTCCTACCGGACCCCCCTCGATGCGGCGAACGACACCGAATGGAAGTCCGGGGCGGCGACGCGGGCCGCGATCGCCGTGGCCACCGCCGATGTCGCCTGCAAGCAGCAGAACAACACCGTGGGCATCTGGTACGCGGCCATGGAGGCCCACCAGAAGGCCTATGTCGACAAGAAGGCCGAGCACTTTTCCGAGATTCTCGCCAACAAGAAGGCATTGGTCGAGAGTTCCGCACGCATCATGCAGGGGACGTAATGAAGGCTGTGACGGGAACGCGCGCCCTTGCGGTGGCTCTCCTCCTCGGCGGTATGACGCTGACCGCCTGCTCCGACCCGGGCACGCCCGGGGGGGACGAGACCGGCGCCGCCGAGGTCGGTTCCCGCAGCGTCGAGGCGTACACGACCTGCATGGACGGGCAGGGCGTCAAGGTTATCGACGGCAAGGCGCGCACCGACGACGGTGTGGATGCCGCGAGGCTGGGCAAGGCCTACCGGGCCTGCCGCGCGGTCGCCCCGGCGGACGTACAGGTCCCGGTCACGCAGTGGGAGCTGTCCCTCCTCACCGAATTCGTCACCTGTATGCGGGGGAAGGGGCACAAGGAGTACGGCGACCCCGATCCCCGGACCGGGACGTACGCGATGCCGAAGGACTCCGAGATCGACAAGGAAGCCGAGCTCGCCTGCCTCGCGGCCGCAGAGCAGCGGGCAGGGAAGTGAAGAGGGAGCACCCGGCCCCGGACGAAGGTCCGTTGGAGGCCGGCCCCCTCGACGACGTGGACATCGGCGAGCTCCCCCACAAGGGCCGGCACGGCAGCGGCTCCCCGTTCCGGGGCCGTCGCGCCCTGATGGGTGTCGTTGCCACCGCGACGCTCTTCTCCGCCGCCGGCGTGGGGGCGGGCATGTGGATCAAGTCGCCCGCCCAGCGGGCCGCCGAGGCGGGTGCGCCCCGGCAGTCCCTGCTCACCCGGCCCGTGGAGAAGCGCGTGCTCACGACCGACGTGGTCACGCGCGGCAAAGTGGTGGCGGGGCAGACGGTCACGATCGCTCCGCAGGCGGGCGCCGGCGGCGAGGGCGGCGCCCCGGTGGTCAGCCGGGTTCCCATGAAGGCGGGCGACTCGATACGGCCCGGGCAGGTACTGGTGGAGATATCCGGGCGCCCGGTCTTCGCCCTGGAGGGCAAGGTGCCCGCCTACCGCGACCTGAAGCCGGGAGCCCGCGGCCAGGACGTCCGCCAACTCCAGGAGGCCCTCGGGAAACTCGGATTCCCGGCGGGGTCGGACGAGCGCGGCGCGTTCGGACCCGGTACGAAGAAGGCGCTGAGGGACTTCTACGCCTCCATCGGGTACGAACCGCCTTCGGCGACCGACGACGCCGGCGCGGACGTCAAGGCCGCGGTCGCGGCGACCCGCGCGGCGGCCCGGGCCGTCGAGGACGCGCAGACCGCCCTCAGCGACGCCTACTACGCCCTCGGCAAGGTTCCCGCCGGCGAGGACCGTACGCAGGCGGCGAACGCGGTGAAGGCCGCCCGCCGTGCGCTGGACCGGGCCATCGAGGACCGGCGGATCGCGCAGAGCGAGCTGGCCGACGCCCAGGCATCGGACGGACCGGAACTCCCGGCCTCCGAGGTCGTGTTCCTGAACGGATTCCCGGCCCGCGTGGACACGGTCGGCGCGCGCGCCGGCAGCCCCGCGGGCGAGTCGGTGATGACGGTGTCCGCCGGGGAACTCGTCGTCCACGCGTACGTCAACGCCCTCCAGGTGGAACTCCTGAAGGACGGTCAGCCCGCCGAGGTCTACGCCGAACTCGACCGGAAGAAGACGCCGGCCCGCCTCGTGTCCGTGGCCACCACCCCCAGCACGGCCCGGCGCGACGAGGACGACGAGCAGCAACCGGCGGCCGGCGGCGAGGGGTACCTGATCGTCCTGCGCCCCGACAGCGCGCTCGCGGCGAACCTGTCCGGTCAGGACGTACGGGTCACCGTCCAGGCCGCGTCCACCGGAGCCGAGCAGCTGATCGTCCCGGTGACCGCGGTGACGGCCGGACGCCAGGGAACACTGCACGTCACCGTGGTGACGGCGGGCAACGAGCAACGCCGGGTCGAGGTACGCGAACTGACGAGCGGCGGCGGATACGTCGCCGTCGACCCGGTCCAGGCCGACGCGCTGCGCCCCGGGGACCAGGTCGTCACGGGGGTCACCACCGAGCGTTCCGCACCGAGCGGCGCGGCGGAGCGGGACGGAGAGGCGACCTCGTCGTGACCGACAGTGCCGCACCCCCCGTCATCGAGTTCCGGCAGGCCGGGCTGACCTATCCGGGCCGGCCGCCGGTCACCGCGCTGCATCCGAGCGATCTCACCGTGCGCCGGGGGGAGTTCGTCACGGTGGTCGGCCCCTCCGGGTCCGGCAAGTCGACCCTGCTCAACGTGATCGGGCTGCTGGACCGGCCGACGACCGGCAGCTACTTCCTGGACGGCCTCGACACCGGCGGACTGGGCGACGCGCGGCGGACGGCGCTGCGCGGCCACCGCATCGGCTTCGTCTTCCAGGCCTTCCACCTCCTGCCCCACCGCACGGCCCTGGAGAACGTGATGCTCGGCATGGTCTACAACACCGCCGTCCCCCGGGGCGACAGGCGGGAGCGAGCCCGTGAGGCGTTGCTCAGGGTCGGACTCGGGCACCGGCTGGACTCCCTGCCCACCCGCATGTCCGGCGGGGAGAGGCAGCGCGTCGCCGTCGCGCGGGCCCTCGCGCACGGCCCGTCGCTGCTGCTGTGCGACGAGCCGACGGGCAATCTCGACTCGATGAACTCCCGGCGCGTTCTCGACCTCCTCGCCACCCTGCACGAGGACGGCATGACGGTGCTGGTGATCACCCATGACAGGGAGGTCGCGGCCCAGGGCGCGCGGACGGTCACCGTACGGGACGGAGTGCTCGCTCCGGCCGCCGCCGACGAGGCGCGGCCGGCCCGGAGCGGCGCCGGGAGCGGAGTCCTGGACCTGCCGGACGGGAGGCCCGCGTGAGACTTCGCCGCGCGCCCCGTACACCCCGTACGACCTCCAGCGCTCCGGACGACACCGCCGGGCTGCCGACCTCCCGCCTGGCGTGGCGGGACCTGTTCGCCGAGGCGCTCTCCGGGGTGCTGCAACGTCCTGCCCGGTCCGCTCTGACCTCGCTCGGCACCGTCCTCGGCGTGGGGGCCTTCGTGTCGGTCCTCGGCCTGACCGCCACGGCATCGGCCCAGATCGACGACCGCTTCAACGCCCTGACGGCCACCGAGGTGACCCTGGAGGACGCGGCGGCCGAGCACGACCCCGCGATCGCGCAGGCGTTCGGGCCCGATGCCGAAGAGCTGGTCAAGCGGGTCAACGGGGTGCGGGCGGGCGGCGTGCTCTGGCAGGTCAAGCTCCCGAAGGGGCAACAGGTCACCGGCTCCCCGCTGGTCGACGGGGTCCATGCCGACACCTCCGTCTTCGCCGCGTCCCCCGAGGCGCTGGACGCCGCACAGCTCACCCTCGCGCAGGGCCGGCTCTACGATCGCCGGCTGAGCGAGCGCCGTGAGCCCGTCGTGGTCATCGGCCAGACCGTCGCGGAGCGGCTCGGCATCACCAGCCTCGGCACCGATCCCGCCGTCTTCATCGGGGACCAGGCGTTCACCGTGATGGGCATCGTCTCCGACGCCGAGCGGCGGCCGGAACTCCTGCTCGCCGTGATGGTGCCGCGCACGACGGCCGAGACCCTGTGGGGGTCGCCGGCCGCCGGGACGGCCGCCATGCTCGTCGCCACGGAGCTCGGCGCCGCCCCGCAGGTCGCGCGCGAAGCCCCCGTGGCCGTGCGGGCCGACCACCCCGAGTACGTACGCGCCCTCGCACCCCCCGATCCCCGGACCCTGCGCTCGTCGGTCGGGGACGACCTCTCCCAGCTCTTCCTCGCCCTGGCCGGAATCTGCCTGGTGATCGGCGCGGTCGGCATCGCGAACACCACCCTGGTCGCCGTACTGGAGCGGACGGGCGAGATAGGGCTCCGGCGAGCGCTGGGCGCCAGACGGCACCACGTCACCTTCCAGTTCCTCACCGAGTCCGGAGCCCTCGGTGCGCTCGGCGGGCTCGTGGGGACGAGCGTGGGCGTGCTGGTGGTCGTGACCGTCTCCATCGCCAAGGAATGGTCCCCGGTCGTCCACCCGGCGGTCGCCGCGTCGGCCCCCCTGATCGGCCTGCTGACCGGCGTGCTCGCGGGTCTCTACCCGGCCCGCAGGGCGGCCCGCATCGAGCCGGTGGAGGCCTTGCGGCAGTGATCCGAGCCCTGTTCGCCCCCGGCGAACGGGTGTTGGGGAACATTGGGGGGCGCGCGTGCATTGAGTCGGCATAGCTCAACTTCACTGCCGGAGGGAACATCATGGCTTCGACGTCCGTAACGCTCACCCTGCCCGTGCTGCCGCTCGACGACGAGGTCGTGCTGCCCGGGATGGTCGTTCCGCTGGACCTGTCCGACGCCGAGGTGCGGGGTGCCGTCGAGGCCGCTCAGGCCGCCGCCGCGGGGGACAAGCCGAAGGTGCTGCTCGTGCCCCGGGTCGACGGGAAGTACGCCGCCACCGGCGTGCTCGGGACCGTCGAGCAGGTGGGACGGCTGTCCGACGGGGATCCCGGGGCGCTGATCAGGGGGCGCGGCCGGGTCCGTATCGGGGCCGGGACGACCGGGCCCGGGGCCGCGCTCTGGGTCGAGGGCGAGACGGTGGACGAGGCCGTCCCCGATCCGCTGCCCGGGGCCGTCGCCGAGCTCGTCAAGGAGTACAAGGCGCTCGCCACGAGCTGGCTCAAGAAGCGCGGGGCCTGGCAGGTCGTGGACCGCGTGCAGCAGATCGAGGGGGTCGGGGCCCTCGCGGACAACTCCGGCTACTCCCCGTTCCTGAGCATCGAGCAGAAGGTGGAACTGCTGGAGACGGCCGACCCCGTCGCCCGGCTGAAGCTCGCCGTCAAGGCGCTCAGCGACCACCTCGCCGAGCAGGACGTCGCCGAGTCCATCGCCAAGGACGTCCAGGACGGCGTCGACAAGGTCCAGCGCGAGTTCCTGCTCAAGCGGCAGCTCGACGCCGTGCGCAAGGAACTGCGCGAGCTCAGCGGGGAGAAGGAGGGCGAGGAGTCCGACGACTACCGGGCTCGCGTCGAGGCCGCCGACCTGCCCGAGAAGGTACGGGAGGCCGCCCTCAAGGAGGTCGACAAGCTGGAGCGCTCCAGCGACCAGTCCCCGGAGGGATCCTGGATCCGCACCTGGCTGGACACCGTGCTCGAACTGCCCTGGAACGAGCGGACCGAGGACGAGTACGACATCCGGGGGGCCCGCGCCGTCCTGGACGCGGAGCACGCCGGGCTGAGCGACGTGAAGGACCGGATCACCGAGTACCTGGCGGTGCGCAAGCGCCGCTCCGAGCGCGGGATGGGCGTCGTCGGCGGCCGCAGGGGCGGGGCCGTGCTGGCGCTCGTAGGCCCTCCGGGCGTCGGAAAGACCTCCCTCGGGGAGTCCGTGGCCCACGCCATGGGGCGCAAGTTCGTCCGCGTGGCCCTCGGCGGGGTCCGCGACGAGGCCGAGATCCGCGGGCACCGGCGTACGTACGTGGGCGCGCTGCCCGGCCGGATCGTACGGGCGATCAAGGAAGCCGGCTCCATGAACCCGGTCGTGCTGCTCGACGAGATCGACAAGGTCGGCTCCGACTTCCGGGGAGACCCGGCGGCCGCGCTGCTCGAAGTCCTCGACCCGGCCCAGAACCACACCTTCCGGGACCACTACCTGGAGGTGGAACTGGACCTGAGCGACGTGGTGTTCCTCGCCACCGCGAACGTGCTGGAAGCCATCCCCGAGGCCCTCGCCGACCGGATGGAACTGGTCTGCCTCGACGGCTACACCGAGGACGAGAAGGTCGTCATCGCCCGCGACCACCTGCTGCCCCGGCAGCTGGAGCGCGCCGGCCTGGCCGCGGAGGAAGTGGTCCTGGAGGAGGACGCGCTGCGCAAGCTGGCGGGGGAGTACACCCGCGAGGCGGGCGTGCGCACCCTGGAGCGTTCCCTCGCCCGGCTGTTGCGCAAGGTGGCCTCCCAGCACGAGCTGGGGGAGCGGGAGCTGCCGCTGCGGATCGGCGCCGGCGACCTGCGGGAGCTCATCGGGCGCCCGCACCACGTGCCGGAGTCCGCGCAGGACCCGGCCGAGCGGCGCACCGCGGTACCGGGCGTGGCCACCGGCCTCGCCGTGACCGGGGCGGGCGGTGACGTCCTGTTCGTCGAGGCCTCGCTGGCCGATCCCGAGACGGGCGCGGCCGGGCTCACCCTGACGGGCCAGCTCGGAGACGTGATGAAGGAGTCGGCGCAGATCGCGCTCAGCTTCCTGCGCTCGCACGGCGCCGAGCTGGAACTCCCGGTCGCCGACCTGAAGGACCGGGGCGTGCACATCCACTTCCCGGCGGGCGCGGTGCCCAAGGACGGTCCGAGCGCGGGCATCACGATGACGACGGCGCTGGCCTCGCTGCTGTCCGGGCGGCAGGTCCGCACGGACGTGGCCATGACCGGCGAGGTCTCGCTGACCGGGCGGGTGCTGCCGATCGGCGGGGTCAAGCAGAAGCTGCTGGCCGCGCACCGGGCCGGGCTGACCACCGTCATCATCCCGAAGCGCAACGAGGCCGACCTGGACGACGTACCGGCCGAGGTGCTGGCGGGGCTGTCGGTGCACCCGGTGACGGACGTACGCCAGGTCCTGGAGCTGGCCCTGGCCGCGGACAGCGTCCCGGTGGCCGCCGTGGCCTGATCCGAAAGGCGCGCACCGGGGGCCCGGGCTCCCCGCTCCGGCGGGGCCCCGGGTCCCCGGCGCACCCGCTGCGAAATACTGGTGGGCCACACACCAGCGAAGGAGCGGGCCTTGCACGGGACCGAAGACCAGGAGTTCCTTGCCCTGGAGCGGGAGCTGTCCGTCTTCCTCCGACGGGCCCGCGCCTCCTCCGGGGAGATGGCGCGCGAGCTGCACCCGGAGCTGGAACCGGCGGCGTACGGGCTCCTCGTACGGCTGGAGGCCGCCGGGCGGCAGCGGGCGACCGAGCTCGCCGCGTACTTCGGGGTCGGCAAGGCCACGATGAGCCGCCAGCTGCGGGCCCTGGAGGTACTGGGCCTGCTGGCCCGCGAGCCGGACCCGGCGGACGGGCGGGCCTTCCTGGTCGGGCTCACCGAGGAGGGCCGGGAACGCTTCCTGCGGGTCCGGGGCGCCCGGCGCGAGCAGTACATGCGCAAGCTCGCGGACTGGGACCGCGGGGAAGTGGCGGAACTGGCCCGGCTCCTGAACCAGTTGAACGCGGGCGGCGAGTAGCAGCACCCGGGGCGGGGCGGGGCGCGTAGCCGGACGCCCCTACAGCTCCGCGTACGCCGCCGACGCGTCGTCGTGGCGCTTGCCGCGGCGGTGTGCCCGGCCCGGGTCCGATTCCAGCGTGCGCACCCGGTCGATCAGGGACTGCGCGCCCTCCTTGCGCAGCACGGCCAGGCATGCGGCCCAGTCGCCCTCGGCGAACGTGTCCGTCCACCGGCCGGCCCCGTCCGTGAGCGCCGCCACCGCCCGCACCCCCGCGCGCGGCGTCCGCCCCGTCACCGCCCGGGCCGCCACCTCCGGATCCGCGGCGGCGGTGAAGAAGCCGCCCTCCGCGTTGCGCAGCCTGTCGGCGGAGGCCTCCGTGCGCAGCAGCTCGCGCGGGATCCGGTCCAGCCGGTCGTCGAGCACGGCGCGCACCTCGCCGCCGGGCGCCTGGAGGAGGAGCACGGAGTCCGACAGCACCAGGTGCTCGACCCAGGTCTCGTCCCAGCGGACCACGACCACCGTCGCCTGCGGCGTCCGGACGTGAGAAAGGTCACACGTGTCGCGGTGGGCGTCCGCGGTGTCGCGGATGGCCTCCGAAAGGACCCGGTCGAGGGGCATGTCCCGGCGCGATCCGGACAGTTCGGTCAATCGGCCGCCCAGCCGGGCCGCGAACCACGGCACTCCGTGCGCGCATCCGACCTCGCCCGGAGGCGGGGTGACCCCGTCGAGGGCGACCAGAACGCCGCCGCCCGAGGCGGGGATCGCGGCCGACACCCAGTCCTCGTTGGGGCGTTCCGGATTGCCGGGGGCGGAGGAGAGGTCGATGCGCATACGGACATTCTGCCCGCGCGGGGCTCCGTAGGGGAGGGAGAAGCCGGGGAAGGTCCGGACCAAAGTGGGGCGGGTGGGGCGTGAAGGGACTCCCGGGGTCGGCGGGGTGACCCTCGCCCTGTGGGCGGGCATCCTGCCAAAAGCCGCATCGATCTTTCAACCACCCGTCCACGGCCGGGCTCTGACAGCCGATCGCCGAGTTGGTCGCCAACTCCTCCGTACTGTTCACTCCTTCGTGTGGCCGGGCGGGCGATGTGCGGCCCTCATCCCAACTCGCTGCGAGGGTCTGAAGCAGTGCGGCGGTACGGCGCGGCGGTACAACGGAGGCGGGCAACCGTCTGCGGTGACCGGCCGTCACCCCGGCCCCAACAGGCAACGAGCACGAGCAGCACACGTAAACAGGATTGCGAGCACCGGTGCAGAAGAAGCGGCCTCGGAAGAACGGCACCGTCGCGAACGGCACCGCACCCGACGGCACCGCACCCGACCGACGAGCCCCCGAGGGCCCGGTCGCCGCGACCGCTCCCGCAGGGCGCCGCGTCCGTGTGCGCCGAAGGCTGGTCATCGGGGTCGCCGTGGCCGGGCTCGCCGTCCTCGCGGCGGGAGCGCCCGCCGTCCTGTCCGCCTCCGCGGACCTGAAGGACTCCCAGGAACTGGTCACCCTCGCCGACCGGAGCCGGCAGACCCTCACCCTCGCCCACCTGCTCGGAGACGAGCGCGACGCCGTCACCGCGTACGTGGCCGAGGGCCGCCCCGGCGGCGCCAAGGGCACGCAGGCCGCCGCGGTCCAGGAGCGCGCCGCGGGCACCGACCGCCAGCTCGCCGAGGTCCGGGCCGAAGCCGACGAGGAGCTCGCCCAGGCACTCGGCCGGGTCGGCGCCGTCCGCACCGAGTCCATCGAGGGCAAGGACAGCGCCCTCACCGCCCATCAGGCCTACTCCCGCGTCATCGCCGAAGTCCTCGCGCCGAGCGGCCGGCTCGCCGAGCTGACCCCGCCGCGCGCCGCGGACGCCCTCGTCACCACCCGCCCGCTGGGCCCCCTCGGCCAGGCAGTGGAGCAGGCCTCCGCCACCCGCGGACTGCTGCTCGCCGCACTGTCCGTGCCCGGTGGCGGCCGACAGCCGGGCGCCGCCGAGGTCGACGAACTCGCCGCCGCCGCCCAGCGGGCGCGCGTACGGGAGCAGGGCGCGCTCGACGATTTCGCGCGGGCAGCCCGCCCCGACGTACGCCAGAGCCTCGCCGCCACCGTCACCGGACCCGAGGTCAAGACGGCCGACGACTACCTCACGCGGCTCACCGACCGGCCGACCCTCTCCTCCGCCGACCGCAAGCTCGAACCCGCCACCGTCGGACCGGCCCTCACCGCCCGCGTCGACCGGATGCGCTCGGTCGAGGCCACCCTCGCCGGCCAGCGCGCCACCGCGCTCGCCGCGCTGCGCGACGACGACGTGACCGCGCTGGAGGTCAAGCTCGCCTTCCTCGGCGTGCTGTTCCTCCTCACCCTCGGCATCTCCACCGCCATCGCACGCTCCCTGACCCGCCCGCTGTCGGTCCTGCGGCGCGGCGCGGCGCGGCTGGCGACGCCCGAGGGCTCGGTGGAACCGGTCCGGTTCACGGGCCGCAACGACGAGTTCGCCGAGGTGGTGCGCCACCTCAACGCGGTGCGCGACCAGACGGTCTCCCTGCACACCCGCATCGCCGGACTCGACGCCGACCGGCGCCGCCTCATCGGCCGCAACGAGGCGCTCTCGGCCGGCCGGGAGACGCTGGAGGCAGAGCTCGCGCAGCTGCGGGCGGGGCTGGAAGAGCACCGCCGCATCATGTCGACCACCTCCGTCTCGCTGTCCCTGCGGACCCTGGGTCTCGTCGAGCGCCAGCTCGCCGTCATCGAGGAGCTGGAGTCCGAGGAGCCGGACCCGGACCGCCTCTCCACCCTCTTCAAGCTCGACCACCTGGCGACCGTGATGCGCCGCCACAACGAGAACCTGCTCGTCCTCGCCGGCCAGGAACACGGCCACGGCCAGGGCCTGCCGGTGCCGCTGGTCGACGTCATGCGGGCGGCGGTCAGCGAGATCGAGCGCTACGAGCGCGTCGACCTCGGGGTGCTGCCCTCGTACACGCAGGTCGCCGGGCACGCCGCCGACGACATCTCGCACGTCCTGGCCGAGCTGCTGGAGAACGCGACGACCTTCTCGCCGCCGGACGCCAAGGTGAAGGTGTCCGGATGGCTGCTGGAATCCGGCGACGTGGTGCTGTCCGTCATCGACGAGGGCATCGGGATCACCGGGGACCGGCTGGCCACGCTCAACGAGCGGCTGGCCACGCCGGACGCGTACGACGAGGAGCCCGAGTCCGAACACGGCCTGGGCCTCGGCCTGTACGTGGCCGGGCGGCTCGCGGCCCGGCACGGGGTCAGCGCCGAGCTGCGCACCCAGCGGCACGGCGGTACGGAGGCCCTGGTCGTCGTACCGGCCGCGCTGCTGCCCGCCACCCCGCCGGCCTCGCCGGTCCACACCCTGGGCGCACCGGGCGCACCCGCGCTGCACCTGCCCGGGGTGATCGCGGAGGCCAACGAGAACACCCTTCCCTCGCGGGTACGGGGCCCTGGCGCCGCCATGCCCGGGACCCCGGCGGCGCCGGCCCTGCCGGAGCCCGCCTTTGAGGGGGCCCCGGAGCCTTACCTGGAGCCGGAGCTTTCGGCGGAGCCGTACCTGGAGGCGGAGTTCCCGGCGGAGCCGTCCCCGGAGCCGTACCCGGAGCCGGAGTTCTCGGCGGAGCCGTCCCCGGAGCCGTACCTGGAGGCGGAGTTCCCGGCGGAGCCGGCCCCGGCCGCACCCGAAGCCGCCGCCGCGGAGCCGGCCGTCGCCCCGGCCCCCGCCGCCTTCCCCGAGCCGGAGCCCGCGCACGAGACCGCGCGGGGCGCCGCCGCGGAGCCGCCCGCCCGGGTGGCCCCGGAGCCCGCTCCGGCGGCGTTCGCGCCTCCGGCCGGGCAGCTGCCGCCCACGGAGCAGGTGTTCCGGGTCCCGGCACCGGCCGAGGTGCCCGCCGAGCAGGTGTTCCGCGTGACGCCGCAGGCCCAGGCCCAGGCCCAGGCCCAGGCCCCGGCCGCAGCCGCCGGGGCGCCCGCGGACGTACCCGCCGAGCAGGTGTTCCGCGTACCGCCGCAGGCTGAGGCGCCCGCCGGGGACCGGGCCCCGGACGGGACCGGACCGGATGAGGTCCTCACCGACAAGGGGCTGCCCAAGCGGAGCCCGCGCGTGGTGGCCGCCGGACGCGGTGAAGAGGTGCGCCCGGCGCCGGGCCGGGTGGACGCCGACGAGCTGCGCCGCCGCCTCGGCGGGTTCTACCGGGGTGCCCAGGACGGGCGCCGCGTGGTGGAGGCCGAGCTCGGGCAGGCCCCCGGGCAGGACGCGCCGCAGGACCCCCGACAGGGCCCGCCGCAGGACCAGGGGCAGACCGACCGGGGGGACACCGCACAGGAGGCACGCACATGAACGCGTCCAGTACGTACGGACTGAGCACCCAGGCACGCAACCTTCAGTGGCTGCTGACCGACCTCGTCGAGGAGGTCCCCGGGGTCAACTCGGTGGCCGTCGTGTCCTCGGACGGGCTCCTCCTGCTGTCCTCCGATCCGGTGGCACCCGATACGCCGGACGCACCCTCCGGACCCCCCGAACCCTCCCGCCCCAGCGGCCCCCGCGGCGCCTCCGCCGATCTGGCGACCATCGTCTCCGGCCTCGGCTCGCTCACCACGGGCGCCGCCGCCCTGATGGACGGCGGCTCGGTCAAGCAGACGATGGTGGCCATGGAGCACGGTTCCGTGTTCATCATGTCCATCAGCGACGGCTCGCTCCTCGGCGTACACGCCACGCCCGACTGCGACATGAGCGTCGTCGCGTACCACATGGCCTTGTTCGTGGGCCGCGCCGGCCACGTCCTGACCCCCGAAGTCCGCAGTGAGCTGCGCCAGTCGATGGAGAACACCTCGTGAGGAGCCCGGCCTCCGACCGGCTGCCGATACGCGGCGCCGACCGCCGTCCCGCCCGCGTCCGCCCGTACTCGCTTACCGGCGGCCGGACCCGCTTCACGCAGATCCTGCACGTCGAGACCTTCGTCGCGGCCCTCGACACCAAGGTGTCCGAGCCGCAGAAGGCCGACCGGATGCCGGAGATGCCGGCGATCGTCGAGGTCTGCCGCCGCATGCGCACGATCGCCGAGATCGCCGCGCTGCTGAAGCTGCCGCTCGGCGTGGTCCGCGTCCTGGTCAGCGACCTCGCCGACCAGGGCCGGATCCGCGTCTACGGGACCGGGCACGGCAGCGGCCGTCCCGACCGCGCTCTGCTCGAAAGGGTGCTCAGTGGGCTCCGCCGTCTCTGAAACCGGCCTCTTCTCCCCGAACACGGACCCGCACGCGCCGGCGGCGGCCCCGGACCCGGACGAGTCCGTACAGCCCTGGCAGTACGACCGCTCGCGCGCGCCCGTGGCCGTGAAGGTGCTGGTGGCGGGCGGTTTCGGGGTGGGCAAGACCACCTTCGTCGGTTCCGTCTCCGAGATCCGGCCGCTGCGCACCGAGGCGGTGATGACCGAGGCCGCCGCTCCGACCGACGACCTGTCCGGTACCCCGGACAAGCACACCACCACCGTCGCCATGGACTTCGGCCGCGTCACGCTCGACGACGACCTCGTCCTGTACGTCTACGGGACCCCGGGCCAGGAGCGCTTCTGGTTCATGTGGGACGACCTGGTGCGCGGCGCCGTCGGCGGGATCGTCCTCGCGGACACGCGGCGGCTGCGCGACTGCTTCCCGGCGCTCGACTACTTCGAAAGCTGCGGACTGCCGTACGCCGTGGCCGTCAACCACTTCGAGGGCACGCCTTCGTACGAACCGGAGGACGTGCGGGAGGCGCTGACCATACCGGCGCGCGTACCCGTCGTGATCATGGACGCGCGGCGCCGGGTCACGGTACTGGAATCCCTGATGACCCTCGTGGGCCACGCCCTCGACTCGACCCCCGAATAGAGAACGTGCAGATGCGCAAGATACTCGTCGTCGGCGCCGGCCAGTCCGGTCTCCAGCTCGCCCTCGGACTCCAGGCGAAGGGGTACGAGGTCACCCTCATGTCCAACCGGACGGCGGACGAGATCCGCACCGGCCGGGTCATGTCCACCCAGTGCATGTTCGACACGGCGCTCCAGCACGAGCGGGACCTGAAGCTCGACTTCTGGGAGCAGCAGGCGCCGAAGATCGAGGGACTGGGCGTCTCGGTCTCCGCCCCCGACAGCAGCCGCGCCGTCGACTGGCTCGGCAAGCTGAAGGGCTTCGCCCAGTCCGTCGACCAGCGCGTGAAGATGGCCGGCTGGCTCGACACCTTCGCGCAGCGCGGCGGCCAGCTGGTCATCCACGGGGCGTCCGTCTCCGACCTGGACTTCTTCTCCCGTACGTACGACCTCGTGCTGGTCGCGGCCGGCAAGGGCGAGCTGGTCTCGCTGTTCGGCCGGGACGCGGCCCGCTCGCCGTACGACGCCCCGCAGCGCGCGCTCGCCGTCTCGTACGTGCACGGGCTGGCTCCGCGCCCCGAGCACCCGGAGACGGACGCCGTGCGCTGCAACCTGGTCCCGGGCGTCGGCGAGCTGTTCGTGATCCCGACGCTGACCACCTCCGGGCGGGCCGACATCCTGTTCTGGGAGGGCATCCCGGGCGGGCCGGTCGATGTCTTCGGCGGGGTGAAGGACCCGGCGGACCACCTCGCGCTGACGCTGGACCTGATGGAGAAGTTCACGCCCTGGGAGTACGCGCGGGCGACGAAGGTGGAGCTGACGGACGCGGGCGCCACGCTCGCCGGGCGGTACGCCCCCGTCGTCCGCAACCCCATCGGCCGGCTGCCCGGCGGCGGGCTGGTGCTGGGCGTGGCGGACGTGGTCGTCGCGAACGACCCGATCACCGGCCAGGGTTCGAACTCGGCCGCCAAGTGCGCGGCCTCGTACCTCTCCTCGATCCTCATGCACGGGGACAACCCGTTCGACGAGGCGTGGATGAAGGCGACCTTCGACAAGTACTGGTTCACCAGCGGCAAGCCCACCACCCAGTGGACGAACGCCATGCTCGGCGTCCCGCCGGAGCACGTGCTGAACCTGATCGGTGCGGCCGGCCAGCTCCAGCCGGTGGCGGACCGTTTCGCCAACGGCTTCGACAACCCGGCCGACTTCGACGCGTACTTCTACGACCCCGAGGACGCGGCGGACTACCTGGCCGAGGTGGCGGGCGCCCCGGACGCCGCGGGCGCCCCGGACGCCGCGGGCGCCCCGGCCTCCGCGTAACCCGTGTCGTCCCCCGCCGTCGCGCCCTCGGGCAGCGGCGGCGGGCTGAAGGCGGCCAGCGGCGCCCCGTCGGGGTCCGGCCGTACCGCGCCGAGCAGCGGGTTCGCGGCGATCGGCGAGACCTTCACCTTCGCGCCCGGCCGGGGCGCCTGGATGACCTTGCCGTCGCCGACGTACAGGGCCACGTGGGTGGCGGTCGGGAAGTACACCACCAGGTCGCCGGGGCGCAGTTCGTCGAGCGGCACCCTGGGCAGCCGGGCCCACTGCTCCTGACTGGTCCGGGGGATCTCGCGGCCCGCGTGCGCCCAGGCCTGCGAGGTCAGCCCGGAACAGTCGAAGGAGGCCGGCCCCTCCGCGCCCCACACGTACGGCTTCCCGATCTGGGCGGCCGCGTACGTGAGGGCCGTGCCGCCGGCCGCCGTGGGGGTGCGCAGCCGGGGCGCGCCGCCGCTGCCCAGCTTCCCCGAACCGATCAGCTCCCGCTGCGCGCCGGCGGTGTCCTCGGCTTCCCGCGCGTCGAGCTCGGTGAGCTGGGCGGGGCTGAGCGAGGCCAGCATCCGCTCGACCTCCCCCAGTTGCGCGGCGGCCTCCTCCTTGCGCTGCTTGGTCTCGGCGGCCAGCTTCTGCTCGGAGTCCAGGGCCTTGCGGGCGGCGGTGGCCAGGGTGTCGGCCTGCTTCTCGCCCCGGGTGAGCCGCTCCAGCGCGGCGGCCCGACGGGCCCCCTCGCGCTCCGCGACCCGGCGCTGCTCCAGGGCCCCCTGCGGGTCCCCGGCGAACAGCATCCGGGCGTACGGGGAGAACCCGCGGGCCCCCTTGTACTGCTCGCGCGCCAGCCGGCCCGTGGTGGCCTGGGCGTCGGTGACGGCGCTACGGGCCTTGCCGAGCTCGGTGCTGAGCCGGCTCTCCTCACGCTGCCGGGCGGTGAGGGCGGCCTCGGCGGCGTTGTAGGCCTCGGTGGCCTGCTCGGCACGCTGGTAGAGGCCTTGCAGGCGGGTGAGGAGGACGCCGACGGGTTCGGCGGGTGCGGCGGCCGGGGCTTCGGGCGCCGCGGGCACCTCGGGTGCTGCCGGTGCCTCGGGCGCCCCCGGCGTCTCCGGTGTTCCCGGGGCGGTGGGGGCGGCGGGCTCGGCGTGGGCGACGGGGAGCGGGCCGGCCGTGACGAGGGCGGCGGCTAGGCACGCGGCGCGAAGCAGCCGACGGGTGCGTCGACGTGACATGGGGTCACCTCCAGGCGGCCGATGCTGCCATGCCCGGTATGACAAATCGCCCAACCGGGGCGGCCGGGCCGCTCCGCTCACCCGGTCGGCGTACGGCCGCCGGCCGGACCCGATGAAACGCCCGAGGCGCCTTCGGCCAAGTACGGGGTGAGGGGGCCGGGTCGACCGTCTCCCTCGGCGGGCCGGCGCGGTGAACGGCCGGATCAGCCGGCCAGCAGGCGGGCCTTGGCCGCCGAGAACTCCTCCGGGGTGAGCAGGCCTTCGCGGGCCAGCGCCGCCAGTTGGGTCAGCCGGTCGGTCAGGTCGGCCCCGGGGGAGACCGGTCCGGGAGCACCCGGTCCGGGGTGCGGAGCCGGGCGGCCGCCCGCGGGCTCCCGGCGGTCGGAGGGGGCCGCCGGGAGCTTCGGGGGCTTCGGGGGCGAGGGGGCCGGGCTCGGTACCGAGCCGGCCGGGCTCGGTACCGAGTCCGCGCCGGGGGCCGGGGTCGAGGCCGCGGCCATGCCGCCCTGCGGCTGCGCCGGCGTCGCCGCCCCGCGCTGGGCCGCCTCCCAGACGTAGGCCCCGCGCGCCAGGATTCCGCGCAGCAGGGGATGGCCCGAGGGGCGCTGGGAGGGGTTCACCACGGAGCCGATGGGGCGGATGAACATCAGGCCACCCCCAGCCGGTCGGCCGGGAGGCGGACCGCTCCGGCGATCCGGCCGCCCGCCGCGCGGACGGCGACGGCGGCGTCCTCGGCCCAGACGTGCTCGACGACCAGGAGGAGCGCGCAGCTGCCGCGGTCCATCAGTTCGGCCGATTCCCTGACGTCCTCGGGGCCGATCAGCGGGGCCGCCTCCCGGTGGGCGAGCAGCCCCCGGAGTTCGACGAACTCGTCGAACTCCGCCGACAGCACGTCGCCGGACGCCGTCTTGGTGGCCACCAGCCCGTCGATCAGCCGCACGACCCCGGCCTTGCGCAGCCCCATCACCGCCTCGACCGCCGCGACCCGCAGCTGTTCTTCCGGAAAGGCCAGGACGATGAACTCCGCAGGTCCCATGAGAGGTGACTCCTGATCCGCTACTTCACTTCCGACCAGTTCTGACGACTCTTCGGCACACTATGACATAAGCGGACATACGGCCCGGCTCCTTGCTACGTTTCCCCGTATGACCGCTCTGACGGCGAAGGTGACGGAACCCGCCCCGCCACCGCCACCCGGCGCCCGTGCGCCCAAGCGTCGCGGAGTCGAGCTGTCGCTGCTCTTCGGCGCCGTCCTGATCGCCGTCCTCGGCCACCTCTACGTGGGACTCGCCACCACCGGCCACATCCCCGCGCCCGCCGCCCACTACGCCGCCGGCCTCGCCGTGGCAGCGCTCGTCGCCCACCTGGCCGTCCGCCTGTTCGCCCCGTACGCCGATCCGCTGCTGCTCCCGATCGCCGTCCTGCTCAACGGCCTCGGCCTCGTCCTCATCCAGCGCCTCGACGCCACCACCCCCACGAACGCCACCGCCGGCGAGCAACTGCGCTGGTCCGCGCTCGGGATGGTGCTCTTCGTGCTCGTGGTGGCGCTGCTGCGCGACCACCGGGTGCTGCAGAAGTACGCGTACCTCTCCGTCGCCGTGGCGCTCGCGCTGATGCTGGTGCCCGTCTTCTTCCCGGCCGTCAACGGCGCGCACATCTGGATCCGGTTCGCCGGGCTCTCCTTCCAGCCGGGGGAGTTCGCCAAGATCCTGCTCGCCGTCTTCTTCGCCTCCTACCTCGCGGCGAACCGCACCGCCCTGGCCCTCACCGGCCGCACCCTCTTCTGGAAGCTGAGGCTGCTGCCCGGCCGGGTGCTCGGCCCGATCCTCGCCATCTGGCTGCTCTCCGTCGGCGTGCTCGTCCTGGAGCGGGACCTGGGAACCTCGCTGCTCTTCTTCGGCCTCTTCGTGATCATGCTGTTCACGGCCACCGGCCGGATCGGCTGGATCGCCATCGGGCTGCTGCTCGCGGCCGTGGGCGCGTACGCCGTCGGGACGTTCGAACCGCACGTGAACAGCCGCGTGGACGACTGGCTGAATCCTTTCGCCTCCATCGAGCGCGGCGAAGGCCCCGGCCAGCTCGCCCAGTCGCTTTTCGCCTTCGGAGCCGGTGGACTGCTCGGCTCCGGGCTCGGCCACGGCCAGTCCTTCCTCATCGGGTTCGCCGCCAAATCGGACTTCATCCTGGCCACCGCCGGGGAGGAGCTCGGCCTCGTCGGCCTCACCGCGATCCTGCTCCTCTACGGGCTCCTCGTCGCCCGCGGATTCCGCGCCGGGCTGGCGCTGCGCGACCCCTTCGGCCGGCTCCTCGCCACCGGACTCGCCTCGATCGTCGCGCTCCAGGTGTTCGTCATCGCCGGCGGAGTCACCGGCCTGATCCCGCTGACCGGCATGGCCATGCCCTTCCTCGCCCAGGGAGGCTCCTCCGTGGTCACCAACTGGATCATCGTCGCCCTCCTGGTCCGGCTCAGCGACAGCGCCCGCAGGCCCGGACCGGCCGAGGAGGCCGAAGCGTGATCCGCTACATCCGCTGGTGCGCGTACTTCTGCGCCCTGCTGCTCGTCGCCCTGCTGGTCAACGTCGGCCGCGTGCAGGTCTGGGAGGCCGCGGGCTACGGCGCCAACCCGGCCAACAAGCGCCCCGCCATCGAGCGGTACGCCGAGCCGCGCGGGGACATCACCGTCGACGGCCGTCCCGTCACCGGCTCCCGGGACAGCCGCCAACTGCTGCGCTACGAGCGCACGTACAAGAACGGCCCGCTCTACGCGCCCGTCACCGGTTTCGCCTCCCAGACCTACGGGACCAGCTTCCTGGAGCGCGCCGAGGACCCGGTCCTCTCCGGCACCGACCCCGGGCTGTCGGCCTTCCCGCTCTGGTACGAGCTCTCGCGCGGCCGCCCCGGCGGCGGCGACGCCGCCACCACCATCCGGGCGAACATGCAGCTGGCCGCGTACGCCGGGCTCGCGGGCAAGCGGGGCGCGGTCGCCGCCGTGGAGCCGTCCACGGGCAAGATCCTCGCGCTGGTCAGCAGCCCCTCCTACGACCCCGCCGTGCTCTCCGGCACGGGGCCGAAGGTCAAGGAGGCCTGGGAGAAGCTCAACGCGGACCCCGCCAAGCCGATGCTCAACCGGGCGCTGCGCGAGACGTACCCGCCCGGCTCCACCTTCAAGATCGTGACGGCCGCCGCCGCCCTCGACGCGGGCGTGGTCGCCGACGTGGACGCGCCGACCGAGACCCCGGACCCGTACCCGCTGCCGAACACCAGCACCCTGCTGCCGAACGCGGGCACGGGCTGCGCCGACGCCTCGATGGCGGACGCCATCCAGTGGTCGTGCAACACGGTGATGGCGAAGATCGGCGTCCAGGTCGGGCTGCGCGGGATGACGGAAGCGGCGCGCCGGTTCGGCTTCAACGACGCGGGGCTGCGCGTGCCGGCCTGGGTGTCGCGGTCGAACTTCGACACGGACATGAGCCCCGACCAGCTGGCCCTGTCCTCGATCGGGCAGTTCAACACCAAGGCCACCCCGCTGCAGATGGCGATGGTGGCGGCGGCCGTCGCCAACGGCGGGGAGCTCAAGGCCCCCTACCTGGTGGACCGCACGACACAGGACGACGGCGACCCGGTCCGCCGTGCCGACCAGCGCAGCCTCGGCCGGGCCATGACCCCGCTGACCGCGATGCGGATGCAGGAGCTCATGGTGAAGGTGGTCGAGAGCGGCACCGGCCGCAACGCGGCGATCCCCGGCGCCGTGGTCGGCGGCAAGACCGGCACGGCCCAGCACGGCGTCGGCAACGCGGGCACCCCGTACGCCTGGTTCATCTCCTGGGCCGGACCCCGGGGCGGCAGGCCGCCGTCCGTGGCGGTCGCGGTGGTCGTCGAGGACGCCTCCGCCGTCCGCGGCGACATCAGCGGCAACCTCGCGGCCGCGCCGATCGCCCGCGCGGTGATGGAGGCGGCCCTGTCCGCCCGGTGAATCGGCCGCGCGGAGGGGCCCTCGCAGGGGTTGCCAATCTCCGCGGTCATGGGGAGAAACGCCTGGATAACCAGGTACTTGGGTGGGGCCGCCGTGACGTGCACGGTGCTGGCGCTGTGGTGGCTGGTGCTGGGTGCGGGCGTGTCGGTGTACCGGCCGGAGGTGATTGCCCTGGGGGCGGTGGCCCTGGCGCTGACCGCCGGGTGGGCGTGGTCGCAATCCCGGCCGGTCCCGATCGTGCCGCCCCGGGAGGCGGGCCCGGTGCCGGCGCCGCCCGCGCGGCTGCCCGGGAAGCCGGAATCCCGCTTCTTCTGGTGGCTGAAGGTCGCGGTGCTGATCTTCCCGGCCGCTGCCGCCGTCGGCACGCTGGCGGCCCGGACGGAAGGGGGCGACCTGCGACGGATCGCGGCGATCCAGGAGGCCGGTGCAGAGGTGGCCCAGGGCCGGATCGTCGAGGTCCACCGGCTGGAGGCCCTCGACAGCAGGATTCCGGTCGTGGACGGTGACGTGACGGTCGAAGTGCCCCTCCGCTCCCCGGGCGGCGGCATCGTGGGCAAGGGGCGGGTCGAGGTGGTGGACGGGTTCCTCGGGCGGCAGGCGGACCTGGTCGCGGCGGAACGGTTCGGCAGGCCTCTCGGTGATCCCGGGGCGTCCGCCGCGGCCGTCCCGGTGCTGTACGCCCCGACCGCGCCCGAACTCGGCGGCTACGTGAACAAGCGCGACGACCTCGGCCGGTACCTGGAGACGGGCTCCGTGTTCGCGCTCGTCCCGCCCAACACGGGCGGCAAGATCGTCCTGGCCTGTGGTGGGGGCGCGCTGCTCCTCTGGGGACTGGCCCTCCTTCCGCGCCGACGGGTCAACGCGGCCGCCGCCACGCTCCGGGAGGACGCGAGCGGCGGGGCGGCGCTGCCCGCCGTGCGGGCCCGGATCACCGCGGCCCGGCGGGACGACCACACCTCGCTCGGAGACGAGGACGGCACGGTCCGCGTGACATCGGGCCGCGGGCTGCTCTTCGCGCTGGAGGACGGTTCCGAGGTGCTGATCGACGCCGGAACGAACCGCAAGATCGGCCTCTTCGCGGCGCGCGCGGGGGACCGGCCGGGCTGGCTGATCGGCGCCCGGAACTGGCGCCTGATCAGGAACCGGCAGCCGGTCGTCTTCGTCACCGACGAGGGCGAGGGGGCGTGGCTGCGGATGGACCGCGAGGACTTCGAGCGGGTCATCGCGCCCGCCGCTCCCGTGCAACCCGACCCGGAGCGCCGTACGGTGCTCTCGCCCGCGCTCTCCGCCCTGCTGCCCGGAGCCGTGTGGCCCTCGTTCGGCGGCTTGTCACTGTCCTACGGGCTGGTCGTCCTGGTGCTGACCGTCCCGATGCCCTGGGTCGCGTCGCTGGGGGTGACAGCGCTCTCCACCGCCCTGGCCGTGGCCGCACCCCTGGTGATGACGAGGCGCGACGACGAGCTCGCGGCCCGGGCCGGCCGCTGGGAGGTCCACGAAACCCGCGACCCGGAACTGGGGCCTGCCTGACCGGCCGCACGACCCGACCGCCCGCCTGCCCGCTTGCCCGCCTGCCCGCCGGTTCCGGCCCGGAACGGTCTCCGGTCCGGGCCCGGCCGGGGCGCGCCCTGTCCGCCCCCGCCCTACCCGCCCGCGCCCTCCGCGATGGTCTCCGTCACCTCCGCCACCCGCTGCTCCTCCTCCGCCGCGAAGCGCTCCCGGTCGAGGGCCTCGGCGATCTCCTCGTCCTGGCTCATCAGCAGGTCCAGGTTGGAGTTGCCCATCTCGAAGACGCCCATGTCCAGGTACGCCTTCTGGAGCCGCTCGCCCCACAGCCCGATGTCCTTCACGCACGGCACGATCCGGCTGAACAGCAGCTTGCGGAAGAGCGCCAGGAACTCGGAGCGCTCGCTGAACTCCTCCGCCTCGGCGCGCGAGATGCCGAAGTTCTCCAGCACCTCCACCCCGCGCAGCCGGTCCCGCATCAGGTAGCAGCCCTCGATCACGAACTCCTCGCGCTCGCGCAGCTCGGCGTCCGACAACTGCTTGTAGTAGTCGCGCAGGGCCATCCGCCCGAACGCCACGTGCCGTGCCTCGTCCTGCATCACGTAGGCCAGGATCTGCTTGGGCAGCGGCTTGTTCGTGGTGTCGCGGATCATCCCGAAGGCGGCCAGCGCCAGCCCCTCGATGAGCACCTGCATGCCCAGGTACGGCATGTCCCAGCGGGAATCGCGCAAGGTGTCGCCGAGCAGGCCCTGGAGGCTGTCGTTGATCGGGTAGAGCATCCCGATCTTCTCGTGCAGGAACCGTCCGAATATCTCCGCGTGGCGGGCCTCGTCCATGGTCTGGGTGGCGGAGTAGAACTTCGCGTCCAGGTCCGGCACCGACTCGACGATGCGCGCCGCGCACACCATCGCGCCCTGCTCGCCGTGCAGGAACTGGCTGAAGTTCCATGCGCTGTAGTGCCGGCGCAGCTCGCCGCGGTCCCGTTCCGTGAGCTTGGCCCAGTGCAGGGTGCCGTGCAGCGGAAGCGCCTCGTCCGGGGTGCCCAGGGGATCGTACGGATCCACCTCGATGTCCCAGTCGATGCGCTTGGCGCCGTCCCACTGCTTGTCCTTGCCCTTCTGGTACAGGGCCAGCAGCCGCTCGCGGCCGCCGTCGTACTCCCAGCTGAAACGGGCGTTGCCGGAGGCGGGGACCGGCCAGACGGTCTCACCCGGATCGTTGGTGTAGAGCTCGTGCGTCGACACTGACGCCCCCTCGTCTCACGTAACCGCGTACTTGCGTGTACTTGCGTGTACTTCCGTACGGGACCGGACAGTTGGCAGCGTCACACGTTGGTAGACGCGCGGTCAACAAGTCGGGTGCGGGGGATTGACGGCCTTGCTGACAAGCAGTCTCATAAGAGGTGACCGCCGGTAACTCGACGACGAGGTGTCCGAAGCCATGACCACCGTGACCGAACGAGCCGAGCTCCGCGACGCCCTCGGCCTGCTCAAGGACCGCGAGCAGATCGCCGAGCGGCTGCTCGAATCCTCGGCGAAGCACTCCTTCGACCCCGACAAGGAACTCGACTGGGACGCCCCGCCCATCGACGGCAAGTACTACTGGCCGCCCGAGCTGCTCTCCCTCTTCGACACCCCGCTGTGGAAGAAGATGGGCGAGGAGCAGCGCATCGAACTCTCCCGCCACGAGGCGGCCGCCCTCGGCTCGCTCGGCATCTGGTTCGAGATCATCCTCATGCAGCTCCTGGTCCGGCACGTCTACGACAAGTCCCTGACCAGCAATCACGTCCGGTACGCGCTCACCGAGATAGCCGACGAGTGCCGCCACTCGATGATGTTCGCCCGCATGATCAAGACGGGCGGAGCACCCGAATACCCGGTCTCCCGCACCAACCACAACCTCGCCCGCATCCTGAAGACCATCTCCACCACCCCCGGCTCCTTCGCCTGCACCCTCCTCGGCGAGGAGATCCTCGACTGGATGCAGCGCCTGACCTTCCCGGACGAGCGCATCCAGCCCCTCGTGCGCGGAGTCACCCGCATCCACGTCATCGAAGAGGCGCGCCACGTCCGCTACGCCCGCGAGGAGCTGCGCCGCCAGATGCTCACCGCCCCGCGCTGGGAGCAGGAACTCACCCGCGTCAGCTGCGGCCAGGCCGCCCGCGTCTTCTCGCAGGCCTTCGTGAACCCCCAGGTCTACGACAACATCGGCCTCGACCGGCACGAAGCGCTCGCCCAGGTCAAGGCGAGCGGCCACCGCCGGGAGGTCATGCAGACCGGAGCCAAGCGGCTCACCGACTTCCTGGACGACATCGGCGTGATGCAAGGGGTCGGCCGCAAGCTCTGGAAGAGCTCGGGCCTCCTCGCCTGAACACCCCTCACCTCGGGGTGCGGCTACCCTGCGGACATGACAGCCGTACGGGCGTACCGCAGGTTGAGCGTCGAGGAGCGGCGGGCCCAGCTCCTCGACGCGGCCCTGACGTTGTTCGCGCACCGGGCGCCGGAGGAGGTCTCGCTGGACGACGTGGCCGAGGCCGCCGGCGTCTCGCGCCCCCTCGTCTACCGCTACTTCCCGGGCGGCAAACAGCAGCTCTACGAGGCCGCCCTGCGCTCGGCGGCCGACGTGCTGCGGCTCTGCTTCGCCGAACCCCAGGCCGGCCCCCTGACCCAGCGGCTCTCCCGGGTCCTGGACCGGTACCTGGCCTTCGTCGACGAACACGACGCAGGCTTCTCCGCCCTCCTCCAGGGCGGCAGCGTGGTCGAAACCTCCCGCACCACCGCCACCGTCGACGGCATCCGCCGGGCCGCCGCCGAGGCGATCCTCTTCCACCTCGGCGTACCGGCCCCCGGCCCGCGCCTGAGCATGATGGTGCGCACGTGGATCACGGCGGTCGAGGCCGCCTCGCTGATCTGGATCGACGAGGGCAAACAGCCGGAGATCGACTCGCTCCGGGACTGGCTGGTCGACCAGTTCATCGCCCTGCTCGCGGCCACGGCCGCCACCGACCCGGAAACGGCCGCCGCGGCCCGTGCCGCGCTCGCGCTCGAATCAGCGGACGGTCCGGTGGGGGTACTGGCCCGCCGGGTGATCCCGGTGGTCTCCGAGGCGGCCCACCTGCTGTGACCCCTGAAAGCCGTGAGCTCCGAGAAGCTGTGAGCTCCGAGGAGATGTGACGTCCGAGAAGCTGTGAGACTGGAACGGTGAGAAGCCAACCCACCCCCTTCGAGGGCGGCCCGATGGACGGCCGGACCCTCCCGATCCTCCTCGGCCCGACCGGCCACCCGTCCAAGTGGTACGAGATCCCGGTCCCGGCCCCGGACGGCGGCGCCCCCACGGTGCTGCTCTACGAGCGGGTCCCCGCGGGGTACTCCAAGCGCCTCGGTCTCCAGAAGGGCTGGAAGTACGTCTACGCCCCGGGCGGCCAGAAGCCGAAGCTCCGCTGGCCCTGGACCAAGCCGACCCCGCCGGCGGCGTGAGGGCCGGGTCCCGCCCGGCCCGGCCGCGCCGGGGGAGTGACCCGGGGGCGTCACACCACGCCAGCCGGGCGTCACACCACGCCAGCCGGGCGTCACCTCACGGCAGCCGGGCCTCGACCAGGGTCAGTACGGCCTCCGCTCCGCCCCCACCGTCCGCCGCCTGCCGGAACACCAGCCCGGCCCCGATGACCTCCGCCTGTCCCACCGCGATCGTCAGCCCCAGCCCGTGTCCCTTGCTCCCGCCCCCGGTGCGGAATCGCTGGGGCCCGTGGGACACGAGGTACTCGGGATAGCCGTCGCCGTGGTCCCGTACCGTCACCACCGGCCCGTCTACCGTCACGACCACCGGCGCCCGCCCGTGCTTGTGGGCGTTGGCGACCAGGTTCCCCAGGACCCGCTCCAGGCGCCGCCGGTCCGTCTCCACGTGCGCGTCCCGCACCACGACGACCTCCGTGTCCGTCCCCGACGCCCGCACCACCCGCCGCGCGAGACGCCCGAGCTGGTGCAGGTCCGTCTCCACCACCTCGCTGCCCGAGTCGAGCCGGGAGATCTCCAGCAGGTCCTCCGTCAGCTGCCGCATCGTGCGCACCCGCTCCTGCACGAGCTCCGTCGCCCGCCCCTCCGGCAGCAGTTCCGACGCCGCCTGCAGACCGGTCAGCGGGGTGCGCAGCTCGTGCGCGACGTCCGCCGTGAACCGCTGCTCCCGCTGGAGCTTCGTCTGCAGGCTGCCCGCCATCGTGTCCAGGGCCGCCGCCACCGTCGCCACCTCGTCCTGGTGCCGCGAGGGGTCCTTCGTCCGGGGGTCCCGGACCCGTGCGTCCAGGTCGCCCTGGGTGATCCGGCGGGCCACCGTCGCCGTCTGGTGCAGCCGCCGCGTCACCCGGGTCACGGCGAAGGCCCCCACCAGCAGCGTCCCTCCGATGGCCAGGACCGACGATCCGATGATCGCGTTGTCCAGCCCGCTGATCGTCCGCGCGCTCTGCCCGTAGTCGACGGCCGCGGCCAGTGCCTTCCCGTCGGCCGGGGCCGCCGCCCACATCAGCTGCCGGCCCTCGTGCTCCGCCACGAGCGTCCCGCGCTGTCCGGCGATGGCCAGCGTGCGCAGCCCGTCCGGCAGTCCGGCCGGATCCAGCCCGGACCCCGGCGGCAGCATCTCGCCGGCCTCGTAGGCGCGCGAGGCGTCGGTCAGTTTGGCGAGGGCCTTCTCGCGGGCCGTCGCGACGGTCTGCCCGGTCACCTCCACGTGCACGAGCACACCCAGCACCGCCGCGAGGGAGCAGCACATCAGCACGATGAAGCACGCCGACTTCCAGGTCAGCGTGGCCGTCCACGAGGGCGGCCGGAGCCTCACGGCGACGCCCCCGCCGAGCCGGGGCCCGGGGACGGTCCCGGGGCGCGGCTCGGGCCGGTGCCGGGCACGCGGACGATCTGCTCCCACGTCGGCAGCATCGAGCGCTGCGTCGGGTCCCAGGACCAGGTGGTGTTCACCTCGTAGCCCGCGTTGCCGCTCGGGACCCGCAGGATCACGTCCCGTCCGGCGAGCTCGACGCTGATGACGGTGTCGGTGGTGGCCATGATCCGGTTGAGCCGGCCCTGGGTGTCCGCCGTGTACACGCGCACGGACATCTGCTGGTCGGGGTACTCGATGCCGACGATCAGCTCCTCCTTGCCGTTGCCGGTGAGGTCCCGGTAGTACGGCGTCAGCACCGGGCACTTCTTCGGATCGGCCCCGTCCGCCCCGCACGCCTCGATCGCGGCGATGGTCTCCGGAGGCATCCCGTCGGGACCGGTCTGGACGTTCGGGTGGGCCCGCAGCTCGGCCTGCACCAGGGCCGCCGGGTCGATCCCGTGCACGTTCTGGTCCTGGACGGGCGCGATCCCGGGTACGTACTCGGGCGGCGCGCCCCCCGGATCGGCGGGCGGTACGACGGCCCCCGCGCGCCCCGGCCACAGATGTACGGGCCCGCTCGCGGTCGGGGTCGCCCCGGCGCCGACCAGCCCGCCGGTGTCACCGCAGGCGCTCGCCAGCGGCAGCAGCAGCGCGGCCGCCAGGGCGGCCCGCAGACCGCCACGGACAGGCCGGCGCCGGCGTCGGGGACCGTGCGGGGAGGGAACGGATCCGGATCCGATCAACCGCCGACCCTCCTCTCCCATGAGCGTGTGCCCGTCCACAGTAGGCAGAGCCGCATCGTTTCTGCCCGCCTGCCGGGGCCTGTCCAGGGCCGGAGGGCCACCTTGCCGACGGGGTGGGAAGCGGTGCGCCTACGCGTCCGTACGCCCGCGGCGCACCATCGCGAAGCCCAGCCCGGCGGCGCCGATCGCCGCGATCCCGCCGCCCGCGGCGAGCAGCAGCATGCCGTCGCCCGGGCCGTCGGCCAGCGTGTGCAGGCCCAGCGCCTCGACGGTCCCCGCCGCACCCGAGCGCGAGGGGGCGACGGCGGGGACGACCCGGCCGTCCCGGCTCGCGGTCTTGTGCCCGGCCGTGCCGCGGCCGGCGTTCCCCGCATCGCCGAGGCCCTCGGCCCCGGCCCCGTCCTCGGCCACGCTCCCGGCCCAGGAACTGAGCCGGCCGTCGGACCGCAGCGCGAGGTGCATCGTCCCGGCGTCGCCGAAGCCGGTGCCGCCGTCGCGGCTGGTCAAGGTGGCCGCCGTGGAGCCGTCGGGATTGAGGACCTCGGCCTGGTAGGCGCCCTTGGCCACGCGGTACACCTTCGCGGTGGAGACGCCGTCCGCGAGGGACAGGGTCTTGACCAGGGTCCGCTGGACGCTCACGCCCTGCACGGAGGAAGCCGGCGGAATCCCGTCGGCGAGCGCGGCCGCCGCGGGGAACGCCAGCAGGGTGCCGGCACCCACGGCCACGGCGGCGGCGCGTACGAGCGTGCGGCGGCTGTGGCTCACGGTGTTCACGGGAGGTCCTTCGGTGCAGGTCAGGCCCTGGGCTGTCCAGGTGGGATAAACGTATGCACCGGCCGTTGCGGTAACCCGTTGCTTCTGTAACAGCCATGCCTCAGCGACCCGGCGGAGTCGTTACACGCCAAGGGCCGCACGGCACGCGCCGCGGACCGACCCCACCGGGGGATTGCCGCGGGCCGCCGGGGCTGCTCCCATGGACGCCGGGGGTGAGGACCATGTCTTCGAGGGGACTGAAGGTACTGCCGAGCGGCCGGCCGGGCCGCGGCCGGCTGTACGTGAACCTGCCCGACGGCCGGGCGGTGGCCTGGTACGACCGGCGGGCCAACCGGATCAGCGTGCTGGCGGACGAGCGCCGCGAGGAGATCCTCACGGCCTTACGCCCCTACCTCACCGGAACCGTCGCCATCGGCCCGCCACCCGTCCCCACGGCCGAGGACCTGCTGCGCCTGTCCCTCCCGCCCGACGAGGACCTGGCCCCGAACCGCCCGGGGGAGGCACACCTCGGCGCCCTCACGTACGGCACCGCGGGCACCCGCGCCCGGCACCGGCTCCGGCAAGAGCTCACGGTGAGGCAGCGGATGGGCGACGTACTGGACACCCTGGCGGAGTCGGAGGACTGGCGGGTCCTGCACTCGATCCACGCCATCGCGGACCACCTGCTCATCGGCCCGCCCGGCGTCTTCTGCATCCGCACGGTCCAGGGCCGCCGCCAGCGCGCGGTGATCGGCGACCTCCTCCTCACGGTGGGCCGCGCCGACCCCACCCCGGACCCCCGCGAAGCCCGCCGCGCGGCGGCGTACGCGACCCGCGCCCTCTCCACCCCGGTGACCCCGGTCCTGGCGGTGGTCGACGCGACCCGGCTGGAGATCGCCCCCACCCTCAGAGACGTCCGCATCCTCACCCCGGCCACCACCTCAACGTTCCTGACGAACACCCCCACCACCCTCAAACCCCCGGACGTAGAAGCCCTCTTCACCAAGGCCAGAGACCGCAGAACCTGGCACTAGCCACCCTCCCCAGCCATCCGCATCCAAGACCCGGGGGCGCAGCCGATCCAGCCGTCCGGCGTTTGAGGACCGGGGTCTGGGGCGGAGCCCCAGAGGGGTCCGGGCGCAGCCCGGCACCCCCTCCAGCCCGTCCGACGCCCGAGGACCGGGGTCCGGGCAGCGCCCGGCGGGTGGGGGACTCCGCCCCGCAGGGCCCACGGCCCCTCAAGCGGAGCTCCGCTTGCGCGGCGTCACCGCCTTCTTCGCGGCGGCGGCCCGAGCCGGCTTGGCCTCCGCGGCCTTGGCCGAGGCCGTCTTCTTCGCACCCGCCGCAGCGGCCTTCTTCTTCGCGGCAGCGCCGGCCGTCGACTTCTTCGCACTGCCGGTACCGGTACCGGCACCGGCAGCACCACCCGCCGCCGACGCAGTCGACTTCTTGCCACCCACCGCCTTCGGCGCAGCCGCCCCCGCCGCGGCCTTCTTCCGCCGAATCGGCGTGACCTCCGCCCCAGCCCCCTCGCCCTCCGCCGCAGCCGGACCCGCCGCCCCCGCCCGAGACGCCTTCGCCACCCGAACACTGTTCTCCAACGCGGCCATCAGATCGATGACCTGCCCACCCGCCCCCTCCACCGGCGGCCCCGCCGCCACCACCGGTTCACCGCCACCCGCCTTCGCTGCGACCATCGCCTCCACCGCCTCGCGGTAGTCGTCGCGCAGCGAGTCCATCTCCACCTCCCCCAACGTCGCCATCAGCGCGTCCGCCAGGTCCAGCTCGGCCTCCCGCACGGACACCGTCCCCTCGGGCGCCACCCCTTCCGGAACCCGGATCTCGTCCGGCCACAGCAGCCCGTGCATCGCGATCACGTCGTCGACGACCCGCAGCATGCCCAGCCGCTCCCGCCCCCGCAGCGCGTACTTCGCGATCGCGACCTTCCGGCTCCGCTTCAGCGCCTCCCGCAGCAGCGTGTACGGCTTGGCCGCCGTAGCCCCGCTCGCCGCGAGATAGTAAGCCGCGTCCATCTGCAACGGATCGATCTGATCAGCGGGCACAAACGAAACGATCTCAATGGTCTTCGCGGTGGCGATCGGCAGCTGCGCCAGATCCTCGTCCGTGATCGGAATGATCGACCCGTCCGCCTCCTCGTACCCCTTGCCGATCTCGGCGGTCGACACCTCCTCACCGTCCAGCTCGCAGACCTTGCGGTAGCGGACCCGCCCTCCATCGCTGACATGGATCTGGCGGAAGGAGATCGAGTGGCTCTCCGTGGCGTTCACGAGCTTGATCGGAATGCTGACCAAGCCGAAGGAGATCGCCCCGTTCCATATGGATCGCACGGTTCCTCCTGATTCGTGGCAGTCTCATCGTATGACGCCGATCACCCTGGTGGAGGGCCGTCGCATTTCGCTCAGCAACCTCGACAAGGTCCTCTACCCGGAGACCGGTTTCACCAAGGGCGAGGTCCTCCACTACTACGCCACGGTCGCGGGCCCCCTGCTCGCCCACATCCACGACCGCCCGGTGTCCTTCCTGCGCTATCCCGACGGCCCGGACGGACAGCTGTTCTTCACGAAGAACCCGCCACCCGGTACCCCCGCCTGGGTGAAGACCACTCCGGTGCCCCGCTCGGAGGAGCTCCGGGCCGAACAGGTGGTCGTCGCCGACCTGCCCACCCTGATGTGGGCCGCCAACCTCGTCGTCGAGTTCCACACCCCCCAGTGGCCGGCCGGCGCCCCCGCCCTCGCCGACCGCCTGATCCTCGACCTCGACCCCGGTCCCCCCGCCACCGTCGTCGAATGCTCCGCCGCCGCCCTCTGGCTCCGGGAGCGCCTCACCGCCGACGGCCTCCACGCCTACGCCAAAACCTCCGGCTCCAAGGGCCTCCATCTGGCGGTGCCCCTCGAACCGACCCCCTCCGAGCACGTGTCGGCGTACGCCAAGGCCCTCGCCCAGGAGGCCGAGCGCGAGCTCCCCCACCTCGTCGTGCACCGGATGACCAAGGCGCTGCGCCCCGGGAAGGTCTTCGTCGACCACAGCCAGAACGCCGCCGCCAAGACCACGGCGGCCCCCTACACCCTGCGCGCCCGCGCCCTGCCCACCGTCTCCGCCCCCGTCTCCTGGGCGGAGGTCGAGTCCTGCCGCACCCCCTCCGACCTGGTCTTCCTCGCCGACGACATCGCCCCCCGGCTGGCCCGCGAAGGCGATCTCTTCGCCCCGCTCCTCGACCCCGCCCAAGCGGGACGGCTCCCGTGATCACCGTCGCGCTCGCCGTGGCCGTACGCTCACTGCCGCGCGCGCCGGGTCTCGCGTACGAGCCCAAGTTCGACGGCCACCGCCTCGTCGTCATCCGCACCGACCGCGCTGTCGACGGGGTCGTCCTCCAGGCCCGCTCCGGCCGCATCGTCACCGCCGCCTTCCCCGACCTGGCCGCCGCCGCGCACCACCTGCCCGCCGGGACGGTGCTCGACGGGGAGGTGGTGATCTGGCACGCCGGCCGCACCGAGTTCGCGCTCGTACAGCGCCGCGCGGCCGCCGCCTCGGCCGCGCGGGCCGCCGTGCTGGCCCAGACGCTGCCGGCCTCGTACGCGGCCTTCGACGTACTGGAACTCGCCGGGCTGGACCTGCGCGCCCGTCCGTACGAGCGCCGGCGCGCCCTCCTCGTGGACCTGCTTCTGCCCCTGGGCCCGCCGCTCCAGCCGGTCCCCATGACCACGGACCCGGAGCTGGCGGAGACCTGGTACGAAACCCTGCCCGCCAGCGGTATCGAGGGCCTGGTCGTCAAACGGATGGACCAGTCCTACCCGGCCGGCCGGCGCGGCTGGCAAAAGCTCCGCCACACCAACGTCCGCGACGCGGCCGTGGTCGGCTACACGGGCACCGCCCGCCGCCCGCTCGCCCTCGTCCTGGTCCTGCCGGTCGGCGACGAGACCCCGCTGGTGTCGAGCCCCCTGACGGCGGCGCTGCGCACCGAGGTGGCGGCGGCGCTGGCCGGTCACGCCTCGCGCACCCCGCACAGCTCACGCACCTCGCAGGGCGCCACCGCCACCGCCACCATCACGGCGATCGGCCTCGGCGAGGTCCCCTTCCACTCCCTGGACCCGCCCCTGACGGCCGAGGTCCGCCACACCTCGACCCGCCACCCGCCACCGGAGGTCCTGCGCCTGCGCACAGACCTGTGACCCGCGGCGAAGGGCCGCGGGCCACGGTCAACGGGTCGGTTCGGACGGTCGGACGGTCTCAGGCGGTTCGTTCCGCCCCTCAGGCGGGCTTGGCGCCGCCCAGGGGCGGCAGGGTCGGCGGCTGCTTCCGTGCCGGCCGCGGGTTGGGGTGCTCGTACCCGGATTCCCGTTCGGCCCGCGCATCGTCCTGATGGCTGTGGGTCCGGGAGCCGAAGTTCCCGTACCCCTGCATCTCGTGCGGGCGCAGTCCGCTCTCGGGGAATTCGACGTACTCCCGCTCCTCGGAGACCTCGTGCACCGCGCCGCCGTCGGGCAGGTGCGGCTGGCTCTCGGGAGTGGGGGGTGCGGGTTCCTGTGCCCGGACCCGCTTGCCCAGCATGAAACCGCCGAGCAGGAAGCCGACCACGAGGAGCCCGACGACGAGGAACCACGCGATGTTGGTCAGAGTTCTGTCCACCGCGAGGAAGATCAGAGTCGTGTCCATACAACCCATTTTCCCGCATCGGCGACCATTTCACCCGATCGCGCCCCCGACCCGCCTTCTCACCCCTTGAGCGGCCCGTCCGCGTCCCGCACCCCACGCACTTCCCTGCCCCCGAGCACCGCCAGGATCTCCGCGCAGATGGCCAGCGCCGTCTCCGCCGGAGTCTGCCCGCCCAGGTCCAGGCCGATCGGCCCGTGCACCGTCCGCAGCCGCTCCTCGCTCACCCCGGCCGCGAGCAGCCCCTCGCGGCGCCGCGCGGTGGTCTTGCGGGAGCCGAGCGCGCCGACGTACGGAATCCCGAGCGCGAGCGCGGTGCGCAGCGTCGGCACGTCGAAGTCCGGATCATGGCTCAGCATCGCCAGACAGGCGGCGTCCCGCCGCACGTCGAGCACCTTCTCGGCCTCGGCCACAGACCCGACGACACTCACGTCCCACCCGAGCAGCCGGGCCTGAGCCTCGATGACCTCGGCCAGCTCCCCGCCCCCGCCGATCACCACGTACGGAGCCGACGGATAGGCCTCCACGAGCACCAGCCCGGACCCCGCGTACAGCGCGTCCCGCCCCGGCCGCCTGGTCCTCAGCAACTCCCCGGCCCGCCGCTCGGCGTCCCCGGACGGCTGATCGGCCCCCCGCACCACGACACTGACGGCCTGATCCGCCCGCTCGTTCAACTGGGTCACGAGCGCGACCCCGACCCCCTGCCCGAGCAGCTCCCACCACTCACCGGGAATCGCACGGAGCGGCTGCAACAGCACCTCGGCCTGCCCACCACACGTCAGCTTGGCCTCAACAGCCTCCCCGGCGCCCACGGAAACCTCACACACCCGCGCGGTCTCCCCGCCCCCCATGGAGGCGGCCTCCGCCACCAGCTCGGCATCGAACACCCCCCGGTACAGGGCCCCGACGCACTCCCCGCGCGCATCCACGAGCACGGCCCCGGCCGGATCCCGCGGACCGAACCCCTGCTCGGTCACGGGCCGTGCCAAAAACCCGACCCGCCCCTCGGCCACCCACTGCCGCGCCGTCTCCACCAAGTCACGCATCTCGCGCCGCCCCATCCTCACCGTCAGAGCACGCCACAAAGCCCCGGACCAGCAACCCAAGTGGCCTCCCCACCAACCTACGCACGCCCACCCCCACCCCCCACCCCCCAAAACCCACAGACCCACCCCCACATCCTTCGTACGGACCACCGGAACGCTCGGCGTTCGACCGGTCAGCTGGGCGAGGGCTCCGGGGTCAGCGACTCCTCACCGATCCGGCTCCCGGACCGGTAGACGGTGACGACCCCGTCGTGGATCTCGTAGCGGTAGGGGTCGTTGCGCGCCGTGTAGCCGGCGGCGGTCTTCTCGGCGCGCATGGCGATCCCCGGCTCGCGCTGGTCGCTGAACTCACCGAAGTAGTAGAGCTTTCCGCCCGTGGTCCGGCACAGGGTGATCTGCTTGTTCTTCGTGCGGAACGCGCCGTCCAAGGTCGCCCCTGCGCCGTCGGGGATGGACTTGGCGATCCGGCTCGGGCAGGTACCGGCACTGCTCGTGGGGGTGTCGGAGGAGGGTGCGGCTCCGTCGCCGCCTTCGAAGCCGAGCAGGGTCGAGCAGCCCTGGCTGAGGGCGTACAGGGCGATCGGGACGACGATCAGCGCGAGGCAGCCCTTGCCGCCACCGCCGCTCTTCCCGGCGGGCGCGACCCATCCGGCGGGAGGCATCCAGGGCCCGGGGTCCGGCGCGGGGGGTGCGGGCGGAACGTAGGGCGGGGGCGGCGCCGAGGGGTGTGCCCCGGACGGGACGTAGCCGACGGTGCTCGGCGGCGGGAAGAACGCCTCGCCGCGCGGCGGGGTCGGGTGCGCCGTGGACGGCCGGGCGCGGGTGGAGCCGGGGCGGGAGCCGGCTGCGGTGCTACGACCTCCGGCCGTGCTCTTCGCCCCCGTGCCGGTACGGGGGCCGGGGCGTCCGGAAGCTCCCGCCGACCGGGCCGACCCCGCCGACCCCGCCGACCCCGCCGACGGGGGAGTACGGGCACTCGTACCGGTGGCCGGGCGGGCGCCGGGCACCTTCGGTGCGGCCTTCTTCGCCGTGGCCTTCGGCGCGCTGCTCTCGGCTTCCGTCCTCTTGGTGTCGGTCCTCTTCGGCGCCGCCTTCTTCGCCGAGGCCTTCTTCGCCGAAGCCTTCCAGCCGGTACCGCAGGCGATGCACGCGAGATCGGTGGGGTCGTTGCCCGTGCTGCACTCGGCACACGTCCACCGCCCGGGGGCCGCGCCGCTACGACGGGTTCCGCAGATGGTGCAGCTCTTCTTCTCCGGCCCGTTGAACGCGTCGCAGTCGCGGCACCGCCAGTTCGCCTCGGTCACTCGGGGTTCCTTTCACGTCCCACGTGCGGACCGGCACTCACACCGCCGACCCGGCTGCCATCCGGTCGAGGACCTCCGCGTACAGCGTCTCGCTGATGCCGGAGGCGGGTGAGACGAGCCACTCCGGGTCGTCGGGCGCGATCCGTACGAGGGCTGCGTCGTCATGGTCGTGCCCGGCCCCGGCCCCGGCCCCGGGGCCGGGTTCAGGCGGAGCGGTCTCGGGGATGGAGTGAGTGCGGCGCAGCAGTTCCGCGAACTCCTGCGCCTCGATGCGGCGTTCAGCGGGAACGGCCAGACGGATGATGATCAGCCCGTCGCCTTCCCCGTCCTGCTGGCGGAAGCGCAGGATCAGCTGATGCGTGCCGTCCTGATCGCGCAGGCTGACGGACTCGCAGTTCCTCGCGAACGCCCTGAACGTGCCCCAGGTCCACCCGAAGGTGAGCGATGCCGGCTCGTCAGAGGAGTCCTTCGGCGTCTCGTCGAGATAGAAGTGGGGCCAGCACAGCAGCCGTGTCACAGGCTGTTCGCGATCGTCTCGATGATCTCGTCCATCTCGAACTCCTCCAGCCCGTCGCCGGCCTTCGACGCGAAATGCAGTGTCAGGTCCCACTCCTCCGCGATCGGGTCCGACCACGGAGCCTGATCGGGAGCGAAGAGCACGAGTCGCTTGGCCGACTGCTCCATCACGGACGTCTGGCTGCGGGCGTACCCCCACTGCTCGAACAGGTCGTCCAGCGACCGGGGGATCACCGCCGGGTACGTCGCAGCGGTCACACCGACGGTGCCGAGCGGGTGGGCCGGGGCGTCCGTGAACATGACCACCACGTGGCGGCGACGGTCCAGGCCCGTCTCCCAGGGGGAGTTGATGGCCAGGGCCAGGGCTTCCAGGCCCGACTCGGGGATGTCTCCGCCGCCGGTGGCGTCGATCGACTGCACGAACTTCTCGAACTCCCGGGCCTGGTCGGGCAGGCGGAGGAACGGGGTCTGCTCAATGGCATCGGACGGATCGTCCCCGAAGTCACGGAAGGCGATGACCTTGAGCCGGAGCTGGCTGATCGCCTTGCCCTTCTTGCCCATCACCTCGTCCAGCCGGTCGTGGAACTGCAAGGCGCTCGACTAAAGAGCGACGCCGGCTGCGGCAACGGCTGTGATCGGATCCACGTCTTCCCCCGGTCCTACGCGTGTGCCGGGTGTCCTCTGACCGGTCACACGGGCGGGCAACAACATTAAGAGCAGCGGAAGTTCCTGAACCCCCTCCTTGAAAGGATGGCCGAAACCCGGCCCGCGCCGAAAGCGCACCAAGGGCTGCACGCAAGGCTCAGACCGCCCGACACGCCTCCTCCGCCCATGAAAAAATGGGCGTGAAACGTATGACCGCTCCGAACGCGAACATGACAGGGCCCACACCCGCCTCCCCGCCCATCGGCCCGGCAGCGGCGCAGCCGTTCGGCCGACGTGAGTACGACGCCCCGGTACGGGACATCCGCAAGACCTCGTCCGCGCCCGGCGGTAGGCCGGGGATGCGCGCGGCGTCCACCACCGGGTCGGCGCCAGGTCGCTCAGGGACGCCGGGACGGCTCCGCCGCGGCGGTGAAGTGGGCGGCGATCCGGAGCAGTTCCCGGGCCTCGTCCTGCGGGGTCCTGAGATCCGGGTGCCGGACGGAGTCGGCGTATGCGGCGGGGACGGCCGGCCGCCGTCCGCCGTGGCGTGCGGCGAGGGCGGCGTGCAGCTGGTCGGCGGTGATCGCGGCGGCCAGTTCGCCGTCGCGCAGGCCGAGGCCGCGGTGCCGGGTGCCGGAAGCCTCGCGGACGGCGGGTTCCAGATGGACGGCCAGCGCCCACTGGCCGTCCCGGATCTCCACGCAGCGCCGGTACAGCTGCCAGCTGACGTCCCAGACAGGCAGGTTGACGCGGGTGGGGCGGCGGCCCGGCTGGAGGGCGATCGCGGGCATGGAGCGGTGCATCACCTCCCACAGCGGCCCCAGCGTCCGGTACTGCTGCTGTGCGCGCAGCCAGCGCCGTACGCCCGGAACCAGATGCACGCCGAGCGCGGGGACCAGGAATCCGGTGAGGACCAGGAGGGTGCCGCCGTCGGCGCAGGCCCAGGCGAGATGTTCCACGGCCGGCGGGATGCGGGCGTCGCCGCGCACGGCGGCCAGCAGCGCGGTCAGCCGGATCGCGCAGTAGCCGAGGGTGAGCAGGGCGCCGGCTCCGGCGATCCGCAGGCCGCGCGCCACCCACACCTCGTCGGTGCGGCGGGCGGCCCGCAGGCAGCCGACGGCGAGGAGCGCCTGGCCGGCGCCGTACGCCGAGATGTACAGCCCCAGATATGCCTGGTAGACGCCGACGCCGAGATGGCGGGCCGTGAACGTCTGGGGGGTGGTCGGCCCCGTCGCCGGGAGGAGTGCGAAGAGCAGCACCAGGCCCGCGATCACGGCCGCGCCCGCCAGCAGGGAGGTCCGGGCCGCCCGGCGGGCCGCGTCCGGCGCCAGGATCCAGCAGGCGAGCACGACCGGCTGAAGGGAAATCTGGGCGATCACGCAGACGAACGAGGCGAGGAGGGCGATGGAATGACTGTCCGTCACCTCGCCGAGATGGATCCAGGTGGGTTCCAGGGACACCAGGAAGGACAGCGCGCAGAAGCCGTACACCCCGGCGAGCGCGGTCAGCGCGGTGTCACGGCGGTGCCTGCGGGCCGGCCGCAGCAGGAGAAGGAACCCCGCCACGGCCAGCGTCAGACAGAGGGGATGGAGTAGCTGCTGCATGGTGCGGGCCGGTCACCGCCACCCGCGGAGCAGCGTCCGGGCAGCCCGGTCCTGGCGGGCGGTCCGCCGTCGCGCCGGCCGGTGCAGCAGGTACTGGAGGTGGGTGCCGATCAGTTCGGCCTCCCGCTCCTCCTCGTGCACGTAGTCGGTGCGGCCGAGCATCACCCGGACCTTCGCCGGGTCCAGGTGCGGGACGAGCCGGTCCAGCGGGTCGGCCGTCGACTGTTGTTGCTGCGCGGCACCGGCGCCCGTGCCCGTACCCGTGCCCGTACCCGTGCCCGTACCGGCGCCCGTACCAGCGCCCGCGCCCGGGTCCGTGGCGAGGCCGCGGGTGAGGCCGTGGCCTCGGATGATGTGCGCGATCTCGTGGGCGATGATGTGGTCCTGGTGCACCCGGCTGGTGTTCTCGTGCACGAAGATGTAGTCGATGCCGGCCGCTGTGCGGATCCACATGCCGCAGATGCCCTGGAAGCTGTCGGCGGGCGCGGGCGCCAGACGGATGGGATGGCCGGAAATTCTCTGGATGGCCGGGATCAGTTCCCGGACATCGGCGGCCGGTGGAAGGTCGAGCTCCTTCACGAAGCGGCGGCTGAGGCGCCGTGCTCTTCGGTCCGACTCCGTTGCGGCGGCTCGGAATTCCGGCTTGACGTGCGGCTTAGAGAACATCGGCAGTGGTCACCTGGCCGTTGTTCGTGATGGATGGATCAGCCCCGTTGCTTGCCATACGTTCCATCGCAGCATGGCGACCCGATAGACGTATAGGAGATTTCAGGACACTCTCGGCCCGCTGTCGGCGTCGCCGAGGCCTTCCAGCTCGCGGACCCGCTCGATCATCTCGGTGATCGACTTCAGGCTCTTCTCGGACAGCCCGGCCGTCCGCAGCGCCACGTGCTGCACCTTCGCGTCGCGCAGTGCGGCGAGCAGGCCCAGTTCCGCGTCGACGGCGTCGGTGACCCGGTCGTCGAAGAAGTAGGCGGGCGGCACCCCGAAGAACTGGGCCAGCCCTTCCAGATGGCGCAAAGTCGGATTGTCGCGCTGCCCCTTGCGCAGCAGCCAGATGTAGCTGCCCGAGATCGGGATCCGCTCCGCCGTGATGGCCCGCGCCACTTCCTCGACGCTGTACGGGCCCCGGCCGGCGGGGGCCGTGTGGGCGAAGAGGTGTTCCAGCTTCTCGGCCAGTGACTTCGGGGTTGCCGACGGCCCCGTCGGGTCCGCCTGACCCGACCGGTCCGCCTGATCTGCCTGATCGGCCATGACGTACCTCCCTCTCCGGCGCGCACCCTATCACCACACTGGTGTGTGAGATTCACAATCTCGCAATCAATACCAGTTGACGGCTTGATCAAGTCGCGCCTAGAGTCGCGCCATCGACTGGTGTTTCGATGAAACCGATAAGGATCGAACCTCAGTTGACACCGATGTGGGTCGTTCTCACCCACCCCCACCGAAAGGGAATGTCATGGCCAAGATCGCGGCCTTTATGAACCAGCAGGACATGGGCCCCATCGCGGAGAGCAAGCTCTCCGTCGACGGCACGCCCGTCATGGCCACCCCGGCCGTCATCGCCGTTCCGGCCTCCGTGAAGATCACGGCCGGAATCGTCGCCTTCACCATTCCGGTCGGTGCGTACGTCACCGGCCGCGTCGTCAACTGATTCCGGATTCCGGCCGTCGCGCCGGATGACACCAGAAAACAGGGAGGGGTACAGATGAACAGCATCACCGAGAGCGTCCGCGTCATCGCGGGCGCGACGCTGTCGCAGGACTCGGGCGAGCGGACCACCAGAATGATGCCGGTGGCCTTCACCCCGGCCGTCCTGGTCGCCACGCCGTACGCCGCGGGCGGGCTGGCGGCCGGTGCCGCGGCGGTCGGCGCCTACGAGGCCGGCCGGGTCGCCGCCAAGGGCTGATCCCCGCCGGATCGGCGGAGTATTCGCCATCGCTCCACAAGCGGGAACAAGGGCTGTCCGGCCGCGCTGGAATCGCGGCCGGACAGCCCGTCCATGCTAACCGAACGCCAATCGAAGCCATTTGCCGAGCCGAGAGGTAGGCGCGTTTTGCGGTACATAAGGAAACTAGCCTCGGCGGTTTTCTCGCCCGTTCCGGTTTCCCGGGACCGGGCCCTGGGGATTTCGGAGCGGCTGTCCGCCCTCACCACGCTCTCCTCCTCCCTGGAATACCTGAACCAGCGGAAACACCTGGAGCCCGGCGGGCTCAATGACTGGGACATCATGAAGAAGTCCCCGGAGTCCACCAACCCGGTCATCCGGAAAATCAGCAATGCCGTCGCGCACCACGAGGTCACCCTCGCACTGCACGCCGCCCGCGCGGCCGTCGGTGTCGGCATGCTGCTGCCGGGCAACAGTCGTTGGCGCGGCGCCGGCAGCCTCTTCCTCGGCGGCACCACCTGCCTGCTGGCCGCCCGCCACCGTTACGGCACCGACGGCTCCGACCAGGTCGCCACCCTCGTCCAGGGCGCCACCGGCCTCGCCCGGCTCTCCCGCAACACCCAGACCCAGGACGCCCTCCTCTGGTACGTGGCCCTGCAGGCCAACCTCTCGTACGCGGCCTCCGGCTGGGTCAAGCTCCTCGGCGAACGCTGGCGCGACGCCTCCGCGCTCCCCGGAGTCATGCGGACCCGGACCTACGGCTCCGAGAAGATCTACGAGCTGACCCAGCGCCACCCGAAGACCTCCAAGTACGTCCAGCACGGCGTGCTCGCCCTGGAATGCCTCTTCCCCCTGGTCCACCTCGCGGGCGGCCGGCTCACCCGGCCCGTCCTGGCCTCCGCCGCGAGCTTCCACGTCGCCAACGGGTTCATCATGGGCCTCGGCCGCTTCATGACGGCCTTCCCCTCCATGCACCCGATGGTCGCCTACACCACCACCCCCGCCTCCCACCCCGCCGTTGCCGGCCGCGACGACCGGGCCGTGAAGGCCGCCGGACTGCTGCTGGCCGCCGGGGTCGCGGCGAGCGCGGCGCTGGCCGCGCAGCGCCGCTCCACCGTCCTGGAGGGCTGGCCCACCTCCCGCAGGTTCGTCACCCGCCACGGCAACGAACTGCTCTACGAGACCGGCGGCGACACCGGCGACACCTTCGGCACCGGCGACGCCTTCGGCCCCGGCCACAGCGACGAGCCCGTCCTCGTCTTCGCCGCCGGACTGGCCTCCACCTCCGAGCACTTCGCCTGGATCACCGAGCGCTTCGTCAACGAGACCGACCACCCGGTGGTCTCCTACGCGCGGGCCGGCTACGGCGGCAGCCTCCGCCGCACCACCGCCCCGTACGAACTGGCCGAGTCCGTGGACGACCTGGAGGACCTGGTCCGCGGGGTCCTGCCGGCCGGTCGCAAGGTGGTCCTGGTCGGCCACTCCCTCGGCGGCGAGATCATCCGCCGGGCCGCCGACCGGCTGTCGGACCGGCTGGCCGGCCTGGTCTACCTGGACCCCGCCCACCCCGCCGAACTCCAGCGCTCGCAACGGCAGAGCGAGGGCTCCAAGGCCCTCAGCGAGACCATCGCGCAGGCATCCCGATACCTCCGCCTGGGTAGCGGAATCCTGATGAGCCGACCCGAATGGCTGGACCGGCTGCCCAAGGAATACCGGCAGCGGGTGTTCGCCCAGTACACCGACGCCCGGCTGTGGACCGCCGGCAAACGCGAATGGGAAGCCGTCGAGAAGGACTTCCGCGCCTTCGACGGCACCATCGCGCCGCTGCCCGTCCCCGGCCTGATCATCGCGGCGCAGCAGACCGTCGACCAAGACCCCGAGCAGCTGCTCCTCTACAACGAGCTGTCCTACGCCCACCCCGGCCACGGCGAGACCGGCGGCATCGAGGTGGTCGAGGGCTCCGACCACGACTCCCTGCTCACCAACGCCGCCCACGCCCACCGCGCCGCCGACCTGATCGCCGCCTTCCTCGCCGAGGTCCCGGCCGCCCGTGTCCCGGCCGACGCCGGGAAGGGCGAGCCGCAGGACCAGCCGCAGGACGCGGCCCGTACGGAAGGAACCGCCCGATGAACCCCGGCACCCTGCTGAAGTCGGCCTTCACCGGCGAGGGCGCCTGGGCCCGGGTGCTCGGCGCCGGAATGCTGGTGGCCACCGTCGCCGCACAGCACCCGCACCCGGCCTTCGACCGGCCCCGCACCAGGGACGTGTACTCGCTCGTCCCCAACTGGAAGTTCTTCGCCCCGAACCCGGCGGTCCACGACTTCCACTACGTGTACCGGACCCTCGACCCGGCTGGTGTGACCGGCGACTGGCAGGAGATCGAGATGATCGAACCGCGCCGGCTGCACCAGGCGTTCTGGTTCGCCTCGCGCCGCCCCGAAAAGGCCGTCTTCGACATCTGCACCGCCGTGCTCCAGCTCGCCGCCAAGGGCGGCGCCGGCGCCGCCCAGACCAACTCGGCGTACCAGGTGCTGCTCGGCTTCATCCGGCACACCATCCGTGAACGGCACCCCGAAGGCACCGTCCAGGGCTTCCAGTTCTCCGTGGTCCGCGCCTCCGGCCACGACACCACCGAGGATCCGGAACCCCTGTTCCTCTCCCCGTACACCCCCCTGGACCGGCCGGCGAAGGCCGGCCACCCGACCGCGGTCTGACCCCCCGTCCGACCCCACCGTCCGACCCACCGACAGAGAGGTGCCCACCCATGGCCGGCGCAGTCGAGGACATCGGCTACGGAACGCAGTTCGCGTCCTGGTACCACCGCATATTCCCCACGGACGCGAGCGTGGCAGCCGTCGCCGACACCCTCGCCGCCCTCCACCCCGACCCCGGGTCCGGCACCCTCGAACTCGGCGTGGGCACCGGCCGGATCGCCCTCCCGCTGGCCGAGCGCACCGGCCCGGTCACCGGGGTGGACTCCTCCCCGGAGATGCTCGACCTGCTGGCCCGGACCCCCGGCCCCGGCCCCGGCAGCAACCGTGCCGAAGTCACCGGAATCCACGGAGACATCCGCACCTACACCGACGACCGCCGGTACGGCCTCGTCTACGCCGTGTGCGGAGTCCTGTCGATGCTGCTGACCCCCCAGGACCAGCAGGCCATGTTCCGCCGGGCGGCCGACCTGCTCACCCCCGGCGGCCGGCTGGTCGTCGAGACGGGCAACCGGCCGGCCGTGGAAGCCCTCCACGAGGGCCGGTCACGCATCACCCTCTTCACCCCGTACTCCGAGCCGGGTACCGGACTGCAGACCCACTCCACCCTGCCCCCCGGATCCGACCTCTGGCAGTGCTCCCACATCTGGTACGAATCCGACGGAAGCACCCGGGTCGGCACCGAACTGTCCCGGCCGATCACCCCCGATGAAGCGGACGCCCAGGCTCTGGCCGTCGGACTGGTCCCGGAGGGCCGCTACAGCGGCTGGGACCTGTCCCCGTACGACGAGCGGTTCCCGCTCTTCCTCACCACCTATCTGAAAGGGGCCTGAGATGAGCACCCAGCGGGCCGTCTGGTTCGTCACCGCCCTCGCCGTGGCGGTACCCGTCATGGCCGTGATGTTCCGCGAGGACGGCCGTTTCACCAGCCAGTCCTGGACCAAGGGGCTGATCTTCGGCACCGCCGTCGCGATCGTCGCCGCCATCGCCGCGGGCCGGGCCCGGCAGTGAACACCGCGGCGATCGCGGCCCGGCACCGTACGCTCCTGGGCACCGGCATCCTGCTGGGCGTGGCCGGCACGGCCGCCACCCTGCTCCAGCCCCTGCTCATCGGCGACCTGATCGAGGCCGTCGCCCTGGATCGCTCGCCGGTCTGGCCGATCGTCCTCATCGCGAGCCTGTTCGTGGCCGACGCGGCCCTGGCCGCCGGGCACTTCTACCTGATCGGGCGGGCCGGCGAGAACATGGTTCTCGACATGCGGACCACCCTCACCGGCCGGCTGCTGCACTCCCGGCTGGGAGCCTTCCACCGGCTCGAACACGGCGACGTGTTCACCCGTACCGTCGCCGACACCTCGGTGGCCCGGATCGCGCTGTCCTCCTCGCTGTCCCAGATCATCACCTCGGCCCTCACCACCATCGGCTGCATCGCGGTGATGGCCTGGATCGACTGGCAGATGCTCCTGGTCACCGCCGGCTGCCTCGGCGTCGCCTCCGCCGTCGCCCTCGGCCTGGCCCGCGCGGTCCGGGCCGCCGCCGTCACCAACCGGGAGGACACCAGCGACTTCGGCTCCGGTCTGCTGCGCGTCCTGGGCGCCCTGACCACGGTGAAGGCATCCCGCGCCGAAGCCCGCGAAGCCGAACACATCGGCGAACTGGCCGACGCCGCCCGCCGCAGCGGCATCCGGGTGACCCGGCTGACGGCCCTGCTGATGCCCTCGATGAACGTGGGCACCCAGGTCTCCCTGGCCGTGGTCATCGCCTGGGGCATGGCCCGCACCGCCACCGGAGAACTCCCCATCGAAGACCTCACGGCCTTCATCATGTACCTGTTCTACCTGGTCAGCCCGCTGGTCATGCTCTTCATGTCGCTGGGCGAACTCCAGCAGGGCCGCGCCGCGGTGGACCGCGTCCGGGAACTGGCTGCCATAGAGCAGGAGCAGGCCTCGGCGCAGGAGCAGGCCTCGGCACGGGGACAGGTCTCGGCACAGGAACGGGGATCGGTGCCGGGGTCCCAGCCGGGACCGGAGCCGGGACAGCGCCCGGAAGCGGCCGGAGCCATCGAATTCAGGGAGGTGTCGTTCCGGCACCACGGGGCGGCCGCCCCCACCCTCGACGGCATCTCCTTCACCCTCCCCCCGACCGGCGTCACCGCGGTCGTCGGCCCCTCCGGAGCCGGCAAGACCACCCTCTTCCAGCTGATCGAACGCTTCCACGCCCCCGACCGGGGCAGCATCCACCTCGGCGGCACCGACACCGCGGCCCTCCCCCTGGACGAACTCCGCGCCAGGATCGGCCTGGTGGAACAGGAGTCCCCGCTGATGCGCGGCACCGTACGGGAGAACCTCACCTACGCCCGCCCCGATGCCACCGAGGCCGAGATGGCCGAGGCGATACGCGCCGCCCACCTCGACCAGGTCGTCGAAGCCCTCCCGCAGGGCCTGGACACCCCCCTCGGCGAAGGCGGCACCGGACTGTCCGGCGGCCAGCGCCAGCGCCTGGCGATCGCCCGCGCCCTGCTCACCCGCCCCGACCTGCTCCTCCTCGACGAGGCCACCGCCCACCTGGACGCCGACGCCGAAGCCGCCCTCCGGCAGACCATCGCCGAGGTCGGCACCCGCTGCCACGTCCTCACCATCGCGCACCGGCTCTCCGCCACCATCGACGCGGACCGCATCCTGGTGGTCGAGGACGGCCGCCTCCGCGCCCGCGGCTCACACACCGATCTGATGGACCGGGATCCCACCTACCGCCGCCTCACCACCCGCCAACTGGCCCCCGCAGCCGAAGGGCCGGCCCGTTGAGCCGCCACCCCGACGCGGCCGTCGTCGGCACCGGCCCCAACGGCCTGGCGGCCGCCGTCACCCTGGCCCGCGCCGGCCTGCGCGTGGTCCTGTACGAACAGGCCGACACCATCGGCGGCGGCCTGCGGACCCGGTCCCTGTTCGACAGCGACATCCGCCACGACACCTGCTCAGCCGTCCACCCGATGGCCGCCGCCTCCCCCTTCTTCACCGCCTTCGACCTCCCCTCCAGAGGCGTCCGGCTGCTCCAGCCCGAGATCCCGTACGCCCACCCGCTGGCCGGCGGCCGCTCCGTCGCCGCCTGGCGGAGCATCACCCGGACCGCCGAACAGCTCGGCCCGGACGGCCCCCGCTGGGCCCGGCTGATGGGCCCCTTGGTGGAACGCTCCGCCGCGGTCGTCGAACTCCTCCTCTCCGATCTCCGCCATCCGCCCCGCGACCCCGTGGCGGCGGTCCGCCTGGCCACCCGGGTCCTCACCCACGCCCTCCCGCGCAGCCCCTTCACCACCCCGGAGGCCCGCGCCCTCCTCGCCGGCGTGGCCGCGCACGCCGTCGGACCGCTGCCCTCACTCGCCTCCGCCGCCGTCGCCATGCTGCTCGGCCACACCGCGCACAGCACCGGCTGGCCCCTCCCCGAAGGCGGCAGCGACCGCATCGCCCACGCCCTCGCGGAGGACATCACCGCGCACGGCGGCGAGTTCGTCACCGGCCACCGCGTCCGCGACCTCGCCGAACTGACCGGCATCCCGCTGGTCCTCCTGGACGTGGGCCCCACCGAGTTCCTCCGCCTGGCCGGCGACCGGCTCCCCGCCCGCTACCGGCGCGCCCTCACCCGCTACCGGTACGGGCCGGGCGCCGCGAAGGCCGACTTCCTGGTGTCCGGCCCCATCCCCTGGGCGGACCCCCTGACCGGCCGGGCCGGCACCGTACACCTGGGCGGCAGCGCCGAGGCCGTCACCCGCCAGGAACGGGAGGTGGCGGCCGGCCGGCCCGGCTCCGCCCCCTTCACCCTCGTCGTGGACCCCGCGGTCACCGATCCGGGACGCGCCCGCGGCGACCGCCGCCCGGTCTGGGCGTACGCCCACGTACCCAACGGCGACACCCGCGACCCGGTCGACCTGATCCGCCGCCGCATCGAGGAGTACGCCCCGGGCTTCACCGACACCGTCCTGGCGTCCCGCGGCCGGGCCGCCGCGGACTGGGAGGCGTACAACCCGAACTACGTGGGCGGCGACATCGCCGCCGGGGCCCTCACCCTCAAACAGTCCCTGGCCCGCCCCACCCTCCAGGCCGACCCCTACCGCACCCCGCTCCCCGGGGTCTACCTCTGCTCGGCGGCCACCCCGCCCGGCCCCTCGGTGCACGGCATGTGCGGCCACCTCGCCGCCCGGACAGCCCTCCGCCGCCACCACGGCCTGCGCACCGCCCCGCCCCTCTCCCCCCAGAGGCCCACCCCATGACCCTTAGCCCCACCTTCCATACGACCCTCCGTACGACCCTCTGGAAGCGCCACGGCCTCCTCTTCGCCGCCGGCACGCTCTGCGTCCTCGCCAACACCGACGGCCTGAGCCCCCTGTGGTTCACCGGCCTGTTCCTCCTCGCCGTCGGCGGCACCATGCGCTGGACCCTGACCCGCCGCCAGCGCCCGACCGGCGACCACCCCCCGGTCCCGATGCGCATCCCCGTCGAAGGCCCCTGGACCGCACACAACAGCCCCGCCGACAAGGTCCCCAGCCACACCCACAGCCACGCCCAGACCTACGCCATCGACCTGATCCACCACCCCGCCGGGGGCCCCGAGGCGCCCCCGTTCACCAACCTCTGGCCGCTGGCCCGCCGCCCCGAGCACTACCCGACCTTCGGCCGGCCGGTCCTGGCCCCCGCCGACGGGGTGGTCGTCGCCACCGCGCACCGCATGCGCGACCACTGGACCCGCTCCTCGCTCCCGTCCTTCGCGTACCTCTACCTCGAAGGCTTCGTCCGCAGCCTCGGCTGGCCCTGCCACCTCTGGGGCAACTACATCCTTCTGGACACCGGCGACAACGTCGTCGCCGGCTTCGCCCACCTCCGCCGCGGCTCCCTGCGCGTACGCCCCGGAGACCACGTCCGAGCCGGCCAGCACCTGGCGGACTGCGGCAACTCCGGAAACTCCTCCGAACCCCACCTCCACTTCCAGCTCATGACCACCCCCGACCCCACCACCGCCCAAGGCATCCCCTTCACTTGGCACTACCACCCGGTCACCGAACCCCCCCGAACCGGCATCCCCTCCAACACCACCCTCTTCACGGGGTGACATTCGCCCTGCCCGGACCGATGACCGCGACCTCCCGGACAAGCCGGCCAACGCGTTGCACGAGCCCGGCAAGGCCTGCGGAAAGGGCTGCCGCCGCAGCGGAGACGGCGGCTCACCGAAAGCGGCGGACCCTCGCCAACGCCATGCACCACGCCGCGGATCTAGGCGAGTTCCCGGAACCCCCGCTGCCCGCCGTGCGGTGGCAGAGCCCACGGTTGCCAATGACGCAAACAAGCAGGCGCGTCGGGCGCCGCTTCCGCAGCCGCACAGAGCCGCAGTCGGCTGCACAAACGCGAAGACCCCGTCTCAGCAAACTCGCTGATGGCGGGGTCTTTGGGCACTCCTTACGAAGTGCCCCCGGCAGGATTCGAACCTGCGCACACGGCTCCGGAGGCCCCGTGCGTCTCACACGTTCCAGCAGGTCAGAAGCCTATCGAGGTCCTGCAGAGTCCCAGCGGTCCACGAATAGGCCGCGCAGGCTCACTTCTTCCTCCGCAGCTTCCGCATCTTCGCTTCAGCTTCCTTCTTCTTGCGCTGCGCGACACCGTAAGAGGTCCAAGCCCCCTGGTGCTTCGAGCACTGCCCGCTTCCGATGATCGCCTTGTTCCGACAACGGCGACCATCCTGCGTCGCCGAACCGCACAGCGGCTGCGTCATCTCGCCCCCTCCATCGGCCCTCGCCAGCACCACGACGATGGCGCAGGCAGTGGGACATGGAGAGAGCGCACAGAGGGTCGATCGAAGCTCAGGGGCGCACGCCCGCCCGCAAGACGGGACACCATGAGCTTGGGAATCACCGATCTTGCCTGCGCGATCCCGCCCCTGACCTGTGCAAATGGGTGCGAGGGAGAACCCGCGGGCCGACCCTGTCACCCGCTGTTTACCGCTGCTCCCTGCCCTACCTGGCACGGTACAGCCGGGGTCTGGTGGGGACTATCCAGGACGCCGATCGCACGCCACGCCGTACGGCCACCCCGTGAGCCGCCTCTTACTCCCACCAGTTTGGTTTTCGCCTGGGGCGCCCCCGGGCGCCGGTTGTCGGGACGATGCGAACGTATGGCCATGACGGATCTGAATTCAAGGTATTTCCCGTCGACTGCTGCGTCCCGAAGCCGCTCCGAGGGCATGCCCACCTGGCCCTGGATGCTCATTGACCTCCGATGACTGCCCATGTTCGGAGGCGCGCGGAGCGCTTGTCGGGCACTTGGATACTCAGCCCGGGGAGCTTTGTCAGTGCCGCCCATGAGAGTCCGGCTGCGCGCGGTCGGCTTCCGAGGTGTCCAGCTCTGTAGTGCAGCTGCATCCCTGGCTTTGTCCGGGGGCGACCCGGGGCAAGCCCGGGACCTATCCGACGGTCAGGCTCCGCCGATGGCCAAGAGTGACCTGCTTGCGCCGGCCGTGCGCAACTCCTGCCGACCTGGCTCCTTGCCCTGGTTGGTGGAGCGGTCGCCTGCTGTCACGTGTGGCCTCCGTCTGCTGCCCTTCCAAGGCCCACGGGCGGGCCGGAACCTACTCAGTCGCGAGCCCAGTCGAAGGGCATTGACGCGTCCTGCGGTACCACCCAGGGTGCGGATAGCGTGCCCGACATCCTGTGCACCGCGCGATGAACGGACCGATTTCAGGGTTCGTCAGAACGCTGTAGTGGCCCGAAGGTTGAGCCGGAAGCATGTGTCCGTTCGCTGTTGACTCCAGGCCGGGCCACTTTGGTGAGCACCCGCAAGGCCGCTCCACGGCGAACGACTCACCGTCAGAAGCCTCGGCCGTTCGTTTAAAGACCTGGCGAAGTTCTCACGCACCGACACAGCCGGCCTTCGTTTCATGTGGCCCGAATCCCGGGTGGGCAGAGGCTATCCGAGGTCATAGAGGAGCTTTGGGTTGGATCCACCGCAGCTACTGCTCCCCGCTGGGAGCCAGAGCGCGAGAGGCCCCGGACTTTCGTCCGGGGCCTCTCCGGCCGTGCACTTGGCAGGGCTCGAATTTTTAACCTTCTGATCCGTAGCTCTGGCCAGATCGGTCAGTGATAGCCATCCCGGGCACTTCAAGGCCTCAGAGGGACGCTACCGGGCGGGGGCGGATGCTGTGGTTGTGGCACGACGCTGCTGTACAGCAAGGGGAGGGCGTTTCCCCCCTCAGCCTCGCAGGCACGGGGGACGCTATGGACCGGTAGCGATGTTGATCGCAGGAGCGCCAGAATCTGCCCATACCCCTGCGAGACGTACACCGATCTCAGCCAGACGCCAGGTATCCATGTCCGGCTTCGCTGCACCCGGGGTATCAACTCTTTGGATATATCCATCGGCTTCGAGGAAGCGAAGGCAATTGCGCTCCTCAACCGGGTGAAGGAAATGAGTTCCCCTATTTTTCGAGAAAACCCCCAGCCAGAGATATTCGGCATTCGTATATCGATCGGCACTCCAGGCGAGGCGGGCCTTAATTAGGCGCAAATCCTGCTCTGTGAACTCCCCGCCATCGTACTGCCTATGATGGTTGGCGCACAGATATATCAGGTTACCGAAATCGTTAGTCCCCCCCATCGCCAAGGGCGTGATATGCGCAACCTCCATCGAGGAGCTAGCGCATCGCGGGACGGGGCAACGCCCACCGACTTCCAGCAACAGATCCCGCTTGCGTCGAGTTGAAAGGCTGCGCCGACCACGCACGACTCCAGCCACTGGCCGCACCGGAGGGGCGAGTGAGCCAGACGGGTCGGTCGGCAGCTCCTCCGGGGGTGGCTTGCCGGCGTCATCCACACGGATCGACTGAAGCGTGGGCTCGCTCGCCACTTGAAGCCAGAGGCCATGAAACTCCCGAGCAATGACCCTTGGCTCCGGCCGGGTTACGTCGCGGCTCGCGAGTACGAGCACCAGGGCTTCGAGCTTGCTCCACCTCGGGGTCGATTTACCCGCAAGGATATTCGAAACCCCTTGATGGGAGATCACATCGCAATTATCGCCCAGATGCACCGAAGCGTCACTGATGGATTTAATTCCGGGAAATCCAGCCCTTCTGTAAAGGAGATGGAGGGCCACGAGAAGATTCCTGTGCGAACCACCAGGGAGGGTGCTCTCGTCTGGGATTTGAATCACTATCGACTCTCACTCCGCCGTGGATCTGCTGCTTACGCCAAGCATCTGCGGCCACTGATGATCTGTCAAGGCGCTTCTAGCCTGTCACCTGGGGTCAAGTTTCAGAAATCAACTTGGGTCAAGTTTGGTCAATATTGGCCTACTTACGTCACGTCACCTTCAGGGGGCCTGAGATTGGTGGGTGGGCCAAGGTGGCTCCCTGCCAAGTTGTGGAGGTAGCAAATGGGGAAGATCGTTCCGCTTCTCAAGCTCGTCATCGGCGCCGTGATCGCGGGAGTCACGCGGGCGTTCGTCGAGCAGGAGCTCGACTCCCTGGGAGACGGGGAGGAGCAGCGCCCGCAGGAGTAGTCCGCGAGGCTGACGAAGTGGCTCTGGCGGTGTCCCCGACTGGTGTTCGCACACGGAGGCGACCGCCTCAGCCACGTCACTCGCCTCCACCCCGAACCACAACGCACCCGCGGCCGCACGACTGGCCCCCGCATCCCGGAGTCGGAGCGCCCCCGCCGGAGGCATGTCGGTGAGTGATGGCACTGCCGGCCCGTAGGGCTCGACCCATGCCCTTGGGCCTACCCGCCTACAGGGGCGGGCGTCGGCGCAGCGGGGGCGGAGCGGGCCGCAGGCAGGAGTGCCGCCCCGAGCGGAGCCGGGTGCCTTGATGAGGTAGAGAAACCTGTAACAGCTCGCTCTGTCCCCGGCGGTCTTGCCGGCCTGGCCGCTAGCTGCTGGCATAAGCATGGGGACGGCATGCATGGGGGCTGCTGATGAGCGATCTGACGGTGCACTCGTGGAAGCGGCATGGAAAGGATCGGCTCTATGTGAACCTGCCGGACGGAACGGCAGTTGCCTGGGCGGATCGAGCGACCAAGGCCGTGACGATCAAGCTTCGGCAGTACGAGGCGGAGTCCCTGGCTCTGCTTCGACGTCACCTTGGGGACGGGCTTGTCGTCAGCGCCCCTCCTCCGCCGGCGCGCCCACCTCGTCCCGTGGCTCCCGCTCAGCAGCCAACGCACCCCATTCACGCGGCCCCGAAACCCCGATGCGAACGGTCGGCGCCTCTCCCACCCCTCAGCCCCAGTGAGGACCTGGCGAGGAACCGTCCCGGCTCCCGAGTCGTCGGGATGATCGCCGAACGAGGCCCGTCGAAGGTGCAGCGGCTGACCGCGAAGTTATTGCGGCAGCCCTCGGAGTGGGACAGCTGGTACGCGGGCCTGGAAGGTGAGCGTCGGGTAGGTCGTGAGCTGGAGCGCCTAACCCCACTCGGCTGGCGAGTGCTTCACGGCATCGAGAAGGGCAACGGCGGCGACATCGACCACGTACTGATCGGCCCTGGCGGCGTGTTCAGCATCAACACCAAGAACCACCGAGGCGCCTCGGTATGGGTCGGCGACTCCATGGCCAAGATCAACGGCGGAAAGCCGCGTCCCTACGCTGCGGCAAGCCAGGCCGAGGCCGATTTCGTCCGGAAGGTTCTGGGGCGGTACTGCGCCTTCGATGTGCCTGTCGAGCCGGTTCTGGTCTTCGTCGGCATCTCGTCACTGGACCGGGCGGCCACGCAGTTCGCCGTCCACGTCTACCAGGAACGGGAGGTGTCGGCCTTGGGGCCGCTCGCCGGGAAGCTCACGCCCGAGCAGGTGGAGCACGTGTACGGCGTCGCCCGTCACCGACGTGTCTGGCTCCGCGCCTGATCGGTCGTGTCTCGCAAGAGGCGACTCGTGAAGCCCTGCCGGCAGAGTCGGTCGTTAGCCTCGGTCACGTCGTCCGGGACCTGCTGGCTGATCATGAAGCCCTGCTCGGGATAGACCAACAGCCGCTGCAACGCACCGACCAGCATGTCGATGACCAGTCGGGCGTCGCCGATGGTGTCGATGTACTCGTCGAGCGTCATCGGGCTGGAAGCGCTGACGATCTCCACTTCGGGCCAGAGCTTCCGCGCCGTGGCGTACGCACGTCGCTCCTCGTACGGCTTGCTGATGAGCAGGACGGAGGGCACGTCGACGCCGGCCTCTCGCAGCAGCGTGCGACAGAAGCTGATGTTCTCGCCTGTGTTCCGTGCTCGCGGCTCCACGAGCACGGCGGAGCTGGGGACCCCAAGCTCCAACGCGCGCTCGCGGTAGTGAACGGCCTCGCCGCGGGGCATCCGTTCGCGCGTTGTCGGGCTGGTGGCGCCGGTGAACACGAGCAAGGGGGCCATGCCTCGGCGGTACAGGTCGACGGCGGCATCCGCCACGCCCAGGTCGTGGCTGCCGAGCCCGATCGCTACCGAGCACGGCTGCGGGGCGTGCCCCATCTGGTGGTAGTCCCAGATGAGTCGGGTGTCTGCCCAGTCCTGGGTCGAGATCACTCCTGGCCTTCCCTGTCGTTCGCCGAGTCCGGTACCTGGAAGTCGTATTCCCAGGCAAAGGGGGAAGCGGCGTGTACACCGAGGGCGAATTCGACGACGGTGCCGTCGGCTGTGTAGGTCGTCCGGTGCAGCTCGACAACCGGTTTGCCCGGCGGAAGTTGCAAGAGGCTCATTTCGTCGGCCGTCGGCGGGCGGCGGGCGGGCGAAGATCCGCTCCTTCATGTGGTCGATCTCGTAGCCGGCGTCGTACAGCACGCAGAATCCACCGCCGCGGCCTGCCGGGCCGGGCGTGGGATCGACCAGGCGAGTGCCTTCGACGTGCTCAGGCCGGTAGTTCTACCGCTGACCTGCGCCGATGGACCAAGATCCTGTCCACGAATAGTCCACAGGGTCTGACATACGGGTGCACAGGGCCGCAGTTGGCTGCACATACGCGAAGACCCCGTCTCAGCAAACTCGCTGATGGCGGGGTCTTTGGGCACTCCTTACGAAGTGCCCCCGGCAGGATTCGAACCTGCGCACACGGCTCCGGAGGCCGTTGCTCTATCCCCTGAGCTACGGGGGCGCGGTCGCTGGTGTTGCGGCGACGGGTTGAACACTACCAGCTTCCGGACGGTGATCAGGAACGGATTCCGGGGGAGGGGGGCGGGGGTCGCTCGGACGGGGTGGAAGTGGCGAAAAGCCGGACGCGGGGGCCGGGGCGGACCTACTCTCGAGTTGTGTCAGGCGCCTCGGGCCGGGTGCTTGTTGTCGACGACAACAAGGTCATCCGGCAGCTGATCAAGGTCAATCTCGAGCTGGAGGGCTTCGAGGTCGTGACCGCGAACGATGGTGCCGAATGCCTGGACGTGGTGCACCACGTGCTCCCCGATGTGATCACTCTTGATGTGGTCATGCCTCGCCTGGACGGGTTCGGTGCCGCCGCGCAGTTGCGGGCCGACCCGAGGACGCGGCATCTGCCCGTGGCGATCGTGAGCGCCTGTACGCAGAACGAGGTCGAGGCCGGGATCGCCGCCGGTGTGGACGCCTTCCTCGCCAAGCCCTTCGAGCCCGCGGAGCTGGTGCGCGTCGTGCACCGGCTCATCGAGCGCCGCGACAGGAGAGAGAGGAAGGGCGCTCCCGCAGGGAGAGGGAGGGGCTGACCCTTCCCGTACGCCACTTCGCGTACGCCCCTTCGCTTGGGCCCGCTGTTCACATGGCGAAACCCTTCGCGTGACGTGGGGGCTTCTCCCCTAGGCTGGTCACGTGACCCCCGTCGACCTCTCCCGTTCCGTCGTGCGCGCCCTGCGCCGCGCCGTCGAGGACGGGGAGCTGCCCGCCGGTGTGGTCGTGCCCGAGCGGGTCGTCGTCGAGCGGACGCGGCCCGGGGGAGTGGGGGACTACGCCTCGCCCGTCGCGTTCGGGGTGGCGAAGGGTGCCGGAGTCGCGCCCCGTGGAGTGGCCGAGGTGCTGGCCCCGCGGCTGGCGGGTCTGGCCGGGGTCGAGCGGGTGGAGATCACCGGCGCCGGGTTCCTGAACTTCGTACTCGCCGAGAGTTCCGTCGGAGAGCTGGTACGGGGCATTCGTGCCGGTGGAGCGGCGTCGTACGGCCTCGCCCCCGAGGGGTGCGCGATCCCCGAGACCGTCGACGCCCCCGCAGGGGCCCTGCGCGAGCGCGTCGTGCACGCGGCCGTGCAGCGGATCGTGAGCGGTCAGGGGGTGGAGCGGGTGGAAGGGGCGGGGGGAGAGCGCGCCCCCGCCGTCCGCAGCGCCCGCATCGCCCCCGTCGCCAAGCGGGACGGGGATGTGGTCGCCGTGTACGGGGCCGGCGCCGCCGTCTGGGCGATGCTCGGTGTTCCCGCCGCCGAGACCCCCGTGTTCTCCGCGTCGCTGCTCGTCCAGGACGAGTCCAGTGAGTTGTTCCGGGTGCGGTACGCCTGCGACCGGGCGCGCGCGCTGACCCGTAACGCCGCGCAGCTGGGGTTCCAGGGCGAGCCCGGCGAGCTGGGTGAGCCGGGTGAGCCGGGTGAGCCGGGAGACGTGCACGGCGTCGGCGTCCTGCTCGGTGCGCTCCGCGACCACCCGCTCGTGCTCGAAGCCGCCGCGCACCACCGCGCGCCCGAGCGGCTCGTCCGGCAGCTCGTCGTCATCGCCGACGCCCTGCTCGACTTCCAGTACCACGTCCTGCCCAAGGGCGACGAGAAACCCTCGGCCGCCCACCGCGCCCGGCTGGCCCTTGCCGAAGCCGCCGGGACGGTGCTGGCCGGCGGCCTGGCCCTGCTCGGCATCGACGTGCCCGACCACCACCACCTTCACCATCACCACCACCTGTGATGCCGCGAACCGTATGTGATCCGATGTGACTCGTTGTGGTCCGATGTGATTCGCCCGCGTTCCGGATGATTTGCGAAGAGAGAATTCCGAGATGAGCCGTTCCGCACACCCCGCCGGGCCCCGCCACGCCGACGTCATGCCCGAGGGCCACTACGCCCCGCCGCCCGCCGACCTCAACGCGCTCGACGAGAAGGTCTGGGCGCGCACGGTCGGCCGTAACGGCGACGGAGTCGTCACCGTCGGCGGGATCGAAGTGACCCGTCTCGCCGAGGAGTTCGGGACGCCCGCCTACTTCCTCGACGAGGAGGACTTCCGGGCGCGCTGCCGCGCCTGGGCGCACGCCTTCGGGCCGGACGCCGACGTCTTCTACGCCGGCAAGGCGTTCCTCTCCAAGGCCGTCGTGAAGTGGCTCAAGGAGGAGGGGCTCAACCTCGACGTGTGCTCGGGAGGGGAGCTGGCCACCGCGCTCGCCGCCGGGATGCCCGCCGGGCGCATCGCCTTCCACGGCAACAACAAGTCCACGAGCGAGATCACCCGCGCCATCGAGGCCGGCGTCGGCCGGATCGTGCTCGACTCCTTCCAGGAGATCGCCCGCGTCGCGCACATCGCCCGCGAGCTCGGCGTACGCCAGCCCGTGCAGATCCGCGTCACCGTGGGCGTGGAGGCGCACACCCACGAGTTCATCGCCACCGCGCACGAGGACCAGAAGTTCGGGATCGCCGTCGCCGACGGGTCGGCCGCCGAGGCCGTACGGCGTGCGCTGGGCCACGACAGCCTGGAGCTGCTCGGCGTCCACTCCCACATCGGCTCGCAGATCTTCGACATGGCCGGCTTCGAGGTCTCCGCCAAGCGCGTCGTACGCCTGCTCGCCGCCGTGCGCGACGAGCACGGGGTGGAGCTGCCCGAGATCGACCTCGGCGGCGGGCTGGGCATCGCCTACACCTCCGCCGACGACCCGCGCGAGCCGCACGAGATCGCCAAGGCCCTGCACGAGATCGTCGCCCGCGAGTGCGAGGCGGCCGGCCTGCGCGCCCCGCGGATCTCGGTGGAACCCGGACGGGCGATCGTGGGCCCGACGGCCTTCACCCTTTACGAGGTGGGGACGGTCAAGCCGCTGGAGGGACTGCGGACGTACGTCTCCGTCGACGGCGGGATGTCCGACAACATCCGGACGGCCCTCTACGACGCCGAGTACTCGGTCAGCCTCGTCTCCCGGACCTCCGACGCCGAGCCCATGCTCGTGCGCGTCGTGGGCAAGCACTGCGAGAGCGGCGACATCGTGGTCAAGGACGCGTTCCTGCCCGCCGACATCGCCCCCGGCGACCTCCTCGCGGTCCCGGCGACCGGCGCGTACTGCCGTTCGATGGCGAGCAACTACAACCACGTGCTCCGCCCGCCCGTCGTCGCCGTGCGTGACGGTCAGGCGCGTGTCATCGTCCGCCGGGAGACGGAGGAGGATCTCCTGCGTCTCGACGTCGGCTGATACGCATTCTTCTGGGGGAGGCCCCCCAGGCCCCGGAATAGGTGTCTCACTCAATGGACCGAGGGTGGAAACTGTTGTCCATTGAGTGAGACTGGTTCACACCTGGGGTGCAAACCGCGCAACAGGTACTGATGTGAAGATCGAAAGGCGTAGGTCGAATGATGCGTACGCGTCCGCTGAAGGTGGCGCTGCTGGGCTGTGGAGTGGTCGGCTCGGAAGTTGCCCGCATCATGACGACGCACGCCGACGATCTGACGGCCAGGATCGGCGCGCCCGTCGAGCTCGCCGGCGTGGCCGTGCGCCGCCCCTCCAAGGTGCGCGAGGGCATCGACCCGGCCCTGGTCACCACCGATGCGACCGCGCTGCTCAAACGCGGCGACATCGACGTCGCGATCGAGGTCATCGGCGGCATCGAGCCGGCCCGCACCCTGATCACCACCGCCTTCGAGCACGGCATCTCCGTCGTCTCGGCGAACAAGGCGCTGCTCGCCCAGGACGGCGCCGCGCTGCACGCCGCCGCCGAGGCCGCCGGGCTGGACCTGTACTACGAGGCCGCCGTCGCCGGCGCCATCCCGCTGGTCCGCCCCATGCGCGAGTCCCTCGCGGGCGACAAGATCAACCGGGTGATGGGCATCGTCAACGGCACGACGAACTTCATCCTCGACAAGATGGACTCCACCGGCGCCGGGTACCAGGAGGCCCTCGACGAGGCCACCGCCCTCGGGTACGCCGAGGCCGACCCCACCGCCGACGTGGAGGGCTACGACGCCGCCGCCAAGGCCGCGATCCTGGCCGGCATCGCCTTCCACACCCGGGTCCGCCTCGACGACGTCTACCGCGAGGGCATGACCGAGGTCAGCGCCGCCGACTTCGCGTCCGCCAAGCGCATGGGCTGCACCATCAAGCTCCTCGCCATCCTGGAGCGCGCCGCCGACGGCGAGTCCGTCACCGCCCGCGTCCACCCGGCGATGATCCCGCTGACCCACCCGCTCGCCTCCGTCCGCGAGGCGTACAACGCGGTGTTCGTCGAGGCGGAGGCCGCCGGGCGGCTCATGTTCTACGGTCCGGGCGCGGGCGGCGCGCCGACCGCGTCCGCGGTCCTCGGCGACCTCGTCGCCGTCTGCCGCAACAAGCTCGCCGAGGCAAAGGGGCCGGGCGAGTCGGCTTACACCCAGCTGCCGGTCAGCCCCATGGGGGATGTCGTCACCCGCTACCACATCAGCCTCGATGTGGCGGACAAGCCGGGCGTCCTCGCCCAGGTGGCGACCACCTTCGCGGAGCACGGAGTGTCCATCGACACCGTCCGACAGCAGGGAAAGGACGGCGAGGCCTCCCTCGTCGTCGTCACTCACCGTGCGCCCGACGCCGCCCTCTCCGGGACCGTCGAGGCGCTGCGGAAGCTGGACACCGTCCGCGGTGTCGCCAGCATCATGCGTGTTGAAGGGGAGTAAGGACCCATGAGCAGCAATCGCACCCACCAGTGGCGCGGCATCATCGAGGAGTACCGGGACCGCCTGCCGGTCACGGCCACGACTCCGGTGGTCACGCTCCGCGAGGGCGGCACTCCCCTCGTCCCCGCCCAGGTGCTCTCCGAGCGCACCGGCTGCGAGGTACACCTCAAGGTCGAGGGGGCCAACCCCACCGGGTCCTTCAAGGACCGCGGCATGACCATGGCGATCACCAAGGCCAAGGAGGACGGCGCCAAGGCCGTCATCTGCGCCTCCACGGGCAACACCTCGGCCTCCGCCGCCGCCTACGCGGTGCGCGCCGGGATGGTCTCCGCCGTCCTCGTGCCCCGCGGCAAGATCGCGCTGGGCAAGATGGGCCAGGCCCTGATCCACGGCGCGAAGATCCTCCAGGTCGACGGCAACTTCGACGACTGCCTCGACCTCGCCCGGGCGCTGTCCGACAACTACCCGGTGGCGCTGGTCAATTCCGTCAACCCGGTACGCATCGAGGGCCAGAAGACGGCGGCCTTCGAGATCGTGGACGCGCTCGGCGACGCCCCCGACATCCACGTGCTGCCCGTCGGCAACGCCGGCAACATCACCGCGTACTGGAAGGGCTTCAAGGAGTACAAGGCCGATGGCCTGGCCTCCCGTACGCCCCGCGTGTGGGGTTTCCAGGCCTCCGGCTCCGCGCCCATCGTGCGCGGGGAGATCGTCAAGGAGCCGCACACCATCGCCACGGCGATCCGTATCGGCAACCCGGCCTCGTGGGACTACGCCCTGCAGGCCCGGGACGAGTCGGGCGGCTTCATCGACGAGGTGACGGACCGCCAGATCCTGTCCGCCTACCGCCTGTTGGCCGCTCAGGAGGGCGTCTTCGTCGAGCCCGCCTCGGCCGCGTCGGTGGCCGGTCTGCTCAAGGCCGTCGAGCTCGGTCTGGTCGACCCCGGCCAGAAGATCGTCTGCACCGTCACCGGCAACGGCCTGAAGGACCCCGACTGGGCGGTCGCCGGCGCTCCGCAGCCGGTCACCATTCCGGTCGACGCCGAGGCCGCCGCCATCCGCCTCGGTCTCGTCTGACCGCGAGCCGCGGGCCGGCCGTCCCGTAAGCGCGGTCGGCCGCCGCGACCAGAAGTACCGCAGTAACCGAGTTGCCGGATTCCGGAAGTCTTTCGAAGGCTGATGAATCCGGCAACTCGGGCCGTACGGCACGAAAACCGATGGAAACCCGCCAGATATCGCGGCGGAAACCCGACCGGACCGGCAGGAGCCGGCGACACGCATCGTGCGCCTGCTGTGCGCCCTATGTCGGAGAAGAACCTTCCTTCGATAGGCTGTACTTACATCCGCCGCCGCGCATATGACCGCGGTGCTGCCCACAGGGCCTTCGGGTGTCGTACGTTCTCCAGTACATTCACAGCGAGCCAGCGAAGATACCGTCTCGCACAGTCACAAGGAGTGTCATCGGAAGATGGCCGGTCCCGCCTTCCGCGCCGCCGCCGTACGGGTGCGCGTTCCCGCCAGCAGTGCCAACCTCGGCCCGGGCTTCGACGCCTTCGGGCTGGCCTTGGGGCTCTACGACGACGTCGTCGTACGCGTGGCCGATTCAGGCCTGAACATCGATATCGCGGGCGAAGGTGCCGACACCCTGCCGCGGGACGAGAGCCACCTCCTCGTACGTTCCATGCGCACCGCGTTCGACCTGCTGGGCGGCCAGCCGCGCGGCCTCGAAGTCGTCTGCGCCAACCGCATCCCGCACGGCCGCGGTCTCGGCTCCTCCTCCGCCGCCATCTGCGCGGGCATCGTCGCCGCCCGCGCCGTGACCATAGGCGGAGAGGCCAAGCTCGACGACACGGCGCTGCTGGAGCTCGCCACCGAGATCGAGGGCCACCCCGACAACGTCGCCGCCTGTCTCCTCGGCGGTTTCACCCTCGCGTGGATGGACGGCGGCAGCGCCAAGGCGATCCGCATGGAGCCCGCCGATTCCATCGTTCCGGTGGTCTTCGTCCCCTCCAAGCCCGTCCTGACGGAGACGGCGCGCGGCCTGCTGCCGCGCACCGTCCCGCACGTGGACGCGGCCGTCAACGCGGGCCGCGCGGGTCTGCTCGTAGAGGCCCTGACCAGGCGTCCCGAGTTCCTGCTGCCGGCCACCGAGGACCGTCTCCACCAGGAGTACCGGTCCCCGGCGATGCCCGAGAGCGTGGCGCTCGTGGCGCGACTGCGGGCGGACGGCATCCCCGCGGTGATCTCCGGCGCGGGCCCCACGGTCCTCGCGCTGGTCGACAACGGTGCGGCCGACAAGGTCGCACGGCTCGCGGGCGAGGGGTGGGCGGCCAACCGGCTCGCACTCGACGCCGCGGGCGCGAGCGTACTTCCGCTGGGAACCCAGGGCGGCTGATCCGCGCAGTAAAGGACACAGCCGGCCAGGGGCGGGCGGCCAGGGCAGGCCGCCCGCGCGGAGCCCGCGCGAAACCCGCGCGGAAGGGCTCGAAAGCCGGTGATGGAGAGGGGGAATGTCTGTTGGATCCGGTAGTGTTAGTCTCAAGTGCGCATCCGAAGCCGCCATGGCTTGGTGCTCAGTGTCCCTATCAGGGACCACCTTTCTTCCGGGAGCCTCCCCGACTGCTTTGATCGCTGCCAGCAGTTTCGAGCACGCTCCGGAATCGGCGTGATATTCCCACGCTTCCACTCGGGGGCTTCTCGCCGGAACCACCCACGCACATGCACGTTTCTCTCCGCCGTATCTCTATCGGCGGACCACCGCCCCGGCAGCAGTCCGCGCCTCATCACGGACTGCCGTCGGACAGCACAACCGGTCGCCGAGCCAGACAGGCCGACGTCCGCTCCAGGGAAGGACCCTTCGTGAGCGACACCACCGATCTGATGGGCGCTGCCGACACCAACGTCGACACCAGTGCCCCCGCCGAGGGCGCCGCGCCGACCAAGCGCCGCCGCTCCGGCACCGGCCTTGACGGCATGGTCCTGGCCGAGCTCCAGCAGGTCGCGTCGGGCCTCGGCATCAGGGGCACCGCGCGGATGCGCAAGGGCCAGCTGATCGAGGTCATCAAGGAGGCGCAGGCGGGAAGCAGCGCCCCCAAGGCCGCGGCCTCCGCGCCGGCCGCCGCGCCCGCCGAAAGCGGCGAGACCAAGCCGAAGCGCCGCGCCACCAGCAAGGCCCGTACGGGCGAGGCCGCCGCCGAGGCGCCCGCCGAGAAGGCCGCCACGCAGGCCCAGATCGACATCCCGGGCCAGCCCGCGAGCGAGGACGCCCCGGTCGGCGAGCGCCGTCGCCGGCGTGCCACCGCCCCGTCCGGCAGCCCCGAGGGTTCGGCCCCCGCCGCCGCCGTACAGGTGGAGCCGAAGTCCGAGACCGTCGCTCCGGCCGCACAGGCCGAAGCGAAGGCCGAGGCCGCCACCGCCCCGGCCGGCCAGGCCCAGGGCCAGGAAGGCGAGGGCCGCGGCCGTCGCGACCGCCGCGAGCGGGGCAACGACCGCGCCGACGGCCGCCGCGAGCGCCGTGACCGCGGTGCCAAGGCCGACGACCAGGGCCAGGGCGCTCAGGGTCAGGGCCAGGCCGGTCAGGGCCAGAGCCAGGGTCAGAACCAGGGCCAGGGTCAGGGCCAGCAGGGCGGCCGTCAGGACCGGACCGACCGTCAGGACCGCCAGCAGGGCGGCCGCGGCCAGGGTCAGGGCCAGGGTCAGGGCCAGCAGGGCGGTCGCCAGGACCGGGACCGTCAGGACAACGGCCCGCAGGACGACTTCGACGAGGACGGCCGTCGCGGCCGTCGTGGCCGCTACCGCGACCGCCGTGGCCGTCGTGGCCGCGACGAGTTCGCGCCGGCCGAGACTCCGGTCGCCGACGACGACGTCCTGATCCCCGTGGCGGGCATCCTCGACATCCTCGACAACTACGCGTTCATCCGGACCTCGGGCTACCTGCCCGGCCCGAACGACGTGTACGTCTCCCTCGCCCAGGTCCGCAAGGCCGGTCTGCGCAAGGGCGACCACACCACCGGCGCCGTCCGTCAGCCCAAGGACGGCGAGCGCCGCGAGAAGTTCAACGCGCTCGTGCGCCTGGACTCGGTCAACGGCATGGCGCCCGAATCCGGCCGCGGCCGCCCGGAGTTCCAGAAGCTGACCCCGCTGTACCCGCAGGACCGGCTCCGCCTGGAGACCGACCCGGGCGTGCTGACCACCCGCATCATCGACCTCGTGTCGCCGATCGGTAAGGGCCAGCGCGGTCTGATCGTGGCCCCGCCGAAGACCGGTAAGACCATGATCATGCAGGCGATCGCCAACGCGATCACGGTCAACAACCCCGAGTGCCACCTGATGGTCGTCTTGGTCGACGAGCGTCCGGAAGAGGTCACCGACATGCAGCGGTCGGTGAAGGGCGAGGTCATCTCCTCGACCTTCGACCGCCCGGCCGAGGACCACACCACCGTCGCCGAGCTGGCCATCGAGCGCGCCAAGCGTCTCGTCGAGCTCGGCCACGACGTGGTCGTCCTGCTGGACTCCATCACCCGCCTGGGACGCGCGTACAACCTCGCCGCCCCCGCCTCCGGCCGCATCCTGTCCGGTGGTGTCGACTCGACCGCGCTCTACCCGCCGAAGCGCTTCTTCGGTGCCGCGCGCAACATCGAGGACGGCGGCTCGCTGACCATCCTGGCCACCGCGCTGGTCGACACCGGCTCGCGCATGGACGAGGTGATCTTCGAGGAGTTCAAGGGCACCGGCAACATGGAGCTCAAGCTCGACCGGAAGCTCGCCGACAAGCGCATCTTCCCGGCCGTTGACGTGGACCCCTCGGGCACCCGCAAGGAGGAGATCCTCCTCAACAGCGAGGAGCTCGCCATCGTCTGGAAGCTGCGCCGGGTGCTGCACGCGCTCGACTCGCAGCAGGCCATCGAGCTGCTCCTCGACAAGATGAAGCAGACGAAGTCGAACGCCGAGTTCCTCATGCAGATCGCGAAGACGACCCCGTCGGGCAAGAACGACGACTGACGTCTCCCCGTAGCACCACCTGCGTGACCGCCGACCGCCCCCGCCGCACCCGCGACGGGGGCGGTCGCGTCATACCCGGGGCCTAGGGGGCCCATGTGGCCTGCGGGGTCTGTGCGGCCTTGTGTGGTCTACGGTGCTTCGCGCACGGATGCGACCTTTGCCACACTCCGTACGCCCGCCGCCCCTCGCGGTCACCCCGAGTCCCGGGGGGAATCCGCAGGTGGGCGGCGTACCGCACGGTGCCCGTCCGGCCCGGCCCGACGGGGCGGGGCGGTTTCCGCGAGCCCGGGACCGTGGAACCCTGGATGGCTTCAGTCCGTCCTTGTCACAGAGAGCGGGGAGCCGAACCGAACACAGACAGGCGGCAGAGCAGAGCATGAGCCAGGACAACAGGGGCCACGGCCGCAGGGCCGGCGCGGGCAGACGCCGACGGAAGCCGGCCGTGCGCCGCAGGGCCGTCGTCATCGCCGCGTGGACCGCCGCGGGCGTGGTCCTCCTGGGCGGGGCGGGGCTCGGCTACTTCTACTTCAAGTTCAACGGCAACCTCAAGACCGTCGACATCGACGCCGCCCTCGGCACGAACCGCCCGGAGAACGTGGACAACGGCTCGATGGACATCCTCGTCCTCGGCTCCGACTCCCGCGGCGGCGACAACGGGGAGTACGGCCAGGACGACGGCGGCTCCGCACGCTCCGACACGGCGATGATCGTCCACCTCAACGAGGGCCACACCAAGGCCACCGTCGTATCGATACCCCGCGACACCCTCGTGACCCGGCCCACCTGCAAGCTCCCGAACGGCAAGAGCGACCTGGGCGGCCCGCGCAAGATGTTCAACGAGTCGTTCACCGTCGGCGGGGCCGCCTGCGCGGTCGCGACCGTGGAGAAGATGTCGGGGATCCGCATGGACCACTACCTCGAAGTCGACTTCACGGGCTTCAAGGAGATCATCGACAAGCTCGGCGGCGTCGAGGTGACGACCACCAAGCCGATCAAGGACGACTACAGCCACCTCGACCTGCCCGCCGGGACGAACCGGCTGAACGGCGAGCAGGCCCTCGGCCTCGTCCGTACCCGCCACGGCGTCGGCGACGGCGGCGACCTGGGCCGAATACAGCTCCAGCAGGCCTTCATCAAGGCGCTGATCAAGCAGGTCAAGACCATCGGTGTCTTCGACAACCCGAAGAAGCTGCTCGACCTCGCCGACACCGCCACCAAGGCCATCACCACGGACAAGGCGCTCGGCGACGTGAAGTCCCTCATGGGCTTCGCCCAGGGCCTGGAGGGCATCGGCCCCGAGAACATGCAGATGATCACCCTCCCGGTGACCGGAGACACCCGTGACCCCAACCGGGTCGTCCCGCTCACCAAGGAGTCCACGATGGTCTGGGACGCCCTGCTGGCCGACCAGCAGGTCCCGGAAGCGGCCACCACGAACTCGGCCGGAGACAAGGGCACGGCCGGTACGGTCGTCCGGTAGCCGAACCGCCTGGTGGGACGGGTTCCACCGGGCCGTGGAATAGATGCCGGACCCCTGCCGTTGAGGGAGGCGTCCTCAGAATTTTGACAGGCAGCCCGGTCCTGGCAGACTGGTCTGTCGGCCCCGGTTCACGCAGCGCGCAATTCGGCTCCTGCGACCCGGCGCCCTCCCGAATCTAGGAGACACCTTGAAGCGCGATACCCACCCCACGTACGTCGAGACCCAGGTCAGCTGTACCTGTGGCGCGTCGTTCACCACCCGCAGCACCCTGACCGAGGGCTCCATCCGAGCCGAGGTCTGCTCCGAGTGCCACCCGTTCTACACGGGCAAGCAGAAGATCCTCGACACCGGTGGCCGCGTGGCCCGCTTCGAGGCCCGCTTCGGCAAGGCTGCACAGAAGTAGCGAGCCTCAGGCGCCGGGTACCGGCTGCACCCTGTTCGCACGGGGGCAGCCGGACCGGCGCCTTTCTCGTCCCGCAGCCCTTTTCTTCACATTCACCATCTTCAGGAGCCCCCGATGTTCGAGGCGGTCGAGGAACTGATCGGCGAGCACGCCGATCTTGAGAAGAAGCTCGCCGACCCTTCGGTCCACTCGGATCAGGCCAACGCGCGCAAGCTGAACAAGCGCTACGCGGAGCTGACCCCGATCGTCGCGACCTTCCGTGCCTGGAAGCAGTCCGCCGAGGACATCGAGACGGCGAAGGAGTTCGCGGCCGACGACCCGGACTTCGTGGCAGAGGTCAAGGAACTGACCGCACAGCGCGAAGAGCTCACCGAGAAGCTCCGCCTGCTGCTCGTTCCGCGCGACCCCAGCGACGACAAGGACGTGCTCCTGGAGGTCAAGGCGGGTGCGGGCGGTGACGAGTCGGCCCTGTTCGCCGGCGACCTGCTGCGCATGTACCTGCGCTACGCCGAGCGCGTGGGCTGGAAGACCGAGATCATCGACGCCACCGAGTCCGAGCTCGGCGGCTACAAGGACGTCCAGGTCTCCGTCCGCACCAAGGGCGGCAACGGCGCCACCGAGCCCGGCCAGGGCGTCTGGGCCCGCCTGAAGTACGAGGGCGGCGTGCACCGCGTCCAGCGCGTGCCGGCCACCGAGTCCCAGGGCCGCATCCACACCTCCGCCGCCGGCGTGCTCGTCACCCCGGAAGCCGAGGAGGTGGAGGTCGAGGTCAACATGAACGACCTCCGCATCGACGTGTACCGCTCCTCGGGCCCCGGCGGCCAGTCCGTCAACACCACCGACTCGGCCGTGCGCATCACGCACATCCCGACCGGTGTGGTCGCCTCCTGCCAGAACGAGAAGAGCCAGCTCCAGAACAAGGAGCAGGCGATGCGCATCCTGCGCTCGCGCCTGCTGGCCGCCGCCCAGGAAGCCGCCGAGCAGGAGGCCTCCGACGTGCGCCGCAGCCAGGTGCGCTCGGTGGACCGCTCCGAGAAGATCCGTACGTACAACTACCCGGAAAACCGGATCTCGGACCACCGGACGGGCTTCAAGGCGTACAACTTGGACCAGGTCCTCGACGGAGACCTCGACCCGGTCATCCAGGCCTGTGTCGACACGGACTCCGCCGCCAAGCTCGCGTCCGCGCACTGAGTCCCCCCGCAGGACCGCACCACCCGCAGGACCCCGCACCACCCCCCGTACGACAGCAGCCCGGAGGACCAGCGTGAACTTGCTGCTTGCCGAGGTGGCCCAGGCCACCCAGCGGCTGGCCGCCGCCGGCGTGCCCTCACCGCGTTTCGACGCGGAGGAGCTCGCGGCCTTCGTGCACGGCGTCAAGCGGGGGGAACTCCACCACGTCAAGGACGCGGACTTCGACGCCCGCTACTGGGAGGCCGTCGCCCGCCGCGAGGCGCGCGAGCCGCTCCAGCACATCACCGGCCGCGCCTTCTTCCGCTACCTGGAGCTCCAGGTCGGGCCCGGGGTCTTCGTGCCCCGGCCCGAGACCGAGTCGGTCGTGGACTGGGCCATACAGGCCGTCCGGGCGATGGACGTCGTCGAACCGCTGATCGTGGACCTCTGCACCGGCTCCGGCGCCATCGCGCTGGCCATGGCGCAGGAGGTGCCGCGCTCGCGCGTGCACGCCGTCGAGCTGTCCGAGGACGCCCTGCAGTGGACCCGTAAGAACGCCGAGGGCTCCCGGGTCACCGTCCACCAGGGCAACGCGCTGAGCGCGCTGCCCGAGCTGGACGGACAGGTCGACCTGGTCATCTCCAACCCGCCGTACATCCCGCTCACCGAGTGGGAGTACGTGGCGCCCGAGGCCCGCGACCACGACCCCGAGATGGCGCTGTTCTCCGGCGAGGACGGCCTGGACACCATCCGCGGCATCGAGCGCACCGCCCACCGGCTGCTGCGGCCCGGCGGCATCGTCGTCATCGAGCACGCCGACACCCAGGGCGGACAGGTCCCGTGGATCTTCGCCGAGGAGCGGGGCTGGGCCGACGCCGCCGACCACCCCGACCTCAACAACCGCCCGCGCTTCGCGACCGCCCGCAAGGCTCTGCCGTGACCGGCCCTGCCTCGAGCGGCGCAGTCACCGCGCGCATTCCCGCCACCCCCCTGCTGCACGAGGAGGCCCGCTGATGGCCCGGCGATACGACTGCAACGACGCGACGGACCGCAAGACGGGCCTGCGTGAAGCCGCCTCCGCCGTACGCCGCGGCGAGCTCGTCGTGCTGCCCACCGACACCCTCTACGGGATCGGCGCGGACGCCTTCAGCGCGGAGGCCGTCGGCGACCTGCTCGCCGCCAAGGGGCGCGGCCGCAACATGCCCACCCCCGTCCTCATCGGCTCCCCGAACACCCTGCACGGCCTGGTCACCGACTTCTCCGAGCAGGCCTGGGAGCTCGTCGACGCCTTCTGGCCGGGCGGTCTGACGCTCGTCGCCAAGCACCAGCCCTCGCTGGCGTGGGACCTGGGCGAGACCGGCGGCACCGTGGCCGTGCGCATGCCCCTGCACCCCGTCGCGATCGAGCTGCTGACCGAGGTCGGCCCGATGGCGGTGTCCTCGGCGAACCTGACCGGACACCCGGCGCCCGAGGACTGCGACGCGGCGCGCGAGATGCTCGGCGACTCCGTGTCCGTGTACCTGGACGGCGGGCCGACCCCGAGCACCCTGCCCTCGTCGATCGTCGACGTCACCGGGAAGGTTCCCGTCCTGCTGCGCGAGGGGGCACTGACCGCCGAGCAGCTGCGGGAGGTCGTGCCCGACCTCGAGGTGGCTCCGTGAGCCCTGAGGGGCGTGGCATAGCCGGGGACAACACCTTCCGCATACTCCACGTCAGCACCGGCAACGTGTGCCGCTCGCCCATCACCGAGCGGCTGACGCGGCACGCGCTGTCCCACCGGCTCGGCGGCCCCGTCACCGGCGACCTGATCGTGGAGAGCGCGGGCACCTGGGGCCACGAGGGCGCGCCCATGGAGGCCAACGCGGCCGCCGTGCTGGCCGACTTCGGGGCGGACGCCACCGGCTTCACCGGCCGGGAACTCCTGGACGAGCACGTCATACGCGCCGACCTGGTCCTGACCGCCACCCGCGACCACCGCGCCCAGGTGATCTCGATGGGGCACTCGGCGGGGCTGCGCACCTTCACCCTGAAGGAGTTCACCCGGCTGGTGCGGGCGATAGACCCGGCGACGCTGCCGCCGCTGGAGGACGGGATGGTGGAGCGGGCCCGCGCGCTGGTCCGCGCCGCCGCCGCTCTACGCGGGTGGCTGCTCGCGCCGTCCCCCGACGCCGATGAGGTGTACGACCCGTACGGGGCGCCGATCACCTTCTTCCGCTCGATCGGCGACGAGATCAACCAGGCGCTGGACCCCGTGGTCACGGCACTGACGGGCGTCACGGCTTCCCGCTGACCCGCCGGGTCGACCGGGCGACCCCCGCGGGGCCGTCCCCTACCCGCCCTTCCTCCGTTCCCCGGGCTGCGCCCGGACCCCCCGGGGCTCCGCCCCGGAGCCCGCGCCTCACACGCCGGCGAGGCTGGACCGGCGCCGCAGGGCGGGATCCGCAAGGGCGGCCTACAGTGGCTGGTACCCGGTATGCGGTACCCCCCTGGAGTCGCGCCATGAGCGTCATCACCCAGCCCCTGGACCTGCTGCGGCAGCAGGATCCGCAGATGGCCGACGTCCTCGACGGGGAACACCGGCGCCAGGCGACCGGGCTGCAGCTGATCGCCGCCGAGAACTTCACCTCCGCCGCCGTGCTCACCGCACTGGGATCGGCGCTCGCCAACAAGTACGCCGAGGGGTACCCCGGCGCCCGCCACCACGGCGGCTGCGAGTACGCCGACCTTGCCGAGCAGATCGCCGTCGAGCGGGCCCGCGCCCTCTTCGGCACCGAGCACGCGAACGTGCAGCCGCACTCCGGATCCGCCGCCGTGCTCGCCGCGTACGCCGCGCTGCTGCGGCCCGGGGACACCGTGCTGGCCATGGCGCTCACCTCCGGGGGGCACCTCACCCACGGGTCGCCCGCCAACTTCTCCGGGCGCTGGTTCGACTTCGTCGGGTACGGAGTGGACGCCGAGACCGGGCTCATCGACTACGCCCAGGTGCAGCGTCTCGCGCACGAGCACCGGCCCAAGGCCATCGTGTGCGGGTCCATCTCCTACCCGAGGCACCCCGAGTACTCCGTGTTCCGGGAGATCGCCGACGAGGTCGGGGCCTTCCTGATCGCGGATGCCGCCCACCCCATCGGACTCGTGGCCGGCGGGGCCGCGCCCAGCCCCGTGCCCTACGCCGACATCGTCGTGGCCACCACCCACAAGGTGCTCCGGGGTCCGCGCGGCGGGATGATCCTGTGCGGGGCCGAGTTCGCGGAGCGGATCGACCGGGCGGTGTTCCCCTTCACCCAGGGCGGCCCGCAGATGCACACCATCGCCGCCAAGGCCGTGGCCTTCGGCGAGGCCGCCGGGCCCGCCTTCACCTCGTACGCGCACCGGGTGGTCGCCAACGGCCGCGCTCTCGCCGACGCGCTCGCCGCCCGCGGGTTCGCGATCACGACCGGGGGGACCGACACCCACCTGATCACCGCCGACCCCGCACCGCTGGGCCTCGACGGCGCGGGCGCCCGGGGCCGGCTGGCCGCCGCCGGGATCGTGCTGGACACCTGCGCCCTTCCCTACGGTGACCAGCGCGGGATCCGCCTCGGCACCGCGGCGGTGACCACGCAGGGCATGGGGGAGGAGGAGATGGGCCGGATCGCCGCGCTGTTCACGGCCGCGCTGGACGGCGGGGAGACGAAGGTCCGTAGGGACGTCAACGAATTGGTGATCAGTTTTCCGCCGTATGGGGTTTAAGCGGGGCAAGGACGACGTACCGCAACCGGGATACCGCCCCTGCGCGTCCACGACAGTGAGTACTTCGCAGCTAGTGTGTGGGGCTGAGATGGCCGGCGATACATCTGGGGCAGCCCGTGCGTGAATATCTGCTGACGCTTTGCGTCACGGTCGCGGTGACTTATCTACTCACCGGGCCCGTGCGGAAGTTCGCGATCGCCGTGGGCGCGATGCCCGAGATCCGCGCGCGCGACGTGCACCGGGAGCCCACTCCGCGGCTCGGCGGCATCGCGATGTTCGGCGGACTGTGCGCCGGCCTGCTCGTCGCGGACCACCTGAAGAACCTCAACGGGGTCTTCGAGCTGTCGAACGAGCCGCGGGCCCTGCTCTCCGGGGCGGCCCTGATCTGGCTGGTCGGTGTGCTCGACGACAAGTTCGAGCTCGACGCCCTGATCAAGCTCGGCGCACAGATGATCTCCGCCGGTGTGATGTGCATGCAGGGCCTGACCATCCTGTGGATCCCGGTCCCGGGGATCGGCTCGGTCTCGCTCACTCCCTGGCAGGGCAACCTGCTCACCGTGGCCCTCGTCGTGATCACCATCAACGCGGTGAACTTCGTGGACGGCCTCGACGGCCTGGCCGCCGGCATGGTCTGCATCGCGACCTGCGCGTTCTTCCTCTACGGATACCGGATCTGGTTCGGCTACGGGATCGAGGCGGCCGCACCCGCGACCCTCTTCGCCGCCATCCTGATGGGCATGTGCCTCGGCTTCCTGCCGCACAACATGCACCCCGCCCGGATCTTCATGGGCGACTCCGGCTCGATGCTCATCGGCCTGGTGCTGGCCGCCGCCGCCATCTCCATCACCGGACAGGTGGACCCGGACGCGATGGCCCTGTGGCTGGACGGCGAGCGCAACGCGACCCACGCGATGCTGCCGGTCTTCATCCCGCTGATCCTGCCGCTCACGATCATCGCGATCCCGATGACGGACCTGGTCCTCGCCATCGTGCGGCGCACCTGGAAGGGCCAGTCGCCCTTCGCCGCGGACCGCGGACACCTCCACCACCGGCTGCTGGAACTCGGGCATTCACACAGCCGGGCCGTGCTCATCATGTACTTCTGGTCAGGGTTGATCGCCTTCGGCACCGTGGCGTATTCGGTGCATTCCGCCTCGATGTGGATCGTGCTGGCGATCTCCGTGCTGAGCGCCGTGGGCCTGCTCCTGCTCCTGCTGCCCCGCTTCACCCCGCGGGCCCCGCAGTGGGCGGAGCGACTGGTCCCGCCGCGCTACCGGCACGCGGAACGGGCCGCCGAGGCAGCCCTCCAGGACGCCCCCGCGGCAGAGCCGGAGCCGGCCCGCCCGATTGCGGCAGGTGTGTCCGGCGTCAACGGGGCGACCGCCATCGGCCCCCGTTCGCGCTTCCCCGACCGGCGTAAGGCCGGATCCTCGCGCTGACGTCCCGGACGCATGTCGGACATGAACGCCCTTTACCAGACAAGACACTTGGCTGTCGCGCACACACGCGCAGGGTCACTCTCATGTGTGACAGTCCGCACACCCTCCGAGTAAAGCTCTCATCAAATACTTTGTGATACCGTTCACTAAACCCGGCGACAGAGCCGAAGGACCGTAGTGCGACGGTCCATTGGCCCGAGGTTCCCTCTCGGACCGGGCTTACGCTCGTCCAGTACGAGTCCCTGTGCCCCCACCACCACGCGGAGCAAACCGCCATGCGGTCAGATGACGTCCGATCCCTCCTGCAATCCGCCGTTCCCACGGCTGTCGCCGGCGCTCTCGCCGCCGTCATCAGTGGGATCGTCGCCGGTGGCAAGGGGGCCGTGGGCGCCGTCGTTGCGACGGCCGTGGTGATGCTGTTCATGGGCATCGGATTCCTCGTACTGCAGCGCACGGCGAAATCACTGCCGCACCTGTTCCAGGCCATGGGGCTCATGCTCTACACGGCCCAGATCCTGCTGCTCTTCGTCTTTCTCGCCGTGTTCAAGAACACGACACTGTTCCACCCCAAGGCCTTCGCCATCACGCTCGTCGTCGCCACCCTGGTGTGGATCGCCGCACAGGCGCGTGCTCATATGAAGGCCAAGATCCTCTACGTCGAACCTGACTCGATGAAGGGCGACAAGCCCGGAAATTCGGGCCAGAAGTCGTGAGGGGTAGGGGCGGAATAAGTGCGCGTTCGGGATGCTGCTATCGTCCGGTTTCAACTGCGGCATTGCGGGCGCGGGCATCTGAGCTGACGCCTGTTCCATCGCGAGGCTCGATGCCTGACTGTCGCCCCACCATCCGTAATACCTGTCCAGTGCCGAACCGCGGCTGCACGCCGCGCCGACACAACGAGGTTGCCGTACCTATGCGCCACGCTGAAGGAGCCCTGCGGTGAGTGCTGCTGACATGACGCTCGCCTTCGAATTGAACTGTCATTTCGAAGACGGCACTGGCTGCGGCTTCCCGGGCCCGACCCTGTACTCGTTCCTGTTCGAGCCGATCTTCGGTGACGGCGACAGCAACCTGTACTTCAACAAGACGATGCTGCTCGCCCTGCTGGGCTCGGTCATCATCGTCGGCTTCTTCTGGGCCGCGTTCCGGAAGCCGAAGGTCGTCCCGGGCAAGCTGCAGATGGTCGCCGAAGCGGGCTACGACTTCGTACGCCGCGGCATCGTCTACGAGACGCTCGGTAAGAAGGAAGGCGAGAAGTACGTCCCCTTCATGGTCGCGACGTTCTTCTTCGTCTGGATCATGAACCTGTGGTCGATCGTGCCGCTCGCCCAGTTCCCGGTGACCGCCGTCATCGCGTACCCGGCCGGCCTCGCCCTCATCATTTACGTGATGTGGATGTCGGTGACCTTCAAGCGCCACGGTTTCGTGGGCGGCTTCAAGAACCTGACCGGCTACGACAAGTCGCTCGGCCCGGTTCTGCCGCTGGTCATGGTGATCGAGTTCTTCTCGAACGTCCTGGTCCGCCCGTTCACGCACGCGGTCCGACTCTTCGCGAACATGTTCGCGGGTCACACCCTGCTGCTGCTGTTCACCATCGCCAGCTGGTACCTGCTGAACGGGATCGGCATCGCTTACGCGGGCGTCTCGTTCGTCATGGTCATCGTGATGACCGCATTCGAACTCTTCATCCAGGCTGTCCAGGCGTACGTCTTCGTCCTCCTGGCCTGCAGCTTCCTGCAGGGCGCGCTCGCCGAACACCACTGAGCCACAGCCCGCTCCTGCAATCCCCCCGAATCGTCCGGTGGCCAACCCCCACCGGTCCATGAAAGAGAAGGAAGAACTGGCATGTCCCAGATCCTCGCTGCCGCCGACGGCGTCACCGGCTCCCTCAGCTCTGTCGGCTACGGCCTCGCCGCCATCGGCCCCGGCGTCGGCGTCGGCATCATCTTCGGTAACGGCACGCAGGCTCTCGCCCGTCAGCCCGAGGCTGCCGGTCTGATCCGCGCCAACCAGATCCTCGGCTTCGCCTTCTGTGAGGCGCTCGCCCTCATCGGTCTGGTCATGCCGTTCGTCTACAGCTGACGAACCGCATCCACTAGTCCGATTAGACGAAAGGCACTGATGTGAACCTCCTGGTTCTCGCGTCCGAGGAGCCGAACAGCCCCCTCGTTCCGCCGATCCCCGAGCTCGTCATCGGTCTGATCGCCTTCGTCATCGTCCTCGGTTTCCTCGCGAAGAAGCTCCTCCCGAACATCAACAAGGTTCTGGACGAGCGCCGCGAGGCCATCGAAGGCGGTATCGAAAAGGCTGAGGCCGCTCAGACCGAGGCTCAGAGCGTTCTGGAGCAGTACAAGGCCCAGCTCGCCGAAGCCCGGCACGAGGCCGCTCGACTGCGCCAGGATGCTCTGGAGCAGGGCACTGCGCTGAAGGAAGAACTTCGCGCAGAGGGCCAGCGGCAGCGTGAGGAGATCATCGCTGCCGGTCACGCCCAGATCGCGGCTGACCGCAAGGCCGCCTCTTCCGCCCTCCGTCAGGACGTCGGCAAGCTGGCGACCGACCTGGCCGGAAAGCTTGTCGGCGAGTCCCTCGAGGACCACGCCCGGCAGAGCCGCACGATCGACCGTTTCCTCAGCGAGCTTGAGGAGAAGGCCGAGGCCGCCCGATGAACGGAGCGAGCCGCGACGCGCTGGCCACCGCCCGCGAGCGTCTCGACGCGCTGACGGACAACACGTCCGTCGACGCGGCGAAGCTCGCCGGCGAGCTGGCGGCCGTCACCGCGCTGCTCGACCGTGAGGTCTCGCTGCGTCGGGTCATCACGGACCCGGCGCAGTCCGGCGAGGCCAAGGCCGAGCTGGCCGGCCGTCTGCTCGGCGGCCAGGTGGGCGGGGAAACCCTCGACCTGGTGTCCGGCATGGTCCGGTCCCGCTGGTCGCAGTCCCGCGACCTGGTGGACTCGCTCGAGGTCCTGGCGGCCACCGCCGACCTCACGGCGGCCCAGCGCAGCGGAGGCCTCGACGACGTCGAGGACGAGCTGTTCCGGTTCGGCCGGATCGTCACCTCGAACACCGAGCTGCGCGCAGCACTGACCGACCGGTCGGCCACCGCCGCCGCCAAGAGCCAGCTGCTGCGCAGCCTGCTCGGCGGCAAGGCGAACGCCGTCACCGAGCGGCTGGTCACGCGTCTCGTCACGCACCCGCGTGGACGTAGCCTGGAAGCGGGCCTCGAGTCCCTTTCGAAGGTCGCCGCCGAGCGTCGTGGCCGCATGGTCGCCACCGTGACCACCGCGGTTCCGCTCAGCGACGTCCAGAAGCAGCGTCTCGGCGCGGTGCTGGCCAAGCTGTACGGCCGCCCGATGCACCTGAACCTCGACGTGGACCCGACGGTCCTCGGCGGGATCTCGGTGCGGGTCGGCGACGAGGTCATCGACGGCACCATCGCGGACCGCATCGCCGAGGCGTCGCGCCGCATGGCCGGCTGACCAGCCACAAATTAGTACGAAGCATTCCTAGCGGCCCGGTTGGGCCGTGCAGAACTTGCAGAAGATTCCTGGGGGTCGCCCCCAGACCCCAAAGAAGCTTCAGGCCCAACAAGGAGAGCAGGGAACCCAGATGGCGGAGCTCACGATCCGGCCGGAGGAGATCCGGGACGCACTGGAGAACTTTGTCCAGTCGTACCAGCCGGACGCGGCCTCGCGCGAGGAGGTCGGAACGGTCAGCGTTGCCGGCGACGGCATCGCGAAGGTGGAGGGCCTGCCCTCCGCCATGGCGAACGAACTGCTGAAGTTCGAGGACGGAACCCTCGGTCTCGCCCTGAACCTCGACGAGCGCGAGATCGGTGCGGTCGTCCTCGGCGAGTTCAGCGGTATCGAGGAGGGCCAGCCGGTGCAGCGCACCGGTGAGGTGCTCTCCGTCGGCGTCGGCGAGGGTTACCTCGGCCGCGTTGTCGACCCGCTCGGCAACCCGATCGACGGCCTCGGCGAGATCGCGACCGAAGGCCGCCGCGCCCTCGAGCTGCAGGCCCCCGGCGTCATGGTCCGCAAGTCGGTCCACGAGCCGATGCAGACCGGCTACAAGGCCATCGACGCCATGGTGCCGGTCGGCCGTGGTCAGCGTCAGCTGATCATCGGTGACCGTCAGACCGGCAAGACCGCTCTTGCCGTCGACACGATCATCAACCAGCGCGACAACTGGCGCTCTGGCGACGTGAACAAGCAGGTTCGCTGCATCTACGTCGCCATCGGCCAGAAGGGCTCGACCATCGCGTCCGTTCGCGGCGCCCTGGAAGACGCCGGTGCGCTCGAGTACACGACGATCGTCGCCGCCCCGGCGTCCGACCCGGCCGGCTTCAAGTACCTGGCGCCGTACACCGGTTCGGCCATCGGCCAGCACTGGATGTACGCCGGCAAGCACGTCCTGATCATCTTCGACGACCTGTCGAAGCAGGCCGACGCCTACCGCGCCGTGTCGCTGCTGCTGCGCCGTCCGCCGGGCCGCGAGGCCTACCCGGGCGACGTCTTCTACTTGCACTCCCGTCTGCTGGAGCGCTGCGCGAAGCTCTCCGACGACATGGGTGCCGGTTCGATGACCGGTCTGCCGATCGTCGAGACCAAGGCGAACGACGTGTCGGCGTTCATCCCGACCAACGTCATCTCCATCACCGACGGCCAGTGCTTCCTTGAGTCCGACCTGTTCAACGCGGGCCAGCGCCCGGCGCTGAACGTCGGTATCTCGGTCTCCCGCGTCGGTGGCTCGGCCCAGCACAAGGCCATGAAGCAGGTTTCCGGCCGTCTGCGCCTGGACCTCGCCCAGTACCGCGAGCTGGAGGCGTTCGCCGCCTTCGGTTCCGACCTGGACGCCGCTTCGAAGGCCTCGCTGGAGCGCGGCAAGCGTCTGGTGGAGCTGCTGAAGCAGGGCCAGTACCAGCCGATGCCCGTCGAGGAGCAGGTCATCTCCGTCTGGGCCGGCACCACCGGCAAGATGGACGAGGTCCCGGTCAACGACATCCGTCGCTTCGAGTCGGAGCTGCTGGAGCACCTGCGCGTCTCGCGCAAGGACCTCCTCACCTCCATCGCGGACGGCGGCAAGATGTCGGACGACACCCTCGGCTCCATCGCTGACGCCATCGCTGACTTCAAGCGCGGGTTCGAGACCTCGGACGGCAAGCTCCTGGGCGAGGACGCGCCGGCCGTCAACGTCTCCAAGTGACGACGGAAGGAAGCTGACTCATGGGAGCGCAGCTCCGGGTCTACAAGCGTCGTATCCGTGCCGTCACGGCGACCAAGAAGATCACCAAGGCGATGGAAATGATCGCCGCCTCGCGCATCGTCAAGGCGCAGCGCAAGGTGGCGGCATCGATGCCGTACGCGACCGAGCTCACCCGTGCGGTGACCGCGGTGGCGACCGGTTCGAACACCAAGCACGCCCTGACGACCGAGGTCGAGGCACCGGTGCGTGCCGCGGTCCTGCTCATCACGAGCGACCGCGGTCTGGCCGGCGGCTACTCCTCGAACGCCATCAAGCAGGCGGAGCGGCTCACCGAGCGGCTGCGCGGCGAGGGCAAGGAGGTCGACACGTACATCGTCGGCCGTAAGGGTGTCGCCTACTACGGCTTCCGCGAGCGCAAGGTCGCGGAGTCGTGGACCGGCTTCACCGACAGCCCGGCCTACGCCGACGCCAAGCGCGTCGCGGCGCCGCTGATCGAGGCCATCCAGACGGTTACGGCCGAGGGTGGCGTCGACGAGCTGCACATCGTCTACACGGAATTCGTGTCGATGATGACGCAGAACGCGGTGGACGGCCGGATGCTGCCGCTCAGCCTCGACAAGGTCGAAGAGGAGACCGGCGCGAAGGGCGAGATCCTTCCGCTGTTCGACTTCGAGCCGTCGGCGGAGGACGTCCTCGACGCCCTTCTGCCGCGCTACGTCGAGAGCCGCATCTACAACGCACTGCTGCAGTCGGCCGCTTCCGAGCACGCCGCCCGCCGCCGCGCGATGAAGTCGGCTACCGACAACGCCGGGGATCTCATCAAGAGCCTTTCCCGGCTTGCCAACGCGGCCCGCCAGGCCGAAATCACCCAGGAAATCAGCGAGATCGTCGGTGGCGCCAGCGCCATGGCAGACGCGACCGCGGGGAGTGACAAGTAATGACGACCATTGAGACGGCCGCCGCCACGGGCCGCGTTGCCCGGGTCATCGGCCCGGTCGTCGACGTGGAGTTCCCCGTCGACGCCATGCCCGAGATCTACAACGCCCTCAAGGTCGAGGTCGCAGACCCGGCCGAGGACGGCAAGCTCAAGACGCTGACCCTCGAGGTCGCGCAGCACCTGGGTGACGGCCTCGTCCGTACCATCTCGATGCAGCCGACCGACGGTCTGGTTCGCCAGGCCACGGTGGTCAACACGGGCGAGGGCATCACCGTCCCCGTCGGTGACTTCACCAAGGGCAAGGTCTTCAACACCCTGGGTGAGGTGCTGAACTACCCGGAGGAGAACGCCAACGTCACCGAGCGCTGGCCGATCCACCGCAAGGCGCCCCGCTTCGACGAGCTCGAGTCGAAGACCGAGATGTTCGAGACCGGCGTCAAGGTCATCGACCTTCTCACCCCGTACGTCAAGGGTGGAAAGATCGGTCTGTTCGGTGGTGCCGGTGTCGGCAAGACCGTTCTGATCCAGGAAATGATCTACCGCGTGGCCAACAACCACGATGGTGTGTCGGTCTTCGCGGGCGTCGGTGAGCGTACCCGTGAGGGCAACGACCTCATCGAGGAAATGGCCGAGTCCGGCGTCATCGACAAGACGGCGCTTGTCTTCGGTCAGATGGACGAGCCCCCGGGCACCCGTCTTCGCGTCGCGCTTGCCGGTCTGACCATGGCGGAGTACTTCCGCGATGTGCAGAAGCAGGACGTGCTCTTCTTCATCGACAACATCTTCCGTTACACCCAGGCCGGTTCGGAGGTGTCGACCCTTCTGGGCCGCATGCCGTCCGCCGTGGGTTACCAGCCGAACCTGGCTGACGAGATGGGTCTGCTGCAGGAGCGCATCACCTCGACCCGCGGTCACTCGATCACCTCGATGCAGGCGATCTACGTCCCCGCGGACGACCTGACCGACCCGGCGCCGGCCACCACCTTCGCCCACCTCGACGCGACGACGGTTCTTTCCCGTCCGATCTCCGAGAAGGGCATCTACCCGGCCGTGGACCCGCTGGACTCGACGTCCCGCATCCTCGACCCGCGGTACATCGCGGCGGACCACTACGCCACGGCGATGCGCGTCAAGGGGATCCTGCAGAAGTACAAGGACCTCCAGGACATCATCGCGATCCTCGGTATCGACGAGCTGGGCGAGGAGGACAAGCTCGTTGTCCACCGTGCCCGTCGCGTCGAGCGCTTCCTGTCGCAGAACACGCACGTCGCCAAGCAGTTCACCGGCGTCGACGGTTCGGACGTTCCGCTCGACGAGTCGATCGTGGCCTTCAACGCGATCTGCGACGGAGACTACGACCACTTCCCCGAGCAGGCGTTCTTCCTGTGCGGTGGCATCGAGGACCTCAAGGCCAACGCCAAGGAGCTGGGCGTCTCCTGAGGCCGCGCTCATCCGTGAGCACAGCTGATTGACGGAGAGGGGCGGGTGTGTCCCGTCCCTCTCCTCACGCCCATTAGAATTTGACCCAACACCCGGCCATCCCGCCGGGTGGTGACCCGAGGAGCCACCATGGCTGCTGAGCTGCACGTCGAGCTGGTCGCGGCGGACCGGAATGTCTGGTCCGGCGAGGCCACCCTGGTTGTCGCCCGCACCACGTCCGGCGACATCGGCGTCATGCCCGGTCACCAGCCGCTTCTCGGTGTGCTGGAATCGGGCCCGGTGACCATCCGTACCGTCGGGGGCAACACTGTTGTCGCCGCGGTGCACGGCGGATTCATCTCGTTCGCGGACAACAAGTTGTCGCTGCTGGCCGAGATCGCCGAGCTTGCCGACGAGATCGACGTCGAGCGGGCGGAGCGGGCACTGGAGCGCGCGAAGGCGGAGACCGATTCGGTCTCCGAGCGTCGCGCCGATGTCCGGCTGCGCGCGGTTTCGGGGCGCTGAGTCCCGGTACTGGTAAGAGTTTCGAACCTCAGCCGCGGCCTGCTCCGGAATTTTCCGGACCGGGTCGCGGCTGAGGCAATGCAGGTCCCCCAGACTCCGTCTGGTAGGAACGCTGTCGTGCGGGTTATTCGATGAGCGAGGAGGTCGGTGAAAGATGCTCCTCGCTCTGCTTGTGAGCGGCCTGGTCGTAGCCCTGGTGGTGATCGGGCTGTTTGTGTTCGGACTGCGCCGCAGGCTGATCCAGCGCTCCGGCGGCACCTTCGACTGCAGCATGCGCTGGGGCGTGTCCGAGGAACCCGACGTCTCCGGCAAGGGCTGGGTGTACGGGGTCGCGCGCTACAGCGGTGACCGCATCGACTGGTTCCGTGTCTTCAGCTACTCCCCGCGGCCGCGCCGGCTGCTGGAGCGGTCCTCCATCGAGGTCATCGCCCGCCGTGCGCCGGAGGGCGAGGAGGAGCTGGCCCTTCTCTCCGACGCCGTCGTACTGTGCTGCGCGCACCGCGGCACCCGCCTGGAACTGGCGATGAGCGATGACGCGCTGACCGGTTTCCTCGCCTGGCTGGAGGCGGCTCCGCCCGGGCAACGGGTGAACGTCGCCTGAGGGCCGGTGCCGCCGGACGGAGTCCGGCGCAGCGCCGCGAAGCCGGGGAGGCCCGCCAGGGCCGAGCCGCGCGAGCGGCGCGTGAAGATGGAGAAGCCGGGGAGACGGGGGCGGACCCGTCTCCCCGGCTTCGTCTTTCACCGGGCCGAGCTGTCAGGGGTTACGAGAGGCCGGCGTGGACCGCGCTGGCCAGTTCGCCGTTGGCGGTGTCGCCGCTGAACTCCCAGTAGAAGGCTCCCTTGAGGCCCTGCTGCTTCGTCCAGGCCATCTTCGAGGCGATGGTGGCGGGGGTGTCGTAGCTCCACCAGTTGCTGCCGCACTTGGCGTAGGCCGTGCCGGCGATGGTGCCGGTCGAGGGGCAGGAGCCCTTGAGGACCTTGTAGTCCTCGATGCCCTGCTCGTAGGTGCCCGGGGCCGGGCCGGTCGCGGTGCCGCCGGGCGTGGCCTGGGTCACGCCGGTCCAGCCGCGGCCGTAGAAGCCGATGCCGAGGTTGAGCTTGGAGCCGGCGATGCCCTTGCCCTTGAGCTTGGTGATGGCCGCCTCGGAGTTGAAGCCGGCGATCGGGATGCCGGTGTACGAGGTGAGCGGGGAGTGCGGGGCCGTCGGGCCCTGGGCCGCCCACGCGCCGAAGAAGTCGTACGTCATGACGTTGTAGAAGTCGACGTACTGGGCGGCGCCCGCGTAGTCGGCGAGGTCGAGCTTGCCGCCGTTGGAGCCGTCGGCGGAGATGGCGGCGGTGACCAGGTTGGTGGTGCCGAACTTCGTGCGCAGTGCGGAGAGGACGTTCTTCAGGGAGGCGGCCCCGCTGGTGTCGCAGGACAGGCCGCAGGCGTTCGGGTACTCCCAGTCGATGTCGATGCCGTCGAAGACGTCGGCCCAGCGCGGGTCCTCGACCAGGTCGTAGCAGGACTGGGCGAAGGCGGCCGGGTTGGCCGCGGCCTGGCCGAAGCCGCCGGACCAGGTCCAGCCGCCGAAGGAGTAGAGGACCTTGATGTTCGGGTACTTCTTCTTCAGCTGGCGCAGCTGGTTGAAGTTGCCGGCCACGGGCTGGTCCCAGGTGTCGGCGACGCCCGAGACGCTGGAGGAGGCGTCGTAGGTCTTCTGGTAGTCGGCGTAGGCGTCACCGATCGTGCACTTGCCGCCCTGGACGTTGCCGAAGGCGTAGTTGATGTGCGTGATCTTCGCGGCGCTGCCGGAGGTGACCAGGTTCTTCACGTGGTAGTTGCGCTGGTAGACGCCCCAGTTCGTGAAGTAGCCGAGCTTGACGGGGCCGCCCACCGGCGGGGGATCGACGACTCCGCCGGTGGTGGTCACCGAGAGGGCGCCGGAGGAGGGGCCGGTCTGGTCGATGGTGTCGCGGGCGGTGACCGTGTAGCTGTAGGTGGTGCCCTTGGTCAGGCCCGAGTCGGTGTACGAGGGGGTGGTGACGGTGGCGATCTTGGCGCCGCCGCGGAAGACGTCGTAGTTCTTGACGCCCTTGTCGTCGGTGGCCGCGGCCCAGCCGAGGGTCAGCCCGGTGTCGGTGACGCCGCTGGCCGTGGGGGTGCCGGGGGCGCTGGGCGGGTTGTCGGTGGGGTTGGTGCCGCCGTCGCAGCTGCCGCCGTTGATCTTGCAGCCGCTGGGGGCGCCGGAGCCCGTGCCGTTGAAGCCGAAGCTGACGGTGGCGCCCGGGGAGAGGGTGCCGTTCCAGCCGACGTTCTTGCCGGTCCAGTGGGTGCCGGAGCTGGTGACGGTGGCGTCCCAGGCCGAGGTGACGGCGGTGCCGGCCGGGTAGTCCCACTCCACGGTCCAGCTGCTGAGGGTGGTCGTGCCGGTGTTCTTCACCGTCCACTTGCCCTCGAAGCCGGAGCCCCAGTCGGAGACCTTGGTGTACGTCGCGGTGGCCGAGGCGGCCGCCTCGGCGGGGCCGGCGATGGCCACCAGTCCGGCGAGGGGCAGGGTGAGTACGGCCAGTGCGGCCGCGACTCTTCGAAACAGCGGTGCGCGTCGTGGGGGTGCTGTGCTCAAGGGTGCTCCTCCGAGGTCCGCAGCGGCCGTGGGGACGGCCGCTGCATGGGGGTGGGACCTGCGCCGCCCGTGAGCGTGCCCGTATGACGTCTTGTCATGGCACGCTCACCACAGTTGTGCGTGAGAGTAGAAAGGTCTGGACCAACCGTCAAGAGGTCCAGACCTCCCGTAGCGCCCCCGGAGGGATTTCCGGCCGGATCCGGCTAGAGCCCCAACTCCTGTGCCAGCACTGCCGCTTGGACCCGGCTGCGCAGCTCCAGCTTGGCCAGCACCCGGCTGACGTGGGTCTTCGCCGTCGCGTCCGCCATCTCCAGGCGCACGGCGATCTCCGCGTTCGACAGCCCCTCGCCCAGGCACCCCAGGACCTCCCGCTCGCGCGGGGTCAGCGATTCCACCGTCGCCGGCACGGGGACGCGTACGGGCCGCGGATCCGCGAACTCGGCGATCAGCCGCCGGGTCACCGCCGGGGCGATCAGGCCCTCCCCGCGCGCGACGGTCCGTACCGCCGTGATCAGCTCCGCCGCGTCCGCGTCCTTCAGCAGGAAGCCCGAGGCGCCCGCGCGCAGCGCGCCGAAGACGTACTCGTCCAGGTCGAAGGTGGTGAGCACGAGGACGTCGGCCAGAGCCTCCGCGACCACCAGACGGGTCGCCGACACCCCGTCCAGGCGCGGCATCTGCACGTCCATGAGCACCAGGTCGGGCCGCAGCTCGCGGGCCAGGCGCACGGCCTCCTCCCCGTCCGCGGCCTCGCCCACCACCTCGATGTCGCCGGCGCTGCGCAGGATCAGGACCAGCCCGGCCCGTACCGCGCTCTGGTCCTCCGCCACCACGACCCTGATCGTCACGTCCGTACCGCCTCTTCTTCCACGGGCAGCGTCGCCCGGACCCGCCAGACCGCGTCCGCGCGGCCCGCTTCGAATGCCCCGCCGAGCAGTTCCGTCCGCTCGCGCATGCCGATCAGGCCGGCTCCGGAGCCGGGCGCGCGGGGGCCGGGGCGTTCCCCGTAGGGGGAGTCGACGGCGACGTGCAGCGCGCCGCCCCCGCCCCGGCCGGCCCCCGCGCCCGCGGGGCGGTCGCGGGCCAGCCGGACGGTGACGGTGCCCGGGGCGGCGTGCTTGAGGGCGTTGGTCAGCGACTCCTGGACGATCCGGTACGCCGCCAGTTCCACCGGGGCGGGCAGCGGTTCGCGGGCGCCCCCGGTGGGCGCCGCCTCCCCGGGCCGGTCGTCGAGGAGCACGAAGTCCAGCCCGCTCGCGGCCCCGTTCGTACGGGCCTGCTCCAGCAGGGCGTCCAGCCCGTCCAGCGAGGGCGTGGCGACGGCCTCCTGGCCGGCGCCGACGTCCCGCAGCAGTCCGATCAGGCGGCGCATCTCGGCCAGTCCCTGGACGCTGTTCTCCCGGATCACCCCGAGCGCCTCGCGGCTGGTGGCGGGGGAGTCGATGGACAGCGCGGCGGTGGAGTGGATGGCGATGGCGGAGAGGTGGTTGGCCACCATGTCGTGCAGTTCGCGGGCCATCCGGGCCCGCTCGGCGACGACCGCCTGCGCCCGGTCCATCTCGGCCAGCAGCGCGGTCTGCTCGGCGCGCAGCCGGGCGGCCACGGCGGCCTCGCGGTGGTTGCGCAGGGTGGCTCCGGTCAGCGCCGGGCCGAAGCTCACGATGCCGGTGACCACGCCGATCAGCAGCGCTTGCGGGGTGCGCAGCCAGGCCACGGCGGCGATGGAGACGGCGACGGTGATCAGGCCGGTCGTCACCGGGAGGCGGCGGGCCATGGCCGGTTTGCCGTAGACGACGGCCGCGTACATCAGGTCGGTGAAGATCAGGACGGTGGCCAGGTTCCCCACGGTGAACTGGTCGGCGACCAGCCCCGCGGTGCCGACCGCCAGGGTCACCCGGGGCATGCTCCGGCGCAGCAGCTCCATCGCGCCGAGGGTGAGGAGCGGGACCAGGGCCGCCCAGGCCGGGAGCAGGTCCCGGGTGGGGGAGCTGTGCACCCCGAGCGACCACAGGAGCAGGCCGGCGGCCACGCTGAACGCGGCGAGCAGGACGTCGTCTCGGTGCGGCGGCGGGATCTTGAGGGTCACGGACCCATCCAACAGGGTGCGGCGGGGGCGGGCGTCGCCATCACGGCCGAGCCCGCGTACATCGAAGGATGCAGGTCGGCCCCCGTGGCATTCGTCATCGGCGACGAGGAAACGGTGCGAACCGGGCGGGAAGCTGGAGGCATCCCCCACCACAGGAACGGAGAGTCCCGTGCTCGTCACCCTGATCATCGCCTGTGAAGTCGGCTTCTGGGTCCTGCTGACCGGCGGCCTGGCCCTGCGCTACCTCGCGAAGATGCCGAAGGCCGGCGCGGCCGTCCTGCTGTGCGAGCCGCTCCTGGAGCTGGTGCTGCTGGTCGCCACCGCGGTGGACCTGCGCGGCGGCGCCGAGCCGGACTGGAAGCACGGACTCGCCGCGCTGTACCTCGGCTACACCGTCGCCTACGGGCACTACACCGTGCGCTGGCTCGACGGCCACGCCGCGCACCGGCTGGCCGGGGGCCCGAAGCCGGCCGGCGCCGGCTACGGCGCGGCGCGGGCCGTCCACGAGTGGAAGCTGTTCGCGCGGACCGTCCTCGCGGCGGCCGTCGCGGCCGGACTGCTCCAGGCCGCGATCTGGTACGTCGGCGGTTCGGGCGACACCACGGTGCTGCACGGATGGCAGCTCACGGCCCTGCGGGTGGTGGGCATCCACGCCCTGATCGCCGTCACCTACACGGTGTGGCCGAAGCGGGCTCCCGCGAAGGCGCTCTCCACGGCGGACCGTTCCTAGGCGAGCCGTCCACGACCTACCGGTCGCCGCCCGGGACCCACAGGACGTCGCCGACCTCCTTGTTGGCCGTGCGGGCCAGGATGAACAGGAGGTCGGAGAGGCGGTTGAGGTAGGTGGCCGTCAGCGGGTTCATGACCTCGCCGTGTGCCTCCAGGGCCGCCCACGTGGAGCGCTCGGCGCGCCGGACCACCGTGCAGGCCTGGTGCAGGAGGGCCGCGCCGGGGGTGCCGCCGGGGAGGATGAAGCTGCGGAGCTTCTCCAGCTCGCCGTTGAAGAGGTCGCAGTCGGCCTCCAGCTTGTCCACGTAGAACTGCTCGACGCGCAGCGGCGGGTACTCGGGGTTCGGGACGACCGGGGTGCAGAGGTCGGCGCCCACGTCGAACAGGTCGTTCTGCACACGGACCAGGACCTTCACGACATCGGCGGGCAGCGAGCCGAGCGCGATGGCCGTCCCGATGGCCGCGTTGGCCTCGTTGGCGTCGGCGTACGCCGAGATGCGCAGATCGGTCTTGGCCGTGCGGCTCATGTCGCCCAGTGCGGTCGTGCCCTTGTCGCCGGTGCGGGTGTAGATGCGCGTGAGGTTCACCATGCCGCCACCCTAGTGCGGACCAACTGGGGCCCCCTGTCGCACTGCTGGGCCGTCCCGGTGTGATGTCCGTCATCTGAGACGTGACGCGTGTTACTTCGCGGTCACTGGGCCCCTCGCGGACGCTAGTCTCCGCCGGAGAACGAACGAGGCTGTGCCGTATCCGAGGCCGTGTCCTATTCAAAGAACTTGGGGTGTGCAGTGGCTGGGAAGCTCGCCGTGATCGGCGCCGGACTGATGGGCTCCGGAATCGCGCAGGTCTCCGCTCAGGCGGGTTGGGACGTCGTGCTGCGCGATGTGACCGATGCCGCCCTGACGCGCGGTACCGACGGGATCAAGGCCTCGTACGACAGGTTCGTCTCCAAGGGCAAGCTGACGGCCGAGGACGCCGAGGCGGCCCTGGCCCGCATCACCACGACCACCGAGCTCGAAGCGGTCGCCGACGCCGACATCGTCGTCGAGGCCGTCTTCGAGAAGCTGGAGGTCAAGCACGAGATCTTCCGCGCGCTCGACAAGCTGGTGCGCGAGGACGCGATCCTGGCCTCCAACACCTCCGCCATCCCGATCACCAAGATCGCGGCCGTGACGGAGCGTCCGGAGCGGGTCGTCGGCGCGCACTTCTTCTCGCCGGTCCCGATGATGCAGCTGTGCGAGCTCGTGCGCGGCTACAAGACGAGCGACGAAACCCTCGCCACCACCCGGGCGTTCGCCGAGTCGGTCGGCAAGACCTGCATCGTCGTCAACCGCGACGTCGCCGGATTCGTGACGACCCGTCTCATTTCGGCACTGGTCGTCGAAGCGGCGAAACTGTACGAATCGGGCGTCGCCTCGGCCGAGGACATCGACATCGCCTGCAAGCTCGGCTTCGGGCACGCGATGGGCCCGCTGGCCACCGCGGACCTCACCGGCGTCGACATCCTGCTGCACGCCACCAGCAACATCTACACGGAGTCCCAGGACGAGAAGTTCGCGCCGCCGGAGCTGATGCGCCGCATGGTGGACGCGGGCGACATCGGCCGCAAGAGCGGTCAGGGCTTCTACAAGCACTGAGCACCAGTTCGAATGCCTGCACCCCACAGGGTGAATTAGGTATCGGTTCGCTCACGGTCGGCAACTTCCCTGCCCCTGAGGCAGTCAGTTGCAGTGAGAGTTGCCGACCACGGACCAGTCGGACCATACGCAATCAGTACCGCGCTGCCGGGAGTACACATGCACATCAGGGGCGACCACGCCGAACTCGCTGTCGGGGGTCGCCTCGACGTGCGCAGCGCGGCGGACGCCCGTACGGTCCTGCACACCGCGCTGGACGACGGTCACGGCGACCTCGTGCTGGACCTCACCGGGCTCGACTCCTGGGACGCGACGGGCCTCGGCGTGATCATGGGCGCCCACCGCCGGGCCGGCCGGACCGGCCGCCGGCTCGTCCTGCGCGGGGTCCCGCCACAGATGCAGCGGCTGCTCGTGGCCACCCGGCTGCACCGGATCCTCGCGATCGAGGGCGGGCTCGAAGCGGAGTCGCTGCCGCGCGCGTGACGCCCTTGCGCGGTCCACGTGCGCGCGGCCTGCCCTGCGGAGCCTGCTTTACGAGGTCTGCGCAAACGTAACGGTCCGGTGGTGAAGGCACCCCTGCGGTTCCCGCCCCGGCGGGCACGGTCTAGGGTTCGGGCGGAAACCGGACCAGTAGCGACAGCGGCGTGAGCGAAGGCCGGGCGGGACGACGGCGCACGGCGCACGGCGCGATCGGGGGACTTGGTCATGGACCGGAGCAGCACACAGGGGCAGGCCGATCCGGCGGAGCAGCCGGCGCGGGTGGTGACGCTGACGTCCGGCGACCTCACCCTCACCGTGAACCCCGTCGACGGCAGCGAGATCGTCCGCACGCACCGCCCCGGCGGCGAGGTCGCCCCCGCCCCGGTCAAGCGCACCCCCGCCGCCCGCGCCTCCGCGGCGGCCGCCGCACGGCCCCCCGTGCCGCCGGGCGCCCCGGCCGGCGCGCGGCGCCTGCTGGGCCGCGAGGAGGAACGCGAACGCCTCGTACGCCTGCTCACGCGCGGCCGCTCCGTACGGCTGACCGGGCCGCCCGGATCCGGGCGCACGGCGCTGCTCGACGCGGTCGCCGACGCCTGCGCCGACCTCGCCCCCGACGGGGTCGTACGGCTCTGCGGGCACGGACACCAGCAGCCCGGCGAGCTGCTCCAGGCGCTGTACGCCACCGTGTACGAGGCTCCGGCCGAACGCCCCGACCGGGCCGGACTCCTCGCCCGCGTGGCGGAGATAGGCGCCGTCGTCCTCGTCGACGACCTCGAGATGGGCGGCACCGCCCTCGACGAACTGCTGCGGGCCACGCCGGAGTGCGCGTACCTGCTGACCGCCACCCCCGACACCCGGGCCCCCTCCGACGACTCGCACCTCGAAGAGGTCTTCCTCGGCGGGCTGGCCCGCGCCGACTGCGTGGCCCTGCTCGAAGCGGGCACCGGACGGGCGCTGACGGACGAGGAAACGGCCTGGGCCGGGGACCTGAGCTTCGCCTCCGAAGGGCAGCCGCTGCGCTTCGTACAGGCGGCCGCGCTCCTGCGCCAGCGCGACGAGCTCAACCGGACCGGCACCTTCGACGAGTACGACGATGACGAGGAACCCGGCGTCTTCGAGGAGAAGCCGCGCGACACCGTCTTCGTGCCGCTGCCGACGCTGGCCGAGGGCGCCGCTCCGGCGGAGCTGCTCGCCTCGCGGGTCAGCGAGTCCGCGCGGGCCGCGCTGCGGATCGCCTGCGCGCTCGGCGGGGAGCTGCCGCACCACACGCACCTGCCCGCGCTGGTCGGCGACACGCACGCCGACACGGCCGTCGCCGAACTGCTCGACTGCGGGCTGCTGAGCCCCGTCGGGACGCGCCACCGGCTGGCCGCGGGGGTCGCGCGACAGCTGGAGGAGATCGGCTACGGGGACACCGCGGCCGAGGAAGCCCGTACGGCCGCCCGCCACTACGCCTGGTGGACCGGGCACGCCTCGGTCAGCCCCGCGCGGGTCGCGGCGGAGGCCGACGCGGTGCTCGCGGCGCTGGCCGGGGCCGATGTGGTGGCCGCGGTGCTGCTCGCGCGGACGGCGGCGCCGGCGTTCGCGGCCTCGCTGCACTGGGAGGCCTGGGAGCGGGTGCTGCGCGCGGGCGCGGAGGCCGCGCGGAAGGCCGGCGAGGTCGCGGAGCAGGCGTACTTCCACCACGAGCTGGGCGTACTGGCCCTGTGCGAGGGCCGGCTCGACCGGGCGCGGGCCGAACTGGAGGCCTCGATCGGGCTGCGCGGCGCGCTGGCCGACAAGCGGGGCACCGTCGCGGGACGGCGCGCGCTGGCCCTGGTCACCGACCGCGAGGCGGCGGAGGTCCAGGTGTCGCCGCCGCTGCGACTGGCTCCGCCGGAGGCGTCTGCGGCCGGGGGCGGGGGCGGGACCGGGGGAGCGGTGAAGCCGGCCGGGCCGGGTCAGCCGGGGGCACCGGGTGATCCGGGTGTGCTGCCGGTTCGGGGTCTGCCGGGGCTGCCGCCGGGGGCGGGGGCTCCGCTGCTTCCCGGGGCTGCCGGTGCCGCGCCGGTTCCCGGGCTTGCCGGGCTTGCTGCTCTTCCGGGGTCTCCCGGGCTTCCGGGGGCTGCCGGGGCTCCGCTTGCTCCGGGAGCCCCCGGTGCTCCCGCTGTTGCCGCGGGCGCGGGAACCACGCCGTTTCCCAAGGTTCGCCAGACACCGGGCGTTCCCGGTGCCGCAGTGACTTCGTTGGCTGCGGGTGCTGCGGGTGCTGCGGGTGCTGCGGGTGCTGCGGGTGCTGCGGGTGCTGCGGGTGCTGCGGGTGCTGCGGGTGCTGCGGGTGCTGCGGGTGCTGCGGGTGCTGCGGGTGCTGCGGGAACTGCGCCGTTTCCCACGGTCCGCCAGACACCGGGCGTTCCCGGTGGTGCCGGTGTTCCCGGCGCCGCCGGGACTCCGTCGGCTCCCGGTGCTGCCGGTGTCGGCGGGACGCCGTCCGCTCCCGTGGCCCCCTCGGCTCCCGTGACTCCGGCGACCCTGTCGAAGGCCCTCGCCGCCCTGCCCGGAGCGGGTGCCGGGGCCGTCCCCGCGCCCGAGCGCGCCGGGACGCGGGCCACGGACGCCGTCACGACGGTGGTGCCCGCGGTGGCGCCGCCGGGCTCCGTCGCGCCCGCGACCCTGGCCGAGGTGTTCGAGGACGCCTTCCCGCTCACCCCCGAGCCGGATCCGGGGCCCAAGACGCCCGAGCCCAAGGCGAAGCCGAGGTCCGGCCGCAAGCCGATGCTGCTGGCCGCGGCCGGGGCGGTGACCGTCGTGGTGCTGGGCACGGTGGTGGCCCTCGCGATGACCACCGAGGACGAGACGCCGCCCGCGCAGGCGCCGGCGGTCTCCACGGCCCCGAGCTCGGACGAGGTGCAGCCGCAGCCGAGTACGCCGGATGCGAGTGGGGACGCTCCCTTGCCGGAGCCGGAGGCCTCGTCCTCCACCTCGCAGGCACCGGGTACCACTCCGACGCCGCGCAAGTCCACCTCGCCGAAGCCGACGCCGACCGTGTCGTCGTCGAGCCCGGTGAGCCAGCCTCCGCCGCCGGCGACGAGCTCGGCCCCGCCGGTGAGCACCCCGCCGGCTTCCCCGAGCCCGTCCGCGTCCGCGTCCGCGAGCCCGAGCCCCACGAACACCGTGCCGACGGAAGAGCCGAAGCCCCCCACGACCGAGACGGAGACCGCGACGCCCTGACGGCCCGCCGCGCCCCCGTCCGCGCCGACGGGGGCCAGGGGGTGCTGCAAAGCCCGCGTACGTCCGGTACGCGGGCTTGCGCCCGGCGCGCCGAGAACGCGCACCGGACGCCGGGGGGCCGCCCTTCGGGCGGCGGGGGAAAAGTGCCGACGGGCCCTAGAACAGGCGGAGCTTGTCGTCCTCGATGCCGCGCATCGCGTTGTAGTCGAGGACGACGCAGTCCATGCCGCGGTCGTTCGCCAGGACGCGGGCCTGGGGCTTGATCTCCTGGGCCGCGAAGACGCCCTTGACGGGTGCCAGGTGCGGGTCCCGGTTCAGGAGCTCCAGGTAGCGCGTGAGCTGTTCGACGCCGTCGATCTCGCCGCGGCGCTTGATCTCCACCGCCACCGTCGCGCCGGAGGCGTCCCGGCACAGGATGTCGACCGGTCCGATCGCGGTCATGTACTCGCGGCGGATCAGCGTGTAGCCCTCTCCGAGGGTCTCGATCCGGTCGGCCAGGAGCTCCTGCAGGTGGGCCTCGACCCCGTCCTTGATCAGACCCGGGTCGATGCCCAGCTCGTGCGAGGAGTCGTGGAGGACTTCCTCCATGGTGATGATGAGCTTCTCGCCAGCCTTGTTGACGACGGTCCAGACGCCGGCATCGTCGCCGCTCCCCTCCTTGAGGGTGCACGGCGGCGACATCCAGTTGAGCGGTTTGTACGCTCGGTCGTCCGCGTGGATCGAGACACTGCCGTCGGCCTTCACGAGGATCAGACGGGGTGCCGAGGGCAGATGGGCGGTGAGCCGGCCCGCGTAATCGACGGAGCAGCGGGCAATGACGAGACGCATGGTCGGCAACGCTACTCGACGAGAAGGCCTGCACGCGATTCGCCCCCGAAAGCCCCGTTCGAGGATGGCGCGTTGTATGCGCATTCTCCTGGTGCGGTACCCAATGGGCGCCTACCGTGGTGAGCGGGAGGTTGCGACTCGTGCACGCTGCGTCGCGATCTCCCTCCCTGCCCGTAAGGCTCCGGCAACCCAATCGGCCGGAGTCGCGAGAGGAGAACCCATGTCGCTCGACGTCTCACCGGCCCTACTCGAACAGGCCGAGCGAGGCGAGGTCGACGAAGCCGCTTTCGTCGACTGCGTCCGGACCTCCCTGCCCTACGCATGGGAGATGATCAGCTCGCTGGTGGCCCAGCTCAAGGTGGACGGCGGACAGTTCGCCGACAACCAGACGCCCCCGCCGGACGAGCAGGCGCGTGGCCAGCTGCTGCGCGCTCTCGCGAGTGACGCGATACGGGGTGCGCTGCAGCGCCACTTCGGAGTGCGCCTGGCATTCCAGAACTGCCACCGGGTAGCGGTGTTCCCGCTGGACTCCTCGGTGGACGACCGGCTGGCCAAGTTCACTTCGATCCGAGGCCAGCTGCTCAACCAGTCGCCCGAGATGCGCGACTGCTAGCAAGGAAGACCGCACCGACAGCAGGACCAGCACGACCGCACTCCGTACGACCGCACTCCGCACCTCCGTACGACCGCACCTCCGCACGACCGGTACCTCGCTGCCGCTCCGGTGCCAACGGAGCGGCAGCCCTGGTCTCAGCCGAGCCGGGGAAGCACCTCGGCGCCGAGGCGCCGGAGGTTCTCCTCGGTCGCGGCGAGGTCACCCGACCCTTCCGTCAGCAGGGCGAACCGCGTGATCCCCGTACGTTCCGACGTGGCCGCGAGCCGGTCGGCCGCCAGCTCCGGCGTGCCCACGGGGTGGAGATCGCACAGCAGCTCGGTGTACGCGACCGGGTCCCGCATCGCCCGCTGCCGTCCGTCCACCGTGACGTGTGCGTCCAGACCCTGCTTGAGCCAGCCCGGCATCGCCTTCAGCAGCGTTTCGCGGGCGTCCGCCGTCCGGTCCGCCAGCTGGCAGACCCCGGCCGACACGTGGCCGGCCTCGGGCGAATGCCCCGCGGCCCGTGCCGTACGCCGCCACAGCTCGACCATGGCGGCCTTGTCCTCGTCCCCGCAGTGCATGCCCAGCAGCATCGGCAGTCCGCGCTCCGCGGCCATCCGTACGGAGCCCGGGGAGGTGCAGGCGACGATCAGTTCCGGCCCCGTCCCGTCGCCGTGCAGCGCCTCCGACGCGCGCGGTACGACGGCCACTTCGCGGAAGCCGTACCGGCCGCCGGCCTCGGCCCCGGGTGCCCCCACGCGCGGCTCGGCCAGCCAGCGCCGCAACAGGTCCAGGTCCTCCGGGAAGCGGTTCTCGTACGCGTCGAGCCCGCCGCCGAAGACCTCCAGGTCCACCCAGGGACCGCCCCGGCCCACCCCCAGGGTGAACCGCCCCTCCGAGGTCAGGTGCAGCAGGGCCGCCTGCTCGCCCAGGGCCACCGGGTGGGTGCTCGGCAGGACGCTCACCGCCGTGCCCACGCGCAGCCGCCGGGTGCGGCCCAGCATCAGGGCCGCCAGGGTCACCGCCGACGGGCAGACCCCGTACGGGACGAAGTGGTGCTCGGCGAGCCAGACCGAGTCGAGCCCGGCCTCCTCGGCCACCTCGGCGGTCCGTACCGCCCGGTGCAGTGCCTCGCCCTGTCCCTGTCCCGGGAACTGGGCCGCCAGTACAAATGCTCCTACGCGCATCGCCTTTAGCCTCCTCGCGGCTGACGCGGCCTCCCCCAGGCGGACCGGTTGCTTCTCCGGCAACAACGTCTGACACGTGCCAAAGGCACGGCCTGAACGGAAAGTTATTGGGATTGTCGGGTCAGTCACGCAAACCGATTGATCCGTACTACCGTCGTCCTTCGGCCACCCTGCGGGTACCCCGCCTCGCTGCGCGTAGTCTGGGAGAAAGTCACTGCCGTCCGCCCATCCGTGAGGTATACGTGTCACCGCGCCACAACCGCCCCAGGGGCGGCGAGAATCCAGCCGATCGTTCGGACCAGGGCTCGGGCCCGGGCAGTCTGGACCGGTACGGCCTGGAGCGCACGGAGGAGTACCAGGGCGAGGACTGGAAGGTCCGGCACGTCGCGGGCGCGAGCGCCGCGGGCAAGCGCTACCGCTGCCCCGGCTGCGACCAGGAGATCCCCTCCGGCACCCCGCACCTGGTGGCCTGGCCCGAGTACGGCGGGGTCGACGACCGCCGGCACTGGCACAAGGCCTGCTGGAACGCGAAGGACCGCCGCACCTCCAAGGTGCAGCGGTCCCGCAACGCTCCCAAGTACTAGACGTCCCGGGTCCTAGACGTCCCTGCGGCCGACCACCACGTACGAGGCGGCGACCGCGGCGCCCGTGACCAGCAGGATCAGCACCATGTGGTTCAGGCCGCCCGGGAGCGCCATGCTGGCGCCCGACGACGGGTCGGAAGCGTTGGTCGGCATGCCGAACAGCTCCATCATCGCCACCGGCACGTTGTACTTGAGCAGGCTCCTCCCGACCGGGGCGACGGCCTCCCAGATGCTGAGCACGGCCCCTATCACCGGCGGCAGCGTGACGACGCCGAGCATCACGGCGATCGCCCCCGCCGAATGCCGCACCAGCGCCCCGATCGCCAGGGCCAGGACGCCGAGCAGGGTGACGTACAGGCTGCCCACGAGCCCGGAGGCCCACTCGGAAGGCGGGTGCGGCCCGGCGTCGGGACCGTCGCGCAGGATCGAGGCGGTCAGTCCCACCAGGCAGACCGAGCCGGCCGTGGTGAGGAACGCGGTGAGGCCGAAGACGAGGTACTTCGCGGTGAGCACCCGGTACCGGTCGGGGGCCGCCGTGAAGGTGGTGCGGACCAGGCCGGTGCCCCACTCGGAGGTGATCGTCAGCACTCCGAGCACCATCACCGCGAGCTGCCCGACCAGCAGTCCGAAGAGGGCGGGGGCGATGAACGGCATCTGCTCGTAGTCCACGTCCCGGGTCTGCACGATGACCGTGCCGCCGATGCCGACGACGAGCAGCACCAGGGCGCCGAGCGTCCACATCGTGGAGCGCACCGAGGTCAGCTTCGTCCACTCCGAGGCCAGCGCGTGCCCCAGGTGCGGCCGGGGCGTCGGCAGGGGCGAGGTGTAGCCCACCGGGCCCTGGTCCCCGGCGGTCGTCGCGGTCGGCGGGGCGGTCATCGGGTGTCCTCGGGCTTCTGCGCGGGCGTGCGCACGGGGTCGGTGGAGTGCGTGGTGCCGGGGGAGGGCTCGGCCCCGGGGGACGCGGCCCCGGGGCCCGCGAGCTCACCGGGGCTGGTCGGCATCAGGAACGGCCGGGCGCCGGTCCCGGGCGGCGGGGGCGCGAAGAAGCCGGCCTGCGGGACCTGGAGGGCCTCGGCCGCTTCCTCTTCCTCCCACTTCGGCACGCTCAGCGGTTCGGGCTCCCAGAGCTCGGCGCGCGGGTCCTCGGTGGAGGTGTACTCGACGGAGGACTGGGTCATCCGCATGTACGCCTCCTCCAGCGAGGCCCGGTGCGGCGACAGCTCCCACAGCCGTACGCCGGCCGCGTGCGCGAGGTCGGAGATCTGCGGCAGCTCCAGCCCGGTCACCCGCAGCGCCCCGTCGGGCTCCCGCAGGACCCGGCCGCCCGCTTTGGTGAGGACGGAGCCGAGGGTGTCCCAGCCACCGGGGTCGGTGTCGGCCGTGCGGACCCGGGCGAATCCAGCCGAGTTGTGGGTGATGAAGTCCTGGGTGCCCATGTCGGCGAGCAGCCGGCCCCGGCCGATCACGATGAGGTGGTCGGCGGTCAGCGCCATCTCGCTCATGAGGTGCGAGGAGACGAAGACGGTGCGGCCCTCGGAGGCGAGGCGGCGCATCAGATTGCGGACCCAGAGGATGCCTTCGGGGTCGAGGCCGTTGACCGGCTCGTCGAAGAGCAGCACCTGGGGGTCGCCGAGCAGGGCGGTCGCGATGCCGAGCCGCTGGCCCATGCCGAGCGAGAAGCCCTTGGCGCGCTGCCGGGCCACGTCCTGCAGCCCCACGACGCCCAGCACCTCGTCCACCCGCTTCTCGGGGATCCCGGAGAGCTGGGCGATCGACAGCAGGTGGGTGCGGGCCCGGCGGCCGCCGTGGACGGCCTTGGCGTCGAGCAGGGCCCCGACGTGCCGCTGGGCGTTCGGGAGCTCGCGGAAGGGCAGGCCGTTGATCGTGACCCGGCCGGCGGTGGGCCGGTCCAGGCCGACGATCATGCGCATCGTGGTGGACTTCCCGGAGCCGTTGGGCCCCAGGAATCCCGTCACATGACCTGGCTTGACCTGGAAGGAAAGGTCGTCGACAGCGGTCTTCGCGCCGAAGCGCTTGGTCAGGCCGACTGCCTCGATCATCTTGCTGCCCCTTGCCAGGCCGGGACGACTTTCGCCCGCGTAAGGGTTAAGAGGATATCCAGTCCCTTGCGGTTCCACGTCGTCCCGGACCCTGAGCTACCCCTGAGAACCGACCCGGGGATCCCCCGTACGACCCGGGGGATCCTCGTAGTACTTCAGGCGTCCCTCTTCTTGAGGACGAGGTAGCCGCCGAGCACGGCCGCCAGCACCCACAGGGCCATGATCCCGAATCCGCCCCAGGGGCCGTAGGGGACCTTCTCGCTGCCCATCGCCCCCGGGATCACCTGCATGATCTTGGATCCGGCCTGGTCGGGGAAGTACTGGGCGACCTTCCGGGTCGCCGGGACCGCCCCGAGGATGGTCGAGATCAGGAGGAAGAACGGCATCAGGATGCCGAGCGAGAGCATCGAGCTGCGCAGCATGGTGGCCACGCCCATGGAGAACAGCGCGAGCATCGCCATGTACAGCCCGGCCCCGAAGACGGCGCGCAGCACGTTCGGCTCGTCGATGCCGATGCTGCGGTCGCCCAGGATCGCCTGTCCGATGAAGAAGGACGCGAAGCTGGTGATCAGGCCCACGATCAGCGCGAGCCCGGTGGCGACGAGGAGCTTGCCGGCCAGGAAGCTGCCGCGCCGGGGCACGGCCGCGAGCGAGGTGCGGATCATGCCCGAGCTGTACTCGGTGCCCACGACCAGCACGCCGAAGACGATCATCGCGAGCTGGCCGAGGGACATGCCGGCGAAACTGGCGAGCGTCGGGTCGAAGGTGGCCTGCTCCTGCGCGGGCATGTCCTTGAAGGAGGAGTTGATGAACGCGCAGAGCAGTGAGCTGATGCCGACCGTGACGATGGCTGCCGAGGCCAGGGTCCAGACGGTCGAGGCGACCGAGCGGATCTTGGTCCACTCGGACTGCAGGACGGCGGAGAAGGCGGACATGATCACTTACCGCCCTTGCGCTGAGCTTCGAAGCCGGCGCCCCAGGCGGGTACGTCGGCCGGCCGGGCCGGGTTGTCCGCCGCCATGCCGGGTCCTGCCGGGAACCCGGCCGCCCCCGGTGCGTGGGCGTGGTACTCGACGGAGTCGGCCGTCATGCGCATGAACGCTTCCTCCAGTGAAGCCCGCTGCGGGCTGAGTTCGTGCAGCACGATCTGGTGCTGGGCGGCCAGCTCGCCGAGCCGTTCCGACTCCACGCCGTCGATCTCCAGCGCGCCGGTGGCCGGGACGCTGATCGCGTCGATCCCGGCTTCGTGCAGGACGTCCTTCAGCCGTTCCTGCTGCGGCGTGCGGACGCGCACGTAACTGCGGGAGTTCTGCTGGATGAAATCGGCCATGGACAGGTCGGCCAGCAGTTTTCCCTGTCCGATGACGACCAAATGCTCCGCGGTCAGGGCCATTTCGCTCATCAGATGGGAAGAAACGAAGATCGTTCTTCCCTCCGCCGCGAGCCCCTTCATCAGATTGCGGATCCAGAGAATTCCCTCCGGGTCCAGACCATTGACGGGTTCGTCGAACATCAGGATCTCCGGGTCGCCGAGCAGCGCGGAGGCGATGCCGAGCCGCTGGCCCATACCCAGGGAAAATCCTTTCGACTTCTTCTTCGCCACGGCCGTCAGGCCGACCAGGTCCAGGACCTCGGAGACCCGGCTGGTCGGGATCCGGTTCGACTGGGCGAGGCAGAGCAGGTTGTTGTACGCGCTGCGGCCGCCGTTCATCGCCTTCGCGTCCAGCAGTGCCCCGATGTACTTCAGCGGCTCCGGCAGGTCCCGGTAGTGCTTCCCGTCGATCCGGACCGTACCGCTGGTCGGATTGTCGAGGTCGAGCATCATGCGCATGGTCGTGGACTTGCCCGCCCCGTTGGGGCCGAGGAAGCCGGTGACCACCCCCGGTCTGACCTGGAAGCTGAGGTTGTCCACGGCGGTCTTCGCGCCGAATCGTTTCGTAAGGCCCTCAAGCTCGATCATTACGCCACGCTAGAACGCCGAAGGGCCGAACGCCACCTTCTAAAGGTGACGCACGGCCCTACTTAGGTCGTGAAACGGGCGAACGGTACCGCCCGGTAACCGCGACGCGAAGGTCAGCGGCTCTGCTGCGCCGGAACGCCGCGGGTGACCGGCTCGTCGTCGATCGGCGCGGAGGCGGCGGCCACCGCCGCACCGGTCAGCGTCGCCAGCATCTCGCGGACGTTGGTGAGCTGCGCGTTGATCGAGTCGCGGCGGTTGGTGAGCGCCGCCAGCTCGCGCTCGGACTCGCTGCGGATCCGGTCGGCCTTGGCGTTCGCGTCGGCCACGATGTCCTCGGCCTGGCGCTGCGCGGTCTCCACGGTCTGGCGGGCGCGACGCTCGGCGTCCGTACGGAGCTTCTCGGCCTCCAGGCGCAGCTGCTCCGCGCGGTGCTCGATCTCCGCGAGACGCTTCTCGGCCTTGGCCTGACGGCCGGCCAGGTCGCGCTCGGACTGCTCGCGGCGCTTGGCCAGGTTGGTCTCGAAGTCCGCGGCGGCCTGGGCGGCCTTGGCGCGGGTCTCCTCGAAGAGCGCGTCGGCCTCCTCGCGCTTGGAGGCGGCGTCCTTCTGGGCCTCGGTGCGCAGGGAAGCGGCGTCGCCCTTGGCCTTCTCGACGATCCGGACGCCCTCGTCCTCGGCGGTCGACTTCCGGTCGGCGGCGAACGACTCGGCGTCGTTGCGCACCTGCTGGGCGGCCGACTCGGCGAGCTCGCGGTGCTGCTCGGCCGCGCGACGGGCCTCCTCACGGAGGTCCTTCGCCTCCTCCTCGGCCAGGCGCAGGATCTTCTCGACCCGGGCGCCGAGACCGGCGTACGACGGCTCGGCGTCGTTCACCTGAGCCTGGGCGTTCTGCGTTTCGAGGTGCAACTCCTCGATCCGCTTTTCCAGAGAGTTGATACGTCCGAGGGCGCTGTCACGGTCGGAGACCAGCTTGGTGATGCGGTCGTCCACCTGACCGCGGTCGTAACCACGCCGCACGAGCTCGAAGCCGAAGGGGGAGGATGTGTCGCTCATGGGGTTCCTGTCGAATGAGACCGATGAGGTGCTACGCGGGGTGTTAGGTGTTAAGGGGAATCCTAGGCGCCAAGACGGCGTGTCATCGAGTCAATCCGCGTTTGATCTGGACAATGACACCCCTTTTGAGTGGCAAGGCGACAGAATGCTTGTCACTCGTTCGCCTGAACCTCCATCAGGGGCACAGACTTGAGCGTGCTGACTAGCCCTCTGACGTCTTGCCACCCGAACGAGTGGAACCCGCTGTCGCACCGGCCTTCACGCCCCCCGCGCCCTGGCCGCCGACCCCGGGCTTTCCGCCACCCGAAGGCGCCTCGAATGATTCCAACGCCTCAAGAACGTCCTGGACACGGGAGATCTCCGCCTGAATGTCCTCGCGCCTGCGCACGAGCACCTCCAGCTCGCGCCGGCCCTCCTCGACGAGCCGCTCGGCCTCCGTCTTCGCCTCCGCGAGAGCGCCCTCGGCGGCCCGGACCAGCTCGGCCTTCTTCTGCTCGGCCTCCTTGAGCAGCGCCTCCGCCTTGCGCACGGCGGCGATGCGGACCTTGCTCGCCTCGCTGCTCGCGTCCGACACCAGCGCCTTGGCCTTCGCGTCGGCCTCGACGCTCTGCTCGGTCGCCGCCCGCACCAGCTTGTCCACGCGCTCGCCGGCCGACTTCATCTGCTCGGCCGACTCGCGGCGGGCCCGCTCGTGCAGCTCCTCGACCTCCGCCTCGACGCGGCCGCGCAGCTCCTCCGCCCGATCCCTTATGGCCGACGCGTCGGTGCGCGCCCCGACCAGCAGCTCGTTGGCGTCCGTACGGGCCTTCTCCACCAGGGAGTTGCCCTCCACGGTCGCCTCGGAGGAGATCCGCGCGGCTTCCTTGCGCGCCGCGTCGACCATCGCGTCCGCCTGCTCCTCGGCCGCCGTCGTGGCGGCCAGTGCCTGCTTCTGCGCGTCCCCGGTGAGCTTCTCGGCCTCCGAGGAGGCCTCCGTGATGAGCCGGTCGACCTGGGTCGCGGCCTCGCTGCGGCGCTTGTTGGCCTCTTCGCGGGCCTCGTCCAGCACCCGCTCCGACGCGGTGCGCGCCTCGCCCCGGATCCGCTCCGCCTCGGTGGCGGCCTCGGCCTTGACCCGCTCGGCCTCGGACCGGGTACGGGTCGCGTGCTCCTGCGCCGAGGACAGCGCCTCGGAGGCCTCGGCCCGCAGCCGCTCGGCCTCGTTCGCCGCCTCGCCGACCGTGCGCTCGGTGTCCTTGCGGGTCTGCTCGGTGAGCCGGTCCGCTTCGGCGACGGCCTCGCCGACCAAGTGGTCCGCCTGCTCGGCGGCCTCGGTACGGATCCGGCCCGCCTCGGCGCGCGCCTCGTCCAGGGTCCGCTCGGACTCCCGCTCGGCGCCCGCCAGGGTCTCGTTCGCCGCGACCGTGACCCGGTCGGCCTCCGCGGTGGCCTCGCCGATGATCCGGCCGCCCTCCGCGCGGGCGTCGTCCAGGGTGCGTGCCGCCTCGGCGCGCAGCCGGTCGGCCTCCGCCGCGGCCTCGCCGACGGTGGCCTCGTTGGCCGTGCGCGTCTCCTCGACGAGCCGGTCGCCCTCGGTGCGCGCGTCGACGAGGATCCCCGTCGCGTCGCGCTCGGCCCCGGCCAGCGTCTGCGCGGCCTGCGCCGTGAGCTGCCCGGCCTTCGCGTTCGCCGCGTCCAGGGCGGCGGCCGCCTCGGCGCGCAGCGCCTCGGCCGCGGCCTCGGCCTCACCGACCGTCAGCGCATTGGCCGCGCGGGTCTCCTCGGTGAGCCGCTCCGCCTCCGTGGTGGCCTCGGTGATCAGGCGGTCCGCCTGCTCGGCCGCCTCCGTGCGCAGCCGGTTCGCCTCGGAACGGGCCTCGTCCAGCGTGCCCGCGGCCTCGGTGCGGGTCGCCTCCGCGGCGGCCTCGGCCTCGGCCGTGAGCCGCGCCGCCTCCGCCAGGGCCTCGCCGACCGTGGCCTCGTTGGCCGCGCGGGTCTCCTCGGTGAGCCGCTCGGCCTCGGCCGTGGCCTCCGCGACGATCCGGCCGCCCTCGGTGCGCGCGGCCTCCAGGGACTCCGCGGCCTCGCCGCGGATCCGGTTGGCATCGTCGCGGGCATCGGCCTTCGTACGGGCCGCGTCGCGCTCGGAGGCGGCCAGCGCGTCGGTGGCCTCCGTGCGGACCCGCTGCGCGTACTCCGCCGTCTCCGTGCGCAGTTGCTCGGCCTCGGCGATCGCGTCCCCGACCGTCCGCTCGGCCAGCGCCTTCGCCGCGTCCGTCTCGGTGCGCGCCTCGCTGCGGATCCGGTTGGCGTCCTCGGTGGCCCGCTCCCGCTCCGCGTACGCGTCGGCGCGGACCCGGCCGGACTCCTCCTCGGCCTCCGTCTTCGTACGCTCCGCCGCGTGTTCGGCCGCGCTGCGCAGCCCCGCGACCTCTTCCTCGGCCTGCTCGTGCAGCCCGGCCACGGCATCGCGCACCTGCTGGGCGGTGGCCTCGGCCGCCGCGACCACCTCGGACGCGCGCCGCTCGGCCTCCTCGGTGAGCCAGACCGCCTCGGCGGTGGCCTCCTCGGACCGCTTGCGGGCCTGGGCGAGGAGCTCCTCGCTCTCCTCCCTGGCCTGCGCCCGCTCGCTCTCCGCGTCGGTACGCGCCGAAGCCAGCGTCTCCTCGGACTCCCGGCGGCGCCGGGCGGCCTCCTCCTGGGCGGCGGACAGCGCCTCGGCCGCCTCCTGCGCGACCCGCTCGGCGGCGGCCTTGGCCTCCGCGCGCAGCCGGTCCGCGGTCTCCTGCGCCTCGGAGCGCAGCCGCTCCGCCTCCGCCTCGGCCTCGCCGGTCAGCCGCACCGCGGCCTGCTCGGCCTCCGCGCGGGCCCGGCCGGCGTCCTCGGCGGCGTCGGTCCGCAGCTGGGCGGCCTCCGCCTCCGACTGCGCCTGCAGCGTGCGGATCCGCTCCGCGGACTCCGCGCGGAGCCGGTCGCTCTCCTCGGTGGTCTCCTTGCGGATGTTCTCGGCGGCCGCGCGGGCGTCGCGCAGCGTCTGCTCGGCGGTCGTCAGGCGGCCCTCGGCGTCGGTGTGCAGCCGGACGAGCTCCTCGTCGGCCTCCGCCCGCTTCGCCGCCAGCGCCCGCTCGGTCTCCTCGCGCCGCACGGCGGCCGCGGCGTCCGCCTCGGCCCGTACGGACTCCGCCTCCTCCTCGGCCTCCGCGCGCAGCCGTGTCGCCTCGGCGCGGGTCCGCTCCAGGGTCTCCTCGGCCTGCTTGCGCAGGGTGGTGGCCCGCTCGACGGCCTCGCCGCGGACCCGCTCGCTCTCGGCGTTCGCCCCGGAGCGCACCTCGTCGGCGTCGGCCCGGGACTTGCCCAGCAGCTCCTCGGCGGTGCGGGCCGCCTCCTCGATCTGCTGGACCGCCTCGCGGCGGGCCTCGCCGCGGATCCGCTCGCCCTCGGCGACGGCCTCCGCGCGCAACTGCTCGGCCTCGCCGCGCAGCCGGCGGGCCTCCTCCTGGAGCTCGACCGTACGGGCCCGGTACTCCTCCGTGTCGTCCTTCGCGGCGCCCTTGAGCTCATCGGCCGTGGCCGCGGCCTGGGCGCGCAGCCGCTCGGCCTCCGCCTCGGCCTCGCCGCGGATCCGCTCGGCCTCCTCGGACGCCGCCCGGGTGGTGGCGCGGGCATCCTCCGAGGCCTTGTTCAGGACCTCCTCGGCGGTGCGGGCCGCCTTCGCCAGCTGGGCCGCCGTGTCCTCGGCCGCCGCGGTACGGGCCTGCTCGCCGGCCTCCGCGCGCAGCCGCTCGGTCTGCGCCCGGGCATCGGCGAGCGCCTGCTCGGCCTCGGCCTTGAGGGCCTCGGCCTCCTTGTTGGCCTCGCCGACCAGGCGGGCCACCTGCTCCTTGGCCGTACGGGTGCGCTGCTCGTTGACGGATTCCGCCGAGGCGAGCTGCCGTGCGGCGCTCTCCTTGGCCTCCGCGAGCAGCTTCTCCGCGGCCGCGCGCGCCTCCCGTAGGGCGCCGTCGGCCTCCTGGGCGCGCTGCTCGGCGACCCGGCCCAGGTCCATCGTCTGCTGGCGGGTCTGCTCGGCCTCGGCGGAGGTGGTGGAGCGCAGCCGCTCCGCGTGCTCGGTGGCCTCCTGGGCCTGCGCGGAGGCGGCGGTCAGCAGCCGCTCGGCCTCCTTGCGGGCGCGCAGCAGCGTCGACTCGGCTTCGGCGCGGGCGGATTCGTTCTCGGAGGCGAGCCGGCGGGTGGCCTCGGAGGCGACCCGGGCGGCTTCGGCGCGGGCGGTGTTCAGGGTCTGCTCGGCCTCGACGCGGGACTCGTCCATGAGCCGGCGGGCCTGCGATTCGGTACGGGCGCGCAACTGCTCGGCCCAGGCCACGTTCTCGTTGACGTGGGCTTCCACCGTCTGGCGGCGCTCGCTCAGCTCCTGGTCCAGGCGCTGGCGGCGGTTGACGGCCTCGGCGTGCAGTTCGGCCTGCAGGCGCGCCTGGTGCTCGGCGTGCTCCTGGAGGATGCGCTGGGTCTGCGCCCGTACGTCGCGCAGTTCGCGCTCGGCGTCGGAACGCATCTGGTCGGCCTGGATCTGGGCATTGCGGAGCAGCTGCTCCGCCTGGTAGCCCATGTCCGCGCCGTCGTAGGCGGGGCGGGACGCCAGATTGCGGCGTACCTCGTGGAGCTTGGCGCGCAGCACCTCGACCTGGTACCCCAGGTCATCGGCGTGCTGGACGGCCTTCCCGCGTTCCTTCTTCAGCCGCTCCATCTCGGCTTCGAAGCGCGAGAGATGGTCGGCCTCGGCCTGATGGCTCTCCTGGCTTTCGTAGCCCCGCACAGCGCGGTCCCATCCGTCCCCTGGTCGCAAGCCCGATCCCAAACGAGCGCCGTCCGCCCGCTGAACGACGCCCCCGGGGAATGGTGTCAGATACCGGGTCGGTCGATACAGGCCCCGACCCCGTCTCCGCGCCGAACCCCGGCCGAGCCAAAGCCACTCTACCGGCCGGGGAAACGGGACATCAGTGGTCGGGGTGGCTCGTGACCAGTTCGGTGAGGACGCCGTGGCAGTCCTTGGGGTGCAGGAAGGTGATGGAGGAGCCCATCGAGCCGGTGCGGGGCTGGTCGTAGAGGACGCGGACGCCCTTGCCGCGGATGGCCTCCGAGTCGCCCTGGACGTCCTCGGTGCCGAAGGCGATGTGGTGGACGCCCTCGCCGTTCTTGGCCAGCCACTTGCCGACCGCGGAGTCCTCGCGGGTGGGTTCCAGGAGCTGGAGGTAGGAGGCACCGCCGTCGGAGGTCTCGTTGATCTTGAGCATGGCCTCGCGGACGCCCTGCTCCTCGTTGACCTCGGAGTGGAACACCTCGAAGCCGTACGTGGCACGGTAGAACTCAACCGTCTTGTCCAGGTCGAAGCAGGCAATCCCGATGTGGTCGATTCTTGTCAGCATGGACACAGTGCAGCGCTACCGGAGGCGGTTACGCAACGTGCGCGCGATCACACTGGCGGGCCGGTGACGGCACGGGTACCGCTCAGTACATTCGGGTAAACCCTCGTTCACTCCTCATCCTCAAGGGGCTGTGCTCCATGTCCGGAACGAACAACACCACGTCAGTGATCGTCGCCGGGGCCCGCACGCCCATGGGGCGACTGCTCGGCTCGCTGAAGTCCTTCTCGGGTGCCGACCTCGGCGGCTTCGCCATCAAGTCCGCGCTGGAGCGGGCCGGGATCTCCGGTGACCAGGTCCAGTACGTGATCATGGGCCAGGTGCTCCAGGCCGGTGCGGGCCAGATTCCGGCCCGCCAGGCCGCCGTCAAGGCCGGGATCCCCATGAACGTCCCGGCGCTCACCATCAACAAGGTGTGCCTGTCGGGCCTGGACGCCATCGCCCTGGCCGACCAGCTGATCCGCGCCGGGGAGTTCGACATCGTGGTCGCGGGCGGTCAGGAGTCCATGACCAACGCCCCGCACCTGCTGCCGAAGTCCCGTGAGGGCTTCAAGTACGGCGCCATCGAGATGCTCGACGCGATGGCCTACGACGGTCTCACCGACGCCTTCGAGAACATTCCGATGGGCCTGTCCACCGAGACGCACAACGGCCGCCTCGGCATCGAGCGGGCCCCGCAGGACGCGTTCGCGGCCACCTCCCACCAGCGCGCCGCCGCCGCGCAGAAGAACGGCGTCTTCGAGGCCGAGATCACCCCGGTCGAGATCCCGCAGCGCAAGGGCGAGCCGGTGATCTTCTCGCAGGACGAGGGCATCCGCGCCGAGACCACCGTCGAGTCCCTGGGCAAGCTGCGTCCGGCCTTCGCGAAGGACGGCACCATCACCGCCGGCACCTCCTCGCAGATCAGCGACGGTGCGGCCGCCGTGGTCGTGATGAGCAAGGCCAAGGCCGAGGAGCTGGGCCTGGAGTGGCTCGCCGAGATCGGCGCCCACGGCAATGTGGCGGGTCCGGACAACTCGCTCCAGTCGCAGCCCTCCAACGCGATCCTGCACGCCCTGAAGAAGGAGGGCCTCGGCGTCGAGGACCTCGACCTCATCGAGATCAACGAGGCCTTCGCGGCGGTCGCCGTGCAGTCGATGAAGGACCTCGGAGTGACCCCGGAAAAGGTGAACGTCAACGGCGGCGCCATCGCCCTGGGTCACCCGATCGGCATGTCCGGCGCCCGTGTGGTGCTGCACCTGGCGCTGGAGCTCAAGCGCCGCGGCGGCGGGGTCGGCGCGGCCGCCCTGTGCGGTGGCGGCGGCCAGGGCGACGCCCTGATCGTCCGCGTCCCGTAGCGGCCCGCAGTCCGCACCCGCACCCGTACCCGTAAGAGATCCGAGGAGCGCAGCACGTATGACGGCGGTGGACGTCCCCCAGCTGGTGGCCCAGGCCCGTGAGGGCAGGCCGCGAGCGGTCGCCCGGCTGATCTCGCTGGTCGAGGGGGCGTCCCCGCAGCTGCGCGAGGTGATGGCGGCGCTGGCGCCGCTCACGGGCAACGCGTACGTGGTGGGCCTCACCGGCTCCCCGGGCGTCGGCAAGTCCACGACCACCTCGGCGCTGGTCTCCGCGTACCGGCAGGCCGGCAAGCGGGTCGGCGTCCTGGCCGTCGACCCGTCCTCGCCGTTCAGCGGGGGCGCGCTGCTCGGCGACCGGGTGCGGATGTCGGACCACGCCTCCGACCCGGGGGTGTACATCCGCTCCATGGCCACCCGCGGCCACCTGGGCGGACTGGCCTGGTCGGCCCCGCAGGCGATCCGGGTACTGGACGCGGCGGGCTGCGAGGTGATCCTGGTCGAGACCGTCGGGGTCGGGCAGTCGGAGGTGGAGATCGCGGCCCAGGCCGACACCTCGGTGGTGCTGCTGGCCCCCGGGATGGGCGACGGGATCCAGGCCGCGAAGGCGGGCATCCTGGAGATCGGCGACGTCTACGTGGTGAACAAGGCCGACCGGGACGGCGCGGACGCCACCGCCCGCGAGCTGAACCACATGCTGAGCCTGGGGGAGAGCCGGGGCAAGGGCGACTGGCGGCCGCCGATCGTCAAGACGGTCGCGGCGCGCGGTACGGGCATCGACGAGCTGGTCGAGGCGCTGGAGAAGCACCGGGCGTGGATGGACGAGCACGGGGTGCTGGCGCAGCGGCGTACGGCCAGGGCCGCGCGCGAGGTGGAAACGATCGCGATCACCGCGCTGCGGGCCCGGCTGGCCGACGTGCACGGCGACACCCACCTGGAGGCACTGGCCGGGCGGGTGGCGGCGGGCGAGCTGGATCCGTACGCGGCTTCGGACGCGCTCCTCGCGACGCTGACGGAACCGGCGGAACCGGCGGAACCGGATGCGGAGCCCGCGGGCCGGTCATAGACTGGCGAACGCCCGGAATGCCCCAACGCAGGGAGGTTTCATGGCGAAGCGCGGCAACAAGAAGCGAGCCCGCAAGAAGAAGAAGGCCAACCACGGAAAGCGTCCCAACGCCTGACCGTGAGGACTGACCACACACGGAAGCCGCACCCGGTCCACGGGGTGCGGCTTCCGTGCGTGTGGTGTGCGGGGCTCAGTCGTTTCCGTCGTTGTCGGACTCGGAGGAGACCACCTTGGCCGTCGCGGTGTCCACGTGGACGTTCTGGGTCTTTCCGTCGGTCGTCTTGACCTCGACGTTCCAGGTGGCGGCGCGGCCGTTGTCGTCGTCGTCATCCCACTCCACCGACCAGACCTTGCCGGGGTGGGCGGCCACGGCCGTCTTCATGGCCTGCTCGGCGGTCACCTTCGCCGCGAGCAGCGCGGCGTACTCGTCCGCGTTCTGATCGTCGTCCGCGTTCTCCTTGGTGACGCTGCCGCTCGCGGCGTCCACCTCCAGCTCCGAGTGGGTGCCGTCCTTGCTGACGACGTCCACGTGCCAGACCGCGCCGTCGCGGTCCAGGGACTCGATGACGCCGGGATAGGCCTTCAGGGCCGCCGCGGCCGCTGCCTCCGCGGTCACGTCGGCGCGTGCGGCGGTGGCCGCGGGCAGGGCCGTCGGGGTGGCGGCGGCCGCCGTCGCCGCGGCCGCCACCGGGCCTCCCAGTGCGAGAACCACGGCCGCGGCCGCCGAAACGTACGTGTTGCGCTGCATGGCTTGACCTCCTCAGGCCGACCACGTGCGCCTACGGTCGCTCGGCCGGGCCGGCTGCGAGTGCGTAGTCCCCATTGTCCGGTGATCCGCCCGGATGGGCGCGCCGAGGCCCGGGCTCAGGCCTTGCCGCGGCCCGCGCGCAGGTGCTCGGCGACCGGTCCGAGCGCGGCGCGCAGGGCGGCGATGGCGTCCGGGGTGAGGAGGTCGATGAAGTGCCGGCGGACGGACGCCACGTGGTGCGGGGCGACCTCGCGCATGGTCTCCATGCCCTCGGGCGTGAGGACGGCGTAGAGCCCGCGGCGGTCGGACTCGCAGTTCACGCGGCGGACCAGGCCCGCCGCTTCCATCCGCGTGATCTGGTGGGAGAGCCGGCTCTTGGACTGCAGCGTCGACGTCGCGAGATCGCTCATCCGCATCCGGTGTTCCTCGGATTCGGAGAGGTTCACGAGGATCTCATAGTCGTTGTTGGTGAGCCCGAACGGCTGGAGGTCCTTTTCCAGCTGGTGACTCAGCAGCCGGCTGACGTCCAGGTGGGTGCGCCAGGCGCACTGCTCGGCGTCGTTCAGCCAGGGGGTGGCCGTCTCGGTCTCGATGGTCTCCATGAAAGAACTCTACCTAAGAAGTTGAATTGCGTACAAAAATGCGGCGGGATGAGAGGTTTCCTACAGCCCGAAGCGCCTCTGGAGATCGCCGAGCTGCCCCGGCATCCGCGGTACGCCCATCTGGCCCAGCGGACCCTGTCCGGGGACGCCCTGGGCGTTGCCGGCGGCCGCGCCGGGGCCCACGGTCCCGACCGCCTGCTCCGCCATCAGCATCTCCGAGGACTGGAGCAGCACCGTACCCGCACCGACGAACTCGAACTGGTGCTCCTCGCCCGAGGAGCCCCCGATGCCCGTCAGCGAGCGCAGGCCGCCGATCACGCCCGACATGTACTTGTGGTCGTAATGGTGGCAGGGCGAGGGGCAGTCCGCCCACCCCACCAGCGCCTGCGGGTCCACGCGCAGCGGCGGCTCCATGAACACCACCGGCCCGTTGGAGGCCGCCACGAACTTGCCGGTTCCGATCAGGGTGAGGAACCCCGGCACGATCGACTGCTTGAGCGCCAGCGTGGGCTGGTAGGCGAGCAGGTTGCCCGACCGGATGGTCAGGTTGCCGTTGTCCAGGTCGTACGAGTTCACGTCGAAGGCCCGGTCGGCGAGCAGCATCTTGCCCTGGCCCTCGGCCACCACCCAGTCGCTCGCGTGCAGCGGCGAGTGGAAGCTGGTGCGCAGCAGCCGGTCGAACCGGCCGTGGCCGATGCCGTTGAACTCGATGCGCCCGTAGTAGGCGATCATCTTGCCCTTCTGCAGGAACCACTGGCTCCCCTTGAGCTCCACGCAGAAGGTGTAGGCGTTGACGTTGTCGTCGGACGGCAGGGTGTACGGGTCGAAGACGGTCGGACCTCCCGGCCCACCGGTCACGGGACCAAAGTTCACAGCTTTTCCTCCGAAGCCTGTACGTACACCGCGCCCTGGCCGGACAGTTCCAGCTGGAACGCCTCGCCCGAGCCGCGGCCGACCATGTCCCGCCAGCCCAGCGCCGTGGACAGCTTGTTGCGGACCTCGCCGTGGTGGGCGACGTAGGCCTGCGGGTCCACGTGGATCGGGCGGTTCGGGTGGATCGGCAGCTCGATGACCCCGCCGTGGGCCATCACGGCCACCGAGCCGTGGCCCTTGAGGGTCGTGGTGAACAGGCCCTGGCCGCTCACCTGGCCGCGGACCATGCCCATGACCCCGCCCTGCGCGCCCATGAACATCGTGCCCTGCTGCAGGCTGCCGTCGAAGGCGAGCAGCCGGTCGGCCTCCACGTAGAGCGTCTCGCCGGTGAGGCTGATGACCTGGATGTGGTGGCCGCCGTGGCCGAACATCACGGTGCCGCTGCCCTCGACCTCCATCAGCGGCGTCTGCTCGTTCGCCACGCGGCGCCCGATCATGCCCATCACGCCGCCCTGGCCGCCGGTCAGGCTCGGGGTGAAGGAGACCTCGCCGCGGTAGGCGAGCATCGCGCCGCGCTGGCTGTACATCTTCTGCCCCGGTACGACCTGGGCCTCGACCATCTTCGAGTTGATCTCGCGGAACGGCATCAGACGTCGCCCCCGATGGTGTTGCGCTCGCTGGGCTGCACGTACACCAGGCCCTCGCCCTCGAAGCGGATCTGGAAGGACTCGCCGGAGCCCTCGCCGATCAGCGTGCGGAAGTTCACACCGGACTGGAAGGACTGCTGGAGGTTCCCGGTGTGCGCGATGTACGCCCCCGGGTCGACGGACAGCGGGTACTGGGCGCTGACGCGCAGCACCACGGCCGGGCCGTCGGACATGATCGCCGCCTGCCCGCTGCCCTCGACGGTGGTGGTGAACAGGCCGTTGCCCGTGGTCGCACCCCGCAGGCCGGTGAAGGTCGTGCCGGTGCGCAGGCCGGCATCGGTGCACAGCAGGTTGCTGGACTCGACGTACAGCTTCTCGCCGCGCAGGTTGACCAGATTGATCTCGCTCGCCCGGTCGGCGAAGAAGCAGGTGCCGTGACCCTGCACTTCCATCACGGTCATCTGCTCGCCGGTGAGCCGCCGGGTCACCATTCCGCGGAGGCCTTCGCCGCCGCCGGTCATCTTCTTGAAGGCCATCTGGCCGTCGTACGCGACCATGGCGCCGTTTTTCGCTTTCACGGCGTCCCCGGTCAGGTCGACGGCGAGCACCTTGCTGCCTTGGAGTCGGAACTGAGCCACGGGAAGACGGTATCCGCAGCGGGCGGCACCGAACAGGGGCCCGTTGGCCGATATACGTCACGGTCCGGCACGGTCCGGCCCGGTCCGGTCGGGGTCACGGCCCGGCCCGCCGGGACCCCGGGCCCCGCGCCAAGATCGTCCGGGGCGGCTGAGACACTGGGACGGACCCCCGGCATCCACCCCGAAGGTTCCACGTGGACATCAAGACCGCTTCCGCCCTGCACCGGCTGCGCCTCATCTCCGTACCGGAGGCGCTCTCGTTCCCGGCGCTGCTGATCTTCGGCTCGGTGCTGAGCCGGATCTCGGACATCGACTACTTGATGATGCCGCTCGGCGTCATCCACGGGTTCCTGTTCGTCATCTACGGCGTCTTCCTGCTGGACGTCTGGTTCAAGGCGAAGTGGCCCCTGAAGAAGGTCGTGCTGTTCTTCCTGCTGGCGCTGGTCCCCTTCGGCGGGCTCTACGGCGACCGCCTCCTCAAGCGCGACGAGTCGGCCGGCGTGCTCGCCGCCCGCGCCCGTGAGGCGGCCCGCGCATGATGATCGCGTTCTCGGTGACCCCGCTGGGCGTCGGCGAGGAGGTCGGCGAGTACGTGGCCGACGCGGTCCGCGTCGTCCGGGCGTCGGGGCTGCCGAACCACACGGATGCCATGTTCACCACCATCGAAGGTGAGTGGGACGAGGTGATGGACGTGGTCAAGCGCGCGGTGGCCGCCGTGGAGGAACGGGCCCCCCGGGTCTCCTTCATCCTCAAGGCCGACATCCGCCCCGGCGTCACGGACGGCATGACGTCCAAGATGGAAACGGTGGAACGCCACCTCGCCGGGGGCTGAGCCACACACGAGCCCCTCGGAAGCTCCCGTGCGGTCCCCGCGCGTGGCCGACGCCGTCCGCATAGTGCGTGCGTCGGGGCTGCCGAACCGCACGGACGCCATGTTCACCACCATCGAGATCGATGGGGACGAGGTGATGGACGTGGTGAAGCGCGGTGGCCGCCGTGGAGGAACGGGGCGCCGGGGTGGCATGGCGTCCATGATGCAGCGTCCATGGTGCAGACGGTGGAATGCCACCTCGCCGGGGAGGGCTGAGCCACCCACGAGCCCCTCGAAAGCTCCCGCGCAGCCCCTCGGTTCTCCGGAGATCGGTCCGGTGGATTCGGGGGGCTTCGTCGTGTCCGGGGCCAATAGTTCGTACTGATCGGTACAACTTTCGCATTTATGTACGCTCGCCGGGCCCGGCACGCATCAGCAGAAGGACGCCCCGTGACCTACCCGCCGCCGTACCCCCACCCGTATGCGTCCTCGCGGCGGTGGTGGCACCATCCGGCAGTGATCATCACCCTGCTCGTCGTCTTTCCGCCCGGGGGCATCGCCCTCGCGTGGACCAGCGGCTGGAGCAAGGGAAAGAAGATCACCGCCACCGTCCTCGCCGGCCTCTGGTTCTTCACCCCGTTCCTGGGCGACCCGCCGGAGAAGACCGGGACCGACGCGAAGCCGAAGGCCACGGTCACCCAGGAGGCCGCCGCAATACCCGCGCCCTCGGCGACCGCAGCCCCCGAAACCACATCGGTAACCACGCCCTCGGCGACCGCGGCCCCGGCTGCCCCGAAGATGCCGGTGGTCATGGGCCTCCCCTTTGCCCGGGCGGCCGAGATCCTCAAGCCGATCGGGCTCAAGTCGGTCGAGCCGGAGAGCGCGTACGCCGACGTCACGCTGCCCGCGACCGTGGACGGCTGGAAGGTCTGCTTCCAGGACCCGGCCGAGGGCAAGGAGATCCAGGCCCCGAAGACCGTGAGCGCCCACCTCAAGGTCGTGGCACCCGGCACGGCCTGCCCGGCGGAGGCAGGCGCCAGGCTGCATCCTGATCCCGACCCCGCCCCCGTGGTGCCGGGGGACGGGGACGACTCGGGCGGCTCTTCCTCGGGAGGCTCCTCCTCGGGCGGATCATCGACCGGCGGTAGCGGCAGCGTCTCCTACAAGAACTGCGCCGCCGTTCGCGCCGCGGGAGCCGACCCGATCCGTCGGGGCGACCCCGGTTACGGCCGCCATCTGGACAGGGACGGCGACGGCGTGGCCTGCGAGTAGCGGGGCTTGAGCCGGGGGCACCCCAGGCCGGGGGCCTCCCGTAGAGCAGACTTCGCAGGCATGAACGCCTCCACGATCAAGCGCGCCGTCCCCTACTACTCCCAGTGGGAGTCCGCCGGGCTGGTGCCCGAGTTCGTCGCGGGGGCCGACTCGGCCCGGGATCCCCTGTGGGCCGGGTCGGGTGCCGGTTCCCCCGAGGAGTACGCCTTCTGGGCGCCCCGCATGTGCGGCGTGGCCTGCCTGCGGATGGTGCTGGGGCGTCTGGGGCTCCCGGTGCCGCCCTCGGTGGAGCTGGTGAAGGAGCTCTGCGGGGCCGGGGCGTACGTGCGGGACGGGGATGCCGTGCAGGGGCTGATCTACCAACCGTTCGCCGAGTACGTGAACGCCCGCTGGGACCTGGACGCCCGCTCCGTACCCGTACTGGACCACCAGGCCGTCCGGGACGCGCTCGCCGGGGGCGGGCTGGCCATGCTGTCGGTCCATTGGTCGATCCGGACCCTCGTCCCGGCCGGGGAGGCCCGGGGCGGTCACCTGGTGCTCGCCGTCGGGGCCACCGACGACGCCGTCCTGGTGCACAATCCCTCCGGCTTCCCCGGTGCTTCGCAGCAGTACGCGCCCGTTCCCTGGGCCGAACTGGACCGCTTCTACGCCGGACGCGGCATCCTGATCGGCGGCCGGGCCGGCTGAGGGCGCGGCCGGCGCGCGGCGCCCGGTGCGGTGACCCGTTCGGCCCTGGCCGCCAGGACACGGAACGGAACCGCCCGGTCGGGTGCATCCCGTTCGACAGCCAGAGGTATCTCCCCTTTCGTTGGGATACGTACCCCGGTTTCGAGCGCTGGAGGAACCGTGCGGCAGGAAGCCTTCGACTACGAGACCCACAGCCGGCTGGCCGGCCCCTGTGAGGAGCCGGATCCCGCCGTCGCCTACCGGGTGAGGTACCGCTCCCTGCTCGCGCGCGAGGACCTCCGGACCCGAATACGGGCCGTCGCGCTCATGACGCTCGCCCCCGTCGCCGCCACCGGGCTGCTGCTCTACCTCGTCTGGCCCACGCACCGGACGGTCCGGGAGGGCGGCGAGGCCTGGCTGGTGCGGCTCGACGCCGTGATGCTCGGATCCGTCGCCCTGATCATGTTCTTCATGGTGGTCAACGTGGTCTCGATCGCCCACGCCACGATGGTCGCCCGGGACCCCGTCCCGGTCCCCGCCGAACCCGGCACCCGCGTCGCCTTCCTCACCACCTACGTCCCCGGCAAGGAACCCCTCTCCATGGCGGCCGCCACCCTGCGCGGGGCGGTCGCCGTCCGCCACGACGGGCCGCTCGACGTCTGGCTCCTCGACGAGGGCGACGACCCCGGGGCCAAGGAGCTGTGCACCGCGCTCGGCGTGCGCCACTTCACCCGCAAGGGCGTCGCCGAGTGGAACACCCCCGAGGGGTCCCACCGGGCGCGGACCAAGCACGGCAACTACAACGCCTGGCTCGCCCGGCACGGCGCGGACTACGACTACTTCGCCTCCGTCGACACCGACCACGTGCCGCTCCCGCAGTACCTGGAGCGGATGCTCGGCTTCTTCCGCGACCCCGACATCGCCTTCGTCGTCGGCCCGCAGGTCTACGGCAACTACACCGCCTCGGTCACCAAGGCCGCCGAGTCCCAGCAGTACCTCTTCCACGCCCTGATCCAGCGCGCGGGCAACCGCTACGGCGCCCCCATGTTCGTCGGCACCAACAACGCCGTCCGGATCAGCGCGCTGCGCCAGGTCGGCGGGCTCTACGACTCCCTCACCGAGGACATGGCCACCGGCTTCGAGCTGCACCGGAGCAGGAACCCCGCGACCGGGCGGTTCTGGCGCTCCGTCTACACCCCCGACGTGCTCGCCGTGGGGGAGGGGCCCAGCACCTGGACCGACCTCTTCACGCAGCAGCTGCGCTGGTCCAGAGGGACGTACGAGACCCTCCTGCGGCAGTACTGGCGGGGCTGCTTCCGGATGCCCCCCGGCCGCTGGCTCAACTACACCCTGATGCTCGTCTACTACCCCATGACGGCCGTCAACTGGCTCCTCGGCGTCCTCAGCTGCGTGCTGTTCCTGTGGTTCGGCGCCTCCGGCACCCAGGTCTCCTCCGAGGTCTGGCTGATGCTCTACACCGACGCCGCCGCCCTCCAGGTCGGCCTGTACCTGTGGAACCGCCGCCACAACGTCTCCCCCCACGAGCCGGAGGGCTCCGGCGGGCTCGCCGGCATGGCGATGTCGGCCGTCTGCGCGCCCGTCTACCTGATGTCGCTCGGCTCGGCGGTGCTGCGCACCCGGGGCGGTTTCATCGTCACCCCCAAGGGCGGCGTCGCCAGCCCCGACCGGCTCGCGACCTTCCGCGTCCACCTCTTCTGGGCCGCCGTCCTCCTCGTCTCCCTCGCCGCCTCCGTGCGCTACGAGCACACCCACGCGGCCATGCGCGTCTGGGCGGTGCTCGCCCTGGCCGTCACCCTGGCCCCGCCGGTGGTCTGGGCCGTGACCGAGCTGCGCGCCCGTACGGCCCGGGCCGCGTCCGGCGGGGGGCCCGGTCCGGGTGAGGAGCCGGAGCAGGCCCTCGCGACGACGGCGGGAGGGAACTGAGCCATGGAGTACCGCCCTTCGAAGCAGTTCAAGAAGACGGCCCTGGGCGCCGGAGCCGTCGCCCTGCTGATCGCGCTCAACGCGCCCGCCGCGCTCTCCTTCGCCGGGGACCGCTACCACTCGTACAAGATCGGGCGGGCCGGCTACCGCGCCCAGTACGGCTCGTGGGATCTGATCGGCCTCCCCGAGGAGTACCGGATCAACGCCATGCACGCGGCGCTGCTGCGCACCGGCAAGGTGCTGCTGATCGCCGGCTCCGGCAACGACCAGCGCAACTTCGACAAGGGCAGCTTCTCCACCGTCCTGTGGGACCCGAAGGACGACAGCTTCAAGAAGATCCCGACCCCGGAGGACTTCTTCTGCTCGGGCCACAGCCAGCTCCCCGACGGACAGCTCCTGGTGGCCGGCGGGACCGCGCGCTACGAGGTGCTCGGCGGCAAGGTCACCCGGGCCGGCGGCGGCATGCGGGTCAAGAACGAGAGCCCCGACAAGGCGGTCACCCTGGCGAAGGGCACCGTCTTCCGGTCCCCCTCGGGCGTCGAGTACGTGTCGAAGTTCGCCGTCACCGTCCCCAAGGCCACCCGCAAGTTCGAGATCGCGCACGGGCGCGGCGGGCAGATGATGCCGTGGAAGACCAAGGTGGTCGCGGCCGAGGCGCGGGTCTTCGTGGAGGCGGTCCGGGAGGGCGCCGCGGGGCTGACGACCCAGGCCGCCCAGTACGCGGTGGCCGGGCTCAAGGGCAAGGACGCCGCCAACGTCTACGGGCTCGCGGAGCGGCTCAGCGCTGGCAAGCAGGACTTCCAGGGCATCAAGTCCGCCTACGAGTTCGACCCCCTGGCGGAGAAGTACGTACCGGTCGACCCGATGAGGGACGCCCGCTGGTACCCGACCCTGGTGGGGCTCCAGGACGGGCGGGTCCTCGCCGTGTCCGGGCTCAACGACGTGGGCGACGTCGTCCCCGGCGACAACGAGTACTACGACCCGAAGACCAAGAAGTGGTCCAAGGGCCCCTTCCGCTACTTCCCGACCTACCCCGCCCTCTTCCTCACCCAGGGCGGCAAACTGCTCTACACCGGCTCGAACGCGGGCTACGGGCCCAAGGAGAAGGGGCGCGAGCCGGGCGTGTGGGACCTGGCGACGAACCAGTTCCGGAAGGTCGGCGGACTGGCCGACCCCGACCAGCTGGAGACCTCCTCCTCCGTACTGCTCCCCCCGGCCCAGGACCAGAAGGTGATGGTGCTCGGCGGCGGCGGAGTCGGCGAGTCCAGGCTGTCCACGGACCGCACCGCCGTCGTGGACCTCAAGGCGGAGGTGCCGGCCTTCCGGCCGACGGCCCGGCTGCCGCAGCGCGTGCGCTACCTCAGCAGCGTGCTGCTGCCCGACGACTCCCTCTTCACCACGGGCGGCTCCGCCGACTACCGGGGCCGGGGCGCCAGCGACATCCGCAAGGCGCAGTTCTACTACCCGCGCACCGACACCTTCGTGGCCGCCGCCTCCCCGACGGTCGGGCGCAACTACCACTCCGAGGCGCTGCTGCTGCCCGACGGGCGGGTGGCGACCTTCGGCTCCGACCCGCTCTTCGCGGACAAGGACAACACCAGGCTGGGCCGGTTCGAACACCGCCTGGAGGTGTACAGCCCGCCGTACGTGCACCGGGACCCGGAGCTGCGGCCGGTCCTGGGGGAGGGGCCCGAGGAGGCAGAACTCGGCGGCTCCGCCACCTTCGAGGCACCGCGGGCCGAGCGGATCCAGCGGGCCCGGCTGATGCGGCCGAGCGCGGTCACGCACACCACCGACGTGGAGCAGCGCTCGGTCGAACTCGGGCTGAGGAAGACCGCCGGCACGGTGACGGTCACCGTGCCCGCGGACCCGACGCTGGTGCCGCCCGGCTGGTACATGCTGTTCGTGACGGACGCGGACGGCACCCCGTCGGTGGCGAAGTGGATCCGGGTACGGCCGGCTCCCGAGCCGCCGGAGCCGCCGTCGGCGGCCTCGCGGGACGGGTGGCTGAGCTAGGGCCCCGCTCGGGCCCGGGTCAGGCGGACAGGGCGCGGCACTGGGTGATCGCGGTGATGACGGGCAGCCCCGCCTCGCCGACGGCGGTGGCGATCCGCAGGACGGTCCGCGTCCCGGAACGCGGTGACGCCCCCGGCGGTGACGAGCGCCAGGAGGATCATGAACCTCACGAAGGCCGAGACGGCGGCAGCACGGGCGGGGACCATGCTCGTCGTGACCCGGGTGATGTTGGCGACGGGGAACGCGTCGGCGCCGACCCAGAGCACCCGCCGTGCGACGCGGACCTCGATGACCTCGTGCTCGGATATGACGGACCCCCCGGTGCCGTGTTCGTAGCGCACAGAATCCATCGCAACTCCGCGCAGGACAAGGGGAATTCGGTCAATCTAGTCCGCGGAGCGGCGGGCCAGGCCCAGGGCGTAGTCCGGCCACCAGGTGCCCGCCGGGGGGCCGCCGCGGCAGGTGCCGTCCGATTCGCCGGGGCGCTTGACCCAGAGGTACGCGTCCACGAGCGGGTCGCCCGTCCCGGCGGTGGGGGGCGTGCCCAGTGCGCGGCCCGGCGGGTTGCACCAGGCCTGGGCGCGGTCGCCCTGGAGGGGGCCGTCGCCGTTGCGGCTGGTGTCGATGACGAAGTGCTTGCCCTTGGTGGCCTTGGAGAGGGTGGCGCCGTACTCCCGGCCGGCCGCGCTGGGCTGGAAGTTGGAGACGTTGAGGGCGAAGCCGTCGGCGCGGTCGAGTCCCGCCTTGTAGAGGGGATCGACCAGTTTCCCCGGGTCCGGGATCCAGGCCGGGTTGCCGGCGTCCAGGTAGACCTTGGTGTTCTTGTTGCGCTTGAGCCGGTCGACGGCCTCGGAGAGCAGGCGCAGCCGCTCGTCGCGGTGGTCGGCCTGTGTGCAGCCGTCCACGAGGTGCGGGATCGCGTCCGGCTCCAGGACGACCAGCGCCTTGGTGTCGGCGATGTTGTCGGCGAAGGCGCCGATCCAGCTCCGGTACGCGGTGGCGTCCCGGGCGCCGCCCGCCGAGTGCTGCCCGCAGTCCCGGTACGGGATGTTGTACGCGACGAGGACCAGGGTGCGGCCTGCCGTACGGGCGCTCGCCCTGGCCCGGCGGATCTCGGGGCCGGGGTCGCCGGCCGGACCCCACAGGGCCATCGGCCGGTCGGCGATGCGGCGCAGCACCTGGGCGTCGCTGTTGCGGCCCTGCGCCTCCCAGGCGGCGACCTGGCGGGCGGCGTCGCTCTGCGGGTCCACCCAGAACGGGGACTCGTCGACGAGGCCGACCCCTGCGGGGTGTGCCGGGGGGTGGGGCGGGGCGGATTCCGGCTGCGCGGTGGGGGTGGGGGAGCAGGCCGTGGTGGCGGCCAGGGCCAGGGAGAGGGCTGCGGTGAGGAGGGTGGCGGGGCGGCTGCGGGGGGCTGGCATCCGGCTTCCTCGGGGCGAAGGGGCGGGCGGCTGCGGGCCGGGTCATCGTGACATGGGGGCAGGTGGGGTGGGGTGCGACAGCGCCGCGTGCGTACGGGTGCTGCTGGGGGAGCTCGGTCCCCCACCCGCCCTTCCCCCGTTCTCCGGGCTGCGCCCGGACCGCCTCAAACGCCGGCGGGGCTGGATATGCCCCGGGCCGGGTTTACGGCTGGGCCGGATTGGTCAGGGCGATGGCCAGGGGGGTGCGTTCGTACAGGATCTGGTGGCCGTGGCGGGAGGGGATGAGGAGGCCGGCCTCCTGGAGGATTTTGAGGTGGGCGGAGACGGTGGAGGGGGCCAGGGACAGGCGGTGGGCCAGGGCGGTGGTCGAGGCGGGCTCGGTCAGAGCGCACAGGACGTCGGCGCGGGCGCGGCCCAGGAGGCGGGCCAGGGCCTGGGGGGCCGGGCCGGCCGGGGCCGTCCACAGGGCGCCGATGCCGCGGGCCGGGTACACCAGGGTCGGCTGCCACGGCGGGTCGTAGCCGCCCACCACCTCCGGCCAGACGAAGGCGCTCGGCATGAGGAGGAGCCCCTGGCCGTCGAGGGAGCGGTCGTGGTGGCCCCGGCGGGCGATGCTGAGGGTGTTCCCCGACCAGCGCAGATCCGGGTGGAGGCCGTCGAAGAGGGCCTCCAGCCCGCCCGCGGCCAGCCGCCGCGAGTGGAACAGGACGTCCGCCTCCAGCAGGGCGCGCAGCCGGGGCCAGTGCGGGGCGACCAGCACCCGCCATGCCTGCTCGTAGAGGTCGGCCAGCTCCCGGACCGCCCGCTCCGGGTCGGCCAGCATCCGCTGCCCGGCCGCGCTCTCCAGGGCGCCCGGGGTGCAGACCAGGGAGCGCCGCAGGTCCTCCCGCGCCGCCTGCGGATCGGCGGCCCGGACCCGGGCGAGCTCCTCCTCGAAGGTGACCGACGGGCCCGTCGGGGGCGGGCTGAGGAAGTCCGGATTGTGTCCCGCGCGCGGCATCAGCAGCCACAGCGGCCGCAGGTCCAGCCCGGCTGCCGCCGTGCGGATCCCGCGGAGCCAGGGCAGGTGGTAGGCGTGGCGCCGCCGGTCCAGCAGGACCCGTACCGCCTCCTGGGTCTCCCAGCGGGGCGAGATCGAGAACCGGCAGCGCATCAGGTCGGCGGGGCCGAAGCGGAAGTGGAAGGGCACGGTACGGGTCCCTCCGGGGGCGAGACGGGACGGGCGGACCGGCCGGCGGGCGGACGGGCGGGGCGGGGCGGTGGGGTGCCGGGCCCGGAGCAGGTGATTCGAGTGGGGACGAATCTCTGGTCCCCCAGCCTAGGCGCCGCCAGGGTGCACCGTATGACCACCGCCAACCAGGGCGCACCCGCCGCCGAGCCGCATCCCGTCCCGGGGGCGCCCGAGCGGACCCCCGCACCGGAACCCGTCGGATACCGGGCCGTCTTCCGGGTCGGGGAGTTCCGGCCGGTCTTCGCCGCGCACCTGCTGTCCGTGCTCGGCGTCGTCATCGCCGAGATCTCCCTCACCGTCCTCGTCTACCGCGCCACCGGCTCCCCCCTGATGAGCGCGCTCACCTTCGCCCTCGGCTTCCTCCCCTACGCCCTCGGCGGCACCCTGCTCGCGCCGCTCGCCGACCGGCTCCCCGCGCGCCGGGTGCTCGTCGGCTGCGACCTCGTCTGCGCGGCGTGCGCGGCGGCCATGGCCGCGCCGGGCACCCCGGTCGCGCTGCTCCTCGTACTGCGCTGCGCGATGGCCTTCGTCGCGCCGCTGTTCCAGGGCACCCGCAGCGCCTCCCTCGCCGACGTCCTCGGCGCCGGCGACGCGTACGTCCTGGGCCGCTCGCTGCTGCGCATGGTGGCCCAGAGCGCCCAGCTCATCGGCTTCGGGCTCGGCGGGCTGCTGCTCACCGTGCTGGCCCCGCGCGGGGCCATCCTCCTCACGGCCGCCGGTTTCCTCGGCTCCGCCCTCCTGCTGCGCCTGGGCACCCGGGCCCGGCCCGCCCGCAGCGCGGGCTCCGCAGGACGGGTCTCCCCGCTCGCCGGGCTGCGTGCCGTGCTGGGCCACCGCCGGCTGCGGGCCCTGACCCTGCTGTCCTGGCTGCCGCCGCTGTTCGTGGTCGTGCCCGAGGCACTGCTGACCCCGTACGCCACGGGCCTCGGCATCTCCACCGCCGGTCTGGGGCTGCTGATGTGCGCGATGCCGGCCGGAGCCATCGCCGGGGAGGTCTGGGCGGGCTCCGCGCTCACCGCCCGAACGCGTTCGCGGATCACGGCCCCGCTCGCGGCGCTCTCGCTGCTCCCGCTGCTCGCGTACGCCGTCCGGCCCGGCCTGCCGCTCCTGCTGGCCGTGCTCGTCCTGGCCGGGCTGGCCCACGCGTACACCCTCGGGCTCGACCAGTGGTACGTCGAGGCCGTGCCCGAGAAGCTGCGCGGCCGGGCGATGACCCTGCTCAGCACCGGTCTGATGACCCTTCAGGGCGTGGGCATGGCGCTCGCGGGCCTCGCGGCGGAATTCCTGCCCGTCCACGTGGTGGTGGCGTCGGCCGCGGTCCTGGGAACCGGGGTCGTCCTGCTGCTGCTCGCCGAGGTGCGCCGGACGGACGGGCCGAGGCGTGAGACGGATCCCGCTGCCAAATGACCGCCCGGTAGGGTCTGATGCGTGCCCAAGCCGCTCAGCCTTCCCTTCGACCCGATCGCCCGCGCCGACGAACTCTGGCAGCAACGCTGGGGGCCGGTCCCGTCGATGGCCGCGATCACCTCGATCATGAGGGCGCACCAGATCCTGCTCGGCGAGGTCGACGCGATCGTCAAGCCGTACGGTCTGACCTTCGCGCGCTACGAGGCGCTGGTGCTGCTGACCTTCTCCAAGGCCGGGGAACTGCCGATGTCGAAGATCGGCGAGCGGCTGATGGTGCACCCGACGTCGGTGACGAACACGGTGGACCGGCTGGTGAAGTCCGGCCTCGTCGCCCGGCGCCCGAACCCGAACGACGGGCGCGGCACCCTCGCGTCGATCACGGACAAGGGCCGCGAGGTGGTCGAGGCGGCCACGAAGGCGCTGATGGAGATCGACTTCGGGCTGGGCGCCTACGACGCCGAGGAATGCGCGGAGATCTTCGCGCTCCTGCGCCCGCTCCGGGTGGCCGCGGCCGACTTCGAGGAGAACTGACCGCCGCTGGTCCTGTGACCGGAAAGGTTCAAACCGTACCGGCCACGGCACCGGACGCGGGCGGAACCGCCCGCGTCAAGATCGTGCAAACCGGACGGTTAGGCTCGACGGCATGAAACGAAGCGTGCTGACCCGCTACCGCGTCATGGCCTACGTGACCGCGGTCATGCTCCTGATCCTCTGTGCCTGCATGGTGGCGAAGTACGGCTTCGACACCGGCGCCGACCTGACCTTCGCGGTCTCGCAGGCGCACGGTGTGCTGTTCATGGTCTACTTGGTGTTCGCCTTCGACCTGGGCTCCAAGGCCAAGTGGCCGTTCGGCAAGCTCCTGTGGGTCCTGCTCTCCGGCACGATCCCGCTCGCCGCGTTCTTCGTCGAGCGCAAGATCCGCGCCGAGGTCGAGCCCCTCATCGTGGGCGATCGGGCCGCCGCCCGCGCCTGACCCCGGCGCCTGACCTCAGCTGATCCATCCACCCCCGGGACGACTCCCCGGGGGTTGGCCATCGACATTTACTAGGACGTCCTAGTAAATTCATCGGTATGGACGCTGACGCCATTGAGGAAGGCCGCCGTCGCTGGCAGGCCCGGTACGACAAGGCCCGCAAGCGCGAGGCCGATTTCACCACGCTCTCCGGCGACCCCGTCGATCCCGTCTACGGACCCCGGCCCGGCGACTCGTACGAGGGCTTCGAGCGCATCGGGTGGCCGGGGGAGTACCCGTACACCCGGGGCCTGCACGCCACCGGCTACCGGGGGCGGACCTGGACCATCCGGCAGTTCGCCGGCTTCGGCAATGCCGAGCAGACCAACGAGCGCTACAAGATGATCCTGGCCGCCGGCGGCGGCGGGCTCTCCGTCGCCTTCGACATGCCGACCCTGATGGGGCGCGACTCCGACGACCCCCGCGCGCTCGGCGAGGTCGGCCACTGCGGGGTGGCCATCGACTCCGCCGCCGACATGGAGATCCTCTTCAAGGACATCCCGCTCGGCGACGTCACCACCTCCATGACGATCAGCGGCCCCGCCGTCCCCGCCTTCTGCATGTACCTGGTGGCCGCCGAACGCCAGGGCGTCGACCCGGCCGTCCTGAACGGGACGCTCCAGACCGACATCTTCAAGGAGTACATCGCCCAGAAGGAGTGGCTCTTCGAACCCGAGCCGCACCTGCGCCTCATCGGCGACCTCATGGAGTACTGCGCGAACGGCATCCCCGCCTACAAGCCGCTCTCCGTCTCCGGCTACCACATCCGCGAGGCCGGGGCCACGGCCGCGCAGGAGCTCGCGTACACCCTCGCCGACGGGTTCGGGTACGTGGAGCTCGGCCTCTCGCGCGGGCTGGACGTGGACCACTTCGCGTCCGGGCTCTCCTTCTTCTTCGACGCGCACCTCGACTTCTTCGAGGAGATCGCCAAGTTCCGCGCCGCCCGCCGGATCTGGGCCCGCTGGATGAAGGAGGTGTACGGGGCGAAGTCCGAGAAGACGATGTGGCTGCGCTTCCACACCCAGACGGCCGGGGTCTCCCTCACCGCCCAGCAGCCCTACAACAACGTCGTGCGCACCGCCGTGGAAGCCCTCGCGGCCGTCCTCGGCGGCACCAACTCGCTGCACACCAACGCCCTCGACGAGACCCTCGCGCTGCCGAGCGAGCAGGCCGCCGAGATCGCCCTGCGCACGCAGCAGGTGCTGATGGAGGAGACGGGCGTGGCGAACGTGGCCGACCCGCTGGGCGGCTCCTGGTACGTCGAGCAGCTCACCGACCGCATCGAGGCCGACGCCGAGAAGATCTTCGAGCAGATCAAGGAGCGCGGGCTGCGCGCCCACCCGAACGGGCAGCACCCGATCGGCCCGATTACCTCGGGCATCCTGCGGGGCATCGAGGACGGCTGGTTCACCGGGGAGATCGCCGAGTCGGCCTTCCAGTACCAGCGCTCCGTGGAGAAGGGCGACAAGCGCGTCGTGGGCGTCAACTGCCACCACGGCTCGGTCACCGGGGACCTGGAGATCCTGCGGGTCAGCCACGAGGTGGAGAAGGTGCAGGTCCGCGAGCTCGCCGAGCGCAAGGCCGGCCGCGACGACGCGAAGGTGACGCAGGCGCTGGACGCCATGCTGGCCGCCGCCCGCGACGGGTCGAACATGATCCCCGCGATGCTGGACGCGGTGCGCGCCGAAGCCACGATGGGCGAGATCTGCGACCTGCTGCGGGACGAGTGGGGCACGTACACGGAACCGCCGGGCTTCTGACGCCCCGTCGCGGGCCCGCCCCGGCCCGAAGGACACGCCCTAAGGTGGCGGCCATGACTGGCCGCCACCTTCCCGTTCCCGTGTACGGGGTGAGCGTCCGCGTGCTCATGCAGACCAACTGCGGGCCGTACGCGTACATCGCCGCCGACTTCGAGCCGCCCGGCCGGGACGGGCTGACGGAGGTCCTGAACGCCGTGCCGGAGCACCGCCGGCTGCCCGAGGTGTACGCGGCCTGCGTGCGGGCGGGCATCGTGCGCGGGCTCGACGGGGTGGCGGCCTCGGTGCTGCTCACCGACGCCCACGTCCACGAGGTGGACTCCTCGGAGTACGGCTACCGGCTCGCCGGGCTCGAAGCGGGCCGGGCGGCCCTGGTGGCCTCCGGGCTGCTGCCGCCGCAGGAGGCCGACAGCCTGCGCTGGGCCGACTGGCCGGGACGCCCGAGGCCCTGGCCGGGCCACAACCCGCGCTCGGAGGCGCTGATCGCTTCGGCGCCGGCCTGGTGCGAGGACTTCCTGCCCCTGTCGGACGGCGGCAGGCCCGCCGTGGTCACTCCGCCGGTGCGGGGCCGGAAGGGCCGGCGGCGGAACCCTGGAGGCCGTACATGAGCAGCGCCGTGAAGGTGGCCACCCACAGCTCGTCCACCGGCTCGGAGCTGACCAGCGCGCGGTGGACCACCGTGCCCGCGATCACGTCGAAGATCAGGTCCGTGGTGTGGGCGGCGAGGGACTCGTCCTCCTCGTAGGGGAGTTCTCCCCGGGCCTGCGCCCGTTCGCGCCCCAGTACGACGAGACGTTTCTGCCGGTCCACGATCGCCGACCGGATCCGGTCCCGCAGGGCCTCGTCCCGGGTGGACTCGGAGACGACCGCCATCAGGGCGGTACGGGCCTCCGGGCGCCGCAGCAGCGCCGCGAACTGGAGCACCACGTACTCGATGTCGGCTTCGAGCGAGCCCCGGTCGGGGAGTTCGAGGGAGTCGAAGAGCTCCGCGACGGCGTCCACGACCAGCTCGCTCTTGCCCGACCAGCGCCGGTAGAGGGTGGTCTTCGCGACCCCGGCCCGCACCGAGACGTCCCCCATCGTCAGCTTCGACCAGCCCAGCTCCACCAGTGCGTCCCGGGTCGCGGCAAGGATCGCGGCGTCCGCCGCGGCGCTGCGCGGGCGGCCGGTGCGGCCGGGCGGGCAGGAGGTGTCCGAGCTGGGGTTGCGCATGGCCGAGACCATACCCGCCGGTAGCAGAGGCGACCGGCCCCCCGGGCGTGTGCTTCAGATCACGGAGCGCGGGCGGGCCGGGGGAGTTACGCTACGACTCGTAGCGTAAGAGCGACAACCACGCGAAGAGCTACCGGCGCCAGGTGGGGACCCGGCGCCACAGCACGACAAGTAATGCGATCGGTTCGTTTCGGCCGATCTTTTTCGTCGGCGCGCGCACTCGGGGGAGGATGTACGCATGCAGCCCAGAAACATGTCCATGAGCGGCGTCGTCGACCTCGCCGCGGTGAAGGCGGCCGGTGAGGCCAAGGCCAAGGCCGAGCAGGCCCGCGCCGACGCGGCCCGGAAGGCCGCTCAGGGCGGTGCGCCCGAGCCCGCCGGGGCCGTTCCGCCGTCCGCGCTCGTCTTCGACACCGACGAGACCCGCTTCGAGAGCCACGTGGTCCCGCTCTCGGGCGAGGTTCCGGTCATCCTCGACTTCCGCGCCGAGGGCTTCGAGCAGGGGCAGGAGCTGAGCCTGCTGCTGGAGCGGCTCACCATCGAGGCGAACGGCCGCCTCGCGCTGGCCGCGCTCGATGTGGCGGCCAACCAGAACCTGATCCGCGAGTTCCGCATCCAGGCCCTCCCGGCGGTGTTCGCCGTGGTCGCCGGCCAGGCGATGCCTCTGTTCCAGGACTTCGCGTCCGAGGGCGAGGTCCGCGGGGTCCTGGCCCAGCTGGTCCAGATCGCCGAGGAGCGCTTCGGGGTCATCGGCGTCGCGGTGGACCCCGGCGCGGAGGGCGCCGCCCCGGGACCGGGCGCGGCGGAGGCGGAAGAGCCGGCCGGTCCGTACGACGCGCTGCTCGACGAGGCGATCGAGGCGCTGGACGCCGACGACCTGGACGGGGCGGTGCGCGCCTACAAGAACGTACTGGCGGCCGACCCCTCCAACACCGACGCCAAGCTGGGCCTCGCCCAGGCCGAGCTGTTCGTCCGGGTCAAGGACATGAACCCGCAGGCGGTGCGCGCCGCGGCGGCCGAGAACCCGAAGGACCCGGCGGCGCAGATCGCCGCGGCGGACCTGGATCTGGCCGGCGGTCACGTGGCGGACGCCTTCGGGCGGCTGGTGGACACCGTGAAGGTGACGTTCGGTGACGACCGGGACGCGGTGCGCGTGCGGCTGCTGGAGATGTTCGAAGTGGTCGGTCCGGACAGCCCGCTTGTCACCTCGGCGCGCACTGCGCTCGCCCGGGTGCTGTTCTAGACCGCCACAGGACCGACACACCACCGGCACACGCCGGAATTTGTTGACACGGAGATAAACAGCGGCCGCGCTTTGCCAAAACTTGGCAATCGCGGCCGCTGTTACTCGCAGTAAATCGAACCCCGTGAACTGTCCGGTGTGTTCACTCTTCCCCCGGTCTGTCGTGGCCCTGGGTGACACCCTGTGTTGCCGCCCGACAGGAGGGGGACTCCCTCAGGTTATCTGGCCGTTACCCGCCAGTAACGAACCCCCTTGTGCCCCGGCCGTGAATGGACCACGATCGGCGACGCTCGGTCCTTCCCGCAGAGCCGCTCATCCGGAGCCGCGGTGGAGGGTCCCCACCGGGCCGGCCGGTGGCAGTGGCACCGGCCGTGGGACAGGGGGGTCTCCGTCACATGGCGGGGCCTGTCCTCCAGGTTGCGCGAACGCGTGGCCAAGTGGTTGTCGCTCGGGGGTGAACGCCGGTGTACGGACGCGGCATTGCCGCGGCTCGGCCGCTCGCGCTCCTTCCCGAGGACGTAGCACTTCTCCCATCCCAGGACGGGCACCGCCCGGACCGGAGATGTACGTCCGAGAAGGAGGAACGAACATGATTTCCCAGATTCGTGGCGGGACCAGATGGAAGCGCTTCGCGCTCGTCATGGTGCCGAGCATCGCTGCCACGGCGGCGGTCGGAGTGGGTCTGGCGCAGGGTGCCCTCGCGGCGTCCTTCAGCGTCTCGGGCCAGGACTTCAAGGTTTCTGCCGACAAGCTCGACGGCAAGGACCTGATCCAGTACGGCGGCGTCGCCGAGGGCCACAACCTCGACGGCACGGCGGCGCACCACCCGGTCACCATCTCCGGGTTCAGCCACGCCGAGATCACCAACATGTGCCAGTCGCTGGTCACCCCGACGCCGCTCGGCAACATCACGCTGAAGCTGACGACGGGCACCAAGGCGGGCAAGCCCGCGGTGGCCGACAACATCTACCTGGATGTTGCGGAGCTCGACACCGACGCCGAGTTCACCAACCTGGACATCGGTGTCGCGGTCGGCGACGCGTCCCACAAGACCAAGCCGCAGGCCGGCACGGTCGCCAACAAGTACGCGTTCTCGCAGCGTGCGGACCGCGCGGTGCTGTCCAACGTGCGCCAGAAGGCGTGGGCGACGACGGCGGGCACCTTCAAGCTGCCCGACCTCAAGCTGCGCCTCCTCGGTGGCGACCAGCCCTGCTACTAGGACGAGAAGTAGTCGTTCCCGGTGCATAACCGGACGGGCGGGCGGTGTCGGCAGCCGTCGCCGTCGCCCGCCCGTCCGGGCTCCACATAGTTCTCAGTACCACCCGTTTCCAGGGAGCTGTTGTCCATGAACCCCCAGGCCCCGGTTTACGTGCGCGCCGAAGACGACGCCTGGCTTACCGCGGTGTACTACCGCTTCCACGCGTGGAGCGGTCACCGCCCCTTCTGGGCAGGTCTGTTCACGCTCCTCAGCGGTGCTCCGATCCTCTACTTCCCGTACGGGGACGTCCGTCTCGGCAACGTCACCCTCGCCATGGCGACGACGACCGGCGCCGGTTCGCTGATCATCGGTGTCCTCCTGGTCACGCTGGGGCTGACGCTCTGGTTCCAGCAGGGCGTACGGATCTTCGCGGGCGTCGCCTCGATCCTGCTCGGACTGGTGTCCATCCCGGTGTCGAACCTCGGCGGATTCGGTCTGGGCATCATCCTCGCCCTGACCGGCGGAGGCCTCGCGCTGTCGTGGGTGCCGGGCAAGCCGGCGGACGAGACCGACCTGAGGGACACCAGAGACCCGGCACACACCGTGAACCTGGGCAAGGCCGAGGCGATGGCGGGCCCCCACGGGGTCCCGGGACAGCGCGAAACGGAAACGACGGCATACGCGAGCGAGACGACTGCCCACGCCGATGGCGGGAGGAACAGTGCGGGGTGAACAAACGCAACGGGGCGAGGCTCCGGGTGCGGAGTCCCGTGAGAGGAAGGGCCCGCGCCACGCGGCGCCCAGGAAGTCGCTGCTGACCAAGATCCAGATACCCGTCGGCAAGACGATGGCGCTGGCCGCCATGCCGACCGCGGTCTTCGTCGGCATGAGCATGGCGCCGAAGCTGGCCGTGGCCGACGACAAGGACATCCCCTTCGCGCCCGGTCCGTGCGTGACGCGGTCCGACGAGCCCGCGGAGTCGGCTTCCCCGTCGCCGTCGAAGAAGCCTGCGAAGACCACCCCGTCCACGGCTCCGCAGACGACGCCCGCACCGGGCAAGTCGCCTACGGCGGTGCCTTCGCCGAGCGCGAGCCCGTCGGCGTCGCAGTCCGCCGCGAAGCCCGGCGTCATGCCGGCGGCGGTCCCTCCGGCCAAGACGACGAACCCGCTGGACCCGCTCGGTGTCGGCGAGGCGATCAAGGGTCTGGTCGACGAGCTCGGCAAGCCCCTCAGGGGTGCCACGGCGGCGCCGACCCCGACCCCGACCGCCACCGCGACCACCGCGCCGGACCCGGCGGCGGCCGCGATCCGCGATGCCGCCAAGACGGCAGGCGTCACGGTCTCGGAGCTCTCCGAGGAGGTCAAGGGCACCGCGACCACCCCCAAGGACGAGACGGGCAAGGCGAAGCCGAAGCCGGAAACGGCCACGGAGGGCGGCAAGAGCGGCAAGGGCAAGAACGGGAAGGAACCCTTCCCCTGCCCGACCTACGACGCCAAGGCCCTGGCCGCCGCCGAACTGGAGCAGGGCATCCCGCTGCTCCCGGACGAGCCCTGGTACCTGGACAGCTCGCTGCTGACCCTCTACGGCCTCGACTACGAGGGCATCGTCGAGGTGAAGACGGCGGGCGGCAAGACCAAGACCGTCCTGAAGTTCACGGCGGACTCGCTGGACATCAAGGACCTCTACCAGACGGTGGGCAAGGGCGCGCAGGTCGCCCACCTGAAGTCCCGTCCGGGCTCCACCTCGAAGATCCGCGGGGCCAAGGTGACGATGTACACCGAGAGCCTCAAGGGCAACCTCTTCGGGCTGATCCCGATCGAGTTCACGCCGAAGAGCCCGCCGCCCCTGAACGTCCCGTTCGCGTTCTTCACGAACGTCACGGTCGTCCAGGCCGGCCAGTTCGGCGGCACCCTGACCGTCCCGGGCCTCAAGAACTACATCGGCCCGGCGGAGTAGACGCGTACGGCCTCGCGCGGCCGCACGCACCGAGGGCGGCACCCGGATCCTCATCGGATCGGGGTGCCGCCCTCGGTCTCTGTGCGGCAGAGTCTTACGTGTGGAGCGGTGCGGCGGTGCGAGATCAGTCGCGGGCGCCGCTGCCCAGGTGGTGGACCCGGACCATGTTGGTCGTGCCCGGGACGCCGGGGGGCGAGCCGGCGGTGATGATCATGGTGTCGCCCTTGTTGTACCGCTTGAGCTTGAGCATCTCCACGTCCACCAGGTCGACCATGGAGTCAGTGTTGTCCACGTGCGGGACGACGTAGGACTCGACGCCCCAGCTCAGCGTGAGCTGGTTGCGGGTGCCCTCGTCGGTGGTGAAGGCCAGGATCGGCTGGTTCGTGCGGTAACGCGACAGGCGGCGGGCGGTGTCACCGGAGTGGGTGAAGGCGACCAGGGCCTTGCCGTCCAGGAAGTCCGCGATCTCGCAGGCCGCGCGGGCGACGGAGCCGCCCTGGGTACGGGGCTTCTTGCCCGGGACCAGCGGCTGCAGGCCCTTGGACAGGAGCTCCTCCTCGGCCGCCTCGACGATCCTCGACATCGTCTTGACGGTCTCGATCGGGTAGGCGCCGACCGAGGACTCGGCGGACAGCATGACCGCGTCCGCACCGTCGAGGATCGCGTTGGCGACGTCGGAGGCCTCCGCGCGCGTCGGGCGCGAGTTGGTGATCATCGACTCCATCATCTGGGTCGCGACGATCACCGGCTTGGCGTTGCGGCGGCACATCTCCACGAGGCGCTTCTGCACCATCGGGACCTTTTCGAGCGGGTACTCGACGGCGAGGTCGCCACGGGCGACCATGACCGCGTCGAAGGCCGCGACGACGCCCTCCATGTTGGCGACGGCCTGCGGCTTCTCGACCTTGGCGATGACGGGGACCCGGCGGCCCTCCTCGTCCATGACCTTGTGGACGTCCTTGACGTCGTTGGCGTCACGCACGAAGGAGAGGGCGACCATGTCGCAGCCCATCCGCAGCGCGAAGCGCAGGTCGTCGATGTCCTTTTCCGACAGGGCGGGGACGTTGACGGCGGCACCCGGCAGGTTGATGCCCTTGTGGTCCGAGATGACACCGCCCTCGATGACGATGGTCTTGACCCGGGGGCCCTCGACCTCGGTCACCCGGAGCTCGACGTTGCCGTCGTTGATCAGGACCTGGTCGCCCTTGGAGACGTCGCCCGGCAGACCCTTGTAGGTCGTGCCGCAGATCGACTTGTCACCCGGGACGTCTTCGGTGGTGATGGTGAACTCGTCACCGCGGACGAGCTCGACGGGACCCTCGGCGAAGGTCTCCAGGCGGATCTTCGGGCCCTGGAGGTCGGCGAGGACGCCGACGGCACGCCCGGTGTCCTCGGAGACCTTCCGGACGCGGTCGTACCGCTCCTGGTGTTCTGCCTGGGAGCCGTGGCTGAAGTTGAATCGGGCCACGTTCATACCGGCCTCTACGAGAGCTTTCAGCTGCTCGTAAGAGTCGACGGCGGGGCCCAGCGTGCAGACGATTTTGGAACGGCGCATGGAGCGGATCCTATCGGTTTGTTTCGTAGCGGAATATTCCGTCTGGCGGAAAGTCCAAAGTGACTACCGGGTAACCAGCGCGTACGTCTGGCTGGCGATCTCCAGTTCCTCGTCCGTCGGGACCACGGCCACGGCCACCCGGGCGTATTCCGCGGACACCAGGCGCGGCTCGGAGGACCGTACCGAGTTCGCCTCCAGGTCGAGCGCCAGGCCCAGTTCGGCCAGACCGGCCAGGGCCATCTCCCGGATGTCGGAGGAGTTCTCGCCCACGCCCGCGGTGAAGGCCACCGCGTCCACCCGGCCGAGTACCGCCGAGTAGGCGCCGATGTACTTCTTCAGACGGTGGATGTACGAGGCCAGCGCCAGCCGGGCGGAGGCGTCGCCCTCCGCCGCCCGCCGCTGGACCTCGCGCATGTCGTTGTCGCCGCACAGACCCAGCAGACCGCTCTTCTTGTTGAGCAGCGAGTCGATCTCGTCGATGGACATGCCCCCGACCCGGGCCAGGTGGAAGACGACGGCCGGGTCCAGATCGCCCGAGCGGGTGCCCATGACCAGGCCCTCCAGCGGGGTCAGCCCCATGGAGGTCTCCACGCACACCCCGCCGTGCACGGCCGAGGCCGAGGCGCCGTTGCCCAGGTGGAGCACGATCACGTTCACGTCCTCCTCGGCCTTGCCGAGGAGGCGGGCCGTGGCCCGGGCGACGTAGGCGTGCGAGGTGCCGTGGAACCCGTACCGCCGGATGGAGTACTTGTCGGCCGTCGCGGCGTCGATCGCGTACCGCGCCACGTGCTCCGGCATGGTCGAGTGGAAGGCCGTGTCGAAGACGGCGACCTGCGGCAGGTCGGGGCGCAGCTCCCGCGCCACCTCGATGCCGGTCACGTTCGCCGGGTTGTGCAGCGGGGCGAGCGGGATCAGGGCGCGGATCTCGGCCAGGACCGCGTCGTCGATCAGCGTCGGGTGCGTGAACTTCGTCCCGCCGTGCACCACCCGGTGGCCCACGGCCGCCAGCTCGGGCGAGTCCAGGCCCAGCCCGTCGGCGGCGAGCTCCGCCGCGACGGCCCGCAGCGCCGCCCCGTGGTCGGCGATCGGACCGTTCGTCACGCGCTTGCCGCCCGCGGCCCCCGGCCCGGTCAGCGGCTCGTGACTGAGCCGGGAGGTCTCCTCGCCGATGCGCTCCACCAGGCCGACCGCCAGGCGGGAGGAGTCCGCCATGTCGAGCAGCTGGTACTTCACCGACGAGGAGCCGGAGTTGAGGACGAGTACGCGCGATGCGGTCACGGTGAGGGTCTTTCCTTTGCGGTGGGGTCTCGGTGGGGGAGGGCTCAGCCGGCCACGGGCTCAGCGGCCACGGGCTCAGCCGGCCACGGGCTGGGACTGCGCCTGGATCGCGGTGATGGCCACGGTGGTGACGATGTCCTGGACCAGGGCGCCGCGCGAGAGGTCGTTGACGGGCTTGCGCAGACCCTGCAGCACCGGGCCGACCGCCACGGCGCCGGCCGAGCGCTGCACGGCCTTGTACGTGTTGTTGCCGGTGTTGAGGTCCGGGAAGATCAGCACCGTCGCGCGGCCGGCCACCTCGGACTCGGGCAGCTTGGTCGCGGCGACCGAGGGCTCCACGGCGGCGTCGTACTGGATCGGCCCCTCGATCAGCAGGTCGGGACGGAGCGCGCGGACGATCTCGGTGGCCTTGCGGACCTTGTCCACGTCCGCGCCCGTGCCGGAGGTGCCGGTGGAGTACGAGAGCATCGCGATCCGCGGCTCCAGGCCGAACGCGGCGGCGGTGGTGGCCGACTGGACGGCGATGTCGGCGAGCTGCTCGGCGTTGGGGTCCGGGTTCACGGCGCAGTCGCCGTACGCGAGGACCCTGTCGGCCAGGCACATGAAGAAGACCGAGGAGACGATGGACGCGTCGGGCTTGGTCTTGATGATCTCGAAGGCCGGGCGGATGGTGGCGGCGGTGGAGTGCACCGAACCGGAGACCATGCCGTCGGCGAGGCCCTCCTGGACCATCAGGGTGCCGAAGTAGTTGACGTCGGTGACCACGTCGTGGGCCAGCTCGACCGTCATGCCCTTGTGGGCGCGGGCCTTGGCGTAGTACTCGGCGAACCGTTCCCGCAGCGGGGAGGTGGCCGGGTCGATGAGCTGGGCGGCCGAGATGTCGATGCCCAGGTCGGCGGCCTTCTTCAGGATCGCCTGCTCCTCGCCCAGCAGGGTGAGGTCGCAGACCCCGCGGCGCAGCACCACGTCCGCGGCGCGCAGCACGCGCTCCTCGGTGCCCTCGGGGAGGACCACGCGGCGGCGCTCGGCCCGGGCCTGCTCCAGCAGCTGGTTCTCGAACATCATCGGGGTGACCCGCTCGGAGCGGGCCACCGAGAGCACCTCGCGCAGCTCGGCGGTGTTCACGTGGCGCTCGAACAGGCCGAGCGCGGTCTCCAGCTTGCGCGGGGTCGCGGAGTTCAGCCGGCTCTGCAGCGCGAAGAGTTCGGCGGCCGTCGGGAAGCTGTTGCCCGCCACCGAGACCACCGGGGTGCCCGGCGCCAGCTTGGAGGCCAGCGTCAGGATGTCCTTGCCCGGGCGCTCGTTCAGCGTCAGCAGCACGCCGGCGATCGGCGGGGTGCCGGAGGTGTGCGCGGCGAGCGCGCCGATGACCAGGTCGGAGCGGTCCCCGGGGGTGACGACCAGGCAGCCGGGGGTCAGGGCGTTGAGGAAGTTGGGCAGCATGGCCCCGCCGAAGACGAAGTCCAGGGCGTCGCGGGCCAGTCCGGCCTCGTCGCCGAGGAGGACCTCGCCGCCGAGCGCCCGGGTGATCTGGGCGACCGTCGGGGCGGACAGGTGCTTGTCGTCCGGCAGGACGTAGCAGGGCACGGGGAGTCTGGCGGCCAGGCGCTCGGCTATCGCGTCGCGGTCCTCGGGGGCCACCCGGTTGACGACCATCGCGCCCACGTGGCAGCCCAGGCTCTCGTACGCGCGGTAGGCGTTGCGGGTCTCGGCGCGCACGGCCTCGGCGGGGTGCTTGGTGCCGCCCACGACGGGGATGACCAGTGCGCCCAGCTCGTTGGCGAGGCGGGCGTTGAGCGCCAACTCGTCCGGGAGGTTGGTGTCGGCGTAGTCGGTGCCGAGGACCAGCATGACCTCGTAGTCGCGGGCCACCTTGTGATAGCGGCCCACGAGCTGGGAGACCAGTTCGTCGGTGCCCTTCTCGGCCAGGATGGCGGAGGCCTCGTGGTACTCCATGCCGTAGGCCGTCGAGGCGTCCTGCTCGATCCGGTACCGGCCCTTGAGCAGGTCGAAGAGCCGGTCGGGCCCGTCGTGCAGCAGGGGGCGGTACACGCCGACCCGGCCGGTCTGGCGGGTCAGGAGCTCCATGATGCCCAGCTCGACGACCTGGCGGCCGTCCCCCCGCTCGATACCCGTCACGTACACGCTGCGCGTCACGCGTGCTCTCCGTCCCAATTCGACTCGGTTGTCCCAGTAAATATGGGGTTGACCTCTTGACAATACCCCTGTGATTCCGTAGGTCGCCCGCCGGGAGAAGGGCCTGTCCGAGGGGGTCGAAAGGCCCTGGGGGCACCCCGCGGGCGCAGTGCCACGGAGCGCGCTCCACCCGGGGCCCATGGAACAATCGGACAGGCTTCACCAATACGCCCTTCATAAGGCACCTCATATGTACGTCGTCGGCTGGACGCCCGCACGCGAACGGCCAGGTACGACCAGGAGCAGGAGACACAGCACGATGCGTATCGGAGTTCTCACCGCAGGCGGCGACTGCCCGGGCCTCAACGCTGTCATCCGGTCGGTCGTACACCGCGCCGTGGTCGGGCACGGGGACGAGGTCATCGGCTTCGAGGACGGCTTCAAGGGCCTCCTCGACGGCAACTACCGCCCCCTCGACATCAACGCCGTCAGCGGCATCCTCGCCCGCGGCGGCACGATCCTCGGATCGGCCCGCATGGAGCGCGCACGCCTCCACGAAGCGGCCGAGAACGCCGCCGAACTGGCCAAGCGCTACGGCATCGACGCCCTGATCCCGATCGGCGGCGAGGGCACCCTGACGGCCGCCCGGATGCTGTCGGACGCCGGCATGCCGGTCGTCGGCGTCCCGAAGACCATCGACAACGACATCTCCTCCACCGACCGCACCTTCGGCTTCGACACCGCCGTCATGGTCGCCACGGAGGCCATCGACCGCCTCAAGACCACCGCCGAATCGCACCAGCGCGTCATGGTCGTCGAGGTCATGGGCCGGCACGCGGGCTGGATCGCCCTGGAATCGGGCATGGCCGGCGGCGCCCACGGCATCTGCCTGCCGGAGCGCCCCTTCGAGGTGGACGCCCTGGTCAAGATGGTGGAGGAACGGTTCGCCCGCGGCAAGAAGTTCGCCGTCATCTGCGTGGCCGAGGGCGCGCACCCCGGCGAGGGCTCCATGCCGTACGAGAAGGGCGCGATCGACCAGTACGGCCACGAGCGCTTCGCCGGCATCGGCAACCGCCTCGCCGTCGAGCTGGAGCGGCGCCTGGGCAAGGAAGCCCGCCCGGTCATCCTCGGTCACGTCCAGCGCGGCGGCACCCCCACCGCCTACGACCGCGTCCTCGCGACCCGCTTCGGCTGGCACGCGGTCGAGGGCGTCCACCGCGGCGACTTCGGCAACATGACCGCCCTGCGCGGCACCGACATCGTCATGGCCCCGCTGGCCGACGCCGTCACCGAGCTGAAGACCGTCCCCGAGGAGCGCATGTACGAGGCCGAGTCCGTCTTCTGACCGTCCCGGCGGCCGGGACTTCCGTCACCGGTCCGGCCGCCGAAAGGCCCGGCCGGCATCGCCGCCGACCGGCCCCGGGGGCGGGACCCCCGCCCCGACTTCGAGCGCCGAAAGGCCCCGACCGCGTCCTCGTCCGGACGGCGGTCGGGGCCTTTCCCGTAGGGAGCCCGCGGGCGGAATGTGTCCTACGACGCACCCCCCGCGAGGTACCAGAACCGCTCCACGATGTCGCTGAGGTACTCACGTCCCGAGTCGCCGCTGCCGGCCTCGCCCTGACCCGTGCCCCAGCTCAGGGTCGCCACCATCCGCGACTGGTACTCGGCGTGCAGCTGCTCCAGCACCCGCTCCAGGTGCGCCTTGGGCACCGGAAGCAGCTTGGACAGCGGCTTCGCGTACGCCTGCCAGCGCGTGGTCACCGCGCTGCGCAGCAGCTCGGCCAGCTCCTCGTGCTTGCCGGTCGCCGTCACGAACTGGGCCAGCGTCAGCCCCAGGGCCGTCGCCAGCGCGGCGGACTGCCGCTCGTTGCCCTTCCAGCGGCCGGTGTCCTCCATCTTCTGGTACGCACCCGCCTCCACCCCGACCCGGCGGGCCAGGTCATCGGCGGCCAGGCCCCGGGCGATGCGGTGCTCCCGCAGGGTGACGGGCTCCGCGAGCAGCTCGCCGGGGGAACACCAGAGCACGCCGGCCAGAGCGGTGACCTCGGGGGAGGTGGGCGAAATCTCGCCACGCTCCCACGCCATCACGGTCTCGGGAGTGACGAGCAGTCCGTACTGGGCGCGCAGGCCATAGGCGACATGACCGGGAGCCATGCCCAGGGCAGCGCGGAGACGACGCGCGGCGGGGGCATTGAAAGGGGGGCTGGAGTGCACATGGCACACCGTAGGAGTGGCCGAGGCTCGGCGACTACAGACCAATCAAACAAGCCCATAACTCGTAGGAACGTCCTACGGAGTAAAGGAGTTTGGACGGTTTTCCCTGCGACTGTCCGGTAATCGGATCGATCTGTCACGCGCAGGTGATCCACTTCCCAGCGTACGGTTCCGGCCGCCCCCGGCGATAGCCCTGTGCGTGATCCCTCTCACAGGAGCGGAAGGACCCGAACCGGCCACCGGACCGCTCCGTGCTCCATGAGGCGGAGGCCCTCGCTCACGGGGGTGGCGAGGGCCTCCGCGACCCCCTCTCCGGGGGCCGGAAGAATCCCGGCGGCTACCGCCGCGGCATCGGACCGAGCCAGACCGTCGCCAGGGGCGGGAGGGTCAGGCGCAGGCTCGCCGCGCGGCCCTGGGCGGGGACCGGTTCGGGGCGCAGGGGCTGGGTGTGGTGGACGCCGCTGCCGCCGTAGAGCTGCTGGTCGGTGTTGAGGACCTCCCGCCACAGCGGGACCTCCTCCGGGACGCCGATCCGGTACCCGTGCCGGACCACCGGCGAGAAGTTCGAGACGCACAGCAGCTGCGAGCCGTCCTGCGCGAAGCGGAGGAAGGCGAAGACGTTGTCCTCCGCCGCGTCCGCCTCCACCCACGCGAACCCCTCCGGCACCGTGTCCCGCTCCCACAGGGCCGGAGCCGCCCGGTAGGTGCGGTTCAGGTCGCCCACGAGGCTGCGTACGCCCCGGTGGTCACCGGCCGCCGCGTACGAGGAGTCCAGCAGCCACCAGTCGGGGCCGTACGTCTCGGACCACTCCGAACCCTGCGCGAACTCCTGCCCCATGAAGAGCAGCTGCTTGCCCGGGTGGGCCCACATGAAGCCCAGGTACGCCCGGTGCGCCGCCCGCTGCTGCCACCAGTCTCCGGGCATCTTCGACACCAGCGAGCCCTTGCCGTGCACCACCTCGTCGTGGGAGATCGGCAGCACGTAGTTCTCGCTGAACGCGTAGACCATCCCGAAGGTCATGTCGTGGTGGTGGTACTTGCGGTGCACCGACTCCTTCGACGCGTAGCGCAGGGTGTCGTGCATCCAGCCCATGTTCCACTTCAGGCCGAAGCCGAGCCCGCCCGCGTCGGTGGGCTGGGTGACGCCCGGCCACGCCGTGGACTCCTCGGCGATCGTCACCACGCCCGGGCAGCGCCGGTAGACGGTGGCGTTCATCTCCTGGAGGAAGGCCATCGCGTCCAGGTTCTCCCGCCCGCCGTGCTCGTTGGGCGTCCACTCGCCGTCCTTGCGCGAGTAGTCGAGGTAGAGCATCGAGGCCACCGCGTCCACGCGCAGCCCGTCCACGTGGAACTCCTGGCACCAGTACACGGCGTTGGCCACGAGGAAGTTGCGGACCTCCCGGCGCCCGTAGTCGAACTCCAGCGTCCCCCAGTCCGGGTGCGCGGCCCGCTGCGGGTCGTGGTGCTCGTACAGCGGCCGGCCGTCGAACTCGGCGAGCGCCCAGTCGTCGCGCGGGAAGTGCGCCGGCACCCAGTCGACGATCACCCCGATCCCGGCCCGGTGCAGCGCGTCCACCAGGAAGCGGAAGTCGTCCGGGGTGCCCATCCGCGAGGTCGGCGCGAAGAAGCCGGTGACCTGGTAGCCCCAGGAGCCGCCGAAGGGGTGCTCGGCGACCGGCATCAGCTCCACGTGCGTGAAGCCGAGCTCCGTCACGTACGCCGGGAGCTGCTCGGCCAGCTGGCGGTAGGAGAGGCCGGGCCGCCAGGACGCCAGGTGCAGCTCGTACACCGAGAAGGGGGCCTGGTGGGGCGGGCGCTCCCCGCGCGAGGCCATCCAGTCGGCGTCCTGCCAGACGTAGGAGGAGGCCGTCACCACCGAGGCGTTCGCCGGCGGGACCTCGGCGTGCTTGGCCATCGGGTCGGCGCGCAGGGTGTGCGAGCCGTCCGGGCGGGTGATGTCGTACTTGTACAGGGCGCCCTCGCCGACGCCGGGCAGGAACAGCTCCCACACGCCGGTCGCCCCGAGCGAGCGCATCGGGTAGGCGACCGAGTCCCAGTACGAGAAGTCCCCGCTGACCCGGACCCCCTGCGCGTTCGGCGCCCACACCGTGAACCGGGTGCCCGCCACGCCCTGGTGCTCCATCGGCTCCGAGCCGAGCGCCGTCCACAGCTCCTCGTGCCGGCCCTCGCCGATCAGGTGCAGGTCGAGCTCGCCGAGCGCGGGCAGGAACCGGTAGGGGTCGTGGACCTCCACCTCGTCGCTGTCGTACGTCACCAGCAGCCGGTAGTCCGGCACCCCGGTCAGCGGCAGCAGCCCGGCGAACAGCCCGTCGCCCTCTTCCAGGAGCTCGGCCCGCAGCCCCTTGGCGACGATGGTCACCGCCTTCGCGTACGGACGCAGCACCCGGAAGGACACCCCGCCCCGCTGGGTGCGGGCCCCGAGCACCGCGTGCGGATCGTGGTGGCGGCCCTCCAGCAGCCGGGCCCGCTCCTGCGCGCCCAGCGCCGGCACCGGCCGGACCCCGCGCGGCGGGGCCGCCTTCCGGGCCCTGGGGGCCCGGGGCTTCTTCACGCCCGTTTCGGTGGAGGCGCCGGCGGCGCCGGAAACGGCGGTCTGGGCTTCGTCGCGGACGGGCGGTGACGGCTGTCGTGCGGCGCTCACGCGAGCGGCCTCCTCGGGGGCTTCGGGTGGTGGGGGGTGGTGGATCCGGGGACGGGGGGATGCGTGCGGTGGGAGGGGGGACGCTGTGGCTCCGACAGCCGCCGGATCGCCGCCATCGGCACGTGCAGCCAGTCGGGCCGGTGCCGGGACTCGTAGCGGGCCTCGTACACCGCCTTGTCGGTCTCGTAGGCGCGCAGCAGGACGGGGTCCTCGCGCGGGTCCCGGCCGGTCGTGCGGGCGTAGCCCTCGCAGAAGGCGGCCCGGCAGTCGTCCGCCCAGGCGGGGGCGAACGGCCGGTGCGAGCGGGCCGCGTAGTCGAAGGAGCGCAGTATTCCGGCGATGTCCCGGACCGCCGGTTCGGGACGGCGCCGGTCGGCCAGCGGCCGGGCCGGCTCGCCCTCGAAGTCGATCAGCGCCCAGCTGCCGTCCAGGGTGCGCAGGGTCTGGCCCAGGTGCAGGTCCCCGTGGATCCGCTGGGCGGACACCCCGGCCCCGCGGGAGGCGGCCAGCGCGTCGAAGGCCCCGCGCAGCCCCGCCTCGTAGGGACGCAGGGCCGGTACCTCGCGGGCGGTGGCGGCGAGCCGGGCCGTCATCCCGGCGGCGAGGCGGGCCGTCTGCTCCGGGCCCAGCGCGACGGTGGGCAGGGCCCCGGCCAGCGCGCTGTGCACCTCGGCGGTGGCCCGGCCCAGCGCGTGCGCCTCGGCGGTGAAGTCGGCTCCGGTGCGCAGCCGGTGCAGCGCGAGCTGCCAGCCGTCGTCGGAGCCGCGCAGGTACGGCTGGAGCACGCCCAGGGTCAGCGGTTCGGAGCCGGGCAGCTCGGCCTCGTACCAGGCGACCGGCGCGGGCACCCGGGTGCAGCCGGCCGCGGCCAGGGCCCGGGGCAGCTCCAGGTCGGGGTTCACCCCGGGGCCGACCCGTCTGAAGATCTTCAGGATGTACGAATCCCCGTAGATCAGCGAGGAGTTGGTCTGTTCCCCGGACAGCGGCCGGGGTGTGGGTGCCTCGGGGATCACGGCGGCCGGATCCCGGTCGAAGCGCAGCGGGCCCAGGGTGCCGGGGGAGCGCAGCCGCTCCAGCAGCAGCGAGGCGAGCCGCGGATCGCCCAGCCCTTCGTAGACCGACTGGCCGGCGTACGGGCCCTGCTCGGCGCGGCCGATCAGCGCGGGCGCCAGGGCCGGCGGCAGTGGGCTCGGGCGGACGCCGAGCAGGAGCTGGTAGCAGTCCCCGTCGACGTCGAGCAGCAGGTGCAGCAGTCCGGGGGCGGCCCCGGGCGGGAGCAGTTCGGCCGCCGAGATGGTCCTGAGCCGCCCGATGGCACGGCCCTTGCCCGCGAACCAGCGCTGCGCGGGCAGCCAGGCCCGCAGCATCGGCTCCAGTGGGCCGAGCCCGAGCCCGAGCCCGGTTGCCCGGTCGGCGGTGAGCCGATCCCGGGCGGATGCAGCCTCCGACATGGCGTCGCGTCCTTTCCCCGGGCCGTCAAGAATGCGCAGAGTGTCCCGGATCGTGCTGATTGCTTCTCCGGTGTGAGCGAGTGTCGGGTCAGAAAGGTCCGTACAGGGGCGGGCGATTGACCCATTCGCCCGCCCTCGTGCACCTCGTGCGTCGTCACCGCGAGCGGGTCTTCACTCCGAGCGCAGGCGGAACCAGTAGAAGCCGTGGCCCGCCAGGGTCAGCAGGTACGGCCATTCGCCGATCGGCGGGAAGCGGACGTCGCCGGTGAGTTCCACCGGGACCCGCCCGTTGAACGACCGCAGGTCCAGCTCGGTGGGCTGCGCGAAGCGCGAGAAGTTGTGCACGCACAGCACCAGGTCGTCCCCGTACTCACGGAGGAAGGCCAGCACCGCCGGGTTGGTCGACGGCAGTTCGGTGTACGAGCCGAGTCCGAAGGCCGGGTTGGCCTTGCGGACCTCGATCATCCGGCGGGTCCAGTGCAGCAGCGAAGACGGTGATGCCATCGCCGCTTCGACATTGGTCACCTGGTACCCGTGGACCGGGTCCATGATGACCGGCAGGTTCAGCCTGCCCGGATCGCACGAGGAGAAACCGGCGTTGCGGTCCGGGGTCCACTGCATCGGCGTGCGCACGCCGTCGCGGTCGCCGAGCCAGATGTTGTCGCCCATGCCGATCTCGTCGCCGTAGTACAGCACCGGCGAACCGGGCAGCGACAGCAGCAGGGCGGTGAACAGCTCCATCTGGTTGCGGTCGTTGTCCAGCAGGGGGGCGAGCCGGCGCCGGATGCCGATGTTGGCCCGCATCCGCGGGTCCTTGGCGTACTCGGCGTACATGTAGTCGCGCTCTTCGTCCGTGACCATTTCGAGCGTGAGCTCGTCGTGGTTGCGCAGGAAGATGCCCCACTGGCAGCGGTCCGGGATCGCCGGGGTCTTCGCCAGGATTTCGGAGACGGGGTAGCGGGACTCTCTTCGCACCGCCATGAAGATGCGCGGCATGACGGGGAAGTGGAAGGCCATGTGGCACTCGTCCCCGCCCTTCTGGAAGTCCCCGAAGTAGTCGACGACGTCCTCGGGCCACTGGTTGGCCTCGGCGAGCAGCACCGTGTCCGGGTAGTGCGCGTCGATCTCGGCGCGGACCGCCTTGAGGAGGGTGTGCGTGCGCGGCAGGTTCTCGCAGTTGGTGCCCTCCTCGGCGTACAGGTAGGGCACGGCGTCGAGGCGGAAGCCGTCGATGCCGAGGTCGAGCCAGAAGCGCAGCGCGGAGACGATCTCCTCGACCACGGCCGGGTTCTCGTAGTTGAGGTCCGGCTGGTGGGAGAAGAACCGGTGCCAGTAGTACTGCTTGCGGACCGGGTCGTACGTCCAGTTCGACGTCTCGGTGTCGACGAAGATGATGCGGGCGTCCTGGAACTGCTTGTCGTTGTCGGCCCACATGTAGTAGTCGCCGTAGGGCCCGTCCGGGTCCTTGCGGGACTGCTGGAACCACTCGTGCTGATCGCTCGTGTGGTTCATCACGAAGTCGATGATCACCCGCATGCCGCGGGTGTGCGCCGCGTCCACGAACTCCACGAAGTCGGCGAGGTCGCCGAATTCGGGCAGCACTGAGGTGTAGTCGGCGACGTCGTAGCCCCCGTCGCGCAGGGGGGAGGCGAAGAACGGCGGGAGCCACAGGCAGTCGACGCCGAGCCACTGGAGGTAGTCCAGTTTGGCGGTGAGCCCCTTGAGGTCACCCACGCCGTCGCCGTTGCTGTCGTGGAAGGACCGTACGAGGACCTCGTAGAAGACCGCCCGCTTGAACCAGTCGGGATCGCGGTCCTTGGCGGGGGTGTCCTCGAAGGTGTCGGGGACGGGATCGTTGATCATCATGAGATGGGTGACCCTCCGGTGGGCGGGGACGGTCGCAGAGCCGCCAGAACGTGCGCGGGCGTGCGGCCCGGTTCCAGGCGCACGTAGTTGGCCCTGCCCCAGTGATAGGTCTCGCCGGTGAGCTCGTCGCGCACCGCGAGGGACCCGTGCCAGTCGAGGCCGAGTACCGGCATGTCCAACGAGACCGTCGCCTCCTGGGTGTGGTGCGGATCGAGGTTGACGACCACCAGTACGGAATTGCTCCCCGCGTGCTTCGAATAGGCGATCACCTGTTCGTTGTCGGTCGGGTGGAAATGGATGTCGCGCAGCTGCTGGAGCGCCGGGTTGCGGCGGCGCAGCCGGTTCAGGGAGGTGATCAGCGGGGCGATGGAGCGGCCCTCGCGGTCGGCGGCGGCCCAGTCGCGCGGGCGCAGCTCGTACTTCTCGGAGTTCAGGTACTCCTCGCTGCCCTCCTTGACCGGGGTGTTCTCGCAGAGCTCGTAGCCGGCGTAGACCCCCCAGGTGGGGGAGAGCGTGGCGGCGAGGACGGCGCGGATCTCGAAGGCGGGGCGGCCGCCGTGCTGAAGGTATGCGTGCAGGATGTCGGGGGTGTTGACGAAGAAATTCGGCCGCATGACGGAGGCGGAGGCGGTGTCCGCGAGCTCGGTCACGTACTCGGTCAGCTCGGCCTTGGTGTTGCGCCAGGTGAAGTACGTGTAGGACTGCTGGAAGCCGACGGCGGCCAGCGCCCGCATCATCGCCGGGCGGGTGAAGGCCTCGGCGAGGAAGATCACGTCGGGGTCGGACTTGTTGATATCCGCGATCACCTTCTGCCAGAAGACCACCGGCTTGGTGTGCGGGTTGTCGACCCGGAAGATCCGGACGCCGTGCTCCATCCAGTGCCGCAGGATCCGCACCGTCTCCTCGACGATGCCGGCCATGTCGGAGTCGAAGTGGATGGGGACGATGTCCTGGTACTTCTTCGGCGGGTTCTCCGCGTACGCGATCGTCCCGTCGGCGCGGTGGCGGAACCACTCCGGGTGCTTCTCCACCCACGGGTGGTCCGGGGAGCACTGCAGGGCGAAGTCGAGCGCCACCTCGATGCGCAGCTCGCGGGCCTTGGCGACGAAGGCGTCGAAGTCCTCCAGGGTGCCGAGCTCCGGGTGGACCGCGTCGTGGCCGCCCTCGGTGGAGCCGATGGCCCAGGGCACGCCCGGATCCCAACTCCCGGCGGACAGCGTGTTGTTCGGGCCCTTGCGGTAGGTGCTCCCGATCGGGTGGATGGGCGGCAGGTACACCACGTCGAAGCCCATCGCGGCGACCGCCGGCAGCCGCTCCGCGGCGGTGCGGAAGGTTCCGCTGACGGGAGCCCCGCCGGGCTCCAGCACCGCCCCCTCCGACCGGGGGAACATCTCGTACCAGGACCCGAAGAGGGCCCGCTTGCGCTCGATCAGCAGCGGCAGCGGCTTGGAGGCCGTCACCAGCTCCCGGAGCGGGCGCTTCGCGAGCAGCGCGTCGATCCGCGGGCCGAGGGCGGCGGCGTACCGCTCGGCGACGGGCCGGTCCTCGTCGCGCATCACGTCGGCGGCGGCCAGCACGTGCTCGCGGCCGTCCCGCTTGGGGATCTTGGCGGCGGCCCGCTCGTAGAGCTCGGCGCCCTCCAGGAGGGTGAGCCCGGTGTCGATCCCGGCCGGGATCTTCACCGCCGCGTGGGCCCGCCAGGTGCCCACCGGGTCGCTCCACGCCTCGACGGTGTAGGTCCACTTCCCCTCGACCTCGGCGGACACCCGCGCCCCCCACCGGTCGGTGCCGGGAGCGAGCTCGGACAGGGGCACGGGGGGCCGCAGCCGCCCGCTCGGATCTCGGAGCACGACATGGGCCGCCACGGCGTCGTGCCCCTCGCGGAACACGGTGGCGGAAATCTCGAAGACCTCGTCCACGACCGCCTTGGCGGGTCTGACGCCGCAGTCGACGGCGGGGCGGACGTCCAGCACGGGAATGCGACCGATCATGATGGGATCACCTGGGGGCAGTTCGCAGGGCTCGGTGACAACAGGCCAGCCGGCAAGGCAGCTGGTAGTGCACGCTCTGTTCGCTCTGTTTCTAGCCGCTCGGAAGACGGCTGGGCTGCGGGCATGGCCGCTCCTGTCCGCGTTCACTCGGGTGGCGGGGAGGCGGTTCCGGGGTGCGCCGTGCGCTGTACCCGAGGAGCCCTTCCCACTCCTGCCCGGCCCAACCCGGGTGTTCGGTTAACTACTCGTATGTAGTGGAACGCCTGCCCGGCCGCCGCGGCCCGACACCTGCCGATGCTCCGTCAACTCGGATAGGACTAACGGATGTCAACCTCTCCGCTCTTCCGCTACACGGGCCCGCCCGAACTGGCCGAGACCGTACGGCCCGAAGCGCGCGGGCGGGCCGTCCGCACGGCGGCGGACCTGGAGGGCGACCCGGGCGAGCCGCACACCTACGTGGTGGACGCCCCGGGCCTGCTGCGGATCGCCCCGCGCCGCAGCGAGCACGTCGCGTGCGCGGGCGGCGCCCCCGTCCGGGCGGCGGGCGAGATCAGCTTCGCGCGGGATCCGGCGACCGGCTGGAGCGCCGTGGAGGTGAGCAACCTGTCCACCGGCTACTGCCCCGACCTGACGGCCTGGCCGGCCGTCGCCGCGGCCCTGGACCGGGCGGGCATCCGCCACCCGGCGGCCTTCACCCACGCCGTGGTCTTCCGCCGGTGCACCTCCTGCGGCGCGTGCAACGTGGTCCGCGACGACTGGTTCGTGTGCGTCTTCTGCGACGGCGAACTCCCGCCGCAATGGAACGTGGACGCGGGGCCGGGCTCCGCGTGACCCCGGGGGTGCCAACGGCTCCGGAGGTGCGCGCAGTCGGTGGAGGCCCGCTGGAGGCGCCATGGTCGGGGGAAGGGGAGGGCGCTAGCCTTCCGAGGGTGACGCTCGCGGTGCACAGCGTGGTGCGGCCGCTCCGATCCGTAATCCCCTGCGAAGGTGGAACGCGTGAAGGCTATCCGTCGATTCACCGTGCGCCCCGTCCTCCCCGAGACCCTCTCGCCGCTCGCCGACCTCGCGCGCAACCTGCGCTGGTCCTGGCACGCCGAGACCCGTGAACTCTTCCAATCCGTCGATCCCGAGGGCTGGCAAGCCGCCGGCGGGGATCCCGTCCGGCTGCTCGGCGCCGTGTCCGCCGCGCGGATCGCCGAGCTCGCCGGGGACCGGCGGTTCCTGAGGCGGCTCGCCGTCGCCGCCGCCGACCTCGATGACTACGTCCACGGCGGGAGGTGGTACCAGAGCCACGAGGCCGCCGCAGACCTGCCCGCCGGCATCGCCTACTTCTCGCCCGAGTTCGGGATCACCGCCGCCCTGCCCCAGTACTCCGGCGGGCTCGGCATCCTCGCCGGGGACCACCTCAAGGCCGCCAGCGACCTCGGCGTCCCCCTCATCGGCGTCGGACTCCTCTACCGGCACGGCTACTTCCGCCAGTCCCTCTCCCGGGACGGCTGGCAGCAGGAGCACTACCCGGTGCTCGACCCCAACGAACTGCCCCTCGCGCTGGTGCGCGAGGAGGACGGGACCCCCGCCCGGGTGTCCCTGAGCCTCCCCGGCGGCCGGGCCCTGCACGCACACGTCTGGCAGGCCCGCGTCGGCCGGGTGCCGCTGCTGCTCCTCGACTCCGACGTCGAGGAGAACGACGCCGTGGCCCGCGAGGTGACCGACCGGCTCTACGGCGGCGGCAGCGACCACCGGCTGCTCCAGGAGATGCTCCTCGGCATCGGCGGGGTCCGGGCGGTGCGCGCCTACTGCCGGATCACCGGCCATCCCGACCCCGAGGTCTTCCACACCAACGAGGGCCACGCCGGGTTCCTGGGACTGGAGCGCATAAGGGAACTGGAGGGAGCGCAGGGACTCGGCTTCGACGCCGCCGTCGAAGCCGTCCGGGCCGGCACCGTGTTCACCACGCACACCCCCGTCCCCGCCGGCATCGACCGCTTCGACCGGGCCCTGGTCGCCCGCCACTTCGGCGAGGGCGGCGAACTGGCCGGCGTACCCGTCGACCGGATCCTGGCCCTCGGCGCCGAGACCTACCCCGGCGGCGACCCGGGGGTGTTCAACATGGCGGTGATGGGCCTGCGCCTCGCCCAGCGGGCCAACGGGGTCTCCACCCTGCACGGCGCCGTCAGCCGCGAGATGTTCGCCGGGCTGTGGCCGGGCTTCGACCCCGCCGACGTGCCCATCACCTCGGTGACCAACGGCGTGCACGCCCCGACCTGGGTGGCGCCCGAGGTCGTCAAGCTCGGCGCCAAGCAGATCGGCGCCGGCCGCACCGAGGACGCGCTCTCCGTCGGCGGCTCGCAGCGCTGGGACGCCGTCGCCGACATCCCCGACCAGGACGTCTGGGACCTGCGCCGGGTGCTCCGGGAACAGCTCGTCCAAGAGGTACGGGACCGCCTGCGCGCCTCCTGGCGCCAGCGCGGGGCCGCCGCCGCCGAGCTCGGCTGGGTGGACTCCGTACTCGACCCCGACGTGCTGACCATCGGGTTCGCCCGCCGGGTGCCGTCCTACAAGCGGCTCACGCTGATGCTGCGCGACCCCGACCGGCTGCGCCGCCTGCTGCTGGACCCCGACCGGCCCGTGCAGATCGTGGTCGCGGGCAAGGCGCACCCGGCCGACGACGGCGGGAAGCGGCTCGTCCAGGAACTGGTGAGGTTCGCGGACGACCCCCGCGTGCGCCACCGGATCGTGTTCCTGCCCGACTACGGCATGGCCATGGCCCAGAAGCTCTACCCGGGCTGCGACGTCTGGCTGAACAACCCGCTGCGCCCGCTGGAGGCCTGCGGCACCAGCGGGATGAAGGCGGCGCTCAACGGCTGCCTCAACCTGTCCGTCCTGGACGGCTGGTGGGACGAATGGTTCGAGCCGGACTTCGGCTGGGCCATCCCGACCGCCGACGGACTCGGCGCGGACGAGGACCGCCGCGACGACCTGGAGGCGAACGCCCTCTACGACCTGATCGAGGGCCGGGTCGCACCCCGGTTCTACGACCGGGCCGGACAGGCCGGACTCCCGGTGCGGTGGATCGAGATGGTCCGTCGCACCCTCGTCTCCCTGGGGCCCAAGGTGCTCGCGGGGCGCATGGTGCGGGAGTACGTGGAGCGGCTCTACGCACCGGCCGCGCTCTCCCACCGCGCCCTGACCGCGGACCCGGCGCGGGACCTCGCCTGGTGGAAGGGGCGGGTCCGCGCGGCCTGGCCGCAGGTCACCGTCGAGCACGTGGAGGCCCTGACCGCGGGCCCGGTCGGCGGCACCGCCGAACTCGGGGCCACCCTCACCCTGCGCGTGCAGGTCTCCCTCGACGCCCTGGCCCCCGAGGACGTGGAGGTACAGGCCGTCGCGGGCCGGGTCGACGCGCAGGACGTGATCCAGGGCGGGCGGGCCTTCCCGCTCAAGCCCGCCGGCGGACCCGACCTGGAGGGCCGCTGGCTGTACGAGGGCCCGCTCGCCCTCGACCGTACGGGACCCTTCGGCTACACCGTACGGATCATGCCGGCGCACCCGCTGCTGGCGACCCCGGCCGAACTGGGCCTGGTCGCGGGCCCCGCCACGGGCACCGGCACGGACCCGGACGCGGGAAGCGGCGTCGTGCTGCGCTGACGGCCCCGGCCGTTCGGGGCCAGAGCTCAGGGGGCGGGCGGCGGGTCCACCAGCCGCCCGTCCTCCACCAGCATCCCGGCCCGCTTGATGCTGCGCAGGGCCGGGATCACCTCCACCTGCCCCACCCCGTCCACCGCGCCGATCCGCTCGGTCAGGTACGTGTACAGCGCGTCCGTGTCCCGGCACACCACCACCGCCATCAGCGAGGCGGCCCCGGTCACCGCCGCCGCGAAGGCCACCTCGCGGTGGCCCGCCAGCGCCGCCCCCACCTGCGCCAGCCGGGCGGGCGGAACGGTCAGCACGATCGTCGCCTCCGCCTCGTAGCCGAAGAGCGCCGGGACGAACTCCACGTCGAAGAAGACCGCCCCCACCTCGCGGAGCCGCTCCAGCCTGCGCCGCGCGGTGGACTCCGACAGACCGCCGGCACGCGCCAGTTCCGGGTACCCGGCGCGGCCGTCCCGGCCCAGCACCGCGAGCAGGGCCAGCTCCGCCTCGTCGAGCGCGTACCGCTGCGGACCCGGTTCCACGGCGGGCCGTTCCAGGGCCGCGGTCTGGTCGGGGCGCAGTACGTCCAGGCCCACCCAGGCGTCGGGCCCGCCGAAGAACTTCCGCAGGATGGTGTGGGCGCTCACCGCGGTCACCCTGCGGGTCCGCGGCAGCTTCTCCAGCAGCAGGGCGTCCCGGTCCTGGCGGGTGCGGGCCCGGGTCATGCAATGGATCTCGGTACCGCCCGAGCCCAGGGTCACCCACGCGATGTCCGGGCGGCGGGCGAGCGCCTCGGCCACCGGGAGCGCGGCGTCGGGGGCGCACTGCACCCGGAGCCAGGACTCGAACAGCCCGACCCGGCTGCCCAGCGGCAGCCCGACGACCCGGATCAGCCCGGAGGTCCGCAGCCGCCGGTAGCGCCGTACGACGGTCTGGTCGGAGACCTCCAGCACCTCGGCCAGCCGGCTGAAGGGGGCCCGGCCGTCGATGGTGAGGGCCTGGACCAGGGACCGGTCGAGCGGATCCAGCTCCGATTCGTTCACGGTTTCCATCATCACAGACCCGGCTGTGGGTGAAATCCGCCGGCAAGGGGGTGCTGGGTGGGGGTGGGCCGCGGTGGGCTGGAACCTTGTGGGAGGCGGAAGCCGCGCCCCGCCGGACCCCGGCGGCCCCCGGTCCCCCCGCCCGGTTCCGCACCACCCCTGCCTTCGGACATCCCAGGAGTACCCCCATGCGCAAATGGCTGCCGTTGACGGCGGTGTGTCTCGGAGCCTTCATGCTCCTGGTCGACGTCACGATCGTGACCGTCGCCCTGCCCGACATGGCCGCCGACATGAGCACGGGCTTCTCCGGCCTCCAGTGGGTCATGGACGTCTACGCCCTCGCCCTGGCCGCCCTGCTGCTCGGCGCCGGATCGCTCGCCGACCGGATCGGCCGGCGCCGCGTCTACCTCGGGGGGCTCGCGCTCTTCGCCGTCGCCTCCCTCGCCTGCGGACTGGCCCAGGGCCCGGCCGCGCTCATCGCCTTCCGCGCCGTCCAGGGCATCGGCGGCGCCGCGATGTTCGCCACCACCATGGCCCTGCTCTCCTCCGCCTACCAGGGCCGCGACCGGGGCGTCGCCTTCGGCGTCTGGGGCGCCGTCAACGGAGCGGCCGCCGCGGCCGGTCCGATCCTCGGCGGGCTGCTCACCGAGCAGTTCGGCTGGCGCTGGATCTTCTTCGTCAACCTCCCGGTCTGCGCCCTCGCCGTGTACGTCACCCTCAAGGCCGTCACCGAATCCCGCGATCCGCACGCCAAGGGCCTGGACCTGCCCGGGATGGCCACCTTCACCGCCGGCGCCGCGGCCGTCACCTACGCCCTGATCCGCGGCGGCGAGAGCGGCTGGACCTCCGCCGGCACCCTCGGCCTGTTCGCCCTGGGTGCGGCCTCCTTCGCCGCCTTCGTCCTCGTCGAACTGCGCGGCTCCCGGCCGATGCTGGACCTCTCGCTCTTCCGCAGCCCGGTCTTCGCCGCCGTGATGACCGCCTCGCTGCTGATGTCCGGCGCCGCCTTCGGGTACCTGATGTACGTCTCCCTGTGGCTCCAGAGCGCCGAGGGCATGGGCCCGGTCGGCGCGGGACTGGCCCTGCTGCCGATGAGCCTGGCCGCCTTCCCCGTCTCCGCGGCCTCCGGCAAGCTCCTGCACGGGGCCTCTCCCCGGATCACCATCGGCGGCGGGCTGTTCCTCATCGCGGCCGGGGCGCTGCTCCAGGGCTGGATGCTGGACGCGGGCGACGGCTGGACGGCGCTGGTCCCGGGCCTGGCCGTCACCGGCCTGGGCGTCGGACTGATCTCCCCGGCGCTGGCCGCCGCCGCGATGGGGGCGGTGCCCCCGGCCCGGGCGGGCATGGCGGGCGGGGCGCTGAACACCGCGCGACAGCTGGGCATGGCCCTGGGCATCGCGGTGCTCGGCGCGGTCTTCCACGCCGGGCTGGCCGACGGCCTCGCCGGCTCCGGGCAGCCGCACGGCACGGCCGCGGCGCTGGCCGGGGGCGGGGCGGCGCGGCTGCTGGACACGGTCCCGGGGGCCGGGCCGTGGGTCGAGGCGGCCTTCGCGAACGGGCTGCGCGACACCTTCTGGGCCTCGGGGGCGATGGGCCTCGCGGGGGCGCTGATCCTGGTGGTGCTGGTCCGCCGGCCGGCTGCCGGCACCACTGCCCCTGCCGCCGCGGCCCCGGTGCCGGTGCCGGCCCCGGTCCCGGTGCCCGGTCAGGCCTCCGATCCGGCGGAGCGGGCCGCGGTCTGAGCCGCCCGGGCGGGCGTACGGGGCTGCGCGCGAAGGCCCGTACACCCGCCCCGCCGGCCAGGGGACCGTGAGGGTGAACCTTCGAACGTACTGCCATGCCGAATCGTTTCTGCGTGCGCGTGTGCTCCTACGCTGCCCGCGGATGCCCACCGCACCAGGCATTCGAGGAACCCGAGGAACCCGAGGAACGGACTCCCCAATGCGTCTTCGCACCACCGCCACCGCACTCGTAGGCGCTCTCGCGCTGGTCCTGCCGACCGCCGGGCTGTCGTACGCGAACGACCACGACGACCGCGAGTACCTCGGCACGCTGCACTACCGGTACAGCGACGACGGTGACACGCGGCACGGCCGCATCGAGCCCGCCGACAACGACACCTGCTACCAGCTGACGAACGCCTCCCGGAACCACCCGGCCTTCTGGGTGCGCAACGACACGGACTCGCTGGCGGTGCTGTTCGAGGACCGCTCCTGCGGCGGCCGCGCCGTGGAGACGCTGGAGCCGGGCGAGCGGGCCGACGACCTGGAGGTCCGCTCGGTCTTCTTCAAGCCGACCGACGAAGAGGACCACCACGGCCGCCACGATGGACGGCACGACGGACGCGACGACTGGGACGGCGACGAGGACCGCAGCATCGGCGGGCGCGCCGCCGGAGCGGACGTCTCCACGCCGGACATCCTCGACCGGGTCTTCCGCTCCATCGGCTGATCCATGGCAACAGCTGATCCACGGCGACAGCTGATCCACGGCGACAGCTGATCCGCCGCGCCGGCTGCGCCGCGGCCGCCGAGCCGGAAGGGCCCGGCACCCCGCTCGGGGGTGCCGGGCCCTTCTCGCGCCGTGTTCCCAGGCTTCCTCAGCCGGCCGTAGGCCGGTCCGCGCCCGCCGCGAGCCAGTGCACCACGTCCGCGGCCGTGTAGGGCTCGGCGTTCGGGGCGAGCTTCGGGAGGAAGGACAGGTCCTTGCCGATCGTCACCAGCGGGGGCTCCACCCGGCCGTGCGGCCGCCGCTGGGCCAGTCCGATCGTCGCCAGCAGGCCGTTGCACAGGCACTGGCGGCCCTTGGTGTCGGCGGCATCGCCGCCCTTGCGGACGTACGCGGCCACCGGCTCGGCCGCGCACCGGTAGACCAGACCGCGCGGACCCCGTACGGGGGTGCGCAGGAACCCGAGGTCGCAGACCCGGCGCCGGGCTTCGGACACCTCCGGCTCGGAGACCGTCCCCGGCAGGTCCGCCACCTTGAACGGGAAGGACGTCGGCGAGGCCTCGGGGTCGTTGCGCACCGAAAGGGTGCCGGTGTGGGCCCGGCCCAGCAGCTCCTCGCGCAGGTGACGGGCCATCCCCGACTCCTCGCACAGGGCGAACGCGCTGCCGATCTGGACCCCGGCCGCGCCCTCGGCGAGCGCCCCGGCCACGGCCTCGGGGCTGGCCTGGCCGCCGGCGAGCCAGAACGGCAGCCCGAGCGCCGCCATCTTGGCGAGGTCGGGGCTGTCGCGCGGGCCGTAGACCGGCTCGCCGTCCTCGTCGAGCTTCATCGGCCCGCGCGGCGGGGCGCTGTGGCCGCCGGCCTGGCTGGTCTCGATCACGAAGCCGTCGGGGCGGGTGATCTCGTCCCGGGCCAGGTAGGTGGCCAGGACCGGGAGCGAGACGATGGCCAGCACGCGGGGGCGGCGCAGCGGGCCGGGCAGGTGGCCGGCGAGCAGGGCCGCGGGGTCGAAGAGGTGCTCCAGGGGCTCCTCGTCGCCCTCCACATGGATCTTGCTCACGCAGCGTTCGTAGCGCGCCAGCCTTGAGGCGAGGGCAGGGATCTGACCGGGGACTCCCGCGCCCACGAGCACGTAGTCGACGCCTGCCAGGATCGCGCCGAACATTGCGGGGGCCGTGGCGAGCTGGATCTTCTCCAGGTAGTTGATGCCGATGACACCGTCATGTCCCTCCTTGGCGAGCCAGACCTCGACGAAGTTGCCGAGGACGGTGAGGATCTCGGCCTGCGACCCGCCCGTGGCCCGCAGTCGCGGGGTGGTGCGCATCGCCACGCCGTCCGCGAGGCCTTCCTCGCGGAAGTAGAGGTCGAGGGCGGACTGGGCCAGTTCCGGCAGCGGGAAGGCCGCCAGGGCCCGGCGGGCGTGGCCGCCGGGGTCGCCGGTCTGCAGCACGCGGGCCAGTACGACGTCCAGGGCCGTCCCGGAGACCACGCCCAGCTGGCCCTCGCCGGAGACGGCCTTGGCCAGCCGCCAGCCGGAGACGCCGACGCCCATGCCGCCCTGGATCAGCCAGGGGTGCTGCGCGGCGGGGGCTGTCGTGGGGGTCTGCGGCATGGGTCACGTCCTCGGATCACCCGAACCTACGGTTCCGTAGGTTCGCTGATTTCCACTATGACGCCGGCCCGGCCGGCCGGCGGGCGCCGAAGGTCCTGGCCCTGGGGGTACGTGGACCCCGGTGGCCGGGGCCAATGGAACAGGGCCGCCCGGGGAGGTCTTCTCCCGGGCGGCCCCGTGGTCTAGCGGTTCAGCTCTGGTTCACGCACGGCCCCGGTGGGGGTCAGAAGGTGAGCTTCCAGCTGTCGATCTTGCCGGTGTCGAGGTTCGCGTTGTCGTTGACACGCAGCTTCCAGACGCCCTGGGCCACCTCGGAGGAGGCGTTGACCGTGACGGCCTTGATGATGTTGTCCGCACTGCCGCCACTGCGGTTGTGCAGGTTGTACAGGGTGCCGTCGGGGGCGACGAGGTCGACCTTCAGGTCACCGATGTAGGTGTGGAGGATGTTGAGGTCCACCTTGAGGGTGGTCGGAGCGTTGCCCGTGCGGTTCACGGTGATCGGGGAGTCGACCGTCGCGTTGTCGGCGATCGCGTAGTCGGTGGTGTTCTCGAAGACGTTCGGCTGTGTGGTGCCGACCGTCCAGGTGAACGCCGCCGTCCCGGTCTGGTTCGCCGAGTCCTTCACCGTGACGGTCACGTTGGACGTGCCGGCGGTGGAGGCCGTACCGGAGATCAGGCCGTTGGAGGAGTTGATCGACAGACCGGCCGGCAGGCCGGTCGCCGTGTAGGTCAGCGCACCGGGGTTGGTGCTGGTGGCCTGGATCTGCAGGCTGACGGCGCTGCCCGTGACGGTGTTCTGGTTGCCCGGGCTGGTGACCGAGACGCCGTTCTGGGGGCGGGCGCCGACGTTGATGGCGGCCCAGGCGTGAGCGGCGTTGGTGTACGTCGCCGAACCGGCGCCGTACAGGTCGGCAGCGGCCTGCAGGGTGGCGGTACGGGCGGCCGCGTAGTTGGTGTTCGACCTGAACAGACCGGTGGTCAGGGCGCGGAACCAGATCTTGGACGCGGCGTCACGGCCGATCGCGGTGACCGGCAGGCCGTCGGAGGTCGGCGAGTCGTAGCTCACGCCGTTGACGACCTTGGCGCCCGAGCCCTCGGAGGCCAGGTAGTACCAGTGGTTGGCCGGGCCCGAGGAGTAGTGGACGTCGATCGAGCCGATGCCCGAGTACCACGCGTCCTTCGACGAGCCGTCCTTGCTCGGCTTGTCCATGTAGCGCAGCGGGGTGCCGTTGCCGCGGATGTCGATCTTCTCGCCGACGAGGTAGTCGCCGACGTCCTGCGGGTTGTTGGCGTAGAACTCGACCGCCGCCGCGAAGATGTCGGAGGTGGCCTCGTTCAGACCGCCCGGCTCACCGCTGTACGTCATGTTGCCGGTGACCGAGGTCAGGCCGTGCGTCATCTCGTGCGCTGCCACGTCGGTGGAGGTGAGCGGCTTGGCATTGCCGTCACCGTCGCCGTACGTCATGCAGAAGCAGGAGTCGTCCCAGAAGGCGTTCACGTAGTTGTTGCCGTAGTGGACCCGGCTGTACGGGGAGACCCCGTCGTTGCGCAGGCCGTTGCGGCCGTGGACGTTCTTGTAGTAGTCCCACGTCACCTGCGCGCCGTAGTGGGCGTCGGCGGCGGCCGTCTCCAGGTTGGCCGGCAGGTTGTTGCCCCAGACGTCGTCCGTCCCGGAGAACAGGGTGCCGGTGCCGGAGGTGGCCCGGTTCAGGTTGTTGGTCTTGTGGCCGCCGCGCGAGGCGTCGGTCAGCGTGTAGTTGCTGCCCGACTGCGCGGTCCCGATGGTCACCTGGCCGCTGTACATGGTGTTGCCGGTGCCGGTCTCGATGCCCTGCCACTCGGTGATCTTCGCGCCGGTCTTGGCGTTGGTCACCACGTGCAGCTCGCTGGGCGTGCCGTCGTGCTGCAGGCCGCCGACGACGGTCTCGAAGGCGAGGACCGGAGCGCCCTCGGCCGCCCAGATCACCTTGCGGGCGCCCTTGGTGGCCTTGGCGTCCTTGGCACCCTCGGCCTTGGCGGCGGAGAGCGCCTGGCCCTCCGCGGCGGAGACCGCGACCGTGGCGGTGGTGTCCACCTTCAGGTCGTGGTTGGTGGCCTTGGTGACGCTCTTGGTGACGCCGCCCTTTGCGTGGATGGTCAGGTCACCGCCGAGCACCGGTATGCCGTTGTAGGTGCGCTCGTAGGTGGTGTGGGTGGTGCCGTCCACGTCCTTGACCACGTCGCGGACGACGAGCTTCTCGCCGCTGCCGAGGCTGAGCGCCTTGGCGGCCTGCGCGGTGGTGGAGTTGGCCTCGGCCAGGAGCGTCGCACGCTCCGAAGCGCTGAGTTTGAGATTGGCCGCGCCCGGGTTGGCCTGGGCGACCGATCCGACCTGCGACGCGGTGGCGTCGGCGTTGGCGGATCCGGTCTGGATGCCTACGGCGAGGAGAGCGGCCGCGGCAACAAGCGCGCCGGCCGTGGTGGCACGCCGCTGGGGGGTGGGACTCAACGCAGACTCCTTCTGCAAGGGGGGTTCCGGATGGCTGGGTGGGCCTCCGGGCAGATCGGGCTGGTGCGAAGAACGGTCGAAGAGTGCCACTTGAGCGACGTGATGTCAGGGCCGCGTCAAAAGGTTGGCCGGAAATCGTTCGTTGTCCGAAGAGACGTATCCGGTATGCGGAACATTCACTTTGGAATGAGAAAGAGGGGTCCCAGGGCCGGAATCCGGGCCACCGGCGTCTAACGCTTGGGCAACAAGACGCCCGGTTCGTGGAAACGGCATTTACCGTACGGGTGTTTGTCGTACTGTTTCCCGGTGCGTCTGATGTCCACTGCCTGGGGAAGCCGGGGACCGGCGCCACCGTCATAGACCACGTGCCAGGGGGGCCCATGAGGCATGTCCATATACCTGTGCAAAGAGTGGCCGGAGCGGCCCGGGCAGCGGCGATGCCGGCCCGGGGCCTCGGCGACAAGGCCCGTTGGTACCTGCCCGCAGCGGTCGCCGCGGACCTGATCGGCGCGGGAGTCCCCGTCGGCCTGGTCTTCGAGGCCGCTCAGCAGGCACGGCCCCTGTTCTGCGCCCTCGGCGCGGCCCTGGCCTGGACCGGCGTGCAGCTGATGCGACGGCGCTACGCGGGCCGCGCGCTCGGCGAATCCCGGGGAGTCCTGCCGGTCGTACACGACTGGCTGATTCTGATCGGCGTACTCGCCGTGGCCCGTGTGATCACCGGTGAGAACACCCCCCGGCTGTCCGCCCTGGGCGCGCTCGTGCCCGCCCTGCTCGTCACCGTCGCCTGCCACAAGCTGACGTACCGCCACCTCTCCGCCGCCCGCCGCGAGGCACAGGCGGTGAGCCGGGTGCTGGTCGTCGGCGAGCCCGATGCCGCGGAGTCCGTCATCGGGCACCTCGCCGCGCGCACCGACCACCCGTACGTGGTGGTCGGCGTGGTCCCGGTGGGCCCCGGCTCGATGGACAACGGGGTGCCCGTGGCCGCGCGGCTCGGCTCCACGACGGCCCAGACGCCGAACGGGGACTCCACCGCCGTGCTCGGCGCCGTCGCCGCCCACCGCGCCGACCTGGTGCTCGTCGCACCGGGGGCCCGGCTCGCCGGGGAACGGCTGCGCCGGATCTCCTGGGCCCTGCACGACGCCGGGCTCGACCTGGCCGTCTTCCCCGGCCTCGTGGAGGTCTCCGTCAAGCGGTTGGAGACCCTGTCCGCGGGCGGCCTGGCCATACTGCGGGTGGCGCCGCCGGTGAGCCGGGGCGTACAGCCCATGCTGAAGTCGGTACTGGACCGGGCCGGCGCGGCGATCGGACTGGTCCTGCTGTCGCCGGCCTTCCTCGCGATGGTCCTGGCGATCCGCTTCGGCTCGCGCGGTCCGGCCTTCTACCGGCAGCGGCGCATAGGCCGCGACGGGGTCCCGTTCGTCATGTGGAAGTTCCGCACGATGGTCGTGGACGCCGACGCGCGCAAGGCCGAGCTGTCGGGGGCCAACGAGAACGACGGCCTGATGTTCAAGATGCGCCGCGACCCCCGGGTGACCCGGGTGGGCCGGCTGCTGCGCCGCACGTCCATGGACGAACTGCCGCAGCTGATCAACGTGGTGGCGGGCAACATGTCACTGGTCGGCCCGCGCCCCCCGCTGCCGGAGGAAGTGGCCGAGTATGACGAGGTCGAACTGCGCCGGCTCGCGGTGCGGCCCGGGATGACCGGGCTGTGGCAGATCAGCGGGCGCTCCGACCTCTCGTGGGACGAAACCATCCAGCTCGACCTGCAGTACGTGGACAACTGGTCGTTCACCAGTGACGTCGACGTCATGGGCCGCACGCTCCGCGCCGTGGTCGACGGTCGCGGAGCGTACTGAGGCACCGGGGAACCTCGCTTTGGGATCAGCTCTGCCCGCGGGTCTGCTCGCCGCCCTGCGCACCGCTCTGCTCGCGCCACCAGGCGTACGTGGAGGCGATGCCCTCGCGCAGCGGGACCGCGGGCTTCCAGCCGAGCCCGGTCAGCCGGGTCACGTCCAGCAGCTTGCGGGGCGTGCCGTCGGGCTTGGAGGTGTCCCAGGCGAGCCGGCCGCGGAAGCCGGTCACCTCGGCGACGGTCTCCGCGAGGGCCTTGATGGTCAGGTCCTCGCCGCAGCCGATGTTCACCGGCTCGGCGCCGTCGTACTCGCGCAGCAGCACGGCACAGGCCGCGGCCAGGTCGTCCACGTGCAGGAACTCCCGGCGGGGCGTGCCCGATCCCCACAGCGTGACCTCCTCGCGCCCCTCGGCCGTCGCCTCGTGGAAGCGGCGGATGAGGGCGGGCAGGACGTGCGAGGACTCCAGGTCGAAGTTGTCGCCCGGACCGTAGAGGTTCGTGGGCATGGCGGAGATGTACGAGGCCCCGTACTGCTTGCGGTACGACTGGACCTGGACGATGCCGGCGATCTTCGCCAGGGCGTACGCCTCGTTCGTCGGCTCCAGCGGGCCGGTCAGCAGGGCGTCCTCGCTGATGGGCTGCGGGGCCAGCTTGGGGTAGATGCAGGAGGAGCCGAGGAACAGCAGCCGGCCGACCTCCGCGGCGTGCGCCCCGGCGACGACGCTCAGCTGGATCTTGAGGTTGTCCTCCAGGAACTGCACCGGGAACGTGCTGTTGGCCATGATCCCGCCGACCTTGGCGGCGGCAAGGACCACGGCGTCGGGCCGGACGTCCCGCAGGTACGCCGCGGTCGCGGCGGCATCGCGCAGATCGAGGTCGGCGCGGCCGCGGGTGAGCACCTCGTACCCGTCGGCGGTGAGCCGGCGGACGACCGCGGACCCCACGAGGCCGCGGTGGCCGGCGACGAAGACGCGGGCGTTCGGAGGCAGGAACGGCGAACTTGTCATACCGCCGATGATGCCAGTCCGCTGTCCGCGGCTTTACGGGGGAGCCCCGGCCCCGATCCGGTGCTGAACACCCCGGGCCCCGGCCCGGTCCCCGCCCCGCTCCGGCCCCCGGTCCTCAAGCGCCGGACGGCTGGATCGGCTGCGCCGGGAGGTCCCGGTGGGCAGGCGGATTTCGGGTGGCACCGGCCAGTCCGGTACATACCGACCTGCAAGGGGGCGAGGGGGCCCGATCCGGCGGGAGGGGCTCCGGACGGAACGTGTACGGTACCCATCCGGTACCCGTCCCCAGCCCCCTGGGGGCGCGCCCGCGCAGACCCGTACGACGAGGCGTGACCCCGGGCCACATCCGGGGCCGCGCCCCGAGCCACACCCGGGGCCCCGCCCCGAACCGCAGCCCCCGCACTCCGGGGCGCAGCCACGACCGCACCGCAACGATCCCCAGGGGGACCCCATGGGCAAGACCGCGCTGATCACCGGCGTCACCGGGCAGGACGGCTCGTACCTCGCAGAGCTCCTGCTCTCCAAGGGCTACACGGTGCACGGTCTCGTGCGGCGGTCCTCCAGCTTCAACACGGAGCGGATCGACCACATCTACCAGGACCCGCAGACGGCGAACCGTTCCTTCGTGCTGCATCACGCCGACCTCTCCGACGGCGTGGCCCTGGTGAACCTGCTCCGCGAGATACGCCCCGACGAGGTCTACAACCTCGGCGCCCAGTCGCACGTCCGCGTCTCCTTCGACGCCCCGCTCTACACCGGCGACGTGACCGGCCTCGGCGCCCTGCGCCTGCTGGAGGCGATCCGGGCCAGCGGCGTGGACACCCGCATCTACCAGGCCTCCTCCTCGGAGATGTTCGGCGCCACCCCGCCCCCGCAGAACGAGGCCACCCCGTTCCACCCGCGCAGCCCGTACGGCGCCGCGAAGGTGTTCGCGTACTGGACCACGGTGAACTACCGCGAGGCGTACGGGATGTTCGCCGTCAACGGCATCCTCTTCAACCACGAGTCCCCGCGCCGCGGCGAGACCTTCGTGACGCGCAAGATCACCCGCGCGGTCGCCCGGATCAAGGCGGGCCTCCAGGAGAAGCTCTACCTCGGCAACCTCGACGCCGTCCGCGACTGGGGCTACGCCCCGGAGTACGTGGACGCCATGTGGCGGATGCTCCAGCAGGACGAGCCCACCGACTACGTCGTGGCCACCGGCGTCGCCGCCACCGTCCGCGAGTTCGTCGAGGCCTCCTTCACCCACGCCGGTCTCGACTGGAACGAGCACGTGCGCTACGACCCCAAGTACGAGCGCCCCAGCGAGGTCGACGCCCTGATCGGCGACGCCTCCAAGGCCCATGACCTGCTCGGCTGGAAGCCGACGGTCCTGGTGGCCGAACTGGCCAGGATCATGGTGGATTCCGATATCCGGCAGGTCGAGGACCAACTGGCGGGCGCCAGCGTCCGCATCGACCGCTGAGGCCATATATTTCGCCTACGATTTGCCCTGTCCCGGTCGTTCGCGCAGTTGTCGGCGGGTGTGACCGGGGCATAACTGCCGTATGTCCGTAGTGCTCCATCCGTGCCGGACCCGTTGGTTCCAAGTTGGTAGCAATGGGTCGAGCGTGGTGACCAGGCCCTCGCGTGAGCCCTAGTCTGCGCCAGTACATATGGCTGATCTGATACTTGTCGAACCAGCCATTCAAGCCGGGCGATTGCCCTGGGGGGCTCATGCGTAGATCCAGAGGGCTGACTGCTGCCCTCGCCCTGTCACTGGCCGGTGCCGGCACCGCGATAGGCCTGGTGCTGATACCCGAGGCGTCGGCCATCACGCAGCCGGTGGCCTTCACCGCCGACGACCTGCCGACGTGGCAGCCCAACGGCATCGTCTGGGCGATGGCCGAGGCCAACGGCACCGTCTTCGCGGGCGGCACCTTCTCCGCCGTCCGCCCGCCCGCCGGCGCCGCCGGTACGGAACAGGAAGCGGTCAACTTCGTCGCGCTCGACGCGGCGACCGGCGCCCCCACCTCCTGCAAGCTCTCCTTCACCGTCGGAGAGGGCAGCGCGACCGTGCGCGCGCTCACCGTCTCGAAGGACAAGAAGACCCTCTACGCGGGCGGCTACTTCGGTGCCGTCAACGGAACCCCGGTCTCCAGCGTCGCCGCCATCGACATCGCGACCTGCGCCCCCAAGGCCTCCTTCGACCCGAAGTTCCCGGCCACCGTGCGCGCGCTCGCCGTCTCCGACGACACCCTGTACGCGGCGGGAGACTTCAGCACCGTCGAGGATGCGCCCCGCGAGCGGTTCGCCGCGGTCGACGCCACCTCCGGTGCGGTCAAGCCCTTCGTCGCCAACGCCGACGAGCCCGGCCGTGCGCTCCAGCTCAGCAACGACGGCAAGAACATCCTGCTCGGCGGTGACTTCTTCACCGTCAACGGCTCCCAGAGCCACGCGCTCGCCGTCGTCAACGCCACCACCGGCGCCGTCGCCAAGACGTACGGCACCATCCCCTCGATGTCGGTCATCAAGTCCATCGCGGCCGACGCCACGGGCTACTACACCGGCGCCGAGGGCACGGGCGGCTTCGACGGCCGCGTCGCCCTCGCCCCCGACTTCAGCGAGAAGTGGCGCGACCAGTGCCTGGGCGCGACCCAGTGGGTGCTGCCGTACGACGGAGTCCTCTACAGCTCCTCGCACGCGCACAACTGCACCTCCGAGGGCCAGTTCCCCGACGGCAAGCGCCACTTCCTGCTGGCGCAGCTGACCGACTGGGGCAACGGCGGCCTCGACGCCCCCGCGGCCGTGAACGGCTTCGTGCGCAGCCCGGCGAAGCTCGGCTGGCACCCCACCGCCAACGACGGCCTCGGCGAGGGCATCGGCCCGCGCGTGATGGCCGTCGCGGAGAAGAACACCACCAAGTACATGTGGGTCGGCGGTGAGTTCACCCTCATCAACGGCAAGGCCCAGCAGGCACTGACCCGCTTCGCCTCCACCGGCGACGTCGGCGCCCCGACCACCCCGGTCGCCAGCGTCTCCAGCGTCAAGCCCGGCGAGGTCCAGGTCCGCTGGCGCGCCAGCTACGACGCGGACGACAACAAGCTGACCTACCGCATCTACCGCAACGGCTCCGCGACCCCGATCGCCACCGTCAGCGCGAACTCCCTGGAGTGGCTGCGCCAGCAGGCCTCCTGGACGGACGCCACGGTCAAGGCCGGCGCCTCCTACAGCTACCGGGTCACGGCCACCGACGCGGCGGGCAACACCAGCGCCCTGTCGGCCACCGTCTCGGTCGCGGTCCCGACCTCGGTCACCGCGTACCCCCACCAGGTCCGCGAGGACGGCGCCAACCTGTACTGGCGCTACGACGACGTGGTCAGCCCGTACGTGGCCGACTCCTCGGTCTCCGGCAACACCAGTGGCATCCAGCTCAACGCCCCGGCGCTGCGCCAGACCCCCGGAGCGCTCACCGGCGCCAGCACGGCCATGGGCTTCAACGGCACCAGCCAGCAGGTGTACAGCGACCACCGCCAGACGGTCGGCAGCAGCTACACGCTGGAGACCTGGTTCAAGACGAACACCACGCGCGGCGGCAAGCTGATCGGGTTCGGCAACAACCAGGACCGCAACAGCAACAATTACGACAAGAACATCTACATGACCAACACCGGGCGGATCTTCTTCGGGGTCAACCCGGGCTCGGCGAAGACCGTCTCCACCGGTCTGTTCGACACGTTCAACGACAACAAGTGGCACCACGTCGTCGCCACCCAGGGCCCCGCCGGCATGGCGCTGTACGTGGACGGCCAGTCCAAGGGCACCCTCAACGTCACCGGCTCCCAGCAGATCGAGGGCTACTGGCACGTCGGCGGCGACAACCTCGCCGGCTGGGCCTCCCGGCCGACCAGCAACTTCTTCGCCGGCCAGATCGACGAGACGGCCGTCTACCCGAAGGTGCTGACCGAGGCCCAGGTCAAGAACCACTACAACCTGGCGAAGGCCGCCACCGACACCGTCTCCAAGGTCACCGCGACCGAGGACACCTACATCAACCAGGGCGCCCCCAGCACCGCCTACGGCGCGTCCACCTCGCTGGCCGTCCGCGGCACCGCGGCCTACGAGACGTACCTGCGCTTCGACATCCCGGCCGCCCCGGCCGGTACGGTGCTGAAGTCCGCGTCCCTCCAGATCAAGACCACCACCTCGACGAGTGCCGGCACCATCGACACCGTCTCCGTGGTTCCGGTCACCGGTACCTGGAGCGGTGCGGGCACGACCTTCAACACCAAGCCCACCCTGGGCACCACCCCGCTCGGCTCCTTCGCGGGCGTGCCCGAGGGGACGGCGGTGCAGAGCGTCCCGCTGAACACCACCGCGCTCTCCGCGGTGCTGGGATCCAGCTACAGCCTGGGCCTGACGAGCACGGGCGGCGACGCCCTGTGGCTCTGGTCCTCTGAGTCCACGGCCGTGGACGCCAAGCCGCAGCTGACCCTCACCTTCGGCGCGAAGTAACCGCTCGACGGAGTGCGGGGCCCGGCCGTTTCGACGGCCGGGCCCCGCACGCACATCTCATACGTACGGGAGCCACCTGATGTACCGACGCTCCGCGGCGGCCGCTGTCCTGCTGGCCGCCGCCCTGACGCTGACGGCCTGCAGTTCGGGCGGCGACGGCAAGGCCGAAGCCTCGGCCGCCTCGCCCAAGCCGCCGGCCGCCTCGTCGGCCCCCGACCCGGCCGACGCCACGGACACCCCGGCGCCGCTCTCGCCGGACGCGAAGCCGACGGGTCCCGTCCTGCCGGACACCAAGCTCGTCCCGAAGACGGGCAGCTTCACCGCACCCGAGAAGCAGTACCTGAGCGGCAGGGTCCCGGAGAAGATGGACCCGGCGGCCGTCCTGCAGGGCGGCCAGGAGGCCTGCCAGCGGGTGGAGCGCACGGCGAAGCGGGACAAGGACGCGGCGGTCGGCGCCCTCGTGGCCGGGGAGATCCCGGGCGCGAAGGACGCGATCACCTTCCTCTGCCCGGAGCAGAAGCCGGTGCTCGACGCGGCGTCGAAGGGCTTCCCGGACGGTACGAAGGCTTCCCCGGCGGCGGGCACCTACCGCGCGCTGACCCAGAGCACGACCTGCTCCTGGGAGGCCAAGTCCAAGGACGGCGCCGCCCTGGCCTCGGGCCCGCAGGCCCCCCTGAAGCCGGGCGACAAGATCACCGCCAAGATCCCGGCGGGCACGGCCCAGTTCGTCTCCAACGGCTGCTACGCCTGGATCCCGGCGTAAGCGCCCGCACCACGAGAACGCCCCCGCTGCCCGACTCCCGGGCGGCGGGGGCGTTTTCGTTCCCGCATCGGGGGCATCCGACCCTCCACACGACGGGGCTGCACCCCGTCCACGACGGTGGAGGCGAATGCGATGAGGGGCATCAGCGGTTGCATAGGTTTGATCGTGGTGGGGGCCATCCTCACCTTCGCGAGCGACTGGCAGCTGCAGAGCGTGAACCTCGACCTGGTCGGAGTCATCATGATGGTCGCGGGCGCGATCGGCCTCGCGGTCTACGCGAGCGTCCTCAAGCGCCGCCGCGTCGGCGCCCTCCCGGTGGTCGACGAGACCCGCCGCGGGCTCTGAGGCGCAGGCACCTCCTAGGCCCGGTAGGGCGCCAGCAGCTCCTGTGCGTAGGCGTCCTCCGGGGCGAAGTCCCTGACCGCCCGGGAGGCTTCAGGGGCTCGCCCCGTCTCGCACAAGAGCTCCACGAGGTGGTACAGGGCGCCACGGTCGCCACCTCCGGCACGCTCCGACAGCGCCTCGGCCATCCTTCTGTCGCGAAGCGACTTGTTCAGCCTTCGGCGTGCGTGCACATCGGTGAGTGCGAGGTCCGCGAGCTCGGTGAACCGCCCCGCGCGGACGAGCAGATCCATGTGCCACAAGTGGTGGGCGTGCGCGGAGGAATCGGTGGAGTAGCACTCGGCGTGAACGGGGACCATCCCGATCGCCGCGTCCCAGTCCCCGCGCCGCTCCGCTGCCAGGGCCTGCTCGTACCACGTCATGGGACGACCATCGCGGAGAGGACCCCGGGACCACACCGTGGGGTGGTCCCGGGGACCGGCGGCTCCTGGCGGAGCTTTCCGCAGGGCCGCGGGCGTGTCATCGGCGCAGGGCGCCCTCGTACACCGGCAGCAGGGTGTCCAGGACCGCGTCCATCGAGAAGGCGGACGAGGCCAGTTCGCGGGCGGCCTTCGAGGCCGTGGCGTTCCCGGCCGGGTCCAGGAGGGACAGGATCGCTTCCGCGACCCCCGCCGGGCCGGGTTCGACCGCGGCGCCGGCGCCCGCGCGGGCGATGTCGCGGGCCAGGCCGTTGGAGTGCGTGACCACCGACGGGACGCCCACCGACAGGGCTTCCAGGACCGACATCGGGAACGGTTCGTCCACCGAGGGCAGTACGTAGACGTGCGCGCGGCGCAGCTCCGTCAGGACCTCCGTGCCGGTCAGGGCGCCCGGGACCGTGAAGCGGGAGGAGAGGCCCAGGGCGGTGATCCGGGCGCGGACCGCCGCGAGTTCGCCCTCGTCCGGGCCCGCCACCACGAACTGCGCGTCCGGGTGCGCCGCCAGGACGGCCGGGGCGGCGTCCACGAAGTCCACCGGGCGCTTGCGGGCCTGCAGGCGGGCCGAGTAGAGGATGCGCGGGGGCCCGGACAGGGTGGGGCGCTCATCCTGGGCCGGGGTGCCGTTGACGAGGCGGACGGTGTTCGGGAGCGGCGCCCCGACCACCGCGTCGAGGCCCTCGCGCTCGTGCGGGGTGAGGTGGAGCAGTGCGTCGGCGCCGCGCAGCAGGCGGCGCACCGCCAGCGCGTCCAGCACCTTGGCCAGCAGTTTCCCGCTCGGGTCGACCATGCCGTGGGTCTGCAGGACCAGCGGCTTGCCGGCCCGCAGCGCCGCCAGGGCGACGGGCAGGGTGACCAGGTCCCGGGCCAGGTGGACGTGGACCAGGTCCGCGCCCCGCACCAGACGGCCCGCGGAGGCGAGCAGGGCCGGCGAGGTCATCCCGCTGAAGCCGAGGGGGAGCAGGCGCCGGGCGGGGAAGAGCTTGGCCGGGACCCCTTCCACCGAGGTCGGCCAGGGGTCCGGGAAGCCCTCGCCCAGCGCCAGCAGGTTCGCCTCGTGCCCACGGGCCCGCAGCCCCTTGGCCAGGTTCAGCGCGACCCGCACGGGTCCGCCGAAGGCGTGCGTGGGGGAGTGCAGGGTGACGGCGTGCAGGACTCTCATACGGGCTCCTCCACCGGGCGGCGGTGCCCGTCCTGGGTCTGCAGGGTCAGCGCGGGGAGGTCCTTGTGGACCACGGACCCGGCGCCCGCCACCGCGCACCGGCCGATGGTCACACCGGCCAGCACGGTGGCCCGTACGGCCACCCACGCGCCCTCCTCGACGGTGATCGGGGCGTTGCGGTAACGGAAGTCGGCGGCCCGGTGGTCGTGCGAGCCGGTGCACAGCAGCGCCTCCTGCGAAACGCAGGCGTGCGCGCCGATCGTCACCGGCTCCAGGTTCAGCACCCAGGCACCCTCGCCGATCCACGCGTGGTCGCCCACGGTCAGCTTCCAGGGCCACAGCACCCGCACCCGGTGGCGTATCAGCACGCCGTCGCCTATCTGCGCCCCGAAGGCACGCAGCAGCGCGACCCGCAGCCGGGCCGGGCACAGCCAGCTCATGAAGAGCGTGTTCATCACGGCGAACCAGAGCGCCTGCGTCAGCCGCCCGCGCCCCTTGTCGTATCCGGCCAGCGTGAAGGCAGGAAGATCACGCACAGGCACCCCTCGTACTCCGGCCCCCGACGGCGCCTTCGAAGGCGCCTCCCCGGGCGCCGAGCGCTCAGACTAAGACTTGATCCGCAGTTCACCAAAGGGTGAGCTGCGGACTGCACGCGGGGCGGGGACCGGGCTTTCCGGCGTGGCCGCGCAAGCGTGGCTCATCCGGGGTCGCTTGGTTCCGCTGGCCGGCGGTTCGGGGAGCAGAGGTCTCACGGCCTAGCCGTGGGACTGCCACGCGACCCGGCCGCCGGAGCGGTTTCGGGCTCGGTGTGGTTGACTCCCGCAGCGCTTCTTCCAGCGCTTGCGCATAGGTGATCTGAACGTGCTGGGACACGGCGGTGTCCAGGTAAGCGGTCTTGGGGTCGGCAATGTCAGTGAAGCGGACGAACGCGGCCAGCGCGGCGGAGACCAGATCCCGTTTGCCGGTGAGGCCGCACGCCGTGCACTTGTGCTCGCGGTCCCGCAGGTTCTTGGTGACGCGTGCGCCGCACAGGCAGTGCTGCGACAGGGCCGTCGACCAGGTGGAGGCCCGGACCAGGCGACCGCCGGCGGCCTCGCACTCGGCCTTGAGGGCAGAGATGAGCATGCCGGGTGTGGTCTGGGAGAGGCGTTTGCCCCAGAGTCGGTACCAGGTGCGGATGTCGCAGTCTTCGACGACGAGTGCGGGGCCGTGGGCGGCGATGATCTCGCGGGCCACCAGACGGGCGCGGTGGCGGCGGTGCTCGGCGACGCCGGCGGCGTGTTCGGCCTGGCGGGCACGCTGCTTGCGGTAGTTGCCGGAGAGTCGGTCACGGCGGAACGCCTGCTTCGGGACCCCGTCGGACCGGGCGGCGCGGGCACCGCCGGGCACGGTCACGGCCTTGGGTCGCAGAGCCTTTTCGGCGCGCCGGGCGGCCTGCTTGGCCTGCTTCTTGGACAGCCCGTACTGCGCGATGTTCGTCGCACGACGGGAGCGCTCCAGCGCCCGCGCTCGGTCCCGCCGCTTCTTCGCCTGCCTTTCCAACAGGACCCGCTCGGATTCGGTGAGCGTGATCTCGGTGGAGAAGGGTCTGCCTCCGGTGAGATCGGCGGGGAAGGAGACGACCGAGAGGTTGGAGACGTTGCCGTCCACTCCGCCGACTCGGTCGAGCCGGGCGGCGCGGTCACGCATGGTCCGCACGCTGGGTGCGGTGTATCCAGGGCCCAGAACCATCAGGTGCGCCTCGTAGACCCAGCCGCCCGGCGCGGACGCCTTCCGGCGGCGTACGAGGTCCACCTTGTGCCAGCGGCCGGGGCTGGAGAGGAAGTGCTGCACCCGAGTCCACTGGCCGGGCTGCTGCGGGATGCGCACGGGAAGTACGAGGTCACCACGGGCGCTTCCGGGTCCTCCGGCGAAGACGACGGCGAGGGGGCCACTGTGGTCCCACCACGTCGTCTTACGGGTGGCGGGCTTGCCCGAGGCGGTGACGATGCCCGTGGGCACGCGGATGTCCGGCACCGTGGGCTTCGGCATCCGGCGCGGCTGCGTCAGCGCGTGCCGGCCGGCGGCGGCGTAGGCCGAGGCATGACCGAGGAGGGTGCCGACCAGGCGGAACGTCTCCCACTTGTTCTCGCTCGTGTGGGAACGGGCACGGCCCGGAATCCGGGTGAAGTCGTGCCGGCGGCCCACCTTCGGGCGGCCGAACCGCTGTCCGGTGGCGTCCGGGAACAGGTGCCGCGAGACGCCGTTCCACACCTCATCCGCCATGTGCATCGCGAGAGCCTTGGATACGTGGTGCTTCAAGTGCCCAGAGTCTTCGAGGTGCTTGTACGCGCACCGCTCCAATGCTTCACGGGACAGGCCGAGGCGCTGCCGTGCGGCCTTCGCCCCGCGCTCCTCGCGCTCGTGGAAAGCGGCCCAGTAGGAATCGACCTTGGCGCGGGCGTCGCGTTGGAGGGCCCGTTTGACCGACCACATCGCCCCGAACAAGTTCTCCAGCCGGGCCAGGTCGCCAGGGTCGGTGACGGCCAGCGGCAGCACCATTACCGACACGGTCCCGTTGTTGGGCTTGGTCCACTTCTGGGCCTTGTTCTTGCCCCGAAACCTCCGCGTCCGAGGAGCGTTCAGGGGCTCACCACTGACGCTATCCGGAGCCCGGTACACGGTCGCGGACGCGCGGGCGACCCGACCGGTCTCCCCCTTGCCCGATACGACCTTCCGGCGCCACACCCACTCCCCCCGCCCCACACGCCATCTACAGTCCGATCATCGGACCCGCATACGAAACGAGCCGAACCCCGTCAAGGACACGCGGCGCCACAAGGAGTCGGTTCCTGCACGAGCTCAAGATCGAGTACGCGCAAATGCGGAACACGTCTTAGACTGCGCCCGGATCAGGCACAGGGGGTGGGGGCAAGCGTGGCGACCGATATACGCGTGACCGCCGCCAGGTCGGCGCCGCCGCGGCCCGGCGACGACAAGAGCTGGGGCAAGGTCACCACGCCGCGGACGCTGCTCTCCCGGGCGCTCTCCGTCCCGCTGGCCCTGGGATTCACCGTCTTCCTGCCCCTGTTCGTCGCCGTCCAGCCCGGCGCGGGGCAGCACGACGCCGCCTTCTGGCTCCAGCTGCTGCTCACCATGTACGCGGGCGCCCGGCTCTCCGCGATGGTCCTCACCAGCCGTCGCAAGCTGCTCCAGGGCTCCTTCTGGCTCTTCGTCTACATGGCCATGGGCGTGGCCCCCCTCGCCCAGGCCGTCCTCGGGCAGGTCCCGACCCCCGTCGTCGGCCCGCGCTCCGACCTCACCGCCGCCATCGCCCTCGTCCTGCTCGGCTGCGCCGCCTTCGACGTGGGCGTGCTGCTGGCCCGGCACCGGCCGGCCGGCCGCGTGGGAGGTTCGCTGAAGGAGCCGCGCCCGGTCATGGCGCACCGGCGGCGGCTGCACCTGCTGACCGCCCTGGCGTTCCTGGGCAGCGCGGCCCTGATCGTGAAGCTCGGCGGCCCGGCGGTGTTCTTCTCCAGCCGCCAGGAGATCATCGCGGGCATCGAGGAGGCGGGCGTCTCCCAGGACGGCCAGGCCGGCCAGGCGCTGCTGCGCGGCTTCGGCACGGTCCCCGCGCTGCTGGCCCTGCTGCTGTACACGCGCTGGCTGATCACCTCGAAGTTCGCCCGCCGCAAGGTGTCGATCATCGTCACCTGGTCGGCGCTCGCGGTCCTCAACCTGATCGTCAACAACCCGATCTCCAACCCGCGCTACTGGTTCCTCACGGTCATGTTCGCGCTGCTCTTCACCGTCTTTCCGGTGAGCGCCGCGATGTACCGGGTGGCGCTGTCCATGGCCGTGGTGATCGCCCTCCTCGTCTTCCCCTTCGCGGACCGCTTCCGCTATGACGAGAAGAACTACAAGCCGGTCGAGACGACCTCCTTCCTGGAGCCGATGGCCCTCAAGGACTACGACCAGATCGGCATGTTCGCGAACACCATCACCTTCTCGGAGTCCGGCCCCGGGCATTCCTACGGGCGCCAGCTCGCGGGATCCGTCTTCTTCGCGGTGCCGCGCTCGGTGTGGTCGGGCAAGCCGCGCGACACCGGCGTGATGGTCGGCCAGTGGATGGGCACGGTCAACACCAACCTCTCCTCCCCGATCTGGGCCGAGCTGTGGATCGACTTCGGGCCGCTGGGCATGGGCGCCGGGCTCCTGGGGATGGGGTACGCCTCCGCCCGCGTCGACCGGCGGTACGCGAAGCGCGCCCGGCGCAGCTCGCCGCCGGGCAGTCTGATCTCCACGGTGGTCCCGCTGGTCGCGGGGTACTCCTTCATCCTGCTGCGCGGGCCGCTGCTCCAGGCCTCGGGCCGGATCGCCATCGCGGGGATCTGCCTCGCGCTCGTGGCCACGTACCGGCAGGACAAGGCCACCGCCCTGCGCTGACGGCCAAGTGCGCAACCGCTCCACAAGTGCAACCGCTCAACTTGTGCATCGAATACGCGGCGCCGGTACAGTGGAGTCATGACCGAACCGGTGGGGCGCCGCGAGCGCAAGAAGGCCATGACCCGCAAGGCCCTGGCCGATGCCGCACTGCGCCTGTTCCTGGAGCACGGGTACGACAAGGTCGGCGTCCGTGACGTGGCGGAGGCGGCCGACGTCTCGGTGACCACGCTCTTCAAGCACTTCCCGAGCAAGGAAGCCCTGGTCTTCGACGAGGACGAGGACATCGAGGCCGCGCTCGTCTCGGCGGTACGGGACCGCGCGCCCGGCCAGTCCGTCCTGCACTCCCTGCGCGAGCACTTCGTGGAGACCCGGGCGTCCCGCCGGATCGACGATCCGGCGGTGATCGCCCACATCACCCTGGTCCGGGAGACACCGGAACTGGTGGAGTACTGGGACCGGATGTGGCGGCGCCACGAGTTCGCCCTCGCCGCCGCCATCGCGGCCGAGACCGGCGCCCCCGAAGGCGATCTCCGGTCCGCCGCACTGGCCCGGTTCGTGATGGACACCGCGAGCCTGATCCGCGGCCAAGAGGACCAGCGGCAGGCCATGCGGGACCTGTTCGACCTGATCGAAGCGGGCTTCGGGGACGCCCCGGCCTGACCCGGCGGGCCGGGAAGCGGGCCGGGAAGCGGACCCGGCCCCCGCCCGGACCCGGTGCCTCAGGCCGCCCGGACCTGATCCGCGGAGGTGGCGGCAGCCGGTGCGGCAGCCGGCAGCCGGGCCACGCGCAGCCAGCCCGCCGCGGCCTTCGAGGCGGAGCCGAGGGCGAGGCCCCACGCGGCCCCGGCCACGCCCCAGACGGCGTACCCGCCCAGCAGCAGCCCGACCGACAGCAGCGAGAAGACCACCTGGAGCGAGAGGGTGGCCTTGGGGTTCAGCACCCGCAGGGTCAGCAGCGCGCAGGTGCCGAGCCCCATGACGGCGTACTGCGCGCCCGTCGCGGGCAGCAGGGCCGCCGCCGCCTGCCAGGTGTCGCCGAGCAGTTCGCGGCCGGCCCGCTCGGGCAGCGCGTACAGCACGGCTCCCCACGCGGCGCCGGTCACCGCGAGCGCGCCGCCCATCAGGGCGGTCAGCCGGACCACGCCCCGCTTCCCGGAGGCCCGGCCGACGACCGGCGGGCCGAAGGAGTTCGCGGAGTTGAAGAGCACGTTCAGCGGCCCGAAGAGGGTGGTGGCGCCGCGCAGCGCGCCGACGGCCAGTGGGCTCGCGAAGACGCCGAGCCCGAGGACGGCGAGCTGGCTGGAGCCGTTGCCCACGGCGAACTCCACCGCGAACCGCTGCCCCAGGTACCCGCGCCGCAGGTACGGTCCGAGGTCCGAGGAGCCGCCCCGCACCGAGGGCCGCAGCAGCCACAGGCCGAGCGCCAGCGCGGGCAGCGCGGAGACTCCCCACACGAGCACCAGCCGCCAGGCCGGGGCGCCCTCGGGCTGCAGGAGCAGCGCGGTCACCACGCAGGCGAGGCGCAGCGCGTCGGCCGCCAGCGCCCGCTGGGGCGCCCGCAGGGCGGAGAAGCAGTAGCGCAGCCCGTCCTGCAGCAGCACCAGGGGCAGTACGAGTCCCAGCGCGAGGAACGCCCGCCCGGCCGCCCCGGGCAGCAGCAGGCCCAGGAGGGCCAGTACGGCTCCCACCGCCGCGGAGGCGGCGCCGGTGAAGGCGAGGCCCGAGCGGCAGGCCGTGGCGAGCCGGGCGGTGCCGGGTTCGTCCTTCTCCAGCACCAGGGTCTGGCCGACGTAGGCCATGTTCAGGCCGAGCAGCACGGTGAAGGTCACGTAGACCATCGAGAAGTCGGCGAAGCCGGCCGCCGAGGAGAGCCGGGCGGCCAGCACCAGGACGAGGATGTTCGTGGCGCTGGACGCGGCCTGGTCCAGTACCGAGGCGACCGCCGCGAGGCCGCGCCGGCTCACCGCCGGCCCGTGCGGACCGTACGCAGGGCGACCGTGTCACTCCCGTCGCCCGGGATGTGCTGCGCGGGGTCGGCGGCCGCCACCTCGTAGGGGATCGGCTGCGGCTCGCCCCGGCGCGGCGCGGAGGGCGGGCCGGGGGCCGGCCGGGGCTCCTCGGCGGCGGGGCCGCCGCCCTTGGGGCTCCTGCCGAGGCCGCGCTTCTTCTCGCCCGGCAGCGGCGCGTGCAGTACGGCGCCCAGTACGGTGCCGCCGGCCCCGCTGATCAGCTCGCGGATGCGGGAGAGGTCGGTGCGGCGCACCGCACCGGGGTTGCAGACCACCAGGACGCCGTCGACGCGGTCGACGAGCGCGAGGGCGTCGGCGTACGAGAGCACGGGCGGGGCGAGCACCACGACGGTGGAGTTGGGGGAGTCGGCCTCGGAGATCAGCCGGGTGGCCCGCTGCGAGGTCAGCGCGCGGGGCACGTTGCGCACCCGCTCGCCCGGGATCAGGTCGAAGCTGCCCGACTCGCCGGCGTCCACGAGGAGCTGGCGGCCGTCGGGCCACTCGGTCTCGGCGTGCTGCGCGCCCGCGCCGCCCTGGGACTTGCTCCAGCGCGGCCGGCCGGCCGCGTCGGTGGGCAGCTGGCTGGCCAGCACCGGGGTGCGCAGGTCGGCCTCGATGAGGAGCACGTCCTTGCCGGTCTCCGCGAAGGAGGCGGCCAGGTTCACCGCCACGGCGGCGGCGATCTCGCTGCTGCCGCGCGGGGCGACCACGAGGAGGCGGCGCCGGTCCGCGAAGCGGGCGTCGTAGGCGAGGCGGAAGGCCACCGAGCGGAACTCCTCGGCCAGCCGGGGGTCCTCCTCGCCCGCCGCGAGCAGCGGCCCGCCGTCGGCCTTGCCCCGCGGCAGGGAGCCCAGTACGGGCGCGCGCAGGGCCCGGGCGACATCGCCCTCGGAGCGCGGAGCCGGGTCGAAGACGAGGCGCACCCAGGCGCCGAGCAGGCCGAGGGCCAGACCCACGGCCGCGCCCAGCGCGAGCGACATGGGCAGTCCGGGGCCGTCGGCCCCGTGCGGCGGGACGGCGGAGCTGGTGACCCGGCCCGGGGTCATGTCCAGGGCCTGGAGCTTGGCGATGTTGCCGTTGAGGGTGTTGATCTTGCTCTGCTGGTCGGTCTTGGCGGAGTACGCGGCGTCGCGCGCCGGACCGGCCGGCATGCCGGTGATCTGCTTGGACAGCTCTTCGAGCTGCTTGGCGACCGGATCGCGCTGCTCCTGGTAGCCCTTGACCATCTTGTCGCGGGTGGCGTCGAGGGCCTCCTGCCGCTTGAGCAGGTAGGCCTCGGTCATCGCGTTGGCGCGCTTGGCGGCCTCGGTGGGCGAGCCGGCGGTGTAGGTGAAGCGCAGCACCATCGTCTGCGGGGGGTTGGTCACCTGCAGACCGGCGCGCAGGGCCGAGAAGTCGGTGGCCGAGACCCCGAGCTTCTTCGCGGCCTCGTTGGCTATGGAGCTGGAGAGCGCGACCTGGCGCTCCGAGCCGATGTTGATCGCCTTGTCGGGGGCGAGGCTCGGGTTGAAGGGGTCGTCGGTGGGTGCGCGCAGCACGATGTCGGCGGTGGCCACGTAGGTGTCCGCCGTGGAGACGCCGAGGTAGACCCCGCCGAGCAGGCCGATGCCCACGCCCGCGCCGATGAGCCGGCGGTAGCGCAGGAGCTGGCGGAACTGGTCCCGGAGCAGGTCCGGTTCGTCCTCGGCCGGAGCCGCTGCAGGGCGGTTGGTCTCGATCACGGCCGGGGACCCCCAAGTGCTTCGTCCATCAGTGCGTCGATGCGGGCCAGGCCCGCCTCACGGCTCAGGTGCGCCGCCACGTGGCGCGGCCCGGCCGCCCCCAGCGCGTCCGCGCCCGCGGGGTCCTCGGCCAGTGCCCGTACGGCCTTGAGCAGGGCCTCCGGGTTCTCCGGCGGTACGAGCACCCCGGCGCCCGACCGTTCCACTTCCTGGGCGGTCCCGCCCAGTGCGGCGACGGAGGCGACGACGGGGCGGCCGGCCTGGAAGTAGGAGGTCAGCTTGGACGGCACGCTCATGTCCATCACGGCGGCGTGCTGCGTGACCGCGAGCACGTCCGCCGCGGCGAGGATATCGGGGAACTCGCCGTCGGCGGCAGGGGGGATGATGTCGAGATTGGGAACATCGGCCGCCAGGTCGGCGAGGGCGGAGCGCTGGCTGCCGTCGCCCATCAGGACGAAGCGGACGCTCGGGTCCAGCCGGGCGGCGCCGACGAGGACCTCCAGGCCCTGCTTGAGCCCCATGTTCCCGGAGTGCAGGACGACGGTCTGGCCGGGAGCCCACCCGAGGTGGTGGCGGGTCCGGCCGCGCGGCTTGGTGGGCAGCGCCACGTGGGACCAGTTGGGGACGAGCCGGATCCGCTTGGGGTCCACGCCCATGCCGACGACCCGGTCGACGAAGGTCTCGTGGATGACGCCGACGAGGGCGGCGCGCTTGAGGGCGTGGGCCTCGGCCCGCCCGGCGAAGGCGGCGGCCTTGTCGCCGCCGCTGATCCCGCTCTGCGCGGCGGCGGCGCCCATCAGGTCTTGGACGACCGGGACGAAGGGGACCTTCCAGCGCGCCGCGAGGCGCGCGGCCAGCAGGCCGCCGGCCAGGCTCGGCATCTGGGCGAGGACCGCGTCCGGCTTCGGCATCCGGGGCGGGGCCACGGAACCGTGCAGCAGAATCGATCCTTCGAAAAGTGCGCGACGCAGGGCGGTCTGGCGCGGAGGCACGGTGTGCGCACGCCGGTGCACGGTCACGCCCGCGCGCTGTTCCGTGCGCCGTAGCGCCCCCTTGTACTCCGGCTCGACGGACCAGGCCGGGTAGTGGGGCATGCCCGCCAGGACATGGGTGTCGTGACCGAGACCCGCCCAGTGCTCCGCGATCTGGGTGGCGTACGGGCCGATGCCCGTGTGCTCGGGGGCGTAATTAGTGGAAACCAGCAGTAGGCGTCGCTGACCGGATTTCGACACTCGACGTCCCCCTCTCACCTGGATGATGCGCACGTCACCCTATTCGTTCACCGGCACCAGGGGGAACGTGCACGCTATTGTCTGCTAATCCGCCACACCGGGGTGTGCGGCTTCTGGGGGATAACACGTGACGGAGCGGGATATGTCCGAATTTGAGACGCCTGGGCGGAGACCTCATCGCGTCGGCTACGCGCCGGGTGCCTATGACCTCTTCCACATCGGACACCTCAACATCCTTCGGCACGCCCGGAGTCAGTGCGACTACCTGGTCGCCGGGGTCGTATCCGACGAAATGGCGGAACTCGCCAAGGGGCGCCGCCCGGTGATACCGCTCGTCGAGCGGCTGGAGATCGTCCGCAGCGTCCAGTACGTGGATGCCGCTTTTGTCGAGACCGTCCCGGACAAGGTCGAAACGTGGAAACAAGTCCGTTTCGACGTCATATTCAAGGGCGACGACTGGCGCGGCACCCCCAAGGGCGACCAGCTGGAAAAGGACTTCGCCGTGCACGGGGTCGAGGTCGTCTACTTCCCGTACACGGTCCACACCTCCAGCACCCAGCTGCGCCGGGCCCTGGACGTGCTGTCGGAGCCGCTCGCCACGGAGCAGCGGGGCTGAGCGGCACGCCCGCGGGCGCCGGCCCCGGTCACCTGGGTACGGCGCTGAGCTCCCGGAACCACTTCGCGAGGAACGCCACCAGGAACAGCGCGGCCATCACGCCCGCCGCGGCGTACACCCAGCGGAACAGCCCGCTGCCGCCGAGGAACAGGAACACCAGGCAGAACACCCCGTAGTCCACGGGCAGCAGCGCCACCGCGCGCAGGGTCGACGGCGCGGCGGCCGCACTCCCCGGCGCGGGCTTCGGCTTGAGCTTCTCCGTCAGCAGCCCCCCGAAGAAGGTCACGACCGCGGCGAGCTGGAAGCCCAGGGGCAGCAGCAGCCAGCCGGCCGCGGCGCCGCCGTCCGCGCCCCCGCCGATCCCGTAGGCCTCGGGGAAGCGGTAGAAGGCGATCAGTACGCAGGTGTGCAGCGAGGTCAGCTTCGCGCAGTCCACGACGTGGTCCAGCCACTCGCCCGCCGCGCTGCCGCCCCCGCGCAGCCGGGCGAGCTGCCCGTCGGCGGAGTCGAAGGCGAAGCCGACGGCGAGCAGGGCCCACACCAGGGCGCCCAGCCCCCACGAGGGCGAGACCAGGGCGACGACGGCCGCTCCCGCGAAGCTCAGGGCGGCGCTGACCAGCGTCACCTGGTTCGGGGTGAGCCCGAGCGCGTACGACCCGGCGGCCAGGTACCGCCCCACGGGCCGGTTGACGAACCGGGAGTAGAGCGACACCCCCTTCGCCGACTTCTGCGCCCCGCGCAGCTCCCGCAACGCGGTCCCGACACTCGCCATCGACACAACCCCTCGAACATCCGTATATGCGTGCGTGCGTACGATCCGTACGAAGGGCACATCATCGCAGGACGCCCGAGGGCTCCCGCCCCGGGTCGGCCGGATGCGGACACCGGGAGCCCCGGCCTTTGCGGCCCCGGCCTTCAGAGCCCCGGCCTCCGGAGCCCAGGCCTTCAGCAGCCCCGGCCTTCAGGGCCCCGGCTTCTACGCCTTCCCGCCCACCACCTTCAGCAGCAGCACCGCGCGGGCCGGGACGCTCACGCTCTCGCCCCCGCGGTGCACGGTGGCGGGCGCCGCAGCCTGGTCCTCCCGGGAGGTGTCCAGGACCAGTTCGTACGCCCGGGCCCAGGGCGCCCCCGGCAGCACCCACGTCACCGGCATGTCCCCGGCGTGCAGCAGCGCCAGGAAGCTGTCGTCGGTGACCTGCCGGCCGCGCTCGTCACGGCCCGGGATGTCCTGCCCCGACAGGTACAGGCCCACCGACCCGGCCGGGGCGTACCAGTCCCGCTCGGTCATCTCCACCCCCGCCGGGGTGAACCAGGCCAGGTCCCGCAGCCCGTCCGCACCCTGCGAGCGCCCCGAGAAGAACGCCCGGCGCCGCAGCACCGGATGGGCCCGGCGCAGCGCCAGCAGCCGCCGGGTCAGTGCCAGCAGCGCCTGCCAGGACGGGTCCTCCAGCAGCGACCAGTCCACCCAGCTCGTCTCGTTGTCCTGGCAGTACGCGTTGTTGTTGCCGCCCTGCGTGCGGCCGAACTCGTCGCCCGCCACCAGCATCGGCACCCCGGTCGACAGCAGCAGCGTGGTCAGGAGGTTGCGCAGCTGCCGCCGGCGCAGCGCCGCGATCCGCGGCTCCGTACCGCCCTCGGGCTCGCCCTCCACCCCGCAGTTCCAGGACCGGTTGTCATTGGTCCCGTCCCGGCCCGCCTCGCCGTTCTCCTCGTTGTGCTTGGACTCGTACGAGACCAGGTCGCGCAGGGTGAAACCGTCGTGCGCGGTGATGAAGTTGACCGAGGCGTACGGCCGCCGCCCGCCCCACGCGTACAGGTCGCTCGACCCCGACAGCCGGTAGCCGAGGTCCCGTACGTCGGGCAGCGCGCCGCGCCAGAAGTCCCGTACGGCGTCCCGGTAGCGGTCGTTCCACTCGGTCCACAGGGGCGGGAACGCCCCCACCTGGTACCCGCCCGAGCCCACGTCCCACGGCTCGGCGATCAGCTTCACCCGCCGCAGCACCGGATCCTGGGCGATCACCGCGAGGAACGGCGAGAGCATGTCCACGTCGTGCATCGAGCGGGCCAGCGCCGCCGCCAGGTCGAAGCGGAAGCCGTCCACGCCCATCTCCGTCACCCAGTACCGCAGCGAGTCGGTGATCAGGCGCAGCACGTGCGGCCGCCCGGCGTGCAGGGTGTTCCCGCAGCCCGTGTAGTCCGCGTACCGGCGCTGGTCCGACTGGAGCCGGTAGTACGCCCGGTTGTCGATCCCGCGCAGCGACAGCGTCGGGCCCAGCTCGCCGGCCTCCGCCGTGTGGTTGTAGACCACGTCGAGGATGACCTCGATCCCGGCGGCGTGCAGCGCCTTGACCATCCGCTTGAACTCGCCGACCTGCTGGCCGGCCGTACCGCTGGAGGAGTACGCCGCGTGCGGGGCGAAGTAGCCGACCGAGTTGTAGCCCCAGTAGTTGCGCAGACCCCGGCGCAGCAGGTGGTCCTCGTGCGCGAACTGATGGACCGGCAGCAGCTCCACCGCCGTCACCCCGAGCCCGGTCAGGTGCTCGATCGCCGCCGGGTGCGCGAGGCCCGCGTACGTGCCGCGCAGGTGCTCGGGGATGCCCGGGTGGCGCATCGTGAAGCCGCGCACGTGCAGTTCGTAGATGACCGAATCGGCCCACGGGGTCTTCGGCCGGACGTCGTCCGCCCAGTCGTCGTCATCGTGGACCACGACCCCCTTCGGGACGTGCGGGGCCGAGTCGCGGTCGTCGCGCACGGTGTCCGCGATGTACTGCTGCGGCCAGTCGCGGACGTGTCCGTACACCTCCGGCGGCAGCAGGAAGTCCCCGTCCACGGCCCGCGCGTACGGGTCCAGGAGCAGCTTGGCCGGATTGTGCCGGGCCCCCGTCCACGGGTCCCAGCGCCCGTGCACCCGAAATCCGTACCGCTGCCCGGGGCGCACGCCGGGCAGGAAGCCGTGCCAGATCTCGTGGGTCAGCTCCGTCAGCGTGCACCGGCTCTCGGACCCGTCCTCCGCGAAGAGGCAGACCTCCACCGCCTCCGCGCCCTGCGCCCACAGCGCGAAGTTGGTTCCGGCCGTCCCGTCCGGTCCCTGGTGGAACCGGGCTCCCAGTGGATGCGAGGAGCCGGGCCACACGGGCGGCCCGGGCACCCCCCGGCTCACCGCGGCGTGACCCCTGACCTGCGGTTCCATCAGCCCCAGCGGCTGGCCGGCCGGATGTCCGCTCCCGTTGCCGGCGCCCGGCCCGTTCCCGTTTCCGTTTCCGTTCACCGTCCCGTGGCCGGCCATGGCCCCGGTCCCGCCCTGAACGCCGTCCCGGGTCCCGGGTCCGGCTTCGGCCCTGGGCTCGGTCCCGGCCCCGGATCCGGTCTCAACCCCGGCCAGGGGCTCCGCCTCTTGCTCGGCTGCGCTCGACACTGCCCGCCTCCACGGCTCTCGGTACCTGCGGGGGTGGGGGAACTGCGGCCCCGGCGTCCCTGCCGCGGCCCGCCCCCGTCCGGTCCTTCCCACTGTTCTGCCCGGACTGCCCTGCCTGGAACGTGGGCCGCGCCCACGTTTCCCCCGGAGGGGCCCGGTCGTTGGAGGAACGTGACTCTTCTGACGAGGCGGGCAGGGGCGGGCTTCGCCGCCGTGGCGGTATGGGCGGGCCTCCTCGGAGGCCTGGCCGGATGCACCGAGAACGGCGGCTCCCCGATCGAGATCCAGCTGCCCGGCAAACCCCGGTCACCGGACGAGGCGATCAGGATCACCCCCGACGACAACGCCAAGGGGGTGCCGGCGGAGGGGCCGCTGAGGATCACCGTGCCCGAGGGCCGGCTGGAGCGGGTCGTGGTCACCAAGGTGGAGGACGCCCAGCAGGAGCAGGTGCCCGGGGCCATCGCCGTCGACGGGCTCAGCTGGAGCCCCGACCCGGCGTCGGGCCGGCTCGCGCTCGCGGCCAAGTACACCGTGGACGCGGTCGCGCTCGACGGGCACAACCGCCGCCAGGCCCGGCACACCACCTTCACCACCTACGTTCCCGAGGAGAGGTTCATCGGCTACTTCAAGCCCGAGAACCGGTCGACCGTCGGCACCGGCATGATCATCTCCTTCGGGTTCAGCCGGTCCATCGAACGCCGCGCCGACGTGGAGCGGGCCATCACGATCACCTCCGACCCGGCCGTGGACGTGGTGGGCCACTGGTTCGGCGACGAGCGCCTCGACTTCCGGCCCAAGACCTACTGGAAGCCCGGCACCGAGGTCACGGTCAAGCTGAACCTGCGGGACGTCGAGGGCGCCGCCGGCTCCTACGGCATCCAGGACAAGACCCTGCGCTTCACCGTCGGCCGCTCCCAGATCTCCACCGTCGACGCGGCCGCGCACACCATGGAGGTCCGGCGCGACGGCGAGCTGCTGTCCACCGTGCCGATCACCGCCGGGGCGCCGAAGAACATGACCTACAACGGCAAGATGGTGGTGATGGAGCTCTTCGACGTCACCCGCATGAACGGGCAGACCGTCGGCTTCGGCGGCGAGTACGACATCCCCGACGTCCCGCACGCCATGCGCCTCACCCGCTCCGGGACCTTCCTGCACGGCAACTACTGGGCCAGCCCCGACACCTTCGGCTCCACCAACGTCAGCCACGGCTGCATCGGCCTGCGCGACGACAAGGGCGGCGGCTCGGACACCCCGGCCGGCTGGTTCTTCGACCGGAGCATGGTCGGGGACGTGGTGGAGGTCGTGAACTCGCAGGACAAGACGGTCGCCCCGGACAACGGGCTGGGCGGCTGGAACATGTCCTGGCCGGCCTGGGTCGCGGGCTCCGCGCTCGGCTGACCCGGCGTCACCCGCCGCTCACCTCACCCGCCGCCCTCACCCGACACTCCCTCACCCGACACTCCCTCACCCGACACCCCAGTCGAGTGATTGTCGTACCGGAATGCCGTAGTGGGGGAGTGTCGGTCCGCCCGGCTCGCCGGAGCCCGCCGCCAGCCTGTACGGGCCCACCCGCACGCGGCGGCAGGCAACGGACGGAGCGTCATGTCAGCAAGGAAGTGGACCCTCGGCCCCCTGGGGCTCGCCCTCGGGGCCGTACTGGCCGCAGGCGCCCCGGCGGCCCTGGCGGCGCCGGCCGCACCGGGCCCCGGGGGACAGCAGCCGGCTCCGGCCCGTCAGGCCGCCGGGGCCCTGCGGGCCCCGCTGCCGGGCGGACTCGGTCCCTGCCTGGGAGCCCGGTGCCCCGACCCGTTCCCGCAGATCGAGGTCGGCACCGAACCCAACGGCTACGACGAGGGCATCAACATCTTCGTCGGAGCCGACTTCCTCGTCCGCGAGCGCGCCGCCGAGGCCGAGGGCAAGGTCGTCGTCCTCGGCAACTTCGACCAGAACAAGAACCTGGCGGCAGCGGGCGGGGCCTACAACCTCGGCGTCGTCGGCGCGGGCTCGCTGGTGCCCCCGCCGGACTTCTCGGACTTCCTCACCACGGGCGGCAACGTCAACATCGCCGTCGACCAGCGGCTGATCGTCGCCCCGGGCGTCGTCCGCTACGCGGGCACCGCCCCCGGCGCAGGCACCGTCGAGAGCCGTGGCATCGACCCGCTGGTGCACGACCCCGCCGCCATCACCCCCTACGCCGGCCTGCGCGACCAGCTCACCGCGGCCAGCCGGTGCTACGCCCGGGTCGACGGCAGCCCGCGCCCGGCCACGGGCACCGCCGTCAACCAGGACGGCACCACCGTCTTCACCGGGGACAACACCTCCCCGCTCCAGGTCTTCAACGTGGACTTCGACCTGGTCAGCGCGAGCAACGGCGCCATCGGCTTCCGCTTCGACCGGATCCCGGCCACCGCCACCGTCCTGGTCAACGTCCTGGGCACCAGCCGCACGATCAACACCTACGCCGGCAGCATCAACGACACCGGTGCCGGAGCGGACCCCTGGAACGGCTACCGCACCCGGCTCCTGTGGAACTTCCCCGACGCCACCACCGTCCAGCTGGTCGGCACCGGACAGTTCCAGGGCAGCGTGCTCGTCGGCGAGCAGGCCTCGACCACCACCGTCACCCTGCCCGGGACCAACGGCCGCTTCTTCACCACCGGCGGTCTCGTCCACACCAGCACCGGGGGCGGTGGCCAGGAGTTCCACGCGTACCCGTTCAACGGGGACCTGCCCGACTGCGGGAACACCGTCCCGGTCACGGGCAAGGTCTCGGTCCTCAAGCAGGACACCGGCGGCCTGCCGCTGGCCGGAGCCACGTACGAGTTGTGGCGGGAGACCAACGGCACCCCCGGAGCCCAGTTCACGAGCCCCGGCGGGGACACCAAGGTCACCGACTGCGTCACCCCGGCGAACGGCATCTGCTCCGGCACCGTGGCGCCCGGCACGTACTACTGGCGCGAGACCCAGGCCCCGGCCGGCTACGAGCTCGCCGCGAACCCCGTCGTGGAGCTGACGCTGACCGCGCAGAACGCGGCCGAGGGCGTGAGCGCCACCATGAGCAACACCAAGCTCCCGGGCAGCGCCGAGGTGGTGCTGCGCAAGTCCGACGCGGACGGCGGGGCGCTGCTGCCGGGCGCCCGCTTCGAGCTGTGGCGCGAGGCCAACGACCGTACGGGCCTGCAGACCACCGGAACGGGCCCCGACGAGCAGCTCGCCGGGTCCTGCACCACCGACGCGCAGGGAAGCTGCACGGTCCAGCTCCCGGTCGGTGAGCGGTACTACTGGCGGGAGACGCAGGCACCGGCCGGCTACGACCTGCCGGCGGACCCGGTCACGCCGTTCGACCTCACCGCGGGACACGTGACCACCGGCCTCGTCGTGAGCGTCACGGACGAGCGGACCGGGGAGCCCGAGTACGAGGGATCGATCGAGGTCCTGAAGAAGGACGCGAAGACCAAGCGACCGCTGCGCGGGGCGGTCTTCGAGGTGTGGAAGGAGACCAACAGCACCAGCGGCCTCCAGACGCGCGGCATCAACCCGGACCGCAAGGTGACGGCGGGCTGCGCGACCGACCGGGCCGGGGCGTGCTCCTTCCCGGGCCTCGACGAGGGCTGGTACTACGTGGTCGAAACGGCCGTGCCGGAGGGCTACGTCCTCCCGCGCAACCGGGTCACGGGTCCGCTCCACCTGGACGGGACCACCCCGGACCACCGCCTGGTGGTCACCCTGGAGAACAAGCGCGACGACCACGGCAAGGGCACCAAGCCCCCGAAGCCGGGCCGGGCCGCATAGGCCGCCCGGGTGGGCCGGTGACCCTGCCGGCCCACCCGGCGCGCCGGTGCCCGGCCGATCCGGTTGGCTCGGAGCCGACGGCCCGGCCGGCGGGCGCGAGGAGGTCCGTATGAGCACAGGGCACGCGGCGGGCGCGGGAGGCGCGGCAGACGCGATAGGCGCGCTCGGCACGATGGGCAGGGCGGCGGTCACGGCCGTGATCCTCGCGGCGGCCGCCCTCGCCCCGACGGCGCCCGCAGCCGCAGCGGATCCGTCCCCGGCCCCGTCGGCCCCGGCCGTGTCCCCGGCCGCGGAGGCGTGCACCGCCGGGACCGGGCCCTACCAGCGAGAGCTGGAGGAGCACCTGCGCCGGACGGCCGACGGGACGCAGGACGCCGGGGACTGCGAGGCGATCCGCACCTTCCAGCGGGGCAACGGCATCCGGCCCGCCGACGGCTATGCCGGACTGGTCACCTTCCGGACCATGGTCGCGGTCGCCGCCCGTGCGAACCCCAACGCCGCCGGCGACTGCCCGGTCCGTACGCACCGGGTGACCTGCGTGGACATGGAGCGCCAGCTCCTGTGGGTGCAGCGCGGCCGCACGGTGGTCTTCGCACCCGTCCCCATCCGCACCGGACGGGACGACGAGGAGACCCGTCCCGGCTGGCACGAGATCTACTGGCGCAGCGAGCACCACGAATCCACGCTCTACGCCAACTCTCCGATGCCCTACGCCCAGTTCTTCGACGAGGGCCAGGCCCTGCACGGCCGCAAGGGCAACCTGTACGCCCACGGCGGCTCGGCCGGCTGCGTCAACCTCACCGTCCCCGACGCCCGGCGGCTGTGGGACCTGCTCACCGAGGGCGACGCCGTCTACGTCTGGGGCACCAAGCCCGGCACGGAGGGCTGACTCCCGGCGCACGGACCACTCTTGGGACGGAACGGTGACACGACCGTACTGTCTCGTGATCCCCCATGTGATTTCCTGGCGATAAGCGCGCGACTGTCCGTGCGCGGGGGACATGGGGAGAACGATCGTGAACCTGCAGCCGATACGCGGGCGCGCCCGCACCGGCCTGCCGGCCCTCCTGCTGGGCGCGGCCCTGCTGTTCACCAGCGCGTGCAGCGGTGGCGGAAACGCCGGCGCCGCCGGCGGGAGCGGTGGAGCGGACGGGGGTACCGGCACGACCGGTACCGAGGCGTCGAAGGCCGTCGTGAGCGTCAAGCCGGACGACGGGGCCAAGGAGGTCGCGACCAGCGGCGTCCTGAAGATAACCAGCACCGGCGGCAAGCTCACCACGGTGACGGTCGCCGACACCAAGGGCAACGCGGTGGAGGGCAAGCTCGCCGCGGACGGCGCGAGCTGGGAGCCCGCCCGCAACCTCGCCTCCGCCACCGAGTACAAGGTGCACGCGGTGGCCAAGGACGAGGCCGGCCGCGAGTCCGCGAAGGACACCACCTTCACGACCCTCACGCCCGCCAACACCTTCATCGGCCAGTACACCCCCGAAGACGGATCGACGGTCGGCGTGGGCATGCCGGTCTCGATCAACTTCTCCCGCGGCATCACCAACCCCGAAGCCGTGGAGAAGGCCATCACGGTGACGGCCGAGCCGTCCGTCCCGATCGAGGGCCACTGGTTCGGCAACGACCGACTGGACTTCCGCCCCGAGAACTACTGGGCCGCGGGCACCAAGGTCACCCTGAAGCTCGAACTCGACGGGGTCGAGGGCCGGCCGGGGGTCTACGGCAAGCAGACCCGTACGGTCAGCTTCAAGATCGGCCGCTCCCAGGTCACCACGGTCGACGCCGGCAGCAAGCAGATGCAGGTCGTCCGTGACGGCCAGGTGCTCAAGAACGTTCCGATCACCGCGGGCGCCCCGTCGACGACCACGTACAACGGTCAGATGGTCATCAGCGAGAAGTACAAGGTGACCCGGATGAACGGCGCCACCGTCGGCTTCGGCGGGGAGTACGACATCTCCGACGTCCCGCACGCGATGCGGCTGACCACCTCCGGCACCTTCGTCCACGGCAACTACTGGGCCTCGTCCGGCACGTTCGGCTCCGAGAACGTCAGCCACGGCTGCGTGGGCCTGAAGGACGTCCGCGGCGCCGGTGACGGCGGCCAGCCCGCCGCCTGGTTCTTCAACGAGTCGCTGATCGGCGACGTGGTCATCGTGAAGAACTCCAAGGACAAGATCGTCGCCCCCGACAACGGCCTCAACGGCTGGAACATGGACTGGGCGGAGTGGATCAAGTAATTCCGGTCGGTACGTAGTTCGGAGGGCCCGGTGTCGGGTGGCCCGGTGCTGTGACCCACAGCACCGGGCCGGTCGCGGTTAACGGGGGCTAACCTTCCCGTATGACCATCTCTCTCGAAGTCTCCGAAGGCGTCGGCGTCATCCGGCTGGACCGGCCGCCCATGAACGCCCTGGACATCGCCACCCAGGACCGGCTGCGCGAGCTCGCCGTCGAGGCGACCGACCGGGCCGACGTCCGTACGGTCGTCATCTACGGCGGCGAGAAGGTGTTCGCGGCCGGCGCGGACATCAAGGAGATGCAGACGATGGACCACGCGGCCATGGTCGCCCGGTCCCGCGGACTGCAGGACGCCTTCACGGCCGTGGCCCGGATCCCCAAGCCCGTGGTCGCGGCCGTCACCGGTTACGCCCTGGGCGGCGGCTGCGAGCTGGCCCTGTGCGCGGACTACCGGATCGCCGCCGACAACGCGAAGCTCGGCCAGCCCGAGATCCTGCTCGGCCTGATCCCCGGCGCGGGCGGTACTCAGCGGCTGTCCCGGCTGATCGGCCCCTCCAAGGCCAAGGACCTCATCTTCACCGGCCGCATGGTCAAGGCGGACGAGGCGCTGACCCTCGGCCTCGTGGACCGCGTCGTACCGGCCGCCGAGGTCTACGAGCAGGCGTACGCGTGGGCCGCGAAGCTGGCGCAGGGCCCGGCCCTCGCGCTGCGCGCCGCCAAGGAGTGCGTGGACGCGGGGCTGGAGACCGACATCGACACCGGGCTGACCATCGAACGGGGCTGGTTCGCGGGCCTGTTCGCCACCGAGGACCGCGAGCGCGGGATGCGCAGCTTCGTCGAGGAGGGTCCGGGGAAGGCCAAGTTCCTTTAGGCGCGGCCCTGTCGGGAACCCCGCCCCGGATCGGCCTTGCCGGCGTCATTCCTGTGGGTGGATTAGCCAGGCCTTAAGGCAGCCTTAAGCCAAGCCGGTGATCCACTCTCGGTGATCGTCCTTTCGCGGTGCGTCACCGCAGGTCAGCGGGGCGTGATGGGCTCCGGGTTGCCGATTGCATATGCCAGGAGGACCCCTCGGAATCAAAGATCCCGGGGGGTCTTTTCCTGCGGAACGGCCCGAACGGCCTGACCGGCCCTCCATGATGGGTGCATGGCGGGTCTGGAGGGTGTGGAACAGCCGCGGCAGCGCAGTAGCGCTTCCGCGGTACGGCTCACGGCGGCCCTGGAGGACGAACTCGGGCTCAAGGCGCTGGAGTTGTACGGGAATCCGGCCGAGGCGGAAGTGACGCTGCCGTCGATGCCCGAGTCGGCGAGCACCGCCCGCAGGCTCACGCAGTGCGTGGTCGTCCGCCTGTGGGGGCTCTCGCCGCAGATCGCCGAGCACACGGTCCTGCTCGTCTCGGAACTCGTGGGCAACGCCGTCCGCCACACGGGGGCCCGGTCCTTCGGTTTACGGATGGTCAGGCGGCGCGGCTGGATCCGCGTGGAGGTGCGCGACCCCTCGCGCGGGCTGCCCTGTCTCATGCCGGTCCACGAGATGGACACCACCGGCCGGGGGCTGTTCCTCGTCGACAAGCTCTCGGACCGCTGGGGCGCGGACCTGCTGCCGCGCGGAAAGATCACCTGGTTCGAGATGCGGGTCGCCGACCGCTGAGTCCGGCCCCGGCTGCCGCCCCCGGCCGCTGCCCGACCGCCGCGCACCGACCCCGAACGCCAGAAACCCCCTGTCGCCGTTGTGGGGCGCTGCGGGGGTTTCATGGGTGTGCCGAGGATCGAAGGGGGTGTGATCCTCGGCAAGGACTTCGCTCGGGTCAACGGGAAGCCGTGATTCCGACTATGGCAGACGAGGGACCAAATGCCAAAAGTCCCAAGTTGGACATAAGTGTGCATATCCTAAGACTTTCTACCTAAATCTTAGGTGAGGTGGGCCACTGACCTCGTAATCAACGAGTAAAGATCGGCTGCTCTGTGTGAATCGTTGATCACATAGCGGACAGTGAGCGGGGCGCCCCGGTTCGGTCGAAGGTCCCGAATGGGGTCAATCAATGCCTACACGGGCATCCACCCCTTAAATGGGCGGGTGCTCTGCTACCCGGACCGCCGATCCGCTCTCCGTGCCGGCGCGGCGGTCGCCGCCGGCCTCCTCGCCTCCGCCTGTGGCACGGACGCCCCCGCCGCCCCCGGGCCGTCCGCTTCCGGGACGGCCCCCGCAGGCCCCGCGGCCCCGGCGAAGGCCGCCCCGGACAAGGCGCCGGCCCGGGCCAAGGCGGCCGCCGCCCCGCGCCGGTTCGCGGGTCAGCCCGTGGAGATCGGACACGGCCCCCGCGGCCGTCCCGGCGTCGCGCTCACCTTCCACGGCAACGGCGAACCCGCCATCGCCAAGGCAGTGCTCGCCGAGGCGGAACGGGCGGGCGCGCGGGTCACCGTACTGGCCATCGGCGCCTGGCTCGACGCCCACCCGGAGATGGCCCGCCGGATCCTGGACGGCGGCCACGAGCTCGGCAACCACACTCAGCGCCACCTCGCGATCAACACCATGCCCGAGGAGCAGGCGTACGCCGAGATCACCGGCTGCGCCGACCGGCTCAAACGGCTGACCGGATCCATCGGCACCTGGTTCCGCCCGTCCCAGACCCAGTACGCCACCCCCCTGGTGCGAAAACTGGCCCAGCGGGCGGGCTACCCGCACGTCCTGTCGTACGACGTGGACTCCCTCGACTTCACCTCGCCCGGTGCCGCGGCCGTCATCCGCACCGTCATCGGCCCGATCCAAGGCGGATCGGTGGTGAGCCTGCACTTCGGCTACGCGGACACGGTCGACGCGATGCCACCCCTCCTCGAAGAACTCGCACGCCGCAAACTGCGCGCGGTGACCACCACGGAGCTGCTGACCCCATGACGACCACCCGCCTTCCCCGGAAGGCCACCGCGTTGCTGGCCGGTCTGGTCCTCGCCGCCCTGACCGGCTGCGGAGCGGCCGACAAGGGACCCGCCGAGGCCCTCGGCACGAAGGGGCCCGCCGCGCCCGTCAAGGCCGTACCGGCCGTGCCCCCGGGCCTGGCCGGAATGCCGCCGCTCCTCGATCCGAACGACGTGTACGCGGCCGACCGCCCGAACAAGCTCTCCCCGGTGGTCAAGGACTTCCCGTCCCGCGTGTACGTGCCGAACACCAGCTCCAACACGGTGTCCGTCATCGACCCGGTCACGTACAAGGTCATCGACACCATCCCCGTCGGCATCCAGCCCCAGCACGTGGTCCCCTCCTGGGACATGAAGACCCTCTGGGTCAACAACAACCGGGGCCACACGCTCACCCCGATCAACCCGGCCACCGGCGAGGCCGGCAAGCCCGTCGAGGTGCACGACCCGTACAACCTGTACTTCACGCCCAACGGCAAGTACGCGATCGTCATGGCCTCGATGGACAAGGAACTGGTCTTCCGCGATCCGCACACGATGGACCGCGTGAAGACCGTCCCCGTGACCTGCTTCGGCGTCAACCACGCGGACTTCTCGGCGGACGGCCGCTACTTCATCGTGAGCTGCGAGTTCTCCGGCGAACTGCTCAAGGTCGACACCGAGAAGATGGAAGTCGTCGGCCAGCAGAAACTGCCCTTCGAGGGCGCGATGCCGCAAGACGTCAAGGTCTCCCCGGACGGGAAGACCTTCTACGTCGCGGACATGATGGCGCACGGCATGTGGGTGCTCGGCGGCGACAAGTTCGAGACCCCCAAGCTGCTGCCCACCGGAAAGGGCTGCCACGGCCTCTACGTCAGCCGCGACTCCAAGGAGATGTACGTCTCCAACCGCGGCGAAGGGTCGGTCTCCGTCTTCGACTTCACGCAGAACAAGCTGACCAAGAAGTGGGAGCTGCCCGACGGCGGCAGCCCCGACATGGGCGGGGTCTCCGCCGACGGCAAGGTGCTGTGGCTCTCGGGCCGCTACAACTCCGAGGTCTACGCCATCGACACCACCACCGGCAAGCAGCTCGCCAAGATCCCGGTGGGCGGCGGACCGCACGGCCTCGCCGTCTACCCGCAGCCCGGCCGCTACTCCCTCGGCCACACCGGCATCTTCCGGTAGGCCGCGAACGGTCGAGCGCGCGGGAAACGGCCGTGCCCCGGGAGCTCGCACAGCTCCCGGGGCACTCTGGACCGCTCACCGCCGTCTCCTCACCAGGCGACGGGGAGCCGCTCGGGAAGGCGCTTGATGAAGCCGGTCCGCCACACGAGGTTCTCCGCCGGCACCGCGAGACGCAGCTCGGGCAGCCGCTCGACCAGCACCTCCAGCGCGATCTCGGCGTGCGCCCGGCCCAGCGCGGAGGCCGGGCAGAAGTGCCGGCCGGCGCCGAAGGCGAGGTTGGCGTTGGAGCTCTCGCGCTCCAGGTCCAGCTCGTCGGGGTTCTCGAAGGCCTCCGGGTCGAAGTTGGCCCCCTCCAACAGGACGAGGACCAGCTCCCCCTCCTTGACCAGCACGTCCCCGACCTGGATGTCCGCCATCGCGATGCGCGGCAGGCCGTCGCCCACGGACAGGTTCCAGCGCAGCAGCTCGTCCACGGCCTTGCCCATGCGCTCCGGGTGCTTGCGCAGGTACCCGATGAGCTCGGGCTTCTGCAGCAGCGCCAGGACCGCCAGGGTCAGGAATGCGGAGGTGGAGACCGCGCCGGCCCCGAAGAGCGAGACGGCGACGGTGGCGAACATGTCGTCGGTCAGGTGCGCCGACTCCGGGTCCGCCTCCTTCAGCTCGGCGAACTTGCCGAGGAGCCCCGTACGCTCCTCGGCAGGCAGCGCCAGCTGCGCCTTCAGTTGGTCCTCGAAGTAGCCGACGTCCTTGTACCAGTTGAGCGCCGAGTCGGCGAACGGTTCGCGAGCGGTCATGAACGCGACGTCCAGCCCCGACATCAGCCGCCGCCAGTCCTCGAACGGCACCCCCAGCACCTGGCAGTGCATGGCCGCGGAGAAGGGATCGGCGAAAGCGGCCCGCAGGTCGGCGGGCCCCCCTTCGGCGACGAGCTCGTCGATGAGCTCGCCGGCCTTCGCGCGCAGCCAGTCCTGCAGGCCCTTCTGGCGCGGGTTGAGCGCCTTCATGACCGCGTTGCGCAGTCCGGCGCTGTTGATGTTGCCCATGTTGTTGACGACCTCGGGCGGGATCGTCAGCGCGTACTGGCGCGGGACGCCGGCATTGGCCGTGTCCTTGAGGCTGAAACGCTCGTCCTCCAGCACCTGCTTGGCCAGCGCGTAGCTGCTCACCAGCCAGGCCGGGTCCCCGGTGAGGGTACGGACCTTCGCGACCGGCGCCTTCTCGCGCAGCCAGGTGCACTCCTCGGGGAGCACGTCACCGCGCCGCGAGAGAGGGAAGTCGATGAGGGGCTCGGCGGTCAGTCCGGTGCCCTCAAGCTGCTCGACGCTCATCGACGGTCCCTTCGGTTGGTGCGGTGTGCGCGTGCGTGTTCGTGGTTGCGTTCGGGTCGTTCGGGTTGCTCTGCGCGCTTTCTGCCGCTTCGGGCCGTACCACGGCGTATGCCTGGTTCCTCGTCGCGCGCAGGCCCCCACCGCGCGAGAAGAGGAGGTCGGTCATCGGCATCTTGACGTGGTAGGCCGCCACGGAGGACGGCACGTCGAGAATGCTCGGGGTGTCGATGAAGAACGGCAGCTCGGCCGCCATGTAATCGAAACACACCTGCAACTGTGCGTCGGTGATTGATTCACCTTCCGGCAACTTGGATCCGACGAAGTGCAGAGCCATTTCCTCGCAGCCCTTGCGGAATTCTTCGTCGGTCTCCAGGAAATGGAGTACGCGTCGGTGCAGAAGTTGGTAGACGGGGTTCGTCTGGAACTCCGAAAGTGCCCTCACTCGGATCTCTGCGTGCGGAGGTCCTGATTCCTCCACGCCCTTGAGAATCCTTCGCCGCACTGCCTTGATTTCCTTCGTCGCACGCTTCTCGGCGTGTTCCGGGGTGTAGCCGAAGGCTGCGAACATCCGGTCCACGTGGAGGTCTGCGTACACGAAGTCGACCTGTGCGAAGCGGGTCGTGGCCCATCGGGCGAGGTCGGATATGCGCTCGGAGCTGAAGTAGCTGTTTCCAGGACTCACTCCGATGAGCACATGGTCGCCGTCTTCCCAGATGTGGTGGCAAGTGCGGGTGAAGGGCAGAACTTCGAATGATGCGTCAGCTGTGATCGTCACCTGTGTGATCGCCCTTGTTGCCGCTTGTCCCTGGGAGCCCTGCGCTCCCGGTGTGGCGGCAATGTCGCTACGTTATGCCGTGGCCCCGGAGCGTGACAAGTGGAGGCTTGAATTGTTGGCTGGAATTATCGCTTCCGCACTACGGAAGAGTAATTGAATATCTATCTGCCGCTCGAACGGGACCCGGGGCGTGAGGGGGTCGGGCGTGCCGCTACCCTGAGCCGGTCAACAAGCACCAAGAAGGGGTGGACCCAGTGGCGGACATCGAGAGCGCACGGACGACGTTCGGCAAGTTCGACGTGAACGGTGACGGCTTCGTGACGGCCGACGAGTTCCGTTCGGCGATGGCGGCGATGGGTGACCCGTACGTCACCGGCCCGGTCGCGGAGGCCGTGATCGCCGCCAAGGACTCGAACGACGACGGCCTGCTCAGCTTCGACGAGTTCTGGGCCTCCCTGAACAAGTAAGCCCCCGCGCCGCCCCCTGGCCCCTGCCGGGCCGGGGTGCGCGCGTCAGGCCTGCCGCGGCCCGGCCGCCATGCCCTCCACCTCGGCGAGGGCCTCCTCCAGCCAGCGCAGCCAGAAGGTCTCCAGCCCGGTTCCCGCGTGCAGCACGACCCGCCGCAGCCGGTCCTCCTCGGAGTCCCGCCCGGCCGGGAAATCCTTCTCCTCGATGCCCTCGTACACGGCCAACTGGGCCCGGTGCAGCTCCAGATGCCGCCGCAGCTCCGCGGCCAGCCCCTGCGGCCCGACCACCGCCGCCGCCCGGATCCGCAGCAGCAGGGGATCGCGCACGGGCTTGGGATCCTGACGCTCCCCGACCCACCGCGCCAGCTCCCCGCTCCCGGCGGGCAGCACCTCGTACTCCTTCTTCTGCCCCCGTACGGGCCCCTCGCTGGGCAGCGCCCGGATCAGCCCGGACTCCTCCAGCCGGCCGAGTTCGCGGTAGATCTGCTGGTGCGTCGCGGACCAGAAGTACCCGATCGACTTGTCGAACCGCCGGGTCAGCTCCAGCCCCGACGAGGGCTTTTCGAGCAGGGCGGTGAGGATGGCGTGCGGGAGCGACATGCGGCCATCCTAGGTTTGCGGCAGGTCGAGGACCGCGATCCCGTTCTCCACGGCGACGGCCAGCCGGATCCCGTCGGGGTGCAGGGCCGCGACCGGGGTCGGGACGTGCGGGACCCCGTAGGACCCCTCCCGGCGCGACACCGGGACCTCGGGCCACTCGGCCAGGACGGCGCCCGTACTGGCATCCACGAGGCGGGGGTGCCCGCAGAGGCTGACCACCCGGTCGCCGCCGCAGGCGAGCAGGGTCCCCGCCGTGAACCCGAGCCGGCTCCGGTGCAGCCACCGCACTTCGGCGGCGGACCACACGCCGATCTCGCGCGGGCCCAGGGCCACCGGTTCCTCGTCGTCCTCGCGGCGCTCGTCACCGAGCACCTCCTCGCCGGAGGCGACGGCGACTCGGCCACCGTCCAGCCAGCAGGCGGCGACGACCTCGCCGTCCACCCCCTGGGGCCGGGACACCCGTCCCCAGCAGTCGAGTTCGGCGGCGCCGGCCACCGCCGCGGCCAGGTCGAAGACCCGAACCGCGCCGAACGGATACCACTCCCACCCCGCGGACAGCAGCCGCCGCCCGTCCGGGCTCACCGCGAGCCGGGAGTGGAAGACGTCCTGTGTGTACCGGGCGGCGGGGGTCAGCCGTTCGCCCGTGGCCGCGTCCTCGGTCACGAGGATGTCGAACTGGTCCGGGCAGTGCACCAGCACCTCACGGCCGTCCGGCAGTGCGCCGAGCGCGACCGGGTAGTCGTACTCCTCGGCGTGGTAGAAGCTCCGGTCCAACTCGCGGACGATCTCCGCCCCTTCGAGGAGGAGGGCCTTGGTGCCGCGCTCCTCGTAGACCACCGTCCAGCGCCCCGAGGGCGAGCGCACCGCGCGGTCGAACCGGTAGGAGAGCACGGGGCGGAAGTCGTGTTCGCGCCCGTCCGGCGCCCAGCGGCGCAAGCCCCCGATCGGGTCGACCAGGTCCTCGCCCTCCCAGAAGAGGGACTTCGGCTCCGAGGTTGCCTTCAGCGTCTTCATGGACGCGCAACCTACCTACCGCCAGGCGGCCAGCGCCTCCGGGTTTCGGGGGCCGGGGGAGTCCGGAGCGAGCAGGCCGTGGGCCCGCAGGACGGCCGTGACCGCCGGGGACCAGGCCGGGCGCAGCCCCGCCGAGGTGAGCAGGTCCGGGTCGGACAGGAGCGCCTCGGCCGGGCCGAAGCGGATGCCGGACGGGGTCAGGACCGCCGCGTCGTCGGCCCAGCGGACCGCCAGGTCCACGTCGTGGGTGGCCATCACCACCGTCGTGCCGGCGGCGCGCAGGCCCGCGAGGACGTCGAGGAGCCGCTCCTGGCCGTCCGGGTCCAGGCCGGCCGTCGGCTCGTCCAGGATCAGTACGCGCGGAGCCATCGCCACCGCCCCCGCGATCGCCGCGCGCTTGCGCTGGCCGTAGGAGAGCAGGTGCGTGGGGCGGTCCCGGACGTGCGTGATGTCGAGTGCGGCGAGGGCCGAGTCCACGCGGGCACGGACCTCCGGAGCGGGGAGTCCCAGGTTCATCGGGCCGAAGGACACGTCCTGTTCCACCGAGGCCGCGAACAGCTGGTCGTCGGGGTCCTGCACCACCAGCTGGACGGACGTGCGCAGCCGGGTCAGTCCGGCCCGGCCGTACGAGACCTCCGTGCCGTCCAGCCGCAGCGATCCCGCGCCGGGCCGCAGGCCGCCGCTCAGCAGCCGCATCAGCGTGGTCTTGCCGCTGCCGTTGCGGCCCAGCAGGGCTAGCGCCCGGCCCGGCGCGATGGCGAAGTCGACGCCGGTCAGCACCGCCGGGCCGTCCTCGTAGGCGTAGCCCGCGCCGGACAGCTCCACCACCGCGTTCGGTGACGGGTCCGGCGACGGGTTCGGCGACGCGTTCACAGGGAGAGCCCCTTCAGGGTGAGGGTCAGGGTGATCAGGGCCGCCAGCAGCCCTGCGGTGGCCGCCAGGAAGCGCCACGACAGGGCCGCCTCCGGTACGAGGACCCGCAGCGCGCCGTCGTAGCCGCGTCCGGCCAGCCCCGCCTGGAGCTTGGCCGCGCGGTCGAAGGCCCGTACGAAGGAGGTGGCGGCGAGCCCCGCCAGGGAGCGCCACACCGCCGCCCGGCCGGTGTGACCGAGCCGGGCCGCCTGGGCCCGGCGGACCTGGGCCATGGAGTCGAGCAGCAGGAAGCCGATCCGGTACATGACCAGGGCCACGTCCACCACCGGGGCCGGCACCCCGGCCCGGACCAGTCGGGGCAGTACGTCGGAGACCGGGGTGGTGAAGGCGAACAGCAGCAGCCCGAGCGAGGCCGCCGAGGTGCGCAGCAGCAGTTCGGCGGCGAGCCGCGGGCCGTCGGGGGCCAGGGACACCGGCCCCGCCGGGCCGCCGACCGCGAACAGCAGCGGCAGCGCCCCGGTGAAGCAGAAGCCGAGCGGGATCCGGAAGGCCCGCCAGAGCTGCCGGCCGGCCACCCCGGCCGGGCCGAGCAGCACGACGAGGGTGGCGGCGGCCACCAGCGGCCCGCCCGGCCAGGGCGGCAGGCACACGGCGGTGACGGTCAGCCCGATCCCGAGCAGTGCCTTCTCCAGCGGGTGCCGGCCGCGCCAGCGACTGCCGTGCGCGGCCACGTCGATCGGCAGCACCGCCTAGGCCTCCGGGGCGGTGGCGGCTGCGGCGGCGGCCGCTCCCTGGCGGCGGCCCTTGCGGACGCCGAAGTAGTACGCGAGCACGCCCGCGCCCAGCGCCGCCTGCAAGGCGAACAGCGCGGACTCGATCTCGGCCGAGGGGGGCTCGTACAGAGGGGAGAACCAGGGCTCGTAATCCGGCTTCAGCTCGGTGATCGCCGTCTCCGCCTGAGCGTCGGCGCCCGCGAAGGGCTCCTCCTTGCCCTCGCCCAGCCCCAGGGCGATCGGCAGCACGGCCAGCGCCGCCACCAGGAGCAGCAGCAGGCTGTTGATCTTCGCGTTCTTGGACATCCCGCTCATCAGGCCGCCGCCTTCTCTTCGGTACGGGCGGAGGTCAGCTTCGCGACGCCCAGCCGGACCAGGTCCGACTTGCTCGACGCCATCAGCAGCCGCATCACCAGGACGGTCAGCAGCCCCTCGCTCACCGCCAGCGGTATCTGCGTGACCGCGAAGATCCCCCCGAACTTCGCGAGCGAGCCCGGGAATCCGGAGGCCGGGTCGGGGAAGGCCAGGGCGAGCTGCACGCTGGTGACGCAGTAGGTGACCAGGTCGGCGAAGAAGGCGCCGAAGAACACGGTCACCATCAGCGGGAGACCGGACTTCCGCAGCAGCCGGTAGACGGCGTAGCCCGCCCAGGGCCCGGCGATGGCCATGGAGAAGACGTTGGCGCCGAGGGTGGTGAGCCCGCCGTGTGCCAGCAGCAGCGCCTGGAAGAGCAGGGTGATCGTGCCGAGCACCGCCATGATCGGCGGCCGGAACAGGATCGCCCCGAGCCCGGTGCCCGTGGGGTGCGAGCAACTGCCCGTCACGGATGGGATCTTCAGGGCGGACAGTACGAAGGTGAAGGCTCCGGAGGCGCCGAGCAGCAGCGTGCTCTCCGGGTTGGCCTTCACCTCGCGGGTGAGCGCGCGGACGCCGTGGACGACGAAGGGGGCGGACGCGGCGCCCCAGGCGACCGCGTGCAAAGGGGGCAGGAACCCCTCGGCTATATGCATGAGTAGGGAGACCTCTCCAGCACCTCGTGGATGGACAACGCGCCCCGGCCGGTCTCCTGGCTCACGGGTTGACGTCCATGCTCCGCCTTCCCGGGCAGCGCGGAACCTCCCGCGCAGCCCAGTGGCTTTCCCGCAGGAGTGGAGCCGGACTTCCCGATCACAGTGGCGAGGGCCGCACCGGTTTCCCACCGGTTTCCCGAACACCAAGGCCCGCTGACCCTAGTCGGCCGCGCGGACCGGTAACAACCCGCCCCAATCGCGCCGGGCGGCGGCCGGATTCCGCTTGTGCGTCACACCATGTGTCGGCGTCGTCGCCGTCCGACTCAATGCCCCGGGCTGAAAAGGGAGTTCCGTAGGCCCGTGACCGCCGAGGACGGGCTGCCGCGCGTCGCCGCACTATTCCGGCCGCGTGTTCCACCCGGACGACCCGGACGGGTGCGGCCGGGTGGCGGGCCTGCCGGGCGCCGGTGAGGCTGGACGGGTGGCTACCGGAGGAGCGCGACGATGACTTACAACGCCATGTCTCACGACGACCTGCGTGCCGTGGTGATCAACTGCACCCTCAAGCGGTCGCCGGAACAGAGCCACACGCAGGGCCTGATCGACATCAGCACCGGCATCATGAAGCGCCAGGGTGTCCAGGTCGAGGTGCTCAGGGCAGTGGACCTCGACATCGCGACCGGCGTCTGGCCGGACATGACGGAGCACGGCTGGGAGACCGATGAGTGGCCGGTCATCTACTCGAAAGTCATGGCCGCAGACATCCTCACGCTGGCTGGGCCCGTATGGCTGGGTGACAACTCCTCGGTCATGAAGAAGGTGATCGAGCGCCTGTACGCCTGCTCGTCGATCCTCAACGAGCTCGGCCAGTACGCCTACTACGGTCGGGTGGGCGGGTGCCTGATCACCGGCAACGAGGACGGCGCCAAGCACTGCGCGATGAACGTCCTGTACAGCCTCCAGCACCTCGGATACGTCATTCCGCCGCAGGCGGACGCGGGCTGGGTCGGTGAGGCCGGCCCGGGCCCGTCGTACCTCGACCCCGGCTCCGGCGGGCCGGACAACGACTTCACGAACCGCAACACGACCTTCATGACCTGGAACCAGCTCCACCTGGCGAGGATGCTCAAGGACACCGGTGGCATCCCCGCCCACGGAAACCAGCGCTCCGAGTGGGACGCCGGCTGCCGGTTCGACTTCGAGAACCCCGAGCACCGTTGAGCTCGGGCCGCAAGGGACGCGGTCCAGGGCGTCAGATGAGGTCGCGGTGGCGGCCCACCTGGGTGGAGAAGAGGTAGAGCGGGGGCAGGAGGGCGGCGGCGCAGACGGTCCAGAGCGCGGTACGGGCGCCGAACTGGGTGGCGAGGAGGCCGGCGGTGAGCGCGCCGAGCGGCAGCGCGCCCCAGGAGACGAAGCGGACCGTGGCCATCACGCGGGACAGCAGTTCCGGGGGCGACTGCGTCTGCCGGTAGGTGCGGGTGGTGATCGAGCCGATGACGGTGCCGAAGGCGAAGCCGGCGTTGCCCAGGGCGAACCAGAACGCGTCCCCCGCCGACGTGGTCAGCGGGGCGAGCAGGAGCAGCGCGCCGCCGGCCAGGTCGGCCAGGATGATGCCCCGCGCGGTGCCGAGGCGCGTGGTCACGCGGACCGCGACGGCGGCGCCGGCGAGCGCGCCGACTCCGTCCATGGCGAGGACGAGACCGAGCTGCATGGAGTCGAGGCCGGCTCCGCGGACCAGGTAGAGGGGGGTGAGGGTGACGAGGGCCGCGTTGAGGAAGTTGGCGGCGGTCGCCCAGATCATGCAGGGGCGCATGACCGGGTGCTTGGTGACGTACCGCCATCCCGCGCGCATCAGCCGCAGCGCGCTCTCGCTGGTGCGGGGCACGGGGCGGCTCTCGGGGAGGGTGCGCAAGAGCACGGCGGAGGCCAGGTAGCTGGCGGCGTCCACGACGATCGCGCCGACCGGGCCCGTCGCACCGATCAGGACGCCGCCGAGGGAGGGGCCGCCGGTGTCGGTGACGGCGTGCGTGCCCGACATGACGCTGTTGCGGGCGGCCAGCTGCCGGGCCGGGACGACGGCGGGCAGGAAGGTCGAGTTGCCGATGTCGAACAGCACGGTCGCCGAGCCGGTGACGAGCGCCGCGAACACCAGGTGCGGATACGTGAGTGTGCCGATCCACCAGGCGAGCGGCAGTGATCCGAGCGCCGCGAACCGTACGAGGTCGAGCGTGACCTGGAGTCGGCGCAGCGGCACGCGCTGCGCGAGGACGCCCGCCGGAAGGCTGAGCAGCAGCCAGGAGACCTGCCCGGCGGCGGCGAGCAGGGCGACCTGGAAAGCGGTGGCGTCCAGAACGGTGAGGGCGACGAGCGGCAGGGCGAGGACGGTGACGGCGGTGCCCGCGCCGCTGACCGTGGCGGCGGCCCAGTAGCGCCAGAAGACGCCCGGCGACGAGGTCTCCCGTTCGTCGTCGCGTCGGTCGTGCTCGTGGATCACTTGTGTTCCGCTCATGCGGAGCCCACCCCCGGGTCTTGTTAGTCTCTTTTGGGAACTCACTCGCTCCAGGTGAGTTTCTATCCGGAACTGACCTCATGGCGCAAGATGGTCCCGACGAACGGCCGCCGTGCGCGCAGGAGGGGAGACGTGGTGATGAGGTCGATCCCCGAGCGGGACGCCGCCTGCGCGATCGCGCAAGCCGCGGCGGTGGTCGGCGACTGGTGGAGCCTGCTCCTGATCCGGGAGACCGCCCGAGGGCACCACAGGTTCGACGCGCTCCAGGAGGAGCTGGGCATCTCCCGGAAGGTGCTCGCCGAGCGCCTGGCGCACCTGGTGGAGACGGGGGTGCTGGAGAAGGTCCCGTACCAGGAGCGGCCGACGCGGCACGAGTACCGGCTGACCGAGAGCGGCCGGGGCCTGCTGCCGGTCCTGCTGTCGATGCAGGACTGGGCCGACCGCTGGCTCCTCGGCGACGGCTCTCTCAGCGGCACCGCCGGCGAGACGAGCGCGTCGGCGCGGCGCGTCGCGGACCTGACGGGCCTGCGGCTGCCGCGCCTGCGGCTGCCCGGTCACCGGGACGGCGCGCCGGTTGACCCGGTGGCCGACGCCGTGGCCACCGTCCTGTTCTGCTATCCGGCGACCGGGAGCCCCAGCCCCCTACCGGAGGGCTGGTCGCGCATCCCCGGCACCGTCGGCTGCACACTGGAGAACCGGCTCTTCCGGGACGCCTACGAGGACTTCCGCGCCGCGGGCGCGGAGGTGCGCGGCGTCAGCACCCAACGCCCCGATGAACAGCGCGTGTTCGCGAACCAGGAGGGCATCCCCTTCACCCTCCTCTCCGACGTCGACCTCCGCCTCGCCGCCGCCCTGCGCCTGCCCACCTTTCGTGCCGGACAACTGCTGCGGCTGAAGCGGATCGTGCTGGTCATCGACCGCGACGGCACGGTGCGGCACGCGCGCTTTCCGGTGACGGACATCCCGGCAGCGGTGAACGAGGCGCTGGCCGAGGTGCGGCGCCTGGCCGTGGAGGACTGACATCGCGTCGCCGTGGGGTTCTGTCACGGGCGAGCGTCAGCCCTCGCTGTCAGCGGCCATCAGGGCGCCTGCCCGATGTGGGAGATCGTCAACGCGATCCTCTACCAGGGCCGGACCGGCCACCAGTGGGTCAGCGGGTGCCGGGCTTGTCCTCACCGGGCCGGCTCGCCCCAGACGCCAGAGCCGAATCTCGCCGCCGTATCGATCGTCCTCCGCCGAAACGGTCTAGCTCTGCTTCTTGGACTCCAGCCACTCCACATAGTTGTGCGAGGCATTGCTGCCCTGCTTCCCCGGCGAGATTTTCATGATCGCCTGGTTCTTCTCCGGGTTCCCGGTCAGGTACGCCTCGGTCAGGACGTACGGCAGGCCATCCACACGGAACCGGATGCTTCCGTCGGGGTAGGCGCTGACGCGAATCCTTCGGCCGTCGGGAAGCGTGACGTCTTCGGTGAAGTGCGCCTTGACGGGCTGATCGGCTATACAGACCTCCAGGTCATACAGGCTCAACGGGACAGTCAATCTACTACCAACACCCAACCATCCAAGGGCCGTTCGGTCAGTGAGCCTTCGTGCGGACGCATCTGGCCGCCCTGCTCAAGCGGTCCGGCGGGATGCCGGCGGACGGCAACCGGCGCTCCTTGTGGGATGCGGGCTGCCGCTTCGGCTTCCCGAATCCCGAGCACCGGTAGGCCCCCGGCCCGGCCTCCCGCCGGCGGGTGCTCAGCAGACGTTCGGGTGCGCGATGTCCAGGACGAAGCGCTCCGGGGAGTGCAGCTTGGACGAGGTGTAGGCGGGCTTGGTGTCGAAGGCGGCGCCGAAGGTGACGTACCCCTCGTAGTCGCCGGTCAGGGCGAGGCCCTTTAGCTTGGGCAGGTAGATCTTGAGGAGCTTGGGCCCGCGGTAGACGTTGTTGCCCGCGTCGTCGTGTCCGGCGGCGGGGTGCAGGCGGATCTCCAGGAAGTACCGCCCGGCCAGCGGGACGGGCTTGCCGGACCCGTCGTAGACCAGCTTCGGGACGGGGGTGACGGTGACCTCGGGTATGTAGCCCTGAAGGTCGATGACCACCCGGTCGTACGTGCAGTGACCGCCCCAGCGGGCATTGACGACGAGCGGAGTCTGGGTGGCTGTGGTGGTGGATGCGGCCGTGGTGGCTGCGGCGGAAGCCGGTGCGGCGAAGGCGAGCATGGCGGTGAGCAGTGCGCCCAACCCCAGTGCGGTGGCCTGCCGGCGGCGTGGACGGTTCATTGCGTCCCCTCGATTCCGAGAGACGGGGAACGGTGTCACCCGTGAAGACGCGTCCGCTGCGGTCGTGGTTGCACCAGGATCACCCGGTGTGCCGGGTCCCGCAGCGTGCCGCCGGATTCGCCCCGGTCAGCTGGGCAGGAGGGCGTTCAGCTCGGCGTCGAGGTCGTAGTGCCGCTGTTCCTGGCCGCGCGGCACCAGCTCGGTCATCCGGCGGCACAGCGCCTGTACGTCCTTGGCCCGGGCGGACACCACGCACGACTGCTCGCCGTTGCTGAAGGCGAGGAAGACCCGAGGCTCGGTGCCCTCCCAGCGCGGCCACACCTGGATGTCGCCCTCGCCGGTGGCGCAGATCTGGCCGTCGAGCAGCAGTTCCCGGGAGAAGACCCAGTGCGCGAGGTGCATCCCGGCACCCTCGAAGTCGAGGGAGATCTCGTACGGCCGCTCGGTGCGGTACGCGAAGACGCCCCGCACCGGGACGGGCGCGGGCGCGGCCTCCAGCCGCAGCGGGAGGACGCGGTGTTCGGAGCCGGTCATGCGGGCGCCTCTCTCTCGGGGTGGGTCTCGCCGGCGCACGCGTCGCGACATGCCCACTCGGGCAAGCTAGCCCACCCCCGGGCCCCCCTTCCGCGGCCAAAGGTCCCGTCCGGCCGGGCCCCTCGGCCCGACTTCGCCCGACGCGCCGAGCCCCGCCCTCCGGGGGGAGGGCGGGGCTCGGCGGACGTGCGTGACCGGGGCGGGGGCCCCGGGCGGAACCAGCGGAACTACGGGAGCGGGTTGTAGATGAAGGACTCGTGCGCGTTGGACTGGCCGATCGCGGTGAAGCCCGAACCGTTGGCCTGGGCACCGTTGTTCTGGTTCGAGGCGCCGAAGCCCGAGGCGACCTGCTGGGCGGTGGAGGAGTTGCCGAGGTTGCTGCCGCCCACCCCGCTGCCGAGGACGCCGGCGAGGGCCGCGTTCGACGCGGTCCCGGCCGCACCGGCCCCGTTGTCGGCCTGGGCGACGCCCGAGAGGAGCGCGAAGGCGAGGGGGAGCGATGCGGCGGCCGCCATCACGCGGATGCTGCGGGTGCTTGCCATGTTTCAAGTCCTCCAGTTAAGCAAAACGGCTGTGGTCCAAGACGGTTGGCCGAACCGCCGGGGGTGTGGACGCGACGTCGTGTGCCCACCCTGGCGCACTTGATCATCAAGAAACCAGCCCAGACTGCCTTGTTCCCCCTCAAGCGTGATCAACTCACCGCCAAACCTCACATCCCACCCAATCTCGAACGAAGTTACTGGCGTAACCCGCCTGTCCGGCAGGGGAAACGACGAAGGCCCCGACGCCAAGCGTCGGGGCCCGAATCGTTCAGCTGGTGCCGGTCAGCATTCGATGACGTTGACCGCGAGGCCGCCGCGGGCGGTCTCCTTGTATTTGACCTTCATGTCGGCGCCCGTCTCCTTCATGGTCTTGATGACCTTGTCGAGGGAGACCTTGTGGGAGCCGTCGCCGCGCATCGCCATCTTGGCCGCGGTGACGGCCTTGACCGCCGCCATGCCGTTGCGCTCGATGCAGGGGATCTGGACGAGGCCGCCGACCGGGTCGCAGGTGAGGCCGAGGTTGTGCTCCATGCCGATCTCGGCCGCGTTCTCGACCTGCTCCGGGGTGCCGCCCAGGACCTCGGCCAGTGCTCCGGCCGCCATCGAGCAGGCCGAGCCGACCTCGCCCTGGCAGCCGACCTCGGCGCCGGAGATCGAGGCGTTCTCCTTGAAGAGCATGCCGATCGCGCCCGCGGCGAGGAGGAAGCGGACCACGCCGTCCTCGTCGGCGCCCGGCACGAAGTTCATGTAGTAGTGCAGGACCGCCGGCAGGACGCCCGCAGCGCCGTTCGTCGGAGCGGTGACGACCCGGCCGCCGGCCGCGTTCTCCTCGTTGACCGCCATCGCGTAGATGGTCGCCCACTCGCTGCGGTGCATCATCGGGTCGCCCTCGGTGCGCAGCTGGCGCGCCGTGGAGGCGGCCCGGCGCTTGACCCGCAGGCCGCCGGGGAGGATGCCCTCGCGGGACATGCCGCGCGCGACGCAGGACTGCATGACGCGCCAGATCTCCAGCAGGCCCTCGCGGATCTCGTCCTCGGTGCGCCAGGCCTTCTCGTTCTCCAGCATCATCGAGGAGATCGACAGGCCGGTCTCGTTCGCGAGACGGAGCATCTCGTCACCGCTGCGGAAGGGGTACTTCAGCGGGGTGTCGTCGAGCTTGATCCGGTCCTCGCCGACCGCGTCCTCGTCCACGACGAACCCGCCGCCGACCGAGTAGTAGGTCTTCTCCAGCAGCGGGGTGCCCGCCTCGTCGTACGCGAAGAGCGTCATGCCGTTCGCGTGGTACGGGAGCGAGCGCCGGCGGTGCAGGATCAGCTGGTTCGGCTCGTCGAAGTCGATCTCGTGGCCGTCACCTATTTCCGTGCCCAGCAGGCGCAGGCGGCCCGTCTGGCGGATGCGCTCGACCTCGGCGTCGGCGGTCTCCACGTTCACGGTGCGGGGGGAGTGGCCCTCCAGGCCCAGCAGGACCGCCTTGGGGGTGCCGTGGCCGTGCCCGGTGGCACCGAGCGAGCCGAAGAGCTCGGCGCGGACCGAGGCGGTCTGGGCGAGGACGCCGTCCTTCTTGAGCCTGGTCACGAACATGCGCGCGGCGCGCATCGGTCCGACGGTGTGGGAGGAAGAGGGACCGATGCCGATCGAGAAGAGATCGAAGACGGAGATGGCCACGGTTGCGGACTCCTATGTCTGCTCGTGGGTGGGAAGCGTGGGCAGGAGGGGCTGATCGGGTTGATCGGGGACGATCTGCGGATTTTGTCCGGCAGCCGAGCTTAACGCGGTGAGGTGAACAGCTCGGCCGCCGGACGGGTCGGGAGGGGGATGCTCAGGCGTGGCTCAGCTCGCGCTCCGGTGCGTCGGCCGCGTCGGCCTCCCCGGCGGGGGCGTCCAGGACCGGGTCCGGGCCCGGCAGGCCCGCGTAGTGGGCCTTGACCCCGGACCGTACGGCCCAGAAGTAGAAGCCCAGGGCGGAGACGGCCACGATCGCGATGTCCACGCCGCCGGGGATGAACCCGCTGCCGCCGAACTCGCTGCTGCCGAGCGCCGACAGGGTGCCCAGCCACAGGAGGAAGGCGATCATCCACCAGGCCGGGGCGAACTGCCCGGCCAGGTTCTTCTCGCCCTTGCGCTTGAGCACGACGGCCGCGATGGGGGCGGCGACCAGGGTGAGCAGCACCACCTTGCCGGTGTCCGGCCACTTGGACCAGTACAGGGCGCAGGCGGCGAAGGCGAAGGTGATCGGGCAGAGGATGCTCGCCGCCGGCAGGCGGAAGGGGCGCGGCAGCTCGGGCTTGGTCTTGCGGAAGACGCCGACCGCGATCGGGCCGATCAGGTACGAGACCACCATCGCGGCGGAGACCACGCTGGCCAGGGCCTCCCAGCTGTGACCGACGGTGACCAGCAGCAGGACCGAGAAGCCGAGGTTCAGCCACATCGCGGGACGCGCGGTGCCGTACTTCGGGTGGACCTCGCGGATCTTCTTCGGGAAGAAGCCGGTGTCCGCGAGGTTCTGCGCCATGTACGAGGCGGAGGCGACGTTGCCGATGTTGGCGCCGGACGGGGAGATGAAGGCACCGAACTGGAGCATCGTGACGACCCAGTGCAGCATCAGCATCTTGGCGAGGTCGGCGAACGGCGAGGAGAAGTTGATGCCGCTCCAGCCGCCGGCCTCGGCCAGCTTCTCCGGCGGCACACCGCCGATGAAGGCGATCTGCAGGGCCAGGTAGATGACCAGGCCGAGCGAGAGCGCGCCGACCAGGGCCAGCGGAATGGCGCGGCCCGGGTTCTTGGCGGCGCCGCCGAGGTTGACGACGGCCTGGAAGCCGTTGAAGGCGAAGACCACGCCGGAGGTGGTGACGGCGGTCATGACCGCGGACCAGCCGTTGGGCGCGAAGCCGCCGTGGTCGGTGAAGTTGCCGGTGTGGAAGCCGGAGGCGATCAGGGCGATCACGGCGAGCACCGGGATGGCGAACTTGACCAGGGTGAGGAGGTTGTTCGCCTTGGCGAGCAGCGCGACCGACCAGTAGCAGGCCAGCCACAGCGCGACCGTCAGGAACAGCGCCATCGCCATGCCGGAGGTGGTCAGGCCGCCGTTCTCGACCAGGCCCTTGGCCCAGCCGAAGTTCCAGGAGGACATGTACTGCGTACCGGCGATGGACTCGATCGGGATCAGCGCGGCGATGGCGATCCAGACCGCCCAGCCGGTGATGAAGCCCAGCACCGGCCCGTGCGAGATGGTGCCGAAGCGGGCCATCGAGCCGGGCAGCGGGTAGGCCGCGCCCACTTCCGCGTAGGACATGGCGATCATGCCGATGAAGACGGCACCGATGACCCAGGCGATGATCGCCGCGGGCCCCGCGACCGCGGCCGCCTGGCCCGCCCCGAAGAGCCACCCCGATCCGAAGATCGAGCCGAGGCCGATCATGATCAGGGCGAAGAGACTGAGTCCCTTCTTGTTCGCTGCGCTCATGTCCATGGGGTGTGCTGTCCGTCCTGCCAGGGGGTGCGGTCGATCCTTTATTTGGAGCCTATTTGCCATTTATTGGAAGAATCAGCGGCAATAGGTCGCATCCGCCTGGGGCTTTGGTCATGAAAGGGGCCCGGCCCTGTGCACAACAAGGCCGGGCCCTCTCAACCCGGTGCCTAGAGCGTCGGGTACAGCGGGAACTTCGCGGCGAGCGCCGAGACGCGCGCCTTCAGGTCCTCGGCGTCGTAGGCGGGCTTCAGCGCCTGCGCGATGATCTCGGCGACCTCGGTGAAGGCCTCGGCGTCGAAACCGCGGGTGGCCAGCGCCGGCGTACCGATCCGCAGACCCGAGGTGACCATCGGCGGCCGCGGGTCGTTCGGGATGGCGTTGCGGTTGACCGTGATGCCGACCTCGTGGAGGCGGTCCTCGGCCTGCTGGCCGTCCAGCTCGGAGTTGCGCAGGTCGACCAGGACCAGGTGCACGTCGGTGCCGCCGGTGAGGACGTCCACGCCCACGGCCTTGACGTCGTCCTGGACCAGGCGGGCGGCGAGGATCTTCGCGCCCTCCAGGGTGCGCTCCTGGCGCTCCTTGAACTCGGGCGAGGCCGCGACCAGGAAGGAGACGGCCTTGGCCGCGATCACGTGCTCCAGCGGGCCGCCCTGCTGACCCGGGAAGACCGCGGAGTTGATCTTCTTGGCCAGCTCCTGCGTCGACAGGATGACACCGCCGCGCGGACCGCCGAGGGTCTTGTGCGTGGTGGTGGTGACGACGTGGGCGTGCGGGACCGGGTTCGGGTGCAGACCCGCGGCGACCAGGCCGGCGAAGTGCGCCATGTCGACCATCAGGTACGCGCCGACCTCGTCCGCGATGCGGCGGAAGGCGGCGAAGTCCAGCTGGCGCGGGTAGGCGGACCAGCCCGCGACGATCAGCTGCGGCTTGGACTCCTTGGCGAGGCGCTCGACCTCGGCCATGTCGACCTCGCCGGTCTCGTCGACGTGGTACGGGACCACGTTGTAGAGCTTGCCGGAGAAGTTGATCTTCATGCCGTGGGTCAGGTGACCGCCGTGGGCCAGGTTCAGGCCCATGATCGTGTCGCCCGGCTTGATCAGGGCGAACATCGCGGCCGCGTTGGCCTGCGCGCCCGAGTGGGGCTGCACGTTCGCGGCCTCGGCGCCGAAGAGCGCCTTGATGCGGTCGATCGCGATCTGCTCGACCACGTCGACGTGCTCACAGCCGCCGTAGTAGCGGCGGCCGGGGTAGCCCTCGGCGTACTTGTTGGTCAGGACCGAGCCCTGGGCCTCCATGACGGCGACCGGAGCGAAGTTCTCCGACGCGATCATTTCCAGGGTGGACTGCTGGCGCACGAGTTCGGCGTCGACGGCGGCGGCGACGTCCGGGTCGAGCTCGTGGAGGGGCGTGTTCAGTACAGACATCAGGGTTCCCTGGGTCAGTTGCCGGAGGTGAGCTTGGCGTACTCGTCGACGGAGAGCAGGTCGGCCGGCTCCTCCGTGACGCGCACCTTGAAGAGCCAGCCACCCTCGAACGGGGCCGAGTTCACCAGGGCAGGGTCGTCGATGACGTCCTGGTTGGACTCGACGATCTCGCCGGTGACGGGGGAGTACAGGTCGCTGACCGACTTGGTCGACTCCAGCTCGCCGCAGGTCTCGCCCGCGGTCACCGTGTCACCCACCTCGGGAAGCTGGGCGTAGACGACATCACCGAGCGCGTTGGCCGCGAACTCCGTGATGCCGACCGTCGAGACGCCGTCCTCGGCGACCGACAGCCACTCGTGCTCCTTGCTGTAACGCAGCTGCTGGGGGTTGCTCATGACCTGATTCTCCTGGATGCGGGGGAGTGGATACGAACGGTGGTCGTGCGGGACCGGCGCGAAGCGCCGACCAGCGGTGACGCGCGGTGCGGTGCGGTACGGGGCTACTTCTGCCGCTTGTAGAACGGCAGGGCCACGACCTCGTACGCCTCATGCGTACCGCGAATGTCCACGCCGACGCCGGAGGTGCCGGGCGCGGCGTGCGCCGCGTCCACATAGGCCATCGCGATCGGCTTGCCCAGCGTCGGGGACGGGGCGCCCGAGGTGACCTCGCCGACGACCTGCCCGTCGAAGGTCACGGAGAAGCCGGCGCGCGGAACGCGGCGGCCCTCGGCGATCAGGCCGACCAGCTTGCGCGGCGGGTTCGAGGCGGCGCGCTCGGCGGCGGCCTCCAGGGCGGCGCGGCCGACGAAGTCGCCCTCCTTCTCGAACTTCACGACCCGGCCCAGACCCGCGTCGAACGGGGTGAGGGAGGTGGTCAGCTCGTGCCCGTACAGCGGCATGCCCGCTTCCAGGCGCAGGGTGTCGCGGCAGGACAGGCCGGCCGGGACCAGGCCGACGCCCTCGCCCGCCTTGGTCAGCGCCTGCCACAGCTCCACGGCGTGCTCGGGGGCGACGAACAGCTCGAAGCCGTCCTCGCCGGTGTAGCCGGTGCGCGCGATCAGCGCGGGCACCCCGGCGACCGTGCCGGGCAGGCCGGCGTAGTACTTCAGCCCGTCCAGGTCGGCGTCGGTGAGCGAGGCGAGGATGCCCGGGGACTCCGGACCCTGCACCGCGAGCAGCGCGTACGCGTCGCGGTCGTCGCGGACCTCGGCGTCGAAGCCGGCGGCGCGCTCGGTGATCGCGTCCAGGACGACCTGGGCGTTGGAGGCGTTCGCGACGACCATGTACTCGGTCTCGCCCAGGCGGTAGACGATCAGGTCGTCGACGATGCCGCCGTCTTCCTGGCAGATGTGCGTGTAGCGGGCGCGGCCGACGCCGACGGTGGAGATGTTGCCCACCAGTGCGTAGTCCAGGACCTTGACGGCCTCGGGGCCGGTCAGGGTGATCTCGCCCATGTGGGAGAGGTCGAACAGACCGGCCTTGGTGCGGACGGCGTTGTGCTCGTCGCGCTCGCTGGCGTACCGCAGGGGCATGTCCCAGCCCGCGAAATCGGTCATGGTCGCACCGAGGGAACGGTGCAGCGCATCGAGGGCGGTCAGGCGGGGGGCAGTGCTCATGGGTGTGGCTCCCGGGTCCCAGGGCATGACATGACGAGGAGGAGTTCCTCCCCATCTGTCATCGGAACCTGAGAGGTTCGCCGAGAGTTCCCCGCTTCCAGGGGAAGGCCATCGACTTGCACCTTGGGTGGAGCCGTCGCCGGGACCCTTACGGGCGGTGGCGCGGCTCGCTTTTCAGATCTGCCTCATCCACGCGGTACGGGGCCTGAGAGATTCAAGGGAGGTACTTGCTCCTTCGGCGCCCGGGCACCGCCTTGCGGCGTGCCGGGACTCTCCCGCGCGGATTCAAGCGGCCGGTATGCAGTTAGGTGTCCAGATGGCGCACATCATTGCACGACGTGGGGCCGAATGGGGGAGGGGGTCCGCAAGCGGAGCGGGCCCGGAGCGGGTCCGGAGCGAAGCCGGAGCGGAACCGGAGACACCGGATTACCGTCTCTTTACACTCAGGGGGACCGGGTCCAGGCGACCCGTCGCGGGGGAGGCGAGCACTGTGCGGAGATTCGGAGTACTGGCGGCGACGAGCACCGGCACCGTCGAGGGCGCGGTGACCGGGGTGCCGACGCAGCGCGGCCTCGTACGCGATCCCGCGGCGGCCGGAGCGGCGGGGGAGCCCGGAGCGGTACGGGACCTGCGCGGGGCCGAGGGCCCGCGGCGGCTGCGCTTCGCCCAGGGGGACGTGGTGGTGGTCTCCGGACTGCCCGGCGGCGGCAAGAGCACCCTGATCAAGCGCGCCGCGGAGGGCGGCGGCATCGACTCCCAGGACGCCCGCGAGCGCTGGGAGCGCCGGATGCCGGCCGCCCTGCCCTACGCGGTGTACCGGCCGGCGGTCCGGATCGCGCACTACTGGGGCCTGTGGCGGGTGCTCCGCTCCGGGGCCCCGGCCGTCGTCCACGACTGCGGTACGCAGAGCTGGGTACGGGCGCTGCTGGCCTCGGCGGCCCGGCGGCGCGGCCGCGCGCTGCACCTGGTGCTGCTGGACACCACCCCCGAGGAAGCCAGGGCCGGGCAGGCGGCGCGGGGCCGGGGCGTATCGGCGTACGCCTTCGCCCGGCACCGGGGCGCGGTGACCCGGCTGCTGCGCGAGGCCGAGGCGGGCCGCCCGCCGGCCGGCTGCGCCTCGGTGACCCTGCTGGACCGCCCGGCGGCGTCCCGGCTGACGTCGATCGGCTTCCGCTAAGCGGCAGTGGGCCCCGGCACGGGCGGCCCCGGCACGGGCGGCCCCGGCACGGGCGGGACCCCGGTGCGGGCGGCCCCCGGTCGGGGTGTCCGAGGCGCCCGTTAATCTCGGGGCGAGACCAAGCGCAAGCGAGCGGAGACGTACATGTGGCCGGGTAACGAGCTGGAGCAGGTGCTCGGGGCGGCGCTCGGACAGGCGGACGCCGGGGGGCGGATCGTGGAGGTCCTCGGGCGGAGCCACCTGTGGATCCCGCTGCCCGGAGGCGTGAACAGCCTGAGCCTGCCCACCATGGAGATCGACGGCGCCGCCTACGTGCCCGTCTACAGCTCCGAGGAGCAGTTCCGCGCCTGCGTCGGACCCGCCATGGACTTCGCCGTGGCCCCCGCCGTGGACTTCGCCCGGGGCCTGCCCCCGCAGCTCGGCATCGCGGTCAACCCCGAGGGCTCGGTCGGCGTGCCCCTGCCCCCTCCGGCCGTCGCGGAGCTCTGCCGCACCGGCCGCGGCCCGCTCGACGGCACCGCCACCGGCGGCCGGGTCCGGCTCTTCGAGCCCGACTGGCAGGAGGACCCGGTCGAGTTCCTGACCGCGGCCGCCGAGGAGTTCCGGGCCACCGGAGTCGTCGCCTCCGCGCACCGCTGCCTCGCCAGCGTCGAGGGCGGCTCGCCGGAGCTCTACGTCGGAGTCCACCTGGTGGGATGGGAGCCCGACATGCGAAACGCCCCGATGGAGGCGCTGGGCCGCGCCCTGACCCGCGTACCGCCGCCCTGGCCTGTGCAGTTGATTCTGCTCGACGCCGCCGAAGACCCGGTCGTCGACTTCATCACCACGCGCGTACGCCCCTTCTACCTGCCGTAGTGACGCTTAAGCTGGTGGCCGACACGCGTGGACGACGGGCGGACGAACAGACGAAGAGGGGTACCGGGTGAGTGCGTCAGGCACGGCCGCGGTCGGGCAGGTCGAGCACATGCTGCGCCAGGTGACTCCCGGGCGCTACGAGAGCTACGAGTCCCTCCTGCACGCCCTGGCCGAGGGGCGGCTGTGGATGCTCCTCTGGCAGGGGCAGCCCGGCTCCCCGGAGGCCCAGTACGGCGGCATGGAGGTCGAGGGCATCGGGTACGCGCCCTGCGTGACCTCCCCGCAGGAGCTGGCCGTCAGCGGCTGGAACCGCGGGTACGAGGTGGTCACCGGCCGGGACATCGCCCGCGCCCTCTACCCCGACCGCTGGGGGCTGTGGCTCAATCCGCACGCCCAGGGCGGCGGCGTCGGCATTCCCTGGGCCGACCTGCGCCGGATCGCCACCGGGCTCGACCGGATGCCGGCCGGCCCGCTGCGGCTGTCCGAGCCCGCCATCGAGCTGCCGCAGTTCTACGGGCTGCTCACGCAGCACGCGCACCGCACGCCCGCCGTCCGTTCGCTGCGCCGCGCCTGGGTGCAGCCCGCGCTGGGGTCCCCGTACCTCGCCGTCGGGCTCGACCTGTACGACGCCTCCGCGCACGCGCTGGAATCCGTACGGGAGATGATGCGCCAGTCGGTCGGAGCGGTCCCCGAGGGAGTGCCCGTCTGCACGGTCGCGCTGGCGGACGAACACGATCCGGTGGCGATGTGGCTGCGGGCGCAGACCCGCCCCTTCTACGACCGCGAGGGACAGGCGCCCGCCTACTGAGGCGCTCGGCGGGACATCCCGCCGGGGCGTCCCGATCGTTGAGACATAGGGTCCAAGGCCGCACGGAACAGTCGTTCCGTGCGGCCTTTGCGTTGTCCTGATTTCGACGTTGATGTACGCCCAATAGGCATGCTCGTAGGCCGAGTTGGGCGCCATGTCCGATTCCCTACCGAACGGGGTGTCTTGCTCCGCTGAGACGACAGTGAAGTCCGGATAACGGGAACTCGACCCTCAGATCACGGTTGCGCATCCATTCACCTGCGGGTCTGGCGGCTGATCGAGCGCCCGATGAAGACTCCCCACCCAAGAGCGGGTCAGTCCTCCGGCGGTTGCCTGGGTTTGCCCCGCCTCAGGAAATTCGCTTGTCCGTACCTCGCACTCCGAGCGCCACTCCGCACCAACGCCGCCACAGCGGCGGGCATGGGCCGGCCCACCCGTCGGCCGAGAGGGGTCCCCACCACGATGACGGCACCACTGCACGACATGAGCGCGGAGACACCCGCACCCGTGTCCGTAGCCGACGTCCCCGCCAAGGCCATCGAAGGCCGCTCGCCCGGCCGCATCGCCTGGATGCGGCTCAAGCGCGACAAGGTCGCGCTGGCCGGCGGTTTCGTCGTGCTCCTGCTGATCCTCGTCGCACTGTTCGCGCCGCTGATCGTCAGCGCGTTCGGCCACCCCCCGGAGGAATTGCACGAAGACCTGCTGGACCCGCTGCTGGGCCTGCCGGCCGGCGACTACGGCGGCATAAGCGGCGACTTCCTGCTGGGCATCGAACCGGTCAACGGCCGCGACGTGTTCAGCCGCATCGTCTACGGCGCCCGCATCTCGCTGCTGGTCGCCTTCCTGTCCGCCTTCGTGGCGGTCTCGCTGGGCACCTTCTTCGGCATCGTCGCCGGCTACTTCGGCGGCTGGGTCGACGCGGCCATCAGCCGGGTCATGGACCTGCTGCTCGCCTTCCCGCAGCTGCTCTTCATCATCGCGCTGGTCTCGGTCGTCCCGGCCAAGCTCTGGGGCTTCGAAGGATCGGGCCTGCGGATCGCCGTACTGGTCCTGGTGATCGGCTTCTTCGGCTGGCCCTACATCGGCCGCATCGTCCGCGGACAGACCCTGTCGCTGCGCGAACGGGAGTACGTCGAAGCGGCGCGGAGCCTGGGCGCGGGCCGGATGTACATCCTCTTCCGCGAGCTGCTCCCGAACCTGGTCGCGCCGATCACCGTCTACGCGACGCTCATGATCCCCACCAACGTGCTGACCGAGGCCGCGCTCAGCTTCCTGGGTGTCGGCGTCAAGCCGCCCACGCCTTCCTGGGGCGAGACCCTCTCGACGGCCGTGCGGACCTATGAGGACGACCCGCTCTTCATGATCTTCCCCGGCATGGCGATCTTCATCACCGTGCTGGCCTTCAACCTCTTCGGCGACGGCGTCCGCGACGCCCTCGACCCGAAGGGCTCCCGTTAGCCGTCCCCGCAGGTCATCCCGCAGGGCACCCGTAGGTCAGAACCGCAGGGCACACCGGAACCCGGCTTCGTACCGGAATCACAACGGAGGGTTGCGAGCATCGTGACTACCCATCGCATGTCCAAGCGCAGGCTCGTCGCCGGCACGGCCGTCGTGCTCGCGACGATGCTGTCCGCGACCGCCTGTGGCGGCGACGACGGCAAGGGGAAGGAAGACAAGCCGGCAGCGTCGGGCGGCTTCAACGCCGCCATCGGCAAGGTCGCCAACGCTTCCACCAAGGCGGGCGGCGAGCTGAAGTTCGTCGGTACGCAGGAAGCCGACTCGTGGGACCCGCAGCGCGGCTACTACGGCTTCATGTGGGACTTCTCCCGCTACTACACCCGCCAGCTCGTCAGCTTCAAGGCGGAGCCGGGCTCCAAGAGCACCGAGCTCGTCCCCGACCTGGCCACCGCGAACGCGGAGATCGGCGACGGCGGCAAGACCTACAAGTACACCCTCAAGGACAACGTGACCTGGGAGGACGGCACCCCCGTCACCGCCCAGGACATCAAGTACGGCATCGAGCGCACCTGGGCCCAGGACGTCATCTCCGGCGGCCCGGTCTACCTGCAGCAGGTCCTCGACCCGAAGCTCGAGTACCCGGGCCCGTACAAGGACCCCAGCGCGGACAAGCTCGGCCTGAAGGCGATCGAGACCCCGGACGCGAAGACCATCATCTTCAAGCTCCCCGCGCCCAACGGTGACTTCGAGCAGATGCTGGCCATGCCGGCCGCCAGCCCGGTCAAGCAGGAGAAGGACACCGCGGCCAAGTACGGCCTCAAGCCCTTCTCCAACGGCCCGTACAAGATCGACTCGTACGAGCCCAACAAGAGCATGAAGCTCTCGCGCAACACCAACTGGAAGCCCGAGTCGGACACCATCCGCAAGGCGCTCCCGGACTCCATCTCCGTCACGTTCATGGCGAACGCGGACGACATGGACAAGCGCCTGATGAACGGCGAGTTCGACCTGGACATCAACGCGACCGGCATCGGCCAGGCGGCCCGCGCCACCGCGCTGAAGGAGCACAAGGACAACCTGGACAACGGCCAGACCGGCTTCATCCGGTACGCCGTGATGCCCCAGACCGTCGCGCCGTTCGACAACATCGAGTGCCGCAAGGCCGTCATCTACGCGGCCGACAAGAAGTCCCTGCAGACCGCCCGCGGCGGCCCGCAGGCCGGTGGCGACATCGCCCCCAACATGCTGCCGCTGGGCATCAAGGGCGCTGACGGCAAGTACGACCCGTACGAGGTCCTGAAGAACGACGGCAAGCCGAACGTCGACAAGGCCAAGGCCGCTCTGAAGGCCTGTGGCAAGGAGACCGGCTTCAAGACCACCATCGCGGTCCGCAACAACAAGCCGGTCGAGGTCGCCACGGCCGTCTCCCTGCAGAACGCCCTGAAGCAGGTCGGCATCGAGGCCCAGATCGACCAGTTCGACGGCGCCCAGACCTCCGGCATCATCGGTTCGCCGAAGGTGGTCAAGGAGAAGGGCTACGGCATCATCATCATGGGCTGGGGCGCCGACTTCCCGACCGGTCAGGGCTTCTCCCAGCCGCTGGTCGACGGTCGCTTCATCCTGCAGAGCGGCAACAACAACTTCTCCGAGCTGAACGACCCGGCGATCAACGGGCTGTTCGACCAGGCCATCGCCGAGACCGACCCGGTCAAGGCCGGCGACATCTACAAGCAGATGAACCAGAAGGTCTCCGAGGCCGCGGTCTACCTGCCCTTCGTCTACGACAAGACGATCTCGTGGCGCAGCAGCCGTCTGACGAACGTCTACACGTCGGACGCGTACAACGGCCGGTACGACTACGCCTCGCTCGGCGTCCAGTAAACAAACCGTCCGATTCAGTTCCAGTGCCACACCCGCTAGGCACGAAGGGCAGGTGATGGCCGCGGCGGCGGCTCGGGGGCGCTCTCCAGAAGAGGGCGTCCCCGGGCCGCGGCCAGGCCGAGCGCAGTGCTTGCATATCTCATCCGGCGGATCTTCGCCGTCATCGTCATGCTGTTGGTCATCTCGCTGGTGACCTTCGGAATCTTCTTCCTCTTCCCGAAGATGATCGGGACGGACCCGGCCCTGTACTTCGTCGGCAAGCAGTCCGACCCCGCCGCCATCGAGGGCATCCGGCAGAAGATGGGTCTCGACGACCCGATCCTCGTCCAGTTCGGCAAGTTCGTCGTCGGGCTGGTGGCGGGTCGCACGTACGCCAACGGCAACGACGTCACGCACTGCGCCGCGCCCTGCTTCGGCTACTCCTTCAAGAGCGAGCAGGAGGTCTGGCCGCTGCTGACCGACTGGCTGCCCGTCACCCTCTCGCTCGCCGCCGGTGCCGTCGTGCTCTGGGTGATCGGCGGTGTCGCCGCCGGCGTCATCTCCGCCCTCAAGCGCGGTACGGTCCTGGACCGTTCGGCGATGGGCCTCGCCCTCGCCGGCGTCTCCCTCCCGATCTACTTCACCGGCATGCTCGCCATCGCCTTCTTCTCCGACCAGCTCGGCTGGTTCGGACGGCCGGAGAAGACCTTCGCCGAGGATCCGGGCACCTGGTTCAACGGCATGGTCCTGCCGTGGATCTCGCTCGCCTTCCTCTACGCGGCGATGTACGCGCGACTCACCCGCGCGACCATGCTCGAAGTGCTCAACGAGGACTACATCCGCACCGCGCGCGCCAAGGGGCTGACGGAACCCGTCGTCATCGGCAAGCACGCGATGCGCTCGACCATGACGCCGATCCTGACCGTCCTGGGTCTCGACCTCGGCGCGCTGATGGGCGGCGCGGTCCTCACCGAGTACACCTTCTCGCTGCACGGCCTCGGCTACAGCGCCGTCCGCGCCATCAGCGAGCACGACCTGCCGGTCATTCTCGGCATCACCCTGATCTCCGCCTTCTTCGTCGTCGCGGCCAACCTCGTCGTCGACCTCTTGTACGCGGTGATCGACCCCCGAGTGAGGCTGTCATGACCGATTCGACGACGCCCGCCGTGACGGGCGCACTGAACGAGCCCGTCGCCTCCGGCGCGCCCGGCACCGCGTTCCTCGACGTACGCGACCTCAAGGTCCACTTCCCCACGGAAGACGGCCTGGTCAAGTCCGTGGACGGGCTCTCCTTCACGCTGGAGAAGGGCAAGACCCTCGGCATCGTCGGCGAGTCCGGCTCCGGCAAGTCGGTGACCTCGCTGGGCATCATGGGCCTGCACCGGGTCGGCCAGTACGGCCGCCAGCGGGCCCGGATCTCCGGGGAGATCTGGCTCGACGGCAAGGAACTGCTGTCCAGCCCCGAGGAAGAGGTCCGCAAGCTGCGCGGCCGGGAGATCGCGATGATCTTCCAGGACCCGCTGTCGGCGATGCACCCCTACTTCACCGTGGGCAAGCAGATCGCCGAGGCCTACCGGGTCCACAACAAGGCGGACAAGAAGACCGCCCGCAAGCGGGCCGTCGAGCTCCTGGACCGCGTGGGCATCCCCGAGCCGCACAAGCGGGTCGACAGCTACCCGCACGAGTTCTCCGGCGGCATGCGCCAGCGCGCGATGATCGCGATGGCGCTGGTCAACAACCCCGAACTGCTCATCGCCGACGAGCCCACCACCGCCCTGGACGTCACCGTCCAGGCGCAGATCCTCGACCTGATCCGGGACCTGCAGAAGGAGTTCGGCTCCGCGGTCATCATGATCACGCACGACCTCGGCGTGGTCGCCGAGATGGCCGACGACCTCCTCGTGATGTACGGCGGCCGGTGCGTGGAGCGGGGCAGCGCGGAGAAGGTGTTCTACGAACCCCGGCACCCGTACACCTGGGGCCTGCTCGGCTCGATGCCCCGCATCGACCGCGAGCAGACCGAGCGCCTCATCCCGGTCAAGGGCTCGCCGCCCAGCCTGATCAACATCCCGAGCGGCTGCGCCTTCAACCCCCGGTGCCCGTACGCCGACCTGCCCAAGGACGACGTCACGCGGACCGTACGGCCCGAGCTGTCCCTGGTCGACACCTCCGCGGAGGGCGCCGGCCGACACTGGGCCGCCTGTCACCTCTCCCCGGAGCAGCGGGACCGGATCTGGACCGAAGAGATTGCGCCGAAGCTGTGACCGACATGACTGCGCCCGACAACAGCAAGAACGAGACGGCCGTCGTCCCGGCCCAGGCGGTGGCCTCCCCGGAGCCGCTGCTCAGGGTGACCGGCCTGGTCAAGCACTTCCCCATCTCCAAGGGACTGCTGCGCCGCCAGGTCGGGGCCGTGAAGGCCGTCGACGGGATCGACTTCGAGGTCTACCCCGGTGAGACCCTCGGCATCGTCGGCGAGTCCGGCTGCGGCAAGTCGACCATGGGCCGACTGATCACCCGGCTGCTCGAACCGACCGGCGGAAAGGTCGAGTTCGAGGGCAAGGACATCACGCACCTGAGCGTGTCCGGCATGCGCCCGATGCGCCGCGACGTGCAGATGATCTTCCAGGACCCCTACGGCTCGCTGAACCCGCGGCACACGGTGGGCACCATCGTCAGCGCCCCGTTCAAGCTCCAGGGCGTCGAGCCCGAGGGCGGCCTCAAGGCGGAGGTCCAGCGCCTCCTTTCCCTGGTGGGCCTCAACCCGGAGCACTACAACCGCTACCCGCACGAGTTCTCCGGCGGCCAGCGCCAGCGCATCGGCATCGCCCGCGCACTGGCCCTGAAGCCGAAGCTGGTGGTGGCCGACGAGCCGGTCTCCGCCCTGGACGTCTCCATCCAGGCCCAGGTGGTCAACCTGCTGGACGACCTCCAGCAGGAGCTCGGCCTCACGTACGTGATCATCGCGCACGACCTGTCGGTCATCCGGCACGTCTCGGACCGGATCGCGGTCATGTACCTCGGCAAGATCGTCGAGCTCGCGGACAACAAGTCCCTCTACACGGCGCCCATGCACCCGTACACCACGGCCCTGATGTCGGCCGTCCCGGTGCCGGACCCGCGCCGGCGCGGAGCCAAGAGCGGCCGCATCCTGCTCAAGGGCGACGTCCCCTCGCCGATCTCCCCTCCCTCCGGCTGCCGCTTCCACACCCGGTGCTGGAAGGCGACCCAGGTCTGCACGACGCAGGAGCCCCCGCTCATCGCGCTGAAGACCGGCCACCAGGTGGCCTGCCACCACCCGGAGAACGCCCCCGACCAGGCCCCGGGCGACCCGGCCCTGCCGGGCGCGGCGGACGCGGTGGCGAAGCCGACGGACTGACGGAACGCCGGCGGGGCAGAACCAGCCCCGCCGGCACCGCCGGGCAAAATCAGCCCCGCCCGCGCACGGCGCCGCGGGGCTCATGAGGCCCGTGCGGGCCGACTGTTCACGGCGCCGCCCCGCAAAATCAGCCCCGCCGGCGTTTGAGGCGCGGGGGTTCGGGGGCGGAGCCCCTGACGGCGGCGCCGCACCAGGCCCACGGCCCGCAGCCGCACGGGGTGCGGTCCCGACCTGGTGGGGCCCGCCCCCTCGGGGAACCGGGGCCGCGCCCCACCCGTTCCGGCCCGCCGCCGGGCGACCGGCAGAATGTTCCCGTGATCCACGATCTCTTCCCGCCCGGAGTCCAGCACACCTTGGACCTCATGGGCATCTTCGTCTTCGCCACGGCCGGCGCCCTGCTCGCCGTACGCAAGAACTTCGACGTCTTCGGCATCGTCGTCCTCGCGCTCGTCACCGCCCTCGGCGGCGGCCTGTTCCGCGACATCGTCATCGGCGCCACCCCCGCCGCGGCCTTCGGCGACCTCGGGTTCTTCGTCACACCGCTGGTCGCCGCCGCGCTCGTCTTCTTCCTGCACCCCGAGGTCCAGCGCATCAACCGCGCTATCAACGTCTTCGACGCGGCCGGCCTCGGGCTGTTCTGCGTGACGGGTACGACCAAGGCGTACGAGTACGGCCTGGGCCTCACCGCGTCCGCCGCGCTGGGCCTGGCGACCGCCGTCGGCGGGGGCGTGCTGCGCGACGTCCTCGTCAACGAGGTGCCCTCGCTGCTGCGCGACCGCGAGATGTACGCCGTGCCGGCCGTCATCGGCGCCTCGATGGTGGCGCTCTTCATCAGCTTCGACAACCTGAACGCCATCACCACGGGCCTGGCGATCGTCACCACCTTCGTGCTGCGGCTGCTGGCCATCCGCTACCACTGGCGCGCGCCCCTCGCGTGGAACCGCCGCTCGTCGGTGTCGGAGGAGCCGTAGCCCCGACCGGTGCGCCGTAGCGGCCGCCACACCAAGGAAAGCTACCGCTTAGTAGGGCTCGGGTGTACGGTCGTTCCATGTCACACGCAGCTGCCAAGGCGTCCATCGGCGACAGCGAGTTCGACCGCGACACCACCGTCACCGCCCGCGCGGGCGAGCCCGGGGTGTACGACGCGGACCTCTCCGCCGGGTGGACGATCATCACCGCCGTCAACGGCGGCTACCTCCTGGCCCTCGTCGGCCGCGCCCTGTCGGCGGCCCTGCCGCACCCGGACCCCTTCACGGTCTCCGCGCACTACCTGACCTCGTCGGTCCCCGGCCCCGCCGTGATCCGCACCGAGGTCGTACGGGTCGGCCGCACGCTCTCCACCGGGCAGGCCTCCCTGTTCCAGTTCGACGAGAGCGGCGCCGAGATCGAGCGGATCCGCGTCCTGGCCTCCTACGGGGACCTCGCGGCGCTCCCGGACTCCGTCCACACCACGGCCCTGCCGCCCGTCATCCCGGCCTACGAGGACTGCCTCGGCCCCGAGGCCGGCCCGGCCCCCATCCCCGGCAGCTCGGCGATCGTGGACCGGCTCCGGCTGCGCCTGGACCCGGCGACCGCCGGCTGGGCCATCGGACAGCCCTCGGGCAAGGGCGAGATGCGCGCCTGGTTCGAGCTCGCGGACGGCCGCGAAGCGGACCCGTTCTCCCTGCTGCTCGCGGTGGACGCGCTCCCGCCGACCTCCTTCGACCTCGGCCTGCTCGGCTGGACCCCGACGGTGGAACTCACCACCCACATCCGCCACCGGCCCGCGCCCGGTCCGCTCCGGGTGTCGATCACCACGCGGAACCTCGCGGGTGGCTTCCTGGAGGAGGACGCGGAGGTCTGGGACTCGGAGGACCGACTGGTGGCCCAGTCCCGTCAGCTGGCGAGCGCTCCCCGCGTGGTCGCCCCTTCCTGACGCGGAGCGCGCACCGCCACGCGGGTGCGGGTGGTTCGGCTCTGCGGGGGCGGAGTTCCCCTACCCGCCCTTCGCCCGTTCCCCGGGCGCTGCCCGGACCCGGTCCTCAAGCGCCGGACGGGCTGGAAGATCCAGCCTCGCCGGCGTTTGAGGCGCGGGGTCCGGGGCGGAGCCCCAGGGGCTCGGGCGCAGCCCGGGGCCCGACGGGTCAGGGCGGAGCCCTGGGAACGGTGGAAGGGCGGGTAGGGGACTTCGCCCGCCCCGAGCGACGGGTCGCCGCGGAGGCCGGGGGTCCGTCAGGGGGGTGGAAGGGACCGGCTGGGGAACCCGGGTGCGGGGGACTCGTAGAATCGGGGGATCATGGCCTACCTCGACCACGCCGCCACCACCCCGATGCTGCCGGAGGCCGCTGCGGCGATGACCGCGCAGTTCGCCGTCACGGGCAACGCGTCCTCCCTGCACGCCGCCGGCCGCCGCGCCCGCCGCACCGTCGAGGAGGCCCGCGAGGCCCTCGCCGACGCCCTCGGGGCCCGTCCGAGCGAGGTGGTCTTCACCGCCGGCGGCACGGAGGCCGACAACCTCGCCGTCAAGGGGCTCTACTGGGCCCGCCGCGACGCCGACCCCGCCCGGACCCGCGTCCTCGCCAGCCCCGTCGAGCACCACGCCGTCCTCGACGCCGTGCACTGGCTCGCCGAGCACGAGGGGGCGCAGGTCGAGTACCTGCCCGTGGACCGCTACGGGCGCGTGCACCCCGACGCCTTCCGCGAGGCGATCGAGCGCAACCCCGAGGACCTCGCCCTCGCCACCGTCATGTGGGCCAACAACGAGATCGGCACCGTGATGCCGATCGCCGAACTGGCCGCCATCGCGCGCGAGTTCGGCGTCCCGCTGCACTCCGACGCCGTCCAGGCCTTCGGCCAGCTCGACGTCCGCTTCGGCGACAGCGGACTCGCCGCCATGACCGTGAGCGGCCACAAGGTCGGCGGACCGTACGGGATCGGCGCGCTGCTGCTCGGCCGCGACCAGAGCCCCGTACCCGTCCTGCACGGCGGGGGCCAGGAGCGGCACGTCCGCTCCGGCACCCTCGACGTCCCGGCCATCGCCGCCTTCGCGGTGGCCGCGGTCCTCGCCGCCGAGCGGCGCGAACAGTTCGCCACCGAGATCGGCGCCCTGCGCGACCGGCTCGTCGCCGCCGTGCTCCGCGAGGTCCCCGACGCGGTCCTGGGCGGAGACCCCGACGGCCGGCTCCCCGCCAACGCCCACTTCAGCTTCCCCGGCTGCGAGGGGGACTCCCTGCTGCTCCTGCTCGACGCCCAGGGCATCGAGTGCTCCACCGGTTCCGCCTGCACGGCCGGCGTGGCCCAGCCCAGCCACGTGCTGCTGGCCACCGGCACCGACCCGCGCCTGGCCCGGGGGACCCTGCGCTTCTCCCTCGGCCACACCTCCACGCAAGCCGACGTGGACGCGGTCGCCGCGGCCATCGGCCCGGCCGTGTCCCGCGCCCGCACGGCGGGGCTCAGCTAGTGCCGTGACCGGGAAGGAAGGGCCTACGCCGCCGCCGCGCCGGCCTCGTTGACCATGCGGAGGTAGCGGCCCCAGTCCCAGTGGCGGCCGGGGTCCGTGTGGTCGGCTCCCGGCACCTCGGAGTGGCCGAGGAAGTGTTTGCGGTCGGCGGGTATCCCGTACCGCTTGCAGACGTCGGCGGCGAGCCTCGCCGAGGCCCCGTACATCGCGTCCGTGAAGTCCTCTCGCCGGTCCACGAACCCGACGTGCTCGATGCCGATGCTGCGCTCGTTCATGGAGCGGTTGCCCGAGTGGAAGGCGACGTCGAGCTCGCGCACCATCTGCTCGATGTGGCCGTCCTGGCCGACTATGTAGTGCGCCGACGCCCGGTGGAAGGGATTCCTGAAGGCGTCCACCGAGGACTTGAAGCCGCCCTGCGTGACATGGACCACGATCCGGTCCACCCGGTAGTCCGCGGGCCGGTCCGCCAGCCGCCAGTTCGCCGGAGAGGCCGCCGTCCAGGAAGCCCCCGCGTGGTCCAGCTCGCCCTCCTTCCTCGGCTTGGAGACCCCCGGCACCAGCCACCAGGCCCGCCCGATCTCATCGCGCCCGGCGACCGCCGCGGCCGTCAGCACCCCGAGCCCGCCGAACAGCACCGCCCTGCGGGTCCGCCCGGGCCGTCCCTTGTTGCCCGTACCGCCCTTGTCGCTCTTGCTCCCCATGGTGATCCACCCCCTGTCACCGAGAACGCGCTGTGACCCCGCTCGGTTCCCCCGTACCCTGGACGGTGCTATGACTGAGAACCTGCCGAGCGTCCCCCGCCCCCTCCGCGTCCTGGCCGCCATGTCCGGCGGTGTGGACTCCGCCGTCGCCGCCGCCCGCGCGGTCGAAGCCGGGCACGACGTGACCGGCGTCCACCTCGCCCTGTCCGCGAACCCGCAGTCCTTCCGGACCGGAGCCCGCGGCTGCTGCACGATCGAGGACTCCCGCGACGCCCGCCGCGCCGCCGACGTGATCGGCATCCCGTTCTACGTCTGGGACCTCGCCGAGCGGTTCCGCGAGGACGTCGTCGAGGACTTCATCGCCGAGTACGAGGCCGGGCGCACCCCGAACCCCTGCCTGCGCTGCAACGAGAAGATCAAGTTCGCCGCGCTGCTCGACAAGGCCCTCGCCCTCGGCTTCGACGCCGTCTGCACCGGCCACTACGCCACCGTCGTCCTGAACGAGGACGGCACGCGCGAGCTGCACCGCGCCTCCGACATGGCCAAGGACCAGTCCTACGTCCTCGGCGTGCTCGACGAGAAGCAGCTCGCCCACGCCCTCTTCCCCCTCGGCGACACCCTCACCACCAAGGAAGAGATCCGCGCCGAGGCCGAGGAGCGGGGGCTGGCCGTCGCGAAGAAGCCCGACAGTCACGACATCTGCTTCATCGCCGACGGCGACACCCAGGGCTTCCTCGCCGGCCGCCTCGGCAAGGCCGAGGGCGACATCGTCGACGAGGCCACCGGTGAGAAGGTCGGCACCCACGAGGGCGCCTTCGGGTTCACCATCGGCCAGCGCAAGGGCCTGCGGATCGGCCACCCGGCCCCCGACGGCAAGCCGCGCTACGTCCTCGACATCTCCCCGGTGAACAACACCGTCACCGTCGGCCCCGTCGAGGCCCTCGACGTCACCGCCCTCACCGCGATCCGCCCCCGCTGGTGCGGCTCCACCGCGGCGGCCCCGGGCACGTACACCGCGCAGCTGCGCGCCCACGGCGGCGAGACCGAGGTCTTCGCCGAGCTGGTGGAGGGCGAACTGCGCGTCCGCTTCTCCGAGCCCGTCCGCGGCGTGGCCCCGGGCCAGGCGATCGTCCTCTACGACGGCACCCGCGTGGTCGGCTCCGCCACGATCTCCGCGACCACCCGGGCCACGGCGTCCGCGACCGCGACCGCGACGGCCTAGTCGGGCCGCCCGGTCAGACCACCGTCAGGACGATCTTGCCGGTGGTCCGGCCCCGCTCGCCGATCTCGTGCGCCTTCGCGGCCTCCGACAGGGGCAGGACGGTGTCGATGAGCGGGCGGAGCTCGCCCTGCGCCACGAGCGCGGCGATGGCCTTCAGGCCCGCCAGGTCCGGCTCGACGAGGGTCCAGCCGGTCCGGAAGCCCTCGGCGTCGGCCGGTACGTCGTCCGGGCCGTTCAGGGTGATCAGGTGCCCGCCCGGGCGCAGCACCTTCAGGGAGCGCGCCCCGTAGTCGCCGCCGATGGCGTCGATCACCACGTCCACGTCCGAGACCACGTCTTCGAAAGCGGTGGTCCGGTAGTCGACCAGCTCGTCGGCCCCGAGCGAGCGGAGCGCCTCGTGCTTGGCGGCGCTGGCGGTGCCGATCACGTACGCGCCGAGCGCCTTGGCGATCTGGACGGCGAAGTGCCCCACGCCGCCCGCCGCCGCGTGCACCAGGACCCGCTGGCCCGGCCGCACGCCGGCGGTGTCGTTCAGCGCCTGCCACGCCGTGAGCGCCGCCAGCGGCAGGGCCGCCGCCTCGACGTGGTCGAGCGTCTCGGGCTTGCGGGCGAAGTGCCGGGCCGTGGCCGTCACGTACTCGGCGTAGGCGCCCGCCTGGTGCGGGAAGCGCGGCATGCCGAAGACCTCGTCGCCCGGCTGGAAGACGGTCACCCCGGGTCCGACGGCCTCGACCGTGCCGGACACGTCCCAGCCGACGGCCGGGACCGGGCCCCAGGGGATGAGGGCGCCGCTGGCCCGGGTCTTCCAGTCCACCGGGTTCACCCCGGCCGCGTGGACCCGTACCAGGATCTCGCCCATGCCCGGCTCCGGCCGGTCCAGCTCGGTCTCGGTCAGTACCTCGGGTCCGCCCCACTGGCTGACGACGATGGCGCGCATGTGTTTCTCCTCAAGTGTGTCCGGACGTGTGTCCGCTGTTGCTGCCGGACCAGCTTCGTTCCCGGAGCGAGGCCATGGTGTTGGCCGTACGGCCACCCTGTGACAGGATCTGGCCATGCACAGGATCGCCGTACTCGCCCTCGAAGGCGTCCCTCCGTTCGAGCTCGGGATGCCGTCCCGGGTGTTCGGCAACGCCGTCGACGACTCCGGGAAGCCGCTCTACGAGGTGACCGTCTGCACCGTCGACGGGCAGCCCGTGACCAGCGACGCGGGCTTCACGGTCGGGGTCTCGGCGGGGCCCGAGGCCCTCGCGGCCGCCGACACGGTGATCATCCCGCCGACCAACGTCATGATGGCGCTGGAGCAGGGCGTACCCCTGCCCCGGCCGCTCGCCGACGCCCTCGCCGCGATCCGCCCCGGCACCCGGCTGGTGTCGATCTGCACCGGCACCTACGTGCTCGCCGCCGCCGGCCTGCTCGACGGCCGGCCCGCCACCACGCACTGGATCAAGGCGCCCGCCTTCCAGCGGGCCTTCCCGCGCGTCAAGCTCGACGAGGACGTGCTCTTCGTCGACGACGGGGACATCCTGACCTCCGCCGGGGTCGCCGCCGGCGTGGACCTCTGCCTCTACATGATCCGCCAGGACCACGGCACGGCCGTGGCCAACCGCGCCGCGCGGCTGTGCGTCGTACCGCCGTGGCGGGACGGCGGCCAGGCGCAGTACATCGACCGGCCCGTCCCCGAACCCACCGTCGCCACCACCACGGCCACCCGGGCCTGGGCCCTGGAGCGCCTCGGGGAGCCGATCGCCCTGGCCGAGCTGGCCGCCCACGCCCGGATGAGCCTGCGCACCTTCACCCGCCGCTTCCGCGACGAGGTCGGCATGACCCCGGTGCAGTGGCTCACCGGTCAACGCCTGGAAGTGGCACGCCAGTTGCTGGAGACCAGCGATCTCCCCGTCGACCTGGTCGCCCACCGCTCCGGCTTCGGCTCCGCGAACTCGCTGCGCCAGCACATGCGTTCCGCACTCGGCATCTCCCCGATCGCCTACCGGCGCACCTTCCAGCCGAATTCGGCTGCTCCTGCGCACCACTGACGCAGGCTCAGGTCGTCAATGCCACTGACCGATGACCTGCCAGGTAATCGCCTTGGGGGCAACCGGAAGGCAGGATCGGACCGACAAGCCGATCCGCAGGGAAGAAGAGGCCCGAGATGACCGCCTACGCCATCGCCCACATACGCCCCGAGACCATGCACGAGGACGTCCTGCGCTACATCGAGGAGATCCAGGCCACCATGGACCCCTTCGAAGGCCGCTTCCTCGTCCACGGCAAGGAGGTCGAGGTCGTGGAGGGCACTTGGCCCGGCACGATCGTCGTGATCGCCTTCCCGGACCTGGAGCGGGCCCGCGCCTGGTACGCGTCCGCCCCCTACCAGGCCCTGATCCCGCTGCGCGCCGACCACATCGCGGGCGACATCATCCTCGTCGACGGGGTCCCGGCGGACTACGACGCCTCGAAGACGGCCGACCGCCTCCGCGAAGCCGCCGGGCTCTGACCGTGGGCAACCGGGCCGTCTTCGTGATCGCCGGCCCCGCCGGGCCGACCCGTCACCACTCGTCCTTCGGAGCGATCGGCCTGGACCTCGACCTGCTGGCCGGCCCGGACGTGGCCCTGCCCTTCCTCCGTGACCACGCACCCCAGGACGGCTGGTACGACGACGGCATGGTCGAGGCGGGCGTCCTCGCCGACCCGTCCCGGCGGCTCCTGCTGCTCTTCGCCTGGGAAGGGCCCGCCGCCTCCTCGCGCACCCGGGCCGCCACCCTGGAGCTGCTGCGGTGCGCGTGGCCCGGCTGGGAGGTGCGGTGGCTCCACGACGGGCAGGCCGGCCTGCGTGCCCACCTGGGCCTCGACCCACGGGAGGAGTCCCGCGACGTGTACCCCGGCCCGGCGCTGGAGGTGGACGGCGAGGAACTGTCCGACCCGGACCCGCTCGTGGCGGTGGTCACCATCGGCCCCGGGCCCGGCCGCTGCCACCTCCTCGCAGACATCGACGACCACCCCGTCGAGGAGGGGCCCGCCCTGCTCGAACGGCTCCGGGACGCCCCGGACCACGGGAGCCACCGGTCGTGGGCCGATGCCGGGATCCACGTCGACCCGGAGCGGCGGCGGGTCGGCTGGTGGCTCAACACGGCCCGGGACCGGGCCCGTACGGTCGGCGGCCGATGGCCCGGCTGGACCGTGGAGTTCTGGGAGGACCGCTGGTCCGAGCACCGCGCGGCCTGCGGCGGGCGCTTCGACCCGCCCGCGTCGGACCGGGCGGCCGCGCTCGTCGAGGTACGGGACCTGGCGCTGGAGCGGTGGGCCGGGCCGCGCAGCGACGCGCGGGCCGCGCTGGTCGCCCGGCTCCCGCACGTCCCCGTCGGCCGGGGCTTCGCACCCGCCGTTCGGGTCGCCACGGCAGCCGCCGCCCGCACCGCGATCGAGAGGGCGTACCGCGAGGCCGCCGGTCCGTGACGACGGGCGCGGATCGGGGGACCGGCACCGTGCGCCGGACCGGGCTGCCGTGCCCCGGTCGCCGGTACCCGGTCCGCTGGGGTTCGGACGGTTGGACCGGGGGCCCGGCCCGGATGCGAGCATGGGCGCTATGGCTACTCACCTGATCACCGGCGCCGGCTCTGGCATCGGTGCCGCCGTCGCCGCCCGGCTGCACGCCCGCGGCGACGACCTCGTCCTGCTCGCCCGCGACGCCGCCCGCGCCCGGCAGCTCACCGACCGGTACCCCGGATCCAGCGCGCTCGTCGGAGACCTCGCCGACCCCGACCGGCTGTCGTGGGCCTTCTCCAAGCAGGCGATCCCGGAGCGGATCGACTCGCTCCTGCACATCGCCGGCATCGTGGACCTCGGCCCGGTGGGGGAGCTGCGCCCCAAGACCTGGCACCAGCAGCTCAACGTCAACCTCATCGCCCCCGCCGAGGTCACCCGGCTCCTGCTGCCGACCCTGCGTGCCTCCCACACCACCATCGTGTTCGTGAACTCCGGCGCCGGGCTCGCCGCCCACGCCGACTGGAGCGCGTACGCCGCCTCCAAGCACGGGCTGAAGGCCCTCGCCGACTCCCTGCGGGCGGAGGAGAAGGAGAACGGCATCCGCGTCACCTCCGTCTACCCCGGCCGCACCGCCACCCCCATGCAGGCCAAGGTCCGCTCCCAGGAGGGCGAGTCCTACGACGCCGCCGACTGGATCGACCCCGAGTCCGTCGCGACCACCATCGTGATGGCCGTCGACCTGCCCCGCGACGCCGTGGTCACCGACCTCACCGTCAGGCCCGGCCGATGAGCGCGAGCCGCCCCGGCGGAGCCACCGGAGTCGGCTCGCTGCCCGGCGGCGACGCCCGCGAGGCCGCCAAGACCGTCACCGGCTCCTTCGAGGAGTTCCCGTACCTCGCCGAGCTGCCCGCCCGCGGCCCCGGCGCGGACATGATCGGCCGTTCCCTCGGGCTGCTCGTGGACATGTACGCGCACGTCGAGCCCAGCGGCTGGCGGATCAGCGACCGCCCCGGCCGCGACAGCAAGCGGGCCCGCTCCTGGCTCGGCGAGGACCTGGACGCCCTGGAGGAGTTCACCCAGGGGTACCAGGGCCGGCTCAAGGTCCAGGCCGTCGGGCCGTGGACGCTGGCCTCCTCCCTGGAGCTGCACGGCGGCGAGGCCGTCCTCCAGGACCCGGGCGCCTGCCGGGACCTGGCCGGGTCCCTCGCGGAGGGCGTGCGCGAGCACCTGGCCGACGTGCGCAAGCGGATCCCCGGCGCCGAGATCGTCCTCCAGTACGACGAGCCCTCGCTCACCGCGGTCCTCCTCGGGCGGGTGCGCTCCGCCAGCGGCTACCGCACGTACCGCGCCGTCGACCGGCAGGTCGTCGAGGGGACGCTGCGCGAGCTGTTCGCCGTCCACGACGGCGAGGTGATCGTCCACTCCTGCGCCCCCGAAGTGCCCTTCGGACTGCTGCGACGCGCCGGGGTCTCGGGCGTGTCGTTCGATTTCTCCTTGCTCACCGAGCGCGAGGATGACGCCATCGGGGAAGCGGTCGAAGCCGGTACGAAACTCTTCGCCGGAGTGGTGCCCGGGACCGACGGCCCGCTGTCGGACCCGGGCGGTAGCGTCATGGGTGTCAGGAAGCTCTGGCGCAGGCTGGGGCTGACCCCGGGGACTCTGGCGGAGTCCGTCGTGGTCACCCCGGCGTGCGGTCTGGCGGGCGCTTCGCCCGCCTACGCACGGGCGGTTCAGGCGCACTGCGTCAGGGCGGCGAGGTCGCTCGCCGACAACCCTGAGTGATGGATCGAGACGGGTCACGGGAGGACACGGCATGGCAGCCGAACAGAAGCAGGGCAGCGAATCGGCCGTACCGGCGGAACTGCGCGAGCAGCACGCGCTGATCGCCGAGCAGGTCGAGGAGCACCGCTTCCGGTACTACGTGAACGACCAGCCGGTCGTCAGCGACGCCGAGTTCGACAAGCTGCTGCGCTCGCTGGAAGCACTGGAGGAGCAGTACCCGGAGCTGCGCACGCCCGATTCGCCCACCCAGAAGGTGGCCGGGGCGTACGAGACGGACTTCGCCTCCGTGGAGCACCGCGAGCGGATGCTCTCCCTCGACAACGCCTTCGACGACGAGGAACTGGCGGCCTGGGCCGAGCGCGTGGCCCGGGACGCCAACACCTCCGACTACCACTACCTGTGCGAGCTGAAGGTCGACGGCCTCGCCGTCAACCTCACCTACGAGAACGGCCGCCTGACCCGCGCCGCCACCCGCGGCGACGGCCGCACGGGCGAGGACATCACGCCCAACGTCCGCACCATCGCCGACATCCCCGACCGGCTGAGGGGCGACCGCATCCCCGCCCTGGTCGAGATCCGCGGCGAGGTCTACTTCCCGATGGAGAAGTTCGAGGAGCTCAACGCCCGGCTCGTTGAGGCCGAGGGCAAGCCCTTCGCCAACCCGCGCAACGCTGCGGCCGGTTCGCTGCGCCAGAAGGACCCGAAGGTCACCGCGAGCCGCCCGCTGCACATGGTCGTGCACGGCATCGGCGCCCGCGAGGGCTTCGAGATCGAGTGCCAGTCGCAGGCGTACGAGCTGCTGCACGAGTGGGGCCTGCCCACCGCCCAGCACAACAAGGTGGTCTCCACCCTCGCCGAGGTCCGCGAGTTCATCGCCTACTTCGGCGAGAACCGCCACTCGGTGGAGCACGAGATCGACGGCGTCGTCGTCAAGCTCGACGAGATCGCCCTCCAGGGCCGGCTCGGCTCCACCGCGCGCGCACCGCGCTGGGCCATCGCCTGGAAGTACGCGCCCGAAGAGGTCAACTCCAAGCTGATCGACATCAAGGTCGGCGTGGGCCGCACCGGGCGCGTGACCCCGTACGCCCAGGTGGCGCCGGTGACGGTCGCGGGCTCCGAGGTGGAGTTCGCGACCCTGCACAACCAGGAGGTCGTCAAGGCCAAGGGCGTGCTCATCGGGGACACCGTCGTCCTGCGCAAGGCCGGCGACGTCATCCCCGAGATCCTCGGGCCGGTGGTCGACCTGCGCGACGGCAGCGAGCGGGAGTTCGTCATGCCCGCCGACTGCCCCGAGTGCGGGACGCCGCTGCGGCCGATGAAGGAGGGCGACATCGACCTGCGCTGCCCCAACGCGCAGACGTGCCCCGCCCAGTTGCGCGAGCGGCTCTTCTACCTGGTCGGCCGCGCCTGCCTGGACATCAAGAACTTCGGGTACGTGGCCTCGGCCGCCCTCACCCAGCCGCTGGAGCCCTCGGTCCCCCCGATGGCGAACGAGGGCGACCTCTTCGGTCTCACCCTGGAGCAGCTGCTCCCCATCACCTCCTACGTACGGGACCAGGATTCGGGTCAGCCCAAGATCGACCCGAAGACCGGCGAGCCGAAGATCGTCACCTTCTTCGCGAACAAGGAGGGCGAGCCCAAGGCCAACACGCTGGCCATGCTCGCGAACATCGAGGCGGCCAAGACCCAGCCGCTGGCCCGCATCATCAACGGCCTGTCGATCCGGCACGTCGGCCCGGTCGCGGCGGCGGCGCTGGCCCGCGCGTTCCGCTCCATCGAGCGGATCGAGCAGGCGACCGAGGAGGAACTGGGCGCCACCGACGGGGTCGGCGCGATCATCGCGACCTCGGTCAAGGAGTGGTTCGCCGAGGAATGGCACCAGGAGATCCTGCGCAAGTGGCGGGCGGCCGGCGTCCGGATGGAGGAGGAAGGTTCCGGCGAGGACGAAGGGCCGCGCCCGCTGGAGGGGCTGACCGTCGTCGTCACCGGCACTTTGCAGAGCCACACGCGGGACGGCGCGAAGGAAGCCCTGCAGAGCCGCGGCGCCAAGGTGACCGGGTCCGTCTCGAAGAAGACCTCCTTCGTCGTGGTCGGCGACAACCCCGGCTCGAAGTACGACAAGGCAGTGCAGTTGAAGCTCTCGATCCTCGACGACGCCGGATTCGCCGTCCTGCTGGAAGAGGGCCCGGACGCGGCGCGCGAGGCCGCGCTTCCGGTGGACGGCGACGCCGAAGCGGAGTAGCGAAGGCGAACGGATGCGTGGCGTGCGGCCGTACGAGCGGGCGCGCGCCGGGCGCGGACGGCGGTGACATCCGCGGGGGCACGGCTGGTACCGGGCCCCCGCGAGGCCGGTACAAGGCTGGTGGCGGGCCCGTGGCCTGTCGGATCATCGGACGGGTGGCCGGAGGGTCCTGGTCCAAACTCACCCGTTCGGCGGATACCGTACTGATGAGGATGGCTGGGTCGTATTCGGGCAACCGCCGCCGACCGCTGCCCCTGGGCGCCTCCCGCGTCCTACTGTTGAGGGGTGCGCCTGTCGTGCACGGCTGCTTGACACGATTCCGGCCGTGATGGCATGACATCGGGGCCATCGCGTGGCATCGGCATCGCCGGCTGTGAGAGGGACGGGCATGAAACCCACCGAAAGCGCCGACCCGTCACCAGATTTCGGCGGGGAGTTCCCGTCCATGCGGACGGGCCGGCTCGGTGTCCTGGGTTCCAGGACACCGCAAGCGCGACCGCTCGACACCGGCGCGGGCCAGGGCCCGACCGGCCGCCGCGCCGCGCTGCCCTTCGCCGTCGTGGGCCTCGCCGCCCTCGTGCTCGGCATCGGCGTCGTCACCGCGCTGACCAGCCGTCACGCCCTGTTCCCCGGCGGCCCGGTCGGCTGGGCGCTCGCCCTGCTCACCGGCATCATCGTCGGCCACCTCGTCGCCCTCGGCCGCGACCGCTGGTGGGGCGGCACCGGATCGGGCGCGGCCCTCACCCTCGGCGTCCTCATCCTCTACGGATGGGTCCCCGCCGGGCTGGTCTCCCTCGCCGTGGTCTCCCTCGTCGGCGCCGCCCGCAGGCACCGCTGGCGCCAGGGCCTGCTGCACGGAGCCACCGACATCCTCGGCATCGGCGCGGGCGCCCTCGTCCTCGCCGCGTTCGGCGAGTCGCCCTCCGTCGAGGATCCGTGGAAGCCCACCGGCTGGGAGCTCGACGCGGTACCCGAAGTCGTCTTCGTCGCGCTCGCCTACCTGCTCGTCACCCGCCTCCTGCTGTGGCTCGCGCTCGCCCCGAGCGGCGGGGGACTGCCCACGGTCGCCCGTACCGCGCTGCTGCGCCAGGCCCTGGTCGCCGTCGCGCTCCTCGGCATCGCCCCGCTGATCTGCGTGGTCGCCGAATCGCAGCCCGTACTGCTGCCGCTGTTCGCCGTACCGCTGATCGCCCTGGACTCCACGCTGTGGATCGCCCGGGCGCGCGCCGAGGAGCAGCTGCGGGACCCGCTCACCGGACTGCCCAACCGGCAGTGGCTGCTGGAGCGGGCCTGGAGCGCCCTCGACCAGGCCGAACGGTCGGGCACCCGCGCGGCGCTGGTCCTGATCGACCTGGACCGCTTCCGCGCGGTCAACGACACCCTCGGCCACCTCGCCGGCGACCGGCTGCTCCTGCAGATCGCGGACCGGCTGCGCCAGGCCCTGCCCCCGGACGCCGAGGCGGCCCGGCTGGGCGGCGACGAGTTCGCCGTCCTCCTGCCCATCGCGGACTCCACCACCAGCGCCCAGCGGATCGCCCGCAACCTGGTCGCCGAACTCAGCTCCCCCCTCGACCTGGACGGCCTGACCCTGGTCCTGGAAGCCAGCGCCGGCCTCGCCGTCTTCCCCGACCACGCGCTGGACGCGGAGGGACTGCTGCGCCGCGCCGACGTCGCCATGTACCAGGCGAAGCGGGACCGGACCGGAGTCGAGGTCTACGAGTCCAAGCGCGACAGCAACACCCCCGACCGGCTCGGCCTGCTGGGCGACCTGCGCCGGGCGCTGGACGCGGGCGAGGTGGAACTGCACTACCAGCCGAAGGTCCGCTTCGACGGCAAGGTGGCCGGGCTGGAAGCACTGGTGCGCTGGGTGCACCCGGAACGCGGGCGGGTCTCCCCGGACGAGTTCATCGCGATCGCGGAGACCTCCGGGCTGATGCCCCACCTGACCGAGTACGTACTGGAGACCGCGCTCGCGCAGGTCGCCCGGTGGCGGGCCCAGGGCCTCAAGGTCCCGGTCGCCGTCAACGTGTCGCCGCGCGACGTCCACACCCCCGGCTTCGCGGGCGCCGTGGCCGCGCGCCTCGCCCGGCACGGGGTCCCGGCGAGCGGGCTCCAGCTGGAGATAACGGAGCACGTCCTGCTGGAGGACCCGCAGCGGGCCGCCGACACCATGGCCGGGCTGACCGGCCACGGCGTGAAGATGTCCCTCGACGACTTCGGCACGGGCTACTCCTCCCTCGTCCACCTGCGGCGGCTGCCGGTCAGCGAACTGAAGATCGACCGGTCGTTCGTGGCGAGGCTCGCGGTGGACGCCCAGGACGCGGAGATCGTCCGCTGCACGGTGGACCTCGCCCACTCGCTGGGCCTGCTGGTCGTCGCGGAGGGCGTCGAGGACGACGAGACGTGGGAGCGCCTGCGCGACCTGGGCTGCGACGCCGTCCAGGGCTGGCTGGTCGCCGCCGCGATGCCTCCGCAGGAGGCCACGGCCTGGCTGCTGGCCCGCGGGGAGCGCGGCTGGCGGCGGCCGGCGGACATCACGGCGGAGCTGGCCGCGGAGGCGGCGTCCGCGGCGGCGGCGCAGTCCCCGTGAGGTACGTGGAGGCACCGGCGGTGCACCGGCCCGCGCCGGGCGACCCGCCGTCGGTCTTCCTGGCGGGCGGGATCACGCACTGTCCGCGCTGGCAGCCCCAGGCGGCGGCCGCTCTGGCCGACTTCGTCGTGCTCAACCCGCGGCGGGCGGACTTCGACGTGTCCGACCCTTCGCAGACGGACGTCCAGATCGCGTGGGAGTACGCGCACCTGCTGCGGGCGGACCTGACGTTGTTCTGGTTCCCGGCGTGCGACGCGTCCCTCACGGTCCAGCCGATCACCCTGTACGAACTCGGCGCGGCCGCGGCCACCCCGGGCCGCCGCCTGGTCGTCGGCGCCGACCCCGGCTACCCGCGGCGTGCGGACGTCGTCACGCAGCTGTCCCTCTCGAGGCCGGACCTCACGGTCCACTCCACCCTGCCCGAAACCGTGGCGGCCGCCCGCGCCGAGCTGACCGTCCCGTCCTGACGCCTGCCCTGCGGGGCCGTCCCCTACCCGCCCTTCCCCCGTTCTCCGGGCTCCGCCCGGACCCGGTCCTCAAACGCCGGACGGGCTGGAGATGCCGCTGCGCGGCACACTCCAGCCTCGCCGGCGTTTGAGGCGCGGGGTCTGGGGCGGAGCCCCAGGGGGTCCGGGCGGAGCCCGGGGAACGGGGGAAGGGCGGGTAGGGGAACTCCGCCCCGCGCAGCGGCAAGGGTCGCAGCGGGGACTTCGCCCCGCGCAGCGGTGCATCCGCAGCCGGGCACGGGCGGTGCCCGGTCCCACGGGCGGCCCGCCCCATGGCGGAAATCGGCCCGCGCGGGGCCTTCGTACCGCCCCGGCGGCAAACCGGGGCGCCGGGCGGGGGCGGGGCCCCATAGGATTGGGGCCGAAACCTACACACTCGAACCCCCAGAGGATCGCTGCATGCCTGGCATCACGCGCGAGGAGGTCGCCCACCTCGCTCGGCTGGCACGTCTGGAGCTGAAGAGCGAAGAGCTCGACCACTTCGCTGGACAGCTCGACGACATCATCGGCGCGGTCGCCCGCGTTTCCGAGGTCGCCGACCAAGACGTCCCGCCGACCTCCCACCCGCTGCCGCTGACGAACGTCATGCGCGCGGACGAGGTCCGTCCGTCGCTCACCCCCGAGCAGGCGCTTTCCGGCGCTCCCGCCCAGGAGCAGCAGCGTTTCAAGGTGCCGCAGATCCTGGGGGAGGACTAATCACCATGGCTGACATCAACAGCACCATCGACATCATCCGGCTCACGGCCGCCCAGACCGCCGAGAAGATCGCCTCCGGCGAGCTCACGGCCGTCGAGGTCACCGAGGCCCACCTGGCCCGCATCGGGGCGACCGACGAGAAGGTCAACGCCTTCCTGCACGTCGACCGCGAGGGCGCGCTGGCCCAGGCGGCCGCCGTCGACGCCAAGCGCGAGCGCGGCGAGAAGCTCGGCCCGCTGGCCGGCGTACCGCTCGCCCTCAAGGACATCTTCACCACCGTCGGGATCCCCACCACCGTCGGCTCGAAGATCCTCGAAGGCTGGATCCCGCCGTACGACGCCACCCTGACGCGCAAGCTGAAGGAAGCCGACGTCGTCATCCTCGGCAAGACCAACATGGACGAGTTCGCCATGGGGTCCTCCACCGAGAACAGCGCCTACGGGCCCACCGGCAACCCCTGGGACCTCACCCGGGTCCCCGGCGGCTCCGGCGGCGGCTCCGCGGCCGCGCTGGCCGCCTTCCAGGCGCCGCTGGCCATCGGCACGGACACCGGCGGTTCCATCCGCCAGCCCGCCGCCCTCACCGGCACCGTCGGCGTGAAGCCCACCTACGGCGGCGTCTCCCGCTACGGCATGGTGGCCTTCTCCTCCTCCCTCGACCAGGGCGGCCCCTGCGCCCGTACGGTCCTGGACGCGGCCCTCCTCCACGAGGTCATCGCCGGCCACGACCCGATGGACTCGACCTCCATCGACGCCCCGGTCCCGCCGGTCGTCGAGGCGGCCCGCAACGGGTCCGTCGCCGGCATGCGCGTCGGTGTCGTCAAGCAGTTCGCAGGCGAGGGCTACCAGGCCGGCGTCGTCCAGCGGTTCAACGAGTCCGTCGCCCTCCTCAAGGAGCTGGGCGCCGAGATCGTGGAGCTGGACTGCCCGTCCTTCGACCTCGCGATGGCCGCGTACTACCTGATCGCGCCGTCCGAGTGCTCCTCGAACCTGGCCCGCTTCGACGCCATGCGCTACGGCCTGCGCGTCGGCGACGACGGCACCAAGTCCGCCGAGGACGTCACCGCCCTGACCCGCGAAGCCGGTTTCGGCGACGAGGTCAAGCGCCGCATCATCCTCGGCACGTACGCGCTCAGCTCCGGCTACTACGACGCGTACTACGGCTCCGCCCAGAAGGTCCGCACGCTCATCACGCGGGACTTCGAGAAGGCCTTCGAGCAGGTCGACGTGATCGTCTCCCCGACCACGCCCACCACCGCCTTCGCGATCGGTGAGCGCACCGACGACCCGCTGGCGATGTACCTCGCGGACCTGTGCACCATCCCGACCAACCTGGCCGGCAACTCCGCCATGTCGCTGCCCTGCGGCCTGGCCCCGGAGGACGGTCTGCCGGTCGGGCTCCAGATCATCGCCCCGGCGATGAAGGACGACCGCCTGTACAAGGTGGGTGCCGCAGTCGAGGCCGCCTTCGTCGAGCGCTGGGGCCACCCGCTGCTTGAGGAGGCTCCGTCGCTGTGAGTTCCAACACGAGTGCGCTGTCCAAGGCCAAGGGCTTCAGGAAGTCCAAGTCCGGTACGTACCTGTCGATCGGCACCACCGCTTTCGGTGCCCTCAGCGTGGTCAAGCAGGCCAAGAAGGCCCGCACCGAGCACGACACGCTGAAGCTGATCGACGCCGTCGTGTCCGCCGCCGCCATCGTCACCGGCCTCGCGATCCTGTACCGCGAGCTGAAGCGTCTCGGCGACGACGACGTCCTGCTGGGCTGAGAGGGAATTTCCACTGTGACTGCCATTGAACTGCTGTCGTACGAGGACGCCCTCGCGTCGTACGACCCCGTCATGGGCCTGGAGGTCCATGTCGAGCTCGGCACGAAGACCAAGATGTTCTGCGGCTGCTCGACCGAGCTGGGCGCCGACCCCAACTCGCAGACCTGCCCGGTCTGTCTCGGCCTGCCCGGCGCGCTGCCGGTCGTCAACGAGATCGGCATCGAGTCCGCCATCAAGATCGGTCTCGCGCTGAACTGCGAGATCGCCGAGTGGTGCCGCTTCGCCCGGAAGAACTACTTCTACCCGGACATGCCGAAGAACTTCCAGACCTCCCAGTACGACGAGCCGATCGCCTTCAACGGCTTCCTCGACGTCCAGCTGGAGGACGGCGAGATCTTCCGCGTGGAGATCGAGCGCGCCCACATGGAGGAGGACACCGGCAAGTCGCTGCACGTCGGCGGCGCCACCGGCCGCATCCACGGCGCGTCCCACTCGCTGCTGGACTACAACCGTGCCGGCATCCCCCTCATCGAGATCGTCACCAAGCCGATCGAGGGCGCGGGCGAGCGCGCCCCCGAGGTGGCCAAGGCGTACGTCGCCGAACTGCGCGAGGTCATCAAGGCGCTCGGCGTCTCCGAGGCCCGCATGGACAAGGGCCAGATGCGCTGCGACGTCAACCTGTCGCTGCGCCCCACCCCCGAGTCCGAGTTCGGCACCCGCAGCGAGACGAAGAACGTCAACTCGCTGCGCTCCGTCGAGCGCGCCGCCCGCTTCGAGATCCAGCGCCACGCGGCGGTGCTCTCCTCCGGCGGCTCGATCGTGCAGGAGACCCGGCACTTCCACGAGGAGGACGGCTCCACCACGGCCGGCCGCATCAAGGACAACGCCGAGGACTACCGGTACTTCCCGGAGCCCGACCTGGTCCCGATCGCCCCGGCCCGCACCTGGGTCGAGGAGCTGCGCTCCGGCCTGCCGGAGATGCCGCGCGTGCGCCGCAACCGCCTCCTCCAGGAGTGGGGCGTCACCGAGCACGACATGCAGTCGATCCTCAACGCGGGCGCGGTGGACTCCATCGTCGCCACCATCGAGGCCGGCGCCGACTCGACCGCCGCCCGCAAGTGGTGGATGGGCGAGCTGGCGCGCAACGCCAACGAGCAGGGCGTCGTCGTCGACGAGCTGCCCATCACCCCCGTCCAGGTCGCGCGCGTCGCGGCCCTGGTGGCGGCCGGTGAGCTCAACGACAAGCTGGCCCGCCAGGTCCTCGAAGGCGTCCTCGCCGGCGAGGGCACCCCGGACGAGGTCGTCGAGAAGCGCGGCCTGAAGGTCGTCTCGGACGAGGGCGCGCTCGGCGCGGCCGTGGACGAGGCCATCGCGGGCAACGCGGGCATCGCCGACAAGATCCGCGGCGGCAAGATCGCCGCCGTCGGCGCGCTGGTCGGAGCGGTCATGAAGACCACCCGCGGCCAGGCCGACGCGGCACGCGTCAAGGAGCTCATCCTGGAGCGGCTGGGCGTCTCCGAGTAGTCGCACCGTACGCACGAAGGCGGCCCCGCACCGGTTCTCCGGTGCGGGGCCGCCTTCGTGCGGGCCTGGCGGGGCTACCGCTTGAGCTGGGGAGCGGCGATGACGGCGTTGCCGGAGTCCTTGCAGCCCGTCTCCACCTTCAGCCGCAGACGCAGGGCCCCCTTGATGTCCAAGGACTTGGTGACCGGCTTGCCCAGGTGGACCACCTCCGAGAAGAGCGCGGGCTGATCGTCCACGGAGATGCTGATGCGGGCCTGTTCCATGGTCGAGCCGTCGTCCATGCCCGCGGTGAACTCCAGCGTGGACCAGGCGCGGTTCACGTCGTACTCGACGGTCGCACCGTAGTAGCAGCTGCCGAGGAGGGCGGCCCCGTACTCCCGCGTGTTCAGCTTGGCGGAGCCGACCTTGAAGTCGTTGTCCTGTCCGACCGACGGCAGCAGTGTCAGATCGGCGACGTTGGTGTCCTTCGGCACCCCCGGAGCCGAGGGGCTCGCCGAGTCCGACGGAGCGGCGGAGTTCTCGGGAGCGGAATCACTGGGCGTGGGCTCCGCGGAAGCGGTCGGCGTCACGGCTGGGGACGAGGCGGCCTTGTCCCCGCCGGACGCCGTGTTCGAGTCGTCCGCGTCCTTCTTGTCTCCGAGCACCTTTACGCCGACCACCGTGCCCGCGGCCACCAGCAGCACGGCGAGCAGCGCCCCGAGCACCAGCCCGGTACGCCGCTTCTTGCGCGGGGCCGGCGGCGGCTCGGGGAGCGGTTCCGTACGGGACACGGCCGCGGGACCGTACCCGTCGGGCACGCTCGCCTGCACCGGCGGCGGGGTGTAGACCGGCTCGACGGGCGGTGGGACGTACACCGGCTGCGCCGGGGGACTCGCCGGGACGGCCGGGGCCGGCGTCGGGGCCGCCACCGGCGCGGACGGCGGCTGTGACGGCTGCTGCGGCGGGGCCACGGGCTTCGGCGGGGCAGGGGCCGCGGCCGCGGGAGCCACCGGCGGTACCGGCACCGCGTCGTGGACCACGCGCTGCGAGGTGGAGGAGGTCGTGGACACCACCGCGCGGCGGATGTCCTTCATCCAGCCCGCCAGGTTCACCGGACGCTTCAGCGGGTCGGCGGCGTAGATGGAGGCGATCCGCGCCCGCTGCTCCGCGTCCAGTACGGCGAACTGCGGCAGCCGTACGAGGGCCCCGGCCAGCAGTTCGGGCGTCGAGGGCGGGGACTCCCCGCTCAGCAGGAAGTACGCGAGGGCCCCGAAGGCGTACCGGTCCGCGCCCGGGGTCCGCTTCCCCTCGAAGACCTCCGGCGCCGCGTAGCCCTGGGTGAACCACACCTCGGCCGTCTGGTGGTCGGCGGTCAGTTTGCTGAGGCCGAAGTCCACCAGGGTGGCCTGCCCGTGCGCGTCGACCATGACATTGCCGGGGGAAAGGTCACCGTGGATCACCTGACGCCCGGAGGGGGTGGCCTTCCCCGAGTGCAGCCAGTCCAGTACGTCGGCCAACTGCTCCAGCGTGCGCATCACTTCGCGCCGCTCGGCGGCCGTGGCGAGGGTCCGCTCGGCCCGCCAGTCCCGCAGGTCGAGTCCGTCGACGTGGTTCATGACCAGGACCAGGGCCCGCCCGGTCAGCGTCGAGGACTCCCCGGGCCGGTGGATCGGCGGCCCCTCGAAATGCTCCCGCACGCCCACGACACCGGGGCGGTGGACGAAGCGCAGCAGTTCCGCCTGCTCGTTCCACTTCTGGCTGATCCGGTCGAAGACGTCCGGGGTGATCGTGGTCTTGGAGTCGAGCACCTTCACGACGACGGGCTCGGATCCTCCCGCGAGCTCGATCTCCGCGAGATAGAGCACGGCCTCCCCGCCGCGCCCGATGGACCGGAGTAAGCGGTAGCGGTCCGCTGCCGCGTCCGGCCCGATGTGTAGATTCTGGCTGGTCAATTTCCCCCCAGCGCCGGTGGTTTGAGTGGGCATCAGCTTCCCGGGGCGGGAGGGTGCTGGTCAAGCTGTGGCCAGGGTGGCCAGGGGGTGAAGTTCTGCGGCGATGGGCTTGTGGGCCGGAGGGCCGGTGGGCCGGTGGGCCGGTGAGCCGGTCCCGGACGCCCCTGGCCGCCGGCCGCGGCGCCGTCGGCGTCGACCGGCCGACGCCGGGGAGTGGACTCAGGCGCCCGTGGCGCCGTCGACTGCCTCGCGGAGGAAGTCGGCGTGACCGTTGTGGCGGGCGTACTCGTGGATCATGTGCAGCATGAGCAGGCGCAGCGAGGCGTCCTCCTCCCACTTCTCGACGCGCACCGTCACGTCGAGGGACTCGGCGGCCGCCTCCACCGTGCGGGCGTGCTCGACCTCCGCCCGCCAAGCCGCGAAGGCCTCGGCGCGGGTCGAGCCGGAGGCGTCGTAGGCGGCCTGGAAGTCGTGGGTGTCCGACCACAGGTGGGGCACCTCCGCCCCGCCGAAGGTGCGCCGGAACCAGTGCCGCTCCACCTCCGCCATGTGCCGGACCAGTCCGAGCAGGGACAGCGTGGAGGGCGGGGACGCCTGACGGCGCAACTCCTCGTCGGTGAGGCCCTCGCACTTCCAGGCGAGGGTGGCCCGGTGGAAGTCGAGGTACGCGCGGAGCGTCTCGCGCTCGCCCCCGGCGAGGGGAGGGGCGACGCGGTGGGCGGATCCTGTCGTTGCTGCCATGGCTGAGATCTTGCCCCGTTGGTCCCGGTGGGCGGAAGGCGTTCGCCCCTACCTGCGGGCCCATCTTGGTGGGGGTGGGGGCCTGTGCTGCGGGCTGGTCCTTGGCTGCGTGGGGGCCGGGCGGCGTCCCGGCAGTCGAGCGTCCTTCCGTGGTGGGACGGTCCGTCAAGGGCGCTCCCTGCGGTCGCGTCGCTTCGCGATGGCCTTCGGCCACCCTTGACGGACCGTCCCACCACGGAAAAACACAAGACTTCCGGGATCCCCCCGGGGAATGGCCAGGGGGGAGTGAGCGAGGGGCGGCCTGGTCTGAGTTGCGCAGCCCCCTTTGGTTGGTGGGCATCTGTGCACGGATCCGGCAGGACCGTGACCTCAGCCGGTACGGACGCGCGGGGCGATCAGAGCATCCAGGGCCGGGCGTCTGGACACCCTTCCCGTGACCGCCGACCGCCACCCCGAGCGCAAGGTGGACGAGAAGGGCCTCAGGGCCGGTGGGCGCGACAGATCGCTACGTACTCTCGCTCGGCTTAGCGGCTAGCGACCGGCCTTGGCTGGACATAAGCCGCACGCGGCCGGTTCTCCTCCCACTCGGCTTGGCGACTGCAGGCCGTCCCATGGCTTGATATGTGTGGCCGAATATTTGAGGGCAAAGGGTGGAGAAGCGGTGTCATCCGTCTTGGGCGGTGGACGGGCTTTGACCTTATGGGATGTTTAGGTAAGCCTTACCTCGCCCAAGTCGCGCTCGCGGCTGCCCTGCCTTCGGAGCTCATCGCCATGTCGTCCCCCGCCGCTGATCTGTCTGCTCGTCCTGTCCGCCTGTACGACTCTTGGTGGACGGTCGTGGCCGCAGGGCTTGGGGCGATGATCGTTCTGACGGTCGGGCTGTGGGTTTCCGTTCACGTGAAGACCGATCCGGCGCTGCACACGGCGGCGCTCTTCGCGCACCTCGCCTCGCTCGTCGTCGGCTTCGGCGCGGTTCTGTCCGCCGACTACTACGGTCTGCTGTGGGCCATGAGGCGTTGCACCCTCGCTGAGGTGGTCGGTGCGACGTCCCGGCTTCACATTCCGATCTGGGCCGGACTCGGTGGTCTTGTCGTGAGCGGGATGATGCTGGAACCCGATCTCAACTCGCCCCTCACCCTCGCCAAGCTCGGGCTCGTCGTCCTCCTGACCCTCAACGGTCTCCAGGCAGGCATCCTCGGCCACCGTCTCGCGGCCGCACCCGCCGCCACCCCGCGCCTCCTGCTCTGGGGCGGAGCCACCGCCCTCATCTCCCAGCTCTGCTGGTGGGGCGCGGTAACCATCGGCTTCCTCAACACCAATTCCTGACCCTCCCCTCCGCCATAGCTCCCACCGTGCGGCACCGTCCGTCCCACACCGCCCTCGCAGCCACCCCCTAGACCGCCGAGACCGCCGAGACCGACGAGACCGCCGAGACCGCCGAGATCGGCGAGATCGGCCAGTTCGGCTAGATCAGCCACGGCCGGTCGCTAGTCGCTAAGCCGAGCGAGAGTACGTAGCGATCTGTCGCGCCCACCGGCCCTGAGGGGCTTGTGGGCGTCCTTGCGCTCGGGGTGGCGGTCGACGGTCACGGGAAGGGTGTCCAGACGCCCGGCCCTGGATGCTCTGATCGCCCCGCGCGTCCGTACCGGCTGAGCTCACGGTCCTGCCGGAGCCCTATCCGGATGCCCACCGACCAAAGGGGGCTGCGCATCTCAGACGAGGCCGCTCCTCCCCACTCCTCCCCCCGGCCATTCCCCGGGGGGATCCCGGAAGTCTTGTGGCGTTTCGGTGTGGGTCGGTCGGTCAAGGGTGGCCGAAGGCCATCGCGAAGCGACGCGACCAAAGGGAGCGCCCTTGAGGGACCGTCCCACACCGAAAGGACACTGGACTGCCGGGACGCCCCCCGGAACCCCACGCAGCCAAGGACCGGCCCCTACCCCTCCCAAACCCAGGGCACCGTCACCCCCAGCACATCGAAGCCCAGCCGTTCCAGGATCGGGCGGCTGTCCTCCGATGCGTCGACCTGGAGGTACCGGATGCCCCGGTCCGCCGCCACGCGGGCGCGGTGGGCCACCAGGAGGCGGTAGATGCCGTGGCCTCGCCATTCCGGGACCGTGCCGCCGCCCCACAGGCCCGCGAAGGGGCTGCCCGGGCGCATTTCCATCCGGGCCGCGCTCACCGGGGTGTCGCCCGCCATCGCGACGACGGCTTCGATCGTGTCCGGCTCGTCCCGCAGCAGGTTCAGCATCAGCTCTCTGATGCGCGGGCGATCCGCGCCGAAGGCGCGGCGGTGGGCCTCCATCATCAGGTCCACGCCCACCTCGTCGGTCACCACCCGCAGCGTGATGCCCTCCGGCGGTTCCACCGACAGGGTGGCGAGCTCCTCCACCCGCCCCACCAGCAGCGTTTCCGCAGGCTCCGCCACGAAGCCGGCCGCGCGCAGCCGGTCCCCGAGGTCGGCGGGGCGGTCGTGGCCGTACAGCTTCCACTCGAACTCCGCCGACGGGACCTCGCCCCGGCCGGCGAGCTCCGTGAAGAACGCCACCTGCTCCGCGATCGCCGCATCCGCCGTGTGCTCGTCGAGGTCCGACCAGAGCACCATGTTCCCTCCGGTGCCGGGCACGATCTGCCGTACGACCGCACCCGCCCGTTCCACGCGCGCGTCACTCGTGTCGGGCCGCGCATCCCGTCGCATCACGGAGTCGAACTCGGCGCGCACCTTCAGCAGGTCATCCGGATCCATCGTCATCGGGCCAGCTCACCAGCCGCCGACGGCTCCGACAACTGCATTAACCTCACCCCGTGAGCGACCCCACGCATCCCACGCACCCCACGCACGCCACCAATCCCACGCACCCCACCAATCCCGCGCACCCCACCCACCCCGCCATCTACACCGGCAAGGCCACCCCCGACGCCGCCGTCGACCGGGGCTGGCTGCTGGGGCACTTCAAGGAGCCCGGCGATCCCCGCCACAGCGCGGACGTGGAGATCAAGTGGGGCGTCCACCCCAAGGGTGAGGAGCGGGCGCAGTGGGTGCGCGGGGAGTCCCGTACGGCCTTGCAGGTGCTGATCAGCGGCCGGTTCCGGCTGGAGTTCCCCGGCCGGAGCGTCGTACTGGCCGAGCAGGGGGACTACGTCGTGTGGGGACGCGGGGTCGACCACTCCTGGTACGCGGAGGAGGACTCGGTGGTGCTCACCGTGCGCTGGCCCTCGCTGCCGGGCTACCGCGCCGACGAAGGGGACGAAAACGAAGACGGCGACGAGGACTGAGAGCCCGAAGGCCAATCCGGCCGGACCTCCGTTCCGAACCCCGTGTGACCATGGTCCCGCGCCTGCCCGAACACCTGTGACGCTGCCCACGAAGGCCGCCAACGATCACGCCGCGCTGCGATCGTGGAGGTGTAGACCATGCAAGCGGCGGCAGCCGCCCGCACAGCACGTCCCACACACGGCACGTCCCGCACGTCCCGCACGTACCGAAAATTCCAGAAGTCCAGCGTTCAGTTTTCAGCGTTCACGCGTTCTTTCCGACGGACCGTTCCCCGGTAAAGATCCGAACCACCAGGGAGCCCGTCCGTTGTCAGCCCTCGCACGCTGGTGCATGCGGCACCGACTCGTCGCCGTCCTGCTCTGGCTCCTCGCCTTCGGCGGGACCGCCGCTGCCGCGGTCGGCGCCGGGACGGCGTTCTCCAATGACTACGAGGTCCCCGGCACCGAGTCCGCCAAGGCGCACGCCCTGCTGCGGGAAGGCTTCCACGGGCAGGGTGGCGATACCGACACCATCGTGTGGCGGGCCCCGGACGGGCAGAGCGTGCGGACGCCGGCCGTGCGGGAGCGCATGACGCGGGCCCTCGACTCCATAGCCGGGCTGCCCGGTGTCGGATCGGTCGCCGGTCCCTATGGTCCCGGGCCCGACAGCGGGGCCCGGATCAGCCCCGACGGGCGTACCGCCTACGCCGTGGTCACCTTCGACCGGCAGGCCGACTCGGTGCCGAAGGGCGAGGCGAAGGCCGTCGTCGACGCCGCGAGGAACCCGGCGACCCAGGCCGACGGGCTGCAAGTCGAGCTCGGCGGCCGGGCCATCGGCCTCACCGAAGCCCCCTCCGCCCACCTCGCCGAGGTCATCGGCGTGGCCATCGCCGCGCTGGTGCTGTTCCTGGCCTTCGGGTCGCTGGCCGCCAGCCTGCTGCCCATCGCGACCGCCCTGGTCAGCGTGGGCACCGCCTATTTCGGCATCACCCTGCTCGGCCACGCGATGCCGGTCGCCGACTTCGCTCCGATGCTCGGCACCCTCGTCGGCCTCGGGGTGGGCATCGACTACGCGCTGTTCATCGTCACCCGCCACCGCAAGGGCCTCCAGCGCGGGCTCCCGGTCGCGGAAGCCGCCGAAAGCGCCGTCGCCACCACCGGCCGGGCCGTGGTCTTCGCCGGGGCCACCGTCTGCATCGCGCTGCTCGGCATGCTGGTGCTCCGGCTGAACTTCCTCAACGGCGTCGCCATCGCCGCCTCCCTCACCGTGGTCCTGACCGTCGCCGCCTCGGTGACCCTGCTGCCCGCGCTCCTCTCGTACATCGGCATGCGCGCGCTGTCCCGCCGCGAGCGCCGCAAGCTGGCCGCCGAGGGTCCGCGGCCCGAGGCGGTCACCGGCTTCGCCGCCCGCTGGTCGGCCTTCGTCGAGCGCCACCCGAAGCTGCTCGGCCTGGTCGCCACGGCGGTCATGGTGGTACTGGCACTGCCCACGCTCTCCCTCCACCTCGGCACCTCCGACCAGGGCAACAACCCGGCCACGTCCACCACCCGCAAGGCCTACGACCTGCTCGCGGAGGGCTTCGGCCCGGGGATGAACGGCCCGCTGACCGTCGTCGCCCGCCTGGGCGGGGCCGGCGACCGGGTCGCCGTGGACGCGCTGGCCGAGTCGCTCCGTACGACCAGGGGCGTGGCCGCTGCCGGGCCGGCGGTCTTCAACCGCAGCGGCGACACCGCCGTCGTCACCGTCATACCGGACTCCTCCCCGCAGTCCCGGGCCACGAGCGAGCTGGTCGACAGGCTGCGCGAGGACGTCATCCCGCGCGCCGGCCAGGACAGCTCCATGCAGGTGCACGTCGGCGGCGTGACCGCCGGGTACGACGACTTCGCCGAGGTCATCGTCGGCAAGCTGCCGCTCTTCGTCGGGGTGGTCATCGCACTCGGCTGTGTGCTCCTGCTGCTGGCCTTCCGCTCCATAGGCATCCCGGTCAAGGCGGCCGCCATGAACGTCGCCGCCGTCGCCTCCTCCTTCGGAGTCGTCGTCGCGATCTTCCAGTGGGGCTGGGGCAGCGAACCCCTGGGGCTGGGCAGCGCGGGCCCGATCGAGCCCTTCCTGCCGGTGATCATGGTCTCGGTGCTCTTCGGGCTGTCCATGGACTACCAGGTCTTCCTCGTCAGCCGGATGTACGAGGAGTGGCTGGAGACGGGGGACAACAAGCGGGCGGTGCGCGTCGGCCTCGCCGAGACCAGCCGGGTGATCAACTCGGCGGCCGTCATCATGATCTCCGTCTTCCTGGCCTTCGTACTCAGCGGTGACCGGATCATCGCCATGTTCGGCATCGCGCTCGCCGCGGCCGTGGCCCTGGACGCCTTCGTCCTGCGGACCCTCCTCGTCCCGGCCCTGATGCACCTGCTCGGCGGAGCCAACTGGTGGCTGCCGGCCTGGCTGGACCGCCGGCTCCCGAAGATCAGCATCGAGCCCCCGGAACGCCGCCCGCATGCGAAACTTCCCCTGCAGCGGCCCGGCGCGGACCCCGCCACGAGCGAGGACGCGGCCGAGCCCGCGACCAGCTCCCGGTGATCCGGCCACCCGCCGCTCGATAGCCAAGGAAGAACGCGCATGTTCTCGATAGACCTCGCCGACGACGCCCAGCTGTTCCCGCTGGAAGCCCGGCACGCGGAGGAGTTCTTCGCCCACATCGAACGCGGACGCGAGTTCATCGGCCAGTACGTCGGCTTCCCGGACCGGTCGTCCGACCTGGAGTCCGCCCGGGCCCTGCTGGCCAAGTACGCGCTCACGGCGGGGGAGGACGGCGCGCGGTTCTTCGGGATCCGGCTCGATGGCACCCTCGTGGGCGGGGTGCTCTTCCCGGCGTTCGACGCGGGGACGGGCAACTGCGAGATCGGCTGCTGGCTGGAGCCCGCCGCGGCCGGCCGCGGCCTGGTGACGAAGGCCTGCCGCGTCCTGATCGACTACGCCTTCGGCGAGCGCGGCATGCACCGCGTCGAATGGCACGCCGCCACCGGCAACAAGAAGAGCCTCGCCGTGGCCGAGCGCCTCGGCATGAGCCGCGAAGGCGTCCTGCGCCAGAACCACCTGCACCGGGGCGTCCGCCAGGACACCGAGATCTGGGCGCTCCTCACCCACGAGTGGTCCGCGGCCCGCCCCGCCTGACCACCCCCCGCGCGCGCTCGCCCCCGCCCCGCCCCGGTTCTCCCGGGGGACCGGGGCGGGGCGCCGCCCGCTGCCCGGCCGGATTCTCAGGAACCTCTCAGAAAAGCCGCCTACGGTGCCCCGCATGGACACCACGAAGACCCCCGCCCCGACCGCTCCCGAGGCGGACTCCCCGGCCGACCTGAAGAAGGCCGCCACCGACGAGACGACCGCCCCGGCCGCCGCGGACACCGCCGCCGCCGCCGAGGAGGTCCAGGGCGAGGAGCTCGCCGCCGACCTCGACGCCGAGTTCGACGAACTCGATGCCGCGGCCGACGAGGAGCCGAGCAGTGGTGTCGCCTCCGGAGCCTCCGCGATCGTCGCCGCCGGTCTCGGCCTGGTCGCCCTCAGCGGCAGCTGGACCTCCCGCGTCATAGGCGAGCGCGAGACCCTGAAGGGCCAGATCAGCTCCGCCACCGCCACCACCACCGAGGACAAGATCGAGGCGCTGTACGGCAACGCCTGGCACATGACCGCCCTGTTCAACGGCGTCCTGTCGACGATCGCGCTGCTCATCGCCGTCTTCGTGCTGGCCCGCCCGGCCTTCGGCACCCCCGGCCGCACCCTCCCGGCCTGGGTCCGCTCCGTGTCCTGGGCGGCCGTCGTCGTCGCCGCCATCGGCGTGATCGCCTTCGCGTTCATGTACGTCCTCGCCCTCCCGACGGCCCCCGCCGCCTAGTCCGTTCGCTGCCGTCCGGCGGTCCGCCTAGGTACTGCCTTAGGCCACCTCAGGGACCTCGGGTCCCGGCCTAAGGCCCCCCGGCTCCCGCAGATGCGGCATGCTCCCGATGTGCCGGCACCCCCTGGGGCGCGAATCTTGGATCACACCGAACGAGGTGTCCGAGAAACGCGAACCAGGGAGCACGAGATGTTCGAGTACGAGATCGCCACCGCCCGCCGCGAAGACCTCATCCGCGAGGCCGACGCCTACCGTCTGGTCCGGGAAGCGAAGAAGGCCCGCCGTTCCTTCTCCCGGAGCCAGGAACCGGAGGGGTCGGTGAGAGGGCAGCGCGGCCGGTTCACCCGCGCCGCGTAGCCCGCGTCGCGAGACCGTGCGAACCGGCACGTGATGAGAAGCGCAGCAATATCCAGTGCCGATGGCCAGGGCCTCTGTGCGATGCTCGGCGACGTGGAGACCAGATCTGTCAGCCCGGTGTTCGTCGGCCGAGCCGACGAACTGGCCGTACTCACCGACGCCCTGACGCGCGCCGCCGGCCAGGAGCCGCAGGCACTGCTCATAGGCGGCGAGGCCGGGGTCGGGAAGACCCGCCTCACCGAGGAGTTCCTCTGCGAGGCCGACCGCCGCGGCGCGGTCGTAGCCGTCGGAGGCTGTGTGGAGATCGGGGCGGAGGGACTTCCCTTCGCCCCGTTTTCGACGGCGCTGCGCACCCTGCACCGCCTGCTCCCCGGCGAACTGGCCGCAGCAGCCGTCGGCCAGGAGGACGAACTCGCGCGCATCCTCCCCGAACTCGGCGAGACCCCGCGCGGCCCGCACGACGAGGAGAGCACCGCCCGGCTCTTCGAACTGACGGCCCGGATGCTGGAACGCCTCGCCGCCGACCGCACCGTCGTCCTGGTCCTGGAAGACCTGCACTGGGCGGACACCTCCACCCGGCACCTGCTCTCCTACCTCTTCCGCGCGCTCGGCAGCGGCCGGCTCGTCGTGGTCGCCACCTACCGCGCCGACGACGTACACCGCCGCCACCCGCTGCGCCCGCTCCTCGCGGAGCTCGACCGGCTGCGCACCGTCCAGCGCATCGAGCTGTCCCGCTTCAACCGGGCCGAAGTGCGCCGCCAGCTCGCCGGGATCCTCGCCTCGCAGCCCGACGAGGAGTTCGTCGAATCGGTCTTCGACCGCTCCGACGGCAACGCCTTCTTCGTCGAGGAACTCGTCGCCTCCCGCGCCAGTGGCTGCCTCACCGGCCTCACCGAATCCCTGCGCGACCTGCTCCTCGTCCGCGTCGAAGTCCTCCCGGACGCCGCGCAGCGCGTCGTGCGCATCGTCGCCGAGGGCGGCTCCACCGTGGAGTACCCCCTGCTGCGCGCCGTCACCCGGCTCACCGAGGACGAACTGATCGAGGCCCTGCGCGCGGCGGTCGGCGCCAACATCCTCCTCGCCACCTCCGACGGCGACGGCTACCGCTTCCGCCACTCCCTGGTCCGCGAGGCCGTCTCGGACGACCTGCTGCCCGGCGAGCGCGCCCGCGTCAACCGCCGCTACGCCGAGGAGCTCGAACAGGACGACTCGCTGATCCGCGCGGAGGAGCGGGTCATCCGCCTCGCCACCTACTGGTACTACGCCAACGACGCGGTCAAGGCCCTGCCCGCCGTGCTCGCGGCCTCGGTGGCCGCCCGGGGCCGGCACGCCTACTCCGAGCAGCTGCGCCTGCTGGAGCGGGCCATGGAGCTGTGGGAGGCCGTACCGGAGGACGTGCGCACCGAACTGCGCCCGGCGGACTACACCGAGGTCTACCCGCCCTGCGGCTGCGACCCGGCGACCACCCCACTGCAACGCCTCGACCTGCTGGCCGAAGCCACCGTCGCGGCCCGCTTCGGCGGCGAGCGCGAACGCGCGCTGAAGCTGACCAAGACGGCCCTGCGGCTCCTTGAGGACGGCCACGACCCACTGCGCGCCGCCTGGTTCTGGACCGAACGCTCCCGGATGATCGCCAGCCTCGCCCGCGGCGACGGCTGGGAGGAGCTCGCCAAGGCGCAGGAGCTCGTCCGCGGGCTGCCCCCGTCCCAGGTGCACGCCGACGTCCTGGTCCGGGCCGCGAGCTGGGGCATGCTCCACAAGCCGGGGCCCGACAACCTGGTCGCCGCCGAACGCGCCGTGGAGTACGCGCGGATGGTCGGTGCCGAGGACACCGAGCTCAACGCCCGGATCACCGTCGGCAGCCTGCTCGTCGACTCGGGGGACCCCGAGCGCGGCCTCGCCGAGATGTACGCGGTCAAGGACCGGGCCGCCGAACTCGGACTCGCCATGCTGGTGGGACGTGCGCACGTGAACCTCACCTCTCATCTGGAAGGCCTGGGCCGGTCCCGCGAAGCCGTGGAACTGGCCGAACAAGGTGCCGAGCTGGTCAAGAACTCCCATCTGATGGACTCCGAGGCCTACATCCGGGGGAACCTGGCGGAGAGCCTGTACAGCGTCGGCCGGTGGGAGGAGGCCGCGACGCAGGCCCGGCGCACCCTGACCCTCGTCAGCAGCGCCGCCCCGCGCGCCGCAGCCGTCGTACGGCTGGCCTACCTGGCCCTGGCCCGCGGCGAACTCGCCGAGGCCGCCGGCCAGCTCACCGCCGCCCGCGCCCACTTCGGGTCCCACGACGGCCAGCCCCAGCACCGGATCCCGCTGTTCCGCCTCGCGATCGGCGTCGCGGCGGGGGAGGGCCGGATGGCCGACGTCCGCAGCGAGGTGGCCGCCGTCATCGATTACGGCTTCCCGCTCGGCAACCACCGCTACGCCTGGCCGCTGCTGCTCGCCGCCGCCTCGGCCGAAGCCGAGGCCCGTGGCCTGCCGGTCGCGGAGGCCGGCCGCGAGGAGGCACTGACGGTGCTGCGCGCCGCAGCCCGGACCCTGGCCACCCCGGCCCCGGTGTGGACCGCCCACTCCGAGTACCTCAGGGCCGAGCTGCTGCGGGCCGAGGCCCGGGACACCGTCGCCGACTGGACGGCCGTGGAAGCGGCCGTACGCCCCCTGGAGCGCCCCTACCTGCTCGCCAGGGCCCGGTACCGGCTCGTGGAGTCTCTGCTGGCGGCCGGCGGGGACCGCGAGGCCGCCGCAGGACTGCTCCAGGAGGCCTACGCCGCCTCGGAGCAGCTCGGCGCCCGCAGGCTCCGCGAGGACCTGGCCCTGCTCGCGCAGCGCGCCAGGCTGCCCCTCATCCCCGTGGACGCCGCAGCCAAGGCCCTGCTCGCTCCGGAGGCCGACCCGGTCGAGGCGCTGGGCCTGACCAGCCGCGAACGGGACGTGCTGCGCCTGGTCGCGGCGGGCCACACCAACCGCCAGATCGCCGAGGAGCTCTTCATCTCCCCGAAGACGGCCAGCGTTCACGTCTCGAACATCCTGGCGAAGCTCGGCGTCGCGGGCCGCGGCGAGGCCGCCGCCCTGGCCCACCGGCTACGGCTCTTCGGCCCCGCCGCCCACCAGCCGGCCGGGACGCGGTGATGGCAACGGTGAAGGCGAAGGTGTAGGTACAGGCGACGTCCCGCTGGGCATCAGGCATCAGGCCTCAGGCCGCCGGGTGCTCCTTCGGGCGTATGAGCACCTTGCCGGAGTCCAGGTCTATCGGACCCTTTCCCGGGTCGCCGTCATTCACGTCGATCCGGGAAAGCTCCAGCCGCTTCTTCTCCTCGTCCGTGTGTTTGCGCCCCGGACTGAACAGCTCCTCGATCATGTTGAACATCGCGTCCACCGCACCTTTCGTCCCCCTGCCGGGGCCCGCCGGTCATCGCACCGTCAGTGTCAGGATCCTGTCGTCGCCGGTTTCCGGCGACCCGCGCCCGTCCGTCTCGCTCGTGACCAGCAGCAATCTGTCCCCACCGAGGGGCACCACGGTGCGCAGCCGGCCGTACTCGCCCGCCAGGAACGCCTCGGGCTGAGCCGCCGGCTCCGCCCCGGCCAGCGGAATCCGCCAGAGCCGCTGCCCCCTCAGCCCGGCCATCCAGACGGAGCCCTGCGCCCAGGCGATCCCGCTCGGTGAGGCCTCGTCGGTCTTCCACACCGCCACCGGATCGCGCATCCCCGGCTTGCCCGCCTTGCCCTCGGCCTCCGGCCAGCCGTAGTTCGCGCCGGGCTCGATCAGATTCAGCTCGTCCCAGGTGTTCTGCCCGAACTCGGCCGCCCACAGCCGCTTGTCCTTGTCCCAGGCGAGGCCCTGCACATTGCGGTGCCCGTACGAGTAGACGACCGAGTCGGCCTCCGGATTGCCGTGCACCGGCTCCCCGTCCGGGGTCATCCGCAGGATCTTTCCGCCGAGCGACTTCTTGTCCTGGGCCAGCCCGGTCTCCCCGGTCTCGCCCGTCCCGGCGTAGAGCATCTTGTCCGGGCCGAAGGCGATCCGTCCGCCGTTGTGGATGAGCCCCTTGGGGATCCCCCTGAACACCGTGTCGGGCGCGCCCAGTTGTTCGCCGGCCGGTCTCTTCTCGTCATAGCGCAGCCGGGCGATGCGGTTGTCGGACTCGGTGGTGAAGTAGACGTACACCATGAGGTCCGAGGCGAAGGAAGGGGACAGGGCCAGGCCCATCAGCCCGCCCTCGCCGCCCGGGGCCACCCCGGGCACCTTGCCGACGGGGGTCACGGCGCCCGTGCCCACGTCGACCCGGCTGATCGTGCCCTTGTCCCGCGAGGCGACCAGCAGGTTCCCGTCGGGCAGCGGAGCCACCCCCCACGGGGACTCCAGGCCCTGGGCGGCCACGCCGGTCACCGTCACCTGGCCCTTTGCAGGCGGCGCCGGCGGCCCCGCGGCCGAAGCGGAGGCGGAGGGAGCGCCCGAGGCCGCCGGCGGCGCGGAGCCCGCCTTCGTGCCCGGTGGCGCATCGCTCGGCCGGGCTCCGGCGCCGTTCGGCGGGGCGCACCCCGCCGCCAGCAGCGCCCCGCATCCCGCCAGGGCGAACGCCGCCAGTACCCCACGGGCCCGGCCGCGCGGGGCGCCGTACGACCGCATCGGCGCCCCCGCCCGACCCTGCACCCGCTCCAGGTCCGGCCCCGCCCCCTCCGGTTCCCGTCCCTGTCCCTGTCCCTGCTCGTGTCCGTATCGCATCGCCGTACTCCCCTCCGGTCCTCCGATCGTGCCCTCACACGACTCAACAGCGCCGACCATGCCCCAAGTTCCGCCACTCGTACACTCGATCGAGTGGTTCAGGCCCCCATCGGCACCGGCAGCTCCGCCAGCTCCACCAGGTCCTCGGCGGTCAGCCGCACCTGTGCCGCCCCCGCGTTCTCCGCCGCCCAGCGCGCCTGCCCGGCCCCGGGCACCGGCACCACCTGCGGACCCTGCGCCAGCACCCACGCCAGCGCCACCTGCGCCGCCGTGACCCCGTCCCCGTGCCGCCGCGCGACCCGCCGCAGCCCCGCCACCAGCACCTGGTTCGCCGCCATCGCGTACGCCGTGAACCGCGGATGCCTGGCCCGTACGTCCTCGGGCTCGAACCCCTCGCCCGGGACCAGCGTCCCGGTCAGGAACCCGCTCCCCAGCGGCATCGCCGCCAGGAAACCCACCCCCCGCGCCGCGCACCACGGAAGCAGCCGCCACGCCGCCTGCGGCGACCACACCGACAGCTCCGCCTGCACCGCGCTCACCGGGAACACCTGCTGCGCCCGCTCCAGGTGCCGCACGGTCGTCTCGTACGCGGGGTCCCCGCGCCGCCCCGCGCCCGGCCCGGTGCCCGCCCCCAGCGCGCAGAAGCCCAGCGCCCGCACCTTCCCCGCGCCCACCAGCTCCGCCAGCGCGCCCCAGGACTCCTCGACCGGCACGTCCGGGTCCACCCGGTGCAGCTGGTACAGGTCTATGACGTCGGTGCGCAGCCGCCGCAGCGAGGCGTCGCAGGCCCGCCGCAGGTACCCGGGGCGCCCGTCGGCCACCACGTGCACCCCGTCGGCCCGCAGCCCCGCCTTCGCGGACACGAAGGCGTCGGCGCGGCGCTCGCGCAGCACCCGGCCGAGCAGCAGCTCGTTGGTGTAGGGGCCGTACAGATCGGCGGTGTCGAGCAGGTTCGCCCCCAGGTCGAGGGCCGTGTGCACGGTGAGCAGCGAGTCCTCGCGCCGCCTTCGCGAAGGCGCGTACGCCCCGCTCATCGGCATGCAGCCGAGGCCGACGGCACCCACCGTCAGCGCCCCCGCCCCGATCGACCTGCGCTCCACCGTGCGTCCCCCCTGGTCCTCCCGGTCCGGCACACAAACTAACGGCTCGATCCGGATCCCCTGGCATAGCCTCCTGATCATGACCGCAGAGATTCCCGAGACCCTCGACGTTTGGCTCCCCTTCCCCGCCGAGGAGGTCGAGGGACTGCCCGATTCCTTCCGCTACCGGCAGTGGGACGGTGAGGAGACCTTCCCGGCCGATCCGGCCGCCTGCGTCTTCTACGTCACCCCGTACATGAAGTCCCCGGCCGTCACCCTGCGCCCGCTGCCCGCGATGCCGCACCTGCGGGTCGTCCAGACCTTGACCGCCGGGGTCGACCACGTCTTGGGCGGCCTCGGTGACCTGGCCCCCGGCGTACGGCTGTGCAACGCCAAGGGCGTCCACGACGCGAGCACCGCCGAGCTCACCCTCACCCTGATCCTGGCCTCCCTGCGCGGGATCCCCGGCATGGTGCGCGGCCAGGACCGCGAGGAGTGGCGCTTCGGGTTCTACGAGGCCCTCGCGGACAAGTCCGTACTGATCATCGGCTACGGAGCGGTCGGCGCGGCCATCGAGGACCGGCTCGCCCCCTTCGAGTGCGAGCGGATCGTCCGGGTCGCGCGGACGGCGCGCACCACGGCGCGCGGGCCGGTGCACGCCCTCGCCGAGCTGCCCCAACTCCTGCCCGGGGCCGACGTGGTGATCCTTTCCACACCTCTCACGGAGGAGACGAGGGGGCTCGCGGGCGCGGAGTTCCTCGGCCGCATGAAGGACGGCGCGCTGCTCGTGAACGTGGCCCGCGGACCCGTCGTCGACACCAAGTCCCTTCTCGCGGAGGTGGAGTCGGGCCGGCTGCGCGCCGCGCTGGACGTCACCGATCCGGAACCGCTGCCTTCAGGCCATCCGCTCTGGCATGCTCCGGGGGTCCTGATCACACCCCATGTGGGCGGAAGCAGCTCGGCGTTCGAGCCGCGGGCCAAGCGCCTGGTGGCCCGTCAGCTCCGGAAGTTCGCCGCCGGAGAGCCCGTGGACAACACGGTGTTGATCACGGAATAGCGCGCGACGCGCACGCTCCGCGTTCGTCCGGATGCGCTCCGTGGGCCCAACTCCCCTGTTGGTGACGGAGCGTAGAGAAACTATGTCCCTGAGTGACGAAAGTGGTGTATCGTCCGGAACAAGGGGCTGCGCCACGAACGTCTGGCGCTGGGGAGTGATCGGACACTTTGGGGGGCGACGGGCGATGCACGGCCAATGGACGAAGGATCCGATGCGGCGAAGCCGCCGGAGGCGACGGTGCCGGGACTGGACCGCGCCGGAACCAGCCAGCGAGGGGGACCGGTGAGCACCCCGGGGGCGGCGCTGCTGACCCGCAGGCCCCTCACCGGCGGCGGTGGTGGCAGTAGCGGCAAGGCGCTGGCGATGCAGCTCCTCCTCGCGGTGGTCAGCAGCGGGTACGCCGTCGGCGCCGCCCTCGGCTGGGGCTCCGAGGAACTCGCCGAGATCATGGGCGACTTCGGGCTCAGCGCCGCCGGCCTGCTGGCCGCCGTCTCCTGTTTCACCTACGCCCGCGCCATCGACAGCCGGGAGCGTCCGGCCTGGCTGCTGTTCGCGTTCTCCTCGCTCATGGGCTGCTGCGGCAACGCGGTCTGGGGCTGGTACGAGGTGGTCCTCGGCGAGGCCGTGCCGAAGCCCTCGCTCGCCGACTTCGCCTTCCTCTGCTTCGCGCCGCCCGCCATCGTGGGCCTGCTCGTCCTCGCGAAGCGCCCCGTCACCCGAGCGGGCTGGGTCTGCCTCGGCCTCGACTCCTGGCTCATCGGCGGCTCCCTGCTCACCCTCTCCTGGAGCCTTGCCCTCGCGCACGCCGCGCGCACCGCCCAGTCCGGCGCCCCCGGCAGCGTCCCGCGCGCGGCCCTCTCGCTGGCCTACCCGCTCCTGGACATCGCGCTCGTCTCGATGGTGCTGGTGCTGCACTTCCGCCGCTCCGAGACCAACCGCTCCGCCGTGAACACCGCCATCGCGGCCCTCGCCCTGACCGTGCTGAGCGACGCGCTGTTCACCTCGCCGCTGCTCAGCGCCGAGTACCAGTCGGGCCAGCTCCTCGACGCCGGCTGGTTCGCCGGCTCGCTCCTCCTCGCGTACGCGCCCTGGGGCGCCCGCCGCATGCACCCCGGCCCCGGCTCCGGCCACGACCCCGTCGCCCACGCGCGCGTCGAGCGGCCGCACAGCCGCCCCATCACCGGCTCCCTGCCCGCCCTCACCCCGTACCTCGCGGCGGCCGTCTGCACCCTCGGCATCCTCTACAACGTGGTGGACGGCCGGAAGGTCGACCGGGTCGTCGTCTTCACGGGCTGCACGGTCGTGCTCGCCCTGGTCATCCGCCAGGGCATCATGCTGCTCGACAACATCGCGCTGACCCAGGAACTGGCCCAGAAGGAGAACCACTTCCGCTCCCTGGTCCAGGGTTCCAGCGACGTCATCATGATCGCCGCGCCCACCGGCACCCTGCGCTACGTCAGCCCCGCCGCCGCCGGGGTCTACGGCCGCGAGGCGGAGGAGCTGGTCGGCACCGAGCTGGCCACCCTGATCCACCCGGAGGACCTGGGCCGCGTCGTCCACGAGGTGCGCCGCTTCCTGGCCGCGCCGCCTGCCGAGGAGCCGACCACCCGCATCGAGTGCCGGTTCAGATCGGGCGACGGCGAGTGGCTCAATGTGGAGTCCACCGTCAACCGCCACCAGGGCGGCCTCATCCTGAACAGCCGCGACGTCACCGAGCGGGTCCGGCTCCAGGCCCAGCTCCAGCACAGTGCCGAGCACGACCCGCTCACCGACCTCCCCAACCGGGCCCTGTTCACCCGCCGGGTCCGCCAGGCCCTCAGCGGCCGACGGGCCGGGGACCACAGCACCGCCGTGCTCTTCATCGACCTCGACGGGTTCAAGGCGGTCAACGACACCATCGGCCACCAGGCCGGCGACGAGCTGCTCATCGAAGCCGCCCGCCGGCTCCAGGACTCGGTCCGCGCCGGGGACACCGCGGCCCGCCTCGGCGGCGACGAGTTCGCGGCACTGATCCTGGGCGACGGCAACCGCGACCGCAGCGCCCGCGAGTACCAGGTCCACGAGATCGCCGACCGGCTGCGCACCACCCTCGCCCAGCCCTACCGGATCGCCGGCAGCGAGGTCCGGGTCGCCGCCAGCATCGGCGTGGCCTTCGCGGACCCCGGCATCACCCCTTCGGACCTGATGCGCAACGCGGATCTCGCGATGTACCGGGCCAAGGCGGCCGGCAAGGACCGGGTCGAGATGTACGCGCCCCAGATGCAGGCCGAGGTCGTCCGCAAGGCCGAGCTGGCGGGGCGGCTGCGCACCGCGCTGCACGACGGAGAGTTCGCCCTGCTGCACCAGCCCGTGGTCTCCCTGGCCTCGGGGGAGATCTCGGCCGTGGTGGCGCAGGCCCGGTGGCGTTCCGCCCAGGGGATCTTGTTCACCCCCGCCGAGTTCCTGCGGGTCGCCGAGTACAGCGAGGGCGGGCATCCGGCCGTGCCGGACGCCTCCCGCACCGCCGAGCTGGGGCGCTGGCTGCTGGAGGAGGCCGTCGGGCAGGCCGCCGAGCGCCACCGGGCCGGGCACGACGTCCCCGTGGCCGTACGGATGACCGCGCAGCGGCTGCTGGACCGGTCGATGCCGCTGGGCTCCGTGGAGGCCCTGCTGACCCGCAACGGGCTGCCGTCGGGCGCGCTCGTCCTGGAGCTCGCCGTCTCCGACCCCAGGGTGCCCTTCGACGACCTGGAGCGCCGCCTGGCGGCACTGCGCCGGCTCGGGGTACTGATCGCCCTGGACGGCTTCGGCAGCGGTTACGCGGCCATCAGCGCGCTGCGCCGGCTCCCCGTGGACATGCTCAAGCTCGACCGCGGGCTGGTCGAGGGGGTCGTGGAGTCCCCCCGGCTGCACAAGATCACCGCGGGTCTGTTGCGGATCGCAAACGACCTCGGCATGCAGTCGGTGGCGGAGGGCGTGGACCTCCCGGAGCAGGTCATGGCACTGCGCGCGATGGGCTGCAGCCATGGGCAGGGAATGGCCTTCTCCGGACCCCTGGACGAGTACAGGCTGCGGCGAGCGCTCGTGCGCGGTACGTTCCCAGTACCGGGCGGCGCGGCCCAACCCGCGTTGGCCGGTGGTTCCCCAGGGGGCTCGATGGTTATCCACAGAGGCTCACATAATGAGACGCCCGTCCCACCCGCTTGACATCACCCTCCCGCCGGAGGGAGGGTCAATGCCATGCGCACCCGAATTCTCGTACTTGGAAAGCGCGTCGGCTGAAGCTGGGACCAGCATGTCCCCGCTCAACGCACCCGACGCGCTCCCCTCGCTTGCCTCCCGGCACGAGGGGTTTTTTGTTGCACTGGCAACGTCGAATCTCGTAAAACACTCCTCGCAAAACCCTCAGCTTCGAGAAGAGAATGCCGATGACCGAGCAGGCCACCGGGGCCCACCATCCGCAGCCGCGGCCCCGTTCCGGCGGACACCAGACCGCCGCAGTTGAGCACGTCACGGGTGCGCAGTCCCTCATCCGCTCTCTCGAAGAGGTGGGGTGCGACACCGTCTTCGGCATTCCGGGAGGCTGCATCCTCCCGGCGTACGACCCGATGATGGACAGCAAGAAGGTCCGCCACATCCTGGTCCGCCACGAGCAGGGCGCCGGCCACGCCGCCACCGGCTACGCGCAGGCCACCGGAAAGGTCGGCGTCTGTATGGCCACCTCCGGTCCGGGGGCCACGAACCTGGTGACGCCGATCGCCGACGCGCACATGGACTCCGTGCCGCTGATCGCGATCACCGGCCAGGTCTCCTCCAAGGCGATCGGCACCGACGCCTTCCAGGAGGCGGACATCGTCGGCATCACCATGCCGATCACCAAGCACAACTTCCTGGTCACCAAGGCCGATGACATCGCCCGGACCATCGCCGAGGCCTTCCACATCGCCTCCACCGGCCGCCCGGGCCCGGTCCTGGTCGACATCGCCAAGGACGCCCTGCAGGCGAAGACCACCTTCTCGTGGCCGCCGACCCAGGACCTCCCCGGCTACCGGCCGGTGACCAAGCCGCACGCCAAGCAGATCCGCGAGGCCGCCAAGATGATCGCCGCCGCCAAGCGGCCGGTCCTCTACGTCGGCGGCGGCGTCATGAAGGCCGGCGCGACCGCCGAGCTGAAGGTCCTCGCCGAGCTCACCGGCGTCCCGGTCGTCACCACCCTGATGGCCCTGGGCTCCATCCCGGACAGCCACCCGCAGAACGTCGGCATGCCCGGCATGCACGGTGCCGTCACCGCCGTGACCGCGCTCCAGAAGTCGGACCTGCTGATCGCGCTCGGCACCCGCTTCGACGACCGGGTCACCGGCAAGCTGGACAGCTTCGCCCCCTTCGCCAAGGTCATCCACGCGGACATCGACCCGGCCGAAATCGGCAAGAACCGCGCCGTGGACGTCCCGATCGTCGGTGACGCCCGCGAGGTCATCGCCGACCTGATCCAGGCCGTCCAGGCCGAGGTCAACGACGGCAACGCCGGCGACTACACCGCCTGGTGGAAGGACCTCAACCGCTGGCGCGACACGTACCCGCTGGGCTACGACCTGCCCGAGGACGGCACGCTCTCCCCCCAGCAGGTCATCGAGCGGATCGGCCAGCTGGCACCGAAGGGCACCATCTACACGGCCGGCGTCGGCCAGCACCAGATGTGGGCCTCGCACTTCGTCAACTACGAAGAGCCCCGCACCTGGCTGAACTCCGGCGGCGCCGGAACCATGGGCTACGCGGTCCCCGCCGCGATGGGCGCCAAGGTCGGCATGCCGGAGCGCACCGTCTGGGCGATCGACGGCGACGGCTGTTTCCAGATGACCAATCAGGAACTGGCCACCTGCGCCCTGAACAACATCCCGATCAAGGTCGCGATCATCAACAACGGTGCGCTGGGCATGGTCCGCCAGTGGCAGACCCTGTTCTACAACCAGCGGTACTCGAACACCGTGCTGCACGCGGGCGAGACGGGCACCGACACGGCCGTCGGCTCCCAGCTCGGTGAGTCGGCCGCCCCCCGCATGGGCACCCGCGTCCCGGACTTCGTCAAACTGTCCGAGGCCATGGGCTGCGTGGCACTGCGCTGCGAGGACCCGGCCGACCTGGACAAGGTCATCGCCGAGGCCAACGCGATCAACGACCGTCCGGTCGTCATCGACTTCATCGTCCACGAGGACGCCATGGTGTGGCCGATGGTCGCCGCCGGCACCTCGAACGACGAGGTCATGGCCGCACGGGGCGTCCGCCCCGACTTCGGCGACAACGAAGACGACTGAGCCGAGAGAGCCTGAGAGAGAGAACGACTCACATGTCCAAGCACACGCTCTCCGTCCTGGTCGAGAACACGCCCGGCATCCTCGCCCGGATCGCCGCACTGTTCTCCCGACGCGGGTTCAACATCGACTCCCTCGCGGTCGGTGTCACCGAGCACCCCGACATCTCGCGCATCACCATCGTCGTGAACGTCGAGGACCTCCCGCTGGAGCAGGTGACCAAGCAGCTCAACAAGCTGGTCAACGTGCTCAAGATCGTCGAGCTGGAGCACGTTAACGCCATCGAGCGCGAACTCGTTCTGGTGAAGGTCCGCGCCGACAACGAGACGCGCTCGCAGATCGTCGAGATCGTCCAGCTGTTCCGCGCCAAGACCGTCGACGTCTCCCCGGAGGCCGTCACCATCGAGGCCACCGGCGGCACCGACAAGCTGGGCGCGATGCTCAAGATGCTGGAGCCCTTCGGCATCAAGGAGCTCGTCCAGTCCGGGACGATCGCCATAGGGCGCGGCGGCCGGTCCATCACGGACCGCAGCCTGCGCGCGCTCGACCGCAGCGCCTGAGACCGGCCGGGCCGGTGACTCCGGCCCGGTCGTGTCCCGCCCGTCCGTTTCTCGCTCGCTCGTATGGCGAGACCGAGAACCACGTATTCCGTTCCCCGCCGTACGGTGGGAGCAACACCAGCGCACCAAGGAGATATCCCAGTGGCCGAGCTGTTCTACGAGAACGACGCCGACCTGTCCATCATCCAGGGCCGCAAGGTCGCGGTCATCGGTTACGGCAGCCAGGGCCACGCCCACGCGCTGTCGCTCCGTGACTCCGGCGTCGACGTCGTCGTCGGCCTGCACGAGGGCTCGAAGTCCAAGGCCAAGGCCGAGGAGCAGGGCCTGAAGGTCCTGCCCGTCGCCGAAGCCGCGGCCTGGGCGAACGTCATCATGATCCTGACCCCGGACCCGCTCCAGGCCGAGATCTACGCCGCCTCCATCGAGTCGCACCTGGAAGAGGGCGACGCGCTCTTCTTCGGCCACGGCTTCAACGTCCGCTACGGCTTCATCAAGCCCCCCACCAACGTGGACGTCGCCCTGGTCGCGCCGAAGGGCCCGGGTCACCTGGTCCGTCGTCAGTACGAGGAAGGCCGCGGCGTGCCCTGCATCGCCGCCGTCGAGCAGGACTTCACCGGCTCCGCCTTCGAGCTCGCGCTGTCGTACGCGGCGGGCATCGGCGGCACGCGCGCCGGCGTCATCAAGACCACGTTCACCGAGGAGACCGAGACCGACCTGTTCGGTGAGCAGGCCGTTCTCTGTGGTGGCGCCTCCGCGCTGGTGAAGGCCGGTTTCGAGACGCTGACCGAGGCCGGTTACCAGCCCGAGATCGCGTACTTCGAGTGCCTGCACGAGCTGAAGCTCATCGTCGACCTCATGTACGAGGGCGGCCTGGAGAAGATGCGCTGGTCGGTCTCCGAGACCGCCGAGTGGGGCGACTACATCACCGGTCCCCGCATCATCACGGACGCCACCAAGGCCGAGATGAAGAAGGTCCTCGCGGAGATCCAGAGCGGCGAGTTCGCCAACACCTGGATGGCCGAGTACAAGGCCGGTCTGCCGAAGTACAACGAGTACAAGAGCGCCGACGAGGCGCACCTGCTGGAGACCACCGGCAAGAAGCTGCGCAAGCTGATGAGCTGGGTCGACAACGACGAGAGCTGATCCGCTCCGCCGCGGGGCCGGGACGGTGCGTCCCGGCCCCGCGGCACATCGGCTCAGGCACCCGTACGACGGGGGCCCCGACCGGGTTCCGGGGGACCGCTTGTCCACCCCGGCCAATCTCGTGCGGGTGATCCTTCCGTACAGGCGGAATTCCCTTCCGGATCCGCCACTACACTGCTCAACACAACGCGTCAGGCCCACAGTGTCGTGCGTCTTCCACGCGGCTACCCCCCTCCACCGCCTGCGGCCGTCGGGACGGCCGTCCGCACTGGACTTGTGAGGATGACCCACGTGAGCTCGAAACCTGTCGTACTCATTGCCGAAGAGCTGTCGCCCGCCACTGTCGAGGCGCTCGGCCCGGACTTCGAGATCAGGCACTGCAACGGTGCCGACCGCGCGGAGCTGCTCCCCGCGATCGTGGACGTCGACGCGATCCTGGTCCGCTCCGCGACCAAGGTCGACGCCGAGGCCATCGCCGCGGCCAAGAAGCTGAAGGTCGTCGCCCGTGCGGGCGTCGGTCTCGACAACGTCGACGTCTCGTCCGCCACCAAGGCCGGCGTGATGGTCGTGAACGCGCCGACCTCCAACATCGTCACCGCCGCCGAGCTGGCCTGTGGCCTGCTCGTCGCGACGGCCCGCAACATTCCGCAGGCCAACACCGCCCTGAAGAACGGCGAGTGGAAGCGGAACAAGTACACGGGTGTCGAGCTCAGTGAGAAGACCCTCGGCGTCGTCGGCCTCGGCCGCATCGGCGTCCTGGTCGCCCAGCGCATGTCGGCCTTCGGCATGAAGATCGTCGCGTACGACCCCTACGTGCAGCCCGCGCGCGCCGCCCAGATGGGCGTCAAGATGCTGACGCTCGACGAGCTGCTCGAGGTCGCCGACTTCATCACCGTGCACCTGCCCAAGACCCCCGAGACCCTCGGTCTCATCGGGGACGAGGCCCTGCACAAGGTCAAGCCGTCCGTCCGCATCGTCAACGCCGCCCGCGGCGGGATCGTGGACGAGGCCGCGCTGTACTCGGCCATCAAGGAAGGCCGCGTGGCCGGCGCCGGCCTCGACGTGTACGCGAAGGAGCCCTGCACGGACTCCCCGCTGTTCGAGCTCGACCAGGTCGTCTGCACCCCGCACCTCGGCGCGTCCACGGACGAGGCCCAGGAGAAGGCCGGTGTCTCGGTCGCCAAGTCGGTGCGCCTCGCGCTCGCCGGCGAGCTCGTGCCCGACGCGGTCAACGTCCAGGGCGGCGTCATCGCCGAGGACGTCCGTCCGGGCCTGCCGCTCGCCGAGAAGCTCGGCCGCATCTTCACCGCGCTGGCGGGCGAGGTCGCGGTCCGCCTCGACGTCGAGGTCTACGGCGAGATCACCCAGCACGACGTCAAGGTGCTCGAACTCTCCGCGCTCAAGGGTGTCTTCGAGGACGTCGTCGACGAGACGGTCTCCTACGTCAACGCCCCGCTCTTCGCGCAGGAGCGCGGTGTCGAGGTCCGCCTGACCACCTCCTCGGAGTCCCCGGACCACCGCAACGTGGTGACCGTCCGCGGCACCCTGTCGGACGGCCAGGAGGTCTCGGTCTCCGGCACGCTCGTGGGCCCGAAGCACCTGCAGAAGATCGTCGGCATCGGCGACTACGACGTGGACCTGGCGCTCGCCGAGCACATGATCGTCCTGCGCTACGCCGACCGCCCGGGCGTGGTCGGCACCGTCGGCCGCATCCTCGGCGAGGCCGGCCTCAACATCGCGGGCATGCAGGTCGCCCGCGCCGAAGAGGGCGGCGAGGCCCTCGCGGTCCTCACCGTCGACGCCGAGGCCCCGGTGAACGTCCTCGCGGACATCGCCACCGAGATCGGCGCCGTCTCGGCCCGTACGGTCAGCCTCGGCTGACGCTGCGGCAGCGGACAGAGCGAAGGGCCCGGGGGAGACCCCGGGCCCTTTCGTGTGTCCCGCCCCGTTACGCCGCTCAGCGCGCGAGCGCTTCGCCGGCCGGGGCCGGCTCCGCCGGAGCCGGGGCGGGGGCCGGGGCTCCGCGTCCCCGGAGCAGGGCCGTGGCGAGCACCGCCGCCGCGAGGAGCAGGACCGTACCGCCCCAGGCCGCGTACTGCATTCCGTGTACGAAGGCCTCCCGGGCTGCCGTCAGGACCTGCCCGCCGGCCGCGCCGCCGAGCTCCTGCGCGGTGGCCACGGCCCCGCCGAGGGTCTCCCGCACGGCGGGCTCGGAGCCGGCCAGGTCGGAGCGGTAGACGGCCGTGCCCAGGCTGCCCAGGACGGCCATCCCGAGGGCGCCGCCGAACTCCTGGCCGGTCTCCAGCAGGGAGGCGGCCGAGCCGGCCTTCTCGGCGGGGGCGGAGCCGAGCGCCATGTCGGAGACCAGGGCCATCACGGTGACGATGCCGCAGGCGAGGACCCCGGCTCCGGTCAGCAGCAGCCACAGCGAGTCGGTGTCCACCAGGCTGATCAGGGCGAACCCGGCGGCGGCGAGGACGAAGCCGCCCGAGACGACGTAGGCCCGGTCGGTCTTCTGGGCGAGGGCCGCACCGACGGGGGCGGCGGCGCCGATGAGGAGCGAGGGGGCGAGGCTCCAGAGGGCGGCTTCCAGGGTGTCCATGCCGAGCACCGACTGCAGGTACTGGGTGGTGAAGTAGGCCGAGCCCATCATGGCGAAGGCGGCGACGGTGTTCAGGCCGATGCCGGCGCCGAAGCCGCGCCCCCGGAAGAGGGTCCGGGAGACCATGGCGTCGCCGCGGGTGCGCTGGCGGCGCGCGAAGAGCCAGCCGAAGGCCAGGCCGGCGGCGAGGCAGCCGGCGTGGAGCGGGCCGAAGCCCTCGGCGGCGATCTCCTTGAGGCCGTAGACCACCGGCAGCACGGCGGCCATCGACAGCGGCACGCTCAGCAGGTCGAAGCGGCCGGGCGCCGGGTCCTTGAACTCGGGGACCAGCACGGGGACCAGGACCAGCAGGAGCAGCATCGCGGGCACGTTGATCAGGAAGACGGAGCCCCACCAGAAGTGGTTCAGCATCACTCCGCTCATGACCGAGCCGAGGGCGACGCCGCCGGTCATGGCGCCGGACCAGAGCGCGATGGCCTTGCCGCGCTGCCGCTCGTCCTGGAAGAGGTTGCGCACGAGGGCGAGCGTGGACGGCATCAGGGTCGCGCCGCCGATACCGAGCAGCACCCGGGCCGCGATGAGCATCTCGGCGCTGGAGGCGTAGGCGGCGGCGACGGAGGCGAGTCCGAAGGCGGCCGCGCCGGCCAGCAGCAGCTTGCGGCGGCCGATCCGGTCGCCGAGCGAGCCCATCGTGATGAGCAGGCCCGAGAGGGCGAAGGCGTAGCTGTCGAAGATCCAGAGCTGCTGGGTGGCGCTGGGGTCCAGCTCCCGGGTGATGGCCGGGATGGCGAAGTAGAGGACGGAGACGTCCATCGAGACCAGGAGCAGGGGGAGCAGGAGAACGGTGAAGGCGGTCCATTCCCTGCGACCGGCGAGACGCGCTGCGGGGTTCTGGGGGTTCGTCATGAGCAGCAATGTACAAGCGTCATAAACACCTGTCTAGTACGGCTGTATAGAACGATTGTGTAGGACGTTTGTCTTGGACGGGTGTCTTGGCTACCGTGACGGCATGGGACATCGCGAAGACTTGCTGGAAGGCGCCAAGAAGTGCCTGGTCGAGAAGGGTTTCGTGGGCACGACGGCCCGCGACATCGTCAAGGCCTCGGGCGCGAACCTGGCCTCGATCGGCTACCACTACGGCTCGAAGGACGCCCTCATGACGGAGGCCTACATCGCCGTCATCCAGGAATGGGGTGACCAGTTCACGGCCGGGGTGGAGGGCGAGGGGGGTTCGCTGGAGCGCTTCCGCTCGGTATGGGACGGAGTGCACGCCAGTCACGAGGCATCCGGGCCGGTCTGGTCGGCCAGCATGGAGATCGCCCTCGCCGGGGACCGGATGCCGCAGCTGCGGTCGATGCTCGCCGCCTCGCAGGGGGAGGGGCGCAAGGGGCTGGTCTCGATGTTCACCGGCCTGCCCGAGGAGGACCTGACGGAGGAGGACCTGCGGACCGCGGGCGCCTTCTACCAGGCCCTGTTGAACGGGTTCATGCTCCAGTGGCTCTTCGACCCCGCGTCGGCCGCGACCCCGGCGGAACTGACGGAGGGGATGCGGCGGGCGGTGGCGGCGATGGGGAAGGCGAAGGTCTCGGACGGGCCGGCCGGGGACGCGTAAGCGGAGTCGGAACCGCCGCCGCGCCGGCCCCGTCCCACTCCCGAACCAGACCGGGTGGAGGGGGAGTTGTGAGACGTACGGTGAGCGCGGCGGTGGTGTTCTTCCTTGCGGTGGCGGTGGCGGTGGCCGGCTGCGGGAGCGCGGGCGGAGCGCGGGGCGGCGCGCCCGGCCTCCGTACGCGGATGGCGGAGGTGGCGCGGGCCTGGGAGGGTTCGGCGGCGCTGAAGGAGTGGCGCGAGGGGTTCCACCTGTTGGAGGACCCCGTGCGGCTGCCGTCCGGCGCCTTCCGCGACGGGTACGACAAGACCGCCTACGCGGAGCGCAACTTCGCCCTGCGCGGCGAACTGCCCGCGCGGCCCGGGCAGTCCGTCCGGATCCGCTGGTCCGACGGCACGGGCCTCGACGTCACGACGCTGAGCGCGACCGCGACGTACGAGGCGCTCACCGGCCGGGCGCCCACCCGTGAACGCCCTCTGACCGTCACGGGCGCCCGCTCCGGCGAGCTGACCCTGAACACCAGCCGGGGGCCCGCCCTCGTCCCGGTGTGGTTCTTCGAGCTGGAGGGGTACACCGAACCGCTCGCCCGGGTCGCCCTGGCGAACGCGGAGCCCCCCGGGCCGCCGATCGAACCCCGGCAGCCCTTCGACGGGGGCGTCGCCGAGGTGTTCGGCCACGGAGTGGTGGACCCCACCGGCGCCGCCTTCACCGTGGAATCCGGACACGGGGCCTGCGACGGCGGAGTCGCCGTCGAAGTCCTGGAAGGCGCCGACACGGTGGTCCTCGGCGCCCGCATCCTGCCCTCCGAGAAGCATCCGAAGGGCGCGGCGTGTCCGGCGATCCTGCTGAAGGCCACGGTCCCCGTGACGCTGACCCGGCCGCTCGGGAACCGGGTCCTGATCGACGCGGTGTCGGGTCGTGCGCTGGGGTACTCGGGGGGCTGAGGGGGGCTGAGGGGGCCCGCCGCCGGGGGCCCGGTCAGCCGTGCAGGCGGGCGGCCTTGAGGGCCATGTGCAGGAGCAGGCGGTCCTCGCCCTCGTCCAGGTCGAGGCCGGTCAGCTGCTCCACCCGGGACAGCCGGTAGTACAGGGTCTGGCGGTGGATCCCCAGGGCCGCCGCCGCGCGGCCCGCCTGGCCGGCGCAGTCCAGGAACACCTCGGCGGTCCGGGCCAGTTCGGGATTGGCCGGGCCGCGCAGGGCGCGGGCCACCGGGTCGTCCAGGGCCTCCTCGGCGACGGACGCCAGCATGCGGTACGGCCCGATCGCGGACCACTGCGCGACCGGCCCGAGCCTCGGCCCGGCGGCGGCGGCCCGGGCGGCGGCGGTGGCCTGCTGCCAGGCGGCGGGCAGTTCGGTGAGCGCCCGCACGGGGTCGGACACCCCGGCGGTCACTCCGGTGGCGGCCCCGGGGGTGGCTGCTTTGCCGCCGCGCGGCCCGGCCGCTCCGGCCGCTCCGGCCGCCCCGCCGGACGCGGCCGCCGCGGTTGCCCCGGCTGCCGTGCGGGGCATCAGGCGGGAGATCGCCGTGAGGGCCGGAGCCAGCGGGTCCGCGCCGCGCAGCCTGATCAGCACCGCGAGGGACTGCCCCGCGGGCCCGCCGCCGCCCGGGCGGGGCTCCTGCTCGCCGGCCCCCCGCGCCGGCGCCACGCACACGGCCGCCGCTCCCGGGACCGAAGCCGGGGCCTCGCCGGACCACGGGCTCACACAGACCGCGGCGTGCGGTCCTTCGGCGCCCGGGCCGAGTGCCGCCCGTAGCGCGGCCACGGCCATGTCCTGGTGCCAGCCGCGCCCGGCGGTGAGCACGGCGAGGAACTCCCGGGACAGGTCTGCCCCCGCCCGGGCCTCCTCCGCGAGCAGCAGCCCGATCCGCTGGGCCACCTCCATGGCGGCGGCCAGGGACTCCGCGTCGGGGCCGGGCTCCTGGTCGAGGAGCCATACGTAGCCCTGGACGATCCCGCGGTGGCGCACCGGCAGGCAGATCCGCCCCCGGAAGACGCCCGCGTCCGGGGCGGCCGGGATCCGGACCGGGCCGGTGGCGCGGGCGATGCCGAAGCCCTCGAACCAGGCCCGGACGGCCGCCGTCGACTGGCGGGTCAGGATCGAGCGGGTCCGTACCGGATCCATGACCAGATCGTCATCGCTGTCGTGCGCGCCGAAGGCGATGAGGCGGAAGTCCCGGTTCTCCAGCGTCGCCGGAGCGCCGAGCAGCGCCGAAATCTCGTCCACCAGGTCCTGGTAATCGCCTTTCACTCGCACATTCTCCCACCCCCGAAGCCGCTCTTCAGACAGATGTATGAGATCCGGGCCACGGATGCGTGACAGCTGTCGATGGCAGAGGATCGGGGAGATCCCTAGGTTTCACGGTGGTTTTACTTGCGTTTTCCTTATGGCCTCCGTCGTCCCGGCGCGGGCTGAATGTCTCCTTCTGTCCGCCCCCGTTGGAGGTACCCCGTGCTGGGTCCCGCGATCCTCGCCGCCTCGCGCAGCGACAAGATGCGCCGAATCGTCTCTGCCGCCCCGGTGACCAAGCCCGTGGTGAACCGGTTCATCCCCGGTGAGACGGTCGACCAGGTCATCCCGATCGTCGAGGACCTGACGGGCAAGGGCCTGGAGGTGACCCTCGACGTCGTCGGCGAGGACATCACCACGGTGGAGCAGTCCCACGCCGCGCGTGACGCCTACCTCCAGCTCATCGAGCAGCTGGCGCACCTGGGCCTCGGCGAGACCGTCGAGATGTCGGTGAAGCTGTCCATGTTCGGCCAGGCGCTGGAAGGCGGCCACGAGCTGGCCCTCGCCAACGTCCGCCCGGTCGTCGAGGCCGCCGCCGCCATCGGCACCACCGTGACCCTGGACGCCGAGGACCACACCACCCTCGACTCGATGTTCGCCATCCACGAGGAGCTGCGCCGCACCTTCCCGCAGACCGGCTGCGTGATCCAGGCGTACCTGTTCCGCACCGAGGCCGACGCCCGCCGCCTGGCCGCGGCCGGCAGCCGCGTGCGCATCGTGAAGGGCGCCTACAAGGAGCCCGCCGAGGTCGCGTACCAGGACAAGGCCGAGATCGACAAGGCGTACGTCCGCATCCTGAAGATCCTGATGGAGGGCGAGGGCTACCCGATGATCGGGTCCCACGACCCGCGCCTGATCGCCATCGGCCAGGAGCTCGCCCGCAAGGCGGGCCGCAAGCTGGACGAGTACGAGTTCCAGATGCTGTACGGCATCCGCGGCGAGGAGCACCTGCGGCTGGCCGCCGAGGGCCACCGCATGCGCGTCTACACGGCGTACGGCACCGACTGGTACGGCTACTTCATGCGGCGCCTCGCGGAGAAGCCCGCCAACCTGCTCTTCTTCCTCCGCTCGATGATCACCAAGAACTAGGCCCTCCCACTAGCTCAAGGAGCACCCCGCATCATGGACGCTGTAACCCAGGTCCCCGTGCCGGTCAACGAGCCGGTCCACTCGTACGCCCCCGGCACCCCGGAGCGCGCGCGTCTCGAAACGCAGCTGAAGCAGCTGTCCGAGAACCCGATCGAACTCCCGATGACGATCAACGGCGTCAAGCGGATGGGCGGCGGCGAGCGCTTCGACGTCGTGCAGCCGCACGACCACAAGTCGGTCCTCGGCACCTACGCGAACGCCACGCAGGCCGACGCCCAGGAAGCCGTCGACACCGCGCTGGCCGCCGCCCCGGCCTGGCGCGCGATGTCCTTCGACGACCGCGCCGCGATCATCCTGCGCGCCGCCGAGCTGCTGTCCGGCCCGTGGCGCGAGAAGCTGGCCGCTTCCACCATGCTGGGCCAGTCGAAGACCGCGCAGCAGGCCGAGATCGACACCCCGTGCGAGCTCGTCGACTTCTGGCGCTTCAACGTCCACTTCGCCCGCCAGATCCTGGCCGAGCAGCCGGTCGCGAACTCCGCCGGCGTGTGGAACCGCAGCGACCACCGCCCGCTCGAAGGCTTCGTCTACGCGATCACCCCCTTCAACTTCACGGCCATCGCGGGCAACCTGCCCACCGCCCCGGCCCTGATGGGCAACGTGGTCGTGTGGAAGCCGTCCCCGACGCAGACCCACTCCGCGGTCCTCCTCATGGAGCTCCTGGAGGAGGCCGGCCTGCCGAAGGGCGTCATCAACCTCGTGACGGGCGACGGCATCGCCGTCTCCGAGGTGGCGCTGACCCACCCCGAGCTCGCGGGCATCCACTTCACCGGTTCGACCAAGACCTTCCAGTACCTGTGGAAGACCGTCGGCACCAACATCGAGACGTACAAGTCCTACCCGCGCCTGGTCGGCGAGACCGGCGGCAAGGACTTCGTCGTCGCGCACCCGTCCGCGGACCGCGCGATCCTGAAGACCGCCCTGACCCGCGGCTCCTTCGAGTACCAGGGCCAGAAGTGCTCGGCGTCCTCGCGCGCCTACGTCCCGGCCTCGATCTGGAACGACGGCTTCAAGGAGGCCTTCGCGGCCGAGGTCGACGGCATCACCATGGGTGACGTCCGCGACCTGACGAACTTCATCGGCGCGGTCATCGACGAGCGCTCCTTCGCGAAGAACAAGGCCGCGATCGACCGCGCCATCGCGGACCCGACCTGCGAGATCGTCGCGGGCGGCACGTACGACGACTCGGAGGGCTACTTCGTCCGCCCGACCGTCATCGCGTGCACGGACCCGGAGAACGAGGTCTTCACGACCGAGTACTTCGGCCCGATCCTGGCGATTCACGTCTACGAGGACGCCGACTTCGACGCGATGCTCGCCCAGATGGAGTCCGTCTCGGCGTACGCCCTGACCGGCGCCGTCATCGCGCAGGACCGCTACGCGGCGGCCGACGCGATGGAGAAGCTCCGCTTCGCCGCGGGCAACTTCTACATCAACGACAAGTCGACCGGCGCTGTCGTCGGCCAGCAGCCCTTCGGCGGCGGCCGCGCCTCGGGCACCAACGACAAGGCCGGCGCGGCCTCGAACCTGATGCGCTGGACCTCGACCCGCTCCATCAAGGAGACCCTGGTGGCCCCGACCGACTACGGCTACCCCCACATGGGCTGATCCCAGCCCCGCTGAACCCCGCCCCCGTTCCGGTACCCCCAAGTCCGGAGCGGGGGCGGTTTCATGTCCGGCGGTCCGCCTAGACCTCGACGATGACCTGGTCCAGGGACTTGCGGATCAGGTCCGGGACCTCGCAGTCGTCCGACGGGTAGCCGACCGGGATGACCGCGAAGGCCTTCTCGTTCTCGGGGCGGTTCAGGACGTGGGAGAGGAAGCGCATCGGGCTCGGGGTGTGGATCAGGGCGGCCAGGCCGGAGAGGTGGAGGGCCGACAGGAGCATGCCGACCGCGATGCCGACCGACTCGTCGACGTAGTAGTGCTTGTGCTTCGTGCCGTCCTCGCCGAGCCAGTAGCGCTGCTGGAAGACCACGATCAGGGCCGGGGCGTCGGTGAGGTGGGTCTTCACGGCGTCCGTGCCGATCGGGCGCAGGGCCGCCAGCCACTCGTCGCCGAGCCGGCCGTCGTAGGACAGCTGCTCCTCCTGTTCGGCGGCCGCGCGGATCTGCTCCCGTACGGCGGGGTCCTTGACCAGGACGAAGGTCCACGGCTGCTGGTGCGCCCCCGAGGGCGCGGTCGCGGCGCACGCGATGGCGTCCCGGACCACCTGCTCGGGCACCGGGTCGGGGGAGAAGTGGCGTACGGTCCTGCGCTCGTCCATCCGCGTCCGCAACTCGGCGGCCCGCGCGAGGGATTCCCCGCTCGGCATCCGCTCGGGGCGGTAGGGCGCGGGACGGTACGGCTGGCCGTGGATCGGGGTCCACTGCTGGGTATCGGGAGACATGGGGCCGAGTCTGCCGAGCCAATGGTCCAGACCGCCAGAGCCGCGTCGGCCCAATCCGGCCGGTGGGCGATATTTCATGTCCGCATAGCGGATACGAGCGGTGGGGGGACGGCGCTTGCTACGGTCGCGCCATGGGCGAATGGGACGCGCGAGCCGTACGGACGAGGCTGCGGCAGATGGCTGCGCAGGACCCGGGGGCCCTGCGCCACGGCGCCCGCAATCACCGGTACGAGCTGGCTCCGCCGCTTCCCGAGGCCGAGATCCGTGCCTTCGAGGAGGAGCACGGATGCCGGCTGCCCCCGGAGTACCGCTCCTTCGTCGCCCGCGTGGGTGACGGTCCCGCCGGTCCCGCGTACGGACTGATGCCGCTCGTGACCCCGCACCCGTCCACTGACGAGGACGGGGCCGCCGAGGGGGAGTGGGCGGACGACCGGAGGCCGGGCCGGCTGGCCGCCCCCTGCCCCATGAGGGAGCCCCGGCCGTTCGACGAGGGACTGAGGTACGACCCGGACGAAGGCCTGACGCTGGGCACGCTGGTGCTCGCCGACCACGGCTGCGGCATGTACTCCCGGCTCGTCGTCAACGGACCGCTGACCGGCGAGGTCTGGTTCCTGGACCAGGACTTCGGCAGCCGTACGCCGGAGAGCCCCGACTTCCGTACCTGGTACACCGGATGGCTGGAGGGGCAGGCGTGAACGAGGTATCGCTGCGCCACACCGCGCAGCTGGCCGAGGGGGAGCTGCGGCGGGTGCGGGAGCTGCTCGGCGGGGCCTTCGAGGGGGACTTCGGGGACGAGGACTTCGAGCACGCGCTGGGCGGGATGCACGTGCTGGTGCACCAGGGCGGGGAGCTCGTGGCGCACGGGAGCGTCGTGCAGCGGCGGGTGCTGCACCGGGGGCGGGCGCTGCGCACCGGCTACGTCGAGGCCGTGGCCGTACGGGCCGACCGGCGCCGGCGCGGGCTCGGCGGCGTGGTGATGGAGGCGGTCGAGGGGGTCGTCGAGCGGGCCTACGTGCTCGGGGCGCTCAGCGCCTCCGCCGACGGGGCCCGGCTGTACGCGGGCCGCGGCTGGCGGGTGTGGGGCGGGGAGATCGGGGTGCTCGGGCCGCGCGGGCCCGAGCGGCTGCCCGAGGAGGAGGGGTCGACGTACGTGTGGACGCCGCCCGGCGGTGGGGTGCTGCTCGATCCCACCGCCGGGCCGCTGTCCTTCGACTGGCGCGAGGGCGATGTGCTCTAGCTGCCGCTGATGCTCGGGGCGCCCGTCTCGATGTGGCCCGTGTAGCGGCGCGACCAGGTGCCGTCGGAGTCGGCGAGCACCGTGAGGTCGTACCAGCCGTTGTTGTAGGCGACGGCGTTGAAGTAGTCCTCGCGCGAGGAGTTCGCCGGCACGGTGTACGTCCACGGGCCGTCCGTGCGGTAGGCGTTCGCGCGGATCGTGAAGGTGACCGGCGAGGCCGAGGCGTTCGTCATCTTGAGGTAGAGCGCCGTCTTGCCGGTGCCCGGCTCCACCGCGAAGCGGGACGCGACCTCGATCGACTTGCCCGCCTTCGACGCGTCGCCGATGAAGCGCCGCAGGAAGCGGTTCGGCCCGTACATCGAGATGTCGTACTTGCCGGAGCCGCTGCCGGTGCCGATGTTGAAGTAGTCCGTCGACGTGGCGCCGACGTCCACCGTGTACTGCCAGGCGGCTGTGTCCCGGTGCTGGTGCGGGTGGATCGAGAAGTGGGCCGCCTGCTTCGCCTCGGCGCCCGCGTTCGTCATCGAGAACCAGGCCAGGATCTTGCCGCCCGACCCGAACTCGAAGCGGTCCAGGTTCCCGTTGACCTGGTATGGAAGGGCCCGGGCGGGCCGCGTCCCCGCCTCCTGGGCCGGCTGCGCGTTGTCCTGCGGAACCGGGTTGGGGAGCGGGCCGCAGGTCGACTGGCCGATGACCTTGGCCGTGGAGGGCAGACCCGCGGGAACCCCGTAGACCGGGTGCGCGAAGTCGAAGACGCCCGTCAGGTCGCCGGTGACCTTGCGGCGCCACGCGCTGATGTTCGGACAGTTCGCGGGGGTGCCCAGCGCGGCCGTCCACTTCTCCATGAAGCGCAGCACGGAGGTGTGGTCGAAGACCTCGGAGCTCACCCAGCCGCCGCGGGTCCACGGGGACATCACGATCATCGGGACGCGGAAGCCGAGACCGATCGGGACGCCGTCGAGGTACTCGCCGGCGGTGCCGGGCGGGGCGACCGGCGGCGGGACGTGGTCGAAGAAGCCGTCGTTCTCGTCGTAGTTGAGGAAGAGGACGGTGGAGTCGAAGACCTCCGGGTTCGCCGAGAGCGCGCGGTAGACCAGGTCCACGAAGTGCGCGCCGTCGCCGGGCGGGGCGTACGGGTGCTCGGAGAAGGCCTCGTTCGCCACGACCCAGGAGACCTGGGGGAGGGTGCCGGCGACGACGTCCGCGCGGATGGCGGCGGCGATGTCGTCGGGGGTGGAGCCGGTGACCTTGGGGACGGAGCCCATGCCGCGGTCCCACAGCGGGTTGCCGGGGGCGGCGTCCGTGAACTTCTTGAAGTAGGCGAGCCCGTTGTCCCCGTAGTTGTCCTGGGCGTTCTGGTACACCTTCCAGCTCATCCCGGCGCGCTGCAGGGCCTCCGCGTACGTCTCCCAGGTCAGCCCGGACTCGTCGCCGCCGTCCTTGCTGGAGGCGTCGATCTTGCCGCTCCACAGGAAGGTGCGGTTGGGGCCGGTCGCGCTCAGGGTGGAGCAGAAGTAGGCGTCGCAGATGGTGTAGTTGTCGGCGAGGCCGTAGTGGAACGGTATGTCGCCGCGGTCGAGGTACCCCAGGGTGCGGGTGTTGCCGACGCCGGTGACGAAGTTGTCCATGCGGCCCTTGTTCCAGGCCGCGTGCTGCGAGGTCCAGCTGTGCGGGAGGTCGCCGTTGCACTGGGCGAGGGTCTCGCCGTCGACCCCGCCCGCCGGCGGGGTGGAGCTGAGCTTCCACGGGTACTGGCGGCCGCCCCAGTTCGGCTGGTTGAACATGCCCCAGCCGCCCGGGATGTTGCCGGCCGCGCGGTCACCGAAACCGCGGACACCCTTCAGCCTGCCGAAGTAGTGGTCGAAGCTGCGGTTCTCCTGCATCAGGATCACCACGTGCTTCACGTCGGTGATCGTGCCCGACGCGGTGGCCGCGGCCGCCGAGGTCGGCGCGATCGCGGGCAGGGTCGCCCCTGCCATCAGCCCGGCGCCGATCCCCACGAATCCTCTGCGGCTGATAGGTGTCACTGGCTGCTCGCCTCCAACTCAAGTGCCCCGCTGGCACATTGACGGCAAGAGTGGCGGCAGCAGCGCCAAAGGTCTACATCCGTGCGGTAAGAACTCGGTGAACATCCGGTTGGCTGGATTCAGCCGTCGACCCGTACGAGCATCTTGCCCAGATTCTCCCCTCGGAGCATGCCCCGGAAGGCCTCCACCGTGTGATCAAACCCCTGTACAACGGTGGTGTCGGTACCGATCCGGCCGCTGCGCAGGTGGGGGACGAGAAAGTCCTCCAGCTCGTCCTGCAGATTGGTGTGATTTCGAACCAATACCCCTTCCAGGCGCAGCGACTTGTGTACGACCTCGAAGAGGTTGCGGGGCGCTGCGGGGGAGCGGTCGCCGTTGTACATCGAGATCCCGCCGACCCAGGCGATCCGCCCGTACTCGCGCAGCGCGCCGATCGCCCCCTCCAGGTGGTCACCGCCGACGTTGTCCACGTAGACGTCGATGCCGTCCGGTGCGGCCTGCGCCAGCTGCTCGCCGACCGGCCCGTCGTGGTAGTCGAAGGCCGCGTCGAAGCCGAGGACCCCGGTGAGGTGGCGGACCTTCGCCGCCGACCCGGCGCTGCCGACGATCCGGCGGGCGCCGAGCAGCCGGGCGATGCGGCCGGTGGCCGTTCCGACCCCGCCCGCCGCGGCCGAGACGAAGAGGTCCTCGCCCTCGCGCAGGCTCGCGGTGCGGGTCAGGGCGGCGTACGCGGTCAGGCCGGTGCCGCCGAGGACGGAGAGGTACGCCTCCAGCGGGACGCCCTCGTGGCCGCGCAGCTTGCGGGTGCCGCCGGCGCCCAGGGTGACGAGGGCGTGGGTGCGCCAGCCCTCGCGGTGGAAGACCAGGTCGCCCTCGGCGAGGCCGGGGTCGCGCGAGGCGATGACCCGGCCCACCGAGCGGCCTTCCAGCGGGGCGCCGAGTGCGAAGCCGCCCTCGTCACCGTCCATCAGGCCGCGGTGGTACGGGTCCACGGAGAGCAGCAGGTTCTCCACCAGGGCGGTGCCGGGCCCCGGCCGGGGCACGGGGCTCTGCACGTAGGCGAAGTCGCCGGCGGCGGGGAAGCCGGCCGGCCGGGCGATCTGGTGGACGGCGTGAGCGGTGTTCGTGGTCATGGCGAGGACGCTAGGAGGGAATCGCCGGGCCGGGCAGGGGGTTTGGCTCATGGAAGCCGCAGGCCCATGAACGACGCTCATAGAACGAGGTGAGGCCCCGTGGCCGAGCTCCTCCCGCAGGAACTGCGGGTGCTGGTGGCCGTCGCCGAGCGCGGCGGGTTCTCCGCCGCGGCCGCCTCGCTGGGCCTCACCCAGTCGGCCGTCTCGCACTCGGTGCGCGGCAGCGAGGCCAAGCTCGGCGCGGTGCTCTTCGAGCGCGGCCGGACCGGCGCCTCGCCCACCCCGGCGGGGGAGCGGGCCGTCGGGCACGCCCGCCGGATCCTGCGGCTCTACGAGGTCATGGGCTCGGAGACGAGGGGCGCGGGCCGGGCCGCCGATCCGGTGGCACTGGACGGCGTGCTGCGGATCGCCGCGTTCCGCAGTGCGGCCCTGCACCTGCTGCCGCCCGCCCTGGAACGGCTCACCTCCCGCCACCCCGGCATCCGCCCCGAGGTCCGGGTGGTGCGCGAGCTCGGCGCGGGCGCGGCCGGGGAGGTGGCCGCGGGCCGCGCGGACCTCGGCATCGCGACGCTGGGCGTGGCGCGGGGGCTGCCGCCCGGCCTGCTGAGCGGGGTGCTCGTGGAGGAGGCGTACGCCCTGGTGCATCCGGCCGGGCATCCCGACCCGAAGGCGCTGCCCCTGATGGACTGGGACGAGAACTGCGGCTCCCACACCCGCACCTGGTGGCTGGCGCAGGACTGGATCCCGCGGGCGACCGTCAAGGCGGAGGACGACGCGATGGTGCTGACCATGGTCGGCCGGGGGCTCGGGATGGCGATCATGCCCGAGCTGTCGCTCAGGGAGGCGACCGGAGCGGTCGACGTCACCGGTTTGGGCCCCGAGGGGCCGGTGAGGCGCGTGGGGTACGTCACCACACCGGAATCCGCCGCCACCCTCGCCGTACGGGCTCTGATCAGGGAACTTCGTGCCGTAGGCGGCTGAAATCGGAGCCCGCGCAGGGGCCTTTCGGGCCGTACGGCGTCTCAGATAGTAGGAAGTCCGAGTAATTGCGGAGACATACAGCGGGAGCTGGCCTACGTTGTAGAAGCCGAACGTCTCGCCGATCCGGCGAATGGCGGTCGAGAGCGCGCGCCCCATGGCAGGCAACCCCTGCCGCGCACCGCTCCCCGCCTCTTCCGGCGCCTTGAAGGAACCCCTCATCCGTGGCCCCGCCACGCCGTGATCTCAAGGAGTCGATCACCATGACGCACACCCCCTCCACCACCGCCCGCCGCGTCCGCCGCTCCGCCGCCGCCGACGCGGACCGCAAGAACGCCGCCGCCGCCCTCCAGCGCGCGCTGGACCGCCGCGACAACGGCGGCTCGACCGGTCACTGACCAGCTGCGGCCCGGTCGTCGACCAGCTGCCGCCCGGCCGCTGACCAGCCACTGACCCGCCGCTGAGCGTCCCTCCGGCCCGGGACATATCGCGTCCACATGGTGGACGCGATATGTCTGAGGGATGGGACAAGGAGTACGGTTCCACCATGTCGACCAGCATCAATCTCGCAGTGATCCCCGGTGATGGCATCGGCCAGGAAGTCGTGGCTCAGGGCCTCAAGGTCCTTACCGCGGTCCTGCCCCAGGATGTGAAGCTGGAGACCAAGGAATACGACCTCGGCGCCCAGCGCTGGCACCGCACCGGTGAAACCCTCCCGGACGCGGAGCTGGAGGCCCTCAAGCACCACGACGCGATCCTGCTGGGCGCCATCGGCGACCCCTCGGTCCCGTCGGGCGTCCTTGAGCGCGGTCTGCTGCTGAAGCTCCGCTTCGCCTTCGACCACTTCATCAACCTGCGCCCGTCGAAGCTCTTCCCCAACACGGCCACCCCGCTCGCCGGCCGTCCGGAGATCGACTTCGTCGTGGTCCGCGAGGGCACCGAAGGCCCGTACACCGGCAACGGCGGCAGCCTGCGCACCGGCACCCCGGCCGAGGTGGCCACCGAGGTCAGCCTGAACACGGCGTACGGCGTCGAGCGCGTGGTCCGTGACGCGTACGAGCGTGCCAACGGCCGCCCGCGCAAGAAGCTGACGCTGGTCCACAAGAACAACGTCCTCGTCTACGCCGGTCACCTGTGGAAGAACATCTTCGACAAGGTCGGCCAGGAGTACCCCGAGGTCACCACCGACTACCTGCACGTCGACGCCGCGACGATCTTCTTCGTCACCCAGCCGGAGCGCTTCGACGTCATCGTCACGGACAACCTCTTCGGTGACATCCTCACCGACCTGGCCGCCGCCGTGACCGGCGGAATCGGCCTGGCCGCCTCGGGCAACATCAACCCGACCGGCGCCTTCCCGTCCATGTTCGAGCCCGTCCACGGCTCTGCTCCGGACATCGCCGGCACCGGCAAGGCCGACCCGACCGCGACGATCCTCTCGGTCGCCCTCCTGCTGCGCCACCTCGGCTACGAGGCCCAGGCCGCCCGCATCGAGGACGCGGTCTCCGCCGACCTGGCCGAGCGCGACGGCACCTTCCGCTCCACCGACGCCATCGGCGACGCCCTCGCCGCGCGAGTAGCCGGCTGACCCGGTAGCCCCACCTCCAGGAAGCCGCCGGGTCGCGACCACCGCACCCGGCGGCTTTTCCTGTGCGGCCCCGGGTGTCACCATCTCCCCTGGGCCGCATTCACCCCGTTGCACCGAAGTGCCCCTCGCGCGCGATAATCGAACGCGAGGCCGTGGAAAACGGGGAAGCTCGGACGTCCTAGTACGCCGTGAGCGCGGTCCGCCCTACAAAACCGGTGAAGGACAAGCACTCATGACGACGACGCCCACGATCGAGCTGAAGCCCTCCTCGACCCCCCTGTCCGCCGCGGAGCGCGACGCGATCCTGGTGAGCCCCGGCTTCGGCCGCCACTTCACCGACCACATGGTGACGATCAAGTGGACCGAGGGCCGCGGCTGGCACGACGCGGAGCTGGTTCCGTACGCGCCGCTGTCCATGGACCCCGCGAACATGACCCTGCACTACGCGCAGACGATCTTCGAGGGCCTCAAGGCCTACAAGCAGCCCGACGGCACCGTCGCCACCTTCCGCCCGCAGGCCAACGCCGAGCGCTTCCAGGCCTCCGCCCGCCGCATGGCGATGCCGGAGCTGCCGACCGAGCTGTTCATCGAGGCCTGTGACGCGCTGATCAAGCAGGACCGCGCCTGGGTGCCGGACTCCGGCGAGGCCTCGCTCTACCTGCGGCCCTTCATGTTCGCCACCGAGGTCGGCCTCGGCGTCCGCCCGGCCAACGAGTTCCTCTTCATCGTCATCGCCTCCCCGGCCGGCGCGTACTTCCCCGGGGGCGTCAAGCCCGTCTCCGTCTGGCTCTCCGAGGAGTACGTCCGCGCCGCCAAGGGCGGCACCGGCGCCGCCAAGACCGGCGGCAACTACGCGGCCTCCCTCGTCGCGCAGGCCCAGGCCGCCGAGCACGGCTGCGACCAGGTGGTCTGGCTCGACGCCGTCGAGCACCGCTGGATCGAGGAGATGGGCGGGATGAACCTGTACTTCGTGTACGGCGACCGCATCGTCACCCCCGAGCTCACCGGCTCGCTCCTGCCCGGCATCACCCGCGACTCCCTCCTCACGATCGCCCGCGACCTCGGCTACACCGCCGAAGAGGGCCGCATCACCACCGAGGACTGGAAGCGCGACAACGAGAACGGCACCCTGACCGAGGTCTTCGCCTGCGGTACGGCCGCCGTGATCACCCCGGTCGGCTCCGTCAAGTCGGAGCGCGCGAACTGGACCCAGGGCACCGGTGAGCCCGGCGAGGTCACCATGAAGCTCCGCAAGGCCCTCCTGGACCTCCAGACCGGCCACAAGGCCGACACCCACGGCTGGATGCACCCGCTGGGCTAGTCCGTCCCGTCCCGAACGGATTGAAGGCCCCCCGCGCATCGCGCGGGGGGCCTTCGGGTTTTCGGATGCGAGGGGCGACGGGAGGGGCGTGGTCAGCCCTTCTCGTCCGCCTCGCCCTCGCGCTTCTTCTTGGGCTCCTGGTTCTTCCCCTCCGGGCCGAGGCCCACCAGGGCCTCACCGAAGACGTAGGCCAGGCCCGCGACTCCCTTGACGATCCTTCCCGCCACGTATGCGAGTTCTTCCACGACGCCCCTCCGTGTCGTTGGTGGCGGCCGTGTCCTGTTCGGCCACCGCTGTACGGGGAGACGCCACGGCGGGCCGAAGGGTTGATCGGCGGCTCAGGCGGCCACCGGCTCCTCGACGGCCTCCGCCGCCGGGGCGGGGGCGGTACGGGCAGTCAGGGCCGCGTAGAGCAGGCCGCCGGTCAGGCCGGAGAGGACGAAGGAGCAGTCCACGCCGCCGGTCAGGGCCAGCAGCGGGCCCTCGTAGAACGGGGTGGTCACGGCGAGCAGGCCGATGCCCGCGCCGACGGCCCAGGAGAGGGTGGCCGGGATGTTCCAGCCGCCGCGGAACCAGTAGATCCCGCCCTTGGCGCGCCGGTTGAACACCTGGAGGGCCTCGGCGTCGTAGTGGCCGCGGCAGCGGACGTAGCCGATGAGGGTGATCACGGCCCACGGGGTGCCGATCGCGGTCAGCAGCAGCACGAACGAGGTCATCGCGGCCTGTACGTCCCACGAGAAGGAGCCGACGAACACGAACGCGGTGGCCACGGCCGCGGCGATCACGGTGGCCGTGGTGCGGGTGGCCTTGGGGACGATGGCGTCGAGGTCGAGGCCCATGGAGTAGAGCATCAGCCCGGCGTTGCCGACCGATCCGGCCCCCGCGGCGACCAGCAGCGGAACCAGGTACCAGAACGGCGCGGCGCCGACCAGCGGCCCGGCGTACTCGGTGCCCGCCCGGGCGGCGAGCGCGGTGTAGGTGCCGAAGAGCTGCGGGATCAGCAGCCCGATGAGCAGGCCGAGCCCGGTGGACCAGAGCACCTTGCGGGAGCTGTGCCGGCGCGGGGAGACGTAGCGGGTGTAGTCGCCGAGCAGGGTGATGAAGGCGACGGGCCCGCTGAGCCCGGCCGCGACGGCGGCGAGCAGCCAGGTCGGCCAGAAGGAGCCGAGCAGGTACGCGGTGTCGGGCGGGGCGGCGGTGGTGAAGTCGGGTGCGTAGGCGAACACGCCGACGGCCAGCAGCAGCACCATGCCGATGGAGAGCACCTTGCTCATGCGCAGCAGCAGCCGGTAGCCGAAGACGGCCGCGACCACGGTGCACGCGGCGAGCACGCCGTACATCACGGCCCGGGAGACGCCGGTGTCCGGCAGCCCGGTGAGCCGGGACAGGGCGCCGACCATCACGTCGCCGCCTATCCACAGGGTCAGCGCGGTGTAGCCGAGGGAGAGCAGCAGCCCGACCACCGAGCCGACGAGCCGGCCGCGGACGCCGAACTGGGCGCCGCTGGAGGTGGACAGGTTGGTCCCCGTGCGCAGGGAGACGAGCGCCAGCGGCGCGGTGAAGGCGATGCCGACGAGGGTGCCGGTCACGATGGCGGTGACCGACGGCCACAGACCCAGTCCGAAGGACGGGGGCAGCCAGCCGAAGACGATCACACCGAGGCAGAGATTGGAGCCGAGGAGGATCGAGATCAGGTCACGGGGACCGCTCGTCCGTTCCTCCTCCGGAATGGTGTCGACTCCGCGCTGTTCGATGGGCATGGGGGGACTCCCTTGGCAGGGCGGGGGGTGGCAACGCAATGTTTGAGCGACACTCAATGTGACCTAAGCCTTGGTCTCAGGTCAATGCTTCATTGCAGGGAAATGAAGAGTTAGAGTGATGCTCTAACCCATCGACTCAAAGGGTGGTGGATCGGCGTGCGGCTGACCCCTACGGAGCGCGACCGGCTGCTTCTCCGCAGCGCTGCGGAACTGGCCAGGGCCCGACGGGCCCGCGGACTCAAACTCAACGTCCCGGAGGCCACCGCGCTCATCGCGGACACGGTCTGCGAGGCCGCGCGTGACGGCAAGCGGCTGGCGGAGGCCATCGAGGAGGCCCGCTCCGTGCTGGGCCCCGCCGACGTGCTGCCCGGCGTCAGCGACGTGGTCACCGAGGTGCACGTGGAGGCCGTCTTCGACGACGGATCCCGCCTCGCGGTGGTCTCGTCCCCGATCCGGGGCGCCGTCGGCCTGGGCGAGGACGCCCCGGGCGCGGTCGTACCCGGCCCCGGAGCCCCCCAGCCGGAGCCCGTGGTCCACCTGCACGTGCGCAACACCGCCGCGGTGCCGGTGAGCGTCACCTCCCACTTCCACTTCTTCGAGGCCAACCCGCGCCTCGACTTCGACCGCGCGGCGGCGTACGGCATGCGGCTGTGCGTGCCGGCGGGCTCGTCCGTACGGTTCGACCCGCACGGCGAGGGCGAGGTCGGCCTCGTCCCCATCGGCGGGGACCGCATCGCGATCGGCTTCGCGGGGCTGGTCGACGGACCGCTGGACGCCCCGGGCGCCAAGGCCGAAGCCCTGCGCCGCGCGGCCGCCTGCGGCTACCTCGGCACGGACGGCACCGGCGCGACCGATGGAGCCGGCGCGACCGACGGCACCGGCGCGACCGACGGCACCGGCGCGACCGACGGAGCCGACGCGACCGATGGAACCGACGCCACGGACGGAGACCAGGCGTGAGCAAGCAGACCCGCCACAGTGACCACTGCGCACCCGGCAGCCGGCACATCGACCCGCACGAGTACGCCTCCGTCTTCGGCCCCCGGGCCGGGGACCGCGTCCGGCTCGGCGACTCCGGGCTGACCGTCCGCGTGGAGTCCGATTCGCAGAGGCCCGGGGACGAGTTCCTGGCCGGCTTCGGCAAGACGGCCCGCGACGGACTGCACCTGAAGGCCGCCGCCGTCCGCGACACCTGCGACGTGGTGATCAGCAACGTGCTGGTCATCGACGCCGTCCTCGGCATCCGCAAGGTCTCCATCGGCATCCGCGAGGGCCGCATCCACGCGATCGGCCGGGCCGGCAACCCCGACACCCTCGACGGGGTCGACGTCGTGGTCGGCACGGGGACGAGCATCGTCTCCGGCGAGGGCATGATCGCCACCGCCGGCGCCGTCGACACCCACGTGCACCTGCTCTCCCCGCGCATCATGGAGGCCTCGCTCGCCGCGGGCGTCACCACGATCATCGGCCAGGAGTTCGGCCCGGTCTGGGGCGTCGGGGTCAACTCGCCGTGGGCGCTGAAGCACGCCTTCAACGCCTTCGACGCGTGGCCCGTCAACATCGGCTTCCTGGCCCGCGGTTCCTCCTCGGACGCGGCCCCGCTGATCGAGGCCCTCGCCGAAGGCGGCGCCTCCGGCTTCAAGGTCCACGAGGACATGGGCGCGCACACCCGAGCCCTGGACACCGCCCTGCGGGTCGCGGAGGAGCACGACGTCCAGGTCGCCCTGCACAGCGACGGCCTCAACGAGTGCCTGTCCGTCGAGGACACCCTGCGGGTGCTGGACGGCCGGACCATCCACGCCTTCCACATCGAGGGCTGCGGCGGCGGCCACGTCCCCAACGTCCTGAAGATGGCCGGCGTCCCGAACGTCATCGGCTCCTCCACCAACCCGACCCTGCCCTTCGGCCGGGACGCGGTCGCCGAGCACTACGGGATGATCGTCTCCGTCCACGACCTCAAGCCGGACCTCCCCGGCGACGCCGCCATGGCCCGCGACCGGATCCGCGCGGGCACGATGGGGGCCGAGGACGTCCTGCACGACCTCGGCGCGATCGGCATCACCTCCTCCGACGCCCAGGGCATGGGCCGCGCCGGCGAGACCATCCGCCGCACCTTCGCCATGGCCGCCAAGATGAAGGGCGAGCTGGGACCGCTGGCCGGCGACGGCGAGGGCGACGACAACGCCCGCGTCCTGCGCTACATGGCCAAGCTGACCATCAACCCGGCCATCGCCCACGGCCTGTCCCACGAGATCGGCTCCATCGAAGTCGGCAAGCTCGCCGACATCGTTCTGTGGCGCCCCCAGTTCTTCGGCGCCAAGCCGCAGCTGGTCCTCAAGTCCGGCTTCCCGGCCTACGGGGTCACCGGCGACCCCAACGCCGCCACCGACACCTGCGAACCGCTGGTCCTCGGCCCGCAGTTCGGCTCGTACGGGGCCACCGCGGCCGATATCTCCGTCGCCTTCGTCTCGGCCGCCGCGGCGGCCCTGGGCAGCGACGAGATGCCGACCCGCAGGCGCCGGGTCGCCGTCCGCGGCACCCGGGGCATCGGTCCCGGCGACCTGCTCCTCAACTCCCGGGTGGGCGCGGTCGATGTGGACGCGCGCAGCGGACTCGTCTCCCTCGACGGGGAACCGCTGCGCTCCGAAGCCGCCGAATCGGTCTCCCTCAACCGCCTGTACTTCCTGTAAGCCTTAAGGACCCCTGCCATGAGCAACGCCGCCAAGCCGGTAGACAACGGATTCCGGATGCCCGCCGAGTGGACGCCCCACGAGCGCACCTGGATGGCCTGGCCCAGCCCCAACCCCACCTTCACCAACGAGCAGGAGCTCGCCGAAGCCCGCGAGGCCTGGGGCGCCGTCGCCCGCGCGGTGCGCTCGTACGAGCCGGTGACCCTGGTGGTCTCGCCCGGTGACGCGGAGAGCGCCCGCGCCGTCGTCGGCGATGACATCAAGCTGGTCGAGCGCGAGCTCGACGACGCCTGGATGCGCGACATCGGCCCGACCTTCGTCACCAACGACGCCGGCGAGCTGGCCGCCGTCGACTGGACCTTCAACGGCTGGGGCGCCCAGGAGTGGGCCCGCTGGGACCACGACTCGAAGATCGCCCGGGAGATCTCCGGCCTCGCCGGGACCCGCACCTACAGCACCGCGCTGGTCAACGAGGGCGGCGCCATCCACGTGGACGGCGAGGGCACCGTGCTCCTCACCGACACCGTGCAGCTCGGCAAGGGCCGCAACCCCGACTGGACCCGCGAGCAGGTCGAGGCCGAGATCCACGCCCACCTGGGCACCACCAAGGCGATCTGGCTCCCGTACGGCCTGGCCGGCGACTACGGCACCTACGGCACCCAGGGCCACGTGGACATCGTCGCGGCCTTCGCCCGCCCCGGTGTGGTCATGGTCCACAGCCAGCCCGACCCGGCCCACCCGGACCACGAGCGCGGCAAGACCATCGCCGCCATCCTGCGCGCCTCCACCGACGCCCGGGGGCGCCAGCTCCAGGTCGTGGAGATCCCGGCGCCGACCGTGCTGGAAGAGGACGGGGAGTGGGTCGACTACTCCTACATCAACCACTACCTGTGCAACGGCGGCGTGGTCCTGTGCGCCTTCGACGACCCGCGCGACGAGGAGGCCGCGGAGATCTTCCGCGGTCTGTTCCCCGAGCGGACCGTGACGCTCGTCGACGCACGTACGATTTTCGCCGGGGGTGGCGGTATCCACTGCATCACCCAGCAGCAGCCGAAGGTCTGACCCGAGAGGGCGGCCGGGACGAGGAGTGGGCCATGGTGGCGGGTGAGGTACGTGCCGCGCGCAAGAACGCGCCGCCGCGCGAGGACGTACTGGTCGCCGCCATGGCCACCATCGCCGAACGCGGCCTGGACGGTCTGACCATGGCCGGCCTCGGCCGCCAGGTCGGCATGAGCAGCGGCCACCTCCTCTACTACTTCCGCACCAAGGACGAGCTCCTGCTGCAGACCCTGGAGTGGAGCGAGGCGGCGCTCGGCACCCGGCGCCGCGCCCTGCTGTCCCGCCGCGGACCGGCGCGCGAGCGCCTGCAGGCGTACGTGGACCTGTACGTGCCCGAGGGCGCCCGGGATCCGCACTGGACCCTGTGGCTGGAGGTCTGGAACCGCTCGCAGAACGCGGGACCGGGGGAGCGGGACCGCCAGGGGGCCATCGAGGGCGCCTGGCACCGCGACCTGGTGGCCCTGCTCGCCGAGGGCATCTCGCGCGGAGAGTTCCGCCCGGTCGACCCGGACCGCTTCGCGGCCCGGCTGCGGGCCCTGCTCGACGGGTTCAGCATCCAGGTCGCCGTCGGCCTGCCCGGGATAGGGCGGGGCGACATCCTGGAGCACGTCGGCGAGTTCCTCAGCGAGGCGCTGACCCCGGGTGCCGGAGCCTGAGATCGCGGCCCGGGACGGCGGCCCCGCCCCTGGCCCCGCGCTCGCCCCGCCCTCCGGCCCTCGGACAGACGTGCCCGCATGCTGAGATTCCTGTCCACCCGCGGCATGCGGTATGGCAGACTGCCGACGTGCCTGCTCAGCTCATGATTATGGACAGCAGCGCGCCGGTCCCCAGTGGCCGCTGAGCCGCGGAAGAACTTCGCGGAGGCGGCCACCGTGCCTCAGACCCGCGCGCAGACCTCTCGCACCCGCGAGAGGTTTTTTCGTTTTCCGGCCACGAACATGCCGGGATCGGGCAGCGCGCGATGATGGGGGCAGTGGCGTCGGCCTGCCCGAGGGCGGGCATCCGGAACCACCCATCCGACAGGAGTCAGATCAGCATGACGACGACAGAGGCGACCGAGCCGACTGCGCCGGCTTCGGGCCCCGGCGATCCCGGCGGTGTCGAAGATGGGTTCCACGTCTTCGACACGACCCTGCGCGACGGTGCCCAGCGTGAGGGCATCAACCTCACGGTCGCGGACAAGCTGACGATCGCCCGGCACCTGGACGACTTCGGGGTGGGGTTCATCGAGGGCGGCTGGCCCGGCGCCAACCCGCGCGACACGGAGTTCTTCTCGCGTGCCCGCGCGGAGATCGACTTCAAGCACGCCCAGCTCGTCGCCTTCGGCGCGACCCGCCGGGCGGGCGGCTCCGCCGCCACCGACCCGCAGGTCCGCGCCCTGCTGGAATCCGGCGCCCCGGTGATCACCCTGGTCGCCAAGTCCCACGACCGGCACGTCGAGCTGGCCCTGCGCACCACCCTCGACGAGAACCTGGAGATGGTCCGCGACACCGTCGCCCACCTGGTCTCCCAGGGCCGCCGGGTCTTCGTCGACTGCGAGCACTTCTTCGACGGCTACCGGGCCAACGCCGAGTACGCGAAGTCCGTCGTGCGCGCCGCCCACGAGGCCGGCGCCGACGTCGTGGTCCTCTGCGACACCAACGGCGGCATGCTGCCCGCGCAGATCACCGCGACCGTGGCGACCGTACTGGCCGACACCGGCGCGCGCCTGGGCATCCACGCCCAGGACGACACCGGCTGCGCCGTGGCCAACACGCTGGCCGCCGTGGACGCGGGCGCCACCCACGTGCAGTGCACCGCGAACGGCTACGGCGAGCGGGTCGGCAACGCCAACCTCTTCCCGGTCGTCGCCGCGCTGGAGATCAAGTACGGCCGTACGGTCCTCCCGGCGGGCGCGCTGGCCGAGATGACCCGCATCTCCCACGCCATCGCGGAGGTCGTCAACCTCACCCCCTCCACGCACCAGCCCTACGTCGGCGTCTCCGCCTTCGCGCACAAGGCGGGCCTGCACGCCTCGGCCATCAAGGTCGACCCGGACCTGTACCAGCACATCGACCCCGCGCGCGTCGGCAACACCATGCGGATGCTCGTCTCCGACATGGCCGGCCGGGCCTCCATCGAGCTCAAGGGCAAGGAGCTCGGAGTCGACCTCGGCGGGGACCGCGCGCTGGTCTCCCGGGTGGTGGAGCGGGTCAAGGAGCGCGAGCTCCAGGGCTACACCTACGAAGCCGCCGACGCCTCCTTCGAGCTGCTGCTGCGCGCCGAGGCCGAGGGCCGGGCGCGCAAGTACTTCCGCATCGAGTCCTGGCGGGCCATCGTCGAGGACCGCCCCGACGGCACGCACGCCAACGAGGCGACGGTGAAGCTGTGGGCCAAGGGCGAGCGGATCGTCGCGACGGCGGAGGGCAACGGCCCCGTCAACGCGCTGGACCGCGCGCTGCGGGTCGCCCTGGAGCGCTTCTACCCCCAGCTCGCGAAGTTCGAGCTGATCGACTACAAGGTCCGCATCCTGGAGGGCGCACACGGCACGTCGTCCACGACCCGGGTCCTGGTCACCACGACCGACGGCACCCGCGAGTGGAACACGGTGGGCGTCGCCCCGAACGTCATCGCCGCCTCCTGGCAGGCCCTGGAAGACGCCTTCACCTACGGCCTCCTCCACGCGGGCGTGGAACCGGCGGAGTAGGCCCGGCCGCCCTTGGGACGCTTCCGCGTCAGCAGGCATCCCTGATGTATGCGCGGAAGCGCTTGCGGCTCATGGCCTCGCCGTCGGCCCAGACCTGTCCGGGGCCCAGGGCCTGGATGTCCCTGCTCTCGAACAAGGTGGCGGAGGAGTACAGGACCCAGTGGCCGTCCTCCAGCACATCGAAGCTGAGGTAATAGCTGCCCGCGTCCAAGGACGGCGGAGCCCCGGGCTCCCCGTTCCGACCCGGGACCGGGGCGAGGAGGGGAAACGGCCCCGGGCGGCTGTCCCCGCGGACATGGCCCGTGGTCCGGGTCGTGGAGGGCGACCCCTCCACCGGGGGGCCGGCCAGATAGAACCCGGTGATCTCCCCTTCGTTGCTGCATCGCCCGGCTTCCACCATGAGCTGCCCCGAGTCGTCCTTGTACACCCCGGCGAGGTCGTACGTGGGCGGGCTGCATGCCGTCAGCAGTCCGCCACTCAGTAGTGCGAGTCCCATCAGTAGTCCGCGCCGCACCGGCCCCACCCCCTGGATCGGGAGCATAGGTCGAACGTCTGACCGGCGCGGGCCGATAGCCCTTATGTCCAGCTCACACAGGATTGCACCCGTTCGGGTAGCGTCATGGATATGAGGACCAGGCTTATATCCGTACGTATGGGATCGCTGCTGGCCGCTCTGCTGCTGGCGCTGTCGGCGACCGCGCTGCTGGTCGCCCCGCAGGCGTCGGCGGCGGACGGGACCACCACCGTGGCCCAGGCCCTCAAGAAGGGCCCGGTCTACGTGGACCCCCGCGCCGAGGCGCAGCTGTCGCCCGCGCAGGCGGACGCGCTCGCGCAGAAGATCAAGGACGCCGGGAAGCCGGTGTTCGTGGCGGTGCTGCCCGCCACCGCCGAGTTCCCGGCCGCCAGCGTGCTCAAGACGGTCCGTACCGAGACCGGCATCACCGGGCTCTACGCGATCCGGCTCGGGGAAGGCTTCAACGCCGGCGCCGACCGGGCCGTCATGCCGAGCAACGCGGTCCGCAACCTGGTCGACGCCGTCAAGGCGGGCGGGGCTACGGACGCGAACACCGAGCTCAACGCCTTCGTGGACCAGGCCCTCGCCCAGGCCAAGGGCAAGGCCCCCGCCTCCTGGGGCACTGCGAGCACCGACAGCGGGGCCCCGGTGGGCGCCCTGATCGGGCTCGGCGTGGTGGCCGCCGTCGGCGGTGGCGGGGCGTACGCGCTGGTCAAGCGCAACCGAAAGAAGAAGGAAGAGCTCCGGCGCGAGTCCATCGCCCGGCTGAGCGTGGTCGTCGACGAGGACATCACGGCCTTCGGCGAGGAGCTGGAGCGCCTCGACTTCCACCCCGGTGAGCCCGGCGCCGACGACGCCATGCGCGCGGACTACGAGCAGGGCCTCGACTCGTACGAGAAGGCCAAGCAGATCATGGCCTCCGTGCAGCATCCGGAGGAGGTCAAGGGGGTCACCCAGGCCCTCGAAGACGGCCGGTTCGCGCTGGCCCGCCTCGACGCGCGCCGGCAGGGCCGCCCGCTGCCCGAGCGCCGCGCACCCTGCTTCTTCGACCCGCGCCACGGGCCGAGCACCGAGGACGCCGCCTGGGCCCCGTCGGGCGGGGCCGCCCGTACGGTCCCGGTCTGCGCGGCGGACGCCGTCCGGCTGCGCGACGGTCAGGACCCGGCGGTCCGCACCGTCGACACCGAGCACGGTCCGCGCCCCTACTACGACGCCGGCCCGGCGTACGGTCCCTGGGCCGGCGGCTACTTCGGGGGCGGCATCCTGCCCGGCCTGCTCATGGGCACGATGCTCGGTTCGATGATGTCCAGTCCGGCCTACGCCTCCGACTTCGGAGGCGGCAACGGATTCGATGGTGGAGGCGGTGGCTTCGACGGCGGCGACGTCTCCGGGGCCGACTTCAACCCGTCCGACTTCGGCGGCGGGGACTTCGGAGGCGGAGGCGGCTTCGACGGCGGTGGCGGGTTCGGCGGGGGCGACTTCTAGCCGCCCCGGCCCCGCCCGGGGTCACGCCTGCTTGATCGCCGAGATGTCGAAGGTCAGCTTCACCTTGTCGCTGACCATCACGCCGCCGGTCTCCAGCGCCGCGTTCCAGGTCAGGCCCCAGTCGGAGCGCAGGATCTCGGCCGAGCCCTCGAACCCGACGCGCTCGTTGCCGTAGACGTCGGTGGCCGAGCCGCCGAACTCCAGGTCGATGGAGAGCGGGCGCGTGACGTCCTTGATGGTCAGCTCGCCGGTGATGCGGTACTTGTCGCCGCCGAGCTGCTGCGCCTCGGTGGAGCGGAAGGTCATCAGCGGGAAGGTCTCCGCGTCGAAGAAGTCCCCGGAGCGCAGGTGGCCGTCGCGGTCGCCGATGCCGGTGTCGATGGAGGCGATCTTCACGTCGATGGAGGCGGTGGAGCGGGAGGGGTCGGCACCGTCCAGGTGCAGGGTGCCCTCGTGGTCGGCGAAGGAGCCGCGCACGTTGGTGACCATCGCGTGGCGGACGGTGAAGCCGATGCTGCTGTGGGAGGCGTCGATGACGTAGTCGCCGGTGAGTGCGGCGAGGGCCGGGTCCACGTCGAGGGTGGCGACGGCGGTGTTGGCGGTGTCCTGCGTGCGGCGGGTGAAGAGACCCATGACTGCTCCTTGGTGGGGGGTGCCGCTCGATGTCCGGCACTCGTTGAACTTTCAACAACAACGACGCTAGACCCATTCCGTTCAAATTTCAACCTCTGGGTTTCTTGCGCGTGGCTTGGCGGTGCCTTGGAGGCGGCTTGGCGGGAGTTTTGTGGGAAACCGACAATGGACCAAGGTCCTGCCTGGTGGGCCCGGCTGCACCCCCGGCGGTTCTGTCCGGGACGGACAGCGGAAGACACCCGACACTGTGTGGATTCGACGGAGGGTTTTTGGGGTCCGGCTTCGTAAGGTCATTACATGACCGTTGTGGACCAGATTCCGAGCGAGCCGACGGACGCCCGCGGGCGCGTGGCCGAGCTGCACGACCTGCGCGAGCAGGCGCGGCGCGGCCCGAGCGACCGGGCGACCGAAGCGCAGCATGCCAAGGGCAAGCTCACCGCCCGTGAGCGGATCGCGTTGCTGCTCGACGAAGGTTCCTTCAAGGAGGTCGAGCAGCTGCGCCGCCACCGGGCGACGGGGTTCGGCCTGGAGGCCAAGAAGCCCTACACCGACGGTGTCATCACCGGCTGGGGCACGGTCGAGGGCCGTACGGTCTTCGTCTACGCACACGACTTCCGGATCTTCGGCGGCGCCCTGGGCGAGGCCCACGCCCAGAAGATCCACAAGATCATGGACATGGCCATCGCGGCCGGTGCCCCGCTGGTCTCCCTCAACGACGGCGCCGGCGCCCGCATCCAGGAGGGCGTCTCCGCGCTCGCCGGCTACGGCGGCATCTTCCAGCGCAACACCAGGGCCTCGGGCGTCATCCCGCAGATCTCGGTGATGCTGGGCCCCTGCGCCGGCGGCGCGGCCTACTCCCCGGCGCTGACGGACTTCGTGTTCATGGTCCGGGAGACCTCGCAGATGTTCATCACCGGCCCGGACGTGGTCCGCGCGGTGACCGGCGAGGAGATCACCCAGAACGGCCTCGGCGGCGCGGACGTGCACGCCGAGACCTCGGGCGTCGCGCACTTCGCGTACGACGACGAGGAGACCTGCATCTCCGAGGTCCGCTACCTCATCACGATGCTGCCCTCCAACAACCGCGAGAACCCCCCGGTCCACGAGACCAGCGACCCGGCCGACCGCCGGTCCGACGTCCTGCTGGACCTGGTGCCCGCCGACGGCAACCGCCCGTACGACATGCTCAAGGTCATCGAGGAGCTCGTCGACGAGGGCGACGTCCTGGAGATCCACGAGCGCTGGGCCCGCAACATCATCTGCGCGCTCGCGCGGATGGACGGCCAGGTCGTCGGAATCGTCGCCAACCAGCCCGGCCACCTCGCCGGCGTCCTGGACATCCACGCCTCCGAGAAGGCGGCGCGCTTCGTCCAGCTCTGCGACGCCTTCAACATCCCGATCATCACCCTCCTGGACGTCCCCGGCTTCCTGCCGGGCGTCGACCAGGAGCACGGCGGCATCATCCGCCACGGCGCCAAGCTGCTGTACGCGTACTGCAACGCGACCGTGCCGCGGATCTCGCTGATCCTGCGCAAGGCCTACGGCGGTGCGTACATCGTCATGGACTCCCAGTCCATCGGCGCCGACCTCACCTACGCCTGGCCGACCAACGAGATCGCCGTAATGGGCGCCGAGGGCGCCGCCAACGTCATCTTCCGCAAGCAGATCGCGGACGCCGAAGACCCCGAGGCCATGCGTGCGCGCATGGTCAAGGAGTACAAGTCCGAGCTGATGCACCCTTACTACGCGGCCGAGCGAGGCCTCGTCGACGACGTCATCGACCCCGCGGAAACCCGCGAGGTCCTCGTCGCCGCACTCGCGATGCTCCGCAACAAGCACGCCGACCTGCCGTCGCGCAAGCACGGCAACCCGCCCCAGTAGACGTCGAAGGAGACCTGCCACCGATGAGCGACGCCACCGGCACACTGCTGAAGGTAGAAAAGGGCAACGCCGAGCCCGAGGAGCTGGCCGCGATCACCGCGATCCTGCTCGCCCGCGCCGCGGCCGCCCCCGAGGAGACCTCGGCCGCCGCCGCCAGCTCCCAGGCCGGCTGGCGCCGCCTGGAGCGCACCCCCGGCTTCCGCGGCCCGCGCAGCTGGCAGGGCTAGTACGACAAGCCCCGCCCGCACCACGTGCAAAGCCCCCCGCACTCCTCGGAGTGCGGGGGGCTTTCGCGTACGACCGGGCGCGTACGACCGGGCGTGCAAGGCCGGGGACGGCTACCGCAGGCGGGCCATGAGGGCGTGCTCGACCAGGGTGATGAGCGCGCTCTTGGCGTCGGCCCGGTGGCGGGCGTCGGTGGTGATGATGGGGGCGTCCGGGCCGATCTGCAGGGCCTCGCGGACTTCCTCCGGGGTGTAGGGCTGGTGCCCGTCGAAGCCGTTGAGGGCGATGACGAAGGGCAGGCCGCTGTTCTCGAAGTAGTCGACGGCGGGGAAGCAGTCGGCGAGACGGCGGGTGTCGACGAGGACCACGGCGCCGATGGCGCCGCGCACGAGGTCGTCCCACATGAACCAGAAGCGGTCCTGACCGGGGGTACCGAAGAGGTACAGGATCAGGTCCTGGTCCAGGGTGATGCGGCCGAAGTCCATGGCGACCGTGGTGGTCGTCTTGTCCCCGGTGTGGGTCAGGTCGTCGATGCCGGCGGAGGCGCTCGTCATGACGGCCTCGGTGCGCAGGGGGTTGATCTCGGAGACGGCGCCGACGAACGTGGTCTTGCCCACGCCGAAGCCACCCGCCACCACGATCTTCGCGGAGGTGGTGGAGCGAGCAGGAGCCGCTCCGCCGTTAGAGCTTGCGAAGTCCACTGAGCACCCTTTCGAGCAGTGTCACATCTGGCTGGCCGCCGGCGGACTCGTCGCCGCCGGGCTGGTGGATGGCTACGAGGCCGGCCTCTGCCAGGTCGGCGACGAGGATCCGGGCTACGCCAAGAGGAATGGAGAGAAGTGCCGAGATCTCCGCGACGGATTTGATCTCCTGGCACAGGAGGCAGATGCGCTGGTGCTCGGGCAACTGCCCTTGCAGACGCGCGGGATCGGCCGTGGTGCTGACCAGTGCCTCGATGGCGAGCTGGTAGCGCGGCCTGGTCCGGCCGCCGGTCATGGCGTACGGGCGCACCAGCGGGTTGTGCGCCTGCGGAGCCTGCGGGCGCCCGCCGCGCGGAGGCTGCTGCGGGGACCGGTAGGACGACTGGCCGGGCTGCTGCTGCGGCTGGCCGTACTGCGGCTGCTGCTGCTGCGGGTAGGGCTGCCGCTGGTACGGCTGCCCGGAGGCCGGGTCGTGCTCCGGCGAGGGCCGGTTGCTGGGAGCGGAAGGAAAGTTGAAGCGGTTCTGGTCGTGCCCACCCTGCGGCTGCTGCGAGCCGCCATAGGGATGTCCTCCGGGTGTTGTCACGTTTCCTCCTCCGACTCCAAGTGCGCGGTACTCCCTGTGGAACCGCGCCACCGCACCCTATGGTGCAGTGACGCGAAACGCACTGCCTGTCTGCTAGTTGAGAAGTCCGCCCTGCAGTTCCGCGCGCAGGTCCGGGGTGAGGACACTGCCGGCGCGGTCCACGAGGAGGGCCATCTCGTACCCCACGAGGCCGATGTCGCACTCGGGGTGAGCGAGCACCGCGAGCGAGGATCCGTCGGAGACGGACATCAGGAAGAGGAATCCGCGGTCCATCTCCACCACCGTCTGGTTGACGGCGCCACCCTCGAAGATGCGCGAGGCACCCGCGGTGAGGGAGGTCAGCCCGGAGGCCACCGCGGCGAGCTGGTCGGCCCGGTCGCGGGGGAAGCCTTCGGACATTGCCAGAAGGAGGCCGTCGGCGGAGACCACCACCGTGTGAGACACCCCTGGGGTGTTGTCCACGAAGTTCGTGATCAACCAGTTCAGGTTCTGTGCCGCCTGGCTCATCGCGCTCACACTAACGCTCCTGGTCATAGCTGTTACTTGACTGCTCGGATCCCGCGTTGCGGCCCTGCTCGACGCCGCGTCGCAGGTTGCTCAACCTGCCACGGACGTCCTCCGGGGCCCGGGAGACCTGGGGGCCGCCCTGCGGAGTCGTCTCTGCGGCACCCTCGACCAGGTTGGCCTTGGGCACCCGCCGAGGGAGACCGGACGGGGTGACCCCGCCCGCCTTCGGCTCACGGAGTTTGGCGGCCTGCTGCCAGCGCTCGTCGTTGTTCGAGCGCCAGTCGGCGGGGCCTTCCGTCTCCCCGGTGGCCTGCTCCGGTGCCGCGGGCTGCTGCTGACGCTGCGGCCGCTGCTCGAAGAGGGAACCGGAGGACTCCGTTTCCTGCTGTCCCGGCCGCTGCTGCGGCTGGCTGCCGCGTCGCGGCAGGCCCGCCCCGGTCACCTGGTGACCGGCGTCGGCCGTGGCGCCCGGACGGTCGAAGCCTACGCGCTCCGGGGCCGGTTCGGGAGCGGCCGGTGATTCCGATTCGGTCCCGTATCCCTGCTGGTAGGAGCCCGAGTAGGTGTTCTGCTGGGGCCACTCTGCCGCTGTGGAAGGGGAATCGTACCCACCGTCGTAGGCCGGGAGTTCCTGTCGCTGATCCGTGTACTCCGGTTCCGGATACGCGTAATCCTGCTGGGTGTACGCGTCGTATCCCTGCCCGGCCTGAGCGGATTCGTAACCGAGGTCGTAGCCCTGCACGGGCTGCTGCTCGTAGCCCTGGTACGGCTGGTACGCGTGCTCCGGCTGAGGTTCCGGATAGTCCGCCGCGGGCTCGTCGTACTGCGACTGCGGCTGGGGCTGCGCCTGCGGGTAGCCGACCTGCGCCTCCAGCGCGGCCCGGCGCTCCTCACGGCCCAGGGACCGGCCGACCGGGTCGGCGGCGGGCTCTTCGTAACCCGGCTGGTCGGCCCGGTGGACCTCGTAGCGCGAGTCGTCGAAGCCGAGCTCGGCGGCGGTGCGCAGCGGGGCCGGCTGCTGGGCCTGCTGGCGCGGGATCATCTGGGAGACGGTGAAGTCGTCCGCCGGGATCTCCTCGCCACCGCCACCGTGGGTGATGGCGTCGGGGAGCATGACCAGCGAGGTGGTGCCGGCCGCTTCGCCCGAGGGGCGCAGCTGGACGCGGATGCCGTGCCGGTCGGCCAGCCGGCCGACCACGAACAGACCCATGCGCTGCGAGATCGCGGCGTCCACGGTCGGCGGGTTGGCGAGCTTGTGGTTGATGTCCGCGAAGTCCTCGGCCGTCAGGCCGATTCCCTTGTCGTGGATCTCGACCATCACCCGGCCGTCGGGCAGACGCGTCGCGTTGACCCGGACCTTGGTCTGCGGGGAGGAGAAGGTGGTGGCGTTCTCCAGCAGCTCGGCGAGCAGGTGCACGAGGTCGGTCACGGCCTGGCCGTGGATCTCGGCCTCGGAGACGCCCGACAGCTCGACGCGCTCGTACTGCTCCACCTCGGAGGAGGCGGCGCGCAGGACGTCGACCAGGGGGACCGGCTGGTCCCAGCGGCGGCCCGGCTCCTCACCCGCGAGGATGAGGAGGTTCTCGCCGTTGCGGCGCATGCGGGTGGCCAGGTGGTCCAGGCGGAAGAGGTTCTCCAGCTGGTCCGGGTCGGCCTCGTTGTTCTCCAGCTCGGTGATCAGGCTCAGCTGGCCCTCGATCAGCGACTGGTTGCGCATGGAGAGGTTCGTGAAGATCGCGTTGACGTTGCCCCGCAGGAGGGCCTGCTCGGCGGCGAGCCGGACGGCCTCGCGGTGGATCTGGTCGAAGGCGCGGGCGACCTCGCCGATCTCGTCCTGGGAGTCGATCGGGATCGGCACCACCCGGGTGTCGACCTTGCCCGGGTCGGTGCGCGAGAGCTGGTCGACGAGCATCGGCAGGCGCTGCTCGGCGACGTCGAAGGCGCCGTTGCGCAGCCGGCGCATCGCCTTGCTCATCTGGCGGGCCATCATGCCGGCCAGGATGAAGGCGGCGAGCAGGGCCACGACCACGATGGCGCCGGTCAGGATGGCGTCGTTGCGGGCCTCGTCGGAGACGGCTACGGCGTCCTTGAGGGCCTTGTCGAGGAGTTCCTTCTCGAGCTGGTTGTAGCCGTCGAACTTGGCGGTCGCGGCGGCCTGCCAGGCCGCCGGGGTGGTTCCGCCGTTGGCGAGGGCGGCCGGCTTCGCGCCGCTGGCTATCGCCTCGGTCATACCGGTGAGCGCGGAGTTGTTGACCACCGGCGGGGCCCGGAAGACGGTGCCCGCCTCCTCGGCCGCCTTCTTGGCGTCGACGAGCTTCTGGGCGCCCTCCGCGGACTTCGCGCCCATGATGTCCTTGAGGCGCGCGACGTCCTCGTCGGTGCCGGCGGCGACGTACTCGCCGATGGCGATCTCTTCGAGGTACGCGTACGAGGAGAAGGCGACGAGCTGGGCCTTGCGGATGTCGTCGTTCTCGCTCGGCCGCACCAGCAGGTGGGTGCCCACCGAGCGCTGCAGCGAGTTCGCGGCCTTGGACAGTTCGAGCGCGTAGACCATGCGGCCGTACGAGGTCACGTTGCCGGTGCCGAGTCCCAGCTCGTTCGAGAACTGCATGAGGTAGTGCTGGACCAGCACGTACCCCTCTTCGGTCGGGATCGGGCCCATCGCCTTCGGGAGGGCCTTCTTCGGCGTCTCGAAGTCCTTCACGTAGGCCGTCTTGCGGACCTGCTCCAGCTTCGGCTCCTCCTGGCGGAAGAGCTCCAGGCGGCGCTCCAGGCCCTGGCCCTCGGGCAGCTCCTTCGCGACCTCGGCGAACTTCGCCTTGGCCGCGTCGGTGGCGGAGTAAGCCTTCAGGACCGGCTCGGAATCGCGCTGGCCCTTGAGCAGGGCCTCGGCGGTCAGGTCGCGCTCGTTGAGGAGCGCCTGGCCGTATTCGGCCGCGGCCTGGACGATGACGGCGGTCTGCTCGGCGTCCTTGGCCTCGTCCCAGGTGTCGATGGACCCCTTCACCTGGAAGCCGCCCATCACCAGTCCGACGAGGACCGGGACGAGCAGGATGGCGTTCAGACGGGTCGGCACGCGCCAGTTGCGGGGCGAGAACCTGCTGGTGCTGCCACCGCTCACGGATGGTTCCACGGGTACGTCAAAGGATGACGCGGCCGCGCGCGGCGGCGGGGTGAAGTTGCCGCGCGCGGGTTCATCCGCGGGGCTCGAGTTGCTTCGCCTCACTCGACCAACAACCTCTCGGCGGTGCTACTAGCTAGTTCGTTGAATTCCAGCACGGTTAACGGCCGTGTTCCAAACAGTTGAAATCGGCCATTCCTAGAGCCTTATGTCCCACATAAATCGGACATAAAGAGCGTCCTGCGGCAAAAGCGGGGCCAGTTGTGAGCGCAGTGACACCGGGCGAACGCACCCTGTCGCCAACTACCGGCAATTCTCTGTCGAAACGTTATGAACGAAGGGGGCGGGCCGTGTCGCATGACACAGCCCGCCCCCCAAAACCAGCCGGTGAAGCCCTCGCCCCGCGCAGCCCCTACTTGAGCCGCGCCATCAGGGCGTGCTCGACGAGCGTGATGAGCGCGCTCTTGGCGTCCGCGCGGTGGCGGGCGTCGGTGGTGATGATGGGGGCGTCCGGGCCGATCTGCAGGGCCTCGCGGACTTCCTCCGGGGTGTAGGGCTGGTGCCCCTCGAAGCCGTTGAGCGCCACGACGAACGGCAGGCCGCTGTTCTCGAAGTAGTCGACGGCCGGGAAGCAGTCGGCCAGGCGCCGCGTGTCGACCAGGACGATCGCCCCGATGGCGCCGCGCACGAGGTCGTCCCACATGAACCAGAAGCGGTCCTGACCGGGGGTACCGAAGAGGTACAGGATCAGGTCCTGGTCCAGGGTGATGCGGCCGAAGTCCATGGCGACCGTGGTGGTCGTCTTGTCCCCGGTGTGGGTCAGGTCGTCGATGCCCGCACTCGCGGACGTCATCACGGCCTCGGTGCGCAGCGGATTGATCTCGGAGACGGCGCCGACGAACGTGGTCTTGCCCACGCCGAAGCCACCCGCCACCACGATCTTCGCGGAGGTGGTGGAGCGAGCAGGAGCCGCTCCACCATTAGAGCTTGCGAAGTCCACTGAGAACCCTCTCGAGCAGCGTTACATCCGGCGTTCCGCCGGCCTCTCCATTGCCCGGCTGGTGGATGGCCACCATGCCGGCCTCCGCCAGGTCGGCGACGAGGATCCGGGCGACACCGAGCGGCATGTTCAGCAGCGCGGAGACCTCCGCGACCGACTTGACCTCACGGCACAGGGTGCAGATGCGCTGGTGTTCCGGGAGCAGCCCGGACAGGTGCATCGGATCGGCCGTGGTGCTGACCAGGGCCTCGATGGCGAGCTGGTAGCGCGGTCGGGTCCGGCCACCGGTCATCGCATACGGACGAACCAGCGGCTGGTCGCCTTCCGAGTACGAATCTCCGTACTGATCGGAATAGGCGGGGGGCGGGGTCATTGATCCTCCGGGCTGGACAGCAAAGGTCAGCGTGCCGTCTGACGGGGCGGCCGGTGGGGGGACGGTATGACGGCCTGGTGGTGGTACTGGGTTCCGGGGCTGCGGCCCCGGTCCCCCGGCCGGCAGTACCGTCCGGCCGGGAGAGCGGCAGTCAGATGAGCAGGCTTCCCTGCAGTTCCGCGCGCAGGTCCGGGGTGAGGACACTGCCGGCGCGGTCTACGAGGAGGGCCATCTCGTACCCCACCAGGCCGATGTCGCACTCGGGGTGCGCCAGTACGGCCAGCGAGGATCCGTCGGAGACGGACATCAGGAAGAGGAATCCGCGGTCCATCTCCACCACCGTCTGGTTGACGGCGCCACCCTCGAAGATGCGGGACGCGCCCGCGGTGAGGGAGGTCAGCCCGGAGGCCACCGCGGCGAGCTGGTCGGCCCGGTCGCGGGGGAAGCCTTCGGACATTGCCAGAAGGAGGCCGTCGGCGGAGACCACCACGGTGTGGGACACACCGGGGGTGTTGTCCACGAAGTTCGTGATCAACCAGTTCAGGTTCTGTGCCGCCTGGCTCATCGAACTCAACTATCGCTCCTGCTGGTAAGTGGGGTCGATGTGGTAACTGCCGGTGGCCGGGCCGGTGGTGCCGGCCTGCCGACCCTGCTGGATACCGCGTCGGAGGTTGGTGAGACGGCCGCGGACATCGTCCGGGGACCGCGAAACCTGGGGGCCGGCCTGTGCTTCGGCCTGCTGCTGCGCGGTGCCGGCCACGAGGTTCGCCCGAGGGACCCGGCGGGGCAGACCCGACGTGGTGATACCGCCGGCGGCGGGCTGGCGCACGCGCTCGGCCTGCCGCATCAGCTCGTCGTTCGGAGAGGAGCGCCAGCTCACGGTCGGCACGGCGCCGGTGGCCGTCTGCGCGGTCTCGGCCGGAGCCTGCTCCTGGCCGCGCTGCGGCAGCTGGTGCTGCTGCGGACGCTGGGGGGAGGCGGGAGCCGCGATCGCCGGAGCGGACTGCTGCGGCTGCTGGGGCACTACCGGCGCCGGCGCGGGGGCCTGGGCGGCCTCCTGGCGGAACCAGTTCGACTCCAGCGTGTCGAAGATCGGGCTGCGGCCCTCGCCGGTGCCCGGACCGGCCGGGGGCAGGGCCTCCGGACGGGGCGCCTGCGGCAGCCGCGGAGCCTCGGCGCGCGCAGGCGGTACGGGGGCCTGCCGGCCCTGGGGCTGCGGGGCCTGGCCGGGCTGGGCGTAGCCGCCGACACCGGGGCCGCCGGGCCGCTGGGCCTGGAAGTCCTGGCGGGCGAACTGGCCGGTGGTGGAGGCCGGGTCGCCGAAGTCGGGACGGGCGAACTGGCTCGTGGCGCCGTTTTCGAGGCCGGCCTGGCCGCCGTTGCCGCCGGCCTGCGGGGCCGGGGCATTGAAGTCGGGGCGGGGGAACTCGGACGTGGAGCCCGGACCCGACAGCTCGTCGTGGCCGCGCGGCTCGTCGTGCCCGCGCTGGCCCGCACCCCAACTGGTGGTCTGGGGCATCGCGGCGGGTCCGCCGACCGCGCCCGGGAGCTCCGGACGGGGAGCGCCACCGCGCGGCGGAAGCTGCGGCCGGGGGCCGCGGGCGGCCGGGCCGCCGGACTGCTGCTGCCCCTGACCCTGCTGCTGGGGCTGGTACGGAGCCTGCGGCTGCTGCGGCTGCTGCGGGCGCTCGAAGCCGTTGCCCTGCGGGAAGCCGCCGGGACCGGACGCCGTGGGGGCGCCGGCCGGACGGGCCTGCGGACCGCCGAAGCCGCCCGGGCCGCCGGGACCGGAGACCGGGCCGCGGCCGGGCAGCGGAGCACCCGAACCGAAGGCGCTCTGGGTCTGGCCGCCGGGGCCCTGCTGCTGCGGGGGCCGTCCGCCCTGCGGGCCGGGGCCCTGGGGCTGACCGCCGGGGCCGCCGTCGCGGCCCGGCAGGGCCGCGCGCTGGCTGCCGGCGGAAACCTGGCCGCGCTGCGGGGCGGCGCCCACGGGGGGACGCGCGCCGGGAGCGGGGACCGAGCCCTGCGCCTGGCCGCCGGGGCCACCCTGACCGGGGGCGCCGGGGGAACCCTGACCGCCCTGACCGGGCATCGGCGCCGGCTTCTTGCCGCCCTGGGCGACGTCCACCGGGAGCATGACGAGGGCCGTCGTACCGCCCGAGTCGGAGGGGCGGAGCTGGATGCGGATGCCGTGTCGCAGGGACAGGCGGCCGACCACGAACAGACCCATGCGGCGGGAGACGGAGACGTCCACGGTCGGCGGCGACGCGAGCCGCTCGTTGATCGCGGCGAGGTCCTCGGGGGAGAGGCCGATACCGGTGTCGTGGATCTCGACGAGCACACGGCCGTCGGGCAGCGCGTGCCCGGTGACCTTGACCTTGGTCTGCGGGGAGGAGAACGAGGTGGCGTTCTCCAGCAGCTCGGCGAGCAGGTGCACGAGGTCGTTGACGACGCGGCCGGCGACGTCGGTGCCGGGCACCGACGAGAGTTCGATGCGCTCGTACTGCTCCACCTCGGACGCCGCGGCACGGAGCACGTCGACGAGCGGGACGGGGCGGGTCCACCGGCGGCCCGGCTCCTCGCCCGCGAGGACGAGGAGGTTTTCGCCGTTACGGCGCATGCGGGTCGCGAGGTGGTCGAGCTTGAAGAGCGAGGACAGCTGGTCCGGGTCGGCCTCGCGCGACTCCAGCTCGGAGATGAGCGAGAGCTGGCGCTGGATGAGGCCCTGCGAACGGCGCGAGAGGTTGGTGAACATCGCGTTGACGTTGCCTCGCAGGAGGGCCTGCTCGGCGGCGAGGCGGACGGCCTCGCGGTGCACGTCGTCGAAGGCCGCCGCCACCTGGCCGATCTCGTCGCGGGTGTGCAGACCGACGGACTCCACCGTCGTGTCCACGTCCTGCGGGTCGGACTCGGACAGCTGCTTGACGAGCTCGGGCAGCCGGTCCTGGGCGACGCGGGTCGCGGTGTCCTGGAGGCGGCGCAGGGAGCGGATCATCGAGCGGGCCATGACGAAGGCGCCGACGAGGGAGACACCGAGGACGAGGAGGATCAGCGCACCGTTGATGATGGCGTCGCGCTGCGACTCGTTCTTGAGCTCGCGGGCCTTCTGCTCCATGTCCTCGAGCAGGGTGATCTCGATGATCTCCATGGCCTGGAGCTTGACGTCGTCCGAGTCGTACCAGTTCATCCAGGAGCGGTTCTTCTCCTTGGCGAACTGGTCCTTGTTCCCGAGGACGCGGCGCGCGTAGCCGTCGGCGTCGGCGATCTCCTGGTTGCCGTCGCCGAGCGAGGCGAGGAGCTCCTCGGGCTTGCCCTGGTAGGCGAGTTCGAAGGTCTTCTGCGCCTGCTCTTCGCTGTTCTGCGCGGAGCGGGCGTAGAGCCGGTCGTTCTCGCTGAGGTTGCCGGGCTTCGTGGGGTCGGCCGGGAGCGCGGCGGCGATGATCGCGCGCTGGATGGAGGCGTACTCCTTGGCGGAGGAGAACGCGGCCAGGGCGCGGGTGCGCTTGATCATCTCGGGGTTCGAGGTGGCCTGCGCCATTTCCTGCGAGAGCGAGAGCAGCGAGACGACCAGCGCGTTGTACTCGGTGACGGTCTGCTGGGCGCCGTTCTGGTACGCGCCCTTGCGGATCTCTTCGAGGTTGTTGAGCCCGTGGGCGATCTGCAGGATGTTGTTGCGGATCGACCTGAGCGTCTCGTCGTTGCCCTCGGCGACGTCGACCTTGTCGGTCGCTGCGGCGAAGGCCTTGACGGCGGTGTTGGTCGACTCGCGGACGCCCGTGACGAGGCTGCTGGGCTTCCCGGAGCGGTCGACGGACAGCGGGCCGGCGGAGTTGTCACGCTCGGCCTGGAGCATGGCGGCCAGGTGGGTGGCCTGCCGCGTCATGGTCGTCAGCAGCTGCATGTGCTCCAGCTGCGCGATGTCGTTGAGCGAGTCGTTGATGCGGAAGCCACCGAGGGTGGTGGCGGCGACGACCGGCAGGGTCAGCAGCGACACCAGTCGCGTACTGATGCGCCAGTTCTGCATGGCCAGGCGTGAACCGGACCCGCGGGAGGTCTGGGGTATCGCGACGTCGCGGCTGCCCGACTCGTCGTCGGCCTTGGCGCCGGCCTTGGGCTTGGCCCGGCCCTTGGGCTTCGCCGGGGCGGAGCCGTCGGGGCCCCCGCTCTCGACAGCCGGCCCGCGGTTCTGGGCGTGCTGGGGCGAGGAGCCACGGTCGGTCCCGCCGCGCGGGTCCTGCTCCGGCGCGGCTTCCCCACGGCCCTGACGGGCCTGGGGAGACCCCTTGTCATCCCTCTTGAATCGTCCCTGCACTAGCGTCGCAACCTCTGGACCAGGCGTCCCGCCGGGCGACCGGTGGGACGGTGTCGAGTCGTGGGGCAATGCGCCCCATGGTGGTCGTCGGTGACCGGCGCGTCTCCCTCTCCGTTGCCGCCGCGCTCGGCGCTGTCTCGCGCCATCTGCGCGCCGGCTGATTCCCGCGGCGGTCCCGCGAATTCCAGCACAGAGGCGGATCTCCAACAAGGTGCGAGTCCCGCCCTGGACAGTCGGTCACGTCTGGTGACGCGTGCACTACCCGTCGTGCGTGCCAATTCATACGGAATCGGACTTACGCCGCCCAAACCCCGCGCCTGGCATGCTGTCCCAGTCGCGATGATCGGGAGCGGAATGGCGCATTCAGTGGCGCAATGTCCGTTTTGTAGGGCAGAATTGACTGCCCGTTATGCCCGTAATGCCTGGCCGCTGGTGAGCAAACTCACATAGCCGTGGCCATTACTTCCCGGTTCGGCGGGGGATTCAGATGTTTAGCCTTGAGCTTTACAGGGTTGCCGCGAGCGACAAGCGGCACTCCGAAGGCATTCCGGCGGCACCCGCCGCCACCATCCGACCTAGTGAGCCGAGGGCTTCGCACTCCGATGAAGACGACGATGATGTTCCGCAACATAGCCAACCCGCGCCGCACCACCCTCGCGCACCTCAAGGACGCCGAGGAGCTGCAGGCGGTGCCGGTCCCGGAGCACACCGTCGAGCTGCCGACCCAGACCGCGAACCCGCGCCGCACCATCCTCATGAACGCGCCGGTCGCCACCGCCGCGCAGTAGGGGGTGTCCGGCGAAAGCCGCGCGAAGCGTCGGCCCCCACCGCGTTAGCCTGGAGCCCGCAGACTCCAGCCAGCGGAAATACAGAGGGGCAGACGCAACACGTGCGCATCGCCAGGTTCTCGATCGACGGCAATGTCGCGTTCGGCGCGGTCGAGGGCAGCACTGCCCTCGCGGCGTCCGAAGGTGAGCTCGTCCTCGACATCATCAAGGGCATCCCGTTCGCGGACTTCGAGCTCTCGGGCACGAAGGTCCCGCTGAGCAAGGTCCGGCTGCTGCCGCCCGTGCTCCCGAACAAGGTCGTGGCCATCGGCCGCAACTACGCGGAGCACGCGGCGGAGCTGGGCAACGAGGTCCCGGACGTCCCGATCACCTTCTTCAAGCCCTCCACCTCGGTGATCGGCCCGGGCGACCCGATCGCCTACCCGTCCTTCTCCCAGGACCTCCACCACGAGGCGGAGCTCGCCGTGGTCATCGGCCGCATGTGCCGCGAGGTCCCGCGCGAGCGCGTCAAGGACGTCATCCTCGGCTACACCTGCGCCAACGACGTCACCGCGCGCGACGTCCAGCAGCGCGAGAAGCAGTGGGCCCGGGCCAAGGGCTTCGACGGCTCCTGCCCCCTCGGCCCCTGGATCGAGACGGACCTCGACCCCGGCGACCTGACCATCCAGTGCACCGTCAACGGCGAACAGCGCCAGCTCGGCCGCACCAGCCAGATGGTCCGCTCCATCGAGGACCTGATCGTGCACATCACCGAGGCCATGACGCTGCTCCCGGGCGACGTCATCCTCACGGGGACCCCGGCCGGAGTCGGCCCCCTGAACGTCGGCGACGAGGTCGCCGTCACCATCGAAGGCATCGGCACTCTCACCAACAAGGTGATCAAGCGTGGCTAACGCGACCCCCCGCGTACGTTTCTGTCCGTCCCCGACCGGCAACCCCCACGTGGGTCTGGTCCGCACGGCCCTCTTCAACTGGGCGTTCGCCCGCCACCACGGCGGTACGTTCGTCTTCCGCATCGAGGACACCGACGCGGCCCGCGACTCCGAGGAGTCCTACGGCCAGCTGCTCGACTCGCTGCGCTGGCTCGGCTTCACCTGGGACGAGGGCCCCGAGGTCGGGGGCCCGCACGCCCCGTACCGCCAGTCTGAGCGCATGGACATCTACAAGGACGTCGCGCAGAAGCTCCAGGACGGCGGCTACGCCTACCACTGCTACTGCACCACCGAGGAGCTGGACGCCCGCCGCGACGCGGCCCGCGCCGCCGGCAAGCCCTCCGGCTACGACGGCCAGTGCCGCGACCTCTCCGCGGAGCAGAAGGCCGCGTACGAGGCCGAGGGCCGCACCTCGATCGTCCGCTTCCGGATGCCCGACGGTCCGATCACCTTCACGGACCTGGTCCGCGGCGAGCTGACCTTCACCCCCGACAACGTGCCGGACTTCGGCATCGTCCGGGCCAACGGCGCCCCGCTCTACACGCTCGTCAACCCGGTCGACGACGCGCTGATGGAGATCACCCACGTCCTGCGCGGCGAGGACCTGCTGTCCTCCACCCCGCGCCAGATCGCGCTCTACGGGGCCCTGATCGAGCTCGGCATCGCCAAGGCCGTGCCAGCCTTCGGCCACCTGCCGTACGTGATGGGCGAGGGCAACAAGAAGCTCTCCAAGCGCGACCCCGAGGCCTCGCTCAACCTGTACCGCGAGCGCGGCTTCCTCCCCGAGGGCCTGCTGAACTACCTCTCGCTGCTCGGCTGGTCCTTCTCCAAGGACCAGGACATCTTCTCGATCGAGGAGATGGTGGAGAAGTTCGACATCCCGGACGTCAACGCCAACCCGGCGCGCTTCGACCTCAAGAAGGCCGAGTCGATCAACGCGGACCACATCCGCCTGCTCGACCCGAAGGCCTTCGCGGACCGCTGCGCCCCGTGGCTCCAGGCCCCGCACGCCAACTGGGCGCCCGAGGACTTCGACGCCGCCGCCTGGGAGCGCATCGCGCCGTACGCCCAGACCCGCGTCACGGTCCTGTCCGACATCACGGCCAACGTCGACTTCCTGTTCCTGAAGGAGCCGGTCGAGGACCAGGCCGCGTGGGACAAGGCGATGAAGGGCGACCCGGCGGCCCTCCTCACCACGGCCCGCGAGAACCTCGCCGCCGCCGACTGGTCGGACCCCGAGTCCCTCAAGCAGGCGGTCCTCACCGCCGGCGAGGCCCACGGCCTCAAGCTCGGCAAGGCCCAGGCCCCGGTCCGTGTCGCCGTCACCGGCCGCACGATCGGACTGCCGCTCTTCGAGTCCCTCGAAATCCTGGGCAAGGACCGCTCGCTGTCCCGCATCGACGCGACCCTGGCGAAGCTCACCGCCTGACCCGCACATCCCCCGTAGGGGCGGCAGCCGAACCGGCTGCCGCCCCTACGGCGTTGTCGGTGCCGGGCGTTACGGTCCGCGGAGTCGATCACACGCTCCCCGGAGGGCCCGCACCATGCCGATGACCGCACCCGACTACGCCCTGCACTTCACGCCGGGCCACTCCTTCGCGTACGAGAGCGGGCAGAGGGGGGTTCTCTCCCTGGCCCCCGTGGGCGAACTGTCCCTGCCCACGGGCCGGGTCGTGGCCTGTGACCCCTTCGTCTACCTGGGTTCGGGGGACATCGCCCCGTTCACCACGCAGGTGTCCCCGGGCCGGTACCGGGTGGAGGCCGCGATAGCCACGCTGACCAGGCCGGGGGAGGCGCCGGCGGCGAGTCCGCACACGCGGGTCGCCGCCGCGCGCCTCGTGATCCGGGACGTACCGGCCGTGACCTGGGAGCTCGCGCTCCAGGACGGGCAGGACATCGCGCGGCTCGGCGACGACGAGTTCTTCGGCTACGGGGTGGACGCGGGCACCGGCTGTTTCTACGACGCGTCCGCCGACGGGTCCTTCCCCGGGACGGAGGACGAGGAGGGCCCGGTGTGGGCGGCGATGGAGACCGTGGGGGACGGCCCCGAGGTGTTCCTGGCGACGGGCCCGGACGGAGACACGCTCGCGGGCTTCACCTCGGGCTGGGGTGACGGCGTCTATCCGACCTGGGTGGGACGGGACGAGGCCGGCGAGGTGACCTGCTTCCTGACGGACTTCTTCGTCGTGCCCCCGGCGGACGGGGCCCCGGCGTAGGGTCGGCCGTATGGCGATCCGTGCGGTGCTCTGGGACATCGACGACACCCTTTTCGACTACACCGGGGCCGATCGGGCCGGGCTCGCGGCGCACCTGGCCGACGAGGGCATCGCGGAGCGGTACGGGGCTCCGCGCGAGGCGCTCGCGCTGTGGCGGCGGATCACCGACCGCCACTGGGAGCGGTTCGCGGCCGGGGAGGGCACCTTCCAGGGGCAGCGCCGCGACCGGGTGCGGGAGTTCCTCGGGGAGCCCGACATGAGCGATGCACAGGCCGACGACTGGTTCGGGCGGTACGTGGAGCACTACACGGCCGCCTGGGAGCTCTTCCCCGACGTGGTGCCCGTACTGGACGCCCTGGCCGGCGGCTACCGGCACGGGGTGCTCTCCAACTCCTCCGTGGCCAACCAGGACCCCAAGCTGCGCCACCTCGGCCTGCGCGACCGCTTCGAGGTCCTGGTGTGCGCCGTGGAGCTGGGCGTCAGCAAGCCCGAGGCCGGCGCCTTCCTCGCCGCGTGCGCCGAGATGGGGCTGGAGCCGGGGGAAGTGGTCTACGTGGGAGACCAGCCGGAGATCGACGCGCGCGGCGCCCGTGACGCCGGGCTGACGGCCGTGTGGCTCGACCGTGACGGATCGCGCGGTCCCGGGCCGGAGGGCGTGCACCGAATCGCCGGACTCGACCGGCTCCCGCAGGTGCTGGCCGGGGATACCCGTTTTGGAGCACGGTCAGGCATCCGGTAATGTTCTTTCTGCGCCGCCCGAGCGGGCCGAAAGGCCGGGCCGGAGGCGCTAACCGAACGAAAGTCCCTCAGGGTCTTGAGTTTTGGTGGGCTATAGTGTAATTGGCAACACGAGGGTTTCTGGTTCCCTTATTCTAGGTTCGAGTCCTGGTAGCCCAGCGCAGTTCAGTAGTGACGCAGTGCTTGCCCCCGTTGTGTAGCGGCCTAGCACGCCGCCCTCTCAAGGCGGTAGCGCCGGTTCGAATCCGGTCGGGGGTACAGATCCTTCCCGCGAGATTTCCAGGGTCGCACCCGGATGTTTTGATGCAGGATCGCTAGGGCCCCCGTTGTGTAGCGGCCTAGCACGCCGCCCTCTCAAGGCGGTAGCGCCGGTTCGAATCCGGTCGGGGGTACGGTGTCTAGTTGGTCTAGACCTTTGGGCTATAGTGTAATTGGCAACACGAGAGTTTCTGGTTCTCTTATTCTAGGTTCGAGTCCTGGTAGCCCAGCGCAGTACCGCAGTAACAGCTAGCCCCCGTTGTGTAGCGGCCTAGCACGCCGCCCTCTCAAGGCGGTAGCGCCGGTTCGAATCCGGTCGGGGGTACGCACAGAAGAGGCCCTCCGCGTTCATCGCGGAGGGCCTCTTCGTCGTTTCCGGACAGGGCGCAAGAAGTACGGGCCCGGAGGCGCGTGTGCGGACGTGTGCGGCGTCTCACGCGCCCCCGGGCCCGGGGGGAATGGGGGAGGGGTATCAGCTGGAGCGGCGCAGGGCCTCGGTCAGCCGGGCGGCCGCGTCGATGACGGCCTGGGCGTGCATGCGCCCCGGGTGGCGGGTCAGGCGCTCGATCGGCCCGGAGACCGATACGGAGGCCACCACGCGGTTCGAGGGGCCGCGCACCGGCGCCGAGACGGAGGCCACGCCGGGCTCCCGCTCGCCGATCGACTGCGCCCAGCCGCGACGCCGTACACCCGAGAGCGCCGTCGCCGTGAAGCGTGCGCCCTGCAGGCCGCGGTGGAGCCGCTCGGGCTCCTCCCAGGCCATCAGGATCTGCGCGGCCGAACCGGCCTTCATCGGGAGCGTGGAGCCCACCGGGACGGTGTCCCGCAGGCCCGACAGCCGCTCCGCGGCCGCCACGCAGATGCGCATGTCGCCCTGACGCCGGTAGAGCTGCGCGCTCTCTCCCGTCACGTCCCGGAGGTGGGTGAGCACCGGTCCGGCCGTGGCCAGCAGGCGGTCCTCGCCGGCCGCGGCGGCGAGTTCCGCCAGCCGCGGTCCGAGGATGAACCGGCCCTGCATGTCCCTCGCCACCATCCGGTGGTGTTCCAGTGCCACGGCAAGGCGATGTGCCGTGGGTCGTGCGAGCCCTGTCGCCGCGACCAGCCCGGCGAGGGTGGCCGGACCGGACTCCAGTGCGCTCAATACCAGAGCTGCCTTGTCGAGAACGCCGACGCCGCTAGAGTTGTCCATGAAACGATATTCGCGTCTCACACTGTGAAACGCAAGTTCAATTTTTCCAAGAACCAGCGAGTCTGTATGTGCGGGTCCACGAACCACTGGGTCCGAGCCGTCGTCCGGGACGTGGGGTACGGGCGATCAGGCGCACAAGATCTCTATCAAGCGCCGGCACAACCGGCCGGCCGGAGGGAAAGCGATGGGTAGGACACTCGCGGAGAAGGTCTGGGACGACCATGTCGTCCGGCGCGCCGAGGGCGAGCCCGATCTCCTCTTCATCGATCTGCACCTGCTGCACGAGGTGACCAGCCCCCAGGCCTTCGAGGGCCTGCGGCAGGCCGGCCGCAAGGTCCGGCGCCTGGACCTCACCATCGCGACCGAGGACCACAACACCCCCACCATCGACATCGACAAGCCGATCGCGGACCCGGTCTCCCGGGCCCAGCTGGAGACGCTGCGGTCGAACTGCGCCGAGTTCGGCGTGCGCCTGCACTCGCTGGGCGACGTCGAGCAGGGTGTCGTCCATGTCGTGGGACCGCAGCTGGGTCTGACCCAGCCGGGCACCACCGTGGTGTGTGGTGACTCGCACACCTCCACGCACGGCGCCTTCGGTGCGCTGGCGTTCGGCATCGGCACCAGCCAGGTCGAGCACGTGCTGGCGACCCAGACGCTGCCGCTGGCCCGCCCCAAGACGATGGCCATCACCGTCACCGGCGCGCTGGCCGAGGGCGTCACCGCCAAGGACCTGATCCTGGCGATCATCGCCAAGATCGGCACCGGCGGCGGCCAGGGCTACATCCTGGAGTACCGCGGTGAGGCCGTCGAGCAGCTGTCGATGGAAGCCCGCATGACCATCTGCAACATGTCGATCGAGGCCGGCGCCCGCGCGGGCATGATCGCCCCCGACCAGACCACCTTCGACTACCTCCAGGGCCGCGACCACGCCCCCGTGGGCGAGGACTGGGACGCGGCGGTCGCGTACTGGAAGACCCTGCGCACCGACGACGACGCCGTCTTCGACGCCGAGGTGGTCATCGACGGCACCACGCTGTCGCCGTTCGTCACCTGGGGCACCAACCCCGGCCAGGGCGCGCCCCTGTCGGCCAACGTCCCCGACCCTGCTTCGTACGAGGACGCTTCGGAGCGCAACGCCGCCGAAAAGGCCCTGGAGTACATGGGGTTGACCGCCGGACAGCCGCTGCGCGACATCAAGGTCGACACCGTCTTCGTAGGTTCCTGCACCAACGGCCGCATCGAGGACCTGCGCGCCGTCGCCGGGATCATCGAGGGCCGCAAAGTCGCCGAGGGCGTACGGATGCTGGTCGTCCCGGGCTCGGTCCGCGTCGCCCTGCAGGCCGTGTCGGAGGGCCTGGACAAGGTCTTCAAGGAGGCCGGCGCCGAATGGCGGCACGCGGGCTGCTCGATGTGTCTGGGCATGAACCCCGACCAACTGGCGCCCGGTGAGCGCTCCGCGTCCACCTCCAACCGCAACTTCGAGGGCCGGCAGGGCAAGGGCGGGCGCACCCACCTGGTGTCCCCGCAGGTGGCCGCCGCCACCGCGGTGCTGGGCCACCTGGCCTCGCCCGCCGACCTGGCTGGGTCGTCCGCCGCTACCGCGCCCGCAGGAGTCTGAGAACGATGGAAGCCTTCACCACCCACACCGGCCGGGCCGTCCCGCTGCGCCGCAGCAACGTCGACACCGACCAGATCATCCCGGCCCACTGGCTCAAGAAGATCACCCGCGACGGTTTCGAGGACGGGCTCTTCGAGGCCTGGCGCAAGGACCCGGAGTTCATCACCAACCGCCCCGAGCGCGCCGGCGTGACCGTCCTGGTCGCCGGCCCCGACTTCGGCACCGGTTCCTCGCGCGAGCACGCCGTCTGGGCCCTGCAGAACTTCGGCTTCAAGACGGTCATCTCCTCCCGCTTCGCCGACATCTTCCGCGGCAACTCGCTGAAGAACGGTCTGCTGACCGTGGTCCTGCCGCAGGAGACCGTCGAGCAGCTGTGGAAGCTGACCGAGGCCGACCCCACCGCCGAGATCACGGTCGACCTGGTCGACCGCCAGGTCCGAGCCGAAGGCGTCGTAGCGGAGTTCGAACTCGACGACAACGCCCGCTGGCGGCTGCTGGAGGGTCTGGACGACATCTCTCTCACCCTTCAGAACGAAGGGGACATCGCCACCTACGAAAGCGTCCGGCCGGCCTTCAAGCCGAGCACGATTCAGGCGTGATTCCAGCCTGATCAGCGCTTATTCGCCTTTGGGTGATCACATAGGCAACACTGTGCCCCCTGCCATCCGGCAGGGGGCACAGTCGTGTGTTGAGGCCCCGTGAGGCGACAACTCGCCCCAGATGGCACAATCTGTGCATGGAACGCGACAGTCAACTTGAGCTCTACGGACTTGTCGCCGACCGATTGAAAGAAGCACACACAAGGGTGCGCACACTGCAAGTCCCGGAGGGCGTAAGGATGGCGCTGTCCCGGAAGCTGTTGGTCGTCACGGCCGTGGCGAAGCATGATCTCGCCGACGCGGCAAGGCGCCTGGACAGGTTGATGAAGGACCTCGACGAGGGTCGATTCCCTGAAGGCGACTGATGCGAAGGAACTCCGTAACGGCCTACAACGTTGCGGCACTAGGGTGATAAGCCCGTTTCGTGTTTGATTTGCGGTATATATCCGCCTAACGTGCGAAATAAGCTTGAACACATTCGTTCTGGCGAAGTCTCCGAAGGGGAAGACGTGAACAAGGCGCAGCTCGTAGAAGCGATTGCCGACAAGCTGGGCGGCCGTCAGCAGGCCGCGGACGCCGTCGACGCGGTACTGGACGCCATCGTCCGCGCGACCGTCGCGGGCGACCGGGTCTCGGTCACGGGCTTCGGCTCGTTCGAGAAGGTCGACCGCCCGGCCCGTTACGCCCGCAACCCCCAGACGGGTGAGCGCGTCCGGGTCAAGAAGACCTCTGTTCCCCGCTTCCGTGCGGGCCAGGGCTTCAAGGACCTGGTCAGCGGCACCAAGAAGCTGCCCAAGGGCGGCGAGGTATCGGTGAAGAAGGCGCCCAAGGGCAGCCTCACCGGTGGTGCTTCGGCGACGGTCAAGAAGGCCGCCGCGAAGAAGGCCGCACCCGCGAAGAAGGCGGCTGCCGCGGCCAAGACCACGGTCGCGAAGAAGGCCACGGCCAAGAAGGTCACCGCCACCGCCAAGAAGACGGTCGCCAAGACCGCCGTGGCGAAGAAGGCCGCCCCCGCGGCCAAGAAGGCCACGGTCAAGAAGGCCGCGGCGACGGCGAAGAAGACCACCGCCACCGCGAAGAAGACCGCCCCGGCGGCCAAGAAGGCCACCGCTGCGACGAAGGCGCCCGCCAAGAAGACGGCGACGCGCAAGGCCACCGCGAAGAAGACCACCGCCCGCAAGACCAAGTAGGGCAACGAGTCACACACGCCGGGCCGGTTTCCCCACGGCGGGGAAGCCGGCCCGCGGTGCGTGCGAGAGGTCCGGCGTCAGAAGGTCTGCAGGGTGACCAGGGTGATCCGCAGGCCCGCGCCCTCGCCGTCCGTCTCGATCCGGACCCGCTGTCCGGGACGCAGCAGCCGCAGGCCGCCCGCGTCGAACGCCGGGGCCTCGAAGGGCACCGGGGTGCCGTCGTCCAGCAGCACACTGCCGCTGCGGGTCTGGGAGTCGTACGTGTACGCGGTCGCCTGCATACGGGCACTGTATCGGGCCGTATGACGCCCCACACCGAGGGCCAGGGCCGTGCGCAGATCCGCCCCCGTGTCCACGTCCCGGCGGATGCTCTCGACGCCGCAGAGGGCCATTTCCACGGCGCCCGAGGCCGAATGCCGGGCTCGTGAGGGGCCGCCGAACGAGGGCGCCAATTCCACGTCCGGAGCAGCGGAAAGCAGGGTCGTCCCGATTCCCGCCGCATCCGCCAGAAATGCCCGGGGAAATGCCGAAGCGGTTTCGAGCACGCGTAGCAATTCGGGTGGCCGCAGCGCCGGCAGATCCGCGTTCATGGCAGCCACCGCCGCCCCCGGCCGGCCCGCCCGTATCTCCCGCGCCCCATGGGCCAGCGCCGCGTTGAGCCCGGCCGCCGGGGAGTCCGGCACGATCCGGGCCCCCAGCCGCGCCAGTTCCGCCCCGGCCGCCCGATCGTCCGTGACGACCACCACATCCGCGACCGCCGCGCAGGCCAGCGCCCCCGCGACGGTGTCCAGCGCGAACGCCAGGGCGAGCCCCGGCCGGGACGCCCCCACGGCCGCCGCGAGGCGGCTCTTGGCCACCGCGAGCGGCTTCAGCGGGACCACCAGACTCCAGACGGCGTTCGTGACGGACCCCTTCCCTCCGGCACGCTCGCGCGCCGCTCAGACCATGTGCGGGTCATGGCCGGGTCATGCGGAGCCCCATTGTCACCTCATGCCGGGCGACCCGGGGTCTGGTCCGGGTGTCCGGGGCGTACGGTGTTCTCGACAGAGACCGGACCCGGGGCCACACTTGTCCGTCCCCGGGGTGCCCAAGCCGCGCACCGGTCCTAGAGGAAGGTGTCCGAGTGTCCCGCCGCAGAATCGGCTTCTGGTACCGCCTTGCGGCGGCCATCGCGAAACCGCCGCTGGTAGTGCTCTTCAGGCGGGACTGGCGGGGAATGGAACACATTCCGACCGAGGGCGGATTTATCACCGCCGTCAATCACAACTCGTATCTGGACCCGCTGTCCTACGCGCACTTCCAGTACAACACCGGCCGGGTGCCCCGATTGCTCGGCAAGGCGGCCCTCTTCGAGGTCCCCATTGTCGGAGCGATCCTGCGCGGTTCCGGCCAGATCCCCGTCTACCGGGAGTCCACCAACGCCCTGGACGCATTCCGGGCCGCCGTGGACGCGATCGAACGCGGCGAATGCGTGGCCTTTTACCCGGAAGGCACCCTCACCCGGGACCCGGACATGTGGCCGATGGCCGGCAAGACCGGCGCCGCCCGCGTGGCCCTGATGACCAGGGCCCCCGTCATTCCGGTGGCCCAGTGGGGCGCGAATCTCGCGATGCCGCCCTACGCCAAGGAGAACAAGGTCCGCCTGTTCCCGCGCAAAACCCTCCAGGTCCTCGCCGGGCCGCCCGTTGACCTCTCCGCGTACTACGACCGGGAACCCACCCCGGACGTGCTCAGGGAGGTCACCGAAGTCATCATGGCGGCCATCACCGGGCTGCTGGAGGAACTGCGGGGCGAGAGTGCGCCCCCGCAGCCGTACGACCATCGCAATGCCAGGGCGCAGCAGCGGCGCAAGGCCGCAGGGGAGGGCAACAAGTGACACGTCCCGTGAAGGCAGCCGTATTCGGAACCGGCTCCTGGGGCACGGCCTTCGCCATGGTCCTCGCCGACGCCGGCTGCGAGGTGGTCCTGTGGGGCCGCCGCCAAGAGCTCGTCGACGCCATCAACGGCGGCCGGACCAACCCGGACTATTTCCCCGACGTCGAACTCCCCGCGAACATCCGCGCCACCACCGACCCGGCCGAGGCCGCGGCCGGCGCCGACTTCACGGTCCTCGCCGTGCCCTCGCAGACCCTGCGCGGCAACCTCGCCGCCTGGGCCCCGCTGCTGGCACCCGAGACCGTGCTCGTCTCGCTGATGAAGGGCGTCGAACTCGGCACCGCCAAGCGGATGAGCGAGGTCATCGAAGAGGTGGCGAAGGTCCCGGCCGAGCGCATCGCCATCGTCACCGGCCCCAACCTGGCCGCCGAGATCGCGGCCCGGCAGCCGGCCGCCTCGGTGGTGGCCTGCGTGGACGAGGCCGCCGCCCAGCGCCTCCAGGCCGCCTGCCACACCCCGTACTTCCGCCCGTACACGAGCACCGACGTCATCGGCTGCGAGCTCGGCGGCGCCGTCAAGAACGTCATCGGCCTCGCCGTCGGCATCGCCGACGGCATGGGCCTCGGCGACAACACCAAGGGCTCGCTCATCACCCGCGGCCTCGCCGAAGCCACCCGCCTGGGCCTGGCGATGGGCGCCGACCCGCTCACCTTCTCGGGCCTCGCGGGCCTCGGTGACCTCGTCGCCACCTGCTCCTCTCCGCTCTCCAGGAACCACACCTTCGGCACCAACCTCGGCCGCGGGATGACCCTGGAGGAGACCATCGCGGTCACCAAGCAGACCGCCGAGGGCGTCAAGTCCTGCCAGTCCGTGGCCGATCTGGCCCGCCGCCACGGAGTGGACATGCCGATCACCGACACGGTCGTCGACATCGTCCACCACGGCAAGCCCACCCTGGTCGCGCTCAAGGAACTCATGGGACGCAGCGCCAAACCGGAACGGCGCTGACTGCTTTCCGGACGCACGAGCGGGTACCCTCGTGGCGATATGAGCAGCGAGAACCTCCCCCAGACCCCTGAGCAGCAGGGCCGCAAGCCCCGCGTGGCCGTCGTGTTCGGCGGCCGCAGCTCGGAACACGCCATTTCGGTCGTCACCGCGGGCGCCGTCCTGCGCTCCATCGACCGCTCCAAGTACGAGGTGCTGCCCATCGGCATCACCACGGACGGCCGGTGGGCGCTGACCGCCGACGAGCCCGCCCGGATGGCCATCTCCGGCGGCACGCTCCCGAACGTCGACCAGCTCGCGGACTCCGAGGACGGCGCCGTCGTGCTGTCCGTCGACCCGGCCAGCCGCGAGGTCGTCTACACCGAGCCGGGCGCCGTTCCCAAGGCCCTGGGCGAGGTCGACGTCGTCTTCCCCGTCCTGCACGGCCCGTACGGCGAGGACGGCACCCTCCAGGGCCTTCTGGAGCTCTCCGGCGTCCCGTACGTCGGCTCGGGCGTCCTCGCCTCGGCCGTCGGCCAGGACAAGGACTACATGAAGCGCGTCTTCACGTCCTTCGGACTGCGCGTCGGCCCGTACGTGACCATCCGCCCCCGCGAGTGGGAGAACGACCGCGAGGGCGCCCTCGCCCGCATCGCGGAGTTCGCCGGTGAGCACGGCTGGCCGCTGTTCATCAAGCCGGCCCGCGCCGGATCCTCGATCGGCATCACCAAGGTCGACGAGCCCGCCGGACTGGACGCCGCGATCCGCGAGGCCCGCCGCCACGACCCGAAGATCATCGTGGAGGCGCTGCTGCGCGGCCGCGAGATCGAGTGCGGGGTCCTGGAGTTCGAGGACGGACCGCGCGCGAGCGTGCCCGCCGAGATCCCGCCGGTCTCCAGCCACGACTTCTACGACTTCGAGGCGAAGTACATCGACTCCGCCTCCGGAATCGTGCCGGCCCCGCTCACCCCCGAGCAGACCGCCGAAGTCCAGAAGCTCGCGATCGAGGCCTTCGACGCCGCGTCCTGCGAGGGCCTGGTGCGTGCCGACTTCTTCCTCACCGAGGACGGCACCTTCGTCATCAACGAGATCAACACCATGCCGGGCTTCACGCCGATCTCCATGTACCCGCTGATGTGGCAGAAGTCGGGCATCGAGTACCCGGAGCTGGTGGACCGCCTGATCCAGGCCGCCCTGCGCCGCTCCACCGGACTGCGCTAGCCCCGGGAACGAAGCCGCACACGGAAGAGGACCGCCCGCCGCCCCCTCACACGAGGAAGGTGGTGGGCGGTCGTCGTCCGCGCGGGCGGGTCCGGGAAGGTCAGGAAGACGAGATGCCCACCGGAACGGTCTTGGCGATCGCGGCGGACAGGCCCACCAGCATCCCCGCATCCGTGGCATGCTCCTTGTCGACCAAGACCTCCGTGTACGCCAGCCGCAGCCCGGTGGTGAACCGGACCCCGCCGTCGTCCAGCCGCTCCACGAGCCAGCCGACACCGTTCACCTCGATGCCGTCCTGCTTCGGATCCAGCATCTTCACGGGTTTGCCGACACCGCACCGCAGTACGATCGCCGAGCCGCCCCACGCGGCGGTCAGGTCGGACTCCGGCACGGTCGAGGACCGGTCCAGCTTCGCCACCGTCCCGGGGAGCTCTTTGTGCAGCGCCGCACAGAGACCCGCGACGTCGGCGGGCGGAGCGGACGGCGGTTCCACCCGGGCCCCGGACTCACCCGGGGCGCAGCCCGCGAGGGCCGCCGGAGCGGCGGCCAGCGCGGTCAGTGCGGCGAGCAGAGAGAAGGGCCGGCGGTGTCGTGACATCACCGGCCAAGAGTAGACGGGGGCTACAGATGGACGACCGGGCAGGTCAAGGTGCGGGTGATCCCCTCCACCTGCTGGACCTTGGCCACGACCATGCGGCCGAGGTCGTCCACGGTGTCGGCCTGGGCGCGCACGATCACGTCGTACGGGCCCGTCACGTCCTCGGCCTGGATCACCCCCGCGATCTGCGCGATGGACTCGGCGACGAACGACGCCTTGCCCACCTCGGTCTGGATGAGGATGTACGCCTGTACCACGGAACCTCCAGGGCGGCCACGAGGATCATTTCCCCTACCCTTCGGGTGGGCCCGGGGATGACGGGTGGGCCCGGGGAAGAAGGGACGCCACGGTACCGCGTCGCCGAGCGCCGCGGGGAGACCCGCGGGTCCGGCCGCGCGCAGGGCGGGGCGTACGGAGAGCAGAAGTTGACGTATCTGTTGACGGTACCCAGAGCTGTGACGGCTCGCGACCGCAAGCGGACTGGGCAAGAAGGGGCACAGCGATGAAGGGCACTGTGGGCGAGCTGGGGGAGTTCGGGCTCATTCGGGAGCTCACCTCACGGCTCACCACCACCCCGGCGGTCCGGGTCGGCCCGGGCGACGACGCCGCGGTGGTGTCGGCCCCCGACCGGCGGGTCGTGGCGAGCACGGACATCCTGCTGGAGGGCAGGCACTTCCGGCGCGACTGGTCCACGGCCTACGACGTCGGCCGCAAGGCCGCCGCGCAGAACCTCGCCGACATCGCCGCCATGGGCGCGGTGCCGACGGCGCTGCTCCTCGGCCTCGTCGTCCCGGCCGAGCTGCCGGCCACCTGGCCCACCGAGCTGATGGACGGCATCCGCGACGAATGCCAGGTCGCCGGCGCGGCCGTGGTCGGCGGCGACGTGGTCCGCGGCGACATCATCACCGTGGCCATCACCGCGCTGGGCGACCTGCGCAACCACGAACCCGTGCTGCGCTCCGGCGCCCAGCCCGGCGACGTCGTGGCCGTGACCGGCTGGCTCGGCTGGTCCGCGGCCGGCTTCGCGGTGCTCTCGCGCGGCTTCCGCTCGCCGCGGGCCTTCGTCGAGGCCCACCGGCGCCCCGAGCCGCCGTACCACGCGGGCCCCGCCGCCGCCGGACTCGGCGCCACCGCCATGACCGACGTCAGCGACGGCCTGATCGCGGACCTCGGGCACATCGCCGAGGCCAGCAAGGTACGGATCGACCTGCGCTCGGCGGCCGTCGACATCCCGACGCAGATGCACGACATCGGGCAGGCCGTCGGCGTGGACCCGCTCCAGTGGGTCCTGACCGGGGGAGAGGACCACGCGATCGTCGCCACCTTCCCGCCGGACGTGAAGCTCCCGGCCCGCTGGAAGGTCATCGGCGAGGTCCAGAACCGCTCCGCCCTGCCCCAGGTGACCGTCGACGGAGCCCCCTGGGCCTCCACCGGCGGCTGGGACCACTTCGGCGGGGACGCGGCCGCGGAGGACACCCCGCGATGAGTGGGATGCCCGTACCCCGCCCGCACCCGCCGCTGTGCCTGACCGTCGCCGGATCCGATTCCGGCGGCGGCGCGGGCATCCAGGCCGACCTCAAGACGATGCTGGCGCTCGGGGTCCACGGCATGAGCGTGGTGACCGCTGTGACCGCGCAGGACTCGCTGGGCGTCAAAGGCGTCTGGGAGCTGCCCGCGGAGGCCGTGAAGGGCCAGTACAGGGCCGTGGTGGACGATATCGGCGTCCAGGCCGTCAAGACGGGCATGCTGTCCTCCGCCGCCCTCGTGGAGACCGTGGCCGAGCTGCTCGCCGCGACCGCCGCCCCGGCCGTCGTGGACCCCGTCGGCGTCTCCAAGCACGGGGACGCGCTCCTCGCCGCCACCGCGCTGGACGCCGTACGCAAAGAACTGCTGCCCCGGGCCACCGTGGCCACGCCGAACCTGGACGAGGTGACCCAGCTCACCGGAGTCGTCGTGGAGAGCGAGGACGACATGCGCCGGGCCGCCGACGCGGTCCTCGCGTACGGGCCCGCGTGGGCGCTGATCAAGGGCGGCCACCTCGCCGCCCACGGCGACGAGGCCGTGGACCTCCTGACCGACGGCACCGACGAACGCTGGCTGCGGGCCCCCCGCCACGACAACCGGCACACCCACGGCACCGGCTGCACGCTCGCCAGCGCGATCGCCGCGGGCCTGGCCAAGGGCCGGACCGTCCCGGAGGCCGTCGCCGAGGCCAAGGAGTACGTCACCGGTGCCATCGCCGCCGGGTTCGCCCTCGGCGCGGGCATCGGACCGGTGGACCACGCCTGGCGGTGGCGCTGAACCCGGCCCGTGCCGGAACGCGTGCCGAAACGCCTGTAGGGCCTGCTCCGCCCCGTGGATCACGGGATGGAGCAGGCCCTACAGGTTTGATCATGTTCGATCAGGCAAAGCAAGAGGCCGGTCCACCAGGTGGACCGGCCTTCTCAGCAACCGGAAAGGGCTGCGCTACGACGGAAGGCGTCAGCGCGAGACCTTGCCGGCCTTGATGCACGAGGTGCAGGCGTTGAGGCGCTTCGGCGTCCCATTGACCACGGCACGGACACGCTGGATGTTCGGGTTCCAGCGACGCGAGGTGCGGCGGTGCGAGTGGGAAATGCTGTTGCCGAAGCTCGGCCCCTTGGCGCAAACGTCGCAGTTGGCAGCCACAGGTCACTCCAAAGACTTCAGATGCACTTACAGTGAATCCCGGCGCACCGGTATCAGAGATCTGAAGTGGTTTGCCGGGGGGAATGGCCCGACTCTCATCGGGCAACCGGAGCAGCATACAACGACTGCCTCGGTCCAAGAAAACTACCATGTCCACGGCCGCCCCCGCCCCGGGGTCCCGCCCGCCCGGCAGTCCTTCGTTACCCTGCGGTGAACCCTGGCCCGCACAAGGAGGAACGCCCGGTGGCGCACCAGCCTCAGCCGTACCCCCTGAACGCCGAAGCGGTACGCACCTGGAGCTCGCTGGCCCTGGCCGCACTGGGCCGCGCCCGCGAGGACATCGACGCGATCAACGTCTATCCCGTCGCCGACGCGGACACCGGCACCAACCTCTACCTGACCGCCGAATCGGCCGACCGCGAGCTCGGGGACCTCCTCGACGCAGTGACGGACGGCACAGCGGCGACCTCCCTCCCCGAGGCCGTCCGGGCCTTCGCGCACGGCGCCCTGATAGGCGCCCGGGGCAACTCCGGGACGATCCTCGCGCAGCTGCTGCGCGGAGTGGCCGACGTACTCGGCGACGAGAACGCCGGACGCGATCCCGCACGGCTGCTCGCGCAGGCGCTGACCCGGGCCGCCGAGGAGGCGTACCGGGCCGTCGCGCACCCGGTGGAGGGCACCATGCTCACCGTCGCCACCGCCGCCGCCCAAGCCGCCGAGACCGCCGCCCGCGCCGCCGGGACCGCAGCCGACGTGGCCGGGGCCGCCTACGACGGAGCCCGCGCGGCCCTCGCCGAAACCCCGGGGCAACTGGCCGTACTGGGCCGGGCCGGAGTGGTCGACGCCGGGGGCTGCGGACTGGTCGCCGTACTCGGGGCCCTGTGGCAGGCGCTGTCCGGGCGGGAGCCGGCCCCCGAGCCGGTACGCGGCCGGGCCGTGCCCGTCCCGAGGCCGCAGGAGCCCTGCCCCGAGGAGCACGGCGGACCCGCCTACGAGGTGATCTACCTGCTGGAGGCCGCCGAGACCGAAGTCGACCGGCTGCGCAACCGGCTCGACGCCCTCGGCGACTCCCTCGTGGTGGTCGGCGGCGACGGGCTCTGGAACGTCCACGTCCACGTCGACGACCCCGGCGCGGCCGTGGAGGCCGGGGTGGACGCCGGGCGGCCGTACCGGATCCGCATCACGCACTTCGGCGACGAACGCCGCCGGGCCCGCGGCGAACGCTCCCAGCGCGCGGTCGTCGCCGTGGTCCAGGGCGAGGGGCTGGCCGGGCTGTGCGGAGAGGCGGGCGCCACCACCCTGCTCGCCCGGCCCGGAGAACCGCCGGCCATCGCCGAACTGGCCGACGCCATCCGCGAGGCGCACGCCCGCGAGGTCGTCCTGCTCCCGAACGGCGCCGAACTGCGCGCGGTCGCGGCGGCCGCCGCCCAGCAGGCGCGCACCGAAGGCGTACGGGTCGCCGTGATCCCCACCCGCTCCGAGGTCCAGGGCCTGGCCGCGCTCGCCGTGCACGACCCGGACGGCACCTTCGACGAGGACGTGGTCGCCATGACGGCGGCCGCCGGAGCCACCCGCTACGGCGAACTCGCCATCGCCGAACGGCAGTCCTTCACCTCGGCCGGCATCTGCCAGGCCGGCGACGTGCTCGGGCTCATCGACGGCGACATCGCCGTCATCGGCACGGGCCTGGCCGAAACCGCCGAGGCCGTCCTGGCCCGCATGCTCGGATCCGGCGGCGAACTCGTCACCCTGGTCCTGGGCCCCGAGGTTCCGGACGAGCTGGCCGAGCGCCTGGAGGCGTACGTCCAGCACGGCCACCTCGCCGTGGACACCGTCACCTATCAGGGCGGCCGCTGGTCGGCGCCGCTGCTCATCGGGGTGGAATAGCCGGGTTGTCGGCGCGATGGTGTGCAATGGAACACGTGCCCGCGCTCGACGAAGACCTCAAGAAGACCCTCGGCCCCGCCACCGCGAAGGTGCTGGCCGAGCAGCTCGGCCTGCACACGGCCCTGGACCTGCTCCACCACTACCCCCGGCGGTACGCGGAGCGCGGCGAGCTGACCTCGCTGGCCGAACTCGCCGACCAGATCGACGAACACGTCACGGTGGTCGCGCAGGTCGCCGACGCGCGGCTGCTGACGTACCAGGGCAGCCGGGGCGGCGGGAAGCGCCTCGAAGTCACCATCACCGACGGCAGCGGACGGCTCCAGCTCGTCTTCTTCGGCTCCGGCGTCCACAAACCGCACAAGGAACTGCTGCCCGGCAGCCGCGCGATGTTCGCGGGCAAGGTCGGCATGTTCAACCACAAGCTCCAGCTCGCCCACCCCGCCTACGAGCCGCTCGGCGAGGACGCCTCCGACCGGGACGCGGCCGCCGCCTTCGCGAGCCAGCTCATCCCGATCTACCCGGCCTGCGCCAAGCTGGAGTCCTGGAAGATCGCCAAGTGCCTGGACGCGGTGCTCCCCACGGCCCAGGAGGTCGTCGACCCGCTGCCGCCGGCCCTGCGCGAGGACCGCGGACTGGTCCCGCTCACCGAGGCCCTGCTGAAGATCCACCGCCCGGTCACCAAGGCCGACATCGAGGACGCCCGCGGCCGCCTCAAATGGGACGAGGCCTTCGTCCTCCAGGTCGCCCTGGCCCGCCGCCGGCACGCCGACTCCCAGCTCCCGGCCGTACCCCGGCGTCCCACCCCCGGCGGCCTCCTCGAATCCTTCGACGCCAAGCTCCCCTTCACCCTCACCGAAGGCCAGCGGACCGTCTCCAAGGAGATCTTCGACGACCTCGCCACCGACCACCCCATGCACCGCCTCCTCCAGGGCGAAGTCGGAAGCGGGAAGACGATGGTCGCGCTGCGGGCCATGCTCGCCGTCGTCGACTCCGGCGGGCAGGCCGCCATGCTGGCCCCCACCGAGGTGCTCGCGCAGCAGCACCACCGGTCCATCACCGAGATGATGGGCGAGCTCGCCGAGGGCGGCATGCTCGGCGGCTCCGACCGGGGCACCAAGGTGGTGCTGCTCACCGGCTCGATGGGGATGCCCGCCCGCCGTCAGGCGCTGCTCGACCTGATCACCGGGGAGGCCGGGCTCGTCATCGGCACGCACGCCCTGATCGAGGACAAGGTGCAGTTCCACGACCTCGGCCTGGTCGTCGTCGACGAACAGCACCGCTTCGGCGTGGAACAGCGCGACGCCCTGCGCTCCAAGGGCAAGCAGCCCCCGCACCTGCTCGTCATGACGGCCACCCCGATCCCGCGCACGGTCGCCATGACCGTCTTCGGCGATCTGGAGACCTCCGTACTGGACCAGCTCCCCGCCGGCCGCTCCCCGATCGCCACGCACGTGGTGCCGGCCAAGGACAAGCCGCACTTCCTGGCCCGGGCCTGGGAGCGGGTCCGCGAGGAAGTGGAGAACGGCCACCAGGCGTACGTGGTCTGCCCGCGCATCGGCGACGGGGAGGACGAGAACGGCAAGGGCGCCAAGGGAGCGAAGGGCGCCAAGAAGAAGGCGGCCGAGGACGACGGCGACCGGCGGCCCCCGCTCGCGGTGCTGGAGATCGCCGAGCAGCTCACCCGGGGCCCGCTCGCGGGACTGTCCGTCGAGGTGCTGCACGGGCGGATGGACCCCGCCGACAAGGACGACGTCATGCGCCGCTTCACCGCGGGCGAGGTCAAGGTGCTGGTCGCCACCACCGTCATCGAGGTCGGGGTGAACGTCCCGAACTCCACCGTCATGGTGATCATGGACGCGGACCGCTTCGGCGTCTCCCAGCTCCACCAGCTCCGCGGCCGCGTCGGCCGCGGCTCCGCCCCGGGACTGTGCCTGCTGGTCAGCGAGATGCACGAGGCCAGCCCCGCCCGGGCCCGGCTCGCGGCCGTCGCCGCCACCCTGGACGGCTTCGAGCTCTCCCGCATCGACCTGGAGCAGCGCCGCGAGGGCGACGTGCTCGGCCAGGCCCAGTCCGGAGTGCGCTCCTCGCTGCGGATGCTCGCGGTCATCGAGGACGAGGAGGTCATCACCCAGGCCCGGGAGGAGGCCACCCGCGTGGTCGCCGCGGACCCCGAGCTCACGGAGCTGCCGGGGCTGCGGACCGCCCTGGACGCCCTGCTGGACACCGAGCGCGAGCAGTACCTGGAGAAGGGGTGACGGGCACGACCTATCGTTGAAGCCCTGCACCATCCTCCGCCCCGCCCACCGAAGGACCCCAGATGACCCGCGTGATCGCCGGAAGCGCCGGCGGGCGACGCCTCGCCGTACCGCCCGGCACCGGCACCCGCCCCACCTCGGACCGGATGCGCGAGGGTCTCTTCTCCACCTTGGAGTCGCTGCACGGAGTCGAGGGGGCCCGCGTCCTCGACCTCTACGCCGGTTCCGGCGCCGTCGGCCTGGAGGCGCTCTCCCGCGGCGCGGACCACGCGCTGCTGGTCGAGCCCGACGCCAAGGCCGCCAAGGCGATCAAGGACAACATCAAGTCGGTCGGCCTGCCCGGCGCCGAATTCCGGTCCGGCAAGGCCGAGCAGATCGCGGCCGGCGCCGCGCACGGGGAGCCGTACGACGTGGTCTTCCTGGACCCGCCGTACGAGGTGGAGCACGCCGACCTCTGCGAGATCCTCCTCACACTCCGGTCCAATGGCTGGCTCACCGACGACGCGCTCGTCACCGTGGAGCGCAGGACCCGCAGCGGGGCCTTCCCGTGGCCGGACGGCTTCGAGCCGCTGCGCTCCAGGAAGTACGGCGAGGGCACCCTTTGGTACGGTCGCGCCGCCTCCATCAGCGAAGAGTCATGAAGCCCGCACCCGGGAACGAGGGAATGCAGTTGCGCCGCGCCGTCTGTCCGGGGTCGTTCGACCCCATCACCAACGGACACCTCGACATCATCGGCAGGGCCTCGCGGCTCTACGACGTGGTCCACGTCGCCGTGATGATCAACCAGTCCAAGCAGGGGCTCTTCACCGTCGAGGAGCGGATCGAGCTGATCCGCGAGGCGACCGCCGGCTACGGGAACATCGTGGTCGAGTCCTTCCACGGGCTCCTCGTCGACTACTGCAAGCAGCGCGAGATCCCGGCCATCGTCAAGGGCCTGCGCGCCGTCAGCGACTTCGACTACGAGCTGCAGATGGCCCAGATGAACATGGGCCTGTCGGGCGTCGAGACGCTCTTCGTCCCGACCAACCCCACCTACAGCTTCCTGTCCTCCTCCCTGGTCAAGGAAGTGGCGGCCTGGGGCGGGGACGTGGCCCACCTGCTGCCCGCACACGTGCACGCGGCGCTGCTGGAGCGCCTGCCCCGGCGCTGAGCCCGGCCGCCGGCGCCCCCTGACCCGAAGTCAGCCGGTGTCGGCTCCCGGGCCGGTGGCCTTACAGTCGTCCCGTCCGTCTCGGGAACCGCCCGGGGCCGAGAGAGTGCGAGCACCCATGGACGTGCAGAAGAAGCTCGACGAGATCGTCGCGGCCGTCGGCAGCGCCCGGTCCATGCCCATGTCGGCCTCGTGCGTGATCAACCGCGCGGAGCTGCTCGCCCAGCTGGAAGAGGTACGGGCAGCCCTGCCGGGCTCGCTCGCACAGGCCCAGGAGCTCATCGGCGGCCGGGAGCAGATGGTCGAGGAGGCCCGGCGCGAAGCCGACCGGATCATCGAGTCGGCGCACGCCCAGCGCGGTTCGCTGATCTCCGACACCGAGGTCGCGCGGCGCTCCCAGGACGAGGCGGACCGGATCCTGGCGGAGGCCCGCCGGGAGGCGGACGAGGTCAAGGCCGAGGCCGACGACTACGTCGACAGCAAGCTCGCGAACTTCGAGGTCGTGCTCACCAAGACCATCGGCTCGGTGGACCGGGGCCGCGAGAAGCTGCTCGGCCGCGGGCCCGGCCTGGACGACCAGGGCTACCCGGACGCCGAGGCGCCCGAGCGCAGCCACGACCCGGAGACGCAGCGCCGGCAGGCCGACGACTACGTGGACACCAAGCTGGCCACCTTCGAAGCGGTGCTCTCCAAGACCCTGGAGGCCGTCGGCCGGGGCCGGCAGAAGCTGCTCGGCCGCGTGGCCACCGACGACCTCGGCGTGCACATGGCCGCCCAGGACGCGGCGGGGCACCAGCAGTCGCGCTCCTCCAGCGACGCGGACTTCCTGGCGGGGCTGGCCGAGCCGCAGGCGCCGCTGATCCCCGCACAGGCCCAGCCGGAGCCGCAGCCGGCGTACGACGCCTACGCCTACCAGCAGCCGGTCCACCAGCCCGTCCAGCAGGACGCCTACGCGTACCAGGACCCCTACGCCGGCTACCAGCAGGTCCAGCAGCAGCCCGACCCGTACGCCGTCTCGTACGAGCAGCAGCAGCCCGACCCGTACGGCGGCTACCAGCAGCCCCAGCAGGGCACGCACGACCAGCAGGCCGCGCTCGACGAGACCAGCTTCTTCGACACGAGCATGATCAATCTGGACCAGCTGCGCCAGTACGAGCAGGGCCGCTGATCGCTTCCGGACCTGGATTGGGCTCAGAGCGAAGCGGCGGGTATCCTGGCTCTTCGGTCGCGCGTATGCACCGCGATCCATGCTGCCCTTGAGTGGCGGAAATCTTGATCTTCAGCAGTCTCCAGTGATTTTGTGAAAGCGGGAACAGCCCTGAACACCCACCTCGACCACCGCAACCCCCTCGTGTTCGACACGCACGAGCTGGGTCGGCGTCCTGGTGCCATGCTGCGGCTGTCCCGTGAGATCGCGGCGCCGGCGGACCTCGGTCTCGCCGGAGTCATCGGAGTGCCGGAAGGCAGTCGGCTGAACCTCAAGCTCCGCCTGGAGTCGGTCATGGAAGGGGTGCTTGTCACAGGCACCGCCCGTGGCTCGGCAACCGGGGAATGCGTAAGGTGTCTGGAGGCCGTCGAGTGTGAGCTCAAGGCGGACTTCCAGGAGATGTTCTCGTACCCTGACGCCGACGACCGGATCCGCTCCAAGGCGGAGCCGGCCGACGACGCCGAGGACGACGAGGACACGCTCTTTCTCGAGGACGGTTTGTTCGACCTCGAATCCGTGCTGCGCGACGTGGTGGTGCTTGCACTGCCGCTGCAGCCGGTGTGCCGGGAGGACTGTCTCGGACTGTGCCCCGATTGCGGGCTCAGCCTGAACGACGACCCGGACCACCACCATGACGCCGTCGACATCCGTTGGGCGGCATTGCAGGGACTCGTCACCGATCAGGGCGTCGAGAAGGACAATATGAGCGGCACTGCCTCCGACGGAGTTCAGAGCGCCGCCGAGAAGCAGGAGAAGTAGCCGTGGCTGTTCCGAAGCGGAAGATGTCGCGCAGCAACACGCGCCACCGCCGGTCGCAGTGGAAGGCTGCGGTCCCCACCCTGGTTTCGTGTGAGCGTTGCCAGGAGCCGAAGCTCCAGCACATTGCGTGCCCGAGCTGCGGCACCTACAACAAGCGCCAGGTCCTCGAGGTCTGAGCGGCTGGTGAGAGGCGCAATGTCTGAGCTGTCCAACGCTGAGAAGCAGGCAGTCAGTAACAACGCGGCCTCGTCCCACGTGCTTCTGGAAGGGCGGCTCGGGTATCGACTCGAGTCCGCCCTTCTGGTGCGTGCGCTGACCCACCGCTCGTACGCGTACGAGAACGGCGGTCTGCCCACCAACGAACGGCTGGAGTTCCTCGGGGACTCCGTGCTGGGCCTGGTGGTCACGGACACGCTGTACACGACCCACCCCGACCTGCCGGAAGGCCAACTGGCCAAACTGCGGGCCGCGGTAGTCAACTCGCGTGCACTGGCGGAGGTCAGCCGCGGCCTCCAACTCGGCTCCTTCATCCGGCTCGGCCGGGGCGAAGAGGGTACGGGTGGCCGGGACAAGGCCTCCATCCTCGCCGACACCCTTGAAGCGGTGATCGGCGCGGTCTACCTCGACCAGGGCCTCGACGCGGCCTCGGAGCTGGTTCACCGGCTCTTCGATCCGCTCATCGAGAAGTCCTCGAACCTCGGTGCCGGCCTGGACTGGAAGACCAGTCTCCAGGAACTCACGGCGGCCGAGGGTCTGGGCGTTCCCGAATACCTGGTCACCGAGACCGGCCCGGACCATGAGAAGACCTTCACCGCCGCCGCGCGCGTCGGTGGGACCTCCTACGGTTCCGGTGTCGGACGCAGCAAGAAGGAAGCGGAACAGCAGGCCGCCGAGTCCGCGTGGCGCGGTATCAGTACCGCTGCGGGCTCCGTGTCCGGCGCCGCTCCGGCCGAGGTCCAGGCTCCGGCCGCGACCGAGGCCGAGGCTCCGGACGAGGCCGACGGGGCGACGACCCCCGCCGACCCGGCGCCGAACGCCTGAACCGTTCTTCCGGGAACTCCCCGCCCCGCCCCCTGCTCCGGCAGGTGGCGGGGCGGACCCGTTTCCGGACGCGATCGGCCCCGCCGGGGTTCCAGGGGGTGTCCGGGCAGGGCCCGGGGAAGGGCGGGTGGGGGACGAGCCCCGCAGGGGCAGTCGGTACGCTCGCGGGAGAGAGCCCGATCCGAACCCTCCGGAGGAACACCGTGCCCGAGCTGCCCGAGGTCGAAGTGGTGCGGCGCGGGCTGGAACGCTGGGTGGCCGGGCGGACCGTCACGGCCGTCGAGGTCCTGCACCCGCGGGCCGTACGGCGACACGAGGGCGGCGGCGCCGATTTCGCGGCGCGGCTCACGGGGGAGACCTTCGGGGTGCCGCAGCGGCGCGGCAAGTACCTGTGGCTGCCGCTGGAGGAGCGCGAACACTCCGTGCTCGGGCACCTCGGGATGAGCGGGCAGCTCCTCGTGCAGCCCGAGGGGGCGCCCGACGAGAAGCACCTGCGCATCCGGGTGCGGTTCGGGGACGACGCCGGGACCGAGCTGCGCTTCGTGGACCAGCGGACCTTCGGCGGACTGTCGCTGCACCCCTGTGTCCCCGACAGCGAGGACGGGCTGCCCGACGTCATCACGCACATCGCGCGCGATCCCCTGGACCCGCTCTTCGACGAGGCGGCCTACCACCTGGCGCTGCGGGCCAAGCGCACCACGGTGAAGCGGGCGCTGCTCGACCAGTCGCTGATCAGCGGGGTCGGCAACATCTACGCGGACGAATCGCTCTGGCGCGCCAAGCTGCACTACGAGCGCCCCACCGCCACGCTCACGCGCCCCCGGAGCACGGAACTCCTCGGCCACGTCCGGGACGTCATGAACGAGGCCCTCGCCGTGGGCGGCACCAGCTTCGACAGCCTCTACGTCAACGTCAACGGCGAGTCCGGCTACTTCGATCGTTCGCTCGATGCCTACGGGCGGGAGGACGAGCCCTGCCGCCGCTGCGGCACCCCGATGAGGCGCCGGCCCTGGATGAACCGGTCGAGCTACTTCTGCCCGCGCTGCCAGCGGCCTTCGCGCGTGGCGTCGTAGGCGGACCTGGAAGAAAGCACCGCGGGCATGCTGCCCTCCAGCAGCCCGATGAGCGCGTCCACGCGCTGCGCGACCTCCGCGCCGAACGGGGTGAGCTCGTAGTCGACGCGGGGCGGGTTGGTCGGCTGGGCCTCCCGGTTGACTATGCCGTCGCGTTCCAGCGCGTGCAGCGTCTGGGAGAGCATTTTCTCGCTGATACCGTCCACGCGGCGGCGCAGCTCGTTGAACCGGCACGGCCCCTTGGACAGGGCACCGACCGTGAGGCTGCCCCAGCGACCCGTGACGTGTTCCAGCGTTTCGCGGGAGGGGCACGTGCGAGCGAACACATCGAAAGCACCGAAGGAGTCGGAGGCCTGTTCGGGCGTGCCGTCGTCCCCGGCCTCGCCACACCCTGGAGTCTGCATGATTTCAGCCTACTACTGCGCAGCGCCAGCCATCCAGGTTGCGCTTTCAAAAAGTTAGTGCTTTCCTCGAGGTAGTTAACACACCGCGCAACGCCGTGACCCCCCACGGTGTTTTCCGAGGGAGACCCGCCTTGTCTGCAACCACCTTCACCCCCGTCATCTCGATCGCCTACCACTCCGGCTACGGCCACACCGCCGTGATCGCCGAGGCCGTCAAGGCCGGCGCCCTCGACGCCGGTGCCACCGTGCACATGATCAAGGTCGACGAGATCGATGAAGCGAAGTGGGAGCTCCTGACCGCGTCCGACGCGATCGTCTTCGGCTCTCCGACCTACATGGGCACCGCCTCCGGCGCCTTCCACGTCTTCGCCGAGGCCAGCTCGAAGATCTGGTTCGCGGGCGGCTGGCAGGACAAGGTCGCCGCGGGCTTCACCAACTCCGGGTCCAAGTCCGGCGACAAGGGCAACACCCTCGACTACTTCCAGACGCTGGCCTCCCAGCACGGCATGAGCTGGGTCAACCTGGGCCTGAAGCCGGGCTGGAACTCCAGCACCGGTTCCGAGAACGACCTCAACCGCCTCGGCTTCTTCGACGGCGCCGCCGCCCAGTCCAACGGTGACCAGGGTCCCGAGTTCGTCCACAAGGCCGACATCGCCACCGCCGAGCACCTCGGCGGCCGCGTCACCGAGCAGACCCGTGTCCTGCTCGCCGGCCGCGCCGCCCTGGCCTCGGTCTGAGGGGCTGATGGTCTGACGTACGGCCCTGCCGGGCGCTGACCGTCCGGCAGGGGCGCGGTACGGAGAAACGGGCGGGGGCACGGTCGGGCGCGGCGATATCCGCCGCGCGCGACCGTGCCCCCGCCCGTTGTGCTGCCGGAAGCTGCTGCTAGAAGCCGAAGTCCTGGGTCCACCAGGGGCCGCCGGCGGCGTTGTACACGCCGACGCCCAGGGTGCGGAACTCGCAGTTGAGGATGTTGGCCTTGTGGCCCGGGCTGTTCATCCAGGCCTTCATCACGGCCGCCGCGTCGCCCTGGCCTCGGGCGATGTTCTCGCCGCCCATCCCCGATATGCCCGCCTTGGTGGCGCGGTCCCACGGGCTGTTGCCGTCGGGGTCCGTGTGGTCGAAGAAGCCACGGACGGCCATGTCCTTGCTGAAGGCTCCGGCCAGCCCCGCCAGCGGCGGGTTCGCCCGGACCGGACCGCACCCGGCCTGTGCGCGCTCCTGGTTCACCAGGGTGAGTACGGCCGACTCCTCGGCGGAGTGGCCGGCGGAGGTGGGCGGGGCCGCCGGGGCCGCGGGGGCGGAAGGCTTCGGCGTGGAAGGCTTCGGCTTCACCGGGGTCGGGGTGGGGCTCGCCTCCGGGGTCTTCGACGGCTCCTTGGAGGGAGACGGGGAAGGGGTGGCCGACGGGGACGGCGAGGCGGAGGGGGTGGGGGAGGAGGAAGGGGTGCTCGCTCCCGCGGAAGCCCGGCCGGACAGGTTGGCGAGGCCGCCCTGCTGCTGCAACGCGCTCTCGGGGCTCGGCGAGGCCTTGGCCTTCGCCTCCGCGGTCTTCGCGTCGGAGCCCGCGGTCGTGACCCCTACGTAGGGGAAGGAGGATCCGACCGGGACGACGCCCGTCGTGACGGCTGCCGTGCCGAGGACGACGGCCACGGATGCGCCGAGCAGACCGCCTCGCAGGGCGGCGCGGCGCTTGCCGCCGGGGCGCGGCGCGGCGTGGAGTCGGTGGCGTCCCATCGCGGCTCACCTTCCTGGGGGTTTGAGATCAGCACTGCGGGATCAGCGGTTCAAGATCAACCTTTACTCACCCAAATGGGTGAGCTCATTGCTGCGCGACTGTACGCCATGGCGACAGGGGGTGAGGTGACCCGGAAATGTTTGCCCGGTTAGCGTTCAGGCATGAATGAAGATGTGCGCATGACCGCCTGGGTGCGCGGCCGTGTACAGGGAGTGGGCTTCCGCTGGTTCACCAGGGCCAACGCCATGGAGATCGGCGGACTGGCCGGCTTCGCCCTCAACCTGGACGACGGGCGAGTACAGGTGGTGGCCGAAGGTCAACGTGAGAATTGCCACCGGCTCCTGGCGTGGCTGCACGGCGCCGACACGCCCGGGAACGTGGACGGGGTGACAGAGATCTGGGGCACACCGCGCGGCGGCTACGACGGGTTCGCGATCCGGTGAGCGATCGACTGATCATGTACTGAACACATCGCCGGATGGTTCGCATGCGGTCGGAACTGCGCATTCGTCGCCGACGCGTTGCCGGGGCGGCCGATCCGTGGAAGGCTCGGAGACGAGGATGATCTCCACGCCCCTTGCGGGGGCCGGGATGCCCGCCGATACGGGGCGTGATCGTGTTGACCGTCAAACTTTTTGGTGAGACGCTGGAAGCCCCGCGCACCTGAGCTGTTTGGCAGTGCTGGCAGTACACAGTGTCAGCCAAAGATCGATGCAGTGACTGACAGTCGCTGCCGGACATCCGCGGGTGCGATTCCCTCACGACCCACACCGCTTCGGTCGGTCACTCAGTGTGGAGGACCATCCATCATGGCAAAGGCGCTTCTCGGTTACGTCGGCGGTTCCGACCCGCGACTCCTCGCCGAGATGCGACGGCTTCAGCAGCGCGTCCAGGACCTCGAGTCCGAGCTCGGACGAATTCAGTCCGAAAACGACGCTCTGAACGCGGCCGCCGCACAGCACGGAGACTCGCTGCTTGACAGCATCGACCTCGACGTACCCCAGGCGGAGCCTGCGCTCACCTGATCCGCGCTCCCTCGTCGCTCGATCAACAGAACCGCATGATCTGCAAGGGACGCTTCGGCGTCCCTTCTTTCTTTCCGTTCCGCTCCATGCCGCCTTTCCCACCTGCGGACGCGGCCGTCAGGCGGCGTTGCGCCAGGTGGGGGCCCATTCCTTTAACGTCTGATCTGCCCTGCACCTTCATGGGCGAAACCGAACGTGAAAGGTAGAGTCCGGCGGCGTGCACCTCAAGTCCCTGACCCTGCGTGGCTTCAAATCCTTCGCCTCCGCAACCACCCTGCGCTTCGAGCCGGGCATCACCTGTGTCGTGGGCCCCAACGGCTCCGGCAAGTCCAATGTGGTGGACGCGCTCTCCTGGGTCATGGGCGAACAAGGGGCCAAGTCCCTGCGCGGCGGGAAGATGGAAGACGTCATCTTCGCCGGCACGACCGGCCGCCCGCCGCTCGGCCGCGCCGAGGTCTCGCTCACCATCGACAACTCCGACGGCGCGCTGCCCATCGAGTACGCCGAGGTCACCATCACGCGGATCATGTTCCGCGGCGGCAGCAGCGAGTACCAGATCAACGGTGACACCTGCCGCCTCCTCGACATCCAGGAACTGCTCTCCGACTCCGGCATCGGCCGCGAGATGCACGTCATCGTCGGACAGGGCCAGCTGGACTCCGTACTGCACGCCGATCCGATGGGCCGCCGCGCCTTCATCGAGGAGGCCGCCGGAGTGCTCAAGCACCGCAAGCGCAAGGAGAAGGCGCTGCGCAAGCTCGACGCGATGCAGGCCAACCTCGCGCGCGTGCAGGACCTGGGCAACGAGCTGCAGCGCCAGCTCAAGCCCCTGGGCCGGCAGGCGGCCGTGGCCCGGCGCGCGGCGGTGATCCAGGCGGACCTGCGGGACGCGCGGCTGCGGCTGCTCGCCGACGACCTCGTGACGCTCAAGGGCGCGCTCGACGCGGAGATCGCGGACGAGGCGGCCCTGAAGGAGCGCAAGGAGGCGGCCGAGGCGCAGCTCGCGGCGGCGGTGCGGCGGGAATCCGAACTGGAGGAGGCCGTACGCGAACTCGCGCCACGGCTCCAGCGGGCGCAGCAGACCTGGTACGAGCTGTCGCAGCTCGCCGAACGGGTGCGCGGGACGGTGTCGCTGGCGGACGCCCGGGTCACCTCCGCTTCGGCGCCGGCCGAGGACGAGCGCCACGGCCGGGATCCGCAGGACATGGAGAAGGAGGCCGCCCGGATCCGCGAGCAGGAGGCGGAACTGACGGCCGCGCTGGAGGCCGCCGCGCGGGCCCTGGAGGACACGGTCGCCCACCGGGCCGAGCTGGAGCGCTCGCTGGCCGACGAGGAACGGCGGCTACGGGACGTGGCGCGGGCCATCGCCGACCGGCGCGAGGCGCTGGCCCGGCTGACGGGCCGGCTGGGCGCGGCCCGCTCCCGCGCGGGCGCGGCCCAGGCGGAGATCGACCGGCTGGTCGTGGCGCGGGACGGGGCGCGGGCGCGGGCGGAAGAGGCGCGCGAGGAGTACGAGGCGCTGGCGCGGGAGGTCGGGGAGGAGGAGTCCCCGGGGTCCCCGGGGGCGGCTGATGCTTCCGGTTCCGCTTCGGGGCCGGGGGAGTACGAGGCGGCGCGGGCCGAGCTGGCGGCGGCGGAGGCCGGACTCGGGGAGGCCCGGGACGCGTTGGCGGCGGCGGAGCGTTCGAAGGCGGCGGTGTCGGCGCGACGGGATGCCCTGGCGATGGGGCTGCGCCGCAAGGACGGTACGGCGGAGCTGCTCGCCGCGCGGCTGGAGGGGCTGCTGGGTCCGGCGGCGCAGCGGTTGTCCGTGACCCCGGGGTACGAGGTCGCCGTGGCGGCGGCGCTGGGTGCGGTGGCGGACGCGGTGGCCGTCACGTCCACGGCGGCGGCGGCCGGGGCGATTCGGTACCTGCGGGACGGGGAGGCGGGGAGGGCCGCGTTCCTGATTGCTCCCGGCGCGGTGGCCTCCGGCGGTTCGGTGGTTGGGGGTGGGGCGGGAGTCCCGGGGCAGGCGGTGGCCTCCGGCGGTTCGGTGGTTGGGGGCGGAGCGGGAGTCCCGGGGCAGGCCCCGGATCCGGCGTCGGCCCCGGCCCCGGCCCCGGCCCAGGCCCAGGCCCCGGACTCGGGCCCGGGGGCCGGCGTGGGCCCCGTGGGCCTGGAGCGGGTTTCCGGGGTTGGGGCTGCCGGTGGGGTTGCGGCGGGGGCGGTTTTCCCCCACCCCGCCCCTTCCCGAAACTGGGGCTCCGCCCCAGACCCCGCGCCTCAAACGCCGGCGGGGCTGAATTTGCCGGGCCCCGTGCCTCAGGTGGCGGCGGGGTTGGGTGTGCCGGGCCCCGTGCCTCAAGTGGTGGCTGGGGTGGCTGGGGTGGGGTCGGTCTCCGTGGTTGGTGGGGACTTCGTGCGTGCCGTTGCTGCCGGGGGGCTCGTGCAGGGGGACGCCGAAGTGGTGCGGGCCGTGGCGTGGGTGTTGCGGGACTTCGTGGTGGTCGGGGGGCTCGATGAGGCCGAGGCGCTGGTTGCCGCGCGGCCCGAACTCGTGGCCGTGACCGGTGAAGGGGACGTGCTCGGGGCGCACCTCGCGCACGGCGGGTCCGCCGGGGTGCCGAGCCTGATCGAAGTGCAGGCCGCCGTCGACGAGGCGGCGGCGGAGCTGGCACGGCTGGACGGCCGGTGTCTGGTGCTGGCGGGCGAGAAGGAGTCCGCGGATGCGCGCCGGGTGGCGGCCGGGGCCCGGGTCGAGGAGCTCGGGGAGCTCCGGCGGGCCGCCGAGCGGGCCCGGGCCGGGGTCGCGCAGCAGCTCGGCCGGCTCGCCGGGCAGGCGAAGGGGGCGCTGGGCGAAGCCGAGCGCGCCGCCGCGGCCGCAGCCACGGCGCAGGATGCGCTGGAGCAGGCGCTGGCCGACGTAGAGGAGTGCGCGGAACGGCTCGCCGTCGCCGAGGAGATGCCCGCGGAAGAGGAGCCGGACACCTCGCGCAGGGACCGGCTCGCGGCCGACGGGGCGAACGCACGGCAGACCGAGATGGAGGCCCGGCTGCAGCTCAGGACCCATGAGGAGCGGGTCAAGGGGCTCGCCGGCCGGGCCGATTCCCTCGACCGCGGGGCCAGGGCCGAGCGGGAGGCCCGGGCCAGGGCCGAACGCCGCCGGGAACGGCTGCGGTACGAGGCGAAGGTGGCCGCGGCCGTCTCCGCCGGAGCCCGCCAGCTGCTCGCCCACATCGAGGTGTCGCTGACCCGCGCCGTGGGGGAGCGCACGTCGGCCGAGTACGCGAAGGGCGTGCGCGAGCGCGAGCTCGACGAGGCCCGGGGACTGGGCCGCGGCCTGAAGGGCGAGCTCGACAAGCTCACGGACTCCGTGCACCGCGGCGAGGTGCTCGGCGCCGAGAAGCGCATGCGGATCGAGCAGGTGGAGAGCCGTGCGCTGGAGGAGTTCGGGATGGCGGCCGCGGGGCTGGTCGCCGAGTACGGGCCCGACCAGCCGGTGCCGCCGAGCCCGTCCGCGGACGGGGAGGCCCCGGATCCCGACGCCGGGCCGGAGCCCTTCGTACGCGCCCGGCAGGAGAAGCGGCTGAAGGCGGCCGAGCGGGCCTACCAGCAGCTCGGCAAGGTCAACCCGCTGGCGCTGGAGGAGTTCGCGGCGCTGGAGGAGCGGCACAAGTTCCTCAGCGAGCAGCTGGAGGACCTGCGCAAGACCAGAGCCGACCTCCTTCAGGTCGTGAAGGAGGTAGACCAGCGGGTCGAGGAGGTCTTCACGGAGGCCTACCGCGATACGGCCCGCCAGTTCGAGGGGGTCTTCTCGCGGTTGTTCCCCGGCGGCGAGGGCCGGCTGATCCTGACGGATCCGGACAACATGCTGACCACGGGCGTCGACGTCGAGGCCCGGCCGCCGGGCAAGAAGGTCAAGCGGCTGTCGCTGCTCTCGGGCGGTGAGCGCTCGCTGACCGCCGTGGCCCTGCTGGTCTCCATCTTCAAGGCGCGGCCCAGCCCGTTCTACGTGATGGACGAGGTCGAGGCCGCCCTCGACGACACCAACCTCCAGCGGCTGATCCGGATCATGGAGGAGCTGCAGGAGAGCTCGCAGCTGATCGTGATCACGCACCAGAAGCGGACGATGGAGGTCGCCGACGCGCTCTACGGGGTCTCGATGCAGGGCGACGGCGTCTCGAAGGTCATCAGCCAGCGCCTCCGCTGACGGGCCGGCCGGGTGTGGCCGCGCCGATGCGGGGCACGTGCGCTCCGATGGCCCCTCCGGGTGGTGCCCGATCTTGACCTGTGTGCCACTGGGAGGGATCACACCCTCAGCCCGTCACCACAGCCGGCACGCAGGAGCGCACCTTGAGCAGCAGGACGACGCCGCCCCAGGCCTCAGGCGGCGGCCACGTATCGCAGCCCGACCACCTCGGGCACGTCATCTTCATCACCGCGGCCGCCGCGATGGGCGGATTCCTCTTCGGCTACGACAGCTCCGTCATCAACGGCGCCGTCGAGGCCATCCGCGACCGCTTCGACGTCGGTTCCGGCACGCTCGCCCAGGTGATCGCGGCCGCGCTGATCGGCTGCGCCCTCGGCGCGGCCACCGCCGGCCGGATCGCCGACCGGATCGGCCGCATCCGCTGCATGCAGATCGCCGCCGTCCTCTTCACGGCCAGTGCCATCGGCTCCGCCCTGCCGTTCGCCCTTTGGGACCTGGCGCTCTGGCGGGTCATCGGCGGCTTCGGCATCGGCATGGCTTCGGTGATCGGCCCGGCCTACATCGCCGAGGTCTCCCCGCCCGCCTACCGCGGCCGGCTCGCCTCGTTCCAGCAGGCCGCGATCGTCATCGGAATCGCCATTTCCCAGCTCGTCAACTGGGGGATCCTCAACCTCGCGGGCGGCGACCAGCGCGGAAAGATCGGCGGCCTGGAAGCCTGGCAGTGGATGCTCGGCGTCATGGTCGTCCCGGCCGTGCTCTACGGCCTGCTCTCCTTCGCCATTCCCGAGTCCCCGCGCTTCCTCGTCTCGGCGGGCCGCATGGAGAAGGCCAAGACGGTCCTGCGCGAGGTCGAGGGCGAGGGCATCGACGCCGACGCCCGCGTCCGCGAGATCGACAGCGCCATCCATTCGGAGCAGAAGTCCACCTTCAAGGACCTCCTCGGCGGCCGCTTCGGCTTCCTGCCGATCGTCTGGATCGGCATCGGCCTCTCCGTCTTCCAGCAGCTCGTCGGCATCAACGTGATCTTCTACTACAGCTCCTCGCTGTGGCAGTCGGTCGGCATCGACCCGAGCTCCTCGTTCCTGTACTCCTTCGAGACCTCCGTCGTGAACATCATCGGTACGGTGATCGCGATGGTCTTCGTGGACCGCATCGGCCGCAAGCCCCTCGCGCTCATCGGGTCCGTGGGCATGGCGATCTCCCTCGCGCTCGCCGCGTGGGCCTTCTCCTACAAGGACACCAGCGGTGGCGACATCGCCCTCCCGCACGCCCAGGGGCTCGTGGCCCTCATCGCGGCCAACTGCTTCGTGCTCTTCTTCGCCCTGTCCTGGGGCGTGGTGGTCTGGGTCCTGCTCGGCGAGATGTTCCCGGGCCGCATCCGCGCCGCGGCCCTCGGCGTGGCGGCCGCCGCCCAGTGGATCGCCAACTGGGTCATCACCGTCTCGTTCCCGACGCTCTCGGACTGGAACCTGTCCGGGGCGTACGTCATCTACGCGGTCTTCGCCGTGCTCTCGATCCCGTTCATCCTCAAGTGGGTGCCGGAGACCAAGGGCAAGGCGTTGGAGGAGATGGGCTGACCGACCCCGCCAACAGCCCCTCTCCTCCCGCAGCGGGTACTGCCCCGTCTCAGTCCTTGAGGCGGGGCAGCACCTGTTCGCACAGGAGCTGCAGGCTCCGCCAGCCCTCGTCCACGGGCATCCCGCCGCACAGCGGGTGCAGCACCAGGTTCCCGGCCTCGCCGGCGCCGCGGGCGTACGCGACCGCCTCGTCCGGGGTCAGGATGCGGTACACGCCCTCGGCGCGCAGCTCCTCCACCGTGTGCGCACCCGACCGTACGGCGCTGCGGATGTCCTTGGACTGCCAGGAGGCGTACATCCCGGCCTCGTGCAGGAACCGCTCGCCGTACTGGTCCCACGCCCGGTCCGGGTCCTCCGCGATGTGCAGCAGCGGGGTCTCGGCCGCCGGCATCATGCAGAAGCCCTCCGTGCCGTACTCCGCGAGCTTCGCGTGGTAGTACGCCTCCAGCTCGGGCAGGTGCGCGCTCGGGAAGAACGGCAGCCCCAGGCGGGCCGCCCGGCGGGCCGCCGCCTCCGAGCTGCCGCCGACCAGGAGCAGCGGGTGCGGCTGGGTGAAGGGCCGCGGGGTGACCCGTACGGTACGGCCGCGGAACTCGAACGGCTCGCCGGTCCAGGCCTTGAGCAGGGTCTCCAGCAGCTCGTCCTGGAGCTTGCCGCGCCGGCCCCACTCCACGCCGTGCTGCTCGTACTCCTCGGGCCGGTAGCCGATGCCGGCCACCGTGACGAGGCGGCCGCCGCTGAGCAGGTCCAGTACGGCGATGTCCTCGGCGACCTTCAGCGGGTCGTACAGCGGGCCGATGATCGCCGAGACGGTGACCGCGATCCGGCGGGTGGCGCCGAAGACCGCGCCCGCGAAGGCGAAGGGGGAGGGCAGCCAGTTGTTGTCGGTGCCGTGGTGCTCCTCGGTCTGGATGGTGTCGATCCCGCGGTCGTCCGCGTACTTCGCCATCTCCAGCGCGGCCTTGTAGCGGGCGGAGAGGGTTTCCGGAGTGCCGTTCGGGTCGATGAGGTTGAACCGGGCCACGGTGATGGGCATGGAGAAGTCCCCCTTCGCCGGAGGTGGGTGGGCGGGCGAAGGGGGACGTTAGCTGACGTGGCGTCAGTTGGACAGGGATCCGGCGGGGACCCGCTCGTCCGCCGGGGCCTGCGGAGCCGGAGCCGCCGGAGTCGCCGGCGTGCGCGGCAGGACCGCGTACAGCACGGCCGAGGTGACGATGCCCGCCGCCCAGCCCAGGCCGTTCTGCCCGATCCAGGTGGTGGCCAGCGGGCCGCTGAACCAGTCGACCTTCGTGAACAGCAGGCCCACCGCCAGGGCCAGGCCCCAGGCGGTCATGGCCTGCCAGGCGAAACCGCCCCGGTACCAGTAGGCGCTGCTCCGCGTGGTGTCCAGCAGCGCGGCCCCGTCGTAGGAGGGGCGGCGCAGCATGTCCACGCCGAAGACGCCGATCCAGGCGGAGAAGGCCACGGCCAGCAGGGTCAGGAAGGAGATGAACGAACCGAAGAAGCTGGTGGCGACCACCATCAGCAGGAAGCCGAAGACCAGGCTGATGACGGCGTTGACGCTGACCGCCGCCGCACGCGGGACCTTGATGCCGAGGGTCTGGGCGGTGAAGCCCGCCGAGTACATGGACATCGAGTTGATGAGCAGCATGCCGACGAGCGCGATCAGCAGGTACGGGACCGCGATCCAAGTCGGCAGCAGTTCGCCGATGAAGGACACCGGGTCCTGCGCCGTGGCCAGGTCGGGGGTGGCGACGGCCATCACCGCGCCCATGAGCACCATCGGGATCACGACGACGGCCGCGCCGCTGATGGTCGCGCCGACCATGCCCCGGGCGGAGGCGGTACGGGGAAGGTAGCGGGTGAAGTCCGGGCCGGAGGGAACCCAGCTGATGCCGCCGGCCGCGATGGTGCCGATGCCCGCGATCATCATCGCGGTGGAGCCGGCGGGCTTGGCGAAGACGGCGGACCAGTCGGTCTCGGCGATCAGGTAGCCCAGCACGAGCACGCTGAACGCGCCGAAGAGGTACGTGGACCACTTGGAGCAGACGCGCAGCGCGTTGATGCCGAGGCCGGAGACCAGGAAGGTGCAGCCGACGAAGAAGAGCAGGGTGACGACGATCAGGGTGGTGTTCTTCTTCACTCCGAAGACCAGGTCGAGGACGGTCAGGACGGCGTAGGCGCCGCTGACCGCGTTGATGGTCTCCCAGCCCCACCGGGCGACCCAGATCAGGGCGCCGGGGAAGAGGTTCCCGCGCTGGCCGAAGACGGCCCGGGAGAGCGCCATGCCGGGGGAGCCGCCGCGCTTGCCCGCGATGGATATGAGCCCCACGAGCCCGTAGGAGACCACGGGCGCGGCGATCGCGACGACGAGCACCTGCCAGATGTTCAGCTTGTTGAAGATGACGAGACCGGCGCCCATGGTCAGCAGCAGCACGCTGATGTTGGCGGCGACCCAGGTCGGGACGAGCTCGCGGACCCGGCCGCGGCGCTCGGCGTCCGGGACGGGCTCCAGGCCGCGCGACTCGACGGCGGTCTCGGCAGGCATAGGTGTACTCCGTGGGGGAGGCGGGGGTGTGATGGGGGGCTGCTCATCATCGTAGATTTGCCGCAAAAACCACAAACAGAGGCTTACGGCCCGGTATGAACCTCCAGGGTCCCCGCCCCGGGGTGCGCGTGGCCGATACTGGGCTGGTTATGGAAATCCTCATCCTTGCCGTAGTCATCGCCCTGGTCGCGGTCGGTGCGATCAGCGGGCTCGTGGTCAGCAGCCGCAAGAAGAAGCAGCTGCCCCCCACGGCCCCGCCCAGCACGCCGACCATCACTGCCCCGCCCGCCGAGCCGCAGGTGGGGGAGGACGCCGCACCGACGGCGGAAGAGCCGCGCCGCACGATCGAAGAGGTCGTGCTGCCCGAGGCCGAGGCCCCGGTCGCGGAGCCCGAAGCCCCCGTCGCCGAGGTTCCGGCCGCGCCCGAGATCGAGGTGCCCGAGCCCACCGCCGGCCGCCTGGTCCGGCTGCGCGCCCGCCTCGCCCGGTCGCAGAACACGCTCGGCAAGGGACTGCTCACGCTGCTCTCCCGCGAGCACCTCGACGAGGACACCTGGGAGGAGATCGAGGAGACCCTCCTCATCGCCGACGTCGGTGTCGCTCCGACCCAGGAACTGGTGGACCGGCTCCGCGAGCGGGTCAAGGTGCTCGGCACCCGCACCCCCGCCGATCTGCGCGCCCTGCTGAAGGAGGAGCTGGTCGCGCTCCTCGGTACCGACTTCGACCGCGCCGTGAAAACCGAGAGCGGCGTGGACACCCCCGCCGTCATCATGGTCGTCGGCGTGAACGGCACCGGCAAGACCACCACCACCGGCAAGCTCGCCCGCGTGCTCGTCGCCGACGGCCGCAGCGTCGTGCTCGGCGCGGCGGACACCTTCCGCGCCGCCGCCGCCGACCAGCTCCAGACCTGGGGCGACCGGGTCGGGGCGCGCACCGTGCGCGGACCCGAGGGTGGTGACCCGGCCTCGATCGCCTACGACGCGGTCAAGGAGGGCATCGCCCAGGGCGCCGACGTGGTGCTCATCGACACGGCGGGCCGCCTGCACACCAAGACCGGCCTGATGGACGAGCTCGGCAAGGTCAAGCGCGTCGTGGAGAAGCACGGTCCGCTCGACGAGATCCTGCTGGTCCTGGACGCCACCACCGGGCAGAACGGCCTGACCCAGGCCCGGGTCTTCGCGGAGGTCGTGGACATCACCGGCATCGTGCTGACCAAGCTCGACGGCACCGCCAAGGGCGGCATCGTCATCGCCGTCCAGCGCGAGCTCGGCGTCCCGGTCAAGCTCGTCGGCCTCGGCGAGGGCGCGGACGACCTGGCGCCCTTCGAGCCGGAGGCCTTCGTCGACGCCCTGATCGGCGACTGACCGCGCCCGACGCTCCTACGCCGGCCAGTGCCCCCGAGGTCCCCAGGACCCGGGGGCATTGCCATGGGCGGGGCCGCGGGCAGGTGCACGGGCGGAGCCAGGTGCGGAGCTAGGCGCGGCGCAGCCGGTGGCAGAGGTAGGCGAGGGTGCCCAGCAGGAGGCGGGCCTGCGGGGGATCCCCGGCCGAGTCCAGAGCCGGCGGACGCATCCAGCTCACCGGGCCGAGGCCCGCGAAGTCCGAGGGCGGGGCGGTGACGTAGGAGCCCTGGCCCAGCGCGCGCAGATCGAGACCGGCGTCGTCCCAGCCCATCCGGTACAGCAGCTGCGGCAGCCCGGCCGCCGCCCCCGGGGCGACGAAGAACCGGGCCCGGCCGTCCGGGGTCGCGGTCACCGGGCCGAGCGGCAGGCCCATCCGCTCCAGCCGGACCAGCGCCCGCCGCCCGGCCTCCTCGGCCACCTCGATGACGTCGAAGGAGCGGCCGACGGGGAGCAGTACCGCGGCGCCCGGGTACCCGCTCCAGGTCTCGGTGACCTCGTCGAGGGTGGCGCCGGCCGGGACGGTCGGAGCGAGGGCCAGCGGATGCGCCCCCGGCGCACCACAACTCGTATGACCGCAGGAACAGTCGCGGGAGGGCCCCGCGGCCCGGGCGCCGGGGACCACGTCCCAGCCCCAGAGTCCGGTGTACTCCGCCACCGTCGTGCACTCCGACGTCCGGCCGCGGCGCCGAGCGCCGGAACGGAACTCCTTGGTGCCGCGGCTGCCGCCGATCGTGAAGCCCATGCCCATGCCCCCTCCAACGGGTCGGACGTGCCGGTGGTTACGACATCGGCTGGTTGCGTTGGCTGCCGGGATGCCCGGCGCACTCCTCGCCGCGCGCGCCCCGGCGCGCTCCTGTCCAACCGATCGGTTCCGCCTTCGTGTCAAGTGAATCGCGCCTGGCGGGTGGCGAGTTCATTCGAAGGGGTGGCGAATGGTGGCGTTTCCGGGATCGACCTCGCCGGAGGGGTGATCGTAGGATTACTTTCGGTGCACGAAGCGCGAAGGAAGACGGGTTCGCGGGTATGCCGGAGGCATGGCGTGAAGGACCTGTGAAGATCGTTTCCCGACTGGGTTTCGTGTTGAAGAGACTGACGGATGGGGGCGTTCCAGTGAGCGGCAACGGCGCAAGCGGAACGAGTGCGGAGTCCGACGTGTCGTCGTCCGGCATGCCGGACCGGGACACAGATGCCGCATCGGACTCCCCGCAGGACGCCACCGTCCGCAACGAGCAGCTGACGTCGTGGTTCGTCCGCAGCGGCTGGTCCAAGGGCGAGCTCGCCCGCCAGGTCAACCGCCGCGCCCGCCAGATGGGCGCCCACCACATCAGCACCGACACCTCCCGGGTCCGCCGCTGGCTCGACGGCGAACAGCCCCGCGAGCCCGTCCCGAGGATCCTGTCCGAGCTCTTCTCCGAGCGCTTCGGATCCGTCGTCGCCATCGAGCACCTCGGCCTGCGCACCGCCCACCAGACCCCCTCGGTCTCCGGCGTCGACCTGCCCTGGGCCGGCCCGCAGACCATCGAGCTGCTCGGCGAGTTCTCCCGCAGCGACCTGATGCTGGCCCGCCGCGGCTTCCTCGGGACCTCGCTCGCCCTGTCCGCCGGTCCCGCCCTCATCGAGCCCATGCAGCGCTGGCTCGTACCGGTTCCGGCCGCCGACCCGGGACCCCGGGAGGCGGGGCCGGCGGGCGCCCTGAGCGGCCACCGGCCGCCCCGGCTCTCCGAACCCGAGGTGGACCTCCTCGAAGCCACCACCGTGATGTTCCGCCAGTGGGACGCCCAGTGCGGCGGCGGACTGCGCCGCAAGGCCGTCGTGGGCCAGCTCCACGAGGTCACCGACCTGCTCCAGGAGAACCACCCGGCCCCGGTCATGAAGCGGCTCTTCAAGGTCGCCGCCGAGCTCGCCGAACTCGCCGGCTGGATGAGCTACGACATAGGCCTGCACCCCACCGCGCAGAAGTACTTCGTCCTCGCGCTGCACGCCGCGAAGGAGGGCGGGGACAAGCCCCTGGGCTCGTACATCCTCTCCAGCATGAGCCGCCAGATGATCCACCTGGGCCGCCCCGAGGACGCCCTGGAGCTGATCCACCTGGCCCAGTACGGCAGCCGCGACTGCGCGGGGCCCCGTACCCAGGCCATGCTGTATGCGATGGAGGCCCGCGCCTACGCCAACATGGGCCAGCCCAGCCGCTGCAAGCGGGCCGTGCGGATGGCCGAGGACACCTTCTCCGACGTCGGCTTCGACGCCGAGCCCGAGCCCGACTGGATCCGCTTCTTCTCCGAGGCCGAGCTCAACGGCGAGAACTCCCACTCCTACCGGGACCTGGCCTACGTCGCGGGCCGCAGCCCCATGTACGCCTCCCTCGCCGAGCCGATCATGGGGCGCGCCGTCGAGCTCTTCGAGAAGGACGAGGAGCACCAGCGCTCCTACGCCCTCAACCTCATCGGCATGGCCACCGTGCACCTGCTCCAGCGCGAGCCCGAGCAGGCCACCGTCCTCGTCGGCCGCGCCCTCGACGTGGCGGGAAAGGTGCGGTCCGAACGGGTCAACACCCGGCTGCGCAAGACCGTCGACACCGCCGCGCGTGAGTACGGCGACGTCGCCGACGTGGTGCGGCTGACCGACCACCTCGCCTCCCGCCTCCCCGAGGCCGCGGAGGCCGTCTGACGGCCACCCGGCCGCCCCCAGGCCCCCGGCCGCGGCAGTCACCCCGTGAAGCCCGATCAGGCTCCCCCAGCCAGGTTCCCCGGGTCATCGCCGCGGCCGGGTTTTCCACCGGCGCCTCCATGAACCACTCGTTCATGGAGGCGTAACACGCCGGACCTCTTCGTCATCGACGCGAAACACCCAGCGGCGCCGCCGGAAACCGGCCTGCGCGAATCTCAGGGCCAATAACCGGCCAGCCCCCGGGCCGGAACACCCTCAGGCCTGATTCACGAACCAGCGCCGCTCAGGTTTTCACGATCGCCCGCACGCGAACGTACCGACGACGAGGAGACGCCGATGGCATCAGCCATCACGACCCTCGCGGCAGACGCACCCACGCTGTCTTCCGCGAACACCGGGTTCATGCTCATCTGCTCCGCCCTGGTCATGCTGATGACCCCGGGACTCGCCTTCTTCTACGGAGGCATGGTCCGCGTCAAGAGCAGCCTCAACATGCTGATGATGAGCTTCATCAGCCTCGGGATCGTCACGATCCTCTGGGTCCTCTACGGATTCAGCCTCGCCTTCGGCGCCGACTCCGGCTCGCTCATCGGCTGGACCTCCGACTACGTGGGACTCAGCGGCATCGGCATCACCGAGCTGTGGGACGGGTACACCATCCCCGTCTACGTCTTCGCCGTCTTCCAGCTGATGTTCGCGATCATCACCCCGGCGCTGATAAGCGGCGCCCTGGCCGACCGCGTCAAGTTCAGCGCGTGGGCCCTCTTCATCACCCTCTGGGTCACCATCGTCTACTTCCCCGTCGCCCACTGGGTGTGGGGCGCCGGCGGCTGGCTCTTCGAGCTCGGGGTCATCGACTTCGCCGGCGGCACCGCCGTCCACATCAACGCGGGCGCCGCGGCCCTCGGCGTGATCCTGGTCATCGGCAAGCGCGTCGGGTTCAAGAAGGACCCGATGCGCCCGCACAGCCTCCCGCTCGTGATGCTCGGCGCCGGTCTGCTGTGGTTCGGCTGGTTCGGCTTCAACGCGGGCTCCTGGCTCGGCAACGACGACGGCGTCGGCGCGGTCATGTTCGTCAACACCCAGGTCGCCACCGCCGCCGCCATGCTCGCCTGGCTCGGCTACGAGAAGCTGCGCCACGGCTCCTTCACCACCCTCGGCGCCGCCTCCGGCGCGGTCGCGGGCCTCGTCGCCATCACCCCCTCCGGCGGCGCCGTCTCCCCGCTCGGCGCGATCGCCATCGGCGTCATCGCCGGTGTCCTGTGCGCCATGGCCGTCGGCCTGAAGTACAAGTTCGGCTACGACGACTCCCTCGACGTCATCGGAGTCCACCTCGTCGGCGGTGTCCTCGGTTCCCTGCTCGTCGGCCTCTTCGCCACCGGCGGGGTCCAGTCCGACGTGGCGGGCCTCTTCTACGGCGGCGGCCTGGAGCAGCTCGGCAAGCAGGCGATCGGAGTCTTCTCCGTCCTGGCCTACTCTCTCGTGGCATCCGCGGTACTCGCCTTCCTCCTCGACAAGACGATCGGGATGCGGGTCACCGAGGACGACGAGGTCTCCGGCATCGACCAGGTCGAACACGCCGAGACCGCCTACGACTTCAGCGGAGCCGGCGGCGGCTCCTCCTCCCGGAGCACCGCCGTCCCCGCCCCTGTTGCCGCCGCGAGCAAGAAGGTTGACGCATGAAGCTCATCACCGCGATCGTGAAGCCGCACCGGCTGGACGAGATCAAGGAAGCCCTGCACCGCTTCGGAGTCCAGGGACTCACCGTCTCCGAGGCCAGCGGCTACGGCCGCCAGCGCGGACACACCGAGGTCTACCGGGGCGCCGAGTACACCGTGGACCTCGTCCCGAAGATCCGCATAGAGGTGCTCGTCGAGGACGGCGACGCGGAAGACGTGATGCGGATCGTCGTCGACGCCGCCCAGACCGGCAAGATCGGCGACGGCAAGGTGTGGAGCATCCCCGTGGACTCGGTCATCCGGGTCCGCACCGGCGAGCGCGGCGCTGACGCGCTGTAGGGCCTGTCCGGTCGGTCGGGCCGGGTAAGCGAGCGGGGCCTGGCGCGTGCGCTCGCAAGGCGGAGGAGGGAATCGACGCGGAGCGTCGGTGACCGACGACAACGCGGCGAGCGTGCGTGCCAGGGCACGGGAGCCCGGCACGACTGACCGGACAGGCCCTCACTGATTGGAACCCCTGGGTGACGAGCGTCGAAGAGACCACTGACGGCAGCACGGCCGACTCGGGACCCAGCGGGTACGCCGCGGCCCGGCTGCGACTCCTCCAGGAGGAGTCGCGGTCCGGGCCTTCCCGGCGTTCCGCCCTCGCGGCCCTGACGGACGACTGGCTGAAGGCGCTGTTCGCCACCGCCGTACGGGAGACGGGCGTGCGGGGCGCCGCCCTCGTCGCCGTCGGCGGCTACGGCCGCGCCGAACTCTCCCCCCGCAGCGACCTCGACCTGGTCCTGCTCCACGACGGCAAAGCCGAACCGCGGGCGCTGGCCGCCCTGGCCGACCGGCTCTGGTACCCCGTCTGGGACCTCGGCGTCGCCCTCGACCACTCGGTGCGCACCCCCGGCGAAGCCCGCAAGACCGCCGCCGAAGACCTCAAGGTGCACCTCGGACTGCTCGACGCCCGGCCCGTCGCGGGCGACGCCGGGCTCCTCGCGGGACTGCGCACCTCCGTCCTGGCGGACTGGCGCAACCACGCCGCCAAACGGCTGCCCCAGCTGCACTCCCTGTGCCGCGAGCGGGCCGAGCGCGTGGGGGAGCTCCGCTTCCTGCTGGAACCCGACCTCAAGGAGGCCCGCGGGGGACTGCGCGACGTCACCGCGCTGCGGGCCGTCGCCGCGTCCTGGCTGGCCGACGCCCCGCGCGAGGGCCTCGCCGAAGCACGGCGCCGGCTGCTCGACGCCCGGGACGCGCTGCACCTGGTGACCGGCCGCGCCACCGAACGGCTCTCCCTCCAGGAACAGACGCCGGTGGCGGCGCAGCTCGGTCTGCTCGACGCCGACGCCCTGCTCAGGGAGGTGTACGAGGCCGCGCGGGTGGTCTCGTACGCCGGTGACGTGACCTGGCGCGAGGTCGGGCGCGTGCTCCGGGCGCGGTCCGCCCGCCCCCGGCTCCGCGGACTGCTCGGCACCCGCAGCTCCGTACCGGAGCGGGCGCCGCTCGCCGAAGGCGTCGTCGAGTCCGACGGCGAGGCCGTACTGGCCCTGGCCGCGCGGCCCGACCGGGACCCGGTGCTGCCCCTGCGCTTCGGCGCGGCCGCCGCCCAGGCCGGACTGCCCGTCTCGCTGCACGCCGTACGCAGGCTCGCGGCGCAGGCGAAGCCGCTGCCCGTGCCGTGGCCGGCCGAGGCCCGGGAGCAGCTGCTGACCCTGCTGGGCGCGGGGGAGCCGACGGTGGCCGTGTGGGAGGCCCTGGAGGCCGAGGGGATCATCACGAAGCTGCTGCCCGACTGGGAGCGGGTGCGGTGCCGGCCGCAGCGCAACCCCGTGCACACCTGGACCGTGGACCGCCACCTCGTCGAGACGGCCGTGCGGGCCTCCGAGCTGACCCGCCGGGTGGGCCGCCCCGACCTCCTCCTGATGGCCGCGCTGCTGCACGACATCGGCAAGGGCTGGCCCGGCGACCACTCGGTGGCCGGGGAGACGATCGCGCGCGACATGGCACTGCGGGTGGGCTTCGACCCGGAGGACGTGGCCGTGCTGGCCGTGCTCGTACGCCACCACCTGCTGCTGATCGACACCGCCACGCGGCGGGACCTGGACGACCCGGCCACGGTCAAGGCGGTCGCCGAGGCGGTCGGCTCGCCCGGCACGCTGGAGATCCTGCACGCGCTGACGGAGGCCGACGCGCTCGCCACCGGCCCGGCGGCCTGGAGCGCCTGGCGCGGCTCCCTCGTGGCCGACCTGGTCGACCGGGTCGCCGCCGTGCTGCGCGGCGCCGCCCCGGCCGCGACCGAGCTGGAGATCCCGACCACCGAGCAGGAGCGCCTCGCGGTGGAGGCGCTGCGCACCGGCGAGCCGGTCCTGGCCCTGCACGCCCGCCAGGAGGAGGACGCGGTCGGCGTGGAACTGGTGGTGGCCGTCCCCGACCAGCCGGGAGTACTGCCCGCGGCGGCCGGCGTACTGGCACTGCACCGGCTCACCGTGCGCGCGGCCGACCTGCGCTCCATGGAGCTCCCGGACCAGCTGGGCGAGGTACTGGTCCTGCGCTGGCGGGTGGCCGCGGAGTACGGCTCCCTGCCGGAGGCCGCGCGGCTGCGCACCGACCTGGTGCGGGCCCTGGACGGCTCGCTGGACGTCCCGTCGAAGCTGGCGGACCGCGAAGCGGCGTACCCGCGCCGGCGCGGGGTGGTCCCGCCGCCGCCCCGGGTCACGGTGGTGCCCGAGGTCTCCTCGCTCGCCACGGTCCTGGAGGTGCGGGCGCCCGACGCGGTCGGGCTGCTGCACCGGATCGGGCGCGCGCTGGAGTCCTCCGGGGTCAGGGTCCGCAGCGCGCACGTGTCGACGCTCGGCGCCAACGCGGTGGACACGCTGTACGTCACCACGGTGGAGGGCAAACCACTGGATCCGGCCGCCGCGGCCACCCTGGCCGGGGCGGTCCAGGCTGCCCTGACGTAGCCCGGCAGCCGCTGCGCGGAGCCTTCCCCCACCCCGCCCCTTCCCGAAACGCCTCACACGCCGGTGGGGCTGCAAATAGCCCCGCCGGCGTGCGAGGCGCGGGGTCCGGGGCGGAGCCCCGGGGAACGGGCGAAGGGCGGTAGGGGACTCCGGCCGCGCAGCGGCTCCGTCGGGGCGCCGGGCTCCCGGAGGGGGAATGCCGCCCGCAGGGCCAAGGGGGTGGCGCGGCCCGATACCCTGGGGGACGACCACACGCCCCCGACCCGAGGAATCGCGACCACCGTGTTCGATACGCTTTCCGACCGCCTCAGCGCGACCTTCAAGTCCCTCCGGGGCAAAGGCCGCCTCTCCGAGCAGGACATCGACGCTGCGGCGCGGGAAATCCGTATCGCCCTCCTCGAGGCCGACGTCGCCCTCCCCGTCGTCCGTTCCTTCATCGCGAACGTCAAGGAGCGCGCCCGCGGCGAAGAGGTCTCCAAGGCCCTGAACCCGGGCCAGCAGGTCCTCAAGATCGTCAACGACGAGCTGGTCTCGATCCTCGGCGGCGAGACCCGGCGGCTGCGCTTCGCCAAGACCGCGCCCACGGTGATCATGCTCGCCGGCCTCCAGGGTGCCGGTAAGACCACCCTCGCCGGAAAGCTCGGCCTGTGGCTGAAGGGGCAGGGCCACACCCCGCTCCTCGTCGCCTGCGACCTCCAGCGCCCCAACGCCGTCAACCAGCTCTCGGTCGTGGCCGAGCGGGCCGGCGTGGCCGTCTACGCCCCCTCGCCGGGCAACGGCGTCGGTGACCCGGTCCAGGTCGCCAAGGACTCCATCGAGTACGCGCGCACCAAGCAGTACGACGTGGTCGTCGTCGACACCGCCGGCCGCCTCGGCATCGACCAGGAGCTGATGCAGCAGGCCGCGGACATCCGCGACGCCGTCAGCCCGGACGAGATCCTCTTCGTCGTCGACGCCATGATCGGCCAGGACGCGGTCAACACCGCCGAGGCCTTCCGCGACGGCGTCGGCTTCGACGGCGTCGTGCTCTCCAAGCTCGACGGCGACGCGCGAGGCGGCGCCGCGCTGTCCATCGCGCACGTCACCGGCAAGCAGATCATGTTCGCCTCGAACGGCGAGAAGCTCGACGAGTTCGACGCCTTCCACCCGGACCGCATGGCGGGCCGGATCCTCGACATGGGTGACATGCTCACCCTGATCGAGCAGGCCGAGAAGACCTTCAGCCAGGCCGAAGCCGAGAAGATGGCGGCCAAGCTCCAGAAGGGCCCGAAGGAGTTCACGCTCGACGACTTCCTGTCCCAGATGGAGCAGGTCCGCAAGATGGGCTCGATCTCCAAGCTGCTCGGCATGCTCCCGGGCATGGGGCAGATCAAGGACCAGATCAACAACATCGACGAGCGCGACGTGGACCGCACCGCCGCGATCATCAAGTCGATGACCCCGGCCGAGCGCCAGGACCCGCACCTCATCAACGGCTCGCGCCGCGCCCGTATCGCCAAGGGCTCCGGCACCGAGGTCAGCGCCGTCAAGTCGCTCGTCGAGCGGTTCTTCGAGGCCCGCAAGATGATGTCCCGCATGGCCCAGGGCGGTGGCATGCCGGGCATGCCCGGCATCCCCGGGATGGGCGGCGGACCCGGCCGGCAGAAGAAGCAGGTCAAGCAGGCCAAGGGCAAGCGCAAGAGCGGCAACCCGATGAAGCGCAAGGAAGAAGAGGCCGCGGCAGCCGCGCGCCGCGAGGCCGGTCCGGAGGCGATCGAGCCCGCCGCCGGCGGCAACCCGTTCGGCCTTCCGACCGGCGCCCAGTCCGGTCAGTCCGCCAATGAGTTCGACCTCCCGGACGAGTTCAAGAAGTTCATGAAGTAGCGGTACGCGAAGGAGTAGTACGGAGCCACGCGAGCCCCGGCCGGACCACTCCGGCCGGGGCTTCGCCGTGTGGCCCGCCGCCAGGGGCGATGGTCCGGTTTGTCGCTTATGGTCAGCCGGGAGGACGGCAGAAGGAGGCCTACGTGCCCAGCCCCACCCCCGTACCGCCCCGCGACCGGGCCGATACGCCCTGGCGCTCCGAAGGCGCACCCCCCGCTCCGCCGCCGAAGAAGCGGATGCCCGGCGGCTGGCGCGGCCTGATCCTCACCGCCCTGATCGTCTACCTGATCACCAACCTGGTGCTGTCCTTCTTCAACGAGGGCGACGAGCCGACCATCTCGTACACCGAGTTCAGCAAGCAGGTCGCGAACGGCAACGTCTCGAAGATCTACGCCAAGGGCGACGCGATCCAGGGCGAGCTGAAGACCGAACAGCCCAAGCCGGACGGCGACAAGGGCACCTACAAGAAGTTCGTCTCCCAGCGCCCCGCCTTCGCCGACGACGACCTGTGGGCCAACCTCACCAAGCAGAACGTCGTCGTCACCGCCTCCCCGGTCGTCGTGCAGCGCAGCTTCCTGGCCAATCTGCTGATCTCCCTGGCCCCGATGCTGCTGCTGGTCCTCCTGTGGGTGGTCATCGCCCGCCGGATGGGATCGGCGATGGGCGGCGGCATGGGCGGGTTGGGGCGCAAGACGCCGCCCAAGCCGGTCGAGCTGGAGGGCGCCAAGCGCACGACCTTCGAGGACGTGGCCGGCATCGACGAGGTCGAGGGCGAGCTCAACGACGTCGTGGACTTCCTCAAGAACCCGGACGAGTACCGAAAGATGGGCGCCCGCATGCCCGGCGGCGTCCTGCTCGCCGGCCCGCCCGGAACCGGCAAGACCCTGCTCGCGCGCGCCCTCGCGGGTGAGGCCGGGGTGCCGTTCTTCTCCGCCTCCGCCTCCGAGTTCATCGAGATGATCGTCGGCGTCGGCGCGTCCCGGGTGCGCGAACTCTTCTCAGAGGCCCGCAAAGTGGCCCCCGCCATCGTCTTCATCGACGAGATCGACACCATCGGGCGGGTGCGCGGCGGCGGCGCGGGCATGGGCGGCCACGACGAGCGCGAGCAGACCCTGAACCAGATCCTCACCGAGATGGACGGCTTCTCCGGCTCCGAAGGCGTGGTCGTCCTCGCCGCGACCAACCGGGCCGACGTCCTGGACCCGGCGCTCACCCGGCCGGGCCGCTTCGACCGCACCGTCGTCGTCTCCCCGCCCGACAAGAGCGGCCGCGAAGCCATCCTGCGGATCCACACCAGGGACATCCCGCTCGCCGTCGGCGTCGACCTCGCCCAAGTGGCCCGCACGACGCCGGGCATGACCGGAGCGGAGTTGGCCAACCTCGCCAACGAGGCCGCCCTGCTCGCCGTGAAGCGCCAGCAGAAGGAAGTCACCCAGTCGGACCTCTCCGACGCGCTGGAAAAGGTCCAGCTGGGCGCGGAACGGCCGCTGGTCATGTCGGAGGAGGACCGCCGCCGCACCGCGTACCACGAGAGCGGCCACGCCTTGCTGGGCATGCTCCAGCCGGGCGCCGACCCGGTCCGCAAGATCACCATCGTCCCGCGCGGCCGTGCGCTCGGCGTCACCCTCTCCACGCCGGAGGCGGACCGGTACGCCTACACGGAGGAGTACCTGCGCGGCCGCATCATCGGAGCGCTGGGCGGCATGGCGGCCGAGCACACCGTCTACGACGTCATCACCACGGGCGCGGAGAACGACCTCGAACAGGTCACCAACATCGCCCGGGGCATGGTCGGCCGCTGGGGCATGAGCCAGCGCATCGGCCGGCTCACCGCCATCCCCTCGGACGGACAGAGCCCCTACGGCCTCTCCGCGGCCCCCGCCACCCTCGACGCGGTGGACCACGAGATGCGCCGGATCGTCGACGAGTGCTACGAGAAGGCCTGCCTCCTCCTGCGCGAGAACCGCGACAAGCTGGACGCCCTCGCGGACGCCCTGATGGCCAACGAGACCCTGGACGAAGCGGCCGCCTACGCCGCCGCGGGGATCCCCCGCCTCCACAAGTGAGCGCCGCACGAGCGAGGGCCGTGCGGGGCCGGTCCGCGGCCCCGCACGGCGCCCGTCACGCCGCCTGCGCCGGTTACGCCGTCCGGGCGATGACGTACCGGAAGATGTTCGGGAGCCAGACGGCCCCGTCACCCCGCTCGTACGGGTGAAGGGCCTCCGCCAGCTCCTTCTCCACCTGGACCGGGTCCGAGCACTCGTACAACCCGGTCGACAGCAGCCCGCGCACCGCGCTGTCCACGTCGGCGTACCCGAACGGGCAGAACACCCGCCCCGATCCGTCCGGCACCAGCCCGGCCTCGGCCGCCATCGCGTCCAGGTCCCGCGGCGCCGGCCCGCCGCCCAGGACCGAGGGCACGGTGCACCGCTCCGCCGGACCCCAGTCGGCCAGCACCACCGCGCCGCCGGGCCGGCGCAGCGCCGGCAGGGCCGCCGCCAGGGCGCCCGGAGCGGGCGAGAAGGCTAGTAGGACGTCGTAGGGAACCGCGGGCGCGGGCGGGGCCGCGAGGACCTCCAGGAGGCGCTCCCGGGCCAGCGTGCGGCGTGCCGGATCCGTCTCCACACCCGTGGCCAGGGCTCCCCGGCCCGAGGCCAGCAGAAGGGCCAGCCCGGCCCCGCAGTCGAGGCCGAGCAGCCGGTCTCCCGGCCCGACCTCCAGCCGGTCGTAGACCGCCTCGTACAGCGGTACCAGCATCCGTTCCTGGATCTCCGCCCAGTCCCGCGCGACAAGCGTCGCCGTCGGCGTCGGTGTCATCGAAAGAGCGCTCCTGATTCCGTGTCGCCCCCTTGCCCCCGTTGCCAGAGAACTCCCGATTCGCCCCCGCGTCCAGAGGAGTGCGCCACCCGATTCGCACCCGATTCACGTTCGGCACTCCGGGCGCCGTACCATTCGCGCCATGGCAAAGGCACCCGTTCTCACCCCCCAGGCGGAGGATTTTCCCCGCTGGTACCAGGATCTGATCAACAAGGCCGAGCTGGCCGACAACGGTCCGGTCCGCGGCACGATGGTCATCCGGCCGTACGGCTACGGCCTGTGGGAGCGGATGCAGCAGGAGATGGACGCGCGCATCAAGGACGCGGGCGCCCAGAACGCGTACTTCCCGCTGTTCATCCCGCAGTCGTACCTGACGAAGGAAGCGGAGCACGTCGAGGGCTTCGCCCCCGAGCTCGCGGTCGTCACGCACGGCGGCGGCAAGGAGCTGGACGAGCCGATCGTCGTCCGCCCCACCTCCGAGACGATCATCAACGACTACTTCTCCAAGTGGGTCCAGAGCTACCGCGACCTGCCCCTGCTGATCAACCAGTGGGCGAACGTGGTCCGCTGGGAGATGCGCCCGCGCATCTTCCTCCGTACGAGCGAGTTCCTCTGGCAGGAGGGCCACACGGCCCACACCACGTACGAGGACGCCCGCGACTACGCCGCACGCATCCACACGGACGTCTACGGCGACTTCATGACCAACGTGCTCGGCATCGACGTCGTGCTCGGCCGCAAGACCGCCAAGGAGCGCTTCGCCGGCGCCATCAACACCCTCACCCTCGAGGGCATGATGGGCGACGGCAAGGCCCTGCAGCTCGGCACCAGCCACGAGCTCGGCACCAACTTCGCCAAGGCCTTCAACACGCAGTACCTGTCGAAGGAAGGCAAGCAGGAGCTCGTCTGGCAGACCTCGTGGGGCGTCTCGACCCGCATGGTCGGCGGCCTGATCATGTCGCACGGCGACGACAACGGCCTGCGGGTCCCGCCGCGCCTCGCGCACGTCCAGGTCGTCGTCATGGCGATCAAGGGCGACGAGGCCGTGGCGAAGGTCCGCGAGCTGGGCGCCCAGCTCAAGGCCGCGGGCCTGCGGGTGTTCGTCGACGACCGCGTCGACACCCCCTTCGGCCGCCGCGCCGTGGACTGGGAGCTCAAGGGCGTACCGGTCCGCGTCGAGATCGGCCCCCGCGACCTGGAGGCCGGCACCGCGATGCTGGCCCGCCGGATCCCGGGCGGCAAGGAGGCCGTGCAGATCTCCGACCTCGCCGCCCTGCTGCCCAAGGTGCTGGAGGAGGACCAGGAGCAGCTGCTGCGCGAGTCCCGCGAGCGCCGCATCGCCCGTACGTCCGACGTCTCGACCATCGAGGAGGCCGCCGAGGCCGCCATCGCCGGTGGCTGGGCGCGGATCCCGTGGGCCGACCTCGGCCCCGAGGGCGAGGCGAAGCTCGCCGAGCAGGCCGTGTCCGTACGCTGCCTGATCGCCGAGGACGGGTCGGTTCCGCAGGCGGACGACGCCCCCGGTAACCTCGCGATCGTCGCGCGCTCGTACTAGCCGCTGCGGCTGACGGCTCTCACGCCCCGGCGCGCGGCACCTGCCGCACGCCGGGGCTGTGCCCGTCGTGGCCTGCTGGTGGGCCTCACTACGTACCGACTCCTCCTGAGATATGCGCACCCGTCCTCGTCGGGACGCATGAGACTGAACTGACTGGTACGTGCAAAAAATTTGGAATGGCCCGGAATCGGAACACCGGGGCACCCCGGCTCGTTGTCACGACGTGAGCACGACACCACCTGTTCTCGCCGCAGAGCTGGCGCAGGCGTGGGCCGATATTCAGCGGTACCACCCCGAGCTGCCTGACCTTGCCGCGCCCGAGTCCCTGATCGGAGAGTCCTCGTCCGCCTGCGGCGCCGAACTCTCCTTCGAGCGACTGCTGCACGAGGCAGTCCACGGCATCGCCGCAGCCCGCGGAGTGCGTGACACTTCGCGCGCCGGCCGCTACCACAACCGCAGGTTCCTCGCGATCGCCGAGGAGATGGGGCTGGACCACACCGACGAGCCGCACGCGAGCAGCGGCTTCTCCCTGGTCTCGCTCAATCCCGAGGCGAAGAAGCGCTACCGCCCCACCATGGAGCACCTCCAGCGCGCGCTGAGGGCCCACACGGTCGCCACGGCCGCCGACACCAAGCGCAGCTTCCGCGGACCGGCCGCCCGGCACGGGTCCTCCGGCGGCGGAGTGCGCGTCAAGGCGGTCTGCGACTGCGGGCGCAACGTGCGCGTGGTCCCGTCCGTGCTGGCCCAGGCCCCGATCGTGTGCGGAGGCTGCATGAAGCCCTTCCGCATCCCCGAAGTGGCCATCGCGGTGGCCTCCTGACCCGGCGGGTGAGCTGCGCGACCTCCCGGCCGAGCGCGCCGCGGGCGTGTGGCACAATGGACAGCTGTACTCGACAGTCGCATAGGACCCCTCTCTCCTCCGGCTGACGCGTCCATCGGGCACCCGAGTACCGCAACCCCACGTGGCATCTCATGTGCCCAACCACGTCAAGTTCAGGAGACACCACTCCAGTGGCAGTCAAGATCAAGCTCAAGCGCCTCGGCAAGATTCGCCAGCCGCACTACCGCATCGTCGTCGCCGACGCCCGTACCCGTCGGGACGGTCGCGCGATCGAAGAGATCGGTATCTACCACCCGACGTACAACCCGTCGCGCATCGAGGTCAACGCCGAGCGTGCGCAGTACTGGCTGTCGGTCGGCGCCCAGCCCACCGAGGCTGTGCTCGCCATCCTGAAGCTCACCGGTGACTGGCAGGCGCACAAGGGCCTCCCGGCCCCCGCGCCGCTGCTGCAGCCGGCGACGAAGGAGAACAAGCGTCGCTCCTTCGACGAGTTCGCCAAGGCCCTCGAGGGCATCGGCGAGGGCAAGGGCGAAGCCATTACCCAGAAGGCGAAGAAGGCCGACAAGAAGGCGGACGAGGCTGAGGCCGAGACCGCCGAGTCGACCGAGGCCTGAGCATGCTCGAGGAGGCTCTTGAGCACCTCGTGAAGGGCATCGTGGACAACCCCGACGAAGTGCAGGTCGCCTCGCGCAACCTGCGCCGCGGGCAGGTGCTGGAGGTTCGGGTCCACCCCGACGACCTCGGCAAGGTGATCGGCCGCAACGGCCGCACCGCACGTGCTCTGCGTACCGTCGTGGGCGCCATCGGCGGCCGGGGGATCCGCGTCGACCTCGTCGACGTGGACCAGGTCCGCTGAGCAGTTGAATCACCGGCACGGGCCGGGGAGGGCATACGCCCGCCCCGGCCCGTCGTCGTCTGAACAGGAGAAAATGCAGTGGAGCTGGTAGTCGCGCGGATCGGCCGCGCCCACGGGATCAAGGGTGAGGTCACCGTCGAGGTGCGGACCGACGAGCCCGAGCTGCGGCTCGGACCCGGCGCCGTGCTCCGGACCGACCCGGCGTCGGCGGGACCGCTGACGGTCGAGACGGGCCGGGTGCACAGCGGCAGGCTGATGCTGCGCTTCGCCGGGGTCAAGGACCGCACCGGCGCCGAGGCGCTGCGCAACATCCTGCTCATCGCCGACGTGGACCCGGCGGAGCTGCCGGCCGAGGACGACGAGTACTACGACCACCAGCTGATGGACCTCGACGTCGTCCTCGAAGACGGCACCGTGATCGGCCGGATCACCGAGATCTCGCACCTGCCCTCGCAGGACCTGTTCATCGTCGAGCGGCCGGACGGCACCGAGGTGATGATCCCCTTCGTCGAGGAGATCGTCGCCGAGATCGACCTCGACGAGCAGCGCTGCGTCATCACCCCGCCGCCCGGTCTCATCGACGAGCGCGAGGCGATCGTCGTCTCCACCCGGGACGAGGAAGCCGGGGAAGCGGACTCCGACGGGGACGCCGACGGCGACCCGGCCGAGGGCGTGAACGGGGAAGACGCCTGATGCGTCTCGACGTCGTCACGATCTTCCCCGAGTACCTGGAACCGCTCAACGTCTCCCTGGTCGGCAAGGCGCGGGCGCGCGGCCAGCTCGACGTACACGTCCACGACCTGCGGGACTGGACGTACGACCGGCACAACACGGTGGACGACACCCCGTACGGCGGCGGTCCCGGCATGGTCATGAAGACCGAGCCCTGGGGCGAGGCCCTGGACGCGGCGCTGGCCGACGGCTACGAGGCGGGCGCGCACGGGCCCGTCATCGTCGTCCCCACCCCCAGCGGCCGGCCCTTCACCCAGGAACTGGCCGTCGAGCTCTCCGAACGCCCCTGGCTGATCTTCACCCCGGCCCGGTACGAGGGCATCGACCGCCGGGTCATGGACGAGTACGCCACCCGCCTCCCGGTCTACGAGGTGTCCATCGGCGACTACGTCCTGGCCGGCGGCGAGGCTGCCGTCCTGGTCGTCACCGAGGCCGTCGCCCGGCTGCTGCCCGGGGTGCTCGGCAACGCCGAATCGCACCGCGACGACTCCTTCGCGGCCGGGGACATGGCCAACCTGCTGGAGGGGCCCGTCTACACCAAGCCCCCCCAGTGGCGCGGCCACGGAATCCCGGACGTGCTGGTCAGCGGGCACCACGGCAAGATCGCCCGGTGGCGCCGCGACGAGGCCTTCAGGCGTACGGCGGCCAACCGCCCGGATCTGATCGAGCGCTGCGAGGCCTCCGCCTTCGACAAGAAGGACCGCGAGCTGCTGAGCATCCTCGGCTGGAAGCCGTCTCCCGACGGCCGATTTTGGCGCAGGCCCCAGACCGTGGAAGAATAGGCGGCTGCTGTGTGCTCGCGGACGCCCCTGCCACAGGGGGACCGTCGTCCGCCGAGTCCCGCGGCTCCCGAATTCTCTCCGGAAACCCCGCATCGGCGACCTGTGGCGTCATGCGAAGAAAGCAGACGAATCACATGTCTCACCTGCTCGATGGCGTCAACGCCGCCACCCTGCGCTCGGACCTCCCGGCCTTCCGCCCGGGTGACACCGTCAACGTTCACGTCCGCGTGATCGAGGGCAACCGCTCCCGTATCCAGCAGTTCAAGGGTGTCGTCATCCGCCGTCAGGGCTCGGGCGTCTCCGAGACCTTCACGGTCCGCAAGGTCTCCTTCAGCGTCGGCGTGGAGCGTACCTTCCCGGTCCACTCCCCGATCTTCGAGAAGATCGAGCTCGTCACCCGCGGTGACGTGCGTCGCGCCAAGCTGTACTTCCTCCGTGAGCTCCGCGGCAAGGCCGCGAAGATCAAGGAGAAGCGCGACCGCTGAACTGCTCCCGGAGTTCAGGGGAAGGCCGGATAGGCTCGCCCCCGATGGACACCGAAGCACCTCACACGCAGCGCGGCCACTCTTCCCCCGACGAGGGGGAGGGGAGGTCGCGTTTCGTGCTTTCCGGAGCGGGGCCCGCCCCGGGCCCCGGTTCCGGTGACGGCCCCGGTCCTGGCCACGGTCCCGGTTCCGACCCCGGCGCGGACCCCGGCCCCGGGTCCGACTCCGGCGCGGACCCGGGCCCCGACCACGGCACGGCCGGCTGGCTGACCTGGCAGCGTGCCGGGCTGCTCGGCGTGGCCTGCACCGTCTTCCTGCTGCTGTTCAGCAATTTCGTGCTCCAGCCCTTCCTGATTCCGAGCCGCTCGATGGAGCCCACGCTCGCCGTGGGGGACCGGGTGCTGGTCAACAAGCTGGCGTACCGTTTCGGCGGCGCTCCGCAGCGCGGGGACGTCGTGGTCTTCGACGGCACGGGCTCCTTCGTACGGGAGGAACCGGACGGGAATCCGATCGGCGAGGCCCTGCACGGGGCGGCCTCGGTCCTCGGGCTGGCCGAGCCCTCGGACTCCGATTTCGTGAAGCGGGTCGTGGGCGTCGGCGGCGACGACGTGGTGTGCGACGAGAACGGCCGGATCAAGGTCAACGGGGTGCCGCTCGACGAGCCGTACCTCTTCCCCGGCGACTCGGGATCGAAAGTGCCGTTCCGCGTCGTCGTGCCCCTTGGGACCCTGTGGGTCATGGGTGATCATCGTTCCCAGTCCCGGGACTCCCGGGACCACCTGGGGGAGCCGGGCGGGGGGATGGTGCCGGTGGAGAAGGTGATCGGGCGGGCCGACTGGATCGGCTGGCCGGTGTCGCGCTGGGGCGACGCGGGTTCCGCGGGCGGTGGCCGTGGGTAGCCGCGGGCGCCCGCGGGGCGACCGGTACGAAGGCCACGATGATGCCGACGCCGACCCGGAGCCGGAGCGGGACGCGCCGGCCGAGCCCGCGGAGCCCGGCGGCCGGGCCCAACGCCGCCGCCTCGCCCGCCGGGTCCGGCGCAGACGGCGTACGCGCCGGGCGGGGGAGCTGCCCCTGCTCGTGGTGGTCGCGCTGTGCATCGCCCTGATCCTCAAGACCTTCCTCGTCCAGGCCTTCTTCATCCCGTCGGGCTCCATGGAGCAGACGATCCGGATCGGCGACCGGGTCCTGGTGGACAAGCTCACCCCGTGGTTCGGCTCCGAGGTCGAGCGCGGGGACGTGGTCGTGTTCAAGGATCCGGGAGGCTGGCTGGGCGGCGACAGCGTCCAGCCCGCCGAGGACCCGGTGGGGATCAAGCAGATCAAGCAGACCCTCACCTTCATCGGCCTGCTGCCCTCGGCGAACGAACAGGACCTGATCAAGAGGGTCATCGGCGTCGGCGGGGACAGCGTGAAGTGCTGCGACGCCCGGGGCCGGGTCAGTGTCAACGGATCGCCGCTCGACGAGCCGTACGTGAACCCGGGCAACGTGCCCTCGGAGATCCGCTTCGAGGTGCAGGTGCCCGCCGGACGGATCTTCGTCATGGGCGACCACCGGGCGAACTCCGCCGACTCCCGCTACCACCTCGACGAGGCCTTCCACGGCACGATCGACGAGAAGGACGTGGTCGGCGAGGCCGTCGTGATCGCCTGGCCCTTCGGTCACTGGCACCGGCTGGAACAGCCCGCCACCTTCCGCATGGTTCCCGACCAGGCGCGCGGCGGTCGCCGCGCGCCCCGTAGGCGCCGGGGCGGCTCCCCATTCGCATAGTGTGTCCTTGGTCTCCCGCGCCTTCGGGAACTCCCGCTCGTTAAGGGAGGGGAGGGCCCGTGCCTCATCAGGGCCGGGCGTCGATTTCCGAACGAGGAGTGGATGTGGGGGACGTGGCGGTTGGTGCACGATCCGGACGCGACGAGGGTGGCGAGGAGCCGAACGACTCCTCCGGGCCCGATGCCGTCGAGAACGACGGCGACGCGCAGGACGGCGCCGCGGCACGCTCGCACCGGTCGTTCTGGAAGGAGCTGCCGCTCCTGATCGGAATCGCCCTGCTGCTCGCCCTACTGATCAAGACCTTCCTGGTGCAGGCGTTCTCGATCCCCTCCGACTCGATGCAGAACACCCTGCAGCGCGGCGACCGGGTGCTCGTGGACAAGCTGACGCCGTGGTTCGGATCGGAGCCCGAGCGCGGTGAGGTCGTCGTCTTCCACGACCCGTCGAACTGGCTGAGCGGGGAGCCCACCCCGGACCCCAACATCGCGCAGAAGGCCCTCAGCTGGATCGGCCTCATGCCGTCCGCCGAGGAGAAGGACCTGATCAAGAGGACGATCGCCATCGGAGGCGACACGGTCGAGTGCAAGAAGGGGGGACCGGTCATCGTCAACGGCAAGGAGCTCGACGAGCCGTACATCTTCCCGGGCAACACCCCGTGCGACGACTTCCCCTTCGGTCCGCTCACCGTGCCCAAGGGCAAGATCTGGGTGATGGGCGACCACCGGCAGAACTCGCAGGACTCCCGTTACCACCAGCAGGACCCCACCCAGGGCTTCGTGCCCGTCAGCGATGTCGTCGGACGCGCCGTGGTGGTCGCCTGGCCGATCACCCGCTGGTCCACCCTGCCGGTCCCGGACACCTACGACCAGCCGGGCATCGGCACGCAGACCAAGGCCACCGCGCTCGGTCTGGACGCCGCCGGGCTGGCTCCGGTCGGGCTCGGCCCCGCGGCCCTCGGGTTCGCCGGCGCGGTGCCGGTCGTGCTGTGGCGCAGGCAGAGGCTGACCGCGGGGCGTACCGGCAGGTAGGGTGCCGCCCAGGTCGATCGATCTCCGAGTGTGGGGGCGCTTGCAATGGGCGGAACACAAGCAATACGAGCAGGTGACGGCGATGGCCGCGGTGCTCTCGGCAGCATGCTGTCGGGAGTCGCCGTGGCCATCGGCTTTGTGCTCTTCCTGGGCGGGTTCGTGTGGGGAGCCGTCACGTACCAGCCGTACACGGTGCCGACCGACTCGATGATGCCCACCGTGAAGCCCGGAGACCGCGTGCTGGCGCAGCGGATCACCGGCGGGGACGTGCGCCGCGGGGACGTGGTGATCTTCAAGGACGGGCAGTGGAGCGATTCGCCGATGGTCAAGCGGGTCGTCGGCGTCGGCGGGGACACGGTCAAGTGCTGCGGTGACGGCGGCCGGCTCACCGTCAACGGCAAGGAGCTGGACGAGCCGTACATCGAGGCGGAGAAGCTCGACGTGGCGGGCGCTCCGGGCGGGTCCGCCTCCCGGACGCCGTTCGAGGTGACGGTGCCCGAGGGCAACCTCTTCCTGCTCGGCGACCGGCGCGGAGCCTCGCTGGACTCCCGGGCACACCTGGAGGAGGCCGGACAGGGGACGGTGGCGCGCTCGGCGGTACAGGGCCGCGTCGACGCCCTCGCCTGGCCCGACATGGCGATGGTGGAGCGGCCCGCGGCCTACGCCGCCCTGCCCGGCGGGACCTCGGGGCCGGGGCCGCTGCTGCTCCAGGTGTTCGCGGTGGTGGGCGGAGCCGCCCTGGTGGTGCTCGGAGCCGCGTACGGGCCGGTCGTACGGGTTCTCGGGCGCGGGCGGAGGCGGGAGCGGGCCGATGTCCGCTGACGCCCCGGCGGGGCCGGGGGCCGGCTCGGGGCCGGGAGGGCCGGAGGAGCGGGAAGGGCGGGAAGCGCCGGTCGCGCCGCGCAAGGTGGCACGGGTGATCCTGCTGGACCCCGAGGACCGGATCCTGCTGATGCACGGCTTCGAGCCGGGAGACCCGGCGGACGACTGGTGGTTCACCCCGGGCGGAGGCCTGGAAGGGGCCGAGACCCGGGAACAGGCCGCGCTCCGCGAGCTCGCGGAGGAGACCGGGATCACCGACGTGGAACTGGGGCCGGTGCTGTGGCACCGCTACTGCTCGTTCCCCTTCGACGGGCGCCGCTGGGAGCAGGACGAGTGGTACTTCCTGGCCCGGACGACCCAGACCGCGACCGTGCTGGGAGGCCTCACCGAGCTGGAGCGACGGAGCGTCTCGGGCACCAGGTGGTGGACCTCCGAGGAACTGCTTGCGGCCCATGAGACGGTGTACCCGACCAGACTCGCAGAGCTGCTCCGCACGCTGCTCGACGACGGTCCCCCGGGTGCGCCCGTGAACCTGGCCCCGGAAATCGTTTAGGGGCGCACGGGCCTGGCGCACAATAGGGGGACGCACGGCTGAAGGGGAACATGCCATGAGTGCCGAGGACCTCGAGAAGTACGAGACCGAGATGGAGCTGAAGCTCTATCGCGAGTACCGCGACGTCGTCGGGCTGTTCAAGTATGTGATCGAGACCGAACGCCGTTTCTACCTCACCAACGACTACGAGATGCAGGTGCACTCGGTACAGGGGGAGGTCTTTTTCGAGGTCTCGATGGCCGACGCGTGGGTCTGGGACATGTACAGACCGGCTCGGTTCGTGAAGCAGGTGCGGGTGCTGACCTTCAAGGACGTGAACATCGAGGAGCTCAACAAGAGCGATCTCGAACTTCCGGGCAGCTGACCTCCTTCCGGCGGCTGATCTCCTTCCCGCAACTGGCCTCCTCCGGCAGCTGGCCTCCGGGCCGGTTCCCTCGCCGGGGTGACGCGGTTTTCCACATCGCCCCGGCTGTCCACCAAGATCCACTAGGTGGGCGGGGACGCGGGATCGTCGGTGCCGGAGGTGGTGCCGGATGAACGCGAAGGGCGTGGCACAGCAGGCATTGGGGCGGTACGGCGAGGACCTCGCGACGCGGCGGCTCACCGAAGCCGGGATGACCGTGATCGCGCGGAACTGGCGGTGTCGCGGCGGGGAGATCGACATCGTCGCCCGGGACGGGGACGCCCTCGTCGTGTGCGAGGTCAAGACCCGGCGGGCGGGGGAGTTCGAACATCCCATGGCCGCGCTGCGGCCCGCCAAGGCCGAGCGCTTGCGCAGGCTCGCCGGGCGCTGGCTGGCCGACCACGGGGGACCACCCACGGGCGGGGTCCGCATCGACCTCGTCGGTGTCCTCCTGCCGCGGCGCGGCGGGCCCGTGGTGGAGCACGTCAGGGGGGCGGCCTGATGGGGTTCGCACGGGCCTGCTCGGTCGCCCTCGTGGGCGTCGACGGCGTGGTCGTGGAGGTCCAGGCCGACCTGGAGCCCGGGGTCGCCACCTTCTCCCTGGTGGGGCTGCCCGACAAGACCCTGGTCGAGAGCCGGGACCGGGTCAGGGCGGCCGTGGTGAACTCGGGCGCCGCCTGGCCGCAGAAGAAGCTCACCGTCGGCCTCAGCCCGGCGTCCGTCCCGAAGTCGGGCGCGGGCTTCGATCTCGCCGTGGCGGCCGCCGTGCTCGGCGCCGCCGAGGTGGTCGACCCGAAGGTGATCGCCGATCTCGTCCTCATCGGGGAGCTGGGACTGGACGGCCGGGTGCGTCCCGTCCGCGGGATCCTGCCGGCGGTGCTCGCCGCCGCCGAGGCCGGATACCGGCAGGTCGTGGTCCCGCAGCAGTGCGCGGCCGAGGCCATGCTCGTCCCGGACGTCTCGGTGCTCGGGGTGCGCAGCCTGCGGCAGCTGATCGCGGTGCTCACGGAGGGGGAGGTCCCCGAGGAGGATCCGCCGGATCCGTCCGGGCGCCCCGACCCGATGCTCGCGGGGCTGGTCGTCCCCGGCGCCGGACTCGGCACGGGGGTGGCCCGCGACGGTGACGGGCGGGACGTCCCCGACCTCGCCGACGTCGCCGGACAGTACGCGGCGCGCCGGGCCCTGGAGGTGGCCGCCGCCGGGGGCCACCACCTCTTCCTGAGCGGACCGCCGGGCGCGGGCAAGACGATGATGGCCGAGCGGATCCCCTGGATCATGCCCCCGCTCACCCGACAGGACTCCCTGGAGGTCACGGCCGTCCACTCGGTCGCGGGAATCCTGCCCCCGGGCGAACCGCTCGTGGCCCGGCCCCCCTACTGCGCCCCGCACCACTCGGCGACCATGCAGTCGCTCGTCGGGGGCGGAGCTGGTGTGGCCAGGCCCGGAGCGGTGTCCCTGGCCCACAGGGGGGTGCTGTTCCTGGACGAAGCCGCGGAGTTCAGCACCAAGGCCCTCGACGCCCTGAGGCAGCCCCTCGAAGCGGGACACGTGGTCATCGCCCGTGCCGCCGGGGTGGTACGCCTGCCGGCCCGGTTCCTGATGGTGCTGGCCGCCAACCCCTGTCCCTGCGGGCGGCACACCCTGCACGGGACCGGCTGCGACTGCCCGGCCTCGGTGGTCCGCCGCTACCAGGCCCGGCTGTCGGGGCCGCTGCTGGACCGGGTGGACCTGCGCGTGGAGGTCGAGCCGGTCACCCGCTCCGATCTGCTGGGGCGCGGGGGCCGCGGCGAAGCCACGGCGGCGGTGGCCGCGCGGGTCCGGGAGGCCCGGGAGCGGGCGGCTGTCCGGCTCGACGGCACGCCCTGGCGGCTCAACGCGGAGGTCCCGGGCCACGAGCTGCGGACCCGCTGGCCGGCCGCCCCGGGCGCACTGGCCCAGGCCGAGCGGGACCTGGAGCGCGGCCTGCTGACCGCGCGGGGGCTCGACCGGGTGCTCCGGGTCGCCTGGACGGTGGCGGACCTGAGGAGCCGGGACCGCCCCGACGCCCTGGACGTGGCGGTCGCCCTCGAACTGCGCACCGGGATCGCCCGCGGAGCCGCGGCGCACCTGGACGCCGCCTCATGACCGCCGCGACGCCGGCCCCGGGACCGGGCCCGGGAAGCAGCCCGGCACAGAGCCCGGAGCCGGAGCCGGGGGCGGAGCCCGGGGGTGAGGTGCTCGCGCGGGCCGCCCTCACCCGGGTCCTGGAGCCCGGGGAGGAGCACGGCGGACGCTGGCTGCGGGCGCACGGGGCCGTCGGGCTGATACGGCTGCTGACCGGGCCCGCGCCGGAGCCCGGGGTGCTGGCCGGGGTCGGCGCCGAGAGGCTCGCCGGATACCGCCGCCGGGCCGCGTCGGCCGACCCCCGGCGGGACCTGGCGGCCGCCGCCGAGACCGGGGGCCGGTTCGTCTGCCCCGGGTCTGCGGAGTGGCCGAGTCAGCTGGACGACCTCGGTGACGCCCGGCCCGTCGGATTGTGGGTGCGGGGCAGGCCGAGCCTGCGGGCCTGGGCCCTGCGCTCCGTGGCGGTGGTGGGGGCCCGCGCGTGCACCCCGTACGGGGCACACATGGCGCAGAGCCTGGCCGGTGAACTCGCCGAGCGCGGGTGGGTGGTGGTCTCCGGCGCCGCCTACGGGATCGACGGCGCCGCCCACCGCGGGGCCCTCGCCGCCGGCGGAGCCACGGCCGCCGTGCTGGCCTGCGGGGTGGACGTGCCCTACCCGCGCGGGCACGCCGGACTGCTCGGGCGGATCGCCGCGCAGGGGCTGGTCCTCGGGGAGCTGCCGCCCGGCAGCCATCCCACGCCGAGCCGTTTCGTCCTGCGCAACCGTGTCATCGCCGCCTTGACCCGGGGCACGGTCGTCGTGGAGGCGGCCCACCGCAGCGGGTCCCTGGTCACCGCCCGGCGGGCCCAGGCGCTGGGGAGGATCACCATGGGCATCCCGGGCCCGGCCACCAGCGGGCTCTCCGCCGGCGTGCACGAACTGCTGCGCGGCGAGGCCTCGCTGGTCACGGACGCGGCGGAGGTCATCGAGCTGGTCGGAGGGATGGGCGAGCTGGCCCCCGAGAGGCGGGGCCCCGTGATCGCCCGGGACCTGCTGGGTCCCGAAGCGGTCCGGGTACTCGAAGCCCTCCCGGCGGGGCGCCTCGCGGACCTGGAGGAGCTGGCCCTCGCTGCGGGCACCGGCACTGATGAAGTCATCGGCAGACTGTACGAACTTCACTCTCTGGGGTTCGTCGAACGGCAGGGCGACGGCTGGCAGTTGACCCCGAAGCGGCCGGGAGGAGGCGCATAAAGCGGAGCCACCCGGCGAGGCGGTCGTTGACCTGGGGCATTCCGGTGAAAGAGTGAAGCCGATGAGAGACGCGGTCTTCCCGGTGGCACCCGCCGGGACCGTGCGCCAGGCGCCGGTCCCGGGTCTCCCGCGCGAGTCGGGGCGCCCTTGCGGGCCCGCGCGATCCCGTACTCTTCGCGCACCGCGACACTTCCGTCACGCTACGCTCCCAAGGAATCCGGCTCCGGCAAAGGCGAAGCATGCCCCAGCACACCTCAGGGTCCGACCGCGCTGCGGTGCCCCCCGCTGCGCGCGGCAGCGAGCGGTCCACCGCGCCCTCGTCCCTGGAGGTGCTGTGGCGCTCGTACAAGGACTCGGGTGACGAGCGGCTGCGGGAGCAGCTGATCCTGCATTACTCGCCCCTCGTGAAGTACGTGGCGGGCCGCGTCAGCGTCGGTCTGCCGCCCAATGTGGAACAGGCCGACTTCGTCTCCTCCGGAGTCTTCGGACTGATCGACGCCATCGAGAAGTTCGACATCGAACGGTCCATCAAGTTCGAGACGTACGCGATCACCCGCATCCGCGGCGCGATGATCGACGAGTTGCGGGCGCTGGACTGGATCCCCCGCTCGGTGCGGCAGAAGGCGCGCGCCGTGGAACGGGCCTACGCCACGCTGGAGGCCCAGCTGCGGCGCACCCCGACCGAGCACGAGGTCGCCGGGGAAATGGGCATCGGCGTGGAGGATCTGCACGCCGTTTTCAGCCAGTTGTCGCTGGCCAACGTGGTCGCCCTGGAAGAGCTGCTGCACGTCGGCGGGGAGGGCGACCGCCTCTCCCTGATGGACACCCTGGAGGACACCGCCGCGGACAACCCGGTGGAGGTCGCCGAGGACCGGGAGTTGCGGCGGCTGCTGGCGCGGGCCATCAACACGCTGCCCGAGCGGGAGAAGACGGTGGTGACCCTCTACTACTACGAGGGCCTCACGCTCGCCGAGATCGGCAACGTCCTCGGGGTCACCGAGAGCCGCGTCAGCCAGATCCACACGAAGTCCGTCCTGCAGCTGCGCGCGAAGCTGGCGGACGTCGGGCGCTGAACCGGGGGCCCGGTGCGCGGGGGCGGAGGCCGAGAGCGTGCGCCGGCCTTGCGGTACATCCGTAGAGTGGACGCGTGCCCAGGATTCGAGCGGCCTCCGTGGCCGAGCACCGGTCGATGCAGCGCGGCGCCCTGTTGGACGCCGCGCGTTCCCTGCTGTCCGAAGGGGGGACGGAAGCGCTGACCTTCCCCGCCCTCGCCGAGCGCACCGGCCTCGCCCGGTCCTCCGTGTACGAGTACTTCCGATCCCGCGCGGCCGTCGTCGAAGAGCTGTGCGCGGTGGACTTCCCCGTGTGGGCGGCCGAGATCGAGGCGGCCATGTCCGAGGCGGAGGCGCCGGAGGCGAAGATCGAGGCGTACGTGCGCTGCCAGCTGGGGCTGGTGGGGGACAAGCGGCACCGGGCGGTGGTGGCGATCTCGGCGAGCGAGCTGGACGCCGGGGCGCGGGAGAAGATCCGTGCGGCGCACGGGAGCCTGATCGCGATGATCGTGGAGGCGTTGGGCGCGCTGGGGCAGGCGGAGCCGAGGCTGGCCGCGATGCTGCTTCAGGGTGTGGTGGACGCCGCCGTCCGGCGGATCGAGGGTGGCGCGGGGGAGGATCCCGGCGTTGTCACGGATGCGGCGGTGGCGATGGCGCTGCGGGGCGTCGGGGGCTGACCCGGCCCCGGCTTCCGGCTCTGGCCGAGCCTCCAGTCCGGGGGCCGGCCCCAGGTCGTGACGGTGTGGTGGGTGCGATGCCCTGCGGGGCCGTCCCCTACCCGCCCTTCGACCGTTCCCAGGGCTCCGCCCCAGACCCCGGTCCTCAAGCGCCGGACGGCTGGAAGTGCCCGGACCCCGGTCCTCAAGCGCCGGACGGCTGGAAGTGCCCTGACCCCGGTCTCAAGCGCCCGGCGGCTGAAAGCTCGGGTGGGGCAGGGGGAGTAGGCGGGGGGTTGGGTGGGGGAGGAGTTTCAGGGGGTTGAGGTAGGTCTCCTGGTGGAGGAGGCCCCAGTGGAGGCATGAGCGGGGGCAGTGGGGGCCGTCCGTGAGGAGGGCCACCACCTGGCCCGTCGTGACCTCGGCGCCCTGTGCCACCAGGGGGCGGACCGGTTCGTACGTCGTGCGCAGGCCGTTCGGGAGGGTCAGCGAGAGGACCCCGCGGCCCGCGACCGGGCCGGCGAAGTGGACCCGGCCCGGACCGACCGCGCGGAGCTCCGTGCCCACCGGGGCCGCCAGGTCCACCCCGCGGTGGCCCGCCGCGTACGGGGTCGGGGGCGGGTCCCACCAGCGGATCACCGTCAGGGGGGACGGGAGCGGGCGTCCGCCCGGGGCCGGCCCCGGCGACCCGGGCTTCGTCGGAGCCGGGGTCAGGGTCAGGCCCAGGGCCAGGAGCAGGGTGAGCAGCAGCTTCGTCATGGGGGAATGGTTCCGCTTCAGGAGCCGGTCCCGGGCGGGCCTGTGGACGGGCGGGGAGCTGTGGACAACCGCGTCATCCGGCATACCACCGGGTCCCGTACACTTCTTGTGGCGATCCGGGTCACCGGGTCGACTTCGCACGCCCCAGCACCGGCCCCTCAGGGCCAGGTGACAGCGTCTCTCGGTCCCCTCTACGGGGGCAGGGCGCGACAGGGGCGTCAGGAACCAAACCGAGAAAACAAGGAGATGGCCATGGCCGTCGTAACGATGCGGGAGCTGCTGGAAAGCGGCGTCCACTTCGGTCACCAGACCCGCCGTTGGAACCCGAAGATGAAGCGCTTCATCTTCACGGAGCGCAACGGCATCTACATCATCGACCTGCTGCAGTCGCTGTCGTACATCGACCGCGCCTACGAGTTCGTGAAGGAGACCGTCGCCCACGGCGGTTCCATCATGTTCGTCGGTACCAAGAAGCAGGCCCAGGAGGCCATCGCCGAGCAGGCGACGCGCGTTGGTATGCCCTACGTCAACCAGCGGTGGCTGGGTGGCATGCTCACCAACTTCTCCACCGTCTACAAGCGCCTTCAGCGTCTGAAGGAGCTTGAGGCGATCGACTTCGAGGACGTCGCCGCCTCGGGTCTCACCAAGAAGGAGCTCCTGGTCCTCTCTCGCGAGAAGATCAAGCTGGAGAAGACCCTCGGTGGTATCCGCGAGATGTCGAAGGTCCCCAGCGCCGTCTGGATCGTCGACACCAAGAAGGAGCACATCGCCGTCGGTGAGGCGCGCAAGCTCCACATCCCGGTCGTCGCGATCCTCGACACCAACTGCGACCCCGACGAGGTCGACTACAAGATCCCGGGCAACGACGACGCGATCCGCTCCGTCACCCTGCTCACCCGCGTGATCGCCGACGCCGTCGCCGAGGGCCTCATCGCCCGTTCCGGTGCCGCCACTGGCGACTCGAAGCCGGGCGAGAAGGCCGCCGCCGAGCCGCTCGCCGAGTGGGAGCGCGACCTGCTCGAGGGTGACAAGAAGGCCGACGACGCCGAGGCCGCTCCGGCCGCCGAGGCTGTTGTCGACGCCCCCGCCGTCGAGGCCGAGGCTGCTCCGGCCGCCGAGGCCGAGGTTGTCGCCGAGGCCGTCGTCGAGGCTCCGGCCGCCGACGCCGAGCAGGCCTGACCCACCCACTGAGGGCGCCCGGCGCGTGAACGCCGGGCACTCACAGCACGGACGATGACGGCGGGGGAGCCGCGCCACGAGCGCGCCTCCTCCGCCGTTCACCCGTAGATCTACGACTTCGAGAGAGAATCACAGACTCATGGCGAACTACACCGCCGCTGACGTCAAGAAGCTCCGCGAGCTCACCGGCGTCGGCATGCTGGACTGCAAGAACGCGCTGGTCGAGGCCGACGGTGACGTCGACAAGGCCGTCGAGGCACTCCGTATCAAGGGTCAGAAGGGCGTCGCCAAGCGCGAAGGCCGTTCTGCCGAGAACGGTGCCGTCGTTTCCGTCATCTCCGACGACAACACCTCCGGTGTCCTCGTCGAGCTGAAGTGCGAGACGGACTTCGTCGCCAAGGGCGACAAGTTCCTTGCGGTCACCAACGAGCTGGCCAACCACATCGCCGCGACCTCGCCGGCCGACACCGAGGCGCTCCTGGCGTCCGAGATCGCCCCCGGCAAGACCGTGCAGGCGTTCGTCGACGAGGCCAACGCCAACCTCGGCGAGAAGATCGTCCTGGACCGCTTCGCGCAGTTCACCGGCGGTTACGTCTCGGCGTACATGCACCGCACGATGCCCGACCTGCCGTTCCAGATCGGCGTCCTGGTCGAGCTCGACAAGGAGAACGCCGAGGTCGCCCGCGGCGTCGCGCAGCACATCGCCGCGTTCGCGCCGAAGTGGCTCTCCGCCGAGGACGTTCCGGCCGAGGTCGTCGAGTCCGAGCGTCGCGTGGCCGAAGAGGTCACCCGCGCCGAGGGCAAGCCGGAGGCCGCGCTGCCGAAGATCGTCGAGGGTCGTGTCAACGGCTTCTTCCGCGACAACACGCTGCTTGGCCAGGCCTACGCCCTGGACGCCAAGAAGTCCGTCCAGAAGGTTCTGGACGAGGCCGGTGTCACCCTGGTGCGCTTCTCGCGCATCAAGGTCGGCATCTGAGTCCGTCCGTACGCGACGGACACCGGACCCCGGTAGGGTCTGAAGCAGTCGCCCGCGTTCGCGCAGGGCGACCGCAGATCTGACGAGGAGGCCATTGCCGTAGAGGGAACCGCGAGGACCCACCGGCAATGGCCTTCTTCGTATGTGCACGAGGAGATCTCCATGAATCAGGGCGTGGACACCCACACCGCTTCCGACGACAAGAGCGACCAGGACAAGAAGGGCCGCCGCTTCATGCTGAAGCTGTCGGGCGAGGCCTTCTCCGGTGGCGGAGGACTCGGCGTCGACCCCGACGTGGTCCACGCCATCGCCCGCGAGATCGCCGCGGTGGTCCGCGACGGCGCGGAGATCGCGATCGTGATCGGCGGAGGCAACTTCTTCCGCGGCGCCGAACTCCAGCAGCGCGGCATGGACCGGGCCCGGTCCGACTACATGGGCATGCTCGGCACGGTCATGAACTGCCTCGCCCTCCAGGACTTCCTGGAGAAGGAAGGCATCGACTCCCGCGTCCAGACGGCCATCACCATGGGCCAGGTCGCCGAGCCGTACATTCCGCTGCGCGCCGTGCGCCACCTGGAGAAGGGCCGCGTGGTCATCTTCGGCGCCGGCATGGGCATGCCCTACTTCTCCACCGACACCACGGCCGCCCAGCGCGCCCTGGAAATCGACGCGGAAGCCCTGCTCATGGGCAAGAACGGCGTCGACGGGGTCTACGACTCCGACCCGAAGAAGAACCCGGACGCCGTGAAGTTCGACGCGCTGGAGTACAGCGAGGTGCTGTCGCGCGACCTCAAGGTCGCCGATGCCACCGCCATCACGCTGTGCCGCGACAACAAGCTGCCGATCCTGGTCTTCGAGCTGCTCGCCGAGGGCAATATCGCGCGAGCCGTCAAGGGTGAGAAGATCGGCACGCTCGTGAGCGACCAGGGCACCCGGGCCTGAGCAGGCCCCCCGTCCGCCTGAACCATCCATTTCTGACATGCAGGAGCACGTGGTGACCGAAGAGATCCTCCTCGAGGCCGAGGAGAAGATGGAAAAGGCCGTCGTCGTCGCCAAGGAAGACTTCGCCGCGATTCGCACCGGTCGTGCGCACCCGGCGATGTTCAACAAGATCGTGGCGGAGTACTACGGCGCCATCACGCCCATCAACCAGCTCGCCTCCTTCTCGGTCCCCGAGCCGCGCATGGCGATCGTGACCCCGTTCGACAAGAGCGCCCTGCGCAACATCGAGACGGCCATCCGCGACTCCGACCTGGGCGTCAACCCCAGCAACGACGGCAGCATCATCCGGGTGACCTTCCCCGAGCTGACGCAGGACCGCCGCAAGGAGTACATCAAGGTCGCGCGCACCAAGGCCGAGGACTCCAAGGTGTCGATCCGCGCCATCCGCCGCAAGGCGAAGGACGCCCTCGACAAGCTCGTCAAGGACAAGGAAGCCGGCGAGGACGAGGTGCGCCGCGCCGAGAAGGAGCTCGACGACACCACCGCGAAGTACGTCGCGCAGGTGGACGAGCTCCTGAAGCACAAGGAAGCCGAGCTCCTCGAAGTCTGATGAACGACACTTCCTGGCAGCCGGAGCCGGTTCCGGCGGGTCCCGCCTACGATGCGCTGGTGGGCCCGCACACTCGGCCCATGCCCATCGTGCCCGATGCCGCCGGCCGTGACTTCGACGACCGGGAAGCACGCGATCGGGGGGCCGCCGCTGACGGCGGCCCCCTCTTCCGCGCCGATACACCGCCGCAGGAGCCCATGCCCAGCCCCCCGCCGACTCCGCCTTCGCCGGCACCGCAGGACGCCTCGCCACCGCCTCAGAAGAAGCGTGCCGGGCGGGACCTGCGTGCCGCCATAGGGGTCGGAGTGGGCCTCGGTGCGGTGATCTTCGCTTCGCTGCTCATCGTCAAGGCGGTCTTCGTCGGCGTCGTCGTCGTGGCGGTCGTCGTCGGCCTGTGGGAGCTCACCTCCCGGCTGCAGGAGAAGAAGGGCATCAAGGCCCCGCTGGTCCCGCTCGCCATCGGCGGCGCGGCCATGGTCATCGCCGGATACGTCCGCGGGGCCGAGGGTGCCTGGGTGGCCATGGCGCTGACGGTGCTGGCGGTCCTCGTCTGGCGGATGACCGAGCCGCCCGAGGACTACCTCAAGGACGTCACGGCGGGCGCCTTCGCGGCGTTCTACGTGCCTTTCCTGGCCACCTTCGTCGCGATGCTGCTCACCGCCGACGACGGGCCGCAGCGGGTGATCACCTTCCTGCTCCTGACGGTGGTCAGCGACACCGGGGCCTACGCGGTCGGCTGGCGCTTCGGCAAGACCAAGCTCGCCCCGCGCATCAGCCCAGGAAAGACCCGCGAGGGGCTCTTCGGAGCGGTGGCCTTCGCGATGGGCGCCGGCGCGCTGTGCATGGAGTTCCTGATCGACGGGGGCGTCTGGTGGCAGGGCCTGGTGCTCGGCCTCGCCGTCGCGGTCAGCGCCACGCTCGGCGACCTCGGGGAATCCATGATCAAGCGGGATCTCGGGATCAAGGACATGGGCACGCTGCTGCCGGGTCACGGCGGCATCATGGACCGGCTGGATTCCCTGCTTCCGACGGCCCCGGTGGTCTGGCTGCTGCTGGCGGCGTTCGTGGGCACGGGCTGACCTGCGAAAAGGCGCCCGTGCAGGTAGGGCGGTTACTCTTGGAAGGCGCGCTGCTTCTGCGGCGCGCCTTTCGTCTTACAAGGAGTACCTGCCATGGCCCGCCCAGTCCCGGGAGAGCTCACTTTCGTCGCCCCTCGTGGAGCGAAGAAGCCGCCCCGGCACCTCGCCGACCTCACCCCCGAGGAGCGCCGGGAGGCGGTCGCCGCGATCGGCGAGAAGCCCTTCCGGGCCAAGCAGCTCTCCCAGCACTACTTCGCCCGGTACGCGCACGACCCGGCCGAGTGGACCGACATCCCGGCCGCCTCCCGCGAGAAGCTCCAGCAGGAGCTGCTGCCGGACCTGATGAACGTCCTGCGCCACATCTCGTGCGACGACGACACCACCCGCAAGACCCTGTGGAAGCTGCACGACGGCACGCTCGTCGAGTCGGTGCTGATGCGCTACCCGGACCGGGTCACCATGTGCATCTCCTCGCAGGCCGGCTGCGGAATGAACTGCCCGTTCTGCGCCACCGGCCAGGCGGGCCTCGACCGCAACCTGTCGACCGCCGAGATCGTGCACCAGATCGTCGACGGCATGCGCGCCCTGCGCGACGGCGAGGTCCCCGGCGGGCCCGCCCGGCTGTCGAACATCGTCTTCATGGGCATGGGTGAGCCGCTCGCCAACTACAACCGCGTCGTCGGCGCCATCCGCCGCCTCACCGACCCGGAGCCCGATGGCCTGGGCCTGTCCCAGCGCGGGATCACCGTCTCCACCGTGGGTCTGGTCCCGGCGATGCTGCGCTTCGCCGACGAGGGCTTCAAGTGCCGCCTCGCCGTCTCCCTGCACGCCCCGGACGACGAGCTGCGCGACACCCTGGTCCCCGTGAACACCCGCTGGAACGTCCGCGAGGTGCTCGGCGCGGCCTGGGAGTACGCGGAGAAGTCCGGCCGCCGGATCTCCATCGAGTACGCCCTGATCCGCGACATCAACGACCAGGCCTGGCGCGGCGACCTGCTCGGCAAGCTGCTCAAGGGCAAGCGCGTGCACGTCAACCTGATCCCGCTGAACCCGACGCCGGGCTCGAAGTGGACCGCTTCGCGGCCCGAGGACGAGAAGGCCTTCGTTGACGCCATCGCCCGCCACGGCGTGCCGGTGACCGTCCGCGACACCCGTGGCCAGGAGATCGACGGCGCGTGCGGCCAGCTCGCCGCCTCGGAGCGCTGATTTCCGCCAGTTGAGGTTCGCATTCGGCCACGGGGTACCCTGTGGCCGAAACCAATTTCATATTCCGACAGGGGAGCGCCACAGCGCTGAGAGTGCGGTAACCGTCACCGCAGACCCTCTGAACCTCGCCCCGGTCATTCGGGGTAGGAAGTTCGGTCACCACTCAAGCTGTTGCGCCCTGCCCGGCGTCCGCTCCACAGAGCGCCGGGCAGGGCCGCGTCTTCTCCTGGACATCCCAGGAGGAATGCACCAATGAGCACCACCAAGAAGATGGCGGGCATCGCGCTCGTGGCCGCGCTCGGCGTCACCACGCTCAGCGCCTGCGGCAGCGATGCCAAGGACAAGTCCGCCGGGGCGAGCGCCGCTCCGAAGTCCAAGACGATCACCCTCGTCTCGCACGACTCCTTCAACGTGACCGACACGGTCCTCAAGGAGTTCGAGCAGCAGAGCGGCTACACCGTCAAGGTCCTGAAGTCGGGCGACGCGGGCGCCGCCCTGAACCAGGAGATCCTCACCAAGGGCTCCCCGCGCGGCGACGTCTTCTTCGGCGTGGACAACACGCTCCTCTCCCGTGCCCTCGACAACGGCATCTTCACGCCGTACGAGGCCAAGGGGCTGGCCGAGGTGAAGCCCGAGTTCGTGGCCGACAAGGAGCACCGGGTCACCCCCGTCGACTCCGGCGACATCTGCGTGAACTACGACAAGGCCTACTTCGCCGACAAGAAGATCGCCCCGCCGCAGACGCTGGACGACCTGATCAAGCCGGAGTACAAGAACCTGCTGGTCACCGAGAACGCCGCGACCTCCTCGCCCGGCCTCGGCTTCCTCCTCGCCTCCGTCGGCAAGTACGGCGACGAGGGCTGGAAGGACTACTGGAGCAAGCTCAAGGCCAACGGCGTCGAGGTCGTCGACGGCTGGGAGCAGGCCTACAACGAGCGCTTCTCCGGCTCGGCGGGCGGAAAGAAGGCCAAGGGCGACCGGCCGCTGGTCGTCTCCTACGCCTCCAGCCCGCCGGTCGAGGTGCTCTTCGGCGAGCCGCAGCCGGCCGAGGCCCCCACGGGCGTCGCGACGGGCACGTGCTTCCGCCAGACCGAGTTCGCGGGTCTGCTCAAGGGCGCGAAGAACGAGGAGGGCGGCAAGGCGCTCCTGGACTTCCTGATCTCCAAGAAGTTCCAGGAGGACATGCCGCTCCAGATGTTCGTGAACCCGGTGACCAAGGACGCGGCGGTGCCGGAGCTGTTCACCAAGCACGGCGTCGTCATCGAGAAGCCCGAGACGGTCGCCCCGGAGGCCATCGCCAAGAACCGCGACCAGTGGGTCAAGGCGTGGACCGCGCTCGTCGTGAAGTAGGACGGTTGAGTTCCGTACCGAAGGAGAGCGGGCGGGCCACGGCCGTCAGGCTCGGTCTGATGGCCGTGCCGCTCGTCTTCTTCGGGCTGTTCTTCGCGTACCCCGTGGCCGCGATCGTCGGGCGCGGGCTCAAGACCGACACCGGCTGGCAGTTCGGCCGGATCGGCGAGGTGCTGGCCCGGCCCGACATCGGCGACGTGCTCTGGTTCACCACCTGGCAGGCGCTCGCGTCCACGGCGCTCACGCTCCTGATCGCACTCCCCGGCGCGTACGTCTTCGCGCGCTTCGAGTTCCCCGGCAAGCAGGTGCTGCGGGCGCTCGTGACGGTGCCGTTCGTGCTGCCGACCGTCGTGGTCGGCACCGCGTTCCTCGCGCTGGTGGGGCGGAACGGTCTGCTGGACGAGGTGTGGGGGATCCGCCTCGACACGACCGTATGGGCGATCCTGCTCGCGCACGTCTTCTTCAACTACGCCGTCGTCATCCGCACGGTCGGCGGCCTGTGGGCGCAGCTCGATCCACGGCAGGAAGAGGCCGCCCGGGTGCTCGGCGCCGGGCGGTTCGCCGCCTGGCGGCGCGTGACGCTGCCCGCGCTGGTGCCGGCGGTGGCCGCCGCCTCGCTGATGGTGTTCCTGTTCACGTTCTCCTCCTTCGGCGTCGTGCAGATCCTGGGCGGGCCCGCGTACTCCACGCTGGAGGTGGAGGTGTACCGGCAGACCGCGCAGCTCCTGGACCTGCCGACGGCCGCCGTGCTGACGATGGTGCAGTTCGCGGCCATCGGCGCGATCCTCGGCGTGCACGCCTGGACCGTGCGCAAGCGGGAGACCGCACTGCGGCTCGTCGACCCGGGACGGACCACGCACCGGCCGCGCGGCTGGGCCCAGCGCACCCTGCTCGGCGGGGTGCTGCTGACGGTGGCGCTGCTGATCGTGGCGCCGCTCGCCGTGCTCGTCGAACGCTCCCTCGACGCCCCCGGCGGGTACGGGTTCGGCTTCTACCGGGCGCTCCAGGAAGTCGGCGCCGGCGGCGGTACCTTCCTGGTGCCGCCGCTGGAGGCGATCTGGAACTCCCTGCAGTACGCGCTCGCCGCCACCGCCATCGCGCTCGTCGTCGGCGGGCTCGCCGCCGCGGCGCTGACCCGGCGCGCGGGCCGTTTCGTACGGGGCTTCGACGCCCTGCTGATGCTCCCGCTGGGGGTGTCGGCCGTGACCGTCGGCTTCGGCTTCCTCATCACCCTCGACGAGCCCCCGCTGGACCTGCGGACCTCGTGGATCCTGGTGCCGTTGGCGCAGGCGCTGGTGGGCGTTCCCTTCGTCGTACGGACCATGCTGCCGGTGCTCCGCGCGGTCGACGGACGGCTGCGGGAGGCCGCCGCCGTGCTCGGCGCCTCACCGCTGCGGGCCTGGCGGGAGGTGGACCTGCCGATGGTGCGGCGGGCCCTGCTGATCGCGGCGGGCTTCGCCTTCGCCGTGTCCCTCGGGGAGTTCGGGGCGACCGTCTTCATCGCGCGGCCCGACCATCCGACGCTGCCGGTCGCCGTGGCGCGACTGCTGGGGCGGGCCGGGGAGATGAACTACGGCCAGGCGATGGCCCTGAGCACGATCCTGATGCTGACGTGCGCGGTGTCCCTGCTCCTGCTGGAGCGGCTGCGGCCCGACAAGACCTCCGGAGAGTTCTGATGACCCTGCTTCAGCTGGAAGGGGTGTCGGTCCGCTTCGGTGAGCGCGCGGTCGTGGACGCCGTGGACCTGGCGGTCGCCGAGCACGAGATCGTGTGCGTGCTGGGGCCGAGCGGGAGCGGCAAGTCCACCCTGCTGCGGGTGGTGGCCGGGCTCCAGCCCGTCGCCGGCGGGAGGGTGCTCCTGGGCGGCGCCGACCAGGCCGCAGTGCCCGTACACCGGCGGGGGGTGGGCCTGATGTTCCAGGACCACCAGCTGTTCCCGCACCGGGACGTGGGCGGGAACGTCGCCTTCGGGCTGCGGATGCGGGGTGCTTCGAAGCAGTCCTCCGAGGCGCGGGTCACCGAGCTCCTGGAGCTGGTCGGGCTGCCCGGGGCGCAGGGCCGGGCGGTGGCCTCGCTGTCCGGCGGCGAGCAGCAACGGGTCGCGCTGGCGCGGGCGCTGGCGCCTTCGCCGCGGCTGCTGATGCTGGACGAGCCGCTCGGGCAGCTGGACCGGGGGCTGCGGGAGCGGCTCGTGGTGGAGTTGCAGGGGCTGTTCTCGCGGCTGGGCACGACCGTACTGGCCGTCACGCACGACCAGGGCGAGGCGTTCGCGCTGGCCGACCGGGTGGTCGTGATGCGGGACGGGCGGATCGCGCAGGCGGGGACCCCGCTGGAGGTGTGGCAGCGGCCGGCGTCGGAGTTCGTGGCGCGGTTCCTGGGCTTCGAGAACGTGGTGCGTGCGGTGCTTTCCGCCGGGGTGGCCGTGACGCCGTGGGGCAAGGTGCCGGTTCCGGCCGGGTCGCCGTCGGGGGATCATCGTGTGCTGATCCGGCCGGCGGGGGTGGTGCTGGCGCCCGGGGGGCTGGGGTGCGAGGTGGTGTCGCGGACCTTTCGGGGGACGCATGTTGCGCTGTCGCTGCGGCCCGAGGTGGGGCCCGTGCTCGAGGCGGAGTGCGGGCTTGAGGGGGCGCCGGCGGTCGGGGACCGGGTCGAGGTGGAGTTCGCCCCGGGCGAGGTGGTCGTGCTGGCGGGGGAGTAGGGCCGGGCGGAGTCCCGCGCAGCGACCCTTGCCGCTGCGCGGGGGAGCAGTCCGCGTGGTGGCCCCTGCCGCTGCGCGGGGCGGAGTTCCCCTACCCGCCCTTCCACCGTTCCCAGGGCCGGCCCTGACCCGGTCCTCAAGCGCCGGACGGGCTGAGGGGTCCGGGCTCCGCCCCAGACCCCGGTCCTCAAATGCCGGACGGCTGAAAGCGACCAGCCCCGGTGCTTCCCCGGGTTTCAGCCGACCGGGGTGGGGACGTCTCCGTGTGCGTCCTCGTGGTTGCCGTACCAGGCGACTGCCACCGCGCCGGCTACCGCCAGGACGAAGCCGAGGACCGCCAGCCAGGCCATGCCGGGGCGGGACGCGTCGCCGAGCCAGAGGACGCCGATCGCGCCGGGGAGCACGGTTTCGCCGACCACCAGGGCCGCGGTGGCGCCGTTCACCGAGCCGATCTGGAGCGCCACGGTGTGCAGGTACATGCCGCCGACCCCCGCCAGGACGATGGCGTACAGGGCCGGGTCGGCGAGGAGGGACGGGAACGAGAACGGCTCCACGCCGTTGAGGATGCGGACCCCGACGCCCAGCGCGCCGAACGCCAGACCCGACAGCAGGCCCGCCAGGATCGCGGCCCGGGCGCCGAGGAAACGTACCGCCACCGTGCCGCCCACGATGATCAGTACGGTCACGCCCAGGAGCCACCAGTGCGTGGACGCCGGAGCGTAGTGGCCGCCCTCGTGGCCCGCCGCGGTCGCGAGCAGGACCAGTGCCGCACAGACGACCCCGATGGAGGTCCATTCCTTGCGGGTCAGCCGGATGCCGAGCATCTTCACGCTCAGCACGGCCGTGATCACCAGGTTGGCGCTGATGACCGTCTGAGAGAGGAAGAGCGGCAGGAGGCGGGCGGCCAGGGCGCCCAGCCCGAAGCCCACGAAGTCCAGGATGGTGCCGACGATGAACTCCCAGGTCATCGCGGCCTTCGCCGTCGAGCTGAGGTTCGGGCCGCCGTGCTGGGTGACCCCGGCGGCGGTGGGCGACATCCGGGCCGCCCGCCGTGAGCCCACGGCTTGCAGGACGGATCCCGTGCCGTAGCAGATGGACGCCGCGATGGCGGTGAGCAGGCCTATGAGCACCCGAGGGCTCCGTTCACGTCTGGCAGGTTTTACGTAGTGCGTACCTCTTCCAGACGTGGAAAAGGGGAGAGAAGTTGCCTGACCGGGTCAGGTTGTCCAGGTCAGCTCATGGCTGCGAGGGCCGCCGGAACCTCTGAAACCGAGTCGACCAGGGCGATCCGGGACTCCATCGCCCGGCCCCGGGCGAGTGACTGGAGCAGCGGCCAGGCAGGCAGCCGTTCGGTCCAGTGGGCGCGGTCGACCAGGATCATCGGGGTCGGCTCGCCGCGGGACTCGTAGTGGTTGGGCGTCGCGTTGTCGAAGATCTCCTGGACGGTGCCGGCCGCGCCCGGCAGGAACACCACGCCCGCGTTGGAGCGGGCGAGCAGCCCGTCCTCCCGGGTGGCGTTCGCGAAGTACTTCGCGATGTGTCCGGCGAAGGGGTTCGGCGGCTCGTGTCCGTAGAACCAGGTCGGGATGCCCACCGAGTCGCCGCCCGTGATCGCCGGCCAGCGTTCCCGTACGGCGAAGGCCGCGCGCGCCCAGTCGGAGACGGACGGGGTGAAGGAAGGGGCCTTGGCCAGCATCCGCAGGGCTTCGGGCAGGGCCTCGTCGGGGGCCGTCGAGAGGTACGCGCCGAGGTTGGCCGCCTCCATCGCGCCGGGACCGCCGCCGGTGGCCACGGTCAGACCGGAGCGGGTCAGCGTCCGGCCGAGCTCGGCCGCACCCCGGTAGGCGTCGCCGCCGCGGGCCATGGCGTGGCCGCCCATCACACCGACCACGCGGGCGCCGACGAGGTGTTCGTCGAGGGCGTCGGAGATGGCGTCGTCGTGGATGGAGCGCAGCATCGAGGAGTAGATGTCGCCGTCAGCCTTGGTCTCCTGGAACCAGGCGTACGCCTCGGAGTCGGGCGTGGCCTCGTAGCCCGCGGAGAGTCCGGTGAAGAGTTCCTCGGCCGTGTAGAGCAGGCCCCGGTAGGGGTTGAAGGGGAGGTCCGGGACGGGCGGGAAGACCAGGGCGCCGTCCGCGCGCACCTTGACCGAGGCGTCCGGTTCCATCGGGCAGCCCAGGAACACGGCGGCCGAGGTGTCGGCGGACAGGAGGGCGAAGGTCCGCTCCAGCAGGTTGACCGACTGGATCCGGTACCCGCTGAGCGAGCCGCGGGCCACGACCCGGTCGAACTCGGCGAGGGTCTCGATCTCGGTATCGGTCTCGATGTGTGGGTTGACCATTCGGCCCACCCTAAGGGCTGCCCGGCTCAGCGGGTCAATGCCAGCGACGTCAGCTGTGACACACCCCAGCTGAGCGGCAGGCACACCGCCACCAGCGCGGTGGCCCGTACGGTCGCGGCCGTACGCAGGACCTTGCCCGGGGCGCCGAGCCCGGTCAGGGTCTCGCGGGTGGCGGCCCTGGCCTGGCGGACTTCGACCGCGGAGGTGAGCAGGGTGGCGGCCGCGCACAGCGTCACCAGAGCGGCGGCGGGCGCGGTCAGCGGGCCGAGCGGGACCTGGAGTCCGCCGTGATCGCGCAGGGCCACGGCGCTGAGGGCGCCCGCCGCGACGGCGCACAGGACACCGAGGGGTGCGCCCAGCCGGGGGGCCTCCTCCTGGAGGGCCCGCCCGGCCAGCAGCCGGAGCGCGCCCGGGCGGACGGCCTGGACGAGCGCCCCGCAGGCGTAGGCGAGGCCCGGGCCGGCGAGGGCGAGTCCGAGGGCGGTCAGTGCCCAGCCCGTCGGCATGGCGGCTCCGCCGGGGCGGGAGTAGGCCAGTGCGGCGAGTCCGCAGGCGGTGAGGGCGATGCCCCAGGGCAGTGCGGTCTGCGGCGCGGGCCGGGGGTGCGGGCGCAGGGCGAGGGCGGTGGCGATCGAGGCGGCCAGCGGGAGCAGGGCCAGCAGGGTGAGGGCGGCCGCCACGGGCAGGGGCTGGTCGCCGTGGAGCAGCCGCGACCCGGCGCCGTCGAAGGGCAGCCCGGTCACGTCCCCGCGCAGATGGAGGAAGACGACCAGGGCCACGGCGCTGCCGAGGGCGCAGGCCACGGCGGTGGAGATCGTCGCGACCAGGGTGAGTCGTAGGGGTCCCAGCCCGGCGGCGTCCAGCCCTTCGAGGGGGCGGGTCGCGGGGTCGGTACGGGCCACCGCGACGGCGAACTGGACGGTGACGGCGAGGGGGACCAGGGCCCACAGCAGCTGAGGGAACGATCCGGCGGGCCGGGCCGTGGCCTGTGCGAGCACGTACAGCAGCAGGAAGCCGCTGCCGGCCGAAGCGGCGGCGACGAGCAGTCGGCGCAATTGGACCAGCGGCCGGGAGCCGCGGGCTAGGCGGAGAGCGAGCACGCGGCCTGGTCCTCCGGGGGCTGGGGGATGGAGGTAGGGGGGAGCCCGGCAGCGACCGCCGCGGCGGCCGGGCGGCCGTCGAGCAGGGCGAAGTGCCGGTCGGCGACGGCCGCGGTCTCCTCCTCGTGGGTGGCGAGCAGCACGGTGATGCCGTGGGAGCGGGCGGCCGTGGTGAGGGTGCGCAGCAGCAGGGAGCGCTCGGCCCGGTGCAGGGGAGCGGTCGGCTCGTCGGCGAAGATCACGGCGGGCAGGTTCGCGAGGGCGCGGGCGAGGGCGACGCGCTGGGACTCGGCCCGGTTGAGGGCGCCGGGGTGCTTGCGGGCGAAGGCGCCGATGTCGAGGCGGTCCAGCCATTCGCAGGCGGCCCGTTTGGCCGTGCGGTGGGGCACGCCCGCGATCAGCAGCGGCAGGGCGGCGTTCTCCCAGACCCGGAGCTCGGGCAGCAGCCGCGGCTCGGGGCCGATCCAGCCGAAGCGGTCGCGGCGCAGCCGCTCGCGGGTCAGGGTCCCCATGGTGTGCACGGGGACGCTGTTGAACCAGACCTCGCCCTGCTCGGGCCGCAGCTGTCCGGACAGGCAGTGCAGCAGCGTGGTCTTGCCGCTGCCCCGCGGGCCGGTGACGGCGAGGATCTCTCCCGCGCGGACGCCGATCGAGACCCCGATGAGTCCCGGCGAACCGCTGTGGGAGTAGTGAAGGGACCGTGCCCAGAGCAGATCGTCCTGGGGCGGGATCTTGTCCGGCGGAGCGTTGTCCGGCGGAGCGTTGTCCCGTGGAGCCACCATGGCGTACACCTCCGTCCGGGGGAACGAAGCGGAGCCCGCTTGGTCACTGGCGCCGCAATGAGATGTAAAGAGATGAACGTCTTGGATGGTGACAGCACACGGCCCGGACCCCCGCGTTCTCACTCGAACGGAGGATCCGGGCCGTGTGGTCCGGCAGTTTGCCGCCTGCGGGACGGTGGGAGGACGCGGGCTGGTTAGAGCTTGGTCCAGGCCTCGGTGAGCACGCGGCGCAGGATGCCCTCGATCTCGTCGAAGGTGCCCTGGTCGGCGGTCAGCGGCGGGGCCAGCTGGATGACCGGGTCGCCACGGTCGTCGGCGCGGCAGTACAGGCCGTTCTCGAAGAGCGCCTTGGAGAGGAAGCCGTAGAGCACGCGCTCCGTCTCCTCGTCCGTGAAGGACTCCTTGGTGACCTTGTCCTTGACGAGCTCGATGCCGTAGAAGTAGCCGTTGCCGCGGACGTCGCCGACGATCGGCAGGTCGTGCAGCTTCTCCAGCGTCGCGCGGAAGGCGTCCTCGTTGTCCAGCACGTGCTGGTTGAGGCCTTCCTTGTCGAAGATGTCGAGGTTGGCGAGCGCCACCGCGGAGGACACGGGGTGTCCGCCGAAGGTGTAGCCGTGCAGGAAGGTGTTGTCACCCTTGTAGAACGGCTCGGCGAGGCGGTCCGAGATGATGCAGGCACCGATCGGGGAGTAGCCCGAGGTCATGCCCTTCGCGCAGGTGATCATGTCCGGGATGTAGTCGAACTTGTCACAGGCGAACATCGTGCCCAGACGGCCGAACGCGCAGATCGTCTCGTCGGAGACGAGCAGGACGTCGTACTCGTCGCAGATCTCGCGGACGCGCTGGAAGTAGCCGGGCGGCGGCGGGAAGCAGCCACCGGCGTTCTGCACCGGCTCCAGGAAGACGGCGGCGACGGTGTCGGCGCCCTCGAACAGGATCTCCTGCTCGATCTGGTCGGCGCACCAGCGGCCGTAGGCCTCGGGGTCGTCGCCGTAGATCGGGGCGCGGTAGATGTTGGTGTTGACCACCTTGTGCGCGCCGGGGACCAGCGGCTCGAAGGGGGCCTTGAGGGCCGGCAGACCGGTGATGGACAGGGCGCCCTGCGGGGTGCCGTGGTAGGCGACCGCACGCGAGATGACCTTGTACTTGGTGTGCTTGCCCTGCAGCTTGAAGTACTGCTTCGCGAGCTTCCAGGCGGTCTCGACGGCCTCGCCGCCACCGGTGGTGAAGAAGACCTTGTTCAGGTCGCCCGGGGCGTAGTGCGCGAGGCGCTCGGCGAGCTCGACGGCCTTGGGGTGCGCGTACGACCAGATGGGGAAGAACGCGAGTTCCTGCGCCTGCTTGTAGGCGACCTCGGCCAGTTCCTTGCGGCCGTGACCGGCGTTGACCACGAACAGGCCCGCGAGGCCGTCGAGGTAGCGCTTGCCCTTGTCGTCGAAGATGTAGGTGCCCTCGCCCCGCACGATGGTGGGTACGGGCGAGTTCTCGTACGACGACATGCGGGTGAAGTGCATCCACAGGTGGTCGTAGGCGGTCTTGGAGAGGTCCTGGCTCACGGCTATCGCGTTCCCCACATGTAGGTCTGCTTCTTCAGCTTCAGGTAAACGAAGCTTTCGGTTGATCGCACGCCGGGGAGCGCGCGGATCTTCTTGTTGATCGTTTCCAGCAGGTGGTCGTCGTCCTCGCAGACGATTTCCACCATCAGGTCGAACGAGCCCGCGGTCATCACCACGTACTCGCACTCGGCCATCGCGGTCAGCGCGTCGGCCACCGGGTCGAGGTCTCCCTCGACGTTGATGCCGACCATCGCCTGGCGCCGGAGCCCCACGGTGAGCGGGTCGGTGACGGCGACGATCTGCATGACGCCCTGGTCGAGCAGCTTCTGTACTCGCTGGCGCACCGCTGCTTCGGACAGGCCCACGGCCTTGCCGATCGCCGCGTAAGGACGACGACCGTCCTCTTGCAGTTGCTCGATGATCGCCAGGGACACAGCATCGACCGAAGGGGACGGTTGTCTGTTCCTGGAATCTGCGCTTCGACTGACCACGACCTCACTGTGCACGAGGAGTCGTCTGTTCCGCAAGGCGAGAACGATGTAATTCGTTGTTTCGGGAGTCAGATCTCACCGATTCCGTAGTTCGTGCTGTGTGGGCCTGTCGAAAACGGTGTCCGAGAGGCTAGGCTTGGTAGTTGTCTCAACCATTGGACATGTGAGCACAGGAGTGTGGCTGTAGTGACCACCGAACTGCGTCGTCTGCGCAACTACATCGGCGGGGAGTTCAAGGACGCCGCCGACGGGCGGACCACCGAGGTGGTCAACCCCGCCACGGGCGAGGCGTACGCGACCGCCCCCCTCTCCGGCCAGGCGGACGTCGACGCCGCCATGGCCGCGGCCGCGGCCGCCTTCCCGGCGTGGCGCGACGCGACCCCCTCCGAGCGCCAGAAGGCACTGCTGAAGATCGCGGACGCCTTCGAGGCGCGCGCGGACGAGCTGGTCGCCACCGAGTCGGAGAACACCGGCAAGCCGCTCGGCCTCACGGCCAGCGAGGAGCTGCCGCCGATGGTGGACCAGATCCGCTTCTTCGCCGGTGCCGCCCGCCTGCTCGAGGGCCGTTCGGCCGGCGAGTACATGGAGGGCATGACCTCCATCGTCCGCCGTGAGCCGGTCGGCGTCTGCGCCCAGGTCGCGCCGTGGAACTACCCGATGATGATGGCCGTCTGGAAGTTCGCCCCGGCCATCGCCGCGGGCAACACCGTGGTCCTCAAGCCCTCGGACACCACCCCGGCCTCCACCATCCTGATGGCCGAGATCATCGGCTCGATCCTGCCCAAGGGCGTCTTCAACGTCGTCTGCGGCGACCGCGAGACCGGCCGGGCCATGGTCGAGCACAGCACTCCGGCGATGGCCTCCATCACCGGCTCGGTGCGCGCGGGCATGCAGGTCGCCGAGAGCGCCTCCAAGGACGTCAAGCGCGTCCACCTGGAGCTCGGTGGCAAGGCTCCCGTCGTGGTCTTCGAGGACGCCGACATCGCCAAGGCCGCCGAGGACATCGCGGTCGCGGGCTTCTTCAACGCCGGCCAGGACTGTACGGCCGCCTGTCGCGTCCTGGTCCACGAGTCGATCCACGACGAGTTCGTCGCGGCGCTGGCCAAGAACGCGGCCGACACCAAGACCGGCCAGCCGGACGACGAGGACGTGCTCTACGGCCCGCTGAACAACCCGAACCAGCTCAAGCAGGTCGCGGGCTTCATCGAGCGCCTCCCCGCCCACGCCAAGGTCGAGGCGGGCGGCCACCAGGTCGGCGAGAAGGGCTACTTCTACGCCCCGACCGTGGTCTCCGGCCTCAAGCAGGACGACGAGATCATCCAGAACGAGGTCTTCGGCCCCGTCATCACGGTCCAGTCCTTCACGGACGAGGATCAGGCCCTGGCGTACGCGAACGACGTCGAGTTCGCCCTCGCCTCGTCCGTGTGGACCAAGGACCACGGCCGCGCGATGCGGATGTCCAAGAACCTCGACTTCGGCTGCGTGTGGATCAACACCCACATCCCGCTCGTCGCCGAGATGCCCCACGGCGGATACAAGAAGTCCGGCTACGGCAAGGACCTCTCCGCCTACGGCTTCGAGGACTACACGCGCATCAAGCACGTCATGACCTCGCTCGGCGGCTGACCGAAGGCCGGGCGGGCGGCCTGCCGGCCGCCGCATTGACCAGGTCACAGCCTTGAAGGGGCGGGCAGTAGACAACATGTCTATTGCCCGCCCTTTGGCGTTCCACCAGGCTCGTCCCATGCCTGAACTCGCCTTTTCCCGTCGCGCGGCGCTGCGCGGCCTCGGTGCCGTGGGCCTGCTGGCCGCCCTTCCCGGCTGTGGTGTCCCCGCCGCGTACGTCCCCGAGAGCCGACGGGAGGGTCAGGACCACTCCGAGAGCGACCGGAGCGTCTCCTTCTCCAACTGGCCCCTCTACATCGACACCGACGAAGAGGACGAGAGCCGGCGCCCGACGCTGGACGCCTTCGCGGAGAAGACCGGCATCGAGGTCCGGTACACCGAGGAGATCAACGACAACGACGAGTTCTTCGGCAAGATCAGCCCGTCCCTGATGAACCGCCAGCAGACCGGACACGACCTGGTCGTGGTCAGCGACTGGATGGCCGCCCGCTTCGTCCGCCTGGGCTGGGCCCAGAAGATGGACCGCTCGGCGCAGGCGAACGTGGCCAAGCACCTGGACCCGCAGCTGCGCTCCCCGGCCTTCGACGAGGGCCGGCTGCACACCGTCCCCTGGCAGTCGGGGATCACCGGCATCGCCTACAACCGCAAGGCGCTCGGCCGGGAGATCAAGTCCGTCAAGGACCTGTGGCACCCGGACCTGGCCGGCAAGGTCACGCTCTTCTCCGGTCTCGACGAGTCCTTCTCCCTGCTGATGCAGGGCAACGGCGTCGACGTGACCAAGTGGACCGAATCCGACTTCCACCGGGTGTGCGACCAGGTCGAGAGCATGGTGAAGAAGAAGCACATCCGCCGCTTCACCGGCAACGACTACACCTCCGATCTCGGCAAGGGCGACGTACTGGCCTGCCAGGCCTACTCCGGAGACGTGATCCAGCTCCAGGCCGACAACCCCGACATCGAGTTCGTGGTTCCCGAGGAGGGCGGCGAGCTCTGGGCGGAGAGCCTGCTCGTCCCCAACCTGGCCCGGCACAAGGCCAATGCGGAAGCCCTGATCGACTACTACTACGACCCGGAGGTGGCCGCGCTGCTCGCCGCCTACGTCAACTACGTCTGCCCGGTCCCGGCCGCCCGCGAGGTGCTGGCCGCCTCCGACGACCAGGAGACCGCCGAACTGGCCGAGAACCCGCTGATCTTCCCCGACGAGGACATGCGCAAGCGGCTCGTCGTGGCCCGCGACATCTCCTCCGCCGAGCGCTCTTCCTTCGCCAAGCGCTGGAACGGCATCGTCGGGCTCTGATCACGATCTTGCGGCGGAACTGAACATGTTCAGCAATTATGCTGAACATGTTCAGAAAACTGGGTAGGCTCCCTTTCATGAGCGAGAGAAGCGCCCTTCTGCGGCGGATCCGTGCCTGGCTTGCCCTGTTCCTCGTCTGCCTCGTGCTGAGCGGACTCACCGCCTTTCCCCTGGTGAGCGAACTCCACTGGGCCAATGCCCTGGTGGACAACGAGTGGCTGCGCCGTGTCGGCGACGGCCTGGAGCGGGCGGACTCCGAGTACCCCTTCCTCCTCTACGGCACGGACTGGCTCGCCTTCGCCCACCTGGTGATCGCGGTGTTCTTCTACGGAGTCCACCGAGACCCCGTCCGCAACGTCTGGATCGTCGAGGCCGGCATGATCGCCTGCGCCGGCATCATTCCGCTGGCCCTGATCTGCGGGCCCATCCGGGGGATCCCCCTCTACTGGTCGCTGATCGACATCTCCTTCGGCGTCTTCGGGGTGATCCCCCTGCTGGCCCTGCGTCGCATGATCAAGCGCCTGGAGGCCATGCCGGTGGACCCCGATCGGGACCTGGCCACGGCTGCGGCGTCGGACCCGGCCACGGACCCGGCAACGGACCTGGCCGCAGCCCGGGGCTGAGTACGCGCTACTTGGCGAAGGCGGCCATGACGACGGCGAGGGCGACCGAGTTCATGTCCTGGCCCTTGGCATCGGTCGCGTTGACCGAGTACACGAGGGTGCGGGACAGGTCGCGGGTCCCGCCTATCGCCGTGTTGTACCCGTGCCGGCCACCCGACTTGCCCCAGGCGACCGTGCCGTCGGGCAGCTTGATCCGCGACAAACCGGCCGTCATCGTCGCGGCCTTGCCCGTGGCGAAGTCCTTCACCCCGGGGACCGTGAACATCTCCTCGAGCTGCGCCGCCGGCACGAGGCGTCCGCTGAACAGGGCGAAGGTGAACCGCTCCAGATCGGCCGTGGTGGAGATGATGTCGCCCGCCGCCCACCGGTCCGAGGAGTTCCACTCGGTCACGTCCCGAAGCTCCGTGGAACCGTCCTCGCGCGTCACCGCCTGGTACCCGTGGTTGTGGCGACCCGGTATGCGGGTCTGGAAACGGCCCGGGAACGAGGTGTCCCGCAGCCCCAGCGGCTTCAGGACCCGAGAGGCGACCGCCTTCTCGTACGTCGTGCCCGTCACCTTCTCGATCAGCACGCCCAGCACCGTGTAGTTGATGTTCAGGTAGTGCTGGACCGTGCCCGGGACGAACTCGGGGCTCTTGGCCACCGCGTCGGCGATCTGGTCGTGCGGATCGGTCACGTCGAAGCGGTGCTCCCACTGCGCCTCGAAGGAGTCGCCCGGACCGTCGGCCGCCGGTATCCCGCTGGTGTGGTTGAGCAGCTGCCGGACCGTGACCGCGCCGTACGCCTCGGGGATCGTCCCGGGCAGGTACCGGCGGACCGGCCCGTCGAGGTCCAGCTTGCCCTCGGCCGCGAGCTGGAGCACCACCGCCGAGGTGAAGACCTTGGTCACCGAGCCGGCCCGGAACCGGCCCTCCTCGATGGCCGCACGCCCGGTGCGGATGTCCGCGACGCCGGAACTGCCCCGCCAGGCGCCGCTCGCGCCGCCCACTCGTACCAGCGCGGCCGTCGCCTCCTTGTGCCCGGCGCCGAGCCCGGCGATCGCCTGCTCCAGCGCCGTGGCGTTCGGCGGGGTGGAGACCAGCGGCGCGGGCCCCTGCGTCGCGGAGCTCGCGGCCGGGGCGGACGCCCCCGCCGACCCGGCGTGGGCGGCGGCCGGTCCGGCCGCGACGCCCAGGACCAGGGCGGTGGCGATCAGCGTGCGGGTCGCTCGGTTCATGGTGGATCCCCCTGTCGGCTCTCCGGGCGACTTTCGCCCCGATGACCTCAATGCTGCTGGTCACAGGGGTAGTTGCGGATCACCACCGAGAGGGGTCTTTGCCGGTACGACAACTCACCACCGAGAGCGAGGAGATACGACCCGTCTCACTCCCCAGAGGGAGATACCGAAGAGCCAGCCGCTATCAGACCCGTCTCGTACGCGCAGATCACCGCCTGGATCCGGTCCCGCAGCCCCAGCTTCGACAGCACGTTGCCCACATGCGATTTGACCGTGTGCTCGCTCACCATCAGCTCCACCGCGAGCTCCGCGTTCGACAGCCCCCGCCCCAGGTGGAGCAGCGTCTCCCGCTCCCGGGCCGTCAGGACCTCCAGCCGCTCCGCGGACAGCGCCTCCCCGGCCGCCGGCCGGGCCGTCGCCGCCGTGTACTCCGCGATCAGCCGCCGGGCCACCGAAGGCGCCAGCAGGGACTCGCCCGCCGCCACCACCCGTACGGCGTGCACCAGATCGTCCCGCCGCACGTCCTTGAGCAGGAACCCGCTGGCCCCCGCGTGCAGCGCCTCGTACACGTACTCGTCCGAGTCGAAGGTCGTCAGCATCACCGTCCGGCAGGAACTCGTCCCCGAGATCTCCCGGCACGCCTCGATCCCGTCCAGCACGGGCATCCGCACGTCCAGCAGTGCCACGTCGGGCGCGAGGGACCGTACCGCCGCGACCGCCGCCGCCCCGTCCCCGACCTCCGCCACCACCTCGATGTCCTCCTGGACGTCCAGGATCATCGCGAAGCCGCTGCGCACCAGTTCCTGGTCGTCGGCCACCACCACACGGATCGTCACTTCCCCACCTCCGCGCCCGACGTTACAAGGACGACCCGCACTTCGAAGCCTGTGCCGTCCGGGCGGGGGCCCGACCGCGCGGTCCCGCCGTGGGCGGCGGCCCGCTCCCGGATCCCGATCAGGCCGTGCCCGCCCGGTCGCGCCCCCGGTACGGAGCCCGTGCGCGGCAGAACACCCGGCCCCCGCCCGTCGTCCGTGACCGTCACGGTGAGCTCCCGCTCCCCGTACTCCAGGCGCACGGCCACCGCCGCAGCCCCGGCGTGCTTGACCACATTGGTCAGCGCCTCCTGCACCACCCGGTGCACCGTCGCCTCCAGCGCCGCCGGCAGGGCGCGCACCGGGCCCGTGCGCTCGTAGGTCACCTCCAGGCCGCTGCCCCGGACCCGCTCCAGCAGCCCCGCGAGCTCCCCGATGCCGGGCTGCGGGGAGCGCGGCGCCGCCTCGTCGGTGCGCAGCACGCCCAGCATCGTGCGGAGTTGGGCCATCGCGTCGCGGCCCGTCTCCGCGATGGCCTCGAACGCGGCCTCGGCCCGCTCGGGGGCCCTGCGTACGGCCACCGGGCCGGCCTCCGCCTGCACGATCATGATGCTCACCGCGTGCGAGAGGATGTCGTGCATCTCCCGCGCGATCCGGGCCCGTTCGCGGGCGGCCGCCTGTTCCGCCTCGATCCTGTTGGCCCGCTCCAGCTGGGCGGCCCGGTCCAGGAGGGCCGCCGTGTAAGCCTGCCGGGTGTGCTGGAGCCGGCCCAGCGCGTAGGCCGCGCCCGAGACGAAGAGGGTGAAGAGCAGTTCGCGCGCGGTGGCGGTGTTCCACCCGACCGACAGGGAGACCGTGAGGACCGCGATCCAGCCGACCCCCATCCGGACCCGGGCCGTGCACAGCAGGGCGACCGTGTAGAAGGCGATCAGCCCCGCGTACGGAAGTGGCTGCCCCGGTCCGTCGATGGTCAGTTTGTACGCGCCGCCGACCAGCAGGATCGCGGCCAGCACCGCGACCGGGGCCCGCCGCCGCCAGATCAGCGGGAGCACGCCGAGCGTGGTCATCGCGTACGAGGCCCAGTCCGCGGGCGGCAGATCGGCCGACCGGGGCACCACGAACGGCATCGTGACGGCCAGTTGCACCAGCAGCGTCAGCCCCAGGTCCTGCCGGCGCGGACCGGCCCGCCGGATCCACGCTCCGAGCTCCCCCCAGGCACGCTTCACCAGTCGAGCGCGGCTCACCGGCCGAGCTCGGCCCGTACGGCTCCCAGCGCGTCCACCCGGTTCGTCGTGATCGAGTCCACCCCGGCCCTGACCAGCGCACGCATCGCGCGCTTCGTGTCCGGGGTCCAGGCCGACACCAGCAGGCCGTCCCGGTGCAGGGCGTCGACCAGCTCCGGGCCGACCAGCCCGAAGCGGTAGTTGAGCCAGGTCGGGGCCACCGCTTCGATCAGCACCCGGCGCGGGGGAGCCAGGGTGGTCCACGTCAGCGCGATCTCGGCGCCCGGATCGGCGGCTCGGACCGCCAGCATGGTGGCCGGACCCGCGCAGTAGTACGTACGGTCGCGGGCCCCGCACTCGCGGACCTGACCGACGACGGTCCGTACGGTCTCGGCCGTCGCACCCGGCAGATCGATCATGACCCGGCCCGCTCCGGCGGCCAGCAGGGCGTCGCGCAGCGTCGGGATCCCGCCGTCCGTCAGCTCCCGCAGCTGCGGGGCCGTGACGTCTTCGAGCCGTACGTCATGGCCCCACAGCCGCTGGAGGTCCTCGTCGTGGAGCAGTACGGGCACCCCGTCGCGGGTCGTCCGCACGTCGATCTCCACCGCGTTCGCCCCCCGGTCGAAGGCGGAGCGGATCGAGGGCAGGGTGTTCTCGCGGACGCGGTAGGGATCCCCGCGGTGGCCTACGGCAGTCAGGGTGCGCATGCACCCATTCTGCGCAGCCGTCAGGAAGCGAGCCAGGCGGAGGTGTACGTGTCGATCTCGGCGGTGAGCTTCGCCTTGCCGGCCTGGTCCAGGAAGGAGGCCTCGACGGCGTTCTTCGCGAGCTGGGCGAGACCGCGCTCGTCGAGGTCCAGCAGCCGCGCGGCCACCGCGTACTCGTTGTTGAGGTCGGAGCCGAACATCGGCGGGTCGTCGCTGTTGATGGTGACGAGCACGCCGGCCGCCACCATCTCCTTGACGGGGTGCTCGTCGAGGGTGGCGACGGCGCGGGTGGCGATGTTGGAGGTGGGGCAGACCTCCAGCGCGATGCGGTGCTCGGCGAGGTAGGCGAGCAGCTCCGGGTCCCGGGTGGCGCTGGTGCCGTGGCCGATGCGCTCGGCGCCCAGCTCGCGGATCGCGTCCCAGATGGTCTCGGGGCCGGTGGTCTCGCCGGCGTGCGGCACGCTGTGCAGTCCGGCGGCGCGGGCGGCGTCGAAGTACGGCTTGAACTGCGGGCGCGGCACCCCGACCTCGGGGCCGCCCAGGCCGAAGGAGACCAGGCCCTCGGGGCGCAGGTCCACGGCGAGGCGGGCGGTCTCGGCGGCGGCTTCCTCGCCGGCTTCGCCGGGGATGTCGAAGCACCAGCGCAGGATCACGCCGAGCTCGGTCTCGGCGGCCTTGCGGGCGTCCTCGATGGCCTCCATGAAGGCCTTCTCCTCGATTCCGCGGCGGGTGGAGGAGTACGGGGTGATGGTGAGCTCGGCGTACCGGATGTTCTGCCGGGCCATGTCGCGGGCGATCTCGAAGGTGAGGTGGCGCACGTCGTCGGGGGTGCGGACCAGGTCGACGACGGAGAGGTAGACCTCGATGAAGTGCGCGAAGTCGGTGAAGGTGAAGTAGTCGGCGATGGCCTCGGGGTCCGTGGGGACCTTGGAGTCGGGGTGCCGGGAGGCGAGTTCGGCCACGATGCGGGGGGAGGCCGAGCCGACGTGGTGGACGTGCAGTTCGGCCTTGGGCAGCCCCGCAATGAAGGGGTGCAGGTCGGACATGAGGGTGCCTCCGAAGGACGCGTGCGGATGGAACGGCTTCATCGTAGGCAGGACCCGCACCGCCGAAGGGGCTTGTCGGAGGGAGCGCTCAGCATGGCCGTACGAGAGGGGGCGCCGTATGACCGGTCAGAGCCCCGAGTCGCGAGACCCTGGGCGCCGCTGCCGGGGCAGACGCCGCCGGGCCGGGCCGGGCCGGGGCGCCCACGTCCCGGCCCGGCCCCTCGCGCCGAGCCGTCAGGCGGCCGCGTCCGCCCGACCGGTCTCCCAGGGCCACCTGGCGTCCCGGCCGTCCTCGATCAGGGACACCATGCGGAAGGCCGCGTCGGTGAGCCCGCCGAAGGTGTGCCGGTTCGAGGACCCGGAGGGCGCGTGGCCCACCCGGTACCCGGCGAGGTTCCAGGTGTAGACGGGGACCGTGTCCGGCACCAGGGCCGTCGGATCGCCGCCGTAGGAGTACGTGGTCTGCTCGTCGGTGACGATCAGGACCCGGTCGTGCCCCGCGTAGTGCGCGGCCACCGCCTTGGTCGTGCAGGTGCCGCCGAGGTCCTCGAACCGCTCCAGCACCTTCAGCACCGACTCTCCCCGCCGGTAGTCGACCGCCTTGCTCGTGGAGCCGAACTGCACCAGGTCCGCGTCCTCGGCGCGCAGCGCCAGCGCCGTGCCGAAGACGGCCGCCGCGTCGGCCCGGTTGAGCTGCGAGCGGTCCGACAGCGGAGCCCACATCGACCCGGACCGGTCCACCAGGACCAGCGTCCGCCCCGGCAGCGCCGGTACGTGGGCCAGGGAGTGGCCCAGCGCCCGCTCCAGCGGGTACGCCCAGCGCAGCGAGGGCGCGTGCTGGTGGGCGGCCAGGTAGCGGAAGGGGAACTGCCGGGCCCGGGCGACGGTCTCCGGGTCGGAGATCTTCGCCGCGACCCGCTCGGCGACCTCGTCCGAGACTCCGGCCTGGTCGAAGTTGCGCAGGTTGCGCAGCAGCGCCATCGCGCCCATGGACGGGATGACCGCCTCCCAGGCGGCCGCGTCCATCGGCCCCTGCAGCCAGCCGGCCAACGCCTCCCAGGTCATGCCCGCCGCGGCGAGCCGCTCGGCGCCGTCCGGGGCGGTGACCACGGCCCGGCGCTCCGCGACGGGCAGCTCCATCAGGGCCCGGTGCGCGAGCAGGGTGCGGTTGCCCGGCGGGACCTCGGCGGTCTCCGGGTTGTGCCGGCGGTCGAGGGCGTGCCGGAACAGCTCGCCCTGCCAGGGCTTGTCCGGGTCGGGGGAGGCGTGCACGAGGTTGAGGACGTCGCCGAAGCGGTATCCCCGGGAGGCGGTGTCGTACTTCAGCAGCGCGTTGCCGGAGTAGAGGCGGCGCACCGCGTCGGCGATCCCGCGCTTGACGGGCTTGGGCACGCCCCGCCCGTACGTGGCGGTCCAGTAGGCGAGCAGCTCGCCGGGCTCGTCCGCGCGCAGCAGTACGGAGTCCACGACCTGCCGGTTCGAGGGCCCCCCGGTCGCTCCGGCGTCGAGCCGCGCCTTGACGTACTCGGCGGCTCCGACGAGCGAAGCCGTCCGCATGTTGCCGTCGCGGCGCAGCCAGCCGAGCAGGCCGGCGGTCCACTCGGGATCCTCCACGGCAAGGGTGCGCACGAGCGCGCCGAACCGGTCGTCGCGGGCCCCGCCGGACTCGTAGGCGGTCTGCTGCGTCACGAAGTTGGCGACGGCGAGCAGGAACAGCTCGGAGCGCGGATCGCGGACGAAGCCGGGGCTGCCCTGCGCGTTGGCGGCGCGGCGGCCGGTCGAGCGGACCGGTGAGGTGGGTGCGGTGGACGCCGCGGGTGCGGTGGGCGGCGCCTTGGAGCGGAGCAGGTTGAAACGAGCCATGTGAATCCCCCCGAATTCAGTGGAAAGCGGGGGAGGCGTGACGTGCGGAATGCCCGAGATCGAAGTCGGCGACGGACTGTGTCGACTGCTCTACCCAACTGAGCTACCGGCCGGAGCCGGGCGGGACTCGAACCCGCGACACGTTGATCCGGAAGTAACCGTTGCCTGCGCACCGGGCACTCCGCACGTGCGCCTCCCGAGGAAGAAGTGGCCGCGGCGTTGTTTCGTGGAAGAAGTAGCCGTGGCCTGCGCACCGGGAGGTGCGAACGTGGGTGTCCAGAGATCGAGGTCGGCGAAACCACAAGGTGCTCTACCAACTGAGCTACACCGGCCCGAAGCCGGTGACGGGACTCGAACCCGCGGCCGCCCGATTATGAGTCGAAGTAGGTCGCGCCTGCGCACCTGGACAAGGATCACGCTAGACGCACACCCCCGGCGGCCGCGAGCGATTAAAGCCCCGCCCGCAGCCGCTCGCGCGCCTCCATGAGCGCGAAGCCCAGCAGGTTCAGGCCGCGCCAGCGCGCCGGGTCCAGCGCGCGCTCGTCGTCGGCGGCCAGCCCTATGCCCCAGATCCGGTCCATCGGGCTGGCCTCCACCAGGACCCGGTTCCCGGTCGAGAGCAGGTACGAGGCCAGCGCCGGATCGGAGCCGAACTTGTGCACGCTGCCCTCCACCACCAGCGCGAACCGCTCCCGCTCCCACACCGCGTTGTCGAAGCCGCGCACCAGCCGCCCGGCCTTCTTCGCCTCGGCCGGAGTCTTCGCCTCCAGCGCCGCCCGCTCGGCTTCGGGATCTTCGAACAGGCGCGCCTTTCCGGCCATCATCCAGTGCTCGGCGGTCGCGTACCGCACGTCACCCACGGTGAACTCGGACGGCCACCACTGACTGAGGCAGCTCGGTCCGAGCGTGCCGTCGGGTCGCGGACGGTGTCCCCAGAACGGCAGGAACTTCAGCCTCTCACCCCGGCTGACCTGCCCGATCAGTTCCTCGATCATCTCCATGCATGTGAGTCTCGCAGGAGCACCGGACACTTCGTACGGGATTTCGGGCGCGCCTCGACACATGGTCGACCGATTCCGTCGCGTAATCAAAAGGCAACAACGGAATCACTTGGCCGAGGGGTGTACCTCTGCCAGGATCGGCACTCAATTCGAGCTGTAGCTCGAACTGTAGCTACGGAGAGCGTGAGAGCGTGATGGGCAACCGCTTCCAGGTCAAGGTCCAGGTCAAGGACCGATTCGCCGAAGGCGCGCAGTACATCGACGGGCAGCTGCGGCCCGGCACCTCGGGTCGGTCACACACCGTGGTCGACCCCGCCACGGGCGAGGGGGTGCTCACTTACGAGCTGGCCTCCACCGCCGACGTGGACGCCGCCGTCGCCGCCGCCAAGCGGGCCTTCCCCGGCTGGTCGGGGGCCACCCCCGGGGAGCGCTCCGACGCGCTGCACCGGCTGGCCGCAGTGCTGGCCGAGCGGGCCGAGGAGTTCGCGTACGCGGAGTCCCTGCAGTGCGGCAAGCCGGTCAAGCTGTCGACCGAGTTCGACGTCCCGGGGACGATCGACAACACCGCCTTCTTCGCGGGCGCCGCGCGCCACCTCCAGGGGCAGGCCGCGGGCGAGTACTCCGGGGACCACACCTCGTACGTACGCCGCGAGGCGATCGGGGTCGTCGGTTCCATCGCGCCGTGGAACTATCCGCTGCAGATGGCCGCCTGGAAGATCCTCCCGGCGATCGCCGCGGGCAACACCATCGTCCTCAAGCCCGCCGAGCTCACCCCGCTGACCTCCCTGATGTTCGCCCAGGCGGCCAAGGACGCGGGCCTGCCCGACGGCGTGGTCAACATCGTCACCGGCGCCGGCCGGGACGCGGGCGAGCACCTGGTGGGCCACCCGGACGTGGTCATGACCTCCTTCACCGGCTCCACCGCCATCGGCAAGCGGGTCGCCGAGATCGCCACCGCCACCGTCAAGCGGCTCCACCTGGAGCTCGGCGGCAAGGCCCCCTTCCTCGTCTTCGACGACGCCGATCTGGAGGCCGCCGCCAACGGAGCCGTCGCCGCCTCCCTGATCAACACCGGCCAGGACTGCACGGCCGCCACCCGTGCCTACGTCCAGCGCCCCCTCCACGACGCCTTCGTCGCCCGGGTCGCCGAGCTGATGGAGACCGTCCGCGTCGGAGACCCCTTCGATCCGTCGACCGACCTGGGCCCGCTGGTCTCGCACGCCCACCGCGACCGGGTCGCCGGCTTCGTCGAGCGCGCCCGCGCGTACGCCACCGTCGTCACCGGTGGGGAGATCCCCGGCGGGGAGCTCGCGGACGGTGCGTACTACCGGCCCACGCTGATCTCCGGCGCCGCCCAGGACAGCGAGGTGGTCCAGTCCGAGATCTTCGGGCCGGTCCTGGTGGTCCTGCCCTTCGACACCGACGACGAGGGCATCGCGCTGGCCAACGACACCCCGTACGGTCTCGCCGCCTCCGCCTGGAGCCGTGACGTGTACCGGGCGAACCGCGCCACCCGCGAGATCCAGGCGGGCTGCGTCTGGGTCAACGACCACATCCCGATCATCAGCGAGATGCCGCACGGGGGCTACAAGGCCAGTGGCTTCGGAAAGGACATGAGCACCTACTCCTTCGAGGAGTACACGCAGGTCAAGCACGTGATGTACGACAACACCGCGGTGGCGGCGAAGGACTGGCACCGCACGATCTTCGGGGACAGATAACCAGTAGCCGCCCGACCAGCGGCCCGCACCCATCCCGAAAGGGCACCTCCCATGGAGCAGTTCGAGCCCGACCGCCTCTCGGCGGCGCAACTCGCCGCTATGCGGCGCAGCCTCACCACCGGGCGCGGCGCCCTCACCCGCCGCTCCGTGCTGCGCGCCTCCGGAGTCGGAGCGCTCACCCTCGGCGGCCTGTCCGCGCTGGCCGGCTGCGGCATTCCGCCGGCCAAGCGCGCGGAGGGCACCGCCGCGGCCTCCGACGACCACTCGGCTCAGGAGAAGGAGATCAACTTCTCCAACTGGACCGAGTACATGGACACCAGTGAGGACGAGAAGTCCCGTCCCACGCTGGAGGAGTTCACCAAGCGGACCGGCATCAAGGTCAAGTACACCGAGGACATCAACGACAACGTCGAGTTCTTCGGCAAGATCAAGCCGCAGCTCGCGGCGGGCCAGGACACCGGCCGTGACCTGATCGTCGTCACCGACTGGCTCGCTTCGCGCATCATCCGGCTCGGCTGGGCGCAGAAGCTGGACCCCTCCCGGCTCCCGCACGCCTACGCCAACCTGATCCCGCAGTTCCGCAGCCCCGACTGGGACCCGGGCCGCGCGTACAGCTACCCGTGGACCGGCATCAACACCGTCATCGCCTACAACACCAAGGCGACCGGCGGGAAGAAGGTCGACTCCGTCACGCAGATGCTGGACGACCCCTCCCTCAAGGGCCGCGTCGGTTTCCTCACCGAGATGCGCGACAGCGTCGGCATGACCCTGCTCGACCAGGGCAAGGACCCGGCGAAGTTCACCGACGCCGACTACGACGAGGCGATCGGCCGGCTCCAGAAGGGCGTGGACAAGAAGCAGATCCGCCGCTTCACCGGCAACGACTACACCGCGGACCTCGACAAGGGCGACCTCGCAGCCTGCCTGGCCTGGGCCGGCGACGTCATCCAGCTGCAGGCCGGCAACCCGGACATCCAGTACGCGATCCCGGCGCCCGGCTACATCACCTCCAGCGACAACCTGCTGGTCCCCGTGAAGGCCGGGCACAAGGCCAACGCCGAGCGGCTCATCGACTACTACTACGAGCCCCCGGTCGCCGCCCAGCTGGCCGCCTACATCAGCTACGTCTGCCCCGTCGAGGGCGTCAAGGACGAGCTGGCCAAGATCGACCCGGAGCTCGCGGACAACGTCCTGATCGTTCCCGACAAGGCGATGGCCGCCAAGTCGCACGCCTTCCGCTCCCTCACCAGCGAGGAAGAGACGGCGTACGAGGAGAAGTTCGCCAAGCTCATCGGAGCCTGACGGGTCCCGCCGCGCCCCCACCGGCGAAGACACCCGAACCGGCACCTGCCCCTTCCACGACACACCACCGAAGGCCCAGGCCCATGACTGACAAGACCGAAGGCGGCGACGTCCGCCTCGCCGGGATCAGCAAGCACTACGGATCCTTCACCGCCGTGCACCCGCTGGATCTCACCATCCCCCAGGGGTCCTTCTTCGCCCTGCTCGGCGCCTCGGGCTGCGGGAAGACCACCACCCTGCGCATGATCGCCGGCCTGGAGGAGCCCTCCACCGGCACCGTCAGCCTCGGCGACCGCGAGGTCACCCACCTGCCGCCGTACAAGCGCCCGGTCAACACGGTCTTCCAGAGCTACGCCCTCTTCCCGCACCTCGACGTCTCGGAGAACATCGCCTTCGGGCTGCGCCGCCGCGGCATCAAGTCGGTCAAGAAGCAGGTCGACGACATGCTGGAGCTGGTCCAGCTCGGCCAGTTCTCCCGGCGCAAGCCCCACCAGCTCTCCGGCGGCCAGCAGCAGCGCGTCGCCGTCGCCCGCGCGCTCATCAACCACCCGCAGGTACTGCTCCTCGACGAGCCGCTCGGCGCCCTCGACCTCAAGCTGCGCCGCCAGATGCAGCTGGAGCTCAAGCGGATCCAGACCGAGGTCGGCATCACCTTCGTGCACGTCACGCACGACCAGGAGGAGGCCATGACCATGGCCGACACGGTCGCCGTGATGAACGGCGGCCGCGTCGAGCAGCTCGGTGCCCCCGCCGAGCTCTACGAGAACCCGAAGACGACCTTCGTGGCGAACTTCCTCGGCACCTCCAACCTCATCGAGGCCGAGGTCCTGGAAGCCGGCGCGTCCGACGTCGTGGTCTCCTCGGCCGGTACCAAGCTGCGCGTCCCGGCGTCGCGATGTTCGACCACGCCCCGCGCCGGCGGCAAGCTGCTGGTCGGGGTGCGCCCGGAGAAGATCTCCCTGGTCCACGCGGACGCCGAGGACACCATCGAGACCGGCCGCAACAAGGTCGCCGGCAAGATCGTGGCCTCCTCCTTCATCGGAGTCTCCACCCAGTTCGTCATCGACAGCCCGGTCTGCCCGGAGCTGGAGGTGTACGTGCAGAACATCGAGCGCGACGCCCGCCTCACCCCCGGCGCCGACGTGATACTGCACTGGAACCCGGACCACACCTTCGGTCTCGACGCGGCCCAGGACATCGACGCGGGCATCGAGACGGTCGGGGAGGGAGCGTGACGGCCCCCGCGACCCTGCCCGAGGTCGCAGTATCCGCCGAGCCCCCGGTCCACAAGCCGTCCCTGAAGAAGCGCCTGGTCCCGTACTGGCTGCTGCTCCCGGGCATCCTGTGGCTGCTCGTCTTCTTCGTGCTGCCGATGATCTACCAGGCCTCGACCTCGGTGCAGACCGGCTCCCTCGAAGAGGGCTTCAAGGTCACCTGGCACTTCCAGACCTACTGGGACGCCTTCACCGAGTACTACCCGCAGTTCCTGCGCTCCCTGCTCTACGCCGGCACCGCGACCGCGCTGTGCCTGCTGCTGGGCTATCCGCTGGCCTACCTGATCGCCTTCAAGGCGGGCCGCTGGCGCAACCTGCTGCTGGTGCTGGTCATCGCCCCGTTCTTCACCAGCTTCCTGATCCGCACCCTCGCCTGGAAGACGATCCTGGCCGACGGCGGCCCGGTGGTCGACGTGCTCAACACGGTCGGCTTCCTGGACGTCACCAGCTGGCTCGGCATGACCGAGGGCGACCGCGTGCTCGCCACGCCGCTCGCGGTCGTCTGCGGTCTGACGTACAACTTCCTCCCCTTCATGATCCTTCCGCTCTACACCTCGCTGGAGCGCATCGACACCCGCCTCCACGAGGCGGCCGGGGACCTGTACGCCCGTCCCGCCACGGTCTTCCGCAAGGTGACCTTCCCGCTGTCCATGCCGGGCGTGGTCTCCGGAACCCTGCTCACCTTCATCCCGGCGAGCGGCGACTACGTCAACGCCGAACTGCTCGGCTCCACGGACACCCGCATGATCGGCAACGTCATCCAGTCGCAGTACCTGCGCATCCTCGACTACCCGACCGCGGCCGCCCTGTCCTTCATCCTCATGGCCATCGTGCTCGTCATGGTCACCATCTACATCCGCCGAGCGGGGACGGAGGACCTGGTCTGATGAAGAGCGCCACCACCTGGCTGCGCAGCCATTTCGTCGTGATCGCGGGGCTCGGCACGCTCGCGTACCTGATCCTGCCGAACGTCGTCGTCACGGTCTTCTCCTTCAACAACCCCACCGGGCGGTTCAACTACGCCTGGCAGGAGTTCTCCCTCGACGCGTGGAAGGACCCCTGCGGGGTCGCCGACATGTGCGGGTCGCTGTCCCTGTCGCTGCAGATCGCGCTGTGGTCCACCATCGGCGCGACCGTGCTGGGCACCGCGATCGCCTTCGCGATGGTCCGCTACCGCTTCCGCGGTCGCGGCGCGGTCAACTCGCTGATCTTCCTGCCGATGGCCATGCCCGAGATCGTGATGGCCGCGTCCCTGCTGGCCCTCTTCCTCAACATGGGCATCCAGCTCGGCTTCTGGACGATCCTGATCGCCCACGTCATGTTCTGCCTCAGCTTCGTCGTCGCCGCCGTCAAGGCCCGGGTGCTCTCCATGGACCCCCGCCTGGAGGAAGCGGCCCGCGATCTCTACGCCGGACCCGTGCAGACCTTCCTGCGCGTCACCCTGCCGATCGCGGCCCCCGGCATCGCGGCGGGCGCGCTGCTCTCCTTCGCGCTCTCCTTCGACGACTTCATCATCACCAACTTCAACTCGGGCAACACCGTCACCTTCCCCATGTTCGTGTGGGGATCGGCCCAGCGCGGTACGCCTGTACAGATCAACGTCATCGGCACCGCGATGTTCGTCATCGCGGTCCTGGTGGTGCTGGCCGGCCAGATGGTCGCCAACCGCCGCAAGAAAGCACAGCCCAAGTAACACCTGTAGGGAGTTGGAAGACATGGCCCCAGACGCCATGCGCACCGCTGCACGATCTCTTTCCGAAGCGAAGCCGGTCTCGTACTGGCTGGACGACCCCGGCAAGCCCGCCGCCGAGCCCGCCCTCACCGGGGACGAGCACTGCGACCTGCTCGTCATCGGCGGCGGCTACAGCGGCCTGTGGACCGCGTTGCTCGCCAAGGAGCGCGACCCCGCCCGGGACGTCGTACTGATCGAGGGCCACGAGGCGGGCTGGGCCGCCTCGGGCCGCAACGGAGGCTTCTGCGCCGCCTCCCTCACCCACGGCCTCGCCAACGGGATGGCCCGCTGGCCGGACGAGCTCGCCAAGCTGGAAGACCTCGGAGCCCGGAACCTCGACGCCATCGAGGAGGCGGTCGCCCGCTACGGCATCGACTGCGACTTCGAACGCAGCGGCGAGATCGACGTGGCCACCGAGCCGCACCAGGTCGCGGAGCTCCGCGAGTTCCACGCCGAGGCCGAGCGGCTCGGCCTCGCCGGCCGCTCCGAATGGCTGGATGCGGACGCCGTACGGGCCGAGGTCGACTCCCCGACCTTCCTCGGCGGGATCTGGGACCGCGACGGCGTCGCCATGCTCAACCCGGCGAAGCTCGCCTGGGGCCTGAAGCGGGCCTGCATGGAGCTGGGCGTACGGATCTACGAGAACACGCGCGGGCTGGACCTGACCGGCTCGGGAGCCGGGATGGCCGTGCGCACCCCGTACGGGCGGATCTTCGCCCGCCGGGTGGCGCTGGGCACCAACATCTTCCCGTCGCTGGTCAAGCGGGTGCGCCCGCTGACCGTCCCGGTCTACGACTACGCGCTGATGACCGAGCAGCTGACCGAGGAGCAGCTCGCCTCGGTCGGCTGGAAGAACCGGCAGGGCCTCGGCGACAGCGCCAACCAGTTCCACTACTTCCGGATCACCCCCGACCGGCGGATCCTGTGGGGCGGCTACGACGCGATCTACCCGTACGGCGGCAAGCTCGACGCCGAGCACGACCACCGGCCCGAGACGTACCTCAAGCTCGCCGAGCACTTCTTCACCTGCTTCCCGCAGCTGGAAGGGGTGAAATTCAGCCACGCCTGGGGCGGGGCGATCGACACCTGCTCGCGCTTCTCCGCCTTCTTCGGCACCGCGCACGCGGGCAAGGTGGCCTACGCGGCCGGCTTCACCGGACTGGGCGTCGGAGCCACCCGCTTCGGAGCCGACGTGATGCTCGACCTCCTGGCGGGGGAGAAGACCGAGCGCACGGAGCTGGAGATGGTCCGCTCGAAGCCGATGCCCTTCCCGCCGGAGCCCTTCGCCTGGACCGGCATCACGATGACGAAGTGGTCGCTGGCCCGGGCGGACCGGATGGGCGGGCACCGCAACCTGTGGCTCAAGACGCTGGACCGCTTCGGTCTCGGCTTCGACAGCTGAGCCCGGACGGTGGCGCGCCGGCGTGCCGGTGCGCTGATCGGGTAAGCGACCTCCGCACGCCCCGGGCGCACATCGCCCCGGGCAGTGTGACCTGCTTCACTACCACGGAGTAACGAAACCCGCGTCATACCTGCGCCCGGCCCCGCTCTCTCCTGTGAGAACGCTTCACCTCACACAGAGAGCGGAGGCCGGGCGATGACGATCCCGGGGGACAAAACGGCAGTGGACTGGCTGGTCTCGGTGGCGCCCGATCCGGACGCCTGCCGGTGGGAGTGGGAGCGCAACCCCCTCGGGGTCGCCCTCCTGCCCGCCGGCCGCCGGTGGGACGTGCTGATCCTGCCGGGGGAGCTGGGGCACACCACCCTCGAAGTACTGGACGCGCTGCTGGAGCGGCCCGGCCCGGTGCTCGCCGACTTCGGCGACTCCAGGCTGGGCTTTTTCGTGCCCCCGGGCACGGCGTCCCGCTGGCTCGGGACGGGCGTACGGGGAGCCGGGCACGGGACCTGGATCGTGGTCCCGTACCCCGGCCGGGCCACGGGCGGGGTCCGCTGGCTGGTGGTCCCGGACGGGCAGGGCACGCTCACCGATCCGGCGGTGCTGGAACTCGCGATGCACGAGGCGGCGGCACGCGTCGTGGGGCGGGGAGGCGGGAAGTCTTGACAAGGGCATTGGTCTGGACCATCTTGGGCGCCGCTGTGCCTTCCCCCACCGCTTCCCCACCAGCGGCCCGGCTCCATCCCCCCATGCACCGGAGGCAGTTGTGCGCCCCACTCGTCCTGCCGGCCCCACCCGCCCCGCCAGACCCACCGTCATGCGCTCCGCGCTGTCCCTCCTTACCGCCGCCGCCCTCGCGGCGGCCGGCCTCCTCGTCGCAGGCCAGCCCGCCGCGGCGGCCGACGCCGACCTCATCCGCAACGGCGGCTTCGAAGTCGGCCTCGACGGCTGGAGCTGCTCGGCCGGCAGCGGAGCCGCCGTCAGCACCCCGGTGCACGGCGGCGCTTCCGCCCTCAAGGGCACCCCGGCCGGGCAGGACAACGCCCGCTGCTCCCAGACCGTCACCGTCAAGCCCGACTCCGCGTACACGCTGAGCGCCTGGGTGCAGGGCGCGTACGTCTACCTCGGCGCGACCGGCACCGGGACCACGGACCCGCAGACCTGGACGCAGACCCCGGGTGCCTGGAAGCAGCTGAGCACGAGCTTCCGTACCGGCGCGAGCACCACCTCGGTGACCGTGTACACGCAGGGCTGGTACGGCCAGCCGCCGCAGTTCACCGACGACGTGACCCTCGTCGGCCCCGACCCCGGCGGCTCCGGACCCGGCCCCCAGATCCCGGCCGCCCCCACCGGGCTCACCGCGTCGGCCCCTTCCTCCACCACCGTCGGCCTCTCCTGGGCGGCCGCGACCGGGGCCACCTCGTACAAGGTCTACCGGGACGGCGCGAACCCGACCACCGTCAGCACCACCTCGGCGACGGTCACCGGCCTCACCGCCTCCACGACCTACTCCTTCCAGGTCAGCGCGGTCAACGCGGCCGGCGAATCCGCCAAGAGCGCGGCCGTCCCCGTGACCACGCCCGGTGGCGGCGGCAACCCCGGCAACCCGGGGCTGCCCGCCCACGCCCTGGTCGGCTACCTGCACTCCAGCTTCGCCAACGGCTCCGGCTACGTCCGGATGGCCGACGTACCCGCCTCGTGGGACGTCATCAACCTGGCCTTCGGCGAGCCCACCTCGGTCACCTCCGGCGACATCCGCTTCCAGCTCTGCCCGGTCAGCGAGTGCCCGACCGTCGAATCGGCCGCGGAGTTCAAGGCGGCCATCAAGGCCAAGCAGGCCGCGGGCAAGAAGGTCCTGATCTCCATCGGCGGCCAGAACGGCCAGGTCCAGCTGGGCACCACGGCCGCCCGCGACACCTTCGTCTCCTCCGTCGGCAAGATCATCGACGAGTACGGACTCAACGGCCTCGACATCGACTTCGAGGGCCACTCCCTCTCCCTGGCCACGGGCGACACCGACTTCCGCGCCCCCACCACCCCGGTGATCGTCAACCTGATCTCGGCCGTGAAGACCCTGAAGGCCAAGTACGGCCCGGACTTCATCCTGACGATGGCCCCCGAGACCTTCTTCGTCCAGCTCGGCTACCAGTACTACGGATCCGGCCCCTGGGGCGGCCAGGACCCGCGCGCCGGCGCCTACCTCCCGGTCATCCACGCCCTGCGCGACGACCTCACCCTGCTCCACGTCCAGGACTACAACTCGGGCTCGATCATGGGCCTCGACAACCAGTACCACTCCATGGGCGGAGCCGACTTCCACATCGCCATGACGGACATGCTGCTCACCGGCTTCCCGGTGGCCGGCAACACCGCCCGCGTCTTCCCGGCCCTGCGCGCGGACCAGGTCGCCATCGGCCTGCCGGCCACGACCAACGCGGGCAACGGCCACACCTCCCCGGCGGAGGTCAACAAGGCACTGGACTGCCTGACGAAGAAGACCAGCTGCGGGACGTACCAGACCCACGGCACCTGGCCCGCCCTGCGCGGCCTGATGACCTGGTCGATCAACTGGGACCGCTTCGGCAACTGGGAGTTCTCGAAGAACTTCGACGCCTACTTCGGCGGCTGACCGGCGCCGTCACCACCGGACACGGCGGGGCCGGGGCGCACGTGCCCCGGCCCCGCCGCCGCGTTACGGGCGGCGCGCACCGCGAGCAGCAGCGGCGTGCACATCAGGAGGCTGGCCAGGACGTCCAGGGGCCAGTGGTAGCCGCGCAGGATCAGCCCCGTCGCCGTCAGGGCGGTGAGGGCGGCCGCGAGGAGCAGGGGCCAGCGGCCCCGGGTGTACGGGCGCACGAGCAGGGCCGCGCCCACGTACGCCACGTACGCGGTGGCCGTGTGGCCCGAGGGGTAGTAGCCGGAGGCCCAGGGCTCCAGGGGGCCCGGCCGGCCGGTCCACTCCTTCAGCGGGACGACCAGGGCCGGCACCAGGGCCATGGCCAGCGTCGCGGCCGCCGCGCCCCGGCGGTTGCCGCGCCGGACGGCGTAGAGGACCGCGAGGAGCAGGACGGGGACCGCGACCGGCACGTTGCCGAAGTCGGAGAGGCGCTGGGTGACCGCGTCGGGGACGGTGCGCACGAGGGCCCGGCTGAGGGCGGCGTCCGGGACCAGCAGGGGGCCGGACACGAGGACCTGCCAGGTGATCAGGGCGAAGAGCGTGACGCAGAGTGCGCCCAGGCCGTAGAGGAGAGTGGCCGGCCGCCCCGGAACAGGGGGGGTGGTTCCGGGGCGGCCGGCCGGATCGGGTTGCCGGGCGCCCCGGGGGGTTTGGGGCGTGCGGCCGTCCGATCGCTGAGGAGTGTGCGCGAACGCATGCCCAGTGCGGCGCTGGGGAAGCCCGGTACTGGTGTCGCCTCCGATTTCCCGGAAGCGGGGTGTCTCACTCATCTGCAGAAACCGTACGGCAGCGAAAGGGGGACCGACAGCAGGAAAACGCTCCCGCCATCGGCCCCCCACACCTTCTTCACAGCGCCCGCCCGTTACCCGCGGTAGTGACCGCGCGGTGATCGAGGATCGCGTCCCCGCGTTCTAGCGCCTGTGTCAGACGTTCGATCAGAGGGTCGCGAACGCGGCCTCGATGACGTCCAGGCCCTCGTTCAGCAGGTCCTCGCCGATGACGAGCGGCGGCAGGAAGCGGAGCACGTTGCCGTAGGTGCCGCAGGTGAGGACGAGGACGCCCTCGGCGTGGCAGGCCTTGGCGAGCGCGGCGGCCGCCTCCGGGTTCGGGGTCTTGGAGGAGGGGTCCTTGACGAGCTCGATCGCGATCATGGCGCCGCGGCCGCGGATGTCGCCGACGATGTCGTACTTCTCCTGGATGGCCGTCAGGCGGGCCTTCATGACGGACTCGATCTTCTTCGCCGCGGCGTTGAGGTCGAGCTCCTTCATGGTCTCGATGGAGCCGAGCGCACCGGCGCAGGCCACCGGGTTGCCGCCGTAGGTGCCGCCCAGGCCGCCGCCGTGCACGGAGTCCATCATCTCGGCGCGGCCGGTCACGGCGGCGAGCGGCAGGCCGCCCGCGATGCCCTTGGCGGTCGTGATGAGGTCGGGGACGATGCCCTCGTCCTCGCACGCGAACCACTGGCCGGTGCGGCAGAAGCCGGACTGGATCTCGTCGGCGACGAAGACGATGCCGTTGTCGTTGGCGAACTTCACGATCGCCGGCAGGAAGCCCTTGGCCGGCTCGATGAAGCCGCCCTCGCCGAGGACCGGCTCGATGATGATCGCGGCGACGTTCTCGGCGCCGATCTGCTTCACGATGTTGTCGATCGCCTGGGCGGCGGCCTCGGGGCCGCAGTTCTCGGCGCCGGTCGGCCAGCGGTAGCCGTAGGCGACCGGGACGCGGTAGACCTCGGGGGCGAACGGGCCGAAGCCCTGCTTGTACGGCATGTTCTTCGAGGTCAGGGCCATCGTGAGGTTCGTACGGCCGTGGTAGCCGTGGTCGAAGACGACGACGGCCTGGCGCTTGGTGTACGAACGGGCGATCTTGACGGCGTTCTCGACGGCCTCGGCGCCGGAGTTGAACAGCGCCGACTTCTTGGCGTGGTCACCCGGGGTGAGCTCGGCGAGGGCCTCGCAGACCTCCACGTAGCCCTCGTAGGGGGTCACCATGAAACAGGTGTGGGTGAAGTCGGCGAGCTGCGCGGCGGCGCGGCGCACGACGGCCTCGGCGGAGGCGCCGACCGAGGTCACGGCGATGCCGGAACCGAAGTCGATCATGCGGTTGCCGTCGACGTCCTCGATGATGCCGCCACCCGCGCGGGCCGTGAAGACGGGAAGCACGGAGCCCACGCCACCGGCCACCGTCGACAGACGGCGGGCCTGAAGCTCCTGCGACTTGGGGCCGGGGATCGCGGTGACGATGCGGCGCTCCTGCGGGACAGCGGTCATAGGGGGCTCCTGGGGGGTGGGGGTGTTTTCGGACGCACTTGTGTCTTTGTCCGCAGGCTAGGCCCGGGAGGCGTGGTCCTGCATGCTCCGTTCGGGAGTGGTGCCCGCGTGTCCTTGTCCGTGACGGCCATAGGAAGGAATCCGCGCATGTCCTGTGGATCATGACGGGGTACGGGCCGCGGGGCGGCGACGGCCACTAGATTGAGCGCGCAGCGTGGTGCAGGGCAGCGCTGGGCAGCGCGGTAACGGGCAGGGGGCAGGGGTTACATGGACACCGACGGCACGCACGGCGGGGACCGCGGCAGTTACGGCGGCTCGCCCGATGTGGGGGCCGGCGGTCCCCACATCCCCCGGCCAGCCGGCCCGCCGCCCACGCCGCCGCGACCGGTCACGGCCCCGCCACCGCCTGGGTACGCGCCGGGGAGTGCCGCAGGCGTGACCACAAGTCCCGCAGCGACTCCCTTCGCCGCTTGGCTGAGCGCCCCGCGACCTGAGGCGAAGCCCGGCATCTGGCGCTACGCCTACATTCCGGCCGCACCGAAGCAGGACACCAACGGCCGGGTGCTGATCACGCGGGTCGTCGTCTCATTCCTCGTCTTCTTCGTGTGCTGGCAGGCCTTCCTCGATAAGAGCCTCCCCTTCGATATCGAAGGATCCCCGCTCCATTACTTCACCCCCGACAGTTGGTGGAAGGGCAATCTCGTCAAGGAGCCGATCGACCACAGGGGCATGGCGGCCCGTGAGTTCTACGAGCTGCTGGTTACCGTGGGCCTGTTCCTCGGCTTTGCCAAGCTGGGAGGCTGGCGGACCGCCTTCGACCAGCTGATTGCTGCCCGCGGCCCTTGGCAGCGCGCGGTGGGTGCCGCGGCAGGAGCCTTCGTCGTCGTTTGGCTGATCCAGAACCCGACCCCGATCCTCATGGTCTATCCGCTGGCCTTCGGACACCTGCCGTATCCGGAGCTCGGCGAAACGGGCGGTGCGGTGGTCACGAATGTTCTCTACGTACTGATCTACGCACCCGTCGGCCTCTACTTCGCCCGCCTCGGCGGCTGGGCTGCCTTGCTGAACGGCCTCCGCTCCTCTGCCGTTCCTGCCGATGCCCCGCAGGCAGTGGACCTGGATGGCCCGGACTCGCCGGCCGGCTGGCCGCAATTGCGTGCCGCCGGGCTGGCGGCGACCGCGGACCGGCTGGCGGCAGAAGTCCACCAGGGGCGGATGAACGACGTCGACCACGCACGGATCCGGCGGGCCTGGGAGTCCGTGAGGGCCGATCCCTCGCGGCGCCCCGCTTTCGAGGAAGCCGTACGGGCCAAGGGTGCGGCCGCCTGCGGCCATCCGTCGGGAGCCCGTGATCTGCCTGTTCGTGCCGCCTCCCACGACCTGACCGTCGGGCAGGTCTGGCTCGGCCGGGTCACAGGCGTCGAGCCGAACCCTCACGAGCGCCGCGGGACCGGGCTGGCCCTCGACCCCGCTGTGCTGGGCACGTCGGTCCTCGCCGTCGGCCCCTCGGGCTCGGGCAAGACCCACCGGCTGGTCAGGCCGGTGGTGGAGTCGCTGGCCCTCCAGGCGCTGGCCGGGCAGGCGGCCGTGATCGCCGTCGGCGCCGCGGGAACCCGACTCGGACCCGACGACGCCTACGACATCGTGGTGCGCCTGGGCGACCCGGAGTCCGTCCACGATCTCGACCTCTACGGCGGGACGGCCGACTCCGACGAGGCGGCTTCCTTCCTCGCGGAAGCCTTCGTGGGCGACCTGCCGGGCGTCGACGTACGCCGGTCGGCGACGGCGCTCGCCCAGATCCTCGGCCCGTTCCATGCCGCGTACGGCCGCTTCCCGACCGTGCCCGAGCTGCGTGCGCTGCTCGAGCTGCTGCCTGCGGCGCTCGAGGCGCTGCGTCACGAGCTGGAGCGTTCCGGGCAGCAGGCCATGCTGCGCGAGCTCGATGCCCGGGCGCGGCAGCACGGCGTCCACGGAGACCCGGGACCGGCTCTCGCCGACAGGGCGGCCCTGCTCGACCGGCCGGCGTTCCACGGCTTCTTCGACACCACCGGCGGCGGACGGCCCTTCTCCCTCCGCGCCCTGGAACACCCGGTGCGGGTGCGTGTGGACCTCCCGGAGCGCGGTCATCCGGACGCTTCCCGGATGCTGGCCCGGCTGCTCCTCGCCCAGTTCAACGCGGCGGCCGCGGCCCGCGCCGACCGCTCGCTGTTCGCCCTCCTGGCCCTCGACGACGCTTCGCACGCCGTCACCGCCGAGGCCGTGCGCAGCATGCAGGGACTCCGTTCGGCCAACGCGGGGGTCTTGCTGGCGCTGCGCACCCTGGAAGACGTACCGGAAGGGCTGCGCACCCCGCTCCTCGGATCGGTCGGTTGCCGGGTGGCCTTTTCCGGGGTCACCACCTGGGACGGCAAGTGGTTCGCCGATGCCTGGGGAACCGAGTTGGTCGAGACGCGGGACGTCACGAGCCGGACGGTCTATGCCGACCAGCCCTTCACCCGGGCCGTGCACGCCGTGCGCAAGGTGATCACGGGCAAGGCCGTCACCACGGATGCGGTCACCGTGCGGAACGTGGAGCGGGAGCGGTGGTCGGCCTCGGCCCTTGCCAACACCGTGCCCCCCGGCCACGCCGTGCTCTCCCTCACCTCCGTCCGCGGCGAGCGGGCCGCCCCGCTGCTGGTGCGGCTCGGGGGGCAGGACTGAAGGTGGGGGGCGTCGCCGGGAGGAGGCGAACCCGTACGGGGTGGCAGAATCAAGAGAGCCGTTCGTACGACACGGCGAAATCCGCGGTGGTGGTCCACGGCGAGAATCCTCCGTCGGCACCTCGCCGCCGAACCCCCTCCTCGACCTAAGGCGCCCCGGTACCCATGCCGCTCACCCTCGCCTCGCTCGTCCAGCACTCGGCGCTCAAACTGAGCGTCCGGGCCGGGGAGGGCCGCCTCGACACCCCCGTCCGCTGGGCCCACGTCAGTGAGCTCGCCGACCCCGTCCCCTACATGGAGGGCGGGGAGCTCCTCCTCATCACCGCGATGAAGCTGGACGCGGAGGACCCCGAGGAGATGCGCCGCTACGTCCGCAGGCTCGCGGCGGCCGGGGTCGTCGGCATCGGCTTCGCCATCGGCGTGAACTACGACGCCGTGCCCGAGGCGCTCGTGGAAGCCGCCACCGCCGAGGACCTGCCGCTGCTGGAGGTACCCCGGCGCACCCCGTTCCTCGCCATCAGCAAGGCCGTCTCCGCCGCCCTCGCCGCCGACCAGTACCGGGCCGTGACCGCGGGCTTCGAGGCGCAGCGCGAGCTGACCCGGGCCGCTCTGTCGGCCGACGGGCCCGCCGAGCTGCTGACGAAGCTGGCGGCGCACGTGCACGGCTGGGCCGCCCTGTACGACACCTCGGGCGCCGTCGTCGCGGCCGCGCCCGACTGGGCCGCGCGCCGGGCCGCCCGGCTCACCCCCGACGTGGAACGGCTGCGGGAGCGGCCCGCCCCGGCCAGCGCCGTGGTCGGCGGCTCCGAGGACCGGGTCGAACTCCAGTCGCTGGGCACCGGGCGGCGGGCCCGCGGAGCCCTCGCGGTCGGTACCGGGGCCCCGCTCGGCACGGCGGAGCGGTACGCCGTCCACTCCGCGGTGGCCCTGCTGACCCTCACCACCGAACGCTCCCGCTCCCTGCACGACGCGGAGTCCCGGCTCGGCGCCGCCGTACTGCGCATGCTGCTCGCCGGCCAGGCGGAGCACGCCCAGGCCGTGGCCGGGGACCTGTACGGGGCCCTGCTCGACGCGCCGTTCCGGATCCTCGTGGCGGAACCGGCCCTGGCGGGCACGGCCCAGCCGGAGGGCCTGGCGCTGCTGGCCGACGCCGTGGAGTCGGCGGCGGCGCGCACGGGGGAGACCCTGCTGGTGGTGCCGGAGCCCGGCCGGCTGGTGGTCCTGGCGGCCGACGGGGGGTCGGCGGTCCAGGCGTGCGCGGAACACGCGGAGGCCCTGGAATCCCGGCGCGGCCGGGAGTCGGGCGAACCGGAGCCGGACGAGCTGGTCCTCGGCCTGTCGGCGCCCGCGGTGGCCTCCGGCGTGGCGGCGGCCTTCAAACAGGCCGACCAGGCCCTGGCCGTGGCCCGGCGGCGCGGCCGCCCCATGGTCGAACACGAGGACATGGCTGCGGGCTCGGTCCTGCCCCTGCTCGCCGACGACGCGGTACGGGCCTTCGCGGACGGCACGCTGCGGGCGCTGCGCGAGCACGACGAGAAGGGCCGGGGCGACCTGGTGGCCTCCCTGCAGGCGTGGCTCTCCCGCCACGGCCAGTGGGACGCGGCGGCGGCCGACCTCGGTGTCCACCGCCACACCCTGCGCTACCGCATGCGCCGCGTGGAGGAGATCCTCGGCCGCTCCCTGGACGACCCGGACGTCCGCATGGAGCTGTGGCTCGCCCTGAAGGCCACCAGTCCTTCCTGACGCGCTCCTCGCACCGCTGCGCGGACTCCGTCCGGCGGTGGCGGGTGCGGGTGGTTCGGCCCTGCGGGGCGGTGTCCCCTACCCGCCCTTCGCCCGTTCCCCGGGCGCTGCCCGGACCCGGTCCTCAAACGCCGGACGGGCTGGAAGATCCAGCCTCGCCGGCGTTTGAGGCGCGGGGTCTGGGGCGGAGCCCCAGGGAACGGGCGAAGGGCGGGTAGGGGACACCGCCCCGCGCAGCGGGGGCCAGCGCGGCGCAGCCGAGCCCCGCCCGCCCCGCGCAGCAGGGCCGCTCGGGGCCCGTACAAGCCCCCGGCAGGGCCCCGCACGGGCGGCGGCCGCCCCGACACTGACAAAGCGGCGCGCCGCGCCACGCACGTACTCCACCCCGGACAAACGCCGAATCCCCGGCGGAGTCCTACGGTGGAGGGGACAAGGACCCACCGCACACACTCCGAAGGGCCGGGATCAGCATGACTTCCACCCACGCCTTCTGGCTCGCCGGCCGCCAGGCCACGGGCGACGACAGCTTCGACGTCCACTCCCCGTGGGACGGCCGCCTCGTAGGTACCGTGAGCGTCCCGACCGACGCCCAGGTCGAAGAGGCCGTGGCCGCCGCGTACGCCGTGACCGCGGAGTTCTCCGCCACCCCGGCCCACGTGCGCGCCGAGGCCCTGGCCCACGTCGCCCGCCGGCTCGCTGAGCGCACCGAGGAGATCGCGCTGCTGATCTCCGCCGAGAACGGCAAGCCGATCAAGTGGGCCCGCGGTGAGGTCGGCCGTGCGGTGTCCGTGTTCCGCTTCGCTTCCGAAGAGGCCCGCCGCTTCAACGGCGGAGAGGCCCAGCGCCTGGACACCGACGCCGGTGGCGTCGGCCGCCTGGCCCTGACCCGCCGCTTCGTCAAGGGTCCGGTCCTGGGCATCGCGCCCTTCAACTTCCCGCTGAACCTGTGCGCCCACAAGGTGGCCCCCGCCATCGCCGTCGGCGCGCCGATCATCCTGAAGCCGGCCCCGGCCACCCCGCTCTCCGGTCTGATCCTCGGCGAGCTGCTCGCCGAGACCGACCTGCCGGCCGGTTCCTGGTCCGTGCTCCCCGTCGCCAACGACAAGATGCCGGAGCTGGTCAAGGACGAGCGCCTGCCCGTCATCTCCTTCACCGGTTCGGACAAGGTCGGCTACGCCATCCAGCAGGCCGTGCCCCACAAGCACTGCACCCTGGAGCTCGGCGGCAACGCCGCGGCCGTGGTCCTGGAGGACTGGTCCTCCGAGGCCGACCTCGACTGGGCCGCGACCCGCATCGCGACCTTCTCGAACTACCAGGCCGGCCAGTCCTGCATCGGCGTGCAGCGCGTGATCGCCGACGCGACGGTCTACGACCGCCTCGTCGAGAAGGTCGTCGCCAAGGTCCGCGAGCAGGTCACCGGCGACCCGAACGACTCCGCCACCGACGTCGGCCCCCTCGTCTCCGAGGACGCCGCCAAGCGGGTCGAGTCCTGGGTCGACGAGGCCGTGTCCGCCGGAGCCAAGCTGCTCACGGGCGGCAAGCGCGAGGGTGCCTCGTACGAGCCCACCGTCGTCGCGGAGGTGCCCGAGGGCGTCACCCTCGCCACCGAGGAGGTCTTCGGACCGGTCCTCACCCTGCGCCGGGTCGAGAACACCGACGAGGCCTTCGCCGCGGTCAACGACTCGAAGTTCGGTCTGCAGGCCGGCGTCTTCACGCGGAACATCCAGACCGCGTTCCGCGCCCACCGCGAGCTGGAGGTCGGCGGCGTGATCGTCGGCGACGTCCCCTCCTACCGCGCCGACCAGATGCCGTACGGCGGCGTCAAGCAGTCCGGTGTGGGCCGCGAGGGCGTGCGCTACGCGATGGACGACTACACCTACGAGCGGGTCCTGGTCCTCAGCGGCCTCGACATCTGACCGAACTCGTACGGCCACCAAGCCGACGGCCGGAGCCTACTGTGCGGGGGCTCCGGCCGTCTCCTTTTGCCGTGGGGTCCACCGGGACCCGTCACCGGGAGCCCCCGGGGCCCCGGCCCACCTGAGCGGCAGGCCGCGGCCGCGGTGTGGCAGGGTCGTGGGCGCCCGGGTGCGCGGCCCCACGCGCCGGGCCGACGATCTCCGGCCGACGAATCGAGTCGCACGTGTCCTACCTGGTCCGCCACCGTCCCGTCGCAGACCCCGCGCTGCGCCTGGTGTGCTTCCCGCACGCCGGAGGCGGCGCGGGCTTCTTCCGCGACTGGCCCCGGCACCTGGATCCTTCGGTCGAAGTCGTGGCAGTGCGCTACCCGGGACGCGAAAGCCGCATCGGCGAACCGCTGATCCCGGCGATGGACGCCCTGTCGCCGCAGATCGCCGGGGAACTCCTGGCCGAGGCTCCCGTGCCCACGGTGCTCCTCGGACACAGCATGGGCGCGGCTGTGGCGTACGAGAGCCTCCTGCGCCTCGAAGCCGCGGGCGCGGACCACGTCACGCGCCTGTGCGTCTCGGGCCGCGGGCTCTCCGCGCCCGCCGGCGTGGTCCGTCCGCGCACCGACGAGGATCTGATCGCGGCCGTCACCTCGCTGGGCGGTCCCCACGCGGCGGTCTGGAACGACCCGGACCTGCGCGAGCTCTTCCTGCCGATCGTGCGCAACGACTTCCACCTGATCGACACCTACCGCCGCCGCGAGGACGCTCCGCCGCTGCGCGCGGACGTCATGGCCCTCACGGGGGACCGCGACCCCCGCGTCACCCCCCTGGCCGCGCAGAAGTGGTCCGCGGTCACCGCCGGCGCTTTCACGTCCCACGTCTTCGACGGCGACCACTTCTACCTCGTCCCCCACGCGGCGCGCGTCGCCCGGCTGGCCGTGGAACGTCACGGCGTCTGAGGCCGTCCCTCTTTCACCCCCGCTTCCCCGCCGCCCGAAACGGGTACGACTCACTGGTAGCACCCACCGGTAAGCACCCCCACTCTCGGCGGCGAGGTGAGCCCCCTCATGTCCGCAACACAGCCCGGCGACAGCGACACCCAGCCCGCACAGCCCGTACGGCCCAAGGTGACCGAGCACGAGGCACGGCAGGTCGCGGAAGCGGCCCGGGAACAGAACTGGCAGCGGCCGAGCTTCGCCAAGGAACTGTTCCTCGGACGGTTCCGGCTCGACCTGATCCACCCCCACCCGCTCCCCGCCGAGGAGGACGTCCGGCGCGGCGAGGCCTTCCTGGCCCGGCTGCGGGAGTTCTGCGAGACCGAGATCGACGGCGCGCGCATCGAGCGCGAGGCGAAGATCCCCGACGAGACCGTGCGGGGGCTGAAGGAGCTCGGCGCGCTCGGCATGAAGATCGACCCGAAGTACGGGGGCCTCGGCCTCACCCAGGTGTACTACAACAAGGCGCTCGCCCTCGTCGGCTCCGTCAGCCCGGCCATCGGCGCCCTGCTCTCCGCCCACCAGTCGATCGGCGTGCCCCAGCCGCTGAAGATGTTCGGCACGCAGGAGCAGAAGGACGCCTACCTGCCGCGCTGCGCGACCACCGCCATCAGCGCCTTCCTCCTCACCGAGCCGGACGTCGGCTCCGACCCGGCCCGCCTGGCCACCACGGCGGTCCCGGACGGGGAGGACGCGTACGTCCTGGACGGCGTGAAGCTCTGGACCACCAACGGGGTCGTCGCCGACCTGCTCGTCGTCATGGCCCGGGTTCCCAAGAGCGAGAACCACCGCGGCGGGATCACCGCCTTCGTCGTCGAGGCCGACTCGCCCGGCATCACCGTCGAGCACCGCAACGCCTTCATGGGCCTGCGCGGCCTGGAGAACGGCGTCACCCGCTTCCACCGGGTCAGGGTCCCCGCGGCCCAGCGCATCGGCGCCGAGGGCGCCGGGCTGAAGATCGCGCTGACCACGCTGAACACCGGCCGGCTGTCGCTGCCCGCCATGTGCGTGGGCGCGGGGAAGTGGTGCCTGAAGATCGCCCGCGAATGGTCCGGCGTACGCGAGCAGTGGGGCCGGCCCGTCGGCCTGCACGAGGCCGTCGGCGCCAAGATCTCCTTCATCGCGGCCACCACCTTCGCCCTGGAGGCCGTGGTCGACCTGGCCTCCCAGATGGCCGACGAGGACCGCAACGACATCCGCATCGAGGCCGCCCTCGCCAAGCTCTACGGCTCCGAGATGGCCTGCCTGATGGCCGACGAGCTGGTCCAGATCCGAGGCGGGCGCGGGTTCGAGACCGCCGAGTCCCTCGCCGCCCGCGGCGAGCGGGCCGTGCCCGCCGAGCAGATGCTCCGCGACCTGCGCATCAACCGGATCTTCGAGGGATCCACCGAGATCATGCACCTGCTGATCGCCCGCGAGGCCGTGGACGCCCACCTGTCGGTGGCCGGCGACCTGATCGACCCGGAGAAGGCGCTGGGCGACAAGGCGAAGGCGGGAGCCCGCGCCGCCGGGTTCTACGCGCGCTGGCTCCCCAAGCTGGCCACCGGGCCCGGCCAGGTCCCCGGCACCTACCGCGCCTTCCACCCGAGCGGTCACCCCGACCTCGCCACCCATCTGCGCTACGTGGAACGAGGGGCGCGCAAACTCGCGCGCATGACGTTCATGGCCATGGCCCGCTGGCAGGGCCGGATGGAGACCAAGCAGGGCTTCCTAGGCCGGATCGTCGACATCGGCGCCGAGCTCTTCGCGATGAGCGCCGCCTGCGTGCGCGCCGAGCACCTGCGGGCCTCCGGCGAGCACGGCCGCGAGGCCTACCAGCTGGCCGACGCCTTCTGCCGGCAGTCCCGGCTCCGCGTGGAGGAGCTCTTCGGGCGGCTCTGGGACAACACCGACGACCTGGACCGCAAGGTGGTGGCCGGGGTCCTGAACGGCACCTACACCTGGCTGGAGGAGGGCGTTTTGGACCCCTCGGGCGACGGCCCGTGGATCGCCGACGCCGCTCCCGGCCCCTCCACCCGCGAAAACGTCCACCGTCCGCTGCGCTGACCTGAAATCATCGCCGCACATCGGACAGATGTACGAGGATGAGTAGGGGTACCGGTACGGGTACTGGTACCCGTACGAGCACAGCGCGAGGCGGACGAGAACGATGCCGACGGCCGAGGAAGACCGCACCAGCCGACGGCTGGCCTGGTGCGTGGCGCACCTGCTGCGCCACGCACCGGACCACGTCGTCACCGACATGATCGGCCGGCTCGACGAGCCCGCCTTCAAGTACCTGTGCCGGGACGAATGGCTGGCGGCCTCGACCGTCACCCTGCTGCTCCGCCACGGAGGCACGGCCGACCGGACCTACGTCGCCCGCAACCCCCGCGTCGTGGGCCGGCCGCTGCCCGGCCTGCCCGGACCCGCCCGGTACGCCCGCCGCCGGACCCCGCAGGAACTCCTGCCGGTGCTCCGCGCCGAGCTCGGCCGGGACCCCGGCGAGGGGCCGCTCACCGCGGCCGAGCTCATCGGCCTGCTGCGCCGGCACGGCCGGCGCGGGCCGCGGGTCCCGCTGGACATCCTGGCGCTCGGCCACAACGCGGACCCGGAGCCGCTGCTCGCCGAACACCTCCGCAGCCCCCTCCCGGCCGGCTCCGTCGAAGCCCTGCTCCTCGTCGGGGACCTGCCCCGGGAGACCGTCCACGGGCTGCTCGCCACCGCGGCGGCGGACGAGCGCTCCTGGCACCGGCCCGCCGTCCGCGCCGTGCGCATGGGCCGGGTCACGCACGAGGAGCTCGTCGCCCACGTGACCCCCGCTCACCGCACCCTGCTGCTCACCGGCCTGACCGGGGCCCGCGGCCTGCGCTGGAGCCTGCCCGAGCGGACGGGGATGCGCACCGCCGTCGCCCGCGCGCTGCGCCCCCTGCGCGACGACCCCCGGCTCTGGGCGGAGCTGCTGCGCCACGCCCCCGCCTTCCCGGGCACCCTGCCGGTCCTGGTGGCCCGGATCGTGCGCGGCACCCTGCAGGAGCCCGCCGAAGGGCCGCCCGTCCCCGGGCTCGCCGAGGCGGTGCGCTCCGTGGCGCCCCGGCCGGCCGAGCCCGTCGCGGGCGTGGACCGCGAACTGGCCCTGGCGAGCCTCGCGGTGCCCATGGAGTCCGTGCAGGAGGACATCCGGTGGGTGCGCGACTGCCTCGCCCGGGGGCTGCTCACCGGCGAGGACGTGATCCGGCACAAGGCGCCCGCCTGCTGGGCCCTGGACGAGGACCACTGGCTGGGCGAGGTGGACCACCCCGACCGACACGAGCCGCCCGCCCCGGTGCTCGCGGCGCGGGCCGAGGCCGACCGGCTGTTCGCGCTGGCCCTCGGCTCCGATCCGGACGCCTGGTGGCGGGTGGCCAGTACCCTCCCGGACTTCGCCGGTACGCTCCCGCACCTTCTCCTTCGGGTCACGGAAGGGGGCTCCGTGTCCGGCCGCCCCTGAGTTGCGGCAACAATGGGTCCATGAGCGACCGCCCATCCCCCCTCGCCGATCCGCACCTCCTCTTCGACCCCGCGGCCGGCCGTCGGGACATCGTCATCCTCGGCTCCACCGGGTCCATCGGGACCCAGGCCATCGACCTGGCCCTGCGCAACCCGGACCGGTTCCGGGTCACGGCCCTGTCCGCCGCCGGCGGCCGGGTCGCGCTGCTGGCCGAGCAGGCCCGGCTGCTGCGCGTGAAGACCGTGGCCGTCGCGCGCGAAGACGTCGTACCGGCCCTCAAGGAGGCGCTGGACGCCGAGTACGGCGCCGGCGAGCCGCTGCCCGAGATCCTGGCCGGACCGGACGCGGCGACCGAGCTCGCCGCCTCCGAGTGCCACACCGTGCTCAACGGCATCACCGGTTCCATCGGGCTCGCGCCCACCCTCGCCGCGCTGAAGGCCGGGCGGACGCTGGCCCTCGCCAACAAGGAGTCGCTGATCGTCGGCGGCCCGCTGGTGAAGGCCCTGGCGAAGCCCGGTCAGATCATCCCGGTCGACTCCGAGCACGCGGCGCTCTTCCAGGCCCTCGCCGCCGGCACCCGCGCCGAGGTGCGCAAGCTCGTGGTGACCGCCTCCGGCGGGCCCTTCCGCGGCCGCACCCGCGCCGAGCTGGCCTCGGTCACGGTGCAGGACGCGCTGGCCCACCCGACCTGGGCGATGGGCCCGGTGATCACCGTGAACTCGGCGACCCTGGTCAACAAGGGGCTGGAGGTCATCGAGGCGCACCTGCTCTACGACATCCCCTTCGAGCGGATCGAGGTCGTGGTCCACCCGCAGTCGTACGTGCACTCCATGGTGGAGTTCACGGACGGCTCCACGCTGGCCCAGGCCACCCCGCCGGACATGCGCGGCCCGATCGCGATCGGTCTCGGCTGGCCCCAGCGGGTCCCGGACGCTTCCACCGCCTTCGACTGGACCAAGGCGTCCACCTGGGAGTTCTTCCCGCTGGACACCGAGGCCTTCCCGGCGGTGGGCCTGGCCCGGCACGTCGGCGCCCTGGGCGGTACCGCGCCCGCAGTGTTCAATGCGGCGAACGAGGAGTGCGTAGGGGCCTTTCTGGCCGGTCGGCTCCCGTTCACAGCAATCATGGATACGGTCTCTGCCGTGGTCGATGAGCACGGAACGCCCGCCCGGGGAACTTCCCTCACGGTCCGGGACGTCCTTGAAGCGGAGACCTGGGCCCGGGCCCGGGCACAGGAGATGGCGGCTCGGGCCGCAATGGAGGCGCGCGCATGACCATCTTGCTCAGCCTGATCGGCATGCTCGTCTTCGTGGTCGGGCTGCTCTTCTCCATCGCCTGGCACGAGCTCGGGCACCTCTCGACGGCCAAGCTCTTCGGCATCCGCGTGCCCCAGTACATGGTCGGCTTCGGCCGGACCATCTGGTCGCGCAAGAAGGGCGACACCGAGTACGGGCTCAAGGCCATCCCGATGGGCGGCTACATCCGCATGATCGGGATGTTCCCGCCCGGCGAGGACGGCAAGGTCACCGCCCGCTCCACGTCGCCGTTCCGCTCGATGATCGAGGACGCGCGCTCGGCGGCGTACGAGGAACTGGAGCCGGGCGACGAGTCGCGGCTCTTCTACACGCGCAAGCCCTGGAAGCGCGTGATCGTGATGTTCGCCGGACCGTTCATGAACCTGGTCCTGGCCATGGCGATCTTCTTCGGCGTGTGGATGACCTTCGGGGTGCAGCAGACGACCACCCAGGTCCAGACCGTCGCCGACTGCGTCCTCAAGCAGAGCGACAAGCGCACGGTCTGCGAGGACGGCGACCCGGTGGCCCCGGGCAAGGCCGCGGGCCTGCACGTCGGCGACAAGATCGTGGCCTTCGACGGCAAGCCGGTCGATGACTGGGGCGCCCTCCAGGAGCACATCCGCAAGACCATCGGACCCGCCACCCTCACCGTCCTGCGCGACGGGCAGAGGATCGACGTCCACCCGAACCTCGTGGAGAACCGCGTCGGCAAGACGGACGGCCGCGGCGGCTTCGTCAAGGGCGAGTTCGTGTCGGCCGGGTACCTCGGTGTCAGCGCGAGGTCCGTGATCGCGCCGCTCACCTTCACCCAGTCCGCGGAGCACGTCGTGGAGGTCGTCGAGGCCAGCGTGCAGGGCCTGGCCAACCTCCCGGGCAAGATCCCGGGACTGTGGAACGCCGTCTTCAACGGCGGCGAGCGGGAGGCCGACTCCCCGATGGGCCTCCTCGGCGCGGCGCGGATCAGCGCCGACATCGCGACCCTGGACATCCCGAAGGAGGAGCGGGCGTCGTTCCTGCTGGGCGTCCTCGGCTACTTCAACCTCTCCCTCTTCCTCTTCAACATGCTGCCCCTGCTGCCCCTGGACGGCGGGCACATCGCCGGCGCCCTGTGGGAATCGGTGCGGCGCGCCTTCGCGCGGGTCTTCCGGCGCGCGGACCCGGGCCCCTTCGACGTGGCCAGGCTGATGCCCGCCGCGTACGTGGTGGCCGCCGTCTTCGTCTGCTTCACGCTGCTGGTGCTGGCCGCGGACGTGGTGAACCCCATCAGGATCACCTGACCGCGAACGCCCGGATCACCTGACCGAACGTCCGGACCTCACCCGGCCGAACGACCGGCGCGGGATCTCACGGCGCCTCGTACATCATCCGCGCGGGAGCCGGGCACTCATCGTGCCCGGCTCCCTACGTTCGGGTGGCGCACCACCGGCGATGCGCGGGTGGCGTGCCGGTTGGCGTAATCTCGGACGTTGGAGCCCGCCGATCCCCGGCACCTATATCCACACCTTGGGGTTGCACAGCAGATGACTGCCATCTCTCTCGGAATGCCGGCCGTGCCGACGAAGCTCGCCGACCGCAGGGTCAGCCGCAAGATCCAGGTCGGCTCGGTGGCCGTCGGCGGCGACGCACAAATCTCCGTGCAGTCGATGACGACCACCAGGACCTCCGACATCGGGGCCACGCTCCAGCAGATCGCGGAGCTGACCGCTTCCGGCTGTGACATCGTCCGCGTGGCCTGCCCGACGCAGGACGACGCCGACGCGCTCGCCGTGATCGCGAAGAAGTCGAACATCCCGGTCATCGCCGACATCCACTTCCAGCCGAAGTACGTGTTCGCCGCGATCGACGCCGGCTGCGCCGCCGTCCGCGTGAACCCCGGCAACATCAAGCAGTTCGACGACAAGGTCAAGGAGATCGCGCGCGCCGCCAAGGACGCCGGTACCCCGATCCGGATCGGCGTCAACGCCGGCTCGCTCGACGCACGACTGCTGAAGAAGTACGGCAAGGCCACGCCCGAGGCGCTGGTCGAGTCCGCGCTCTGGGAAGCCTCCCTCTTCGAGGAGCACGGCTTCAGCGACATCAAGATCTCGGTCAAGCACAACGACCCGGTGGTCATGGTCAACGCCTACCGCCAGCTGGCCGCCCAGTGCACCTACCCGCTGCACCTCGGCGTCACCGAGGCCGGTCCGGCGTTCCAGGGCACGATCAAGTCCGCCGTCGCCTTCGGCGCGCTGCTCTCCGAGGGCATCGGCGACACGATCCGCGTCTCGCTGTCGGCCCCGCCGGTGGAGGAGATCAAGGTCGGCATCCAGATCCTGGAGTCGCTGAACCTCAAGCCGCGCCGCCTGGAGATCGTCTCCTGCCCGTCCTGCGGGCGCGCTCAGGTGGACGTCTACAAGCTGGCCGAGGAGGTCACGGCGGGCCTGGAGGGCATGGAGGTCCCGCTGCGCGTCGCGGTCATGGGCTGCGTCGTCAACGGCCCCGGCGAGGCCCGTGAGGCCGACCTGGGCGTCGCCTCCGGCAACGGCAAGGGCCAGATCTTCGTCAAGGGCGAGGTCATCAAGACCGTCCCCGAGTCGAAGATCGTCGAGACCCTCATCGAAGAGGCGATGAAGATCGCCGAGCAGATGGAGAAGGACGGCGTGATGTCGGGCGAGCCGACGGTCGCCATCGGCGTCTAGGCCACAGCTCCCCGCAGGGAAGCGCGCAGCTCCGCTGGACGAACGACGACGGGCCCGAACCGCAGGTGCGGTTGCGGGCCCGTCGGCATGTCGAGCCCTCGGCGCGCGGCCCCCGTACGTGCGCCCGTGGGCCTGTGCGTCCTCGGCGAGCGGGCCCCTCGCGGGCCCGCCACCGGGCGGAACCGGCCAGGGAGGCCTCCAAGGGGCCTCGGGGGGCCTCGGGGGCATCTCGGAGCCGGTCCGGGTACAGTGCGGAGATCAGCAGACTTGCATGGTGAGGCCCCAGTGTTGACGCAGACCACCACCCGGGTCCTTGAGCCCCGTGACCTTGAGGCCGCGCTCGACATCCTCGGCCGCGAGCCGGTCCAGAACGCCTTCGTCACCTCCCGGGTCCAGATCGCCGGGCTCGACCCGTGGCGCCTGGGCGGCGAGATGTGGGGCTGGTACGCCGACGGAGAGCTCCGCTCGCTCTGCTACGCCGGCGCCAACCTGGTGCCCGTCTGCGCCGAACCCGACGCGGTACGGGCCTTCGCCGACCGCGCCCGCCGCACCGGACGCCGCTGCTCCTCCATCGTCGGCCCCGCCGAGGCCACCGGGCTGCTCTGGCAGCTCCTGGAGCCGAGCTGGGGCCCGGCCCGCGACGTCCGCTCCTGCCAGCCCCTGATGGTCATGGAGCAGCCGTCCACCGCGGTGACCGCCGACCCCCGGGTCCGCCGGATCCGCAAGGACGAGATGGACCTGATCATGCCCGCCTGCGTGGCCATGTTCACCGAGGAGGTCGGGATCTCCCCGATGACCGGCGACGGCGGCCTGCTCTACCAGGCCCGGGTGGCCGAGCTGGTCGCCGGCGGCCGTTCCTTCGCCCGCGTCCAGGACGGCAAGGTCGTCTTCAAGGCCGAGATCGGCGCCGCGACCTCCCGCGCCTGCCAGATCCAGGGCGTCTGGGTGGCCCCCGAGTTCCGCGGCCGCGGGCACTCCGAAACCGGGATGGCCGCCGTCGTCGCGTACGCCCTGCGGGACGTGGCCCCCGTGGTCAGCCTCTACGTCAACGACTTCAACACCGCCGCGCGCGCCTCCTACCACCGGGTCGGCTTCCGCGAGGTCGGCGCGTTCATGAGCGTGCTGTTCTGAGCGGACCGCCGCTCGGCAGTACAGCCGCACCGCCGCTCCTCCGCACAGCCGTCCCTCCGCTCCGGGCGCGCCGATGCGAGAGTCCTGTTCCGATCTTCCTGTTCGACTCCGCGGTCGGCCAGTAAGGTCGCCGCATGATGCCAACCCCCGCGGGAGACGACCCCGGCCGGCCCGCCGGACTGCGCATCGGGCCCCTCGACCTCGCCGCCCGGGTCGACGAGGCCCTGAGCGTGCAGGCCATGGCCTTCGGGCTCAGCGAGGAGGAGGTGGGCATCCGGCGCTACATCGTCCAGCGCCACATGACCTGCCGGGGCGCCCGCGCGCTCGGCGCCTTCACCGAGGACGGCGAGCTCGCCGGGTTCGTCTACGGCATGCCCAACGACCGCACGCACTGGTGGTCCGGAATCGTCGAGCCCTACCTGCGGACCGGCGGCCACGAGGGCTGGCTCGACGGCTCCTTCGTGATCACCGAACTCCACGTGCACCCCGGGTTCCAGGGCAAGGGCGTCGGCCGCGCCCTCATCACCCGGATCACCGACACCGCCGCCGAGGAGCGCTCGATCCTCTCCGCGATCGACATCGACAGCCCCGCCCGCGGCCTCTACCACTCCCTCGGCTACACGGACCTCGCCCGCCAGGTCCTCTTCCCGAGCGCGAGCCTCCCGTACGCCGTCATGGGCGCCCCGCTGCCGCTGCGCAGACCCTGACCCCGTAGGCCCGGAAAGCGTTTCCGCGCGGCTCCGCGCCCCCGATAGCCTCCCGTCATGTCAACGCAACACGTGCAGCGCATGTCCCGCCTCATGGCCAAGACCCTCCGCGAGGACCCCGCCGACGCGGAAACCCTCAGCCACCGCCTGCTGGTCCGGGCCGGCTACGTCCGGCGCAGCTCCGCCGGGGTCTGGAGCTGGCTGCCGCTCGGCAAGCGGGTCCTGGACAACGTCTCGCGCATCGTCCGCGAGGAGATGGACGGGATCGGGGCGCAGGAAGTACTGCTCCCTGCGCTGCTGCCGAAGGAGCCGTACGAGGTCAGCGGGCGCTGGTCGGAGTACGGTGACCTGCTCTTCCGGCTCAAGGACCGCAAGGGCGCGGACTACCTGCTCGGCCCCACCCACGAGGAGATCTTCACCCTCGTGGTCAAGGACCAGTGCACGTCCTACAAGGACCTGCCGGTCATGCTGTACCAGATCCAGACCAAGTACCGGGACGAGGCGCGGCCCCGCTCGGGCGTCCTGCGCGGCCGCGAGTTCCAGATGAAGGACTCGTACTCCTTCGACGTGTCCGACGAGGGCCTGGCGGAGTCCTACCGGCTCCACCGCGAGGCCTACGTACGCATCTTCGAGCGCCTGGGCCTCGACCACCGGGTGGTGTCGGCGGTCTCGGGCGCGATGGGCGGCTCGGCGTCGGAGGAGTTCCTGGCCCCGGCCCCGGCAGGCGAGGACACCTTCGCGGACTGCCCCTCCTGCGGCTACGCGGCCAACACGGAGGCCGTGACCTTCGCCTTGGCCCCGGCCGAGGGGGAGCACGGCCCGCTGGAGGAGATCCCGACCCCCGACACCCCCACCATCGAGACCCTGGCGGCGCACCTGGGCGTCCCCGCCTCCGCGACGCTGAAGAACCTCCTGGTCAAGGTCGACGGAGAGATCACCGCCGTCGGCGTACCGGGCGACCGCGAGGTCGACCTCGGCAAGCTCGGCGAGCACCTGGCCCCGGCGGTCGTGGAGCTGGTGACGGCGGAGGACTTCACCGGCCGGCCCGATCTCGTACGCGGCTACGTGGGCCCGCAGGGCCTGGAGAAGGTCCGCTACCTCGCCGACCCCCGCATCGCGCCGGGCACCTGCTGGGTGACGGGGGCCAACAAGGCCGACACGCACGCCCGGAACGTGGTCTGCGGGCGGGACTTCGAGGTGGACCAGTACCTGGACGTGGTCGTCGTCGAGGAGGGGGACCCCTGCCCCGCCTGCGGGGCCGGGCTCCGCCTGGACCGGGCGATCGAGATCGGGCACATCTTCCAGCTCGGCCGGAAGTACGCGGACGCCTTCGGGCTCGACGTCCTCGGCAAGGAGGGCAAGCCGGTCCGGGTCACGATGGGCTCGTACGGGATCGGCGTCTCCCGTGCGGTGGCGGCGCTGGCCGAGCAGACGGCGGACGAGCGGGGTCTGTGCTGGCCGGCGGCGGTGGCCCCGGCGGACGTCCACGTCGTGGCGGCGGGCAAGGCGGTGCCGCTCGCCCTCGCGGAGTCTGCGGCGCAGTCCCTGGCCGGGGCAGGTCTGCGGATCCTCTTGGACGACCGGCCGGGCCTGTCACCCGGGGTGAAGCTCACCGACGCGGAGCTGATCGGGGTCCCGTGGATCCTGGTCGCGGGCCGCCGCTCCGCGGACGGCGTGGTGGAACTCCAGGACCGCCGCTCCGGCGCCCGCGAGGAACTCCCCCTGACGGAGGCCCTGTCCCGCCTGACCGCGCCCGCGTAGCCCTGCGGGGCGGAGTTCCCCTACCCGCCCTTCGCCCGTTCCCCGGGCGTTGCCCGGACCCCCTGGGGCTCCGCCCCAGACCCCGCGCCTCAAACGCCGGCGAGGCTGAGATGGCGCTCCGCGCCATCCAGCCCGCACCGGCCGAATCCAGTTCGCGCCGGCGAGCATTCAGCCCTCCGGCGTTTGAGGAGCGGGGGTCCGGGGGCTGGCCCCCGGGAACGGTGGAAGGGCGGGTGGGGGACGGCTCCGCGCAGCGCCTACCCGCGCACGTCCGGCTCCGCCGGGGGCGGCGGCGGGGACCCGTCCAGGCAGGGCTCCGCGACCGCCCCGGGGCCGAGCCCCGCATCGGTGTCCGCAGGCGCCACCGCCGGAGCGGGGCCCGCGATGCCCGGGGGCGGCGGCGCCGGAGCGGGGGCCGCGGTAGCCGGGGGCGGAGGAGCCGCAGGCGGCGGCGCCGTGGGCGCAGGGGCAGCGCGTTCCAGGAAGCGGAGGAGTTCCACCGGGAACGGGAGGACGAGGGTGGAGTTCTTCTCCGCGGCGACGGCGACGACCGTCTGGAGCAGGCGCAGCTGAAGCGCCGCCGGCTGCTCCGACATGACCTCCGCCGCCTCCGCCAGCTTCTTCGAGGCCTGGAGCTCCGCGTCCGCGTTGATGATCCGCGCCCGCCGCTCCCGGTCGGCCTCCGCCTGCCGCGCCATCGACCGCTTCATCGTCTCGGGCAAGGACACGTCCTTGATCTCCACCCGGTCGATCTGGACGCCCCAGCCCACCGCCGGACTGTCGATCATCAGCTCCAGGCCCTGGTTGAGCTGCTCCCGGTTGGACAGCAGATCGTCCAGGTCGGACTTGCCGATGATCGACCGCAGCGAGGTCTGCGCCATCTGCGAGACGGCGAAGCGGTAGTCCTCGACCTCGATGATCGCGCTGGCCGCGTCCACCACCTTGAAGTACACGACCGCGTCCACCCGCACCGTGACGTTGTCCCGGGTGATGCCCTCCTGGGCGGGCACCGGCATCGTCACGATCTGCATGTTGACCTTGCGCAGCCGGTCGAAGCCCGGGACCACGAAGGTGAAGCCCGGGCCCCGGACGCCGTCGCGCAGCCGGCCGAGGCGGAAGACCACGCCCCGCTCGTACTGCTTCACCACCCGGGAGGCGGCGCCCAGGTAGGCCACGATCCCGACGCCCGCGACGGCGCCGGCTGTCAGCAGTTCCTCGACCATGACGGCCTCCTGCTCCTGCCGGGCAGCACTCTCCCCACAGGGGTTATGCCCTACAACCAGCCCGCGAACTCCAGCAGCAGCTCCGCGTCCCGCCGCCGGCCGGCGGCCAGTGCCCGGTTGCCCGATTCGACGGCCCGGAACAGCGTCCAGCCCCGCAGCCGGTCCCGGTCCACCTCCAGGGCGTCGGCCAGCTTGTTCACCCGTCGCCGGGCGCCCGCGGCCCCCGCCGAGGAGGCCATCTGGTCCTCCAGCCGGTCCCGTACCAGCCGCGCCAGGTCGTAGGCCCGCTCGCCGACCATCGGGTCCGGGCCCACCGCCAGCCACGGAGCCCGCTCACCGGAGAGGACCTTGCCCTGCCGGAAGGCTCCGTGCAGCAGCAGTTCCTCGGCCGGCGCCGCCGTCAGCTCCTCGCGGGCCGCCAGCGCCGCCGAGGCCAGCTCCGCCGCCTCCGGGGGAGCCTTGCGGAGCTCCTCGGCCTGCTCGGCGGTCCGCTCGGCGACGGTCTCCCAGCCGTGCCCCTGCGCCGGGGCCACCCACAGTCTGCGCAGCGTGCCGCAGGCCTCCAGCAGCGCCTTCGCCTCCGGCAGCGAGCGCAGCGAGACCTCCGGGTGCAGCCGCTCCAGCAGCAGCGCCCCGTCCTCCTCGTGATGGCGGGTGTCGAGGACCCGTACCGCCCCGAAGCCGCCCCAGTGCGCCAGCGCGGCCAGCTCACGGTCGGGCCGGAGCCCCGGCGGGGCCAGCTTCAGCGCGGCCGGGGTTCCGTCGGCGTAGTGGACGAGGACGACCAGGCTGCTGCGGCCGCCGGGGGCCTGCACCCGCTGGGCGTGCACCCCGCGCCGGGCCAGCGCCCCCTCCGCCAGCCGGGGCAGCTGCCCCAGCCAGTCCGAGACGTGCGCCGATTCCGGCAGCTCGCCGAGCGCCCGTAGGAGCCGCTGCGGCGGTTCGAAAGCCATGCGTGCGTGGTCCCTTTCAGCTGTGCCCGGGCTCGTCGCGCATGGTTGCGCGTCAGGCCGTCCCTCTCGGATCCTGCGGGCCTGACCGGCAAGATCCCCAAGAGACGACCTAGGCCGGCGGTGTGTCCGCGCGTTCCGTGAGCCCAGGGAAGGCTACGCCGACACCACGCCAGCGTGCCGCGCGCACGGCCGCGGCGGTGAGCGCGTCAGCCGCCTCGCGGCGCAACCGGCCCTCGGCTGCGCGCACCAGATCGGAGTACGCGCCCGCCACCCGGTCCTCGATCCCGGCGGCCAGCCGCTCGGCGTCGGCGGGCGTGCGGACGGTGAACGGCAGGGTGTACGCGGCCTCCGACGGGCGGGGGGAACCGCCCAGCTCACGCACGGTACGGGCGAGCGCGTCGCGGCGCGCGAGGTGGCCTCCGTACGCCTCACGGGCCTCTGCGGAGCGGGCGGCCGAGGTCCGGGCCCCGATGACGCCGTAGCCGTACGCGGCCGCGTGCTCGGCGGCGAGCGCGGCCTGCGCGGCCTCCAGGACCCGGCCGGCGGGGGAGGGGGTGGAGGTCACGAGGAGGCTCCCGGGTTCGAGGTCAGCAGGTACGCGTGCACGTGGCCGCACGCCGCCACCGAGGCGAGCATCCGGGCCAGCTCTCCGGGGGCGCCGGCCAGGGAGATCGTCCGGGCCTCGGCCAGGCTCCGCTCGGCGCCCGCGAGGGCGGTCAGCGCGTCGGCGGGCGCCGGGGGGACGGGCACGGCGCCGGGAGGGGGCGGCGCGGCGGCCGCGGCGCCGGACGGGACGGAGGAGGGGGAGGAGGCCGCGGAGGGGCTCGCGGAGCGGGAGGGCGGCGAGGCCGCCGGGGACCCGTCGTCGGCGAGGGCCGCCGCGTGCGCCGCGACCGAGGCGCGCAGCGGTGCGAGGCGCTGCGCGAGGGCCGGATGCGCCGCGGTCGTCGCGTCGTAACGTTCCAGCAGTCGCTCGCTCTCACGAACGGCCGTCTCGCGCATCCGCCGTTCGAGTGGAACCTCGGGGGTCGCGGCGGGCGGCCCGCCATCGGAGCAACCGCTGAGCAGCGCGGCTCCGGCGATGCCCGCGGCACCGGCGAGCAGGCCTCTTCGCGACGGCAGGATCACGGGCACGGAGACGTCCTAAGGGTGATGGCCGGCAGGGCGTGATCACGGTACCCGGGGCCCCGTCCACAGCGCGGACGGCAACACCCTCCGCGACCGGATACCCTTTGACCTGACGCACGACGGAAATCACAACAGCACACGCGGCCGAGGAGTCACCCGGATGAGCACCACCCAGAGCGACAGGCTGCGCGCATTGCTGGAGCCGCTCGTCGCCGCCAAGGGCCTGGACCTCGAAGAGATCGAGACGTCCAAGGCGGGCAAGCGCCGGATGCTGCGCATCATCGTGGACTCCGACGAAGGCGTGGAGCTGGACGCGTGCGCCGAGCTGAGCCGCGAGGTCTCGGACCTGCTGGACGAGACCGACGCGATGGGCGAGGACGAGTACGTCCTCGAAGTGAGCTCGCCGGGCGCCGACCGCCCGCTGACCGAGCACCGTCACTACATCCGGGCGATCGGCCGGCTCGTGAAGTTCCAGACGTCGGACGGCGGGGAAGTGATCGCCCGCATCCTCGACGTCGACGACGAGGGCATGGACCTCGAAGTCCCGGGCGTGAAGGGCCGCAAGGCGACCGCCCGCCGCATCGTGTTCACCGACATCGCCAAGGCGCGTGTCGAGATCGAGTTCAACCGCAAGGACAAGAAGGAAGAGGAGGCGTAGTCGTGGACATCGACATGAGTGCCCTACGGGGTCTGGTCCGGGAGAAGGAGATTTCCTTCGACCTGCTCGTCGAAGCGATCGAGTCGGCCCTCCTCATCGCGTACCACCGCACCGAGGGAAGCTTCCGGCGCGCACGCGTCGTGCTCGACCGCACCAACGGTCACGTGATCGTGTGGGCGACCGAGGACCCGAGGGACCTGGAAGAGGGCCAGGAGGCCAAGGAGTTCGACGACACCCCGTCGGACTTCGGCCGCATCGCCGCGACGACCGCCAAGCAGGTGATCCTCCAGCGTCTGCGCGACGCCGAGGACGACCTGACCTTCGGCGAGTTCCTGGGCCGCGAGGGTGATGTCATCACCGGCGTGGTGCAGCAGGGCAAGGACCCGAAGAACGTCCTCGTCGACATCGGCAAGATGGAGGCCATGCTGCCGGTGCAGGAGCAGGTCCCCGGCGAGGAGTACACGCACGGACTGCGCCTGAAGTCGTACGTCGTGCGGGTGGCGAAGGGTGTCCGCGGTCCGTCCGTGACCCTGTCGCGCACCCACCCGAACCTGGTGAAGAAGCTGTTCTCGCTCGAGGTCCCGGAGATCGCCGACGGCAGCGTCGAGATCTGCGCGATCGCCCGTGAGGCCGGTCACCGCACCAAGATCGCCGTCCGCGCCAACCGCTCCGGCCTCAACCCGAAGGGCGCCTGCATCGGCCCGATGGGCAGCCGCGTGCGCAACGTGATGGCCGAGCTGCACGGCGAGAAGATCGACATCGTCGACTGGTCGGACGACCCGGCGGAGATGGTCGCCAACGCCCTGTCACCCGCCCGGGTGAGCAAGGTCGAGGTCGTGGACTGGGACACCCGGTCCGCGCGGGTGACCGTGCCCGACTACCAGCTGTCGCTGGCCATCGGCAAGGAGGGCCAGAACGCCCGCCTCGCCGCCCGCCTGACCGGCTGGCGCATCGACATCCGTCCCGACACCGAGCAGCCCTCGGACGGGGACGACCGCGACCGGGGCGACCGCGGCGAGCGCCGCGACGACCGGGGTGACCGGGGCGACGACCGCCGCGACGACCGCCGGGACGACCGGCGCGACGACCGCCGCGGGGAATAAAACCGCTACCGCCCGGAGCTCTCCGGGCGGTACACAAGAACGGCAGGGGCGACAAGAGCCCTGCTCAACGTGCACGGCTGTCCGCCGCCGAGGTTTCAGCGGCCGGACCCGGCACCAGTGATCACGACAACATCCGTTCGATTTTTCGCCCGAAGGGGTGAGGTCGGTGCGGGGAGGTAGACTTAAGCGTGTCTGGCCGGACGCAAGCCCGCGCATGCCCCGAACGCACCTGTGTGGGGTGTCGGGAGCGAGCGGCCAAGAGCGATCTGCTGCGCATCGTGGCGGTCGGTGACAAATGTGTCTCCGATCCTCGCGGTACGCTGCCCGGCCGGGGTGCCTACGTGCACCCCGCCGTGGTCTGCCTCGACCAGGCTGTCCGCCGCAGGGCGTTCTCCCGGGCTTTCAAGTCCGCAGGACCGTTCGACACGGCGGAACTGCACGTAGCCGTGGCCGATGAGGCCGAGGCGACACCGTAAGCAAGTAGTACGGCACGGATCACCGTGCGGTCAGGTACCTCGCGAGTTGGAAGTAGGTCGAGATTGCGATGAGCACCCCTCGATGAGTACGCGATGAGTACGAGCATGAAGTAGAGACGGTCCGGCGTAACCCGGACCTAAAAGGAGCGAAGTGGCTAAGGTCCGGGTATACGAACTCGCCAAGGAGTTCGGAGTTGAGAGCAAGGTCGTCATGGCCAAGCTCCAGGAACTCGGTGAGTTCGTCCGTTCGGCGTCCTCGACTATCGAGGCGCCGGTCGTACGCAAGTTGACCGATGCTTTGCAGGGCCCTGGCGGCAACGCCGGCAAGCCCGCTGCGAAGCCGGGTGAGCCCCGCAAGGCCGCCCCCGCCAAGCCCGGGGTTCCCACCCCGGGTGCTGTTGCACGTCCCGCTGCCCCGAAGCCCGGCGCCCCGGCCCCCAAGCCGGTCGTTGCCGAGGCCCCGGCCGTCAGCGCCCCCGCCCCGGTGACCCCGACCGCCGCCCCCGGTGGTCCGCGTCCCGGCCCCAAGGCTCCGGCCGCCCCGAAGCCCGCTCCGGCGGCTCCCGTGGCGACCGAGTTCTCCGCGCCCCCGGCGGCTCCGGCCGCCGCGGCTCCGGCGCGCACCGACCGTCCCGCCGGTCCCGGCGCGACCCCCGGTCCGCGTCCGGCGCAGCAGCGTCCCGAGCGTCCGGCGGCCGGTGGCCAGTCCGGCGCCCGTCCCGGCGCCCCGCGTCCGGCCGGTGCCGCTCCGGCGCGCACCGAGCGTCCCGCCGGTCCCGGTGCTTCGGCCCCGCGTCCGCAGGGCGCCCGTCCGGCCGGTCCCCGTCCGGGCAACAACCCGTTCACCTCTGGTGGCTCCACCGGCATGGCGCGCCCGCAGGCGCCCCGTCCGGCCGGCGCTCCCCGTCCCGGTGCCCCCGGCGCCGGTGACCGCCAGGGTGGCGCTCCCCGTCCGCAGGGCGGCCCCGGCGGCGCTCCGCGTCCGCAGGGTGCCGGTGCGGGTCGTCCGACCCCGGGCGGCATGCCCCGCCCGCAGGGCGGCGCTCCGCGTCCGGGTGGTGCCCCCGGTGGCAACCGTCCGAACCCGGGCATGATGCCGCAGCGTCCCGCTGCCGGTGGTCCCGGTCCCCGTCCCGGTGGCGGCCCCGGTGGCCGTGGTCCCGGTGCGGGCGGTCCCCGTCCCGGTGGCGCCGGTGGCGCCGGTCGTCCCGCGGGCGGCGGCTTCGCCGGTCGTCCGGCCGGTCCGGGCTCGCGTCCGGGTGGCGGCGGCGGCTTCGGCGGTCCCCGTCCCGGTGGTGGCGGCTTCGGCGGCGGTCCGGCTGGTGCCGGTGGCGGCGGTCGTCCCGGCTTCGCCGGTCGTCCCGGTGGTCCCAATGCCCGTGGTGGCACGCAGGGCGCCTTCGGCCGTCCCGGTGGTCCCGCGCGTCGTGGACGCAAGTCCAAGCGCCAGCGTCGCCAGGAGTACGAGGCCATGCAGGCCCCGTCGGTCGGCGGCATCATGCTGCCGCGTGGTCACGGCGAGACCGTTCGCCTGTCGCGCGGTGCGTCCCTCACCGACTTCGCGGAGAAGATCAACGCCAACCCGGCGTCGCTCGTCGCCGTGATGATGAACCTCGGCGAGATGGTCACTGCCACGCAGTCCGTCTCCGACGAGACCCTCGAAATGCTGGCCGGCGAGATGAACTACGTCGTTCAGATCGTCAGCCCGGAGGAAGAGGACCGCGAGCTCCTCGAGGGCTTCGACATCGAGTTCGGCGAGGACGAGGGCGGCGAGGAATTCCTCATGCCGCGTCCGCCGGTCGTGACCGTCATGGGTCACGTCGACCACGGTAAGACCCGACTGCTCGACGCCATCCGCAAGACGAACGTCGTTGCGGGCGAGGCCGGTGGCATCACGCAGCACATCGGTGCGTACCAGGTCGGTACCGAGGTCAACGGTGAAGAGCGCAAGATCACCTTCATCGACACCCCGGGTCACGAGGCGTTCACCGCCATGCGTGCCCGTGGTGCCAAGTCGACCGACATCGCGATCCTCGTGGTCGCGGCCAACGACGGCGTGATGCCGCAGACGATCGAGGCGCTCAACCACGCCCAGGCCGCCGGCGTCCCGATCGTCGTCGCGGTCAACAAGATCGACGTCGAGGGTGCCGACCCGGTCAAGGTGCGCGGTCAGCTCACCGAGTTCGGTCTGGTCGCCGAGGAGTACGGCGGCGACACGATGTTCGTCGACATCTCCGCCAAGCAGGGTCTGAACATCGACTCCCTGCTCGAGGCCGTCGTCCTCACCGCCGACGCCTCGCTCGACCTGCGCGCCAACCCGGAGCAGGACGCTCAGGGTATTGCGATCGAGTCCCACCTCGACCGCGGCCGCGGTGCCGTTGCCACCGTCCTCGTCCAGCGCGGTACCCTCCGCGTCGGCGACACGATGGTCGTGGGCGACGCCTACGGCCGAGTGCGCGCCATGCTCGACGACAAGGGCAACAACGTCGAGGAAGCGGGTCCCGCGACCCCCGTCCTGGTCCTGGGTCTCACCAACGTCCCCGGCGCCGGCGACAACTTCCTCGTCGTCGACGAGGACCGCACCGCCCGTCAGATCGCCGAGAAGCGTGCTGCGCGTGAGCGCAACGCCAACTTCGCCAAGCGCGTCCGCCGGGTGTCCCTGGAAGACCTCGACTCGGTCCTCAAGGCCGGTCTGGTCCAGGAACTCAACCTCATCATCAAGGGCGACGCGTCCGGTGCGGTGGAGGCTCTCGAGTCCTCGCTGCTCCAGCTCGACGTCGGCGAAGAGGTCGACATCCGCGTCCTGCACCGCGGTGTGGGTGCGGTCACCGAGTCCGACATCAACCTGGCGATGGGCTCCGACGCCATCGTCATCGGCTACAACGTCCGTGCGGCCGGCCGTGCCGCGCAGATGGCGGAGCGCGAGGGTGTCGACGTTCGCTACTACTCGGTGATCTACCAGGCCATCGAGGAGATCGAGGCGGCTCTCAAGGGTCTCCTCAAGCCGGAGTACGAAGAGGTCGAGCTCGGTACGGCGGAGGTCCGCGAGGTCTTCCGCTCGTCCAAGCTGGGCAACATCGCCGGTGTCCTCATCCGGTCCGGCGAGGTCAAGCGCAACACCAAGGCGCGGCTCCTGCGCGATGGCAAGGTCATCGCCGAGAGCCTCACCATCTCCGGTCTGCGCCGCTTCAAGGACGACGTCACCGAGATCCGCGAAGGGTTCGAGGGTGGTATCAACCTCGGCAACTTCAACGACATCAAGATCGACGACGTCATCGCGACGTACGAGATGCGCGAGAAGCCCCGCGCGTAAGCGCGAGGCGGTTCGCACCGTGTCGTAGGTAGCTGTAACACCGGGGCCGGTCGGCGGAATATCCGTCGATCGGCCCCGGCCGTTGCGTGTACGGTTCTGATGACCCTGCCGCGCGACGGCCGGCAGGCCACCGAACCCGCACCGGCGGGATATCCGGAACTGCATGTACGTGGGGACTCTGTCCTTCGATCTGCTCCTCGGCGACGTTCACTCGCTGAAGGAGAAACGCTCCGTCGTCCGGCCCATCGTGGCCGAGCTCCAGCGCAAGTTCTCTGTGAGCGCGGCCGAAGTGGGCGACCAGGACCTGCACCGCAGGGCCCGTATAGGGGTCGCTCTGGTGAGTGGGGACACGGGGTTCCTCTCGGATGTACTGGACCGCTGCGAGCGGCTGGTCGCGGCACGTCCGGAAGTGGAGCTGCTGTCGGTACGACGGCGGCTCCACGGTGATGAAGACTGACCGCAAGACGAAGAAGGAGACGGACCAGTGGCCGACAATGCGCGGGCGAAGAAGCTGGCGGACCTCATCCGGGAGGTGGTGGCCGAGAAGCTGCAGCGTGGCGTCAAGGACCCCCGCCTCGGTACGCACGTGACCATCACGGACACCAGGGTCACCGGCGACCTGCGGGAGGCCACGGTCTTCTACACGGTGTACGGCGACGACGAGGCGCGCGTCAGTGCGGCAGCGGGTCTGGAGAGCGCCAAGGGCGTTCTGCGCTCCGCGGTCGGCCGGGCGGCGCAGACCAAGTTCACGCCGACCCTGACGTTCGTGGCGGACGCCCTTCCGGAGACCGCCAAGAGCATCGAGGACCTCCTGGAGAAGGCGCGGACCTCCGACGCCCAGGTGCGCGAGGTCTCCTCGGGCGCGAAGTACGCCGGCGACGCCGACCCGTACAAGAAGCCCGATGAGGACGACGAGGCTGCCGCCGACGAAGACGGGGACGCATCCGCGTAATGAGCACCAACGCAGGGAAGACGCCGGACGGCCTGGTCATCGTCGACAAGCCGTCCGGCTTCACTTCGCACGACGTGGTCGCCAAGATGCGCGGGATCGCCAAGACCCGCCGCGTCGGCCACGCCGGCACGCTCGACCCGATGGCGACGGGCGTGCTGGTCCTGGGCGTCGAGAAGGCCACCAAGCTCCTCGGCCACCTCGCGCTCACGGAGAAGGAGTACCTCGGCACCATCCGGCTGGGCCAGAACACCCTGACGGACGACGCCGAGGGCGAGATCACCTCGTCCACGGACGCCACCGGGGTCACCCGGGAAGGCGTGGACGCGGGCATCGCCAAGCTGTCCGGCGCGATCATGCAGGTCCCGTCCAAGGTCAGCGCCATCAAGATCAAGGGCGTGCGCTCCTACAAGCGCGCCCGCGACGGCGAGGACTTCGAGATCCCGGCCCGCCCGGTGACCGTCTCCTCGTTCCAGGTGTACGACATGCGGGAGGCGGAGGCCGAGGACGGCACCAAGGTCGTCGACCTCGTCGTCTCCGTCGTCTGCTCCAGCGGTACGTACATCCGCGCGCTCGCGCGGGACCTCGGCGCCGACCTCGGCGTCGGCGGGCACCTCACGGCGCTGCGGCGCACGCGGGTGGGCCCGTACAAGATCGACCGGGCGCGCACGCTCGACCAGCTCCAGGAGGACCTGACCGTCATGCCGATCGGCGACGCGGCGGCCGCCGCGTTCCCGCGCTGGCAGCTGGACGCCCGGCGGGCGTCGCTGCTGGCGAACGGCGTGCGGATCGACATGCCGGAAGAGTACGAGCCCGGCAAGGCGGTCGCGGTCTACGGGCCGGACGGGCAGCTGCTCGGGCTCGTGGAGAACAAGAACGGCAAGGCGAAATCGCTCGCGGTCTTCGCCTGACCGGTTCCCCTGACGCTGTTGACCGGCCGGCCTTCGGGCCGGCCGGTTCTCGTTTGACGTGGAGCGGTGAGCGCACACGGACTGCTGCTCACCGCTCCACGACCCCCCTCGGGTAGGTCTCTATCCATCCGGACCCCCTTATTCACCCGTCCGAGCAGGCGCTCGGAGTGAATGGAGGGAGCGTAAGGGGGCGCTTTCGACACGCGTGCTGTTCCAGCTGATCTTCACCTGCCTACGGTCGTGCCTACGGGGCACGCGCGGCGGGGAGTGGTGCGGTGACGGCGGAACTGATCAGGATCTGCGATCTCGCCGGGCGGCCGCGGGGGAGCGGGTTCGTCGCGGACGACCGCGGGACGGTGCTCACCAGCCACGAGGCCGTGGACGGACTGGCCCGGCTGGTCCTGCACGGGCCGGCGCCGGGGGAGCGGACCTGGACGGCGGGAGCCTCGGACGTGACCGCCCTGCCGGAGCTGGGGCTGGCGCTCGTACGCAGCGACGGGCTCGGGGTGCGGCCGCTGCCGGTCGCGCCGCGCGCGACGATCGCTCCCGGGACGTACGTACGGCTTCCCGCGCGGGGCTGGCGCCAGGCGCGGGTGCTCGGCGCGGCCGAGGCCGGCTATCCGGCGACGGACCGCTTCCACCTGCTCCCGGCCGCTGTGGAACTGGCCATCGGGACCGACGGGCGCGACGCGCTGCGCCTGGGCGGCGAGGCCTGCGGGGGCCCGGTGCTGGACGCCGAAACCGGAGCGGTGCTCGCGGTCCTGTGCACCGCTCTGCAGGCGGAGCAGCGCTCCGGGGGCTTCGCCGTGCCCCTCGCGGCCGCGGCCGCCGCCGATCCGGGCGGTCCCCTCGCCGCGCTGCTGGAACGCAACGCCGCCACCGTGCCGGGCCACGGCGCCGACCTGAACCTCGCCGGAGCCCTGCAGCTCACCGGGACCACCCTGGGCGCCGCCGTCGCAGCCCTCGCCGCTCTGGCCGCTCTCGCCGCCGGGGGAGCGGAGCCGGTGGACCGCCCGGCGATCGCCGCCGAACTCGACGCCTTCACCACCGGGAACCGCCCGGTCCTCGCCCTGGTCGGGCGGCCCGGCACCGGCCGCACGACGGCCCTCGCCGCGCTGGCGGCCCGCCGCGCCCGCGGCCCGCACCCGGCCCCGACCCTCTGGCTGCGCGGCGCCGACCTGCGGGCCGACGACACCTCGCTGGCCGACGCCGTGGCACGGGCGCTGACGGAGGCGGGCCGGATCCTTGGGGTGCCCGCCGCCGCTCCGGGGGCGGAACCGGCGTCGGAGCTGGCCGCCCTCGTGGCTTCGGCCGGGCGGCCCCTGCTCGTCGTCCTGGACGGGCCCGAGGAGATGCCGCCGCGGCTCGCGGGGAGGGCCGGGCCGTGGACCGGGGCCACCGCCGCCTGGCTCGGCGCGAGCGGGGCCCGGCTGGTCGTGGCGGCCCGCCCCGAGCACTGGGAGTCGGCCGGGCGGCTCTACCCGCCGCGGATGCTCCACACCCCGGCCCGGCCGGCCCGGCGGGTGCCGCCCGCGGTCCCGATCGGCGATCTCACCCCGGAGGAGGCGCAGGCGGCCCGGACCCGGCTGGGGATCCCGGCCGACGCGGTCGCCGCCACCGATGCCCGGCACCCGCTCACGCTGCGGCTGCTCGCGGAGGTCCGTGCGGCCGGGGTCACCGCGGGCCGTCCGTCGCGCGAGGAGGTGTTCGCCGCGCACCTGGACCTGGTGTGCCTGCGCGTGGCCGTCCGGGTGTCCGCGGCGCTTCCGCAGCCCCGTGGACCCGGAGGGGCCGCCGGCCCGGTCGGCGCAGCCGAGGTGGACAGGGCCGCCGGGGTGGGCAACGGCGTGCCGGACCCGGACCCGGACCCGGACCCGGACCCGGATGGGCCGGTCGGTGCCGGCCGGGACTGGGACGGCGGGGAGGACCCGGCCGGGGCGTGCGGGTCCGGGGAGTACGAGCCCGGTGTGTTCGGGCCCGGTGTGTCCGAGCCCGGCGTGTTCGGGCCCGGTGTGGGCCGGCTGGCCGTGCGGGTGGCCGGGCGGGTGCACGAAGCCGCCCGGCGCTGTCTGGGGCCGGGCCAGGGGCAGTTGGACCGCGCCTCCTTCGAGGAACTGTTCCCCTGGCGGTCGGGCTGGGCCTCCGCGGTGCTCGCCGAAGGGCTGCTGGTGCCCGCCGGCGAGGGCTACCGCTTCGCCCACGAGGAGTTCGCCGACTGGGTGCAGGCCGCCCACCTGGACCTCCCCGCCGCCCTGCACACCCTGGGCCGGGACGTCCCCCGGCACCGCGTCGGGCCCGTGCTGGAGGCCCTGCGCCTGCTTCCGCCCGGGGAGCGGGGAGCAGCGCTGGAGCGGCTCGTGGCCGTGCTCGACGGCGCCGCCGACCCCCAGGCCCATTGGTGGGCCGCCCGGCTCGTCGGCGAGACCCTCCTGCGGGTCCCCGATGCCACGCCGTACCTCCCGGTCCTGCACGCCCTCGCCGCCCACCTGACCAGGCCCGCGCCGTCCCGGGCGGAGGAACCGGCCCCGTCTCCGGCGGCTCCCGCGCCGCCCGCACCCTCGCCGGCCGGCTCCGCGGCGTACGCGGGCGCCCTGGGTGCCCCGGGCCCGGCCTGCACCACCCGGTGGACGGCAACCGGTACTGCCGGGCCCCTCCGGGTCCCCGCGCAGGGCGGAGCGACGGTGGCCGGCGGACCCGGCGGGCGGGCCGGGCAGCTCCGGTCGGGAGCGGCCGCCGGGGACACCGGCCACCCCGCGGGCACCGGGCCCGGCACCCCGCCCGCGCCCAGCCAGGGCCGGGAGGACGAGGGGGAGTTCGGGGGGTGGTTCTGGACCCGGGTGCGCGTCGCCGAGGAAGACCGCTTCGAGCTGCTGCGGCGGCTGGTGCCCCACGACCACCGCCTCCTGGACGCCGCCGCCCGGCGGCTGGCTCGCGCGCCGCGGATCGTGCAGCCGCTGCTCTGCGGCTGGTTCCGCGACGAGCGGCGGCTCCTCGGGCGGCCCGGGGCCACCGTCGCCACCGCCGCGCAGGCACTGCTGCACACCCACCGCAGCCTCGCCGTCGACGACCTCACCGAGGCGCTCGTCAGCGCCGCGCACCCCCGCGCCGACGAGCTGCTCGCCGTACTCGCCGAGGACGAGCCCTCCGCCCTCAGCCGGGCCGTGGACCGCTGGGCGCACGACGAGCGGCCCGGCCGCCGGGTCGCGGCCGCCGCGTACGGGCCGCTCACCGCCCCTCACGTGCGGACCCCCGCCGACCGCGAGCTGCTGCGCTACGCCGCGCAGGCCCTGCTCGCGCGCCCCGCGGACGCGTCCCTGCACGGCAGCGCCCTCGGGATCCTGCTCCGCGACCCCCAGGTACGGGCCCGCTACCTCCCCGACGCCCTCGCCTGTTTCCGCGACCCCGGGCGCGGCCTGCGGCTGCCCGCCACCGCGCTGGTTGCCGCGCTCCCCGTGCTGCCCGACCCGGACGCGGTGTTCGCCGCCCTGCGGGAGCGGGCCGACGGCGAGGTGGTGCGCGCACTGGCCGCGCTGACCACGCCGGGCCTGGCCCGGCGCGCGGCCGAGCTCGTACGGGAGCACCTGGCGCGGCACCCGCAGGACGCCGCGCACGCCGCCGAGTTCGTGGACCGGCGGCTCGAACAGGGCCTGGCCGCCGCCCCCGTGCTCCGCCCGCTCGTACGGGACCTGCTGGGCTCCGGTCCGCCGCCGGTACGGGCCGCGCTGGCCGGCGTACTGGCCGCCCCGGGCACGGAGTCCTCGTACACGCTCCGCGGCGAGCTGGCCGAGGCGCTGCTCCGCGAGGAGCTCGACCCGTCGGTGCTCGACACCTTCCTCGGCGCGCTGGCGGCGGGGGCGGCCGCCGGCGCGCCGGACCGTACCCGGGAGCTGCTGCGGCGCACCGGCCGGCAACTGCTGCGGGCGCCGGGCGGCCCGGCCGTCTTCGAGCGGCGCACGGTCGAGCTGGCACGGGCCGAACCGGCCTTCGGCGCACTCGTGGCCTCCTGGCTGGAGCGGGCGCCGCAGGAGGCGGCGGCGCTGCTGGGGCCGAGCGCGCGCCGGACCGTCGAGACCCTCGTTCACAGCGGGTCCCCGCCGCACGACGCCGATGATGGGCAGCGGCCACCGGCATGGCAGTCTTAGACCTGCAATCGGCAACCAGGACAGGGCCTAAAGGGTTCGGGCGAGGAGCGGTCACAGTGCAGCGCTGGCGTGGCTTGGAGGACATCCCCCAGGACTGGGGACGCGGCGTCGTCACCATCGGCTCCTACGACGGCGTCCACCGGGGTCATCAGCTGATCATCGGACGGGCCGTGGCCAAGGCCCGCGAGCTCGGCGTCCCCTCCGTCGTCGTCACCTTCAGCCCGCACCCGAGCGAGGTCGTCCGCCCCGGCAGCCACCCGCCGATCCTGGCCCCTTACGACCGGCGCGCCGAGCTGATGGCCGGGCTGGGCGTGGACGCGCTGCTGATCCTGCCCTTCACGGCGGAGTTCTCGCAGCTGTCCCCGGCCGACTTCATCGTGAAGGTGCTCGTCGACAAGCTGCACGCGCTGGCGGTCATCGAAGGACCGAACTTCCGCTTCGGCCACAAGGCCGCCGGCAACGTGGAGTTCCTGCGGCAGCTCGGCGCCACCTACGACTACGAGGTCGAGGTCGTGGACCTGGTGGAGCGCGGCGAGGCGGGCGGCGGAGTGCCGTTCTCCTCCACGCTCGCGCGCAAGCTCGTGGCGCAGGGCGACATGGACGGCGCGGCCGAGATCCTGGGCCGCCCCCACCGGGTCGAGGGCATCGTGGTGCGCGGTGCGCAGCGCGGGCGCGAGCTCGGCTACCCGACGGCGAACGTGGAGACGCAGCCGCACACCGCGATCCCGGCCGACGGGGTGTACGCGGGCTGGCTGACGGCGGACGGCGAGCGGATGCCGGCGGCGATCTCGGTCGGCACGAACGTGCAGTTCGACGCGACCGAGCGGACCGTGGAGGCGTACGCGATCGACCGGGTCGGCCTGGACCTGTACGGCATGCACGTGGCCGTCGACTTCCTCGCCTACGTGCGCGGGATGGCGAAGTTCGAGTCGCTGGACGGGCTGCTGGAGGCCATCGCGGACGACGTGAAGCGCGCGCGGGTGCTGACGGACGCGTACGACGCGGAGCGCTGACGAGCGGTCGGTCGCAGCACGGACGGGCGAGGGCCCGTACCGTCCCGGGGAATCCGGGGCGGTACGGGCCCTCGTGCGTGTGTGTGCCTGTGTGTGCGTGAGCGTGCGTGCCTGTGCCGGCCGCGTCAGCCCAGCCGCGGATCGCGCGGGGGCCCGCCGGGCTGCGGCTGACCGGGCTGCTGGGGCCAGGGCTGGCCGGGGGTGGGGTAGGGCTGCTGCCCGTACGGGGGCTGCGGCTGAGGCTGCTGGGGCTGGTGCGGCGGCTGTTGCTGCTGCGGGTAGGGCTGCTGCTGGGGCGGCTGCGGCTGGCCCCAGTGGTTCTGGGGAGCTTGCTGCTGGGCGCGGATGAAGTCCTCGGCGACCAGGGCGGAGAGGTTGAAGTAGGCCTCGCGCGTCTTGGGCCGGAGCATGTCGAGGTCGACTTCGGCGCCGGCCGCGAGGTGGTCGTCGAACGGGACCACGACGACACCGCGGCAGCGGGTCTCGAAGTGCCGCACGATGTCCTCGACCTTGATCATCTTGGCGGTCTCGCGGACCCCTGAGATCACGGTGAGGGAGCGCGAGACGAGGTCGGCGTACCCGTGCGCGGAGAGCCAGTCGAGGGTGGTGCTGGCGCTGCTCGCGCCGTCCACCGACGGGGTCGAGATGATGATCAGCTGATCGGCCAGGTCCAGGACCCCGCGCATGGCGGAGTAGAGGAGGCCGGTGCCCGAGTCGGTGAGGATGATCGGGTACTGACGGCCGAGCGTCTCGATGACGCGGCGGTAGTCCTCGTCGTTGAAGGCCGTCGAGACGGCCGGGTCCACGTCGTTGGCGATGATCTCCAGGCCGGAGGGCGCCTGGGAGGTGAACCGGCGGATGTCCATGTACGAGTTCAGGTACGGGATCGCCTGGACCAGGTCCCGGATCGTGGCCCCGGTCTCGCGGCGCACGCGGCGGCCGAGGGTGCCGGCGTCGGGGTTCGCGTCGATGGCCAGGATCTTGTCCTGGCGCTCGGTGGCGAGGGTGGCGCCGAGGGCGGTGGTGGTCGTGGTCTTGCCGACGCCGCCCTTGAGGCTGATGACGGCGATGCGGTAGCAGGACATGACCGGAGTGCGGATCAGCTCCAGCTTGCGGCGCCGTTCCGCTTCGGCCGCCTTGCCGCCGAAGCGGAACAGGCCGCCGCCTCCGGAGGCGTTGTTGCCGCTCTTCGCCTTCTGCTTGCCGCGGAGCAGGCGGTCGGAGGACAGCTCCACGGCGGCGGTGTAGCCGAGGGGAGCGCCGCCGGAGGGCTGGGGGGCGCCGTAGCGGGGGTCGTGCCCGTGGGGGCCCTGCGGACCTTGGGGCCCGTGGGGGCCTTGCTGCCACTGGCCGCCGCGGGGGTCGGCGTACTGCTGTTGCTGCTGAGGTGCGGGCGGGGGGAACCCGTAACCGGGGTCCGGCTGCTGGGGCTGCGGGGACTGCGGGGGCTGCTGCGCGGGCGGGAATCCGTACCCGGCGTCCGGTGTCTGAGGCCGGGGCTGGGCCTGGGCCTGGGGCTGGGGCTGTGCGGGCGGCCGGATGTCGTACCCCGCCTGGGGATCCGCGGACGCGGACAACTCCGAGGGCCACTGCGGCGGTTCGGCGCCGGCGGAACCCTCGAACGGGTTCGCCGCGTGCGGCGCCGGAACGACCGTCCCCGCGGGGGGCGTGGGCGTACGCGCGACAGCGGGCGGCATGCCGTCGGCCGGTGCGGTGTTCGCGTACGGCGATGCGTCGGGGCGGGCGGGCGGCGTGCCGTGCCCCGCCCCGCTCGGCGCGGACGCGTACGGGTCGTTCAAGGGGCCCCGGTCGGCCGGGGACTCGACGGGCAGGGCGCCGCTGCTCGGGTACGCCGCCGGTGCGGCACCTTCCGCGCCCTCCGCGCCGGTGGGCGCGGGTGCGTACGACTCGCCGTGGGAGCCCTCGGAACCCGAACCGGTCGGGCTCTGCGGGCCCGACGCGTACGGCGGGTCGGCGGGAGCGGCGGCCTGCGGAGCGGCCCCTTCGGCGAGGCCCGGCTCTACGTCGGCCGGGGCCGAGGGGGCCGGGGGCAGCGCGGTGCCCGACGCCGGGGTGTGGGGCGGGGCGGCGGTGTCCGAGGCGGCCGGGTACGACGCTGCGGGTGCAGCCGGGTACGGCGGCGGTCCGGCGTCCGGGCCGGGCGCCTGGGGCGGGACCGGGCTGTCGGGAGCCGAGGGGTGGGACGACTGCGAGGCGTCCGGAGCCGGGGTGTGGGCCGGGGCGGTGCCGTCCGGAGCCGACGGGTGTGACGGCTGGGCGGCTTCGACAGGCGGCGTGCGCGGGGCGGTGCTGTCCGGAGCCGCCGGGAACGATGGCGGGGCGGCGTCGGGAGCCGGTGTGCGCGGGGCGGTGCCGTCTGGGGCCGCCGGGTACGACGGCAGGGCGGTGCCCGGGAGCGGCGGGTAGGGCGGGGTGGCGCTGCCCTGGGCCGACGGGTACGGCGGGGCGGAGGCGTCCGCTGCCGGAACGTACGGAGCACTCGGCGCCGGTGCGGCCGGTGCGGCCGGAGCGTACGGTGCGGCCGGGGAGTCCGCGGTCAACGCCGTGGGCGCCTCCGGGGTACCTGCGTAAGGCGCGGCCGGTGCCGGTGCGGTCGACGCCGCGCGCGGAGCCGGCGGGGCGATGCGCATCGTCGGAGGGGTCTCCAGGTCCGACGGCGGCCGGTGGGGCTCGAAGCCGCTGCCCGCGGGCAGGTCCGGGATCGCGGCGGCCGCCGGAGCCGCGCCCTGCGTGTACCAGGCCGGCGGTGTGTAGTCGATGGTGAACTCGCCCGTCAGTTCGGGCTCCGCGTCGGACTGATCGTCCGTCGGGACGTCCCACGTCCCGCCGCGCCTCTCGTTCCGATCGCCGCTCACTGGTCCTCCTGATCTGTCGAACACTGGTCCGGCGTCCCACCGCGCCACGCCGGCGCCCAGCCTAATCGTGTCCCGCAGCCGGTATCCGCCCCCGTCGGCCCGTACCCGAGGTCGACCACGGGCCGGGAGCCGCCTCCATCCTGCCCATACGGCCGGGCCCCCGGCCAATCCCGGCCTCCCCGACCTGCCACGCCACCACGTCCCGTCCCGGTTCCGGCCCGCCCGCCGCGTACTGAGCTTTCAGGGTCGCCGACGCGTGCGCGCCGTTCCCGACCCACCCGTTCCCGCTCTGCGGGTCCCCTATCCGCCCGTACGTCCTCGGCGCGGCCTTGTCGCGAGTGCCGGTCTCCACGCTGCCGGTCCGGCGGCGCCGGTCTTCGTCGTGGGGCTGCCCGTTGAGGCCTGCCGGTTCCCGTGCTGCCCGTTCCCGCTCTGCGGGTCCCCTATCCGCCAGTACATCCCCGACGCGGCCCTGTCGGCAGTGCCCGTATCAGCGCTGACGGTTCCGGTGCTGCTCGTTCCTGTCCTGTGGGTTCCTAATCCGCCCGTATGTTGCGGGGACGGCCTTGTCGGCAGTGCCGGTCCCCGTGCTGCCGGTCCTGGCGGTGCCAGTCCTCGTCGTGGCGCTGCTCGTTCAGGCCTGCCGGCTCCCGTGCTGCCCGTTCCCGCCCTGTGGGTCCCCAATCCGCCCGTACGTTGCGGGGACGGCCTTGTCGGCAGTGCCGGTCCCCGTGCTGCCGGTCCTGGCGGTGCCAGTCCTCGTCGTGGCGCTGCTCGTTCAGGCCTGCCGGCTCCCGTGCTGCCCGTTCCCGCCCTGTGGGTCCCCAATCCGCCCGTACGTTGCGGGCGCGGCCCTGTCGGCAGTGCCGGTCCCCGTGCTGCCGGTCCTGGCCGTTCCCATCCCCGTCCTGGCGCTGCCGGTTCCCTTGCTGCCCGTTCCGGGCCTGCCGGGTCGGGGCTTGCCTGCTTTCGGCCTGTGGGTCCCGGGCTGTTCGGCTCGGCCTGGTGGTGCTCGGTGCGCCGCTCGCGTGGTGCGGGTGGGGCGGCCCTGCGGGGCGAATTCCCCTACCCGCCCTTCCACCGTTCCCCGGGCGCTGCCCGGACCCCGATCCTCAAGCGCCGGATGGGCTGGAGGGGTCTCGGGGGCGTTCGGCTCGGGCTGCCGGTTCCTCGTCGGACCCTCCCGGCGCTGTCGGTTCCGGTCCTGTCGGATCGGGACTTGCCTGCTCTCGGTCCCTCGGTCCACGGCCCGTTGGGCTCTGCCCTGATGGATCCTGGCCTGCCGTTGGCTTGCCGCTTCCAGGACTGTGGCTTCTGGGCCTGTCCGCTCCGGGCCTGTCGGTCACTGCCACGCCCGTGCATGCTTCATTGGTTCCCGGCCCACCCCATCCGGTCCGCGGACTCCAGGTCTGCCGTGCCGGTCTGCTGGTTCTCGGCCGGCCGTGCGGAGCGTCCCGGTCCGGCAGATCACGGCTCGCCCGGTTCGGCTGGTCAGTTCCTGGTCCGGCCGTTCCGAGCCGGTCGGTTGGCGGCACGTCTGACCGCGCTCCGATCGTTCCCGGCGCACCGTTCCGGCGGACGGTTCCGGCGTGGCCGCCCCGGGTTGACCTGCTCCCGATCTGCCCTGGCCAGCCCGTTTCGCTCCGGCCTGCCGGTTCCCCGAACTACCGCTTCTCGGGCTGCCGTTCCCCGACCCCGGCGCTTCGCGTCCCGCCGGTCAGTGGCCCTGTGGGGTCCCGGCCCGTCGGCAGGCCGGTCGCGCAGTCGCGCAGGCGCTGCCCGCTTCCGATCCACTCGTCACGGCCACCGGCCTCCCGGACGGACCGTCCCGGCCACAGGCCCCCGGACCGCCGGTTCGTGGGAGTCCCGAGTGCCCGGCACGCGCAGAGCCGCCGACCGGCATCCCCGCGCCAAGATCCCTCGACCGGTACCTCCGGCGTGTCCACCCCGCGACCCGGGGTCCCTCGTGAGGCTGAACCTCGCGGCCCCCGGGCTCCGCTGGCCGGGCACCCGGGCCCCAGAGTTCCGCTGACAGCACCCGGCCCCCCGGGCTCCCCTGGCGGCCACCCTGGCACCCCGGCCCCTGGGCTCCGCTGGCCGGCACCCCGGGCCTTCCAGGCTCCGCTGGCGGCATTGCGGCATCGCGGCCCCGGGCTTCCATGGCGGCCACCCTGGCACCCGGCCCCCTGGGCTCCGCTGGCGGGCACCCCGGTACCTCGGGCTCCGCTGGCGGGCACCCCGGTACCTCGGGCTCCGCTGGCGGCACCGCGGCCCCGGGCTCAGCTGGCGGCCACCCTGGCACCCCGGCCCCCTGGGCTCCGCTGGCGGGCACCCCGGTACCTCGGGCTCCGCTGGCGGCATCGCGGTCCCGGGCTCCACTAGCGGCCACCCCGGCACCTCGGCCCCAGGCTCCACTGGCGGCCACCTCGGCCCCGGGCTCCCCTGAAGGCCACTCCGGCACCCCGGGCTCCGCCCGCCCGCCCGCCCGCTCCGTTTCCCCCGTTCAGTCGATGCGCCGCGCCGGCCCCAGCAGCCCCGTCTCCCCGTCCGTCGGCTGTGTCATCACGAACTGCCGGTCCCGCTCGGTGCACCACAGCGTGACCCCGTCGCCCAGCGTCGGCAGTGACTCCACCGCCGCCGCGGGCAGTCGCATCAGGCGGCCGAGCTGCTCCGCCTCGTCCGGGGAGACCCGCTGGATGCCGACCAGGGAGGCGTTGCTCACCAGGCGGGGGGCCGCCGGGCTCAGGTACGGGAGCAGGGTCAGGACCGACTGCCAGGGGCCCGCCGCCACCCGGCCCCGCGGCGGTCGCATGCCGCAGTCGCGGATCACCAGGACCGGACTGCCCGCCGACGCGCCCTGCGGCGGCACCCGGCCCACGTCGTGCAGGGTCACGCACTGCTGGCCCCCGCCCGCGGCCTGCGCCAGGCCGGACCACACCTGGCCGCGCCCGGTCTCCACCGCCACCCGCGCGCCCGTGGCGGCCGCCCGCAGGGCCAGGACCTGCGCCGTCCACAGGCCGCCAATCAGCGTGACCTCGTACGGCGTCGGCCGGTTGATGCCGAGGACCGCCGGGCGGCCCGCCGAGTCGACGCCGATGACGACCCCGTCGTCCCCGACCGGCAGCGCGAGCGCGTCCAGCTCCGCCGCCTGGACCACGTGCCGCTCCCGGCGCGGGCCGACCAGCCCGAAGCCGCCCCGCACCGAGCCAGAGCCAGGGCCAGAGCCAAGGCCAGGGCCCGAGTCCGTGCTCGCGCTCGATCCCGATCGAGAGCCCCTCATCGCGCTCCTCCCAGCGGCAGCGACGCCAGCAGCCCCGGCACCTGCTCCCGGTCCAGCCGCACCAGCCCGGCCTTGATTCCCCGGGCGGTCTGTTCCAGTCCGCGCCGTGCGGTGACCAGTTCCTCGTCGCTGCGCCCGGTGACCCGTACGTGCCCGGTCAGCGTGACCTCGTGCCGCGCGGCCGGGGTCATCGTCAGGCTGAAGTTCGTCGCCAGCGCCGGCAGCGAGGTCAACAGGGCGACGAACTGCGGCAGTCCGGCCCCGCTCCCGCCCAACTGGGGCCAGCGGCTGATCCAGTACGTGGTGTGCCGCCGGTCGTCGCAGCGCCAGGTCCGCGAGGTCTCCTCGGTGCGCCGTCCCGTGGCCGCCGACCGCCCGGCCTGGGTGATCGCCATCGGGTTCGCGCACGAGGAAGTGGCCAGCGCGCCCGTCAGCTCCTGCTCCGTGAGCACCGTCGCGCGGAACCCGGCCCCCGCGAGCCTGCTCGCCAACTGGTCCGCGACCCGCACCAGACACCGCTGCGCCCCCGGCAGCCCGCCCCCGCGCGCGGTGACCGCGTCGGGGCACAGCTCCGGATCCAGCTTGAGCGCGATCCACGTGAGGCGCACCGCCGGGCTCCCGGTCATGGCCTGCAGCGGGGCGTAGTTGCGCGTGGCCATCGACTGGGCCGGCAGGTGCGGCGCCGGCGCCGGCTGGGTGTGCTGCACGAGCTGCGCCGACTCCAGCCGGATGCCGTCCACTTCGAGGACGTCCCGTACGAGGGCCAGCGGCAGCGGCCGCGCCGCCCGGTCGGGCCGCAGCGCGGTGGCGTCCATGTCGACCTGGACCACCGCGGTCAGGAACGTGCCGTCGCCGACCATCCCGACGGGCCGCCGGTCACGATCGCGCTCCCGCTCGCTGAACGTGAGCGTCCGCAACGCCGGATCGGCCTCGACGAGCGGGGCCAGCCCCGGCTCCGTACCGGCCGGCACCGCCGTGGCGGCGGCCCGGCGGCGGCGTGCGCGCAGTGCCAGCGCACCGCCGATCCACTCGGGCAGCGAGCGCCGGTGCCTGCGTACGACCGCGAGCAGGACGAGGATCAGGGCGAGCACACCGGCCGGGGCCAGCAGCAGCGGCTCCACCACCCAGGCCGCCAACAGCGCCGCCGCGGCGACCTGGAGGAGCACGAGTTGTTGCAATCGGAACGGCCCGAAACGGCCCGGACCGGACTTCGGATGCGGCGTCACTCCGGCGCGCTCGGGTGCGGGCGCCCCGGTCCGCGGCCTCACGGCAGTGGCCATCACTCGCGCACCTCACCTTTCCGGGGTTCGTACCCCTGAGCCCCGGCAGCACGCGCGACAGCCGGCCGCTCGCCCCCGGAATCTCCTCAATCCGCCTCAACACCCCTGTTTCCCCCGGCCCGGAAGGCGTGGAGCGGCTGCCTCACCCTACCCGGCCCCCACCCACCCTCCGTCAAGAGGCATAGTAGGTGGCCGGTCGGACATACAGAGGCCCGGAGACCGTACCCATCGACCGGGCCGTGCGGGGAGAATCAGGCGGCCATGGCCTCACGACGTGACGAGCTCAACGCGTACACCTTTGCGAAGCGACGCACGGTGGCCGCGTTCCTTCAGCCTTCCGCGAGCGGGTCCGAGGAGGGCGCTCCGAGACCGCTGCGCGCCGTCCTGCCCGGTGTCATCACCGCGGCGCTCGTCCTCGCGGCCTTCGGCGCCTGGGGGATGTTCAAGCCGACCGCCCCCAAGGGGTGGGACACCCCCGGCGACCACGTCATCGTCGGCAAGGACTCGACGACCCGCTACGTCGTCCTGACCACCAAGGTCGACGGCAAGGACCAGACCCGGCTGCACCCGGTGCTCAACCTCGCCTCCGCACGGCTGTTGCTCGACCCGAACAAGGCCAAGGTCGTCCAGGTCGCGGACAAGGTGCTGGACGCGGGCAAGCTCCCGCGCGGTCCCATCATCGGCATCCCGTACGCCCCCGACCGGCTGCCCGCCCCGGCGGACGCGGGCAAGGCCAAGCGCTGGGCGGTCTGCCAGCAGCCCGGCGGCAACGGCAAGGGCGTGCAGACGGCCGCCTTCGTCCTGGCCGACCGCGAGGCGAAGCTGATGGACGACGGGCGCCGGCTCTCCGACTCCCAGGCCCTGTACGTCCAGAGCACCGGCCCGGGCAGGGCCCGCTACCTCGTCGACGCGGCGGGCTCGAAGTACAAGTTCCCCGACGGCACCGCGGACGCGCGCACGATGACCAACGCCCTCGTCGGCGGCAGCGCCGTCCCGCAGCCGGTCACCGAGGAGTGGCTGGCCACCCTCGGCTCCGGCGACGACCTGGCCTTCCCCGAGCTGCCGGGGGCCAGGGCCGGGACGGCCGCCGGGGTCAAGGGGCTGGCCAGCAAGGACGACAAGGTCGGCATGGTCCTGAAGGCCGTCACCGGTTCCGGCGCGCAGCACTACCTGGTGCTGCCCGGCAAGGTCGTCCCCGTCACCGACTTCGTCGCCTGGCTGATGATCTCCTCGCCCGCGACCGACCGGCTCGACATGCACGGGAAGGCCCACGAGGTGGACCTCCAGTCCATCAACCCGGACCGCGTCCCCTTCAAGGCCGGCGCGAAATGGCCGGAGAAGAAGACCGACCGGATCAACGAGGTCCGCGCAGGCGCCTCCGCCTCCGCCGCCGGTGCGGACGGCGCCCGCGACACGGTCTGCAGCGTGCTGCGCTCGGTCGACGCGAGGGGCGGCCAGACGCTGAGCACCTGGGCCGGCACCGGATTCCCCGTCGACATCACCGCCAGCGGCACGAGCGCCTACGTCACTCCGGGCACGGGCCTGCTCTACACCCAGGCGCAGGGCCGCCAGACCACCGCCGGCGGCGCCCTCTTCCTGGTCACCGACACCGGCCTGCGGTACGCCGTCCAGGCCAACGGCGACAGCGACGCGGCCCAGCCCTCACCCGGACCGAGCGCGAGCACCGGCGAGAACGCGGGCACCGGCCAGAGCGGGCCGGTCACCTCCGACGGCCGCCCCGCGCCGAGCCAGGCCCAGGCCCGGCTCGGATACGAGAAGGTGGTCCCGGTGACGGTGCCCATCGCATGGTCGGAGTTCCTCTCCAAGGGCCCCCGCCTCGACAGCAACTCCGCGCGTCAGCCCCAGGGTTCGTGATGCGGAGCAGAGCGATGCGGAGCACGGCGATGCGGAGCACCGCGATGCCGAACACGTCGAAGCCCGCCCTCGCCGCCCTGCTGGCGGCCGCCGCCCTCACGCTGGGCGCCGCGCCGCAGCCCTCGTACCCGCTGCGCCTCGCGGGCGCGGGCGAGTGCACCTTTCCGATGAAGAAGCAGATAGAGGACCGCCCCTGGGCGCTTCAGCGGCTACTGCTCGACGAGCTCTGGGCGGACACCAGGGGCCGCTCCAAGGACGGCAAGAGCGTCCGCGTGGCCGTCATCGACACCGGAGTCGACCGGGTCAACCCGCAGCTCAGCGGCGCCCTCGACATCGGTGCCGGCCGCGACTTCCTCGATGCCAAGGGCGACGGCACCGCGGACACCGTCGGGCACGGCACCAAGGTCGCCGGGCTGATCGCGGCCCGTCCGAAGCCCGGCACCGGCTTCGTCGGGCTCGCCCCCGAGGCCGTGATCATCCCCATCCGGCAGAACGACGGGCAGGGCAACGGCAACGCCCAGACGCTGAGCGAGGCCATCACGCACGCGGTGGCCAAGGGCGCACAGGTCATCAACATCTCGCAGGACACCGAGGTGCCGATGACGGAGGACTCCAAGCTCGGCCAAGCCGTCAAGAAGGCCGTCGAGGCCAACGTGGTCGTCATCGCCTCGGCGGGCAACGACGGCCTGACCGGGAAGAAGCGCCCCACCTACCCGGCGGCCTTCCCCGGCGTCCTCGCCGTGGGCTCCTCGGACCGCAACAACGAGCGCGCCGCCTTCTCCCAGCCCGGCACCTTCGTCGGGATCGCGGCGCCCGGGGTCGACATGGTCTCCACCGTCCCCGGCTTCGGCCAGTGCGTGGACAACGGCACCAGCTTCTCCGCCCCCTACGTCGCCGGGGTCGCCGCCCTGCTGCGCGCCAAGCACCCGCAGTGGACCGCGCAGGAAGTGATCTGGCAGCTCCAGAACACCGCCGAGCGCTCCGTCAACGGCCACGACGACTACGTGGGCTGGGGCGTGGTCGACCCGGTCCGCGCGCTCACCCAGTCCGCCGTGGGAGCCGAGCCCCCCAAGGCCCCCGTACCGGACCCCGGACCGCCCCGCGCGGCGGCCCCGGAACCGGCCGTGATGCACACGACCGAGACGGCGAGCGAACGCGACGAACGGCTCGGCACGTACGCGCTGGGCATCGGCGGCGTGCTCATCGCCGTGATCGCCGGGACCGCGACGGTGGTCCGGGACGCCCGGAACCGCAGGCGCCGTTTGCAGTGAACGGTCACGGTTCATCAACAGATCCCAAAGGGCTGTGTTGGGTCGGGCCGATCAACTGACTACAGTGTTCGGAGGCTTCACGACTGTGATCGGGGATTGTGCGTGAAGCGGAGGGGGACCCGGGGGCGCGTGGCTGAAAACCGCCCTCTCGAAGCACCGCTCCGCCGCGCGATCCGCCGGTTCTGTCTGGCGAATTGAGAGATGAGGAGCTTCGGATGACCAACAATTTCGGACTCGCTGATGACCCGGTAAAGCAGGCACTGAACAAGATTTCGGAGACCGCCGACAGCGTCACCCGGCAGTCCCGGGAGCTGGCGGACATCCTCGCCACCGTCGGTGCGGGCTGGACCGGTGTGGGTGCGTCGGGGTTCACCTCCGCGCAGACCGTCGTCAACGAGGACCACGACGAGATCCGTCGGCTGCTCGGCGTCCTGCACAACGCGGTCGGGCAGACCAAGAACCTGAGCAACGCGCAGGACGACGACGTGGTCTCGGCGTTCCAGTCGGTCAAGGCCGCCAGTGGCGGAGGCGGCAACACCTCCGCCCTCAACGGGATCTGACCCGCTTCCCCACCCACCTGCCCAGCCCCGAGCGAAGGAGAAGAGCATGGCCGCGAACGACGGGCACACCAAGGTCCAATACGAGAGCCTCCAGGGCATGGCGGACCGCATCCGCATCGTCTCGGACAACATCAAGAAGGACCTCGACGAGATGGGCGCCGCCCTGACGGTCGTCACCGACACCTGGGACGGCGAGGCGCACGCCCAGTACGTCGAGCTGCAGCGCAAGTACAACGCCAAGGCCGACCACATGCGCGCCCAGCTGCGCCAGGTCGCGGACCTCATCGAGCGCGGCAAGAACGACTACCGCGCCACCGACGTGAAGGCCTCGCGCCTGTTCACCGAGGCCTACTGAGCCGGACGGCGTGCCGCGCGGCACGTGACAGGAGGAGGGGGCGCGCCCGCACCGGGCGCGCCCCCTCCTCCGTCCACAGGGGCCGTACGGGCCCTAGCGCGGACCCCGGTCGAGATCGAACTCCCCGTCCCTGGCCCCGAGTACGAACGCCTCCCACTCGGCCGCGGTGTAGCGCAGCACCGTGTCCCGGTCCAGCGAGGACCGCATCGCCACCGCCCCCTCGGGCAGCCGGGCGATCTCGACCCGCTCCTCGTCGGGAGAGGTACCGGGCGGGCCCTCCCACTCGACGCCGCTGATGTCGAGCCCGTACAGCTCGTCCTTCTCCTGCTGAGTGCCCATGCGCGGCCTCTCCTTCGGTGGTGCGATCCCTGCCGATTATCGACGGTGACCAGCCGGGCGCGGGAGGCTTTCCGGAACCCTCCCGGGCCCCCGCCTCCACGCACCGGCCGGCGTCCCGCCCTACATCCCCGGCATCCGCCCGATCTGGATCAGCGAGGTCCCGCGCTTGCGCGAGACGAAGGAGGCCCGGCCCGGAGGCATGGGGCGCGGCCGCACGCTGCCGACCAGATCGCCCTCGGACGGGTCGCCGGACAGCACCACGCCCTGCGCGCCCAGCTCCTTGATCCGCTGCATGAACGGCTCGTACAGCGCCCGCGAGGCACCCGCCGAGCTGCGCGCGATCACGAAGCGCACGCCCGTGTCCCGGGCGAACGGCAGGAACTCCACCAGCTGCGCCAGCGGATTGCCCTGGCTCGTGGCCACCAGGTCGAAGTCGTCGATGATGATGAACACGTCCGGGCCCGTCCACCAGCTGCGGTCGCGCAACTGCTGCGGCGTGACGTCCTGCGGCGGCTGCCGGCGGGCGAACACCCCGGCCAGCGCCTCCATGTGCATCTGCAGGGAGCTCGCCATCGGCGCGTACTCCAGCAGGTGCTCCTCCGGCAGCGCGCCGAGCAGGCCGCGCCGGTAGTCGCCGACCACCAGGCGCGCCCGGTCCGGGCCGTAGCGCTCCGCGATCCGCTGCGAGATGAGCCGCAGCAGGTTCGTCTTGCCCGACTCGCTCTCGCCGAACACGAGGAGGAAGGGGTCGGTCTCGAAGTCGACGAACACCGGCTCCAGCTCGGTCTCGTCGATGCCGATCGCGATCCCGCGCTCCGGGTACTCCCCGCCCTTGGGGAGCTGGTCCGCGTGGAGCAGCCGCGGCAGCAGCCGTACGCCGGGGGCGGCCTGGCCGGCCCAGTTCTGCTTCACGGCGTCCACGAAGGCGGTCGTGGCCTCCGACAGGTCGTGCGCCGCGTGCGAGCCGTCGACCCGCGGCAGCGCGCCCAGGAAGTGCAGCTTCTCCGCGACCTGGCCGCGTCCCGGCATCCCCGCCGGGACGTTCGCCGCCACCTTGCGGTCGAACTCGGAGTCCATGACATCGCCGAGGCGCAGTTCCAGCCGGCTGAGGATCTGGTCCTTCAGCGCGGCCCGGACCTCCATGTACCGGGCGACCGTGATCACCACGTGGATGCCGTATCCCAGTCCGCGGGACGCGATGTCCGTGACGACCTGCTCCAGGGCCTCGTACTCGCCCCGGAAGCCGCCCCAGCCGTCGACGACCAGGAACACGTCGCCCCAGGCCTCCCCGGGCAGCTCGCCCGCGGCCCTCCGGCGCCGGTAGGTGCCGATCGAGTCGATGCCGTTCGCGCGGAAGAACTCCTCGCGCCGGCGCAGCACCCCGGCCACCTCCGCGACCGTGCGCCGCACCCGCTCCGGGTCCAGCCGGGACGCGATCCCGCCCACGTGCGGCAGTTCGGCCAGTGAGGACAGACCGCCGCCGCCGAAGTCCAGCCCGTAGAACTGCACCTCGCGCGGAGTGTGCGTCAGCGCGAACGAGGAGATCAGCGTCCGCATCAGCGTGGACTTGCCCGACTGCGGACCGCCGACCACCATCATGTGGCCCGCCGCACCGGAGAAGTCCCGGTACAGCACCTCGCGCCGCTGCTCGAAAGGCTTGTCGATGAGCCCGAGCGGTACGACCAGCCCGCCCGGCCGCGTGTACCCCTCCGCGTGCAGCCCGCGCTCCGCGCTCGGCGCCAGCGCCGGCAGCAGCTGGTCCAGCGGCGGAGCCTGGTCCAGCGGCGGCAGCCACACCTGGTGCGCCGGCACCCCCTGCCCCTCCAGCCGTCCCACGATCACGTCCAGCACCGTGTCCGCCAGCGCGTCGTCCCCGGCCCGCGCCTCCTGCTCCGCCCGCGCCGACAGGTACGCCGGGTCCGGAGCCGCGTACACCACCGGCACCGGCGCCGCCGTGAACAGCACGGGCCGCCGCTCCACCGGGAACAGCCCGACCGACAGGTCCGGGCCGCCCGAGCGGTAAGTACCCGAGACGTACGCCGCCTTGAAGCGCGTCATCTCGTCCGTACCGAACTTCAGGTAGCCCGAACCGGGCACCGACGGCAGGTGGTAGGCGTCCGGCACGCCGATCGCGGTACGCGACTCCGCCGCCGAGAAGGTCCGCAGACCGATCCGGTACGACAGGTACGTGTCGAGCCCGCGCAGCTTGCCCTCCTCCAGCCGCTGCGAGGCCAGCAGCAGGTGGACGCCCAGCGACCGGCCGATGCGGCCGATCTGGATGAACATGTCGATGAAGTCCGGCTTCGCCGTCAGCAGCTCGGAGAACTCGTCGATGACCAGCACCAGCGAGGCCAGCGGCTCCAGCGGAGCACCCGCCGCGCGGGCCTTCTCGTAGTCGTGGATGTTCGCGTAGTTGCCCGCGGAACGCAGCAGCTCCTGGCGGCGCTGCAGCTCGCCGCGGATCGAGTCGCCCATGCGGTCCACGAGCGTGAGGTCGTCCGCCAGGTTGGTGATGACCGCCGCGACGTGCGGCATCTGCCCCATCCCGGTGAAGGTCGCACCGCCCTTGAAGTCGGCGAGTACGAAGTTCAGCGTCTCCGAGGTGTGCGTGACGGCCAGCCCCAGCACCAGCGTGCGCAGCAGCTCCGACTTGCCCGAACCGGTCGCGCCCACGCACAGCCCGTGCGGGCCCATGCCCTCCTGCGCGGCCTCCTTCAGGTCCAGCATCACCGGGGAGCCGTCCTCGCCGACCCCGATCGGCACGCGCAGCCGCTCGCCGGCGGAGCGCGGCCGCCAGGTCCGGGCCACGTCCACGGCGGCCGCGTCGCCCAGGTTCAGCAGGTCGGTGAAGTCCAGATTGGCCAGCAGCGGCTCGTCCTCGTCCCCGCCGCCCGTCCGCAGCGGCGCCAGCTGCCGGGCCAGCGCCTCGGCCGCCGGCAGCGACAGGGTGTCCGGCAGGCCCTCGTAGGCGAAGCCCGCACCCGACTCCAGCCGCAGCCGTCCCGGCCGCACCACGACCGACAGCCCGCCGCGCGCCTCGTCCAGCTCGCCCGCCACCACCTCGACGACGGTGACCCCCTGCAGCCCCTCGGCAGCGGCGAACACCGAATCCGGCGGCACCAGACCGCCACGGGACCCCGAGTCCAGTACGAGGACCACGTGCGGCTGGTCCAGCACCGGGGTCCCCTCCCGGCTGAACCGGGGCCGCCCCTCCAGCCGGGAACCGAGCAGCCCCTCCACCTCCACGAGGTCGTCGCCGAACAGCCGCTTCGTGCCGGCCCCGTCGATCTGACCCGGAACCTGCGTGTGCGGCAGCCACTTCACCCAGTCCCACTCCGCCACCGCGCCCGGTGCCGCCACCACGGCCACCATCAGGTCCTCGGGGGAGTGCAGGGTCGCCAGTTGCGCCACGAGCGCCCGCGCGGTGCCCCGCGCGGACTCAGGCTCCCCGGAGACCGTCACGTGGTAGAACGCCCGCAACGACACCGCCATCGGCAGCCCGTCCAGCGAGGAATGCACCCGCAGGAACCGCTGCATGGCGCCGGCCGCCAGCGGCTCCAGCTCGTCCACCGGCGCCGTGTCCGGAGCCACCAGCGGGGTCGCCAGCCGCTGCGCGCCCAGCCCCAGCCGGGCCTGCCCGAAGTCCGCGTCGCCGACCCGCCGCTCCCACAGCCGCGAACCCTCGGCCACCACCGACCACAACTGCTCCGGAGCCGGGTGCAGATACAGCTGCGCGTCACGCTGGGCCCGCGCGGTCCTCCGTACCTGACGGCGGGTTTGAGCCAGGTACTTGAGGTAGTCCCGCCGGATATCGGCCATTTGCCCTTGCGTACCGCGCCGGTGCCGCATCAATTGGGCCACCAGCATGCCCACCGTCGACACCATCATCAGCACGCCCATGATGCGCATGAACGGCGCGGCACCCGGCATGAAGAAGAAGACGGCGGACGAGCCCATCCCGAGCATCGGGAGGAGCTGCATCAGCACGCCCTCCTGCTGCCCCCGGGGGAGTTCGGGCGGTGCCTCCAGCCTCAGTTCGTCCGAAGGCACTTCGGGCGGCAGCGACCGGGGCGGACGTTTGACGACGATCTGGCTCACCGGAGCATCAATCCCTCGAAAACAGACGGGACGTCGCAACCGGCGCCCTCAAGTCCCGGGCGCGAAGGGGGTCTCCTCCGCAGAGAGGTGATCCTACTTGCCGACAGTCATCGGCACTCCCGGTAGGGTGGCGCGCGCGGCATGCGCATCCGCGAATCGGCTGCGCACCGGCGGGCGGACCACCGTCACCGGCGCACCCGCACGCACACCAACGCACACACCCACCGGGGGGCATCAGGTGAACACCGCCGAGGCGACCGGCTTCCGCAGGGTCACCGTCGTGGCTCCCGACAGCCGCATAGACGTCGCCCTCCCCGAGGACATCGCCGTCGCCGACATCTACCCCGAGCTGCTGCGCCTCACCGGCCAGACCCAGCCCGTCGGCGCACCCACCGGCTTCCACCTGGTCCTGCGCTCCGGCACCGTCCTCGACGGCGCCCGCACCCTCGCGGCCCAGCAGGTCCTGGACGGCGAAGTACTGAGCCTGCGCCCCTTCGCGGACTCCCTGCCGCCCGCCGTCTTCGACGACGTCTCCGACGCCGTCGCCGCCGCCGTGGTGCGCGACCGCCACCGCTGGAGCGACGACATGCTGCGCGGCGCGGGCCTGACCGGCGCCGCCGTCCTCTTCGTCCTGCTCGGCTTCGTCCTCTGGTACGCCGACCCCGTCCTGCACGACATGCACGGACTGCCCGGCATCATCGCCGGCTCCGTCGGCGTGCTCCTCACCGCCGCCGCGGGCGTCCGCGCCCGGGTCTACCGCGACCGCGGCTCCGCCGTAGCCCTCGGCCTCGCCGCCGTACCGCACCTGCTGCTCGCCGGCTCCGGCATCATCGCCCCCGCCGCGGGCCAGGGCCCCGGCCGGCTCCAGTTCCTCCTCGGCTGCGTCTGCGTGCTCGTCGCCTCCGTCGCCCTCGTCGCCCTCACCCCCGACGGCGACGCACCCTTCGTCGCGGTCACCTTCCTCGCCGCCACCGGGACCCTGGCCACGTTCGCCGCGATCACCGCCGACGCCGGCGCGACCTCCGCCGCGGCCGTCTGCGCCCCCGCCGCCATCGGCCTCGTCGCCTTCCTCCCCGGCTTCTCCGCCCGTTTCGCCCGGCTCCCCATCGGCTACGCCGCCCCGCAGAGCGCCACCGCCGAGTACGAGACCCCGGACCGCTACGAGAGCGAGCCGTACGGTGAGCGCTCCGCCACCGACGGGCACGACTCCGGAGCCCCGCTCGACGCCGAGGCCATCGCCGCCCAGGCCCGCCGCGGCCACGAGATGCTCCTCGGCCTCGTCGGCGGCTGCGCGGCCGTCGCCGTCGGCTCCGCCGCCGTCCTCGGCTTCTCGGACAACACCTGGGCCCGGCTCCTGGCCCTGGCCACCGGGCTCGCCATGCTGCTGCGCGCCCGCCTCTTCCGCTACACCTCCCAGGTCGCCTGCGCCCTCGTGGCCGGCTTCGCCGCCCTCGGCCTGCTCGTCCTCGGTCTCGCGATGCACCCGCCGCTCGCCCTGCTCAAGGAGCTCGCCCTCTACGGGGACCACAGCGGCCTGGAGATCCGTACGCTCTGGCTCTCCGCCGCCGTCGCCGCCGGAGCGGCGCTCCTCGCCGGAATTGCATTGGTCATTCCCCGCAAGGGTCTGTCACCCTTCTGGGGGCGGCTCCTCGACCTCACCGAGGGGGCGGTCCTGCTCAGCCTGGTCCCGCTGACCCTGGCCGTGCTCGACGTCTACGCCAAGGCCCGGGCTCTCACCAGCTGAGACGAGGGCCTGCGGCAGCCTGGTAGTCTGTGTGACGGCCGTTTGTGTACGCGCCCCGGGAATCCTCCAGGGGCTGCGCTCAGCGGACCCCGCCTCCCGAGTTACGGAAGATCCCCAGAGAATTCGACCTGGGGCACTCGGTGGCTATGTAGACCTATTACAAGGAGTACGCGTGCCGCTCGACGCCGCAGTCAAGAAGCAGCTCATCGCAGAGTTTGGTGCCAAGGAGGGCGACACCGGCTCCCCCGAGGTCCAGGTCGCGATGCTGTCCCGCCGCATCTCGGACCTGACCGAGCACCTGAAGTCGCACAAGCACGACCACCACTCCCGTCGTGGTCTGCTGATCCTGGTCGGCCAGCGTCGCCGCCTGCTGCAGTACCTGGCCAAGAAGGACATCCAGCGCTTCCGTACGCTGGTCGAGCGCCTCGGCATCCGCCGCGGTGCGGCCGGCGCCAAGTAAAGACGCTGTGAAGGGAGCGGTTCCCACATTGAGTGGGCCGCTCCCTTTGCTGTACGTGCGCGACGTACCGGACGCTTTGTAGTCTGGAAGCGTCCACTTCTTAAGACGTGCACAACTGAAGAGGAGGAGCGCCCTCCCACGCCGCCGGTCCTCGGTAGTGGCATCCGGAAAGCCCGTACGGGGCTTCGCCCGGCTGCTTCGATCGAAGACCGGCCCGCACGCCAGGAGCGCTTCTCCGCAACCGTCCACCACCACACGGGTGGCGGACGGAGACGACGAAAATGGAGAAAACGCTAGTGGAGAACGAGACCCACTACGCCGAGGCCGTCATTGACAACGGTTCCTTCGGCACCCGCACCATCCGCTTCGAGACGGGCCGTCTGGCCCGCCAGGCCGCCGGCTCCGCCGTTGCCTACCTGGACGACGACACGATGGTGCTTTCCGCCACCACCGCGTCGAAGAAGCCCAAGGACCAGCTCGACTTCTTCCCCCTCACGGTGGACGTCGAGGAGCGCCAGTACGCGGCCGGCAAGATCCCCGGCTCGTTCTTCCGCCGCGAGGGTCGCCCCTCCGAGGACGCGATCCTCACCTGTCGCCTGATCGACCGCCCGCTGCGCCCGTCCTTCAAGAAGGGCCTGCGCAACGAGATCCAGGTCGTCGCGACGATCATGGCGCTCAACCCCGACCACCTGTACGACGTCGTGGCGATCAACGCCGCCTCCGCGTCCACCCAGCTGGCCGGCCTGCCCTTCTCCGGCCCGATCGGCGGCGTCCGCGTCGCGCTGATCCGCGGCCAGTGGGTTGCCTTCCCGACGCACACCGAGCTCGAGGACGCCGTCTTCGACATGGTCGTCGCGGGCCGCGTGCTCGAGGACGGCGACGTCGCGATCATGATGGTCGAGGCCGAGGCCACCGAGAAGACCATCGCCCTGATCAAGGGCGGCGCCGAGGCGCCGACCGAGGAGGTCGTGGCCGCCGGCCTCGACGCCTCGAAGCCCTTCATCAAGGTCCTCTGCAAGGCCCAGGCCGACCTGGCCGCCAAGGCCGCCAAGCCCGAGGGCGAGTTCCCGGTCTTCCTGGACTACCAGGCCGACGTCTACGAGGCCCTCTCGGCCGCGGTCAAGGGCGAGCTCTCCCAGGCGCTGACCATCGCGGGCAAGCAGGACCGCGAGGCCGAGCTGGACCGCGTCAAGGAGATCGCCGCCGAGAAGCTCCTCCCGGCCTTCGAAGGCCGCGAGAAGGAGATCTCCGCCGCGTACCGAGGCCTGACCAAGGCCCTGGTCCGCGAGCGCGTCATCAAGGACAAGGTCCGCATCGACGGCCGCGGGCTCACGGACATCCGTACCCTCGCCGCCGAGGTCGAGGCCATCCCGCGCGTGCACGGCTCGGCGCTGTTCGAGCGTGGCGAGACCCAGATCCTGGGCGTCACCACCCTCAACATGCTCCGCATGGAGCAGCAGCTGGACACCCTCTCCCCGGTGACCCGCAAGCGCTACATGCACAACTACAACTTCCCGCCGTACTCGGTCGGCGAGACCGGCCGCGTCGGTTCGCCGAAGCGCCGCGAGATCGGCCACGGCGCGCTCGCCGAGCGCGCGATCGTGCCGGTCCTCCCGACGCGCGAGGAGTTCCCCTACGCGATCCGCCAGGTGTCCGAGGCTCTCGGCTCCAACGGCTCGACGTCCATGGGCTCGGTCTGCGCCTCCACCATGTCCCTGCTGAACGCCGGTGTGCCCCTCAAGGCCCCCGTCGCCGGTATCGCCATGGGCCTGATCTCGCAGGAGATCGACGGCAAGACCCACTACGTCGCCCTCACCGACATCCTCGGTGCGGAGGACGCCTTCGGCGACATGGACTTCAAGGTCGCCGGCACCAAGGAGTTCGTCACCGCGCTCCAGCTGGACACCAAGCTCGACGGCATCCCGGCCTCGGTTCTGGCCGCCGCCCTCAAGCAGGCCCGCGACGCCCGCCTCCACATCCTCGACGTGATGATGGAAGCGATCGACACGCCGGACGCCATGTCCCCGTTCGCCCCCCGGATCATCACCGTCAAGATCCCGGTGGACAAGATCGGTGAGGTCATCGGCCCCAAGGGCAAGATGATCAACCAGATCCAGGAGGACACCGGCGCCGAGATCACGATCGAGGACGACGGCACCATCTACATCGGTGCCGCCGACGGTCCGGCCGCCGAGGCTGCCCGCGCCACGATCAACCAGATCGCCAACCCGACCATGCCGGAGGTCGGCGAGCGCTACCTGGGTACGGTCGTCAAGACCACCACCTTCGGTGCCTTCGTCTCCCTCATGCCCGGCAAGGACGGCCTGCTGCACATCTCGCAGATCCGCAAGCTCGCCGGTGGCAAGCGCGTGGAGAACGTCGAGGACGTGCTCGCGGTCGGCACCAAGGTCCAGGTCGAGATCGCCGAGATCGACTCCCGCGGCAAGCTCTCCCTGGTCCCCGTGATCGACGGCGAGGCCGCCGGCGACGACGCTGACAAGGACGACTCCGACAAGTGACGTCGCGTAGTTCCCGTGTGACGGCCCGCCCCTCTTCGGAGGGGCGGGCCGTCGCCCGTACCCAAACACTGCTCAAGGGCGCGAACGGCATCGGCACCGTCCGGCGCACGGTCCTCCCCGGCGGACTGCGCGTGGTCACGGAGACGCTGCCGTCCGTCCGCTCCGCCACCTTCGGGATCTGGGCGCACGTCGGATCCCGGGACGAGACGCCTTCGCTGAACGGCGCCACGCACTACCTGGAGCACCTCCTCTTCAAGGGCACCGAGAAGCGCAGTGCCCTCGACATCTCCTCCGCGATCGACGCGGTCGGCGGAGAGATGAACGCCTTCACGGCGAAGGAGTACACCTGCTACTACGCACGGGTGCTCGACACAGACCTGCCGCTGGCCATCGACGTCGTGTGCGACATGCTCACCGGCTCGCTGATCCTCGAATCCGATGTCGACGCCGAGCGCGGAGTCATCCTCGAAGAGATCGCGATGACCGAGGACGACCCGGGCGACATGGTCCACGACCTGTTCGCCCAGACCATGTACGGGGACACCCCGCTCGGGCGCCCCGTCCTCGGCACCGTCGACACGATCAACGCGCTCACCGCCGACCGGATCCGCCGCTTCTACAAGAAGCACTACGACCCCACCCACCTGGTCGTGGCGGCCGCGGGCAACGTCGACCACAACAAGGTCGTACGCCAGGTCCGCGCGGCCTTCGAAAAGGCCGGCGCCCTGACCCGCACCGACGCCGAACCGGTCGGCCCGCGATCCGGCACCAAGCGGATCCGCACCTCCGGCCGCGTCGAGCTGGTCAACCGCAAGACCGAGCAGGCCCACGTGGTCCTCGGCATGCCGGCCCTGGCCCGCACCGACGAGCGCCGCTGGGCGCTCGGCGTACTGAACACCGCGCTCGGCGGCGGCATGTCCTCCCGCCTCTTCCAGGAGGTCAGGGAGAAGCGCGGCCTCGCCTACAGCGTGTACTCGTACACCTCGGGCTTCGCCGACACCGGCCTCTTCGGCGTCTACGCCGGCTGCCGCCCCAACCAGGTCCACGACGTACTGCGGATCTGCCGGGACGAGCTGGACAAGGTCGCCTCCGACGGGCTCACCGACGAGGAGATCCGGCGGGCCGTCGGCCAGCTGTCCGGCTCCACCGTCCTCGGCCTGGAGGACACCGGCGCGATCATGAACCGCATCGGCAAGAGCGAGCTGTGCTGGGGCGACCAGATGTCGGTCGACGACCTGCTGGCCCGGATCGCGGCCGTCACCCCGGACGAAGTGCGCTCGGTCGCGCAGGACGTCCTGGCGCAGCGGCCCTCGCTCGCGGTGATCGGCCCGCTGAAGGAGAAGCAGGCGGCCCGTCTCGACGAGGCCGTCGCCTAGCCAAGGCCCCTCTCAGGAGCACGTCGCCCGGGCCCCGGGACAGGGCCCGGGCCCGTACGCACTTTAAGGAATGACATGAGCAAGCTGCGCGTGGCAGTTCTCGGCGCCCAGGGCCGCATCGGCTCCGAGGCGGTCAAGGCCGTCGAGGCCGCCGGGGACATGGAACTGGTGGCCGCCCTCGGCCGCGGAGACAAGCTGGAGACGCTGGCCGACGCCGGCGCCCAGGTCGCGGTCGAGCTGACCACCCCCGCCTCGGTGATGGAGAACCTGGAGTTCCTCGTCCGCCACGGCATCCACGGAGTGGTCGGCACCACCGGCTGGACCGAGGACCGCCTCGCCCGGCTGAACACCTGGCTCGCCGCTTCCCCGGCGACCGGTGTGCTCATCGCCCCGAACTTCTCCATCGGCGCCGTCCTCACCATGAAGTTCGCCGCGCAGGCCGCGCGCTACTTCGAGTCCGTCGAGGTCGTCGAACTGCACCACCCGAACAAGGTCGACGCCCCCTCCGGCACGGCGACCCGTACGGCGCAGCTCATCGCGGCCGCCCGCGCCGAGGCCGGCCTCGGCGCGCAGCCCGACGCCACCGCCTCCGCGCTCGACGGAGCGCGCGGCGCCGACGTCGACGGCGTCCCGGTGCACGCGATCCGCCTGCGCGGCCTGCTGGCCCACCAGGAGGTGCTCCTCGGCGGTGAGGGCGAGACCCTGACCATCCGTCACGACTCCCTGCACCACAGCAGCTTCATGCCGGGCATCCTGCTCGGCGCGCGCCGCGTGACGCAGACTCCGGGCCTCACCTTCGGCCTGGAAAACTTCCTCGAACTCGGCTGACGAGCAGGCGGTCCCCATGCGCGCGAAGATCCTCTACTTCATCACGGCCGCGGTCCTGGTCGTGTACTTCGTCCTGGCCGGCAGCAGGGGCCTGATGCTGATCCGGCACGGGACCTGGCTCACCGTCACCTTCGGGGTGGCCGTGCTGATCCTGCCGGTCATCGGTGTCTGGTTCCTCTGGAAGAACACCCGCTTCGTCACCAAGGCCAACCAGCTCGGAGCCGAGCTGGAGGCAGAGGGCGGACTGCCGGTGGACGAGCTGGAGCGGGACAAGTACGGCCGGATCCTGCGGGACTCGGCCGACGAGGTCTTCGCGCGCCGCAAGGCCGAGACGGAGGACGCGCCGGGGGACTGGCGCAGCTGGTTCCGCCTCGCCATCGCCTACCACGACGCCCGCGACACCCCGCGGGCCCGCAAAGCCATGCAGCGGGCCATCTCCCTGCACGACGGAAAGCCCGTACAAGCCTGAGCCTGTACGGGCTTCCCGTGCGCGTGACGCCCGCTCAGGGGCGCCGGGGCGGACCGCCTCAGGCGGGCACGGCCCGGTACTCCTCGGCCCAGGCCTCGACCGAGTCGGCGGCCCGGTCGAAGGCCTCGGTGCGCGACAGGAAATCGGCGTTGTGGTCGGTCAGCAGGACCGGCAGCTCGGCGCCTCCGCGCGCGGCCACGGTCAGGGCCTGGCCCTGTACGGTCCTCGGCAGCCCGAGCCAGCGGACGGGCTGCTGCACCGTGCGGACTTCGCCGACCTGGTTCCAGGGGATCGAGCGGGTGGTGAAGAACCCCGCCACGCGCAGCCCCTTGGGGCTCACCCAGACGCCCGTGCGCAGCAGCCGCAGGGCGGAGCCGACCACGGCGAGCGAGGCCAGCAGACCGCCCAGGGCGCCGGGCCAGGTGCCGGCGGCCACGATGATCACCGTGGCGAACAGCATGAACGAGCCGACCAGGAGCATCACCGCGGCGATGGCCACCCGCCAGGGGCCCGGACGGTAGGGGCGACGCCACCGGTCGGGGTCTTCGTAGGGGAGCGTCTCCCCGTTGTCGTGCGCGTCGAATGCGCCGTCGGCCGTCAGGAAGGGCAGGGGCACGGCAGGACCTCACTCACATGCACGTTCGGTTGGGCTGTGCCCGTGAGGCTACCGTCCCTCGGATGCCTCCGACTGCTGCGACTTCGCCGGTGCGTGGCTCGGCTGCAGTGCGGGGATGCCGAAGAGCAGTGATCCGACGAGTCCCGCCACGACGGTCAGTCCGACCAGACTACGGGCGGCGATCTGGGTCTTGCCCAGACTCTCGCGCGGCGGCGGAGTGACGTTGCTGCGGAATCGGTCGGCCTCGGCGACGAAGGCGAACGGGACGGGTTCGCGCCGGCGGAACATGGGGAACGACTCTCCTCACGGTCGGGGCCCCGGTGCGGTGGGGGCGGGATGGGCGGACGTTCTACCGGGTAGGACGAGCGAAAGGCCCGATCGGTGCCGGTTTTCGCGAAATTGGCCAAATTCCCTGGCGCCGCGTCAGCTCCGCCGACCGCGAGCCGGGCGGAGCCCGAGCTGCCCGTTCGGCCCTGCCGGCCGGTACTTTCTTCCGGGCGGAGCGCCGCCGTCCGCGCTCTGGCGGCAGTCGGCCGCGGTGCCCCGTACGGCCCGATCGACCGGCTCCGCACTGATGTACGGAACAAGTCCGAAGTGTCCGTATTGCCACGTTTCGTAAAGTTCATCTAGGCTGATCAAACGGACCCGGCACTGCTTGAACCCCCGAGCAGGCAGTGCCGGGCTCCAACACCGTCATCACGTCCCCCGAGGGGACACCGCGAGCATGGCAGCGAGTAGCGTGTTACCCATGGCTCCGATCTCGACTCCGCAGACCCCCTTCGGGCGGGTCCTCACCGCCATGATCACGCCGTTTACGGCGGATGGCGCACTTGACCTCGATGGCGCGCAGCAGCTCGCCGTCCACCTGGTGGACGCAGGCAACGACGGCCTGATCATCAACGGCACCACCGGTGAGTCGCCGACCACCACTGACGCGGAGAAAAACGACCTCGTACGAGCCGTACTCGAAGCGGTCGGAGACCGGGCCCACGTGGTCGCCGGCATCGGCACCAATGACACCCGTCACACCCTCGAGCTCGCCCGTCAGGCCGAGCGCACCGGTGCCCACGGCCTGCTCGCGGTCACCCCGTACTACAGCAAGCCGCCGCAGGAGGGCCTCTTCCGGCACTTCACGGCGATCGCCGATGCCACAGAGCTGCCGGTCATGCTCTACGACATCCCGGGCCGCAGTGGTGTCCCGATCAATACGGAAACACTCGTCCGGCTGGCCGAGCACCCCCGTATCGTTGCCAACAAGGACGCCAAGGGCGACCTCGGACGCGCAAGCTGGGCCATCGCACAGAGCGGCCTGGCCTGGTACTCCGGTGACGACATGCTGAACCTGCCGCTCCTGTCGGTCGGCGCGGTCGGCTTCGTCTCCGTGGTGGGTCACGTGGTCAGCCCCGAGCTCCGCGAGATGCTCGAAGCCCACCTGGGCGGCGACGTCCAGAAGGCCACCGAGATCCACCAGAAGCTGCTCCCCGTCTTCACCGGCATGTTCCGCACCCAGGGTGTGATCACCACCAAGGGCGCGCTGAACCTGCAGGGCCTGCCCGCGGGCCCGCTGCGACTCCCGCTGGTCGAGCTGACCGCCGAAGAGACGGCGCAGCTCAAGATCGATCTTGCCGCCGGCGGGGTACAGCTCTGACATCAGACTTCACAACTGAATAAGCAGAACCACACAAGACGACAGCAAGTGCACGAATGACATGCGCGCCACGTGCCTCGACGGGTACGTGGCCGCGCGTGGTGAAGGAGAACCTTTTGAGCCATCCGCATCCTGAACTCGGTCCGCCGCCGAAGCTCCCCAAGGGCGGCCTTCGGGTCACCCCCCTGGGCGGGCTCGGTGAGATCGGCCGCAACATGACCGTCTTCGAGTTCGACGGCCGCCTGCTCATCGTCGACTGCGGTGTCCTCTTCCCCGAAGAGGAGCAGCCGGGCATCGACCTGATCCTGCCGGACTTCTCGTCCATCAGGGACCGGCTCGACGACATCGAGGGCATCGTCCTCACGCACGGCCACGAAGACCACATCGGCGCCGTCCCCTACCTCCTCCGGGAGAAGCCGGACATCCCGCTGATCGGCTCCAAGCTGACGCTGGCGCTCATCGAGGCCAAGCTCCAGGAGCACCGCATCCGCCCCTACACCCTCGAGGTGAAGGAAGGCGAGCGCGAGAACCTCGGCCCCTTCGACTGCGAGTTCATCGCGGTCAACCACTCCATCCCGGACGCCCTGGCCGTGGCCATCCGCACCGGCGCCGGCATGGTCGTGTGCACCGGTGACTTCAAGATGGACCAGCTCCCGCTGGACAACCGCCTCACCGACCTGCACGCCTTCGCGCGCCTGAGCGAAGAGGGCATCGACCTTCTCCTCTCGGACTCGACGAACGCCGAGGTCCCGGGCTTCGTCCCGCCCGAGCGCGAGATCTCCGGCGTCCTGCGCACGGTGTTCGCCAACGCCAACAACCGGATCATCGTGGCGAGCTTCGCGAGCCACGTGCACCGCATCCAGCAGATCCTCGACGCCGCCCACGAGTACGGCCGCAGGGTCGCCTTCGTCGGCCGCTCGATGGTCCGCAACATGGGCATCGCCCGTGACCTGGGCTACCTGAAGGTTCCGGCCGGCCTGGTCGTGGACGTCAAGACCCTCGACGACCTGCCGCCCCACGAGGTCGTCCTGGTCTGCACCGGTTCGCAGGGCGAGCCGATGGCGGCCCTGTCCCGCATGGCGAACCGCGACCACCAGATCCGGATCGTCCCGGGCGACACGGTCATCCTGGCCTCGTCGCTCATCCCGGGCAACGAGAACGCGGTCTACCGCGTGATCAACGGCCTGACCCGCTGGGGCGCCAACGTCGTGCACAAGGGCAACGCCAAGGTGCACGTCTCCGGCCACGCCTCCGCGGGCGAGCTGCTGTACTTCTACAACATCTGCAAGCCGCGGAACCTGATGCCGGTCCACGGCGAATGGCGCCACCTGCGCGCCAACGCGGAGCTCGGCGCCCTGACGGGCGTACCGAAGGACCGCATCGTCATCGCTGAGGACGGCGTCGTCGTCGACCTCATCGACGGCAAGGCCCGCATCTCGGGCAAGGTCCAGGCCGGCTACGTCTACGTGGACGGCCTCTCGGTCGGCGACGTCACCGAAGCCCACCTCAAGGACCGCAAGATCCTCGGTGACGAGGGCATCATCTCGGTCTACGTCGTGGTGGACAGCACCACGGGCAAGATCGTCAGCGGCCCGAACATCCAGGCCCGCGGCTCCGGCATCGAGGACTCGGCGTTCTCCTCGGTCCTGCCGAAGATCGAGGAAGCCATCGCCCGCGCCGCCGCGGACGGCGTGGCCGAGCCGCACCAGATCCAGCAGCTCATCCGCCGCACGATGGGCAAGTGGGTCTCGGACGGCTACCGCCGCCGCCCGATGATCCTCCCGGTCGTCGTCGAGGTCTGACCCTCGCCGTAGCGACCACACCGGAGCGGGGCAACCGGATTTGCATCCGGGGGCCCCGCTCCAGTACGTTTACGTCTCCACCTCGCACGGCTCCCCGGCACACACGTGTGCCCGGCCATGTCGGTGCGGGCGGGTGGGATTCCAGAGCAGGGAAACCTGATAAAGTCTGGCTCGCCCGAAAGGGAATGGCTCTCCAACGGCCGTCCAATTCAAATCCAAGTCTGAAACGACACGGAAATGATCTGGTAGAGTTGGAATCGCCGGAAAGGGAAACGCGAAAGCGAAGAACTGGAAAGCGAATCCCGCTGACTGGGAATCGGACACGAAAGAGTCTGATAGAGTCGGAGACACAAGAACGAAGGAAGCGCCCGGAGGAAAGCCCGAGAGGGTGAGTACAAAGGAAGCGTCCGTTCCTTGAGAACTCAACAGCGTGCCAAAAATCAACGCCAAAAAGTTGATACCCCGTCCATTTCGGTGGATGAGGTTCCTTTGAAAAAGACCTGTGAGGTCGCGGCTTCGGCCCTGACGCTTGCAGGCAATTACACAGCGAGGACGCAGTGGACGGTCGGTCTTATTCCGACATGACTGTCCCGCTCTAAGTGCGTGTGCACCGGATTACCGGTAAACATTCATGGAGAGTTTGATCCTGGCTCAGGACGAACGCTGGCGGCGTGCTTAACACATGCAAGTCGAACGATGAAGCCCTTCGGGGTGGATTAGTGGCGAACGGGTGAGTAACACGTGGGCAATCTGCCCTTCACTCTGGGACAAGCCCTGGAAACGGGGTCTAATACCGGATAACACTCCTGCCTGCATGGGCGGGGGTTAAAAGCTCCGGCGGTGAAGGATGAGCCCGCGGCCTATCAGCTTGTTGGTGGGGTAATGGCCCACCAAGGCGACGACGGGTAGCCGGCCTGAGAGGGCGACCGGCCACACTGGGACTGAGACACGGCCCAGACTCCTACGGGAGGCAGCAGTGGGGAATATTGCACAATGGGCGAAAGCCTGATGCAGCGACGCCGCGTGAGGGATGACGGCCTTCGGGTTGTAAACCTCTTTCAGCAGGGAAGAAGCGAAAGTGACGGTACCTGCAGAAGAAGCGCCGGCTAACTACGTGCCAGCAGCCGCGGTAATACGTAGGGCGCAAGCGTTGTCCGGAATTATTGGGCGTAAAGAGCTCGTAGGCGGCTTGTCACGTCGGATGTGAAAGCCCGAGGCTTAACCTCGGGTCTGCATTCGATACGGGCTAGCTAGAGTGTGGTAGGGGAGATCGGAATTCCTGGTGTAGCGGTGAAATGCGCAGATATCAGGAGGAACACCGGTGGCGAAGGCGGATCTCTGGGCCATTACTGACGCTGAGGAGCGAAAGCGTGGGGAGCGAACAGGATTAGATACCCTGGTAGTCCACGCCGTAAACGTTGGGAACTAGGTGTTGGCGACATTCCACGTCGTCGGTGCCGCAGCTAACGCATTAAGTTCCCCGCCTGGGGAGTACGGCCGCAAGGCTAAAACTCAAAGGAATTGACGGGGGCCCGCACAAGCAGCGGAGCATGTGGCTTAATTCGACGCAACGCGAAGAACCTTACCAAGGCTTGACATATACCGGAAAGCATTAGAGATAGTGCCCCCCTTGTGGTCGGTATACAGGTGGTGCATGGCTGTCGTCAGCTCGTGTCGTGAGATGTTGGGTTAAGTCCCGCAACGAGCGCAACCCTTGTCCTGTGTTGCCAGCATGCCCTTCGGGGTGATGGGGACTCACAGGAGACCGCCGGGGTCAACTCGGAGGAAGGTGGGGACGACGTCAAGTCATCATGCCCCTTATGTCTTGGGCTGCACACGTGCTACAATGGCCGGTACAATGAGCTGCGATACCGTGAGGTGGAGCGAATCTCAAAAAGCCGGTCTCAGTTCGGATTGGGGTCTGCAACTCGACCCCATGAAGTCGGAGTTGCTAGTAATCGCAGATCAGCATTGCTGCGGTGAATACGTTCCCGGGCCTTGTACACACCGCCCGTCACGTCACGAAAGTCGGTAACACCCGAAGCCGGTGGCCCAACCCGTAAGGGAGGGAGCTGTCGAAGGTGGGACTGGCGATTGGGACGAAGTCGTAACAAGGTAGCCGTACCGGAAGGTGCGGCTGGATCACCTCCTTTCTAAGGAGCACAGTACCGATTGCAGACAAACGTTCTGCACGGTCAGCTCAGGGTGGAACGTTGATTAGTTGGCACGGTTTCCTGGATGGGTCACAAGTACTGCTTCGGCGTGGAAAGTGACTCACTGACGGGGGATCGTGCTTGGCACGTTGTTGGGTATCTGAGGGTACGGCCGAAAGGTCTTATCTTCGCGATGCCGGCCCCAGTGAACTTCGCCTTATGGGTGAGGGTGATGGGTGACTGGTCGTTGCTTGAGAACTACACAGTGGACGCGAGCATCTGTAGGCCAAGTTTTTAAGGGCGCACGGTGGATGCCTTGGCACCAGGAACCGATGAAGGACGTGAGAGGCCGCGATAGGCCCCGGGGAGCTGCCAACTGAGCTTTGATCCGGGGGTGTCCGAATGGGGAAACCCGGCAGTCGTCATGGGCTGTCACCCACTGCTGAACACATAGGCAGTGTGGAGGGAACGCGGGGAAGTGAAACATCTCAGTACCCGCAGGAAGAGAAAACAACCGTGATTCCGGGAGTAGTGGCGAGCGAAACCGGATGAGGCCAAACCGTATGCGTGTGATACCCGGCAGGGGTTGCGCATGCGGGGTTGTGGGAATTCTTTTGATCGGTCTGCCGGCCGGTCGGCGAGTCAGAAACCGTTGATGTAGTCGAAGGACATGCGAAAGGTCCGGCGTAGAGGGTAAGACCCCCGTAGACGAAACATCAGCGGCTTGCTTAAGAATCTCCCAAGTAGCACGGGGCCCGAGAAATCCCGTGTGAATCTGGCGGGACCACCCGCTAAGCCTAAATATTCCCTGGTGACCGATAGCGGATAGTACCGTGAGGGAATGGTGAAAAGTACCGCGGGAGCGGAGTGAAATAGTACCTGAAACCGTGTGCCTACAAGCCGTGGGAGCGTCGCCGTTATTCTTCGGAATAACGGTCGTGACTGCGTGCCTTTTGAAGAATGAGCCTGCGAGTTAGCGGTGTGTAGCGAGGTTAACCCGTGTGGGGAAGCCGTAGCGAAAGCGAGTCCGAATAGGGCGATTGAGTTGCACGCTCTAGACCCGAAGCGGAGTGATCTAGCCATGGGCAGGTTGAAGCGGAGGTAAGACTTCGTGGAGGACCGAACCCACCAGGGTTGAAAACCTGGGGGATGACCTGTGGTTAGGGGTGAAAGGCCAATCAAACTCCGTGATAGCTGGTTCTCCCCGAAATGCATTTAGGTGCAGCGTCACGTGTTTCTTGCCGGAGGTAGAGCACTGGATAGGCGATGGGCCCTACCGGGTTACTGACCTTAGCCAAACTCCGAATGCCGGTAAGTGAGAGCGTGGCAGTGAGACTGTGGGGGATAAGCTCCATGGTCGAGAGGGAAACAGCCCAGAGCATCGACTAAGGCCCCTAAGCGTACGCTAAGTGGGAAAGGATGTGGAGTCGCAGAGACAACCAGGAGGTTGGCTTAGAAGCAGCCACCCTTGAAAGAGTGCGTAATAGCTCACTGGTCAAGTGATTCCGCGCCGACAATGTAGCGGGGCTCAAGCGTACCGCCGAAGTCGTGTCATTGCAGCAATAGGGCCAACGCCCGCTGTGATGGGTAGGGGAGCGTCGTGTGCCGGGTGAAGCAGCAGCGGAAGCTAGTTGTGGACGGTTCACGAGTGAGAATGCAGGCATGAGTAGCGATACACACGTGAGAAACGTGTGCGCCGATTGACTAAGGGTTCCTGGGTCAAGCTGATCTGCCCAGGGTAAGTCGGGACCTAAGGCGAGGCCGACAGGCGTAGTCGATGGACAACCGGTTGATATTCCGGTACCCGCTTTGAAACGCCCAATATCGAATCAGGCGATGCTAAGCCCGTGAAGCCGTTCCGGACCCTTCGGGGAAAGGAAAGTGGTGGAGCCGGTGACCCAGACTTGTAGTAGGTAAGCGATGGGGTGACGCAGGAAGGTAGTCCAGCCCGGGCGGTGGTAGTCCCGGGGTAAGGGTGTAGGCCGAGGGGTAGGCAAATCCGTCCCTCATATAAGGCTGAGACCTGATGCCGAGCCGATTGTGGTGAAGTGGATGATCCTATGCTGTCGAGAAAAGCCTCTAGCGAGTTTCATGGCGGCCCGTACCCTAAACCGACTCAGGTGGTCAGGTAGAGAATACCGAGGCGTTCGGGTGAACTATGGTTAAGGAACTCGGCAAAATGCCCCCGTAACTTCGGGAGAAGGGGGGCCATCACTGGTGATCGGATTTACTCCGTGAGCTGGGGGTGGCCGCAGAGACCAGCGAGAAGCGACTGTTTACTAAAAACACAGGTCCGTGCGAAGCCGTAAGGCGATGTATACGGACTGACGCCTGCCCGGTGCTGGAACGTTAAGGGGACCGGTTAGTCACATTTCGGTGTGGCGAAGCTGAGAACTTAAGCGCCAGTAAACGGCGGTGGTAACTATAACCATCCTAAGGTAGCGAAATTCCTTGTCGGGTAAGTTCCGACCTGCACGAATGGCGTAACGACTTCTCGACTGTCTCAACCATAGGCCCGGTGAAATTGCACTACGAGTAAAGATGCTCGTTTCGCGCAGCAGGACGGAAAGACCCCGGGACCTTTACTATAGTTTGATATTGGTGTTCGGTTCGGCTTGTGTAGGATAGGTGGGAGACTTTGAAGCGGCCACGCCAGTGGTTGTGGAGTCGTCGTTGAAATACCACTCTGGTCGTGCTGGATGTCTAACCTCGGTCCGTGATCCGGATCAGGGACAGTGTCTGATGGGTAGTTTAACTGGGGCGGTTGCCTCCCAAAAAGTAACGGAGGCGCCCAAAGGTTCCCTCAGCCTGGTTGGCAATCAGGTGTTGAGTGTAAGTGCACAAGGGAGCTTGACTGTGAGACCGACGGGTCGAGCAGGGACGAAAGTCGGGACTAGTGATCCGGCGGTGGCTTGTGGAAGCGCCGTCGCTCAACGGATAAAAGGTACCCCGGGGATAACAGGCTGATCTTCCCCAAGAGTCCATATCGACGGGATGGTTTGGCACCTCGATGTCGGCTCGTCGCATCCTGGGGCTGGAGTCGGTCCCAAGGGTTGGGCTGTTCGCCCATTAAAGCGGTACGCGAGCTGGGTTTAGAACGTCGTGAGACAGTTCGGTCCCTATCCGCTGTGCGCGTAGGAATATTGAGAAGGGCTGTCCCTAGTACGAGAGGACCGGGACGGACGAACCTCTGGTGTGCCAGTTGTCCTGCCAAGGGCATGGCTGGTTGGCTACGTTCGGGAGGGATAACCGCTGAAAGCATCTAAGCGGGAAGCCTGCTTCAAGATGAGTATTCCCACCTCCTTGAGAGGGTAAGGCTCCCAGTAGACGACTGGGTTGATAGGCCAGATGTGGAAGCCCGGTAACGGGTGGAGCTGACTGGTACTAATAGGCCGAGGGCTTGTCCTCAGTTGCTCGCGTCCACTGTGTTAGTTCTGAAGTAACGAACTGTGTCATATCCGGTTTGGTTAACTTCATAGTGTTTCGGTGGTCATAGCGTTAGGGAAACGCCCGGTTTACATTCCGAACCCGGAAGCTAAGCCTTTCAGCGCCGATGGTACTGCAGGGGGGACCCTGTGGGAGAGTAGGACGCCGCCGAACAACCCGCCCTTTTAGCTCAGTCGGTAGAGCGTCTCCATGGTAAGGAGAAGGTCAACGGTTCGATTCCGTTAAAGGGCTCCAAAACGAGAAGGCCCCCGCCATTGGCGGGGGCCTTTTTGCGTTCCCCCGGCAGGGGTCCTGCTGTGCGTGAGGAGGGTCCGGGGCTTCCCGTCAAGCCCCGAACTTTCGGGCCGTGACCGGGGGCGGGGCTCGGGGCGCAATGGGATGAGCAGGAGTTCCAAGGCCCTCGATCCACGGGAGGAACGCTCATGAACACCGAACGGATCCGACACTTCGCCCACACGTTCAGGACGGCCCCGGCTGCCGACGGTGCCTCCCCGTCCCCGTCCGTGCCCGCGTCCGTGCCCCCTTCCCGGTCCGACGCCGGCCGTGACGCGGTCGTCGAGACGGGCAGTGCCCCTTGGGCCGCGGAGATGGCAGCCCCGTCCTTCATGATCCTGGTGGCGGGGCCCCGCCGGTAAGCGGTGTGGCGCGGCGGTGCTCAGTCGCCGTCGCGCTGCTGGGGGATGCGGAAGGCCAGGATGGCCATGTCGTCGGAGGCGGGTTCGGCGGCGAAGCGTTCCACCGCGCGCAGGACGCGGGAGGCGACGGCGCCGGCGGTGAGGCCCGTACAGGTGGTGAGGACCTCGGTGAGGCCGTCGTCGCCGAGCATGCGGGTGCCCTCGCGGCGTTCGGTGACGCCGTCGGTGACGCAGAGGAGGACGTCGCCCGGGTCCAGGGTGAGGGTCTGTTCGTAGAGGTCGAGGTCGTCCAGGACGCCGAGGAGGGGCTGCGGGTCGGCGGCCGGGGTCACCTCGCCGTTCGGGCGCAGGCGCAGCGGCAGCGGGTGGCCCGCGCAGACGACCTTCATGTGGGCGCCGCCGTCGGGCTGGGGGTGCAGCTCGCCGTAGAGGAGGGTGAGGAAGCGGCTGCGGTCGCCCTCGTCGAGGATCGCCGCGTTGAGGCGCTCCAGTACGGCCGGGCCGCCTAGGCCCTCGCGGGCCAGGAGGCGCAGGGCGTGGCGGGCCAGGCCGGTGACGGCGGCCGCCTCCGGGCCCGTACCGCAGACGTCGCCGATGGCGAACCCGTAGACGCCGGGGCGGATGGGGAAGACGTCGTAGAAGTCTCCGCCCACCTCGTTGCCCTCGCCGGCGGCGCGGTAGATGACCTCGACCTCGATGCCGGGGATGGTGGGGGAGCCGGGCGGCAGCAGGCTGCGCTGGAGCGAGCGGCTGATGGCGGTGCGCTCGGAGTACAGGCGGGCGTTGTCCAGGGCGAGGGCGGCGCGGCGGGAAAGGTCCTCGGCGAGTTCGAGGATCTCCTGGCGGAAGTGCTCCTCCGAGGGCTTGCCGAGGGTCAGCATGCCGATGACGCGGTTGCGGGCGAGGAGGGGGAGGACCACCGTCTCGCCGCCGACGGCCAGGGAGGTCTCGGGCCAGGGGCGGGCGCCGGACTCGCGGACCGGCTCGGGCGGGCTGACCTGGGCGAGCAGGGCCTTGAGGCCGTCGATGCGCTCCTCGTCCTCGTGCAGGACGTAGGAGAGGAACGGGTCGGAGGCCTGGTCGGCGATGGTGTAGACGGCGCACCAGGTGGCGAGGGTGGGGACGGTCATCTGGGCCATGAGGGCCAGGGTCTGGTCGCGGTCCAGGGTGCCGGCGAGCAGGTCGGAGGCCTCGACGAGGAAGGAGAGGGAGCCGCGGCGCAGTCGTTCGAGCTCGCCGAGGCGGGCCGATTCCACGGCGAGGGCGATGCGGTCCGCGGCGAACTGCAGGCGCAGGGCGTCCTCGTTGGAGTAGCGGCCGGGGATCTCGGAGGCGACGCCGAGCGAGCCGGTGAGGCGGCCCTCGACCTTGAGGGGGACGGTGATGGCGGAGCGCATGCCGGTGGCTTCCAGGAGGGGTACCGCACCGGGGACGACGATGAGGTCCTCGTGGACGGCGGGCATGCGGGCGCTGCCGTACCGGTTGGTGCCGGCTTCGACGGGGACGCGGGCGAAGCGCTGGCGGGTGGAGGGCAGGCCCGTGGTGGCGCGGACTTCGAGCTCGGTCTCGTCGTCGGTGGCGAGGAGGAGGAAGGCGGAGTCGGCGTCGAGGAGGTCGCGGGCGCGTTCCACGGTGCGCTGGAGGAGGCCGTCGAGGTCGTCGGGGGCGGGGGAGCCGATGAAGATCTCGAAGGGGTCCGTGGGGCGGGTCTCGGTCAGGTGGCCGCCGTCCATGGGGACCCGTGCGGGGCTCTGCAGCAGGGCGCGCTCGTCGTCGTGCACGAGCAGGCAGACGATGGAGGGCTCACCGTGGGCGTCGCGGACCCGCAGGTGGGAGGCGTAGATGGGGATCACGCGGCCGTCGGCGCCGCGGATGCCGTAGCTGCCCTCCCAGCGGGACAGGCGCAGGGCCTCGGCGATGCCGGTGCCGGTGCCGGGGGTCTGCGGCCAGGCGGCCAGCTCGGCGAGCGGGCGGCCGACGGCCTTCGCGGCGAGGTGGCCGAAGATGATCTCGGCGTCCTCGTTCCAGGCGGAGACCGTGCCGGCGGAGTCGATCTGCAGGACGGCGACGCGGACGCGGCTGTCGGCCAGGGGCAGGAGCTGGTCGGGGACGACGGGTCCCGCGGAGCGGGTACCGACCGGGCGGTCCGGCATGTCGAGCCGGAACCACACGTGCTTGTGCGTGGCCGTGTACTCGACGCCCCAGCGGGTGGCGAGGGCGGCGCAGAGCATGAGCCCGCGGCCGTTCTCGCGGTCGGGGTCCGCGTACGGGCGGTCGCCGGGGTGCTGGAGCGGGAGCTCGCGCTCCGGGTAGCGGTCGGCGACCTCGATCCGTACGCCGTCCTCGGTGCGCAGGCACAGGACTTCGGCGCGGGTGCCGGCGTGGACCACGGCGTTGGTGACGAGCTCGCTGGTGAGGACCACCGCGTCGTCGACGATGTCGGCGAAACCCCAGCCCTGGAGGGTGTCGCGGACGAATGCGCGGGCAGCAGCGACTGAACGCCCCTGTGGATCGAAACTGGCAGCCGCCCGTGCCGTGATCACAAGTCTCCTTCGACGCGGTGGACAACGGATGCCAGGTTACTTACCTTCACGGTCGCCATGGTGCCGTCGTCGGTGAATCCACCCACAGGGTGTGGCCGGTGTGCGATGGTGCCGGAGTGTTATGGCCGGGTTCAGCCGGGGTGAAACACTGGGCAGGCTTGGAGTCAGGCAGTTGATGGGCACGGCTTGGATGGGCACGGCGTAGGTGGACGCAGTCTGATGAACAAGATGCCCGGTGGAACAGTGGTCGACCCTTTCGGGAGGGACACGGTGGAGGCTGGCGCGGCGGTGCGGCGTACGGGAACGCGCCCGAAGGGAGGACGCTCCCGGCGGGGCGGGACGACGGAAGTCGATACCGCGGCCCTGAACAGGCTGCTCACGGCCCTGGTGTCGATGCGGGACGGTAACTTCCGCAAGCGGCTGACGGTGTCCGGCGACGGGGTGATGGCGGAGATCGCCGCCGTCTACAACGAGGTGGCCGACCGCAATCTCCACCTGACCGGGGAGCTGTCCCGGGTGCGGCGCATGGTCGGCCGCGAGGGCAAGCTCAGCGAACGGCTGGAAACAGGCGCCTGCGAGGGCTCCTGGGCGGCCGCGATCGACGCCTCGAACCAGCTGGTCGACGATCTGGCCCGGCCGGTGTCCGAGGTGGGCCGGGTGCTGTCGGCGGTCGCCGAGGGTGACCTCGACCAGCGCATGGACCTGCGGACCCAGGCCGCGGAGGGTGCCGGGCACCCGCTGCGCGGGGAGTTCCTGAAGGTCGGGCGGACGGTCAACAACCTGGTCGACCAGCTCTCCGCGTTCACCGACGAGGTGACGCGGGTGGCGCTGGAGGTGGGTACCGAGGGCAAGCTCGGCGGCCAGGCGCAGGTGCGCGGAATGTCGGGATCCTGGAAGGATCTGACCGACTCCGTCAACACGATGGCGTACCGGCTCACCGCCCAGGTGCGTGACATTGCTCTCGTGACCACGGCCGTGGCCAAGGGCGATCTGTCGCGCAAGGTCACGGTGCACGTGGCCGGCGAGATGCTGCAGCTGAAGAACACCGTGAACACGATGGTGGACCAGCTCTCCTCGTTCTCCTCCGAGGTGACCCGCGTGGCCCGCGAGGTGGGTACGGAGGGCGAGCTCGGCGGCCAGGCGAAGGTGCCCGGGGTCGCGGGCGTGTGGAAGGACCTGACCGACTCCGTCAACACGATGGCGGGCAACCTGACGGCCCAGGTGCGCGGTATCGCGCAGGTGACCACGGCCGTGGCCAACGGCGACCTGTCGCAGAAGGTCCGGGTCAGCGCGCGCGGCGAGGTCGCGCAGCTGGCCGAAACGATCAACCAGATGACCGAGACACTGCGGACCTTCGCGGACGAGGTCACGCGCGTGGCCAGCGAGGTCGGCGCCAAGGGCACGCTCGGCGGCCAGGCGCAGGTGCCGGGTGCCGCGGGTACGTGGAAGGACCTCACCGACTCGGTGAACACGGTCTTCCGCAACCTCACCACGCAGGTGCGGGACATCGCGACGGTGACGACGGCGGTGGCCAACGGCGATCTGTCGCAGAAGGTCACCGTGAACGTGGCCGGCGAGATGCTGGAGCTGAAGAACACCGTCAACACGATGGTGGACCAGCTCCAGTCGTTCGGTGCTGAGGTGACGCGTGTGGCCCGTGAGGTCGGCGTCGAGGGCGAACTGGGCGGCCAGGCGCAGGTGCCGGGCGCGGCCGGGACGTGGAAGGACCTCACCGACTCGGTGAACACCGCCTTCCGCAACCTCACCGGGCAGGTCCGCAACATCGCCCAGGTGACGACGGCGGTGGCCAACGGCGATCTGTCGCAGAAGGTCACGGTCGACGTCTCCGGCGAGATGCTCCAGCTGAAGAACACCGTGAACACGATGGTGGACCAGCTGTCCTCCTTCGCCGACCAGGTCACGCGGATGGCGCGGGACGTGGGCACGGAGGGCCGGCTCGGCGGCCAGGCGCGGGTCGAGGGGGTGTCCGGCACTTGGAAGGAGCTCACCGACTCCGTCAACTTCATGGCCGGGAACCTGACGTCCCAGGTGCGCCAGATCGCCCAGGTGACCACGGCCGTGGCCCGCGGCGACCTCTCCCAGAAGATCGACGTGGACGCGCGCGGCGAGATCCTGGAGCTGAAGAACACCATCAACACGATGGTCGACCAGCTCTCGGCCTTCGCCGAGCAGGTGACCCGGGTGGCCCGGGACGTGGGTACGGAGGGCCGGCTCGGCGGTCAGGCGCAGGTGCCAGGTGTGGCCGGCGTGTGGCGCGACCTGACGGACTCCGTGAACGGCATGGCCGGGAACCTGACGTCCCAGGTGCGCAACATCGCGCAGGTCGCCACCGCGGTGGCGCGCGGCGACCTGTCGCAGAAGATCGAGGTCGATGCCCGGGGCGAGATCCTGGAGCTGAAGAACACCCTCAACACGATGGTGGACCAGCTCTCGAACTTCGCGGAGCAGGTGACCCGGGTGGCCCGCGAGGTGGGCACCGAGGGCATCCTGGGCGGCCAGGCCGAGGTGAAGGGCGTCTCCGGCACCTGGAAGGACCTCACCCAGTCCGTCAACTTCATGGCGAACAACCTGACCTCGCAGGTGCGCAACATCGCCGAGGTGACCACGGCGGTCGCCATGGGCGACCTCTCCAAGAAGATCACCGTCGATGCCAAGGGCGAGATCCTGGAGCTCGTCACCACGGTGAACACGATGGTGGACCAGCTGTCCTCCTTCGCCGAGCAGGTGACGCGGGTGGCCCGCGAGGTGGGCACCGAGGGCATCCTCGGCGGCCAGGCCCGGGTGCGCGGGGTCACCGGCATCTGGAAGGACCTCAGCGACAACGTCAACACGATGGCCGGCAATCTGACCGCCCAGGTGCGCGGGATCGCCCAGGTCTCGACCGCGGTGGCCAACGGCGACCTGACCAAGACGGTCACGGTCGAGGCGCGCGGCGAGGTCGCGCAGCTCGCCGACACCGTCAACACGATGGTCAAGACCCTGTCGTCCTTCGCCGACGAGGTCACGCGCGTGGCCCGCGAGGTGGGTACGGAGGGCCGCCTGGGCGGCCAGGCGCACGTGCCCGGGGTCTCGGGGACGTGGAAGGACCTCACCGACTCGGTGAACTTCATGGCCTCCAACCTCACCGGCCAGGTGCGGCAGATCGCCATGGTCACGACGGCCATCGCCAAGGGCGATATGACCAAGAAGATCGACATCGACGCGCGCGGGGAGATCCTGGAGCTCAAGACCACGATCAACACGATGGTCGACCAGCTCTCCTCCTTCGCCGACCAGGTGACCCGGGTGGCCCGCGAGGTGGGTACGGAGGGCATCCTGGGCGGCCAGGCCCGCGTGCGGGACGTGGACGGCACCTGGCGGGACCTGACCGAGTCCGTGAACGAGATGGCCGGAAACCTCACCCGGCAGGTGCGCGCCATCGCGGCCGTGGCCACCGCGGTGACGCGGGGCGATCTCAACCTGAAGATCGACGTGGACGCGGCGGGCGAGATCCAGGTCCTCCAGGACAACATCAACACGATGATCGCCAACCTGCGCGACACCACCTTGGCCAACAAGGAGCAGGACTGGCTCAAGGGCAACCTCGCCCGCATCTCCGCCCTGATGCAGGGCCGCCGCGAGCTGGACGACGTGGCCTCGCTGATCATGAGCGAGCTGACCCCGGTGGTCTCCGCGCAGCACGGCGCGTTCTTCCTGGCGCTGCCGGCGGGCGGTACCCCCGAGATCGGGACGGACGGGGGCGCGGACGGCTCGTACGAGCTGCGGATGCGCGGGAGTTACGCGTACGCAGGCGGTCAGATGCCCATCTCCTTCCGGCCGGGGGAGGGGCTGATCGGGATGGTCGCCGAGGAGAAGCGGATGGTGCTCATCGAGAACACCCCGCCCGGCTACCTGAAGATCTCCTCCGGGCTCGGCGAGGCCCCGCCGGCGCACGTGATCGTGCTGCCGGTGCTCTTCGAGGGGAAGGTGCTCGGCGTCATCGAGCTGGCCTCCTTCCAGCCCTTCACGCAGATCCAGAAGGACTTCCTCAGCCAGATCGCCGAGATGATCGGTACGAGCGTCAACACCATCTCCGTCAACTCCAAGACGGAGATGCTGCTCAAGCAGTCGCAGGAGATGACCGAGCAGCTGCGCGAGCGCTCCGACGAACTGGAGAACCGGCAGAAGGCCCTTCAGGCCGCCAACGCCGAACTGGAGGAGAAGGCCGAACTGCTGGCCCAGCAGAACCGGGACATCGAGGTGAAGAACACCGAGATCGAGGAGGCCCGGCAGGTCCTGGAGGAGCGTGCCGAGCAGCTCGCGGTCTCGATGCGGTACAAGAGCGAGTTCCTGGCGAACATGTCGCACGAGCTGCGGACCCCGCTCAACTCCCTGCTGATCCTGGCCAAGCTGCTCGCCGACAACGCGGACGAGAACCTCTCGCCGAAGCAGGTGGAGTTCGCCGAGACCATCCACGGCGCCGGCTCCGACCTGCTCCAGCTGATCAACGACATCCTCGACCTGTCGAAGGTCGAGGCCGGGAAGATGGACGTCTCCCCGACCCGGATCGCGCTGGTCCAGCTCGTCGACTACGTGGAGGCCACCTTCCGGCCGCTGACCGCGGAGAAGGGGCTCGACTTCTCGGTACGGGTCTCCCCGGAGCTCCCGGCGACCCTGCACACCGACGAGCAGCGGCTGCTCCAGGTGCTGCGCAACCTGCTGTCGAACGCGGTGAAGTTCACCGACACGGGGGCGGTGGAGCTGGTGATCCGGCCCGCCGGGGCCGATGTGCCCATCGCGATCCGCGAGCAGCTCCTGGAGGCCGGTTCGCTGCGGGAGGCCGACGCGGACCTGATCGCCTTCTCGGTGACCGACACCGGGATCGGGATCGCCGCGAGCAAGATGCTGGTGATCTTCGAGGCGTTCAAGCAGGCCGACGGGACGACCAGCCGCAAGTACGGCGGCACCGGCCTCGGACTGTCCATCAGCCGGGAGATCGCCCGGCTGCTGGGCGGGGAGATCCACGCGGCGAGCGAACCCGGCCGCGGGTCGACCTTCACGCTGTACCTGCCGCTGCACCCGAGCGAGCTGCCCCCGCAGGGGTACGCGCCGCCGACGCCCGGTGGGGCGCGCGGGGAGCTGTACCGCCGCCCGGCCGCCGAGGAGGTGCGGCCCGAGCTGCCGGCGGCGCCGGTGGCGCAGGGCCCCGTAGGGTCCGTGGGGCCGATGGCGCTGCCGCGGGCCGGGGAACCGGCCGGGCAGGGGTCCTCGGCGCTGTTCCGGCGGCGCCGCAAGGCGATGGCCGAGCCGCCGCTGCGGGCGGAGGTGCCCGGACAGGGCGACGCGGACGCGTGGTTCGTGGAGGAGCCGCTGCCGCAGGCGCCGCGGACGTACGACTTCCACGGCGAGCGGGTGCTGATCGTGGACGACGACGTGCGCAACGTCTTCGCGCTGACCAGCGTGCTGGAGCAGCACGGTCTGGCGGTGCTGTACGCGGAGAACGGCAGGGAGGGCATCGAGGTCCTGGAGCAGCACGACGACGTGGCGCTCGTGCTGATGGACATCATGATGCCGGAGATGGACGGGTACGCGACGACCTCGGCGATCCGGCGGATGCCCCAGTTCGAGGGGCTGCCGATCATCGCGCTGACGGCGAAGGCCATGAAGGGGGACCGGGAGAAGGCGATCGAGTCCGGTGCCTCGGACTACGTGACCAAGCCGGTCGAACCCGACTACCTACTGTCGGTCATGGAAGGGCACATGCGCGGGGCCGGGGCGTGACCGGGCGGGCGGAGGACAACTCCCGTGGGAACCTTCTGCCCTTCCACCACGTTTCCGCTTCGTGCGCTGTGACATCTTGGTGACAGGGTGTGGCGATCTCGGGACTGGGGCTACGATGACCGGCACAAGGACGGACGGCGCAAGGATGCCGTCCTCTGGGGCGGGGCCCGGCGCACAGGCCGGAGCCAGGAGCCGGGGAGGCCCCATGCCGGGGCGAGGAGGACAGGGCATGGTGCAGAAGGCCAAGATCCTCCTGGTCGACGACCGGCCGGAGAATCTGCTGGCGCTGGAGGCCATCCTCTCCGCGCTCGATCAGACACTGGTCCGGGCGTCGTCGGGGGAGGAAGCGCTCAAGGCGCTGCTGACGGACGACTTCGCGGTCATCCTGCTCGACGTGCAGATGCCGGGCATGGACGGGTTCGAGACGGCCGCGCACATCAAGCGGCGGGAGCGGACCCGGGACATCCCGATCATCTTCCTCACGGCGATCAACCACGGTCCGCACCACACCTTCCGCGGGTACGCGGCGGGCGCGGTGGACTACATCTCGAAGCCCTTCGACCCGTGGGTGCTGCGGGCCAAGGTCTCGGTCTTCGTCGAGCTGTATACGAAGAACTGCCAACTGCGCGAGCAGGCGGCGCTGCTGAGGCTCCAGCTGGAGGGCGGCAGCTCCAACGGGGCGGTGGACGGCTCCAAGGAGACGGCCGGCCTGCTGGCCGAGCTCTCCGCGCGGCTCGCCGCGGTGGAGGAGCAGGCGGAGGCGCTGACCAAGCAGCTCGGTGAAGAGGCGGCCGATCCCTCGGTGGTGGCCACCGCGGCCCATCTGGAGCGCAAGCTCACCGGTCTGCGGCGGGCGCTCGACGCGCTGGAGCCGGGGACCGGCGGCGGTACTCCCGTACTGCCCGCTCAGGGCTGAGCTCCGCTCGGGCCCTCGCGGCCCGGCGTGGCCTGCCGTGCGGCCCCGCTTGGCGGTCCGTCAGGTCTGGCGGAGCGTCATGGGAGGCCGCCGGTACGGGCCGAGGGCGCGGGCGCCTCCCGTCCCGGACTCGGAACGACACGAACGGGTGAAGGGGTGGGCACGCGTGTCCACCGGCGCTCGCCCCGGTAACCTCGGTCGCATGGCCTCAAGTACGTCCGGTAAGGGTTCCCAGAGCACGGCGGGCACCGCGAAGGGCCGCACCGGCCGTACGACGGCGCCGGCGAAGAAGGCTGCCCCAGCCCGCAAGCCGCCCGCCAAGAAGGCGTCGCCCGCCGCGAAGCGCGCGCCCGTCAAGAAGGTGGCGGCCAAGCCCGCGCCGTCCCCCACCGGGGGAGTGCTGCGGCTGCTGCGCGCCTTCTGGCTCGGCATCGCGCACGCGGTCGGCGCGATCTTCCGCGGCATCGGCCAGGGCGCGAAGAACCTCGACCCGGCCCACCGCAAGGACGGGCTCGCCCTGCTGCTGCTCGCGCTCGCGCTGATCGTGGCCGCCGGGACCTGGTCGAACCTGAGCGGGCCCGTGGGGGACCTGGTGACCATGCTGGTCACCGGCGCCTTCGGGCGGCTCGACCTGCTCGTGCCGGTCCTGCTCGGCGTCATGGCGGTACGTTTCATCCGCCATCCCGAACAGGCCGACGCCAACGGCCGCATCGGCATCGGGCTCTCCGCGCTGGTCATCGGAGTCCTGGGGCTCGTGCACATCGCCTGCGGAGCCCCCGGGCGCGACGAGGGCACCACCGCCATGCAGAACGCCGGCGGGCTGATCGGCTGGGGAGCCTCGAAGCCGCTGATCTTCACGATGGGCGCACCGCTGGCCGTGCCGATGCTGGTGCTGCTCACCGTCTTCGGGCTGCTGGTGGTCACCGCCACCCCCGTCAACGCGATCCCGCAGCGGCTGCGGAGCGCGGGGATCCGGCTCGGGATCATCGCTCCGAACGAGTACGACGACGAGTACGCGGCGTCCGCGGAGCACGGGGACTCCGCGGGCGCGGCCTCGGCCGCCGCGGACCGGCATGACGCCGAGCAGTGGCGGGCCCGCTCCGGCGCCGGCGGGCCGGGGGACCCGGCGGAGGCCGCCGAGGAGGAGGCGCTCGCCCGGCGGCGGCGCCCCCGGCGGTCCGCGGGCCGGCCCATGGACCGGGGGATGGACGCCGTCGACGTGGCCGCGGCGGCCGCCGCCGCGCTGGACGGGGTGGTGTACGGCGGGATGCCGCCCTCCCCGCTCGTCGCCGACCTCACGCAGGGCATCTCGGGGGAGCGCGAAGGTCGCGAAGGTTCAGAGATCACCGCTCCGGTTCCGGCGGCCCGCGAGGAGGGGCCCGCGCGCGAGGAGCAGCCGGCCCGCGAGGAGAAGTCCGCCGCCGCGGCCGCGCCGACCGACACCACCGCGGCGGCCTCCGGAACCCTGTCCGTACCCGACCTGACGAAGGCCCCGCCCGAGACCCAGGCGCTGCCGCCCCGCGCCGAGCAGCTCCAGCTGCGCGGGGACATCACGTACTCCCTGCCCTCGCTGGACCTGCTGGAGAAGGGTGGGCCGGGCAAGACCCGCAGCGCCGCGAACGACGCGGTCGTGGCCTCGCTGACGAACGTGTTCATGGAGTTCAAGGTCGACGCGAAGGTCACCGGTTTCACCCGGGGACCGACGGTGACCCGCTACGAGGTGGAGCTGGGCCCGGCCGTGAAGGTCGAGCGGATCACGGCGCTGGCCAAGAACATCGCCTACGCCGTGGCCTCGCCCGACGTGCGCATCATCAGTCCGATTCCGGGCAAGTCGGCGGTCGGCATCGAGATCCCGAACACCGACCGCGAGATGGTCAACCTGGGGGACGTGCTGCGGCTGGCGGACGCCGCCGAGGACGACCACCCGATGCTGGTGGCGCTCGGCAAGGACGTCGAGGGCGGCTACGTCATGGCCAACCTGGCGAAGATGCCGCACGTGCTGGTCGCCGGGGCCACCGGTTCCGGAAAGTCCTCCTGCATCAACTGCCTGATCACCTCGGTGATGGTGCGGGCCACCCCGGAGGACGTCCGGATGGTGCTCGTGGACCCCAAGCGGGTGGAGCTGACGGCGTACGAGGGCATCCCGCACCTGATCACGCCGATCATCACCAACCCCAAGCGGGCGGCCGAGGCCCTGCAGTGGGTCGTGCGCGAGATGGACCTGCGCTACGACGACCTGGCGGCCTTCGGCTACCGGCACATCGACGACTTCAACAAGGCGATCCGCGACGGCAAGATCAAACTGCCGCCGGGCAGCGAGCGGGAGCTGAGCCCGTACCCGTACCTGCTGGTGATCGTCGACGAGCTCGCCGACCTGATGATGGTGGCCCCGCGGGACGTGGAGGACTCGATCGTCCGCATCACCCAGCTGGCCCGCGCGGCCGGCATCCACCTGGTGCTCGCGACGCAGCGGCCCTCGGTGGACGTGGTGACCGGTCTGATCAAGGCGAACGTGCCCTCGCGCCTCGCCTTCGCCACCTCCTCGCTCGCCGACAGCCGGGTCATCCTCGACCAGCCGGGCGCGGAGAAGCTCATCGGCAAGGGCGACGGGCTGTTCCTGCCGATGGGCGCGAACAAGCCCGTGCGGCTCCAGGGCGCCTTCGTCACCGAGGACGAGATCGCCGGGATCGTGCAGCACTGCAAGGACCAGATGGCTCCGGTCTTCCGCAACGACGTCACCGTGGGGCAGAAGCAGAAGAAGGAGATCGACGAGGAGATCGGCGACGACCTGGACCTGCTGTGCCAGGCGGCCGAGCTGGTCGTCTCCACGCAGTTCGGATCCACCTCGATGCTCCAGCGCAAGCTGCGGGTGGGCTTCGCGAAGGCCGGGCGGCTGATGGACCTGATGGAGTCGCGGGGGATCGTCGGGCCGAGCGAGGGGTCGAAGGCGCGCGACGTGCTGCTGAAGGCCGACGAACTCGACGGCGTGCTCGCCGTGATCCGGGGGGAGACTTCCGAGTAACGGACAAAGGACCGGGGGCAACCGTTTCCCCCGGTCCCGTGTCTAGTTGAGGGAGGTGGCGGCTTGTTCCGGGCCGCCGCACCGGGCGGGAGCCCTCCGGCCATTCGTATGGCGTAGGAAGTCCCCCCTCCGGTTGCCTCACCCTTTCGTCACCCCCCTAGACTGGACTTCCAGCAGGTGGCTACACGCTCGAAAGGCGCCCTCGTGTCCATCGGCAACGCCAACTCCCCCGAAGATGAGCAGCCTTCGACCGACGACCGGTCCGAGGACCGTCTCGTCGAACGTTCCGTCGAAGAGCCGTCCATCGGGACGGCCCTCAAGAAGGCCCGGATCGCCGCCGGGCTGACTGTCGACGAGGTCAGTTCCACCACCCGCGTGCGCATCCCGATCGTGCACGCGATCGAATCCGACGATTTCACTCGCTGCGGCGGCGATGTCTATGCCCGCGGCCACATCCGTACGCTCGCCCGTGCCGTACGACTCGATCCGGAACCCCTGATCGACAGCTACGACGCGGCCCACGGCGGCCGGCCGGCACCCACCCCCGCCGCGCCGATGTTCGAAGCCGAGCGGATCCGCCCCGAACGGCAGCGGCCCAATTGGACCGCCGCCATGGTCGCCGCCATCGTCGCCGTGATCGGCTTCGTCGGCTTCACGGCCTTCGGCGGCGCCGACGAGAAGGCCAAGCGGCCGGTGGCGGAAGGTTCCGCCGCGCCGAAGCCCGCACCCACCCCCAACGCCTCCAAGCCCTCGGTCCAGGCGCCGCCGGCGCCTACGGCTCCCAAGCCGGAGCCCTCGGACAGCGCCATCGCCGCCGCGCCCAAGGACCTCGTCACGGTCGTCCTGACGGCCAACGACGGCGAAAGCTGGATCTCGGCCAAGGACCACAGTGGCCGGCTCCTCTTCGACGGCACCCTCGAACAGGGTCAGTCGAAGACGTTCACGGACAAGGAGTCCATCGACCTGGTGCTCGGCGATGCCGGGGTCGTGAAGCTCTTCGTGAACGGCAAGGAGATCAAGGACGAGTTCCAGCCAGGACAGGTGGAACGTCTCACATACACCAAGGACGACCCGCGTCAGGGCCAGGCCCAGGCGGGCTGACCGCCAGGCCTGACCAGCAGGGAATAGAACGTTCCGGATCCCCGGGGTGCCGCGCCGCACTCCGGGGATCTTGCCGTCCGGGACGGGAGGCGGGGGCCGGTGCCGGGACGAAGTAGTCTTGAGTCCATGCCCGAACGCCGTACCGTCGCCCTTGTCACTCTTGGCTGCGCCCGTAACGAGGTGGACTCGGAGGAGCTCGCAGGCCGCTTGGCGGCGGATGGCTGGGAGCTCGTCGAGGACGCCGCCGATGCGGACGTAGCCGTCGTCAACACCTGCGGCTTTGTCGAAGCCGCCAAAAAGGACTCCGTAGACGCCCTGCTGGAGGCCAATGATCTCAAGGATCACGGCCGCACGCAGGCCGTCGTAGCCGTCGGCTGTATGGCCGAGCGCTACGGCAAGGAACTTGCCGAAGCGCTCCCCGAGGCCGACGGCGTGCTCGGTTTCGACGACTACGCCGACATCTCCGACCGCCTCCAGACCATCCTCAACGGCGGCGTCCACGCCTCCCACACCCCGCGCGACCGGCGCAAGCTGCTGCCGATCAGCCCGGCCCAGCGCCAGGACGCCGACGTGGCCCTGCCGGGCCACGCGCAGTCGACGCCCGTCGAGGAGGTGGCAGCCGCTCCCGCAGACCTCCCGGAGGGCGTCGCGCCCGCCTCCGGCCCGCGTGCGCCGCTGCGCCGCCGGCTGGACAAGAGCCCGGTCGCCTCGGTCAAGCTCGCCTCCGGCTGCGACCGGCGCTGCTCCTTCTGCGCCATCCCGTCCTTCCGCGGCTCCTTCATCTCCCGCCGCCCCAGCGACGTGCTGGGCGAGACGCGCTGGCTCGCGGAGCAGGGCGTCAAGGAGATCATGCTGGTCTCCGAGAACAACACCTCGTACGGCAAGGACCTGGGCGACATCCGCCTGCTGGAGACCCTGCTGCCCGAGCTGGCCGAGGTGGACGGCATCGAGCGCGTCCGCGTCAGCTACCTCCAGCCCGCCGAGATGCGGCCCGGCCTGATCGACGTACTCACCTCGACCCCCAAGGTCGTCCCGTACTTCGACCTCTCCTTCCAGCACTCGGCCCCCGACGTGCTGCGCGCCATGCGCCGCTTCGGTGACACCGACCGGTTCCTGGAACTGCTGGACACCATCCGCTCCAAGGCCCCGACGGCCGGCGTCCGGTCCAACTTCATCGTCGGCTTCCCCGGCGAGAAGGAGTCGGACTTCGCCGAGCTGGAGCGCTTCCTCACCAGTGCGCGGCTCGACGCCATCGGCGTCTTCGGCTACTCCGACGAGGACGGCACCGAGGCCGTCACGTACGAGAACAAGCTGGACGCCGACACCATCGCCGAGCGCCTCGCCCACATGCAGCGCCTCGCCGAGGAGCTCACTTCGCAGCGCGCGGAGGAGCGGATCGGGGAGACGCTGGAGGTGCTCGTCGAGACGGTCGTCCCGATCGACGAGGCGGAGGACGGCGAGGGTGCCTACGGGCGCGCCGCCCACCAGGCACCCGAGACCGACGGCCAGGTCGTCTTCACGGACGGCGCGGGCCTGGTCCCGGGGCGTATCGTCACGGCGAAGGTGGTCGGCACCCTGGGTGTGGACCTGGTGGCGGAGCCCCTGGGCGTGGATCTTGAGGAGGCGGCCGGATGACCGGAGCCCCGGCATCTGCGGCGGGCGGGACCGGCCGCCGGCCCGCGCCCGGCGCGAAGCTGGGCGCCGCGGCCGTCAATCAGGCCAGCCTGTGGAACATCGCCAACATCCTGACGATGATCCGGCTGGTCCTGGTGCCGGGATTCGTGATGCTGCTGCTCGCCGACGGGGGCTACGACCCCGTCTGGCGGGCGCTGGCGTGGGCGGCGTTCGCCGTCGCCATGATCACCGACATCTTCGACGGGCATCTGGCCCGTACGTACAACCTGGTCACCGACTTCGGGAAGATCGCCGACCCCATCGCCGACAAGGCGATCATGGGGTCGGCATTGGTGTGTCTGTCGTGGCTCGGCGATCTGCCCTGGTGGGTGACCGGGGTGATCCTCGGCCGGGAACTCGGGATCACGCTCATGCGTTTCTGGGTCATCAGGTACGGAGTGATCCCGGCGAGCCGGGGCGGGAAGCTGAAGACCCTGACCCAGGGCGTGGCGGTGGGCATGTACGTGCTCGCGCTGACCGGGCCGCTGGCGACGCTGCGGTTCTGGGTGATGGCGGCCGCCGTCGTCCTGACCGTCGTCACCGGTTTGGACTACATCAGGCAGGCGGTCGTGCTCCGGCGCAAGGGGCTCGCCGCGGAGCGTGCCGCGCGGTGAACCTGCCGGGGGATGACGCGGTGGTGCAAGAGGCGGGTGGATCTTCGATGGCCGGTGAAGCGCCGCGGAATGCCGCGGGGGCTGCCGGGGACGGCGAGGCTGTTGCGGCCGACGTGCTGCGACTCCTCGCGGAGAGTAACGGTACGGTTGCTGTTGCGGAGTCGCTGACCGGCGGCATGGTGGCCGCGGAGCTCACGTCCGTCCCGGGCGCCTCCAAGTCCTTCCGCGGGTCCGTCACGGCGTACGCGACCGAGCTCAAGCACCAGGTGCTGGGCGTGGACGCCGGGCTGCTCGCGGCCCAGGGCGCGGTGAACCCGCAGGTCGCGGAGGAGATGGCGGCCGGCGTGCGGCGGGTGCTCGGCGCCTCCTGGGGCATCGCGACCACCGGAGTGGCCGGTCCCGCCCCGCAGGACGGGCAGCCGGTGGGCACCGTTTTCATCGCCGTGGCGGGTCCCGGGGTCAGGAAAACGGCCCGGCTGAGGTTGAACGGCTCCCGCGCGGAAATCCGTAGGGAGAGTGCACGGACAGTGCTCGAGCTGCTCGCGAGCGAACTCCGCGAGAATCTGCGGGGGCAGGATACGGAACAGGACGGGGGGATTTGATGTTTGCAGCCCTGAGTGAACACGACATCGCTCCCCGCACGGCCGCCGCGCGAGGCGGTACGGTGGGGCGTGAAGGTTACGGCTACACGGTCAGAGGAGGGAGCCACCGATGATTCTGCTCCGTCGCCTGCTGGGTGACGTGCTGCGTCGGCAGCGCCAGCGCCAGGGCCGTACTCTGCGCGAAGTCTCCTCGTCCGCCCGAGTTTCGCTCGGCTATCTCTCCGAGGTGGAGCGGGGGCAGAAGGAGGCATCTTCCGAGCTGCTCTCCGCGATCTGCGACGCGCTTGACGTACGGATGTCAGAGCTGATGCGGGAAGTCAGCGACGAGCTTTCGCTCGCCGAGCTGGCCCAGTCCGCCGCGGCGAGCGAACCGGTGTCCGCACCGGTCCGCCCGATGCTCAATTCGGTATCCGTGGCCTCGGTCACGGGTGGCCCGGAACGGGTGACCATCAAGGCGCCCGTGGAAGCGGTGAATGTCGTAGCCGCGTGATGCGTGCGTGAGCGTCCGCCTGTGCGCGTGAATGTGTGTGCGTGCGTGCTGAGCGTATGAGTGTGGCCGGAGCCCCGGCCGGTGCCCTTTGGGTGCCGGGCGGGGCTCTTTGCCGTTGTGCGGCGTGTGCGGGTGTGGGTGTGGCGCATGGGGCGTGGGTGGTTTGGGTGGCGTTCCGGTGGGGCTTGGAGGGGGAGCGGGCGGGGTGCGGGTGGGGGCCGGGTGCGGGAGGATGGGCCCGTTCGGGTCTCCGGCCCCTGGAGGTGGCCGTGCGGCGGTTGCTGGGTATACCCGTGGGTCTGGCCCTCGCGCTGTCGGTGGGCGTCCTGTGGTGGTGGGCCGTGCTGCGGCTCGTGCTGGCGCCGGCCGAGGCCGGGTTGGTGGAGGGTGCGGTCGCCGTCGGAGGATGGGGGCTGGGGCTGCTGCCGGTGCATTGCGTGCCGGGACCGGTGGGCCGCCGTCGCCGCGGGGCGGCGGACGGCGGTGGCGGTGTTCCGGGGAGCGGTGGGGAGCGGGCTGCTGCCGGGTCGGTGGGGGTCGGGGAGCCGCCGGGGTCCGGGTGATCGGGTGGGGCTTGTGATGTGTCCTGCGTGTGTGGCCGGGGCGATGGGCGCCGGGTGGTGGGTCACCAGGGCATGGAGACTCCGCCGTTCGGGCGAAGGATCTGGCCCGTCATGAAGGACGAGGCGTCCGAGGCGAGGTAGAGCACTGCCTGGGCTATGTCCTCGGGCTCACCCACGCGGCGCAGCGGAGACATCCGCGTCATCATCGCCTCGGTCTGCTCCTGGACCTCGGGGCTGTGCCGATCGGTCATCGGGGTGCGGATCCAGCCGGGTGCGACGGCGTTGACGCGGATGCCGTGCGGGCCGGCCTCGGTGGCGAGGGTCTTGGTCAGCTGGACGACGGCGGCCTTGGCGGCGCTGTAGCAGAGCAAACCGGGCTGGGCGGCGTCCACGGCGCCGGAGGCCATGGTGATGATCGAACCGGGCCGGCCTGTCGCGATCATGGCGCGGGCCGCCTCCTGGCAGGTGCGCAGCACCCCCTTGAAGTTGATGTCCAGAACCCGGTCGAGGTCCTCGTCGGACGTCTCCAGAACGCTGCTGCTGTGCATGACCCCGGCGATCGCGGCGGTGATGTCGAGCGGGCCGGCCTGGGCGATCGCCGCCTTGATCGCGGCGCGGTCGGTCACGTCGAGGGGGTGGGCGGTGGCCCGGCCGCCGGCCTTGGTGATCAGTTCCACGGTCTCCTGGAGGCCCTGGGCGTCGCGGTCCGCGCAGTGCACGGCGGCTCCGGCCTCGGCGAGGAGTACGGCGGTGGCCCGGCCGATGCCGCTGGCGGCGCCGGTGATCAGGGCGGTCCGGCCGGTGAGTTCGTACGCGCTGGGTGTAGGCATGCGGGGACGGTACGACCGCATCTGACGGGGCGTCAACTAAGGCGTCGGGCCGGATTGGCAACGGGGACACCAGTAGGTGGGGCGGCCGTCCTGGGGGGCCTCGCGGACGGGGGTGCCGCAGCGCAGGCAGGGACGGTGGGCGCGACCGTAGACGAACAGGTCCTGGCCGGGGCGGCGGCTGCCCGTGGTGTTGCGGTGGCGGGCCTTGTTCGCGTCGAGGAGCCGGTGTGCGGCGGCGGCGAGGCGGGGGAGGGTGCGGGGTGCCAGATAGCCGACCGGGGTCCAGGGGGTGACCTGGGCGAGGAAGCAGAGCTCGGCCTTGTAGATGTTGCCGATGCCGGCCAGGTTGCGCTGGTCGAGGAGGGCCTCGCCCAGGGGGCGGGCGGGGGTGGCGAGGAGGTTCGCGGCGGCGACCGCCTCGTCCCAGTCGGGACCCAGGAGGTCGGGGCCGAGGTGGCCGACGGCGCGGTGTTCGTCGGCGGTGCGGAGCAGTTCCACGACGGGGAGGCGGTAGCCGAAGGCGGTGTGGGTGGTGGTGCCGAGGATTACGCGGAGTTCGTGGGTGGGGGCGGGGGCGCGCTTGGGCGCGCCGGTGGTGGGGAGGATGCGCCAGGTGCCGTCCATGCGGAGGTGGGTGTGGAGGGTGAGGAGGGGGTGGAGGGGGTGGAGAGTGGCTTCTGCCTCGGTGTTTTGTGACGGTGGCGGGCCGAAGCGCATGAGCAGGTGCTTGCCCCGGGGGACCACTTCGAGGGTGGTGAAGCCGGTGAGGTCCGCGGTGGCGAAGCGGGGGACTCTGAGGTCGGAGCGGGTGAGTTCCTTGCCCGCGAGGGCTTCGCGGAGGTGGGCCGCCGCGCGGTAGACGCTGTCGCCTTCGGGCATGTCTTCATTCTCCTGCTCCTGCGGGGTCGGGGCGGTGCGGTGGCGTCGGGGTGCCGCTGCGCGGGGCTTGCTCCCCGCCCCGCCCTTCCTCCGTTCCCCGGGGCTCCGCCCCGGACCCTGCTGCTGGGCTGCGCCCTGGGCCCCGTTTCCGGGCTTCGCCCTCGGCCCGGGGTTGGTGCCCTGGGGCGGCGTCTTGGGTTCGGCTCTCTGGGCTGGGGCGGGGTGCCCGTGGGTGGGCTGCGCTCCGGTACTCGTTCCGGGGGGGGCTTGGGGGATGGTGCGGGTGCCGCTGCGGTTGCGTGGTGTTTGCTCCCCGCCCCGCCCTTCCTCCGTTCCCCGGGGCTGCGCCCCGGACCCTGTTCCCCGGGGCTGCGCCCCGGACCCCGTTTCCGGGCTTCGTTCCGGACCCCGTTCCCGGCCTCCGCCCCGGACTCCGTTTCCGGGCTAAGCCCTGGGCCCCGTTCCCGGGCTTCGCCCTGGGCCTCTGGGCCCTGGACCCTGTTTCCGGGGTTCGCGCTGGGTCCCGGACTCCGCTCCCGGGGTTTGCCCTGCGACCTGGACCCCGTTTCCGGGGCCCCCGACCCCGGACCCCGTTTCTGGGGTCCGGGACCGGGGTCCCGGACCCCGGTCCCGGGCTGTGTCCTGGGCCCCTTCCTGGGGCTGTGCCGCGGATCTTGTTGGGGGCTGCGTTATGGGAAGCGCTTCTCGGGCTTTGTTCCGGCTCTGTTTGCCGGGGCCTGGGGGCCTCGGGAGCGGGATTCGGCCCGGTATTCGTGGGTTGGGCTGTGGTCGGCCGTGGGGTTTGGGGGCTGCGTGATGGCGGTGGGTGTTGGTCAGTGGCGGAGGCGGAGGCCTTGGGGGGTGGCGTGGAAGCCGGTGGCTTCAATGGGTGGGGCGTAGGGGGAGGTGAGGGAGGGGGCGGCGTTGATGCGTTCCAGGGTGAGGGTGGGGAGGGTGCCCTTGCGGGAGGCTGTGGTGAGGGCTGTCAGGGCGGCCGTGAGGGCGGGGGCGTCCGGGTCGGGCCAGGCCAGGAGGGTTTTGCCGCCGCGCTCCAGGTAGAGGGTGAGTTCGCCGTCGACCAGGACGACCAGGGAACCTGCCTTGCGACCCGGTTTGTGGGTGGCGCCGGTCGGGGGCTCCGGCCAGGGGAGGGCGGCGCCGTAGGCGTTCGCGGGGTCGGCGGCTGCGAGGACCACTGCGGCGAGAGGGGGCGGGGTGCGCTCGGCGGCGCGGAGGCGGTCGACCGCGCCGTCCATGGCGAACTGGGCCGCGCCCAGCCCTTCGACCACGTAGCCCCTGCGGGCCTGGCCGCTGTCCTCGAAGGCGGAGAGGATGCGATAGACCGCGCTGAAGCCGCCTTCCACGCCTTCCGCGGCCACCGCACCCCGGGTCACCACCCCGTGGCGGTCCAGCAGGGTGCGGGCCAGGGCGTGTGCGCGGTGGGTCGGGTCCGGGGCGTGGACCGGGAGCAGGGACCAGCGGCCCGACACCGTGGGCGGGCCCGTACGGGAGGCAGGGGTGGTGAGGGTGCCGTAGCGGCCGCGGGGGATCGTACGGCGGGCGCGGTGGGCGGTGGCGCCCGCCGTGCGTCCCGAGCCGAGGAGGGAGCGCAGGGGGGCCAGGGTGTCGTTCGTCAGGCGGCCCGACCACGTCAGGTCCCAGACGGCGGAGGAGAGGTCCGCGTCGGAGGCGTCCGGGTGCAGCGCGCGGACCCGGTCCGTGAGCTGGCGGAAGAACAGGCCGTAGCCGCCGGAGAGTGCGGAGAGGGTCGCTTCGTGGAGCGGGGTGAGCTCCAGGGGGTGGGCGGGAGGGAGGAGGAGGGGGGCCGCCTCCGCGAGGTAGAGGGAGATCCAGCCGTCCTTGCCCGGCAGGGCGCCCGCGCCGGCCCAGAGGACTTCTCCCGTGGTGGTCAGCTCGTCCAGGAGGGTGGGGGAGTAGTCCGCCACACGGGACGGGAGGATCAGGCGTTCGAGGGCGGAGGCGGGAACCGCGGCGCCCTGGAGCTGCTCGATCGCGCGGGCCAGGCCGTCGACGCCGCGCAGGGCTCCGCCCAGGTGCTGCCACTGGGGGAGGAAGGTGGCGAGGGAGGCGGGAGGGACCGGCTCCAGTTCCTGGCGCAGGGCGGCGAGGGAGCGACGCCGGAGCCGTCGGAGGACGGTGGCGTCGCACCACTCCTGGCCGATGCCCGCCGGATGGAACTCGCCCTGGACCACCCGCCCGGCCGCCGCGAGCCGGTGCAGCGCGCCGTCCGTCACGGCCGTGCCCAGCCCGAAGCGGGCGGCGGCGGTGACCGTGGTGAAGGGGCCGTGGGTGCGGGCGTACCGGGCCAGGACGTCGCCGAGGGGGTCCTTCACCGGCTCGGTGAAGGCCTCCGGGACGCCCACCGGGAGCGCCGTGCCCAGTGCGTCGCGCAGCCGGCCCGCGTCCTCGATGGCCGCCCAGTGGTCCTCGCCGGCGATCCGGACCCGGATCGCCCGGCGGGAGGCGGCCAGGGACGGAGCCCACTGCGGCTCCGCGCCGCGGGCGGCCAGGTCCGCCGGGGTGAGCGGGCCCAGCAGGCGCAGCAGGTCGGCCACCGACTCGGCGTCCTTGGCCCGCCGGTCCTCGGTCAGCCACTGGAGCTCCCGCTCCAGCTCCGTCAGCACGTCCGCGTCGAGCAGCTCGCGGAGCTCCGCCTGGCCGAGCAGTTCGGCCAGCAGCCGGGAGTCCAGCGACAGCGCGGCCGCCCTGCGCTCGGCGAGCGGCGAGTCGCCCTCGTAGAGGAACTGGGCGACGTACCCGAAGAGCAGGGAGCGGGCGAAGGGGGAGGGCTCGGGCGTCGTGACCTCGACGAGGCGGACCCGGCGTGCCTCGATGTCCCCCATCAGCTCGGTCAGGCCGGGCACGTCGAAGACGTCCTGCAGGCATTCCCGTACGGCCTCCAGCACGATCGGGAAGGAACCGAACTCGGAGGCCACCTGAAGCAGTTGCGAGGCGCGCTGGCGCTGCTGCCACAGGGGGGTGCGCTTGCCCGGATTGCGGCGCGGCAGCAGCAGGGCGCGCGCCGCGCACTCGCGGAAACGGGAGGCGAACAGCGCGGAGCCGCCCACCTGGTCGGTGACGATCTGCTGGACGTCCCCGTGGTCGAAGGCGACGTCCGCCGCGCCCAGCGGGGGCTTGTCGTCGTCGAAGTCGAAGGAGGCCGGGGAAGCCGAGGAGCCGGAGGAGGGGCCCCGCGCCGGGTCGTGGTCCAGCAGGTCCAGGTCCATGTTCAGCAGGTCCGCGTCCGGGAGGCGGAGCACGATGCCGTCGTCGGCGTGCATGACCTGCGCGTCCATCCCGTACCGCTCGGAGAGGCGGGCGCCGAGCGCCAGGGCCCAGGGGGCGTGCACCTGGGCGCCGAAGGGGGAGTGGACGACGACCCGCCAGTCGCCGAGCTCGTCGCGGAACCGCTCGACGACGATGGTCCGGTCGTCCGGTACGTGGCCGCAGGCCTCGCGCTGTTCGGCGAGGTAGGACAGGACGTTCTCCGCGGCCCAGGCGTCCAGGCCCGCCGCCAGCAGCCGCAGGCGTGCGTCCTCGGCGGTGAGGCCGCCGAGCTCGCGCAGGAACGCGCCGACCGCGCGGCCCAGCTCCAGCGGGCGGCCCAGCTGGTCGCCCTTCCAGAACGGGAGCCGCCCCGGGACCCCGGGGGCGGGGGTGACCAGGACGCGGTCGCGGGTGATGTCCACGATCCGCCAGGAGGTGGTGCCGAGGGTGAAGACGTCGCCGACGCGGGACTCGTAGACCATCTCCTCGTCGAGCTCGCCGACGCGGCCGCCGCCCTTCTTCGGGTCGGAGCCGGCCAGGAAGACGCCGAAGAGGCCGCGGTCCGGGATGGTCCCGCCGGAGGTGACCGCGAGCCGCTGGGCGCCGGGCCGGCCGGTGATCGTACCGGCGACGCGGTCCCATACGACGCGGGGTCTGAGCTCGGCGAACGCGTCCGAGGGATAGCGGCCGGCCAGCATGTCCAGCACCGCCGTGAAGGCCGAGTCCGGCAGCGCCGCGAAGGGGGCCGCCCGCCGCACCAGGGCGAGCAGGTCGTCCAGCTGCCAGGTGTCCATCGCGGTCATCGCGACGAGCTGCTGGGCGAGGACGTCCAGCGGGTTGGAGGGGATCCGCAGGGATTCGATCGAGCCCGTGCGCATCCGCTCGGTGACCACGGCCGCCTGGACGAGGTCGCCCCGGTACTTTGGGAAGACGACCCCGGTGGAGACCGCGCCCACCTGGTGCCCGGCCCGGCCCACCCGCTGGAGCCCGGAGGCCACGGAGGGCGGGGACTCCACCTGGATGACGAGGTCGACCGCGCCCATGTCGATGCCGAGCTCCAGGCTGGAGGTGGCGACCACGGCGGGCAGCCGGCCCGCCTTCAAGTCCTCCTCCACCAGCGCCCGCTGCTCCTTGGACACCGAGCCGTGGTGGGCGCGGGCCATCAGCGGCGGAGCGCCCTGGGCCGCCCCCGACTGGGCCATGATCTCGGCCGGGGGCGGGCCCTCGGGCAGCGGGCCGCCGGTGGCCCGCTCGTACGCGATCTCGTTGAGCCGGTTGCACAGGCGCTCGGCGAGGCGGCGGGAGTTGGCGAAGACGATGGTGGACCGGTGGGCCTGGACCAGATCGGCGATCCGCTCCTCCACGTGCGGCCAGATGGAGGGCTTGTCGCCGCCCTCCTTGCCCTCGGTGGCGGGGGAACCGCCCAACTCGCCCATGTCCTCGACCGGGACGACCACCGACAGGTCGAACTCCTTGGTGGAGGGCGGCTGGACGATCTCCACCTTGCCGCGCGGAGCCAGGTAACGGGCCACCTCTTCCACCGGGCGGACCGTGGCCGACAGTCCGATCCGGCGCGCGGGGCGGGGCAGCAGCTCGTCCAACCGCTCCAGGGACAGCGCGAGATGGGCTCCGCGCTTGGTCCCGGCGACCGCGTGCACCTCGTCCAGGATCACCGTCTCGATCCCGGTCAGCGCCTCGCGGGCCGCCGAGGTCAGCATCAGGAACAGCGACTCGGGCGTGGTGATCAGGATGTCCGGCGGCCGGGTCACCAACGCGCGCCGCTCGGCCGGCGGGGTGTCGCCGGAGCGGATCCCGACCCGGATCTCCGGCTCGGGCAGGCCCAGGCGCACCGATTCCTGCCGGATGCCGGTCAGCGGGCTGCGGAGATTGCGCTCCACGTCCACCGCCAGGGCTTTGAGCGGCGAGATGTACAGCACCCGGCAGCGCTTCTTCGGATCGGCCGGGGGCGGGGTCGAGGCGAGCTGGTCGAGGGCGGCGAGGAAGGCGGCCAGGGTCTTGCCGGAGCCGGTGGGGGCCACCACCAGCACGTCCGAGCCCGCCCCGATGGCCCGCCAGGCGCCCTCCTGGGCGGAGGTGGGCGAGACGAAGGCCCCCGTGAACCAGGAACGGGTCGCGGGGGAGAACGAGTCGAGCGCGGTACCGGACATGCCCCCATCGTGCACCGTCCCACTGACAACCGTCCGGACCTGTGGAAACACCCCGGCCGGGCCGGGCGCAGAATGGGGGGATGGGCACGGGGACGACCGGAGCGGACGAGGGCCGCCGGGAGTGGGCGCGGCACTGGCAGTACGCGGAACTGCCCGGGCTGGACCTCCTGCGCGCCCACTACGTACGCCACACCTTCCCGCGCCACGCCCACGACGGGTACGTCATCGCGGCCGTCACCGGCGGAGTCGAGGAGATCGGCCTGCCGGGAGACACCCTGCGCGCCGGACCCGGCAGCGTGGTCCTGATCAACCCCGAGGTCCCGCACACCGCCCGCGCCGGAGTCCCCGAGGGCTGGGCCTACGCGACCCTCTACCCCTCCCGGGCGCTGATCACCGAGGTCGCCACCGAGATCGGGACCCTGCGCGGAACCCCCGGCTTCACCGCCGACATGGTCGCCGACCCGCAGGCCTCGCGGGCCATCACCGAGGTTCACCGGGCCGCCGAGGCCGGCAACGCGCTGGCCGCCGACACCCTGCTGCGCGGGGTGGTGGCGCGGATGCTGACCCGGCACGCCGGGCCGCTGCCCGCCCGTGCGGCGGGCCGGGCGGGGGCCGCCGACGCGGAGCGGGCCCGGGCCGTGCTGGAGGAGCGGATGGGGGAGCCCCCTTCGCTGGAGCAGCTCGCGGCGGAGCTGGGGACCAGCCCCTTCGCCCTGCTGCGGGCCTTCCGGGACCGGTACGGCATGCCCCCGCACACCTGGCTGACCGACGCCCGGGTCCGGCGGGCGCGGCGGCTGCTCGACGCGGGGATCCCGCCGGCGGAGGCGGCCGTCACGGTCGGCTTCACCGACCAGCCGCACCTGAACCGGCACTTCACGCGCATCGTGGGGGTGCCGCCGGGCGCCTACCGGCGGGGGCGGGCGGGCGGTTAGGGTCCCGATCATGGATACGGGGGAACTGCTGGCACGGCACGACGAACAGCTCCGGGGCGGAGTCCCCGAATGGCACCCGGTCGGGGTGGTGGTCGAGGCCGACGGGCCGGTGGTGCGCAGGCACTACGGGACGCACGGCACGGCCGAGCACGTGGCACTCGCGGCCGGGACCGAACTCGACGCCCTGGTCCGGCGGCAGCTCGCGGCCTTCGAGGACCGGTGCGAGCCCTCCGAATGGAAGGTCTACGGGCACGACTCCCCGGGCCTGGGCGAGGCCTTGACCGGGGCCGGATTCACCGCGGGGCCGGAACGCTCCGTGCTGGCCGCTCCCCTCGACGCGATCGAGCCTCCGCGCGCGGACGACGAGGTGCACGGTCGGCGCGGCGGCCTGTCCGGGGAGGTCCACGCGCTGGCCGCTGCTTCGGGTCCGCACCGGACGAGCCCGGCGACGTACGAGGCGGACGGAGTTTCGGACGACGCCAGCGAGGAGCCCTGGGCCGACACGATCGTCTCGGAGGGCCGGGTGGTGGCCGCGGGCTGGGCCGAGCTGGTGCACGGCACGGAGTTCGTGGTGGTCGGCGGCCTCAGCCGACCGGAGGGCGCGTTCGTCCGGGCCTGGGCGGAGCGTCGGCGCGGCGAGAAGAGGCCGCGGTACCTGCTCGCGGAGGCCGAAGGCGCTTTGCGTGAGGAGCTGGGGCAGGCCGGTCTGCGCGAGATCACCACCGTCCGTTCCTACCGCTGGACCCCGCCGGGCACACCCGAGGCGACGCGGCCCGCCCTGCTGGTCGACTGCACCTCCGCGCTGGACCGGCGGCTGTGGGACCGCTTCTACGCCGCGTTCGACTTCAAGCCGTCCGTGAGCCGGTTCCCCGGCATCTCGGAGCCCACCCCCTCTGCCACCTGGCACGCCCACGGTCACGGCCGGCCGCGCGTCGCGGACTTCTCCGCCCGGCTGGACGACATCGTCCGGCGCGGGCTGATCGCCGTCACCGAACCCGGGGAGTCCGTCTTCTGGCTCGACTGGAACCACGACGGCTACCGCTACGACCCCCGCCGCACCGGCATCCCCGGCCGACCGCCCACGCCGGGCGAGGGGACCTACCCCAACGGCGACTACTACCTCCACCTCACCGAGGACATGCGCCTCGGCACCTTCGGCCACCCCTGGGAGCAGACCCTGTGCGTGTTCGGGCCGCTGCTCGCCGCCGTGGAGGCGGAGCTCACCGAGCTGCTGGGTGAGCCGCTGCGGCGCCGGGACGGCTAGGACGCCAGGCCCGCGCGGGTCTCCTCGATCAGGGTGCGGGCCTCGGCCACCGTGGCCGTCAGGGACTCGGGCGTCGTGCCCTGGGCGCCCAGCAGGGCCCGTACGCGCTTGCCGAAGCCGGGCGGAGCCGAGGGCAGGAGCTCGGCCGCGGCCAGGGCGCCCTTCTCGTTCAGGCACCAGCGGCGGTCCGCCGCGTACAGGGACTGGATGAGGACGCCGAAGGCGCGGGACAGGCAGAGGGAGACGTACAGGGCGTCCGCGCGGGCCGCGCCCTTCGCGGCGCCCGCCGCGAGGAACTCCGCCTCCCAGGCACCGGCCAGCAGGGCGTCGCGGAGCGGCTCCGGGTAGGCCGAAGTCGTGGTGCGCAGGGCGGTCAGTTCGCCCGACGGGTCCGCGAGGACCTGGCCCAGGGCCACCTCGCCCGGGTAGCACGGGGACCAGAAGCCGAGGGGGTGGCCCGGCTGCACGCCCACCTCGTAGCGGCCCTCACGGCACTCCTGCCACACCCGTTCCACCCGGTCCAGGTCGCGCAGGATCCAGTCCACCGCCACCCCGTCGACGCGCAGCCAGGCTCCGCCGTTGACCCAGGGGCCCCAGCCGCCCGGTCCGGCGACCTCCACGTCCGGGCCGGCCAGTGCGCCGAGCGCGGTGAGGTCGAGGGCGCCGCGGTAGTAGACGCCGAGGTCCCAGTCCGATTCGGGGCGGTGCTCGCCGCGGGCCCGGCTGCCGCCGAGCATGACCCCGCGGACGCCGGGCACCTCGGCCAGCCGGTCCGCCATTTCCTTGATCACTTCGTGCATGGTGCAAGAACGTACAAGACCCGGATGCCGTGGCCCGCGTAATTTCGGGGCGTGGGAGAACATCGGATGGCCATACGAGAAGAACCCGAGCACGAGGTGCCCGGCCGAGAGGTTCCCGGCAGCGCGCCCGCGGTCGACAAGCCGCGCGCCGCCGTCGTACGCGACGCGCTCGGCGTCGGCGTGGCGGTCGGGCTGTCCGGCTTCGCCTTCGGGGTGACCGCCGCCGGGTCCGGGGTCAGCACCCTCCAGGCCTGCGTGCTCAGCCTGCTGGTGTTCACCGGGGCCTCGCAGTTCGCGCTGGTCGGAGCCCTGGCCGCCGGCGGGAATCCGTTCACGGCCGCCGCCGGGGCCTTCTTCCTCGGCACCCGCAACGCCTTCTACGGGCTGCGGCTGTCCCAGCTGCTCGCGCTGCCCAAGGGCGTACGCCCCTTCGCCGCGCACTGGGTGATCGACGAGACCACCGCCGTGGCCCTGGCCCAGCCCGACCGGAAGTCGGCGCGGCTCGGCTTCACCGTGACCGGGCTGAGCCTCTACGTCCTGTGGAACCTCACCACCCTGCTCGGCGCGCTCGGCGCCGAGGCCATCGGCGACACCAGGGCGTGGGGGCTGGACGCCGCCGGGCCCGCCGTGTTCCTCGCGCTGCTCGCGCCGATGCTCAAGACCGGCACCGAGCGGGCCGTCGCCGCGCTCGCCCTCGTGCTCGGGCTGGGCCTGCTGCCCGTACTGCCCGCCGGGGTGCCCGTGCTGATCGCGGCGCTGGCCGCGCCGATCGTGCTGTGGATGAAGGGACGCCGCTCGTGAACGTCTGGATCGCCATCGGACTCACCGTCGTCGGCTGCTACGCCGTGAAGCTCGCCGGACTGCTCGTCCCCGCCGGCGCCCTGGAGCGGCCCGCGGTGCGCAAGCTCGCCGCGCTCCTGCCGGTCGCGCTGCTCGCCGCGCTCACCGCGCAGCAGACCTTCGCCACCGGGCAGGAGCTCGTCCTCGACGCCCGCGCCGCCGGGCTCGCGGCCGCCGCGGTCGCGCTGCTGCTGCGGGCCCCGTTCCTCGTCGTGGTCGCGGCGGCCGTCGTCGTCACCGCGGGGCTGCGGGCCCTGGGAGGCTGACCGAGCCGGGCAGTCGGCCGTACGCGCGCAGGGTCAGCAGCGCCTCCAGCGTGGCGATCGGGCGCCGCTCCAGCGAGCTGCCCGGCGCCCACGCCGCGCGGTGCACCGGCCAGCCGCCGTCCGGCTGCTGCAGGTCGGCCAGGAAGCGCAGCGAGCCGTACAGCTCCGCGTCCGTGAACCAGCCGCGCGCGAGGGACTCCGGGCGGCGGGCGAAGTCGTACGGGTACAGGTGCTCGCCCGGCGCGTGGCCGGGGACCGGCGGGTACGCGTCCTGCCGCGCGGGGTCCAGTACGACGAGCCGCTGCTCGCGGACGAGGCGCCCCAGCCGGTCGGCGGCCGCCGACGCCCGGGCCCGGTCGGGGACCCCGTCGAGGAAGGCCACCGCGCTCCGGACCTCGTACGGGTGCCAGTGGCGCAGGTTCTCCACCCGGTCCCAGCAGAAGTCCGTCGCCCGGAACAGCCACGCGTGCCACACCCGGTTGCGGTGCAGGATCCCGACGACGGGGCCGGTGGCCAGCAGGTCGCCCGGCGGATCGTCGTGCAGCCGGTGGTAGGGGGCGGCCGGGTAGCCGCCGGAGTCCGGAGCCGTCGCCGGAAGCGCGCCTTCGGGGGTGGAGACGCGGATCAGGTGGGCGCAGAGCCGCTCGATGCGCTGTCCGGCGCAGCGGCCCAGGCCGTCCAGGACGCGCAGGGCGTGGGCGGTGTGCAGCGGGTGGCTCAGCGGACCGCGCAGATCCGGGTCGAGGGCGTGGCCGTATCCGCCGTCGGCGCCGAGGTAGGCGCCGAGGGCGGCATCGACAGGGTCGGCGTCCCCGCCGAGGAAGTGGAACGCGAACCGCCGCTGCTCCAGCACGCGGGCCGTGAGCCAGATGAACTGCTCGGCGCGGGCGGGCGCACTCGTCGCCGTCGGCGCCGCCGGGGCGCGGGTTTCGTCTCCAGGCATGCCAGGAACCGTAGGGGCCCGGGCGGCGCCGAAGTGGCCCGAACGGGGAGGGTGCACTCTCCGGGGCGGGATACTGGAGGCATGCGGTTGACGATTTTCTGGGAGCGGATGGCCGAGCACTTCGGCGCGGGCTACGCGGACTCCTTCGCGCGGGACCACGTCATGACGGAGCTCGGGGGACGCACGGTGCACGAGGCGCTGGACGCGGGCTGGGAGGCCAAGGACGTGTGGCGCGCGGTGTGTTCGGCTGTGGACGTGCCCGCCTCGCTGCGCTAGTTCCTGCCGTTCCCGCGGTCGGCGGGCCGCCCGCTCCGTGCGGCGCGGGCGAGGTCACGGCGACCGCTTCGTGGTTCGCGGCGCCGGTGGGACAGACTGGTCGGCGTGGCAGCCAGTGATGAGACGACCGACCGGCCCGAAGACCCCCGGGGCACGCCGCCGGCCAGCCCGGCGGCCCCCTCGGCCGCAGGCTCCGTAGCGGGAGATCCCGAAGCGCCGGTACCCGTCGGGGAACCGGCTGCGGCGGACGCCCGGATGCCGCGCTGGCTGCCGCGAGCCGTGGTGCTCGTACTGGCGCTGGTGGCCTGTTTCCAGCTCGGCAGTTGGGCCTTCCACCAGCTCATCGGGCTGCTCGTCAACATCCTGATCGCGTTCTTCCTCGCGCTCGCGATCGAACCGGCCGTGGCCCGGATGGCGGCCCGCGGCGTGCGCCGCGGGCTCGCCACCTTCCTCGTGTTCCTCGGGGTGTTCGTCGCGTCCGCCGGATTCGTCGTCCTGCTCGGCTCGGTCCTCGCCGGGCAGATCATCGACCTGGTGGAGGGCTTCCCCGGCTATCTCGACTCGCTGATCGGATCGATCAACGACACCTTCCACACGGACCTGTCCCGGCTGGAGATCCAGGACAGCCTGCTGCATTCGGACTGGCTGCAGAAGTACGTGCAGAACAGCGCGACCGGCGTGCTCGACGTGTCCGCCACCGTGCTCGGCGGACTGTTCAAGCTGCTGACGATCGGTCTGTTCTCCTTCTACTTCGCCGCCGACGGGCCGCGACTGCGCCGCGCCCTGTGCTCCGTACTGCCGCCCTCGAAGCAGGCGGAAGTGCTGCGGGCGTGGGAGATCGCCGTCACCAAGACGGGCGGATACCTCTACTCGCGCGGGCTGATGGCGCTGATCTCCGGGATCGCGCACTACGTCCTCTTCGCGGTGCTGGGCGTGCCGTACGCGCCCGCGCTCGCGGTGTGGGTGGGACTGGTGTCGCAGTTCATCCCCACCATCGGCACCTACCTGGCGGGCGCGCTGCCGATGCTGATCGCCTTCACGGTCAACCCCTGGTACGCGCTGTACGTGCTCGGATTCGTGGTGGTGTACCAGCAGTTCGAGAACTACGTGCTCCAGCCGAAGCTGACCTCGAAGACGGTGGACATCCACCCGGCGGTGGCCTTCGGATCCGTCATCGCGGGCACCGCCCTGCTGGGCGCGGTCGGGGCGCTCATCGCGATCCCGGCCGTCGCCACGATGCAGGCCTTCCTCGGCGCGTACGTGAGGCGGTACGCGCTGACCGGAGACGCGGACGCCTCTACTTCCCGGGATCGTCCGAGGCGCCGAGTACGGATGCCAGGGCGTCGGTGACCCAGTTCTCGACGCCGTCCTTGTCCACGCCGAGGCCGCTGAGCGGACCGGTGCCGTTCTCCAGCTCCAGGAGCGCGAGCAGGATGTGTTCGGTGCCCACGTAGCTGTGACCGAGGCGCAGGGCCTCGCGGAAGGTCAGCTCCAGGGCCTTCTTCGACGAGGCGTCGAAGGGGACCAGTTCGGGGACGTCCTCCGCGGCCGGGGGCAGGGCGGCGGTCACGGCGGCGCGCACGTCGTCGGACGCGACCCCCTGGGCGGCGACGGCGTGGGCGGCGAGGCCGTCGGGCTCGGAGAGCAGTCCGAGGACGAGGTGCTCGGTGCGGATCTCGGTGTTGCCGGCGGCGCGGGCCTCGTTCTGCGCGGTGACCACCACGTTGCGGGCGCGGGGGGTGAAGCGGGCGAAGCCCTGGCCGGGATCGAGCGGGGCCTCGCCCTCCTTGTCGGCCTTCGGTACGAAGCGCTTCTGGGCGGCCTGGCGGGTGACGCCCATGCTGCGGCCGATGTCGGTCCAGGAGGCACCGGAGCGGCGGGCCTGGTCGACGAAGTGGCCGATGAGGTGGTCCGCGACGTCCCCGAGGGCCTCGGCGGCGACGACCGCGCCGCTGAGCTGTTCCAGGGTGTCGGTGTGGACCTTCTTGATGGCCTCGATGAGGTCGTCGAGGCGTACCGGATTGGTCATGCGAACGGGTTCCACCGAAGGGTTCGTCATGAGGCAACCCTAGGTTGACAGTCGAAAGGGTGTCAACCCTGGGTTGTCACTCGTCCTGTTCCCGTGGCGTTGTCACTCTCCCGGTTCCCGCAGCGGGAAGCTCGCGCGCTCGTGCCAGGCCGTCCCGTCGTAGGCCACCAGGTCGACGGCGCGGACGCGGGTGGTGAGGGGGAGCCGGCCGCGCAGCGCCGCCTCGGCCGCGTCCAGGTCCGCCTCCCGGGCGCGCTGGGCCACCGTGAGGTGCGGGACCGGGTCGGGGTAGCGGCCGCCGTAGGGCCGGACCTCCGGCCAGTGCTCGGCGACCGCGCGGGTCAGCCGGCGCAGCGGGGCGTCCGGCTCCGGGGCGAGGTAGAGCATCCCCGGGAACCGGCCGGTCCGCTCGAAGCGCAGGTCGAAGGCGGGGTGGGGGCGCAGGGCCGCGGCGATCCGGGCGTGCACGGAGGGGTCGATCAGGCTCTCCGGGAGGAACGGGTAGAGCACGCTCACGTGCGCGGGCACCCCGGCCCCGGCCCGGGCGGCGGGGTCGATCCGGTCCCGCCAGTCCCGGACGGCGGGTTCCGCTTCGGGTATCCGCACGATGAGCGCGGTGCGGCCGGCGGGGAACATGCTGGAGGTGGTGTCGTCCGCGGTGTCCTTCATGGGGGTGGATCATGCCAGCAGCCGGCGGGGTGGACGGGTACGGCGTGGTGCGCTTGACAGGGAAATCGAACACGCATTCTTATTGGTTATCCACAGCCAAAACGGACGTGGGACCGCGTTGTCAGTGGCAGGCGTTAGCGTCAATGGCGTGAAGCGATCGACTCAAGCAAATCGGGTGGAACCCATGGCAGGCAACGACCGCGAGAAGGCTCTCGAAGCCGCGCTCGCACAGATTGAACGGCAGTTCGGCAAGGGTGCCGTGATGCGTCTCGGCGACAAGCCGAACGACCCCATCGAGGTCATCCCCACCGGATCGACCGCGCTCGACATCGCGCTCGGCGTCGGTGGACTGCCGCGCGGCCGTGTGATCGAGGTCTACGGGCCGGAGTCCTCCGGTAAGACGACCCTGACCCTGCATGCCGTGGCCAACGCGCAGAAGGCCGGCGGCACCGTGGCCTTCGTGGACGCCGAGCACGCGCTCGACCCCGAGTACGCCAAGGCCCTCGGTGTCGACACCGACAACCTCATCCTGTCCCAGCCGGACACCGGCGAGCAGGCGCTGGAGATCGTGGACATGCTGGTCCGCTCCGGTGCGCTGGACCTCATCGTCATCGACTCCGTGGCGGCCCTCGTGCCCCGCGCGGAGATCGAGGGCGAGATGGGCGACTCGCACGTGGGTCTCCAGGCCCGTCTGATGAGCCAGGCCCTCCGGAAGATCACCGGTGCGCTCAGCCAGTCCAAGACCACCGCCATCTTCATCAACCAGCTCCGCGAGAAGATCGGTGTGATGTTCGGCTCGCCGGAGACCACCACCGGTGGCCGCGCGCTGAAGTTCTACGCCTCCGTGCGCCTCGACATCCGGCGCATCGAGACCCTCAAGGACGGCACGGACGCGGTCGGCAACCGCACCCGCGTCAAGGTCGTCAAGAACAAGGTCGCGCCGCCCTTCAAGCAGGCCGAGTTCGACATCCTCTACGGCCACGGCATCAGCCGCGAGGGCGGCCTGATCGACATGGGCGTGGAGCACGGCTTCGTCCGCAAGGCCGGTGCCTGGTACACGTACGAGGGCGACCAGCTCGGCCAGGGCAAGGAGAACGCGCGGAAGTTCCTCTGCGACAACCCCGCCCTCTCCGACGAGATCGAGCGGAAGATCAAGGAGAAGCTGGGCGTCGGCATCCGCAAGGACGCCGCCGCGACTGCAGCCGCCACGGCCGAGGCCGGCGCGGACGCGTCCGCCGAGACCGCCGCGGTGCCCGCGCCCGCGTCGAAGGCCAAGACCGCGGTCAAGGCCGCCGTCGCCAAGAGCTGACCCCGTGTGGGAGCAGGAAAGGGGCGGCACGGACGGCGCTGAGGACCGCCGCGAGGGCAGTCGCCGGGGCCGCCGCGAGAGCGGCGGCCGTGGAGGCCGCCGTGCGGAGGGCCGTGAGGGCCGGGACGACAGGCAGGAGCTGCCGCCCCAGAGTCCCGAGGAGCAGGCGAAGGCGATCTGTCTGCGCCTGCTCACCGGGATGCCGCGCACCCGGCGCCAGCTCGCGGACGCCCTGGCCAAACGGGACATCCCCGAGGAGGTGTCGGAGCAGGTCCTCTCGCGGTTCGAGGAGGTGGGCCTGATCGACGACGCCGCCTTCGCCGGGGCCTGGGTCGAGTCCCGGCACCGGGGCCGGGGGCTGGCCCGCCGGGCGCTCGCACAGGAGCTCCGTACCAAGGGGGTGGCACCCACCCTCGTACAGGAGGCCCTGGAACAGCTGGACTCCGACCAGGAGGAGGAGACCGCCCGGGAGCTCGTGGAGCGCAAGCTCCGCGCGACCCGGGGCCTGGAGCGGGACAAGCGGATCCGGCGCCTCGCCGGAATGCTCGCCCGCAAGGGGTACCCCGAGGGCATGGCCCTGCGGGTGGTCCGCCGCGCACTGGAGGCGGAGGGTGAAGACGCAGAAGACCTGACGTTCTGACGGGGTGACCCGCGGCCCCCGGGGCCGCGGGGTCCGATCGTCCGTCCGTCGCGGGTGTGGAGCGGGGTGGGGTTAGCCCCCGGCCGAGGACGCCGGGGCGCTCCAATGTCCCGAGGCGGCCCCGGCGGCAGAGTTTTCCCCATGATGCTGCGCTACGCACTCCAGACCGTCCGGGACCGCAAAGCCGGTTTCCTCGGCGCCTTCCTCGCCCTGTTGTGCGCGGCGGCCCTCGTGACCGCCTGCGGAACCCTCCTGGAGACGGGACTGCGCGGGACGATCACGACCGAGCGCTACGCGGGCGCCCCGGTGATCGTCGCCGCCGACCAGAACGTCCACGCGACGACGGTCAAGGTGAAGAACAAGGGCGACGAGCAGAAGGTCAAGACGAAGCACAAGGCCAAGCCCGTCGCCGAACGGGCCTGGCTGCCGGCCACCACCGTGGACACCGTCCGCGCGGTGCCCGGAGTCGAGCGGGCCGTGCCCGAGCTCACCTTCCAGGCCGTGCCGCTCACCCGGGGCGGACCGGGCGGCGAAGGCGCGAAGCCCTCGTACGGACACGCCTGGAGCTCGGCCGCGCTCACCCCCTTCACGCTCGCCGAAGGCCGCGCCCCCCAGGGCGGTGACGAGGTCGTCGTCGACCGCGGACTCGCCGCCCGCGCGGCCCTGAGGCCCGGCTCCGAGCTCACCGTGCAGTCCACCGGCGCGCCCAAGACCTATACGGTCAGCGGGATCGCCGCCGCGGCCGGCGGGAGCCTCGCGCACCAGAGCGCCCTGTTCTTCGGCGACGCCGAGGCGCAGCGCCTCGCCGCCCGCGAAGGCCGGGTCAGCGCCATCGGGGTCCTGCCCAAGGCCGGGGTCGACGCGGGCGAGCTGGCCGGGCGGATCCGGCAGGCGCTCCAGGGCACCACCGCGCAGGTGGCCACCGGCGACGAGCGCGGCCCCGTGGAGTTCCTCGACGCGGCCGGCGCCCGGATCAAGCTGGTCTCCATGGGCGGCGCGATGGGCGGTACTTCACTCCTCGTGGCGGTCCTCGTGGTGGTCGGCACCTTCTCCCTGTCGATCCAGCAGCGCCACCGCGAGCTCGCCCTGCTCCGCGCCATCGCCGCCACCCCCGGGCAGCTGCGGAGCATGATCGGCCGCGAGGCGCTGCTCGTGGGGCTGGCCGCCGGAGTCGCCGGAGCCCTCGCCGGGCTGCCGCTGGCCGCCTGGCTGCACGGCCGGTTCGTCGACGCGGGGGTCGTCCCCGTCACCCTGGAGCGCACCGCCGGGATCTTCCCGATGATCGCCGCCGTCGGAGCGAGCCTGCTCGGAGCATGGGCCGCGGCCCGGATCACCGCCCGGCGGGTGGCCCGCGTCCGCCCCGCCGAAGCGCTGGCCGAGGCCGCCGTCGAGCGGAGCCGGCCCAGGTGGGCGCGGCTCGTCGCCGGGGCGCTGCTGCTGGCGGCCGGGGTGGTGCTGATCGCCGTACTCAGTACGCTGCGCACCGAGCCGGCGTCGACTCCGGTCACCTTCCTCGCCGTCGTGGTGCTCGCCGGAGCCGTCTCGCTGCTGGGCCCGCTGATCGTCAAGGCCGCGGCCGCACTGCTCGCGGGGCCGCTGCGGCTGGCCGGCCCGGGCGGCCGGCTGGCCACCGCGAACCTGCGCGGCAACGCGACCCGGATGGCCTCCGCCGTCACCCCGCTCACCCTGCTGGTCGGGATGGCCTGCACCGTGCTCTTCGTCACCCCGACGCTGGGCGACGCCGCCCGGGCGCAGGCCCGCGAGGGAGTACGGGCCGAGTGGGTGCTCCAGGGCCGGGGGCCGGGGGTTCCCGGCGCCGCCGCCGAGCGGATCCGCCGCACCCCCGGGGTCCTCGCGGCCACCGAGGTCGTGCACACCTCGATCCGGGTGGGGCTGACGAAGTACGCGGCGCAGGGCGTGACCCCGGCCGGGCTGGACCGGACCTGGGACCCGGGGGTGACGGCCGGGAGCCTGGCGGAGTTCGGGGAGAAGAACGTCGCGGTGAGCGAACTGGCCGCCGACCAGCTGGGCCTGAAGCCGGGCAGCCCGCTCTCGCTGACGCTGGGCGACGGAACGCCGGTCACCCTGACCGTGTCCGCGGTGTACGCGCGGGGCCTGGGCTTCGGGGACGTGACGCTGCCCCACGGTCTGGTCGCCGCGCACGTCGACGATCCGCTGGCTTCGAGCGTGCTGGTGGCGGGACCGGCGGGGCCGGCCGTACGGGAGGTGCTCGCCTCGGCGGTACGGGAGTACCCGGGCGTGGCCGTGCTGTCGGCGGCCGAAGCGGACGGCGCCCGGGCGGAGCGGCAGGCGGCCGGGTCGGAGATCAACCTGCTGGCCATGGGGCTCGTCCTGGCCTTCACCGCGATCGCGGTGGCCAACACCCTGGCGATGTCCACGGGGGAGCGGCTGCGGGAGTTCGCGATGCTGAGGCTCGCGGGGGCGACGCGGCGGCAGGTGCGGGGGATGCTGCGGGTGGAGGCGCTGGCGGTGCTCCTGATGGGGGTGGTGCTGGGGTCCGGGATCTCGCTGGCGGTCCTCACCGCGTTCAGCGTGGGCATGACGGGGTCGGCGGCGGCGGTGGTGCTTCCGCTGGTGTACGGGGTGGTTGTGGGTGGGGCGGGGCTGGTGGCGCTGTGCGCTACTGGCTTCGCCGGGCGGGTGGCGATGCGGCCCCGGCCGGTGGACCTCGCGGCGGCCAAGGGCTAGGCGTCCGCGGCTCCGCCCCGGGGCCGTTGTCCCGCGGGGACCAGCCCCCGGCCCCGTCTCCCCGCCCGGCCGTGGGTGTGCCGCTGCGCGGGGCGGAGTTCCCCTACCCGCCCTTCCACCGTTCCCAGGGCTCCGCCCTGACCCGGTCCTCAAACGCCGGACGGGCTGAAGTGCTCCTGGGGCTCCGCCCCAGACCCCGCGCCTCAAACGCCGGCGAGGCTGGATTTGGCCCGCGCTGGATTGGACGTGAGCGCAGCACAGCTCGCACAGCACCACTTGGGCAGCGCGGCTTGCGCAGCACGGCTTGCGCTGGATTGTCGGCGCAGCACGCAACGCAGCACGCCCTGGGCCGGCTTGCCGGAGGCCACATCCAGCCTCGCCGGCGTTTGAGGCGCGGGGGTTCCGGGGGCTGGCCCCCGGCGACGGACGCCGCACGCGGCAAGGGTCCGGGCGGAGCCCGGGGAACGGGCGAAGGGCGGGTAGGGGAACTCGCCCCGCAGGGCCAATCCAGCCGCACCCGCCCACCGGCCCCACGCCGCGACGGCAGCGGCGGCACCCCCGACCGGCCACCGCCGGACGGAGTTCGGCGCAGCGGCGCGAAGCGGTAAGGCCCGCACCGCGCGAGGGGTGCGTCGAGAAGGTGCCCGGCGCGTTAGGAAGGGGCTACGGGCAGGCCCGCTGATTTCCAGGCCTGGAAGCCGCCCGTGAGGTCCGTCGCGTTGGGGAGGGACAGGGCGTGGAGGGAGGCCGCGGCGAGGGTGGAGGCGTAGCCCTCGTTGCAGATGACGATGATGCGGACGTCGTGGTCCACCGCCTCCGGGAGGCGGTGGGAGCCCTCGGGGTCGAGGCGCCATTCCAGTTCGTTGCGTTCGATCAGCAGGGCGCCGGGGATCAGTCCGTCCCGCTCGCGCAGGGCCTGGTAGCGAATGTCGACCAGCAGGGCCCCGTCCAGCGACTCCGCGTGCGCCTGGGCCGGGTCCACGCGGGTGTACGTGGTCCGCAGCCGCTCCACGAGGGCGTCGATGCCGCTCACTGCCAGTCCGCCGGACGCTCGACCTGCTCCAGCGTGAGCACCGGGCCGGTGCGGCTGTAGCGGCGGATCAGGGGGAGCGGCGGGTAGTACGCGTGGACGGAGATCGCGTGCTCGGTCGCGGATTCGTTGAGCACCTCGTGCACGTGGTGCTCGCCGAAGGCCCGCCCGGTGCCCGCGCCCAGTCGGCGAATGCGGTCCACGTCGGGGGCCAGGGAGAGGGACTGCCAGCCCTCCGAGGGGAGGCGGACCGCGAGCGAGTGCTCCGTGAGGCGCCCGCGCGCGGTGGTGAACGCGCCGCGCGACTCGGCGTGGTCGTGCCAGCCGGTGCCGGTGCCGGGCGGCCAGCCGATCAGCCAGGCCTCGCTGCCGCCCGGACCGTCGAGCCGGATCCACGTCCGGCCCTCGGGATCGAGGGGGAGGGAGGCGATCAGCTCGGGGTCGGAGGCGATGCGCAGGGTGAAGGCGAGGAGATCCGCCGCCGAGACGGCCGGAGCCGGGGCAGGGGCGTGCGTGGGTGCAGGCATGGAGGATGACCGTCCTGGGGGTTCGCGAGAGTGCGCGGCACATCCGCAAGGGGGGCGCGCGAGGGAGGGCGAATCAGCAGGAAGGGCGACACACGCAGCCCGCGTAGCGGAGCAGGTCCATATGGACCCTCCGCCACAGGCGTACGTCGTTGCCGGTCATGTCCGCGAGTGAAGCACGACTCGGCCGGAGGGTCAATCGATCATCGCTCAATCGATCACGGGTGCGGCGGCGGGCAACGCCCTGGGCGCCGGGGTCGGGGCTGCGGTCGCCGGGCCGTGCCGGACCGCGTCCGCGGCCTCGTACAGCTCGGCGGGGTGGACCCCGGCGAAGGTGGCCGCGAGATGCCCGTCCGGTCGTACGAGGAGCACGGTGTGGGCCGCCGCCCCGGGGTAGCCGTCCGCCACGAGCAGCTCCGCGCGGACCGGCAGCGCGGAGACGGCCGCCGCGAGGCGGGGCATCAGGCCGGCGCCCACCCAGTGCCGCCGGTCCCAGACCCCGGTGCCGGGGGCGACGAGGACGACGAGGAGCCGGCCCCGCCCCAGCTGGTCGCGCAGCGGCACCGTCGAGCCGTCGGGCGCGGTCACCGGGACGTTCTCCACGGCCCCGCCCGGCCCGGTGGCGGTGGGCACGTCGTGGACGGCCACGGGCGGGGCGTACACCGGCTCCGCACCCAGTGGGCCGCGCCCCAAGTGGCCGTCGGTCAACAGCAGTTCCGCGGCGCGCGAGGCTCCCGGGAGGTAGGTGCGCAGGCCGCCCCCGGTGCGCAGTACGGGCATGGCCTGGTCGGCGGCGCGCAGTCGGGCGGCCACCGCCCTGCGGCGCTCGGCCTCGTAACTGTCGAGGAGTTCCCCGGAGGCCCCCTGGTGCCAGGCGAGGGAGAGCTTCCAGGCGAGGTTCTCGGCGTCCCGGAGCCCCTCCTCGACGCCCTGGGTGCCGAGCGCGCCCAGCAGGTGCGCCGCGTCCCCGGCGAGGAAGCAGCGGCCGTCGCGCCAGCGCCGGGCGAGCCGGTGGTGCAGGGTGTGGACCCCGGTGTCGAGGAGCTCGTACGGGGGCGTCGTGCCCCCGCACCACAGGGCGAGGCTGTCGCGGATGAGGTTCACCAGCGCGTCGGGGGTGACGAGGTCCCCGCGCGCCGGGAGCAGCCAGTCCAGCCGGTACACCCCGTCGGCCAGCGGCCGGGCGGTGACCTCTTCGGGCGGGTTGCGGTCCAGCAACGCCTCGCCGGGCCAGGGCAGTTCGGTGCGCAGGGCGGCCACGGCGTGCCGTTCGACGGCGGTGCGGCCGGGGAAGCGGATGCCGAGCAGCTTGCGCACGGTGGAGCGGGCTCCGTCGCAGCCGACCAGGTGGCTCCCGCGCCACCACGTGGTCTCGGCGCCCCGGGTGTGGGCGGTGACCCCGCGGCCGTCCTGCTCCAGGGCGTCGAGTTTGCTCTCGGTGACCAGCTGGACCAGCGGGTGCGCGGCGGCGGCGTCGCGCAGTCCGCGGGTCAGGGCGTGCTGGGGCAGGTGGATCGGGGCCGGGCCGTCCTCGAAGGTGATCCGCCGGGACTCGCGGCCGCGCCGCATGGTCCGCCAGGCGGTGAAGTACGCGCCCTCGTCGCGCAGGGTCGTACAGCCCAGCCGGTGCACCATCGCGGCGGTGTCGGTGTGCAGGGCGACGGTGCGGGCGGGGCGGAGCTCGTCCTTGCCGGATCCCTCGTCGAGCACGACGCAGGGCACGCCCTGGCCGGCCAGGGCGAGGGACAGGGACAGCCCGACGGGCCCCGCGCCGACGACGATCACCGGGTCCATGATGTGGCTCCCGGTGTCCGGTATGTGATCACAGAACGTATGCAACCCACTGGAGGTGCCTGCGTCAAGTGACGCCGGTCCGGACAAGGCCGTGTGGTGCGGCGGATGAGTTCCGCCGCACCACACGTGTCCCGCCAGTGTACTGACCGGCTGTCAGGCCGGGTGCCGGACGTGCGTCCGAGCAGATGTCCGATGCCTTACCGGACGGACGGTCACATGGCGCCGCTGTTGTTGCCCGCGTCGAGGGTGACCGGGACGATCGCGTCCGTGGTCCGAGTCGACTTCCGCAGCCGGCCCTCCAGCCAGGAGGCGAAGGTGGTGAGGGCGAAGTTGATCGCGATGTAGATCGCCGCGATCACGATGAGGGTCGGGATGACGTTGCTGTAGTTGGCGGCGATCTGCCGGTTCATCGACAGCAGTTCGCCGAGGCCGAGCAGCGCGCCGCCGAGCGCGGTGTCCTTGAGGATCACGACGAGCTGGCTGACCAGGGCCGGCAGCATCGCGGTGACCGCCTGCGGGAGCAGGACGTAGCTCATGACCTGGCCCTTGCGCATGCCGATCGCCTTTGCGGCGTCGGTCTGGCCGTTCGGGAGCGACTGCACGCCGGCCCGGACGATCTCGCCGATGACGGCGGAGTTGTACAGCACCAGGCCGGTGACCACGGCGTACAGCGGTCGGATGCCGGACTCGACGTTGGTGAACTGCACGTAGAGGGCGTAGCCGAAGATCATCAGCATCAGGACCGGGACGGCCCGGAAGAACTCGACCCAGGTGCCCACGACGGCGCGTACCCACGCGTGGTCGGAGAGCCGGCCGATGCCGAGCAGGGCGCCCAGCGGCAGGGCGATCACCATGGAGATGGCGCCGGCCATCAGCGTCTCGCCGATACCGGGCAGGAGGAACGTGGTCCAGATGTCGGCTTCGGTGACGAAGGGACTCCACTTGTCGGCGTCGAGCTGCCCGTTGTCCGACAGGGCGGACAGCACCCACCATGCGACGGCCGCGGCCACGACGAGGAAGATGCCGCTGTAGATCCAGTTGCGCGCCTTGGCCTTGGGGCCCGGGGTGTCGTACAGCACGGAGGTCATCGCTTCACCGCCACTCGCTTGGCCACCCAGCCCAGCAGCAGGCCGATGGGCAGGGTCAGGATGACGAATCCGAGGGCGAAGACCCCGAAGACCTCAAAGGGTGCTGCTTCGTTCTCGTTCATTTCCTTCATCAGCAGGGCCGCTTCGGCCACACCGATGACAGCCGCCACCGTGGTGTTCTTGGTGAGGGCGATCAGGACGCTGGCGAGCGGTGCGACGACCGCCCGGAACGCCTGGGGGAGCACGATCAGGGTGAGGACCTGGAAGAAGCTCAGGCCCAGTGCGCGGGCCGCCTCGGCCTGTCCGACCGGGACCGTGTTGATGCCCGAGCGGATCGCCTCGCAGACGAAGGTGCCGGTATAGGCGATGAACCCGAGTACCGCGAGCCGGAAGCCGATCTCCTTGAAGGTGCCGCCGCCGAGGGTGACGCCGAGGGTCTGGTTGAGGCCCAGCGAACAGCCGATGATCAGCAGGGTCAGCGGGGTGTTGCGCACGAGGTTCACGTACGCGGTGGCGAAGCCCCGCATCAGCGGGACCGGGCTGACCCGCATCCCGACCAGTACGGTGCCCCAGATCAGGGACCCGACGGCCGAGTAGAGGGTGAGCTGAACCGTCACCCAGAAGGCTCCGAGCACGTCGTACTGCCCGGAATCAAGAAAATCGAACACGATGGCCTGCGCTCTCCCCAGGATGGCCAGGTTGGCCGGTGGGACACGGCGCCGCCCGCGGCAGGCGGGCGGCGACGCTCCTCACCGATGGATCGGCCGGCGGACCGGCCGCCGGGTCAGCTGCCTTCGGTGACCGCGGGCGCCGGCTCGTTCTTGTAGCCGGACGGGCCGAAGTTCTTCTTGATGGCGGCTTCCCAGGCGCCGTCCGCTTCCATCTTCTTGATGGCGGCGTTGACCTTGGTCTGAAGCTCCTTGTCGCCCTTCTTCAGGCCGATGCCGTAGTTCTCGTTGCTCAGGCTCAGCCCGACCAGCTTGAACTTGCCCTTGTTCTTGTCCTGCGCCGCGTAGCCGGCCAGGATCGAGTTGTCCGTGGTCAGGGCGTCGACCTTCTTGTTCTCCAGGCCGGTCAGGCACTCGGAGTAGCCGCCCAGCTCCAGGAGGTCGGCCTCGGGGGCCAGCTTGGTCTTGACGTTCTGCGCCGACGTGGAGCCGGTGACCGAGCAGAGCTTCTTCTTGTTGAGGTCCTCGGCCTTGGTGATCGAGGTGTCGTCGGCGCGGACCAGCAGGTCCTGGTGCGCGAGGAAGTACGGGCCGGCGAAGTCGACCTTCGCCTTGCGCTTGTCGTTGATCGAGTAGCTCGCCACGACCAGCTTCACGTCACCGTTGGAGATCAGGTTCTCGCGCTCGGCGCTGACGGCCTGCTTGAACTCGATCTGGTCCGGCGCGTAGCCGAGCTCCTTGGCCACGTACGTCGCCACGTCCACGTCGAAGCCCGTGAACTTGCCGTCGGGGGTCTTGAGGCCCACACCCGGCTGGTCGAACTTGATGCCGATGACGATCTTGTCCTTCTTGGCCCCGCCCGACGCGCCGGCGTCGGAGGCGCCCTTGTCGCTGTCGCCGCCACAGGCGGTCGCGGTCAGGGCGAGAGCTACGGCGATGGCGGCGGCCGCGCCGACCTTGGAGAGCTTCATGGTGGACTTCCCTCGAAGTGAGACGTGAGACAGCAGTGAAGTGAGACGTGCGTGCTGGACGACGATCCGTCACCGGATCACTACCAGATGCGAAGGTCAGTGGTGCAGGATCTTCGAGAGGAAGTCCTTGGCGCGGTCGCTCCGCGGGTTGCTGAAGAACTGTTCGGGCGTGGCCTCTTCGACGATCTTCCCGTCGGCCATGAAGACCACCCGGTTGGCGGCGGAGCGGGCGAAGCCCATCTCGTGCGTGACGACGACCATGGTCATCCCCTCCCGGGCGAGCTGCTGCATGACCTCCAGCACCTCGTTGATCATCTCCGGGTCGAGGGCCGAGGTCGGCTCGTCGAAGAGCATCACCTTCGGGTCCATCGCCAGGGCGCGGGCGATCGCCACACGCTGCTGCTGGCCGCCCGAGAGCTGCGCCGGGTACTTGTCGGCCTGCGAGCCGACACCCACCCGGTCGAGGAGGGACTTCGCCTTCTCCAGCGCCGCCGCCTGGTCCGCCTTGCGGACCTTGAGCTGGCCCAGCATCACGTTCTGCAGCACCGTCTTGTGCGCGAAGAGGTTGAACGACTGGAAGACCATGCCCACATCGGCGCGCAGCTTGGCCAGTGCCTTGCCCTCCGACGGCAGTTGCTTGCCGTCGAGGGTGATGCTGCCCGAATCGATGGTCTCCAGGCGGTTGATGGTCCGGCACAGCGTGGACTTGCCCGACCCCGAAGGGCCGATCACCACGACGACCTCACCGCGGGCAATGCTCAGATCGATGTCCTGAAGCACGTGCAGCGCGCCGAAGTGCTTGTTGACGTTGCTCAGCACGACCAGGTCGTCCGCGGCACCGGCCGCGTCCCGCACGTCCTTGGTCACTGATACTCCGCTCATCGGCTTGTGGCTCCGTCCTCCTCGGTTGGGAGGACAGTAGTGACGTGGCGCGCACAGCGTCATCACATCTGAGGGAGAATTGAGCATAACGATCCGGCCTCGCGCCGATACGCTCCGTGCCCGAGGGCGTCCGGCAGCGGCCGTGGAGTACCGGGTGAGTAACGGAACCTCCGCCGGACCGGAACCGTCTTGACGTGGGAGTGCGTATCGGCGTGGATGCTTGATGGCCCATGATGTCCGCCAGGCGAACACGAAGAGATCGCCGGGAGATCGCTAAGAGATCGAGAGATCAAGAGATGGAGAGGGGGACGACATGAGACTGCTGCTCGTCGAGGACGACGACCACGTCGCCGCCGCCCTGTCCGCGATCCTCGCCCGGCACGGCTTCAAGGTCACCCATGCCCGCAGCGGTGAGGAGGCCCTGCAGGCGCTGCTGTCGGCGGGAGCGCCGCCCCAGGCCTCTCCGTACGGGGTGATCCTGCTCGACCTCGGCCTGCCCGACCAGGACGGCTACGAGGTGTGCGGCAAGATCCGCAAGCGCACCAGTACGCCCGTCATCATGGTCACCGCGCGGGCCGACGTGCGCTCCCGCATCCACGGACTCAACATGGGCGCCGACGACTACGTCACCAAGCCCTACGACACCGGCGAACTCCTCGCCCGCATCCACGCGGTGGCCCGCCGTACCGGCGCCCCCGAGGAGAGCACCGCCACCGGCCCCGCGGGCACGCCCGGCGTGGTCCGGCTCGGGACCGTCGGCATCGAGCTGGCCACCCGCCGGGTCAGCGTGGACGGCGTCGACGTAGCGCTCACCCGCAAGGAGTTCGACCTGCTGGCCCTGCTCGCGCAGCGCCCCGGCGTCGTCTTCCGCCGCGAGCAGATCATCAGCGAGGTCTGGCGCACCAGTTGGGAAGGCACCGGCCGGACCCTGGAGGTGCACGTGGCCTCGCTGCGGTCCAAGCTGCGCATGCCGGCGCTCATCGAGACCGTCCGCGGCGTGGGGTACCGGCTCGTCGTACCGCCCGCCCCGGCCGCGCCCGCCGCGCCCGCCGCCTCCGCTCCGCCCGCCGTCTAGCGGCCACCCGTCGTGCGCGCCCGTCTGCTCCCGCTGCTCGTCGTCCTGATGGCGGGCGTCCTGATCGCCTTCGGCTTCCCGCTCGCGGTGGCCCTCGCGGCCGGGCAGCAGCAGAGTGTGGTCGTCGACCGGATCGACGACAGCGCCCGCTTCGCCTCGCTCGCCCAGTTCGTCATCGACGCCGAGAGCTCGAAGTCCAGCGGAGCCGACGAGCGCATCGAAACCCTCCAGCACGAACTGGCCCGCTACCAGGAGCTGTACGGGATCCGCGTCGGCGTGTTCCGCCGGAACGACGCCGCCATCGCCCGGTCTCCCGGCTGGTGGGTGGTTCCGGATCAGGGGGAGGACCGCCGGGCCTTCGAAGAGGCGCTCGCCGGGCGGCGCAGCCACGATCCCGGCCAGGTGTGGCCCTGGCAGATCCACGGCAGGATCCTCGTGGCCTCCCCCGTCGTCCTCGACGGGGACGTGGTCGCCGTGGTCGCCACCGAGTCGCCCACCGACGAGATGCGCGGCCGGATCCTGCGGGGCTGGCTGCTCATCGCCGCCGGGCTCGGCGCGGCCATGCTCGTGGCCTTCGGCGCCGCCCTGCGGCTGACCAGCTGGGTGCTCAAGCCCGTGCAGACCCTGGACGCGGCCGCCCACGGCATCGCCACCGGGCAGATGAACTCCCGCGTCGCCGCGGGCAGCGGCCCCCCGGAGCTCAGGCGCCTGGCCCGCTCGTTCAACGAGATGGCCGACAACGTCGAAGAGGTGCTGGAACAGCAGCGGGCCTTCGTCGCCGACGCCTCCCACCAGCTGCGCAACCCGCTCGCCGCACTCCTGCTGCGGATCGAGCTGCTCGCCCTCGAACTGCCCGAGGGCAACGAGGAGATCGCCTCCGTACGGACCGAGGGAAAGCGCCTGACCCAGGTCCTGGACGACCTGCTCGACCTGGCACTGGCCGAGCACGCCGCCGCCGAGATCAGTCTGATAGACATCGCGGGGCTGGCCGCCGAGCGGGTGACCGCCTGGCGCCCGTTCGCCGAGGAGAAGGGCGTCCGGCTCACCGGGACGGGGCGGACCGCCGCCACCGGCTGGGCCGACCCGATCGCGCTCTCCAGCGCGCTCGACGCCGTCATCGACAACGCCCTCAAGTTCACTCCTGAGGGTGAGGCCGTCGAAGTGGCGCTCTCCGTGGAGGGCGACCGGGTGCTGATCGTGGTCGCCGACCGCGGCCCCGGCCTCACCGAGGAGGAGATGCTCCGGATCGGGGACCGGTTCTGGCGCAGCGGACGCCACCAGAACATCAAGGGCTCCGGCCTCGGCCTGTCCATCTCCCGCATCCTGCTCGCCGCGGGCGGCGGGTCCCTCTCCTACGAGCAGAACCCGCCGCACGGGCTGCGCGTGACGGTGGCCGTCCCGCGCACCGATCCCGCCGCTCTGCCCGATTGCAGCGCCAGGGCGGACACGCCCTAGGGCCGAGTGAACCGCAGGGTCACCAGCTCGAACGGACCGAGGCGTACGTCGGCCGCCGCGCCGGAGGCCGCCACCAGCGCGGGGGCTTCGGCCAGCGGCCGCTCCAACAGGTCCGTGGCGCGGACCCCGGCGTGTTCGAAGTCCGCGGTCAGCCGGGCCGCGGCCCGGCCGCCCGTGGTCTCGTACAGCCGGACCACCAGGTCCCCGCTGCCGTCGTCGGCGAGCTTCACCGCGGAGACGGCCACCTTCTCGTTGTCGACGCGGACCAGCGGGGCCGTCTCCCGGGTGCCGGTCAGCCGGCGCTCGGGCAGGTTGATCGCGAAGCCCTCGCGGACCGCGTCCGCGATCGAGGCGCCCGGCACCAGCGCGTAGCCGAACCGGTGCAGGCCCTGGTCGGTCTCCGGGTCCGGGAAGCGCGGGGCCCGCAGCAGCGACAGCCGGACCGTGGTCGTCGTACCGCCGTCGGCCCTGACGTCCCGGGTGACGTCGTGCCCGTACATCGAGTCGTTGACCAGGGCGGCGCCCCAGCCGGGCTCCGCGACGTGCAGGAACCGGTGGTGGCAGGCCTCGAACTTGGCCGCCTCCCAGCTGGTGTTGGTGTGGGTGGGTCGGTAGAGGTGCCCGAACTGGGTCTCGGAGGCGTACCGGTCGGCGTGCACGTCCAGCGGGAAGGCCGCCTTCAGGAACTTCTCCGTCTCGTGCCAGTCCACCTCGGTGTCGATGTCGAGCCGGCCCAGCCCCGCCCGCAGGGTCAGGCGCTGCACCACCCGGGAGGAGCCGAAGGAGCGCGTCACCGTCACCGTCGCCGCGCCCGCCTCCTCTTCGAGCGTGACGGCGTCGGCCTCCGTGAGGTCGGTGACCGTGTTCCGGTAGAAGGAGTCCACGTCCCAGGCGTCCCACATGTTCGGGAAGTCGGGGTGGATCTGGAGCAGGTTCGCCGCGTGGCCCGGGGCCACCGACTCGCGTCCGGCGACCAGGTCGTGGGCGCGGACCACCAGGCCCCGCGCGTCGATCTCCACCCGCAGCCGGGAGTTTTCGAGGGTGAAGCCGCCCCCGGCGCGCGGACCGGCCGAGACCTGCCCCACCGGGACGCCGAGCGGGGCGCTGCCCCCGGCCGGTACCCCGGCGCGGGCGTGCGGGGAGGCGTTGAAGACCAGCTCGCGGCCGCCCTCCGGGGCGCCCGCCAGGGCCCGCTGGGCCGCGGCGACGATCCCGGTCAGCTCCTCGGCGACCGCCGCGTACGTGGCCTCCGCCTCCCGGTGCACCCAGGCGATCGAGGACCCGGGCAGGATGTCGTGGAACTGGTGGAGCAGCACCGTCTTCCAGATCCGGTCCAGCTCCTGGTACGGGTACGGGAACCCGGCGCGGACCGCCGCCGTCGCCGCCCACAGCTCCGCCTCGCGCAGCAGGGACTCGCTGCGCCGGTTGCCCTGCTTGGTCTTGGCCTGGCTGGTCAGCGTGGCCCGGTGCAGCTCCAGGTAGAGCTCGCCGACCCAGACGGGCGGGTCCGGGTACTCGGCCTGCGCCTTGTCGAAGAAGGCGGCCGGGGACTCCCACACCACCTGCGCGGAGCCCTCCAGGTCCCGCAGCCGGCGGGCCTTCGCGATCATCTCGCGGGTGGTGCCGCCGCCGCCGTCGCCCCAGCCCGTCGGCGCGAGCGAATGCCGGGCCGCGCCCTTGTCCTTGAAGTTGCGGGCCGCGTGCGCGATCTCCCGGCCGTCCACCGAGCAGTTGTAGGTGTCGACCGGCGGGAAGTGCGTGAAGATCCGGGTCCCGTCGATGCCCTCCCACTGGAAGGTGTGGTGGGGGAACTTGTTCACCTGCGACCAGGAGATCTTCTGCGTCAGCAGCCGCTTGGACCCGGCCGCCTTGATGATCTGCGGCAGCCCGGCCGCGAAGCCGAAGGTGTCGGGCAGCCAGGCCTCGTCGTTCTCGATCCCGAACTCTTCGATGAAGAACCGCTTCCCGTGCGTGAACTGCCGGGCCATCGCCTCCGATCCCGGCATGTTGGTGTCCGACTCCACCCACATGCCGCCCGCCGGCACGAACCGGCCCTCCGCGACCGCCTTCTTGACCTTCGCGTACACCTCCGGCCGGTGCTCCTTGATCCAGGCGTACTGCTGGGCCTGGGACATGGCGAAGACGAACTCGGGCTCGCCCTCCAGCAGCGAGGTCATGTTCGAGGTCGTACGGGCCACCTTGCGCACCGTCTCGCGCAGCGGCCACAGCCACGCCGAGTCGATGTGCGCGTGCCCGACCGCGCTGATCCGGTGCGCGGAGGCGTCCGCCGGGGCGGAGAGCACCCCGGTGAGCTCGGCGCGGGCCGCGGCGGCCGTCTCGTTCACCGCCTGGAGGTCCAGTGCGTCCAGGCAGCGTTCGACCGCGCGCAGCAGCTCCCAGCGCCGGGCCCCGTCCACCGGCAGCTCGGCCATCAGCTCGCCGAGCACCTCCAGGTCGATGACCAGCTCCCACACCGTCCGGTCGAAGACGGCCAGTTCGACCCGGGTCAGGCGGTATTGCGGCTCGTCCCCGGCCGTGTGCCGGTCGCCCAGGCCCGTCGGCCTGAACGGCTCCACGTCCAGGATCACCGGGTTCGAGGCGGCCTCCAGGTGCCACTCGACCGGCTCGCCGCCCGCCACCGGCCCCTCGGCGACCCGGACCCACTGGTTGCGCGGGTTGATCGCCTTCAGCGGGGAGCCCTCCGGGGTGTAGACCAGCGCCTCGCACTGGAAGCCCGGCATCCGCTCGTCGAAGCCGAGGTCGATGACGGCCTCCACCTCCCGGCCGGCCCAGTCGGCGGGCACCGTCCCGGTCACCTTGAACCAGGTGGTGTCCCAGGGCGCGCCCCACGTGTCACCGACGGCGGCGGGGCCGTGCGGGGCCGCCAGTCCCTCGGCCACCGGGACCGGCTCGCGGCCCGGGGCGGTCCACGCCTCGATGGTCAGAGGCTCGGACAGCGGGTACACGGCCGGGCGGATCCGCTCGTCGAGGACCCGCTTCAGGCGTCCCTCCAGCACTGCGCGGTCGTCATGCATCAGAGGGCTCCGGTCCAGGTGAGGGTGGTACGGGCGGGGGCGGAGACGGCGTACAGCTCGTCCACGGCCCGGATGTCGAAGACGGCCGCCTGCTCCCGGCCGGCCCGCTCGACGGCCGGGAGGAACAGGGCGGTGCCACAGGTGCCGCCGAGGAAGCGGCGGGTGCCGTCCGGGAGGAGACGGGACACCTCGTAGTGCCGGACGGGCCCGGCGGCCCGCCGCCAGGTCAGCCGCAGGGCGGCCTGGCCGGACTGCTGGGCCGAGGCGGACACGGCCGGTGTGCCCGGAGTCGCCGGGCGGGGCCGCGCGGCGGCCTCGCGTACCGTCAGCGCGCCGAGTCGCCAGCGCACCGGCTCCTTCCCGCGTCGGGTGATCCGTACGGCCAGCGCGTGGGCGGTGGTGCCCGCCAGCTCCGACAGCCGGACCCTGGTCGTGCGCCACCCCTGGCCGGTCCCGAGGGTCTGCGCCTTCAGCCAGGTGTACGGGACCTCCTGCCCCGGGCCGGACGGCTCGCGCGTGGCCACGCCCAGCTCGACGGTCACCGGACCCGACTCGGTGGAGTGCACCAGCTCGGCCACGCAGGACCGGGTCAGCGGCAGCCGGGTGGCGTGCAGTCCCACGGTCGCCGGGGCGGTCAGCCCGCCGGCGACGAGCAGGCTGGAGCCGCCGCGCCAGGCGCGGGCGAAGTCGAGGGTGACCTCGGGGCGGGTCCCGGTGGTGTGCACGGCCCAGCGGCGGCCCGGGAGCCGGTCCTGGAGGCCGAGGTGGTTCCATCCGGTGTCGGAGACGGGCTCGCCGTCCTCGTACCAGCGCTCCCCGTGACCGGTGTTGAAGGAGCAGCCGAAGGGCAGCGCGGTCACGGTGGACCGGTCGGCGACGACGGTGGCGGGGGCGCGCCAGATGTCCTCGGCGGAGGGGTGGGCGGGGTCCAGGGAGGCGCCCGTCCAGAACCGGTCGTCGGCGCGGTGGAAGGCGCCGGGGGAGCGGTCGGTGAGGTGGTTGCGGGTCCACTCGGGGCGGTAGAAGCCGTACGAGACGATGTGGTCCTGGCCGCGCGGGACGATCGCGTCCCAGTCCACCCCGGAGTTCCAGCCGTGGGACTCCGTGTCCACGGCCGCCCACAGCTCGTGGCGGCTGCGGCCGAGCCGGTCGGCGAGGTCGCCGGAGGCGGCGAGTTTCTCCGGGGTCCAGCGGAAGTCCACGAACACCGTGTCCGCGACCTTGCCGCGGCGGTCCTCGTAGAACTCCTGGTTGAGCTCGTTGAGCGCGCCCTGCCAGCCGACCCTGCCGGTGGAGTTCATCGCGTCGTACCAGGTGATGCCGAGGCCGTGCGGTTCACCGGCGGCGCGCAGGGCGCGCAGGAACTGCCGCATCCGGGCGGCGAGTTCGCTGTCGCCGCCCTCGGTCTCGGCGTTGACGAACCAGCCGTCGAACCCGTACGCCCGCGCCACCTCCACCAGCTTCTCGGCGACCGGGAACCGGCCGAGGGAGTCCCGCTGGACCAGGTCGCGGGTCCACTGGAGGTCGCCGCCGTAGGGCACGGGCGGCAGGAACACGTTGCCCATCACCCGCACGCCGTTGCGGTGCGCGGCGTCGGTGACGGGCGCGTTCGGGGCGAGCACGATGCCCTCGCCGGAGGAGCCGCCCCAGAAGACGAGCTCGTCGATGTACGCCCAGTGGCCGAGGGCGTAGTAGTCGGCGGTCGCGGAACCCTGGGCCGGATTGCCGGCCGTGTTCCCGAAGGAGACGAGCGAGGCGATACGGGCCTGGCCGGCCCGGGCCGTGCCGTTCGGCGGCACCGGGGTGAAGCGGGGCGCCAGCGGCACGGTCGCGGTGTTGTGGGCCAGATCGGGGTCGGACTCGGGGGTCCACCGCATGAGGGAGCGCCAGGTGATCCCGGGCCCCGGGGTCCCGGCGGGCAGCGAGTCCGGGAACCAGTACGAGGCGTACGGGGACAGGTCCGCGGGCGGTCCGGCCGACGCGGGGGAGTCGGCGGGGGAGGCGGGGGCGGCGGCCGGGGCGGCCACCGCGGGGGAGGCGGTCGCGCCGAGCAGGGTGGCCGCGCCCGCCCCGGCTCCGGCGAGCAGCATGCCGCGCCGGGTCGGGCGCGGGGAGGCGGGGCGGGGGGAGCCGCGGTGGTGCGTGGTTCGAGGATCGACGCCGTTGTCGGTCTCGGACATGAGGGATCTCCTCGGTAGGGGCCGGTCAGGCCCGGGCGGGGACGTCGGACACGTGCAGTACCTCGGTGATGCCGCGCGCGGCCAGGTGCTCCGCGTCCCCGGCCAGCTCCGCCAGGACCACGGCCGGCCGGACCCCCTGGGCGGTGAGCGCCGCCCAGGCCTCGAAGAAGGCCCCGCCGGGGGCGCACGCCGAGCGGTTCGGCGCGGACTCGGCGCCGCCGACGTCCACGGCGAGCGCGGTCCTGCGCACGGCCGGGCGGTGCTCGCGGCCCCGCCACTCCTCGGTGATCCTGGCGATCACCTCTCCGGCGGGTTTGGTCCGGCGGTCGTTGGTGAGCAGGCCGAGCCCGTACTCCAGCTCGGGGAAGTCCGCGAGCTCCCGGGACACGTCGTGCGAGCACCACCAGGTCACGCCCCACAGGCCGGGGCAGTCCAGGGCGTTCGTCACGGTCGCCTCGGTGAAGGAGGCGGCGTGCTCGGGCTGGATCAGCGGCGCGGGCGCGCCCACCTCCTGGAGCCAGACCGGCCGGTGCGGATCGCGGGCCCAGGCCTTGGAGAGCTCGATCAGGTAGGCGGCGTGGTGCTCGGTCGCCGTACCGGTGCGGCCGTGCCGCTGGGCGGTGCCGTTGAACACCCAGGAGTGCACGGCGGTCGCGGCGCCCAGACGGGCCGCCTGGGCCACGGTGAAGGGGTGGCCGTCCTGGTACCAGGCGGCGTCGTACTCGGCGTGCAGGTGCATGCGGCCCGGCGCGCCCGCCTCGCAGGCGGCGAGCATCCGCTCCAGCCAGCGCCCCGCCTGCTCCTGGGTGATCCGGTCGGGGGAGGGGTGCGGATCGTCGGAGAACTGGTTGATCTCGTTGCCGACCGTCATGCCCAGGAAGTTCGGCCGGTCGGCGAGGGCGGCGGCCAGCGTGCGCAGGTACTCCTCCTGCCCGGCGACCACCTGCGGATCGCTGAAGATGTTGCGCCGGTGCCAGGTGCCGGTCCACGCGGGCAGGAAGTCGAAGCTCGACAGGTGCCCCTGCAGCCCGTCCACGTTGACGTCGAGCCCGCGGTCGGCGGCCGCGTCGGCGAGCGCGACGAGCTGCTCGACGGCGCGCGGCCGGATGAGCGTCCGGTTCGGCTGGAAGACCGGCCACAGCGGGAAGACCCGCACGTGGTCCAGGCCGAGGCCGGCGATCGAGTCGAGGTCGGCCTTGACCTCGTCGAGGTCGAAGTCGAGCCAGTGGTGGAACCAGCCGCGCGTCGGCGTGTAGTTGGCGCCGAAACGCAGGGCGCGGGCGGCGGGTGCGGGGGCCGGACGGGCGGATGCGGGGGCCGGAGCCGGGGCGGGTCCGGGGGCCGGAGCGGATGCGGGGGCGGCGTTGCCGTCGTGCATGAAGGGTCCTGGAGTTCAGGGGGAATTCGCGGGATGCCCACAACCTGCCGCCTGCGCGGGGGATAAGTCAACAGCATCCTTATCTCCGAACGTCCCGACTTGGCGGGATGAAAGTCCTGATCTCGCGGACGCTGGTACTTATGCGCTTCAGTCCCGTTGACAGTAGGGTTCAAGCCGCCGGAAGCTAAGGATACTAATGCGGTTTAGTTGTTGATGAGCGGTGTTGTCACACAAGGAAGTGTGCGGAAATGGACAGCGGAATTACCGTCACCTCGGTCACCACCCCGGCCCTCTTCGCCGGCCCGCCGGAAACCCCCGCGCAGATCGTCCGGGTGCGCATCCGCAGGGCCCGCCCGGCCGGCCCGCTGCACGTGGCGGTGCACGGCGAGGGCATCGCCACCCCGCACCCCCGCATCGTGCGGGCCGACACCGCCGAGGCCTGCGCCGGTACGGACGCCCGCGCCGATCTGGCCGGGTCCGGCCCCCGGCCCGTCCCGGAGTCCACCGTCGAGGTCGCCGTCCGCACCCGCGGCGCCGCACCCGGGACCGTCCTGCCCGCCACCGTCCGCGTCACCACCCCCGACGGGCGCCCGCTCGCGGAGCTGCCCTTCGAGCTCGTCGTCGCCGAGCCCGGCTGGACCGTCCGCCTGGTCCCGCACTTCCACTACGACCCCATGTGGTGGAACACCCAGGCCGCCTACACCGCCCTGTGGGACACCCCGCCGAAGCCCGGCGAGGCCGAGCGCGGCTGGGAGTACACCGGCGTCCCGGCCTTCACCCTGATCCCGCTCCACCTCCAGCAGGCGCGCGAGGACCCGGCGTACCGCTTCGTGCTCTCCGAGGTCGACTACCTCAAGCCCTACTGGGACACCCACCCCGCCGAACGCGCCGAACTGCGCGCGCTCATCGCGGAAGGCCGCGTGGAGATCGTCGGCGGCACCTACAACGAGCCCTCCACCAACCTCACCTCCGCCGAAACCACCATCCGCTCCGCCGTCCACGGCCTCGCCCTGCACCGCGGCACCCTCGGCGCCGACCCGCGCACCGCCTGGCAGCTCGACGTCTTCGGCCACGACCCCTCCTTCCCCGCGCTGATGGCCGGCGCCGGACTCGACTCCGCCGTCCTCGCCCGTGGGCCCCACCACCAGTGGGGCCCGATGATGGACACCTGGGGCGACGAGCTGCGCGCCCCCGCCGCCATGCAGCTGCCCGCCGAGTACGAGTGGATCGCCCCCGGCGGAGAGGGCCTCCTCCTGCACTACCTGCCCGCGCACTACTCCGCGGGCTGGTTCTCCCACCAGGCACCGGACGCCGAGGCCGCCGCCGAACAGCTGCTGGACCTGTACGAGCTGCTGCGCACCGCCGCCGCGACGAAGAACGTCCTGATCCCGATGGGCACCGACTTCTCCTGGCCGCACCGCTGGGGCCTGGACGTACAGCACGCCTGGAACCGCCGCTACTGCTGGCCGCGCATGGAACACACCGGCCCGCGCGCCCACTTCGACGCGGTCCGGGCCGAGCTCGCGGCGCGCGGCGAGCAACCGCTGCCGGTCACCCGGGAGATGGGCCCGGTCTACACCGGCAAGGACGTCACCTACGCCGACGTGAAACAGGCGCACCGGGACGCCGAGAACCTCCTCGAACAGGCCGAGACCTTCGCCGCCCTCGCCTGCGCCGAAGGCCTGACCTCCTACCCCGAGCAGACCCTGTCCAAGGCCTGGCGCCACCTGCTGCACGCCGCCCATCACGACGCCGTCACCGGGACCTTCTCCGATCAGGTGTACCTCGACCTGCTCCCCACCTGGCGCGAGGCCCGCGAACTGGCCGCCGGCGTACGGGAGGAGGCGCTCGCCGCGCTCACCGCCGCGGCCGACACCCGGGGCCCGGGGCAGCTCGCCGTCACCGTGCACAATCCGGTCTCGTGGACGCGCACCGACCTGGTCCGCACCCGGGTCGACCTGGCGGCGCTCGGCCTCGCCGACGACCGCGACGCCGGCCTGATCGCCGTGCTGGACGAGGCGGGCCGGGCAGCGTCCGTGCACGTCGAGGCCGTCGCCGGCGGGACCGCCGAGGTGGCCTTCCTCGCCGAGGACGTGCCCTCGCTCGGCCACCGCACCTGGTGGCTCGCGGCGTCGGAGCAGCCGCGTTCGGGCGGGTGGGAGCCCGCGCCCGGGCACGCCGTGGAGAACGAGTTCCTGCGCGCCGAGGCCGATCCCGCGCGCGGCGGGGGCCTGGCCCGGCTGCTGGACCGGCGCACCGGGCAGGAGCTCCTCACCCCCGGCGAGGTGGACGAGCTGGTCGTACAGGAGGAGTACGACAAGCACCCCTACTTCGAAGAGGGGCCCTGGCACCTGCTGCCCAAGGGGCCGGGCACCGGTTCGGGCGCCGCGCCCGCCGAGTCCTGCCGCTCGGAGCGCGGGCCGCTCGGTTCGCGCATCGTGGCCACCGGGCGGACCGGGCCCGTCCGCTGGACCCGGACCACCACCCTGTGGGACGGCCTGGACCGGGTGGAACTCACCACGACGGTGCACGACTTCGAAGGCTCCGACCAGGTGCTGCGGCTGCGGATCCCGGCCGACGTGCCCGGGGCGCTGCCCGTCGCCGAGACGGCCGCCTCCGCGGTGGGGCGCGGGTTCGCCTTCCCCGAGGCGGACACCGGGGCCGACCACACCCGGGCCCCCTGGACCCTCGACAGCCCCTGCCTGAACTGGTTCGCGCTGTCGGCGCCGATGACCGGGCCCGGCGGCCGGGCCCTGGGCGCGGCGGAGATCGTCCTCCCGGACGCGGGCGCCCCGGAGGGCCTGCGCGAGCTGGTCACCGCCCTGGGCCGCCGCGGGGTCACCGCGACCCCGGCCCGGGCGGCCGGGCCGCGCTGGGGCGACCTGGCGGTGGACAGCAGCCTGCCCGACTTCCGCATCGCACTCGGCGGCCCCGAGCAGAACACCTTCACGGCGGCGCTGCTGGAGTCGGCCGGTCCCGCCGACGAGAAGGCCCTGCGAGCAGCCCTACGGGAACACGGGCAGGTCTGGGTGGCGGCCCGGGCGGGGCTCCGCTCGCTCTGGACCCCCGGCTGCGACCTGACGGGCCCGCGCGACCTGCCGGTCCTGGTCCACGCCGGGCCGCCGGCGCAGCTCGCGCGGGCGGTGGCAGCGTCGGGCCGGATCGACGCCGTGGCTCCGGCGGGCGGAGCGGGCGAGGCGACCGCAGCGGGCGTGCACGGGACGGCGTACCCGCACGCGGAGCCGTACCCGCACGCGGAGCCGTACCCGCACGAGGAGCCGTGCCCGCACGAGGAGCCGTACGCCGACCGCACCGTCGGGATCCTGGTGCGCGGCACGCCCAGCTTCGCCGTCGACACCACCGGGCGGCTGCACAGCACCCTGATGCGGTCCTGCACCGGCCGCCCGAGCGGGGAGTGGATGGACCCGCCGCGGCGCACCGCGCCCGACGGCAGCTCCTTCCAGCTCCAGCACTGGACCCACGTCTTCGAGCACACGCTGGTCGCGGGCTCCGGGGACTGGCGGGCGGTGGACCTGGTGCGCCGCGGAAGGGAGTTCAACAAGCCGCTCACCGCCGTCACGGCGGCCCCCGGAGCGGGCCCCCGGCCGCCGGCGCGCTCGCTGCTCGGCGTGGAGCCGGCCGACCGGGTGCTGATCGAGACGGTGAAGCGGGCCGAGGGCTCCGCCGACCGGAGCGACCTCGCCGTCCGGCTGCGCGAGACGCACGGCCGCCCGGCGATGGCCGAGACCCTGTGGCCGACGGATCCGGCCGCCGAGGCCGATCTGCTGGACCGGCCCACCGGCTTCTTCGAGGGGCAGGTCCAGGGCGCCGCGACGACCACGCTCCTGCTGCTCACGGAATCCGGCATGCCGCTGCGCCAGGGCGAACGGGAGCCGCACCAGCCGGTGTTCAGCCGCTACTGGCTGCACAACACCGGGACGGCTCCGCTCGGCGACGCCCCGTACACCGTGACGTGTGACGGGATCCCCGCCGAGGCCACGGTCACCCTCGCCGCCCACGGACGGGCGGCCTGCGGCCCGGTCGGGCTGGAGGTCCGGGCGCCGGAGGGCTGGACCACCTCCTGGACCCGGCGGCAGCACGAGCTCCCGCCCGGCGGACACGTCTCCTTCCCGCTCGCCGTGGCGCCCGCCACCGACGCGGAACCCGGCGAACACCTGGTCCGGATCCTCGCCACCACCCCGGCGGGCACCTTCGAGGACGTACTCACCGTCACCGTCCCCGGCGGCCCGGCCGGGGCTCCGGCCGGGCTGTGGGTGGCCGCGCCGGAGCCCGTGGGCAGCGGCACCGACACCGTCACCGTCGCCCCCGGCGGGCGGGCCCCCGTACGGGCACGGATCGGTTCCACGGGCATCCGCAGCGCCCTGACGGGGCAGGCGTACGCCGTCTCCCCGTTCGGGACCTGGGAGCTGACGGGCCCCGCCGTCCTGCCCGTCGAGGTCCCGGCGGACGGCGAGACGGAGGCCGTGTTCGAGGTGCGGCCCCCGCTGGGCACCCCCGCCGGGGAGTACTGGGTCGTGGTCAAGGCGGTCTGCCAGGGCAGGATCGCGTACGGTCCGGCCATTGCCGTCCACGTCAGCGAGGGATGAGACAGGCCATGGCCCGCAGACCCACCATCAAGGACATCGCCCGCCAGGCCGGGGTGTCGGAGAGCGCCGTCTCCTTCGCGCTCAACGACCGGCCCGGGGTCTCCCAGGACACCCGCGCCCGCATCCGGCAGGTCGCCGAGGAGCTCGGCTGGCAGCCCAACAGCGCCGCCCGCGCCCTGTCCGGCGAACAGTCCGGCGCGGTCGGCCTGGTGCTCGCCCGGCCCGCGCACACCCTCGGCGTCGAGTCCTTCTTCCTCCAACTGGTCTCCGGCATCCAGGAGGTCCTGGCCGCCGGCCGGATCGCCCTGCTCTTCCAGGTGGTCGAGGACCTCGACGCCGAATGCGCCGTCTACCGCCGCTGGTGGGCCGAGCGGCGCGTCGACGGGGTCGTCGTCGTGGACCCGAGGACCGACGACCCGCGCCCGGCCCTGCTCGAACAGCTCGCCCTGCCGGCCGTCACGGTGGGGGAGACGGGACCGGCCACCGCTTCTCCCGACTCCGCTTCCCCCGCCTCGGCTGCCCCCACCGCCCTGTCCGTCGTCCGGGCCGACGACGGCGGCGCCATGGCGGAGGTGCTCGACCACCTGTACGGGCTCGGCCACCGCCGCATCGCGCACGTCGCGGGAATGCCCGGACTCGCCCACACCGAGCGCCGGATCGCCTCGCTGCGCGCCGAGGCCGAGCGGCTGGGCCTGGCCCCCGGACAGGTGCGCTCGGTCACCACCGACTACTCCGACGCCGAGGGGGCGCAGGCCACCCGGCGGATCCTCGCCGAGGACGCGCCGCCGACCGCGATCGTCTACGACAACGACGTGATGGCGGTGGCCGGCGTGGCCGTGGCCGCCGAGCTGGGCATCCCGGTCCCCGGCAGCCTCTCGGTCGTCGCCTGGGACGACTCCGCGCTCTGCCGGGTCACCCGTCCCCGGCTCACCGCCCTGGTCCGCGATACCGCCGGCTTCGGCCGCCTCGCCGCCGAAGAGCTCCTCGCCCTCCTCGCGGGGGGCCCGCCGAGGTCCCGCGAGAGCGAGCGGCCCAGGCTGGAGCCCCGCGAGAGTACGGCTCCGCCGCCGGCCGCATACTGAAACCGACCCCTTCCTGGAGCGCCACCGTGACCACTCCCACCCCCACCTCCGCATTCCCCGCCCCCCGCGCCGGTGCGCCGGGCGACTCCGGCCCGACGGTCGCGATCGACATCGGCGGTACGAAGATCGCCGGAGCGCTGGTGGACTCCGAGGGCGCCATGACGGCCACCACCCGCCGGCCCACCCCGCGCGGCGCCGACGGGGACACGGTCTTCGCCGCCGTCGCGGAGGTCGTCGCGGAGCTGGCGAAGTCCCCGCTGTGGGGCTCGGCCGTCCGGTGCGGGATCGGCAGCGCGGGGCCGGTGGACACCGCGCGCGGCACGGTCAGCCCGGTCAACATCGGCGCCTGGCGGGGCTTCCCCGTGCAGGCCCGGGTGGACGCCGAGCTCGCGCGGCACGGGCTGCGGATCCCGACGGTGCTGGCCGGCGACGGGGTGGCGATGACCGCCGCCGAGCACTGGCTCGGCGCCGCTCGCGGGCACGCCAACGCCCTCTGCATGGTGGTCTCCACCGGCGTCGGCGGCGGACTCGTCCTGAACAACCAGCTGCACCCCGGCCCCACCGGGAACGCGGGACACATCGGCCACATCAGCGTCGCCTTCGACGGGGAGCCCTGCGCCTGCGGCGGCCGCGGCTGCGTGGAGTCCCTCGCCTCCGGGACCGCCATCGCGGCCTGGGCCCTGGCCCAGGGGTGGGTCCCGGCCGGGGACGCCACCGCGGCCGGGGTGGCCGCCGCAGCTGCCGCGGGCGATCCCGTCGCCCTGGCCGCCTTCGACCGCGCGGGCCGGGCGCTGGCCGCGGCCATCGCCGCCACCGCCACCCTCGTCGAGACCGACATCGCCGTCATCGGAGGCGGGGTCGCAGCATCCGGCGACACCCTCTTCGGGCCGGTCCGGGCGCACCTGGCCTCGTACGCGACCCTGTCCTTCGTCAAGGACCTCCAGGTCGTCCCGGCGACGCTGGGCACCCACGCGGGCCTGATCGGGGCCGCGGCGGCGGCGACGATGCTGCTGCCGTCGTGAGGCCGTGGAGCCGGTGGGTCAGGGCTTGACGGAGCGGTAGTAGCGGGCCGCGCCCTCGTGCAGTTGCAGGGGATCGGTGTAGATCGCCGTCCGCAGGTCCACGAGCTGGGCGGCGTGCACCGCGCGCCCGATCTTGTCCCGGCTGTCGATCACCGTGCGGGTGAACTGCTCCGTGAGCTCGGCCCCCGCGTCCTCCCGGGTCACCAGCAGGTTCGGCACCGCCACGGTGGACACCGAAGAGGTGTTGCGGGCCCGGGCGTAGGCGTCCTGGGGCATCACCGCCGCCCGGTAGTACCGCGCGGGGCTGCCGCTGGCCTGGAGCGCCTCCACCAGGTCGCCGAGCTGCACGAGCCGGATCTCGAACCGCTCCGAGAGCTCCATCACGGCAGCGGTCGGCAGCCCGCCCGACCAGAAGAAGGCGTCGATCCGGCCGGCCTCCAGCTCCGCGGGCACCTTGTCGATGCCGATGGCCACCGGGGTGACGTCGCGCACCGGGTCCAGTCCCGCCGCCGTGAGCATCCGCTCCGAGATGAGCCGTACCCCCGAGCCCTCCTGGCCGACGGCGACCCGCTTGCCCCGCAGGTCCCGGGTGGTCTGGACGGGCGAACCGGCGGGCACCACGAGCTGGACGTAGTCGTCGTAGAGGCGGGCCAGGGCGCGCAGCCGCTCCGCGCCGGGCTTCCGGTCGACCTGGTACTTGGCCACCGCGTCGGCCGTGGCCACCGTGAAGTCGGCCTCGCCCGCGGCCACCCGCTGCAGGTTCTGCTGCGAGCCCTCGCTGGTCTTCAGCCGGACCCGCAACTCGGGCACGTCCTCGGCGAGAGCCTTCTCCAGCAGCAGGCCGTAGCGGTGGTAGACCCCGTTCTGGACGCCCGTGCTGAGGGTGATCCCGCCCGTGACCTCCGGCCGGCCGAAGGGCCGCAGCCACCAGACGAGGGCGCAGAGCACGGCCAGTACGGCCACCAGGGCCCGCAGGGCACGGCGCCTGCTGATCCGGGGCGGTACGAGAGGCATGGCCGCGATCCTGCCACCGACCCGCCGTCCTGTCACGGCCCGACGGGCCCGCCCGGCCCGCTCCGGCCCACGCCCGGCCCGGGCCGCCACGCCCGACCCGTACCCTTGCTGGGTGAGCACCGAGAGCGGCGAGGCGACTGTTGTGAAAACGTACGAGGTCCGGACGTACGGCTGTCAGATGAACGTGCACGACTCCGAGCGGCTGTCCGGCCTGCTGGAGGACGCCGGGTACGTCCGCGCGCCCCAGGGCTCCGACGGCGACGCCGACGTCGTCGTGTTCAACACCTGCGCCGTCCGCGAGAACGCCGACAACAAGCTCTACGGCAACCTCGGCCGGCTCGCGCCGATGAAGACCAAGCGCCCCGGCATGCAGATCGCCGTCGGCGGCTGCCTCGCGCAGAAGGACCGCGACACGATCGTGGCCCGCGCCCCCTGGGTCGACGTGGTCTTCGGCACGCACAACATCGGCAAGCTGCCCGTCCTGCTGGAGCGCGCGCGCATCCAGGAAGAGGCGCAGATCGAGATCGCCGAGTCGCTGGAGGCCTTCCCCTCCACGCTCCCGACCCGGCGCGAGTCCGCGTACGCCGCCTGGGTGTCGATCTCGGTGGGCTGCAACAACACCTGCACCTTCTGCATCGTCCCGGCGCTGCGCGGCAAGGAGGAGGACCGCCGTCCCGGCGACATCCTCGCCGAGGTCGAGGCACTCGTCGCCGAGGGCGTCTCCGAGATCACCCTCCTCGGCCAGAACGTCAACGCCTACGGCTCCGACCTCGGCGACCGCGAGGCCTTCTCCAAGCTGCTGCGCGCCTGCGGCGCCATCGAGGGCCTGGAGCGGGTCCGCTTCACCTCCCCGCACCCGCGCGACTTCACCGACGACGTGATCGCGGCGATGGCCGAGACCCCCAACGTCATGCCGCAGCTGCACATGCCCATGCAGTCCGGATCGGACACGATCCTGAAGGCGATGCGCCGCTCGTACCGCCAGGAGCGCTTCCTCGGCATCATCGAGAAGGTCCGCGCCTCCATCCCGCACGCCGCGATCTCCACCGACATCATCGTGGGCTTCCCCGGCGAGACGGAGGAGGACTTCCAGCAGACCATGCACGCGGTGCGCGAGGCGCGCTTCGCGAACGCCTTCACCTTCCAGTACTCCAAGCGCCCCGGGACCCCGGCCGCCGACATGGAGGGGCAGATCCCCAAGGAGGTCGTCCAGGAGCGGTACATGCGCCTGGTCGCCCTCCAGGAGGAGATCTCCTGGGACGAGAACAAGAAGCAGGTCGGCCGGACCCTGGAGGTCATGGTCGCGGAGGGCGAAGGCCGCAAGGACGGGGCCACGCACCGGCTGTCCGGGCGGGCCCCCGACAACCGCCTGGTGCACTTCACCAAGCCGGAGGAAGAGGTCCGTCCCGGTGACGTGGTGACCGTGGAGATCACCTACGCGGCTCCGCACCACCTCCTCGCGGAGGGCCCGACGGGGGCGGTACGCCGGACCCGTGCGGGCGACGCGTGGGAGAAGCGCAACGCGGCTCCGGCGCAGCCGAAGGGCGTCCTCCTCGGCATCCCGACCCTGGGCGTCCCGGCTCCGCTCCCGGTGATGACGTCGGGCTGCGCCGCCCCCTCCTAACGCGCCGGCGCCGATCGGCGCGAGGCACGCGCAAAAAAGCATCGGCGGCTACGCTGCGGATCATGCTCGTAGCCGCCGCCGTCTGCCCCGCCCCGCCGATGCTCCTGCCGGAGCTCGCCACGGGAGCCGCCGCCGAACTCGGCGACGCCCGCACCGCGTGTTCCGACGCGCTGTCCGTGCTCGCCGCCTCCCGGCCCGATCTGCTCGTCGTGGTCGGAGCCTGCGACCCGGACCACCACGGTGCGTACCCCCCGGGCGCCCGCGGCACCTTCCGCGGATTCGGCGCCGGAGCCGACGTACGGCTGGGCGAGGGCGAAGAGGGCCCGCGCCTGCTGCCCACCCCGCTCGCCGTCGGGGCCTGGCTGCTCGGCCGGGCCGACTGGGGCGCCGCGTCCCCGGAGGGGTTCGGGGTCGCCGGACAGCTGGACACCGAGGGGTGCCTGGAGGCCGGCCGGGAGCTCGCCGCACGCGAGGACCGGGTCGCCCTGCTCGTCATGGGTGACGGCAGCGCCTGCCGCTCCCTCAAGGCCCCCGGATACCTCGACGAACGCGCCGCCGCCTTCGACGCCGAGGCCGCCCGCGCCCTCGGCGCCGCCGACCTGCCCGCGCTCACCGCCCTCGACCCGGGACTCGCCGCCGAGCTCCAGGCCGCCGGCCGGGCCCCCTGGCAGGTCCTCGCGGGCGCCGCCGAGGGCGCCGGGCTCGAAGGGCGGCTGCTCTACGAGGACGCCCCGTACGGGGTCGGGTACTTCGTCGCGGCCTGGTCGTAGCAGGGCGCCGCGGAGGAACGCAGAAGGGGCGCGGCACCGAGTGGTGCCGCGCCCCTTCCGCACTTCCGGGACCGCGTCAGGAAGCGGCCGGCGGCGTCGGCCCGCCGGGTGCGTCCTTGTGCGCGATCTTGCCCAGGGCGTCCTTCGCCTTGTCCGCGCCGCTAGAGATCTGGCCGCTGTACTTGCCCTTGGTCTTGGAGTCGACGGCCTTGGCCACCTTCTCCAGATTCTGGGTGATCTTGCCCTCGTGCTGAGCAGCGAGGTCGCCGACCTTGTCCTTGGCGGGCGCGAGCTTGGCCTTCAGATTGTCCAGCAGGCCCATGGGTCACCTTCCAATAGCGAGGCTACGTACGGGCACCCTCTGCGGCCTCGCTGTCCGCGCTGACCTCAGCCGACTGCTGCTTCGGGATCTCGACGGCTTCCACCGCGCTCTCCTCCGCCACAGCCTGCTCGGTCCCGGCCTCGTCGGCCGTCGCGGACTCCGCCGTCAGATCCGCGGAAACGGCCTCTTCGGTCGTCGCCTGGGTCTTACGGCCGAGAAGCCGGTCCAAAATGCCCATGTCTACTCCTATAACGTTACTCGTGTGAGTGAAGTTCCGCCGTGGGCGGGCCGCCGTACGGCGGGCGCACGCCCGGCCGGAACCCCGCCAAGGCAACGACCCCGGCCCGGCCCCGTCACGTAGCTCGATCGGGTACATGGCGATGCCTTGACGAGGGGCTGCGAGACTGGTGCGGTGAGGAAAGCAGCCCCCGCCCCGCGGGTCATCGCCGTCGTAGGACCCACCGCAGCCGGAAAGTCCGATCTGGGCGTAGCCCTGGCCCGTCATTTCGACGGCGAAGTCGTCAACGCCGACTCGATGCAGCTGTACCGGGGGATGGACATCGGTACCGCCAAACTGACGACCGAGGAGCGCGGAGGGGTCCCGCACCACCTCCTCGACATCTGGGACGTCACCGAGACGGCGAGCGTCGCCGAGTACCAGCGCCTCGCCCGCGTCGAGATCGACAAGCTGCTCGCCCAGGGCCGTACGCCGGTCCTCGTCGGCGGTTCCGGCCTCTACGTCCGCGGCGCGCTCGACGCCATGGAGTTCCCCGGCACCGACCCCGAGGTCCGGGCCCGCCTGGAGGCCGAGGTCACCCTGCGCGGCCCCGGCGCCCTGCACGCCCGCCTCGCCGCCGCCGACCCGGCCGCCGCGCAGGCGATCCTGCCCAGCAATGGCCGCCGCATCGTGCGCGCGCTGGAGGTCATCGAGATCACCGGACGGCCGTTCACCGCCAACCTGCCCGGCCACGAGTCCGTCTACGACACGGTCCAGATCGGCGTGGACGTGGCCCGGCCCGAGCTCGACGAGCGGATCGCGCTGCGCGTGGACCGGATGTGGGAAGACGGGCTGGTGGACGAGGTCCGCACGCTGGAGGCCGCCGGCCTGCGCGGCGGAGTCACCGCCTCCAGGGCGCTCGGCTACCAGCAGGTGCTGAGCGCCCTCGCCGGGGAGTGCACGCAGGAGGAGGCGCGCGCCGAGACGGTCCGCGCCACCAAGCGGTTCGCCCGCAGGCAGGACTCGTGGTTCCGCCGGGACCCGAGGGTGCACTGGCTCAGCGGGGCCGCCGAGGACCGGGGAGAACTCGCCGGACTCGCGCAGTCGTTGGTCGAACGAGCGGTCACAGCCTGATCACGTGATGGCATCGGGACGCCCCGCACGCCCGTCCCGGGCCTGACGGCGTGCCATCATCAAACTTCCGACGGTGCCGTCACCGGCGGTGAACGACGGCGTACGAAGTCCAAGTGGGGAGGGCGCGTGGCGATGGAGGCCGGCCCTCGTGACACCGGTCGGGACGACACCCGACGGGAAGCGGACCCGATGCTTCACAGCGCCGCCGCCGGCGGCGACGGCTTGTCCGGCGGAGCGCCGGTGGACGCCGACGGGCTCACCGACGGGCTGGCACTGCCCGCGGACGCCGACGCCGGCCTCGGACTGGGGCTGCCCGCGGATCCCGCGCGGCTGACCCCCGACGGCCCGGACGCGCCGGACTCCGCCGAGGCGGAGGCGGCCGCCGCCCCCGCCTTCGAGGTGGAACTGCGCCCGCAGCGCCGGCTGAGGCTCTGGCAGATCGCCCCCATCGTCATGCTGGCCGCCGCCGGATCCCTGATGTTCGCCTTCCCGCTCGCCTTCGAGTTCGGCGACGGCGGAGCGGTCGTCGCCATGCTCGGGTTCCTCATCAGCTGCTGCGCGGGCGGCTGGGGCCTGATGGCCGCGCGCCGGGTGGGCTACGCCCTGCCGGGGCTCCCGGCCCGCGGCTCGGGGCAGCGGCCCGACTGGCGCCTCGCCCTGCTGTACGCGCTGGTCGCGCTGGGTGTCGTAGCGCTCGCGGTGTACCGGGTGGCCCGGCTCCGGTAGCGGGGCGGCCCGGCTGTGGCGGGCGCCGGCTCGGTACCATGGGCGGGTGACGCAGACCAGCCTCTCCTTCCTCAAGGGCCACGGCACCGAGAACGACTTCGTGATCGTCCCGGACCCGGACAACGCCATCGACCTGCCGGCCTCCGCCGTCGCGCGGCTGTGCGACCGGCGGGCCGGGATCGGCGCTGACGGCGTGCTGCACGTCGTGCGCTCCGCCGCGCACCCCGAGGCGGCGCACCTGGCCGGCGAGGCCGAGTGGTTCATGGACTACCGCAACAGCGACGGCTCCATCGCCGAGATGTGCGGCAACGGCGTCCGCGTCTTCGCCCGCTACCTCCAGCACGCCGGGCACGTGGAGCCGGGCGACCTGGCCGTCGCCACCCGCGGCGGAGTCAAGCGGGTGCACCTCGACAAGACCGGCGACGTGACCGTCTCCATGGGCCGCGCCGAGCTGCCCGAGGGCGAGGTCACCGTCTCCGTCGGGGACCGTTCCTGGCCCGCGCGCAACGTCAACATGGGGAACCCGCACGCGGTGGCCTTCGTTGACAGCCTGGACGATGCCGGGAAGCTGCTGGACCCGCCCCCGTACAGCCCGGCGTCCGCCTACCCGACCGGTGTCAACGTCGAGTTCGTCGTCGACCGCGGCCCCCGGCACGTCGCCATGCGCGTGCACGAGCGCGGCTCCGGCGAGACCCGCTCCTGCGGCACCGGCGCCTGCGCGGTCGCCGTGGCCGCCATCCGCCGCGACGGCGCCGACCCGGCCGTCACCGGCGCGCCCGTCACGTACACCGTCGATCTGCCCGGCGGCACCCTGGTCATCACCGAGCACCCCGACGGGCGGATCGAGATGACCGGACCCGCCGTGATCGTGGCCGAGGGCGAGTTCGATCCGGCCTGGCTCACCGAAACGGCTTTCGCCTGAAGCTTCCCTCTAATGGGTGATCCGTTTCACGCTGAGCGAGAGGTGGACTGCGCCACGTGGTGGGGTCGGTAGCATCAGGCACCGGCCCTGCGGGCGCACCCCATGCCCACCACCGCCGGTCGAAGCCGTCGGAGGTGCCCATGAGTGCAGAGGCCACGAACCCCGAAGCACGTCCCGAAGCGCTCCCCGAACTTCGCAGACGCGGCCGGACCAGGCTTGACCTGCGACGACTCGGACGCGCTGCGCTGCTCGGCCCCACGCCCCGGGACCGGCTGCCGGACGCCATCGGCCATGTCGCCGAGGCGCACCGCGCCCATCACCCCGACGCGGACCTGTCGCTCCTGCGCCGCGCGTACCTGCTCGCAGAGACCTCGCACCGCGGCCAGATGCGCAAGAGCGGTGAGCCGTACATCACACATCCGCTCGCCGTGACGCTCATCCTGGCCGAACTGGGCGCCGAAACCACCACTTTGACGGCCTCGCTCCTCCACGACACCGTCGAGGACACCGACGTGACCCTCGATCAGGTCCGCGAGGAGTTCGGCGACGAGGTCTGCTTCATCGTCGACGGCGTCACCAAGGTCGAGAAGATCGACTACGGCGCCGCCGCCGAGCCCGAGACCTTCCGCAAGATGCTCGTCGCCACCGGCAACGACGTCCGCGTGATGTCCATCAAGCTCGCCGACCGACTGCACAACATGCGCACCCTCGGCGTGATGCGGCCCGAGAAACAGGCACGCATCGCCAAGGTCACCCGCGACGTCCTCATCCCGCTCGCCGAACGGCTCGGCGTACAGGCCCTGAAGACCGAGCTGGAAGACCTCGTCTTCGCGATCCTGCACCCCGAGGAGTACGAGCACACCCGTGCCCTCATCGCGGCCCACGCGGGCGAGCGCGACCCCCTGCCCGCCATCGCCGACTCGGTACGGTCCGTCCTGCGCGAAGCGGGCATCGCCGCAGAGGTGGTCGTACGGCCCCGGCACTTCGTCTCCGTGCACCGCATCTCCCTCAAGCGCGGGGAGCTGCGCGGCTCCGACTTCGGCCGCCTGCTGGTCCTCGTCGGGGAGAACGCGGACTGCTACGCCGTGCTGGGGGAGCTGCACACCTGCTTCACCCCGGTCATCTCCGAGTTCAAGGACTTCATCGCCACCCCGAAGTTCAACCTCTACCAGTCCCTGCACACCGCCTTCGCGACGCCCGAGGGGTACGTCGCCGAGGTCATCGTGCGGACCCGGCAGATGCACCGGGTCGCCGAGGCGGGCGTGGTGGCGCTCGGCAATCCGTACACCTCCCCGCAGCAGGCCGAGCCCGCGGAGCAGATCGCGGCGGCCGACTGCGACGAGGAACGGGTGGACCCGACCCGCCCCGGCTGGCTGTCGCGGCTGCTCGACTGGCAGCAGTCGGCGCCCGACCCCGACACCTTCTGGGACGTCCTGCGCTCGGAGCTGGCCCAGGACCGGGAGATCACCGTGTTCCGTGCCGACGGGGGCACGCTGGGACTGCCGGCCGGCGCCAGCTGTATCGACGCCGCCTACGCACAGCACGGCGAGGCGGCCCACGGCTGTATCGGCGCCCGGGTCAACGGGCGCCTGACCTCCCTGTCCTCCCGGCTCTCCGACGGGGACACCGTCCAGCTCCTGCTCGCGCACGACGCCTCCTCGGGGCCCACCGCCGACTGGCTGGACCACGCCAAGACCCCGGCAGCCCGGATCGCCGTCAGCAGCTGGCTGGAGGCCCACCCGGACGGGGCCCGGCCCGCCGACGCCGCCCCCAGGCCGCCGCTGTCGGTGATCGGCCTCCGCAGTGGCGGGGGCAACGCCGTCGCCGACCTGCCGGACGCCACCGTGCGGCTCGCGGGCTGCTGCACCCCGGTGCCGCCGGATGCCGTCGAGGGGTTCGTCGTACGCGGCGGGGCCGTCACCGTGCACCGGGTCCACTGCGCGACGGTGGCCCAGATGCGGGCGGTGGGCCGGACCCCCATCGCCGTGCACTGGCGGGCGACCGCGGACTGCCGGGTCACCCTGCTCGCCGAATCGTTCGGCCGCCCGCACCTGCTGGCCGATCTGACCGAGGCCATCGCCCGTGAGGGGGTCGAGGTGGTCTCCGCGACGGTGGAGCCGCCGGTCGAACAGCGGGTCCGGCACAGCTACACCCTGCAACTGCCCGACGCGACGGGCCTCCCGGCGCTGATGCGGGCCATGAGGGACGTGCCGGGGGTCTACGACGTCAGCCGGGCGTAAGTGACCCGACCCCTTTCGGGTGGAGCCGTCGCGCGCCGTTCGCGGGCGCGTGGCGGGCGCTGATAAGCGGTGGGGGATGCAGCTCACCTCCCCGCGCCTGCGCGCCGCCCTGCTCGCCGCGGCCTCGCTCAGCCTCGTCGCCGCCGTCGTGCCCCCGCCCCGGGCGCTCGGCATCGGAGACCCGCTTTTCCCCGAGCTCGGGAACCCCGGGTACGACGTCCTCTCGTACGACCTGTCCTTCGCGTACAAGGACAACAGCACCCCGCTCGACGCGGTCACCGTCATCGACGCGCGCAGCCTCGCGCGCCTCGAAACCGTCAACCTCGACTTCACCCACGGGAAAGTGGCCTCCGCCGAGGTCAACGGGGAACCCGCCACCTTCGCGAGCTTCGGCGAGGACCTCGTCCTGACCCCCGCCCGGCCCGTGGAGCCGGACCTGCCCCTCCACATCACCGTCCGGCACACCAGCGACCCGCGCGGCCGCGGCGACGGCGGCTGGGTGGTCACCGACGACGGGCTGGCGATGGCGAACCAGGCCGACGCCGCGCACCGGGTCTTCCCGTGCAACGACCACCCCGCCGACAAGGCGTACTTCACCTTCCGGGTGAGCGCACCGGCCGGGATGACGGCCGTGGCCAACGGGGTGCCGGGCGCACTGCCGGCCCGCCGGGCGGGCAGTGCGACCACGTGGACGTACCGGACGCTGCACCCGATGGCCACCGAGCTGGCCCAGGTGTCGATCGGCGACTCGGCCGTGGTCCACCGCACCGGGCCGCACGGACTGCCGCTGCGCGACGTGGTCCCCGCGGCGGACCGGGAACGGCTGGAGCCGTGGCTGAAGAAGACCGCCGGACACATCGAGTGGATGGAGGCACGGGTCGGCCGCTACCCCTTCGAGAACTACGGGGTGCTGATCGCGAAGGCCCGTACCGGCTTCGAGCTGGAGACGCAGACCCTGTCGCTGTTCGAGAGCGCACTGTTCGCGGGCAGCGGCGGCTACCCCGAGTGGTACGTCGAGTCCGTGATGGTCCACGAACTGGCCCACCAGTGGTTCGGCGACAGCGTGAGCCCGCGCACCTGGTCCGACCTGTGGCTCAACGAGGGCCACGCCACCTGGTACGAAGCCCTGTACGCGGACGGCCTCGGCAAGTACTCCCTGGAGCGCCGCATGCGCGAGGCGTACCAGCGTTCCGACCAGTGGCGGGCGGCCGGCGGCCCCCCGGCCGCGCCCAAGCCGGCCGCCCCGGGCGAGAAGATCGGGCTGTTCCGGCCCGCGGTCTACGACGGCGCCGCGCTGATCCTGTACGCGCTGCGGCAGGAGATCGGGGTCAAGGCCTTCGACCGGGTGGAGCGGCGCTGGGTGGGGGAGCACCGGGACGGGGTCGCGGGTACGGAGGACTTCGTACGGCTGGCCTCGCAGGAGGCGGGCCGGGACCTGGGGGCGTTCCTGCAGCCGTGGCTGTACGGGAACAAGACGCCGGCGATGCCGGGGCACCCGGAGTGGACCGCCCCGAAAAGCGTGTGACGCCTGCGGAACGGGCATGCCAATATCGTCGAGGCCGTTCCGCGGGGCGCCACCGGGGAATCTCCGCAGTCCGGGGGAATCCCAGGGGAGTGTCACACGTTGGACGTGACAGTGTTATGTCACGCGCGGGAGTAGCTTTGGCCTTGGCTCCGCTTCGCCTGACGCGGACGCATTCGAAAACGACGTAAGGATCCAATGACCTCCTCTTCTTCCCCTTCCCAGGACGCGCGGGACGACGCACAGGGTGCGCCGGACCCGCAGAGCTTCACCGAGAGCCTTCGGGCCGACGCCCTGATGGAAGAGGACGTCGCCTGGAGCCACGAGATCGACGGAGAACGGGACGGCGCCCAGTACGAGCGCTCCGAGCGCGCGGCCCTGCGCCGCGTGGTCGGCCTCTCCACCGAGCTCGAAGACGTCACCGAGGTCGAATACCGCCAGCTCCGCCTGGAGCGGGTCGTCCTCGTGGGCGTCTGGACCTCCGGCACGGTGCAGGACGCGGACAACTCCCTCGCGGAGCTCGCCGCCCTCGCCGAGACGGCGGGCGCGCTCGTACTCGACGGAGTGATCCAGCGCCGCGACAAGCCCGACCCGGCCACCTTCATCGGTTCCGGCAAGGCGCGCGAGCTGCGCGACATCGTGATGGAGAGCGGCGCCGACACCGTCGTCTGCGACGGTGAGCTCAGCCCCGGCCAGCTCATCGCCCTCGAAGACGTCGTCAAGGTGAAGGTGGTCGACCGGACCGCGCTCATCCTCGACATCTTCGCCCAGCACGCCAAGTCCCGTGAGGGCAAGGCGCAGGTCGCACTCGCGCAGATGCAGTACATGCTGCCGCGACTGCGCGGCTGGGGTGCCTCGCTGTCCCGGCAGATGGGTGGCGGCGGCGGTGGCGGCATGGCCACCCGCGGCCCCGGTGAGACCAAGATCGAGACTGACCGGCGCCGGATCCGCGAGAAGATGGCGAAGATGCGCCGGGAGATCGCGGAGATGAAGACCGGCCGCGACATCAAGCGGCAGGAACGGCGCCGCAACAAGGTGCCCTCGGTCGCCATCGCCGGATACACCAACGCGGGCAAGTCCTCGCTGCTCAACCGCCTCACGGGCGCGGGCGTCCTGGTGGAGAACTCGCTGTTCGCCACCCTCGACCCGACCGTGCGCCGGGCCGAGACCCCGTCCGGCCGGATCTACACCCTGGCCGACACCGTCGGCTTCGTCCGGCACCTGCCCCACCACCTCGTCGAGGCGTTCCGCTCCACGATGGAGGAGGTCGGCGACTCCGACCTCATCCTGCACATCGTGGACGGCTCGCACCCGGCGCCGGAGGAGCAGCTGGCGGCGGTCCGCGAGGTCATCCGCGAGGTCGGCGCCGTCAAGGTGCCCGAGATCGTGGTGATCAACAAGGCGGACGCGGCCGACCCGCTGGTGCTCCAGCGCCTGCTGCGGATCGAGAAGCGCTCCATCGCCGTCTCGGCGCGCACGGGTCAGGGCATCGAGGAACTCCTCGCGCTCATCGACGCCGAGCTGCCGCGGCCGGCGATCGAGATCGAGGCCGTGGTGCCGTACACGCGCGGCGGGCTGGTCGCCCGGGCGCACGCCGAGGGCGAGGTGATCTCCGAGGAACACATCGAGGAGGGCACCCTGCTCAAGGCACGGGTGCACGCGGAACTGGCCTCGGAGCTCGCTCCGTACGTGCTCGCGAAGCACTGACGCGTACCGGAACCGGATGAACCACTGAGGGCCCCCGCAGCAGCGGGGGCCCTCGGTCATGTGGTGCGCTGAGGCGGTTACTTGAACTTGCCGCTCACGGCGTCGAAGACGCCCTTCGCCTCCGGACCCAGCCGGGGCCCGGCCAGCCAGCCCGCCTTCGCGGGGCCGATGGAGGTGTTCGACACCAGCGCGGGCTTGCCGTCCGCGCCCGCCGCGACCCAGCCGCCGCCCGAGGAACCGCCGGTCATCGTGCAGCCGATGCGGTACATCACCGGGTCGGTCGCGTTCAGCGACAGCCGGCCCGGCTTGTCGGCGCACTGGAACGCCTTCTGACCGTCGAACGGAGCCGCCGCCGGGTAGCCGGTGGCCGTGATCTTCGCGATCTTGGACGTGGCCTGGGCGGTGAACTCCACCGGGAGCGCCGTCCCGACCGTCTCCTCCAGCGACTTGCCGCCACCCTTCTCGGGGGTCACGTGCAGCACCGCGAAGTCGTACGGAGCACCCGCGCCGCCGGTCGGACCGCCCGTCGCGATCCACTGGTCGGAGGTCTGCGCCCAGTCGCTCCACCACACGCCGTACGGGGCCACTTCCTCGCGGGGCGCACCCTTGAGCGCGGCCGCGGACTTGCCCTTGTTGTTGTACGACGGGACGAAGGCGATGTTGCGGTACCAGCCGCCGGCCTTGCCTGCGTGCACGCAGTGGCCGGCCGTCCAGACCATGTTGGACTTGCCGGGGTGCGCCGGGTCCTTGACCACGGTCGCCGAGCAGACCATCGAGCCCTCGGGACCGTCGAAGAACACCTTGCCGGAGGCGGGAACGCTCTGGTGGTACGGCGCGGCCGCGGCCTTGGCGGCCACCGGAGCCGGGGTCGGGTCGGTGACGCCCTGGTCCTTGCCCGCGTCCGGGTCGACGGCGGGAGGCTGCGGAGTCTTGGCGGCGTCACGCATCCGGTCCGGGTCCCAGAGGTCCTCGATGATCGGGTTGATGTAGTCGCCCGCCTCGCGGAGCCAGTCCTCCTTCTTCCAGTTCTTCCACTCACCCCCCTTCCACTTCTCCAGGTCGATGCCGTGCTCCTTGAGCTTGTCCTTCAGTCCGTCCGGGATCTTCACCCCGTCCAGGCTGGTGGGCAGGCTCACGGCCACGGTCGGCTTGGCGTCGGTCTCACCGTCGCCGGGCCCGCAGGCCGCGGCGGTCAGCGCGAGCGCGGCCGAGCACAGGATCGCGGTGACCGGTCGGATCGGTCGCATGTCGTGAATCCCCCTGGGTGGTTCTTGGTTCGGGATGGTGCCTGGTAGGCGGGCGCCTGAGTTGCAGCACCCCACTATGCCGCTGCCGTGGGGGACGGCACAGCCCGGGGCATCGGTTCCCCCCGGGCGCCGGTTCCATCGGGCGCCGGCGCCCGGGCCGGACAAGGATCTTGGGCCCACCCGTGATCCGTCGCCGCCACCGTCGTTGGTACGTACGGGGGATGGGGGAGCAGCGTGGGTGTTCGAAGCGCACCCCGGAAGAGCAACCGTGCGGGAGGAGCGACACTCGTGCCTTTGACGGCTTGGACGGGCGAGCGGGCCACGGCCGGGGCGCAGGTCCCGGGGCGGGCGAACCGGGTTCCGGAGGCGGGGCAGTTCGGGGGAGGGGGGCAGGATGCGGCTCCGGGGTCGGAAACCGCTCCGGGGTCGGATGCGGCTCTGAGGTCGCATGCGGCTCCGGGGTCGGCCGCGGGCGAGGGGATCCTGCGCAGGCAGGCGCAACGGGAGTCCGCGGCACGGACGTACGCGCGCTCCCTGCCCATCGTGCCCGTGCGCGCACGGGGGTTGACCATCGAGGGGGCGGACGGACGCCGCTACCTCGACTGCCTCTCCGGCGCCGGAACCCTCGCCCTCGGCCACAACCACCCGGTGGTGCTCGAAGCCATCCGCGGGGTCCTCGACTCGGGAGCCCCGCTGCACGTGCTGGACCTCGCGACCCCGGTCAAGGACGCCTTCACCACCGAACTGTTCGCCAACCTGCCCGCGGAACTGGCCGCGGACGCCCGCATCCAGTTCTGCGGACCGGCCGGGACGGACGCGGTGGAGGCCGCGCTCACCCTCGTCCGCACCGCGACCGGCCGGTCCGGGATGCTCGCCTTCACGGGGGCCTACCACGGCATGACCGCGGGAGCACTGGCCGTCTCCGGCGGGGCCACGGACGTCACGGTGACCCGGCTGCCGTATCCGCAGGACCGCCGCTGTCCGTTCGGAGTCGGCGGGGCCGAGGGGGCGGAACTGGCGGCCCGGTGGACGCGGAGCCTGCTCGACGACCCCAAGAGCGGGGTGCCCGCACCCGCCGGGATGATCGTCGAACCCGTCCAGGGAGAGGGCGGAGTCCACCCCGCCCCCGACGCCTGGCTGCGCGCGATGCGGGAGATCACGGCGGAGCGGGGGATCCCGCTGATCGCCGACGAGGTCCAGACGGGGGTCGGGCGCACCGGGGCCTTTTGGGGGGTCGACCACGCGGGGGTGGTCCCCGACGTGATGGTGCTGTCCAAAGCCATCGGGGGCAGCCTGCCGCTCGCGGTGATCGTGTACCGGGCGGAGCTGGACCAGTGGGCCCCCGGCGCCCACGCCGGCACCTTCCGCGGCAACCAGCTGGCCATGGCGGCGGGCACCGCGACCCTGGCCTACGTCCGGGAGAACGGCCTCGCGGAACGCGCACGGACCTTGGGGGCGCGCATGCTCGCCGCGCTGCGCGGCCTGATGCCGGCCCATCCGTGCGTGGCGGACGTACGGGGCCGCGGGCTGATGATCGGCGTCGAACTCGCCGACCCCGACACCGGGGAAGCCTCGCCCGACCTCGCGGTGGCCGTCCGCCAGGCCTGTCTGGACCGGGGCCTGATCGTCGAACTCGGCGGCCGCCACTCCAGCGTCGTCCGCCTCCTCCCCCCTCTCACCCTGACCGACGAACAGGCCTCAGCCGTCCTCGACCGCCTCGCCGACGCCATCTCCGCCGCCACCCGCCGCTAAGGACCCCGATGCCCGACCCCCTCCACCCCTCGGCCCCCTTCCCACCCCCCACCGACCCGCTCCACCCAACGCCCACCCCGCTCCCCCCGCCCCTTTCGGCACACCCACCGGCCAACCCGGTACACCCACCGCAGCCGCAGCCGCAGCCGCAGCCGCAGCCGCAGCCGGTGTCTGCCGCACCGCTGCCTCCTCTGGCGCCCGCCGGGCAGCTGCCTCCTCTGGCGTCTGCCCCGCTGCTGCCTCCGTCGGCGTCCGCCCTGCCGCTGCCGCAGCCGGCGTCCGCCGCACCGCAGCCGCAGCTGGCGTCCGCCCCGCCGCTGCCGCAGTCGGCGTCCGGCCCGCTGCTGCCTCCGTCGGTGTCCGCCCTGCCGCAGCCGGCGTCTGCCGCACCGCTGCCTCCTCTGGCGCCCGCCGGACCACTGCCTCCGTCGGCGTCTGCCGCACCGCAGCCGCAGCTGGTGTCCGCCCCGCCGCTGGCCCAGTCGGCGTCCGGCCCGCTGCTGCCTCCGTCGGTGTCCGCCCCATCGACGCCGCTGCCCACGACACCGCCGGGATCCCCGCAGCCTCCGGCCGAGTCCGAGCCGGACCTTCGGCCCGCCCTTGCCGCTGCCCCTGCCCTGCCGTTGCCGACTGATCGGCTGGATTCGCCGCTTCCGCAGGCCGCTTCTGTGCCGCCGCGGTCGACGACGCCTGCCGCGCCACCACAGCCGTCATTCACTCAGGCTGCGTCCGCCCTTCCGCCACGGGCGCCCGCTGATCCGCAGCCGTCGGCGCACTCTTCGCCTGCTGCCGCTTCGCCACTGTCGGCGTCCGCTGACGCACTGGGTTCACCGACCCCTCCGGCTGCATCCATCTCGCCTTCTGCGGAGTCCGTCGACCACCCACGTTCCCCCCTCTCCGCGGCTGCGACGCCGCAGCCCATGCCGACGGGTACGCCACTTCAGGCAGGGAGCGGCGGTGCGGCCCCATCCCCGGAGACTCCTGCCGCTCCCCTCCCTTTCCGGTACGGGTACACACCCTCCGCGCCCGGCCCCGTCGGCTCTTCACCACTGCCGACCCAGGAGGAGACCGGGCCCCTCTCAGCGGCATCAGCCACTCCCGCCACCCCGGCCACCCTCGGGGCCCCACCGGCGGCCGCCCCGGGTTCGACTGCTGCGCCCGGGCACCGACCCCCGCAGCTCCCGACCGTCTCCCCAGAACTCCCGCAGCCGCCGACCCCCGCACCCGGGGCCCGGCCCGTTGCCGAGAGCACGCCGCCGCCGTCTCCCCCCGCCCCAGCCGACCCCACGCCGCAGCCGTTGCCGACCTCCGGCCCTGCGCCTACGCCGCCACCGCCCCCGATCCTCGGCCCTGCGCCTACGCCGCCGTTCCCGATGTCCGGCGCTGCGCCACTGCCGCCGTCCCCAACCTCCGGCCTTGCGCCGACGTCGCTGCCGGTCTCGACCTCCGGCCCTGTGTCTATGCCGACGTCGTCCCCGATCTCCGGCCTTGCGCCGACGTTGCTGCCGGTCTCGACCTCCGGACCTCTGCCTACGCCGACGTCGTCCCCGATCTCCGGCCTTGCGCCTACGCCGCTGCCGGTCTCGACGTCCGGCCCTGTGCTCATGCCGCCGTCGGACCCGATCCTGGGCGCTGCGCCTACGCCCCCCTCGACCTCGGCCCTCGGTGGCGCGCCGGTGCCACTGTCCGACGACCGCCCCTCTCCGTCCCTGACGGCCTCCACCGGGCACCTGCCCGCCCGGCCCGGGAAGCCTTCCGGTACGGAGCCCACGGCTCCTGGTCCGAGCCCGACCCCGGCCGTCGCGGGGGCCCCGGACGGGCCGGTGTCCGTCAGCGCCACCTCGGCCCTGGCGGCTGAGCCCGCGCTGCTCACCTCCTCCGTCTCCCCGGACGGCGGTCCGGGCCCGTCACCTTCCGGTGCTACGGCGCACCCTGAGCCGCCCGCTTCTCCTCCGGCCCCGGGCACCACCGAACCTCCGCCCGCTGCCACCGCGTGGCAGCCGCCACCCGCTCCAGCGGAACGTTCTTTCCAGCCCGCCTTCACTCCGGCTGTGGCCGCCGCCCCTTCCCCCGCCCTCACCACGTGGCCGCCACTGCTCGCTCCAGCCGACAGTGCCCCCGGGCCCGCCGCTGCTCCGGCCGTGTCCGCCGCCCTTTCCCCAGCCCCCAACGCCTGGCCGCCGTTGGCCGGTGCCGTGGCATGGTCCGGGGTGTCGGCTACCGGTGAAGCCTCCGGCAGCGCGGCTTCGGGGCCGGCTTCCGGCGCTGCGGCCGACGCTGGTCCGGCTGGCAGGGCAGGGGGTCTGCCGGCCGAGGGTTCCGCGGAGGCCCGGGGAGCATCGCCCGGCTCCGGCTCGGCGGCCGACCCGGCTCCGCCCGGCCCGGAACGTTCGGACGGGCGGCCCCCGGGGGCGCAGGGCAAGGCCGTGCCGAAGGGGCCCTCCGCGGCGGCCCCTTCGGCCACCGGTGCTACCGGCGTACCCCTCGCCACCCAGGACGGGACGGCCCCGCGAACCGGTGCAGCGGAACCGGGGGAGCGGCGGGCCCCAGCGCCTGCATCGCCGGGGGACGGCTTCACTGGTGCTGACGGTGCTGACGGTGCGTTCCCGGGCATGCCTGCCGCGGGCATGCCCTGGCCGGCGACCGAGCCCCAGGCACCCGCCGCGGTGCCGCGGCAGAAGGACGGCGCCGTCCGACCCCGCGCGGGAGCCGCGGACCCGTTGGACCACCCCGACCCCAGGGTCGCCGCCGAGGCGGCCTCGGTGGAGAACCTGCTGCGCTGCTGGGTCCGCGAGACCGGACTCGAACAGCCCGTCGGCCCCGTCCTGCGCATCCCCCTCCCCGCATCCGGCGCCGCCCTGCTCGTCGCCGTCCGCTACTGGTCCCCCGCCGGCTGGCACCGCTTCGGCCCGGCCCGCATCGAAGGCGTCCCCGCCGACGCCCCCGCCGTGGACGCGGTCACCCTCGCGGCGCTGATCTCCCGCGAAGGCGGCGGCCCCGGAACCGGCGCCCACAGCGACGGCACCCACAGCGACGGCGACCCCGGCGGCGCCGACCTCGTCGGCCGGGTCGCCGACTCGGTGCGCCGGACCACCGAGTTCATCACCGACCGCCGCCAACGCCCGTCCGCACCCGCCCCCGTAGCCGCGGACCGGTTCCTCACCGCCGAACAGTCCCTCCTTCTCGGCCACCCGCTGCACCCGACCCCGAAGAGCCGCGAAGGGCTCTCGGAAGCCGAAGTGCGCCGTTACTCACCCGAACTCCACGGCTCCTTCCCCCTGCACTGGGTGGCGGTCGAACCCGCCGCCCTCGCCACCGACTCCGCCTGGACCGAACGAGGCCGCCCGGTCTCCGCCGCCCGCCTGCTGGGCCGCCTCGCCCCCGGCCTTCCCATGCCCGACGGCGCCACCCCCCTTCCCCTTCACCCCTGGCAGGCCCGCGACCTGCTCCAGCGCCCCGCGGTCGCCGCCCTCCGCGACGCGGGACTCCTGCACGACCTGGGCCCGTACGGCGCCCCCTGGTATCCGACCTCCTCCATCCGCACCGTCCACCAGCCCGGTGCCCCCGCGATGCTCAAGCTCTCCCTGGGCCTGCGCATCACCAACTCCCGTCGCGAGAACCTCCGCAAGGAACTCCACCGCGGGATCGAGGTGCACCGACTGCTCCGCACCGGACTCGCCGAGCGGTGGCAGGCCGCCCACCCCGGCTTCGACATCGTCCGCGATCCCGCCTGGGTCGCCGTCGACGCCCCGGACGGCGCACCCGTCCCCGGACTCGACGTCCTGCTGCGTCACAACCCCTTCCGACCGGGCGACGACGCCCTTTGCGTCGCCGCACTCACCGCACCCCGCCCCTGGCCTGGGCGGACCACTATGACCTCCCGCCTCGCCGAGACCGTCTCGCGCCTCGCCGCCACCACCGGGCGGACGACCTCCGCCGTCGCCGCCGAGTGGTTCCTGCGCTACCTAGAACACGTGGTCCTGCCGGTCCTCGCCTTCGACGCGCTCGCCGGCATCGCCCTCGAAGCGCACCAGCAGAACACGCTGGTCCTCCTCGACCCGGCCGGCTGGCCGGTCGGCGGCCGCTACCGCGACAACCAGGGCTACTACTTCCGCGCCTCCCGCCGCGCGGAACTGGAGCGCCGCCTCCCCGGAATCGGCGCCACGAGCGACACCTTCGTCTCCGACGCCGTCACGGACGAACGCTTCGCCTACTACCTCGGCATCAACAACGTGCTCGGTCTCATCGGGGCCTTCGGATCCCAGCGGCTCGCCGACGAACGCGTCCTGCTGGCCGCCTTCCGTCGCTTCCTCGGCAAGGCCACGGGCCTCGGCCCGCTCCCCGAGAAGCTGCTCGACTCGCCCACCCTGCGGTGCAAGGCGAACTTGCTCACCCGCCTCGGAGGCCTGGACGAGCTGGTCGGCCCCGTCGACACCCAGTCCGTCTACGTCACCATCGCCAACCCCCTTCACGATTGACGCGTCAGCACAGAAACGGAGAAGAGCCCCCGATGCCCTCCACCGACTTCCACACCGGCGTGCTCCTCACCGATGTGCTCCACATGGTCACGCCGCGTCTCAGCGCCGAGTCGCTGCCCCAGCTCGCCGAGGCCGATCTCCTTGACTCCCCGGCCGCCTGGGGCGGCATCACGACGCGGTCCGGCGTCTTCCGCCTCGAACCCGTACGACTCGACCGCGACCTGGACCTGCTGACCGGCTGGATGAACGACCCGCAGGTGGACGCCTATTGGGAGCTCGCCGGCCCGGCCGGCGTCACCGCCGCCCACGTATGGGCACAGATGGCCGGAGACAGCCGCAGCATCCCGTGCCTCGGCCTCCTCGACGGCATGCCGATGAGCTACTGGGAGATCTACCGGGCCGACCTCGACCCGCTCTCCGCGTACTACCCGGCGCGCCCCCACGACACGGGTATCCACCTGCTCATCGGAGACGGCACGAACCGTGGCCGAGGTCTGGGCACCGCGCTCCTGCGCGCCGTCGCCGACCTGGTGCTCGACAACCGCCCCCGCTGCATGCGTGTCATCGCCGAACCGGACATCCGCAACACCCCCTCCGTATCAGCCTTCCTGAACTCCGGCTTCCGCTGCCCCACCGAGATCGAACTGCCCGGCAAACGAGCCGCCCTGATGATCCGCGAGCGGGCGCTGCGCAATCTCCTCTGAGTGCCGCCCCCGTGCTTCCCGTACAGCCGGCCCGTTTCCGTACACTCCTTCACTTCCCTTACCTCTCACCTCGAAAACTCTGCGCCACGCAGCAAAGTTCCCGATCCTGAGGAGTCCCGTGCAGATCTTCCCCGCAGCCCCCGACTCCCCGGGCCCCCACTACTCGGACACCGTGCCCCCGTCGCCCCAGCACCCGTGCACACCGCCCGAACTGAACCGTCCGACCTGGGATTTCGCCGCCCGCCGCCTCCTCGCCAAGATGCTCGGCGAGTTCGCGTACGAGGAGATCATCACGCCGGTCCCCGCCCCGGCCGCCTCCGGCGACGCCTGGACGCTGACCCTCGACGACGGCAGCAGCCTCGGCTTCCGGGCCCGCCGTCGCTCGTACGGCAGCTGGCACGTCGCACCCGACACGATCACCCTCACCCCGCAGCCCGCCGCCCCGGGGGCGCCCGACGAATCCGGGTCACCGGCCGCCTTCGGGGACCCGTACGCCTTCCTCATCCGCGCGCGCACGCTCCTCGGCCTCGACGGCGCCACCCTCGGCCACCTCGTCCGCGAGCTCAGTGCCACGCTCGCCGCCGATGCCCGCATCGATCACACCGCGCTCACCGCGGACGTCCTCGCCGACCTGGACTACGCGGCCCTCGAAGGCCATCAGACCGGTCACCCCTGGCTCGTCCTCAACAAGGGGCGGATCGGACTCTCCGCCTCCGACACCGCCGCCTGGGCGCCCGAGGCCCGCACCGCCCAGCGCCTGCCCTGGCTCGCCGCGCACACCTCCCTCGCGCAGTACCGCGGCACCGCCGGCCTGGAGGACCCGGCCCGCCTCTACTCCGCCGAGCTCGACCCCGTCACCCGCGCCCTCTTCGACCGGACCCTGCGCGAGCGCGGCCTCGACCCGCTCGGCTACCTCTACCTCCCCGTCCACCCCTGGCAGTGGGACGAGGTCCTCCTGCCCCTCTTCGCCCCCGCCCTCGCCGCCGGAACCCTGGTCCCGCTCCCCGCCGACCCCGACCTCCGCCTCCCCCAGCAGTCGATCCGCACCTTCCTCAACCTCACCCGCCCCGACCGCCACAGCGTCAAACTGCCGCTCTCCGTCCTCAACACGATGGTCTGGCGCGGCCTGCCCTCGGACCTGGCCCTCGCGGCGCCCGCCGTCACCGCCTGGATCCACTCCCTGCGCGACGGCGACCCCTTCCTCCGCGAGGAATGCGGGGTGATCCTCCTCGGCGAGGTCGCCTCCGTCACGGTCCGCCACCCCGTCTACGACGCGCTGCCCGAAGTCCCGTACCAGTACAAGGAGCTCCTCGGTGCGATCTGGCGCGAGCCGCTGACCGGACACCTCGCCCCCGGCGAGCGGGCCCGCACCCTCTCCTCTCTCCTGCACACCGATCCCCGCGGCCGGTCCTTCACCGCCGAGCTCGTCGCCCGCTCCGGCCTGACACCGACGGTGTGGCTCCAGCGGCTCTTCGCCGCCCTGCTGCCCCCGCTGCTCCGCTTCCTCTACCGCTACGGCACGGTCTTCTCCCCGCACGGCGAGAACGCCGTCGTGATCTTCGACGAGCACGACGTCCCGGTCCGGCTCGCGGTCAAGGACTTCGTGGACGATGTCAACATCAGCGCCGAACCGCTGCCCGAGCTGGCGTCCATGCCCGACGAGGTCCGTGCGGTCCTGCTCACCGAGCCCGCGGACTTCCTTCCCCAGTTCATCCACTCCGGGCTCTTCGTCGGCGTCTTCCGCTACCTCTCCGCCCTCTGCGAGGACCGGCTCGGCGTTCCGGAGGACACGTTCTGGTCCCTCGTCCGGGCGGAGATCCTCCGCCACCAGGCCCGTTTCCCGGAGCTCAAGGAGCGCTACGAGCTCTTCGACCTCCTCGGTGAACGCATCATGAGGCTCTGCCTGAACAGGAACCGTCTCTACGAGGACGGCTACCGCGACCGGCCCGACCGCCCGCACGCCGTGCGGTTCGGGACCGTGCCGAACCCCCTCCACCGGTCATGACCGCTCGCCGGTGCGGCCACTGTCGGCGGGGCCCCGTAGGGTTGGCACTGCTATGACGAAGCCCTCCCTCCCCGACCTGCTGCACGCCGCCGTCTCCGCCGTCGGCGGCACGGAGCGCCCCGGCCAGGTGGCCATGGCCGAAGCCGTCGCCGAAGCGATCGACGACAACTCCCACCGCCTCATCCAGGCCGGTACCGGTACCGGTAAGTCCCTGGGCTACCTGGTGCCGGCCCTCGCGCACGGCGAGCGCGTGGTCGTGGCCACGGCGACGCTGGCCCTCCAGCGCCAGCTCGTCGAGCGCGACCTGCCCCGGACGGTGGAGGCGCTGCATCCCCAGCTCCGCCGCCGCCCGCAGTTCGCCATGCTCAAGGGCCGCTCCAACTACCTGTGCCTGCACCGTCTGCACGAGGGCGCCCCGCAGGACGAGGAGGAGGGCCTCTTCGACCAGTTCGAGGCGGCCACCCCGACCAGCAAGCTCGGCCAGGACCTGCTGCGGCTGCGCGACTGGGCGGACGAGACCGAGACGGGCGACCGCGACGACCTCACCCCGGGCGTCTCCGACAAGGCCTGGGCGCAGATCTCCGTCTCCTCCCGCGAATGCCTGGGCGCCACGAAGTGCGCGTACGGCGCCGAGTGCTTCGCCGAGGCCGCCCGCGAGCGGGCCAAGCTCGCGGACGTGGTCGTCACCAACCACGCACTCCTCGCCATCGACGCGATCGAGGGCGCCCCGGTGCTCCCGCAGCACGAGGTGCTGATCGTCGACGAGGCCCACGAGCTGGTGTCCCGGGTGACCGGGGTCGCCACGGGAGAGCTCACCCCGGGCCAGGTCAACCGTGCCGTGAAGCGTGCGGCGAAGCTGGTCGACGAGAAGACCGCCGACTCCCTGCAGACCGCGTCCGAGACCTTCGAGCGGGTCATGGAGCTGGCCCTCCCCGGCAGGCTGGAGGAGATCCCCGAGGACCTCGGCTATGCGCTGATGGCCCTGCGGGACGCCTCGCGCAGCGTGATCTCGGCGATCGGCACCACGCGCGACAAGTCCGTCCACGACGAGGACGCCGTCCGCAAGCAGGCGCTCGCCGCGGTGGAGAGCGTGCACGGGGTGGCGGAGCGGATCGTGGCCGGCTCCGAGTACGACGTGGTCTGGTACGAACGCCACGACCGCTTCGGCGCCACCCTCCGGGTCGCCCCCCTCTCGGTGTCCGGCCTGCTGCGCGAAAAGCTGTTCGCGGACCGCTCGGTGGTCCTGACCTCCGCGACCCTCAAGCTCGGCGGCGATTTCAACGGGGTCGCGGCCTCGATGGGCCTGTCCCCGGAGGGCGTCGAGGGGGAGGACGTCCCGCAGTGGAAGGGGCTCGACGTCGGTTCGCCCTTCGACTATCCCAAGCAGGGCATCCTCTACGTCGCCAAGCACCTGGCCACCCCCGGCCGCGAGGGCACCCGTGGCGACATGATGGACGAGCTCGCGGAGCTGATCGAGGCGGCGGGCGGCCGCACCCTCGGACTGTTCTCCTCCATGCGCGGGGCGAAGGCCGCCGCCGAGGAGCTGCGCGGCCGGCTCGAGAACCCGATCCTGCTCCAGGGCGAGGAGACGCTCGGCGAGCTGATCAAGGCCTTCGCGGCCGACCCGCAGACCTGCCTGTTCGGGACCCTGTCGCTGTGGCAGGGCGTGGACGTGCCCGGGCCCAGCTGTCAGCTGGTGATCATGGACAGGATCCCGTTCCCCCGTCCCGACGACCCGCTGATGAGCGCCCGGCAGAAGGCGGTCGAGGAGCGCGGCGGGAACGGCTTCATGTCCGTCGCGGCGACGCACGCGGCCCTGCTCATGGCCCAGGGCGCGGGCAGGCTCGTACGGGCCACCGGAGACAAGGGTGTCGTGGCGGTCCTGGACCCCCGGCTGGCCACGGCCCGGTACGGGAGCTTCCTGCGGGCGACGCTGCCGGACTTCTGGTACACCACGGACCGCAATCAGGTCCGCCGCTCACTCGCCGCGATCGACGCCGCGGCGAAGGCCGACGAGAAGTAGCCCTCGGAAGTACGCGCAGTAGTTCCCGGAAGGGCGGGACACAAAGCAGCTCCGGGACCGGCGCAGTAGGTCCCGGAGCTGGATGGGGGCGCAGGCGATCAGAGCCGGCGCAGTACGGCCACGACCTTGCCGAGGATGGTGGCCTCGTCGCCGGGGATCGGCTGGTAGGCGGCGTTGTGCGGGAGCAGCCAGACATGGCCGTCCTCGCGCTTGAAACGCTTGACCGTGGCCTCGCCGTCGAGCATGGCGGCGACGATGTCGCCGTTCTCCGCGACGGGCTGGCGACGGACCGTGACCCAGTCGCCGTCACAGATGGCGGCCTCGATCATGGAGTCGCCGACGACCTTGAGGCAGAAGAGCTCTCCGTCGCCCACGAGCTGGCGGGGGAGGGGGAACACGTCCTCCACCGACTCCTCGGCGAGGATCGGGCCACCGGCCGCGATCCGGCCGACCAGGGGCACGTACGAGGCGGCGGGCTTGCCCGTGGTGTCCGTGGGCTGCGAGCTGGGCTGGTCGGAGCCGCGCACCTCGTACGCCCGGGGGCGGTGGGGGTCGCGGCGCAGGAAGCCCTTGCGCTCCAGGGCCATCAGCTGGTGCGCGACCGACGAGGTGCTGGACAGGCCGACCGCCTGGCCGATCTCCCGCATCGACGGCGGGTAGCCGCGCCGCTGCACCGAGTCGCGAATGACCTCGATGACCCTCCGCTGCCGGTCCGTGAGCCCGGAGCTGTCGGCGCGGATGCCTGGAGGCCGCCCTGGCAGCGAGCGTGCGGGGCGTACGGGCTCCGCCTCCGGGTTCAGACTTGCGTCATTCATGGCATGCACCGGCTCAAGTCGGCTCTGGGAGCGGTTCTGGGCAGTGATGGTGGCACTGTCTGCGGTGGTGGTCACGTCGTCGGCCCCTCTCGAAATGTTCTCCCTAGCTGGACAACGGTAGTTGCTTTCGAAAGGTTGCGCCAAACACACGTTCGAGTGAAAAATCGGAGATCACCCATCGTGTTCACTTCGTGAGGTGTATATGCCGCCGGCGGGCCGTCCGGACCGAACGGGGGTTCGGCTGCGGAGCCACTGCTTACGGTACCCTTCCGGGTCGGGTCGCCACCGTCCGGGTCTGCGCCCAGTGTGGCACCGCGAGGCCTGTCATCCGGCCATCGGACGCGGCGACACGCGGAGCGGTGTAAATCCACCACAACCCAAGATCTAGTGGTTGGATGAGCGCTGCCACCCAGAAGTTGTGGTCCTCGGTCTGCCGGGGCCCCCGACATCGCATATGCTTGTGGCTGCTTCGAGAGCCTCCGACAGAGCTTCGTCTCTGCCGTTCTGGGGTCTCACGAGGTGATTCAGTCGTGCCAAGAGGAGGGTGAGGGAACCATGCACTGCCCCTTCTGCAGGCACCCCGACAGCCGTGTCGTCGACAGTCGGACCACCGACGACGGCACGTCGATCCGCCGGCGCCGCCAGTGCCCCGACTGCTCCCGTCGCTTCACGACGGTGGAGACGGCCTCGCTGATGGTGATCAAGCGCAGTGGGGTGACCGAACCCTTCAGCCGCACCAAGGTCATCTCCGGCGTGCGCAAGGCGTGCCAGGGGCGGCCGGTCACCGAGGACGCCCTCGCCAAACTCGGCCAGCGGGTCGAGGAGGCGCTGCGCGCCACCGGGAGCGCCGAGCTGACCACCCACGACGTGGGTCTGGCCATACTCGGCCCGTTGCAGGACCTCGATCTGGTCGCGTACCTCCGGTTCGCGTCCGTTTACAAGGCGTTCGACACACTCGAAGACTTCGAGACCGCCATCGCGGAACTCCGCGTGCCGCGGCCTCACGAAGAGTGCGAGCCCGGTGGGACCGCTCCGGTCCCCGTGCCCGCCTCCGCCGCCGACTGACCGGCCTGCCCGTTCCCCGTCGCATGAGCGTCGCGGAACGGCCGGTGGGTCTGGCGAAGAAGACGTAGATACAAGACACACAGCACCGTGCCGCGGAATAGCGCTGGCACTTTAGGGCGTTTTGCCCGCATTGGGAGGAACGGCATGACAGAGACGGCGAGCAGCTCGGCACGAGGTTCCCGCGCCAAGGGCACCAAGACTGCCAAGAGCGGCCTGCGTATCGAGCGCATCCACACCACCCCGGGCGTGCACCCGTACGACGAGGTGACCTGGGCGCGCCGCGACGTCGTCATGACCAACTGGCGCGACGGCTCGGTCAACTTCGAGCAGTACGGCGTCGAGTTCCCCGACTTCTGGTCGGTGAACGCGGTCAACATCGTCACCAGCAAGTACTTCCGCGGTGCGGTCGGCAGCCCGCAGCGCGAGACCGGTCTGCGGCAGCTCATCGACCGGATCGTGAAGACGTACACGAAGGCCGGCGAGGACTTCGACTACTTCACGTCGCCCGCCGACGCGGAGATCTTCGAGCACGAGCTGACCTACGCGCTCCTGCACCAGATCTTCAGCTTCAACTCGCCGGTGTGGTTCAACGTCGGCACGCCCCAGCCGCAGCAGGTCTCCGCCTGCTTCATCCTGGCCGTCGACGACTCCATGGAGTCGATCCTCGACTGGTACAAGGAAGAGGGCATGATCTTCAAGGGCGGCTCCGGCGCCGGCCTGAACCTCTCCCGCATCCGCTCCTCCAAGGAGCTCCTCTCCTCCGGCGGCAACGCCTCCGGTCCGGTCTCCTTCATGCGCGGCGCCGACGCGTCCGCCGGAACGATCAAGTCGGGCGGCGCCACCCGCCGCGCGGCCAAGATGGTCGTCCTGGACGTGGACCACCCGGACGTCGAGGACTTCATCGCGACCAAGGTGAAGGAAGAGGAGAAGATCCGCGCCCTGCGCGACGCGGGCTTCGACATGGACCTGGGCGGCGACGACATCACGTCCGTCCAGTACCAGAACGCCAACAACTCCGTCCGCGTGAACGACGAGTTCATGACGGCCGTCGAGAACGGCACCGAGTTCGGCCTGCGCGCTCGCATGACCGGCGAGGTCATCGAGACGGTCGACGCCAAGTCGCTCTTCCGCAAGCTCGCCGAGGCCGCGTGGGCCTGTGCCGACCCGGGCATCCAGTACGACGGTGTGATCAACAACTGGCACACCTGCCCCGAGTCCGGCCGCATCACCGCGTCCAACCCGTGCAGCGAGTACATGCACCTGGACAACACGTCCTGCAACCTCGCCTCGCTGAACCTGATGAAGTTCCTCGACGACGACGGCAAGGGCAACCAGTCCTTCGACGCCGAGCGCTTCTCCAAGGTCGTCGAGCTCGTCATCACCGCGATGGACATCTCCATCTGCTTCGCGGACTTCCCGACGCAGAAGATCGGCGAGAACACCCGCGCCTTCCGCCAGCTGGGCATCGGCTACGCCAACCTCGGCGCCCTGCTGATGGCCACGGGCCACGCGTACGACTCCGACGGCGGCCGCACCCTCGCCGCGTCGATCACCTCGCTGATGACCGGTACCGCGTACAAGCGCTCCGCCGAGCTGGCCGCGATTGTCGGCCCGTACGACGGCTACGCCCGCAACGCCGAGTCGCACAAGCGCGTCATGAAGCAGCACGCCGACGCCAACGCCGTCGCGCCGCGCACCGAGGACCTGGACAGCATCATCTGGGCCGCGGCCACCGAGGCCTGGCAGGACGTGATCCGCCTCGGCGAGAAGAACGGCTTCCGCAACTCGCAGGCCTCCGTCCTCGCGCCGACCGGCACCATCGGTCTCGCGATGTCCTGTGACACCACCGGTGTCGAGCCGGACCTGGCCCTGGTCAAGTTCAAGAAGCTCGTCGGCGGCGGCTCGATGCAGATCGTCAACGGCACCGTGCCGCAGGCCCTGCGCCGCATGGGCTACCAGGAAGAGCAGATCGAGGCGATCGTCGCCCACATCGCCGAGCACGGCGTGGTCGTCGACGCCCCGGGCCTGAAGCAGGAGCACTACTCGGTCTTCGACTGCGCGATGGGCGAGCGTTCCATCTCCGCGATGGGCCACGTGCGCATGATGGCCGCGATCCAGCCCTGGATCTCCGGCGCGATCTCGAAGACGGTCAACATGCCGGAGACGGCGACCGTCGAGGAGATCGAGGAGATCTACTTCGAGGCGTGGAAGCTGGGCGTCAAGGCGCTCGCGATCTACCGCGACAACTGCAAGGTCGGCCAGCCCCTCTCCGCGAAGAAGAAGGAAGAGGAGAAGGAGGAGGTCACCGCCAAGGCGGAGGACACCATCCGGACGGCCGTCGAGAAGGTCATCGAGTACCGCCCGGTCCGCAAGCGCCTCCCGAAGGGCCGCCCGGGGATCACCACCTCCTTCACGGTCGGTGGCGCCGAGGGCTACATGACGGCGAACTCCTACCCGGACGACGGTCTCGGCGAGGTCTTCCTGAAGATGTCCAAGCAGGGTTCTACCCTCGCGGGCATGATGGACGCCTTCTCGATCGCCGTCTCGGTCGGTCTGCAGTACGGCGTCCCGCTGGAGACGTACGTCGCGAAGTTCACGAACATGCGCTTCGAGCCGGCCGGCATGACGGACGACCCGGACGTGCGGATGGCGCAGTCGATCGTCGACTACATCTTCCGTCGCGTGGCGCTCGACTTCCTGCCCTTCGAGACCCGCTCGGCCCTCGGCATCCACTCCGCCGAGGAGCGTCAGCGCCACCTGGACACCGGTTCCTACGAGCCCCTCGACGAGGAGCTCGACACGGAGTCCCTGACGCAGGCGGCCCCGGTCGCCGCGGTCCAGACCGTGCCGGCCGTCCCGGCCGTCAAGCCGGTCGCGCTCGCCCCGGTCCCGGCCCCCAAGACGGCGCACTCCAACGCCGAACTGGTCGAGATGCAGCTCGGCGTCTCCGCCGACGCCCCGCTCTGCTTCTCCTGCGGTACGAAGATGCAGCGCGCCGGCTCCTGCTACATCTGCGAGGGCTGCGGCTCCACCAGCGGCTGCAGCTGACGAGCTCGAACGCTGCTGAGTCGCTGAGCAGCTGAGGAAGCGGGGACCGGCCTGGGGCCGGTCCCCGCTTTCGCGTCCGCGCTCAGTGGGGGAAGGTCCGGGCCGGGCGGGTGATCACCTCGTCGCGGAAGGCCGCGATGCGTGAGGAGACCTGGCGCATGAGGTGGGTGTCCTCGATCCGGTCGAGGTAGAGGCAGCGGGCGGCCAGGCCGGTCAGCTCGAAGGCGAAGCACAGGGACATCAGCGGGTTCACGAACAGCTCGCTGCCGCGGGTCCGGTCGGTGAAGCGGACGTCCCCGAAGGAGCCGCGGACCGCTGCCGCGATGGAACCGTTCACGATGCTCGGGTGTTCCGGGGTGCGGTCCTGCGCGTGGGCCACGGCGTCGAGGTACAGCGCGCCCTCGCGGGTGGCCCGGGGTATCGAGAACGCGCCGAGGTGGGCCCCGTCCCGCTCCAGTGCCGCGATGTTCTCCAGGACCAGCGCGTGGTTCACGCCGTGGTACGCGTCGACGCCGAAGCCGACCGAGACGACGAGACGCTCCGGTACGTCGTCCAGCGCGGCCAGTGCCGCCACGCTGGTCAGGTCCTCCTCCGGCGTGCCGAGCCCGGCCTCGTCGCCCCGCATCAGGATGTCGGTGCCCCCGTCGACCAGGACCACCGCGTCGATCCGGTGCAGGTCGATCAGTGCCCGGTAGGCGGCCCGCAGCGGTTGCACGCCGACCTGCGGGAAGGCGTACACGGTGGACGGGTACCCGTGCAGTTTCAGCCACTGGGCCAGGGTGCGTTCGGGGAAGTAGCTCTGGTGCGGCGCGGAGTCCGGGGTGATCGCGGCGAGATCCGGGGCCAGCCAGTCGTCCGTCGGGAGCCCAGCGAGCGCACTGAAGGAGAGGTTCGCGAGGTGAACCTCCTTGCCCTGGTGCAGGAGGGAGAGGGCGATCGGCAGGCCGGCGTAGACGTCGAAGCCGCCTCCGGCGCCGGTGACGAGGATCCGCTCGGCCGAAGCCAGGCGGGCGAAGAGCGGGTTGGTGTGCAGCGCGGTCATGATGGCCATGGTGCGGGGTGCCATGACAGGGCGCCCCTGAATATCGCGATGCGTCGAGCGATGCGTCGGGCGGGGAGTCGTGGGAGTCGTGGAAACCATGTGGAGCGGTGACGAGCTGGACCTGGACGCCTATCTCGCGAGGATCGGCTGGGATGGTGGGGAACTCCGCTCGGACCTCGGGACGTTGAAGGCGGTACACCGGGCGCACACCGGTGCGATCACCTTCGAAAGCCTGGACGTGCTGTTCGGCCGCCCCGTCGGGCTGGACGTCAAGACGGTCGAGGGCAAGATCGTGCACGAGCGCCGCGGCGGCTACTGCTACGAGCAGAACACCCTGCTGGCCGCCGCCCTGGAGCGGATCGGTTTCGCGGTCTCCGGACGCGGCGCCCGCAACCGCTCCCGGGGGGACGCCCTGACCGCGGTGACGCACGCCGTCCTCGTCGTCACCGTCGAGGGGGAACCGTGGCTCTGCGACGCCGGGTTCGGCTGGCAGGGCCCGCGCGAGCCCGTCCCGCTGGCGTGCCCCGGCGCCGAAGTGCGGCAGGGGGAATGGGCGTTCCGCGTCCGGGAGGAGGCGGACGGGGTCCTCGTGCTCTGCGCATGGCGTGAGGGCGTGTGGCGCGACCTGTACGCCTTCGCACCGCAGCCCTACCACCCCGTCGACTACGTGGTGCTGAACCACTACAGCTCCTCGCACCCCCGCTCCGCCTTCCTCGCCCGGGCCATCGTCCAGTACCCGGGCGAACAAGCCCGGGTGGCCCTCGTGGGGCGGGAGCTCTCCAGGCTGCTGCCCGACGGGCGGATGGAGCGGCGTGAGGTGCCGGCCGGAGAACTGCTCGCCCTGCTCGGCCGGGAGTTCGGGCTTCGGCTGTCCGAGCGGGACGCGGAGGAACTCCTTCGGTTGTACCGCGCCGAGGACTGACCCGGGCCCCGCCGGGACCGTACGATGGCGCAGTGCTGGTCAAGTGGATTCGCTGCACGGTGACGGACCGACGCGGGTTCGAGCGCGGGCAGCGCAAATGGGCGGGACTGCCGGGGGAACCGGGATTCCGGGGGCAGGGCGGCGGCTGGAGCCGGGGCCGGCAGGGGGTGGCGCACGTCTTCACGTTCTGGGAGAGCCGTTCCTTCTACGACTCCTTCATGGCGCGCTCGCACGACCGGTTGGCCGCGTCACAGAACGGCACCTACACCGACGCGCGGGTCACGCTCTTCGACCACCGCTTCGACGTGAAGACCGGCTTCGAGCCGCGGTTCACCGACGCCGACGTCGTCAGGGTCGCCCACACCCGGGTGCGGGAGGGGCGCGTGGACCATTTCGCGCTCATGCAGGAGAAGGTCTGGAACCCGGCCATGGCGGGCTCGCCCGGCATGGTCCGGGGCCTCTTCGGCGAGGCTCCGGGCCGTGAGTTCCTGGTGCTGTCGATGTGGCACGCGGCGGCGGAACACGGCAAGTACCGGCAGGAGCGCGTCGAGCGGCTGTCGCTGCGCGCCCAGATCCAGGCCGACGTGGAGGCCCTCACCGGGGACGTCGTCGACCTCGAACCCTCCTGGACGGTCTGACCGTACGCCGTGGGCGGCCGCGCCGGAGAGCTGACGGCAGGGCCGCCACCGGGGCCGTACGGCGTGCCCGGTCCCCGCGCCCGCCGATGGCCGAATAGGGTCGTGGGATGGTACGACCACGGCGCATCGTCCTTGTCCGGCACGGGGAATCGGAGGGCAATGCCGATGACACGGTGTACGAGCGGGAGCCCGACCACGCCCTCCGGCTGACCCCCACCGGTCGCGAGCAGGCCGCGGAGGCCGGCGGACGCCTGCGCGAGCTCTTCGGGGACGAGCACGTCAGCGCGTACGTCTCCCCGTACCGCCGGACCCTGCAGACCTTCCGGGAGTTGCGCCTGGACCCGACGCGCGTGCGGATGCGCGAGGAGCCGAGGCTGCGCGAGCAGGACTGGGGGAACTGGCAGGAGCGGGAGGACGTACGGCTGCAGAAGGCCTACCGGGACGCGTACGGCCACTTCTTCTACCGCTTCGCGCAGGGGGAGTCTGGCGCCGACGTGTACGACCGGGTCGGGGCCTTCCTGGAGAGCCTCTACCGCAGTTTCGAGGCCCCGGACCATCCCGAGAACGTGCTGCTCGTGACGCACGGCCTGACGATGAGACTGTTCTGCATGCGCTGGTTCCACTGGTCCGTGGCCGAGTTCGAGGCCCTCTCCAACCCGGGCAACGGCGAATACCGGATGCTCCTGCTGGGTTCCGACGGCCGGTACCGGATGGACCGCCCGTTTGAGCGGTGGACCACACCCGAGCCTTACGACCTGGACGGCTAGAGTGACGCGCGATGACCGCTGACTCCTCTCCCGAAGGGCGCTACGCACGCGCCATGGCCAGCCTCCGAGGGCTGGCCCTGGGCGACGCACTGGGTTCCCAGTACTTCGTCCCCGTGAACTACCCGCTGCTCAAGCGGCGCGAGCTGCCGGCCGGCAGCGATCCGTGGCAGTGGACCGACGACACCGAGATGGCCTGCTCGGTGGTGGCCGTGCTCGCCGGGCACGGCCGGGTGGACCAGGACGCGCTGGCCGCCTCCTTCGCCCACCACCACGATTTCGACCGCGGCTACGGGCCCGCCGTGAACCGGATGCTGCGCCTGGTCCGCGAGGGCGCCGACTGGCGCACGCTCGCCGCGGAACTCTTCAACGGGCAGGGCTCCTGGGGCAACGGCGCGGCCATGCGGGTCGCCCCGCTGGGCGCCTGGTACGCCGACGACCCGGAGCAGGCCACGCACCAGGCGGAGATCTCCGCCTACACCACCCACCAGCACCGTGAAGCGGTGTGCGGCGCGATGGCCGTGGCCGCCGCGGCCGCGCTGGCGGCCGATCCGGCCGGGCCGCCGAAGGCCGCCGACCTGCTGGACGGCGTCATCGCGCTCGTCCCGCGGAGCGCGGTGGGGGCCGGGGTGCGGCGGGCGCGCGACATGCTCGACTACGGCGACGCGACGACCGTCGCCGCCGTACTGGGCTGCGGGCGGCGCACCAGCGCCCACGACACCGTGCCGTTCGCCCTGTGGTCGGCGGCGCGGAGCCTGGACGACTACGAGCGGGCCTTCTGGACCACCGCCCAGGTGGGCGGAGACGTGGACACCACCTGCGCGATCGTCGGCGGAGTGCTGGGCGCGCGCGGGGACGCGGTGCTGCCGCAGGCCTGGCTGGCCCGGACCGAGGCGCTGCCGGCCTGGCTGCCGGAGGCGGACGGGTAGTGGGGTAGTCGGGTAGGGGACGGGGGAGGGGCGGGGCTGGTGGCGGTCCGTGCCGGTTCGTGCCCCTCCGTTTGTCACGGTCCTGCCACAGGCGTCTTTTGATCCTGTTCAAAACTGCATATGACCGGCCTACTCTGTCGGCTTCGCCTCCCCCGCCTGATGGGCGGGGGAGGCCGACAGGGGAGGGGAACCCGATGTCAGCAGAGAACGCCGAGACGGCGGACGAGCCGGGGGCCGCGGGTGCGGGGGCCGACACAAGGGCCGTTCCGGCCGCGCCCACGCCCGCTCCGTCCGCGCCCGCGCCACCCGCGCCGCCCGGCTGGGATCCCAAGGCCTGGCGGGCCCACCAGTTGCGCAAGGAGCGCGCCTCCTCCGGGGCCTGGTCGTTGGCCCCGCTCGCCTGGGCCGAGGCCGCGCGCCCGGCCGCCGTCGGACCCGTACCGGCCGTCGTGCTGGGCGCCGTACTCGCCTCCGGCATCGCCGCTTCCCTGCTCCTCGCCGACGGGCTGGGCCCGGGCCTGCTGCTCGCGGTGGTGCCCGCGCTGCTCGCCGCCTGCGCGGCCGCCCGCGCGGCGGGCCGCACGGTGCGCCCGTGGACCGCGCTCTGGGCGCTCGGCTGCCTCGCGCTGCTCGCCGTGCCCGCGCTGCGCGCCTCCGCCTGGCCGGCCGTGACGGCCCTGCTCGCAGCCCTCCTGACGGGCGCCCTGGCCCTGCACGGCAGCCGCAGCTGGCCCGGCATCCTGCTCGGCCCGGTCGGCCTCCTCGACTCCGCCGTCCTCGGGGTGCGCTGGGTCTGGAGCGGCCTGCGCTCGCGGGGCGAGGGGCGCCGCGAACGCTGGCTGCCGGTGGCGAAGGCCGTCGTGGTGGCGGTGGTCCTGCTGGCGCTCTTCGGCACCCTGTTCGCCTCCGCCGACGCCGCGTTCGCGGACCTGCTGAGCGGGCTGACCCCCGACATCAGCGGCATGGACGGCCCGGTCCGCTTCCTGCTCTTCGCGCTCGGCCTCGTCGTCGCGATCGCCGTCGCCCGGGCCGCCGCCGCCCCCTCCCGCTGGGACCGCATCGAGGTGCGCCCGGGGAAGGCGCGCTCCCGGGTGGAATGGGCCCTGCCGCTCATCGTGCTGAACCTGCTCTTCGCCGCCTTCAACGCCGTCCAGCTCGCCGTCCTCTTCGGCGGCTACCGCAAGGTCCTGGAGGCCACCGGCCTGACCTACGCCGAGTACGCGCGCCAGGGCTTCTGGCAGCTGCTCTGGGCCACCCTGCTCACCCTCGCCGTCATCGCGCTGGCCCTGCGCTGGGCCCCGCGCGACGGCGCCGGAGACCGGCGGCTGGTGCGCGTCGTGCTCGGCACGCTCTGCGTGCTGACCCTCGTCGTCGTCGCCTCGGCGCTCCGGCGCATGGACCTGTACGTGGACGCGTACGGCCTGACCAGGCTGCGGCTGTCGGTCGCCGGCGTGGAGCTGTGGCTCGGGCTGGTCATCGTACTGATCATGGCCGGCGGGCTGTTCGGTGCGCGCTGGCTGCCCCGCGCGGTCGTGGGGAGCGTCGTGGCGGCCGTACTGGCCTTCGGTCTGATGTCCCCGGACGGGGTGATCGCGGAGGGCAACGTCACGCGGTACGAACAGGACGGCAAGATCGACCTGGCCTACTTCCAGTCCCTCTCGGCGGACGCGGTACCGGCCCTGGACCGTCTGCCCGAACCCCGGCGCTCCTGCGCCCTGCGCGGGATCGCCCGGGAGTTGGAGGCGGCGGGCCGCACGCCCTGGTACGCGACGAGCCTGGGGGAGCGCCGGGCCCGGAAGATCCTGAGCGAGCGCGGGGTGAGCGCCTCGTACGAACAGTGCAGGAGCCTGGGGACCTTCGGGAGCCGCGTCGAGTACTAGGCCGGGCACGGCCCAGGAACCTGAGGGGCCCGGCGCGGAAGAGTCCCGCGCCGGGCCCCTCGTACGGGACCGCGTGCTCAGGCGGCCGGACCGGTCTTGGCGGTGGCTCCGTTCAGGGCCTCCAGGTCGCTCGCGCGCACGCGGATCACCAGCAGCGAGGTGAGCAGCGCGATCGCCGCCATGGCCACGGCGGCGATGAAGGCGGCGGCGATGCCCCGGGTGAGGACGAGGTCCCCCCAGGGGTCGGGCAGGCGTCCCGTCTGCAGGAACGCCGCCAGTTGTCCCTGGTCGGCGTGCGCCCGGAAGTCGGGGACCTGTTGGGCGGCCTCGTTGCGGCCGGCGGTGCCGAAGACGGTGACCAGGATGGAGAGTCCGAGCGAGCCGCCGACCTGCTGGCTGGCGTTGAGCAGCCCGGAAGCCGCGCCGGCCTCCTGCGGGGCCACTCCGGAGACGGCGGTCAGGGTGAGGGTGACGAAGTTGAGGCCCATGCCGAAGCCGAACAGCAGCATCGGGCCCAGCACCCCGGAGACGTAGGAGCTGTCGGTCTCGATGAAGGACAGCCAGGCCAGGCCGGCGCCGGTGAGGGCGGATCCGATGACCATGAACGGCTTCGGGCCGAAGCGCGGCAGCAGGCGCTGCGAGAGTCCGGCCGCGGTGATGATGGCGGCCGTGATGGGCAGGAAGCCGATGCCGGAACGGATCGGGGAGAAGCCCAGCACGTTCTGCACGAACTGGACGATGAAGAAGAACATGCCGAACATCGCGGCGGCGAGGCTGAGCATGATCACGTAGGTGCCGGTGCGGTTGCGCGCGGAGAACATGCGCAGCGGGATGATCGGATCGGGGGCCCGGGACTCGACGAGTACGAAGGCCGCGAGCAGCAGCACGGCCACGCCGAACGAGCCGATGGTCAGGCCGTCGCGCCAGCCGTCCTGGGAGGCCCGGATGAACCCGTAGACGAGCGCGGTCATACCGCCCGTGGAGGTGAGCGCTCCGGCGATGTCGAAGCGGCCCGGGTGGCGCTCGGACTCGTTGATGTAGAGCGGGGTCAGGAAGGCGATCAGCAGCCCGATCGGCACGTTGACGAAGAAGACCCAGCGCCAGTCGAGCCACTCGGTGAGCATGCCGCCGGCCAGCAGTCCGATGGCGCCGCCGCCCGCGGAGACGGCGGCGAACACGCCGAAGGCGCGGTTGCGTTCCGGTCCCTCGGCGAAGGTCGTGGTGATCAGGGCGAGGGAGGTCGGCGAGGCGATGGCGCCGCCGACGCCCTGGAGGGCGCGGGCGGCGAGCAACTGCCAGGACTCCTCGGCGAATCCGCCGAGCAGGGAGGCCAGGGTGAAGAGCAGGATGCCGGTCAGGAAGACGCGGCGCCGGCCCAGGATGTCGCCGGCGCGGCCGCCGAGCAGCAGCAGACCGCCGAAGGCGAGCGTGTAGGCGCTGATCACCCAGGACAGGTCGGTGGTGGAGATGGCCAGGTCGGTCTGGATGTGCGGGAGCGCGATGTTCACGATCGTTGCGTCGAGGACGACCATGAGCTGGCAGGCGGCGATGACGGTGAGCGCCACTCCAGGGCGCCCCCCTCGGCGGGCCGCGGCCGGTATTCGGAGTGTGGAGAGCTGAGGAGTTGTCACTGTGGGTCCCCCCAAGTGAAATAGTGAACGCAATCGTTCACGGCGATTCCACGGTAGGGAGCCGGAGTTAGTGAACGCAAGCGTTCACTAAGGCTGAAAAGGTGTGCGACGGACGCATGAGCCGGTCGGAGGTATCGGGAGTGGCGGGTTCACGCCGGTCGGTGGCGGCCCCGGGGCGCAGGCGCGGACCCGAACTCGAACGGGCGATTCTCGACGCCGTGTTGGAGCAGCTGGGCGCCACGGGCTGGAACGCCCTCACCATGGAGGGCGTCGCCTCGGGAGCGCAGACGGGCAAGGCCGCGCTGTACCGGCGCTGGCCCTCGAAGGCGGACCTGGTGGCCGAGGCGCTGCGGACGCGGCTGCCGCCGCTCGGCCGGATCGCGGACCTGGGATCGGCGCGCGAGGACCTGTACGCGGTGTGCGTGCGGATGCGGGACGTGATGCGGTCGCGAGCCGGGCAGGCGCTGAGGACGGTGCTTCACGAGTGCGATCACGTGCATGCCGAGCGGTTCCGCGACCTGGTCCGGGCAGGGCTGTACGAACCGGCGCACGTACTGATCGGGGAGCTGGTGCGCCGCGGAATCGACCGGGGGGACGTCCGGGCGGACGCGACCGGTCCGCTTCTCGTCGAGGTCATCCCGGCGCTGATGATGTACCGCGCGAAGGTGTGCGGGAGCGAATGGGCGGACGCGGAGATCGCCGAGATGATCGACGGGGTGATGGTGCCGCTGCTCAAGGTGTGAGACGGGGCGGGGTGGGTGGCGCGGCGCGGAGGTGTCTGGGGCGCGGCGGGAAGGGGCCGGCGGCGCGACGGGGAGGGGGCGGGGTGTGCAGGCGGCCCGGGGCGGCGTAACCTTGCTGGCGCCATGCCGTACGAAGCACCCACTCACACCGTCGAACGCTCCCTCCGAGCGACCACCGGCGCCAAGGTCATCGCCGGGGTCGACGAAGTCGGACGAGGGGCCTGGGCCGGTCCCGTCACCGTCTGCGCGGCGATCACCGGTCTGCGCCGGCCGCCCGCGGGACTCACCGACTCCAAACTGCTCACCCCCAAGCGCCGTGACGCGCTCGTCGGCGTCCTGGAGGACTGGGTCACGGCCTACGCCCTGGGCCACTCGTCCCCCGAGGAGATCGACGAACTCGGGATGACCGCCGCCCTGCGCCTCGCCGCGGTGCGCGCCCTGGAGGCGCTGCCCGTGCGGCCCGACGCGGTGATACTCGACGGCAAGCACGACTACCTCGGTGCGCCCTGGCAGGTCCGGACGGTGATCAAGGGCGACCAGTCCTGCGTCGCCGTCGCCGCGGCCTCGGTGATCGCCAAGGTCCGGCGTGACCGGATGATGGCCGAAATCGGTGAACAGGGCGGCGGAATCGCGGACTTCGCCTTCGCCGCCAATGCCGGATATCCCTCGCCCGTGCACCGGGCGGCGCTTGAGGAGCAGGGCCCGACCGCGTACCACCGGCTCTCCTGGTCCTACCTCGACGCCCTGCCCCGCTGGAGCCACCTCAAGAAGGTGCGCCGCAGCGAGGAATCGATGGAGCTGGAAAACGGAGGCCAACTCGGCTTCGATTTCTGATCGCACGTACGTGCCACCAACCGGTACGTTTCGCACCGGTGTTTGATAGATGTCAGCTCATGCCTCTCACCCCCGCCCCCGAGGAGCCTCAGATTCACGAGAGTGCCCAGGGTCCCCGCGTCACTCCGGCCGCCGGCCGCAGCGCGCAGACCCCCCGCCCCGTACCCGGTCCGCGTCCCGCACCCAGGCCCGCGCCGCCCGCGCCGCGGAAACCGCAGGCCACCCCCGTTCCCGTAGCCGCCACCGCACCTTCGGTCTCGGCGTCCGTACCGCAGGTCCAGCTGATCCCGGCATCCGCCGAGGGCGCGCTGGACGCGGCCGAAGAGGCCGTGGACCTGCTGCTCGACACCGGGCGTGCGCCCGGTGACATCCTGGTGCTCACCACCGGCGACCCGCACCCGTGGGCCGCGCACGAGCTGTCCTTCGGCGAGGCCGCGTACTGGGCCCTGCACGATGCCCGGGACGACGTCTTCTACGCGGACGCGGCGCAGGTTCAGCGCGCCGCCGGCCGTCCCGTCGTGGTCTTCGCGGCCAACGGCGGACTGGCCGACGCGGCTGCCGGAGCCCTGCCGGTCGCGCTCGCGCGAGCCGGTGCGCTCCTGATCGTGTGCGGGGAGCCGCAGCAGATCAACTCCGTGCTGGGTGCGGGCGTCTGACGTCCCGTACTCCCGCACGGTCGAGGGGTGGGGCGGCCCGGTGGCCGGCCCTGCCGAAGTCCGAGGCCTGACCAGCCGTACGCCCGTTTCCGGGTGTACGGCCGTTGGTCGTTCCCGGCTACGGGGCCTTGCGGGCTCAGCCTGCGGCGGCGCGGGCTCAGCGTGCGGCGGTGCGGCGCAGGGCCTCCGTGGCTCCGCCGCCGCCGCGCAGGGCGAGCGGGGCGAACTCGGACGGCGCATCGCCGAGGCGCTCGGGCCGGGAGTCCGAGCTGGGGCTCCGGCCGCCGCGGCCTTCGCCCAGCACCTGCCAGCCGCCCCGGGTCAGCGTGATGTACGCGCCGCAGCGCAGCCCGTGCAGGGTGCAGGCGTCCCGCAGCCCCCACATCCAGGCGCCGTCCTCCTCGGTCCAGCGCTCGTCGCCGTCTCGGCAGAACAGCAGCACGGCGGTCCGTACCGGGGTCCGCCGGCGCAGGTCGTGCGGGATGACCCGGCGCAGCCGGGACAGCAGGGCGTTGCGGTACTCCCAGCCGTCGGCCGCGGTGGAGCGCTGAACGAAGGAGGCGCTGGCCACGAGCCGCTCCTCGGGCCCGAGCACGGCGATCACCGCCGTGGAGGGGACGGGGCCGTGCCGTGAGTGCAGTCCGCTGACGACCTCGCGCGGATTGCGCAGGAGGGGGACGCCCGACGCCGTCCACTCGGACGGTTCCAGCAGCCTGCCATGCCGGCTGGCGCCACCGGTGGCCGTTCTCAGGGACGTGGTCGAGGGCGGGGCGAATCCGAAGGTCACGGTCCTCCCTTCGGGTACACGCCCGCGAACGGGCACAGCTGGAGTGCGGGCGCGCCGCGGCACGGCCCGGGAGAGCGCCGTCGGGCCGAACGGGAGCAAGACAATTCTCGCGTGGCCCGTGAGCATGCGGCAACGAGCAATTGGAGCCGCCGACCGGAATTCGCCGGTATGCCGTTCATATCCTTGCCCCGTCAAGGCGAAGATGACGCATTCGGTCCGGGCCGGAGCACGGGCACCAGGGGAAACAGCCCCGTGGCGGCCTTCCGCCGCAGCGGCCGTGCGGCGAGACGGACGGCCTGTGAGCCGGACGGTCACGCTGGGTGAGTTGGCCGATTGTCCTAGGCATCGGGTTGCATGGGGGCATGGACAACCTGGAGCTCCGCGCAGAAGCCGATGCCATCCTCGCTGAGCTGGTCGGTGCCCCGGGGGGTTCGGCGCGGCTGCGGGAGGACCAGTGGCAGGCGGTGTCCGCCCTGGTGGAGGAGCGCCGGCGGGCGCTGGTCGTGCAGCGCACGGGGTGGGGCAAATCGGCGGTGTACTTCGTTGCGACGGCCCTGCTGCGCCGTCGCGGCGCCGGTCCGACGGTGATCATCTCGCCGCTCCTCGCGCTGATGCGCAACCAGGTCGATGCCGCGGCGCGGGCCGGGATCCAGGCACGGACGATCAACTCGGCCAACCCGGAGGAGTGGGAGACGATCTACGGAGAGGTCGAGCGGGGCGAGACCGACGTTCTCCTCGTGAGTCCCGAGCGCCTCAACTCGGTGGATTTCCGCGAACAGGTGCTGCCCAAGCTCGCGGCCACGACCGGCCTGCTGGTGGTCGACGAGGCCCACTGCATCTCCGACTGGGGCCATGACTTCCGCCCCGACTACCGCCGGCTGCGCACCATGCTCGCCGAGCTCGCCCCCGGGGTGCCCGTGCTCGCCACCACAGCGACCGCCAACGCACGGGTCACGGCCGATGTGGCCGAGCAACTGGGCACGGGAGGCGGGGGCGCTCTGGTCCTGCGCGGCGCGCTGGACCGGGAGAGCCTGCGGCTCGGCGTACTGGAGCTGCCGAACGCGGCGCACCGGCTGGCGTGGCTGGGGGAGCGGCTGGGGGACCTGCCGGGCTCGGGGATCATCTACACGCTGACGGTGGCGGCCGCGGAGGAGGTCGCGGCCTTCTTGCGGCAGCGCGGGTATCCGGTGGCCTCGTACACGGGGAAGACGGAGAACGCCGACCGGCTGCAGGCCGAGGAGGACCTGCTCGCCAACCGGGTGAAGGCGCTGGTGGCGACCTCCGCGCTGGGGATGGGCTTCGACAAGCCGGACCTGGGCTTCGTGGTCCACCTGGGCTCTCCCTCGTCCCCGATCGCCTACTACCAGCAGGTGGGTCGTGCGGGGCGCGGCGTGGACCACGCCGATGTGCTGCTGCTGCCGGGGCGGGAGGACGAGGCGATCTGGGCGTACTTCGCCTCGGTGGGATTCCCGCCCGAGGAGCAGGTCCGGCGGACCCTGGACGTACTGGAGCAGGCCGGCCGGCCGTTGTCGCTGCCGGCGCTGGAGCCGTTGGTGGACCTGCGGCGGTCGCGGCTGGAGACGATGCTGAAGGTCCTGGACGTGGACGGCGCGGTCAAGCGCGTGAAGGGGGGCTGGACCTCCACCGGACAGCCGTGGGCGTACGACGCGCAGCGCTACGAGTGGGTGGCCCGGCAGCGGCAGGCCGAGCAGCAGGCCATGCGGGACTACGTGGCGACCACGGGCTGCCGGATGGAGTTCCTGCAGCGCCAGCTCGACGACGAGAAGGCGACCCCGTGCGGCCGCTGTGACACCTGCGCCGGGCCCTGGCTCGACCCCGCCGTGTCCCACGGCGCCCTCGACACGGCGACCGGCGAGCTGGACCGCCCGGGGGTCGAGGTCGAGCCCCGCCGGATGTGGCCCTCGGGCATGCCCGCCGTCGGCGTCGACCTCAAGGGCCGCATCCCCGTGGGCCAGCAGGCGGCCACCGGACGCGCGCTGGGCCGGCTGTCGGACATCGGCTGGGGCAACCGCCTGCGCCCGCTCCTGTCGGACCAGGCCGCGGACGGTCCGGTGCCGGACGACGTCCTGGCGGCCGTGGTGACGGTGGTGGCCGACTGGGCCCGTTCGCCGGGCGGGTGGGCCGGCGGCGCGATGGCCCGGCCCGTGGGGATCGTGGCCATGCCCTCCCGCTCCCGCCCGCAGCTGGTGGGCTCCCTCGCCGAGGGCCTGGCCCGGGTCGGGCGGCTCCCGCTGCTGGGGAGCCTCGCCTACACCGCACAGGCGGGCGAGTACGGCGTACACCGCAGCAACTCCGCCCAGCGGCTGCGCGCCCTGGCCGCCTCGTTCGCCGTCCCCGACGAACTCGCCGCCGCTCTGGCCGCCAACCCGGGCCCCGTCCTGCTCGTCGACGACTACGCCGACTCCGGCTGGAGCCTGGCCGTGGGCGCACGCCTCCTGCGCCAGAGCGGAGCCGACCAGGTGCTCCCCCTGACCCTCGCCCTGGCGGGGTGAAGGCACCTCGCCGGCCCCGGCGGCCGACCACGTGTGCGGCCCGATAATGCGGCAGTCCGTGGCAACTGTTCGCCAAGTCAAGACCGGACAATGGTTCGTAAGATCCTCGCAGGAGGGTGTGCGGGTTGTAGCACGCCGGACTCTATACGGGGGTAAGCCGGGGTCATGGCAACGAAATTGCTCATGGAGTCTGCCGACGAACAGATCCTGCGGGACATCCTGGGGGGTGAACCGGACCAGGGGCTGCTCGACTTCACAGCGGATGCCGGCGGAAATTCTCGGCTGCTTGCCGAATGCGCGGCCGGGCTCGTGGAGGAAGGGCTGGTAAAGGAGTACGGCGGAACGGTCGGGCTGACGGAACGGCGGGTCCCGGGCCGTGTGGTGGCGTTCGTCAAGCGCCGCCTCGGCGATCTCAGCATGGACTGCCAGCGATTCCTCAAGGTTGCGGCAGTCCTGGGGAGGTCCTTCATGCTGGAGGACGTCTCCAGGATGCTGGACAAATCCGCGGCCAGCCTGCTCTCTTCCCTGGAGGAGGCGATTTCCTCGGGTTTCGTCGTCGCGGCGGAACACCAACTCGTATTCCAGAGCGACTTCCTCCTGGCGGGGGTCGTCGAGTCGATACCGGCTCCCGCCCGGGGTGTATTGCAGCGCGAGGCGATGGGCCACTCCAGGAATCGCGCGGAGTCGCACGATCAGAAGTTCTGGGTGACCGGGCACCCGCTCTGGATGGCCGACCGGCCGACCGGCCCGTTCGAAGAGGTCGCCGGTGAATCCCGCGAATCCGGTGAATCCCGTGAAGCCGGTGAATCCGGTGAGGCGTACTCGAAGTCCCACAGCCTGATCATGGACGGAAGGGCGACGGCCGGAATCCGTGCGGCGGAGCGCGTTCTCTCCAGCTCCGCGAGTGCGGCTCCCGCCCGGCTCGATGCGGAAGCGTCCGTCATCCTGGGGTACTCCCTGCTCGGCATGGAGGAAGCGGAGAAGCGTTCCGCCAGGATCCTGAGGGAACAGGGAGCCGGGACGGGCGACGTTGCCGCGCTGATGGCGCTGACGGCGCTCTCCAACGCCCGCTGGCGGGCCGGGGAACTGGGCGAAGGGCTCAGCCTGGGGCGCGCCGCGGTGCGGTACGGCGCCACGGCGGATCCCGTGTGGCGCCTGCACTTCCAGCTCGCACTGGCCGGGAAGCTCGCGAACCTGCGCGAGTTCGAAAAGGCCGAGTCGCTGATCAATGACGCCGAAGCGGGACTGCGCGAACGGGGCACTCGCGTCCGGGACTCCACCCTCGCGGCGATGCGGGCCCGGTTGTTCCTCCAGGCCGGCCGGGTCGGGGAGGCTCGCCGGCAGGCGGAGCTGGCGACCGAAGCCGTCGATCGGGACGCCGTTCCCGTATTCCGGCCCCTCGCGTATTCGGTGCTCAGCACCATCTTCCTCTACAAGGGAGACCTGCCCGCGGCGACCGATTGCTTGAAGCGGGTGCAGGGCGAGTTCGAGACGGATCAGGCGGTCCTCTATTCCCCGCAGTACGCCTGGACCGAAGTGCGCATCGCGGTGAAAAGGGAGGGTCCGCGGGCGGCCGTCGCGCTGTTCTCCGACACATACGCCCACCTGCCGACGCAGCGGAGCCTGTACATCGAGGATCCGGCTGCCGCCGCTTTCCTGGTCCGCCTCGCACTGGACGTGGGTGACACCGAGCTCAAGCGCAGCGTGCTCGAAACCGTGGACGGACTCGCGGGTGACAATCCCGGCATCTCCGTGGTCGGCCTCAGCGCCTTGCACGCGAACGCTCTGGTGACCGGCGATCCGGCCGTACTGTCGCGCATCATCGCGCAGTCGCCGGACCCGCTCTCGGTCGCCCTGGCGACGGAGGAGCTTGCCAAGATCTACGGCGCGAAAGCCCCGGCCCGCAGGCGGGACGCGGATTGGGTTTCGTCGGATGCCTCGCGGGCGAAGCCCGAAGGAGTGGTGTCATCGCTCAATTCCGCCCACTGGTCCGGCCTTTCCGACATGGAGCGCCGCATCGCGTACCTGGTGAGCGTGGGGATGACGAACCAGCAGATCGCCAAACGGGTTCACCTGTCGGCGCATACGGTGAATTACCACCTCAGGAAGATCTACAGGAAGCTGGACATCAACACCCGCGTCGAACTGGCACGTGGAGCCGCGATCTATTCGAGTAGGGCTGCGATCTATTCGATCGAAGGCGAATAGATTTCACCTCGACTGTGCGGGGACCCCGGCGCGGGCCTGATCCCGAGCCGGTTCCCGGGCCTGATCCCGGGCCGGCCCGGCGTGCCGGGTGGGCAGCCAGCGGGTCAGGGCCGAGCCCACCGACATGCCGCCGCCGAAGCCGGTGAGCAGGACGACGTCTCCGTCGCAGAGGGCGCCGTCGCGGTGGACGAGGTCGAGGGTGATGGGTACGGAGGCCGCGCCGGTGTTGCCGTAGGACTCCAAGGCGAGGTGGAAGCCGGCCCCGGGCAGTCCGAGCGAGGGCCAGACCTCCTGGAGCATCACCGCGTTCGCCTGGTGGGCGATGACGTGGCGGACCTCCCGCGGGTCCAGGCCCGCACCGGCCAGCAGGTCTCCGACGGCCTCGGGCAGATTGTCCCGCACGAACTCGCGGACCCGTCGCCCGTCCATCCGGAAGTACTGCAGGCCCTCGTCCAGTGTCGCGGCCGTGGTCGGGATCCGGCTGCCGCCGGCCGGGACGCTGATCAGCTCGTGCCGGTCGCCCCGGGTGAGCAGCGAAGTGGCGAACACGCCCCGGTCGCCCGGGGCCGGGCCGAGTACGACGGCCCCGGCGCCGTCACCGAACAGAATGGCGGTCCTGCGGTCGGAGTAGTCGAGGATCCGGGAATAGATGTCCGCGCCGATGACCAGTCCGTAGCGCTCGCCCGCCTCGGTGCACAGCATCCGTTCGGCGACCGTCAGCGCGTAGACGAAGCCGCTGCACACCGCATTGAGGTCGAAGGCCGCCGCGTTCACCGCCCCGAGCCGGTGCTGGACGATGCTCGCCGTGGCCGGCTGCGGGTGATCGGGCGTGGACGTGGCGACGACGATGTAGGCGAGTTCCCCGGGGTCGACACCCGCCTGTTCGAGGGCCCGGGCGGCAGCCGCCGCGGCGAGGTCGGACGTGGCTTGGCCGGGATCCGCCCGGCGGCGGCTCCGAATGCCCGTCTTGCGGACGATCCATTCGTCCGTGACGCCGGCCCGTTCGGCGATCTCGTCGTTGGAGACCTCGGTCGGGGGGAGGTAGGCGCCGGTACCGAGGATTCCGATGGATCGGATGGATCGGATGGTGACTCCCGTGGTGAGGGTGGGCATTGGCATTGATGTTTTCCGCGCCGGCCCGGGCGCGATGAGCGCTCCCATTCATTCGGGCAGGCGGCTCATCGTGGCACGTTATGCCCCCGCATTTCCTCGACGCGGAATGTCTCACTCGGTTGGGTGGGATCCCGCCCGTCCGTAAGCGCCCCCTACCGGTCGGCACTACTCGCGTGAGTAGTGGGCAGACCGGCATGCCCTGGCTAACATCGAAGCATGCTGATCAGGTGTGGGGTGGCTTAGGCGCATGAATGGGCTTCTGCGGAAATCGGTGAGGCCGATGTGTATTCGGAAAGGGCTCACAGTCCGGACTCCTCGGGTGGCGCGATCTCGGTGAATTCGCGCGATGACGAGATTGATTATGAGAGTGACCGTCACCTCGACCGGGAGATGAGAGCATGACCGTCAGCTATCTCGGCGCAGCCGTGGACACGGCTGCCATAGACGCCGTGATCCGCGACTTCTTCGGCCAGCGCCGAGCCGAAGCCGACGTACTCGGCGAGGACTTCGCGGCCGTGGTCGCCGAGCTGGAGAACTACGTTCTGCGCGGCGGCAAGCGCGTCCGGCCGGCCTTCGCCTGGCTGGGCTGGATCGGCGCCGGCGGCGACCAGCACGATCCCGGTGCCACGGCGGTGCTGACCGCCTGCGCGGGGCTCGAACTGCTGCACGCCTCGGCCCTGATACACGACGACATCATCGATGCGTCCGACACCCGCCGCGGTCACCCCGCCGCGCACGTGGCCCTGGCCGAGCGGCATCGGGCGCGGGGCTTCTCCGGCGCCCCCGAGGCCTTCGGCACCGGTACCGCCATCCTGGTCGGGGACCTGGCCCAGACCTGGTCCGACGTCATGGTCCGTGCGTCCGGGCTGCCGGCCGAGGCGCAGGCCCGGGTCGGACCGGTGTGGTCCGCGGTGCGCTCGGAGGTCCTGTACGGCCAGCTGCTCGACGTGATCAACCAGGCGAGCGACGACGAGAGCATCGATTCGGCACTGCGCGTCAACCAGTACAAGACGGCCTCCTACACGGTGGAGCGCCCGCTGCAGTTCGGCGCCGCGATCGCCGGTGCCGGGGCGGACCTCGTCGCGGCCTACGGGGCCTTCGGGGCGGACATCGGGATCGCGTTCCAGCTCCGGGACGACCTGCTGGGCGTGTTCGGCGACCCGTCGGTGACGGGCAAGCCCTCGGGCGATGACCTTCGGGAGGGCAAGCGAACGGTTCTGCTCGCGACGGCGCTCAAGCGCGCGGACGAACGCGATGCAAAAGCGGCGGGATTCCTCCGGGCGAAAATAGGAACCGAGCTCTCCGGCCTTGAGATCGATGCCCTGCGGGACATATTCGTCGAGGTCGGAGCCGTCGACGACATCGAGCGGCAGATCGCGCACCGCACCGACCGGGCCATGGCCGTACTGGATTCCAGCAGTGCCACCACACCCGCGAAAGAACAGCTCGCCGCGATGGCGGTCAATGCGACGCAGCGGGCCCGATGATGACACCTATGAATTCACCTGCTTTCGCCGACCGCACCCTTTCGGCAAGTGATCCGGACGTCGCATACGACCGCGTCGGATGTGGACGCGCCCACGCGAAAGCCATTCTGCTCGGCGAGCACGCCGTCGTTTATGGCGCACCGGCACTGGCGATTCCCGTTCCGCAGCTGACGGTGACCGCGACCGCCAGGCGAGTGCGGTGTTCCGACGAAGGCGCGGACAGGGTCTCCTTCGCACTGGCGGGCCGGGGCGCGGGGCCGGTGACACCGCTCGCCGCGGACGGCCTGCGGCGCCTGCTCCCGGACTTCAAGGCGAGGACGGGCGTCGGCGGCCACGTGTGCGTGGAGGTGATCATCGACTGCGCCATCCCGCAGGGCCGCGGGCTCGGCTCCAGCGCCGCGTGCGCCCGGGCGGCCGTGCTGGCCTTCGCGGACCTCTTCAGCCGCAGGCTCGACGCCCGCGAGGTGTTCGATCTCGTACAGGCTTCCGAGAAGGTGGCCCACGGCAGGTCGAGCGGTATCGACGCGCTCGCCACCGGGGCGACCTCTCCGCTCCTCTTCCATTCCGGCACTGCCCGTGAACTGCCCGTTCCCATGCCGGGGCACGCCCTCGCACCTCCCTCCCAGCAGGCCGGGGAGCACGCCGACGAAGGCCGGCCCTACGACTTCGACGGGCTGTTCGTCATCGCGGACAGCGGTGTCAGCGGCAGTACGAAGGAGGCGGTGGAGCTCCTGTGGCGGAAGTTCGAGCGCAACGCGCAAACCCAGGCGGACTTCATCCTCGCGGTGTCGCGCCTGACCCGCGCCGCCACACGTGACCTCGCCCGCGGCCGATCGAGCGACTTCGGCGCGCGGATGACGGAAAACCACAAGCTGCTCCACGAGATGGGGCTCAGTACGGACCTGATCGACGGGCTGGTCGAGGCCGCGCTCGCGGCCGGCGGCCTCGGCGCCAAGATCAGCGGCGGCGGGCTGGGGGGCTGCGTGATCGCGCTGGCCGCAGAGCCGCGTCAGGCAGAGGCCACCGTGCGGAGCCTCCACGAAGCCGGCGCCGTCCGTACCTGGGTAGTCCCGATGGGAAGGTTCGTAAACCATGCCGATTGACCACAAGCCGGTGCCTAAGGGACTGACGGGACTGACACGGCTGACAGGACCGGAGGGACCGCAGACGGGACTTCTCGACCACGGGCCGACCGCCGTCGCCCATCCGAACATCGCGCTGATCAAGTACTGGGGGAAGCGCGACGAGCGACTGGTCATCCCGTACGTCGACAGCCTGTCGATGACCCTGGACGTCTTCCCGACGCACACCACCGTCCGGCTCGACCCCGGGGCGCGGACCGACAGCGTCGTCCTCGACGGAAAGCCCGCGGAGGGTGAACCGCGGGAGCGCGTCATCGTCTTCCTGGACCTGGTACGGGAGTTGGCCGGGCGCAGTGAAAGGGCCGCCGTCGACACCCGTAACGCCGTCCCCACCGGGGCGGGGCTGGCGTCATCGGCGAGCGGGTTCGCCGCCCTGGCCGTCGCCGCCACCGCCGCGTACGGGCTGGACCTCGATCCCACCGCCCTCTCCCGCCTCGCCCGGCGCGGGTCCGCGTCGGCCTCCCGGTCGATCTTCGGCGGCTTCGCGCTCTGCCACGCGGGCCAGGGCGTCGGCGAGGCCGCGGACCTCAGCTCCTACGCCGAGCCGGTGCCCCTCCCGGACTTCGACCCCGCCCTGGTGGTCGCGCTGGTCAACGCCGGTCCCAAAGCCGTGTCCAGCCGCGCGGCCATGCGGCGGACCGTCGAGACCTCGCCGCTCTACCAGGCCTGGGCGACGTCCAGCAAGGGCGACCTGACCGACATGCGAGCTGCCCTGCTCCGCGGCGACCTCGAAGCGGTGGGGGAGATCGCGGAGCGCAACGCCCTCGGCATGCACGCGACGATGCTGGCCGCGCGGCCGGCGGTGCGCTACCTGTCACCGGCCACGGTGGCCGTGCTCGACGGCGTCCTGCAGCTCCGCAAGGACGGCGTGGCGGCCTACGCGACCATGGACGCCGGCCCGAACGTCAAGGTGCTCTGCCACCCCGAGGCGGCGCCCCGGGTCGCCGAAACGCTGCTGGCGGCAGCGCCGGGATGCTCGGTGCTCACCGCCCGGCGCGGGCCGGCGGCCCGGCTGCTGACGGCGGCCGAGCAGTGACCCGTACGAGAACCGTGAGCCGCTCCGCGCCGGGCAAACTGTTCATCGTCGGCGAGTACGCGGTGGTGCAGCCGGGCCACCCCGCGATCCTGGCTGCGGTCGACCGGCAGGTCGACGTCACCGTGTCGGCGTCCCACGGCGCCGATGTCGTGATCGAATCCGACCTCTGCCCGGAACAGGCGCGACTGCGGCGGGGCGACGGCGGGCTCGCCCCACTCGGCGAGGACGACGAACGACGGGTGCGGGACGGCCTCACCCACGTCGTGTCGGCGATCGACGTGGTCGACGCGCTGCTGGCCGAGCGGGGCCTGTCCGCACCCCCCGTCCACGTCTCGGTCAGCAGCCGCCTGCACCACGACGGGACCAAGCTCGGCCTGGGATCGAGCGGCGCGGTGACGGTCGCCACGGTGTCCGCCGTAGCCGCGTACCACGGCTTGGAGCTGTCGCAGGACGCGCGGTTCCGGCTGGCGCTGCTCGCGTCGGCGCGGCTCGACGCCGGTTCCTCCGGCGGCGATCTCGCCGCGAGCGTCTGGGGCGGCTGGATCGAATACCACGCGCCCGATCGAGCCGCCGTGCTCGACATGGTGCAGCGCCGGGGCATCGAGGAGTCGATCCGTACGCCGTGGCCGGGGTTCGGGGTACGAAGCCTGCCGGCGCCCCGCGGTCTGACGCTGGAGGTGGGCTGGACCGGCCGGCCCGCCAGCACCACTGCCCTGGTCGGCAGCCTCGGAAAGCGCGCGTGGCAGGGCAGCGCGTCACAACGGACCTTCGTGGAGCGCAGCGACGCATGTGTGCGCGCCTCGGTCGGCGCACTCGAAGGGGGTGACGGCCCCGAGCTGCTGCGGCAGGTCCGGGGCGCCCGCCGGATGCTCGCCGAACTGGACGAGGAGGTCCGGCTCGGGATCTTCACCACCACACTGACCGCGCTGTGCGATGCGGCCGAGGCCGTCGGAGGCGCCGGGAAACCGTCGGGCGCCGGAGGCGGCGACTGCGGCATCGCGCTGCTGGACGCCACCGCTCAGGAGCAGATCGCGCACCTGCGCGAGGGATGGGCCGCCGCAGGGGTGCTCCCCGTGCCGATCCGTCTCCAGTCGACGAAAGGGAGCGCAGCATGATCGCTGAGCGCAAGGACGACCACGTGCGGTTCGCCGCCGAACAACAACGCCACCTGGGCGGATACAACCAGTTCGACGAGGTGTCCTTCGTCCACCATGCCCTGGCCGGCATCGACCGGTCCGATGCCTCCCTGGTCACGCGGTTCGGCGGCATGGAGTGGAAGGTGCCGCTGTACATCAACGCGATGACCGGCGGCAGCGTACGGACGGGCGCCATCAACCGGGATCTGGCGATCGCCGCCCGTGAGACCGGCGTGCCCATCGCGACGGGCTCCATGAGCGCGTTCTTCGCCGACGAGGCCGTGGCCGACACCTTCAGCGTCCTGCGCCGGGAGAACCCGGACGGGTTCGTCATGGCGAACATCAACGCCAATGCCTCCGTGGACAAGGCGCGACGGGCCGTCGACCTGCTGCGGGCGGACGCCCTGCAGATCCACCTCAACGTCATCCAGGAAACGGTCATGCCGGAAGGCGACCGGTCCTTCTCCTCCTGGGGACCGCAGATCGAGAAGATCGTGGACGGAGTCGGAGCCGACGTACCCGTCATCGTCAAGGAAGTCGGCTTCGGACTGAGCCGCGAAACCGTATCGGCGCTGCGGGACATGGGCGTGCGCGTGGCCGACGTCGCCGGCCGCGGCGGCACGGACTTCGCGCGCATCGAGAACGACCGGCGCAAGCACGCCGACTACTCCTACCTCAACGGCTGGGGCCAGTCCGCTCCCGCCTGCCTGCTGGATTCCCAGAACGCCGGCATCCCGGTGCTGGCCTCCGGCGGGGTCCGCAACCCACTCGACGTGGTGCGCGGACTGGCGCTCGGCGCCGCCGCCGTGGGCGTGTCCGGAGGGTTCCTCCGGACCGTTCTCGACGGCGGCCCGTCCGCCTTGATCACCCAGATCACCACGTGGCTCGATCAGGTGGAAGCCCTGATGACCGCTCTGGGCGCGCGCACCCCGTCCGACCTGAGGCGATGCGACGTGCTCGTCCACGGCGACCTGCGCGCGTTCTGCGCCGACCGGGGAATCGACACCCGGCGGCTGGCCACACGCTCCCGCTCCTACGACACCGCTCACGAGACGGTTGGAGGCACCCGATGAACGACACGCACGAGGTAGCCGGCGTTCCCATGAAATGGGTGGGACCCCTGAGGATTTCGGGGAACGTGGCGACCACCGAGACGGAAGTACCGCTCGCCACGTACGAGTCGCCCCTGTGGCCCTCCGTCGGCCGCGGAGCGAAGATCTCCATGCTGGTCGAGCAGGGAATCGTCGCCACCCTCATCGACGAGCGGATGACGCGCTCGGTACTGGTCACGGCCGAGGACGCGCAGACCGCGTACCTGGCGGCGCTCGAAGTCGACGCGCGGTTCGACGAGCTGCGCGCGGTCGTGCGCACCTGCGGCCGGTTCGTCGAACTGATCGGGTTCCGCCACGAGATCGTGGCCAACCTGCTCTTCCTCCGGTTCGAGTTCAGCACCGGCGACGCCTCCGGTCACAACATGGCGACGCTGGCCGCGGACGCGCTCCTGACCCACATCCTGGGCGCCATTCCGGGGATCTCGTACGGCTCGATCTCCGCGAACTACTGCACCGACAAGAAGGCCACCGCGATCAACGGCATTCTCGGCCGCGGCAAGAACGTGGTCACCGAGCTGCTCGTACCGCGCGAGATCGTCCGCGACGTGCTGCACACCTCGGCCGCCGCGATAGCCGAGCTGAACGTGCGCAAGAACCTGATCGGCACCCTGCTCGCCGGCGGGATCCGCTCGGCGAACGCCCATTACGCGAACATGCTGCTCGGGTTCTATCTGGCGACGGGCCAGGACGCGGCCAACATCGTCGAAGGCTCACAGGGCGTGACCGTGGCCGAGGACCGGGACGGCGACCTGTACTTCTCCTGCACCATGCCGAACCTGATCGTCGGAACGGTAGGCAACGGAAAGGGACTCGGCTTCGTCGAGGAGAACCTGGCGCGGCTGGGCTGCCGAGAGGAGCGCGAGCCCGGCGAGAACGCCCGGCGCCTCGCGGTCATGGTGGCCGCGACCGTGCTGTGCGGCGAACTCTCCCTCATGGCGGCGCAGACCAATCCCGGCGAACTCATGAGGGCGCACGTCGCTTTGGAGCGCAAGAACACGACCGTGAACACGACCGCGACCGCGACCGCGACCGCGACCGCGACTGTGAACACGACCGCCACCGCCACCGCGACCGCGAAGATCGGACGGTAGAGATGCCCAGGGATCTCGCGGTCGGAATCCACGACCTTTCGTTCGCCACGGGCCGGTTCGCCCTGACGCACGAGACATTGGCCGCCTACAACGGCACCGAGCTGGGCAAGTACCACGTGGGCATCGGCCAGCGCTCGATGAGCGTGCCCGCCGCCGACGAGGACATCGTGACGATGGCGGCGACCGCTGCCGCTCCCATCCTCGCCCGGCACGGCACCGACCGGATCCGGACCGTCGTCTTCGCCACGGAGTCGTCCGTCGATCAGGCGAAGGCGGCAGGCATCCACGTGCACTCGCTGCTGGCCATGCCCTCCGCCACCAGGGTCGTCGAGCTCAAGCAAGCCTGCTACGGCGGAACCGCGGCCCTGCAGTTCGCCATCGGCCTCGTCCACCGCGACCCCTCGCAGCAGGTCCTCGTGATCGCCAGCGACGTCTCGAAGTACGAGCTGGACAAGCCGGGCGAGGCCACCCAGGGGGCTGCGGCGGTGGCCATGCTGATCAGCGCGGATCCCGCTCTGGTGCGCATCGAGGAACCGTCGGGGGTGTTCACCGCCGACATCATGGATTTCTGGCGGCCGAACTACCTCACCACCGCCCTGGTCGACGGGAAGGAGTCCGTCTCCGCGTACCTGCAGGCGATGGACGGTGCGTGGAAGGACTACGCCGAGCAGGGCGGCCGTCCACTCGGTGAGTTCGCCGCGTTCTGCTATCACCAGCCGTTCACGAAGATGGCCTACAAGGCGCACCGGCACCTGCTCGAAACCTGCGGACAGGAAGTCGACGAGGCCGCAGTGGTCCGCGCCGTCGGGCAGACGACGGCCTACAACGAAGCCATCGGGAACAGCTACACGGCGTCGGTGTACCTCGGACTGGCCGCGCTGCTCGACGACGCCGACGATCTGACGGGCCAGGCCATCGGCTTGCTCAGCTACGGGTCGGGCAGCGTCGGCGAGTTCTTCGCCGGCGTCCCCGTCCCGGGCTATCGGTCGCACCTGCGGTCCGAGCAGCACCGCGAGGCGATCGCCCGGCGCCAGGACATCGACTACGCCGACTACCGGGAACGCCACGAGCAGGCCTTCCCGGTCGACGGTGGAGACCATCCGGCGCCCGAGGAAACCACCGGTCCGTACCGGCTGGCGGGGCTGTTCGGGCACAAGCGGGTGTACGCGCCGCGGTAGTCCGCGGTGCGACGCATTGCCTCGCATTGCCTCGCATTGCATTGCCTCGCGTCGCATCGTCTTCATGTGCCGCTTCATGTGCCGACGGCGCCTGATGGCGCCGTCGGCATGCTGTTGCTGTTGGTCGTTCGGCGTACGTTCGGGAGTTATCCACAGGGGTTTCCCGATTCGGCCGGACACGGGACCTTCGGGACATGACGAACAACCACGAAGCAGCACGCATCCCGTCCGACCCCTCGTCCACCAGCCCGCCCGGCGGTGTGGACGCGTCCCGGATCACCCTGCGCAGTCCGGCCGAACTGGCCGACGCGCTGCCCTACATGCTCGGCTTCCATCCGAGCGACTCCCTCGTCATGGTCGCGGTCCACGGGGAGGCCGGCCGCTTCGGCGGCCGGCTCAGGGTGGGCATTCCCGCCGCCCCCGAGGAATGGGAGGACACCGCCCGGCAGGTCGCCGACTGTCTGATCCGCGGCAGTGTGCGACGCGGAGCCAGGCCCGACGGCATCATCGTCTTCCTCTGCCAGGACCCGCACCCCGGCGACAGCGCGCAGCGGGTGATGACCAGGCTGCGCCCGCTCGCCCAGCGGATCCGGCTGGCCTGCGGGGCCTTGGACGTCCCGGTACTGGAGGCCCTGTGCCTCTCCGCCGGACGGTACTGGTCCTACTGCTGCCCGGACGAGCGGTGCTGCCCCGCGGAGGGCAGCGCGCTGGCCGCGCCCGGCACCTCGGTCATGGCCGCCGCGGCCACGTTCGCCGGACTCCAGGTGCGCGGTTCCCTCCGGGAGATCGAGCACAGGCTGACACCACTGCGCGGGACGGTGGCCGTCGAGATGGAGGGCGCCCTGGACCGTGCGGCCGTCGCGCTGGTGCCGAAGATCCTCGACGGGGCCACCCGTGAGGAGGTGGGGGCCGAGACCGTCCTGCTCGCCCGCGCGCTGATCCAGCGCATGACCCTCGCCCCGCCTGCCGAAGGCGGCCCCGGAGCCGATGCCCGGGACGACGCGCTGCTGGGCCACGACGAGGCCGCCTCGTTGATCCTCGGGCTCCAGGACCGCGAGATCCGCGATATCGCCGCCGAGTGGATGGAGGGCGAGGAGGCGGCGCCCGCCCTGCGGCTGTGGCGGGCCCTGGCCCGGCGCTGCGTCGGGGCCTACGGGGAGCACGCGGCGGCTCCCCTCACCCTGGCGGGCTGGGTCTCCTGGTCCACCGGGGACGAGCCGACGGCCCGGATCGCCCTCGGGCTGGCCCTGCGGGCGGACGACGGGTACCGCTTCGCGCAGTTGCTCCACCACGCCTGCAACGAGGGGATCGACCCGGAGGGGCTGCGGGAGTGCCTGCGGGAGGAGCGGCGGCGACGGGAGCCGCGCCGGGGGCGCCTGCCCGCAGGACCCCGGCGGGCGGGCGCCGTCACCAGGCCACCCGGCCGCCCGGGCAGGAAGAGCAGCCGCCGCGAGTCCGGCAGCACCGCGGGGAGCGAGCAGTGAAGCGCGGACGGGGCTGGGGCTGGGATGGGGGCAGGGGCGCGGGCAGTGGCATGGGTCGGGGCATGAGTCAGGGCAGGGGCAGGGGCCGGGGCCGAGCTGGAGGCGGCTGTGCGGGCCGGGGCGAGGGCGGTGGGTCCGCGCTCCCGGGGTGGCTGCGGGAAGGGGCGCGAGCGGTCCTGCGGCGACGGCCACCGCGACGGCCGATGCTCCGCCGGGCGCAGCCCCCACCGGGGCCCGTGACCCGGGCGGGGGCGGGGGCGTTGCGCTGGGGGGTGGTGGGGACCCGGCCGCGCCGCCGCCCAGCCGATCCACCCGGAGCGCAGACAAGGCGACCCATGTCCCACCCCGTACCCCCAGCCCGCCTGGCCCCCTCCCGCGCTGCCCCCTCCGGCAGGGCCCCCTCCGGCAGGGCCGACCTGCCGCCCGTGCACGGTGCCGTCATCTGCGTCGCCGCGCCGTGCATGGTCATCTCGCCCGAGCACGGCCAGCTCACCGGGCAGGGGGTCGACGGGATCTACCGCGCCGGGCTCCGGCTGCTGTCCCGCTGCGTGCTGCGCGTCGCCGGCCGGGACCCGGTCGCGGTCCAGGCCCGTAGCCTCGGCGCCGACCGGGCCTCCTTCACCGCGACCGTGCGGACCGGAGCGGAGCCCGGGCCCGATCCCGACGTCGGGGTCGAGCGGATCCGGCACGCCGACGGTACCGAGCGGATCACCCTGCGCAGCTTCACCGTCCGGTCCCTGCGGATCCCGGTGGAGGTCTCGCTGGGCACCGACCTGGCGGAGCTGGCCGAGGTGGCCGCAGGCCGGGCCGGGCCGGAGCTGCCCGCCGCGGTGCACGCCGCCGGACTGCGCTGGACCAAGGGCGAGGCCCAGGCCGTCACGGCTGCGGAGCCGCCGCCGGACGACGCGCTGGCCTCGGCCGGGCTGCTGCGCTGGCAGCTCGAACTGCGCCCCGGCGAATCCCGCACCATCGAGCTGCGGACCACCCGGGACCGAGGGGCGCGCGCCCCCGCCGGCCAGGTGGCCAATCCGCTGTCCGACGATGCCAGAGCGGAGGGAGACGACCCGCGGGCCGAGGCGTGGATGCGCACGAGCGTGCAGGACCTGGGCGCACTGCTGCTCAGGGATCCGAAGGAACCGGCCGACAGCTACGCGGCGGCCGGAGTGCCGTGGCGGCTCGGACTGGCCCCGGCCGAATCCCTGTGGGCCGCCCGCATGGCGCTCCCGCTCGGCACCGGACTGGCCGCCGCGACCCTGCGCATCCTGGCCCGGACCCAGACCGGGGCGCGGGGCGCCGACGCGGGGAAGATCCCGGGGCCGCTCCGCGGGGCCGGGCCACAGCTGCCCCCGGGATGCACCGGGACCGAGGCGACGCTCGCCTTCCCCGCGGTCCTCGCCGAAGCCCGGCTCTGGGGGATGCCCGAGGCGGAGGTGGCCGAGCTGCTCCCCGCCGCCGAGCGGTGCCTGGAGTGGATCCGGGGCGCCTTCGGGGAGGACGGCTTCCTGGCCGATCCCGATCCGGGACCGCGGCGCTGTGAAACCCAGGCCCACGCCCATCGCGCCGCGCTCCTCGGGGCCGACCTGCTCGCCGGGTGCGGTCGGCCCGGAGCCGAGGAGTGGCGGGAGCGGGCCGCCGGGCTGCGGGAGCGGTTCGCAGCCCGGTTCTGGGTCGACGGCCCCGATGGCGGCCGGCCCGCGGCGGCCCTGCATCCCGACGGGCGGCCCCTGCCCCGGCTGACGGGGGCCGCCGCCCACCTGCTGGACACCGGGCTGCTCGGGGGCGGCCGGCTCGCGCCGGGGCTGCTCGACCGGGTCCGCACCGAACAGCTGGCCCGGCTGCTCGGAGCCCCCGCCATGGATTCCGGTTGGGGGCTGCGGAGCATGGCGGTCCGCGAGCCGGGGCACAACCCGTTCGGGTACCGCTCGGGCGCGGTACGGCCGTACGAGAGCGCGGTCGCCGTGGCGGGCCTGGCCCAGGCGGGCTTCGAGAAGGAGGCCACGGGGCTGCTGCGGGGCCTGCTGGACGCGGCGGAGGGCTTCGGGTACCGCCTCCCCGAGATGTACGCCGCCGAGCAGCGCACCGCGGGCAGCGCCCCGCTTCCGCACCCCGCGGCCTGCCGTCCGGCGGCGGTCGCGGCTGCCGCCGGGATCCACGCACTGACCGCCCTGGCCGGGATCCGCCCGGACGCCCCCGCCGGCACGGTCGCCCTCGTACCGCTTCCCGGCGCCCCGCTCGGCGGGCTCCGCCTCTCCGGACTGAGGGTTTCGGGGGAACCCTTCGCCGTCCGGATCAGCAGACTGGGCCTGGGCATGGTGGAGGAGGCCGCCGATGCGCTGCAACTGGGCGGCTAGTGCTGTGGCCGGGGCGGACAGGCGGGCGGGCAGGGGTCGCCCTGCCGATCGGGAGGCATCGGGCCCGGGCTTCCGCTTCCGTGGCCGGTTCCGTGGTCCGAAGATCTCCAAAGCTCTGTTTATCGTCAGGCAGACGACTATGATCGCGGCATGTCGCCCTACGACCCGTCGGCCTTTCCGCCCTTCGCCGTCACCGTCGACCTGGTCGTGCTCACCGTGCGGCGCCATGCGCTCTGCGCGCTGGTCATCCGACGGGGTGAGCAGCCGTTCCAGGGACGCTGGGCGCTGCCCGGCGGTTTCGTGCGCGGGGACGAGGACCTGTCGGCGGCCGCGGCCCGCGAGCTCTCCGAGGAGACCGGCCTCTGCGCCCACGATCCGGCCGCTCCGGACGTGGGCAACGGGGCGCATCTCGAACAGCTCGCGACCTACGGCGACCCGAAGCGGGATCCGCGCATGCGTGTCGTCAGCGTGGCGCATCTGGTGCTGGCTCCGGACCTGCCCGCACCCCGGGCCGGCGGCGATGCCAACAGTGCGCGCTGGGCCCCCGTCGACGAGCTCCTGTCCACGGACGGCCAGACCGGCGCCGGACTCGCCTTCGACCACGAGCAGATCCTCGCCGACGGGGTCGAGCGGGCCCGCTCGAAGATCGAGTACTCCTCGCTGGCCACCGCCTTCTGCCCGCCCGAGTTCACCGTCGGTGAGCTGCGCCGGGTCTACGAAGCGGTCTGGGGAGTCGCCCTCGACCCCCGCAACTTCCACCGCAAGGTCACCGGCACCCCCGGGTTCCTGGTGCCGGCCGGGGGGACGACGACACGTCAGGGTGGCCGTCCCGCCCAGCTGTTCCGCGCCGGCGGGGCAACGCTGCTCAACCCGCCGATGCTGCGCCCGGAGGTCTGAGGCCCCAGCGCCCCGCACGGGCCCCGGGGCGCCACCCGGGCCGGTACCCCGGCGGGTGTCCGGGCCCGCGCCCCCGCGGGCAGCTGCCTCGGCGCCGACACGGGCGTGGATCGGGACGACCTGCGCCTTATATCGGACATATCGCGTTATCTTGTTAGCGGTATTCATCCTGCCGCAGAGCGGTCTCACCCCCCGCGAGAGAAGCGATGCTCCAGGCCATCGGACTCACCAGCGCCCCCCGTCGAAACCTCCCGCCCCTCGTGGACGACCTCACCTTCGAGGCCCGCCCCGGGAGCGTGACCGCACTGCTCGGCGAGCCCGGCTCGGGCAAGACCACCGCACTGCGGCTCATGCTCGAACTCGAACCGGGCCGCGGAGTCACCTACTTCCGCGGGCGCCCCCTGCACCGGATCCCGCATCCGGGCCGCGAGGTCGGCGTGCTCCTCGGCGATCTCCCCGGCAACCCCTCGCGCACCGTGCGCGGCCAGCTGCGGATGCTCTGCGCCGCCGCCGGCGTGCCGGCCGCGCGGGCCGACACCATGCTGGACGTCGTCGGCGTCGCGGGACTGCGCGATCAGCGGCTCGGTTCGCTCTCGCTCGGCATGGAGCGCCGGGTCGCGCTGGCAGCCGCCCTCCTCGCGGACCCCTGCACGCTCCTCCTCGACGAGCCCGCCGCCGGGCTCTCGCCCCGCGAACGGAGCTGGCTGCACGGGCTGCTGCGCGGCCACGCCTCCCTCGGCGGCGCGGTGCTCTTCACCACCGACGACGCGAAGGAGGCCGCCCGCAGCGCGGACCGGGTCGTGAGCATCGAGGCGGGCCGGCTCGTCGCCGACCAGGACGCCGCCGAGTTCGCCCGGACCCGGCTCCGGCCGCGGGTCGCCGTGCGCACCCCGCACGCCGCCCGGCTGGCCGACGTGCTGGGCCGGGAAGCGCGGGCCGCCCAGCGCACGGTGGAGATCGTGGAGGAGAGCGGCAGCCGGCTGTCCGTCTACGGCAGCAACTGCGCCGAGGTCGGCGAAGCCGCCTTCCGGCACGGTGTGCTCGTCCACCAACTCGCCGACGAGACCGGCGACGCGGGAGCGCCGCCGTCACTGCCGCGCGCCCGGGACCGCGCCGGATCCGGAGCCCGGGCCACGGCCGCCGACGCAACGCCGGCCGCGCCCGCAGCGGGCGTCGCAGACCGGCCCCGCCCCCCGCGCACAGGGCTGCCCGCCTCGCCCGTGCGCCGGCTCGGCGGCCCCTTGCGACCCCTGCGCTACGAGCTGCACCGGCTCTTCGGCACCGCCACCCCCGCACTCACCGCCGCCTTCGTCGTCGCCGTCTCCGTCGTCACGGCGCTGGTCCTGGCCCGGATCGGCCACACCCCGCAGAACCGGTTGCTCGCCGCCTGGCCGGAGTTGCTCCCGCTGCCGCCCGCGGCGCTCGGCGCCGGACTGCTCGGAGCCCTGGCCTTCGGCGAGGAGTACCGCCATCCCGCGCTCGCCGCCGACCGCGGCACCGTCCCGCGCCGGCTCGGGCTGCTCACGGCGAAACTCGGGGTCAGCGCCGCCGTGGCGCTGCTGCTCGGCGCCCTCGCCGTGACCGCCGACGCCGCCGCCCTGACACTGGTGTTCGGCGGCGGGCCGCTCCGTATGCCCGCGGAGTGGGTCTCCCCGGCCGCGAGTTGGGCGGGGCTGCTCATCGGCTGCGCCTGGTCCGGAGTCCTGGCCTCCGGCGTCTTCCGGTCCGCCTCCGCCGGTCTGGCCGCGGTGCTCGCCGTACCGGTGATGGTCGTACCGCTGGTGCGCAAGGCCCTGGACGGCCCGTCCGCGTACCCGGTCAGCGGACTCGCGGAGCGGCTGCGCGGCCTGGCCTGGGCGCAGTGGCCGCCGGAGGCGGACCGGGTGGTCCTCGGAGCGATCCGGGTGATGGCCCAACCCGTCGGCACCGCGCTGGTGTTGTCGCTGATGGTCCTGTTGTGCGCCTATGGGTTCACAGGACTGCGCGGCCGCGTCCGTTTGTGAGGGATCGTTGGTGATCGTTCCGGCGCCGGTCCGGACCCAACGGGACCGTTGTGGTTCACATCAAGCCCCACGGACCACAAGTCCCTGCAAAAGGCCCGGTTCTTTACGATAAGTCGTCAATTGCGTAGGTGGCACCGATCACCCTTTCGTGTGCTTTTCACCAAAGACCTCAAGGGTCGCGGAGACACGGCCGACAAAGGATTCGTGAGTACCCTTGCGCACACCATGATGACCGCCGCCCGCCATGCCGATTCCGGCCTCGCCGGCGCGGGCGAACTCGACCGCTACCCCTACCCGGAGGCCTCGGGGGCCGACCGGGTGGGAGTGCCCCACTGGGACGGATCCGACGTCGAGTTGAGCCGGGTCGGCCGCCGCGCCGCGGGCAGCCGCGGACGCGGCCTGCACGGCCAACTCGTCCAGCAGCTCGGCCAGATGATCGTCTCCGGCGACCTCGGCGCGGACCGCCCGCTGGTTCCCGAGGAGATCGGACAGCGTTTCGAGGTCTCCCGCACCGTCGTCCGCGAATCCCTGCGGGTCCTCGAGGCCAAGGGCCTCGTCAGCGCCCGCCCCAACGTCGGCACCCGGGTCCGCCCGGTCGCCGACTGGAACCTGCTCGACCCCGACATCATCGAGTGGCGCGCCTTCGGCCCGCAGCGCGACGACCAGCGCCGCGAGCTGGGCGAGCTGCGCTGGACCATCGAGCCGCTCGCCGCCCGCCTCGCCGCGGGCCACGGCCGCCCGGAGATCCAGCAGCGCCTCGCCGACATGGTCGAGATCATGGGACACGCCCTCGGCCAGGGCGATTCGATCACCTTCGCGCGTGCGGACAACGAGTTCCACGCCCTGCTCATCCAGGTCGCGGCCAACCGCATGCTGGAGCACCTCTCCGGCATCGTCTCCGCCGCCCTGCAGGTGTCCGGCAGTCCCGTCACCTCCTGCGACCGTCCCAGCGAGACCTGCGTCGCGCACCACGCGCGCATGGTCGAGGCCCTCGCCGCCGGCGACGCGATCGGCGCGGAGAACGCCATGCGCCAGCTTTTGACGGTGCATCCGGAGGTCGAGCGCGTGGTTCCCGCCCCGCGCGAGCACTGACGGGCCGCAGCTCACAAGCGCGGGCGTGGACGTGTCTTGGATGGGCCGCCGGTCCCGAGCGGCACCCCCGGACCCGGTCCGGGGAGGGGCCGGCGGCAGCGGAGTCCGGCTCCCCGTCCGGGTCCCTCGGCCCCGGCCGGCTCCCGGCTCCGGTCCGCGGCCGCCGGGACTCCGCTTCCGGGGAGTCGTCCGGCCCGCGAAACGGGGCGTGTTCGGACACACCGGACGTGCAGAAATAACGGTATGACCGGCATGGCATCAAACAGGGTGTGACTCGGGCCACGAAGATTGGGCGTAACGCTCCGCGAGGTCACGCGATGACCTAAGAGGTGATGGCCGACGGAGGGAAGACAGTGCCCTTGCGGGTGCTGTATAGCTCCCCGGCCCCTGCCCGCGCCCCCGGCCCATCCCCAGTCGGTGGTCGTCGGCTCCGGTCCAGCACCACCAGGCCGGGGTCGGAAGCCGTTTCCATCGTTCCGAGAGGTTGTTCGTGTCGGCCAGCACATCCCGTACGCTCCCGCCGGAGATCGCCGATTCCGAGTCTGTGATGGCGCTCATCGAGCGGGGCAAGGCCGAGGGGCAGATCGCCGGCGATGACGTGCGTCGGGCCTTCGAGGCTGACCAGATTCCTGCGACCCAGTGGAAGAATGTTCTGCGCAGCCTCAACCAGATCCTCGAGGAAGAGGGTGTGACGCTGATGGTCAGTGCCGCGGAGTCGCCCAAGCGCACCACCCGCAAGAGCGTCGCAGCGAAGAGCCCCGTCAAGCGGACGGCCACCGAGCCCGTCGCCAAGACGGCGGCCGCGCCCGCCGCGGCCGCTGCGGACACGGGGGCCGGGGCGGCGCAGCCGGAGCCCGTCGAAGCCGACGCCCTCGCGGAGGGGACCGCGACCGAGCCCGCCGCCAAGAAGACCGCGGCGAAGAAGACGGCGGCGAAGAAGGCCGCGCCCGCCAAGAAGACCGCGGCCAAGAAGACGGCGGCGAAGAAGACCGCCGCCAAGAAGGACGCCGACGAAGCGGGCGACGAAGAGACCGCTGAAGAAGGCCCCGGGGCAGCCAAGGCCGAGTCCGAGGACGAGGAGGAGGGCGCCGAGAGCAAGGGCTTCGTCATCTCGGACGACGAGGACGACGCCCCGGCCCAGCAGGTCGCCGTGGCCGGCGCCACCGCCGACCCCGTCAAGGACTACCTGAAGCAGATCGGCAAGGTCCCCCTCCTCAACGCCGAGCAGGAGGTCGAGCTCGCCAAGCGCATCGAGGCCGGACTCTTCGGCGAGGACAAGCTCGCCAACTCCGACAAGCTGGCGCCCAAGCTCAAGCGCGAGCTGGAGATCATCGCCGAGGACGGCCGCCGCGCCAAGAACCACCTGCTGGAGGCCAACCTCCGCCTCGTGGTCTCCCTCGCCAAGCGCTACACCGGCCGCGGCATGCTCTTCCTGGACCTCATCCAGGAGGGCAACCTGGGTCTGATCCGCGCCGTGGAGAAGTTCGACTACACCAAGGGCTACAAGTTCTCCACGTACGCCACCTGGTGGATCCGGCAGGCGATCACCCGGGCCATGGCCGACCAGGCCCGCACCATCCGCATCCCGGTGCACATGGTCGAGGTCATCAACAAGCTGGCCCGTGTCCAGCGCCAGATGCTCCAGGACCTGGGCCGCGAGCCCACCCCGGAGGAGCTGGCCAAGGAACTCGACATGACCCCCGAGAAGGTCATCGAGGTCCAGAAGTACGGCCGCGAGCCGATCTCCCTGCACACCCCGCTGGGCGAGGACGGCGACAGCGAGTTCGGAGACCTCATCGAGGACTCCGAAGCGGTCGTGCCGGCCGATGCCGTGAGCTTCACGCTCCTGCAGGAGCAGCTGCACTCGGTGCTCGACACCCTGAGCGAGCGCGAGGCGGGCGTGGTCTCGATGCGCTTCGGCCTCACGGACGGACAGCCCAAGACCCTCGACGAGATCGGCAAGGTCTACGGGGTCACCCGTGAGCGCATCCGCCAGATCGAGTCGAAGACCATGTCGAAGCTCCGTCACCCGTCCCGGTCCCAGGTGCTGCGCGACTACCTCGACTAGCACGGCCTGGGCCGGCCCGGTCCGCACCGGGCGCGGCGAGGGGTTCGCCGCAGGTCGTCGCCGGTGGCCGCGCGGGTGCGCACGGCCACCGGGCGTCCCACTCTGAGTGGAGTCATGCACACTCGGAGTCAGGAGGCCTCATGCGTCGTCCCTTTGCCCGTGTCCTGGCGGGAGCGCTGACCCTGGCGGCGGGAGCGGCGGCGGCGCCGCTCTCCCAGGCGCCGCGAGCGGCCGCGGACAGCGTGGTGATCGGCGGAAGGCCGGTGAAGGTGGCCGATGCCCCGTGGGTCGTGGCCCTCGCCAGCCGTGACCGGTTCGGGGGTACGCGCGGCGGCCAGTTCTGCGGGGGCGTTCTCGTCGCCCCGACCAAGGTGGTGACCGCGGCCCACTGCCTGGGGCGTCAGGTGCTGGGAGGCCCGGTCGAGTCCGTCCGCGATTTCCGGGTGATCACCGGGCGTACGGAGCTGCGCGCGAGCGAGGGCCGGGAGATCGCGGTGCGTTCCGCCCGGGTGAACCCGGCCTACGACCCGGGCAGCAATGCCGGCGACCTGGCCGTCCTGGAGCTGGTCGAAGCCGTGGCCGTGCAGAACGTGCTGCCGATGGCCGCCCTCGGGCATCCGGCGTACGGGGCCGGAACCGAGGCCGCCGTATACGGCTGGGGCGACACGAGCGGCTTCGGCGACTACGCCTACGGGCTGCGGGCCGCCGGGGTGACGGTGATGGCGGACGAGGTGTGCGGGCGGGCCTACCCGGGAGACGCCGACGGTCAGTACCGGGCCGACTCCATGGTGTGCGCGGGGGACCGCGCGGGCGGCAAGGACGCTTGCCAGGGCGACAGCGGCGGCCCGCTGGTGGCTCAGGGCCGGCTCATCGGGCTGGTGTCCTGGGGGCGCGGCTGCGGGCGCGCGGACAGCCCGGGGGTGTACACGCGGATCGCACCGCTGATTGGCTTCGTCGCCGAGTCCGGCTCTGCCACCGACTCCGCCAGCGGCCCGGAGACGGCCCGGGGGGCCCTGGGCCCTCCTGGTGCCCGCGGAGTCCTGGGGATGGACGTACGCCCCGCCCAGGGGCCCGGGAAGGGCCTCGCGGCGGGGGGCCGGCCCGCGCCGAAGCGCTGAACGCCGCCCGGACACGCCGAACGCTGTCCGGGCATGAGGACGGGCGGTGCCTCTGGGTCGCAGAGGTACCGCCCGTCGACCGGCTACGCCGGTCCTGGCTCGTCGGATGCGAGGTTTAGGCCTTGTGTCAGCGGTCCTCGGGTTCGGCGGCACTGGCCGCCGGAGCGGACGTAAGCCGCTCGGTCTCATCCTGTATTTCCGCGGCGATCTTCTTGAGTTCCGGCTCGAACTTGCGCCCGTGGTGGGCGCAGAAGAGCAGTTCACCGCCGCTCAGCAGGACGACGCGCAGATATGCCTGGGCGCCGCAACGGTCGCATCGGTCAGCGGCCGTCAGCGGGGTCGCGGGTGTCAGAACAGTAGTCACGTCGCCTCTTCTCTAGCTCGACGAGCTGTCGTACCAGGGTCAACATCCAACCAGGCCGAAAACGTTCCCGCTCGCGGCTTTTCCTCGAAACTTCCTTCCGAAGCTGGCCGGCCGTTGCCGGTTGGCGGCGAAGGAGCCGTATTGCGTTGCTTTACGGTTTCGCGTTGTCAGGTCGTTCGCTTGTCGCAGTTCTGCCCTCTCCGGCTGAGTGCCGGTTGTTCATGAGGACGTGCCCGAACACTAAATGGTTCATGCGTGGAAGGGAACGTGATGTTTGCTTCACCCTCCCGGGGGATCGAACAGGCGTACGGACCTGCACTAGGCTGGTGAAGGGGCTGGGATGGCGTTGCATCGGCTCTACCAGGCCTCGGTACCCTTCCAACGGCAACCGAGCCACCACTGCGCCCGACCGGGCCAGAAAAGAAATTCAGCGAGGAGCGAACTGCGTGACCGCCGACACGTCCGTGCCTTCCAGCGCACTGCTGACCGGAGCAGACCGGGACGGCTCCAACTACACCGCGCGGCACCTGCTCGTCCTCGAAGGCCTCGAGGCCGTCCGCAAGCGCCCCGGCATGTATATCGGCTCCACCGACAGCCGGGGCCTCATGCACTGCCTCTGGGAGATCATCGACAATTCGGTCGATGAGGCCCTGGGCGGGTACTGCGACCACATCGAGGTGATCCTCCACGAGGACTCCTCCGTGGAGGTCCGCGACAACGGCCGCGGCATCCCCGTGGACGTCGAGCCCAAGACCGGCCTCTCCGGCGTCGAGGTCGTCATGACCAAGCTGCACGCCGGCGGCAAGTTCGGCGGCGGGTCGTACGCGGCCTCCGGCGGCCTGCACGGCGTCGGTGCCTCCGTGGTCAACGCCCTCTCGGCGCGGCTGGACGTGGAGGTCGACCGGGGCAGCGCGACGCAGACCATCAGCTTCCGCCGCGGCGTCCCGGGCATGTTCACCGAGCAGGGCCCCGACAGCCCCTTCGACCCCGCGAACGGCCTGCGCAAGGGCAAGCGGATCGCCAAGGGCAAGACCGGCACCCGCATCCGCTACTGGGCCGACCGGCAGATCTTCCTCAAGGACGCCAAGCTCACGCTGGACACGCTCTACCAGCGCGCCCGCCAGACGGCCTTCCTCGTGCCCGGCCTGACCATCGTGGTCCGCGACGAGCGGGCCCTGGAAGGGGCCGGCAAGACCGAGGAGACCTTCCGCTTCGACGGGGGCATCAGCGAGTTCTGCGAGTACCTCGCCCAGGACAAGGCGGCCTGCGACGTCCTGCGCCTGACCGGCACCGGCATCTTCAAGGAGACCGTCCCGGTCCTCGACGACCTCGGCCACATGACCCCCACCGAGGTCACCCGTGAACTCGGCGTGGACATCGCCCTGCGCTGGGGCACGGGGTACGAGACGAACGTGAAGTCGTTCGTGAACATCATCGCCACCCCCAAGGGCGGCACCCACATCTCCGGCTTCGAGCGCTCGGTCACCAAGACCGTGAACGAGGTGCTGCGCTCCGCGAAGCTGCTGCGGGTCGCCGAGGACGACGTGGTCAAGGACGACGCGATGGAGGGCATGACGGCGGTCGTCACCGTCCGCCTCGCCGAGCCGCAGTTCGAGGGCCAGACCAAGGAGGTGCTCGGCACCTCGGCGGCCACCCGGATCGTCGCGGCCGTCGTCGCGAAGGAGCTCAAGGCCTTCCTGACCTCCACGAAGCGGGACGACAAGCAGCAGGCCCGCTCCGTGATGGAGAAGATCGTCGCGGCCGCCCGGACCCGGATCGCGGCCCGCCAGCACAAGGAGGCGCAGCGCCGCAAGACCGCGCTGGAGTCCTCCTCGCTGCCCGCCAAGCTGGCCGACTGCCGCAGCGACGACGTGGAGCGCAGCGAGCTCTTCATCGTCGAGGGGGACTCGGCGCTCGGCACGGCCAAGCTCGCCCGGAACTCCGAATTCCAGGCGCTGCTGCCCATCCGGGGCAAGATCCTCAACGTCCAGAAGTCCTCGGTCTCGGACATGCTCAAGAACGCCGAGTGCGGGGCGATCATCCAGGTCATAGGAGCCGGCTCGGGCCGGACCTTCGACATCGACGCCGCGCGGTACGGGAAGATCGTCCTGCTCGTCGACGCCGATGTGGACGGCGCGCACATCCGCTGCCTGCTGCTCACGCTCTTCCAGCGCTACATGCGCCCGATGGTCGAGGCGGGCCGGGTCTTCGCGGCCGTCCCGCCGCTGCACCGGATCGAGCTCGTCCAGCCGAAGAAGGGGCAGGACAAGTACGTGTACACGTACTCGGACAACGAGCTGCGCCAGACCCTGCTGGAGTACCAGCGCAAGAACATCCGGTACAAGGACTCGATCCAGCGCTACAAGGGCCTCGGCGAGATGGACGCCGACCAGCTGGCGGAGACCACCATGGATCCCCGTTTCCGCACCCTGCGCCGGATCAACATCGGCGATCTGGACTCGGCCGAGTCGGTCTTCGACCTGCTCATGGGCAACGAGGTGGCTCCGCGCAAGGAGTTCATCACCAGTTCCGCCGCCACCCTGGACCGCTCGCGGATCGACGCCTGAGCGGACCCCGAGCGGACCCCGAGCTACCGGGAGACCTCCGGTGGCACTTCCGGGGCACTGGCACACCGGTGCTCTTCACTCCATCACCTGATGGAGTGAAGAGCACCGGGACACCAGTCCGGAAACCTTCCCTCCCGCACATCCTTGTGGGCACGCGGCCACTGCGGCGGCGGACAAGGAGAGTTCGGTGGACAAGCACGAAGGTCGTGATGCCGGAACGATCCGGCTGGACGACCCCTGGTACGACGCGCTGGCCGTCGGTTGGGGCGAGGGCGAGGGGTCCGGCGGAGCGTCGGGCGGCGGAGCGGAAACGTCACCCCCGAGCTCCGGCCCCGGCGCCGAACCCGCGCGCGCAGCGTCCGACATCTACCTCGAAGTGCAGCGCAGCGCCGCCTTCCAGGAAGTGCGCGGCCGCTACCGGAGGTTCGTCGTCCCCGCGACCGTCGGCTTCTTCCTCTGGTACGTGGCCTACGTGATCGCCGCCACCACGGCGCCCGGCATGATGGCCCGGCCGGTGTTCGGGTCCGTGAACGTGGCCCTGCTCGCTGGCCTCGGCCAGTTCCTCAGCACCTTCCTGCTGACCTGGGCCTACGCCCGGCACGCCCGGCTGCGGCGGGACCGCGCGGCCCTGGACCTTCGCTGGACGGTCTTCGAGCAGGAGCAGGTCCGCCGGGCGGATGCCGGGGAGCGCACCCGGACCCGGGGGGCGGGCCGGTGACCACCGAGCACCAGACCCTGGCGCTGCTCCTGTTCAGCGTCTTCATCGCCGTCACCCTGGGCATCACCACCTGGGTGAGCCGCAACAGGCACGGTTCGGCAGAGGAGTTCTACGCGGGCGGGCGACTGTTCTCGCCGATGGAGAACGGTTTCGCCATCGCCGGTGACTACATGTCCGCCGCCTCCTTCCTGGGCATCTCCGGCCTCATCGCCCTCTTCGGCTACGACGGCCTGCTGTACTCGGTGGGCTTCCTCGTCGCCTGGCTGGTCGTCCTGTTCCTCGTCGCCGAACTCGTCCGCAACTGCGGCCGGTTCACCCTCGCCGACGTGGTCGCCGCGCGGATGAGCGAGCGGCCGGTGCGGATCGCCGCCGGGACCTCGTCGGTGGTCGTCTCCGTGCTGTACCTCGTCGCGCAGATGGTCGGCGCCGGCAGCCTCGTGGGCCTGCTGCTCGCCGACTCGGGCCGGACCGCACGGACGTTGACCGTCATCGGGGTCGGCGCCCTCATGGTGATCTACGTGTCCTTCGGCGGGATGCGGGCCACCACCTGGATCCAGATCGTCAAGGCCGTGCTGCTGATGGGCGGGGCGATCACCCTGACCGTGCTCGTGCTGCTGCGCTTCCACGGGAACTTCGACCAGCTGCTCAGCAGCGCCGCAGAGCGCAGCGGGTACGGTGACCGGTTCCTGGGCCCCGGGCTCAAGTACGGCGGGGACTGGACGGCCCGCTTCGACTTCATGAGCCTCGGGCTCGCGCTGGTCCTGGGCACGGCCGGGCTGCCGCACATCCTGTCGCGCTTCTACACCGTGCCCACGGCGCGGGCGGCCCGCCGGTCGGTGGTGTGGGCGATCGGGCTGATCGGCGGCTTCTACCTGATGACCATCGTGCTGGGCTTCGGTGCTGCGGCGCTGCTCGGGCCGGAGCAGGTCAGGGCCTCCAACGCCTCGGGGAACACGGCGGTTCCGCTGCTCGCGGCCTTCCTGGGCGGCGGGGCCGACTCGACCGGCGGCGCGGTGCTGTTCGCCTTCGTGGCGGCCATCGCCTTCGCGACCATCCTCGCGGTGGTCGCGGGGATCACCCTCGCCTCGTCGGCGTCCGTCGCGCACGACCTGTACGCCTCGCTCAAGCGCCGCCACGCCAAGCAGCGCAGCGAGGTGACGGTGGCCAGGATGGCGGCGGTCGGGATCGGGGCGGTGGCGATCGCGCTGGGGCTGCTGGCCCAGGACCTGAACGTGGCCTTCCTGGTGGGTCTGGCCTTCGCCGTGGCGGCCTCGGCGAACCTGCCGGTGCTCCTGTACTCGCTGTTCTGGCGCGGGTTCACCACGCGGGGCGCCGTCTGGTCGGTGTACGGGGGGCTGCTCCCGGCCGTGCTGCTGGTGGCCCTGTCCCCGGTGGTCTCCGGCAGCCCCGAATCCCTTTTCCCTGGTGTGGACTTCCAGCTCTTCCCGCTCCAGAACCCCGGCCTCGTGTCCATCCCGCTGGGCTTCCTGGCGGGCTGGCTGGGCACCGTGACCTCGGCGGAGGAGCCGGACGAGCGGCGGCACGCCGAGACCGAGGTCCGCGCGCTGACCGGGGCCGGGGCGGTGTAGGGCCGACATGGCGGGGGAGCGGGACCGGCCGGCCGGTGTCAGCCCGTGGTGGGCGGGCGCCAGGCGTACCGGTGTTCCGGGCGGCCCGTTTCGCCGTAGCGCAGGGCGAGGGTGACGCGGCCGGTGCGGTCGAGGAGTTTGAGGTAGCGCTGGGCGGTCTGGCGGCTGATGCCCGCGCGGTCGGCGATCTGCTGGGTGGAGAGCGGGCCTTCGGCCGCGCGCAGGATTCCGCGGACCAGGTCGGCGGTGGTGGGGGAGTGTCCCTTCGGGAGGTCGCTCGGGGCGTCGGCGCCGGCCGCGGCCAGGGCGCCGAAGATCCGGTCCACCTCCGCCTGTTCGGCCTCGCCGCCCGTGTCCAGGGTGCGGCGCAGGGCCCCGTAGGCCTCCAGGCGGGTGCGCAGACCCGCGAAGGTGAACGGCTTGACCAGGTACTGGAGGGCGCCGAGGCGCATCGCGGCCTGCACGGTGGCCAGGTCGCGGGCGGCCGTCACCATGATCACGTCGGTGTGGTGGCCGCGCTCGCGCAGGCGCCGGACCAGGTCGAGGCCGTTCTCGTCGGGGAGGTAGTGGTCGAGGAGGATGAGGTCCACCGGGCGTGAGTCGAGGAAGGCCAGTGCCTCCGCCGCCGAATGGGCCTGGGCCGACACGCGGAAGCCGGGAACCTTGGCCACGTAGGCCGCGTTGATCCGGGCAACACGCATGTCGTCGTCGACGACCAGTACGTCAAAAGCACCGAAGATGCCGGATCCGCCCGATCCGGCAGGTGAGCCGGATGCGCTGAACACGTCGGAATCGTTCATCGCAGGGCCTCCGGGAGCACGACGGAGAATTCCGTCCCTCCGTCCGCTGCCTCGCCGGCCCGGACGGTGCCGCCCTGCCGTTCGGCCAGGCGCCGCACCAGGGCGAGACCGAGCCCGCGTCCGCGGTGGGCGCCGGCCGGGGGCTGTTTGGTCGACCAGCCCTCGGTGAAGATCTCCTCGCGGCGCGCCACCGGGACGCCGGGGCCGCTGTCGCGGACCAGCAGGACCGCCGTGCGGCCGTCCGCACGGATGTCGACCTCGACCAGCGGTGCGGGCGAGCCGACCGCGGCATCCAGCGCGTTGTCGACGAGGTTGCCGAGGATGGTGACCAGACCGCCCGGGTCGACGAGTCGGTCGGGCAGCAGGGCGGAATCGGCCAGCCGCAGGGGGACCCCGCGCTCCGCGGCGACCGTGGCCTTGCCCATCAGCAGAGCGGCCAGCAGCGGGTCGTGCACCTTCTCGGTGACCTGTTCGGCGGTGCTGCGGTGCACGCCGACCACCTCCGTGACGAACTCCGCGGCCTCCTCGTACAGGCCCAGTTCCAGCAGGCCCAGGAGGGTGTGGAGCCGGTTGGCGTGCTCGTGGTCCTGGGCGCGCAGGGCGTCGATCAGGCCCTTGGTGGAGTCGAGCTCGCGGCCCAGGTGCTCCAGTTCGGTGCGGTCGCGCAGGGTGGCCACTGCTCCGCCGTCCTCGGTGGGCATCCGGTTGGCGACCAGGACCCGGCTGCCCTGGACCGTGAGCAGGTCGCGGCCGGTGACCCGGCCGGTGAGGACGTCGGTGGTGCGGCCCGCGCCGAGCACCTCGTCCAGCGCGCGCCCCGCGACGGCGTCGGCGGCCTCGGGGGCGAGGCCCAGTAGCCGGGCCGCCTCGTCGTTGACCAGCCGGACCCGGCCGGCCCGGTCGAGGGCGATCACGCCTTCGCGGATGGAGTGCAGCATCGCCTCGCGCTCGGCGAGCAGGCCCGCGATATCGGAGAAGGCCAGGTCGCGGGTCTGTCGGTGGATCCTGCGCGAGAGCAGGTAGGCGGCGAGGGCGCCCGCGGCCAGGGCGCCGCCCGCGTAAGCGAGAAGGCCCGGGATGGCGCCCAGCAGGCGGCCCTGGACGCTGTCGTAGGCGATGCCGACCGAGACGGCGCCGACGATCTCGCCGTCGGCGGCGAGCAGGGGCACCTTGCCGCGCGCGGAGCGGCCCAAGGTGCCCTCGTCGATCTCCATGACCTCGCGGCCGGCCAGGACGTCACCGGGGTCGGTGGAGACGTGCCGGCCGATGCGGTCGGGGCTCGGGTGCGAGCGGCGGATCCCGTACAGGTCCAGGACCACCACGTACTCGGCGCCCGTGGCCGAGCGGATCCGCTCGGCCGAGGCCTGTACCGGGCTGTCCGGCGAGGGGGGCGAGCCGAGGAGGCCGGTGGCCAGGGCGGGGTCGGCGGCGGCGCTCTGGGCGATGGTCAGGGCGCGCCGCATGGCCTGGTCGTCGAGCTGTGCGCTCAGCGGGGCCAGGAAGAGGCCGGTGGCCAGGGCGAGGACCCCGGCGGCGATGGCGAGCTGGGTCAGCAGGATCTGGGAGGCGGCCCGTCGGGGGAGCCCGAGGCGCCGAGCGCTCATGTGGAGGAACCGCAGGGACCGCATGAGTACGAACGGTAGAGCGGTTCGGGCGTAAGCGGAATTTCTCCCCCTCACGCAAATGGCTTGCGTTATTTGCGCCCAGCTTGCGCAAGCGATGAAGGCATGAAAGTGCGGTCAGAGATGTAGACGACTCGCCAAAGCTCTGCAACTCTCGCACCGCGCACTGCAAATTTGTCGCTCTTGTGGTTCAGAAAGTTCATGTCGAGGGACGAGGACATATGAGAAGGCACAACTGGAGATGGCGGACCCTGGCCGCCTTGATCAGCACGGCCCTGCTGATGCTGGGCTGGCCCGCTCTGACCGCCGCGGCCGCCGGCGGACCGAGCGTCTCGGCGGGCAGGCCCGCCACGGCGAGCAGCACCAACGGCGCCTACGCGGCCGGCAACGTCACCGACGGCAACCAGTCCTCGTACTGGGAGAGCGCCGGCAGCACCTTCCCGCAATGGGTGCAGACCGACCTCGGAGCCACCACCCGCGTCGACCAGGTGGTGCTCAAGCTCCCCGCCTCCTGGGAGAGCCGCAACCAGACCCTGTCCGTCCAGGGCAGCGCCGACGGCACCAGCTTCAGCACCCTGGTGAGCTCGGCGACGTACACCTTCGGCCAGGGCGCCGGGAACGTGGTCACCATCGGCTTCCCGGCCACCCAGGCCCGGTACGTGCGGATCGACATCACCGCCAACACCGGCTGGCAGGCCGCCCAGCTCTCCGAGCTGGAGGTCCGCGCCCCCGGTGACTCCGGGACCAACCTGGCCCTCGGCAAGACCTTCACCGCGAGCAGCAACACCCAGGTCTACGTGCCGGGCAATGCCGGCGACGGCAACTCCGCCAGCTACTGGGAGAGCGTCAACAACGCCATGCCCCAGTGGCTCCGGGCCGACCTGGGCTCCTCCGTCCGCGTGGACCGCGTGGTCCTCAAGCTGCCCGAGAACTGGGGTGCCCGCACCCAGACCCTCAAGATCCAGGGCAGCGCGAACGGGACGGACTACACCGACCTGACGGCGTCCAAGGCGTACGAGTTCAACGCCGCCGCCGCCAACGCGGTGACCATCACCTTCGACGCCACCACCACCCGCTACGTGCGGGTGTGGATATCGGCCAACTCCGTACAGCCCGGCGGGCAGCTCTCCGAGCTGGAGATCTACGGCCCGACGACCGGTGACACCCAGGCCCCGACGGCCCCGACCGCCCTCGCTTACACCGAGCCCGCGACCGGCCAGATCAAGCTCACCTGGAACGCCGCCACCGACAACACGGGCGTCACCGGGTACGAGGTGTACGCCAACAACCAGCTGCGCACCAGCGTCGCGGGCAACGTCACGACCTACACCGACACCCAGCCCGCCTCCGCGAGCGTGACCTACTACGTCCGGGCCAAGGACGCGGCCGGCAACCAGTCGGCGAACAGCAACAGCGTCACCCGCGCCGGCGACACCGGCGACACCCAGGCCCCGACCGCCCCGGCGGCCCTGGCCTTCACCGAGCCGGCCGCCGGCCAGATCAAGCTGGCCTGGCAGGCCTCCACCGACAACGTCGGCGTCACCGGCTACGAGGTCTTCGCGAACAACCTGCTGCTCACCACGGTCGCGGGCAACCTCACCACCTACACGGACACCCAGCCGGCCACCGCCACCGTGAGCTACTTCGTCCGGGCCAAGGACGCGGCGGGCAACCGCTCCGGCGACAGCAACTCCGTCACCCGCAACGGCAGCGGAGGCACGGGCGGCTCCAACCTGGCCGTCGGCAAGCCCATCGAGGGCTCCTCCGTGATCCACACCTTCGTCGCGGAGAACGCCAACGACAACAGCACCTCCACCTACTGGGAGGGCGCGGGCGGCGCCTACCCGAGCACGCTGACCGTCAAGCTCGGGTCGAACGCCGACGTCGACCGCCTGGTCCTCAAGCTCAACCCGGACAGCAGCTGGGGCACCCGCACCCAGAACATCCAGGTGCTCGGCCGCGAGCAGAGCGCCTCGGGCGTCACCGGCCTGGTGGCCGCCAAGGACTACGTCTTCAACCCGGCCTCCGGCTCCAACACCGTCACCATCCCGGTGAACGCCCGGGTCGCGGACGTGCAGCTGCGCTTCACCTCCAACACCGGCTCCTCCAACGGCCAGATCGCCGAGTTCCAGGTCTTCGGCGTCGCGGCGCCCAACCCGGACCTCCAGGTCACCGCGGTGAGCGCCGCCCCGGCCACCCCGGTCGAGTCGGACTCCGTCACTCTGTCCGCCACCGTCAAGAACAGCGGCCCGGCCCCGGCGGCGTCGACCTCCGTCTCCTTCCGGCTCGGCGGCTCGAAGATCGCCTCCGCCAGCGTGCCCGCGCTGGCCGCGGGCGCCTCGGCCGAGGTCACTGCCGGGATCGGTCCGCGCGACGCCGGCACCTACCCGCTGAGCGCGGTCGTCGACGAGGCGAACACGGTCATCGAGCAGAACGAGACCAACAACAGCCTCACCGGCTCCCCGCTGGTGGTCCGCCCGGTCGACAGCTCGGACCTGGTGGCCTCGTCCGTCGCCTGGTCGCCCAGCGCCCCGTCCGCCGGCCAGTCCGTGGGATTCTCCGTCACGGTCAAGAACCAGGGCACCGTGGCCGCCGCCGCGGGCGCCCACAACGTCACCCTCACCCTGCAGGACGCGGGCGGCGCCACCGTCCGTACGCTGACCGGATCCTTCAGCGGAGCGCTCGCGGCCGGTGCCTCCTCGGCGCCGATCGCCCTCGGCAACTGGACGGCGGCCAACGGCAAGTACACCGTCAAGGTGGTCCTCGCCGACGACGCCAACGAACTGCCGGTCAAGCGCGCCAACAACACCTCCACCAAGCCCTTCTTCGTCGGCCGCGGGGCGAACATGCCCTTCGACACCTACGAGGCCGAGGACGGCGTGGTCGGCGGCGGAGCGGGCGTCGTCGGCCCCAACCGGACCGTCGGTGACATCGCCGGCGAGGCCTCGGGCCGCAAGGCCGTGAACCTGGACGCGACCGGCGAGTACGTCGAGTTCACCACCCGGGCCGCGACCAACACCCTGGTCACCCGCTTCTCCATCCCGGACGCCCCGGGCGGCGGCGGCATCGACTCCACCGTCAACGTCTACGTCAACGGCGTCCTCAAGAAGGCCCTGCCGCTGACCTCGAAGTACGCCTGGCTCTACGGGGCCGAGGCCGGCCCGGGCAACGCCCCGAGCGCCGGAGCCCCGCGGCACATCTACGACGAGGCCAACATCCTGCTCGGCGAGACCGTCCCGGCGGGCAGCAAGATCCGCCTCCAGAAGGACGCGGCGAACACCACCACCTACGCGATCGACTTCGTGAGCCTGGAACAGGCCACGGTGATCCCCAACCCCGACCCGGCCACCTACACGGTGCCCACCGGTTTCACCCACCAGGACGTGCAGAACGCCCTGGACAAGGTCCGCATGGACACCACGGGCAAGCTCGTGGGCGTCTACCTGCCGCCGGGCGACTACGACACGGCCAGCAAGTTCCAGGTGTACGGCAAGGCCGTGCAGGTCGTCGGGGCCGGACCGTGGTTCACCCGCTTCCACGCCCCGTCCTCGCAGGACAACACCGACAACGGCTGGCGCGCGGAGGGCACCGCGAAGGGCTCGTCCTTCACGGGCTTCGCCTACTTCGGCAACTACACCTCGCGCATCGACGGTCCGGGCAAGGTCTTCGACTTCGCCAACGTGAGCGACATGACCATCGACAACATCTGGAACGAACACCAGGTGTGCCTCTACTGGGGCGCCAACACCGACCGGATCACGATCAAGAACTCGCGGATCCGCGACACCTTCGCCGACGGCATCAACATGACCAACGGCAGCACGGACAACCTCGTGACCAACATCGAGGCGCGGTCCACGGGTGACGACAGCTTCGCGCTGTTCTCCGCGATCGACGCGGGCGGCGCGGACATGAAGAACAACGTCTACGAGAACCTGAGCGCGATCCTCACCTGGCGTGCGGCCGGTGTCGCCGTCTACGGCGGCTTCGACAACACCTTCCGCAACATCTACATCGCCGACATCCTCGTCTACTCGGGCATCACCATCAGCTCGCTGGACTTCGGGTATCCGATGAACGGATTCGGGACCGACCCGACGCTCTTCGAGAACATCTCGATCGTCCGGGCCGGAGGCCATTTCTGGGGGGCGCAGACCTTCCCCGGAATCTGGATCTTCTCGGCGTCCAAGGTGTTCCAGGGAATCCGCATCAACAACGTGGACATCGTGGATCCGACCTACAGCGGAATCATGTTCCAGACGCAGTACGTCGGCGGCCAGCCGGTCAATCCCATCAAGGACACCATTCTGAAGGACATCACCATCACGGGGGCGAAGAAGAGCGGTGACGCCTTCGACGCCAAGTCCGGGTTCGGTCTCTGGGCGAACGAGATGCCCGAGGCGGGACAGGGTCCGGCGGTGGGTGAGGTGACCATCCAGAACCTGAGGATGAGCGACAACGCCGTGGACGTGCGGAACACGACCTCGACGTTCAAGATCAACCAGCTGCCCTAGCGGGCGGCCCGCACCGGGGAACGAGGGCGGCGGGGCATCCCTTCGGGGTGCCCCGCCGCTCGCCGCCGGGAGATCGCCGGGGCCGGTGGGGCGCGGGGGGTTCCGCGCCGGTTTCCGATGGGCCAAACTGGCCGTAATCGAACTGCAAGGAACTTGCAGTGTTTGCGCTACTCTTGCGTTCATGACGCGACGACTTGCTCAAGTGGCGAAGAAGGTGGGGGTCAGCGAGGCAACGGTCAGCCGGGTGCTCAACGGCAAGCCGGGCGTCTCGGACGCAACCCGCCAGTCCGTGCTCACGGCCCTGGACGTCCTCGGCTACGAGCGCCCCACCCAGCTGCGCGGCGAACGCGCCCGGCTGGTCGGCCTGGTCCTGCCGGAACTCCAGAACCCGATCTTCCCGGCCTTCGCCGAGGTGATCGGCGGCGCACTGGCCCAGCAGGGGCTGACCCCGGTGCTCTGCACGCAGACCACGGGCGGGGTCTCCGAGGCCGACTACGTCGAGCTCCTGCTCCAGCAGCAGGTGTCCGGCGTCGTCTTCGCCGGCGGGCTCTTCGCGCAGGCCGACGCCCCGCACGAGCACTACCGGCTGCTCCACGACCGCAAGGTCCCGGTGGTGCTGATCAACGCCTCGATAGAGGACCTCGGCTTCCCGTGCGTCTCCTGCGACGACGCCGTCGCGGTCGAACAGGCCTGGCGCCACCTGGCCTCCCTCGGTCACGAGCGCATCGGGCTGGTGCTGGGCCCGCCCGACCACATCCCCTCCCTGCGCAAGCTGGTTGCCGCCCAGGCGGTCGCCGCGGCGGCCGGCACCGAGCTGCCCGCCGCCCACGTGGAGCGGGCGCTGTTCTCCCTGGAGGGCGGCCACGCGGCCACGTCGAGGCTGCTGGACCGCGGGGTGACCGGCATCATCTGCGCGAGCGACCCCCTGGCCCTGGGGGCCATCCGTGCGGCCCGCCGCCGCGGGCTGGACGTGCCCCGCGAGGTCTCCGTCGTCGGGTACGACGACTCGGCCTTCATGAACTGCACCGAACCCCCGCTGACCACCGTCCGGCAGCCCATCGAGGCCATGGGCCGGGCGGCCGTGGAGCTGCTCACCGCACAGATCCAGGGGGCCGCCGTACAGCCCGGAGAGCTGCTCTTCGAGCCCGAGCTCGTCGTGCGGGGCTCCACCGCGCAGGTGCCGCGCCCCCGTCCGGAGTAACGCCCCGCCGGGCTCCACCGAGTTGAGCCCCCGGCCACAGGGCCCCGAAACGTCCCGCTGACGTTTCGGGGCCCTGTTTTGCGTTCACCCTCCGTGCCACCCGGCGCTCTGCTGCCAATCTCTTGCGAAATCTGCGCGAGATATTGCGTTCATCTGTCGGTGGTGGTTGAGTGTGCCGCGCTCGCCTCCATACACGCCCCACGCCTCCTGCTCGATGCTCGAAGGGGACCACCGATGAGAACCAACATCCGCCGCACCACCGCGACCGCCCTCGTCTCGGCGCTCGCCGTCACCGCCCTCGCGGCCTGCGGTACGAGCAGCAGCGGGGACGACACCAAGAACCAGCCGTCCGGCGGTTCCACGGACGCCTCCGCGCCGCTCGACCCGAAGGCCAAGGTCACCATCTCCATCGACTGCATGCCGCCGGCGGCGAAGGCCGCCGAGCTCAAGCAGTGGAAGGAGGACGTGGCGGAGTTCAACAAGACCTACCCGAACGTCACGATCGACGGCCGCTCCACCCCCGGCCAGTGCCTGGAGCCCCCGCGGTTCACGGCGATGCTCAAGGCCAAGTCGCAGCCGGACGTCTTCTACGCCTACTTCACCGATCTCAAGCAGGTCCTGGACAACGACGGCGCCGAGGACATCTCGGCCTACGTCACGGCCAAGACGGTTCCGGGCATCGACGACATCGACAAGAACGTCGTCAACACCCTCAAGCAGGACGGCAAGCTCTACGGGCTGCCCACCAGCAACTACACGATGGGCCTGCTGATCAACCGCAAGCTCTTCCAGCAGGCGGGCCTCAACCCCGACCAGCCCCCGCGCACCTGGGACGAGGTCCGCGCGGCCGCCAAGAAGATCGCGGGCCTCGGAAACGGCACCGCCGGCTACGGCGAGTACAGCGTCGAGAACACCGGCGGCTGGCACTTCACGGCCGCCATGTACGGCCTGGGCGGCGACGTCGTCGGAGCCGACGGCAAGGCGGCCTTCAACAACGCGACAGGCAAGCAGGTCGTGGACAACCTCCGCGCCATGCGCTGGGAGGACGACAGCATGGGCAAGACCCAGCTGCTCAAGTGGGGCGACCTGCAGAAGCAGATGGCCTCGGACAAGCTCGGCATGTTCCTCGCCGCGCCCGACGACATCACCTACATGGTCCAGCAGCTCGCGGGCAAGTACGAGAACTTCGGCATGGGCCCCATCCCCGGCGGCGCCGCGACGCTGGCCGGCGGCAACGGCTACATGATCAAGAAGGGCAGCTCGCCGGACAAGGTCAAGGCCGCGATCGCCTGGCTGAACTTCAAGACGCTCGCGGTCGGCAAGGGGCAGTTCCAGTACGACCGTTCCAAGACCGACGGCCTGCCGGTCGGGCTTCCGCAGCCCGCCTTCTTCACCGGCGCCAGCAAGGCCAAGGACGACGAGCTGAAGGCCGCCAGCGCCACCATGCCGGTCGCCAACTTCAAGTCCTTCCTGGACAACCCGGTGGCCGGCAAGGCCGAGCCGGCGAAGGCCCAGGAGGTCTACAAGGTCCTCGACAAGGTGATGTCGGGGGTCCTGACCAACAAGGACGCCGACCCGGCGCAGCTCCTCGCGGAGGCCGAGAAGGCCGTCAACCAGGTGCTGGCCAACCAGTAGCGGTCCCAGGGCGCGGGTCCGGGCGGCCTCCCCGGCCCGGACCCGCCCGCAGGTCCCGTACCCCGCAAACCGATGGCGACGACCCACCAAGGAGCGAGCGGCGATGTCGGCTCCCACCCTGTCCGGTACCTCTCGCGAGGAGTTCTCCCGGGCGTTCAAGCGGAACCTATCGGCCCACGGCTTTCTGATCGGCGCCGTCCTCTGCTTCTCCTTCTTCTCCTGGTACCCGATGGTCCGGGAGTTCCTGCTGGCCTTCCAGAAGACCGAGGGCGGAGCCGTCCACTGGGTCGGCTGGGACAATTTCCGCTACGTCTTCAACGACCCGGCGTTCTGGCAGGCCTGGCGCAACACCCTGCTCTTCAGCGGCCTCGCGCTGGTCCTCGGCTTCGCCGTCCCGTTCGTGGTCTCGGTCGTGCTCAACGAATTCCGGCACGCGCAGGGTTACTTGCGCCTGCTGGTCTACCTCCCGGTGATGATGCCGCCGGTGGCCTCGATCCTGCTCTTCAAGTACTTCTACGACCCCGGTTACGGGGTCTTCAACAGGATTCTGGAATTCCTGCACCTGCCGGCGCAAGACTGGCTGCAATCCACCGATACCGCGATGCTCTCCGTGGTCATCGCTTCCACGTGGATGAACATGGGCGGCGCGACCCTGATCTATCTGGCGGCCCTCCAGGGCATTCCCGGAGAGCTCTACGAAGCGGCGGAGCTCGACGGAGCCGGGGTGCTGCGCAAGATCTGGCACGTCACGATCCCGCAGACCAAGCTCATCCTCTCGCTGATGCTGCTCATGCAGGTCATCGCGACGATGCAGGTGTTCGTCGAACCGTTCATGCTCACGGGCGGCGCCGGTCCCGAAGGATCGACCACCACCGTCGTCGTCCTCATCTACCAGTACGCCTTCAGTTTCAACCAGTACGGCGGCGCCGCGGCCCTGGGCCTGTGCCTGCTCGTCCTGCTCGCCGGCTTCTCCGCCGTGTACGTCCGGCTGAGCCGCGACAACGAGAACTGACGGGAGCACCTCACATGTCGGAGCGCACGCTCATATCGCCGGCCCAACTCGGCCGCACCCGGGGCAAGATCGCCTACTGGACCGTCCTGGCCGTGGTCGTGATCGGCTTCACGGTCGTCTTCCTCGGGCCCCTCTACTGGATGGTCGCCAACGGGCTCAAGAGCACCGCGGAGTTCACCCAGGTCCCGCCGACCGTGGTGCCGGACTCCCTGCACGCCGAGAACTACTCGGCGGCCTGGAAGGTCATGGACCTCGCCAAGCTGCTGTTCAACACCCTCTACTACGCCTTCGGCGCCCTCGCCTTCCAGCTCGTCCTCGACGTGGCCGCCGCCTACTCGCTGTCCAAGCTCCGCCCGGTCTTCGGCAAGGCCGTCCTCGGCATGATGCTGGCGACCCTGATGATCCCGGCCACCGTCCTCGTCGTACCGCAGTACCTCACGGTCCTGGACATGCCGCTCATCGAGCGGAACCTGCTCAACACACCCTGGGTGATCTGGCTGCCCTCGGTCACGAACGCCTTCAACATCTTCCTTCTGAAACGATTCTTCGACTCCATCCCCGGCGAGATCCTCGATGCCGCCGCCATCGACGGAGCCTCCGCCCTGCGCATCCTGCGCTCCGTGGTCCTGCCGATGTCCCGGCCCGTCCTCGGCGTCGTGTCGATCTTCGCCATCGTCGGAGTGTGGAAAGACTTCCTCTGGCCCATGCTCACCCTCCCCGACCCGGCCCTGCAGACGCTCAACGTCGGCATCTACTCACTCGCCAGGGGAGTGCCCGAGAACCATCTCGTCGCCGCGCTCGCGATGGCCTCGGCGCCCACGCTCATCATCTTCCTGATCTTCCAGCGCAACATCATGAGCGGCCTGACGGCAGGCTCCCTCAAGGGGTGAGCACCACCCCGCACCGCCGCCGTGCCCGGCCGCCCCCTGTGAAAAGAACGCTGTGAAAGGACCCCTCCGTGGCTGACTTTCCCCTGCCCGAAAACGCCGCCGACTGGTGGCGCTCGGCCGCCATCTACCAGGTGTACGTACGGAGCTTCGCCGACGGCGACGGGGACGGCACCGGTGACCTGGTGGGCGTCCGGGCCCGTCTCCCCTACCTCGCCGAACTGGGCGTCGATGCCCTCTGGTTCACCCCCTGGTACCTCTCCCCGCTCGCCGACGGCGGCTACGACGTCGCCGACTACCGCACCATCGACCCCGCCTTCGGCACCCTCGCCGAAGCCGAGAAGCTCATCGCGGAAGCCCGTGAGCTGGGCATCCGCACCATTGTCGACATCGTCCCGAACCACGTGTCCGACCAGCACGCCTGGTTCAAGGCAGCCCTCGACGCCGGCCCCGGCAGTCCCGAGCGGGAGCTCTTCCACTTCCGCCCCGGCCGCGGCGAGAACGGCGAACTGCCGCCGGGGGACTGGCCCTCGCAGTTCAACGGAGCGGCCACCTGGACGCGGGTACCGGACGGGGAGTGGTACCTGCACCTCTTCACCCCCGAGCAGCCCGACCTCAACTGGGACCATCCCGCCGTCCGCCGGGAACACGAGGAAGTCCTGCGGTTCTGGTTCGAGCGCGGAGTGTCCGGCGTACGGATCGACTCCGCGGCCCTGCTCGCCAAGGACCCGGCCCTGCCCGACCTGGCCGGCCGCTCACCCGAGCCGTGGCCCGGAGAGGTGCACCCGTACATCGACCGCGACGACCTGCACACCATCTACCGCTCGTGGCGGGCCATCGCCGACGAGTACGGGGCCATCTTCGTCGGCGAGGTCTGGCTGCCGGACTCCGAGCGCTTCGCCCGCTACCTGCGCCCCGACGAACTGCACACCGCCTTCAACTTCTCCTTCCTCAGCTGCCCGTGGGACGCCGGCCGGCTGCGCACCTCCATCGAGGAGACACTCGCCGAGCACGCCCCCGTGGGAGCCCCGGCCACCTGGGTGCTGTGCAACCACGACGTGACCCGTACGGTCACCCGCTACGGGCGCGCCGACACCGGTTTCGACTTCGCCACCAAGGCCTTCGGGACCCCCGCCGACCTGGCCCTGGGCACCCGGCGGGCCCGCGCCGCCGCGCTGCTGACCCTCGCCCTGCCCGGCGCCGTCTACGTGTACCAGGGCGAGGAACTGGGGCTTCCGGAGGCCGACATCCCGCTCGGCCGGATCCAGGACCCCATGCACTTCCGGTCGGGCGGCACCGATCCCGGACGGGACGGTTGCAGGGTCCCACTGCCGTGGACCGCCGAGCCCTGGAACGAGCCCTGGCTGCCCCAGCCGGCGAGCTGGCCGCAGTACGCCGCGGACCGGCAGGACGGGGACCCGGCCTCGATGCTCACCCTCTACCGGACGGCCCTGGGCCTGCGCCGCGCCGCGGCCGGCTTCGGCGGCGGATCGCTTCAGTGGCTGCCCGCGCCGCCCGGGGTGCTCGCCTTCAGCCGCCCCGACGGGCTGGTCTGCGTGGCCAACCTGTCCCCGGAGCCGGTCCCGCTGCCGGCCCACACGAGCCTCCTGCTGAGCAGCTCCGCCCTGGATGCGGACGGGCTGCTCGGGCAGGACACGGCGGTCTGGCTGCGGACCTGACGCCGCGGCCGGACCGTCGGAACCACCGCGCCCGTCACGGCAACGGCTGTGGCGGGCGGGGCCCGTGGTACTGCCCGCTCGGTCGCATCCGCAGCGGGCGCTCCTCGTACTCCTCCAGCGCGTGCGCGATCCACCCGGCCGTACGGGCCACCGCGAAGACGGTCTCCCCGGCCTCCGGGGCCATTCCGAAGGAGACCGTCAGCACCGCCAGCGCCAGGTCCACGTTGGGGTACAGGCCGCCGCCGTGCCGGGCCGTCACCCCGGCCACCTCGCGCGCCGCGCCCAGCGCCGGAGCGGCCTGCGCGAGCGGCTCCAGCCGTGCGAACAGGGCCGTCGCCCGCGGGTCCTGGCCCTCGTACAACCGGTGCCCGAGCCCGGGCACCCGGCGCCCGGCCCGCAGGTACTCCGCCACCACCGGGGCCGCGCCGCCCCGCTCCAGCACCTCCACCAGCATCCGGTGCGCGAGCCGCCCGGCCGCTCCGTGCAGGGGCCCTTCGAGCGCGCCGAGCCCGGCCGAGACCACCGCGTACGGATGCGCGCGCGCCGACGCGGCCACCCGTACGGCCAGGGTCGAGGCGGCCAGGTCGTGGTCGGTCAGCAGGGCCAGGGCCAGGTCCAGTACGGCCAGCGCGTCCGGATCGGGATCCAGGGCGGAGAGCCGGGGCCACAGCTGCCGGGCGAGGCGGCCGTCCCCGCCCCACTGCGCGGGGCCCACCTCGGGCAGGGCGCCGACCAGGGTGGGGATCAGGGAGCGCGCGGAGCCCAGTACGGACGGCCCGGACAGGTCGAAGCGCAGCGGGTCCGCGACCGCCGCGGCGGCGACGGCCACCCGCAGCCGGTCGATCGGACCACTGTGCTCGGGCAGCGCGGCGACCGCCCGCCGGGCCGCGGCGAGGGATTCCGGGGGAGCGGTGAACCGGGCCCCGCGCACCAGGGTCCCCGTCCAGAGCCACTCGGCGACCTCCTCGTAGCGGTACCGCGAGGCCAGCTCCACGGCGTCCACCCCGCGGAAGTAGTACCGGTCGGCCTCGATGAGGGTGAGCGCGGTGCGTACGGACAGCTCCCCGGCGGAGGCCGCCGAACCGGAGGGTCCCGCCGCCTCGCGGCGGCTGCGCCGGGCCAGGGCCTCCACCTCTCGGGCGTCGAAACTGCTGCCGCGTCCGACCGGGTCGCGGCGGCTCGTGAGCTGGCCGCGGCTGACGTACGCGTACACGGTCGCGGGTTTCACCCCCAGCAGCCGGGCCGCCTCCTGGGTGCCGATCCTTCGCTCACCGGGCTCGTCGCTCATGACGCACACCCTACATATATTGATTGGATCAATATTGACAGTGATTGAGTCCATCATGGATGGTCGATCCATGAACACCACCGTCGCACCTGCCGAAACCCCCCGCGGACTCGCGGGAGTCGTGGTCACCGAGACCCAGCTCGGTGACGTCCGAGGCCGCGAAGGCTTCTACCACTACCGCCAGTACTCGGCCGTCGAGCTCGCCGGGAGCCGCACCTTCGAGGACGTGTGGCACCTGATGTTCCGCGGGACCCTGCCGGCCGACGCCGCCGAACGGGCCGCCTTCGCGGCCGAGATCGCCCCGCTGCGCAGGCTCCCCGCCGAGGTGCGGGACGCCCTGCCCGCCCTGGCCCGCGCCACCGCCCTGTCCGGCCCGCTCGCCGGACTGCGCACGGCGCTCTCCCTGCTCGGCGCCTCCGCGGGCTTCCGCCCGGTCTACGACCTGACCCCCGAGCGCCGGGCCGCCGACGCGCTGGCCGCCTGCGCCGCCGTACCGACCCTGCTCACCGCCCTGTACCGGCTCGGCCAGGGGCTGGAGCCGGTGGAACCGCGGGACGACCTCCCGTACGCGGCGAACTACCTCCACATGCTGACCGGACGGGAACCCGAGCCGGTCAGGGCCCGCGCGGTCGAGCGGTACCTGATCTCCACGATCGACCACGGCTTCAACGCCTCAACCTTCACCGCCCGCGTGATCGCCTCCACCGGCGCCGACGTCGCGGCCTGCCTGACCGGGGCGATCGGCGCACTCTCCGGTCCGCTGCACGGCGGCGCCCCCAGCCGGGCCCTGGACACCCTGGACGCCATCGGCACGGCCGACCGGATCGACCCGTGGATCCGCGAGCGGGTCCTCGCCGGCGACCGGATCATGGGCTTCGGACACCCCGTCTACCGCACCGAGGACCCGCGCTCGCGGATGCTGCGCGGGATCGCCCTGCAGTTCGGCGGCCCGCTCGTGGACTTCGCCGTGGAGGTCGAGCGGCACGTCGAGGAGATCCTCGCCGAGCTCAAGCCGGGCCGGGAACTGCACACCAACGTGGAGTTCTACGCGGGCGTGGTCATGGAGCTGTGCGGCCTGCCGCGCGAGATGTTCACGCCGACCTTCTGCGCGGCCCGCGTGGTCGGGTGGAGCGCGAACGTCCTGGAGCAGGCCGCCGACCCGAAGATCATCCGACCGGCCGCCCGCTACACCGGCCCGACCCCGCCCCGGCCAGTGCCCGCCCTCGGCTGACGCCAGTGCTGTGACCGGGACGGCACTGGCTACGATCGACCGGGTGAACAGCATCCCCGTCATCGTCCTGGCCGGCTTCCTCGGATCCGGCAAGACGACCGTCCTCAACCACCTCCTCGGCAACCGGGGCGGCACCCGGATCGGGGTCGTCGTCAACGACTTCGGCTCCATCGAGGTCGACGCGATGTCGGTGGCAGGCCAGGTCGGCGACTCGATGGTCTCCCTCGGCGGCGGCTGCCTGTGCTGCGCGGTGGACGGCAGCGAGCTGGACGCGTACCTGGAGAAGCTCGCCGACCCCGTCCACCGCATCGACGTGATCGTCATCGAGGCGAGCGGGCTGGCGGAGCCCGAAGAGATGGTCCGGATGCTCGTCGCCAACGAGAATCCGGCGGTCCGCTACGGCGGCATGGTGCAGATCGTCGACGCGGCGGAGTTCGACGCCACCCGGGACAAGCACCCCGAGACCGACCGGCACCTGGCCGTCGCCGACCTGGTGGTGCTCAACAAGACCGACCGGATCGACGCCGTCGAACGCACCCGGATCGAGGGCGCGCTCGCCGCGCTCTGCGCACCGGGGATCCCGGTCGTCGGCGCGGACCACGGGCGGATCGATCCGGAACTGCTCTTCGACCGCCGCCCGTGGACCGAGACGCGCGGCCAGCTCTCCTTCGAGGACCTGCTGGCCCAGGCCCACGACCACGACCATGCTCGTGCGACGGATCACGACCACGAGACGGATCACGCGCAGCACGTCCACGCGGCCTACACGAGCACGGAGTTCGTGTCCGAGCAGGCCCTCGGCCCGCGCCGGTTCATCGAGTTCCTCGACCGCCGCCCGGCCGGCCTCTACCGGATCAAGGGCTCCGTCCACTTCGGCGTTCCCGGCCACGAGGAGCGTTACGAGGTCCAGGCGGTCGGCCGCTTCCTCCGCTTCGCCCCGCACCCCTGGGGCCCGGGCGAACCGCGCCTGACGCAGCTCGTCCTGATCGGCTCGGGCACCGACGGCCCCGCCCTGCTCCGCGAGCTGGAGGCCTGCCGCGAACCGGAGCCGTGGCACGCGCCCCCGGAGAGCATGTGGGGCGTCCTGCGCTACGTACACCGCCCGGCGGAGCCGGCCCCGGACTTCGAACCGGACTCCGACTCGGCCACCGATCCCGATCCCGACGACTTCTAGGCGCCGCCCGGTGTGGAACGAGACCGACGACCCCGAAGACGTGGACGCGGCCTTCGAGCGCGGTGACCCCCACGCCGGGGTCATGGTGATCGCCCTCGCGCTCAACCACCCCGAAGCCGGGGCGATCTTGCCCCGGGTCGCCCGCGCGATGCGGTCGCCCGATCCGGAGATCCGCCGCCAAGGCGTCATCGCCCTGGCCCACACGGCCCGGCTGCACGGCACCGTCGACCGGGATTCCCTGGACCTGCTGCGCGCCCGGCCGCGGGGCAACGAGGCCGACGACGACCTCTGGAGCTTCGTCCCGCACCGGCGGCTGCCGGGGTGGCTGTGGGCGTACCACTGGTCGCAGCCGTCGACGTGGATCTGGGGGCTACGCCGCCTGCGTCAGGCGACCTCGATGCCGAAGTCGCCGAGGAGGGGTTCCAGGCCGCCCGGGTAGCCCTTGCCGCCGAGGACGAAGTCCCAGTCGCCGCCCGGGCGGCGCCGGAAGGAGCCGAGGACCAGGGCGGTTTCGCCGGCGCGGCCGTCGGAGACCTCCAGTTCGCCCAGTTCGCCGCCCGCCGCGTCCAGCAGCCGGATCCGGGCGTCCGTGAAGCCGGCCAGGTCGGCGTGCGGATTGACCTCCGGGTCGACCGCGGCGATGAGGACCAGGCGGTCGCAACGCTGCGGCAGCGCGTCGAAGGAGACCAGCAGCGCCGCCTTGTCGGGCGCCGCGTGCGCGTGGGTCCGTACCGAACCGTCCGGGGTGTTCGGGTTGTTGAAGAACACGAAGTGGTCCTCGCTGAGCACCCGGCTGCCTTCGCAGACCAGCGCGCACACGTCCAGCGCGACCGGCCCCGCCCAGGACATGCCGAGCACGTTGTGGTCCGCGGCGGGCTGCGGCCCGGCCGTCCGCTGGGCCGGGACCGAGGCCACCGTCCCCGGGCCGAGACGGCCGCGCAGTCCGTGCCGGTGCAGCAGATCCACGAGTGCGGCCCCGGGAACCAGCTCCAGCGGCTTGCCGTCGGCAAAGGTGTACGACGTGGGGCCGAAGGTCGCGGTGGTGACCAGCACTCCCTTGTTCGCCCCCTTGTCCTGCACCGTGCCGTAAAGATCCCGGACCGCCGTCGGTGACACGGTGTTGCGGTAGCGCTTGACCTGCACCACGATCCGTCCGCCCGTGATCGGGGACGGGTCGTTCGCCTCGATATCGACCCCGCCGTCGCCCGACCGTTGAGTCGTCAGCGCCTCCATGCCCATGGCCCGGAACAGCTCCGCGACCAGGTTCTCGAAGGCGATCGGGTCCATCGCGAAGAGGTCAGGCTCGTCCTCGTCGTCGTCGCGGCCCGCGTGCCCTCCGTGACTGACGACGCCGCCGACCTCACCGGGCCGACGCTCCGGGCGCACGGCGGCCGGCTGGTCCGGCCGCGCCGACAACTGCCCGCCCAGCCCCTCCACCAGACAGTCCACCGCGCTCACCAGCTCCAGCCGCAGCCCGGTGAAAGCGGAGCGCGCCGCCGACACCGAGGCGAGGACGAGCTGCGCTTCCCGCCCCGTCACCGGATCGTGGGCGTCCACGAAACCGTTGACGACGACGGACTCCAGTACGCCGAACTCGTCGGCCGCGTACAGATCGCGCACCACCAGCAGCACGCACTGCGCCAGCAGGTCCCGGTAGACCGCCCGCCGCTGCGTGGCCGGGCGGGCCGTCTCCTTGTCCTGGTCCGTGCTCGGCACGTACCGCACCGACTTGGCCTCCGGCACCACCTCGTAGCCGGGCAGTTCCCAGTCCAGCACCAGCTGGCGCCGCGCCGGGTCGTAGGCCGCCGACACCTGTCGGGGGAGGTTCTCCGGCCAGCCGGCCGAGGCGTACAGGGCCGCCGAGAAGTACTCCACCGCGGCCTCCGCGTCGCCCGCGCGCAGCGCCCCGGCCAGCTCGGTGAGCCCGGCGTTGTGCCCGCGGATCCCGGCAAGCTGCTCCGCCGCCCAGCGGTCGTACTGCTGTCGGTACGCCGCCAGTTGCTGCTGCCGCTGTGCCTCCGCGGCCTGCGCCGCCTGCCAGGCCTGCGTGTACCGGGCGTGCGCCTCGCGCTCCGCCTGCGCTCGCCGGTTCGAGCCCAGCGTCCAGCCGCCGCTCTGCTGCTGGAAGTGGTGCAGCTGTGGCAGCGGCACGGGGTGCGCCAGGGTTCCCGGGTCGAAGGGTTCGAGCCGCTCGGTCCTGGCCAGGGCGGCCAGCCGGAACGCCGGGGCCCGGCAGCCCGCGGCCAGCAGTCCCTGCAGGGCCGCGACCTGGGCGTCGAGCCGCTCGGTCGCCCGCCGGGCCTCGGCCTCGCGGTGCTGCTTGTAGGCGGCTTGCTGCTCGCGCTGCCCCCGGGCCACGTCCCGTTCGTACGCCCGCTGCCGGCGTTCGGCCTCGCGCTGCTGGATCAGCTGCGTCTGCTGCGTCCGGCGCTGGGCCTCGGCCCAGTCACTGATCAATCCGCCCGACCGACGACTCATCAGTTCTGTGTCTCCCCGCCCCACCCGACAGTGCCAAGAGGGAAAACACTAGTCGCCATTCGGGTGGTACGTCCGCCCAGTCGCGACGGCAGCACCACCCGAATGACCTGCAACTCCTACAGCACCGCGCCCGCCAGCGCCGCGACCACGGCCGGCAGCGCCGTGCCCGAGCCGTCCCGGCGCGGGTCCACGGCCGGCAGGAGCGCCGGAGTGCCGTTCGCCGCCGCCGCGCGGACCGGGGACGTGCCCGCCCAGGCCAGCAGCAGGACGTCCTCGCCCTTCAGGAAGCGCTGGCAGCGCACGCCGCCGGTGGCCCGGCCCTTGCGCGGGTACTGGTCGAACGGGGTCAGCTTCCCGGACTGCAACGAGTCGTCCAGCGTCCCGTGCGAGCCCGCCACCGTGAATACCACGGCCTCGCGCGCCGGGTCCACCGCCGAGAAGTGGATCACCTTGGCGCCGTCCGCGAGCTTGATGCCCGCCATACCGCCCGCGGGGCGGCCCTGCGGGCGGACCTGGCCCGCCGGGTAGCGCAGCAGCTGGGCGTCGTCGGTGATGAAGACGAGGTCCTCCTCGCCCGTGCGCAGCTCGACCGCTCCGATGATCCGGTCACCGTCCTTGAGGGTGATGACCTCCAGCTCGTCCTTGTTGGCCGGATAGTCCGGCACGACCCGCTTGACCACGCCCTGCTCGGTGCCGAGCGCCAGCCCCTGCCCGGACTCGTCCAGCGAGGTCAGGCAGACGACCTTCTCGTCGGGTTCCAGTGCGGAGAGGAACTCCGTGACCGGGGCGCCGCCCGCGAGGTTCGGCGCGGCGTGGGTGTCGGGCAGCTGCGGCAGGTCGATCACCGACAGCCGCAGGAGCCGCCCGTACGAGGTGACCACGCCGATGTCCGCCCGCGCGGTCGCCGCGACCTGCGAGACGATCAGGTCGTGCTTGGCGCGGGCGCCGCCCTCCTCCTCGGGGAGCGGGTCGGCGTTCGGCGTACGGGCGAGCAGCCCCGTGGAGGACAGCAGCACCCGGCACGGGGTGTCCTCGACCTCCAGCGGGACCGCCGCGACCGGCGTCCCCGCCGACTCCAGCAGCACCGTACGGCGCTCCGTGCCGAACTTCTTCGAGACCGCGGCCAGTTCCGCCGAGACGAGCTTGCGCAGCTCGCTGTCGGAGTCGAGGATCCCGGTCAGCTCGTCGATCTCGCCGGCCAGCCGGTCGCGCTCGGACTCCAGCTCGATCCGGTCGAAGCGGGTGAGCCGGCGCAGCGGGGTGTCCAGGATGTACTGGGTCTGGATCTCGCTCAGCGAGAAGCGCTCCATCAGGCGCTCCTTGGCCTGAGCGGAGTTGTCGCTGTCCCGGATGATCCGGATGACCTCGTCGATGTCGAGCAGCGCCACCAGCAGGCCCTCGACCAGGTGCAGCCGGTCGCGGCGCTTGCCGCGGCGGAACTCGCTGCGCCGGCGCACGACCTCGAAGCGGTGGTCGAGGTAGACCTCCAGCAGCTCCTTGAGGCCCAGCGTCAGCGGCTGTCCGTCGACCAGCGCGACGTTGTTGATGCCGAAGGTCTCCTCCATCGGCGTCAGCTTGTACAGCTGCTCCAGCACGGCCTCGGGGTGGAAGCCGTTCTTGATCTCGATGACCAGGCGCAGGCCGTGCGAGCGGTCCGTGAGGTCCTTGACGTCCGCGATGCCCTGGAGCTTCTTCGAGCCGACCAGGTCCTTGATCTTCGCGATGACCTTCTCGGGACCGACCGTGAAGGGCAGTTCGGTGACGACCAGCCCCTTGCGGCGCGGGGTCACGTCCTCCAGGGCCACCGTGGCACGGATCTTGAAGGTGCCGCGGCCGTTCTCGTAGGCGTCCTTGATTCCGGCGAGGCCCACGATCCGGCCACCGGTGGGCAGGTCGGGACCCGGCACGAAGCGCATCAGCGCTTCCAGGTCCGCCTCCGGGTAGCGGATCAGGTGGCGGGCGGCCGCGATGACCTCGCCGAGGTTGTGCGGGGCCATGTTGGTGGCCATGCCCACCGCGATCCCGGACGCGCCGTTGACCAGCAGGTTCGGGTACGCGGCCGGCAGGACGACCGGTTCGCGCTCCTGGCCGTCGTAGTTCGCGGCGAAGTCGACGGTGTTCTCGTCGATCCCGTCCGTCATCAGCGAGGCGGCGTCGGCCATCTTCGACTCGGTGTACCGCATCGCGGCGGGCGGGTCGTCGTTGCCGAGCGAGCCGAAGTTGCCGTGGCCGTCGACCAGCGGGAGCCGCATGGAGAAGGGCTGCGCCATGCGCACGAGGGCGTCGTAGATCGACGCGTCGCCGTGCGGGTGCAGCTTGCCCATGACCTCGCCGACGACACGGGCGCACTTCACGTAGCCGCGGTCGGGGCGCAGGCCCATCTCGTTCATCTGGTAGACGATGCGCCGGTGCACCGGCTTCATGCCGTCGCGGGCGTCGGGCAGGGCACGGGAGTAGATCACCGAGTACGCGTACTCGAGGAAGGAGCCCTGCATTTCGTCGACGACGTCGATGTCGAGGATCTTCTCCTCGAAATCCTCCGGCGGCGGGGTCTTCGTGCTGCGGCGGGCCATCGCTGCGCGGCTCCTTAACCAAGAATCGGGATGAGCTGAGCTCTCACGGGGTGGGGACGGGACTGGGGGTGGGACGGGACTGCGTCGGGCGGGCGGGCGGTTTCGGACAGGGGTGACGCGGACCATTGTGGCCCGAGGCACCGACAACGCCGACTCCGACCCAGGACTGGGCCGGGAACTTCTCCGCGCCCCGACACGCTTGCATACAGTGGCAGGTCTGACAGGAATCTCTGCATCGCGATCGAAGGGACCACATGCCCATGGGTCACACGGCCACAGCTCACGCCGGCTCCGGCGGCCTCACAGCGACCGAGCACCGGCTGGCCAACGGCCTGCGCGTGGTGCTGTCCGAGGACCACCTGACCCCGGTCGCCGCGGTCTGCCTCTGGTACGACGTCGGCTCGCGCCACGAAGTCAAGGGACGTACGGGTCTGGCTCACCTCTTCGAGCACCTGATGTTCCAGGGCTCGAAGAACGTCTCCGGCAACGGCCACTTCGAACTGGTCCAGGGAGCCGGCGGCTCCCTCAACGGGACCACGAGCTTCGAGCGGACCAACTACTTCGAGACGATGCCGACCCACCAGCTGGAGCTCGCGCTGTGGCTGGAAGCGGACCGGATGGGCTCGCTGCTGGCCGCCCTGGACGACGAGTCCATGGAGAACCAGCGCGACGTCGTCAAGAACGAGCGCCGCCAGCGGTACGACAACGTCCCGTACGGCACGGCCTTCGAGAAGCTGACGGCCCTGGCCTACCCCGAGGGCCACCCGTACCACCACACCCCGATCGGGTCCATGGCCGATCTGGACGCCGCGTCCCTGGAGGACGCGCGCGCGTTCTTCCGTACGTACTACGCGCCCAACAACGCGGTGCTCTCGGTCGTCGGCGACATTGACCCCGAGAAGACGCTCGCCTGGGTCGAGAAGTACTTCGGCACCATCCCCGGCCACGACGGCAAGCAGCCGCCGCGCGACGGCTCGCTGCCCGAGATCATGGGGGCGCAGCTGCGCGAAGAGGTCGTCGAGGAGGTGCCGGCCCGCGCGCTGATGGCCGCCTACCGGCTCCCGCACGACGGCACCCGCGAGTGCGACGCCGCCGACGTGGCGCTGACCGTCCTGGGCAGCGGCGAGTCCTCCCGGCTCCACAACCGCCTGGTGCGCCGCGACCAGAGTGCCGTCGCGGCCGGTTTCGGCATGCTGCGCCTCGCCGGCGCGCCCTCGCTGGGCTGGCTGGACGTCAAGACCTCCAGCGGGGTCGAGGTGCCCGCCATCGAGGCGGCCGTCGACGAGGAGCTCGCGCGGTTCGCCGCCGAGGGCCCGACGGCCGAGGAGATGGAGCGCGCGCAGGCCCAGCTGGAGCGCGAGTGGCTGGACCGGCTGAGCACGGTGGCCGGGCGCGCCGACGAACTGTGCCGCTTCGCGGTGCTGTTCGGCGACCCGCAGCTCGCGCTGACCGCCGTCCAGCGCGTCCTCGACGTCACCGCCGAGGAGGTGCAGGCCGTGGCCGCGGCCCGACTGCGCCCCGACAACCGGGCGGTGCTCGTCTATGAGCCGATCGCCGTGGACGACACCGAAGAGACCGACGCGAGCGACGAGAACGAGGGGGCGGAGCAGTGAGCGACACCGCAGCCGTCACGATGACCTTCCACCCGCGCCCCGAGGCCGGCGAGCCGCAGCCGTGGGCCTTCCCGGCCCCCGAGCGCGGGGTGCTGGCCAACGGCCTGACCCTGCTGCGCTGCCACCGCCCGGGCCAGCAGGTGGTCGCGGTCGAGATCAACCTCACCGCCCCGCTCGACGCGGAGCCCGAGGGCCTCGACGGCGTGGCCACGATCATGGTCCGCGCCCTGTCCGAGGGCACCGACAAGCGCTCCGCCGAGGAGTTCGCCGCCGAGCTGGAGCGCTGCGGCGCCACCCTCGACGCGCACGCCGACCACCCCGGCCTGCGGGTCTCCCTGGAGGTCCCGGCCTCCCGCCTGCACAAGGCGCTGGGCCTGGTCGCAGAAGCGCTGCGCGCACCGGCCTTCGCCGACTCCGAGGTCGACCGTCTGGTGCGCAACCGGCTCGACGAGATCCCGCACGAGAGCGCCAACCCGCAGCGCCGCGCCGCCAAGCAGCTCTCCAAGGAGCTCTTCCCGGCCTCCCTGCGGATGTCCCGCCCGCGCCAGGGCACCGAGGAGACGGTCGCCCGCATCGACTCCGCGGCCGTACGCGCCTTCTACGAGGCCCACGTGCGCCCCGCGACCGCCACCGCGGTGGTCGTGGGCGATCTGACCGGCATCGACCTGGACGCCGTCCTGGCCGACACCCTGGGCGCGTGGACCGGTGACACCACCGCCCCGCGCCCGGTCCCGCCGATCACCGCCGACGACACGGGCCGCGTGGTCATCGTGGACCGCCCCGGCGCGGTCCAGACGCAGTTGCTGATCGGCCGCATCGGCGCCGACCGGCACGACCGGGTCTGGGCCCCGCAGGTGCTCGGCACGTACTGCCTGGGCGGCACCCTCACCTCCCGGCTGGACAAGGTCCTGCGCGAGGAGAAGGGGTACACGTACGGCGTGCGCGCCTTCGGCCAGGTGCTGCGTTCCACCGCCGACGGCAAGGGTGCCTCGATGCTCGCCATCAGCGGCTCGGTGGACACCCCGAACACCGGCCCGGCCCTGGACGACCTCTGGACGGTGCTGCGCACCCTCGCGGAGGGCGGCCTGACCGACGCCGAACGGGACGTGGCCGTGCAGAACTTGGTGGGCGTCGCCCCGCTGAAGTTCGAGACGGCCGCCTCGGTCGCGGGCACGCTCGCCGACCAGGTCGAGCAGGAGCTCCCGGACGACTACCAGGCGCAGTTGTACGCGCGCCTCGCCGAAACCGGAACGGTGGAGGCCACTTCGGCGGTCGTCAGCGCCTTCCCGGTGGACCGCCTGGTCACGGTCCTGGTCGGTGACGCCTCGCAGATCGAGGAGCCGGTGCGGGCCCTCGGGATCGGCGAAGTGACCGTGGTCACCAACTGACCGTCCGTTGACTGCCGGCGGGCCGCCAACTGGCCCGCCGGGCGCGGAAATCCGGCACGGGACCCCAGCGGCTTGTCCGCCGGGGTCCCTTTTGCCTTTTCTGTCCCTTTGATGGTGTGGTTGCTTGTATGTGGTGTGGCGTGCGCAACAAAAGGGCGTGTCTGTTTGGCGATTGACTGATGATCCGCCTAGCGTCGGCCGTGCTGTTCGTCAGTTGTAACCGCCGCGCCCGCGGCACCGGACAGCGATCGCCGAGTCCCCGTCAGGCGCGAGCCTGGGGAGCCGGGGACCCACTTGTGTCCCTGGGGTGAATCGGACCGCCTCGCAAGAGGGGGCCCGTAGGAGACCTTCCTGCTCCGAACCCGTCAGCTAACCCGGTAGGCGAGAGGGAAGGAAAGGATCAGCCCCTTCATGGCGTTTGGCAGTAGTGCCGCCGGCAAGCACCGTGGCCCGAGCCGTATGAGCCGCAGGACCGCCGGCTACGCCGGCATAGCCGCCCTCGCCGCAACCGGCGTCGTCGGCTCCCTGGCCGGTCCCGCGTTCGCCGCGGACCAGTCCCCCTCCATCGAGGACACCGGCACCCTCAACACCATCGTGGTGGCCGACGAGCTCGCCGGTGACGTCGAGGCCCAGGCCCAGTCCCAGCAGCGCGCCGCCGAGGCCGCCGCCGCCAAGGCGCAGGCCGAGGCCGACGCCAGGCAGCGGGCCGCCGAAGCCAAGGCGAAGGCCGAAGCGCAGGCCAAGGCCGAGCGCGAGGCCGCCGAGCGCGCCGCCCGCGAAGAGGAGCGCAAGCGCCTCAACACCTTCGTGTCGCCGCTCGACAACACCTACGTCAGCACCCAGTACCACGCGGGTGGCGGCATGTGGTCCTCCGGCAGCCACACCGGCATCGACTTCCACGCCGCCTCCGGCACCGAGGTGCACGCCGTGGGCCTCGGCACCGTGGTCGAGGCGGGCTACGGCGGCGCGTACGGCAACAACGTCGTGATCAAGCACGCCGACGGCACGTACACCCAGTACGGCCACATGTCCTCGCTGAGCGTCTCCGTCGGCCAGCAGGTCACCCCGGGCCAGAAGATCGGCCTGTCGGGCTCCACCGGCAACTCCAGCGGCCCGCACCTGCACTTCGAGGCCCGCACCGGCGCCGACTACGGCTCGGACATCAACCCGGTCACGTACCTGCGCTCGCACGGCGTCACCGTCTGACCCGCTCGCCCCACCGCACGTCTTCCGCGAAGGCCCCGGCTCTCTTCGAGCCGGGGCCTTCGCGCTTCTCGCCGCGCGCTTGGTCCTCCGCGCCGTACCCGGGTCTTGTGCTCCGCCTTGTACCCCGCCTTGTGTTCCGCGGTGTGTGAATGTTTCGTATTTCCGGCCGCTCTCGGAAATTATCGTGTGTTGCAATAGAGTCGCAACGCGCACAGTCATACGAAAAAGGCGGAGGTCCGGTCTTGCGTATTCCCGCGCACACGGTATGCACAGCGATCCGCGACGACATCGTCTCCGGAGTGTTCGGGCCCGGCGGCCGGCTGACCGAGGAGGTGCTGGCCCGCCGGTACGGAGTCTCGCGCGTCCCGGTGCGCGAGGCGCTGCGCACGCTGGAGTCCGAGGGGTTCGTGACCACCCGGCGGCACGCGGGCGCCTGCGTGGCCGAGCCGACCGAACAGGAGGCGGCCGACCTCCTGGAGCTGCGGATGCTCCTGGAGCCCCTCGCGGCCGCCCGGGCGGCCCGGCGGCGCAGCGAGGCCCACCTCAAGGTGCTGCGCGGCCTGGTCAGGCTGGGCCAGGAGCGGGCCAGGAGGGGCCAGGGCGAGGATCTGCGCTCCCTGGGCGGCTGGTTCCACGAGACGCTCTCCCAGGCCTCGGGCAGCCCCGGGCTGATCGCGCTGCTCACCCAGATGCGGCACAAGGTGGCCTGGATGTACGTGGTGGAGGCCCCGGCGCGGCCCGTGGAGTCCTGGGCGGAGCACGGCGCGATCGTGGACGCGGTGGCCCGGGGCGACGCCGAGCGGGCCCGGGCGCTGACCGCGGTGCACGTGGACAGGGCGGCGGGGGCGCACCGGCTGCGCGTGAGGACTTTGCAACCTGCCGTAAACACGGCAAGCGTTCCGCATTAACAAACGCCGTATACAAAGGTGGGATATCCGGGCCGGGTAATTGGCGCCCGTGTCTCGCGTGCCATTGTGCCGGAATTCGGCCACGGGAATCGAGTGTGTCGGAATAGCGGCGTGCGTATTTCCGTCCGATTCGACGATCCGGCGATCCTGCGGGGGTGGAGTCCACGGGGGCGGCCCGGATTGCAGCGCGGAAAGCAGAGAAGCCGTTGCCCCCGACCGTGACGGTCGATGGGCAACGGCTTCGCCGTGCAAGTCCTGTAAGTCTGCGAGTCCTGCGGGTCGAACCCGAAGGGTCAGACGGTCTCGGGAAGCTCCTCGAGCCCCTCGGCGACCAGCTTCGCGAGGCGGTCCAGCGCGGCCTCGGCGCCGTCGGCCTCGGAGGAGAGGACGATCTCCTCGCCGCCCTGGGCGCCCAGGCCCAGAACCGCCAGCATGGAGGCGGCGTTGACGGGGTCGCCGCCGGCCTTCGCGATGGTCACCGGGACGCCGGAAGCGGTCGTCGCGCGGACGAAGATCGAGGCGGGACGAGCGTGCAGGCCCTCGGCCCAGCCGACGTTGACGCGGCGCTCTGCCATGGTGATGCCCTTCAGGTTCTTACGGTTGTCTAGACCAGTCTCTCACGGCGTCCGGAATGGTCGAACCGACCTTCGGCCCGAGTTTCCCGCCATTCGACCTACCCCAGCTTGCCCTGATTCGAGCCAGCTTGCCCGATGCGCCGCGCCCGGGCCACTTGAAGCGTTCGAGCCTTAAGGTGACCCCATGACGACCGAGTCCGACCCCTCGTACCCGGACCACTGGGAAGCCGACGTGGTCCTCCGTGACGGCGGAACGGCCCGGATCCGGCCCATCACCACCGACGACGCGGGCCGGCTGGTCAGCTTCTACGAGCAGGTCTCGGACGAGTCGAAGTACTACCGGTTCTTCGCTCCCTACCCCCGCCTCTCCGACCGGGACGTGCACCGCTTCACGCACCACGACTACGTGGACCGGGTCGGCCTCGCCGCGACGATCGGCGGCGAGTTCATCGCCACCGTCCGCTACGACCGGATCGGCGCCGACGGCCGCTCGGCCACCGGACCCTCCGACGAGGCCGAGGTCGCCTTCCTGGTCCAGGACGCCCACCAGGGACGCGGGGTCGCCTCCGCCCTGCTCGAACACATCGGTGCGGTGGCCCGCGAGCGCGGGATCCGCCGCTTCGCGGCCGAGGTGCTGCCGGCCAACAGCAAGATGATCAAGGTGTTCACCGACGCCGGCTACCAGCAGAAGCGCAGCTTCGAAGACGGCTCCGTCCACCTCACCCTCGACCTCGAACCGACCGCCGAGTCCCTCGCGGTCCAGCGCGCCCGCGAACAGCGCGCCGAGGCCCGATCCGTCCAGCGGCTGCTGTCACCCGGCTCGGTGGCGGTGATCGGCGTCAGCCGCTCCCTCGCGGGCGTGGGCGCGGCGGCCCTGCGCAACCTGCGCGACAGCGGCTTCCACGGCCACCTCTACGCCGTCAACGAGGCCGTCACCCGCGATCTGCTCGACGGCGTACGGGCCTACCCCACGCTCGGCGCCGTCGGCGCCCCGGTCGACCTCGCCGTCATCGCGGTCCCGGCGGACCGGGTCCCGGACGCGGTGGCGGCCTGCGGTGAACACGGGGTGCAGGGGCTGGTCGTCCTGTCCGCCGGATACGGGGAGAGCGGGCCCGAGGGCCTGGCCCGCCAGCGCGAACTGGTGCGGCAAGTGCGCTCGTACGGCATGCGGCTGATCGGTCCGAACGCCTTCGGGGTGATCAACACGGCCCCCGAGGTGGAGCTGAACGCCTCCCTGGCCCCCGCTCCGGCCCCCGCGCGGGGACGGGTCGGCCTCTTCACCCAGTCCGGGGCGATCGGCATCGCGCTGCTCTCCGGGCTGCTGCGGCGCGGGGAGGGCCTGTCCTCCTTCATCTCCGCCGGGAACCGGGCCGACGTCTCCGGAAACGACATCCTCCAGTACTGGTACGACGACGAGGCCACCGACGTCGCGCTCATGTACCTGGAGACCCTCGGCAACCCGAGGAAGTTCACCCGGCTCGCCCGGCGCACCGCGGCCGTCAAGCCCGTGGTCGTCGCCAGGGGAGGCCGGCACACCCCCGCCGGACACGTGGTCCCCGGCACCCGGCTGCCCGAGGCGACGGTCTCGGAGCTGCTGCGGCAGGCCGGCGTCATCCGGGTCGACACGGTGACCGAGCTGGTGGACGTCGGCCTGCTGCTGGCCTCACAGCCCGTACCGGCCGGGCCGCGGGTCGCCATCCTCGGCAACTCCGAATCGCTCGGGGTCCTCACCTACGACGCCTGCCTCACGGAGGGGCTGCGGCCGCTGCCGCCGCTCGACCTGACCACGGCCGCCTCGCCGGAGGACTTCCGTACCGCCGTCTCCGCGGCGCTGGCCTCGCCGGACACCGACGCCGTCGTCGTCACCGCGATCCCGTGGGTGAGCGAGCACGCGCTCGCCGACGATCTGGCCGAGGCCCTGCGGGCGGCCGCCGCAGGGCATCCGGGCAAGCCGGTCGCCGTGGTCCACGTGGAGCTGGGCGCCCTCGCGGAGGCCCTCTCGGCGGCCACGGCACCGGCCGCCGCGACGGCCCTCGCGGACGCCCTGCCCGCGACGCTGCCGACGCCCGCGACGGCCCTGGCGGCCTCCGGCTCCGCCCCGGCCCCCGGGTCCGGCGCAGCCCCCGCCCCCGAGCCGGCGCCGGAGCCGGCCCCCGGCGGCGCGGAGAGTGCGGCCGTGCCCGCCCCCGGGACCGCCCGGATCCCCAGCTACCCCGCCGCCGAGCGGGCGGTCAAGGCCGTCGCCGAAGCCGTCCGGTACGGGCAGTGGCGCCGGGGCATCGCCGAGGTCGGGCAGGTGCCCGAGTTCGAGGACATCGACGAGAGCGGGGCCGCCGCACAGCTCGCCCGCCTGCTGGCCGGCGTAGGGGAGGAGGAGGTCGCGACCCTGGACGACCCCGATGCCCGCGAGCTGCTCGCCCGGTACGGGATCCGGGTGTTCTCCACGCTCCCGGCCCCCAGCGCGGACGCCGCGGTCCGCGCCGCCGCGGTCCTCGGCTACCCCGTCGCGCTCAAGACCACCGCCCCGCACCTGCGCCACCGCGCCGACCTCGGCGGGGTCCGCCTCGACCTCACCACCGAGGCCGAACTGCGCCGCTCGTACGAGGAGCTCACCCACGCGCTGGGCAAACCGCAGGAGCTGCTCCCCGTGGTCCAGTCGATGGTCCCGCGGGGCGTCGACACCGTCATCCGCTCCGTCATCGACCCCGCCGCCGGCGCCGTCCTGTCCTTCGGGCTCTCCGGGGTCGCCTCCGAGCTGCTCGGCGACACCGCCCACCGGCTGGTTCCCGCCACCGACAAGGACGCGGCGAGCCTGATCCGCTCGATCCGCACCGCCCCGCTGCTCTTCGGCTGGCGCGGCAGCGACCCCGTGGACACCCCCGCCCTGGAGGAACTCCTCCTGCGCCTCTCCCGCCTCGTCGACGATCACCCCGAGGTGGTCGGGGTCGCCCTGGAGCCCGTCGTCGTCGCCACCGAGGGGCTGTCCGTGCTCAGCGCGAGCGTCCGCGTCGCCCACCCGCCCGCCCGCGGCGACCTCGGCCCGCGGACCCTGCCCAGCTACTGAGGTCCGACAGGCCCCAGGGCGGCCGAGGTGCCCCATACGGGCCTTAGGATGGACCTCATGGCGAAATCCGGTACGACGACCCAGGGGCTGCGCACGGCGATCGAGCGCAGCGGCTACTACCCGGCCCTCGTGGCCGAGGCCGTGGAGGCCGCGGTCGGCGGCGAGCCGATTTCGTCGTACCTGGTCCACCAGGAGACGACCTTCGACTCCAACGAGGTGCGCCGGCACGTCACCGTGCTGGTCCTGACCGGCAACCGCTTCATCGTCAGCCACACCGACGAGCAGGCCGCCGACGCCGGGTCCCCCTCCCCGTACGCGACCACCTCCACCGAGTCGGTCAAGCTGGCCAGCATCTCCTCCGTGGTGCTCAGCCGCGTCGTCGCCAACCCGGAGTCCTACACTCCCGGCACCCTGCCCCGCGAGGTCGTCCTGACCATCGGCTGGGGCGCGGTCTCGCGCATCGACCTGGAGCCCGCCGCCTGCGGCGACGCCAACTGCGACGCCGACCACGGCTACACCGGCAACTCCACCGCCGACGACCTCAGCCTGCGCGTCAGCGAAGCCGGCGACGGCCCCGAGGCGGTCCGCCAGACCCTGGTCTTCGCCCAGGCGCTCAGCGAAGCGACTGCGGCCACCTCCACCCCCGCCCGCTGATGGCGTACTCCGCCGCGCAGAGCTGGCAGGACGAGCCCGAGCTGCTGGACCTGGCCGGCGCCCCGGTGCCGCACTACGGCACCGGCTCGCTCGCCGACCTGCTGCCCACCCTCGTGGCCGGCCAGGGCGTACCCGGCTTCGAGGCCTCGATCGCCGAGCTGAGCCCGGCCGACCGGAACTGCGTGTTCCTGGTCGACGGCATGGGCTGGGAGCAGATCAAGGCCCACCCGGACGAGGCCCCGTACCTCACTTCCCTCCTCTCCACCTCGCGCGGCGGTACCGGCCGCCCGATCACCGCGGGCTTCCCGGCGACCACCGCCACCTCGCTGGCCTCCGTCGGCACCGGCCTGCCGCCCGCGCGGCACGGCCTGCCCGGGTACACCGTGCGCAATCCCGCCACCGGCGAACTGATGAACCAGCTCCGCTGGCACCCGTGGACCCCGCCCAAGCCCTGGCAGCCGTACCCGACCGTCTTCCAGCGGGCGGACGCGGCCGGGGTGGCCACCGCGCAGGTGTCCTCGCCGGCCTTCCAGACCACCCCGCTGACGAAGGTCGCCCTGAGCGGCGGCACCTTCCTCGGCCGGATGACCGGCGAGGAGCGCATGGACCTCGCGGCCGAGCGGCTCGCGGCCGGTGACCGCTCGCTCGTCTACACGTACTACAGCGAGCTCGACGGAGCCGGCCACCGGCACGGCGTCGACTCCGACGCCTGGCGCGGCCAGCTCATGTACGTGGACCGCCTCGTCCAGCGGCTCGCCGAGCAACTGCCGCCGCGCACCGCGCTGTACGTGACCGCCGACCACGGCATGGTGGACGTCCCCTTCGACGAGGACTCCCGCATCGACTACGACGACGACTGGGAACTCGGCGCGGGCGTGGCCCTGCTGGGCGGCGAGGGCCGGGCCCGGCACGTGTACGCCGTACCGGGCGCCGAGGCCGACGTCCTCACCGTCTGGCGCGAGGTCCTCGGCGACCGCTTCTGGGTCGCGAGCCGGGCGGAAGCCCTGGAACTGGGCTGGTTCGGGGCACCGGGAGAATGCGACGAGCGGGTCCTCGGCCGCATCGGCGACGTGATCGCCGCCGCCCAGGCCGACGTGGCGATCACCGCCTCACGCGCCGAGCCCAACGAGTCGGCCCTCGCCGGCATGCACGGCTCCATGACCCCGGCCGAGCAGCTCGTCCCGCTGCTCGAAATCCGCTCCTGACCCTCGGGGCCGCACCCCTTCCCCCGCCTCCCCCTCCCTCCGAAAGGCCCTGTACTCCCCATGCCCGAGCTGGTGTTCTTCTCCGGAACGATGGACTGCGGAAAGAGCACGCTGGCGCTCCAGATCGCCCACAACCGTGACGCGCGGGGTCTGCAGGGCGTGATCTTCACCCGTGACGACCGGGCGGGGGAGGGGAAGCTCTCCTCCCGCCTCGGCCTGGTGACGGAGGCGGTGGAGGCGCCGGAGGGCATGGACCTGTACGCGTACGTGGTCGCCCAGCTCACCAAGGGCGGCAAGGCGGACTACGTGATCGTGGACGAGGCCCAGTTCCTGGCCCCTGCCCAGATCGACCAGTTGGCGCGCATCGTGGACGACCTCGACATGGACGTCTTCGCCTTCGGCATCACGACGGACTTCCGCACGAAGCTCTTCCCCGGCTCCCAGCGCCTGATCGAGCTGGCGGACCGCCTGGAGCAGCTCCAGGTGGAGGCCTTGTGCTGGTGCGGAGCCCGCGCCACGCACAACGCCCGTACGGTGGGCGGCGAAATGGTGGTCGAGGGAGAGCAGGTCGTGGTCGGCGACGTGAACCGCCCGGCGGGGGAGATCGGGTACGAGGTCCTGTGCCGTCGCCACCACCGCAAGCAGATGACGAGCGCCTCGGCCCACGCGGGCGCCCTCTCCCCGGACGTCCTCCCGGTCAACTCGGTCTGATCGCGAGCCCCTTGCCCGTCCCGTGGTCGTTCCTACCGTACGGCCCTGAGCAGGTCGGCGATCTGTGTGAAGCCGCGGCGTTCCGCGTGTTCGAGCGCGGTCACGCCGTCGCCGTCCGGAAGGTGCGCCGTGGCGCCGGCGGTGATGAGCAGTTCCACGATCTCCTGATGGGCGCGGCCGCCGTCGCCGAGGATGACGGCTTCGAGCAGTGCGGTCCAGCCGAGCCGGTTGACGTGGTCGACGTCGATGTCGGTTTCCCGGAGCAGGGCCCGCACGTAGTCGACGTGGCCGCGTTCGGCGGCGGGGATCAGGGCGATGCCGCCGAAGCGGTTGAGCCGGGTGAGGTCGGGGCGGGCCGGGAGCAGGGTACGCATCATCCGGACGCTGCCGGTGACACCGGTGACCAGCCAGGGGCTGTCGTCGCGGTCGTCCTGGGCGTTCGGGTCGGCGCCGGCACCGACGAGGACCTCGGCCGCCGCCACGTGGTCACCGAGGGCGGCGAGCAGGAGCGGGGTGCGGCGGTGTTCGTCGCGGGCCTCGATGTCGGCGCCGGCGGCCAGCGCCGCGCGCACGGCGTCGGCGCCGCCTTCGCCGGCGGCGGCCAGCAGGTCTCGGTCGGCAGGGGGCATGGGGGTCCTCCTCGGGTGGGTCAGGGCGCGTCGCGCCGTCAGGCCTGCGCTGCTACTTGTTCAGCGCGGCGACACCGGCCTGGGCGAACTTCTCGTCCAGGTCGCCGGAGGGCGCGCCCGCGACACCGATGCCCGCGATCGGGGCGTTCTTCGCGGTGACCGGGGCGCCACCGCCGAGGAAGAGGGTGCCGGGGATGTCCTTCAGGGTCGGCGTCTGGGCGAGGCGGCCGGCGAGCACCGAGGTGGGGGAGTTCCAGGACACGGCGGTGTAGGCCTTGCGCTGGGCGGCGTCGTAGGACTGCGGGCCGGCGCCGTCGCCGCGCAGCGTGACGATGGTGTTGCCGTTGCGGTCCACCACCGCGACGGTGACGCGCTGGTTCTCCTTCTTCGCGGCGTCGAGCGCCGTCTGCGCGGCCCTCGTGGCGGCGTCGATGGTCAGGTGGGTCGACTGGGTCAGGTTCTTGTTCTTGGCATCCGCCTTCGCATCGGCCTGGGCGGCCGGGGCCTGGGCGGCCGGGGCGGCGCTGGCGGCGTAGGCGCCGAAGCCGCCGAGGGCGAGGGCGGCGACCAGGGCGCCGCCGGTGATCGCACGGGTGCGCTGGGAGACCTTCTTGACCTGCTGCATGTGTACCGGCTCCTTGATGAGGGGTGGGGGCCGTCCGTTCCGGCTGCCCCGCTCTGACATCAATCCTGGGCCCGGCGGCGGCCCTGACCCGTCGACTGGCCGGGTGCCTGCGGCGGGCAGGAGGGGGGACACGCGGGTCATCCGATCGGTTGACCCCGGTACGGTCACACTCGGCGACAATGTGACTGTTTGTCCACTTCGGGGACCCTATGTCAAGAGGTGCACGTGCGGCCCGACCCCAGCGACCCCTCCGGCTCCGGCGGTGATCCGGACGACCGGTGGCTGGCGCTGGTCATGCGCGTCACCTTCTTCGTGCTGGTCGGCACCTCGATGGTCCGCTTCGTCCAGCGCCACACCCAGGAGGCCCGTGCCCCCTGGGTGATCGCCCTCGCCGTCGTGCTCGCCGTCCTCTACCTGCTGGGCCCCGCCACGGAGGCCAAGGCGCCCCCGGGCCGTGGCGGCAGGCCGTGGCCCCCGGCACCCCGGCTGGCCTGGCTGGGGATGGTCGTCACCGCGTGGGCCGTCCTCGTCCTATTGGCGCCCAGCTTCGCGTGGGTCGCGGTCCCCCTCTTCTACTCCGTGCTGCGCACCCTGCCGCCCGTCGCCGCGTACGTCCTCGTCGTGTTCCTCACGCTCCTCGTGATCTTCGCGCAGCTGACGCTGGCCCCCCGCTTCAACCTCGACCTGGTGATCGGCCCGGCCGCCGTCTCCGCGCTCACCACCGCCGTCTTCCTCCACATGCAGCGGCAAGCGGCCCGCCAGCACGCCCTCATCGACGACCTCGTCCGCACCCGCCGCGAGCTCGCCGCCACCGAGCGCCGCGAAGGTACCCTCGCCGAACGCCAGCGGCTGTCCATGGAGATCCACGACACGCTCGCCCAGGGCCTGTCCAGCCAGCGGATGCTGCTCCAGGCCGCCGACCGGACCTGGGACACCGACCCGGCCAAGGCCCGCGGTCACGTCCGCACCGCCGCGTCCATCGCCGAGCTCAACCTCGCCGAGGCCCGCCGCTTCGTGCACGACCTCGCACCCGCCGACCTCGCGCACGGCAGTGGCCTCGACGCCGCGCTGCACGCCCTCGCCGAACGGGAGTCCGGCGCCGGACTCACGGTGCGCGTCCACATCGACGCGGGCGGGCACGTCACCCCGCTGCCGGAACGCGTGCAGTCCGCGCTGCTGCGCATCGCACAGGGCGCGCTGGCCAACGTACGGGAGCACTCCGGTGCCACCACCGCCGCGCTCACCCTCACCCGGCTCGACGATCAGGTCGTCCTCGACGTGGCCGACAACGGACACGGGTTCGACCCCACCGCCCTCCCCGAGGTCCCGTCCGGCGTGCGCGGACACGGCGTCCCGGCGATGCGCGTCCGGATGCGCCAGCTCGGCGGGACCCTGACCATCGAGTCGGCGCCCGGAGAGGGCGCCGTCCTGACCGCCGCCGTCCCGGTCCCCGCCCCCTGAGAACACCGGGCACCGGACGCCCTCCCGGCCCGCATCGTGACCTCGGCGCCGGCCCGCGCGGGCGCCCTCTCCCCGGACGTCCTCCCGGTCAACCCCGGCTGAGAGGGTGTCCCGGGGGGTCTGAGGGAACCGGTGGGGCTCCCGATAGCGTGTTCTTCCAGGACGCTGCCTGGCGCCGGAGGGGATGCAAGCCATGGAACTGACCGCAGAGATCGCGGCGATTCGGGACGGGCTGGGTGATTCCGGCCGTCTGGTGGGGGAGTTCCGGCGGGCGGTCCTGCTGGTTCCGCTGGCCGATGGTGCTGACGGTGGTCTGATGTCGGCGGTGTCGGGGGGCATCCGCTGGATCTACGCGTTCACCGATGAGGAGGCTTTGGCCCGGTTCGCGGCGGCGCGCGGTGAGGCGGAGGCCGGCCGGGAGTGGGAGTTCCTCTCGGTGCTGGGTGCGCGCCTGGTCGATGAGGTGGTTCCGTTGGCGGATGCTCCGGCGGGTGTGGTCGTGAACGTGGCGGACGAGGACGGGTCGATGTTCTTCCCGCCGGTGGCGGGGATCGTTCCGGACGCGAATGCCGTGGATCTGGTCGGTCGTGGGGAGGCCGTCTGATGGCGGGCAACGGGGATCTTGAGGTTTCGCCGGCGGCGGTCAAGAACATTCAGGACGGTCTGCGGGCGGCGATCGGGGAGCTGCGGGAGTCGGGGGACGCGGCCGGTGCCTCGATGGGTGCGGGCTTCGAGAATCTGGCGATGACGGGGATGGAGGCCGGGCACGCGGGTCTGGCCACCGATTTCGAGGATTTCTGCGAGCGCTGGGAGTGGGGCGTACGCAGCCTGGTGCAGGACGCGAGCACGCTGGCGCAGTCGCTCGGGATCGCGGCGGGCACGGTGTGGGAGGAGGAGCAGTACCTCCACGGCACGTTCCGGGTGGTCGCGAACGCGGCGTACGGCAATCCGCACGCCAGTGAGGACGAGATCGAGAAGAAGCCGTGGGGGGACATCTTCTCCGCGGACGTCTACAAGCCCGATTACAGCCCGGAGTCCTTCGAGAAGAGTGCCGAGGACATCAAGAAGACCTGGTCGGAGACGGGGGACACGGTCAGCTCGAGCGGGCGGATCGGTTCGCTGAAGGACCTGCTGGAGCAGGCGAAGCGTGACGGGGACGGTCACTGATGGGCTGGCGGGATTTCGTACCGGACGTCATCGAGGACGGCGTCGAGAAGGGTGCCGAGAAGGTCGGTGACGCGGTCGAGTGGGCCGGCGACAAGACGGCCGACTTCGCCGAGGACGTCGGCCTGGACGACGCGGGCGACTGGATCCGTGACAAGAGCCGCTCCGCCGCCAATCAACTCGGCGCGGACGTGGCCGAGCTGGAGCTGGGCCAGACCGAGGACCCGAACAAGCTGGTCTACGGCAGCGTGTCGAAGATACGCGCACAGGTCTCCCACCTGAACGACTTCAAGGCGTCCTTCGACAAGGTCGGCAACGGCCTGAAGGGCATGGGCGAGCCGGACGGCCTGAAGGGCAAGACGGCGGACTCCTTCCGGGAGTCGGTGGCGAAGGAGCCGCCGCGCTGGTTCAAGGCGTCCGAGGCCTTCGGGAAGGCCGCCGACGCGATGGGCCGGTTCGCGGAGACCGTGGAGTGGGCGCAGGGCCAGGCCAAGGAGGCGCTGGAGGAGTACAACCGGGCGAAGAAGGTCTCCGGCGAGGCCCGCACCGCGCACAACAAGCTGGTCGACACCTACAACAACGCGCTGAAGGCGAAGCAGGATCCGCTGCCGCCCCGCCCCTCGGAGAACTTCACCGATCCGGGGACCGCGATCGCGACGGCCGCGCAGGACAAGCTCGACAGCGCCCGCAAGCAGCGCAACGACGTTGCGGAGACCGTCCGTACGGCGGTCCGCGCCGCACGTGACGCGGCTCCGCCGAAGCCCTCGTACGCCAAGCAGCTCGGCGACGGCATGGATTACCTCGACCTCGCCAAGACGCACCTGACCGGCGGCGTCATCAAGGGCACGGCCGGGATCGTGAACTTCGCGCGGGCGCTGAACCCGATGGATCCGTACAACCTGACGCATCCGGCGGAGTACGTCACGAACCTGAACTCGACGGCGGCGGGTCTGGTCACCATGGCCAACGACCCGCTCGGTGCGGGCAAGAAGATGCTCGACGAGTTCATGAAGGACCCCTCCGAGGGCATCGGCAAGCTGATCCCGGAGCTCATCGGTTCCAAGGGCATGGGCGCCCTGAAGAAGGTCGGCTCCGCCGCCAAGCACGCCGACGACCTCAAGGGCCCCGGTCGCACCGGCCTGGACAAGGACGGACCGAACCAGCGGGACAAGCCGGACTGCGACAAGCAGTGCGACGGGACCGACCCGGTCGACCTCGCCACCGGCCGGATGTTCTTGCCTCAGACGGACATCGTGCTGCCCGGCACCCTGCCTCTGGCCTTCACACGCCGTGCGGAGTCCGGTTACAAGGGGGGCCGTTGGTTCGGTCCGTCGTGGTCCTCCACCGTCGACGAACACTTGGAGATCGACCCCGAGGGCGTCGTCCTGGTCACCGCGGACGGGCTGGTCGTCGCGTACCCGCACCCGGCACCCGGGGTCCCGGTGCTGGCCACCAGCGGCCCGCGATGGTCGTTGGACCGGACTCCGGAAGGCGATTACACCGTCACCGACCCGGCCCTGGGCCGCATCCGGCACTTCACCGCTCCCGCGGACGGCGAGGGCGAGGGCGAGGGCGACGCGTACGGACACGCGGTGATCGACTTCATCGAGGACCGCAACGGCAACACGATCACCTTCGAGTACGACGCCGAGGGCACCCCGCTGGGCATCGCCCACAGCGGTGGCCACCACCTGCGCTTCGAGACCGCCGACGGCCGGATCACCGCGCTCCACCTGACCGGCGGCCCGCGCGTCGTGGCGTACGGCTACACGGACGGTCACCTCACCGAGGTCGTCAACTCATCCGGTCTGCCCCTGCGCTTCGGTTACGACGAGCGCGCCCGCATCACCTCGTGGACCGACACGAACGACCGCCGCTACGAGTACGCCTACGACGAGCGGGACCGCTGCGTCGCGGAAGGCGGCGCCGCCGGCCACATGGCCCTCACCCTCGCGTACTCCGAAGCGGACCCCGGGACCGGGCTGCGCGTGACCACGGCCACCACGGGCTCGGGCCACACCCGCCGCTACGTGGTCGACGAGGCCTACCGTGTGGTCGCCCGGACCGACGAGCTGGGCGCCACCCTGCGGTACGAGTACGACCGCCAGGGCCGGCTGGTGGCGGAAACGGACGCGCTCGGTCTGACCACCCGACGCACCTACGACGCACGCGGCCTGCTCACGGAACTCGTCCGGCCGGACGGGCGCCGGGGCCGGATGGAGTACGACGACCTCGGCCTGCCGGTGAAGGTGGTCGCCGAAGACGGCCGGGTCTTCCGCCAGACCTACGACGAGCGGGGCAACCGCACCTCGGTCACCTCGCCCACCGGAGTCGGCAGGACGGCCGAGTACGGCGATCGAGGGCAACTGATCTCCCTGACCGATGCACTCGGTGCGGTCACCCGTGTCGAATGCGACAGCTCCGGCCTGGCGTCCCGTGTGACGGACCCTCTGGGCGCCGTCAGCCGCTTCGAGCGGGACGTCTTCGGCCGGGTCGTCCGATTCACCGACCCGCTGGGAGCCGTCACCCGCATGGAGTGGACGGTGGAGGGCAAGCCCGCCCGCCGGATCGCCCCCGACGGCAGCGAGCAGTCGTGGACGTACGACGGTGAGGGCAACTGCCTCAGCCGTACGGACGGGCTGGGCGGCAGGACCGTCTTCGAGTACACCGACTTCGACCTGCTCGCGGCGCGGACCGGGCCCGACGGCCTGCGGTACGCGTTCGACTACGACGGCGAACTGCGGCTGACCCGGGTGACGGGCCCGCAGGGGATGTCCTGGGACTACGCCTACGATCAGGCCGGCCGGCTCCGTTCGGAATCGGACTTCGACGGGCGCACGGTCGAGTACGGCCACGACGCGGCGGGGCGCCTCGTCTCACGGGCCGACGGCGGGGCCGAGCCGGTCACCTTCGCGTACAACGCACTGGGCCAGACCGTCCTCAAACGGAGTGCGGACGGTGTCACGGAGTACGAGTACGACGTCTTCGACGAACTCGCCGCCGCGACGACCCCGGACGGAACGCGGCTGACCCGGCTGAGGGACCGCCACGGCCGCCTCCTGTCCGAGACCGTCGACGGCCGCACCCTCACGTACGGCTACGACGAGCTGGACCGGCGCGCGGCGCGGACCACCCCCGGGGGAGCGGAGAGTCGCTGGTCCTTCGACGCGGCCGGCCGGCGCAGCACGCTCGTCACGTCGGGCCGCACCGTCGCCTTCGACCGGGACGCGGCGGGCCGCGAGGTCTCCCGCACGGTCGGAACCGCGGCCACCGTCCTCCACCAGTTCGACGAGCTGGGCCGGATCACCGGCCAGCAGGTGGCGGGGCGGGACGGCGCCCTCCTCCAGCGGCGGGGGTACACCTACCGAGCCGACGGCCGACTGGCGGGGATCGAGGACGCCCTGGGGGGCGCCAGGACCTTCGAACGGGACGCGGGGGGCCGGATCACGGCCGTCCGGGCGCAGGACTGGACGGAGCGGTACGCCTACGACGAGGCGGGCAACCAGAGCGCCGCCTCCTGGCCCGACGGCCACCCGGGCGCCGAGGCCCGCGGGGAGCGCGCGTACGAAGGCACCCGCATCGTCCGAGCGGGCGCGGTGCGCTACGAGCACGATGCCCGGGGTCGTGTGGTCCTGCGCCAGAAGGCGCGGCTCTCCCGCAAGCCGGACACCTGGCGCTACACGTGGGACGCGGACGGGAGGCTCACCGGGGTGGTCACTCCGGACGGGACCCGCTGGCGCTACCGCCATGACGCGCTGGGCCGACGGACGTCGAAGCAGCGTTTGGCCGACGACGGTCGGGTCGCCGAGGAAACGCTCTTCACGTGGGACGAGAGCATCCTGTGCGAGCAGACCACGACCTTGGCGTCCGCGGCCTCCGGTGACCCGGAGGGGGAGGACCGCTCGATGGTCGTCTCCTGGGACCACAACGGGCTGCACCCGCTGGCCCAGACGGAGCGGATCGTTGCCGACGCCACCCAGGAGACGGTGGACGAGCGGTTCTTCGCGATCGTCACGGACCTGATCGGCACTCCGAGGGAACTGGTCGGCGAGGACGGGGAGATCGCCTGGCGCGTCCGGGCCACGCTGTGGGGCGCCACCGCGTGGAACCGCGACGCGACCGCGTACACGCCACTCCGCTTTCCGGGCCAGTACTACGACCCCGAAACCGGCCTGCACCACAACTACTTCCGCACCTACGACCCCGAAACCGCCCGCTACCTCAGCCCGGACCCGCTGGGCCTGGGGCCGGCGCCGAACCCGGCCACGTACGTCAACGACCCGCTGACCTGGACCGATTACCTCGGCCTGGCCCCGGAATGCAAGATCGGGGAGGCGGACCCGGCGAGTCAGGGGGGCAACCTCCCCATGCTGGCGGACAAGATCGCCGCACACGGCGACGTCAAGAACCGGGGCATTCCCGGGGTCGACGACCTGGACGTGCCGGAGTACCTGGAAGACATGATGACCAACAACCCGGGGGTGAAGATGCGCAGTACGCCTTCGGGTACGCCGCGATGGGCCTGGTGGGACGATTCGACCGGCACGATGCTCATCCGCGAAGGGGAGAACGGCACCTTCATGCAACCGGACCGCGGCTACGACTACTACTTGGAACAGATCAATGAATGAGGCACGGATGACCGGGACCCCCGAGACGGACGCCTTGTGGGCGCGGTTGTCGCCCGCGGCGGTGGCGGCGGTGGCCGTCGTCGACGCGGAGAGGCTGGAGCTGGAACGGGCCCGCCTCGCGCCGGAGCGGCGGGAGGCGGTCACGGAACCGGTGTATTCCGTACGTCGGCGGTTCGAGGCGTGGGAGCGCCTGGGGCGGATCCTGGAAGCGGGACCCCGCCCGGAGGAGTTCTACCCGTTCAGCGCCTACGAGAACGACCTCGACGGCAGGGACGCGCTGGCAGAGGTGATGGAAGCCCTCCCTGCGCCGGTGCGGGCGGAGCTGGCGGAGATGCTGGACGCACTGGACGCCCGGTTCGGGGCCGCCACCGACCAGGACGTGACGGGAGCGCTCGACCCGTGGTTGCGCACCGCGCGCGGCCGGGCGCCGCAGGCCCACGTCTGGTGGTGGCGCGTGCCGAAGTCCGCTCCGTGGTGAGCCCGGACGACCTCCCGGTCAACCACGCCTGAGCGCCGGGTAGGTGAGGTGCCACGAGGCGAAGCCGCCTACCTTCCAGCCGGGCGCGATGGACAGATCACCCCGGTACGTCACCTCGTCCTCCTCGTACGTGTCGAAACCGGAGGAGCCGGAGGCGCCATCGCCCTCTTCGACCTCTTCGTGCTCTTCGTCGTCTCCCACCTCCCACGCTTCGATGGCCTCCTGCAGGTCCTCGTCCAGCAGACCCTCGTACTCGTGCTCCACCACTTGTTCGGGGTGGAGCACGCACGTGTTCGGGACGCATCCGTCCCTGCCCACCACCACGGGTTCAGGGATCACTTGGAGGACCTCGCCCACGTCCTGGGAGCGCCTCCACTTCAGCACGACCTCGATGGTCCGGTCGGGGCCGTGCGCTTCGAAAGGACACCAGAGGACCTGGAGCAGGTCACAACCGTCCGGTCCGGTCAGGTCGGGGACGTCGCGTACGAAGAGCTGCGCGGCGGCGAGCAGCGGAATCGGGTCCGCGTCCGCGATCTGCGGGGCGTGCCGCCCGGGCCGGAGGGTGTCGAGGACCTCGCGTTCCGCATCGGTGGGACCCGACTTGGGATCGCGGTGCCATGCCTCGTCGAGGATCCGCCGCCGGAGGCGCACGTCTGACAGACGATGCCCTCTGCCCTTGCGATGGACGGCGGTGCACAGGGGCCACGGTTCGTCGGCGGGCCACAGGAGCGGGCCGGCCACCGAGCTGTCGTCTGCCTTCGGGGAGCCGGGGCGCGGGTGGAGGCGCGTGCTGGTACGGCGGTGGTCGCCGAGGGCGGGGAACAGGGCCTCGGCGTCGACCGGGCGGGGCGGGGTGGTGCGGGTCATGAGATCCTCACTTGCTGTTCGGGGTGGTCGCGCCGGTCCGGCGAGTTCGTGGGGCCCTGGGCCCTGGGCCCTGGGGCCGAGTGACCGGGTCATGGTCCCCTTGCCGGAATACGACGTCCCTGAACTGCCGTCGGAACAGATCTCGGAATGCGTTCGAAGGGCTCATGAGCATGGCGTCTGACGCCCACCGGCTCCTCATCATCTCGGTCGAGAGCCCAGAAGCCTCGCGGGCCGTGTGCGTGGTACGGAGCCTGTACGGCCCCGCACGCGTCGGGACGCTCTACCGGCTGCCTTCCCCGGCGGACGGAACCGTGGAACTGACGGAGATCGAGTGGTACGGGCATCCCCGGGAGGTGCTCGACGAAACGCACCACGGGAAGGTCTGCCTCGTCGGGCCCGGTGCGGGCGCGCTGCGGGCCGAGGAAGCCCTGGCGGTGCAGGAACGGAGGTGACCGGGCGAACCCGGTCACGAATTCAGGCGCTACGCCCGCCACGTCCCCTGAACCGCCGTGCCGTGCCGTGTCGTGGAGCGCCTGCGCGAATCCGGGCGAAGACCAGCTCCCGCAGCCCGACCGTGTCCAGTCGCGCCAGACCGCCGGTCATGCCGTCCAGGAACACCACGGCTCCGTTGTTGTTGTGCGCGTACACGAGGTGGCCACTGACCTCGGTCCCGCGGATCTCCCGCCGCACCCACACCACGCCCTGCGTGCCGGGCCCGGACTCCTCGGCCTGCGTGATCACCTCGTCCCAGTCGGCACACCGCACCTGCTCGGCCGTCGGGAAGTAGCGCCGTAGCAGCAGTTGCCACCACCCCGGCGCCTCGTGCGCCGGCTGCCACGGCAGTGGCGTGGACGGCCGGCCCGCGATCGCGGCGGCCACCGTGACCACGCATCCACGCGAGTTCAGCCGCAGCGCCTGCCCCTCCGGATCACGCTCCACAGGGTTCTGCGTGTATGCCGCAGCATCGCCCCAGGGATGATCGGCCGCCGGGTGGAACGGCACCCCGAGGTCCTTGGGCACCACCACGGAAGCGGCCAGCATCGGGGTCCGCGGGGAGCCGGGCTGCTCGATCGACCGGCACGCGAACAACCACGTACCGGCATCCTCGGCGACCGGTGCGGTGCTTGCCAGTTCGACCAGGCCGCGATAGGTGGTGAGCAGCCATTGCAGGGCCGTCTGCCACGGCTCGGCACGCACGGTCCTCGCCAGGCCGGCGGTGTCCCAGCCGCCGTGCCGAACGTAGGCGAAGTACTCGCCCAAGGGGAGGTGCGAGGGAGGGAAGCGCACCGGGGCGCCGTCCTTGGGGACCAGGACCATCGTGGTGAGAGGGCCGGCCGCGGCGGTGGTGTCGACGCGCTGCCGGGTTACGTACCTGATGATCCAGGCCAGGTCGTGTTCCTCGCTCAGCTGCGGCTGGACGACGACGGTCCATGGCTCGTGGGCGAATGCCCGTGCGAGGTAAGGGTGCGCCGTTTCCACGGCCTCGTTCAACGTGAGCATCTCTGGTTCCTGACCGTGCCGGCGATAGGCGATGGGGGATAGACGATGGGGGATAGGGGGACATGGGAAGTGCTCGGGCTCCCGAAGGTGCCCGGGGGCCTCAAGGTCGCTCGTACGAAACCCAGTTCGTCAGCGCCGCGCGGAGGGATTCGCACGTCCGGGTGGTCCTTGCCCGCGCGGGCGGCTTCTGGTCTCCACTGCCCGGGCGGGCGGCAAGAGTTGGGTCATGATCATGGATCCCGATGCCAACTCCCAAACCCCTGATGCTTCCGGAGCCTCCGGCGAGCCCGCAGTGGCGGCCTCCCACCGGCCCTCCCGCCGTACCGTCATCGCCGGCGCGGCCGCCGTCGCGGCGGCCGGCGGGCTGACGGTGGCCGTCACCTCCGCCGAGACCTCGCAGGCCGTCCCCGGGGTCGCGGTCGCCGACTGGGACACCTGCCTGACGATCGCCCGGGCCATCCTCGTACGGGACGACCAGGACCAGCCGCTCGTACCGCGCTACGCCGACATCCTGCTGAACAACGGCCTGCCCCGCTCGCGCCGCCCCGGCAAGAAGGTGCTGATCGTCGGCGCCGGGCCGGCCGGCCTCACCGCCGCGCACCTCCTGCGCGAGGCCGGACACAAGGTCACCGTCATCGAGGCCAACGCCAACCGGGTGGGCGGCCGGATCAAGACCTTCCGCACCGGCGGCCACGAGAAGGCGGCCCAGCCCTTCGCCGACCCCAAGCAGTACGCCGAGGCCGGCGCGATGCGCATCCCGGACAGCCATCCGCTGGTGACCGGACTGATGGACGATCTCGGCCTCAAGCGCAGGCGCTTCCACCTGGTCGACGTCGACGCGTCCGGCCGTCCCGCCTACCGGACGTGGATCCACATCAACGGCATCCGCGTCCGCCGCGCCGACTACGCGCGCGCCCCGCAGGCGCTCAATCGTTCCTTCGGAGTGCCGCAGGCGTACGAGTCCGTGCCCGCCTCGCAGATCGTCCGCGACGCCTTCGCCCCCGTACGGGGGGAGATCGAGGGCAAGAAGGACAAGGAACTCGTCGAGGGCTGGGCGCGCGTCATCCAGCGCTACGGACACATGTCGATGTACCGCTTCCTGACGGAGGAGGCCAAGCTCGACGAGCGGACCATCGACCTGATCGGCACGGTCGAGAACCTCACCTCCCGCCTGCACCTCGCCTTCGTGCACAGCTTCATCGGCGCCTCGCTGATCAGCCCCGACACCGCCTTCTACGAACTGCCCGGCGGCACCGCCACCCTGGCCGACGCGATGTACGCGCGCGTCAAGGACCTCGTGCGCCTCGACCGCCGTGCCACCCGCATCACCCACGGCGAGGGCAAGGTCACCGTCGAGACCGTCTCCGAAGGCCGCGGCGGCAGCCCCGTGCGGCGCGAGACCTTCACCGCCGACACCGCCATCATCACCGTCCCCTTCTCGGGGCTGCGCCACATCCCCGTCACCCCCGCGCTCTCGTACGGCAAGCGGCGCGCGGTCACCGAGCTGCACTACGACGCCGCCACCAAGGTGCTGCTCGAATTCAGCCGCCGCTGGTGGGAGTTCGACGAGGCGGACTGGAAGCGCGAGCTGGAGACCGTACAGCCCGGGCTGTACCGCAAGTACCAGACCGGGCAGAGCCCGGCGAACGGATCCCTGCTGGGCGCCCACTCCTCCGTACCCGAGGGCCACGTCTCCGAGGGCCAGCGCTCCCACTACGCCGCCAGCCGCGTGGTCACCCGCGATCAGCCCGAGGCAGCCCGCGTCATCGGCGGCGGCTCGGTGACGGACAACCCCAACCGCTTCATGTTCCAGCCCTCCTACCCCGTCGAGGGCAGCGCCGGCGGTGTCGTCCTCGCCTCCTACAGCTGGTCGGACGACGCCCTGAAATGGGACTCCCTGGACGACGAGGAGCGCTACCCGCGCGCCCTCGCAGGAGTCCAGGAGGTGTTCGGGCAGCGCGTCGAGGTGTTCTACACGGGCGTCGGCCGCACCCAGTCCTGGATGCGCGACCCGTACGCGTACGGCGAGGCGTCCGTACTGCTGCCCGGCCAGCACACCGAGCTCTTCCCCCATGTCCGCAAGGCCGAGGGCAACCTGCACTTCGCCGGCTGCCACACCTCCATCAAGCCCGCGTGGATCGAGGGAGCCCTGGAATCCGCGGTGCGGACCGCCCTGGAAGTGCACACGGCGTAGCGGCGGCCCCGACGGCGGTCGGCGTCGGCTCCCCGCCGCCGGCCACCGGCACCGGCCACCTGCCACCGGCCGTCAGCCGCCCGTCGTCAGCTCTCGGCGAGCACGATCAGCCAGTCGTCCTCGCCGAAGCGGACGCGCCGGCGCTTGTCGGGATTGATCCGCACCCCGTAGTCAGGCCCCGTGCTGCTCCGCGCCCGCAGCCGGTAGCCCACCGCGCACTCCCCGCGCCGCCGCGCAGCCTCGACGGCGGTGGCGAACGAGACCTCATGACCGGCCCGTACGTAGTCCGTGGCCGGCTTGAGGTGGAACTCGTGGCCCTCCGCGTCGAAGAGCTCCTCGAAGACCGCGGCGAGGTAGGGGCTCTCGGAGATCTGGGTCATCAGCAGGCTGATCAGCCTGCCGCTCACGATGAAGTCGGCGCCGTCCTGCGCCGGTGCGAGGAGCCGGTTCCCGTCGTCGGACATCTCGGTGGTGAGTACGATGTCCCGCTGCGCGGTGTCCCCGATGGCCCGCAGGTGCAGCAGGGTGACCAGCGTCCGGTCGTCCGCCCGCGCCTGCGGATCCGTCACCGGAGCGAGGGGGGCCATGGGCGCGTCCGCGGCCTCGGGCTCCGTCTCACCGATCACGATCACGCCGTCGTACGAGGGCACGTCCAGCTTGGCCAGGGTGATCGGGTCGGTGACGTCACCGTCGTGGAAGGAGACTTCGAGGCGGGAGCGCACGGCCGTGACGCCTCGGGCGCCGCCGCCCGTGGCCGCGTGCACGCCGAGCGCCACGACGTCCAGGGTGGTTCCCGGGGCGACGTACTGGTCGAGCTGCTCGATGACGAGCGGGGCGCGGCGGTTCCAGCCGAGCAGGAGGAGGCGTTCGGCCCGGGCGGTCGCGGGTGCGGCCGTCACGATCGCGGCTTCCTCGACGTGGGCGGCCACCTCCGCCCGTACGGCCGTGTCGTCGTCCCGGGAGATGACGATGATCCGGTCGGCCGGGCCGATCACCGTCCCCGGGTCCGGATTGAGGGTGACGTTCCCGCCGCCGTGCAGCAGGCCGACCGCCGAGGACGTGTCGAAGGACAGCAGCGCCTCGCCGAACATACGTCCCACGAGGTCCCCGGGTGCCACCGGATAGAACTCGTCGCCGTCGAAGTCCAGTAACTCCGCGTAGACCAGCGAGAGACCGGGCTGCCGGGCCGTCGAGACGAGGAGCCGGGCGACGATGTCGTCCACGCACAGGACGTGTCCCGTGGGCCCGGCGGCCAGCCTGGCGGTCAGGTGGTTGCGGGAGTCGCGGACGGCGGCGACCACCACCGCCCCTTCCCCTCCCCCCTCCCTTTCCGTTCCCTCCGCCTCCGCGGAGCCGTGGACGGCCGCGTCGAGGGCCAGGAGGGTCTTCACCACGTGGGCGTCACCGGTGTCCCCGGTGGGAGGGAGCACCAGCACCGCCCTCGCCGTGCGCGGGCTCACCCGGCGCAGCTCGGCCGGGTCGGTGGTGCTCCCGTTGCGGCAGATGATCCGCGTCCTGCCGCTGTCGCCGACGCGCGCGGAGATCTCCTCCTCCATCCACACCTTGTCCTGAGGGGCGAGCACGGCGATCGCGGAGCGGCGCTGGTTGGCGTTGGCGGCCACCAGTTCCCCGATCACCGGGAACACCTGGTCCGACCAGCCCAGTACGACGGTGTGCCGGGTCTCCAACACCGTGGAGTGACCTCGGCGCAGCAACATGATGCGCCGGTTGATGCCCGTGGTGATCAGACTGACCAGGGTCGACACGAACAGCAGCGCCACGAGCGCGAGGGAGACCGAGGCCAGCACGTACAGCGGGGAGCCGACCGCACCCCCGATCTTCAGGGTCTGGCCGACGCTGACCCACACGGCGGTGAGCCGGCCCGAGAGCGTGTCCGGGGCGGCCCGGTCGGACCAGACGAGGACCGCGCTGGCCGGAACGACGACGGCGAGGCAGGCCAGGGCGAGCCAGCCGATGAGCGCGGTCGTGCCGCCCGAGAGCAGATGGTCGAAGCGGTACCGGAGCCGGAGCCGGAGTGACGTCGTGTGCTGCTGCGCCACACAAGCTCCTGTACATAGGTCGACGCGCCGATCGGAGCGGCTGCCCGCCACCTGAAGTCACCCTAGACAGATGTGTGCTCCGACCCCCTCGAACTCCACCGGCCTCACCCAGAGGTATGAACGCCCCGTTCACGCGGTTCGGCCTGCCGGGCCTCGCGCCGGATCCTGACGGCGAGGAGGCCGACGCACGGATCCAGTAGGATCATTGCCATTTTCGCCAGCTCCTTCAGGCGGGACGGGCAACCAGAACCGGAGTGACAGTGACGACAGCCGCATCACCCTGCATCGTCTGCGGGAGCCTGACGGTGCAGGTGAGGGGCCATCACGAGATCTGCCCCGTCTGCGGATGGCAGGACGACGGTGGGGACTACCGGGATCCCGACGAGTACGTGGGTGGCCCCAACCACGTCACGCTCCGAGGGGCCCGGCAGAACTACGCGGAGTTCGGAGCGAGCGAGCGGCGGCGCACCGGCCGCGTACGGCCGCCCCTGCCCGAGGAGGTCGCTCCCGCGGAGGCGGCGGGTCCCGCGCCGGAACCGAGCTGGCTGGAGTTCGTGGACAACCCCGAGGTCATCCGGGCGGTCTACGGGGAGCGGGCGGTGCCCGGACTCGACGGCGTCACGGTGCGCGAAGTCCGCTGGCACGAGGAGGGGTCGTCGGTCCTCATCCGCTTCGACCTGCCGGCTTATCCGGATGCCCCGCCCCGGGAATGGCGCGAGGGCCGCTTCGACACGGCCCAGGTGGAACTCCGCCTCCTGGACGCGGTGGTCGCACTCGAAGCCGGCCGGGCCGGCGGTCACGTCGGCAGCATCACCGTGGGCAAGGGGGACGAAGTGCCCCTCCACGTGAGGCTGGACGCGAAGTGGATCCGCGCCAGAGTGAAGGCCCGGCGGGCCGTCGTCCAAGGGCTGACCGGGTACCTGCGGGGCGAGGCTCGCGAGGAGTAGCCCTGCTCCGCACCGGCCCACGGGTACCGGGCCCTCCGCGGGCCCGGCACCCGTGCGTCGTTCAGGCGGCGGTGGAGCGGTTCCTGGCCGAATCCGTGCACAGCGCCCAGATGATGAAGACGCCGATGGCGATCGAGATGAGGGCCCAGAGCGGCGTGTAGGGCAGCCACAGGAAGTTGAGGATGATGTCCAGCGCCACGATCACCACGCCCGTGACCCTGGCCCAGGCAGCGCCCTTGAGGATGCCGGCACCGACGACCACGAGCACGATGCCCAGGAGCAGGTGGATCCAGCCCCACGCCGTGGTGTCGAACTTGAAGGTGTAGTCGCCCACCTTCGCGTAGACGTCGTCGTTCGCGATGCCGACGATTCCCTTCAGGATGCCGAGGACGCCTTCCACGAGCATCAGCACACCGGCGAACACGGTGCCGCTCGCCGCCCACGGGTTCTCGTCGGCGGTGTACCTGCTGTGGGGGGCCCTGCTGGGGGGCGTTGCCTGTGCCACGAGAGGCTCCTTCGTCGGGCGGGACGCCGGGGGTCCTGCGTTGCGCCCAGCGTCGGTGCCGGGGGCGCGCGGGGACATTGGAGCGCCGCCATTCGGGTGAATCCGCGCGGTGGGCCCGGTCCTGTAAGAGCCGCCGCGGAGGGCGTACGCCGGAAGGCCGGCGGGGCGGGGTGCCCTGCCGGCCTTCCGTAGGGGGTGCGGGGTCAGGGGGTCGTCTTGCCGACCTCCAGGTCGGCCGTCGGGTCCTTGACCGTGCCGCCGGGCGGGCCGGCGGCCGCGCTCGTGTTGTTCGCGGGCTTGGGATCGCCCGTCAGGGAGTCGACGGTGGCGGTGTTGCGGATGTCGGAGCCGTTCCCCGTGTACTCCGGGTCCAGCTTCACCTTGATCACCCAGGTCATCGATGCTCCGGGCGCCAGCCGCGGCAGCGGGCCGCAGGTGACGGTCCGTCCGGAGGTGCACGTGGCATCGCCCGAGACGAAGCTCAGCGCGGTCGGCAGTGTGTCGGAGACCGTGATCTGCTGGGCCTGGGAGGAGCCGTTGTTGGTGACGGTCAGGGCGTAGTCGAAGGTCTCGCCCGGGGCCACGGGGCTGGTCTGGACGGGCTTCTTGGTGATGGCGAGGTCCGCGGCCGGCGCGGTGACGTGCCCGCCGGGCACGGTCGCGCTGCTCTTGTCGTTCTCGCTCGCCGGGTCGATGTTGTCGGCCGTCACCTGTGCGGTGTTCTTCAGGTCGCTGCCGTCTCCGGCGTAGGCGGGATCCACCTTGACGGTGAGCAGGTACTCGACCGTGTCACCGACCCTGAGCGGGCCGGTGCGCCTGCACGAGACCAGGTGTCCGGCGACGGTGCATCCGGCCGGGGAGGAGGTCACGTACGAGAGGCCCTCGGGGAGGGCGTCGGTGAGTTTGACGTTGAAGGCGTCGGCCGACGGGCCGTTGTTGGTGACCCGGATCCGGTAGTCGAAGGTCTCGCCCGGCACCGGAGGCTTCGTACCGACGGCTTCCTTGACCACTTCCAGGTCCGCGGTCGGCTTGTTGACGGTGCTGCCGGGCAGGCCGGCCGGGCTGCTCGTGTTGTTCTCCGGCTTGGGGTCCTTGGTCCGTGAGCCGGCGGTCGCCGTGTTGCGGATGTCGGATCCGTTGCCGGTGTAGCCGCTGTCCAGCCGGACGGTGAACCGCCAGGTCCGGGACGCCGAGGGCTCCAGTACGGCCACCGGGCCGCAGTTGACCGTGCCGTCCGTGACCGAGCAGCCGTCGGGGGAGGAGACGAAGGCGAGCTGCGCGGGCAGCTTGTCGGTGACGGTGGTGCCGAGGGCCCGGGACGGGCCGTCGTTGGTCGCGCTCACCACATAGTCGAAGGTCTGTCCGGGGGCGACGGGAGTGCTGTCGGCCGTCCGCTTGGTCGTCCACACGTCGGCCTGCGGGGCGGTGACCCCGCCCGGCGGCAGCACGGCCTGCGAGGTGTTGTCGGCGGGCTCCGGATCCTTGGACGCGGAGGCCGAGGTCGCCGTGTTGCGCAGGTCGCTGCCGTCACCGGAGTAGGCGGCGTCCAGCTTCACCTTGAAGGTCCACACCACCTCGCCGCCGGGGACGAGCCGGGCCAGCGGACCGCAGGTGACGGTCCGTCCGGACACCGTGCACGGGTCGGCGGAGGAGACGAAGGCCAAACCGACGGGCAGGGTGTCGGTCACCGCGACGTTGCGCGCGTCCGAGGGGCCCTTGTTGGTCGTACGGACCTCGTACTCGTACTCCTGGCCCGGGACCGTCGGCCCCGCGCCCAGCGGGGTCTTGACGGTGGCCAGGTCCGACACGGGATCGAACGGCCCCGGAGGCAGCACCGGATCCGGCTTGTTGTTGGCGGGGTCCGGATCGGTGGCCTCGGAGCTGCCCGTGGCGCTGTTGCCGAGGTCGGAACCGTCGCCCTGGTACGAGGGGCTCAGCCGGGCCTGGAAGCTCCAGCTCTTGGTCTCCCCGGCGGCGAGCTGCGGTTCGGGCCCGCACGTGACGGTCTGAGCGATGGCGGTGCAGCCGTCGGAGGAGCCCACGAAGGAGATCCCGGCCGGGAGCTTGTCCGTCGCGGTGACCTTCCGGGCCACCGACGGGCCCTTGTTCCTCGCGGTCAGCGTGTAGGTGATCAGGTCACCGGGAGCTTTGGCCCGCTGTGCCGTCACCTCGATCCTGGGCCCTCCGCCGGGCAGGGCGGCGGCCCCGGGGACCGGTCCGGCCCACAGGGCCGCGGCGCAGAGCAGCGGAGCCAGGGCCCACACCGCCGGCCGCCGGCCTGGTGTCGTCGTCATCGCGCATCGTTCCGTTTCGTGCGGGAGAGGACCGTACAGAGAGAGCTGTACGGGAGTTCCGGGGAGGGCGGGCAGCGGGCGGGCGCCCCGTCAGCCCGCCGTCGCGCGCTTGGCGAGCTCGATGTCGGCGCTCGGCGGGCGGACGCGCCCGCCGGGCACACCGGCGGAGCCGCTGTTGTCGAGGAGGTTCGGATCGGCGGTGTCCGCGCGGGCGGTCGCGGTGTTCAGCAGGCCCGTCCCGTCACCGGTGTACGCCGGGTCGAGGCGCACGGTGAAGGTCCACGAACGGACCCCGCCCGGGTCCAGCGTCGCCGCCGCGGCGCAGGTGACGTCCCGGCCGATGGCGGTGCAGCCGCCGGCCGACGCGACGAACGCGAGCGCCGTCGGCAGCGGATCGGCGACCGTGACCTTCCGGGCCACGGACGGGCCGCCGTTGCGCACGGTCACCGTGTACGTGTAGGTCTCCCCGGGCGCCACGGGGGAGCGGGTCTCGACGGCCTTCACCAGCGAGAGGTCGGCCCGGGCGGCCGCCACTCCGCCCGGCGGGGCGGCGGCCGCGCTGGTGTCGTTCGCGGGCTGCGGATCGGGGAGGGCGTGCCGGACGGACGCGACGTTGCCGAGGTCCGAGCCGTCCCCCTGATAGGCCGGGTCCAGCCGGACGCGTACGGTCCACGAGGCGCTCGTACCGGCACTCAGCTGCTCGCGGACCGGGCAGGACAGCTGCTGCCCCGAGGCCGTGCACGCGTCGGCGGAGGAGACGAACCTCAGCGGCCCGGGAAGGGTGTCGGAGACCTGGACCGCGCTCGTGTGGGAGGGCCCCAGGTTCCGTGCGGTGATCCGGTACGCGAACTCCTGCCCCGGGACCACCGGTCCGGGGCCGACCCCCTCCTTCTCCGCGGCCACGTCGGCGCGGGCCGTCACCACCGTGGCGGGGGCGGTGGAGCTGTTGTCCGCCGGATTGGTGTCCGTACGGTCCGCCGGGGCGGTCACGGTGGCGGTGTTGGACAGGGTGACCGGCTGGGCCGGGGCCGTGCCGGTGACCGTGTAGGTGACGGAGCCGCCCCGCTGGAAGTCGGCCGTGGTGTTCAGGGCGTTCCCGCTGCCGGAGGCCTGCCCGCAGGTCCCGCCGGTGCCGGGGCGGCAGGTCCAGGTCACGCCGGTCAGTCCGGGCACGGTGTCGCGTACGGCGGCGCCGGCGACCTCGTTGGCCTGGCTGTTGGAGACGGCCAGGGTGTAGGTCACCGGTCCGCCGCCCGCGGGCACGGTCGCGGGGGAGCCCGTCTTCGCGATGGTCAGGTCGGCCGGCACGTTGATCCTGAGGCCGTCGATCTCGTGCACGTTCGTCGCGCCACCGGTGCTCCCGGAGAATCCCACCTTGAGGGTGGCCGGAAGCTTCGGCTGGCCGGTGATGCCCGTGACGTCGAAGTCGGTGATCAGCTGGGTCATGGTCGTGCCGGGGCCGCTGTCGGACCACACCGACAGCAGCATCTTCGTACCGCTGGGCAGCAGGGACACGCGTACCGTGCGCTCCTTGGCGCGGCTGCCGGTCTCCACGGTCTTGCCCGGCCCGTCGGCGGACGTGGCGAAGCGGTACCCCGTCCTTCCGCTGCCTCCGCCGCGCACCACGATCTTGTTGGGCTGGCCGCCCGGGCCGCCGTTGCCGACGGTGTTCGAGGAGAAGTTGCCGAACTCGTCCAGCCCGATGCCGAGGTACGCGCCCGGTACGCCCGAGGTGGCACAGGAGTCCGCGCTGCCCGAGCAGGCGTAGCCGAGGGCTCCGCCGGAAGAGCCGACCCCGTCGGCCGCCGCGCCGTCGGCCAGGTAGAACGACAGCCCGTCACCGCGCTTGCCCTCGAAGGCCGTTCCCCCGTAGGTGGCGTAGCTGAACTCGGCGAGGATGCCGAGGCTGGAGGGGAAGGAGTCCTTCAGCTTCCAGGTGCCGGCCTGGGTGGAGCTCGCGGACGTCAGCCGCAGCCAGCCGCCGCCCTCCGGATAGCTCGCGTTGCCGCTGGTGCTGCCCAGGTTGGTGGAGCTGTCGAAGGTCTCGTTGACGGGGAAGGCGAGCGCCCGCGGCCGGGGGCCGCCGGCCGGGTCGGCCCCGGCGGCCGGGGCCGCCGTCACGGGTGGGGCGAGGGCTGCGGGCAGGACCAGCGCCGTCGTGCACAGCAAGGCCGCGGCGGCCCTGCGCCACCGGGCACTCCGGGGCATCGTCATACCGGAACGTTCCTTGTCTTCTCGCGTTGCGGTGGGGCGTGCGGCGGTCGTCCGCCGCGGGGGCCGCGGCGGACCGCCGGTCACGGGCGCCGCACCCGGAAGGCCGTCCGCAGCGCCGCTCCCGCGGCCACCAGCGCGGTGGAGGTCCACAGCAGCCAGGCCGGGACCGTGGCCCCGGAGTGGGCCAGGTCGCCGCGGCCGCCGTGCTGCTCCCGGCCGTCGTGGTGGTCGTCGCGGCCGTGGTGGCCGTCCCCGCCGTCCCCGCGACCGTCTCCGCCGTCCCCGCGACCGTCTCCGCCGTCCCCGCGACCGTCGTGCCCGCCGTGCCCGTGGTGCTGCTCCCCGTGCCCGTCGGACACCAGACACAGCCGGCCGCCGCCCGGCCCGGTGGTCCCCGGCCGGTTGGCGTTGTCCGAGAGGTCGGGGTCGAAGCTCGCCGAGGTGACGCGGGCGAGGTTCTCGATGGGCGTGCACTTGTCGGGCGGCGGCTGGGCGGCCCGGTCCCCGGTGACGGCCCGTACCGTGATCCGGTACTCCGTCGTCTCCCCGGCCGCCAGACGGTCCAGCGGCGGACAGACCACCCGCCGCTCCCCGCTCTTCGCGACCGCGCAGTCGTCGGGTGAGGAGAGCAGGACCAGCGAGGACGGCAGGAGGTCGGTGACCTGGAGCTGCCGCGCCGTCGCCGGGCCCTCGTTGCGCACCGTGATCAGGTACGTGAACTTCTCGCCCGGCCTGACGTGCTCCCGTCCCCTCGGGAGCACCGCCGTCTTGCGGAGCGACAGGTCGGCCGTTCGCGCACTGGGCGGGATCTCCAGGCCGGTCAGGGTGGAGGTGTTGTTCCGGGAGTCCGGGTCCGACGTGGCCGAGTCGACGACCGCTTCGTTGACGATGTCCGTACCGTCTCCGCGGTAGCCGGGAGCGAGCCGCACGGTGATCACCCAGGCGTGCGAGGCGCCCACCGCCAGCGTGGCCAACGGCCCGCACACCGCGGTCCGGCCGCTCGCGGTGCAGCCGTCGCGGGACGAGACGAATTCCAGGGCGAGCGGCAACCGGTCGGTGACGCGCACCTGCCGGGCGGTGGACGGTCCCCGGTTGGTCACCGTCACGACGTAGTCGAAGGTTTCCCGCGCCGCCGAAGCGGCGCTCTCCCGGTCGGCGGTCTCGGTCGGCCGCAGGGTACCCGACACCGCCAGATCCGCGCCCTCCCGGAGCTGCTGCGAGGCGGCCCCGCTGTCCGCCCCGGGCTCCTCCACTCGTCCCGTGTCGCCGCGGGGTTCCGTTCCCGAGGACGGCTGTCCCGTACCGGCGGCGGGCGCGGCCGGTAGGGCGGACGCGGAGGGCCCGGGGGACTCGGAGGCGGTGGTACCGGGGTCCGGCGGGGCCGATGCGGCGGAAGGCGCCGTGGAAAGGAAGCCGCACGCGGCCACCGCGGAGAGCGCGGCCACCGTGCGCCGGCGCCGGTACGGGAGACCGGCGCGGCTTCTCACGACACGTCGCATCGGCTGCCCTTCGGGGAAGAGGACTCGCCCCTAGGAGGACCAGTGTGGTGATCTATTCACACAAATAGGCAGAAAGGGGTCACTCGATGTGATCGCTTGTGACTAACGGGTGATCGAATTCAGTCCGTCGGCCGTACGTCCGCTGTGCGTCGTCGGATCGTCCGCTCGGGTCGCCTCGGGTCGCCTCGGGTGGCCTCGGGGCGGCTCAGCCGTGGGCGGCGTGCAGCTCGTCCGTGAAGTGGTGGTGGCTGTGCCGCCACCCCGCCCCGGCCCGGCGTGCTCCGTGGAGGTGCGGATGCCCGGGAGTCAGCCCGCGGTGCTCGTGCTCGTGTACGTGGCCCAGGACCTCCTCCGTGGCCGCCCCGGCCGGCCACAGCCGGGCGGCGAGGGCCGCGGCCGCGAGCGCGATCGCGCCGAGGGCCGCCGTCGCCCATCCGAGCCCGGCCTTCGCGCCGACCCAGCCCGCGAGCGGATAGGTCAGCAGCCAGGCGGCGTGCGACAGGGAGAACTGGGCGGCGAACACCGCGGTGCGGTCCCCCTCCGGCGTGGCCCGCCGGAGCACCCGGCCGGCGGGCGTGAGCACCATCGAGCAGGCCGCCCCGAACGCCGCCCACGTGACCAGCAGCGCGGGCCAGCGCCAACCGCCGCTGTCCGCCGAGGTGATGAAGCCGAGGGCGCCGAACGCCACGGGGAGCAGCAGGGCTCCGGTCAGCATCACCCGCCGGTCCGGGCGGTTCTCCAGGATCCGCGGCAGTGCCAGGGCCACGGCCATGGAGCCGGCCCCGTACGCCCCGAGCGCGAGGGCGACCGACTCGGCGGACAGCTCCAGGAAGTCCCGTACGTACACGACGGAGTTGACCGTGACCACGGCCCCGGCGGCCGCGACCGCGAGGTTCATCGCCAGCAGGGACCGCAGCTGCGGGGCGCGCAGGAGCAGTCGCGTCCCCGCGGTGGCCTTGGCGTACGCGCCCGGCCCGGACGCGACGACGGCCCGCGCCCGCCGGGGCAGGACGGCGGACACCACGAGCGCGGACGAGGCGAGGAAGCCGGCCGCCGTGCCGAGGAACAGCTGGTCGTAGCCGACCACCGACAGCAGCGCGGCCGCGAGCGCGGGGCTGAAGAGGCTCTCCAGGTCATAGGCGAGCCGGGACAGGGACAGGGCCCGCGTGTAGGCGCGCTCCTCCGGCAGGACGTCGGGGATCAGGGCCTGGAAGGTCGGGGTGAAGGCGGCCGAGGCGGTCTGCAGCAGGAAGATCAGGACGTAGACCTGCCACACCTGGCTCACGAACGGCAGGAAGAGCGCGACCCCCGCCCGGATCAGGTCGGAGCCGACCAGCAGGGCCCGGCGCGGCAGCCGGTCGGCCACCGCGGCGATCGCCGGGGCGACGGCGACGTACGCCACCATCTTGATCGCGAGCGCCGTCCCGAGCACCGAACCGGCGTCGGCGCCCGCGAGGTCGTACGCGAGCAGGCCGAGGGCCACGGTGGCCAGGCCGGTGCCGGTCAGGGCGATGACCTGGGCGCCGAACAGGCGGCGGTAGGTGCGGTCGCGCAGCACGCTCTGCATGCGGTTCCCTCCGGGCCGGGGGATGGACAGGGACGATGAGGACGACGTCTCCAATATATCCACACATGCGCACCTGCGCACATGTCCGATGGATTACGGCTCCGTCCTCACCCTGCGCCTCCCCGGAGCGACCTACCCTGTGGGGTATGCCAGCTCGCGAACCTCAGCCACCTGCACCCGATGCGCACCTACGGGATCCCGACAGGGCGCGTCTCGCCGAGGCGACCGAGGTCTTCGCGATGCTCTCGGACATCACCCGGCTGCACCTCCTGTGGCTGCTCGCCCAGGGGGAGTCGGACGTCGGCTCGCTCGCCGACCGCTGCGAGGCGTCGAGGACCGCGGTGAGCCAGCACCTGGCGAAACTGCGGCTGGCGGGCCTCGTCGACACCCGCCGCGAGGGCCGGCGCATCCACTACAGCCTGCGCGACGGGCATCTGCGCCGGCTCGTCCTGGAAGCCCTCAGCCACGCCGACCACCGGGTCAGCGGAACGGCCCCGCACAACTGACCGCCGCGGCGGCGCGCCCGGCGCCCCGGGCGGCCCGCGCGCTCTACTGGCACGGACAGCCGTGCCAGTTTCACGCGGAGGACACCCGAAGGGCGGCCGATGGACTACCGGCAGGCGGACACCTCCACCCTCGTCACGATCGGCCACCTCGCGGTGGCCTTCGTCCTCACCTACCTCCTCGGCTTCGAGCGCACCCTGAGGGGGGCCGCCGCGGGCAACCGGACCTTCTCCATGATCGGCGTCGGCGCCGCCCTCGTGGCCGTCCTCGCCCTGGACGGCGCACCCAACGCCCTCGCGGGAGTCATCACCGGCGTCGGGTTCATCGGGGGCGGCCTGGTCTTCCGCCAGAGCCGCACCGAGGGCGACCTCGTCCACGGGGTGACCACCGCCGGAGCGATCTTCGCCGCGGCCGCGATCGGTGCGGCCGCCGGCCAGGGCCGCCTCGCGCCGGCCGCCGCGGCGACGGCCTTCGTGATCCTGGCGCTGGAGACCCGCCACATCCCCGGCCTCAGCGTCTTCGACGGCCGCCGGTGGGCCCACCGCTTCCGCAGCGACGCCGACGTCCTGCGACTGCACGGAGAACGCAGCCCCAGCGCCGAGGACTGACGGGCGACCGCGCCCCCTCGCGGCCGGCCCGGCCACGGACGATTTCGCTGATTCCGCCAATGCCCCGCCGTACGTTGGATAGTTGCACTATCCTCGGCGCGTGGATCAGCTGATCGTCGAAGACCCCACCCGCATCGGCCCGTACCGTCTGATCGCCCGGCTGGGCGCCGGCGGCATGGGCCTGGTCTACCTGGGCCGCTCCGAGGGCGGGCGCACCGTCGCCGTCAAGGTGGTGCAGGCCGAGTACGCCGGGAACCCGGAGTTCCGCAGGCGCTTCGCCCGGGAGGTGGCCGCCGCGCGGCGGGTGGGCGGGAGCTGGACCGCGGCCGTCCTCGACGCCGATCCCGAGGCCGCAGTGCCCTGGGTGGCGACCCAGTACATCCCGGGGCCCGATCTGCACGCCGTGGTCGCCAAGGACTTCGGGCCGCTGCCCGAGCACTCCGTGCGCACCCTCGCCAACCGGCTCGCCCTCGCCCTGCAGGCCGTGCACGAGGCGGGTCTGATCCACCGTGACCTCAAGCCCTCCAACGTCCTGGTCACCGTCGACGGCCCGCGCGTCATCGACTTCGGCATCGCCCGGGCGATGGACAGCCTCGCCGGGGACAGCCTGCTCACCCACACCGGCATGCTGATCGGCTCGGCCGGGTTCATGTCGCCGGAGCAGGTCCGCGGCCTCGAACTCACCCCCGCCAGCGACGTCTTCTGCCTCGGGGCCGTCCTCGTCTACGCCGCCACCGGCCGCCTCCTCTTCGGCGCCGCGGACACCGGCCTGAACGCCCACCTCTTCCGCGTCGCCGAGGAGGAGGCGGACCTGACCGGCGTACCGGAGGCCCTGGCCGACCTCGTACGCGACTGCCTGCACAAGGACCCGGCCCAGCGGCCCACCCCCCGGGAGGTGGCCGAGCGCACGGCCGCCGACCAGGCGGGGGAATGGCTGCCGGGCCAGGTCCTCGCCCAACTCGGCCGCCACGCCGCCCAGTTGCTGGACTACGCCCCCGCATTGCCCGCCGAGCCGCCCGTCGCGCAGGCCGACCCCCGAGTCCCGTCCGCACGCCCCGAGCCCTGGCTCCCCGTGCCCCCGCCGCCCGAATACGCTCCCACGGCCCCCGCGGACTTCGGCCCCGCACGGGGCTTCGGGCCGGCTCCGGTCCCCACCGGCGACGGCTGGGCCGTGACGCCGTCCACGGCCGCCGGGGAGTCCGTGTCCCCGCACGCCAAGCGCTGGCGGGGGCTGGCGGTGGCCGTCCTCGCGCAGCTGATGGTGGTGTTCCAGGCGACGGTCTTCAGCGTGGCCTTGCCGGAGCTCCACGCGGACCTTCGCATCGGCGGCCCGGGGCCGTTCTTCATCGCCTACGCGGTCGCCTTCGGCGCGGTGCTCCTGCTCGGCGGGCACCTCGTGGACCTCGTGGGGCGGCGGCGGACGCTGCTCATCGGCCTGGTCGGATTCGTGGCCGCCTGCGCGCTCGGTGGCGGGGGCCTCGGATCCGATGGGGTGCTCGTCGCGGCCCGTGTCTTGCAGGGAGTCTTCGGCGCACTGGTGACACCGGCCGGACTGGCCCTGGTGGCCGCGGGCTTCAGCGACCCCAGGGAACGCGGCAAGGCCTTCGGGATCTACGCCGCGCTCGTGGGCGGCGGCTCCGCGTTCGTGCTGTTCGCGAGCGGATGGCTCGTCCAGGTCCTGGCCTGGGACGTGGCGGTGTACGCCGCCGTCCCCATCGGGGTGATCGCCCTGATCTGCGCACTCGGCCTGCCGCACGACCGCCCGGGCCCCGGCGGCGCCCGCCCCGACGTGCCCGGCGTACTGCTCGGCTCCGCCGCGGTCGCCGCCCTCGTCTACGGCCTCGGCGCGAGCGAGTCGCACGGCTGGGGCACCCCCATGGTGCTGCTCCCCGTCGGGGGCGGCGCCGTCCTGCTCGTGGCCTTCCTGCGGTGGCAGACCAGGTCCCGGTACCCGCTCCTGCCGCCGTACGTCCTGGGGGACCGCAACCGCGCCGGCAGCCTCGCCGCCCTGCTCCTGGCCGGGGCCGGCCTCCTCATCCTGTTCCTGTCCGTGAGCTTCTACCTGCAGTACGTACTCGGCCACGCCCCGAGCACGGTCGGGCTGCAGTTGCTGCCCATGTTCGCGGCCGTGGTCATCGGATCCACCCAGATCTCCGGCCGACTGCTCCACCGCGCCGCGCCCGGCGTCCTGATCGCGGCCGGGCTGGTGCTCGCGGCCGCCGGACTGCTGCTCCTGACCGGCCTGGAGGCACATGGCGTGTACGAGGCCCAGGTGCTGCCCGGCACGATCCTCGCCGGCCTCGGCACCGGCCTGGCCTTCGCCCCGCTCCTCGCCACCGCGACCGCCGGCATGGCCCCGCAGCACATCGGGGCCGCCTCGGCGGCCGCCATGACGGCCCTCCAGCTGGGCGAGGCGATCGGCGCCGCGGTGCTCGCCGCCGTCTTCGCCGGCCGCCCGCGGATCGCGTCGCAGAACGCGATGGACGAGTACCTGGTGGGCGGTTATGCCGCCACCCTCTGGTGGGCCTTCGGCGGAGTGCTGCTCGCGGGCCTGACCGCCGGCCTGACGGTCAACGCCAGGCCCTCACGGCCGACCCCTTGAGCCGCCCCGCAGGCGCTCAGCCCCGGCCCCGGACCGCGGTCAGCCCCGGCCGCGTACGAGCGTGAACACCGCGCCCTCCGGGTCCGTGACCACGGCCAGCCGGCCGCTCAGGCCCTCGCGCGGCGGCTGGACGATCCGGCCGCCGAGCCGCTGGACCCGGGCGGCGGCCGCGTCGGTGTCCTCCACCTCGAAGTACGTCATCCAGTGCGGCCCCCGGTCGTGGGGCAGGGAGCGGCCGACCCCGTGCACGGCGGCCACCGGCCGGCCCTGCAGGGACAAGGTGAGGTAGTCGAATTCGTCGGCGGCATCGTTCGCGCCGGCGTGCGCACGGGCCTCGTGGCCGAAGACGTGCTCGTAGAACTTCCCGACCGTCGAGGTGTCCTGCGTGACCAGCTCGTGCCACACCGGGGTGCCGGGCCCCCCGGCCAGCCGGGTGCCGAGGTGGGACGCCGCCTGCCAGAGCCCGAAGATCGCGCCCAGCGGGTCCGAGCAGATCGCCACCCGGCCCGCGATTCCGGCGTCCAGCGGGCCCACCGCGACCGTGCCGCCGCAGGAGCGGATGGATTCGGCCGTGGCATCGGCGTCGTCCGTCGCCAGGTAGGTGGTCCAGGCCACCGGGAGCTGCCGGTCCGGCGGCATCTCGCCGATGCCGGCCACCTCCCGCCCGCCGAGCATGGCCCGGACGTACGGGCCGAGTTGCTCGGGGCCGGGCTCGTACTCCCAGCCGAACAGGTCGGCGTAGAACTCCTCGGTGGTACCGAGGCCGTGCACCATCAGGCTCGCCCAGCACGGCGTGCCGGGCGTGCGCCGCGTTGCTTCCGATGCCTCGGTCATGTCAGCCGTCTCCTCCGTCGTCACGCTCGTGACCCTTCCCGGAGCTGATGCTTCCACTCCAGGGGGCCCGGCGCGCCCCGACCGGCCGGGTTTTCCGGGAGCCGGGAGAGATGTCCGGATCAGTGCGGCCCGTCCCGGCACGTTGACGCACAGCTTGTTACGCGGGGTGGGTGGCGGGGAGCAAAATGGCCCGCATGACTGCGAACCCGCCCCGCTCCCCGCTCGTCTCCGCCGCCGACCTGAAAGAGGAGCTGGCCGGCCCGCTGCCGCCGGTGCTCCTGGACGTCCGCTGGCAGCTCGGCGGCCCGAACCTGAGGCCCGAGTACGAGGCCGGACACCTCCCGAACGCCGTCTACGTCGACCTCGACGCGGAACTCGCAGGCCCGGCGGGCTCCGGCGGCCGGCACCCGCTGCCGGATCCCGAGGAGTTCGGGGCGGTGATGCGGCGGGCCGGGGTCTCGCTGGACGCGCCGGTGGTCGTGTACGACGGCGGCCAGGGCTGGGCGGCGGCGCGCGCGTGGTGGCTGTTGCGCTGGACGGGTCACCCGCGCGTGCGGGTCCTGGACGGGGGACTGGCCGCGTGGAAGGCCGGTGACGGTCCGCTGTCGGCCGAGGTCACTCCTGTGAGCGAGGGTGATTTCAAGCCAAATCCCGGTGCCATCGGACTCCTGGACGCCGACGGGGCGGCGGCGCTGGCCCGGACGGGTGTGCTGCTGGACGCACGGGCGGGCGAGCGGTACCGGGGCGAGGTCGAACCGATCGACCCGGTCGGGGGCCACATCCCCGGGGCGGTCTCGGCGCCGACCACGGAGAACGCGGGACCCGACGGCCTGCTCCTGGGCCGCGAAGCCCTGCGGGCCCGCTTCGAGGGCCTGGGCGTGCACGCCGACACCGGCACCCCGGTCGGGGTCTACTGCGGCTCGGGCGTCTCGGGGGCCCACGAGGTCCTGGCGCTCGCGGCGGCGGGCATCCCGGCGGCGCTGTACGCGGGCAGCTGGTCGGAGTGGTCCGCGGACCCGTCGCGCGAGGTGGCGGTCGGCGAACTGCCGGGCTAGGCGGTGCTCGGCCCCGGGCACCGGCGGCCTGCGCCGCCGGTGCCCGGGCCCGTACTACTCCTGCTTCTTGCGGCGGGTGCCGAAGACGATCTCGTCCCAGCTCGGCACCGCCGCGCGGCGGCCCGGACGGACCCCGTCGGCCTCCGCCTGCCGGTCGGTCGTGCCCGTCAGCCGGTCCCGGTGTCCCGCCACGGTGCGCGGCATCAGGACGTCCGCGTATGCGGAACCCGCACCGGCCGAGGCCGAAGCGGCGGGCGGCTCCTCCACCTCAGGTTCCGTCACCGGCTCCGGAACCACCATGTCGCCGCGGAAGCTCGGGACCGCCTCCAGCAGGGCCGTCAGCGTGTCGCGCTCCTCCTCGGCCTCCGGCTCCGGCGGGGGAGCGGGCGCTGTGGGTCGTTCCATCTGGCGGTCGAGCGCCCGGTCCAGCGGCCGGTCGCGAGGCAGCCGCGCGATCCTCGGCACGAACGGGAAGCTCGGCTCCGGGGTCGCCGGCAGGTCGTCCGACTCGCCGATCAGCGAGCGGGCCTCGTCGTCCACGGCCACGACCAGCCGGCGCGGCGGGTCGTACGTCCAGCTCGCCGAGTGCGGTTCGCCCGCGACCCGGTAGACCAGCAGGACCTCCCAGGTGCCGTCGTCGCGGCGCCAGGAGTCCCACTGGACGGATTCCTTCTCGGCACCGCGCAGCGTGAGGCGTTCCTGCACGGCCTCGCCGAGCTGGGGTCCGGTGTTCTCGCCGGGCCGGCGCACGGGGGTCTTGCGGGCCCGCTCCGCCATGAACGCGCGCTCCGCGAGCACGGGGCCCTCGAAGCGGCGTACCCGGTCGACGGGGATGCCGGCCATCTGGGCGACCTCCTCCGCGGAGGCACCGGCTCGTATGCGGGCCTGGATGTCGCGGGGGCGGAGGTGGCTCTCCACCTCGATCTCGATCTGGTTCAGGCGCGCACGGTCGTTGCGCACGGCAGCCCGGAGACGCTCGTCGATCGGAAGCGTGTACTCCGTGCTGTCCGCAGCCTTGAGCACCAGTCGTGTGCCGTCATTTGAGACGGCCACGACACGCAGTTCGGGCATGGGGACCTCCCGGGTGGTGCCTGCCGACGTCACGTGCGTCGCTGCTTCCGCTAGTCGAGTGTGGCCTGCCCGGGTGCAGCCTGCCACTACCTTGCCGAGTTAAACCGGCGTGTCGGGCATGCGCCCTTGATCGCTGTTATGGCACGGTTACCTGTTGGGTACGCACAGTGACCGAACGATTACTGTGCGCAGCAGGATCCCGTGCAAAACCGCGGCATCGCCGGTCTCGAGTGCCGTTTTCCATCAGCCGGCCCCCTCTCCCGAGTCCGGACATCCGAAAGGAAGGACGGCCCCAGGGCTCGCCACAGTACTCCATTCGGGCCACCTGGGTGGACCGCCGCGCCGCCGAACTTGTCTCGGACGGCGGGAGTTGGGCTGCCCTGAATCGGGTCCACATCCGGCCGGACCTGGACGTGCGCCCGTTTTCGGGTGTCTTGCTTCACAGAATCTCCGGAAACGGAACTATCCGTTTCGCTGACGTGTCAGTAACGGGAGAAGGCGTTGGAGCGCGAGGGGCAGGACACGCAGGGGATGGCGATGGGTCAGAAGACGGTGCTGGGCGTCGAACCGGAGCAGGAGAAGGAGAAGAAGAAACTCGATCTGAGCGTGGCTCAGGTCGCGGGTTCCTCCCTCGCCACGGTCGCGGCGGCCGTGCTCGCCTCGGGGATGGGCCTCTACGGGACCATCATCGGCGCCGGCATCGTGAGCGTGGTGGCCACCGCGGGCGGACCCGTCATCCAGCACTTCTTCCGCCGCACCGGCGACCAGTTGCGCGAGACGGCCCGGCCGAAGGCCCGTCAGGTCCCGGTGGACGGGCCCGGGTCCGCTCCCGCGGGGCGGGCGCCGGACGGGACGATGATGCTGGGCACCGTCCCGGCCGGCGGGCCGCCGACCGACGAGGAGTTCTCCGAGGGCACGGTCCACGGGACCAGGATGCGGGGCTGGAAGCGTACGGCGGTGGCCTCCGGCGCGGCCTTCGCCATCGCGCTCGGCGGTCTGGGGACCTACGAGGCGGTGGCCGGCACCGCGGTCAGCGCCGGCGGCGGCACGATCTTCACCGGCGGTGTCGGTAAGGCCCGCGACTACAAGCCGGACACGTCCAAGGAGCAGCAGGGCACGGGCACCGGCACCGGCACGGGGGAGAAGGGCGGGAAGACCCCGGACACCGGGAGCTCCCCGACCCCTTCGCACTCGAACGGCGGCCAGAGCCCGAAGCCGAAGCCGGACCCGGACACCTCGCCGTCCGCGGACCCGTCGTCCAGCCCCAGCCCGACCCCGCCGAAGCCCGATCCCTCGCCGAGCACCACGCCCTCGAAGTCCCCGACGCCGAGCAGCGGCCGGGCGACGCCGGGCGGCGCCGGTACGAGCGGCACCGGCGCCGCCTCCGCGCCGACTCCCTGAGCCCGGGGCTCAGTCCCCGAGAACCCGCCGCAGGTAGTCGTTGCCGAAGACCCGGTTCGGGTCCAGCCGGTCCCGGAGCGCGGTGAACTCCCCGAAGCGCGGGTACACCCCGGCGAAGTACTCCGCGTCCCGCGTGTGGACCTTGCCCCAGTGCGGACGCCCGCCGTACTCGGTGAAGATCCGCTCGGCGGCCGTGAAGTACGCCTGGTACGGGGTGCCCTTGTACATGTGCACCGCGATGTACGCGCTCTCGCGGTCCGAGGCGGTCGATAGGGTGATGTCGTCCGCCGGAGCCGTCCGCACCTCCACCGGGAAGCTGATCCGCAGGCCGGAGCGGTCCACCATGGCCTTCAGCTCCCGCAGCGCCTCGACGACGCGCTCGCGCGGAAGGGCGTACTCCATCTCCACGAACCGCACCCGGCGCGGGCTGGTGAACACCTTGTACGGGATGTCCGTGTAGGTGCGCGCCGACAGGGCGCGGCTCGCGATCCGGGCGATGGAGGGGATGGCCGCCGGGACGGCGCGGCCGAAGGAGTTGACGGCCTGGAAGAGGCCGTTGGACAGCAGCTCGTCCTCGACCCAGGCGGAGACCGCTCCGGGCGGGGCGGCCGGGCCCTGGCTGCGGTTGTTGCGCTTGGTGTTGCAGTTGCCGGTGTGCGGGAACCAGTAGAACTCGAAGTGCTCGTTCTCCGCGTGGTGCTGGTCGAACTCCGCCGTGACCCGGTCGAAGGTCATCGGCTCCTCACGGGCGGTCAGGAAGAAGAGCGGCTCCACGGCGAAGGTGAGCGAGGTGACCACGCCGAGCGCGCCCATGCCGAGGCGCGCCGCCGCGAAGACCTCGGGGTTCTCCTTCTCGGAGCACGTCAGCAGAGCTCCGTCCGCCGTGACCAGCTCCAGGCCGCGTATCTGGGCGGCGATGGAGGCCGAGTCGCGGCCGGTTCCGTGGGTGCCGGTGCTGGTGGCGCCCGAGACCGTCTGCTCCATGATGTCGCCCATGTTGGTGAGCGACAGGCCCTCCTTGGCGAGGGCCAGGTTGAGGTCCTTGAGGACCGTGCCCGCCGCCACGGTGACGGTGCCGGCGCTCCGGTCGATCGCCTGGATCCCGGCCAGCGCCTGCGGGCGGATCAGTACGCCGTCGGTCGCGGCGGCCGCGGTGAAGGAGTGGCCGGTGCCGACCGCCTTCACCTTCAGCCCGTCCCCGGCGGCCCGGCGGACCGCCTCCTGAAGCTCCCCGACCGATGCCGGGGTGACCACGCGCGCGGGCGTGGCGCTGACGTTGCCCGCCCAGTTATGCCACGCGGCGGTCCGTGTCCCGCTGCTGCCTGCTGTCCCCGTCGTCGCCATCGTTGGAAGGCTCCTCCCCTTGCGCCGACCTCGTCAGCCGGCGGTAACCCGCGAACGCAACCGCCGCCGCGGCGGTCCCCGCCGAGATGGAGACGACGTACCCGGTCTTCGCGCCGGCGGCGTCGATGACCCAGCCGGCCACGGAGGAGCCGAGCGCGACCCCGACCGCGAGGCCGGTGCTGATCCAGGTCATGCCCTCGGTCAGCTTCGCGCGTGGTACGTGCGCCTCGATCAGGGCCATCGTGGTGATCATCGTGGGAGCGATGGCGAGGCCCGAGACGAAGAGCGCCACGGCCAGAAACGGAAGGTTCCCGGCCAGTAGGAGGGGGATCATACTCACGGCCATCGCACAGATGCCCAGCACCCACCTGCGTTCCGGCTTGCCCTTGAGGTGCAGCAGGCCGAAGACGATGCCCGCGAGGCAGGAGCCGACCGCCCAGATGGCGAGGATGAAGCTGGCCCACGCCTTGTGTCCCTGCTCCTCGGCAAAGGCCAGGGTGACCACGTCGATGGAGCCGAAGATGGCGCCGGTGGCCACGAAGGTGGCCATCAGCACCTGGAGTCCGGGGGAGCGCAGCGCCGAGGTCCGGTCGGCGTCCCCGCCGCGCGGGTGCGGGGCGGGCTCGGTGGCGCGCTGCGCGGTCAGCCACCACACCCCCACCAGCAGGCAGACCCCGGCGACCAGCGGGCCCGCTTCCGGGAACCAGGTGGTGGAGAGCCCGATGGCCAGGATCGGCCCGAAGATGAAGCAGACCTCGTCCAGGACGGACTCCAGGGAGTACGCCGTGTGCAGTTCGCGCGGCGAATCCCGGTAGATGGCCGTCCACCGGGCGCGGATCATCGAGCCCACGCTGGGTACGCAGCCGGCGAGCGCCGCGAAGACGAACAGGGTCCAGTCGGGCGTGTTGTTGGCCGCGCACAGCAGCAGCCCGGAGATGGCCAGGAGCGCGAGCAGGGTCGCCGGCCGCAGGACGCGGCGCTGGCCGTACTGGTCGACCAGGCGGGAGACCTGCGGGCCGATCGCGGCGGCGGAGAGCGCGAGGGTGGCGGTGAGGGCGCCGGCCAGCGAGTAGCGGCCGGTGAGCTCGGAGATCATCGTCAGGATGCCGATGCCGACCATGGAGAGCGGCAGCCGGCCGATGAGGCCGGCCGCGCTGAAGCCCCGGCTCCCGGGAGCGGCGAAGATCGCGCGGTAGGGACTGGGCAAGGTGCCCTCCGTAAGGGACGTCATTGGCCCATACAGGTTACGGCCGCGTACGGGCCGCCCGCCTGATGAAGCCGGGGGGGGCCGGAAGGGGGTCCCGGCCCGCGGTGGAGCGGTCCCGCAGGGCGGGCCTGTTTTCCGCCGGGCGGCGGCGGGTGGCAGGATTCGAAGCATGTCTGACCAGCTCCGCGCCTCCGCTCCCGGCTCGGCCGAAAGCCCCGCCGCCCCCTACGACGCCCTCCTGCTGCTGTCCTTCGGCGGCCCCGAGGGGCCCGACGACGTCGTGCCGTTCCTGGAGAACGTCACGCGTGGCCGGGGCATCCCGCGCGAGCGGCTCAAGGAGGTCGGGCAGCACTACTTCGGCTTCGGCGGGGTCAGCCCGATCAACGGGCAGAACCGCGAGCTGCTGGACGCCCTGCGCAAGGACTTCGCCGGGCACGGGCTGGACCTGCCGGTCTACTGGGGCAACCGCAACTGGGCCCCGTACCTGAACGACGTGATGCGCGAGATGGCCGCCGACGGGCGCCGCCGCATCGCGGTGCTCGCCACCAGCGCGTACGCCTCGTACTCGGGCTGCCGGCAGTACCGCGAGAACCTCGCGGACGCGCTGGCCCTGCTCGTGGAGGAGGGCGTGGCCGAGGCGGACCTGCCGAAGGTCGACAAGCTGCGGCACTACTTCAACCACCCCGGCTTCGTGCAGCCCATGATCGACGGGGTGCTGGCCTCGCTGGCCGCGCTGCCCGGGGAGGTCCGCGCCGGGGCGCACCTGGCCTTCACCACGCATTCCATCCCGACCGCGGCCGCGGACGCCTCCGGCCCGGTGGAGGACCACTCCGCGGACGGCGAGGGCGGCGCGTACGTCAAGCAGCACCTGGACGTCGCGAAGCTGATCGCCGACGCGGTCCGCGCCGAGACCGGCACCGAGCTGCCCTGGGAGCTCGTCTACCAGTCGCGCAGCGGCGCCCCGCACATCCCGTGGCTGGAGCCGGACATCTGCGACCACCTGGAGGCCCTGCACACGGCGGGCGCCCCGGCGGTGGTCATGGTGCCCATCGGCTTCGTCTCGGACCACATGGAGGTGCTGTACGACCTCGACACGGAGGCGACGGCGAAGGCCGCCGAGCTGGGGCTGCCCATCGCCCGCTCGGCCACGGTCGGCGCCGACCCCCGGTTCGCGGAGGCGGTACGGGACCTCGTGCTGGAGCGGGCCGCGGCGGAACGCGGCGAGGCCGTGGAGCGTTGCGCGCTCGGGCTGCTCGGCGCGAGCCACGACCTGTGCGCGGTGGGCTGCTGCCCGGCGCGCGGGCCCCGGCCGGCGGCCGCGGGCGTGGACAGCCCCTACGCGTAGCCGCCGGTGTGCGCAGCGAAGGGCGCGCAGTGACGTCCGCAGAACTCGATGAACGGGAGCCCGGCGTGATCTCCGAAGAGCTGAAGACCGAACTGCTGGACGTGGCCCTGGAGGCGGCCGGCCGGGCGGGCGCGCTGCTGAGGGACGGGCGGCCCGCCGATCTGGCGGTCGCCTCGACCAAGACGAGCCCGATCGACGTGGTGACCGAGATGGACATCGCGGCCGAGAAGCTGATCACCGGGATCCTCGGGGAACGGCGGCCCGAGGACGGGCTGCTGGGCGAGGAGGGTTCCGAATCGGCCGGCACCAGTGGCGTGCGGTGGGTCATCGACCCGCTCGACGGCACGGTGAACTACCTCTACGGGCTGCCGACCTGGGGCGTGTCCATCGCGGCCGAGTACCGCGGCGAGACGGTGGCCGGGGTCGTGGCGGCGCCGATGCGCGGGGAGACGTACCACGCGGTGCTGGGAGGCGGGGCCTGGCTGGGCGACGTCCGCCTCGCCTGCCGGCCGGCCGCTCCGCTGGACCAGGCGCTGATCGGCACCGGATTCGCGTACGTCCAGAGCCGGCGGGCGCACCAGGCCGATGTCGCGCAGCGGATCATCCCGCTGGTCCGGGACATCCGGCGCGGCGGTTCGGCGGCGATCGACCTGTGCGACGTGGCCGCCGGACGGCTAGACGGGTACTGGGAGCGCGGGCTGAACCCGTGGGACCTGGCGGCCGGAGAGCTGATCGCGCGGGAGGCCGGCGCGGTCACGGGCGGCCGGCCCGGGGAGCCCGCCTCGGGCGAGCTCGCGCTGGCCGCGACCCCCGCGGTGTTCGCCTCGCTGCGGCCGCTGCTGGAGGAAGCAGGGGCCTGGCACGACTGAGCGGTGGAACCCGCCCCGGGGCGGGTTCCGGGACGCCGCGGGGCATGAAGGAACCCCGGCGGCCGGGTGGCGGCCTCCGGGGTCCGGGGTGTGTGGGTACGGCGGCTGGGATCAGCAGGCGGAGACGGTGACCGGAACGCCGTGATCGGCGGCGATGCGCTGGAGGTCTTCCAGCTCCGCCTGTTCCACTTCCACGAGGAAGTCGTCGCCCGTTTCACGAGCCTGCCTGAGGTCCGACTGCGTGCTCCTGATGCGCTGCAGGAGACCCGCGGTGAATGCGTCCATCGTGGGTTCGCCCCCTCTTCGTGGGTCGGCGGCGGCACGTGGCAGTGCGCCGTCAGGGAGGTGTTCGGGGTGTGAAGTCGTCCTCCCCGCCGCCTTGGCCCCAGAAACCTCGTAAGGCGAGGGAATCCTCACTTCCGCCCCCGGCCGTCACCCCCGAGCGGCGTCTTACAGCCGGTTTACCGGCGAAAGGGGCAGGATGGTCGACACATGACACCCCTGCCCTGACGGGCTCTGAGGAAGGAAACGACGTGCGCGTACTCGTCGTCGAGGACGAGCAGCTGCTCGCCGATGCGGTGGCCACCGGACTGCGCCGGGAGGCCATGGCCGTGGACGTCGTGTACGACGGCGCCGCGGCCCTGGAGCGCGTCGGAGTGAACGACTACGACGTGGTCGTGCTCGACCGGGACCTCCCGCTCGTGCACGGCGACGACGTGTGCCGGAAGATCGTCGAGCTCGGCATGCCCACCCGCGTGCTGATGCTGACGGCCTCCGGCGACGTGAGCGACCGGGTCGAGGGCCTGGAGATCGGGGCGGACGACTACCTGCCCAAGCCCTTCGCGTTCACCGAGCTGACCGCCCGGGTACGGGCCCTCGGCCGCCGCACCACGGTCGCGCTGCCCCCCGTCCTGGAGCGCGCCGGCATCAAGCTCGACCCGAACCGGCGCGAGGTGTTCCGCGAGGGCAAGGAGGTGCAGCTGGCGCCGAAGGAGTTCGCGGTGCTGGAGGTCCTCATGCGCAGCGAAGGCACGGTCGTGTCCGCCGAGCAGCTCCTGGAGAAGGCGTGGGACGAGAACACGGATCCCTTCACCAACGTGGTGCGCGTGACGGTGATGACGCTGCGCCGAAAGCTGGGGGAGCCGCCGGTCATCGTGACCGTCCCCGGTTCCGGCTACCGGATCTGACGCGGGTGGCCGCGACCCCGGCGCCACCGGCGGCGCCACCGAAACCGACCTGGGACCCCGGCCAGCCCGAGGGTCCTTTCCCTTGGCTGCGGCCGACCATCCGGATACGTCTCACGCTGCTGTACGGCGGGATGTTCCTGATCGCCGGCATCCTGCTGCTGTCGATCATCTACCTGCTGGCGGCCCAGGCGCTGCGGCAGGGCAACGCGCTGCCGTTCACGATCGTGGGCGGCGGCCCGATCCAGGTCACGAGCAGCTGCCCCGGCGTGAGCGGCACGGGCCAGATGCCCGACCAGTTCAACGCCGCGATCAACACGTGCATCCTCGAACAGCGCCGGCACGCGCTGGACGACCTGCTGAGCCGCTCGCTGATGGCGCTGATGGGGCTGAGCATCATCGCCTTCGCCTTCGGCTACGCGATGGCCGGCCGGGTGCTCTCGCCGCTCGGCAAGATCACCCGTACCGCCCGCCGGGTGGTCGGCTCCGACCTCACCCGGCGGATCGAGCTGGACGGCCCGGACGACGAGCTCAAGGAGCTCGCCGACACCTTCGACGAGATGCTCGACCGGCTGGAGCGGGCCTTCACGGCCCAGCAGCGGTTCGTGGCCAACGCCTCGCACGAGCTGCGGACCCCGCTGGCCATCAACCGGACGCTGCTGGAGGTGCACCTCTCCGATCCCGGGGCCCCGGTGGAGCTCCAGCAGCTCGGCAAGACCCTGCTCGCGACCAACGAACGCAGCGAGCAGCTGGTCGAGGGGCTGCTGCTGCTCGCCCGCAGCGACAACCAGATCATCGAGCGCAAGCCCGTGGACCTGGCGGAGGTGGCCTCGCGCGCCCTCGACCAGGCGCGCGGGGAGGCGCAGGCCAAGGGCGTCGAGATCCGCGGGGAGCGCGCGCTGGCCGTGGTCCAGGGCAACGGCGTGCTGCTGGAGCGGATCGCGCTCAACCTGGTGCAGAACGCCGTCCGCTACAACGTGCCCGAGGGCGGCTGGGTGGAGGTCACCACCGAGGCCGTCCACGGGCAGGCGGTCCTGCTGGTATCGAACACGGGTCCCGTGGTTCCCGCGTACGAGGTGGACAACCTCTTCGAGCCCTTCAGACGGCTGCGTACGGAGCGCACGGGCAGTGACAAGGGTGTCGGGCTCGGCCTCTCGATCGCGCGCTCCGTGGCGCGCGCACACGGCGGGAGGATCCAGGCGGTCCCGCGCGAGGGCGGTGGCCTCGTGATGCGTGTCACTCTGCCCTTGTGAGCACGGCCACCCCGTGTTCGCTGTTGGCTGAATGCTTGGGTCATGAAGACAGTGACTTCTGTGCGATCGATCACAGTGCCGAGTGTCCGACCCTATGCGCTCAGTGACCTTGGGGCGGCCGGAAAGCCCGGGAAGTCCGGGTTTCCGGCCCCCCTGGTGGCGGGAAATACATGGGGTGGCGTTTGTGCAAGACGGCCCCCGGACCGTGTACGGTCCCGGTCGTCATCCCAGCCAATCGCTCTTCTGAATGTGCGGCTGGGTGTCGATTGAGTAACAGACCTTGATGTGAGGCAAAATCTCCGCCTCAGGTCGGGCACAAGTCCGGCCTCTCGCGCGTTACGTGCGCTGAGACACCCGCTAAATCCCAGAGGGGGAGAGCGAACTATGGCAACGGACTACGACACCCCGCGCAAGACCGACGACGACGTAGACAACGACAGCATCGAAGAGCTGAAGGCTCGTCGCAACGAGAAGTCGTCCTCGAACGTCGACCTGGACGAAATCGACAACGCCGAGGGCCTGGACCTGCCCGGCGCAGACCTCTCCAACGAGGAACTGGCCGTACGGGTCCTGCCGAAGCAGGCCGACGAGTTCACCTGCACGAGCTGCTTCCTGGTGCACCACCGCAGCCAGCTGGCCCGCGAGAAGAACGGTCAGCCCATCTGCCGCGAATGCGACTGAGAGGCGTCGGCCGTGACTGGCTCGACACCATTTCGGAAGCGCCGCTTCCGAAAAGCTGGTGATCCGGCGGAGACGCGCGAGGGAACCGAGGGCCTGGAAACGGGCCCTGGAGCCCCCGGCGTACCCGCCGTGCTCCCCGACACCGCCGAGGCGGTGCCGTCGGCCTCCGAGGCCGGCGAGGGCCCCCGGAAGAACTCCGGGGTCCGTCGGCTGCAAGCCGTCAAGAACGGTGTGCGCAAGGGCGGCGAAAGTGCCAGGGCCGCCGCCCTTTACCTCACCGACCGAGTCATCGAGAACGCACCGCGCGTTCCGGTTCGGGACCTCGCGACCCTGCGCGCGCAGTTCCCGGGCCTCGGGCCCGATCAGCTGGCCGACAAGCTGATTTCGGGCGCCGCCAACGCCACTTCCACGGTCGGCGCCGGGATCGGCGCCGCCGCCATGCTGCCGGCGCCCCCGGCCATGCCGGCCGAGCTGGCCGCCGAGGTCACCGGGGTCGCCGCGATCGAGCTGAAGCTCATCGCCGAGCTCCACGAGGTCTACGGCCTGCGACCGCCCGGCAACCTCAAAGAGCGCAGCGTCGCCTACCTCACGTCGTGGACGGAGGAGCGCGGGGTCGACCTGACCAAGCCGACCACTCTGAACGCGGCGCTCGGCGGCCAGATGAAGCGCGAACTGCGCCAGCAGATCATGAAGCGGATGTTCCGCAACCTGCCCAACCTGATGCCGTTCATGGTCGGCGCCGCGGTCGGAGCGGTCATGAACCGCCGCGACACCCGCAAACTCGCCGAGAAGGTACGTACGGACCTGCGGGCCCGCGCCGTGCCCTGGAACGCGCTGCCGCAGCTCCCGCGCCTGGAGCGGCCCGCCGAGGCCCTTCCCGAGGCGACCAGGGCCGCCGTCGAGGGCCGGATGTTCGACCCGCGGGCCATCGACCCCAGCACCGCCGATCCCCGGGCCGTCGACCCGGGCGCCGCCGACCCCCGGAGCTGAGCCCGCCGGGGGTCAGTCCCTGCCCTGCGCCGCGCGGATGGCCGCCACCAGGGCCTGCGGCTCGCGGGTGGAGACGTAGACGTACGGGGTCGGGTCGGCCGGGTCGGTGACCTCGACGCGCACCGCCGTCGGCACGTAGCTGCGCATCAGCATGAAGGCGCGCATGTCGGCCTTGTACGTGCGCCAGGCGCGGGCCTCCTCCGCGTCCAGCACCTCCGGGTCGCCGAGCGCCGACACCGGGATCCGGGCCTCCCCGGCGGCCAGCGCTCCGCCCACCACGCGCACGCGCTGGGAACCGTACGAACTCACCAGCAGCCCCATCAGCGCGGTGCCCCCGATCAGCCCGGCCAGCATCGGCAGCGTGCCCAGCGGGAGCAGCATCAGCGCGCAGGCCAGGCCGGTCAGGGCGGCGATGGCCCACCATGAACGGGGGGCTGTCAGACGTTCGTCGTGGTGCGCGGGGGAGAGCTGCATGCGGCCAAGCCTGCCACGAGGCGACCGGCGGGTAGCCGCGCGGGTAAGGTCTGCGGCTGTGAGTGGACGAAACACAGCGTTGACGCCCCCCGCCGATGCCACGGCGCCGGTGCGGCACCCCGATGCCCCGGCCCCCGGCGAACTGCTCGGCGCGCACTACGAGCACTGCTTCGGCTGCGGCGGCGGCCAGCCGCACGGACTCCACCTGGAGGCCCGCGCGGGCGAGGGCGTGCGCGTCAGCGCGGAGTTCACCGTCAAGGCCGCCCACCAGGGTGCGCCCGGCCTCGCGCACGGCGGCGTGCTCGCCACCGCGCTCGACGAGACCCTGGGCTCCCTGAACTGGCTGCTGCGCGTCATCGCCGTCACCGGCCGGCTGGAGACGGACTTCGTCCGGCCCGTGCCCGTGGACACCGTGCTGTACCTGGAGGCCGAGGTCACCGCCGTCGCCGGCCGGAAGATCTACTCCAGCGCGGTCGGCCGAATAGGCGGACCCGAGGGACCGGTCGCACTGCGCGCCGACGCCCTCTTCATCGAGGTGAAGGTCGACCACTTCATCGACAACGGACGGCCCGAGGAGATCCGGGCGGCGATGGCCGACCCGGACCAGGTCAGGCGCGCACGCGCCTTCGAGGTGAACCCCTGATGTCTGAGAACAACACCGGCGTGGACGTGGCCATCCGGCGCGTCGACCCGGAGGTGCCGATTCCGGCCTACGGGCACCCCGGCGACGCCGGCTGCGATCTGGTCACCACCGTGGCCGCGGAGCTGGAGCCGGGGGAGCGGGCGGTCCTGCCCACCGGGATCTCCATCGCACTGCCCGAGGGGTACGCGGCCTTCGTGCACCCGCGCTCGGGCCTGGCCGCCCGCTGCGGGCTCGCACTCGTGAATGCCCCCGGGACGGTGGATGCCGGGTACCGTGGGGAGATCAAGGTGATCGTGGTCAACCTCGACCCTCGCGAGAGCGTCAGGTTCGAGCGTTTCGACCGCATTGCCCAGCTGGTTGTCCAGCGAGTCGAGCAGGTGCGCTTCCGCGAGGTGGCGCAGCTTCCCGACTCGGCGCGGGCCGAGGGGGGTTTCGGCTCCACCGGTGGTCATGCGGCCGTGGCCGGATCCGGCGCTGGTCAGCAGGGTGGGAATGGCTACGCTTCGGTCGTATCCGACCGGGAAGGACAGTGACGTGTTCGGACGTCGCAAGAAGAACGACTCCGTCAAGGACGGCGGCGCGGCCGAGCAGGTCGTCGACGGCGTCGGTGCCGATGAGCAGGACGGCACGGAGGAGACAGACGCGGTCCAGCCGCGCAGGGTGAACCTGCCGCCGGCCCCGCGTCCCGACGGCCCGTGGGACATCTCCGAGGTCCCCGGCAACCCCGAGGAGGGCCGGGTCGACCTCGGCGGCATCCTCGTACCGGGTGTCGAGGGCATGGAGCTGCGGGTCGAGGTCGCCGGGGACGCGATCGTCGCCGCGACCGTGGTGCTCGGCGACAGTGCCGTGCAGCTGCAGGCCTTCGCCGCGCCCCGCAAGGAAGGCATCTGGGGCGAGGTCCGCGAGGAGATCGCCGAGGGCATCACCAAGCAGGGCGGCATCATCGACGAGGTCGAGGGTCCGCTGGGCTGGGAGCTGCGCGCGCAGGTCCCCGTACCGCTCCCGGACGGGCAGACCGGCGCCCAGCTGGTCCGCTTCGTCGGTGTGGACGGTCCGCGCTGGTTCCTGCGCGGTGTCATCTCCGGCCAGGGCGCGGTGCGTCCCGAGTCGGCCGGGGTGCTGGAGCGGATCTTCCTGGACACCGTCGTGGTCCGCGGCGAGGGCCCGATGGCCCCGCGCGACCCGATCGTCCTGAAGCTGCCGAACGACGCGCAGATGGTGCCGGACGGCGTGCAGACCGAGGAGGCCGGGGACCAGGAAGGCTCCCGCTTCGGCGGTGGCATGGGCCAGCTGGAGCGCGGCCCGGAGATCACCGAGGTCCGCTGACCCCGGCTCGATCGCTTGCGGCCGTGGGCCGTACTCCTGCGGGGGTGCGGCCCACAGCCGTGTCCTCAGCCGTGTCCGCGGCCGCGGACACGGCCGTACGACCTTCCCCGTGCCCGGGGGTGTCAGGGAACCGTCAGAGATCCGCCCACACCCGGTCATCGGCGCGTGAACGGGGCGGACGTCCCTGAGAATGGGCGCATGGGACGCGGCAAGCTCAGGATCTATCTCGGCTCGGCCCCCGGCGTGGGCAAGACGTACGCCATGCTCTCCGAGGGCCACCGCCGGGTCGAGCGCGGCGCCGACTGCGTCGTGGGCTTCGTCGAGCACCACGGGCGGCCGCGCACCGAGGTCATGCTGCACGGCCTGGAGCAGGTGGAGCGCAAGGAGCTCGTCTACCGGGGCGCCGCCTTCACCGAGATGGACGTCGACTCCCTGCTGGCCCGCAAGCCCGCCATAGCCCTGGTGGACGAACTGGCGCACACCAACGTGCCGGGCTCGCGCAACGCCAAGCGCTGGCAGGACGTGGAGGAGCTGCTGCGGGCCGGGATCGACGTGATCTCCACCGTCAACATCCAGCACCTGGAGTCCCTGGGCGACGTGGTGGAGTCGATCACCGGCGTGCGGCAGCGGGAGACCGTCCCCGACGAGGTGGTGCGCCGCGCCGACCAGATCGAGCTGGTCGACATGTCCCCGCAGGCCCTGCGCCGCCGCATGGCGCACGGCAACATCTACAAGTCCGACAAGGTCGACGCGGCCCTGTCCAACTACTTCCGCCCCGGGAACCTGACCGCGCTGCGCGAGCTCGCGCTGCTCTGGGTCGCCGACCGGGCCGACGAGTACCTCCAGCAGTACCGGGGCGAGCACAACATCCGCTCCACCTGGCAGGCACGCGAGCGGATCGTCGTGGGCCTCACCGGGGGACCCGAGGGGCGCACCCTCATCCGGCGGGCCTCCAGGGTGGCGGCCAAGGGCTCCGGCAGCGAGATCCTGGCCGTCTACATCGCCCGCAGCGACGGACTGACCGCGGCCTCGCCCAAGGAGCTCGCGGTCCAGCGGACGCTGGTGGAGGACCTCGGCGGAACGTTTCACCATGTGATCGGCGACAACGTCCCCGAGGCGCTCCTCGAATTCGCCCGCGGGGTCAACGCCACCCAGATCGTGCTCGGATCCAGCCGCCACCGCTCGTGGCGGTACGTGTTCGGCCCCGGCGTCGGCGCCACGGTCGCCCGTGACTCGGGGCCCGACCTCGACGTGCACATCGTCACGCACGAGGAGGTGGCCAAGGGCCGGGGCCTGCGGCCCGTGGCCCGCTCGGCGGCCCGGCTCGGCCGGACCCGGCTGCTGGCCGGCTGGCTGGTCGGGGTGGCCCTGCCGCTGGGGCTCGCGACCCTGCTGACGCACATCGACAGCGACCCCGGGCTCGCCAACGAGATGCTGCTGTTCCTGGCCCTGACCGTGGCCGCCGCCCTGCTCGGCGGGCTCTGGCCGGCGCTGGCCTCCGCCGCCGTCGGCTCCCTGCTCCTGAACTACTACTTCGCCCCGCCCCTGCACCGCTTCACCATCTCGGACCCCAAGAACATCGTCGCCATCGCCGTCTTCTTCGGCGTCGCGGGCTCCGTGGCCTCCGTCGTCGACGCCGCCGCCCGCCGCACCCACCAGGCCGCCCGGCTGCGCGCCGAATCCGAGATCCTCTCCTTCCTCGCAGGCAGCGTGCTGCGCGGCGAGACCACCCTGGACGCGCTGCTGGAACGGGTCCGCGAGACCTTCGCCATGGAGTCGGTGGCCCTGCTGGAGCGCGAGAGCGACGTCGAGCCCTGGCGGCCGGCCGGCAGCGTCGGCCCGAACCCGGTCGCGCGCCCCGAGGACGCCGACGTGGACATGCCGATCGGCGACCACATGGCGCTGGCCCTGTCCGGGCGGGTGCTGCCCGCCGAGGACCGCCGCGTGCTCGGCGCCTTCGCCGCCCAGGCCGCCGTCGTGCTCGACCGGCAGCGGCTGGTCGGAGAGGCGGAGGAGGCCCGGCGGATGGCGGAGGGCAACCGGATCCGGACCGCGCTGCTGGCCGCCGTCAGCCATGACCTGCGTACGCCCCTGGCCTCCATCAAGGCCTCCGTGAGCTCCCTGCGCTCCGCCGACGTGGAATGGTCCGAGGAGGACCGCGCCGAGCTCCTGGAGGGCATCGAGGACGGCGCCGACCGGCTCGACCACCTCGTGGGCAACCTCCTCGACATGTCACGGCTCCAGACCGGCACCGTCACCCCGCTGATCCGCGAGATCGACCTCGACGAGGTGGTCCCGATGGCGCTGGGCGGCGTACCCGAGGACAGCGTGCTGCTGGACGTCCCCGAGACCCTGCCCATGGTGGCGGTGGACCCCGGGCTGCTGGAGCGGACCGTGGCCAACGTGGTGGAGAACGCGGTGAAGTACAGCCCACCGGGCGAGCAGGTGCTGGTGGCGGCCAGCTTCCTCGGCGACCGGGTCGAGGTACGGGTCGTGGACCGCGGGCCGGGCGTGCCCGACGAGGCCAAGGACCGGATCTTCGCCCCCTTCCAGCGGCACGGCGACGCGCCCCGCGGTGCCGGGGTCGGGCTCGGACTGGCCGTCGCGCGCGGCTTCGCCGAGGCCATGGGCGGCACCCTGGAGGCCGAGGACACCCCCGGGGGCGGGCTCACGATGGTGCTCACCCTGCGCGCGGCCACCGGCGGGCGCCCGCAGATCCACGTGAGCGTGGACGGCGAGGGGCGCAGCGCGCCGGGCGGGGCCGGGGGGCACCCGATGGATCTCGATCTCGATTCGATACGACAGAAGGCAGGACCTCAATGACCCGGGTGCTCGTGGTGGACGACGAACCCCAGATCGTCCGAGCCCTCGTGATCAACCTGAAGGCACGCAAGTACGAGGTCGACGCGGCCGCCGACGGGGCGAGCGCCCTGGAACTGGCGGCCGCCCGCCACCCCGACGTGGTCGTCCTGGACCTGGGCCTGCCCGACATGGACGGGGTCGAGGTGATCAAGGGGCTGCGCGGCTGGACCCGGGTCCCGATCCTGGTCCTCTCCGCCCGGCACAGCTCCGACGAGAAGGTCGAGGCCCTGGACGCGGGCGCCGACGACTACGTCACCAAGCCCTTCGGCATGGACGAGCTGCTCGCCCGGCTGCGCGCGGCCGTCCGGCGGGCGGAACCGGGCGCCGGAGCCGGCGAGGACGAGGTGATGGTCGAGACCGAGACCTTCACGGTGGACCTCGCGGCGAAGAAGGCGGTGCGCGCCGGCCGCGACGTACGCCTGACGCCCACCGAGTGGCACCTGCTGGAGGTGCTGGTGCGCAACGGCGGCAAACTGGTCAGCCAGAAGCAGCTCCTCCAGGAGGTCTGGGGGCCCTCGTACGGTACCGAGACCAACTACCTGCGGGTCTACATGGCCCAGCTGCGGCGCAAACTGGAGGCGGACCCCTCGCACCCGATCCACTTCATCACCGAACCGGGCATGGGATACCGCTTCGAGAGGTAGTGGGGGCGCCGGTACGCTTCCTGTATGAGTGCTGAACCGCGTCCCGAGAAGCCCGTGAAGCCGGCGAAGCCCGCCAGGCCCGCGGGCAGGTTCCGCCGGATGATAGAGCGGCTGTCCACCTCCCAGGAGGAGCTGCATTCGGCGGAGCTGCAGGAGGACGCAGAAGCCGCGGGGTGCACGCGGATCTGCGACTGCCACGACCGTCAGATAGTGAAGGTGACCGGGACCCTGCGGACCGTCACCCTGCGGCCGCGCGCGGGCGTCCCCGCCCTGGAGGCAGAGCTGTTCGACGGCTCGGCCGCGCTGGACGTCGTCTGGCTCGGACGTCGCTCGATCGTGGGAATCGAACCCGGCCGTCGCATGATCGCCTCCGGGCGGATCTCGATGAGCCACGGCCGTCGGGTGCTCTTCAACCCGAAGTACGAACTCCGACCGCTCGGACAGGAGCACTGACGGTGACGTCACTCGACAAACCGACCACCCCCGGGACGGATCCCGCCGCGGAACCGACCGCGGACCAGAAGGCCGTCACGCAGGCCGCACTCTTCGACGCCTTCGGCGGCATCCGGGGCACCGTGGAGACGATGCTCCCCGGGCTGCTCTTCGTCATGATCTACACGATCAACAAGGACGTGAAGCTGTCCGCCATCGCGGCGGGTGCGGTCGCGGTCCTGCTGGTGATCGTGCGGCTGCTGCGCAAGGACACGGTCAAGCACGCCTTCAGCGGGGTCTTCGGCGTGGGCGTGGGCGTGGCCTTCGCCCTCTTCACGGGCAGCGCGAAGGGCTTCTACCTGCCCGGCATGATCTACGGCGCCGGCCTGGGCGTGGCCTTCACGCTCTCCGCACTGGTGGGCTTCCCGCTGCTCGGCGTGATCCTGGGACCGGTCTTCAAGGAGAACCTGTCCTGGCGCACGCGCAATCCCGGGCGCAAGAAGGCGTACGTCAAGGCCAGCCTGGCCTGGGGCCTGATCTTCCTCGCGAAGTACGCGATCCTCTTCCCGCTGTACTGGTGGGGCGACGCGACGCAGCTCGGCTGGGTGCTGATCGCGCTGAAGCTGCCGCCGATGGTGCTCGCGGTGTACTTCACCTGGCTGTTCCTGGCGCAGGCGCCGCCGCCGATCAACGTGATCGCGGAGTGGGAGGCGGAGGAGGCCGCGGAGAAGGCGGCGAAGGCGGCCAAGGCGGCGAAGGCGGCGAAGGGCTAGATCAGCCCCGCCGGCGTTTGAGGCGCGGGGTCCGGGCGCAGCCCGGGGAACGGTGGAAGGGCGGGTAGGGGACGGCCTCGCAGGGCGCCGCCGCGCAGACCGGCCCGGCCGCGCACGCAGGCTCGTACGCCCGGGGATGTACGAAGGGGCGGCTGACCGTGATGGTCAGCCGCCCCTTCGGCGGTTCAGCGGGACCGCAGGTCAGTCCGCGGCCTGGAGGAGGTCCTCCAGCTGCTCCTCGCGGGCCTGGGCGGCCACGAAGAGGAGCTCGTCGCCCGGCTCCAGGGTCTCCTCGCCGTGCGGCGTGAGCACCCGGTTGCCCCGGATGATCGTGACCAGCGAGGTGTCCTCGGGCCAGGTGATCTCGCTGATCTGCTTGCCCGCGACCTGGGAGTCGGCGGGCAGGGTCAGCTCGACGAGGTTGGCGTCGCCGTGGCTGAAGCGCAGCAGCCGGACCAGGTCGCCGACGCTGACGGCTTCCTCGACCAGCGCCGACATCAGGCGCGGCGTGGAAACGGCGACGTCGACGCCCCAGGACTCGTTGAAGAGCCATTCGTTCTTCGGGTTGTTCACCCGCGCCACGACCCGGGGGACCCCGTACTCGGTCTTGGCGAGGAGGGAGACGACCAGGTTGACCTTGTCGTCGCCGGTCGCGGCGATGACCACGTTGCAGCGCTGGAGCGCCGCCTCGTCGAGCGAGGTGATCTCGCAGGCGTCGGCCAGCAGCCACTCGGCCTGCGGCACCCGCTCCACCGAGATGGCGGTCGGGGCCTTGTCCACGAGGAGCACCTCGTGGCCGTTCTCCAGGAGCTCGCCCGCGATGGAACGGCCCACCGCGCCGGCTCCGGCGATCGCGACCCTCATGCGTGTGCCTCCTCAGGACCCTCGGCGAAGGCGGCCTCCACCTTGTCGATCTCGTCCGTGCGCATCATCACGTGGACGAGGTCACCCTCCTGGAGGACGGTCGCCGACGTCGGCAGCATGGCCTCGCCCAGCCGGGTGAGGAAGGCGACGCGGACGCCGGTCTCCTCCTGCAGCCGGCTGACCTTCTGGCCGATCCAGGTGGTGGAGGTGTGCACCTCCGCGAGCTGGACACCGCCGCTCGGGTCGCGCCACAGCGGCTCGGCGCCCGAAGGCAGCAGCCGGCGGAGCATCTGGTCGGCCGTCCAGCGCACGGTGGCGACGGTGGGGATGCCCAGGCGCTGGTAGACCTCGGCGCGCTTGGGGTCGTAGATGCGGGCGGCGACGTTCTCGACGCCGAACATCTCACGGGCCACCCTGGCGGCGATGATGTTGGAATTGTCACCACTGCTCACCGCGGCGAAGGCGCCCGCCTCCTCGATGCCGGCCTCACGCAGGGTGTCCTGGTCGAAGCCGACCCCGGTGACGCGACGGCCGCCGAAGGACGCCCCCAGCCGGCGGAATGCGGTGGGGTCCTGGTCGATGACCGCGACCGTATGCCCCTGCTGTTCCAGGGTCTGCGCGAGGGCGGAGCCCACTCTTCCGCAGCCCATAATGACGATGTGCACGGCCGTCCTTCCGGCTGTCAGCGGCTCGCTGGGTTCCAGCCTCATTGCTGCTCTGGCTTAACAGGGTCTCAGACCATGGCCCAAGCTACACACGGGCGGTCACCAGTGTGACCATTTGCGCGGTCGGCGGCGCTCCTTTGCCCTGGATGAGGCGCTCCCGTGCCCTGGATGAGGCGCTCCTGTGGCATGGATGTGAAGGGACTTCCCGTCCTATAGGGGTGGGGGGTTCGTCAGGCTGATTTCGAACGCTTACGATCCTCTGCGTGTCCAAACTGACCGACGTGCCCAAACGGATCCTGATCGGCCGGGCGCTACGCAGCGACCGCCTCGGGGAAACCCTTCTTCCCAAGCGGATCGCCCTCCCCGTGTTCGCGTCCGACCCGCTCTCCTCGGTGGCATATGCCCCCGGCGAGGTCCTGCTGGTCCTGTCGATCGCAGGCGTGTCGGCGTACCACTTCAGCCCCTGGATCGCCGTCGCGGTCGTCGTGCTGATGTTCACGGTGGTCGCTTCCTACCGGCAGAACGTCCACGCCTACCCCAGCGGCGGCGGTGACTACGAGGTCGCCAACACCAACCTCGGGCCCCGGGCCGGTCTCACCGTCGCGAGCGCCCTGCTCGTCGACTACGTCCTCACGGTCGCCGTGTCGATCTCCTCCGGCGTCGAGAATCTCGGCTCCGCCGTCGGTTTCGTCATCGAGCACAAAGTGCTCTCCGCGGTGATCATGATTCTGCTGCTCACGCTGATGAATCTGCGGGGCATGAAGGAATCCGGGAAGCTCTTCGCCATCCCGACCTATGTTTTCGTGGGCGCCGTTTTCGTCATGATCGCGTGGGGCGCCTGGCGCGGCATCGTCATGGGCGACACCATGGAGGCCCCCACGGCCGGCCTGGAGATCAAACCCGAACACCAGGGACTGGCCGGATTCGCCCTGGTCTTCCTGCTGCTGCGGGCCTTCTCCTCCGGCTGCGCCGCCCTCACCGGCGTCGAGGCCATCAGCAACGGCGTACCCGCCTTCCGCAAGCCCAAGAGCAAGAACGCGGCCACCACCCTCGCCCTCATGGGCCTGCTGGCCGTCACCATGTTCTGCGGGATCATCGGCCTGGCCATGGCGACCGACGTCAAGATGGCCGAGAACCCGGCCGTCGACCTGCTGGAGAACGGCACCCCGGTCGGCGCCGGCTACGTCCAGCACCCGGTCATCTCCCAGGTCGCCGAGGCCGTCTTCGGCAACGGCAGCTTCCTCTTCATCGTGCTCGCCGCGGCCACCGCGCTGGTCCTCTTCCTCGCCGCGAACACCGCGTACAACGGCTTCCCGCTGCTCGGCTCGATCCTCGCCCAGGACCGCTACCTGCCGCGCCAGCTGCACACCCGCGGCGACCGCCTCGCCTTCTCCAACGGCATCGTGCTGCTCGCGGGCGCCGCGATGCTGCTCGTGTGGATCTACGACGCCGACTCGACGAAGCTGATCCAGCTCTACATCGTCGGCGTCTTCGTCTCCTTCACGCTGAGCCAGATCGGCATGGTCCGGCACTGGAACCGCCACCTGCGCGCGGAGCGCGACCCGGCCGCCCGCCGCCGGATGCACCGGTCCCGGGCGATCAACACCTTCGGCGCCTTCTTCACCGGCATGGTGCTGGTGGTCGTCCTGGCCACCAAGTTCACCCACGGCGCCTGGGTCGCCCTGCTCGGCATGGTCATCTTCTACGGAACGATGTCCGCGATCCGCAAGCACTACGACCGGGTCTCCGAGGAGATCGCCGCCGCCGAGGGCCCCAGCGACGACAGCGTGCGCCCCTCGCGGGTCCACTCCATCGTCCTGGTCTCCAAGGTCCACAAGCCCACCCTGCGGGCCCTGGCCTTCGCCAAGCTGACCCGCTCGGACCGGCTGGAGGCGCTCAGCATCAGCGTCGACCCGGCCGAGACCAAGGCCCTGCGCGAGGAGTGGGAGCGGCGCGGCATCAACGTTCCGCTCAAGATCCTGGACTCCCCGTACCGCGAGATCACCCGCCCGGTCGTCGAGTACGTCAAGGGCCTGCGCAGCGAGAACCCGCGCGACGCCGTCAGCGTGTACATCCCCGAGTACGTCGTCGGCCGCTGGTACGAACACCTCCTCCACAACCAGAGCGCGCTGCGCCTCAAGGGCCGGCTGCTCTTCACCCCCGGCGTGATGGTCACCTCGGTGCCCTACCAGCTGGAGTCCTCGGAGCTGGCGAAGAAGCGGGCGAAGAAGCGCGCGGAGTGGAACGCCCCGGGCGCGGTGCGCCGCGGGCCGGTCGACACCCCGCGTCCGCGTCCGAAGGACCCGGCGGGGAAGTAGGTCCGCAGCCCCCGCGTCGGAGTGGCGAACGGCCGGACGAGATCCACGTAAACTGGTGGGTCGGTCGTCCGGCCGTTCCTTTTCGATTCTGATCTTCTGATCCACATCTCCTTGGAGTCTCCCCACCATGACGAGCGAGCAGAACGAGAAGCAGTCACTGGTGGGGGAGGAGTACGAGGTCGAGGTCGGCCCCGTCGCGCACGGCGGGCACTGCATCGCCCGCACCGCCGAGGGGCGTGTCCTGTTCGTCCGGCACACCCTGCCCGGCGAGAAGATCATCGCGCGGGTGACCGAGGGAGACGTCGACTCCCGCTTCCTGCGCGCCGACGCCATCACCGTCCTCGACCCCTCCAAGGACCGCGTCGAGGCCCCCTGCCCGTACGCCGGCCCCGGCGCGTGCGGCGGCTGCGACTGGCAGCACGCCAAGCCCGGCGCCCAGCGCCGGCTCAAGGGCGAGGTCATCGCCGAGCAGCTGCTGCGGCTCGCCGGGCTCACCCCGGAGCAGGCCGGCTGGGACGGTACGGTCATGCCGGCCGAGGGCGACAAGGTGCCCGCCGGGCAGGTCCCGCAGTGGCGCACCCGCGTGCAGTACGCGATCGACGAGGACGGCGTCGTGGGCCTGCGCAAGCACCGCTCGCACGACATCCAGCCGGTCGACCACTGCATGATCGCGGCGCCCGGCGTCACCGAGCTCGGCATCGAGCAGCAGGACTGGCCCCAGATGGAGACCGTCGAGGCCATCGCCGCGACCGGCTCCGGCGACCGCCAGGTCGTCCTGACCCCGCGCCCCGGCGGCCGCCTCCCCCTCGTCGAGCTCGACAAGCCGGTCTCGGTCCTGCGCGTCGAGGAGAAGGACGGCGGAGTCCACCGCGTCCACGGCCGCCCCTTCGTGCGCGAGCGCGCGGACGGCCGTACGTACCGCGTGGGCATGGGCGGCTTCTGGCAGGTCCACCCCCAGGCCGCGGACACCCTGATCAAGGCCGTCATGCAGGGCCTGATGCCGCGCAAGGGCGAGATGGCACTCGACCTCTACTGCGGCGTCGGCATCTTCGCGGGCGCCCTCGCGGAACGCCTCGGCGAGACGGGTGCCGTCCTCGGCATCGAGTCCACGAAGCGCGCGGTGGAGGACGCCCGGCACAACCTCACGGACTTCCCCCGCGTCCGCATCGAGCAGGGCAAGGTCGAGCAGATCCTCCCGAAGACCGGCATCACCGAGTGCGACCTGGTCGTCCTGGACCCGCCCCGCGCGGGCGCGGGCAAGCAGACGGTCCGCCAGGTAGCCGGCCTCACCCCGCGCCGCATCGCCTACGTGGCCTGCGACCCGGCGGCCCTGGCCCGCGACCTGGCGTACTTCCAGGAGGCGGGCTACAAGGTCCGCACCCTGCGCGCCTTCGACCTCTTCCCGATGACCCAGCATGTCGAGTGTGTCGCGATCCTTGAGCCCGTTGGAAAGGGCCTCTGACCTGCAGGTTAGAGCAGGGTGCGTTATGTGCGCTGTGGGCGTTGTGGGCGATATCTTGACGCTGATTCGACGCTCGTGACGCACGTTTGACGCACGCGATCGGAAAATCCTGACGCTTCGTCAGTAATGGATGGGCGCCTCCCACGGCAGCTTGTGATCTTGCCAAGGGAGGTGCCCTTCTTGGCGTTGGGCAGTCGAGTCGGTCCGTGTTGGAACCAGATTCTGACCGACCGCGCCGAACACGTTCCGTGACATTGTCAAGGTGCCTTGCTTCTAGAAGCCGGGCCCGTAGGGGTTCCATCCGTGCAGGAACGGCTGGAGATCGTCGGCGCGAGGTTCGGGAATATCCGGCAGGCGGAGCGTCCCGTTGAGTGGGTCCAGCCGCTGCACGTGGCCCGAGGCCCAAGCGATCCATGCCTCGGCTCCGTCCCTCTCCGTACCAGTCGGCAGGTTCTGTGTGTGGAGGCGGAGGGCGTCGATGTACTCGGCCAGGTCCGCTGCGCGACGCCATGCCTTCTCTTGTGCTTCGAGTCGCTGGATACGGACTGCCTCGGCGTAGTCGATCTTTGCCTGTTCCATAGCGGCTTCCCACCGGAGCCGCTTCTCCCGTGCGGCCTCCAGGTCGGCCAGCCGTTTGTGTTCGGCAGCCTCACCCCTGAGCCCCACTTCCTGCACGATTTCGGCGAGCTGGTGCTCAAGAGGGCGTGCGGCCGTGTCGGCCCACTCGTCGGCCCTGTGTCGTGACCCGCCGCTGATGCAGATCCTCAGGCGTTCAGCGGGGGAGTATTCGTACCGAGGAATCCGCACCCAGGAGTGCTTCTCGGCGTCCGAGAGCTCCTTCTTCGTGGGAATGTGGTCGGTCCGGTCCTGTTCTTGCAGGATGAGGAAATCGCATCGCTGGCCCTGGGCTGTGATGGTGAAGTGGGGAGAGCCGCCGCGCCGGCGGTGAGGGGCGGGTGCACTCTCGGCCGTACCGAACGCGCTGACATACCCCAGCTTCTGCGTTGCGGTGAGCAGTGCGTGGATGAGGCAGAAGGCTCTGCCCTGCACGGCTTTGGTCAGTGCCATGGGCTGGGAGTGCGCCTGCAGAGCTCTGACCACGGGGTGTGGAGTGGGGAGCCGTGCCGGTACGGCAACGGGTGACAGTACGGCCAAGGGCCAGGCTGGGGTGTCGACCAGCCGGATTTCGTATCCGTCGCGGCACCAGCCGGCGTGCAGTTCCTTGGTTGCAGGGATCTTTCCCGACCGCCGTGCTGCGGCAACACGGATCGGCCATTTCTCGGTCTCCCGACCGCTGGCTTCGCGTTTGACGACGCGGCCGGCTTCTGCGAGCTCTTCCAGGAGCTGTTCCGTGACGGTCTTGGCCTTCTTCCGCGGAAGGGAGCTCGTTCGCTGAACCGGTACGGGCGCAGCCGCCTGGCCGCTGGACTTTTTGCTCTTGGCCACGTCGGGTGGCTGGATTCCGGTCTGCGGCGCGGGAGCGGTGTCTTTGCCCCGAGGCTGTTCCGGGGGATGGGATCCGTGGTCCAGGTATTGCTGGCCGGCCTTGGTGAGGGCGACGGACCACCGCCCCTGGCTCCTGGAGACTTTGACCAGTCCGCGGCTGTGCAGGGCTTGGCAGCTGAGTTTGTGCCCGGTTCCTTCCCACACGCCGTCAGGGCAGCCTCGGGCGACCCATTGCAGCACCTGTTGCTGCCGTTCGTTGAGCTCTCATGGCACCTGAACTCCCCACCGTGCGAATGCCTGCACAGGCATGCTCGCAGCCGCACTCCGCCTGGCGGGGGTGGAAGGGGAAGGGGGTTGGCAGGCTGGATGAAGATTCGGACAGATGTAGGCATGGCCGCCTGTGGTGGCTAGGCTCGCAGTCGTTCGTTGGTGGCCGCCGTGGACGCTTGCTGGCCGGACTATGACGGGTGCTGGCCATCTCGCGATCATCTGAGGAGGCGGCCGCCGGGCGTACGACTGCCCGTACTAGCCTGGGCCGTCCGTGCTGAGGCGTTCCCGTGTCTTGGTCAGGGGAAGGCGGGTTAGGGGTGTCGGTCCCGCTCGGCTGCGGCCAGCAGGGGATTGGCGAGTGGATCGTGTGAACGTGAGCCGCTCGTGCTTCCGGTGATGGGTGCCTGAGGGTAAGCAGGGGCGTGCAGACGCTCCGCAGGCGAGGGTGTCAGTTCGAAACGAGAGCGGGTTGGTTCATGTCGGTCGTGGCGCGAGAGCAGATGGATGTCGTCGCAGGTGCGCTGGCTCCCTGCGACCTCGTGCCCCGCGAGGCGAAGCTCGCGCTTGTCGAAGCCTTCGGGACGGAAGCTGTTGTGGCCTATCGGCATGACGCGCTTGAGCGGGAGCGGCGGGCAGCCGAAGGGATGCCGCCGCTGACGCGGCCTGACGTGCTGGATCTCCTCATGTCGCTGCCCCTGGGCGAGCCGGTTCCTGCCAGCTCCTTGAGCGAGAGGGAGCGGCGGGTGCTGAAGTCCCTTCCGAAAGGCGCGGCGGTCCGCAGGGACGGGTCGATCACCCGTCGCGCGGCGCAGCCTGTCCACATCGACATGGCGTTCGTGCCCGGCCGCAGCTGGGAGTCGGGGATGGAGAAGGCCGAGCGATTTACTCCGTTCTGTTCTCGCGCGGTGGTGGTGGACGGCGTATTGCGGCGCAAGGATGATGCCGTGCTGCGCGCGGACTTCTACGGCATCGGCCTGCTCACGCTTCAGGGGGACTCGGTGGAAGTGGTGGTGCCGCCGCGGCCCTTCGTGCGCAGACGCCATACCGTTGCCGGCTGGAAGTTCCTGGAAGACGTCCACCGCCAGCTCCCCTGAGCATCCGGCCCGCGGCTCGTTACGGGGTGACGGGGAGTGTCGCCCATGCTTTGAGCGGGGAGGGCGCCTGGAATCCGGACCGGGGGCTGGCGCCCAGCCCGATGCGCTGGTTCTCCAGTGCGTAGCGGTCGATCGCGGCCGCACACTTGTCGCGCCACCACGATTTACGCGGGGTGCCTGGCTGGTAGCCGGCCATTTCGGTGACCCAGTCGCTCCACGTGAGGACGGTGTGATTGTCGGCCTCGCGCCGGGTTTCGCCGTCCGGCAGGAAGAAGCGGTCGAGTCCACGCCCGTCGCACTCCTCGCAGGAGCAGGTTGCGGGATCCACGTTCCCGTACAACCTGGAGAGGGACTCGGCGCCCTTGAAGCACATGAGTTCCGGCATCAGCACGCTCGGGTAGGTGGGGCCGGCCTTGTTGGTCTGGGCCTTCTCGCCGGGCGGGATCGCGTGGCGGAGTGAACTCTGCACGCCGATGCCGGTGCAGAAGGCGCCGTGCGCGATCGCATCAAGCGCAGCGAGGTCGGTCCGCAGTAGTGCCACGTGTTCGACCTCGGCCAGCAGGCGGCGCAGATTGGAGGGGATGTCCTTCGTCTGCTCCAGCGGATCGAACTGGCGGAACAGGACGAGGGCCTTCGGGTGCCGGATCTTCGTGGAGACCGCGATGAGTTGACCAATGTTCTCGCGGTTCAGCCACGTGACGTCGATCGGGAGCGTCACGACGGTGTCGGCGCGTTCGATCTTGTTGGCCTCGCGTATCACTGCCTTGAGCGTCTTGGAGTCCGCGGGCGGAATGTAGCCGGTCGGGGTCAGTGCCGCGCTCGCTCCGCGTGCCTTCTGGAAGGCCAGCGAGGTGTCCACTGAGGCGAACAGCTCGTCGGTGGGCACCATGAACGGCTCGTCCGCGGTTGCGACATAGGTGGTGTAAGGGGCGCTGTCGATCAGCAGGGTGCCTTCATAGCCGGCCGTGCTGCGAAGGTGGAAGGCCCGCTCTTCGGCTTTGGCTCCGGTCATCACGACGCCGCTGAAGTCGTCATCGAGCGCGGGCCGCGGCCGCGGAAGGTTGATGGCGTTTTCGTGGAGCAGCACCCGCCCCTGGAGGAGCGGCACGGCGGCAACGGTGTGGTCGAGCGTCTTCAGGGCGGGCGGTCGCCGCCTCGGGGAGGGGGTGTTGCTCATGAATCACCTCGCAGAAGAGTCCGGCACGTCCTTGTGGCCGGACGGAGAGGAAGTGCACAAGTAGATCTCGTGGAACTCCTCGCGACCCAGGCCAGCCAGGTGGGCGGTCTCGGTCGGACTGAGGTGGAGCTGCTGCTCAAGCCGGGTGACGGCTTGAGCGAGGTGGCGCGGATTTTCGCGCCGGATGGTGGTCGGCTCGTTGGTGCGGTAGCCGAGGGCGGACAACTCGACCACGAGCGTGCGGTATTGCCATTCGCTGATGACTCCCAAATCCATGGCCCGCCTGATGAGCGCCGCCATGGACACCCCCCACCGGGCCTTGAGGTCCAGCAGACGGGACACGTCGATGCCTGGCTTCAGCTCGGGCAGGACCGCGTCATGGGGCATGAGGAACTCGGCGGCGAACCGGTTGGCCTGGTCCTCCTGCACGCGACCCTCACCCGGCTCGCCGTGCATCACCAGATGACCCAGCTCGTGTGCCAGGCTGAAGCGAGAACGATCCCCTGGTGCATGCGAGTTGAGCAAGATCAACGGGCACCCGCCGGGGGGCCACTGGCTCACGGCGTCGAGCTCGGTGGTGCAGAGATCCCGAACTACGACCAGAGCGCCGGCATCTTCGAGCAGGGCGACCATGTCCTCGATCGGCCCTGCGGGGACGTTCCACTCCTCACGCATCGTCTCCGCCGCATCCGCGGGAGTGTCGAAGTCGTTGACCTCCACGCGCCGAAACCTGTCGTTGCGATGGAGGTCCGCTGCCCGGGCCAAGGAGTCGACCTGGAGCCGGGTGAGCGCCAACGTCGCATGGATCCGACGCAGGGCGGGCGCCCCCAGGGAGGCTCGCTTGCGGTGGTGCACCAGTCCGACACCTGCACCGGCCGTCTCAGCGGCGTGGCACAGGGTGTCGGCGGTGTAGCGCAGGGCGTCGGCGAACAGTTGCACGCGCCCGTCCCTGACGGGGATGCGGCCGGCTTCGGCTCGGCTGACGTACCCCTGGGTGATGCGGCTGCCATCAAGACGTGTCATCTCGTCAGCAAGTTCGGACTGTGTCCAGCCGCGTGAGTCACGGGCCAGTGTGAGCATCCCGGGATCCGCAACCAAGCTCTTCTGGTCGCGCACGTGCTCACCTCCAGCCCTGGCGAGTTCAACTCCCCTGAGGGTACACGGTTTTATGCCTCAAAATATTCCACACATGATCCGAGGGTCGGGCCAGCGAGGGACTGATTGGAGAGGTGAAACGTATGTTCAAGATCGAATCTGCCCGAGTGCCCTGCAGTCGCTCCAGAAGGTGACCGCGTGGTCAGATCTTGTATTGCGCCGACAGCGACGAGGGGTAGTCGCGGGGGCTGCTGTAGCAGTCGACGAACTCGCTCTTGCCGTGGGGACGCCTCTTGTGAACCTCCCCTTCGAGGCATCCGTTGGAGTCCTCCACGGGTGCTTCCGCCGAGAACCAGGCGTCTACTTCGTCGTCGGCCTGAGCCGGGCCCGCAAACAGCCCGATAAGGCTGGCGGCCCCCAGGGCGGCGATGGCTGCTTTCCTGAGCACTGTGTCTCCCTTGCGTCGGTAGCGTTCCTCTTCCGCCTCGGCAAACGAGCCCATGATCAACAAGCAGCGGGTTCATGACGCCAGCAACTCAAAGGAGTGGTGATGGACTTGGTCCTCAAGGTCCGCGACGATCGCCGCGGCCTGAGGATCAAACTGAGACAAGTGCGGAAACGCTTCATGGAAAGTGGCGAAGGGCCAGCGCTACGGGGCCGTTGGCATGATCACACCGGACGGTGGTCCGCGTGGTGCATGTCCTGCGGGCGGCGGGCCAGGTCACGCATTCCGGTGAGGGGTGCCGTCGCGTCGCCGGCGTTGCGGTCCGCGAGATTGAGGCCGAGGTGTCCGGAGGCTCTCTACCGGTGCCCGTAGAGGTGCAGGGGCATCGTCAGCTCGATTTCCTTGCCGTCGTTCATCGCGCGTTGGACCATCTGGACCGCCACGCGCGTCATCGTCGCCGACGGTGTCGGCAGCCCGCCCGCCTGGGTGCCGGTGAAGAAGCCGTGCACGGCGGACGGCACCACCGCATCCCACGAGGAGCGGGCCAGGCCGAAGGCGTCGGCGTCCACGTCGCCGATCATGTACCGCACCACAGCGGTAGCTGGCGGCACCGTCATCTCCTTCGGGCCGACCAGCGAGGAGAAGTACTCGATCGTCGCCCGCACATACTTCGCGGACTGCGGCGTCACCCGCGCGTGCAGCGCGTCCCCCACCACCGCACGCTTGCGTGCCGCGGCCAGAGTCGAGGGCATGCCGACTTCGGAGACCCCCATCAGGGACGCGCCGACGCGGCACTCGTGGTAGTAGTGCTCCGCCTCCTCCTCGCTGGGGTGGACGCCCAGCTTGGGCAGGTGGTCGATCAGGCGACTGGTGAAGAGGCTTCCCTCGGCGAGCAGATCCAACTGGTTGATCGGCAGGCCCCACTTGCCGGTGTCCCAGTGCCCCTCGGTGTGCAGCAGGTAGCGCACGGCGGAGTGCGCCATCCGTACCCGTGCCGGCGTGACGAAGCCTGCCCCCTGGGGTCCGTAGGGGGTCTTGTGCAGGATGTCGCCCACGGCGCGCAGCGCCTTGGCGAAGCCCTGCTTGTTGTCGTGCGGGCCCTCGATCCCGATGATGGCCGCCGCCGCGGCGGGGAAGCGCATCCGCTCCGGCGTCACGTACAGCACTGCGGCGAACGAGATCTGCTGCGCGTGCGCCATGCCGAAACGGTGACCGGCGGCCAGTGCCTGCGGGTCGACCCAGGAGGGCAGTTGTCGGGTCGTCTCCAGGAAGTCGCGCAGCTTGGCGGGCAGTCCCTCAGGGATGGCCTGGCCGTTGGTTCCCCATCCCTTGAGGGCTTCGTTGACAGCCGGACCCTGGCCCCGCTCGAAGGCGTCGGTCACGGCCTCGTCGCACTGCGGGTCCGCGACCTGCTTCAAGCCTTCCAGAAGGGCCCTCTCTTCAGAAACGGCATCGGCTGCGGTGGCCCGCGAGGGTGTGGGGCCCGAGGCCGCCCGGGCGGCGGATGCCGTGGTCCCGCCGCCAAGGAGGGCGGTGGCGCCGACCGCCGCTGCGGAACCGAGAATGTGACGTCGTGTCATGGGGTTGCTCATGTAACGATCTTGGTCTGTCGGCGCCGCAAGTGCCGCATCGGAGAGCCAAGATCCCCTCGATCGGATGACGGTGATTTCCAGCCCTGCCGGCCGTCGATTCCGGCCGAAACGCAACGGCGTCCGCAGGGCCCGGCCCGTCGCTACCCAGGTCGACATGAGGAAGGTCGGCGACCGGTGTGGCGGTCTAGAAGCCCTTCCCCAGGTAACCCAGCACCGCCGGGTCCATCCCGCTGTCGCCTTCGGCGATTGGACGGGGCTCGGGTCCCCGCCCTTGGAACAGGGGGCGGATGCCCATCAGGCCCTTCGTGCCCTCGACGGCCCAGGGTGCATCCGATTCCGGCAGCGACACCCGGATCCGGTAAGGGCCGGCCTCCCACTGGATCTCGCTCATGGCGCGCTGCTCCTTCGAATGACTGGAATCCTTCCCGATCAATCTATTTGAGGACAAACCGCCCTCAAGAGGCGAAAGTCCTAACCTTGGGCTCCGTTGGGCCCGTGAGGGATGGGGAGGGGGCGCGGCGTCGACGTGACGCTGAGGATGCTCAGTTCGATCGGGTTCGGGTGGTCCTCGGTTCAGCGATCACGGGGGTCCGGTCGGGGTGGACATCGCCCCCTAGACCGGTCTGCACCAGGACCCGGAAGCCTTTGCTCGGATCGCGTTGCCCTGGCACCGGGCGGTCTACACCGCCGCCGATCACGGCGGCGATGGTGGCGTCACCGTCGCCGCCGTGGAACGAATGCTGACCGTGCTCGGCGCCGACCCAGACCAGGCCCGCCGTGTCGCGGCTGAACGCCAGGCCGACGCCACCGGGCACATCACCGAAGACGAGGTCCTTGCCGAGATCACCGCCTGCTACGCCACCGGCACCTGCCAGCAGGCGTTCCGGTACCCGCTTGAGCCCCCCGACACACCGCGATATGCAGGACGGGGCGGCCGTCCGTAGAGCCGGCTTGGTCTATGCCTCGCCGACGCGGCAATCCGGCGGTCAGAACTCGGACGCGGTGACGTCGAGCATGGCGGTCTTGCTGTCCTCGTTCGCGGTGAAGTCGACCTTCACGGGAATGTCGTGTCCCGGCCGGGGCATCCCCAGGGTGTCGGTGCCCGCCGACGGTCGTCCACCGTGGGGGTTCTGCTGCTCGAAGTCTGCTGTGAGAGTGCCGGTGCGGTCCCGGACGGTGGATTCGTCGACGGTGTCGTCATCGGCGTGGGCCAGGCCGGCGGAGAGCAGGACGGCGCCCACGACGAGTGCGGCCTGTGCGGTCTTCTTGATCATGTAATGGTCAACGACAACAGGCTTCGCCGGTCACCGTGCCGGACGCGGTCCGGTCCGTCCGGTTATCCAGGATCAGCGGTGTCGCGGTCGTGGGTCTGCGGCCGCCCGTCAAAGTCGGGGGCGCGAAGGGCGGAGGCGGCACCGCCGGTGTGCCCGATGCGCTTGACGGCGAGGGCGTTCGGAGAGCCGGGCTGTCCAACGAGCCCCCGGCCTGAGTCACCCGCAGTCGGAAGTTCCAGCCACCCGGCGCTCGGCCGTAACCAGACGGTGCCAGGGTGGTTGAACGCTCGCGACGGCCGATCAGCAAGCGGATGCCGCTTCATCGGGGGATCGGTGTCCTCGCCGGTGGCCCGGCCACGGCGACTACGCCCGCCCCCTGTCATACCTACCGAAAGGGAAGATCATGGGCTACTACGACAGCGGGCTCGGCAGCGATCAGACGAACGGCACCCTGACATCAGGCAGGCCCGTCTCCTACCTGTGGAACGTCGACGTCTCAGGCGGCGACGAAGACCTCCTGCGGGCCGTCCTCACGGAGAGGGTCGGCAGCGAGTACAGCCCCGCGGAGATCGACAACTTGCTGGGACGGTCGGACTCCTCGTTCACGCTGGCCTTCTGGGACGAAACCTCGGCGACGACGTTCGCCGAGCTTGCCAGGGCCACCGGCGCGACCGCCAAAGCGTACGAAACGACGAAGATCAACATGATCTCCTAGCGGAGCACCGGGCCGACAACCCGGCCTGGCAAGCCCCCCGGGGCCGTCGCGTCGGCTGCGACATGCCCGCGCCAAACACGGTTCCGCCGGAAAGGGACTCCTGAAGGAGCATCGTTTCCGGCAGATCTACCGGGGCTTCTCCTCAGCCGAAGCGGCCTGTGTGGGGTGCCACCAGTCCGCTCTGGCGGCACCCACACGGCAGCGGTGATGGCTACGGCTTCACCGCTGCCGTGCCCCCCGGAACGCCGGCCGTGAGGGAAGACTCGATCAGCTCCAGCGCCGGCTTGAACTCGGCGGCACGTTCGCGCACGTCGGCCGGGACATCCTCACGAGTGGTCAGTTCCTCGACCAGGGCCCGGCCCTTCTGGACGTCGAGAACGAGTCCCGTGCTGATGTTCTGAATGTAGAACGTCATCTACAGCTCCCTGCATGGTGATGAGTGGGGCGCACGCCTCGCCGCGATGGGCGCGGACCTGCCCCAGATGCTTGCCCCGATGGCTTCCGCTGGTAGGCCGGCCTCCCGCGATCGCAGAGGCCCAGACCGGTTGTGTCTACGCAGTCTTGCTGTCGATCCAGGTCCGGAAGTAGGCGACGTTGGTGAGGATGTCGGACGACCCCGCCCTGGCGCAGCCGTTCGCGTGGGACACGATGCCGATGACGGTGCCGTTCTTGTAGAGCGGGCCCCCGCCGTCGCCCTTGCAGGTGCCCTTTCCGCCCGCGTCCACTCCGGCGCAGATCATGCTGTCGGCGATCGCGCCGGTGCCGTACTGGCTCCGGCACGTCGATCGAGGCACCACCTGGGTGTTGACGTAGCGCAGCGTGGGAGAGGGCTGCCCTCCCTCACGGGTTGCGCCCCAGCCCGCGGCAGTGACCGTACCGGTGAACGCGGCCCCGGACTGCGGAAGAGCCGCAGGGACGGCGACGAGAGGCGACTTGAGCTTGAGCAGCGCAATGTTGTTCCACCCGGAGCTCGCGGCGTAGTCGGGGTGCCAAACGATCTGCGCGACCTGCACCGTGGTGATGCCGGGGACAGACAGATCGGTAAGGGCCAGCGCCCCCGAGACGACCTTGAGCTGACTGGGGGCGGATCCGGTCGTGCACGCCGCGGAGGTCAAGGCCCAGCCGGGCTTGATGAGGGTGGCCCCGCAGATCAGCTGCCCGTTCTTCTCCAGCGCGAGGACGGAGGGGAACTGCAGCGGCTTCGCCTCATATCCGCCGACGATGGCGTGCGCCTGGGTCGAGCCCGTGAGAACCAGCAGTGCCGAGGCCAAGGTGGCGCCCAAAGCGAGCAGGCCGCGACCAAGGGCTGAGCGCGGAATCGTCACGGGGAAGTTCGTTGTCATGAGGTGATCATGATGGTGCGGAGCGTGTTCACGGGATCGAATTGGCCTACAGGAAGGAACTTTGGCCGAACACTGCCGGGCAGCAGGCGGGATCGGCCGGAGTGTGACCCGAGCATCCTGCGCGGTGGCTTAGTTCGCGTTCTTGTGAACAAATCCAGACGCTGATGGCGGCCGGCATTTGCATCGCTACCGGTTGTCGAAGGGGCGATCTCGGCGCCCGAGGCGGTTACCGCCTGGTCCGCCACCACCGCCTTGGGGCGTGAGGCGTGGGGCACTGGCGAATCGCTGTTCTGCCGCGGTGACCTTCTGGACGGGGTGGCGTTGATCATGCGATTCGCGCTCACCACTTTCGGAGGTATCGGAGCATGCACATCGACCGCGTACGAGGGCTCCTGGTCGTCGCCGGCTTACTCATCGCTTTGGCGCCAGTGTTGCCCGGCGGGCCTGTCGCTGCCGCAGAGGTGCAACCCGACACCTTCTACGTCCAGGGCGGCCACGGGTACGAGGCATGCCCGGACGGATACCTGTGCATCTACGACGACGTGCAGTGGAACACCAAGGGAGGGTTCCCCAGTAAGGAGCCCAAGTCCGCCACCGGCGGATCGATGTGGGCGACCAAGGTCAGCGACCCCAATCTCAACGGCATGAGCGACCGCGCCTCCTCCCTCATCAACAACACCGGCCGCCGGGTCACGATCTACCAGGACCACAAATTCAGCGGGCACAGCTTCACCACCACGGCTCGCCGCCGCACCGCCTACGGCACCCTGGGCCAGGCACCCGCCGGAAAGGCCGACCAGGTCCCGTACGGGCCAGAGGCCACCTTCAACTGGAACGACCAGATCACCTCGGTGAAGATCAACTGACCTTCCTGGCGTGCGGCCGACGCAGAGGCCGACAGCAGTAGGCACGCGTCGGGTTCAGGAGGCGGGGAGTGCCTGGTGGAGTGTGCCGGTGACGATCAACCGCCGCGCACCGCAACCTTTGATCAGGAGCTTCTTGTCTGCGCGACCCGGACGAGCTGATCGCTGCCATCGCGACCGAGGCCCTGGCCGCCGTACGGGGCGCGGTCGAGCGGGCCGCCGAGGAGCGCCCGCCGCCGCTGTCCTGGTACGTCACCTCCTGGGTTTCGCGTACGGCAGCGCGGCCCGAGGAGCCGAGGCTGAGCGGGGTTCAGATGGACCGTGCCTCGGCGATCATGGGGAGCCGGTTCGGGTGGACATCACCGCGGGCGACTTCGCGGACGCGCACGCCGGGGGTGGGGCGCAGGCGCCAGTGTCGGCAGATGACCGCGAGCGCGATCGTCATCTCGGTGAAGGCGAGGGAGTCACCGATGCATTTGTGGGCTCCGGCGGAAAACGGGATGAAGGCCCCCTTGGGAACCTGTCGGGCCCGTTCGGGGAGCCAGCGGTCGGGATCGAACCGCTCGGGGTCGGGGAACCAGCGGGGGTCGCGGTGGAGGGCGTAGGCGCTGTAGAGGATCTCCGCCCCGGCTGGCAGGGTGGTGTCTGCGAGCCGGACCGTGGTGCGGGTGCGGCGCATGACCAGCCAGAGGGCGTGTAGGCGCAGGGTTTCGGTGATGACGCGGCCGGTGTATTGCAGGGCGGGCAGGTCCTCGTACAGGGGCGGTCGGCTGCCCAGGACCGTGTCGAGTTCCGCGTGGACGCGCTGCTCGATCTCGGGGTGTCGTCCGAGTTCGTGGAAGAGCCAGGCGAGGCTCGCGCCGGTGGTCTCGACTCCGGCGAGGCCGAACCCGATCAGCTGGTCGCGGATCTGCTGGTCGGACAGGGCTTGCCCGTCATGGTCGCGCGTGCTCAGGAGCATGGAGAGCACATCTCCGTGGTCGCGGCCTTCGGCGCGGTAGGCGTGGACGGCCTCGTCGATGGACGCGCCCATGTCATGGACGGACCGGTCGAAGCGGCGGTTGGCGGGGGTGGGAAGTTTCGTCCACCACTCGGGCATGAGAGTGCGGGTGATGAGGCCTTGGGCCAGCACCGGCAGAGCGCGTTCGATCTGGGTGGCGGCGCGGGCTCCCGCGTCGGCGGCGAAGAGGGTCTTGGTGAGCATGGTCAGGGACAGCTCGTTCATGGAGCGGTCCACGGCCACGGTCTGCCCCGGCGACCATGAGGCGCTGATGCGCTCCGCGGCCTGCCGCAGCATGGGGATGGAGGCGGCGATCCGGTCCCGATGGAAGGCCGGTTGGAGCAGGCGCCGCTGACGGCGGTGCTCCGTGCCGGAATGGGCGAGCAGGCCATCGCCGAGAAAGGGGCCGGCCTTCTCGAAGATCCGGCCCCGCGCGTAGTCGCGTGCGTCCTCCACGAGGACCTGGTGGACCAGGGCCGGGTGGGTGAGCGCGTACACGGGCAGGGGCCCGAGCCGCAGTCGCACCACGTCGCCGTGCGCGGCCAGCGAGGTCACGAACCGCAAGGGGTTGCGGATCAGGGAAGGCACATGGCCCGCCAGCGGCCAGGCGCCCGGAGCGTGAGGGGCGGGCGCGCCCGTGACGACGCCGTTTCCCCCCTTGTTCGCGGATCCGGGGGCGGGTGTCGCCTGTGGGGGCTTCAGGGGCACAGTCCTCTTCCTTCGGCGTGATTGCGAAGTTTGCGGGCGACGCGGCAGCCCTTGATCTCAGTCCGTGGTGCCGTCCGTACGAGCGGATGAATACGCGGCTGGGGGTATCCGGCTGCGGCCAGTCGTCTCCGCCTCCGCCATCTCGCCCGGTCAGACCGGTGCTCCTCCAGGATGGATGCGCTCGTTGGGGAGCAGGTCGGCAAGGTAGGCGGGGTTGGCGCCGGGAGCGCCGCGATCGATGTCGTCGAGAGCTGTGGTGTAGCGCAGGTAGCGGTTGTGGGTGATCTCGTGCCATTTCATGCAGCCGCCCAGCGCCAGCAGGACACCGTCGAACCAGCGTTGGACGCCGTCGCGTTCGGTGTCGTCGAGGCGGAAGATGTCCATCATCCCGGGGAGTTCCCGCTGCGCTCGGAAGATCTTCTCGTTCAGGCCGGTGGCCATGCCGTAGGCGGTGTCGACAGCCTCTTGCAGACTGCACCCATTCTGGTTCTGAAGGATGTACACCAGGTTGTTGACGTGGTGCTGGTTGCTCTCCTTGACCAGCGAGACCACGTCGTTCTGCCAGTTGATGATGTTCGCGGCGTCGAAGAGGAAGTCGTTCATCCATACCGATTCACGCAGCCGGTAGGGAAGGGAGACGTTCTCGGCGAGTTCGACGACGTCGTAGACGGGGACGACGCAGCCGCTGTGGACGCGCATGTGGATGTACTCCCGCAGGGTGGGGAACCTGCGTGCGGAGCGGTTCTCGGTTTCCCAGATGTAGGCCAGCATGAACTGGCTGATGCCGCGCCCCAGGCGCCGCATGCTGTCGGGGCCCAGGCGTATGCCGAACCCTTGGACGACGTCGGCGAGGCCTTGGTAGGGCGCTGGGGAGCCGGCGGGAGCGGGGGCGCCGTAGAGGATCGGGATGATCCCGGAGGCGATGGTTTTGGCCTTGGCGACGTCCAGGCCGGTCTGGCCGTCGTCGAACTGGTCGTCGAAGATCCAGAACCAGCCCATCATGTTGGTCAGGAGGATCAGGTCCTCCAAGGAGGCGGTGGGGTAGAACCAGGCGTTCCCCTCCACGTTGCGTGCCTTGCGGTAGTGCTCCATTGCCTTGGTTGTCGGGGCCAGAGCGAACCGGTCCATCCACTCCAGGTGCGCGGCCTCGACCTGGTCCACCACGGGGTTCTGCCGGTGGGGGAAGGGGATGTGCCAGGTGGGCCAGACCAGGCCGTTCAGGGAAGGTGCGTCCATCGTCCACTCCTCATGCGTCGTCGGTGTTCTTCGGTGACCGTGGGTACCTTCGCGGGGCCCTGGGGGCGCTGACGCATCGGTCGTGTCGGGTGTCGATGCTCTGGCCTGGGCGGATTACGCGGTCGGCGCCGCGAGGTGACGGCCGTGCTCGGCGTTCAGGCGGGCTCAGTGGTCCCGGCCGGTGATCATGAGGGTGAGTGCGCTCAGGTCGTCGTACGCGGTCCGGGTCAGGTCTGCGGCTTCCAGGCCGGCGATGGCCTCGGTGAGGCGGCGGCCCGCTTCGCACTCCGCCCAGGCGCGGCCTCCTGCCGCCTCCACCAGCTCCGCGACGCGCATCAGCTCCGCGTCTGTGAGCACGGCGGGGGAGTGGTAGAGACCGGCCAGCTCCCTGGCGGCCTGCCCGGGGGCGGCGAGCGCGGCCACGACCGGCAGCGACTTCTTGCGGGACCTCAGGTCGGACAGGTACGGCTTCCCGGTGATCTGGGGGTCGCCCCAGATTCCCAGGATGTCGTCGGTCAGCTGGAAGGCCGCCCCCAGATGGCGGCCGAAGCTGCGCAGGTGACCCACCCTGGCCTCGTCGGCACCGCCGGCCAGGGCTCCGAGCGCGCAGGACAGGGCGATCAGCGAGCCCGTCTTCGCTTCCGCCGTGGCCACCGACTCCTGCAGGGTGACCGCCTCGCGGTTCTCGGCCGTGCTGTCGGCGAACTCGCCTGCGATGAGCTCTTGGACGGCATCGTCCAGCCACGCGCGGCCCGTCATGCCCGCGTGGCCGGGAGCGTCCGCCAGGATTCGCCCGGCCAGGGACAGCAGGGCGTCCCCGGTCAGGATCGCGGCCGGGAGTCCGAACACCGACCAGACGGTGGGGCGGTGACGCCGCAGGGCATCTCGGTCGATGACGTCATCGTGAATCAGGGACATGTTGTGGACGAGCTCCACCGTGACGGCCGCCCGCAGGGCCTGCTCCGGCCTGCCACCGACCCCCTCGCAGGCAAGTAGCACCAGCGCGGGACGAAGGAACTTCCCCACCCCGCCCGAACTCGGCCTGCCGCGCTCGTCCCTCCAACCGAAGTGGTACGCAGCTACGTTCCGTGCAGGCGCCGGGAGACTCCCGACCGCCGCGCGCAGCTCCGGATCCACCAGAGCCCGGGCCTTGAGCAGCACGTGCCGGGCATCGCGGCTCCGTGGGGCCTTCACTGGTATCGGTAACACCGGCACCTGCCTTCGCGACGGTCGACCCGGGGCCGACGGTGTTCTCCGAGCTGTCGCCGTGGCCGCTGCCGGCCGGCGCCCGGGGTGCCCTTCCAGCACCCTCGACGCTGAGACCGCCACAACGCTGCGGATCATGTCCGAGCCCAGGGTGGGGCCAGGTCGTCGCCTTCGGCTAGATCGTTTAGAGCCTTCCTGCGGCTGGGAACCCCGCTGTCCAGGCGCAACCCGCGTGCCAGGCTGCCCGTGGACTAGGCGCCGATGAACTGCGCGTAGTCGCAGGTAAGCCGGTTGTCGTTGAAGAGCAACCCGTAGGAGCAGCGCCGTGAGCTGTTCCCCCGTGGGGCGGCGGGTCCGTCACTCGGAGCGCTACGGGTGAGGGGCACGTCCCGCACGGTCGGCGGGGTTGGTTCAGCGGCCATGGCGGGTGAAGCCGCCCCCATGGCCGCCGTAGCCGTGAGCAGTGATGCGACAAGGACCTTCTTGAGCATGAGGAGCTCCTCCGGAGATGACATTCCGGGTATCCAACGGATCAAGGTCACGAGAGTCACCATCGGGCGTCGAAGGCGGCCATGGTTCGGCACCTTGCCCGTTCTTTGCGGGTGGTTCAGGTCCGGCCGGAGCGGTAGACGAGCAGGGCGATCTGGACCCTGTTGTTCAGGTCGAGTTTTGCCAGGATGTGTGAGATGTGGGATTTGACGGTGGGGATGCTCATGTAGAGGTCCGACGCGATCTCGGCGTTGGTCCTGCCCTGGCTGACGGCGAGGGCGACTTCGAGTTCGCGGTCGCCGAGCAGACCCAGTTGCTCCTGCGCGTCGGGGGAGGGAACCGCCGCCGACGCGGGTGCGTCCGTGGGGCCGGGGGGCGCCGTGACGGTGCCGATGAGTTGGCTGAGGGCTTCGGGTGACATGACGGGCTCTCCGGCGGCGGCCTGCCGCACCGCCTCGATGATCCGGTCCGGGCGGGTGTGCTTGAGCAGGAACCCCGCGGCGCCGGCCTGCAGGGCACGCAGGACGTAGCCATCGGTGGAGAAGGTCGTCAGCATCACGATCTCGGGGGCGCCGGGGCGTGCGCGCAGGAGGCGGGCGGCTTCCAGGCCGTCGACGCCCGGCATGCGGATGTCCATCAGGACGAGGTCGGGGCCGTGGCGGTCCACCAGCGATTCGACCTCGCTGCCGTCGGCCGCCTCGGCGACGATCTCGATATCGGGAGCGGAGGCGAGCATCATGCGCAGGCCGGCACGGACTAGGGCGTCGTCATCGACGAGCAGGACGCGGATCATGCCGGCCACGGCAGCTGTGCCCGGACATGGTGGGTTTCCCCGTGGGGGCCGTACGTGAGGTCGCCGCCCACGAGAGCGGCTCGTTCGCTCAGGCCGATCAGTCCGGATCCGCTGCCCGGCAGGTTGGGCCCCTCCCCGGCGGGGACCGTGTTGGTGACCTCCAGGCTCAGGCCCGCGCCCGGGGCGCCGCGCAGGGCGATCCGTACGTCGTGTCCGGGTGCGTGTTTGTGCGCGTTGGTGAGGGCCTCTTGCACGATCCGGTAGGCCGTCCGTCCGGTGGTTGGAGGGATCTGTGACCGGTGGAGGACCTCATCGGTCAGGTCGATGCGCATGCCGGCCGTCCTGGACTCCTCCAGGAGAGGCGCGATGTCGCCCAGGGTGGGCTGCGGAGGTTCGGGTCGGGCGCCCTCGGCCTGGAGTGGGGTGCGTAGGACGCCGAGAACCTGTTGGAGGTCTTCCATGGCCTGGTGTGCGCTGGAGCGGATGACGCCGACGGCCTGGGCGACCTGCTCGGGCGGTGCGCCGGGATTCACCTCCAGGGCTCCGGCGTGCACGCTGAGCAGGGACAGCCGGTGGGCGAGCACGTCGTGCATCTCCCGGGCCAGCGATTCGCGCTCGCGCTGGCGGATCTGCTCGGCACGCAGGACGGCCTGTGCCCTGGCCTGCTTGCCGCGGTCGTGAAGGCCGCGCAGGAACAGTCCCCAGCCCACGGCGCCGCCGACCAGCACGCCGCCGGTCAGTGCGGTGGCCAGCGAGGCCGAGGAGAGGGACGGCTGCAGGGCCAGGTACAGCGGCAGCGGGAGTAGGGCCACAGCCGTGACGGCGCAGGTGGTCCGGATAGAACGCATCGAGGCGACGGTGAACAGAGCGGCCAGGGCCGCGGGGATGAGCGGCGTCATCGTGGCCAGGATGGTGAGGGCGACCGCGACGGCCACTGGCCGGCGCCTGCGTCCCAAGAGCAGCGCGCTGCCGACGAGCGGAACCATGCCGTAGTGCACGAGGGCTGCGAGGTATATGGGCAGCCTGCCCGTCCCCGGGATCGAGAGGGGAAGGGACGACAGCCTCGGGTACACCGACAACCCGCGCGCCTCGGCGAAGCCGACGGTCACGCACAGCGCGGCGCTTCCGGCCGCGACAAGCAGTTCGGTGCTCCGGCGCCTGGCGGCGGGCTCCGTCATTCCCCATTCCATAACGGTCAAGAGTACGGCGTTGGAGACCGGCCGGAGGGCGGTGATCACTTATGCGCGCTGTCCGCGCGCATCTCTATACCAAGGTGTATGCCCTTGCCCGGGACTCATCCTTTCGTCACTCACGCATCGCCGACTTTCTGCCGAAGAAACCGAACTGCCGTGCTTCCTAGTGTGTTTCCCATCGGCCTGACCCCTCCTGCAAGGAAACACACGTGACGAACCGCACCGCCCCCGCAGTCCGCCCCATGCTCGCCGCCCTGGCCCTCATCTTCGGCATCCTCGCCGTCGCCGCGGGCCTGCCACTTGCCGCCCGCTTCACCGGCCTGCTGTCGGATCTCCTCTTCGCCGACCTCTTCTACGGCCCGGTCCTGAGTCAACTGATCCTCCTCGTGGCCGGCCTCACCGCCTTCGGCTTCGCCGTTCACTACACCCTGCGCCCCCTCGCAGACGCCGGTAACCGGTGATCATCAGCATGAACCGCACCACCCGAACGCCGAAGACCGCCGTTTTGCTCCTCACAGCCGTTATCGCGGCGGCCCTGACGGCTTGCAGCACCCTCACCGGGGTCACCTCACCCGCCGCCGCTCGTAACAAGTCAGCCGTCGCGGACGATGCGGCCGCTACCCCGGTGGACTGCCGCACCGCGAAATGCGTGGCCCTCACCTTCGACGGTGGCCCCAGCGCCCCGACGCCCGCACTCCTGGACATCCTGAAACAGGAAACCGTTCCGGCGACTTTCTTCCTCCAAGGGAAAGGGCACACCGATACCTATCCCGACACCGTGCACCGCATGGCCGAGGAGGGCCACGAGATAGCGAATCACACGTGGTCGCACAAGAATCTCACCGAACTCACCCCGGACGAGATACGCGCGGAAATAGAACCGGTCCAGGAGGACATACAGAAGGCCACCGGCCGCACGCCCAACCTCATGCGGCCACCTGGCGGCGCCACCAACGACGACGTGTCCAAGGTCATGAAAGACCTGGGCCTGGCCCAGATCCTCTGGAGCGTCACCGCGAAGGACTACCAGACCACCGACACGGCCCTGATCAAGAAGCGCGTCCTCGACCAGACGAAACGTGACGGGATCATCCTCCTCCACGAGCGGTACGCCGGAACCACCCCCGCGGTCCAGGACGTCATCCCCGCACTCCGTGCACAGGGCTACACCTTCGTGACCGTCTCCCAGCTCCTCGCACCTGCCCAACCCGAGGCGGGCAAGGTCTACCGCCCGTGACGCCCCCGGGGGACCCGTCTCATGCCCCCCGTGACGTCTTCAGCCGGCCGCCGACTGAACGCCCTGCGGTCCGTCAAGCGTTCGGCGGGGTGCCGTGTTGCTTGAGCATGATGCGCACCAGGCAGCGTCGACGGGCGGGCTCCGGGTGGTCTTGGTAGGTCGTGCGGCCGTGCAGGATGCGCCGGTCGTCGATGACCAGGCAGTCGCCTTCGTCAAGCTCGATGGTGATAGCTAGGTCGGGGCGTGCCAGGACCTGCGTGAGGGCGTCTAGTGCGGCGCGGCGGTCCGGGGGAAGACGGTCGCCGGTGAGTTCGGAGGCGGTCCGCATGCGCGTCGTGTTGCACCGCAGGCGCAGCCGGCCATCCATCTGCTCGAAGACGGGCCCGTGTACGACGGGGTTTTGGCCTGGTGGTGTCACATGGCGCCGGTCGAAGGCGAAGGGGGAGTGGAGCAGCCCGAGTTCACGCGGGTGCTGCTCGCTCAGTATGTGGTGGACGGTCAGGCCGTCCACCAGGACGGACGCGCCTCCCCGCAGGGCCCTGCGATGGGCCAGCAGCGCGATGAAGTCCGGTTCGTGGCCGAACGGCGTCACGGCGCGGTCGTTGTGGAGCTGAAGGTAGCCCCGCGATTTCGACGTGTACGCCGTCTCGTGGAATCTGCGGTCGTCGGTGTACGCCGAGACGCCCTCGTCCTGGACCAGCCAGCCCAGGGTCCGGTCCGTGTCCCTTCCCTGGGGGAGGAGCTCCCCCAGGGGGCTCAGCATCGACTCACCCAGCCTCTGGGCGTCGGCCGTGGTCCCCTCCTGGACGGGGACACCCGTCACGAGCGCGAAGCCCGCCCCGTGCAGCAGCCGGTCACGCAGTTGTCCGGCCAGCCTCGGGTGATCGGGATCGTAGGCGAGGCTGAAAGCCGCGCTGCCCGTGAAGCTGCGACGCTGCCAGCCGGTCGCGTACTCGTTCACAGGGCACGGCCCCTTCCCTGGTCCCGGATCCGTGCTGTGATCGTAGGAGACCCCGGAGGGCTTGCAGAAGGCCCGAACAAGCCCTCTGCTGCTGGTTCTTGGACGCCTAGGCTGAGGCCGGGCACGGGAGTGGGGAGGGCGGATGCTGTCGCGGAGGCTGGGCCGGAACGGTCCGCAGGTGTCGGCACTGGGTCTGGGGTGCATGGGGATGTCGGACTTCTACGGACCGTCCGACGAAGCAGAGTCGAGAGTCACGATCAGCGAGGCCCTCGACTGTGGCGTCACCTTCCTCGACACCGCCGACATGTACGGGCCGCATACCAACGAAGAGCTCGTCGGTCGTGCCATCGCCGGGCGTCGCCACGAGGTCTTTCTCGCCACCAAGTTCGGTGTCGTACGCGGCGCCGACGCGCGTGCCCGCAGGGTCGACTCCACACCGGCGTACGCCAAGCGCGCCTGCGAGGCGTCGCTGAAGCGGCTGGGCGTCGACCATCTCGACCTGTTCTATCTGCACCGGCGTGACCCCGGCGTCCCGATCGAGGACACCGTCGGCGCGATGGCCGAACTCGTCCATGAGGGCAAGGTGCGCTTCCTCGGTCTCTCGGAGGTGAGCGCCGAGACGCTGCGCCGGGCCTGTGTGCAGGCGCCGATCGCGGCCTTGCAGAGCGAGTACTCACTGTGGACCCGCGGCCTGGAGAAGGAGATCCTGCCCGCGGCCCGCGAACTCGGTGTTGCCCTCGTGGCCTATTGTCCGCTCGGCCGGGGCCTCCTGACAGGCGAGATGGCAGGGGTGGACGGGCTGTCCGACGACGACGTGAGACGTGACCAGCCGCGCTTTCGGGGTGCCAACCTCACCGCCAACCTCGCCGTCGTCGAGAGCGTACGTGCCCTCGCTTCGCAGGTCGGGTGCACGCCGGCGCAACTGGTACTCGCCTGGCTCCTCGCGCAGGGCGACTCCGTGGTTCCCATCCCGGGCATGCGAAGGATTGGTCACCTGCGGGAGAACATCGGTGCGCTGGATGTGCGGCTGTCGGCCGACCAGTTGTGGACAATCACCAGAGCGGTCGGTGAAGCCGTCGGTCCCCGAGCACCCGACGTTACCCGGCTTGAGCAGTAGGCAGGGCGCCTGGGGGCACGTTCGCGGGGCCGGGATCGCGCCGTCCTCCTTCGGGGGGCGGATGCGCCCCCGTGCGCCCTGCCTGCCCGCCCGGTGCCCGATTACCTTCTGGCAGGGCGGCGGACCCGCAGCCCTTTGGCCAGTGACGGAAACGGAAGGTGAAGACCATGGGAGCGAGCGTCGGAGACATGGGCATCGTCCAGCCGATGGAGACCCAACTGTCGGAGGCCGAGGCGGTCCTCGCCGCCGAGCTGGGCCTCGATGACAAGGGAGACCAGGGCGGGCAGGCCTGACCGCATGACGCCAGGTGGGTACGAGAGCGCGCGGCCGGCCCCCGGCCGGACCGCAACCACCCCTCACGTACCTGCCGGGCCGGCCGGCGAGCTGACCCCTTCGCTCAAGCAGGCCACCGCCGTGGTGCTCCGTGCGGCCGAGGTCCTCGGGCTCTTCCCGCAGTGGACGGACCACGCGGCGGGTCAGCACCCGACCACCGTTTCGTGCCAGCTCCTCGACAGGCAGGGGAACGTGGTGCCCGATGCGGTCGGGCACGCAGCCGGAAGCGCTGCACGGGCCGGACTGGGCGCCGTGTGCGAGGCGTTGGAACGCCATCTGGCGGGTCCGGCCGGCTTCGATCCGGCTCGGACCCGGCTGCGGTACGCGGGAGAACTCGCCCGAGGGGCCTTGGCCGCCGAGGCCAGCGCTCTGCTCCTGGCCGCGGCTCCGGAGCAGAGACTCGCCTGCTGGACGTACGAGCCACTCGCGGAGGTCCATGAATTGGACGTCCCCGTCTATCTTTCGTCCCCTTGGTACGCGGACTCGGAGCAAGGCCCGGCCCTCAGGGAGCGGGCCGGCGACCAGGGCGACTACCGCGCGCTGTCCCGGTACGCGGTGAACTCCGGCTACGGCCTCGGCCTTTCCCTCACTGACGCCACGCTGCACGCCCTGTACGAGACCGTCGAGCGCGACGCCTGCTCGCTCCTGCTTGCACACGCCTTCCTCGGCAGCGGCCACCACCTCGCGGAACTTGATCCCCGCACTCTGCCGCCCGACCTGGCCAGCCTCCACGCTCACGTCGAGGAAAGCGCGGGGCACCGCGTACACCTGCTGGACGCGACCACGGACCTCGATATCCCCACCGTCGTCGCCTACAGCCCTCCCACCCCCGAGTCACCGTACTTCCGTGGCCAAGGTGCCTCCTTGAGCATGCGCCAGGCTGTTCACCGGGCCCTCACCGAACTCCTGGAATCAGTGCAGGTCCGGGCCCTGGCCCCTGGGGACACCCTCGACCGGCAGGCCGACCTGCGCGCCCTGCACAGCTACCCACAGCTCCACGCGTGCGGGCGGTTCGACCTGACCGGTCAGCTGAGCCGTGCCGAGCTCGTCCCCTTCGCGGACCGCCGGCAGCCGCCCGGAGGGCCGCAGCACCGACTGGACCAAGTACTCTCCCTGCTCGCCGCCGGGGGGTACACGGCCTACCGGCGAACGATCCGCGTCCTGCCCGGTGACATCCACGTCGCCCACGCCTTGGTCCCCGGCCTGGAGCGATTCTTTGCGGTGGTCAAGGGGGCGCTCGTGCTGCCCGGCCCCCGCGGTCGATACGCCGTCAGGCCTGCCACCCGTAGCAGGTCCGCGCGAACTGGTACCAATGCTGCGATCACCTGACACCGTCTGCCCCCGCGCGGTACCACATGGGCGCCTGCGACCACCTCGGTGACAGCAGCCGTCCCGCGGCAGACTGATCTCGCCCCGGCGGGCAGCAGCTCAGTGCGGAAGCCTCGTACGAAAGCAGGCCTGCTCGGCTAAGCCCGCGTGGAAGATTGCCGCCCTGCGGGCGCCGGGACGGTAGCGGCGGTGGTGACCACGTCGGTGGTCAGGTTCCGCGTAGTCGTGCAGCCATCCCTCAGGAGCCGTTATCCGGTGAGCGGCGGCTCGTTGGTACCAGTACCTGACAGTCCCGAATAAGGAGAGCCACATGCCCGAGATCGATGAGCACGACGCCGACGACCAGCCTGAGCTGGTCGTCCGCAGGGTCGCCGGCCCCCAGGACGATGGCCCCGGGGCGGGCGTGGATGCTGCTGACCAGGAGCCCGCGCCGGAGGCGAGGACACGCGGTGGAGGCGTGATGGACCAGGGCCAGTCGTAGCCGAAGGCCGCCGGTTGGTGCCGCCCCGCGGTAGGTGTCCCGCTGGGTGGCCCTCGTCGGTGGGGCCCACCCAGCTCCGGATCGACTGGGCCGGTGCCGGGTTCATCTGCGGGTAGGCGTTCGTCTCACCAGGCCACGGCCGTCTCAGGCGGGCTTGCGGGTTTCGATAAGGATCGGGCGGTGTGGGCGAGGAAGTACTCCACCAGCTCGAAGACGCCGGCCGGCCCCACGTGCTGGGAAAAGGCACGTGCCGATGGGTACGAGGATGCGGGCGATTTCCTCCTGCCAGGCCTTCACGGGATGGCGGCTGGTGACGCGGTCGAACGCACCGTCGGCGAGCGGCAAGGCCGGCTCGTCCTCGGCCATTGCTCCCAGTCGGGCCCCGGTATTCCCCAACAGGCCCTGGTTCGGGGCGAGATCGGTTGCGTCTCCACCATCCCTTCCGCAACACGCCCGTGCTGGCTAGCGTGATCCGATGCAGCGCATCGGGCTCTACTACCCGTACATCCACTTCCGCAGCGAGGAGTGGCTGAAAGCGGCGGCCTTGTACTGGCCGCGCATGGCACGTGTGGTCCCCGACCGGTTCGTCCCGGCCGATGCGGGTGTTGCCCTGGCGCTCAAGGACGGGCTCGACTTCGTCGTCGACGTCTCTCCTCGCGAGGCGATCGAAGCGGTGATTCCGCTGTTCAGAGAGGTGTTCAGCGTCGACTCCCACACCATGTGGCGACGCTATGCGAACAACCTGCGGGAGCGGGCCGTCAAGCAGCCGGGAAGAGTGCCCATGATGCGCTACGACGCGTATGACGGGGCAACCCGCGCCTGGCCGCAGGGAGGCGGCGATCCTGGTCTCGGACCGGACCTGGTGCCGATGCACTGGGGCGAAGTCGCCTACTGGGAAATGGAGTCCATGGGGCTGATGGTGCCCGGCATCGCCGATAACGTGGACGTCGATGGACGCCAGTCCCGTTGGGCCGCCATGGACCCCACCCTCGCCTGGATCTGGAAGCGCGTGGTCGTCGACGAACTGGCGCGCCGCACCGGGTACCTGCCCGTCACCGACCAGCCCGTCCTGCACCCGTACAGCGGCGACTGGAGCGCCCCGCGGCTGGCGGAGGTTCTCCTGGGAGAAAGCGGCCCCCAGCTCATTAGCCGTTATCGGGCCCACAACAGTGCCGCTCCCGTAACGCCCGCGACCGTGTTCGGCCAACGGCAGTTCGCGGCCGCTATCGGGCATCTGGTGGTGCGCTGCGTGGTGCCGCGCGGTCTCCAGGACATCCCGGTCGAGAAGATCATCCAGCTGCGCACCCGCCATGCCACGGAGTTCGACGCCTTCGCGGACGCGGTGGCCGCGACGGCTGAGGAGCTGCGTGTCGCGCTTGGCTCCGCCGACGATCCCGCGGCCGTTGAGGCGTATCTGCGGCTGTTGGTCCAGCAGCGGTTCACGACGCCATTGAAAGACCTCGAAGCGGCGATGAAGGGGCTCAGGATGGAGGCTGGCCATGCCGCGATCGGTTACAAGCTGGAGCTCGGCAGCGCGGCGGCCGCTTCCCTGGGCGGGTTGGCCGCAGGATCGTCCCTGCTCACCGCCGGAGCGGTCGCCTTCGGCGTGACGTCCATACGCCGTCACGTGGTTGACGCCCGCGACGCTCACCTGCGGAACTCCGCGGTCACTTGCCTCCTGCGGATCAAGTACGACCTCGAACCGCAGTCGCTCCTGCGGCGCATCCTGCGCGTCTCGGCCCGGGCTGCGGGCACCGGGATCTGACGCGGCCGGGACCTCGCTCCATGGGTGCCGTCGCGACAGCTCGGCTTGGCCGCTGACGTCGAAACCGCGGGTCCGGTGTGGCTCCGGCGACCATCGGGCCGGTGGGGTTCGCCACCTCGCCCGTCTCGACGATCTTGGCGCCTTGCGCCCGGAGTCGAACCGAGGGTGATCACGAAGAGGAAGCGCACGGGCCAAGGCGGCGGGTTCATGACGGTCGGTGAGGGGGCCGTGGGCGCATCGGCGGCCGTACTGGCCTCTGTGGCGACCGGCCGGTCACGCCGCTCGATGCCCTTCGTCGGTGTTCTGGCTCCGCGGTGCATCCGTCAGTGATCTGCTGATCCGGGCCGCCTTGGGGTAGGGGATGCCAGCGTTGCGGGGCTGCTCGGTTCCCGGGGCCGTCGGCGATTCGGGGCGGGGGCCTGGGGGGCCATTGCAGGGAGTCCCTGGCAGGGAGTCCGTCATGCGTTCGGCCGAACTTGCTGCGGTAACCCAGAGATCACCTGCTAAGCGGTCTGACCTGCACGGTCATTGGGCTTCGGGCTCTGTCGTGTCCGCGACACGCCGGACGGGTGCGCCGGTCCGGGATGCGCCGGTTGAGGGACGGCCGTGTGCTGATCCCGGGACGCGGTTCCTGCCTTACACGGGGGTGGCTCCGTGGCCGCGTCCAGGGGAGAACAACATGCGTACGTCCTCGATACTCACCGGTGGCGCCCTCGCCCTCGCGACAGGCTTCGGCCTCGCTGGCCCGGCCGCCGCTGCCGGCAGCCCGGCCGCCGCAGCCGCCTCCAACCCGGTCGTGCTCCAGCCCAACCCGGTCGCTCCGGGCGGGCAGTTCTCCGTCTTCGACGGAGGCAACTGCAAGGGCAAGGAGGGCCTGGCCACCTTCAAGACGGGCGTCACCGGCTCCAGCATCCCGACCGTCAAGCTCTCCATGCTCAAGAACGAGGTCGGCGGCGTCGGCACCGTTCCCGCGAGCACCAAGCCCGGCTCCTACGAGGTGTCCGTGGTCTGCGACGACGGCAAGGGCAACGTCGAGGGCCCGTTCACCGGCACCCTCACCGTCTCTGCGGCGCACCCCAAGGGCGCGGTGAAGACCGGCCTCGGCGGCACCCAGGACTCCGGTACGAACCTTGCGGCCGGCATCGGCGCCCTCGGTGCCGCGGCCGTCGGCGGAGTGTGGATGGCGCGCCGCCGGACGGCCTCCGGTCGGGCCTGACCGGTCTGCGGCTCAGGCCGTACGCGTATGGCGGTGTCGGATCCGGTGCCCCGAGCCCGGATCCGGCACCTCCGCGGGTCACCGACATCACACGGACAAGAGGGGGCGTACGTGCCGGACGGACGGCGTTGGGGGAACCGGACGATCGGATCCCTGACCGCACTCGCGGCGGCCGTGGGGGTCTGGCTGATCACCACCGATGACATACCGCAGCCGCCACCCCAGCCGACCCGGGCCCAAGGTCTCCTCGGCACCCAGCACCGGGTGTTCGACCAGTTGCGCGGTGAGTCGCGAGGGGGGAGCTCCGCGCCCACCCCGACGTCCACGCCCCAGCCGGCGGCCATGGCCCCGGCCGAGCCGGAACGCATCCGCGTACCCTCGCTCCGCATCGACGCCCCACTCACGGGCCTCGGCCTGGAGAGCGACGGCAGCCTCCAGGCGCCCCCGCCCGACGGCAAGAACCTCGCGGGCTGGTACGCGGGTGGTACGTCACCCGGCGCAGATGGCACGGCCGTCGTCGCCAGCCATGTGGACAACAAGCAGGGTCCCGCCGTCTTCTACCAGCTCGGAGCTCTGAAGAAGGGCGAGCGCATAGAAGTAGCACGCCGAGACGGAACCACTGCGGTCTTCACCGTCGACGCGATCGAGGTCCACGACCGCGAGGGCTTCCCCGACCAGCAGGTCTACGGCGCCACGGGACGCCCCGAACTGCGGCTCATCACCTGCGGCGGCACCTACACCAAGAAGACCGGTTACCCGGCCAACGTCGTCGTCTACGCCCACCTCACCGACACCCCGGCATCCACGCGCTGAGACCTCAGGGGTCCCGCCGTGTCGGCGGGGGACCTGGGTTGCTCCCGTCGAGGGCCACGGTGTGCGGGGGTATTGACGTACGTGCTCATTCCGCGCGGGCCGGGGTTATCCGAGGAGTTTCACGGTGCCGTTACCGGTCGATGCCTCGAAGAGACCGTCGCGGCCGGCGAAGGAGGCGGTGTAGCCGAGCAGCAGGTCCGTGACGGTACCGACCAGGCCCGAGGTGCTGTCGCAGGTGGCGACGCTGGGCGCGCCACGGGTGTTGTCGTAGTAGTTGACCGACTGAGTGGTGGCGGTGCACAGGACCTTGCCGGACTTGCTCTTGAACGTGATCGGCACTCCGATCAGTCCGGTCTTCAGGGTCGCCTTGAGGCCGACGACCTTCAGCGGGAGCTTTTGAAGGTGGGCCGGGGCGGCGGTCAGCGTGGTCGCGCCGGTGGGGGCCTGGGAGTGGACCTGATCGGGCCAGTCGCAGACCGGGCCGGGCCGGGCCCCCTCGTTGAACAGGAGCCCGTCGGGACATGTGTAGCGGGTGGGCCGGTAGGCGTTGTCGCATACCCAGAACGTGGCCGGGTCGCTGAGGTGCTGGTAGTAGCCTCCCAGCCTCTTGCAGATGTTCCGGTCGACGGGCGGCGGGACCGTGGCAGCAGCTACGGCCGCGGGGGCCGGCGCGGGCTGGGCCTGGACAGGGGCAGCCATCGTGAGCAGCGCGGCCAGGGCAGCCAGCGGTGCGAGGATGTGGATGATCTTCATGCGCGTAGTCTCGCGGCCCGGGGTGCCGGTGTCCCGGGATGACCGTTACCCGCCAGTGGCCGGTTCCCTCTCCGTCGTGCCTGCTGGCGCACACATGCCGCAACGGTGGCTGAGGGTTCCTTGGTGCCTGTGCGACGCGATGGCCATGACGGGCCATCGGGTAAGGGGCCCGATGCGGCATCAACGCAGCCGTAGGCGAGCTGGGGCTCGCCCTGAAGTCCGAGCGGAACTGGAATGCTCAGTCGCGTCGATGGCTCAGCGGTGGTGCCCAGGCCCCCCCGAGAGGACTACGGCCATGATGCAGAGCCCGCCTGCGCCTGGGCGACGGCAGACCGGTCGCTGTCAGTCGACGACTGGACGCCGTTCCGGCCGGTCCCGAGCAGCAAACCAGCGTCGCGATTCCGCACGCAGCGCCCACAACGCACACAACTCAAGCCACGAAGGCAAGATTGAAAGGCTCTGACCTGTGGTTTTCTTCCACCTGTTTTGGTTGGATCTGTTTCTGACGACCCATCATGTCGAGTGCGTCGCGATCCTTGAGCCCGTTGGAAAGGGCGTCTGACCTGCGGGTTAAGGCAGTGTGCGTTATGTGCGCTGTGGGCGTTACGGGCGATATCTTGACGCAGATTTGACGCTCGTGACGCACGTTTGACGCACGCCGTCGGCGATCTCTGACGGGCCGTCAGGCGTGGAAGGGCGCGTCCCGCAGCAGATTGTGATCTCGCTGCGGGAGGCGCCCTTTCCGGTAGTCGGCGACCGAGTCGGTCGGCGTCAGACCCGCGATCCACCTCCTTCTCTCCGATTACGCTCTGTGATAGTCAGAGGGGGCTCGCGACTAGTAGGCGGGACCGTAGGGGTTCCATCCGTGCAGGAACGGCTGCAGGTCGCTGGCGCGAGGTTCGGGAATGTCGGGCAGGCGGAGCGTCCCGTTGAGCGGGTTCAGGCGCTCCACGTGGTCGGTAGCCCAGGCGATCCATGCCTCGGCTCCGTCCCTCTCTGGCCCGGTCGCCAAGGTCTCTGCGTGGAGTCGGAGGGCGTCGACGTACTCGGCCAGGCCCGCTGCACGGCGCCATGCTTGTTCCTGGGCTTCGAGGTGCTGGACTCGGTCTGCCTCGGCGAAGTCGATCTTTGCCCGTTGCATCGCGGCTTCCCATTGCAGCCGCTTTTCCCGTGCCGCCTCCAGGTCGGCCAGTCGTTTGCGTTCGGCTGCCTCGCCTCGAAGTCCTACTTCCTGCACGATTTCGGCGAGCTGATCCTCAAGGGGGCGTGAAGTCGTATCGGCCCATTCCCCGGCCCTGTGTGGCAGCCCGCCACTGACACAGAATCTCAGGCGCTCAGCGGGGGAGTGGTCGTACCGAGGAATCCGCACCCAGGAGTGCTTCTCGGCGTCCGAGAGCTCCTTCTTCGTGGGGATGTGGTCGGTCCGGTCCTGTTCTTGCAGGATGAGGAAATCGCATCGCTGGCCCTGGGCGGTGATGGTGAAGTGGGGAGGGCCGTTTCGTCTGCGATGTGGCGCGGGTGCACTCTCGGCCGTGCCGAACGCGCTGGTAAATCCCAGCCTCTGCGTTGCGGTGAGCAATGCGTGGATGAGGCGGAGGGCTCTGCTCTGCACGGCTTTGGTCAGCGCCATGGGCTGGGGGTGCGCCTGCAGAGCTCTGACCACGGGGTGTGGAGTGGGGAGCCGTGCCGGTACGGGGACGGGTGGCAGTACGGCCAATCGCCATGCGGGGGTGTCGACGAGCCGGATTTCGTATCCGTCGCGGCACCAGCCGGCGTGCAGTTGCTTGGTTGCAGGGATCTTTCCCGACCGCCGTGCGGCGGCAACACGGACCGGCCATTTCTCGGTCTCCCGACCGGTGGCTTCGCGTTTGACGACGCGGCCGCCGGCTTCGGCGAGCTCTTCCAGGAGCTGCTCCGTGACGGTCTTGGCCTTCTTCCGCGGAAGGGAGCTCGTTCGCTGAACCGGTACGGGCGCAGCCGCCTGGCCGCTGGACTTTTTGCTCTTGGCCACGTCGGGTGGCTGGATTCCAGTCTGCGGTGCGGGAGCGGTGTCTTTGCCGCGAGGCTGTTCCGGCGGATGGGATCCGTGGTCCAGGTATTGCTGGCCGGCCTTGGTGAGGGCGACGGACCATTGCCCCTGGCGCCTGGAGACTTTGACCAGTCCGCGGCTGTGCAGGGCTTGGCAGCTGAGTTTGTGCCCGGTTCCTTCCCACACGCCGTCAGGGCAGCCTCGGGCGACCCATTGCAGCACCTGTTGCTGCCGTTCGTTGAGCTCTCGTGGCACCTGAACTCCCCACCGTGCGAATGCCTGCACAGGCATGCTCGCAGCCCCACTCCGCCTGGCGCGGGTGGAAGGGGGGTGGCCGGCGACGATGAAGATTCGGACAGACGTATGCATGGCCGCCTGTGGTGGCTAGGCTCGCAGTCGTTCGTTGGTGGCCGCCGTGGACGCTTGCCGGTCGGCCTGTGACGGGTGCTGGCCATTTCGCGATCATCCGAGTAGGAGGCCGCCGGGCGTACGACTGCCCGTACTAGCCTGGCCGTCCGGGCTGAAGTGTTCCCGTGTCTCCGGCAGGGGAAGGTGCAGGGGTATCGGTCCCCCTTGGCTGCGGCCAGGAGAGGGCTGGCGGTGAGCAGCACATGCGGTCACCGCTTTGTTATCAGGTCAACGGCCTCATCTGAGGACGCGTCGGCCAGGGTGCCAACGTCGACGTGCCTCAGCTCTCGCTCCGCCCATGCGGCGGCGCCAAGGCCATCCCCCGAGGCCGCACCTGAGCCCCTGGCCGACGAGCGGCTGCCGGCGATGGCTAGCATCATTCGCATGCTGCAGCGTCTGCCCCTGTCGCTCCGGACGTGGTCCGGGGCGCTGCTGGTGTGTGCGCTGTTCGCCTGCCTGTCAGGGCTGGCGCGTCCAGCGATGGCCATGGCGATGCCGGGGCCGATGGACATGCCCGCGCAGGTGATGGCCGTGGGGCATGCCGGGGCGGAGATTGTGGCCGAGGTACCCGGCCATGGCTCGGGCTGCCCGGTGGCTACGGAGCAGTGCGTGGCGCCGAAGGGCGTCCCGGCGCAGGACAGTCCGGCGGCTCCGGTGCCCATGGTCGAGTCGCGCCTGATGAGCTGCGCTCCCGCGCTCCTGGCGGCCCGGCCCAAGGCTCCGCCCTCGTCGGCCGACCCTCCTGATCTGTACCGGTTGTGCGTATCACGGACGTGACGGCCAGCTGCTCGTGAGGCGTGATCGTTAGCCTCGCGGGACGCCGTGATCTCTCATGTCCTCTTCGGCACGCCCGAGATCTTCCGTGTGCGCGTGTCTTCGTCGCAGAACAGGAGTACGACGAATGCCGTCGTCCGTCGCTTTGCTGATCACCGGTGCGAGCACCGGTCTCCTCGCCGGTGGTGCCTCGTGCGCCGCCGTCCAGGGGGGCCTGCTGGCCGGGGCCGTCACCCGCCGCCGCAGCCTCGCCCCGAAGCCTTTCCCCAGGGCCGCGGCCAAAGCGGCCCGCTCCGCGCGTCTCGAGCCCGAGGGTGTCGCGTCGTTGGCTCCGGTCGGGGCGTTCCTGGCCGGGAAGCTGGTCTCCCATACCCTGCTCGGCGCGCTGCTGGGCGTCTTCGGCAACGCGCTGCAGCCCAGACCCCGTACCCAGGCGGTGCTTCTGCTGGTGGCGGGGCTGCTCATGGTGCTGTTCGCGCTGGATCTGTTCGGGGTGAAGTGGGTGGGACGGCTGCTGCCGCGTACGCCCTCGTCGTTCGGGCGGCTGATGCGGCGCAGCGCGAAGACCGATTCGGGTGCCGCTCCGGCGCTGCTCGGCTTCGCGACCGTGCTGGTGCCCTGCGGGGTGACCCTGTCGATGGAACTGCTTGCCGTCACCTCGGGGTCGCCGGTGGCCGGCGCCGCGGTGATGGCCGGTTTCGTCGTCGGGACTGCGCCGCTGTTCGCCGTGCTCGGGTACCTGTTTCGGCGGAGCAGCCAGGCACTGTCGGGGAAACTGGCCGTGCTCACCGGTGTGGTGGTGCTGAGTGTGGCGGCCTGGACGATGGGCTCCGCCTTGCAGGCGGGCGGTTGGGTGTCGTTCAACACGCCCGGCAAGCAGTCGGTGGCTAACGGGCCGTTCATCGTCGAGGGTGGTGACGGAAGCGGTGATGGCAACGGCGGAACGGCGACCGGAGAAGCCGCCCCGGTACGCATCGGCGCATCCGGGGAGCAGACGGTCATCCTGACGGTGACGGACTTTTACCTCCCCACGCAGTTCACAGCGAAGGCTGGTGTGCCCACCACGCTGGTACTGCGGGGCAAGGACTCCGGCGGTTGCGCCCGCGCCTTCACCATCCCCGAGCTCGGGGTCCAGGAGATCGTCAAGCGGGACGGCGACACCGAGATCGACCTTGGTACGCGCAAGCCCGGCACCCTCCGCTTCTCCTGCGCCATGGGCATGCAGACCGGCGCCATCGAGTTCAAGAAGGACGCGTAATGAAGCTGTTCAGCCGCAAGAAGAAGACCGGGGCTGAGACCGGTGAGCAGGTGGTGCTGTTGATCGAGGGCATGCACTGCGGCAGCTGCGGTCTGCTCATCGACGACGAGCTGGAGGAACTCGCCCAGGTCCGCTCCGCCGCAACCGACGTGCGGGCCGGACGCAGCGTCGTCGTCCTGGAGGAGGGCTCCGACTCCGACACCGCTGCTCTCGTCGCGGTCGTGGAAGCAGCGGGCGAGTACACCGCGCGCCTCGCCGGCTGACCCACGGCCGTACATCGGGGGCCTCGGCAATGCGCGGTGGGTGGCGAGGACTGACCGCGCGGACAGCCTTGGCATTCAGTGGCCGGTGTGTCCGTCGTTGTGAGGCGGGATGGTGGCGGCGGGCTTGGGCTGGGTGGAGGTACCCGTTACCGGGGTGGTGGCCGGGGAGGGGCTGGTTGTGGGGGCGTGGTCATCCGCGGCGGGCTCTTCCGCGGTGCCGTGGTTGTGGCCGCCGCCGGGCGCGGTCTCGGTCTCCATGGAAGCCGCGACTTCGCGCAGTCCGAAGAAGGCGAGAGCCGCCACCGCCAGAACGGTCAGGCCCAGGGGGCTGAAGATGCGGCGGGTGGGGGTCTCGGCGTCCTTGACGACGTAGGCGGTGAAGGAGACGAGGATGCCGGCGGGTACGAGGACGGCGCCGCGGGCGGGGAAGTCGTCGAAGTGCTGGAGGCCGCCGCTGAGCATGCCGATGCCGAACGACAGCAGCAGCGAGGAGCCGATCACCACGAGCATGCGCGGCAGGCCGGGCCGCTCGCGGGTGAGGAGGAACTCGTTGAGGACGGTCGCAGCGAGGAAGACGAGCGCGCCGTAGGCGGCGATGCGGGTGTAGCGGTCGGGGTCGAGGGGGTGGTGGACGACGGCGCCGCTGATGAGGCCGGCACCGACGAAGTAGCCGACGTAGCCGAGGTAGCGGGCGGCCAGTGACCGCTTGCGGGAGGACTGGGCCTTGCGCCGGGCGGCCCTCCCGGCGGTAGGAGCCTGCGGCGGGGTCTGCGGGGTGTGGGCGTCGAGGAGCTGGGCGGATGCCATGTGTACGGGTTCCTTGGGTGCGTGCGTGGCTCATCACCCGGCCGGCCATGGTGGCAGCGGTCCGCGGCGATGAGATTCAGGGCAGAACGGGGCAAAAGGCCCGGATCTACACCTGTTGCACCACTGAACCGAGGGAACTGTGCGACGGAGGTAGACCGCAGGGCGGGATCTGGGTCCACTGCTGCGGTGTCATCGCGGCGAAGGCGGCAGTCCGCACGGCGACGGCGGTCAGGTGCGGGCCGGGCAGGTCATGGCCCTGCTGCGGGTGTGCGGTGGCGCACGCCTCCGCGGGATGCGAGTGGCCGCCGTCGGCGTCGCCGTCGTGGTGGTCGGGCCGCTGGGCCTCGTGGTGAGAGAGGTCACCGGCGCCGGCGGCCGCCAGATGGGGGACCGCCGCGGCGTCGCCGGTGACGTGCGCGGTGGCGCTGTCGGCTCCGGCTGCGTGGGTGTAGAGGAACGCGAACAGCAGCGCGGCCAGCCACAGCAGCCGCAGCGGGCCCGCCGGGCGGCGGGTCCGCGTCGTGCTGAACGCTTGGCGGGCCGTGATCACACCGTGACCCTATCCGGCGGCCGGGAGGTGCTGTCCGGCGACCCCTTTGTCGATCACACGAAGCGGTGACCTGGCGGGTTCAGGGAACCGGGCGCAGGCCGTCGAGGGTGACGGCGACCAGGCGGGTCACCGCGGCCTGGGAAGTGAGGGTGGCCGCGGCGGTCAGGGCGTGGAGGCAGTACTGGGCGAGCTCGGCGGGTGGGACGTCCGAGCGCAGGTCACCGGCTTCGGTCGCTTCGGCGATCAGGTGCTGGAGCATGCCGTGCAGGTGCCGCTCGGCGTGGGTGACGTGCTCGCCCTGATGCAGGAGGGCGGCGAGTTCTCCGCCGTGCCGCTGCCGGGCGATGCCCGCGTATGCCACCAATACCGCCGTCAGGCGTTCCATGGCCGTTCCGGTCTGGTCGCGGAGGCCAGCGAGTTGCTGGAGGTGGGCTGTGACCTGGCGTTCGTGCCAGGCCAGCAGCACTGCTTCGACGTCGGAGAAGTACTTGTAGAGGGTGGCCCGGCCGATGCCGGTCTGCTCGGCGATCTGGGACATGGTCACCGACCGCAGGCCGCCGTCGGCCACCAGTTTCGCGGTGGTGTCCAGGATCGCCTCGCGCACGGCGGCGCGGTGCGCGTCGATCGTCTCGTTCCACAGCTTGGGCACCCACCCAGGATACGGACGTCCACAGGGCATACACTCAGTTTTAGATAGAGACAGGGTGTCTCGAAAAATCGGGAGGCGTCATGGCAGGCTCACCGGACCGTCACGATGACGACGGCGAGGGGGCGCCGCGCTGGGTGAAGGTGTCCGTAGTGGTGGCCGTCGTGCTGATCGTGGTGTTCGTGGTCGTGCACCTGGCCGGCGGCGGCATGGCGGGGCACGGGTCGTGAGCCCGTTCCCGCCGCGGCTGCGCAAGCTCGCGCTCACCCTTCACGTCACCGCGTCGGTCGGCTGGCTGGGCGCGGTCGCGGCATTCCTCGCCCTCGCCGTCGCCGGGCTGGCCGCTAGCTCGCCCCAGACGGTGCGGGGCGCCTACCTCGCGATGGATGTGGTCGGCTGGTATGTGATCGTGCCGTTCAGCGCCGCCTGCCTACTGACCGGCCTGGTGCAGTCGGCCGGCACGGTGTGGGGGCTGCTGCGCTATTACTGGGTCATCGCGAAGCTCCTGATCACTGTGGTCGCGACCGTTTTGCTGCTGGTCCACATGCAGCCGGTCGGTCACCTCGCGGACGCGGCCGCACGGGCGGCCCTTGCGGGCGGTGAGATGGAGGGCATGCGTATCCAGCTGATCGCGGACGCGGCCGCGGCCCTGCTGGTGTTGCTCACGGCCGCGGCCTTGTCGGTGTTCAAGCCGCGCGGGATGACCCGCTACGGGCGCCGCCGCCAGCGCGAGCAGATCCCGCAGCCGCGCTGACTGGCCCCGGGCTGGTCAGCCGAGGGCGCCGAGGAGTTCGTTGCACGCCGTCTCGCAGGAGCGGCAGGCTTCGGCGCAGATGCGGCAGTGCTCGTGCATGTCCGCGTGCTGGCCGCATTCGTCGGCGCACGCCTTGCAGACCGTGGCGCACGCCTTCAGCATCGCGGCGGTGATGTTGGCGTCATAGCCGGTGTGGCGGGAGAGGACCGCGGCGGTGGCGGTGCAGATGTCGGCGCAGTCCATGTCTGTACGGATGCACTTGGCGAGGTCGCCGACCATGCCCTCGGACAGGCAGGCGTCCGCACAGGCGGTACACGCCTGGGCGCAGGCGATGCACTGCTCGATGCAGGCGGTGAGTTTGGCCTGGTCGATGTCGCCGAGGTCGGCCGGGTAGGTGGCGAGCATGTCCTTGACGGTGCTGGACATCGTCGGTGCCTCCGTTCCCCGCGGGGCCGGCGGACCGGGACGGCCGCCGTCGAAGCCCCCGGTACCTCCAGCCTCCGCCCCTGGACGCGACCGCGCCCGGCCGCACCGTGAGGTGCGGCCGGGCGCCGGTGCCGTACGGCTGTGGTCAGTGGTAGGCGTGGACGACGGCGTGGCCCTTGCCGCGGCCGATCATCAACTTGTTCACGGGCGTGGTGATCAGGAAGGCGACGGCGAAGCCGCCCAGCAGAGCCGTCCAGAACAGGGTGTCCGACAGGTGGGCGTCCATCGCGCCGGGGACCACGGCGATGATGCCGTTGTCGACGAGCTCCATCACCGCGATCGAGACGGTGTCGGCGGCCAGCGCGACCTTCACGGCCGTCTTGAAGTCCAGGCCAGCCTTGCGGACCGCGAACAGGGTGAAGGAGTAGCCGAAGACGAACGCCAGCGCGATCGCCAGGATCATCGTCTGAACGTTGCCCCACATCAGGGCGGTGCCGATGACCATGCCGAGGATCTCGCCGATGGCGCACCCGGTCAGGCAGTGCAGCGTCGCCTTCGCCGCGGCCCCCCACGTCACCCCGCCCATCTGGTGACCGGCGTGACCCGCGTGCGCCTGGTGCGCGGCGTGGTCGTGCGCGGTGCTGGTGTGGTGTGCGTTGTGGTCCATGGCCGTCATCCCCAATCCCGTCCAGTGTGACCCCGTCCCCGCGGGCTCACAACATCCACTGTATACCCCCCAGGGGTATACCTCAAGGGGTTGTCGTTCGGGCCCCTCGCCTCGCACCCGCCGAGGCGGGCGCTTACGATGCGGGCATGGAAGGTCAGGTGATGCGAGCGGTGAAGCCCTTCGGGCTGCGCTCCTACCTGCTCCTTGTTCTGGTCGTACTGGCGGGGCTGGTGGCCATGCACGGCCTGGGGCCCGCCCCCGCATCGGCCGCTACGCACGCGGGGGTCGCTTCCCACCACGTGTCGGCCGTCGGCCACGAGAAGGCGGTCGCCGACGATGCCGCGTGCCAGGACGGCTGCGTCCATGCCGGCGATCCGGCAGGCGGCGGAGGCGGCGGGCACACGGAGCACGCAGATGCGACGTGCGCGGCCACCGGCACGGTCGGCGCCCCGGTTCTGCCCGCGCCTGCGGTCCTGCCCGGCCACGCCGAAGCCCAGGCGGTCCCTGCGCACGGGGCCATCCCCGACGCCACCGCCTGCGGGCGGGCGCCGCCGTCACTGAGCGAACTGCAACTCCTGCGCATATAGGGCGGCCCCGGCATGCCCGGCCCCCAGAGGGCCGACCAGCCTCTCGGCCCCGCCCTACTTCCGCACGCCCGCCGACGCGCGCGTGCCCCACAGCAGGAGTTGCACCATGACCAGGAAGCGTTCCCTGATCCGCCGCGTCACCGCCGTGACCGCGGCCGCCACCGCCGCCCTCGTCCTCGCCGCCTGTGGCGGCAACGGCAACGGAAACGACAGCGGCTCGGCCCACAACGGGCACAACACCGCCTCCCCTTCCGCCTCCGCCCCCGCGCAGCAGGGCGACCACAACGCCGCCGACACCGCGTTTGCGCAGGGGATGATCCCCCACCACCGCCAGGCCATCGAGATGGCCGACCTCGCCACGACGCGCGCCGAGTCGGCTGAGGTGAAGAAGCTGGCCGATGAGATCAAGAAGGCCCAGGACCCGGAGATCGAGACCCTCTCCGGCTGGCTGACCTCCTGGGGCGAGAAGGTCCCCGCCGAGGATGCCGGCCACGGCGGGCACGACATGTCCGGGATGATGACGGCCGAAGAGATGAAGCAGCTCGAAGCCTCCTCGGACAAGGCGTTCGACACGGCCTTCCTGACGATGATGGTCAAGCATCACGAAGGCGCCGTCGCCATGGCCAAGACCGAGCAGGCCGACGGCACCTACCAGCCCGCCAAGGACATGGCCCAGGCGATCATCACCTCCCAGAGCGCGGAGATCGCCCGGATGAACACGCTCCTCGGGAAGAGCTGACCCGCATCAGCACACCCCGGGTGCGGGCAGCCAGCAACAGCTGCCCGCACCCGGGTCAGCCAGCCCTTCTTCCCCTTCAAGCGTTCTGGACCTCACACATGACCATCCGCTTCCGCATAGCCGCGCTCGCGGCCGCCACGGCGTCCGGCGTCCTGCTGCTGACTGCCTGCTCAACCACCGAGATCACGCCCGCACAGGGCAACGTCGGCGCAGCGAGCGACCCCGACCCGGGAACCGGGCACCTGCACGGCCTGGGCGTCGACCCGGCCGACGGCACCCTCTACGCCGCCGGGCACCTCGGCGTCTTCCGCCTCACCCCCGCAGGCGCCGTACGGATCGCCGACCGCTACCAGGACACGATGGGCTTCACCATCACCGGCCCGCGCACCTTCCTCGCCAGCGGCCACCCCTCACCCACCGACCCCGCCGCCACCTCACCGCATCTGGGACTGATCCGCAGTACCGACACCGGCCATACCTGGACCACCGTCTCCGCCGCAGGCGAAGCCGACTTCCACTCCCTCCAGCAGGCCGGCCCCACCCTCTACGGCCTCGACAGCCAGACCTCGCAGATCTGGGCCAGCACAGACGCCGGCGCCACCTGGGAGCGGCGCGCGCGGATCTCGGCCGGGGACCTCGCCGCCCACGCCGAGACGCCGCAGGAAGTGTGGGCGACCAGCCGTGACGGGCTGCTGCACAGCACCGACAGCGGCGCCACCTTCCAGCCGGTCCCAGGCACGCCGGCCCTGGCCGCCGTGGAGCTGCCGACTCCCGGGCAGCTGATCGCCCTCACCACGGACGGCAAGGTCCTCTCCGGTGGCGACGGGACCTCCTGGAAAGAACGCGGCCGCCTCCCGGGCGGCGTGCAGGGTGCCGTACTGACCGCGGCCGGCCCCGACCACCTCCTGGCCGCCGACAGCAACGACGCCGTCCACGAATCCAAGGACGGCGGCCGCACCTGGACCACCGTGCACCAAGGGGGCCACACGAACACCGGACACTGACCCGCCCGCGCTGAACGCCGCACCGGCCGTTCCGTGGTGCAGCAGGTGTAGACCCGGGATTTCTGCCCGATCAGTCCTGCACTTTCGCCTGGCCCAGCAGCCGCCTGCTCTGGCGCGCGCCCGCGATGAGCCACGCATGCCACCAGAAAGAACATGCCCGTGACATCACCCCAGCTCCTGGACTCCCGGCCCACCCACAGCCGGCCGCCCGCGCCCGCCGAAGGACGCGCCGCCCGTCGCAAACAACGCTCACACCAGGCCCGCAAGCGTTCACTGGCCGCCCGCTACCGCGGCTACGTCGGATACTTCGTCGGCGCTTGCCTGATCAGCGGCGCCGTCGTCCACCACCCGCTCGACCCTGCCCGCATCGCCCTCTACGGCGTCCTGGTCTTCCTCGCCGCCACCGTCGTCAACGAGTTCCTCCTCACCCGCGAGCGCCCCGGGCCTTCGCGGATGACGGTGGTCATCGGTGCCTCCCTGATGCTCTCGTTCGGCATCGGATGCTCAGCTGCGGCCTTCAGTACTTCGACGACTTCCCCGACCGGGTAACGGCCCTTGCCCCCCATCGGACTCCTCCTCGCCATCGCCTACGTCATCGAAGCCGCCGACACCCCTGGCAGCGCATCTTCGGCCTCGTCGGCCGGGCCGTCATGGTGGCCGCAGCCCTTGCCTTCCTCGGCCTACGGCAGGTCGCGTCCTCGATGCACGACATTCCGGCCGGCGGGCACAGCCACGGCACCGCGGAGCAGCCGGCCGCAGATGACCACGCCCCCACCAATGCCCCCACCACGGGCAGCACTCCCGGCGCGAGGGTCACGCCTGCCACCAAGCCGACCGCGAAGACGCCGCAGTCGGATCACAGCGACGGCCACGCGTACTGACCCGACACCGATGCGAGGGGGCTGCGGCGGGCCCGCCCCGCCGCAGCCCCCTCGCATCGCGTCTGGAGGGCCGAGCCCGGCGGTCCACGAAGCCGCCGACGGCTACACGGGACAGGCAATGCCCGTGCTGGACCTACCCACGTACGGGGGTATCCGACCCGCAGAAACGTGACGCCTTGCAGTTGCTCGACTACTTTGAGGGATGTGATCGGGTGCTGGCGGATTTCCCAGGAAGCAGTGCGGCGGGCCCGCAACGTCCTTCTGCCCGCACTCGTTCTGCTGATCGCGGCGCATGTGGCCGCGGGCGCACACACCCCTGCTTTCGCGGGGCCGCACACCACGGTGCTGGCCGCCGGTCCACAGCATGACCTTCGCCAGGGCCTGGTCCTGTCGGCGTTCTCCTCGGGTCCTGCGCATCAGCACGGCTCGGAAAAGCATATCGATCACGCTGTGGACAGGCCGCGCTCTGACGGAGCGAAGGCCGTGGCGATGCCTGCGGTGGCCGCAGTCGTGCTCGTCCCGATTCCCGATGAACCCTGTCCAGACCTGGCGGTCGGATGGGCGGCCTCACGTGAGGCCGGCCCGCCGGGCAGCGGCGTCGATCTCGCGCTGAACTGCGTCTGGCGGCAGTAGAAGCACGCCCGCACCCCTGACCTCCACCGGTGATCGTCCCGGGTGTGGAGGGCTGGGGTGTGCACGCGCGCCTTTCGACCTGCCTACCCCGCGCCTCCGTACACCGGCGGCGTGTAGGAGCCGTACGCACATGAACCGCCTTCCCCTGCTCGAAGACTTCGGTCCGCTCTCCCCGGCAGCTCACGCTCCGGTGCCCGTTATCGCCCGCCGGCCCGCACAGCTGGTCGGCAACACCCCGGTCCTGTGGATCGACGAGCCCTTCGCCCCGCCCGGCCGCGGCTTCTTCGCCAAGCTCGAAGGCGCGAATCCCGGCGGCATCAAAGACCGCCCGGGGCTCCACATGGTCCGCCAAGCACGCCTGCGCGGCGATCTGCTGCCTGGTGCGCCCATCGTCGAGTCCTCCAGCGGAACCCTTGGTCTCGGGCTGACGCTGGCCGGGCTGACCTACGGTCATCCGGTCACCGTCGTCTCCGATCCGGGCATGGAGCCAGCCGTGGTCCGCCTGCTCACGGCGCTCGGCGCGTACGTCGACCAGGTCGAAACTCCGCATCCGACGGGCGGCTGGCAGGAGGCCCGCCGGGAGAGGGTCGCCGAACTCCTGACCGCAGCTCCTGGCGCGTACTGCCCGGATCAGTACAGCAACCCGGACAACGTCGGCGCCTACCGGCCGCTGGCCGCCGAGCTGATCGCGCAACTGGGCCGGATCGATGTCCTGGTCACGGCGGTCGGCACCGGCGGCCACTCCGCCGGGATCGCGGCGGGACTGCGGGAGCACTCGCCCGGACTTCGGCTGATCGGCGTGGACTCCATCAACTCGGCGATCTTCGGCCAGCCCGCAGGTCCGCGGCTGATGCGCGGGCTCGGCTCCAGCATTCACCCCGCCAACGTCGACTACAAGGCCTTCGCCGAGGTCCACTGGGTGGCCCCGGGCGAAGCGGTATGGGCCTGCCGCCGCCTGGCCCGCAGGCACTACGCCTCGGGCGGCTGGAGCGTGGGCGCGGTCGCGCTCGTCGCAGGATGGGCAGCAAGGACCATGCCGCCCGGAACCCGGATCGCAGCCGTGTTCCCCGACGGACCGCACCGCTACCTGGAGACCGTCTACAACGACGCCTGGTGCGCGGAACAGGGCATTCTCGGCGCAGAGCCCGCGGCGGAGCCCGAGGAAATCGCGGCCCCGGATGCGTGCACGGTGACGGGCTGGACCCGGTCCACTCAGGTCCGCGACCCGCTCGGCCGGAAGCCCGGACCCCGCGCGATCCGTACCGCGGGCGCCCGGTGAAGGCGCTGCGGGCGCAGGTCGCCTCCTTCGACCCGAGCGTGCGGTTGTTGATGGCCAACCAGTTCGCCATCAACCTGGGCTTCTACATGCTGATGCCCTACCTCGCCGACCATCTCGCCCACGGACTCGGTTTGGCCGCCTGGGCCGTCGGCCTGGTCCTCGGCGTACGGAACCTGTCCCAGCAGGGAATGTTCCTGGTCGGCGGAACCCTCGCCGACCGCTACGGCTGCAAGCCGATGATCCTCGCCGGATGCGGCCTGCGCACGGTGGCCTTCGCACTGCTGGGGATGGTGCAGTCGCTGCCCGCGCTGATCGTCGCCTCGGCGCTCACCGGGCTGGCCGGGGCCCTGTTCAACCCGGCGGTGCGGGCTTACCTGGCGGCCGAGGCCGGTGAGGAGCGCCGGGTGGAGGCGTTCGCCGCGTTCAACGTTTTTTACCAGGCCGGCATCCTCATCGGCCCGCTGGCCGGGCTCGCGTTGCTGGCCTGGGACTTCAGGGCGGTGTGTGCGGCCTCGGCGGTCATCTTCGGCGCCTTGGCCCTGCTCCAGGCGCGGGCGCTGCCCACCCGTCCACCGTCCGACCGTAGTGCGGAGTCGGCGTGGCGGGCGGTGCTCGCGGACTGGCGGTCCATCGCCGCGAACCGGCCGTTCCTGCTGTTCGCCGCGGCCATGTCCGGCTCGTACGTCCTGGCTTTCCAGGTGTACCTGGCCCTGCCGCTACGGGCCCGGGAACTGTTCGGCCCGCAGACCGGCCTCGTCACGGGAGCCGTGTTCGCCGTGTCGGCCCTCGCAGCCCTGTCCGGGCAGCTCAAGCTGACGGCCTGGGCCAAGCGCACCCTGAGCGGGCCCCGGGCGATCGTCTGGGGGCTGGCCGTCATGGGCGCGGCGTTCCTGCCGCTGCTGCCCGGCCCGCATGAGGGGGCTGTCGGCCTTGCGGTGGGGGTGGCTGGGCTTGCGCTGTGCGCGGCACTGTTGGCGTGGGGCGGTGCCCTGCTCTACCCCTTCGAGATGGACACGGTCGTACGCCTTGCGGGGGACCGGCTGGTCGCCACCTACTACGGCGCCTACAACACCGCCTCCGGCATCGCCATCGCGGCGGGCAACCTCGCGGTGGGGGCAATGTTCGACACCGGGCTGCCGTGGCTGCCGTGGGTTGTCCTGGCCGCGACCGGCGCGGGTTGTGCGGGGGCCGTAGCGGCCCTGGAGCGCGGCGGGCACCTGCGGGCACCGGGCTGGCAGGCCGCACTCACTGGCTGAGGTGCAATACGGCGGGGAGCACCGCACGGTGCGGTGCTCCCTGGGTCGGTGCCGTTCGTCAGCGGGCGGAGTGCACCAGCTGCAGGCGTCCGTCCGCGTTCCGCCCGCGTCGCCTTCAATCGGACCGGCCATGGGCCCGCGTGGCAGTGGAGGCGGCACAACCTGCCGGAGTTCGATTCCCTCACCCTGCAATCGCCCTCACTTCGCTCTTACATACCCCCCATGGGTATGCTACGTTGCTCCGCGAAGGTACCCCCTAGGGGTATGATGCAGAGAAGGGTCAGGGCAATGTCAACCGTCAATCCCCGGCGCTGGTGGGCACTTGCCGTGCTTGCCGCCGCGCAGTTCATGGTCATCATGGACACCTCCATCATCGGAGTCGCACTCCCCGAGATGCAGAAGGACCTCGGCTTCTCGCAGGGCGAGCTGCAGTGGGTCTTCAACGCCTACGTCATCGTGTTCGGCGGATTACTCCTGCTCGGCGGTCGTCTCTCCGACCTCGTCGGAGCTCGCAAGATCTTCGCCGCCGGATGGGCGACCATGATCGTCGGTTCGATCGTCGCGGCCGCCGCGCAGACAGCTACGGTCGAGATCGTGGGCCGTGCCGTCCAGGGCATTGGCGGCGCGCTGATCGCACCCGCCGCCATGACCCTGCTGATGATGCTCTTCATGCACGACCCCAAGGAGCTCGGCAAGGCGATGGCGCTGTACGGCGCCGCTGCTCCCGCCGGCGGTACTGCGGGTGTATTCCTCGGTGGTGTCTTCACCGAGTGGATGAGTTGGCAGTGGGTTTTCATCATCTACATCCCGATCGGTCTCGCGACCCTCGCCGCCACCAAGCTGCTGCCGGACGTTGCGTCCCGACGCGGTTCTGTGGATGTCCTGGGTGCGGTCGCCGTCACTGCGGGTCTCGCGCTCGCCGTGTTCGCTGTCGTCCGGGCGCCCGAGGTGGGCTGGGGCTCCACCGCCACAGTCCTGGAGCTGATCGGTGCGGCCGTTCTGCTCGCCGCCTTCTTCGTGATTCAGAAGTCCATCCGTGAGCCGCTCATGCCGCTCAGCGTCTGGCGGGTCCCGCGTCTCGGCTCGGCCAACCTCGCGATGACGCTGCTCGGTGCGGCGTGGATCCCGATGTGGTACTTCCTCAACCTGTATCTGCAGCAGGTCCTCAACTACGGCGCATTCGCGTCCGGCGCCGCCCTGCTCCCCATGACCGTCCTGTTGATGATCTTCATGACGGCGATTACCGCACGCCTCATGGGCAAGTTCGGTGCGAAGCCGCTGATCGTCGCCGGCCTCTTGGCCCTCGCCGCAGGCCTGGTCTGGCTGTCGGCGGTGGAGCCGACTGGCACCTTCCTGGTCGATGTCCTCCCGGCCTCGCTCGTCGCCGCGCTCGGCATGGCGCTCGCCTACATCCCTGCGATGATCGCCGCCATGTCCGGAGCTCCCCAGGAGCAGGCAGGTCTGGCCTCGGGCATCGTCAACACCACGTACAACGTGGGCTCGGCCCTCGGCCTTGCCGCTCTGACCGCTCTTGCCACCACGCAGGGGGCCGGTGAGCTCGGCAACCTGCCCGCCCTCACCGACGGCTTCAGTGCCGCGTTCCTCGGTGCCGCCGCCATCGCGGCCGCTGGCGCCGTGATCACTCTTCTCGTCATGAAGGGAGACAAGGCTGCGGCGACCGCAGCCGCCCCCGCGCCGCAAAGCGAGACCGCCGGGGTGTGACGTACGGGCTCGTCCGTACTCGACAAGGGGTCGCCCGATGTCCTCCCAGGACATCGGGCGACCCCTTGTCTGCTCCCCGTACCTGACGCAGACGGCCGGACGGACCGGCCCATCAGACAGGAGACCCCATGGAAGACAAAGACATCCGAACCCGTGCCGTGCATGTGATCAATCGGCCTTTGCCGCACGGCAGTTGGCCGCTCTCCGTACCCCTGGTGCAATCGTCCGCCTTCGCCTTCGACTCCGCGAGCGAGCTGGCCGAAGCCATGGCTAGCCCCGACGGCCAGTACGTCTACAGCCGCCGCGGCAATCCCACCGTCCGCGCCCTGGAGCACACCCTCGCGGACTTGGAGGGCGGGGCTTCGGCCATAGCCTTCGCCTCGGGCATGGGAGCCATCAGTGGCGTCCTGCTGGCGCTGCTACGCCCCGGCGATCACGTGATCGCGCAGCGGTGTTTGTACGGAGGGACACACGCCGCCCTAACTGACCTGGCGGACCGCTACGGCGTGGACGTCACGTACATCAGCGGTGACGAGGTGGCCGAGTTCGAGGCGGCCGCAGGACCCCGGACCCGGCTGCTCCTGCTGGAGACCATCGCGAACCCGACGGGCCAAGTCCCTGACCTGCCAGGGCTGCTGGCTGCGGCCCGGCGCCGGGGAGTCGTCAGCGCCGTGGACAACTCCCTCGCGTCGCCCGTCCTGTGCCGGCCCATCGAACTCGGCGCCGACATCGTGCTCCACTCCACGACCAAATATCTGGCCGGACACTCCGACGTCCTCGGGGGCGCAGCCATCTTCGCGGATGACGGACTGCGGCAGGAGATATGGCCGCGGACAGTCGAACTCGGGGCTAGCGCCGACCCGTTCGCCGCCTGGCTGACCCTGCGCGGGATCCCGACGCTGCCCCTGCGGATGCGGGAGCACTGCGCCAATGCCGAAGTCCTGTCTGCGCGGCTGGCTGCTCATCCCACAGTCACGGCCGTCCACTGGCCCTGGCTCCCCGCCCACCCCTCGTACGCCACCGCCCGTAAGGCGCTCTCCGGCGGGGGAGGGTTGCTCTCCTTCGAACTGGCCGGCGGCCGGGAGGCGGGGCGGGTGTTCGTGGAGGGAGTGCGGGTGGCACGGCTCGCGCTGTCCCTGGGTGGCGTGGAGACGCTGGTGACGCATCCGGCCAGTACCTCCCATCGAGAGCTGGGTGAGGAGGCGTTGGCGGCGGCCGGTATCGGATCGGGTCTGGTGCGGATGTCGGTCGGTATCGAGGACCCCGACGACCTGTGGAGGGACATCGAACAGGCTCTATCCAAGCTTCTTTTGGCTTGACAAAATAAATGAACGATTCGTAGATTGGTTCACGCCAAGGAAACACTGCTCTACGTCAAGGGGGGCGCGTGATGCGCTACTTCGAGGACTTCCGGACCGGTGATGTCCACGAGCTGGGCACGATCACCGTCACCGCCGAGGAGGTGCTGGAGTTCGGAAAGCGCTTCGATCCGCAGCCCTTCCACACGGACCCGGAGCTCGCCGCCCGGTCGCCGTTCGGCGGTCTGATCGCCAGCGGCTGGCACACCGCCTCGATGTTCATGCGGCGCTACGTGGACGGGTTGCTGGTCCACAGTGCGTGCACCGGCTCCCCGGGGGTCGACGAGATCCGCTACGTGCGCCCCGTCCGCCCGGGAGACGTCCTCGCCGCCCGAGTGGAGATCCTCGGGTCCCGCCCGTCACCGTTCAACCCGACCACCGGCATCGTGCAGCCCAAGTGCCTGCTGGTCGACGGCGACGGGGCGGTCGTCTTCAGCATGATCCTGCACAGCATCTTCCAGCGCCGGCCCGCCGGTCCCGACGCCTCGCGCTCCGGGACGAAGTCCGCGGCAGACGACCCGGTCGCCTGCGTGCGATCCGTGGCTTGACCGCGCCGGACCGGGGCCCCTTGCGGATTCCATAACTGCTTGTACCCATCTCACCCGATGTGAAGGGAGACCTCCTGTGGAGGCCGTATCCCGCACCGCCCAGTGGACCGCCGCAGCGCGAGCCCTGGAGACCGACCGCGAGGACCGGCTGTTCGCCGATCCCTACGCGCGCACCGTCGCCGACACGATCGGCTTCGAACTTCTGGAGCGCTACGCAGGGGCGGGCACCGTGCCGTTCCTCGCCATCCGCACCACCTACCTGGACCGGGCGATCGTCCGGGCCGTCGAGGAACACGGCATCCGCCAGGTCGTGTTCCTCGCCGCGGGCATGGACACCCGGTTCTACCGGCTCCCGTGGCCCGACGGCGTGACCGTCTACGAGCTGGACCGCCCCGCGCTCCTGGAGGCGAAGGCGCAGATGCTCGCCGATGAACCCGCCCCCGCCGGACGCACCCGCGTCACCGTACCGGTGGACCTCACGCAGGACTGGACCGGTCCGCTCAAGGAGGCCGGCTGGCGCAGTGACGAGCCGGTGTTGTGGGTGGTCGAAGGGCTCCTCTTCTTCCTCCCGGAAGGCGCCGTGCGCAACCTGATCTCGACGCTGGCCGCCCACTCCGCGCCCGGCTCGGTGCTGCTCGGAGACGTCATCAGCCGGGCCGCGCTGGACAACCCGCTCTCCCGCCCCTTCCTCAAGTGCCTGAAGGAAGACGGCAACCCGTGGCTGTTCGGCACTGAGACCCCCGAGCAGCTCCTCGCCGACTGCGGCTGGGACGTGCGCGAGGTCCGACAGCCGGGAGAACCGGGCGCCGACTTCGGCCGCTGGCCGTACCCGGTTCCGGCTCGCAGCGTTCCGGGCGTTCCCCGTTCCTTCCTGTTCACGTGTGACCTTCCGACCTCCGAGGCGGCGGCGGCATGAGCGGCACGCACGAGTTCCACCAACGGGTCATCAGCGATGCCGGAGCCGCCGTACGGGGGCTCACCGTCGCCCTCGGCGAACGGCTCGGCCTGTACCGCGCGCTGGCCGAGGCCGGCCCCCTCACCGCGGCCGGGCTCGCCGAGCGCACCGGCATCGCCAAGCGGTACGCGGAGGAGTGGCTGCACGCACAGCTGAGCGCCGGGTACGTCGAGCGCCACCCGAGCGCCGATACGTACACGCTCCCCGCCGACCACGTGGCCGTACTGGCCGACCCGAAAGCCGTCACGTTCGCCGCGGGCTTCTTCACCGCCCTCAAGGCGCTGTACGCCACCGAGGACCTGCTCGTCGACGCGTACCGTTCCGGCGACGGCGTCGGCTGGGCGGAACACGACCCGGCACTGGACACCGGGATGGGCAGCTTCTTCCAGCCCACCTACGAGCACCGGCTCGTCCCCGACTGGCTGCCCGCCCTGCACGGGGTCACCAGCAAGCTGGCAGCCGGCGGCACCGTCGCCGACGTCGGGTGCGGCGTCGGGCACACCACGCTGCTCATCGCGAAGGCGTTCCCCCAGGCGACCGTGCACGGCTTCGACTACTCCGAGGAAGCCATCTCCATCGCCCGGCAGCTTGCCGAGGAGGCCGGACTCTCCGACCGCGTCGTCTTCGACGTCGCCGCGGCCGACGACTACCCCGGCTCCGGCTACGACCTGGTCACCTTCTTCAACGCCCTGCACGACATGGGAGACCCGGTCGCCGCCGCGCAGCACGTACACAAGTCCCTGGACGGAGAAGGGACGTGGATGCTCGTCGAGTCGAACGTCTCGCCCGCGGACATCGACACGCAGACGCCCGCCGCCCGCATGTTCATGGCGCTGTCGGCCGTGATGTGCCTGCCCGTGGCCGTCGCCCAGCGCGGTCCTCACGCGCTCGGCAACCACTCCGGCGAGAAGGCGTTCCGCGCCATCGCGGAGGAGGCCGGCTTCACCCGCTGGCGGCGCGCGACCGAGACCCCGGTCAACGCCGTTTACGAAGTCCGGCCCTGAGCCTTCGCTCGCCGCAACCCACCACACACCGAGGGAGTCTCCATGGGCATCGCCGCCCCCCTGCCCGTCACTGATCGCTTCCTGGAAGTCCTGGAACGGCTGAGCTCGCGCTCCATCGAGGAGTACTACAACCCCTACCAGCAGTTCGACTGGCCCGAGAAGCTCGAAGAGGGCCAGCTGTGGATGACCCCCGAGCTGCTCACCGTCTACGGCACGCCCTTCTACGAGGAGCTCGGCGAGGAGACCATTCACCGCCTTTCCAAGTGGGAGAGCATCAACTTCTACAGCCTCAACGTGCACGGCATCCGTGAGCTGCTCATCGAGGTGGTCGGCCGGATACACATGCCCGGCTTCGAAGTCCCCTCCGACTTCTTCCACCACTTCATCGGCGAAGAAAACGAACACATGTGGTTCTTCGCCGAGTTCTGCCGCCGCTACGGCGACAAGATCTACGGCTCGACCGCCATGCGCGCCGACTCCGCGTGGGAGCCGGAGGTGGACAACTTCCTGGTCTTCGCCCGGATCCTGTTCTTCGAGGAGCTCGTCGACCACTACAACATGCGGATGGCGCAGGACGAGTCCCTGTGTCACACCATCCGCGAGGTCAACCGCATCCACCACCAAGACGAGTCCCGGCACATCGCCTTCGGGCGGGAGCTGGTCTCCCTGCTGTTCAAGCGGATGAAGGACACCGTCTCTGCCCAGCGGCTCGCCGAGGTGGAGGCGTACCTCAAGCGGTACGTCGTCTACAGCGTCAACTCCCTTTACAACCCGCACGTCTACCGCGACGCCGGCATCGCCGACCCGCTGGCCCTGCGCAATGCGCTGGTCGCCGACGAGGGCCGCCGTCCGTACGAGCGCAAGGCCATCCGCAAGCCGCTCGGCTTCTTCCTGAAGACCGGAATCTTCACCGACGACGTACTGCCCGTCGTCTGAACGAACCGTCCGTCGTCCGAGAGGTGACTCCACCATGACCGTTACAACAACCCCTGCGAGCGTCGGGGAATCGAGGGGCCTGCCGTCCCTCGGTCCCGAGGGAACCGCCCTGCTGCGGCTCCTCGACGACACCTTCGAGGGCTGGGGTGTGAGCGCGGGCGCCCGCCCGATGACCATGCCTCCGCTGCTGCCGGCCGCCGACCTGGCCCGGCTCGACTACTACGACAACTTCCCTCACCAGGCCGTCGTCGCCGCCCCGCTCGACCTGTCCGCACGGGAGACCGACGAGTTCTGTACGGACAGCGGTTGCTTCCCCTGCACCGCCCTCCAGCCGGCGGCCCTCGGACTCCCCTCCGCGTCCTGCTACGCCGTCTACATCGACCACCAGGGTCGCCAGGTCGCGGACGACACCCTGATCACCGTCGTCGGCTGGTGCTTCCGCAAGGAGGAGCACTACGAGGGCCTGCGCCGGCAACTCGGTTTCCGCATGCGGGAGGTGGTCGCGATCGGGACCCGCGAGCACGCAGAGTCCCACCTCACCCGCTTCACCTCGCGCATCCAGGCCTTCGCCGAGGCGCTGGACCTGCCTCTGCGCAAGGAGGCCGCCTGCGACCCGTTCTTCGACAAGGGCAGCTCGAAGGCGGTGCTCCAGCGCCTCACCCCGGTCAAGCACGAGTTCCTGTACGAGGACCTGGCGATCGCCTCGGTCAACACCCACCGCAACTTCTTCGGAGACCGCTGCGAGATCACGCTGGAGTCGAGCGGCAGCCCGGCCTTCACCAGCTGCGCCGCGTTCGGCCTCGAACGCTGGCTGTCCGCGCTGACCAGGCGCCACGGCAGCTGGGAGGCGGCGACCGAGGCCGTCCTGCGCGCGAACGCGGCCGGGCCGGCGATCTGACGTGCCGACCCGACCCGTCGCCCCGCCGGCGGGCGGCCTGGGCTGGGCGAATCTAGGCATGGACATCGTGTCCGTCACCCGTGTCCGCCGACTGCTCGCCGAGTACGGCGAGGACTTCTTCGAGCGGATGCTCACCCCAGGCGAACTCGCCGACTGCGGAACGGCCTCCGGGCTCGACGTACTGAGTCTGTGCGGCCGGATAGCGGCCAAGGAGGCAGCCTTCAAGACCCTCCGCGTCCGGGGCAAATTCCTCCCCTGGCTCGACATCGTCGTTCGGCGTTCCGAAGGGGGCTGGCCCCTCGTCGAGCTCCGCCGGGGCGCGGCCGAGATGGCCGCGGAGTCCGGCATCGCCGAGATCACCGTGTCCATCAGCCATGACGTGGACTACGCGGTAGCCGTGGCTGCCCCGGTGCTCCATGCCGGCTCGGCGGGCTACCCCCTCACGCCGGGCCTTCCGGACCCAGCCGGTGCTCTCAGCGTCGCCCGCGCAACCAACACCTCATCCATACAAAGCACTTCAAGGAGAACAACCATGTCCGACGGTCTGCAGCAGGTGAAGAACTGGCTCCTCGCCCGTCACACGGAGCGTGACGACATCGCCTCCGACCTGGACCTCATCGAGAACCGGCTCATCGACTCGCTGTCCTTCGTGGAGTTCGTCTTCCTGCTGGAGCAGCAGAGCGGTCGGTCCATCCAGATGGAGGCCCTGGAAGTGGACGAGATCCGCACCCTCGCCGCCATCGAGTCGCACTTCTTCCCGGTCGAGGTGGGGCAGGCATGAGCAAGCGGCTGTTCACCTCAGAGTCGGTGACCGAGGGGCATCCCGACAAGATCGCCGACCGGATCAGTGACACGATCCTCGACGCGCTGCTCCGTGAGGACCCCACCTCGCGGGTGGCTGTGGAGACCCTGATCACCACCGGCCTGGTCCACATAGCCGGCGAGGTGACGACCAAGGCCTATGCCCCCATAGCCGCCCTCGTTCGTGAGGCCATTCTCGACATCGGCTACGACTCCTCGAAGAAGGGCTTCGACGGTGCCTCCTGCGGGGTGTCGGTGTCCATCGGGGCGCAGTCACCCGACATCGCCCAGGGCGTCGACACCGCATTCGAGAAGCGTGTCGGAGGCGCGGGGCCGAGTGACGAGCTCGACAAGCAGGGAGCGGGCGACCAAGGCCTGATGTTCGGCTACGCCTGTGACGAGACGCCCGAGCTGATGCCGCTGCCGATCCACATCGCGCACCGGCTCTCGCGCCGGCTGTCCGAGGTCCGCAAGGATGGGGTCATCCCTTACCTGCGCCCCGACGGCAAGACGCAGGTCACCATCGAGTACGACGGCGATCAGGCGGTGCGCCTGGACACGGTGGTGGTCTCCTCCCAGCACGCAGCCGACGTCGACCTCGACGCACTGCTGGCCCCGGACATCCGTGAGTTCGTCGTGGAGTACGTGCTGAACCAGCTCGTCGAGGACGGCATCAAGCTGGAGACCGAGGGTTACCGACTACTGGTGAACCCGACCGGGCGCTTCGAGATCGGCGGCCCGATGGGCGACGCCGGCCTGACCGGTCGCAAGATCATCATCGACACGTACGGCGGGATGGCGCGTCACGGTGGCGGCGCCTTCTCGGGCAAGGACCCGTCCAAGGTCGACCGTTCCGCCGCGTACGCGATGCGCTGGGTGGCGAAGAACGTGGTCGCCGCGGGCCTGGCCTCGCGCTGCGAGGTCCAGGTCGCGTACGCCATCGGCAAGGCCGAGCCCGTCGGCCTCTTCGTCGAGACCTTCGGCACGGGAACACTGCCGGACGAGCGCATCCAGGAAGCCGTGTCGAGTGTCTTCGATCTTCGGCCGGCCGCGATCATCCGCGATCTGGACCTGCTGCGCCCGATCTACGCCCAGACCGCCGCGTACGGCCACTTTGGCCGTGAGCTGCCGGACTTCACCTGGGAACGCACCGACCGCGTGGACGCCCTTCGCCGGGCCGTTGGGGTCTGACATGCGCATCGTTGTGACGGGATCCATTGCGACCGACCATCTGATGACCTTTCCCGGCCGGTTCGCCGAGCAGCTGCTCGCGGACCGGTTGGACCGGATATCCCTGTCGTTCCTCGCCGACAACCTGGAATTCCGACGCGGCGGAGTAGCGGCCAACATATCGTTCGGTCTGGGAACGCTGGGACTGCGGCCTGTCCTGGTGGGCTCTGTGGGTCGAGACTTCGATCCGTACCGGGTGTGGCTCAAGGAGCACGGCGTCGACACCGACTCCGTTCGGGTCAGCGAGACGTGCCAGACCGCGCGTTTCGTCTGCACCACCGACCGGGACCAGAACCAGATCGCGACGTTCTACGAGGGGGCCATGGTAGAGGCCCGCGAGATCGATCTGAGCGACGTCGTCGCACGGGCCGGTCGCCCCGACTTGGTGCTGATCTCGCCCGACGACCCCGAGGCCATGCTCCGCCATACGCGGACCTGCCGTGAGCTGGGCATCCCCTTCGCTGCGGACCCGTCCCAGCAGCTGGCGCGACTGGAGCGGCCGCAGGTTCGGGAGCTGGTGGACGGTGCGAGCCGGCTGTTCACCAACGAGTACGAAGCAGCCTTGCTGTGCGAGAAGTCCGGGCTCACCGAGGAGCAGGTCCTGCGGCGGGTCGGCTCCTGGGTGACCACCCACGGCGAGGGTGGCGTACGAATCCAAACTGCGGGCACCACGCCGCTGACCGTGCACGCGGTCGAGGTCGAGGAAGTCGTCGACCCCACCGGTGTCGGCGACGCGTTCCGAGCCGGGTTCCTCGCCGCAACGGCGTGGGGTGTGTCCGAGCGGAGCGCGGCTCAGCTGGGCTGTGCGGTCGCTGCGACCGTCCTCGCATCCGTGGGTACGCAGGAGTACCGGTTGTCCGGCGAATCGTTGCTCACCCTGCTCGGCATGGGGTACGGCTGCCGGTACGAGACGGAGCTGACCGCACACCTCCGGGAGTTGGGATGAGACGGTCTCTGAGGGAGGAGCTGGCGCAGCGGGTCGTGGTGGCCGACGGGGCGATGGGAACGATGCTCCAGGCCGCCGATCCGACGCTCGACGACTTCATGGGTCTCGAGGGCTGCAACGAGATCCTCAATGTCACCCGGCCCGACATCGTCCGGTCGGTCCATGACGAGTACTACGCGGTGGGTGTGGACTGCGTCGAGACCAACACCTTCGGGGCCAACCTCTCCGCACTCGCCGAGTACGGCGTGGAGGGCCGGGTCTATGACCTGTCCGAGGCCGGAGCGCGCATCGCCCGCGAAGCCGCGGATGCGTTCACGGCGAAAGATGGACGGCCCCGCTGGGTCCTGGGCTCCATGGGCCCCGGCACCAAGCTGCCCACGCTCAAGCATGTCGCGTACGAGCCCTTACGCGAGGCGTACCAGGAGAACGCCGAGGGTCTGATCCGAGGCGGCGCAGACGCGCTGTTGGTCGAAACCTCACAGGACCTCCTCCAGGCGAAGGCGGCCGTCATCGGCGCCCGCCGGGCGCTGGAGTGGTGCGGAATGGGCGACCTGCCTCTCATGGTGCAGGTGACGGTTGAGGCGACCGGCACGATGTTGCTGGGTTCGGAGATCGGCGCGGCGCTCACGGCCTTGGAGCCGTTGGGTATTGACATGATCGGCCTGAACTGCGCCACCGGCCCCGCCGAGATGAGCGAGCACCTGCGCTACCTCGCGCGCAACTCCCGCATCCCGCTCTCCTGCATGCCCAACGCGGGCCTGCCGGTCCTCGGCAAGAACGGCGCCCACTACCCGCTGTCCGCGAGCGAGCTCGCCGACGCCCAGGAGACCTTCGTCCGCGAGTACGGCCTCTCCCTGGTCGGCGGCTGCTGCGGCACCACCCCCGAGCACCTGCGCCAGGTCGTGGAGCGCGTCCGCGGCCTGAACCCGGCCGCCCGCGACCCGCGCCCCGAGCCCGGCGCCTCCTCGCTCTACCAGACCGTCCCCTTCCGCCAGGACGTCTCGTACATGGCGATCGGCGAGCGTACGAACGCGAACGGGTCGAAGAAGTTCCGCGAAGCCATGCTGGCAGCCCGTTGGGACGACTGTGTGGAGATGGTCCGCGACCAGATCCGCGAGGGCGCACACATGCTGGACCTGTGCGTGGACTACGTCGGCCGCGACGGCGTCGCCGACATGCAGGAGCTCGCCGGACGCTTCGCGACCGCCTCCACCCTGCCGATCGTGCTGGACTCCACCGAGGTCCCCGTCCTGCGGGCCGGCCTGGAGAAGCTCGGTGGGCGCGCCGTCATCAACTCGGTGAACTACGAGGACGGCGACGGGCCCGAGTCCCGCTTCGCGAAGGTCACCGCCCTCGCCCAGGAGCACGGCGCCGCGCTGATCGCGCTGACCATCGACGAGGAGGGCCAGGCCCGCACCGTCGAGCACAAGGTCGCCATCGCCCAGCGCCTCATCGAGGACCTCACCGGGAACTGGGGGATCCTCGAGTCGGACATCCTCATCGACACCCTGACCTTCACCATCTGCACCGGTCAGGAGGAGTCCCGCAAGGACGGCATCGCCACGATCGAGTCGATCCGCGAGCTCAAGCGCCGCCACCCGGACGTCCAGACGACCCTGGGACTGTCGAACATATCCTTCGGCCTCAACCCGGCCGCCCGCATCGTCCTCAACTCGGTCTTCCTCGACGAATGCGTCAAAGCCGGCCTCGACTCCGCGATCGTGCACGCCAGCAAGATCCTGCCGATCGCCCGCCTGGACGAGGAACAGGTCAAGGTCGCCCTCGACCTGATCCATGACCGGCGGGCGGAGGGTTACGACCCGCTGCAGAAGCTGATGGCCCTGTTCGAGGGCGTGAATACGAAGTCGATGAAGGACGGGCGGGCGCAGGAGCTGCTGGCGCTGCCGTTGGACGAGCGCCTGCAGCGCCGGATCATCGACGGTGAGAAGAACGGTCTGGAGGCGGACCTCGACGAGGCCCTGGAGACGCGGCCGGCGCTGGAGATCGTCAACGACACCCTCCTGGAGGGCATGAAGGTCGTCGGTGAGCTGTTCGGCTCCGGCCAGATGCAGCTCCCCTTCGTCCTGCAGTCCGCCGAGGTCATGAAGACCGCGGTGGCCCACCTGGAACCGCACATGGAGAAGAGCGACGACGAGGGCAAGGGCACCATCGTCCTGGCCACCGTCCGCGGCGACGTCCACGACATCGGCAAGAACCTCGTCGACATCATCCTGACCAACAACGGCTACAACGTGGTCAACATCGGCATCAAGCAGCCGGTCTCCGCGATCCTCGAAGCCGCACAGGAACATAAGGCCGACGTCATCGGCATGTCCGGCCTGCTGGTCAAGTCCACGGTGATCATGAAGGAGAACCTGGAGGAGCTCAACCAGCGCAAGCTGGCGGCCGACTACCCGGTCATCCTCGGCGGCGCCGCCCTCACCCGCGCCTACGTCGAACAGGACCTCCACGAGATCTACGAGGGCGAGGTCCGCTACGCCCGCGACGCCTTCGAGGGCCTGCGCCTCATGGACGCCCTCATGGGAGTCAAACGCGGCGTCCCCGGAGCGAGCCTGCCCCCGCTCAAGCAGCGCCGGGTGAAGTCCGCGGCCACCACCGCGCTCATGGCGCCCGGGCCCGAAGCCCCCTCCCGCTCCGACGTGACCACCGACAACGCCGTGCCCACCCCGCCGTTCTGGGGCAGCCGCGTCGTCAAGGGCATCCCGCTCAAGGACTACGCCTCCTGGCTCGACGAGGACGCCCTCTTCAAGGGCCAGTGGGGCCTCAAGCAGGCCCGCGGCGGACCTTCGTACGAGGAGCTGGTGGAGAGCGAGGGCCGGCCCCGGCTGCGCGGTCTGCTCGACCGCCTCCAGACGGAGAACCTGCTGGAAGCCGCCGTGGTCCACGGCTACTACCCGTGCGTCTCCAAGGGCGACGACCTGATCATCCTCGACGACGTGGGCGCGGAACTGACCCGCTTCTCCTTTCCCCGGCAGCCCCGCGGAAGGTTCCTGTGCCTGTCGGACTTCTTCAAGTCCGAGGAGTCCGGCGAGGTCGACGTGATCTGCCTGCAGATCGTCACCGTCGGATCGAGGATCGGCGAGGCCACGGCCAAGCTGTTCGAGTCCGATTCCTACCGCGACTACCTGGAGCTCCACGGCCTCTCCGTGCAGCTGGCGGAGGCCCTCGCCGAGTACTGGCACGCGCGGGTACGCGCCGAGCTGGGCATCTCGGGACAGGACCCGCGCTCGCTCGACGGGATGCTGCGCACCGAGTACCAGGGCTGCCGCTACTCCTTCGGCTATCCAGCCTGTCCCGATCTGGAGGACCGCGCGAAGATCGCCGAGCTCCTGAAGCCCGAGCGGATCGGCGTCCACCTCTCCGAGGAGTTCCAGCTCCACCCGGAGCAGTCCACCGACGCCATCGTTGTCCACCATCCCGAGGCCAGCTACTTCAATGCCGGGGGCCGCCGGTGAACCACGTACCGGCCCCCGCGGCCCATTGCACCGACCGAAGTACAAGGAGCGTTCTTCATGCCTGCTGAATTCACCGATTTCAAGGTCGCAGACCTTTCCCTCGCCGCCTTCGGGCGCAAGGAGATCACCCTCGCCGAGCACGAGATGCCGGGTCTGATGTCGATCCGCCGGGAGTACGCGGCCACCCAGCCGCTGGCCGGGGCCCGGATCACCGGCTCCCTGCACATGACAGTGCAGACGGCCGTGCTCATCGAGACGCTCGTCGCCCTGGGCGCGGACGTCCGCTGGGTCTCGTGCAACATCTTCTCCACCCAGGACCACGCGGCGGCCGCCGTAGCCGCCGCCGGCATCCCGGTCTTCGCCTGGAAGGGCGAGACGCTGGAGGAGTACTGGTGGTGCACCGAGCAGGCGCTGACCTGGCCCGACGCCGCCGGTCCCAACATGATCCTGGACGACGGCGGTGACGCCACCCTGTTGGTCCACAAGGGTGTCGAGTTTGAGAAGGCCGGAAGCATCCCCGACCCTTCGACCGCCGAGAACGACGAGCTGCGCGTCGTCCTGGAGCTGCTGCACCGCACGTCCCTGAAGTGGACCGAGCTGGCCTCGGAGATCCGTGGCGTCACCGAGGAGACCACGACGGGCGTCCACCGCCTCTACGAGATGCAGCAGGCTGGCGCGCTGTTGTTCCCGGCGATCAACGTGAACGACGCCGTGACGAAGTCGAAGTTCGACAACAAGTACGGCTGCCGCCACTCGCTGATCGACGGCATCAACCGCGCCACGGACGTCCTGATAGGCGGCAAGGTCGCGGTCGTCTGCGGCTACGGTGACGTCGGCAAGGGCTCCGCGGAGTCCCTGCGTGGCCAGGGTGCCCGCGTGATCGTCACCGAGATCGACCCGATCTGCGCCCTGCAGGCCGCGATGGACGGCTACCAGGTCGCCACGCTCGACGACGTGGTTGAGATCGCCGACATCTTCATCACGACGACCGGCAACAAGGACATCATCATGGCCGCCGACATGGCCAAGATGAAGCACCAGGCCATCGTGGGCAACATCGGCCACTTCGACAACGAGATCGACATGGCCGGTCTCGCGAAGATCGAGGGCATCGTCAAGGACGAGGTCAAGCCCCAGGTCCACACCTGGAAGTTCCCCGACGGCAAGGTCCTCATCGTCCTGTCCGAAGGCCGCCTCCTGAACCTGGGCAACGCCACCGGTCACCCGTCCTTCGTGATGTCGAACTCCTTCGCGGACCAGACCCTGGCCCAGATCGAGCTCTACACCAAGCCGGCCGAGTACCCCACCGACGTCTACGTGCTCCCCAAGCACCTCGACGAGAAGGTGGCTCGCCTCCACCTCGACGCGCTCGGGGTGAAGTTGACGACCCTGCGCCCCGAGCAGGCCGCGTACATCGGCGTGGACGTCAACGGCCCCTACAAGCCCGACCACTACCGCTACTGAGCCCCATGACAGTTCTCGACGAGATACGTGACCCTTGGCTTCCGGACCGGTTGTTGCGAACCGAACGCGACGCGTTGATGCCGCTGTTGCGTCGAACCCCTCCGGAGGCATACGCGCTACGCACGGCCTGTCCTGGCTGGACGGCCCGGCAGGTGCTCGCCCACTGCGCGGCGGCCCTGGTGCGGATTGTCGAAGGACGGTTGGAAGAGGGAGTGTTCCTCCCCGAGGCCAACGCGACGGACGTCGCCGAACGCGAAGACTGGCCGTTGGCCCAACTCCTTGACGAGTTGGAGCGGGGCTTCACCGAGGCAGGCCCGGAGATCGCGGCGGGCGACGGCACGCTGGACGCGGTTGCGCTGGGGGAGTGGGTCCACGCCGGCGATGTCCGTGACGCGTTCGGGGAGTCGGGGGCTTACAGCGGGGACAGCCTGACACTTGCCCTGCCCCTTCTCCGCATTACGAGCCGCAAGCGGGGGACACCTCGGCTGGTCGCACAACTCAATGGTCTGGACGGTCTCTTGGTTTTGGGCAATGAGATCGAGGGACGGCCCGCGGCCCGCTTCCAAGGCGACGCGGCAACGCTGATTCGCCTCTACTCGGGCCGTCCGCTGGTCGCGACCCGCTACGAGCTCACGGATGCGACAGAACAAGAACTGCTCATCTACCGCTGACGAGCCCGAGCCGGTCCGTCCGTCATGGCAGGCGGACGGACCGGGGCCTCATTCGATCTTCACGACCTGGAAGGCTTCTGCCATCCGCCCCGCCGGCAGTCCCGCTGCTCTTGCGTGTTCCCCCAACCAGTCCCGTAGTAGCCCCGCCAGGTCGTCGAAATGGGCCGTCTGTGAGGTGTGGATCCGCAGAGCCTCGACCTTGCGTTCGAAGACAGGGGTCACGTCGATGTACTGGTTCGGCGTGGGGCCGGTCATCAGCCACAGTTCTGGCACGATCCAGGGCTCCAGTCCTTCCTCCTTGAGGAGGGAGGGATGCGCGAAGGGGTTGCGGGCCTCGGGGTAGATCGCACGCAAGGCGGCATCGCCGACCGCGCGATGGTCCGGGTGAAGGTCGGCCACTCGGGCCCAGTTGATCTCCGGGCTGGGGATGACGGCGCGCTGCGGGCGAACCTGTCGGATCACCCGGCACAGGTCGCGGCGCAGCTCGACGCTCGGTTCGACGAAGCTGTCGGGGTAGCCGAGGAATCGGACATCCTCGACGCCGCTCCGCTTGGCCGAGTGCACCTGTTCGGCTCGCCGGAGGTCCCCCATCGCTTGGCGGGGGAGCTGCTCGTCGTATCCGCCGGCCCCGCCGTCGGTGACGATGCAGTACGTGACCCGCGTCGTGCCCTGGGCGATCCACCGCATGACCGTGCCGCTGACACAGAACTCGATGTCGTCCGGGTGGGCGGCCACCACCAGCAGGGATTCCGGGGCGCTGCGGTCTGTTAGATCGGTCGCGAAGTGCTCCATGGACTCAGCCTGTTGTGCCTGGTGGCGGCTTGCAAGGCAACTCATCTGGCGTACTTGCGACATGGCACTTCTACGCCAGTCAAAAATTTGGTAGCTTCAAATAAATGGTCTAATCGCATGTACGTGGAATCCGGAGGCACCGGCATGTGCAGGATTTTCGGCTCCTTCTCGGCCGGCGCGGCGCGCCCCGACCCGGGCGAGCTCGCCGCGGTCTCCGCCCGTCAGCGGCACGGTGGTCCCGACGAACATGACGTGCTCAGCGGGGCCGGCTGGTCGCTCGGGTGCGACCGGCTCGCCGTGACCGACCTCCGTGGCGGTCGACAGCCCTACCGGCTGCCCCACTTGCCTGGGATCATCGCCGTACTCAACGGCGAGATCTACAACCACCGCATCCTCCGTCGCGAGCTCGCGGCCCGCGGCCACCGCTTCCCCGACACGTGCGACGGCACCCTGCTGCCCGCGCTCTACGCCGAGTACGGGCCGGCCTTTGCCGAGCGGCTCGATGGGATGTTCGCCGTGGCCGTCCTCGACCTGCGGGCGAGCCCCCTACTCGTCTTGGCCGTCGACCCCATGGGGATGAAACCCATTCACTACCACCGGGGCGAGGACGGCTCCTTCCGCTTCGCCTCCGAGATCCCGGCACTCCTGGCCTTCGAAGGGGTGCGGATCACTCCTCGCGCTGACACCCTCGACACGGTCCTAGCCACACGGACACCCTTCTCCACGCAGACTGCCCTGGAAGGCATCAGTGTCATGCCCCCGGGCGCGACCGCTGTCGTCAGCCCTGGGCGGGAACCGGCCGTACGGCGGCGGCCCGTGCAGCCGGCGGCGCCCTCAGAGGCCGGCTTCGGCACCGAGGACGTGTTGCGCCGCGAAGTGCGACGCCTCGCCCGAGCCGATGTGCCGGTCTGTGCCCTCACGAGCGGTGGTCTCGACTCCGGCCTGGTGACCGCGCTGGCAGCAGAGTACGCGCGTGAAACCGGCGCGCCGTCCCTGCACACCTTCCATCTCACCTACCAGGGCCGATGGCCGGGCTCGGAGCACATCCACGCCCGCGCCGTCGCCCGGCAGGCCCGGACCGTCCACCACGAAGTGGCGCTGGATCCCGGGGAGCTGGGATCGCTGCTCACCCGCGCCACCCGGCATCTGGGGCAGCCGAACGCCGACCCCATCGCCCTGAGTACGTACGCCCTCTTCCGGGCCGTACGAGAGGCCGGCTTCACCGTCGCTCTCACCGGAGACGGCGCCGACGAGCTGTTCGGTGGATATGCCCGGATGCGGGAGGCCCTGGAGGCCCCTGCGGGTGGCGACTGGGCCGCCTCGTACGCCGACGCGCTGTCCGCGGCACCCAGGATGCTCCGCGAATACCTCTACACCCCCGCGTACCGGGCCTACATCGCCGAGGAAGGTTCGGCTGCCGACCGCATAGTGCGGGAGCTTCGCTCCGCGCGCACGGATCGGCTCACCGCGATCACTTCGTTCGAGACCCGCTGGCGGCTGCCCGCCTACCACCTTCGCCGAGTCGACCACCTGAGCATGGCGTGGGCGGTCGAGGCCCGGATGCCGTTCTGTCAGCCCGCTGTCGCCGCGCACGCCCGGGAACTCCCTTCGGCCGCTCGACGCGGGAAGTTGGCGCTGTACGAGGCCGGGCGCGACCTGCTGCCCGCCACCGTGCTGAACCGGCCCAAGCAGCCCTTCACCCTGCCCGTGACCGCGATGCTTAGCCCTGGTAGTCCCCTCCTCGAGCCCGTGCGGGAGCTCTTGTCTCCGGACCGGCTCTTGCGGGGCGGCCAGGTCCGGCCCGACCGGGTGCAGCGCTTGCTCGCCCGGCAACTGGAACGGCCTTCGGACCAGGACGCGCTCACCCTGTGGGCGCTGGCCACCCACGAACTGTGGACCGAAGTCGTACGGGGGATGGGTATCCCGGTCGGATGCGCCGCGTGAACGGAGCGGTCGTCCCGTGATCGCCACAGTGGTGAGGGCCGCGGGGGCTCCCGGCCCCACCCTGGTCGTGGAGCTGTCCGAACTGCCCCTAGGCGCACTGGCGTTGCACGCGGAACTCCGCGGCCTTCGGGAGAGCTTGGAGGGGTCTAGCTACGACCGCCTCGCCAAGATCGCCCTCTACGGGCCCTCGGGCGCGCCCGGCACGGACCTGGACTATCGCTTCGTCCAGGCCATGCCGGACGGCAGTTTCGACTTCCGTACCGGATGCGGTCACTCCCTGCTCGCCTGTGTAGCCGCCGCCGGGTCGCCCGGTCCCGTCACCGTGCGGGCCGTAACCACCGGGGACGAGGTCGTGTGCGTGTCGGAACAGCCTCACGGAGGGGTTCCGGACACTTACACGCTGCACTTCTTGCGGGCGCCGGATGCACCAGGCGTGCTGCCCACGGGCCGGCCTCTCGACCGGCTCGACGGCGTTCCCGTTTCCCTGGTGAGGTACGGAAACCCTTACGTCTTCGTGGACGCCCGCGACCTGGGGATCCGTAGCCGCGACCAGCTCTTCGCCGCCGGGGAGACGGTACTGCGCCGGCTCCTGGCCCTGCGAGCCCTCGCCGCTGAGGTGCTGGGACACCCGCCCCACTCCGCCCTGCCCAAGATCGCTGCTGTCGACTACTCCGCGGCCACCCCCGCTGTGCGCGCCGTCACCGTCGGGGGCTGGCATCCCTCGCTCGCACTCACCGGTGCCACTGCCCTCGCCGCGGCGGCCGCGCTGTGCGGTACGGTCGTGGGCCCGCTCGATGGAGTCGTCGACACTCCCGGCGGCCCGGTCACGGTCTCCTCCACGGCCAACCGGGTCAGCGTGCACCACAAGCGCGCGACCGTTCTCCGACGGATGGAGCTGCCGTGGCGTATCCACGCAACGGCGTGAATGCGCAACCCTGGTGGGGGACTCCCCGCTTCCCGTCTCTGGCACGCTGATGTGGAGCCCCCGTCCGGATTACCGGACGGGCGTCGTGAATTCGACCGCATTCGCATCCCAGCGGGGAGACTGAGCGAAGAATGAAATTCGAAAATCTGCGTGTTGTAGTCACGGGTGCCTCGCGCCATTTCGGCCGAGCGCTCGCCATTGGATTCGCCCACTTGGGAGCCGAGGTCTACGTCTCGGCTCGGACCGTGGAGTTGGCCGAGCGAACCCGTGCCGAGGTCATGGGGTCCGCACGCGACCGTATCCATGCCTTCGGCTGCGACCTCAGCCGACCGGCGGAGATCAGGGAGTTCGCCCGCCAGGTCGGCGAACACACCGACCGGGTGGACCTGCTGGTCAACAACGGTGCCCGATGGCTGGACGCCGTCGATCTGGAGGACGCGTCGGACGACGCGATCGTGGAGACCATCGAGTCCACGGCCGGCGGCACGGTCCTGATGGTCAAACACTTCCTGCCGCTTCTGAGGTCGTCCCAGCGCCCCGACATCGTCAACATGGTCGCCGTACGGGACGCCGGCGGATCCTCCGTGGCGGCGGCGCACGAGGCGTTCTGGACGGCCAAGAGCGCACAGGCCGGGTTCGCCGAAATTCTTTCACAGCGACTGAGGCCTTCCGGTGTCCGGGTGTTCTCCCTGTATCCCCCCGACTTCTCCACTTCCGACCCGCGATTCGCCGAGTGGGACGGAATCAAGGCGGACGACGCGATACGCGACGAGAAACTCACCACCCAGGCCCTCTTCGAATGCATCGTCTACGCCGTTGAGCAGCCGCGTGACTGTTTCATCCGCTCCTTCCATTTCGAGCCTCGCTGAGCACTTCGCACCACAGCGTCAAGGAGGTCCCATGAGCACCCCTTTCTGGATCACCGCGACCCCGCCCGCCACGCACGGTGAACTCCACATCGGTCACCTTGCGGGACCGTACGTCGCAGCCGATGTTCTGTCCCGCTACCTGCGCACCGAGGGCGAACCGGTCCTGTTCACCACCGGCACCGCTGACCACACCAGTTCCGTACACGTACGCGCACTGCGGGCGGGTCGCAAGCCGGAGGAGGTCTCCGAGGGCTATCGGGCCGCGATCACCGCGGACTGGCTGCGCTCGGGCATCGAGTTCGATCACGTCGTGCGCCCGCGTCAGGACCGGGGATACGGCCGCTGGGTGGCGGACCTCTTCCGGCGGCTGCACGCGGAAGGCGTCATCGCCCCGCGTACGAGGATGCTGCCGTACTGCGAGCCGTGTGGCCGTTGGCTGTACGGCGCGCACGTCACGGGGGCCTGCCCGCACTGCGCAGCCGTCAGCGACGGCGGGATGTGCCACGAGTGCGCCCGCCCCAATGACGGTGGGGACCTCGTGGAGCCCCACTGCGCCGTGTGTGCCACCCCGGCAGTGCCCCGGCGCTGCCGCCGCCTCTACATCCCGCTGGAACCCTTCCGTGAAACGCTCGCCGACTACTGGGCCGCCACCGGCCTGCCGCCCCGTCTCGCCGCACTGTGCGAGTCGCTGGTCGAGGACGGTCTGCCGGACATCGCGGTTTCGCATCCGGCGGAGTGGGGGCTGAGCGTCCCGGTGGACGGTTTCCCCGAGCACCGGATCGACGGCTGCTTCGAGGCAGCCGCGATGCATCTCTTCGGCTACGGCGACAACCGGCCGCTGCCTGAACGCACCATCCACTTCTGCGGGTTCGGCCATGCCTTCTGCCACGCCGTCTTGCTGCCGGTCATTCTCCTGTCCCAGGGCATCAAGCTTCCACAGGAATTCTGTGTGAACGAGTCGTTCGTCATCGAGGACAAGGTCATCGTCTCCGGCTCCGATCACAAGGTGTGGGCGCTGGACCTCCTTACCGAGTACGGGTCCGACACGCTCCGCCGCCACGTCCTGCAGGCTCGCCCGCTGGGCCGGCGAACGGTGTTCCATGCCGACCGGCTCGATGCTGCCCGAAAGGAGTTGGACGAGAACTGGAACAGCTGGCTGTCCCGGCTGTTCGCGGCGGTAAGGGCAGAGAGTGCGGGCTTGGCTCCCGCGGCGTTGCCCGGTGGCACAGGCTGGGAGGTCTTGGCGCAGCGACTGCTGAGGGCGGTGGAGGATCTGCGCGAGGCGTACGGTCCTGACACCTTCGATCCCCGCAGGGCGGTCGCCCTGCTCGATGAAATCGTCCGCTTGGTGTCCGACTTCGGCCACGTCAACGCCCACGAGACATGCCGCCCCACGGCGGACTGCCGTCACCTTCCGGCCCTGTCCGCCCAGCTGGCGGTGGCCTCTGCACTAAGCGCCTGGGCCCGGCCGGTGATGCCGGAGGGCGCGGACCGTCTGGCGGCGGCGCTCAAGGCGGCGCCCGGGCGCCCCGTATCCGATGCGGCACTCGCCCCGCTGCCGCCCGGCAGTCGGCTGGCCCCACCGTCGGGTCCGATTTTCGGCTTCTGACCGGGCGGCCCCGGGCAGGCCCTCAGACGCAAGACAGTAAAACGGCAAGATCCCCCCTTCGCCGCGTGGTGCGCCGGCCGGCCACGCGGCGGGCGCAGGGCACGTGGCCCGTTCCCATAGGAGCTCCACGTGTCCCTGCGCGTCGCCATGCTCAGTGTCCACACCTCGCCGCTCCACCAGCCCGGCACCGGGGACGCGGGCGGCATGAACGTCTACATGGTTCAGCTCTCCCGCGCTCTCGCCGAACAAGGCATTGAAGTAGACCTCTTCACCCGCTGTCGCGGTGAGGGCCGGCCGTCCCAGGTCGACCTCGCCCCGGGTGTACGAGTCCGCCATCTGCACGCGGGGCCCCGCGCCGCCCTCCCCAAGGAGGACATGCCGGGTCTGGTGGTGCCGTTCTCGCTGGCGCTGATGAAGGAGAGGCGGCGCTACGATCTGGTCCACTCCCACTACTGGCTCTCCGGCCAGGCCGGCCGCATCGCCGCCGCCGGTTGGGGGATACCGCTTGTACACACCGCACACACCCTCGGCCTGGTGAAGAACGCCGCCCTCGCCGCCGGCGACACCCCCGAGCCCGAGCTGCGGATCCGGGGCGAGCAGCAAGTCACCGCCTCTGCGGACAGGCTGATCGCCAACACGGCAGACGAGGCTGGGGCGTTGCGGGGCCTCTACGGGGCGTCGGCACCTCGTGTCGACGTGGTCCGACCGGGCGTGGATCTGGACACCTTCCACCCCGGTGACGGTCGGGCAGCGGCGCGGGCGCGACTCGGGTTGCCCACCGGGGCCTTCATCCCCGTGTACGCGGGACGAATTCAGCCACTCAAAGGGCCGGATGTCCTCGTGAGAGCGGTCGCCGAGCTCCTGAGGACCGACTCTGCGCTGCGCAGCCGTCTTCTTGTCCCGGTGGTCGGCGGACACTCGGGCGCCGGACCGGTCGGCGGACCCTGGGACCTGGCGCGCGAGCTGGGGGTGGCGGACGTACTCCGGTGCCTTCCGCCCGTGGTGCAGGCGGAGCTGGCGGACTGGTACCGGGCGGCGGACGTTCTCGTGGTGCCCTCGCGCAGCGAGTCCTTCGGGCTGGTCGCGCTGGAGGCGCAGGCGTGCGGAACCCCTGTACTGGCGGCGGCCGTCGGTGGACTGCCGACGGCCGTGTGGGACGGGGTGACCGGAGTGCTGGTGCCCGGCCACGATCCGGTGGACTACGCCCGCTGCCTGCGGTGGTTCGCGCAGCATCCCGAGGTCGTCGTGAGCATGGGCGGGGCCGCGGTGCGCCATGCGCAGGCGATGAGCTGGCAGGCCGCGGCCACGCGGACGCTGGAGGTGTATCGGCGCGCACTGTGTGCGCAGCGGCCTGCCGGAACGCAAATGAGGCAGGAGCGACGGCACGCTCCTGCCTCACCGGCGCTTCCCTCCTGGAGGGTGGAGAAGGCCGGAATACCAGCCTAACATCTCTTTTGGTCTGACCAAAGAACTGGAACTGTAACGTCTGTATGAACTCTCGCGGGATCGTGGCGTGTTGACGTCTCTTGTCTCATCCACGCCATGGCGTTTCCACGCATGGAGGAATACTGGATTCAGCCTTGGGAGTGCGACAAGAATAGAGATGTCTTCAAGGGGATCCCGGCGGCACGGGGCCTACGAAGGCGGAAATCGCATTCCACATTCCTGGAGGAATCATGTCTGCTGGGCACACCACCGGAATTCGCAAGACGGCCGGCCAGTTCGCCCTCGCGCTCCTGCTCTGTACCGCGGTCGCCGGCGGAGCGGCGGTCGCGGTATCCCCGTCGGCGACCGCTTCGCAGCGCTCGGTGGCCGAGGGTTCCGACCCTGGTGCTCCGTCCCCGAGCCCGTCGAACGGCAACGGCTGGGACTTCGCCAAGCCGACCCCGGCGTCGGCGGACGGTGCCGACACCCCGGTGCCGTCTCCGACTCCGTCGAACGGAAACGGCTGGGACTCCACCAAGCCGGCCCCGGTGGCTCCGGGCAATTGACGCCGACGAAGCGCGCCCCGTGATCGCCGCTCCAGGCGAACACGGGGCTTTTCGGCCTTGCGGTCCGAAGCGGCGCGTCAGTATTCGCCACTGTGCAGGTCGGAATCGGGCAGGAGTCAGTCGAGCCAGCCGAGCCGATAGGCGCGTACGCCGGCCTCGAAGCGGCTCGACGCACCGAGCTCCTGCATCACCTCGGACAGCATGCGACTCACTGTCCTCAACGAGACTCCCAGACTTCGGGCGATCTTTTCGTCCTTCATGCCCGAAGCCAGCATTTTGAGAGCGGCCCGCTGCTGTTCGGACAGGCCGTCCCCGCCGCGTTCGGCAGTGACGTCGTCGCCGTACGGAGTCGCCGTGTGCCAACAGTGCTCGTACAGCGCCAGATACGAGCGGACGAGCGCCGGCCCGCGAGCCAGGATCGCGCCGGCGGCCCGGTCCTCGCGGTGGACGGGGAGAACGGCGAACTGCTGATCCGCGATGATCATGTTCATGGGGACCGCGGGGGACAGCCGGATCTCGACGCCCACTTCTACCCGGCGGCGCAGCATCTCGGCTGCCTCCGGGGATGCGGTGATGCGTTGGTGGTAGATGGCGCGGATGCGCACGCCGTTCTCGATCTGCCTCAGATCCCGGCTGAGTACGCGGTCCGCGACCTCGCGCACAAGGGCGGTTACGTGCATGGACGCGAGGTTGTGCTGGATGACATCCGTGATGTCCTCCAGCGCCTGCTGGATCCTCCGGTAATCACTGAGAAGCTCTACCTCGACTTCGGAGCCGTTCAGCGAGCCGGGCCGAAGAAATCTCCCCACTAATGCTTCGAGAGTGCTGTAGGCACGGTCGGACTCGTCCAGATGCTCCCGGAGACGCTCGCGCTCCTGCTGCAGCATGCGGAGAAGAGCGATCTCGGGGTCGACCACGGCAACCGTATCCGGTCCGGACTCCCAGGTACCCGCCTGGAGATCGGCACGTGTGGCGTGGGTGGTGCTGGTCGGCACGATGAGGCCGAGGGCGATCAGTTCCGCACGTCGCTGTTCGTACTCTTCCGGCGGTAACTTCAGCTCATCGAAGACCTCGTCGAGATTGGACACCCCGCGCTGGCGGAGTTCCTGGTAAAGCGCGAGAACCCTCTCGGCCGACTGGATACCGCTGCTGTCGTCACCCGTCGACATTGTGAAGTGACCCCCCTGATCATCAGAATGCCCGCCACACCTTGCCACACGCCGGGACAAGAACTTCCGGCCCCGAAGTGGCTTGTGGGGCAGGTCACGCAGGGCCCTCCGGCGTGCTGCTCCTCGCGTCCAGCCAACCGAGACGGGCCGCCTTGACCCCCGCCTCGAAGCGGCTCGCGGCCCCCAACTCCTGCATGATTTCCGAGAGGAGGCGACTCGCGGTGCGCAGGGACACCCCCAGGTTGCGGGCTACCTCCTCGTCCTTTACGCCTGAGGCGAGCATGTGAAGTGCGGCTACCTGCTGTTCAGACAGCCCGTCGCCGCCGCGCTCGGCAGGGGAGTCCTCCCCGTGGGGCGTCGCGCAATGCCAGCAGTACTCGTACAGCGCCAGGTACGAGCCGACCAGTGCGGATCCCCGCGCGATGATGGCGCCCGCGGAGAGATCGTGCAGGTCGATGGGTAGGAGGGCGAAATTCTCGTCCGCGAGGAACATGTTCATCGGGACCACGGGGGAAAGTCTTATTTCCACCCCCAGTTCGGCTCGATCTCGCAGGTGCCGCGCCATGTCCGGTACAGAGGCCGCGCGGCGCCCATACATGGCTCGCACCCTCACACCGCGCGCCAGCTGTCGCCGATCTTCTTCGAGCGTCTGTTCGCTCTCCTCGCGGCCGACCGCTCCTGTATGCATGGTCTGACGGTCGTGTGCCACGGACTCGGAGATTCCGGCTCGCTCCAGGTGGACGCGGCTGAGGTCGGTCACGATCTCGACCCCGATCTCACGCTCGGGTGTGGCGCCGGCCCGCAAGACGGGCCCGGCCAGAATGTCCAGGGTGTCGTGGAAGCGGCCGGTCTCTATCAGCCGGTTCTGCAGGCGTTCCCGTTCGGCACGGAGGAGCCCGAGCAGTGCGATGCCCGGTTCGACGGCAGTGCGGCTGTCTCTGGCCCCGTGGTGATCAAGTAGACCGAGTCCGGAAAGCTCGGCCAGACAGCGCTCGCGCTCTTCGGTCGAGAATCCGAGGGAGGCTGCGATCTTCTCGACTCCGGACTCCGGGCGCTCACGAAGCTCAAGGTAAAGCGCGAGGGTCTGGTCGCCCACTCGCGGACCGATCCCGTACCTGCTCAGAGTGCAGCACCCCCTCCGGACTCAGGCTCAATCCCCCGCTGCACGGAGGCAGTCGGGGCACAAGCCCTTGAACACTACATCCGCTTCGCCCATCTGCCACTCCTGGAGACCCTCGCCGATCGCTTTCGGCACCTCGGATTCCACGTTCTCCACCCGGCCGCAGCGCACGCAGAGCGCATGCTGGTGAGGTGTGCCTGAGATCTCGAAGACGGCCGGCAGTCCAGGGCGGTCGAACTTTGTGGCCAAGCCCGTATCGAGGAAGTGGCGAAGCATCTCGTAGACGGCCTGGCTGGTCAGGGTGCCGAGCCGCTCACGGGCGGTCGCGGTGATGGTCTCGACGTCCATGTGGCCACCCGCTGCCATGACCTGGAGCACCTCCAGGCGGGGCCCTGTGACCCGCAGTCCTACGTCACGGAGGCGCTGGATCACCGCCTCACGGCCCGTTGACACCTGCACGCCAGCCACTCCTCCGCCACCCCTGTCAGCAGGTGTCCATCACCTGGTCGACCCAAAGGTTTGAGGGCATCGTACCTCTTGCCTGCCCGACTGGGAGGGAAGTGGGCGGAGTCGGTCGCTGCGGTCGTCAGGCGTGGGCCCGGCAAACGAGGAACACGCTCTCGGTCCGCTCGTCGATACGGCGGCGTCGCCGGCCCTCGATGCGGAGTCCGGCCGCGTGCAGCTCGTCCGTGAGCCGTTGCGGGTCGATGACCCACTTGTCGGTGGTCAGGACCACCCGCTCCGAACTCGACTTGCCCGTCCGGACCGCGTAGTACGTGATGCGCTCGCTCATGTCCGCCAAGTCGAAGACCTGGCGAGCCACCACCCACTCCTCGATCCCGTCGAAGCGGGGAACTTGGAAAGCCCAGGTGCGGTGGGGATCCTCGGACAGCCCCCGCAGCTGGTGCGCCGTGTAGTCAAGGGCGAGCGCGCCGCCGGGGTCCAGGTGTGATGCGATCTCGCGCAGTAGTTCGGGGCGCACCCGTGGCGATACGGCAGAGACCATCGTCCCGGCGAGCAACGCCAGACGGTACGTGCGCCGCAGGTGCAACTCCGCGAGGTCGGCGCGAGTGGGGATCACCAGCCGCGACACCTGCGGCCCGATCCGTCGGCCCCACGTCTGGAGCCGTTCCAGGCTCGAAGCGTCCCGGTCGACAGCCTCGACGAGGAAGCCGTGCCGGGCGAAGGGAACGGCGAGTCGACCCGCCCCTGAGCCGAGGTCGAGGACCGGGCCGCCAGTGGCCCGAGCCAGCCTCAAGTAGCGGACGATGTCGGCGCTGTGGGGGCCGAGCAGTGCGTCGTGCAGCCACACCGAGTCATTGTCGACGGGAGAGGTCGACTCGAGGCCGGGCAGGTATTCCGCGGTGGCGCGGATGCTGGTGCCCAGTGCCTCACACTGTCCCGTGTATTCGGACGGCAGGACCGGCACAAGCGCTGCAGGCACGACGGGCAGGGAAGTGCCGCTCGGTGTGTGCATCGCTCCTCCAGGGGCTCGTCCGGTCCAGCGGTCCCGGCGAGGTTCCGTGCCGCCGGGGCCGCGCCGTTGAGGAAATCCTGTCCCGTAGGGCGGCGACGGACCAGCGGAAAGGGCTGCGTGAACACGCGATGGCGTGGATCTGCCACGGTCTGGAGAGATGCGGGGTAGCGGCTTTGGCCCCGCGGCATGTCAGAGAGTGCGGCCGAGCCGGAGCGGCGTGACGAGGGCGAAGCCGTGGTGCGTGAAGAACGGCAGCGCAGGGTCCTGCTCGATGGGAAGGCCGATTCGTTGTGAGGTGGCGCCATACGCGACCATCCGTATGGTGACCGCCGCAAGTAATGCCGTACCCACGCCTTTGCGGCGCCGGCCGGGAGCCGTGCACAGGGCGTATATCTCACCCTGGGTCGGAACGGCGACGCCACCTGACGCAACACCGTGGATGATGCCGTCCGCGTCCGCGGCCACTAGCCAGCCCAGCCAGCCCGGTGCCCCGCCGGGCATTTCGATTTCAGCTCTTAGGCGGGGCAGGGCGCACTGGTCGGAAACCAGCCGCTCGGTGCCGGTACGGCCGAGGATTTGGCAGTAGCTGTCGCGAATCCCCTCGGCGAGAAGGTGGGAAATCGATGTGGCGTCATTAGATGCTGCCGTCCGGACGTGAGCCAGCAGCATATGTCCATACCTCTCGCCGTTCCCGGTTCCGCGCTCGCACGCGCCCACAATAGCGGGGAATTCGAGCGAGGGAAGCCAGTGTCAAATCTACGAATTCGCTTAGTAATTAGAGTGGTTGGGGCCGGGGCCGCTACCCCGGCACCGAACAACAGGCGAGGATCAGCGGGGTGATGGCCGCCGCCACTGCCGTGACCGCGAACAGCCCACGCAAGACGGGGTGTCCCGAACGGTGCGGAGTGAGGATGCGGCGCATGCGCAGAGCTGCCGAGGGGCCGCTCGCCGCGAATGCCTCGCGCGGTGACCGTCCGACTGCCAGCGTGTAGAGCGCCGTGGCCAGTGCCTCCCGCGAACCGGCACGCATCGCTTGATCGTCCGCTGCCATCTCCAGCAGGAGTGGTACGGCCTCGCCGCCGAGCCGGGCCAGCGGCAGCCCGGGGAAGACGGTTGCGTATGCTCTGGCCGCCGCGACAAGCAAATGATGACGGCCCGCGATGTGGGCCCGCTCGTGCCGGAGGGCAGCGGTCAACTGAGGATCCGTCAGAACGGCGACCGCCCCTGACGAGACCACCACCTGGCGCGACCGCCCGGGAAGGCAGTAGACCGCAGGACGTGCGTCGTCCAAGACGGTCGCTCCCAGCCTCGCGTCGTAGCGACCGACCAATTGCAGTAGTCCTGCGTGTCGGGACCGGGCCCGACGCGCCCGCAGGACCTCACGCAGGAAGCCGGTGACGGGCAACGTCAGGACGGCGAGAGCGGTAGCCGCCGCGGCGTATTCGAGACCGGTCGCGTGCCTCAGTTGGTGAACGGAGGGAAGGGTCAGGGTCAGGGGCATGTCGACGAGCCGGTGGCTGATCCTGCCGGGGAGTAGCAGTTGTGCCGGGATCAGGGCCACCGCGAGCGCGAAGATCAGTCCGCATGCCGTCCACACGGTGAGCGCCAGCCGCGGAACCTGCTGGGCCCAGCGGGCGCGGGCCAACGTCCAAGGCAGCAACGCGCCGGTGGCGAGGGCGAGTCCGAGGGGAGGTAGAACATGGTGGTTCATTGCCCGCTCCGGGGGCCGCTGGCCGGTCGGTCGCGCCGGGCGGCGCGCAGTACGGCGTCCAGCGTTTCCACGTCCTCGTGGGACATGCGTTCCACGAAATGCAAGAGGGCGGCCTCGCGGTTCTGGCTGTCGCCGAGCGCGTCCTGCATGAGGCCTGCCGTGTACTCCTCGCGACTGCGGACCGCCTCGTAGAGCCACGCGCGACCGGCCTTCTCCCGGCGCAGCCATCCCTTGCGGTGAAGGATGTCGGCAACCGTCATGACGGTCGTGTAGGCGACCTGGCGCCCCCGGTTTATGTCGTCGACGATCTCGCGTACCGTAGTGGGCCGTTCCCACAGCCATACCCGGTCCATTATCTCGGCTTCCAGCTCTCCCAGCCGGCGCACGCGCATCCCCCTCGCCCCTCGGCCCCTCGCGAGCGGCTCATCGTACGGGTCGCCACCGCAAAACCGACATACCCCCGGTGGGTATTCTGGTGTGAATTCGACGTCAACACCACGGACCGCCCCCGAAGCGTGGTCTTCCTCGCTCGGGCGCGGTCCGTGGTGAAGCCGTGCGGGCCATGAGATCAGGCTCGGATGAGCCGGGCGATGGCTTTCGAGGCCTCGCCCACCTTCGCCTTGGCCTGGTCCCCACCCGCGGTGATGGCCTCGGTGACGCAGCAGCTGAGGTGTTCGTCCAGCAGGGCCACCGCGCACGACTGCAATGCGGCGTTGATCGCGGCAACCTGCGTGAGGACGTCGATGCAGTAGGAGTCCTCGTCGACCATCCGCTGGACCCCGCGCACCTGTCCCTCGATTCGGCGCAGGCGTCTGATGATGACTTCCTTGCTCTGTACGTAACCGGCCACGGGAGGCTCCTCAGTTGTCGGCGGCCTGGAAGCCACGCAGTCGCAGGCTGTTGCCGACGACGAAGACGGAGGAGAAGGCCATGGCCGCTCCGGCGATCATCGGGTTGAGCAAGCCGGCCGCGGCGAGCGGCAGGGCGGCCACGTTGTAGGCGAAGGCCCAGAACAGGTTCGAGCGGATGGTGCCGAGCGTCTTGCGAGCGAGGCGGATCGCATCCGCCGCAGCCCGCAGGTCTCCTCGTACGAGCGTCAGGTCACCCGCTTCGATGGCGGCGTCCGTGCCGGTTCCCATGGCCAGGCCGAGGTCGGCCTGGGCGAGAGCGGCCGCGTCGTTGACGCCGTCGCCGACCATCGCGACGCTGCGGCCCTCGGCCTGCAGCTTCTTGACGACATCGACCTTGTCCTGGGGCATGACCTCCGCGATGACCTCGTCGATCCCGACTTCGGCGGCGACGGACTCGGCGACGGCCTTGTTGTCACCGGTGAGGAGGATCGGCTTGAGGCCCAGGGCGCGCAGGCGCCGGATGGCTTCCGCGCTGGTCTCCTTGACCGCGTCGGCGACCTCCAGGACCGCGCGTGCCTCTCCGTCCCAGGCCACCGCGATGGCGGTGCGACCGGCGGCTTCGGCCTCCGCCTTGGCGCGCTCCAGTTCCACGGGCAGCTCCATCGCCCATTCGGTGAGCAGCTTCTCGCGGCCGACGAGAACCGCGTGGCCTTCGACGACGCCCTGGACGCCCAGTCCGGGGATGTTGGCGAAGTCCTCCGGGACGGGCAGCGCGCCGACCTTGGCGGCGGCGCCGGCAGCGACGGCCTGCGCGATGGGGTGCTCGGAGGCATGCTCCAACGCTCCTGCCAGGCGCAGCACTTGGCTTTCGTCGGTGCCGTCCGCGGTGTGCACGGCGAGCAGCGCCATCTTGCCGGTGGTGACCGTACCGGTCTTGTCCAGGACGATGGTGTCGACCTTGCGGGTGGTCTCCAGTACCTCGGGTCCCTTGATCAGGATCCCGAGCTGGGCGCCGCGGCCCGTGCCGACCATGAGGGCGGTGGGGGTGGCGAGGCCCAGGGCGCAGGGGCAGGCGATGATCAGTACGGCGACGGCGGCGGTGAAGGCGGCCGCGAGGCCGGAGCCGGTGCCGAGCCAGAAGCCGAGGGTGGCCAGGGCCAGACCGATGACGACCGGCACGAACACGGCGGAGATCTTGTCGGCGAGCCGCTGGGCTGCGGCCTTGCCGTTCTGCGCGTCCTCGACCAGCTTGGCCATCCGAGCCAACTGGGTGTCGGCGCCGATGCGGGTGGCCTCGACCACGAGGCGCCCGCCGGCGTTGAGGGTGGCGCCGGTGACGGAGTCCCCGAGCGAGACCTCCACGGGGACGGACTCGCCGGTGAGCATGGAAGCATCCACCGCGGAGGAGCCCTCGACGACGGTGCCGTCGGTGGCGATCTTCTCTCCGGGGCGTACCAGGAAGCGGTCGCCGACTTGCAAGTCGGCTGTGGGTAGGGTGACTTCGCGGCCGCTGCGCAGCACCGTCACTTCCTTGGCGCCGAGTTCCAGCAGCGCCTTGAGGGCGGCGCCGGCCTTGCGCTTGGACCTGGCCTCGAAGTAGCGGCCGGCGAGGATGAAGGCAGTGACCCCGGCTGCAGCCTCCAGGTAGATGTTTCCGGCGCCGTCGGTGCGGGCGATGGTGAACTCGAAGGCATGAGTCATCCCGGGCGTGCCGGCAGTTCCGAAGAACAGAGCCCACAGTGACCACAGGAACGCGGCGGTCGTACCCACCGAGATCAGTGTGTCCATGGTGGCCGCGCCGTGCTTGGCGTTGGTCCAGGCGGCGCGGTGGAAGGGCCAGGCGGCGTACGTGACGACGGGCGCGGTCAGGGTGAGCGAGAGCCACTGCCAGTAGTCGATCTGCAAGGCCGGGATCATGGCCATGGCGATGACCGGCAGGGCGAGCGAGACGGCGGTGACGAGCCGGTGGCGCAGAGGGCGCAGCTCGTCGTGCTCGTCCGGGTCCTCCACGCTGTCGGGCGAGCCGTTCGTACGGGGCGGCGCAGGCTCCTGCGCCGTGTATCCGGTGGCCTCGACGGTGGCGATCAGGTCCGCGACGGAGATGTCGGCGTCGAAGGTGACCTTGGCCTTCTCGGTGGAGTAGTTGACGGTCGCCTCGACGCCGTCCATGCGGTTGAGCTTCTTCTCGATGCGGGCCGCGCAAGAGGCGCAGGTCATGCCGCCGATGGCGAGCTCGACCTGGGCGACGCCGGGAGTGATGGTGGTCATGAGGGCTGCTCCTCGTTCGAGCGCGGGGTGGGGGCCGGGGCCCGATGGACGGACTGGGCCCCGGCGGCCAGGTTGGTCGGGGTCGGGCTGGGTGTCAGACCCGACCGGTCAGCTCGTAGCCGGCGTCGTCCACCGCCGCGGTGATCGCGGCGTCGTCGGGGTCGCCAGCCGTGGTGACGGTGACGAGGCCGCCGGCCACGTCCACGTCGACGGAGAGGACCCCGTCGAGCGCGCTGACGGACTTGGTGATGGCGGTCTTGCAGTGTCCGCAGGTCATGCCCGACACGCGGTAGACGGTGGCGGTGCTGTCGACGACGGCCGTGGCGGTCGTCGATTCGCTGGCGTTCGTGCTGCAGGTGCCCTCAGAGGTACAGCAGGAAGACATGGGCTTCTCCTTGATCGATTCAGATACCCACAGGGGGTATCCGGACTGACTTCAGATATACCCCCCAGCGGTATCTCTCCGCAAGTGTTCCCTCGGCTTGACTTGGTACCCCCCAGGGGTATCTTGGGCCTTATGGAACCGCTGGACGCGGCACTACGTCGTACGGGAGAGCAGCCATGAACACCGGAGTGAAGACCGCCGTCTTTGCCGCCGCACTCGCAGCGACTTTCGGGGCCGCCTACGGGGTCGGAGCGGGCGTAGGGCCCGTAGGTACACCGGCGAAAACCGAACATGCGGGCCACGCGGCACCGGCGTCGACCGATGCGGGCGCCGCCGGGCACGGAGCTCATGAGGAGGCCGCCCAAGGGTCGGCGGCCGGGGGCCTGCAGGTGTCGGAGGGCGGCTACACGCTGGCCCTGGATACCCCGCAGATCGCCGCGGGTCAGGGTGAGCTGAAGTTTTCGATCAAGGATGCGGAAGGCCGCAAGGTCACCGCGTACAGGACCGAGCACGGCAAGGAGCTGCACTTCATCGTTGCCTCACGCGACCTCACCGTCTATCGCCATCTGCACCCGGTGCGTGCGGACGACGGAACGTGGTCGACGCCGGTCGACCTTCCTGCGGCGGGGGCGTATAAGGCCTTCGCCGACTTCGCCCCCGCTGCGGAAGGCGCGAAGGGCGTCACCCTCGGCGCTGACCTGTCGGTGCCTGGGGCGTACGCGCCGAACCCCGTGCCCCCGGCCGCGGCGGCCGCGGAGGTGGAGGGCTATCAGGTCACCCTTGGTGGGACCCTCGACCCCGGTAAGGCCGGCGAACTCAAGCTTTCGGTCAGCAAGGACGGCAAGCCGGTCACGAACCTCGAGCCCTACCTCGGGGCATACGGCCACCTCGTCGCCCTTCGCGACGGAGACCTCGCCTACCTGCACGTCCACCCCAACGAGGGCGGCCCCGGCCCGGACGTCTCCTTCACTGCCACGGCCCCGAGCGCAGGAACCTACCGGCTCTTCCTAGACTTCCAGCACGGGGGCAAGGTTCGGACGGCAGCCTTCACAGTCCAGGCAGGCGGATCCGTCGCCCCGGCAGCGAACGCCACCACGGCCGAGCCGGGTGGGCACTCCCACTAGGGTGGCGGGGTGGCTCCTGGAGGAGGGCTCGCAGTACCTTGTGAGCCCCAGCGGCACGCGGCCGTAGACGGCCATGATTCTTGGCTCGGTGGATGTCGCCTGACCCTCACCTGTAAAAGGTGCCCCGCCCGTCGCTCGGGCGGGGCACCTATGTATTCGCCCGACGTTCAGTGGAACAGATAGCTGCAACCCATCGTTACACCAATACCCCCTGGGGGTAAAGCGCCGATAGGAAGGAAGGGATCGCCTCGTGCACGGCTACACCGCCAACAAGGACGACATCCTCAAACGGCTGCGCCGCATCGAAGGCCAGGTGCGTGGTCTGCAGCGCCTGGTCGACGAAGACACCTACTGCATCGACGTCCTCACCCAGGTCAGCGCCACCACCAAGGCCCTGCAGTCCTTCGGGCTGACCATGCTGGAAGACCACCTCCATTCATGCGTCGCCGACGCCATCGCGGAAGGCGGCGATGGAGCCCGCGACAAGGTCCAAGAAGCCTCCCAAGCCATCGCCCGCATGGTTCGCACCTGATGGGATCAGCCGGGTAGGGGCTCCCGTACGGCGGTGACCAGCCAGGAGCTGCTGCGAAGCCACACCGCTCCGTCCGCCTCGTGATCTCGCAGGGTGACCGTCAGTGCCTGGCGTGCCCGGGTCTGCTCCTGCGGCCCGACCTGGTCGAGGAGGTGGCGTCCAGGGCCGGAGTCGAGCAGGAACGCCGTGACATCTGCCGCGTTGACACCCCACTTCCCCGGCGCCTCGACACGCTGCACATCGACTTCGGCGAAACCGCCCGCGGTGAGCAGCATTCGGGTGTGGTCGGGGTCGGTGAGCGAGAACATGCCGGGTGCGCCCGGCTTTCCGAAGCTGCCGAGCGGCAGGATGTCCTTGAGTGAGGTCATGGCCTGCAGCCACTCGTTGGCTTCGGCTTCGGCTGCGCAGATGAAGGCCAGCCGGCCGCCGGGGCGCAGCGCGCGGTGGAAATTGGTGAACGCGGCGACGGGGTCGGTGAAGAAGGTCATGCCGTAACGGCTGATGACCGCGTCGAACCCTTCGGTGTCGAAGGGGTGGACTTGGGCGTCGCCCTGAATGAAGGAGACGTTCTGCACGTCTTCGCGCAGGGCGCTGTCGCGGGCCTTCTCCAGCATCGGGCCTGACAGATCCAGTCCGAGTGCCTGGCCGCGGCCGGCGCGCTGGGCGGCGAGCCGGGTAGTGCGGCCTGCCCCGCAGCCGATGTCCAGCACGCAATCGGTTTCTGAGATGGCCGCAGCCTCCAGGAGAGGCTGGTTGAAGCCGTCGTTGATGGCGTCCCAGCGCTCCTGGCTGCGGGCCCATTGCTCGCCCTCGTAGCCGTTCCATGCCTCTGCCTGTGCGGTGTTGGCGAGTCGTTCCATGAATGAACTCCCTCCCACCGGGGCGCGGTACGGGGCCCCGGCCCTAGTATGGGCAAGTGCCCAAATAGTATGGGCGAGTGCCCATACTTGCAATGGGCCTGAGGAAAGGGGTAGTTGTGTCACCTCGTGGAGTGGCGATTCCCGACTTGCGCGAGCGGCTGTTCGCGGCTGCGGAGCGGGTGGTGGCCCGCGACGGCGCAGGGGCCCTGACCAGCCGTGCGATCACCGTGGAGGCTGACTGCGGCAAAGGTGTCCTGTACACGCACTTCGCCAGCCTGGACGAGTTCGTTGCCGAGCTGGTCCTGGATCGGTTCGCGCGCAGCGCCCGCCAGGCCGAAGCGCTGAAGGCGAAGGTGGGCCAGGCGACGGTTGCCGACAATCTTCAGGAAGTCGTCCTCGTCCTGATGGACGCTCTGCCTCCTGCGGTGGTGGGACTGGCGATGACACGCCCCGCGGCTGCGCTGCACGCCCGGGAAGGCCTTCAGGCCGGCGCACCAGCGTTCGCCGCGATCCAGCAGGCCTTCACCTTCTACCTGCAGGCGGAGCAGCGCGGCGGTCGGCTGGCCGCGGGCGCCGATGCTGCCACCATCGCGCTCGCGCTCGTCGGCACGACCCACCACCTGCTGATGACACGCGATCCCGGACGGGGAGAGGATGCGAAGCTCACCATTGGTCGGCTGCTGGCTGTGCTGCTCCGCGGCGCCGAGCGGCCTCCGGTGACGTAGTACTTCGGGTCAGCGCCCGTGCCCATCGTCGTGGGCTGCTCCGCGGCGGGCGTGGCGGCAACGGTGCGGGCCGGTGCCGACGGCTTGGTCCGCGCGGGCTGCGGGCTGCTGGTAACGGCGGGTTCCTCGTGTTGGGTCTCGCTCCCACCCGTACCGGTGCCGTGGCTATGGCCGCCACCGGACTCGGGGGCCATGGTGGAGGCAACGCAGCGGAGGCCGACGGCTGCGACGAGTGGAATGAGGACGGCGAGTTCGGCCAGGCCGAAGATGCGCCACCAGGAGGCGCGCTCGTCCTTGATCACGTAGGCGACGAAGGAGGGCAGGACGTCGGCGGGGAAGTCCTCGAAGTGCTGGAGTGCGGGCAGTGTGGGCGAGGAAGGGGCCTTCGGCCTGGAATTTCTCGTGGAGTTCGCGGAGGCGGTCGTGGCGCTGGTCGACGGTGAAGCCGGGGACCATCCAGACGACTTCACGCAGGAAGTAGATGACGGTACCGATGTCGAGGAACTCGGTGGGCAGTCGCTCCGAGTGCAGATCTACCGGTCCGTAAGCGGGTGCGGTCCGCAATTGCTCCGGCTCTTGCTCCGCTTGGGCGGAGGGCGGAAGCGCCGACTCCGGGCCGAACCTGATGGCGAGGCCGTCGTCATAGTGGCGCCACCACGTTCGATACGCCCCGTACGTCGCGCAGGAGCCGTCGTCCTAGCCGCGGTGGGTGCCAGAGTGTGGCTGCTATGGCGGACGGATCGACTGATCTGGGGCAGCGATAGCCAGTGGCGGCACGAGGAGGCAGCCCTGGCAGTCACACTGACCACAGCCAGGGACGCTGACCCACCCAGCGTCACGGATCCGTGCGACGGCAGATTCCGCCTGGTGGCGGAGTTCCGGGCAGGCCCGGCCGCATGGCGGCGCAGTCCGCCACCGTGGCGCCCACGCCGGGTCGCCCCGAGGTGCGCGGCGCCAGTCCGTCGATCGCAGGCTGGGCTCTCGGGCTGGGCGGGGCGGGCCAGACCCTCGACCGCACCCTCTATGCGAGCCTCCTCCTCCCGCATATCCGTCACGACCCGCACCGCAGCCCTCGTCACCCTCGGCGGCGCTACCACGGCATCACTTGCCCTCATCCCGGGCCCGATGCCGCTACTTGTGGGCCTCGCGATCCTGGCCGGAGTCGCATGGGGCAACCTGGCTCCGCTTCAGGCCACAGCTGTCACCGATCGCTGGGGCACCATTCAATACGGCCGGCTCTCCGGACTCGTGGGCGCACCGGGCCAGATCGCAGCCGCCCTGGTCCCCTGGGCCAGCGCAGCCCTCCCCACCTCACTCGGCGGATACTCCTACCTCTTCGCGGCCCTCGCCGTGCTCTCCGCCGTGGCCGCGCGTTTCGCCCTGGTCGCGCCAGGAGAAGGCCGCGGCCACCGCTGACCAGGTCCGTTCCAAGTGGCAACCAGCGTCACGTTTGCGCACGCAGCGCCCATAACGCACATCACCTACGTCACGAAGTCAGCCATGCGTCGCCCTGACCTGCAATTATCTTCCACCTGTTTTCGATTCACTTGTTTCTGACGACGCACCACGTGGAGTGCGTGGTGATCCTGGAGCGGGTGGCGAAGGACGCCTGACCTGCTGTGTGCCGGTGTGCATAGACGACAGCGGCCCCCCGCCACCGCAATCCGGTGGCGGGGGGCCGCTGTCGTGGGGCGATGGTGTCAGCCGAAGGACTTGATCCCGCGCCAGTCCACCGCGAGCACCGTCTTGACGGCCGGGTTCGTGTTGGTCGTGGACGGGTGGTAGATCTTGATGTTCCCGTCGGCGGCGGTGCGGACCCACAGGTCGGGGATCCGGTCTCCGTTGATGTCGGGGATGGCGACGATCGCCGAGATGTTCTCGGGCGTCCAGCTGGTGCCGTACGAGGTGTCGGAGCCCTCACGGGAGTTGGCCGCGAGCTTCAGCGAGTCGATGTCGACGCTGCCCGCGACGGAGCCGGGCTTGCCGTGCCGGAGGTAGATGGTTCCGGAGTCCAGGCTGCGCCACAGCAGGTCGGGCGTGTTGTCGAGGTCGATGTCGGCGATGTTGACGATCTCGCGGGGGCCCCAGGCCGTGCCCTCCATCAGCGTCGCGCTCTGGAAGGTGGCTCCGGTGTAGCCGGAGAGCAGCCAGAACTGGGTGCCGACCTTCACGGCGACATCGGTCATCTTGTCGCCGGTGATGTCCCCGAGGGCCTTCATCGACACCCAGGTGCCGGGAGCGGGCGTGTTCGACGGAAGGAGGATCTTGAGCCGCTTGCCCACGTCGAACGAGCCGTAGCCGTCACCGGGGTAGAGGTAGAAGGTTCCGTCCGGGTCCACGGCGAACAGGTCGGTGGTGCCGTCGCCGGGGTAGACGTCCGCGTAGTGGGAGATGAGCGCGGGCTTGGTGCCGTTCCACCAGGGGGCCTTCGGAGCCAGGTCGGGCTTGCCGTCGGCGCCCATGGTGTACGAGCCGGTCAGGCCGCCGTACAGCTCGCCGTCCGGGCTGCCCGGGTAGGAGAGCAGGTTGCCGTTGGCATCGATGACCATCAGGTCGGCGATGCCGTCGCCACCGACGTCACCCGGGCCGTCCGCGGTGTCCCGTGGGGGGACGTAGGTGCCGTAGTCGCTGCGCGCGCTGACGTTGCCGAGCGAGTCCAGCGCGAAGAGGTGCAGCCAGTTCGGGCCGGCGTGCGGGGGCTTCAGCGCGGGGACCGTGAACGAGCCGTTGACCGCGGTGACATCGGTGTAGGTGAGGCCCTCCCAGCCGTAGCGGAACTTCGCCGCGCCCTCGGAGGTGATGGTCATGGGTCCGGTGCTGCCGAACTTGACGGTGGCCCAGGTGGTGCCGTCGGAGGTGGCCCGCTTGAACGGGGTGGTGTCCTCGTCCACGGTGGGCGGCGGGGGCGCGGAGGCGTCGACGGTGATCCGGCAGGGCTCGGTGCCCGGCGGATAGTTGGTCGAAGTGGCGCCGGCGGCGTCCTGGGCCATGGCGTCCCAGGAGTACGTGACCTTGTCCTCCAGCGGGAACGTGGCCGGGATCGTCAGCGACACGGTGCCGCCGCCCGCGGGTGCGGAGACGAGGGTGCCGGGCGGGACGGTGCCGCCGGTCTTCCAGAAGCGGAAGCGGATCTTGGACAGGTTGTCGTCGTCGTCCGTGGCCGTGGCCTTGAGGATGATGTTGGTCTTGCCGACCGTCACACCTCCGCCCGGACCGGGCACGCAGGCGCCGCCGGGGGACGAGGTGCCTGCGGTCGGCTCCTTCGGCGGACGGTTGTAGTCCACCTCGAACGTGGCGGAGGTGGCGCGGAACTTGCGCCAGGTCTGGGTGTCCGACTCGCTGGTGGCACGCATGCCGAAGGTGATGTTCGGCCAGCCGTTGTCGGCGCCCTTCTGGGCGGCCGCGAGGACGCCGGAGTTGTTGAAGGCCTCGTACTCGTCGGGGCAGGACGTCGACCAGCCGTGCGCGAAGGACTTCTTCTGCATCTCCGTCGCCCACGAGGGCTGTGAGTTCCAGGTGGTGCCGGAGGAGATGGTGCCGGTCAGGTAGAGCTTGAATTCGCGGGTGGTGCAGGACCAGGAGTGGTTGTTCAGCACCTTGAAGGTCGCGCTGGTGACCTTGGCGCCCTTCATCTTCGGGTCGAAGTCCATCCGCCAGAACGAGCGCCCCAGACCGCCGGTGTCCGACTCGTAGCCCACGCGGGCGTCGGAGGTGCCGGAGGAGAAGTTGGTGCCGTTGTAGAAGCTGGAGTTCGGGTACGGGCGGTACGCCGTGGTCCACGCCAGCCAGCCCGCGTTCATCGTCGGGTCGACGAAGAGCGGGAACTTCAGGTCCTTCGCGGTGAGCAGCCCGGACCCGGCGAGGTCCAGCGAGAGACGGGCGGTCCCGGTCTTGTCGCCCTCCACCGTCATCGGGAGCTGCGCGGACTTCGCGCCGGGCTCGATGCCGGAAAGGCCCGACAGCTTGAGGACCTCTGCCGGGGTGGTGGCGGCGGTCCGGGTGGTGGTGCCCTCGGGGAGCTCGGGGTCGCGGCCGCTGGAGTCCCAGGTGAAGGGGGTCGGTATGGAACCGATCTCCGCACCGGTCTTGTCGAGGACCTGCACCCGGTTGCTGCCGGTGTCGTTCTGGAACGTGGCGGTCGCCGAACGCAGGCCGTAACCGACCCGTGCGAGGCCCTTGTTCGCGGCGGCCTCGGGGGTCTTCACGATGAGGACCTGGGCGAAGCCGCCCTCCTCGCGCGCCACGAGCAGCAGGTCTACGCCCGGCAGCACCTCGGAGTAGAGGGCGCGCGGGCCGTCGAGCACGGGTACGGGCAGCGCACCGGGCCAGGTGTAGGCGATGGTGTGCTCGCCGAACTCGACCTCGGCGAGCAGTGATTCGCCCGGGGTCTCGGCACGGGCGAACGAGCGGTCCGCGCGGTCCTTCGACGCCTCGCCGGTCGCGAAGCGCACCGGCAGGGCCGCGTTCGCGGGGGAGACCCCGAGCCCGCGCGGCGCCTTCTCGGAGCGGCGGAGGGTGTTGTCGATCGGCGCCCACTTGCCCGCGGCGTTCTTCGCGCGCTGCGGAAGGGCGTGCGTCCGGGTGCGGAACTGCCCGTCGGGCAGGGCCCAGGTCTGCGCGGTGGCCGTGGTGGCGGTGTCGACGAGGACCGGTTCGCCGCTGCTGAGGGACTTGGCCACCGCGGCGGCCTCGTCGACCGGTCCGGTGGAAGCCTGTTCGGCGTCGGAAGCTTTGCCGCCGGCGGTCGTGGACGTGGAATCGGGCTGCGACCAGAGCAAGAGGGCAGCGGTGAGGGCGGCCAGCACCAGGCCGATGGTCAAGGACAGCCGTGTGCGCGTGCGCACGAAGGGGCTGAGAAATGGCAGCGCGGACACGGTGTCTACTCCCGTGTGAAACCAGATGGATTGAGGACAGCACAACCAGCCCCGGACGGCAGGCCGCGGGGCAGAGAGCGGACACACGATCACACAGTCCCCACGCAACGTCCACAATTGCAATCTTTACCGGACCGTAACCCCGGAGGCGGCCGCTCCGTTCATCGAATTTTCATGTCCGACTTGGGGCGGTCTGGACGACTCGGTGTCGCTGTTGTCCGGAGAGACTCTATTTTTCCGAAAGATCATCAGTGGTGATCACCTGTGCCGAACTGGGTCGTGAGGCACGTCACTTCACACGTGCGCAACCGGGAACGACCTTCCTTGCTCCCCCATCCGCCCATGCCGCAGAGTGCGCACGCACGCGCCTGAGGCAGGCGCGTGCCTTTTGGTGTTTCTGCTTGGTGCTTCTGCACCTCATTTGTTGTCTGTTTGCCAGGGTGGGAGTCGACGCGCATGCGTGCTGCAGGTCCGTTGTCATGGCTGGGGCGGGGACGCCTGGCCATGACGGAGTCACAACGACGGCACCGGCGGCGAAGCCGCACGGCGACCGTCATTTTGCTGTCCTCACTACTGACCGTGACGAGCCTGGGAGGGCAGGCGCTCGCCGCTCCCGGGCCGGGTATGAACCGCGAGGAGTCGACCACGACGGTCGACCTTCCGGACATCCCGAAGAGCGCGGAGCTCGAGGGCGACAGTCGGGCGAAGAAGGAGCTGACCACGGCGCCCGAGGTGCCGGTCGACCCTTACGACCCGAAGGCCACCACCGCGTGGACCGCGGGCAGCGGCAACGCCGCACTGACGGCAACCACGCAGCCGGGCACCACCGTTCCCGTCAGCAACGGCCTGCCGATCGCCATCGGAGTGCCCGAGGGCACCGACCCGGCCACCGTCGCGGGTGACTGGAGGGTCGACCTCGCCCCGCCGTCCACCTCGCAGGACGCGGGTGTGTCGGGCCTGGTCATGAAGCTGACCCCGCCGGCCACCGCCGACCCGGCCGCCGAGGTGTCCCTCACCGTCGACACCACCGGCTTCGCCGACCTCTACGGGCCGCAGGCAGCCGACCGCTTCGGCCTGATGCTGCTGCCCGAGTGCGTGTACTCCGACCCCAACGCGGGCGAGTGCGCCGAGGGCGGCGGCATCCAGACCATGTCGGGCAAGTCCGCCTCGGACACCTTCGAGCGCCTGAGCTCCACCGTGGAGACGGTCCCGGCGAAGGAAGCTCCCACCCGGAGCACCGCCGCGAAGGGCGCCCCCACCCGCAAGATCGTCACCGGCACCGTGCCGGTGTCCGGCCTGCTCGGTGAGGGCTTCACCTCCGGCGAGGCCCGCCAGGCGATGCTGGCCGACGGCATCCAGCCCGCCGCCAACGCGGCCGGCGGCTCCGCGGTCGGCATGCTCGACACCGGCTCCTCCGTGCAGGGTGACTTCACGGCCTCCCCGCTGCTGTCCTCGGGTGCCTGGTCGGCCGGCTCCTCCTCGGGTGCCTTCACGTACTCGTACCAGGTGCAGACCCCGGAGACGGCCGGCGGCCTGATGCCGAAGGTCGGACTGTCGTACTCCTCCCAGTCCGTCGACGGTCGCACCAGCTCGACGAACAACCAGGCCTCCTGGATCGGTGACGGCTGGGACTACAACGCGGGCTCCATCACCCGTACGTACGCCAACTGCCGCCAGGACTCCAAGAAGGCCGGCTCCAACAACGCCACCCACCGCACCGCGGACCTCTGCTGGGGCTCGGACAATGCCACCCTCTCCCTCGGCGGCATGACCACCGAGCTGGTGTGGGACGAGACCAAGAGCAAGTGGTTCACCGCCAACGGCGACGGCTCGAAGGTCGAGCGCCTCACCGGCCAGGCCACGGGCAACGGCGCCAAGGACGGTGAGTACTGGGTCGTCACCACCAAGGACGGCACCCGCTACCACTTCGGCCTGAACAGGCTGCCCGGCTGGTCGGACAACGGCTCGGCCGCCGACGACCCGACCACGGACTCCGTCCTCACGGTCCCGGTCTACGGCAACCACGCAGGCGAGGACTGCTACCAAGCGGGCGACTGGAAGAACTCCTACTGCACCCAGGGCTGGCGCTGGAGCCTCGACTACGTCGAGGACATCCACAACAACGCCATGACGCTGTGGTGGAAGAAGGACCAGAACTACTACGCCCGCAACTTCAACTTCAAGGCGCCGGTCGTCTACGACCGCGACGGCTACCTGTCCCGCATCGACTACGGTCAGCGCCGCGACAGCATCTTCAGTACCGAGGCCCCGGCGCGCATCGGTTTCAGCGTCGCCGAGCGCTGCTACACCGTCGGCAGCGTCGCCTGCACCGAGGACAACTTCAAGTCGAAGGACCCCGGCCAGTACCGGCCCTGGTTCGACACCCCGGCCGACCTGCGCTGTGAATCCGGCAAGAAGTGCTGGAACGCCGGTCCGACCTTCTGGACCCGCAAGCGCCTCGACAAGATCACGACCTCGTCCCAGCGCCGGACCGACACCACCGCCCGCCAGGTCGTGGACGTCTACCAGCTGAAGCAGAGCTTCGCCGAGCTGAAGACCGGTCCGAACACCGCCCTGTGGCTGGAGTCCATCCAGCGCACCGGGTACGCCCGCAACGGCTCCACCGACGCCAGCGTCAAGCTGAACCCGGTCCGGTTCGAGTCGAACACCGAAGACATGCCGAACCGCGTCAAGGCGGTCAACCCGCAGCGCCCGGGCTTCTCCCGGCTGCGCATCGCGCGCGTCACCAACGAGTACGGCGGCGACACGGTCGTCACGTACAAGCCCCTGGTCGGCGACTGCCTGAGCGGCCAGCTCCCCGGCAAGACGGACACGGCTGCACTCAAGGCGAACAACCGCCTCTGCTACCCGTCGTTCTGGAACCCGGACCCCGAGGTCGAGGACATCGACTGGTTCCACAAGTACGTGGTCGACTCGATCGAGGAACTCCCGAACGTCGAAGGCGCGTACCCCACCAAAACGGCCTACGCGTACAAGAACCCGGCCTGGAAGCTCGCCGAATCCGAATTCAGCAAGAAGTCGACCCGGACGTACTCGCAATTCGCGGGCGCCGAGCAGACCACCGTCATCACCGGTGTCGAAGACGCGGCGATCGGCAGCAAGCAGTCCAAGGCCGTCACCCGCTACTTCCGCGGCATGGGCGACACCGTCCCGGTCAAGGACGTCCACGGAAACGCGATCAAGTCTTCGGACGGCTCCACGGTCTACGACCGCGAGGCCTTCGCCGGCCGCGTCTCCGAGGAACTCAGCTACACCTACGCGACGGATGCCGACACCGCCTGGCTGACCCGGAGCATCACCGTCCCCGAGGCCACCGAACTCGGCAAGCGCAACCGCGACGACGGCCTGGACCCGCTGAAGGCCTGGCGCGTCACGGAGCCGGAGGAGGTCGCGTACACGAAGTCTTCGGGCACCAATGCGGACGACGCGCGCACCCTGCGCGAGGTCCGCACGAAGACGACCTACGAGTCGACGTACGGCCTGCCCACGCAGGTGGAGTCCCTGGGCGACATCGACAAGCCCGGTGACGAGTCCTGCACCAAGTCCGAATACCTGCACCACACCGGCAAGAACATCATCGGCCTGTCCAAGCAGGTCCTGGTCTCCGCGAGCACCTGCGCGGCGGCGAACTTCACCAACCTTTCGACGCTGAGCGGTGCTTCCCGCACCTCCTACGACGGCACGGCCTACGGCACCGCCCTGTCCGCCACCACGCGCGGTCTGGCGACCGAGTCCTGGTCGCTGAAGGGCGACGGCAGCGGCTTCCAGAGCAACGGCACGACCGGCTTCGACGCCATCGGCCGGGTGATCCGGAAGACCGACCCGGACGGCAAGTCCTCGACCATCGCCTTCGACCCGCCGACCGGGCAGGTCTTCAAGGTCACCCAGGCGAACTCCGTCGGCCACACCCAGGTGCAGGAGCTGGAGCCGGGCCGCGCGGTCACGCTGAAGACGACCGACGCCAACGGCCTGGTCAGCAACGCCACGTTCGACCCGCTGGGCAGGATGGCAGAGGCATGGGCCCCCGGCCGTACCCCCTCGCCGTCCTCGGTGCCCGACTTCCGGGCCGAGTACACGATCCCGGCCGAGGAGACCGACCCGGACGACGCCACCCAGAAGATCCGCAAGCCTCCGTACGTCGTCACGTACGGGCGCGGTCACGACGACCGGATCGAGACCTCGGTGACGCTCTACGACGGCCTCGGCCGCGAGCGTCAGTCGATGGAGGAGCCGGAGAGCGGTGGCGGCTATCTGGTCACCGACACCCTGTACAACAGCTCCGGTGAGGTGTGGCAGACCAACAACGCCTACCTCACCAAGGAAGCGAAGATCGGCGAGCTCTTCAAGCCGCTCGCCGACACTGCGATACCCAACATCACCCGCTACACCTACGACGGCCTCGGCCGCGTCCTGGCCGAGACCCCGTACATGAAGTACGTGGACCCGCAGACCAAGGCGACCTCGTCCAAGGAGTACCCGGAGCGGGCCACCCGCTACGAGTACGGAGCGGACTGGTCGAAGATCATCAACCCGCAAGGGGCCTCGACCTACCGGGTCTTCACCGACGCCCTGGGTCGCACCACGCGCACGGACACCTTCAACCCCGCCGCGCCCGGCGGCTACACCTCCGTGAAGCACGAGTACGACGCCGCCGGCCGGCAGTCGAAGGCCACCAACTCGGCGGACACGGACCACCCGTGGAGCTGGTCGTACGACCACCGCGGCCGGATGGTGACCGCGACCGACCCCGACACGGGTGTCACGCGCAACGAGTACGACCACCGCGACCGTGTCCTGACGACCACCAACGCTCGTGGTGTGAAGGTCTGGAACGGCTACGACGAGCTGTCGCGGCCCAAGCAGCAGCGCCTGAACGACTCCGCCGGCACGCTGCTGGCCGACTTCTCGTACGACACCGCCCCGGGCGGCAAGGGCATGCCCTCCACCGCCACCCGCTACACCGACGGCCTGGCGTACACCCAGAAGGTCAACGGCTTCACCAAGGACTACCAGCCGACCTCGACCACCCTGTCGATCCCGCAGCAGATAGCCGACACCTGGGGCTTCGCCAAGGACTACAGCTACAGCTACAACTACACCGACTCCGGCGTGCTCCAGGACGCGCAGCTTCCGGCGGTCGGCGCGCTGGACGCCGAGAAGCTGGTCGTCCGCTACAACGACAACGGGCAGCCGCTCTCCGTCTCCGGCAAGGACTGGTACGGCTCCGAGACGGTCTACTCCCCGTACGGCCAGGTGCTCCGCTCGACGCTGGGCGCCCAGCCCTACCGCGTCTGGACGCAGAACTCGTTCGACGAGTCCAGCGGTGAGCTCAAGGAGCAGTCGGTCCACCGGGAGCAGAACACCGCCAGCCTGGTGGGCGGCAACCTGGTCTCGAACCGGGCGTACGCCTACGACCCGGCGGGCAACGTCACCTCGATCCAGGAGAAGTCCGTAGGGATCGAGGAGCGCCAGTGCTTCACCTATGACCCGCTGGGTCAGCTGAAGTCGGCCTGGACCTCGAAGGACCAGACGAAGTGCGCCGGCCCCAAGAACACCGACGGCACCATGAACGTCGTCGCGGGCAAGGACGGATCCGGCTACTGGCAGGACTACGAGTACGACCTGCGCGGCAACCGCACCAAGCTGACCGAGCGCAACCTCGCGGGTGACACGGCGAAGGACGCCGTCACCACCTACGACTACGGCAAGAACGCGGCGAAGGACCAGCCGGGCACGCTGACCAAGGTCACGAAGAAGTACACGACCCCGGCCGGCGCGCAGATCACGGCCGAGGCCACGCGTCTCCACGAGCTGACCGGCCAGACCAAGTCCGTCACCTCGGTCCAGAACGGCGACAAGCAGGACCTGACCTGGACCTACGACGGCAAGATCGATCGGATCACGGGCCAGGGCTCGGGCGGCAAGACCCCGTACGTGGGTCTCGGCCAGAAGTGCCTCGACCTCAAGTCCGGTCTCGCGGTCGCCGCCACCGCCATCCAGCTGTACGCGTGCAACGGCACCGTGGCACAGAAGTGGCACTTCGACCCGGTCCCGGGCCAGGCGGACGCCAAGCTCGGCACCCTTCAGGTCTACGACACGTGGTGTGTCCAGCCGACCGGGAACACGGCGGGCTCGGCCGCGCAGTTGCAGAAGTGCAACGGCTCCGCCGCGCAGCAGCTGAAGCGCAACGCCTCGGGACAACTGACCCACAACGCCTCCGGTCTGTGCCTCGCGGTGCAGGGCGCGGCGAACGTCAACGCGACCCCGATCGTCCTGGCCACCTGTGACGCGGCGCAGGCCGCACAGCAGTGGCTGCCGCAGGACGACACCCGTCACATTTACGGCCCCGACGGTTCCACCCTGCTGACCATCCAGGGCAAGCAGGCGACGCTGAACCTGGGCGAATCGCAGATCACCACCCAGCAGGGCGGTGTCCTGGTCCGCACCGAGCGCACCTACTCCGCCCCCGGCGGCGCGGTGCTCCGCTACGCCAACGGCAACGGTGGCGACGCCCTCACGGCGCTGGCGATGGACCACCAGGGCAGCATCTACACGGAGGTCGCCCTTGCCGCCGGCCAGGCGGTACGGGTCCGCAAGCAGGACCCGTACGGCAACCAGCGGGGCGCCGACACGGCCGGTCAGAACATCCAGACCGGCAAGGGGTTCCTGGGCAAGGACCGCAGCGACTCCTCCGGCTTCCAGCCGCTGGGCGCCAGGCTCTACGACCCGGTCGTCGGCCGCTTCCTGTCGGCCGACCCGATCCAAGACCTGAACGACCCGCTGCAGTCCAACGGGTACACGTACTCCCACAACAACCCGGTCACCTTCTCCGACCCGTCGGGTCTCTCGATCGAACTGACCGCTTCCGAGCGGTCGGCGGCCCTGTCCGGCGCGGGTCTGTCGGAGGCGCAGGTCGCCCAGGCCCAGGCGATGCAGGGCAAGTCCCTCGGCTCCGTCATCCTCGCCGTGGCCTGGGAGACGCTGAAGGACTTCATCGGCATCAACGACGCCATGGCCTGCTTCGGCGGTGACCTGTGGTCCTGCGCCGGCCTCATCGTCGGCGCCATTCCCTGGACGAAGATCAGCAAGATCCCGTCGGTCCTCAGGGCCGTCGACCGCACCATCGGCGCCATCCAGGCGTTCAAGGCGGCGAAGGTCGCCGCCGAGGCCGTGCTGAAGGCGGCGAAGGCCGCCGAGGCGGCGGCTCTGCAAGCCAAGAAGGCGGCGATCGAGAAGGCCAAGAAGGAGGCCGCGCAACGGGCCAAGAAGAAGGCCGCCGAAGAAGCCAAGAGAACGGCCGACGCAGCCGCGGCGGCGAAGAAGAAGACGGGTAACCCCGTCCAGAAGCAGGCCCAGGCCAAGGCCGCCCCGAAGGCCTCCACTCACTCGGGCGGTGGCAAGCCCAAGGCCGGCGGGAGCAAGCCGGGTGGCTCCTCCGGAGGCTCCGCCCGCAGCAAGGGCGGGTCCAGCGGAAGCGGCGGCTCGGGCAAGGCCGACGGCGGCGGTTCCTGCTCCGTTGCCAGCAACAGCTTCGTGCCCGGCACGAAGGTGCTGATGGCCGACGGATCCGTGAAGGCGATCGAGAAGGTCGAGACCGGCGACAAGATCCTCGCGACCGACCCCAAGACCGGGGAAACCCGCGTCGAGACGGTCACCGCGCAGATCAAGGGCGAGGGTCTCAAGCACCTCGTCACGATCACGATCGACATCGACGGGGATGCGGGCTCGAAGACCGCCGAGGTCACCGCGACCGACGGTCACCCGTTCTGGGTCCCGGAACTCGGTGAGTGGATCGACGCCGCGGACCTGAAGCAGGGCCAGTGGCTCCAGACCGGCGCGGGTACCCGCGTACAGATCACCGCGGCCAAGCCCCAGACCGCCGCAAGCGCCACCGTGCACAACCTCACGGTGTCGGACCTGCACACGTACTATGTGCTGGCGGAATCCACCCCGGTTCTCGTTCACAACTGTGGTACCGAGACGCTCGGCGAGAACAAATATTCGTGGGAGCACGAGGGGTCGGATAGCCTCTTCGAGGCGGAAATCGACGACAATGGAACCATGACGATGCTTGCCGGGGTGACAAAGCAGAGCCCTGTGAGGGGTATCGTCCTGTTCAACAAGGCGCTTGATCATTTCGGCGATCGAGTCACGTCCATCAATGGCAACCTCATTGAAGAGAACAGGGCCACCTTCAATACGCTCACAGGTGGTGGCATGGCGCCGGAAGCAGCGATCCTCGAAACTTGGACAGGGAAGCTGGCAACGAGAAGCGGCTTCAGCAACCTGCAATCACTTCGCCTTATCGGTGAACCTGGGAACTATTCCAAGGTTGAGCCGATCTTCACGAGACCCTGAGGGGTGTGACGGTGACTACGGACGACTGGGTCGCAGAAGCGCGCCGACTGCAGCGAGCGGGTGCGTCGATCATCGACATAGCCGGCTTCCTTCGAGAATTCGGGGAGAATGGCGGTAGGAAAATCAACGCGGCATCCGCTCTTGGGAAAGAGTATGGATGGTCGGTAAAGCAGAAGCTTGAATTGCTGAGTTGGACCGAAGGTGGCGTTACGGACGAGGAATTGATTTCCTTTGCTCCGTCGTGGCTTCCCGGTGAGTGATTCATTCTGATGCACGACAAGAGGGTGGCTTCCCGGGGAATCCGGGAAGCCACCCTCTTGGGTTTTCCGTCTGTGTGCCGAATGGCGGGGAGCCGGCCGTGCGGCGCGGCACGCGAGGCCGGCCCGCCCGGGGACCGTCCGGGGCGGGCCGGGGTTTTAGGGGGTCAGGGGCGGGAAGTGAGGTAGCCGCCCATGGACTTGAAGTAGGTGGTGGCCGGGAGTTCCGTGCCGTCTTCCGTGCGGACGCTCGTGATGGACAGGCCGTGGTTCTGGCCCGTGCGGGCGTCCGCGCCGGCGACTATGACCACGCCTTCGCCCTCGCGGTAGAAGATGCGGCCCGGGGTGCCGCCGTAGCGGCCCTCGGAGACGACGGACGTCAGGATCTCCAGGCGCTTGCCCTTGTGGAAGGTGAAGGCGGCCGGGTACGGGGCCGACTGGGCGCGGATCAGGCGTTCCAGGGTTTCCGCGGGCCAGGACCAGTCGATGCGGATGTCCTCTTCGGCCCTCTTGTGGAAGAAGGTGGCCTGGGAGCGGTCCTGCTTCGTGAACTCCGTCCGGCCGGACGCGATGAGGTCGAGGGCGGCGATCGTCACCGGGGCGATCAGGTCGACCGTCTTGTGGAACAGGTCCGTGGTCGTGTCCGTCGGGCCGACGGGGATCGAGCGCTGCATGACGATGTCGCCGGCGTCGAGGACCTCGTCCATCATGTGCGCCGTGACGCCGACTTCGGGCTCGCCGTTGATGAGGGCCCAGATGAGGGGGGAGAAGCCCGCGTACTTGGGGAGGAGGGAGTCGTGGATGTTGAGCGTGCCGTGCCGGGGGAGCGTGTAGATGCGCGGCGGGATCCAGGTGCGCCAGTTGTTCGCGACGAGGATGTCCGCGTCGGCTTCCTTGAGCTGCTGGAACAGCTCCTCGTCGTCGGGGCGGTTGCGGATGACGACCGGGACGCCGTGCTCCTCGGCGAGGTCGGCGACCGAGTCGCTCCAGATCTTCTCGTAGGCGTGCTCGCTCTTGGGGTGGGTCACGACCATGACGACGTCGTGCTCGGAGTCCAGGAGCGCCTTCAGGGTGCGATGGCCCCAGGTCTGATAGCCGAACATGACGACCCGCATCGGGGTTCCTCCTCGGGAGAGCGAATGAGCAAAGGCAAGTAAAGCAAGGCTTACCTAACGGCGCAACAACCCCGATTCTGGGCTTGATTGACCCGAGTGCGGGCTTGTTGTCCGGTTTGTCTGGTCGACAGGCCGTCTGGATCAGGTTAGCTTTACCTAAGTTCCACTCGGCTGCCGGTCACCGGTGCGCCTGGACTCCCCCTTTCCCCCACCCCTGACACGACGCCTGGCAGGCGGCTGTCCCGCACCAATGGGAGTGACATGTCACAGGCTCTTCCTGGCGACGCACCACTGATCCACGACCTGATCGGTATCGGCTTCGGGCCGTCGAACGTCGCCATGGCGATCGCGCTCAGCGAGCACAACGTGCGCGTCGGAAGGCAAGAGGCGGTCACCGCCCACTTCTTCGAGCAGCAGCCCCGGTTCGGGTGGCACCGCGGGATGCTCATCGACGACGCGACGATGCAAGTGTCCTTCATGAAGGACCTGGTGACGCTCCGGAACCCGACCAGCGAATACAGCTTCCTCTGCTACCTGCAGGAGAAGGGCCGGCTGATCGACTTCGTCAACCACAAGAACCTGTTCCCGCTCCGGGTCGAGTTCCACGACTACCTCGAGTGGGCCGCCGCCAAGGTCGACGACATGGTCTCGTACGGCCACCAGGTCGTCTCCGTCGAGCCCGTGGTGCGCGACGGCGTCGTGGAGTACCTCGACGTGACGGCGCGCTCCGGCGACGAGGTCGTCGTCCACCGTGCCCGCAACCTCGTCATCTCCACCGGGCTGCGTCCGGTCATGCCGGAGGGCGTCGAGCGGACCGACCACGTCTGGCACAACACCGACCTGCTGAAGAAGATCGACGGCCTGGAGGGCGGCGAGCCCACCCGCTTCGTCGTGGTCGGCGCCGGTCAGAGCGCCGCCGAGAACGTGGCCTACCTGCACCGCCGCTTCCCGCAGGCCGAGGTCTGCGCGGTCTTCTCCCGCTACGGCTACAGCCCGGCGGACGACAGCAGCTTCGCCAACCGCATCTTCGACCCGCAGGCGGTGGACGAGTACTTCACCGCCCCGGAGGACGTGAAGCAGCGGCTGATGGGCTACCACGGCAACACCAACTACTCCGTGGTCGACATCGACCTCATCGACGACCTGTACCGGCAGTCCTACCAGGAGAAGGTGCTCGGCACCGAGCGGCTCCGCTTCCTGAACGTCTCGCGCCTGACGGGCGTGGAGGAGACGGCCGACGGGGTCCGCGCCACGATCAAGTCGCTCGTCACCGGCGAGGAGAGCGTGCTCGACGCCGACGTCGTGGTGTGCGCCACCGGCTACCAGCAGGCCGACGGCCTGGGGCTGCTCGGCGAGGTCGCCGACCGCTGCCACCGCGACGACCAGGGCCGGGTCCGCGTCGAGCGCGACTATCGGGTGTCGACCGACCTCGAACTGAGCTGCGGCATCTACCTCCAGGGCGGAACCGAGCACACGCACGGCATCACCTCCTCCCTGCTGTCCAACACCGCGGTACGGGTCGGGGAGATACTCGACTCGATCCTCGACCGGAACCCCAAGACCGTGCCCGGCCAGGCCCGTCCGGTCGCCGGGGGCGCCGCCGGCGGAGCCCGCCAGCCGGCCGTCTGACCGGTCCCCACCCCTCCGCTGCCGTGCTCCCGGGCGTTCACGCTCCCGGGGCACGGCAGTAGTGTGCAACCAGTTGCCCCACGAAGAAGGAACGTCCGTGCCCACTGGTATTCGCCGCCCCGCGGGCGGCCCGCCCGCGGTCGAACGCACGGCGCCTTCCCGGGTCGTCGCGCAGGCCAGGCGGCGGCGGATCGTGGGTCTGGGCGCCACCCTCGCGGTCCTGGCGGTCGCCGCCGTGGTGTCCCTCGCGGTCGGTGCGCGGGCGCTCAGCCCCGCCGAGGCCTGGCACGGGCTCTTCGCGGACCCGGATCCCGATCAGAAGCTCTCCGAAGCCCGGCTCATCATGCAGACGGTACGGGTGCCCCGTACGGTCCTCGCGATCGTGGCGGGCATCGCCCTGGGCGTCGGAGGGGCGCTGATCCAGGGCTATACGCGCAACCCCATCGCGGACACCGGTCTGCTCGGGGTGAACACCGGCGCCTCCTTCGCCGTGGTGTCGGCGATCGCCCTGCTCGGGCTCACCGACCCGTTCGAGTACGTCTGGTTCGCCTTCCTGGGCGCCGCGCTCGCCGGTGTCGTGGTGTTCGGGCTGTCGAGCATCGGCCGGGGCGCGGGCAATCCGCTGACGCTCGCTCTGGCCGGGCAGGGGGTCACGGTGTTCCTGATGGCGATGACGACGGCGGTCGCGCTGTCGGACAAGGCGGCGCTGAACGCCCTGCGGTTCTGGAACGCGGGGTCGGTGGCCGGCGTCGGCTTCGACGTCATCTGGCCGGTGACCGCCTTCATCGTGGTCGGGCTGGTGCTGGCACTGGCCACCCTGCCCTCCGTCAACCTGCTCAACCTGGGCGACGACGTGGCGCGGGGACTGGGCGTGAACATCACGCTGATCCGGATCGTCGGCATCATCGCCATCACCCTGATGGCGGGCGCGGCCACGGCGGCGTGCGGCCCCATCGCCTTCCTCGGGCTGATGGTGGCGCACCTGGCCCGCTATCTGGCCGGGCCCGACTACCGCTGGCTGGTGCCGTACGCGGGCCTGCTCGGCGCGGTCGTCCTTCTGGTCTGCGACATCGTGGGACGCGTCGTGGTGCGGCCGGGGGAGCTGGACGCGGGCGTCCTCGTCGCTCTCCTCGGCGCCCCGTTCTTCGCGGTCCTGGTGTGGCGGGGAAAGTTCAAGAGCGCATGAACATGGACGTGACAGTGGTGAAGCCCGCCGGGAAGCCCTCGGTGGCGCCCGGTGTGCGGCTCGGCGGCATGTCGTTCGTCTGGCGGCCCAGGATCGTGCTGGTCACGCTGCTGCTGACGGCGGCGGCCTTCCTGCTGTTCTGCCTGTCCATCGCCGTGGGGGACTTCCCCCTCGGGCTGTCGCAGGTGGTGGCCACCCTCTTCGGCGGCGGCGAGCAGGTCGACCAGTTCGTGATCATGGACCTGCGCATGCCGCGGGCCCTGGCCGGGCTCGTCGTGGGCATCGCGCTGGGCATGTCCGGGGCGATCACCCAGTCCATCGCCCGCAATCCGCTGGCCAGTCCGGACATCCTCGGGATCACCGGAGGCGCCAGCGCGGTCGCGGTGTGCCTGGTGACGGTGTCGGGCGGGGCCACGGCCGCGGTCGTCGGCTCCGTGGGGCTGTCCGGGGCGGCGCTCGCGGGAGGCCTCGGCACGGGGCTGCTGGTGTACTTCCTGGCGTGGCGGCGCGGGGTCGACGGCTTCCGGCTCATCCTGATCGGCCTCTCCGTGAGCGCCGTGATGGAGGCGATCACGACCTGGCTGCTGGTCACCGCCGACATCAGGGACGTGGCGCGGGCCCAGGCGTGGCTGGTCGGCTCCCTGGACAACCGCTCGTGGGACGAGGTGGGGGTGGCCCTGTGGGGCACGCTCGCCCTCGCGGTGGTCGTGGCGTGCGTCGCCTTCCAGTTCAAGCCGCTGCACTTCGGCGACGACGTGGCCGCCGGCCTCGGCGTCCGGTTCTCGCTGGTACGGGCCGTCCTGCTGCTGTGCGCGGTGCTCCTGGCCGGCTTCGCGGTGAGCGCCGCCGGACCGGTCCCGTTCGTCGCCATGGTGGCGCCGCAGGTGGCGCTCCGTCTGACGAAGTCCCCGACGCCGCCGTTGGTGGCGTCCGCCGTGGTCGGGGCGCTGCTGCTGATCGGCTCGGACCTGGTCGCCCGTACGGCGCTGCCGATCGCCCTGCCGGTCGGCGTGGTCACCGCCGCCATCGGCGGCCCCTTCCTCATCTACCTCCTGGTGCGGGCGAACCGCCGCTAAGGCCTGTCGTCAAATTCCCGCCTGCCCCGCGGCGGGCCGCCCTTCGGGCGACGACGGGAATTTGACGACAGGCCCTAGGTGATAGAAAGGTTAGGCAAGCCTAAATAAAGGGGGAGTCGTGGTCGCTCAGTCCATCACCGAGACCGAGTCCGGGGCCGATGCCGTCCCGCGGCTGGCGGCCAGGGGCGTCACGGTCGGATACGGCGACCGGACCGTCATCGACTCCCTCGACGTGGCGATCCCGCCGGGGGTGGTGACCACGATCATCGGCCCCAACGGGTGCGGCAAGTCCACCCTGTTGCGGACCCTGTCGCGGCTCCTCAAGCCGACCAGCGGATCGGTCGTGCTTGACGGCGAGGACATCGCCCGGCTGCGGACCAGGGACGTGGCGAAGAAGCTCGGACTGCTGCCCCAGGCGCCGGTCGCGCCGGAGGGCCTGACCGTGGCCGACTTGGTCGCCAGGGGCCGGCATCCACATCAGAGCTGGCTGCGCCAGTGGTCCTCGGACGACGCCTCCGTCGTGGAACGCGCGCTGGCCATGACGGGGGTGGCCGACCTGGCCGACCGTCCCGTCGACGCGCTCTCCGGGGGCCAGCGTCAACGCGTGTGGATATCCATGACCCTCGCTCAGGGCACGGATCTGCTGCTGCTCGACGAGCCCACGACCTATCTGGACCTGGCGCACGCCGTCGACGTGCTCGACCTGGTCGACGACCTGCACGAGTCGGGATGCACCGTGGTGATGGTGCTGCACGACCTCAACCTGGCCGCGCGCTACAGCGACAACCTGATCGTGATGAAGGCCGGTTCGGTCCTGGCGCAGGGTCACCCGCGCGAGGTGCTGACCGCCGAGTTGCTGCTCGAGGCATTCGGCCTGCGTGCCATGGTGATTGACGATCCGGTGGGTGACCGGCCCCTCGTCGTGCCGATCGGGCGGACCCACGTCCAGAGTGCGGGCAGCTGAAACCAGAGCGTTATCACTTAGGCTAGGCTTACCTCACTTCACCGGGGTACGGTTTGCCTGCCCTAAGTGGGGCTGCAGTGGACAGTACGAAAGCAAGGGATCCCGCAATGCTCCTCGACCGAACGACACGCAACAAGCCCTGGCTGAAGCTGGCGGCGACCGTGTCCGCAGCGGCCCTCGGCGTAGGCGTCCTTGCCGGCTGCGGCTCCGAGAAGGCCGACACCAACGGCAAGGACAAGAAGGAAGGCACCGCCAAGTCTCCTGCCGCCAATGGTGCGTTCCCGGTCACCGTCGAGCACTTCTTCGGCTCCACCGAGGTCAAGAAGGCCCCGCAGCGCGTCGTCACCGTCGGCTACACCGACGACCAGAACGTCCTCGCGTTCGGCATCAAGCCGGTCGGCATGGTCGACCAGTACCCGAACCCGGCGGGTCAGAGCCCCGACATCAACACCCAGTGGCCCTGGGTGAAGGACAAGTGGGGCGAGACCAAGCCCGAGGTCATCATGAACAACGGTGACGCCGGCCCCAACTTCGAGAAGATCGCGGCCCTGCGCCCCGACCTGATCATCGCGGTGTACTCCGAGGTCGACCAGGCCGCCTACGACAAGCTGTCGAAGATCGCCCCGACGGTCGGCCGCACCAAGGCCGAGAAGGAGCCCTTCAGCGCTCCGTGGTCGGACAACGCCCTCCAGGTCGCCAAGGCGGTCGGCAAGGAGGCCGAGGGCAAGGCGATGGTCCAGGGCATCCAGGACAAGCTCGCCGCGGTCAAGAAGGCGCACCCCGAGTTCGCCACCCAGACGGCCGTCGCGGTGTCCTGGTACAAGGACGCGGTCAACCCCTTCACCACCACCGACGTGCGCGGCCAGCTCCTGACCGGCATGGGCTTCAAGGGCCAGACCGAGCTCGACAAGATCTCGGACGGCAAGTTCTCCTTCGCCCTCTCGCCGGAGCGCATGGACCTCATCGACGTCGACCGCGTCTTCGTCATCAACGACAAGGCCGACACGGACGCGATGAAGAAGTCCGAGCTCTTCGCCAACCTGAAGGTCGTCAAGAACAACAAGGTGTCCTACCTGCTCGACAGCGAGGGCCCGGCGGCCGGCGCGGCCATGTCGCAGGCCACCCTGCCCGCCCTGCCCTTCGCCATCGACGAGCTCGTCAAGTCGGTCGGCTAGGTGTGAGCACCACGGAAATTCGGGTCGCCCCGGCAACCCTGCGTACGACGACCGGACGTGAAGCGGCCCGATGGGTGGCGGCCAACTGCCGCACGATGCCCTGGCTGACGTCCGGCGCCGTACTCAGCACGGTCGCCGGGGCGGCTCTCCAAATGCTCCCCGTCCTGTTGCTCGGCCGGGTGGTCGACGCGGTGACCGGGGGCGAACCGCGTTCGGTCCTGGTCACGATCGGGGCCTGGATGGTGGCCGCCGCGCTCCTCGGCGCGGCGGCCACCGCCCTGTCCGCCTACCTGATCGGGCGGCTCGGCGCCGACCTGCTCGCGCACCTGCGCGAAGGCGCCGTACGGGCCGTGCTGGGCATGCCCAGCGCCCGGGTCGAGCAGGTGGGCCGCGGCGACGTGCTCTCCCGGGTCGGCGACGACGTCGCCGTCCTGTCCAAGGGCATCCGGTCGGCCATCCCCACGGTGTTCTCCGCGGGGGTGCTGGTGACCATCGCCACGATCGGCATGTTCGGCCTCGACTGGCGACTCGGCCTGGCCGGCGCCTGCGCCCTGCCGGCCTACGCGCTGGCCCTGCGCTGGTACTTGCCCCGCTCCGCCCCGCTCTACCGCAAGCGCGCAGTGGCCCAGGCCGAGCGCGCGCAGGCGCTGATCAGCGGCCTCAACGGCATCGAGACGGTACGGGCGCACCGGCTGGAGGAGGCCTTCCGCGAGAAGGTCTCCGAGGATTCGCGACGGGTACGGGACCTCGGCATCGAGGTGTTCCACTTCTTCGGCCGGTTCGTCGGCCGGGAGAACCGGGCGGAGTTCATCGGCCTGGTCCTGATCCTCGTGGTGGGCTACGCCCTGCTGGAGACCGGCTCCGCAAGCCTCGGTGAAGTGGCGGCCGCGCCGCTGGTGTTCCACCGCCTGTTCACCCCGCTGGGCGCGATCATGTTCACCTTCGACGAGGCCCAGAAGTCGGGCGCGAGCCTGACCCGGCTCGTCGGGGTGCTGGGGGAGTCCACGCAGGACCGGCTCGTGGGTGATGCGACCGCCGCTCCGGCGGACGTGGAGCCGTACCCGGTGACGGTGAAGGGGCTGACGTTCCGTTACCCCGGATCCGATGAGCCGGTCCTGAGCGACGTCAGCCTGACGATCCCGGCGGGCGGCTCACTGGCCCTGGTGGGCGCGACGGGCGCCGGCAAGACGACCCTGGCCGCGCTCATCGCCGGCATCGGGACCCCGGAGGCCGGTTCGGTGCGGATCGGGCCGACCGACCTCACCGATCTGGACGAGGCCGGGGCGAGGGCGCTGGTGAGCATCCTGACCCAGGAGACGCACGTGTTCTCCGGGCCGCTCGCCGACGACCTGCGACTGGCCGCGCCGGAGGCGACCGACGCCGAACTGCTGGCCGCGCTGGGCACCGTAGGGGCGGCCGAGTGGGTCGAGGCGCTGCCCGAGGGCCTGGACACCGAGGTCGGCGAGGGCGGTGCGCGGCTCGACGGCACCAAGGTGGCCCAAGTCGCCCTGGCCCGGCTGGTGCTGGGCCGGGCACCCGTGGTGGTGCTCGACGAGTCGACCGCGGAGGCGGGCAGCGAAGGCGCCGCCGAGCTGGAACGGGCCGTACTGGCGGCCTGCGCCGGGCGGACCACGCTCTTCGTGGCCCACCGGCTGACCCAGGCGGTGGCGGCCGACCGGATCGCCGTGCTGGATGCGGGACGCGTCGTGGAGCTGGGCACGCACGAGGAGTTGGTGGCCCTGGGCGGCCGCTACGCGCGACTCTGGCGGGCCTGGAGAGACGCTAGTTAGGTCACCCTAATTTAGGTTAGGCTAGCCTTCGTACCTTGGAAGGGTGTTGAGTCTTCAAATGATGGAACCGAGCGCTCGTCTCGTGCTGATCTCTCCTACGCGCCTGGCAGACGTGCGCCGGCGTACCGGCGGATACTCCGACCGGACCATCGCCGAGGCCTGTGCCATCGGACTGTCGTACTGGGCGACGGGCGTCAGCCCCGACGGAATCGACCTGACCCCCGGCACGCTCTTCGCGGACGTCCTGGGATGGGTCGACAACGGCGGACGCGCGCCCGGTGGCTGGGAGACCGGCGAGGCCGCTCCGGACGGCTGGGCCATCGCGGTCCCCGGGAGCGTCCGGCAGTCCGACGCCCAGCTCGCGCTGGACGACCTGGCGGACTTCCCCGACCGGCCCATCGGCACCATCAGCCCGACCGGCGTGGCGGAGCGACTGGGAACCCTCGCCGGGTGGAACGACAACGCGGCCGACCGGGTCCGGCCGACCATCGTGGAGATGTTCCGCGAGCAGGCGAGGCTCAGGCCGGACGCGGTCGCCATCATCGACGAACACCGCTCGCTGACCTACCGCCAGGCGGCGGAGCTGTCCGCGCAGCTGGCCCACCACCTGATCGGCCGCGGACTCGGCTCCGAGCAGGTCGTGGGCATCTCGCTGGGCCGCTCCGCCGACATGGTCATCGGCCTGCTCGGCGTGCTCCAGGCCGGCTGCGCCTTCGTCCCGCTCGACCCCCAGTGGCCCGCCGCGCGCCGCGCCGTCGTCATCGACGACGCGCGGGTCGTGGTGCAGCTGAACGACTCCGGCGCACACGACCCCGCGGAACCGGCCGCCGTGGCCGTCGACCTCGACGACTGGCGGTACGCCGACCAGCCCGCCGGGGACACCGGAATCACCGCGCACGGCAACTCCCTCGCCTACGTGATCTTCACGTCCGGTTCCACCGGCCGCCCCAAGGGCGCGATGATCCGGCACGAGGCGATCAGCGAGCGCCTGCTGTGGCAGGTCAACGAGATCCTCGGCTTCGGCCACGACGACGCCTCGCTGTTCAAGGCGCCCCTGTCCTTCGACATATCCATCAACGAGATCTTCCTCCCGCTGGTGTGCGGCGGCCGCCTCGTGGTCCTGCGGCCCGGCGGCGAACGCGACCCGCACCACCTGCTCGCCGTGATCGCCGAGCACCGCGTCACCTTCACCTACCTCGTCTCCTCCATGCTGGACGTCCTGCTGGAGATGGCCGGCGACTCCGACCGCCTCGACAGCCTGCGCCACGTGTGGTGCGGCGGCGAGGTGCTCACCCCCGAGCTGTACGAGCGCTACCGCACCCGGCTCGACATCCCCATGTACCACGGCTACGGCCCGGCCGAGACGACCATCGGCGTCTCCCACGTCATCTACCGGGGCGAGGCCGAACGCCTGTCGACCTCGATCGGCAAGGCCAACCCCAACACCCAGCTGTACGTCCTCGACGACGAACTGCGCCCGGTCCCGGTCGGCGTCGGCGGCGAGCTCTACGTCGGCGGCTTCCTCCTGGGCCGCGGGTACGTGAACGCACCCGCACTGACCGCGTCCCGCTTCGTGGCGAACCCGTTCGCAGGCGACGGCTCCCGCCTCTACCGCACCGGCGACCTCGCCCGGTTCGCCCCCGACGGCTCCCTGGACTTCCTCGGCCGCGCCGACAACCAGGTCAAGGTCCGCGGCATGCGCCTCGAACTGGAGGACGTCGAGGCCGGCCTCGCGGAGCACCCCGAGGTACGGCACACCTGCGTCATCGCGAAGAAGAACAGCGCGGGCGGCACCTACCTCGTCGGCTACGTGATCCCGGCCGCCGGAGCCGCGGAGCTGCGGGCCGACGAGGTCAAGGCCTGGGCCACCGAGCACATGGTCGAGTACATGGTGCCCGCCCACATCGTCGTGATGACCGAGTTCCCGCTCACCGCGAACGGCAAGCTCGACCGGCGCGCCCTGCCCGAACCCGAGGTCGTGACCGGGACGTTCGTACGGCCCTCCACCGACGAGGAGCGCGCGGTCTGCGCGGCCGTCGCCTCCGTGCTGCGACTGGAGGAAGTCGGCGTCGACCAGGACTTCTTCCAGCTCGGCGGAGACAGCATCCTCGCCATCTCGCTGCTCAGCGCCCTGCGCGCGGCGGGCCTCTACGTCACCGCCGGACAGATCTTCGCCAACAGCGTCCTGGGCGCCCTGGCGGCCGTGGCCGGCCGCGAGGACGCCGCCCGGGTGGACCACGCCGACGTCGCGACCGGTCCCGTACCGGGATCGCCCATCGTCCAGTGGCTCGGCCGGACCACGGACGCCGTCGACGGCTTCGTCCAGGCGGTCGTACTGAACACCCCGGCGGACCTCACCGCCGACGCCCTCGGCCCGATCCTCGACTCCGTCGTCACCCGGCACGACATGCTGCGCGCCCGGCTCGTCCGCGGGGACCGCTGGAGCTTCGACATACCGGAGGCCCACGGGGCCACCGCCGACTGGCAGGAGAGCGACGGGCCGCTCGACGCGTGCGTCGCCCTCGCAACCGAAGGACTGGACCCGGACAACGGCGTGATGCTGCGGGCCGTCTGGCGCCGCGAGGCCCGCCAACTGGTCCTCGTCGCCCACCACGTGGTGGTCGACGGCGTGTCCTGGCGGGTCCTGATGGAGGACCTGGCCACGGCATGGCGCCAGTTCACCGCCGGTGAGGCCATCGAACTCCCCGCGGTGGGAACCTCGTTCCGCCGCTGGACCCAGCTCCTGGAAAACGCCGAATTCGACGCGGACCGCGCCTACTTCGAACGCCCCCTGCCGGGCCCCGACGCGCCGCTCGGCAGGCGCGCCCCGTCCGGGGCCGACACGGTCGAGCGGGAGCGGACCCGGGTCTTCACCGTCGGCTCCGAGCCCACGGCCGCACTGCTGGGCGAGATCCCCGCGAAGTTCCACGCGGGCGTCAACGACGTCCTGCTGACCGCGCTCGCCGTCACCCTCGCCCGCTGGCGGCGCGGCCGCGGCCAGGAGCAGACCTTCGCGCACATCGAGCTGGAGGGCCACGGCCGCGAAGGCCGCCACGTGGCGGGTGCCGCCGGCGTCGAGCCGGAACTGTCGCGCACCATCGGCTGGTTCACGACGCTGTTCCCGGTGACCGTGGACCCCGGCACCACCGGCGACTTCACCGACCCCCGCTACCTCGCCGCCGCCCTCAAGGCGGTCAAGGAAGACCTGGCCCGCGTACCGAGCAACGGCGTCTCCTACGGCGCCCTGCGCTACCTGTCCGACGCCGCCTTCACCGCGCCGGCACCCCAGATCCTCTTCAACTACCTGGGCCGCTTCGACGCGGGCGCGTCGGGGGACTGGCAGCTCTCCGGCACCACCGGACAGCTCGGCGAGAAGCGCGACCCGCGGATGCGCCTGCCGCGCGCCCTGGAGTTCAACGCGATCGCCGAACCCTCCGCCACCGGCGAGTACGAGCTCGTCACCACCGTCTCCTGGCCCGACGGGATGTTCACCGACGAGGACATCGAGGCGATCGGCGGGTACTTCCAGGCGGCACTCACCGCCCTGGCCGCGCTCGAAGAAGGCGGCCACTCGCCCAGCGACTTCCCGCTGGTACGGCTGGCCCAGGCCGACGTAGACGCCCTGGACGGCCCCGCGCTGCGCGCCGTCCTGCCGCTGACCCCGCTGCAGGAAGGCCTGTACTTCCACTCGGTCTTCGACGACGACTCCGCCGGCAGCTACGTCGAACAGCAGCTGCTGACGCTGGAGGGCGAGCTCGACCCCGCCCGCCTCGCCACCGCCGCCACCCGCCTGCTCACCCTGTACCCGAACCTGGCCGCGCGGTTCACGGCCCTCGCCGACGGCCGCGTCGTCTCCGTACTGGAAACCGGCGCCGAGGCCCCCTTCACCACCCTGGAGCGGCCCGGCATCACCGACGCGGAGCTCCACGAACTCGCCGAGCGGGACCGCCGCGCCGGATTCGATCTGGCCACCGGCCCGCTGATGCGGTTCACCCTGGTCCGCGACCCGGAATCCGGCCGCGACGTCCTCGTGCAGACCGTCCACCACATCATCGCCGACGGCTGGTCGGTGCCCCCGATGCTGCGCGCGCTGCTCGCGGAGTACCACGCGCCGGGCAGCACCTACCCGCTGAGCGGCTTCCCCGACTACGTCGGCTGGCTCGCCGAGCGCGACGCCGACGAGAGCGACCGCGTGTGGGGCGCCGAACTCGCCGAGCTGCCCGGCCCCTCGCTGGTGGCCAGGCAGCACACCCCGTCCGACCGGTTCGCCGACACCTCCGTGGAACCGGGGCTCGACATCGACGCCGCCGTCCGCTCGGCCGGCGTACCGCTGAGCGTGGCCGTGCACAGCGCCTGGGCGGTGACCCTGGGCGGGATCCTGCACTCCGACGACGTGGTCTTCGGATCCACGGTCTCCGGCCGCGACGCGGACGTCCCCGGCATCGAGGACATGGTCGGCCTGTTCATCAACACCGTCCCGCTGCGTGCACGGTGGGCCGCCGGCACCACGGCGGGCGAACTGCTCGCCTCCGTACGCGAGCACCAGGGCGCGGTCCTGCCGCACCAGCACGTCTCGCTGGCCCGGATCGGCCGCCTCGCCGGCGTCGGCTCCCTCTTCGACACGCTCGTGGTGTTCGACGTGGCCACCGACGTGGCCGCCCTGCGCCGCACCGGCGACACCCTGGCCGTCACCGGCCTCGTCAACGAGGGAGCCCCGCACTACCCGCTGACCCTGGTCGTGGAGCGGGCCCTCGACGGACGCCCGCGCTTCAACCTGATCTACGACGGCGAACTGCTCCGCGAGAGCACCGCCCGCGACATCCTGAACCGGTTCACGCACACCCTCACCGCGCTGCTCACCCGGCCGGACGCCCCGGTCGCCGACCTGGCGCCCGAGGGCGGCAGGAGCCCCGCACGGATCACCCCGACCACCCTCGGCGCACTCTTCGACGCCGCGGCCGACCGGGACCCGGCGGCCACCGCCGTCACCCAGTGCGCGCTCGACGGCACCACCCGCTCGCTGACCTACGGCGAACTCGCCGACGCGAAGAACGAACTGGCCGCCGCCCTGCGCACGGCCGGTGTCCGGCCGGGCCGGCGCGTCGCCGTGGCCGTCCCGCGCACCATCGAGCAGATCGTCGCCCTGGTCGCGATCGTCAGCGCGGGCGGCGCGTACGTACCGCTCGACATGGCCTACCCGGACGACCGGCTGGAGTACGTCCTCGCGGACGCCGCCCCGCAGGCCGTCCTCGTGGACCCCGGTCAGCGCGAGCGCTTCACGGAGCTGCTGGAGCGGGCGGGAGTCGCCGCACGCGTCCTCGTACAGGGCGACGAGCCGGCGCCCGAGACCGCTGCCGGGGACGCGGCTGCGGCGCCCGAGGTTAGCTGGCACGACCCCGCGTACGTGATCTACACCTCCGGGTCGACCGGCAAGCCCAAGGGCGTCGTCGTCCCGCACTCCAGCGTGGTGGCGCTGCTCGCCAACACCCAGCCCGACATGGACTTCGGCCCCGACGACGTCTGGGTCCAGTTCCACTCCTACTCCTTCGACTTCGCGGTCTGGGAGCTGTGGGGCGCCCTGGCGCACGGCGGCGAGCTACTCGTCCCCGACTACGGCCTGACCCGCTCCCCGGTCGACTTCCACCGGCTGGTCCGCGAGCGCGGCGTGACCGTGCTCAACCAGACGCCTTCGGCCTTCTACCAGTTCGTCGAGGCCGACCGGCACGCCGACCGGCCGCTCCCCGCCCTGCGCCGCGTCATCTTCGGCGGCGAGGCCCTGGACCTCGGCCGGCTGCGCGGCTGGGTCGAGCGGCACGGCGCCGCCTCGCCCGAGCTCGTCAACATGTACGGGATCACCGAGACCACGGTCCACGTGACCCACCGGGTGCTGACCGACGAGGACTTCGCCTTCGGCGACGACGTGAGCCCCATCGGCGGACCCATCCCGGGCCTGACCACCCACCTGCTCGACGACCGGCTCCGGCCGGTGCCGCCGGGGCAGGTGGGCGCCATCTACGTGGCCGGAGACCAGGTCTCCCTCGGCTACCTCGGGCGGCCGGGCCTCACCGCGGGCCGGTTCGTCGCGAACCCGTTCGCGAACGACGGCTCCCGGATGTACCACACGGGCGACCTGGCCGTCCGCACCCTCGACGGGGAGCTGGAGTTCACCGGCCGCGCCGACGACCAGGTGCAGCTCAAGGGCTTCCGCATCGAGCTCGGCGAGGTCGAGTCCGCGCTGCGCGACCTCGACGGCGTCGTCGACGTGGCCGTCACCGTGGCCGGCAGCGGCGACCACCTGGTCGCGCACGTCGTGGGCCGGGTACCCGGCGAACTCTCCGCCCTCCTCGCCGAGAAGCTGCCCGTGCACATGGTGCCGGGCCGGGTCCTGACCGTGGACGCCCTGCCGCTGACCGTCAACGGCAAGCTGGACCGCAAGGCCCTGATCGCGGCGGCCGCGCAGGACGACACCCCGGTGGCCGGCGGCGCGAGCGGCGGTTCGCAGCTCGCCTCGCTGATCGGCATCTTCGCCGACACCCTGTCCCACCCGGCCGCCGACGCCGACACCGACTTCTTCGGAGCCGGCGGCGACAGCATCGTCGCCATCACCGTGGTCAACCGCGCCCGGGCGCTCGGCCTGCCGATCGCACCCCGCGACGTGTTCCTCCTGAAGACGCCGCGCGCCCTCGTGGAGCTCCTGGGCACGCGTGCGCCGCAGACCCCGGCCACCGCCGCGGTCCCCGCGCGCCGTGAGGACGGCCCGCTCGCGCCCACGCCGATCATCCTGCGCCAGCGCGAACTGGGCGGCTCACTCGACCGGTTCGCCCAGGCCAGGACCGTGGACGTGGCCGAAGGCGCCGCCTTCGCCGACATCGAGCGCGCCGCCACCGCCGTACTGGCCGCCCACCCGGCCCTGCGGATGCGCCTGAACACCGGGCACGGCGTGTGGACCCTGCGCACCGAACCCGCCCGCGGGGCCACCGTCGTCCGCGCGGACACGGCCGACGCCACGGTCGCCGCGAACGAGGCCGCCGGACGGCTCGACCCCGGGACCGGGGAGGTCGCCGCCTTCACCTGGCTCGCGGCGACCGGCACCCTGGTGGTCACCGTGCACCACATCGCGGTCGACTCGGTGTCCTGGCTGATCCTGCTGGACGACCTGGCCGCCGCCCTGCGCGGGGAGACCCTCGCACCGGCGACCACCTCCTACGCCGAGTACGCCGACGCGCTGACCCTGCGGTCCGCCGCCGGCGCCGACGACCTCGGGCACTGGGTCGACACCCTCCAGGCGCCCCCGCTGCTGCCCGCGTCCGGCGCGCTGCGCGACACCACCGTGGTCCTCGGCCCCGAGGCCAGCGACCGGGTGACGCGCACCGCCCCCGCGGCCCTCGGCGTCGCCCTGACCGAGCTGCTGTGCGGCGCCCTGCGCACCGCCCTGACGCGGATCCAGCCGGCGCCCACCGATCTCGCGATCGAGCTGGAGCGGCACGGCCGGGTGTCCGTACTGGAGCACCACGACTACACCCGTACGGTCGGCTGGTTCACCGCCATCGCGCCCGTCCGGCTCACCGCGCACACCGACCCCGTCGCGGCGGCCCGCGAACTCGCCGAGCGGCAGCCCGACGAGTCCGGGCACCTCGCCTACGGCCGGCTGCGCTACCTCAACCCGCAGACGGCCCCGCTGCTGACCGCCCGCCCGCAGGTGCTCTTCAACTACCTCGGCCGGGGCAGCGAGTCCCGTGCCCTGCACATCACCGGCGGCGACCAGGGCAGCCCGTACGCCGTCGAGGTCAACGCCTGGACCGACGCGGCCACCGGCAGCCTGCACGCGACCTTCACCCTCGCCGAGGAGATCCCCGACGAGATCACCGCGCACTGGCTGCACGCCCTGGAAACCCTCGCGGATGCCTCCGTGACGGCCGAGCGCACGGCGCCGGTCACCGCCCTGCAGCGGGGCCTGTTCTTCCAGGCCCAGCTGGCGGGCACGGCCGGGCACTACGTCGCGCAGAGCTACTTCGCCCTCGACCACCGCCTCGACACCGAGGCGCTGACCGAGGCCATGGCCGTGGTCATGGCCCGGCACCCGGTCGTCGGCGCCGGCTTCACCACCGACGAGGACGGCAACCCGGTCCAGATCCTCAAGGCGGGCCGCCGGGTCGGCGTCCACACGGTCGAGCTGTCGACCGAGGAGGAAGTCGAAGCCCTGCGCGTCCGTGACCGCAACACCGGCTTCGACCCGGCCGAGCCGCCGCTGATCCGGCTGACCGTGATCCGGCTGCCCGACGGCCGTGACGGACTGCTCCTCAGCTACCACCTGCTGCTGTGGGACGGCTGGTCCCGCGCGATCGTGCTCCGCGACCTGTTCGAGGCCTACCGGGCCCTGCTCGACGGTGAGCAGCCGTCCACGGCCCCGGCCGTGCCGGGCTTCGAGGACCACGCCCGATCGCTCGCCGCCAAGGACCCGGCCGTCTCGGAGCGGTTCTGGGCCGAGCACCTGACCGGTCTCTCCGGCCCGACGCTGCTCGCCGGCCCGGCGCCGTCCCTCTCGGACGAGCTGCCGCCCGCGCTGCTGCACACCCTGACCGCCGAACAGTCGCAGCTGCTGCGGGAGACGGCCAGGGCGCACGGAGTCACCCTCAACTCGGTCCTCACGGGAGCCTTCGGCCTGCTGCTCGGCGCCCACACCGGCCGCAGCGACGCCGTGTTCGGCGTGACCGTCTCCGGCCGCGAGGGCGAGAACCTGTCCGACATCGTCGGCGTGCTCCTCAACACCGTGCCCATGTGGACGCGGGCCCGGCCCGAGGACTCGGTCGCGGAGTACCTGGCCTCCGTACAGGCGGCCCGGGTCGACGCGATGGAGCACGAGCACCTGGGGCTCGGCGAGATCCAGCGGGCCAGCGGCCACGACACCCTCTTCGACAACCTGTTCGTGCTCCAGAACTTCCTGGACCTGGACGGGCTGGCCGAGATGAACGCCCGCCACGGCATCACCGAGGTGAAGTCGGACGACTCCACCCACTACCCGTTCACCTGGGTCGTCACCCCCGGCGACCGGCTCACCGTCAAGCTGGAGCACCGCCACGGCGACTCCGACGGCGCCCGCCGCCTCCTCGACGACTACGTCGGCCTGCTCCAGGACCTGGCCCGCTCCACCGGACCGGTGGGCGCGCTGCCCGGCCTCGGACCGGTGCCCGCACCCGCCGACCGCACGGACATCGGCACCGACACGGTGGTCGACCGCTTCGACCGGGCGGCGGACCGCGCACCCGACCGGGTCGCGCTCGTCGCGCACGGCCGGAGCATGACCTTCGCCGAACTCCGTGACCGCAGCCGCCTGCTGGCGGGGGTGCTCGCCGGGCGCGGCATCGGCCCGGAGAAGACGGTGGGCCTGGCGATCCCGCGCACACTGGACTGGATCGTCGCGCTGTTCGCCGTACTGCGCACCGGAGCCGCGTACGTACCGCTGGAGCTGGACCACCCGGACGAGCGGATCGCCACGATCGTCGCGGACGCCCGGCCCGAGGTGATCCTCACCGTCAGCGCCGTCTCGCCCCGGCTGACCGGCGACCTGATCGAAACCGGCGACCTGATCGAGCTGGACCGGCCCCTCCCGGAGGCCGAGCCGTTCGTGACGTTCGCGCCGCAGGACGCCAACCGGCTGCGGTACCCGGCGTACACGATCTACACCTCCGGTTCGACGGGCAAGCCCAAGGGCGTCGTGACCGAGTACGCCGGCCTCACCAACATGCTGATCAACCACCAGCGCCGCATCTTCGAACCGGTGCTGGCGGAGCACGGCAACCGGATCTTCAAGATCGCGCACACCGTGTCCTTCGCCTTCGACATGTCGTGGGAGGAGCTCTTGTGGCTCGCCGACGGCCACGAGGTGCACATCTGCGACGAGGAACTGCGCCGCGACGCACCCGCCCTGGTCGACTACTGCCGTGAGCACGGGATCGACGTCATCAACGTGACCCCGACCTACGCGCAGCAGCTGGCGGCCGAAGGCCTCCTCGACAACCCGGACCGGCGCCCCGCGCTGGTGCTCCTGGGCGGCGAGGCGGTCACCCCGACCCTCTGGCAGCGGCTCGCCGAGACCGAGGGCACCGTCGGCTACAACCTGTACGGACCCACCGAATACACCATCAACACCCTGGGCGTCGGCACCTTCGAGTGCCAGGACCCGGTGGTGGGCGTGGCCATCGACAACACCGAGGTGTTCGTCCTGGACCCGTGGCTGCGGCCGCTGCCGGACGGGGTTCCCGGTGAGCTCTACGTCTCCGGAATCGGCATCGCCCGCGGGTACCTGGGCCAGCCGGCCCAGACCGCGCACCGGTTCGTGGCCTCCCCGTTCGGGGCGCCCGGCGAGCGCATGTACCGTACCGGCGACCTGGTGGTCCGCCGGCCGGACGGGAACCTGATGTACCTCGGCCGCACCGACCAGCAGGTCAAGATCCGCGGCCACCGCGTGGAGCTGGGCGAGGTGGAGGCCGCCTTCGCCGCGCACGGGGCGGTACGGTTCACGGCCGCGGTCGCCCAGCCCGACCCGCAGGTCGACGGCGCCTACCGGCTGGCCGCGTACCTCGTACTGGAGGCCGGCGCCGACCTGGCGGCGGTCGCCGCCGAGGCGGGCACCGGACTGCCGGACTACATGCGCCCGACGCACTACGCTCAGGTCGACGCCATCCCGCTCACGGTCAACGGGAAGGCCGACACCAAGGCCCTGCCGGAGCCCAGGCCGCTGGGCGCGCTGACCACTTCGGGCGAGCGCGGCCCGGAGACCGAGACCGAGGTCCTGGTCTGCGAGTTCTTCGCCGAAGCCCTGGACCTGGACGACGACGAGGTGAGCGCCGTGAGCGACTTCGTGTCCCTCGGAGGACACTCCATGCTGGCCGTACGCCTGGTCGGCCTCCTGCGCCGTGAATTCGGCCCGACGATCACCATCCGCGACCTGCTCACCCTGCGAACCCCCGAAGCGATTGCCCGGCACCTTGATGACAACTCCTGACGTCCACGGATCCCGCCGCGCGGGATCCGACATCCTCCGGACCGCCATACGGCGCAACGTCGGCGCCATGGTCTGGGGCACCGTCCTCATGGGCCTGTACCAGGCGGGCGAGACGGCCTTCCCGATCGCGCTCGGCCTGATCGTCGACCACACGATGAAGGGGCGGAGCCTGACGGCCCTCGCCCTCTCGATCGCCGCGCTGGCCGTGATCATCACGACGGTGTCGCTGTCGTGGCGGTACGGGATGCGCATCCTGCAGAAGGCCAACACGACCGAGGCCCACCACTGGAGGGTGCGGGTCGCGTCCTGCGGCCTCCAGCCGGTGGCCCGGGACGTGGACCTGAAGTCCGGCGAGGTGCTCACCATCGCCACCGAGGACGCCGACCAGACCGCCGACATCGTCGAGGTCGTTCCGATGCTGATCAGCTCCTCGGTCGCGGTGCTGGTCGCGGCGGTCGCGCTGAGCCTGGCGGACCTGCGGCTCGGCCTGCTCGTCATGGTCGGCACGGCGCTGATCCTGTCGACCCTCAGCGTGATGTCGAAGCGGATCGGCAGCAGCACCCAGGAGCAGCAGGCCCGGGTGGCGCGGGCCGGTGCGAAGGTCGCCGACCTGATCACGGGCCTGCGCCCGCTGCACGGCTTCGGCGGCAACCACGCGGCCTTCCGCTCCTACCGCAAGGTCAGCACGGAGGCCAAGGAGCAGGCGATCACGGTCGCCAAGGTGAACGGCGCCTACACGGGCACCGCGCTGGCCCTGAACTCCACCCTCGCCGCCGCGGTGACCCTGACCGCCGGCTGGCTGGCCTTCGACGGGCAGATCAGCATCGGCGAGCTCGTCATGGCCGTGGGCCTGGCGCAGTTCATCATGGAGCCGCTCCGGCTGTTCTCGGACATGCCCAAGTACGTGATGATGGCCCGCGCTTCGGCGGAGCGGATGGCCCTGGTGCTGTCCGCCCCGCCGGTGGCGGCCCCGGGGACGGCCCGCCCGGCACCGGGCGGGGACCTGGAGATCGACTGCGTCCGGTACGAATCCCTCCAGGGCCTGAAGTTCCACGTCCCGGCGGGCCAGTTCACGGCGATCGCGGTCTACCAGCCGCGCGCGGCGGCCGAACTCGCCTCGATCCTCGCGGTGAACGTGCCGCCGACCGCGTACGGCGGCACGGTGCGGCTCGGCGGGCAGGACCTCGCGGACCTGTCGGTCGAGGCGGTCCGCGAGCTCATGCTGGTGAACCCGTACGACGGGGAGATCTTCGCGGGAACCCTCCGTACGAACATCGACCCGTCGGGCACCAGCCGGACGGTCCCCGAGGCCGTCGAGGCGTCCATGCTGACCGATGTCGTCGCCCTGCACCGGCAGGGGCTCGACTACGAGGTCCGCGACCGCGGTTCGAACCTCTCCGGCGGGCAGCGCCAGCGGCTCTCCCTGGCCCGGGCGCTGGCCGCGGACTCCGACGTGCTCGTGCTGCGCGACCCGACCACCGCCGTGGACGCGGTCACCGAGCAGCTCGTCGCCCGCAAGATCGCGGAGCTGCGCCGGGGCCGCACTACCGTGGTCATCACCAGCAGCCCGGCCCTGCTGGACGCGGCCGACCGGGTCCTCGTCCTGGACGACGGGGTGGTCACGGCCGAAGGGACGCACCGCCACCTGCTGGCCAACGACCCGGCGTACTGCGCGGCGGTCACGCGGTGACCTCGTGAGCCGGTGAACGGCAAGGGGGCCTGGTTGCCCGGCGGATCCGCCGGGCAACCAGGCCCCCTTCGTCGTCGGGTGCTCAGGCCAGCGCCCAGGCGACGTCCCTGAGCAGGGCCTGCCGCCAGCCCGCCCGGTCGTGGCCCGATGCCGACCTGGAGACCCGTACGGTCGCACCGGCCTGTTCCGTGAGGGATTCGACCAGTTCGCAGTGGGGGAGCATGCGCGTCTCGTGCTCGCCCAGGTCGAAGGCGATGCGCAGCCCGGACGGGGCGGGGCGCTCGCGCAGCCGTGCGGCGATGGCGCCGCCGCGCGGACCGCCCAGCGGGTCCGGCAGGCCGGCGGCCTCCGGGGTCCACCAGAACGACCCCGACTGGCAGGCGACCCGGGACACCAGCTCCGGGAACTCCAGTGCCGCGTACATCGCGCTCAGACCGGCGAGGCTCTGCCCGGCGACCACCACCCGGCCGAGGTCCGCGGGGACCCCGCTGTCGGCGACGAGGGGCAGCAGTTCGTCCCGTACCGCCTCCCACAGCTCGGGCCGGCAACCGAACTCCGCCTGGCGGTCCTTGGTGGGCAGGAACACCAGCGTGGCCGGGGGCATGTCGCCGGCCTCGAAGGCCGCGTCGAAGGCCGTCATGGCCGGGTGCAGGTACAGCCAGTCGTCCCCGTCGAGCAGCAGGACCACCGGTCCGCCGCCGCCCACCGGGTGGACCCGTACGGTGCGCTTGCCGCCGAGCCGTTCGCTCGCCCAGCGGATCCGGGTGCGCGGCAGGGGCAGTACGTCGTCGGCGCCCACGGCCGGCCAGTACGGCTGGGGCGGGGCGTCGGGGGTGGCCACGATGGAGCGGTCGCCGCCGGCCCGGAGGGGGTTGAGCGGATCGGGGTACGACGATCCGTCATCCGCGAGGAACCGGTAGGTCACCCGGAGCCGTGCGGGCATGCGCACCTCGGCGTACCAGCAGTCCGTGTCGCGCCACCGGAGCAGCACGACCGGGTCCGACCAGCTCTCGAAGTCGATGACCGTCGGGGTGCCGCGCCACAGGAACAGGGTGACCCAACCGCCGTCGCCGGCAGGCGCGGACGCGGGAGTCGCGGCCGCCCAGAACTCGTCGGTGCCGGGCGCTGCGGGCAGGCCGAACGCGGCGAAGGGGCTGTCCGAGCCGTCCTCGGCCAGGATCCGTTCGAGTGCAGGCATCGGTGCCTCCTTGTGAGGGGGAAGGGGAAACGTTAAGCTCTATAATTAGGCGAGCCTAACCTAAGTGCATGGCTCTCTTCATTCCCGATCGACCTTTCCCACGGGCACGGCGCCCGCTGTCGGACTGCGCGCGCCGCGCGCCGCACGCCGAGGCCACCCGCCGGTCCCATCGGGCTCCTGGAGGAACCCCAGTATGAGCACCAACCCGTTCGACGATGCCGACGGCCGTTTCCTGGTCCTGGTGAACGACGAGGGTCAGCACTCCCTCTGGCCCTCCTTCGCCGAGGCTCCCGGCGGATGGACGGTCGCCCTCGCCGAGACCACCCGCGACGCGTGCCTGGAGTTCATCGAGTCGAGCTGGACCGACCTGCGCCCCCGCTCCCTCGCGGCGGCCGTCGAAGCCTGACCGGGACCGCCCGGCCCGGTGAACGTCCCTGCGGGGAAACGGTGTACGGCCCCGGACGCACCGCGCTCGCGGCGCGTCCGGGGCCGCTCCATGCGGGCCGTGCGAGCGGGATCATCGGAAATTAGGTTAGGCTAAGCTAAGTACACAGAGCCCCCGTGTGGGGCCCCATGCACGGCATCAGGGGAGGGGATCATCATGGGTCTGCCGGCCATCGGCTCCTATCCCATGCCCGATCGCGCCGCCCTGCCCCGCTCCAGCGCGTCCTGGGCCATCGACCCCGGCCGCGCCGCACTCCTGGTCCACGACATGCAGAACCACTTCGTGGGGGAACTCCCGACGGACAGGTCCCCGGTCGTGGAACTCGTGGAGAACATCACGGCACTTCGGGCCCTCGCCACGGCACTGGGGATTCCGGTCGTCTTCACCGCCGAGCCGGCCGCCCAGCCGCCGGGCCAGCGCGGCCTCGCCGCGGACGTCTGGGGGCCGGGCATCGGTGACGGGACCGACGCCGCCGCGATCATCCCGCCGCTCACCCCGCAGCCGGGCGAGCGCGTCCTGGCCAACGTGCGCCACAACGCCTTCCTGCGCAGCCACTTGGGGAGGCTGCTGCGCTCGGAGGGGCGTGACCAGCTGATCGTCTGCGGGGTCCACGCCCACCTCGGCGTCCTCCTGACGGCCGCGGACGCCTTCATGAACGACATCCAGCCCTTCGTGGTCGCCGACGCCGTCGCCGACTTCTCCGCCGAGGAGCACGCGATGGCCCTGCGCTGGGCCGCCCGCAGCGCGGTGGTGTGCACGACCGAGACCCTGCTCCGCGAGCTGCTGCTCGGCGGAGGGTCCCGAAACGTGCGCAAGGATGCCTGAGCGCATCCCGCCGACGCCCGCACCCCGCCCACGCCGTCACCACGCCATCAGCACGGCGCCGCCCTGCCCGAAGGCGCCCGCACGAACCGAGAGAGAGCGGAAGAACATGACCGTACGGGTCGCGGTGGCCGGCGCCAGCGGCTACGCGGGCGGGGAGCTGCTCCGCCTGCTGGGCTCGCACCCCGCCGTGGAGATCGGAGCCCTGACCGCGCACAGCAGCGCGGGGCGTCCGCTGGGGTCCGTACAGCCACAGCTTCCGGAGTTCGCCGACCGGATCCTCCTGGACACCTCCGCCGCCTCCCTGCGCGGCCACGACGTGGTGTTCCTCGCCCTGCCGCACGGTCAATCGGCCGCCCTGGCCGAGGAAATGGAGCCCGGCACGCTGGTGGTGGACTGCGGCGCCGACTTCCGGCTGCGGGACGCGGCCGCCTGGGAGCGGTTCTACGGCAGCCCCCACGCGGGCACCTGGCCCTACGGGCTGCCCGAACTGCCGGGAGCTCACGCCGAGTTGAAGGGCGCCACCCGGATCGCCGTACCCGGCTGCTACCCCACGGCGGTCACCCTGGCGCTCTTCCCCGCCTACGCGGCGCACCTGGTCGAACCCGAGGCCGTCATCGTCGCCGCCAGCGGCACCTCCGGCGCCGGACGCGCGCTCAAGACGCACCTCCTCGGCGCCGAAGTGATGGGCTCCATGACCCCGTACGGAGTCGGCGGCGGCCACCGGCACACCCCGGAGATCGCCCAGAACCTGTCCCGCGCGGCCGGTGAGCACGTGAGCGTCTCCTTCACCCCCACCCTGGCGCCCATGCCCCGGGGCATCCTCGCCACCTGCTCGGCCCGGCTGCGCCCGGCCGCGGGCACCTCCGCGATCCCCTCGCAGGACGAGGTGCGCGCCGTGTTCGAAGCCGCGTACGCCGACCAGCCGTTCGTACGGCTGCTGCCGCCCGGCCGGTGGCCCGCCACCGCCGCGGTCCTCGGCTCGAACAGCGCCCAGGTGCAGATTGCCGTGGACCCGGACGCCCGCAGGCTGATCTGCGTGAGCGCCATCGACAACCTGACGAAGGGCACCGCCGGTGGCGCGGTGCAGAGCATGAACATAGCCCTCGGCCTGCCGGAACGGCTGGGCCTGCCCATGAATGGAGTGGCTCCGTGAGTGTGACCGCCGCCCGGGGATTCCTGGCGGGCGCCGTGCGCGCCGGCATCAAGGAGTCCGGTGACCCGGACCTGGCCCTGGTGGTGAACCGGGGGCCGTCGCGCGCCGCCGCCGGCGTCTTCACCTCGAACCGCGTGCAGGCCGCGCCCGTACGCTGGTCCCGCCGCGTGCTCGCCGACGGGCGGATCTCCGCCGTCGTCCTCAACTCGGGTGGCGCGAACGCCTGTACGGGACCCGGTGGCGCCGAGGACGCGCAGGCGATGGCCGAGCGCACCGCGGGGGCCGTCGAGGTCGCCGCCGACGAGGTCGCGGTCTGCTCCACCGGCCTGATCGGCGTCCGGCTGCCGATGGACCGGGTGACGGCCGGCATCACCGCCGCCGCGGACCGGCTGTCGCCCGAAGGCGGCGAGGAGGCGGCCGTCGCGATCAAGACGACGGACTCCGTCCACAAGACGGCGGTGGCCGCAGGCCCCGGCTGGACGGTGGGAGGCATGGCGAAGGGCGCCGGGATGCTCGCCCCGGGACTCGCCACCATGCTGGTCGTCCTGACCACGGACGCCGACGCGAGCGCCGGCACACTCGACGCGGCGCTGCGCGAAGCCGTCCGTACCACCTTCGACCGGGTGGACTCGGACGGCTGCATGTCCACCAACGACACCGTGCTGCTGCTCGCTTCGGGCAGCTCGGGCATCACGCCCGGACCCGCGGAGCTCACCGCGGCCGTGCACGCCGTGTGCCGGGACCTGGCGCTCCAGCTGGTCGCGGACGCCGAGGGCGCGTCCAAGGAGATCGAGGTGGCCGTCGTCGGCGCCGCCTCGGAGGCGGACGCCGTGGAGGTGGGCCGCTCGGTGGCCCGCAACAACCTCCTCAAGTGCGCCCTGCACGGCGAGGACCCGAACTGGGGCCGGGTGCTGTCCGCGATCGGCACCACCTCGGCCGCCTTCGACGCGGACCGGCTGGACGTGGCCATCAACGGCACCTGGGTGTGCCGGGACGGCGCCGAAGGCGAGCCGCGCGACAAGGCCGACCTGTCCGGCCGCCGGATCACCATCACCGTGGACCTGCGCTCCGGCGACTCCTCGGCCGTCATCTGGACCAACGACCTGACGGCCGAGTACGTGCACGAGAACAGCGCCTACAGCTCGTGAACGGGGTCGAGATGACGGCGGAGACGAATCGGCAGACGCATCGGACGCAGGCGCGGGCCACCGTGCCGGCCCCCCGGGACCTGCCCTGGCTGGAGCAGCTCCAAGGCCGCACGGTCGTCGTCAAGTTCGGCGGCAACGCCATGGTGGACCCCTCCACGCACCGGACGTTCGCCCAGGACGTCGTGGAGCTCTGGCACGCGGGCCTGCGACCCGTCGTCGTCCACGGCGGCGGACCCCAGATCAGCGCACTGCTCGACCGGCTCGGCCTGGAGACGCGCTTCGAGGCCGGAATGCGGGTGACCACGCCGGAGACGATGGACGTGGTCCGCATGGTGCTCACCGGCAAGGTCCAGCGCGAGCTGGTCGGGGCCATCAACGCCCACGGGCCCTTCGCCGTGGGCCTGTCGGGCGAGGACGCCCACACGATGACCGCCGTACGCCGCCCGGCCTGGGTCGACGGCCTGCCGGTGGACATCGGCCTGGTCGGCGACATCGTGGACGTGGACGCCGCGACGATCGGCGGGCTGCTGGAACAGGGCCGCATCCCCGTGGTCTCACCCGTCGCGCGCGGCGAGGACGGCCAGGTCTACAACGTCAACGCCGACCTCGCGGCCTCGGCCCTGGCCGTGGCCCTCGGGGCCGACCGGCTGGTGGTGATGACCGATGTCGAGGGGCTGTACGCGGACTGGCCGCACAGCACCGAGGTGATCGACCGCCTCACGGCCGGCGAACTGGACGCCCTGCTGCCGGAGCTCGCGAGCGGCATGCTCCCCAAGATGGAGGGCTGCCTGCGCGCCGTACGGGCGGGCGTCGCCAGGGCGCAGGTCATCGACGGCCGGGTGCCGCACGCGCTGCTGCGCGGGGTCTTCACCGAGGACGGACCCGGCACCACGGTGGTGCCGGACGAGGAGACCGGGCCCGAACGGTCCGGCGGCAAGGGCGAGGGAGACGGCGCGTGATCGCCGACAGCACGAGGACACCGCTCGCCGACCGCTGGCGCGCGGTGATGATGGACACCTACGGAACTCCCGCGCTCGCCCTGGTCAGGGGCGAGGGCAGCACGGTCTGGGACGAAGACGGCCGCGCGTACACGGACTTCACCGGCGGGATCGCCGTCAACGCCCTCGGGCACGCCCACCCGGCCCTGGTCTCGGCCGTCCAGGAGCAGGTCGCCCGGCTCGGGCACGTGTCGAACCTGTTCGTCTCGGAGCCGGCCGTCGCGCTGGCGGAACGGCTGCTGGCCCTGCTGGACCGGCCGGGGCGGGTGTTCTTCGCCAACTCGGGCGCGGAGGCGGTCGAAGCCGCCTTCAAGATCGCCCGCCGGACCGGGCGCACGCACCTGGTCGCGACGCAGGGCGGGTTCCACGGCCGCACCATGGGGGCGCTCGCCCTCACCGGCCAGCCGCCCAAGCGGGCCCCCTTCCTGCCCCTGCCCGGGGAGGTCACGCACGTTCCCTACGGGGACGCGGAGGCGCTCCGCGCGGCCGTCACCGAGCACACGGCAGCCGTCGTACTCGAACCCCTGCAGGGCGAGGCCGGAGTCCTCCCGGCGCCCGGGGGCTACCTGCGCGCGGCCCGGGAGATCACCCGCGCCACGGGCACCCTGCTCGTACTGGACGAGGTGCAGACCGGGATCGGCCGTACCGGCCACTGGTTCGCGCACCAGGCGGAGCCGGGAGCGGAGCCGGACGTGATCACCCTGGCCAAGGGGCTGGGCGGCGGCCTGCCGATCGGCGCCACCATCGCCTTCGGCGACGCCGCCGATCTGCTGACCCCCGGTCAGCACGGCTCCACCTTCGGCGGCAACCCGGTCGCGTGCGCGGCCGGGCTCGCCGTCCTGGAGACCATCGAGAAGGAAGGGCTGCTCGCCCACGCCGAGCGGGTGGGGGAGCGGCTGAGGCTCGGCATCGAGGCCCTGGAACACCCCCTGGTCCGGGAAGTGCGGGGGGCCGGCCTGCTCTTGGGCGTCGTCCTCGCCGAGCCGGTCGCCGCGCGGGTCCAGCGGGCCGCCCAGGACGCCGGGTTCCTCGTCAACGCGGCGGGCGCGGGCGTCGTACGGCTGGCTCCCGCCCTGACGCTGCCGCAGGAGCGGGCCGATGCCCTGGTGGCGGCGCTGCCGGGGATCCTCGGCGCCTCGTAGGGACGGCGGGTCGTACGGACCGGGGCGGGTCCCTCATGGGGCCCGCCCCGGCGCGGCATCGGCTACGGCGTGGTGGTCACCGTGGCGGTGAATCCGCAGCATTCGAACTTCCGGATCGGGTCACCCGAGGTCTTCGTGATCTTCACGTGGTCCAGCCGCGCCGTGGTGTCGACGGCCGAGGCGATGACGGCGACGCCGCCCACCCCGCCCCGGACGGTGTCCTTGACCGCGGTGAACGTGCCGTCCTGCAGGGCCAGCCCGAAGTACTCGTTGTCGATCAGGGTGTTGTGGCTGGTGTCCATCGTGCCGAACGCGTAGATGCCGAGCTGGTTGCCGACGAGGCGGTTCTTGGTGACCACGACCCCGGTGTTGGCCAGGATGCCGGCGTGCTGCAACTCGGTGTAGAAGTCGGGTCCGCAACCCGGATCCGGCTCGCGGCAGGCGTTGTCGCTCACGGTGTTCTGCTCGGCCCTGCCGGTCGCCTCGACGAACTCGATCCCGTCGGTGGAGATGCTCTTCTGGCCGGTGACGACGTTGCGGAGCAGCGTGGCCTGCGAACCCGCGTTGAGCACGACGATGCCGGAGCCCTGATAGTCCGTGATCTTGGAATCCCGGATGGTCGCCGACCCCGTACCCACGGGAAAGTCCCCGATGAGGACGGAATTCGCGCTCCGGAAGCACGGGGCCATGGGGGTGTCCTTGATGTGGGACACCGCCGCGTGGCTCAGGTCCAGGTGCGCTCCTCCCAGGACCCGGATGCCTGCCCCGAGCGCGCCCGCGTCGCACGTGCCGGAACCCGGCCCGCTCACGGTCAGGCGGGAGATCCTCACGGACGCCTCGTTGTCGAGGGAGACGATCGAGTTGAGGCCGTCGGTGCCCGTCACCAACTGCTCGGGAGCGAGGATGGTGGTCTTCCCGGCTCCCGCCCCCGTGACGGTGAGGTCCTTGCGGATCGTCACCTGCTCCCGGTAGGTGCCGGGGCGAACGGTGATGTCGTCTCCGGGGCCGGCGGCGTCGACCGCCGACTGGATGGTCGGGTAGGCCGCCGTGGGGACGATCAGGTCGCGAGGGTTCGCCGCGGCGGAGGCCGGTGCGAGGGCGCCGGTCGCCGCAAGGGCCATACCCCCGAGCAGCAAGCCCACAATGCGTGCAGACCGCATGATGCTCCTTCAAGCCATGGGATGAGGAGAGCGAATCCGACCAGGGCGTGCGCGTCGGCTTCCGCGTGCTGCCGTACGCGTCGGGCCGGGTGGATTCGGCCAACATCATTGGGCAGCGCGCGGGGGCAGGGCCCCCGAACTCGACCGGGGAGGGCACCATTGCAGTAGCGGACTCACCTCAACGGCCCACCGCGGTTTGGGGGAGACACCAGCGCGGCCCGGCAGTCCCCGTCGCGCGTACCTCCGGTCCCGCCGTCTACAGGGCGCGGGACAGCACGCGTGCGCCCCGGGCGGGGTCCAGGGAACGGGCCCACTCGGCGGGCGCCAGGGCCGGGCAGGCCGGGAGGAAGCCGTTCTGGAGGAAGAGGCGGCCGCTGCCGGTCGTCGCCGTGAACAGCGTGGTCAGGGAGCGGTTGCGGGCCCTGGCGAGCGCCGCGTGCAGCAGCCGGGCGCCCATGCCGGAGCCCTGCCGGTGGGCCGCGACGCAGAAGTTGTACAGCACGCCGGCGGCGGGGTGTTCGCGCAGCCCGAGGCAGCCTTCGAGGGTTCCGTCGGGTGCTTGCGCGACGAGGAAGTCGGACGCCCGGGAGAGGTAGAGGGAGAGCGGGCGTTCGCGCAGCGCCCCCGCATGGACGAACGGCCGGGAGAGGGCGGCGAGCGCCGGGCCGTCGTCCCGGCGCGCCGGGCGCACGAAGAACTCGGGGACCCCGGGGGCCTCGTGCCACCGGGGGGCGGGGACGGGGGTGCGGGGCGACAGGATGGCGTGCGCGGCGGCAGGGTGCAGCGTGGCCGTGGTCAAGGTGTTCCTTCCTCGGTTCCGCCGTGTGCGGGGCGGGTGCGGAGGCGCAGGCCTCCCGGCGGAACTGTCGAAGTAAGGTTAGCCTTACCTAGCTGGCGGAGCCAACTCGGCCCGTACGGACGGCGCGTGCCGCCACGTAGCCGGGAAAGGCGGGCACGTCCTCGACGGTCCATCCCGGCGGAGCCGAGGGGGTCGCGCCCGTGCCCACGTACGTCAGGGCCGGGTTCCCGCCGAGGCCGATGCCGATCCCCTTGAGATAGGCCTCCTTGCGGGACCAGCAGCGGGCCACCGCGCCGGGAAGCTCCTCGGCCGGCAGCGCCGCCAGCTCGGCGCGCTCGGCCGGATGGAGGACCTCGGCCAGTTCGGAGGCCACCTGGGCGGCCAGCGCGGGCACCGGCCGCTCCTCGACGTCGACTCCGACCGGACTGTCCGCGAAGGCCACCAGTACGGCGTCCCCCGCGTGGGACAGCGAGAAGTGCAGCGGCACGCCGGGCACGGCCGGCCGACCGTGCGGCGCCCCGCAGCCGGGGCACGGCTCGCGGAAGAAGCGCACCCGCGCCGGGTCCTCACCGAGGCGGTCGCCCAGCAACTGCCGCAGCACGACGTGCGCGACCCGGTACTGGTCACGGTCGCCGGCCCGCCTGATCCCCTGGAGCCGGGCCCGCTCGGCTGCGTCGAGCATCCCCTCCGACTCCCGCGCCCGGTCCGCGTACAGGCTGACGCGCACGGCCCACAGCCCCGGTCCGGGCGAGGTGAGCCAGGGCTGCGCCGAGGCGCCGGCGCCGGGGGCCGGGCCCGCCGCGGCGGTCATCCGCACGGGCGGCCGGGGTAGGTGTCACCCTCCGGGGCCCCGACCTCGCGCATCCGGCACAGAACCTCCCCGAGGAGCGCGTCGTCCACGTCGACGGGCATGTTGAACTCCCGGTCGAAGACGAAGGAATCACCCGCGCCCGCGTGCCAGATCACCCAGCGCGGCGGCATCTCGGGCGCCTCCCACAGCGGGGAGAAACGTTCCAGAACGCTCGTCTGACCACTCACACCGATCACAGCTTTCCCGCATCCGTCGTCGTCTGGTGTCCGTCAACAAAGGTCTCCACGACCTCGATGGCACTGATCCGGGAGGGATCGACGCGCCGCGGGTCGTCGCCCAGGACGACCAGGTCGGCGCGCTTGCCCGGAGTGAGGCTGCCCGCCCTGTCGTCCCACCGGCAGGCGTACGCACCGGCGACCGTGTAGGCGCGCAGCGCCTCCTCGACCGTGACCGCCTCGTCCGGCCCGATCGGCCGCCCGGAGGCGGAGGCGCGCTCGACCATGAACTGGATCGCCCGGAGCGGAGCCCCGTCCGTGACGGGCCGGTCCGAGCTGCCCACGAGCGTCACCCCGTGGTCCAGGAACCCGCGCCCCCGGTACATCCAGGGGGCCCGCTCCTCACCCATCACGTCCGCATAGTCGTCCCCGAAGGAGTACAGGAAGGCCGGCTGGACGACCGCGCTGACGCCCAGGCGCGCGAAGCGCGGGAGCTGGTCGGGGCGGATCAGCCCGGCGTGCTCGATCCGGTGCCGCGCGTCCGGCCGGGGCCGTAGCCGCTGCGCCTCCTCCAGCGCGTCGAGCGCGAGGTCGGCGGCGCGGTCCCCGATGGCGTGGACGGCGAGCTGCCAGCCGGCGAGGTGGCCGTCCACGATGAGCCGGGTGAGGCGGTCGGGGTCGTCCTGGAGCTGTCCGGTGTGGTCCGTGCCCGCGTACGGGGCCGTGAGCGCGGCGGTGCGGGCCATCATCCCGCCGTCGGTGTAGATCTTGAGCGCGCCCAGCGACAGCCAGTCGTCGCCGAACCCGGTGCGCATGCCCAGGTCCAGCGAGCGGGGGATCCCGTCCTCCCGGTGCGCTTCGCGCGGCCGCAACGTATCGCCCGCGGGCATGAGCTGCACCCGCAGGGGCAGCCTCCCCCGGTCCCGCAGCAGCTGGTACGCGCCGAGCTCCACCGGGCTGTGGCCGAGCAGCCCGCCCCCGATGCCCGCCTCGGCGACGGCGGTCACGCCTTCGGCGAGGCAGGTCCGGGCCGCGCGCTCGACGGCATCGGCGATCTCGTCCTGCCCGTACGGCAGCCGGAGCCGGCGCGCGGCGGTCATGGCGCCCTCGGCCAGGAAGCCGTCCTGGTGCGGGACGCCGTCGGGGAGCAGGCGCAGCACCGCGCTGTTCACGACGCACCCGTGTCCCGAGTCGTGCATCAGGAACACCTTGCGCCCGGGGCTGACCGCGTCCAGCTCGGCGGCGGTCAGGTGCCGCCCCAGCGCCCGCTGGTCGTACCCCATGACGTCGACCCAGGCGCCGTCCCCGCCCGCAGAGCGGGAGACCGCCTCCGCCACCACCGCCAGCACGTCCTCGACGCGCTCGCACGGGGCGACGCTCGGGGTGCTCTGCTTCAGCCCGGTCCAGGCCAGGTGGACGTGACTGTCGATGAACCCGGGCAGCACGGTGGCGCCCTGCAGATCGATGACCTCACGGGCCGGCAGCGAGGCCACGTCCTCGTCGAGCCCCACGATCCGCCCCCGCCAGATCCCCAGCGTGTGGGCGAAGGGGCGGTCCGGATCCATGGTGACGAAGTTCGCGTTGGTCAGCCTCGAACACAGCATTGGGCAGTCCAACTCCCCCTGGCGGCAACGCGCGTGTACACGGGTCAGGACAGGGGGCCCAGGGCTGCCACGTCCGACTTAGGTAACCCTAACCATATACGTGGTGCGTGGTCAACGCGCGGGCCGCCCTCCCTCGGTCAGACCGGCAGGCCCTCCGGTTCCTTGATGCGCTTCATGATGATCTGGGAGTTGACCTCCGTGACGCCCGAGAGGGCCGTCAGCTTTTCGATCCAGAGGCGTTCGTACGCGCGGAGGTCCGCGACCGCGATGCGCAGGAGGCAGCCGGGGCTGCCGAAGAGGCGGTAGGCCTCGATGATGTCGGGGATCTCCTGGAGGGCCGCCTCGAAGGCCTCGACGGCCTCGCGGTCGCGGCGGACCTCCACGGAGACCAGGACCTCGAAGCCGCGGCCCACCGCTTCGGGGGAGATCACCGCGCGGTACCCCTGGATGATCCCTTCCTCTTCCAGCTGGCGGACCCGGCGCATGCAGGGGGAGGGGGTGAGGCCCACGCGCTGGGCCAGCTCCTGGTTGCTGAGCCGGCCGTCGGCCTGGAGCTCGCGCAAGATTTGTCTGTCGATCGCGTCCATGGCGCAATTATCACGCATGGTTTGTTGCGGGCTTGGGTGAAGTGGCAATCACATTGCGCGTAGATCGGCCTACCATTGCCTTTTGTAGAAAATATGTGCGGACGGTGTGAGGGAAGGATCGTGGCCATGGGACGCGTCGTCGTGATCAGTACGGGCGGGACGATAGCCAGCCGCTGGCAGGGTTCCGGTTTCGCGGCCGATGCCGACGGGGCCGAGGTCATGGCGACCGCGCCGCTGCCCGAGGGCGTGAGCGTGGAGGTCGTCGACCTGTTCAGCGTGAACAGCCCCCGGCTGACCACCGCGCACCAGTTGACCCTGCTGCGGACCGTGCACGAGGTGCTCGCCGATCCGGGTGTGGACGGGATCGTCGTCACGCACGGCACGGACACGCTGGAGGAGTCGGCGTTCCTGGTGGACCTGTATCACCGTGATGTGCGTTCCGTCGTCTTCACCGGCTCGCAGCGGCCCATGGGGGCGGCCGACGGGGACGGTCCCGGCAATCTCTACGACGCCCTGCTGACCGCCTCGACCACGCGCGGGCTAGGCGTCCTGGTCGCGTTCGCGGGGCGGGTGCACGCGGCCCGCGGGACCGTGAAGACGCAGGCCGTGGCCCTCGACGCCTTTGCCGACCCGTCGAAGGAACTGCTGGGGAAGGTCGGCTTCGGCAAGGTCACCGTGCTGCGGACGCCGGTGCGGCCGGAGCCGCTGCCGCTGCCCGCTGTGGCCGAGGGACCCGAATGGCTGCCGCGGGTGGATGTCGTGGTGCACCACGTGAGCGGTGACGCCGTGCTGCTGAACGCCGCGGTGGCGGCGGGCGCGAGGGGGATCGTGCTGGTCGGGACGGGCGCGGGGAACGCGACCCCGGAGGTCGTCGACGCGGTGAAGGCGGCCGTCGCGGACGGCGTGCTGGTGGCGTTGACCACGCGGGTCGCGGCCGGGCCGGTGACGGAGATCTACACCCACGGGGGTGCGGTGGATCTGGTTGCGGCCGGGGCCGTGCCGACGGGGACGCTGCGGGCGCCGCAGGCGCGGGTCGCGGTGCTCGCGGCGCTGCTCTCCGAGGGGGATGCGGAAGCTCGGGTGCGGGTGCTGCGGCGGGTGCTGGCCACCGGGCAGCCCGTGCTGGTCGCCGCCTGACCCTGGCGGGTCGGGCCTGACCCTGGCGGGTCGGGCCTGACCCTCGCGGGTCGGGCCTGCGGTGCGTGATTCCGGGGCGGGGTCGGGGGTGCCGCTGCGCGGGGCTTGCTCCCCGCCCCGCCCTTTCTCCGTTTCCTGGGGCTCCGCCCCAGACCCCGCGCCTCGAACGCCGGCGGGGCTATGTGGGCGAGGAGTCGGTGAAGGCCGCCAGGAGGTGGTCCGCCGCCAGGGTGGGCGTCAGGGTGCCCGCCCGGACCGCTGATTCCAGGCTCGGGGCCAGGTCCCGTACCGCCGGGTTCGAGCGGAGGCGTTCCAGGAGTTCGTCGCGGACCATCGACCAGGTCCACTCCACCTGCTGGGCCGCGCGCTTCGACGCCAGGCGGCCGCCCGCTTCCAGGAGCACGCGGTGCTGTTCCAGGCGGTTCCAGACCTCATCCAGGCCCGTGGATTCCCGGGCGCTGCACGTCAGGACCGGTGGGGTCCAGGCGGCGTCGGCCGGGTGCATCAGGCGCAGCGCGCTGGACAGTTCGCGTGCCGCCGCCTTCGCGTCGCGCTCGTGCGGGCCGTCCGCCTTGTTGACGGCGAGGACGTCGGCCAGTTCCAGGACGCCCTTCTTGATGCCCTGGAGGCCGTCGCCCGTGCGGGCGAGGGAGAGGAGGAGGAAGGAGTCGACCATTCCGGCGACCGTCGTCTCCGACTGGCCCACGCCGACCGTTTCGACGAGCACCACGTCGTAGCCCGCGGCCTCCATCACGATGATCGATTCCCGGGTGGCCTTCGCCACCCCGCCCAGCGTCCCCGCCGAGGGGGACGGGCGGACGAAGGCCGCGGGGTCCACGGAGAGGCGTTCCATGCGGGTCTTGTCGCCCAGGATGGAGCCGCCCGTACGGGTGGAGGAGGGGTCGACCGCCAGGACCGCCACCCGGTGGCCCAGGCCCGTCAGCAGTGTGCCGAAGGCGTCGATGAAGGTGGACTTCCCGACGCCCGGCACACCGCTGATGCCGATCCGGCGCGCCCGCCCCGAGTGGGGGAGGAGTTCGGTCAACAGCTGCTGGGCCAGGGCCCGGTGCGCGGGCAGGGTGGACTCGACGAGGGTGATCGCGCGCGCGATGAACGCGCGCTTCCCGTCGAGCACGCCCTTCGTGTAGGCGGGGATGTCGATCCGCGGCGGCACGGCGCCTACAGCTCGTGACCCAGGTCCGCGGCGAGCCGCGTCACCAGGTCGTGCGCCGCGTCCGGGATGACCGTGCCGGGCGGGAACACCGCCGTCGCCCCCATCTCCAGGAGGGTGGGGACGTCCGCGGGCGGGATGACCCCGCCCACGACGATCATGATGTCCTCGCGGCCCTCCGAGGCGAGGGCCTCGCGCAGTGCCGGCACCAGGGTCAGGTGACCGGCCGCGAGGGAGGAGACGCCGACCACGTGCACGTCGGCCTCGACGGCCTGGCGGGCCACTTCCTCCGGGGTCTGGAACAGCGGGCCGACGTCGACGTCGAAGCCGAGGTCGGCGAAGGCGGTGGCGATGACCTTCTGGCCGCGGTCGTGCCCGTCCTGGCCCATCTTGCAGACCAGGATGCGCGGACGGCGGCCCTCGACCTCCTCGAACCGGTCGACGAGCGCACGGGTGCGCTCCAGGGACGGGGACTCGCCTGCCTCGGTTCGGTACACACCCGAGATCGTACGGATCTGGCTCGCGTGCCGCCCGTACACCTTCTCCAGGGCGTCCGAGATCTCGCCCACCGTGGCCTTCGCGCGCGCCGCGTCCACCGCCAGGGCGAGGAGGTTGCCGTCCCCGCGCTCGGCCGCGTTCGTCAGCGCCCGCAGGGTGTCCTGGGTGACCGCCTCGTCGCGCTCCGCCCTCAGCCGCCGCAGTTTCTCGATCTGCTGGGTGCGCACGGAGGAGTTGTCGACCTTGAGGACGTCGATCTGTTCGTCCGTCTCCACCCGGTACTTGTTGACGCCGATCACCGGCTGGCGGCCGGAGTCGATACGGGCCTGCGTGCGGGCCGCCGCCTCCTCCACGCGGAGCTTGGGGATGCCGGCGTCGATGGCCTGGGCCATGCCGCCGGCCGCCTCGACCTCCTGGATGTGCTGCCAGGCCCGGCGCGCCAGGTCGTACGTCAGCTTCTCGACGTACGCGCTGCCGCCCCACGGGTCGATGGACCGGCAGGTGCCCGACTCCTGCTGCAGCAGGAGCTGGGTGTTGCGGGCGATGCGCGCGGAGAAGTCCGTCGGGAGGGCGAGGGCCTCGTCCAGCGCGTTGGTGTGCAGCGACTGGGTGTGGCCCTGGGTCGCCGCCATCGCCTCGATGCAGGTGCGGGTGACGTTGTTGAAGACGTCCTGCGCCGTGAGGGACCAGCCCGAGGTCTGCGAATGGGTGCGCAGGGAAAGGGACTTGGCGTTCTTCGGGTCGAACTGCTTGACCAGGCGCGCCCACAGGAGGCGGGCCGCGCGGAGCTTCGCCACCTCCATGAAGAAGTTCATGCCGATCGCCCAGAAGAAGGACAGGCGCGGCGCGAAGGCGTCCACGTCCAGACCGACGGCCTGGCCGGCGCGCAGGTACTCCACGCCGTCGGCGAGGGTGTACGCCAGCTCCAGGTCGGCCGTGGCTCCGGCTTCCTGGATGTGGTAGCCGGAGATGGAGATGGAGTTGTAGCGGGGCATCTTCTGCGAGGTGAAGGCGAAGATGTCGGAGATGATCCGCATCGAGGGCTTCGGCGGATAGATGTAGGTGTTGCGGACCATGAACTCTTTGAGGATGTCGTTCTGGATGGTCCCGGCGAGCTTGTCGGGGGAGACGCCCTGCTCCTCCGCCGCCACGATGTAGAGGGCGAGGACGGGCAGCACGGCGCCGTTCATCGTCATCGACACGGTCATCTTGTCCAGCGGGATGCCGTCGAAGAGCTGGCGCATGTCGTAGATCGAGTCGATGGCCACGCCCGCCATGCCGACGTCACCGGTCACGCGCGGGTGGTCGCTGTCGTAGCCGCGGTGGGTGGGCAGGTCGAAGGCGATCGACAGGCCCTTCTGGCCGGCCGCGAGGTTGCGCCGGTAGAAGGCGTTGGACTCCTGGGCCGTGGAGAAGCCGGCGTACTGCCGGATGGTCCAGGGCTGGTTGACGTACATCGTGGGGTAGGGGCCGCGCAGGTACGGGGCCACGCCCGGGTAGGTCTGGAGGAAGTCCAGGCCCTCCAGGTCACGGCCGGTGTACAGGGGCTGCACGCCGATGCCCTCGGGCGTCTCCCACAGCAGCTCGGCGGCTCCCGAGCCGGTGGACTCCTTCAGCGCGGTGCGCCACTGGTCCTCGGACCCGGCTGCCGGGGCCGCGCCGTTCAGCGCGAGTTCGGAGAAATCGGGGATGCTCAAGACGCGACTCCCATCCGGTCGAGTACGGAGGACAGCACGGCGATCGCGTCGCAGCCGGCGAAGACGTACTCGTCCACGGCCGCCGCGGCGGTGCCGGGCCTGCCCGCGAGGAACACGGTCGTCGCGCCCGCCGAGCGCAGGGCCGCGGCCACCGCCTCGGCCTGCTCCTCGTACAGCGCGTCGCTGGAGCACAGCACGGCCGTGCCGTCGGCCCCGCTCGCCGCGTAGGCCGCGGCGGCCGTCTCCGGGGTCACCGACACCGGGTCGTGGACCGGGGTGATGCCGCCCGCCTGGAACAGGTTGGAGGCGAAGGTGGCGCGGGCCGTGTGTGCGGCCGCCGGGCCCAGGGCCGCCAGGAAGACGGTCGGCCGCTTGCCCGTCGCCGCCAGGTGTACGTCGCTGCGGGTGCGCAGGGCCTCGTACGCCTCGTCGCGCCGCACGCGCGGCAGTCCGCCGGTGAGCGGGGCCGGCGCGGGTTCCCGTACGACCGGCTTCTCGGACAGGTGCGGGAACTCGCTCACTCCGGTGACGGGTTCGCGCCGGGTGGCCAGCTTCTTGGAGCGCGCGGCCCAGGTGGCGGCGAGGCGTTCGGCGACCAGGCCGGAGCGCAGGGCGGTGGCCTGACCGCCCGCCTTCTCGATGGTCTGGAAGAACTCCCAGGCGGCGTGCGCGAGTTCGTCGGTGAGCTGCTCGACGTAGTACGAGCCGCCCGCCGGGTCGATCACCCGGGCCAGGTGGGACTCCTCCAGCAGGATCGTGGAGGTGTTGCGGGAGATGCGGCGGGCGAACGCGTCGGGCAGGCCGAGCTCCTGGTCGAACGGGAGCACGGTGACCGCGTCGGCGCCGCCCACGCCCGCCGCCATGCAGGCGACGGTGGTGCGCAGCATGTTCACCCACGGGTCGCGGCGGGTCATCATCACCGGCGAGGTCACGGCGTGCTGGCGCTGGGCGCCGGCCCCCCGGGTCCCGCAGGCCTCGGCGATCCGGGCCCACAGGCGGCGGGCGGCGCGCAGCTTGGCGATGGTGAGGAACTGGTCGGCGGTGGCGGCGTAGCGGAACTCCAGCTCGCCGAAGGCCGCTTCGGTGCTCAGACCCTCGTCGGTGAGGGCGCGCAGGTAGGCGACGCCGGTGGCCAGGGAGAGCCCCAGCTCCTCGGCGGCGCTGCCGCCCGCCTCGTGGTACGGCAGGGCGTCGACGGTCAGGGCGCGCACGTGGGGCCAGGCGGCCGTGTCCGCGGCGAGCGCGGCGGCCTCCGCCAGGTCCAGGGCCTCGCCCGTGCGGGCTTCGTGGCCCAGCGGGTCGGCGCCGAGCGAGGCGTGGGCGGCCTCGGGGGCCACCCCGCGCTCGGTGTACAGCGCGAGCAGGGCCCGGGCGGCCTCCGCGTACTGGGCGCCGGGGTCCAGGGAGACCGGCGCGAGGTCGAGGTAGACCCCTTCCAGCGCCCGGCCCAGGCCCTCGGCGGGGAGGCCGGCGTCGCCGACCGCCAGCCACAGCGAGGTGGTGCCGTTCTCCAGGTCGGCGAGGGCCGCGTCGTTCACCCGTACGGGGTCGGTGCCCGCGATCCGCTGGCGCACGTCCCAGCCCGAGGCGGCACTGCCCTCGGGGCGTCCGCCCCGCACGAACGGCGCGAAACCGGGGAAACCGGTGTCCGGCGCGGTTTCGGGCGCGGTGTACAGCGGGCGGGTGGTGAGCCCGTCTTCAAGCTTCGTGGACAACGCGTCTTCCGCTGCCTCGCCGGAAACTTCCTTGCCCGACTTGCGCAGCACGCCCTCTACCAGGCGCTGCCACTGCTCATGCGTCGCGTCAGGGAATTCGGCGGCCAAGGAGAGCCCGTCATCAGGCAGGACCGTCATGGCTCGAATGTTAGGGGGGTCCTTGTGAACGACCTATAACCACCGGATGTGATCTCGCCCTCTCATGTGAGTCGGGAGGGGTCACGGAAGAGCGGGGCGAGCAGGACGGTCGCGGAGGCTACCGGGAGTACGGCGGGACCCGCGTGCGGGGCGACGATCCGCCGCCCGTAGCGGTCCTGGTCGCCGGCCGCGGCACGGATCTCGTCGAGGTAGCCCTCGTGGAGGATGCTGGACAGCTCGGCGACCACCATGACGGCCGGGTTGAACACGTCGAGGAGCAGGGCCGCGGCCCGGCCGACCGTACGGGCGCGTTCGCGCAGCAGCCGGTCGGCGCGGGGGTCGCCGGTGGCGGCGGCGTCGACCAGGAGGTTGACGGAAGGCTCCGGGACGATGCCCCGTCGCACGGCCTCGGCACCGATCACCCCGTCGGAGGCGCTCGCCTGGAGACAACCCGTACGGCCGCACGCGCAGGGGGTCCGCGAACCGGGCACCGGGAGGTGCGCGACGTCCCCGGCGGCGGCCTCCGGGCCCTGGTGCACGGTGCCCTCGATGCCGAAGGCTGCGTCGACGACGTTGCCGATGAAGAGGTGGAGAAGGCTGGAGCGGGCCTCCGGGCGGCCGAAGAGGATCTCGGCGTGGGCGACGGCGCGGGCGTGGTTGTCCACGGAGACGGGCAGCCCGAGTCGGTCGGAGAGCTCGGCGCCGAGGGGGAGCCCGTGCCAGCCGAGGGCGTCGTGGCGCACGACGGTGCCGTCGGCGGGGCGGACCCAGCCGCCGAGGGCGGCGCCGAGGCCGAGCAGGGGGCGGCCGGCGGGTTTGGACTCCTGGAGGAACCGGCCGAGTTCGGCGGCGATGGCGGCGGGGAGGCGGCCGGGGGAGCGGCCCGCGTGCGGGAAGGCCCGGCGGGCCAGGACGCGGCCGCGCAGGTCCACGAGGCTGAAGGTGGAGGCGGGCACGCCGATGTGCAGGCCGGCGGCGAGGGGGCCGCCGAGGGGGCCGGTGTGCAGGTCGAGGGGGATGCGGGGGCGGCCGGGGCCGGGGGTGGTTCCGGACCCGGTGCCGGTGCCGGTGCCGGTGCCGGTGCCGGGTCCGGTCGTCGCGGGCGGGTGATCCGGTCCGGGGCGCTCGCACAGCAGGCCGGCGCGGAGCAGGGCCGTGGTCTGCCGGGACACGGCGGCAGGACTGAGACCGCAGAGCTGCGGAATGTCGCTCCGCGCGAGGGGGCCGTGGCTCAGGACGGTACGGAGCACGGCGGCGGCGTTGGCGGCGGCCCGGCCGTCACCGGGGGTGGGGGGCACGGGCGGGCTCCTCGGGGGGTGGGGTGTGGTCCCGATCATGCCGTGTCGCTGCGCTCGGCGGGTGCGGAGCGGGGTCGAGCCGTGCGGCGAGGCTCCCGGGGCTCCGCCCCGGACCCCGCGCCTCAAACGCCGGCGGGGCTGAATTCGGGTGATCGGTGGTGGGTGTCCGCGCGGCGCCGTTGTGGGGCTCCGCCCCGGACGCCGCGCCTCACATGTCGGCGGGGCTGAATTCGGGTGACCGGTGGTGGGTGTCCGCGCGGCGCCGTTGGGGGGCTCCGCCCCGGACGCCGCGCCTCACATGTCGGCGGGGCTGAATTCGGTCGGCTGGAGTGGTGTCGTGCGGCGCCCATGCGGGGGCTCTGCCCGGGGCCCCTTGCCTCAGGCGCCGGCGGGGGTGATTTTGGCCGGCTGGAGTGGTGTGGTGCGGCGCTGTTGCCGGGGCTCGGCCTCGGGTCCTGTGCCTCGAGTGCCGGTGGGGCCGGGATGGGGTGGTGCGTGGCGGGTGCGTTGCGGGGGCGTGAAATCAGGCCATGGGTTTCGGCCGTTCCGGGAGTGGCGGAAAACGGTGAAAGGGCAGGTCATGGCGGGTGTGGGTGGGTGGTCGGGGGTGAGGGTGAGGGGTGCTCGGCAGGGTTGACCGGGGGTGGGGGTGCTGGCAGTCTCCGGGACATGTCCGCGACCGAGTTCCTCGCCCCGCGGCTCCACACCCCCGGCTCCTGTACCGCGCCGGGCGAGTGTCAGGGCCGTCGCTGTACGGCCCCGCGCTGTTCCTGAGCCCCTGAGCCCCTGAGTTCCTGAGCCTTCGAGTTCCTGGGCTCCTTCGCTCCGGAGTCTTCGCGTTCCCGAGTCTCTGAATCTCCGCGTGGCCGGGCGTTCGTGCCCCGTCCCGCGGGGTGCCCGTAGGGGCGCGTGGCTCCGCGGTTCAGGGTGATCGTCATCGGGCATTGCGGCCCCGCTCGCCTCCGTCGCCCTCCGGCGGCTGTCCGTCGAAGCCCGCCGTCCGCCGGACGTCGCGGCCCGCCCCGTCCGGCCGCCCGCCGGCCTCCGCCTCCGCCTTCGTTCACCCGTCCGTCCGTAGCCCGTCTTCCCCGGCCGGATCTCCACCGTTCTCGCTTTCCCTTATTTCTTCCGCTGCGGAAATAAACAAGGAGCCCATCATGTCCACTGCCACCCGCACCGACCTCACCGTCACCAAGATCGGCGGCCGCATAGGCGCCGAGATCGGTGGGGTCCGGCTCGGCGGCGAGCTCGAAGCCGAGGCCGTCGCCGGGATCCGGGCCGCGCTGCTCGCCCACAAGGTCGTCTTCTTCCGCGGTCAGGACCACCTCGACGAGGACGGGCACGAAGCCTTCGCCGAGCTGCTCGGCGCGCCCGTCGCGCACCCCACCGTGCCCTCCGCCGACGGGCGTTACGCGCTCGGCATCGACTCCCACCACGGAGCCCGCGCCAACCAGTGGCACACGGACGTGACCTTCGTCCCCGCCTACCCCGCCTTCTCCATCCTGCGCGCCGTCACCATCCCGCCGTACGGGGGCAACACCCTGTGGGCCAACACGGCCGCCGCCTACGCCGGCCTGCCCGAGCCGCTGCGCGTCCTCGCCGACAGCCTGCGCGCCGTGCACTCCAACGAGTACGACTACGCGGCCCTGAAGCCCGACGCCCTTCCCGAGGCGTTGGCCCAGTACCGCGAGGTGTTCACCTCGACCAAGTTCCTCACCGAGCACCCGGTGGTCCGGGTCCACCCCGAGACCGGCGAACGCACCCTGCTGCTCGGCAACTTCGTCCAGCGGATCAACGGGCTCACCGGCCGCGACTCGCGACTCCTCCAGGACCTCTTCCAGGCCCACATCGAGCTCCCCGAGAACACCGTCCGCTGGCAGTGGCAGGCCGGTGACGTCGCGATCTGGGACAACCGAGCCACCCAGCACTACGGCGTCGACGACTCCGACGACCACGAGCGCACCCTGCGCCGCGTGACGGTCGACGGCGACGTCCCGGTCGGGCCCGACGGGGTCCCGTCCCGGCTGATCAGCCCGGAGACCGTGCCGGACCCGGCCTTCGGCATCGCCTCCGGAGCCTCCACCTCCGAAGCCTGAGCCGACAGGCGAAGAAGACAGAAGCAGAAGCAGACGCAGAACCAGAACGACCCGTCCCGACCCGCCCCATCAGCCAAGGAGCGCTCCGTGCCCAAGCTGCTCGCCCTCACCGGCAGTCCGTCCGTCCACTCCCGTACCGACGTGGTCGCCGATCACGTGCTGCGCCGCCTGAACCACGCCGGGTTCGAGACCGCGCAGCTCGCCGTCCGGGAGCTCCCCGCCGCCGATCTGCTCGCCGCCCGCCGCGGTGAGCCGGAGATCCGCCGGGCCCTGGAAGCCGTCGCCGAAGCCGACGGGATCGTCATCGCGACGCCCGTCTACAAGGCCTCGTACACCGGACTGCTCAAGGCCTTCCTCGACCTGCTCCCGCAGGACGGGCTGGCCGGCAAGACGGTCTTCCCGCTGGCCACCGGCGGCAGCCTCGCCCACGTCCTGACCATCGACTACGCCCTGCGCCCGGTCCTCGCCGCGCTCGGCGCCCGGCACGTCACCGCCGGCCGCTTCGTCCTGGACTCCTCCGTGGAGCGCGGGTCCGGCCCGGACCGGCTGCGCCCGGAGGCGGAGCTGGACCTGTACCAGGCCGTCGACGAGTTCGCCGAGGCCCTGCGCGCGGCTCAGGCCGCCGCGCTCGCCACCGCGCGCTGATCCCCGTACGGAAACCGCCCCACCCTCCCTCTCTCCCTCACTGACCTCCCGCCCGCCCGACCAGCCCGACCCGGATCGACAAGGAATCGCCATGTCCGCAGCCTTCACCTCCACCCGTACCTCCCGACGCCAGTTCCTCACCCTGCTCGGCATCTCGGCGGCCGCGGTGAGCTGCGGGACGGCGACCGCCAGCGGCGGCCGCGGTGGCCAGATCACCTCCCTGAAGTACCAGGGCAACGTCGGCGCGGTCAGCCTGCCCGAGCTCGCCGCCGACCTCGGCTACCTCGGCGACGTGACCCTGGACTGGGTCGGCAACACCATCAGCGGCCCCCAGGACATCCAGTCCGCGGCCACGGGCCAGACCCACTTCGGCGGCGCCTTCAACGGCGCGATCGTCAAACTCGCGGCGAGCAAGGCCCAGATCAAGGCCGTCACCTCCTACTACGGCTCCGACCAGTACAGCTACCTCGGCTACTACGTCCTGGAGGACAGCCCGATCCGCTCCGCCCGCGACCTGATCGGCAAGAAGGTCGGCATGAACACCCTGGGCGCCCACGCCCAGGCCCTGCTCGACATCTACCTGGAGCGCAACGGCGTCCCGAAGGCCGACGCGGCCAAGGTCGAATCCCTCGTCGTGCCCCCCGTCAACACCGAACAGGCGCTGAGGCAGAAGCAGATCGAGGTCGGCGTCCTCAGCGGCGTGCTGCGCGACAAGGCCCTGGCCACGGGCGGCATCCGGCCGCTGTTCAAGGACTTCGAACTGCTCGGCGCGTTCAGCGCCGGCTCGTACGTGATGACGCAGAAGTTCATCAAGGAGAACCCGGACACCGTCCGCACCTTCACCACGGGCGTGGCCAAGGCCATCGACTGGTCCCGCGCCACCCCGCGCGAGGAGGTCATCGCGCGGATGACGGAGATCGTCAAGAAGCGCGGCCGCAACGAGGACACCTCGACCCTGCAGTACTGGCGCTCCTACGGAGTCGCCGAGCAGGGCGGCCGGATCGCCGACAAGGAGTTCCAGCTGTGGATCGACTGGCTGGGCGGGCGCGGGGAGATCAAGAAGGGCCAGCTCAAGGCGGCCGACCTCTACACCAACGAGTTCAACGCGTCCGGGAAGGGCTGACGGCGCCATGGCGAAGATCGTGTTCGACTCCGTGACGAAGACCTTCCCGACGAAGGACAAGAAGACCGAGTTCACCGCCCTCGACGGCATCGACCTGGAGATCGGCTCCGGCGAGTTCGTGGTCGTCGTGGGCCCCAGCGGCTGCGGCAAGTCCACCCTCCTGGACCTGCTCGGCGGTCTGACCCCGCCCACCTCCGGCCGGATCCTGCTCGACGGCAAGCCGGTCACCGGGCCGGGACTCGACCGGGGCATCGTCTTCCAGCAGTACGCGCTGCTTCCGTGGCGCACCGCGCTCGGCAACATCGAGTTCGGCCTGGAGGCCACCGGCGTCCCGCGCCGCCAACGGGCGGCGAAGGCCCGCGAGTTCCTGGACCTCGTCGGTCTCACCGGGTTCGAGGACCGGCACCCGCACGAACTGTCCGGCGGCATGCGCCAGCGGGTCGCCATCGCGCGCTCGCTCGCGTACGACCCGGACGTGCTGCTGATGGACGAGCCGTTCGCCGCGCTCGACGCGCAGACCCGCGAGTCCCTCCAGGACGAACTGCGCCGGATCTGGCAGAGCACCGGCAAGACGGTCGTGTTCATCACGCACGGCATCGAAGAGGCCGTGTACCTCGGGCAGCGGGTGGCCGTCATGACCTCCCGCCCCGGCAAGGTCAAGCAGGTCGTGCCGGTGTCGTTCGGCGACCGGGCCACCGGGGCCACCGGTGAAGACCTGCGCTCCAGCCCGGAGTTCGCCCGCTACCGCCACGAGATCTGGACCCTGCTCCACGACGAGGTGGCCCGCGCCCAGCAACTGGAGAAGGAGGAGGTCGCCGTATGAGCACCACGGTGGAAGCGGCGGTGGAGGCGGAGCCGGAGGCCGGGGCGGCGACAGCCGTACGGGACCTCGCGCCCCCGGACGTACGGACCCCCGCGCGGCCCCCCGTACGGGTGCCGGCCGCGCCCCTGGCGCTGCGCGTCCTGCGGGGGCTGCGGGCGGTGGCGCTGCGCTCGGCGGCGATCCTCGCGCTGCTGGCCCTGTGGGAGGCGGCGCCGCGGCTGGGGCTGGTCGACGCGACGTTCCTGCCGCCGGTGAGCGAGGTCGCCAAGGCCTGGTGGGAGCTGCTGGGCAACGGGCAGCTCGCCGAGCACAGCAAGGCCAGCCTGGCCCGCTCCTTCGGCGGATTCGGCATCGCGGTGGCCGTCGCGGTCCCCCTCGGCCTGCTGATCGGCTGGTACCGGCCGGTGGCGGCGCTGCTCGGGCCGCTGCTGGAGGTGTTCCGCAACACGGCGGCGCTCGCGCTGCTGCCGGTGTTCGTCCTGCTGCTGGGCATCGGCGAGACCTCGAAGGTCTCGATCGTCGTGTACGCCTGCGTCTGGCCGATCCTGCTGAACACCATCAGCGCCGTGGGCAACGCCGATCCGACGCTGGTGAAACTGGCCCGCTCCATGGACCTGTCCACGCCGAAGCTGTTCCAGAAGGTGATCCTGCCGGCGTCGGTGCCGGTCATCTTCACCGGCATCCGGCTGGCGGGGGCCGTCTCCATCCTGGTCCTGGTCGCCGCCGAGATGATCGGCGCGAAGGCGGGCCTCGGCTACCTGATCAACGCCTCCCAGTTCAACTTCGCGATCCCGCAGATGTACGCGGGCATCGTCACGATCTCCGCGATCGGCCTGGCCTTCAACCAGGTCCTCGTCACGATCGAACGCCGTCTGAGCACGTGGCGCGTCCCGTCCTGAGGCCCGGCCACCCCTGACGCCCGAGCCCCGGTCCGGCCCGGTCCACGTGGTCGGGGCCATGGCCCCTGGCCCCGGCCCGGGACCCCTGGCCAGGGTCCCGGGGCCCTGTCCCTGACCCCTGGCCTTCGGACCGGTCAGGGCTCTCGGCCTCCACGCATGACTCCCGGCCTCCGCGCATGACTCCCGGCCTCCGGCCGGGCACCAAACCCCGGGTCCTTTCGGCCCCGTTCCCCCCGTTCCCGGCCCCCGCCCCGCGGGGTCCCCGCCCGGATCCGAACCGAGGACCAGACATGACCGCACCGCGGACCCTCCACCTCAACGCCTTCCTCATGAACGCCGGGCACCACGACGCCGCCTGGCGCCACCCCGCCAGCAGCCCCGAGCGGATCACCGATCTGCGCTACTTCCAGGAACTGGCCCGCACCGCCGAGCGCGGACGGCTCGACTCGATCTTCTTCGCCGACGGGGTGGCCCTCTGGGGCAAGGCCCGCTACAACGCCGTCGGCGGCTTCGAGCCGCTCACCCTGCTCTCCGCGATCGCCGCCGTCACCGAGCACATCGGCCTGATCGCCACCGTCTCCACCACCTTCAACGAACCCTTCAACACCGCCCGGAAGTTCGCCTCCCTCGACCACATCAGCGGCGGCCGCGCCGGCTGGAACATCGTCACCTCCGGCAGCGTCGACGAGGCCCGCAACTTCAACCGGGACGAGCACCTGGAGCACAACCTCCGCTACGACCGGGCCCGCGAGTTCCTCGACGTGGCCACCAAGCTCTGGGACAGCTGGGAGGACGACGCGATCGTCCTCGACAAGGAGAACGGCATCTACGCCGACACCGACAAGCTCCACCCCGCCGCGCACCGCGGTGAGTACTTCGGCGTCGCCGGACCGCTCAACGTGCCCCGTTCCCCGCAGGGCCACCCGCTGCTCGTGCAGGCCGGATCCTCCGAGGACGGCAAGGAGTTCGCCGCCCAGTACGCCGAGGCCGTCTTCACCGCCCAGCAGACCCTCGCCGACGGGCAGACCTTCTACAAGGACCTCAAGTCCCGCCTCGCCAAGTACGGCCGTACCGAGGACCAGCTGCTCGTCCTGCCCGGCATCGCCCCCGTCATCGGTTCCACCGAGGCCGAGGCCAGGGCCCTGGAACAGGAGCTCACCGAGCTCCAGATTCCGGAGTACGGCCTCGCGCAGCTCTCCAACATGCTGGGCGTGGACCTCAGCGGGCTGCCGCTCGACGGCGGGCTGCCCGACCTGCCCGAGGAGCGGGACATCAACGGCAACAAGAGCCGCTTCACGCTCGTCGCCGAGCTCGCCCGCCGCGAGGGCCTCACCCTGCGCGAGCTGATCGCCCGCCTCGGCGCGGGCCGCGGCCACCGCGTCTTCGCGGGGACGCCCGAGCAGATCGCCGACCAGCTGGAGGAGTGGTTCACCCAGGGGGCCGCCGACGGCTTCAACATCATGGCTCCCGTACTCCCCACCGGGCTGACCGACTTCGTCGACCAGGTCGTGCCGATCCTCCAGAGCCGCGGACTCTTCCGCACCGAGTACACCGGCCGGACCCTGCGCGAGAACTACGGCCTGGCCCGCCCCGCCAACCGCTACGCCACCGCCGGGGCGACCCCGTGAGCGAGCACGTCGCCGACGTGCTCGTCGTCGGCGGGGGCCCCGCCGCCGCCTGGGCCGCCCTCAAGGCGGCCTCGGCCGGGGCCTCCGTGGTCCTCGCCGACAAGGGCTACTGCGGCACCAGCGGGGCGACGGCCGCCGGCGGCACCGGCGTCTGGTACGTCCCGCCGGATCCGGCGGCCCGCGAAGCGGCGATGGCGAGCCGCGAGGGACTCGGCGGGTACCTCGCCGACCGGCGGTGGATGTCCCGGGTCCTCGACGAGACGTACGACCGGATGAACGAGCTGGCGGACGAGGGGCGCTACCCCTTCCCGACCGGCCCCGACGGCCGGCCGCTGCGGGGCGGCCTCCAGGGGCCCGAGTACATGCGGCGGATGCGCATCCGGATCCGCCGCGCCGGGGTCCGGATCCTCGACCACAGCCCCGTCACCGAGCTGCTGACCGACGCGGACGGCGCCGTCGCGGGCGCCGTCGGCCACCGCCGCCAGGCCGGCGAACCCTTCCGGGTCCGGGCGGGCGCCGTCGTCCTGGCCACCGGGGGCTGCGCCTTCCTCAGCGGCGCGCTCGGCACCAACACCAACACCGGGGACGGCGCGCTGTTCGCCGCCGAGGCCGGGGCCGAACTGTCCGGCATGGAGTTCTCCAACTCCTACGGGATCGCCCCCGAGGGCACCTCCGTCACCAAGACGGCCTTCTACACCTTCGCCACCTTCTACCAGGAGGACGGCGAGGTCCTGGAGGGCGCCGCCAGCCTCGGCGGCCGCTCCGCCATCGCCCGCGAACTCCTCACCGGAGCCAAGGTCTACGCCCGCCTCGACCGGGCCGACGCCACCGCTCAGGCCGCGATGCGGCTCGCGCAGCCGAACTTCTTCCTCACCTTCGACCGGCTCGGCATCGACCCCTTCACCGAACGCTTCTCCGTCACCCTGCTGGCCGAGGGCACCGTCCGCGGCACCGGCGGGATCCGGATCACCGGGGACGACTGCGCCACCTCGGTCCCCGGGCTGTACGCCGCCGGGGACGCGGCCACCCGTGAGGAGATCTGCGGGGGCTTCACCGGAGGCGGCAGCCACAACGCCGCCTGGGCGATGTCCTCGGGCAGCTGGGCCGGGGCCGGCGCGGCCCGGTACGCCCGCTCGCTGGGCTCGGGCCGGGCCGCCTTCCGGCCGGTCACCGGGGCCGGCGGGGCGGGCCTGCGCCCGACCGGGGGCGCCGGGTCCGCGGCCGGGCCCGGCGAGGCGCGGGAACTCGTACGCCTCGTCCAGGAGCAAGTGCTGCCGTACGACAAGAACTACCTGCGGCACGGCTCCGTCCTCGGGGGCGCCCTCGGCTCCCTTGACGAGGTATGGGCGCAGCTGCGCGGCTCCGTGCGCGGGGAGGGTGCCGGGCTCGTCAAGGTCCGCCAGGCGGCGGCCATGACGGCGCACGCCCGCTGGATGTACGCCTCCGCGCTGGCCCGTACGGAGAGCCGCGGGATGGCCCGCCGGCTCGACCACCCGGGGCAGGACCCGGCGCAGCACCACCGCATCGTGACGGGCGGGCTCGACCGGGTGTGGACGCGGCCGGCGGAGCTGGTCGCATGATCGAACTGGTCTCGGCCGAGCGGTGCATCGCCTGCGACAAGTGCGTGGAGGTGTGCCCGACCGACGTCTTCGAGCGGGGACCGCAGGGGATCCCGCTGCTCGCCCGGCAGGAGGACTGCCAGACCTGCTTCCTCTGCGAGGCCAACTGCCCCGTGGACGCGCTGTTCGTGTCCCCGCTGACCCGTCCGGTCCCCGAGGACCCGGCCGTACGGGACGAGGCCGGGCTCGCCGGCCGGGGTCTGCTCGGCAGCTACCGGCGGGAGATCGGCTGGGGCGAGGGGCGGACACCGGGCGCCCTGCGGGCGATCGGCCCCTCGCTCGGCCCGGCGGGCGGCGGCGGTGCGGCGCCGCCGATCACCTCCTGAGCGAGGGGTCGCGTCGCGTACGGAGTCACGTGCCGTCGGAGCGAAACGCTCCGGCGGCACGTCCGTGTGCGGAGGCCGGGGCAGGGGCCCGGCCCCGGCTCAGACCGTCAGGACGATCTTGCCGCGGGTGCGGCCCGTGGCGCTCAGCTCCCAGGCCTTCGCCGCCTCGGCGAGCGGCAGCGCGTGCTCCACGTTGACCGTGAGCCGGCCCTCGTCCGCGAGCTCGGCCAGGAAGGTCAGGTCGGCGGTGTCCGGGCGGACCCACAGCTGGTGCGCGCCCTGGGCGGCCGCGGTGGAGTCGGCGATGGACACCACCCGGTGCCGCTCCTTGACCAGGGACTGGAGCGCCGGGACCACGTCGTCGCCGAAGAAGTCCAGGGCGGCGTCCACCCCTTCGGGCGCCAGCTCGCGGACCCGGTCGGCGAAGCCCTCGCCGTACAGGACCGGTTCGGCTCCCAGCGAGCGCAGGTAGTCGTGGTTGTGCGCGCCGGCCGTGCCGATGACGCGTGCGCCGAGGGCGACGGCGATCTGCACGCCGAGGGAGCCGGTGCCGCCGGCGGCGGAGTGGATGAGCACGGTCTCACCGGCCTTGAGTCCCACACGGGTCAGGGACTGGTAAGCGGTGAGCCCGGCCAGCGGGATCCCGGCGGCCTGCTCGAAGGTCAGCTCGCGCGGCTTGCGGGCGAGGGTGCGGACGGGGGCGGTGACCAGCTCGGCGTAAGTGCCCAGCTCCACCCACTCCTTGCGGACGTAGCCGTACACCTCGTCGCCGACGGCGTAGTCGAAGGTGTCCTCGCCGACCGCCTCGACGACGCCCGCGACGTCCCAGCCGGGTATGACCGGGTAGCGGACTTCGAGGATCGAGTCGAGGTATCCGGAGGCGAGCTTCCAGTCGACCGGGTTCACGCCGGCGGCCTTGACGCGGACGATGACCTCACCGGGACCGACCTTGGGCTCCGGAACCTCGGTGAGAGTGAGGATGTCAGACGTTCCGTATGCGGTGTATGTGATTGCCTTCATGATCCTTTCAACAGGCCTTCGGGGGATCGTTGTTCCGGGTTCGAGCGCTCCTTTCCGGCCATTCCGGCAGTTCCGGCCGTTCCGTTCTTTCCGGCCCGCTCCGGAATGGCCTATTCCCGGGGGAGGTCGCTCAGGCGGGCAGGGTGTTGCGGTGCGAGCTGCGCCGGGCCGCGCTGAACAGGGCCTGGATCTGCGCCCCGGACTGCTCCACGTCGTCCAGCGGGGAGGGGAAGGGGATCCGTACGTCGTGGTGCCCGTGCCGCTCCTCCAGCCGCAGGGTGATCCCGTACCGGTCCATGGCGAGGGGCAGCGCGCGCAGGACGGCGGACCCGGCCCCCGCGTCCGCCGCCGGCCGCGGCCGGACCAGGCGCAGCAGGAGGGTGACCAGTTCGGCGTGGTCGTCGAGGAGATGGGTGAGCATCCCGGCCTCGTAGGGGGCGAGCGGGTCGGGGCCGGCCGCGTCCAGCTCTTCGAGGCCGACGTACGAGCGGGCGCCGTCGGGGGTTTCGAGGACGGCCCGGCCGAACTCCACGCAGGTGGAGCCGGAGCCTTCGGCGCTTCCGTCCGTATAAGGGGTGAGCAGGCGCCCGACGAGGGTGACCCGGGCGCGCACGCGGTCCCGTACGGGGGTGGGCGCGATGTCCGTGAACTCCAGCCGGATCGCGGGGCGGTGCTCGGAGCGGGCGTTCGGATCGGCGGGGTGCAGGTGCAGCCGGCCGAGGGGGTCGGTGCCGTCGAGGTGGCGGATCTCCGTGCGCCGGCCGTCGGTGACGACGGTCATGGAGTGGGCGGCGGCCAGGACGGACCGGATCCGCTCGGCGTCGGTGGGCAGCGGCAGGGGCAGGTGCATGTGGATCTCCGTCGTCCCGAGTGGCGAGATGGCGCGTACTTAGGTATGCCTAACCTAACCTACTCGACGGGCGGGGGGTAGGTGAGGGGTGGGCGGAGGGTGGCAGGCGGGGCGTCTCAGCTGCCTCGTGTCGGTGTTGGGCTGAACGGGTGAAACGCGAGAGGATGGGGGGATGCACATGAAGCGCAAGGCCGAGGCGGCCTGGTGAGCAGGTACGACGTCACCGACGAACAGTGGGAGGGGCTCGCGCAGGTGGTTCCCCTGCGGAGCCGCAACGAGTGGCCCTCCCGGGTGGATCACCGCACGATCCCCACGGTTCCGGGGGCGTCCGCGGCGGAGCAGCGGCGCTTCGTGGTGATCCGGGTCCAGGTCTTCGCGGACGCGCGGGAGGTGGCGGAGTACCTGATCGCGCAGATCCCGGTGCTGCTGGACCTCACGGGCGCGGACGGCGAAGTCGCCAAGCGGATCCTGGACTTCAGCAGCGGCGTGGTCTTCGGGCTGGGCAGCGGGATGCACCGGGTCGACCGGAACGTCTTCCTGCTGGCGCCCGTCGGGACCGAGGTGGAGGGGATCGCGGCCGCGGCCGTCCCCCGATCGTAGGAAGGTCCCGCGGGCGGAACGGTTCGCCGGACCCACGGGGGGTCCGGCGGCCCGTACCGTCCCGCGCATGACCTCGCGCCTCGCCACCCCACCGGCCCCCGCCCCGGCTTCCGCCACGCCTCCCACCGCGCTGACCGCGCCGCCTGCTTCACCGGCGCCGACGGCCTCCGCGGCTCCGGCTGCGCCCGCCGTCGCTTCGGCCTTGCCCGCCGGCACGTCGGCTGCGCCCGCCGTTGCGTTGGCCGGGCTCCCCGCCTCCGCTGCTTCTGCCCTGCCCGCGGCCCCCACGGCTTCCGCCGTGTTCGCCGGCCCGGAGTTGGCCGTTGGCCAGGTCACGGCTCCTGCTGGCGCTCCGCTCGCGGCACGGGCACGGGCACGGGCACAGGCGCCTGCGTCGGCCCAAGTTCCGGCCTCAGCTCCGTCTTCAGCCCCGGCTCCGGCCGCCTTAGCCTCGGCTCCGGCCTTAGCCTCGGCTCCGGCCTTAGCCTCGGCTCCGGCCTCGGCCGCGGCTCCGGCCTCGGCCGCGGCTCCGGCCTCGGCCGCGGCTCCGGCCTCGGCCGCGGCTCCGGCCTCGGCCGCGGCTCCGGCCTCGGCCGCGGCTCCGGCCTCGGCCCCGGCTCCGGCCCCGGCCCCGGCCCCGGACCTGGTCCGGGTTCCGCCCCAGGCTCCGGCCCCGGCTTCGGCTCAGGCCCCGGACCCGGTCCGGGTTCCGCCCCAGGCTCCGGCTCCGGCTCCGGCCCAGGACCCTGCCCCGCCCGCCGCAGGCGCCCCGCATCTGCGGCCCGCCGTCACCGAGTTGCGGCTCTCCGCCTACGGGGCGCACCGCGGGGCACGGTTCGCTCTCGGGCCCGTCACCCTCTTCGCCGGGCCGAGCGGGAGCGGCAAGTCCCAGGTGCTGGAGGCCTACGGAGCGCTGGCCGCCCTGGGCGCCGGGGCCACCCTGGAGGAGGTGTTCCCCGACCCGCGGGCCCGGATCCCGGACCGGGCGGTGCCCGATGCCGAGCGGCGCCGGGGCTTCCGGATCGGCTGTACGGTCGACGGCCCCGCCGGGCCGGTCCGGCTCGACCTCGCCGTCCAGGCGGAGCCGACGCTGCGGATCGTCGGCGAGCGGCTCTCCGTGGGCGGGCAGGTCCTGCTCGCCACCGCACTCCGCGACCCCGGGCGACGGTCCGTACAGGCGGCCTGGCTGACCGGCGGAGCCACCGGGGTCACCCGGGCCCCGCTGCCCGACGACCGGCTCGGGACCGCGCTGCTCCCGCTGCGGGTGGCCGGGGCCACCGAGGGGCAGCGGCAGGTGCTGGCCGCCGCCGAGCAAGTGGTGGTCGCGCTGCGCGCGGTGTTCCCCTGTGACCCCCGCCCGGAGCGGATGCGGGAGCCGGTCCTGCCGGGGGAGGGGCGGCTGCTGGCCGACTGCGCCAACCTGGCCGATGTGCTGCGCCGGACCCGCCTGGAGTGCGGCACCCGGTACGGCCTGCTGACCGGGGCCGCCCGTACCGCCTGCGCGGGCTGGGTCGCCGGGCTGGACGTACGGGCTCCCGAGGGCGGCCCGGTCACCGGCCTGCTGGACCGCGGCCCGGACAGGCCCGCCACCGAACTGGCCCGGCTGGGCGCGGGCGAGCTGCGTTTCCTGGCCCTCGCGCTGGTGCTGCTGACCGGGCCGGGCGTCCTGGACGTGGATCCGGCGGCCGAACTGCCCTCCGCGCGGCAGGCACTGGCCGTGCTCGCGGACGGCTTCGACCGGGACCTGGACGGCCGGCAGACCGCCGAGCTGCTGCGGCTGGCCGTACTGGCGTGCGGGCGCGGGCAGGTCAGGCTGGCGGCCTCGGCGGGCGAGGCCTGCGCGGCGGCCGCCCGGGAGGTCGCGGGGGTCTCGGTGGTAGACCTGGGTGCATGAGCGAAGAGCATGGAGTGACCGGGGGAGAAGAGGGGGCCGGTGAGCGGATCGACCGGCTCCAGCGGCGGCTCGCCGAGTTCGCGGCGGCGCGCGGGTGGGAACCCTTCCACACGCCCAAGAACCTGGCGGTGGCGCTGAGCGTGGAGGCGGCCGAACTGGTGGAGATCTTCCAGTGGCTGACGCCCGAACAGTCCGCCAAGGTCATGGAGAAACCGGACACCGCACACAGAGTGGCCGATGAGGTGGCGGACGTACTCGCCTACCTGCTGCAGTTCTGTGAGGTCCTCGGGGTCGATGTGCTGGATGCGCTCGCCGCGAAGATCGAGCGGAACGAGTTGCGGTTCCCCGTCCCGGGCACTCCCGGGGCAGACCGTCACTCTTCGGAGTGATGGCGATATCCACAACCATCTTCGGTGTCCACAATTTCCGAATACCCCTGGCTTTACCGGCCCGTTGCCCTCACTCTGGGTAGTGGAGAGAACGGCAAGATGTCGTGCGGACGGGGGACGGCATATGGACGCGGTACGGCTCATCGCAGCCGGCCGGCACGCGCTGGCGCAGAGCGGGGCTGCTTGGGACATCGTGGGCGAGGCCTGGCAGGCGCAGGCCCTCGCGCAGGGGATAGGGAGCTGGCTGGCGGTCACCGGGCCGCCGGAGCTGAGATCGGAGGCACGGGGGCTGGGTGAAGCGGGGGGAAGAGGTTGCGGGGTGCTCGACCGGGCGGCTCTGCGCGGAGAGGGCTATGCGCCCGATCTCCCGCCCCGGGCGGCGCAGTTGACCGAGGTGACGGACGCCCGGCAGGCGTTGCTCGGGCTGCAGGCACTGCTCGGCGAAGTGGGCATAGCGCTGGTCGGGGTGGCCTGCGGGACGGACGACGAGGGTCTGTACTGGCAGTGCATAGAGTCGATAGACGCGGCCGACGAGTCGAGCGACCGGGTCCGGGCGATCCTGCGCCGGATGGCCGTGCGCGAGCGGGGATCCGCCTCCGGGGTGGCATGAGCCGGGGTGGCCTGCGGTGGGGCGGCCTGAGCCGGGGTGGCCCGAGGAGGCGTGCCCGAGCCGGGGTGGACCGAGCCGGGGTGGACCGAGCTGGGGTGGACCGAGCTGGGGTGGGCTGAGCCTGCGTGGCCCGAGGAGGCGTGCCGAGGCAGGGTGGCCCGAGGGGGCGTGCCCGAGGGGGCCTGCGCTGGGGTGGACCGAGTCGGGGTGGACTGAGTTGGCGTGGTCCGAGGAGGCGTGCCCGAGCCGGGTGGACTGAGCTGGCGTGGGCTGAACCAGCGTGGCCCGAGGCGGGTTGGCCTGACCTGGCGTGGTCCGAGGAGGCGTGCCCGAGCCGGGTGGACTGAGCTGGCGTGGCCCGAGGCGGGGTGCCCGATGCGGGTTGGCCTGAGCTGGCGTGGGCCGAGGCGGTTTGGCCTGAGCCGGGTTGGCCTGAGCTGGGGTGGCCTGAGCCGGGTTGGCCTGAGCTGGGGTGGGCCGAGCTGGGGTGGGCCGGGCCGGCGTGGCCTGGGTCGGCGTGGGCCGAGGCGGGGTGGCTCGAGCCGGGGTGCTGCGGCGTGCGGGGTGCTTCGGTGGGGTCCCGTCGCGCGCGACGGGACCCGGGCGGTCAGAAGGACCGGTAGGACGGGCGGTCTTCGCTCTCCGGGGTGCGGGCGCCCTGGGGCAGCGCGGTGCCGGGGCTGCGGTCGGTGGAGGACTGGAGGTCGGCGTCGAGCTGCGAGAGGTCGGCGTTCAGCGCCGCCATCAGCTCTTCCATCTGCTGCAGCAGGCCCTTCGGCGCGCCGCCCTGGGCGGGCACCGCGGACTCCTGGCGTGCGTGGTCGTGCGCTGCCTGCCCGGTCTGACAGTCCTGACGGGATTGCCGGTGGGTCTCCGGCGCGGACTCCTGGGACATGGCGGCCTCCTCGGCCCTGGCCCTTCCGAGAGGCGGAAGGGGGCGGTGGACGCACCGGCGAACGCCGCCGGCGCGCGGGCCGGGCGGTCCGGCTCCGTCCGAGCCAACGATCCCCATCCGGGCTGGTCACTGGCACGGCGGCGGCGGACCGTCAGGCCCGCTCAGATTCACCCGGCCGGGGTGGAGCGGGGGTGGAACCGGGGTGGAAAGGAGCAGGAGGCGGCATGGATCGGAAGGCGGGCTTCGGCCTCCCCGTGGTCGACGTGCCCGGCGGCGGCCTGCCCCGAGACCCTCCGCCCGGTGTCCGGTCAGGCGCAGGTCACTTGATCGACTTGGTAGCGCGCGGCCTGCACCACGACGGCTTCGGGGCTCCCGGGGTCAAAGGGCAGCGCACCTTTCCAGGGCTCCAGGCTCGGATAGCCGACCCGGGCGCCGGTGGCCGGCTTCGCTGGATCCGTCCGCTCCACCAGAGCCATGTCCGGTGACGCGGGTGGCCTCGCTGTCGTTGGTCGTCTCCGACCCGTCCTCAAGATGCTCCGTGTTCACGGGGATCGCGAAGTAGCCGTCCGGATCCGCGAGCTTGGGCGGAGACCGGGAGCAGGTGGCGAACACGGTCGACCCGTTGGACGTGGGTTTCTGGGGCGCTCCGTTCATGCCGTGGGCCGCCTCGCATTCTTGTACGCGTTCGGCGGTGGTGAGGTGCGGATCGGGTGGCGGAGGGCCTCCGCCACCCGTGATGAGTTCCACCAGACCCCAGACCCCAGGCCCCAGGCCCCAGGCCCCAGGCCCCAGGCCCCAGGCCGCCACGATCGCGCCGGCCGCGGCGTCGAGGGTGATCACAGCGCCCTTGGCGCTGGTCATGGACCTCTTGGTTCGGCTCCAGCGGTCTCCGCGGGGGCGGCGAAGGCTCGTCGTCCGCCGGTCCAGTGCTCATGGACAAAGCTCCACCGGTACCGGCGTGCTCCGGCCCGCTGGGTATGCCTCCGGTTCTGGTTGCGCATCCGCGGCACACGGGCCCCGATGCCCGGCTCGGTGGTGTGGACACCGGAGGCAGCCGGGTGACTCAGGGCAGGATGGGGACATGGATCTCCGTATCTTCACCGAGCCCCAGCAGGGCGCGAGCTACGACACCCTCCTGAGCGTCGCCAAGGCCACCGAAGACCTGGGCTTCGACGCCTTCTTCCGCTCGGACCACTACCTGCGCATGGGTGCGGCCGACGGTCTGCCCGGGCCCACCGACGCCTGGATCACCCTGGCGGGCCTGGCCCGCGAGACCAAGCGGATCCGGCTGGGCACGCTGATGACGGCCGGCACCTTCCGGCTCCCCGGCGTGCTCGCCATCCAGGTCGCGCAGGTCGACCAGATGTCGGGCGGTCGGATCGAACTCGGCCTGGGTGCGGGCTGGTTCGAGGAGGAGCACAAGGCGTACGGCATCCCCTTCCCGGCCGAGCGCCTCGCCCGGCTGGAGGAGCAGCTGGAGATCGTCACCGGGCTGTGGGCCACCGCGCCCGGCGCCACCTTCGACTACACGGGCGTCCACTACCAGGTGGAGAACTCCCCGGCGCTGCCCAAGCCGGCCCAGGACAAGATCCCGGTCCTGATCGGCGGCCACGGCGCGAAGCGCACCCCGCGCCTCGCCGCCCGGTACGCGGACGAGTTCAACATGCCCTTCGCCTCGATCGCGGACAGCCAGCGGCAGTTCGGCCGGGTCCGCGCGGCCGCCGAGCTCGCCGGCCGCAAGCCCGGCGACCTCGTCTACTCCAACGCCCTCGTCGTGTGCGTGGGCAAGGACGACGCCGAGGTGGCCCGGCGGGCCGCAGCCATCGGCCGCGACGTGGCGGATCTCAAGGCCAACGGCCTGGCCGGTTCCCCGGCCGAGGTCGTGGACCGGATCGGAGCCTACGAGGCGGTCGGCTCCTCCCGCCTCTACCTCCAACTGCTCGACCTCGGCGATCTGGACCACCTGGAGCTGATCTCCTCCCGGGTCCAGTCCCAGCTCGGCTGACGGGAGCGGCGACCGTGCCCCGCGCCTCCCGCCCGCTCGCCGGGGCCCTGACCGGCCCCGGCGGGCGGACCGTGCTCCTGGACGGCGGGCTGAGCAACCAGCTCGCCGACCAGGGCTGCGACCTGTCCGGCGGACTGTGGACGGGCCGGGTCCTCGCCGAACGGCCGGAGCAGGTGACGGCCGCCCACACCGCCTACGTACGGGCCGGCGCCGCGGTGCTGATCACCGCGAGCTACCAGGTGGGGTACGCCGCCTTCGCCCGGCACGGGTACGGCCCCGAACGCACCACGGCCCTGCTGCGGCGCAGCGTCCGTCTGGCCGAGGCGGCGGCCCGGGCGGCGGACCGCGCGGTGTGGGTCGCCGCGTCCGTGGGCCCGTACGGGGCGGTGCTGGCGGACGGCTCCGAGTACCGGGGCCGGTACGGGCTGAGCGTGCGCGAGCTGGCCGACTTCCACCGGCCCCGGATCGCGGCGCTGCTGGCCGAGGGCCCCGACGTCCTCGCCCTGGAGACGGTTCCGGACGCCACCGAGGCCGAGGCCCTGCTCACCGTCCTCGCGGAGACCGGCGCCCGCGCCTGGCTGAGCTACACCGTCGAGGGCGGCCGGACCCGGGCCGGCCAGTCCCTGCCCGAGGCCTTCGCCCTCGCTGCCGGGTCCCCGCAGGTCATCGCCGTCGGCGTGAACTGCTGCGACCCGGCGGAGGTCCTGCCCGCCCTGGAAGCGGCCGCCACCGTCACCGCCAAACCCCTGCTCGCCTACCCCAACGACGGCTCGGTCTGGGAGCCCGCCACCGCCACTTGGCGGGCCCCGGTCACCCCCGCCCCCTGGCCCACGGCCGCCTGGCGCCGCACCGGCGCCCGCCTCATCGGCGGCTGCTGCCGCATCGGCCCCGACCGCATCGCGGAACTGGCGGCTACGCTCCTCTGAGGTCCCAGCGCACGCCCGGCGATCCGCCGCCCGAGGCCACGAGGGCGGTCATCTCCGTTTCCACAGAAGCCAGTTCCTCCGGACGCTCCATCAGGAGCAGCTGCTCGCGGTAGTGCACCAGTGCGGTGAGGAGCAGTTGGGTCTCCCCGGGCTCCAGCGCGCCCATCCGGCGCGCCGCGGCGACGGACTCGGCGCGCAGGGCAAGCGCTATCCCGGGCCGGTGGGCGAACTCCTGACGGCTGTACGCGTACAACGCGGCCGCCAGCAGCGGCAGATAGGCCAACGGACTCACCCGGACGAGGACGCGATAGGCGGCCACCCGCTCCCGGACGGGCAGCGTGCCCGATCCGAGGAGCGCCACCCGGGCGCGCAGCACGGCGTCGTGATTGATGTTCTCCGTGGGATTCATGAGGGAGATTCTGGGAGCCGAACAAGGCCTGGAACAAGGCTGATCGGCTGTGCCGTCCGTCCTACGAAAACGGCCTCTGACCTGTCATGATGGAGACGTCATCACCCTGGGGACCCGGTGCCGGACCCGATGTCGGACCCGATGTGGGACCCCACGTCGAGGGTGGTGCGGACTAGTCCTCGCTCATCACCGCCTCGCAGCCGGGGCACACCGAGTCGGCGTACTCCGGCGGGCACCAGGCGTCCGGATGTTCGGACGGTTTCCAGTCGGCCGTTTCCATGGCGAAGGTGTCCTTGCCGCACATGGTCCGCGGGCCGCGCCCGGTACTGCTTCCCGGAGCGTGGGGGGCGGCGTGCACCCGGCGGACGGACCCCGTTCCCGGCTGGTCGAGCTCGTACACAACAACGTTGCCGCTCATGATTCGACGGTAGGCGCCCCCGGAAAATAGGGCGCGGGCAACACCGGTGACCAGCAACAATCGCTCACATGTTCCTGACGATCTCCACGACCGGCACGGCCGAGCGCCCCGCCACCGACCTGGGCTTCCTGCTGCACAAGCACCCCGGCAAGACGCAGGCGTTCTCCACCTCCCACGGCACCGCCCACGTCTTCTACCCCGAAGCCACGGACGAGCGCTGCACGGCGGGCCTGCTGCTGGAGGTGGATCCCGTCGCGCTCGTGCGGCGTGGTCAGGGCAAGGGGCAGGGCGGCACGCCGGACGCCGCGCTCGCGCAGTACGTCAACGACCGCCCCTACGCCGCCTCCTCGCTGCTGGCCGTCGCGCTGAGCGGAGTGTTCCGCAGCGCGCTGAAGGGGCAGTGCGCGGCCCGCCCCGAGCTGCCCGACGAGGTGCGCCCGCTGCGCATCGAGATCCCGGTGCTGCCCGCCCGGGGCGGCGCCGAGCTCGTGCACCGGCTGTTCGCCCCGCTCGGATGGGAGTCGGTCACGGCCACCCCGGTCGCGCTCGACGAGACCTTCCCGGAGTGGGGCGACTCCCGGTACGTGCGCCTCGTCCTGGAGGGCGAGCTGCGGCTTTCCGACGCGCTGCGCGGCCTGTACGTCCTGCTGCCCGTCCTCGACGACTCCAAGCACTACTGGATCGCCTCCGACGAGGTGGACAAGCTGCTGCGCGCCGGAGACGGCTGGCTCGCCGAACACCCGGAGAGCGGGCTGATCACCTCCCGCTACCTGGCCCGCCACAAGCGGCTGACCCAGGACGCCCTGGAGCGGCTGGAGCTGGTCCGCCTCGCCGAGGCCGACGGCAGCGAGGTGGAGGAGATCGACAACGCGGTCGACGAGACCACCGACACGGAGGAGAAGCCCGTACCGCTCGCCGTGCTGCGTCGCGAGGCGATCCTCGCCGCGCTGGGAGCGGCCGGCGCGGCCCGCGTCCTGGACCTGGGCTGCGGACAGGGCCAGTTGCTGCAGGCGCTGCTCAAGGACCCGGCGTACACCGAGATCGTGGGTGTGGACGTGTCGGTCCGGGCGCTGAACATCGCCGCGAAGCGGCTGCGGCTGGAGCGGATGGGGGAGCGGCAGAGCTCCCGCGTCCGCCTGACGCAGGGCTCGCTCGCGTACACCGACAAGCGGCTCGTGGGCTACGACGCGGCCGTGCTCAGCGAGGTCATCGAGCACCTGGACCTCGAGCGGCTGCCCGCCCTGGAGTACGCGGTCTTCGGCTCGGCCCGCCCCCGCACGGTCCTCGTGACCACGCCGAACGTCGAGTACAACGTCCGCTGGGAGACCCTGCCCGCCGGGCACGTCCGGCACGGCGACCACCGCTTCGAGTGGAACCGCGCGGAGTTCCGGGCCTGGGCCGGGGACGTCGCCTCCCGGCACGGCTACTCCGTCGCCCACCTGCCCGTCGGGGACGACGACCCCGAGGTGGGGCCGCCGACCCAGATGGCCGTCTTCACCCTGAACACCGGCACCGCCGGCAGCACCGGCACCGACACCGACACCCCGAAGGAGGGCGAGGCAGCATGACCACCGACAGCACCGACACCGCCGGCACCACGGCCGCAGGCGATACGGCCACCGGCCGCAAGCGCGTACTTCCCGTCACCGACCTGTCCCTCGTCGTCCTGATCGGGGCCACCGGCTCGGGCAAGTCCACCTTCGCCCGCACCCACTTCAAGCCCACCGAGGTCATCTCCTCCGACTACTGCCGGGGCCTGGTAGCCGACGACGAGAACGACCAGAGCGCCAGCAAGGACGCCTTCGAGGTCCTGCACTACATCGCGGGCAAGCGCCTCGCCGCCGGCCGCCTCACCGTGGTCGACGCCACCAGCGTCCAGGCCGAGTCCCGCCGGCAGCTGGTCCAGCTCGCCCGCGAGTACGACGTCCTGCCCATCGCGATCGTCCTCGACCTGCCCGAAGAGGTCTGCGCCGAGCGCAACGCGGCCCGCGCCGAGCGGGCCAAGCTGCCGCGCGCCGTCATCCAGCGCCACCGCCGCGACCTGCGGCGCTCGCTGCGCGGCCTGGAGCGCGAGGGCTTCCGCAAGGTGCACGTGCTGCGCACGCCCGAGGAGGTCGCATCGGTCGAGGTGGTCCTGGAGAAGCGCTACAACGACCTCACCCACCTCACCGGCCCCTTCGACATCATCGGCGACATCCACGGCTGTGCCTCCGAGCTGGAGACCCTGCTCGCCAAGCTCGGCTATCAGGACGGCACCCACCCCGAGGGCCGCACCGCGGTGTTCGTCGGCGACCTCGTCGACCGCGGTCCGGACAGTCCGGGCGTACTGCGCCGCGTGATGGGCATGGTCGGCTCCGGCAACGCCCTGTGCGTGCCCGGCAACCACGAGAACAAGCTCGCCCGTCACCTCAAGGGCTCCAAGGTCCAGCGGACCCACGGCCTCGCCGAAACGATCGAGCAGCTCGAACGGGAGCCGGAGGAGTTCGTCCAGGAGGTCCGCACCTTCATCCAGGGCCTGGTCAGCCACTACGTCCTCGACGGCGGCCGGCTCGTGGTCTGCCACGCAGGGCTGCCCGAGAAGTACCACGGCCGCACTTCCGGCCGGGTGCGCGCGCACGCCCTGTACGGGGAGACCACCGGCGAGACCGACGAGTTCGGGCTGCCCGTGCGCTACCCGTGGGCCGAGGACTACCGGGGCAAGGCCGTCGTGGTCTACGGCCACACGCCGGTCCCGAACACCGCCTGGATCAACAACACCATCTGCCTCGACACCGGAGCCGTCTTCGGCGGGAAGATGACCGCCCTGCGCTGGCCCGAGCGCGAACTGGTCGACGTACCGGCAGAGAAGGTCTGGTACGAGCCGGTCAAGCCGCTCGTCACCGAGGCGCCCGGCGGCCATGACGGACGTCCGCTCGACCTGGCCGACGTCCACGGCCGCCGGATCGTCGAGACCCGGCACCTGGGCAACGTCAACGTCCGCGAGGAGAACGCGGCCGCCGCCCTGGAGGTGATGAGCCGCTTCGCCGTGGACCCGCGCCTGGTCCCGTACCTCCCGCCGACCATGGCGCCGACCGCCACCTCCTCGGAGGAGGGCTACCTGGAGCACCCCGCCGAGGCCTTCGCGCAGTACCGCAAGGACGGCATCGCCCAGGTCGTCTGCGAGGAGAAGCACATGGGCTCCCGCGCCACCGTGCTGCTCTGCAAGGACGCCGGCGCGGCCCGCGAGCGGTTCGGGGTCGACGGCCCCACCGGGTCCGTCTACACCCGCACCGGACGGCCCTTCTTCAAGGACCCCGCGGTCACCGAGGAGGTCCTCGGCCGGCTCCGCTCGGCGGTCACCGACGCCGGGCTGTGGGAGGAGCTCGACACCGACTGGCTGCTCGTGGACGGCGAACTGCTGCCGTGGTCGCTGAAGTCCACCGGACTGCTGCGCAACCAGTACGCCGCCGTGGGCGCGGCTTCCAGCGCCGTGTTCCCGGAGGCCATCGCGGCCCTGGAGGCGGCCTCGGCCCGGGGCGTCGACACCGGGGAGCTCCTGGAGCGCCAGCGCGGGCGGGCCGCCGACGCGGAGAAGTTCACCGAGGCGTACCGGCGTTACTGCTGGAGCACCGACGGGCTGGACGGCGTACGGTTCGCCCCGTTCCAGCTGCTGGCGGCGGCCGGCCGCTCGCTGGCGGCCGTACCCCACGACGAGCAGCTGTTCTGGCTGGACCGGCTCGTCGCCGCCGACGAGGCCGCCGGGACCGGACTGCTGCGCCGCACCGGCCGGATCCTGGTGGACACCGCCGACGAGGCCTCGGTACGGGCGGGCACCGACTGGTGGCTGGAGCTGACGGCCGCCGGCGGGGAGGGCATGGTCGTCAAACCGCTCCAGGCGTACGCCAAGGACGGCAAGGGCCGGCTCGTGCAGCCGGGGGTGAAGGTGCGCGGACGCGAGTACCTGCGGATCATCTACGGTCCCGAGTACACGCGTCCGGACCACCTGGAGCGGCTGCGCGGACGCCACCTCGGGCACAAGCGCTCGCTCGCCCTGCGCGAGTACGCGCTCGGTCTGGAGGCCGTGGACCGGCTGGCGGCCGGGGAGCCGCTGTGGCGGGTCCACGAGGCGGTCTTCGCCGTGCTCGCGCTGGAGTCGGAGCCGGTGGACCCGCGGCTCTGACGACGCCCAGCTGGAACGCCCGGCGTCAAGGAAGGGCCCCCGTACGGCCGCGCATTAGGTCGTATGGGGGAACTTTCGCGGAGAACTCCGGGAAAACCACCGGCGGGATCGTTCATCCAGGGCAGCGGAATGTCCGCGACCCTGGAAGGACGGAACGTCACCTATGAAGATGACCGCGCGCGGAAGCATTGCGGCACTCATGACCTGTATGGCCGCGGCAGGCGCGGCCACCCCGGCCATGGCCGACGCGGTGCCGGTGGGAGTCCCCCTGGACGCGGTGCGGACCACGCTCGGCGTGGACGTCCCGCACCTGGCCACCGGAGTGCCGGTGCCGGTGGTCGGAGCACCCGAGGCGCCCCGGTTCCACAAGGGCGACATGCTGCCCACCCCGCTGCTGCCGGCGGTGCCGATCGGCACCGAGCTCGGGAACACCCTCCTCACCTCCCCGGTGCCGAACCTGGCGGGCAAGCCGGAGACGGACGGCGAGGGCTCGCTCGACGCACCCGCGACCACCGTGCGCACCCGGACCCCGGGCCTGCTCGTCGGCTCCCCGCTGACCATGCCCGACGCGTCCAACCACGGGCTGCCGAACGTGACCGCCCCCGCGCTGGGCATCATCGCCCCGGACCTCACCGGCACCCCGGAGGCCCTGCTCGGCCTGCGCTGAACCGGCGGGCCCGCACCCGCCGCCGGATCCGGCGGGACGGACCCGCTGGAGACGCCCTGGGCCGACGCCACGTCAAAAAGCCGCCCGGTCTGCGAACGTGTACGGCATGGGATTCCATGTCGATTCCGAGACCGGGCGGCTTCGCCGCGTCATCCTCCACCGGCCCGACCTGGAGCTGAAGCGGCTCACACCGAGCAACAAGGACGCGTTGCTCTTCGACGACGTGCTGTGGGTGCGCAGGGCCCGCCAGGAGCACGACGGCTTCGCCGACGTCCTGCGCGACCGGGGCGTGGAGGTCCACCTCTTCGGGGACCTGCTGGTCGAGTCCCTGGACATCCCGGAGGCGAGACATCTCGTCCTGGACCGGGTCTTCGACGAGAAGGAGTACGGTCCGCTCGCCACCGGCCACCTGCGGGCCGTCTTCGACGGACTGCCGTCGGCCGACCTGGCCGAGGCGCTGATCGGCGGGATGACCAAGCGGGAGTTCCTGGAGCGGCACGCGGAGCCGGTGTCGGTCCGCTTCCACGCCCTGGAGCTGGACGGCTTCCTGCTGGGGCCGCTGCCCAACCACCTCTTCACCCGGGACACCTCCGCCTGGATCTACGACGGGGTGTCCATCAACGCGATGCGCTGGCCGGCCCGGCAGCGCGAGACCGTGCACTTCGAGGCCATCTACAAGCACCACCCGCTCTTCACCGGTTCCGGACCCTTCCACACCTGGTCGCAGGGGCAGGCCGACTACCCGTCCACCATCGAGGGCGGCGACGTCCTGGTCATCGGCAACGGCGCCGTGCTGATCGGGATGAGCGAGCGGACCACCCCGCAGGCCGTGGAGATGCTGGCGCGCGGGCTGTTCGCCGCCGGGTCGGCGACGACGATCGTGGCGCTCGACATGCCGAAGCGGCGGGCGTTCATGCACCTGGACACGGTGATGACGATGGTCGACGCGGACACGTTCACCCAGTACGCGGGCCTGGGCATGCTGCGCTCCTACACGATCGAGCCGGGCGGCGGTGCGAGCGAGCTGAAGGTCACCGACCACCCGCCCGAGCACATGCACCGGGCCATCGCCGCCGCGCTCGGGCTGGACGCGATCCGGGTGCTCACGGCCACCCAGGACGTGCACGCGGCGGAGCGCGAGCAGTGGGACGACGGCTGCAACGTGCTCGCCGTGGAGCCGGGCGTGGTCGTCGCGTACGAGCGGAACGTCACGACCAACACCCACCTGCGCAAGCAGGGCATCGAGGTGATCGAGATCCCGGGCAGCGAGCTGGGGCGGGGGCGGGGCGGGCCGCGCTGCATGAGCTGTCCGGTGGAGCGGGACGCGGTGGCCTAGCCGACAGGGGGCGGAGGCGGGGGCGGGGCAGGGCAGGGGAGGCGGTGGAGGGGAAGCCGGGCAGGGGAGGCGGGGCAGGAAGGGCAGGGACGCCGGGGCCCGGGTCCGTACACGAAGGCTCTGTATATCAATGCAGGCCGTCGTATAGACTTCCAGCATCCCCTGTCACCGTGACTCTGGAGCGCCCCCATGGCCACCGATCTTGTCGGCCGCAGTTTCCTCAAGGAGCTCGACTTCACCGCCGCCGAGTTCCGCGGCCTGGTCGAGCTCGCCGCCGAACTCAAGGCGGCCAAGAAGGCCGGGACCGAGCGGCGCCGTCTCCAGGGCAAGAACATCGCCCTGATCTTCGAGAAGACCTCCACGCGCACCCGCTGCGCCTTCGAGGTCGCCGCCGCCGACCAGGGCGCCCACACCACGTACCTCGACCCCTCCGGCTCCCAGATGGGCCACAAGGAATCGGTCAAGGACACCGCGCGGGTGCTGGGCCGGATGTTCGACGGCATCCAGTACCGGGGCGACGCGCAGGACGCCGTGGAGCAGCTCGCCGCCCACGCCGGCGTGCCCGTCTTCAACGGCCTCACCGACGACTGGCACCCCACCCAGATGCTGGCCGACGTGCTCACGATGACCGAGCACTGCACCAAGCCGCTGGAGCGGATCGCCTTCGCCTACCTCGGCGACGCCCGCTTCAACATGGGCAACTCCTACCTGGTGACCGGCGCGCTGCTGGGCATGGACGTACGGATCGTCGCGCCGGAGCGCTACTGGCCGGCCGCGCCCGTGGTGGCCGCGGCGCGCGAGCTGGCGGTCGTCAGCGGCGCCCGGATCACGCTCACCGAGGACCTCGCGGAGGGCGTCGGGCAGGCCGACTTCGTGGTGACCGACATCTGGGTGTCCATGGGGGAGCCCAAGGAGGTCTGGGACGAGCGGATCGAGGCGCTGAGCCCGTACGCCGTCACCATGGACGTGCTGCGCGCCACCGGGAACCCGGACGTGAAGTTCATGCACTGCCTGCCGGCGTTCCACGATCTCGGCACCAAGGTGGGCCGGGAGATCCACGAGCGGCACGGGCTGGAGTCGCTGGAGGTGACGGACGAGGTCTTCGAGTCCGCGCACTCCGTCGTCTTCGACGAGGCCGAGAACCGGCTGCACACCATCAAGGCCGTGCTCGTCGCGACCCTGGGGGAGCCGGCCGCATAGTCATGCGCCGGGTCCGGAAGGCGGGCGGGCCCGCGGGCTAGATGGCCGGCCGGGACGGCAGCGTGAACCACACGGCCTTGCCGTGCGCGGTGGGGCGGTGGCCGCAGTCCGAGCTCAGGGTCCGGATCAGCAGCAGGCCGCGGCCGTGCTCCTGCCAGGGGTCGGGATGGGCGTCGTGGGGGCTGGGGGCGGTCAGGTCGGCGGGGGGCTGCGGATCCCCGTCGTGGACCTCGACCTGGCAGCCGTTCGCCAGCAGTTCCACGACGAGCTCGATCGGTGCGTCGCCGGGGGTGTGTTCCACGGCGTTGGCGACCAGTTCGGCGGTGAGCAGTTCGGCCGTGTCGCTGTCGGCGGGTGCGTCGATGTCGGCGAGGGCCGTACGGACGAGGGCGCGGGCGATCGGTACGGCCGCTGTCGTGTGGGGCAGGGCTATCCGCCAGGCGGAGGCATCGGACAAGGAGGACCGTCCGTTCCGTGGGGTCGTAGGGGCGGGGGGAAATCCTGTTTTCAACGATACGAAGTGGAAATGTCCTGCCGTAGGGCACCCCGACGTGATCGCAAGGGACGTCGGGCACACCCGGTCGGGACGTTCGGTGCGTGTGGCGTCCGGCCGCCGGCACGGACCCATGGTTATCGCGCTTCCCTGACGACAGTCATGGACCGGTGATACCTTCGGGAGGGTGAGTCCCTTCCTCGGTTCCACACCCGCGACCGAACGCTGGAAACACCTCCGGGTGGACCGGCGGGACGGCGTCGCCACCGTCACCCTCGACCGCCCCGAGAAGCTCAACGCGCTCACCTTCGGCGCCTACGCCGACCTGCGCGACCTGCTCGCCGAACTGTCCAGGGAGCGGTCCGTACGCGCCCTCGTGCTCGGCGGCGAAGGGCGCGGCTTCTGCTCCGGAGGTGACGTCGACGAGATCATCGGCGCCACCCTCGCGATGGACACCGCGCAGCTCCTCGACTTCAACCGGATGACCGGACAGGTCGTCCGCGCCCTGCGCGAATGCCCCTTCCCGGTCATCGCCGCCGTCCACGGGATCGCCGCCGGCGCCGGGGCCGTCATCGCGCTCGCCGCCGACTTCCGGATCGCCGACCCCACCGCCCGCTTCGCCTTCCTCTTCACCCGCGTCGGCCTCTCCGGCGGGGACATGGGCGCCGCGTACCTGCTGCCCCGCGTCGTCGGGCTCGGCCACGCCACCCGGCTGCTGATGCTGGGGGAGCAGGTCAGGGCCCCGGAGGCCGAGCGGATCGGGCTGCTCAGCGAGGTCACCGAGGAGGGCAAGGCCTCCGTGCGCGCGGCGGAGCTCGCCGCGCACCTCGCCGCCGGCCCGGCCCTCGCGTACGCGCAGACCAAGGCGCTGCTGACCGCCGAGCTGGACATGCCGCTCGCCGCCTCGGTGGAACTCGACGCGAACACCCAGGCGCTGCTGATGAACGGCGAGGACTACCGGGAGTTCCACGCGGCCTTCACCGGGAAGCGGCCGCCCCAGTGGAAGGGCCGGTAGTTCGATGAGCACCGGTTCGATGAGCGCCGGCGCGATGAGCACCGGCCGGACACCCGCCGCCCTGCGGGTCGCGGTGGTCGGCGGGGGCCCGGGCGGGCTGTACGCCGCCGCACTGCTGGCCCGGCAGGGGCACGCGGTGGACGTGTGGGAGAAGAACGCCCCCGACGACACCTTCGGCTTCGGGGTGGTCCTCTCCGACGAGACCCTCGGCGGCATCGAAGCGGCCGACGCCGCGGTCTACGCGGCCCTGAGCGCCGAGTTCGTCCGCTGGGACGACATCGACATCGTGCACCGGGGCCGGCTGCTGACCTCCGGCGGCCACGGGTTCGCCGCGCTCGGGCGCCGCCGCCTCCTGGAGATCCTGCACGAGCGCTGCGCGGCCCTCGGGGTCCGGCTCCGCTTCCGCACCCGGGCGCCCGAACCGGAGGCGCTCGCAGCCGCGTACGACCTGGTGGTCGCCGCCGACGGGGTGCACAGCCCGACCCGGGAGGCCGCGGCCGAGCACTACGGGCCCACGCTGACGGGCGGGCGGTGCCGCTACATCTGGCTGGCCGCCGACTTCCCCTTCGAGTCCTTCCGCTTCGAGATCGCGGAGACCGAGCACGGGGTGATGCAGCTGCACGCGTACCCGTACGCGACGGACTCCTCGACCGTGATCGTCGAGATGCGCGAGGAGGTCTGGCGCGGCGCGGGCTTCGACCTCTGCGACGAGGCGGAATCGGCGGCGCGCTGCGCGAAGATCTTCGGCGAGGCCCTGCGGGGACGAGCGCTGCGCGGCAACGGCTCCGCGTGGACGCAGTTCCGTACGGTGGTCAACGCGCGCTGGTCGCACGGCAACACGGTGCTGATCGGCGATGCCGCGCACACCGCGCACTTCTCGATCGGCTCCGGCACCAAACTGGCGGTGGAGGACGCGCTCGCACTGGCGCGGGCGGTGGAGAGCGAGGCGGACGTCCCGGCCGCGCTGGCCGCCTACGAGGCCGCGCGGCGGCCGGCGGTGGCCTCCACCCAGCGGGCGGCGGCCGCCAGCATGCGGTGGTTCGAGGAACTCGCCGGGTACGTGGAGCAGCCCGCCCGGCAGTTCGCCTTCAACCTCCTCACCCGCAGCCTGCGCGTCACCCACGGCAACCTGCGGCTGCGCGATCCGCGGTTCACGGGCGCGGTGGAGCGTGACTTCGGCTGCCCGGAGGCTCCTGAGGACGGCCCGGACGGGGCGGGAACCCCGCCCATGTTCACGCCGTTCACCCTGCGGGGGCTGACCCTGCGCAACCGGGTCGTGGTGTCCCCGATGGACATGTATGCGGCAGGTGCAGGGGCCTCGGCTCCGGCCGGCGAAGGAGTGCCCGGCGACTTCCACCTGGTGCACCTCGGTGCGCGGGCGCTGGGCGGGGCCGCGCTGGTGATGACCGAGATGGTCTGCGTCAGCGCCGAGGGCCGGATCACCCCTGGCTGCACGGGCCTGTACACCGCCGGGCAGGCGGCCGCCTGGGCGCGGATCGCCGACTTCGTGCACACCTCGGCGCCCGGCACCGCGCTGGGCGTCCAGCTCGGCCACTCCGGCCGCAAGGGCTCGACCCGGGTGATGTGGGAGGGCATGGACGCCCCGCTGCCCGAGGGGAACTGGCCCCTGATGGCCGCCTCCGCACTGCCCTACCGCCCAGGAATCTCGGCCGTGCCCCGGGCCATGGGCGCCGCAGACCTGGCCGCCGTCCGGGCCGAGTTCGCGGCCGCCGCCGTGCGGGCCGCGAGCAGCGGCTTCGACCTGCTGGAACTGCACTGCGCGCACGGCTACCTGCTCTCCGGGTTCCTCTCCCCGCTGACCAACCACCGCACCGACGCCTACGGCGGTCCGCTGGAGAACCGGCTCCGCTTCCCGCTGGAGGTCTTCGACGCGGTCCGCGCCGTCTGGCCCGCGGACCGGCCGATGACGGTCCGCCTCTCGGCCACCGACTGGGCGCCCGGCGGCACCTCGCCCGAGGAGGCGGTGGCCATCGCCGGAGCCTTCGCGGCCCACGGCGCCGACGCCATCGACGTCTCGACGGGCCAGGTGGTGGCGGAGGAGACCCCCGAGTACGGACGCGCGTACCAGACCCCGTACGCCGACCGGATCCGCAACGCCCTGAACGTCCCGGTGATCGCGGTCGGGGCGATCTCCTCCTGGGACGACGTCAACTCCCTGCTGCTGGCGGGCCGGGCCGACCTCTGCGCACTCGGCCGCCCCCACCTCTACGACCCGCACTGGACCCTGCACGCGGCCGCCGACCAGTCCTACACCGGCCCCGCCGCGCCCTGGCCCGCCCCCTACCGCGCCGGCAGCCGCAAGCCGCCGACGGGGCGGGGGTAGCCCGGGCTAACGGTGCGGCCGCAGGGCCAGGCACTCGTGGCAGTGACAGGGCTCCGGATGTGGCCAGTCGGGCCAGGCGCCGGAGCGGAGCTCCCAGGCGTAGCGCTCCAGGAGCACCGCGAGGTCCCGGGCGTACTCCTCCTTCAGGTAGCCCATTTCGAACCGCAGGAGGGCAGGAGAGCGCACGAGCACGGGGCGGAAGCCGTGCAGGTGCCGGGTGGCCACGTAGGACTGCCGGTACCCGCGACCGTGTCGCGGCCGCCCGGCGACCTCGCAGTCCCGGAGGCCGCCCCGCGTGGTGCCGACGTACACCCTGGAGCCGCCCTTGAACATCTTCGTGCCCGGGCGCTGCCCCTGGCCGCCCTCGCCGTAGCGGCGCCACAGGACCACGTTCGCGGCGATCATCCAGAAGGGTTCGACAGGTTCCTCGTCGTCCGCAGGGGTGCTCACGTCAGTGCCACCTCCACCCGGTCCTCCACCGGGGTGTAGCCCAGCCGCTGGTAGACGCCGTTGCTGGTGGGGTTCGCCAGGTCGGTGAAGAGCAGCACCTCCGCGGCCCCGGCCGCGTGCGCCGCCTCGGTCGCGGCGTAGGTCACCCCGGCCGCGTACCCGCGGCCGCGCAGCTCCGGCGGGGTGTAGACCGGCCCGATCCGGGTCACCGCGTCGATCGGGCGGAAGAACCCGGCCAGCGAGACCGGGACCCCGGCGTCCTCCCAGAGCAGCATGCCCCCGTACGAGAGCCGGTCGCGCAGGGCCGCTTCGGAAGCGGCGCCGCCCTCGCCGGACTCCTGCCTGAAGGCGGTCACCCACTCCAGCAGCAGCGGGAGGTCGGCCTCCCCGGCGGGACGGGCCCGCCCGGCCGGGACGGGGTCGGGGGCGATGAGCCCGGCGAGCCGGTAGAGGCGGTTCTCCTCCACGACCTCGGTCGGCTTCCCCCAGGAGACGGCCAGCTCCCGCGCGTCCTCGCGGCGGGCGTTGAGCGCGTCGACCCCGGCGAGCAGCGGCTCGCGGGCGAGCGCGGTTCCCAGTTCCAGGACCGCCTCGCCGGGCAGGGCGCCGATCAGCAGCGGGTGCGGCGGGCACTGCACCACGGCCCCCGCGACCAGCCCGTCGGGTCCGGTCCACGCCCCGAAGAACGGCGGCTCGGATCCGAAGGCGTCCAGGCCCTGCCGCTCCAGCGCGTCGATGACCGTGACCAGCTGGGTGTTGGGCACGGGCTGCGCCGCCACGGAGGGGCGCACGGCGGCCAGCCAGGACGCCAGGTCAGGGGTGAAGGTCCACGTCATGGCACATGATCACCCGTGTCCGGCGCGCGGTACAGCCTTTTCCCGCCCGCCGGGGGCGGCCCGTGGCCGGGTCAGCTCGGCAGCCATCCCGGCCACCACGGCGGCACGTTGTCCGGCCCGCACCGGCCCAGGTCCCCCGGATACCCGTCCAGGGTGCCCCTGACGGCGAAGAACCAGAGCACCAGCGCGCCCAGCGCGAGCACCACCGGCAGCATCCGCAGCAGCGGGTGCCTGCGCGGGGTGAGCATCGCGACCATCACCCCGCAGAACGCGAAGCCCACCACCAGGACCGGGAGCAGCAAGGCCAGCTCGGTCCTGCCGCCCGCGTCCCGGCCCGCGTCGCAAGAGGCGCGCGAGTGGGCGGCGAGGGAGATCGCCAGGCCTCCGGCGGCCGCGCCCAGCACCCCGGAAGCGACCAGCGACAGGACGTGGGGCCACGTGCGGGGGCCGTCCGGGACGGGGCCGGGGGCCGGGTCCGCGGGCAGGGGCTCGGCCGGGGCTCGGCGCGGCGGGTGCTCGGTTCCTGTCACGAGACCAGGTGACGCCCCGGTCCCCGCTACGGTTCCACGAAGCCCGCCCCGAGGTCCCGCAGCCGGTCGTGGAGCTCCGCGAAGACCGCCGCCGAGCGGTCGCCCGGCCAGTCCGCGGGGAGCAGCTCGCGCGGCAGGCCCGGGTCGGCGTACGGGAGCCGGCGCCAGGTGTCCAGTGCGAGGAGGTAGCCGCGGTAGGCGGCCTCCGGGGTGGGGACGGCCCCGCCCGTCTGCAGGGCGCGCAGCGACGGCTCGTGGAGGTCGAGGAACTCCTCGTGCTGCTTGGCCAGCGCCGCCAGGTCCCACCAGCGGGCCACCGACTCCGCCGTCGGGGCGAAGCCCAGGTGGGCGCCCCGGAAGAGCTCCACGTACGCCGTCAGGTGCAGCCGCTCCAGGGTGCGGCGGGTCTCCCCGTCCAGGTGCGCCGGGGCGATCCAGACGCCCGGCGCCACCGCGCCGAAGCCGAGCCCCGCGAGCCGGGAGCGCAGCAGGTGCCGCTTGGCCCGCTCCTGCTCCGGTACGGAGAAGACGGCCAGCAGCCACTCCTGGGACTCCGCCGGGCGGGCGGCCCCGTAGATCCGCCGGTCGCCGTCCTCCAGGAGCCGGCGGGCCTCCCCGGAGAGCTCGTACCCCGCCGCGCGGTCCCCGGTGCGCGCGGGCAGCAGGAAGCCGCGCCGCTTCAGCCGGGACACCGACGAGCGGACGGACGGAGCGTCCACGCCGGCCGCGCCCAGCAGGCGGACCAGCGCGGACACCGGGACCGGGCCCGGGAAGGCCCGCCCGTAGGCGCCGTAGAACGTGACGATCAGGGATCGCGGGGTGTGCTGCTCGACCACGGCTTCACTCTAATTCCTGATCGCGGAGCCGGAAGCGCTGCAGCTTGCCCGTCGCGGTCCGGGGCAGGGCGGGCAGGAAGACGAAGGTGCGCGGGCACTTGTGCGGGGCGAGCTCGGCGCGCATGAAGGTGCGCAGGGCGTCCTCGGTGAGGACCGCGCCCTCCCGGGGGACCGCGTACGCGACCACGATCTGCCCGCGCCGCTCGTCCGGGCGGCCGACCACGGCCGCCTCCAGCACGTCGGGGTGGCGCAGCAGCGCTTCTTCGACCTCGGGTCCCGCGATGTTGTACCCCGCCGAGATGATCATGTCGTCGGCCCTGGCCACGTAGCGGAAGTAGCCCTCCGCGTCCCGGACGTAGGTGTCGCCCGTGAGGTTCCAGCCGTCCCGTACGTACTCGCCCTGCCGCGGGTCCGCCAGGTAGCGGCAGCCCACCGGACCCCGTACGGCCAGCAGTCCCGGCACCTCGTCCGCGACCGGCAGGCCCGCCGCGTCCACCACCCGGGCCTCCCAGCCCGGCACCACGCGGCCCGTCGTACCGGGCCGGATGTCCTCGTCGGCCGCCGAGATGAAGATGTGCAGCAGCTCGGTGGCGCCGATCCCGTTGATGATCCGCAGGCCCGTGCGCTCGTACCAGGCCTGCCACGTGGCGGCCGGCAGGTTCTCGCCCGCCGAGACGCAGCGGCGCAGCGCGGAGAGGTCGTAGGCGCCCGTGTCGTACGGGCCCAGCGTGTCCAGCATCGACCGGTACGCGGTGGGCGCGGTGAACAGCACCGACACCCGGTGCTCGGCCAGCGCGGGCAGCAGCCGGCGCGGGGAGCCGTCGGCCAGCAGCAGCGCCGAGGCGCCGGCCCGCAGCGGGAAGACCACCAGACCGCCGAGGCCGAAGGTGAAGCCGAGCGGCGGACTGCCCGCGAAGACGTCCTCGGGGCGGGGTCTCAGCACCTCGCGGGAGAAGGTGTCGGCCACCGCGAGCAGATCGCGGTGGAAGTGCATGCAGCCCTTGGGGCGTCCGGTCGTGCCCGAGGTGAAGGCGATCAGCGCCACGTCGTCGGCGGAGGTCTCCACCGCCGGGAAGGGCTCCGGATGCCGCTCGGCCAGGCGCAGCAGGTCGTCCGGGTCCGCGCCGCCGTACGCGGTGATCCGCAGACCCGGCACCCCCGCCTTCACCAGGTCGTCCACGACCTCCGCGTGGCACAGGGCGTGGCTCACCCGGGCCATCGAGCAGACCGTGGCCAGCTCCTGCGCACGCTGCTGGGCCAGGACGGTGACGGCCACCGCGCCCGCCTTCATCACCGCCAGCCAGCACGCGGCGAGCCAGGGGCCGGTCGGGCCGCGCAGGAGCACCCGGTTGCCGGGGACCACGCCGAGGTCGCGGGTGAGGACGTGCGCGAGCCGGTCCACGCGGGCGTGCAGCTCCCCGTACGTCCACACCGAGCCGTCCGCGCCGCGGAAGGCGGGCCGGTCGGGGCCCAGCCGGGCGATGGTGGCGTCGAGCAGCTCCACGCCGCAGTTGAGCCGGTCGGGGTAGGCCAGGGCGGGGAGTTCGAAGAGGAGCCGCGGCCAGGCGTGCGCGGGCGGCAGGTGGTCGCGCGCGAAGGTGTCTCGGTGAGCGGAAGGCTTGAGCTCCAAGGCGGGTTCGCCCCCTTGCGACGGCCCGCGCCCCGGGTGGGGGCCGGACCCTGCGTATGGACTGTGGACCGAAGTGGAAGAGCCGGGCCGTGCGAACGCAGCACGAGCGTATCGTCATGGTGACGGGAGTCAACAGGACGCGATAGAGGCTGGGGCATACGGATGACCCGATTCACGGGATTCGCGCTCGGGACGGACCAGGAGGAGTGGTGCGCGCGACTGCGCGCACTGGCGGCGGAGCGGCTGCGGCCGCTGGCGGAGAAGGGGGAACCGGGCCGGGTCAACCGGCCGCTGCTCGCCGCACTCGGCGAAGAGGGGCTGCTGGGGCGGGTGTTCACCTCGGGCGCGCTGGACCTGTGCCTGCTGCGCGAGTCCCTCGCCTACGGCTGTACGGAGGCGGAGACGGCCCTCGCCCTCCAGGGCCTGGGCGCCTATCCGGTCCTGCGTTCGGGCAGCGACGCACAGCGCGAGCGCTGGCTGCCCGGGGTGCGGGCCGGGCGCACGGTGGCGGCCTTCGCGCTGAGCGAGCCGGGGGCCGGGTCGGACGCGGGGGCGCTGGCGCTCGAAGCGGTGCCCGGAGCGGTGCCCGAGGGCGCGGGCGGTGGCCGGGGCTGGCGGCTCAGCGGGGAGAAGTGCTGGATCTCCAACGCGCCCGAGGCCGATTTCTACACCGTCTTCGCCCGCACCGGCGAGGGCCCGGGGGCCAAGGGGGTCAGCGCCTTCCTGGTCCCGGCGGACCGGCCGGGGCTCTCGGGGGAGCCCCTCGACATGCTCTCCCCGCACCCGATCGGCGCGCTCGCCTTCGACGGGGTCCCGGTGGGCCCGGCCGACCTGCTGGGGGAGCCGGGCCGGGGGTTCAAGGTGGCCATGGACACCCTGAACCTCTTCCGCCCCAGCGTGGGCGCCTTCGCCGTCGGGATGGCCAGGGCCGCCCTGGACGCGACGGTGGCGCACACGGCGGCCCGTACCGCCTTCGGCGGGGTACTGGGCGACCTGCAGGCCGTGGCGCACCGGGTGGCCGAGATGGCCACCCGGACCGAGGCGGCCCGGCTCCTCGTGTACGCGGCGGCGGAGGCCTACGACGCGGACGCGCGCTCCCCGCAGGTGCCGAGGCGGGCGGCCATGGCGAAGCTGCTGGCCACCGAGACCGCCCAGTACGTCGTCGACCACGCGGTACAGCTGCACGGGGCGGCCGCCCTGCGCCGGGGCCACCTGCTGGAACACCTGTACCGGGAGGTGCGGGCGCCGAGGATCTACGAGGGGGCGAGCGAGGTGCAGCGCACGATCATCGCCAAGGAGCTCTACCGGGAGGCGCGGGAGATGCAGGAGACGCAGGAGATGCCGAAGGCGGGGGAAGGAGCATGAGCCTGGAGCGGATCAACCCGGAGGAGCTGTCCCCGGCGACGGGCTTCTCGCACGCCGTCGTCGCGAGCGGGAGCCGGCTGGTGTACCTGGCCGGGCAGACGGCCCTCGACGGGGCGGGGAAGGTGGTGGGGGAGACGCTGCCGGACCAGTTCGAGCGGGCGCTGGCGAACCTGCTGGCGGCGCTGGAGGGGGCGGGCGGCTCGCCGGCCGAGCTGGCGCGGGTGACCGTCTACGCCGTGGACGTGGCGGACTACCGGGCCCGCGCTCACGAACTCGGCCGGATCTGGCGCCGGTTGGCGGGCCGGGAGTATCCGGCGATGGCGGTCATCGGCGTGGTCCGGCTGTGGGACGAGGAGGCGCTGGTCGAGCTGGACGGGCTCGCGGTGCTCCCGTAGGCCTTTTCGCTGGTGGGAGCGGGTGCTTTTGACAGTGGCCAGGGGAGGGGGGAGGGTGGAATTGGCTCATAACGGAGTAATCCGGACCAATCAACCCTTCATTCTCGGAGGTGTATGACTATGCGCCGTGGGTTCGTTGCGGCCGCCGTGGCAGGGGCCGCCGGGATCACGCTCGGCCTGATGCCCGTCAGCAGTGCCTTTGCCACGAGTCTTCCGCAGACGTATCGGTGTTCCGACTGGCGTGGCAGCGACTGGCGCGCGGACGACTGGTGGCGCTACTGCTGCGACACCTCGCGCGGGGACCGCCCCAGCTGGTGCTGGGACGACAACGACTGGGACAACAACAGCTGGCACAGCAACTGGGACAACGACAGCTGGAACAACGACAACTGGAACCACCACGACAACTGGAACGACAACGACAGTTGGAACCACGACAACGGCAACTGGAACCACGACAACGGCAACAACTGGCGTGACGGCGACGGCGGCCGGAACGACGGCGGCTACCGCAACGGGAACAACTGGAACGACTGACTGACCGCCCGGACCCGGGCCTGCCGGGACCGGGCGCAGCGGGGCGCGAGGCCCGGGCGCGGTGGACCGCGCCGGGGCCCGCCCCGCTCCACGGCCCGCTACCGGCCGCCGTCCTCCAGCAGGTTCCCCATCCATTCCTCGATGCCCGCCACCGTGCGCGGCAGGGCGCCCGACATCAGCCGGGCGCCTTCGGCCGTGATCACCAGGTCGTCCTCGATGCGGACGCCTATGCCGCGCAGCTCCGGCGGGAGGGTCTCGTCGTCGGGCTGGAGGTAGAGCCCGGGCTCCACCGTGAGGACCTGGCCCTCTTCCAGGACCCCGTCCAGGTACGTGTCCGCGCGCGCCTGCGCGCAGTCGTGCACGTCGAGCCCGAGCATGTGCCCGCTGCTGCACAGGGTGTAGCGCCGGTGCAGATCGCCCTCGGCGTGCTTGAGCACCCCCCACTCGGCGAGCCCCTCCGCGATCACGCGCATGCCGGCCCGGTGGAAGTCGCGGAAGCTCGCGCCCGGCCGCAGCGCCGCCATGCCCGCGTCCTGCGCGGCCAGGACCAGCTCGTACACCTGGCGCTGGACGGGGGAGAACCGGCCCGACAGCGGGAGGGTGCGGGTGACGTCCGCCGTGTAGAGGCCGTCGGTCTCCACGCCCGCGTCCATCAGGAGCAGGTCGCTCGCGTTCAGCCGGCCGTCGTTGCGGATCCAGTGGAGCACGCAGGCGTGCGCGCCCGACGCGGCGATCGTCTCGTAGCCGGTGCCGTTGCCCTCGGCCCGGGCGCGGCGGTTGAAGACCCCCTCGATCCACCGCTCGCCGCGCGGGTGGGCCAGGGCGCGCGGGAGGTCCCGTACGACGTCCTCGAACCCGGCGGTGGTGTGGTCGACGGCGAGCTGCAGCTCGGCCACCTCCCAGGCGTCCTTGACCAGGCGCAGTTCGGAGAGGGCGGTGGCCAGTTCCGGGTCGGCGGCGGCGTTGCGCCCCGTCGGTGAGCCGAGCGCGTCCAGGTGGGCGCAGCGGATGCCGCAGAGGCGCTCCGCCTCCGCGAGGTCGGGGCGGCGGCCGACCCAGAACTCCCCGTAGCGGCGGTCGCGGTAGAACTCCTCGTTGCCGCCGGTGCGCGGTGAGCGCGGGCGCAGGTACAGGACGGCCTCGTGCCCGTGCGGGCCGGCCGGCTCCAGGACCAGGACGTGGCCGACCTGGTCCTCGCCGGTGAGCCCGGTCAGCCAGGCGTACGCGCTGTGCGGGCGGAACCGGTAGTCGCAGTCGTGGCTGCGGACCTTCAGCTCACCCGCGGGGATGATCAGCCGTTCGCCGGGGAAGCGGGCGGAGAGGCGCGCGCGGCGGGCCGGGGTGACGGCGTACGCGGGGACGCGTGCGGCGTCCGGTAGCGGGGAGGCCGCCCAGTCCGACGCCATGAAGCGGGACAACTCGGCTGATACCGGCAGGTCGTGACTGCCGATGTTGAGCCCGGTGGTGGGGCGGGAGGGGGTGTCGGGCACAGGGGCTCCCTCAAGAAGATGCGAACTGGTGGGCGCACAGGTCTTGTCAGTGCAATTTCACATTACTATGTTACAGCTCACACCGCGCTGTGTTGGTCGCCGTTAATCCCCGCCAAACACCGCGCGAAGCAGGGCAGTTCCGCACTTTCCCCTCACCGCCCCTCCCAGCCAGGAGTCCTTGGTGTCCCAGCACAGAGTCGTGCGCACGTCCCTCCTCTCCGCCGCCGTCGCGGTCACCCTCCTCGCCACTGCCGGCCAGGCCGTGACCCTGGCCGCCGAGACCGGCGCCCGCGCCGACGCCGCGGGTGTCACCGCGCCGGGTGCCTTCGCCGGTGGCGCCGCGGGAGCCGCGGGCGCCGAGGCGGGGGCGAACCCGTTCGACGAGGTCGAGCACCTCGCCGACGCGCGGCCGGCGGCCCCCGCGCCCGCACCGGCCCCCGGCGGCGAAGTCCCGGGCGGCGGCCGGGCCGTCGCCGACGGCAAGGTACCCGGCGCGGTCGCCGAGGCGGGCGCCGCCCCCGCGTCGGCCGCCGCCCCTTCGCCCGCCGCGAAGAGCGGCAGGCTCGCCGCCCCCGCCGCCCGGGGCACCGCCGCGGGCGTCCCCTGCACCCTCGACGGGATCACCGGGCTCACCCCGGAGCAGTTCGCCGACTTCCTCGCGGACCCGGCCGTCACCGCGGCCAAGGGCGGCTGTCTCTCGGGCCTCATCTGGACCTGGGACGCCCGCCTGGCCCCGGTCATGTCGGACGCCCACGTACAGGCCGTCTCCCGCCGGATATCCGGCCTGGCCGCCTCCCACGACGGCCTGAACTCCTCCCATCTGGAGGAGATGTTCACCTACCTGCACGCCGTGGCCTACCACGACCACTCCCGCACCGAGATCGACGTCACCGACGCCCCGACCGTCGACGCCATGCGCCGGGCCATCGCCGCCTTCGCGGGCGCCGCCCGCACCTTCGACGCCACCGCATCCAACGCCCGCACCCTGCGCGAGGCCCTCTACGCCGGCAGCGCCCCCGGCCTGCGCCACCACCAGCTCGGCCTGATCGGGAACGTCCTGGCCACCATGGACCCGTCGCACACGGCGACGCATCTGGACACCGCCTGGGCGGGCGCGGCGCTCGCCGCCCTCTCCGTCAACTACCTCGGCGTGTACAACAACGACACCGCGTTCCACGCGGCGGCCGCCGCCGACGCCCCGTACCGCGCCGGCTTCAAGAACTTCGCGACGTACGCCCACCTCAAGGGCACCGCGAACGCCTGGGTGGCGCGCGACGCCATCGCCGAGTTCGGCCGCTTCGGCCAGATCGCGGGGCTGAAGGACGCCGTCACCGCCGACCTCGGCGCGCTCCTGGCCCCGGCCAGGGCCGCCTTCGGCGACGGCAGCGAGCCGTGGGCGAAGGCCGTCTCCTGGCTCAACTTCTACCAGGCCTGCAAGCCGTACGGGGTGTGCAAGGAGGACATCGAGCGGGAGCTCTTCCCGAACACCTACACGTACGACAACGGCGCCATCAAGGTCCGCACCGCCCTCGACCGGGCCACCGTCGACCAGCTCTACTACGCGAGCAAGCAGGTCAAGACCCAGTACCACCGGGTCGTGGGCACCGACCAGCCGATCGCCGGGGACGCCAACACCACCCTGAACATCGTGCTCTACGCCTCGCGCGCCGACTACGTGAACTACCACCCGGTCCTCACCGGCTACGGCACCAACAACGGCGGCATCTACATCGAGAACGGCGCCACCTTCTACACCTACCAGCGCCGCGTCCCGCAGGACTCCCAGCTCACCCTGGAAGAGCTCTTCCGCCACGAGTACACGCATTACCTCAACGGCCGCTTCGCCGTCCCCGGCACCTTCGGCCAGGGCGCCTGGTACCAGGGCGACCGTACGACCGCCATGGACGAGGGCACCGCCGAGTTCTTCGACGGCGCGACCCGCGACAACGGCATCGCCGTACGCAAGTCGCTGATCAAGAGCATCATCAACGACACGGCGGGCGGCGGCCCGCGCATGTCGGTGGACCAGCTCCTGCACGCCACCTACGCCAACGACGGCTTCCGCTTCTACGGGTACTCGGGCGCCTTCTTCGAGTTCCTGTGGACCGAGCAGCCCTCGAAGCTGCGGGAGATGTACGGGTACCTGCGGGCCGACGACCCGGCGGGCTTCGACGCCTGGCGGAGCCGGATGGGCCGGGACGCGGCCGTCCAGAGCGGCTACGACCGGTTCCTGGACGCCCAGATAGCCAAGGTCGACCAGCTGTTCGTGCCGAACACTTCGTTCACCCCGAACGCGCAGCTGCGCGACGCGGCGCTCGCGGACGTGAAGTCCGCCTTCGCGACGGCCACGTACAGCACCCCGGACTGCGTGGAGAACGGCGAGCCGGGCAAGCGCCGGTTCACCTGTACCGGCAGGATCACCGCGAACCTGAAGGACTGGCGCAGCGAGGACCAGAACTTCAAGGACATGTCCGAGACGGTCGACTACTTCATCCTGGACCGGGCGGGCGCGGCCTCTAACAATCTGGCCGACATGAACTGCTCCTTCGGCGTACTGGACGTCTGGACCAACCGGGTCGCGGGTACGTCGAGTTACAGCTGCGAAGGGCCGCTGCGCGGCTGACCTCGGCCACCTCTGTCCACCCCTAGAGATATGTGACATATTACTGCCGTGCCCAGACACTCCCCGGACCTCGTGATCATCGGCGCCGGCGTCGTCGGAGCCGCGTGCGCGTACTACGCGGCGCGTGCCGGACTCCGCGTGGCCGTCGTCGACCGCGGCCCGGTCGCCGGCGGCACCACCGGCGCCGGCGAAGGCAACCTGCTCGTCTCCGACAAGGAGGCCGGCCCCGAGCTGGACCTCGCGCTGCTGTCGGCGCGGCTCTGGCGCGAGCTCGCGCTCGAACTCCCGGAGGAGATCGAGTACGAGGCCAAGGGCGGCCTGGTCGTCGCGGCCGACGAGGCCACCGTGAAGGCCCTGCGGGGCTTCGCGGACGGCCAGCGCGCGGCCGGGGTCGACGCGGTCGAGGTGGGACCGGGGGAGCTGCGCGAACTGGAGCCCCACCTCGCCCCGGGCCTGGCGGGTGGCTTCCTCTACCCGCAGGACGCCCAGGTCCAGCCGGCCCAGGCGGCGGCGCGGCTGCTGGCGGCGGCGCGGGGTGTGGAGGTGCACCTGGGGGAGGAGGTCACGGAGCTGCTCCGTGGTCCTTCGGGCGAGCTGCGTGGCGTCCGTACGGCTCGCCGCGACCTCTTGGCCCCGGCGGTGCTGAACGCGGCCGGCACCTGGGGCGGGGCGGTGGCGGCGCTGGCCGGAGTCGAGCTTCCGGTGCTGCCCCGGCGGGGGTTCGTCCTGGTGACGGAGCCGCTGCCCAGGGTGGTGCGGCACAAGGTCTACGCGGCGGACTACATCGCGGACGTCGCGAGCGGGTCGGCGTCGCTGCAGTCCTCCGCCGTGGTCGAGGGGACCCCGGCGGGGCCGGTCCTGATCGGCGCCACGCGGGAGCGGGTCGGGTTCGACCGCTCGCTGTCCACGGAGGCGCTGCGGAGGCTCGCGGCGCAGGCGGCCGCGCTCTTTCCGGTCCTGGCGGACGTGAAGGTCCTGCGGACCTATCACGGCTTCCGGCCGTACCTGCCGGATCATCTTCCGGCGATCGGTGCGGATCCGCGGGTGCCGGGGCTGTTCCATGCGTGTGGGCACGAGGGGGCGGGTATTGGGCTTGCGCCGGGGACGGGGGTGCTGATCGCGGCGGCGCTGACTTCTGCGATGCCTGCTCTGGATCCCGGTCCTTTTGCGCCGGCCCGCTTTGCGGAGTCCCCGCGATGACTGTGGGTGCGGCGCCGTTGCCGGGGACCGGTCCCCGGGCCCCTGCGCCTCAAACGCCGGCGGGGCTGGGGTGTGGTCGGGGTCTGCTTGGCTGCGTCGGGTGGGTCGGTGCCGGGGTCGGGGTGGGGTGTCGGCCTGGACTGCATGATTTAGGCGCCCCCTCCTCAACTCCGACAGGGTGTGGGGTGTACCAGCGCCACAAATCACGCTTTACGTCCAGGCCGACACCCCACCCCGCCCCCGTCCCCGCCCCGGGCCGCCATCAGCCCCGAACGGGGGGAGCCCAGGCCCTTCGGCCCCGCCGGTGGTTGGGGCGCGGAGTCCCTGGGACCCTTTCAGTCGCCCGGGGGTTGGGTCTTTTCAGCCGTCCGGCGTTTGAGGACCGGGTCGGGGCGGAGCCCGGGGGCATTCCCAGCCTCGCCGGCGTTTGAGGCGCGGGTCCGGGCAGCGCCCGGGGAACGGTGGAAGGGCGGGTAGGGGACTTGGCCCCGCAGGGCAGTCGTGGTGCGGGACACGCTCCGCGTCAGAGGAACTAGGAGGACGGAAGCGATGAGCGAAGCGATGAGGGGGCGGCGAAGGTCGCCCCGCGACCTGGTGGGCGGAACCGCCGCGGAAAGCTGGAGCCTGCGCTTCGACGACCGCGAGCTCCCGGCCCAGTCCGGGCAGAGCATCGCCGCCGTCCTCTGGTCCGCCGGCATCCTCGCCTGGCGCACCACCCGCGAAACCGCCGCCCCCCGCGGAGCGTTCTGCGGGATCGGCAGCTGCTACGACTGCCTCGTCACCGTCAACGGCCGCCCGAACCAGCGCGCGTGCCTCGTCCCCGCCCGCCCGGGCGACCACGTCACCACCCAGGAAGGGACCGGCCATGACGACCTCGCCGTCTGACCTCGCCGTCGTCGGTGCCGGCCCCGCCGGCCTCGCCGCCGCGGTCGCGGCCGCCGGGCTGGGCCTGAGCGTCATCCTGCTCGACGCGGGGGAGCGCCCCGGCGGGCAGTACTACCGACACCCCGCGCCCGGACTCGGCGCCACCCGCCCCGAGGCCCTGCACCACGGATGGTCCGCCTTCGCCTCACGCGAAGCCGCCCTGCGCGCCCACGTGTCGGCCGGGCGGATCACGTACCTGCCCCATCACCACGTCTGGACGGTGACCCCGGATTCCGGTGAGAGCCCCGGCTGGACCCTGCACGCCGTCGCCGGCCCCGACGAGGATCCCGCCACGGTCCGGGCCCGTGCCGTTCTGCTCGCCACCGGGGCCTACGAGCGCCAGCTCCCCTTCCCCGGCTGGACCCTGCCCGGGGTCGTCGGGGCCGGCGGGGCGCAGGCCATGCTCAAGGGTGGGCTCGTGCTCCCGGGCAGCCGGGTCGTCGTCGCCGGGAGCGGGCCGCTGCTGCTCGCCGTGGCCGGCTCGCTCGCCGCAGCCGGGGCCCGGGTGCCCGCCGTCGTGGAGGCCGCTGCGTACACCGGCTACGCCGCCCACGCCCCCGCCCTGCTCCGCAACCCCGGCAAGCTGGTGGAAGGGGCCACGTACGGCGGGGCGCTGGTTCGCCACGGGGTGCGTCTGCTCACCCGGCACGCCGTCACCGAGGCCCACGGCACCGACCGGGTCGAGGCCGTCACCGTGGCCCGGCTCGACCGCGACTGGCGCCCGGTCCCGGGCACCGCCCGCCGCATCCCGTGCGACGCCGTGGCCGTCGGCCACGGGCTGGTGCCCCAGCTGGAGCTGGCCACCGGTCTCGGCTGCGCCACCCGTCCGAGCCCGGACGCCACCGTCGCCCTGGAAGTGGATGCCGGGCAGCGGACCTCCGTCCCCGGGGTCTGGTCCGCCGGGGAGACCGGCGGCATCGGCGGAGCTCAGCTGGCCCTGGTCGAAGGGGAGATCGCCGCTCATTCGGTCGCGGGCCGGCCGGTTCCGGCGCGCCTCGCCCGTACCCGTACGAGGCTGCGCGCCTTCGCCGCCGCGATGGCCGGCGCGCACCGCCCGGGTCCCGGCTGGACCGGCTGGCTGCGCGAGGACACCGACGTGTGCCGCTGCGAGGAGGTGCCGGCGGGCCGGATCCGGGAAGCCGTCGAAGATCTGGGGGCGCGGGACGCCCGTACGGTCAAACTCCTTACCCGGGCCGGCATGGGCTGGTGTCAGGGCCGGATGTGCGGCCCGGCCGTCGCCGCCCTGGCCGGTACCGATCCCGCTCCCGACCGCAGGCCGCTGTCCTGCCCGGTTCCGCTGCGCCACCTCGCCGCGCTCCCGGCCGAACCCCCGGCCGCGCTTTCCCCCGAACTTCCCTGACGGGACCGCCGACAGGGCGGCCGCACCTCTTGTGGCCACGTCACACCCACTAGTAAAATGTCACACATCACCCTAGGGAGCACTCTCATGACCCACGCGCACACCCCCGCGCCCGCCGCCGCGGACACCCGCACCCGCCCCTGGCACGGCATCATGGTCGCCACCACCCTGCCCCTGCGGGAAGACCTGAGCGTCGACCACGACGCCTACGCCGAGCACGTGGCCTGGCTGATCGCCAACGGCTGCGACGGCGTCGTTCCGAACGGCTCCCTCGGCGAGTACCAGACCCTCACCGACGAGGAGCGCGCCGCCGTCGTCCGTACCGCCGTCGAGGCCGCCGGCGACGGTGCCCGCGTGATGCCCGGAGTCGCGGCCTACGGCAGCGCCGAATCCCGCCGCTGGGCCGAGCAGGCCGCCGAGGCCGGCGCCGGATCCGTGCTCCTGCTGCCGCCCAACGCCTTCCGGGCCGACGCGGACGCCGTGCGTGCCCACTACGCCGAGGTCGCCCGCGCCGGCCTGCCCGTGGTCGCGTACAACAACCCCATCGACACCAAGGTGGACCTCGTCCCGGACCTGCTGGCCCGGCTGCACGCCGACGGCTCCATCGTCGCCGTCAAGGAGTTCAGCGGGGACGTGCGGCGCGCCTACGAGATCGCCGAACTGGCCCCGGGCCTGGACCTGTTGATCGGCGCCGACGACGTGCTGCTCGAACTGGCCCTGGCCGGCGCCGTCGGCTGGATCGCCGGCTACCCCAACGCGCTCCCGCAGGCCTGCGCCACCCTCTACCGCGCCGCCGTCGCGGGAGACCTCGACACCGCCCTGCCGCTCTACAAGTCCCTGCACTCCCTGCTGCGCTGGGACTCCAAGACCGAGTTCGTCCAGGCCATCAAGCTCTCCATGGACCTGGCCGGCCGCCCCGGAGGTCCGACCCGCCCGCCGCGCTTCCCGCTCACCGGCGAGATCGAGGCCGGTGTCCGCGCCGCCACCGAGAAGGCCCTCGCCGAGGGTCTCAACTAAGCCATTCCAAGGGGGACCTGATGCGCACCCGAAACATCTACCACGCGGTGGACTCGCACACCGAGGGCATGCCCACCCGGGTGATCACCGGGGGAGTCGGGGTGATCCCCGGCGCCACCATGGCCGACAAGCGGCTCCACTTCATCGAGCACCTGGACCACCTGCGGACCCTGCTCATGTACGAGCCGCGCGGCCACTCCGCGATGAGCGGCGCCATCCTGCAGCCCCCGACCCGCCCCGACGCCGACTTCGGCGTCCTGTACATCGAGGTGTCGGGCCTGCTCCCCATGTGCGGGCACGGCACCATCGGGGTCGCCACCGTCCTGGTCGAGACGGGCATGGTGCCCGTCGTCGAGCCGGTCACCACCGTCCGGCTCGACACCCCGGCCGGGCTGGTCAGCGTGGACGTCCGCGTCGAGGACGGGGCGGCCACCGCCGCCACCTTCACCAACGTGCCGGCCTTCTGCGTGGGCCTCGACCTCAAGGCCGAGGTTCCCGGGTACGGCACGGTCACCTACGACCTCGCCTACGGCGGCAACTTCTACGCCTTCGTCGAACTCGACTCCCTCGGGCTCCCCTTCGACCGCGAGCGCGGGGACGACCTGCTCGCCGCCGGCCTGGCCCTCATGGAGGCGATCAACGCCTCCCCGGACCGGCCCGTGCACCCCGAGAACCCCTCCTTCGGCGGGGTCAAGCACGTCTACCTCGCCGCCCCCGGCTCCGACGCCCACCGCTCCCGGCACGCGATGGCCATCCACCCGGGCTGGTTCGACCGCTCGCCGTGCGGTACGGGAACCAGCGCGCGCATGGCGCAGCTGCACGCCCGCGGACTCCTGTCCCTGGAAACGGACTTCGTCAACGAGTCCTTCATCGGCACCGAGTTCACCGGCCGCCTCATCGGCGAGACCACGGTGGCCGGCCGCCCGGCCCTCGTGCCCACCGTCACCGGACGGGCCTGGATCACCGGCACCGCCCAGTACTTCCTCGACCCGTCCGACCCGTTCCCCGGAGGGTTCCTCCTGTGACCGTCGTACGAACCGTGGACTACCACACCGCCGGCGAGCCCTTCCGCATCGTCGATCTCACCACGGGCGGCGCTCCGCCCGTGCCCGGGGACACCGTCGCCGAGCGCTGCGCCACCGCCATCGGACCGGGGGGATCGGGCACGGCCCCCCGGCGCGGCGCGCTGGACGACGTACGGCGGCTCCTCGTGCAGGAGCCGCGCGGGCACGCGGGGATGTACGGGGGCTTCGTGGTCCCGCCCGACGACGACGGGGCCCACTTCGGGGTGCTGTTCTGGCACAAGGACGGCTACTCCACCGCCTGCGGCCACGGCACCATGGCGCTGGGCGCCTGGGCCGTGGACACCGGCCGGGTCGCCGCCCCCGACGACGGGGACGTCCAGGTACGGATCGACGTGCCCTCGGGGCGGGTCGCCGCGACCGTGCACCGCGCCGGCGGCCGCACCACCGGGGTCACCTTCCGCAACGTCCCGGCCCGCACCAGCGCCCGCAAGGTGCCCGTCGCCACCACGCTGGGCATGGCCGAGGTGGACATCGCGCACGCCGGGGCCTGCTACGCCTCCCTGCCCGCCCGGGACCTAGGCCTCGACGTGAGCCCGGCCTCCCTGCCCGAGCTCGTGCGCGCCGGGAAGGAGATCCGGGCCGCCCTCGCCACCCACCCCGGGACCTGGCACCCGGACGGGCCGCTGCTCTCCGGGGTGTACGGGGTGACCCTGTTCGAGGAGCTCCCCGACACCCCCTTCGGTCCGCACCAGCGCAACGTCACCGTCTTCGCCGACGGCCAGATCGACCGCTCGCCCTGCGGCTCCGGCACCTCGGCGCGGCTCGCGCTGCTGGCCGAGGACGGGCGGCTGGGTGAGGGGGAGGACCTGCTGCACGAGTCGGTCGTGGGCACGGTGTTCACGGGCCGCGTCGCCGCCCGGGTGGCCGCCGGTGTGGTCACGGAGGTCACCGGTACGGCGTACCGCACCGGCGAACACCTCTTCAGCGTCGACCCGCAGGACGCCCTCGGCGCCGGGTTCCTCCTGTGATCCCCCAGCTGTCGGGCGCGGAGATGGCCGGGCTCCTCACCCCGGCCGCCGCCGCCGACGCGCTGGCCGGCGTACTGCGCTCCGGGCTGGACCCGGAGACCTGCCCGCCGCGCAGCGCCCTGCCCGTGCCCGGCGGCGGGGAGCTGCTGCTGATGCCGGCCGCCACCGGGGCCTACGCCGGAGTGAAGATCGCCGGAGTGGCCCCGGGGAACCCGGCGCTCGGGCTGCCCCGGATCACCGGGTCCTACCTCCTCCTGGACGGGCCCACCCTGCGCCCCCTCGCCCTGCTCGACGGGGCGGTGCTGACCACCCTGCGCACCCCGGCGGTCTCGGCGCTCGCGCTGCGCCACCTGGCCCCGGCCGGGCGGCCGCTGCGGCTGCTGATCTTCGGATCGGGACCGCAGGCGTACGGGCACCTCGAAGCGGTGCACGCGATGCGGCAGCTGGCGGAGGTGGTGGTCGTGGCCCGTGCGGGGTCGGCGGGCAGCGCCGCCGCCGCGGAGAAGCTGGCGGCGCACGCGCGCGGGCTGGGCGTCCCCGCCCGGCCGGGGGTGGCGGCTGAAGTGGCCGACGCGGACCTGGTGATCTGCTGCACCACCTCCCGCGAGCCCCTCTTCGACGGGCGGCTCATCGCGCCGGGCGCCACCGTGGTCGCGGTCGGCTCGCACGAGCCGGACGCCCGCGAGGTGGACACGGCGCTGGTCCGGCGGGCGGCGGTGTACGTGGAGTCGCGTGCGGCGGCTCTGCGCGAGGCGGGGGACCTGCTGGTGCCGGAGGCCGAAGGGGCGATCGGCGCCGGTCATATCAGCGGCACCCTGGCCGACCTGGTCGCGGGCCGGATGCCGGGTGCGGGGGCGGCGAGTTGTCCACAGCTCTTCAAGAGTGTGGGCATGGCCTGGGAAGATCTCGCTGTGGCGGTGGCCCTGTTCGAGGCCGCCGGGAGCGGTGTCCACTGAGGAACGAGCGCAACGTGACATTGTACGCTGTTCCTCCGCACGCCGATGGTGTGAGCGGTCTCGGAGGAAATGCAATGGGTGACCTGAAGCAGCACAGTCTCATCAAGGCTCAGGAACGGCTCCGCGACCAGGTAGGCCACGCCCTGCGGGCAGCCCTGATAGCGGGTGAACTGCGCCCCGGGAGCGTCTACTCCGCTCCCGGCCTCGCGGCCGAGCTCGGCGTCTCGGCCACCCCGGTGCGCGAGGCCATGCTGGACCTGGCCCGCGAGGGCCTGGTGGAACCGGTCCGCAACAAGGGCTTCCGCATCACGGAGGTCAGCGAGCGCGATCTGGACCAGTACACCGAGCTGCGCACGATGATCGAGGTCCCGACCATCGGCAAGATCACGAAGATCGCCGCGCCCGAGGCACTGGAGGCCTTGCGCCCCATCGCGCAGGAGATCGTCACCAGCGCGCGCGAGCACAACCTCATCGGCTACCTGGAGGCCGACCGCCGCTTCCACCTCACCCTCCTCGGCCTCTCGGGCAACGACCGCCTGGTGGAAACCGTCGGCGACCTGCGCAAGCGCTCCCGGCTGTACGGCCTGACGGGCCTGGACGAGGCCGGCAAGCTGGTCTCCTCCGCCGAGGAGCACATCGAGCTCCTGGACCTGATGCTCACCGGCGACGCGGAGGCGGCCGAAGCCTGCATGACCCGCCACCTGGGCCACGTCCGCTCCCTCTGGGCCCAGGGCCGCGACGAACCGGTGGGCCGCCCGAAGGGCCGCCTGGGCGCGGGCCTCTAGCCCCCGCCCCTCCCTCGACGCCGGGCCGCGCAGCAGCGCGCCCGGCGTTCGGCATGCCCAACGCCCTGGCGTCCGTACCCATTTGGACACGGCTGGATAACGGTGGGTCCAACCGGGGTCCAACCCCTTGTCAGTACAATTTCACATTACTATGTTACCGGTCACATCATAGAGCGCGGCCCTTCACTGGAGTGACCCATGACCAAGCGCACCCAACTCGCCCTCGCCACCGCCCTGGTGGCCGCACTCGCACTCGGCGCCTCGGGCTGCTCCGACCCCAAGAAGGGCTCCGCCGCAGGTGCCGGGGCCTCCAACCCCGCCTCCGCCAACGACGGCAAGATCCTCGGCGGGACCCCCGTCAAGGGCGGGACCATCACCGTCCTGTCCAACCAGGACTTCGCCCACCTCGACCCCGCCCGCAACTGGGTCATGCCGACGATGGACTTCGGCACCCGCCTCCTCTACCGCACCCTGGTCACCTTCAAGGCCGAACCGGGCAAGGCCGGCAGCGAGCTCGTCCCCGACCTCGCCACCGACCTCGGTACCCCCTCCAACGGCGGCAAGACCTGGACCTTCACCCTGAAGGAGGGCGTGAAGTACGAGGACGGCTCGCCCATCAAGGCGCAGGACATCAAGTACAACGTCGAGCGCTCCATGGCCCCCGACCTCACGGGCGGCCCCGACTACGCGGCCCAGTACCTCGCCGGCGCCGAGGGCTACAAGGGCCCGCTCCAGGGCAAGCACCTCGACTCGGTGAAGACCCCCGACGACCGCACGATCGTCTTCGAACTGAAGCGGCCCGTCGCCGAGTTCTCCGCGACCGCGACCCTGCCCACCTTCGCCCCGGTCCCCGAGTCCCAGGAGAAGGGCACGCAGTACGACGCCCGCCCGTTCTCCTCCGGCCCGTACAAGATCGAGTCGTACGACCGGGACAAGAAGCTCGTCCTGGTCCGCAACGAGCACTGGGACGCCAAGACCGACACCGTCCGCAAGGCCTACCCCGACAAGTTCGTGGTCGTCATGGGCCTCAAGGGCGGCCAGATCGACGACCGGATCATCGCCGGGGAGGGCGCCGACGCCTCCTCCGTCCAGTGGTCCGACATGCGGCCCGAGAGCGCACCCAAGGTGCTGCCCAAGCCGGAGATCAAGTCGCGGCTGCTGGCCGAGTCCCAGGGCTGTACGGAGATGCTCCACCTCAACAACTCCCGCGCCCCCTTCAACGACCCCAAGGTCCGCGAGGCCATGCAGTACGCCGTGGACAAGGAGGCCGTGATCACCGCGGGCGGCGGCCCGGCCCTCAACGAGATCGCCACCGCCTACCTGCCCCCGGCCATGTCCGGCGGCAAGCAGGCCGACACCCTGGGGATCGCCCCCTCCGGGGACCCCGCCAAGGCCAAGGAACTTCTCAAGGCGGCCGGCAAGGAGACCCTGAAGGTCTCGCTCGCCGTCTCCACCGGAGACAAGGGCAAGGCGGAGGCCCTTCAGCAGGGCCTGGCCCGTGCCGGCGTCGAGGTCGTCATCGACACGGTCGACCCGGGCGCCTACTACGACGTCATCGGCGACCTCTCCACCACCCCCGACATGTCGCTCGCCGGCTGGTGCCCCGACTACCCCTCCGGCTCCACCTGGATCCCCTTCGTCTTCGACGGACGCACCATCAAGGAGAAGGGCAACCAGGGCAACAACGCCCAGTTCCGCGACGACGCCACGATGAAGCGGATCGACGAGATCAACGCCATGGCCGACGCCAAGCAGGCCAACCAGGCCTGGATCGACCTCGACGCCGAGATCATGAAGAAGTCCCCGGCCGTCCCCCTCCTGCTGGAGCGCAAGCCGCTGCTCGTCGGCACCAACATCGCGGGAGCCTTCGGACACCCCGTCTGGGTCGGCCAGATCGACTACGCCACCGTCGGTCTGAAGGACCCGTCGAAGAGCCAGGGCTGAGGACGCGGGGGCCCCTGACACCATGACCACCACCGCACCGGGCGCTGCCGGACCGGGCGCCGCCCGTCCGGCAGCCCCGGACGGCGCACCGGCCGGGACCGTCCCCCCGGGCAGCAGCCCCTGGCAGCTCGCCCGGCGGGAACTCCGCCGCCGCCCCGCCGTCCGCGTCAGTCTCTGCGTCGTCCTGCTCTTCGTCCTGATGGCCGTCACCGCCCCCTGGCTGGGCGCGCTCGGCGGCTGGTCCCCGGACGAGTTCGACAAGTCCGCCATCGACCCCTACCTCGGCGGCCAGCCGCTGGGCTCCTTCGGCGGGATCAGCCCCGAGCACTGGCTCGGCGTGGAACCCGTCAGCGGCCGCGACCTGTTCGCCCGCGTCGTCCACGGCGCCCAGGTCTCGCTCCTCATCGCCTTCGCCGCCACCGCCATCGTGGTCGTGACGGGCACCGCCGCCGGAATCGCCGCCGGCTACTTCGGCGGGCGCACCGACGCCGTCCTGTCCCGGCTGATGGACCTGACGATGTCCTTCCCGTCCCTCATCTTCATGATCGCGATGCTGTCGGTGGCCAAGGACGTCAACCGCATCGTCCTCATGACCGTCGTCATCGGCGTCTTCGGCTGGCCCGGCGTCGCCCGCGTCGTCCGCGGGCAGGCCCTCTCGCTCAAACACCGCGAGTACGTGGACGCCGCCCGCGTCGGCGGATCGAGCTCCTGGCGGATCCTGACCCGCGACATCCTCCCGGGGGTCTCCGGCCCGGTCATCGCCTACACCACCCTGCTCATCCCCGGCATGATCAGCACCGAGGCCGCGCTCAGCTACCTCGGCGTGGGCGTCCGCCCGCCCACCCCCTCCTGGGGCCAGATGATCGCCGAGTCCGTGGCCTTCTACGAGACCGACCCCATGTACTTCGTCATCCCCAGCCTCTTCCTCTTCCTCGCGGTCCTCGCCTTCACCCTGCTCGGCGACGCCCTGCGCGACATCCTCGACCCGAGGGGCGGCCGGACGTGATCCTCTACCTCGCACGCCGGCTGCTCGCCCTCGCCGGCGTCCTCCTGGCCATCGCCGCCGTCACCTTCCTCATCTTCTACGTGCTCCCCTCCGACCCGGCCGCGGCCGCCTGCGGCAAGACCTGCAGCGCCGAGCGGCTGGCCGACGTACGCGCGTACCTCGGCCTGGACCGGCCGCTGTGGCGGCAGTTCGGCGAGTTCCTCACCGGGATCTTCACCGGACGCACCCTGGGCACCGGCCAGTACGCCGTCCAGTGCGACTTCCCCTGCCTGGGCTACTCCTACGAGAACTCCCTGCCCGTATGGGACCTGCTCATGGACCGGCTCCCGGTCTCCGCCTCCCTCGCCGTCGGCGCGGCCGTCCTCTGGCTCGTCCTCGGACTCGGCGCGGGAGTCACCGCCGCCCTGCGCAAGGACACGGCCACGGACAAGGTCCTCATGGTCGGCGCGGTCGCCGCGGCCTCCCTGCCCGTGTACTTCACCTCCGTGATGCTCATCTACGGAGTCATCCGGATCGCCGGGCTCCTGCCCTACCCCACCTACCAGGCCTTCACCGACAACCCGCTGGCCTGGGCCGGCAACCTGCTCCTGCCCTGGACCGCGCTCGCCCTGCTCTACGCCGCCATGTACGCCCGCCAGAGCCGCGGTTCGATGATCGAGGCGATGGCCGAGCCGTACATCCGTACCGCCCGCGCCAAGGGGATGCCCGAGCGCACCGTCGTGGTCAAACACGGACTGCGCTCCGGGATGACCCCGATCCTCACCATCTTCGGCATGGACCTCGGCGGCCTGCTCGCCGGAGCCGTCATCACCGAGTCCATCTTCGGACTCCCGGGCATCGGGCGGCTGTTCTACGGGGCCCTGGTCAGCTCGGACCAGCCCGTCGTGCTCGGGGTCACCCTGCTGGCCGCCTTCTTCATCGTCGTCGCGAACCTCGCCGTCGACCTCCTGTACGCCGTCATCGACCCGAGGGTGAGGTACTGATGGCTCCTCCTCACGAAGCCGCGGCCCCCGCGGCCCCGCTGCTCCAAGTCCGGGACCTGCAGGTCACCTTCACCACCCCGCGCGGCACCGTGCGCGCCGTGGACTCCCTCGGCTTCACCGTCGAGGCCGGCCGCACGCTCGGGATCGTCGGCGAGTCCGGATCGGGCAAGTCCGTCACCTCCCTCGCCGTGATGGGCCTGCACCGGGGCGCCGAGATCGGCGGCTCCATCGCCCTCGACGGACAGGAGCTGACCACCAAGTCCGAGAAGGAGCTCTCCAAGCTGCGCGGCCGCAAGATGGCCATGATCTTCCAGGACCCGCTGTCCAGCCTGCACCCCTACTACACGGTCGGCGAGCAGATCGCCGAGCACTTCCGGGTCCACTTCCGGGCCGGCCGGGCCGCCGCGAAACGGCGCGCCGTCGACATGCTCGGCGAGGTCGGCATCCCCGAACCCGCCCGCCGGGCGGGGGAGTACCCCCACCAGTTCTCCGGCGGCATGCGCCAGCGCGCGATGATCGCCATGGCGCTGGCGTGCGAGCCCGACCTGCTCATCGCCGACGAGCCCACCACCGCCCTCGACGTCACCGTGCAGGCGCAGATCCTGGAGCTGATCGCCGGTCTCCAGCAGGAGCGCGGACTCGGCGTCGTCATGATCACCCACGATCTGGGCGTGGTCGCCCGGGTCGCCCACGAGGTACTCGTCATGTACGGCGGCCGCGCCGCCGAACAGGCCCCGGTGGACGACCTGTTCGCCGATCCGGCGCACCCCTACACCCGGGGGCTCCTCGACTCCCTGCCCCGGCTGGACGACGCCGACGAGGAGCCGCTGCGGGCCATCCCCGGCTCCCCGCCCTCCCTGCTCGCCCCGGCCCCGGGATGCGCCTTCGCCCCGCGCTGCCCCGTGGCCGCCGCGGCCGACGACGCGGACCGCGAGCGCTGCGCCACGGTGCGGCCGCAACTGCGACCCTACGGCGACGCCGGCCGCGAATCCGCCTGCCACTTCGCGGGCGCCGTCCGGGAGGTGACCCGATGACCACGACGAACCAGCCGCACACCGCCGCCCGCACCGACCGGATCCCGGCGGCCCGCGGGGAGGACCCGCCCCCGCTGCTGCGGGTGCGCGACCTGACGATGTCCTTCCCCGGCAAGCGGTCCGCGACCGGGCGCCGGGGGGCGCCCGTGCGCGCCGTCGACGGGGTCTCCTTCGACCTGGAGGCCGGCCGGACCCTGGGCCTCGTAGGAGAATCGGGCTGCGGGAAGTCCACCACCGGGCGGATGCTGGTCCGGCTGCTGGAACCGACCTCCGGAAGCGTCGAGTTCGACGGCAAGGACATCAGCCGGCTCTCCCAGAGCGCCCTGCGTCCCCTGCGGCGGAACCTCCAGATGGTCTTCCAGGACCCGCACTCCTCCCTCAACCCCCGCCAGACGGTGGCCCGGATCATCTCCGACCCGCTGCTGGTGCAGGGTTCGAGCGCGGCGGACGCCCGCCGCCGGGCCGCCGAGCTCATGGAGCTCGTCGGACTGATCCCGGAGCACATCGACCGCTATCCGCACGAGTTCTCCGGCGGCCAGGCGCAGCGCATCGGGATCGCCCGGTCGCTCGCCACCAGCCCCCGGCTGATCATCGCCGACGAGCCGGTCTCGGCGCTCGACGTCTCCGTGCAGGCGCAGATCGTCAACCTGATGGAGCGGCTGCGCGCCGAACTGGGCCTGGCCTACGTGTTCATCGCGCACGACCTCTCCGTCGTCAAACGGGTCAGCGACCGGGTCGCCGTCATGTACCTCGGCCGGATCGTGGAGATGGGCGACAAGAAGTCGCTCTACGAGAACCCCCAGCACCCGTACACCAGGGCGCTGTTGTCCGCCGTACCGCTGCCCGACCCGGCGGCGGAGCGGCGGCGCGAGCGGATCGTGCTGCTCGGCGATCCGCCGAGTCCGGCCGCCCCGCCCCCCGGCTGCACCTTCCACCCCAGGTGCCCCGTGGCGCAGGAGATCTGCCGCACCGAACGGCCGCTGCTGCGGACGGTCGCCTCCCGTGAGGTGGCCTGTCACCTGGCGTAGCCGCAGGCGCCCGGGTGACCGGCGGGGAACCCGGGCAACGGGGAGGGCCCCGGAGCGATGATCTCGCTCCGGGGCCCTGCCGTCGTTCCGGGATCTGCCCGGCCTCAGACCAGGCCCAGCTCCTTGCGGAAGAACTCCAGCTCCAGCGCCATGACCTTCTCGCGCACCCCGCCCGGGGTCATGTGCGTGACGCCCGGCAGCGCGAGCAGCTGGTGCGGGCGGCCCGCGTCGGTCAGGGCCTGCGAGAGCCGCAAGGTGTGCGAGGGGTGGACGTTGTCGTCGGCCAGCCCCGTGACCAGCAGCAGCGGCCGGCTCAGACCCGCCGCGTCGGAGAGCAGGCTGTCCCGCTCGTACACCTCCGGGTGCGCCTGGGGCAGACCCAGGTACCGCTCGGTGTACGCCGTGTCGTACTGCCGGAAGTCGGTCGGCGCGGCCCCGGCCGCCGCCGCGTGGAAGACGTCCGGGCGGCGCAGCACCGCGAGCGCGGACAGGTACCCGCCGTACGACCAGCCGCGGATGCCGACCCGGTTCAGGTCGAGGTCGGCGTGGCGCGCCCCGAGCGCCTGCAGGGCGGCGACCTGGTCCTCCAGGGTGACCTCCGAGAAGCCCCGGAACATGGCGTGGGTGAACCGCGGGGAGACGTGCGCGGTGCCGCGGTTGTCGACGGTGACCACGGCGAAGCCCTGGTCGGCCCACCACTGCCGGTGCTGCCAGCGGCGCGGCTCGGCGCTGACGTCCTGCATGCCGGGGCCGCCGTAGCTGTCCATCAGGACGGGCAGCCGCGTGCCGGGGACGTGCCCGCGCGGCAGCACCAGGGCGGTGGGCACCCCGTGCTCGGTGACCCGCTCCAGCACCGGGACCACCCGGTACGGCAGCGGCTGCGACAGGTCGACGGGTGCGAACTCCCGCCCGTCGGCGGTGCGCAGGACGCGCCGGATGCCGTCGGCGTCGGCGGAGGTCAGCAGCAGCGCCCCGGCGGCGGACTGGACGGCGTGCACCCCGGGCCCGTCCGCGAGCGGGGTCAGCTCGCCCGTGTCCGGATCCAGCAGGAGCACCTGCTGCTCGGCGGGGTCGCGCAGCGCGGCCTCGATCAGCAGCCGGTTCCCGTGGGTGCCGGCCACCTTGCGGACCTGGAGCCCCTCCCCGGTGAGCAGTACGCCGTCCAGCGCGAGCGCGCGGGCCGCCCCGCCGGGGGTGTCGGCCGAGGTGAGCATCCGGCCGTCGGCCAGCCGCGCCGGGGTGCCGGGGAGCATGGGGTCCACCCACTGGGGGTGCGTGGTGCGCGACAGCTCCCGGGTGCGCCCGGTGTCCGGGTCGGCGGAGAGCAGCAGGACGTTCTGCTGGAGCCGGTCCTGCACGGTGAGCAGGATCTCGGGGGGCACGGTGTCACTCGGGGGCCACTCCACGTCGGAGACGTACGGGTAGGTCTCGGTGTCCCAGTCGAGCCGCACGGCGTTGTCCGCGCCCGGTCCGAGCACCCAGAACCGCACGTCGGCGTTGGGGCCGCCCGCCTCGGGGTACGCGAAGTCCTCGGCCGGCAGCTCCGGGTGCGCCGGGTCGGCGAACCAGCGCCGCTGGAGGGCGGATTCGTCGACGCGGGCGGCCAGCAGGCGCTCCCCGTCGGGGGACCACCAGTGCCCCCGGTGCCGGTCCAGCTCCTCGGCGGCGGCGAACTCCGAGACGCCCCAGCGGGCTCCGTCGTCGGGGCTGACCCGGCCGCCGGGGACGGTGTGGAGGGCGTCGTCGGTGACGTAGGCGATGCGCGAGGCGTCGGGGCTCGGGCGCGGGTCGAAGACGGGACCGGCGGTGGGGATCTCCTTGGGCTGCGCGGGCGCTCCGGCGCCGGCCTCGCGGGTGACCTCGTACAGGCGCCCGTAGAGCGCGAACAGCGCGGTGAGCCCGTCGGCGGAGAGCGCGTACGAGCCGATCCCGGCGGCGACGAGCCGCGAGCGTTCGCGCAGCCGGCGCTCGACGAGGGGGAGCGGCCCCGGCTCGGGGGACAGTTCGCGGGGGTCGGCGAGCCGGGTTTCGGCGCCGGTGGCGGTGTCCAGGACCCAGAGGCTGTCGAAGGGATCGGTGGGGCCGGTGGAGCGGAGGAACCAGAGGAGCCGGCCTTCGTCCCCGAAGGAGAAGGCGCGCGGGGCGCCGTAGGTGAAGCGGGCGGTGCTCGCGGAGAGCCTGAGGAAGTCATCCATGCGGTCCATGGAATCAGTGTGTCATGTGAAATACCACATACCATGTGCCACATAGTCTAGGCCGTTCGAGTGGTGTCACCCCCGTGACGGGTTTAGCGTCGAAAAAGTGGACCCGAACGCTACGCCGAGCAGTACCAGCACCGGGACCGACGGCAAGGTCCAAGGCAATGAAGGCCGTCACGGACTAGCTCTGCTCGTGCTCGCCTCCTGCCAGCTCATGGTCGTTCTCGACATCACCATCGTGAACATCGCGCTGCCGCACATCCAGACCGCACTCGACTTCTCCACCGAGAGCCTGTCCTGGGTCGTCAACGCCTACACCCTCACCTTCGGCGGCCTGCTGCTCCTCGGCGGCCGCACCGGCGACATCCTCGGCCGTCGGCGCGTCTTCGTCTTCGGCGTCCTGCTCTTCGGCCTGGCCTCGCTCCTGGGCGGATTCGCCCAGAACTCCGGCCAGTTGATGGGCGCCCGCGCCCTCCAGGGCGTCGGCGGCGCCATCGCCTCGCCGACCGCCCTCGCGCTGATCACCACCACCTTCCGCGAAGGCCCGGAACGCAACCGGGCCTTCGGGGTGTTCGCCGGCGTCTCGGCCGGCGGCGGCGCGATCGGGCTGCTGGCCGGCGGGGTGCTCGTGGAGTGGCTGAACTGGCGCTGGGTGCTCTTCGTCAACGTCCCCATCGCCCTGCTGATCGCCCTGGTCACCCCGAAGGTGATCCGCGAATCCGCGCGCCGGCCCGGACACTTCGACCTCGCGGGCGCCCTGCTCTCCACCCTCGGCATGGTCGCGCTGGTCTACGGCTTCATCCGCGCGTCCCAGGACGGCTGGCTGGACGGGCTGACGCTCGGCTCCTTCGCGGCGGCGGTGGTCCTGCTGACCCTCTTCGTCGTCAACGAACGGCGCTCGCCCCAGCCCATCACCCCGCTGCACATGTTCGCCGACCGCAACCGGGCCGGTACGTACGCGATCATGCTCTTCTTCGCCTGCGCGATCTTCGGCATGTTCTTCTTCCTGACCCTGTTCGTGCAGAACGTGCTGGGCTTCAGCCCGCTGCGGGCCGGGCTCGCCTTCCTGCCGGTCAGCGCGATGATCGCGGTGACGGCGGGGATGACCTCCCAGCTGCTGCCGAAGTTCGGGCCCAAACCGTTCATGGTGGCCGGCTCCCTGTTCTCGGCCGCCGGACTGGCCTGGCTCACGCAGACCGACATTCACTCGACGTACCTGGGCAGCATCCTGGGACCGATGCTGCTCTTCAGCGCCGGCATGGGCATGCAGTTCGTGTCCCTGACCCTGATGGCCCTCTCGAACGTCCCCGACCGGGAATCGGGCGCGGCCTCGGGACTGCTGAACGCGATGCAGCAGGTGGGCGGCTCGCTGGGCCTGTCCATCCTGGTCACGGTCTTCGGCACGGCCAGCCGCAACGAGGCCAGGGATCAGGCGGGCTCGTTCCTGCGCACCGCCACCCCCGAGCAGAAGCTCTTCTTCGCCAAGACCAAGCAGTACCCGAAGCCCTGGAGCGACCAGGTCCTCACCTCGGGCGTCAGCGCCGCCTTCGTGGCGGCGGCCGCGTTCACCCTGGTCACGGCGCTGATCGCGCTCTTCGTCATCCAGGTGCGGCCCTCGGACCTCGCCCGCCTCCAGGGCAACCACACACCGGCGGCGGGCGGCTGACCCCGAGGCGGGCGGCCCGTCCCCCAGGCCGCCCGCGTGCCCTTCAGCCCTTCAGCCCTTCAGGCGACGGATCCGGCAGCGCGCCGGACCGGTGGTGCGCAGGGTGATCCCGGCGACGACGGGGACCTCGGTGTCCACCGCCTCGAACTCGTAGGTCCGCAGCAGCATCGCCAGTGCGATCACCGACTCCAGCATGGAGAAGTGCTGTCCGATGCAGGCGCGCGGACCGCCGCCGAAGGGCAGCCAGGCGTACCGCGGCCGGGCCGCCTCGGCCTCCGGGGTGAACCGGTCGGGGTCGAAGCGTTCCGGGTCCGGCCAGTAGTCGGGGTGGCGGTGGATCACCCAGGGCGCCACGATCACATCGGCGCCGGCCGGGATGGTGTGCCCGTCGACCTCGGCCGCGTCGACCGAGCGGCGGCCGAGGACGGGGGCCGCGGGATAGAGCCGCATGGCCTCCTTGAGCACCTGGGTGAGGTACGGGAGCCGGTCGAGATCGGCGGCCCCGGGCGTACGGTCGCCCAGCACCGCGGCGATCTCGGCGCGGGCCCGGTCCTGGAGATCGGGATGGCGGGCCAGCAGGTGGAGGGAGAAGGCGAGCGAGGTGGCGGTCGTCTCGTGCCCGGCGAGCAGGAAGATCAGTACCTGTTCGCGCAACTCCGTGGCGTCGAACTCCCCGTCGTCCGCGCTGCTCGCGGCGGCGAGCAGCGACAGCAGGTCCTCGCCCTCGACCTCGCCCTCGCCCTTGCTCTCACTCCCACCCGCTCCCGCTCCCGCGCTGCGGCGCTCGGCGATGATCCCGTCGCACACCGCGTACAGCTCGTCCATCGCGGCGGCCGCCCGCTTGTTGCCCGGAGTGGGCCAGTCGCGGGGGAGATTGACGGGGGAGTAGCCGCGGCGCATCACATAGGCGGTGATGACCGGAAAGCACCGGTCCACGACGTCGGCGGTGGCGTCCACGTCGGTGCCGAAGAGGATCCGGGCCACGGCGCGCAGCGCCAGGGTCATCATCTCGTCCGAGACGTCGACCACCCCGTCCCGGGCCGCCTCCCAGGCGGTGAGGGTGGCAGCGGTCTCGGTCGCCACCGCGTCGGCGTACCCGTCCACCCGGCGCTTGGTGAACAGCGGCTGGACCAGTCGCCGCTGGCGCAGGTAGTCCTCGTCCTGACTGGTGAGCAGGCCGTTGCCGAGGGCGTCGCGGACCTCTTGGTAAATGGCGTTGTCCTTGCGGAAGTTGGCCGCCTGCGAGGCCAGTACCTGCTGCGCCCCCTCCGCCGAGAACACGCAGTGCAGTTCGGTGCGCAGCCCCGGCGGACCGGCCGTGATCCGCACGACGTCACCGTGCCGGTGCCGCGCCCGCTGATACGTACCGAGGGCGTCCGACTTCAGGTCGGCGAGCGACCCGAGCAGCGGGGCGCCCTCCAGCCGCGGTATCTCCGTACTGCCTGCTAATCCCATGGCTCCGCCCACCCTCAGAACTGTTGCGACAGGGCGATTCTGCGCACGCCGGCCCACGGAGGGCGAGGGCTGCCGGGGCATCAGGCCGAATCTCGCCGCAGCACCGGGCAGGGCCCCGGCTCTCCCTCCCCACCCCCTCCTATGTGTCGCAGGCGATGCCGTCGTTGTCCCGGTCGAGGTGTTCTCCGTAACCGGGTTGGCCGCGCCGGATCGGGGCGGCTCCGGCGGCCTTGGCCTCGGTGCAGTTCTTGTAGGAGACGTCCTTGGGAGCCGGGGCCGGGGTCGGGGAGGACGCCGGCGGCTTCGCCTTGCCCGTCGTGGCGGGGGCCGGCGTCTTGCCGGAGCCCGGGGGCCGGGTCGGAGTCGGTGTTCCGGCGGGCCGCAGGGTGGCTCCGGCCTTCTCCGGGCACGGGGTGAGCGTGTCGGTGACGGTGATCTCGGCGGCGCTGTCGGGCGGCAGCGGGGCCCCGGCCGCCGGAGTCTGGAAGCAGACCAGCCACAGCGCGTGGATCTTCGGCAGCTCGACGTCGGCGTACGCGCTGCGCACCTCGACCGGCTTGGTGGACACCTTCTTGACGAGGCTCTCGGCCTCGTCGGACTTCTTGCCGACGAGCGCGGGCATCACGGGACCCGGGGAGGAGGCGTTCGCCGCCGAACCGGGCTTGTCGGAACTCTTCGCGGCTGTGCCCCCACAGCCGGCGAGGGACAGGGCGACGGCCGCCGCCATCGCCGTCGTGGCGACAACTCGCCGTCTCCGGTGCGTGTTTCGCTGGGACATATGACCCCCCATGGTCCTTGTCGAGCCGAACCGGCACAGAATACGGTGATCATCCCCGCGTGTAAGCCGAACCGGGAACCCGGAACCGGAGCCCGGGAGCCGGAGCATGGTGCAGCCTCCGAGGCCGCCCCCGGGCCGCTACAGGTCGACCGCCCGCGGGCCGTTACCGGTCGACCGCCCCGGGCCGTTACCGGTCGGCCGTCCGCGGCTCAACGGAGCACGACCGTGACGCCGCTGCGTTCGAGCAAGTGGACGATCTCCTCGAAGTAGGAGAGCCGGCCAGGGCCTTGAGCGCCTTCCGCATCGGCTGCGAAGGCGTGGCGTGCGACCTCGGAGTCGTGCCAGGTCAAGGTGAAGGGCGGGGCCGCTCCGAATCCACCGCACAGGCAGTCCTTGAAGGCGTTCCACTCCCGGCCGTAGTAGCGGCCGGGCCCGAGCAGGGCCTCGGCGATCGCGCAGTGCAGCCCGGGAACGTCCGTGACGAACCGGCCGTCGAGGTGGTACTCGCCGCCCGAGCGGTCAGGCCGGGGCACGGGCACCCGCCAGGCACGGGTGCTGAGGTCAAGCCAGGCGGCCCTGCCCTGCGCGTCGTACGGCGCCCACGCGTTGGGCTCCGCCGGCGGGCCCTGGTACCACTTCTCCCAGACGGGGCGGACCGCCGGCGACGGCCGGTCGTCGCCGCCGTCGGTGAGGGTGATGTCGACGAGCGTGCCGCCGAGCACGGACGGCCGTGCTCCGGTGATGGCCAGGCCCACGACGGGGGAAGCCAGTACGGCACCGTGACGGTCCAGGACCAGGAGGTGGGCCCAGTCGCGTTCCGACCGGCGGGGGCGCCGTAGCGCCGCGAGCAGTGGCTCCGCGGGCTCGCAGCCGATCAGCTCCATCGGAACGGGGTCCGGGCACGCCCGCTCCCTGAACAGGCCGTCGACGGCGGAGCACCACCCCGCGCTCGGCGTCGCCGTTGGCGCCCTTGCGGCGAAGAGCTCGAAGCGCGGCTCCGTGGGCGGTTCGGAGAAGCTCTCCTCGCTCGTGACGGCGGCGTCGAGCACGATGTCGTACCGCGCCGGGTCCGCGGGGTGAGGCTGATGGGCCACCACGACCGCGTCGACGAGAGTCCACCACTGCACGGGCCGCTCGTCGTCCCAGACTTCGACGCACACGTCGCCCAGACTCCGCAGCGATCCTCCGGGCTCCGCCAGGACATCGCTCAGGAGGCCGTCCGGGCTGCATCCGCGAAGGGTGACCACCTCGCGCGGCAGCGGGACCGGGTCGGCGAACAGCCCCACGACGCCCGCGCACTTCCCCCAGAGCCGCTCCGCGCCATCTGCCCCGTCTGTGCCGTCCTCGGCGTCCTGAACCAAGAGGTACTTCACCGGGAAGTCCCGGTCCCACCCGGTGTGATCTGCGATGTGCACCCAACCTCCGAACGTGCGAACGAATTCGTTTCCTGTGATACGGACCCGCCCGGGCCCGGCCGGGCAGGGTCATCACCGGGGTTTGCACTCCAGGACGCGGCCGTCGGCGGTCCCGATGAGCAGGTGTCCCTGGGGCGCCACCGCGAGGGACAGCACGGTGGTCGGCGTTCCGCCGACCTCCAGCTCGGTGCGCAGTGCCGTCGGAGTCGAGGGCGGTGACGGGATGATCGGCACGGTGCTGCCACCGCACCGTGCCGTCCAGGGACCGCCGTACGAAGTGGGCCCCACCGGGTTGGAGACCGTGACCGCGATGAACGGCGCCCGCGTACACCGGGGACTCCTCGATCTCGACCGCCGGACCCCCGAAATGATGCAGCCGCACCGGCCGCTCGCGGCGGCCTCCCAACGGCCTCGGCACCGGCCACCGACCACCCGGGACGAGCACCGCAGCAGCCAGTACGCGGCCGTCCTGCGGCCCCTCGACGGTCCACACCCTCCGGCGTACGGACCACTGCCGGCCGGCGGCGGCCGCGAGACAGTCGTCGTACGGGGCCGGGACCAGACGCAGCGCGGTCTCACCGCACCACTCGACGGCGAGCGCGTCCCGCGGCGGCTCCAGGGCGGACACCACGAGGCCGAGTCCAGGTGGACCAGCAGCAGTTCACCTTCGGAGGAGTGGCCGCCGTCGTAGCGCCCCGTGCCCACCGCCAACAGGGGAAGGGCGGGGTGGAAGGCGAGCGACCGTACGGGGTGCCGCGACCGATCGTCGGCGACGGCCAAGCCCGGTTCTCCGATCTCGGCGAACGGCCCGTCGCCGAGGACGCGTCGGACGATCGGAGCAAGGGGCATGCAGGGTCCCTCCCAGGGCGCCACACGAGCTGCCCCCGTCCGGGCAAGACACGGCGGCCCCCCATGTTCCGGCCAGGTGACGCCCCGCACCAACGCATTTTCACCCGGCCCGCGGCTCCCCGCGCCAGGGCCGTACCCGCGAACGCCCGGCCCGGAACGATCGCCGGTACGCAGGAAGGGCGGCGGCGCCTCAGCGTGCCCCTGGAAGGCCGAGCCCTCAGGCGCCCGTGTGATCATGGAGGCGTTGCGTTCCTTCGCCCGCGAGGTGATCTTTTGACGAAGGTGGCACTGCGTCCTTACGCACTGTTGCCTCGGCGGTACGACGAGCGGAAGGTACTGGCCTCCACGATCGATCCGTGGGGCCGGGCTCTCTGGCTGATCTGCCCTGACACGCGTTTTCCCTACAGGTGGGGTGGCCGGGACATCCCGGAGCCCGCGGCACTGCCCTTCGACGCCCTCGTCGTCATCAGCGACCGGGGCGAGGTTCGGGAACGGACCCTGTACGCGGTGGCCGTGGACCCGGACGCCTTCGACGCCCTCCCGGGCGGCGGGTTCGTGCTCTCGGGCAGCGGAGGGCCGAACGCGCGGTCCGGCCAGATTTTCGGCCCCGACGGCCGCTCCCGGCGCCGGTTCCCGCTGGGAACGCATCTCAAGCACCTGGTCGCGGACCCCAGGAGCGGCTTCTGGACCGGGTACTCCGACGAGGGGATCTACAGCGGTGATCGCGTCAGCGCGGGCGGGCTGGTCCGCTGGGACGGCAGGGGCAACCCCGCAGGGGACCTGCGCCCGCCGAAGCCCTACGACCACGTGGCGGAGGTCGGCACCGTCAACGTCTCCGACTCCGCGGTCCACGCCACCTACTGGCCCGGCGCACCACTCGCCCGAACGGGGCGCAGCGGGACCCTCCGCATCCACGCCCTTCCTGTCTCGGCCCCGGTCGGCCTCGCGATCCGCGGGGACCGGCTGCTCCTGCTCGGAGGGAACGAACAGGGTGTCGCCGGCACTACCCGGGTGAACGCCCTCCGCCACATCCGGCTGACGGACGAGGGGGCTGTGGTGGTGAGCCGCGAGGACCTGGCCTTCCCGAACGGCGACCCCGTCAGGCGCTACGCCCGCCCCGTCTGTCGGGGTCCGCACATCTTCCTGCGCACTCGCCGCACGTTGCGGCAGTGGTGGGTGCTGACCGCGCCGTAGCCCGCGACGTACTCGGCCGGACCTGTCGCAGGCCGAGGTGTCGGAGCGCTGCTCACGCAAAACGCTCGGCGGGGGGAGTCCCTGGCCGAGCGTGGCGCTCTTCGAAGCAGATCGGGCCGGGGCGTGGGAACGGGGTTCGGCGAAGGATCGTTACGCCATCAACTCCCCGTCAGAGAAAGGAAGTCGGTGCGGCCGGCGACACGCTCACCATCGAGTGAGGATGCCCGTGAGGGGGTCGTGGGGCCGCGAGGGTGGGGGAATGATCATCTCTGCTCTGCGCCGGCGGGCCGCCGTGCTCGCGACCGCCCTCGCCGCCGCCCTGCTGCCCCCGGCATCCGCGTCGGCGTCCGCGTCCGCCTCCGTCATCGCCCCCGCCTCCGGATCGCTCCACGCGGCCGCTCCCGCGAACTCCTGTCCCCGGGTCCGGGACCACCTCTTCGCCGCCGCCGACGAACGCGTGGAGGTGGAGCGCATCACCCCCTCCCCGTCCTGGCGGATCAACTGCAAGCAGCTCTACCGCTCGGACGGCCGCCCGCCGTCGGTGGTCTTCGAGGAGGGCTTCCTGCCCAGGGACACCCTCAACGGCCAGTACGACATCGAGAGTTACGTCCTGGTCAACCAGCCTTCCCCGTACGTCTCCACCACGTACAACCACGACCTGTACAAGTCCTGGAAGAGCGGCTGGAACTACTACATCGACGCCCCGGGCGGTGTCGACGTCAACCAGACCATCGGCGACACCCACAAGTACGCCTCCCAGGTCGAGGTGGCCTTCCCGGGCGGCATCGAGCGCTCGTTCATCGTGGCCGTCTGCCCGGTGGACACGGTGAAGAAGGTGGAGATCATGGACCGTTGCGAGGACAACCCGTACTACGAGCCCTGGCGCACCAACTACCCCGGCTGAAGCGGGTGGCGGTGGGCCGGTCGCATGGAGGGCGGGCCCACTTCCCCGTACGGCGAGCCCGGGCACCTCTCCGCGGGCTACGGCGCTCCGATGAGCAGCACCGCCGGCATCACGGCGGACGCGGCCCAGACCACCGTGCAGGCGGTACGCGGGCCGGGGACGCGCCAGGGGAGGGCCACGCCGGCGTTGGCCACGATGGCCGTCCCCCTCGCGCTCGCGTCCTTGCATGGGCAAGCCGAGCAAGGACGGCGCCTCCGCCGACTCCTGGTAGAAGACGGTGGGCCGCCTCGACGTCCACAACTCCTCGGGCGTCGCGAACCACTTCTTCCTCCTCCTCTCGGAGGGCAGCGGCGCCAAGACGGCCAACGGGGTGGCCTACAACGCGCCGACCTACGACAACTCGACGATGACGGGCATCGGCCGCGTCAAGGCGTACAAGATCGGGTACAAAGCACTGTCGACCTATATGACCTCGACCACCGACTACGCCGGGGCGCGCACCGCGACCCTGCAGGCCACGGCCGACCTCTGCGGCACGACGGGCGCCGGGTACCAGCAGGTGGCGGCGGCCTGGAAGGCCGGCAACGTCAGCTGACCCCGCACGGAGCACCACGGGGGCGGCGGCCGCGTCGAAGCGGTGGCCGCCCCCGTTTTCCGTACCTCGGCACTCCGCCTCCGGAGCCGGACCCGTCCCCCCGGGTGCCGGCTCCCCGGCGTTCCATAATCTTTTCCTTATCGATCGGTGTCGGGTCTAATCGGTCTGCTATTGCAGGGCCGCTTCGCGGTGTGCAAATCTGAATGGCGTCCCGAGGTGCCGATTCGGGCCTGATTCCGGATCTGGCCTCGAGGCTGCGATCACGAGGCGATGTCGCCGAGATACCGCGACGGGCGCTTCCTCTCGCCATGCCGTCAGTCCGTTCCATTCCGCATGCTGTTTCAACGGGGGAGTAGAAATGAGTGCACACCCGAAAGAGAGCAGTTCTTCCTCAGGATTATCGGAAAAGATCGTCAAGCTTCTCTACCACTTCCGGCGGATCGAGAAATCCTCCATCGACAAGGCCGCCGGCGAGGACTGTAGTTCCGCACCCTGTATGAGCTGTCTCGAGAGCCACCGGGCCAAGCTGGACTACTTCATCCGCCGGTCGGAGCCCATCCACCTGGTCCTGCCCGCCTTCCCGGCGAAGTCGCCGAACCGGACCAAGGTGCTGGGAGCCCTCCCGGACCTGGGCGAGTACGTGGGGCTGGGAGCGCTCCAGTCGCTGTGCGAGTACATAGGCCACTTCCACCCCGCCGGTGCGCGGATCACGATCTGCTCGGACGGCCACGTCTTCGGTGACGTGGTCGGCGTGGCCGACGACGTGGTCACCGACTACCGCGTGTGCCTGGAAGAGATGATCAAGTCGGCCAACTTCTCCTCGCTGGACATGTACGGGCTCGACGACGCCTTCGGCTCCCTGGACTACACCAAGCTGCGCCAGGTGCTCGAAGACGACTACGCGCCCGCGGTCTCGGAGCTGAAGGAGAACGTGCGCACCGACAGCGCCACCCGGAACATGTTCAACGGGATCCACCGCTTCATGTTCGAGGACGCCGTGGGGATCAAGGGCGACACGGTCTCGCGGACGGCCCTGCGCAACGAGTCCAAGGAGCTGGCCTACCAGACGATCAGCCGCTCCAATGCCTGGAGCCGGGTGGTGGCCGACAAGTTCCCGCGGGCGGTCCGCCTTTCCATACACCCGCAATCGCCGCATTCCGAAAAGATCGGCGTCCGGCTGCTCCGTACCGACGACGCGTGGCTGACGCCGTGGCACGGAGTGGTACTCGACGACGGCGTCAAACTTTCACTGGTCAAAAGGTGGGACGCGGAGAACCTCGAGGCTTCCGTTGTCATGCGCAACGGCCGCCCGAGCCATTTCGTCGACCCCAAGTCGGCCATCGATTCCTAGGAGGATGACCCCTTGACGAATTCCGCATCAAAGCCCGACACCAAGAGCTACCCCTGCGGCTCCACCGAGACCCTGAAGCTGAAGCACACCCCGCTGCGCCCGTTCGGCCGCGTCGTGGAGGCGCTCGGCGGAGGCGCTCGTGTCGAGGACATCCCGGTCGAGACGCTCGCCCGCTGGACCGTGGAGTCGCGGGTAGTGGTACTGCGCGGCTTCAGCCTGCTGGCCAAGCAGGAGTTCGCCGACTACTGCCGGCAGTGGGGCGAGGTCCTGAAGTGGGAACCGGGTGAGGTGGTCGACCTGGTGGTCGAGGACAACCCGAAGAACTACCTGTTCGACAGCGGAGACGTGCCCTTCCACTGGGACGGCGCCTTCGTGGAGGCCGACCCCCGCTGGTTCTTCTTCCAGTGCCTGGACGTGACGCCGGGCGTCGGCGGGGAGACGGTCTTCTCCGACACCTCGCGCGTCTACCGGGACGCGGACGAGGAGACGCGCGATCGCTGGAGCCGCATCAGCATGACCTATTCGACCGACAAGGTCGTGCACTACGGCGGCGAGGTCACCGAGGGACTCGTCACCCAGCACCCGGCCACCGGCCTGCCCGTGCTGCGGTTCGCCGAGCCGCTCTCCGCGGAGACGTACAAGAACCCGGTCTACGTCAAGGTGAACGGGATCGAGGCGTCCGAGGAGGACACCTTCCTCACCGAGCTGGCCGAGCGGGTCCACCGTCCCGAGTACTGCTACGACCACGACTGGCAGGCCGGCGACATCGTGATCGCGGACAACTTCTCGCTCATCCACGGGCGGAACGCGTTCACCGGTCCGACCAAGCGCCACCTCCAGCGGGTCGAGGTCATCTGAGACCGGAGCACCCCCACCGAGGGACGGATCCGGGTGCGGGCACGGCGGTTCTCGACCCGGCCGCCGTGCCCGCACCGGGCCCGGTGAAACAGGCACGCAGGAGCGTCGGCCGCCGCCCGGGCGGCGGCCGACGAGTCAATCGGATGAGAAGTACTGGCCGTGAGGAGCGGGTTATGAGGGTGGGGCTGGCATGGGACGCCGTCGGGCCGGTCGACGGCGGGCGGGGTCTGCTCGAACTCGCGCGCTCCGCTGGGATGGACACCTTCCTGGTGTTCGACCACTTGATCAACGTCTTTCCGCGGCAGGCCTGGGACAGTGATTTCAGCTACTTGGCAGAAGTCCTCCCGTCCCCCGACCTGTCGCTCGAATTCGCCACGGTGCTCGGCAACTTCGCCGCGAGCGCCGGTCCGGTGCGGCTGGCCGTGGGCGTCACGGATCCGCACCGCAGACACCCGGCGGTGCTGGCGCAGACCGCGCTGACCCTGGCGCAGTTCACCGAGCGTCCGCCGGTCATCGGCATCGGCGCGGGCGCGCAGGAGAACCTCCAGCCCTACGGCATCCGGCACGACCGTAAGGTGGGCCGGGTCGAGGAGGCCCTGCAGATCCTGCGGATGTTCTTCGACACCGAGGGGCCGTACGAGTTCAAGGGCGAGTTCTTCGCCCTGGACCAGGCCGTCATGGACCTGCGCGCTCCCGGGGGCGGCGTCCCGGAGATCTGGGTCGGCGGCAGCGGACCCCGTATGACCGCGCTCGCGGGCCGGTACGGTGACGGCTGGATCCCCTCGGACCTGATGCGCCCGGCTGAGTACGCCCGTCGGCTGGCCGTCGTACGGGAAGCCGCCGTCGCCGCGGGCCGGGACCCCGGCCGGATCGTCGCCGCGGGCGGCATACCGGTCATCGTGGCCGAAACGGACGAGGCCGCGCAGGAGTTGTGCAAGGCCAAGGCGATCAGCTTCCTGGCCTTGCACGCGGGCGCCGCCCAGTGGCGCGAGTACGGCGTGGCCCACCCGTTCGGCGAGGACTACCAGGGCCTGTCGCACCTGCTGCCGCACCGGCTGACACGCGAGGAGGTCGAGCGGGCCCTGGCCGTCGTCCCCGACGAGCTGGTCACCGACCTGGCCATCGTGGGCAGCCGGCAGACCGTACTGGACCGGATCGGCGAACTGGTCGACGCCGGACTCCAGTTGCCCGTGCTGATCCCCGCCTCCGCCCTGGCGTCCCCCGAGGCCGCCGGGTACACGGTGGAGAGCCTGGTCTGGCTGGCCGGGGAACTGGGCTCGGACTCCTTCACCGCCGGGCGGGTGACGGCATGAGCGGCATCGGCATCATCGGATCCGGGATCTCCGGGCTGCAGCTGGCCCTGCGCCTCCAGCAGCTCGACGTGCCCGTGACGCTGTACTCCGAGCAGACCTCCGAGGAGCTCGGCTCGGTGCGGCCGCGGAACTTCCCGGCCCGGTTCGCCCCGACGCAGGAGCGGGAGGACTCGCTCGGCGTCCAGGCCTGGAAGTCCGACGAGTCCCGGGTGCACAGCTGGGCGATCACCATGCACGGCGAGGGCGGCGACCTGGAGTTCACCGCGTCGCTGACGCCCCCGTCGAGCGTGGTGGACTTCCGTCTCTACCTGCCGCACCTGCTGGACGAGTTCGCCCGGCGCGGCGGGGACGTCCGCACCGGTCCCGCCGACGTGGCCGAGGTGGGCCGCCGGCACGACCTGGTGGTGGTCGCCAACGGCAACCGGTCCATGCGGGACCTGTTCCCGGTCGACGAAGGGCGCTCGCCCCACACGACGCCGCAGCGGATCCTGTGCAGCGGCTTCTACCACGGCATCGAGGAGGACGTCCCGCACCAGCTGGACATCCACTTCGTGCCCGGCGCCGGGGAGATCCTGCGGATCCCCTTCCTGTCCCGCCTCGGACCGGCGCACGTGCTGGCCTTCGAAGCGGTGCCGGGCGGACCGCTGGAGGGGCTCGCCCACCTGGACTCCGCCGCCGATCCGGCCGGCTTCCACCGCGAAGTCCTGCGGGCGGTGGGGGAGTTCGCGCCGAGCCTGCGCGCACGCGTGGACACCGACCGGTTCGCCCTCATCGCGCCGGGAGAGCTGGCGCAGGGCGCCGTCACACCGGTGGTCCGCGAGGGGTGGGCGATCCTGGCCGACGGCACGTGCGCGCTGGCCATCGGTGACGCCTGGATCACCAACGACCCGCTGACCGCCCAGGGCGCCAACCTCGGCTCCCACACGGCGTTCGCCCTGGCCGAGCTCATCGCCTCGGCCGCCGGACCGTTCGACGCCGCGTTCTGCGCCGACGCGTCGGCCCGGCTGTGGGACCACGCGCGCCATGTCGTCGAGTGGAGCAACGCCTTCCTGATGCCGCCCCCGCCGCATGTCCAGCAACTGTTCGGGCGGGCGGCCGGGGACAAGAGGATCGCCGACGCGTTCGTCGGCGGTTTCCACGACCCGGTCGCGATGTGGGCCGTGCTGTCCACCCCCGACGGCGTGGACTCCTTCCTCAAGAGCTGAGTCCGAGGCGGCCCCCGCCGCCGCAGCTCGACCTTTTCCACATATCTGTGCGATCAACCGGGCCCCCGCCCCGATGAAAGTCCGAGAGGGAACATGCCAATCCGTATCGTGTCCTTAATTCTGTGCGTTTTCGGTATCACCACGGGTGAGTTCGTGGTCGCCGGAATCCTGCCGGACGTCGCCGACGGCCTCGGCGTCTCCATTCCGGCAGCCGGCCTCCTCGTCACCGCCTACGCCATCGGAATGATCTTCGGTGGCCCGGTGGTGACGGCCCTCACCGCCAGGTACCCGCGAAAGCGGCTGATCATGGTGCTGCTGGTGATCGCCGTTCTCGGCAACGTCGTCTCCGCGGTCGCGCCGGTCTACAGCGTGGAGTTCGTGGCACGCGTCATCACGGCCCTGGTCACGTCGACGTTCTTCGCCAACGCGATCGTCATCGCAGTGTCGACCGTGGCACCGGAGAAGGCGGCCTCCACCGTCTCCAAGCTGATCCTCGGCATGAACCTGGCGATGATCCTCGGCGCCCCGCTGGGCACCTTCGTCGGCAACGAGTTCGGCTGGCGTGCGACGTTCGTCGCCATCGCCGTCATCTGCGCCCTCGGCCTGGTGATGGTCATGCAGTTCGTGCCCCCCGTCGCCAACGACACGACCACTTCGGCCTTCGGCGAACTGAAGGTGCTGCGCAACGCCCCCGTACAGCTGGCCATCCTGGTCACCGTCGTCGGCAACGCGGGCCTGCTCATGGTCTTCACCTACTTCTCGCCGCTCCTGGTCGACATCTCCGGGTACGCCGTCTCCTCGGTCCCGATCCTGCTGCTGGTCTACGGCGTCGGCGCGACCGTGGGCAACCTCGCCGGCGGCAAGCTGGCGGACCGGGCGCTGATGCCCTCGCTGGTTGGCCTGCTCGCCGCGCTGACCGTGGGCCTGCTGGTGATGTGGGCCGTCGGCGACAGCATCGTCGGCTCCGGAATCATGGTCTTCGTGCTCGGCGCGCTGGGCTTCTCGATCGTCCCCGGCACTCAGGCCCGGGTCCTGGGCACCGCCACGTCGGCGCCCACGCTCGCCCTCGCGGTGAACTCCTCCGCCTACCAGCTCGCGGCGGCCTTCGCCTCGTGGATCGGCGGCCGGATCATCGACAGCGACCTCGGCCTGCGCGCCATCTACCCGGTGGCGGCCGGCGTCACCTTCCTCGGAATCCTGGTCAGCGCGTTCGCCTGGTACCGGGACACCCGTACGGCCGTGGCCAAGGGAGCCGGAGCCGGAGCCGGAGCCGGAGCCGGAGCCGGAGCCGACACCGAGGCCTCGGTCGCCTGACCCGCCCGCCGAAGAAGGAGCACAGCATGGCTCGTGCATCAGCTGTCGTCACCGGTGAATGGGCCGCGGCCCACCTCACCGATCCCGGAACGGTCTTCGTCGAAACCGGGAACAGCGACGCCGACTTCCAGAAGGGGCACGTTCCCGGTGCCGTCTGGATCGGCTGGGACGAATTCCAGGACGCAATCAGGCTGGGCGTCATCGACCGCGGTGCCTTCGAGGAGCTGCTGAGCGCGAAGGGCATCGGGAACGAGGACACCGTCGTGGTCTACTCGGTGAACTCGAACCTCCTCGCGGCCCTGACGCTGTGGTACTTCAGGCTCTACGGCCACCGGTCGGTCCGACTGCTCGACGGCGGGCGGGAGAAGTGGCAGCGAGACGGCCGCCCCCTCACCTCCGATGAGACCGTCCGCCCGGCCACCGGCTACCGGGCCGAGGAGCCCGACACCTCGATCCGGGCCACCCGCGACGACGTACTCGCCGCGATCGGCGCCAAGAACCTGCTCGACGTGCGCACCCCCGACGAGTACGCGGGCCGCATCTTCGCACCGGGCTTCGCCGGCGAGGCGTTCACCCCGGGCAACAGCCCGCACGACGTGGCACAGCGCGCCGGTCACGTACCCGGTGCGGTCAACCTCGAATGGGACTCCGTCCTCGACGAGGACGGAGCCCTGAAGTCCGAGGAAGAACTGCGCCGGATCTACGGGCGCCTGGACCCGGAGCGCGGATCCATCACCTACTGCTGGGTGGGCGCCCGCTCGGCCCACTCGTGGTTCGTCCTGAGCGAGCTGCTCGGCTGGCCCGACGTGAAGAACTACGACGGCTCCTGGGGCGAGTACGGCTCGCTGCTGGGAGTGCCCGTGGAACGCGGTGACGGCTCGCTCTGAAGCGGCCGCGCCCCGTCCGGAGCGCCCGGCGCCCCATGAACGACATGCCCCGAACCACGGCCGCCCTCCGCGGTGGCCGTGGCCCGATCCGGAAGAAGAGGTTCGCAATGAGCTCCGACGTCCTGGCCGCCATAGCCGCCCTGGCGCCGCGTCTGCAGGGCGCCGCCGCCCGGGCCGACGCCGACCGTCGGCTCGCCGACGACACCGTGGCGGCGATGCAGGAGGCGGGCGTGTTCCGCGCCGCGATGCCCAAGCGCTACGGGGGCGGTGAGGCCTCGATCCGCACCCACCTCGAGGTGGCGTCCGCCGTCGCCGCGATCGACGGCGGCGCCGGCTGGCTGACTTCCCTGTGGAACGGCAACGCCTGGTGCGTCTCCCTGTTCCCCGAGCAGGCGCAGGACGACGTGTGGGGCCAGACCCCCGACGCCCTGGTCAGCGGCACCCTCAAGCCCGACGGCCCGGTCCGCCGGGTGCCGGGCGGATTCCGGCTCAGCGGGGGCTGGAGCTACGCGTCCGGGATATGGCACGCGTCGTGGGTCATAGCGTCCGTCGTCCTCGAAGACGGTCCCGCGGCTCTCCTCGTACCGCGCGAGGACTACGAGATCGTGGACGAGTGGCACATGGCGGGCATGCGCTCGACCGGCAGCAACCGCTACGTGATCGACGACGTGTTCGTCCCGGACCACCGGGTGCTCAAGCTCGCCCCGCTGGTGGGCGGTGCGAACGTCACCGACACCCTCGCCGCTTCCTACCGCGCGGCGATCGTGCCCTCACTGGTGATGATGGTCGCCGGTCCCCAGCTCGGGCTCGGGCGCGCGGCCCTGAACCACGTCATCGAAGGCGCCGGCCACAAGGGCATCGCCTTCACCAACTTCGCGCGCCAGAGCGACTCCGTGGGCTTCCAGCTGCAGATCGCCGAGGCCGCCACCGCTCTGGACAGCGCCGAACTGCACGCCTACCGCGCCGCGGACGGCCTCGACCACCACGCGAGCGAGGTCAGCTACCCCTCGGAACTGCTCCGCGCCCGCTACCGCGCCGACGGCGCCGTGGCCGCCCGCCACGTGAACCGGGCCCTGGAGACGCTGATGACCGCCCACGGCTCGAGCGGCCTGGCCGACGCGAGCCCGCTGCAGCGGATCTGGCGCGATGCCAGCGTTGCCGCCCGCCACGGCATGCTCATCCCGCAGGTCAACCTGGAGGTGTACGGCGCCGCTCTGGTGGGTGCCGAGAACACCGTGACCCCGTTCGCGTAACGGGGCCCGATCCAGGGCGCTGACCGGCCTACCTACCGAAATGGAGAAGTGACATCGTGACCAAGACCCTGGGGCTGATCGGCAGCGGCATGATCGGGGGCATGCTGGCCCGGCTGGCCGTGGCGGCCGGGCTGGACGTCGTACTGAGCAACTCCCGTGGCCCCGAGACCCTCGCCGACCTCGTCGCCGAACTCGGACCGCGGGCCCGCGCGGCCACCCCCGCCGAAGCCGCCCGGGCCGGCGACCTGGTGGTGGCGACCATCCCGCTGCACGCCTACGACCGGCTTCCCGCCCAGGCGCTGGCGGGCAAGACGGTGATCGACACCATGAACTACTACCCGGAGCGCGACGGGGCCCTCGCCGCGCTGGACAGCCGCGAGGCGACCTCCAGCACCCTGGTGCAGCGTCACCTGGCCGATTCCCGCGTGGTCAAGGCGTGCAACAACATCTTCTTCATCAGCCTGCTGACCGCCGCCCGGCCCGCCGGGTCGCCGGACCGCAACGCACTGCCGGTCGCCGGCGACGACCCGACGGCCAAGGCCGAGGTGGCCGCGCTGCTGGACGTACTCGGCTACGACACGGTGGACATCGGCACTCTCGCCGACAGCTGGCGCAGTGAACCCGGCACGCCGGTCTACGTGCGGCCGTACTTCCCCGGGATGCCGCCGTGGGGAGCGCAGCCAGAGGTCCTGCAGCGCTGGTTCGAGGAGACCTCGGGCGTCGCGGTGCCGGCGGCCCGCGTAAAGGAACTGGCCGGCCTCGCCATCCGGCACCACGGGGGAGAGCGGCTCCCCTCGATCTAGTACCCGTCCGTCCACAGATCCAGCTGTTCAGCTGTCAGGAAGGAGTATCGGTGTCCGAATACGGGGGACGGTCCGTTCAGGATTCGTTTCGACATACGATGTCTACCTTTGCCTCGGGCGTCGTCGTGCTCTCGGTCGGCGCGCCCGAGGTCCACGCGATGACCGCCAACGCCTTCGGGTCGGTCTCGCTCGACCCTCCGCTCGTCCAGTGCTGCGTCTCCCACACGGCGGTGATGCACGGCAGCCTCATCAGGGCGCGGAGCTTCGGCGTCTCGATACTGAGCGCGGACCAAGAGCCTGCCGCCCGGCACTTCGCCGACAAGTCCCGGCCGCTGGGCATGGCCCAGTTCGAGGGCATCGACTGGAATCCGGGCCCGCTGACCGGTGCGCCGCTGCTGCCCGGCGCACTGGCGTGGCTGGAATGCAAACTGGTCGAATCACACGTCGCCGGGGACCACTCGCTGTTCCTCGGCGAGGTGCTCTCCTCCGTCACCGGTTACGAGGACGAGGCCCTGGTGTTCTACGGCGGCCGGTTCGAGCGGTCGGGATCAGACCGCACCCGACGATGAAGCTCCTGGTAGGCGGTGTGGCGACCGCGATCCACCGCCTACCAGGCCTCCATGACGGCGAGCGCCGCTCAGCAGTAGGCGGCTTCCAGCTCCATCGGCCGCGTGAGGTCCTGCTCGGTGCCCACCGGCAGGCTCCGGCGGCGCACTTGCTCGCAGATATCCTTCAGGGCGGAGATGTGCGGCTTCTTGCCGTCCGCCTTGGGCCAGACCATGCTCAGGGTGCAGTCCGTCAGGTCCCGCACGGGCAGGTAGCGGAGGTCGGGGCGGGGGTAGAGGCGCGCCGCCGCGGCCGGTACGAAGGCGATGGCCCCGCCGAAGGAGGCCATCGACAGCAGCGACTCGAATCTCGTGACGCGGTGGTCGGTGTAGAGGACGGGGGAGCCGTCCGGGCGCGGGTCGGCGGCCCAGTAGTCGCGGCCCTCCTGGAACATCTCCGGCGCCAGACTGACCACCGGGTGGCCGGCCAGGTCCGCCAGGGTCACCGAGGACCGCGTGGCCAGCGGATCCGAGCTGCAGACGCACACCAGGCGCGGCTCCGAGGCCAGCGGGTAGCTGTCGAGGCCGCTGGGCACCGGCATGTACGCGAACGCGGCGTCGATCTTGCCGTTCTCCAGGGCGATCATCTGCTCGGCGAAGTCGAACACGTGGATCTCGGGGCCCAGACAGGGGTACAGCGAGCTGATCGCGCCGAGCACGTTCCGGGTGGGTTCCAGCGCGGCGACGTTCTCGCACACGCCGAGCCTCAGCCGGGTGTCGCCGATCGCGGAGCGGGATGCCGCGAGGCGGAGGTTTTCCGTCGCGTTGACGACCTTCTCGGCCAGGGGGAGCAGCGCGGTGCCCGTGGGGGTCATCTCGACGCGTCGGCTGGTGCGGGTGAAGAGCGTCACGCCGAGCCGGTGTTCCAGTGAGCGGATCTGCTGGCTCAGTGCGGACTGGGTGAGGAAGAGCTTATCGGCCGCGTTCTTGAAGTGAAGTTCCTCGGCTAAGACGAGCAGTAATCTCAGCTGGTGAATTGTCGGATCCCCCATGATCTGAATTCCCCCTCGATTCATCATGTTTAGCTTAACGCAGTCTCTACATGTTAATGGATGAGGCATTGATTCGGCCACTGGGAAAGTGGAGCATGGGTGTGGGGCATGGTGCGGAGTCCGGGGGTGGGCGGTTCGTCCCCCCGCTTCGATCGCACCTGCCGCGCGCGGCACCGTCCGGGGAAGCCGCGTCAAGTGGGCGGACCGGGAGGGTGGTTCGGGAAATCTTCTCAGGTCAGCTCCGCATCGGCGCCGCCGACGTCCCGTAGGCGCGGGCGCTTCCTTGCGTACGGGTGGCTCACCCGGACGCGCAAGGGTAAAGACTTTGTACGTCTTCTGTGCCGACCACGCAAAAGGCGCAAAGGGGGCCATCAGCTCCGGTCCGTGTGAATCGAGTAGCCGCGCACACGCAAATGACAATGGAGGCTTGATATGTTAATGGAGTCATGTGTGACGGCCGGTGCCGACCGCATTCCCGGAATTGTGGGAGCGCGACTGCTGGTACCGCTGGTCGACGGACGGTGGGTGCCCGACGCCAATCTCGACCACGCCGCCAGCGCTCCGTGCCTCACCGCCGTCCAGGACGAGGTGAACCGTTTCCTGCCCTGGTACAGCAGCGTGCACCGGGGCTCCGGGTTCACCTCCGGCGTGTCCACGCGGGTCTACGAGCGGGCCAGGGCCTCGGTGCGCTCGTTCGTGGGAGCCGGGCCCGACGACTGCGTCCTGTTCACCCGCAACACCACCGACTCGCTCAACCTCCTGGCGCGCGCGCTGCCGCCGGGCACCACGGTGTTCCGCTTCTCGGCCGACCACCACGCCGCCCTGCTGCCGTGGCGCGACGCCGAGGTTCGCCGGCTGGGGATGCCGGCCGGCCCGGACGACGCGCTGCGCCTGCTCGACGCCGTGCTGGCCGCCGCCCCGGACGGGCCCCGGCTCGTGGTGATCACCGCCGTCTCCAACGTCACCGGCGAGGTGTGGCCCGTGGCCGCACTGGCCGAGGTGGCCCACCGGCACGGCGCCCGCGTGGTGCTCGACGCCGCACAGCTGGTGCCGCACCAGCCCCTGGACATGACCGCCCTGGGCGTGGACTGGGTGGCGTTCTCCGGGCACAAGCTCTACGCCCCCTTCGGCGCGGGCGTCCTCGTCGGCGCCCCGGACTGGCTGGAAGCGGCCGAACCCTACCTGGCCGGCGGCGGGGCCTCCGCGCTCGTCGCCGAGGAGGCCGGCCGGGAGACGGTGACCTGGGCGGAGCTGCCCCACCGGCACGAGGCGGGCACTCCGAACGTCGTGGGCGCCCACGCGCTGGCCGTCGCCTGCGACACCCTGGCGGCCACCGGCTGGGAAGCGATCACGGAACACGAGCGGGAGCTCGCCGACCGGCTGCGCCGGGGCCTCGGGGAGATACCCGGCGTGCGCCTGCTCGGGATGTGGGGCCCGGACCACCCGAGGGTCGGCGTCGTGGCCTTCACCGTCGTGGACCGCACCGGAAACCCGGCCGACCAGGAACTCCTGGCCGCCGTACTCGCCGCCGAGCACGGAATCGGCATCCGGCACGGCGCGTTCTGCGCCCACCAGGTCGTGCGGCACCTCGTCGGCGACACCGAGGGCCCCAGCCGCGCCCTGCGCGCCAGCGTCGGCCTGGGAACGACGCCCGAGCACGTCGAACGACTGCTCACGGCACTGGCCGGCCTGTTGAGCGAGGGCCCGCGCTGGACCTACAAGCATGCGGAGGCGGGCTGGGCCCCGGTCCCCGACCCGCGCGAGGAGCCGGACTTCCTGCGGTGACCTTTCCGGGTAATTCACCGCCGTCTGCTGACGGATGCGTACGCCGCGATCCCCGGTTTCCGAAACCGGGGATCGTGTGGACCATCGATTGCGTTCGCGCATTGCTGTACTTGGCGGTGGAGCGTCGCGAACGCGGTGGGTCGTGCTGCGCAGGTCGACGAGAGCACCGTGTTCAGGTAGACCCGCCCGGGGCGGCCAAGACCAGGAAGCGCCCCAAAGTCCCGGAGAATTCGCACAGACACCGCCGCACCCCGTGCTGACTCGCCTTTGGCAGGTCAAATGAGGTGTGGCGGCGTCCTTTTGTCAGATGTCGCGGAAGATCTCGATCTGCGCGCCCACCGAGTTGAGGCGCTCCGCCAGTTCCTCGTAGCCGCGGTTGATGACGTAGACGTTGCGCAGGACCGAGGTGCCCTCGGCCGCCATCATCGCCAGGAGGACGACCACCGCGGGGCGCAGGGCCGGCGGGCACATCATCTCCGCCGCGCGCCAGCGGGTGGGGCCCTCGACCAGGACGCGGTGGGGGTCCAGGAGCTGGAGGCGGCCGCCGAGGCGGTTGAGGTCCGTGAGGTAGATGGCGCGGTTGTCGTACACCCAGTCGTGGATCAGGGTCTGACCCTGTGCCACGGCCGCGATGGCGGCGAAGAAGGGGACGTTGTCGATGTTCAGCCCGGGGAAGGGCATCGGGTGGATCTTGTCGATCGGCGCTTCGAGCTTCGACGGGCGGACGGTGAGGTCCACCAGGCGGGTGCGGCCGTTGTCGGCGGTGTACTCGGGGGAGCGGTCGTGGTCGAGGCCCATCTCCTCCAGGACCGCGAGCTCGATCTCCATGAACTCGATGGGGACCCGGCGGATCGTCAGCTCGGATTCCGTGACCACGGCGGCGGCCAGCAGGCTCATCGCCTCGACCGGGTCCTCCGAGGGGGAGTAGTCCACGTCCACGTCGATGTTCGGGACGCCGTGGACCGTCAGGGTGGTGGTGCCGACGCCGTCGACCCGGACGCCGAGCGCCTCCAGGAAGAAGCACAGGTCCTGGACCATGTAGTTGGAGGAGGCGTTGCGGATGACGGTGGTGCCGTCGTGCCGGGCGGCGGCGAGCAGCGCGTTCTCGGTGACGGTGTCCCCGCGCTCGGTCAGCACGATCGGGCGGTCCGGGGAGATCCCGGCCTCGACCTGGGCGTGGTAGATGCCCTCGGTCGCGGTGATGTCCAGGCCGAAGCGGCGCAGGGCGATCATGTGCGGCTCGATGGTGCGGGTGCCGAGGTCGCAACCGCCCGCGTAGGGCAGCTTGAAGTGGTCCATCCGGTGCAGGAGGGGACCGAGGAACATGATGATGCTGCGGGTGCGGCGCGCCGCGTCCGCGTCCATGGCGTCCATGTCGAGGCGGGCCGGCGGTACGAGTTCCAGGTCGACGCCGTCGTTGATCCAGCGGGTGCGGACGCCGATGGAGTTCAGGACCTCCAGGAGGCGGTAGACCTCCTCGATGCGGGCGACCCGGCGAAGGACGGTGCGGCCCTTGTTGAGCAGCGAGGCGCACAGCAGGGCCACGCACGCGTTCTTGCTCGTCTTGACGTCGATGGCGCCGGACAGGCGGCGGCCGCCGACCACGCGCAGGTGCATCGGACCGGCGTAGCCCAGGGAGACGATTTCGCTGTCGAGGGCTTCCCCGATGCGGGCGATCATCTCAAGGCTGATGTTCTGGTTGCCGCGCTCGATTCGGTTCACGGCGCTCTGGCTGGTGCCGAGAGCGTCCGCGAGCTGACTCTGTGTCCAGCCCCGGTGCTGCCGGGCGTCACGGATGAGCTTGCCGATGCGTACGAGGTAGTCGTCTGCCATGGATGCACCGTATCTCAGATATGAGATGTTGCCCGCGCTGGGCGTGGCAGACGGGTGTCAACGTACCCGAAAGCGGACTTACCGCCCGTCAGCTCCCATCGTGGGGCCGCCGCGTGCGTGGTGCGCGACGAGCCGCCCGAGCAGGTCGACGAGCTGCTCGCGCTCCGGCGCGGACAAAGGGGACAGAAGCTCCTCCTGGGCCGCGGCGAGCAGTTGCTCCAGCTTGCGCAGGCGGCGCCGGCCGGCGGTCGTGAGGGTGATGACGTTGCGCCGCCGGTCGGCGGGGTCGGGGGTCCTCTCGACCAGCTCGCGCGCGGCGAGTTCGTTGATGACGGCGACCAGGTCGCTGCGGTGGATGTCGGTGCGGCCGCTCAGGGCCGCCTGGCTCGCGGGCCCGAACTCGTCCAGGGCCACCAGGGTCGCGTAGTGCCATTTGCGGGCGTCCGCCCCGCTCAGCCCCTCGGTGACGAGCCGTGTGGCGTGCGCCGAGGCCTGGGAGAGCAGTCGGCTGGGCAGTTCGCGCAGTCGCTCCGGGAGGGCGGAGGCGCCCTGGTCCTCTTCCGTGGTCATGGCGGGATCGTACCCCTTGCGTTCGGAGCACTAACGATTTAAGTTCGTTGGTGTCACGAACGTTCGTGACACCAACGAAATGAAACGGATGGTTCCCCATGCCCGTCATCGACGTACTCGACTCGACCGTGTACTACGAGGAGCTCGGCGCCCCCGACGGCGTCCCCTTCGTCTTCCTGCACGGCAACCCGACCTCCTCCCACCTGTGGCGGGGCGTACTGCCCCGGATCGGGGGCCGGGTCCGCGTCCTCGCCCCCGACCTCATCGGGATGGGCCGCTCCGGCAAGCCCGGCGGCGAGTACCGCTTCGCCGACCACGCCCGCTACCTCGAAGCCTGGTTCGACGCCCTCGGCCTCGACGAGTTCGTCCTCGTCGGACAGGACTGGGGCGGGGCGCTCGCCTTCGACCTGGCCGCCCGCCGCCCGGAGCAGGTCCGCGGCCTCGCCTTCATGGAGACGATCCTGCGGCCGATGACCTGGGAGGAGTACCCGCCCGCGGCCCGCGCCCGGTTCGAGGCGATCCGTACCCCGGGAGTGGGGGAGGAGATGATCCTGGAGCGGAACCTCTTCATCGAGGACAGCATCGGCAAGACCGTGCTGAACACGATGAGCGAGGCCGACCACGCCGTCTACGCCGCCCCCTACCCCACCCCCGAGAGCCGGGTCCCCCTGCTCCGCTTCGCCCGCTCCCTGCCGATCGGCGGCGAACCGGCCGACGTGGTCGCCCGGGTCGAGGCCTACGACGCCTGGCTGGCCGCCAGCCCGCAGGTGCCCAAGCTCCTGCTCCACTTCGACGGCTCGCCCGCCCTGATGGTCGGCCCCGAGCTGGTCGCGTGGAGCGAGGAGAACATCTCCGCGCTGGAGAGCGAGTACTGCGGCGCCGCCGCGCACCTCTGCCCTGAGGACCGGCCCGAGGAGATCGCCGCCGCCGTCACGGCCTGGGCCGCGCGCCACGGCCTTGCGGGCTGACCGGCCGGGCCGGGGCCACGCGTGGCCCCGACCCGGAACCCGGCTCGCTCAGTGCCCGCAGGCGTGGTGCCGGCCCTTGCCGCCACCGCCGTGGACCGAGGCGTACGAGGCCGGGCGCGCGCCCGCCGCCGCCGCGCGGGCCAGCCGGGCCGAAGCCGCCCGGCCCGACGCCGAATCCGCTTCGTGCACGACACGGCCGCCGACCAGGGTCATGCGTACGCCCGTCCCGCTGATGTCGGCCACCGGACAGCGCGTCACGTCCCGGTCCAGGACCACCAGGTCCGCCGCCTTGCCCGGCTCCAGCGTTCCGGTCAGCTCCTCCTGGCGGAGCTGCCACGCCGTTCCCGAGGTGTGCATCCGCAGCGTGGTGTCCCGGCTCAGCGCCTCCTGCTGCCGGTACAGCTCGCCCGCCCCCACCGCGCCCTGCCGGTCGATCGCCGTCCGGAGCTGGTTCCACACCTGCAGGGCGTCCACCGGCCAGTCCGAACCGCCCGCCAGCCGCGCGCCCGCCCTCTCCAGGCTGCGCGCCGGGTACAGCCACCGGTGCCGCTCGGGCCCGATGTAGGGGAGCAGCGCCTCCACCGTCCAGGTGTCCCGCGTGGCCCACTGGAGCTGCATGCACGCCGCGACCCCGAGCCGCGCGAAGCGCCGCAGGTCCGCGGGGTCCACGATCTGCAGGTGCGCCACCGCGTTGCGGGCGTCGCGCCGCCCCGTCACCTTGCGGGCGTACTCGTACCCGTCCAGGGCGGTGCGCACCGCCCGGTCTCCGAGCCCGTGGGCGTGCATCTGCCAGCCCGCTCGGTTGAAGGCGGCGCTGAGCCGGCCGTAGTCCGCGGCCGAGGTGTAGAGCTCGCCCCGGTTCGCGGTCGGCTTGCCGTTCCCGTCGAGGTACGGCTCCAGCAGGGCGGCGGTCTGCGCCGGGTACTCGATGACCCCGTCGAGGAACACCTTGATCATCCCGAAGCGGAGGCCCCGCACGCCCCCGAACTCCCGCCGCAGGCCGCGCGCGTACGCCAGCGAGCCCGCCGGGTCCTTGGCCTGGTCCGCGTCCAGCCGGATCGCGGGGACGATCCGCTGTGGCAGCCGGCCCGCCGCGGAGAGCGCCTGGTACAGCTCCAGTTCGCGGCGCCCCACCAGGGCGTCCATCATCGTGGTGATCCCGGACGCGGCGGCCAGCCCCAGCGCCTCGGCGCACGCCGCGACCAGCTCGGCGCGGGTGTGCTCCGGTATCAGGTGACGCACCAGCCCCTGGGCGTCGTCCTTGAGGACCCCCGTCGGCTTCCCGTCCGCGCCCTTGACCACCTTGCCGCCGACCGGGTCGGGCGTGGCCGCCGTGATCCCGGCGATGTCCAGGGCCCGCTGATTGGCCCAGCAGTTGTGTCCGTCGCCGCCGATCAGGACGATCGGCCGCCGGGTCGGGAGCGCGTCCAGCATCGAGTGGTGCGGAGCGGTGCCCACGGGGAGCAGCCCGACCGGGTTCCAGTCCTCGACCACCAGCCAGCCGTCGGGCTTGGCGCCCGCGCCGCCGGTGTCGGCGAGGAAGCCGGTCAGGATCTCCAGGAGCTCGGCCGGGGTGGTCTCCGCACTCTCCAGGGAGGGGGACAGCGAGCGCTCGCCGGCCCCGAGCGGGTGGACGTGGCCGTCGTGGATCCCGCTCATCACGGTGTTGCCGCGGGCGTCGAGCACCTCGGTGTCCCGGCCCACGTACCGGCGCAGTGCCGCGTCGGTCCCGGTGGCCAGGATCTTCCCGTCCCGGCCGACCGCGACGGCCCGCACGGGGCCCCGGCGTTCGGTCCCGGGGACCCCCGTGAAAACCGAGGCGTTGCGGATCACCAGCGCGGCCGAGTTCCGCCCGCCGGCGGACGGGGCGGGCGCGGCCGCGGCGGGTGCCGCGCCCAGCAGACCCGCCGCTCCCGCGGCTCCGGCGGCCGCGAGGAGCCCCCGGCGGGACAGGGGGGAGCGGTCGGACAGCGGGGACCGGGGGGAGGGAGAAGGACGCATGCACACTCCAAACGTTGGTGTGGCAGGACGTTGTTTGGTTAAGGGGTTAACCAGAAGCCGCCTCCGGCGACGAAATCCGTACGATGGCGCCGTGCCCGTCCCCTTCCTTCACGCACCCGGACATGTCCCGATGCCCGCGCCCGCGCCCGTGCCCGGTCCGACCCTGGCCGACATCGCCCGCGCCGCCGAGGTCTCCACCGCGACCGTCTCGCACGCGCTCAACGGCACCGGCCGCGTCGGCGAGTCCACCCGCCGCCGGGTGCGCGAGGTCGCCGGGGGCCTGGGCTACGGAGCCCGGCGCGGCCCGCACAACCGCAGCCTGGGCATCGCCGTGACCACGTACGCCGGCTTCGCCTGGGACTTCGCCAAGATCGCCTACTACGCCCGGCTGCTCCTCGCCGCGACCTCGGCGGCGCACGCCCACGGCTACGCCCTGACCACGCTGCCCGCCGACCGCGGCGCCGAGCCGCTGTGGCACACCCTGGCGGTGGACGGGATGCTGCTGATCGACAGTCCGGCCGACGACCCGGTGCTGCGCGCACTGCGGGCGCGGGGGGTGCCGGTGGTCTTCGACGGGCCTCCCGCCGATCCGCGGCCGGGCGACGTATGGGTGGACAACGACCACACCGCCACCACGCGCGAGGTACTGGACCACCTGGCGGCCTCCGGGGCCCGGCGGATCGCGCTGCAGGCGGGCTACGGCGGGGAGTTCTACACCGGGGCCGTCACCTCAGCCTATGAACACTGGTGCGCCGAGCGGCGCCGGGTCCCGCTCGTGATCCCCTTCGACCCCAATGACGACGCCGGGCACGCCTTCGACTCCGCCTTCGCGGGGCCGGACCGGCCCGACGCCGTGTACTGCGTATACGACCCGGGGGGCCGGCAGGTGCTGGCCGCCGCCGCGCGCCACGCCATCGCCATCCCCGGCGCCGACCCGTCCCCAGGCCCCGGCCCGTCCCCCGTACCGGGATCCGGCCCCGGCCCGGAGGAGAAGGGCCTGCTGCTGGTCTGTGCCAGCGAGGACCCGGCGTACGCCGAGAACGATCCTGCCGTGACCACCGTCACCTTCGATCCTGAGCGGATCGCGGAATCGGCGGTTTCGTCCCTGGTCAAGCTCATCGAATCCGGACATGCGCAATCCACTGGGCGGCTCACCGTTCCGGCGGGCCTCAGGGTGCGTGCCTCGTCCCGGCCCCCCGGCATGTACTAGAGTTATCTCGACATCGAGATATCTGCCCCGGACGTGCCGCAGCCGCCCCGCTGGTAAGGGTTACCTAACTTAGCCTCACCTTAGCGGAAAGGCCAGAGTGCCTCGCGGCAGGATTGCGGCAATACGCGCGAATTCATGCATGAAGGAGACTGTCGTGTCGGCGAACAGCTTCGACGCCCGCAGCACGCTGCAGGTGGGCGACGAGTCGTACGAGATCTTCAAGCTGGACAAGGTCGAGGGCTCCGCCCGCCTTCCCTACAGCCTGAAGGTCCTGCTGGAGAACCTGCTCCGTACCGAGGACGGCGCGAACATCACCGCCGACCACATCCGGTCGCTCGGAAACTGGGACTCGCAGGCCCAGCCCAGCGAGGAGATCCAGTTCACGCCGGCCCGCGTGATCATGCAGGACTTCACCGGCGTTCCCTGCGTCGTGGACCTCGCCACCATGCGCGAGGCCGTGAAGGCCCTCGGCGGCGACCCGGCGAAGATCAACCCGCTCTCGCCCGCCGAGATGGTCATCGACCACTCGGTCATCGCCGACAAGTTCGGCACGGCCGAGGCGTTCAGCCAGAACGTCGAGCTGGAGTACGGCCGCAACAAGGAGCGCTACCAGTTCCTGCGCTGGGGCCAGACCGCCTTCGACGACTTCAAGGTCGTCCCCCCGGGCACCGGCATCGTCCACCAGGTCAACATCGAGCACCTGGCCCGTACGGTCATGGTCCGCAACGGCCAGGCGTACCCCGACACCCTCGTCGGCACCGACTCGCACACCACGATGGTCAACGGCCTGGGCGTACTGGGCTGGGGCGTCGGCGGCATCGAGGCCGAGGCCGCGATGCTCGGCCAGCCGGTCTCCATGCTGATCCCGCGCGTCGTGGGCTTCAAGCTGACCGGCGAGCTGCCGGCCGGCACCACCGCCACCGACCTCGTGCTGACCATCACCGAGATGCTCCGCAAGCACGGCGTCGTCGGCAAGTTCGTCGAGTTCTACGGTGAGGGCGTCGCCGCCACCTCCCTCGCGAACCGCGCCACCATCGGCAACATGTCGCCGGAGTTCGGTTCCACCGCCGCGATCTTCCCGATCGACGACGAGACCCTGAAGTACCTGCGCCTGACCGGCCGCGACGCCCAGCAGGTCGCGCTCGTCGAGGCGTACGCCAAGGCCCAGGGCCTGTGGCTGGACCCGGCCGCCGAGCCGGACTTCTCCGAGAAGCTGGAGCTCGACCTCTCCACGGTCGTCCCCTCCATCGCCGGCCCCAAGCGCCCGCAGGACCGCATCATCCTCGCGAACGCCTCCCAGCAGTTCGCCCAGGACGTGCGCAACTACGTCTCCGACGACGAGGAGGCCGGCAAGGAGTCCTTCCCGGCGTCCGACTCCCCGGCGGCGGCCAACGGCGTTCCCAGCAAGCCCACCCCGGTGACCCTGGCCGACGGCACCTCCTTCGAGATCGACCACGGCGCCGTCACCGTCGCCGCGATCACCTCGTGCACCAACACCTCGAACCCCTACGTCATGGTCGCCGCGGCGCTCGTGGCGAAGAAGGCCGTCGAGAAGGGCCTCGCCCGCAAGCCGTGGGTCAAGACCACCCTGGCCCCGGGCTCGAAGGTCGTCACCGACTACTTCGACAAGGCCGGCCTGACCCCGTACCTCGACAAGATGGGCTTCAACCTCGTCGGGTACGGCTGCACCACCTGCATCGGCAACTCGGGTCCGCTGGAGGAGGAGATCTCCAAGGCGATCAACGACGCCGACCTCGCGGTCACCTCGGTCCTCTCGGGCAACCGCAACTTCGAGGGCCGCATCAACCCCGACGTCAAGATGAACTACCTGGCCTCCCCGCCGCTGGTCGTCGCGTACGCCATCGCGGGCTCCATGAAGGTGGACATCACCCGGGACGCCATCGCCACCGACTCCGAGGGCAACCCGGTCTTCCTGAAGGACATCTGGCCCACCGAGGCCGAGGTCAACGACGTCGTCGCGAACGCGATCGGCGAAGACATGTTCAGCAAGTCCTACCAGGACGTCTTCGCGGGCGACGCCCAGTGGCAGGCGCTGTCGATCCCGACGGGCAACACCTTCGAGTGGGACCCGCAGTCCACCTACGTGCGCAAGCCCCCTTACTTCGAGGGCATGACGATGGAGACCACCCCGGTCTCCGACATCGCCGGCGCCCGTGTGCTGGCGAAGCTGGGCGACTCGGTCACCACCGACCACATCTCCCCGGCCGGTGCGATCAAGGCCGACACCCCGGCCGGCAAGTACCTCACGGAGCACGGCGTCGAGCGCCGCGACTTCAACTCGTACGGTTCCCGCCGCGGAAACCACGAGGTCATGATCCGCGGTACGTTCGCCAACATTCGCCTCCGCAACCAGATCGCGGCGGGCACCGAGGGCGGCTTCACCCGCGACTTCACGGTCGAGGGCGCGCCGGTCTCCTTCATCTACGACGCCTCGCAGAACTACCAGGCCGCCGGCATCCCGCTGGTCATCCTGGCGGGCAAGGAGTACGGCTCGGGCTCGTCGCGCGACTGGGCCGCCAAGGGCACCGCCCTGCTCGGCGTCAAGGCCGTCATCGCGGAGTCCTACGAGCGCATCCACCGCTCCAACCTGATCGGCATGGGCGTCCTGCCCCTGCAGTACCCCGAGGGCGTCACGGCGGCCTCCCTGGGCCTCACCGGCGAGGAGTCCTTCTCCTTCACCGGTGTGGAGGAGCTGAACAACGGCACCACCCCGCGCACGGTCAAGGTGACCACCGACACCGGCGTGGAGTTCGACGCGGTCGTCCGCATCGACACCCCGGGCGAGGCCGACTACTACCGCAACGGCGGCATCATGCAGTACGTGCTCCGCAACCTCATCCGCGGCTAAGCACACGGCGCATACCGGCACCAAAGGGCCGTACCTCCGTTAAGGGGGTACGGCCCTTCCGTTTCTGCGGGCGGCTCCGACGGTCCGGCTCAGGTGACGGTGAGGTCTCAACTCGGAAAAGTAGGGGCCCATACCGGTACATGATCTTGCTCACAGGAGCGGAAGTGGACTATACCTGTGCCCGTCCGGGTCACCGCGAAACGAGCGGCCTCGGACGGGGGGATGGCGGGGACCTGCGGTGATGTCCGCTGGGCGGCAGCAGTCGCACTTTCCTTCCTCCTTCACACTCCTGACGAAGGCGAGGACTTGAGCATGGGATCCACCTCCGCCCACGGCGAGAACAGCAACGGTGAGGGCTTCGGCCGCCGGGACCTGATCAAGCGCTCCGCGGCACTCGGACTGATCGCCGTACCGACGATGAGCTTCCTGTCCGCGTGCGCCTCCGGCTCCGAAGAGACCACCAAGGGCAACGAGTCCAAGGTGGCCGTCACCAAGGAGAACCCGTTCGGCGTCGCCAAGGGCGGCAAGCTCGACGTGGTCGTCTTCAAGGGCGGCTACGGCGACGACTACGCCAAGGCCTGGGAAGCGGCGTTCGACAAGAAGTGGGGCACCACTTCCTCGCACCTCTCCACCCAGGAGATCACCTCCAAGCTGCAGCCCCGCTTCAACGGCGGCAACCCGCCGGACGTCGTCGACGACTCCGGCGCCCAGCAGATCAAGCTGGACGTGCTCGCCAAGGGCAACCAGCTCGCCGACCTCACCGTGGTGCTCGACGCCCCGTCGCTCGACGACCCGGCCAAGAAGGTCCGGGACACGCTGATGCCCGGCACCATCGAAGGCGGCATGATCGGCGGCAAGTTCGTCGCCCTGCAGTACGTCTACACGGTCTGGGGCCTGTGGTACTCGGGCAAGCTCTTCAAGGAGAAGGGCTGGGCCGCGCCGAAGACCTGGGCCGAGTTCATGGACATCTGTCAGAAGGCCAAGGCGGCCGGCATCGGCGGTCTGGCCCACCAGGGCAAGTACCCGTACTACATCAACGTCGCCATCATGGACCTGATCGCCAAGAAGGGCGGCCTGGATGCCATGAAGGCGATCGACAACCTGGAGCCGAACGCCTTCGCGGACAACCCGATCGCCCTGGAGGCCGTCGAGGCGGTCTACGAGCTGGTCGAGAAGGACCTGCTCATGCCGGGCACCAACGGCCTGACGCACACCGAGTCCCAGACCCAGTGGAACCAGTACAAGGCCGCCTTCATCACCTCCGGCTCCTGGCTGGAGAACGAGCAGCTCAAGCAGACCCCCGAAGACTTCGACATGCAGTTCCTGCCGATGCCGGTGCTGCCCGGCTCGAAGCTGCCCTTCGAGGCCATCCGCGCCGGCGCCGGCGAGCCCTTCATCGTCCCGGAGAAGGCCGCCAACAAGGCCGGTGGCCTGGAGTTCCTCCGCTCGATGCTGTCCCGCGAGTGGTCGACCCTCTTCGCCCAGCAGGCCAACTCCCTCACCGTCCTCAAGGACGGCGTGGACCCGGCGGTCAAGCTCCGCCCGGGCACCCAGTCGGCCGTCGCCGCCCTCAAGGCGGCCGGGGACAACACGTTCAACTACCGCTACGGCGACTGGTACAGCGCGATGGGTACCGAGCTGGAGAACGCGTCCAATGAGCTGATGGCGAAGCGCATCCAGCCCAAGGAATGGATCAAGCGGGCCCAGGCTGCGGTAAACAAGGCGACCGAGGACCCGAACGCCAAGAACAACAAGCGCAGCTGACACCGCGTCCACCGGGCATCCGGAAACACCAGGGACGGACACCATGAGCCACGTAGCAAACAGCAAGGGGCGGGGCGGCTTCATCGCCGGCTTCCTCATCCTGCCCCTTGCGCTGTACCTGACCTTTGTCATCTGGCCGTACATTCAGACGTTCGGCTATTCCTTCACCAACTGGACGGGTCAGTCACCGACTTTCGACTTCGTCGGGCTGGACAACTACTCGGCCTTGATGAAGGACGAGGTCTTCGGCGGCGCTCTGCTGCACAACCTGCTGCTCTTGGTGTTCGTCCCGGCGATCACCATCCTGATCTCCCTGTTCTTCGCCTTCATGCTGAACGCCGGAGGGCGCAGCGGAGCCGGCGGAGTTCAGGGAGTGGCGGGATCAGCCCTCTACAAGGTGATCTACTTCTTCCCGCAGGTGCTCTCCCTCGCCATCCTCGCGGTGCTCTTCGGAGCCGTGTACCGCAGTGACGAGGGGGGCCTGCTGAACGGTTTCCTCACCACACTGGGACTGGTCGACCCGTCCCACCCCATCGAATGGCTCAACGAGCCCAACTTCGTCCTCTGGTGCCTGCTGCTCGTCGTCGTATGGCACGGGGTCGGTTTCTACCTCGTCCTGTTCTCGGCGGCCATGCAGTCGGTCCCCAAGGACATCTACGAAGCCGCACTGCTCGACGGCGCGGGGCGCGCCCAGACCTTCTTCAAGGTCACGCTGCCCCTGCTGTGGGATTCTGTGCAGACCTCCGCGGTCTATCTCGGCATCGCCGCGATGGACATGTTCGTCCTCGTGTCGACCATGACCTCGGGCCAGTTCGGCGGCGGACCGGACCACCACAGCGAGGTCATGGCGACGGTGCTGATGCGTAACTTCCTCTACTTCGGCAATGCGGGCTACGCCTGCGCCATGGGGGTCGTGATGCTCGTCCTCACCCTGATCCTCTCCGCCATCACGCTGCGGGCCACTCGCCGCGAGCACGTCGAGTTCTAGCGGGAGACCACGATGACCACAGTTGTCAAAGCGCCGGGCGAGGCGGCAGCCGAGAAGAAGCGCTCCGCCGCCACCGGGCAGCCCCGCGGGAAGAACAAGAGCGGTTCCGACGGCATGGTGCTCAACGTCTTCTCGCACGGCTTCCTCGCCGTGTGGGGGATACTGATCGTCCTGCCGCTGATCTGGCTGGTGCTCGGCTCCTTCAAGACCGACGTGCAGATCGGCAGTTCGGCCCTGAGCTGGCCGTCCAACTGGCATTTCGACGCCTTCGGGCGTGCCTGGGACAAGGGCATCGGGGACTACTTCGCCAACACGCTGATCGTGATGGTGTTCTCGGTCCCGCTGACGATGCTGCTCGGCTCGATGGCCGCGTACGTCCTGGCCCGCTACCCCTTCCGGGGCAACCGGCCGATCTACTACTTCTTCGTCAGCGGGGCCATGTTCCCGGTCTTCCTGGCGCTCGTCCCGCTGTTCTTCATGGTGAAGCGGCTGGACATGCTCAACTCGTACCAGGGTCTGATCCTGGTGTACGTGGCGTACTCGATGCCGTTCACCGTCTTCTTCATGCACTCGTTCTTCCGGACGCTGCCGACGGCCGTGCACGAGGCGGCGGTGATCGACGGTGCCTCGCACACCCGGATCTTCTTCCAGGTGATGATGCCGATGGCCAAGCCCGGCCTGATCAGCGTGGGGATATTCAATGTCCTGGGGCAGTGGAACCAGTACATCCTCCCCTCCGTGCTGATGCAGCCGCAGACCGGATCGGACCCCGAGCGCTACGTGCTCACCCAGGGCCTGATCCAGCTGCAGTACCAGATGGGCTACGAGACGGACCTGCCGGTGCTGTTCGCCGGTGTGACCATCGCGATGATCCCGATGCTGGTGGTCTACCTGTCCTTCCAGCGGCAGATCCAGGCGGGCCTGACCTCCGCCACGATCAAGTAGCGCGGCCGCTCAAGCAGCGGACGGGTCGGGCACGACCGACCAGCTGACCGCCGAGACGGAGGGGTCCAGCGAGAGGTTGCTCACCGCTTCCTCCAGCATCCGGCCCCCTTCGCCCTCGGCGGTCAGCAGCGCGGACACCGTCACCAGGCCGGCCTCCGGGCCGTCCTGGCTGCGGATCGAGCGCAGCTGGTACCCCGGCCGGCCCAGCGCGTCGACCAGCCGGTGGCGGATGTGGGCCTCCTCCGCCTCCAGGCACACGGCCTCGAAGTGGAAGTCGGTGGCCACCTCGGCCCCGCCCCCCGGCTCGCGGTCCATCCGCCGGCCCAGCGGGCGCAGCAGGAGGTTCGCCCCCACCACGCCCACCGTGCCGCAGGCCGCCAGGACGAACATCCCGGTGCCCGCGAGGCAGCCCACGGCCGCCGAACACCACAGGGTGGCGGCCGTGTTCAGGCCCCGGACGCTCAGCCCGTCGCGCATGATCACGCCGGCGCCCAGGAAGCCGATCCCCGAGACGATCTGGGCGGCGACCCGCGAGCCGTCGTACTGGACCTCCGAGACCTCGCTCATGAACCCGTACTGCGAGAGCAGTACGAACAGCGCCGCCCCGCCCGCCACCAGGGCGTTGGTCCGCAGGCCCGCCATCCGGGCCCGCCACTGCCGTTCCAGGCCGATGGCCGCCCCGAATCCGAGCGCCGCGACCAGGTGCCCGGCCATCTCCCATTCGGTGAGCATCATCGGCCTTCTCCCTTCTTCCTTCCTCGCCGGCTCTTAGAGCCAGGTACCGAACTTGCGGATGTAAACGGTCTTCAGCAGCTGCGTGAGCGTGCAGTACGCGAGCAGCACGCCGATCAGCCACGGGAAGTAGCTCGCGGGCAGGGGTACGAAGCCCAGCGAGGAGGCCAGCGGCGAGAAGGGCAGGAAGAGCCCGGTCAGCACCGCGAGGATCGTCATCACCATCACCGGCCAGGAGGCACGGGACTGGATGAAGGGGATCTTGCGGGTGCGGATCATGTGGACGATCAGGGTCTGCGAGAGCAGCCCCTCGATGAACCAGCCGGACTGGAAGAGCGCCGCGTGGGCCTCGGTGTTGGCGGCGAAGACGTTCCACATGATCACGTACATCGTGATGTCGAAGATGGAGCTGATCGGGCCGATGCAGACCATGAACCGGCCGATGCCCTTGGCGTCCCAGTTCCGGGGCTTGCGCAGGTACTCCTCGTCCATCCGGTCCCACGGGGTGGCCAGCTGGGCGATGTCGTAGACCAGGTTCTGCACCAGCAGCATGATCGCCAGCATCGGCTGGAAGGGGATGAAGGCGCTCGCCACCAGCACCGAGAAGACGTTGCCGAAGTTGGAACTGGCCGTCATCTTGATGTACTTGATCGTGTTGCCGAAGGTGGTCCGGCCCTGGATCACGCCCTGCTCCAGGACGGTCAGGTCCTTCTCCAGCAGGATGATGTCGGCCGACTCCTTGGCGATGTCGACGGCGGTGTCCACCGAGATGCCGACGTCGGCGTCGCGCAGCGCGGCCGCGTCGTTGATGCCGTCGCCGAGGAAGCCGACCGTGTGGCCGTCGGCCTGCAGGGCCCGAACGATCCGGGCCTTCTGGACCGGGTTTACCTTGGCGAAGACCGTCGTACGGGCGGCCAGCGCGCGCAGCTGCGGGTCGTCGAGGGAGTCGATCTCGCTGCCGTTGACGACGTGGCCGACGCTCAGGCCGACATCGGCGCAGACCCGGGCGGCGACGAGCTCGTTGTCGCCGGTGACGACCTTGACCGCGATGCCCTTGTCGGCCAGGCCCTGCAGGGCCCGGGCCGCATCGGCCTTCGGCGGGTCGAGGAAGGCGAGGAAGCCGACCAGGGTCAGCTCGTTCTCGTCCGCGACCGTGTAGGTGTCGCGCGGCGCGCCGATCGTGCGGGTGGCGACGGCGAGGACGCGCAGGCCCTGGCGGTTGTTGTCCTCGGCGATGCGGGTGACGTGGTGGCGCAGCTGTCCGGTCAGCTCGACCTTCCGGCCACGGTCCGTCATGTGGGTGCACAGGGCGAGGACTTCCTCGACGGCGCCCTTGGTGATCATGACGTGCTCGGCGCGGCCGGCCGAGCCCACCATGCTGTTGCGGTTGAGGACCACGGACATCCGGCGCCGGGCGAAGTCGAAGGGGATCTCGTCGACCATCGAGAACCGTGCGTCGACGACAACCTCCTCGGCCTCGCCCACGCGGTCGATCACCGCCTGGTCCATCAGGTTCTTCAGGCCGGTCTGGAAGTGCGAGTTGAGGTAGCCGTACTCCAGGACCTCGTCGTCCGGGGAGCCGTGCACGTCCAGGTAGCGGTCCAGGACGATCCGGTCCTCGGTGAGGGTGCCGGTCTTGTCCGTGCAGAGCACGTCCATGGCGCCCAGGTTCTGGATCGCGTTGAGCCGCTTGACGACCACCTTGCGCTTGGACATGGCGACCGCGCCGCGGGCCAGGTTGGCCGAGACCACCATCGGCAGCATCTCGGGGGTCAGGCCGACCGCCACGGCGATGCCGAAGAGCAGCGCCTGGTTCCAGTCGCCCTTGGTGACGCCGTTGATGACGAAGACGATGGGGACCATCACCAGCATGAAGCGGATCAGCAGGAAGCTGACCTTGCGCACGCCGGTGTCGAAGTTGGTCTCCGGGCGCTCGCCGACCAGGGAGCCGGCCATCGAGCCGAAGTAGGTGCCGGCCCCGGTGGCGACGACCACTCCGGTGGCGGTCCCGGAGGTCACCGAGGTGCCCATGAGGCAGATGTTGTCGGCTTCGACGGGGTCGGAGGTCTCGAACTGGCCGAGGTCGTCCGTCCGGGTGTCGGCCTTGGCGACCGGCAGGGACTCGCCGGACAGCGCGGCCTGGCTGACCATCAGGTCCTTGGAGGTGATCATGCGCAGATCGGCCGGGATCAGGTCGCCCGCGGCCAGCTTGACCACGTCACCGGGGACCACGCGGTCCATCGGGATCTCGAAGGTGGTGGGGCCCGAGCCGCTGCCGGCCCGGCGCTGCACCGCGCAGGTGGTGGTGACGAGCTGCTTCAGGGCGTCGGCCGCGCGGCCCGAGCGGTACTCCTGCCAGAATCGGAGCAGCCCGCTGATCGTGATCATCACCGAGAGGATGATCACGCTCGGCGACTCGGGGTCCTGCCAGTAGATGAGGCAGGCGAGGAAGATCAGGACGGCGATGAAGGGGTTGGCGTACGCCTTCGCCAGCTGGACGTACCAGCGCGGGGCGCGCTCCTGGGCGATGACGTTGGAGCCGTGGCGCTCCAGGCGCAGCGCGGCCTCGGCGTGGGTGAGGCCGTTGCGGGAGGCGTCCACGTCCTGCAGGACCTGGACGCCCGGGCGGGCGCTGACCTCGGCGAGCCGCTCGCCGACGACCCGGGTACGGGCCTCCAGCTCGGCCGCCTTGCGTTCGCGGCGTGCCCGGCCCGGGGGTGCGAGCTTCGTGGGGGTACGGGGGGTGAGCATGGTCATGGCAAAAACCTCCCTCCACGGCGTCCGGGCAGCACGAAGCCGCGCGGTCACGTGGAGTGATCATGGGTCGGCGCGAGGCGGCACGTAAGGCCGTGAGGCACGCCGATGGGCATGGATGACGCGCGCCCGACGGAAGCGTCAGGGCGTGCGGAAGGGGTTACGAAGATGAATGCAGAAACGCAACGCAGCGGCGAAGGGCCGAGGGCGTGCACACTCGAAGAGAGACCGGCCGCTCAGGGAGCTCAGCCGAAGAGAGCGCTGCAAGGACTTCGATCGGGACTCATCCCGAACACCTCCTTGCGTAGCGCTTGCATGACAGAGGGCGCCCGATCCGGCCGTGAAGACCGTGTTGACCAGCGCCACGGCGACCGTAGCACGATCAGGATGGAGGTTCTCTCATACTTATGGCCGGTAGTGACCGATTCGTACTGCGGCGGCCTCTTGACGTCGTGAGGCGCAAAGGCTCGACTTAAGGTTCACAAGTTGGAGAGACGCCGGGGTCTCGTGTCAGTCGGGGCATGCAGCCACTGACCACCCCGGCCGGGGGGCGACGGCTTGCCGTTGCTTATGGGCAGGAGTGGATGAGTCGTGCAGACTCCCGGATCGCAGTCTTCGCTGCATCGCGCCAATCTGGAGCGCGTCGTACGGGCGGTGCGGCTCGCCGGTTCGCTGACCCAGGCGGAGATCGCCCGGAGCACCGGACTGTCGGCGGCCACGGTCTCCAACATCGTCCGGGAACTCAAGGAGGCCGGGACCGTCGAGGTCACGGACACCTCCGCCGGGGGCAGGCGGGCGCGCAGCGTCTCGCTCAGCGGGGACGCCGGCATCGTGATCGGCGTGGACTTCGGCCACACCCACCTGCGGGTGGCCGTGGGGAACCTGGCCCACCAGGTGCTGGCCGAGGAGTCCGAGCCGCTGGACGTGGACGCCTCCTGGGTCGACGGCTTCGACCGGGCCGAAGCCCTGGTGGGACGGCTGGTCGAGGGCATCGGGATCGGCCGCGACAAGGTCATCGGCGTCGGGCTCGGCGTACCGGGCCCCATCGACCTGGAGTCCGGCACCCTCGGCTCCACCGCGATCCTGCCGGGCTGGGCCGGGATCAACCCGCGCCGCGAGCTCTCGCAGCGCCTGGGCGTACCGGTGTACGTGGACAACGACGCGAACCTCGGGGCGCTCGGCGAACTCGTTTGGGGGAGCGGGCGGGGAGTAAAGGACCTGGCCTACATCAAGGTCGCCAGCGGCGTCGGCGCGGGGCTGGTCATCAACGGCCAGATCTACCGCGGACCCGGCGGCACGGCCGGCGAGATCGGGCACATCACGCTCGACGAATCGGGTCCCGTCTGCCGCTGCGGCAACCGCGGCTGCCTGGAGACCTTCGCCGCGGCCCGGTACGTGCTGCCGCTCCTGCAGAGCAGCCACGGACCGGAGTTGACGATGGAACGGGTGGTGGAACTCGCCCGGGACGGGGACCCCGGCTGCCGTCGCGTCATCACCGACGTGGGCCGCCACATCGGCAGCGGCGTGGCCAGTCTGTGCAATCTCCTGAACCCGAGCCGGGTGGTCCTGGGAGGCTCCCTCGCGGACGCCGGTGAACTGGTCCTGGCCCCCATCCGTGAATCCGTGGGGAGGTACGCGATCCCCAGTGCCGCCCGGCAATTGTCGGTGCTCACGGGGTCCCTGGGCGGGCGGGCCGAGGTGCTGGGCGCGCTGGCCCTCGTACTGAGTGAGATGGGCGATTCGACACTTTTGGCGGAAAATGGAAGTGGAGTGCGAGCTCCCGCCGTCTTGTCTTCAGTTAGATAACGAATGGCGTCGTTGTCATCTCGTTAAGCATTCACTCCTTGACGACAAACTTGCGGCCGGGGTTGACTCACATCCACCTCGGCCGCAGTGCTGCGGCCTCGTCAGGGAGGTTCAAGTAATGAACACGCGTATGCGCAGAGTCGCCGTCGCCGTTGCCGCCGGCACCATGGCCGTCTCGCTCGCCGCTTGCGGCAGCGCGAAGGAGTCCGGGGACAAGAAGGACAACGCCTCCGGAGCGGTCAAGGGCGGCGCGATCAAGGTCGGTCTGCTCCTCCCGGAGAACCAGACCGCGCGTTACGAGAAGTTCGACAAGCCGCTCATCGAGAAGGCCGTCAAGGAGCTCACCGCGGGCAAGGGCGAGGTCGTCTACGCCAACGCCAAGCAGGACGCGACCACGCAGAACTCGCAGGTCGACACGATGATCACCAACAAGGTGAACGTCCTGATCATCGACGCGGTGGACTCCAAGGCCATCGCCGGCTCGGTCAAGAAGGCCAAGGAGGCCGGCATCCCGGTCGTGGCCTACGACCGCCTCGCCGAGGGCCCGATCGACGCCTACACCTCCTTCGACAACGAAGAGGTCGGCAAGGTCCAGGGCAAGGCGCTCCTGGAGGCCCTGGGCGACAAGGCCAAGGCCGGCCAGATCGTCATGATGAACGGCTCCGTCACCGACCCGAACGCCGCGCTGTTCAAGAAGGGCGCGCACTCCGTCCTCGACGGCAAGGTGAACGTCGGCAAGGAGTACGACACCGTCGAGTGGAAGCCGGAGAACGCCAACACCAACATGGCGGCCGCGCTCTCGGCGCTCGGCAAGGACAAGGTCATCGGCGTCTACTCCGCCAATGACGGCATGGCCGGCGGCATCATCACCGCCCTCAAGGCGGCCGGCGTGTCCCCCCTGCCCCCGGTCACGGGCCAGGACGCCGAACTCGCCGGTGTGCAGCGGATCGTGGCGGGCGAGCAGTTCATGAGCGTCTACAAGCCGTACGCCCCCGAGGCCGAGGCCGCCGCGAAGATGGCCGTGGCCCTCGCCAAGGGCGAGCCGATCGCGACCACCGCCACCGCGAAGGTCGACAGCCCCACCACCAAGGGCGTCCCGTCCCTGCTGATCCCGGTCGTCTCGCTGACCAAGGCGAACGTCAAGGACACCGTCATCCGTGACAACGTCTACACGGCCGACGAGATCTGCACCGACAAGTACGCGGCCGCCTGCGCCGCCATCGGCCTGAAGTAGGCCCCCGCCGCTCGGTCCGCCGAGCGGCCCCCATACCTGTCCGGCGCTCCCGCCTCCATCCCGCCACCGGCGGGGCGCCGGACAGAAACGTTTCTCTCAAGCACCTTCGCTTTCTCTCAAATCCCCCCGTGGTCCTGCTCTTTTGCACGACATCCCCGCCGGTCAGGCGGCAAGGAGATGGTTCATGTGTCCGCTGCGCCCGTACTGGCGTTGCGCGGGGTCTCGAAGCGGTTCGGCGCCGTTCAGGCCCTCACCGACGTAGAACTCGAGATCCACTCCGGCGAGGTGGTCGCCCTCGTCGGCGACAACGGCGCCGGTAAGTCCACGCTGGTCAAGACGATCGCCGGCGTGCACCCCATCGATGACGGAGTCATCGAGTGGGAGGGCCGTCCGGTCTCGATCACCAAGCCCCACGACGCCCAGAACCTGGGCATCGCGACGGTCTACCAGGACCTCGCGCTGTGCGACAACATCGACGTCGTCGGCAACCTCTTCCTGGGACGCGAGCTCAAGCGGCGCGGCATCCTCGACGAGGTGGAGATGGAGCGGCGCGCACGCGAGCTCCTGACCACCCTGTCCATCCGGATCCCCAGTGTCCGCATCCCCATCGCCTCGCTCTCCGGCGGCCAGCGCCAGACCGTGGCGATCGCCCGTTCCATGCTGGGCGAGCCCCAGCTCGTGATCCTCGACGAGCCCACCGCCGCCCTCGGCGTCGAGCAGACCGCACAGGTGCTCGACCTGGTCGAGCGGCTGCGCGAGCGCGGTCACGCCGTCATCCTCATCAGCCACAACATGGCCGATGTGAAGGCCGTGGCCGACAAGGTGGCCGTCCTGCGGCTGGGCCGCAACAACGGCGTCTTCTCCGTGAAGGACACGTCGCAGGAAGAGATCATCTCCGCCATCACCGGGGCCACGGACAACGCCGTGACCCGCCGGGCGGCCCGCACAGGGGAGGCCCGCAAGTGAGCACCCAGCACATAGACCCCGTCAACCCGGCTGCCGCCCACGACGCCATTCCGGCCGTGGACCCCCGCCTGCTCGTCCGCGAGCAGGGCTTCGCCGGGTACGTGAACGAGTTCGGCCGCAAGCTCAAGGCCGGCGACCTGGGCTCCGTGCCCGTCGTCCTCGGCCTGATCATCATCTGGAGCATCTTCCAGGGCCTGAACTCGAACTTCCTCGGCGCCGAGAACCTCACCAACATCGCGATCACGATGACGGCCACCGGCATGATGGCGGTCGGCATCATCTTCGTCCTGCTGCTCGGTGAGATCGACCTCTCGGTCGGCTCGGTCAGCGGTGTCTCGGGCGCGATCGTGGCCGTCCTCTCGGTCACCAACGGCGTCAACGAATGGCTGGCCATCCTCGCGGCGATCGCCGGAGGCGCCCTGATCGGCTCCCTCCACGGCTTCTTCTTCGCCAAGATCGGCGCCCCGGCCTTCGCGGTCACCCTTTCGGGCCTGCTCTTCTGGTCCGGCGCCATGCTGCAGATCCTCGGCAGCAACGGCACGATCAACCTCGACTCCGAGGGCGTGGTCGGGCAGCTGACCACGTACTTCTTCTCGGACGTGGCCGTCGGCTACGGGCTCGCCGCCCTCGCCGTGGCGGGGTACTTCCTCGCCACGTTCTCCGACAACCGGCGCCGCGCGGCCGCGGGGGTCCCCTCCCGCCCGCTCGGCGAGATCCTGCTGCGCACCGGGCTCCTCGCGGTGTTCACCTTCGGTCCGGCCATGGTGTTCAACCAGTACAAGGGCCTGCCGCTGGCGATCGTGCTCTTCCTGCTGGCCCTGGTCGGCACGGACTTCCTCCTGCGGCGCACCACCTTTGGCCGCCAGGTCTTCGCCCTCGGCGGCAGCGTCGAGGCCTCCCGGCGCGCCGGCATCAACGTCAACCGGGTCCGGATCACGGTCTTCGCGATCGCCGGCACCTTCGCGGCCATCGGCGGCCTCTTCTGGGCCTCCAAGATCGCGGCGGCGAACCAGAGCGCCGGCGCCGGCGACCTGCTGATGAACGTGATCGCGGCGGCCGTCATCGGCGGCACCAGCCTCTTCGGCGGACGCGGCCGGACCTGGAACGCCCTCCTCGGCGTCATGGTCATCACCTCCATCCAGTACGGTCTGGCCCTGGAGGGCATCGCGACGCCGATCCAGTACATGATCACGGGCGCGGTCCTCCTCGCCACCGTGGTGATCGACTCGATCACCCGCAAGACGCAGAAGACGGCCGGGCGCGCCTGACCGGCGTGCGCGGAGCGTGATGCGGCGGTAAGAACCGTCACAGTGCCCGGTGCCACTTCATGTGGCACCGGGCACCTGCGCGTGAGCGTGTACGTACAGATGTGCGGGTATACCCCCATTTGGCGGGTGTGACTCCGTGCTGATGTGTACAGGTATGACAAAGGTGTGACCTGACCGGGACCGCGCTTCACTAACGCCCAAGTGGCGAAGATTAGACTCGGCAGACCAGCAAGCGACTGCAAGGAGGCACGGGTGCTGCTGACCCGCATCAAGGGACCGCGCGATCTGGACCGGCTCAGCCAGGAGGAGCTCGACAGGCTCGCCGCAGAGATCAGGACCTTCCTCGTCGACGCCGTCTCCAAGACCGGCGGGCACCTCGGCCCCAACCTCGGTGTCGTCGAGCTGACGATCGCTCTGCACAGGGTCTTCGACTCGCCCAAGGACAAGGTCCTCTTCGACACCGGCCACCAGGCCTACGTGCACAAGCTGCTCACCGGCCGCCAGGACTTCGGCGGCCTGCGCACCAAGGGCGGCCTGTCGGGCTACCCCTCGCGCGCCGAGTCCGACCACGACGTGATCGAGAACTCGCACGCGTCCACCGTGCTGGGCTGGGCCGACGGCTTCGCGAAGGCCAACGAGGTGCTCGGCAAGGAGGACCACCACGTCGCCGCGGTCATCGGCGACGGAGCCCTCACCGGCGGCATGGCCTGGGAGGCGCTGAACAACATCGCCGCCGCCAAGGACCGCCCCCTGGTGATCGTCGTCAACGACAACGAGCGCTCGTACGGCCCCACCATCGGCGGCCTCGCGAACCACCTGGCCACCCTGCGCACCACGGACGGCTACGAGCGCTTCCTGGCCCGCGGCAAGGACCTCCTGGAGCGCACCCCGGTCGTCGGGAAGCCCCTCTACGAGACCCTGCACGGCGCCAAGAAGGGCCTCAAGGACTTCATCGCCCCGCAGGGCATGTTCGAGGACCTGGGCCTGAAGTACATCGGGCCCATCGACGGGCACGACATCGAGGCCCTGGAATCGGCCCTGCAGCGCGCCAAGCGCTTCAGCGGACCGGTCATCGTGCACTGCCTCACCCAGAAGGGCCGGGGCTACGAGCCGGCCGTCCAGGACGAGGCCGACCGCTTCCACGCGGTCGGCGTGATCCACCCGGACACCGGCCTGCCGGTCTCCACCGACGCCGCCAGCTGGACCTCCGTCTTCGCCGACGAGATGGTCAAGCTGGGCCGGGAGCGCAAGGACATCGTCGCCATCACCGCGGCCATGCTCCAGCCCGTCGGCCTGAAGAAGTTCGCCGACGCCTACCCGGACCGGATCTTCGACGTCGGCATCGCCGAGCAGCACGGCGCCACCTCGGCGGCGGGCCTGGCCTCCGGCGGCGCCCACCCGGTCTTCGCGGTGTACGCGACCTTCCTCAACCGCGCCTTCGACCAGGTCCTGATGGACGTGGCCCTGCACAAGTGCGGGGTCACCTTCGTCCTGGACCGTGCCGGTGTCACCGGCACCGACGGCGCCTCCCACAACGGCATGTGGGACATGTCCATCCTCCAGGTGGTCCCGGGCCTGCGCCTGGCGGCCCCGCGCGACGCCGAGCAGCTGCGCGCGCAGCTGAACGAGGCCGTCCTGGTGAAGGACGCGCCGACCGTCGTGCGCTTCTCCAAGGGCGTCGTCGGCCCCGCCGTGCCGGCCATCGGCAAGATCGGCGGCATGGACGTGCTGCGCCGTCCGGCCGACGAGGTCACCCGGCCGGACGTACTGCTCGTCTCGGTCGGCGCGCTCGCCCCGATGTGCCTGGAGATCGCCGACCTCCTCGACAAGCAGGGGATCTCCACGACCGTGGTCGACCCCCGCTGGGTCAAGCCGGTGGACGAGGCTCTGGCCCCGCTCGCCGACCGCCACCGCGTGGTCGTCACCGTGGAGGACAACAGCCGTACCGGCGGTGTCGGCTCCGCCGTGGCGCAGGCACTGCGGGACGCGGGGGTCGACGTACCGCTGCGTGACTTCGGCATTCCGCAGCGCTTCCTGGACCACGCCACGCGCAAGGAGGTCATGGCCGAGATCGGTCTGACCGCCCCGGACATCGCGCGGCAGGTCACGGGCCTGGTGGCCAAGCTGGACGGGCGCTACGAGAGCGAGCCGGCCGCCGCCGTCGACTGAGCGGCGGGACGGCTCTCGGCCGACCCCTGCGACCGCCGCGACTGATCATCTGCGGTTGCACGCCACGGGCCGGGAGGTTCACCCTTGAAGGGTGGGCCTTCCGGCCCGTTTCGTTTCGATGCGGTCTGCCCAGCGGAGGTGCGTCGGTGAGTAGGAACCTGAAGAGTCCCTTCCGTACGAAATCGGTCGAACAGTCGATCCTCGACACGGAAGAGCCGGAACACGCGCTCAAGAAGTCGCTCTCCTCCTGGGACCTGACCGTCTTCGGCGTCGGCGTGATCATCGGCACCGGCATCTTCGTCCTGACGGGCAAGGTCGCGAAGGAGACCGCCGGACCTTCCACGGCCCTCGCGTTCGTCGCCGCCGGCATCGTGTGCGCGCTGGCCGCCCTGTGCTACGCCGAGTTCGCCTCCACCGTCCCGGTGGCCGGATCCGCGTACACCTTCTCGTACGCCTCGATCGGCGAGCTGCCCGCCTGGATCATCGGCTGGGACCTCGTGCTGGAGTTCGCGCTCGGCACCGCGGTCGTGGCCGTCGGCTGGTCGGGGTACGTCCGCTCGCTCATGGACAACGCCGGCGTCCACCTGCCCGCCGCGCTGCAGGGGCCCGACGTTCCGGGCGGCAGCTTCGACCTGCTCGCCTTCGTCCTGGTCCTGGTCCTCACCGCGATCCTGGTCGTCGGGGTGAAGCTGTCCGCGCGGATCACCGCGGTGGTCGTCGCGATCAAGGTCACGGTGGTGCTCATCGTGATCATCGCGGGCGCGTTCTTCATCACGAAGTCCAACTACACGCCGTTCATCCCGCCGGCCGAAGCCCAGAAGGGCGGCTCCGGACTGGACGCCCCGCTCGTCCAGCTCATCTTCGGCTACGAGCCCACCAACTTCGGCATCATGGGCATCTTCACCGCCGCCTCCGTGGTCTTCTTCGCCTTCATCGGCTTCGACGTGGTGGCCACCGCCGCCGAGGAGACCAAGCTGCCGCAGCGGGACATGCCGCGCGGCATCCTCGGCTCGCTGATCATCTGCACCGTGCTCTACGTGGCGGTCTCGATCGTGGTGACCGGCATGCAGAACTACAAGGAGCTCTCCGTCAGCGCCCCGCTGGCCGACGCCTTCAAATCCGCCGGCCATCCGGTCTACGGAGGCATCATCAGCTTCGGCGCCGCCGTGGGCCTGACCACGGTCTGCATGATCCTGCTGCTCGGCCAGACCCGGGTGTTCTTCGCGATGAGCCGCGACGGACTGCTGCCGCGGTTCTTCTCGCGGACGCACCCGAAGTTCCGTACGCCCTACAGGCCGACGATCCTGCTCGGCGTGATCATCGCGATCGTCGCCGGATTCACCAGCATCAACGAGCTGGCGACCCTGGTGAACATCGGCACCCTCTTCGCCTTCGTCGTCGTCGCGCTCGGCGTGATGGTCCTGCGCCGCACCCGGCCCGACCTGCACCGGGCCTTCCGCACCCCGTGGGTGCCGCTCGTGCCGATCCTGTCGATCGCCGCGTCGGTCTGGCTGATGCTGAACCTGCCGGCCGAGACCTGGCTGCGCTTCGGGATCTGGATGGTGATCGGCATCGCCGTCTACTACCTCTACGGGAAGAAGCACAGCCGGCTGGGCCGGGGCGAGGGCATGACACCGAACGCGGCGCGCGAGGGCCGCTGAGCGCGTTCTACGGTGGGGGCATGGAGATCACCGTAGGACTGGAACCCTGGGCGGAAGACGACTTCTGGCTGCTGCTGCGCAAGAACGAGGCGGCCATGACGGAGCACTTGGGCGGCCCGGAGACGGAGGCCAAGCTCCGCGACCGGCACCGGCGCTACCTGGCGCTGAGCGCGCGGGAGCCGGGGGCCGGGCGGATGTTCCGGGTCGTCGCCGACGGCGAGAGCGTGGGCAGCGTCGGCTTCTGGGAGCGCCACTGGCAGGGGGAGGAGGTCTATGAGGCCGGCTGGGGCATCCTCCCCGAGTTCCAGGGCCGGGGCCTCGCGGCCCGCGCGGCCCGGGCGGTCATCGCCCACGCGGGCGTCCACGGCACCCGCCGCCACCTGCACGCCTTCCCGGCCGTCGACCACGCGGCGTCCAGCGCGGTGTGCCGCGCGGCGGGGTTCGTGCTCCTCGGTGAGGTGCGGTTCGAGTACCCGCCGGGGCAGTGGCACACGAGCGGCGACTGGCGTGCGGAGCTGGGCGCGAACGGCGCGTAGCGCCGGCCCGCGGGGGGCCGGCGCCACGCGACGGAGGCGGGGCGGGTCAGCCGCCGGTGGCGGGGGACTTCTTCGCCGAGGCCGGGATCGGCTGGTCGTTGCGCAGGGCCTCCCACAGCTGGCCGGACTGCGGCTCCACGGCGACGACGCGGTTGATGTCGATCTTGTCGTAGGCGACCGGGAGCATGATCGTCTCCATGGTCTCCGGGTCCACGCCCTTCATGCTCTGGGCGAAGTCCGACAGACCCTTGAGGGAGTCGAGTTCGGCGTCGGTGGTCAGCGCCTTGGTGCCGGCGTCGGCGAGCTTGTAGAGCCGGGCGGGGCTGCTGAGGACGTCCTGCTTCTTGATCTCGGACAGCATCGCGATCATGAACTTCTGCTGCAGATCGATGCGTCCGAGGTCGCTGCCGTCGCCGTAACCGTGGCGGGTGCGAACGAACTTGAGCGAGTCCGTGCCGTTGAGGCGGTGCGTGCCCGCGTCGAGGTTCAGACCGCCCTTGATGGGCTTGTCGAGGGTGACGTCCACGCCGCCGAGGGCGTCCACGAGCTCCTTGAAGCCGGCGAACTCCACCTTCACCAGGTGGTCGATGCGGACGCCGGACATCTTCTCGATGGTCTTGACGACGCAGGCCGGGCCGGCGGTGCCGATGACGCCGTTGATCATGACGCGGTTCGCGCCGGCGATCGTCTTGCCGTTCTTGTCCTTGCAGTCCGGCCGGGTCACGAGGGTGTCACGGGGGATGCTGATCGCGGTGGCCTTCTTACGGCCCTCGGGTATGTGCACCAGCATGTTGGTGTCCGAGCGGGAGCCGCTGACGTCGCCCTTGTCGAGCTCACCGTTGGCGCCGTCGCGCGAGTCCGAGCCGAGCACCAGGATGTTCTGCCCGCTGTCCGGAACCTTCGCCGGCCGGTTGTCGGCGCCGATCTGCTGGTTCAGGTCGACGCTGTCGATGTTTCCGTTGAGGTGGTTGTATGCCCACCAGCCCGTGCCGGCGGCCCCGAGCAGGAGCAGGACCACCACCACCAGGACGATCTTCATCGCGCGGCGTCCGCGTGACCTGGGCGGACGCACTCCTCGCCGCCCGGTGCTCCGGTGACTGGGTGTGGCGGTCTGTTGGGTCATACTGCTCGAATCCTCAGGGCCTCGGTCGGCTGACGGACGGCGCGGTGGGCCGGATGCCGCTGCACTATAGGCAGATTTCCAACTCGAACGGGAGAGCGCCTATCGTCTTCGTGGCCGGTGTGGGACAGATGTGCGCAGTCCGTGAGAGGAAGGGGGAGCAGAGCAATGGTCCGATCAACCGGACGTCGTGCGAGACGCGGTGACACCTCCCGTGAGCAGACGTCGGCGGCCCCCCGAGGTGCGGCGGTCCAGGCCGCTCCGGTGGTGATCGTCGTTGCCACGCCCGGGGAGGCGATCCCTCTGATCGCCTCCGAGCCGGACGGTGCGGTGATCGAGGTCGTCTGCCTCGCGGACGGCAGCGCGACCGAGTACCGGGCGCTGGAATCGGCCATGGCCGGGGCTGCCCGGCGCGGCTGCAGGTTCTCCGGAGAGCCCTTCGTGCTCGACGCCGGAGCGGGGAACATCACAGGGCAGATCCTCGATGTCCTCCACGAGACCGGTCCCGTACGGGTACGGACCCTCGACCCGGATCCCGCGCACGATTCCTTCGACACCGAGCGCAAGCTCCCCATCGTCAACGAGCCGGCCGCGCGAGGCCGGGCCGCGCGCAGCGCGCTCAGGGCCGCCCGCCGCTACCAGCTGGACGTCGGCACCCCCGTCTTCGTCGACTGCCGCCGGGCCGGATCGGACGCCGCACTGCCTCCCGAGAGCGCCGCCCGGTATCCGATGCCCGCCAAATGGCTGGTCAGCGGCAAGGACGGCCGGCTGTCCGCCTACCTGCCCACGGCCGCCGGTGTCGTGCGGTGGACCGAGGGCCGCACCGAGGCCGAGCCGTGGAGCGGACCCGAGCTGCTCGGGGGACCGGAGCTCATGCCCGGGCTGAACGTGCTGCAGGGGCCCGACGGCTACGCGTACCTGATCGGCCTGAGCCGGACCAAGCGCAAGGAGGGCGGCGCTGACATCGAGGTGGTGTGCGCCGCCCAGTACCAGACCGGCCGGCCCCTCGGGCCCTGGGTCCCGCTGGGCAACCCCCACGCCCCGAACTGGCAGGTGGCCCGCTCGGTCGGCTTCCCGGCCGCCGCCTTCTCCGGCGACGGCTTCATGCACGTCTTCGTCCGCAACTTCGGACACGGTGTCAGCGTGCGCAAGCAGTCGCCGAAGGGCGCGCTGAGCCGCTGGGACGCCCTGCGCGGGCAGAAGGTGGCCGACGAGATGACCGCCTTCGCGGCGCCGGACGGCGGTGTGCACCTGGTGGCCCGGGCGCGCGACGCGGACGCCGCCGTGCACTGGTACCTCGGGGACCCGGCCTCGGCGTGGCAGGAGGACAGCCGGATCCCGGTGAGCCTGCGCCCCGGCAGCCTTTCGGCGGCTCCGGAGTCCGGGCTGGTGCGGTTCCGCTACTCGATGACGAACGAGGTCTGCGTCTGGTGGCCGGGTGCGCACGCGCCGATCGGCCTCGGCGGGCCCGACGGGGACGGCCCGGTCACCGGGGTGGCGGGCGCCGACATCCAGGGCTGGGGCTGCACCGTGCTCGTGCGCGGGGGCCACGGGGGAGTGCCGTCGATCGGCGCCCACCCGGACGGGCGCCCGGATACGGGAGTGTGGTGGTCCGAATCGGGCGAGCGCTCGATCGTCCCGCCCGCGGCCGCCTTCGACGCCCGGGGCCGTGTGGTGATCGTCACGGTGGGGATGGACGGAAGGCTGCGGGTGGCCCGGCAGCAACTGGGATCTGATGGCCTGGAGTTCACTCCGTGGAGTGTCCTATAGCGGCCGTTTCGTCAATTCATATGTGGGTTTGACGACGGTAGCTGTCGACTTGCGCGCTAGCTCGCGTCATCGACGTGTTGGTAAGGTCAAAGAACGCCCTTTACCTGAACCATAAGTGGACGGTTGGCGTCACAGTGGCGGCCACTTGCCGTCACGAGTGATCACAGGGTGAAGGTCCCGCCTGCACGCCCGGTTCACTGTGTCGACGACTGAGGGGTTATGTCCAAGCTGTCTCTGAAGGCCGTCCAGAAGCTCACCTGCAAAAAGCGGGACGCCTGGTGGACGGTCCTTCTGGTCGACCCGATAGCGACGCGCATGCTCGTCGTCCTGGCGCGGTGGAACTTCGTCACGCCGAACCGGGTGACGTGGGCCGCTCTCTTCGTGGGCCTCGGCTCGGCCTTCTTCTTCCTCCAGGCCGACTGGATGTCGCTGTGCATAGGCGCGGCGCTCTACCACCTCAGCTTCATCCTCGACTGCATCGACGGCAAGCTCGCCCGCCTCAAGGGCAACGGCACCGTCTTCGGCGGCTGGCTCGACTACGTCTTCGACCGCATCCGCGTCCTGTTCTGCGCGCTCGCCCTGATGGGCGGGCAGTTCCTGCAGCACGACGAAGAGGTCTACCTGCTCGCGGCCCTGGTCGTGATCTTCCTCGACATGCTCCGCTACGTCGACGCCCTCCAGATCTACAAGATGCGCATGTCCATGCGCGGCAAGATCGAAGCCGTCACCCTCGCCCGCCAGGCGGAGCAGGGGGTCGAGGAGGAGGAGCGCAAGGTCGTCTTCATCGAGGACCTGCTGCGCGAGAACCCCCTGGGACAGGCGGACGAGCTCAAGGCCCAGAGCGCGCAGGCGGAGCAGTCCGAGGTCATCGACCTCCACGAGCAGTTCCGCACGCGGTTCCCCTGGTACGCCCGGTTCCGCCACGCCCTGGTGCAGAGCCGCATCCGGCCGCACCTCATCAGCGGCATCGAGTTCCAGATGTTCATCTTCATCATCGGCCCCGTCATCGGCCACATCCTGTGGACCACGGCCGCGTCGGCCGTGCTGATGGGCGGCTTCGAGCTCGTCATCATGTTCAAGTTCTGGCTCTCCACCCGCGACTTCACGCGCACGATGGAACGCCTCGACCCGGGCAACATCCCCTCGCGCGCCGGCTCCATAGCCCCGCACCTGCACGCCGGCCGTCACCGCCGCCGCGGCGATGAGGAGCTGCAGGAGGTCGTGGAGGCCGCCCAGCGGTTCCCCGCCCCCGAGCCGTACGAGGACCCGGGCTTCGTGCCGTACCCCGCGCCCTACCCGAACGAGTACACGGGCGCCGTGACGGACACCATGCAGCTCTCCAAGATTCCGGCCCAGGCCCTGCGGCCGGGCTACGTCGAACCGGAGCACTACTCTCGATGAGCTTCCCGGTCGACATATCGCACTACGGCGTCACCATCGTCATACCGGCCTTCAACGCCAGCGCCACGCTGGCGCGGGCCCTCCAGTCGGCCCTGGGGCAGACGCACCGCGGCATCGAGGTCCTCGTCGTCGACGACCGCTCCACCGACGGCACCCTGGCCCTCGCCCACCAGTTCGCCGCCCAGGACGGGCGCGTGCGGGTCATCGAGCGGCCGCAGAACAGCGGCGGCTGCGGCGCACCCCGCAACAACGGCATCGAGGCGGCCTCCGGCCAGTTCGTGATGTTCCTCGACGCGGACGACGAGCTGCCGCTCAAGGCGGCCGAGACGCTCCTGTCCTCGGCGCTCGTCACGGGCTCCGAGATCACCGCCGGCCGTGTCGTGCGCATCAACCACGCCACGGACGAGCTCACCGTCTGGCAGCCCCAGCTCTACCCCGCCGACCAGACGGTCGCGGGCCTGGGCGGCATGCCCGAGCTGATCGACGACCCGATCGCCGCCGGAAAGCTGTACCGCAGGGACTTCCTCGACAACCACGGCATCCGCTTCCCCGAGGGCGTCTACTTCGAGGACACCTACTTCTCCACGGTCGCGAACTTCTACGCGCGCTCCTTCACCATCCTCGCCACCCCCGTCTACCGGTGGATGTGGGAGCGGGAGTCCGACCAGCCGTCGATCACCAACCGCCGCCACGAGCTGCGCAGCATCAGCGACCGCGTCCTGGTGCACCAGTACACCGACAGCTTCCTGCGCAGCGTCGGCCGCCCGGACCTGCTGGCCCGCAAGGGTTCCAAGTTCCTCTCGCACGACCTGCGGCTCTACACGCCCGAGCTGCGCACCGGCGACCACGCCTTCCACAGCGGGTTCCTCGCGGCCGTGGCCCCGTACCTGCACAGCCTCGACCCCGGCACCTTCGAACTGTGCGGCCCGATGGAGCGCATCCGCGCCTTCGGCCTCATGCACGGACGCGTCGACATCGCCGTGTCGGCCTCCGACTACATGAAGCGCCGCAGCGTCATCAGCTCCGACATCGTGGAGCGCGACGGCAGGGTGTTCTGGTCCGGGTCGCTGCTCGGCTACCCCAATGCCGAGCGCTTCCTCGAAGTCACCGAGCTGGAGCTGACCGGGCACAAGCTCGCCGACTCCCGCATGTACAACAAGGCCGCGTCGATCGAGATGGTCGACGGCGAGCTGCACATCTCCGGCGCGATCCGCAACCAGTTCAGCCGGTTCGCCGCCGACGACAAGGTCGAGATCATCGCCGTGCTGCGCCGCCGCAGCACCAAGGCCGACCACCACTTCCCCGTCTCCGGTGTGGAGATCGACAAGGACTGGATCCGGTACCACACCACCATCGACCTCAAGTCCACCCTGGACAAGACCGAGCGCGTCGGCAACTGGAACTTCTTCGTCCAGCTCCGGCACGCCGGCGAGCGCGCTTCCACGGCGCTGAACATCAGCGGCGTCGACGTCAGCAGCATGCGGCACTCCTGCGACGCGGGCGTCTTCGAGGTCTACGAGACCGTCAGCGGCAACCTGGGCCTGCGCCCGGAGACCGGGGAACAGCGGGTCAAGACCTCGGACCGGGGCACCCCGTGGCTGTGGTGGCAGGACGTCGCCCCCACCGGGCCCGTGGAACTGCCCGAGAGCTACGCCGCCACGCTCGTGGTCCACTGCCACAACGACGAGTACCACCTGCGCGAGTTCCTCTCCTCGCTCGTGGCCCAGCGCAGCTTCGCCCGCACCCAGGTGGTGTTCGTCGACGACGGGTCGAACGACAGCACCGCACGGCAGCTCGCGGCCTTCGCCGCCTACTACCCCAACGCGGGCGTCGTCACCCAGCACAGCCTCGGCGCCAGCGCGGCCTTCGACCACGGCCTGCAGTACGCCGTCGCCCCCTACGTGATGTTCTCGCGCGCCCGGGACATCCTCGGCGAGGACTCCATCGGCCGGCTGCTCTCGGCCGGCCGCCGGGTCAAGGGCGCCGACGTCGTCGCCGGCCAGGCGGACAACTTCCCCGGCCCCTGGCGCAGCGACGACGAGCCGTGGCAGCGGTACTTCACCTCCAAGACCTCGGTCCGCCGCCTGTCCGACGCGCCGTACCTCGTCTTCTCCACGCTGCTGGGCGGGAAGCTGTTCAAGACCTCCTACATCCGGGAGCACGGCTTCCGCGGAGGCCCGGGCCCTGGCCTGGAGGACGACTGGTTCACCGTCCCGGCCGTGCTGTACGCGCGGAGCGTGGCGATCGCGCAGAACGCCCGCTTCTTCGAGCGGGACGAGGAGAACCAGAACTCGCTCTTCGACTCGCCCTGGAACGACCCCGTCAAGACGGTGGACCGGGTCCGGCTGGCCGCGCACGTCCTGGCCTCGGTCCAGGGCGCCCCGCCGCGGACCGTCGTCCTGGCCCAGCGCTTCGTCGTCCGTACCCTCCAGCCCTACGTGCGCAACATGCACCGCATCATGAGCAGGCCCGAGCTCGCCTCGGTCCTGCCCCTGCTGGGTTCGGTCTACAGCCAGATCCCCGACGACGTGATCCTCCAGTACGCCGTCCACCCGCAGTCCAAGGTCCAGCACCACGCGATCGTCACGGGCAACCTCGACCTCTTCGCGGACCCGCTGGGAGCGCCGGAGTACCTTCCCACGCTCTTCCTCGACGAAGAGGGCGTCTACCGAAGACTCGTGTCCGACCCGGTGCGCACCACGCTGCTGCGCGTTCCGCGGGCCAGCGCCGTCCTGGAGACCTTCGACTGGACCGACGGCGAGATCCACTTCGAGGGGCTCCTCGTCCTCTCCGGCGTGGACATCAACGCCCGGTACACCAACCGGATCCAGCTCGTGCTCTCCGACGGGCAGCGCGAGGTGACGCTCCCCCTGGAGCAGAACTACCGCCGCGACCGCTGGCGCACCCGCAAGAACCAGGACTGGTTCTCCGGCTGGCGCGCCACCGCCCGCCCGGGCACCCTCGACAAGCTGGCCAACACCGAGCTGAGCATGGTGATCCGGGTCATCGACCGGGACCGCCACCACGACGTCCCGCTGGCGGCCCGCCAGATGCTGCACCGCTTCAAGGGCGTCCACACCGAGGGCCGGCAGCGCTTCGTCCTGTCCATCGACGACGACGAGCAGGTCACCGTCCGCTGGGTACGCGGCTTCGCGGCCCGGTCCAAGGACAAGCTGCGCCGCTTCAAGTGGGAGCTGCGCAACTCGCTGCCCGGACGGCCCGGCTGGCGCACCCGCCTCATGTACTGGCTGACGTACCCCTACCTGCACAACCGGGGCATCTGGATCATCGGTGAACGCGAGGACACCGCCCAGGACAACAGCTACCACCTGTTCAAGTGGATCCGGCAGAACCGCCCCAAGACCAAGGTCTACTACTCGATCAACGGCGATTCCCCCGACTGGGACAAGGTGGCCAAGTACGGCCAGGTCATCGACCGGATGTCGTGGAAGCACCGCGCCTACCTGCTCCACGCGGAACGCCTGATCAACGCGTACGACCTGGAGGCCTACCTCGGCTTCCCCGGTCTCCTCAAGCGCGCCTTCCTGCGCGGCTACGGCGACCTGCTGCGCTACAAGCGGGTGTTCCTCCAGCACGGCGTCGTCTACAACGACGTCGTCGCCTCGATCCACGGCCAGGCCACCAACGTCGACATGGTGCTCACCACGGGACGCAGCGAGCGCTCGTACTACGCCGAGCACTGCGGCTACGGCTACGCGCGCGTGGCGGCGACCGGCCTGCCCCGGTTCGACGCCCTGGAGCCGGTGCGCGGCCCGCGGCGGATCCTGGTCATGCCGACCTGGCGCCGCGACATCGTCGCGCCCTCGTACAACAAGGCGGCCAAGCCCGAGATCCCGTTCGCGGCGTCCGAGTACTACCGGTTCTTCTCCGCGCTGCTGCGCAACGAGCGGCTGCTGAGCGCCGCCCAGTACTACGGCGTCGAGCTGGAATTCATGCCGCACTACGAGATCCGGCCCTACCTCCACCACTTCAAGATCGACCACCCGTCGATCAGCGTGTCGACCACGGGCCGCGACGTGCAGCTCGCCATGCGCGAGTGCTCGATGCTGGTGACGGACTATTCGTCGGTGTTCTTCGACGTGGCTTACATGGGCAAGCCCATCGTCTACACGAACTTCGACGACGAGTCCTTCTACACCAAGCACTACAAGCGCGGCTACTTCGACCTCGCGCGGGACGGCTTCGGCCCGGCCTGCGGCACCGTCGACCAGGCGGTGCACGAGATCATCGCCACCATCGAGCGGAACTTCGAGGTGGAACCCCAGTACCGCCGGCGCGCCGAGGAGTTCTTCGTCCTGCGCGACACCTCCAACTGCGAGCGCGCCTACCAGGTCATCGAGACGATGGACGCGAATGCCGTCGGCGACCAGCGGGCTCAGCTCTATCTCGGAGCACGGGGCTTCGGCGAGTTCTGATAGGAAGTGCACGAAAGCATGACGAGAATCTTCCTCGCCGGCGACTCCAGCGTCACGAGCCGGCAGGCCAGCATGGCCCCGATGGTGGGATGGGGCCAGACCCTGCAGCTGTTCGTGCAGGGCGCCGAGGTGATCAACTGCGCGCGCGCCGGTTCGAGCACCCGCAGTTTCCTGGAGCGCGGGCGACTCGCCTGGATCCTGGAGAACGCGGCTCCCGGCGACCTGATGCTCATCTCCTTCGGACTCATCGACATGAAGCCCGGTGACGGCCGCTTCACCGAGCCGTTCAAGGAGTACCAGGCCTTCCTGCGCGAGTACGTCCACGCGGCGCGCGACCGGGGCATCCACCCGGTCCTCGTCACCAGCCACGAGCGCCGCGTCTTCGACAAGTTCGCCAACATGCGCCGCCCGCTGACCCTGTACCCGGCGGCCATGCGGGAGGTCGCGGCCCAGCTCACGGTGCCGCTGATCGACCTGAACGAATGGAGTGTCGCCTGGTGGCGGCACGCCGGCCCCGAGGGAACCAAGCAGATCTTCCTCTACCTGGATCCGGGCGAGCATCCCAACTACCCGGACGGTGTCGGGGACAACACCCACCTGCGCGCCCACGGCGCGGTGGAGTGCTCCCGCTTCATCGCGGGGGAGATGCAGGCCCACGAGCTGCTGCCGCCCCCGTACTTCCGCAATCTTCAGTCCCAGTTCGATCCGGAGCGCGCCGTCGAGTTCCTGCCCGACGAAGTCTTCGACCAGCAGACCAAGGAACGGGTCGCGGAGGTACGACGATGACCGACTGGTATCCGCTCGTCCGGGCGTGGGTCTCCCACGAGGGCCGCACCGGCGTGCTCGACCTGGTGTCCGAGGTGGACCCCGCGCTCCCGGTCGCCCCGGGACAGGAGTTCCAGGTCGCGATGAGCATCACGGCGACCGGCGGCTCGTTCCGCACCTACGGTTATCTGCTCGACGAGATGTTCGGCGACGTCGCGACCTTCGAGAAGCTGGACGGGCTGCGCCACCTGACCAACGGGCGCTTCACCACCTTCGCCACGGGCGACGAGCCGCGCACCGCCGTCGGAACCGTGAAGATCGGCAAGGACACCGCCGACGGATCGGTCCTGATCCCGAAGGTCATCGTGGGCATCATGCCGGCCCAGGGGGACAAGCTCGTCGCCTGCGCGGTCGTCCACGACCAGTGCTTCTACGTCCGCCGCTACGCCCTGCCCGGACGCGTCCTGAAGCTGCACCCCGGAACGCGGGCCGTGCTGCCCGCCGAGAGCCCGGCCCCCGGGCTGCGGCTGACCGGGGTCTCCCTGGCCCGCGGCGGGATGATCAGCTGCACCCCGGACGGGGCGGTCACCTACCAGCCCCACCCCTCGTACCTCGGGTACGACCGGTTCTCCTGCCGCTACGAGGACGCCGGGGGCAACACGGTCTGGTCGGACGTCACCGTGTACGTCGGCGACCTCGCCCTGCCCGGAGCATTGCCGGTCCGGCATGGCTAGACGCACCACCGTCGCCGCCCTGCTCTGCCTGGCCGTGGCGGCCACCTCCTGCACCGCCGCACCCGACGACGCCCGCCCGGCGCCCTCGCCGAGCGCCGTCGTCGACCTCCACCTGCCCCAAGGCGTGGAGTACAGCGAGACCTCCCAGGAGTTCGGCCGCAGGGGCTCCTCCGCCGTCAAGGTGCTGAGCGTCAGCCCCGACGCCAAGGCCCGGGTGGCCGGCATCCACAGCAAGGAGCTCGCCGGGACCACGACCGTACGGGACATGGCGAAGGGCTCCGGGGCCCGTGCGGCCGTCAACGGCTCGTTCTTCGACATCGACACGGGACGCCAGTTCGCCGGCTACGACGGAGACCCCCTGGGCCTCTACGCCGAGAACGGGAAGATCCTCAGCGAGGCGAGCAACGGCCGGGCCGCGCTGCTGCTCGGCTACGAGCAGGGGCGGCTGGTGGCGCGCGTGGAGGAGACGCAGACCATCGGCCGGCTGCGCGCCGAGGACACCGCGGAGCGCGAACTGGACGGAGTCAACCGGGTGCCCGGCCGGGTGCTCGGCTGCGGCGGCGTCGGCGGCGACCGGATCGCCACCACCGAGGAGCCCATGTCCGACCCGTACACGGGGCTGTGCACCGATGGTGACGAGATCGTCCAGTTCACCGAGCAGTGGTCGACCCGGACCCCGCCCGGCCCGCCGCGCAGCGCGGAGGCCGTGCTGACCGCGGACGGCACGGTCCGTGAGGTGCGGGTTCCGGCGGGCGGCCGGATCCCGGCGGGCGGCAGCACCCTGTACGGCATCGGCCCCGCCGCCGGGTGGCTGCAGGGCCACGTGCTCAAGGGCAGCCACATCGACGTGGCGCAGGAGATGACGGACGGGGCGGGCCTGCCCATCGGCGAGCCGGTCGACACGGCCGTCGGCGGCAGTCACCGGCTGCTCAGGAACGGCGAGGTCACCGTCGCCTCCGACGCGGCGGGGGGCAAGCCCAACCCGCGCACCCTCGCGGGGGTGAAGGCGGACGGCACCCTGCTGCTCGTCACCATCGACGGCCGGGAGGTGGGAGTGAGCGCCGGTGCCACCCTCGCCGAAGCGGCCCGGTTCATGCTCTCGCTGGGCGCTGTCGACGCGGTCAACCTGGACGGTGGCGGATCCACCACCATGATCGTGAACGGCGAACTCCGCAACCGCCCCCGGGGCGGCGCGAAGGACGACGTCACCGAGCGGCCGGTCTCCAACGGGATCGGGATCTTCGAGGAATAGACGCACGGCGGAAGGGGGGACGAGCCTGCGCTCGTCCCCCCTTCCGCCGTGCGTCCGTCCGCCTCGTGCGAGGACCGGACCGGTCAGTCGAGGCGGACCGTGCCCGCGGGGGCGGAGAACATGGCCCCGCCGCGGCTCATCGAGATGAAGACCTCGTACTCGCCGGCCGCCGCGGTCTTCAGGTCGATGCCCTTGTAGCCCGAGGTGGCGAAGTAGCCGAAGTCGTAGCTGTTGAAATCGCCGCGCCGCATGTGGGGCCGGATCACCGCGGCCTTGCCGGAGATGCCGAGGCGGAACGAGTAGGTGGCCTTGGGGCTGCGCAGCACCATGTAGTAGGTGGCATGGCCGTGCTGGGAGGCGTCCAGGCCGTGGATGAAGAACACGCCCTCGACGTGCAGGACGCGGCCCTTCTGCCAGGTCTTCTCCAGCGAGAAGGCGGTCTCCTGCGATACGTGCCCGATGATCGGGCGCCGTACGAGCTTGACGCTCTTCTCGTCGCCGGTCAGGCAGATCTCGATCGAGCCGAAGGGCCGGCGCAGGTCGAAGGGGCGCCGGGCGACCAGCGGGGTCCGCCGGTCGATGCCCTCGGACGGGCTGGTCACCCGTATCGACAGGTCGAACCTGCCGCCGGGTATGCCGGTCATGGCTATGCCGTTGGGGTGCTCGGGTTCGAAGCCGCCGTTGACGTAATCACAGGCGTACTGGTCGAAGTACAGGCTGTAGGTGTGCTTGGCGGGGGTCACGGAGAGCGGGAATTCCCAGGTCTTTCCGCCGCCTTCGACGACCAGGTGCTTGAAGGTCTGGACCTCGCCGTAGGCCGATTCGCCGGGGATGAACGCGTGGCCGCTGATCTGGAGGTAGTTCGCGCGGATGTCCTGCTTGTTCACCACGGCCAGCAGGGTGTCCGACTGACGCCGCTGCATCAGGGTGTGCCGGCGCGCCGCCGGATCGGGAACGGAGCCGTTCTCCAGGAATCCCAGCCGGGGTTCGGCGCCGTCGGTGAGGGCGGCCAGCAGGCCGCTCACCAGCGGCATGTTGTATCCCGAGACCTCGCCGTGCGCGCGGACCATCTCGGACTTCGTCCGGACCACATTGAAATTCTGGCAGTTCCAGAAAAGGTTCAGATGCGGTGCGATCTCGATCGGATACTGCTCGTCCGCTTCAGAGGTGAAGAGATAGACGTTGTGGCCCTGGGCGCCGTAGGTCTTCAGCAGTTCGGGAATGGCGCCGTTGAGCGCGTCCACGTTCATCTGGGGCATGTCGGCGCCCAGCATGTACCGGCCGGTGTCCGCCCGGTCGCGCACGTAGTCGCCGATGAGGAACTGCGGAACCACGGAGACGATGTTGCGGAACCCGTACTTCAGCCCGTAGTACAGCGCCGCGCTGCCGCCCTTGGAGACTCCGAGGAGACTGACGTCGTTCCGGGTCAGATTCAGGCCGGCCAGGGTGCGGTCGATGAGCGAGAGCACCGAGAACTCGATGTCGAAGGACATGTTCCGGCACATGTAATAGCTGTAGTGCTCGTCGAAGTGGTCACGGATCCACAGAACGTTCGCACGCAGACCGTTCAGCGACTTTCCGGCGAAATGGTAGCCCTGGGGCGCGGCGAAACCGGAGAAGACGACGATGAGGTGGCGGGCGTCGCCCTCGGCGGGGCGGAACTTGTACTCCACGGGCACCAGGCCGGTCGTGTCGGTTCCCGATACGATCGCGCGCCGGTCGATGGCCGCCGCATTCGGCACGAGCGGAGGAAGTTCTGAGTTCATGAAGTGTGCTTTCCTGCCCCTGTTGATATCCGTCGCCGCCTGCCGGAAGCCCCGGAAGTCTACCGAGAGGCCCATCCCGAGGTCGACCCCGGAACTCCAGGCCCGTCTGTGACGTTCGAGACGCTTTTGGTCACGGCCACGGTCACGGTCACCGCGGCCGCGGCAGGAGCCCGGACGAAACTGCTCCCGCACCCGGCCCGAGGGCCTGGTACGGGAGCAGTCGAACCGGTGTCGCAGGGGTTAGACGGGAACGCTCGCCAGGCCCGGGGCCAGGAACTTCTTGCCGTTCACCCGCTCGGAGACGCCCTCGCGGTCCAGGTACGGAGTGATGCCGCCCAGGTGGAAGGGCCAGCCCGCGCCCGTGATGAGGCAGAGGTCGATGTCCTGGGCCTCGGCCACGACACCCTCCTCCAGCATCAGGCCGATCTCCTGCGCCACCGCGTCCAGGACGCGGTCGCGGACCTGCTCCTCGGTCAGGACGACATCGCCCTGTACGAGGAGGGCGGCGACCTCGGGGTCCAGCTCCGGCCTACCGGAGTCGTACGTGTAGAACCCGCGCTTGCCGGCCTTGACGACGGCAGCCAGGTTCGGCGAGACGGTGAAGCGCTCCGGGAAGGCGCGGTTCAGGGTCTCGGACACGTGCAGACCGATCGCCGGGCCCACGAGCTCCAGCAGCACCAGCGGGGACATCGGCAGGCCGAGCGGCTCGATGGCCTTCTCGGCGGTGACCACCGGGGTGCCCTCGTCGATGACGTTCTGGATCTCGCCCATGAAGCGGGTCAGGATGCGGTTCACGACGAACGCCGGGGCGTCCTTGGTGAGGACCGCGGTCTTCTTCAGCTTGCGCGCGACACCGAAGGCCGTGGCCAGCGAGGCGTCGTCGGTCTGCTCGCCGCGGACGATCTCCAGCAGCGGGAGGATCGCGACCGGGTTGAAGAAGTGGAAGCCGACCACGCGCTCCGGGTGCTGGAGCTTGGAGGCCATCTCCGAGACCGACAGCGAGGAGGTGTTGGTGGCGAGGATCGCGTGCGCCGGGGCGACCGCCTCGACCTCCGCGAACACCTTCTGCTTGACGGACATCTCCTCGAACACGGCCTCGATGATGAAGTCCGCGTCCGCGAAGCCCTCGGCCTTGTCCAGGACGCCGGTCACCAGGGCGGTCAGGCGGTTGGCCTTGTCCTGGTTGATGCGGCCCTTGCCCAGCAGCTTCTGGATCTCGGCGCGGACGTAGCCCACACCCTTGTCCACGCGCTCCTGGTCGATGTCGGTGAGGACCACCGGCACCTCCAGGCGGCGCAGGAACAGCAGCGCCAGCTGCGAGGCCATCAGGCCCGCGCCGACGACGCCGACCTTGGTGACCTGGCGGGCCAGGTTCTTGTCCGGGGCGCCGGCCGGGCGCTTGGCGCGCTTCTGGACCAGGTTGAAGGCGTAGATGCCGGAGCGCAGTTCGCCGCCCATGATGAGGTCGGCCAGGGCCGTGTCCTCGGCGTCGAAGCCCTTCTGCAGGTCGCCGTCCTTGGCAGCCTCGATGATCTCCAGCGCGCGGTAGGCGGCCGGGGCCGCGCCGTGCACCTTGGAGTCGGCGATGAAGCGGCCGCGGGCGACCGCCGCGTCCCAGGCCTCGCCGCGGTCGATCTCGTCGCGGACAACCTCGGTCTCGCCCTTCAGCACACGGGCGGTCCACAGGAGCGACTGCTCCAGGAAGTCCGCGCCCTCGAACAGCGCGTCCGCGATGCCGAGTTCGAAGACCTGCTTGCCCTTGAGCTGGCGGTTCTGGTTCAGCGAGTTCTCGATGATGACCGAGACCGCGCGGTCCGCGCCGATCAGGTTCGGCAGCAGGGCGCAGCCGCCCCAGCCGGGAACCAGGCCGAGGAAGACCTCGGGCAGGGAGAAGGCCGGGATGGCCTTGGAGACGGTGCGGTAGGTGCAGTGCAGACCGACCTCGACACCGCCGCCCATCGCCGCGCCGTTGTAGTACGCGAAGGTGGGGACGGCCAGCGCCGCGAGGCGCTTGAAGACGTCGTGGCCGCCCTTGCCGATGGCGAGCGCCTCGTCGTGCTTCTTCAGCAGCTCGACGCCCTTGAGGTCGGCGCCGACCGCGAAGATGAACGGCTTGCCGGTCAGGCCCGCACCGACGATGGAGCCCGCGAGGGCCTCCTGCTCGACCTGGTCGATCGCCGCGTTCAGGTTGGCGAGGGACTGCGGGCCGAAGGTGGTCGGCTTGGTGTGGTCCAGGCCGTTGTCCAGCGTGACGAGCGCGAAGCGCCCGGCGCCGAAGGGCAGGTCCAGGTGGCGTACGAGCGCGCGCGTGACGACCTCGTCCGGGAACAGCTCGGCCGCGCCCTTCAGGAGCTCAGTGGTGGTGGTGCTCACTTGCTGTCTCCCTCGGCGGTGAAGTTCGGGTTCTCCCAGACGACCGTGGCGCCCATGCCGAAGCCGACGCACATGGTGGTCAGGCCGTAGCGGACCTCCGGCTGCTCCTCGAACTGGCGGGCCAGCTGGGTCATCAGGCGCACGCCCGAGGAGGCGAGCGGGTGACCGAAGGCGATGGCGCCGCCGTACTGGTTGACGCGGGCGTCGTCGTCGGCGATGCCGTAGTGCTCCAGGAACGCGAGGACCTGGACCGCGAAGGCCTCGTTGACCTCGAAGAGGCCGATGTCGTCGATCGTCAGACCGGCCTGGGCCAGCGCCTTCTCGGTGGCCGGGATCGGGCCGTAGCCCATGACCTCCGGCTCGACACCCGCGAAGGAGTACGAGACCAGGCGCATCTTGACCGGGAGGTTGTTCTCGCGGGCGAAGTCCTCGGACGCGATGATCGCGGCCGTGGCACCGTCGTTGAGACCGGCGGCGTTGCCCGCGGTGACGTTGCCGTGGACCCGGAACGGGGTCTTGAGGCCCGCCAGGTTCTCCAGGGTGGTCCCCGGACGCATCGGCTCGTCGGCGGTGACCAGGCCCCAGCCCGTCTCACCGGCCGCCTCGTTGTTGTTGCGCACCGAGATCGGCACCAGGTCCTGCTGGATCTTGCCGTCGGCGTACGCCTTGGCGGCCTTCTCCTGCGAGCGCACGGCGTACTCGTCGGCGCGGAGCTTGGTGATCGTCGGGTACCGGTCGTGCAGGTTCTCGGCGGTCATGCCCATGAACAGGGCGGACTCGTCGACCAGCTTCTCGGATACGAAGCGCGGGTTCGGGTCCACGCCCTCGCCCATGGGGTGGCGGCCCATGTGCTCGACACCGCCGGCGAGGGCGACGTCGTACGCACCGAAGGCCACGCCGCCCGCGACGGCGGTCACGGCGGTGAGCGCGCCGGCGCACATGCGGTCGATCGAGTAGCCCGGGACGGACTGCGGGAGGCCCGCGAGAATGCCGGCCGTACGGCCCAGCGTCAGGCCCTGGTCGCCGATCTGCGTGGTCGCGGCGATGGCGACCTCGTCGATCTTCGCGGGGTCCAGGTCCGGGTTGCGGCGCAGCAGCTCCCGGATCGCCTTGACGACGAGATCGTCGGCGCGGGTCTCGTTGTAGATGCCCTTCGGGCCCGCCTTGCCGAACGGGGTGCGGACGCCGTCGACGAAGACGACGTCCCTGACGGTACGAGGCACGTTGGCTCTCCTCCAGGTGCGGGTGTGCACTGCTGCGCGGGGGCGTGCCCATTACTGAGCGCCCGCTCACCTCTCCATGCTACTTGCCGGTAACCGGCATGCACAGCCCCCACGGGAGGAGCGGCGAAGGTCACACTCCGCCGCCCCGCTCCTCGGGACCGCCGGGCCGCCCCTCAGGGCCGCCGCACCGGTCATCGCGGCCCCGGCGCTACCCGAGCAGGACCCGCCGGCCGGGCCGCGGCGCGGTGGGCCGGTCCGCGCTCATGGCGGCGGCCATGGGGGAGGAGGAGCGGACGGTGTCCGCCACGAAGACGCGGCGGCTGACGCCCAGGGTGCGCAGCGCCGGGCCGTGGTCCACCGCGACCAAGGCGGCCGCGCCGGTGAGCAGGACCCGCCAGGCCAGGGCCGCCGCCCGGCGGGCGGGGGCGGGCAGGGGCGCCAGGGCCTCGCGCAGGCGCAGGCAGTGGAAGGGGACGTGGCGCACCTCGTCGGCGTGGATCCGGCCCGCCACCTCCGAGGTCAGCGGGTCGGCGGCTCCGTCGCGCACCGCCTCGTAGTACCGCAGGGCGACCGCCTCCGCGACCATCAGCACCAGCAGCTCCACCTTCAGCCCGAGCAGCCTGCGCAGCCCGACGAAGGCGGCATCGCTCCAGTGACCGGCCAGGGTCCCCCCGCCCTCGGCCTCCAGGAGCCGGGCCAGCATCCGCGCGTGGTTCTGCTCCTCCGCCACGAAGAGCCGTACGGCCCGCGCGTACACCGGATCGCCCGCCCGCTCGGCCTTGGCGACCAGCTCGGCGCCGTCCCCGCCCTCTCCCAGCTGGAACCGCTGCAGGCTTCCGGTGAGCTCCGCGGGGAGCGTCGGGACCCGGCTCCAGTCCGGATCGCCCCTCTCGGCCCGCCGCTCGCGCTCGGCCTCGAACTCGGCCACCCACTCCTCGTATCCCCACCCGTGTTTGATCACGTTCAAAAACTACAAGACTTTGAGCGTGTTCAAAAGATGTGCGGACCGGACTCTCCGAAGGGACCTGGACGCACAAGAGCCCCCCGTCCACAGGACGGGGGGCTCTTGCACGCGATCACGGGCGGCCGACTCGGGCCACGGCGCGACGCCTCAGTCGGCCGGCTCCGGCTCCGGCTCGGGCGGCGGCGTCGTCGCCAGTGCGGTCGTCAGCGCCGCCGTCACCTGTTCGATCTGCCACGGGCGGGCGCCGTAGCCGGCCAGGGCCTCGGCCACCGCGTCCGCCTCCAGGCGCTCGGGCGGCTCCCAGCACAGCCGGCGGACCGTGTCGGGGGTGATCAGGTTCTCCTGCGGCAGGTTCAGCCCCTCCGCCAGCGCCGACACGGCCGTCCGGGCCGCGGCCAGCCGCGCCGCGGCCGCCGGGTCCTTGTCCGCCCAGGAACGCGGCGGCGGCGGACCCGCCGGGGTCGCCCCCGGCTGCGGCAGCTCGGCCTCGGGCAGGGCCTTCGCCCGGTCCACGGCGGCCATCCACTGGTCCAGCTGGCGCCGGCCCATGCGCTGGCCGTAGCCGGGCAGGGCGGAGAGGGCCTGCACGTTCAGCGGCAGCGCGAGCGCGGCCTCGACGATCGCGGCGTCACCCAGCACCTTGCCCGGTGACACGTCACGTCGCTGCGCGATGCGGTCCCGGGACTCCCACAGCTCCCGGACGACGGCCATCTGCCGGCGCCGGCGCACCTTGTGCATGCCGGAGGTGCGGCGCCACGGGTCCTTGCGCGGCGGCGCGGGCGGGGCGGCGCAGATGGCGTCGAACTCCTGGTGGGCCCATTCCAGCTTGCCCTGCCGGTCCAGCTCCTTCTCCAGCGCGTCCCTCAGGTCCACGAGCAGCTCCACGTCGAGCGCGGCGTAGCGCAGCCACGGCTCGGGGAGCGGGCGGGTCGACCAGTCGACGGCGGAGTGGCCCTTCTCCAGCACGTAGCCGAGGACCCCCTCGACCATCGCGCCGAGTCCGACCCGCGGGAAGCCGGCGAGGCGGCCGGCCAGCTCGGTGTCGAAGAGGGAGGTGGGTGCCATGCCTATTTCGCGCAGGCACGGCAGGTCCTGGGTGGCGGCGTGCAGGATCCACTCGGTGCCGGACAGGGCCTCGCCGAGGGAGGAGAGGTCGGGGCAGCCCACCGGGTCGATGAGCGCGGAGCCCGCACCCTCGCGGCGCAGCTGGACGAGGTAGGCGCGCTGGCCGTAGCGGTAGCCGGAGGCGCGCTCGGCGTCCACGGCGACGGGGCCGGTGCCCGCGGCGAAGGCCGCGACCACCTCGGCGAGCGCGGCGGCGTCGGCGACCACCGGAGGGATGCCCTCACGGGGTTCTAGCAAGGGAATCGGCAGCCCGTCGGACGAAACCTCGTCGTCCGGGGGGCCGCCCCCGGTGGTGGTGCGCAGGCCTGCTGCGGTTTCTTGGGCGTCGGTCACCGGTCAAGGGTATCCGTGGATGCGCCGCGCCCGTCGCCGGAACGTTCCGGCGACGGGCGCGAGGGGGGAGTACGGACGTTTCCCCAGGTTCTCCGGGAGTTCTCCCGGGGGACTTCGGGGGATATCGGCCGGGTCAGTGGATGATCCCGGTCCGCAGGGCGACGGCGACCATCCCGGCCCGGTCGCCGGTGCCCAGCTTGCGGGCGATCCGTGCGAGGTGGGACTTGACGGTCAGGGCGGACAGGCCCATCGAAACGCCGATGGCCTTGTTGGACTGGCCCTCCGCGACGAGGCGCAGGACCTCGACCTCGCGGCCGGAGAGCTCTCGGTAGCCGCCCGGGTGGCTCGGGGCACCCGGGGGGCGGCGGTGCATACGGGCCGCGGCGGCGCCGATGGGGGCGGCGCCGGGCCGGGACGGGAGCCCGATGTTGGTCCGGGTGCCGGTGACGACGTAGCCCTTCACTCCGCCCGCGAGGGCGTTGCGCACGGCGCCGATGTCGTCGGCGGCGGACAGGGCCAGGCCGTTCGGCCAACCGGCGGCGCGGGTCTCGGAGAGCAGGGTGAGACCGGAACCGTCGGGCAGGTGCACGTCGGCCACGCAGATGTCGCGCGGGCTGCCGATGCGTGGACGGGCCTCCGCGATGGACGAAGCCTCGATCACGTCGCGTACTCCGAGGGCCCACAAATGGCGGGTCACGGTGGAGCGTACGCGCGGGTCGGCCACGACGACCATGGCCGTCGGCTTGTTCGGGCGGTAGGCGACCAGGCTTGCGGGCTGCTCGAGAAGAACGGACACCTAGGCCTCCTGGGGGGGGGAGTGGCGGGACGGCCGGCTCGGGGAAGGAAGCCGGTGCGAACCGTGCGGATGGTCTATGACTCCTTCGGCACGTCACCCGCCCGGCTTTAGGGAATGATCACGATTTGGTGAGTAACAATTCGGGCAATTCGGACGCACGATCGATCATAGGGTGATCAGAAGCCCGCAACGGGCGCCCTCTAACGACATCCGGCCCCGCGGCCGGGGCGCGGGTCGACACGGATCGGTGCAGGTCGGTGCGGGTGGGTGCGGGGCGACACGGGTCGGCGCCGCCCCCTGCCTCGCGGAATTACCCCTGAGGGTGATGGGGGCCGCGCCGCTGGGGCAGTGAGACCACGCCGGTCACCGTCTCGGTCGGTCCGACCGGCGGCAGCCCCGCGATCTGACACAGCAGTTCGCACCAGGCCGACAAATGTGCGGCGGTGTCCGGCACCCCGCCCACCCCCTCGCGCGGCGTCCACGAGGCCCTGATCTCGATCTGCGTCGCCGGCCGCCGCTCTCCGAGCCCGCCGAAGTAGTGCGAGGCGGCCATGGTCACGGTCCCGCTCGCCTCCCCGTACGTCAGCCCGCGCGCGTCCAGCGCCCCCGTCAGCCAGGACCAGCACACCTCGGGGAGGAGCGGGTCCACGGCCATCTCCGGCTCCAGTTCCGCCCGTACGAGCGTCACCAGCCGGAAGGTGCCCTGCCAGGCGTCGTGCCCGGCCGGGTCGTGCAAGAGGATGAGCCGGCCGTCTGCCAGGTCCTCGTCACCGTCCACGACCGCCGCTTCCAGCGCGTACGCGTGGGGTGCCAGCCTCTGTGGCGGTTTGGTGGGATCGATCTCGATCCCCTGCCGCAGCCTCGCCTTCTTCAAGCCGTCGACCGCCCGCCGGAACGGGAGTGGGACGGAGCTGTCTTTCGCGCTGTCCGTACCGTCAGCGCCATCTGAAAATCGTCCCTGAGCCGCAGCCATGCGGGGAAGACTAGGCGGAACGAGCGCCCGTACGGCGCAGCCACACCCGCGCCGGGCCGGGCACTTCTTCATACGTGCGAAGATTTGAGTCGTGAGCGCCAACACCCGCCCCACGGGCACGCCGAGCCAGACGTACGATTCCGCCTTCCTGAAGGCGTGCCGGCGCGAGCCGGTGCCGCACACCCCCGTGTGGTTCATGCGGCAGGCGGGGCGCTCGCTCCCCGAGTACCGCAAGGTGCGCGAGGGCACGCAGATGCTGGAATCCTGCATGCGGCCCGACCTGGTCACCGAGATCACCCTGCAGCCGGTCCGGCGCCACAACGTGGACGCGGCCATCTTCTTCTCCGACATCGTGGTCCCGCTGAAGGCCATCGGCATCGACCTGGACATCAAGCCGGGCGTCGGCCCGGTCGTGGCCCAGCCGATCCGCCGCCGCGAGGACCTCGCACAGCTGCGCGACCTCACCCCGGAGGACGTCTCGTACGTCACCGAGGCGATCGGCATGCTCACGAGTGAACTGGGCTCCACGCCGTTGATCGGTTTCGCGGGCGCGCCTTTCACCCTCGCGAGCTACCTGGTCGAGGGCGGCCCCTCCAAGAACCACGAGCACACCAAGGCCCTCATGTACGGGGACCCGGAGCTGTGGGCCGACCTGCTGGACCGCCTCGCCGAGATCACCTCCGCCTTCCTGAAGGTCCAGATCGAGGCCGGCGCCTCCGCGATCCAGCTCTTCGACTCCTGGGTCGGCGCGCTCGCCCCGGCGGACTACCGCCGCTCGGTGATGCCCGCCTCCGCGAAGGTCCTGGAGTCCGTCGCCTCGTACGGGGTCCCGCGCATCCACTTCGGCGTGGGCACGGGCGAGCTGCTCGGCCTCATGGGCGAGGCCGGCGCGGACGTCATGGGCGTCGACTACCGGGTCTCCCTGAACGAGGCCGTCAAGCGGGTCGGCCCCGGCAAGGCGCTCCAGGGCAACCTGGACCCGGCGGTCCTCTTCTCCACCACCGAGGCGGTGGAGACCAAGACCCGCGAGGTGCTGGACGCCGCGGCGGACCTGGAGGGCCACATCTTCAACCTGGGCCACGGCGTCCTCCCGACGACGAACCCGGACGCCCTGACCCGCCTGGTGGACTACGTCCACACCCAGACGGCCGTCTAGGCCCGAGCCTGACCGACGTCGGTACCGTGCCGTGCATGACATGGCACGGGCCGACGTTTCGCATATCCGACGGAGAAACCATCGACGGGGCCTGGCGCCTCGTGTGGCGCAAGCACGACTGGCAGGACGACTACTACCCCGAGGACCTGTTCGTCTACGCGGACGGCAGGATCAGCCGCGGGGGCTACGAGGCGACCGACCTCGCCGGGCTCGCGGGACTGCTGGCATCGGGGAAGCTGGCACTTTCCCGGCCGGACGGCCGGGAGTGGACCCCGCCGCCTTCGAAGTGGCTCGCCCGTTACCCCGAGCCGCTGACCGACGAGAGCTTCCTCGGGGAAGTGGCCGACGAGATCTCCCGGCTGGCGGGCCGGCCCACCACCGTGGACCTGCTCCACGAGGCCATCAGCGGCTACCAGCGGGACACCACGGAGGCCAACCGGTCCCTGCTCCGCGACGCGTACCTGGCCGTCCCGGCCCACCTGCGGGTCTACGTCCTGGGCGACATGGACCGGCAGGACCGGCCGCTGCGGATCCTGGTGACCGATCTCGGCGAGCCCGTGGACGGGGACGGTCCGGCGGCCACGCCGGAGATGCACCGGGACGCCCTGGACTACTTCGCCGACGGGGACGAGCGCGCCGAGCGGGAGCAGGCTGTCCGTCACGCGGACGCGCCGGTCGGTGACCCGCAGCCCCCGGTCGTCCTCCACGAGACCGTGTACCCCCGGGGGTGGCCGGCCGAGCTCGGAGCCTTCGCGCTGCGCAACGACTACGACGCCCCCTTCACGTACGAAGGGGAGACCTACCCCACCGTGGTGCACGGCTACTGGGCCCTCTTCGCCGCCGACCGGGCCGACCACGACCGGATCCGCGCCGCGGCGAACGCCCGCGAGGCGCGGGAACTGGGCGGAGCGGCCGCCGGGCGCACGGACTGGGCCGCCCGGAGGGTCGCCGTCATGGCGGCGCTGCTGCGGGCCAAGTTCGGGCAGCACCCGCGGCTCGCGGAACTGCTGGTCGCCACGGGGGAGGGATCGATCCGCTACACCGGCTTCTCCGACGCCCCCTTCTGGCGCGACGAGGGCCCCCGCGGCGGCCGGAACTGGACGGGCCGCCTGCTGGAGCTGATCCGCTCCGAACTCGCCGCCGCGGGCGCGGCCGCCGCCGAGGACCGGACCGACTAGACCCCCGCCGCCCGCACCGCGGACACCGCCTTGCGGGCGGCGACCAGCACCGGGTCCCAGACCGGGGAGAAGGGCGGGGCGTAGCCCAGGTCCAGGGAGACGATCTGGTCCACCGTCATACCGGCCGTCAGGGCCACCGCGGCGATGTCCACCCGCTTCGCGGAGCCCGCGCCGCCGACGATCTGGCAGCCCAGGAGGCGGCCCGTGCGGCGTTCCGCCAGCATCTTCACCGTCATCTCCGCCGCCTCCGGGTAGTAGCCCGCCGTGTTCGTCGAGCTGATCGTCGCCGTGACGAAGCGGAGGCCGACGGACAGGGCGTCCCGCTCGCGCAGGCCCGTACGGGCGATCTCCAGGTCGCAGACCTTGCTCACGGCCGTGCCGACCACGCCCGGGAAGGTCGCGTAGCCGCCGCCCACGCCCGAGCCGATGACCTGGCCGTGCTTGTTCGCGTGCGTGCCCAGCGGGATGTGCCGCATGCGGCCCGCCACCAGGTCCAGGACCTCCACGCAGTCACCGCCCGACCAGATGTTCTCGTGGCCGCGGACCCGCATCGAGAGGTCGGTCAGCAGACCGCCCGACTCGCCCAGCGGCAGGCCCGCCGCGCGGGCCAGGGCCGTGCGCGGCTCGACGCCGATGCCCATGACGACCACGTCCGCCGGGTACTCCTCCCCGGCCGACGTGGCCACCGCGCGGGCCCGGCCCTCCTCGTCGGTGAGGATCTCCGTCACCTCGGCGCGGGCGACCGTACGGATGCCCATGGCGTTCATCGCGCTGTGCACCAGCCCGCCCATGTCCGGGTCCAGCGTGGACATCGGCTGCTCGCCCCGGTGCAGCACGGTGACCTCGAAGCCCCGCCCGAGCAGCGCCTCCGCCATCTCCACGCCGATGTAGCCGGCGCCCACGACCACCGCCCGGCGGCCCGCCGTCCGTTCCAGATCCGCCATCAGCCGCTGCCCGTCGTCCAGCGTCTGCACCCCGTGCACCCCGTGCGCGCCGATGCCGGGCAGCCGGGGGCGGACCGGGCGGGCGCCGGTGGCGAGGACGAGCTTGTCGTACCCCGTCCAGTACTCGGCACCCGATTCCAGATCCCGGGCGCGCACCCGCGCTCCCGCGAGGTCCAGCTCCACGACCTCCGTCCGCGTCCGCAGGTCGATGTCCCGCGCGCGGTGCTCCTCGGGCGTCCGGGCGATCAGCTCGTCCCGGCCTTCGACCAGGCCGCCGATCCAGTACGGGATCCCGCACGCGGAGTACGAGGTGAAGTGCCCGCGCTCGAAGGCGGTGATCTCCAGCTCCGCCGGGCCCTTGAGCCGCCGGGCCTGTGACGCGGCGGACATCCCCGCCGCGTCACCGCCGACCACCACCAGCCGTTCCGTGCCGTTCCCCATGTGCCCGTACCGTCCTTCCCCGCCGCCTGTTGCCTGCGGGCCCCACGCTACGGGCGCACGGGTGATCAGTCCTGGACCTGCGGCGGCGTCGCGTCCGGGCGCGCGGGCTCCGCCGGAGTGGCGGCCGTGTGTCCCGGCCACTTCGGCCCGCTCTGCGCGGGAAGGCGCCGCGCGGCGCCGGGCTTCTCCTGCGCCGGCCGCCACTTGCGGTACTGCCGGAACGCGAGCAGCAGGAACGCGCCGCTGAGCAGGAACGGCGAGGCCGCGGCGAGCGCCATCAGCAGGTACAGGACCGCGGCGGCGAAGACCTTCCAGCCGCCGGCCAGAGCGTCGGAGAAGCCCGGATCCGGCTTCTCCTTCTCCTTGACGGGCTGCTTCCCCGGCTCCGAGAACGTCAGCGTGATCGTGCCGAGCGAGGTCTGGTCCTTCAGCGCCGTCTGCTGGGCGAGCAGCGACTCCAGATCGGCCTGGCGCTTGCTGAGTTCGGACTCCAGCGTGACCACCTCGGTCAGCCCCGAGGCCTTCTCCATCATCTCGCGCACCCGCACCACGCTCGCCTGCTGGGACTTGACCCGGCTGTCGACGTCCGCGACCTTCTGCGTCACGTCCTGCGCCTCGACCTTGCGGGCGAGCAGCTTTCCGCTGCCCTCCATCGCGGCCAGGACCGCGTCGAAGCGCTCGCCCGGCACCCGCAGGGTCACCGTCGAGGTCATCGACCCGCCGGGTTCGCGGGCGGTGGTCTCGTTGCCCACGTACCCGCCCGCGTTCTCCGCCGCCGTCCGGGCGCCCGCCGTCGCCTTCTGGACGTCCGCCGTCTCCACGCCCAGCGTCGCCGTCCGGATGATCTGCGTGCGGGCGGCGGGAGCCTGCGGCTGGTTCTTGTCGGCGGCCGGAGCCGGTGCGCCCGATGCCGCCGGGGCAGGAGCGGCCGCCCCACCCTGCCCGGCGGCCTCCTGCCCCTTCGAATCCGCCGCGACCGCCGCCTTGTCCGAGGCGGTGCCGTCGGCGCCGCAGCCCGTGAGGACGAGCGCCCCGGTCAGGGAGAGCGCCGCCAGAGCCGTCGCCGAACGCCGTCCGTACCGCCCGTAACGTCTGTGCTGGGTGTGCATCGTTGGGTCCCCCTGGTCATCGTCGGAATCGCTGGATGCGGGTCCGTCCGTGCCTCGACGTTCTGACGTACGGGGCCTCGTCCCGGGTTTCGTACGTACGGTCCCGAGGTGATCCCGAAGCGGTCACGGTCAGGCCTCGGCGATCGCCCCATGAGCGGTCTGAGACGATGTGTCCATGCACGAAGCGGACACGCGTACGGACCGGCCGGCCCCCGCCGGGCACGTCGTCGTCATCGGCGGCGGGATCGCGGGCCTCGCGGCGGCCCACCGGCTGCTCGCCGAGGGCCTTCGCGTCACCCTCCTGGAAGCCGGCCCGCGCCTCGGCGGCAAGCTGCGCTCGGGCGAACTGGCGGGCCTGCGCGTGGACCTCGGCGCCGAATCCGTACTCGCCCGCCGCCCCGAAGCACTCGAACTGGCCCGCGCCGTGGGCCTCGGCGATGCCCTGCAGCCACCCGCCACCGCCACCGCCCGCCTCTGGACCCGCGGCGTGCTGCGCCCCCTGCCGGGCGGTCACGTCATGGGCGTACCAGGCGACCTGGGCCCGCTCGCCGCCTCCGGGGTGCTGTCCGCCGAGGGCCTGGCCCGCGCCGGAGCCGAAGACGCCCTGGAACCGCAGGAGATCGGCGAGGACGTGGCGCTCGGCGAGTACGTCGCCGCCCGGCTGGGCCACGAGGTCGTCGACCGGCTCGTGGAACCCCTCCTCGGCGGGGTCTACGCCGGCAACGCCTACCGCATCTCGATGCGGGCCGCCGTCCCCCAGCTCTTCGACGTCGCCCGCAGCCACGCCTCCCTCGGCGAGGGTGTACGGGAACTGCAGGCCCGGGCGGCCCGCGCGGGGCAGACCGGACCCGTCTTCTCCGGCATCGACGGCGGCATCGGCAGGCTCCCGCTCGCCGTCGCCGAGGCCTGCCGGGCGGCCGGAGCCCGCATCCTCCTCGACACCCCCGCGCGCGAGCTGACCCGTACCGCCACCGGCTGGCGGGTGGTCGCCGACGCCCCGGGCGGCGCCGAGGTCATCGAGGCCGACGGGGTGGTCGTGGCCGTCCAGGCCGGGCCCGCCGCCCGGCTGCTCGACCGGATCGCGCCCACCGCCGCCACCGAGCTGCGCGGGGTCGAGTACGCCTCCATGGCCCTGGTCACGATGGCCCTGCGCCGCTCCGACCTGCCGGCCGGGATCGCCGACGGCGGCGCGAGCGGATTCCTCGTACCGCCCGTCGACGGCCGGACGATCAAGGCCTCGACCTTCTCCAGCAACAAGTGGGCCTGGGCCGGGACCGATCCCGACCTCTTCCTGCTGCGCACCTCCGTCGGCCGCCACGGCGACGAGGGCGACCTGAAGCGCTCCGACGAGGAACTGGTCGAGGTCTCCCTCGCCGACCTCGGTCAGGCCGTGGGCCTCGCGCCCACCGTCCGCCCGGTGGCCACCACCGTCACCCGCTGGGACGGCGGCCTGCCCCAGTACCCCGTCGGCCACCTCGGCAAGGTGGCCCGGATCCGTACCGCCGTCGCGGCCCTGCCGGGCCTCGCGGTGTGCGGAGCGCTGTACGACGGGGTCGGCATCCCGGCCTGCATCGCGAGCGCGGGCAAGGCCGCCGACGTGGTGATCGCCACGTTGGGCGCCGCTGGGGTACCCCTGGCACCGACCACTGATCAGCACACGGGACAATAGACACATGACTGCACCAGAGAAGATTCCCAACGCGGGGAAGAAGGCGAAGGACCTCAACGAGGTCATCCGCTACACCCTGTGGTCCGTCTTCAAGCTGAAGGACGTGCTCCCCGAGAACCGCGCCGGCTTCGCCGACGAGGTCCAGGAGCTGTTCGACCAGCTGGCCGCCAAGGACATCACCGTCCGCGGCACCTATGACGTCTCCGGCCTGCGCGCCGACGCGGACATCATGATCTGGTGGCACGCGGAGACCTCCGACGAGCTGCAGACCGCCTACAACCTGTTCCGCCGCACCAAGCTGGGCCGCGCGCTGGAGCCGGTCTGGTCGAACATGGCCCTGCACCGCCCGGCCGAGTTCAACAAGTCCCACATCCCGGCCTTCCTGGCCGACGAGACGCCGCGCGACTACGTCAGCGTCTACCCCTTCGTGCGCAGCTACGACTGGTACCTGCTGCCCGACGAGGACCGCCGCCGCATGCTCAAGGACCACGGCATGATGGCCCGCGGCTACCCCGACGTGCGCGCCAACACCGTCGCCTCCTTCTCGCTCGGCGACTACGAGTGGCTGCTGGCCTTCGAGGCCGACGAGCTGTACCGCATCGTCGACCTCATGCGTCACCTGCGCGCCTCCGAGGCCCGCATGCACGTCCGCGAAGAGGTGCCCTTCTACACCGGGCGCCGCAAGTCCGTCGCCGATCTGGTGGCCGGACTCGCCTAGAGACCTCCCCTGGGGGGAAGGACCGGAGGACCGCTGACCGGCGTCCTCCGGGGATCGGGAGGCCCTGCCCCCGAATCGACGCAGCCGGAGATCCCGCCCGGAAGTTCAGACGACTGGCGGCAGCAGTGCCCTGGGGTGCCCCTGGGCGGTCGCTGCCCGGTCGTCCAGCGACACCGGTGCGGGCTCCGGATGCGGCGCACATGTGACACGTGACCCTGCCGTGTCACCCGTCAGCAAGTACCGCTCCACGTGGGCGTCCACGCAGTCATTGCGTCCGCCGACCACCCCGTGGGTGCCGGCCCCCGTCTCCGTCACCAGCCCGGCCCGCGGCCCGAGCCGCCGCTGGAGCTCCAGGGCGCCCCCGTACGGGGTGGCACCGTCGCGCTCGGCCGCAACGATCAGCATCCCGGGTAGCGGGGCGCCCGGCCGCGGCCCGACGTCCACCGGGCGCTGCCGTTCGCGCACCGGCCAGAAGGCGCAGGGCAGGTTCAGGAAGGCGTTGGCCCAGGTCTCGAAGGGGGCCGTGCGGGCCAGTTCGGTGTTGTCGCGGTCCCAGCTCTCCCAGTCGGCGGGCCACGGGGCGTCGTTGCACAGGGTCGCCGTGTAGACGGCCGTCGCGTTCTCGCCCTCGACGGCCGCGGACGGGTCCGGGGCGGCGAGCGAGAGGAGCGGGCGCGGGTCGCCGCGCAGGAACGCCGCAAGGGCCGCCGCACGGCCCGGCCAGACCTCGTCGTAGTACGCGGCCCGCAAGTACGCGGAGTGCAGCTGTCCGGTGCCGACCACCCCGCCCGCCGGCTCGCGGGCCACCGCCGCCCGCACCCGGTCGTAACTCGCCTGCACCGCCTCGGCGGTGGAGCCGAGCCCGTACACGGCGTGGTGGCGGGCCGCCCAGGCGCGGAAGTCGGCCCAGCGCCGCTCGAAGCCGGGGGCCTGGGCGAGGTTGTTGCGGTACCAGACCTTGTCCGGGTCGGGGTCGACCGCCGAGTCGAAGACCATCCGGCGGACGTGGCCGGGGTAGAGGGTGGCGTAGACCGCACCGAGGTACGTGCCGTACGAGGCCCCCATGAAGGTCAGCCGGCCCTCGCCGAGCGCGGCACGCAGCACGTGCAGGTCGCGGACGTTGTTCAGGGTCGTGTACGAGCCCAGGGCCGCCCCGGCCCGCTCACCGCAGCCGCGGGCGTAGGCCCGCGCGGCGGCGATCCGGGTCTCCTTCGCGGCGGCGTCCGGCCGCGCGCCGGCCGCCTCCGCCGGGGCCCGGTCGTACCGCTCGGGGTCCTGGCAGGACAGCGGGCGCCCCGAGCGGCCCACCCCGCGCGGGGCGTAGCCGACGAGGTCGTAGGCGGCCCCGACGCGGCGCCACTCGGGCAGGCCGGCGACGAGCGGGAAGAACAGCCCGTTGCCGCCCGGCCCGCCGGGGTTGTACACGAGCGCACCCTGCCGCCGGGCCCCGCCCGCGCCGGTCGCGGCGACCCGGCTGACGAGGATCGCGGTCTGCGCCCCGAAGGGCCGGGCGTAGTCGACCGGGACGCGGAGCGTGCCGCACCGCACGTCGGGCCCGAGTCCCTCGGAGACGGGGCACGGCCCGAACTCCAGCCCGTCGCGGGCGTGCTGACGTTCCGGCGGCGACACCCCGGCCGGGCCCGGGAGCCCCGCGAGCGCGGCGACGGCAGCGGCCCGCCGGGCCACGAGGTCGGCCCCGGCGGCCTCCGCGGCCAACCGGGCGGTGGCGGCGGGGCCCGGGGGCAAGGGGCCCGCAGGCGAGGGGCCCGAAGAGGCCGGGCCCGCGGCCACCCGCACAGGGCCCGGGGGAGCGGTCCCGGCGGCGGCCTCGGCGCCGGAGGTCATCGGCAAGGAAGCGGCCAGCGCCAGGGCGGCCAGCGCGACCGTGGCGGGCACCCGGGGCATGCGCATGGCGGGCCTCTCATCTCAACGGACCTTCCGATGAGATCCGGCGGGCGGCCCCCTGTACAGGACCGGCGGCCGGTGTCGCGCTCAATGCCCCCGTTGCCGCGGGATCCGCCCCCGCTTGCCGTACGTCAGCGCCGCCCGCAGCTCGGGATCGGGGACCGCGCGCGGCCCCCGCAGCGCCACCGCGGTGAGCGAGCCCCGCACACCGCGCTCCCGGCCCAGCTCCACGAGGAGCCGCCGGCCGGCCGGGGAGGCCCATCCGGACTGCGCGTGCCCCTCGACGCGGGCTATGGCCAGGCAGCCCAGGGCGAGGATCAGCGGCAGCGCGAACCAGCACAGGATCATCGTGGTCGTGGTCCCCGGTTCGGGTACGCACAGGGCGGCCACCAGCATGCCGAGGACCAGCAAGGTGGCCTGCCGGACCGCCCGGATCCCTGCCTGTACCTCCTGCTGGGCCCCGTCGCGCAGCGCGAGCCCGGCTTCGGAGAGCCGGTCCGCGAGGGCTCGTACGGCCGGATCCCGCGCCGCGAAGGCCCGTACGGAGGTCACCGGTTCCTGCCCGTCGGGCCCGAACGCGCCGAGCACCGAGCACTCGTGCGGATCGCGGCCCACCGGGTCGACCACCGTCGCCCAGCCGGTGTGCGCGAGCAGCAGCCGCCGCTGGCGTTGCATCGACAGCAGCGTCAGCTCGGCCACCCGCTCCGGGCCACCGGCCAGGTAGGCGGCCTCGTACAGGTTCAGCTCGTCGGAGTGGTGGTCGTGGCGCACGGCACTGCCCGGCGGGGGCTCCGCCAGTTCGGCGGCGGCCTTCAGCAGGCGGGTGCACGCGATCAGCAGCCCTGCCCAGGCAAGGAGGAGGAACAGGACCCAGAACATGTCCGAGTTCTACAAGATGTGGAACCGGCCGGTACAGGGCTCTGCCGAGGTGTGAGCAGCTCGTGACGGGTCCGTGATGGACGGTCAGGAACTACTGCCACAGCTGGAACTGGACGAACTGCTACAACTCGATCCACTGGAGCTGCTGGAGCAACTCGATCCGCCCGAGCTGCTGGAACAGCTCGAACCGCTGGACCCGCCGCCCCCGCAGCTGCTCCCGGAGGACCCGCAGACCGACCCCGAGGAGCCGCAGCCCGACCCGCCGGACCCGCCGGATCCGCCGCCGTCGGAACCCGCGCACCAGACGACCGGGATCATCTCGGCCCCGGAGCCCCAGGAGGAGTCGGAGCCTGCGGAACGCCCGCGGGACTGGGCCGCCGCCAGCCGGGTCCCGCGGGCCGCCGGCACCAACTGCTCGCGCAGGTACGGATCCCGCAGCCCCCGCAGCCCGAACAGCGAGGTCTGGACGTACGGGCTCTGGTCGGCCCCGTAGTGGGCGCGGATGGCGCGCAGCGCCGCGGCCCCCGCCGGGGTGATCCGCTGCCGGGCGCGGGAGGCGCCGACGGTGCCGGCGATGATGCCGCCCAGCAGCACGGGCAGCACCTCGGCGATGAACGGCACCCGGACCGACCCGGCCCCCTCCTGGAGCACGAAGGCGACGAAGGACAGCGGCAGCGAGAGGACCAGCAGCACCCCGCACACCACGGCCTGGATCACCCCGTGGCGCAGCCAGCGGTGCCGGCCGCCGGGGGTGGCGATCAGCCCGCGGTCGGCCAGCGCGTCGCCGGTCTCCTGCACGGACGGGTCCCGCATGGCGGCGTAGCGGATCTGGTACAGCCACCCGGACGGGGCGCCCTGGCAGGCCTGGAGCACGGCCCGCTGGGCGGGGTCGCCGCCCCGCACCCCGGGCCGTACCTGGACGATGCCGGGCCCGCCGACCAGCATCCGGCCGTCGCAGAGCAGCGAGACGAGCGCGGCGTCCACCACCGCGCCCGGTCCACCGGCCATGAAGGCGGCCTCGGACAGGTCGTGCAGACGCGGGGCGGGGCCGAGGGCGGGCGGCCGCGACTGCCGCAGGCCGCGCACGAGCACGACGCTGGAGGCGATGACGCCGATCCAGACGGCCACGGCGAGGAAGTCGAAGAAGTTCACGCCGCCCTCCCCACCAGGGCGCGGGCCCAGCGCACGGCCCGGCCCGGTGGCCGGGCCCCGGCCCGGTCCCGCCACCAGAGCGTGAGCCGGCGCCGGGCGGCGGGGTCCGCGGGCAGGTCCCGGACCAGCAGGTGCTCGGCGAAGTCCAGCGCGTCGCGCCGGTACCCGGCCGTCATGGGCCGCTGCCGGGCATAGCCGAGGAAGGCCTCCCGGTACGCGTCCTCCCCGCCCAGGATCCCGGGCAGCTCGGGCGCCAGCTTCGCCACGACCCCGGCCCGCTTGGCCGCGAGCGCCCGCGCCTGCACGCGCACCCGCTGCCGGTCAAACCCCTCGGGCACGGGAGTCCCGGCCACCAACGCCGACAACAGCGCGGCCTGCCCGATCCCGACCCGCGTCCGAGCGGCGTCGAGCCCGCTCCCCGATCCAGCCTCGCCAGCGTTTGAGGCGCGGACGGGGGCGGCCCCCGATTCAGCCCCGCCGGCGTCCGAGGCGCGGACGGGGGTGGCCCCCGATTCAGCCCCGCCGGCGTCCGAGGCGCGGACGGGGGTGGCCCCCGATTCAGCCTCGCCGGCGTTTGAGGCGCGGGTCCGGGCGGAGCCCGGGGAACGGTCGAAGGGCGGGTAGGGGACAGCCCCCGCAGGGCCGCCCAGCACGCCCCGGATCGCGGCCAGCTCACCGGCCAGCTCCGCGTCAGACGGAAAGTCGTCGTCCCGCTCCAGCAGCACCCCGGGCGGATCCACGCGGGACCGGAGCTCCGCCAACACCTCCAGCACCGCGGCCGGCACGGGATGCGCGTGCGTGTCGTGCCACACCCCACCCCGCTCCACGCCCCCGGCGACGTGCACGTACGCCAGCGCCTCCAGCGGGATCCCGTCCAGCACGGCGACCGGGTCCTCCCCCCGGTTGACCCGGTTGGTGTGCAGGTTGGCCACGTCGATCAGCAGCCGCACCCCGGTCCGCTCCACCAGCTCGGTCAGGAACTGCGCCTCGGTGAGCTCCTCCCCGGGCCACGACACCAGCGCCGCGATGTTCTCCAGCGCGAGCGGCACCGGCAGCGCGTCCTGAGCGATCCGTACGTTCTCGCAGAGCACGTCCAGCGCGTCCCGGGTCCGCGCCACGGGCAGCAGGTGCCCGGCTTCGAGCACCGGCCCCGGCGCCACCGAGGAGGTCCGTACGAAGGCGATGTGCTCGGTGACCAGCGGCGCCCCCAGCGCCACCGCCCGCTCCCCGAGCGCGGCCAGCTTCGCCGGGTCGGGCCGGTCGGCGCCGCCGATGCCCAGCGAGACCCCGTGCGGCACGACGCGGACCCCGCGTGCGAGCAGCCGCTCCAGGGACTCGGGCAGGTGGCCGGGACAGATGTTCTCCGCCACGACCTCGACCCAGTCCAAGCCCGGGAGGCTTTCCACCGCCCCCGCGATCTCCGGCCGCCAGCCGATGCCCACCCCCAGGTGTGCCATGGGCTTCATGTCCCCTCGCCCCCTCTCATCGGTCCGTGTGCCGATGTCATGGCCCCGACGGAGCCGGGTCAACCCGCCAAGAGGGACGTTCAGAGCAACATTTGAGGTTCCCGGCCCGGACCGCCGCTCCTACTGCCAGCCCATGTTGTCCTGCGCCGTGGTGCTGGGGGCGGACTGGGCAGGCGCGGCGGTGGCGGTGCCGGTGGCGAACAGCGCGGTGACGAGGGTGAGCGTGAAGACCGCGGCGGCCTGGGCGGTACGAATGCGCATCATGAGATTTCGGTTCCTGAGCGTTGACGGTAAGGCGGACGGGTGTCCTGAACCGGTCGCGTCCCGCGGTGGCGCTTTCCGATCCGACTGCCTTCCGGATCGTGTCCGGCCGGGCAAGAACCACTTTCGCCGCAGGTCAGGGCAGGTGGAAGGGCCGGCGAGTGGACGGAAACGGCAGCGGCCGGTTGTGTCCACCGGCCGTAGGGTCAGTCGATGACGAGGAGCGGGGCCTCGGCACGCCCGAGAATCCAGCCGGACAGTTCAGGGTGCGTCCGCAGCAGCCGGGTGCAAACGGCTGCCGCGTGTTCCTCCGCCTGGGCCAGTGAGCCGGCCGTGAGGAAGAGGCCCAGCACCGGTGCCGAGGACTCGTCTGCGTGCACGCTGACGTGCTCGACGCCATCCTCGGGACGGGCGGACTCGTAGACGAGGGCGCGCAGATCGGATGGCAGCTCGCCGCCCTGGGCCGGCCGCCTCAAGTGTGCGTGTACGAGGTACATGGCTTCTCTTTCTGCCACCCCACCGCGGGCATATGATGATCCTTTTGTGCTCGAGATGGGCATGTCTTGGGGGGGAATCTCATGCTGTCTACGCTGGGGCTCGACGCGATGGCGGAGGCCGTCTATCGAGCCATGCTGGCCGACCCGGGGGGCGGGGTCGCGGCCCTGGCCGTCCGCATCGGCACGACGGAACAGCGGGTGCGCGACGGACTCGACGTCCTCAGCAAGCTCGCGCTGGTCCGCCCTTCGGCCGAGAACGGGGGGCTGCGCGCGGTCTCGCCGGACCTCGGGATGGAAGTCCTGATGGCCCGCCAGCAGGCCGAGATCGCCGCCCAGCAGCAGCGGCTGGAGGCCTCGCGCGCGGTCGCCGCGCAGTTGATCGCCCAGTACGCCGACCTGAGGCCGACCACCGTCAGCCCGGGAGTCGAGCAGTTGATCGGCCTGGACCAGATCAGGGACTGCCTCACGCGTCTGACCCGTGACGTCCGCCATGAAGTCATGACGTTCGCACCCGGAGGGCCGCAGACCGAGGGGAACATCGCCGCGTCACGTCCACTGGACGCCGAGCTGCTGGGGCGCGGGGTGCGCACCAGGGTGGTGTACCTGGACAGTGTCCGCCTCCACCGGCCGACCGTGGAGTACGCACGCTGGACCGCCTCGTTGGGCGGACAGGTCCGCACCGTGGCTTCCCTGCCCACCCGGCTGATCATCGTGGACCGGTCGACCGCCGTGATACCGGTGAGCAGCGAGGACACCGCGGGCGGCGCCGTCGTACTGACCGGGCAGGGAACGCTGACCGCGCTGTGCGCGCTGTACGAGAGCGTGTGGGCTGCGGCGCAGCCGCTGGGTGAGGCACCTGTCCGGGATGTACACGGCCTGAGTGCGCAGGAGAGCACCATCATCTCCCTGCTCTCCGAGGGGCACACGGACGAGACGATCGCCAAGCGGCTGGGTGTGTCCGCGCGTACGGCCCGGCGGATCGCGAACGATCTCATGGAGCGGCTGGGCGCGCGCAGCCGGTTCGAGGCAGGCGTCCGGGCGGTCCAGCACGGATGGCTGCCCGCTCAACAGGGCTGAGTCCGCCTCGCCGGGAGCCCTCGCGTCCGGGCGGGGTGCGAGAGCTCCTCGACCGTCCCGACGCCCCTGCCCGCGCGGGGCGCCGCCTTGACGTAACCGGCCGGAGCGGTCGCTCCGGCCGGCCGGCGAGCGGGGCGTGCCGGTCGCTGTGTGATGAGCAGGCATGGTGATCCCGAAATGGGTTGTGGCTGAAAGCGGTTCGCGGGGTGCGCGGCCGGTGATGCCGTGTCACCCGCACCGGCCCGCTCACCAGGGTGAGGCAAAGTGTGGTCAGGGGCTTCCGGGACAGCGGTCCCGCGAGCCCCCCCCCTGCGCGTTGTCGTCACACAGCCCACTGTTTCCGCTTCCCGGCGTCCGCGAAAGCCGAGGGCGCTGGCCTGAAGAGGCCTGGGCCGCAAGCGTCCAGTCCATGGGCCGTTTTCCGGTCCCGGCCCCCTCTTCCGCCGGCCGGCGACGCTTCCCGGCCATGGCCCGGTTCGGCTCCACCCGCGAGGTGCGTTCCGGGAGCCGGTCCGCCCGGGTCCGTCCTCGCCCACGACCCCTGACCGGCTGAGACCTCGTAGGAACGCGCCGGCCGCGGTGCCGCGGAGCGCCGGTGGAAGCCCACCCGGGCCGGATCGGGTCAGGGACGCTTCCGTCCACCCGAACCCCCTTCCCCCGCCTTCTCGGTGCGCCGACAGTGGTGATCGCCACCAGGGAGTGGAACGCGAACCAGCCGGCATCACCGGCGAACACGCTCCACGGGACAGGACCAGAGTCCGACGCTGCACAGCGGTTGCGGACCACCGACCGCGGCAGTCCGTCAGGTCGGGAGCACCTCCTGGTCGGGCTCAGCGCAGAAGAAGGGAGTCGTGATGGCACCACGTTCACGACAGTTCAGCAGACGTCAGATACTCGCCGCTTTCGCCGGAGTGGCAGCCGGTTGCGCGCTGCCGAACTGCACGGTGCTCAGCAGGCCCGCGTACGCGGCCGGCGCGACCGGATCCGCCTCACTGCCCAAGGGATCCGGTCTGCCGGATACCGAACGCGGCATGGTGGTCTGGGCCTACAGGACAGGCGGCCGCGCCGTCCGTACCGCTGCGGCCGCCGCCCTGGTGGGGAGTGCCGCGGACGTGCGGGTGTTCCTCGACGAGAAGCTGGCCGCGGCCCGTGCCGAGGACAACAGGTTCACGCTCACGCAGTCCCTGGTCATGGCGGGCAGGGCGACCCGCGAAAGCATCGGGGTGGCGCTGTCCGGCGGAACGGCCGCGATCGAGACCTACCTCACGAGCGGCTTCCAGACCGCGGTGCGCGAGGATCTCAGGGTGGCCGTGACCGCGGTCATGGCGCGCGGTGCCCGTGCCGTGAAGCGTGAGGGCTCCGCTGCGCTGGAGGCCGGGTCGGACTTCGCGTTGCGCGCCTTCCTCAGCGGTGGCCAGTTCACCGCGCAGGAAGAGGACGAGCGTGTGCAGGTGACGTCCATCCTCGTGACGGCGTCACCGCAAGTGCGGGAGTACGCGAAGCGGGCACTGGACGACGGGACGCCGAGAGCGATCCGGTGGTTCCTCGAGACGGGCCAGTACATCGCCCGGGCCCGTGACGAGGAAACGGCGACGATCCAGCAGCTGGTCAAGGTCGTGGAGGCGGAGGGCCAGCGCGCCGGCCGCAAGACCGACGAGGCCGTCGAGCTGTCCCAGCAGGCGGTCAAGGCCGCCGAGAGCGCGAAGAAGGCGGCGCTGGAGGCGAAGGCCGAGGCCGAGGCCGCCGAACACGACGTCCAGCTTTCCGCCAGGGCCGCGAACAAGGCCGCGCAGGCGGCCAGGGGAGCGGCCGCTGCCGCGGCGACCGCGGTGTCGGCCTCGCGGACCGCGCAGGCCGCCGCGCAGCGTTCGGTGGCGGCCGCACAGGCCGCCGCAGCAGCGGCCGCAGCGGCAGGACGCGCCGCGGCCCGGGCCTACCATGCCGCGATCGGGGCTTCCAAGGACGCATCGATGGCGGACGCGGCCCGAGCCGCTGCCCAGGCAGCGACGTCGATGGTCAAGTTCGTCCGCACGGTGGCTCAGAAGGCCGACCTCGCGGCCCAGGCCGCCCAAGCGGCCGACGCCGCGGGCGCGGCCGCCGCCGGATCGGCGGTCAACGCCGCCGCCGCCGCCCGGGCATCGGCCGACGCGGCCGTGGCCTCCGGCGCCGCACAGTCCGAGGCTGCCACTGCGCAGCGGGAAGCCGCCGTGGCAGAGGCCGCCGCGGCCAGGGCGACGCAGGCCGCGGGCCAGTCGCGGACCTTGGCCGGACAGGCCGCCGCTTGTGCCCGCTTGGCACGCGACGCGGCCAACAGCGCAGCCGACCACGCCGAGAAGGCGGCCGCGGCGGCCATGGAAGCGGCGAACCACGCCGGCCAGTCGGTCGACTACGCCAACCGGTCGACGGCAGCCGCCAACGCGGCGGTCGAGGCCGCGAACACTGCTGCCGCGGCGGTCGACAAGGCACGTGAAGTGGAGCAGACGGCTCGTCAGGCCGAAACCGCCAGGCTGGCCGAGGAGACCACCGAGGCGATCGAGCGGGCGAAGCTGGAGGCGGCCGCGGAGACGGACCGCCTCGAACGGTACAACCGGGAGCGGACGCAGGAAGCGCGTCTGTCCGCGGAGCTGCTCGCGCTCATCGGCTCCGCGGAGTCCGCGCTGAGGGGCGGCAAGCCCGCGGAGGCCGTGGCAGCCGGGCGCAAGGCGGCGATCCAGCTCATCGACCGGTCGGGCACGTGGACCCGGGAGGCAGCGCAGTTCGCGCTGGCCGGCTCGGACGAGGACGTCGTCCACTGGATCGACGCCGACCGTCTCATCGCTCTGCAGCAGGACAACGTCGAGAACGTCGCGGCCATGGCGGCGATTTCGACGAAGAACGTGGCACTGGCTGCCGTGGACGTGCTCAAGACCGAGGACGCCGCGAAGCTCAGGACGTTCCTGGAGAGCGGGGCGGTGGAGGCGGCCAAGGAGGACAACCGGGTCGAGGTGACGACGCTCCTGGCCGACGACAACACCGGCCCCGCGGTGCGACGCGCGGCCGTGGCCGCGCTGGAGAAGGGCACGGCCCCGGCCCTGCACGTGTTCCTGCACGTCGAGCGCACCAAGGCCGTCCGTGAGGACGACCGGGTGAAGGCCACCACCCTGCTGGCGAACGGGGGCCCTTACGTCAAGGCGGCCGCCAGGATCGCGCTCGAAGGCGACACGCACATGCTGCGCCAGTTCATCGGCACCACGCAGCACGAGTTCGCACGGATCGACCACGACCACGCCACGCACATCAGCGCGGTCCGGGCGATGATCGCGGGCGCCGCCAAGGTGGCCCAGGAGGCTCAGGAGAACGCGGCACGGGCTTCCGAGGCGGCAGCCCTCGCACGCGACGCCGCCGCGAAGGCGACCGAGTGGGCCGACCTCGCCAAGGGGTACGCCGCGGCGGCCAAGCTGTCCGCCGAGGAGGCGCGCAAGAACGCCGAGGCCGCCGAGGGGTCCGCAGCCGCTGCCGCGCGCTCCGCCGAAACCGCCCGTCAGGCAGCCGCCGCGGCGCGGAAGGCGAGCAGCGTGGCCCGGAGCGCGGCGACCCGCGCCGTGCGGTCCGCCACCGAGGCCGCTTCCTACGCCGCGGATGCCGCGACCTCGGCTGTGGCCGCCCGCCAGGCATCACTTGCGGCAGGTCAGAGCGCCGCCGCAGCCGCGCAGGCGGCGTTGCAGGCCAAGCACCTCGTCATCGAGGCCGCGGTGCGCGAAGCGATCCAGAAGGCGCTGGACAACTCGAAGACCCCGATCAAGCCGGGCGCCACCGGCCTTCCGGAGGGCGCCGAGAGCTGCCTGACGCCGTTCGGCAGCCCCATCGAGTCCGGCAACAGCTCCAACCCGTGGGAGTTGGGCTGGAGCTGGCTCACCGGAAAGGGCCCGAGCTCGCAGTGCTTCGGCCCGAACGACGAGTTCACCCGCCTCTACCGTGAGCACAAGAACACACAGGAGACGCTCGCCTTCTTCGCCAACCGTACGCGTACGGGGGAGTACGAGCTCGGCCACACACTCATGAACGACTACACGCTCGGCGGGTTCGACGGTGCGTGGAAGTATCTCCAGGACTACGGGACGCTCTCCACGGCCGGCCTCACCGGAAACCTCGCGTACACGTTCATGGGTTCGCACCAGGTCCGGATGACTCCCATCCGCAAGAACGCGGACGGCTCCGTGGTGTGGCGGTACACCGCTTACAACGAGTCGGACATCGAGTCCGCGACGCACCCCCCGGTCATCGGCTACACGGACTGGTGGAGCAACTCCGTCGGTTCGCTCGTCGACAAGATCGTCGGCGACACCGGTCCGCTGTCGCCCAAGACCCAGGTCATCGAGTTCGACGTCACGCTGGGTCCGTGACGCCCCGTAGGACGAGCGCAGGGCGGCTCGTCGCCGTCCTGGCCGCCTCCGTGGCGCTCCTTTCGGGATGCATGGGCTCCGTCGACCCCGACGAGCTGCCCGGCGTGTACCGCAACGACGAGACGGGCGCCGAGCTGCGGCTCGAGTCCGACGGGAAGTTCTCCGCGACCGGCGTGGTGACGGACGGATTCTCCGACCCCGCCGACTTCGGCGGCCGATGGGAGTGGCTCGGCGAGCGGGCGTCCAGCGACTTCGTCTATCTGTCGGTGGAGAACGGCGGGCTCGGCCTCAGCGCCGGCATTCAGATCTACCCGAGCGGACGGAACTCGCTGGAGTTCCGTCCGGATCCCGACGGACCGCCTTCCCTGAAACTCGCCAGACAGACGGCGCCGTAGAGGCAGGGCGCCGCCGCCTTTCGGAATCGAGTCCGTCGGCGAACACCCGCCTGCACCACCGGATTTGCATACAAGGGGGCGCGGAGAACCTCTCTTCGCCCCGACTGATCTCTACTTCTAGGACTGTGATGAATTCACGCAAGGCATGGACGCGCATTCTGGGAACCGCGACCGTGGCCGGTGCTCTGGCGTGGGCCGTGGTGGCCGGGGGCCAGCCCTCCGGCGTCGCCACCACCACCAGCCCCGTCGCCGAGACGGGGCCCGGATATGCCATCGAGGACTACAACTACCCGAACGCCGCGAAGATCCTGGCCGAGCAGGGAATCGTCCTCAAGCGGGGAGACGGCCACATCGTGCTCGCCGACTGCCGGAGCGAGGAGAACCTCCTCAAGTTCCTCGCCCGGGACCGGGGGGACGTGTGCTTCAAGGTCACCGCCGATGAGGGCTTCCTGACCTTGGAGATCCCGTCGGTGCACGGGGTGCGGACCGACGATTCCGGCAACACCCACCTGGCGATGACCGCCGAGGACGACCGCGTCGAATACAACATCCCCGCCAAGACCTGGGAAGGCGTCGGCGAGTCCGTGGACGGCCGGGAGCACGTCCTGGTCGAGATCCGGATCACCAAGTAGCCGATCCGCCTCGCAGGAGGAAATCGCACCCTCGGCACGGCTTGTGCCTGCATCCCAGCCGTCCACCACAAGTCTTCGGCGAAGCAGGCGACTGCGGGGCTCTCTCGATCCCCGTCGTGCTCCGTGTCACCGGCCGACCACCGGTCCCGCACACGTACGACCGAACTCTGGCGCATTCGCTCACCGAATCCTGTTCCTGAAGGAAAAGCACATGTCTGCACTCCGTCCGCGCACCGCACGCATTTCGGGTCTGCTCGTCACCACGACCGCGGTCGCCGCGGGCCTCGTTCCCGCCGGCTCCGCTCAAGCCGTCTCCGGCCCGGAGGCGGCGGCCGGCCAGCACACCTCCGTCGTCAAGCTGAACATCGGCGATGAGGCGACCGGCCGCGGATGCACCGGCTCACTCATCGACGCCTCGTGGGTGCTGACCGCCGCGAGCTGCTTCGCCGCGACGCCCGGTACCACGGTGCCGGCCGGTGCGCCCGCGCTGAAGGCCACCGTGACCCTCGGCGACGGCAAGCGCGTCGAGGTCGCCGAGCTGGCCCCGCGCGCCGACCGGGACGTCGTCCTGGCCCGCCTCACCACCCCCGCCGCCGGCCCCGCGGGGCTCAAGCAGGCGAATGTCGCCCCGGCAGCGGGCGCCGATCTGACCGCCGTGGGCGTCGGACGGACCAGTACCGAGTGGGCGCCGGGCAAGGCCCACACCGGTGCCTTCACCCTGAACGCCTCCGACGCCACGACCCTGACCATCACGGGGAAGGGCACTGACGCCGTCTGCAAGGGCGACACCGGCGGCCCGCTGCTGAACGCGGCCGGCGAACTCGTCGGCATCAACAGCCGTTCCTGGCAGGGTGGTTGCCTGGCCACCGACCCCACCGAAACCCGTACCGGCGCCATCGCGGCCCGTACCGACGGGTTGCGCGAGTGGATCGACGGGGTCCGGGCCACGACGCCGGGCTGGCAGACCAAGGCCCTCGTGCAGTCCGGCACCAGCCTCTACCAGGCCGCCCGGCTGTCCGACGGCTCCTGGACCGGATACACCGACGTCCAGAACAAGGCGAGCAACCTGGGCGGGATCCGCAGCTCCGCCGCCGCCGGCATCAACGGTGACACGCACGTACTGGCCATCAGCAACGCCGGCGGTCTCTTCCACACGGTGCGCAAGGCGGACGGCACCTGGGGCTCCTTCGGGAACGTGTTCTCCGTCGCCAACGCCCTCGGCAACCTCACCCAGGTCTCCACCGTCTCCATCGGCCACGACCTCCACGTCGTCGCCGTCGCCGACGGCAAGGCCTTCCACACCGTCCGCAACGGCGCGGGCAACTGGACTCCCTTCTTCCAGATCAACGGTTCCCTCACCAACGTGACCGCGGCGGCGACCGCGAGCGTCCGCGGTGAGCTCCAGGTCGGTCTCATCAGCGGTGGCAAGCCCTACCACAACATCCGCCAGACCAACGGGAACTGGCTCGGCTGGGGCAACGTCACCCAGGCCGTCGGTCCCACCGGCCCCGTCACCTCGATCAGCATGGCCGGCGCCGGGGACGAGACCCACTTCGTCATCGCCACCGACAACGGCACCCGCCAGTACCACACCATCCGCAACTTCAACGGAACCTGGGCCACCTGGGGCGATCTCCAGGGCGTCCTGGGCGCGGTGACCGCCAAGTCCGTGTCCGCCGCAACCGTCAACGGTGAGGTCCAGGTCGCCGTCACCACCACCGACGGCAAGCTCCTCCACACCACCCGCCACACCAACCGCACCTGGGACGCGCTGGTGACGGCACCCCTCGAGGGCATGCCCGCGGCGCCGGGCGCACTGGCCATCACCGCCACTTACACCGGCTGACCCCCGCGCAGTCGCCCACGCGGTCGCGGACCGCGTGCCCGCCCCACCGCGGAAACCTGCGCCCCGGCACCGTGCGTGCCGGGGCGCCGCCTCACCACGCGGAAGAACCTCGGCCCCGTCCCTGGCGGCTTCCTCCGCGTCACCGGCCGACGCTCAAGCCTTCACCCGGCCGACACCGGGCAGCGGGCACTGCCAAACCCTGCGCCTGCGCATGGTTCCGTCCGTTGCTCATGGAGAGTTCACATGTCCATCCACCGTCCGCGTTCCGCGCGGATGACCGGCCTGCTCGCAACCGCCACGGCTGTTGCCGCGTGTCTGGTCTTCGCCGGTGCCGTCCAGGCCATCACCGGTCCCGAAGCCCCGTACGGCCAGCACGCCTACAGCGTCAAGCTGAGTCTGGGCGAGAAGCCCAACAGTCGTGCCTGCACCGGCACACTGGTCGACGCCTCGTGGGTGCTGACCGCCGCGAGCTGCTTCGCCTCCACCCCCGGTGCGACGATCCCGGCCGGCCCGCCCGCCCTCAAGACCACCGTCACGCTCGCCGACGGCACGGCCGTCGAGGTGGCCGAGCTGGCGCCTCGCAGTGACCGCGACATCGTCCTCGCCCGCCTTGCCGCACCCGCCGGCGGTTTCCAGGGCGTCAAGCGGGCCGCCGCCGCCCCCGCCGTCGCCGCCGAGCTGACAGCGGCCGGGTTCGGGCGGACGAAGGCCGATTGGGTGCCCGGCAAGCTCCACACCGGCACGTTCACCCTCAACGCCGCCGACACCACGACCCTGTCCATCACCGGCAAGGGCACCGACGCCATCTGCAAGGGCGACGCCGGCGGCCCGCTCCTGAACGCGGCGGGCGAACTCGTCGCAGTCAACAGCCGTTCCTGGCAAGGCGGTTGTCTGGCCGACAATCCCACCGAAACCCGGACCGGCGCCATCTCCGCCCGCGTCGACGACCTCGGCCAGTGGATCGACGAGAACCGTGCCAAGACCCCCGGCTGGCAGGCCAAGACCCTCATACAGTCCGGCAGCAGCCTCTATCTGGGCGTCCGCCTGCCCGACGAGTCCTGGACCGGGTTCACCGACGTGCAGGCCAAGGCCGGCAGCCTCGGCGGCATCCGCAGCGCCACCGCCGCCGGGATCAACGGCGACACGCACGTCCTCGCCATCAGCAACGCCGGCGGTCTCTTCCACACGGTGCGCAAGGCGGACGGCAGCTGGGCCGCCTTCGGGGACGTCTTCTCCGTCGCCAACGCCCTCGGCAACCTCACCCAGGTCTCCGCCGTCTCCACCGGCCTCGACCTCCATGTCGTGGCCGTCGCCAACGGCATTGCCTTCCACACCGTCCGCAACGCCGCGGGCCAGTGGACCCCCTTCCGCGACATCTCCAGCGGTTCCGTCTCCAACGTGACGGCCGCCGCGACCGCCAGTGTCCGCGGCGAACTCCAGGTCGGACTCGTCAGCGGCGGCAAGCCCTACCACACCATCCGCCAGACCAACGGGAACTGGCTCGGCTGGGGCAACGTGGCCCAGGCCGTCGGTCCCACCGGCCCCGTCACCTCGATCAGCATGGCCGGCGCCGGAGACGAGACCCACTTCGTCATCGCCACCGACAACGGCACCCGCCAGTACCACGCCATCCGCAACTTCAACGCGACGTGGAGCACCTGGGGTGAGCTGAACGGCATCTTGGGTGTCGTGACCGCCAAGTCCGTCGCCGCGGCCACCGTGGGCGGAGAGGTCCAGGTCGCCGTCACCACGACCGCCGGCAAGGTCCTGCACACCACCCGGCACACCGACCGCACCTGGGCCGGCACCTCCACGGTGCCCCTGCAGGGCCTTCCTGCCGCCCCGGACACCGTCACCGTCACCGCCAACTGGAACGGCTGACCCACGGCGCGACCACCCCAGCCACCCCGATCCGATCAACTCAAAAGGAATCCGCGTGATACGACGCGCCCTGAAGCCGCTCATCACCGTGGCCGCCGTCCTGGGACTCACCTCCTTCGTCATACCGGCCCTGGCCTCCGCCACGCCCGCTGTGGTCACCGCCGCGGACGCCGGCACCATGCCCCATGCCGTCGAAGATCTCCCCGACGGCCCTCCGGCGCCCGACTGGCCGACCTGTGAGACGGGCCGTATGTGCGTGTACTCCGACAGCGATGGCAACGGCACGGCCCAGACGTACGGCCCGGACAGCCCGCAGGTGTCCCTGGCGGAGTGGAACGACCAGATCTCTTCGGTCCACAACAACTCGCCGTACTGGGCGTGCGTGTACGAGGACCCCTCCTACGGCGGCACCGTGCAGGCGCTGCCTCCCGATTCCAAGAGCAACCTCGCCACTTCCCCCGGCACGCTGAACGGCAAGGTCAGCTCCCACAAGCTGGCCAAATCCCAAGCCGGCTGTTTCACCGGCTTCGAGCGGTGCCAGAGCGGTAACCTCTGCCTGTTCGCCGAGCCGGGCGGTCGCGGTCAGATGACCGCCACTCGCAGCGACATGGCGCAGTACAACGCCACCTGGAACGACCGGGTGGCATCGGTCGCCAACCACACCGGTTCGCACACGTGCTTCTACGCCGACCCGAACCACTCCGGCGTGTTCACCGGGACGGCATACGGGAAGTTCGTGGTGCTCAAGGGCGACAGCACCGTAATCCCCGATCCGTTCGACGCCCACCTCTCTTCCCACAAGCTCGTCACCGGGACGGATCAGTGCTGACCATCAAGAGGCCCATCATCAAGCGCACCGCCACGACCGGCGCCGCAGTTCTCCTCCTGACGGCCTCAGCGGTCCTGGGCGCACCGGCCGCCGTGTACGGTGCGACCGCCGGCCCGACCGGTCTGGAACTGGCCAAGCTGGTTCCCACGAGCACGGACGTCAGCGCCCCGGGCATCACTCGGACCACCTACTCGGCTCGCACCGGCGGCCCGTGGAACGTCAACGTGGTGGTCATCGACCCGGACCTGGCTCCCCTCACCCTGAAGGGCACGTTCGGCACCGCTCTGGCCACCTCCCAGACCAGCTCCTCGATGCTGAAGGACGTGTCCACCACCACCGTGCGCCGGCCACGCGTGGGCATCAACGGCGCCTTCTTCGACGGCAACGTGACGAACCCCGCCAACGGCACCCACGACGGAGACCCCAGCGGCATCGTGGTCCGCGGCGGCAAGCTGCTCAGCGAAGCCGCCAAGGGCAAGGGCAGCAAACCGGTCGGCTCCGCTCTGGTGCTGCAGCACGGCAGAGCGCGCATCGCCGAGCTCAGTACCACGCTGAAGGTCCAGCCGAAGAACGGCCCCCTCAAGCAGCGGCAGCTGGACGGCATCAACCGCGTCCCCGGGCGCAACGCGCACTGCGAGGGCCCCGATCCCATCGACAAGGAGGAGACCTTCGACAAGGACGGGGTCTGCCGGGATCTCTCCGAGATCGTCTCCTTCACCCCCGAGTACGCGGGTGCGACGCCGACCACGGCCTTCCTGGCCAGTTCCAACGACCCCGACAACCCGAGTGTCGGGGGCGTGATCAGTACGGACGAGGGCATCGAGGTACTGCTCGACTCCGGCAACAAGGTCACCGAATGCTACGAGCCGGCACCGGCCAAGGGCAGTACCTGCAAGATCGGCAACAGGGGCGGACGCAACGTCCCCTCCGGCGGGCGGATCCTGCAGGGAACCGGTGACGGCACCACCTGGCTCCGCGACAACGCTCCGGTCGGCGCCGAACTGGAATTCCCCGAGACCGTCTTCGACACCCGGATCGCCGACACCCTCACACTCGATCCCTCGATGTACGTCACGCCCGGCGGCGACCTCCTCCTGAAGAACGGCAAGATCGACTACAAGCAGCCCGCCGCCGGCTCACCCGACCCGAACCCGCGTACCGCGGTCGCCTCCGACGCGACCGGCCGCATCATGCTGGTGACCGTGGACGGCGACGACGCCACGGTCAGCAAGGGAGCCACCCGCCTGGAACTGGCCACCCTCCTCAAGGACCTCGGAGCCGTCGACGCCCTCAACATGGACGGCGGTGGCTCCACCACGCTCGTGTGGCAGAACACCGTCGTCAACCACCCCTCCGACGGCAACGAACAAGAACGCCCCGTTGCCGACACCGTCTTCGCCGGCGTCGGCGGCTACCCGCTCGCGTAGAGGCACGGGCGAACCCGTCGGAGAGGTGACCCCGGTGACATCGAGGACGCTCTCCGGTTCAAAGCCGCGCCCGCAGCGCCGGATGGTCCGCGACCACCGTGCACGAGCCGGGCGCGATCTCCGTGAACCCCGCGTCCCGCACCACCGGCAGACCGCTCCCCGACAGTTCCGCCCACCGCTCGGGCGCGGCCGTCCGTACGGCCAGCCGGAAGCCGGACTCCCGCCACGCGGCCCGCTCCGGGCCGGTCAGCTCCCACCACGCCAGCTGCGCCGCGTGTCCGGCCTGGGCCATGGCCTTGCCGGCCGACATGTCCAGGTCCGGGTTGAGCCAGAGGACCGGCAGGCCGGCCTCCGCCGGGGCTACCGGTTCCGGGTCGTCCAGGTCGGTGCCCGACACCTGGAGCTTGGCCAGCTCCTTGGGCCAGCCGTCGAGCGGCACCGGCGGGAAGACCCGTACCTCCGAGTCCGCGCCGTGCACCGTGAGGCCCGGCAGGGTCGCGGCCTTGCGCCACTCCGCCCCGCGCGCCCGGCGCACCACCTTGCGGATCCGCGCGTCCTGCCAGTCCCGGACCAGGGCCGCCCACTCGCCCTCGCCGGCCGACCGCTCGTCGGTGAGCAGGACGAGCACCGCGCGGGCGGCCGTCTCCAGCGCGTCGGTCCGGGCCGGCGGCTCCGTCTTCTCGATCCGCACCACCAGCGGGAGGACGTACTGCGGTGCGTCGTCGCGGGCGATCCGCTCCTGCCGGAAGGGGCTGTCGGACCCGACTGCGGGTACTGCGGGTACAAGGGTGCTGTGGCGCGTGTCCTCGGTGCTCATCCGGCCAAGGATGCCAGCCTCCACCTCCGGGCTGATGCCCGAGGGGCCCGGTGCGGGCGAGGATCGACGGCATGAAGAGCGACCTTTTCGCGTCCGGGAACCTGGCCGAGACGTCCGCCGTACCCGGGATGACCCTGCAGAACGCCAAGTCCGTGAAGTACGCCGTCGACGGTGAGGTGCTCGCCCGGCAGGGCTCCATGGTCGCCTTCCGGGGCGACCTGCGGTTCGAGCGCAAGGGGGAGGGCGTCGGCCGCATGCTCAGGCGCGCCGTCACGGGCGAGGGGCTCCCGCTGATGTCCGTGCGCGGGCAGGGCGAGGTCTGGTTCGCGCGCCGGGCGGGCCACTGCTTCGTCATCGAGTTCGAGCCCGGCGACGCGCTCACCGTCAACGGCCGCAACGTCCTGTGCTTCGACCCGTCCCTCGGCTACGAGATCAAGATGCTCAAGGGCGCAGGCATGGCCGGGGGAGGCCTCTTCAACAGCCTCTTCACCGGCACCGGAAAGCTCGCCGTCGTCTGTGACGGGAACCCCATCGTCATCCCGGTCACCCCGCAGGCCCCGGTCCACGTGGACACCGACGCGGTGGTCGGCTGGAGCGCCGGGCTGGAGGCGGCGCTGCACCGCTCCCAGTCCGTCGGCTCGATGATCCGGGGCGGTTCCGGCGAGGCGGTCCAGCTGAAGCTCAGCGGCGAGGGCTTCGTCATCGTCCGCCCGGGCGAGGCCACGGAGCCGGCCGCCGGCCATTGACCGCCCGTCGGCTGCCCGTCGACCGCTCATGCCGCGGGCGCGGCGCGGGTGGGTAGGCTCGTACGCATGGACCAGACGGAGCAGACCGCGCCCGACTCCTCGTACTGCCCCGCCCCCGCGGCCCCCGCCGGGCGGGTGGCCGGGCCGCCCTACGCCGACTGCGTGCAGTGCGGGAAGCCCACCGAGTACGGGGTCGCGACACCGGGCGTGGTGCTGTGCCCGGTGTGCGAGTGGCAGGAAGCGCAGCGCACGGCCTGCTCCGGCTGAGACCGCGGGGCCCGGGCTACTTTCCGATCAGGTCGGAGACCTTGACGAACCGGTAGCCGCGCTTGCGCAGCTCGGGGACGATCTTCCGGATCGCCTCCTCGGTGACCGGGGCGGCGCTGCGCGTGCAGTGCATGACCACGACCGAGCCGGGCTTCACCCCGGCCAGGACCTGTTCGGCCACCGCGTCGGGATCCTTCGCGAACGCGTCCCCGCTGACCACGTCCCACTGGACGGCCGTGACCTTGGCCGTGGAGATGGCGCGCAGCGCCTGGTCGTCGTAGCAGCCGCCCGGGAAGCGGAAGTACGGGACGGTGTTGACCGCGCCCGCCTTGTGGAAGGCCTCGAAGGCCCGGTCGACATCGGCGCGGGCGGCGGCCTCGTCGAGGGTGGGGAGTCCGTAGCAGGGGGACTTGAAGGCGTGGTGGCTGTACGAGTGGTTCGCGATCTCGAAGTTCGGGTCGGTGCCGATGGACTTCGCCTGGTCCGGGTACTCCTCGGCCCAGCGGCCCGTCATGAACACCGTCGAGGGCACCTTCAGGGTGCGCAGCGTGGAGATCAGCTGCGGGTTGTCGAAGCGCTCGCCGTCCGCCGCGCGCGGCCCCTGATCGGAGGTCATGTCGGCGTCGAAGGTCAGCGCCACCGTCTTGTCGGTCTGCTGCTTCGCGCGGTCGAAGACGGGGGTCAGACCGCCCGGACCGGGAGCCATGGTCGGCGCCTTGCCCGGGGCACCGGGCTGCGGGACGGCCGACGGACTGCTTCCGGGGCTCGCCGGCGGGGCCGCCGGGGCGGAGGACCCCGCGGCGGATGGGGAGGCGGCGGCCGGAGCGGAGGCCGGAGCGGAGGGGGCCGTGGAGGCTCCCATCCGGGCCTGGCCGCCGGGGTCCGACGTACCGGTGCCGCCCCCGCACGCGGCGAGGGCGGCACTGAGAGCTGCTACGGCCGCGACGGCAGCCGTCCTGCGCACTGAGATGGTCACATACGCAAAATATATGACTATGTGGCAAGCAGACGGGTGCGGCACTCCTCCACGTCGAAGTCACCCTTCGGGTACTGCGGCGCGAGGCCCTCCAGATGCTCCAGCAGCAGTTTGCTGATCGCCCAGTTGCGGTACCACTTGCGGTCCGAGGGGACGACGTACCAGGGCGCGGCGTCCGTGGAGCAGCGCTCCAGGGCCAGTTCGTACGCCTGCTGGTACGCGGGCCACATGGAGCGTTCCTCGATGTCGCCCGTGTTGAACTTCCAGTGCTTGTCCGGGTTGTCGAGCCGCTCCAGGAGCCGCTTGCGCTGCTCCTCGTAGCCGATGTGGAGGAAGACCTTCACCACGCTGACGCCGTCGTCGGCGAGGGACTTCTCGAACCGGTTGATCTGCGCGTAGCGGCGGCCCAGCTGACTGCGCGGCACCAGGTCGCGGACGCGGGCGATGAGGACGTCCTCGTAGTGCGAACGGTCGAAGATGCCGATCTCGCCGGGCTGGGGGAGCGCCTTCATGATGCGCCAGAGGAAGGGGTGGTTCTGCTCCTCCGACGTGGGTGCCTTGAAGGCCTTGATCCGGCAGCCGGAGGGGTTGAACAGGCCGATCACGTGCTTGACGGTGCCGCCCTTGCCGCTGGTGTCCATGCCCTGGAGCACGAGCAGGACGCGGCGGCGGTCGCCGGCGGTGCTGGCGGCGTAGAGCCGCTCCTGGAGGGAGGCGAGCCGTTCACCCATCTGGGCGGTGGCCGCCACGCCGGCCGCCTTGTCGGTGGGACCGGCCGGGGTCGCTCCGGGATGGAAGGCCCCGAGGTCGACGCGCTCGCCGGAGGGGACGCGGAGCAGGGGGCTCAGGGGGGCGTCGTACCCGTATTCGTACCCGGGTCCGTGCCCGTGGCCTCCGGCCTTGCGGGCGCCGCCCTTGGAGCCCTTGGAGCTCTCGGCGGAGATGCGGAGCAGCTCGCGGAGGGAGAGGGGTTTGGACTTCGGCTTCCCGCCGCCGCTGGTGGCGGCAGCGGGGTCGGTCTGCTTCTCCGCCTTGGCAGCCTTCTCGCCCTTGGCGGGCGCGGCCGGCTCGGCGGGCTTCTCGGGGGCGGCCTTGGGGGCCTTGCGGGCCTTCGGAACCTTGGCGGGCTTCTCGGAGCCGGCGGCCTCGGCCCTTGCCTTGGCCTCCGCCTTCTCGGCCTTCTCCGCCTTCTCGGGCTTCTCGGCCTTGGCCGGCTTGGCCGACGCCCCGGCCTTCGCCTTCTCGCCCTTGCCGGGCTTGGTGCCCTTCCCGGACTTCGCCGTCTCCGTCGGCTCGGCCGGCCCCGCCGACTTGTGCTTGTCCTTCTTGGCCACCGCTACCTACCTCGCTCCGTCGACTCCATACGATCCTCCACCACAACGCAGTGGACCGCGACGTGGCGAAAGACCAGGCCGGGCGGGCCGGAAGGCGGTGCGGGCGGGCCGGAAGGCAGTACGGATCACTGCCAGGGACCGGTCACCGCGAAGGTGGTCCCGGGCGTGTACGCGTTCACGTACATGGTCCGGGCGTCCGGGGAGAAGGTGACCCCGGCGAACTCGCCCCACTCCGGCGCCCCCGGTTTTCCGACGTCGGCGGCGTTGCGGGCCATCGGGTAGACCTCGCCGCCGGGGGTCACGCCGAGGACGTACTGCGCGCCGCCGCCGTCCTCGCACACCATCAGGCCGCCGTCGGGGGCCAGGCAGATGTTGTCCGGGGAGTCGCCGGGCAGCTGGATGTCGGCGGCCGGGCCGAACACCACGTCGAGCCGGAGCCGCGCGCGCCGCGGGTCGTAGAACCACACCTGGCCGTGGTGGTCGGCGGGGGAGCCCTCGTGGGTGCGGGAGTAGCTGGAGACGAAGTGGACGCCGCCGTCGCCCCAGTAGCAGCCCTCCAGCTTCTGGGCGTGGGTGATCCCGCCGGGGCCGAAGTCCTGGAGCCGGATCGGGGTCCCGGACGCGGACGGGTCCGGGACGGGGACCCACTCCACCGGGAACTCGGACCCGGGCTCGTCCACCACCGCCAGGTTCGCCAGCCCGGGGACCCGCAGGGCCTCCAGCTCGCCGCCCGCGCGCAGGGAGCCGAGGCCGCCGAGGGGGCGGGCGGGCAGGAACCGGTAGAAGAGCCCGAAGGGTTCGGTGAAGGCGTCCTCGGTCTCGTAGACCACACCGAGGTACGGGTCCACGGCGACGGCCTCGTGCGCGAAGCGGCCCATCGCGGTGAGCGGGACGGCGCCGGAGCGGCGGGGGTCGGCGGGGTCGACCTCGAAGACGTAGCCGTGGTCGCGGGTGTAGCCGGCGGTGCCCGCCCGGTCCTCGGTCTCCTCGCAGGACAGCCAGGTGTTCCAGGGGGTACGGCCGCCCGCGCAGTTGACGGCGGTGCCCGCGAGGGCGACCCGCTCGGAGGTGACCCGGCCGGCCGCGTCCAGGTCGAGGAGGGTGCAGCCGCCGAGGGCGTACGGGTCGTAGGTGAGCCCCTCGACGGGAGGGACCCGCAGGGCGGCGGTGGTGCGGTTCTCGTGGTTGCGCACGAGCCGGACGCGGCCCTGCCCGGCGTCGAAGGCGGCCATGCCGTCGAAGTTGCCCGGGACGGTGCCCTCGCCCGAAGGCAGCGGGTCGCCTGCGCGCGAGAGGACGCGGTACGTGAACCCGGCCGGCAGGTCGAGCAGCCCGGCGGGGTCGGTCACGAGCGGGCCGTAGCCGCGGGCGGCGGCGGGGGCGGCCGTACGCCTGCCCGCGCCCGCGCTCGTACCCTTGCCCGCGCTACCCGCTCCGGCACCTGCTCCCGTTCCTGCTCCGGCACCTGCTCCCGCTCCGGCCCCCGGTCCGGCTCCGGCGAAGAGGGCTCCGAGCGATCCGGCGAAGGCGATGGAGCCGGCGGCGAGGAGGCTGCGCCGGCTGAGGGACATCGGCGGCTTGGGCGGCATGGGCAACTCCCGGCGGCGGTGCATGACATGGGACCGAGCCGTGGTACCACGGGTGCCCGGCGTGACCGGCTCCGCCGCGCCGTACCCTGCCGCCGGTGCCCGGCGCGGCCGATTCCGACCGCGCCGGGGCAGCCGGGTGTCAGGCCAGCTTCGCGCTGAGGGTGATGGTCGTACCCGTCAGGGCCTGGCTGACCGGGCAGTTCTGCTTGGCGTCCTCGGCCGCGGCGACGAACGCGTCGTTGTCCAGGCCCGGCACCTCGCCCTCGACGGTGAGGTGGATGCCGGTGATGCCCTTGCCCGGCACGAAGGTGACGGCGGCAGAGGTGGTCAGCTTGGCCGGCGGGTTGCCCGCCTTCGCGAGACCGTTCGAGAAGGCCATGTTGAAGCAGCTCGAATGCGCGGCGGCGATGAGCTCCTCCGGGCTGGTCCGCCCGTTCGCCTCCGCGTCGGTCCGTGCGGGCCAGGAGACGGGGTAGCTGCCGAGGCCGGAGGAGTCGAGCGTGACCTCGCCCTTGCCCTCGAACAGGTCGCCTTCCCAGACGGCGTGTGCATTGCGGGTGGCGCCAGCCATGGTGGATCCCTTCGCAGAAGTGGAAACGGCCGGCCCGTGGAACGGGCCGACGGCTCCAAACCTACTGGGACACCAGGGGCTTCGCGTCGCGTGCCAGCGCGGTGAGCCGCGAGATGGCCCGGAAGTACTTCTTGCGGTAGCCGCCGTTCAGCATCTCGTCACTGAACAGCTTGTCGAAGGGGACGCCCGCCGCCAGGACCGGGACCTCCCGGTCGTACAGCCGGTCGGCGAGGACCACCAGCCGCAGCGCCGTCGACTGGTCCGGGACCGGGCCGACGTCGGTGAGGCAGACGGCCGTTATGCCGTCGGTCAGGGCCCCGTACCGGCTGGGGTGGACCTTGGCCAGGTGTTCCAGCAGCCCGGGGAAATCGTCGAGGCTCGCGCCCTCGGTGGCGTACGCGGCCTTCGCCACCTGCTCGTCGGAGAACGGCGCGGGGGCTTCGGGCAGGCCGCGGTGGCGGTAGTCCTGGCCGTCGATGCGCAGCGGGCGGAAGTGCGCGGAGAGCCCCTGGATCTCCCGCAGGAAGTCGGCGGCGGCGAAGCGGCCCTCGCCGAGCTTGCCGGGCAGGGTGTTGGAGGTGGCGGCCAGCGCCACGCCCTGCTCGACCAGGCGGCTGAGCAGGGAGGAGACGAGGACGGTGTCACCCGGGTCGTCGAGCTCGAACTCGTCGATGCACAGCAGGCGGTGCCCGCCGAGGGTCTGCACGGTCTGCTGGAAGCCGAGCGCGCCGACGAGGTTGGTCAGCTCCACGAAGGTGCCGAAGGCCTTGAGGGCCGGCTCGGCCGGGGTGGCGTGCCAGAGGGAGGCGAGCAGGTGGGTCTTGCCGACGCCGTAGCCGCCGTCGAGGTAGACCCCGCGCGGGCCGGTGGGGGCCACCGGCTTCTTCGCGAACCAGCGCCGCTTGCCGGCGCCGCTCGCGTGCGCCCCGCCGAGGCCCGCGGCGAAGTCCGCGAGGACGGTGACGGCCTCGGACTGGCTGGGCTGGGACGGGTCCGGGTCGTAGGTGTCGAAGCGCACCGAGTCGAAGCGCGGCGGCGGCACCATCTCGGCCACGAGCCGTTCGGCGGGCACCCGCGGCTCGCGGGCACACAGGGACTGCGGTCCCGCGTCGGCTATCGGGGGCCGCCCGGAGGCTGACGCTGAGGGCGAGAGTGATGTTGACACAGCTCTTAACTCTACGGGGCGTGGCACACTGCACCGATGCGACGCCTGTTCCCTGTGACCGATCAGACATCAGCGGACCAGACCGACCGTGCCTGGTCGCTGGACGAACTCGCCGAGGCGTACGAGTACCCCGGGCTCGGCCCGGACGGCCACTGGCTGCGGGCCAACATGGTCTCCACCCTGGACGGCGCGGCCCAGCACGACGGTCGTTCCCAGCCCATCTCCAACGAGACCGACATGCGGATCTTCGGCACCCTGCGGGCGCTGGCCGATGTGATCGTCGTCGGTGCGGAAACGGTTCGCCAGGAGGGCTACCGCCCCGCGCGGGCCCGGGAGGCCTTCGCCGCCCGCCGCACGGCGGCCGGTCAGGGGCCCGCCGCAGTCATCGCCGTGGTCTCCGCGAGCCTGGACCTGGACTTCTCGCTGCCGCTCTTCACCTCCCCGCTGGAGCCCACCCTGGTGCTCACGGGCGCCGCCGCCCCCGCCGACCGGGTCGCCGAGGCCGCCAAGGCCGGGGCGCAGGTGGTGGTGGCCGGCGACGGGGCGGGCGTGGATCCGGCCCGGGCCGTACGGGAACTCGCGGACCGGGGGCTGCGCCGCCAGCTCACCGAGGGCGGGCCCCGGCTGCTGGGCCAGTTCGTGGCCGCGGACGCGCTGGACGAGCTGTGCCTGACCATCTCGCCGATGCTCACGGCGGGTGACGCCCAGCGGATCTCCGGGGGGCCGTCCGTCACGGTTCCGCACCGGCTCGCACCGGCCTGCCTGCTGGAAGAGGCCGGGTTTCTCTTCACGCGTTACCGTCGGATCTGAAGAGAGGCGGAATTTGTCGTTCCGCTTAGCTTCCGCTGGGCACAGTAGTGGGCAGGTATAACCGCACAGGCCCCGTGCGACAGCGGGGCAGGATGGTTTCCGCAGGGGCCGGCCGGCCGGTCTCGGCCCACGAAGGAGAGGGCGTCCGTGTTCACGAGCGTATTGATGATCGAGCAGCCGCTGACCCCCGTCGACGTGGACTTCGTCACCACCCTCCACGGAGACGAGCAGGTCTCCTTCATCGTCCTCATGCAACCCCGCGGCGACCGGGACCGGCTGCTGCGCGCCATCGACGACGTAGCGCTCGGTGAGCTTCCCGAGGCCATCCACGAGGGCGACGAACCGGAGGGCGACGCGGCCCGCGGCCCGGCCGAACTGGCGATCGAGCATTCCCTCGCGTCGCTGCGGGCCAAGGGAGCCAAGGCCGTCGGGCAGATCGTCGACGAGCATCCGCTCGACAAGCTGAAGGCGGTGGTGGACGAGACCAACGCCGACGAGGTGATCGTGCTGACCGCCCCGCACTACGTCGAGGAGTTCTTCCACCGGGACTGGGCCTCGCGGGCGCGCCACAAGGTCGGCGTTCCGGTGCTCAAGCTCTTCGCCCACAAGGAATAGGGTGGGGGCGGCCGGACCGCGCGATCCCGTATCCGCGCACCCGGCTGCCGTACGTACGCACTCGATCCTGGAGCTACCTGAATGAAGCCCGGCCTGCCGACCGCCATGGAACGGCCCCACTTCATCGGCATCGGCGGCGCCGGCATGTCCGGCATCGCGAAGATCCTGGCCCAGCGCGGCGCCAAGGTGGCCGGCAGCGACGCCCGTGACTCCGAGACCGCCCAGGCGCTGCGCGCCCACGGCGCCACGGTCCACATCGGGCACGCCGCCGGTCACCTCGCCGACGACGCCACCTGCGTGGTCGTCTCCAGCGCCATCCGCGCCGACAACCCGGAGCTGGCCCGCGCCGCCGAGCTCGGCATCCCCGTCGTGCACCGCTCCGACGCCCTGGCCGGGCTGATGGACGGCCTGCGGCCGATCGCCGTCGCCGGCACCCACGGCAAGACGACCACCACCTCGATGCTGGCCGTCTCCCTCTCGGCGCTGGGCCTGGACCCCTCGTACGCCATCGGTGGCGACCTGGACGCCCCCGGCTCCAACGCCCACCACGGCGAGGGCGACATCTTCGTGGCCGAGGCCGACGAGAGCGACCGCAGCTTCCACAAGTACACCCCGCAGGTCGCGATCATCCTCAACGCCGAACTCGACCACCACGCGAACTACGCGTCGATGGAAGAGATCTACGCGTCCTTCGAGACCTTCGTCGGCAAGATCCCGGCCGGTGGCACCCTGGTCATCGCCCACGGCCAGGCCGGCGCGGCCGAGATCGCCGGGCGGGTCAGCGGCAACCCCGACCTGATGATCGTCACGTACGGCGAGGAGCCCACCGCCGACGTCCAGATCACCAAGATCACCCCGCGCGGGCTGAGCAGCGAGGTCACCGTCGTCATCGACGGCCGGATGCTCACCTTCACCGTCTCCGTGCCCGGCCGCCACTACGCGCACAACGCCGTCGCGGCCCTCGCCGCCGGCGTCGCACTCGGCATCCCGGCGCACAACCTGGCCTCCGCCCTCGGCAAGTACACCGGGGTCAAGCGCCGCCTCCAGCTCAAGGGCGAGGCCGCCGGGGTCCAGGTCATCGACTCCTACGCGCACCACCCGACCGAGATGACCGCGGACCTGGAAGCCATCCGCGGCGCCGCCGGGGACTCCCGCATCCTGGTCGTCTTCCAGCCCCACCTCTTCTCCCGCACCCAGGAACTCGGCAAGGAGATGGGCCAGGCCCTCGCCCTCGCCGACGCCTCGGTCGTCCTCGACATCTACCCGGCCCGCGAGGACCCGATCCCCGGGATCACCAGCGAGATCATCATCGACGCCGCGCGCGCCGCCGGGGCCGACGTCACTCCCGAGCACTCCAAGGAAGCCGTCGCCGACGTCATCGCGGGAATGGCCAAGCCCGGCGATCTCGTTCTCACCATGGGTGCGGGCGATGTCACGGACCTGGGGCCGGCCATCCTGGCCCGTCTGTCGAACTGACGGCTCTGGGAAGAGCGGGAAAACGGGAGATCAGTCATGTCGTACGAGGTAGAGAAGACGGACGAGCAGTGGCAGGCGGAGCTGACCCCGTCCGAGTACCAGGTGCTGCGCCTCGCCGGGACCGAGCCCGCCTTCCGCGGTGAGTACACGGACACCAAGACCGAGGGCGTCTACAGCTGTCGCGGCTGCGGCTCCGAGCTGTTCCGCTCCACGGAGAAGTTCGAATCGCACTGCGGCTGGCCGTCCTTCTACGACCCGAAGGACTCCGACGCGGTCGAGCTGAAGGCGGACGTCGCCCACGGCATGGTCCGCACCGAGGTCCTGTGCGCGAAGTGCGGCTCCCACCTGGGCCACGTCTTCGAGGGCGAGGGCTACCCGACCCCCACGGACCAGCGGTACTGCATCAACAGCATCTCCCTGCGGCTCACCCCGGGCCCGGCGTCCGCCGAGGGCTGACCGGGCCCGCCGGCCCACGGACCCGCCCCCGGCAGGGAGCGGGTCCGTGCGCTGTCAGCGCAGCAGGTCCGCCAGCTCGGCGAGCCAGGCGCCGGGACCCTGGGAGGCGGGCGGATCGACCTCCATGCCGAGCTCGGCCAGCGCGACCGCGTAGTCCGACTCGTCCAGCGGCAGGGACAGCAGGTCGTGCAGTTCGCCGGCGAGCTGGGCGATCAGGCCCGGATCCGTGCCGTCGAGGTAGTCCCGCAGGGCCGCCCCGTGGTCCTCGAACTCGTCCGGCATGTCCTGGGAGAACCAGCCGCCGAGCAACTGCCCGAGTTCCGGGAACCGGGCGTGCCACTCCCAGCGGGTCCGCGGGGTGGCGGGGGCCGGGGCCGCGCCCGTCTCCACGCTCTCCTTGAGTCGGTCCGCCAGCCGCAGCAGCCAGTCCTGGATCTCGTTGTCTGGCAGCCCGACGTCGGGCACGGGGTAGAACTCGCCGAGGCGCAGCCGCAGCCGCCCCGGCGGGTTCTGCGCGTACTCGCGGAGCTGGTGCTCGGCGACGGCGATGGCCCAGGGGCGGGTGCGCCAGGAGTGCCGGAGGTAGGCGGTGAGGGCCTCTTCGTCGCCCGCGGTGCGGCCCAGGTGTGCGCGGATCACCTGGTCGAGTTCGCCGTACTTCCGGTCGTGTTCGAGGGGCTTGAGGGACACGGTGCGGCCTCTAGAGGTAGATCGGGAAGGTGCGGTGGACGCTGAACCCGTGCGCGGCGGCGGTATCGCGCCGGAGCACGACGCGGGCGGCCCGGACGTCCAGGGCGTCCCGGCCGGCCAGCATCATCGCCTGGAGCAGCACCCGGCCGACGGGCTCGGTGCGGGAGGGCCACGCGGCCTCGATGGTGAGCCGCTGCCGGGTGGACTGCGCCAGCCAGCGGTGGATCACCTGCTCGTTGCGGGTGACGACCTGCTGGGTGGCCCACTGGGCCGTCTCGCGGTCGGGATACGTGGCGGCGCGGTTCGCGGCCGGGGCCGCGCTCTCGGCGGGGGTCATGGGTGCTCTCGCAGCAGGTGGTCGTTGACGGTGTCGACGAGCGCGCGCAGCCCGTCGCGGGTGGCCCAGGACAGGCTCCCCTTGAGGCACTGCGCACCGGGGAAGAGGGCGAGGGCGCGCTGCGCCTCCGTGGTGAGGGTGACGGCGCGGTCCGTGCAGTACGGATGCTCGGCCGTCACGAACCTGCGGACGTTGTCCGCGAACGGCAGGTCCCCCTCGTCCATGAGGACGGCGTCGAATCCGAAGAGGTGGGGGAAGACCTGAAGGAATTCCCACCCCGCCATCGGCAGCTCGTCGTACTCGGGAGCCGGTTCGCGGGCGATGATCCGCACCATTTCCGCGAGCGTGCGCAGGTATTCGGCGGGGTCCATTCCGGCGGAGGCCCGTGCCACCTTTTCCCTGAAGTCCGGCGGAAACGAATCGAGCGCGCCGGCGCGCGCGACGCAGTCCGCGGTGAACTCCAGAACCCCGGCCGCGACAGGAGGGGGGCAGTTCCAGTGGGAGGCCCAGTCCTTCGCGACGACCCGGACATAGCGCCGGATCTCGTCGTCCAGGGACAGATTTCCGCCCGACTCCTGGGCCGCGAGGGCGATATCGATCAGCCGCAGCGCCGGGCCGCCCGTGAACAGCGCCGTAGGGGATGGCTGCACGCAATCCACCTTTCTAGGGTTTTCCGTTGTGCGGCATGGCGGTGAGCACGATGAACGGGGGCACCAGGCCGTCCTTGTAGATGAGTCGCACCTGGACCCAGCTCTTGTCCGTGGCCTGGGCGTTCATCCCGTCCACAGCATAGTCGTCGCGCGATACGCTGCGCCCCGTGGACTCGTTGGGGAATTCCAGATAGAGCGGCGGCTGGATTTCGGATTTGTTCGGGTCGTAATTCGGGTTGTTCTGTATCTTCTTTTCGACGCTTTCGATCCATTTCGAGATGCGATCGGCGTTGTCGATGTCCTCTATGGTCGCCTGGGTGTACCTCTGCGCGGAGCCGAGATCGGTGAAGGACGAAGCGGCGGGTGCGCCCGCCTGATCGCGCAGGCGCTGGCGGAGCTGGTCGTCGGTCAGGCCCACGTGCTTGTCGACGGGATGACTGTCGTAGAGGCCCTCCTGGTTCGCCAGGTCGATCGGATAGAACATGTTGTCCGGGTCCTGGCCCGGGATGGTGAAGCGGTGCTCGGGTTTGAAGTCGTTCAGGGAGCGGGCGCCGAAGGCCTGGGAGCGGCCCTCTTCCGACTGGAAGGTCGGAGCGCTCCGGTACGCCTCGTCGAGGGCCGGCATCAGCGCGTTGAGGCGGCTCTCCACCCCGCGCAGCTCGATCTCGTACGTCGAGACCGCCCGGTTGATCGCGGCGGTGTCCACCTTGAGCGTGATGCCGATGGCCACCTCCTTGCCCAACCCCAGCAGCTTCTTGCCGATCCTTTTGGCGTCGTCGAAGTCGGGCAGGTCCGTCAGCTCGGCCAGCGCGTCCCGGATGGCCTTCTTGTAGATGCGCCATACCTCCTGGCGCATCTTCGCGGCCGACTCGGCGAAGGCGCGCATCGCCTGGCTGACTTCCTGGGTGGTGTCGAAGAGCACGCCCATCACGGGATGGCTCCCGCTGCCCTGCCCGCCGGCGGCGTCGTGCTTCCACTGGTAGCCCGCCGTCGAGGTGCCCCATGCCGTGGTGCCCCAGAGGGAGCTGACGAACTGGCGCATCGCCGACTGCCACTCGCCGTTGTTGGGGTCGGAGATGGAGCCGACCAGCCCGGTCAGGGCGCTGTCCACCTGCGTGACGGCGAAACCGGGCCGCAGCCAGGCCAGGGCGATCTTGTCGATCTCCAGATAGTCCGGAAGGGGCAGGATGTCGGCGGCCTTTCCCCACCTGCCGACGTGGTGCAGCAGCCCGCGCAGGATGTCCGCCGCCCAGTCGGGAACGCCCTCCATCAGCCAGGAGATGAAGCCACTGCTGTAGTCGTCCATGTCGCCCCAGCGCAGATCGGTGATCTGCTGGTACTTCGGGGGCGTGTCGATGACCTTGGGGACGGGGAACTGGACGGGGGGAGCCGTGCCGGACGGATGACTGGCGGCCTCCGCCCTGGAGTAGTTGTTCGCCGTCGTGACGAACCCGACCGCGACGCCTCCCACGCCGGCGACGCTCCGGGCCCACACTTCGAGGAAACGATTCCCCACTGTGACGTACGCGGTGGACACGCCCTGCGCGGCGCTCCCGTACCCCCCGCAGTCCATGTACTCCACGAGGTCGTAGAGGAAGTCGTTCGCCGCCGTGTGCAGCATGTTCTGCTGCAGGGCCACGTTCCCGGCGACACCGTTCAGCTGGGAGGGGGTGACATCGAACCCGCTGCCCTGGGCAGGTGCCGTGGGCCCGGCCATCAGCCCGCGCCCCAGCCGCGCAGCACGGCCCGGTGGGCGGCGGTGTAGTTCGAGTGGCCCGTCGTCACGACCTCGTGCAGCCACTTCTGGGCGGCTTCCAGGTCCTGCATCTGCCGGTCCCACCGGTCGAGTTCGTCGACGAAGGCGTCACGGGCCTCGCCCTCCCAGCTCAGCGCCACCTTCTCGGTGCGCGCGTACAGCGTCTCCAGTTGCCCGTTGAGCTGGCGAAGGATGTCCTCCAGCTCCCGCGCCAGTCCCTGAAGCGTGCCGAAGCTGACCCCTATGTGGTCACCACCGGACATGCGGAGCCCCCCCTCCTCGGAAATACGTGTGCGTCAGATGTCCGAGAGGGCGCTGCGCGGCACTGCCGGCGCCGTGCCCTCGGAGAGCCGGTCCACTTCGCTCGCGACGTCGACCGAGCTGCGCACCCGGCGAAACGCCTGGAGCACGTCCAGCTCCTGCTGGGTGAACCCGTCGCGGCCCATGCGCACGGCCTGTTCGAGAACGACGAGGATCTCCCGGATGCGCACGGCGTCCTCGGCGGCGCCCCGGTGCAGGGCGCGGTAGGCCTTGCCGGTCTCGCCCTTCCAGCCCGCCTCGATCCGGTCGACGATCGCGTCCATGCGCCTGACCTGGGCGTCGAGGTGCCGCTGCATGGAATCCATGTCGTCGGCGAGCCGCGTCAGATCGCTCTCGGACGCGTTGAGATCCGCATCGCTTGCCATGGCCCCCCCCTTCGTCGATGTGCGCCACCCTAACAACAGGGCTCGCACCTGTACCGGTTGGCCGGGTGCGGCCGGATCCGGCCCCCCGCGCTGCCGTTCCTCCCGCGCGGCTCACCCGCGCAGGGTGGCGAGGTGGTCCGACAGGGTCCGGAGCGGGGCCCAGCCCTGGGCCAGGGCCCGGGTCAGGTCCAGGACCACCGGGTGCGCGAGCTGGTCCACCGCATAGCGGCTCAGCAGCGGTTCGCCCGTGGGCAGGGCTTCCGCGGCCCTGGCCGCGAGGGCCGCCAGGGCCGGCGGGAGGTGGCGTACGCGGGCGCGGACCCCGTGGGCCCGCAGCACCTCGGTGACGGCCTCGTCGCGCCGGTACGGGAGGGCGTCCGCGATGTTGTACGCGCCCGGGGGCCAGGCGGGGGCCGCCAGGCAGGCGCCGGCCAGGTTCTCCACCGCCGTCAGGCTGAGCGGGACGTCCGGGCCCGGCAGGAACAGGGTCCCGGCGCGGACCCGGGAGAGCAGCCGGGGCAGGAGCTGGGTGTCGCCGGGGCCGTACACCGCGCGCGGGCGCAGCACCACGGAGCCCGCGGCCAGCGCCAGGGCCTCGCCGGCCGCCTTCGTACGGCCGTAGGCGTTCAGGTGTCCCGTGCGCGGATGGTCCTCGCGGACGAGCGTGCGGTCGAGGCGGGGGTCGTAGACGCTGGCGCTGCTGACCCAGACCACCGGGCGGCCGCCCGCCGCGTGCAGCAGCCGTTCGGTGCCGGTCACGTTGACCGCGTGCATGACGGCCTCGGCGGGGGAGCCCGGCGCCGGATCGCCGACCGCCGCCGCGCAGTGCACGACGAGGTCCACGCCCGAGAGGTCCGGCTCCCCGCGGGACGCGTCCCAGAAGCGGTGCTCCCCGAGCGGGCCCGGCCTGCGGCCCACGCACACCACCCGCGCCCCGGCCGCCGCCGCGGCGCGGGCGACGTGCCCGCCGCAGAAGCCGCTCGCGCCCGTGACGGCGATCCGGACCCGGCTACGGGACGTCATGCCGCCGCCCGTACGACCAGCGAACGCCACCCGGGCAGAGCCGCCCGGCGGTCCACCCGGGCCCGGGTCACGACAGGCCGGTACGGAGCCAGCGCCGCCAGTACGCCGGCCAGTTGCTCCCGCGCCAGGCGGGCTCCGGGGCAGGCGTGCGGCCCGGCGCCGAAGACCAGGCGGCCGATGCCCGGCTCGGCGGGGCCGCGTCCGTCGGGGTCCCGCAGGTGGGCTCCGGCCGCGTGCCGGGCCACCAGCAGCAGCCGGTCCCCGGCCCGGACCGGGCAGCCCCCGACCGAGCCGCCGGCCGCGGCCACCCGGGGGAGGAGGGGGGAGGCGGCCGTCACGCGCAGCAGTTCGTCGGCCAGGGCGGGGCACAGGGCCGGGTCCGCCGCCTGGTCCCACAGGCCCGCGTCGGCGCACCAGGCCACGGCCCGGGGCAGCGCCGCGACCGTGGTGTTGACGGCGGCGACCGCCAGCATCGCCGCCCGGTCGTCCGCCCCGGGACCCAGGAGCCCGCGCAGCCGCCCGGCGGCGCGGATCGCCGCGGACTCGGCGCCGGGGCGGGGCGGGCCGGGGAGGTGGCTGCGCACGGAGGCGGCCGCTGCCTCGGCGGCGGCCTCCGCGAGGGCGAGGGGGGAGGCGTCGGCCCCGGAGCCGGGGCGCAGCAGCGCGTACACCACCGAGCCGGCCAGTTCCCGGGCCAGCGGCACCAGGTCCACCGTGCCCCCGAGCGCCAGCGGCGCGAGCCGTCGCAGGAGCAACGGATGCCACACCGAGCGCAGTTCCCGGGTCCCGGCCGCGCCGAGCGGCTCGGCGAGCTCCCGCCGGGCCGTCCGGTGGCCGGAGCCCTCCTGGTCGAAGAGCACGCCCTCCACCCGGGCGGCCCGGGCCGCGCCACCCGTGGTGCCGGGCGCGGTGCGGTCCAGCGGCAGCCGGGTCAGCGCCTCCCGGTAGGCCTCCGCGCCGTGGACCAGCAGCGTGCCGCGGCCGAGCCGGCGCACGGGCCGCCCGCGGGTGGCGGCGAGCAGCGCGAACAGGAGCGGGTGGGCGTGCAGGTAGACCCGCCGGTCGCGGCGGCGGGCCTTCGTGTGGGCATCGGTGCGGGTCTGGGTGCGGGCCTGGGCGCGGATCGTTGGGTCGGTGGTGGTCATCGGACGTGTGCCTCCGCGGTGTCGGCGGGCCGGTAGCGCCGGCCCCAGTACCAGAGCAGGGTGCGGCGGGCTCCCCAACTGCGCAGCCTGCGCAAGCTGTTCTGCACCACCAGGTGCTCGGCGCGGACGATCCGCTCGCTGTGCTCGCGGGCCCGGTTCAGCAGGGCCACGTCCTCGGACCGCTCGTGCAGCGGCACCCGCAGGGCGCCGCCGCAGCGCAGGTAGAGGCCCGCGGTGATGCCCAGGTTGTGGCCGTGGCACAGGACGTACGGGGTGCGGTAGCGCGGGTCGCGGTGGGCCCGCCGGTAGCGCCCGTAGAGCGAGGTGAGCCGGATCAGCGCCGGCAGCAGCCGGGCTTCGAAAAGGGTCGGCCGCTCGTCGCGGCGCGGCACGCTGCGGCCGCACAGCATCTCGGCGCCCCGCCCGAACTCCGCCTTCGCGACGGCCGTCCAGTCCGGGGCGGGCAGGCAGTCGGCGTCGGTGCGCAGCAGGTGGGTGGCGCCGGCGGCGATGGCGTGCCGGAAGCCCGTGTCGGCGGCGGTCCCGGCGCCGGGCCGCTCCTCCGCGACCAGCTCGACGGGAAAGGGCGCCGAGCGCGCGAAGTCCCGTACCGCTTCGGCCGTCCGGTCGGTGGAGGCGTTGTCCACGACCGCCAGCGTGAATCCGGTGTCGTACTGGGCGCCGAGCGCGGCCAGGGTGGCCCCGATGGCCGCCGCCTCGTTGTACGCGGGCACGACCACCCACAGGATCGGGTTCGTCAACTCCTGGCTCCTTCGGGTTGGTTGGTGGTGGCGGCCCAGGACGCCGCGCGGAGCAGCACCCGGGCGCACAGGCTGCCCCAGACGAGAAGTCCGATCAGCGGCCCGGCCCCGCGGTAGAGGACGTCGTGCAGTTCGGCGGTCGCGGCGAGGTACGGGCCCGCGGCGAGGGCGAGCAGCCGGCAGGCCAGCGCGGCCGCCAGCGCCGGACCCGCGACGGCGGCCGGCCGGGGCCTGCCGGGGGCCCGGTGCGGGGCGAGCCACAGGACGGCCGCGAACAGCGCCCACAGCGCGGGCACCGCGCAGCCCGGCCCGCCCGCCGTCACCACGGCGGCGACGGCGGTGCCCGCGAGGCAGAGCGCGGCCGCGCCCGCGACGTCCCGGGCCGCGTCGCGCACCGGGTTCCCGCTGCCCGCGTTCTGCCCGCACATGGCCCGGATCCCCGTACGCAGCGCCCGGGTCAGCCGCACCACCGACCAGCCGAGGGCGAGGACGAGCAGCGGCCGCCAGTACGGGGCCGCGGTGGGCAGCCGCCCGGCCAGCGGAGCCGCGGCGGCGGGCAGCAGGGCCGCGGCCAGCCCGTCCACGGCCCGCCCGGCCGCGCCCCCGCCCGCCCCGGCCCGGCCGGCCAGCGAGCCGAGCAGCAGCACCGCCGGGGCCGTCCCGACGAGCAGGGCGTACGTGAGCGAGCCCGCGAGCGCGTCGCCGTTGGCCCGGGTGTAGCGGCGATGGGAGGCCATGACCCGCCCCCGGGCGGCCGCGGCGCGGGCCCGCCACGCGGGTGCGGCCTTCGCGGGGTGCGACGCCGCGCGGGGGAGGCCTCGGCCGGGGTGGGGGTTCACGGCCTGGGCGCGCCGTTGCGTGCGGAACCGGAGCCGGAGCCGGTGCCGGTGCCGGAGCGGGAGCCGGAGCCGGAGCCGGAGCCGCTGGGGGAGCCCAGCCGGTGGGCCGCCAGGGCTGCCGTCGCCGCGCGGTCCGGTTTGCGGGAGCGTCCCGACAGCGGGATCCGCGCGAACAGCAGGGCGTCGGGCGCTGCCGTGCCCATGCGGCGCAGCGGGCCCGCAAGCGCGGACCGCAGCGCGGGCTCGGCGACCCCGTGGCAGGGCTGGACGACCGCCACGAGCCGCTCGTCGCCGTAGCGGTCGCCGTCCCGGTCGCCGGTGTCCGCCGGGACCCCGACGAGCAGCGCCAGTTCCACCCCGGGCACGTGCAGGGCCGGTTCGTACAGGCCCGGGTAGATGTTCTCGGCCCGGCGCAGCACCATGTCCTTGGTCCTGCCCCCCAGCACGATCCGGCCCGCGCCGTCCAGGCGCGCCCGGTCGCCCGTACGCACCCACGGGTCGGGGTCCTCGCCGAGGTAGCGGTGCCGGGCCCCGGGTCCGGTCAGCAGCAGCTGCCCGTCCGCGCCGGACTCGGCGCGCACCCCGGGCAGCGGGGCGCCCACCAGGTCTCCCGGACCCTCGTGGGCGGCCTTCTCCCGGGACTCCACCGCGGCGGCCGGGAACAACTCGGTCAGCGCGTACACCCCCCAGGCCTCATCCGCCCCCGACTCCCTTACGCGTCCCAGCAGTTCCGCGCTCGCCGGAGCCGATCCGGTCCACACCCGGCCCCGGAAGCGGGCCCCCGCCCGCAGCGCGTCCCGCAGCTGCGGCGGGGTGAGGTAGGTGTCCCGCGGTGCCAGCCGGGCCAGTTGGCGTGCCAGCACCCGGGGCGAACGCGCCGGGAGGGCCACGGGGGCGCCGCGCACGAGGGCGGGGACCAGCACGAAGAAGGTTCCGCCGAGTACGGGCTCGGCAGCCGCGGCGGAAGCCCGAGCCTCGCCGGGACCGGGCGAGAACAGCGCCGACACCGTCTCCATCCCGGCGGCCAGACTCGCCCGCGTGTGTACCACCGCCCGGGGCCGCGCCGTGGTCCCGGAGGTGAACACGATGACGGCGTCGGCGTCCCCGTCGCCCGTGAACCGCGGGGGAACCCCGCCCCGTGCCGCCCGCAGGTCCAGCGCGGGCGCGCACCCCGGCAGCCGCCGCCCGACCGTGGCCACCGGTGCGCCCAGACCGTCCAGCTCCGGCAGTTCGAGCCCGGCCGCCCGCCGGGCCAGCGGCCGCGCCCAGCCGGCCACCGCCTGCGCGGCGGCGTCGGCCAGCACCAGCGCGGGCCGCGCCGAAGCCAGCCGGGCGCGCAGTACGTCGGGTCCGGCGCCCGGGTCCAGGACGGCCCCGCGCAGACCGAGCCGCCACAGCGCGAGCAGGACGGCGAGCGCGCGCGGCCCGGGGCGTACGGCCACCCCGACCGTGTCCCCGGCGCGCAGCCCGCGCGCGTACAGCCCGGCGGCGAACGCGTCCGCCAGCTCGGCGAGTTCCCCGCGCGTGGCGGCGGTCCGGGTGGCTCCCGTACGCGTGGCGGTCAGGACGGCGGGCCGCTCGGGGCGGGCGCGCAGCGCGTGGTCGAGGCGGTCCAGCATCAGCGGGGGTCGTCCGTTCCGTGCGGGCCGCTGCCGCGGCCGAGGTACCAGCGGGCCGTGCCGGCGATCCCGTACGCACGCAGCCGGCGGGTGGAGTTCTCCACGACCATCGCCCGGCAGCGCGTGATCCGGTCGGTGTGGCGGCGCACCGCGTTGAGGAAGAGCCGGTCGGTGGGGGAGGGGCGCCGCGGCATCCCGCCGACGGCCAGGTACAGCTCGGCGGTGATGGCCATGTTGTTCCCGGCGTGCATCCGGTACGGGGCGCGGTAGCCGCGGCGCCGCGCGTGCTCGGGGCGCAGCCGGCCGAAGAGCCCGGCGAGCCGTACGAGCGCCCCGAACCCGGCCCGGCCCAGCGGGCCGTGCTCGTCGCGGCGGGCCACGATCCGCCCGCACACCAGCCCGGGGCTGCGGACCAGCGCCGCCCGGGCCGCGCCCGTCCACCCCGGGTGGGGCAGGCAGTCGGCGTCGGTGCGGGCGAGCAGGGTCGCGCCGCGCCCGATCGCGTACCGGAAGCCGGTGTCCACGGCGGAGCCGACGCCCTTCTCCGGCTCCTCGATGACCTCCACCGTGAAGGGGGCGCCCGCCGCGAACTCCCTCGCCACGGCGCCCGTCCGGTCGGCCGAGGCGTTGTCGACGACCAACAGGGTGAAATCGCGGTCCCGCTGGCGGGCGAGCGCGGCGAGGGTCCCGGCGAGCCGGGCCTCCTCCTCGTGCGCGGGCACCACCACCCACAGCCGCCCGGCCGCACTCACGACTTCTCCCAGACCATCGTCATGATGCTGATCCCGCCGCCGAGTCCGACGAACAACACCCGCTCACCAGAGCTCAGTTCACCGAATATCCGGTCCAGTTGCACCCCGATCGTCGCGCTCGCGATGTTGCCGAGCTCGGGCACGGTCACCACCAGCTTCCCGGCGGGCACCCCGGTCAGCTCGGCGAACCGCTCCAGATAGGGCACCGTCACCTGGTGCACCAGCACCTTGGAGAAATCGTCCCAGCCCATGCCCGTGCGGTGCAGGGTCCGGTCGATGACGGCGGTGCCCACCTTCTCGAAGACCCCGCGCAGTTCGTGCCCGTCGCCGCGGAAGTAGGTGTACGCGTCCCCGCGCGGGTGGCGCGATCCGCCGCCCGGGATGCCCCCGACCTCCCAGTGCTCGGAGTGGGTCTCGGTGTCCACGTCGAGGATCCCGCCGCGCTCCACCGGCTCCACGATCACGGCGGCCCCCGCGTCGCCGAAGGTGTAGCCGGCGAAGCCCGCGCGGAACTCCGCGAAGTCGGCGGGCGCCGTGCGCACGGCCCGGCTCGGGGTCTCCCCGGTGACCACCAGGGCCCGCCGGGCCCGGCCGGCGAGGATCATGGCGCGGGCGAGGTCGATGCCGTTGACGAAGCTGTTGCAGGCGTTGGTGACGTCCAAGGCGTGCGCCTTCGTGCCGAGTTCGGCCTGCACGATGTGCGCGGTGGCGGGCTCGGCGACGTCGCGGGAGGCGGAGGCGAAGAGCAGCAGGTCGATGTCGGCGGGCCCGAGCCCGGCGTTGTCCAGCACCAGGCGGGCGGCGCCCACCGCGAGCGTGGAGGCGTAGACCCCGTCGGCCGCGACCCGGCGGGTACGGATCCCGGTGGCCTGGGTCAGCAGCCGGGGCGGCAGCGCCAGTCCGGCCCGGCCGGCGATCTCGCGCTGGAGCCGGTCGGAGGTGAGGACGTCCTCGGGCAGCACGCCGGCGACGGCGGTGATCCCGGCGCGGAGCCGCGGGTGCGGTACGGATGGCTGATTCGGCATGCCTTCACGATGACGCGCCGTCCGGCCCCGGTCCTGAGTACGGATGCTCATCCCGCCCGTCGGCCGGATGAGTACCCGCGACCGCCGGCCCGCCGCACGGTGACCACGGCTGCGAAGGGATCGCGAAGAGATCGCGAAGAGGTGTGGCAGGTGGGGCATGAACCGTCTGACGAGGTATTCCGTTCTCCAGGTGTACGGCTCACTGTCATGAAAGCAATGCCGACCGGTACCCCGGGGCCGCTGTTCTTGGGGCGCCCAGCGACATCCCCCCGCACCCGTCTCACCCGCAGAGGTCGTTCTCCATGACTGAATTGAATCGGCGCAGGTTCCTGCAGATCGCTGGTGGCGCCGCCGCCGTCACGATGCTGAACGAGAGCATCGCGCGGGCCGCCGCCATCTCGGCCCAGGGCAGTACCGGCACGATCCAGGACATCGAGCACATCGTCGTCCTCATGCAGGAGAACCGTTCCTTCGACCACTACTTCGGTGCGATGAAGGGGGTCCGCGGGTTCGGGGACCCGAGGCCGGTCATCCAGGACAACGGCAAGTCCGTCTTCCACCAGTCCAACGGCACGAAGGACATCCTCCCCTTCAACCCGCAGATCAACGACCTGGGCATGCAGTTCCTGACGGGCCTGAACCACGACTGGGCCGGCGGCCACCAGGCGTACAACAACGGCAAGTACGACAAGTGGGTCCCGGCCAAGACGGCGACGACCATGGCGTACATGACCCGGAACGACATCCCGTTCCACTACGCGCTCGCCGACGCCTTCACGGTGTGCGACGCCTACCACTGCTCCTTCATCGGCGCCACCGACCCCAACCGCTACTACATGTGGACGGGTTACACGGGCAACGACGGCGTGGGCGGCGGCCCGGTCCTCGGCAACCAGGAAGCCGGCTACGGCTGGAAGACCTACCCCGAGCGCCTGGAGGCGGCCGGGGTCTCCTGGAAGGTCTACCAGGACATCGGCGACGGTCTGAACGCCGCCGGATCCTGGGGCTGGATCAACGACGCCTTCCGCGGCAACTACGGCGACAACTCGCTGCTGTACTTCAACAGTTTCCGGGGCGCCCAGCCCGGCAGCGCCCTGTACGAGAAGGCCCGTACGGGCACCGACGTCAAGTCGGGCGGCACCTACTTCGACAAGCTGCGCGCGGACGTCGTGGGCGGCACCCTCCCGAAGGTCTCCTGGATCGCCGCCCCCGAGGCGTTCAGCGAGCACGCCAACTGGCCCACGAACTTCGGCGCCTGGTACATCTCGCAGGTCCTGGACTCGCTGACCGCGAACCCCGACGTGTGGGCGAAGACGGCCCTGTTCATCACCTACGACGAGAACGACGGCTTCTTCGACCACGTCGTCCCGCCGTACCCGCCCGCGTCCTCGGCCTGGGGCCTGTCCACGGCGAGCGTCACCGGCGACCTGTACACCGGGGGCGTCTCCGGCTACGCCGCCGGCCCGTACGGCCTCGGCCCGCGCGTCCCGATGATCGTGGTCTCCCCGTGGAGCAAGGGCGGCTACGTCTGCTCCGAGACCTTCGACCACACCTCGGTGATCCGCTTCATGGAGAAGCGCTTCGGCGTGCAGGAGCCCAACATCTCCCCGTGGCGCCGCGCGGTCTGCGGAGACCTGACCTCGGCCTTCGACTTCACCCGGGCCGACTCCGCGCCCGCCGCCCTGCCGTCCACGGCCGCGTACGTGCCGCCGGACAAGAACCGCCACGCGTCCTACAACCCGGCCCCGCCCGCGACGGGCACCCTGCCCAAGCAGGAAGCCGGCTCCAAGCCGACCCGCGCACTGGGCTACGCCCCGTACGTGGACGGCAAGGCCGCGGTCTCCACGGGCAAGTTCACCCTGACCTTCTCCTCGGGTCCCTCCCTCGGCGCCCACTTCCACAGCACCTCGGGCAACCGTACGGACGGCCCCTGGCCCTACACGGTCGAGGCGGGCAAGACCCTGTCGGACACCTGGAGCACGAGCAGCTCCACCGGCAACCAGATCAACCTCACGGTCTGGGGCCCGAACGGCTTCCTGCGCACCTGGAAGGGCCCGGCGAAGAAGGCCGGCCCCGAGGCGACGGCCCGCCACGACAAGGCCACCGGCAACCTGGTGCTGTCCCTGACCAACGAGGGCACGGCGGCCGTCAACCTGACCGTCACCAACGCCTACGGCGGCACCGCCCAGGTCGTGCGCGTCGCGGCGGGCGGCACCGTCGCGCACACCGTGGCCCTGTCCGGCACGGCCCGCTGGTACGACGTCACCGTCGTCTCCGACGCGGACGCCACCTTCCTGCGCCGCTTCGCCGGCCACGTGGAAACGGGCGCGGCCGGAGTCTCGGACCCGGCGATCAAGACCGTCTGACCGTTCCCGTACGGGTGAACCCCGCCGCTCTGGCCACCCGCGAGGTTAACGCTTGCGTTAACTTCGCGGGCGTGGCTCAATGGGAAGTGATCCTCGTGGGCGAGGTGGCGGAGTGGTTCGAGGCGCTGGCCGAGACGGACTGGGGCAGCGCCGAACAGGTGGAGGACGCGGTGGACGCGCTCACGATGTTCGGGCCCACGCTCGGGCGGCCTCTCGTCGATCGCATCAAGGGTGCGGAGCAGCACCACATGAAAGAACTGCGTCCGGGCTCCTCGGGCGGCAGCGAGATCCGGATCCTGTTCGCGTTCGACCCGGTGCGCCGCGCGGTGCTGCTCGTCGCCGGGGACAAGGCCGGAAACTGGCAGCGGTGGTACGACGTCAACGTGCCCCTCGCGGAGAAGCGGTACCAGGCCCACATCGCTGAACTGGACACCAGGGAGTACGAATGAACGCTGTCGGTTGGGAGGAGACCAAGCGCCAGGTGCGCGAGCGCCGGGCCGCCGCCGGGCTGCCGGTGCGGTCCCCGGCGGAGAAGCAGGCGGCCATGGACCGGCTCATGGCGGAGGTGCGGGCCTATCGGCTGGCGGAGATCCGCCAGGAGCAGGCGCTGACCCAGAAGGACGTGGCCGACACCATGGGCGTCTCAGCCCCGCGGGTCTCCGCGATCGAGAACGGCGAGACCGACCGTACGGAGGTCGCGACCCTCAGGTCGTACGTCGAGGCGCTCGGCGGGCGGCTGCGCGTGGTGGCCGACTTCGGGGACACCGAGTACACCGTCGCCTGACTGCGGAGTATCGGCTGCACGGTGTGATGGTAGGCGCGGTGGGCAGAACCTACGGCGGCAATTCTTTCCGCCCCCGTCACCGAGGGAGAACGCATGGCCATCGCCCACCGCAGGATCGGTACCGGCCCCGTCCGCGTCATCGTGCTGCACGACTGGTTCGGCACCTCCGCCAACTGGGGCTCCGTACTGGACCACCTGGACCCGGGGGAGTTCTCGTACGCCTTCCTCGACTACCGGGGCTACGGCGACCGCCGGGACGTCCCCGGCCGCTACACGCTCCCCGAGATCGCCGACGACGTCCTCGCGCTCGCCGACGAGCTCGGCTGGGACACCTTCTCCCTCCTCGGCCACTCCATGGGCGGCAAGGCCATCCAGCAGGTCCTGGTGCGCGCCCCCGAGCGCGTGGAGAAGCTGATCGGCATCAACCCGGTCCCGGCCGGCCCCTACGAGATGGACGACGCCACCCACGGGCTCTTCTACGGGGCCGCCGCCGGCGCGGAGAACCGCCGCGCCATCCTCGACATCGTCACCGGCCGCCGCGCGAGCCCGTACTGGCTGGACCGGATGGTCGCGCACTCGCTCGCCGTGTCCCGGCCCGAGGCCTTCGCCGCGTACCTCGCGAGCTGGCAGCCGCTCGACCTGTCCGCCGCCGTGAAGGGCAGCACCGTCCCGGTGCTGGTCCTCGTCGGCGAGTACGACCTCGCGCTCACCGCCGACTTCATGCGGGCCACCTGGCAGGTCTCGTACCCGAACTGCCGCATCCGGCTCCTGCCCGGCGCGGGCCACTACCCGCCGCACGAGAGCCCGGTGGCCTTCGCCACCGAGGTGGAGGCCTTCCTGCGCGGGTGATGGCATGACGCGGCGAGGCATGGCATGACGCGGCGTCAGGGCGGGCTCAGCCGTCCCACCAGCCACTCCAGGGCCGACGGCGCCTCGCGGGCCCACGTCTCGTAGTTGTGCCCGCCGCTCGCCAGGAGGATCGAGGACACCCGCGCGGGCGCCCGTACCGCGTCGATGAACTCCAGCGTCTGCGGGTACTGGTGCTCGCCCTTGCGGCTGCTCGTCACCAGCAGGGACACCGGCGGCTGCGGAAGGCTCCGCAGCCGCCACAGCAGGTCGTTCTCCCGCCGGCGGTCCGCGTCCCCGCCGAACAGGTCACCGGTGTCCGCGTCCCGCGCCGCCGCGTACGGGGCCGAGAGCGCGGCCGCCGCCCGGTAGGCGTCCGGCGTGCGCAGGGCCAGCTTGAGCGCGCAGTAGCCGCCCACCGAATTGCCCATCACGCCCCACCCCCGGGCATCGCGGGTGAGGCCGTAGTACGAGGAGACCGCCGCCCGCAGGTCCCGGGCGAAGAAGGTCTCCGCCCGCGGCCCGCCCGGCACGTCCACGCACTGCGTGTCCCTGGGCGGCGCCACCGTCGGTGTCATCAGGACCAGCACCGCCGGCCGCATCCGCCCCGCCCGTACCGCGTCCAGCGCCAGCTGCGGATACCGCAGCCGGTCGATCAGCACCCCCGGCGTGCTCGGGAACCCGCTCAGCGCCAGCACCACCGGGAACTCCGCCCGCCGCCCGGCCGACGCGTGCACGTACTGCGGCGGCAGGTACACGTAGCCCTGCCCCGACAGCCCGCTGCGCGTCCCGAGCACGGTCACCGCCTCGATCCGGCCGATCACCGCCGGATCGTCGGAGCCCGCGTGCCGCCAGGAGCGGGTCCCCCGCACCAGCAGCGCCTCCCGCCCCGGGGCCCGCGCGCCCGCCGGCGCCGGGTCCTCGCGGCGCAGGGACAGCAGGTCGCGCCAGGAGCCGTAGAAACCGTACGAGGAGTTCACCGCGAGCAGCAGCGCCGACCCGGCCGTCAGGGTGATCGCGAGCTGGAGTCCGGCCCGCCCCAGCAGCGGCCGCACCCCGGACCCCGCGAGCCGGGGCCACAGCCACACGGCGGCCCCGAACACCGCGGCCGCGACGAGGGCGGCGAGGAGCAGCGCCGGGGTGCCCCCGATGTCCCATTCCATGCGGTTGATCCTGCCAGGGCCCGGGCCGCCGGGCCCGGCCGGTCGCGACGCGTCGCTCCCGCAGGGGGAACGAAAAAACCCGTGGGGGCTACGAGGAAAACTCGTAACCCCCACGGGATCAACAGGGTGAGTGACGGGACTTGAACCCGCGGCCACCTGGACCACAACCAGGTGCTCTACCAACTGAGCTACACCCACCACGAAGGGCGGCGGACCACCCGTTCGATGTGCAAGCACAGCATAGCTGATCAGCGGGGTGCTCCCGCGACGCCTTTTCCGGCGGACCGGAGGACCGGCAACCAGGGGCCCCGCTCCGGGCGGGGCGCAGGCAACCCCGCGCCCCGGATCGTCATCACTATCCGTATGGGACCCAACCGACTCACCGGCCTGGACGCCGCCCGCGGCATCGCCGTCCTCGGCATGTTCGCCGTGCACGTCGGCCCGCCGCCCACGCCCGAGGGCCCCGGCTGGCTGCTCGTGGCCGCCGACGGACGGGCGCCCGCCGTCTTCACCCTCATCGCCGGCTTCTCCCTCGCGCTCGCCCGCGCCCGCGCCGCCGGACCGCCGCCCCTGCGGGCCACCCTGACCCGCTGCGCGATCCTCGCCGCGCTCGGCCTGTGCCTCGCCGCGCTCTCGCCCGGCATCCTCGTGATCCTGGCCTTCTACGCCGCCTACTTCCTGGCCGCCGAACCCTTCACCCGGCTGCGCACCCGCACCCTGGCGGTCGTCGCCGGCGCCTCGGTGGCGCTGGGCCCGGTCCTCTCGTACGCCCTGGGTCCGGCCCTCGGGCTGCGCACCGGCGGGCGCGGGGCCACACCGGTCCCCGCCGACCTGGCGAGCTGGGAGGGGGCCGGGGGGATGCTGCGGGACCTGCTGCTCTCGGGCGCGTACCCGCTGCTCACCTACTTCCCGTACATCCTGGTGGGCATGGCCCTCGGCCGCCTCGCCGACCTGCGCAGCGGGCGGTCGCTGCGGCTGCTGACCGGCTTCGGGGCGGCGGCCGCCGCCGCCGGGTACGGCGCCTCCTGGCTCGCGCTGGGACCCGGCGGGCGGCGCGGGCCGCTGCTGGAGGCCATAGCGCGGGAGCACCCCTGGGCGGTGACGGCGCCCGACCCGGTCGCGGCGGTGCTGGGCGAGCAGTTCGGGGCGATCCCCAGCACCTCCTGGCACTGGCTGCTGGTGGCCGGCCCCTACAGCCAGACCCCTCTGGAGACCCTCGGCAACTCCGGGGTCGGGGCGGCCCTCATAGGCCTGCTCGCCCTGGCCGCGCACGGCGCGGGCCGGGCGGCGACGCGGCTCCTGCGGCCGCTCGCAGCCGTCGGGGCGATGGCCCTCACGGTGTACGTGGTGCACGCGCTCGTGCTGGCGGTGTTCCTGCGGGGCTGGAGCGGGTGGGAGGCGCTGGCCGGCTTCTCGGGCGCCGCGATGCTCGGCTGCCTGGCCTGGGGCCACTTCCTGCGCGGTACGGAGCTGCGGCGGGGGCCGCTGGAGTGGGCGCTGCGGGTGCTGACCCCGGCGTGACGCGCAGCCGTGTGCGCTGCCCTGCGGGGCCGTCCCCCACCCGCCCTTCCACCGTTCCCCGGGCTGCGCCCGGACCCGTACGTGCGCTGCCCGCCCGTGCCCTCCAATACCGGGCGGGCTGGTTGTACCGCTGCGCGGCAAGATCCAGCCCCCCCGGCTGATCGGCGCGGCCCCCTGCCGGGCGGGGGTGGGGCGCGGGAGGATCGCGGCATGGACCACGACTTCGATCCCTTCACGGCCGCCGACTACGCCGCCCGGATGGCCGCCGCCGCGCAGGCCGCCGCCGACGCGGGGCTGGCCGGCCTGCTGGTCGCCCCCGGGCCCGACCTGGCCCACCTCACCGGATACCGGCCCGTCGACACCGAGCGGATGACCCTGCTCGTCCTCGCCGCCGGGCAGGACCCCGTTCTCGTCGTCCCCGCGCTGGAAGCCCCCGACGCGGCGAAGTCCCCCGGCGCGGGCGCGCTGACCCTGCGGGACTGGGCCGACGGGAAGAACCCGTACGCCGTCACCTCCCCGCTGCTGGACGTGGCAGGCCGCTTCGGGGTCAGCGACAACGCCTGGGCGCTGCATCTGCTGGGACTGCAAAGGGAGTTGCCGACGACCTCGTACGTCTCGCTGAGCGATGCGCTGCCGATGCTGCGCGCGGTCAAGGACGAGCGCGAGCTGGCCCGGCTCGCGGCGGCCGGCGAGGCGGCGGACGCCGCGTACGCCCAGATCCTCCACGTCCCCTTCGCCGGGCGCCGCGAGAGCGACGTCGCCGCCGACCTGGCCGCGCTGCTGCGCGTGCACGGCCACTCCCAGGTGGACTTCACCGTCGTCGGATCCGGTCCGAACGGCGCCAACCCGCACCACGAGGCCGGTGACCGGGTCATCGAGCACGGGGACATGGTGGTCCTCGACTTCGGCGGCCTCAAGCACGGTTACGGATCCGACATCTCCCGTACCGTCCACGTCGGCGAGCCCACGGAAGAGGAGCAGCGCGTCCACGACATCGTCCGCGAGGCCCAGTTGGCGGGCGTGGCGGCGGCCCGGCCGGGGGCCGCCTGCCAGGACGTGGACCGGGCGGCCCGCGCGGTGATCACGGAGTTCGGCTACGGCGAGCAGTTCATCCACCGCACGGGCCACGGCATCGGGGTCACCACGCACGAGCCGCCGTACATGGTGGAGGGGGAGGAGCAGCCCCTCGTCCCCGGCATGTGCTTCTCGGTGGAGCCGGGGATCTACCTTCCGGGCCGGTTCGGGGTCCGCATCGAGGACATCATCACGGTCACCGAGAACGGCTGCCGCAGCTTCAACAACGCCTCCCGCGAGCTGGCCGTCGTGGAGTAGACGGCCGGCGGCGGGAGGGCGCCGCCTCGCCGGGGCTCAGGCCCCGGCGAGGACCAGGCGGTAGCCGTAGTCGACGCTCTCCCGCTCCAGCAGGCCGGCGTGGCGGCGCTGCCACGCCCCCGACCGCAGGTCCTCGCGCAGCCGTTCGACCGCCGGTTCCACCACGGAGGCCGGCAGGCTCGCGAAGGTGGAGCTGGCGGCCCGTACGGCCGGGTCGAGGTAGGACTCGGGCCGGCGCCAGAAGGCGGCCCGGAACCCGTCGGTGAAATCGTGCGGGACGGGGAAGGGCACCACGGTGTGCGCGTCCAGCGCCCCGGTCACCACGGACAGCGGGACGAAGGTGGAGCGCTCCCGCTCCCCGATCTCCGGCAGGTACTCCTCGAAGAACCACAGCTCCGTGCTGTGCTCCGGATCCCAGGTGAAGACGGCCTGGCGCCGGGAGACCCGCCGCAGCTCCGCCAGCCCGCGCGCGGGATCCGGCCAGTGGTGGACGGTCATCACCGCCATCGCCGCGTCGAACTGCCCGTCCTCGAAGGGGAGTTCCTCCGCCCCGGCCTTGATCTTGCGGGTCCCCGGGTGCTGGTCGAGCATGACCTGGGAGGGGTCCACGGCGGTCACCTCGCGGTCCTCCGGTTCGTACGAACCGGCGCCCGCCCCGACGTTGACCACCGTCCGGGCGTCCCCCAGGGCGCCCGCGATCAGCGAGGCGAGCCGCGGGTCGGGCCGCCGGATCTCCCGGTACCCCACCCCGATCCGGTCGTACTTGGCCGTGTGTCCGCGACCGCTCGCGGAGGAATCGATCTTCATGGGGCCCACCCCATCAGACGGTCCCGCCCCGCCGCGACCGGGTTTACGGGCCCAGCACCACCGCCGACTCGGCCGGTACGTGGACCCGCCCGTCGGCGTCCGGATGCTCGACGGGGAGCCAAGCGGCCAGCACCCGGACCCCGTTGCGGCCGAGCGCGACGGTGACCGGCTCCCCGGAGAGGTTCACCACCACGCGGACGTCGCCCCGGCGGAACGTCAGCCAGCGGCGCTCCTCGTCATGGGCGATCCGCAGCGCCGCCAGATCGGGATCGCGCAGGTCGGCGTGGGTCCGGCGGAGCGTGATCAGGGCGCGGTACCAGTCCAGCAGGCGGGCGTGCGACTCCCGGCCCGGCTCGGCCCAGTCCAGGCAGGAGCGGTCCCGGGTCGCCGGATCCTGGGGGGCGGGGATCTCCTCCGCCTTCCAGCCGTGCTCCGCGAACTCCCGCCGCCGGCCCGCCCGTACGGCCTCGGCGAGCTCCTCGTCGGGATGGTCGGTGAAGTACTGCCACGGCGTGCCGGCGCCCCACTCCTCGCCCATGAACAGCATCGGCACGAACGGCCCGGTCAGCGCCACCGTCGCCGCGCACGCCAGCAGCCCGGGGGACAGGGAGGCCGCGAGCCGGTCGCCCAGCGCGCGGTTGCCGATCTGGTCGTGGGTCTGGGTGTAGCCGAGGAAGCGGTGCGCCGGGGTGCGGCCCCGGTCCACCGCGCGGCCGTGGTGGCGGCCCCGGAAGGAGGACCAGGTCCCGTCGTGGAAGAAGGCCCGGGTCATGGTCTTGGCGAGGGCCCCGATCGGGGCCTCGGCGAAGTCCGCGTAGTACGCCTGGGACTCGCCGGTCAGCGCACAGTGCAGGGCGTGGTGGAAGTCGTCGTTCCACTGCGCGTGCAGGCCCAGGCCCCCGGCGGAGCGCGGGTTCGTGGTGCGGGGATCGCAGCGGTCCGACTCCGCGATCAGGAACAGCGGCCGGCCCGTCTCGGCGGCCAGCTCGTCCACCGCCGCGGACAGCTCCTCCAGGAAGGTCAGCGCCCGGTCGTCGGCGAGCGCGTGCACCGCGTCCAGCCGCAGCCCGTCGATCCGGTAGTCGCGCAGCCAGGCCAGGGCGCTGCCCAGCAGGTACGCGCGCACCTCGTCGGAGCCGGGCGCGTCCAGGTTCACCGCCGCGCCCCAGGGGGTGTGGTGGGTCTCGGTGAAGTACGGGCCGAAGGCGGGTAGGTGGTTGCCGGAGGGGCCGAGGTGGTTGTGGACCACGTCGAGCACCACGCCGAGGCCGGCGGCGTGCGCGGCCTCCACGAACCGGACCAGCCCGGCCGGGCCCCCGTACGGCTCGTGCACCGCCCAGGGCGCGACCCCGTCGTACCCCCAGCCGTGCCGCCCGGGGAAGGAGCACACCGGCATCAGCTCGACGTGGGTGACGCCGAGGGCGACGAGGTGGCCGAGGCGGGCGGCGGCCGAGTCGAAGGTGCCCTCGGGGGTGAAGGTGCCGATGTGCAGCTCGTACAGGACGGCGTCCTGCAGCGGCACCCGGGGTGAGGGGGCCGGCTCGGCGGGGGTGAGGGCGGCGAAGTCGACCACGGCCGAGAGCCCGTCGGGGCCCTGCGGCAGGCGCCGGCCGCGCGGATCGGGGCGTACGGGGGGTCCGAGGCGAGTGTGGTCCGGATGCTCCGCGTGCTGCCCGGGATGGACCGGGTCGCGCGGATCGTCCCCGGGAACGCGGACCTCCGCAACGCCTCCCAGCTGGAAGCCGTAGTGGGATCCGTCCCGTGCCCCGGCCTCCACGACCCACCAGCCGGGCCGCTCCGGATCGCGCTCCATCGCGTACGCGGCCCCGTCGAGCCGCAGTGCGACCCGGTCTGTCAGCGGTGCCCACACCTCGAACTGCACGGACGGTCCCCTCGTCTCGCGGCGGTACCCCAACCTGCGTGTCCGGGCCATCATCCCCGGCCGTGCGCGGGAGTTCTGGACACTCTGCCCCCGACAGGCCGACAATCACCTGGTGACGTCGAGTTTCGAGTTCTCCGCCTTCCCCGCTCCGCGGCTCTCCGATGCCGAGCGCGACCGCGCTCTGGGCCAGCTCAGGGAGGGCGCCGCCGTCGGCAAGCTGTCGCACGACACCTTCCTGCGCCGCATGGAACTCGCCCTCGTCGCCCGCCGCTCCGAGGACCTCGCCGCGCTCACCGCGGACCTGGAGGGCCGGGAGGGCGCGGAGAGCCCGTGGACCCGCCGGCTGTTCGGCTGGGTGGGGCGGGTCTCGGCGGTGTCCGTGGGCGTACGGCGGGCCTGGGCGGTGGAGAAGCTGCCCACGCTGCTCCTGCCGCACCCGAACGCCGGACCGCTGCGGATCGGCCGCGACCCGGGCAACGGGCTGCGCCTGAGCCACGAGACCGTGTCGCGGGCCCACGCGGAACTGGGCATCCGGGACGGGGTCTGGGTGGTGCGGGACCTCGGCTCGACGAACGGCACCACGGTGAACGGGCACCGGGTGACGGGCTCGGCGGTGGTGCGGGACGGGGACCAGATCGGCTTCGGACGGATGAGCTTCAGGCTGTCGGGCGGCTGAGGATCCGGGCGCGGGCCGCCCCCACCCGTGCCCCGGTTGCCCGGTGGATGCGGGCCGCGCGCAGGATGTCACTCATGGAACAGATGCCCGCTGCCCCCGTCGTACGGCCCGCGCGCCCCGATGACCTGCCCCGTCTGGTCGAGCTCATGCGCGAGCACATGGTGTACGAGAGGTCCGCGCCCCGCCCGGCAGGTCTCGCCGGCCGCCTCGGTGCGCAGCTGTTCGCCGACGGGGCCCGGCTGTGGGTGCTGCTGGCCGAGACCCCGCGGGGCGAGATCGCCGGGTACGCCGCCTGCTCGGCCGAGTTCTCCTTCTGGGACGCGGGCCACTACCTCCACATGGACTGCCTCTACCTGGCCGAGGAGGCCCGCGGACACGGCCTCGGCGCCGCCCTGATGGACGGGGTGGCCGCACTCGCCCGGGAGCTGGGCCTCGGCCGCGTCGAGTGGCAGACGCCCGACTGGAACGAGGGCGCGATCCGCTTCTACGACCGGCTCGGGGCGACCGGCAAGCAGAAGCTCCGGTACGCCCTGCCGGTGGAGTAGCCGCGCGCCGGTGGCCGCCCGCCTACCGGCCCGCTGCCACGAGCCGGTCGTAGGCCGCCAGGACGACCCGGGACTGGTGCTCCACCTGCGTGGCCACCGGGACCCAGCGCGCCTGGAAGCGGTCCGCGAACTCCTCGCACCACCCCGCGACGAGCCGGTCCACGGCAGGCGCCGTCGGCTGCCCCTGGGCGCGCAGCACCCGGAGGAGCATCGCCGCGGCGCGCAGCGAGAGCCGCCGCCCGAAGGCGTCGATGCTCCCGATGTACGCCGCCGTGGCCTCGGCGGGAGCCCCGGGTCCCGTCCACTCGGCGGTGATCCGCGGGATCAGCGCGAGCGTCCAGTCCACCGCGCGCAGCAGGGCCGCGGCGGCCGGGTCCGTACCGTCGGCCGCGCCCTCCCGCAGGGCCGCCACCCGCGCGGCGTCGGCGGTGAGCCGGCCGGCCAGGATGCGCAGGGCGGCGCGCGGGTCGGGGTGCGGGGCCGGGTCGTCGACCAGGTCCGAGGCCCACATGGGGACTTCGACGATCGCGGTGGTGCCGGCGTGGCGGTGGGCGTGGTACCAGGTGCTGAGCCGGGTGTCCTCGGGGTGGAAGGGGCCGTCCGCGCCGGCCCCGGGGGCGGGCATCACGAAGATCCCCGCGCCCGGCGAGGGCCAGCCGGCCGCGTCGGAGGCGCTGGTCTCCACCGGGATGCGCAGCTCGGCGGCCGATTTGCCGAAGGGCTCCGCGAGACCGGGTATGTCCCGGGTCAGCTGCACCCAGGAGCCGCCGAGATCCGTGCCGTGCAGGGAGACCTGGAGGGCGGGCCGGAGCTCGTCGATGAGCCGGGTCAGGGCGAGGGTCTCGGGCGGGAGGCGGTCCGGGGGCAGTAAAGACGGCGCCCACTCGGGCTGTTCGGGGCCGGGCGGCCGGAAGAAGTTCCGGTGGTAGTCCAGCAGGGAGTACGGGCGGGGAGTGCGGTGCAGGGCCGCGCCGTCGGGGTCGGCACAGAGCAGGAAGTGCCAGGCCGTTCCGGCGGCGGGTACGCGGATCAGGTGCCGGGCGAGCGCGATGGCGGTGGCCCCGCCGACGGGCTCGTTGGCGTGGGCTCCGGCGACGACGAGCACGCTCGGTGCGGCTTCCGTGGCCGGGGTGGGGCCGCCTACGGAGAGCAGCCAGAGGGGCTCCCCGGCCCGGGACGCGCCGATCTGGCGGAGCCGGGCCAGGGTGGGGTGCTCATCGGCCAGGGCGCGGGCGGCCAGGGCCAGTTCGTGGGGGGTGGGGTAGCACATGTCACGGATGAGGGTCACAGGTGACCCCATGCCCGCCGCGGGCCTGCCCTAGCCGTCTTCGCCCGGCCCGGGCGGCGGGCCGTGTCGCGGTGCGGTGCCGTGCCGTGCCGTGCTGCGCCGTGCTCCGTGCCGTGCCGCGCAGTGCAGGGCCGTGCAGGGCCGTGCCGTGCCGTGCCGTGCAGGGCAGGGCCGTGCCGTGCCGTGCAGGGCCGTGCCGCGCAGTGCCGCTCCGTGCAGGGCTGCGCCGCGGCTGCCGTGCCGCTGCGCGGGGCGGAGTTCCCCTACCCGCCCTTCCACCGTTCCCAGGGCCGGCCCTGACCCGGTCCTCAAACGCCGGACGGGCTGGGGAGGGGTGCCGGGCTGCGCCCGGACCCCTCTGGGGCTCCGCCCCAGACCCCGCGCCTCAAACGCCGGCGAGGCTGAAATGGCGCTCCGCGCCATCCAGCTCACGCCGGCCCCATCCAGCCCGCGCCGGGCAAAATCCAGCCCCTCCGGCGTTTGAGGAGCGGGGGTCCGGGGGCTGGCCCCCGGGAACGGTGCCGCACCCGGCAGGGGTCCGGGCGGAGCCCGGGGAACGGTGGAAGGGCGGGTAGGGGACCTCGCCCCGCGCAGCGGTACCGCAGGCCGCCACCTACCGGGCGGCAGCGCGGGCACCGCAGGTGGGAGCCCCGCCCCGCGCAGCGGTACCGCGGGCCGCCATCTGCCGGGCGGCAGCGCGGGTAGGGGACCTCGCCCCGCGCAGCGGGGGGTCACCCCCGGGTCGGGGGCTCCCGGAGTAGGACGGCCACCGGGGAGGCTTCGCCGAGGAGTTCCGCGAGCGGCAGCTCGCCCGCGTACGGGGCCGAGGCAGCCGCATCCGCCCCGAGCACCGGCAGCCGCCGCCACCGCCCCGGCGGCAGGGGCAGAGAGGTGTCCCGCCAGCCCCCGCCCCCCGCCAGCCGGTGCGACAGGCGGGTGGCCACCGCCACCAGGCCGGCCGACCGGGCGAAGGCCACGCAGTGCTCCGCCGCCGGGCCCCGGGCGAGCAGCGGCGCATAGCCGGCGAACAGCCCGGGCCGGCTCCGGCGCAGCCGCAGCAGGGCGGCGGTGAGGGCGAGCTTCTCCTCGGCCGTCCCGGACGGCTCGGCCCCCGCGTCCAGCCGGGCCAGGGCCTCCCGGGGGAAGCGGGCGGGCCGCCGGTTGTCCGGGTCGACCAGGGCCCGGTACTCCGTCTCCGCGCCCTGGTACACCTCCGGGACCCCGGGCATGGCCAGGTGCAGCAGCGCCGCGCCGAGCAGGTTGGCCCGGGCCGCCGCCGCCAGGGGCCCGGCCGGCTCGACCGGGGCCGCCGGTACGTACTGCGGGACCGTGGCCTCGTACGCGGGGTTCTGCTCGGTCCAGGTGGTGTGCAGGGCGGCTTCGCGGGCGGCTTTGAGCAGGGCCTGCGCCAAGCGGTCGGCGCGCTCCGGAGCGGCGCCGTCGGCCCCGAGTCCGAATGCCGTCTGCCAGGCCACCCAGGCGAGTTGGGGATCCGCCCCGGTCGGCGCCGGTACGGATTCCGGGTCCTGCGAGAGCGCCGAGATCCGTGCCCGGACGTCCGCGCTGCGCTTCGTGTCGTGCGTGGTGAGCACCGTCCCGGCGCGGGGCCACAGCCTCGCCTGCTCGGCGCAGTACGCGTGGAACTGCGCCACCGTGACCGCCGGAGCCCCCGGATCCCCGCCCACCTCCGTGGCCGACAGCAGCGGGGCGTACCGGTAGAACGCCCTGTCCTCGAGGGACTTGGCGCGCAGGGCTGCCGAGGTCTGGGAGAAGCGGGCCGCGAAGGCCGGGTCCCGCAGCAGCAGTTCGCGTACGCCGGCCACCGGACCCGCGCCGGCCCGTGCGGCGGCCCGCTCCAGGGCCTCGGGCGCGAGCTGCGGATCGCCGGGGTAGGGCCGGTAGACGGGATAGGCGATGAGCAACTCACGTACAGCAGAGCCCAGTTCGGGCCCAGCCAGGCGTTCCAGGGTCGCCAGCTCGGCGGCCAGGTCGCCGGTCAGGACCTCCCGGGCGCCCGCCGCGGCCGTCCGCTCCCAGCGGGGCTGCCCGGTCGCCCCGCGGAACCGGGCGTCGAGCCGCGCGGCCCCGGCCGGGTCGGTCAGTACCCCGTCCACCCGGTACAGCGCGTCGTACCCGGTGGTCCCGGCCACCGGCCAGTCGGGAGCCAGCCGCTCCTCGCGGGCGAGGATCTTCTCGACCACCACCCAGCAGTCCCGGCCGACGGCCTCCCGCAGCCGCCGCAGGTAGCCCCCGGGGTCGGCGAGGCCGTCCACGTGGTCGATCCGCAGCCCTTCGGCGACCCCGTCCCGGACCAGTTCCAGCACCTTGGCGTGGGTGGCGGCGAAGACGTCCGGGTCCTCGACGCGGACCCCGATCAGCTCCGAAATGGTGAAGAAGCGACGGTAGTTGAGCCCGGTCCGGGCCTCCCGCCAGCACGCCGGCCGGTACCACTGGGCGGCGAGCAGCTCCGCCGGTTCCAGCCCGGCCGTGCCCTCCCGGAGCGGGAACTCCAGCTCCCCGATCCGCAGTACCGCCCGCCCTCCCCGCCCGTCGACCTTGACCTCTCCCGGATCCAGCGGCGCGGCGAGCACGGGCAGCAGCAGCTGCCCCCCGCCCGCCTCCCAGTCGATGTCGAACCAGCGCGCGTACGGCGAGCCGGGCCCCTCCCGGGCCACCTCCCACAAGGGCCGGTTGAGGCCGAGCGGCGTCGGCAGTGCCATGTGGTTCGGCACGATGTCGAGCACCAGTGCGAGCCCGTGCGCGCGGGCGTCGGCGGCCAGGGCCCGCAGCCCGTCCTCCCCGCCCAGCTCCACCCGCACCCGCGTGTGGTCGGTGACGTCGTACCCGTGGGACGATCCGGGCACCGCCTCCAGTACGGGGGAGAGGTGCAGGTGGGAGACCCCGAGCGAGGCGAGGTACGGTACGACGGCCCGCGCGTGTCCGAAGGTGAACTCGGGGCGCAGCTGGAGGCGGTAGGTCGACGCCGGGGTGAAGGCCGGTGGTCCATCGGTTTCCGGACGGTTGAACTCAGGACTCGTGCGACCGGTGCGCGGGGGCAGGCTCATGAGAACGTACGTACCCAGGATGCGGGATTCCGTGCCATTACCCAATGCATCCGGGTGACTGCACCGGGTTAACGTTGCTCAAGTGTTTGGAACCGTCAACACCTATCGAAAAGTCATTGCCCTGACCGGGCCCCTACTCCCGCTCGTTTCCTTCCTCGCCCGACTGCCCGTCGCGATGTCGCAGTTCGGCAGCGTCCTCCTGGTCGCCCAGACCAGCGGCTCCCTCGCCACCGCGGGCATAGTCGGCGGCACCCTCTCCGCCGGACAGGTGGTCTTCGGACCCGTCCTGGGCCGGCTCGCCGACCGGCACGGGCAGCGTTCCGTCGTCCTCGCGGCCGCCGCGGTCAACGCGGTGGCGACCGCCGCCCTGGTGGCCGGGGCGCTCGCCGACCTGGCCACCGTCCCGCTCGCCGCGATCGGCTTCGTCACCGGGGCCTCCGTCCCGCTGATCGGACCGCTCGCCCGTACCCGCTCCGTGGCCCTGGCGCACCGCGCCAAGTCCGACGAGAGCGTCGTGGGCGCCATCCACTCCCTCGAAGGCACCCTGGACGAGGTCTCCTTCGTCTTCGGGCCCGCCCTCGTGGGCCTGGCCACCCTCGCCCTGCACCCGGCCATCGCGCTGGGCGGCGCGGCCGCCCTCGTCGCCGTCTTCGGCACCCTCTACGCGCTGCACCCGACCGCCGCCGTCACGGCCGGTGTCCCCGCCGGAGTCCGCCGGGACAAGGAGCGCGCCCGGGTCCGCCCGCCGCGCGTGGTCCTGGCGGTACGGGGCTCCCTCGCCCTCCAGGGCGCCATGTTCGGCGCCTGCCAGGCCGGAATCGCCGCCCTTACCGCACAGTTGGGCGTCCCCGGCCAGGCCGGCATCGTGTACGCGGCCATGGGCGTCGTCAGCGCCGCCGTCGGGCTCTCGCTCGGCGCGCTGCCCGCCCGCTTCGGTCTGCGGCTGCGCTGGCGGGTGGCCACGGCCGCCGCGCTCGTGCTCTCCGTACCGCTGCTCTTCACGGACACCCTGTGGCCGCTGTACGTAGTCGTCACCGTGCTCGGAGCCGCCTACGCCCCGCACCTGATCACCGCCTTCGCGCTCACCGAGCGGGCGGTGGAGCCCCGCAGGCTCGCCGAGTCGATGGCCTTCGCCGCCAGCTCGCTCGTCGCCGGCCAGGCCGCCTCGCTCGCCGTCTCCGGGCGGCTCGCCGAGTGGTACGGGCCCTGGGCCGCCTTCGCGGTGGCCGTGGGCGCGGCCGCCCTGTGCCTGGTCCTGGCCCTGGTCACCAAGGTGCCGGCGGCCCGTACGCACGCTCCGGTGGCATCCGGCGGGGGCGCCCGCCCGGACGCCGTCCTGGAAGGCGCCGCCTACGCCGGGCGCTGAAGCACCACCAGACACCGTCCTGTCAGCGTCACCCGGTCCCCGGCCGCGTACTGCGGCCCGGTACCGGGTGCCAGCACCTCGGGCCGCGCCGTGTCCACGATCAGCCGCCACTGCGCTCCGTGCCCCGCCGGGACCGTGAAGTCCTGAGCCTCGGCGCCCGCGTTGAACATCAGCAGGAACGAGTCGTCGGTGATCCGCTCCCCGCGGGTGCCGGGCTCCGAGATGGCCTCCCCGTTCAGGAACACCGCCAGCGCCCGCGCGTGCTGCGCCTGCCAGTCGCGGGCCCGCATCTCCTCGCCGTGCGGGGTGAACCAGGCGATGTCCGAGAGCTCGTCGTGCGTCCCCTCCACAGGCCGGCCGTGGAAGAACCGGCGCCGCCGGAACACCGGGTGCTCCCGCCGCAGCCACACCATCCGCCGGGTGAACTCCAGCAGCGCGGGGGCCGGTTTGCCGGGCTCCGGCCAGGTCACCCACGACAGGTCGTTGTCCTGGCAGTAGGCGTTGTTGTTGCCGCCCTGGGTGCGGGCGAACTCGTCGCCGTGACTGATCATCGGCACGCCCTGCGAAAGCATCAGCGTGGCGATGAAGTTGCGCATCTGGCGCTCGCGCAGCTCCCCGATCCCGGGATCCTCCGTCGGCCCCTCGGTCCCGCAGTTCCACGAGCGGTTGTGGGTCTCGCCGTCCCGATTGCCCTCGCGGTTGGCCTCGTTGTGCTTCTCGTTGTACGAGACCAGGTCGTTCAGGGTGAAACCGTCGTGGCAGGTGGTGAAGTTGATCGAGGCCAGCGGCCGCCGGCCGTCGTCCTGGTAGAGGTCGGAGGAGCCCGTCAGGCGGCCCGCGAACTCCGCGAGCGTGCGCGGCTGCCCGCGCCACAAGTCCCGTACGGTGTCCCGGTACTTGCCGTTCCACTCGGTCCACAGCGGGGGGAAGTTGCCCACCTGGTAGCCGCCCTCGCCCAGGTCCCACGGCTCCGCGATCAGCTTGACCTGGCTGACCACCGGATCCTGCTGGACCAGGTCGAAGAACGAGGACAGCCGGTCCACCTCGTGGAACTGGCGGGCCAGCGTGGCCGCCAGGTCGAAGCGGAAGCCGTCCACGTGCATCTCGGTGACCCAGTAGCGCAGCGAGTCCATGATCAGCTGGAGCACGTGCGGGGAGCGCATCAGCAGCGAGTTCCCGGTGCCCGTGGTGTCCATGTAGTGCCGGGGATCGTCCGCGAGCCGGTAGTACGAGGCGTTGTCGAGGCCCCGGAAGGACAGCGTCGGCCCCAGGTGGTTGCCCTCGGCCGTGTGGTTGTAGACCACGTCGAGGATCACCTCGATGCCGGCCTCGTGCAGGGCCCGGACGGCCGACTTGAACTCCAGCACCTGCTGGCCGCGGTCGCCCGAGGCGTAGCCGTTGTGCGGGGCGAAGAAACCGATGGTGTTGTAGCCCCAGTAGTTGCTGAGCCCGTCGTCGACCAGGCGGTGGTCGTTGACGAACTGGTGGACCGGCATCAGCTCCAGCGCCGTCACCCCCAGTTTGGTCAGGTGCCCGATGACCGCCGGGTGCGCGAGGGCCCCGTACGTGCCGCGCAGCTCCTCGGGGAGGTCCGGGTGACGCATGGTCAGACCCTTCACGTGGGCCTCGTAGAGCACGGTGTGGTGGTACTCGTGGCGCGGCGGCCGGTCGTTGGCCCAGTCGAAGTACGGGTTGACCACGACCGAACTCATGCTCTTGGGCGCGGAGTCCAGATCGTTGCGGGAGTCGGGCCGGCCGAAGTGGTAGCCGTACACCTCCTCGCCCCAGTCGACGCTCCCCGCGATGGCCCGCGCGTACGGGTCCAGGAGCAGCTTCGCCGCGTTGCAGCGCCGGCCGCGCTCGGGCTCGTAGGGGCCGTGCACCCGGAATCCGTACCGCTGGCCGGGCATGATGCCCGGCAGGTAGGCGTGCCGGACGAACGCGTCGGTCTCGCGCAGTTCGATCGCGGTCTCCGAACCGTCGTCGTGCAGCAGGCACAGCTCGATGCGTCGGGCGGCCTCCGAATAGACCGCGAAATTGGTGCCGGCGCCGTCATACGTGGCACCGAGCGGATACGCCTGTCCCGGCCAGACCTGCATAGAAAACGACTCTTCCCCTCTGTTGTGTCGGGCTGATCCGGCGTGGACCACGTCAGCTGGCTTCATCCAGGATTCTCCGGGCCTCAGCCCGGGGAGGAACGGGCCCTGGGGCGGAGCCGCATAGCGGCGGAACTCTCTGCGCATCTGCTGTGACCTGCTTTTTCTGGCGTTGTCAGTGGCGGGTGTTACGTTCCGGGCATGACGACCGGAGCGGCAGCCGACGAGGTGACCGGGTACGCCCGGTTCACCTACCGGCTTCGCGTGTCGTCGACCGCGCTTGCTGCCCTGGAGGGGGAGTGGGCGCGGTGTCGTTGGGTGTGGAACGAGTGCGTGGCGATGTCCCGCAAGGTCCACAACCTGAACAAGACGGCCGAAGGAAAGACGACGTGCGGGCCGGGACAGCTCGACAAGACGCTGACTGAGGCGCGCGGTTCGATGTCCTGGCTGCGTGAGGGAAGCAGCGTTCCTCAGCAGCAGATCATCCGGGACTTCGCCAAGTCCCGGGCGAAGGCGCTCAAGGACATCAAGGCCCGGTTGCCGATGCGGCAGCGGGCGGGGATGCCCGGGATCAAGAGGAAGCGGGAAGCTGCGCCGTCGTTGAACTACACGCAGCGCGGATTCCGGCTCAAGGATGGCCGCCTGCACCTGGCCGGCGGGATCGCCGTAACGGTGGTGTGGTCGCGGGAACTGCCCAAGCCGCCGTCCAGCGTCCGCGTGTACCGGGACAGCCTCGGTCATTGGTACGCGAGTTTCGTCGTCCCCACGGTGACCGAGGACCTGCCGGAGACCGGCGCCGTCATCGGTATCGACTGGGGCGTGAAGGAGACCGCGACCACCACGTCCGACGCCCACGACCTGCCACACGCAGAGCATGGAAAGACGGCCGCCGCGAAGCTGGCGCACTACCAGAGGATGATGGCCCGGCGCCGGACCCCGAAGAACCGGTCCGACACCGCTGGCTACCGCAAGGCTCGCCGGGCCGTGGCGAAGGTATCGAAGAAGATCGCCCGCCAGCGGCAGGACACCGGCCGCAAGTGGGCCAAGCGCCTCGTCCGCGACTTCGGCCACATCGCAGTCGAGGACTTCAAGCCGAAGTTCCTCGCCAAGTCCCGGAACATGTCCCGCAAAGCGGCCGACGCCGCGATCGGCGCAACCAAGACGGCCCTGATCGAGATGGCCCGCAAGCACGAACGGACCGTGCACCTTGTCCACCCCGCGCACACCACCATGGACTGCGCACACTGCGGAGCGAGAGCCAAGCACCGCCTCCCCCTCTCCGAGAGAACGTATACGTGCACCGTGTGCGGAGCTGTGTCCCCGAGGGACAAGAACTCCGCCCGAGTGATGCTCGTCCGGGCTGGTCTCGTACCCGGCTGGTGTTGATCTTGTAAGACCTGCGTGCCCGCCGGGCCGCAGGCGAAGTGAGCCAGGAATCCCCTCCCTTCAGGGAGGGGAGGAGTCAATGCCAGATCTTCCCCGAAAGAGGGCTTCCACGCGGGGACTTGGGAGGGTCCTACCGGGTGACCCGGAGAGCTGATAAGAGGTTCGACGGACCTTGGGAAGATCGGACCGTCACCAGAGCGGATAATGGGCCAACGGACGGCCCGGGCACGGACCGTGGGTTCGCGCCCGGCCGCAGGGCCGCGCATCGGGCTGCAGGGTGCCGCACGCGCGGAGTACCCTTCCGTGATCACTGGAGACGGGCGTCCAGACGCAGGAGGCGGTGCACGGGTGAGCTCGGGAGGTCTGGAGCTGCCCCCTGGTGACAGCGGTCACGAGGGCGGCCCGGCGGACGCGGGCGGTGCGGCCGGCGGGATTCCCGCCGGGGCCGTGTCGCTGGCCCCGCCGGAGGCCGGTGGGACCGGGAAGGCGCAGGCGGGAGCCGGTGCCGAGCTGGACTGGGGCGCGGACGCCTGGAGCGAGGTCCGGACCCGGGCCCAGCGCGCCGGCCGCGCCTACATCTGGCTGAACCTCATCGAGCAGCGGCTGCGGTCCGTGGTCGGGGCGGTGCTCCGGCCGGTCTACGAGCCCGTGCACGGCGGCGACGACTGGGTGGTGGCGGCCGCGGGCCCCGCCGGCCAGGAGTGGGTGCAGCGCGCGGTCGCCGTGCGCGAGGTCAGCCGCCGCAAGGGCTACCTGCTGGACTCCGCCGACGACAACGTGCTGAGCTTCCTCACCCTGCCGCAGCTGCGCGAACTGATGGTCCAGCACTGGCCCTGCTTCGAGCCGTACTTCGACGACCGGCGCGAGATCGAGCAGGCGCTGGACGAGCTGGAGGTCACCCGCAACGTCGTCTCCCGCAACCGGGCCCTGTCGCGGGCGGTCCTGGAACAGGCCGAACGGGCGTCGGCGCGGCTGCTGGAGGTACTGGGCGGCGGCGCGGGCTCGCCGGCCGCGGACCGGCTGCCCATCGACGCCGTCGAGGACCTCGTCGGCGACCGGTACGCGGACGTCATCTCCGTCCACCCGGACCGGGTGCGGCTGCAGCGCCAGCTCCCGGCGGAGGACCTCTTCGGCGGTGCGCGGCGGCTCGACGCCATCGGCATAGGGCTCAACCTGCTGGTCCAGAACTTCTCGGGCCGAAGACTCGTACGCCTCGCCGAGGCCGGCTGCCGGGTACGGCTGCTGTTCCTGAACCCGGCGAGCAGCGCGGTCAAGCGGCGCGAGCGGGAGCTGGGCCTGCGCAAGGGCGAGCTGAGCCGCTCGGTGGAGATGAACATCCTGCACGTGCGACGGGTCCGGGCCGGCCTGCGCGACGCCTCGGGCTTCGAGATCCACGTCTTCGACGAGACCCCGCGCTTCACCGCGTACCTGGTGGAGGGCGAGTCCTCGGGCATCGCGGTGGTCCAGTCGTACCTGCGCCGGGCGCGGGGCATGGAGGCACCGGTCCTGGTCCTGCGGGGCGGCGGGCGCGCGGCGAGGGACGCCGAGCCCGGGCTGTTCCCGACGTACCGGGAGGAGTTCGAGTCGATCTGGCAGGACTCCCGCCCGGTGTCGTGAGCGGTCGCCGGCCGCCCCGGCTCCGGGGCTGTCAGTGGCCCGTGTCAGGCTGAAAGCCGTTGACGTAGAGGGACGGGTACGGGGGGCACGCGATGGGGGACTGGGCGGGGGACTGGATGGGGGACTGGCACGGCGGGCCGATGGTGGCCTTCGACCTGGAGACCACGGGGACCGACATCGAGTCCGACCGGATCGTGACGGCGGCCGTCGTGGCGGTCGGGCCGGACGGTCAGGTGGCGCGGGAGCGGTCCTGGCTGGTCGACCCGGGCGTGCCCATCCCGGAGGAGGCTTCGGCCATCCACGGCATCTCCACGGACCACGCCCGCTCACGGGGGATGGTGGCGGCCGCGGCGATCGAGGAGATCACCCGGACGCTCGTGGAGGCGCTGAGCTCGGGAACCCCGCTGGTGGTGATGAACGCGCGGTACGACCTGACCCTGCTGGACCGCGAGTGCCGCCGCCACGGGATCCGCCCGCTCGGCGAGCGCTGGCCGGTGAACTCCGTGCCGCCCGTCATCGACCCGCTGGTGCTGGACAAGCACGCGGACCGGTACCGCAAGGGGCGGCGGACCCTCCAGGCCCTCTGCGAGCACTACGGCGTGACCCTGGAAGCGGCGCACGACGCGGGAGCCGACGCACTGGCGGCGGCCCGCGCCGCGCGGCGGATGGGGGCCGTGCACGCGGCGATAGGGACGGTCGCCCTGGCGGACCTGCACGAGCTCCAGATCCGTGCGGCGGCCGAGCAGGCGGCCTCGCTGCAGAGCTACCTGCGGCGGACCTCGGACCCCGAGGCGATAGTCGAGCGGGCCTGGCCCGTCGTGCCGTACCGGGTCTGACGGCGGCCCGGGGCCCGGGCAACCGCGCCCTCGCTCTCTCGTTCTCTCGCGCTCTCGCTAGCGGAGCAGCCAGTCCCGGGTGTGCTCCATGACCTCGGAGCGGCTCAGGGGGCCGTGGTCGGCGGCGATGAGGTAGCTGCCGATCCGCATCGAGTAGACGATCATGCAGCGGACCTCGACGTCCTTCTCGTCGGGACAGAAGGCGCCGAACAGCGAGCGCAGGTAGTCCATGCGGCGGTTGTCGACACGCCGGAGCCGCTCCGCGACGGACTCGTCGCGCCGCGCCCAGTCGCGGATCGCCAGGTCGGTGGCGACGCCCCGCGCCGGACTGTCGGCGGCCGAGGCGATCGCGAACAGCCGCTTCAGCCTGGCCCTCGGGTCTCCGCCCGCACCCTCGACCTGTTCGATCACGGCCTCGGCGGCCTCGCGCTCCCAGGTGTCGAGCATCTCGGTGAGCAGCGTGTCCCGGTTGCCGAAGTACCCGTAGAAGCCGCCCTTGCTGACGCCGAGGGCCTGCGCGAGCGGCTCGATCCGGACGGCTTCCGGGCCTCCGGCGGCGAGTGCGCGCAGCCCTTCCTCGATCCAGTTGCCGCGCGGCGTACGGGTCGCGCCCACGATGCGTCTCCCCTCGGAGTGGTGTGCCGGTCCCGATCTATACGGTGCCGTATAGATCGGTGCTAGTCTGCTGTCTATACGGCATCGTATAGATCGGGGCTTGCCCATGAGACTCCCCAGAACCGCACACACCGAGCGTCCGTGGCGGATCCACGAGATCGCCGGCGACTTCCACCTCGAAGACGTGTGGGAGCTGCCGACACCGGGCGGACCGGACGACCTCGCACGGCTCGTGGAGCAGTTCGCGAGCGGCTCGGGGGACCCCGTCCCCTCCCGCGTGGGTCGCGCGCTCTTCGCGATCCGCTGGAAGCTCGGGGCCCTGTTCGGCTGGGACAAGCCCGCCGACGGCCTGGAGGGCCGGGCGACGACGCTGCGCGATCGGCTGCCGGCGGACCTCCGCGAGGGTCCCCGGGGGCCCGACCTCGGCTCGGTTCCGTTCACCTCCGTTTACCAGACGCACGACGAGTGGGCGGCGGAGACGGCGAACCGGACCGTGCACGGAGTGATGCACATCAGCTGGGTCCCGGACGGAACCGGCGGCTACCGCGGCCAGATGGCCGTCCTGGTCAAGCCGAACGGCCTCCTCGGCGCCGTGTACATGGCGGGCATCAAGCCCTTCCGGTACCTGGGCGTGTACCCGGCGCTGATCCGCGGCATCGGCCGCGAATGGCAGGCCCGTACGGGCTCCGGCGCGGCGGCCTGACCCTCACGAGGGGCGGCGGGTCAGCGCTCCGGCCATTGATCGCGGTAGACGACGTGGAGCCCGCTGCCGCCGTGGTCGGCGATGAGGCCGTCGCCCTGGCCCATCCGGGCGCAGTAGTGCGCGTGGCCGGGGTGGGCCCGGACGTGGCCCGGCCCCCGGTGGGCCACGTCGGCGAAGAGCCATGAGGTGTCGGCGAACAGCTGGGCGCTGCCCGTCATGAACAACGTCCCGGCGTGGACGCGCTGGTGGAACCGGTCCCGGTTCTCCCGGTGGTGCCGATCCGGCCGGCGGTCGGCGCCGCGGTCGGCCGAAGGCGGTCCGGGAAGGTCCGCGGTCTGCGGCCGGCCCGGGCCCAGCCGGGCCCGCAGCTCCTTCCAGCGCGAGGGCGCGAACTGGAGCGAGTGGTGCAGGAGAACCAGGTCGAGGCCCGGTTCCCCGGTGTCGGGGTCGGCGCGCCGCAGCGGTACGTGGACCAGCGAGCGGGGTGACGTGGCGGCGAGGGACCACAGCCCGGCGACGAGCTGGGCGGCCCGCTGGTCGACCTGGACGTCCAGGTACCAGTAGCCGTCCGACAGCGCCGCGCGCGCCGGCGGCCGGGCCGGGCGGATCACCTTGAACTCCTCCGGGCCGAGGCGGGCCCGGTGGATGGAGAGGGGAAGCTTCATATGCGGGAATTGATACGGCACCCCTAGAACGCGTGCCAGCGGATTTCCGGGTCGCCCTCGCGCAGGGAGGCCACCCGGCGGCGGAACTCCGCCAGGGCTTTCGGGTTGGCCGGGGCGTGTTGGGAGACCCAGGCGCAGCTGGCCGTCTCGCGGGCGCCGCGCAGGACCGCGCAGCCCTCCCAGTCGCGCACGTCCCAGCCGTACGCCGCCGTGAACTCCTCGTACGCCGCGCCGGGCAGTCCGTACCGGTCGCGGGAGAGGGCCATCACCACCAGGTCGTGCTCGCGCAGGTCGGCCGAGACCGTCTCCAGGTCGACGAGCACCGGCCCGTCCGGGCCCACGTGGACGTTGCGGGGCAGTGCGTCGCCGTGGATCGGGCCCGGCGCGAGGTGCGGGGTGAGGGCGGCGACCTGGGCGGCGTAGCCGTCGCGGCGGGCCCGCAGGTACGCCGCGTCCGCCGGATCGATCGCCCCGCCCGCCAGCCGCAGCCAGCGCTCGACCCCGCCCAGCAGATCGCGCGGGGGCAGTACGAAGGGGGGCGCGGGCAGGGCGTGGATCTGCCGCAGCAGCACCGCGAGGTCCCCCGGGCCGGCCGGGCGGACCGCGTCGGGGAGCCGGTGCCACAACGTCACCGGGTGCCCGTCGACCAGCCGGGGCTTCGGCTCGGCCGCGCGGACCGCGGGGACCCCGCGGTCCGCGAGCCAGGCCGCCACCGCGAGTTCCAGCTCGGCGCGGGGCAGCAGGGCCGCCTCCCGGCCGACCTTGGCGACGAGGCCGTCGTCGAGTGCGAAGACGGCGTTCTCGCCGAGGGCCAGCAGCCGGGGCGCGGACGCCCCTGCCCCGGCCCCCGCCCGTGCCAGGCCCGCCGCCGTCAGGGCTTCCCGGGCGCGTGCCTCGTCCATGCCGTCTCCGCAGTCCGTCCGTAACCCCGGTACTCCGGGGGCCACCGGGCGTACCCGGGTGCTCATGACCGGACAAGTTTCGCATCCGGCCCGCCCGTCCCGGGCCGACCGCCGATCCTTCCCTCCGCCCCGGATTCCCGAATAGGTTGCACGAGACGTCTCGTCTCGTTATGGTTCCCCCATGACCACGACTGCGAAGCCCGCCCACATCGCCATGTTCTCCATCGCCGCCGCCGGCCACGTGAACCCGAGCATCGAAGTGATCCGTGAACTGGTCGCCCGCGGCCACCGCGTCAGCTACGCCATCCCCGCCGCCTACGCGGACAAGATCGCCGAGACCGGCGCCACCCCGGTGATCTGGGACTCCACGCTGCCCACCGACGAGGACCCCGACGCGTGGGGGACCGAGCTCATCGACAACATCGAGCCCTTCCTCGCCGACGCCGTCCAGGCCCTCCCGCAGCTCGCGGCCGCCTTCGCGGGCGACGAGCCGGACCTCGTCCTCCACGACATCACCGCCTATCCCGCGAGGGTCCTCGCCCACCGCTGGGGCGTCCCCGCGGTCTCCCTCTCCCCGACCCTGGTCGCCTGGACCGGCTACGAGGAAGAGGTCGGCGAGCCGATGACCGCCGAACTGCGGGCGTCCGAGCGCGGGAAGGCCTACTACGCCCGCTTCCGCGCCTGGCTCGACGAGAACGGCATCGACGAGGACAGCGACCGCTTCGTCGGCCGCCCCCGGCGCAGCGTCGTGCTCATGCCGCGCGCCCTCCAGCCCCACGCCGACCGGGTCGACGAAGCCGTGCACACCTTCGTCGGCGCCTGCCAGGGCGACCGCAGCGCCACCCAGGGCACCTGGACGCGCCCCGCGGGCGCCGAGGGGAAGAAGGTCCTCCTCGTCTCCTTCGGGTCCACCTTCACCAAGCAGCCGGCCTTCTACCGGGCCTGCGTGGAGGCCTTCGGGGACCTGGCCGACTGGCACGTGGTGCTCCAGATCGGCAAGTTCACCGACGAGGCCGAGCTGGGCGCGATCCCCGCCAACGTCGAAGTCCACCGCTGGGTTCCCCAGTTGGACATCCTGACCCAGGCCGACGCCTTCATCACCCACGCGGGCACGGGCGGCTGCCAGGAGGGCCTGGCCACCGGCACCCCGATGGTCGCGGTCCCGCAGGCCGTCGACCAGTTCGGCAACGCCGACATGCTGGCCGCCCTCGGCGTCGCCCGGCACGTCCCGATGGCCGAGGCCGACGCCGCGACCCTGCGGGAGGCCGTCCTCGCCCTGGTCGCCGACCCGGAGGTGGCCGCCCGCGCGGACCGGATCCGCCGCGAGATGGCGACGGAGGGCGGCACGCGCCAGGCGGCCGACCTGATCGAGGCCGAACTGCCCGTATGACCGCCACTGTCAGGGGTGCGCCCTATCGTGCAGGAATGACCAAGACGACCAAGGCGACCAAGGCCAAGTACGCGGCGCTACTCCGTGGCATCAACGTCGGCGGGAACAAGAAGGTCCCCATGGCCGAGCTGCGCCAGGTCCTGGGCGGCCTCGGCCACGAGGACGTGCAGACGTACCTCCAGAGCGGCAACGCCGTCTTCACCAGCGCGAGCGGGAAGGCCCCGGAGGCCCTCGCCCGCGACCTGGAGGCGGCCATCGAAGCCCACTTCGGCTTCCGCGTTCCCTGCCTGGTGGTCGACGGCGCCCACCTGCGCGCCGTCGCCGAGGCCTGCCCCTTCCCGGCCGCCGACCTCGAAGGCAAGCAGCTCCACGCCACCTTCTGCTCCGAACAGCCCGCAGAGTCCCGCTTCGCCTCGATCGACGCCCCCGCGTACCTCCCGGAGGAGTACCGGGTGGGCGACCGCGTCATCTACCTCTACGCCCCCAACGGCCTCGGCCGCTCCAAGCTGGGCGAGGCCCTCGCCAAGCCGGCGGTGGTCAAGGGCCTGGACGTGACCACCCGCAACTGGAACACGGTCGCCAAGCTGGTGGAGCTCACGCGGGACTGAGCGTTCCCCCGGGTCGCGGCCGTCGGTTCTAGCCGGCGGGCGTTCCCGCCGCGGCATCCTCCAGCGTCCTGCGCAGCAGGGCGACGGTGGACGCCAGCTGCTCCAGCGAGCCTGCCGTCAGTGGCCCGGCGAGCCAGGAACGCAGCCCGTCCTCGAACGAGGGTGTGGCGGCGGCCAGCAGCTCGCGGCCCTCGGCGGTCAGCTCCAGCAGCGACGAGCGGCGGTTGGCGGGATTGGGCCGCCGGACCACCCAGCCGGCGGCTTCCAGGCGGTCCACCCCCTTGCTGGTCGCCCCGACGGTGATGGCGGCCTGCTCGGCCAGGTCGTTGACCCGGCAGCCGTCCCGGCTGTCGATGATGCGCAGGAACTCGTACTGGCCCATCGTCAGGCCGTGTTCGGTGCGCAGTTGTTCGCCCAGCGCGTTGTAGAGCCTGGTCTCGTAGCGGACGAGGTCCATGAACACCTGCGCGAGGTCGGTCACGATCTGCTCCAGATTCTAGGGAATGTTATTCCTAGGAATATAGTTCCTGGTGAAGAACGGAACTTCGTCTGGAGGATCGCATGAGCAAGGCACAGCGCGCGACGATCGACGCCCTGATGCGTCAGGCCCCCTTCGACGGCAGTCTCCCGCCGGAGCAGCTGCGCAAGGACTTCGAGAACCAGATGACCTCGGGCCCGGCCCCGGCCGGTGTGCGCGTCACCCCCTCCGTCCTCGGCGGGCGTCCTGCCCTGACCATCGAGCCCGAGGGCACCCCCGCCGACGGGACGATCGTCTACTTCCACGGCGGGGGCTGGGTCTTCGGCTCACCCGCCACGGCCCTGCAACTCACCGCCGCACTGGTGCGCCGCACCGGAGTCCGCGCCGTCTCGGTCGACTACCGGCTGGCCCCCGAACACCCCTTCCCCGCTGCCGTCGAGGACGGCCTCGCCGCCTACCGCGACCTGCTGGACCAGGGAGTTCCGGCCGAGCGGATCGTCCTGGCCGGGGAATCGGCCGGTGGCGGCCTGAGCGTCACCACCCTGCTCGCCGCCCGCGAGGCCGGAGTGCCGATGCCGGCCGCCGCGGTCGCCCTCTCCCCGGTCCTGGACACCACCCTCTCGGGCGACAGCATGACCACCAAGCACGACGCCGACCCGCTCTTCACCCGCGCCGAACTGGCCACCGCCTTCGCCCACTACCTGGCCGGACAGGACCCCCACCAGCCACTGCTGAGCCCGGCCCTCCACGCCGATCCGACCGGACTGCCCCCGCTGCTGCTCCAGGCCGGTTCCAACGAGGTCCTGCTCGACGACTCCACCCGGTTCGCCGCCCTGGCGGCCGCGGCCGGGGTCGACGTCCAGCTCGACGTCACCGCCGACGTCCCCCACGTCTTCCAGACCTTCGAAGGCCTCCTGGACGAGGCCGCAGCGGCCCTGGACCGCGCCGCACGCTTCATCACCGACGCACTGGCCCGCAGCTGAGGCCCGGCGAGATCCGAAAGGGACGGCCTAGTTGTATTGATCACGAGCGTTGTTGACACTGCCGAGGTCTTGAACATGGCGAAGACCTCCGGTGTGGTGGGAGCTGTCTAGGAACCCATTGCACGACGGAGGTCTTCGTGTCCCACCGTAATGCCCGGCTGACCGTCTTCGGTAGGCGCCTGCTGGTCGAACGAGTCCGCTCGGGCCGCCCCGTCGCGCACGTCGCGGCCGAGATGGGTATCTCGCGGGCCACCGCCCACAAGTGGGTCCGCCGATGGCGGACCGAGGGCGAAGCGGGCCTGCACGACCGATCCAGCCGGCCGCGCACAACACCGCACCGCACGACCGCAGCGGTCGAAGCCCGGGTCTGTGACCTGCGCAGAACCCGAAAGCTCGGCCCTGCCCGGATCGGCCCGATCCTGGGGCTGCCCGCCTCGACCGTGCACCGGATCCTGACCCGCCACGGTTTGGGCCGCCTGGCCTGGCTGGACCGGCCCACCGGGCAGCCGATCCGCCGCTACGAACGCGAGCACCCGGGCGAACTCATCCACGTCGACATCAAGAAACTCGGGAACATCCCGGACGGTGGCGGCTGGCGCACGGTCGGCCGGACGGCAGGCGACCGAAACCGCCAGAGCAGCACCACCGAGCGCAGAAGCTCCACGCCAGTGATCGGCTACTCCTACGTCCATTCCGCGGTCGACGACCACTCCCGTCTGGCCTACAGCGAAGTCCTCACCGACGAACGCAAGGAAACCGCCGCCGGGTTCTGGCAACGGGCGAACGTCTTCTTCACCCGCCACGGCATCACCGTCGAACGCGTCCTGACCGACAACGGCTCCTGCTACAAGTCGAAGCTGTTCACCCAGGCCCTGGCCGCGGCCGGCATCGCCCACAAGAAGACCAGGCCCTACCGGCCACAAACCAACGGGAAAGTCGAACGCTTCAACCGCACCCTCCTGGACGAATGGGCCTACCTACGGCCCTACACCTCCAACCAGGAACGGACAGCGGCCCTGGCAGACTTCCTCCACACCTACAACCACCACCGCAGCCACACCGCACTGGGCGGACACCCACCCATCACCCGAGTCAACAACCCTGCGGGTCAATACACCTAGTCCGCCAGCCCGTTGAGCAGGGTCATCTCGTGCGCGGTCAGGCGGACCGTTGCCGCGTCCAGGTTTTCCGCCAAGTGGTCCGGGGAGCCCGTGCCCGGAGTGGGGCACAGGACCGGGGAGTGCTGGAGGAGCCAGGCCAGGGCGATCTGGCCGGTGGAGGCGCCGTGCTCGGTGGCGACCGCCGTCAGTGCGGCGGCGCTCTCCCGGGTCAGCGCGCCGCTGCCCAGCGGGTAGTAGGGGAGGAAGGCGATGCCGCGCTCCTCGCACAGGGCGAGGAGCTCCGCCGAGGAGCGGTCCAGGAGGTTGTACGGGTTCTGCACCGAGGCCACCGGGACCAGGGACAGGGCCTGCCTGAGCTGGTCCGCCGTCACCGTGTTCAGCCCGATGTGGCGGATCTTGCCCTCCGCACGGAGCTCGGCCAGCGTGCCCAGCTGTTCCGCCGGCGGGACGGCCGGGTCGAAGCGGTGGAGCTGGTAGAGGTCGATCCGGTCCAGGCGGAGCCTGCGCAGACTCGCCTCGCACATGGAGCGCAGGTCCTCCGGGCGGCCCGCCGCGTGCCACTGGTCGGGGCCGGTGCGCACCACCCCGCCCTTGGTGGAGACCACCAGCCTTTCCCCGTACGGGTGGAGGGCCTCGGCGACCAGTTCCTCGGCCAGGTGGGGGCCGTAGTTGTCGGCGGTGTCGATCAGGGTGACCCCGCGCGCGACGGCGGTGCGCAGCAGGGCGACCGATGCGGGGCGCGCGGCGCGCGGGCCCCAGTAGCCGGTGCCGACCAGGCCGCCGGTGCCGAGTCCGAGGCGGCGTACGGGCAGGTCCCCGCCGAGGGCGAACGTCTCATCCACGTCAACAGACATGGCCCGACCGTAACCCAGGCCCGCGGATGTGCCAGGCTCGTGGGCATGCGTTACATCATCATCGGCGCCGGAGCGATCGGCGCGACCATCGGCGGACGGCTCGCGGAGTCGGGCAGCGAAGTCGTCCTCGTCGCGCGCGGCCCGCACGCGCAGGCCCTGCGGACGGACGGGCTGCGGCTCACCACGGCGGACGGGGAGCGGGCGCACCGGCTCCCCGTCGTCACAGGGCCGGCCGAGCTGGGCGAACTGCGCCCCGACGACGTGTTGTTGCTGACCGTGAAGACCCAGGACGCGCTCGCCGCGCTCGACGCGTGGGCCGACGCGGAGGTCGTGGGCGGCGGCACGGCCGCCCAGCGGCTGCCGGTGCTGTGCGCGCAGAACGGCGTGGAGAGCGAACGCCTCGCCCTACGGCGCTTCGCGCGCGTGTACGGGGTCTGCGTGTGGCTGCCGGCGACCTTCCTGGAGCCGGGGGTGGTCTCGGCGCTGTGTGCTCCGCTGACCGGGATCCTGCATCTGGGGAAGGCCGCCGGAGGCGCCGACGGGTCCGTCCGGAGGGTCGCGGCCGACCTGGAGAAGGCCGGGTTCGGGGCGCCGGTCGTCGAGGACGTCATGCGGTGGAAGCACGCGAAGCTGCTGGGGAATCTGGGCAACGCGATCCAGGCGACGACCGGCCCCGAGCCGGAGCCCGCGAAGGCGGCGCTGCTGCTGCGGGCCGTGCGGGAGGCGAAGGCCGCCTTCGCCGCCGCGGGGATCGACTGGGCCTCGGAGGCCGAGCAGTCGGCCGCGCGGGACGGCAAGGTGGACGCGCCGGCCGGGGCTGTGCGGGGCGGGTCGTCCTGGCAGAGCCTGGCGCGGGGGACGGGGTCGGTGGAGGCGGACTATCTCAACGGGGAGATCGTGCTGTTGGGGCGGCTGCACGGGGTGGCCACGCCGGTCAACGACACGCTGCGGCACGCGGCGAACATCTTTGCGCGGGAGGGCTTGCCGCCGGGCGCGATGTCCATCGAGGACCTGACGGCCCTGGCCGACGAGGCCGCGGCGCGGGCGTAGCCGCCGGACGCGGGTGGGCTGGCCCTGCGGGGCTGGGTCCCCTACCCGCCCTTCCACCGTTCCCCGGGGCTCCGCCCCAGACCCCGCGCCTCAAACGCCGGCGAGGCTGAGATGTGCCGCGCAGCGGCAAACCCAGCCCGCGCCGGGCGAATCCAACGGCGCCGCACGCTGGGGCGGGTCGGGGGCTTCGGCCCGCGCAGCGGTGGGTCAGGCCGCCAGGGCCGGGATGCGGGACTGGGTCGCGGCGGCTGCGTCGTAGCGGCGCAGCAGCAGGCGGGCCAGTTCCGGGGAGGGGCCCAGGACGGCGGAGATCACGTCCGCGCCCGCGGCTTCGGCGCCCGCCGCGATGCGGTCGGGGAGCCGCCCGGGGGCGATGACGTAGGGGGCCACCGCGATCCGGCGGACGCCCTCCGCGCGCAGGGCGCGTACGGCGTCCTCCGTCCGGGGGAGAACAGCGGAGGCGAACGCAGGCCGCACGGCGCACCAACCGGTGTGCCGCCACTCCCGCGCGGTTTCAGCGATCACTGCGATCGCCTCCGGGTCTGAGGAACCGGCGGACGCGAGCACCACACCGGTGGTGGCGCGGTCCGCCGGGGTGAGGCCGGCTTCCCACAGCCGGCGCTCCAGGGTCGCCAGCAGCAGCGGCGACGGGCCGAGCACATCCGCGATCCGGACCGAGAGGTCCGGCAGGCGGGACGTGGCTCCGGCGAGCACCGCCGGGATGTCGGACTTCGCGTGGAACGCCCGCGTCAGAAGGAGCGGGAGCGCCACGATCTCGCGTACGCCCGAGAGGTAGAGCGAGGCCACCGCCTGGTCGACGGTCGGGGTGTCGAAGTCCAGGAAGGCGGTCTCCACGCGCAGCCCCGGCCGCAGCGCCCGTACCCGCCGGGTGAGGGCGTGCACGGTCGCCGCGTGCCGCGGGTCGCGGCTGCCGTGGGCGATGACCAGCAGGGCGGGGGCCTGCGTGGAGTGCGTGACGTGCGCGGACACGTGATCAGCTCTTGACCAGCAGGCCGCGGGTGCGCAGCACCCACCGCTCGACGGGGCTGAAGATCAGCAGGTCGATGGCGATGCCGACGACCAGGATCAGGATGATCGCGAGGAACACGCCGGGCAGGTCGATGTTGTTGCGGCCGTTTTCGAGGAGCTGGCCCAGCCCCAGGCCCAGGTCGGGGGAGCTGGCGATGATCTCCGCGGCCATCAGGGAGCGCCAGGAGAAGGCCCAGCCCTGCTTGAGGCCGGCCAGGTAGCCGGGCAGCGCGGCCGGCATGACCACGTGCCAGGCGCCGCGCAGGCCGGTGGCGCCCAGGGTGCGGCCGGCCCGCAGGAACAGCGGCGGGATCTGATCGATGCCGGAGACGAGGCCGTTGGCGATCGACGGGACGGCGCCGAGCAGGATGACGGTGTACATCATCGCGTCGTTGAGCCCGAACCAGAGCACCGCCGGGGGCACCCAGGCGACCGAGGGCAGCGACTGCAGCCCCTGCAGGATCGGACCGATCGCGGCGCGGACGAACTTCACCCGGGCGACGAGCAGACCGAGCGGGGTGCCGATGGCCAGGGCCAGCAGGAAGCCGAGCAGACCGCGCGAGACGCTGGTCCAGATGACTTCGAGCAGGGTGCCCTTCATCCACATGTCGGACAGGCTGTCCCAGACGGAGGACAGGGCGGGGAGCTTGGTCTCGTCGGTGACCTTCGCCGCGACGAGGATCTGCCAGACGAGGAGGACCAGGCCGACGGCGATGACCGGCGGCAGGACCTTCTTGACGAGGACCTCGCGGACCGGGGTGCGGTGCGTCTGGACGGCGTCGAGCGCGTCGAGGCCCGCCTCCAGCCCTGCGAGGTCGTCCGTCTTCGCCTTCGTTTCAGTGCTGGCCATGGCGGCGGATCTCCCCACGCAGGTGTTCAGTGATCTCAAGGGACAGCTCCGCGACGTCCGCGTCCTCGATGCGGCGCGGCTGCGGGATGCCCACGGTCCACTCCTTGGCGACCCGGCCGGGTCGCGAGGACAACAGGACCACGCGCTGCGCGAGCCGTACGGCCTCGCGGACGTTGTGCGTGACGAACAGGACGGACAGGTTCGTCTCTTCCCAGATGCGGGTGAGCTCGCCGTGCAGCACGTCGCGGGTGATGGCGTCGAGCGCCGCGAACGGCTCGTCCATCAGCAGCAGCTGGCTGTCCTGGGCGAGCGCCCGGGCCAGGGCCACGCGCTGGCGCATGCCGCCGGACAGCTCGTGGACCCGCTTGCCGTACGAACCGGAGAGCCGGACCAGCTCCAGCAGCCGCTCGGCCTCCGGACGGCGCTCGGCCTTGGGCACCCCGCGCAGGCGCAGGGCGAGTTCGATGTTCTTGCCCGCGGTGAGCCACGGGAAGAGGGCGTGCTCCTGGAACATGAGCGACGGACGGCCGCCAGGGGTCTCGATGGACCCCGCGGACGGCTTGTCCAGGCCGGCGACCAGGTTGAGCAGGGTGGACTTTCCACACCCCGAGGCGCCCAGGATGGTGACGAACTCGCCGGGAGCGACATCGAGGCTGATGTCGTCCAGGACGAGCTGCGATCCGGCCGGGCCGGAGAAGGACTTCGAGACGTGCTCGATGCGTGCGGCGTGCGTCTGCTCCGCTACCGTGCCCTCGGCAGCCTTGGCGAGCGTGGTGGCCATGGTCGTCACCTCCTGGGGTTGCTGGATTACGGGGTTACTTGGCGCCGAGTCCGGCGTCGGAGACCTCGGGCTGGCCGGCGGCCTTGAGGACCTTGTTCAGGAGCGTCAGGTCGTAGATGCCGCCCAGGTCGGGCTTCTCGATGAGCTTGGCCTTGACGGCCCACTCGGACTGGGTCTTGAGGGTTGCGGCGAGCGGGTCGTTGGTGATGAGGATGCTGGGCCAGGCGGGGTCGATGACCTTGGCGTCGAGGGGCTTGCCGCCTTCGGCGGCGAGCTTGGCGTTCGCGGAGGCCTTGGCCTTGTCCGGGTTGGCGTTGATCCACTCGTTGGTCTTCACGGTTCCCTTGAGCACGGCCTCGACGACGTCGGGGTGCTCCTTGAGGAACTTCTGCGACACGATGACGTTCGTGATCACGAACTTCTTGTCGGGCCACAGGGCGGTCTCGTCGAGGAGGACGGAGCCGCCGTCGGAGACGAGCTTGGAGGCGGTGGGCTCGGGGACCCAGGCGCCGTCGATGGAGCCGGACTTGAAGGCGTCGGGGGTGACCTTGTTGTCGGTGCGGACGACGGAGACGTCGCCCTTGCCGGACTCCGGGTCGACCGTCCAGCCCTTCTCGGCGATCCAGTTGAGGAACGCGACGTCCTGGGTGTTCCCCTTCTGGGGGGTGGCGATCTTCTTGCCCTTGAGGTCGTCCAGGGTCTTGATCTTCGCCGGGTTCACGACCAGCTTGACGCCGCCGGAGGCGGAGCCGGAGATGATCCGCAGGTTGGAGCCCTTGGACTTGACGTAGGCGTTGATCGAGGGGGAGGGGCCGATGAAGCCGATGTCGAGAGAGCCACCGTTGAGGGCTTCGATCTCGGACGGGCCGGCGTTGAAGGACTGCGGCTTGATGGCGGTGGCGCCGAGTTCCTTGGCGATCAGGCCTTCCTGGAGACCGACCAGCGCGGTGGCGTGGGTCAGGTTCGGGAAGTAGCCGATGCGGACCTCGGAGGCGGACAGCTTCTTGCCGGCGTCGGCGGCGACGTTCTCCTTCGCGGGAGCGTCGTCCTTCTTGGCCTCGGAACCGTAGCCGCACGAGGCGAGCGCGCCGATCAGGAGCGGGAGGGCGGCAGCGGCGACGATGCTGCGGCGCAGGGTCTTAGCGGAGGTACCGATGGCAGGCACGGGAGGACTTCCTCTCGTAGCGTCGTGTCACGACGCACGTCTTCGTTTGCTGAGCAAGGGCAGGTACGGCTCGTGGGGGGTGTGGGCGCGCATGCGGTGCGCGTACGTCATCACGCACATCGCCCCACACCTCCCTGGCCGCTGCCGAGGGAGCCGCTGCCTACGCGGCCGCCCTCCTTCGCGAAGGTGGAGTAGATATCGGCAAGCATGATCAGAAGTCCCACCCTTCCTCATCGGCTTGGACGGTGGTCGCCGCGGTCGAGGCGAAGGATTCGCCGACCATGCCGGCCGCCAGGGTCGTGCCGTCCGCCGGGTCGATCAGCAGGAAGGAACCGGTGCGGCGCGAGTCGGCGTACGAGTCGAGCGCGAGCGGCTCGGCGGTACGGACGACGACCCGGCCGATGTCGTTGGCCACGAGCTGCCCGGGGTTCGGGTGCTGGGACAGGTCGTCCAGGGTCAGCCGCGAGGGGATCTCCTTGACGATCGCCTTCACCGTGCGCGTGGTGTGCTTGATCAGCACCCGGGCGCCCACGGCGAGGGGCTGGTCCGCCACGTGGCAGACCGTCGCCACGACGTCCTGCGTGGTGGCGGGGGAGCTCGACGACGGCGCGATCAGGTCGCCGCGCGAGATGTCGATGTCGTCCTTCAGCCGCAGGGTCACCGACTGCGGGGCCCACGCGATGTCGACGCTCTCGCCGAGCGCGTCGATGCCCTCGATGACCGAGGTGCGGCCCGACGGCAGGACGGTGACGGCCTCGCCGACCCGCAGCACGCCGGAGGCGATCTGGCCCGCGTAGCCCCGGTAGTCCGGGTGCTCGGCGGTCTGCGGACGGATCACGTACTGCACCGGGAAACGCGCCGGGCAGGCGGTGAGGTCGTGGCTGACCGGAACGGTCTCCAGGTGCTCCAGCACCGTGGGACCGCCGTACCAGTCCATGTTCGCGGAGGGCTCCACCACGTTGTCGCCGGCCAGGGCGGAGATCGGGATCGCGGTGATCTCCGGGACGCCGAGGCCCGTGGCGTACGCGGTGAACTCCTCGGCGATCGACGCGAAGACCGTCTCCTCGTAGCCCACGAGGTCCATCTTGTTGACCGCGAGGACCACGTGCGGGACCCGCAGCAGGGCCGCGACGGCGGCGTGCCGGCGGGTCTGCTCGATCACGCCGTTGCGGGCGTCGACCAGCACCACGGCGAGGTCGGCGGTGGAGGCGCCGGTGACCATGTTCCGGGTGTACTGCACGTGCCCGGGGGTGTCGGCCAGGATGAACCGGCGCCGGGCGGTCGCGAAGTAGCGGTAGGCCACGTCGATGGTGATGCCCTGCTCCCGCTCGGCCCGCAGGCCGTCGGTGAGCAGCGCCAGGTCGGGGGTGTCCTGACCGCGGCTGGCCGAGACCCGCTCCACGGCTTCCAGCTGGTCCGTCAGGACCGACTTGGAGTCGTGCAGGAGGCGGCCGACCAGGGTGGACTTGCCGTCGTCGACGGAGCCCGCGGTCGCGAAGCGCAGCAGCGTGGTCGCCGAGAGATCGGCGAACTGCTCGGTGGTGGAGGTCATTTCTAGAAGTACCCTTCGCGCTTGCGGTCTTCCATCGCGGCCTCGGACAGCTTGTCGTCGGCGCGGGTCGCGCCCCGCTCGGTGAGGCGGGAAGCGGCGATTTCGGTGATCACGGCGTCCAGCGTGGTGGCGTCGGAGTCGACGGCACCGGTGCAGGACATGTCACCGACGGTGCGGTAGCGGATCAGACGGGTCTCGGTGGTCTCGTCGCCCTTGGCGCCGCCCCACTCGCCGGCCGTCAGCCACATGCCGTTGCGCTTGAAGACCTCGCGCTCGTGGGCGAAGTAGATCTCCGGCAGTTCGATCTTCTCGCGGGCGATGTACTGCCACACGTCCAGCTCGGTCCAGTTGGACAGCGGGAAGACGCGCACGTGCTCGCCCGGCGCGTGGCGGCCGTTGTAGAGCTGCCACAGCTCGGGGCGCTGGCGGCGCGGGTCCCACTGGGAGAACTCGTCGCGCAGGGAGAAGACGCGCTCCTTGGCGCGGGCCTTCTCCTCGTCGCGGCGGCCGCCGCCGAAGACGGCGTCGAACTTGAGCTGCTGGATCGCCTCCGTGAGGGGGACGGTCTGCAGCGGGTTGCGGACACCGTCGGGACGCTCGCGGAGCTTGCCGGCGTCGATGTACTCCTGGACGGAGGCCACGTGCAGGCGCAGGCCGTGCTTGGCGACCGCGCGGTCGCGGTAGTCCAGGACCTCGGGGAAGTTGTGGCCGGTGTCCACGTGGAGCAGGGTGAACGGCACCGGCGCCGGCGCGAACGCCTTCAGCGCCAGGTGCAGCATGACGATGGAGTCCTTGCCGCCGGAGAACAGGATCACCGGCTTCTCGAACTCGCCCGCCACCTCGCGGAAGATGTGCACGGCCTCCGATTCGAGGGCGTCGAGGTGCGACAGCGCGTAGGGCGCGTCCGTCCCTTCGTGGACGTGTGCGACGGTGGCGGTCATGCCAGACCCCTCTCGGTGAGCAGCGCGTGCAGGGCCGAAGCCGACTCCTGTACGGACTGCGTGTGCGACTCGATACGGAGGTCCGGGGACTCCGGTGCCTCGTACGGGTCGTCGACCCCGGTCAGACCGGAGATCTCGCCCGCCGCCTGCTTGGCGTACAGGCCCTTCACGTCGCGCTCGGAGCAGACCTCGACGGGGGTGGCCACGTGGACCTCCAGGTACGAGGTGCCCTCGGCGGCGTGCCGCTTGCGGACGGCCTCACGGCTGTCCGCGAACGGCGCGATCACCGGGACGAGCGCCTTCACGCCGTTGGACGCGAGGAGTTCGGCGACGAAGCCGATCCGCTGCACGTTGGTGTGCCGGTCCTCGCGGCTGAAACCGAGGCCGGCGGAGAGGAACTCGCGGATCTCGTCGCCGTCGAGGACCTCCACGCGGTGGCCCTCGGCGCGCAGCCGCTCGGCCAGCGCGTAGGCGATGGTGGTCTTGCCCGCGCTCGGCAGCCCGGTCAGCCACACGGTGGCGCCCTGGTCGCTCACGCTCATCTGGTTCGTCTCCGTCGGTTCTGTACGTGCGTTGGTCTTGCCGGTGGCGGTACCGGTGTCCGTGCTGGTGGTGGTCATCAGCCGTGCAGTCCGCACTCGGTCTTGCCGAGCCCGGCCCAGCGGCCGGCGCGGGCGTCCTCGCCCGCCGCCACCCGGCGGGTGCAGGGGGCGCAGCCGACGGAGGCGTAACCGTCCATCAGCAGCGGGTTGGTGAGCACACCGTGCTCCAGGACGTACGCGTCCACGTCGTCCTGGGTCCAGCGGGCGATCGGCGAGACCTTGACCTTCTGCCGCTTCTCGTCCCAGCCGACCACCGGGGTGTTCGCCCGGGTCGGGGACTCGTCGCGGCGCAGGCCCGTCGCCCAGGCGTCGTACGCGGTCAGGCCCTCTTCGAGCGGCTTGACCTTGCGCAGGGCGCAGCACAGGTCGGGGTCGCGGTCGTGCAGCTTGGGGCCGTACTCCGCGTCCTGCTCGGCGACGCTCTGGCGCGGGGTGAGCGTGATGACGTTGACGTCCATCACGGCCTCGACCGCGTCACGGGTGCCGATGGTCTCCTCGAAGTGGTAGCCCGTGTCGAGGAAGACCACGTCCACGCCGGGGAAGGCGCGGGAGGCGAGGTGGGCGACGACCGCGTCCTCCATGGAGGAGGTCACGGCGAACTTCTTGCCGAAGGTCTCGGCCGCCCAGGTGAGGATCTCCAGCGGGGAGGCCTCTTCCAGGTCCCGGCCCGCCTGCTCGGCCAGGGTTTTGAGACTCGCGTCCTGAATCGTGGTCATATCTCGTCCCCTCCAGCGTCATTGGACTGAACACCCCGGGCCAGCAGCCCGAGGTACTTCAGCTGGAAGGCTCGATTGCAGGCCCTGCATTCCCAGGCGCCGTGACCTGTTTCGTTCGGGAACAGGTCCTCGTCGCCGCAGTACGGGCAGTAGAACGGTGCGGCGCGCTCGCTCACACTGTGCTCCTCGTGTCGTTCACTGCGTTCACGACAAGTCCTCGTCCTTGGCACGGGTGACCCAGGAGGCGAAGCGCTCGCCGTCCTCGCGCTGGTCCTCGAAGCGCGAGACGACCCGCTCGACGTAGTCGGGCAGACCGGCCGAGGTGACCTTGAGACCGCGGACCTTGCGGCCGAATCCGGCCTCCAGTCCGAGTGCGCCGCCCAGGTGGACCTGGTAGCCCTCGACCTGGTTGCCCTCGTCGTCCAGGACCAGCTGGCCCTTGAGACCGATGTCCGCGACCTGGATACGGGCGCAGGCGTTCGGGCAGCCGTTGATGTTGATGGTGAGCGGCTCGGCGAACTCCGGCAGGCGGCGCTCCAGTTCGTCGATCAGCGAGGCGCCGCGCGCCTTCGTCTCGACGATGGCCAGCTTGCAGAACTCGATGCCGGTGCAGGCCATCGTGCCGCGGCGGAACGGGGACGGGTTGACCCGCAGGTCCAGCGCCTCCAAGGCCGCCACGACCGAGTCGACCTGGCCCGCCTCGATGTCGAGCACGATCATCTTCTGCTCGGCGGTGGTGCGCAGCCGGCCGGAGCCGTGCTGCTCGGCGACGGCGGCGATCTTCGTCAGGGTGGCGCCGTCGACGCGGCCCACGCGGGGCGCGAAGCCGACGTAGAACTTGCCGTCCTGCTGCTGGTGCACGCCGACGTGGTCGCGCCACTGGCCGGTGGGCTGCTCGGGCGCGGGGCCGTCGGTCAGCTTGCGCTTCAGGTACTCGTCCTCCAGGACCTGGCGGAACTTGGCCGGGCCCCAGTCTGCGACGAGGAACTTCAGGCGGGCGCGGGTGCGCAGCCGGCGGTAGCCGTAGTCGCGGAAGATCGAGATGACGCCCTCGTAGATGTCCGGGACCTCGTCGAGCGAGACCCAGGTGCCCAGGCGCACACCCAGCTTCGGGTTGGTGGAGAGGCCGCCGCCGACCCAGACGTCGAAGCCGGGGCCGTGCTCGGGGTGGTTCACGCCCACGAAGGCGATGTCGTTGATCTCGTGCGCCACGTCGAGCAGCGGCGAGCCGGAGATCGCGGACTTGAACTTGCGGGGCAGGTTCGAGAAGGCGGGGTTGCCCACGATGCGGGCGTAGATCTCGTCGATGGCGGGGGTGCCGTCGATGATCTCGTCCAGCGCGATGCCGGCGACGGGCGAGCCCAGGATCACGCGGGGGGTGTCACCGCAGGCCTCGGTGGTCGAGAGGCCGACGGCCTCCAGACGGCGCCAGATCTCCGGGACGTCCTCGATGCGGATCCAGTGGTACTGCACGTTCTGCCGGTCCGTGAGGTCGGCGGTGCCACGGGCGAACTCCTCGGAGATCTCGCCGATGACGCGCAGCTGCTCGGTGGTCAGCCGGCCGCCGTCGATGCGGACGCGCAGCATGAAGTACTTGTCGTCCAGCTCCTCCGGCTCCAGGATCGCGGTCTTGCCGCCGTCGATCCCGGGCTTGCGCTGGGTGTAGAGGCCCCACCAGCGCATACGGCCGCGCAAGTCGTTGGGGTCGATCGAGTCGAAGCCCGCCTTGGAGTAGATGTTCTCGATGCGCGCCCGCACATTGAGACCGTCGTCGTCCTTCTTGAACTGCTCGTTGCCGTTGAGGGGCGTGTGGTGGCCGACGGCCCACTGGCCCTCACCGCGGTGACGGCCGGTCTTGCGGCGCGCGGCGGCGGCGGGTGCGGCGGCTGCGGTCGTATCGGGGGTGGCGGCCATGGCGGTACGTCCTTCTTCGGCGGCTCGAGGCAGGGGCAGGGGGAGCGGCGGCGTGACCCCTGGCGCGCGTGGAGCGGATGTGGCTGATTCGCCGCCTTTTTGGGGCGACGACCGGCCTACAGGGGACTGCGGTGGTGACGAGGCGGGCGGTGTGTTCGCTTCCGCGGCGACGTCGGTGCGGGGCGCTGTCGCGGCGGTGCTGTGCGTCAGCGCGCCGGACAGATGGCGCTGGACATGCGGCCGAGGTCGACGTGCCGCCGACTCACCAAGGCAATTCCAGCTCCGTTCATGGGGGGAAGCGTGGCATGTGGCGATTGGAGGAGTCCACTACTGTCCACTATCCGGACGAACTCGTCTCGCATCGCAAGATCCCGGTGACGGGGGTCACCCCCTGGGCCTCTCTGACCCCGTCGGCCACACCGCTGCGCGGGGCTCGTCCCCTACCCGCCCTTCGCCCGTTCCCTGGGGCTCCGCCCCAGACCCCGCGCCTCAAACGCCGGCGAGGCTGGATGATGCGGCGCAGCGCGATTTCCAGCCCGTCCGGCGTTTGAGGACCAGGTCCGGGCGGGGTCCGGGGAACGGGCGAAGGGCGGGTAGGGAATCGCCCCGCAGGGTTACGCGCCAGGCCAGGGGCCGGGGGTCGGAGCGGACTCCTTCTCCTCCGTCTCCTCCTTGAAGACCTTGAAGCCGCGCCTGAGGTAGTTCGCCATGGCGGTCGGGCCGTCGTCGCTGCACGTGTGCAGCCAGACGCGCCGCGTAGGGGCCAGCTCCGGCCAGCGCTCGGCCAGGGACCAGGCCCGCTCGATGCCCACGGTCAGCAGGTGGCCGCCGATGCGCCGCCCCCGGAAATCGGGGATCAGGCCGAAGTACATGATCTCCACCACACCGTCGGGCTGCGGGTCGAGTTCCACGTACCCCGCGGGGGTGCCCCGGTCGTACGCCACCCACGTCTCCACGCCGGGACGGTCCAGCTGCTCCACCCACTGCGCGCGGGTCAGCGCGAGCCGGTCCGTCCAGTGGATGTCGCCGCCCACCGAGGCGTAGAGGAACCGGCTGAACTCGGGGGAGGGGACCTCGGACCGCACGATCCGGATCTCGGGGCCCGGCACGGCCGCCGGGACGAGGTCGGACGGTGCGGTCATTTCCAGGGACCAAGTGGTCAGTGTGATGGTGCTCATGGACTTCAGGGAATCATGCCGCCACCGGCCGGGCCCAGCCGGGCGCTGATCACCGCGGGGGCCGTGGAGTGCGGCAGGAGCGAGGCCGGGTTCGCGGGGCGGATCAGCTCCACCTCCACGTCGTGCGCGAAGCGGTACGGGCGGTGGGCGAGCACGCCGCCGAGGTTGCGGCGCACCCGGGAGATCTCCGCGCGGACCGTCACCGTGCGCGTCGGGTCCCCGAACAGTTCCTGCGAGAGCTCCGCCGCCGAGCGCCCCCGCGGGGACTCCGCCAGCAGGAACAGCAGCTCCGCGTGGCGCGGGCTCAGCTCCTGCGACCAGCTCCCCGCGGCCCCGTAGACGGTGGCCCGCCAGGCCCCCGGCCGGCTGAGGTCGAGGACGACGCGGGCGGCCGCCCCGGCGCCGCTACGGGCCTCGGCGACGTTCAGCAGCCAGCCGCCCGGCAGCGGCTCCACCAGGCAGTCGCCGAGCTGCGGCACCCACACCCGGCCGGGCCCGAAGGACTTCGGCAGCGGGATCCGGTCGACCGGTGCGAGGCCCGTGACCGCCGCCGCCCAGCCGTTGCCGTCCACGGCCAGCGCCCGCCCCGGCATCCGGGCCAGCAGCGGGGCCGCCACCGACCGCAGCCGCTCCAGCGACTCCAGGTGCCGTATCCGCAGCTCCCGCTCCGCGAGCCGGGCCACCGAGCTCACCCACGCCAGGGTCGCCGGGTGCATGGTGGCCAGCGGCCCGCTGACGTCGAGCACCCCGAGCAGGGAGCCGTCGCGGGGGTCCCGGACGGGGGCTCCGGCGCAGGTCCAGTCGTGGTGGCTGGAGACGAAGTGCTCCGCCGAGAACACCTGGACCGGTCTGCGGGCCACCAGGGCGGTGCCGACCCCGTTGGTGCCGACCACCGACTCGTCCCAGTCGGCGCCCACCCCGAAGCCGAGCCGGTCCGCGTTGCGCAGGATCGAGGAGTGGCCCTCCCGCCACAGCAGCCGCCCGTCGGCGTCGGCGACGACCATGATGTGCAGGGCCTCGTCCAGCGAGGGCAGCAGCCCTTCGCGCAGGACGGGCAGCAGGTCCCGTAGCGGAGAGGTCTGGCGGCGCTCCTCGGTCTCGGCGAGCGAGAGCATCCGCGAACGGCTGTCGCGGTCCGGGTGGACCCCGCCCGCCATCATCCGGCGCCAGGACTCGGCGATCTCCGGGCGCGGCGCGGCCGGCGGCCGGTCCCCGGCCAGCGCGGCCGCCCGTACCCCCTTGAGCAGACGCGCGGCCTCCCGCGCGTCCATGGCCGAGATGCGTGCCGCATCGACCGCGCCACCTGTGGTCTGGGCCACCGGAACCTCCCCGTGCAAAACAGACGTACGACGGCTTCCGCCCGGCGGGCCGTCCGGTGCGCGCCACTTCCGGGGGCGGACCGGTGCGCCCGGAGGGCGGTTCCAAGTCAAAGGTTGCAACGTCTTGCAACTCTCGCCAAGTCCCGGTCGCCCGATCGAAACTGTACGGACGTCGCCGAGCGACGTGACAGCTCCTTCCTCGGGGCTTCTCGGATCAGGGGTGGTGCCGAGTCGGCGCGGCGCCATCCCTGTTCCAGGTCAACGGGCCCGGATGTCGCCGGGCGGTTCTGCTTCGGAAGGTTGGGGCCTTCCGTCAGACGGCGAGCGGAGGGTTGGGGCCCTCTCTCAGTCCGCGATCCGGGCCCGTTCCACCACGGATCCCAGATCAAGAGTGTGGGGCAGCGTGCCGAAGGCCGCACCCCAGTCACCGCCCAGGCGCGAGGCGCAGAAGGCGTCGGCCACCTCCGGCGGGGCCCAGCGGACCAGTAGGGATCCCTGCAGCACCAAGGCCATCCGCTCCACGACCCGCCGGGCACGCGCCTCGATGCCCTCCAGGTCCGCGAGCTCGGTCAGCAGGTTCTTGATGGCCGAATCCAGCCGGTGGTCGGCTCCGCGCGCCAGCCCGACCTCCTGGAGGAAGGCGTTCAGCGCCTGCGGCTCGCGCTGCAGGGCGCGCAGCACGTCGAGGGCCTGGACGTTGCCCGATCCCTCCCAGATGGAGTTCAGCGGGGACTCGCGCAGCAGCCGGGGCATCCCGGACTCCTCGACGTAGCCGTTTCCGCCCAGACACTCCAGCGCCTCCGCCACCATCGGCGTACAGCGCTTGGTCACCCAGTACTTCGCGGCGGGCACCGCGATGCGCAGGAAGGCCCGTTCCTGCTCGTTGCCGGTGCTCTGGACGGCGTCGTACGCGGCCGCGAGGCGCAGCGTGAGGGTGGTGGCCGCCTCCGACTCCAGGGCGAGGTCGGCGAGCACGTTCCGCATCAGCGGCTGATCGATGAGCGGCGCTCCGAAAGCAGAGCGGTGCTCCGCATGGTGAGCGGCCTGCGTCAGCGCCTGCCGCATCAGCGAGGCCGAACCGATCACGCAGTCCAGCCGGGTCGCCGCGACCATCTCGATGATGGTCCGCACCCCCCGGCCCTCCTCGCCCACCCGCCGCGCCCACGTCCCGTCGAACTCCACCTCGCTCGACGCGTTCGACCGGTTGCCCAGCTTGTCCTTCAGCCGCTGGATCGCGAAGACGTTGCGCGTCCCGTCCGGCAGCACCCGCGGCACCAGGAAGCAGGTCAGCCCGCCCGGCGCCTGGGCCAGTACGAGGAACCCGTCGCACATCGGCGCCGAGCAGAACCACTTGTGCCCCGTCAGCAGGTACTCGCCCGAGGCGTCCAGCGGCACGGCCGCCGTCGTGTTCGCCCGGACGTCGCTGCCGCCCTGCTTCTCCGTCATGCCCATCCCGAAGAGCACCCCGGCCTTCTGCCCGGCCGGCCGCAGCCCCTCCTCGTACACGTGCGAGGTCAGCCGCGGCTCCCATTCGGCCGCCAGCTCCGGATCGGTCCGCAGCGCCGGAACCGCCGCGTGCGTCATCGAGACCGGGCACCCGTGCCCCGCCTCGGCCTGCGACCACACGAAGAACCCGGCCGCCCGCCGCAGGTGCCCCGCAGGCCGCCCCCACGCGTCGGTCAGCCCGGAGCCCACGGCGTGCCCGAGCAGCCGGTGCCAGGAGGGATGGAACTCCACCTCGTCGATCCGGTTGCCGTACCGGTCGTGCGTCCGCAGCTTCGGCGGATTCTCGTTCGCCTGCGCGCCCCAGTCCTGCGCCTGCCGGGACCCCGCCGCGCGCCCGAGATCGCCGAGCTCTTCCCTTACCTCCGAGGCCAGTTCGGGCGCGGAGTCCGCGAGGTGCCGTTCGACCCCCTCGCTCAGCACCCGGTCGCTGCCGTAGACGTCGTGGCCCACGAGGGGCGGGGCCTGATTGCTGACTGTGTGGGTGGTGGCTGCCATGCCGATACCGTAAGGACGTGCAGCACGCGAAAGAAACACCCGAGCGGATTCCGGGACGCCTCCACCGGGCCCGCGCCCTCTACCGCAACGTCTCCAAGCGCAAGATGGCGTGGCTGCTGCTCAAAGACACCGTGAACTCGTGCATCGAGTACCGGATCCTCGGACTCGCCGCCGAGGCGGCCTTCTTCACCCTGCTCTCGCTGCCCCCGCTCTTCCTGGGCCTGCTGGGACTCCTCGGCTACGTCGACGGCTGGTCGGGCGGCACGACCGTCGCCAGCATCGAGGAGAACATCCTGCGGGCCGTCGGCACCATCCTGTCCGACCGGGGCGTCAACGACATCGCCAAACCGATGCTCGACGATGTCACCGGCCGGGGCCGGCCCGACCTCATCTCCCTCGGGTTCGCCTTCGCCCTCTGGTCGGGCTCGCGCGCCGTCAACGTCTTCATCGACACCATCACCGTCATGTACGGGCTCGACGGACACCGCGGCATCGTCAAGACCCGGCTGCTCGCCTTCGTCCTCTACATCGCCGCCCTGCTGATCGGCGCCATCGTGCTGCCGCTGATGGTGGTCGGCCCGGACGCGGTGGTGCGGCTGGTGCCCTGGAGCACGGAGGTGATCGCGGTCATGTACTGGCCCGTCGTCACGCTGCTCTCCATCGCCTTCCTGACCACGCTCTACCACGTCTCCGTCCCGGTCCGCTCGCCCTGGATCGAGGACGTGCCCGGCGCGCTGGTCGCCCTCGCCATGTGGGTGCTCGGCTCGTTCCTGCTGCGGATCTACCTCACCAACACGGTGGAGGGCCCGACCATCTACGGATCGCTGGCCGCCCCCGTGGCGATCCTGCTGTGGATCGGCATCTCCGCCTTCGCCGTCCTCGTCGGGGCCGCCGTCAACGCCGCGATCGACCGGGTCTGGCCCTCGGTGGCCACCGCGGCCGCCCGCGAGGCGAACGAGCGGGTCCGCGAGGCCGAGGCCGCCCAGCTCGTGGCCCGGGCCGCCGCCTGGCGGGCCATGGCCGAGGGGGAGTCGGAGGACGACGACGGCGAGGAGGACGGGGGCATGCCCTCGGAGTTCCCGGAGCGCTGGTCGAAGTTCCTGCCCCCCGAGGACTACCACTCCCGCCTGCGCAAGCACTGACCGCCGCCGTAGCGTGGTGTCCGTGGCGGACAGCGCGGACGACGCCGTGCCCGGCTCGGGGCACGAGGCACGGCACGAAGCACGGCACGGGGCACGGGACGGGGCACGGGACGAAGTGCGGGACGGGCCACGGGGCGAGGCGCCGTACGAGGAACGGCCGTCCCGGACGGTCGCCGGAGCCGTGCTCTGGCGGGCCGGCGGCACCGGCGCCGGCCTGGTGCTGCCCGACGGGTGCATGGACCTGCTGTGGGTGGACGGACGGCTCCTGGTCGCCGGGCCCGACACCGCCGCGCACCCCTCCGGAGAGGTACCGGGCTCGGGCTTCGCCGGGATCCGGCTGGCCCCCGGCACGGCGCCCGCGCTGCTCGGCGTACCGGCCCGGGTCCTGCGGGACCGGCGGGTCGAGCTGGCGGACCTGTGGCCCGCCGCCGAGGTACGGCGCCTCACCGCGCTCGTGGCCGCGTACGGGGATCCCCGCGAGGGACTGGAAGAGCTGGCCCGGCTCCGCACGGCCGAGGGCGGCCCCCCGGACCCCGTCGTCACGGAGGTGACGGCCCGGCTGCGCGCCGGGCAGGGGGTGGCCGCCGTGGCGGGGGCGGTCGGCCTCGGGGAGCGGCAGCTGCACCGGCGCTCCCTCGACGCCTTCGGCTACGGCCCCCGCACGCTGGGGCGGATCCTGCGCCTCCAGCGGGCCCTCGCGCTGACCCGGCGCGGGCTGCCGCAGGCGGCGGTGGCCGCGGCGGCCGGATACGCCGACCAGGCCCACTACAGCCGCGAGGTGCGCGCCCTGGCGGGGACCACGCCGGGGGCCTACGCGGCGGGGCCGGTGGCGGAGGGGCCGTCCGCCGGGTCCGCCGGTGCGAAGAGGGAGACCCCGGAGCCGTCCGGGTCCAGGACCACGGCGTAGCGCTGCCCCCAGAAGGCGTCCCAGGGCTTCAGGTGGCCCGTGTTCCCGGCCTCCGTCAGCTCCGCGTACAGCGAGTCCACCTCGGCGGGGGAGTCGCAGAGGAAGGCGAGCCCCACCCGGCCGTCGCTCGTGGGGCGGGTCCAGGACGGGTCGAAGGAGCGGATGACCTCCTCCGTGTCGAAACCGATCCGCTGCCCGCCCGGCAGGACGGCTTCGACGTGCGGCTGGGAGTCGGCCTCGGCGGGCACGTCGATGCCGAGACGGCGGTAGAAGGCGAGCGATGCGGCCATGTCGGAGACGATGATGCCGATCATGTCGAGTCGGGGAGTCATGGACTCACCCTAGGCACGCCCGGCCGGGCCGGTCTTGAACGAATCGGACACCGGCGGCGGCGCTGCCGTGGTTGGCCGGCCGATCCGGTCCGGGCCCGTCACCCGGGGGCTTCCTCCTGGGGCAGGTGCCGGTAGACCGTGGCCCGGGAGACCCCGAGGGCGGCGGCGATCGCGGTGGCCCCGCTGCCCGCCGCGTGCATCCGGCGGGCGGCCTCGATCATGGCGGGGCTCATGGCGGCGGGCCGCCCGCGCCGGCCTCCCGGTACGGGCCGTGCGGTCGGGGGAGCGGGCTCGGCGGGCCCGTCCAGCAGGCGCCGTACGCCGTCCAGCACGGCCTCGCGCAGCGCGGGGACGGGGGCGTCGGCGAAGAGCACCACCGGGTCGGAGAGCATGGCGACGGCCTGGGCGGCGCGCACCCGCTCCGCGAAGCCGGGCTCCGCCCCCGCGACCAGGGAGTTCGCCCGGAGCGTGGCGTCGCGCAGGCGGGCGAAGGCCGGTCCGGGGGTGGCCAGGGCCATGTCCTGCAGGTTCAGCCGGAGCAGGTGGCGGTGCTGCAGCCAGACGTCGAGGACCCCCTCGATGGCGGCCCACCGCGCACGCTCGGCACCGGAACCGGAGCCGCCCGCCGCGCCGGATCCACCGGGACGCGCCGACGCGGCGGCGCGGGCCAGGGCGGCCGCCAGATCGCGGAGCATCGGCTCGACCAGGGCGCCGAGGATGTCGGCCTTTCCGGGGAAGTGGTAGAGCACCGCCGGCTTGGAGACGCCCACCCGTTCGGCGATCTCCCGCAGCGAGGTCTCGTGGAACCCGTGGACCGCGAACAGCTCCATGGAGACCCGCAGGATCCGTTGCCGGGTGTCGGGGGCGGTCTCGGTCGTCGACGTGTTCCGCGACGCGGCGGCTACGGTGCACTGCGTCTCGTAAATCGTCTCAGAATCTGCGGTTCTGCTGGTCTCCATCGGAACAGCTTATGTTCTGTAGCCGACTTGACTGCCGATTTCTTCGGCCGGGCCTGACCGGCGGTAAGTTCGAAACCCGGCTTCAGGACGCCCCGTAAAAGAAGTGGCGCACGCCTGAGGGTGCTTGTTACGGTGGGGTCGTTCCCGCCTGATCGGTGCGGGACGGTTCGTCAGCACGTATGCAGACCCGGAGGTGAGTTCATTGATGACTGTCATGGCGCAGGGCGTTGCCCGCACTCAGAAGACCATCAATGTCACTTCTGTGGTCTCCGGCTGACCTCGAACCCCTTTCGCGCCCGGTAGCGGCGCGCACCGCCGGGGCCACCCTGTGAAGGGTTTCCCTTGTCTTTCTCTTCTTTCCCGCAGGCTTCTCTCTCGCACGCCCTCACCCCCTACGGCTGGGACGACGCGTGGGCGGCCGAGTTCGCCCCGTACGCGGATCAGGGCCTGCTGCCCGGCCGGGTGGTACGGGTCGACCGCGGCCAGTGCGATGTCATGACCGCGGACGGCATCGTCCGCGCCGACACCGCCTTCGTCACCCCGCACGACCCGCTCCGGGTCATCTGCACCGGCGACTGGGCGGTGCTGGAGGCGCACGGCAACCCGCGCTACGTGAAGACGTACCTGCCGCGCCGGACCGCCTTCGTACGGTCCACCTCCTCCCAGCGGTCCGAGGGGCAGATCCTCGCCTCGAACGTGGACCACGCGATCATCGCGGTGTCCCTGGCCGTCGAACTGGACCTCGGCCGCATCGAGCGGTTCCTCGCGCTCGCCTGGGAATCGGGGGCGCAGCCCCTCGTGGTCCTGACCAAGGCGGACCTGGTCCCGGACCCGGTCACCCTCGGACACCTCGTCGAGGACGTGGAGGCGACGGCCCCCGGGGTCACGGTCCTCACGGTCTCCTCGGTGACCGGGGAGGGCACGGACGTGCTCGCCGCGGTGGTCGGGGGCGGTACGAGCGTGCTCCTCGGGATCTCCGGCGCGGGCAAGTCCACGCTGGCCAACGCCCTGTTGGGGGAGGAAGTGATGGAGGTCCAGGCGGCGCGCGACGTCGACGGCAAGGGCCGCCACACCACCACGACGCGCAACCTGCTCGCGCTGCCCGGCGGCGGCGTGCTCATCGACACCCCCGGGCTGCGCGGCGTCGGGCTCTTCGACGCGGAGGCCGGAGTCGGGCAGGTCTTCTCGGAGATCGAGGAGTACGCGGAGCGCTGCCGTTTCCACGACTGCGCGCACGAGGCGGAGCCGGGGTGCGGGGTGCGGGCCGCGGTGGACTCCGGGGAGCTGGCCGAGCGGCGGCTGGAGAGCTACCGCAAGCTGCTGCGGGAGAACCAGCGGATCGTCGCGAAGACCGACGCACGGCTCCGGGCGGAGATCAGGCGCGACTGGCGGCTCCGCTCGGCGGAGGGCCGCGCGAACTATTCCGCGAAGCGCACGGGCCGGGCCTGACGGCCACCGCCTCCGGGGCACTGCCCCCGGAGGCCCGCCCCCCCCGGATGCGCCTGCCCCGGGACCCACTGGGTCCCGGGGCAGGTTCGTACCCGCCCCGGGACCCGGTCCCGTACCCCGCCGCCTACGGGCGGGGTGCGGACTACCCGTGGACTACCCGTGTACTGCCTTGCTCTGCTCCTCGGAGTCCTGGTGATCCGGCGTGCCGGTCGCGGCGGTTGCGCGCAGCGCCGCCTCGACCCGGCGGTTGCTGGTCATGGTCGCCGTGACGGCGGTCATGGCGAGCAGGAGGCCGGAGGCGGCGTAGAGCGGGGTGCGCACGTCGTACACGGTGGCCAGCCAGCCGCCGAGGAAGGCGCCGAACGGGGCGGCGCACATGGCGAGCATGCGGGAGGTGGAGGCGACCCGGCCCATCAGGTGGGCGGGGACGATCGTCTGCCTCAGGGAGGGTGCGAGCACCATCGTGGCGCCCATGCCCGCCCCGCAGACGGCGAGCGCGAGGCCGGCCACGTACGGGTTCGTGGCGGTGGCGAGTCCCAGGATGGCCAGCCCCTCGACCGCGGCCGTGCAGGTCAGCGCGGTGCCGGTGCCGAGGCGCCGGCCGAGGAAGGAGGCGATGCCCGCGCCGAGCAGGCCGCCGGTGGCCTCCGCCGTGAGGAGCAGGCCGAAGCCGAAGGCGCCGATGCCGAGACGGTCGTGGGCGAAGAGGGCGAGCACGGTCTCCACGGCGAGGAACGCGATGTTGCCGACCGCCGGGCGCAGTGCGAGCCCGAGCAGCAGCTGGTCCTTGAAGACGTACGAGGCCCCGGCCCGGGCCTGCCGCAGCAGCGACTCGCGGGCCTGCGGTGCGGGCCGGGGCACGGCGGGCAGCGACCGTACGAGCAGTGCGGAGACCGCGAACGACACCGCGTCGGCGAGCAGCGGAACCGCCCGCCCCAGCGCGAGCAGCGCACTGCCCGCGGGCGGCCCGGCGAAGCCGGACGCGGCGGTCTGGGCGCCGCGCAGGCGGGAGTTGGCGCGCTCCAGGAGCGCGGGGTCACGGCCGAGCAGATCCGGCAGATAGGCCGTGGCGGCCGTGTCGAAGAAGAGCCCGCCGAGGCCGAGCAGGAAGCCGACGACCGCGAGCAGTGGAATGCTCAGCATGTCGAGCGCGGCCGCTGCCACCGGTATCGCGAGGAGCACCGCGCGTGCGGCGTCCGCGACCCACATCGTGCGCCGGCGGTCCCAGCGGTCCACCAGCGCACCGCCGAGCACCCCGAAGAGCAGCCACGGCAGAGTGCCGGCGGCGGTGACGACGGCGAGCGCCATCGGATCCCGCGTCAGCGTCAACGCGATCAGCGGCAGTGCGGCATGCGTCACCCCGTCGCCGAGCGAGGACACCGTCTGCGCGGTCCACAGTCGTCCGAACCCGGACGGCAACTTCTTGAGTTCTGAAGTCACTTGGCGTCTCCCTCGGTCTCGTTGCGGCGTGCCGGGTGGAACAGTGCGAAGACGAGTGACGTGTCCGGCAGTGAGGGATCGGACAACTCCCGGTACTCGCGGGCCAATGCCCCCAGTCGCGCCCCCAGCTCCGCGAACTGCTCCTCGGTGAGCCGCAGATGCATCATCCCCACGTGCCGCTGGCTCTCCGCCGGCGACTCCTCCAGGTCCGCCACCGCATGCCGCATCAGCACGTCCGGCCCGCCCTCGCCCCGATCCGGCAGCACGATCGACCGCGCGGCCATCGCGTAGTACCGCTCGGTGACCCCCCGCACCTTCCGGGTCCGCACCACCTTCACGAGACCGGCCCGCTCCAGCAGCCGTACGTGATAGCTGGAGCTTCCCTTCGCCAGGCCCACCCGGGCGGCGATCTGGGTGATCGTCGCCGGCTCGAACCGGAGCATGGCCATGATCCGGTGGCGCGTGAGGTTGGAGACCGCGCGCATCTGGTCGTCAGTGGTGACGTGAAGCGTTTCGGGTAGCTCGTCGGTAGGCATGTCGCCAATGGTCAATGTTTCTTGACCATTGCGCAAGAGGATTGCGCGTTCGGTTGATCAAGATGAGGGAGAGGGACCGGCGGCGGGGTCGGCAGAGGCCGGCGAGAGGGCCGGGCGAGAAGCCGGACCGGGATCAGGGCGAGAGGCCGGACCGGGATCAGGGCGAGGGGCCGGCGGGGTCGGTGAGGGGGCCGGGCGAGAGCGCCGGCGGAGGCGGGGCGAGAGCGCCGGACCGGGATCAGGGCGAGGGGTCGGCAGAGGCCGGGCGAAGGGCGGGGCGGGGAGCCGGGCGGCGGCCCGGCTGAGGTGCGGCTACGCCCACAGCACCGTCCCCACCCACGCCCCCACCACCAGCAGGCACGCGAACAGCTCCACCAGCACGCTCGTCCCCACCGCCCGCATCACCGCCCGCACCGACGCCCACGCCTCCCCGTGGGCGCCCAGGCGGCGTCGCTCGCAGAGGTAGATGCCGCCCACGAAGCCGGGGACCGTGCCGACCACCGGGAGCAGCACGAAGCCCAGTACCGCGCCCACACCCGCGTACACCACCATCCGGCGGGTGACGCCGACCCCACGGAGCCGCCGCGGGGGCAACAGCCACTTCACCACCTGCACCACCAGCAGCAGCGCCGTCGCGCCCGCCAGCAGGCCCCAGGCGGCCGTCGACCGTTCGTGGAGCGCCCACCACAGGACTCCGGCCCAGACGAGGAGGGTGCCGGGGGCGCCGGGGACCAGTACCCCGAGCAGTCCGAGCACCAGCACCAGCCCCACCAGCAGCAACTGGGGCAGCTGAGGCAGGTCCATCTGCTCAGCCTGCCCGGCCCGGGGCTATCGGGCCACCCAGCCCCGTTCGTACGCGTGCCAGCCGAGCTGCAGCCGGGTCGTGACGCCCGACAGTTCCATCAGGCCCTTGACCCGTCGCTGGACGGTCCGCAGGCCCAGCTCCAGGTGCTTCGCGACGCTCGCGTCCGTCATCCCCGCCAGGAGGAGGGTGAGGATCTCCAGGTCGGTGGCGTCGGGTCCGCCGTCCGATTCCTCCGGCGCGCCGGTGGAGCCGAGCCGCAGCGGGAGCGACTCCCGCCAGACCGCCTCGAAGAGGCCCATCAGGGACTCCAGCAGCCCCGACGCGTGCACGACCAGCGCCGCCGGCTCCGCGCCGCGCGCCGTCAGCGGGACCATCGCGAGCGACCGGTCCGCGATGACGAGTTTGGTCGGCACCGCGGCCGTCACCCGGATGTGCTCGCCGCGGGCCAGCGCCGTGGACGCCTCGCGGATCCCGCTGGGCTGGGTGAGCACATCCCGTTCGATGACCACCCGGTACGAGACCCCGCGGACGGCCGCCCGGTCCTCCGCGTCGTTGTCCGTCCCCGTCACCACCTGCGGCCGGCCGCTGACCAGCGCGAGCACCTCCTCCACCGCGCCGAGCTGGAGCTGGTGGAAGCGGTGGGCCACCGCGCTGGCGCCCGTCACCACCTCCACCAGGTCGTGCACGGCCGGCTCGGCGGCCTCCGCCCGGTACTCCTCCGCCAGCAGGGCTGCCGCCAGCTCCGCCTGCTCCAGCTCGTGCCGCTGCTGGGTGAGCAGGGCGCCCAGGGCCACCCCGGGCGGGGCCGCCACCCAGCGGCCGGGCCGGGCGGAGGACTGGGCGGCGAGCCCGTGGCGCTCCAGGTGGCGCAGGGTCCGTTCGGTCTGCTGCACCGGCAGCGTCAGCCGGTGCGCGAGGTCCGGTATCTCCGCCGCCCCCAGCGCGACCAGCGCGCGGTAAGCGGACTCCTGTCCTTCGTCGAGACCTATCGCACTCAGCAACCCGTCCACCCAACCCTCTCAGTGCCGTTCCTGGCGGGAAGCGGCCACGGCGCAAACCCGCCGCGGACATCATCGCCGCACCCCCCGCCCCTCTGCCAAGGTGGCGCCACCGCAGCACCAACATCCGCTGGCCAGAAGCCATTTACGCGGCGCTTTCGTCGTGCAATGCAGTGGTTGGCCGGAATTCACCTGGAGAGAGCGATGCGCCCGATATCGCGTACGGCACTGGGAGCGGCCATCGCCGCAGTCCTGGCCGTCACGGCCGTGGGCCCGTCCACGGCACAGCCGAGCGACGGAGCGTCCGGAGCAGGGACCGGCACCGAGAAGAGGGCCCTCACCGGGAGCGAGGCGGCCTCCCGGCAGCCCACCGCACCCGTCACGGTCACCCTCGTCACCGGTGACCGGATCCTGGTGTCCACCGACGCGGCGGGCCGCACCGCCGCCACCGCGATGCCCCGCGAGGACGGCTCTCAGCCGATCGTGCAGACCCGCCAGGCGGGCAAGGACCTCTACGTCTACCCCGAGAGCGCGATCAAGGCGCTCGCCGCGGGCAAGGCCGACGAGGAACTCTTCAACGTCACCGCCCTGATCCGCCAGGGCTACGACGACGTGCACGCCAAGAAGCTCCCGCTGATCGCCGTCTACGAGGCCTCCGCGGGCCTGGCGCGCAGCGCCCCGCCCGTCCCGGCCGGCGCCGAGCAGTCGCTGGTCCTCGGCTCCATCGGCGGCGTCGCGCTCGCAGCCGACAAGGAGAAGGCCGCGGACTTCTGGGCCGACGTCACCGGCGCGAACGTGAACCCGCACGCGCGCTCGGCCGCCGCCCCCCGGCTGAAGAAGCTGTGGCTGGACGGCAAGGTCCAGGCGAACCTGGAGCGTTCCACGAAGCAGGTGAGCGCCACCGCCGCGTGGGCCGCCGGATTCGACGGCACGGGCACCAAGGTCGCCGTCCTCGACACCGGCACCGACCTCGAACACCCCGACCTCAAGGGCCGGGTCGCCGAGGCGAAGAACTTCACCGACTCGGACACCGCCGAGGACCGCCAGGGCCACGGCACCCACACCATCTCCACCGTCGGCGGCTCCGGCGCCGAGAGCGGCGGAGCGAAGAAGGGCGTCGCCCCCGGCGCGCAGCTGCTCAGCGGCAAGGTCCTCAACGACTCCGGCTACGGCCTGGACTCGTGGATCATCGCGGGCATGCAGTGGGCCGTGGACAGCAAGGCCGACGTGATCTCGATGAGCCTGGGAGACCCCTCCCAGCTCTCCTGCGACGACCCGATGGCCGCGGCCACCGAGGCGCTGGCCCAGAGCAGCAACAGCCTCTTCGTCATCGCCGCCGGCAACGCCGGCCCCGGCAACAACACGGTCTCCTCGCCCGGTTGCGTGCCCAGCGTGCTGACGGTGGGCGCCGTCGACCGCGACGACAAGACGGCCTCCTTCTCCAGCCGCGGTCCGGCGGGCCTCAACCACACCCTCAAGCCCGAGATCGCCGCCCCCGGCGTCCAGATCTCCGCCGCCGCCGCGGGCGGCCGCGGGGTGTACGCGTACCAGTCGATGTCGGGCACCTCGATGGCCACCCCGCACGTCGCGGGCGCCGCCGCCATCGTCAAGCAGCGCCACCCCGACTGGACCGCGCAGCAGATCAAGGCAGCGCTGGTCGGCTCCGCCAACACCGCGGTCCCGGGCGACGTACGGGAGACCGGCGGTGGCCGGCTCGACGTCAAGGCCGCCATCGACACCACGGTCACCAGCGCCCCCGCGCTCCAGGGCGGCACGTACAACTGGCCGCAGGACCGCAGCGACCGCACCGCAGTCGAGGTCCCGTACACCAACACGGGGACCAAGCCCGTCACGCTGAACCTCTCCGTCGAGAAGGTCACCGGCAACGACGGCTCCGCCGTCCGCAGCCAGGTCGCCCGTCTGGACAAGCGCACCGTGACCGTCCCGGCCGGCGCCACCGTCAAGGTGCCGCTCGCCCTGGACCCCGCCGCGAAGCTGGAGCGCTCCCAGTACGGGGACGTCACCGGCCGCGTCGTCGCCACGGCCAAGGGCGTGCACGTCTCCACCCCCTTCTCCCTCTACGTGGAGCCGGAGACGGTCACCCTGCGCGTCAAGCTCCTCGACCGCACGGGCAAGCCGGCCGCCGGACCGTCCTCCCTGGACGTGATCGGCACCGACGACGCCACCGGTGAGCGCCGCTTCAACGAGGGCGCCGCCGACCAGGTCTACCGGGTCCGCCCGGGCTCGTACCTCCTCTCCGCCTTCGTCGGCACCCCCGACGCCGGCGAGAACCCGGGGATGTACGACTCGCTCACCTACCTCGGCCGCCCGCAGACCGAGATCAAGAAGGACACGGTGATCGTGCTGGACGCCCGCAAGGCGGCCAAGCTGAGCATCGCCACCGACAAGCCCACCGAGGCGCGCGCCACCACCCTGGCCTTCTCCCGCTCCTGGGGCGAGGAGGGCTGGCAGCACGCCGGCACCGCCATGGGCGGCCGCACGATCCGCGGCTACTACGCCTCGGTCGACGGCACGGCCAAGGAAGGCGACTACGAGTTCGGCAGCTACTGGCGGGCGGCGGCGCCGCTGCTCTCCGAGCTGAAGGTGAACGGCGGCCCGGTGCTGCACCCGATCACCGCCTCCACCGGCAGTGAGAACCTCGACGGAGTCGGCAGCGCCCCGCTGGTCAACGCCGGCTCGGGCACCCCCGAGGAGCTCGCCGCCGTCGCCGCCAAGGGTGCGTTCGCCCTGGTCAAGACGGCGGAGGAGGGTTCGGTCTACCAGATCGCGGAGAACGCGAAGGCGGCCGGAGTCAAGGCCCTCCTCGTCCACCGCGACGCCCCCGGCCGCTGGCAGGCCTTCATCGGCTACTCGGGCGGCGCCCTCCCGGTGCTGGCCGTCGAATCCGCCGAGGGCCAGGCCCTGCTGGCCAAGCTCGCCAAGGGCGCGGTCACGCTGAGCTGGAAGGGCAGCGCGAAGAGCCCGTACGTCTACAACCTGGCCCAGATCGAGAAGGGCCAGGTCCACGGGGACCGCACCTACCGGGTGCGCGACCGTGACCTGGGCACCGTCGAGTCCTCGTACCAGTCCATGGGCGTGGCGGCCGACTTCATCGACGTCACCGGCGCCTACCGGCCGCTCGGCAACGCCGTGTACTTCGGCTCCATCGACACCGTCGCGGTACCGGGCAAGCGCACCGAGTACTACTCCGCAGGGGACACCGCCTGGGACCACCTGGTCTCCAGCAGCTTCCCGTGGGGCGAGTTCATGACCGACCAGCACCGCACCTACAAGGCGGGCTCCCAGCGCGCCGAGAACTGGTACGACGGGGTCATCGGCCCGGTCGCGCCGCGCGACACCGCGGGCAAGGAGCAGCTGGCCGCCGAGCGGCAGGGCAACCTGATCGGCTTCTCCTCCGCCATGTGGGGCGACACCGGGCACTACGCCCAGCAGGGCGGCTTCGGCGACCTCGGCAACGTCTCGCTCAAGCGTGACGGCGAGTCGCTGGGCGACACCGGCTACCCGTTCGGCGTCTTCGAGGTCCCGGCCGGCGAGGCCACGTACGAGATGACCCAGTACCTGGAGAAGGTCGGCCAGCCGGCCCGTACCTGGCAGCGCTCCTCGGGGATCCAGACCACCTGGACCTTCCGCTCGAAGCTGGACGCGACGCAGTACTCGCAGGCGCTGCCGGTCATCTTCCCGCGGATCTCCGCCCCGCTGGACGGCATGAAGACCCTGGCCGCGGCCAACGGCCAGCAGATCGGCCTGGCGGTCAGCGGGCACGCGGGCTACGCGCCGGGCGCGCTCAAGTCGGCCAAGCTGTCGTACTCGTACGACGAGGGCGGCAGCTGGACCGAGGCGAAGGTGAGCGGGCGCGGTGGGCAGTGGACCGCGACCGTGGACCACGCCGGAGCCGCGGGCAAGCAGGTCATGCTCAAGGTCGAGCTGACCGACGCGAAGGGCGCCACCGTCACCCAGACGGTCGCGCGAGCGTACGACATTCGCTAAGTCGTACGACATAGAGCCGGGGGGTCCATCGGACGGCGGTCCGATGGGCCCCCCTTTTTCCTGCGTTCGCCGGATTTCGGCTGCGCCGGAGCCCGACAATGAGGGCCATGAGTCAGCGGGACGCGGGCGCGGATGACTGGTGGCAGAAGCTCTACGAAGACCCCGACGCGGGACCGGAACCCGATCCCCGGGACACCCTGGAACACCGCTTCCGCTCGGCGGCGGTGCTGGTGGCGCCGACGCCGTCTCCGTCCCCGCCTCCGTCACCGGTACCCCGTCCGCGGAGGGATCCGGGGACGGTGACGGAACACGCCCCGGATGCGGGGGCGGGGCCGCCTGCTGCTGCGCCGGGGCCGGAGGCTGGGTCGCCTGTTCCTGGGCACGCGACGGTGGTGGGGCCGTCTGTCCCTGAGCCGGGGCCGGTGCTCGGGGGGACGCTGCCGGTGGCGGGTTCCGTGCCGGAGGCGGGGCCGCGTGCTGCTGCGCCCGTCCTGGAGGCTGGGTCGCCTGTTCCTGGGCCCGCGTCGGTGGTGGGGCCGCCTGTTGCTGAGCCGGGGCCGGTGCTCGGGGGGACGCCGCCGGTGGCGGATTTCGTGCCGGAGGCGGGGTCGCCTGTTCCTGGGCCCAGGCCGGAGGTGGAGCCGCCTGTTGCTGTGCCCGTGCCGGAGGTGGGGCCGCCTGTTGCTGCGCCCGAGGTGCCGGCTGCCGGGGCTGCGGTGGTGGAAGGGCCGCCTGTTGCTGTGCCCGTGCTGGAGGCGGGGTCGCCTGTTCCTGGGCCCGCGACGGTGGTGGGGCCGTCTGTCCCTGAGCCGGGGCCGGTGCCCGGGGGGACGCCGCCGGTGGCTGATTTCGTGCCGGAGGCGGGGCCGCGTACGCCGGGTCCCAGGTTGGTGCCCCAGGCGGAAGCGGAGCCGCCCGTGGCGGATTCCGGACCGGCGGCGGCGTCGGAGGCCTGGACGGGGGACGCGTACGGCGGCTCGCCGCTGCCGCCGCCCCGGGACCCCCGGGAGGGCGGCCAGACCTGGTACGCACTCGGTAGCGTCGCCGTCCCGCCCGCGCTGCCCGCCGAGGAGTCGGGCGAACCATCCGACTGGAGCTGGGGCCCGCGGGACGAGGGGCCCACAGCGGCTGCGCCCCCGGCGGAGGCTGGGCACGGCCCCGCGGGCGCGTACGGCGAAGCCGGGCACCCGGTCCAGGCCACCCCGGCACCGGGAGCGGGTGGCGCCGGCGATCCGTGGACGGGTCCGGGCGCCGGCTCACCGCCGGGGCCCGCGTACGGGTCCGGCCCGGGCCCCGTCCTGGGCTCTGGTCCGGCTCCGGGAGCAGGCGCAGGCTCTGATCCGACGCCAGGCGCCGGCTCCGTCGTCTCCGGGGCGGATCCCAGGTCAGGCCCTGCCGCCGCTCCCAAGTCCGGACTTGGCCACGGGCCCGGTGGCACCCCGGGCCAGGGGTTCGGTCCCGGGTCTGACGCCGGCTTCGGTGCCGCCTCCGGTTCCGGTCCCGGCTCTGGGCCCAGTCCCAGCTCTGGTCCTGTTCCCGGGCCGGGCTCCGTGCCCGCCTCCGGGCCGGGCTCTGGCCCCGTGTCAGCGTCCGGCCCCGGTGCAGGTCCTGGTCTTGACTCAGGTCCAGGGTCCGGGTCCGGCGTCAGCCACGGTCCCGGTTCCGGCCTTGGCTCTGGCCCCGTTCCGGGGTCGGGCTTCGGTTCCGGCCCCGACGTCGACCCCGGGTCCGGCGTCAGCCACGGCCCCGATCCTGTTCCGGGCTCGGGCTTCGGGTCCGGCCCCGGCGCCGGTCCTGGTTCCGGCCTTGGCTCTGGCCCCGTTCCGGGGTCGGGACGCGATTCTGGGTCCGGCGTCGACCCCGGGTCCGGCGTCAGCCACGGCTCCGGGTCTGTTCCGGGCTCGGGCTTCGGTTCTGGCCCCGGCGCCGCTCCCGGTCCCGGTTCCGGACCTGGCTCTGGCCCCGTTCCGGGGTCGGGACGCGATTCCGGGTCCGGCGTCAGTCAGGGCCCCGGGCCTGGCTCTGGCTCTGAGCCCGTTCCGGGGTCGGGCTTCGGGTCCGGCCCTGGGGTCGGTCCGGGGTCGGGACTCGGTTCCGGGTCCGGCATCGGCCAGGGCCCTGGGCCTGGCTCTGGCTCTGAGCCCGTTCCGGGGTCGGGCTTCGGGTCCGGCCCTGGGGTCGGTCCGGGGTCGGGACGCGATTCCGGGTCCGGCGTCAGTCAGGGCCCCGGGCCTGGCCCTGGTTCTGGACCCGTACCGGGGTCGGGCTTCGGACCCGGCCCCGGGTTCGGACTCGATTCCGGGGCTGGTGTCAGCCCCGGGCCCGGCCCCGGCTCCGTGCCCGCCTCCGGGCCGGGCTCTGGCCCCGTGTCAGCGTCCGGCCCCGGCTCTGGGGTCGTGCCGGGGGCCGGCTTCGGTTCTGGGCTCGGTTCTGGTGCCGGTACCGGCTTTGCCCTCGGGTCGCATCCGGGGTCCGGGGCGGGCTGGGGGGCTGCTCCCACGGACGGGGGCGGTGGCTCGGGGGACGGGGTTTTCGGGGTGCCGCGGCCCGTGGTGGCGCATTTGGGGGACCGGCCGCCCACCTACGCCGCGGAGCCCATCGCGCTGCCCGCCGCCGACCCGGCCGGGCTCGCCGCGCTGACCCCCGACACCGTGCTGGAGGGGGCCCAGTACGGCGGCTACACGCTGCGCGCCGCCTCCGTGCGCGGGGACTCCGCCCGGTTCCGGGGCGAAGCCCGGCGGGACTTCCTGCTCACCGCCCGCTTCGGCACCGGGCCCGACGCGCTGGTCCTGGTGGTGCTCGCCGGCGGGGACCGGGCCGCGCCCGGAGCCGCCGAGGCCGCCGCCGAGGTGTGCCGCTCCGTCGCGGCAGCCGTCGGGCGCAGCCAGGAGCGGCTGTCGCAGGACATCAGGGACGGCCGGCGCGAAGCCCTGCGTTCGGGGCTCCAGCGGCTCACCGACCGCGGCTACGGGCAGCTGCGCGCCCGCGCCGCCGAGCTGGGGCTCCCGGAGGACGGCTACACGGCCGGGCTGCGCGGACTGCTGCTGCCGGTCGACCCCGGCTGCCGCACCCGGGTCTGCTTCGGCGCGGGCGCGGGCGGGCTGTTCCGGCTCCGGGACGGACAGTGGCGGGACCTGGAGGAGCCCCCGCCGGCAACCGGCCCGGCAACCGGTCCGGCACCCGCATCCGCCGAGCCCCCCGGCGGGTTCCGCTTCCGCTTCCGGGCCTCCGTGGCCCGCCCCGGCGACACCCTGCTCCTGTGCTCCGGCGGCCTCGCGGACCCCATGCGCGAGGAGGAACCGCTCTCCGTCGAGCTCGCCGACCGCTGGGCCGACGCACCCCCGCCGGGCCTCGCCGCCTTCCTCGCGGACACCCAGCTCCGCCTCAAGGGCTACGCCGACGACCGGACGGCCGCCGCGGTCTGGGAGGCGTAACCCGGCGGATCATGCGTGGATGGGAGGCGCACCCGGCAGAGCCGAACCGGAAAGGGCGCCCCCACCATGGCCAAGCAGAACGTGGCGGAGCAGTTCATCGACATTCTCGTGCGCGCCGGCGTGCGCCGGATGTACGGAGTCGTCGGGGACAGCCTCAACCCCGTCGTCGACGCGATCCGCCGCACCGGCGGCATCGAGTGGATCCAGGTGCGCCACGAGGAGACCGCCGCCTTCGCGGCCGGCGCCGAGGCCCAGATCACCGGCACCCTCGCCGCGTGCGCCGGCTCCTGCGGCCCCGGCAACCTCCACCTGATCAACGGGCTCTACGACGCCCACCGCTCGATGGCCCCGGTCCTCGCGCTGGCCTCCCACATCCCCTCCGGCGAGATCGGCCTCGGCTACTTCCAGGAGACCCACCCCGACCGGCTGTTCACCGAATGCAGCCACTACAGCGAGCTGATCTCCAACCCCCGCCAGATGCCCCGGGTCCTGCAGAGCGCCATCCAGCACGCCATCGGGCGCGGTGGCGTCGGCGTGGTGTCCCTGCCCGGGGACATCGCCTCCCTGCCCGCACCGGAGCAGAGCGCCGAGCAGGCGCTGGTGACCGCGCGGCCGACCGTACGGCCCGGCGAAGGGGAGATCGACAAGCTGGTCCGGCTCATCGACGAGGCCGACCGGGTCACCCTCTTCTGCGGCAGCGGCACCGCCGGCGCGCACGCCGAGGTGATGGAGTTCGCCGGCCGGGTCAAAGCGCCCGTCGGGCACGCCCTGCGCGGCAAGGAATGGATCCAGTACGACAATCCGTACGACGTCGGCATGAGCGGGCTGCTCGGCTACGGCGCGGCCTACGAGGCCACCCACGAGTGCGATCTGCTGATCATGCTCGGCACGGACTTCCCCTACAACGCCTTCCTCCCCGACGACGTCAAGATCGTCCAGGTGGACATCCGGCCCGAACACCTCGGCCGCCGCACCACACTGGAACTCGCGGTCTGGGGCGACGTACGCGAGACCCTGCGCGCGCTGAACGCCCGGGTGAAGGCCAAGACGGACCGCCGGTTCCTCGACCGGATGCTGAAGAAGCACGCGGACGCCCTGGAGGGGGTGGTGAAGGCGTACACGCGCAAGGTGGAGAAGCGCACGCCCATCCATCCCGAGTACGTGGCCGCGGTCCTCGACGAACTCGCCGACGAAGACGCGGTGTTCACCGTGGATACAGGCATGTGCAACGTATGGGCGGCGCGCTATCTTTCCCCGAACGGTAAGCGCCGCATCATCGGCTCCTTCAGCCACGGCTCGATGGCCAACGCCCTTCCGCAGGCCATCGGCGCACAGTTCACCGATCGCGGACGTCAAGTGGTGTCGATGTCCGGCGACGGCGGTTTCTCCATGCTGATGGGAGATTTCCTCACCCTGGTGCAGTACGACCTCCCCGTCAAAGTGGTCCTCTTCAACAACTCATCCCTCGGTATGGTCGAGTTGGAGATGCTGGTTTCCGGCCTTCCTTCGTACGGAACCACGAACAAGAACCCCGACTTCGCGGCGATCGCCCGCGCGGCGGGCGCGTACGGCGTCCGGGTGGAGAAGCCCAAGCAGCTCACAGCGGCTTTGAAGGACGCTTTCAAGCACAAGGGACCCGCTTTGGTGGACGTGGTCACCGACCCCAATGCCCTGTCCATTCCACCGAAGATCAGCGCTGAAATGGTGACCGGATTCGCGCTTTCGGCCAGCAAGATCGTGCTGGACGGAGGGGTGGGCCGGATGATCCAGATGGCGCGATCCAACCTCCGCAACGTGCCGCGCCCTTGAGCCCGTATGCGTGCGGATTCGCCCGGGGGGCATGCATCCCGTAGGCCTGTTCGACCGGCGGGCCGTCGGGAAGTGGACACGCGGGAGGTACATCGCCGTGCGGGTGGGGGCGAAGGCCGGAAAGTTGTGGCGGAGAGGGCGGCCGGTGCCGCGCGAACCGTCGGCCGAGGACAAGGCGGCGGTGCACGCGTCGGGGATCACCCGGAGCGTGCGGCGGGCCGATCTCAAAGCGGTGGGGGAAGTCCGCAGGGATCTCAGGGAGTTGATGCGCCACCGGTGCAGGGCGGAGGCCGCCGAGGTGGCCGAGCTGCTGATCACCGAGCTCGTCACCAACGCCCTCGTCCACACCGATCAGGGAGCCGAGGTCTCCGCGACGCTCGCCGCCGACCGGCTGCGGGTGGAGGTCCGCGACTACGCCGCCCGCCGGCCCCGGCCGCACGTACCGTCCGCCGACGACGGTACGCACGGCAGGGGACTGGTGCTGCTGCAGTCGCTCGCCGACGCCTGGGGCGTGGACGCGCTCGGGCTGTCGCTGGGGGGCGGCAAGGTGGTGTGGTTCGAGCTCGACGGAGCGAAGGAGGCGGGGCCCGCCTGAGCGGACGGGCGGACCCCGCGAGCCGGATCCCGGACGGGCCCGGGCCCGTCAGGTGATCATCCGAACTGCTGCTCCAGATCCTTCAGTTTGCGTTCCAGCGAGTCGAGCCGGGGGAGCGTCTGCGTATCGTCCTCGGCGGTGAGATCCACCGTCCGGGAGCCGACGACCGTGTCGGCCTTCTCGGCCGTGTGATGGGCTTCCGTTCCGCTCACGGCCTGCAGGGAGGGCCGGCGCCGTAGGGGCAGCTGTCCGGTTTCCGCTATGGCCGGCTCCGCGCCGACCGGCGCGGAGCCCGCTCCGGGGGCCAGCCCCGGCGCCTCGACCTGACGGGCGCGGGCCACGCGCCCGAACGCCCGGTTCTGCCGGCCGAGCGCCTTGATGTGCGCCCGGTCCAGGCGGTGTTGCTCCCGTCGGCGGTGCCGGTCGTTCTCCTTCTCCTTCTTGTCCTCGCGCACCTCGTCCACGGCCTCGTCGAGCGTGCGGACCCCCTCCAGCAGCATCAGCGACCAGGCGCCGAAGGTCTCCCGGGGCGCCCGCAGCCAGCGGACCATCCGGATCTGCGGCAACGGCCTCGGGATCAGGCCCTGTTCGCGCAGCGCGGCCCGGCGGGTCTGCTTCAGCGCGCGGTCGAAGAGCACGGCCGCCGAGAGGGACATGCCGGAGAAGAACTGCGGAGCGCCGTCGTGGCCGAATCCGCGCGGGGCGTGCACCCAGTTGAACCAGGCGGCGGCTCCCGCGAACAGCCAGACCAGCATGCGCGAACCGAGGGCCGCGTCGCCGTGGCTGGCCTCGCGGACGGCGAGCACCGAACAGAACATGGCGGCGCCGTCGAGACCGAAGGGGACCAGGTACTCCCAGCCCCCGGACAGGTTGAGGTTTTGCCGGCCGAAGCCGACCAGCCCGTGGAAGGAGAGCGCCGCGGCGACCGCCGCGCAGCAGAACAGCAGGACGTACGAGGCGGTCCCGTAGACGGCTTCCTTGCGCCGCCGCCGCTCCTCGCTGCGCTCCCAGCTGTCCTCGGCGACCCCCGCCTTCTCGCCTTCGCGCTTGCCCCGGGCCAGTACCGCCACTGCCGCAAGTACGCCCAGGATCAGCAGGCTGCCGGGCAGCAGCCAGTCCAGCGATATGTCGGTCAGTCTCATGCGGTTGTCCCTTGCCTCGCGTATGCGGCTGTTCGGCTTGTGGCCGGTGCGGCTTTCCGGGCGCCATAGTGGCGCAGCCGGTGAGCCGTACACGCGGGTTTCGGGGCAAGTGGACGCCAACGGGGGGCGGAGCCCGCCGGATAGGGTGTTGCGGATCGAACTCCCGCTCGTGTGGGACGAGTTGAGTTCGATTTTCGTCAGCCGGACGGGTGGGTTGAGTCGGCGGGGGCGGCGGCGCGGAAACTCGGTGGCGGGCGTACGGCCGGGTGGGTGACACCGGCCGCCCTTCGGCGCCCTGCGCGGCGCCGGTCCACACTGCCCCGGAGAAGGTCTGGTCAGCCCGATCGACGCCAGTACCGAGGACGAGGTGACCAGGCTGCTCGGCCTCGGCGCCACCAGGGCGGACGTGGGACAGGGCCCGGATCGGAGCCGGGAGGTCATGGCCGATCCCGAGGGCAGCGAGTTCTGCGTACTGCGGACCCTGGCGCCGTAGGCCGGACCGCTTCGCTCAGTCGTCGGCCGTCAGGCGCGTGATCCGGTCCTCGTCGCAGGTGCGGGGGCAGGTGACGCAGGTGTCGTCCGGGCGGATCGTGTAGAAGAAGCAGCAGCTCGCCCGGTCACGGGTGGGCAGCTCCCGGCCGTCCGGGGCTTCGAGGGTGCGGAAGCCGGCGCCGCCGGTGTACGGGGCGGTCGAGCCGGGGAAGAGCCGGTCCAGCTCGCGCATCGCCCGCTGCTCCTCGGCTTCGCCGAGCAGGTTGCCCACGTACCAGAGGCTCTCGACCACGTCGTCGGTCACCATGCCCCACAGGGCGCGCCGGCCGCGCCGCATGCGCGGGCCGAAGCCCTCCATGAGCGGTTCGAGGTGCTGGGCCACCGCAGCCCGTACCTCTGCGCGCAGCGCGTCCTCGTCGGGCACGACCCGGGCCCCGGGGAGCGCTGCGGCCGGGTCGTCCGGCAGGCAGGCGAAGGAGTGGACGCGGACTGCCATCCGGCCGTCGGTCCGGTGGAAGGACACGGCCTCCGGGGGCAGGAGCGGCACGCGCCGGTCCAGGAACCAGGGAGCCGTGAACAGCAGACAGGCCTCCCACGCGTACCGGTGCAGTCCGAACCCCGCCACGACGTCCGGTCGGCCCGGGCGCCCGTAGTCGCGCAGGATCTGGGCCTCGTCCCACGCGAGGAACGCCTCCAGGGCCTCGCCGCCCGCCGCGAGCTCGTCCGCACCGACCCACCCCACACCGCGAGGGGAGGGTTCGTGCGGGGCGAGCTCGGTGACGCGCAGTCCGGCGTAGGCCTCGGTCAGCCGCGCGTAGGCGTCCGCCACCGGAGAGCCGGCCGGGGCGGGGGTGCGTACGGGGCGGACGGGGTGGACGTGGCCCTGGGCGGGCGCGACGGCCGTGACGGTCATGGCGAACCACCGAATCACGCGATCGTTAACAGGTAAGCCTTACCTTACCTGATCTCTGTGGGGTGTGGGAAGGCGGGCTATTCTTCGGGTGCAGATCGAAACCCGTGGAGGACCGAGTGCGCGAGACGGCCCGAGCCCGGGTACCGGAGCAGCAGAACCGGAAGGTCGTACGCCACTCCGTGCGGGGGCAGATCCTCGACGCCCTGCGTGCGGCGCTGCTCGCGGGCGAGCTGGCACCGGGGGAGATCTACTCGGGGCCGGCCTTGGGGGAGCGGTTCGGGGTCTCCGCGACGCCCGTGCGCGAGGCGATGCAGCAGCTGGCGCTGGAGGGGGTCGTCGAATGCCTCCCGAACCGGGGCTTCCGGGTCCTGACCCGGACCCCCGGGGAGCTGGCGGAGCTGGCCGAGGTCAGGGCGTTGCTCGAAGTGCCCGTGATGCTGCGGCTGGCCCGTACGGTGCCGGCGGGGGCCTGGGCCGCGGTGGTGCCTGCGGCGGCGGAGGCGGAGGCGGCGGCAGCCGCGGGTGATGCGGCGCGGTACGCCGATGCGGACCGGGCGTTCCACCGGGCGGTGCTCGCGCTGGCGGGCAACGCCCAGCTCCTTCTGGTGGCGGAGGACCTCCACCGCCGCTCCCAGTGGCCCCTGCCGGGCCCCCGCCGCATCCGCCGGGCGGACCTCGTCGCGGACGCGGCGCAGCACGTGGCGGTACTGGCCGCCCTCTCCACGGGCGACCTCCCGGAGGCGGAGTCCCTGATCCGCACCCACTTCGCGTCCCCCTGACGGATCCCGGGGGACCGGTCCCCCGGGCCCCTGCGCCTCAAACGCCGGCGGGGCTGGGGTGTGGTCGGCGTCTGCCTGGCTGCGTGGGGGCCGGTGCCGGGGGCGGGGTGGGGTGTCGGCCTGGACTGCATGATTTAGGCGCCCCCTGCTCTACTCCGACAGGGTTCGGGCTGTACCTGCGCCACAAATCACGCTTTACGTCCAGGCCGACACCCCACCCCGCCCCCGTCCCCGACCCCGGCGCGCCCCCAACCCCGACCGGGGGGCGGCATGCCCGGCTCGGGTGCCCCGACTTCGACCGGGGGTGTCGTGCCCGGCTCGGCGTTCGTCCGTTCCTGGCCGGGGTGCCAATGCACCCGACTGGGGGTGCCGACGTGCCCGGCTCGGGTGGCTTCGTCTCTGGCCGGGGCGTGGAGCCGCCTGGGGCCCTTTCAGTCGCCCGGGGGTTGGGTCTTTTCAGCCGTCCGGCGTTTGAGGACCGGGGTCTGGGGCGGAGCCCCAGGGGTCCGGGCGTAGCCCGGGGCCCCTTCCCGGGCGCAGCCCGGGGCATCCTCAGCCTCGCCGGCGTTTGAGGCGCGGGTCCGGGCGGAGCCCGGGGAACGGTGGAAGGGCGGGTCGGGGACTTCGCCCCGCAGGGCATCCCCACCCGCCCACCGGGCCCCCCACGCCGGGACGGGGGTGGCGAGCACCCCGCCGGGCCACCGCCGGGACGGTGCCCGGCGCGGAGTCGGGGAGGCCCGCCTGGCGCGTCAAGAAGGGGTTGGGGTGGGGTGGAGTTGGTCTGCCAGCCAGGTGGGGATTCCGCCCAGGAGGTGGAAGAGGCGGCGGGCCTCCGCGCGGAGGCGGGCCGCCTCCGGTTCCGGTTCGGCTTCGGCCAGGGCCGCCAGCGCCGGGGCGGTGCCGACCAGGAAGCCCAGGTCCTCCCGGATGCGGAGGGACTCCGCGAAGCCCTTGCGGGCCTCGGCGACCTCCCCGTCCCGCAGGGCCAGCGCCGCCAGGTGCCGCCAGGTGAAGGAGAGCAGCAGGGTGTCCCCGTGGGCCAGGGCGCCCGCGTGGGCCCGCCTGTAGGCGGGCAGGGCGGAGGAGGGTGCGTCCGCCAGGTGCTCCGCGACCAGGCCGCGCCGGAAGTCCAGCAGTGGCCGGGTGCGCGACCCGGGGGACAGCAGGGCCGCCGCGCGGCCGAGCGCGGAGCGGGCCTCGTCGGCCCGGTCGCGTACGCCCAGTACGGTCGCCGCGTACGCGAGGTGACCGCGTTCGCAGGCGGCCGCGCCCCGGTCGTCGTCGTCCTGGGAGACCGCTTCGGCCACCCGCAGGGCGTCCTCCGCCTCGGCCCAGCCCTGCCCCGTGAACAGGCAGCGCTCGACCAGGAGTCCGGTCCGCTGTACGGCGGCTCCGGCATCGGACAGGTGCGGCGTCAGCAGGGCCGCCGCGTCGGTCCAACAGCCGCGCGAGCGCAGCCGCCATATCGCCCGCTGGAGGGGGTCGTCTCCCCCGATAGTTCCGGCACTGGACATGGCGGTATCCGCCACATTGCCCTCCCCAAAGCAACCAAGCAGCACGTCGTTGAGCCCTGGGGCGAAATGAGAGCACGGATCGGCAGGTTCGGCCAAGGGGTCGGGTGAACTCTTTCACAAAGTCCGGACGGATCATCAGTCGCCCCCGGCCGCCCCCCACTCGGCCGCCGACCGGCCCCCCGGCCGGTCAGGCGGTGGATCTTCTCAGCTCATCCGCAGTGCGAGGAAGAAGTCGAGCTTGTCCTCCAGCCGGGAAAGATCCCGTGCCGTCAACTGCTCGATTCGCCCGACCCGGTACCTCAGCGTGTTGACGTGGAGGTGCAGCCGCGTCGCGCAGCGGGTCCACGAGCCGTCGCAGTCCAGGAAGGCTTCGAGCGTGGGGATGAGCTCCGCCCGGTGGCGGCGGTCGTAGTCCCGCAGCGGGTCCAGCAGCCGGGCGGTGAAGGCGCGGCGGACGTCGTCCGGGACGAACGGGAGCAGCAGGACGTGCGAGGCGAGCTCGTGGTGCCCGGCGGCGCAGACCCGGCCCGGGCGGGCCGCGGCGACCCGGCGGGCGTGCCGGGCCTCTTCCAGGGCCCCGCGGAGCCCTTCGGCGGAGGACACGGCCGCGCTGACGCCCAGGGTGAGCCGGCCGTCGTCGGCGAGTCCGGCCGCCAGGGGGTCCCGTACGGCCGCGAGCAGCGTTTCCGCGTGCAGGGCGGTGTCGGGGCCCTTCTCCTCGCCGGGCTCCCCGGCGGGCGCGGGCAGCGGTACGAGGGCGATCGCCTCGTCCCCGGCGTGCGCGACGGCGATCCGGTCCGAGGGTTCGGGCCCGGAGACCGACGGGTCGACGAGGATCTCCTCCAGCAGCGACTGGGCGACGGGGCCGCCCGCGATGTCACCGCCGTCCCAGTCCACCCGGGCCACGACGACCTGCCAGTGCGGGGCGGTGCCCAGGCCGGGCAGGAGGACGGGCGCGGCCACCCGCAGGCGGGCGGCGATCTCGGCGGGCGGGGCGCCCGTCTGGACCAGCTCCAGGACCTCCTGGGCGAGGCGGCGGCGCACCGTACGGGCCGCGTCGCGGCGGTCCCGCTCGACGGCGATGAGCTGGGTGACGCCCTGGAGCAGGTCGAGGCGCTCGGCCGGCCAGTCGCCGGCGTCGGCCTCGACGGCCAGCAGCCAGTCGGAGAGCACGCTCTCGCGGACGTCCCGGGCCGCCGGACCTGCGGGGCCGCGCCCGTGTCCCCTGATCGGGAAGAGGGAGTAGGTAATACCCTGGAGGGAGATCCGGTGCGGGCCTCTGCGGCCCGTCCGGACCGCCGCGAGGTGCTCGCTCGCCAGTGCCGCGCAGATGCCCGGCGCCAGCGGCTCGCCCGCCCCGGCGATCTGCCGGCCCGTGGGCGAGAGCACCCAGGCCCGGAGATCGAGGTCCGTGGTGAGCAGATCGAGCACCACATCGGGTCCGCCACCGGCGGGACCGGAGGTCATGAGCCGCCGATGGCGGTCCACGACCGCCGCGAGGTCCCCGGCACGCTCTCCCGACACCTGCCGCACCACGTACTCGGTGATGGTGGCGAATGCAACGTCTTCGTTTACAGCGAACAACGGAAGACGGTTGCGCAGACACGCCGTGACCAGGTCGTCGGGAATGTCACCCAGTTCCGCCTCGCCGGCCGCGAGCCCGGCCACTCCGGCGCTCGCGAGGATTCGTACGAACGGCTCGGAGTCGGCCGAATTTCGTCTCCAGGCCAGGCCAGTGAGGACTAGCTCCCCTCCGGATAGGTATCGGCTGGGATCCCTCAGGTCGGTCGTCATGACCCCGCGGACCGTCCGGTCGAGTTCTTCCTCGCCGCCCAGCAGCCGCAGCCCCAGCGCCTCGGTTTCCAGCAGTGCGCGCAGCCGCATGATGTCGCCGCCGATCTGTCTCGAATGTTGCCGTTGGAAATCGGGCAGGTCGTCGCATCCTGCCTTTCATACGAATCTACAAGACGAGGGAGGTCCCCAGCCAACTCCTTCATGGTTTCGGTGACTGCACCCGAGGGACGGATGGCCGCTGTACTGAGTCCACACCGCGTTAACAGCACGTGAACGACCAGTCGAGGGCCCAAGGGCCTCCTGGCTTGAAGTGAACGACCCGATTAAGAAGAAGAGAGCCGCACATGGACTTCCTTCGCCCCGCCAGCTGGGAGGAGGCGCTCGCCGCTAAGGCCGAGTTCCCCACAGCTGTGCCGATTGCGGGTGGCACCGATGTGATGGTCGAGATCAACTTCGACCACCGTCGGCCGGAGTACCTCCTGGACCTGAACCGCATCGGTCTCCTGCGGGAGTGGGAGGTCGGGGAGGACGTGGTCCGGCTCGGCGCTTCCGTCCCGTACACGCAGATCATGGAGAACCTCCGCACGGAGCTTCCGGGACTCGCGCTCGCCTCGCACACGGTCGCGTCCCCGCAGATCCGTAACCGCGGCGGTGTCGGCGGCAACCTCGGTTGCGCCTCGCCGGCCGGCGACTCCCACCCCGCGCTGCTCGCGGCGGGAGCCGAGGTCGAGGTGGAGTCCGTACGCGGATCCCGCCTGATCCCGATCGACGAGTTCTACACCGGCGTCAAGCGCAACGCGCTGGCCGCCGACGAGCTCATCAAGACCGTCCACGTCAAGAAGGCGGACGGCCCCCAGCAGTACTCCAAGGTCGGCTCCCGCAACGCGATGGTCATCGCCGTCTGCGCGTTCGGCCTGGCGCTGCACCCCGAGACCCGCACGGTCCGCACCGGCATCGGTTCGGCCGCGCCGACCCCGATCCGGGCGAAGGCCGCCGAGGAGTTCCTCAACGCCGCGCTCGAAGAGGGCGGCTTCTGGGAGTCCGGCAAGGTCATCACCCCGTCGATCGCCAAGCAGTTCGGTGACCTCGCCTCCGGCGCGGCCAACCCGATCGACGACGTCCGCGGCACGGCGAAGTACCGCCGCCACGCGGTCGGCATCATGGCTCGCCGCCAGCTCGTCTGGACGTGGGAGCAGTACCGCGGTTCGAACAACGGCCGCTCGCTTGAAGGGGCTGCGTAATCATGCGCGTCAATTTCACTGTCAACGGCCGTCAGCAGGAAGCCGACGACGTCTGGGAGGGCGAGTCCCTTCTCTACGTCCTGCGCGAGCGCCTGGGCCTGCCCGGTTCGAAGAACGCCTGTGAGCAGGGCGAGTGCGGTTCCTGCACCGTCCGTCTCGACGGCGTGCCGGTCTGTTCCTGTCTGGTCGCGGCCGGTCAGGTCGAGGGCCGCGACGTCGTGACCGTCGAGGGCCTGGCGGAGTTCGCCAAGCAGCGCGACGAGCACGGCCACGGCGGTGCCTGCGGCACCGGCGGCGGCTGCGGCAGCAAGGGCGGCGTCACCCTGGACGCGGCCAAGCAGTGGCAGGCCAAGCCGGGCGACTCCCAGACCGGTGAGGGCGTCGAGCTCTCCACCATCCAGCAGGCGTTCATCGACGCCGGCGCCGTGCAGTGCGGTTTCTGCACCCCGGGCCTCCTGGTCCAGGCAGACGCGCTGCTGGAGGAGAACCCCTCCCCGTCCGACCAGGACATCCGCGAGTCCCTGTCCGGCAACCTCTGCCGCTGCACGGGCTACGAGAAGATCCTCGACGCGGTCCGCCTCGCGGCCGCCCGTCAGTCTGAGGCGGTCTGACCATGGCCCAGAACACGCGCACGGTCCCGGCGGGTACGCCGACCAACGTCACGCAGAAGCACAACAAGGGCGGCATCGGCGAGTCCACGCTGCGCCCGGACGGCACCCTCAAGGTGACCGGTGAGTTCGCGTACTCCTCGGACATGTGGCACGAGGACATGCTGTGGGGCCAGACCCTGCGCTCCACCGTGGCTCACGCCGAGATCGTCTCGATCGACATCTCCGAGGCCCTGGCGATGCCGGGTGTCTACTCGGTCCTGACGTACGACGACCTGCCGGCCGAGATGAAGAACTACGGCCTGGAGATCCAGGACACCCCGGTTCTCGCCAACGGCCGGGTACGTCACCACGGTGAGCCGGTCGCCCTCGTGGCCGCCGACCACCCGGAGACCGCCCGCCGCGCGGCCGCCAAGATCAAGATCGACTACCGTGAGCTGCCGCTCGTCACGGACGAGGCCTCCGCCCTCGCCGAGGGCGCGCCGCTGATCCACGAGGGCCGCGACGACCACCACATCGGTCACGTCCCGCACCCGAACATCGTGCACCGCCAGCCGATCATCCGCGGCAACGTGGAAGAGGCCCGCAAGCGCGCCGACGTCATCGTCGAGGGCGAGTACACCTTCGGCATGCAGGACCAGGCCTTCCTCGGCCCGGAGTCCGGCCTGGCCGTGCCGTCCGAGGACGGCGGTGTCGAGCTGTACGTCGCCACCCAGTGGCTGCACTCGGACCTCCAGCAGATCGCCCCGGTCCTGGGCCTGCCGCCGGAGAAGGTCCGCATGACGCTCTCGGGCGTCGGCGGCGCGTTCGGTGGCCGCGAAGACATCTCGATGCAGATCCACGCCTGCCTCCTGGCCCTGGCCACGAACAAGCCGGTCAAGATCGTCTACAACCGCTTCGAGTCCTTCTTCGGCCACGTGCACCGTCACCCGGCGAAGCTGTACTACGAGCACGGCGCCACCAAGGACGGCAAGCTCACGCACATGAAGTGCAAGATCGTCCTGGACGGCGGCGCGTACGCGTCCGCTTCCCCGGCGGTCGTGGGCAACGCCTCCTCCCTCTCGGTCGGTCCGTACGTCCTGGAGGACGTGGACATCGAGGCGATCGCGCTCTACACGAACAACCCGCCCTGTGGCGCGATGCGCGGCTTCGGCGCCGTCCAGGCCTGCTTCGCCTACGAGGCCCAGATGGACAAGCTCGCGGCGAAGCTGGGCATGGACCCGGTCGAGTTCCGCCAGCTCAACGCCATGGAGCAGGGCACGATCATGCCCACCGGCCAGGTCGTGGACGCTCCGGCGCCCGTCGCCGAGCTGCTGCGCCGGGTCAAGGCCCGTCCGCTGCCGCCGGAGCGCCAGTGGGAGTCCGCCGGCGAGAGCGCGGACGTCCGCGCGCTGCCCGGTGGTCTGTCGAACACCACCCACGGTGAAGGCGTCGTCCGCGGCGTCGGCTACGCGGTCGGCATCAAGAACGTCGGCTTCTCCGAGGGCTTCGACGACTACTCCACCGCCCGCGTGACCCTCGAGGCCATCAACGGCGAAGCGGTCGCGATGGTCCACACGGCCATGGCGGAGGTCGGCCAGGGCGGCATCACCGTCCACGCGCAGATCGCCCGTACCGAGCTGGGTGTCACGCAGGTGACCATCCACCCGGCCGACACGCAGGTCGGCTCCGCCGGTTCCACGTCCGCCTCGCGGCAGACGTACATGACCGGTGGCGCCGTGAAGAACACCTGTGAGGCCGTCCGCGAGGCGGTCCTGGAGATCGGCCGGCGCAAGAACGGCTCGTACCACCCCGCGTGGGCGACCGCCGAGCTGCTCCTCGAAGGCGGAAAGGTCGTCACGGACGGCGGAGAGGTCCTCGCGGACCTGGCCGACATCCTGGAGGGCGAGGACGCGATCGACATCGAGCTCGAGTTCCGCCACGCCGCGACCGAGCCCTTCGACCTGGTCACCGGCCAGGGCAACGGCCACGTCCAGTACACCTTCGCCGCGCACCGCGCGGTCGTCGAGGTGGACACCGAGCTCGGCCTCGTCAAGGTCGTCGAGCTGGCGACCGCCCAGGACGTCGGCAAGGCGCTGAACATGCTCTCCGTGGTCGGCCAGATCCAGGGTGGTACCACCCAGGGCCTGGGCGTCGCGATCATGGAAGAGATCATCGTGGACCCGAAGACCGCGAAGGTGCGCAACCCCTCCTTCACGGACTACCTGATCCCGACCATCCTCGACACCCCGACCATCCCGGTCGACGTCCTGGAGCTCGCCGACCCGAAGGCCCCGTACGGCCTGCGCGGTATGGGCGAGGCCCCGACCCTCTCGTCCACCCCGGCCGTCATCGCGGCGATCCGGGCGGCGACCGGTCTGGAGATCAACAAGACGCCGATCCGTCCGGAACTGCTCACCGGCACTCTCTAGGACGGCTGGTCCGGGGGCCGCGAGGCCCCCGGACCCCCCAGATTTCCGGGCGGTGTGACACGGGAACGTCACACTTCCAGCCGCACCGCCCGGAGCACGAAGTCCGGAGTCATCAGCACCGCACCGCTCGCGGTCAAGTTTTCCCCGGAAGTACCCCCACGTAGTACCCCCCGGTGCACCGCCTACCCCAGGTGACACCAGGAGTACCAGCCGTACCGCAGAACCCTCGCAGTACCCGCAGTACACGCAGTGCACAATTTGCGTCGCCTCGGGCCGTCACCCCGGGTCGTGCAGCCAAACGCGTTTTCCCAAATCCCGTGTCTCCAATCTTTATGCGGGTGCCCCTTTGAACCTTGGGAGTTAGGCACCATGACCCAGTCTTCTGTGGAGCCCAAGACCAGTGCGGAGGAAGCCGGAAACGGCCCTTCGACCCCCGCTGGACAGTCTTGGCTCGACCGTTACTTTCACATCAGCAAGCGCGGATCCAAGGTCGGCAACGAAGTTCGTGGCGGTATCACGACCTTCATGGCCATGGCCTACATCCTCCTGCTGAACCCCCTGCTCCTCTCGGGCGCGGACGTCGACGGCAACAAGATGGCCGCCTCGGCGATCATCACCGCCACCGCCTTCGCCGCAGCCGTCACGACGCTCCTCATGGGCTTCGTCGGCAAGGTCCCGCTCGCGCTCGCGGCCGGCCTCTCCGTGTCCGGCGTGCTGGCATCGCAGGTGGCCCCCCAGATGACCTGGCCGCAGGCCATGGGCATGTGCGTGGTCTACGGCGTCGTGATCTGTCTCCTGGTCGTCACCGGCCTCCGAGAGATGATCATGAACGCGATACCCCTCGCGCTCAAGCACGCCATCACCATGGGCATCGGCCTCTTCGTCGCCCTGATCGGCTTCGTGAAGGCGGGCTTCGTCGGCAACGGCGGGGAGTTCATGCCCCCCGTCCAGCTCGGCGCGACCGGTGAGCTCTCCGGCTGGCCCGTCCTGCTCTTCGCCGTCACCCTGATCGCCATCTTCATGCTCCAGGCCCGCAAGGTGCCCGGCGCGATCCTGATCGGCATCGTCGGTGGCACCGTCCTCGCCGCGATCCTCAACGCCATCGTGGACATCGACCCGAAGGCCTGGAAGAACGGCCCGCCGGAGCTCAACGGCTCCGCGGTCTCGGCGCCGGACTTCTCGCTCTTCGGTGACGTCTCCTTCGGCGGCTGGGGCGACGTCGGCTACATGACGGTCGGCATGATCGTCTTCACCCTGGTTCTTGCCGGCTTCTTCGACGCGATGGCCACCATCATCGGCGTCGGCACCGAGGCCAAGCTGGCCGACGAGCAGGGCCGCATGCCGGGCCTGTCCAAGGCGCTGTTCATCGACGGTGCCGGTGGCGCCATCGGTGGCATCTCCGGTGGCTCCGGCCAGACCGTGTTCGTCGAGTCCGCGACCGGCGTCGGTGAGGGTGCCCGCACAGGCCTCGCCTCCGTCGTCACCGGCCTCTTCTTCGCCGCCTGCCTCTTCTTCACCCCGATCACGCAGATCGTCCCGGGTGAGGTCGCCTCCGCGGCCCTGGTCGTCATCGGCGCGATGATGATGCAGAACGCCCGCCACGTGGACTGGGCCGACAGCTCGACCTCGATCCCGGTCTTCCTGACCGTCGTGGTCATGCCCTTCACGTACTCGATCACCGCCGGTGTCGCCGCGGGTGTCATCTCCTACGTCGCCATCAAGGTCGCGCAGGGCAAGGCCCGTGAGATCGGTGGCTTCATGTGGGCGCTGACCGGAATCTTCCTGGTCTTCTTCGCGCTCCACCCGATCGAGAGCTGGCTCGGCGTCGGCTGAGCCGACCTGACCAGGTCCGATCGACCTGATCCGTAGCGCACGACCGCACCCTCCACGTATCCGATACTGGAAACTGAACCCCTCCGAGGAGGCCCCCATGCTGGATATCGCCGAAGAATTGAACCGGTGGGTCGAGCAGGGACGTGACTTCGCCGTCGCCACGGTCGTGGCGGTCGGCGGGAGCGCGCCCAGGCAGCCCGGAGCGGCCCTCGCCGTCGACACCGACGGCACGGCCATCGGTTCGGTCTCCGGCGGATGCGTGGAGGGTGCGGTGTACGAGCTGTGCCAGCAGGCGCTCGAAGACGGCGAGACCGTCCAGGAGCGCTTCGGGTACAGCGATGACGATGCCTTCGCCGTCGGTCTGACCTGCGGCGGAATCATCGACATCCTGGTCACCCCGGTCCCCGTGGGCTCTCCCGCACGGGAGGTGTTCGCGGCCTCGCTGGCCGCCGCCGCCCGCGGGGAGGCGGCGGCGGTCGCCCGGATCGCCGAAGGCCCGGCCGAGCTCATGGGCCGCGCCGTACTCGTCCGGGGCGAAGGCTCCTACGAGGGCGGGTTCGGCGGTCACCCCGAGCTGGACCGCGCCATCGCCGAAGAGGCCCGGGCCATGCTCGACGCCGGCAAGACCGGCGTGCTGGAGATCGGCGCCGACGGCCGCCTCTGCGGAGAGCCGCTCAAGGTGCTGGTCGAGTCCAGTGTCCCGCCGCCCCGGATGATCGTCTTCGGGGCCATCGACTTCGCCTCCGCCCTGGTGCGGATCGGCAAGTTCCTCGGCTACCGGGTGACGCTGTGCGACGCCCGGCCCGTGTTCGCCACGAAGAAGCGTTTCCCCGAAGCGGACGAGATCGTGGTCGACTGGCCGCACCGCTACCTGGAGGAGCAGTCCTCCGCCGGTACGGTCGACGGCCGGACGGTCCTGTGCGTCCTCACGCACGACGCCAAGTTCGATGTCCCGCTCCTCGAACTGGCCCTCAAACTTCCCGTCGCCTACGTCGGCGCCATGGGCTCCCGCCGCACCCACGAGGACCGCAACAAGCGGCTGCGCGAGGTCGGTGTGACCGAGCTGGAACTGGCCCGGCTGCGCTCCCCGATCGGCCTGGACCTCGGGGCCCGCTCCCCGGAGGAGACCGCGCTGTCCATCGCCGCCGAGATCGTCGCCAACCGGCGCGGCGGCAGCGGCGCGGCCCTGACCGGCGCGCACATCCCGATCCACCCGGACGTCGCGAACACGGTGATCAGCAGGATCGGTTCCGTCGCTTGAAGAGGTGACGGGCTGTAGCACGGTGTGGAAAGGGCGCAACCCCGTTGGGGGTTGCGCCCTTTCGTTGTTGCGCCTATCTTACCGGCCGGTAACAGCGTCTTCCCGTAACGGAGTTGACCGGATGTTCGCCAGTCGATCGAGTAACCACCGCGCCCTGCCGGCTCTGCCGGTCCTGGCGGCCGTGGCCGCGCTGGCTCTGGCCGCCCTCGCCGTGGGTCCGGCGCCCGCGGCGGGCGCCGGGTTGCCGGCGGGTTCGGGGGCGGGGGCGCCGGCGGGCGCCGGGTCCGCCGGCCCGGGCCCGCGCGAGGTCTTGTTCGTGGGCAACAACTGGGAGGGCACCGCCGACGTCCTCGCCTCCACCGGGAACCTGGCCAAGGTGGGCCGGATCAACATGGTTCCGGACAAGGAGGAGCGGCTCCGCGAGATCTACCTCAACCCGGTGAAGCTCGGCTTCTTCCTGGGCGTCCGGGCCACCGCGGGCGAGGGCCACGACCAGTTCGTGGACGATATGTACACCACCCCCGACGGCTCCGCCGTCGTCGCCTCCCGTCCCAGTTTCGCCGACGTCGTCTCCATCGACGTCCGCACCGGCCGGGTCAACTGGCGCTTCCCCGTCGCCGGTTACCGGGCCGACCACATGGCGGTCTCCCCGGACGGCACCCGCGTGGCGGTCTCGGCCTCCACCGCCAACACCGTGCACGTCCTCGACATGGCGAGCGGCCGCCAGGTCGGCTCCTTCGCCACGGGCGACAAGCCGCACGAGAACGCCTTCACCCGGGACGGCCGCCACCTGTGGAACAGCTCCATCGGTGACGTCACCTCCGCCCTCGACGCGCCCTGGCTGGACTGGACGAAGGGCGACCGCAAGATCACGGTCGCCGACGCGCAGACCCTGCGCCCGGTCCGGGTGATCGACATGCGGGCCCGCCTCGACGCCTTCGGCCGCTCCGACCTGTCCGACGCGGTGCGGCCCATGTCCTTCGCCCCGGACGAGTCGAAGCTCTACTTCCAGGTCTCGTTCTTCAACGGCTTCGTCGAGTACGACGTGGCCGCCGACCGGATCACCCGGATCAAGACCCTCCCCGAGAACCCCGCCACCAGCGCCGACCGCACGACCTGGGTCAACGACTCCCGGCACCACGGCATGTCGATGAGCCCGGACGGGGCCAAGCTGTGCGTCGCCGGGACCATGGACGACTACGTGACCGTCGTGGACCGGGCCACCCTGGAACAAGGACCGCTCGTGCCCGCCGCCAAGCCCTACTGGGCCACCGTCGACGGCGACGGCTCCGGCTGCGTGATCTCCGAGAGCGGCGCCGACCAGGTCACGGCCATCGACTTCGCGACCGGCACGAAGCGGGTGTCCGTACCCGTCGGTGACCACCCGCAGCGGGTCCGCCTCGGACACGTCCCGGCGGACTGGACGGGGCCCGCGGCGCGCTGATCCGGCACCGGGCGGGGGCCGGTCTGCCGGGAGCCCGCCCGGTCGAGGGGGCGGAACCCGCCTGGCGCGGGCCGGAAAGTGCCCTTTATGAAGTGACTGGTCCGCCATGACCGATTAGTCTCCGGATCATGGTGGAGATCCGCGAGGTGCCCGAGGCCGACATCGACCGTGCTCTGGAGCTCGCGTACCTGGTCTTCCACGACCGCCCCGAGAAGGAGGCGCGCGAGCGCCACCACGAGCTGCTCGGTCACTGCACGCGGATCGGGGCCTACGACGGAGACGCGATCGTCGGCTTCATGGCCGCGCACGCGTTCCGGCTCTCGGTGCCCGGGGCGGACCTGCCCTGCCCCGGACTCACCTTCGTCTCCGTCGCCCCCACCCACCGCCGGCGCGGCGTACTGACCGCACTGATGGCCGAGATGCTGCGGCGGACCGGGGCGGCCGGCAGCCCCGTCGCCGCCCTGTGGGCCTCCGAGGCCGCCATCTACGGGCGCTTCGGCTACGGCAGCGCCACCCAGGGCGCCACCATCGAGATCGACTCCACCCGGCCGCTGGCCCTGCGCATCGAGGCCGACCGGCGGCCGCTGCGGCTGGTCGCCACCGCGGACCCCAAGGACGCCGTCGCCGTCGTGGGCCCGTACCACGAGGCGGCCCGCGCGGTCCGGGCCGGGCGGCCCACCCGCAGCGAGCGCCGCTGGACCGAGGAGTGGCTCATCGAGCAGGACGAGGAGGACGAGGAGCTCAGCCCGCCGCGGATCATCGTCCTGGGGGAGCCGGGCGAGCCGATCGCGGGCTACGTCCTCTACCGCACGAAGCCCGAGGAGAACACCAAGGGCGTGCGGACCCCGGGTCTGGTCCGGGTCGACGAGCTGGAGGCCGACACCCCGCGGGCCGCGGCCGCCCTGTGGGAATGCCTGGCCTCCCTCGACCTCACGGGCCGGATCACCGCCTGGGGCCGGCCGGCCGACGATCCGCTGCTGCACTTCGCCGCCGACCGCGACCAGGTCCGGGTCACCGCCGTGTTCCCGGCGCTCTGGCTGCGGCTGGTCGACGTGGCGGCGGCGCTGACCGGGCGGTCGTGGGCCGCGCCCGTGGAACTCGTACTGGAGCTGACCGACGTACGACTGCCCGCGAACGCGGGGCGGTTCCTCCTGAAGGCCGGGCCCGACGGGGCGGCGTACGAGCCCGCCGCCGGCCGGGACCCGGACCTGACCCTGGACGTACGGGAGCTCGCGGCCTGCTACCTCGGCGGGACCCGGGCCGTCGAACTGGCCGCGGCCGGCCTGCTGGTGGAGCACACCCCCGGCGCGGCCGCGGCCCTGGACGCGGGGCTGCGCACCGCGCTGCTGCCGCACACGGCGGACGAGTTCTGAAGGGTCCGCGGCGGGGGAGGACGGCCCCCGCCGCGACCTGGCTCAGGGGGTGGGCAGGGAGATCCGGGCCGCCGACATGCCGAAGTCGGAGCTCAGGACGGCGGTGGAGATCCCGTCGCCCAGGCGGTGCAGGTCCTCCTCGCGGTAACGGACCGTCTTCTCGTGCCAGTTCAGGATTCCGGCCAGCCAGTCCTTCAACTCGCCCACGTACGCGTCGAGTCCGGCACGTGCTGCGGCGTCCAGCTTCCAGTCCTCGTAGAGCAGCGGCAGCTGGTGGGCGACGATGTGCTCGAACTCCTCGGTGCGCTGGGTCATCAGCGAGTGGCAGATGTGCAGCGCCTCCTCGTAGCCGATGTCGAAGAAGTTGCGGGTCACGAGCACGTAGTTGTGGACCTCGCCCTCGACCTCCACCTCCTTCTGGTACGAGAAGATGTCGTTCATCAGGCACGCGGAGTCGGCGGCCGCGTTCTCCAGGGAGCGGATGGTGCCCGAGGCGTAGATGTCGTCGGGGATGCCCCGGCCCGCCTGGCCGAGCCGGCACAGGTACATCGTGAGGTGCGAGCCGAAGGTGTGCCGCCGCATCTCCGCGTAGTCCACCGGGTCGGGGATGCGGTTCTGGATCTGGTTCTCCATCTCCCACAGCCAGCTGTGCAGCATGTTCACGAGGGTGGCCCGGAACTCGGCCCGGATCTCGGGGGTCATGTCCTTGCTGGTGCGCACCCACAGGTCGCCGAGGGACCGCTCCATCGCGGTCAGCCCGACCGGCTGCTCCGCGTGGTCCACCGGGATCATGGCGACGAGCCGGGCGGTGGTGGCCTTGGCGGCGGAGAGGTTCTTGGACTGGGCGAAGACCACCGGGTAGTAGTCGTCCCCGTACGTTCCCCAGGTCAGCCAGCAGGCGTTGAGGGTCAGGGCCTCGGGTGTTCCGTCGGGGTCGATGCCGGCGGAGCAGAGGGCGAAGTCGTAGCCGCGCAGCTTGTCCTCGTTCCAGATCGCCGAGCCGGGGTCGCCGGGCTGCGGATCGATCAGGCCCATCTCCCTGGCCCAGGCGACGGATTCCTCGCGGGCGCGGGCGTGGTGGGGGCTGAGGCCGAGCGGGAACGGCATGTAGATGTCGGGGACGATCGAGGGGCCGGTGGGCTCGAAGGGGACGTGGGTGAAGGAGCGCCGGCGCAGCTCCAGGGCGCGGGGGGCGAGGATGGAGCGGAGGTCGAGCGCGGTGGTGCCGAGGCCCGAGGGCATGAACGGCAGGGTGAGCGGCGCCGTGGCCCGGGCCTCCTTGTTCATGTAGCGGCTGGAGACCATGTGCCACTCGTGGCCGCCGGACTGCCAGTCCTGGAGCCCCTTGGCGTAGGCGAGGACGGCGGCGATCTCCGCCGGGTTCATGGCGTGGTCGGCGAAGAGCTGGGGGAGTTCGGCGAGGGCGGTCTGCTCGAACTGCTGGAGGCGGGAGGTGAGGAGGTCGTTGGAGGCCTCGGCGGCCTCCTGGGTGGTGCAGCCGAGGAAGGTCTCCAACACCAGGATGGCGTTGGAGAGTTCGCCCTCCTCGGAGACCTCGCGCTGGTAGGAGAAGATGTCGTTCCTGATGTGCACGGCGTCGGAGAAGGCGTCGCGCAGCACGCCGAGGGGCCGGGAGTGCGCGACGCGGGCCGGAACCTCCGCGGCGACGTACTCGATGAGGCCGGCCGACCAGGGCGCGCCGCCGACCTTGCGGCGCATCTCGATGTATTCGAGGGGGTTGGAGACCCGGCCGATGTTGATGTTGGCGAGTTCCCACATCGACTCGTCGAGCAGGTTCTTGGTGGACAGGGAGAACCGTTCCCGCCAGTCCATCGACATGGCGGGGACGGTACGGGCCCACAGGTCGGCGAGGCCGGCCTCGACGGGGTTGGTGGCCTCGGGGAACCCGTCGGACAGGTCCATCGGCATGAAGGCGCCGAGCCGGTCGAGGTAGGCCTTGGCGCCCGCCCGGTCCTGGGAGCGCTTGTACATCTCCAGGAAGTGGTCGTCGAAGAAGAACACCCACACGTACCAGTCGGTGACCAGGGACAGCGCCTCGCTGCCGCAGTCGGGGTGGGTGTACGAGCAGAGCAGGGCGTAGTCGTGCGAGTCGAGGTCGCTCTCCTCCCAGACGCCGGAACCTTCCAGCATCCCGAAGTCGCGGGCCCACTTCTTGGTGTGGACCCTGGCGTCCTCCAGGTGGGGGTTCAGTCGCGCCGGATAAGGCACATAGAAATCCGGCAGTTGAAACGGCTGCGTCACGGCAGGGTGGGCCTTTCATCTGACTGTCTCGTTGATTCCTCACGAGATCAGCAGGGCACTACCCGTGTTGCCGGTGGGATAAGGGGGAGTTCACTTCATCAGGTGACGTGTGTGCCGTTCTGTCACGGGTGGGGCTGGAGACCGGTAGAGAGGCTGCCGTGATGGTGGCCGGGGAGGGGCGAAGGGTGGGTGACCCTCCCCGGCGCACGGGGACTCAGGCCCCGGTGGACTTCCGCTCGTCGAAGGACGGGTAGAACTTGCGCAGCAAGCCGAAGGTCTCGGGGAAGTCGAGCTGGCCCGGGGCGGAGCTGGCGCCGAAGAAGGAGTACGTGATCCGCGACCCGAGGGCCGGGAAGAAGACGCGCGAGACCGCTCCGGCCTCGCCCATGGCGATGACGATCAGCCGGGTGTCCTCGGCTCCGGCGCGCAGCAGCAGCGAGGCCAGCCGTCGCACGTCGCCCTCGGACCGGACCATGGTGGACACCTTGACCACATCGGCGCCGGCGCTCTTCGCGTCGTCGATGACGGTCTGGAGTTCCTCGGTGGCCGGGGTGAATTCGAAATTGTGATAGGAGACGAGCGCCACCGTGTCGTGCCGGTGGGCGGCCTCGATCACCTCGGACAGGATTTCCCCGGAGGAGAGCTCGATGTCCACGGCCTGGACCTGAGGAGCCAGCGCACGGAACAGTTCGAGGCGCTGCGCCTCGGTGCCCTTCCAGTCGCCGCCTTCGCGGGCCGACCGGATGGTGGCCAGTACCGGCAGTGTCTTGAACGCGTCCACCTGCGCCAGAACGTGGGCCGTGTCGGTCGCCGCGTACCGGTCGACGCGCAGTTCGGCCACATCGACGCCGGCGCTCTTCGCGGCGTCTGCGCGCGGCTCGGTCTCGCTGTCGTCGAAGCTGACGGCCACCAGCGGAATCCCGCCGTCGAGAAGCGCCCGCAGTGAATTCATTTCTTGGTCACAGCCTTTTCGATTCCGAAATCCGACGCGAAGTACAGGGTGAACGGGGCGGATTATACGTGGAATCGCGTGGGGCAAGGGGGGCTGCCCGCCCTTCGGTCCGCCCCCCGGTGGCCTTCGGTCTGGCCCTGGTCCGCTTCCGGCCGGGCGAGTGGTCGGGGCACTGGAAGGTCAGGGTGTCGCACCCCGGGATGCTTGTCCGATTGTTCTAGGTTTGTGCCATCAGTTCATACTTTCGAGTTCCGGGAGAGAGACTCATGGCGATCGACCTCGACAAGGTGCTGGACAAGGCGTGGGCCGACAAGCCGCTCGCGGAGGTGCTCGCGGCGCCGGTGGCCGCGCTCAAGGGCGTCACCGACAAGGACGGCGAGCTGCTGCTCGAAGCCTTCGGCGTGAAGACCGTCGCCGATTTCGGCCAGCTGAAGTACGCGCGCTGGGCGCAGGCCCTGGTGGCGCTGAACCAGACCACGAAGTAGGAGGCCGCCGGGGCGCCCCGGCCGTCACCCGGCGGGCCTCAGGTCCCCGTCGGGATGGGCCGTGCGCCAGGCCTTGATGGACAGGTCCCAATCATCGCCCGTCAGGGCGGTGAGGGACGCGGGGAAGAGGCCGTCCTCCTCCTTCGCGATGTGGTGGTGGAGCTCCTCCACCGCCCGGCGCAGCGCCGCCGTGTCCGCCGGGTCCGCCAGATCGGCGCGGGCGAGGAACGCCGCCAGTTCGCGGTGTTCCGCCACCAGCGCCGCGATGTACGGGGCGTACTCCGGGTCCCGCCCCATGACGGCGAACAAGCCGTCCTCCTCGCCCGTCCAGTGGGCGAGGAGAACGGCCGTCATCTCCGCGACGAGGGTCCGCGCCTTCGGGAGGTCCCCCGCGTCCAGGGCGCGCAGGGCGTCGCCCGCGGCGTTCGTCACCGCCTCGTGCTCGGCGATGAACTCCTTGATCAGGGGGATTTCGCGGCAGCCGCAGTAATGGCACATGCGGCTCAGTCTGATCCAGCCGGTGCCCGGTTAGTCGCTTTCGCCTTCGAGGTTGCCCTCCGTGTCCAGGTACACCTGGCGCAGCGCCTCCAGGACCTGCGGGTCCGGCTTCTCCCACATGCCGCGGGACTCCGCCTCCAGCAGTCGCTCCGCGATCCCGTGCAGGGCCCAGGGGTTGGCCTCCTCCAGGAAGGCGCGGTTCTCCGGGTCCAGGACGTACGTCTCGGTCAGCTTGTCGTACATCCAGTCGGCCACCACGCCGGTCGTGGCGTCGTAGCCGAAGAGGTAGTCGACGGTGGCGGCCAGCTCGAAGGCACCCTTGTAACCGTGGCGGCGCATCGCCTCGATCCACTTCGGGTTCACGACGCGGGCGCGGAAGACGCGGGAGGTCTCCTCGACCAGCGTGCGCGTCTTGACCGTCTCGGGCCGGGTCGAGTCGCCGATGTACGCCTCGGGGGCCGTGCCGCGCAGGGCGCGGACGGTGGCCACCATGCCGCCGTGGTACTGGAAGTAGTCGTCGGAGTCGGCGATGTCGTGCTCACGGGTGTCGGTGTTCTTCGCCGCGACCGTGATCCGCTTGTAGGCGGTCTCCATCTCCTCGCGCGCCGCGCGCCCTTCGAGGCCACGGCCGTACGCGTACCCGCCCCACACCGTGTAGACCTCCGCGAGGTCGGCGTCGGTGCGCCAGTCGCGGGAGTCGATCAGCTGCAGGATGCCCGCGCCGTACGTGCCCGGGCGCGAGCCGAAGATCCGGGTGGTGGCCCGCCGCTCGTCCCCGTGCACGGCCAGGTCGGCCTGCGCGTGGGCCCGTACGAAGTTGTCCTCCGCGGGCTCCTCCAGCGAGGCGGCCAGCCGTACCGCGTCGTCCAGCAGGCCGATGACGTGCGGGAACGCGTCGCGGAAGAAGCCCGAGATGCGCAAGGTCACGTCGATGCGCGGCCGGCCGAGCTCGGCGAGCGGGATCGGCTCCAGGCCGGTGACGCGGCGCGAGGCCTCGTCCCAGACCGGGCGGACACCAAGCAGCGCCATGGCCTCGGCCACGTCGTCGCCCGAGGTGCGCATCGCGCTCGTGCCCCACAGGGACAGGCCGACGGAGGCGGGCCATTCGCCGTTGTCCGTGCGGTAGCGGGTCAGTAGGGAATCGGCCAGGGCCTGGCCCGTCTCCCACGCGAGGCGCGAGGGGACGGCCTTCGGGTCCACCGAGTAGAAGTTGCGGCCGGTCGGCAGCACGTTGACCAGACCGCGCAGCGGGGAGCCGGAGGGGCCCGCCGGGACGAAGTTGCCGTCCAGGGCGCTGACCACGTGGGTGATCTCGTCGGTGGTGCCGGCCAGGCGCGGGACGACCTCGCGGGCCGCGAAGTCCAGTACGGCCGCCACGTCCGCCGAGTATCCGGCGGCGACCGAAGCCACCGCCTCCGGGGCCCAGTTCGCGTCCTCCATCGCCTGGACCAGCGCGCGGGCCGTCTCCTCCGCCTCGTCGGCGGTGGTGCGGGTGGCCGCGGACTCGTCGAGGCCGAGCGCTTCGCGCAGACCGGGCAGGGCCGTCGTACCGCCCCAGATCTGGCGGGCGCGCAGGATGGCCAGGACCAGGTTGACCCGGGCGTCGCCGGTCGGGGCGCCGCCCAGGACGTGCAGACCGTCGCGGATCTGGGCGTCCTTGATCTCGCACAGCCAGCCGTCGACGTGCAGCAGGAAGTCGTCGAAGCCGTCGTCGTCGGGGCGCTGCTCCAGACCCAGGTCGTGGTCCAGCTTCGCGGCCTGGATCAGGGTCCAGATCTGCGCGCGGATGGCCGGCAGCTTCGCCGGGTCCATCGCGGAGATCTGGGCGTACTCGTCGAGGTGCTGCTCCAGGCGCGCGATGTCGCCGTACGACTCCGCGCGCGCCATCGGCGGCACCAGGTGGTCGACCAGCGTGGCGTGCACCCGGCGCTTGGCCTGGGTGCCCTCGCCCGGGTCGTTGACCAGGAACGGGTAGATGAGGGGCAGGTCGCCGAGCGCGGCATCGGGGGCGCAGGACGCCGACAGGCCGGCGTTCTTGCCCGGCAGCCACTCCAGGTTGCCGTGCTTGCCCAGGTGGATCATCGCGTCGGCGCCGAAACCGCCGTCCTCGGCGCGGGCCTGGATCCAGCGGTACGCGGCCAGGTAGTGGTGCGAGGGCGGCAGGTCCGGGTCGTGGTAGATCGCGATCGGGTTCTCGCCGAAGCCGCGCGGCGGCTGGATGAGGATGAGGAGGTTGGCGCGGCGCAGTGCGGCCAGCACGATGTCGCCCTCGGGGTTCGCGGAGCGGTCCACGAACATGTTGCCCGGAGCCTCGCCCCAGTGCTCGGTGACGCTGTCGCGCAGATCGGCCGGCAGCTCGGCGAACCAGCGCTTGTAGTCGGCCGCCGGGATGCGGACCGGATTGCGGGCGAGCTGCTCCTCGGTGAGCCAGTCCTGGTCGTGGCCGCCGGCCTCGATCAGGGCGCGGATCAGCTCGTCGCCGTCGCCGGAGACCAGACCCGGGACGTCCTCGACGGGACCGAAGTCGTACCCGCCCGCGATGAGCGTGCGCAGCAGCTCCACGGCGCTGGCCGGGGTGTCGAGGCCGACCGCGTTGCCGATGCGGGAGTGCTTGGTGGGGTACGCGGAGAGGACCAGGGCGATCTTCTTGTCGCGGCGGTCGATGTGGCGCAGGCGCGCGTGGCGCACGGCGATGCCGGCCACGCGGGCGGCCCGCTCGGGGTCCGCGACGTAGGCGGGCAGGCCGTCCTCGTCCAGCTCCTTGAAGGAGAACGGGACGGTGATCAGACGGCCGTCGAACTCCGGTACGGCGACCTGCGTGGCGGCGTCGAGGGGGGACAGGCCCTCGTCGTTCTCCTCCCAGGCGGACCGGGAGCCGGTCAGGCACAGGGCCTGCAGGATCGGCACGCCGAGGGCGGCCAGGGCGCCGGCGTCCCAGGACTCGTCGTCACCGCCGGCCGAGGCGGTGGCGGGCTTGGTGCCGCCTGCGGCCAGGACGGTGGTGACGATCGCGTCGGCGGACGCGAGCTGCTCGATCAGCTCCGGCTCCGGGGAGCGGAGGGAGGAGACGTAGAGGGGGAGCGCCTGGGCGCCGTGGGCCTCGATCGCCTCGGAGAGGGTGTGCACGAAGGCGGTGTTGCCGCTCATCTGGTGCGCGCGGTAGTAGAGCACCGCGATCCGGGGGCCCTCGGTGATCTGGGGGGTGCGCTCCAGCGGGCCCCACGTGGGGGAGGCCGCCGGGGGCTCGAAACCGTGGCCGGTCAGCAACACGGTGTCGGAGAGGAAGCGGGCGAGCTGCTCCAGGTTGGCCGGGCCGCCGTGGGCGAGGTAGCCGTGCGCCTCGGCGGCGATGCCGATCGGGACGGTCGAGGCTTCCATCAGCTGGGCGTCGGGGGCCTGTTCACCGGTCAGCACGACCACCGGGCGGGTCTGGCCGGAGGCCAGGAGCAGGTCGAGGCCGTCCTGCCAGGCGCGCAGGCCGCCGAGGAGGCGTACGACGACCAGGGTGACGCCGTCCAGGAGACCGGGCAGGTCGTCGAGGGGAAGGCGGGAGGGGTTCGCGAAGCGGTACGGGACGGGAGCGTCACCGGCGTTCGCTGCGCGGGCGCTGAGCAGATCGGTGTCGGACGTCGACAGCAGCAGGATCATGCGGCGGCAGGCCTTCCTCGGGGTTTCCGCGCCCCGGGCAGTGAGGACGGCGGGAGTTCCTGACTCATCCGGTGCGGCTCGCTGCCGCGCGGATTCACAGTGGCGGGACCGCGCCGGATTCGCACCGGGCTTCCTCCCATGTCGCCGTCCTCGGCGATGGCGGGCCTGTTGGCCGCCTTGGACTCATCCTAGGGGGCCAGGTCCCCGGCCGGGAGCGGGGGCCCTCCAGGGGCCGTGGGCGCCCCGGGTGCGGCGCCGTCGCCGGGGGGCCGGCCCCCGGCCCCCCGCTCCTCAAACGCCGGAGGGGCTGGAATTGCTCTGCGGGCAGGTGCAATCGGAGGTCGGCCACATCCAGCCTCGCCGGCGTTTGAGGCGCGGGGTCTGAGGCGGAGCCCCAGGGGGTCCGGGCGCAGCCCGGGCCCCTGCTTTCAGCCCGTCCGGCGTTTGAGGACCGGGTCAGGGCCGGCCCGGGGAACGGTGGAAGGGCGGGTGGGGGAGTTCGCCCCGCGCAGCGGCACGCGGGCGTCCCGGCGGGTCCGGGTGGTCCGGAGGGTTCGGGCGGAGCCCGGACGGTTTCCGCGGAGGCGGGCCGTGGGCTGGATTCGGGCAGCCGTCAGGCTGGAACGGGGTGGTGTGGGCCACAGGGGGTGGGCGCAGAATCGTGGGTATGCTCGCCGCCATGCCCACGCCCCCCTCCGCCGCAGTGCGGGACGAACCCGTCATACGGGATCGCGGCGACGCCTGCCCCGGCGCGCTGCGCCTGCATGCCGCCGATGACGGGTACCTGGCGCGGGTGCGGATCCCGGGGGGTCTGCTGAGTGCCCGGCAGGCCTCGGTACTGGCGCTCGCCGCCGACCGGTTCGGGGACGGGCACCTGGAACTCACCTCGCGCGGGAACGTGCAGCTGCGCGGGCTCGCCGAAGGCTGCGGCGCCGGGCTGGCGGAGCTGCTGGACGGAGCCGGGCTGCTGCCCGCCCCCGGCCACGAGCGGATACGGAACATCGTGGCGACCCCGCTGTCCGGGATCCTGGGCTCCGAGCGGCCCCATGTCACCCCCTGGGTGGGGGAGTTGGACCGGCTGCTGTGCGCGAGCACCCGCGCGGCGGCCCTGTCCGGACGGTTCCTGTTCGCCATCGACGACGGGCGCGGGGACGTCGCCGCGCTCGACCCCGATGTCACCGTGCTCGGCCGACCGCGGGGCCGGGCACTGGTCCGCCTCGGCGCGGCACGGGGTGCCGTCGAGGTGGACGCCTCCGACGCGCCGCGGGCCGCGCTGCTCGCGGCCGAGTACTTCCTCGACTCCGCGGACGCCGCCGGCACCCGCGCCTGGCGGGTCTCCGAACTCCCCGCCGTACACGCCCTGGACACCGGGGAGTTCGCCGTACGGCTCGGCGCCGCCGGTATCGCGGCGGCCGTCGTTCCCGAGGTGGCCTGGCCCTACGCGCCGCCGCCCGCACCGTGGGGACCCGGCACCGGTGACCGGACGCCGCTGTGCGTCCTGCCCCCGCTCGGCCGGCTCACCGCCGGCCAGTGGCGGGTGCTGGTGAGCGTCGCGGACGCAGGTGAGGGCGAGGAAGGCGACGGCGAGGCGGGCGACGGCAAGGCGGGCGACGGCGAGCTGCGGATCACCCCGTGGCGGAGCATCGTCCTGCCCCGGGCGAGCACCCGTAGGCCCGTCGACGGCTACGCGCAGCTCGTGGCCGCCGGCCTGTCCGTCGCGCCCGACGGCCCCTGGGAATCCGTCACCGCCTGTACCGGGCGGCCGGGCTGCGCCAAGGCGCTGTCCGACGTACGCGCCGACGCGCGGGCCGTAGTGGACGCGGCCGGCGAGGCTCCGGCCGCCGGGCCCGCCGGGCCCGCCGGCGCGCCCGTGCACTGGTCCGGGTGCGAGCGCCGGTGCGGGCATCCGCGCGGCGCCGCCTGGGTCGACCTCGTCGCCACCCCCGACGGGTACCGGCTCGACGGGCGCCCGGTGCCGTCCCACGAACTTGCCCAGGCCGTCGCCGACGCGCGCAGCCAACCCCGAGTGTCCGAAGACGCAGTGAAGAAATGAGCGAGTACACCGTGTTCGAGTACGAGAAGGACGGCGCCGAGATCTACCGCCAGTCCTTTGCCACGATCCGCGCCGAGGCGGACCTCTCCGGGCTGCCCGCCTCGGTCGCCCAGGTCGCGGTGCGCATGATTCACGCCTGCGGGATGACCGACCTGACCCGGGACCTGGGCTACTCGCCCGAGGTGGTCCTGCGGGCGCGCGCCGCCCTGGAGGCCGGTGCGCCGATCCTGTGCGACGTGCAGATGGTCGCCAGCGGGGTCACCCGCAAGCGGCTGCCCGCCGACAACCAGGTGATCTGCACCCTCTCCGACCCGGCCGTGCCGGAACTCGCCGCGAAGATGGGCACGACCCGCAGCGCCGCCGCCCTCGAAGTCTGGCGGGACCGGGGCCTGTTGGAGGGCTCGGTGATCGCCGTCGGGAACGCACCGACCGCGCTCTTCCGGCTGCTGGAGATGATCGAGGAGGGCGCCCCGCGCCCCGCCGCGGTCATCGGGGTCCCCGTCGGGTTCATCGGCGCCGCCGAGTCCAAGGACGCCCTCGCCGAACACCCCTCCGCGCTCGACCACTTGATCGTCCGTGGCCGGCGCGGCGGCAGCGCCATGGCCGCGGCCGCCGTCAACGCCATCGCGAGCGTGGCCGAATGAGCACCGGACGCCTTTACGGAGTCGGGCTCGGGCCCGGCGACCCCTCGCTGATGACGCTGCGCGCCGTCGAGGTGATCGCGGAGGCCGACGTGGTCGCGTACCACTCCGCCCGCCACGGCCGCTCGATCGCCCGCTCCATCGCCGCGAAGCACCTGCGCGCCGACCACATCGAGGAGCCGCTGGTCTACCCGGTCACCACCGAGACCACCGACCACCCCGGCGGCTACCAGGGCGCGATGGAGGAGTTCTACGAGGCCTCCGCCGCCCGGCTCGCCGTCCACCTGGACGCCGGCCGCACCGTCGCCGTACTCGCGGAGGGCGACCCGCTCTTCTACAGCTCGTACATGCACATGCACAAGCGGCTCTCCGACCGGTACGAGACCGAGGTGATCCCCGGGGTGACCTCGGTGAGCGCCGCCGCCGCCCGGCTCGGCATGCCGCTCGTCGAGGGCGAGGAGGTGCTGACGATCCTGCCCGGCACCCTCTCCGAGGAGGAGCTCACGGCCCGCCTCGCCGCCACCGACTCCGCGGTCGTGATGAAGCTCGGCCGCACCTTCCCCGCCATCCGGCGGGCCATGGAGAACAGCGGCCGGCTCGCCGAGGCGCGCTACGTGGAACGCGCGACGATGGCCGGCGAGCGGACCGGAGTCCTGGCGGACACCGACCCGGACTCCGTGCCGTACTTCGCCGTCGCCGTGGTGCCCAGCCGGATCGGCAACCCCGGCAGCGTGCCGTCCGGACCCGGTGAGGTCGCCGTCGTCGGCACCGGCCCGGCCGGACCGCTGTGGCTGACCGCCGAGACCCGGCGGGTGCTGGCCGACGCCGAGGTGCTGGTCGGATACACGACGTACCTGGACCGGGTCCCGGTCAAGCCGGGCCAGATCCGGCACGGCTCGGACAACAAGGTCGAGTCGGAGCGCGCCGAGTTCGCCCTCGACCTGGCCCGGCGCGGCAAGCGGGTGGCAGTGGTCTCCGGCGGCGACCCCGGGGTCTTCGCCATGGCCACCGCCGTCCTGGAGGTCGCGGGGCAGCCCGAGTACAAGGACGTGCCCGTACGGGTCCTGCCCGGGGTGACGGCCGCCAACGCGGCGGCCGCCGCGGCCGGAGCCCCGCTCGGCCACGACTACGCCACCATCTCCCTCTCGGACCGGCTCAAGCCCTGGGAGGTCATCGCGGAGCGACTGCGCGCGGCCGCCGCGGCCGATCTCGTACTGGCCCTGTACAACCCGGGCTCCCGCAGCCGGACTTGGCAGGTGGCCCAGGCCCGCGAACTGCTCCTGGAGCTGCGCGCACCACAGACCCCGGTGGTCGTGGCGCGCGACGTGGGCGGGCCGGAGCAGTCGGTCCGCATCGTCACGCTGGCCGAACTGGAGCCGTCCGAGGTGGACATGCGGACGATCCTGCTGATCGGCTCCTCGCAGACCCAGGTGACCGAGCGTCCCGACGGGTCACGGGTGACCTGGACCCCGCGCCGGTACGGGTGATCCCGGTCGGTTGACGAAGCGAGGGGGCCCGGGGCGGAACGCCGCGCCGGGCCTCCGGCGTTGCCGGGGCCGGTGGCCGGTGGCCGGCCGTGGGGCGCGGCCGGTCGTCGCGTCATGTCGAGACTTCCACGGCCGCCGGGCGGGGGAACGGCATCATCTCCCACCCCGTCGGCCAGTCCGTTCCGCGCTCCTCGCAGGCCTCGACCTCCAGGCGCCGGGGAATCCGCCACTTCCACCAGCCGGCGGTCGCCTCGGGGCGCCCTGGCCACGGAACCGTCGCGAGGCGGTAGCGCTCGTCCGCGCTGTCGAGTTCCGGCTGCCTGATCGCGCGGACCCGAGGGGGCAGCAGCGGCCAGATCCGGGCGAGCGCGGCCCGGCACGCGAGGTCGTTGTCGAGTTCGGGAGCACACCATCCGTAGCCCTCCTCGACCTCGTCCACCAGGTCCTTCCACCGCTGGAGGAGGTGGTCGAGGGAGGGGGCCGGTCCGCCGCGCGCGGGCCCGGGGAGGGAGGAGAGGGCGGCTCCGACGGCCTCGTACTCCGCGGCGCTCAGAACGACTTCGCCGCCGTGCTCTTCTTCCGGGTCCATGGGCCGAGGGTAGTCAGCGAGACAACCAGTGGCACACCTCGTCGACCGACCCGGTCCGCGGGACGCCCTCCGGGACCGGCGGACGGCGGACGACCAGGACCGGGATGCCGGCGTCGCGGGCGGCCGCGAGTTTGGGGGCGGTGGCCGAGCCGCCGCTGTCCTTGGTGACCAGGAGGTCGATGCGGTGGCGGGCCAGGAGGGCCTGTTCGTCGGCGAGGGTGAACGGGCCCCGGGCCAGAAGCACTTCGAGGCGCGGCGGTACGGGCCCCGCCGGGGGGTCCACCGAACGCACCAGGAACCAGGGCTCGGTGAGGTGCGCGAAGCTGTGCAGTCCCATCCGGCCGGTGGTCAGGAAGGCGCGGGTGCCGAGGCCGGGGAGAAGAGCGGCCGCCTCCGTGAGGGAGTCCGCGAAGTGCCAGTCGTCCCCGGGGCCCGGGGACCAGCCGGGACGGCCCAGGGCCAGGAGGGGGACGCCCGAACGGGCCGCCGCCCCGGCCGCGTTGAAGCTCATCCGCTCCGCGAAGGGGTGCGTGGCGTCGACCAGGTGCGTGACCCCGTGCGCGGTGATCCAGGCCGCCAGCCCGTCGGCACCGCCGAAGCCGCCGATCCGGGTCTCGCCGGGCGGGAGCACCGGGGCGGCGACCCGGCCGGCCAGGGAGGTGGTCACCCGGGGGGAGTCCGGGGCGACGGCCAGCGCCTCCGCCAGGCGGCGGGCCTCCGTGGTGCCGCCGAGGATCAGGACGTGCGGACCCGGGCCGGTCGGATCAGCAGGCATGCCGGTCGCGCTCGGCGGAGTACAGGTGGCTGTCGCGGAACTGTTCGGCGCCCAGGGTGCGGCCCACCAGGATGACGGCGGTGCGGACCAGCCCGGCCTCCTTCACCTGGGCGGCGATGTCGGCCAGCGTTCCGCGCAGGATCAGCTCGTCGGGGCGGCTGGCCATCGCGACCACCGCCGCCGGGCACTCGGCCCCGTAGTGCGGCAGGAGTTCGTCCACGACCCGGTCGACGTAGCGGGTGGCCAGGTGCAGCACCAGCAGCGCCCCGCTGCGGCCCAGGGTGGCGAGGTCCTCGCCGGGCGGCATCGGCGTGGCCTGCTGGGAGATCCGGGTCAGGATCACGGTCTGGCCGACGGTGGGGACCGTCAGCTCCCGCTTCAGCGCGGCGGCCGCCGCGGCGAAGGCGGGGACGCCGGGGACGACCTCGTAGGGGATGCCGGCCGCGTCGAGCCGCCGCATCTGCTCCGCTACGGCGCTGAAGACGGAGGGGTCGCCGGAGTGGAGCCGGGCGACGTCCTGGCCGGCCGCGTGCGCGCGTACGCACTCGGCGATGATCTCGTCCAGGTTCAGCTGCGCGGTGTCGATCAGGCGGGCGTCCGGCGGGCATTCGGCGAGCAGTTCGCGCGGGACCAGGCTGCCCGCGTAGAGGCAGACGGGGGCGGCGGCCAGCGTCCGGGCGCCGCGCACCGTGATCAGGTCGGCGGCGCCGGGGCCCGCACCGATGAAGTACACGGTCATATCGTCTGGTCCACCATTTCGGGCTTGGGCTTGGGCTGGTCGGTCTGGTCGGTCTGGTCGGTCTGGTCGAGCTGGGGATGGGGGCGGGACGGGTGCGGCTTGGTGACCGTCCACTGGGTGACGGGCATCGCCTGGCGCCAGCCCGTGAAACCGCCGACCGGCACGGCGTGCGCGACGGCCAGTTTCACCAGCTCGCCGCCGTGGCGGCGGTAGCGGTCGGCGAGTACCGCCTCCGACTCCAGGGTGACGGTGTTGACGACAAGCCGGCCGCCGGGAGCCAGTGCCTCCCAGGCCGCGTCGAGCAGGCCCGGCGCGGTCAGGCCGCCGCCGATGAACACCGCGTCGGGGGCGGGCAGACCGGCGAGCGCGTCGGGTGCGGAGCCGGTGACCACGCGCAGGCCGGGCACGCCGAGCGCGGCCGCGTTACGGGTGATCCGCGCGGCCCGCTCCGTCACCCGCTCCACGGTCACCGCCCGGCAGGAGGGGTGCGTGCGCATCCACTCGATGCCGATGGAGCCGGAGCCGCCGCCGATGTCCCACAGCAGTTCACCGGGGGCGGGGGCGAGGGCGCACAGGGTGGCGGCGCGGACGTGGCGCTTGGTGAGCTGGCCGTCGTGCTCGTAGGCGGCGTCGGGGAGACCGGGGGTCGCGCCGAGCCGGGGGGTCTCGGCGCGGGGGTCGCGGCGGCAGTCGACGGCGACCACGTTGAGGGGGTCGCCGGGCGGGTGTTCCCAGCTCTGGGCGAGGCCCTCGTACGCGTCCTCGTGCTCGGAGCCGAGCTGTTCCAGGACGCGCATCCGGCTGGGGCCGAAGCCCCGCTCTCGAAGCAGAGCGGCGATCTCGTTTGGGGTCGGTGCTCCGGCGCTCAGCACCAGGACCCGGCGGCCCTCGTACAGAGCGGCCGAGAGGCGGGCCACCGGGCGGCCGACCACCGTGACCACCTCGGTGTCCTCCACCGGCCAGCCGAGGCGGGCGCAGGCGTAGGAGACGGAGGAAGGGTGCGGCAGGACGTGCAGGGCGTCGGGGCCGAGCTCCTCGGACAGGGCGCGGCCGATCCCGTAGAACATCGGGTCGCCGCTGGCCAGCACCGCGATGCGGCGGCCCGCGTGCTCGGCCATCAGCTTCGGCACGGCCGGGCGCAGCGGGCTGGGCCACGCGACCCGGATGCCGCCGCATTCCCCGAGGGGGAGCAGGTCCAGCTGCCGGGGCCCGCCGATCAGCACCTCGGCCCCGGCCAGCGCGGCCCGGGCGGGGGCGGTCAGCCCGTCCCAGCCGTCGGCGCCGAGGCCGACGACCGACACGGGTACGGGGGGCGGTGCGGAGCTCACTGGGTGGACCTCGGGGTACGGAAGCGGGTGGACCCGCAGCCTACTGGGCCCGCCCCGCACCCCCGGCGGGCGGCCCCGGCGGCCAGAGCCGGAACTGCTGGCGCTGCCGCCGGCGAAGGATCTGCGGTCACTGCCGGCTAGCGAAAGAAGAGCCAATCTGCCAGGTACCGCGCAATCAGGCTTACGGACAGAATTGCCGTCAGCGTACCGATGAGAATGACGTGCCGATCCTTGCGTGCATACGGTCCCTTCGCCTGCTTGTAAAGCCCTATGATTTCGTCGTTCGTGATCTCTTCAGTCAAAGAGTTGATCTCCTCTGTGGAACGCTCTCTGGTTGGTGTTGCGCCATGGTCTCCGAGAACGGTCTGGGTGAGTCGATACGACTGCTGGAGCAGATCGCGCACCGCCAGGTTGTCTAGCGCGTTCAAGGTTGTCCGTACGCGTTTTGATCGTTCGACCAAGGCCGGCCAGTCCTGACCGTGACCAAGTTCGGGGATTTGTTCAATCGAGACGATGGCGCCGGCACTTGAGAATCCGGGGGAAAGTAGAAGTTGGATGGCGCGCTTTCGGGCCATTGAATTTGCATTTCCGAGCAACTTGAGCACTGTGCGCTGAGCGCCCCGAAGGCGAAGGGGGATGAGTTCGCCAAACCCGCGCCAACCAGGCTCTGGCGCGGTGAATGGCTGCGAGGCGTCGACCACCAGGATCAGCCCTGGCTTGTCCGTGCCGGCAATTCTGGGCAGGTCTGGGTAGCGGGTATCTTGCGCGAGGAGTGCGAAGGCTGTGCCCAGGTTGTCGCAGACTCCGCCGTCAACGAGGGTGAGATCGTCGCGAACCCACAAGGTCCGAGCGCACAGACTTGCCATGGCCGCCCCGCCCAACACCATGGCTGCGAAGATCGGCACTGTACTTCGCCAGTTCTCGTTGTCGCTCAGCGGTCCAGCGAGTCTCATCGCAAGCGCTGACAGAATTACGCCAACCCCAATGAATCCTGCCAGTCCTACGAGCAGGCGTCTTCCGTAGTGATGGACCCGCGGCTGCCTGGCTGGGGGAATTCCTGAAAGTCCGAGCTCGGTGCGCCGGAAGACGACCGGTCTGAATCCTGGAAAGCAGGCGGAGGCTGTCACGACGTCCGAGAGGAATACGTTCGGGTTCCGCCCAGTCCCATCCGGTGTGAGAATGTGGCCAGGCGTGAAATATACATGGGATCCTGAGCTGAGGTCGGTAGTGCAGAAGATTCGCCGCGTAGATTCATCTTGTGCAATGTCTTCCAGGGTTGTTCCTGCTCTTGATCCGATGGTTCCGCGAACCTGTGAGACGAGTGTTTCCACGGCCCGCTGGACTGCGTACCAGCTTCGGGGGATGGCGGTGAGTGCAAGGGGGCTATGCGTGGCGAAGAGGAAGAACACTCCGGAGAGGATGAATGCGGCGAACCAGATTACTTTCTGTGATTCTTCTCGCGGATCCGGAAAAGCGAGAAACAGGAGAAGCAGAGCCGCGAGTCCCAGCGGGAGTGGTTTGAGCATCGAGATCAGGTACTCGGTGGCGATCACTCGGGTCTGCACGAGCCCGGCCAGGAGGCGGACGCGTTGCCCCATGGGGTCGGGCTCGTCGCTCGTGGGCTCGGCGAACCCCCCTACCGTCACGGCGGACGTGATGCTGCCTCCCGACACGGAGCTGACCGACGCCACGGAGGAACGGAGCGAAGAGTCGGCAACGGCGAGCAGGGAACCAGCCGCGAACACGGCCGCCCTGTAGCCACCTCCGGACAGTGAAATGGTGATCCAGGTCGGAGCGGAGTGGTCTGCGCTGCCCTTTTTCGAGGCCGGCTCGCTGTGCATGCTCACGCCGCCCAGTCTGGCCGGAGGCGTGCTGCGTCCACACGTAGGCGGGACCGCTTGTTCATCCGTCCTGGCGGCGGCATTCAGCCGCATTCGATTTCGGGCGGGGCTCCGGGAGTAGGGTGCGGGGGCCGGTGGGCCGTGGGGGCGCCGGGACGGGAGGAGCTGCCATGGCGGGCTGGAAGGCTAGCCGGATGCCGGATCAGAGCGGGCGGGCGGCCATCGTCACCGGAGGCAACAGCGGGATCGGCTACGCCGCCGCCAGGGAACTCGCGCGCCACGGCGCCTCGGTGGTGCTGGCCTGCCGGAGCGCGGCCCGGGGGCGGGCCGCCGAGGTCGCTTTGCGGGCCGAACTGCCCGGCGCTGATGTGGAGTTCATGGCGTTGGACCTCGCAGAGCTGCGCTCCGTGCGGGAGTTCGCTGCCGCGTACGGGCGGCGCCGGGGCGGGGCCCTTGATCTGCTCGTCAACAACGCCGGCGTGATGGCCCTGCCGTACGGGCGGACCGCCGACGGGTTCGAGACGCAGTTCGGGGTCAATCACCTCGGTCACTTCGCCCTCACCGGACTTCTGCTGCCCCGGCTCCTCGACGCCCCGCCCGGAGCCCGGATCGTCAACCTCTCCAGCGGCTTCCACGTCTTCGGGGACGTGGACCACGAGGACCTCAACGGCGAGCGGAACTACCGGCGTTGGATTGCCTACGGCCGTTCCAAAACCGCGAACCTGCTCTTCACCCACGAGCTCGCCCGGCGCCTCGCGAGCGCCGGATCCGGGATCGTCGCGGCCGCCGCCCACCCCGGCTACTCCTCCACCAACCTGCACGTCGCGGCGGCCCCGCAGGCGGGCACCACCCTCACCTCGCGGCTCGCGGTCGCCGCCAACGGCCTCGGCGTCGTCATCGGCAACGGGGTCATCGCCCAGTCCGCGGCCTCCGGCGCGCTGCCCACCCTGTACGCGGCCACCGCGCCCGGGGTCCGGCCGGACGAGTTCATCGGGCCGCGGTTCAGCGTTCGCGGCGCGCCGCACCGCTCCTGGCGGGCGAAATGGACCCTGGACGACAAGTCCGGCGAACGGCTCTGGGCCGCCTCGGAAAAGCTCACCGGAGTCTCGTACGCGTCTCTATCGCGCTGAATCCCCGGGGGCTAACTTGCTACTCGCCAGTCACTTCAGGCTGCCGAGTCCGAGTCCCGAGTCGCGTCACGCCGCATCCCCCTGGGAGAGCCATGCGCAGATCCGCCCTGCCCGTGCCCCTGTTGTTCCCGATGCTCGTCGCCCTGGCCGCGGCCCTCGCCGCGGCGCTCGTCGCCACCCTGCTGACCGCCCCGACGGCGCGGGCCGATCAGGCCGTGGAGGGCGCCGCCCGCGCGCAGCGGCGTACGCCGGTCGTGCTCGTCCATGGTTTCGGGGACACCGCGGCCTCTCTCGACGGGCTGGAGGACCACCTGCACGCCCAGGGGTGGCTCTCCAGCGACCTCGCCCAATTCGGCTACGACTGGGCCGCCACCAACGACTCCAACGCCGCCCGCTTCGGTGCCTTCCTCGCCGAACGGTTCGGCAGCCGGCCGGTTGACGTGGTGGCTCACAGCATGGGATCGCTGCTGACGCGCAAGTACCTCAAGGACGGCGGGAGTTCGCGGGTCCGTGCCTGGGTTTCGCTCGGCGGGCCCAATCACGGGGCGGGGGACGCCGCGCCCTGCGGACCCTTCGCGACCTTCTGCGACATCCACGCGGCCTCGCTCGCCGACATGACTCCGGGCAGCCCCTTCCTGAACTCGCTCAACGCGGGTGACGAAACCCCGGGAGCCACCCGCTACACCACCTTCAGCTCCACCTGCGACCAGCAGATCCCGCCCGGCGACAGCCGCGCCCCGCGCTCCACGGAGCTGGCCGGAGCCGTCAACCACGTCCTGCCGGTGGGTGACAGCGGCTGCCCCGCGCACTACGGGCTGCTCGGCAACGACTGGGTGCGCCGGCAGATCGTCGCCGAGTTCTCCAAGGACCCGGTGAGCGAAGTAGAGCTGAAGAAGGGCCCGTTCCGGATCACCGTCGACTCCGCCCGGTTCACCTCCAGTGGCGAGAGCGGACCCGAGCTTTACGACGGGCTCACCCTCACCACCGACGGGACGGCCCGCTCCCTCTGGCACCGCGACCGGTCCGGCGCCACCGCCTTTCCCGACTACGACCCGTGGTTCGGCCTCGACGACTCCACCCGGAGTCAGGTCTTCAGCGGCCGGGCCACCCTCACCGCCTATCTCGTCGACGCCGACTACAGCGCCGGGAACAACGACGACGTGATGGCCGCCGGCCGCGTCCACTGGGACCCGGCGCTCGGCTTCGGCCGGTTCACCGCGAAGATGGCCGGGGTGGACGGCGGCGAGGCCTCCGTCACCTACACCGTCACCCCGGTGCAGGGCGTCCCCGCCTGCCGGGTCCGCGTGGACCGGGCGGAACTGACCTACTTCGACGACGGCACGACCCGCCCCGCGCTCTACGGGGACATCGCGGTCCGCACCGGTGACGGCGCGCGCACCGCCGTGTGGTCGCGCTCCGGCTCGGACCCGTCGACCTTCCCCAACCAGGGCGGCCGCACCGACCCCGACCCGTACTTCTACCAGCGCGTCGGCTCGGGGGCCACGTACGGGCCCGGCCCGTTCGAGATCGGCGTCTTCCTCTGGGACTACGACGCCTCCTCGGCCGACGACCTGGTCGCCCGGGGCACGGTGGCCTGGGATCCGTACACGGATCAGCCGGGGACCCGTACCAGCGATTTCCGCGGGGACGACGGAGGGCACGTGAAGGTGACCTGGACCGTCCTCTGCCCCTGATCCGGCCCCCCTCCCGACGAGGCCGTCCGGGGGTCCGTCCGGGGGTCCGGCCGGGGGCCCGGTGGGGGCGCGCCCCGGCATGAGCCCGTCCGCCCCCGTCGAGCCCCCGGGCGCCCCGTCCGGGGCCTGACCAGGGCGCCCCGTTCGCGGCCACACTTGGTGGCATGGACGACGACGCGACGGACAACCACCTACGTACCACCGGCCCGCAGACCGATGCGCAGACCGGACCGCACGCCGAGGACCGCGCCGGGGACCATGCGGTGGTCCTCGGCGCCGGCATGGCCGGGCTGCTGGCCGCACGGGTGCTCGCGATGCGGTTCCCCCGGGTCACCCTGATCGAGCGGGACGAACTGCCGCAGGGCGAGCCGGTGTTCCGCCCCGGGATACCCCAGTCCCGGCACGCGCACATCCTGTGGTCGCGGGGTGTGGAGCTGATCGAGCTCATGCTGCCGGGCATCACCGACAAACTGGTGGCGGCGGGGGCGGGCCTCTTCGACTCGCCGCGCGACTTCCTCTGGCTCAGCCCGGCCGACTGGTTCGGGCCGGTGTCCGGGGCCAGAGTGCTGCTCGCGAGCCGGGAGTTGCTCGACTCGACGGTGCGCGCGGAAGTGCTCCGCAACGCACGCGTCCGGGTCCGGTCCGGTGCGACCGCCACCGGGCTCGTGGCCGGGCCGGACGGCCGTACGGTCACCGGCGTGGAACTGCGCGGCGGCGAGCGGCTGGCCGCACGCCTCGTCGTCGACGCGACCGGACGCTCCTCCAAGGCCCCCGCCTGGCTCACGGCCCTCGGCCACCCGGCGCCGGCGGTCACCCGCTACGACTCCCATCTCGGTTACTCCAGCCGCTACTTCGAGATCCCGAAGGATCCTGACCGGCGCTGGCAGGGCATGTACGTCCAGGGCCGGCCCGAACTCCCGCGCGGCGGTGTGCTGATGCCGCTGGACGGGGACCGCTGGCTGGTGACCCTCGTCGGCAACGGCGAACACGCGCCGCCCGTACAGGAGGAGGAGTTCCTCCCGTTCGCCCGGAGCCTGCGCAGTCCGGCCCTGTACGACGCCATCCGGGACGCGGTCCCGCTGTCCTCGCCCACCGCCTTCCGGAACAACATGAACGAATGGCGCCACTACGAGCGCCTGGAGCACTGGCCGGCCGGCTTCGTGGTCCTCGGTGACGCCGCCTGCCGGGTCAACCCCGTGTACGGACACGGGATGACGGTCGCCGCGCTCGCCGCGGAGACCCTGGCCAAGGAGATCCGCACCCTGGACCCCGAGCAGATCGCCGCGGCCTCCCGCCGGATCCAGCGCCGGACCCTCGCGGCGGCCGCAGTGCCCTGGCAGATCGCCACCAGCGAGGACATGCGGTACCCGGTGACGGAGGGGCCGCCGCCGGACCGGGCCACGCGGATCCTGCAGCGCTACATGTCCCGGGTGATGGCGGGAGCCAACGCCGACCAGGCGATCGCCGCCCGCTTCTTCGGCGTGCTGTCGCTGACCAGGCCGCCGGGCACCCTGCTCGACCCCGTCACGATGCTCCGCGTCCTGTCCAAGCGGCACCTGCCGACCACCCCGGAAACCACCGCCTACCCGGCCCACCACGCCCCGCCGGTGGAGCGGCACGAGCGCCGCAACGCGTAGGGCGTGTCTTTCGGAGCAGGCCCGGCCTGCTCCGAAAGACACGCCCTAGGATCGGTTCATGATCGCCGAGATGCAGTGCGTGGTGCTGGACTGTCCCGACCCGGCGGCGCTGGCCGCGTTCTACCAGCGCCTGACCGGCGGTGAGGTCAACCGTCCCGACCGGCGCTGGGCGACCGACGCGACCTGGGCGACCCTGCACCTCCCGGCCGGCCAGGTCCTCGCCTTCCAGTACGCCGAGGACCACCGGCCGCCCCGCTGGCCGGACCCGGCCCGGCCCCAGCAGCTCCACCTGGACTTCGCCGTGGCGGACCTGGACGCGGCCCATGCGCAGGCTCTGTCCTGCGGTGCCACCCCGCTGGACGGGGACCGGGCGGGCGAGGGCTGGCGGGTCTACGCCGACCCGGCCGGCCACCCCTTCTGCCTGGTGCGCCACTGACCGGCGGTCCCCGCCACCCCCGCGTTCAGCTGTGGCAGGTCACTTCGACGGGCTGAGCTGTACCGTCGTCAGCGCCCCGCCCGCGGCCTCCTTCACCACCGCGAGCCGGGTCCCGGTGTCCGGCACCTTGACCCCGAGCTGCGGCAGTCCCGCGTTCCAGTACGACCCGTGGCGGTCGTCGAAGACCGGTACGCCGCTCCGGGCCGGGATCACGGTCGGCGCGCCCGCCTTGTGCAGCACGATCCGGTCGCTCTTCCCGAGGGAGAAGGGGGCGTCGAAGGTCTGCGCCCGCGCGTTCAGCAGTGTGCCGTCCGCGTGGGTCAGCGGCTCCGGGCGGGAGTCGACGGGCAGCAGCATGCCGCCGCCGGGGTGCGCTTTGGTGGTGTTGTCGCTGTACGCCGTGTCCCAGAGCCAGATCAGCACGCCCTGCTGGTACGGGTAGAACTCCACCTTGTCGCCCGTGAAGCCGAAGTTGTACGGCCCGGTCCTGAGCAGGTTGCCGTAGCCGGTGTAGCGGCGGTTCTCCACGAAGTACGCGCGCGGGTGCTGCTCGCTGCCCGTGCGGCCCTCCGTACGCGACCACTTGACCGCGGTCCAGCCGTTCGCGCCCTGCTCCGCTCCGTCGCGCAGCAGCTCCCGGCCGTCGGCTCCCGCCGTGACGCGGATGTCGTCGAAGGTGACGCCCTTGCCGTGGGTGTTGCTGTCCGAGGTGACGCGCAGCCTCAACTGGACCGATGTACCCGCGAATTGGTCCAGGGGGACCGAGAGCCGCGTCCAGCCGGACGAGGTGCCGGAGATGCCCTTCGACCCGATCGGCGCGCCGTCCACCGTGCCCGGCAGCGCCGTCCAGGCGGCCCCGCCGTCCGTGGAGGCCTCCACCGTCAGGTAGTCGAAGTCCTGCTCGATGTCGTACCAGACCCGGGCGTCCAGGCGGGCCGCCGTCCCGGCCGCGATCCCCGAGAGATCGACCGTGCGCGACAGCGTGTTGTCCATGAAGTCACCCGTGCCGCTCCACCACTGGCTGCCACCCTCGTACGGGTCGACCAGCTCGGTCGTGGTCGAGGACGGCGGCAGGTGCACCAACAGGGCCTGCGGATCCTCGGTGTTGTAGCCGGACACCCCGAGCGTCGCCCGCGTCGTGCGGCCCGCGTCGGCCTCCGTGTACCGGAGCCAGCCCAGCTGCAGCTTGCTCCAGGGGTCGAGGTCGCCCGGGAACTCGCCCGTGGAATTGCGGCCCTTGCCCAGGTAGGACGCCGAGGACATCAGCGACCAGAAGTTGACGCTGTTGTCCCCGTCGGAGCTGTACAGGTCGGGCAGGCCCAGATCGTGCCCGAACTCGTGCGCGAAGAGGCCCGCGCCGCTGTTCTCCCCGCCGGTCAGGTAGTCGCCGGCCCAGATGCCGCTGTCGCCGACCGGGGTGCCGCCCGCCTTGTTGCCCTCCGGGCCCGCGCTGCCGGCCTGGTTCCAGTAGGCGAACCAGCGGTGCGCCCACACGGCGTCCTTGCCCTGCGTACCGCCGCCCCAGGTCTGGTCCTTGCCCGCGTGGACGACGACGAGGTGGTCGAGGTAGCCGTCCGGCTCGTCGAAGTTGCCGTCGTGGTCGGCGTCGTAGCGGTCCCACACGTCGTACTCGGCGAGCTGCGCCTTGATCTGCTCGGGCGTACGGCCCTTCGCCCGCTCGGACTTGTACCAGGAGTCGGTGGCGTCCCGGATCATGTCCCAGTTGGTCCGGCACTGGCCGGACTCGGAGCAGTTGTCGGTGCCGTAACGGGCTTCGTTCCAGGGGAGTTTGACCCAGTCGGTGACCATGCCGTCCATGTCGTACCGGCCGGACGACTGGAGCCGGTAGTAGGCGCGCAGGGAGGCCGACTGCGGGTCGGTGGAGAAGAACTGCTTCGCGTAGAAGGACCGGTCGAAGTCCTTGCGCCACAGGGTGTGGTTGTCGTCCGCGGCGGGCTTGCCGATCGTGTTGTGCGCCGGGCCCGGAGCGCCGCCGAAGCGCGGCTTGCCCTCGAACTCGGTGGTGGTGTCCACCTGGTCGCCGAACTCGGCGAGGATCACGAAGACCTTGTCCTTGCGCTCCCGGGCCAGCTCGACGTACCGCTTGCCCACCTTGGCCAGGCGCGGCAGCCTGCCGTCGGCCTCGGCGCGCAGGCCGCCGGGGCGGCCGGCGGCCACCTCTTCGAGGGCCTGGCGGCGCAGGGCCTGGCGCTGGAGCTCCAGGGGCGCGGGCGGCGGGGCGGCGGCCTGCCGGGCCTGCTGCTGATCGGCTTGTTGCTGCTGCCCGGCGGGCGTCGGGGCCGGTGTCGGGGGTGCGGTGGCGGCGAGCGCGGGGGCGGCGAGGAGGGCGAGGGATATCGCCGCTCCCACCGCAGCGAGTCTGCGCAAGGTAGCTGACCTTTCTGGAGGTTCCGGTCGGTCGGGTTGGCCGGAGCGGGAGTAATATTTCACATGTGACAGGTGATTGATAGGTGTGGGGGAGGGGGCGGGCCGCCGCGTGCGGTCGAGCGGGCTGCCGGGTGCGGCCAGGGCGGATGCCCGGTGCGGTCGGGTGTCCGCCCCGGCTCCCGAACTCGACGTTCCGAGGGCCCCGTTCGCCGCGCGGCGCTATCGTGCCGAGCGGGGGACGACTGTGCGAGGGGGCGGAGCCGCGATGCGATTTCTGTTTGTGCACGGCACGGGGGTGCGGCGCGAGCGGCACGACCTGCTCTTCGCCTTGGTCCGGGACCGGCTGACCGCCCGGTTCCCCGGGGCGGGAGTCGACTCCTGCTTCTGGGGGGAGCGGTACGGGGCCACCCTGAGCGCCCAGGGCCGTTCCGTGCCCGGACTGAGCGCTCCCGGCGCGGCCCCCGGCCCGGACGACGAGGAGATCGCCGAGTGGGGGCTGCTGGTCGCCGACCCGCTCTGCGAGCTGCGGGTGCTGGCGGAAGCGGGCTGGGACACCGCGGCCGACGGCGACCCCGACGGCCACGCGGTCGGCCACCCCGAGGGTCACCCCTTTGGCCACCCCGGCGGCGCACCCGATGACGACGGCTTCGCCATGCCGGGCGTGCAGTCCGCGGGCGAGCGCGTACTGGACCTGCTCGCCGAGCTCGCCGAACTCTCTGCGGTCCCCGACGGCGGCGAACAGGCCGCGTTACTGCTCGGCACCGGCCTCGCCGCCGGATTCCCCGCCGCCCTGAAGACCGTCTCCCGTTCCGCCGAGGCCGCCCGCGCCGGGGCCCGCGCCGTCGGCGAGCCGCAGGCCCGGGAGCTGGCCAAGGCCCTGGCCCGCGCGGTGACCGCCGCCGCCCTCGCCTCGGCCGGAGCCGAGGCCGACTGCACCGGAGCCGAACGCGACCGCCTCGTCGAGCTGATCACCGCCCGCCTCGGGGGCGACGCCCGGGTCCCCGGCGCCCGCGCCGCCGCCGTCCTCGGCCGGCTCGCGATGCGCGTCACCACCCAGCCCCTGCTCAACGCCTGGCGCGGCTCCCTCACCGTCGGGGCCACCCCCGCCCTCGGCGACATCCTGCGCTACCAGGCCCGGGGCGCCGACCTCCGTGCCTTCCTGCACGAGCGGATCACCGCGGAGCCGGGGCCGACCGTACTCATCGGCCACAGCCTCGGCGGCATCGCCCTGGTCGACCTCCTCGCCCTGGCGGCCGCCCGCGGCGAGCCGGTGCCCGGCGTCGAACTGCTCGTCACCGTCGGCTCGCAGGCGCCCTTCCTCCACGAACTCGGCGCCCTGGCCGGGATCGTGCCGGGCACCAGGCTCCCGTACGCCTTCCCGCGCTGGCTCAACGTCTACGACCGCCAGGACGTGCTCTCCTACCTCGCCGAGCCCGTCTTCCCCGGCGACCCGCGCGTCAGCGACCAGGAGATCGCCAGCCGCCAGCCCTTCCCGGCCTGCCACAGCGCCTACTGGAAACAGGACTCCCTCTACGCACGCATCGAACAGGCGGTGGCCGAAGCGGAGATCGGGTGAATTCCCTCGACCTCCTGCCCCGCGACCTGGGGCCGCGCACCTTCGCGCTCGTCGCCGGGGTCGAGAGCTACGACGTCAGCCGCCACTGGAACCTGCGCGGCCCGGCCCGCGACGCCCTGCGGTTCGCCCGATGGCTGACCGGACCGGGAGAGGTGCCGCCCGGCCACGTACGGCTGTTGCTGTCCCCGCTCGATGACCCGGACTCCCTCGACTGGTCGGACTCCGCCGCACTGCAGGCCCTGCGCACCACGCACCGCCCGGCGACCGAGGCGAACGTGAAATCGGTGCTCTTCGACGAACTTCCCGCCTGCGACGGCGATTTGCTCGTGATCTTCTGGGCCGGGCACGGCTACACGGAACCGCGCCGCGGTGAACTCATGCTGCCCTCGGCGGACGCCCGGCCCGGCCAGATCCGCCACCTCAACCTCGACTCCGCGCTGCGCTGGTGGCGCACCAGCCTCGTCAAGCGCGAGCTCTTCCGCTACCAGGCCGCCCTGGTGGACGCCTGCCGGGTCGACGCACCCCGCGATGCCCGGTGGAACTTCGGCACGAGCGACTACGGCGGCGGCGCCACCGTCCCGGGACGGCGCCAGTTCCGGCTGTACGCCTCCCGCGAGGGCGAGGCCGCGAAGAACGACGCCGAGCGCGGCGCGGGCCGTTTCACCGAGGAACTCCTCGCCGAACTCGGCGAACGCCCGGTGCGCGAGGCCGTCACCGGGCTCGCCGACACCGCCCGCTCCATCCACCGCACCTTCCTGGACTTGCGCGAACGCGGCGAGGGCTGGCAGCTCCCGCAGTTCGTCGTGGACCGCGACTGGGACGCCTGCTCCTTCCTCGACTTCCCCGATGACGGGCCCCCCGGGCTGGCGCCCCCGCGCGCGGGCCGGCTCGACCAGGCCGCCTGGGACGGGCTCGGCGAGCTCTTCGAGGACCGCGACCTGCCGCGCTGCGCCTACGAGGCGTACCTGTGGGCGTTCAAGGCGGCCGGCTGCGCGGCCCCCGCCCGGGGCGGCCTGCCCGGCGACACCCTGCTGGAGGTGGTCCAGGACCTCGACGAACGCCTCGGCGGGCCGGGCGGGATGCCGCTCCCGGTGCCCTTCGTACGGTTCCTCGCGGAACAGGGAGCGCCCGGCGACGAGCGGTGGGCGGCCCGGCTGCGCGACTGGGTGAGCGACACCCGCGACCGCCTCGCCCTGCCCGCGCTGCCACCCCCGCCCCCGCCGCCCCGCAGGACGGCCCTGCACGTACGGCTGGAGACGCCGCCGGGCGGGGAGGACGGGTTCCTCGCCCGGATGTGGCTGCGGCGGGAGGCGACCGAGCACATCTGGGAATCGGAGGGGGAACCGGTGCGGCTGGAGGCGGTACGGGACGCACTCGTACGACAACTCATGGCGGCGGCACGGGTGTCGGGCGCCGACGCGCAGGCCGGGCGGCCGTCCGGCGCGGTGGAGCGGATCGAGTTCCACGTGCCGTACGAACTGCTGGAACTGGACTTCGACCAGTGGCCGGTCCCGCGCGGCCCGGGCAGGCGGACCCGGCCCCTGGGCGTGCTCTACCAGGTGGTGGTGCGCTGCCCGCAGGAGCGGGAGTACACCGGAGCCGAATGGCGCGGCAAGTGGCGCTGGTTGTGGGCCCAGGGCCGCCGGCACCCGGAGGCGGTCCGGGTGGTGACCGACGCGGACGCGGACGACGGGCTCGGCATGGAACTGGGCGCGGGACCGGCGCCCGCGTGCGTACTGGCACACACCCGGGCCGGGGCGATCACGGCGGCGGTGGTCGAGGCCGTCCTGGAGGGCGGTGTCCCGGTGGCCCTCTGGCACCGCCCCGACCCGGCGGGCGCCGACCCCGCCGCAGCCCGGGGGGCGGCTCCGGGCGGGTCCGCGGGCGGCCTGCTCGATCTGCTGGCACCGGCCGGCGAGGACGGGCGGCCGCCCGACCCCGGCGCACTCGACGTGCTCGCGCTGCCCGCCCGCGTGCGCGCGGTGCGCCGGGCGGCGGCCGTCGCGGGCGCGGGCGCCCCCGGCGGGGATCGCCGACAGCCGCCGGGGGGAGACCGGTTGGTCCTCCTGTGGGACGATCCCGACGACACCCTCACCGTCCGGTCCCTGGCTTGAACCCGCCCACGACACCGACGCCGATGCCGACTTCTCCTCGGACCCCGAGGTGGACCCCGGGCCGGGCCCCGCGCCCGATCAAGCCCTCGCCCCCGCCCCCGACTTCGACTCCGAATCCGAATCCGGCACCGATCCCGATGACCGCTCGCGGCGACGGCCCGCGACACCGACGATGGAGGCAGAGGCTGTGGTGAAGGACTGGTGGCTGTACCAAGGGACCGGCGAGGCCGCCGAACGCCGGGCCAGGCTGGAGGCCGGACCGCCACCGCCCTGGCGCGACTTCAAGGGCGTCCCCGACCCGGCGTACGCGCCCCCCGGCTGCGAGGGGCCGGCCTGGGAGCGCACTTGGCGGCGCGGCGAGGGCTACGTACCCGACGAGTTGGAGAAGGACGTGGTCAACACGGCCCTGCACCTGCGCCGGCCGCTCCTGATCACCGGCAAGCCGGGTGTCGGCAAGTCCACGCTCGCCTCCAGCATCGCCGCCGACCTCGGCCTGGGGCCGGTCCTGCACTGGCCGGTCACCAGCCGCACCGTCCTGCGCGACGGCCTGTACCTCTACGACGCGATCGGCCGGCTCCAGGAGGCCGGGCTGGAGCAGTTGCGCACGCCCGGCGCCGAGCCGGCCGCGCCGGGCGGGAGCGGGCAAGCACCCGCCCCCGCCCCCGCCGGTGGCGGACCGTCCATCGCCCGCTACCTGCGCCTCGGCCCCCTCGGCACGGCCCTCCTGCCCCAGGACCGCCCCCGCGTCCTGCTCGTGGACGAGATCGACAAGAGCGACATCGACCTCCCCGGAGACCTCCTCACCGTCTTCGAGGACGGCGGCTTCGTCATCCCCGAGCTCGCCCGGCTCGTCAAGGAGGCCCCCACCGTCGCCATCGGCACCGACGACGACACGGGCGGGGCCGTCCGGATCTCCCAAGGCCGCGTCCAGTGCAGGTACTTCCCCATCGTGGTCCTCACCAGCAACGGCGAACGCGATTTCCCGCCCGCCTTCCTGCGCCGCTGCGTCCGGCTCCACCTGGACCCGCCGGGACCCGACAAGCTCGCCCGCATCGTGCGCGGCCGGCTCGGCGTCGACATCGAGAACAGCGAGGAGTACCGCGAGCTCGTGCGGAGCTTCCTGGAACGCGCCGAGGACGGCGACCTCGCCACCGACCAGCTCCTCAACGCCATCCAGCTCCGCCTGGCCGGCGCCTGGTCCGCCCCCGGGGACCGCGAACGCTTCCTCGCCACCGTCATGCACCACCTCACCGGACCCTCCGCGTGATCGAGAAGCTCCTCGCCGCCCTGGCCGAAGGCGCCGAGGACATCGGCCCGCGCCCCGGGGTCGGGGCGGAGGAGATCGCCGACATCCTGTGGCTCGCCACCCGGGTGGACGCGTCCGTCCTGCCCCCGGAGCGCCCCGGGACACCCCCGGAAGCCGGACCCGAACCCGCCCTCGACGGGACGGAGTTACCCGCCAAGGCGCGCGGCGGCGCCGTCGAACCGGGAGTCGAGTACTTCCCCGCACCCGCGCAGGCCCCCGCCCCCGAGGGTCCCGCGGAGCCCGTCGCCGGCCGGGCCGCGGGAGCCACCCCCGGCCGCGCGCCCGCGCCGGCCGCACGCCGGGGCACCGCGGTGCGGCTGCCGCGCGCCGCCACCCTCGACGACCCGCTCGCCCTGATGCGCGCCCTGCGCCCGATCGGCCGCCGCAGCATCGGCGGCCCGGGGGAGGAGCTGGACGAACAGCTCACCGTCGAGCGCAGCATCGAGCGGATGGTGCTCACCCCCGTCCTGCGCCCCGCCGAGAGCCGCTGGCTGGACGTGGCCCTGGTCGTCGACTCGCACCACTCGATGCTGCTCTGGTCCGACCTGGTGGAGGAGGTGCGCGGGGTCCTCACCCGCAGCGGGGTCTTCCGCGACGTACGGACCTGGCGGCTCACGGGCACCGGCCCCGGCGGCGCCCCCATGGTCGCGCACCATCGCGACAGCCCGCCCCGCAACCCCCTGGAGCTGGTCGACCCGGCGGGCCGGCGGCTGATCCTGGTCCTTTCCGACACGGTCGCCGGCGGCTGGCGCGAAGCCCCCCTGCGCGGTGTGCTGCGGCAGTGGTCGGCGCACAACGCCGTGGCCGTACTGAACGTCCTGCCCGAGCGGCTCTGGACGCGCGGGGCGGTCCAGCCGGTCCCCTTCGCCGTGCGCGCGGACCGGCCCGCCGCTGCCACCCGCTCCTGGCAGCGGGTCCCGGCCGCCCGGCGGGCCCGCGGCGGCGGGGCGGTGATCCCGGTCGTCGGCATCGCCTCCGGGAGTCTGGCCCGGCTGGTGCGGGTGGTGTCCGGGGACGGCCGGTGGCGGCGCCTCGCGTGCCTGCGCCTCGACGCGGAACCCGCGCGCGGGGGCCCGTACGGGACACCCGGCGCCCCGAAGCTCGTTCCGGACCCCCTGGAGGCGGTGGAGCGCTTCCGCGCGAGCGCCTCTCCGACCGCCCAGCGTCTCGCCGACCACCTGGCCGCCGTACCGCTGACCCTGCCCGTGATGACCCTCGTACGCCGCTCCCTGCTGCGGGAGTCCGAACACGGCCACCTCGCGGAAGTGGCCCTGGGCGGGCTGCTCGCCCCCTGGGATGGCGAACAGGACGCCGATTCGGCCCAGTTCGAGTTCCTGCCGGGCGTACGGGAAGCCCTGCTCGGGTCGCAGCTGCGCGGAGACGTGGCCGCCGTACGGGAGTTGGTGCGGCGGCGCGTGTGGGAGTACATGTCCCACAAGCGCGGCACCGGCCGGGACTTCACGGCGATCCGCCGGGGGCCCCGTGGCAGGGGGCGCCGCGAACTGGCCCCGGGTGCGATGCCGTTCGCCCTCGCCGCCGGGCCGGTGTCGGGACTGGCCGACCGCGTGGTGCGGGTCCGCTACGAGTCGCAGCGCGATCCGCAGGCGGTGGGCGTGCTGCTGTCGCCCCGACTGGTCCTGACGGTCGGTGATGCGGCGCAGAACCCGCGCCCGAGCGACTTCGCCTGGGTCAGGGTCGAAGACCAGGAGTTCCTCTGCCGCCAGGCCTGGGGAGACGGAGGGTCGCCCCAAGTGCTCCTGCTCGTCTCCGAGGTGGACCTGGCGGACTCCGCGGACCGGGCGGAGCCGGCCTGGGCGGAGGGGTTCGCGGCCCCGGGGGAGCACCTGGTCGTGGACGGTGCGACGGATCAGGGCGAGGCGGTGGCGCTGGCCGCCGAGGTGCTCCCGTACGAGGGGGAGCGCAACGGCGAGCTCGTCCGGCTCTCCGCCGAACCGGAGGCCTGGACCCACTACACGGGCTCCCCGGTCTCCCGGGACGGCCTGCTGGCGGGCATCGTGCACTCGGTGCTGCCGGACCGGATGGTGTTCCTCACGGGGCAGGCCCTGCTGGAGCAGCCCGGATTCCGTGCGGTGGTGGCGGCGCACGCGGGTACCGGGAGGGAACGCTCGGGTGTCTGCATGGCGGTGCGGATCCAGGTGGAGCAGGGGCCGGCCGACCGGTCGGCGACGGAGGAAGTGACCCAGATCCTCCTGCGGGCGCAGACGGGCGCGGGCGGGGCCGGCTCGGTGTTCTCCGCAGGAGACGGGGCCCTGTTCGTCCCCCTGGAGGATCCGGGCGCCCTCGCCAGGGCCGGGAGACTGCTGGCCGCGCTCCCCCCGGCGCTGGAGCGGCTGCGCGCGGGCTCCGGCGAATGGGAGATCTCCCTGGTGGTGGCTCTGGCCGGAGGACGGTTCACGCCCGATCTGCGGGGACCGGCGGCGGACGAGGCCGGGGCGCTGGCCGACGGCGCGGAGCGCGCCCGGAGGCCGGCCGGTTCCCGGGACCCGGCAACGGTCGTCGTCGTGAAGGGCGAATCACTGCTCGGTGTCCGCGGGCTGGAAACCCTCGCGGCCGAGCCGCTGGCGCACACGGGGACGGAGCCGCGCGGGTGGATCTGGTCCGCCTCCGCCGCCGAGGTGGGGCGGGCGCTGATCGATGCCGAGCTGAGGATCGAGGTCCCGGGCGTCGACTGGCCGCGCTGCGGGTACGGCGGCACGCAGGCGGATCCCGGCGGGTGCATCGGTGTCCGCCTGCCGGGCCGCCTGCGCTGTCTCACCCATGTGGCGGCGGTGGAACGGGCCGAGTACCTCCACGCGCTGCGACCGGGCGCGGAGGTGGACCTGCGGGGCACCACCCTCGGCGACGACCTGCTCGGCCACCTGCTGCTCGCGCTGCGCGAGCCCGGGGTGGGGCAGGTGCGGGTGGGGCGCGCCCGCTTCGACCGGGCGCGGTTCACCGGTGACTGGGCGACGCCCGGAGGGGAGTTCGAGGGCGCGGCCTCCTTCGACCGGGCCGTTTTCGAAGGCGGGGCGGGGTTCGACGCGGTCCACTTCAAGGAGAGCGCCTCCTTCGGGCGGGCCGATTTCCGGCGCGGCGCGACCTTCGACTCGGCCGTGTTCGACGGCGAAGCGCGTTTCGTCAGGGCGGACTTCGACGGCAACGCCACTTTCACGGACGCCGAGTTCGCCCGGGGCCTCGACTTGACCATGGCCGAACTGTGGGCGGGGGCACGGATGAGCGGGATGAGGGTGCGGGGGGCGGCCGAGTTCGCGCACGCGGTCTTCCGCGGCCGCAGCAAGTTGAGGCGGACGGTCTTCCAGGGGCCCGTCTCCTTCGCCTCTACGGTGTGGGGAGCCGATCTGCGGTTCGAGGAGGTCCGCTTCCAGGGGCCGGTCACCTTCGACCGTGCGACCTTCGCCGCCCTGACGGCCTTCTTCGACACGGTCTTCGCGGACCGGGCCACCTTCGCCGGGGCCGACTTCGCGGGGTCCGGGGATTTCGTGAACGTGACCTTCGCCGATCCGGCGGCGCTTCCCGAAGCGTGGCGGCCGCTCCTGCCGCCCACGGGCTCCGCGACGTTCCGCCTGGGCGGCCGGGACGGAGGTTCCGGCGCGCGGAGGCCCTGAACCGCCGAGCGCCTCCCGCCCCGCGGGAGCGGGGAGAACGGGCCGGGACCGAAGCCGAAGCCGAAGCCGAAGCCGAAGCCGAAGCCGAAGCCGAGGGCTCCGGCGTGCGGATGCCGCGCCATTCCCGGGTGCGGGGCCTGTCGGCCCCGCACCCGGGCCGGGGTCAGGCGGTGGGCGGTACCCGTCCCGGGCGGCCGGCGCCGCGGGTCAGGCGGTAGCCGCCGATGCCCGCGAGGGCGGCGAGCAGACCGCCGGCCGCCGTCCAGAGCCAGCGGTCCGACCACCAGGAGCCCGACCAGCCGTCGGCCGGTTCGACACCGGACGCCGTGCCGGCGCCGGGGACGAGCGGTACGGCCAGGGCGTTGTCGGCGGCGTAGGCGCCGCCGACGTCCTTGGCCTCGGCCCGCAGGCGTGCCCGTACCGGCTGGCCGAGGTCCTCCTGCGCGAGGTCGGTGACCGTGAGCCGGATGTAATAGGCCCCCGGCAGGGGGTCGTTGGCCCACTGGTCGGCGCCCGAGCGGACCGGGCGCAGGGTGCAGGACAGGTCGACGGCCGCGGCGTCCTTGGAGGCCGTACCGGTCTGCGTGCCGTACATGCAGGGCTGGCGGCGGCGCAGACCGTCGTACACGTCGAGCTGCCACGTGGAGGCCGAGTGCCGGCCGGTCGCGGCGGGCAGGGTGACCGAGGCCCGCACGGTGGCGCGCTGGCCCGAGTCCAGGGGGAGCACCCAGTAGAGGTAGTCGCCCGTGGAAGCGTCGGCCGTGGCGTCCTGGTCCAGCTGGAGCGGGGTGGCGGTACGGAAGGCCGTGCCGGCCTCGGTCGGACCCTCCCCGGTGCCGCTCGGGCTCGGCGACGGCGAGGCCGCCACCCCGAGCAGGCCGCCGCCCACGAGCAGGGCGGCGGTCAGCGCGCGCCGCACGCGTCGTTCACGTCTCAGGGCACTCATCAGTTGGTCCTCCAGACCGCGATACGCCAGCGCGAGACCCAGCCCCACACCAGTCCGGCGAGGAGGCCGGTGAGCGCCAGTGCGCCGAGCAGCCACCAGCCGCGGCCGAGGCCGAAGGAGGCCACGTCGGAGGCCCCGTCCGGGCCGTCCACCACGTCGATGGTCAGCTCGACCGGCATGCCCGGGGTGGTCTTGACCGAGGCGGGCGCCGAGAAGGAGTTGCTGACCTGGAGACACACGGTCTCGGCAGGTTCCTCGTCGTCCGCGTCCCCGGCCTTCGGGTAGCGCAGCCCGGACGAGATCAGGTCGGTCCGCCCGTCGCCGGCCTCCTGGCCGCGTACGATCTCCCGGCCGCTCGTCGTCGTGGCGCGCAGCAGCACGCCGTAGTCGTTGTTCACGGCGCGGTCGGACCCGATGCTGACCGAGGCCCGCAGTTCCTGGCCCGGTGCCACGGAGACCCGGTACCAGCGGTGCTCCGAGAAGCTCTCGCGGTCGCTGTAGAGACCGGGCTTCAACTCTGGTGCTCCCGCGCACTCCTTGGCGCCCTCGGCGGCCACCGGATTGACCACCGGCGTGGCCGCGCGGCCCACCAACTGCCGTACTCTGCCCGACAGTTCGGCCTTGTGCTGCACGGAGGTGTAAGTGCCGCCCGTGGCCTCGGCGATGCAGATCAGCTGGTCGCGGGTCTTGGCGTCGGGAACGAGCCCGAGCGTGTCGATGACCAGGTGGATCCCCTGGGCCGCGATGTCCCGGGCCACTTCGCAGGGGTCGAGCGGGGCGCAGGTGTCCTCGCCGTCGGTGATGAGCACGATCCGCCGGGTGGCGTCGCCGCCCTTCAGGTCCTCGGCGGCCCCGAGCAGCGCCGGTCCGATGGGCGTCCACCCGGTGGGGGCCAGCGTGGCCACCGCCGTCTTGGCCTCGGTCCGGTCCAAGGGGCCTACGGGATAGAGCTGCTTGGTGTCCTTGCAGCCGAGGCTCTTGTCGGGACCGGGGTAGTTGGCGCCCAGGGTCCGTATGCCGAGCTGCACTTCGTCGGGCACGGCGTCCAGTACCTCGTTGAACGCCTGTTTCGCCGCGGACATCCGGGTCTGCCCGTCGATGTCCTGTGCGCGCATCGAGCCGCTGACGTCCAGCACCAACTCGACCTTGGGAGCTTCCTTCGCCACCGGTTCACCGGCGGCGGCACCTGACGGGAACAACCCGACAGCGAGGGTGACGAACAGGCCGCACGCACTGGCCCTCACCCATCTTCTAGTGATCATCGCCGGATCGTATTGAGATTCCCCGCACCCGCCAAACCGAGCACCTGTTCCCGGCTCGTTCCGGGCAGTCGTGGGCGTACGCCGACGGTGACCAGGCGCGCTCGCACCGACCGGTCGGCGTCCCGACGGGCGGGGTTCGAGGGCGCCGCGGTGCGTCCACACGGCGCGGTGGACGGGACCCGGGTGGGGGTACGGACACGGGGGCGACCCGCGCTGCGCCGGACCGGATCCCGGCCCGGGTCAGGGGTTCGCGCCGCGGGGACGCCCGGTCGGGACGTCCCCGCGGGGCGGGGACGGGCGGGTGCTCGGGCGGCCCGGCGGACGGGTGGCGGGCCCGTGCTCCCCGGCGCCCGGGCCCGGGGTGACGGGACGTCGGCTCGGATCGGGTTTGCCGGGATGGGTGGGGGCGCCGGCCCGCGGGTTGCGCGTCGGCGATGCGGATGGCGCGGAGCCGCTCGGCTGCGGTCCGTCGCCCCGGACGGGGGTGCAGTAGCCCGGAACGCGGGACCGGCCTCCCGCCGCGGCGACCAGCGCGGCGAACCGCTGCTCGGCCAGGGCCTCTTCGGGGCGCGGGCCGGGAGCGCGGGTGAAGGCCCGGCACAGCTCGGCCAGGTCGGCGGGAACCACCGCGGACGGGCGGCCGGACACCCGTGGGGACGGCGCGTCCGTGACCCGGGTGGCGGGCGCGGGGGAGGCGGCCGGGAGGCCGTGCGCGGGGGCGCCGCCGAGGACCGGGGGGAGGTTGCCCGTACCGGCCGCGACGGCCACACCGCCGAGGGCGGCAGCCAGTACGGCGGCCGCGACCTTCGCACCGAGGAGCGTCGCCGGGGTGCGCAGCGACCGCTTCCGGGGCGTCGGGGCGGGAGCGGTGGGGGCTGCGGATCCGGGTGCGGGTGCGGCTACGGCTACGGCTACGGCTACGGCTGCGGGTGCCGGTGTGGCCGAGTGGGTGGCCGCAGGCGCGGCCGAGGGGTCGGCCGCGGGGGCGAGGCGGGCGGCCCGGAACATGGCCAGGGCGTCCTGCTCGCCGGCCAGTTCGGCCTTCCCCGCCGGAGCGGCGGCGGCTGCGAGCAGCCCCGCGAGTGCCTCGTGGCCGCCCGAGGTGCCGGACGACTCCGCCAACTCCGTTGCCTCGGACATGCCTTGCGTGCCCGACGCCCGCGACCGGGCATCGGCGAGCAACTGCTCGGCCGTGGCGCGGTCGATCCGGCGGGATCGGTGGGTGCTCATGTCGTGCCCTTCAGCGTCGGAGCCGTCGTCGGTGTCACTCCTGGGGCAGAAGTTCTTTCAGACCGCCCCGGATCGACCGCTTCACCCGCTATGCCCCCACTGCCCGCGGCCCCTGCGGCCCCCGCGCCCCCCACACCCTGCTGTTCGAGGAGTTCGGCGAGCCTGCGCAGCCCGCGGTGCGAGGCCATCCGTACCGCCCCGGCTCGCTTCCCCAGCACCCGTGCGGCACTGGCCGCGTCCAGGTCCATGACCACCCGCAGGAGCACGGCCTCCGCCTGGTCGCGGGGCAGGAGGGAGATCAGGGCGAGCGCCGCGCCGGTCCCCATCGTGGTCAGCGCGGCCCCCTCGGTGTCCTCCGCGGCCGCCCGGTCGTGCAGGGACTCCACCGGTACGCTCACGGACGGTCTGCGGCGGCGCCGCCGCAGCAGGTCCATGGCCCGGTTCCGGCCGATCGTCGACACCCAGCCGCGGAACCCGTCGAAGTCCCCGGTGAACGAGCCCAGATCCCGGGATATCTGGAGCCAGGCCTCGGAAGCCACGTCCTCCGCGTCCTCACCGACCAGGACGGTCAGGTAGCGCAGGAGTACCGGCTGCACCGCGCGGAACAGGGCCTGGAAGGCCGCCTCGTCCCCCTGCTGCGCCGCCCGGACGGCATCCGTCATGTCCCCCGGGGCGCTCCGGTTTCCCGGCGCGCGGGCCCCCGGTCTGCCCGCTCCGCTGTCGGCTCCGCTGCCCGCTCCGCTGTCGGCTCCGCCGAACTCCTCCGCAGTGTGCACGCGGGACATCATGCGCCACCCGGACCCGAGGGCTCATCCCCCACCGACGGGCCGCCGGATCGGTTGCTTCGCTCCGGGGCTGGTCAAACGCGGGGACGTTGAGCAAGGATCGCGTCCGCACCGCACCGCACCACGCACGTTCTTCCGGCACCACACGCCCAGCACAGGAGAATGTCCATGCCCCGCCGTACCTCCCGCGGCCGTTCCGCTGCCGTGATCGCGTCACTGACCGTGCTCGGCCTGGCCGTACCGGCCTCGGCCGACGCCTCGGCGCCCGCGTCCGCCCCGCCCCAGGGCCGCGTCTTCATGGTCAACCCCGTCCAGTCCACCGGTGATCAGACGCTCGTCGACGCCAAGGACTCGGCCGGCGCCGTACCGGACTCCGCCTACGCCTCGGCCGCGCTGCGCAACCTGGACGCCGGCGGGGGCCTTTCCGGCCGGTGGGCGTACATCAAGTCGGAGACCGGGGCGCCCGCCGCCGCCCGGGACGCCGGCCGCTACAACCGCGCCGACGACCAATTCGAGCAGGTCATGGCCTACTTCTGGGTCAACGAGGCGCAGGAGTACCTGCAGGGCCTCGGCTTCGGCAGCGAACTGCCCGGGGCCAACGACCGAGCCCAGCCCGTGCGCATCAACCAGTGGGGCGCCGACAACTCCTTCTTCACCGACAAGAAGGCCGAGATCCGCTTCGGCAAGGGCGGCGTCGACGACGCCGAGGACGCGGAGGTCATCGTCCACGAGTACGGGCACGCGGTGCACCACGCGCAGGTCCCCGGCTTCGGCACCTCCCCGGAGGCCGGGGCGATAGGCGAGGCCTTCGGCGACTACCTGGCCGTCTCGGTCGGCGACCACGCCGCCGCCGTCCGCGGCTGGCCGCGCGGGACCGACCCCGCGTGCGTGGCCGACTGGGACTCGGTCGGCTACAGCGCGGCCCCGCACTGCCTGCGCCGCATCGACGGCGACAAGGTCTACGCGGACCGCACCGGGGAGGTGCACGCGGACGGCGAGATCTGGTCCCGCGCCCTCCTCGACATCCGCGGGGCCCTGGGCGCGAGGACGGCCGACCGCATCATCGTCAACGCACAGTTCGACTTCGCCCCCGACACCAGCTTCCGGGACGCGGCGCTCGCCACGATCGCCACCGCACGGAGCATGTACGGGACGAGCGCCGCCGACGCGGTCCGGACGGCGTTCAGGGACCGCCAGATCCCCGGCGTCGGCTAGAGATCGTCTGGATCCTGATCCTCCCGGAGAACACCCGCTAGACCGGGGAGGGTTCGACGGAGGACCACCCCTTGGCGGTGGGGGTGAAGACGATTCCGCCCACCACCAGGAAGCCGGCCGGGCCGTCCGTTCCCGGGCGGACGCCGCCCGGGACGGTGAACCTGCCCGTCTGCTTGCGGGAGGCCAGGTCGATGACCACGCCCGAGGTCCGGCACCGTACGTAGGCCAGCCCGTCGGTCACCACCACCGCGTTCGCGGCCTCCGGGCGTTCCGGGTCGGTGCACTCCTTCGCCAGCGGAATCCGCCACACGGCGCCGCCGGACTCCTGGTTGAGCTCCATGAAGCCCGGTTCGCCGCCCGCCGCGGTCGCCATCAGGTAGACCTTGTCCCCGGCCGCGGCGGGCCCGGACAGGGTCGTTCCGGCGTACGGGAGGTCCGCGCTCCGCTGATGGGCCGGCTCGCCGCGCAGCACACCCGCCCCGTTCTCCTTGCTGCACAGGAAGACGGTGTCGTCGTACACATCCCTGGCCAGCGTGAGCCCACGGGTCTCGCAGGTCCCGGGCATCGCGAACCGGGTGCCGTCCTGGGGGGTCCCGAACGGCAGCTTCTTCCCGGTGGCCCCGTCGAGGGCGGTCACGAAGGTCTGGAACCCCATGTCGGCCTTCTGGGTCCGCCCCTGTACGTACACCCGGTCCCCGTCGACCCTCAGCGCCGGGTAGCCGTCCTCGGATCCGGACACCGGCTGCTGCCACAGGAGCTTGCCGTACCGGGTCTCCAGGGCGGTGACCGTGCCGGAGGCGGAGACCGCGAACACCCGGCTGCCGTCGGCGTCCAGGACCGCCCGCTTCAGCTTCTCCTTGGTGGGGAACTCCCACCGGGGGGTGCCTTCGGCGAGGTCCAGCGCGGTGAACCCCTTGCTGCCGGGCACGATCACCGTGTGGGTTCCGGCCACCGTCCCGGGTGCCACCAGCGGGGGCTGCCCGTCCACACCGTCCTGCAGCAGCTGCCCCCACAGCAGCTTGCCCGTCGCCGCGTCGTACCGGTTGAGCCCGTCGCCCGAATGGTCCTTGCCGGGGTCGGGCGACGTGCACACCAGGGAGTAGGCCGCGTACACGCAGGACGCCATCTCCTTGATGCCGTCCCAGGCCCGCCACCCGGCGGGGCGCCGGGCGGGGGAGTCCGCGTAGGCACGGCTGCCGCCCGGGCTGCCGCCGTCGGTGGCCAGGTACGGGGCGAGGCTCCCGGTGGGCGTCGGCTGGGAGGGCGTACGCGATGCGCCGCCGGAGGGGCCGGGTGTTCCGGAGGACGAGGCGGGGGCCTTGGCGTCGTCCCGTGTGCCGCCCTCCCGCGGGGCGAACCCGAAGTAGTACCCGCCGCCGACCAGCAGCGAAGCCACGAGTACCCCGGTGAGCAGGGCGCGTCGGCGCGGCCCGGACATCCGCCGTGGCCGCAGGGCCACCGGGTCGCCGGCGGGGCCGGTCGGGGGCCCCGAAGGCCGGGTGAGCGGCCCGCCGGTGTCCCCGGTCCCTTCCCGGGACGCGGCGGTTCCGGTGCCGTCGGCGTCCGCGTCCGCGTTTGTGCCCGCGTCTGTACGTGCGTCAGCGCCGGCGTCGCCGCCCGCCCCCGGCCCCGCTTCGTCGCCGGCCCGCGAGCCGGTCCAGGTCCCGGCCCCGACGGGCTTACGGGTTTCCCCGCCGCGGCCGTCGCCTTCGCGGAGCGGGTTCTCCCAGTCGGCCGCCGGGATCCGCGCCAGCGCGGCCAGCAGCTCGTCCGGTCCCGGCCGGGCGGCCGCCTCCTTGGACAGGCAGGCCGCGACCACGGCCCGTAGCGGATCGGCCAGCTCCGCGATGTCCGGCGCCTCCGACACCACGCGGTAGGCCGTCATGTAGTGCGACTCCGCGTCGAAGGGCCCCCGCCCGGTCGTCGCGAACGCCAGTACCGAGCCCAGTGAGAACACGTCCGACGAGGCCCGCACCCGGGCCGGGGCCGACAGCTGCTCCGGCGACATGTACGGCGGCGTCCCCAGGATCTGCCCGGTCGAGGTCAGCGTCTGCTGCCCGGCCGCCCGCGAGATCCCGAAGTCGATGACCCGCGGCCCGTCGTCCGTCAGCATGACGTTGTCCGGCTTCAGGTCACGGTGGATCACCCCGGTGGTGTGCAGCTCGCGCAGCGCCTCCACCAGTCCCAGCGCGAGCACGCGCAGCGCGCTGCCGCGCAGCGGCCCGTCCGCCTTCACCCGCGCGCCCAGGGTCCACCCCGGCACCAACTGGGTGGCCATCCAGGGCCGTTCCGCGTCCGGGTCGGCGTCCACCACCGCGGCGGTGAAGGCCCCGCTCACCCGCCGGGCGGCCGCCACCTCCTGCCGGAACCGGGTCCGGAACTCCGGGTCGTCCGCGAACTGCTGGTGCACCAGCTTCACCGCGACGAGCCGCCCGGAAGCGGCCCGCCCCGAGTACACCGTGCCCATCCCGCCGGAACCCAGCCGGGCGATCAGGACATACCCGCCGATCGCGCGCGGATCCCCGTCCCGCAGTGTCATGTCCCGCCCCACCCCACCGAGTACATCCGTCGGCGGCACCCTATCCCGGACCTGCGCACTTGTACCGCGAAGGCCCCGGCCCGCGCGGACCCGCGGGCGTCACGCCGAGCGCAGCGCGTCCGTGGGGGAGGCCCGGGCGGCCCGCAGCGCCGGATAGAGCCCGGCCAGGGCGGCCACCACCACCGAGACCGAGGGCCCGGCGACCAGGGTGTAGAGCGGGATGGCCGCGGGCCAGCCCTGGACCAGCGCGTAGCCGTACACGGTCAGGCTGCCGAGGAGCAGCCCGCCCATCCCGCCGATGAAGCCCATCAGCACGGCCTCCAGCAGGAATTGCGCCGAGATCTGGCCGCCCCGGGCGCCCAGGGCGCGGCGCAGCCCGATCTCGCCGCGGCGTTCCATGACGCCGACGACCATCGTGTTGGCGATCCCGACACCGCCCACCAGCAACGCCACGCCGGCCAGGACGAGTACGAGTGCGGTGAGGCTGTTCTCCGTCTCGGTGCGGGCCAGCAGGAGATCGGACGGCCGGCTCACCGCGACCATGGTCGGGCTGGCGGGGTTCGCGCTGGCCGCGGCCACCGCCTGGACCTGGGGCACGCGTTCGGAGTACGACCGCAGGTAGACGGTCGCGGCGCTGCCGTCCGCTCCCAGGTGGGCGACCGCCTGGGGCCAGCCGACCAGGGCCGCGGTGCCCAGTTCGGGGGCGAGTTCGTTCGGAGCGAGGATGCCGAGGACCTGGTACCACTGTCCGCCCAGCCACACCCGTTCGCCCGGTCCGGTGACGCCGAGGCGCTGGGCGGCCTGGTCGCCGAGCACGGTCACCGGGAGGTTCTCGCTCGCGGCGTCCAGCCACCGGCCGGTGTGCAGTTCGGCGCGCAGCACCTCCAGCAGGTTGAGGCGCGCGGCCAGCACGGTGAGGCTGCCGGTCTGCTGCGCCGGCACCAGGTCGTTGCGGTACACCTGGGCCTTGGTGGCCCCGGTGGCGGTGGTCCGCTGCACGGGCGCGATGGCGGAGAGCATCTTCTCCGCGGTGAGCGGGAGCGGCACCGGCTGCTGGTCGGGCCCCTTGCCGGGGGCCACGGTGATCAGGTTGGAGCCGAGCTGGTCCAGCCGTGCCAGCAGGTGCTGCTGGTTGGAGTTCGAGATGCCGGTGACCGCGACCACGGCGGCGATGCCCAGCGAGATGCCCAGCGCGGACAGGGCGGTACGCATCTTGCGGGTACGCGGCCCGATCATGCCCAGGCGCAGCAGGTCCATGGGGCGCAGCCGGGTGCGAGGCATCTCCATCGGTCGGCCCCGCATAGGTCCGCCCTTCCTCGGTCGGTGCTTCATCGGCCGGCTCCGGCGGGCTCCGGGAGATGTTCGTCGAACTCGATGCGGCCGTCCTGGATGCCGACCCGCCGGGGGAACGAGGCGGCCAGCGAACGGTCGTGGGTGATGACCACCACCGTGGTGCCGCCCGCGTTGAGGGTGTGCAGAAGCTCGACCACGGCGGCGCCGGACACACTGTCCAGGGCCCCGGTGGGCTCGTCGGCGAGCAGCAGCGCCGGGCGGCCGATCAGCGCGCGGGCGATCGCCACGCGCTGCTTCTCACCGCCCGAGAGCTGGTCGGGATGGTGGTCCAGCCGGTGCCCGAGGCCCACGGCGCGCAGCGCCTCGACGGCCCGCGCGCGCCGCTCGGAGACCGGCGCCCCGGCGTACAGCAGCCCGGTCGCGACGTTCTCGACCGTGGTGAGTCCGGACAGCAGGAAGAACTGCTGGAACACGAAACCGATCCGGTGCGCCCGCAGCGCGGCCAGCTCCCGGTCGGACAGGCCGGCCAGATCGCGGCCCTCGAAGCGGAGCCGGCCCGAGGTGGGCCGGTCGAGCGAGCCGAGCAGTGCGAGGAGGGTGGACTTGCCGGAGCCGGACGGGCCGACGACGGCGAGGAGTTCACCGGCTTCGACGGTGAGGTCGATGCCGTGCAGGATCCGCAGCGGCGGCGTGCCCGGGTACTCCTTGACGATGGCGGACAACTCCAGGACGGGGGCGGCGTTCGCCGCGAAGGGAGCCGTCACTTCGGGATCACCACCTGCGCGCCGGGCCGGACGTCGCCCGTGATCTGCGCCTTCGCGTCGGCTATCAGGCCGAGCTGGACCTTGACCAGCCGTGGGGTGGGGCCGTCGGAGACCCGCACGCCGTAGCCGCCGCCGTCCAGGGCGAGCAACGCGGTGACCGGAACGATGAGCGCGTGCTCGGCGGTGTCGCCCACCACGGTGATCGAGACCGTGGACTGCCCTGCCCGCTGCGCCTGTTCCTGGGCGTCGAGCACGATCGTCACGGTGGTCTTGGCTCCACCCTGGCCCTGGCCCTGGCCCTCGCCGGAGCCGCCGCCCTCCCCGCCGGAGCCGGAGCCGGAGCCTGAGCCGCGGATCAGCGAACGGATGCGGCCGTCGACGGCGGAGCCGTCGGCCAGTTTGACCCGGACCCGCCCGTCCGGCTTGAACCGGGAGAGCTGGTTCTCGGCCGGCTGCGCGGTGACCACCAGACCCTCGCGGGTGACGGTCATGACCGGGGAACCGGCAAGGGCCGCGCCGAGCTGCGCGCCGACCTGCTGCACGCGTACGGATTCCTGCGGCAGCATGGTGATGCCGCCGAGGGGGACCGTGCCGGTCTCCTTCAGGCCCAGGGACTTCTGCCAGCGCTTCACGGCAGTGGCGGTGTCCGGGGTGAACTTCCGGTCGGCGGCCAAGCCGAGTCCCTTGGCGTGGCCCAGCCGGAGCAGGTTGCGCTTCAGCTGCTCCACGTCGGAGCCGGCGGGAACACCCGGGCCCAGATCGCGCCACATCGGGCGGTCGCCGACCATCAGCACCACCGGCTGTCCGTCCACCTCGTAGAGCCTCTGTCCGGCCTTGACGACGGCGCCGACGGCCGGCAGCCCCGTGAGGGTGCCCCTGCCGGCCGGGAGGACGGGGGTGGGCGCGTCGTACACGAGCGAGCCGGTGAGCTGGATGCTGCTGGACAGCGAGCCCTGCTCCACCGGGGCGAGGCCGAACTCCACGCCGTCCCGCTCGGTCCCCCCGGTGCCGCGGTCCCACGGGCGGGCGACGGCGACGGCCCCGGCCCCGGCCAGCACGGCGACGAGCAGCAGCGGGACGAGGACCCTGCCGCGCTTCTTCCGGCGCGCTACGGGCTCCGCGGGCTCCGCGGGCTCCGCGGGTTCCTCGGGCCGAAGGGGCCCCGCAGGTTCAAGGGGTTCCACGGGCTCCACCGTCCGGGTCACGGTCACTCACCGATCCGGTAGCCCGGCAGCGGGAACTGCGCATCGCAGGCGCGCGCGGCGGCGTCCCACTTGGCCGCGTCGAACACGGCGCGCGGGATGACGACCACGCCCTCCTTGGGATCGGGGTCCGGCATGTCGGCGTAGCCGTTCTTGCGAGCGCATTCGACCCACTTGCGGGCCATCTCGACGTACTTGGCGTTGTCGGCCTGCTGGACCTGGTGGATGCCGGGCACCTTCTCGTCGCACAGCCTGCTCGCGGCGTCGTACCCGGACGGCAGACCCGTGTCCGTGCTCGCCGCCGGAAAGCCGATGTTGCCGTCCTTGTCCTGCTCTACGCTCGTCTGCCCCTGCTTGTGCATGCAGTCCACCCAGGCCCGGCGGACCGCGTTGTCGTCCTGCGGCTTGCTCTGACCCCCGCGCTCGCCCCCGGCGACCTCGGGCGCCGGGGCGGCGGCGGAGCAGCCGGCCAGGGCCAGCACCGCCGCCGTGGCGGCCGCGGCCGGCAGTGCGCGCAGGCCTCGTAGACCTCGTACGGACCGTTCGCGTATCGCGGCGGATGAGCTTCGCATGTCCCACACTCCCTGAGCGTTGCCGATGAACGCCCAAGTTCTACGGTTCGCGCGGTGAGCCACCGGTGATCGCGCGCCTAACCACCGGCTAACCCCCCGGCGGGCAGGCTGGTCCCCGGCGCCGGCCCGCAGGGAACAGCGGCGGCACGGGCGAACGGAGCGGGACGCGATGCGGGTGCTGATTGTCGAGGACGAGCGGGAACTGGCCGTGATGCTCGCCGAAGGGCTCCGCGACGAGGGGATGCTCTGCGACCTCGCCCACGACGGCCTGGAGGCGCTCCGGCGGACCGGTGAGGCCGACTACGACGTGGTGATCCTGGACCGGGACCTGCCCGGACTGGGCGGCGACGCCGTGTGCCGCGCGCTCCTCGCGATGGACCACCCCGCCCGGATCCTGATGCTCACCGCCGCGGACACCCTGTCCGACCTGGTCGAAGGTCTCGGTCAGGGCGCCGACGACTACATGACCAAGCCCTTCTCCTACCTGGAGCTCGTCGCCCGGCTGCGCGCGCTCGGCCGCCGCGCCGCGGCCGGCCGGGCCGAGGTCGTGCTCAGCCGGCGCGGAATCAGCCTCGACACGGTGCGCCGCGTCGCCGAACGCGACGGCCGCCCGCTGCACCTGACGCCGAAGGAACTGGGCGTCCTGGAACTGCTGCTGGCCGCGGACGGCGCCCCGGTCACCACCGAGGAACTGCGGGAGCGGCTGTGGGACACCGGACTCGACCCGGCCACCACGGCGGTCCGGGTCACCGTGCACGCGCTGCGCCGCAAGATCGGCGATCCGCCGCTGATCGTGCACGACACCGGTTACGGATACCGGCTGTGAGCCGCCTTCGCCTCCGCCTCCGCCCCGGCCGCCTCCCGCTGCGCGCCCGGCTGACCCTGGTGACCACGGCAGTCTTCGCGGTACTCGGCTGCGGGGTGCTGGCGCTGAACTGGCTCAGCTCGCGCCAGCTCATCGAGGCCAACCGCGACATCATCATCGCGTCCGCCGGAATGCCGGAGGCACCGTTCCCCGATTCGGGGACGGTCGAGGTGCCCCCGGAGGCGGCCGAGGTGCCCCCGGGGACCGCCGACGTACCCCCGGGGTCCACTCAGGCCGCCCTCACGACCCCAGCCGAGGCCTTCGACAACTTCCAGCACGCCATCCTGGGCGACCTGCTGGCCCGCTCCGCGGTGCTGCTCACCGTCTTCACGGCGCTCGCCGCCCTGCTGGCCTGGTGGGCGAGCCACCGCTCCCTGCTCCGGCTCCACCAGGTGACCGCGGCCGCACGGCGGATCAGCACCGGCAGCAGCCTGGACGAGCGGCTCGCGCTGGACGGTCCGTACGACGAGATCCGCGAACTCGGCGACACCTTCGACGCCATGCTGGACCGGCTCGACCGCAGCTTCACGGCCCAGCGCAGTTTCACCGCGCACGCCTCGCACGAGCTGCGGACCCCGCTGACCGTACTGCGCACCGCGCTGGAGATCCCCCTGGCCCGCGGCAGGGTCCCCGACGACCTGCGGCCCTCGGTGCTCCGCGCGCTGGACGCCAACGTGCGGATCGAGCGGCTGATCGCGGCCCTGCTGACCCTGGCGCGTGCGGAGACCGCCGGGCTGGCGCTGCGGTCGACGGATCTGGCGGACGCCGCCCGGGCCGCGGCCCAGGAGCTGGCGGAGGAGGCCGGCAGCGCCGGGATCCGGGTCACGCTCGACGCGGGGCCCGCGCCGCTGGACGGGGACCCCGCGCTGCTCCGGCAGGTCGCGCTCAACCTGCTGGCCAACGCGGTGCGCCACAACCACCACGACGGCACCGCGGTGATCAGGACCGGAGCCGCGGACGGCACGGTGTTCCTGGAGGTCTCCAACACCGGCCCCGTCCTGCTGCCGGAGGAGGTGCCCGCCCTGTTCGCACCGTTCCACCAGGGCCGGGAGCGCGGCAGCGGGTTCGGGCTCGGGCTCGCCGTGGTCCGGGCGATCACCGCCACGCACCACGGCGAGATCGTGGCCACGCCCCGCGCGGGCGGGGGACTCGACGTCCGCGTTCTGCTGCCGGCCCGCAGCGGGCGCGGGGCCCAGCGGAGTTGATCCGGTCGAGCCGTATCGGGCCGATCCCCGTCAGGCGGTCGCCCGGCCGCCCTCCGGACCGTCCGGCGCTCCGGGCGCCCCGCGATGCCTGAAGTTGACTGCCGAGGCCCTGGCCAGCGCCAGGGGGTTCAAGAAGCGCGCCGGACCGATCAGCCGGGACGCGAACCGGTGCATGTGCCGCGCCATCGACGCATCGCGGGCCGCCGCCGAGAACACCAGCTTCTCCCCGGGATTGAACGGACGGGCCTTGGCGAAGTCGACCGCCAGGCCCTGGTGCCCGCGAAGCCGCCACTGGTGCCTGCGCCCGTACCGGGAGAGCGACTTGTCGAGATCGCCCCGGCCGGTCAGTGCGGGGGCGACCGCCTCGGCCAGCCACTGCGCGCTCTGCAGGGCCCACCCGCATCCCACTCCCCACAGGGGGTCGCCGGTGAGGGCGGCGTCGCCGACGAGCGCGATGCCCGGTGCGGTCGGCTTGCGGTTGAGGAGGGGGTAGTCGACCGCGCCGATGATCTTCGAAACGCGCTCGGCGGAGTCGATGGGCGGCGCCTCGGGCAGGGCCCGGACGAACGCGGAGAAGCTGCCCTCCAGGTCCTCCCGGAAGGCCGGGAGCCGCTTCTTGTCCGGGAGCACCGCGATGACGGTCACCCCGTCGTCGTTCGGGAAGGCGTACGCCATGTCCGGTTCGAGGAACCAGGTCTGGCCGACCCCGCCGGGCAGCGGAAGGCCGCGGTAGTGCGCGAGGTAGCCGAACCGCGTGTTCTCGTACTTCCGGGTGCGGATCCCGGCGAACTCCGCCACGGCCGAGTCCTTGCCGTCGGCGCCGACCACCAGACGGGCCCGGATCTCGCGCTCGCCGTGCGGGGTCGACGCGCGGACCCCGACCGTCCGTCCGGCTTCCCGGAGCAGCCCGGTCACGCGGTGGCCGAGCAGCAGATCGACGCCGGGGGTCTGCTCGGCACGGGACCTGATCAACGGGTCGAGGGTGCTGCGCCGGACGTTGTACCCGTGCGGCAACTCGGGTCCTCCCGGGGCCGCCTTCGGCTCGATCCATCCCCAACGGGTGTACCAGCGGGCCTCGTTGCCGAGGGCTCCGGCCTCCTTCAGGGCGGGGAGGAGCCCGAGTTCGTCCAGCACCGGATGGGCGTTGGCGGTGATGGAGTGGGTGCACAGCACCTTGTACGCCCCTGGGTCCGATCGGCGCTCCAGCAGTGCGACGCGGACGCCGCGCCGGGCGAGCAGGATCGCCGCGGCACTGCCCGCGAGGCTGGCTCCGCTGATGACGACGTCGTAGTCGTGTTCCGCGCTCTCAGGCGTGGGCATGCGCTGATCGCCCCCTTCGGGGTGTGGTGCCGCTGACGGGAGGTGGAGTGGTGCGGCTTCCACTGGTGTCATGCCCATGAAGACTTGTCAAGATCGCGTCGACCGCGAAGTCCGGGCCGGCGCGGCCGCCTTGTCGTACGGCGGCCGCACCGGCCCGGAGCGTCACGGCCCGGACCGCGAGGCTCCGGACCGTGACGCTCCGAACCGTGAAGGGCGACCTCAGTCGTCCAGCTCCAGGCGGTGGACGCCGCCCTGGTCGACGCCGGCGAAGAGGTACCGGCCGTCGGGCGAGGCCGCCAGGGACAGCACGTCCTTGTTCGGCATCGAGCGGGAGACGTTGTGCCAGGTCAGCCCGGAGTCGGTGGAGCGCAGCACACCGCGCCCGCCGGTGGGGGTGAAGTCCATCCAGCGGGTGCTGGTGCCCGCGTAGAGGGTGTTGCCGACCTTGAGGAGGTCGGAGACGCTGATCCGCAGGGCGCCGGTGTCGGCCTTGGTGAAGGTCTTGCCGCCGTCCTTGCTGACCCGGATCGCCTGGCCGCCCGTGACCATGGCGCCCGCCGTGAACTCGATGGCGTGCACCTCGGCTTCGGACACCCGGGTCATGGTGGCCCCGAAGTCGTCCGAGTGGAACAGCCCCCACCAGCCGCCGAACCAGATCCGCCCGGGCTTGCCGGGGTCGGCCACGATGGTGTCGTAGTAGCGGCCCTGGTCGAAGGTCTTCCAGTGGGCTCCGCCGTCGGTGGTGGTGTACAGGCCCGCCGAGTCGGAGCTCTTGTACGAGATCATCATCCGGTCCGGGTTCCCGGGGTCGACCAGGAACGCGGTGCCGTTCGCCTCGCGCGTGGCCACGTCCGACCAGGTCCGGCCGGCGTCCGCGGTCTTCTGCAGCACCACGTTGTAGAGGTGGTTGACCAGTTGCCAGCCGGACTTCGGGTCCGCAGCGGACGGCTGGAAGCCGACGACATTGCTACCGGTCGTGCCCTCGCGCTCCGCCGCACCCCACTCGGGGTTCGCGGCGGGCACCGTGGTGCGGTAGGTGCCGACCGAGGTCCCGGCGAGGAGCTGGTTCCCGAAGGTCGCCAGCGCGGGCACGGACTCGCCCTGGACACCGATCCTTCGGTAGCCGCCCTCCCGGGTGGAGCGGAAGAGACCGGCGCCGCCGGAGCCGATCGTGTGGGAGCCGTCGGCCCAGCGGTCGTAGTCGTAGACCACCGAACCCGGTACGGGCTGCGCGGTCGTGGTCCACGTACGCCCGCCGTCGCGGCTCAGGGCGCCGGTTCCGCTCAGGTCGTCCTGGTAGATGTCGCCGCCGGAGACGTCGACCAGACCGCTGAAGGTGCGGCTGGTCTTCTCGACGCTGCGGCCCCCGTCACGGCTCACGTACAGGCCCGAGTCCTGGCCCTGCACCTTGATGGCGAGCAGCGCGCCGTCGGCGTCGAAACCGCCGATGAGCTGCACGCGCGGCGTGGTCTGGAAGACCTTCTGCGCGGGCTTGGGGGCGCCGGTGACGAAGTCGCGGATCACCCAGATCGCCTGGCCGGCCCAGAGGTACAGGTCATCGCCGCCGATCACGCTCTTGGCGACGTACCCGGTGATCCCCGTGAGGTCGACCGGTGTCCAGGTGGCGCCCCGGTCCCGGCTGACGAACCGCTCACCGGTGTACTCGGACGTGGCGAGCAGTACGCGGGTGCGGGCATCGGCGCTCAGCTCGGTGATGGGGGCCGGCGGACCGGCCATCCGCTCCCAGCTGCGGCCGCTGTCCTCGGTGCGCATCAGCGCGCCGCCCTCCGGGAACGCCGACGGGTGCGCGCTGACCACGGCTTCCCACCAGCGGTTCGGATTGCGGGAGTCGATGACCAGGGAGGGCTCGGTCAGCGCGTTGCTGACCGGGGTGTGGCCCCGCTGCTGCCAGTTCTTGCCGCCGTCGGTGGTGAGCCAGGCGCCCGGGCGGGTGCCCAGGGTCATCACGGCCCGGTCCGGGGCGCCGGGGGCCAGCTGGGTGGTGCCCACGGCGCTGTTCGGGCCGACCGCCTTCCAGTTCTTGGCCTTGGACGCCGCCAGGGTCACCTCGAAGGCGCCCGTACCGTACTGGCGCACGGCGGTGGAGGTGGTGGCGCGGGCGGTCATCGTGTGGACGCCCGAGCCGAGGCCCGTGAAATCGGCCCGGTAGTAGGACGGGTCCGAGGTGGGCGCCGTCGCCTTGGTGTAGGCCTTGCCCTTGGGCGGGGTGACCGTCAGCACCGGCGGGGTGGTGAGGGGCGTCGGGCTGTAGACGTAGACGGTGGTGGAGCCGTCGTTGGACGGGTCCTCGGCCGGGTCCACGTACAGCGGGATCGCCGCCATCAGGTACGGGACGGTGAGCGCCCCGCCCTCCCCGGGGGTCTCGGGGGTGAGGGTGACGCGGCCGCTCAGGTAGTTGGTGGCGTAGTCCGTGACGTCCGGCCGGTCGCGCTCGACGGTCAGCGTGACCTTCGCGGTGCCGCCCGCCGGGATGTCGACGTGGTCCGGGGTGACGGTGGCGGGGCCGGTGACGGTCACCTTGCCGCGCAGAGGTGCGCCGCCGGTGTTGTGGAAGGTGACCTCACGGCTGCCCGTGACCTTCGGCTGGTCCATGTGGGCCAGGCCGAAGGAGACGGTGGCGGGGGAGGCGTACAGCCCGGTCCGGGCCGCGGCGGCGGTGTCGAGCCGGCCGCTGCCCTGCGACTGCAGGTCGGGGCCGTCGAGCGGCTTCGCGGAACCGATCACCTCGGCGCGCAGCCGGTCCGCGGGGCGGTCCGGGTGCAGCTGGCGCAGCAGCGCCGCGGAGCCCGCGGCGAGCGGCGAGGCCATCGAGGTGCCGGACATCCGCCGGTAGCCCGTGGGCTCGATGCTCTTGGGCACCGCGGAGAGGATCTCGACGCCGGGGGCGACGATCTCGGGCTTCAGGCCGAGCCGTTCGGAGTCCGGGCCGCGGGAGGAGAACGAGGCCATCTCGTCGGTGGAGTCGCGGCCGCCGAGCACCAGCGTGCCGCCCGACTCGGCCAGCGAGGCGAGCCGCCCGCCCGTCTCGGGGTCCACGCCGGCCACCACCAGCCGGTCCAGGCGCAGGGAGTCGCCGGACTCCGCGGGCGTGGCACCGAGCAGCACCTCGCTCCGGCCGGCGGCCGCGGTGCGGGCGGGTGCCCCTTCGCGCTGAGGCTGGAGCGGGTTCGCGCGGCTCTTGCCGCCCAACACGACCGGGCCGCCTCCGCCGCCGACGCCGCCCACCAGGGCGGCGGCTCCGCGGCGCTCGGCCTCGCGCCAGGTCTCCAGCTCCTCGGACCACACGTCGTACGGGTTCACGGCCGGCGGGATCGCGTACAGCACGACCTTGCCGGTGACGTCGCCCGCCTTCGCCCAGTCCTCCGCGGTGCCCATGCCGATGTTCACGACCCCGGCGGTCACCGGCGCGGCCGGCGGGTTCGCGGACCGTCCGCCGCGGTAGCTCTGCAGGGTGTCGCCCGCCACCGTGAGGACGGGCAGCCGGATCCCGCTGGTGGAGGCGCCGACGGCGATGACGCCGGGGGCGGCGGCCGGGGAGCCGACGGTCCAGTAGCCGGGACCGGAGTTGCCGGCCGAGGCGAAGACCAGGGCGCCGGCGTCCACGGCCGCGGACGCGGCCCGGGAGAGCGGGTCGCTCGCGGTCCCGGCGCTGTTGCCGAGGCTCATGTTGATGATGTCGGCGCGGTGCGGGTTGGCCGGGTCGATCGCCGCTTCGATGGCCGCGATGATGCCGGAGTCGTCACCGCTGCCGTTCGCGCCGAGCACCTTGTACGCCAGCAGTTCGGCGTCCGGCGCGGCGCCGGTGATGCCGCCCGAGGCTGCGGCCTTGCCCGCGACGATGCCCGCGACATGGGTGCCGTGGCCGTTGTCGTCCATCGGGTTGGCATCGTTGTCAACGAAGTCCCAGCCGCCGACGACCTTGTGGCCCTCACCGAAGCCGCCGCCCAGATCGGGGTGGGTGTAGTCGACCCCGGTGTCGATCACGGCGACGGTGACGCCCTTGCCGGTGACCTTGGCGCCGCCGGGGTCCTCCCGGGCCCACAGGGCCGGGTTGCCCACGACCTCGTTGGCGTCGGTGTCCAGGGCGCGCGAGGTGCCGGCGGGGCTGACGGACTTCACGCCCGGCAGCTTCCGCAGCTTCGCCAGGTCCTGCGCCCCGACGGTCATGGCCACGGCGTTGAGCAGCAGCGTGTGCCGGCGTACGGACTTGGCGGTGACGCCGGCGTCCTTCGCCCCGGCCAGGAGCGCGTCGTGCTTGCCGGTCAGGTTCTTGCGCGCGGCCGTCACCTCGGCGGCCTTCGCGTTCCCGGCGTTCTTGGCGGAGCCGGCCGCGGCCTCCAGCCCGGCGGCGCCCTCGAGCTCGACGATGACCCGCTGCGTGCCCTGGCTCGCGGGATCCGGTTCGGGATCGGGGGCGGCGACGGCCGGCGGGACCGAGACGAGCAGTCCGCCGAGCACCGCGGCCACCAGGCCCATGTGCGCAGTTCTTCGGTGTGAGTGACCCATAGGCGGTACCTAATGCGGCCCGGTCCGGATAGGGCAACGATTCCCTGTGGCCCATTGCTGCCGCTGGCACAGGTGGGCCACGATGGCCCGCATGTCCCAGGAACTGGCTGCCGTCGGTATCGACGCCTTCGACGAACAGGTCTACCGCGCACTGCTCGCGCGGCAGGCGGCCGCGCCCGCCGAGCTCGCGGGCGAGCTCGGCGCGTCCTCGGAGCGGGTGGCGCGAGCCCTCGACCGGATGCACGACCGCGGGCTGGTCGGACGGCTGTCCGGCCCCCGGCGGCGCTACGCGGCCATCGACCCGCAGCACGCGGTGGAAGCGCTGATCCAGGAGCGCACGATGGAACTGGGCCGGGTACGGTCGGCCGCCGGCGAGCTGGCCGGACTCTTCGAGGCCGCCCGGCGCGGCGACGCCAAGGAGGTCGAGATCGTCTCCGGCCGGGAGGCGCTGGGCCGCTGGTTCGTACGGCTCCAGCAGGAGGCGAAGCAGCAGGTCCGCACCCTGGACCGGCCGCCCTACGCACTGACCACCGCCAATCCGGTGGAGGAGACGGCGATGCGCGGCGGTCTGACGTACCGCGCGGTGTACGCCCCGGAGGCGCTGGAGTGGCCGGGCGTACTGGACGACATCCGGCGGCTGGTCGCCCAGGGGGAGCAGGCCAGGGTGCTGCCCGGACTGCGCATCAAGCTGGCGATCGCGGACGACGCGCTGGCCCTGATGCCCCTGTCGCTGGACCTGACGGACGTACGGGCGGCGGTGATCCGCCCGTCCTCGCTGCTCGACGCGCTCACGGACTACTGGCGGCTGTGCTGGACCCTGGCGACCCCGCTCCTCGCCCCGCCGGAGGCGACGGCCCCCGGCGAGGAGTCCGGGGAACCCGGCGAGGAGGACCGGCTGCTACTCGCCCTGCTGGTCAGCGGCCTGAAGGACGAGGCGATAGCCCGCCAGTTGGGCTGGTCGGTCCGCACCATGCGCCGCCGGATGAGCCGCCTGCACGACCAACTCGGCGCGGCCAACCGCTTTCAGGCGGGAGCGATCGCGGCCCGACGGGGCTGGATCTGACCGCTTGGGGCTCGCTCTCCGGGTAGCCGCCTCCGTCGCCTCCATCGCCGTACTGGAACAAACACGTGGGCCGTCCCCGGCCGCTCCGTCGGTCGCGCTCAGACTCCGCGCGCCCGGTCGCCGCCCCCTCCGGCCTCGCCATCAGCGCGCGAAATCAAGTTGCCGGCGCCGGGAACGTCCCGGTTAGAGTCCGACGATGACGGCGATGGCGACGACGATGAGGGCGACGACGATGAAGGCGACGATGACGACGCCGACGGACGGGGCCTTCCTCGACGCGGTGCGCCGGGCCGACGTCGGCTGGCTGGCCCGCCATCTCGACGCGCAGGTCTGCCGGCCCGCCGTCCTCGGACTCCTCGTCCGGCACGAGGATTCCCGCGTGCGGTACCTGGGCCTGGTCCTCCTGTCCGAGCGCGTCACCTCGGACCGGGCGGGCGACGAGCAGGAGATGGCCGAACTCGCGGGCCTGCTGCCGGCATCGCCGGCCGGGGTGGCCCCGGAGGAGGCGCTCCTCTTGGCGCGGCTCCACGAACGACTGGGCCCCTACCTCCCGGAGCCCCGCCGGCCGTCGTGGCGTACGGCCGGGCTGCCGGTTCGGGTACGGATCGCCTGGCTGCGCGCCGAGCTCATGAACGATCCGGCGGGAGTGTTCCGGGAGGAGCCTCCGGGCGAACTGCTGTACCAGGCCGTGCGGGAAGCGGCCGTCACGTCCGCGCACCGGCCCGAGGCCCTCGTGAAGGAGCTGGTGGACAGCGGCGACCCGGTGTTCCAGGCCGATGCGCTGCGGCTGGCCCGGCAGGGGCTGCACGCCGGCCTGCTGGCTCCCGTACGGGTCCGCGCCCACGTGATCACCCTGCTCGGCGCGGGCAGCGCCGACCTCGTCGCCGCAGCACTGGCGGAACTCGCCGAACCCTGGGCGGCGTTGGATCCGATCCCCCCGAGCCGGCTGTCGTCCTTCCTCGCCGCCGCTTCGGCGACCGCACGGCCCGAGGCCGCCGACGCCGCACTCACGGCCGCCGCCCACCACGGACACCGCGGCCTGCTGTGGCAGGTCATCGACGATCCGGGTCTGCCGCCGGGTCTTCGCCGACGCGCGATGGAACGGCTCGGTGAGCTGGCCGACCGCGAGGACATCGGCGCCTTGACGGCCGTCGCCGCCCGCGACCCGCTGCTGTTCGGCGGTCCGGCGATGACCTGCCTGCGCGGGCTCCACCGGCGCGGGCACTTCCCGGACGGCCCGCAGGTCCCGTCCCTCATCGGCCTGGCGCTGGCCGATCACACGATCGCGCCCCACGAGGTCGCGACGATCCTGTTCACCTGCCGACGGGAGATGCTCCGCGTCCTGGTGGACGCGCCCGCCGCCGATCCGGGCTGGCCGCGTCGGCTCGCGCTGCTGGTCGCCCTGGCCGGACAGGGGGCGGGGGAGCTCCCGATCGGGGACGCGGTCACCCGGGTCCTTCCCTCGGCCCCCGTGCCGGGGCCGTTCCTCGACGCGATCCGTGCGCTGCGCCACGCGGATGCCGAGGCCGCGGTGATCGCCCTCCTGCCATCGGCGCCCGCGGCGGCCCTGGAGGCCCTGGAGGCCATCGGCGGGCCCCGTACGGCGACGGCTCTCAGGGAAGGGCTCGGTCTCGCCGCGGACCGGACGCGGAACGGCACGGGAGGGATCGCGCCGCACCTCCGCGCCGTGCGCAGCCGGGCACTTGAGGTGCTGTGGCATCTGACCGACGATCCGGCACGGCGGCGTGCGCTCCTCGTACGCCTCGATCCCACCGATCTGCCGGCCCGCATCGCGGCGGACCTCGGCGGGCCGGACGAGCGCGAACTGGCGCTCCTGAGCTCCCATCTGGACCCGGACGAGCCGGTGGCCGCCCTGTGCAGACTGGCCGCCCACGGCGGCGCCGGTACGCTGCCGGTCATCGCGGACCTGCTGCTACGCGTCGTTGGCGAGCTGGCGGCGTCCGGGGAGCCGGGCGGAGCCGCCCCGCGGCCCGACAGCGGACAGCCGGCCGGGGAGCCCGTGGTACCCCAGGAGATCCTGGACGCCGTACACGGCCTGGGCCGCCGGCTCCACGAGCGGGGACGGATCAGGCCGTCCTGCCTGCTCGACGCGCAGACCGCACAGGAGGCGGGGCACGCCCTCGTCGCGACCATGGCGCTGGACCTGCTGGAGCGGCCCGGACTGTCGAGCGGCGAGCAGGCGATCCTGGTCGAACTCCTGCTCCGAGCCCCCTACGCGGGCACCCGTGCGCGGGCGCACCGCCTACTGCGCCACCGCGACCGGCACGTGCGCAAGCACGTGATCGCGCTGCTCGCCCGGGACGCCACGGGGGACGACGCGCAGGCGCTGTCGGCGACGCTGATCGCGCTGACCGCCGCCCAGGACGTCCAGACCGTCCGACAGGCCCTGCTCGCCCTCGGTCACGCGCGCGCCCGCTGGGCCTCCGGGGCGATCGCCGCATGCCTCGGCCATCCGAACATGAACATCAAGAAGACCGCCGCCACGGTCCTGGTCGCCGCGGGCACCCCCGCGGCGGTGCCGGAGCTGCTCCGCCGGCTCGGGCGTCACGACAATCCGGGGCTGCGCGGCACGCTCGTCGAGGCGCTGCGCGCCGTCCTCGGCGACGCGTACGCGGCGACCGTCCTCGCCGCCGCCGAACACACCGACGACGGCCGCGCCCGCGCCCTGCTGCTGGAAGGCCTCGACCACACACTGCCGGCGCGCTCGGTCCTCGCGCTGCACGACCAGGCCTCACCGGTCGCGCCCGCCCTGCTCGCCCTGGTGGCGACCGGCCGGGTCGGCCTCGCCTCCGGGACGGCCGGGGACCTGTCGACGGCCATGGCCCGGCACGGGATCACCGTGCCCGCCGTGCCGCGGCCGGCGGTGGACGGCAGGGCGGACCCCGACGTCAGGGCGCTGGAGACGCAGGGCTGGCAGCCGACGGTCGCCCTGCGCCTCGCCGCACGGCACGAACTCCCGCGTCCCGTCTGGCTCCGGGAGCTTCGGCCCATGCTGGCGGACTGGCTGCGGCTGGCCGCCGCCGAACAACCCGCCGGGCGAGACCGCGTCCTGCGGCTCACGCTCCGGCTCTGCCCCGCACCGTGGACGGCCGGGGAACTGACCGCCTTCGCCCGGTCCACCGGGGTCCTGCTGGACGGGCTCGCCGGGGCCTGCGCGGAAGACCGGCACGCGCTCATGGCGGTACTCGAAGCGGTCGCACCGACCCTGCCCGCGTTCGAGAAGCAGGCCGTCGCCGAGGCGGTACGGGCACTGCCCCGCGCCCCCTCGGACAGCCCGTCCGCACTGACGCTGCTGCGCGGCCTCGGCGCGGTCCTCGTCCGCGCCGACCTCGACCGGGCACTGGCCTCGGCCCGGCTGGGCACCAGCCCCCGGCAGGCCGAGAGGGCCGCACTGCGGGCCGCCTTCGCAGCGCCGCGGTCGCCTGAGACCACCGGGTCGGCCACCGCCGACGCCGCCACCGACACCACCACCGCTGAGGCCGAAGCCGAAGCGTGGCGGGCCGCCCTGGATGCCGCGGTGCGCACACCGGACGCCCTGGAGGGATTCCGCCGACGCGACCGCCTCGGCCGGGAGGACGAAGGCACCGTCCCGGACTCCCGGGAGCGCCTGACCGCGCTGATCGACGTCTACCCCTCGGCCGGCGCCGAGGTCCGCGCAGCCCTCATCGACTGGATGACGGACATCCAGCCCCTCGACGTACCGCCCTGGACCCTCACCGAAACCGCCCACGCGCCGGCGCCGCGACCGAGGACCGTGCACATCGACGACCTCGACCAACCCCGATCGACCGCACTGCGGGACCGCCTGCTGGCCATGCTGCGGGCACCCGCCCAGGACCGCCGGCACACCGCGGCCCTCGCCCTCCTGGATTGGCCCGAGCCCGAGTGCAGGCTCCCCGTGCTCCGAGCGTTCCTGCGCGGCCGCGTGGACGTACCCGTCAGCGCCGGCCTGGCCCACGCACTGAGCGCCCTCGACGAGAGGGAACTGCGCGCGGAGGAGGTCCTGCACGACAGGGTCGCCCTCGTGGCGAGCCGACTCGACCCGTGGGACCTGGAACCGCTGGTCCCGCTGCTGCTGGAATGGTGGGAGCACGACCCGCCGGCGGGCAGCTCCGCAGCCGGGCGGGCCCTGAGCCTGGTCCCCGCCGACGTACTGGCCCAGCGCCTCGGCGACCGCCTCGACGCCGGTACCTGGGGGTTCCTCGACCTGCTCGCCGGGCGTCCCCTGCTGCGCACCCCCGCGCTCACGGAGACCTGCCGCCGGCTGCGCGCCGAAGGGCGCGAAGACCTCGCGGACGGACTGCTCCTCGTGGAAGGTCCGCTGCGCGGTCCGGACACCGAGCGACAGGATGCGGCCGCACTGGCCGCGCTCCGCGACCGTGGCCCGGCCGCGTCGACCGGTGCGCCGCACCCCCCGTCCCGGCAGGAACTGTTGGATCTGGCCCGCACCGGAGACCCGGCGGGGACACGCCGGGCACTCACGCGACTGTCCGAGGCGCACACCGGTCCGGACGCCGACCAGGACCCCGGACTACGGGACCTGATCGGCGAGTTGCTGCGCCACCCCAAGCCCGGGGTCCGCCTGCACGCCCACCGCACCTCGCGGGCGATGCTGGACCGGCGGACCCACCTGCACCACACGTCGGTCCTGCTGGACGACCCCCAGCCGGACCTGGTGCGCACGGCGATCCGTACCCTCTGCCACGCGGCCTGGGTACCCGCGATCCCCGCGGTGACGGGATTGCTGGAGCACCCGCACCCCGTCGTCCGCAGGGCCGCGGCCGAGGGACTCGTCTCCCTGGGCACGCCGGCGATCCCGGCGCTCAAACACGCCACCGACCACGCCCGCCCCGACAAACGGTCCCTCTACGCGGAGGTCCTCGAACGGATCACGCCTTCCTAGTGCCGTGCCGGGCCCGCCTGCTTCTTCCTCTTTGGTCTACTCGCCTCTGGTCCAGGCCAGGAAGCGGCTGAACAGCCCGCCCTTGGGCTGCGGCGCGGCACCGGAACCCGTACGCGGGGGACCGGAGTTGGCGGGAGCGGAGGGGGGCGTCTGCTGCTGAGCCGCCCAGCCCGCGTTCGATCCGGCGGCCGCGGCCGCCGCGGCCGGGCCCGCTGCCTGGGCAACGCTCCTCGGGGTGAAGCGGATCGGGAGGGTGACCAGCGAGCGGGTCCACGGATTCGGCGCCCAGGTCAGCGACTTGAACGGCACGCGCAGCTCGATGTCGTGAAGCTGGTTGAGCAGTGTCTCGACCGCGGTCACGACCATCATGAAGGCCGGGTCCTTGGCGGGGCAGGCGTGCGGGCCCGCTCCGAACGCCAAGTGCGCCTTGGCGCTCAGCTGTTCGCGGTGCTGCGTCAGCTTCGGGTCGGTGTTGGCCGCGGCGAACGAGATCAGGACCGGGTCGTTGGCCCGGACCACCCTGCCGCCGAGCTCCACGTCGTGTGTCGGGTAGTGGGCGGCGTAGTTGGCGATCGGCGCGAAGTTCCAGAGCGTCCGGGAGACCGCGTCCTCGACGGGGAAGCCGGCCTGCCAGTCCTCGCCGAGGTACAGGGCGCTACTGGTGCCGATGGCCGCGGCCAACGGCGCGGTGCCACCGGAGAGCAGGGTGACCAGCTGGTGCAGCACCTCCTCGTCGGTCAGCTGGGCCGAGTGCTCCATCAGGCGCGTCGTCAGGTCGTCCGTCGGGCGCCGCCGCTTGAGGGCGATCAGCTCGGTGAGCGCCCCGCCGAGCACCTCGTCGGAGCCGGGGGTCCCCTCGAAGAGGCCGCTGATGCCGGCGATCACGCGGTCGCCGATCTCGGGCGGGCAGCCGAACAGGTCGCTGAAGACCAGCAGGGGCAGCGGCTGGGCGTACTCGGCCATCAGCTCCGCCTGGCCGCGGATGTCCGTACTAAACTGACTGATCAGGTAGTTGGCGGACTGCTGGGTCTGCCGGATGAGCTGGTGCTCGTTGACCGTGGCGAGACTGTCCGTGACGGCCCGCCGCAGTCGGGCGTGTGCCGCGCCGTCGCTGAGGAGCGCGTTGGGGCGGTACTCCATCATGGGCAGTGCCGGGCTGTCGGCCGGGACGCGGCCCTCGGCCAGGGCGTTCCAGCGGCGCGAGTCGCGCACGAAGGAGGCGGGGTTCTGCAGGACGTACAGCGCGGCGTCGTAGCTCGTGACGAGCTCGACCTGGACGTCCGGGGCGATGTCCACGGGCGCGCTGGGACCGTAGTGGCGCAGCTCTGCGTAGTGGCTGTCGGGGTCGGCTCCGAACGAGGGGCCGTACATCTGGACGTTCCCGTGCGCAGGGCAGCCGGGGGGTATCTCGTGCGGGTCGTGTGGCTGTTGCATTCCTGCGCTCCTAGCCGAGTTGGGACATGAGGTGTTTCACGAGGGTGATGAGGGCCCGCGCGGAGGAGTTCTCGTCCCGTACGTCGCATTCCACGACAGGGGTCTCGGGGGTGAGGTTCAGGGCCTCGTGGACCTCGTCGAGCGGGTAGTGCGTGGTGCCCTCGAAGTGGTTCACGGCGATGGCGTACGTCAGGCCGAAACGCTCGACGAGGTCCAGGACGGGGAAGGACTCGTGCAGCCGCTCCGGATCGACGAGCACCAGCGCGCCCAGAGCGCCCCGCGAGAGCTCCTCCCACATCTCCTTGAAGCGCTCCTGGCCGGGCGTTCCGAAGAGGTAGAGCACCAGGGTGTCGCTCAGGGTGAGCCGGCCGAAGTCCATGGCGACGGTGGTGGTCGTCTTGTCGGGCGTGCCCGACAAGTCATCGAAGCCCACGCTGGCTTCGGTGATCTCTTCCTCGGTCCGCAGGGGCTCGATCTCGGAGAGACTGCCGATGCAGGTGGTCTTGCCGACCCCGAAGTGACCCACTATGAGGATCTTCACCGCGTGGGAGACGTCTGGATCCAGGTACACGCGTTTACGCTCCGAATCGATTCTTCAGGCCTTCGAGCACGGCGCTGACCAGTTCCTTGTCGACACGTTCGGCGCGCGGTATCGGTGACCTCGCCAGGATGAGGCCGTCATCCTCCAACTGCGCCAGCAGAATGCGGACGATGCCCAGGGGCAGGTGCGTGTGCCCTGCCACCTCGGCCACGGACAGGAAGCCCTTCGCGACCAAGTCCATGACCTGTCCCGCTTCCGGCGACAGCGTGCGCGCTGCGACCTGTCCGTTCTCCACCGCCGCCGTCACGAGCGTCGTGTGCTCGTACTCGTGCTCCGGGGGCAGCGCCCGACCGTTCGTGATCACGAAGAGCGGGACTAATGGAGAGGTCAGTTCGAGCTCTTCGTCCTGTGCGAACCCATCAGGCACGGGCCGTCCCCTTCCCTGCTGTCGCCGTCGCAGTCAGCCGCGGAACCACCTCGTGCAGACGCGTCGTGAACTGCTCTATGTCGCAGTCGTGTTCGGCGGCGGCGGCCAGGAAGGCATCGGGGCCGGCCGCCATCAGGAAGATCCAGCCGTGCTGGAACTCGATCACCGTCTGACGCCACTGCGCGTCCTCGGCGGCCCCCGCGAACTGGGAGGTGACCCGGCTGTAGGCGTGGATGCCCGTCATGGCCGCGGAGATCGTGTCGGCGAGGTCACGGCTCATTCCGGCGGTCGCCCCGCGGGGCAGGCCGTCGGATCCCAGCAGTACGGCGTGGCGGGCGCCCTTGACCTCGGACATCACCCGGTCCAGCTCGCCGAGCACGAACCCCGCGTCACCGGCGCTCTGCTGCCGGGGGGCGCTTGCGCGCGGGACTCCGGCGTCCTCGCTGCTCACCCGGGGAGGCGAGGTGAGGTTGTTGCCCAGCCGGGCGACGAGGCGGTGCATGCGGAAGGAGATCTGCTGCATGTCCACATCGGGCTCCGCCGCGGCCGCCAGGTAGGAGCCCTGCCCCGCCCCGATCAGGAAGCTCCAGCCGTGCGAGAACTCGATGATGGTCTGGTTCCACTGCCGCTCCTCCTCCGGTCCGGCGAAGTGGGCCGTCGCCCGGCTGAGCGACTGCATCCCGGCCATCGCCGCGGAAATGGTGCGTACGTCCTTCTCGGCCAGGCCTTCGGTCGCGCCGCGAGGAAGGCCGTCGGCGGAGAGCAGAACGGCGTGCCGTGCACGGGGCACGTTGTGCACGATGTCCTCGAGCATCCACGAAAGGTCTGCGCTCATGCCTCTTCGGGCCCTTCGAACGAGGTGGCGTCAAGGTTGCGGCCGGAGAGCGTGCCGCGCTGGAAGGCACCCAGGCTGCGCCCGGAAGCACGGCCCGTTTCCCCCGGGGTCCGCGGCGCCGGCGCGGTGGCGTCCGGATCCGGGACGCTCGCGATGGGTGCCTGGCGTGCGCCGCGCTTGGGCAGGCCGTGCATCGTGCGCGAGGTCACGCTGTGGGGCGCCACGCTCGGCGGCGGCGGCGTGCTCTGCGAAGGCACGCCGTGCGGCGCGGTGCTCTGCACGGGCCGGCTCTCGGCGGCGCGCCGGATCTCGCTGACCGGAGCCTCCTGGACGGGCGGGATCTCCTCCATGGTCCACAGCTCCTCGGGCAAGAGGACGACGGCCCTGACGCCGCCGTATCGGGAGACTCCGGTGACGTCGACCTTGAAACCGTGCTGACGCGCGATCAGGCCGACCACCGGGAAGCCGAACTTCGGCTGGGTCCCGAGCTGCGACAGACGGGGGGCGACCTCCCCGGAGAGCAGCGCGGTCGCCCGCTGCCGCTCTTCGTCGTTCATGCTGACACCGGCGTCGTCGATGACGATGCACAGGTTGTTCTGCACGCGCTGGAACGTCACCTCGATCGGTGCGTCGTGCTGCGAGAAGCTGGCAGCGTTGTCGAGCAGCTCCGCCACGGCGAGGGCGACGGGCGCGACCGCGGACGCCTTCAGCGCGAGACTCGTCTGCTGCATGATGGCGACCCGGTGGAAGTTGCGGATCTGCCCCTGGGCACTGCGCACCACGTCGTAGACGCTGGCGGGCCTGCTGCGACGGCCGAGCGGCGCACCGCACATGACGGCGATGCCCTGGGCCTTGCGCGCCATCTGGGCGTTGGCGTGGTTCACGTCCAACAGGTCGCTGAGGACGGTGTGTCCGCCGTACTTGCGCTGGATGCCGTCCAGAAGAGTCGTCTGTTCGGCGGCGAGGCTCTGCAGGAGGCTGGCGGCGCCCTTGAGGACGGCCTTGGTGTTCTCCTCCGCCGCTTCCTTGGCCGCGCGGAGCGTGGCGTCCTGCTCACCGCGGAACCTCTGCAGTTCGGCGTGCGACGCGTGCAAGTAGCTGTCCGCCGTGAGCAGCTGGTGCCTCAGCTCGGCCTCGGTGTGCTCCTTCTTCGCCCCCAGCGCTCTGTTGCGGGCGACGAGTGCCACGACCGCGGCAACGGCTATCGCCGCAACCGCAACCAGGCACCACACAAGTGCGTCTCGATTCATGGAAACCTTTCCCGGCGCGTGTCATGCGGACGGCTGCAGATACACCTCGCGAGGCCCCGCAACACAGCTGATCAGCACTGTTCACCTGCTGTTACGCGGAGAGCATGCCGCCGATCCAAATCAGCATCTGCGTCGAAACGGAACAAGATCACAGATGCCGGGATGCTATCACCGGATGTTCGACCCCCTGGACGCCCGCTACGGCACCTCACGGCCCCAACCCGACTGCCACGAGCCCGGGTTGACATGGCCTTTCGGTCCCCTGTATCCGCCGCCGACCGGCCCTCTCGCAATCGATCTGTTAAGCAGTTCTTCACGAGAGCAGCGGCGATCTCTCACATCTATCTGACGCACCGCCAACCGAACCCCGGACGACTGCTCCTCGACGGCGGGTGGCGGCGCCCGGTCCATTGGTACCGGGGGTGTGCACGGGGTCTTGCCGCTGCCTGAAGCTACCGCCGGTGCAACGCCCGCCTGGCGAAAGCGGCCGTCAGCAACTCGTCGTCGAAGTGCGAGGCGACGGCAAGCTGAGTTGCGCCCGCGCGCGCGTTCAGCATGCTCTTCGTGATCCGCACGGCAGTCGGGTCGCGGCGAATGATCGGCTTCGCCCAGCGCGCGACTGCAGCGTCGAGATCACCTTCGGGCACCACCTCATGCAGGATGGACAGTTGCTCCGCCCTGGCGGCGTCGAACGGCTCGGCCGTGAGCAGGAGTCGGCGAACCCAGGCCTGGCCCGCCTCTTCCGCGAGACGGGGAAGGACACCGCCCCAGGCGGGCGGGACTCCGAGGCCGACCTCCGGCATCCGGAATCGGCAGGTGTCCGCTCCGACGCGCAGATCGCAGAAGACCGCGAGGCCGAGGCCGGCGCCTATGACATCGCCGTGGAGGCGGGCGATGGTCACGAGTCTCAGTTGCGAGAGCGTCGAGCACACGCGCTGGGCCTTCTCGGCGAGGGACCTCAGCTCGGAGCCGGATGGGTCTCTCTCCAGCAGTGCGGGGAACTCCGCGCGGTCACCTCCCTGGCAGAAATGGTCTCCCGCACCGGACAGCACCATCACGCGGACGGTGCTGTCGTCCTCCAAGGCGCGCAGAACCTCCAGCAGTTCGCTGAGCATCTGACCGTCGACGCTGTTGCCTGTCTCGGGGCGGTTGAGCTGCACCCTGAGGATGGGCCCTTCGTCGGTCACCTGGAGGGCCTTGAAGTCCGTGAACATGTGGGGCTTCGTCTCGTTTCTCGGTTGATGGTCAGGCGAGGGTGAGGTGCAGGGACGTGATCCGTCGGAAGGCCACGCGGGGCGCCCATCGCGGGGGCCCGCTCAGGCGCGGTCGTATCGAGCGACTGAGGAGCGAGGTGAGCAGGGTGACGGCTTCCAGCCGTGCCAGGGCGTTGCCTGCGCAATAGTGGATTCCTGCTCCGAAGGCCAGGTGGGACGCTCCGCGACGGACGCTGAAACGATGGGGGTCGGGGTAGCGTGCGGGATCGTGATGGGCGGCCCCCACCATGAGCTGCACCATGTCGCCGGCCGGCACCAGGGTGTCTCCGAGCTCGGTATCCGTCTGGGCCACACGGCTGATCATGTGGATAGGGGCGTCGTAGCGCAGTATTTCATCGACGGCGCCAGGGATGAGTTCGGGGTCACGGCGGAGTGATTCCAGTTGCTCGGGGTATTCGAGGAGCAGGCGCACCGCCGTGGACAGGACGTGCGAGGTTGTCTCCAGCGCCGCGAGAATCATGAAGAGCGCGAGAGCGTGAACGGCCTGGTCTGCGCGGTGCCGGTCAGGTTCGAGCGCATCCCAGGTCCGAAGCCACTCCGAAACCGGGTCGTTCCCCGGTTTCTCACGGCGCGCACGGATCAACTCGGCGAAGTAGGTCCGCAGTTGCCTCGTAGCGCTATCGGAGAGGGCCAGCTGGCTCGGCGTGGGGAAGAGCTCCTGCGCGAAAACCTGGTCATGCGTCAGGGTGCGCAGGAGTCCGTAGTCGGTGGCAGGTATCCCCATCCACTCGCCGATGGCGATGATGGGCAGCTCTTCGCTGACGAGTGTGTGGAAATCGGCTGGCCCATGGCGCAGTTGGTCCGTAAAGTCGGTGAGCAGCCGGTCGACGGCCCGCTCCACGGACGGACGAAGGACTTCGAGTGAGCTGTGGGGGAAGAGGCTCCCCAGAGACCGCCGTTCCCTCGTGTGCTGGGGCGGGTTGAGCATCGGCAGAGACGCGCCCATCTGCTGAGAGGCGGGTGAATTCCATCGAGCCGAGTGGCTTGTCCGCCAATCGGCGTCGGGAACGCTCCAAGTCTTGTCTCGCAGGATCTGGTCACAGAGGGCGTAGGACGTGATAATGGATCCGCCCCATGGCGCCGGTATGAGCTCTCCCATTTTCGCGAGTTGCCGATAGGCGGGCAATGGATCCGACTGTCCGGCCTCGGTTCGCAGCCGGGAAAAAAGAGCCGTCAGCGCCCGCCGGTCGACGCCGAGAATAGCCGTGGAAGTATTCAAAACAACTCTTTCTTGCAAGATCGAACAGTGATGGCCAGCGCTGCCTACCCTCACCGTCGAACGTCCACGCAAAAAGAGAGTTTTCCCACATCGATCTGTGTCACACCGCGCATTTGAGAGTGCGAAGGATCGTCGCTTTCATGGACAGACGGCGCAAAACGCCCTGGGTTCACACGCACTTCACGGAAGGGTCGCAGGCCCTCGGGGTCGCTGGCCGAGGAAGGCCTGATGGAGATCCCGACCGCGAGTGGGCGAGTAGTCCCGTAGGCGGAGTGACCTGTCCGAACGAGGCCTGACCAGGTACCGGAGATCTGGTGCACCTGGTCGGCAGTCTTGCGGCGACAGGCGAAAGGCAGCCATGATTTTCGGGTCCCGAGAGATCCTGTGGCTCAGGATCAATCCGGCGTCGACCGCCTCTTGAAGCCTGATTCCCTGCGGGACAATCCCGTCGACTTGAAGAGTCGATTCCAGGACCGCTACCGCGAGGTCCTTCTTTGGCCGGAAGTGGAAAGAGAAGGCACCCTTGGTTATGGCTGCAACTCGGATGATCTAATTGGCCGACGCTCCGGTGATTTCCTGCCCACGTGATACTCCCCCCGCACCCGTCAGTGCGCGGTTCTGCCCCGACGGGCTCACTCGTGATCTTCAAGCTGAAAGCGAGTCACAAGCTGCGGTTCAGCGCCGGTGCCAGCCAGCGGCCCAGGAGGGTGCGGAGCCGGGCTTCGTCCTGCGGTGTTTCGCTCGGGTGCTGCAACAGTGACGTCAGGAGTCGCATGATCATCTCGGCGAGGCCGTTGAGGCCGTTGAGGTCGTCCTCACCGATGCCGGCGGCGGCCCAGTCGACGGGGAAGCGCTGCAGCATCTTGGCGCCGCGGTCGATGGTGTCCCTGGTGGTGGCCCCGCGGCCGAACGCGGTGGGGTCTCCGAGTTGCAGCAGAAGGCTCAACCGCGGGTCGGTGGGGATGGTCCGTACGCAGAAGACCATGCCTTCGATCACGGCCTCCGCCGGGTTGGTGATCCCCTGCAGGTGCGCGATCATCTGCTCGACGAACGACTCGGCGCCCTGGGCCGCTACCTCACCGATGATGTCGCTGATGCGGCCGAAGTGACGGTAGACGGTCTGGCGGGTGACGCCGAGTTCGCCGGCGACGTCGGACAGGGTCGTCTTCGCGACGCCGTACCTGTCGATGCAGCGGTCGGTTGCGTCGATGATGCGCTGCCGTGCCTCGGCGTCCGATGCGGGAGGCCTGCCTCCCCAACCATGGTGCCCCATGCCGTCAGGATCGCACAGGCGCTGCGGTCCGTCGGGGCGAGGTCGAGCGGACAGCGGCCACGATGAGCCCGGTCGCGGCGACGGTGCACAGCGCGGCGTACCAGAGACTGCCGATCGGCGTGCCCTGCTCGGTGACGCCGTCGACCGCGCCGAAGTAGGACGGCAATGCGACCGCCCAGAGCGCGATGTGGACGCCGAGGTACAGCGCCGGATAGGTCCGCGCGAACAGCGGTGACACGGCCGGGGCCGGATCTGTTCGCCATGCGCGCCAGGCTTCCGTGAGGAGGTAGAGGCCGACGATCCAGAGCAGGGCGAGCTCGGTACCGAGGACGGCCTGCTGGATTCCCCGCTGGTCCTCACCGCGGAAGGCGTTGCTCGGCAGACCGGCGATCGTCATCGCCCACGGTGTCAGGACTCCGGCGGCGACGGTGCGCAGGCTGATCTGCCGGCCGGTGAGCGTGCCCCGGCCCTCCTTCGCGCCGACCAGCCGGACGACTAGGTAGGTCATCGCGCCGAAGGACACCGAGGCGAACAGGAACATGCTGTTCATCGGGACCGAGGCGAGGGCCGGCTCGTTGATCATCTTGTTGTCCGGGTTCCAGGCCCACCACGTGAGCTGGGGTCCGAGCTGATCGAAGATCTCGTAGAACGCCTGACAGGTGAACGCGACCAGCAGGGAACCGGCCAGGGGCCCGCGCCGCGCGAAGACGCCGAGGGCGCGCACCAGTTCGTAGGCGAGCTGCGACAGTGCCGGATAGAAGGCCACGATGTAGAGCGGCAGCCGGTCGTACATGAACTGCACGCTGAACACGTTGTGGGAGAAGATGAGTCCCACGTCCTTCTCCAGGTCGAACCAGCTCGGGAAGTACAACGGCGGTTCGATCACCGCGAGGTAGACGACCGAGGCGAACCACAGCGAGATGTTGACCGGGTCGCCGTCGCGTCGCCACCGTCGCCACGCGTGGACGAGGGCGAACACCGCGCCGCCGATGACGAGCAGTTCGAGGAACGGCATGGTGGCGTTCTCAAGCCCGAACGGGTTGCGGAACTCCACCACGGGATCGGCGTCATGGCAGGAGAAGCCGAGCCCTTCGGCCAGGCGCTCGGCGGCCGAGTCGCAGGAGTAGCTCATTCCTTGCTCCTCGGGGCGGTCGTCGACAGGGCCGCTTCGGCGAGCGGTGATCGGCCGGCGCGGGTGTGGCCGGTGAAGTCGGTGCCGGGCGGGTCCTGCTGGTCGTCGAACCCGCCGGGCACGACCGTCCGTCCCAGCCGCTGCCGCACCTTGTAGCGCACGATGCCGAACCAGAACCGCGGATCGGTGGTCATCTCCCTGAGCGACTTGTCGAGGTTGAAGACCTGGGCGAACGTCCGCTCGACGTAGGCGTCTTCGCGGCTGGTCGCGTTGATGGCGTTGAAGATCGGCCAGCTGAAGCGCGCGGCCAGTTTGCGGCGCCAGGGAGCCACGACCTCACTCCCGGTCGCGAAGTCGTAGGCCTGGTCACGGGCCATGGCGAGCATCCAGGGCACGTCGAGTGACTTCTTCTGCCGGGTGAGGAACGTACGGAAGAAGGCGAGGTCGAGCACGTCGCGGCCTTGCAGCAGCTCGGCGAGGATGAGCGCCGAGCGGGCCGCCGAACTCATCCCCTGGGCGTAGAACGGGTTGAAGGCGCAGATCGAGTCACCGACGCAGACCAGCCCGAGCGGTGGCTGGTCCAGGAGGTCGAAGCGGCGCCACTTGTTGCCGGTCGAACGGGTGAGGTGCACCTCGGAGGTCGGAGTGCAGGCCCGCGTCGCCTGCCCGAACGCCGTGGCCCGCACCCGGTCCACCGCAGCCTCGAAGGTGTCGGTCTCGTGGGGCATCCGGATGCCCCACGCGCCCATGCACACGATGGCGCGGTCGCCCTCGATCGGGAAGAAGTTGCTGAGGAACTCGTGCTCCTCGGGATGCGTGCCGGTGTCCTGGGTCGGAGTGATGACCAAGTGCTTCCACCACCACGACTCCGGACGCCGCTCGGCGGGCGGCAGGTCGTACCACCGCGAGGTATAGGTGACCTTGGCGTCGAGGGTCTTCTCGGGCGGCGTCGGCCATCCGGCCGCGGTCAGCCAGTCGCCCACCGAGGAGCCGCGCCCCAGCGCGTCGACGACCAGGTCTGCGGAGAGGTGGCCCGAGTCGTCGCCGGCACGGTACTCGACTCCCTCGACGCGGCCGCGCGCGGTGCCGACCCCGCTGGAACGAAGCCCGGTGACGGTCACGCCCTCGCGGATCTCGATGGTCGGGAACCCGCGGACCAGGTCGCGCAGCACCCGCTCGATGAGCACGCGGGAGCTGTAGACCATCGTCATCGACCCGGACTTGCGCGGCGCCCACCCCTCGTCCTCGCAGTACGCCGCGTCCATCGACGGCATCAGGTGCATCCCGCCCGCGGCGATCAGCGCCTCCTCGAAGCCGGGGAAGATCTCACCGATCGCGCGACGCCCGGAGTTCAGGAGGAAGTGCGGGTGCTTGCTCTGCGGCACACCCCGCCGATGCTGCGCGTCAGGGGGGAGCAGGTCCCGCTCCAGGACGATCACCTCGTCGAAGTGCCTCGCGAGCACTCCCGCGGCGCACAGCCCCGCGACGCTGCCGCCGAGCACCACGGCCGTCTTCCCTTGCATGCTTCCTCCATTCATACATGTGATGCGTGAATGTATGACCAGCGGAGGGAAGTTAACAGGCGCGGCCCCAAAGAGCCACCCCTTCCACGGGTGTTGGGCTGGCCTGTCACGGTCCGGCCGGGGTGTCGGTCGGTCGACCGGAAAGTGCAGCGGGCCGTACTCGACCAAGGTGGCGGGCCGGGAGTTCCGGCCAGCCACCCCTGACCTTGTGGCCGGGTGTTCTCAGGTGCCGGCCGGGGCTACCAGGTGAAGTCCGACGCCTGCGCGCTGGTCGCGGTGCAGTAGATGCTGGGAACGCCCGGCGGGGTGATCGAGACCGTGAAGTTGGCCGCACCCGGGGCCCCGGCCAGCGGTGCGACGTTGGTCTTGTTGCCCGTGGTCAGGGTGCCCGTGGTGAGCGGGAGCGGGCCGACCGTGACCGAACCGCCGGCGACCATGGGCGGGTTGATGGTGCCGGAGAACTGCGTGGTTCCGGCGACGCCGTTCTTCGTGACCTTGATGACGGTCGCGATGGTGTTGGCCCCGATCGGGGCCGTGCCCGCGGGGACCTTGATCGCGGTCGATGCGAGCTTGATCTTCTTGACGCCGCCCGAGTCGGTGGCGGTGAGGGTCACGCTGCCGCTTCCCCAGGTGGCGCAGTTGAAGGTGGCGGTCGTGGTGGCCGGGGCGACGGCGTAGGCGCTGGTCGACAGGGCGACCGAGGCCGTTAACGCGGCCGCGCCGACGGCTGCGACGGTGGCGATTTTGAGGCGGGACATGGTGGTGCTCCCTTCGAGGGGCTGGCGGACATGAGGGGTGGCGCAGGAACGCGGGCACGCCGAATCGAAGGCGTGCCGCTTGGTGACGGGAATTCCCCGGAGGGACGACGTCCGGAGGCTCGGTGGCGCCCGGTTCGCCGGTACCCCGGGTGTGGCTGGATCCAGCATCCCGAATTGCAGTGAAGCGGCGCTTTCGGGTGGCGGTCAAGGCTTTTCGTTGAATTCTTTTCGATTACGGAGGTGAGTCGGCGGTGTAAAGCAAAGGTGGCCCGGCGCTCCCCACTTGACTTTGCGGGTGGGCCCGTAAAGTGCCATCTGACGTATCGTCAACTTGCCTATTCCCTTCTCTCCTTCGCTGCGCAAAGCTGTCGATCCGAGGGGCCGTGGCGTCCGTCGGCCGCTCCGGACCGTATGCGGTTGATCAGGTCGGACAGTCGGTTGGGCGGGCTGTATCAAAGAGTGGTCGGGCGTTACAGAGGCGCGTTTCCCACACCCGGGCATTCCCTTGTCCATTTCGGCGCACCGTAGGCATTCTGTGCGATGGATGCGGAAATTACCCGAAAGGGAAACCGCTCGCAGTCGGCCGCTCGGACCGCCGGCCGGCTCATCCACGAGCGGGCCGGAACTCCTACTCGCGAATGAGGAGATCAGGTGTTCTTCCAGCGAAGTCCGGTGGCCCGGAGATCGGTGTTGTTAGGGGGCGGTGTGACCACCGCCCTCGCCCTGGCGGGCGCGGTGCTGGCGCCCGCCGCGCAAGCGGGAACGATTCGCCCCACCGTGCACTGTGTCCTGCCGGCCGGCCAGGGCGACCCATCCGGCCCGCAGGACGTCACCGTCGAGCTGTCCCCGGCCACCGTGGCACCCGGCGGCAAGGTGCACGCCAAGATCACCCTCGGCCCCGGCCCGGCGGTCAGCCCGATGAAGCTCGACGACGTACCGTCCACGCCCTCGATCGACCTGGTGATGTCGGGCGGCGCCACGGGCAAGGTGACCGTGCAGGGCCCGACGGTCCTGGTGGACGTTCCCATGCAGCCGGCCCCGATCGTGATCCCGCCCTACGAGGGCGACTTCTTCGTCCCGGCGAACGCCTCCGGGCCGATCCAGTTCACCCCCGTCAAGATGAACACGGCCACCGTGGTCTTCGGCGGCAACTACAACACCCCCTGCGAGGTCGTCAGCGGCGGCGGCGTGGTCGCCACGGTCACCGCCGAGGGCGGCGGGGGCGCGGAGGCGACGGTGTCGGCGCCGACCGGTTCGGTGAAACCGAGTACGTCCGTACCCCTGTCCGGCGGTGGCTGGACCCCGGGCGCCACCGCGACCCCGACCCTGTGCGACGCGGGCGGCGGTGGATGCGACGCGACGAAGGTGACCGGCAGTTCGCTGGTGATCGACGCCTCGGGCGCCCTGAGCGGCGCCATCACCCTCGCCAACTCCTGGACCATCGCCGACGGTTCGTACGCGGTCCAGGTGAGCGACGGTACGAAGCAGGCGAGGGCTCCGCTCCAGGTGAAGGCCCACGTCCCGGCGGGCCCGTACGAGCTGAGGGCCTACCCGGACCGGGCCGCGCTGGGCTCGGTCATCACGGTGTCGGGGAAGAACTACCACCAGGACCAGCAGCTCAACGTGGTCGCGCTGGACGCCGAGGGCAACACGCTCGACGACACGGCCGTCTATCCGAGCACCACCACGGACGGCACCTTCACCACCGAGTTCACCATCAGCGACCCGGCCATCGCCTTCATCCACACCGACGAAGGAGGCGTGGAAGGCACCAACACCAAGGTCCCCTTCACCGTCACCGACCCGGGCGAGGGCGGCACCGGCACCCAGAGGTTCACGTTCTCCGTCACCCCCGGCCCGCTCTCGATGAGCCAGTCCGGCGCGGAAGTGAACTTCGGGACCGTCCAGTTGGACGGATCGAGCCACGACGTCCCCGGCACCCTCAACCCGATCCAGGTCTCGGACGCCCGCGGCACCACCGTCGGCTGGTCGCTGACCGGCACGCTCAGCGACTTCGCCGCCGCCGGGGGCGGTACGGCCGTGATCCCGGCCGGCGCCGTGAGCTGGACCCCGTCCTGCGCGGCGCACGCCGACGCGATCGGCACACCGACCGCGGGAGCGCCGGGAGCACTCGGCGCCACCCCGGCGGGCCTGTGCGAACTCCCGGCCGGCGGCGGCCAGGTGGTCGGCGGAGTCTTCGACGCCTCCGCCGGGCTGAACCTCCACACCCCGGCGGTCATCCCCGGCGGGAACTACGCGGCGACGCTCACGCTCTCGCTGTCCTGAGCCGCACGCGGGTCGGCTGCACGCAGCACGGCGGCATCGGCACCACCTACGGCGGCACGGGCACCAAGCTCGGCCGCACCGGCACCACGCATCACCGGGCCGGGATCCCACGCACACCACGCGGGGTCCTGGCCCGCACCACCCCCACGTCCACACCCGCCCACATCCACATCCACGTCCACATCCACGTTCCCACCCCCCCCACCGACAAAGGGAGATCGCATGCTCTCGCACCGAAGACTGCTGCGGCGCACGCCGCTGGCCACGGGCGGTATCGCCCTGATCCTGGCCGCGGGCGGCCTGGCCCTGGCCCCCGTGGCCCAGGCCGGCACCGTCACCCCCACCGTGCACTGCTCCCTGCCCGCCGGGCAGGGCGAAGCCACCGGTCCGCAGAACATGACCGTCGACCTGACCACCACGAGCGCCCCGCCGGGCGGCAAGGTCCACGCCAAGATCACCCTCGGCGTCAGCCCGGCGAAGAGCACCACCAACCTCAGCAACATCCCGACCACCCCGGCGATCGACCTCGCGCTGTCCGGCGGGGCCACGGGCACCGTCACCATCCAGGGCCCGACGGTGAACCTCGACTACACCAGCGGCCAAGCCGTCGTCCTGCCGCCGTTCGAAGGCGACTTCTTCCTCCCGGCCACCGCGTCCGGTGTGGTCAACCTGACCCCCCTGCGGACCCGGACCACCACCGTGGTCTTCGGCGGTACCTACCAGACCCCCTGCGACGTGACCGCCGGCGGCGGGACCGTGGCGACGGTGACGGCCCAGGGTGGCGGGAGCACGGAGGCGACGGTGTCGGCCCCGACCGGTTCGGTGAAACCGAGTACGTCCGTACCGCTGGCCGGCGGTGGCTGGACCCCCGGCGCCACCGCGACCCCGACCCTCTGCGACGCGGCGGGCGGCAACTGCGACGCGGCCAAGATCGCGTCGAGCACCCTGGCCATCGACGCCTCGGGCGGCCTGAGCGGCAGCATCGCCCTCGCGAGTTCCTGGACGCTCGCCGATGGTTCGTACGCGGTCCAGGTGAGCGACGGCACGAAGCAGGCGAGGGCTCCGCTCCAGGTGAAGGCGTACGTCCCGGCGGGCCCGTACGAGCTGACCCCGAGTCCCGATCACGGTCCGGTCGGCTCCGTGATCACGGTGTCGGGGAAGAACTACCACCAGGACCAGCAGCTCAACGTGGTCGCGCTGGACGCCGAGGGCAACACCCTTGACGACACGGCCGTCTATCCGAGCACCACCACGGACGGCACCTTCACCACCGAGTTCACCATCAGCGACCCGGCCATCGCCTTCATCCACACCGACGAAGGCGCCGTGGAAGGCACCGAGACCAACGTGCCCTTCACCGTCACCACCAACCCCGTCACCCTCGCCGCGGGCGCGGCCACGGTGAAACCGGGCGCCACGGTCTCCCTCTCGGGCACCGGCTGGCCCGCGGGCGCCGCCGCCTCGGCGGCCCTGTGCGCGGCGGACGGTTCCGGTTGCGATCCGGCGAAGCTCTCGGCGACGAACCTGGGCGTCAACGCCTCCGGAGCCCTGTCCGGTACGGTCACCCTCGCCTCCTCGGCGGGCGAAGGTGCCTACCGGGTCCAGATCAGCTCCGGCGGGCTGCACGTCACCGCCCCGCTCACGGTGGCGAAGACCTTCATCACCCTCTCCCCGTCCACCGGGCCGACCGGTACGAAGGTCACCGTCGTGGGCCAGGGCTTCGCCCCGGTCAGCACCGTCCAGATCGACGGGCTGAAGGCGGACGGCTCCAAGACCGGTGACTCCTACCGGACCAAGGTGGTCGGCCTCGACGGCAGCTTCTCCCAGACCTTCACCGTCAACGACCCCGCCACCGTCGCCCTCCAGGCGCGCGAGTGGCTCGTCAACGGGAAGAAGGCACTGGCCCGCTTCGCCGTCGGCGGCACCCCGCCGCCGCCCGCGCCCTCGTACGCCCTGTCTCCCGACAGCGGCCCCGTGGGCACCGTCGTGCAGGTCACCGGGCGCAGCTTCGCCCCGGTGGCGACGGTCGCGGTAACGGGCCGGAAGGCGGACGGGTCGAAGACCTCAGACGCCTGTGTCACCCGGATGATCGGGCTGGACGGCACGTTCGCACTGAACTTCACCGTGAAGGACCCGGCCACCGCCTCGATCATGGCCTCCGAGGTCCTGGCCAACGGCAAGGTGATCCAGACCCGCTTCACCGTCCGCTAGGTGCTGGACAAAGCGAGGAGTCCAGCCGTTCGTACGGCATGAAGCGGTACGGCATGAATACGGCCCGGCCGGCGCCCCTCGACAGAGAGGCGCCGGCCGGACCGTTGACCACCACACTGGTGTGCCCACAGGCGAGGAGCATGGCGACGATGTCTTCCTCTCCCGCCTCGAACTCGTCGAAGAGGGGCCGTTCCTCGTGGATTCGAGCTTCGGCGTCCGGCCGGGGCACTCCCAGGGCCAGACATAGGGCCAACGCGCAGGCGTCCCAGTCACCGGTGCGCGCGGCCAGTTCGGCGAAGACCTCCTCCTCGCCCTGCCCGGCGGCCAGCATCGCGCGGGCCTCCAGAACGAGCGCGTCCCCGCCTTCCCCGTGCTTCATGGCCAGAGGCTACAGCGATGCTCGAACACGACAGAGGGGCGCAGTGACTTGAGCGTTCCGTCATTTCCGTGACTCCGGCTGGTCGTGCAGGGGACGGCGCTGGGTTCAGCGGCAGAGCTCCATGATGGTGTCGTCGAAGTCGGGGAACTCCCGGGCCGCCAGCTCGATCACGGCTGCCGCCGACCGGCGCTGGTGCGGTGCGAATCCTTCGGCGATGGCTGCCAGCTCCGGATTGGGCTGCGCCTCCCAGCCGGGCTCGTACGAGGTGGCGGCTTCCCAGGGGCCGAAGCCGTCGGCCAGTAGCCACAGGAAGTCGCCCAGGTCGCGGTCGGTGTGCTTCACAGGGACAGGCTAGGCAGGGGGCCGGACATCGACGTTCTACGGGCAAGGTTGTTGGACTGCTGCCGGTTCGTAGTCGTCGGGGGAGACAGGACAGACCTGGTCGCCACAACGGGTGGCACAGCATCTGCTGTGCCACCCGTTGTCGTTACCCTCCGCAATCCCGTGCCGTCGAAGTTGATCGGCGGTGTGGCACGGCCAGCCCCAAGGTGCGGGGGAGCGCCTGGCATGGGCGGGCTTTCGAAGTTCACGCGCGGAGCTTTCGCCCCGTTCGAGCAGCCGACTCGTCCGGAGGCGAAGTCCGGTCGGCGGGCCACCCCGTCCGGCCGTGACGGGGGAGGCTCAACAGTCGGAGGTCTTGATCTCTTTTGCTCGACGAAGCGGCTCGCGGTCGAGGATGTTCTGCTCCCTCGTGGTGAGTGCGGGACCGTCCAGCAGGGGTTTGCGCAAGCCGCGTGCCGCAGCGATCAGGACGTCGGGGGTCCCGAGGACGGAGGCGGGCTTCTGCATCGTCATGACGTCCGTGAGCGCCTTGACGACGAGGAAGTTGCCGATGGCGGTGTGGCTGAGGCGGTGGACGTAGCGTGCTGCGAGCTTGTCAGCCAGGTTGGGCGTCTTGCCGACAGCACCTGGATAGAAGCGGTCCTGGCCGACGGCGAGCAGCCACGCCGCGGCAGCGGGGCGGGCCATCGCCTTCTGGGCCCGGGCGGCGAACTTGGGTGCGGTCACGGGCGTTTTCGCCGCGGTTTCGCGTAGGGCGAGCGCGCCGAGGGCGGCGGCTGACATTCCGTGGCCGTAGACGGGGTTGAGGCTGGTGGCGGCGTCGCCGAGGACGACGAAGCCGGCGGGCATCGTGGCCTTTTCGAAGCGCCGCTGCCGGTTGGCGGTCCGGCTGTAGACGATGACGTCGCTGATCGGCTCCGCGCGGGCGAGGAACTCGGCGGCCAGCGGGTGGCGGACGCCTCTGGCGAACTCCTCGAAGAGGTTCTCGTCGGCGCTCGGTTCAGCGCCGCGGGTGCCGGAGAGACTGACGTGCCACTGACCGTCTTCGATGGGGATGATCGAGACGACCTGGCCGGGCTTGCCTTGCCGAGGGTCGGCCTGGATGTGGATGACGGGCCAGTCGGATTCGGCGCCTTGAGGGGCGCGGTAGCGGCGGCTGGCGTACCGTACCCCGGCGTCCACAACGGTCTCATCCACCGTGGGGGTGCCGATCTGCTCGAGCCACTCCAGGACCTTGGAGCCACGACCGGTGGCGTCGATCACGAGGTCGGCGTCGATCACGCTTTCCTCGCCGTCCTCGTTCCGCACGTGTACACCGCACACCTTCGACGCGTTGCCCACCAGCGATGTGACCGTCATGCCCGTACGCACGCTGACGTTGGGGATTGCCAGGGCGGCGGTGCGTATGCCCCAGTCGATGAGGTCACGGCTGGCGCCTATGAGGTAGTGGGTCTCGGTCCACCGCCGGAACCAGCCTGCGGCCGAGTAGGAGACCATGCCGTTGGGGATCGGTACGCGGTGGGCCCCGGCCGAAAGCCACCGGTCGGTCGTGCCGGGAAGCAGGGCTTCGATTGCGTCCGCGCCACCCGACCACAGCATGTGGGCGTGGGCGGCCTGGGGAAGTCTGGGCCGGGGCGCGGCGGTACTGGGCAGCTTCTTGTCGCGTTCGAGGATGAGGATGTCCGCGAAATGGGGTGCGAGTGCGGCGGCCGCGAGTGTACCGGCAAGGCTGCCGCCGAGGATGACGGCGCGGGTGGTGCCGGTAGCGCCGTTGGGCTGCTGGGTCATCGTGTGTTGCTCTCTAGGACTGCCGCTTCGCGGGTGGCTCGGACGATGGGGAGTATCGACAGAGGCTGGGAAATTATTACAAGGCCGACAGCATGGAAGGCGGGGCTGAGCGCGGCAAGGAGCGACGGGTGCCGTTCACGGGGAATGTCTTCCTGGCGGGGTGGCCGAGGTGTGGGGGCGAAGAGCCCCGTACTGGCGAGAGATGCGGGCGATGCCCCTGGTGCCGGCGCCGAGCACAGCGCTGAGTGCGGCAGCGCCTTGTTCCGGGCAGTCCCCGCCGCTCTCCGTAGAGGATTCCTTGGCCTCTATGGCGAACGCGATCATTACGGCCGCGGCCGCGGCACATGCCTCATGGGGGCAGACTCCGTCGTCGAGTGCCTTGTCGTGATACGCCGTCATGATTTCAAGGTCGCAGTACGGGGCCAGGGCGAGTAGATCATCGTAGATGTCCGTTTCGCGATCGAAGAGCCGGGATCCGATCGGTGTCCACCAGCTGGTGGACACCGGCAGGCCCATGAGGAGGCGGAGCCTGCGCCACAACGGCCCCATCCACCGGTAGGTCTGCCATGTTTCCCAGGCCTTGGCCAGGCGGCGGCCCTGGGGCAACAGGAAGCCGGAGGTGGTCAGGACGGCTCCGACACTGGCCAGGGGCGGGGCGACGTCCGTGCTGAGGAAGTCCCAGTTGCCGCCCGTCCAGCGGGCGACGACGGCCGCGGCCTTGGCCAGACCGAAACCGGTGCTGAAGACGAAGCCGGCCACGAGGGTCAACAGGCCTGCCCGTAGCCACCCGTCGACTACACGCGACCACCGCCAGCACATCACTGGTACGACCGTGCCGACAACGATGTGCCAGGAGAGGTAGATGACGATCATTTCGCGGATCCAGGGCGTGGACGCGTAATGGGTGTCGAGGTCCCGGAGTTTCTCCACAGGGGCGTCACCCAGGACGAAGCACAGGGCGAGCAGAGCGACGACCACGCCGCATACGGCGAACCACCACCGCACGCGGCGTTGAACCTCGACGCCGAATCCCTCGCGCCAGTACGCGAGGAGCACGATGCAACACGTGTTGAACACGCTGAGGATGACGTAGACCAGCGGCGCGGAGACGTTCGGCAGCCCCACTGATCGGTTGACCACGGTGATCGTGGGGGGCGCGGCGAAAACGAATCCGGCGCTGGCCATGAGGAGCAGTCCCGCGACGGCCCGGACCATGGGGTTGCTCCACTGTCGGATCAATCCGGGGAGCTTGGAGAGGAAGGCGACGCCAAGGGCAGCCGCCGGGATGTAGTAGTCCGAGCCGTTCATCAGCCGTTGCCGAGAGAGGCCTGGATGCGGGCAGCGGGACCATGGAGCACCTGCTGGGTGGAGTCGACTTCGAGCAGGTGGCGAAACCGCCGGCCGAGCATGCGCCCGTACTGCTCGGCCTCGGCTTCGTCGCCCCCCGCGGCGTGCGTCCGCGCGGCGACGAGCCGTACGGCTTCGTCCAGGTCCGCCGGGGTCAGGACGTCATCACCGATCAGACGAGTGGCGACCTGCGCACCCAGGACGTACGTACCGCAGTGGCCTTTGATCATGTGCCAGATCTCGTGCCCCAGGATGACCAGAGCGTGGAAGGGACTGGTGCTCTTCGCGACGACGATGATGTCTTCGGTCTCCCGGTCGAGCCAGAGCCCCGAAACGATGCCAAGGCCCTGCGGGAAGTCCCGGCGCACGATGCGCACAGGTCGTTCGGGATCGCCGCGGTAGGCGGTGAGTTGCACGGCTATTCGGTCGATCAGCTCGGTGATGTCGCGGGGGGCGGGCTCACCCAGGCCGGCGTACAGCTCATCGCACAGCCGTACCATCTCTTGCTCCAGCCGGCGGTTCCTCACGATTCTCATCCCTGACTCCTCACCTGCGCATCCCATGCCGTTCGGCGTTGATCGGTGTTCTTCCGTGGGTCCAGCGTGGACATGCGCTGACTTCGGACTCGGCTGCACGTCCAAGATTAGGCTGAGGAGGATCCGTATCGCGGCAGGGGTTTCGGAGAAACCTCGGGCCGGTCGCCGACAAGGCCCCCGGCCCCCGGCCCCCGGCCCCGGCCCCGGCCCCAGGTGACCTTGTCCACCCCACCTGCGCCGAAGAGGCTGTGGCGCTCTCCGGGCCCGTCAGCCGCTGAGCGGCATGGTTACCTCTGGGGCCGGGTTCTGGGAAAGCCACCGTCCGTAGTTCCGGGTCAGTCCTCGATTCCGCAGGGTGTCGCGGATGAGGGCGAGGTACGCAGAGGTCCGGGCGCGAGGCGGCAGGCCGCGGGAGATGCGGCTCATGTGCGCCCGCACGACGGCTAGTACGCCCGCGCTGGCGATGTCCTTGTCCCGCCAGTTGAGGCGCAGTGCGGCAACCTCGATGTCGTCACCCTCAGCCCAGCGTGCGGGGAGGTCGGGGTGGAGAGCGAGGGCGGTGGCCAGCCCGACCATTGCGAATCCGCTGGTCAGGACCTTCTCCGCGGAGGAGCGTCGACCTATGCCGCCTGTCAGCATGAGGGGCATGGGCGCGGATGCGACGAGCCGCTGGGCGATCTCCAGGAAGTAGGCCTCCCGGTCGAGCTTCCTGTCATCGGCTGTGCGGCCCATGGTCGCCGCGCTCTCCATGCTTCCGCCGGAGAGTTCCACCAGGTCTACGCCGAGGTCTGCGACAGACGCGAGTACCTGTTCCACCTCGTCGACGTCGAAGCCGCCGCGCTGGAAGTCGGCAGTGTTGATCTTGATGCTTACGGTGAAGCCCGGGGACACGGCCGCGCGAACGGCTCGCACCACCTCCACAAGCATCCGCGACCTGTTCTCCAGGCTGCCTCCCCACTGGTCGGTGCGGTGGTTGACCAGGGGGGAGAGGTACTGGCTGAGGAGGTATCCGTGGGCCGCGTGGATCTGGACGCCGTGGAAGCCGCTCTCCTCCGCGAGGCGTGCTGTGGTGGCAAACCGGCCGATCGTGGCCTGGATATCTGCCTCGGTCATCGCGGTCGGGCGGGCGAACACGCTCGTGTGCTTCCCGAGGCTGACGCCGATGTCGGACGGCGCCCATGCGATACCGGGCAGGTCCGATCTGACTTGCCGGCCGGGGTGGTTGATCTGCATCCACACCTGGCCGCCCTCCGAGCCGGCGGCCGCGGCCCAGCGACGGAAGGGGGCCAGGTCGGTTTCAGCGTCGAGCACGATCGTTCCCGGAGACGTGAGGGCCCGTCGGTCGATCATCACGTTCCCGGTGATGATCAGTCCGCTTCCGCCACGTGCCCAGCTGGCGTAGAGCTCCTCGATCTCCGGCCCGGGCAGTTGGCCGGGCTGGCGGGCGAGGCTCTCCTCCATGGCGGCCTTGGCTATCCGGTTGGCAATGCGGGCGCCGCTCTGCAGTACAAGAGGTGTGGACAGGTGCATAGAAGATTCCCCTCTGGATGTCGTTATGTGAGGTCCGGCTGTGGCCCGCGTGTGCGGTGCCGTTCTCGGTCCGTGCTCAGTCTGAGCAGCGTGGTTTTCAGTTCAGCGGGCCCGCAGCTTCAGAACCCGACCTGCTGCCGCCCGTACGCGTGAGAGGCGTGCGGAGAGGCCCGGGCCGACGGGCCTGGGCCGACCCCCACCCATCAGGTCCGTCTGGGGATCGGCCCACAGGTGCGCGACCTCCTCGGCGATCGCCTGCTGGGCTCTGCGGGACGCCGCCGGGTGGCTGATGCCCCGTCCGAGTGCCACGCGCAGGGCTCTGGCGGCGGCCTCGGTCGCCAGCGGACCTCGTGCGTCCAGCTGGCTGAAGGTCGCCAGGGCATCCCCGATGACGACGATGCCGCGGGGCCCGCGGATTCGCTCGTACCGGTGCCAGCGCAGGGCCGAAGTGGGTGTGACGACCACGTCGCCTGCGGGCTCTGCCCCGGCGATGAGCCGGCCGACGCTGGGGTCCGATAGGGCCAGTGCGGCGCCCGCGAAGGCATCCGCGTCGGCTATCTGCTCACGATCCGGGGCGGTCTGGGTGACGGCCCACAATCCGTCCTCGATCGGGACGAGCACCGCACTGCGGGCGCCGTCCGCAACAGCGGTGAGGGGAACGTCCGCCTCCCCCTCCGGTACCTGGTAGAGACGGCTGGCGGAGAACCCGGCCGTGCCACGTGTGGTGACCGGTACGGCGGCAACGCCGAGATCCTTCAGCCAGATCGCCGTACACGCATCGGCGCCGCTCGCGTCGACGACGAGCTGCGCGGTGACATCCTGCTCGGTCCCGTCATCGAACCGCACGCGCGCGCCGAGCACAGCGGACTCGTCGCCGATGAGCCCGACGGCCTGCGCGCCATCCAGAATCGTGGTGTCCCGCTCACGTGCGGGGTTGGCGACAACGACCTCACGCAGCACTCTGGTCAAGAGGTCGCGGCTGCACGTCAGCAACTCACGGGTCCCCCAGGCTCGTGGGCGTGTCCGGGACAGGTGGTCCCCAGCTGGGAAGGGGAACGTCCGCGCACCGCGGCGCTGCAGCATCGCACCCGAGCCGTAGGCCAGATCGTTGACATCCCACATCCCGCCGACGTGGAGCACCTCGCCATGCTGAGCGCGCTCGAAACCCGTCTCCTGGTGGGTGGCGGGTTGGCCGGCCGCGAGAACGAGTACGTCGTAGCCGGCCAGGGCGACCACAGATGCTGCCAGCAGGCCGGCGTACCCCCCGCCGATGATGAGGGCTTCGACGTGCTTCGGGTGTGTGGTGACCATGGTCGTCTCTCTGTGGGGGGTCTCGGTGCGGCGGACGGGCAGGGGCTTTTCAGACTGCTCGCTGCGGTCATGCACTGTGGTCTGCCAGTGCGAGGGACTGCCGCGTCACTTGAACCCGCGGGGAGCGCAGCATGGCGGCGGACATGTCGACGAGGTCTTCGGCATCCTCGATGGAGCTGACCGTCCATCGACGCTCGGGAGTGAGGGCGGGCACGGCGTCCCCCTTCCGGATCACCGCGCGGGCTATGACGCAGGCATCGGCTTCGACGCGGGCACGGCGGATCTCGGAGTACTCGGCCAAGGCGAGTGCGTAGATCTCCGTGCCGGTCGACCGGTCGAACCAGGGCGTCAGCCGCAGTACCGCGTCGAAAATGTCCCTCTCGCGCTGCATGAGGCGACGCTCCACGGGCTGCCACCACGGCATCGGCGGTGGGCTCGTAGGAGGTACCTCCGGGCGGATTTCCAACCAGAGAGGCTGTAGCCGGCGAAAGCGGCGAAGAGCCCGCCACCGGGAGCCCGCGCCTTGTCCGATGGGCGGGAGCATGAAACCGGCAGAAACGAGCAAGGCGCTGAAACCGGCCAGTGAGAAGGCGACGTCGGTGCTCAGGGAGTCCCAATCGTGGCCGAGCCAGCGGGCAACGATCGCCGTGAACTTGAGAAGGTCGTAGCCGAACATGCACACCGCCCCCGCGGCGATCAGCAGCAGTCCGACCTTCAAGGTGCCGGGGACCTGCCTCGACCAACGCAGGCAGAGGAGCACCATGGTGACGGCCGCGACGGTGTGTGCCGCCAGGTAGAGAAGGATCATCTCGCGGATCCAGGGCGTGCTGGAGTAGTAGGTGTCCAGGTCCCGGAGTCGTTCGACTGGTGCGTCGCCCAGCGCGAACAGGGCATATATGGCCATCATCACTGTGGCGTAGGTGGTCAGGCACAGCCGGGTCTGCCGCAGGGTGACACGCGAATCCTCGTTTCCCCGCCAGTGGATCAGCAACACGATGCTGATGCCGTCGAACGCGGTCAGGATCGAGTACACGATGGGTGCCGCGATGTTCGGTATGCCGACCATCTCGTTGATGACCGCGAGATTCGGGGGAGCGGCCGTGACGAAGAGAAATGCGGCGACGAAAAGAGTCGCGGCGACGGCCCTCAGGAGCGGGTCTCGAGGGTTCTTCCGCAGCGCCCAGACCTTGACGGCGGTAGCGACGAAGAAGCCGACGGCCACGGACAGGTACGCCGTTCCCGCGTTCACCAACGACTCCCGCAAGCCCCGTGGGGGAGAGTGAGCATGATCAGTTGCCCTCTGAGTGGGCGGCGTCGCCGACGGGCAGGTCGGAGCGGCGGATCTTGGAGAACTGGATGCTCAGCCGGGCAAGACCATTCGTTCCTGACACACGAGTGTCGATGGTGGCGCCCGTTTCGGCAGCGATGGCCATCGGCCCGGATGACAGCCTCCCGGCGGCCTCCGCAGCGGCCAAGGCCGCGTGGATCGTCGCTGCTTCGGCGAAGATGAGAGCCACCTCCGGTTCGCAGCCTTGCGAAGAGGCGTATCGCTCGGCTGCCTCGCGGTGGCTGCCGTTCAGGTGGGGTGCCAGGTTGAGCAGGCGATCGGAAATGTCGGTGGACCTGGCCATCGCCCGGATCTCCGGTGACGAGGTAAGGCGAATCCAGGTGGGCTTCCCGGGTCCCGCGAAGGGCTCAAGCGCACGCCAGAGGGGCTCCATTGCCCGGTAGGCCCGCCAGGACACCCACATCGACCCCAGCCGTGGCCCGACGACAGGCACCAGGAAGCCGATCGTCGTCAGGCCTGCGCCCAGTCCTGCCAGGGGAGGGGCGACATCGGTGCTGAGCGAGTCCCATCTGTCCGTACCGGCCCATCGGGCACCGACAGCCAGGAATTTGAACAGGGCGAACGACAAGCCGATACCGAACGCGGCTACGAGGATGAGCAGGCCCCAGTGGGTCCACGCCGCCTGGAGATCTCGAAGCTCACGGGCCCACCGCCAGCATTTCGTCGCCACGACGAGACTCATGGCGAAGTGCGCGGTCAGATAGAGCACGATCATCTCCCGCACGTACGGGGTGTTCGCGTAGAAGGTGTCGAAGTCGCGCTGCTGCTCGATGGGCACGCTGCTGAGAGAGAACAGGGCACAGAACGTCGCGATCACCACGGCGGTGGCCGCGATCCACACCCTGGTGTGCTTCCGGAGGATCTCTTCGGGCCCCCCTCGCCAGTGGATGAGGAGCACGATCGAGCCGCACGACAGGCACGACAGGATGCAGTAGACGATGAGCGCCGAGATGTTGGGGACGCCGGTGATCCGGTTGACCCGCTCGATCGTCGGCGGAGCACCGAACACGAAACCTGCCGCCGAGGCCGTGAGGATCACGAAAATCGAATTCGACATCGGCGAGTGCCAGCTGCGCCAGAACGAGGGAGCCTTCACCATCAAAGCGATCGCCAGAACGCCGGCGGGAATGTAATAGTCCGACCCGGTCATGCTCAGTAGCCTCTACCCATACTGGACTGGATCCGGCCCGCCAAACCGGTTGTCGGCACCGCGCCGCCCCCTCGCAGACACTCTCGCAGCCGGGCTCCCATCTGCAGCCCGAACTCCTCCGCATCGCTTTCCTCTTGGGTGTCGGCGTGGCTCCTCGCGGCCAGGGCGACGAGGTCGTCGCCCGCCAGTTCACCACCGAGTGACCTGGCGGCAGCCGTGGCGACGTTGCTGTGGGCCCCGTGAGACAGGCACTCTCCCATCAAGGCGTGCCACATCTCGTGTGCGAAGATCACGAACTGGTGCAGCGTGGTCGTCTGACTTTCGACGACGATGACGATCCGGTCGTCGAACATCGCCGTGAGGCCACTGGCCGTCTCCTCGGGAAACTCACGGAAGTACAGGAAGACCGGGCGGAACGGGAGCGCAGCGCGGTCCTCGTTGCAGCGCCGCTCGACGTCGGCCCTCAACACGGCGAACAGGCTGTCCGGATCCGAAGGGATCGGCTTGTCGAGACCCGTGAGCACTGCGTCGCAGAATTTCGCGATCCTGCGCGCGGCGGATCGCCGCGCCAGGTGGGCCTTTGGCACTCTCAGTACGCCGTGATGGGATGGCAGCCTGCCGAGGGTCGCGAGTGCCCCCTTGTGAAAGCCCGCCATCTTCCCCTCGTTCATCCGAATGCCCCCACTTTGAGTTCCCCTCCGATGGGCGGTGAAGCCGTGGCCCGCCCTGCTGCTGCCGGTGACTGAAGGTCAGGTCAGCCGTCGCGTCCGGACCACCTTAGGGTTCGGAGCCGTCTCGTGTGATCGCGTCCACGAAGGCGATCAGAGCCGTCTCCAGATTCGGGGACAGCTCCTTGTCGCCAAGGCGGAGCTGGACCTGCATGGCGTGACGGTTCCTCACAGCCCCGGATGGACTCTTGAGGAACGCTGTGAGGTCCGGGATGACCTTGCTGTCCAGAACCCGCTTCACGGCCTCCGGCGGAGTCTGGGTGAAGTACTCCATGGGAACGCCGAAGAACTTGGCGAGGCCGGCGCCATGCCAGATGTTGGGCGTGCTGTGGTTCAGCAACTTGCCATGCCATTGCGGGGTCATCCCACTGCCCGCAGCGATCTCGGCGGTCGTGTACTGACGCGGGCTACCTGTGTGCTTGTCCACCGTCAGCCGGGTTTTCCTGAGGAACACGATGCGGCGGGCCAGCTCGGCCCCCGCAGTCCTCGGCGACTCCACGAGCTCACCGTCGAGCAGTCGCAGGATGTCTGCCTCTGGAATGGACGTATGGAAGGTGAGGTCTCGCAGATTGAAGACTGATGCTCTGTCGAGTCCTGCCTCCGACTGGAGCTCCTCGACTTCTTTCACGGTCCTGGCGAGCTGCTCGTACCCGTAGCTCACAGACCCTCCCGGTCGGCTGGAAGGGGAACCTGTGGTCAAGATGTGCCGACAATCCCCGCCGCCACTAGATCACGGAACGGTCAGATCCGCAATGAAACGATCGTTTCCCGGGAGGATCGCGGGGATCACGCTGGGGCGCGACGCAGCGCTCATGGCGTGCTCCGATAGGGCGCTGATATCCGAAAATGCACCGAGCTTGAGCCGGTTCTGCAGGGCAGGAGCGATCCGCAGGTGCGATCGCGCCTTCTTCGTCATTCCTTGAGAGCGCACATCTCTCCGAACGTCGCGGCGAGAGGGAACTCGACGGAGGTTTGCCGAACGCCCGTCCCGGCCACCGCATGTGGCGCCGGTGGAGTCAGCTCGTGGCCTGGGGCGGGGAGGCATCCCCGTGCTTGCCTCCTGCGAACATGTCGGCGACCCAGCGCATGAGTTCGGCGTTCTGGGACTCGCCCTCGGCTCCGCGGGCCACCACGGCGGCAAGGCCGATACGCGCCGCACGCAAGTTCGTGACGACGGCCGTGACTTCCGCGTCGCCGGTTTCGAAGAACATGGCGGGCACGTCAAGGGCAGCCGCCAGCGCGTCCAGGACTTCGGGGCCGGCGTGCGTCCTCCGGCCGAGACGGAGGCTTGTCACCAGAGGCCCGCTCAGGATCGTCCGCCCCGCCCGAGCGTTGCCGAGCTCGGCGAGTTCGGTGTCGGTGGGGCGCTCCTGCTCCGAGGCTCCTTCGAGGAGTGCGGTGATCTTCCTCGCGATGCTCTGCGGCCCCACGGGCTGCCGGACCTGGGGATGCTGAGGCGCTGCCGGCACGTCCTCACCGAAGGAACGCCTCTCCGCGGCGAGGAGCTCTTCGACGCTTACTCCGTACGCCTCTGCCAAAGGAGCGACGTAGTGGGGGGCGAGTTTGCGCCGACCTCCTTCAGCCGCCCGCACGGGAGAGGGCGAGCCGGTCTGCGTGACGGCCGTGGTGTCCTTCTGCGTCATGCCGGCGTCGCACCGGAGATCCGCGAGAGTCGGCAGGCCGGGCCGCGGGAACAGGTCGTCCAGGCGCTCGCCCACCAGGGCCGCAAGTCGAGGCAGCTTCTCCGCAGGTGGGGATGCGTCTCCGCTCTCGTAGCGCGAGACGACGGACTGGTCCTTGATTCCGAGCGCGGCAGCCACCTGCGCCTGAGTCATGGCCCTCAAGACACGTGCGCTACGGAACCCGGAGGCGTCAAAGCGGCGTTCGGGCATCGGGACTCCACGGTGCGGGGCAGGGAATGGCGAGTTTACCTACTCGGATAGATCGCTAAATGCATATAACCTGCATTCATCGACCCGAATGGTTGGTCCCACACCACCCCTTCAGGCTCCACTGGCAGGAGGAAAACTGCGAAAGGCAAAACCGCTGCGCGCTTAGCGGCCGGGTTCGTCGCGACCTCGGCTCTCACCGCCGCTTCACCCGCCTTCGCTCTCGAGACCAAGTACGGGGCTGAGCTTGCCACGTGGACCGAAGCCTCGAACAGCATCCTGAACCTCCGGGACCTCGGCACCGGCTACCAGGTGAAGTCGGAGTACTACCGCAACGCCAACTCCAGCACCCTGCTGACCTTCTGGAACAAGAACGGGCCTAGGCCGTCTCTTTCGGATCTTGCCTGGCCCGCCCGGCTCGCCGCCTGGGCATACCTCCGTGCGGGCTGTTGACCACCAACGACACGGACCCTTCCGCGAGGTAGCCGTACTCGGCGTAGTACTCGATGTGGAGGTGGCCTCCGTCTTCGGCGGCGGCCATGCCGCGCAGCTCGTCCGCGAGCAGCGTCCTTGCTTCGGCGTCGCCGTCGATCACGAGGACCTGCCGCTCGTGATCGAGGTGGATGAGAACCCCGGGGCCGGAACCCGTTCGGACCTCGACCCCTGCCAGGGTCTCGCCGTCCAGCACGGGCGCGCAGCGGAGACTCCCCTTTCCCCCGGCCACCATGTACGCCAGGCGGTCCAGCTCTTCGGCCGATCCCTGGACTTCCACCACGTCGCACACGGGGTCACACTTGAGTATCACCGTCAGCCCTCCCTCAACACCCGACCCCATGATGCCGCCCGCCCGCCCGCCCGCCCGCCCGCCCGCTCGGCAGCAGGCGGGGGCCTGCAGCCTGTCCGGCGGGACCTGAAGCAATTCCTCTGTCAGGCCCTGGGCTTCGCGATTTCCCTGCCCAGAACCTAGCGGCCCGGCCGACGACGGAAACCCTGGCACCGTCGAGAGCGGCCAGTACTCCACGACTTTCAAGCTGCGAGGCGTTGTCGTACGGAACAACTTGCCGGACAGGCGCACCACCTGGGTGACCTCCTGACCGACCTGGTCGCTTCCAGCCGGGCCGATGTCCGACATCGACGCGGCGAGGAAGTACGGATACCACCTTCCGAACGACCTCCCTGGACCGCCTCATTGGGAGCCGGCTGCCGGGGCCGAGTCGGCGGTGTTCACCGGAGCTGGCGCAGAGGTCGAGGGTGGCACGTAGAGGGGGAAGGAGATCCCGGACGGCGGGTGCCGGGGAGAGGCCAGGCACTTCTGCCCCCTGCCGCAGACGCCCGAACCCACCGCTATCTCGGGCCGGATCTTCCAGGACTCACGCAATGACGCGAAGGTGGCCGGTGCGGCCAGCAAGTGGGTGTCATGCATGAAGACCAAGCGCTACGACCGCAGGCACCCTCTGGACGACCTGGGAGAGCTGGGCATAGAGAGGTGTCCGATCCCACTGTCACCATGGGGGAGATCGCGCAGGCTGTGGTCGATGTCGAATGCAAGCGGCAAGCCGACCTGGAGGGGGAGGTGTAATCCCCAGAGGGCCCTGCAGGCCACTTTCAGGCGTTCGCAACAGCTAAGTTGATCAACAGTGCTGGTGTGCGGTCTACAGCCAGTCGCGCTTCTTGAAGATGACGTACAGGCTGACGCGGACGACCGCCATCAGCAGGATCGCGAAGGGGTAGCCGCCGGCCCACTTCAGTTCCGGCATGTCCTCGAAGTTCATGCCGTAGATCGTGCCGACGAGGGTGGGGGCAAAGAGGATGGCCGCCCAGGAAGAGATCTTCTTGAAGTCGTCACCCTCACCCCGCTGACCTGCGGAAATCGCCCGAACAGACGGTCCGACCTGCGGTGATCGGCCTTTCCGCCCCTTTCACCGTGCTGCCCGTTTGTACGGCCGATTCTCCCCAGCCGCTCCCCAACGAGGCTTCGTTCTCCCCGGATTCTCCCCAGCCGCGGCTGCCTCTGAAGACGGATCGCCGCTGGTCGGGACCGCGAAGCGCCTGGCGTGACCGGCTACGCGATGTAGTGGCAGCGAGGCGGGAGCCGGTGGCCGTCGCCCACGGGCCCGCCTCTGGCCGGAAAGGGAACCGGTCCACCGCGTCCGGACGAGACTGGGGGAAGACGATCACCAGGATGAACAGGAGGCAAGGGTCCCGATGAATCCGTACGCGTACGTGCCCGACGACGATCCGCTCTTCGGCGCGGTCCGGATCGAACTCGACCATGAGGGCGGGACGCTGGGCGTGAGCGGGGACGGTCTGCCGCCGGTCGAGATCCGGCGGGCCCCGCACACCGTGCCGGAGAGCCATGTGCCGATCGGGACGCGCGACCCCGAGCACCTCACTCTGCTCGTCGACGGTGCAGAGGAGACCCTGCGGCCGTCCAAGGGGTTCCTGACCCGACGCTCGTACCGGGTCGAGGCCGTGTCAGGGGCGCGGGAGTGCAGCTATCTGCTGGTTCCGGACTCCCTCGGCACCAGCCGGCTGCTGCGGGACGAGCGGCTGCTCGGCGTCTTCACATCGAGCGGCGACGGGCGCGTGTCGGCCGACTGGGAGGCGACGGGCGAGTCCGAGCGCGCCAGGGACCCGTACGACACGTCCGTGGGGTACGGGCTCGCCGCGGCATTCGGCACCGGTGCCGAACCGATGTGGCAGCTCACTCTGAACGCCGCGCTCGACCTGTGGCCGTGAGGGAACGTCAGTCCTCCGCCGGGGGCAGCAGGTGGGAGCAGGTCGAGCGGGCTACGAACGCGATGCCGTCATAGTCCTCGGCAGGGACGAGCGGGGCGGTGTTCAAGCGGTAGAGGAACCGTTGGACGTTGGCGCCGAAGCTGCGCTGCGCGTGCGGGGCGTGCAGCCAGGACGCGGGGCGGGTGGGGGAACTCGCGGCGCGGAGGTCCGCGTAGTAGTCGCCGGGCAGGGCGTGCGTGAGTCTGGCCTCCAGTGAGCGGAGGCCGGTGCCGATGCGGTGGCGGACCGGCGGGCGCTGGAGGTCGTTGCCGCGGCGGGCCAGGAAGGACCCCTTGCCGAAGAGGAGGGCCAGCGCGTAGTAGGCGTCGCCGTACCGTTCGCGGAGCCTGCTGCCGAGCGCCGGCACCTGGTCCCCGTACGTGCCCTTCGCGATGTGCCCGTTGTGTGCCCAGACCATGACGCGCGCACCGGGGTCGTCGTCCACGAGCCGTGCGACGGCCTCGGCCATGTAGCGGTCACGCGCGGCGAACACGCCGTCCTCGCCGGCCGAGGCCGCGAAGGGCCGGGTCACCAGGTCGGCGGCGCGGACCAGGATCCGCGCGTGTTCCAGCGCCTCGCAGGCGTCGTCGCCGGAACCCGGCCGCCCGGCGTGGTCCGCGACGAGGCGGGCGATCTCCTCGGCGCGTCGCATCAGGGCCTTGTCCGGGTCCGGAAGCGAGCCCGGGCGGGCCCGGGCCAGGACGTCCAGGGCGCTGACGCGCCTGGCCTGTTCGGGCGCAGCGCGGCGCAGGAAGGCGGTGACGGCCTCGACCGAGTCGGCGCAGAGTTGGGGGTCGGTTCCCACGAAGCGGACCCGGCGCCCTTCGGGCAGGTCGCGGTTGTGGGCGCGCAGCCACTCGACGAGGTCGACCATCTCGCGGGTGCGCCAGGTCCAGAAGCCCAGCCGGGCGACGAGCCGTTCGGGGGCGCCCGTGCCGTACCGGACGTACGCGTCGAGCGCGCGGGCCGCGGACTGGCTGGCCTCCATGGCGAGGGTGGTGAACCCCTCCTCACGGACCAGGAACTCCACGATGCGGTGCTTCAGCCGGAAGAACTCGCCCGTGCCGTGGGTGGATTCCCCCAGACCGACGATCCGTGTTCCCCGCAGTGCCTCGCCCAGGGGTTTCAGGTCCTCCACCGGCGCGCCGGGGGTCAGGGTGCTCAAGGGGTTGGCGTGCTCGTTCAGCCATCGGGCGATGTCGTCGGGCACCGTCTTGCCTCTCCTCACCGCGTACGGGAGGGCGACACGCGGGCATGCCCCGGCCTTCCGCACCCGTTCCTGGGTCAGTTCGTCGCCTTCCGGCAGGCCACGAGGATCTCCTGGAGGTCCTGTACGGCGTCCGGTCGGCCATGCTCGAAATACACTCCCGCGACGTTGACGACAACTTCGTCCACCCCCGCCCGATCGAATTCGGCCAGCTGTGCGGCGATGCTCCCGGGCGTGCCGTAGAGGAAGACTCCGGAATCGACCAGGGCGCGGGCGCCGAGCCCTGGGCGGCTGTGGTGGACGCGCAGTCCGGCGCGGCGCAGCATGTCGCAGTAGTGCGGCCCGGCCAGGTGGACATGGGCGGCCGCGAAGGCGAGCCGGTAGGCGTGGCGCCCGGGGCGGTCGACGGCGGCGTGCACGACGGTGACCATGCGGGGCACCGGGCGGCCCGACTCGGTCGCACCCTTCGCCATGGCGGGCAGCAGGGTGTCGCGGACGTAGCCGGGCGGGGTCATCCAGCTGATCGCCGCGTCCGCCACCCGGCCCGCGGCCCGCGCGAGCGTCGGCCGGAGCACACCGAGTCCGGTCTTCACCCCCGGATGTGACAGGCCCGGCAGGCCGATGGCGGCGCCGATGCCGGGTCCGGCGACCCCGTCCTCGGTCCCGATCAGGCGCCGCACCTCGGTCAGGTATTCCACACAGGCGTCGCGTGGGCTGTCGTACGGCTTTCCGTGCAGTCCGGCGACGACGTCGGGGGTCGCCGGACCGAGTCCGAGGGTCGTGCGGTGTCCGGTGAGGACGGACAGGGAGCGGGCCTGGATCGCTGCGTCCAGCGGATGCCGCAGCGGCATGAGGGCGACACTGGTCCCGACCGGGACGCGGTAGCCCATACCGGCCAGGTAGGCGAAGACCTGCTGGGTGTCGGCGCAGAGGGACTGGCCCTGCCAAAGGCGGGCCGCTCCTTCGTCGCGGACGAGCGCGGCGAAGGGGGCGACGTGCTGGGGGGCCGTCGGCATGGCGGGAGGTCGCCTGCGCGGTCGCCAGAAGTTCCCCGGCCGTAACCATGGCCGCCCGGAACTCGGGAGGTGAGCGCCGCCCGTTCCGGAACCGGGTCTGCGCGAAGAGGAGGAAGATCTTGGTGAGCTCCCCGGTACGAAACCAGGGGATCATGCCGCCAGGAAAGCCTCCGCGGGCGCAGGCGGCAGTCCACAACAGGGTGCGGATCCGCTCGCCGCGGCCGTCCAGCACTTGGTCTCCTCCTCGCCCTGTCCCGCGGCCGGCATCGCGCGGGCCTCCAGAACGAGCGCGTCCCCGCCTTCCCCGTGCTTCATGGCCAGAGGCTACAGCGATGCTCGAACGCGACAGAGGGGCGCGGTGACTTGAGCGTTCCGTCATTTCCGTGATTCCGGCTGGTCGTGCAGGGGACGGCGCTGGGTTCAGCGGCAGAGTTCCATGATGGTGTCGTCGAAGTCGGGGAACTCCCGGGTCGCCAGCTCGATCACGGCTGCCGCCGACCGGCGTTGGTGCGGTGCGAATCCTTCGGCGATGGCTGCCAACTCCGGGTTGGGGCTCGCCTTCCAGTCCGGCTCGTAGGACGTGGCGGCTTCCCAGGGGCCGAAGCCGTCGGCCAGGAGCCACAGGAAGTCGCCCAGGTCGCGTGCTACGACACCGGTTTCGCCCTCGGAGCCGAGGAAGACGATGGGCTGCTCGGCCAGAGGGCGGCTCGGGCGGATGAGCCAGATCGCCGCGTACCCGCCCGTGCCGTCTTGTCCGAACACGCGGAAGTCGTTGCCGTCCAGTTCGCTGTTCCCGGTCCATGCCTGGAACCAGTCGGTGGTCTCGGCAGCGGACAGGAAGGCCGGGAAGGGTTCGAAGTCGACCCCGGTCTTCCCGTCCGCGTAGTCGAATCGAACGGCCATCGCAGTGGCGAGCGCGGCGGGGAACTGGCGGTCATCGGTGGGCTTCACGGAGACAGGCTAGACAGGGGGTCGGACATCGACGCCCCACGGGCAAGGTCGTTGGACGACTGCCGGCTTGCAGTCGTCGGGGGAGACAGGACAGGCCTGGTCGCGACAACGGGTGGCACAGTATCTGCTGTGCCACCCGTTGTCGTTACCCTCCGCAATCGCGTGCCGTCGAAGGTGGTCGGCGGTGCGGGAAGGCTGGCCCCAAGGTCCGGGGGAGCGCCCGGCATGGGCGGGCTGCGGATTCTCCCCAGATTCTCCCCAGGGGGTCCTGTGGGCCACTTCTCGACGTTCGCAGGAGCTAAGTTGATCGATGGTGCTGCTGTGCGGTCTACAGCCAGTCGCGCTTCTTGAAGATGACGTACAGGCTGACGCAGACCACGGCCATCAGCAGGATTGCGAAGGGGTAGCCGCCTGCCCACTTCAGCTCCGGCATGTCCTCGAAGTTCATGCCGTAGATCGTGCCCACCAGGGTGGGGGCGAAGAGGATGGCGGCCCACGAGGAGATCTTCTTGATCTCCTCGTTCTGTTCGAAGCCAGCCTCCGCCAACGCTCGCATTTCGGCGTTCTGTTGTTGGGAGACCAGGGTGGCGTTGACCGTCAGGATTTCGGTCAGGGCCTGGCGGAAGCCGTCTACGCGTTCGCTGGTGTGGGTGACGTGGTCGGCTACGTCGCGGAGGTAGCGCTGGAGTTCCTCGTCCGTGCCGTACTTCGCGAAGCCGGCCATCAGGCTGTGGAGCATGCCGACCAGGGGGCGGGTCGCGCGTTGGAACTCGACCATTTCGCGGGAGAGTTCGTAGATGCGGCGGGAGACTTCCGGGTCGCCGCTGAAGACCTCGGTCTCGATCTCGTCCATGTCGATCTGGACGCCCTCGACGACCGGGGCGTAGCCGTCGACCACCGCGTCGAGGATGGCGTACAGGGCGGCTTCCGGGCCGAGGGAGAGGAGTTCGGGGGACTCCTCCATGCGGCGGCGGACCGCTGAGAGGTCCGGGGCCGCGCCGTGGCGGACCGTGATCAGGAAGTCGGGGCCGACGAAGATGTGGAGTTCGCCGAAGTCGACCTCCTCCAGTGCGTCCAGGTAGCGGGCGGCCCGCAGGACCACGAAGAGGGTGTCTCCGTAGCGCTCCAGCTTGGGGCGCTGGTGGGCTTCCAGGGCGTCTTCGATGGAGAGCGGGTGGAGGTTGAACTCATCCGCCAGGGAGTGGAGTTCGGGTTCCGTGGGGCGGTGCAGGCCGATCCAGGCCATGCCGTCGGGCTGTTCGCGCAGTCGGCGGAAGGTGTCGGCCAGGGTGGTGGGGGAGGCGACCCGGACGCCGTCGCGGTAGACGGCGGAGTCGATCACGCTGCGGTGGTCGGCGGGGGTGGGGGCCGGCGGGGCCGGCTTCGGGGCCCGTGGGGGTGTGGCCGGGGGAGCGGCGGGAGGGGCGGCCGGGCGCCGCCAACCCGCACGCTTCGCGGGCGCGGAGGCGGACGGGGGCGAGGGGCGGCGGTCTGGTCGCTCCGACATCGCAGGTCAGCTCCCGGTCGAACGGGTGTTTACGGGCAAAGGGCAGGATATCCGGGTGGATGGATCCCGGGGTGGAGGAGGTTCACGCGGGTCCGTGCGCTCGGGTGCGACCGGTTCGGAGTTGCGGACAGAAGGTGTCCGCATGGGCCGCTACGTTGCTGTCATGGCCTCCAAGACGACGCGTCCCGTACTCGACACCCGTGCGCTGAACCGTGCCACGCTCGCCCGCCAGCTGCTCCTGACCCGCGCCGAGATGTCCGCGCAGGACGCCACGCAGCACCTGCTGGGACTTCAGGCACAGAACGTGAAGCCGCCCTACTTCCAGCTGCACGCCCGACTCGCCGGATTCGGGCCGGCCGAGCTCGCCGGGCTGATGGAGTCCCGTCAGGTGGTCCGGATGGTCACCATGAGGTCCACCATCCACACCCACACCGTCCACGACGCGCTCACCCTGCGCCCGCTCGTCCAGCCCGCCCGCGACCGGGAGATCAACTACTTCCGCAAGGGCCTGGTCGGAGTGGACCTGGACAGGCTGGCCGAGCGCGCGCGGGCGTTCGTGGAGGCCGAGCCGCGGACCATGGCGGAGATACGGGAGGAGCTGCTCAAGGAGTGGCCCGGAGCCGACCCGCAGTCGCTGTCCGTCGCCGCGCGTTGCCGGCTTCCGCTCGTCCAGGTCACCCCGCGCGGGGTGTGGGGCAAGAGCGGGCAGGTCCGCCTCACCACCCTGACCGAGTGGGTTCGAGAGGAGGGGCGAGGCCCGGGCGGGGAGACGCCGGGGATCGATGAGGTGGTTCTGCGGTATCTCGGGGCCTTCGGGCCCGCCTCCGTCAAGGACATGCAGACGTGGGCCGGGCTCACCCGGCTGCGCGAGGCCTTCGAGCGGCTCAGGCCCGGCCTGGAGGTGTTCCAGGACGAGAACGGCGTCGAGCTCTTCGATCTGCCCGACGGGCCCCGACCCGATGCGGAGCAGCCCGCGCCGCCCCGGTTCCTTCCCGAGTTCGACAACCTGCTCCTCTCCCACGCCGACCGCTCCCGGGTGATCGCGCCCGAGCTGAAGGGGAGCACCTGGTCCGGGAACCAGGCCCACTGCACGCTGCTCCTCGACGGCTTCCTCGCCGGGCTCTGGAAGCTGGACGGCGGGACGCTCACCGTCCAGCTGTTCGCCGAGGTCTCCAAGGCCGGCAAGGCGGAGATCGTGGCCGAGGGGGAGGCGCTTCTCGCCGCCATGGGGGATGGGGGCGGCGCGGGAGGAGGGGAGGGCCAGGGCGAGGGCGAGGGCCAGGGCCAGGGGCCTTCCAGCGGCTCCGTTCGCTTCGGGCCCATCCGCGGCTGAGCCGGCCGGGCGGGCGAGCCGGCCGGGAGGGCGGGCGACCCGGGCGACCCGGCCCCGCCGCGCTCTGGTGGCCCGTACACCGGACACGGCACGATGCCTGGCACGACCGAGATCACCCGCGATCGTTCTCGTTCGTGGCGGGCCGCTCGCCCTGGGGGGCAGCGCGGCGCGTCGTCCAGGCAGCTGTTCGGGATTCGGGACCTAGGAGAGAGCAATGCGGATTCCCATGACCGTCACGGACTTCCTCGACCGGGCGGAGCTGGGGTTCTCGTCCAGTCCGGGCGTGGTGGACGAGCCGGATCAGCCCGGTCCACCGGTCCCCGTTTCGACCTACGGCAGGCTCGGCGAGCGCGTACGGGCCTGGCAGGCGGGATTCGACGCGCTGGGGGTCGGCGAGGGCGAGCGCGTGGCGGTGGTCAGCCACAACTCCGCCCGGCTCCTGGAGCTGCTGTTCGCGGTGCCGATGAGCGGGCGCGTCTGCGTACCGGTCAACTTCCGGCTGAAGCCGGAGGAGGTCGACTACGTGGTCCGGCAGAGCGGGGCCTCGGTCCTGCTCGTCGACCCGGAGCTGGACGAGGCGCTGTCGGGCGTCAAGGCACGCCACCGCTTCGTCCTCGGCCCGCAGACCGACGCCGAGCTGATGCGCTTCGGAGTGGAGCCGCGCCCCTGGTCGCACCCGGACGAGGACGCGACGGCGACGATCAACTACACCTCGGGGACCACCGCCCGTCCCAAGGGGGTGCAGCTGACCCACCGCAACATCTGGGTGAACGGGCTCACCTTCGGCCTGCACACCCGGGTCTGGGAGCGGGACGTCTACATGCACACCCTGCCGATGTTCCACTGCAACGGCTGGGGCATGCCCTTCGTGATGGCCGGGCTCGGCGTCAAGCAGGTCGTGCTGCGCAAGGTCGACGGCGCCGAGATCCTGCGCCGGGTCGAGGAACACGGCGTCACGCTGATGTGCGGCGCGCCCGCCGTGTGGAACACGGTGCTGGACGCGGCGGCGAGCTGGGAGGGCGAGATCCCGGGCCGCGACCGGGTGCGCGTCGTCTGCGCGGGCGCCCCGCCGCCGAGCCGGACGATCCAGCGCATGGGCGAGGAGCTGGGCTGGGAGTTCACTCAGATCTACGGCCTGACCGAGACCTCGCCGCTGCTCACCTTCAACCGGACCCTGCCCGCCGACGCGGAGCTGCCGGCCGAGGAGCGGGCGCGCAGGCTGTCGCGCGCGGGGCTGCCGGCGCTCGGGGTCAAGCTGCGGGTGTCCGAGGACGGGGAGGTACTGGCCCGGTCGAACGTCGTCTTGGAGGGGTACTGGGACAAGCCGGAGGAGACCACGGCCGCCCTGCGGGACGGCTGGTTCCACACCGGCGACGGCGGCACGGTCGACGAGGCCGACGGCCACCTGACGATCTCCGACCGGAAGAAGGACGTGATCATCACCGGCGGCGAGAACGTGTCCTCGATCGAGGTGGAGGACGCGATCTTCAGCCATCCGGCGGTCGCGGAGGTCGCCGTCATCGGTGTGCCGCACGAGAAGTGGGGCGAGACGATCAAGGCGCTCGTGGTCCTCGTCGAGGGCGAGTCCGTCCAGGAGGCGGAGATCATCGCCCACTGCAAGCAGCGGCTGGCCGGGTACAAGGCCCCGACGACGGTCGAGTTCCGCGCCGGCATCCCGCGTACGGCCACCGGCAAGATCCAGAAGTTCAAGCTCCGCGAGCCGTACTGGTCGGGCCTGGAGCGGCAGGTGAACTGACCCCCGCGGACGAGCGAGGGCCGGTACGGGGCTGCGCGCGCAGCCCCGTACCGGCCCTCGGCCCTCGACTCGCGGGCGGTGCTACGCCGGCAGCAGGGCCTCGATCGCCGCGATGACCTCGGCGGCCTCGGGCTCGGTGCGCGGGCGGAAGCGGGCCACGACCTCGCCGGCGGGGGAGATCAGGAACTTCTCGAAGTTCCAGGTGATGTCACCGGCCTCGCCCTCGGCGTCCGGAACCTTCACCAGCTCCTTGTAGAGCGGGTGGCGGTTCTCGCCGTTGACCTCGGACTTCTCCAGCATCGGGAAGGTGACCCCGAAGCCGGCCGCGCAGAACGTCTGGATGTCGTCGGCGTTGCCCGGCTCCTGCCCGCCGAACTGGTTGCACGGCACACCGATGACGGTGAAGCCCTTCTCCTCGTACTTGAACTGCAGACGGGCCAGGCCCGAGTACTGAGGGGTGAGACCGCACTGCGAGGCGGTGTTCACGAGCAGGATCGCCTTGCCCTTGTGCGCGGCGAGGCTGGTGGGCTCGTCGGACAGGGTGGTCAGCGGGATGTCGTACAGGCTCATCAAGCTCTCCTCGGCAGGCAGACACGCGTCATACCCCCCGAGCCTAGGCCCCCATGCCGAGGAGGTCCTCCGCCGGGTCGTTGACCGGCTGGGGCATGCCCGTGAGGTCCATGACGAAGAGCGGTATCCCGAGGTCGTCCGCGCGGGCGCGCGCGTCTTCCGTGTATCCGGCGAGCGAGAAGTAGACGCTGGTCGCGCAGGCCGTGAGCCCGTTCAGCCAGACGCACTCCACCGCCCGCAGCCCGGCCGGGGCCGTGGTCGGGTCCACCTGGGCGACCAGGCCCGGGGCCCGCAGGTCCACCGCCGTCGACGGGATCGGCCGTCCGTCGGGCTGGCGCACGTCCTGGAAGCCGAGCCAGCGCAGGTACAGCGCGGCGGTGACCACCGCGTCCCGGGCCGTACGGATGGTCACGGGCCGGAAGTCGGGACGGGGCACCGCGGGGTCGGCCGGGGTCCGGCTGCCAGGGGTGTCCGACGGGTCGCGTGCCGGGCCGGGTCCCGGACCCGCCGCGGCCGGCCCCGCCGGCGACACCGGCCACCCGGGCGATTCCGCCGCGCGGGGCGCGGACCCGGTAAGGGGAGACCCGGGCGGCTGGGACCCGGGTGGCTGAGCCGCCGCGGCAGTCCGCGGAACCCCGCCCACCGGCGCCAGCGGATGCACCGGAACCAGCACCACCGTCCCGCACGAGGTGCACCCCACCTCCGGATGCGGCCACTCGCTCTCCCGGCCGCAGGCCTCGCAGCGCACCGCGACCCAGCTCTGCGTCCAGGTGCGGTGGGTCAGCTCCCGGGGCGGTGACGTCAGGTCCAGGGGAGGGGTGACCGGGTTCCCGCAGGCGCAGGGGAACACCGGCACGGCGTAGCCGTTCTCGCGCAGGCACGCCGGGCAGCGCACCGGTACCGCATCCGCCATCAGAACCGGACCCCCTCCGTAGCTGTGCGTAGGCCCATGGTCCACCACCTGCCACCGGAGGGGTGGGCAGACCCCCGATTTTCGGTCGGGCACTGGATTTTCGTACAACTCACTGCCCCATCGGCGGCTTTTGGTGGGTTCCGGGGTGCCGTACCGCCTTGACGTTGCGGGGAGTCCCCGCTTAGCTTGTTCCGTATAGCAGAACAAAACTTCCGGATTACGGAAAAGCCTGACCCGCCAGACCCGCAGGAGAACTCGATGCCTCGTATGACAGCCGCCGCCGCTGCAGTGGAGATCCTCAAGCTTGAGGGTGTCGAACAAGCGTTCGGCGTTCCCGGTGCTGCGATCAACCCGTTCTACCGCGAGCTCAAGAACGTGGGCGGAATCGCGCACACGCTGGCCCGCCACGTCGAGGGTGCCTCGCACATGGCCGAGGGTTACACCCGCGCCAAGGCCGGCAACATCGGCGTCTGCATCGGTACCTCGGGCCCGGCCGGCACCGACATGATCACCGGCCTGTACTCGGCGATCGCGGACTCCATCCCGATCCTGTGCATCACCGGTCAGGCTCCGGTCTCGAAGCTCCACAAGGAGGACTTCCAGGCCGTCGACATCGCCTCGATCGCCAAGCCGGTCACCAAGAAGGCGACGACCGTTCTGGAGGCCGCCCAGGTTCCGGGCGTGTTCCAGGAGGCCTTCCACCTGATGCGCTCCGGCCGTCCGGGCCCGGTCCTGATCGACCTCCCGATCGACGTCCAGCTGACCGAGATCGAGTTCGACCCCGAGACCTACTCGCCGCTGCCGGTCTACAAGCCGAGCGCCACCCGCGCCCAGGCCCGCAAGGCCCTGCAGTTCCTGCTCGACTCCGAGCGTCCGCTGATCGTCGCCGGTGGCGGCATCATCAACGCCGACGCCTCCGACCTGCTGGTCGAGTTCGCCGAGCTGACGAACGTCCCGGTCATCTCCACCCTCATGGGCTGGGGCGTCATCCCGGACGACCACGAGCTGGCCGCCGGCATGGTCGGTGTCCAGACCTCGCACCGCTACGGCAACGCCACGTTCCTGGAGTCGGACTTCGTCTTCGGCATCGGCAACCGCTGGGCCAACCGTCACACCGGTTACAACCTCGACGCCTACACCAAGGGCCGCAAGTTCGTCCACGTCGACATCGAGCCGACCCAGATCGGCAAGATCTTCGCCCCGGACTTCGGCATCGCCTCGGACGCCAAGGCGGCCCTGGAGCTCTTCGTCGAGATCGCCAAGGAGCTCAAGGCCGAGGGCAAGCTGCCCGACTTCAGCGCCTGGGCCGCTTCCGCCCAGGAGCGCAAGGCGACGCTGCTGCGCCGCACGCACTTCGACAACATCCCCATGAAGCCGCAGCGCGTCTACGAGGAGATGAACAAGGCGTTCGGCCCCGAGACCCGCTACGTCACCACCATCGGTCTGTCCCAGATCGCCGGTGCGCAGATGCTGCACGTCTACAAGCCGCGCAACTGGATCAACTGTGGCCAGGCCGGCCCCCTCGGCTGGACCATCCCGGCCGCGATCGGTGCCGCCACCGCGGACCCGGAGACCCCGATCGTCGCGCTGTCCGGCGACTACGACTTCCAGTTCATGATCGAGGAGCTGGCGGTCGCCGCCCAGCACAAGGTCCCCTACGTTCACGTCCTCGTGAACAACGCCTACCTGGGTCTGATCCGTCAGGCGCAGGGCGGCCTGGGCATCAACTTCGAGGTCAACCTCGAATTCGAGAACATCAACACCCCCGAGCTGGGTGTCTACGGCGTCGACCACGTCAAGGTCGCCGAGGGCCTGGGCGTCAAGGCGATCCGCGTCACCGACCCGGACAAGCTGGGCGAGGCCTTCGAGACGGCCAAGAAGTGGGCCCAGGAGCACCAGGTCCCGGTCGTCGTCGAGGCCATCCTCGAGCGCATCACCAACATCTCGATGAGCAAGACGGTCGACATGAGCGACGTCACCGAGTTCGAAGAGGTCGCGACCGAGCTGGGCCACGCCCCGACCGCGCTCCGCAACACCCTGCCCGCCTAGTCCCACCAGGCTGGTCTAGCACCACCGAACGGCCCCCGTCCCTCCTCCAGGAGGAACGGGGGCCGTTCCGCGTTCCCTACGGGCCCCAGGTCCCGGAGCCGTCCCACCAGGCGGTACGCGACGTCAGGCCTCCTAGGCTTGCCCCATGAGCACCGCAGACGACGACCGCACCGCCCTGGACCGCACCGCCCTCGACCGCACCGCCCTCGACCTCCTCGACGCCCACCTGGAAGACGTGTGGCGGGCAGCCATCGAACTGCAGAGGGGAAACCGGGCCGTCGTCCCCGAGGCGCCGCGGGAGCTGAGTGGGGCCGCTGCGGACGGTGCGGCCACGGAACTCCTGCGGTGGGGCTACGGAGAGCTGGCCGGCGTCCCGCGCTCACCGGCCGAGGTGTTCGCCCACGGCGTCGGCACTACCCTCATGGAGCTACGGCGACGCCGCAGCCCCTGGAACGCGGCGGCCCTGCGCCTGCTGGAGGATCCGTACGTCTTCCTCGCCACCGGGCCGCGCCGGCACGAGGACTGGGCCGAGGACGTGCTCGCCCTGATGCGCCGCGAGGTCCCGGACCCGCGCGGCTGGCTGCGGATCGACGGCGACCTCACCAACAACGCCCGCCAGTTCGTGCCGACGTACCCCTTCGAGCCGCCGCCCGCCGCCGGGTTCCGGGAGCGCCTGCACGAGCTGGAGGCGGCGGGGGCCGTCACCGCGCTCGCCGTCATGGCGGAGGAGTGGGTCGACCACCGATCCGTCCGGAGCCGGCCGGATCGGGACGCGCTGCTGGCCGACGCACGGTTCCTGCTGGACCGCTACGGTCCGGACGCCCGGTTCTGGACGAACGCCCTGGATGCGGCCTCGGACCCGGCCAGGGACTTCGTCCAGGCCGGCCTCACAGGGACGAGGGTCCACACGTTCATCACGGGCGAGTACATCAACGGCCTCGACCTGTTCGAAGAGCTGGGCCTCATCGCCGTGTCCGGGGACGAGGTCGGGGTCTTCTGGTCCTTCGGCGCGTACTGACGGCGTCGTTCACCCAGCGCATGACAAAGAGCCGAGTCACGGGACCGTCCGTGACTCGGCTCTTTGAGTGTGTGTTGCTTGTTACCGCCCGACGGTACGAGGCTGGCGCGACAGGACGTTCGCACCGCCGGGCGGAGAGGGTGGGGGAGGTTCTCTTCCGCATACAGGGGGCTCTGTGCGTGGCCCCTGTATAGAGAGGAGTGAATTTGGCTGGGACCGCGGCGAGCGGCGACGAGAACTCCGGCTTCGTCTCCCTCAGGTCAAGAGACGGGCCTCGGAACCCATTACCACCGCACTGGCTCGCACGCTCGCCACGGTCCTCGTCCTGCCCTCACCGCGTACCACCCCTCATCCGGGTCCGCAGTGTGGGCTCAGCACCCGGATCCTGACCTCCCGTCAGGATCCCGGCGCAGCTTTGGGGCTCAGGCGTCGCGCAGGGCGCGGACGGCCTCCTCGACGCGCTTGCCGTAGTCGGCGTCCGCGGCGTGGAAGTGAGCCAGGTTCTTCTCGATGACGTCCTCGAGGGTGACCTGAGACAGGCCGCCGGCGATGGTCGCCACCAGACGCTGCTTCTCGGCCTCCGACATCAGGCGGTAGAGCTCACCGGCCTGGAAGAAGTCGTCGTCCTTGGTGTGGGCCGGAGCCTCGTGGGTGCCCGTGTAGCCGGAGACGGCCTTCGGGGCGCCCAGCGCCAGACCGGTCTCGGCCGGACCCTGGTGCGAGTTGGGCTCGTAGTTCTTGTCGTAGCGCGAGCCGTTGCGCAGCGCCATGACACCGTCGCGGCCGTAGTTGTCGGCCTTCGTCGCCTTCGGAGCGTTGACCGGGATCAGGGTGTGGTTCACACCGAGGCGGTAGCGCTGGGCGTCGGCGTACGCGAAGAGGCGGCCCTGGAGCATCTTGTCCGGCGAGGCGGTGATGCCCGGGACGAAGTTGTTCGGGGAGAACGCGGCCTGCTCGACCTCGGCGAAGACGTTGTCCGGGTTGCGGTCGAGGACCAGACGGCCCACGCGCTGCAGCGGGTAGTCGCTGTGCGGCCACACCTTGGTGAGGTCGAACGGGTTGAAGCGGTAGTCCGCGGCCTCGGAGGCCGGCATGACCTGGACGTACAGGGTCCAGCTCGGGTTCACACCGCGCTCGATGGCCTGCAGCAGGTCGGTCTGGTGCGAGTTGGCGTCGGAGCCGACGAGCTCGGCGGCCTGCTCGCCCGACAGGCAGCGGATGCCCTGGTTCGTCTTGAAGTGGTACTTGACGAAGAAGGCCTCGCCCTGGGCGTTGGTCCACTGGTACGTGTGGGAGCCGTAGCCGTTCATGTGACGGTACGACGCCGGGATACCGCGGTCACCCATCAGCCAGGTGATCTGGTGCGTCGCCTCGGGGGCGTGCGCCCAGAAGTCCCAGACGTTGTCCGCTTCCTGCTTGCCCGTGAAGGGGTCGCGCTTCTGGGAGTGGATGAAGTCGGGGAACTTGATCGGGTCCTTGATGAAGAACACCGGGGTGTTGTTGCCGACGAGGTCGTAGTTGCCCTCTTCGGTGTAGAACTTCAGCGCGAAGCCGCGCGGGTCGCGGACGGCGTCAGCGCCACCCAGCGAGTCGGCGACGGTGGAGAACCGCAGGAAGGTCTCGGTCTTCTTGCCGACCGTGTTCAGGAACGCGGCGCTGGTGTACGCGGTGACGTCGTCGGTCACCTCGAAGTGGCCGTACGCGGCGGAACCGCGGGCGTGCACCACGCGCTCCGGGATGCGCTCGCGGTTGAAGCGGGCGAGCTTCTCCAGGAGCTGCTGGTCCTGGATCAGCAGGGGGCCACCGACGCCGGCGGTAGCGGAGTTCTGGTTGTCGGCGACCGGGGCGCCAGACTCGGTCGTCAGCGTGCGCTTCGACATGGTGACCTTCCGTACGGGGAACTGCTGACGGAATCCGTCTTCCGTCATGCGGAACAGCCTAATTTCGGCATGAACTCGACGTCAACAGTTTGTTGAAAGAAAGAGTGGAGGGAGAGGTAATCCGGACGGTGCCGGCACTTGGGCGCGACAGGACAGGTGTCAGCACCGGCACCATCCGGAAACTCAGGGCCCCGCGAGCGGGGCGGGTGGCGGCCCGCTGAGGGGGCCGCCTATCCGAGCGGAGCTCAGATCTGGGCGCCGGAGAGGCGCTCGACCGCGCGCAGCAGCGCGGAGTGGTCCAGGCCACCGTCACCCTGGGCGCGCAGCGAGGCGACCAGCTGGGCGACGACCGCGCCGACCGGGAGGGCCGCACCGACGTTGCGGGCGGCGTCGGTGACGATGCCCATGTCCTTGTGGTGCAGGTCGATCCGGAAACCGGGCTTGAAGTCGCGGTTCAGGAAGTTGGCCTTCTTGCGGGTCAGGACCGTGGAGCCGGCCAGACCGCCGTTGAGCACGTCCAGAGCGGCTTCGAGGTTCACGCCCGACTTCTCGAGGAAGACGACGGCCTCGGCGCACGCCTGGATGTTCACCGCGACGATGAGCTGGTTGGCAGCCTTCACCGTCTGGCCGGAGCCGTGCGGGCCGCACAGGACGATGACCTTGCCGAGGGCCTCGAGGATCGGGAGGGCCTCGTCGAAGTCGGCCTGCTCGCCACCCACCATGATCGACAGGACGGCCTCGATGGCACCGGCCTCGCCACCGGACACCGGGGCGTCGATGACGCGGATGCCCTTGGCGGCGGCGTTCTTCGCCAGGTCGATCGAGGTCTGCGGGGTGATCGACGACATGTCGATGATCAGCGCGCCGGACTTGGCGTTCTCGAGGATGCCGTTCTCACCGTAGGAGATGGCCTCGACCTGCGGGGAGGCGGGCACCATCGTGATGATCACGTCGGCGTCCTTGACCGCGTCGGCGATCGAACCGGCGGCGCCGCCACCGGCCGCGGCGAGGCGGTCCAGCTTGTCCTGCTCCAGCGTGAAGCCGGTGACCGAGTAGCCGGCCTTCAGGAGGTTCTCGGCCATGGGGGAGCCCATGATGCCGAGACCGATCCACGCGATCTTGGGGAGGTTGCTCATGATGAGGGTCCTTCTCTTAATGCTTCGTACGAAAAGTTCGTCAGGTGCCTGGCTGTTCGCCCGGACTTTTCCGCTTACTTCGCGGCGCGGGCCTCGGCCGGCAGCCATGCGAAGGAGGCGGCGGCGTCGGCGGCCTTGTACTCGAGACCGACAAAGCCCTGGTAGCCGGCCTTCTGGAGCTGGTCGAGCAGCTCTTCGAGGGGCAGCTCGCCGGTGCCGGGGGCACCTCGTCCGGGCTTGTCCGCGATCTGGACGTGTCCGGTCTTGGCGGCGTACTTTTCGATGACCTCGGAGAGGTCCTCATCGTTCATCGCCAGGTGGTACAGGTCGAGCAGGAACTTGGCGTTCCCGAGGCCGGTGGCCTCGTTCACCTTGTCCACTACCTCGATGCCGGCCGGGGCGCTCACCAGGGGGTAGAGCGGCGACTCGGGCTTGTTCAGGGTCTCGATCAGGAGGATCGCGCCGACGCGGTCCGCGGCCTGAGCCGCCACGACCAGGTTCTTCAGCGCGAGCTCGTCCTGAACGGCCGGGTCCACGCCTTCGACGCGGTTGCCGTAGAGGGCGTTCAGCGCCTTGCAGCCGACCGAGGCGGCGAAGTCCGCAGCCACGTTGATGTTGGCGTTGAAGCGCTCCGACTCCTCACCGGGAACCGAGACCGCACCGCGGTCCGGACCCGGCAGCTGGCCGGCGTAGAAGTTCAGGCCCACCAGCTGGGTGCCGGCGTCCTCAAGAGCGGTCTTGAGGGCGTCGAGCTCCTCCTGAGCGGGGGTGGGGGTCTCGATCCAGGGCCACCACAGCTCGACCGCCGTGAAGCCCGCTGCGGCGGCAGCCGCGGGACGCTCCAGGAGCGGGAGTTCCGTGAAGAGGATCGAAAGATTTACATCGAAGCGCTGGTCCGTGTATCCCATGAGGGGTGTGCGCTCCTTCCGTATTGCGGAAGTTAGTTTCTGCCTGATGGAAGACTGCAAGCAGGGCGGCCCGCTTGTCAAGTGCCGCCTCCCGAAAAGTCCGGACTGCCAGGTAGCTTGAGCGGCGTGCGATTGAGAGTGGAGTTCACGACCGAGCCCTTCGATCTAGAAGAGGCCCCTGCCCATGCCGTAGCCGCTCGCGAGGTCATCCAGACGGCCCAGCTGGACGCGGTGGATGTCGGCCCGTTCGGCAACACGGCCGAGGGGGAGTCCGAAGCGGTGCTGACCGCGGTCGCCGCGCTGCTGCGCAACTCCCTGGAGGCCGGAGCCACGCGCGTCTCGCTCCAGGTCAACGTGATCAGGGCCGGGGAGGAGACGCCATGACCGAGCCCCGGGACCACCCCTTCGTCGCCGCGGTCAAGCCGCTGGTGGACGCGATGGGCGGCGAGCTGATGGATCCGTCCCTGGCCCAGCCCGACGACGTCGTGCTCGCCTGGGAGGGGCAGGACCTGCTCGCCGTGCGGCTGCCGCAGCTCTCCGACTCGCTGGATCACATCCTGGCGGCCCTGGAGCGCCGGCACGGCGTACCGTTGTCCCAGCTCGACCGGAAGTCCAAGCAGGACGTCGTACGGATACTGGAGGCGCGCGGCGCCTTCTCGGTCCGGCACGGTGTGGAAACGGTCGCGGGAGCCCTGGGCGTAAGCCGCTTCACGGTCTACAACTACCTGAACCGGGACTCAAGCACCCCCAAAGGGTCCGCCGGGACCAACCAAGAGTGAATCCTGATTGACCCACCGTGACGAGCCGCCGCCCAATTCACCCGGGCGGCGGCTTTTGTGTACGGGAAGTTTCAACAAAGTGTTGACGCCGTGTTGTCGAGGGCGTTAGCTATGCGCAGCCCGTCAAAGCAACAACAGGCCACGGAGGCCTACCGTGACTTCGAGTCCGACCCCGGGTCTCACCCGGTTCAACGCCTTGGACGACAGCGAGGCCACGGCCGAGCTGCACGAGGTGTGCGCCAGCTCGGCATGGGGCGGCAAGCTGCTCGCCCAGCGCCCCTTCACCAGCGTCGACACCCTGTTCTCCGCGAACGAGGCCGCCATGGCCGAGCTCACCGCGGAGGACCTGGGCGAGGCGATGGGCGGCCACGCGCCGATCGGCCGGCCGAAGCCGGGAGACCCGACCTCCGCCCGCGAGCAGCGCGGCATGGCCGGTGCCTCGGAGGAGCTCAAGACCGAGCTCCTCGAACTGAACCTGGCCTACCAGGACAAGTTCGGCCACGTCTTCCTCATCTGCGCCACCGGTGCGACCGGTGAGTTCATGCGGGACGCGGTCAAGGTCCGGATCGAGAACTCGCCGGAACAGGAGCGGGAAATCGCTCGTGGCGAGCTCGTCAAGATCAACCGGATCCGCCTGACCCGTCTCGTGGAATCCGTAGAAGGAGAGTAAGACCGAGCATGAGCACTGAGACCACCGCGTCGGTGTCCACGCACATCCTGGACACCAGCATCGGAAAGCCCGCCGAAGGCGTCGCGATCTCCCTGTCGGCCCGTACGGGTCTCGACGGCGAGTGGGCGGCCCTGGGCGGATCCGCCACCGATGCCGACGGGCGCTGCAAGGACCTGCCGGCCCTGCCGGAGGGCACCACCCACGTGCGCCTCGACTTCGAGACCGAGACGTACTTCTCCAAGAAGCAAGCCGCCGAGGCACAGCAGGACGCCCCCCGCGTAAGGGACAGCGGTGCGTTCTTCCCCGAGGTCACCATCACCTTCGCGGTGAACCCGGGCGAGCACTATCACGTACCGCTGCTGCTCAACCCGTTCGGCTACTCCGTTTACCGAGGGAGCTAGCATGGCCACCATTCTGGGCCAGAACCAGTACGGCAAAGCAGAGAACCGCGTAGTCAAGATCACGCGGGACGGCGACACCCACCACATCAAGGACCTGAACGTCTCGGTCGCCCTCTCGGGCGACATGGACGACGTCCACTACTCCGGCTCGAACGCCAACGTCCTGCCGACGGACACCACCAAGAACACGGTGTACGCGTTCGCCAAGGAGTACGGCATCGAGTCCGCCGAGCAGTTCGGCATCCACCTGGCGCGTTGGTTCGTCAACAGCCAGGAGCCGATCCAGAAGGCCCGCATCCGGATCGAGGAGTACTCCTGGTCCCGGATCGCGACCTCGGACGCGAACTCCAAGTTCATCGGCTCCGACGAGGTGAACCACTCCTTCGTCCGCGAGGGCATGGAGACCCGGGTCACCCAGATCACGTACGACGGCAAGAACTGGGAGGTCATCTCCGGCCTCAAGGACCTCGTCGTCATGAACTCCACGAACTCCGAGTTCTGGGGTTACGTGAAGGACAAGTACACGACCCTGAAGGAAGCGTACGACCGCATCCTCGCCACCCAGGTGTCGGCCCGTTGGCGCTTCAACTGGTCGGACGACGACCAGCGGATGCCCAACTGGGAGAAGTCCTACGCCGAGACCCGCAAGCACATGCTGCAGGCCTTCGCGGAGACCTACTCCCTGTCGCTGCAGCAGACCCTGTACCAGATGGGTTCGCGCATCATCAACCACCGTTCGGAGATCGACGAGGTTCGCTTCTCGCTCCCGAACAAGCACCACTTCCTCGTCGACCTCGAGCCCTTCGGTCTCAAGAACGACAACGAGGTCTACTTCGCCGCGGACCGCCCGTACGGTCTGATCGAGGCGACGGTCCTCCGCGACGGCGTAGACGCCCGTATCCCCGTGGACATGACCAACCTCTGATGTGGCACGCCCGTCCCGGGGCTCCGCAGTGGCCCCGGGGCGGCGCGACACCCGTCAGCGCTCTCAACACTTTCAACTTCCTGAATCGGCACCCGGACGCACCACACGGGGCGGCAGTACTGTCAGCTGTCAAGGCCCCCGGCTCCGGCACTCAAATCCCCTGGGTTTTGCCGTGCCCGCACCGCCACTGAAAGCACGAGGAAGTCCCATGGCAGCATCGGCAGCCAATGACAGCGCCGTAGAGCGCATCGTCATCGAAAACTGTGCGATTGCGACCGTCGACGCCAACGACACCGAGTACGCCTCGGGTCACGTGGTGCTCGCCGGTAACAAGATCGAGTTCGTCGGTGCGGGCAAGGCCCCCGAGAACCTCGAGAACGTCGTCCGCCGCATCGACGGCACCGGGCACCTCGTGACCCCCGGTCTGGTCAACACGCACCACCACTTCTACCAGTGGATCACGCGTGGTCTGGCCACCGACCACAACCTCTTCAACTGGCTGGTCGCGCTGTACCCGACGTGGGCGCGCATCGACGAGCAGATGACGTACACGGCCGCGCAGGGCTCCCTCGCCGCGATGGCCAAGGGTGGCGTCACCACCGCGATGGACCACCACTACGTCTTCCCCAAGGGTTCGGGTGACCTCTCCGGGTCGATCATCCGCGCCGCGTCCGAGATGGGCGTCCGCTTCACCCTCGCCCGCGGTTCGATGGACCGCAGCGAGAAGGACGGCGGCCTGCCGCCGGACCACGCGGTCGAGACCCTCGAAGGTGCCCTGGCGGACACCGAGGCGACCGTGAAGAAGTACCACGACTCCTCCTTCGACGCGATGACCCAGGTCGCCGTCGCCCCCTGCTCCCCCTTCTCGGTCTCCACCGAGCTGCTGAAGCAGGGCGCCGAGATGGCCCGCCGCCTGGGTGTGCGCATGCACACGCACGGCTCGGAGACCGTCGAGGAAGAGCAGTTCTGCAAGGAACTGTTCGGCATGGGCCCGACCGACTACTTCGAGTCGACCGGCTGGCTCGGCGAGGACGTGTGGATGGCGCACAGCGTCCACATGAACGACTCCGACATCGCCGCGTTCGCCCGTACCAAGACCGGCGTCGCGCACTGCCCGTCCTCCAACGCCCGTCTGGCCGCCGGCATCGCCCGCGTCCCGGACATGCTCGCCGCCGGTGTCCCGGTCGGCCTCGGCGTGGACGGCACCGCCTCGAACGAGTCCGGTGAGCTGCACACCGAGCTGCGCAACGCGCTGCTGATCAACCGTCTGAACCCGGTCCACCGCGAGCGTGCCCTGAACGCCCGTCAGGCCCTGCGCCTCGGTACCTTCGGTGGCGCCCAGGTCCTCGGCCGCGCCTCGAACATCGGTTCGCTGGAGGTCGGCAAGTGCGCCGACCTGGTGCTCTGGAACCTGAACACCCTCCTGCACTCCTCGATCGCCGACCCGGTCACCGCCCTGGTCTTCGGTGCGGCGGCCCCGGTCACCGCGTCGTTCGTCAACGGCAAGCAGATCGTCGAGAACAACCGTCTGCTCTTCGCCGACGAGGACGCCATCGCGGTGTCCACTCGGGAAGAGGCCCAGCGCCTCGCGCGGATCTCCGCGCAGGCCTGATCCCACGGAGTCCGGCCGGGGGGGACGGCCCCCGGCCGGCGGCCGCGGACCCGAGCGGGGTTCGCGGCAGCCGTTCCCGGGTAGCGCCCGAGGTTTTTCCGAGGGCGCCCCGGGGGCGGTGAATCGTGCCGGTCGCTCAGCAGTTCGTGCCACGTGCCCCGCAGCTCGTGTACCGCGCCGCCGCTACGGCACCTCCAGCTCTCTTTCGACTTCCTGACCGGCGGCTCTTCGGACGCCACCGCGTGGAAACGCCTCGGGCGAATCGTTTCCGCACCCCTTGGGACAAGCATTCGCAGCACCCACAACTCCATACAGGCTCGACTCGCACAGCTTTCGCACCACCTCCCAGACACATCACGTCCCTGCCGGCGTGTTAAACAGTTCGGAGGAAGCCGTGGCCCAGGCGCCCAGGTTTCGCAAAGACGCAGTCGCAGTACCGCAGGCCGAAGGCGACGCAGGGGTGAAGCACCCGGTCGACGAGACCTTGCCCCCGCTGAAAATGTTCACCAGCGGTCTCCAGCACGTGGCCGCCATGTACGCGGGTGTAGTGGCCCCGCCCATGATCGTCGGCCCGGCCGTAGGCCTTTCCGCCACCGAGACCGCCTTCCTGATGGGCGCCTCGCTCTTCACCGCAGGGCTCGCCACCCTCCTCCAGACCCTCGGGTTCTGGAAGATCGGCGCCAAGCTCCCCTTCGTCAACGGCGTCTCCTTCGCCGGTGTGACCCCGATGATCGCCATCGGGAAGGGAGAGGGCGACAACGCCATCCCGATCATCTTCGGCGCGATCATCGTCGCCGGAATCCTCGGCTTCTTCGCCGCCCCGTACTTCGGAAAACTGGTCCGGTTCTTCCCACCGGTCGTCACCGGTACGGTCATCACCCTGATCGGCGTCTCACTGCTCCCCGTGGCCTTCAACTGGTCGCAGGGCGGGAACAGCACCGCCACCGACTACGGCTCGATGAAGAACATCGCCATGGCCGCCGTCACCCTCGCGATCGTCCTGCTGATGCGCAAGTTCCTGCGCGGCTTCCTCCAGCAGATCTCCATCCTCCTCGGCCTGGTCGTGGGAACGCTCATAGCGCTGCCGCTGGGCATGACGAACTTCGACGCCGTACGGAACGCCGACCTCGTCGGCTTCCCGACGCCGTTCCACTTCGGGGCGCCGCAGTTCCAGGTCGCCGCGATCATCTCCATGTGCATCGTCATGCTGGTGTGCATGACCGAGTCCACCGCCGACATCCTCGCCCTGGGCAAGATCGTCGGCCGTCCGGCGGACGCGAAGACCATCGAGGGCGGCCTGCGCGCCGACACCCTGGGCAGTGCGCTCAGTCCGCTGTTCAACGGGTTCATGTGCAGTGCCTTCGCACAGAACATCGGGCTGGTCGCCATGACCAAGGTCCGCAGCCGGTTCGTCGTCGCGGCCGGCGGCGGCATCCTGATCCTGCTGGGCCTGTGTCCCATCGCCGCCTCCGTCATCGGAGTCGTACCGCTGCCGGTCCTCGGCGGCGCGGGCATCGTCCTCTTCGGCTCGGTGGCCGCCAGCGGCATCCAGACCCTGGCCGGCGCGGCCATGGAGAAGGGCGAGAACGCCCTGATCGTCGCCGCCTCGCTCGGCATCGGCCTGATCCCGATCGCGGCCCCCAACTTCTACCACGCCTTCCCCGAGGACCTGCTGGTCGTCCTCGACTCCGGCATCAGCACCGGCTGCGTCGTGGCCATCGCGCTGAACCTCGCCTTCAACCACCTCGGTGCCAGGAAGGGATCGGCCGCGGCCGCTCCGGATCCGGTACTGGTGCACTGACCGGGCCGGTCCCGGCCGGCGCACTGACCGGGCTGGTCCCGGTCGGTGCACTGACCGGGCCGGTCCCGGTCGGCGCGCGGCGAGCGGGCTCTGCCCGGCCCGTGCGCGGGATACGGCGGTGCGTACGTCACCCACTGCGGGGTTGGCGTCCGCACCGCCGTACGCGTTGGCGGGACGGGGTGGTGCGGTGGCGTGCGGGCCGGCTCCGGCCGAGGTCCCCGGGGCTCCGCCCCGGACCCCGCGCCTCAAACGCCGGCGGGGCTGGATTTGCCCTCCCGAGCCCCGGCGAGGGGCTCAGGCAGTGTCCGTGGAAACCGGGTCCGACCAGATGTCCGGGGTGACCGTACGTACGCGGTGGCCGCGGCGGTCCAGTTCCTGGGCTTCCGTCTTGCGGACCTGCAGGGCCACCGCCGAGTCCGTGATGCGCAGGCCCGGCAGGCGCCGGGTGAGCTCCGCCGTGTAGCGGGAGAGGTCCTCCACCGTGCGCAGCCTGGCGCTGATCATGAAGTTCCAGGGGCCGCTGACGGACATGCAGGTACGGGTCTCGCGCAGCCCCGCGGCGACCGCCGCGCAGTCGGCGAGCTCGAACTCCGACGCCTCCGCCCACAGCGTCGCCGACACCGGCCAGCCCGACAGCCCGGAGGCCAGCGCGCAGCTGTAGCGCAGGCTCAGACCGCCCTCCAGCCGCGCCAGCCGGCGCCGTACCGTCGACTCGCTCATCTCGAACTCCCGCGCCAGCGAGGCCACGCTGCGCCGCGCGTCCGAGGCCAGGGCCAGGACCAGCGACCGGTCCTCCTCCTGGAGCGGCGCCACCGCCGGCCGGTCCGGGCCGGCGGAAGCCACCGGCCGCCGGGTCCGCCTGGTCAGCAGGCCGATCTGGGCCGGGGTCAGCTGGTCCAGGCGCCAGCGGTCGGGGGCGTAGTGCACCGCCGTCACCATCGAGCTGCGGGTGCCGATCACGCCGGGGATCCGCTGCACCCGGGCGGACAGGTACGAGTACAGCGTGGGCAGGTCGGGTACGGCCACGAAGACGAGCAGGTCCCGGCCCCCGGTGGTGTGCTCGACCCCCAGGGCGTGCGGATCCGCCACGAGGACGTCCCCCACCGAGGGCGAGGTGCCCGCGGTGCACGTGACCTCCACCCACGCCATGCAGGGCTTCGTGACGCCGGTGCGCAGCCCGAGTCCGCTCAGCCACGCCTCGCCGGACCCGGTGAGCCGCTCCCAGCGGCGCGCCAGGGTGTCCGGGCGCGCGCCGAGGACCGGACCCAGCAGCTCCCAGCTCGCGCGGGGTGCGAGCTGGAGTGCGTGGACCAGTGCCCGGTCCGTGTCGTCGATGGCGGAAATGGCCGAGTTCATACCCTCCCCTTGGTGGTTCTCCCGGTCGGTGACGGGACAACGGGATTATGAGCCGATCATCTCTCTTTGTGCGTTCAACTGTTGACCACATGACGGGCGCGCACGGGTCGGACATGGCTGGAGGACGTGTGGGGAAGGCCGGTTCCGGCGTGCGGCAGGCGGTGCCCGCCGAACTGTCGAGCTTCATCGGGCGGGAGCGGGAGCTCACGGCCCTCGCCTCCCTGCTCGCCACGCAGCGCCTGGTCACGCTCACCGGACCGGCCGGCATCGGCAAGACCCGGCTCGCGGTGCGCACCGTCCGCACCCTGGGCGACAGGGACGGGCTGGACACCGTCTGGGCGGAGCTGGGTGCCCTGCCCGAGCGGTGCTGGGACCGCCTCGGAGCGGAGCTCGCGGAGCGCCTCGCGGGGCGTGAGGCGCTGCTGGTGCTCGACGGCTGCGAACAGCTCGGGGAGGCCGGCGCGGGGCTCGCGGCCGAGCTGCTGCGGCGCCTGCCGGGGCTGCGGATTCTGGCCACCTCGCAGCGGCGGCTGCGGCTCCCGGGGGAAGTGGTGTTCGCCGTACCGCCGCTGTCGGTGCCTACCGCGCCCTCCGTCCAGCCGCTGCCCGCCGCGCTGTCGGCCCTGCCGGGACAGGCCGCGCCCGACCCCAGCCGGCGGTTCCCGGTGGCCGACGTCGCCGGTTACGCGGCCGTACGGCTCTTCGAGGAACGGGCGCGCGGAGCCGACCCCTTCTTCGAGCTGACCGACCGCAACGCGGGCGCCGTGGCCGCGCTGTGCCGGGCGCTCGACGGGATCCCCGGCGCGCTGGAGCTCGCGGCGGGGCGCTCGCACCAGTACGCGCCCGCGCAGGCGCTGCGCAGACTCGGCTCCGATCCGCTGGGCTTCCTCGCCGGCGGCGCCGGCCGCAGCACCCGGGTCGACGCCGAACGCTCGCTGCGGCTGGCCACCCCCGCCGAACGGCTGCTCTGGGAGCGGCTCTCCGTCTTCGCGGGCTCCTTCGACAGGGCGGCCGTCGCCGAGGTGTGCGGCTTCGGGGCGCTCACGGCGGACACGGCCGTCGATGCGCTGCTCCGGCTGGCCCCGGGCCTGCTCGCGGACGCCGGGCCGGGCCGCTACCGGCTGCCGCTGTCCGTACGGGCGTACGCGGCCCGGCGGCTCGCGCACGGAGCGGCCGGGGACGGCGCGACGACGGCCCGGCGCCACCGCGAGCGCTGCCGGGTGGTGGCGGAGCGGGCCGCGCAGCTGTGGCGCGCCGGCGCGCAGCGGGAAGCGCGCGCCCTCGCCCTGCGGGAACTCCCCGAGCTGCGCGCGGCGATGAACCCGCTGGCCGCCGGAGGGCCGGGGGCGGCCCTGGAGATCGTGGTGTCCCTGTGGTTCCTGTGGTCCGCCTGCGGGATGCCGGCGGAGGGGCGCAGACACGTGGAACGGGCCCTGGCCGTGCACCCCGCGCCCCGGCCCGCCCGGGCGCTGTGGCTCGCGGCCTGGCTGGTCGCCGCCTTCGGCGAGGCGGACGGCGCCGATCCCCTGATGGTGGAGGCGTGGACCGCGGCCGTACACGAGGGGGAGGACGCCTGCCTGGCCTACCTCGCGCACCTGCGCGGGACGATCGCGCTGTGGGAGGAGCGGCACGAAGACGCCGCGGCGGAGTACCGGGACGCCCTGGAAGCCCTGCCGGCCGATCCCGAGTTCGGCCCCGGCCGGGAAGCCCTGCGGGCCGCGCACACGCTGGCGCTCGCCCGCACGGACCCGGCCTCGGTCCCGGTCGAGGACGGCCCGCCGGACGGCGCGCCGGACCTCCCGGCCGACCTGTGGGCCCGCTCCTGGGTGAGCTACGCCCACGCCCTGGTCCAGCGCCACGAGGGCCGCCCGGCGCTGGCCCGCCGCGAACTGCTGAGCGCGCTACGGACCCAGTTCGCGCTGGACGACACGCTCGGGCAGGCCCTGTCGGTGGAACTCCTCGCCGAACTGGAGGCGGACCAGGGCCGCTACGCAGAGGCCGCCCGCCTCCTCGGCGCGGTCTCCCGCACCCGCCCGCACGCGGCCTGCGCCCCCCGCGCCCAGCACACGGTCCGCACCCGCCTCACCCCCCAGGCCTTCCGCGCGGCCTACACCTCCGGCGCCCGGACGCCACTGCGCGAGCTGCTGCCGGAACTGGCCGGCTGAGACGCGGAGTTCAAGGGGGCATCTCTCAGCAGGTCGAGTGGAAGAGCCCGCCCACGCGCTCGGTCGCGGCCAGCCGGTTGTAGAGCGCGACCGCGGCGGTCGTCTCCTCGGTGTGGACCTCCACCCCGGCATCCCGCAGCAGCCGCAGCGTCTCGGGCGCGGTGTGGAGCCGCAGCTCCATCCCGCGGCTGAGGACGACCACCGTGCAGCCCCGGTCGAGGAGTTCGGCCACATCGCCGGGCTGGATTCCCGGCTCGTGCCGGGTGCCGTGCCGGCCCCAGTCCCAGGCGCGGCCACCACCCGGGTACAGCACGAAGTCCTTCCCTGCCGGGAGCCCCTCGACCTCCATGCGGCCCCAGGAGAGGTGCGTGACGAGAGGGGCGCGGGCGGGCGGCGTCCACGCCATCAGGTTGCTCATCAGCTCGGCCTGCTCGACCGCGTCGTCCAGCGCGTGATGGGTGTGCGGGCGGCGCGAGAGGAGCTCCTTCGGCATCCGCCCCTTGACGGCTGCGCGGAGCGGGACCCGGGCCTTGGCCGCGTACAGGGTCTTCATGTCCAGGCAACCGGAGTGCCCGAACGGGCTGTCGCCGCCGAAGCTCATCAAGTACCAGTACAGGAAGGTCCAGTCGAAGGAGGCCGGGTAGGCGCACATCACCGGCTGCGCCCCCGCCGAGACCTTCCGCACCCATGACCGGAACTCCGCCATGGCGAGCGCCGGTTCGGCCCCCTCCCGGAGCAGCCGGTCCCGGTCCAGCCCGCTGACGGCCAGCGCCTCCGGTACGTACGCCTCGCTGATCGGGCGCAACTCCCGGTAGAAGGTGTCCTGTTCGGGATCGGCGGCCGTATACGAAGCGCCGTCCTGCCGCCCCGCGACGGCGGCCCCGAAGCTGATCATCGAGTACGGCCCGGGGATGGGCCCGTCGGCCTCGATGTCGACGGAGATGTAGAGGCTGGGCCGGGGCGGACGGGCGGAGCGGGAGGTGCCGACTGAGGTCATGCCCGGAGCATCCCAGCCGGCACCGCCCGCGATCACCCGAATTAACGGGAGGGCCGCACCTTCGGCGCTACGGCGCGGGGGTCAGGTACATCCCGCTCTGGTCGGCCCCGGCGGTGTTCTTGCAGCCGAAGCCGCTGCTCGCCGGCTGGGCCACGGCCAGTGCCAGGCAGCGACCGGCCGCGAGCTGTCCGAAGTGGTTCGGGTGCATGGACTCCTGGACCAGCCCCTGCGTCTCGCTGCTGTCGATCCAGCGTGCCCACTCGCTGGTCTTCGCCGAGGCCGGCGCCGCGGTGGTCACCTGCTTGCTCGCCTTCGCGCACACCTCGCGCCCCTGCATCATGTCCTTCAGGTCCAGGAACTGCGCGCCCTTGGCCGCGGCGACGGCCTTGAGCCGTCCTGCGATCTGCGGCACGAGCGAGTCCCGCGCCCAGTCGGAGTCCCGGTTCCAGAAGGGGCACCCGCCGGTGTTGAGCCGGCTCCAGTCGCTCTGGGTGTACCGGTTCTCCGCGCCGCGCGGGATCGGTGACGGGTAGGACTGCAGCACGATCCGGTACGAGGAGTCCGCGTACCCGGCGCCGCGCATGACGGCCCGTACCTCGTCGACGGACTTGCCGACGTTGGCCATGACCCCGTCGATCTTCTGGTTCACGCCCTCCTGCTGGTCGTCGTAGCAGTAGGAGTTCCAGAGCACGAAGTCGTACGCGCACTCCTTGATGATGTCGGCGAAGCCGAGGTCGTTGCCGCCGATGGACAGCGCGATGACCTTGACGTCGTGGCTCGCGGCCACGGCGGCGAGCTGATCGGCCTGCGGGGCCTCGCCCTTGAAGGCGACGCCACCGTTGGAGGCGCGGAACACGTTCTGCGAGACGGCCCCGGAGCAGGCCAGGTTGATAGCGACGTCGGCGATGGGCCCGGCGCTCTTCACCTCGGCGGAGTCCGACCGGTGGCAGCCGCCGGCGGTGGCCCCGTAGACCTTGCCGGGGTCGTAGGAGCTGCCGCTCACCCAGGCCCGGTCGGTCCCGGTCCGGTTCCCGCTGTTGGTCAGGCTGTTGCCCTTCCAGCGTCCGGCCTCGCCGGAGATGTAGCTGTCGCCGAGGGACACCACGGCGGTGGGTCCGTTCCCCGGCCCGGCCACGGCCGTCCCGGCCCCTCCGGCGACCAGGGCCCCGGCGCCGAGCGCCGCCGCCGTCCCGATCCCGGCCAGTCGTCGCACCCGACGGGCCCGGTCCATGCTGTCGTTGCGGAATCCGATCACTGCGGAACTCCTGCGGTCGGCCATGCGGGAGCCAGGAACAACTCCGGCGCATGGCTGGGTAAGTGGGGGTTACCTCCGGCCGGTGGCAATCGGAAAGGTGCCACCCCGCGCGTTGTTACCGCTAGGTACAGGCAAGTTACGAACAAGTAACAACCGATCGGTCGTTCGGCTGGAACGGGCCGGAACCGGCCGGAGCCGGCCCGGACGCACGACAGCGCCCCCGGAGCCAAAAGGCCTCGGGGGCGCTGTCGTGGACGTTTCGGCTGCTGTGCGTTTCAGCCGAAGACGGGGTGTCAGCCGATGAGCTGGTCGTACGCGGGGAGGGTCAGGAAGTCCGCGTAGTCCGTGTCCAGGGAGACCTGGAGGAGGAGGTCGTGGGCCTGCTGCCACTTGCCCGAGGTGAAGGCCTCCTCGCCGACCTCGGCGCGGATCGCGGCGAGTTCGGCGGCCGCGACCTCGCGGGCGAGGTCGGCGGTGGCGAGCTTGCCGTTCTCGAAGACCACGCCGGCGTTGATCCACTGCCAGATCTGCGAGCGCGAGATCTCGGCGGTGGCGGCGTCCTCCATCAGGCCGAAGATGCCGACGGCGCCGAGGCCGCGCAGCCACGCCTCGATGTAGCGGATGCCGACCTGGACGGCGTTGCGCAGGCCGTCGTACGTGGGCTTCGCGTCGAGGGAGTCGATCGCGATGAGCTCGCCGGCCGCGACGGAGACGTCCTCGCGGAGGCGGTCCTTCTGGTTGGGCTTCTCGCCCAGCACGGCGTCGAAGGAGGCCATCGCGATCGGGACCAGGTCGGGGTGGGCGACCCAGGAGCCGTCGAAGCCGTCGCCGGCCTCGCGGTCCTTGTCGGCCTTGACCTTCTCGAAGGCGACCTTGTTGACCTCGGCGTCCTTGCGGGACGGGATGAAGGCCGCCATGCCGCCGATGGCGTGCGCGCCGCGCTTGTGGCAGGTCTTGACGAGGAGTTCGGTGTACGCCCGCATGAAGGGCGCCGTCATCGTCACCGCGTTGCGGTCCGGCAGGACGAACTTCTCGCCGCCGTCACGGAAGTTCTTGACGATGGAGAAGAGGTAGTCCCAGCGGCCGGCGTTCAGGCCCGCCGCGTGGTCGCGCAGCTCGAAGAGGATCTCGTCCATCTCGTACGCGGCCGTGATCGTCTCGATCAGGACGGTCGCGCGGACGGTGCCCTGCGGGATGCCGACGTAGTCCTGGGCGAAGACGAAGATCTCGTTCCAGAGGCGCGCCTCCAGGTGGGACTCGGTCTTCGGCAGGTAGAAGTACGGGCCCTTGCCGAGCGCGATGAGGCGCTTGGCGTTGTGGAAGAAGTACAGGCCGAAATCCACGAGCGAGCCGGAGGCCGGGCCGCCCTCGAACTGCAGGTGGCGCTCCTCCAGGTGCCAGCCGCGGGGGCGCATCACGACGGTGGCGAGCTCCTCGGCGGGCTTGAGGGCGTACGCCTTGCCGGTGCGGGCGTCGGTGAAGTCGATGCGGCGCTCGTAGGCGTCGATCAGGTTGAGCTGGCCGAGGACCACGTTCTCCCAGGTGGGAGCCGAGGCGTCCTCGAAGTCGGCGAGCCAGACCTTGGCGCCCGAGTTCAGGGCGTTGATGGTCATCTTGCGGTCCGTGGGGCCGGTGATCTCCACACGGCGGTCGTTCAGCGGGGCCGGGGCCGGCGCCACCTTCCAGTCGCCCTCGCGGACCTGTGCGGTGTCCGGGAGGAAGTCGAGCGTGGAAGTGCGGGCGATCTCGGCGCGGCGCACGGAGCGGCGGGCGAGGAGCTCGGCACGACGGGGGGCGAACCGCCGGTGGAGCTCGGCCACGAAGGCGAGAGCCGCTTCGGTGAGGACCTCGTCCTGCCGGGGCAGGGGCTCGGCGTCGACGATGGCCAGCGATGACGGCGCTGGTGCGGACATATCTGTCACTCCTTCAGCGGCGGTGCCTGGCGGCCGCGGGGAATGCTCGCGCTGGACGGCACGCAGTGCCGTCGGGTGTGGAGAGTTCCGGGATACGGTCGCGGGCGCCGTCTGGGGTTCAGGGCGCTTCTGACCAGTGGATAGTAATTTCCTCATGGTGGAAGTTCAATGGTTTGTTGATGTCGAGATTCTCTGAGTCGACAGATTCCGCTTCTCGACCCCTTCCTCGTGGCCCTCAGTGCCATCGCGGTCACAGCCCGCTCAGGCAAGTCGTGCCAGGTCGGGAGGGGTGTCGATGTCGAAGGCCTCCGCGATGTCCCCGCACTCGACCAGTGTGAGCTCCGCCGCGTGCGCCGCGAGGTGCACCCGCGCGCCCTTGTCGCCCGTGGCCGTCGCCACGATGTCCGGCCAGCGGTCCGCCCCGAAGAGCACCGGGTGCCCGCGCTCGCCGTCGTAGGCCGCCGCCACCAGGCTCGCCGGGGAGCGGTAGGCGGCCCGGACCCGGGCCACCGCCTCCGGGCCGATGCCCGGCTGGTCCACCAGGGAGACCAGGGCCGCCCCGGCGCCCGTACCGGCCAGTGAGGCGAGGCCGACCCGCAGGGAGGAGCCCATGCCCTCGGCCCAGTCCGGGTTGTCGGTCACCACGCAGCCGCTCAGGTCGGCGCGCTCGCGCACCTCGGCCGCGGAGGCGCCGAGCACCACGTGCAGCGGGCCGCAGCCCGCCTCGCGCAGGACCCGTACGGCGTTCTCCACCAGCGGGCGGCCCCGATAGGTCAGCAGGGCCTTCGGGTGGCCGCCCAGGCGACGGCCGCCGCCGGCCGCGAGGAGCAGGCCGGCGATCACCGGGGGAGCGGAGCCGGCGCCCGCCGCGGCGGACTGCTGGTTGCGTTGCTGGTCGGGTGTGCTGTTGCGGGGTGACATGTCACCGATTCTCGCTCGCGCCGCAGGAGGCGCCGTACGGCGGCCAGCGCGGCCCCCACGCGCAGGGGGTCGGCGATCCGGTTCTCGGTGGCGGTGAGCAGGGCCCGTTCGTCACGGTCGGTCAACATCGGCGGCATCTCCTTGCCAATCGGCGGCCAATGCAGCGAGTCTGGACCCGGATTGGCCTGGCCGGCAGAGCCAATCAGGGGAGGTTGGCATGGCAAACGGGCGAGTGGTCCAGACGGCGGACAGAATGATCGGCAGCCGCCAGCTCGCGGCCCTGCTCCCGGCGGAGGTACTGGCCCGCCCCGGCTACCGGGCCCTGGCCGACGCCGTCCGCACCCTGATCCTCGACGGCCGGATCGCCCTGCACGTGCGCCTGCCCGCCGAACGCGAGCTCGCCGAGGCGGTCGGCGCCAGCCGGGCCACCGTCACCGGCGCCTACGACCTCCTGCGCGAGAGCGGCTACGTCCGCAGCCGCCGCGGTTCCGGGACCTGGACCGAGCTCCCCGAAGGCCACCGCCCGGTCGGCGCGCACGCCATCGTCGGCGCCGGCGGCTACAGCGCCGACGGAGATCCCGGCATCGACCTCGCCATCGCCGCCATGGGCGCCCCCGAGGACAGCCTCACCGACGCGGTGGCCTGGGCCGCGCCCAGACTCCCGGCCTTCGCCCGCAGCCCCGGCTACCACCCCTTCGGGCTGCCCGACCTGCGGACCGCCATAGCCGAGCGGTTCACCCGGCGGGGACTGGCGACCCGCCCCGAGCAGATCCTTGTCACGGCGGGCGCGCAGCAGGCGTTCGCGCTGGTGGTGAGTCTGCTGTGCCGGCCCGGGGACCGGGTGATGACCGAGAACCCGACCTACGCCAACGCCCTGGACGCCCTGCGCCACGCGCGGCTGCGCACCGGGTCGATCGCCGTCTCCGACGCGGGCTGGGACCTGGAGATCGCCGAGTCCGCGCTGCGCCAGACCGTGCCGAGGCTCGCGTACGTGATCCCCGACTTCCACAACCCGACGGGCGCGCTGATGCCGGAGGAACAGCGGCTGCGGCTGCTGGCGGCGACCCGGCGGACCGGGACCTGGCTGGTGGTCGACGAGACCATCGCCGACATCGCGCTCGACGTGCCGGCGCCCGCCCCGCTGGCCTCGCTGGCGCCGGGCGGGCCCGGCGGGGCCGATCACGTGATGACCATCGGCTCGCTGAGCAAGACCCACTGGGGCGGGCTGCGGGTCGGGTGGATCCGGGCCACCGCCAAGATGATCACGGAGCTCACGGCGGTACGGGTGGCGGCCGACATGACCGGCTCGGTCCTGGACCAGCTGGTGGCGCTGCCCCTGCTGGAGGGCCTGGAGCGGACGCTGCCCGCCCGGCTGGAGCGGCTGCGCGGGCAGCGGGCGGCGCTGATCGCCTCGCTGGAGCGGCACACCCCGGAGTGGTCCTGGCACGTTCCGCCGGGCGGGCTCTCGCTCTGGGTGGACCTGGGGGAGCCGGTCAGCTCCGCGCTGGCGGACCGGGCGGCGGCGGCCGGGGTCATCATCGGGCGGGGCGCGCGGTTCGGGGTGGACCCCGGGACCTTCGAGCACCGGCTGCGGATCCCGTACACCCTGTCGGCGGACCGGCTGGACGAGGGCGTACGGAGACTGGCGGAGGCCTTTCACGGGGGCGTGCCGCTGCCTTCGGCGGTGGAGCGGCCGTACTGGGTGGCTTAGCGGGGCCCGCGGCCCCGCGCCCCGCGCCCCGGGCCGGCGGGCCCCGGCCCCCGGTGCGGGTGGGTGGGCCCTGCGGGGCGGAGTCCCCTACCCGCCCTTCCACCGTTCCCCGGGGCTGTGCCCCGGACCCCCCGGGGCTGTGCCCCGGACCCCCCGGGGCTGTGCCCCGGACCCCCCGGGGCTGCGCCCCGGACGCCGGTCCTCGAACGCCGGACCGCTGGAATTGCTACGGCGTGCGGATCAGGCGGCGGGTGGCCGCCGCGGCTACTGCCGAGGTGCGGGAGTCGACGCCCAGTTTTGCGTAGATGTGGACCAGGTGGGATTTGACGGTGGCCTGGCTGAGGAAGAGCTGTTTGGAGATCTGCTGGTTCGACAGGCCGTCTGCGACCAGTTGGAGGACCTCCAGTTCCCGCTTGGTCAGGGCCTCCGCCGGGGTCCGCATGCGGTCCATCAGGCGCAGCGCCACCGCCGGGGCCAGCGCGGACTGGCCGGCCGCCGCGGTGCGGACCGCCGCCGCCAGTTCCTCCGGCGGGGCGTCTTTGAGGAGGTAGCCCGAGGCGCCCGCCTCCACCGCCGCCAGGATGTCCGCGTCCGTGTCGTACGTGGTCAGGACCAGCACCCGGGGGGACGGGGACCCGGCCGTGATCAGGGCCGTGGCCGCCGAGCCGTGCATGCCGCCGCCGGGGCCGAACTGGAGGTCCATCAGGACCACGTCGACCCCGGCGGAGCGGGCCAGCTCCACCGCGCGTTCCGCCGTCGCCGCCTCCGCCACCACCTCGAAGTCCGGCTCCGTGTCCAGTACCGCGCGCAGCCCGGCCCGGACCACCGGGTGGTCGTCGGCGAGGAGCAGCCGGATCGTCATGACAGGGTCTCCGCGGGCAGGGGAAGGGTGACGGCCACGGCGGTGCCCTGGCCCGGGGCGGATTCCACCGTGAACAGGCCGCTGAGGCTCTCGGCCCGCGAGCGCATCGCCGGCAGGCCGAAGCCGCCGCCGTCCGAGGGGGCGGCGGACGCCGCGCCGGGGTCGAAGCCCTTGCCGTCGTCGACGATGTCCAGGGTCACGGAGGAGTCCATGAAGGTCAGGGTGATCTCGGCGCGCCCGGCCCCGGCGTGCCGCACCACATTGGCCAGCGCCGACTGCGCGATCCGCAGCAGGGCCACCTCGTAGGGGGTCGGGAGGGGGCGCGCGGTGCCGCTCAGGGAGAACCGGACCCGGGGGCCCGGAGCCCCCGAGCACAAGCGTTCCAGCGCCGCCGGCAGCGACCCGTGCTCCAGGTCCGGAGGCGTGAGGGCCCGTACGAAGCGCCGTGCCTCGGCGAGGTTCTCCTGCGCGGCCTCCCGGGCCCGGCCGATGTGCGCGAGGGCCGCCGAGTCCTCGGGCAGACCGCGCTCGGCGGCCCGCAGGAGGAGCTGGATGGAGGACAGGCCCTGCGCCAGGGTGTCGTGGATCTCCCTGGCCAGCCGCTCCCGCTCCGCCAGGATCCCGGCGCTCCGCTCGGCCGCGGCCAGCTCGGCCCGGGTCGTGATGAGCTCCTCGATCAGCTCGCGGCGCCGCTCGCTCTCCCGGTACAGCGCCTGGTAGCCCAGTACGGTCGCCACCGCCACGGCCCCGCCCAGCAGCGGCCCCAGGAAGGCTCCCGGGGTCACCGCGCCGCTGTGTGCGAGGAAGCCGGCGATCGCCGCACAGGCGGTGACCGTGACGGCCGTCACGCCCCAGCGCAGCCGCAGCAGGTGCAGCTCCAGGAAGTACAGCGGGAAGGCGATCCACAGCCCGTCGGGGGAGACCACGAGCAGCGCGGCCCAGGCCGCGCCCAGGGCGGCCAGCCACACCGCCCCGGCGCGCGCCGAGCTGTGCACCGCGGGGGTCCGTACGCCCGCGAGGTACACGGCGGCCAGCAGCGCGCAGGCCGCGACCACCCAGCCCGCGCGCGGCGCGGAGTCGGCGACGGCCCGCCCGGCGGCGAGGGCGAGCAGGCCGAAGAGCAGCGCGTGCAGGCACAGCCGCAGGACGCGGGAGACGGGGGTGAGGGCGCGGGCGCCGGGGTCGGCGGGGGCACCGGGCGTGGGGGGCGGGAGGTGAGCGGTCATGGCCTGACCAGCGTAAGTCCGGGTCCGGGGGCGCCGGTCAACCAAAGGATTGATGTCTTGGTGCGCCCTTCGATACGAGGATCCCTACTGTGGCGCGATGCCTTGTGTCCACGGGGAAGACCAAGGTGGGGAACATGTTCGTCGCATGGAGAGATCTACGGTTCGCGAAGGGCCGCTTCGCCCTGATGGGCTCGGTGGTACTGCTGATCACGCTGCTGGTCGGCCTGTTGTCCGGGCTCACCGCCGGCCTGGCCCGGGAGAACATCTCGGCCATCACCGGCTTGCCCGCCACCACCCGCCTCGCGTTCGCCGCGCCCGCCGGGGACCAGAAGGTCTCCTTCACCAACTCCCAGGTGCCCGAGAAGGCCTGGCTGGCCTGGCGGGAGCAGCCGGGGGTGACCTCGGCGCAGCCGCTGGGCATCCGCACCACCAACGTCGTCTCCGGTGAGCGCACGGCGGGCGTGTCCGTCTTCGGCGTGGATCCGGCGGGATCCCTGGCGCCCCGGGGGAGCGGGCTCGCCCAGGGACAGGTGGTCCTCACGGAGAAGGCCGCCAAGGAGCTCGGCGGGCTGACCGCCGGAGGCAGGATCAGGATCGGCCAGGTCGAGCTGACCGTGGCCGCGGTCTCCGGCACCGCCGCCTACAGCCACACCCCGGTCGTCTGGATGGACCTCAACGACTGGCAGCGCGTCGGGAACCCCGGCACCTCCATCGACACCCTCGCCACCGTCGTCGCCCTGGACGGCTCCGGCGTCGACTGGGCGGCCGGGGACGAGGCCACCGGCACCGAGGCGCAGACCATCGACGGGGCGCTGAGCGCGATCGGCTCCTACACCTCCGAGAACGGCTCGCTCCAGCTGATGCGCGGGTTCCTCTTCGCCATCTCGGCCCTGGTCATAGGAGCCTTCTTCACCGTGTGGACCATCCAGCGCAGCGGGGACATCGCCGTGCTGAAGGCACTGGGTGCCTCCACCCCGTACCTCCTCAAGGACGCCCTTGGGCAGGCCGTGGTGATGCTGGCGCTCGGCACCGGTGCGGGCACCGCGCTCGCGGCCGGCTTCGGTGCCCTGATCAGCGGCGGGGACGTGCCCTTCGTGCTCGACGCCGCCACCGTGCTGGTCCCGGCCGCCGTCATGATCGCGCTCGGCGCGCTGGGCGCGGCCCTGTCCATCCGGCGGATCACCGCCGTAGACCCCCTGACCGCTCTCGGGAGCGCCCGATGACCCTGCTCGTGCACGACGTCACGCTCACCTACCCGGACGGCGACGGCCGCCTCACCGCGCTGGACGCGGTCGGCCTGGAGGTGCCGGCCGGCACCCTGACGGCGGTGGTCGGCCCCTCCGGTTCCGGGAAGTCCAGCCTGCTGGCGGTCGCCGCCACCCTCGTCACGCCCGACGCGGGACGGGTGGTGGTGGCCGGGCAGGACACCTCGACGCTCGGCCCGGGCGAGAAGTCGGCGCTGCGCCGGGAGAAGATCGGCATCGTCTTCCAGCAGCCGAACCTGCTGGCCTCGCTCACCGCCGCCGAACAGCTGCAGGTCATGGCCCACCTCTCCGGCCGGCCCGCGCGCGCCCTGCGCCGGCGGGCCCTGGAGCTGCTGGACGCGGTGGGATTGGCCGACAAGGCCGACAAGCGGCCGCACCAGCTCTCCGGGGGGCAGCGCCAGCGGATCAACATCGCCCGCGCCCTGATGAACGAGCCGGCCGTGCTGCTGGTCGACGAGCCCACCAGCGCCCTGGACCACGAGCGCGGCGCCGCGATCCTGGACCTGCTGGTCACCCTCACCCGGGAGCGCTCCACCGCCACGGTGCTGGTCACCCACGACCACGCGCACCTGGAGCGGATGGACCGCACCACGACGATGACGGACGGCCGCCTCACTCAGGGTGTGGAGCCGGTCCCGGCGCCGTAGGGCGTACGAGGAAGGCCCCGGTACCCCCTCGAAGGGGTACCGGGGCCTTCCTCGTACGAGGGTCGCCTACGCAGGGTTCTGGCTCTGCAGGGCCACGGACAGCTCGGCCGCGACGCCCTGGAGGATCGGCACGAAGGACTCGGCCACCGACTCGGTCACCCGGCCGGCCGGGCCGGAGATGGAGATCGCGGCGGCGGTCGGGGAGTTCGGCACGGAGACCGCCAGGCAGCGGACTCCTATTTCCTGCTCGTTGTCGTCGACCGCGTAGCCCACCCGGCGGACGACCTCCAGGGCGTCCAGGAAGCCCTCGGGCGTGGTGATGGTCTTCTCGGTCGCGGCCGGCATCCCGGTGCGGGCGAGCAGGGCCCGTACCTCGTCCGCGGGGGTGTAGGCGAGCAGCGCCTTGCCCACGCCGGTGGAGTGCGGCAGCACCCGGCGGCCGACCTCGGTGAACATGCGCATGGAGTGCTTGGACGGCACCTGGGCGACGTAGACGATCTCGTCCCCGTCGAGCAGGGCCATGTTCGCGGTCTCGCCGGTCTCCTCGACCAGACGCGCCAGGTAGGGGCGGGCCCAGGTGCCCAGCAGCCGCGACGCGGACTCGCCGAGGCGGATCAGCCGGGGTCCGAGGGAGTAACGTCGGTTGGGCTGCTGCCGGACGTAGCCGCACGCCACGAGGGTGCGCATGAGGCGATGGATGGTGGGCAGCGGCAGACCGCTGGCGGCGGAGAGCTCACTGAGGCCGACTTCGCCCCCGGCATCGGCCATGCGTTCGAGCAGATCGAAGGCGCGCTCAAGGGACTGGACGCCACCGCTGGCGGCGGTGGGCTTGGTGGAGGCGTCGGTGGTGCTGGCGCTGGACGTCGGCACGGGCGCGGTCCTTTCGGTGCTGGCAGGCAAGCAAGCAGCCTACCGGTCGGTCGGCGTCGGCCCTAGGGCCGGGTCGATGCCGTCCCCGCCGGTCAGAGGCGGTTTGTCCTGGTGGCGGACGTCCTCGGGAAGTTACCCGTCCGGTTCCCGGTGGCGGTAGCTACATTCTGCATAGCGAAATCTTAATTCCATCCTGTGGAAACATCCAATTGCGATACGCGGTCGTCAGTGGTCCGTCCGGGCGCTCTTGACTGGTTCCGGATCGACGTGAAGACTCCGTCAACAGAACGTTGAATTTCGCTCTGTGGAAGTAGATGGGGAGGTTCCGGTGTCCGACCTGGCTGTGGAACTGGTACTGCGCTCGACGCGCGTCATCACCCCCGAGGGGACGCGTGCCGCTTCGGTGGCCGTCGCCGGCGGGAAGATCGCGGCCGTGCTGCCGTACGAGGCCGACGTACCGGCCGGTGCCCGGCTGGAGGACTTCGGCGACGACGTGCTCCTCCCCGGCCTGGTCGACACCCACGTCCACGTGAACGACCCCGGTCGTACCGAGTGGGAAGGCTTCTGGACGGCCACCCGCGCCGCCGCGGCCGGTGGCATCACCACCATCCTCGACATGCCGCTCAACTCCCTGCCGCCGACCACGACCACCGCCAACCTGGTGGTCAAGCAGGACGTGGCCCGGACCAAGGCGCACGTGGACGTCGGCTTCTGGGGCGGTGCGCTGCCGGACAACGTCAAGGACCTGCGCCCGCTGCACGACGCCGGCGTCTTCGGCTTCAAGTGCTTCCTGTCGCCCTCCGGCGTCGACGAGTTCCCCCTCCTCGACCAGGAGCAGCTGGCCGCCTCGCTCGCCGAGATCACCGGCTTCGGCGGCCTGCTGATCGTGCACGCCGAGGACCCGCACCACCTGGAGTCCGCGCCGCAGAACGCGGGCCCCAAGTACGCCGACTTCCTGGCCTCCCGCCCCCAGGACGCCGAGAACACCGCGATCCAGAACCTGATCGACCAGGCGAAGCGACTGAACGCGCGCGTTCACGTCCTGCACCTGTCCTCCGCCTCCGCGCTGCCGCTCATCGCCGCCGCGAAGGCCGAGGGCGTCCGGATCACGGTCGAGTCCTGCCCGCACTTCCTCACCCTGACGGCCGAGGAAGTCCCGGACGGCGCGACCGAGTTCAAGTGCTGCCCGCCCATCCGCGAGTCCGCCAACCAGGACGTCCTGTGGGACGCGCTCGCCGACGGCACGATCGACTGCATCGTCTCCGACCACTCCCCCTCCACCGCGGACCTCAAGACCGGCGACTTCGCCACCGCGTGGGGCGGCATCTCCTCCCTCCAGCTGGGCCTGCCGGCCATCTGGACCGAGGCGAAGAAGCGCGGCCACGCCCTGGAGGACGTGGTCCGCTGGATGTCCGCAGCCCCGGCCGCCCTCGCCGGTCTGGCGAGCAAGGGCGCGATCGAGGCCGGCCGCGACGCCGACTTCGCCGTCCTGGCCCCCGAAGAGACCTTCACCGTGGACCCCGCGGAACTGCACCACCGCAACCAGGTCACGGCGTACGCGGGCAAGACCCTGCACGGCGTCGTGAAGTCCACCTGGCTGCGCGGCGCGCAGATCGCCGACCACGGCACCCCGTCCGAGCCCACCGGCCGACTCCTTGAAAGGCAGAACTGACAGTGGCGATTGAATCCTTCACCGGCAACGCGAACCCGTACGGAGGCGGCGACCCGTACGCGGACTACCGCAGCGCGGACTTCCCGTTCACCCAGTACGCGAACCTCGCCGCCCGTGAGCTCGGCGCCGGTGTCATCGAGGCCAACGACGAGTTCTTCGCCCAGCGCGAGAACCTGCTGATCTCCGAGGCCGCGCACTTCGACCCCGAGGACTTCGGCCACAAGGGCAAGGTCATGGACGGCTGGGAGACCCGCCGCCGCCGCGGCATCTCCGCCACCCAGCCCTGGCCGACCCCCGAGGACCACGACTGGGCGCTCGTCCGCCTGGGCGCCCCCGGCGTCATCCGCGGCATCGTCGTCGACACCGCCCACTTCCGCGGCAACATGCCGCAGGCCGTCTCCGTAGAGGCCACCAACTGGGAAGGCGCCCTCGCGCCGACCCCGGCGGAGCTCCAGGGCGACGACATCAAGTGGACGACCATCGTCGCCCGCACCACCGTCGGCGGCCACGCGGCCAACGGCTTCGAGATCGACGCCGAGCAGCGCTTCACGCACCTGCGCGTCAACCAGCACCCCGACGGCGGCATCGCCCGCCTGCGCGTCTACGGCGAGGTCGTTCCCGACCCCAAGTGGCTCGCGGCGCTCGGCTCCTTCGACGTGGTGGCCCTGGAGAACGGCGGCTCCGTCCAGGACGCCTCCAACCGCTTCTACTCCCCGCCGACCAACACCATCAACCCGGGCCGCTCCCGCAAGATGGACGACGGCTGGGAGACCGCCCGCCGCCGTGACAACGGCAACGACTGGATCCGCTACCAGCTCGTCGCCGAGTCCGAGATCCGCGCCGTCGAGATCGACACCGCGTACCTCAAGGGCAACTCGGCCGGCTGGGCCTCGCTGTCGATCAAGACCGGCGAGGAGGGCGAGTGGACGGAGTTCCTGCCGCGCACCCGCCTGCAGCCCGACACCAACCACCGCTTCGTGCTCGACGCCCCGGCGGTCGGCACGCACGTGCGCATCGACATCTTCCCGGACGGCGGCTTCTCCCGCCTGCGCCTCTTCGGCGCGCTGACGGAGGCCGGCACCGCCGCGCACACCGCCCGTCACCAGGAGCTGGGCGGCTGACGCCACCCTCGTGACCGCCCCGGGGGCCGACACCCCCGGGGCATGCTCGAACACCCCGCAGGGGCGCACCGTTTGACGGTGCGCCCCTGCGGGCTTCGTGCCCCACCGGCTTTGTGGCCCCGCGGGACGTGCGGACCGGTCGGGCCCGCTAGCCTGCCGCTACGGCGAACACCCAGGGGGGCCACGATGGAGCAGAGCGCGCCACGCACGACGGAGCAGCGGCGCGAGGACGCGCTGGCACGGTTCGAGAGCGACATCGACGTCTGGGTCGCCACCGCGGACGCCGAGGGCGTCGCCTGCCTCGTGCCCCTCTCGTTCCGGTGGGACGGCGAGGGCTTCCTGCTGTCGACCGGTCGCACCCTGCCCACCGGACGCAACCTCGCGGCGAGCGGCCGTGTGCGCCTCGCCTTCGGCACGACCCGCGACGTGGTCCTCGTCGAGGGCACCGTGACCCGGCTGGAGGCGGCGGAGCTCGCGCCCGGCGAGATCGAGGCCTTCGCGGCGCACTCCGGCTTCGACCCGAGCAGCCTCAAGACGCCCTATCCGTACTTCCGGGTCACGCCGGTGTGGATCCAGGCCTGGCGCGAGGTGAACGAGATCGCCGGACGCGACCTGATGAAGGCCGGCCGCTGGCTGTCCTGACGGCCTGAGGGTCCTGACGCTCTGACGGCCCTGACGCCCTACGCCGCGTGGCCTCCGTCCACCGAGAACTCGGCGCCCGTGACGTACGCGGAGTCCGGTCCCGCGAGGAAGGACACCATGGCGGCCACCTCCTGCGGGGTGGCGAAGCGGCCCAGCGCCGTCATGGCCGCCTGCGGGGCGGCGTAGGGGCCGTCCGCAGGGTTCATGCCGGTGTCCACCGGGCCGGGGTGGACCAGGTTCGCGGTGATCCCGCGCTCGCCGAGCTCCCGCGAGAGGGCCTTGGTCAAGCCGGTCAGCGCCGCCTTGCTCATCGCGTACAGGGTGCCGCCCGGGCCCGGCACCCGCTGGGTCATGCAGCTGCCGATGGTGATGATCCGCCCGCCCCGGCCCATCCGGCCGGCCGCGGCCCGGGAGGCCAGGAAGGTGCCCCGGACGTTGACCGCGAGGACCCGGTCCACGTCCGCGGGGGTGAGCTCCTCCAGGGGGCCGAGCACGCCCACCCCGGCGTTGTTCACCAGGACGTCGAGCCGGCCCAGGCCCCGTACGGTCTCCTCCACCGCCCCGGCGGCCCGCTCGGCGTTCCCCGAGTCGGCGCGCAGTGCCAGGCCTCGCCGGCCGAGCGCCTCGATCTTGCCGACCACCTCGGCGGCCGCTGCAACGTCGCTGACGTAGGTGATCGCGACGTCGGCCCCGTCCTGCGCGAGCCGCAGCGCCGTCGCCGCGCCGATTCCCCTGCTGCCACCTGTCACCAGGGCCACTGCGTTGCCGTCCATGGCGTTCCTCCCGCGTCGGTTGGTTGCGAGTTCAATGAAATCGTCCGGAGGTCAACGGTGCTGGCAGGAAACGGACATCGCGTTCGCGCGCGCCGGATCGATGAGTTCGGCCCGGCCCGGGAGTCTGAACCCGTGACAGACGACGTACCGGAGCCAAGGAGCGCAGAGCCATGGGAAAGCTGACCCTCACCACCTTCCTGACCCTCGACGGTGTGATGCAGGCCCCCGGCGGGCCGGAGGAGGACACCAGCGGCGGGTTCTCGTACGGCGGCTGGCTCGTGCCCTTCGCCGACGAGGGCATGGGGGAGTTCGTCACCGAGGTCTTCGACCGGGCCGGGGCCTTCCTGTTCGGGCGCCGGACCTACGAGATCTTCGCCTCGTACTGGCCGCTGCACGACGACCACGCCGACCCGGTCGCGAGCAGGCTCAACCGGCTGCCCAAGTACGTGGCTTCGACCACGCTCAAGGAGCCCGCCTGGGGCCCCGTCACCGTGATCGACGGGGAGCAGCTGCAGAGCGAGGTCGTACGGGTCAAGGACGCGACCGAGGGGGAGCTGCAGGTGCACGGCAGCGGCGCGCTCGCGCAGTGGCTGCTGGCGCGGGACCTGGTGGACGAGCTGAACCTGCTGGTCTTCCCGGTCTTCCTGGGCGGCGGACGGCGGCTGTTCCCGACGGGCGGGCTGCCGACGGCCTTCGAGCTGAAGGACTCCCGCACCACCTCGGCCGGCACGGCCATCCACACCTACCGGCCGAAGGGGCGCGCCGCGTTCGGCACCTTCGCCTGACGCGGGGCCCCTGGCCTGCGGGTCTACGGATCTGCGGGCCCGCGGGCGGGCGGCGGCGCCCGGGGATCAAAAGGCTCGACCGGCCGATCGCGCTCGGGTAGCTTGGGCTCTTCCCCCGTGCGAGCCGCCGAAGTCTCCACCTGCCTTCTGCCGTTGGAGAACCGGTGTCCACCATCGCCGCCCCCACCCCTGCTCCCGTCGCCTCGCCCCGCAGGGCCTGGCTCGCCGATCTGCCGGTCCTGCTCGTCGCCGTCGTCTGGGGCGGCAGCTACCTCGCCGCCAAGGGCGTCACCACCACGCACACCGTGATCGCGGTGCTCGTCCTGCGCTTCGCGCTGGTCCTGCCCGTCCTCGCCGTCGCCGGCCGCCGGCGGCTGCGCGCGCTCACCCCCGCCCAACTGCGCGGCGCCGGAGCGCTGGGACTCGTACTCGGCGGCATCTTCCTGCTGGAGACCTACGGGGTCGTCCACACCTCCGCCACCAACGCCGGGCTCATCATCAGCCTGACCATGATCTTCACCCCGCTCGCCGAGTCCGCCGTCCGCCGCGAGGCCCCCTCGGCGGCCTTCCTCGGCGCCGCGGCCGTCTCCGTCTGCGGAGTGGTGCTGCTGACCCAGGGGGCGGGGTTCACCACCCCCACCCTCGGTGACCTGCTCATCCTCGGCGCCGCGCTCGCGCGGACGGTGCACGTCCTGCTCATGGCCCGGATCAAGGCCGTGCAGGAGGCGGACTCGCTCTCCCTGACCACCGTCCAGCTCGGGACCGCGGTCGCCGTGTTCGCCGTACTGGCCCTGCTGCCCGGCACCGGCGCGAGCCCCTGGGCGGCCGCCGCCGACTTCGGCGCGGCCGAGTGGGCCGGGCTCGCCTTCCTGTCCGTCTTCTGCACCCTGTTCGCCTTCTTCGTGCAGATGTGGGCCGTCCGGCGCACCTCGCCCTCCCGCGTCAGCCTGCTGCTCGGCACCGAACCCCTGTGGGCCGCGGCCGCGGGCATCGCCATCGGCGGCGAGCGGCTCGGGGCGGCCGGCTTCGCGGGGGTCGCGCTCGTACTCGCGGGTACCGCCTGGGGGCGGCGCGCGGCTGGCTGAGCGAATGGCCGAAACTCGCTCCGGAGTAGATCAACTCCCGCTCTAGGGTGGCCACATGCCGGTCCTGGACCTCAGTACGATCGCCGAAGACTTCAACGAGAACCCGTACCCCCACTACGCGCGCCTGCGCGCCGAGGGGCCCGTTCACCGCGTGAAGGCGGCGGACGGCCAGCAGGTCTGGCTGATCGTCGGTCACCAGGAGGCCCGCCAGGTCCTCACCCACCCCGCGGTGTCCAAGAACTGGCTGACCTCCGGGCTCTACGCCGACCGGGAGCGGACCGAGGCCAGCGCCAACATGATGCGCGCCGACCCGCCGGACCACACCCGGCTGCGCCGGCTGGTCGGCCGCTCCTTCGCCCCCGGCCGGATCGAGACGCTGCGCCCGCGCATCCAGGAGATCGTCGACGGGCTGCTCGACGGGATGGAGGCCCTCCCCGAGCGCCGCGCCGACCTGATTGAAGTCTTCGCCCAGCCACTGCCCATGACCGTGATCTGCGAACTCCTCGGCGTCGCGGAGGCCGACCGCGGCGCCTTCCACGGCTGGATCACCGAGATGGTCTCGCCCACCGGGGTCGAGTCCGAGAACGCGGCCGTGCGCGCCATGACCGCCTACACGGCCGGGCTGGTCGACGCCAAGATCGCCGATCCGGGCGAGGACCTGCTCAGCGACTGGGTGACCAGCCGGGGGGACGGGGGAGACCGGCTCTCCCGGCAGGAACTGGTCGCCATGGCCGTCCTGATGATGGTCGGCGGGCACGAGACCACCGTGCACCTGGTCTCCAACGGGATGCGGGCGCTCCTCACCCACCCCGACCAGCTCGCCGCCCTGCGCGCCGACCCGGGCGGACTGATCGACGGCGCCGTCGAGGAGATCCTGCGCTACGACGGTCCGGTGGAAACGGCCACGTTCCGCTTCGCCGCCACGGACCTGGAGATCGGCGACACCTTCATCGAGGCCGGCTCCGGCATACTCGTCTGCCTCGCCGCGGCGGACCGGGACCCCGCCCGCTTCGACCGCCCCGACGTCTTCGACATCCGCCGCACCTGCCGCGGCGGCCACATCGCCTTCGGACACGGCATCCACCACTGCGTCGCCGCCCCGCTCGGCCGGCTGGAGGGCCGGATCGCGATCCGGTCCCTCGTGGAGCGCTTCCCCCACCTCCGGGAGGAGCCGGCCGTCCTCGAATGGGCGCCCGGGACCCTGGTCCGCGGGACGACCCGGCACCCGGTGAGCTGGTAGCCGGCATGGACGGGACGGGCGGCTTACGCACCCCGGGCATCCGCGCGCGGGCCTCAGAGATCCGCGAGCTCCTCCAGCGCGACCGGGCGCCGCTCCCGCCGCGAGAGCTCGCAGGCCTCCGCCACCCGGAACGCGGCGAGCGCCTCGACGCCGTCGCACGGATTGGGGCCCTCGCCCCGCACCAGCCGGACGAAGGCCGCCAGCTCGGCCTCGTAGGCGGGAGCGAAGCGTTCCAGGAACCCGGGCCACGGCTTGGTCGCCGGGGGCGGTCCCTGCGGTTCGGTGGAGGCGATCGGCGTACGGTCGTCCAGCCCGGTGGAGACCTGGTCCAGCTCCCCGGCCAGCTCCATCCGTACGTCGTACCCGGCGCCGTTGCACCGCGTACCGGTACTGGAGACCAGCGTCCCGTCGTCCAGGGTCAGGACGGCGGAGGCGGTGTCGACGTCGCCCGCCTCCCGGAACCGCGCCGGCCCCGCGTCCGACCCGGTCGCGTACACCTCGCGCACCTCGCGCCCGGTCACCCAGCGGACCATGTCGAAGTCGTGCACCAGGCAGTCCCGGTACAGCCCGCCCGAGGTCCGCAGGTACTCGGCGCTCGGCGGCGCGGGATCCGCGGTCGTGGTCCGTACGGTGTGCAGCCGGCCCAGGGCTCCGGAGCGCACCAGGTCGCGCGCCGTCGTGTAGCCCGCGTCGAAGCGGCGCATGAACCCGATCTGGAGCACCCCGCCGGCCGAGGCCACCTCGCGCAGCACCGCCAGGGTGCGGGCCAGGTCAGGGGCGACCGGCTTCTCGCAGAACACCGGCAGCCCGCCGCGGACCGCCCGTACGACGAGGTCGGCGTGCCCCTCGGTGGCGCAGGACACCACCAGGGCGTCCACGCCCCAGGTGAAGATCTGCTCGACGGTGGGCGCGGCGGTGGCCCCGAGCCGGTCGGCGAGGCGCGCCGCCCGCGCGGGGTCGGCGTCGGCGAGCAGGAGCGAGCTCGCGTCCGCCTGGCGGGCCAGTGCCGACGCGTGGAAGGAACCGATCCGGCCCGTGCCGATGAGCCCGATGCGCATGCACTCAACGTGACCCCGTCCGGGGGAGCTGTCAATCTGTCCCGCTGTGTCCGGCACGGTCCGCAATGGCCCCGATGACCTTGCATGGTGCACTGTGACGGATACTGGGCGGCTGCGACTCGAAAGAAAAGACCGCTCCGGCGAGCGGGTGCCGCGGCGGGACAGCGCCGCCGGGACGGCGCCGGCCGGTACGGCGCGACAAACGAAAGGCACGGGCAGACGTGGCTAGGGTTCGGACAGGGGTACGCCTCGTGGGCGCGGTGCTCGCGGCGGTACTGGGTGCCTCCCTCGTGGGCTGCAGCAGTACGGGCGGCAAGCGCGCCGAGGACCGCGCGAAGGCCGAGGCGGCGGGCCGGCCCGCCGTTTCCACCCCGCGCTGGACCTTCGCGATGGTCACCCACGCGGGAGACGGCGACACCTTCTGGGACATCGTGCAGAAGGGCGCCAAGGAGGCCGCGGCGAAGGACAACATCAACTTCGTCTACGCCCACGACGACCAGGCGCAGCAGCAGGCCCAGTTCGTCCAGAACGCCATCGACCAGAAGGTCGACGGGCTGATCGTCTCCCTGGCCAAGCCCGAGGCGCTCAAGGACGTCCTCGCCAAGGCCGTCAAGGCCGGCATCCCGGTGATCACGGTCAACTCCGGATCCGCCCAGTCCGCCGAGTACGGGGCGCTCACCCACATCGGCCAGGACGAGGAGATCGCCGGCGAGGCGGTCGGCACCGAGCTGGGCAAGCGCGGCCGCAAGAAGGCCGTCTGCGTCCTGCACGAGCAGGGCAACGTGGGTCACGAGCAGCGCTGCGCCGGAGCCAAGAAGACCTTCGGCGAGTCCGGCGGGACCATGGAGAACCTGTACGTCGAGGGCACCAACATGCCGTCCGTCCAGGCCGCCCTCCAGGCCAAGCTCCAGGCCGACCCCTCCGTCGACGCGATCCTCACCCTCGGCGCGCCCTTCGCCCCCACGGCCGTCAAGGCCAAGGACGCGGCGGGCAGCAAGGCCGAGGTCGACACCTTCGACCTGAACGCCTCCGTCGCCCGCGACCTGAAGTCCGGCGCCCTCGGATTCGCCGTCGACCAGCAGCCCTACCTCCAGGGCTACGAGGCCGTCGACCTGCTCTGGCTCTACCGCTACAACGCCGACGTGCTCGGCGGCGGCCGACCGGTGCTCACCGGACCGCAGATCGTCACGGGGACCGAGGCCGCCACCCTGGAGAAGTTCATCAACCGGGGCAGCCGATGACCACCGCCACCAAGACCCCGGCCCCCGCCGCGGGCCCGCGCGACGAGCGGCTCGCACCCACCTCGCTGCTGCGCCGCCTGCTCGGCCGGCCCGAGCTCGGCGCGGTGGTCGGCGCGGCCGCCGTCTTCGTCTTCTTCTCCTTCGCCGCCGACAGCTTCCTGCGGGCCTCCAGCCTCAGCACGATCCTGTACTCGGCCTCCACCATCGGCATCATGGCCGTCCCCGTGGCCCTGCTCATGATCGGCGGCGAGTTCGACCTGTCGGCCGGGGTCATGGTCACCTCGTCGGCGCTGCTCAGCTCGATGTTCAGCTACCAGATGACCGCCAACGTATGGGTCGGCGTCCTCGTATCGCTGCTGGTCACCCTGGGGATCGGGTTCTTCAACGGGTTCATGCTGACCCGCACGAAACTGCCCAGCTTCATCATCACGCTCGGCACCTTCCTGATGCTGACCGGCCTGAACCTCGGCTTCACCAAGCTGATCAGCGGTTCGGTCTCCACCAAGACCATCGCCGACATGGAGGGCTTCCCCTCAGCCCGCGCGCTCTTCGCCTCGCAGTGGACCTTCGGCTCGGTCACCCTCAAGGTCACCATCCTGTGGTGGCTGGTCCTGGTCGCCGTGGCCACCTGGATCCTGCTGCGCACCCGCGCCGGGAACTGGATCTTCGCCGTCGGCGGCGGGGCGGACGCGGCCCGCGCGACCGGCGTGCCCGTCGTGAAGACCCGTATCGGCCTGTACATGGGCGTCGCGCTGTGCGCCTGGATCTCCGGGCAGCACATCCTCTTCTCGTTCGACGTGGTCCAGTCGGGCGAGGGCGTCGGCAACGAGTTCCTCTACATCATCGCGGCCGTCATCGGCGGCTGCCTGATGACCGGCGGCTACGGCTCGGCCATCGGCTCCGCCGTGGGCGCCTTCATCTTCGGCATGACCAGCAACGGCATCGTGTACGCCCAGTGGAACCCGGACTGGTTCAAGTTCTTCCTCGGCGCGATGCTGCTCCTGGCCACGCTGCTCAACGCATGGGTCCGCAAGCGGGCGGAGGCGAAGTGACGATGACCGACACCACCGAGACCGGAGCATCCCCGGCCGACGCCCCCGCCCTGGTGAAGCTGACCGGGGTCAGCAAGTACTACGGCAACATCCGCGCCCTCCAGGACGTCTCCCTGGAGGTCTCGGCCGGCGAGATCACCTGCGTCCTCGGCGACAACGGCGCCGGCAAGTCCACCCTCATCAAGATCATCGCGGGGCTGCACCGGCACGACGCCGGCACCTTCGAGATCGAGGGCGAGGAGACGGTGCTCGCCAACCCGCGCGCCGCCCTCGACCACGGCATCGCCACCGTCTACCAGGACCTCGCCGTGGTCCCGCTCATGCCCGTCTGGCGCAACTTCTTCCTCGGCTCCGAGCCCACCAAGGGCCGCGGCCCCTTCCGCCGCCTCGACGTGGAGCTCATGCGCACCACCACCCGCGCCGAGCTGCTGCGCATGGGCATCGACCTGCGGGACGTGGACCAGCCCATCGGCACCCTGTCCGGCGGCGAGCGCCAGTGCGTGGCCATCGCCCGCGCCGTCCACTTCGGCGCGAAGGTCCTCGTACTCGACGAGCCCACGGCCGCCCTCGGCGTCAAACAGTCCGGGGTGGTCCTCAAGTACGTGGCCGCGGCCCGTGACGCGGGCCTCGGCGTGGTCCTGATCACGCACAATCCCCACCACGCCCACCTGGTCGGAGACCGGTTCGTGCTGCTCAAACGCGGCACCATGGCGGGCAGCCACACCCGCGACTCGATCACCCTGGACGAGCTCACCCGGCAGATGGCGGGCGGCTCCGAGCTCGACGAACTGAGCCACGAACTGGAGCGAGTGGCAGAATCAGGTCCTGACAGCGCATCCGCCACACCATCCGCCACTCCACCGGCCACTCCATCCGATCAGGCATCCGGCCCCACCAAGGGCCCCGCCGCACCATGAGGGACGACACGACTCGATGAGCACGTACCGGGACTTCACGCTCGCCCACCGGGGGGCGGCGCGAGGCACCGTCCTGCGGACCATCGGGACCCGTGAGCGCCGCTCGCACCTGACCGCACCGCGCGTTCCGACCGTCGGCATCGACATCGGCGGCACCAAGGTGATGGCCGGGGTCGTCGACGCCGACGGGGTCATCCTGGAGAAGATCCGGACCGAGACCCCGGACAAGTCCAAGAGCCCCAAGGTGGTCGAGGACACCATCGTCGAGCTGGTCCTGGACCTCTCCGACCGGCACGACGTGCACGCCGTGGGCATCGGGGCCGCCGGATGGGTCGACGCCGACCGCTCCCGCGTCCTGTTCGCCCCGCACCTGGCCTGGCGCGACGAACCGCTGCGCGACGCCCTCCAGTCCCGGCTCGCGGTCCCGGTCATGGTGGACAACGATGCCAACACCGCCGCCTGGGCCGAGTGGCGCTTCGGCGCCGGCCGCGGCGAGGACCACCTCGTCATGATCACCCTGGGCACCGGGATCGGCGGGGCCATCCTCGAAGGCGGCCAGGTCAAGCGCGGCCGCTACGGGGTCGCCGGCGAGTTCGGCCACATGCAGGTGGTCCCCGGGGGCCACCGCTGCCCCTGCGGCAACCGCGGCTGCTGGGAGCAGTACAGCTCCGGCAACGCCCTGGTCCGCGAGGCCCGCGAGCTGGCCGCCGCCGACTCCCCGGTCGCGCACAACCTCATCGCCCGGGTCGGCGGCAACGTCTCCGAGATCACCGGGCCGCTCATCACCGAGCTGGCCCGCGAGGGCGACGCCATGTGCGTCGAGCTGCTCCAGGACATCGGCCAGTGGCTCGGCGTCGGCATCGCCAACCTCGCGGCCGCCCTCGACCCCTCCTGCTTCGTCATCGGCGGCGGCGTCAGCGCCGCCGACGACCTGCTCATCGGCCCCGCCCGCGACGCCTTCCGCCGCCACCTCACCGGCCGCGGCTACCGCCCCGAGGCCCGCATCGCCAAGGCCCAGCTCGGCCCCGAGGCCGGCATGGTCGGCGCCGCCGACCTCTCCCGGCTCGTCGCCCGCCGCTTCCGCCGCGCCACCCGCCGGCGCGTCGAGCGGTACGAGCGCTACGCGCAGTTCGGCCGGCGCGACACCACCACCGGCCCCGAGGACCAGGAACAGCAGTGACCCCGCCCTCCCTGCCCCGCCAGGCCCCGTCCCCGGACGAGCGGCCCGGCGAGCCGGCCCCCACCGAAGACCGCAGACACGTGGTGCGGCGCCGCTGGATCACCGCGATCATCATCCTGCTGCTGGTCGGTGTCCCTGCGGGCTACCTCGCCGTCTCCGCCCAGCAGAGCCGCCAGAGCGGCCGCGACAAGGCCGCCAAGGTCGGCGCCGCCAAGGTGCGCCCCGGCTGGCCGTCCAAGGTGCAGCGCAGCATCTACGAGGTGCCGATCCCGCCGAACGCCTGGCGCGTCGGGTTCCTGGAGACCAACAACTGGCGCACCAGCCGGCTGTACACGCAGTTCGCGGTCGTCCCGGGCGACTTGGACGCCTTCCTTGCCTCCGTCGGCACCAGCCGCGAGGCGCTCACCCCCGGGTCGTCGATCTCCGCGCACGACGCCTCGGTCGCCGGCTGGACCTGGACGCCCGAGATCAAGTGGCTCGGCACCACCCTCGAAGCGGACGACCCGCGCCCCACCCGGGACATCACGGTCGACCTCACGGACCCCCGCGTCTCCAAGGTGTTCGTGGTCTCCACGACCGTGCCGTAGACGCCGGGCGCGCCCCGCCCCCTCACGGATAGGGTGGGGCCGGGGGCGGAGCCGTAGCGCAGAGGTCGTCGCGCGCGGTCTCCAAAATCGCGAGGACGCCGGTTCGAATCCGGTCGGCTCCGCCTTCCCGCCGACCGTCCCGCTAGCCTTCGATCATGAAGCTCACCAAGCGGCTGCACTCCTGCGTCCAGCTGGAGAAGGACGGGCTCGTGCTCGTCATCGACCCGGGCGCCTTCAGCGAAGCGGACGCCGGCCTCGGCGCCGACGCCCTGCTCGTCACCCACGAGCATCCCGACCACTTCGAGGAGGGCCGGCTGCGCGCCGCCCTCGACGCGAACCCGGCGGCGGGGCTGTGGACCCTGCGCAGCGTCGCGGAGAAGCTCGCCCCCGCGTATCCGGGCCGCGTCCACACCGTGGGCCACGGGGACACCTTCACCGCGGCCGGCTTCGACGTCCAGGTGCACGGAGAACTGCACGCCGTGATCCACCCGGACATCCCGCGGGTCACCAACGTCGGCTACCTGGTCGACGGCTCGCTCTTCCACCCCGGCGACGCGCTGACCGTGCCGGACGCCCCCGTCGACACGCTGATGCTCCCGGTGCACGCCCCCTGGAACAAGATCGCCGAGGTCGTCGACTACGTCCGCGCGGTCAAGCCGCGCGTGGCCATCGACATCCACGACGCCTACCTCGCGGACATCGCCCGCCCGGTCTACGACTCCGCCCTGAACGCCCTCGGCGGCTCCCCGCACACCCGACTCACCGCCGGGGACACGGCCGACCTGTGACTGTCGGTGCCGGGCGGTAGGTTGGACGGCATGCGTATCGCCACGTTCAACGTCAACTCGATCACCGCCCGGCTGCCGCGCCTGCTGGCCTGGCTGGAGAGCTCCGGCACCGATGTCGTGTGCATCCAGGAGACCAAGTGCTCCGCGGAGCAGTTCCCGTACGAGGAGCTGCGCGCGCTGGGCTACGAGTCGGCCGTCAACGCCACCGGCCGGTGGAACGGCGTGGCCCTGCTCTCCAAGGTGGGTCTGGAGGACGTGGTCGTGGGGCTGCCCGGCGGGCCCGACTACGAGGGGGTCCAGGAGCCCCGCGCCATCTCCGCCACCTGCGGCGGCGTGCGCGTCTGGTCGGTGTACGTGCCCAACGGGCGCGAGGTCGAGCACGACCACTACGGCTACAAGCTGGACTGGTTCCGGGCCCTGTCCGCCGCCATCGCCGAAGACGCGGCGGGGGAGCGCCCGTTCGCGGTGCTCGGCGACTTCAATGTGGCCCCGACCGACGAGGACGTCTACGACCCGGCGGTCTTCGAGGGCCTGACCCACGTCACCCCGGCCGAGCGGGCCGCCCTGGAGCAGCTGCGGGCGGCCGGGCTCAGCGACGTCTTCCCGCGCGCGCTCAAGTACGACCGCCCGTACACCTTCTGGGACTACCGGATGCTGGCCTTCCCGAAGAACAGGGGCATGCGCATCGACCTGGTCTACGGGAACGAGGCCTTCGCCAAGGCGGTCACCGACTCCTACGTGGACCGCGAGGAGCGCAAGGGCAAGGGTGCCTCCGACCACGCCCCGGTCGTCGTCGACCTGGAGGTCTAGGCCGTCGGCCCGGGCCGGGGCCCGGTGAACCTTTCCGGCCACAGCACTAGCGCTCGTGGAGGTCTTCCTGGTGCGAGGGCTGCAGCTTGGCCGTGCCCGGGCCGAGGAGGAACGGCTTCCCGTGGTCGGACAGGGTCAACTCGGCACGCTCGCCCGTCGGCAGGGTGACGGTCACCTCCACCGTGAACCCGAAGGTGGCCTGCTCGGGGCTGATGACGGCGGAGATCCCGGATGTGCCCGGGCCACCGCCCACGGGTCCCTCCAGGAAGGTGAACTTCTCGTCCACGGCGAGTGGCATCGTCCCGCCGACGCCTTGCTCGGGAGTCCAGTCCGGGTCGTACCTCAGCGAGCCGCTGGGGAACGGACCGAGCGCGTGCAGCGTGTCGGGGTACAGCTTCCGTTGGACGCCCGGCCAGTCGTACGGCGCGTGAGCGTCCACGCCGGCCGGCGCGCAAGAGTAGCGGTAGCGCTGCCCGGCGCCCTCCCGGACCGATGCGAGTCGCACCCGTGCGTCCAGCACGGCCCCCTCCATGCCGCCGGGGCCGCTGATTTCCAGTCGGAGCTCGTGGTCGCCCGCCGGAACGCCCCCGGCCTGCAGCACGGACGCGTACATTCGGCGGCAGCCCACGCCACGCAGGGCCGCCTCGGTTCCGAACGTGTGCGCCGGGTCTTGCGGCGTGTCGGACTCCGCCTCCCAGCTCTCGGGTTTCGGCAGCAGCATGGCGGCCGCGGAGATCCCGGCCGTCATCGGCCGTGGGTCGCCGAGGGCCCGGGACAACGGGCGCGGGCCATGGAGCTCCTCGTCGGCGGGTGTGGCCAGCGGGGTCGTGACCGGTGGTGCCAGGGTGAAGGGCCGGCCGTCGTCGTCCACGCGTACGGTGACCTGTCTGCCGTCTTCCTCCACGTCCAGTTCGAGCCACCAGGCGCAGGTGCAGGAGGCCGTCGTGACGCTGACCAAGCCGGTGGCCGAACCACCGGCCCGGACGGGGAGCGTGGTGCTCTGGCTGGTGGCCCCGGCGTCCAGCGAGAAGCGGACCGGAGACACGGATTTGAGGTCGTACTTGGTCGGACCCGGCAGCCGTTCTCCGTAGTTGCCCGCGCAGCCGACGTCGTCCCCGCGCGGGACGGGCAGCCGCAGCCCCTTGACCACCCGGATCCCGCGCACCACCACGGCGTGTGAGGAGGGAGCACCGACGACGTAGGCGACCGTGGCCTGCCCGCGGGGCACGGCCCGCGATTCGGAGGCCCACCGGAACAGGGGGAGGCAGCCCAGCGCGTCGCGCACCAGCGCGGCCGGCGGCTGCCGGCCGGGCTTGGGCAGGGTCGCGGTCCAGGGATCCCTCAGCAGGGCCATACCGGTCGCCTGGACACCCGAGGCCGGAGGAACGGGGAACCGTGCGCGCAGCACGGTGACGGTGAGGACCGAGCACAGCGTGAGGACGAGGACGAAGGCGGTCACCGCGGCCGCGGAGCGGGCCCTCGTCATCCCGTGGCCTCCGCGGTCTTGGGGGAAGCGGCCACCCACCCGTGGAGGTTCAAGTTGCAGCGGAATCCCGTTTGCCATGTCGGGATCCCCTGGGCGAGGGCGAACGGACGTCCGTTGTGGTCCACGATGAGGTGCTGCGGCCCCGCTTTCCCCTCCTGCATGTAGGTGACGTCGAGCACGAACTCGTAGGTGACGGCCGGGCCCGTCACGTCGCCCGCCTTGACCTCGATGTCGAAGTGGGCCGGTTCGCCCTGGGCCGCGACCTGGGCCGGGGTGGTGGCCGGGTACTGCCTGGTCGGGCCGTCTTCGGAATCCCGCTCGACAGCGGGCTGCTCGGGGTGGGTCAGGTCGAGGAGCACCCGGCTGATCTCGGCGGCGCCCTCGGGTCCACCGCAGTGGTAGAGAGGGCCGTCGGGTGCGGGGTGCTTGCGCTCGATCCGGGCGCGCAAGGAGGTGATCGTGGCGGGTGCCCGGGTGAAGTTCGTGAGGATCAAGCGGACCCGCATCATGCCCGCGTTGACACCGCCTTCGTCGACCATGCGGTCGAGCGAGGCCGAGGGATCGTTGTAGAGGAAGGGGCTCTTCTCGTACGTGGACCCGGGCGCGGAGCGCACCAGGTGATGCTCGCTCGGCAGGTCCCACCAGATGTCGGTGCCGGCGCTGATCTTGGGTGCGCCGGGCGGTGGTTCGCTCGCCGACCAGATGTCGAGGTACGCGGACACGAGCGCGGCGACGAAGGCGCTGAGCACTACTCCGGCGGCGGCCAGCAGCACCGTCCCGAGCCGTCCCCGCGACCAGGTGGCGAGCGACCTCCGCTCCGGCTCGGCCTCGGGCTCGGGCTCGGCCTCGGGCTCCGGCTCGGCGTCGGGCTCGGCTCCCGTGCCGGGCTCCGAGTCGGGCTCGCCCTCGGGCTCGGCTTCGGCTGCGTCCTCGGTCCCGGGCTCCGCCGGTTCCGCGTCCCCGGTGGGGGCTGCCTCGGCCGCGGCCGGTTCCGGCTCGGCGACGGGTTCCGGCGCCGGCTCCGGACCGGTCTGCGCCTCGGTGGCGCTCGCTGGAATCAACGGATTCTGTTCGCCGCGCGTTTGCGTCATGGCTCCCCCAAGCCTTGGCCCTGCGCACACCCCGCTGTCCTCCGGGGTGTCGCCATGGTGCGGCACCCCCGGCCGTGGGCAGAGTCGAAAAGCAGCCGGATCCGGGAAACGGGCGGCGTATTTCCGCCCCTGTACGGCGGACCGGGTACGGCGGGCAGGGTACGGCGGACACCGCCGATGATCAGCGGTGCGGCGGCGCCGTGCTCCCGGCCCCGCGGGTGCGTCGTCGTCGCGCGCGGATTGTGCCCACGGCCTGTGGTCCTTCAGGCGCGTCCTATGGCCCGTCGCGGATCCGGGTGTCAGGCTGGCACCATGAACATCCCTTTCCTGGCCAACTGGATCAATCGACACGAAACGGAACCGGGTGCGGGACTCGCCGCGGCCCTCGCGGACGACCCCGAGGGCATCAACGAGATGTTCGCGGAATGCGAGATGCTGCGCGCCCAGGCGCGCTCGGCCGGGCTCGAACTCGACGAGAGCCCGCGCTCGTTGGAGGACATCGACCAGCTGATGCCGCGCTGGCGCCGGGATCCGGAGATCACCCCGTGGCTCGGCAACGACGCGGGCTTCTACCTCGGAACGGTGATCGTCCGCTCCGTTCCGGGCGCCGCCTGGCAGGTGTGGCCCAACGGCCAGCCGATGATCAGGCTGGCCTCGGGCCGCGAGCTGAACGTGGTCGAGTCGGGGGTGTCCTGGGCGATGACGGGATCCCCCGAGCTCAGCCAGGCCTACGCCGAGGCCTCGGAAGGCTGAGCTGCCGCGCAAGAGGGCCGAGCTGTCACGTAAGAGGGCCGAGCTGCCACGTAAGGCTGACCTCGCTGGCCTTTATGCGGCTTTTAGGCGTGTCGCGGTGAAGTGCCCTTCCGCGGCTGGATAGTTTGCGCTGACCTCGACACACCGACAAGTGGGCAGGGCAGCGGATGGCCGTCGATCCGTTGATCGAGCTGCGGGACGTCAACAAGCACTTCGGACAACTGCACGTCCTCCAGGACATCAACCTCACCGTCGGCCGCGGGGAGGTGGTGGTGGTCATCGGCCCCTCCGGCTCCGGCAAATCGACCCTGTGCCGGGCGATCAACCGGCTGGAAACCATCGAGTCGGGCACGATCACGCTCGACGGGAAACCGCTGCCGGCCGAGGGTAAGGAGCTCGCCGCCCTCCGGGCGGACGTGGGGATGGTTTTCCAGTCCTTCAACCTCTTCGCGCACAAGACGGTCCTCGCCAACGTCTCCCTCGCCCAGATCAAGGTCAGGAAGCGCAAGAAGGAGGAGGCCGACAAGCGCTCCCGCGAGCTGCTGGAGCGGGTGGGCCTCGCGGACCAGGCCGAGAAGTTCCCCGCCCAGCTCTCCGGCGGCCAGCAGCAGCGCGTGGCCATCGCCCGCGCCCTCGCCATGAACCCCAAGGCCCTCCTCTTCGACGAGCCCACCTCCGCGCTCGACCCGGAGATGATCAACGAGGTGCTGGAGGTCATGCAGCAGCTCGCCGCGGAGGGCATGACCATGGTCGTGGTCACCCACGAGATGGGCTTCGCCCGCTCCGCCGCCAACCGCGTCGTGTTCATGGCCGACGGGAAGATCGTCGAGGACCGGACCCCGGAGGCCTTCTTCACCGCCCCCGAGAGCGACCGGGCCAAGGACTTCCTCTCCAAGATCCTCAAGCACTGAGGGGCGGCCCGATGAGACAGCTTCCGATGAAGGCCGCGGGTGCCCGGGCGAAAGCCCCGCGCACCCGGGTCCTGCCCGCCCTCGCCGCCGCCCTCGTCCTGCTGGGCGCCCTCGCAGGCTGCGGCAAGTCCGGCAGTCCGCCGGTCAAGGGCCCGCAGCCCGAGGACCTGCCCGTCTACCAGGTCAGGGCCGGCTTCCAGCTGCCGGACTCCCCGACCTGGGAGAAGGCCAAGAAGCGCGGCCGTCTCGTGGTCGGCGCCAAGGAGGACCAGCCGTACATGGGGGAGAAGGACCCCGCGAGCGGCCGCTACTCCGGCTTCGACATCGAGATCGCCAAGATGATGTCCGCCTCGCTCGGCTTCGACCCCAAGACGATCGAGTTCAAGACCATCGCCTCCGCCAACCGCGAGACGGCCCTGCAGAACGGCCAGATCGACTACTACGTCGGCACCTACACGATCAACGACAACCGCAAGAAGCAGGTCGGCTTCGCCGGCCCCTACTTCATGGCCGGCCAGTCCCTGCTCGTGCGCAAGGGGGAGACCGAGATCAAGGGTCCCGAGGACCTCGACGGCAAGAAGGTCTGCTCGGCCGCCGGCTCCACCCCCTACCAGCGGCTCCAGAAGGAGTTCCCGCGGGCCGTCCTCGTCGCCTACGACACGTACTCGGTCTGCGTGGACAACCTGCTGACCTACCAGGTCGACGCCGTCTCCACCGACGATTCCATCCTCCTCGGCTACGCGGCCAAGGTCCCCGAGGAGCTCAAGGTGGTCGGCAAGCCCTTCTCCGAGGAGCCCTACGGCATCGGCGTCCCGCGCTCCGACAACGCGCTGCGCTTCGCCCTCGACGACGCGCTCGCCGCGAACGAGAAGAACGGCAACTGGAAGAAGGCCTACGAGGCCACGCTCGGCCTCTCCGGCCAGCCCGCGCCCTCGCCGCCCGCCATCGACCGCTACCCGGCGAGCTGAGGGGAGAGCGCACCGCCATGGACGTACTCACCGACAACTTCTCGCTCTACGGGAAGGGCTTCCTCGGCACCGTGGAACTCACGGTCTACGCCTCCCTCCTGGCCCTGGTCCTCGGATTCCTGATGGCCTCCTTCCGCGTCGCCCCCGTCGGCTCCTTCCGGGTCTTCGGCACCGTCTGGGTGACCATCCTGCGCAACACCCCGCTCACCCTGCTCTTCTTCGCCGTCCTGCTCGGCCTGCCCCGCTTCGGCCTGGTCCTGCCCTTCCAGCTCTTCGCCGTGCTGGCCCTGGGCTGCTACACCTCGGCCTTCATCTGCGAGGTCCTGCGCTCCGGCATCAACACCGTGCCCAAGGGCCAGGGCGAGGCGGCCCGCAGCCTCGGCATGTCCTTCGGACAGACGCTGGGCACGGTCGTACTGCCGCAGGCCTTCCGGTCCGTCATCCCGCCCATCGGCTCCACGCTCATCGCGCTCGCCAAGAACTCGGCGATCGCCGGGGCCTTCAGCGTCACCGAGCTGCTGGGCACGTACAAGACCCTCAACGAGCTGGGCTACAGCATCATCTGGACCTTCGTCTGGATCGCGGTGGGCTACCTGATCATCACCCTGTCCATCAGCGCGCTGTTCAACGTGCTCGAAAAGCGCTACGGAGTCGCCCGATGACCGCGCACGCGCTCCACGGTGACCTGGAGTCCACCGCCCTCTACGACCTGCCGGGTCCGCGCGCCCGGCGCCGCCACTTCTTCTACGGGATCGCCTCGACGGCCGTCATCCTCGGACTGATCGGCTGGCTGCTCTACCTGCTCTTCGACACGAACCAGTTCACCGCCGCCAAGTGGAGCCCCTTCGCCTACACGGGCATCCAGGAGCTGCTGCTCAAGGGGCTCTGGAACACCCTCAAGGCCTTCGCCTACGCCTCGGTGCTCTCGCTCGCGCTCGGCGCCGTCCTCGCGACGGGCCGGCTCTCGGTCCACCGGCCGGTGCGCTGGCTGTCCACGCTGTGCGTGGAGTTCTTCCGGGCCATGCCGGTGCTGGTGATGATCTTCTTCATCTTCGTCGCGCTCAAGGTCCAGCCGCTGCCCGCGCTGGTCGCCGGACTGACCCTGTACAACGGCTCGGTGCTGGCCGAGGTCTTCCGGACGGGCATCAACTCGGTGGCGAAGGGCCAGCGCGAGGCCGCGTACGCCCTGGGCATGCGCAAGACCCAGGTGATGACCTACATCCTGGCCCCGCAGGGGGTCCGGGCGATGCTGCCCACGATCATCAGTCAGCTCGTGGTCGCGCTGAAGGACACCTCGCTCGGCTACCTGATCACCTACGAGGAGTTCCTGCACGCGGGCAAGCTGATCGCCTCCAACCTCGACTACGACCTGCCCTTCATCCCCGTCGTGATGATCATCTCCCCGATCTACATCGGGATGTGCATGCTCCTGTCCTGGTTCGCCACCTGGGTGGCCCGGCGCGAGCGGCGCAACCCCAAGACCAAGGCGGTCGACATCGACATCGACGTGGCCGACCCCGGAACGGCGCTGCCGGGCCGGATCTGACCCGGAGGGCGTACCCCCAGAGCCACACCCGGCCCGGCAGCAGCCGCGGATCACTGCTCGCGCAGCGGCACCGAGACGTACGAGGGATCGGTGCGCGGCGAGGAGAAGGTCAGCTGCCCGCCGGTCGGGTTGTGCTCGATGTACAGCGGGTCGACGGTGTCGACGACGACCGCGAGACGGTGCCCGGCCGGGACGTCGTAGGCGGTGGAGAAGAGTTCCAGGTCCACGCCGAAGGACTGGCCGGCCGGCTTCCCGTGGAAGGTGTACGGGGCGTTGCTGATCAGCTTTCCGATGCCGAGCGGGCCCACGTCGTAGAGGTAGGCGACGAAGGTGCCGTCGGACTTCGAGGGCGTGACGGTGGTGTGCAGCTTGACCGTGCCCCGGACGCGGCGCTCCTCTGCGTAGCGCGGCGACTGCCAGACGGCGGCGAAGGCGCGGGGGAGCAGCGGGATGGAGGCGGTGGGGGGTGCCTGGGCGATCTGGTCGAGCAGGCTGGAGAGCATGATGATCCCGCCGTTGGCGCCGGAGTCGATGCCGGTGAAGAGGTGCTCGCTGTCGGAGAGCATCAGCTTCAGGGCGCCACCGTCGCCGACCGACTTCCAGTCGGCGTAGCCCTCGTAACCGCCGTCACTGCGGGGCTTGATCTGGACGGGGGCCTCGGCGTCGACGCCGTTGGCCGCGCCCTTGAGGTAGCGGTCGAACCAGCGGTGGGCGTTGGTCCAGGTGTCGTTGGGCAGTCCGAGGAGACCGGTGGCCTCGGCGGTGGCGTGATCGCCTGGGCGGAACTCCAGGCGCTTGGGGCCGGTCAGCTTCTCGAAGAACTTCGCGTACTGGTTGGGCGGGAAGATGGTGTCGCCCCAGGCGTTGCCGAGCATGATCGCGGCGCCGTTGGCGTTGATCGCGTCCACCTTCTCGGCGGCGGAGCGCTTCTTGCCCCACTCGATCATCTGCGGCTCCCGGTCCAGCTTCGAGCCGAGGAAGTCGCCGAGGATCTGCTGGAGTTCGGGGCCGGGGCGCCCCGTGAGGAATCCGGCGCCGCCGAGCAGGGCTGCGGCCTGGAGGTGCTGGGTGCGGCCGGAGTAGATGGACTCGATGAGATCGGCCCAGCCGCTGAGCGCGACCACGGCCTTGATGCGGGGATCGCTCGCGGAGGCCAGCAGGCTGATGCCCGCGCCGTAGGAGACCCCGCCCGTGCCGATGTGCGCGGCGTCGGCCGGGGTGTTCGCGAGCGCCCAGTCGATGACGGCGGAGACGTCGGCGATGTCCTTCGGGCCCGCGGTCTCGATCTCGCCGCCGGAGAGCCAGAAGCCGCGGGAGGTGTAACTGACCACGATGTAACCGGAGTCGGCGAGCTTCTTGGCCTGGGCGATGTATTCGATCTGCGGCATGCCCCAGCTGGTCGGCAACACGATCAGCGGGTATTTCGCCCCGGCCCCGGCGCCCGCCGGGGTGAAGACGTTGCCCTTGAGGGTGATGCCGCCGGAGCCGGGGATGTCGTGGAAGGTGATCCCCGAAGAGGCCGCCGAGACGGCGGTGGTCGTACGGGCGGGAGCCGCCTGGGCCTGATGGGGGGCCAGGCCCAGGGCGGCTGCTGCCAGTACGGCTGCCATGGCAGTCGCGGTGCTGGTGGTGCGGACGGTGCGGACCATCGATCGCTCCTCGCGTGTGCCGGGGGTGTCAAAGTGACCCGACGGTAACGGGAGGGGCTTACCGGAAGTAACCCGTGAGTAAGTTACGTGCCGGTAACGATTGAACGATGGTCAACTCGGCGGGGGAGGCGGTCTCGGCCCGGCGGCTTTCAGCCGACCTGCGGGGTGCCGGCCACGGCGCTCTTGGCCTGCCACTGCTCCCAGGTCAGGTTCCACTCGCCGTAGCCGTTGCCGACGTCCGGGTTGCCCTTGGAACCCTGGCCCACGACCTCGAAGGGGTCGCCGACCTGGGCCGATCCGAAGAACGTCTTGGCGTTCTCGTCGCTCATCCCCACACAGCCGGAACTGGTGTTGGCGCGGCCGAAGTTGGCGGTGTTCCACGGGGCGGCGTGCACGTACATGCCCGACCAGGTCAGCCGGATCGAGTAGTCGACCATCTTGTCGTAGGAGTCGCCCAGGCCCACCGTCTGGGAATCCATCCGGATGGTGCCCTCCTTGGCCATCATCACCATCTTGCCGTCCCAGGAGGCCTTCTTGCCGCCGGGAGTTCCGGCCGAGATCGGGATGGTGCCGGCCGCCTGGCCGTCCTCGGTGACCGACATCTTCTTCGTGTCGAGGTTCACCTTGATCAGGCGCTCCTTGCCGATCTTGAACTCGGTGCTGTAGTCCTTGACGAACATCCCGCCGCCGGCGCCGGAGTCGACGCCGTTCAGGTTCATCTGGACCTTCACGTCGGTGCCGGACTTCCAGTACTCCTTGGGCCGCCAGTCCACCCGGTCCTTGCCCGAGTAGTCCGTGATCCAGCCCCAGGAACCCTCGGTGTTGTTCGAGGTGGTGACCTTCAGCTGCTTCTCGACGGCCGCCTTGTCCTTCACCGGGTTGTCGAAGACGATCGAGACCGGCATGGCCACACCCACGGTGCTGCCCTTGGATATGTTGATCGAGACCTTGTTCACCTTGTCGGGGGCCGAGGTCTTGAAGGTCGTGGTCGCGCTCTGGCTGTCGGTGTTCTGCGCATCGACCTTGTACTCGGCCGAGGGCAGGGCGTTGCCCTGCGAGGTCCAGGTCTTCCCGTCGGCGGATATCTGCCCGGCCAGCTCCCCGCCCTTGGCGTCCGTCACCTTCACCGTCGCGAGCTTGCCCTCGGCGATCGTCACGGTCACCGGCGCCCCTGCCTTCACCTGGTCGCCGGTGAGGTTCACCGAGACCGCCATGGCCGGCTTCTCCTTCATCTCCGCCTTGGCTCCGCCACCCGCGGTGGCGCCGCCGCCCCCGCAGGCGGCGAGCGAGGCGGCCAGCAATGCGGTACCGGCCGCGATGGCGGTACGGCTGCGTACAGAGAAGACCCGGCGTGTGCGGCTCAACGAAAACCCCTCCGAAGTAATGATCGTCCGCAAAAGAAGATGCGAACGGAACGACTCTAGGTTGCGGGAGATCAGGAAAACTTCAGGATTTCCCATGTGACATGGACCGCAGCGATACGGTCATCGTCCGGTCACAATCGGCGGACACCGCCGTCACGGTCACCTGTGAGAGTCCTGTGCATCCACCGATTTGGGCGTACAGGACGTACAGGAAGGCCGGTCAGCCGTGTGTGCACTGCTCGTGACCCCCACCCAGCCGCACCAGACCCGAAGCCGGGACAGGGAGCTCACCGTGCGCTCGCTGTCCGAAGCGGAATACCAGGCATTCCTTTCCGGGAACGGCCGGGCCAGTTTTCTCCAGTACCCGTCCTGGGGTGGCGTAAAGGACCTTTGGCGCTCGGAAAGGGTCGGATGGCACTATCCCGGCGGTGAAATAGAGGGAGCCGGTCTCGTTCTCTACCGTCAATTCCCGGGCACCCGCAAATACTTCGCCTACCTCCCCGAGGGACCCGTCGCCGACTGGGCCGACCCCGACATCGACCGCTGGCTGACCCCCCTCAAGAACCACCTCAAGGCCTCCGGCGCCTTCGCCGTGCGCATCGGGCCCACCCCCGCCTACCGCCGCTGGGACGCGGCCACCGCCAAGGCGGGCACCGGCCCGGGCCGGCAGATCTCCGACGTGCTCGCCACCGAGGTGGACCCGGTCGGCGCCGCGCTCGCCGACCGGCTGCGCACCCGCGGCTGGAAGCGCTGCGGAGGCGAGGACGACGGCGACGCCCAGCCCCGCCACGTCTTTCGCGTACCGCTCGCCGGGCGCACCCGCGACGAACTGTGGTCGGGCCTGAACCAGGAGTGGCGGCGCAATGTGCGCAAGGCCACCAAGGCGGGTGTCGAGACCGTCGTCGGCACCGCGGCGGACCTGCCCGAGTTCTACCGGCTGCTGCGCATCACCGAGGAGCGCGACGGCTTCAGGCTCGGCCGCTCGCTGGCGTACTACCAGCAGCAGTACGAGGTCCTGAACGCCGAGGAACCCGGCCGCATGCGCCTCTACCTGGGCGTTCACCAGGGCGAGATCCTCGCCGCGCACACCATGATCGTGGCCGGCAGCCGGGTCTGGTACCAGACCGGTGCTTCCGCCGACCACCGCCGCGAGGTCCGCCCCAGCAACGCCCTGCAGTGGCGCATGATGTGTGACGCACATGCACTCGGAGCGGACGAATACGACATGCGCGGGGTACCCTCCACCCTCGACCCCGACGAACGTTCCTTCGGGCTGCTGCGCTGGAAGCTCGGCACCGGCGGACAGGTCGTCGAAACCCTCGGCGAGTGGGAGACCTCCATGGACGGATACGCCAACACGGCCCTCTACAAGGCGTTCCAGGCGTACATGGCCCGCCGGTGACCCTCGCAGACCCCAGAGCGGCCGGCACCCCGGCCGCGCAGGACACCCCCGCCGCGCAGGACACCCCCGCCGCGCAGGACACCCCGGCCCCGCAGGACACCGCCGCCGAGGCCGCGACAGGGCCCGCCGCCGACCGCGCAGCACCGAAGAAGACCTCGGTGCTGCGCAGCGGCGCGCTCATGGCCGCCGGCTCGATCGTCTCCCGCGCCACCGGCTTCGTCCGCTCCGCCGTGATCGTCGCCGCGCTGGGCACCACCCTGCTCGGCGACGGCTACGCGGTCGCCAACACCGTCCCGAACATCCTGTACATCCTGCTCATCGGCGGCGCCCTCAACGCGGTCTTCGTCCCCGAGCTGGTCCGCGCCGCCAAGGAGCACGAGGACGGCGGCGCCGCCTACACCGACCGGCTGCTCACCGTCTGCACGGCCGCGCTGCTGGTCCTGACCGCCACCGCCGTACTGGCCGCCCCGCTCATCGTCTCGGCGTACACCGGCTACAGCGGCGGCCAGGAGTCCACCACCGTGGCCCTGGCCCGCTACTGCCTCCCCCAGATCCTCTTCTACGGGCTGTTCACCCTGCTCGGGCAAGTGCTCAACGCCCGCGGCCGGTTCGGGGCCATGATGTGGACCCCGGTCCTCAACAACCTCGTCGTCATCGCCGTGTTCGGGCTCTTCCTGTACGTCTCCCACGGCGCGACGGACGGCCTGAGCGCCTCCGAGACCCGGCTGCTGGGCATCGGCACCACCGCCGGCATCGTCGTGCAGGCCCTCGGCCTGATCCCCTCGCTGCGCGCCGCCCGCTTCCGCTGGCGCCCCCGCTTCGACTGGCGCGGCAGCGGGCTGGCCCGCCCGCTGCGCAACGCGGGCTGGCTCGTCCTGCTCGTCCTGACCAACCAGATCGCGTACTGGGTCGTCACCCGGCTCTCCACCGCCACCGGGCAGCGCGCCGTCGACGCGGGCCTCGCGGGCGGCGCCGGCTACACCGCCTACAGCAACGCCTACCTGCTGTGGATGGTCCCGCAGGGCATCATCACCGTCTCCCTCGTCACCGCCCTCATGCCCCGGATGAGCTCCTCCGCCACCGACGGCGACCTCGGGGCCGTGCGCAGGGACGTCTCCTACGCGCTGCGCTCCAGCGCGGCCTTGGTCGTCCCCGCCGCCGCGCTCTTCACCGCCCTCGCCCCCTGGGTGATCGGCAGCGTCTTCGAGTACGGCCGCACCGGCCCCGCCGACGTGGCCGTCATGGCCGGCATGCTCGCGGCCTTCGCACCCGGCCTGATCGCCTACTCCGCGCAGTACGTGCTCTCCCGCGGCTTCTACGCCCTCTCCGACACCCGGACCCCCTTCTTCCTCAACCTCACCATCGCCGCCCTCAACGCCGGGCTCTCGCTCGCCGCGTACCTGGTGCTGCCGCCGCGCTGGGCCGTCACCGGCATGGCCGCTGCCTGCTCGATCGCCTTCACCGCGGGCGCGGCCCTCACGGCGTACGTCCTGTCCCGGCGGCTCGGGCCGCGCACGGGGACCCGTACGCAGCGCAAGAACACCGCCGTACGGACCCACTTGCGGCTCCTCGCCGCCTGCACCCCGGCGGCCGCCGCCGGGTACGCGGCCGCACGCTCCGTCGACCGGTTCGGGCACCTCTCCGGGCCCCTCGGGAACTTCGCCGGAGTCGCGGCGGGAACCGCGGTGATCGTTCTCGTCGTCCTACTCCTCGCCCGCCCCCTGCGGCTCACGGAGATCACCGACCTGCTGGACTCCGTACGCCGCAAGACCGGCCGATAGGACAGGCCCGCGACCGGCCGTCCCCGGCCGGACCCGCTGCGGCCGCCGATATCGGCCGAAAGCGGGAGGGGACCGATCGACGATCCTGGAATACTGACCCGATGCCACGCGTACTGCTGATCGAGGACGACCCTTCCATCAGGGAGGGCGTGGGTCTCGGCCTGCGCCGCAGGGGCCACGACGTGAGCGCCGCCGAGACCGGCGAGGCCGGACTCGAACTCATGGCGAGCTTCCACCCCGAGCTCGTCCTGCTCGACCTCATGCTGCCCGGCATCAACGGGGTCCAGGTCTGCCGCCGGATCCGCGAGAACAGCCAGGTACCGATCATCATGCTCACCGCACGCGGGGACGACTTCGACATAGTCGTCGGCCTGGAGGCCGGAGCCGACGACTACATCGTCAAACCCGCCCGCACCGAGGTCATCGAAGCCCGCATCAAGGCCGTGCTGCGCCGCCTCAGCGAGCCCGCCGGCGGGCGCCCCGACGTGGAGTTCCACGGCGAGCTGGCCGTCGACCGCGCCGGGCTCACCGTCGCCAGGAACGGCGAGCGCCTCCCCCTGGCCCCCAGTGAGATCAAGCTCCTGCTGCACCTGTCGGCCTCGCCCGAGCAGGTCTTCTCCCGCCAGCAGCTCCTCGAATACGTGTGGGACCACAGCTACCACGCCGACGCCCGGCTGGTGGACGCCTGCGTACGCCGCCTGCGCCACAAGATCGAGGACCCCGACGGCGCCCCCCGCTACATACAGACCGTGCGCGGCTTCGGCTACCGCTTCGGCCCGCTGTAGGCGCCGAGCATGAGACGTTTCGCACCGCTGGGCCTGCGCACCCGGCTGATCGCCGCCTTCCTGCTGGTCGCCGCCATCTGCGCGGTGAGCACGGCCGCGCTCACCTACCAGCAGGCCCGCAACGCGATCCTCAAGCAGAGCCAGGACACCGCCGTCAGCACCCTGCGCGACCTGGTCGACTCCCAGTACACCCAACTGCCCATGGGGCAGGCGGAACTCCAGCGGCTCGTCGGGGAACTGGGCAAGCGCGGCCAGCCGCACCCCTGGATCGTCTACGGGGAGTACGGAAAGCTCCGCGCCAGCTCGAACCAGGGCGGCAAGACCGTCTCCCCCTCCGTCAGCGAACAGCTCCGCAGCCAGGTGACCGCCCATCCGCACGGGGCCTTCCAGCGCACGAAGGACCGGAGCGGCAACCTCTCCCTCGTCGTCGGCATGCCCGCCGTCTTCAAGTACAAGGAGGCCTACGAGAGCACCGGCGCCGTGTTCTACGCCGTCGTGCCCCTGGACACCGAGCAGACCACCGTCGAGGCCCTGGTCGCCGCCGCCAGAAGGGGCGCCGTACCGGGCCTGGCGATCGCCCTGATCCCCGCCCTGCTCGCGGCGCGCAGCGTCCTGAGGCCCGTACGGGACATGCGCAAGGCCGCCCAGCGGCTGGGCCGCGGCCGGCTCGACACCCGGATCGAGGTGCGCGGAGCCGACGAACTCGCCGGACTGGCCCGCACCTTCAACGAGACGGCCCGCGCCCTCGAACAGTCGGTCAGCGAACTCCGGGAGGCCGAGGCCCGCGCCCGCCGCTTCGCCGCCGACGTCTCCCACGAACTGCGCACCCCGCTCGCCGGGATGCTCGCCGTCACCGAGGTCCTCGACGAGGGCGCCGAGGAACTCGACGCCGACACCGCCAAGGCGCTGCGCCTGGTCAGCGCCGAGACGGAGAAGCTCGCGGTGCTCGTCGAGGACCTCATGGAGATCTCCCGCTTCGACGCCCGCGCCGCCGAGCTCAACCTCGACGAGGTCGACGTGGCCGAGGCCGTCACCAAGACCCTGGAACGCCGCCACTGGACCGACGGGCGGGTCAGCACCGACCTGCCCCCGGACGTCCGCGCCCTGCTCGACCCGCGCCGCTTCGACGTGGTCCTCGCCAACCTCGTGGGCAACGCCCTCAAACACGGCGGGACCCCGGTCCGCGTCTCGGTCCGCACCGAGGGCGGGCCCGAGGGGGAGCGGCTGCTCGTCGAGGTCGCCGACAGCGGGCCCGGCATCGCCCCCGAGGTGCTGCCGCACATCTTCGACCGGTTCTTCAAGGCCGACGCCGCCCGCACCCGCTCCACGGGCAGCGGCCTGGGCCTGGCCATCACCCTGGAGAACGTCCGCCTGCACGGCGGCACCCTGCACGCAGCCAACGCCCCCGGCGGCGGCGCCCTCTTCACCCTCGACATGCCGCTGGAGGCCCGCGTATGACCCGGGTGCGCAAGGCCGTGGCCGCGGCCGCGCTGACCGTCCCCCTGCTCCTCGCCACCGGCTGCGGCATCGCCACCAGCGGGGTCGTGGAGAGCGGCCGCGCCGGGACCGTGAAACTGGCCACCGCGCCGGATCCGGGCCTGCTGTACTTCATCGCGCCCGACGGCGCGCTCGTCCCGGTCCCGGTCTCCGACCGGATGCAGCGGTCGGACGCCGGCTTCACCATCGGGGAGCTGCTGGAGGGGCCGAACGAGGCCGCGCGGGAGGCCGGTCTGACCAGCGAGATCCCGGTGCCGGACGCCAAGAACCCGTTCGGCCCGGACTACGCCCGGGCGGGCGTCAAGTCCTTCGGCGACGGGAAGACCCTGCGCGTCGTGCTGCCCGTCCCGGTCGAGCCGCTGTCCGGCCCGGCCCGGCGCCAACTGGCGTGCACGGCCCTGGCGGCGGTGACCACCAGGCCGGCCCCCGAGATCCTCCTCATCGGCTCCGACGGCAAGGAGCAGAACGCCGTGTGCGAGGTCAGGCCGGAGGACTGAGCCCGGCCGGGGCGCGCGGGACGGCAGGCCCGGCCCCCGCTCCCGCGCGGCCCCTTGCGGGCCGGGGCCGGTCCCCGCCGCCGTGTGGCCCCTTGCGGGCAGGGTCCCGTCCCCGCCACCGTGTGGCGCATGGACCAAGGACCGGCCCCCGACGTCTTCGACCCGCGCCTCTACGCCGAAGGCGTCCCGTACGAGCGCTACCGGCTGCTGCGCGACCACCACCCGGTGGCCTGGCAGCGCGAGCCGGAGGTGCTCGGCTGGCCCGCCGGCCCCGGCTTCTGGGCCGTCACCCGGCACGCCGACGTGGTCCGGGTGCTGCGCGACCACCGCACGTACTCCTCGCACCTGGGCGCCACCCAGATCCGCGACCCCGACCCGGCCGACCTGCCCTTCCTGCGGCGCACCATGCTCAACCAGGATCCCCCCGAGCACGGGACCCTGCGCCGGACCGTGGCACGCGCCTTCACCCCGGCCCGCGTCGACGCCTTCGCCGCCCGGGTCCGCGGCCGCGCCCGTACGCTGCTGCGCGCCGCCCGCGACGGCGCCGAGGACGGGGCCGCCGACCTGGTGCGCACCGTCACCGACGAGTACGCGCTGCTGAACCTCACCGACCTGCTGGGCGTTCCGGCCGCGGACCGGGGGCTGCTGCTGGAGTGGACCGTACGGATCATCGGCTACCAGGATCCCGAGGACGCCCCGGCTCCGCTGCCGGGCCCCGACGGGAAGCCGCTCAACCCGCGCTCACCGGCGCTGCTGGGGGAGATGTTCGCGTACGCCCGCGAACTGGCCGCCCACAAAAGGGCCCACCCGGGCGACGACGTGATGACCGCCCTCGCGCTCGCCGGACTTCAGGACGCGGAGCTGGAGATGTTCTTCTTCCTGCTCACCGTCGCGGGCAACGACACCGTGCGCAGCGCCGCACCGGGCGGGCTGCTCGCCCTGGCCCGCGACCCGGACGCCTACGCCGGACTCGCGGACGGCCGGGCCCCGTTGGACCGGGCGGTGGAGGAACTCCTGCGCGTGCACCCGCCGGTGCTGAGCTTCAGGCGCACCGCCGCCGCCGACACCGAGCTCGCCGGGCAGCCGATCCGGGCCGGCGACAAGGTGGTGGTCTTCCACGCGTCCGCCAACCACGACGAGCGGGTCTTCGCCGACCCCGGCCGCCTCGACCTCGGCCGCGCCCCCAACCCGCACGTCTCCTTCGGGGACGGCCCGCACGTGTGCCTGGGCGCGCACTTCGCCCGGCTCCAGCTGCGGGTCCTCTACGAGGAGTGGCGCACGGTGATGCCCGCACCGGAACTCGCGGGCCAGCCGCGCCGGTTGGTGTCGAACTTCATCAACGGGATCACACGGCTGCCGCTGCGGGTGTCCGGGCCGGCCGGGTGACATCGGCGATCAGTTCCGTCACGTCGGGGCCGTAGGCGTCGGAGTTGATCACCTTCAGCAGGAGGCAGAAGGAGTCGTGGCCGTACTTCCCGGCCAGCTTGTGGTGGTTCCTGGCCAGGTAGCGGGCCGCGGCCTGATTGCTGACGGCGGTCTGCCCGCACAGCAGGAACACGGGCCGGGAGCCCGGTCCGGCGGTCAGCCGGGCGAGCAGCACGTGCTCGACGAGCCCCTTCTCCCAGCGGTACGTCTCGCCGCCGACGGTGATCGCCCCGCGGTCCGGTACGGGATCGCTGGAGACGATGATCTGCACCCCGGGGAGCATGGAGCCCAGGTGCGCCGTCGTCCGGGAGTTGGAGGACGGCCCGCCCACGCAGAACTCGGCCCGCTCGCCGAAGCCCTGCCGGGCTCCGTCGTGGGTGACGATCTGGACGTTCGCCCCGCAGTCCTTGATCAGGGCGGATATCTCCAGCAGGGCGAAGGCGTCGTTGCGGTGCAGGGAGGAATCGGTGCCGCCCATCTGCCGGTTGACCACGAACAGACAGTCGGAACCGGTCGGCAGCCCGAAGAAGGCCTGCTTGCGGCGGAGCGTGCGGCGCCACAAGTAGGTCCGGGCGAACCAGCCGAAACCGCCGCTGATGGCAGTGGCCGCCACCCCCAGTACGAGATTGCGCACGTCGTCGTTCATGGCGCGGATGGTAGCCGGGGTTGCGCCGTCCTGACGCGGGGGGTGCGGTGAAGTTACAGTGCCGGACTCAGGCCTGGGCCAGGGGGGCCGACAGGCCGTCGACTGGAGGTACGGATGCGTCGTCCCGCCGCAGCACGTCAGTTAGCGCTCCTCGCACTCACCGGTGCGCTCGTCTCCACCGGCGCCGCCGCCCCGCCGTCCGCGCCGGGGGCTCCGGAGAAGGTGCCGGTCGCCACCGGTTACGGCGGGGCCGTCGCCAGCGTCGACGCCGACGCCAGCGCGGCCGGCATCGCCGTCCTGCGCTCCGGAGGCAACGCCGTGGACGCCGCCGTCGCCACGGCCGCCGCGCTCGGGGTCACCGAGCCGTACTCCGCCGGCATCGGCGGGGGCGGCTACTTCGTGTACTACGACGCCCGCTCCGGCCGGGTGCGCACCATCGACGGCCGCGAGACCGCCCCGGCGAGCGCCACCGCCGCGCTGTTCCAGGAGAACGGCCTGCCCATCCCCTTCGCCGAGGGCCAGACCAGCGGCCTCGGCGTCGGAGTCCCCGGCACCCCGGCGACCTGGCAGAGCGCGCTGGAGTCCTGGGGCACCCGCCCGCTCGGCCAACTCCTGGGGCCCGCCGAGAAGCTGGCCCGCGAGGGCTTCGCCGTGGACTCCACCTTCCGGGCCCAGACCGCGCTCAACGAGGCCCGGTTCCGGGACTTCCCCGACACGAGGGAGCTCTTCCTGCCCGGTGGGGCCCTCCCGGTGGTCGGTTCCACCTTCAAGAACCCGGACCTGGCCGCCACTTACGCCGAGCTCGGCCGCAAGGGCGCGGGCGCGCTCTACCGGGGCCGGCTGGCCGAGGACATCGTCCGGGCCGTGCGCACGCCCCCGGTGGACCCGGCCGCCACCCGCGTGGTCCGCTCCGGCGATCTGACCACCGCAGACCTGCGCGCGTACGCGACCAAGCGGCAGGACCCGACCCGGGTCGGCTACCGCGGCCTGGACGTGTACAGCATGGCCCCGTCCTCCTCCGGCGGCACCACCGTCGGGGAGGCGCTGAACATCCTGGAGCGCAGCGACCTCGGTTCGCTCACCGAAGCCCAGTACCTGCACCGGTTCATCGAGGCCTCCCGGATCTCCTTCGCCGACCGGGGCCGCTGGGTCGGCGACCCGGCCGCCGAGGACGTGCCCACGAAGGAGCTGCTCTCGCAGCGGTACGCGGACACGCGCGGCTGCCTCATCGACCCGGCCAAGGCGCTGACCAGCCCGCTGGCTCCCGGCGATCCCCGTAACCCGGTCGCGTGCGGCGGCTCCGGGCAGGCCGCCCCGACCACCTACGAGGGGGAGAACACCACGCACCTGACCGTCGCCGACCGCTGGGGCAACGTGGTCTCCTACACGCTGACCATCGAGTCGACCGGCGGCAGCGCCATCACCGTCCCGGGACGCGGCTTCCTGCTCAACAACGAGCTGACGGACTTCTCCTTCGCCCCGGCCGCAGCCGGAGTCCCCGACCCCAACCTGCCGGGCCCCGGCAAGCGGCCGCGCTCCTCGATGTCCCCGACCATCGTGCTGGAGCACGGGCGCCCGGTGCTGGCGCTGGGCTCCCCGGGCGGGGCGACCATCATCACCACGGTGCTCCAGACCCTGACCGGGCACCTGGACCGCGGACTGCCGCTGGTGGAGGCCATCGCCGCGCCGCGGGCCAGCCAGCGCAACCAGACCACCACCGAACTGGAGCCGGGCCTGTGGAACAGCCCGGTCCGCGCCGAGCTGGAGGCCCTGGGGCAGGGCTTCCGGCAGAACCCTGAGATCGGCGCGGCCACCGGGGTCCAGCGGCTGCCCGACGGGCGGTGGCTGGCCGCGGCCGAGACGACCCGGCGGGGCGGCGGCTCGGCGATGGTGGTGCACCCGAGGGGGGAGCGGTAGCCCTTACAGGGCGGTGAGGATCCTCGGGCCGGCGGCGGTGATCGCGACCGTGTGCTCGGAGTGCGATGCGCGGCTGCCGTCGACGGTCCGCAGGGTCCAGCCGTCGGCGTCGCAGGCGTAGTCGTCGGTGCCGCCCGCGATCAGCATCGGCTCGATCGCGATCACCATGCCGGCGCGCAGCTTCGTACCCTGCCCGGCCGGGCCCTCGTTGGGCACGCCCGGCTCCTCGTGCATGGAGCGTCCGACGCCGTGGCCGCCGAAGCCGTCGGGGATTCCGTACCCGGCGGCGCGGCAGACGCTGCCGATGGCATGGGCGATGTCGCCGACGCGGTTGCCGGGCCGGGCGGCGGCGATGCCCGCCGCGAGGGCCGCCTCGGAGGTCGCGATGAGGTGCAGGTCGGCGGGGCGGGCCCGGCCCACGGTGAAGCTGACGGCCGCGTCGCCGACCCAGCCGTCCAGCTTCGCGCCGCAGTCGATGCTGACCAGATCGCCGTCGCCCAGCCGGTAGTCGTTCGGGATGCCGTGCACGATCGCGTCGTTGACGGAGGCGCAGATGACGGCCGGGAAGGGGACCGGCGCGAACCGCGGCCGGTAGCCGAGGAAGGGCGAGCTCGCACCGGCCTCACGGAGCACCTCGCGCGCGACCAGGTCGAGCTCCAGCAGGGACACCCCCACGGCGGCCCGGTCCCGGACGGCGGCGAGGGCCTGCGCGACGACTCGGCCGGCGGCGCGCATCCGGTCGATCGATCGGTCTGTCTTCAGTTCCATCATGCCAATAACTATACCGGTATAACTGTAACGGGATACTTATTGGTTTCCGGGGTAGGATGAGGTCATGGTCCGTACCCCCCTCACCCCCGAAGAGCGCGAGCGCGGCGAGCGGCTGGGCGCCCTGTTGCGCACGGCCCGCGGTGGCCGCAGCATGGTCGAGGTCGCGGCCAGTGCCGGGCTCTCCGCCGAGACCCTCCGCAAGATCGAGACCGGCCGGGCCCCGACCCCGGCCTTCTTCACCGTCGCCGCCCTCGCCGGGGCCCTGGGGCTGTCCCTGGACGAAGTGATGCGGCGCTGCGCCCTCGTGCCCGTGTGAAGTCCGGGTCCGCGAGTGGGCCGCGGCCGTTCGGCCGCCGGGCCCGCCATCCGGCGTGCCGTTAGGGCGGGCCCGGCGGCCGAACGGCCCAATCGGCGGTGGGAGGGCCGGGGCGCGGGGCAAGCGTGAAGGCGTGTCAGACATGAACGCATCCGCATCCAAGCGACTCGGCCTCGGACTCGTGGGCGCCCTCCTCGCGGGCGGCCTGCTGCTCGCGGCGTGCGCCGCCCCCGAGGGCCGGGCCCACGCCAAGGACCCGGGCGACGTGGTCTTCCGCCACCCGGGCGTCGTCGTCAGCCACACCCGGCTCCAGCACGCGAAGCAGATGGTCGCCGCCGGCAAGGAGCCGTGGAGCTCGGCGTACCGGGCGCTCCTCGCGAGCCGCTACGCCTCCCTCGACTACCAGCCGCACCCGGCCGGCGTGGTGCCCTGCCCCTTCGACTCGGGGCCGCAGTCCTGCCTCGACGAACGGCAGGACGCGATCGCCGCGTACACCCACGCCCTGCTGTGGTCGGTGAACGGCAAGGCCTCCCACGCGCGCAAGGCCGTGCAGATCATGGACGGATGGTCGGCCGTGATGAAGCGCCACGCCGAGGACAACGCCGGCCTCCAGGCCGCCTGGTCCGGCTCCACCTGGGCGCGCACCGCCGAGATCATCCACGCCGACTACCCGAGCTGGGGGGACGAGCGGGTCGCCCGCTTCAAGGAGATGCTGCGCACGGCCTACCTCCCGGCCGTCCGCGCGCAGGTGCCGGCGTACAACGGCAACTGGGAGCTCGCCATGACCGACGCCGCCCTCGGCATCTCCGTCTTCCTGGAGGACCAGGCCGTCTTCCGGGAGTCCCTGGAGCGGTTCCGCGAGCGCGTCCCCGCGTACTTCTACCTCGAGCGGGACGGCGCGCACCCGCTCGCCCCGCCGCGCACCGGCATCGACTCGCCGGACAAGGTCGCGTCGTACTGGTTCGGCCAGGGGACGTACGCCGACGGCATCGCCCAGGAGACCTGCCGCAACCTCATGCACGTCGGCTACGCCCTCGCGGCGTCCGCGCACATCGCGGAGACGGCCTGGCACCAGGGCATCGACCTGTACGGGGAGCAGGGCGAGCGGCTCCGGGCGGCACTGGAGTTCCACGCGAAGTACCAGCTGGGGGAAGAGGCCCCCGGGTGGCTGTGCGGCGGCAAGCTGGAGCGCACGATGGGCCCCGACCTGGAAGTGGCGCTCCAGCACTACGCGGTGCGGACGGGCGCGAAACTCCCGTACACCCGCGAGCTGGTCGAGAAGACGCGGCCGGCCGGGACGGACGACCTGTTCGTGGCGTGGGAGACCCTCACCCACGGGGAGAGCTAGCACGCCCCTTTCGGATCGTGCCGGGCGATGCCGCTGACGGGCCGGTGCCGCTGGCGGGCCGCGTAGGGTCGGGGGCATGACGATCGAGGAACTGGGCCGAGCGAGGTACGTCAGTCTCACCACCTTCCGCAAGGACGGCACCGCGGTGGCCACGCCCGTGTGGGCCGTGGTGGACGGCGGCGAGCTGTACGTGTGGACGCGCAACGACGCGTGGAAGGTGAAGCGGATCCGCAACAACGGGCGGGTCACCGTCGTGCCCTGTGACGTACGCGGACGGGTCGCCGACGGGGCCGTCGCGGTCGAGGGCGAGGCGCGGCTGCTCGACGAGGCGGGGCTGAAGCGGGTGCGGAAGCTGATGACGCGCAAGTACAAGTGGCAGTTCTGGATGCTGGACGTGCCGGCCGCCCTGGTCCGGCGCGAGCGCCCTCACACCGCGATCGCGGTCACGCTTGCCCCGCCCGCCGTCTAGCTTTGAGACTCCTGTAGCCCGCCCGTAACACGGGTGGGATCCAATGCGGGGATGGAGACCGCGACTTCGCAGGTGATCGGCCAACTCTCCGGATACATGCGGGGATTGACGCAGCGACTGGATCCAGGGACAGGCTGGTACGGGGAGTTCCTGCGGCGGGACCCGGAGGGGATGCGGGCCTGTCTGGACGGAGCCGCGATGCCCCCGTGGGACGTACTGGAGTCCCTGCTCGGGGACTTGGCGGTGTCGACGGGTCCGGTGGCGCTCGCGCGGGAGACCCGGTACGCGGCCGGGCTGCGGGCCGCGGCCGTAGGCGTCTGGGACCGGCTGCCCGGCGGGGTCGAGGAATTGCGCACGCTGCTCGCTTCGGCCGCCGAGCAGCGGGCCCGGGCCCGGGCGGCCCTGCGCGCGCTGTCGGCGCGGCTGGCGGAAACGACGGACCGGGCGGAGGCGGAGGCCCTGTCCCGGGAACTCTCCTGGACCCGGGACGACGACGCCCGCGCGACCGCCCGCCACGAGGACCTGACGACCCGCCTGGAGGCGGTGGCCCCGACTCCGGCGTCGACCCGGGCTTCCGGCCGGCCCGGGTACCCGTCGCCGGCACGGCCGGAGCCCCTGAACGGGGTGCCCGCACAGCGCACCGCGACCTCGCCGGGCGCGGTGTGGCCGGGGCCGCGGGACGGGATGCGGGAGGACGCGCAGGCGGAGTCCCGCGACGCGGCGTGGGGCGAGGCGCCCGCGGAGGCCCGGGGGGCGACCTCGGGCACGGCTTCGGACACGACCCCGGACGCGATGGCGGGCCCGGTGCCGGAAGGGGCGGCGGCCCCGGTCGGGCGGGCCGAGGGGCGGTGGCTGCGCGGCACGCGGCGCAGCGGCGGAGCCCGCTACGCGGGTGCGGCCGCGCCCGAAGCCCCGGCGGTCACCACGCCCCCGGGGCAGCCGTCCTCCGTCACGCCCCTGCGCGGCGCCCGCTTCGGGCTGCCCTCCCGCCCGGCGGCGGCCGAACCCGACCCGGCGGGGGAGCCGGTGCCGGAACAGGACGCTTCGGCAGGCGTGGCCGGGCAGGGGAGCCCGACCCCGGGAACCCGGTACGAGCCCGCCCGCCCGGGCTCCGAAGGGCCGGGCCCCGGGCAGGCGTCCGCGGCTTCGGGCCAGGGCGGCTACGCCGGGTCCGGGCGGATGGGCGGTCATCCCGGGGCCGGGACCGTAGACGGCCATCCCGGGTCCGGGACCGCAGACGGCCATCCCGGGGCCGGGCTCGCGGGCGGTCATCCCGGGGCCGGGACCGCAGACGGCCATCCCGGGGCCGGGCTCGCGGGCGGCCATCCCGGGGCCGGGCCCGCCGATGGGCACCTCGGATCCGGGCGTACGGGCGGGTATCCCGCAGCCGGGCCCGCAGCCCGGCCTCTCGGGTCCGGGGCGTCGGCCGAGGCCGCCTGGAGCCCGGCTTCCGGTCGGCCGGGCGGTGACTCCGGCTCGTCGGGCCAGGGCGGACGCCCGCCCGGCACCCCGGCCTGGAGCGCGGGATACGCCCCCGCCGCCGACCCGGGGTCGCGGCCCCACCCGCAGGGCGAGCCCACCCCGTGGCAGGACCGGGCCCGCGCCGGCGGAGCGCCCGCGGACTCCGCCCAGTGGCCCGGCTCCGCACCCGGCTCCGCACCCGGCTCCGCCCCCGGTTCTGGCCCCGCCTCCGCCCCCGGCTCCACCGCCGGAGGCGACCCGCACGGCGTGCCCGCCCCGTGGGCCGGGGCTCCCGGTGGCGGCTTCGTGGCGGGGCTCGTGGCCTTGCGGGGGCAGGGGCGGAGCGGTGAGGCGCACGTGCTGCTCTGCGAGGCGGCCGCCGGGCCCGCCGAGCGGCTGCTCGGACTGGGGGAGGAGCTGCGACGGGCGGGCCTGGCGGCGGACTGGGCCACCCTGCTCTGGGAGGCGGCCTCGCTGCCGCCCGCCCGGTTCGCCGCGGCCGCCGCCGCGCTCGGGCCGGCCGACCGCGACGCCCTGCTGCGCCAGGGCGCGGCCCGCCCGGCCGCCGAGATCGCCGAGGCCGCCCTCGTGCTCGCGGAGGCCGGGCACGCCCAGGAGGCGGACGCGCTGCTCGCCGCCTTCGTCCGGGTCCGCACCGCGGAGGAGTCGGCCCGGCTCGCGCGCCGGGACCCCCGGTGGTTCGCGCCCCGGCTGCTCCGCGCGGCCGAAGCCCTCTCGGGGGCTCATCACCGTGACCTGTTGCACGCCCTTCGAGTCGCGAATCTGCCCGTCGCCTGACCGGAATCGACCACGTGGCGACGTAACTCCTGCGTTTGCTGATCGACTACTCCAACCGCGCAAGGCGGTCTTGCCCCGGGCCTGGCCGAGGCCTACCTTCAACTCCCTACGCGCAGCCGTCGTACACCCTCTACGTGCGTAGAAGCCGGCGTACCCGTCGCGAGGAGCAGCTCATGGCCCAAGTCGTCCGCGCCGCAATCGTCCAGGCCACCTGGACCGGAGACACCGAGTCGATGATCGCCAAACACGAGGAGCACGCCCGGCGGGCCGCCGCGCAGGGCGCGAAGATCATCGGCTTCCAGGAAGTCTTCAACGCCCCCTACTTCTGCCAGGTCCAGGAGCCCGAGCACTACCGCTGGGCAGAGGCCGTCCCCGACGGCCCCACCGTCCGGCGGATGCAGGCCCTCGCCCGCGAGACCGGCATGGTGATCGTCGTACCGGTCTTCGAGCTGGAGTCCGAGGGCTTCTACTACAACACCGCCGCGGTCATCGACGCCGACGGCAGCTACCTCGGCAAGTACCGCAAGCACCACATCCCGCAGGTCCGGGGCTTCTGGGAGAAGTACTACTTCCGCCCGGGCAACCTCGGCTTCCCCGTCTTCGACACCGCCGTCGGCCGGATCGGCGTCTACATCTGCTACGACCGGCACTTCCCGGAGGGCTGGCGCGAACTAGGCCTCAACGGCGCCCAGTTGGTCTACAACCCCTCCGCCACCTCCCGTGGGCTCTCCGGGTACCTGTGGCAGCTGGAGCAGCCCGCCTCCGCCGTCGCCAACGAGTACTTCGTCGCCGCCATCAACCGCGTCGGCCAGGAGGAGTACGGCGACAACGACTTCTACGGCACCAGCTACTTCGTCGACCCGCGCGGCCGGTTCGTCGGGGAGGTCGCCAGCGACAAGGAAGAGGAACTCCTCGTCCGCGACCTCGACTTCGACCTCATCAAGGAGGTTCGCGACCAGTGGGCCTTCTACCGCGACCGCCGCCCCGACGCCTACGGAGGACTCGTACAGCCGTGACCAACCCGATCCCCCTGCACAGCCGGCACCGCTCCGTCCTGCCCGACTGGCTCGCGCTCTACTACGACCGTCCCCTCGAACTCACCCACGGAGAGGGCCGCCACGTCTGGGACGCGGACGGCAACCGCTACCTGGACTTCTTCGGCGGCATCCTCACCACGATGACCGCCCACGCCCTGCCCGAGGTCACCAAGGCCGTCTCCGAACAGGCCGGGCGGATCATCCACTCCTCCACCCTCTATCTCAACCGCCCGATGATCGAACTGGCCGAGCGCGTCTCGGCGTTGTCCGGCATCCCCGACGCCCGGGTCTTCTTCACCACCTCCGGCACCGAGGCCAACGACACCGCCCTGCTGCTCGCGACGACGTACCGCCGCTCCAACCAGATCCTGGCGATGCGCAACAGCTACCACGGCCGGTCCTTCTCCACCGTCTCGATCACCGGCAACCGCGGCTGGTCCCCGACCAGCCTCTCGCCGCTCCAGACGTACTACGTCCACGGCGCGGTCCGCACCCGGGGCCCCTTCGCCCACCTCGACGACACCGCCTTCACCGCCGCGGCCGTCGCCGACCTGGAAGACGTGCTCGGCCAGGCGCGCGGCGGAGTCGCCGCGCTCATCGCCGAACCGGTGCAGGGCGTGGGCGGGTTCACCTCGCCTCCCGACGGGCTCTACGGCTCCTTCCGCAAGGTCCTCGACCGGCACGGCATCCTCTGGATCAGCGACGAGGTGCAGACCGGCTGGGGCCGTACCGGCGACCACTTCTGGGGCTGGCAGGCCCACGCCCAGAACGGCCCGCCGGACATCATCACCTTCGCCAAGGGCATCGGCAACGGCATGTCCATCGGCGGGGTCGTGGCCCGCGCCGAGGTGATGAACTGCCTCGACTCCAACTCCATCTCCACCTTCGGCGGTTCCCCGGTCACCATGGCCGCCGGCGTCGCCAACCTCGCCTACCTCCTCGAACACGACCTCCAGGGCAACGCCCGCCGCGTCGGCGGCCTGCTGCTGGAGCGGCTGCGGGCCATCGCCGCGACCGTGCCCGCCGTACGGGAAGTGCGCGGCCGGGGCCTGATGGCCGGCCTGGAGCTGACGAAACCCGGCACCGACCAGGCCGACCCGGACGCGGCCGCCGCCGTACTGGAGGCCGCCCGGGCGGGCGGCCTGCTGCTCGGCAAGGGCGGCGGGTACAACACCAGCGTGCTGCGCATCGCGCCGCCGCTCTCCCTCACCGTCGCCGAGGCGGAAGAGGGCGCCGAGATCCTCGCCGAGGCCCTCAGAAGCCTCAACTAACACCGGGGGAGACGTACATGAGCATCCGCACCCTCATCCGCGGCGGGCTCGTCATCACCGCATCCGACGAGCTCCACGCCGACGTGCTGATCGAGGACGGCCGGGTCGCCGCCCTCGCGGCACACGGCACGGCGGCCGCCGACACCTGGACGGCCGACCGGACGATCGACGCGAGCGGGAAGTACGTCATCCCCGGCGGGGTCGACGCCCACACCCACATGGAGCTGCCCTTCGGCGGCACGGCGGCCTCCGACACGTTCGAGACCGGCACCCGGGCCGCCGCCTGGGGCGGCACCACCACCATCGTGGACTTCGCCGTCCAGACCCCGGGCCACGCCCTGCGCGAGGGCCTCGACACCTGGTACGACAAGGCCGACGGCAAGTGCGCCGTCGACTACGCCTTCCACATGATCCTCTCGGACGTCAACGAGCGGACCCTGAAGGAGATGGACCACCTGGTGGGGGAGGGGGTCACCTCCTTCAAGCTGTTCATGGCCTACCCCGGGGTCTTCTACAGCGACGACGGGCAGATCCTGCGCGCGATGCAGCGGGCGTCGGGCAACGGCGGGCTGATCATGATGCACGCCGAGAACGGCATCGCGATCGACGTGCTCGTGGAGCAGGCCCTCGCCCGTGGAGAGACGGACCCGCGCCACCACGGCGAGGTCCGCAAAGTGCTCCTCGAAGCGGAGGCCACCCACCGGGCGATCCAGCTCGCGCGGGTGGCCGGATCCCCGCTGTACGTGGTGCACGTTTCCGCGGAGGAGGCGGTCGCGGAGCTGGCGGCGGCCCGGGACAAGGGGCTGCCGGTCTTCGGCGAGACCTGCCCGCAGTACCTCTTCCTGTCCACCGACAACCTGGAGGAGCCCGACTTCCAGGGCGCCAAGTACGTCTGCTCCACCCCGCTGCGCCCGCGCGAGCACCAGGCGGCGCTGTGGCGGGGGTTGCGCACGAACGACCTCCAGGTGGTGTCCACCGACCACTGCCCGTTCTGCTTCCGGGGCCAGAAGGAGCTGGGCCGGGGGGACTTCTCGAAGATCCCGAACGGGCTGCCGGGGGTGGAGAACCGCATGGACCTCCTCCACCAGGCCGTCCTGGACGGGCACATCAGCCGCCGTCGCTGGATCGAGATCGCCTGTGCGGCCCCGGCCCGGATGTTCGGCCTCTACCCGCAGAAGGGCACGATCGCACCGGGTTCCGATGCCGACATCGTTCTCTACGATCCGCACGCCGAGCAGGTCATCTCCGCCGAGACGCACCACATGAACGTGGACTACTCGGCGTACGAGGGCAAGCGGATCACCGGACGCGTCGACACGGTCCTGTCCCGGGGCGAACTGGTCATCGACCGGCGCGAGTTCACCGGTCGCGCCGGTCACGGGGCGTTCATCCCCCGCTCCACCTGTCAGTACCTGTAAGCCGCAAGCCCGCACGCAGCAGCAAGGAGCCATGCATGGACTTCGGCCTCGTCCTGCAGACCGACCCGCCGGCCTCCCAGGTCGTCAGCCTCATGAAGCGCGGCGAGCGCAACGGGTTCCGCTACGGCTGGACCTTCGACTCGGCGGTCCTGTGGCAGGAGCCGTTCGTCATCTACAGCCAGATCCTGGCCAACACCCAACGCATGCACGTCGGTCCGATGGTCACCAACCCGGGGACGCGGACGTGGGAGGTGACCGCCTCCACCTTCGCGACGCTGAACGACATGTTCGGCAACCGCACGGTCTGCGGGATCGGCCGCGGGGACTCGGCGATGCGGGTCGCCGGGCGCGCGCCCAACACCCTGGCCCGCCTGGGTCAGGCGATCGACGTCATCCGGGACTTGGCGGAGGGCCGGGAGGCCGAGGTCGAGGGCAACGCCATCCGGATCCCCTGGATCACGGACGGAAAGCTCCCGGTCTGGATGGCGGCGTACGGGCCGAAGGCGCTGGCCCTGGCCGGTCAGAAGGCGGACGGGTTCATCCTCCAGCTCGCGGACCTCTACCTCACGGAGTGGATGATCAAGGCGGTCCGCCAGGCTGCCGTGGAGGCCGGCCGTGACCCCGATTCGATCACCATCTGCGTTGCGGCCCCGGCGTACGTGAGCGAGGACCTGGCCCACGCCCGCGACCAGTGCCGTTGGTTCGGCGGCATGGTCGGCAACCACGTCGCCGACCTGGTCTCCCGCTACGGCGAGCACTCCTCGATGGTCCCGGACGAGCTCACCGAGTACGTCAAGTCCCGCCAGGGCTACGACTACAGCCACCACGGCCGCGCCGGGAACCCGTCCGCCGACTTCGTTCCCGACGAGATCGTCGACCGGTTCTGCCTGCTCGGCCCGGCCGAGGCCCACATCGAGAAGCTCCGCGCCCTGCAGGCCCTCGGCGTCGACCAGTTCGCCGTGTACGCCATGCACGACGCCCGGGAAGCGACGATCGACGCGTACGGCTCCGACATCATCCCGTCGTTGGGCTGACGGTCACACGGGGGACGGGGCCGACCGGGAGGCCGGCCCCGCCGCCGGGCGGCGCCGACGGTGTCGCGGGTGCGGCCGGACGCCGCGAGTAGCTGCCGTGCGCTTACCGGACGGACAGGATCTGTCGGCTGCCACCCGTCTTCCCGACCCTCGTGCCGCTCGGTCCCCGAAGGGGCAGAGCCCCTCTCCACACCAGGTCGTCGGCCGACCGGCCCACCATGATCTGGTAGGTCCCGGGCTCCGTGATCCAGGCCTTCCCGGTTTCGGACCAGTACCGCAGCGCATGCGCCGGGACCTCCACGACGGCGGTCACCGAAGCACCGGGTTCCGCGTGCACCGCGGCGTAGCCGGCGAACCAGCGGACGGGACGCTCGACGGTGGATTCCGGACGGGCGAGGTATACCTGCACGACCTCACGGCCGGGCCGGCCTCCCGTGTTGCGTACCTGTACGCGGACCGTGAACGGTGCGCCTTCCACCGCTTCGTCGGGGGCCTGAACCGCCTCGTACTCCCAGCTGGTGTAGCCGAGGCCGTGGCCGAACCAATAGGCGGGTTCCTTGCCGGCGAGGAGCCAGCCCCGGTGTCCGATGTGGATGCCGTCGTCGTAGGCGAGCCGGCCGCCGACCGGCCGTGCGTGGGTGACGGGTGCGTCGGCCAAGGCGGCTGCCCAGGTGGTGGGGAGGCGGCCGCCGGGCTCGGCGTCTCCGAACAGGACGTCGGCGAGCCCGGCTCCGGCTTCCTGGCCGGGGAACCAGGTGAGCAGCAGCGCACCCACCTCGTCGCGCCAGGGCAGTTCGACCGGGCCGCCGCTGTTGACCACGGCGATCGTGCGCCGGTTGACGGCTGCAACGGCGCGGACCAGCGCGTCCTGGTGGCCGCCCAGGGAGAGGTCGCCGCGGTCGTGGCCCTCGGTCTCGGTGTGCTCGGTGGTGCCGACGACCACGATCACGGCGTCCGCGTCACGTGCCGCCCGTACCGCTTCCGCGAGCGCGGCCGCCGCCTCGGGCTCCGGCGGCGCCGCCGCCACGATCGTGGCGCGCCCGGCCCCCGGGACCAGTTCGCGCCGAGCCGTCAGGAGAACGGGCTCCGTCGTGTCCACGGTGGCCCGCACCGTGTGGAGGGGCGGGTTCACATGGACGACGGCCGGGTCGTCGGTGGTGCACGGGAACTCGCCGTCCAGTACGGTCCGGCCGCCGAGAGTGATGCTCATGAGGCCGAAGCCGGCGATGCCGAAGGTCCATTCCCCCGTCGTCGGAGGCCGGATGAGCGCGCTGATCTCCACGGTCCGTGCGGAGGGACCCACGGGCGGCTCGAGCTGGGTACCCGACAGCCGGTGCTCCGCGTGGAGCTCCTCGCCCGCCTCGTCCAGCAGGCGCAGCAGCACACCCGGCTCCCCCGACCGCGGGTCGCTGCACCAGCGGGTGCCGAGAGGCGCGGGGGGAACGCCCAGTCCCGGACCCGGTACGTGCACGACCCGGGCCAGGCCGTCGAGCCGGGCGCGAATCCCTTCGAGGGGAGTGACCGCGTGCGGGGGGAAGACGCCCGCGCTGCCGCCGCCCTGTACCCGCGGGGAGTCGGCGTGCACGCCGATGACGGCGACCTTCGACAAGGAGGACGGGGCGAGCGGGAGCAGCTCGTGGTTGCTCAGCAGTACGGATCCCGCGGCCACGGTGCGGCGCAGCAGCGTCCGCGTCTCGTCCGCACCGAACGCCGGTTTCCGCGGGCCCCGGTTCGATCCGAGTGCCCCCACGCGTCCGGCCAGCCGGAGCAGGCGCCGCACCTTCTCGTCGATGGCTTCCTCGGGGACGTGGCCGTCTTCGACGGCCTCGACGAGGGACTCCTGCCACGGGCCCTGCGGTCCCGGCATCGCCAAGTCCAGTGCGGCGAGCGCCGGTTCGCGGGCCGAACGCAGGGCGCCCCAGTCGGAGACCACCACCCCGTCGAAGCCCCAATCGCCTTTGAGCGGTTCGGCGAGCAGTGGATTGGCGGTCATGGTCGCGCCGTTCACGCCGTTGTAGCCGGCCATCACCAGCCACACGCCCGCCTCGACAGCGGCCTCGAACGGCGCCAGGTAGACCTCTCGCAGCACCCGCTCGGAAGCCCGCACGTCCACGTGCATTCGCCCCGTCTCCGAGTCGTTGGCCACGTAGTGCTTGGCCGTGGCCGCCACCCCGGCCGCCTGGATGCCCCGGATCAGCGCCGCGCCCGTACGGCCCGTCAGTACGGGGTCCTCCGAGAAGCACTCGAAGTGCCGGCCGCCCAGGGGAGTGCGGTGCAGGTTGAGCGTGGGCGCCAGGACGACGTCCACGCCCTTGCGAGCCGCTTCCGAAGCGAGCAGGCCTCCCAGCTCCTCGACCAGGTCCTCGTCCCACAGTGCGCCGATCGTGGACGCCGAGGGCAGCAGTGCGGAGGTGAGCCGCTCGTCCCAGGCCTCTCCCCGCACCCCTGCGGGTCCGTCGGAGGTCACCATCTCGCGCAAGCCGACGGCCTGTTCACCGGCCGTCCGCCACGTCGTGGCCCCGGACAGCAGCCGCACCTTCTGTACGAGATCGAGCTTCTCCAGCAGTCGATCGAGCACGTCCTCGCCCATCCCCACCCCATCCACGTCTTCCGCTCCCCACTTATGGGAGAGCGCTCTCCCAAGCTTTGGTGTGTGCTGACCCGGCGTCAAGCCCCCTTTGAGGGCGAATCTTCGGCAAAGAGAGAAGGCCCCGCCCGCCCCGTCGCGGAGACGGGGCGGGCCGGGCCGCTACGGAGGGCCGACCGGGTCAGGGCAGCCGGTACTCCGAGTTCAGTACCGTCCCGCGTTCGGGGCGGTACAGGTCGAAGCCGCGCGGGTCGCACTGCAGGCCGCCGACGATGCAGTGGTCGACGAGGGCCTTGAGGGTGCGCTCCTCCCACGCGTTGAAGAAGTCGTAGTGGAAGGAGTAGCCGCGGCCGCTGGCGAGGCGGACCTGGGACATGTCGCCGTTGACCGGCCACGCCATCTTGAACTCGATCATCGGCAGGGCGACGGGGTGGGAGGCCGGGCACATGTTGTCGTTGGTGCCGGGCTTGACGACCGTGTACGACATGTGGCTCTTGTGGTCGGGGGTGTCGAGGTACTTGCCGTCCCAGCAACTGGGTGCCTGGAAGCGGAGGTTGAGCTGGACGTCGGGCCGGTTCGGACAGCTCGCCGGGAAGTCGGTGTTGAAGAAGCTTTCACCGCATTCCCAGCCCTCGACGAAGCCCTTGTGGTCGCGGAACTCCTGGGCGCTCTGCATCGGGTTGCCGACGACGAACCGCAGACCCTTGGGGAAGGGCCGCACACTGGTGTAGTCGGTCACGCCCGCCTTGTAGTAGATGACCTGCGGCCCGGTGGGCAGGATCTTCTGGTCGCCCTTGTACAGCGAGGGCATCCAGTACGCGGAGGCGTCCGCAGGCGCCTTGCAGGTGGTGTTGCCTCCGTAGAGCGAGCCGGTGGTGCTGGCGGCGTTGGTGGAGGTGTTGCCCATGAACGTGTGGTCGTGCGACCTGCCGAACTGGCCCGGGTAGACGATCGGGTCGTCCGGCGCGGTGTGGGTGACGGCGCAGCCGGCCTGGAACTCGTGGTGGTAGGCCGGCGGCGGGGTGGCCGTGGATGGTGTCACACCGGTGACCTGCGGAACCGCCGGGATGTAGCCGTCCCCGTCGGCGTCGTCGCCCGACGCCTGGAGGGAGACGGCCATCGTGTGTCCGCTGTGTGACGCGGCGGACGTAGAGGGGGCCGAGCTGCCGGGATCCGCCGCGTTGGCGATCGCGCCGACGCCCAGGAGGCTGGCGACGAGGGCGGTGCCGACGAGGAGCGCGGAAAGCCGTTTCGGACGTGCTGTCATGGAACTCTCCTGCCGTTCTTGTGGGGGTGGTGTGGGCTGCTCTTGGGCGGGTGGCGGGAAGCGGCTCGTTTCCCGCCACCCGTTCTCCGGCCGCCGCCGGGCGGCCGGAGAGTCATGGGGGCGGCAGCCCCGCGAGGGCGGACGGACCCGTCAGGGCCGCGCCGTCACGCGTTCAGCTGTAGATGCCGAACTCGTGCAGGGAGTAGCCCCAGCCGGTGCCGCGCGCGGTCAGGTTCAGTCGTACGTGGCGGGCGTTGGCCGACACGTTGATCGTGTCGATGTCACCGTTGCCGGTCGTGGTGGAGTGGACGGTGCGCCAGTTGGTGCCGTCGTCGGAGAGCTGTACCTCGTAGGACTTGGCGTAGGCGGGGTCCCACACCAGCTGCAGGGTGCGGATCGCCTTGGAAGCACCGAGGTCCACCGAGATCCACTGGGGGTCGCTCCAGTCGCTGGCCCAGCGGGTGGTGGTGTTGCCGTCGGTGGCGTTGCCGGCGGGGCAGGGGCAGTCGCCGTAGGAGGCCTGCGAAGAGGAAGCGGTGGCGGGCTTGTTCAGGGCGATGTTGGTGCCGCTGACGGGCGGGGCGACGACCTTCACGGACTTGGTCTCGATGCCCAGGTTGCCGCGGCCGTCCTCGGCCTGGATGTAGACCTTCCAGACGCCGAGCTTCTCGGGAGCGGTGACCGCGAAGGTCCCGTTGCCCGTGGAGCGCCACTGGGCCTCGACCAGACGCTTGTCGCCGTTCGCGTAGTTGCCGCTGAGGAAGACCTTGTACGTCAGGGGGTCGTTCTGGGGGTCACTGATGTTGGCGCGGACGGTGAACTCACCGCCGGCCGGCGCGTTGGAGGCCTTGTCGACGACCATGTTGCTGATGACCGGCGGCGTGTTGTCGCCCGCGGTCGACCCGGTGTACGCCTTCTTCACCGCGTAGTACGACAGCCTCTTGAGCCCGTCGGGCAGCAGGTTGAACCAGATGCCGCCGAAGTCGTGCTCGATGCCGTAGTGGAACATCGTGGCGCCCAGGGCGACGCCCTGGTGACCGGTGATGCAGTTCCAGGCGGTGGTGTATCCCTCGGCGGTCTGGACGTCGGTCTTCTGGTCGGGGATGCCGTTGGCGTCGTTCGGCACCTCCCACTCGCCGGCCGGTCCGGTCTCGGTGATGATGTAGGGCTTGTTGTAGCCGCCGTCCACCCAGTCCTGCTTGACCCCGCAGATGTCTCCGTAGGAGTTCATCGAGTACAGGTCGAGGTCCGGGGCGTTGCGCTTGTAGTACGGCCACGCGCCCGTCCAGGCGTCGGTCGAGGTGACCGGGTGGTCCGGGTCGATGGTGTGGATCTTCTTGGCGACGTCGTTCACGAACGTGGTGTAGGCGTTGCGCTGCGCCTCCAGCTCGGTGCCGCTGTAGCAGTTCTGAAGGCCGAGGACGGATTCGTTGCCGACGTTCCACATGAGCGTGGCCGGGTGCGACTTGTAGGTGTCGACCCACTTGGCGAACTCGGTGAGCATGTTGCTCTTGTACGCGGCGTCGGTCACGTAGTTGACGCAGCCGCCGGAGCCGGGGCCGCCGCCGGGCTGCAGCCAGAATCCGTTGATGACCCGGACGCCGTTGGCGGCGGCCGTGTCGAGCAGGGGCTTGCTCGACGCGTCCGTGCCCCAGGTGCGGATGGTGTTGACGCCCATGGACTTCACGTCGGGCATGTACTTCGGGGCGTCGGCGAAGGACGGGCCCCAGGTGAGGCCCTTGACCGTGTACGGCTGCCCGCCGACGGTCAGCTGCCAGTTGCCCTGCGATCCGGCCACGCGCACGGCGCCCTGGGCCGGGGGTTCCACCGAGGTGGTGCCGTAGACCTGGAACTCCCAGAGGGAGTAGCCGTAGCCGCCGGAGCGGACCAGGCCGTTCATCCGCACGTAGCGGCCGCTGCCGGAGATGGCGATCTCGTCGATGCCGCCGTCGCTGCCGGTGACGGACTTGGCGGTGCGCCAGTTCGTTCCGTCGTCCGAGACCTGGATCTCGTAGTTCTTGCCGAACGCACCCTCCCAGGTGAGGACGACGCGGCTGAGGCTGCGGCTCGCACCCAGGTCCACCTGGATCCACTCGGCATCGCGCCACTGGCTGGCCCAGCGGGTGCCGGTGAGGTTTCCGTCGAACGCGGCGGCCGCGGAATAGGCCTCGCCCTCGCTCGAGGAGGCGGTGGCCGTCTTGCCCTGGGAGAGGAGGGTCTCCGCGGCCACCGCGGTGGGAGCGGAGGCAAGGGCCAGCGAGGACGCGAAGAGCGCTCCGAGCGTGACGAGGGCGGCCGCGCCGCGCGTGCGGCGGCGGGGTGGGGTGCTGGTGGAGGGGGGATGGGGGAACATTGCGGCTCCTGGTGTCAATGGCGGTGGGGACTGACCAGCTCTCCCGTGGGGGCGCCTCGCCCGCGCGACAGCGCTCTCTGTGTCGTCGGGCACGGCCCTGCCAGGTGCTCGGGCCTCGCTCCGGCCGGGAATGCCGGGCTGGTCGGTGTGCTCAGGGCCCCTGGGCCGGGGCGGGGAGACCGGTTCACCCAGCCCAGGGGAGTAGAGCCCGGCTCCGTCGGGTCAGCGGAGGCCGGTCGGGCGGTGGAACCCCCGGGCCGCGGCGGCAGGGCGGAAACCGGGCCCGGGGAGTCGGCCCGGCTCCGGTGGGTCACCGGAGCCGGTGGGGAGGGACGGCGTCTCAGGGGAAGGAGACGACCGTCGAGGGAACCGTCGAGGTGCCGGCCGGGACCGTGGACGCCCCGGTGTCGTTGATGACGTGCGCGTAGTGGCCGTTGCCGCCGAGCGACACCGTCAGGAGGCTGTGGAACTTGACCCCCGGCTTGACGGGGGCCTTGAAGCCGTGGTCCTGGATGATCGTCGGATCGACGTTGTAGTTGCTGTAGGAGCCCAGGCCCCAGGCTTCGTGGGTGGTGACGGAGTCGTCCACCCGGTAGGCGGCGTATCCGCGGGTGCTGCCGTTCTGGATGGCGGCCTGGTTGGGCGCGTCGTACGCCTTCTCGTTCTGGTAGAAGACCGTCTTTCCGCGCTCGCCGAACCACTCCACGTCGTACTTGTTGAAGTGCTCGACGAACAGGCCCGTGGCCAGGACGTCGTCACCGTTCACCCGCACCCCGTAGTCGGCGCGGTTGGTCTCCCAGCCGACGCCCTCGCCGTGGTCGGCCCGCCACACCCAGGTGTGGTCGACGATGGCGTCGTCGCTGTTCACGACCACGCTGGTGGTCGCCTTGCCCGCGCCGGCGCCACCGACGCGGATGTAGACGTCCTGCACGGTGGTGGGGTTGGCGGCGTGGTCGGCGGAGGAGTTCTGCGGACCGAGCTCCAGCAGGGTCGGCGAGTTGACCGGTCCGGCATCGATCAGGAATCCGGCGAGACGGACGCCGTCGACGTCGGCGACCTTCATCGCGGTCACCCCGTTGTCCGGGATGATCGTGGCGAGGCCCAGGCCGAGCACGATGGTGTTCGCGCGGTTCACGTTGATGGTCTGGTCGACGTGGTAGACGCCGGGCGTGAACAAGAGGTTCAGGCCCTGGGCCAGCGCCTGGTTGATCGTGGCGGCGGTGGTGCCGGGCTTGACCACGTAGAACTGGCTGAGCGGGACGGAATCGCCCTGCGGGGTGCCGTTGGCCCAGCTGGTTCCGCGGGCGTTGGTGCGCTTGGCCGGCGCGAACACCTTGTACTCGTTGCCGTCGACGTAGAGGTAGGGCTTCTCGCGGGAGACGGGCGTGGTGTCGAGGGTGGTGTAACGCGGCTCGGGGAATGCGTTGGCCGGAGCGCCCTCGACGCCGGAGAAGGTCTGGTTCCACACGCTGTTGGACCAGCCGCCGATGGTGCTGTCGCGGGTGTACCACTGCTGCTGCGAGTAGTTGCCGACCTGGCCGTCGACCTTGGAGTCGGCGATGTAGCCACCGCTGGCCCAGCCGTAGCCGTTCGGCGCCAGGTTGAGCGAGCCCTTGACGTGCATGCGGCGGAAGGAGGACGCCTGCGAGACCGCCCAACGGTTGGTGCCGCTGACCGGGTTGACGGTCAGACCCTCCACACCGCGCCAGAAGTTCTGAGTGGCGTTGCCGTTGAACCAGCCCGCATCGACCGTCACGTCACCGTTGATGGTGGTGTCGCCCGGGCGCAGGCCGAGACCGGCGATCTGGGTGTAGAAGCCGACCTGCGCGTTGAGGTTGTTGTACGTGCCGGGCTTGAAGAGGAAGGCGTGCCGGCCGCTGCCGAACTGCGCCGACTCCTGCTCCTGGAAGACCCGGTCCAGCTCGGCCTGGATGCCGGGGGTCGACGGATCCACGACGTGCACGTTCGGGCCGAGGTCGCCGCCGCCCGGCAGGACCGGGCCGGTGCCTCCTCCGCCCGTGCCGAACACCTGGAACTCCCAAAGCGAGTAGCCGTATCCGGTGGCACGGGTCACACCCTGCATCCGGACGTAGCGGGCGCTGCCCGTGACGTTCACGGTCTCGGTGCCGCCGGCTCCGGTGGTCGTGGAGTAGGCCGTGGTCCAGTGGGTGCCGTCGGTCGACAGCTCGATCCGGTAGGCCTTGGCGTAGGCGGCCTCCCAGCGCAGAACGACCTTGCCGAGTTCGACGGCGGCTCCGAGGTCGACCTGCAGCCACTGGGCGTCGGAGGAGGCACTGGCCCACCGGGAGCCGTTGTCGCCGTCGACGGCGTAGGTGGCCGGGGTGCCGTAGTGCTCCTGGCTGGAGGCCGTGACCGCCTTGCCCTGGGAGAGCAGTGCCGGCTCGGCCGGTGCGGCGGGGGCCGGGGGTGCGAGCGCGAGCAGGGTGCCGAAGAGGGCGGTGGTGACGGCCCCGGCGATCCCCCTCCGGGTTGCGAGAGGACGTCGTCTGCGTGGCGATGCGTCAACAGGTATGCCAGTAGGCATTGGTGCTCCTTAACGAACCTGAAACGGGAGAGCGCTCTCCAGACCTTGCCCGTAACGCAATCGACCGGTCAAGGCCCTTGCCACTCTTTTCTTTAGTCTTTCATTAAGTTCCGAGGTGAGAGGGGGTGGACGTGTGGGGCGTGCGGGGCGGATCGTCCGGCAGGCCGTCTCACGCCCCGTCACCATGGCTTTACGGATGGAGACTTCCGCGGTCGCCATGCCTTCGGAGGGAAGGCCGGGCTCCCCTGCGGGGGGCCGCCGAGCCCGTGCTCGCGAGGCCGGCCGGACCGGCCGTGGCGTCCCGCAGGGCCGGGGTGTCCCGGGCAACGGTGTCGCGGGTGGTCAACGGGACCCGCAACGTGGATCCCGACATCCAGGAACTCGTCCGTCACGCGGTCGAGCGGACGGGGTACAGGCCCAACCGGGCAGCCCGGTCCCTGGTGACCCAGCGCACGGAAACGGTTGCGCTGATCATCTCCGGCGCCGGGGACACCTTCGCCTCGCGCGTCTTCGCCGACCCGTTCTTCGGACGGGTGGTCAGCGGGGCCATGGGGTACCTGCGGGCGCACGCGATGCACCCGGTCATCCTGGTCGCCGAGTCCGGGGCCGCCAGGGAACAGGTGGTGGACTACCTGGGCCAGGGCGCTGCCGACGGCGCGCTGGTGGTGTCGATCCAGGCCGGCGATCCCCTGCCCGCGATGCTCGTCGCCGCACGGATCCCCGTGGTGCTCTTCGCCCGTCCGGAACCCGCGCAGGCGGTCAGCTACGTCGATCTCGCCCACGCCGACGGAAGCCGGCTGGCCGCCGAACACCTCCTGGCCCGCGGCCGCCGGCGGATCGCGACGATCTCCGCTCCCCAGTCGATCCCGGCGGCCAAGGACCGGCTCGACGGGTTCCGTGCGGCGCTGACCTCGGCGGGGATCTCCGAGGTTCCGGTGGCCGAGGGGAACTTCACGGTGGACAGCGGCGCGGCGGCCATGACCCGGTTGCTGATCGGCCATCCGGACGTGGACGGGGTGTTCGCCGCGAACGACCTGATGGCCCAGGGTGCTTGCCAGGTCCTGCGCGAACAGGGCAAGCGGGTGCCCGAGGACGTCGCCGTCATCGGCTTCGACGACTCGAGCGTCGCCGCGACGTGCCGCCCCGCGCTGACCACGGTCCGCCAGCCCGTCGAGAAGATGGCCGCTGAGATGGCACGCCTCTTGGCGGAACACATCCAGGGCACCCGCACGGAACCCGCTTCGATCGTCTTCGACGCCGAACTGGTCGTACGCGATTCAGCCTGAACCGTTCCGCTGGGCGAAGCAAGGGGCCCGCCCGGTGCCGCACGCCCGGCGTGCGCAACGGGCAGGCCCCCACGACCTGCGTCCGCCTACCTGATGTCCTTGAGCTGGGAGACGAGCTCCGGCCACGCCGCGTAATCCGCGTAGTCGCTGCCGCAACGGCTCAGTGAAAGCTCCCGGGCCGTGACGTCGATGCGTCCGCCGTTGGCCCGCAGGTGCTGGAGCATCCGGCGTGACTCGTCCACGGTGTCGGGGTAGGTCAGGTGCCAGTCGCCGGACGCGTACGCCCGTTCGCGCTGGACGAGCCGGGCCAGCACCGAGTCGTCCCATTTGAAATGGTGGACCTGCGGGAAAGCCTCCTCGGCGGGCATGAGCTTGCCCGCCACGGCCCCGTGCTGGCCGAGGTGCAGCCGTACGTCACCGCGCGCCAGGGTCACCTTGGACGATCCGCCTCCCGGCAGACGCAGGGTCACGAATCCGGCGAGCGGGTACTGCGTCCAGATGGATGCGTTCGGGTCCAGTGCTGCCAGACTCCCGTCGGCGGCCACCCGGTCCAGCAGGGCACCCTTGACGTGGTCGTAGCCGCCGGCTTCGCACGCGGCGATGACGTCGGACAGCGGTCGGTCGTAGACGTGGAACTCGTCGAGGTCCGCGATCACCCACCAGTCGTCGGGATGGCGCCTCATCTGCGCCCAGATCAAGTACCCGTTGAGGTCCTCGTCCCAGGGGCCCTGGTGCACCGCGGCGAAGGAGATGCCGTGGCGCGCGACCACGTCCTGGGAGCGCCGGAAGTCCGGATCGTCGAAGGACTCGATGTGCCGGGCGATGTGGAAGGACTCGACACCCATGCTCCGGTAGTGGGTGATCGCGGAGTCCAGCAGGCCGGTGTCGGCTCCGACAACGGATACGAATCGAATCGTCACGTCAGATCTCTCCCGTGTTCGTTGAGTGCTGAGCCGCCGTCCCGGGCGAGCCGGAACGCTGGTCGCCCCCGGCGCCGCGCGAAGCCCTCCGCACGAGCAGGAGTACGGCGGCGAGTGCGCACAGACCGGCGCAGATCCAGAAGACGCTGCGGTAGCCGGCCTGCGCCGCGACCACTCCGGTGATGGCGCCGGCCAACAACTGGGCGATCGGAAAGGTGGAGGAGTAGAGCGCGGACACGGTGCCCGTCCCGCCGGGGACCTCTTGCTGCACCACCACCATCGGGATGCTCGTGATCACCGCGATCCACAAGGCGTTCGGCAGCTGAAGGGCGATCAGCACGGGCGCCGAGCCCGCCATCGGCAGCAGGCTGAAGAAGACGACGGCGAGGACCACGGCGGCGGCCACGACCCGCATCTTCCCGATGCGATCGGCCAGCCGACCGATCGTGATCATCAGGGGGATCTCCAGCGCCGCGCAGACTCCGGCCATCAACCCGACCAAGGAGGGCGACAAGTGCAGGTCCTTGGTCACGTACAGGGCGATGGAGATGATGTACATCCCGTTGGCGACGTTGACCGCCGTCACCGCGCCGAGCAGGAGCCAGGAGCGGGACGGCACGGTGGCGGCGAGGCGGCGGAGGGCCGAACCACGCCCCTCCGCCTTGTCCCTGGGCTCCGGCCGGGGAGGTGGGGGCAGGGCGGGAAGGAACCAGCGCCCGAGGATCGCGGTCAGGAGGAGCAGGCCCGCGGCGCCCGCGTACATGCGCCCGAACCCGGCGTGGACCAACAGGAAGAGGCCGACCGGCGGACCGATCACCCATCCGGCGGAGAAGACGGACCGCACCGAGGAGCTGAACGGGGTCACCTCTCTGCCGGTGTGATCGGCGAACTCCTTCACGTACGCGAACATCTGCGAGATGTAGGCCTCGTTGAGACCGAGGAGGACGGCTCCGGCGGCGAACACCACGGCGTAGTCACGGGCGCCGGCGAAGACCAGCGCACCGGCCACCCCTGCCAGCGCGGTCGAGGAGAGGGCGATCCTTCTGTCGGGCAGCCGGTCGGAGAGCCAACCCATGGCCAGATTGATGCCGATGCCCGCGACGGCGCAGCCCATGAAGTACAAGCCGATGAGCCCCGGCCCCGCACCCACGGCATCCGCGAGGAACAGGCTGAGCGTGGTGCCGAACACCGACATGGCGAGGGCGTAGCATCCTGCGGCGATTCCCAGGGACGCCGTCGTCCCGCTGGACCGGCGTCCGCCGGGGGCGTCCTTCCCGGTTTCGCCGGTGGTGGAACGAGCGGGCTTCACGTTGTTCCCCCGGTGTCCAGGTGGTGCGTACGCCAGCGGTCGTCGTGGGCCGCCAGCCATGTCCCGACCGAATCCGCGCACGGGAAGGCCGCGAGGCGAGGCTCGACGGGGGCTCCGATCACGACCGCCTCACCGACGCATTCGAGCATCGGAATGTCGTTGGCCCGGTCGCCGAAGGCGACCGCCTCGGCCGGTGTCACGCCCGCCTCCTCAAGAATCCTGCGCACCGCGTGTCCTTTGGAGGCGAGGGGCGACAGCACCTCGACCGGTCCGCCCTCCTGCGGTGTGCAGGAGTAGGTGATGGTGACCTCGAACCCCAGGGCCTGGGCCTTGCGGGTCAAGTCCCCGGCATTCAGGTCCCCGCTGCGGCAGAGCAGCTTCGTGATGGGCAGAACACTGCTGGTGAGCTCCGTGATGTCCGCACAGAACCCGTCCGCGCCCGTATCGGTGGCCGGCCACCAGGCGTATCCCGGCTCATAGCCGAACGCGGACTCGAACTCCGTCGCGAAGCTGACGTGCGGATCGACCCGGCGCAGCGCCTCGCAGAAGTCCCGCACCCGTTGCCCGTCGAGCGGAGCGAGGATCAGCGTCCGACCGTCCACGACTTCCGACGCCCCGTTCGAGGTGACGATCCGAAGGGAGAGTTCCTTGAGGGCTGCCGGCAGGTCGGAAAGACAGCGCGAGGGGCGCCCCGTCACGAAAACGAGACGGGCCCCGCCCGCCGAGACCTGTCGCAGCAGGTCGATGTCCTCGTCGAGGACGAGACCGTCCGGACGCACGAGAGTCCCGTCGAGATCACAGAAGACGGCCCTGATCAATTCGTCCCCCGTTGACGCCGTATCGCGGTTCCGCGGCTCACCAACACCACGAGGTTCCTGAAGGCCGCGTAGAACCCCGCGCCGGGATCGCCGCTCCGTACGCCTCGCCACGCCACCCTGCGCGCCTTCCTCAGCTCGTGGCGCAGCGACATGATGGGCAGCACCTTCAGGAACTCGCCGTGGGCCTGGCCCGCCCCGTAGGCCCGGACGCTTCTCAAGTCGTCCCGCACGCTGAGGGGTTTATGCCAGATGACCGCTTCGGGGACGAGCCGGACGGGTATGTTCGACCTTCGCCGGCGCAACTCGAAATCTCGGTCCTCGCGCCATTTCATGGCGGTGCTGAAGTGGTAGCCGCCCATCTTCCGCACGATGTCCGTGCGGTAGAGCAGCGGCGGGCTGTAGGCGTTGACCTTCTTCGTGACCAGAGGGTCTTCCGTCAGCCGTCGCGCCGAGGCCACCAGTCGGCTGCCGCGGCCTTCGGACTCGAACCGGACACGCCCCTTGACCAGACCGTGGGACGCTTCGGCCCGCATCGAGGCGATGGCTCCGGGCTCGAACACGCAGTCGGAGTCCATGAGCAGGACCAGGGGCGTGACCGCCTCCGTGATCGCCCGGTTGTAAGCCAGTCCGATGCCGCTCTCCGGGGTGCTCAGGACGGTCACGTGCGATGCGGCTTTCGCATAGGTCCTCAACCCGTCGAGGAACCAGTCCGGGGAACCGTTGGTGGAGATGATGACGGGGCAGGGAACGTCGATGGAGGCCAAGCACCGATAGACCAGGGGATCGTCGCGAACGGGGATGATGACCGTCAGGTCTGCGCCGGTGCTCAAGGAGACCTCCTCGGCCGGCTCACCGCTGCTTCGAACCGGCTGACCAGGGTGTCGGGATCGATGTCCGTCACCCGGCGGTGCGTCCCTGGCCCCGGCTCGAATCGAATGGCCCCGCGGTTCACCGGATCCGTGTCAACGCAGATCGTTCCCGCCTCGGCCTCGTACGGCATGGCGCCGTCCGCCATGATCAAGGCCGCCACAACGTCCCAGATGGGTTCGCGGTCCGTGCTCTCACCGCGCGGTGACTCGCGCTCCAGCTTGTCCAGAGCGGCTCCCAGCGGAGTGCCGGTACGCCTGATCCGTTCGACCACCACCGGTCTCAGCCGCGGGGCCTGCAGAACTTCGAGCGGCACCATCACCACGGCCTCCCACCCCGCCGACAGACACTCCTGCAGGGCTTCGGGGTCGGCGAACGCATTGAACTCGGCGCGCTCCGTGACGTTTCCGCTCCTGATGGATCCACCGGCGATCCACAGACGGTGCCGCGCCACTCCCGAGGACCCCAGTGCGCGCAGGGCCCGGGCGATGTTCGTGAGGGGGCCGATGCCGAGCACGTCGGAGCCCTCGGACCGGGTCAGGGCCGCGGCGAGCACGTCGGGAGCCGATCCGTCCGCGACGTCGGCGTCCCAGAAGCCGTCGTTGTCCGGACGGAGCGACGCCAGGTAGGTGTGCGCGGGCAGAGCCGACACGATCCCGCGCACCTCCTCCCGGACGGGGGTGTGCCACCACAGGGGCTTTTCGCATCCGCGGACGACGTCGACGTCGACGTCGACGTCGAGCAGGTGATCGCGGGTCAGCGTGCGCGCGTGTCCCGTGGAGATGGCGGCGGTGGTGTTTCCGAACACCGTGGTGATCAGGCGAGGGACGCGTGGCAGGGCGAAGAGGTAGTGGAGCGCGAGGGCGTCGTCGTTGATTCCCAGCGTGTCGGTGTCGACGATCAGATCGCGTTCGGTGTCCTGCTCAGAACTCAACGGGGGCTCCCGAGCTCATCCAGTGCCGGAGCGCTTGCGCATAGCCCCGGCCTTCGTTTTCGAGGAGGGCTACGGCGTCCTGCGGTCGTAGCACGCTGACGGAGGTGACCTGTTCGGCTCCGACGGGGTTCGTGGGGGGACCGGTGAGCTTCCCTTCGACCACTCCCCACAGCCAGGCCTTCAAAGGGAAGGGGGCGTGGGGCCTGTAGGGGACGCGGTGGTAGGAGACGCCGCTGTGTGCGGCGAACCAGTGGGGTCGCCCCTTCATGAGGAATCCCGCTTCTTCGAGTAGCTCGCGGCTCATGCACGCGTCGACCGACTCGCCTTCTTCCCTGGTTCCACCGGGGAGGAAGGCCGTGCCGTCGGCGAGCCGACAGACCACGACGCCGTGCTCGGCAAGGGGGATGGCCCGAACGCTCTGGACCACTTCGTCCGGTGGCCGTTGGTCGGTGAACCTGACGATGGTCTGGGCCCACTCCCAGTCCTCTAGGTGCTCCCGCACGTCGGCTCCTGGGCTCGTGTCGCCTCGGCGATGAACTTCAGATCCGTCCGGTAGGTCACGAACGATTCCGCGTACGGGACTCCGATGGCCGCCCCTTGGAGGGCGTCGGCCGTCTCGATGCCGCTCGTGGACCGCGGGTGCGGGTCTGGCTTGGTCTGGTGCTGGTAGCACGCGATCGCGGCCTGCTTCTGTCCGTAGTGTTCGGTGATGTCGAGGACGGCCGTGGCCTGCTCGAGTTGAGAGCTCCAGGAGTCCTCGGGACACTGGTAGCCGAGGATCACGGACGGTGTGTGGTGCCCGGCCCCTCGGTTGCGGCATGCCGCGAATGCGGCTTGGTGGACCACCTGGTGGTCCTGGTGGAAGGCTCCGCGGGTCGGCAGCAGCACCAGTTGGGGCCTTACGCGGTCGATGGAGATCGGCGAGCCGGACTCCATGGAGGCGATGAGCCGCGCCGATTGCGTGTGCAGTGTGTCGTGGTGATCCCCGTCTTCGATCATCACGTGAAAGTCGCTGACGCCCAGCTTGTTGCAGGCCTGCGCGAACTCCGTGCCCCTGTCGGCGGCGACCCGGGCCGTCGCCGGGCCGCCCGTGTTGATCCCGTGCTGGACGATGAGCTGTACGAAGACCTGCATGCCGGAGGCCGCGAGCGTGGCGATGGTGCCTCCACAGCCGAACGTCTCGTCATCGGGATGCGGTGCGATCACGAGCACGCTCCCCCGCTTCGTTCTCATTTCTCCCCCGTTCGCGTCTCCATGGATGCGGTGCGCTCCTCCGCCGCGGGCTCCTGCCCGGCTCTGAGGGTTTGGTAGCCGGGAACGCGCACGAGCCTGGTCGTGCGGAACGCGCGTGCTTCGTGCAGACCCTCGGGCAGCGACCTGTCTCCTGTGGTCAGGAGCACCAGGTACTGCTCCACGAGGTGCGTCGTGCCCCAGAAGGCGGCCGCGCACCCGCCTCCGAACCGAACGTTGATCTCCGTGAAGACGATGCCGTCGGGCTGAAGGAATCCCTGAACGCAGGAGGGTCCTACGACGTGCAGCTCCTGCAGCAGTTCGGCAATGAGCTGTTCGAGTTCCGGGTCGTGGAAGGTCTCGGTGACGGTGGACATGCCGGAGCGGGTTCTCAGCCTCCGTCGGGCGACGACGAGCGGCAGCCCCGAGCCCGTGTACAGGCAGTCGGCGGAGAACTCCTGCCCCGTCAGCACTTCCTGGACCAGTCCGCCGGGGTTCCGGGCGAGCCAGGCATCGAGTTCCGGCCGACTGGAGCAGACCATGGAGTCCGCCCCGCCGCTGCCCGCGCGTTTCTTGACGAACACGCCGGCGGCCGGAAGCGGGCCGGCCCGCAGGCCGTCGGCCGGGAAGGAGACCGGTGTACGGAATCGGGCGTCCCGGCTCAGCCGGCTCGCGAACTCCGCCTTGTCCGAGCAGACCCGGACCGTTTCGGCCGAAGGCATCCACTGGGCCAGGCCCAGCTCGTTCAAGGCGTCCACTTCGCCGGCGGCGTAGCGGACCTCGGCGTCCGTGTTGAAGCTGACGTGGCGGGCTCCGAACTCCGTCGCCACCTTCGCGAGGGCTTCGAGGTAGGTGCGGCCTTCCGAGGCGGGAGGGAGCAGGCTCGCTCGGTGGGAGTTGGCCAGGAGGGCGGGGCAGAGGGGATCCGCGTCGGCCCACAGGACGTCGTACCCGAGCTGCTCGGCTTGCAACGCCACCGCATAGCCGGAGGCACCACCGGTTCCGGTGACGACTATGCGCATGCGGTCCATCGCTTCCTCGCGCTCGAGGGAGAGGGGAGTGCCGTCGAGCCCACGTCTAGCCCCACTCCCCGCGGGCCACGATCTCCCGGACCCGCTCGCCGAAGGTCGGGTCGGCACCCGAGTAGGGATGGGCGACGACGGTGCCGTCTCCGAGGAAATGGGCCATCCCGCGGCCCATCTTGCGGCCCGCCTCGGTATGGATGTCGAGTGCGTAGTCCGGGATGACCGGGCCGCGCAGGCCCTTGTTCATCGTGTGCCGCGACCACATGCAGATCTCGTCCGTGGTCTCGTCCTTGGGGAGCGCCACCAGGTAGCGGACGGCTTGGACGAGGAAGCCCCAGCGCTCGCCGGTGCCCCGTTGCATGCGTGTGCCCACGCGGTTCAGTGACTCGACGACGAGGGTCTGTGTGAACGTTCCGTCGTTGCAGTCAGAAATGGAGATCACCAGGAGTCGGGTCCACAAGTGTGCTTCGAGCTCAGGGCTCGTCTCGTACATCTCCCGGGCGACGAGGAGGGCTTCCTCCAAGTTTCCCCTGCGGATGTATTTCTGCAGGGCGGATATCAGTTCGTCGCACTGAAAACCCCGGACGCTCACCACGTCTGCCCAGGGATCTCGCGTGGTCGGCGGCAGAGACATTCTTCCTCCTTCACGGTTTGGTGCACCCCGCGGTGTTGTCGTTCGAGGTATTTGCTCGTCTTCGCGAGATCCCGAACGGAGCTGCCACGAGGTATTCACGACTACAAACGTAGATCGCGATGGCCGGAAGAGGCAGCATGTTTCTCGCCTCATCGATTGGTGGGGGGATGTCATGGTTCAGGTATGAATTGGCGGCCGCTGCGAACGGTGGTGCGGGCCGGCTCGCGCGGTGCGCCCGGCGCGGTGCGGGCGGCTCCTCGCAGCTCAGGGCGCAGGGAGGCGAACTCTCTTCCTTCATGTATTAATAAAAGCCATACCTCAAGGTGATTGGCTGAATGTTGCCCCTGGGGTTGAGGTGCCTATGGTGCTGAGGCGGTTTGAGCAGGCCGCCTGTAGGGAGGTTGTGGCCCTGTCGGTGGGGTGGGAATCGGCCACCTCCTGTCCTGCATGGCTTCAATTAATTCGTGAGGGAAGAGTCCTCCGCCTCGCACCTTCCTGAGCTGCGAAGACTGTTCCGCGGGGCGTCGCCCGGGTGTCGTCTGTGGCGGTCCAGTCGTCGGCGCTCCGTCATCCATGGGGCTTCAGATCCGGATATAACGCCCCCGGGTGGGCGGCTCGAAATTCACTGTAGGTTTCCAGCCGCGATGATCTACGTTTGCAGCGGCGCCATGTGAAAAGGCGCATTTCTGGTGTGTCGGGCTTTGTGATTCGCTCCGACCCTGTGACGTCCACCTCGGATTCGGCGACTGTGAAAATGGAGTGATAATGCCCGATCTCAGCCACGCCCTGCGGGACTGGTCCATGCCGGGATATCGGCTGCAGTCGATGATTCGCTTTGCGGAGCGCATGCCGGTGTTCTCGGAAGCGTTTCGCTACTCCTTCGGCCTCGTGGACCGCCCCATGTACGCCTACGGTGTGCGCAAGGCCGTGGAACTGGCTCGCTCGCTGGGGCGCGGCGGAATCACCGTCGTGGAGTTCGGAGTGGGGGGCGGCGGAGGCCTGGAGGCCTTGAGCCGGCATGCGCGCAGGTACTCACGAAGCAGCGGGATCGACGTCCACGTCTTCGGGTTCGACTCCGGTGAGGGACTGCCCGAACCCGCCGACCACCGGGACGTGCCCTACATGTGGGCCCGGGGGCAGTACCCGCCGCGGCGAGGCGAGCCGCTCTCCGGGCTCGCCGGTTCGGCCGGGCTCGTGCTCGGTGACGTGTCCGAGACCGTACCCGAGTTCCTGCGCACCCACGCGGACCACCTGGCGAAGAACCCGTTGGGGTTCGTCTCCTTCGACCTGGACTACTACTCCTCGACCACGTCGGCCCTGGCACTGTTCCGCGACGCGGACGACGATCACCTGTTGCCACGCGTCACGAGCTACTTCGACGACATCCTGTCCATCGTCGAGGAGACCGGAGAACTCGCCGCGATCGCCGATTTCAACCGTGCGGCGAAGCAGGGAACCGTCGGAAAGGTGAACGCCCTCCGCGCCCACCTCCCCTTCGACCCGGTATGGGCTGACCAGATCTTCGAGTACCACCGCTTCGAGCACCCGGACTACAGCCGCCACGAGTCGGCGCGCAACGACCCGAAGTGGCGCCCCTGAACGGATCCACGGGGCCGGCCCGCGGCGCCCCGGAACAGCCAGACGCCCGGCTGGGTGTCCCAGCCGGGCGTTCTGCGTGGGTGAGGACGGCCGACCGTGCCCCGGGGAGCGAAGCCGGTCGGGACCGGTCCGGCCGCCGGACTACGCGTGGAGCCGGCCGTGGCTGCGGACGATGTCCGCGTAGCGGCGGCCGCTGGTCTTCACGGTGCGCTGCTGGGTCGCGTAGTCGACGTGGACGAGGCCGAAGCGCTTGTCGTAGCCGTAGGCCCACTCGAAGTTGTCCAGCAGGGACCAGGCGTAGTAGCCGGCCAGTGGAGCGCCCTGGCGGACGGCGCGGGCACAGGCGGCCAGGTGTCCTTCGAGGTAGGCGGTGCGCTCGGGGTCGTCGACCGCCCCGTCGGGGCCGACGGTGTCGGGGAACGCGGAGCCGTTCTCGGTGACGTAGAGCTTCTGCACGCCGTAGTCGTGGGTGAGGCGCAGCAGCAGGGACTCGATGCCGTCGGCGTCGATCTGCCAGTCCAGGCCGGTGCGCGGTACGTCCGGGAGGCGGACCTCGCGGGCGAAGGGGACCGGGCCCGTGGCGTCGTTGGCGACGGTGGCGGGGAAGTAGTAGTTGAGTCCGTGCCAGTCGAGGGGCGCGGCGATGGTGTCCAGGTCGCCGGGGCGCTCGGGCAGCTCCACCCCGTACAGCTCGCGCATGTCGGTGGGGAAGCCGCGTCCGTATACGGGGTCGAGCCACCAGCGGTTGGTGTGTCCGTCCATGCGGACGGCGGCGGCGACATCCTCGGGGTGGTCCGTGGCGGGGACCACCGTGGAGTGGTTGGTGACGATGCCGATCTGCGCGCCGGGTGCTGCGGCACGGAGGGCCTGGGTGGCCAGGCCGTGGCCCAGCAGGAGGTGGTAGGAGGCGCGGACGGCGGCGGTGAGGTCGGTCAGGCCGGGGGCCATGCGGCCTTCGAGGTGGCCGATCCAGCCGGAGCAGAGGGGTTCGTTGAGGGTGGCCCACTGGGTGACGCGGTCGCCCAGGCGCTCCGCGACGGCGGTGGTGTAGGTGGCGAGGTGTTCGGCGGTCTCGCGGACGGTCCAGCCGCCGCGGTCCTGCAGGGCCTGGGGGAGGTCCCAGTGGTAGAGCGTCACCGAGGGGGTGATGCCGGCTTCCAGGAGCCCGTCGATCACCTTGTCGTAGAAGTCGAGGCCCCGGGCGTTGACCGGCCCGGAGCCGTCCGGGACGATGCGCGGCCAGGCGATCGACATGCGGTAGGCGTTGGTGCCCAACCGCTTCATGAGGGAGATGTCCTCGGGCCACCGGTGGTAGTGGTCGCAGGCCTCGTCACCGGTGTCGCCGTTGTCGACCTTGCCGGGGGTGTGGGAGAACGTGTCCCAGATGGAGGGGCCGCGGCCGTCCTCCTTGACGGCTCCCTCTATCTGGTACGCGGAAGTGGCCGTGCCCCAGGCGAAGTCCTGAGGGAAGGCGCCGAGGTCAATGGAATCCGACACAGCGAACCTTTCGAAGATCAATGGGAGGAGGGGGCTACTTGACGGCGCCGGCGGTCAGCCCGGTGACGAGGTAGCGCTGGAGGAGGAGGAAGCCGCCGACGACGGGCAGGCTCACGACGAGCGAGGCGGCCATGACCTGGTTCCAGTACACGTCGTTCTGGGTCGAGTAGCCCTGCAGGCCCACCGCGAGGGTGCGGGTGGCGTCGTTGGTCATGACCGAGGCGAACAGCACTTCGCCCCAGGCCGTCATGAAGGCGTAGACGGCGACGGCGACGATGCCGGGGATCGCGGCGGGCACGATGACGCGGAAGAGGGCGCCGAGCGGACCGCAGCCGTCGACCTTCGCGGCCTCGTCGAGGTCCCGGGGGACCGAGTCGAAGTATCCGATCAGCATCCAGATCGAGAACGGCAGCGAGAACGTCAGGTAGGTGAGGATCAGCCCGGCGCGCGAGCCGAAGAGCGCGATCCCGGTGGCGTTGCCGATGTTGACGTAGATGAGGAACAGCGGCAGCAGGAAGAGGATGCCGGGGAACATCTGCGTCGACAGCACCGTGACGGTGAAGAGGCGCTTGCCGCGGAAGGAGTAGCGGCTGACGGCGTAGGCCGCGAAGATCGCGATGACGACGGAGAAGACGGTCGCCGCACCGGCCACGATCAGCGAGTTCATGAAGTAGTCGCCGAGGGGGACGGTCTTCCAGATGTCGAAGTACGGCTGGATGGTCAGGCCCGAGGGGATCCACTGGAACTTCCCCGACACGTCCTGCAGCGGCTTCAGCGAGCTGGAGATCATGACGTACACCGGCAGCAGGACGAACCCGGTCAGGAGCGTCAGGAACACCAGCCGGCTCACGAGGAACGACTTGGGGGGCGCCATGGGCGACCGGGACTGCACCACCTGACTGTGCTTAGGCATCGGTGGCGCTCCTTCCTCGGGAGGTGAACAGGAGGTAGAGGCCGGTCACCACGAGCAGGAACAGCAGCAGCAGGACGGACATCGCGGAGCCGGTGCCGAAGTTCCAGGTCTGGAACGAGGACTGGTAGATGTGGATGGAGATGAGGTCGGCCGAGGCCGGCGCCGATTTGCCGAACAGGACGAACGGCGTGTTGAAGTCGTTGAACGTCCACAGGAACAGCACCAGGATCAGGACCTGGTTGACCGGGCGCAGCGACGGGAGCGTGATGCGGCGGATCTGCTGCCAGACGCCCGCCCCGTCCAGGGCCGCGGCCTCGTAGATCTCGCGGGGGATGTTCTGCAGGCCGGCCATCATGATGAGGAAGGCGAAGGGCCAGCCCTTCCAGACGGAGACGACCAGCAGGGTGATGAAGGCGTTGTCGCCGATGAGCCAGAAGGGCGGGCTGTCGGTGAGCCCGAGCTGGTCGTGGATGACGTGGTTCACCAGGCCGTTGTCGCGCTGGAACATGAAGGCCCAGGTGATGACGGCGGCGTAGACGGGCAGCGCGTACGGCACCAGGAAGATGGTGCGCAGGATGCCCCGGCCCCTGAACGTCTCCTGCATGAAGATCGCGGCCGCCGTGCCGATCAGCCAGCACAGACCCACGGAGAAGAAGGTGAACAGGCACGTGGTGAAGAAGGAGCTGAGCAGTGCCTCGCCGACCGGTGCGTCGAAGTCGACGGTCAGGGAGTAGTTGTCCAGGCCGGACCAGGGCGCGTTGCTCCAGTCGCGGAGGTAGAACTGGGTGAGCTCCTTGAAGCTGACGACGATGCCGATGACCATCGGGATCAGGTGGACCAGGAGCTCGAGGACGAGTGCGGGGAGCAGGAGCAGGTACGGCAGGGAGATGCGGCGGAGCCGCCCGGGGCGGCGCGTGCGGGGCGCCGCTCCGGGGTGGTCCTTCCGTACCGTCCGCTTGCCCGTACGAGGGGGTGCGGTGGTCGTCATGAGGTGTCCGTGCCTACTTCTTGGGCATCTGCTGCTGGGCCTTCTCGAGCTTGGCCTTCACCGACTCCAGCGTCACCGGACGGCCGGCCGCCGCGTCGGCGAAGAGCTCCTTGACCGCGGTGCCCACCACCGTCTCGAACTGCGACTCCTCGGGGACCTGCGGGAGGGCGGAGGCGCTCTTGGCGAGCGTGTCGCGCAGGACGGCCAGACCGGGGGTGTTGAAGGCGGGGTCCGTCTGCGCGGACTTGACCGGCGGGATGGAGCCGTAGGCCTTGTTGAGGACCTTCTGCTCCTCGTCACCGGTCATGAAGTTCACGAACTTCGTGGCGCCGTCGATGTTCTTGGTGTTCTTGAAGACGGCCATGTTGATGCCGGCGACCATGGAGTTGGTGGACGTGCCCGTCCCCGGCGCACCGGACTGCACGGGCGCGGGGACCACGCCCCACTCGTCCTCCTTCATGCCCTGCGCCGCGAAGGTCGCCGACGCGGTCTGCCACAGCACCATGGCGGTCTTGCCCTTGGCGAAGTCGCTCAGTGACTGGTTCTGGGAGTACTCGGCGTTGCCCTTGGCGACGATCTGCGCGTCCGCCATCAGGTCGACGTACTGCTTCACGGCCTTGACCGCGCCGTCGGAGGTGAAGTCGGCCTTGCCGTCCGCGGTGAAGAAGTCCGCGCCGTGCTGCTTGCCCAGGACGAAGACCTGGTGGATGTTGTTCGACAGGTTGGAGCCCTCGACACCGAGCCCGGCCTTGCCGTCCTTGGTCAGCTGCTTGCCGGTGGCGATCACCTCGTCCCAGGTGGTCGGCGGCTTGGCGACGCCCGCGTCGGCGAACGCCTTCTTGTTGTAGTAGAGCGCGTAGGCCATGGAGTACAGCGGTACGGCCGCCGGGTCCTGGCCCTGGACGCCGGTGGAGCCGAGCGCCGACTCGACGAACTTGTCCCTGCCGCCGATCTTCTCGAAGTTCTTGGCGTCCCACGGCAGCAGAGCGCCACTGGCCTGCAGCGAGGCGCTCCAGGTGTTGCCGATGTTCAGGACGTCGGGGCCCTGGCCGGAGGTGGTCGCGGTCAGGATGCGGTTGAGCAGGTCGCCCCACGGCACGACTTCGAGCTTGACCTTGATGCCCGTCTGCTTCTCGAACTTGTCGAGCTCCGGCTGGAGGACCTGCTTGTCCACCTCCAGGCTCGATCCCTGGTTGGAGGCCCAGTAGGTCAGCGTCTTCGGCTGCTCGTTGGACCCGCTCCCGTCGGTGGAGCCGCCGCCACAGGCGGCCGCTCCGAGGACGAGGGAGAGGGTGACTGCGCCGACCGCTGCGACTCTGATTCTGCGCATGGCTCCATGGGCCTTTCAGGAAGGAACGGGGATGCCGACTGCGGGGTGGGGGGCGGACGTTCCGCGGTTCGCCCCCAAAACCACATGGCTTAATTTAGGATGTGAGTTAAACCTCAAGCGAAGGACTCGTCAAGAGCGTTCACGCAGGTATCTTGCAGTTATGGGTATCGAAGACAGGGGACAGAGTGCGCGTGCGTAGCGGCCGAACAGTGCGTGACCTGCGGCGGGAGAACCGAACCGCTGTTTTGCAACGGTTGTATTTCGACGGCCCTCTGAGCCGCTTCTCGCTGGGGCCCGCCACGGGATTGAGCTCCGGATCCATCAGCAACGTGGTCGCGGAGCTGGTCAGCGACGGCCTGGTGGAGGAAGCCGGGAGCGTGGAGTCGGCCGGCGGGCGACCCAGGACCCTGCTCCGGGTCAGCCCGGCCAGCGGCTACATGATCGGTGTCGACGTCGGTGAGACCCGGATCCGCATCGAGCTCTTCGACCTGACCCTGACCGAGCTCGCACGCGTCGAGCGCCCCCTGGAGGCTGCCGGGCCCCGCCGGATCGACCGCTACGACGTCGCCGTCGTCGTGCGACACCTCCGCGAGGGCATCGCCGAGGTCCTGCACAGGGCCGGCATCGCCCCCGAGCGGCTCCTCGGCGTCGGCATCGGTGTTCCCGGCATCGTCGCCAGAACCGCGGACGGCGCCGTCGTCCACGGCCAGACCATCGGCTGGGACGCCGTCCCGCTGGAGCGGATGCTGCGCGACTCGCACCTGCTGCCCGAAACCGTCCCGTACTACATCGACAACGGGGCCAAGACCCTCGGCCAGGCCGAAATGTGGTTCGGCGCCGGCCGCGGAGCGCGCAACGCCGTCGTCGTGCTCTTCGGCTCGGGCGTCGGCGCCTGTGTGGTCAGCGAGGACACCCGAACCGGCCGCGCCATCGAGTGGGGCCACCTGACCGTCCGTGTCCGCGGGCGCCGCTGCCGCTGCGGCGCCCAGGGCTGCCTGGAGGCGTACGCGGGGGCCGAGGCCCTCCTGGAACGCTGGGTCGAGGCCGGGGGGCGCCCGCCGGCCGACACGGACGAGGAGACCGCCCTGACCGCGATGCTCGCCGCCGCCTACCCGGCACCGGACACCGACGGCACCACCCCCGGGGCCGACACGACGGCACTGGCCGTCCTGGAGGAGACCGCCGAGTACCTCGGCGCGGGATTCTCCGACCTGATCAACCTCTTCCAGCCCGAACGCATCCTCGTCGGCGGCTGGGCCGGCCTGCAGCTCGGCACCCGCTTCCTGGACTCCGTACGCTCCTACGCCACCTCCTACGCCCTGTCCTACCCGGCCGCCAACGTCCGCATCGACCTCGGAACCTTCGGCCCCGACGCCGTCACGGTCGGCGCGGGAATCCTGCCCCTCGCCGACTTCTTCGCCCACGGCGGCCACCGCACGCAACCCGAACGCGAGGAGCCGCTTCCGGCCTGGCGCACCACGCTGCAGGAGCGGGCGGCGCACTGACCCCCCGGCCCACCCCGCAGCCTGCGTGGTGGGCCGACGGGCGCGAGGGAACTACCTCTCCAGTGGTGTGAACCCGTCCCCGGCCGGAGACACCCGACGCCCCGTGTGGTCGAAGACGTACAGCTGCCCCAGATCGACCAGCAGGGGGATCTGGGCCCCCACCCGCACTCGGACATGGGGTCCCGTGCGCACCACGAGGTCGCTGCGCACCGCGCCCAACCGTTCCGGTGCGGCACCGGCGTCCGGCCCCTGGATGGATTCCGGCGGCGGGTCGAGGACGGCCACCGACCCGGACAGCCGTTCCACGGCCCGGTCCCTGAACCGGCCGAGGCCGCTCTGCCGCTGCTTGCGGGCGCGCCGGGTCGCGACCGTCTGACGGGGCGCCTCCAGATCCGTGACCACCGCGGGTCGTGAGCCCGTGTCCACGTGGACCAGCGCCTCGTGTCCCTGGTATTCGACGTGCTCGACGATGCCCGTGATCGCCACCTCACCCGGCCGCGCCTGGCTCGGCGGGGCGATCCTCACCGCCTCCGACCGCAGGCCGACGATGATCGGGCGCCCTTGCTGGATCCGGAGCAGCTGGTGATCGGTGCTCAGGGGTTCGGGCAGGGTGAGCCGGTGCCGGCCCAGATCGACCCACATTCCGGCGCCCAGCGGGGCGTGGACGACGGCCTGGAGGAGGCTGATGCGGGGCGTGCCGATGAACGCGGCGACGAACACGTTCGCGGGGAGGGCGTAAGTGTCGCGCGGTGAGCTGACCTGTTGCAGGACGCCGCCGCGCATGACGGCCACGCGATGGCCGAGGGACATGGCCTCGGACTGATCATGCGTCACATAGACGGTGGTGACGCCCAGTTCGGCAGTCAGCCGGGCGATCTCGGCCCGCAGGTGGCTGCGCAGCTTCGAGTCCAGACTCGAAAGCGGCTCGTCCATCAGGAACACCGACGGCTTGCGGGAGATGGCCCGGCCCATCGCGACCCGCTGGCGCTCGCCGCCGGAGAGCTGTCCGGGGAAGCGATCGAGGAGATCCTCGATGCCCAGCATCCGGGCCGTCGCCTCCACCTGCGGCTCGTGATCACCACGGGGGTCGCGCAGCTTCAGCGGGAAGCCGATGTTGGCGCGCCCCGTCATGTTCGGATACAGCGCGAAGCTCTGGAACACCATCGCGATGTCCCGCTCGCTCGGCGGCATGTGGTTGGCGTACTCGCCGTCGAGGAACAGCGCGCCCTCGGTGATGTCCTCCAGGCCCGCGATCATCCGCAGGACAGTGGACTTGCCGCAGCCCGAAGGCCCCAGCAGCACCAGGAACTCGCCCGGCTCTACGGTGAGGGAGACGCGCTCGACGGCGAGGGAGTTGCGCCCGTACCTCTTGCTGACATCGCGCAACACGATGGAACGACTCATGACGGTCCGTCCGGAGCTCGGAATGGTGGGGTGAGTGCGGGGGGTGGGGGAGTTGAGGTCAGAAGTTAGCCCAGGCCTCCCCGCCGAGGGAACGCCTTGGCGCAACATCGGGGGATCCGGTCCCGGGCGATGGTCCCCGGCCGCCCGGTGGCGCGGGGAAAGTCGGCTTCCCGGTCAGTGAGTTGATCGCCCGGATCCTTGACCTCGGCAGGGAACGCGCGTTAGGTTCCCGCCGGGGGAGAGCGCTCTCCTGCGCTCGACCCGGGCGATCTGCAACCGTGGTGACCGACTACACCTTGAGGGCGTGGAGGGTTCCGTCGATCCCGACCAGGAGCTTGTCCGGGGTCGGGACGGGGGAGCCGTCGGTGAGTTGGATGCCGGGGATCGTCCAGCGGAAGCGTCCGGTGCGGTGGTCCAGGCAGCACAGCGTCTTGTCGCCATCGCCGTGGATGTAGATGCCTTCGGCGCCGAGGACGAGGTCCGGATCGGGATCGTTGTCCACGACGGTGCTCCAGACCGTCGAGCCGTCGGCCTTGTTCACGGCGACGATCGTGGTGCCGTAACCGTAGATCATGTCGGATGCGGGGCGAAGGCCCGAATGCGGACCGTCGGACGCGTGCCAGCGCTCCTTGCCGGAGGAGAGCTCGTAGGCGAACAATCCGTGGCTGCCGGCGCCGACGTACACGGTGTCCGTGTGGATCACCAGCTCGACGCCTCCTCCGAGTCCGGGCACCTTGACGTTCCATTGCTCGGTGCCCGTCCTCAGCTCGAACGAGCTGACTCCGGCCGACCCGAAGACGACGACCGATCCGTCGGACACCGCGGTCACGGCTTCGCCGCCCGTATCCACCTGGTGTTCCCAGAGTGTCCGGCCATCCGCGAGGTTGATGGCGACCAGCTTCCCGTCCCCACTGACGATCGTCAGAGTGTCGTCCGCCGTGACCAGGGGCCCGGACTTCTTCTGAACGGTGTTGTACCGGCGGTTCCACACGCGTGAACCGCTGGTGGTGAAGCAGGAGATGAAGTATCCGTCGTCGAAGACGAGTCGGCCGCGGTGCTGGGAGAGCTGTCCCATGGGCCCATCGGCGGTCCACAGGCGTTTGCCGCTGCCGGCGTCCAGGACGTCGAGGCCGGAGGTGTGGAGGGCGGCCACCACGCCACCGACGGCCACGGGCGAATCGCCCGTACCGAATCCGTCCACGCCGTGGGTCCACCGGACGGATCCGTCCTTCAGGCTCACGGACCGCAGCGTGTCGCCGTTGTCCGTCACGTACAGCGTGGACCCCGACAAGCACGGGGTCGCGCGGACCCATCCGTCCAGTGGCCGGCTCCAGATCGTCCGCTCCTGCAACGGCACGGCGGCAGCACGGACCTCGGCCTCGTGGGCCCGTTGTGCTTCCTTGGCCTTGTCCTTGTTCTTGGCGTCGGTGTCCTTCGCCCGCTGATCCGCCTTACGGTCCTTCTCCCGGTCCTTCGTGTAGGAGTCGATCAGCGAGATGCCGCCGGCAGCGCCCGCCGCGATCACTGCCGCAGCCAGCGTCCCGCGCACCAGGGTCCGGCGGCTGGGCCGGATGGTGCTCAGGGGTGAGGCCGGGTCCGGTGAGGTGGCGCGAGCCCTCGCGGCATCGGGGGCGGGCTGCGTACGGGCTGACGGATCGCCGGCGTGCGTCACGGTCTCGGCGTGGTGCAAGGGCGGGGACGCGCCGGCCGGCTGAGCGGTCCCGCCGGGAGGGCCGAGATGGCCGGGAGGGCCGGAAGGGCGCCGAGGGAACGGTGGTGCGGTCAGGTGCCGGGCGGTCAGGCTGCGCTGTCCGATGGCGTCCAGGACGGTCGCCGGTACCCAGAACCGGGTGGGCGTGTAGCCGTCGGTGACTGCGCGGATGATCGTTCCCAGATCGGGGCGCGCCGCCGGGTCGGTGGCCAGGCACCGGGGTAAGAGGTCGGCGAGGACGGGATCGGAGACTCCGGACAGGTCCGGATCCATCGCCAGGGGCCGGGCCATGACGACGATCGGTGCTCCGGTTCCGTAGGGGTGCCGGCCCTGGGCGGCGAACGCGAGGACCGCGCCGAGTGCGAACACGTCCGCACGGGCGTCCGAGTCCTTGCCCCGCAGCACCTCGGGAGCGATGAATCCAGGGGTGCCGGGAGTCTGTCCGGTATGGGTGATGACGCTGTCATCGGCCGCGCGGGCGATCCCGAAGTCGATCAGATGGGCGCCGGACGCCCCCAGGATCACGTTGGACGGCTTCAGGTCCCGGTGGACCAGGCCTTCGGTGTGGACGGCGCTCAGCGCCTGCGCGAGTTGCGCCGCCAGGTGGTGGCAGGAGCCGGCCGGCAGAGCGCCATGGGCATCGATAGCCTCTGCCAGGGACAGGCCGGGAATGTACTCCGTGGCCAGCCACGGCAGTTCCGCGTGCGGATCGGCCGCGATCACTCGCGCCACCCCCACCGCCTTGACCCGTGCGGCGGCACGCACTTCACGCTGGAAACGGCGCCGGAACTCCTCGTTCCCCGCGTATTCGGGATGGATGACCTTGACCGCCAACAGGCCGTCGCCACCGTCCGAGGCCAGATACACCCGCCCCATCCCGCCCTGCCCCAGCCGGCTCAGGAGTCTGTAGCCGCCGAGAACCCGCGGATCCTGGCCTGTGAGCTCTTCCATCTTCCCCCCGGTCCGGACGGCAGGCGCACACGACGGCCACGGAGGCCGCGGGCGATCACGGTATCCGTTTCCCGTGACACGGGCCACCGGTTGCCCGTGTCATCAGGGTTCCGCTCGACCGGCACCCGTCCGGGGTCCTCACGATCCGGTTCCGGCTCCATGGGCGGCCCGTGCGGTGATCGCCGTGCGGTCGACCTTGCCGTTGGCGTTGAGCGGCAGCTCCGGGAGGTGCGTGATGCGGCCCGGAACCATGTACAGCGGTAGCAGTTCGCGGAGGAACGCGGTGAGTTCGGCCTGTGGCGTCTCCTCGCCGGCGTAGTAGGCGACCAGTACCGATTCGAGTTCCGTCTCGTGGACCACGGCCACGGCGTCGCGTACGGCGGGGTGCCGTGCCAGGGCGGTGTCGACCTCGCCCAGCTCGATGCGTTGGCCCCGGACCTTCACCTGGTGGTCCAGCCGGCCGAGGAACACCAGGGAATCTCCCTCCACTTGTACGCGGTCGCCCGTCCGATACCAGTGGTCCTTCGTCAGAGGGGTGGTCCCGTCGTGGACCACGGCGCGGCCGCCGGGGCTCCAGAGGAGGAAGCGGCCGGTGTCGTCGGCGGGATCCAGGTAGCCGTCGAAGCGCTGGTCGCCACGGACGCAGAGCTCACCCGTCTGCGAGGGCTCGCCCGACTCGTCGAGGATCACGTGCTCCACGTGAGCCGGAAGCCGGCCGATCGGAAGGGTTCCGTTGGAACCGGGCGCCTTGAGTGAATCCAGGGATCCGAGCGGCTGCTCGACGCAGCAGATCGCGACCTCGGTCGGACCGTAGCCGTTCCACAAGCGGGAGTTGGGGGCTGCCTCGGCCCACTGTCTGGCCTGCTCGGCGAGCAGGCGCTCCCCGCCGAACATCACGCCGGCGAGCGTCGGCATCGATCCCGGCGCGAGCGCGCCCGTGCGGGCCGCGATGCTCCCGACCGAGGGGACGCAGAACCAGTGCGTGATCCGCTTGGCGTTCACGAACGCCGACGGGCGGAACACGTCGTTCGGCCGGGGCACCACGAGGGCCGCGCCGACCGCCCAGGTGGCGAAGAGTTCGTACACCGCCACGTCGAAGGACAGCTCGACGTTCTGCGAGATGCGGTCCTCGGGGCCGAAGTCGTGATTGCCGATCAGCCACCAGAGCGCGGGCAGCACCCTGGCATGCCGTATCGGGACGCCGCGAGGCCGCCCGGTCGAGCCGGAGGTGTAGAGGATGTACGCGACGTCCTCCCGCGACGCCGGATGGACCGGAGCGAGCCGACCGTTCTCGGGCGCACCCGTCCTGAGCCGGGTCAGCTCGGGGTCGGTGACGGTCAGCAGGGCCGGACCGAGCTCCTCGGCCGGCTCCGCTTCCGGAGCGAAGAGCAGCTCGGCCTGTTGGGCGGCAGCCTGATCGGCGACGATCAGGTCCAGCTTCGTCGTCGCCGCGATGGTCCGGATCCGGGCGGAGGGGAAGGACGGGTTGAGCGGTACGACGGCCGCACCGAGGCGCAGCGCCGCCAGGTAGCCGGCGTAGGCGACCAGGCTGCGGGAGGCGAGCAGGCCGACCGTCTTCGGCCGGCCGTCGCCGCGTTCCGCCATGGACGTCGCCAACCCGGCCACCAGGTCATCCAGTTCGGAGTAGGTCAGGACCTCGCCCTGGACCTCCAGCGCGATCCGCTCGGGATGCCGCTCGGCGCTGGCGGCGAAGAGTTCGAAAAGGGTGGCAGGAGCCATGGCGCACGTCCTGTTCATCGGAATCCGAGAAGTTCCTGTGTACGGCGGTCCTGCCCGGCACGTTCAGGTGCCGGGCACGGTGGGGGCCGTGCCCACGGTGGCGCGCAGGTGCTCCGCCAGCGCCCGCACCGTGGGGTGCTGGAAGAGGTCGGCCCAGCGCAGGGCCGGATCGATCCTGGTCAGGCTGCGCAGCGCTCCCATCGAATCGCCGCCCAGCGCGAAGAAGTTGTCGTCGCGAAGCACCTCGTCCACGCCGAGCAGTTCCTGCCACACCGCGGCGATGCGCTCCTCCCAGGGACCGTCGGGGCGGTTCTCCCCGAGGTGGACCGGTACGGGGGCGGGGTCGGGCAGTGCCTTGCGGTCGAGCTTGCCGTTCGGGCTGAGCGGCATGGCGGCCACGACCACGACGGCGCGGGGAACCAGGTAGTCGGGCAGGGTGCGGGCGAGATGCCCGCGCAGGGCGGCCGGGTCCAGGTGGTGCCCGGAGCGGGCCGCCACGTAGCCGATCAGCCGGGGCGAGCCCTGCGCACCCGGCTTCGCGACGACGACGGCTTCCTTGACGCCCTCATGGGTGCGCAGCGCGGCTTCGATGTCACCCAGCTCCACCCGCAGGCCGTTGACCTTGACCTGGAAGTCCGAGCGGCCGAGCAGTTCGATCAGGCCGTCGGCCCCGTACCGGGCGATGTCGCCCGTGTGGTAGAGGCGTTCCCCTGACACCTCTCCGTACGACCAGTCGAAGAATCGCTCCGCCGTCCGTTCGGGCTGTTCCAGGTATCCGCGGGCCAGGCCCGTGCCCGCCAGGTGGAGCATGCCCGGGACGCCGGGGGGCACGGGCCGCCGGGCCTCATCGAGGATGTACGTGCGCTGGTTGGCCATCGGGTGGCCGTAGGGGATGCTCGTCCACCGGGGATCGACCGCCTCCACCTCGAAGATCGTCGAGTGGATGGAGGCCTCGGTGGCGCCGCCGAGGGAGATGAACCGAAGGGCGGGAGCCAGGGCTCGGATTCGGTCGGCCAGCGTGAGCGGGATCCAGTCGCCGCCGAGCATGGCCAGCCGTAGCCGGGGCAGCGGCCGGGCGCAATCCGTGGTCTCCAGGTGCTCCGTCATGAGTTCCAGCAGGGCCGGAGCGGAGTTCCAGACCGTCACGTGGTGCTCGTCCAGCAGGTGCGCCCAGTGCGCGGGGTCCTTGGCCCGGCCGGGGTCGGGCAGGACTACGGTGCCGCCCGCGGCCGTGATGCCGAGGAACTCGTAGACGGACATGTCGAAGCTGGGCGAGGAGAGTCCCAGCACGCGGTCCTGCGGGCCCAGCTCGAAGCGGGTGTTGAGGTCGGTGAGGTTGTTGAGGACACCGCGGTGACGCAGCGCGATCGGCTTGGGTTCACCGGTCGATCCCGAGGTGTAGATGACGTAGCAGAGGTCGTCGGGGCCCGCGCCGCTCTCGACGTCGTGCTCGGGGCCGGCTTGCAGCACTGCCCGGTCACGGTCGAGCAGCAGTAGCTCGGCCCGGTGGCCGTCCGCCGGAGACGGAAGGTTGCCGGCGAGGTCGCTGCGGCTGATCAGTGCGGCGCAGGAGGAGCCGGACACCATTGTCGCGAGGCGCTGTGCGGGATAGTCGGGGTCCAGGGGCACGTAGGCGCCGCCCGCCTTCAGTACGCCGAGGAGGGCGATCAGCAGCTCGGGCGAACGGTCCAGACAGATGCCGACGCAGGTGCCGGGGCCGACACCGAGTCCGCGCAGGTGGTGGGCGAGGCGGTTGGCCGACTCGTTCACCTGCCGGTAGGTCCACCGGTCGGCGCCGCTGATCACCGCGGTGGCGTCGGGTGCGCCGGCCGTCCGGTCCTCGAACTCCTGGTGCAGGCAGTCCCGATGGGCGAGAGGGGTCTGCGTGCTGTTCCACGTCACCAGGATCCGGTGCAGCTCGTCGGCCGTGAGCAGCCGCAGCTGTGACACCGGGCGGTCCGGCTCGGCGAGCGCGGCATCGAGCAGGGTGTGGAAGTGCCCGAGGAGGCGGTCGGCGGTCTCGGCGGCGAACAGCCCCGCATCGTAGTGGAGTTCGAGGCGGCGACCGTCCTCGCCGAGGGGCAGGAGGGCCATCTGGAGTCCCGCCGGAGCGCCGTCCGGTCCGGCCTCGCCCAACTCGACTCGGACGGCGGCGGGTACGGCGACCGTGCCCCTTCGGGCCGTGACCGCCTCGGTCAACTCGCCCACGGTCGGGTCGCCGACGAACGACAGCCCCACACCGACCGTCCCGGCCTCCTGCCAGTCGACCGGCAGGTTCATCGCGGTCTGCGCGGTCAGGCGATGGAGCAGCGCGCCGAGGGTGGCGACGAGGACGTCCTCGGGCACCCCGACGGCGGTCAGTGTCTTCTCGTACGCGGGATCGAGAAGGATGTGCCGCACGGCCGTGCGGCGAGGCGTCGCGGAGCGGTGCGGGTGGTCCGGCGGAAGGGGGAGCCGGGGTCCGGCGCCGTCCTGCGGCCTGCCGATGGTCTCGTTCGATGTCATGGTTCCCTCTTGGTGGCGGAGGCGTTCAGCGGCCGTAGCCCGGCAGTGGGTGTCGCGCGCACAGGCGGGCCACTTCACCCCGTACGTGTTCTCGTACCTCCGGGTCGAGGCGGTACGAGGTGTCCCCGAGAGCCGTGGTCGCGGTCAGGACGGTGTGCAGGAGACGGGCGCACTCGGCTGCCTCCGCCGGGCCCATGCCGCGCTGGGCCATGACGTTGCTGCCCAGCCGCAGGCCGCTGGTGACCAGCGGCGGCCTGGTGTCGCCGGGGATCCGGTTGCGGTTGGTGAGGATGCCGCAGTCCTCCGCGGCGCCCTCGGCGATCACCCCGGTCAGGCCCTGGCCGCGGAGGTCCAGCAGCACCATGTGGTTGTCGGTGCCACCGGTGAGCACCCGGTGCCCGCGGGCCTCCAGGGCGGCGGCCACGGCCTGGGCGTCCTCGATGATCAGGCGGGCGGTCCGCTGGAAGTCGGGGGTGGCGACCAGGCTCAGCGCGCGGGCCTTGGCGGCGATCGCCGCGGGGTTCGGCGTGCCCTGGGACTGCGGGAAGACCGCGCGCTGCATGAGGCCGGCGAGCGTGCCGCGGCCGCCCGGGGCGGGAGCGTCGTGGTCCCGGCCGATCAGGATCAATCCACCGCGCGGGCCGCCCAGTTGCTTGTAGGTGCTGGTGGTGGTGACGTGGGCGTGGTCGATCGGGCTGGGGTGTTCGCCGGTGGCGACCAGTCCGGCGATGTGGGAGATGTCCGCGACGAGATAGGCCCCGACGGAGTCCGCGATGGCGCGGAACCGGGCGAAGTCCATGGTGCGGGGGTAGGCGCTGGCGCCGGCGATCAGCACCTTGGGGCGGTGCAGGCGCGCGAGCGCGGCGACCTGGGCGTAGTCGATGCGGCCGTCGCGGTCCAGCCCGTAGTGGACGGCGTGGAAGTGGTTGCCGGTCATCGAGGCCCGGGAGCCGTGCGTCAGATGGCCGCCGGAGTCCAGGTCCAGGCTGAGCAGGGTTCCCCCGGGCGGGACGAGCGCGTTCAGCACGGCGAGATTCGCCGACGAGCACGAGTGCGGCTGGACGTTGGCGTAGAGGGCGCCGAAGGCGGCCTTGGCCCGGGTGACGGCCAGCCGTTCGACCGCGTCGAAGCGGACCGCGCCGGAATGGTAGCGGGCGCCCGGATAGCCCTCCGCGGTCACGTTGGCGATGGCCGCGCCGGCGGCGGCGAGCACGGAGGGGGCGGCGACGCTCGCGGAAGCCACCATGGCCAGGGTCGCCTGCTGGCCGGCGGCCTCGGCGTCCAGCAGGCCGGCCAGCTCCGGGTCTGCCGCGGTCAGGGCCTCGGCTCCGCGCAGCAGCAGGTCACGCTGGGTGGCCGGGGTGAAGGTCGGATCCGCCACGATGGCGGCGGGCGTGCTCACACCAGCTCCTCAAGCGTCTTCCACAGCTCGGACCACTGCTCCGTCAAGTACATGTGACCGCCGCCGAATTGGACCGTCCGGAACGCGCCGGAGGTGAACGTCGACCAGTCCAGCCACTCGGCGGCGGGCGCGAGGTGGTCCGCTTCGCCCCGGACGGCCGTGAGGGGCATGGGCAAAGGGGAGAGGGTGGACGGCGCGTAGCCGGCCAGCAGGTTGACGTCGGCGCGCATCGCCGGCAGCAGGATCGCGCGCAGAGCGGGGTCGGCGAAGGCCGCGATGGGCCGGCCGGCGATGGCCGCCGCCTGGGCCGCCACCTCCTCGTCGTCGCCGTCGAGCGCTTCGGCCTGGCGGTGGCGCGGGCTGACGGCGCCGCTGACGACGAGGTGATCGGGGACCGGGCCGCCGGTGGCCATCAGATGGTGCGTGGCCTCGTAGGCCAGTGTCGCGCCGAAGCTGTGCCCGAAGACGACGAACGGCTCCGTCCCGGCAGCCGCCCGGATGCGTTCCGCGGTGCCGGCCGCGGCCTCGGCCATGGTCGCGTAGAAGGGCTCCGTGAACTCCTCCTCCCGGCCCGGGACTTGGATGGGAACGGCCCGTAGGACCGCGGAATCCCGGTGCAGCCAGGGGCGGAAGACCCCGGCTCCCGCACCCGCGTACGGCAGGCACATCAGCCTGATGGTCATGCGGGGCCTTCCGTGGTGAGGGTGCGTGGTGAGTCGCAGGAGGCGGCCAGACGGCCGAGGTGATCGTGAAAGGCGTTCAGGAGCCCGGGCAGATGCTGCGGCCAGGGCCCGTTCAGCGAGGCCTGGGCGATGCACTCCAGGGTCCCGTCGGGCATCTCGCCGACTTGGAGCTGGATCTCGGCCTGCCCGCCGATCGGCCTCACCGGCAGGGCGCGCATCCGTACCGGGCCTGCCGGGTGCTCGGCACGCCGCCAGCTCTCGAAGGCGAACAGGGCCTGGTAGACGGGCATCCGGCGGCTCGCGGTGGTCCGTACGGCCCGGATGATCTCGTCGCAGGGCAGCTCGGCGCCCACAATGCCGTCGCCCACGGCGGCCCACACCCGCTGGACCACACCGGGTGCGGACAGCTCGGGCATCCGGACCGGCAGGGTGTTGATCAGGCAGCCCAGTTCGTCCAGCTGGTCGGGCTCCCGGGCGGCCACCGGGGTTCCGATGCAGAAGCCGGCCCCGCCGGTCAGTTCGGCGAGCGCCCTGCCGTAGGCGGCGAGCAGCACCGCGTACGGGGAGCAGGCGCTGCGCCGGGCCTGCTCGCGTACCGCTTGCCACCCGGCCGCCGGGTAGGCGGTGCGCACCTCGGCCATGCCGGCCGCCGCCAGCTCCCGCTGGCTCGGGCCGGTTGCGGCCGCCGTGCCGCCGATGGGGCCGGGCAGGTCGTCCGCACCGGTCAGCAGGGCGCGCCAGTGCGCCGCGAGCGTCGCGCGCCGCCCGGGATCGAGAGAGGGCACGGCCTGCCGCTCCCGTACGGGCAGGTGAGGGTCACCGCCGTCCACGGCCCGGGCATAGGCCTGAGCCAGGTCGGAGGCGAAGATCTCCTGGGACAGGCCGTCGAAGGCGATGTGGTGGACCGCCAGGAAGACCGTGGCGCCCTGCGCATCGGGTGCGACGGCTGCGCGGTGCACCCGCCCGGCGGTGATGTCGAAGGTTCCGGGCCCCAGCAGCGCGGCGGCGGCCTCGTCGAAGCCCGTGCCGGGAGCGAGGCGGAGCGCCGGCTCGGCGACCGACTCCGCGAGGAGTACGCGCACCACCTCGCCGTCCTCGATGCGGAAGCCGGTACGCAGGGCCTCCTGGCGGTGCGCCACCGCGGCCAGCGCGGCGTCGAGCGACGGGAGGTCGACCGGCCCGTCGGCGCGGACGTGGGCGAGAACCCAGTTGGCGGGGCTCGACGGGGCGATCCGCTCACCGAGCCAGAACTGCCGTTCCAGCGCGGAGGCGGGCCGCACCCGCCCCTCGGAGCGGTCAGTCACGGGCCTGTTCCTTGACCGTCCCGCGGGACGTCCCCTGCGGGCCCCCTGCCGCCGTGTCCACCGTGGTCGCCGTGTCCGCTGCGTCTGCCGCGTCTGCCGCGTCCGCCGTGGTCGGCGTCCCGGCTCCCGGGTCCGGCTCCTCGGGCAGGGGCGGGGTGTCCATGTCGTGCAGTGCACGCCGGCGCAGCGAGACGAGGACCAGGACGAGGTAACTGGTACCGAAGACGAACAGGGTCCAGCGCAGGCCGATGCCGTCGATGGCCCAGCCGGCCGCCAGGATGCCCACCGGGGCGGCGCTCATCGCGACCGCTCCGGTCAGCGCGAAGACCCGTCCGCGCATGGCCTCGGGAACCTTCTCCAGCATCACGGTGGAGAGCGCCGGATTGAGCGGTCCGGCAGCCAGTCCGAGGAGGAAGGAGACCGCGATGCTCAGGACCGGGCCGAGCTCGGCGCCGAAGGCCAGCCGCAGCACACCGATGACCGCGAAGCATCCCAGCAGGGTCCAGCGGCGGCTGGTGAGCAGGCGCTTGCTGGCGGGACCGTAGAGGAAGGTGCCGGCCACGGCGCCGCAACCGGAGGCGGCCAGCAGCCAGCCGAGGTACTGGCCGCCGCCGAGCACCTGGTCGGAGTAGACCGGCAGGATGACCGGGGCGAAGGCGTCGTCGAGGAGGTTGGTGACGAAGACGAACGCCGTCATCGCGCCGATCACGGGGATCTGCTTGACCAGCGCCACGCCCTCGGTGAGCTGGCGCAGGAAGCCCTGCTGCCGGGAGCCGGGCGCGATCTTCCCGGCCGGCAGGGCCAGGGCGATCAGGAGCGCGGAGAGCAGGAAGGTCGCGGAGTCGATGTACATGCCGAGCACCGGACCGGCGGCGACGGCGAGCAGGCCGGCCAGCGGCGCGCCGATCAGGAGACCGAGCCTGGGACCGGCCTGGAGCCATGAGTTGGCGCTCTCCAGCCGTACTCCGGCCAGTTCGGCGAGCGGCTTGATCGTGCTCTGCCGGGCGGCGCCGCTCGGCGTCGAGCCGAGGCTGCGGACGAAGAGCAGTCCCATCAGGACCGGCAGCGAGAGTCCCACGGTGTCGTTGAGGAGCGGGATCAGGCCGATGAACACGCCGGCGAGGAGATCGCAGAACACGCTCACCCACTTCCCGCCGACGCGGTCGATCCAGACCCCGCCGACCGCTCCGGCGAAGATCAGCGGCAGGGTGTTGGCGAAGCCGGCCAGGCCGGTGGAGAACGAGCTGCCGGTCACTCCGAGGACGTACAGCGGCACCGTCACCAACGTCACCGCGTTGCCGAACGAGGACAGGTAGTGGGCGATCAGCAGGATCACCAGAGGCCGGCGACGGCGCACCACTGCGGCTTCGGACGGGGGGGCCGGGGTCATCGGTTCTCCTTGTGCACACCGCGGGTGGCGGCGAAGAGGTCTTCGAGGTACTGCTCCGAGACCCCGGCCCGGCCGGGTATCTCGGTGGCGGAGGCGCCGTCGGCCAGGACGGGGTTCCCTCGCGACAGCAGCAGTTCGGCGAGGGCGCCGGGAGTGGTCCGGGAGTCGATGTCCCGGGGACCGACGGTGAACCCCCGGGCCTTCAGCAGCCGGGCCAGGCGTACGGCCAGCAGCGGAGTGCCGCCGCTCGCGGCGAAACCCTCGTGCGCGGCGGTCGAGGGCACGGCGAGCGCCTCACACCATGCGGCGGTGACGATCGCCCCGGCCTCGTCGCGCGGGCTGGTGAGCGGTGTGTCGGGGGCGGTCGCGAAGAGCTCCACCAACTGCAGCAGCCGTCGGGCCAGGCGCTCCACGGTCTCCGGCTCGAAGAGCGCCGTACGGTACTCGAACCGCCCGTAGACGAGGTCGCCCAGATGCCACCAGGCGACCGTCGCATCCATCGACGAAATGCCCTCGGGCACCGCGTTCGCGTAGACGACGGCGCCGGGCACCTCGTAGGCGACCGTCTCGGCGAGATCGAGGTGGACGAGCATGGTCTTCAGGAGCGGATAGCTGTGGACGGACCGTTCGGGCGCGGCGGCCCGCACGATCTCGCCGAACGGCGTCTCGTGGTGTTCCGCGACGGCGGCGCCCGCCGCCTGGGTGGCGGCCAGGATGGCGTTCGGGGTCGCCTCCTCGGGGATCCGGATCCGGATCGGCACATTGGTGAGCAGGAAGCCGACCATGTCCTTGACCGCCGCCTGGCTGCGGGTCACGCTCGGCACCCCGATGACGATGTCCCGTACGCCGCTCTCCTCGAAGAGCAGAGCGGCGTACGCGGCGGTCATCGCGTTGGCGACGGTGCTGCGCGCCTGCTTGGCACGGGCGATGAAGGCGGCCGCCGTCTCCTTGTCCAGTACGAAGTTGTACTGGCGGCCGGTCCGGTCCTCGGTCTCGGTGGAGTGGTCGTACGGCAGGAGCGGCTTGTCGGGGAGGTCGGCAAGGTACTCGCGCCAGAAGGCGCGGTGCCGCTCGCCGTTCTCGCTCGCGAAGTAGTCCCGCTGCCACTGCGCGTAGTCGCCGAACTGGACCGGGAGTTCCGGCAGTTGCGCTTCCCTGCCCTCCTTGACGGACCGGTACGCCTCTATCAGCTCCTGGTTCAGCCGGACGTAGGACCACTGGTCGGTGAACGAGTGCGGCATGGTCTGGACGATCTGGTGGTCGCCACCGCCCAGGTGCGCCACCCCGATCCGCAGCACCGGATCGCGCGAGAGGTCGAAGGGCTTTCGGACCTGCTGCCGGACGTACGCGGCCCGGCGCTGCTCCCGCTCGTCCTCGGGCCCGTGCGCCAGATCCGTGAATTCGAGGTCGGCCCCGCGGTCCGGGTGCAGCCGCAGGCGTGGCTGTACGCCGTCCACCTCGATGGAACAGCGCAGCAGCTCGTGCCGGCGCACCACGGTGTCCACCGCGGTGGTGAAGGCCTGCCGGTCGAACTCGCCGAGGAAGCGCAGCCCGAACCCCAGGGTGTAGGTGGTGGTGCCGGGGTAGAGCTGGTCGAGGATCCAGAGCCGTTCCTGGTCCATGCCGACGGGGAAGGTGTCGCGCGGGCCGGGCCTGGGCCGCAGGGGACTGCGGCCCGAGCGGTTCTGGGACAGCCGGGCCGCCAGAGCGGCCCGCTGCCGCGGATCGAGCCCGGCGAGGCGGGCCGCGAGCGCGGCCTTGTCGGAGCTCATCGGGCACGCTCCGCGGGTACACAGGCGAACAGGGCGGGCAGGGCCGCCAGCACTTCGGCGGTGGGCAGGCCGAAGTCCACCAGGAATCCCACTTCGTCGACGCCCGCCGCCTTCAACTGGCCCAGCACCGCGGCGGCCTTCTCCGGTGGGCCGAGCAGCGAGGGGCCCGACAGGAAGTTGAGGTAGGCGCTCTCCAGGAGCAGTTCCTCGTCCTCGCCGGGAACGGCCGTGGTCTGGTTGCGGTACGCCCTCAGATAGCCGTGCATGGCGGGCCGCAGGAAGTCCTCCAGGTCGGGCCGGTCGCTGACGTAGGCGTGCACCATCGTCACCACATCGCCTTCTCCCGCGTGACCGGCGAGGCGCCATGCCTCGCGGTAGCGGGCGATGTTCTCCCGCAGCACGGGCAGCGTCTGGCCGAGCAGCGCCGTCATCACCCCGTACCCCGCACGTCCGGCGGCGGCGAACGTCTCCGGATTGCCGGCCGATGTGAGCCACACCGGCAGCTCGGGCTGTACGGGTCGGGGGCCGGTGCGGACGGCGGCCCGGCCGCCCGCGGTGGTGGGGTGGCTCACCGCCTCGCCCCGCCAGTGCGCCCGTACCTGCTCGATGATCTGCCCGGTGCTCTCGCGGCGTTGCGCGTAGTCCGTGCGGGAGAGCACGAAGTCGTCCGGGTGCCAGCCGCTGGCGAACGAGATGCCGGTGCGCCCGCCCGACAGGTTGTCGACCATCGACCATTCCTCGGCGACCCGCGCCGCGTGGTGCAGTGGCGCGGCCACGCTGCCGGCCCGGATGTGCAGCTTCTCGGTGCGCACGGCGATGGCGGCCGCCAGCACCGCCGGGTTCGGCGAATGGCCGCCGAAGTCCACGAAGTGCCGCTCCGGCAGCCAGACGGCGTGCAGTCCCGCCGTGTCCGCCAGGGCCGTCGAGTCCAGGACGAAGCGGTAGTACTCCGGCGCGGGGACGGCGTCGGCGCTGGCGAAGAGGTACAGGCTCTGCCGGGCCGGCGCGCCCGAAGCCCCGGCGCCGGTGTCCGTGGCAGCGGTACGGCTGGTGCTCCGGCGCATCTCCTGGCCGATCAGGCGCCGCTGTTCGGGCGTCAGGGCGGCCAGCCGCCGGGACAGGTCGTTCACTGGGTGTCCTCCATCTCGTCGAGCAGGCGGAGGAGTTCGGCGTCATCGCGCCCGGCGGCGAGCTCCTCGGCGCGGGCGACGAACGCGGAGAGGTCGGAGTGCTCGTAGAGGTCTCCGAGGCCCGCGCCGAGCAGCAGGGCGTCGTTGACCACGGAGATGAGCTGGGCGGCCTGCAGCGAAGTGCCGCCGAGGGCGAAGAAGTTGTCCGACGGGCCGAGCGGGTCGCCGCCGAACGCCTCCTGCCAGATGCCGGTGATCACGGTGGCGATCTCCCCGCCGTCCTCTGCCGGCTCCTCCGGCCGGGGCAGGCCTTCGACACCCTGATCCCGGGCCTGTACGGAGTCGCCCGCCGGGGCGGGAGAAGGCGCGGGGAGCGGGGCGTCGATCCAGTGCCGGGTGGCCGCGAAGGGGTAGCCGGGGAGGGCCGTGGGCCGGAGGGGCCTGGGCGGCTCGAAGTCCACCGCGCAACCGGCCGCCCACAACCGGGCCAGCGCGTCCTCCCAGGCCAGTACCTCATCCTGGCCGGACCGGCCGAGCATCTCGATGACCCTCGGCGCCGGCTCCCCGCCCTGGACCCGGGCCGCCCTGCGCACCGGGTTGGTGAGCGCCCGGCCCTGGTGGAGGCCGACGACCACATCGGGACGTCCGGCCAGCAGGGTCCGGACCCCGTCCGCCAGACGCACGGTTCCGCGCAACTGCGCGGCCCAGTAAGACGCGTCGGTCGCCTGGGCGTCGGTCAACGCGGATCCGGTGAGATTGGAGATGACCGTGAGCCGGGGAGCCGACAGGCTCGTAGCGCCGAGGAACTCCCCGAACCGGTCCGCGGCCAGCTGCATCGCCTCGGAATGGAAGGCGTGGGCGGTGCCGAGCCTGATCGTCACGAGCCCGCGCTCGGCGCACCGCCGCTCCAGCTCGGTCACCGCGTCGAGTCCGCCGCCGAGCACCGTCGCGTCGGGGCCGTTGACGCCGCAGACGTCGATGGGCAGCCCGGCCGCGAGATCCCGGGCGGCCCGCTCGCCCAGCGGGACGGCGAGCATCGCCCCGGCGGGTGCTTCACCCATCAGCGCCCCGCGCCGTACGACGGCCGCAGCGGCATCCTCGACGCTGAACACGCCCGCGTACGCGGCCGCGGTCAGTTCGCCGACGCTGTGCCCGAGCAGCGTGCCCGGGCGCACCCCGCGGCGTTCCAGCCGCCACAGGGACGCCAGACCGAGGCTGAAGAGCAACGGCTGCACCACGGCGGTGTCCAGGAGCCGCGGGTCCTCGCCCGGCCAGGCGGCGCTGCCGCGCAGATCCGGACCGCCGACGCGCAGCACGAGGTCGTGCAGCCGCGCGAGATCGGCCGCGAAGGCGGGGTCCTCCTCGGCCGACTGAGCGCCGATCCCCGCCAGACTCACGCCCTGTCCCGGCAACAGCACGGCCACCGCCGGCTCGGATACCGCCGGCCGGGGCCCGGCGTCCTTTGCGGTCTCCCGCAGGAACTCCTGCAGGCGTTCGCGAGCGGCCGCCGGCTCCGCGGGCAGGGCGACGGCCGCGCGGTGGGCGAGCCGGCGGCGCCCGTACCAGAGGGTGCCGAGCAGCGCGGGGAGCTCGGTGTCCGCACCGGCTCCGCCGAGCCAGTCGGCCAGGTGCGCGGCCTTGTCCCTCAGTGCCTGCGGGCCGGCGGCCGAGAGCACCGCCACACGGTGACCGGCGGATCCGGCCGCGGCTTCGGTGGGGCCCGGTGTCGCGTCGGCAGGGGCGAGGATCATGTGCGCGTTGGTACCGCCGAGGCCGAAGGAGCTGACGGCGGCCCCCCTCGGCAGCCGGCCGCCCCAAGGCTGAGCCTGACGGGGGATGAAGAAGCGGGCGTCGCCGAGCTCGGCGTCCGGACCGTCGCCCGGCTGGGCCGGCACCGGGGGGAGCACGTCGTGCTGGAGCGCCAGCACCGTCTTGATCAGGCCCAGCACACCGGCCGCGGTGTCGGTGTGGCCGATGTTCGGCTTCACCGTGCCGATCGCGCAGCGGGGACCGGCGGCGCCGGTCCCGTAGACCTCGGCGAGCGCGGCCAGTTCGACTTGGTCGCCGAGGACCGTTCCGGTGCCGTGGGCCTCGATGTGGCCGATGTCACCGGCGCTGAGCCCGGCGATTTCGAGGGCTTCACGGATCACCTCGGCCTGGCCGCGCGGGCTGGGCGCGGACATCGCCATCCGGTCGGCGCCGTCGTTGTTGACGGCGCTGGCGACGATGTGGGCCCGGGCGGGCCCGGGGCCGGCGGCGATGTCGGCCGACCGGCGCAGCACCACGACCCCCGCCCCGCTCGACGGGACCGTACCCAGGCTGCCCTGGGTGAAGCTGCGGCAGCGCCCGTCCGGCGAATGGATGCCGCCCTCGGACCAGTCGTACCGGGGCTGCTCGACCGGGAAGACGGTCACCCCGCCCGCGATGGCCACGTCGCACTCGTAGGTGAGCAGGCTGCGCACCGCCTGGTGAACGGCGACGAGGGAGGTCGAGCAGGCCGTCTGCACCGTGATGCTGGGACCGGTGAAGCCGAGCCGGTAGGAGAGCGAGGTGGCCAGGTAGTCGCGGGAGTTGCCGAACTGGATCTGCTCGAAGCCATGGGCCCGCACGGTCCGCCGGGCGGGAAGGACGTTGCCGTGCAGGTAGGAGTCGGGACCGCTGCCGACGAAGACGCCGACCCGGTCGGTGGAACGCTCGGTGTCCAGGCCCGCGTCCTCCAGCGCTTCCCAGACCAGTTCGCAGAGCACCCGGTGCTGGGGGTCGGTGAGGGCGGCGTGAGCGGGGGGCATGGCGAACAGCTCGGTGTCGAACTCGGCGAAACGGTCGATCTGCCCGGCGGGCAGTCCACCGCCGTCCGAGTCCGCGTCCGTATCCGCGTCCGTATCCGCGGAGGCCGTGGACGTGGCCCGGGCCGCCGGCAGCGATACCTCGCCGCGGACGAGGTTCGACCAGAAGGCCTCAGGGTTCGACGCCCCCGGGGCCCGAAGCGCCATCCCGATCACGGCAACGGCATTGTCCGGCTCTGTCATGCCCCGCTCCTTGCTGTGCGTACGGTCTGCGCGTCGTCCTGGCGTGAACCGAGGACGGCCGCCAGCCGACGGGGGGTCGAGTTGCGGAACACGTCGCGCACCTTGATGTCGGGGAAGCCCTGCTCCCGCAGGGCAGCGGCCAGCAGCACCGCCTGCACGGAGGTGCCTCCGAGGTCGAAGAAGTTGTCGTCCGGGTCGACGGGGACGCGAAGGACGTCCTGCCAGACGCCGGCCATGGCGGCCTCGGGGCCCGAGCGTTCGGCCCGCACCGCAACCGCGGCCGCGTCGCTCCGTGCCGGTTGCGGATCCGGGAGCCGGGCGGCGTCGAGCTTGCCGTTCGCGGTGAGCGGCAGCTCGGGCACCGCGGTGAGGGTGGCGGGCAGCAGGTACCCGGGGAGCCGCTCGGCGAGCAGCTGCCGGATGTCGGCGAGGTCCCCTTGAGCCTCGGTGACCACGTACGCGTCCACCCTGGCGGTCGAGGACCCGCCGGGCGTGCGGACCAGCGCCGCGGCGGCCTGGACCCTGCGGTCCTCCAGCAGGGCGTGCCGGATCTCGCCGAGTTCGATGCGGTGTCCGCGGATCTTCACCTGGTCGTCGAGCCGGCCCAGGTACTCCAGCGAGCCGTCGGCGAGGAAGCGTCCGAGGTCGCCGCTGCGGTAGAGCAGGCGCCGGTCGGGCCAACCCTTCAGATGGTCCTCGGAGAACCGGTCGGCGTTCAGCTCGGGCCGGTTCAGATAGCCCTGCGTCACACCGGCCCCGCCGACGTGGATCTCGCCGGGTACGCCGGGAGGAGCGGGGCGCCCGCGACCGTCCAGGACGTACATGTCCCACCCGGGCAGCGGCCGCCCGATCGAACGGCTGCCGCGCCGCGCCTCGGCGAGGTCGACGGTGTGCCACGTGCAGAAGACGGTGGTCTCGGTGATCCCGTACATGTTGACGGGCCGGCAGACGTCCGCCGGGTACCGGTCCAGCCAGGGCAGCAGCATGCCCCGGTCGAGGGCCTCGCCACCGAAGACGAGCAGGCGCACGGCGAGGCCTCCGCCCTGGAACGCCTCGGTGTTCAGCAGCTGGGCGAACGCGGACGGCGTCTGGTTGAGGACCGTCACGCCCTCGGTCCGCAGCAGGCCGTGGAAGGCCTCCGCGTCGCGCGAGACGTCGTACGGGACGACGACCAGGCGACCGCCGCTCAGCAGGCAGCCCCAGATCTCCCACACGGAGAAGTCGAAGGCGAGCGAGTGGAAGTACGACCACACGTCGTCCTTGCCCGGCGCGTACTCCCCGCGCGTCGCGGCCAGCAGGGCGGCCACGTTGCGATGGCTGACCAGGACGCCCTTGGGACGGCCGGTGGATCCGGAGGTGTAGATGACGTACGCGGTGGTGTCGGGGCCCACGGCCGGCAACGGCCGGGAGCCGTCTTCGGGTTCCGCGGTCACCGGGATGCTGCGCAGGCCTTCGATGTCGGCCAGCATCCCGGGCTGGGTGACGACGGTGCGCATCGCGGTGTCCTCGACGATGAAGGCGAGGCGCTGCGCGGGGTAGTCCGGGTCGAGGGGGACGTAGGCGGCGCCCGCACGCAGCACCGCGAGCACGGCGAGCACCTGGCCCACCCCGCGGTCCAGGCAGACACCGACCCGGTCGCCCACCCGGACACCCGCCTCGATCAGCGCGGCGGCCAGCGACCTGGATCGGTCGTCGAGTTCGCGGTAGCTGAGCCGGTCGTTCCCGCAGACCACGGCGGTGCGCCCGGCGGCATCACGGCTCTGCCGCTGGAACAGCTCGGTCAGCGCGGCCGCGGGCTCACCGAGCGCCTCGCCCCGGCCGGTCGCCAGCAGACGGGCGAGTTCGGCGGCCGGCAAGGTGTCCACCGCGTCGAGCCGCTGCCCGGGGTTCTCGGTGAAGGCGGCGAGTACGGACACCACCTGACGGCAGAACAGGGCGGCTGCCGTCTCGGTGACCAGGCTCCGCTGATGACGGAGCAGCATCCTGATGCCGGCCGGGCGGTCGGGCTCCTGGTACAGGCCGAGGGTCAACGGGAAATGGGCCGTCCCGAGCCCCTCGTCCCGGTGCGGAACGGCGAGCAGGTCCCCGTCCCGCAGCTCCGGCGGAGCGGCGATGGCCGAGACGACCAGCTGGGGTGCGGCGAGACCCGACTCCGGCAGGACGCTGGACAGTGGCAAGTCGGCGTCGCGGTAGGCCTGCACGCTGCGGCCGTGCACGGCCCGCAGGAAGTCGGTGACGAGGGAGTCCTCGTCAAGGTGCACCGGGATGGCCGCGGTGTTGTTGAAGTACCCGATGGTGGCGGCGTGCGCCGGCGAACGCCGGGAGACGGTGGTGCCGACGACCGGTCGGGCGCAGGCGGAGTTCCGGCCGAGAACGAAGCCGGCGGCGGCGAGGAAGACCGAATGGGCGGCGATCCCGAGTTCCGAGGCCAGCTTCCGGACGCCGTCGTGCAGGTGGGCGGGGACGTCCGCCTCGGCGGTGCCGCCTCCGGCGGCTCCCGTGCCGCCGGGCTCGCCCGCCCAGTCCAGGGAGGGGAGGGTGTCGGCGGCCGCCAGTTCGGCCCGGATCTCGGCCGCTCGTCCGGCCCGCCCGGGCAGCCGGTCGCGAGCCGCGGCCGACCAGTCGGCAAAGGTGTGGACGGGTTTCGTCTCCTCGCCCACCAGGAGCCGGCGTGCGATCAGCTCCAGGGACGGTGCGTCGACCACGAGGTGGTGCGCGACGAGTACGAGGTCGGCGGTTCCTGCCGGGTAGGTGAGGAGGGTCGCCCTCAGCAGCGGTCCGGTGGCGAGGTCCAGCGGGTGCGTCAGCTCGCTGTGCACCCGCAGGCGGGCTTCCGCGCCGTCGCGTTCGACCGGAAGGTCGACGCGGTGCAGACGCGGTCGGTTCGGCGCCGTCTCCAGGTACCAGGTCCCGCCGTCCTCCAGGACGCGCGCGGCGAGTACGGGATGGGTGTCGAGCAGGAGCTCGAACCGCTCGGCGAGCCGCACCGGGTCGAGCTTCCCGGTGATCCGGTAGACCGCGGTGACGTTGTAGGTGGCGGGGTCTTCCGCGGCCCGGTCGGCGGTGTAGAGGTCGACCTGGTTGGGGGCCAGTTCCCGGCGCATGGTCAGCTCCCCGCGTTGTCGATCGCGATCAGGCGGGCGATCGCGTCGGCCTCGGTCGCCTGCAGGACGTCGAGGTAGTCGATCTCCCGACCGGTCAGCTCGTAGATCCTGCCGACCAGGAGGACCGCACGGAACGAGTCGCCGCCGTTCTCCAGGAACCCCGTACCGATATTCGCCTCGGGGCCGAGGATTTCTCTCCAGAGTCCCTCGGCAACCTCCGCGGAATTATTTGCATTGCCGGGAAGGATTGGAGAAGAGTCAGTGTCGAATTCCATGGAAAAGCCCCCGTAGGCCGACGGTCTCGATTTCGCACTGCATCCGCGACCGTTTGGGCGCGATATCGACACGTAGCCGACGCTAAGTCAACTTACTGCCGATTGTCGGTCGATGAGCAGGGCGAACAGCCTTGGCGACGTTACAGAGCGCAGGTCAATCGAATCAATGTGACCCCGCTCACAGTGTCTTGAACCATTCCATCCGGCTGAATTTCGCCTGCGAATCACAGCCTCTGTGTATTTTCGGTGAAACTCGCTTGACAGGCAAAAATGATCTTCCTAGTGTGACCGGCAGAAATTCGGCCGAAATTTCCACTCGGGGGAGCTGTCCCATGTCGGGAAGCGAATGGGATGGGACTGCGGGCAGGTCTGCCGATCCCGGGCAGTTGAGGTTCTTCCTGCTCGACCAGCAAGGTGGCAGGGCGACACTGCTCCACCACATCAGCGTGCACGGCCCCGTCGATCCGGACCGGCTGCTCGCGGCCGCACGGGCGGTCTGCGAGGCGCAGCCGGCCCTGCGGACCTCGCTGCACCTGACTCCGGAAGGCCTGGTGCAGTACGCCCACCCCGCGTCCGACGTGGACATCACGGCCGAGCGGGCGGCCCGCGGGAGTGATCTCGCCGACCGGATCGCCGAGACCCGGGCCCCTTTCGAACACGGCGCGGGGCCGCTGTGCAGGATCCGGATCGTCACCACGCCGGACACCACCCACTGCTTGGTGGGCGTCCACCACGCGGTGTTCGACGAGGATTCCACCGGCGTCCTGATGCGGCAGCTCGCCCGTGCGTACGAGGAAGGGCCACAGGCCCTGCCCCACGCCACCCACCGCCCGAGGCTCCCGAGCCCCGAACGTGCCGCGATCCTGGACGCGTTCTGGTCCGGCCGGCTCGACGGCTGCCCCCAAGACGTGGCCCTTCCGCGGATCGCGTCCACGGGGCCGGGCGGGCACGGCATCGTGTCCGTGCCGCTCACCTCCGAGTCGGCCGCGACGCTGCGCCGGCGTGCGAGGGAAAGCGGCGCAACGCCCTTCGCCCAAGTGCTGGCCGCCGTCGCCGCCGTCATCGGCTGGTACGGCGGGACCGAGGACATCGTGCTCGCCACGGTCGCGGCCAACCGCACCCCACAGGACAGCGAAGTGATCGGCTGCCTGCAGAACACCCTCCCGGTCCGCCTGGAGCTGGCTGGGGCCGACACCACTTCGGTGCTCGACCGGGCGGTCGACGCACTCTTCGACGCCGTCGATCACGCCGATCTGCCCATCGAGGACATCCTCCGGCTGGTCGGAGCGGCGCGCAGCCCGGGGCGCAAACCGCTGACCCAGATCATCTGCACCCAGTCCACCGCTCCGGCCGCGCTCGACGTCGGCCCCCTGCGCTGGCAGCTCCTTCCTCCCGTCCCCACGGAGGCCGAGTACGAACTCGCCGTCACGCTCCACCAGGACCCCTCCGGCGCGCTCGCTCTGACGGTCGAGCACCAACTCGACGCACTGGCCGGGCCCGCGGCCCGGTTGTTCGCGGAGCACCTGATCCGGGCGCTCTCGGCGTTCGGGGCCACACCGGCCGTTCCCCTCACCGAGCTGGCCTTGTCCGACCCGGACGTACCGCCCCGGCGGGCCGTCACGCGCAGCCCCTGGGCGACGGTGGCGGACCGCGTCGGCGAGCACGCCCTGCGCCGGCCCGCGGCCGTCGCGCTCGTGACCGACCGGGAGCAGCTCGACTACGCCGAGCTCGACCGCCGCGTCCGGGGCCTTGCCGCCGTGCTGATGGAGGCGGGCGTGCGGCCCGGCGACCGGGTCGGCGTCTGTCTGCCGAGGACGGCGTCCCTGGTCGTCGCCCTGCTCGCCGTCTGGCGGGTGGGCGGGGCCTACGTTCCGCTGGACCCCCAGTACCCCGTCGGTCGACTGCGCCTGATGATCGAGGACACCCGGCCGGCCGCGGTGATCGGGGACGCGGTCCCGGGCCTGGTCCCGCAGGGCGTGGAGATCCCCGTACTCGCCCCGGACGCGGTGGCCGCCACCATGCCGGGACAGTGGCCGGTGGTGCGCCCGCAGGACCAGGCCTACGTCATCCACACCTCCGGCACGACCGGCAGGCCCAAGGGCGTGGTCGTCCGGCACGAGAATCTGTCCGCGCTCTTCGCGGCCTTCGAGGAACAGCTGCCCTCGACTCCCCGGGTGACCGTCGCCGGCACCAGCATCTCCTTCGACATCAGCGGGCTCGAAATGCACTGGCCCCTCGCCGCCGGTCGCACCGTACTGCTGACCAGCCACCGCGAGGTCGCCGACGCCCGGGTACCCCACGGCGCCCTCTACCAGTGCACCCCCACCATGGCCCGGATCCTGGCCGACGACCCGGCGGGCCGCCGGCTGCTGGGCGGGCTGGGTGCCCTGCTGGTCGGCGGCGAGCCCTTGCCCCGCGACCTGGCCGACCGGCTGACCGATCTGGTCCCCGGCCCCGTCCTCAACTGCTACGGCCCGACCGAGACCACCATCTGGTCCACCGTGTGGCGAGTGGTGCCCGGAGTTCCGGTACACATCGGTCACCCGCTGACCGGCCAGGAGTGCAGGGTGGTCGATGTCCATGGCCGTCGGATGCCACCGGGCGTCCCCGGCCGACTGCTGATCCTCGGGGAAGGCGTGAGCTCCGGCTACTGGGAGCAGCCGGAGCTGACCTCCGCGAAGTTCCGCGAGCACGAGGGCCGCCTCTGCTACGAAACCGGCGATCTGGCGGTCCTCGACCCCGAGCACGGAGTCCGCTTCCTCGGCCGGGCCGACACCCAGGTCAAGGTGCTCGGCCAGCGGATCGAACTGGCCGAAATCGAGTCCGTCCTGCGCGCGCACCCCACCGTCCGGGACGCCGTGGCCACGGTCACGGCCGACGGTACGGCCATCACCGCCTGCCTGGTCCCCACCGAACCGGGCTCCTCGAAGCAGGCGGTGCCCGCACCGGCGGCGTTCGTCGACGAGATGCGCCGCCACGCCGCGACCTCGCTCGTCGCGGCGATGATCCCCGCCCGCTGGCTGCTCGCCGCAGAGCTGCCCCAACTTCCCAACGGCAAGCTGGACCGGGCCACCGTGGCCGACTGGGCGGCCGAGGCCGCACCGGTCTCCCTCCCGCCGGCGGTCCCGGCAGCGGGGGAGCCCCCGGCCGCCGCCGAACTGGTCCGGGACACCTGGGAACACGTCCTCGGCGCTCCCGTAGCAGGGCTGGACACCGGGTTCTTCGACCTCGGTGGCACGTCCAGCGGCATCCTGCGGGTGCTCGCGCTCCTGCGGCGGCAGTACCCGCAGCTCCACGCGGCCGACCTCTTCCGTCATACGACGGTCCGCGCTCTGGCCCGCCATCTCGACGCCGTGGACGAGGACGCAGGCCCCGTGCATCCGGGGCCCTCCCGGCCCGCTGCGCGCGCCGCCGCGAGGAGCAGAGCCCTGGGCGGATGGCGCAGGCGGACCGAGCAATCTCCTTAGCGACACCGGCGACAGAAGGGTCGACGATCAGTGGGCACCCATGAGACGGGCCGGGAAACGGCACCGCACTACGCACGGCTCGTCGGCATGGCTGCGGCGACACCGCTCCAGCAACAGCTGTACCTGGCCTACGAGCTGACCGAGGAGCACGCCCCCCATCATCTGGCGCTGCGCCTCACCTTCGACGGTACGAGCGACGCGAGCACGCTGCGGGCAGCGCTGGAAGAGGTGGTGCAACACCACGACGCGCTGCGCACTCGTTTCACGTTCGAGGGCACGACCTTGGTGCAGACCGTTGAGGACCATCTGCCGCCACTCTGGCAAACGGCGGAGGACCACGGCAGCGGCAGCGGCCACTGCCACGGCGCGGATGATCTCTCCCGCCCGTTCGACCTGGAGCAGGGGCCCCTGGTGCGCGCCTGTCTTCAGCCCGTCGGCGACACCGGTCTGCTCCTCAGCCTGACGCTCCACCGGATCATCGCCGACGAGCGCTCCGCGGAGATCCTGCTGGAGGACCTGCTCGCCGCCTACCACGCCCGACTCTCCCCGGGCGTCCTCCCACCCGAACCTCCGAAGAGCCAGTTCACCGACTTCGCCCGCGCCGCCGGCAGCCGGGCGATGGACCTCGCCCCGGATGCCCCGGAACTCCCGGGGGAGTTCCCGGCGCTGCAACTGCCCCTGCTGACCGGACACTCGGCCGGTCAGGCCCATGAGGTGGCTCTTCCCGCCGAGACCATGGCCGCGCTCGGCACGCTGTGCGAGGCCTCCGGAGCCTCGATCGGCGACGGCCTGCTCGCGGCCTTCGCGATCCTGCTCAACCGGTACAGCGACTGCGACGACATCCTGATCGCGACCTCGGACTCCGACGACCGCGGCGACGAATTCCGTCGGACCGTAGGTCCGTTCACCCGTGCCCAAGCGGTCCACGCGGACCTCTCCGACGGAGACGGAGACGGCCTGGCTTCCGTGATCGGCCGGCTCCGGAGGCTGGCCCCACCCGGCACCGCGGGCGAGCCCACCGAGGACGACGGCTGGCACGACGCGGAGCCGTCCCCGCTCCCGGTGGCCTTCGTCCGGCGGGAGACGCCGACCGCCGTCCGCGAGATCCCGGGCGGTGTCACCGTCACCCGGCACGAGGTGCCCGCACCCCACGGTCATGCCGTACGCCTCGTCGTGACGGACGACCGGGAGGCCCGGATCGAAGCCGCGTGGCCGGAGTGGCTGACGGAGCAGTTCGCCCACCACTACGTGCGGTTGCTCACCGAAGCCGTGCGCGACCCGGGCCTGTCGGTGCACGAACTGGAGTTGCGCTCGCCGGGCGACCCCGACCCTTCCGCGCCCGTACGAGCCGCAGGCAGCCGGCCGGAGGCCGAGGAAACCGTCCTCGACCAATTCGCCCGCCACGCCGCCGCCCGCCCGGGCGCCATCGCCGTCAGTCTCGGTGCCGAGCACCTCACCTACCGCGAGCTCGACCAGCGGTCCAACCGGCTCGCCCGGCATCTGCAGTCGCTCGGAGTCGGGCCCGAGGTCCTCGTCGGACTCTGCGCCGAGCGCTCCCTGGACCTGGTCGTCGCGATCCTGGGCATCCAGAAGGCGGGAGGGGCGTACGTACCGCTGGATCCGGCCTACCCGGACGCCCGGCTGGCCTACGTCGTGCGTGACGCCGCACTCACCCACGTAGTGGTCCAGGGCCCGCCGGGCGAGTGGCTGGACGGTTTCACCGGCACCCTGGTCTCCCTCGACGCCGACGCCGAGGCCATCGCCGCGCGCCCGGCCGAGCCGACGGCGAACCGCGTCGCGCCCGACGGCCTGGCGTACGTCATCTACACCTCGGGCTCCACGGGCGAGCCGAAGGGCACCCTGATCCCGCACGCCAATGTGACCCGGCTGTTCACCGCCACCGGGCACTGGTTCGGATTCGGCCCGGACGACGTCTGGACGCTGTTCCACTCCTACGCCTTCGACTTCTCGGTCTGGGAACTGTGGGGCGCCCTGGCCCACGGGGGCCGCCTCGTCGTCGTCCCCCACGAGATCAGCCGGGCCCCCGAGGACTTCCTGCGGCTGCTGCGAACAGAGGGCGTGACCGTCCTCAACCAGACCCCGTCGGCCTTCGCCCTGCTCATGCGGGCGGAGGAGGCGCACGCCAAGGGCTACGCGTCCCCAGGCAGCCGGCAGCGCCCCCTGGCGCTGCGCTTCGTCATCTTCGGCGGCGAGGCGCTGGACCCGCGGTCACTGCAACCGTGGTTCGAGCGGCACCCGGACGGCCCACGGCTCGTGAACATGTACGGCATCACCGAGACCACCGTCCACGTCACCTACCGTCCGATCGACCGGCGGGACTGCGAGGGCGAGGGCCGCAGTGTCATCGGGGAGCCCATCCCCGACCTGGACCTGGACCTGCTCGACCGGCGGGGCAGGCCGGTACCCACCGGAGTCCCCGGCGAACTGTACGTACGGGGAGCCGGGCTGGCCCGCGGCTACCTCGGGCGGCCCGAACTCGACGCCAGCCGCTTCGTCACCCTTGCGGCCGGGCGCGCCTACCGCACCGGGGACCTGGCCCGGCGGCTGCCCGACGGCGAACTGGAGTACTGCGGCCGGATCGACGAGCAGGTGAAGATCCGGGGGTTCCGGATCGAGCCGGGCGAGATCGAGGCCGCGCTGGCCGGCCACCCCGACGTCCGGGAGGCTCTGGTGACCGCGGAGCAGAACCGCAACGCGGACCGGCAGCTGGTGGCGTACGCCGTCTCGGACCGTCCCGCACTGGGCGCGGCCGAACTGCGGGCCCATCTGGAGGGCGTTCTGCCCTCGCACATGATCCCCGCCGCCTTCGTCGTGGTCGACCGCTTTCCCCTGACCGCCAACGGCAAGGTGGACCGGCGGCGCCTGTCCGCCCTCGACCGTACCGCCGGCTCGACGGCCGGTCCGACGGCCAACCGGGCCGAGGAGATCCTCGTCCAGGTCTGGAGCGACGTGCTCGGGCACGAGCGGGTCGGCACCGACGAGAACTACTTCCTGCTCGGCGGAGACTCGATCCGCACCATCGCCATCGTCAGCCGCGCGCGCGAACTCGGCCTGAACTTCGAGCTCCAGGACCTGCTGCGCCACCAGACCATCCAGGCCCTCGCTCCGCACACCACCTTCGGCGTCCCGGGCGCGTCCCGTCCGCGATACCAGCCGCTGTCGCTCGTCTCCGACGAGGACCGCGCGCTGCTCCCGGCCCACGTCGAGGACGCCTTCCCGCTGTCCCGGCTCCAGGCGGGAATGCTGTACCACAGCGGTCTCAGCGCGGCCGAGCGGATCTATCACAATGTGACGGGGTATCACCTGAGGGCCGACTGGTCCGAGGAGGCCTGGCGTTCGGCGCTGGACGGCATGGTCGCCGAGCACGAGATCCTGCGCGTCTCCTTCGACCTGGAGTCCTTCAGCGAGCCGCTCCAGTTGGTGCACCGCCGGATCGCGCCGCCGATCACCTTCGAAGACCTGCGCCAGCTCTCCGACCCGGATCGCCGGGCCGCCCTGGAACAGCGCTTCGAGGAGGAGAAGCGACGCGCGTTCTCCTGGCAGGAAGCCCCGCTCATCCGCCTGCACGTGCAGCGCCTGACCGACCGGACCTTCGAGCTGTGGGTCACCGAACACCACGCGATCCTGGACGGCTGGAGCGAACGCTCCCTGATCACCGAGCTGTTCGCCCGCTACCGCGCAGGCCTGACGGACTCGCGGCCCCCTGCGACGGACCCCCCTCAGGCCCGCTTCGGGGCGTTCATCCAGCAGGAACAGGCGGCCATCGCCAGCGCCGAGCACCGGGCCTTCTGGGTCGATGCTCTGGCGGACAGCGACCTCAACAGCCTGCCGCGGCTGATCCAGCCCGCCGAGCGGCCCGACATGCGCATCCTGCCCGTGGACCTCCCCGGCGAGGTGTCCGCCGGGCTGGAACGCTGCGCCCAGCGCCTCGCCGTACCCGTGCGCACCGCCCTGCTCGCCGTCCACCTGCGGGTGATCGGCCTGCTGTCCGGCACCCCGGACGTCGTCAGCGGTGTCGTCTACAACGGCCGCACCGAGGACCGGGACGGCGAGCGCGTCCTCGGCATGTTCCTCAACACCCTCCCGTTCCGCACCCTTCTGAGCGGCGGCAGCTGGGACGACCTGGTGGCAGCCGTCAACCGGACCGACATAGAAGTCCAGCGATACCGGCGCTACCCCATGGGAGAGATCCGGCGCGACCTCGGCGGCCGCGAACTGTTCGAGAGCTTCTTCAACTTCACCCGCTTCCACGTCTACCAGTCCGTACTGGACCAGGCGGCGGAGCTCGACGTGCTCGACGAACGGCGGATCACCAACACCAGCATCCCGTTCGGGGCCGAGTTCTCCCAGGACCTCGCGTCGGCCTCGGTGGCCCTCCATCTCCGCTACGACGCCGCCCAGTTCACCGAGGAACAGGTGCATCTGATCGGCGGCTACTACCGCCGCGCGCTCACCGCTCTGGCCACCTCCCCGCAGGACCGCTACGACCAGACCGACCTGCTCTCCACCGCGGAGCTGCGCCAACTCGACCAGTGGCACGGCGAAACCCGTCCCCGCGAAGAGGGCCGACCCTTCCACCTGCTCTTCGAATCGACGGCGAAGGCCCGCCCGGACGCCCCCGCCGTCGTCTGCGGCCGAACCGTCCTCGACTACGCGCAGCTGAACGCCCGGGCCAACCGGCTGGCCCGCGAACTCGTCACCCGGGGAGTGGGCCCGGGGCGCATCGTCGCACTGGCCGCGCCCCGGACGGCCGAGCTGGTGGTGGCCATGGTCGCCGTACTGAAGACCGGCGCGGCATATCTGCCGGTCGACCCGGACTACCCGGCGGAGCGGATCACCCTGCTCCTCCGGGACGCCGAGCCGACACTCCTCGTGACCACCGTCGAGACGGCGGGCACCCTGCCGCCCACCGATACCCCACTGCTCGTACTGGACGGTCCGGAAACCGAGCCGCGGCTCGCGGACCATGCCGGCGGGGACCTCACCGATGCCGAACGCCCGAGGGCCCCGCGACCGGCCGATCCGGCGTACATCATCTACACCTCGGGCTCGACGGGGCGCCCCAAGGGCGTGATCGTCTCCCACGCCAACCTCACCGACCTGCTGGCCTGGATCGCCGGGTTCCTCGCTCCGGACGGCCTGGCTCAGGTGCAGGCCACGACCTCGATCAGCTTCGACGTCTCCGTCTACGAGATCTTCGGGCCGCTCTCCTCGGGCGGAACCGTGCGGATCCATCGCGACCTTCTGGCCCTGGGCGAACCACAGACACTCGCGGACGGCCCGATATCCGCACCGTCCGTGGTCAGCGGCGTGCCCTCCGTCTTCTCCGGCCTCATCCCGAGCCTGGACCCGCGGGTGACGGCCGGCACCGTCGTACTGGCCGGTGAAGCACTCGGCGCCCTGGTGGCGAACGAGATCACGACGGCCTTCCCGGGCGCCAGGATCGCCAATGTGTACGGTCCCACCGAGGCCCCGGTGTACGCCACGGGCTGGCTCGGCGAGGGCCCGTTCGACCAGGCGCCGCCGATCGGCCGGCCGTCCTGGAACACCCGCGCCTACGTGCTCGACCACGGACTGCGCCCCGTGCCGCCCGGTGTTCCCGGCGAGCTCCACCTCGGCGGTCCCGGCCTGGCCACCGGCTACCTCGGCCGCCCCGCACTGACCGCCGAGCGCTTCGTCGCCGACCCGTACGGCGAACCCGGCTCCCGGATGTACCGCACCGGGGACCTGGTGCGCCGTCGCCCCGACGGTGACCTGGAGTACCTCGGCCGGCTCGATCACCAGGTCAAGATCCGCGGCTTCCGGATCGAGCTGGGGGAGGTGGAGGCCGTACTCGCCCGGCATCCGGAGGTCGCCCGGGTCACGGTCGTCGTACGCGAGGACCGCCCCGGGGAACAGCGGCTGGTCGCCTACGTCGTCACCGCCCCGGGTGCGACGGCCGACGCCTCGGCGCTGCGCCTGCACGCGGCCCGCCTGCTGCCGCGGCACATGGTGCCGGTCGTGGTCCCGCTCACCGCCTTCCCGCTCACCACCAACGGCAAGCTCGACCGGCGTGCGCTGCCGGCGCCGGAACTCGGCGCCGACGCCCCGACCCGCGAGCGCAGGGCTCCGCGTACCCCCGTGGAAGAGGAGCTGCTCGCCCTGTTCGCCGAGGTTCTCGGTGCCGACCAGTCCGGCACCGAGCGACTGTGGATCGACGACAGCTTCTTCGAACGCGGCGGCCACTCCCTGCTCGCCTTCCGCCTGATCGCCAGACTGAACTCCCTCTACGGCGCGGAGCTCGGCATCAGCACGCTCTTCCGTACACCGACCGTTGCGGGGATCGCCGAACTGCTCGCCGAGCAACGGGACTCGGGCGATCCGGCTGCCGCGCTGGACGTCCTCGTACCGCTCCGCCCGCAGGGCAGCCGCGAACCGCTGTTCTGCGTGCACCCCGGCGTCGGCATCAGCTGGGTCTACTCCGGGCTGCTGCGGCATCTGGAGAGCGATCGTCCGGTCTACGGCCTCCAGTCCCGCGGGCTCGACGGCGACGCGCCCCCCGCCGCGGACCTGGGGGAGATGGCCAGGGAGTACGTGGCGCGCCTGCGCACCGTCCAACCGCACGGCCCGTACCACCTGCTGGGCTGGTCGATGGGCGGCGTCGTCGCACACGAGATGGCGCGGATGCTGTGCGCCGAGGGCGAACAGGTGGCGCTACTGGCCCTTCTGGACGCCTATCCCCGCAGGCCCGACGCCCGGACGGTGGACCACGACGAGCCGCAGGCGCTGGCCGAAGTGCTCCACTCGCTCGGCCTGCAGCAGCCGGAGGGCCATGACCCGCTCGTACCCGAGTCGGCCCGTGCGATCCTGCTGGACCGCGGGAGCCCCCTGGCGACGCTCACCGACCGCCAACTGGCCTCGGTGGCACGGATCTTCACCAACAACGTCAACGCGCAGCGGCGTCACGTCTCCCAGGTCTTCGACGGGGACGTGCTCTTCTTCGAGGCGACGGCCGGGAAGGGCCCGGACGGCGAGCGCCCGGCCGACTGGGCGCCGTACACGGGCGGGCGGATCGAGAGCCACCCGATCGACAGCGCGCACGGCGACATGCTGAGCCCGGAGCCGCTGGCCGAGATCGCCCGCGTCCTCGGCGAGCGCCTCGGCGCGCTGCCCCGGCCTGGGGGAGACTAAGTGGCCAGTCCGCTATCGACGACCTGTCAGGAGTTCGCGTGAACGGCCCGTTCGACGACCACGACGGCAGCTACCTCGCCCTGGTCAACGGGGAGGGGCAGCACTCGCTGTGGCCCGCCGCGATACCCGTGCCCGACGGCTGGTCGGTCGCCTACGGCCCGGCCGACCGCGCGTCCTGTCTGGACAGTGTCGAACGGTCCTGGACCGGCCCACGCCCCGGCGGCTCTCGCCCCCGGGGCTCGACGACGACGAGGGCAGGATCACCTGCATGACGAAGACAGCAGTGGTGGTGGGCGCGACGGGCCAGATCGGACGGGTGGTCGTCCGACGGCTGGCCGAGGACGGCTGGGACGTGACGGCGATCAGCCGGACCCCGGCATCCGGCGGGCCGCCCGGCCACGGCGTCCGTACGGTCCACCTGGACCGGGACGTGGACGGAGCCCTGGAGTCCGCGCTCGGCGACGGGTGCGACGTACTGGTGGACATGGTCGCGTACGGCGAGGGTCACGCCCGGCAGTTGCTCGGACTCGGTGACCGGATCGGTTCGGCGGTGGTGATCTCCTCCGTCAACGTCTACGCGGACGGCGCCGGCCGGGGATTCGACACCCAGGACGCGCATTTCCCCGAATACCCGGTGCCGATCCGCGAGGACCAGCCGGTCATCGCGCCCGGCGACACCTCCAACCCCACCCGCAAGGCCGCTCTGGAGCACACCCTGCTCCACTCCGGCGGCTCCCTCCCGGTGACTTTGGTCCGTCCGGGAGCGATCCACGGACCGGGCTCACCGCTTCCGCGCGAGTGGTTCTTCGTGAAGCGCGCCCTGGACAAGCGCCGCATCCGCCTGATGCCCTACCGCGGCGAGGGCCGCTTCCACACCTCGTCCTCCGCCAACATCGCCGAGGTGATCCGGCTCGCGGCCTCCCGGCCCGGTACCCGCGTCCTGAACGCGGCCGACCCGCAGGCTCTCACGGTCCGGGAGATCGCGGCGGCGGTGGACGCCGTCATGGGCCACGAGGCCGAGGACGTCCTCATGGACGGCCTCCCGGAGGACGGTCTCGGCGGCTCTCCCTGGTGCACGCCACGGCCGGTGGTCCTCGACATGTCGGCGGCCGAACGGGAGCTCGGCTACGTCCCGGTGACGGGCTATGCCGAGTCCCTGCCGGAGACGGTCGAGTGGCTGCTTCGAGAGGCCGGCGACCAGCCCTGGCAGGAGGCGTTCCCCCTGCTGAACCGCGCGATCGGCCCGCTCTCCTTCGACTACGCCGCAGAGGACCGCTGGATCAGCGGCCGCTGACGCCCGCGCCGGACCGCCCCCGGCCTCCCTCAGGGGGAGGCCGGGGGCGGTCTCGACCGCCTTCCGGGCGTGCCCGACCGGGCCGTTGGGGATCAAGCGCCGGCCGAGCAGCGCACCGGCAGTCGGCAGACGCCGGACAGGAAGCTGGATGTGACGCGCTCGACGGTTCCGTCCAGCTCCATATGGGATATCTGGGAGCGCAACTCCTCCAGCAGAACGCGCAGTTCGACCCTGGCGAGCGGGCCGCCCAGGCAGAAGTGCGGTCCGTGGCCGAGGGTGAGGTGCCTGTTCGGCGTGCGGGAGATGTCGAACCTGTAGGGGTTCGCGAAGACGTCCTCGTCACGGTTGGCCGATGTGTTCCAGAGCGTGACGATGTCGCCCTGCCTGATCTCGGACCCGCGGAGCGTGAAGTCCGTCGTGGCGGTCCGCCCGATGTGCGTCGCCGGAGTGGTCCAGCGCAGCACTTCCTCCACCGCAGAGTCGAGCAGGCCCTCGTCCTGCTGGAGCCGCTGCCACTGCTCGGGATGCTCGATCAGGGCGAGCGCGGCACCCGCCGCGGACAGGCGCGTCGTCTCGTCACCACCGATGATGATGTTGTAGCAGTTCAGAAGCACCTCGGCATCGCTGAGGGGCTTCCCGTCGACCTGTTCGCCCGCCAGCAGACTGACGATGTCCGCGCCCGGAGACGTGCGCCGTGCGGGAAGGAGCCCGGCGTAGTAGTAGAGGATGTCCTGCTGGGCTTCGGCGGCTTCCTCCATGGACTCCGCCGAGCCGTCCGCGCCCATCGCCGCCATGGTCAGATCGAGCATGCGCGAGCGGTCCGCCGCCGGCACGTCGAGCAGCTCGCAGATGGCGATGAGCGGAATCTGCGAGGCGACATCGGAGACGAAGTCGCCCGCTCCCTTCTCGGCGATGGCCGCGACGAGTCCCTTCGTCGCCGTCCGGACGCCGTCCACGACGTGCTCCATGGCTCTGGCGGAGAATCCGCCCTGCAGGAGGCGCCGTACAGCGGTGTGCCGGGGCGGGTCGGTGACCACGAGCATGCTGCCGCCGGCGGAGTCGCCGCCCGTGAGCAACGTGCCGAGCATGTTGCCCTGTTCGGAGCTGAGGCGGGCCGTATCGCGGTAGACGGCGGCGATGTCCTGGTACCGCGTGATCACCCAGAAGCCGGGGCTGTCTCCCTCGGCCTCGCACCAGGCGACCGGGTGCTCCGTCCGTAGCGTCCTCCACGCCTCACAGGCGTCGGGATCGGGGTGTAACGCAGGGTCGATCAGGCTGAACGGGATGGCATGGCGCGAGGTACTCAACCTGTGGTTTCCATTCCTGGTCGGCGACACGTGGAGCGCCGGTCACCAGGACCGGCAACCCGGGCTGCCGATCGATCCCCTCGAGGCTGCGCAGCGATGACGAGGCGTCATGCGGATGCCCCCGCAGGGTTGGTCCGGCCGGGCACGGTCCTCGGGCCTCGGCCCGCCCACGACGCTATCCCCCTGACGTCGATCATGACAAGGGGTCCGGACCTCGATGGGGCGGCCGCGCCGGGAGAGGGCGCCGCACCGGGGCCGACCCCGCGGCCGGCCCCGGCGGACCTCTGCGTGAGCCCCGTCAGAACAGGGAGTTGTTGCCGTGCAGCCGGCGTCGCAGGAAAGTGGCGAAGGTGTGGTCCTCGAGGTGGGTCAGGGAGCTGCCGTCCGGTTCGATGGAGGCGATCCGCCAGTCCTGGGGGTCGCTCTTCATGGTGAGCCAGCCGATGAGCCTGCCCTCCACCTCACCCCACTGCAGGAACTGCCGGTCCTCGTCCAGCCAGGTGGCCCCCGCGACGGGGAACACCCGCGCGCCCGCGATGATCCCGCCGGGGAACTCCCGCATGATCGCCAGGTAGTCCTCCGGGAGGGCGGTGGGCCACTCGTGCCGAGCCTGTTCCACCAGTTCGCGCGCGTACTGCCGGACGCCCGGGACGCCGAGGCTCCGCAGCTTGACGAGGATCTCGTCCAGCGCGGTGATGTCCCGGTCCGCCAGTGCCTTGGCCGTCTCCCGCTTGGCGTCCGCGAGCCGGTGCCACGAGCCGGCCCTGTACTCCGCGTCCGTCTCGAACGCGGGAGTCCCGTCGGCGCGCCCCGTGATCTCCCGCGCGATGAATTCCGACGTGGGGAAAGGGAGTTCCGGCCAGAGCTGGAAATCGGAATCCGCGAGGACGGTCGTCCAGTCCGCGGTATCGGGGGCGGCGGTGTCCCAGAGCAGCACACCGTCGTCCGCGGTGCGGCCCCACGGGACCAGTCCGCCGGGCTCGGGGAAGAGGGACTGCGGCAGCTTTTGCTCGCGGGAGCGCAGGTAGTACCGCATGTCCTCCAGACGCAGCGCCGCACTCGCGGTGAACTCCGCCAGGGAACGCACGGGGAGTTCGGAGCGAGTGAGCTTGACGGAAGCCGCGATCAGGCCCTTCGGGAGGGCGTTGAGCAGCAGTTCGAAGTCCTCGGGCACGACCTGCCCGTATCCGTCGCTCCCCGGTCGCCCGGGGGCGACCACGTCGAGCAGCCGGAAGACATCGAGATGATTCATGGTTTCCTCTCTGAACACCGCGCTCCGTCCCTCGACGGTCGATCCGGCCGCCGAGGAGGTGTGACCGGGTCCGGTTCCTTCGGAATCCGAGTCCTCGGGCCGGACGGGGAAGGGCCGCGAGGGCGGGGACAGCGAGAAGCAAGCGCAGCCTGATCGTCCCATGAAGCCCCATGCCGTCCCCGCGGATCCTCCGGTTCCCCAGCCGAACACCATGAAGCGACCGGACGCAGGACCGTAAGCGCGACGGCCCGCGGTGTGACACCGGGCCGGGCGAGCGGCAGCCGGACGACAGCGACACCGACACCGACAGCGACGTCGACATGGTTCAGGGATTCCCCGCTCCCGATACGGCCACGGCGGCGCTGAAGCCCGGGGGGACGGCCACGTCCCTCAGGGACCAGCCCGGCAAACCGCTCGCCGGGGTGTCGCCGCTGCCCACGTAATCGAGGGCCAGGCCCCGGGAGAGCCCGATGCCCAGGCCCTTGAGGTACGCCTCCTTGCGGACCCAGACGCGGCCGAAGGCCGCGGGGCGCTCCTCCGGGTCCAGGGCCGCCAGCTCCGCGGCCTCCCGAGGGTGCAGCTGCCCGGCCAGCTCGCGTACGGCCGATGCCGGGGGCAGCGCCTCCACATCGGCTCCCACCGGCACCGCGCCCAGCGCGATCAGTGCGAGCCGGTCGCTGTGCGACAGGGAGAAGTGGACGGGCCCGTCCTCGGACAACGGCCGTCCGTGGGGGCCGGCGCACGAGGGGCAAGGTGCGCGGGTGATCCGTACGCGTCCCGGGGCGAGGCCGAGCCGGGAGCCGAGCAGCACCCGCAGTGCCACGTGGGCGGCCACGTAGCGGCGCCGGTCCTCCTCGCGCACGAAGGCCGCCGCCCGCCGGTGTTCGGCCGGGTCCAAGACCTCCGGGGCCAGCCGGGCCGCCGCGCCGGCCGCCTCGTCGGTGTCGACCAGCCACACGGCCGGCGACGCGGCCGGCGACGCCTGCGCGGCGGGCGGGGAATCCGAACCGATCGTGAGGACACGGGGCTTCAGCACGATCGATCCTTCTCCTCGGTCCTGCGCCGGCGCCGACATCCGCATCGGCATCGGCAGGGCTGGGTATCAGTGTGCCGCGTTCTTCACGAGTGCGGCGATCCTCACCTCGTCGGCGGCCGTCAGCCGCGTCAGGGCGTAGGAGGTCGCCCACATGGAGCCCTCGTCGAGGTGCGCCTGGTCGCTGAAGCCGAGCGTCGCGTAGCGCGCCTTGAACTTCTCCGCGCTCTGGAAGAAGCAGACGACCTTGCCGTCCCGGGCGTACGCGGGCATCCCGTACCAGAGCTTCGGCGCGAGGTCGGGTGCGGTCTCCTTGACGATCGCGTGGATCCGCTCCGCCATGACCCGGTCGGCGTCCTGCATTTCGGCGATCTTCTCGACCACGTCGGCCTCTTCCGCCGCAGCCTTGTCGGCGCGCGATCCGCGGCGGGCCGCCGCCTTCAGCTCCTTGGCGTGATCCTTCATCGCGGCCCGCTCCTCCTCCGTGAACCTCGCGGACGGCTCGGCCGCGGTCTTGGCGGGGGTCGCGGTCTTGGCGGGCTTCTGGGTGTTCGTCATCGCGGGTTTCCTCCCGGTAGTGGGCGTGATGGGATGGATCGTCATACTAGGAAGCGGGGCGGTTCGCGCCCGTCAGCCCCACGCGCCGGCGATCTGGCGGGTCGTGGCGTTGAGGCGGTTGAACAGGTTGGTGACGCCGATCATCAGGACGAGCGCGGCCAGCTGCTTCTCGTCGAAGTAGGTGGCGGCCGTGTCCCAGACCTCGTCGTTCACCGCGTCGGGACGGTCGGCCAGCCGGGTCGCGGCCTCGGCGAGCAGCAGGGCGGCCCGCTCCTCCTCGGTGAAGTACGGGGCCTCGCGCCAGGCGGCGACCGTGGCCAGCCGCTCGTCGCTCACCCCGGCCTTGCGGGCCGACTTCGCGCCGCCGTCCACACAGGCGCTGCACCCGTTGATCTGGCTCACCCGCAGGTGCACCAGCTCCAGGATCTGCCCGTCCACCCCACCGGAGTGCACTGCCTTGAAGATCTCCTGGATGGGCTGCATCGCACCGGACAGGACGACGGCGGGGTTCTGCATGCGGGACTGCATCTCGGTGTGCTCCTCTACTGGGTTTCCGGACTGCCGGGCTTCCGGCCTTCCGGGGTTTCCGGTTCCCCCCTCGGGGTGTGACTCCATAACAGCCGCAGCGGCCCGCCGCGGCGATGGCGGTGGGACACCCCGGGACAGGCGGAACATCCTTGACCAGCGCAGATGCGGCCCCGGATAATTCGGGCGCGGCGGGACAGGGATACGGGGGGAACCGTGGACATGGAACGGCGGACGGCCGAGGCCGACCCGCAGGACGAGCTGGCCGCACGGCTGCGGCTGCTCCAGGAACTGTCCGGGCTCGGGGTACGGGCCCTCGCGAGGGATGCGGGACTGAGCTCCTCCTCGCTCTCGCGCTACCTCAGCGGCCAGACCGTGCCGCCCTGGCCCGCGGTGGTGGCGCTGTGCCGACTGGTCAAACGCGATCCGCGCCCGCTGCGCCCCCTCTGGGAACTCGGGTCCTCCCACCAGCTGCCGGCGCCCCCGAAGGCCAGCCGCCAGGTCCAGCCGAGGCCCCGTAACGATCTGCCGCGCGACGTAACCGACTTCACCGGACGCGAAGCCCAACTGGCCGCCGTGCTGGCCGCGGTGGACAGCCACCGGGGCGTCGCCGTCGACGGCATGGCGGGCGTCGGCAAGACCTGCCTGGCGGTGCACGCCGCACACCGGCTCGCCGCCGACTACCCGGATGCCCAGCTCTACGTGGACCTGCACGGATTCACCGAAGGCCGGGACCCCCTCGATCCGGACTCCGCGCTGCGGATGCTGCTCGGGGCGCTCGACGTGCCGTCCGAGCGGGTCCCGCAGGAGGGCCTCGAACAGCTCGCGGCCTGTTGGCGCGCGGAACTGGCGGGCCGGCGGGCCGTCGTGGTCGTCGACAACGCGGCCGACGCCGACCAGGTCCGCCCGCTGCTGCCCGGCGCCGGCGACTCCGTCGTCCTGATCACGAGCCGCAACCGGCTGCTGGGCCTGGACGAGGTGCCCCCGGTGTCGCTGGACGTGCTCAGCCCGCGGGAGAGCGCGGAGCTGCTGGCCCGGGCCAGCGGAGACCCGGGCGGCCCCGAAGGCCGCCTCGCCCGCGAGCCGGAGTCCGCCGCCGAGGTGCTGCGGCTGTGCGGCCACCTGCCGCTGGCCCTGCGGCTGGCCGCGGCCCGGCTGCGGCACCGGCCGGGCTGGACGGTGGGCATCCTCGTGGAGCGGCTGGCGGAGGGGGCGAGCGAGTTCGACACCGCGTTCGCCATGTCCGTACGGCAACTGGACCGGTCCCAGGCCCGGTTGTTCCGCATGCTGGGCATGCTGCCGGGCGGCTCCTTCGACGCGTACGCGGCCGCGGCCCTGGCGGACGTACCGCTGCACGGCGCCCGGGAGATGCTGGAGGACCTGGTCGACGCACACCTCGTCCAGCAGCCGACGGCCGGCCGCTACCGGCTGCACGACCTGGTGCACCAGCACGCGCGGGGCGCCTGCGCGCAGCAGGACTCCCCGGCCGATCGGGAGCGTGCGCTGGGCCGCTTCCTCGACTACTTCGTGCACGCGGCGGCCGCCGCCGACGCCGCGATGCCGGTGCTCTCGCCGGGACGGCCGCCCACCGCGGGCCGGCCCCCGGCCGCACTGCCGCGGTTCGCCGACAAGAACGCGGCCTGCTCCTGGCTGACTTCGGAGTACGAGACGATGATCGCCGCCTTCGAGACGGCGGTCGCCGTCGGTGCGGACGCGCACGTGTGCGAGCTGCCGCGCTTCCTGCGCGCGTACTTCGCACGGCGCTGCGGCACGAGCCACCTCAACCACCTCTTCGAACGCTCGCTGGCCGCCGCCGAGCGCCTGGGGGATCCGCTGCGCCTGGCGGAGGCCTACAGCGACCTGGGCTTCGCCCGCTACAACGCGGGCCGGATGGCCGAGGCCGCAGCCGCGTACGAGGCGGCCGGACTCCGGGTGGCGCAGACGGGGGACAGCCGCTCGGAAGCCGAACTGACCCTGCGCCGGGGCTATCTGAGCTGGGATCAGGGGGGACGGGGGAGCGCCGAGGAGTCGTTGGAACTGTTCCGCCTGGCCGGGAAGCTGTACGGGGAAGCGGGCCTCCCCGCGGGCGCGGCCCACGCGGCCGCCTCGGAGGCCTGGGCCCTGCTCCAGCTGGGGGACCGGCAGGAGGCGGCGCGGCGGGCCCGGGAGGTGCTGGCCGTCTCCCACCCGGACCCCGCGTGGCCGCCCACCCTGACGGCCCGCATCACCCTGGGCATGGCCATCGCCGCGGAGTCGCCCGAAGAGGCGTCGGAGCACCTGCACCGGGCGCTGGCGCTGGCCCGCGAGGACGGGCACGTGAACAACGAGGCGTGGTCCCTCAACTGCCTGGGCGTCGGGCTGCGCCGGATGGGCCGGTACGAGGAGGCCCTGGCCAGCCACCGGGAGGCGTTCGCGCTGCTGGACGAGCTGTTCGAGGAACACTGGAAGGTCCGCTTCCTGGGCGGCTACGCCGAGACCTGCCAGCTCGCCGGACTGCCCGAGGAGGCCCTGCGCCTGCACCGGCAGACGCTGGAGCTGGCCCCGGGCCTCGGCTACCGGCACGAGGAGGCGCTGGCCCACGAGGGCATCGCCGCCCTGCTCGACGACACGGACCCGGCCGCGGCCGCCGAGCACCGCACGGCGGGGCGCTCGCTCCTGGAGGAACTCGGCGCGGGGGCGCGCTGAGCGGATCCCCCCGATGCTGTTGCAGGACTCCGGCCGTGCCTGACAGCCTGTTTTCCGAGCCGGCCCGACCAGGGGCCGGCCGGACCGGGGGACCAGCATGAACATCAGAGCCGCCGCCATAGCCGCCACCGCCACCGCCGCCTTCGCCCTGGCCGGGCCGGGCACGGGCCCGGCCTTCGCGGACAACCACATCAGCGTCGCGCCGCAGGGTCAGGACGGCGCCTTCGAGCACACGGCGCCGCAGCTCGGCACGTTCGGCGACCAGGGCCCGAAGTTCCTGACGGAGGGCGACTTCGAGCACCTGAGCCCGCAGCACATGACGGACGGGGAGTACGAGCACCTTTCCCCGCAGCACCTGGCGGACGGGGCGTACGAGCACCTCGCCCCGCGGACCCTCGTCGTAGGCGACCTCGCCACCAACTAGCCGGACGGGGCTACGGGGCCTCCCGCCCCGTAGCCCCCGGTAGCTCCCCGTGGCTTCCCGTAGCGCGCCGTAACTCCCCGTGCCCACCGGGCCCCGCCCGCCCGGCGGCGCGTTCACCCGCGGTCCACCCCGGGTCCGGCAGCCCGCCCTGTCCGGCGGTGGGGATTGTCAGCCGGGCGTGCTTTGCTGGAGGCATGATCGATGAATTCCTCGCCCGGAACCTGTCCGACGTCGACGAAGCCGTTCGCAAAGCGGCGGCGATCGAGATCATGCCGAGGTTCCGCCAGCTCGCCGACCACGAGGTGGACCAGAAGAGCGGCCCGCACGACCTGGTGACCGACGCCGACCGCAAGGCCGAGGAGTACCTCACGGTCGCCCTGACCCGGCTGCTGCCCGGCTCGGCGGTGGTGGGCGAGGAAGCGGTGCACGCCGACCCCGGGGTCTACGGGGCGCTGCGCGCCGACGCCCCGGTGTGGATCGTGGACCCCGTCGACGGGACCCGGCAGTTCGTGAACGGCGAGTCGGAGTTCTGCACCCTGGTCGCGCTCGCGCACCGCGGGGAGCTCCTCGCCTCCTGGACCTTCGCCCCGGCGCTGGAGGAGATGGCCACCGCCGTGCGCGGACAGGGCGCGTACGTCAACGGCGAGCGGATCCTGAGCGGTTCGCCCGAGCCCGGCGCCGAGCTGCGGGTCGCGACCGCCCACCCGCTCTACACCACCGAGGAGGAGCGCCGGATCCTGGCGCGCCTCGACGTCCCCGGTGTGGCCTCCCGCGCGTGCGGTTCGGCGGGCCTGGAATACCTGAAGGTGGCCCGGGGGGAGATGGACGGCCTGGCCTTCAACTGGCCCTCGGCCTGGGACCACGCGGCCGGGCTGCTCCTGGTCGCCGAGGCGGGCGGTTCCCAGAGCACCGTCGACGGGGTCCCCTTCCGGGTGGACCGGGACAACGCCCTGCCGTTCGCGGTCGGCCGGGACGAGGCCACCGCCGTACGGATCCGGGAGCTGCTGCGGGGGGCATGACCCCGCGGCCGGGGCAGGGCCGAGGCCGCCGCTGAGCCCAGGGCGAACGGAGTCGGCGCGGATCGCGGATCCGCCTATGGACAGGCGCAATACCCTGGGGGCCGTGGCGCCGCCGGACGAAGGAGTCGCAAGTGCCGTCGATCCTCGATGCGGTCGTGGTGGGGGCCGGGCCCAACGGGCTGACGGCCGCCGTTGAACTGGCCCGGCGCGGCTACTCGGTGGCCGTCTTCGAAGCCGCGGACACCGTCGGCGGCGGGGCCCGGACCGAGGAGCTCACCCTCCCCGGCTTCCGGCACGACCCCTGCTCCGCGGTGCACCCGCTCGGCGCCGGTTCGCCGGTCTTCTCCACCATGCCCCTGAAGCAGTACGGGCTGGAGTGGCTGCACGCCCCGCTGCCCATGGCGCACCCCTTCGACGACGGCACGGCGGCCGTGCTCTCCCGCTCCGTCGCGGAGACGGCCGCGTCCTTCGGGGCCCGCGACGCGGGCACGTACCGGCGGCTGGTCGAGCCGTTCCTCGGCAAATGGGACACCCTCGCCCGGGACTTCATGTCGCTGCCGGACACCGCGCTGCCCCGCGACCCGCTCACCCTCGCCCGCTTCGGGCTGGCCGGGCTGCCCCCCTCCACCTGGCTGCTGAGCCGCTTCCGCGACGACCGTGCCCGCGCCCTGTTCGCCGGGCTCGTCGCGCACGTCATCGCCCCGCTCGGCGGGATCGGCACCAGCGCCGTCGGCCTGGTCTTCGCCCTCGCCGCGCACGCGAACGGCTGGCCGATGCCGCGCGGCGGCTCGCAGTCGATCTCCGACGCCCTCGCCGGGTACCTGCGCGACCTCGGCGGGACCGTCCACACCGGCTTCGAGGTCAAGCGGCTCGACGAGCTGCCGCCGGCCCGGGCGTACGTCTTCGACACCTCTCCGACGGCGCTGGCCCGCATCGCCCGCCTGGGCCGGGTCTACGACGGCTACCGCTACGGCGCCTCCGTGTTCAAGCTGGACTACGCCCTGGACGGCCCCGTCCCCTGGACCGCCGAGGAGCCGCGCCGGGCCGGCACCGTACAGATCGGTCCGCGCACCCGCGACATCGACGCGGCCCTGCAACTGGCCTCCGGCGGGCGGGTCCCGCGCACCCCCTTCCTCATCGCCGCCCAGCCCAGCCTGGTCGACCCCGGCCGGGCGCCCGAGGGCAAGCACACCTTCTGGGTGTACGGGCACGTCCCGGCGGGCTGGGACGGCGACCTCACCGAAGCCGTCGAGCGCCAACTGGAGCGCTTCGCACCGGGGTTCCGCGACCTGGTGCTCGCCCGCGCCACGGCGGGCCCGCCACAGCTCGCCGCCCGCAACCCCAACTACGTGGGCGGCGACATCGCCTGCGGAGCCGCCTCCGGTCTCCAGCTCCTGCTGCGCCCCAAGCTCACCCTGTCCCCGTACAACACGGCGCATCCGGCCGTGTTCCTGTGCTCCTCGGCCACCCCGCCCGGCCCCGGCGTGCACGGCATGTCGGGACACAACGCGGCCAAGGCCGTCTGGCGCCACCTGCGCGGGAAGGGCGCCTGAGGGGGTAAATCGGCGGCCCGGCCCCAGGGACCCCCGATAGCGTGCACGCACCCGTGCAGGAAGGAACCCCGATGCCGCGCATCACCCTCGTCCAGGGCGACATCACCGCCGAGAAGGCCGACGCCGTGGTCAACGCCGCGAACTCCTCGCTGCTCGGCGGCGGCGGGGTCGACGGAGCGATCCACCGGCGCGGCGGCCCGGAGATCCTGGCCGCCTGCGAGGACCTGCGCCGCTCCCACTACGGCAAGGGCCTCCCGACGGGCCGGGCCGTCGCCACCACGGCCGGCCGGCTTCCGGCGGAACACGTGATCCACACGGTCGGCCCGGTCTGGTCGCGGGACGAGGACCGCTCCGCGCTGCTGGCCTCCTGCTACCGGGAGTCGCTGCGGGTCGCCGACGAACTGGGAGCCCGTAGCGTCGCCTTCCCCGCGATCTCCACCGGCATCTACGGATGGCCCATGGACGACGGGGCGCGGATCGCGGTGGAGACCGTGCGGTCCGCGCGGACCGAGGTGGAGGAGGTGCGGTTCGTGCTGTTCGACGAGCGTGCCTACGAAGCCTTCGCGGCGGCCGTGGACGCCTGACCGGGACCGGCGGCCCGGCCGGGCCAGGCCGGGCCGGTTCGACAGGGCGGTTGAAAGAATATGTAGACCGGTCTAGTCTGGCCCCATGGGACAGAAGGGCGCCGAGACGCGGGACCGACTGCTGGACGCGACGCAGGAGCTGGTCGAGACCGGGGGCTATTTCAGTGCCGGGCTGAACCAGGTGATCGCGGCCAGCGGCGCACCCCGGGGCTCGCTCTACTTCCACTTCCCCGGCGGCAAGGACCAGCTGGTCGGCGAGTCCGTTCGGCGGGCCGGGGGGATGATCGGTGACGCCCTGGAGGGCCTGGCCGACTCCAGCCCGTCCGCGGCGGAGTTCGTCGGCGGGGTGCTGCGGCACCTGGGCGACCGGCTGGAGGAGTCGGGCTGGCGCAAGGGCTGTCCGGTGGCCACCGTGGCGCTGGAGATGGCCGCCACCAGCGACCCGCTGCACGAGGCCTGCTCGGAGGTCTACGCCTCCTGGCAGGAGGCCCTGCGCGCACGGCTGGCGGGCCGCCCGGACGCCGACGACCTCGCCGTCACGATCCTGGCCCTGGTGGAAGGGGCGCTCCTGCTGGCCCGGGCGCACCGCAGCAGGGGGCCGCTGGACAGCGTCTCCCGTCAGATCGGCACCCTGCTGGGCTGACTCGGCCCGCCGTGACCGGCGGGCTTCTTTTTCGCTCTAAAAATATGTAGACCGATCTATTTTGGGAGCTTTCATGGACGCGATGGACGCGATCGTCTTCGGCGCGACCGGCTTCATCGGCCGCTCGCTCGTCGCCGAGCTGCTCACCCGGGGGCAGCGGGTGGCGGCAGCCGTACGCAACGACACGCTCACCCCCTGGCTGACCTCCCAGGGCGTCGACACCGGCGGGCTGGACATAGTCGCCGCCGACATCACGCGACCGCTGTCAGGACTGCCCGAGGTGCGCGACGTCTACAACGCGGCCGGTCGCTTCGCCTTCGGCCTCGGCGTGCGGGAGGCCCGGGCGGTCAACGTCACCGGGGCGCTCAACGTGGTCGAGTGGGCGGCCGAACTCCCCGGGCTGCGGCGGCTGGTGCACATCAGCGGGTACCGGGTGAGTGCCTCCGAGGGCCACCCCGACTACGCCGCGCTGGGAGCGTACGAGGCGTCGAAGTGCGAGGGCGATCTCGCGGTGCGCGCCCGAGCCCGCGCGTTGGAGGTCCCGCTGACCATCGCGAACCCCAGCACCGTGATCGGGCCGGGCCAGTACATCGGCCTGGCCGCCCTCGTCGAGGACCTGTGGAACGGCCGGCTTCCCGCGCTGCCCGGCGGCCGCGACACCTTCCTGCCGATCACCACGATCGACTACTTCGTACGGTTCCTCGCGGAGGTCCCCGCATCGCCCGCGGGCGAGCACTACTGGGTGCTCGACGACAGCACTCCGCTCCTGCCCGAGCTGATCGCCACGATCGCCGGCCACGCGGGCGTACGGGCACCTCGCCGGACCGTTCCCGCCGGTCTGCTGCGGCGCCTGCCGCGCAAGCTGACCGGCGCCGATCCCGAGACGCTGGCGTTCCTGTCGTCCGACCGCTACCCGACGGCCTCCGCCCGCGCCTTCGCCGCGAGCGCCGGTCTGGAGATGCCCCCGGTCGCCGACGTCCTGCGCGGGTGGGCCGACGACCTGGTGGCCGCCCGCTTCGGTGCCGCGTCGCCCTGGCTGAGCCCGTACGGCTTCCACGCCGTGGCGGGCAGTCGCACCTGGGTGAGCGGTGAGCGGCGCAGCCCCGACCACGTGCTGCTGCACGGGCTCCCGATGAACGCCGACCTCTGGGCACCGCTGGCCGGCCATCTCCCCGGCCCGGTCCTGGCCCCCGACCTGCCGGGCCTGGGCCGCTCGGCGGCGACGACCCGGTCGGTGGACGCCTGGCTGGCCGATCTGCTGGGCCCGGTGCGGACCCGCCCCACCCTGGTCGCGCACTCCCTGGCCTGCGGACCCGCGCTGCGCTTCGCCGCCGACCACCCGGACCGCATCAGCGGCCTCGTGCTCATCTCCCCGGCGTTCCTGCAGGCACCCGCTCCCCGGCTCGCCCGCTCGGGCCTGGCCGCACCGATGATGCGCCGCATGTCCGCCGCCCGGCTGGCCCGGACGCTCGGTGTCCCCGAGGGGCCGGAGGTGGAGAGCGCCGCGGCGGACCTGCGCCGTCGAGGCGTGGCGCGCCGCGTGGTCACGGCCGTGCGCACGGACGTCGCCGAGCGCGGACGGTCGCGCGCACTGCTGGACCGGGTGAGCGTCCCGGTCCGGATCGTCGTGGGTTCGGCCGACCCGCTGGTCGAAGCCGTCGGCCACCCGGTGGCCGTGATCGAAGGGGCCGGGCACTACCCCCAGCTCACCCACCCCTCGCAGGTCGCCCGCCACCTCGCCGCCGCCTCCGCTCCGATCGGCGGATGAGCGGCCGGGCCGGCCGGGCCCCGAGACCACCTGACCCTGACCGCCGTGACCGGGCTCAGGAGGACGCTGATCGCCTCGATGCGCCCGGGCTGGGCCGCGGGTACGTCCTCGTCTGCTTGACGCTGCCGTACGCGAAGCTCGACTCGATCGAGGCGATACCGGGAATGGCGTGGATCCGGTGGCGCACCAGGGCTTCGTAGGCTTCGAGGTCCTCGATGACGACCCGGAGCAGGTAGTCGCTGCTTCCCGCCATCAGGTAGCAGTCCTGGATGTGCTCGATGACCGCGACGTGCTCTTCGAACAGCCGCACCGCTTCCGCCGTGTGGCGTTCGAGGCGGATCCGGACGAACACGGTGACCGGGAGTCCGAAGGCGACCTGGTCGACCATGGCGGTGTAGCCGCGGATCAGACCGGCTTCCTCCAGGCGCCGGACCCGGCGCAGACACGGCGACGGAGAGAGCCGTACGCGGTCGGCGAGATCCTGGTTGGACAGGCGTCCGTCGGCCTGCAATTCCCTGATGATCTGCAGATCGACTGCGTCCATGGCCACTCCTTGGCAGATTCTGCCCCAAACGTATGTCCGAGAGGCAGAACTGGCAATCGACTGCCCCGCCCGAAGCCCTAGCGTTGCCCTGGAACGGGCCGGACCGGTCCGCTCTCAGAGGCTGGAGCAATTTCCTTGGTCGCGACGAACACCACCCCGGCGACCGCGCCTCCCGACGCGGCGGGCCCGAAGGCCGGACACCCCGGCCGGTTCGGGCTCTCCCCGCAAGCCGAGGGCATGCTGGCCCTCCTCCTGACCGTGGCGATCTGGGCGGCCTTCGCGCTCAGCGCCCGCGCCCTGAGCGCCTCCTCGCTGCTCCCCGCCGACGCGGCCCTGCTGCGGTTCGGCGTCCCCCTCCTCGTCCTGCTCCCGGCCCTGTGGCGGCGCCGCCGCCGCATCGCCGCGGTGCGGCCGGGCGTCGCGCTCAAGATCATCTGCGGTGCGGGGGTGCCCTTCTTCCTGGCGGCCATGCACGGCGGCGCGCTGACCTCCGCGGCCTTCGTCGGCTCGATCGTCCCCGGGATGGTCCCGCTGTTCGTCTCCGCCATCATGGTCGGCCGCGGTCACGGCGCCCCCCGGGGAACACAGGCGGTCGGGCTCGCCCTGATCGCGTCCGGTGTGGTCGCCCTCGTCTGGCGCTACGTCGTTCCCGTGGACACGGACGTGCTCCTGGGCGCCGGCACGCTCCTGGTGGCCAGCGGGCTGTGGGCCCTCTACACGGTGGGCCTGCGCGAGGTGGACCTCGATCCCGTCGGATCGATCGGACTGCTGTGCCTGCCCTCCTTCGCGGTGATCGGAGTCCTGGTCCTGACCGGGGTGCTCCCGACGGGCATCGCGCACGCCGCGGGCAGCGACATCGTGCTGTTCCTGGTGGTGCAAGGGCTCGGGGTGGGGCTGTGCGCGGGCCTGCTGTACGCCTTCGCCATCCGCAGGCTGGGCGCCGAACGCAGCTCCGTGGTCGGCAGCCTCAGCCCCGTCGCCGTCGTCCTGCTCGCCGTCCCGCTGCTCGGTGAGTCCCCGACCCTCGCCGTGCTCATCGGCGTACCCCTCATCACCGCCGGCGTCGTCCTCGCCAACCGCCGCCCCCGACCCGAGGTTCCCGCAGATGCTTGAGCTCCTCCCGCCGCCGCCCACCGACCCGCTGTGGGACCTGACCTACGAGTTCGGCGCGGACGACCGGCCCGAACGCCTGAACCTCGTCCTCGGCGTCTACCGGGACGAGACGGGAACCACGCCCGTCATGGCCGCCGTACGCGAGGCCGAAGTGCGCCTGGCGGAGCGCTCGGAGTCCAAGGAGTACCGCGGGCTCTCCGGCAACGCCGCCTTCAACCGCTCCCTGCTGGACCTGGTCCTGGGCCCCGGTTCGGGCGGACCGGCCGACCGGGCCGCGGCCGTGCAGACCGTCGCGGGCTCCGGAGCACTGCGGCTGCTGGCCGATCTGATCTGGCGGACCCGCCCGGGCACCACGGTGTGGGTCAGCGATCCGGCCTACGTCAACCACCGGCCCATCCTGGAGGCCGCCGGGCTGAAGGTCCGTCCGTACGGCTGGCGCGACGCCGAGGGCGGCTTCGACGCGGCAGGCGTGCTGCGGGAGTTGCGCGACGCCCGGCGGGACGACGTGGTCCTGCTCCAGGGCTGCTGCCACAACCCCACGGGTGTGGACCCCCTCCTCGACGACTGGGAGGCGCTGGCCGAATCGGCCGTCCGAATCGGCTGGGTCCCCTTCGTCGACCTCGCCTATCACGGGCTCGGCGACGGCCTGGAGGCCGACCTGCTGGCCACGCGAATGCTGGCGTCGCGCGTGCCGGAAATGCTGATCGCCGTCAGCTGCTCCAAGAACTTCGGCCTCTACAGCGACCGCGTCGGCTGCGCGATCGTCCTCGGCGCCTCCGGGCAGGCCGTGCGGCACGCCGAGACGGCCTTGCAGAACGCGGCCCGGACGCTCTACTCGATGCCGCCCGAGCACGGCGCGGCCGTCGTGACCACGATCCTGGAGGACGAGGGCCTACGGGCCGTCTGGCGGGCGGAACTGGACGTCATGCGGGGCCGGATCATGGCCAACCGGGCTGATCTGGCCGCCCACTTGACCGCGCTGGGCCGTGCGGAACAGGCGCGGTCGCTGGCACGGCAGAAGGGGATGTTCTCCATGCTGCCGCTCACGCCGCACCAGATGCTCCGGCTGCGCCGGCAGCACGCCGTCTACGGCACCACCTCGGGGCGGATCAACATCGCGGGAATCCCGGCGAACCGCATTCCCCGCCTCGCGCAGGGGATCGCGGCGGTGCTCGACACGGCCGACGCGCCGCGGGTGATCCTGCCGGCCTAGTGCTGTGACCGGAAAGGTTCACCGGGTCGCGACGCCCGGCACGGCACCTCGCCGCGTTGTCGGACCACGCCGGTACGTCCAGTACGAGGCGCGGTCCTCCGCCTTGCGATGCACCGCACCGAACGCCGCGACCCGGCAAACCTTTCCGGCCACAGCACTAGCCGTGTTGTCCGGCTGTCCGGACATGACAGTCCCCGGCAGTTCGTCGATTCCATGAGCCATCCGCCGTCGCCGATGGCTCCCATGGTCGACATCTGCTGCCGGGGGCCTGGCCAGAGCCTGGAAAAGGGTCACGCGGGCTTCTGGACGTCTCCAGAAGGAGGTGCGGCTCTATCCGGTATTCCGGTGTATTGATGAGTTTCCTCCCTATTTCGCCTGAGTCAAGGGTTTCTTCGGCCGTCCGTCATTCCTTCGGCGGGGCCAGGCGGGCCACCACGTCGGCCAGGTCCTCACAGAGCTCCTCGATCTTCAGGCGGACGTTGTCCTGCTCGGTGACGAGGGCCGCCAGCAGCAGCGCGGTCAGGGCGGCCGCTCCGTTGAGCGCCTGGAGGTTGACCATGATCTCGAAGAGGGTGTGGCCGGCGAAGGGCCCGGCGCGGTCGGTCGCCGCCGTGATCGCCAGGACCGACACGAGCAGGGCGCACGGTGCGCTGCCGGGGAGCCGGAAGCGCACCGCGGCCCAGATGAGCAGCGGGAAGACGAGGAAGAGCAGGGACAGGGAGCTGCGGGTGGCCGTGAGGGTGACGGCGCTGACCGTCACCGCCAGAGCCGCCGCCTCGGCCACCCGGTAGGGGTCCCGGGGCAGCCGGGCCCGGCGCAGGACCAGCAGCAGCGGGGTCACCAGGAGGACGCCCATCGTGTCGCCGGCCCACCAGGCCGACCACACCGGCCAGAAGCTCGGCAGCGGCAGGTCACCGGTGAGCACCAGCGTCCAGGTCCCGGTGGTGGAGCTGATCAGCATCGGCAGCAGGCCACCGAGGAAGACCAGCGCCAGCCCGTCCCGCAGCCGGTCCAGTTCCGGGCGGAAGCCCGCCCGGCGCAGCAGCGCGTAGGCGCACAGCGGAGCGAGGGTGTTGCCCGCGACGATGCCGAGGTCGACGGGGTCGAACGCGCTGATCCGCTCGATGGCGAGGTAGGTCCCGAGCGCGATGCCCGGCCAGATCCGGGGACCGCACCACAACAGGCAGGCGACGGCGATCCCGGTGGGCAGCCACAGGGGCGTGACGACCGCCCCCTCGACGCTCACGTGCAGCAGCAGGCCGAGCCGACCGGTCGCGTAGTAGGCGACGGCGACCCCGAGGATCCGGAGGAGGGCTTCGGCCGGACGTCGCCATTCCACGGTGCGCACCACTGCATCAGACAACGGCCCGGCGCCCCGGCGGGGCGTGACACGCGCGACCGGGCGGCTGGGCCGTCTCTTTCGGATCTCGCCTGGTCCGGGGAGGGCCAGCTTGTCCGGGGAGGGCCAGCCTGTCCTGGAGAGGGCCGGGCCGGCCCGGGGGAGGGTCAGCGTGGTCCGGCCGCGTCGTGGCTGAGGACGAGCACAGCGGCGTCGTCGGCGTGGCCGGTGAAATCGGCCACCTTCATCACCTCGGCGGCCAGCTCGTCGGGATCGGCCCCCGCCTCCTCCGCGACGATCCGGGCCACGCGCTCCAGCCCCGCCTCGATGGGGAACGACGGCCCTTCGACCACCCCGTCGGTGACCAGCACGATGGAGCCCGCCTCCGTCAGCCTGCGGCGGGTCACCGGGTACCGGGCTCCGGCGACCGTGCCCAGCGGCGGACCGCCGGCGTCCTCGGCGATGCCGTACCGGCCGTCGACGGTGGCCCAGACGGTGGGGACATGGCCGGCCCGGGCCGTCTGGAGCTCCCACGTGCGGGGATCGAAGCGGAGCAGGCTGCAGGTCGCGAACAGCTCGCTGTCCATCGAGAGCAGCACGTCATTGGCCTGGCTCAGCACCTCGCCGGGATCGAGGACGACGGCGGCCACGGCGCGCAGGCACACCCGGACCTGCCCCATGAAGGCGGTGGCCGCCACATCGTGCCCCTGTACGTCGCCGATGGAGAAGGCGAGGGCTCCGCCCGCCACCCGGAAGCCGTCGTACCAGTCGCCGCCGATGTCCAGGCCGAGCCGGGCGGGCGCGTACCGGGCCGCGGTCCTCAGCCCCGGCAGCACGGGCAGGGAGGCGGGCAGCAACTCGCGCTGCAGGGCCTCGGCCAGCTCCACCCGGGCCCGCTGCAGCTCCGCGCCCTCCCGCGCCTGGGCGGTGAGCCGGCCCAGCATGCTCAGCAGGTCCGCGCTGGCGGGCCGGGCGGGCCGGCGCGGGGTCACGGACCGCTCCGGGATGTGTCCATGTGCCTCTGCTTCCGCTGCGCGAAAGACCCGGGCCCATCATATTTCGGCTCGGCGCACGGCGCGCAGGTGGCCGGGGAGGTGCCGCGGCGCCTCAGGCCGTCGAGAACAGCCGGCCGTAGGCGGTGATGGGGGTGGTCGGGGTGGCCGCGGCGCGCAGGGCCGCCCAGAGGAGGGTCTGGTTCGCGGTCAGGACCGGGCGGCCCAAGGTGGCCTCCAGGGTCTCGATCGCCCCGACGGCGCGGAAGCCGTTGCCGCCGATGACGACCGCGTCCGCGGTGTCGGGGACGTGCTCCGCCACCCAGTCGTGCAGGGCCCGCGGCCCGATGAGGGTCTGCCCGCTGGGCAGGCCGCAAGGGGCGGCGTACGGGACCTCGAAGCCGGTGTCCTCGTAGTAGCCCCGGCCCAGATCGCTCAGCGTCTCGTCGAACCACGGCGGGTCCACCAGAGCGATCCGGCCGGCCCCCAGCGCCCGCAGCGCCAGGGCGGTGGCGGCGCAGGTGGCGACCACGGGCAGCCCGTGGGTGCGCTCGCGCAGCCGGTCCAGCATGTACCCCTCCCCGCGCGGGCCGATGACGTAGGCGGAGCTGGTGAAGGCATAGGCGATCACCGACACCGGGGCGGCGGCCAGCAGCTCGGCGGCCTCGTCCACGTGCGGGGACTCGGCGAAGGCCCGTACGGGGGCGAGCGGAATGGTGGGGTCCATCGCGCCGCCGCGCCCCATCGCGCGGAACGGCACCCGGGCGGCGTGCAGGCCCACGTCGGCCGGAGCCATGGCGCGCAGCTCCGACTCGGGGCCGACATCGGCGTGCGGGGTGAGGACGCCGAGGCGGACGCGCACGTCCCACCCGTCGGGCTGCCACATCGCGTGTTCCTCTCGGAGGCCTGGAGATACGGGAGATCTTCCACTGTGTCACCGGTCGGGCCGCCCGGGCGCCCGGCCGCGCCGCCGCGTGACGAGCCGTGGGTCCTTCCGGGATATCCACAGGGTCGGGGGGATCCGGGCGGATGTGTCCGAGGAGGTCGCTAGGCTTCTGGGATGACCCCTTCCGAAGCAGCCGTCGAGATCCCCGACGCCCAGCAGGTGCTCCACCGCGTCTTCGGGTACGACTCGTTCCGCGGCGAGCAGCAGCAGATCATCGAGCACGTGGCCGGCGGCGGCGACGCGCTGGTGCTGATGCCCACCGGCGGCGGCAAATCGCTCTGCTACCAGATCCCGGCGCTGGTCAGAGCGGGCACCGGAGTGGTGATCTCCCCGCTGATCGCGCTCATGCAGGACCAGGTGGACGCGCTCAACGCGCTCGGGGTGCGGGCAGGGTTCCTCAATTCGACGCAGCTGTCCGACGACCGGCGCGCGGTCGAGCAGGCCTTCGTCGCCGGTGAGCTCGACCTGCTCTACCTGGCGCCCGAGCGGCTGCGCACCGAAGGGACGCAGCGGCTCCTCGACCGGGGCACGGTCTCGCTCTTCGCCATCGACGAGGCGCACTGCGTCGCCCAGTGGGGCCACGATTTCCGGCCGGACTACCTCGCGCTGTCCATGCTGCACGAGCGCTGGCCCAAGGTGCCGCGGATCGCGCTGACCGCGACGGCCACCGAGGCCACGCACGCCGAGATCGCCGCGCGCCTCGGCCTGGAGGAGGCCCGCCACTTCGTGGCCGGCTTCGACCGGCCCAACATCCAGTACCGGATCGTGGCGAAGAACAACCCGGTCAAGCAGCTGCTGGAGCTGATCCGCACCGAGCACCCCGGCGACGCGGGGGTCGTCTACTGCCTCTCCCGGGCCTCGGTGGAGAAGACGGCGGCCGCCCTGGTCGAGCAGGGCATCGACGCCGTGCCCTACCACGCGGGCATGGACTCCCGGACGCGCGCGGCGAACCAGTCGAAGTTCCTGCGGGAGGACGGGGTCGTGGTGGTGGCCACGATCGCCTTCGGCATGGGCATCGACAAGCCGGACGTGCGCTTCGTGGCCCACCTGGACCTGCCCAAATCGGTCGAGGGCTACTACCAGGAGACCGGCCGCGCCGGCCGCGACGGGGAGCCCGCCACGGCCTGGCTGGCGTACGGGCTCCAGGACGTGGTGCAGCAGCGCAAGATGATCGAGGGCTCCGAGGGCGACGAAGCGCACCGCCGGGCGCTGGCCGGACACCTGGAGGCGATGCTCGCGCTGTGCGAGACGGTCGGCTGCCGCCGGGTGCGGCTGCTGGCGTACTTCGGGCAGACCGGCGCGCCGGACTGCGGGAACTGCGACACCTGCCTGACGCCGGCCGAGTCCTGGGACGGTACGGTCGCGGCGCAGAAGCTGCTGTCCACGGTGTGGCGGCTGGCCAAGGAGCGCCGCCAGAAGTTCGGCGCCGGCCAGATCATCGACATCCTGCAGGGCAAGAAGACCGCCAAGGTCATCCAGTTCGACCACGACGGGCTCTCGGTGTTCGGCATCGGAGCGGACCTCGGCACGAACGAATGGCGCGGGGTCGTCCGGCAGTTGCTGGCGCTCGGACTGCTGGCGGTGGAGGGCGACTACGGCACGCTGGTGCTGACCGAGGCCAGCGGCGAGGTGCTGGGCGGCCGCCGGAGCGTCCCGATGCGCAAGGAGACGGCGCCGGCGGCCGGTTCGTCCCGCAGGGAGTCCGGCGGATCGCGCTCCGGGAAGGGCGGCCGGGTACCGGTCGACCTGCCGGCGGCCGCCGTGCCGGTGTTCGAGTCCCTGCGCGCATGGCGCGCCGAGACCGCGCGGGAGCAGGGCGTCCCGGCGTACGTCGTCTTCCACGACGCGACGCTGCGGGAGATCGCGACGGGGCTGCCCACGACGGTCGCGGAGCTGGGCACCATCAGCGGAGTCGGCGAGGCCAAGCTCGCCAAGTACGCCGAGGGCATCTTGAAGACCCTGGGCGGAGCGCAGCCCGAACCGGGTGGTGCGGGGGCCGAGCCTTCGGAGTCCGCAGCCGCCCCGGTGGCGGCCCCCCGGGCCGCCGTGTCCGCCCCCGCGGCGGCCACCCGGACCGCCCCGGCCGCCGCGCGCCCGCCGGCCGCCGTACCCGCCCAGCCCCATCCGGCCCCGCGGGCGGAGGAGTCGCTCTTCGGCCCGGAGGACGAGGACATCGACCCGCCCTGGGACGACTGGGAGTAGTAGCCGAGCCCGGCTGCGGGGCGCCCGGTCCGGGGCCAAGCTGGAGGTATGACCGGTACCCGGCCGGGGCCCCGCGGTACGGAGTTGCGGCTGGCCCTCGCCATGCGGGGCGGGGTCAGCCTCGCCGTCTGGATGGGCGGCGCGTGCTGCGAGGTGTCGAAGCTGCGGGAAGCCGCCCCGGACGCTCCCGGCGCCCGGGCCTGTCGTCAAACGCCCGGCTGCCCCTCGGGCGACGACGGGAGTCCGACGAAAGGCCCCGGCTGCCCGGACGTCTACCGGACCCTGCTCGACGCCGGCGGCTACCGCACCGTCGACATCGACGTCCTCTCGGGCACCAGCGCCGGCGGCCTCAACGGGGTCCTGCTCGCCTGCCACCTCGTGTACGGCATGCCCTTCGACCACGGGGTCCGCGACGTCTGGCTGCGCCTCGGCGACCTCGAAGACCTCCTGCGCCGCCCGGCTCTCTTCGACGTCCCCAACGCGCTGATGCGCGGCGACGAGGTCTTCTACGGCGGGCTCCGCGCGGCCCTGGAGGCGCTCGTCCCGCCGCCCGGCACCGCCTCGCGGCCCGCCTCCTCGCTGCGGCTGATCCTGACGGCGACCCGGCTGCGGCCCCGTACGGACTGGGTGCGGCCCACCCTGGGGGAGCCGCTGCTGGTCGGCCGCTCGAACGCGTACTTCCACTTCCGCCACCGCGGCGGCCTCACCGACTTCCCCGACGGCGAGGCCCGCGGGGACGCCCTGGACCGGCTCGCGTACGCGGCCCGCACCTCCTCCTCCTCCTTCCCCGTGGCCTTCGAGCCGGGCCGCTGCTTCGTCGGCGACGACGCACCGCAGCGGGAGGAGGCCGCGCCCCGGGTGGACATGCGCGGGATCAGCAGCGAGAGCGGCTACCCCGACGGCGAACTGGACGGCTGCGCCGAGTTCATCGACGGCGGGCTCCTCGACAACATCCCCGTCGCCTGGGCCGTCCGGGCCGTCGCCGGAATCCCGGTGACGGGAAGGGCCGACCGGTGGCTGCTGTTCCTCCAGCCCGTGCCGCCCTTCCCGCCCGAGCCCGAGAAGGGCAACCGCAAACGGGCCACCCGCCTCGTCCGGATCGCCGCGAAATCCCTGGCCGTGAAGTCCGGCTCGGAGTCCCTGTACGAGGACGCCGTCGAGATGAGGGCAGCCGCGGCCGCCACGCAGATGGCCCGCGCCGTCACCCGCGCGCTGCCCGCGGACCGCGCCGCGCTGCAGAGGGCGGCGCTCGCGCGCGCGGCCTCGTACTCCCCGGCCGTCGGCCTGGCCGGGGCCGAGCGGCTCGTCCGGCTGCTGTCGGACCCGGCCGCGGTGACCGGCCCCGATCCGCTCCCGGTGCCCTGCGGCCCCGGCCCGCTGGCGCGGCTGGACCGGGCCGGCGGCCGGGCCCCGGTGCTCTTCGCCCGGCTCCGGGAGGCGGCCCCGGCCCTCGCGCCCACCCCGTACTCCTCACCGCTGGCCCTGGCCCGCGCCGTACGGCTGCTCATGGACTGGGTGGTGGCCTACGAGAACGACGACGCGCGGGACGAACACCTCGCCGCCATCGCCGAGTGCCGGGAACTCCTCTACGCCTACCGCTTCGCCGTCTCCACCCTGACCGCCGCCCGGGACCGGCTGCTGCTCACCGCCTACGCCGAGGCACTCGAAAGCGGCCGGGTGCCCGGCGACCCGCCGGGCCCCCTCGGACCCCATGGCGCCGCCACCGCCCGGCTGCGCACCGCGATGCCCGCGGTGCCGGCCGACGGGGAGCCCGCGGAGGCCTGGTACCGCTGGGCCCGGGACCTGGCCGCCCGGATCACCGAGGAACCCCAGCCCGCGCCGGGCACCGGAGCCGGGAGCGGGGAGGCCGCCGACCCCGGCCCCTACCAGGAGCTCCTGGACCGGATCTCCCGCCTCGGCCGCACCATCGGGACGGCCCTGGTACCGGCCCCGGCCGGCTTCCAGGCCCTCGGCGAGGCCGCCCTCCTCGGCGCCGACGAGATGCGCGCCGCGCTCACCGACGCCGAGGTGATCCTCGGCCCGCTGCGCCCCGATCCGCAGTCCGAGGCCACCGACATCTCCTTCCACACGGTCTCCGCGGCCAACGACAGCTGGGCCGCCGACCGGGTCATGGGCCCTCACCGCACCCCGCAGGACACGGTCCACGGCAAGCTCAGCGGCAACCAGCTCGGCAACTTCGCCGCCTTCCTCAGCGTCCGCTGGCGGCTCTCCGACTGGATCTGGGGCCGCCTCGACACGGCCGCCTCGCTCGTCTCCGTCGTCGCCACCGACGAACGCCTCGAACACGCCTTCGGCGGCTTCACCGGCCTCCCCGACCTCAGGGACCGGCTCGCCGCCCGGCTGGGCCCCTGCCCCCGCTTCGCCGCGCTGTGGGCCGACTCCCTGCGGCTCAGGCCGCGGATGTGCCCCTGGGACCGGGTGCGCTACGTACTGACCGCCGTCCGCCAGCGCGAGATCCTCGACGAGGAACTGCCGCTGCTGACCGCCCTGCACCGGGAAGGCCCCGCGTCCGGTAACCGCCCGGGCGACATCCCGCGGGCGCTGTCCTTCCTGGAGCCCGACCTCGACGCCCCCGGCGCCCTGAAGAAGGGGCTCGACGCGCTCGGCGAGGTCGCCGCCGAACGGGTCGACCGGCTCCTGAGGGCCCCCGATCCGTGCCGTGCGGTCGTGCGCACGGCGCTCATCGCCTGGCCCGCGCTCCAGCCCTCCGGACGGTTCGCGGCCCGGCTGCCGCGCGCCGTGCTGTCCGCCCTGAAGCCGCTGTTCTGCCTGCTGCCGGTGATCGCCGCGTTCGCCCCCGTCCCCGCCCTGGTGGCGGCCGCGCTGATGTGGACCGGCGTCGGCTTCAGCACCGGGCACTGGTCCTCGCTGCCCGGGCACGTCCCGCTCTGTCTCTTCGCGATGGCCGCCCTGGCGGCCCTGCTCCGCTCCGGGGTCCCGGGCGGAGCCCCGCGCGTGCTCCTGATGCTCGTCACCCTGCCGGCCCTGCCCGTCGTCGGCCTGTGGCTGCCCCGCGCCCACCTGCCCGGCCCGCCCGGCGCCGACGGCTGGGAGCGCACCCTGCTGGTCGGCGCGCTGTTCGCGCTGGCGGCCGCCGCGCTGCTCTTCACCGGCTCCGAGCGGTGGGGGCCGGTGCTGGGAGCCGCCCTGTTCGCGGGGGTCCTCGCCGGCCTGGTCCAGTTCCAGCGGGGCCCGCTGGGCGGCTGGTGGGGAGCCCTGATCCTCTACGTCGTCCTGATGTGGGTCACCGTGATCCTGCCCTGGCTCCACCCGAAGCCGGAATCCGGCGCGACACAGCGCCGGTCAGCGAAGGCTCGGATAGTGTGAATCGTTAGGAATCAGGCCCCCTGGGGTGAGGTCGGCGCATTGGACACGTACCAGGAGACGAGCGAGGTACCGGACCAGCCGGTGGCTGCTGTCGGGTACGCGGGCGTACTGAGCGAGCTGCTGCCGATCGCCCTGTGGCGGGAGGACGCCGACGGGCTCGTCGTCGAGTGGTCGCTGGCCGCCCAGGACCTGCTCGGGCACCGCCCCGAGGACATCCTCGGCCGGCTGGGCTCCGCCGTGCTCGTCCCCGACGCCAACCACGAACTCGCCGACCAGCTGACCCGCAGGGTCCAGGCCGGGGAGACCGTCGTCGGCACCCTGCCCGTGCGCCACCGCGACGGCCACCAGGTCCCGATGGAGATGTGGATCCTGCCCTCCCCCGATCCGCAGGGGCGCACCGGTTCCATGCTCATCGCCGTGGAGACCTCCGAGGTCCTCGGGATGCGCGATTCGCTGGCCGCGCTGCAGAGCCTGTTCACCCAGTCGCCGATCGGCCTCGGCACCCTCGGCCCGGACCTGCGCTTCCTGCGCGTCAACGACGCCCTCGCCCGGATGAACGGGGTGTCCGCCGCCGAGCACGTCGGCAAACGGCTCACCGAGGTGGTGCCCGGGGTCAACGCCGCCGCGCTCGAACGGCTCATGCGCAAGGTGCTGGAATGCGGCTCCGCCGTCGTGGACGTCCGCCGCACCGGCCGCACCCCCGCCGACCCCGACCACGACCGGACCTGGTCCTGCTCCTACGCCCCGCTGCTGGACGGCTCCGGGCGGCGGCTCGGCCTGATCGCCTCCCTCATCGACATCACCGACGGACAGCGCGCCCAGGCGGAGGCGGAGCGGGCGCGCAGCCGCTTCGCCCTGCTCTCCGAGGCCGGCACCCGCATCGGCACCACGCTGGACCTGGGGCAGACGGCCCAGGAGATCGTGGAGGTGCTGGTACCGCAGCTCGCGGACTCGGCCGACGTACAGCTCCTGGAAGCCGTACTGGACCCGGACGAGGCCGGGGCCTCCACGCGGGGCGTGCTGCGCCGCCTGGCCTCCCTCTTCCCGGATCCGGCAGCGCCCACCGCCAAGCTGACCGCCGGGCAGACCTTCCAGATCCCGGCGGGCACCGCCTACGAGCAGGTCATCACCGAGGGCGTGGCGATGAACCTCTTCACCGCCGACATCCCGGCCCTGATCAAGGACCCGCGCGCGGGCGCGCTGCGCGCCTACCTCGCCACCCTCGGCTGCGCCCGCATGGTCCCGCTGGTGGCCCGCGGCCGGGTGCTCGGGGTGGTCGTGGTGACCCGGGTGCGCGGGCGCGAGGTCTTCGACCACGAGGACTGCGTACTGATCGACGAGGTGGTGGCCCGGGCGGCCCTGAACATCGACAACGCCCGGATGTACACCACCCAGCGCGCGGCGGCCCTGACCCTGCAGCGCAGCCTCACCAACAACGCGCTGCCCGAGGTCGCCGGCCTGGAGCTGACCGGCCGCTACCTGCCGGCCAGCGACCACGACGTCGGCGGGGACTGGTTCGACGTGATCGAGCTGCCGGACGGCCGGACCGGCCTGGTGATCGGCGACGTGATGGGCCACGGCATCCACGCGGCCGCGGTCATGGGCCAACTGCGCACCGCCGTACGGACCCTGGCGCGGCATCAGGTGAGCCCGGAGGAGATGCTCCGCTCGCTGGACGCGGTGGTGGCGGACCTCGGCGAGGACGAGATGGCCACGTGCGTCTACGCCGTCCACGACCCGGTGTCGGGAGCGTGCGTCATCGCCCGCGCCGGCCACCCGCCGCCGGCCGTGGTCACGGCCGCCGGGGCCGTGACCTTCCTGCACGGCCCGCCGGGAACCCCGCTCGGCACGGGCGGACGGGAGTTCCGCACGGAGGAGGTCCGGCTCGAACCGGGCAGCCTGCTCGTGCTCTACACCGACGGCCTCATCGAGTCCCGGGACCGGGACCTGGACGAGGGGATGGCGGGGCTGGCGGGGGCCCTGAGGGGTGCGGGGGAGCCCTTGGAGGCACTGTGCGACACGATCCTGGCGGCCCTCCTCCCGGAGGCCCCGCAGGACGACGTGGCGGTGCTGCTGGCCCGGACCCTGTAAATGCACTAGTGCAATAATGTGTTGTCTCTAGCGCAAAGAGCGGCTAGCGTCTTCGTCATGTCTGCCACGTCCACGTCGGCCAAGTCGCCGTCCCCCGTCACGCTTACCGGCCGCCACGTCCGCCTGGAGCCGCTCACCCGCAGTCACCTCCCCGACCTGTACGCGGCCGGCGGCGGGGACGAGGAGGTGTGGCGCTGGCAGGGCGGCCCCGCGCCGCGGACGCAGGAGGAGCTGGGCGCCACGCTCGACACCGTGCTGGAGGCGGCGGAGCGCGGCGAGTACGTCCCCTTCGCCGTCATCCACCTCGGAAGCGGCCGGGCCGTGGGCTGGACCACGTACCTGGACATCAGCGCGGCCGACGAACGCCTGGAGATCGGCTGGACCTGGTACGGGCGCGCGTACTGGCGCAGCGCCGTCAACACCGAGTCCAAGCTGCTCCTGCTCACCCACGCCTTCGAAGACCTCGGCATGGGCCGGGTCCAGCTCAAGACGGACCACCTCAACACCCGCTCCCAGGCCGCCATCGCCCGCCTCGGAGCGCAGCGCGAAGGCGTCCTGCGCCGTCACCGCCGCCGCCCGGACGGCACCTGGCGCGACAGCGTGTACTTCTCCCTGCTGGCGGCCGAATGGCCGGAGGCGAAGGCGCGGCTGGCCGCCCGGCTCTGAGCCGGGCGGGGGACAGCGCACCCTCCGGCTACCAGGCCAGGTCCTCCAGGGCGTCCAGGTCCACCACGGCCGGCGGCGCCGGCTCCGCCGCGCCCGTCAGGGGGAGCTCCGCCCAGATCACCTTGCCGCGGTCCGTGTAGCGGGTGCCCCAGCGCTCCGCGTACTGGGCGACGAGGAAGAGGCCGCGCCCGCCCTCGTCCGTCGTGGCCGCGTAGCGCAGGTGCGGCGAGGTGCTGCTGCCGTCGGAGATCTCGCAGATCAGGGTGCGGTCGCGGAGCAGCCGGACCCGGATCGGCGGGGTCCCGTACCGGATGGCGTTGGTGATCAGCTCGCTGAGGATGAGCTCGGCGGTGAAGGTGACGTCCCCCAGGCCCCACGCGGTCAGCTGCGCGGAGCCCGCGCGGCGGACCCGGGACACGTCCGAGGGGTCCGGGCGCACCTCCCACTCCGCGATCTGCTCGGCCGGGAGCCGCCGGGTGTCGGCGATGAGCAGGGCGATGTCATCGCTCGGCGCCGGGAACAGCAGCGAGGCCAGCACATCGGAGCAGGCCTGGTCGGGGCTGCGGTCCGGCCGGGACAGGGCCTCGGTCAGCAGGGCGAGGCCGGTGTCGAAGTCCCGGTCGCGGTCCTCCAGCAGCCCGTCGGTGAACAGCACGAGCCGGCTCGCCTCGGGCAGCCGCAGCTCCACGGCCTCGAAGGGCATCCCGCCGACGCCCAGCGGCAGCCCGATCGGCAGCTCGGGGTACGCGACCCGGCCGTCGGGCCCGACCAGCGCCGGGCCGGGGTGGCCGGCGCTGGCCATGGCGCAGTGGCCCGACACCGGGTCGTACACCGCGTAGAGGCAGGTGGCGCCGGTGACCCCGGAGGATTCCCTCTCCCCGGAGCCCTCTTCGGCCGAGGACTCGTCCTGGTCGATCCGGTCGATCAGCTCGTCCAGGTGGCCCAGCAGCTCGTCGGGCGGCATGTCGAGCGTGGAGAAGTTGTGCACGGCGGTCCGCAGCCGGCCCATGGTGGCGGCGGCGTGCACCCCGTGCCCCACCACGTCGCCGACGACCAGCGCGACCCGGGCCCCGGCGAGCGGGATCACGTCGAACCAGTCCCCGCCCACCCCCGCCTTCGCGGGCAGGTACCGGAAGGCGACGTCCACGGCGCTCAGATCGGGCAGCACCCGCGGCAGCAGACTGCGCTGGAGGGTCACGGCCACCGCGTGCTCGCGCGTGAAGCGGCGGGCGTTGTCGATGGAGACCGCGGCCCGCGCCGCCAGCTCCTCCGCGAAGGACAGGTCCTCCTCGTCGAAGGGCTCCGGAGTGTCGGCCCGCCAGAAGTTGGCCATGCCGAGCACCACCCCGCGGGCCTGGAGCGGTACGGAGATCAGCGAATGCAGCCCGTAGTCCAGGGCCACCCGGGTGCCGTCGTGGTCCTGGGCCCGCCAGCCGAAGGCGCAGTTCAGATCGGCCGCGAGGACCGCCCGCCCGGCGTCCAGGGCCGCCGACATCGGCGCGGTCGGCACCACGAAGCGGATCACGTCTCCCACCGGCTGGAGCGGGGAATCCACACGGATCCCGCTGATGGCGGCCCGGCGCATCTCGGTGTGCACCCCGCCGCCGGGCTCCTCGCCGCGCAGCACCGGCTCCAGCAGCTCGACGGTGACGAAGTCCGCGAACCGCGGGACCGCGACCTCGGAGAGCTCCTCGGCGGTGCGCACCACGTCCAGGGTGGTCCCGATGCGCACGCCGGCGTCGTAGAGCAGCTGGAGGCGGTCGCGGGCGACCGCGGCCCGGCCGGACAGCGCGGCGAGCTCGGTGGAGTCGCGCAGGGTGGTCACGGTGCCGGAGGGGCGGCCCCCGTAGGGCTTGGTCGGGCGGACGTTCACGGCGAGGAGCCGGTCGCCCGCGCGGTGCACCTCGTCGGTGGCGATCCGCCCGGAGGCCAGCAGCGCGGCGGTGGGCGGATCGAGGCCTAGGTCGCCCACGTGCCGCAGCTCGGCGTCGGAGGGCAGGTCGAGGAGGCGGCGGGCCTCGTCGTTGGCCAGCAGCAGCCGGCCCTCGGCGTCGATGATCAGGACGCCCTCGCGGACGGCGTGCAGAACCGCCTCGTGGTGTTCGTTCATCCGGGTCATCTCGGCCTCGCCGAGGCCCCGGGTCTGGCGCCGCAGCCGGCGGCTGACGAGGGCCGCGCCGCCGGTGCCGAGGAGCAGGGCGCCGGTGGCCGCGCCCAGGAGCAGGGGCAGCTGGCCCTCGACCCCGTCGCCGACGTTCCCGACCTCGATGCCGGTGGCGACCAGGCCGACGACCGCGCCCGCGGAGTCCCGTACGGGGACCACGGCGCGGACCACGTCGCTCGGCTTGCCCTCGAAGGTCTCGGTGAAGGCCTGGCCGGCCACGGCGCGCGAGAGGTCGCCGGTGGCGCGCCGGCCGATCAGCTCGGGGCGGGAGTCGGTGTACCGGATCCCGTCGGTGGTCATGACGGCGATGAAGTCGACGCCCGAGGCCCGGCGGGCGCCCTCGGCCAGCGGCTGGAGCACGGCGGTGGGGTCGGGGGACTTCAGGGCCGCCGGGAGGCCGGGGGCGTGCGCGAATGCCTCGGCGGCGGCGAGGGAGCGGTTGCGGGCGTCGCGCTGGCTGTCGTACCGGGCTTGGAAGAACAGGGCCGTGGCGGCGGCGGTGATCAGCACCAGCACGAGGACGGCCTGGAGGGCGAAGACCTGGCCGGCGACGCTGCGGGCGCCGAGCGAAAGGCGCGCGAACAGCCGGGAGCGTCCGGGCCCGATTCCGGGTGGGGACCCGTCCTCGGGCGGGGGCCTGTCCTGCGGCGCTCCTTCAGAGCCCCTGGCTAGGCCAAAACGTCCGGTCATGAGCCATTTCTAACACTGTCGACGGGGTTTGGGGGAGGCCCGGGGGGTCCCGGTGCGGTAGCGGCCGCACGGTAGGCCCGGGGGCTCGTGCCGACGTACGAGGCGAAGTGCTGCCGGAAGGTGACCTCGCTGGCGAATCCGGCCCGCCGGGCCACCTCGGTGACCGGATGATCGGTGCGTTCCAGCAGTTTGCGGGCTTCGTCCAGACGGTGGCCCAGGAGCCATTTGTGCGGGGTGGTGCCGGTGGCTGCGGCGAAGTGCCGGGCGAAGGAACGCGGCGACATCCCGGCCCACCGGGCCAGGGTGGCCACGTCCAGCGCCTCGTGCAGCCGCCCGAGCGCCCGCTCCCGTACGAGGGCCAGCGCCTCGGCGGTCCGGTCGGCGACCGGGGTCGGGCGGTCCAGGTACTGGGCGTGTTCGCCGGTGCGGAAGGGCCCGGTCACCATCGAGCGGGCGATGGCGGCGGCCGCCTCGGAGCCGTGGGCCTCGCGGACCAGGTGCAGGCAGAGGTCGATGCCGGAGGCGACCCCGGCGGAGGTCCACAGCCCGTCGTCCCCGACGTAGAGCGGGGCCTCCTCGACGCGCACGGCGGGGTACCGGCCGGCCAGCGCCGGGGCCAGGGACCAGTGGGTCACGGCCCGGCGGCCCGCCAGCAGCCCGGCCTCGGCGAGGATGAAGGCCCCGGCGCACAGGGCGGCCACCGGGATGCCCCGGGCGTGGGCGTCCCGCAGGGCGGCGAGGACCGGCTCGGGCGTCCGGTCGCCGGGCCGCTCCAGCGCGGGGACCACGACGAGGTCGGCTTCGCGGAGCCAGTCGAGCCCGCGATCGGGAGCCAGGGACAGCCCGCCGGGGAGCGGGATCGGGCCGGTGTCGAGGGCGCACCGGCGCAGCTCGAAAGCCGGTACCCCGAGATGGCCGCGGTCGGACCCCCAGACCTCGGTGATGACGGCCAGGTCGAAAGCGCGGATGCCGGGCTGGGCGACGATCGCGACGCGGTGCATGGCCGTGAGTCTGCCACGCAGGCCCGGCCGAAGGGGAGGCCCGAGCCCCCGGAAAATGCCGCCGCGGGGCCCCCGACCTGGGGCGGAGCCCGCCCGCGGAGCTCGTCTGGCCCGAACTGCCACACTGGCAGGATCCCATCGGTTCGCGGGCCGGATGGTACTGGTCCGAGGGGGCGGGGGCGCCCAGGATGAGGCCATGACGAACGAGATCGAGACCGCGACCACGACCACGACCGAGACCATGAGCACGACCGAGACCGAGCAGGCGGCCACGACCGCGACCGGTATCGACAGCGGCATCGAGATCGCCGCGAACAGTGCCCTGCTGGTCATCGACGTCCAACAGGGCTTCGACGACCCGGACTTCTGGGGGCCGCGCAACAACCCGGCCGCCGAGGGGAACATCGCCGCGCTGATGGACGCCTGGCAGGAGACCGGCCGCCCGGTCGTGCTCGTGCAGCACGCTTCGCGCACCGCCGGCTCCGTCCTCGCGCCGGACCAGCCCGGGTACGCCTTCAAGGACTTCGTCGCCGAGCGGGCCGGCGGGGCCGCCCTGCACATCACCAAGTCCGTGAACTCCTCCTTCTACGGCACCCCGGACCTCGCCGAATGGCTCACCGCCCAGGGCGTCGGACAGCTGGTCGTCGCCGGCATCCAGACGAACATGTGCGTCGAGACCACGGCCCGGATGGCCGGGAACCTGGGCTACGAGGTCCTCGTGCCGCTCGACGCCACGCACACCTTCGACCTGGCCGCCGAACCCGGCCCGGACGCACCCCGGCTGACGGCCGACCAGCTCGCCACCGCCACCGCGGTCAACCTCCAGGGCGGCGGCTTCGCGCGGATCGTCAAAACCGCGGAACTCGTGACCGCGGCCCGCACCGCCGCGCCGGCCTCTGTACGGGCCTGACCCTGCGGGGCTGGCTCCCCTACCCGCCCTTCCACCGTTCCCCGGGCGCTGCCCGTACCCCCGCTCCTCAAACGCCGGAGGGCTGGATTGCCGCAGGGCAATTCCAGCCCCTCCGGCGTTTGAGGAGCGGGGTCTGGGGCGGAGCCCCAGGGAACGGTGGAAGGGCGGGTAGAGGACTCTCTCCCCCCACGGGGCCGCCCTGCCCGGAGGGCCGAGAACGCCGGAGGCCCGGACCCCCGTCAGGGGATCCGGGCCTCCGGAAGAGCCGACCGCCAGGTCAGAGGACGTCGGCCGCGATGTTCTCCGCCACCCGCTCCAGCAGCGGCCCCGCGTTCGGGATGCTCACCGCCGGGTCCGGCTCGATGTCCGTGAGCGGGTAGGCCCGCTGGATGCCGGCGGCCTGCAGGGCCTCCTGCGTGAGCAGCAGGCGGCCGCAGACCGCGACGACCGGCTTGCCCGCCGCACGAGCCGCCGCCGCGACACCGGCCGGAGCCTTGCCGTGGAGGGTCTGCTCGTCCAGCGAACCCTCGCCGGTGATGACCAGCGTGGCCCGCTCCAGCGCCGGCGCGAAGCCGAGCACCTCCAGCATCAGCTCGATGCCGGGCCGGAACGAGGCGCCGAGCAGCAGTGCCCCGTAGCCGATGCCGCCCGCTCCGCCCGCGCCGGGCGAAACCGCCGCCTCGGCGGCCAGGGAGCCGATCGACTTCTCCAGGACCACCGCGAAGTGCGCCAGCGCCGCGTCCAGCGTCGCCACGTCCTCGGGCGACGCCCCCTTCTGCGGGCCGTAGACCGCCGGAGCGCCCTTCGGACCCGTCAGAGGGTTGTCCACGTCGCTCGCCAGGACGAAGTCGATCTCCTTGATGCGGGGGTCGATGCCCGACAGGTCGGCCGAGGCCAGCCCGGCCAGCGCGCCGCCGCCCGGACCGACCGGTTCACCGTTCGCATCCAGGAACACCGCGCCCAGCGCGGCCAGCATGCCCGCACCGCCGTCGGTGGTGGCGCTGCCGCCCACACCGAAGACGATCGAGCGCGCTCCCGCGTCGAGTGCGGCCTTCAGCAGTTCGCCGGAGCCGTAGGTGGTCGCCGTCAGCGGGGCGAAGACACCCGCCGGCAGCAGCTGGAGCCCGGAGGCCTCCGCCATCTCGACCACCGCGGTGCCCTCGCGCAGGGCGAAAGCGGCCGTGACCTGGTCACCGAGCGGCCCGGTGACCCGTACCTCCCGGCGTTCGAAACCGGCCGCCACGGCGGCCGCGACCGTACCGTCGCCGCCGTCCGCGACGGGGAGGGTCTCGATCTCCACGCCCGGTACGGCCTTGCGAAGGCCGGCCGTCACCCGCTCCGCGACCTGAACGGCCGTGAGCGAGCCCTTGAATTTGTCCGCGGCGATGAGCACGCGCGCGGTCTCAGTTACTGCTCCGTCCGTCACCTTGCTAATCCCTTGCTATCGAACAGTGCAGTCGCGCCACCCATGAGCCTATCCGGAGGATCCTCCTATGCCCATGCGTGGCCTGGGCCACACCCGGCGCGGCATACCCCTAAATAGGGATATATGCCTGCATAGTGTGGCCGCATGAGCGCGGATTCACTGGAACAGCCACGTCCGGATTCCCCAGGTGGCGGGTCCGAAGGCCCCGTCGGCGGCACTGACGGGACCCCGGACCGTACCGTCGTCGTCATCGGAGTGATCTCCGTCCTGGCCGTGGTCGCCTGGGCGGCCCTCGGGAAGGGTTCCTTCGACTCGGCGTCGAGCAGCGCGCTGGCCTGGGTGCTGAGCAACTTCGCGTGGCTCTTCGTGATCGCCGCCGATGTGTTCCTCGTCATGTGCGTCGTGCTCGCGATCAGCCGCTTCGGCCGGATCCGCCTCGGCAAGGACGACTCGGAGCCGGAGTTCACGAACCTCGCGTGGATCGCGATGATGTTCAGCGCGGGCATGGGCATCGGGCTGATGTTCTACGGGGTGGGCGAGCCGCTCACCCACTACCTGAACCCGCCCCCGGCCTCCGGCGCGGCCCCCGGCACCGGCGACGCCGCCCGGGCCTCGCTCGACTACTCCTTCTTCCACTGGACCCTCACCCCCTGGGCGATCTACGGCATCGCCGGCCTCGCCCTGGCCTACGCGACCTTCCGCAAGGGCCGCGGAAACCGCCTCAGCTCCGCCTTCGTCCCCCTCATGGGCGAGGAGCGGGCCAACGGCTGGCAGGGCAAGGCCATCGACCTGCTCGCCGTCTTCGCGACCGTCTTCGGCACCGCCACCAGCCTCGGCCTCGGCGCGCTCCAGGTCGCCAAGGGGCTCAACATCACGACGGGGATCGAGGACTCGACCACGGTCGAGCTGATCATCATCGGCTCCCTGTCCGCCGCCTTCGTGCTCTCCGCCTTCTCCGGCCTGCACAAGGGCGTCAAATGGCTCAGCACGATCAACATCGTGCTCGCCGCGGCCCTGATGACCTTCGTCTTCGTCCTCGGCCCGACCGTCTACATCCTCGACGTGATCCCGGCGAGCGTCGGCAGCTACCTGCACGAACTACTCCCGATGGCCACCCGCACCGGCGCCTTCACCGACAGCGCGTGGCTCGGCGCGTGGACGATCTTCTACTGGGCGTGGTGGCTCTCCTGGGCGCCCTTCGTCGGCACCTTCATCGCCCGCATCTCGCGCGGCCGCACCATCCGCGAGTTCCTCGTCGGCGTGCTCCTGGTGCCCAGCGGCGCCACCGTCGTCTGGTTCTGCGTCATGGGCGGCACCGCGATCCGCCTCGACTCCACCGGCGTCGCCGACATGGCCGCCAAGGCCAAGGAGGGCACCGAGGCCTCGCTCTTCGCGATGCTCGACGCGCTCCCGCTCGGCACGGTCACCTCGTGGATCGCCATGCTCCTGGTGATGACGTACTTCGTCACCAGCGCCGACTCCGCCTCCCTCGTCATGGGCTCCCTCACCAGCCGCGGCTCCCTGCACCCGCCGACCTGGCTCGTGGTCACCTGGGGCGTGCTGATGGCCTCCGTGGCCGCCGTACTCCTCGTCGCGGGCGGCCTGAAGTCCCTCCAGACGGCCACCATCCTGGTCGCCCTGCCGTTCGTGGTCGTGATGCTGCTCCTGTGCTGGGCCCTGGTGAAGGAGCTGCGGGAGGACCCGGGCGCGGGCCCCGTCCGCCACCACGCCCTGCACGGACTGCGGGACGCGGTCAAGGCCATGGTCGGCGACGCCATCACCGAACAGGGCCCGGCCCGCCACCCCCGCCTGCGCCGCGTCGCGGAGTCGAGGAACCGCGACCGGGAGGACGGGCCGGCGGGCGGCGGCGGGGAGGAGTGATCCCCGGCCACCCGGGGCGGCTGGGTAGGGTTGCGGCGTGACCACCACCGATGACTACGCCACCTACATCACGAGCCTGCCCCGGGTGCTGGCCGGAGCGGCCGCCCTCTTCCGGGACGCGGAGGGCCGGGTGCTCCTCGTCGAGCCCAACTACCGGGAGGGCTGGGCGCTGCCGGGCGGCACCATCGAGTCGGACACGGGGGAGTCCCCGCGTACGGCCGCCCGCCGGGAGAGCGCCGAGGAGATCGGCATCGACGTACCGCTCGGCCGGCTGCTCGCCGTCGACTGGTCGGTCGGCGAGGGCCGGCCCCCGCTCGTCGCGTACCTCTACGACGGCGGCGTGCTCGACGCCGAACAGCTCGCCTCCATCAAGCTCCAGGAAGAGGAGCTGATCTCGTGGAGGCTGGTGGAGCCGGCCGAGCTGACGGACCATCTGCTCGGATCCCTGGGCCTGCGCACCGTGGAGGCATGCCGGGTCCTGCGGACCGGCGAGGGCACCGTGGAGCTGGAGAACGGCCGCAGGCCGCAGGCCTCGTAGCGCCCTCCGCTCGTTATTCCGTGCCTACACCGAGCAGGACAGAATTCAGCAGATGATCACGATGTACGCCTGGCCCAGCACCGCCGACGGGCCCGACGCCCTGCCCATGGTCCACTTCACCACCGACCAGCAGGAGAGCGGCGAGGTCACCCCGGACGGGGTGCCGGTCTGGATGTTCGACACCGCGATCCGCGACGGCGGCTGGGCCCAGTTCACCGACTTCGAGGCCTGGTCCGTGCCGGCCGAGGGCTGGCAGGCCTTCTACCGCCGCGAGGACGACGTCCTGGCCGTCACCGGCCCCGGCTCCTGCGAGGGCTGGTACCAGGGCGGCCTCGGCGCCGACGCCGACTGGGTCGTCGCGGCCGCCGCCCAGCAGAGCGTGGTCCTGCTCGCGGCCCCCGTCCAGCACCCGTCCCTGTACGCCTACGCGGTCGAGGCAGGCGCCGCCTTCGCGCTGCTGGTGCCGCTGGTGGTCATCTAGGGCATGCCTTTCCCCGCGGACCCGACGGTGCTCCACCCGTTTCCCGACCAGCCGCGCGTGGTGCTGCTGAAGCCGCTGGTCACCTCGCCGCTGATCGAGGTGGGGGAGTACTCCTACTACGACGACCCGGACGATCCCACCGCGTTCGAGACCCGCAACGTGCTCTACCACTACGGGCCGGAGAAGCTGGTCATCGGGAAGTTCTGCGCGCTGGGCACCGGGGTCCGGTTCCTCATGAACGGCGCCAACCACCGCATGGACGGCCCCTCCACGTTCCCCTTCCCCATCATGGGCGGATCCTGGGCCGACCACTTCGACCTGCTCGCAGGCCTGCCCGGCCGGGGCGACACCGTCGTCGGCAACGACGTCTGGTTCGGCTACCACGCGATGGTCATGCCCGGGGTGCGCATCGGGCACGGCGCGATCATCGCGGCCGGCGCCGTGGTCGTGGACGACGTCCCCGACTACGGGATCGTCGGTGGCAACCCGGCCACCCTCATCCGCACCCGCCACACCGACGAGGAGATCGCCCGCCTGCTCGCCCTCGCCTGGTGGGACTGGCCCGTGGAGCACCTCACCCGGCACGTCCGTGCCGTCATGTCCGGTACGGTCGCGGACCTCGAAGCGGTCGCACCCCCGTCGGCTGAGTCCTAGAGCTGCTCGGCTCCGGACTCGAAGGCCAGCAGGCGGACCTTGCGGTCGATGCCGCCGCCGTAGCCGGTCATGGAGCCGGACGACCCGATGACGCGGTGGCACGGCACGATGATGCCGACCGGGTTCTTCCCGTTGGCCAGCCCCACCGCGCGCGAGGCGTTCGGCTTGCCGAGCTTGGCGGCCAGCTCCCCGTAGGACCAGGTCTGCCCGTAGGGGATCCGTACGAGCTGCTCCCACACGCTGCGCTGGAACTCGGTGCCCTCCAGCCGGACCGGCAGGTCGAAGGAGGTGAGCTCCCCGGCGAAGTACGCGGTCAGCTGCCGCTCCACCTCCGGGAAGGGGGCCTCGCTCGCCGCGACGCGCTCCCCGAAGGACTCCTCGGCCGGGCGGTGGCGCTGCCCGGTCATGTAGAGCCCGCAGAGGACCCCGTCGGCGGCGACGAGGGTGAGGGGCCCGTAGGGGCTGTCCACGACGGTGTGGTGCCTGGTGCTACTCGTGCTGCTGCTCATGGTGGCTCGTACTCCTCTGAAGTCGGTCGGGTCAGGCGGGCAGGACGTTGATCGCGTGGTCCTCGGTGGCCCACAGGTACTGCACGGCGTACGCGCGCCAGGGCCGCCAGCGCGCCGCGCGGGCCGTCAGCGCCGCGGGCGTGGAGGGCAGCCCGAGCCCCTGCGCGGCCCGCCGGATGCCCAGGTCGCCCGGGATGAAGGCGTCCGGGTCGCCCAGGGCCCGCATCGCGATGATCTCGGTGGTCCACGGCCCGAAGCCGGGCAGCGCCCCCAGCCGTGCGCGGGCCGCCTCCCAGTCGCTGTCGATGCCGAGCGGGAGCGAGCCGTCGGCCAGGGCCGAGACGAGCGTGGTGAAGGTGGCCCGCCGGCTGCGCGGCATGGCCAGGGACTCCGGGTCCACCCCGGCCAGGGCCTGCGGGGTCGGGAACAGGTGCGTCAGCCCGCCCTCGGGGTCGGTCACCGGCTCGCCCAAGGAGCGCACCAGCCGGGCCGCGTGCGTACGGGCCGCCGCGGTGGACACCTGCTGCCCGAGCACGGCCCGTACGGCGAACTCCTCCGCGTCGACGGTACGGGGCACCCGGCGGCCGGGAGCCTTGGCCACGAGAGGGGCGAGCAGCGGGTCGGCACGCAGCTGCTCGTCGACGGCCTCGGGGTCCGCGTCGAGGTCCAGGAGCCGCCGGCAGCGGCTGATGGCGATGGTCAGGTCGCGCAGGTCGGTCAGGGCGAGCCGGCAGCCGATGTGGTCGGGCTGCGGGGTGAGGGAGACGACGCCGGTGCCGTACGGGAGCCGGAGCGTGCGGCGGTAGGCGCCCGCCCGCCACTCCTCGACCCCGGGGACGGCGGTCGCGGCGAGGTGGCCGAAGAGGTTGTCGGGGGTGAGCGGGGCACGGAAGGGGAGCCGCAGGCTTATGGTGCCGGGCACCTGGGCGGGCCCGGCACCCCGGACGGGCCCCCGGCCGGCGGCCTTGGCCCGCAGCTCGCTCGGGGCCAGGGCGAAGACCTCGCGGACGGTGTCGTTGAAGGTCCGGATCGAGGAGAACCCCGCGGCGAAGGCGATGTCGCCCATCGGGAGCCCGGAGGTCTCGATCAGCAGCCGGGCGGTCTGCGCGCGCTGGGCCCGGGCGAGGGCGAGGGGGCCGGCGCCGAGCTCCGCGCCCAGCTGGCGCTCCACCTGGCGGGCGGAGTACCCGAGCCGGGAGGCCAGCCCCGGGACGCCCTCCCGGTCGACCACCCCGTCCTGGATGAGGCGCATGGCCCGGGCGACGGCGTCCGCGCGGGCGTTCCACTCGGGGGAGCCGGGGGAGGTGTCGGGCCGGCAGCGCTTGCAGGCCCGGTAGCCGCTCTGCTGGCAGGCGGCGGCGCTGGGGAGGAAGGTCATGTTCTCGACCTTGGGCGGTACGGCGGGGCAGCTGGGGCGGCAGTAGATGCCGGTGGTCCTCACGGCGGTGAAGAACCAGCCGTCGAAGCGGGCGTCCTTCGACTGGACTGCCCGCACGCAACGCTCCGTATCGGTGTACATGGCTCCCATCCTCCTGGGCGGCCGGTCCCCGGGCTGGCGGTTTTCCGACACCAACGTTACGGGGACCCCCCCGGCCGGGCGCCCGCCGCCGGGCCCGGCACCGGATGCGCCGCTGCGCGGGGCGAGGTCCCCTACCCCACCCTTCCACCGTTCCCCGGGGCTCCGCCCCGGACCCCGCCGCAGCGGCGTAGGGCCCCCGCGCACGCGAAAGGGCCCCCGGTTGCCTGGTGGCGGCCGGGGGCCCTTGCGTGCGCGTACAGCCGGGGCTACGGGGCCTGGGTGGCCCGCGCCTCACGGCGGTTGTGGCGGAACGTGTTCGCGCGACGGGTCGTCGCGAACAGCGGGATGGTCGCCGCCAGAGCGATCTGCAGCGCGCAGCCGGTCTGGAGCAGCAGCCCGCCGCCCGGCGCGTCGAACGCCCACGCGGCCAGCAGACCCATCGCCGCGACGATCCAGCTGAGCATCGCCACCGCGAGGACACCCCGCGGCTTGGGGTACTCGACCCGGCTCACCATCAGCCAGGCCACGCCGACGATCGCCAGCAGGGTCGGGATGAACGGCAGCTCCAGCAGCACGATCGAGACGACCGTCAGCGCACCGAAGGGGCTCGGCATGCCCTGGAACATGCCGTCCTTCATCGCCACGCAGCTGAATCTCGCGAGGCGCAGGACGACGGCCAGCAGGACGACGATCGCCGCCAGCGCCGACATCTTCTGCACCGCGTCATCGGCGACCATGCCGTAGACGAGGACGAAGTACGCCGGGGCCAGGCCGAAGCTGATCAGGTCGGACAGGTTGTCCAGCTCCGCGCCCATCGGCGAGCTGCGCAGCTTGCGGGCCACGATGCCGTCGAAGAGGTCGAAGACCGCGGCGAGCAGCATCAGTATCACGGCGGTCGCCGCGCTGCTGCGGGCCATGCCCGACTCGCCGCTGCCGGTGAGGTGCGGGATGAGGATCCCGGTGGTGGTGAAGTACACCGCCATGAATCCGCACGTCGCGTTGCCGAGGGTCAGGGTGTCCGCTATCGACAGCCGCAGTGACAGCGGCATGTCGTCCTCGGGAGACTCCTCCTCGGACGCCTCGGGTACCCATCCCGATGCCGGCGTCGACAGGTTCGCCGGGGTTTCAGGTTCAGTCACGGTCAATTCGGGTCACCCCCGCGGTGGTGGCCTGTCCGACCTCGACCGCGATCTCGACGCCCTCGGGGAGGTAGATGTCGACGCGGGAGCCGAAGCGGATCAGACCGATGCGTTCGCCCTGCTCCACCTTGGTGCCGGCCGGCAGGTACGGGACGATGCGACGGGCGACGGCGCCGGCGATCTGCACCATCTCGATGTCGCCGAGCTCGGTGTCGAAGTGCCAGACGACGCGCTCGTTGTTCTCGCTCTCCTTGTTGAACGCCGGAACGAATCCACCGGGAACGTGTTCCACGGACGTCACCGTGCCCGCGAGGGGCGCACGGTTGACGTGGACGTTCAGCGGGCTCATGAAGATCGCGACGCGGGTCCGCCCGTCCTTCCACGGCATGATGCTCTGCACCACACCGTCGGCGGGGGAGATGACCCGGCCCTGAGTGATCTCACGCTCGGGGTCGCGGAAGAACCACAGCATGCCCGCCGCGAGCGCGGTGGTGGGCACGGCCACTGCCGCCCAGCGTCCGGACTTGCGGGCCCGGACGAGGCTGACGGCGGCGGTGGCGACGGTCGGCAGAAGCCACGGCGATGCTCCGCGCGCGAGGCGTCCACCGAGGAGGCCGACGCGAGGTGCAGAGGTTTGGCTGTGGGGCATGGATGACCTTCGTAGCGGGTGATGCCGCGCCGCAAACGGGGGGACGGGACGGCGGCTTTACTGGAATGCTATCGGTTGCACGCAACAACTGGGCAAGCCAGAAGCCGAGTCGATGACCGTGAGCCAGTGACTGCTAGTGACTCTTTTGCGGAAAACCACTGGATGATTTACCGCAAAAGGGACTTTCAGCCCTGGAGCCGGTACTCCTCGAGCAGGCGTCGCCCGATGATCATTTTCTGGATCTCGGCGGTACCTTCGCCGATGAGCAGCATGGGTGCCTCTCGGTAGAGGCGCTCGATCTCGTACTCCTTCGAGAAGCCGTAGCCACCGTGGATACGGAACGCGTCCTCCACCACCTCCTTGCAGTACTCGGAGGCGAGGTACTTCGCCATCCCTGCTTCGAGGTCGTTTCGTTCCCCGGAGTCCTTTTTGCGTGCTGCATTGACCATCATCGCATGGGCGGCTTCGACCTTGGTAGCCATCTCGGCCAGCTTGAACTGGATCGCCTGGTGCTCGGCGATGGCCTTGCCGAAAGTGTGACGTTGCTGGGCATACGAGACACCCAGCTCGAACGCACGCTGCGCGACGCCGCAACCACGGGCCGCCACGTTGACGCGGCCGACCTCGACCCCGTCCATCATTTGGTAAAACCCTCGGCCGGTCTGGCCGCCGAGCACCCGATTGGCCGGAATGCGCAGTCCGTCCATGATGAGCTCGGTCGTGTCGACGCCCTTGTAGCCCATCTTGTCGATCTTGCCGGGGATGGTCAGGCCGGGACGCACCTCACCGAAGCCGGCCTCCTTCTCCACGAGGAAGGTCGTCATCGACTTGTGGGGCGCGGTGCCCTCGGGGTGTCCTTCGTCACTGCGCACCAGAACGGCCACCAGCGTGGAGGTGCCGCCGTTCGTCAGCCACATCTTCTGGCCGTTCAGGACGTACTCGTCGCCGTCCTTGACCGCCTTGGAGGTGATGGCCGACACATCGGAGCCGAGCCCCGGCTCGGACATAGAGAACGCGCCGCGCACCTCGCCCAGCGCCATCCGCGGAAGGAAGTACTCCCTCTGCTCCTGGGTGCCGTGCTGCTTGAGCATGTACGCCACGATGAAGTGCGTGTTGATGATGCCCGAGACGGACATCCAGCCGCGCGCGATCTCCTCGACGCACAGGGCGTAGGTGAGCAGCGACTCACCCAGGCCGCCGTACTCCTCCGGGATCATCAGGCCGAAGAGGCCGAGTTCCTTGAGACCGTCGACGATCTGCTGCGGGTACTCGTCCCGGTGCTCCAGCTCGGTCGCGACCGGGATGATCTCCTTGTCGACGAACTCCCGGACGGTCTTGAGGATGTCCCTCTGGTCGTCCGTCAGGCCGGCGGTCTGGGCAAGTCGGCTCATGGTTCTACTTCCCCTGTTCCTTCAGCGTGGGGCGGCCGGGCTGCTCGCCGCCGCGCTCCTTGATGTACGTCTCGGTCGGGACCATCACCTTGCGCCGGAAGACGCAGACGAGGGTGCCGTCCTGCTTGTAGCCCTTGGTCTCCACGTAGACGATGCCGCGGTCGTTCTTCGACTTCGACGGGGTCTTGTCGAGGACCGTGGTCTCGCCGTAGATCGTGTCCCCGTGGAAGGTCGGCGCCACGTGGCGCAGCGACTCGATCTCCAGGTTGGCGATCGCCTTGCCCGAGACGTCCGGCACGGACATGCCCAGCAGCAGGGAGTAGATGTAGTTGCCCACGACCACGTTCTTGCCGAAGTCGGTCGTGTTCTCCGCGTAGTTGCTGTCCATGTGGAGCGGGTGGTGGTTCATGGTCAGCAGACAGAAGAGGTGGTCGTCGTACTCGGTGACCGTCTTTCCGGGCCAGTGCTTGTAGACCGCGCCGATCTCGAACTCTTCGTAGGTGCGTCCGAACTGCATGCTGCTCAGGCCTCCGGGATTTCGAACTTGGTGGTGCGCTGCATGCCGGCGGCGCGGCCCTTGCCCGAGATGACCAGGGCCATCTTGCGGCTGGCCTCGTCGATCATCTCGTCGCCGAGCATCGCGGAGCCCTTCTTGCCGCCCGCCTCGGAGGTGCACCAGTCGTACGCGTCGAGGATCAGCTCGGCGTGGTCGTAGTCCTCCTGGGAGGGGGAGAAGACCTCGTTGGCCGCGTCGACCTGGCCGGGGTGCAGCACCCACTTGCCGTCGAAGCCCAGGGCCGCGGCGCGCCCGGCGACCTCGCGGTAGCCGTCGACGTTCTTGATCTGGAGGAAGGGGCCGTCGATCGCCTGGAGGTCGTGCATGCGGGCCGCCATCAGGATCCGCATCAGGATGTAGTGGTAGGCGTCCGCGCCGTAGCCGGGCGGCTGCATGCCCACGACCAGGGACTTCATGTTGATGGAGGCCATGAAGTCGGCCGGTCCGAAGATGATGGTTTCCAGCCGCGGCGAGGCGGCGGCGATCGCGTCGACGTTGACCAGGCCCTTGGCGTTCTCGATCTGCGCCTCGATGCCGATCTTGCCGACCTCGAAGCCCATCGTCTTCTCGATCTGCGTCAGCAGGAGGTCGAGCGCCACGACCTGCTGGGCGTCCTGGACCTTCGGCAGCATGATGCAGTCGAGGTTCTGGCCGGCGCCCTCGACGACCGTGATCACATCGCGGTACGTCCAGTGCGTGGTCCAGTCGTTGACGCGCACCACGCGGGTCTTGCCGGTCCAGTCGCCGTTGTTCAGCGCGTCCACGATCGTGTGGCGGGCGCCCTCCTTGGCGAGCGGGGCGCAGGCGTCCTCCAGGTCCAGGAAGACCTGGTCGGCCGGGAGGCCCTGGGCCTTCTCCAGGAACCGGGGGTTGGAACCCGGCACCGCGAGGCAGGAGCGGCGCGGCCGCAGCCGGTTGACCGGGGAAGAGGGCGTGGTCATGCGGGGACCTCCGTGCTTGCAAGGGTGTCAGTGTCGATGATCTCGTCGGCGTCGCCGAGCGGGTGGAGCTTGTTGGCCCGGCGGATCTCGTCGACGATTTTGCCGATGATCTCCGTGATGCCGAAGTCCTTCGGGGTGAAGACCGCCGCCACCCCGGCCTCCTTGAGCGCCACGGCGTCGGCATTCGGAATGATGCCGCCGAGCACGACGGGGATGTCACCCGCCCCCGCCGCACGCAGGCGTTCCAGCACGTCCGGGACGAGCGCGCTGTGCGAGCCGGACAGGATGGACAGTCCCACGCAGTGCACGTCCTCGGCCAGCGCCGCCGAGGAAATCTCCTCGGGGGTCAGCCGGATGCCCTGGTAGACCACCTCGAAACCGGCGTCGCGGGCCCGTACGGCGATCTGCTCGGCGCCGTTGGAGTGCCCGTCCAGGCCGGGCTTGCCGACCAGCAGGCGCAGCCGGCCGGAGCCCAGCTCGTCGGCGGTACGGGAGACCTTCGCGCGGACGAGGGCCATGGGGGTCCCCTCCTCGGCGGTCACGGCCACCGGGGCCGAGGAGACCCCGGTCGGCGCCCGGAACTCGCCGAACACCTCGCGCAGCGCGCTCGACCACTCGCCGGTGGTGACACCGGCGCGGGCGCACTCCAGGGTGGCCTCCATCAGGTTCTCGTCCCCGGCGGCGGCATCCTTGAGCCGGTCCAGGGCCTGCATCACCGTCGGGAAGACGAACGGGTCGCCGCCGCCCTGCCGGTCCGAGGACTCCTGGCGCTCGGCCTTCCAGCGGCCGATGCGCTCGACGGTCTGCGCCTCCAGGGCCCCGTCCACCGTCATGATGGCGCCGTCCAGGTCGGAGGTGAGCGGGTTCTCCTCGGTCTGCTGGAAGCAGTTGACGCCGACGATCTTGTCCTGGCCGTCCTCGATCCGGGCCCGCCGCGCGGCGTGCGAGGAGACCAGCTCGCCCTTGAGGTACCCGGACTCGACGGCCGCCATCGCGCCGCCCATCTCCTGGATCCGGTCGATCTCGGCCAGGCACTCGGCCACCAGGGACTCGACCTTGGCCTCGATCACGTGCGAGCCGGCGAAGATGTCCTCGTACTCCAGCAGGTCGCTCTCGTGGGCCAGGACCTGCTGGATCCGCAGCGACCACTGCTGGTCCCAGGGCCGGGGCAGGCCCAGCGCCTCGTTCCAGGCCGGCAGCTGCACGGCGCGGGCGCGGGCGTCCTTGGAGAGGGTCACCGCGAGCATCTCCAGCACGATCCGCTGGACGTTGTTCTCCGGCTGCGCCTCGGTCAGGCCCAGGGAGTTGACCTGGACGCCGTACCGGAAGCGGCGCTGCTTCTCGTTCTCGATGCCGTAGCGCTCGCGGGTGACCTTGTCCCAGATGCGGCCGAAGGCGCGCATCTTGCACATCTCCTCGATGAAGCGGACGCCCGCGTTCACGAAGAAGGAGATCCGGGCGACGACCTCGCCGAAGCGCTCCGGCGGGACCTGGCCCGAGTCGCGCACCGAGTCCAGGACCGCGATGGCCGTGGACATGGCGTACGAGATCTCCTGGACGGGCGTGGCCCCGGCCTCCTGCAGGTGGTAGCTGCAGATGTTGATCGGGTTCCACTTCGGGATGTGGTTGACCGTGTACGCGATCATGTCCGTCGTCAGGCGGAGCGAGGGCCCGGGCGGGAAGACGTGCGTCCCGCGCGAGAGGTACTCCTTGACGATGTCGTTCTGGGTGGTGCCCTGGAGCTGGGCGATGTCCGCGCCCTGCTCCTCGGCGGCCACCTGGTAGAGCGCCAGCAGCCACATGGCGGTGGCGTTGATCGTCATCGAGGTGTTCATCTGCTCCAGGGGGATGTCCTGGAACAGCCGCCGCATGTCGCCCAGATGGGAGACCGGGACCCCGACCCGGCCGACCTCGCCGCGGGCGAGGATGTGGTCGGGGTCGTAGCCGGTCTGCGTCGGAAGGTCGAACGCGACCGACAGGCCGGTCTGGCCCTTGGCGAGGTTGCGGCGGTACAGCTCGTTGGACGCCTCGGCCGTGGAGTGGCCGGCGTACGTCCGCATGAGCCACGGACGGTCCTTCTGGCGCTCTGTCATCTCAGGCTGTCCCTTTGGCCTTTGAGGGGTCTCAGATGTTGCGGAAGCGGTTGATCGCGTCGAGGTGCGTCGCGCGCATCTCGTGGTCCCGGACGCCGAGGCCTTCCTCGGGGGACAGGCAGAGCACGCCGACCTTGCCCTGGTGGAGGTTGCGGTGGACGTCGTAGGCGGCCTGGCCGGTCTCCTCCAGGGAGTAGACCCGGGACAGAGTGGGGTGGATCTTGCCCTTCGAGATCAGCCGGTTGGCCTCCCAGGCCTCGCGGTAGTTCGCGAAGTGCGAGCCGATGATCTTCTTCAGGGACATCCACAGGTAGCGGTTGTCGTACTCGTGCATGTAGCCCGAGGTCGAGGCGCAGGTGGTGATGGTGCCGCCCTTGCGGGTGACATAGACGCTCGCGCCGAAGGTCTCGCGGCCCGGGTGCTCGAAGACGATGTCGATGTCCTCGCCGCCGGTGAGCTCGCGGATGCGCTTGCCGAAGCGCTTCCACTCCTTCGGGTCCTGGGTGTGCTCGTCCTTCCAGAACTTGTAGCCCTCGGCGTTGCGGTCGATGACCGCCGTCGCGCCCATCGCCCGGCAGATGTCCGCCTTCTCCGGGGAGGAGACCACGCAGATCGGGTTGGCGCCGCCGGCCAGGGCGAACTGGGTGGCGTACGAGCCGAGTCCGCCGCTGGCGCCCCAGATCAGGACGTTGTCGCCCTGCTTCATGCCGGCGCCGTTGCGGGAGACCAGCTGGCGGTACGCGGTGGAGTTGACCAGGCCGGGGGAGGCGGCCTCCTCCCAGCTGAGGTGGTCGGGCTTGGGCATCAGCTGGTTCGACTTGACCAGGGCGATCTCCGCCAGGCCGCCGAAGTTGGTCTCGAAGCCCCAGATGCGCTGCTCGGGGTCGAGCATCGTGTCGTTGTGGCCGTCCGAGGACTCCAGCTCGACCGACAGGCAGTGCGCGACGACCTCGTCGCCCGGCTTCCAGGCGTTCACGCCGGGGCCGGTGCGCAGGACGACGCCCGCGAGGTCCGAGCCGATGATGTGGTACGGCAGGTCGTGGCGCTTGGTGAGCTCCGAGAGGCGCCCGTAGCGCTCCAGGAAGCTGAAGGTGGACACCGGCTCGAAGATCGAGGTCCACACGGAGTTGTAGTTGACCGAGGAGGCCATGACGGCGACCAGGGCCTCGCCCGGGCCCAGCTCGGGGAGCGGCACCTCGTCGAGGTGCAGGGACTTGCGGGGGTCCTTCTCGCGGGTGGTGAGCCCGGCGAACATCTCCGCCTCGTCCTTGTGCACGGTGATCGCGCGGTACGAGTCGGGGAGCGGCAGGGCAGCGAAGTCGGCGGCCGTCGCGGCCTGCGACTGGATCGCGTCCAGGATGTCCTTCACGGTGTTGCCTCCGGCCGTGCGCTGATGAGGGTGCGCTGAGGGAAACGGGGTGCGTTGAGCTGCTGAATGGCGAAGCGGTGTGGTGAGCGGGGCTGCTCGGGGCGCCGTCGATTCGGCTGGGGTGGAGCTGCGCGTTGCCTGTGGTGGGGCGGTGCGGGGGCCTGGTGACGCAGGCATCCGGGGCGCGGTTCGTGCCGAGTGGGCTGGACCGCGGGGACATCCGGACGAGATTCAACGTATGGCACCCCGTGTCACTCAGCAAGGCACCGCGTGCCAAAACTTTCTCTCATTTGCCGATTGACCTGCACGGATGAGCGATGATCGATCAGAGTTACCCGCGAGTAGGGGCAACTCGGACAAACGAAAGCGGCCGCCCCCGGAACGGGAGCGGCCGCTGTGACGTGTGTCGCCTACTTGTTTCTGAGCGCCTCTTCGATGGTCCGCATGACCTCGTCCAGCGGGGCGTCCGTGCGGGCCACCGCCACCAGTACCTCGCCCTGCGTACGCACCGAGGCCGGCGCGGTGGCGGGCTCGGGCGGCGTGCTCAGCGTGCGCCCCGCGCCGATCCCCGAACCGAAGGTCTTGCGCACGATCGCGAAGGCGTGGTCGAGCTGCGCCTCCACGTCGCCCTGCCCGCCCGCCCGCAGCCAGCGCCGCAGCACGTGGTTGTGGGCCGTGACCACCGCCGAGGCGGCGACCTCCGCCAGCAGCGGGTCGTCGTTGCCGTCGTGGTGGTCGGTCTCGTCGAAATGGGCCAGCAGGTAGCGGGTGAACAGCCGCTCGTAGCGGGCGACCGAGGCGATCTCCCGCTCCCGCAGCGCCGGCACCTCGCGGGTGAGCCGGTAGCGCTCCACCGACACCGCCGGCGAGGCGGCGTACATCTTCATGACTTCCTTGATCCCCCGGCACACCGTGTCGAGCGGGTGCTCGTGCGCCGGGGCCACGTCGAGGACGGCCTCGGCGCGGGTCAGGGTGTCGTCGTGGTCCGGGAAGATCGCCTCTTCCTTGGACCGGAAGTGCCGGAAGAAGGTCCGGCGCGCGACCCCGGCCACCGAGGCGATCTCGTCGACCGTCGTGGCCTCGTACCCCTTGTTCGCGAAGAGCGCCATGGCGGCCGCCGCCAGCTCGCGGCGCATCTTGAGCCGCTGAGCGGCCGCCTTGGTGCCGGCCGGGGTCTCCGGGGCGTCGGAGGCCGCGGAGGCGCGGGGTGAGGTCTTGGCGGGCTGGGACATAGAGCGAAAGTACTTCATTCGCTCGGGAGAGCGCTCCCGAGGGGGGTGGGGCGGGGATGGATGCGGGGGAGGGCCGGCACTGGGCACACAGTGCTCCTCGGGAGGGTGTGTCCGCCGTGAGGGTCCGGCGGACCCGAGCAGCCCTCCCCACGCATCCTGTCTGTGGGGCTCCTGGGGCTCCTGCGCCTGCCGCGGATTACCGGCGGGGGGCGTACTCACGGAATCCGCGGCCGGTCTTCCGGCCCAGGCAGCCCGCGGCGACCAGGTGCTCCAGCAGCGGGGACGGGGCCAGGCCCGGGTCGCGGAACTCCTTGTGCAGGACCTGCTCGATGGCCAGCGACACGTCCAGGCCGACCACGTCGAGGAGCTCGAAGGGCCCCATCGGGTAGCCGCCGCCCAGCTTCATCGCGGCGTCGATGTCGTCGATGCCCGCGTAGTGCTGCTCGACCATCTTGATCGCGTTGTTGAGGTACGGGAACAGCAGCGCGTTCACGATGAAGCCGGCCCGGTCCCCGCAGTCCACCGCGTGCTTGCGCACCTGACCGCAGATCCCGCGGACCGTGGCGTGCACGTCGTCGGCGGTCAGGACGGTCCGGACCACCTCGACCAGCTTCATCGCCGGAGCCGGGTTGAAGAAGTGCATGCCGATCACGTCCTCGGGCCGCGAGGTCGCGCGGGCGATCGCGATCACCGGGAGCGAGGAGGTCGTGGTGGCGAGCACCGCACCGGGCTTGCAGGCCTTGTCCAGCGACCGGAACAGCTCCTGCTTCACCTCCAGGTCCTCGGCGACGGCCTCCACGGCCAGGTCCACGTCGGAGAAGGCGTCCAGCGAGCCCGCCGCCGTGATCCGGTTCACGGTGGCGGCGGCGGCCTCGGCCGTCAGCCGGCCCCGGTCCACCGCGCGGGCCAGCGACTTGGCGATCGCGGCCTTCGCCGCGTCCGCCTTCTCCTGGCTGCGCGCCGCCAGCACCACGGGGAAGCCGGCCTGCGCGAAGACCTGCGCGATGCCGCTCGCCATCGTGCCCGAGCCGGCCACGCCGACCGAGTTCACCGGACGGCTCGCCCGGACCAGGTCCCCGTCCGGCGGGGTCTGGAGGTCGCGGACGACGACCTGGCTGCCCGGGGCCTCGTACGTGTAGAAGCCGCGCCCGGACTTCTGCCCGGTCAGGCCCGCCTCGGCGAGGTGGCCGAGGATCGGGGCCGGGGCGTGCAGCCGGTCGCCCGAGGAGGTGTACATGGCCTCGAGGACCGTGCGGGCGGTGTCCACGCCGATCAGGTCGAGCAGCGCGAGCGGGCCCATCGGGAGGCCGCAGCCCAGCTTCATCGCCGCGTCGATGTCCTCGCGGGAGGCGTACTTCGCCTCGTACATGGCGGCGGCCTGGTTGAGGTAGCCGAACAGCAGGCCGTCGGCGACGAAGCCCGGACGGTCGCCGACCGCGACGGGCTCCTTGCCGAGCTCGCGGGCCAGCGTGGTGACCGCCTCGACGGCCGGCGGGGCCGTCAGCACGCTGGAGACGACCTCGACCAGCTTCATCGTCGGCGCCGGGTTGAAGAAGTGCAGGCCGACCACGCGCTCCGGGCGCTGGGACTCGGCGGCCATCCGCGTCACCGACAGGGCGTTGGTGCCGGTGGCCAGGATCGCGGTGGGCCGGACGATCGCGTCGAGCTCGCGGAAGATCCGCTGCTTGAGCTCGTAGGACTCGGGGACCACCTCGATGACGAGGTCGGCGTCGGCGGCGGCGCCCAGCTCGGAGAAGGTGCGGAAGCGGGCGAGCACCGCCTCGCGCTCCTGATCGGTGAGCTGCTCCCGCGCCACGGAGCGGGCGGTGGTCGCCGCGAGGGCCGTGGTGGCCCGGCGGGCGGCGGCCTCGCTGATGTCGATGCCGATGACCTCGCGGCCGGCCCGGGCGAGGACCTCGGCGATGCCGGAGCCCATCGTGCCGAGACCGACGACGGCGATGGTCTGCAGCGCCGGACGGACGGGCTGGGAGGAGGGGGAAGAGGACTGACTGGACGTGGACGGAAGGTCCATCGCGGGACTCCAGTGGAAGAGGGTGACGACTGAGGGGGCACGCGGAGCACGGCGCGCGCGGAGGCCGTATGGGAACCCGTGCGGGAATCCGTGGGGGATCCGAGCGGAAGAGCACGCGGAAGAGCAGGCGGAAAACCGTGCGAAAGGCGTGCGGAGAAGCCCGGGGCTCCCGGATGACCGGGGATGGCGGCAGAACCGGGGAACCCGGAGGAACCCGGCAGCAAGGAGCCGGTGGGGCGCAAGCGGCGGAGCCCTGTCCCGGGGTCACGCCGTGAGGTGGTGCGGAGTCGTGCAGAACCGACTGGCACGAGGTGGCTGCGTCACCAGGCCGCCCTCGTACGTGTTGTAGGGACAGTAACCCGTCCCCAACTGGTCCGCCAGAGCGCGCAGATGTGACCTGTACCGCCCAAATGTACCGATCATCGATCATCGATCAACCGGCTGCTCTAGGGTGGCCGCGTGAACGAGGTGTTGGAACGTCTGCGGGCCGAAGCCGGGCGGGCCCCGGAGGGCGAAGCGCGGTACGCGGAGCTGCTCGCGCAGGACGCGGACGGCCTGGCGGCCTCCCTGACCTCCGCCGGGCTGCCCCTGTGGGCCCGCGAACTGGCCGCGTACCGGCTGGGACTGGCCGGCGACCGGCGCGCCTTCGAGTCCCTGGTCCTGCTGCTCAACCACCGGGACCCGCCGCGCTGCGAGGCGGCCGCGCAGGCGCTGGCCGTCCTCGGGGACCCGCGCACCGCCCGCGCGGCGGCGGCGCTGGCCACGAACGAACTGCGCACGGCCTACGCCCTGCACCCGGTCCGGCTGCTGGCGGCGCTGCGGGCGCCGGAATCCGCCCCGGCGCTGATCCGCACGCTGTCGCGGCTGCTCGCGCCGCACGACCCGTACTGGCGGGTGGCCCTGGCCTGCGTGGAGGGGCTGGGCGCGCTGGCGGACCAGCGCGCCCGGGAGGTCCTGACCCGGGCCCAGTCGCACCCCCGGCTGGCGGTGGCGGCGACGGCGGCCCTGCGGGGGCTGGGCGTCAGCTAGCGAAGCCGGTCTTGAACCCGGTGCCGAACCCGGCTCCGGAACCGGTCCGGAAGCCGGTCTCCGTCTCGGCCCCGGAGTGCGATCCGGTCCCGGTCCGCTCCGGGAGGACCGCGAAGGCCTCGATCTCCATCAGCAGTTCCGGCCGGAACAGGGCCGCCACCTGAACCGCCGAGGAGGCCGGGAGGCGGTCCGGGGCGATCACCTCGTCGCGGGCCTCCCGAACCGCCGGGAGGTGGGCGACGTCCGTGACGAAGTACGTCAGCTTCACCACGTCGTCGAAGGTGGCCCCGGCCGCCGCCAGGCACAGCCGCAGGTTCTCGAACACCTGCCGGGCCTGGGCGGCGGCGTCGCCCTCGCCGACCAACTCGCCCTTCTCGTCGAAGGCGCACTGCCCGGACACGGCGACGAACCGCCCCGTGCCCCAGACGACGTGGTTGTAGCCGGTGCCCGGGGCCACGCCCTCGGGAGCGGCGACGCGGGTGAGGTGGTTGTCCTGTGAGGTGGTCATGGGCACGATCTTGCCCGCTGCGGGTCAGCCCCGGAAGCCGAGCAGCCCGTGCAGCGCCGCGCCGCCCGCCGACGGCGGGACCGCGCGGGTCGCCGGGATCGGGGTGGGCTCCGCCTGGGCGGGGCAGACGGCGTCCGCGGCCTTGCCCGTCAGCAGGTACGCGGACAGCTTCTCGTCGAGGCACTTGTTGCCGCTCAGGGCGACGCCGTGGTTGCCGCCGCCCTCCTCGACCACCAGCGCCGAGCCCGCGAGCTTGCGCCGCATGCTCACCGCGCCCTCGTACGGGGTCGCGGCGTCCTCGGTCGCCTGGAAGAGGAGCGCCTGCGGGAGCGCGGAGTTGGTGACGTCCGGGGCCTGGAGCGGCTCGGACGGCCAGAACGCGCAGGGGGCGTTGTACCAGGCGTTGTTCCAGGTCATGAAGGGTGCCTTGGCGTGCGTGCGCCACATGTCGGCCCGCCACTGGTTCCAGTTCCTGGGCCACGCCGAGTCCCGGCACTGCACGGCCGTGTAGACGCTGTAGCTGTTGCCCGCCGAGGGCTCCACCGCGCCGAACTTCTCGTACGCGGAGACCAGCGGCTTCGGGTCGCCGTCCACGGAGTACGCGGCGAAGGCGGCGGCGAGGTGGGGCCAGTAGCCGTTGAAGTAGCCGCCCGGCATGAAGGTGTCCTCCAGCTCCGCCGGGCCCACCTTGGCGCCCGCCGGGGCGGTGCGCAGCGCCGTCCGCATCTCGTACCAGCGGGACTCGACCTCGGCCGGGTCGGTGCCGAGGTGGTACGTGGAGTCGTACCGGGCCACCCAGGCCAGGAAGGCCTTGTGGCGGGAGTCGAAGGCCTGGTCCTGGGCGAGGTTGTCCTCGTACCAGACCCCGGCCGGATCGACGACGGAGTCCAGGACCAGGCGGTGCACGCGGCCGGGGTGGAGCTTGGCGTACACCGCGCCCAGGTAGGTGCCGTAGGAGTAGCCGAAGTAGCTCAGCTTGTCCGCGCGCAGGGCGGTGCGCAGCACTTCGAGGTCGCGGGCCGCCGACACCGTGTCGATGTACGGGAGGACGTCGGCGTGCTTGGTCTGACAGGACTCGGCGAAGGACTTCACCCGCTCCAGGTTGGCCCGCTCGGTCGCCTCGTCCAGCGGCACGGAGTCGGGCCGTACGGGCGTGAAGTGGCCCGCGCCGCAGTCCAGGGCGGGCTCGCTCTTGCCTACGCCCCGGGGGTCGAAGCCGATCACGTCGTACTGGGCCGCGACCTCCTTGGGCAGGGCGGAGGCGATGAAACCGGCCAGGGTGCGCCCGCTGCCGCCGGGCCCGCCGGGGTTGACCAGCAGGGGGCCCTGGGAGCGGGCGGCCGTGTGGGGGACGCGGGTCAGGGCGAGGGAGATCTGCCGGCCGGCCGGGCTGTCGTGGTCGAGCGGGACCTTGAGGGAGGCGCACTGGAGCGTCGGGTAGCGGGAGGTCGCGCAGTTGGACCACTTCAGGGCTTCGGCGGCCGGGGCGGCCGCTGCCGCTGCCGGGGCCGCGGCCGTCACCGGGCTCGCCAGGGCGGCGGCGAGGGTGGACACCGCCAGCAGGACGGCGGCGCGCCGCAGAGCGGGACCGGGCTTGTTCTTCGTCGGGTGCAGCGTCGGGTGCAGCATGGGGCCTCCCAGCCGAGGGTTCTGGGCGGAATCGTCCCGGAACCTGTGCTCGGAAGGGGGGATTGGGGCCCCGATTGGCCCGATGTGATGACCCTTCAGTCGGTCGTACGGTCGTACGGCTGCTCAGAGCAGGCTGAGCTGGGTCGCCCCGGGCGCGGGCGCGAGCTCGTCCGGCCGCTCCGGTGCGACGATCCGCCGGGCCGGTGCGGGGCCGCCGGGGCCGATGCCGAATTCGGCGGTGAGCTCGTGGACTTGGCGGGTGATCATCCGCTGGTACCAGGTGGGTGCGTACGAGCCGCCCGCGTACATCCGCTCGTACCGTTCGACCAGGCGGGGGTGGTGCTCGCCCAGCCAGGCCGTGAACCACTCCCGCGCCCCGGGGCGCAGATGGAGCACCAGGGGTGTCACGGAGGTCGCGCCCGACTCGGCGACGGCCCGGACGGTGGCCCGCAGCTGCTCCGGGGAGTCCCCGAGGAAGGGGATCACGGGGGCCATCAGCACCCCGCACTCGATGCCGGCGTCGGTGAGGGTGCGGACGGCCTGCAGCCGGGCGGCGGGGGAGGGGGTGCCGGGCTCGACCGTGCGCCACAGGGCGGTGTCGGTGAAGCCGACGGACACGGAGATCCCGACGTCGGCGACGGCCGCGGCCTCCTGGATGAGCGGGAGGTCGCGCAGGATCAGCGTGCCCTTGGTGAGGATGGAGAAGGGATTGGCGCGCTCCCGCAGCGCCTCGATGATCCCGGGCATGAGCCGGTACCGGCCCTCGGCGCGCTGATAGCAGTCGACGTTGGTGCCCATCGCGATGTGCGCGCCGGTCCAGCGGGGCGAGGCGAGTTCGCGGCGCACGAGCTCGGGGGCGTTGGTCTTGACGACGATCTGGGAGTCGAAGCCGATCCCGGTGTCGAGGTCGAGATAGCCGTGCGTCTTGCGCGCGAAGCAGTACACGCAGGCGTGACTGCACCCCCGGTACGGGTTCACGGTCCACTCGAACGGCATGCGGGAGGCGCCGGGGACCCGGTTGACGATCGACCGGGCCCGGACCTCGTGGAAGGTGATCCCCCGGAATTCGGGGGTGTCGAAGGTGCGGGTGACGACGGAGTCGGCGCCGAAGAGCGCGGCCGGGCCCGTGGGGCCCTCGGTCAGGTTGTCCCAGCGCATGGTGCGCCTCCCTCGGTAGCTCGCCCCGAGAATAGAACAAACGTTCCCATGATCGTGCGGACCCCCATATTCGCTGGTCGGCGTGGTGCGGGGGTGTGAGGCTGCACCCATGGCGGGATACAGACACACGGTGTGCCTCCCGGGCGAGGCCCGGGACCGGCTCGAAGAAGCGGTCGGGGAGGCGATGGCGCCCTTCTGGCTGGACCGGGACGGTGACATCTCCCTGGACCTGCGCATCTGGGACAGCTGGCGGATCCAGGGCGGTGTGGAGAGGTCCGGCTACCGCGTTCGGCCGGGTCACGAGGCGGACCCCCGGATCGTCCACGACCACCCGCGCTGGGACGGCACCCGCGAGGACAGCGAGCCCGGCTGGTGCGCGGGCGGTCCGCGCGGACTGCTCGTGGTGCGCGGGTCCTCGGAGCGGACCGCCGCACTGGGCGGAGCCGCCTGGGACCGCTGGCAGGAGATCCTCCGGGCCCACCCGCCGGCCCGCCCGTGGTCGGAGTTCCGGCCGGAGTGGACCGCGGGGAGGACGTCCGCCGAGACGGAGGCCGCGTTCCGCGATGCCCATGCCGCGTACCTGGCGCAGGCGCCGGTAGTGCCCTTCCGGCGATGGGCCGCCGAACTGCCCGTCGACCCGGCGGCCGACGGTTTCGAATCCGTCCTCCGCGACATCGACGACCCGCTCGAAAGCTTCGGGCGGTTCCACGACCGGGACATGTGCGTCTGGCACTACGGCCGGTGGGCAGCCGCCTGCGAGAACGTCCTGACCCTCGACGGCTGGTGGTGCGAGCAGGGGGAGGATCCCCTCCACGGTGCCTGCGACGACCCCGCGGCCTGCCCGCACACTCCGCCGCCCATGGGGCAGCTGGACAGCGCGGCGGCCTATCTCGCCGGGCTGCCGGACGACACCCTCCTCGTCTCCGTCCGCTGTCACGTCTGACCCGGATTTGGGCGCCCGCCCCGGAGGTGGTTGGCTTCGCGGTGACGAGCGAACACAACTGCTGGAGGAAAGCCATGGCGCAGGTCGAGGCCACCACGGAACGCATCATCGGGGCGGACGCGGAGACCGTGTTCGACGCGCTGGCCGACTACACCGGGACCCGGGGCAAGGTGCTGCCCGAGCACTTCAGCGAGTACGAGGTGCGCGAGGGCGGCGACGGCGAGGGCACCCTCGTCCACTGGAAGCTCCAGGCCACGAGCAAGCGGGTCCGCGACTGCCTGCTGGAGGTCACCGAGCCCACCGACGGCCAGCTCGTGGAGAAGGACCGCAACTCCTCCATGGTCACCACCTGGACGGTCACCCCGGCCGGCGAGGGCAAGTCCAAGGCCGTCGTCACCACCGTGTGGAACGGCGCCGGCGGCATCGGCGGTTTCTTCGAGCGCACCTTCGCGCCCAAGGGACTGGCCCGCATCTACGACACCCTCCTCGCCAACCTGGCCGCCGAAGTCGAGGGCTGAGCAAGGCCGTTGCCGATGGGTCGTCGGTGAGTGCCGGTGAGGCCGGGGATCGGGCCTCACCGGATCGGGTGAAATGAGCCCGCCGGTGACCCGGCGCGCCCCCCCGGTGCGACCCCGACACGGCCCGGGCGTGGCCACGGGGCCCGGCGGGGGCCGGCGGGCTAGGGTGGGGCCCTGAGCGCTACCGACCGCCCGGGGGCCCGATGAAGATCCTCATCTCCGCCGACATGGAAGGCGCCACCGGCGTCACCTGGCCCGCCGACGTGCTGCCCGGGACCCCGCAGTGGGAACGCTGCCGGACCATGTTCACCTCCGACGTGAACGCCGCCGTCCTCGGGTTCTACGACGCCGGCGCCGACCAGGTCCTCGTCAACGAGGCCCACTGGACCATGCGCAACCTGCTGCTGGAGCACCTCGACGAACGCGTCGAGATGCTGACCGGCCGCCACAAATCCCTCTCCATGGTCGAGGGCGTCCAGCACGGGGACGTGGACGGCATCGCCTTCGTCGGCTACCACACGGGCGCCGGCGCCGAGGGCGTGCTCGCCCACACCTACCTCGCCAACTCCATCACCGGGGTCTGGGTCAACGGGACCCGTGCCGGCGAGGGGCTGCTCAACGCCCACGTGGTCGCCGAGTACGGCGTCCCGGTCATCCTGGTCACCGGAGACGACCTGACCTGCGCCGACGCCGCCGGCTACGCCCCCAACGCGGTGACCGTCGCCGTCAAGGACCACGTCTCGCGCTACGCCGCCGTCTGCCGCACCCCGGCCCGTACGGCCGCCGACATCCGGGCCGCCGCCAAGGAGGCCGCCGCCCTCGCCGTCCGGTACGAACCGGTGCGGGGCGGGCCGTTCGCGGTGGAGGTCGAGTTCGACGCCGAACACCTGGCGATGGCCGCCACGGTGGTGCCCGGGGTCGAGCGATCGGGTGAGCGTAGGGTCGGGTACACCAGCGGGACGATGTACGAGGGGATCCGGACCTTCAAGGCGGTCACCACGATCGTCTCGGCAGCGATGGAGGAGCAATATGGCTGACATGTCCGGTCCGGGTGGAACCGGGAGCGGCCCTGCCGCCCCCGCCGCCTCCACCGCCCCCGTCGCCCCCGTCGATCAGAGGGCGCTCGACGAGGCCGTCGAGTTCACCTCCGGCCTGATCCGCATCGACACCACCAACCGCGGCGGCGGCGACTGCCGGGAGCGCCCGGCCGCCGAGTACGTCGCCGAGCGGCTGGCCGCCATCGGCCTGGAGCCCGCGCTGCTGGAACGCACCCCGGGCCGCACCAACGTGGTGGCCCGGATCGCGGGCACCGACCCCACCGCCCCCGCCCTCCTGGTCCACGGCCACCTCGACGTGGTCCCGGCCGAGGCCGCCGACTGGAGCGTGGACCCCTTCTCCGGCGAAGTCCGCGACGGGGTGGTGTGGGGCCGCGGCGCCGTCGACATGAAGAACATGGACGCGATGGTGCTCGCCGTCGTACGGGCCTGGGCGCGGGCCGGAGTGAAGCCGCGGCGGGACATCGTGATCGCCTACACCGCCGACGAGGAGGACAGCGCGATCGACGGCTCGGGCTTCCTCGCCGACCACCACCCCGAGCTCTTCGAAGGCTGTACCGAGGGCATCAGCGAATCCGGTGCCTTCACCGTGCACGCCGCGCCCGGGCAGGCCCTCTACCCGATCGCCGCCGGCGAACGCGGCACCGCCTGGCTGAAGCTCACCGCGACCGGCACCGCCGGACACGGCTCCAAGCCCAACCGGGCCAACGCGGTCAGCCGCCTCGCCGCCGCCGTCGCCCGCATCGGCGAGCACGACTGGCCGGTCCGCCTCACCGACACCGTCACCGCCTGCATCACCGAACTCGCGGCCCTGCAGGGGATGTCGGTGGACCCGCGCGACCCCGGTTTCCAGCTCGACCAGATCCTCAACAAGCTCGGCCCGGCCGGCGCGCTCGTCGAGGCGACCGTCCGCAACAGCGCCAACCCGACCATGCTCAGCGCCGGTTACAAGCTCAACGTCATCCCGGGCACCGCCACCGGGTACGTGGACGGCCGGATGCTGCCCGGCGGCGAGGCCGAGTTCACCGCCACCCTCGACGAGCTCACCGGCCCCGACGTGCACTGGGAGTTCCACCACCGGGAGGTGGCCCTCGAAGCCCCCGTGGACGGGCGGACGTACGGGATCCTGCGCGAGTCCGTCGAGGCCTTCGACCCGGAGGGGCACGTGGTGCCCTTCTGCATGGCGGGCGGCACCGACGCCAAGCAGTTCTCCCGGCTCGGCATCACCGGCTACGGCTTCTCCCCGCTCAAGCTGCCGCCCGGCTTCGACTACTGGTCCCTCTTCCACGGAGTCGACGAGCGGGTGCCCGTCGACGCCCTGCACTTCGGGGTCCGCGTCCTCGACCGAGCCCTGCGCACACTGTGAAGACCCCGCGCGGCGACGGCACCGCCCCCTACGGCAGTTGGCCCTCGCCGATCGGCGCCGGGCTCGCCGCCTCCCTCGACGGGAGGCCGGAGTACGTCGGCGCGATCGGTGCCGAGGTGTGGTGGACGGTGCCCCGGCCGGCCGAAGGCGGCCGCCGCGCCCTGGTCCGCCGGCCCGCGGACGGCGGACCCGCGCTCTGCGCGCTGCCCGCGCCGTGGAACGTGCGCAGCCGGGTCACGGAGTACGGCGGACTGCCCTGGGCGGGAGCCGAACGGCCCCTGGGCGGGCCTCTGGTGGTCTTCGTCCACTTCGCCGACCAGCGGCTGTACGCGTACGAGCCGGACGCGCCCGGCGGCCCGGCCCCGCGGGCGCTGACCCCCGTCTCGGCGGTGGGCGGCGGGCTGCGCTGGGCCGACCCGGTGCTGCGTGACGGTGAAGTCTGGTGCGTGCTGGAGGAGTTCACCGGAGCCGGGCCGACCGATGTGCGCCGCGTCCTGGCTGCCGTACCGCTGGACGGGTCGGCCGCGGAAGACAGGTCCCGCGTGCGGGAGTTGACCGATGACCGGTACCGGTTCAGCAGCGGGCCCCGGCTCTCTCCCGACGGGCGGCAGGCGGCCTGGCTGGTGTGGGACCACCCCCGTATGCCGTGGGACGGCACCGAGTTGCGGCTCGCCGAGGTCACCGCGGACGGCCGGCTCGCGGAGCCCCGTACCGTGCTCGGCGGACCCGAGGAGGCCGTCGCGCAGGTCGAGTGGACCACCGGCGGAAGCCTCCTCGCGGTGAGCGACCGGGGCGGCTGGTGGAACCCGTACCGGGTGGACCGGGAGACGGGCGAGGCCGTCAACCTGTGCCCCCGGGAAGAGGAGTTCGGCGGGCCGCTGTGGAAGCCCGGCCTGCGCTGGATCGCGGCGCTCCCCGACGGACTGGTGGCCGTCCTGCACGGCCGGGGCTCCTCGGTGCTCGGCGTGCTCGATCCCGAGAGCGGGGACCTGGTCGACGCGGCCGGGCCGTGGACGGCCTGGCAGCCCACCCTCGCCGTCAGCGGCGGCCGGGTCTACGGGGTCGCGGCCAGCCCGCGCAGCGCGTACGAGGTGGTGGAGCTGGACACGGCCACCGGGCACGCCCGGGTGGTGGGCGGCCGCGGCTCCCCGGGAGCGGACGAGGCGGAAGGGGCCGACGGTACGGGCGGGGCGGCTGGGCCCGGTGAGGCCCGCGGACCGGGACCGGCCGACCGGGCGGACCCCGCCTACTACCCGGAGCCGCAGAGCAGGACCTTCTTCGGCCGGGGCGGCCGGGAGATCCACGCCCACGTCTACCCGCCGCACCACCCCCTGCTGCGCGCCAGGGCCGACGAGCTGCCCCCGTACGTGGTGTGGGCGCACGGCGGCCCCACCGACCACGTGCCGCCCGTTCTCGACCTGCACATCGCCTACTTCACCTCCCGCGGCATCGGCGTCGTCGAGGTCAACTACGGCGGCTCCACGGGCTACGGGCGCGCCTACCGGGAACGGCTGCGCGAACAGTGGGGCATCGTCGACGTGGAGGACTGCGCCGCGGTGGCGCGGGCCCTGGCCGCCGAGGGCACCGCCGACCCGGACCGGCTCGCGATCCGGGGCGGCAGCGCGGGCGGCTGGACGGCCGCGGCCTCGCTGGCGGCCACCGACCTGTACGCGTGCGCGGCGATCATCTACCCGGTACTGGACCTGGCCGGCTTCGCCGCCGAGACCCACGACCTGGAGTCCCGCTACGTCGACGGCCTCGCCGGACCTCCGCAGACCCTGGCCCTGCTCAGCCGCGAGCGCTCCCCGGTGGCCCGCGCCGACCGGATCACCGCGCCGTTCGTCCTGCTCCAGGGTCTGGACGACCCGGTCTGCCCGCCCGCGCAGGCGGAGCGGCTGCTGGCCGCGATGCGCGGGCGGTCGGTGCCGCACGCGTACGTGACCTTCGAGGGCGAGGGGCACGGCTTCCGGCGCGCGGACACGATGGTCCGGGCGCTGGAGGCGGAGCTCTCGCTGTACGCGCAGGTGTTCGGGTTCGAGCGGGCGGACATCCCCCGTTTGGCCCTGTCCGACTGAGCCTCCGGGGCGCCGCGAGCGGACGATGGGGCCATGAGCTCCCACACCTCCAAGAGCCGGGGCAAGGGGCGCGGGCCGATCACCCCGGGCCGCGCCGGCATCGCCGCGCTCGCGGTGCTCACCCTGGTGTTCATCTTCGAGAACACCCGCCCCACCAAGATCCGGCTGTTGATCCCGCAGGTGACGATGCCGCTGTACGTCGCCCTGCTGATCGCGGCCGTACTGGGCGGGCTGTGCGGGGTCTACTTCGCCCGGCGCCGCACATAGCGGGAGCCCCGGGGTCCGGGGCCCGGGGCCGCGGTCAGCCCGAGTGGACCCAGACCCGGAGCGGGCCGATGGCCGTGAAGCCGTGGCGCAGTGCCGTGTCGAGGTCGTCCCCCGACTCGTAGCCGACGAGCGCCAGGCCGGGCCAGAGCGAGGCGGCCAGGGTGAGCGCGCCCGTCCAGGCCTCGTCGTCCGGGGTTCCGTCGGCGCTGAACACGTTGGAGACGCCGACCACTTCACCGGTGCGGTTGGCGGCGGCCCCGGCCAGGATCCGGCCCTCGGCGTCGCGCCCCGCGAGGAAGGCGATCTCCCCGGTGTCTCCGGTCTCCGCGGCCTCCGCGGTCTCCCCGGTGGTCCCCGTGAGCAGCCCCGGGTGGAACAGCCCGGTGCTCTCCTCGCCGTCCCAGGCCGTCTCCCAGGCCACCAGCTCCCCGGGGCCGGAGATCCGGCTCCACTCCAGGGCCGGGACGGCGCCGGGAGCGCCCGCAGGGCGGTGGATCCACTCGGCGCCGAAGAGGACCTCGAAGCCGGCCGGGGCCAGGTCGAGCACGGCGAAGCTGTCCTTGACCGAGGCGCGGGGCGCCGCGGTGTCGATCCCGGCGAGCAGCGCGGCCGTGTCGGTGTCCCGGGTGAGGGTCACGGCATCCGGGTAGTAGAGCGGGGTCGGGCGCGGGCTGCTCCAGGCCTGGGCGGTGAAGCCGCCGTCGCGGCAGACCGCGGCGCACCACGCGGCGTTGTTGTACGCGGCCGCGAGGAGGAGTTCTTCGGTGTTCGGGGTGATGATCACATCGGGATCCTGTCACAGCGCCTAGCCTGGGGCGATGCCGAATTCTCCCTACCTGGCCGAGGGCGGCCGGATCGGGCTGCGGCCCTACCGGCCCGCTGACGAGGCCGAGTTCACCGCCCGGGTGCGCGAGAGCCGGGAGCTCCACCACCCGTGGCTGTCGCCGCCCGCGACCGCGGAGGCCTACGAGGCGTACGCCGCCCCGCTGATCGCCGGCGCGACGGGGGCCGCCGCCCCGGGCAGAGCCGGATTCCTCGCGTGCGAGCGGGAATCGGGCGCCATCGCCGGCTTCGTGAACGTCAACAACATCGTCCTCGGAGCCTTCCGGTGCGGCGCGCTCGGCTACGGGGCGTTCGCCCACGCGGCGGGCCGGGGACTCATGCGGGAGGCGCTCGGCCTCGCCGTGGCGCAGGCCTTCTCCGCGGACGGGCTCGCACTGCACCGGCTGGAGGCCAATATCCAGCCGGGAAACACCGCCTCGATCGCCCTCGTCCGAGGGCTGGGCTTCCGGCTGGAGGGGCTGTCGCCGGACTTCCTCCAGGTCGACGGCGCCTGGCGGGACCACGAACGCTGGGCGCTCACGTCCGAAATGCCATGTCCCGGGGCCCCGCATCGCACAGGATGAGTCCATGCGAACCCTCGTGCTCCTCGACGCACCGTCCAACCTCGGGCTCCGACCCCCGGCCCCGGGCGCCGTTCCCGGTGTGTACAAACTCGCCGGGGCCCTGCGCGAACAGGGCCTGCTGGCCCGCCTCGGCGCGCGCGAGGGCGGGGTGGTCGTCCCGCCGCGCTACGACCGGGGCGACTGGAAGGAGGGCGACGGGGTGTTCCACGCCGGGCCCCTCGCCGCGTACACCGTCGCCCTCGCCGACCGGATCGAGGACCACCTGCGCTCCGGGGAGTTCCCGGTCGTCCTCGGCGGCGACTGCTCCATCCAGCTCGGTGCCTCCCTGGCCATGCGGCGCCTCGGGCGGTACGGCATCGCCGCGATCGACGGCTCCGCCGACTTCCGCCACCCCGGCAACGCGGCCGTCAACGGGCCCGTCGGAGCGGCCGGCGGCGAGGAACTGGCGCTCGCCACCGGGCGCGGCCAGGCGGACCTCGCGGACCTGGAGGGCCTCGGGCCCTACGTGCGCGACGAGGACGTCCGGCTCTTCGGGCTGCGCGACGGGGACCCGGACCTCCCGGAGCTGCGCGCCGCCGGGATCTTCGCGGCCACGGTGGGGGCGATCCGCGACCGCGGCGCCGGGCCGGTGGCCCGTACCGCCCTGACGGGACTGCAGCCCCCGGCCACCGCCGGGTTCTGGGTCCACCTGGACGCCGACGTACTGGACCCGTCCGTGATGCCGGCCGTCGACAGCCCGGACGCGGGCGGGCTGATCCCCGACGAACTCGCCGAACTGCTCGGGGTGTTGATCAGCTCCCCGCGCTGCGTGGGACTCAACGTCACCATCTACGACCCGGACCTGGATCCCGACGGGCGCGCCGGGGCCCTGCTCGCGGACCTGGTGGCGGGCGCGTTCGCGTAGGGCCCGCGGCTCGGACCGGCCCGGTCCCACCCCGGCGGCCCGGCCGACCGGTCCGGCCGCCGCGGCGGCGGCGCGCTCAGACCCCTATCGCTCCGTCGATGCTTTCGCGCAGCAGGTCCGCGTGGCCGTTGTGCCGCGCGTATTCCTCGATCATGTGGATCAGCACCCAGCGCAGCGAAACCTCGCCCCGCCACGCGTCCTTCCCGCAGACCTCCAGGTCCGGCGCCCGCTCCGTGAACGCCTCCGCGAACTCCGCCTCCGCCCGCCACGCCTCCCAGGCCTCCCGGATCACCTCGGGCGTGGCCACCGCGCCGTCGAAGTCCCCGTCGGGGGCGGCCGTGGACCAGAACCGGAGCGGAACCTGCTGCCCGTCCAGCACCTGACGGAACCAGCGGCGCTCCACGTCCGCGAGATGGCGGACCAGGCCCAGCAGCGACAGCGTGGACGGCTGCACCGCCCGCTCGGCCAACTCCGGCCCCAGGTCGGCGCACTTGAGCCTGAGCGTCGCACGCTGGGCCCGCAGCACGTCGACGAGCATCCGTCGTTCGTCGCCCGTCGTCGGTCCCGCGAACCGGCGCGCGGACTCTTCCCCGTCGAAAAACTGACCTCTTCTGATCACGTCGCTCATGCCCTTCATGGTCGGACACCGGCCCGCGCGAGAGAAGGTTTTGCGTAATCCTGACCGGTGGTGATCCGCCGAATCCCTGTGCACCGGAGCCCGTGGCGTGTTCCATTTCCCTCATGGCCACCACCGTCCGCCGCTCCGTACTGACCCTCCCCGCAGCCCCGTTGGGCCCCGAGAACCCGCTGCCGGCCCTCCGCGAGTCCGGCGGAGTGCACACGCTGGACCACCTCCCCCAGCCACCGCTGGGAGGTGCCCCCGGACGCGAGGGCCTGCCGCGCGACATGGCACGCCAGATCGGGTACGAGCCGCTGCGCTCGCTGCTGCCCGTCCGGATCCGGGACGGCTATCGACGGGTGCGCACGGAGCGGGACTTCGAGACGATCGTCATCGAGAACGCGCACCTGCGCGTCACCGTCCTGCCGGGCCTCGGCGGCCGGATCCATTCGCTCGTCCACCTCCCCACCGGACGTGAACTGCTCTACCGCAATCCGGTGTTGCAGCCCGCCAACTTCGCGCTGAACGGCGCCTGGTTCTCCGGCGGCATCGAGTGGAACCTCGGTGCCACCGGCCACACCACCCTTTCCTGCGCCCCGTTGCACGCCGCGCTCGTCCCGGCGCCCGACGGCGGGGTCATGGTGCGGCTCTGGGAGTGGGAGCGGCTGCGCGACCTGCCGTTCCAGGTGGACCTGTGGCTGCCCGAGGACTCGGAGTTCCTCTACGTCGGCGTCCGCGTGCGCAATCCGCACGAGCGGCCCGCGCCCGTCTACTGGTGGTCCAACATCGCCGTGCCCGAGGAGGCCGGCACCCGCGTCCTGGCCCCGGCCGACGAGGCCTGGCACTTCGGGTACGAGCGCTCCCTGCGGCGCATCCCCGTACCCGGATGGGAGGGCGCTGACCGTACGTACCCGCTGCGCAGCGAATACCCCGCCGACTTCTTCTACGAGGTCGAGGCCGGAACCCGGCCCTGGATCGCCTCCCTCGACGCCGACGGGCGCGGACTCGTCCAGACCTCCACGGCCCGGCTGCGCGGCCGCAAGCTCTTCGTCTGGGGCGCGGGCGAGGGCGGCCGGCGCTGGCAGGAGTGGCTGACCGAGCCCGGCACGGCCGGGTACGCGGAGATCCAGGCCGGGCTCGCCCGGACCCAGCTGGAACACGTACGCCTGGAGGCGGGCGCGGAGTTCAGCTGGCTGGAGGCCTACGGGGCCCTGTCCGCGGACCCCGTCGCCGTGCACGGGGACGACTGGGCGGCGGCCCGCGCCGCGGCCGGGACGGCGCTGGAGTCCGCGCTGCCCGGGCCGGCCGTGGACGCGGCGTACGAGGCGTGGCGCGGGTGCGCCGACACCGAACCGGGGGAGCGGCTGGCCGCCGGCTCCGGCTGGGGCGCGCTGGAGGTTCTGTGCGGCGGCCACAAACTGCCCGGCACCCCCTTCGCGGAGGACACCCTCGACGAGGACCAGGCCCCCTGGCTGGAGCTGTGGCGCACCGGGGTCTTCCCCGCCCCGCGCCGGGTGGCGCCGCCCGGCCCGAGCCTGGTCGCCCCGCACTGGCGGGACATGCTGGAGACGGCTCCGGCGGACCCGCTGACCGAGTACCACCTCGGGGTCGCCCAGTGGCACGCCGGGGACATCGCCCAGGCGGTACGGAGCTGGGAGCGCGGGCTGGCGCTGGCCCCCTCGCGGTGGCCCCTGCTGAGGTGCCTGGCGGTCGCCGACGACCTGGCCGGCGACCCGGCCCGGGCGGCCCGCTGGTACGCCGAGGCCTTCGATGACCTGGCCGAGGAGAGCCGGGGCGGCGCGGGCTGGCTGGCCGCCGAATCGGCGCTGGGCCGGGAGGCACTGGCGTCCCTGCTGGCGGCGGGGCTGCTGCCGGAGGCCCGCTCGGTGTGGGACCGGCTGCGCCCCGCCCTGCGCGAGGAGGGCCGCTTCCGGCTGTCGGCGGCCCGGCTGCTCGCGGCCGAGGGTCATGTGGGCGCGGCCCGGCGGGTCTTCGAGGAGGGCTTCGAACTGCCCGACCTCCGCGAGGGCGAGGAGACCCTCTCGGAGGTCTGGGCCACCCTCACGGACCGCCCGCTGCCGGCCGCGTACAACTTCCGGATGCGCCCGCCGGTGGAGTAGGCGGGCGGGGAGCGGCAGGCGGGGCCCCGCCTACCGGGTGTAGGTGCAGATGCGGTAGCGCAGGCCCGTCACCGACGACTGCCAGCCGGCGTCCTCGGCGACGGTCCACGCCGGATCCAGCTCCGGGGCGTGGGTGTCGCCGATCACCTTGGTGTCGACCTCGGTCACCGAGAGCATCACGGCGTGGGCCATGGCGGCGCGGTAGACCTCTCCGCCGCCGATCACCCAGCAGGCGGTGGCGGGCTCGGCGGACGGGGGCTGCCCGGCCTGCCCGCCCTGCCCGGCCGCGAGTTCCAGGGCCTCGGGGATGGAGCCGGCGCGCTCCGCGCCCTCGGCGGCCCACTCGGGGTCACGCGTGACCACGATGTTGCGCCGCCCGGTCAGCGGACGGAACCGCGCCGGCAGCGAATCCCAGGTCTTGCGGCCCATCACCACCGGATGGCCGAGGGTGGTGGCCTTGAAGTGGGCCATGTCCTCGGGCAGCCGCCAGGGAATCCCGTTGTCCGCGCCGATCACGCCGTCGGAGCTCTGCGCCCAGACCAGACCGACGTCCATGCCGGTGCCGGCGTCGCTGCCGGCGTTCGTGTCGGGGCTCATACCGCGACCGGGGCCTTGATGGCCGGGTGGTGCTCGTAGCCGGCCATCTTCACGTCGCCGTAGGCGTAGTCGAAGAGCGAGTCGGCCCGGTGCAGCTCCAGCTGGGGGAACTCGAAGGGGGTGCGCGAGATCTGCTCGGTCACCTGGTCGACGTGGTTGTCGTAGATGTGGCAGTCACCGCCGGTCCAGATGAAGTCGCCCGGCTCCAGGCCGGCCTGCTGCGCCACCATGTGGGTGAGCAGGGCGTAGCTGGCGATGTTGAACGGCACGCCGAGGAACAGGTCCGCGCTGCGCTGGTACAGCTGGCAGGAGAGCTTGCCGTCGGCCACGTAGAACTGGAAGAAGGCGTGGCACGGTGCGAGCGCCATCTTGGACAGCTCGGAGACGTTCCAGGCGGAGACGATCATCCGGCGGGAGTCCGGGTCGCGGCGCAGCGTGTCCAGGACCTCGGTGATCTGGTCGATGTGCCGGCCGTCCGGGGTGGGCCAGGAGCGCCACTGGACGCCGTAGACCGGGCCGAGGTCGCCGTTCTCGTCGGCCCACTCGTCCCAGATCGTGACGCCGTGCTCGCGCAGCCAGCCGACGTTCGACTCGCCGCGCAGGAACCACAGCAGCTCGTACACGATCGACTTGAGGTGCACCTTCTTCGTGGTGACCAGGGGAAACCCCTGCGACAGGTCGTAACGCAGTTGGTGCCCGAAGACACTCCGGGTGCCGGTGCCCGTCCGGTCGGCCTTGGCCGTCCCGGAGGTGAGCACCAGCTTCAACAGGTCTTCGTACTGGGTATCCGCCACGGGCACCGAGTCTACTGGGCTGCCGTCGGAGGTCCGGTCAGCCGGTCAGCCGGTCAACCGGTCAACCGGTCAGTCGCTCAGGCGGTCACCACGCCGTCGGCGATCAGGCCCGCCAGGACCGCCTCGCCGACCGCCATGACCGCCGTCTGGGGGCGGATCATCACGGTGATCTCGTCGATCAGGCCCTCCGGCGTGAGGTGCAGCATGTCGATGCCGTGCACGTGCCGGTCGCTCACGGTGGTCCGGAACGGCAGTACGGTCGCCGGTCCCTCGTCTCCCTCCGCCCCGAACGGGACACCGGCGGACTGGACGCTGCCGTCGAAGTGGCCGACGTAGTGGAAGCCCTCGAAGGTGCGCAGGAGCACGCGGAAGAGGGCCAGTACCGCCGGCTTGCCCTCGAACGGCTTCGACTTCACCGGGCTGTTGAGCCGGACGTCGTCGGTGAACAGCGCGTCCAGCGCGGCGAGGTCACGGCCGGCGACGGCGGCACGGAAGCGGTCGGCCGTGCTGGTGTCGGTACTCATGAGAACTCCTCGATAGTCACCGATGTGATTAGTCAGTTTCTTGACTATCATGGTCCGGGCGTCCTTGAGAAGACGCTGCCGCGCACGATCCCGAGGAGACCGACCGATGGCTTTGCGTCACGCCGTACTGGCGGCGCTGCTCGACGAGGAGCTGAGCGGCTACCAGCTGGCCAAGTCCTTCGGCACGGGCGTGGCCAACTTCTGGCACGCCCTGCCCCAGCAGCTCTACGCCGAGCTGGCCAGGCTGGAGCGGGAGGGCTTCATCGCGGGCCGCGAGGTCGTCCAGGACACCCGGCCGAACAAGCGGCTGTTCAAGGTCACCGACGCCGGACTGGCCGAGCTGGAGCGCTTTACCGCCGCCGAGACCAAGCCCTGCGTCATCCGCGACGACCTGCTCGTGAAGGTCCAGGCGGCCGAGTACGTCGACACGGGGGCGCTGATCGCGCAGCTCGCGGAGCGGACCGCCTTCGCGACGGCCAAGGCCGAGCTGTTCGAGAAGCTGCTCCGCTCGATGCGCGGCGAGCGCACGGAGGAGGAGTTCCTGCGCCACGGCGCACGGATCGGCCCCTACCTCACCTGCCTGCGCGGCCTGGAGTTCGAGCGGGCCAACCGCGCCTGGTACGAGCGCACCACGATCATTCTGAACGAGAGGCGGGCATCCCGTGGAGAGCAGTGAGCAGCGACGGCCGACCCGGTACGTGGCGCTCGGCGACAGCCAGAGCGAGGGCGTGGGCGACGGGGACGACCGCACCGGGCTGCGCGGGTGCGCCGACCGGCTCGCCGAACTGATCGCGGTCCACGAGCCCGACGCGCTCTACGCCAACCTGGCCGTACGGGGCCGCCTCGCGGCGGGGGTCCGCGAGGGGCAGCTCGGGCCGGCCCTCGCGCTCCGCCCCGACCTGGCCACCGTGGTCGCCGGGGTCAACGACGTGCTGCGGCCCCGCTTCGACGCCGACGAGGTCGCCGGGCACCTGGAGGCGATGTTCGAGGCGCTGACCGCGCAGGGCGCCCGCGTCGCCACCGTCACCTTCCCCGACATCGCCAAGCTCGTCCCGCTCGCCAAGGGGGCGGCCCCGCGCGTCACCGCGCTCAACGAGCGGATACGGCAGGCGGCGCAGCGGCACGGGGTGGCCGTCGCCGACTTCGCCCGCCACGAGGCCTCCACCGACCCCCGGATGTGGAGCGCGGACCGGCTGCACGCCGCGCCGTCCGGCCACGCGATGATCGCCGCCGGTGTCGCGCACGCCCTGGGGCTGCCCGGTAGCGACGACGCCTGGACCCGCCCGCTGCCCGGCCCGCCGCCCGCCGCCCCGGCGGGGCTGCGGGGCGTCGCCGGGGAGCTGCGGTGGGCCGTGGGCTTCGCCGGGCCCTGGATCGGGCGCCGGCTGCGCGGGCGCTCCTCCGGAGACGGCCGTACGGCCAAGCGGCCCGAACTGCTCCCCGTACGCCTCGCGGCCTGAACCGAAGGCACGCCCGCCGGGGTCAGGCGCGGCAGATCATCTCGCCGTTCAGCACCGAGAACCAGGCGTCCGGCTCCGCGCCCCAGGTGTGCCAGGCGTCCGCGACGGCCGACAGCTGAGCCCGGGTCGCGTGTCCACCGCCGATCGCGATCCCGGCGTAGGCCGAGGCCGTCGTACGGTCCGCCCACAGCGAGGACCACCACGCGGCCTCCTCCTCGGTCGCGTAGCACCAGGAGGTCGCCGTGCAGGTCACGTCCGTGAAGCCCGCCGCCCGCGCCCACGCGCGCAGGCGGCGTCCGGCGTCCGGCTCGCCGCCGTTGGCGCGCGCGACCCGCCGGTACAGGTCCAGCCACTCCTCCAGCCCCGGAGTCGCGGGGTACCAGGTCATCGCCGCGTAGTCCGCGTCCCGCGCCGCGACGATCCCGCCCGGCCGGCACACCCGGCGCATCTCGCGCAGTGCCTGCACCGGATCGCCCACGTGCTGCAGCACCTGGTGGGCGTGGACCACGTCGAAGGAGTCGTCGGGGAAGTCCAGCGCGTGGACGTCGGCCGTGGCGAACTCGATGCCGGTCAGTCCGCGTTCCTTCGCGTAAGCGGCGGCCTGGTCGACCACGTCCCGCGCCGCGTCCACCGCCGTGACCCGGCCCTGCGGCCCCACCAGCTCCGCCAGGTCCGCCGTGATCGTGCCCGGGCCGCAGCCCACGTCCAGGACGCTCATCCCCGGGCGCAGCTCGCCGATCAGGTACGCGGCCGAGTTCTCGGCGGTGCGCCAGCGGTGCGAGCGCAGCACCGACTCGTGGTGCCCGTGCGTGTAGACCGCGGTTTCGTGCGCGGGCTCCGTGGCAGCTGCCGTGCGAGTGGCTTCCGAGGCGTTCATGGGACCTGGCTCCTTCGTCGTCGAAGTGCTGTCGAGGCGTTGGGTTCACCGTAAGGGATCAGTTCGGCATCTGAGATATGCGTTTTGACATGTGGACACCACCCTTGCGCGCCAAGGAGGTTGGGTGAGCGGGTGGCAGGGCGTGGTGGGGGCGAGGACAGTGATTCCGCGAGGACAGTGACTCGGGAACGAAGGACGGTGAGGTCCATGCCATCCATGCCGGACCCGCTGCTGGAGCGGCACGCCGAAGCGCTGCGACTCTTCGGCCAGTACGTCCACGCGGTCTCGGACGCGCAGTGGGACGCGCCGACGCCCTGCAGCGAATGGAGCGTGCGCGACCTGGTCAACCACGTCACCGCCGAACAACTGTGGATACCGCCCCTGGTCACCGACGGCCGCACCGTCGAGGACATCGGCAGCACCTTCAACGGAGACGTCCTCGGCACGGATCCGGCCGCCGCCTGGGACGAGGCCTCCGCCGCCGCGCACACCGCCTTCGAGATCCCCGGGGCGCTGGATCGCACCGTCCGGCTCTCGTACGGGCCCGCGCTCGGGTCGGCGTACTGCTCGGAGCTGACCGCCGACTGCGTCGTCCACACCTGGGACCTCGCACGGGGCATCGGCGGCGACGACCGGCTGCCCGACGGCCTCGTCGAGTTCTCCATCAAGGAGGTCATGCCCTACGTCGACGGGCTGGCCGCGAGCGGCATGTACGCGGCTCCGCTGGAGATCCCGGCCGGGGCGAGCGCCCAGACCCGGCTGCTCGCACTGCTGGGGAGGAGCGGCTGACGTAAAAGGGGCGATCCTGAACGAATAACCGTATAAAGGCATGGATCGGGAGCGCGGAACGGCAGGGAGAGGTGGCGCGCGGTGTCGGGGATCCAGCGCACGATGGCCGAGGGCCGGGGCCCGGTCCGCTACGGTCCGCCCCCGCCACAGCCCGGCCTGCCCGTCCTGCCCGAACTCACGGCCGTCCTTGCGGCGGCCGCCTGGCGTTCGGCCCCCGAACCGGTCGGCGGGGGAGTGCCCGTACGGTCCGCCGCGGCCCGGCACTGGGGGCGGCGCGGGCTGCCCACCGACCCCGACCACGTGGCCGCCGGACCCGGGGCGCCCGCCCTGCTGCTGGCGCTGCTCGGCGCGTACGGCGGCGACGTCATGCTGCCCCGGCCCTGTCCCGCCTGGTGGACACCACAGGTCCGGCTGCTGGGACGGCGGGCCTACCACGTCCCCACCCCGGCCGAGTGCGGCGGCGTACCCGATCCGTACGCCCTGCTGGAGACCGTGCGCCGGGTGCGCGCCGAGGGCGGCGACCCGCGGGTGCTGCTGCTCTCCGTGGCCGACGACCCGACCGCGACCGTCCCGCCGCCCGAACTGCTCCGGGAGGCCTGCGAGGCCGCCGAGTCCGCGGGGCTGTTCGTCGTCAGCGACGAGACCTGGCGCGACACCGTCCACCGGCCGTTCCACGGGCGCCCGGGCTCCCACGACAGGCTCGTCGTGCTCAGCCCGGCCGAGATGCTGCCGGACGACACCGCGGTGCTCCTGGACCTCTCCGGCGCACTGCTGCCCGCAGGCTGGCCCGCCGCCGTCATCCGCTTTCCCGGCACCCCGCACGGCGCCTGGCTGCGGGCCCGGACCCTGGACGTGCTCACCGCCACCGGCGGCTTCGTCGCCGGCCCCGTCGCCGGGGCGGCCGCGCACGCCCTCGACGAGCCCGCCGCCGTCGCGGGACGCACCGCCGCGGCCGCAGCCCTGCACGGCGCCGTGGCCCGGGCCGCGCACCGGGAACTGCTGGCCGCCGGGGCGCTGGCCCGGCCCCCGCAGGCCGGCCGCCACCTCTACGCCGATCTGACGCCGCTGCGCTCGGGGCTCGCCCGGCAGGGGGTCGGCGACGCGATGGAACTCGAGGACTGGCTGGGCGGACGGCTCGGCGCGCCGACGCCCGGCGGGCAGCGGTTCGCGGACGAGCCCGTCGCCCCGCGGGTCCGGCTGTCGACGGGACCGCTGCTCGGCGCCACCCCGGAAGAGCGGCTCGCGGCGCTCACCGCGGCCGACCCCCTCGCACTGCCCCACGTACGGGACTCCCTGGCCCGGCTCCGGTCGGTCCTGGCCGGGCTGTCCGACTGAGGCCCGCCGCGGAACTGGAAACCCCCGAATGCCGCCGGTGAACGGAGACTTCTCGATGAGGGATCAGACGGACGCCCCCTCGGCTTCCCGGGCCGAGGCCGAGGCGGTCGCCGAGAGCGGCCCGGACATCCCCCCGGCGGCCACGCGGGCCGGTGCCGCAGCCGGCACCGGCATCCGGCCCGCCCGGCCGCGGCCCCTCGGCGAACACCGGCTGTGGCCCCGCTCGTTCGCGGACCGTCTGACCACCCCGCTGCCGGGGCTGCGTGCGTTCGCCCGGCTCGCCCGCGAAGGCGCCTTCCGGCCCGGCCCCGAAGGGCTGCGCGGCATCCCGGACCTGCCGTACGCGCCCGCCCCGCTGCCCGCCGTGGCCGCCGGGACGGTGTCCGCCACCTGGGCCGGGCACGCCAGCTGGATCCTGCGGATCGGCGGACTGACCGTCCTGACCGACCCCGTCTGGTCCCGGCGGATCCTCGGCACTCCGGCCCGGATGACCCCCGTCGGGGTGCGGTGGGAGGAACTGCCGCCGGTCGACGCCGTGGTGATCAGCCACAACCACTACGACCACCTCGACGCCCCCACCCTCAAACGGCTCCCGCGCACGACGCCGCTCTTCGTCCCGGCCGGTCTCGCGCGTTGGTGCCGGCGGCGGGGGTTCACCCGGGTCACCGAACTCGACTGGTGGGAGTCGGCCGAACTGGGCGGCGTACGGTTCGAGTTCGTGCCGGCGCACCACTGGTCGAAGCGGTCGCTGATGGACGCGTGCCGGACGTTGTGGGGCGGCTGGATGCTCAGCGCCGCCGCCGCCTCCGGCGGTGACGGGCGGGCCGGGGCCGCGAAGAAGGTCTACTTCGCGGGTGACACCGGCTACGGGCACTGGTTCGGCGAGATCGGGCGGCGGCACCCCGGAATCGATCTGGCGCTGCTCCCGATCGGGGCGTACGCCCCGCGGTGGTGGCTCCGCGATGTCCACGCGGATCCGGAGGAGGCCGTGCAGGCCTGTCTGGACCTGGGGGCGCGGCGGATGGCGCCGATGCACTGGGGGACCTTCGTGCTCTCGTCGGAGCCGGTGATGGAGCCGCTGCAGCGGGTGCGGGCCGCGTGGTCCCGTACCGGGCTGCCCCGGGAGCACCTGTGGGACCTCCCGGTCGGGGCGTCCCGATCCCTGTAGCGGCCCTGCGGGGCGAAGTCCCCGACCCGCCCTTCCCCCGTTCCCAGGGCCGGCCCTGCCCCGGTCCTCAAACGCCGGACGGGCTAAAACGAAAGGCCCCCGGGCTGCGCCCGGCCCCCCTGGGGCTCCGCCCCAGACCCCGGTCCTCAAACGCCGGACGGCTGAATTGGCGCACCCCGCTCCGGAAGCGACTCCCAACCTGCGCCCAGCCCCCTGGGGCTCGGCCCCAGACCCCGGTCCTCAAACGCCGGACGGCTGAATTGGCGCGGCCCGGTCCGGAAGGGTCTCCCAAGCTGCGCCCAGCCCCTGGGGCTCCGCCCCAGACCCCACGCCTCAAACGCCGGCGAGGCTGGATTACGGCTGCGTTGGGCTGGCGAGGCTGGTTTGCGCAGCCCGGGCTGGATAAGGCGGCCGGGCTGAAATATTCGCCCGGTCGGGGGCGGCTGGTGGCGGCCCGGGTCGGGGACGGGGGCGGGGTGGGGTGTCGGCCTGGACGTAGAGCGTGATTTGTGGCGCTGGTGCATGTCGCGCCCTGTCGGAGTTCAGGAGAGGGCGCCTAAATCATGCAGTCCAGGCCGACACCCCACCCCGCCCCCGGCACCGGCCCCCATCCGCAGCCGGGCCGGACCGAGGCCACCCCCAGCCCCGCCGGCGTTTGAGGCGCAGGGGTCCGGGGACCGGTCCCCGGCAACGGCGCCGCACGGGGCGGGTTCCACGACCGGCCAGGTCAGCCGCGGAGGCGGCGCCAGAGGCCCGGGGTCGCACTGATGAGCACCGTGAGGGCCACCGCCAGCGCCACCCCCTTCCAGGGCTCCGCGAAAAGGGAGCCGCCCACGATGCCGATCAGCCCGTAAGTCGCCGCCCAGGCCAGGCAGGCCGGCCCGTCGCCGCGGGCGAACCGGCGCAGGGGGAGCTCCGCGAGGAGGCAGGCCAGCATCACCGGGATGCGGCCGCCCGGGAGGAGGCGCGAGACCACCAGGACCAGTACGCCGTTCTCGTCGAGCTTGCGCTGCGCCTGGGCGAGGCGTTCCGGGGTCGCCCGTCGGCGCAGGGCTTCCAGCCAGCGCGATCCGTTCCGCGAGTGCACCCCGCGCCGGCCCAGCCAGTACAGCGCCAGGTCCCCGGCGAAGGCGGCCAGCGAGGACACCGCGAACACCAGCAACAGCCCGAAGGGCAGGGAGTCCTGGTGGAACGCCACCACCGCCGCCGTACTGACCAGTGCGCCCGTCGGAATCACCGGTACCAGCGCGCCCAGCGCCACCAGCACGAAGAGGGTCGGGTAGCCGATCGCCTGCTGGGTGGATTCCGGCGGTACCTGCGCGGCCGCCTCCGCGAGCCGGGACAGGGGCAGGGACAGGTCCCTCACGGCAGCCGCACCCGCTCACCGTGCGCGGGCACCCGGACCGTCACCTTCGGCGCCTCCCGCCGCGCACACCGCAAGAACTCCTCGCCCGGCGCGTGGAACTCGTGCGGCCGCACCATGTCCATCCCGATGGGCCAGTACGTACCCCAGTGCACCGGAACCGCCGCCGCGGGCGCCAGCAGGGCCAGCGCCCGCGCCGCACCCGCCGCGTCCAGGTGCCCGGGACCCAGGTAGGGCCCCCAGCCGCCCACCGGCAGCAGGGCCACGTCCACCGGTCCGACCTCGTCGGCCATCGAGTCGAACAGGCCGGTGTCCCCGGCGAAGTAGGTCCGCGACGAGCCCTCGATCACGTACCCGAGCGCGGGAGCGACCCGCGGCCCGAACGGCAGCCGCCGCCCGTCGTGCCGTGCGCCGACCGCCCGGACCCGTACGCCGCCCCCCGCACCGTCCCCCACGGTCACCGTGTCGCCCGGCGCCACCTCCGTGACCGCCAGCCCCCGCACCCCGGCTATCCGTGCCAGCCCCGGCACCGCGCCCGGCGCCCCGCGCGGCACCAGCAGCCGGGTCCCGCGCGCGAGGCGCGCCAGCGAGGGCAGGTGCAGATGATCGGCGTGCAGGTGCGAGACGAGCACCGCGTCGGCGACCGCCGCCTGCGGCGGGGGCACCGCCCCGCGGCGGCGCCGCAGGTGCGCCAGCCGGCGTGCGAAGAGCGGGTCCGTGAGCAGCCGGACCCCGGAGTCCTCGACCGTGCACGTCGCGTGGCCCCACCAAGTGATCTCCACCGGCCCCTGATCCCCTCCCTCGTCCCGCTCGCCACCGGGTCCCGTCCGAGCCTAAAGGCTGCCCGCCCAAACCGCCCGGAACCGGAGAACCGGCCCTCCACGCCCCCTCCTCCCCGGCGCCGGATCGGAGTAGGGTCGGGCGGCATGGATGAGCTGCGCGTGGCCGCGATCGCCAGCCTGGCCCCGCTGGAGGATCTGGACGCGGATCCCTTCGCCGTGGACACCCGGAGCCAGCACGCGATGTGCGCACGCTGGGCGGCCGACCGGGGGTACGTGGTGACCCGCCAACTGTTCGTCTACGGGCTGCGCGCCGACCACTGCGGGCTGTGGAACGACATCGACGCCGGGCGCGTCGACCTGTTCGTCACCGCCAACCACCGGGTGCTGACGCGCGCGCTGCACTCCGTGGGGGAGTTCACCGCGGAATGCGCACGGCGCGGCGTACGGCTGGAAACCGCCGGTCTCGACGAACCGCACTACACCTCCGCGATGAAGGCCGAGGTGCACCGCCGGCTCTCCATGCCGACCGCCGGATACGACGGCACCTAGGCCGCACGCGCCGGTCCCCGCCCCGCCCCCCGTACGCACATCCGCCGCCCGTGTCACCCGGCCTGCCGGGCGCCGCTGTGCGAGCCTGGACACCGTGGGGACGGGGGCCCGTCGGCGCGGTGCGGGCCACGGTGGTGAGGCGGGTTCGGCGTGTTGCGAGGCCGGTGGCGGACTGCGGGCGGCGCCCTGGTGCGGGTGGTCATCGTCTGGGCGGTGTCCACCCTCACCATGCTCGTCCTGGCCGGAATCCTCCCCGACTTCAGACTCCAGGCGGGCGCGGGCGCCGACCGCGACAGCATCACGCAGATAGGCCTGACGGCCGCCCTCGGAGCCGGTGCGTTCGGTCTGCTGAGCGCGCTGGTGTGGCCGGTCCTCGTACGTGCCCTGCTGCTGGTGCCGGCCCTGGTGCTCGGCCTGCTCGTCTTCTTCCTCAACGGCTCGCTGCTGCTGATCGCGCTCAGCCTGATCCCGGCCGGCCGCGGCGAGGCCGACCCCGAGACGGCGGTGGTGGTCGCCGCCGTGATGTCCGCCGTCGCCTCCGCCACCTCCACCGCGCTCGCCGTCCGGGACGACGAGGCCTACCGGCGCCGGCTCTACCGGCTCGCCGACCGCCGCCGGCGCCGTCAGCGCCGCGAGGGCATGCCCGGGGCCGACGAACGCGCCCCCGCCACGGTGTTCCTGCAGCTCGACGGGGTCGGGTACGAGGTGCTGCGCCGCGCGGCCGGCAGCGGTCTGATGCCGACGGTGGCCGAATGGCTCGACCGCACCCACCGCGTCACCTCCTGGCGCACCGACTGGTCCAGCCAGACCGGCGCCAGCCAGCTCGGCATCCTGCACGGCTCCAACTTCGACGTCCCGGCCTTCCGCTGGTACGAGAAGGACACCGGCGAGGTGGTGGTCTGCAACCGGCCCACCAGCGCCGCCGAGCTCCAGCGGCGGGCCGTCGAACGCACCGGGGACGGGGGCCTGCTGACCCTCGACGGGGCCAGCCGCGGCAACCTCTTCAGCGGCGGCGCCGGCCAGCTGGCGCTCGTCCTGTCCGTCTCGGCCCGGCGGAGCCCGCACAACCGCTCCCGCGCGGGCTACTTCGCGTACTTCTCCGACCCGGCCAACGCGGTCCGCACCGCGCTCTCCTTCGTCGCCGAGGTGGCCCGCGAGATCACCCAGTCGGTACGCGGCCGCCTGCGCGGGGACCGGCCACGGGTCGCCCGCGGCGGGCTGTACCCGCTGATCCGGGCCTTCGCGACGGTGGTGGAGCGCGACGTCGTGGTCGCCGCCGTGATCGGCGACATGCTGGCCGGGCGCGCCGCGGTCTACGCCGACCTGGTCGCCTACGACGAGGTCGCCCACCACTCGGGCCCGCGCTCCCGGGACACCGAGCAGGTGCTCGCGCGGCTCGACCGCAGCCTCGCGCTCATCGCCCGGGTCGCCGAGCACGCGCCCCGGGAGTACCGGATCGTGCTGCTCTCGGACCACGGCCAGAGCCCGGGGGAGACCTTCCTGGCCCGGTACGGGCTCACCCTGAAGGACCTGGTCCGCGCGGGCTGCGGGCTGCCCGTGTCCCGGAAGGCCGGCCGCACCCACAGCGGCGCCGAGGCGCGTGCCGCCGTACTGGCCGCGCTCCACCGGCCGGTGGAGGAGACCGACGAGGAGGTGCGCCCCGGGGCGGGGCCCGACCCGGTGGTACTGGCCTCGGGCAACCTCGGGCTGATCTCCTTCCCGGACCTGCCCGGCCGGGCCTCCAGGGAGCGGATCGACCGCGCGCACCCGGCGCTGCTCTCCACCCTGGCGAACCACCCCGGCGTCGGCTTCCTGCTCGTCGACGGGACCGTCCTGGCGGCCGATGGGGCCGAAGCCCGGCTGGACGAGCCGGGCGCGGTGGAGGAACTGCTGGCCCCCTTCGGCCCGGGCGCGGCGCGGGCCGTCCGGCGGACCGACAGCTTCCCGCACGTGGCCGACGTGATGGTGAACTCGGCCTACGACCCGCAGACGGGCGCGGTGCACGCCTTCGAGGAGCAGATCGGCTCGCACGGCGGCCTGGGCGGGGAGCAGGGCCACCCGTTCCTGATGTGGCCGGTGGAGCTCTCCGAGCCGGTGTTCCGGCCCGACGGGGAGCTGGTGGGCGCGGAGGCGGTCCACGAGGTCCTGCGCCGCTGGCTCACCGAGGCGGACGGGCCCCAGATCCCGGTCCCCCCGGAGATCTCCGTCACCCCGGGCGCGGACCCGGCGTAGGCCTCCGGCCGGAGCATCGCGCGCCCGCCCGGCCGGGGCGTACGTTGGAAGCAGAGTCCATCAGGGGGGCTCCGAGGGGTCGCCATGTCCGCGATCAGCAAGAGCATCGACATAGACCGCAGTCCCGAGGACGTCTACTCGTACGTCACGGACCCCACGCACCTGCCGGAGTGGCAGGACAGCGCCGTCTCCGCGGTGCCCATGGGGGACCTTCCCGTCCACGTCGGTTCGAAGGTCCTCGTCACCCGGCAGATCGGCAGGCGCAGGATCCCCACGACCATGGAGTTCCTGGAGATGGACCCGCCGAGGAGCTGGCACCTCCACGGCATCGACGGTCCGGTCCGGCCGGACGTGCGGGGCCGCATCGAACCGCTCGACGGCGGGGCCCGTTCGCGCGTGACCATCGCCGTCGACTTCGAGGGCCACGGCCTGGGCAGGGCGCTCGTACCGCTCGCGGTCAAGCCCATGGTCCGCAAGGAGATGCCCCGCAGCGAGGAGAAGCTCAAGCACCTGCTGGAGCACTCCGCGGCCTGAGGGCAAGGGACGGAGGGCCCTCGGGGGCCCGGAAAACCGGGTGCTCCGGGACACGTGGTGTGCCCAGACTGGGCACACCACGTACCCGGACCCCTAAGGACTTGTCGCCCGTGCAGGCCGCCGTCACCGTCACCCCCGCCCAGCTCCCCGAACTGCTCCTCGGGCTCGCCACCGTGCGGCCCGTGTTCCTCTGGGGGGCGCCCGGCATCGGCAAGTCCTCGCTCGTGCGGAAGTTCGCGGATTCGCTGGGGCTGGAGTGCGTGAGCCTGCTGGGTACCCAGCTCGCGCCGGAGGACCTGATCGGCGTACCGCAGATCCGTGACGGGCGTTCGGTGTTCTGCCCACCCGAGGCCATCGCCCGCGAGGAGCCGTACTGCCTGTTCCTCGACGAGCTCAACGCCGCGAGCCCGGACGTGCAGAAGGCCTTCTACTCCCTGATCCTCGACCGGCGGATCGGCTCCTACGAGCTGCCCGCGGGCTCCATCGTCATCGGCGCGGGCAACCGGGCCACCGACAACGCCCTGGCCCGCCCCATCGCCTCCGCGCTCGTCAACCGCCTCACCCACGTCCACCTGACCGCCTCCGCCGGGGACTGGCTGGTGTGGGCCGGCGAGCACGGCATCCACCCGTGGGTCACCGACTACCTCACCGACCGGCCCGACCACCTGTGGTCGCAGCCGCCCAAGACGGAGGAGCCGTTCTCCACGCCGCGCTCCTGGCACATGCTCTCCGACGCCCTGCACTCCTTCGGCCAGGACCTGGACGAGCAGACGCTCGGCGTGCTCGCGCACGGCACCCTCACCCCCGCGCACGCCGTGTCCTTCCGCGGCTACGCCAAGATCGTCCGGCACACCTTCGGCATCGAGGCGGTCATCAAGGGCGATGCCTCCTGGCCCGCCCGCGTGGAGGACCGCGACCTGCTGTACTACCTCGCCGAGGCCTTCCGGGGCCGCCTGGTCAAGGAGCTCCCGGCCCGCAAGGAGCACGTCTCGCCCGCCGTCCGGCAGACCGCCTACCGCGCCAAGTCCCTGCTCGTGCAGCTCGCCGAGATCTCCGTCGAGGTCGCCCAGACCGTCATCGCCGACGACGCCGACGGCCTGCCCGTGCTGCCCGCCTGGTTCCTCATCGAAGCCGCCCGCGACATGCCCCGCCTGGTCGAGGCCCGCCGGTGAGCAGCAAGGCCAAGCAGGGCAAGGAGCCCAAGCCCGATCCGGCCACCCTCGCCTACGAGGCAGGGCGGGCCGCGGTCCGGCAGAACCCCGCGCTGAACGCCGTGTCCGCCACCCACTGCCGAAGCCCGAAGTGCGCGCACTGCGCCGCCGCCGGGCTCGCCGTGGTCACCTCCAACGGGGTGATCCACGCCCACCCGACCCGCCGCGCCGAGCCCGCGGAGTGGGCCTGGACCCTGGCGCACTGCCTGCTCCACCTCGGCTTCGGGCACGTACCCGCCGCCAAGGAGGCGGACCGGCCTCAGCCCGACCGCGCCGACCTCGCGGCCCGCTGTGTCGTCGTCAACCGCTTCCTGCTGAACTTCCCCGTCGGCCTGGCCCCCGACCGGCTGCCCGAGGCGTACCCGGGCGGCGACGAGGAGCAGCTCGCCGGCGCCTGGCGCCGGGACGGCGTCCCGCCCCGCTACGAGGACTGCGGTACGAGCGCCCCCGGCGCCCCCGACCAGATCCTGGAGGCCTGGTCGCACTGGAGCGCCGTCCCCGACTGGCAGACCGGCTTCGCGCACGCCCTCACCCGGTCCGTGTCCGCCACCATGGACCTGGCCGCCGGCCGCGAGGGCCACCGGCCGCAGCCGTGGGAGCGGGCCCTGAACTGGTTCGTGTCCTCCTACCCCCTGCTCGGCGGCCTCGCCGCGGGCCTGCGGCTCGTCGCCGACGCCGAGCTGGCCCGCGCCCAGGGCATCGACATCGCCGCCGTCAGCGCGAGCGCCGGGGAGATCTACGTCAACCCGCTGCGCACCTTCACCGACGGGGAATGGCGGTTCATCCTGGCCCACGAGATGCTGCACGCCGCCCTGCGCCACGGGGAGCGGTGCGGCGCGCGCGACCCGTACCTGCACAACGTGGCCGCCGACTACGTCGTCAACGGCTGGCTCGTGGAGATGGACGTCGGCGAGATGCCCGAGGGGCTGCTGTACGACGCGGAGCTGCGGGGCCTGTCCGTGGAGGAGGTCTACGACCGGATCACCGGCGACCTGCGCCGGATGCGCCGGCTCGCCACCCTGCGCGGCAAGGGCCGCGGGGACATCCTGGGCGAGCCGCTGCCGCACCCGGGGAGCGGCCCGTACACCGACCTGGACGAGTTCTACCGGCGCGGCCTGGTCCAGGGCTTCGACCTGCACGGGGCCGGGGAGCGCGGGCTGCTGCCCGCCGGGCTGGTCGAGGAGATCCGGGCGCTGGCCCACCCGCCGGTGCCCTGGGACGTGCGGCTGGCCCGCTGGTTCGACGAGTACGTGCCCCGCCCGGAGCCGGTACGCAGCTTCGCGCGCCCGGCCCGCCGCCAGGCCTCCACGCCGGACATCCCGCGCGCGGGCCGGTACTTCCCGCCCGAGGAGACCGCCCGCTGCACCTTCGGCGTGGTCCTCGACACCTCGGGGTCGATGGACACCGCCCTGATCGGCAAGGCGCTCGGCGCCATCGCCTCGTACGCCGAAGCCCGCGACGTGCCGGCCGCCCGCGTCGTGTTCTGTGACGCGGCGCCGTACGACGCGGGCTATCTGCCCCCGGCTGTTCTTTCTGGGCGAGCCCAGGGCCGGGTGAAAGTGCGCGGCCGGGGCGGGACCGTACTGCAGCCGGGCATCGACCTGCTGCTGCGGGCGGAGGACTTCCCGCCCGGGGCCCCGGTCCTGGTGATCACCGACGGCTGGACCGACACCCTGCGGATCCGGCGCGAGCACGCCTTCCTGGTCCCGCAGGGCGCCTCCCTGCCGTTCACGCCCCGCGGGCCGGTCTTCCGACTGGCCTGAGGGGCGTGACCCGACTTCTCAGTCGAGGTAGTCGCGCAGCACCTGCGAGCGCGACGGGTGACGGAGCTTCGACATGGTCTTCGACTCGATCTGGCGGATGCGCTCACGGGTGACCCCGTACACGCGGCCGATCTCGTCGAGGGTCTTCGGCTGACCGTCGTTGAGGCCGTAGCGCATGGAGACCACGCCCGCCTCGCGCTCCGAGAGCGTGCCCAGGATGGACTGGAGCTGCTCCTGGAGGAAGGTGAAGGAGACCGCGTCGGCCGGCACGACCGCCTCGGAGTCCTCGATGAGGTCACCGAACTCGCTGTCGCCCTCCTCACCCAGCGGGGTGTGCAGCGAGATCGGCTCGCGGCCGTACTTCTGGACCTCGATGACCTTCTCGGGGGTCATGTCGAGTTCCTTGCCCAGCTCCTCCGGAGTGGGCTCCCGGCCGAGGTCCTGGAGCATCTGGCGCTGGACACGGGCCAGCTTGTTGATGATCTCGACCATGTGGACGGGGATGCGGATGGTGCGCGACTGGTCGGCCATGGCACGCGTGATCGCCTGCCGGATCCACCAGGTGGCGTACGTGGAGAACTTGAAGCCCTTGGTGTAGTCGAACTTCTCCACGGCGCGGATCAGACCGACGTTGCCCTCCTGGATCAGGTCCAGGAAGAGCATGCCGCGGCCGGTGTAGCGCTTGGCGAGGGAGACCACGAGGCGGAGGTTGGCCTCCAGCAGGTGGTTCTTGGCCCGGCGGCCGTCCTCGACGAGGATCTCCAGCTCGCGCTTGAACGCGGGCTTGTGGTCCTCCTCCTCTTCGAGCTTGTACTCGGAGAAGAGTCCGGCCTCGATGCGCTTGGCGAGCTCCACCTCCTGCTCGGCGTTGAGCAGCGGCACCTTGCCGATGAGCTTGAGGTAGTCCTTGACGGGGTCGGCGGTGGCGCCGGCGACCATGACGGTCTGGGCCGGGGCGTCGTCCTCGTCGTCGTCGGACAGGACGAAGCCGGCGCTGCCGCCCGTCTTGGGCGTCTCCTTCTCGTCGCCCTCGTCCAGGTCCTCGGCAGCCCAGTCCTCGCCCTCGGCCACGGGGGCGTCGCCCTCGTCGCCGTCCTTGGCGGTCTTCTTCGTGGCTGCCGTCTTCTTCACGGCGGTCTTCTTGACGGCGGCCTTCTTGACCGTCCGCTTCTTGGGCGCGGCGGCGGCCTCCGCCGCCACCTCCTCCTCGGTCCCGGAGGCCGACGGGTCGGATATCGCCGCGGCGGGGGTGGTGGCAGCCGTCTTGCGCGCACCGATGAGGCGCGGCGGGGCAGCGGCCTTCTTGGCGACGGTGCGCGCCGGAGCGGCCGCCTTGCGCGCCTTCTTGGCGGGAGCCTTCGTGGCGGGGGCGGCGCTGACGTGCAGCGCGACGCCCTCCTCGTCCAGGACCTGGTTCAGGCTGCGCAGGACCCGCTTCCACTGGTCCACCGGGATGCGGCCGGCCTCGAAGGCCTGGCGCACGTCATCACCGTTGATGTGACCCTGCTCGCGGCCGCGCTCGACAAGCGCGACCAGGGCCTCGGATTCGGCGATTTCCGTGGGGAACGTACGGGACGGGCTGAGCGACACAAGGAGCCTCTCGTTGCGAACAGATAAGGGGTGGCGGGACATCATCGCGCGAACTCGGGAAACAGACCCGAGGGGGGTCTGTATTCCGGGCCGCACGAGGACACCTGTCGGTTCATCGCATGCCCGAGTAGATTCGTTACGCGCTGAATTGAGTGACCTGCGCCACGCCGTGACCGGAGAGCCGGTCGCGGGTGGTCGCGTCCGCCCGTTTTGTCAGCCCGTTTTGCGGGCTTCGATGAGAAATCGGGCGGTGTGCGCGACGAACGGGCCTTCGTGCTCGATCTGTTCGTGCAGCTCGCGCAACCGGTCCCGATGCTGCCCGACCGTGAAGCCCGGCACCATCCAGATCACCTTCCGTAGAAAGTAGATCACGGCTCCGATGTCGTGGAACTCCGTCCGCAGCCGCTCGGAGCGCAGATCGACCACCTCCAGCCCCGCCTTCGCGGCCCCGGCGACCGCGTCGTCGGGGTGCCGGCCCCGTCGGACCTCCTCCGGCTGCGGCCCCAGGAAGTACTCCACGAGCTCGAAGACGCTCGCCGGGCCGACCTGCTGGGAGAGGTACGTACCACCGGGCTTGAGCACCCGCGCGATCTCCTCCCACCAGACCGTGACCGGATGCCTGCTGGCGACGAACTCGAAGGCCTCGTCGCCGAACGGCAGCGGCGGCTCGTCGGAGTCCGCGACCACGACCGCGCCGATCGGGTGCAGCAGCCTCGTCGCCTTGTCGATGTTCGGCGGCCAGGATTCCGTGGCCACCGTCAGCCGGGGCAGGGGCCCGGCTCCGGCGAGCACCTCCCCGCCGCCGGTCTGGATGTCCAGGGCGGAGTCGACCTGCGCCAGGCGCCGCGCCAGGAGGCCCTGGTAGCCCCAGGAGGGACGCTGCTCGGTGGCGCGGCCGTCGAGCCAGGAGAAGTCCCAGCCGTCCACGGAGACGGATTCCGCTTCGGCGACGAGATGGTCGAAAGTGCGCGTCATGTCTCGATCGTCCCAGGTCCGGCGCCGCCCATCCACCGGATTGCCGGGCCGGGGCCCACGCCGGAACCCGCCCGGGTTCGCCTACACTGGGCGGCGGGCCGTGACTGGCGTTCGGGTGGATCACCACCGGGGAGCGGCCCGGCGTACTGCGCATCCCGTACGTCGACTGCCGCGCGCCTGGGCGAACCGCGACCCGTAGCGACGCCCAGGAGCCCCGATGACCACTCAGACGACTACCCAGACGGCCCAGACCGCCACGCTGATGGACGGCACCGCCCTCGCCCGCCGCATCTCCGAGCAGACCGCCGAGTACGCCGCGAAGATCACCGAGCGCACCGGTACCGCGCCCTGTCTCGCCACCGTGCTGGTCGGCGAGGACCCCGCGTCCGTCACCTACGTGCGCATGAAGCAGAACCGCTGCGCGAAGGCCGGGATCACCTCCCGCCACGTGGAGCTGCCGGCCGAGACGACCACCGAGGAGCTCGTCGCCACCCTGACCGCGCTCTCCGAGGACCCGGAGATCAGCGGCATCCTGCTCCAGCACCCCGTCCCGCACCACATCGACGAGCGCGCCGCCTTCGAGGCCATCGCCCCGGGCAAGGACGTCGACGGGGTCACGATGCACTCCTTCGCCGCCATGGGCTTCGGACTGCCGGGCTTCGTCTCCTGCACCCCCGGCGGCATCATGCGCCTGCTGGAGGCCTACGACGTGGACCTGACCGGCAAGCACGCCGTGGTCGTCGGCCGCAGCGCGATCCTGGGCAAGCCCGCCGGGATGCTCCTGCTGGAGCAGAACGCCACCGTCACCTACTGCCACTCCCGCACGGTGGACCTGCCGTCCATCGTCCGCCAGGCGGACGTGCTGGTCGCCGCCGTCGGCAAGGCCGAGTTCATCCGCGGCGAGGACATCAAGCCGGGCGCCGTGGTCCTGGACGCCGGCTACAACGAGGGCAACGTCGGCGACGTCCACTTCGAGTCCGCCGCCGCCCGCGCCTCGCTGATCACCCCGGTACCGGGCGGCGTCGGCCCGATGACCATCGCGGTGCTGCTGGAGCAGACCGTCCAGGCCGCCGCCGCGCAGGCCGGGCTGGCCCTCGCGGACCTCTGACCCGTCCCGCACCCCCTGTCGTACGGCGAACGCCCCGGGCCTTTCGGTCCGGGGCGCTGCGTTTCCCGCGGTAACGGGCCGAAAGACCGATCCCGGTCCGGCGCGAGCGGGCTCCACTGAATATGTGAAGCCTTCGATGGATATGCACAAGCCCCCGGCGTCGGACGCTGCACCGGACGCTGCGGCGGTCGGCAGGAAGCGCCACCCGCGCGGGCTCGCCACCCTCGTCCTCGCCGAGCTGTGGGAGCGTTTCAGCCTCTACGGCATGGTCGCCATCCTCGTGCACTTCCTCGCCGCCTCCCGCGGCCACGGGGGCATGGGGCTCCACGAGGGCACCGCGGAGGCCGTGGAAGGCGTCTACATGGCCATGATCTCGCTGCTGGCGCTCCCCGGCGGCTGGATCGCCGACCGGTTCCTCGGCGCCCGGCGGGCCGTCCTGTGGGGCGGTGTGGTCATCATGGCCGGCCACGCCCTGATGGCCGTCCCGAACCCGGTCTTCGTCTGGCCCGGCCTGGTCCTCATCGTGATCGGCACCGGCCTGCTCAAGCCGAACATCTCCGCGCTGGTCGGCCGGCTGTACGCCGCCGACGACGACCAGCGGCGCGACGCCGGCTACTCGATCTTCTACATGGGCATCAACCTCGGCGCCGTCATCGCCCCGCTCGTCGTCGGCTACCTCGGCGAGGAGGTCGACTGGCACCTCGGCTTCGGCGCCGCCGCCGTCGGCATGGCCCTCGGCCTGGTCCAGTACGTCCTCGGCGGCCGGCGCCTGTCGGAGCAGCTGCGGGCGGAGCCCGTGGTCCGGCTCACCGCCGCCGAGCGGGCCAAGGTGCGCAAGTCCTCCTCGTACGGCCTGGTCTTCACCGCCGTACTGGTCGCCCTGCTGGCCGCCGCGCACGCGCTGAGCATCGACAACATCACCTTCGTGCTGACGATCGTCGCCGTGGTGGTCCCGGCGGGCGTGCTGCTCTCGATGTACCGCAGCCCCAAGATCGACCGGGTGGAGAAGACCCGGCTGCGGGCGTACGTCTGGCTCTTCCTGGCCGCCACGCTGTTCTGGCTGGTCTACGACCAGATGGGCAACGAGCTCAACCTGTTCGCCGCCCAGAAGACCGACCTGTCCCTGCTCGGCTGGCACATCCCGGCCAGCTGGACCCAGTCGCTGCCCTCGCTGTTCGTGATCGTCCTGGCCCCCGTCTTCGCCGCCTTCTGGGTGCGCCGGGGCAAGCACATGAGCACCCCGTTCAAGTTCGGCCTGGCCCTGCTGCTGACCGGCGCCTCCTTCGTGGTCATGTCGGGCGCCGCGGCGATCGCCTCCAGCGGGGTCAAGGTCTCGCTGATGTGGCTGGTGGGCGTGTACGTGATCCAGGTGATGGGCGAGATGTGCCTGAGCCCGGTGGGCCTCTCGGTCACCACCAAGCTCGCCCCTCGGGCCTTCACCAACCAGATGATGGGCGTCTGGTTCCTCGCCGCCGCCACCGGCGACGCGATCGGCGCGCAGCTGCCCCGGCTCGACGCGGTCATCGGGCAGAGCTGGAACTTCCTGTGGCAGGGCGCCATGGTGATCGCGGCCGGCGCGGTGATGGTCTTCTTCACCAAGCGGCTCAAGGTCCTGACGGGCGAGGCGGCCGCCGCCCGGGAAACGGTGGCGGTGGCGGCCTGACCGTCCCGTCCCGCCCCTGCCCGCACGCGACCGGGCCCAGTTCTCAGACGGCGGCCGTGGCCCGGCGGCGGGCCTCCGCCACGATGGTCGAGGTGTGGAACTCCCGCGCCAGCTCCGTCAGCGGCTGGCCGCCGAGCCGGCAGGGCTCGGCGGGACCGGACCCGGGGCCCGGCTCCGCCCGGCCGGCGGCGGCACGGCGCCGGCACGCGGCCGCGAGTACGGCCGCGTCCGCCACCAGGGCGGCGCCCCGCTCGCACCGTCCCTGGGCCAGCGCGGCCTCGTAGGCCTCGCTCCGGACGGCGGGGTCGAACCAGGAGGCGAGCGCCAGCAGCCCGTCGTCGATCACCGATTCTCGGTGGATCAGCCGGATCCCGACGGGGGACCACCAGGTCATCGGCACCGTCATCACACTGGACGCGGCGAACCCGTGCAGGGCCTTCCACAGCGGACGCAGCCGGCGGTACTGGCTGAGCTCCTGCCAGGCCGTCGATCCGCCGACCAGGGGCACGATGAACCCGATTCCGACCAGCAACGCCGCCGCGGAGGCGAGCGGCGGCGCCAGGTGGGTGGACAGTCCGTCCCAGTCCCGGCCGGACCAGCGTGCGCCGACCGCCGCCCACTTCGCGACGAGATAGCCCACGTCCATCACCATGCCGGACATGAGCAGCGCCAGCCCGGTGCGCAGCGCCCGCAGCGCCGGGTCCACCCGCCGCAGCCACTTCCAGCACAGCAGGGTCAGCGCCGTGCTGCCGACGGTGTGCGCGGCCAGGTAGAGGGCGATCATCTCGCGCATCCACGGGGTGTTGGCGTAGTACGTGTCCAGGTCGCGCAGCCGCTCGACCGGCGCGTCCCCCTTCGCGAACAGGAAGACGATCGTCACGACGACGGCGCCGTACGCGACCACCGTGATCCGGGTGGCCCGGCGGACCCCCGGCGTCGGGCCGCCGCCCCAGTGCAGGATCAGCACGATGCACGACGCCGAGAACGCGGTGAGCGTGCTGTAGACCAGGGGGGCGGAGAAGTTGACGATGCCGGTGAGGCGGTTGACCGCGGCGATCGTCGGCGGACCGGACAGGAACATGGCGAGGGAACCGACCACGAGCAGTGTGCACACGGCACGCATCAGCGGCTGGTCCCAGCCACGGCGCAGCGTAGGAGCCTTGATGACCAGGGCCAGGACGATCACGAACCCCGGAACGTAGAGGATGAGACCGTCCGTCATGGGGTGCCGGCCACAGCGCTAGCGCGCTTCGACGGGGTCGGCCTCTTGGCCGAGTCCCGCGACGGCCCGCTCGGCGGCGGTCAGCGGCGGGGCGTCCAGCGCATCGCGGTCCGAGGCGCGCAGGACCTGCCAGATCACCGACGGCTTGACCCAGTGGGTGGGCGGGCTGCTCATGGTGCTGACCTCCAGGAAGGCGGCGGTCAGCTCCTGCCGGGTGGTGGCCCCGGTCATCAGCCGCGAGACGTAGGAGTTGAGCAGGCCGGCGCCGGCGCGCGGCTCCGTTGCGGTGGCGCCCGGGTACAGGATGTCCTGCGCGGTGGCGAGCTCCCAGGCGGTGGCCACCTGCGGGGCGAGGGCGCGCTGCGCCTCCATTCCGATGGCGGGGTGGGCCGGGCTCTTGGCGCGCAGCAGGGCGCGGACGGCCAGCACACCCTTGGCCGCGACCGTCATGCCCTGGCCGTAGAGGGGGTTGAAGGTGGCGACCGAGTCGCCGACGGCGAAGAAGCCGCCGGGGAGCTCGGCCTTCTCGAAGAAGACCCGGCGATTGGCGGTGCCCCGGGTGACGGCGACGTCGGTCAGCGGCTTCCTGCCCTCCAGGAGCTCGCCGACGATCGGGTCGCGGATGCCCTTGGCGAACGGGATGAACTCGTCGGGGTCGCCGGTGGGCTGGCCGCCCCGGGTCCCGGAGAGGGTGGCCTGCCACTGGCCGTTCTCGATGGGGACGATCGTCGCGGTCTGACCGGGGACCGGGACCCGGGGGTCGGACTGCACGTTGACGATGGGGAAGCCCAGCTCGTGGGCTCCGGCGGGGGCCTCGAAGATCCTGGTCGCGTAGACCAGGCCGGAGTCGACCTCCGCCTGCCGGACGCCGTCCACGCCGAGCTCCTGGAGCCAGGCGCGGGCCCGGGAGCCGCGGCCGCTCGCGTCGACCACGAGGTCGGCGGTGATCAGCCGGCCCTCCTCCTCCGGGGTGTCGACACGGACGCCGGTGATCCGCCTCGCGGTGCCCTCCAGGGAGCGGACCCGGCCGCGCTGGAGGGTGGTGACCCCGTCCAGGGCGATCACCCGGGCGCGGACCACGGAGTCGAGGAGATCGCGGCTGCACGAGACGTTGAACTGCTTCTCCCCGTACCGCGGGATCCAGCCCCGGGCGGTCTTGGTGACCAGGTCGGTGGGCAGGCTGCGGCGGATCGCACCCGCCGCCGTCCAGTCCTCCACGATGCCCGGCAGCAGGTCCTCGATGGCGCGGGCGCCGCCCGACCACATGACGTGGACGTGGCGGGCCTGCGGCAGTCCCCGCCGGGGCTCCGGGAGCTCGGGCAGGGTGTCGGCGTCGATGATGGTGACCCTCGCGTGCTCGGCGAGGACGGCGGCCGCCAAGAGGCCTGCCATGCTGCCCCCGATGACGACGGCGTGGCGGTGCGGGGAGGACTGGGTCATCGTGTGGTGCTCTCTGTCAGGGCCGTGCGCGTGCGCATCGGCGGAATGGGTGCGTCGGCGGGAGGCGGTGGTCAGCCGCCGGGGGCGTGGGCCGGGGCCCGCTCAACGTCCACAGCCGAACGAGGTCTTGATGCGCTCGATCACCTCGGGTACCTGCTCTTCCCGGGGCGGTGGCAGGAAGGTCCTGAGGATCTTTCCGAGGTGCAGGCCGAAGGTCTCCGCCCGGATCTCCGCGGGATCGCTGCGGTCGGCCCGGGCGGCCGCCTGCCGCAGCACGGAGCTCAGCCCGTCCTCGGAGTGCAGCAGCTCCGCCAGGCGGCCGCCCCGGCCGGTCAGCCGGGCGGCCACCGCCATGCCCTGACCGTGCCGGTCGCAGGTCCCCTCGTCCAGGTGCCACAGCTCGTGGCAGGCGATGACGAGCTGGTGCTCGGGCCGGGTGCGCTCCTCGATGACGAGGAGGTCGCGGTCCTCCATCTCCAGCCACAGCCCGCTGGCCGTGTCGGGCGGGAAGACGGCGAACCGGAACACGACCGGCCGGTCGCGGCCGCTCCCGTAGGCGGCGCACAGGCTCCCGATGATGGCGGGGGCGTCCGTACCCGGAGTCAGGCGCGCCGCCGCCAGCAGATCGTCGCCGAGCTTCCGCATGGCCCGTGTGGTCCTCATGACGCTCCCCCTTCGGCACTGCGGTCGATGTCCTCGGCGCCGCCCGGCGGGCGGGGGACGGCCGGGCGGCCCAACTGCCCTTCCCGCGCCAGCAGATCGTCCAGGTAGTCCGCCAGCGCCTTCCAGCCGCCCGGCGAGAGCCGGCCGGCCCGGGTGACGATGCTGCGCACGTCGTGCGCCCGCAACACGGCGAGCATCGGGTTCTCGGCGTTCCGCTCCGAGGACCGCAGCTCGCGCTCGATCCCGGCGAGCGCCCCGGCCAGCGCCTCGGTGTCGTCGGCCAGCAGGAAGCCGCTCTCGACCCCGTAGAAGCGCTGGATCCCGGCGGCCGCCGCGAGGTTGGGGAGCCCCTCGCCCCGGGTGAGGCGGGTCAGCGACTGGCCCGAGGCGTCGAAGGAGCCGGCGATGGCGGACAGGGAGTGGGGCTGGCCGTCCTCCCGCAGGCGCGTGCGGCGCAGGTGCTCGAAGCGGCGGCGCACCTGCTCCTTCAGCGGGAGCCGGGGCGGATTGCCGTCGAGCGTCAGCCGGATGTCCTGCGGGGTGATGCCGGTGAGGTACGAGAGGCGTTCGAGGTCGTCCGCGGGGCCTTCCGCCCGGCCCCCGGGCCCGGACCCGGTGGTGGCCAGGGCGCGCTCGACCGCGCTCTTGCTGTCGGCGAGCAGGAAGCCGGCGTACACCCCGAAGAACCGCTGCACGCCGGCCGCGTGGCCGAGCCGGGGCAGTCCGGTGCCCGCGTTGAGCGGACCGAGGGAGGCGCCGGGGGCGTCGAAGTCCTCGGCTATGGCCGCGAGCGACCACTCCCGGCCGTGCTTGTCGCGGCGGGTGGCGCGCAGCCGCAGGAAACGCCGGTGCACCCGCTCGCACAGCGGCAGCTCGGCGGCGGTGCCGTCCAGCACCCCGGGCAGGAGGGCCGGTTCGACCCCGGACAACTGGCTGAGCCGCTCCACGGCGAGCACGTGCGCGGGGTCCTGGCCGCAGCGCTCCGCCAGTGCCACGACACGGGCCCGGACCGCGCGGAGGTCGGGCCGGTCGGCGGCTCGCACCGGGTGTTGCTCCGTCAATAGAGAGAAGGTTCGAACTGGTTGCTCTGCGTGAAGCCTAACCCCGGGTTCCGTGGCGGAACAGGGTGGCTCCCAACGTTTCCTTCCGTTCAGCTCAAAAAACGTGGGGATCGGCCCCCGTCGCGAACCCCGGACGGCCGTGCGCCCATTACCCGGCAGGTAATCGACCCGCCAGGGCTCCGGCGGCACAGTGGAGCCATCGGGTTCCGGGGCCGCGCACTCGGCTCCGGGGCCCGGGCGCTCGTACCCCACCAGTGCATTCGACCCTCGACGGAGGCTGATCCGCCATGTCCGCAACCCTGCTCACCGCCGTAGCCCGCACCGCCGTCCCCTGGACCGCGCTGCGTCGGTTCCTCGCCCTCGACTCCGTCGTCACCACCGGCAACGGGCTCGCCTACGTCGCCCTCTCCGCGCCCCTCGGCCGCCTGCTCGGCGTCGGGCAGGGGCTGCTGCTGGGGCTCGGGGTGTTCCTGGTGCTCTACGGGGCGGGCGTAGGCCTGCTGGCCTCGCGCCGGCAGCCCCCGGTCTTCCCCGTCCGGCTCGTCATCGAAGGCAACTACGCCTGGGCCGCGCTCAGCCTCGTCGCCGTCGTGGTCTGGTTCACGCCCACCACCGTCGGGGCGGTGTGGATCCCGGCGCAGGCGCTCACCGTCGCCTCCTTCGCCCTCCTCCAGCAGCTGGCGCTGCGCGCGGGCTCAGGGCGCCAGTGACCGCAGGTACTTCACCGTCGCCGGGTCGGCCGGCAGCAGGGTCTCGATGGCCAGCTCGGCGACCGTCACGTCCATGGGGGTGTTGAAGGTCGAGATGGAGGACACGAAGGAGAGCAGGTGCCCGTCGTGCTCGATCCGCAGCGGGAGCGCGAGGTACGCGACGGCCTCGACCGGCCCGTCCTGGTACGGCTCGTCCCCGTGCGGCCCGTCCTGGTACGGCCCTTCCCCGTGCGGCCCGTCCTCGCCGGCCCCCGCCGCTCCGGTGGGCAGCGGATAGGCGGCCACCTCCTCGTACAGCGCGCGCAGCGGCGCCGAACGGGCCAGTGCGATCTGCCGCTCCATCTGGGCCAGCAGGTGCCCGCGCCACTCGCGCAGGTTGCGGATGCGGGGGGCGAGGCCCTCCGGGTGCAGGGTCAGCCGCATCGCGTTGAGGGGACCGGCCAGGAGGTGCTCCGGCAGCCCCTCCATCAGCATCATGATGCCCCGGTTGGCGGCCACCACGCCGTACGTGGCGTCCACCACCAGCGCCGGATACGGCTCGTAGGCGGCCAGCAGCCGTTCCAGTCCCTCGCGCAGCACTTCCATCGAGGGGTCGTCCAGCGGGGTGTGGGCGTACCGGGGCGCGTAACCGGCCGCCACCAGAAGGGCGTTGCGGTCCCGAACCGGGACGTCCAGCCGGTCGGCGAGCCGCAGCACCATCTCCTCGCTCGGCCGGGAACGGCCCGTCTCCACGAAGCTGATGTGCCGGGAGGAGGAGTCGGCGCGGCCCGCCAGCTCCAGCTGGCTGAGCCCGCGCCGCTCCCGCCAGTTGCGCAGCAGGGCTCCTACCGTCAAGGGCGCAGCAGTCGTCATACCGCGACGGTAGCCCAGCCGGGCACCCGCGGCCGGGTCACCCCAGGTCGAAGACGTTCCGCAGGCCGAGGCGGTAGCGCCACAGGTCCTGCCGCTTCGCGGACTCCACCTCCGGGGCCCGGTAGAGCGGCCGCACCGTGCACCGGGATGCCGGTGAACCATCCCTGTCCAGCAGGGAGTTGACCGCCGCCCGGGCCGAGGCGTTGGCCCCCTCCATGGTCGCCAGGTCGATGTCGACGGACACGTAGTCCCCGCTGAGGAAGAAGTTCGGGATCCGGGTGCCCGCGCTCGGCCGGTTGTGGAAGGTCCCGGTCGGGTGGATCAACAGCTGGTCCTCGTTGGTCGGATGGGGGGTCCCGATCCCGTCCACCCCCGGGTCCAGGAACCACGAGTGCAGCTTTCCGTCCGACAGCAGGGTCTTCCCGGTGTCGTTGAGCGAGGCCTTCAGCTGCGCCCACACCTCGCGGGCCACCTCCTCGCGGGTGCACTGCTTGGCCGTCTTCCCGTAGAGGATCCCCGGCTTGTCCCACTCGGAGATGTCCACCGACAGGCAGTCCACGGCCGCGCCGTCCCCGTAGTCGGCGGGGAAGTTCCGCGCCGGCCAGTGCTCGGCCTGCTGGATCGCCGTCAACGACCAGGGCGAGTCGATGCAGTTGAGGTGCCCGTGTACGAGGGGTGCGCGCTCGGTGAGGTAGAACTGGATGCCGGTCATCCAGTCGGTCCGCAGCAGGTCGCACCGCCCGAGCATCGGGTCGGCCGCGCGCAGCGCCGGGCTCCAGGTGCGGCGGGCGTGCTCGACGGGCAGCGCGCTGACGTAGTGGTCGGCGGTGACCGTCTGCGCGGCTCCGGCCGGGTCCTCGATGAGGACCCCGCTCACGCGGCCGTCCCCGTACCGCACCTCGCGCACCGTCCACCCGATCTTGAACTCCACGCCCAGCGAGCGCAGATGGGCCTCCCAGGGGTCGATCCAGGCCTCGTTGGTGGGGAGGTTCAGGATGCGGTCCGGCGGGCCGTCGGCGCCGCGGCCCAGCAGGTTGAAGACGAAGGCCTCGCCGAGCCTGCCGACGGTGCGGGTCGAGGCCTCCTCGGCCTTGGTGGCCACGATGTTGCGGGTGACGCCGATGGCGAGGATCCGCTGGTACTCGCTCGACATCCGCGCGGCCCGGGTGAACTCCCACCACGGGGTCCGCTCCCACTGCCCGTCGCGCCGCTCGTCGCAGCTGGTGAGGAACACCAGGGCGCGGTCGACGAAGTACGCCGTCTCGTGGAGCGGGAGGCGGACCAGCGACTGGAGGATCCCGGTGAGGGCCCGGCGCAGCTCGTCGGGGGTCAGCTCGGCGGGGGAGTGCTCCGGCCAGGGGATGGGCGCGCGCAGGTCCTCGCGGCCGGCCGCCCGGGCGAACATCATCTCGCGCGGGGCGACGAGGTTGTCCCAGACGCCGTTGGCGTTGCCCGGGAAGGGGATGCGCCGCATCGTGTCCGGCAGGTTGTGATAGATCCCCGGGATGAAGCGGAAGCCGTGCTCGGCGGGGAGCGGGCGGCGCCCGCCGCGGGCGCTGCCGGGGACGTCCATGCTGCGGGCCTTGCCGCCGAGCGCCCGCCGCTCGTACACGGTGACGGCGTAGCCGCGTTCGGCCAGTTCGTGCGCGGCGGTGAGGCCGGCGACCCCGCCGCCGAGGACGGCCACGCTGCGCGCCTGCCCGGCCGCGGCGGATCCGGTGGCGGCCCCGGCCGGGGCCGCGAGGCTCCCGGCGGCCGATAACGCGCCCGCGGTGGCGGCGGCCCCCGCGATGAACGTGCGCCTGGAGTTTCCTGTGCGCGTCACGGTGATGCTCCCTCGATGTCGTCGGCACCCAGCGGTATTACCGGCGGTAACAGTCACGTCCGGCGCAGGAGCATAGGGGTGGCGCGGTGGTCACGGAAGGCAGGGAAGCACCCGCACGCACTATGGCGCGAAACCTTCCCTCCAGCCCGTGCTGTGGGAACCTTGACTCCACGTCAGGCCAATCGGGCAGTCGTCTACGGGGAAGGAGCCTGCGGATGTCGAGAGAGCCGCTTTCGCAGAAGGAGATCGAGGACCGGCTGCGGGAACTCCCCGGCTGGGCCTTCGAGGACGACCGCATCATCCGCACCTACCGGCTGGGCAGCCACTTCGCGGCGAGCGCGCTGGTCAGCCACATCGCCGCCGTGCAGCAGGAGTTGAACCACCACTCCGACCTCACCCTCGGCTACAACACCGTCCGTCTCTCGGTGAACACGCACGACGCCGGAGACTCCGTCACCGACGCCGACTTCACCCTCGCCGAGCGGGTGGAATCCCTGGCCCCCTCCCACGGCGCCGCCTGATGCCGGAAGCACCACCCATCCCCGTGCCCACGCCGAGACCGCTCCTGGACTACGACGCCGAAGCCGAGGCCTACGACGCCACCCGCGGCGGGGCCCCGCGCGCCGAGGCCGCCGCCGCGGCGGTCCTCGGCCTGCTCCCGCCGGACACCGACACCCTGCTCGACCTCGGCTGCGGCACGGGCATCGTCACCACCCGCATCGCCGCCGCCCGCCCGGGGCTGCGCGTCCTCGGCGCGGACGCCTCGTACGGGATGGCCGCCATGGCGCGCTCCCGCGGGGTCCCGGTGGTCCTCGCCTCCGGGACCCGGCTCCCGTTCCGCTCGGGTTCGCTCGACGCGGTCAGCGCGGTCTGGCTGCTGCACCTGCTCCGCTCGCCGGGGCTGGTGGCCGCCGTGATCGCCGAGGCCGGGCGGGTGCTGCGGCCCGGCGGGGTGTTCGTCACCACCGTCGACAAGGACGCCGCCCACGACGTGGGCAGCGATATCGACGAGGTGCTCGCCGAGCACCTCACCGCCACCCCCGCCGACTCCGCCCATGCCGTCACCGGCCACGCGGCCGCGGTGGGCCTGCACCCCGCCGGCGAAACCCTCTTCACCGGCCACGGCCAGGGCCGCACCCCGCGCGGGGCCGCCGAAGCCCTGCTCGCCGGGCGGTACGCCTCCCGGGTCCACCCGCGCGGGATCACCCCGCGCGAGCTCGCTGACCGGCTGCAGCTGCTGCCGGGACCGGACACCCCGCGCGCGGAGCCCACGTACCGGCTGCGCGGCTTCGTACGGGCCTGACGGGCGGGTAGACGGGCGGGGCGGGCTGGCGGGGCAGTGGCGATGGGCCCCGCTCCCCGCCCCCGCCCCGTTCCCGTCCCCGCCTCAGGCGGGCTCCAGGCGCCACCACTGCGCCGGGGAGTCGCTGTCCTCGCACTGCCGGGCCCGGCCCTCCGCGTCCGCCTCCAGCGGCAGGCCGCTGATGGCGGCGATCAGCGAGACCACGCCCGGGTCGTCGAGGTGCTCCTCCACGACCCACTCCTGCGCCCCGAAGGCGTTCGCCTTCCACACCTGGACCCGGGTGCCGCTCTCGGTGGACGCGTTCGCGACATCGAGCCGCTTGCCGTTGTGGACGCTGACCAGGTGGAAGATCCCGCCGCCGCTGTGCACCGGGGTGATCTCCCACTGCCGGGCCGCGGCCGGCTCGCCGTCCGGCCCGACCCAGACCCGGTTGCCGCTCTCGACCTGGAGCAGCAGCCCGCTCCCGGCATTGCGGATCAGGTACACGCCGTCGGGCGCCTTCGTTTCTCTCGCCGCCTCGCTCACCGGCGGCTCAGTAGTCGAACTCGGCCGGGTCGGGACCGATCCGGCGGCCCGCCGAGCCCGCGCCGAGCGCGTCCAGCGCTGCGATGTCCCCGGCGTCCAGCTCGAAGCCGAAGACGTCCAGGTTCTCCCGGATCCGCGCCGGGGTCACGGACTTCGGGATCACGACGTTGCCCAGCTGGAGGTGCCAGCGCAGGACCACCTGAGCGGCCGAGCGGCCGTGCTTGGCGGCGATCGCGGTGACGGCGGGCAGGGTGAGCAGGTCCTTGCCCTGGCCGAGCGGGGACCAGGCCTCGGTGGCGATGCCCAGGCGGGCGTGCAGGGCGCGCAGCTCGCTCTGGGGGAGCAGCGGGTGCAGCTCGATCTGGTTCACGGCCGGCACCAGGGAGCTCTCGGCGCCGAGCCGCTCCAGGTCGGCGGGGCGGAAGTTGGACACGCCGACGGCCTTGGCGCGGCCGCTCTGCGCGATCTCCTCGAAGGTCTTCCAGATGGCGAGGAAGTCGTCGCGCATCGGGCGCGGCCAGTGGATCAGGTACAGGTCGATCTCGTCGAGGCCCAGCTTGGCGAGCGAGGCGTCGAACTCGCGGAGCGCGTTGTCCCGGCCCCAGGTCTCGGACTTCCCGTTCCACAGCTTGGTGGTGACGAAGAGCTCCTCGCGCGGCACCCCGGCGGAGGCGATGGCCTTGCCGGTGCCCTCCTCGTTGCCGTAGATGGCGGCCGTGTCGATGCTGCGGTAGCCCGCCTCCAGCGCCGTCCGGACGGCCTGCTCCGCCTCGGCGTCCGGAACCTGCCAGACGCCGTAGCCGAGCTGGGGCATGAGCGTGCCGTTGTTGAGCTTGATGCCGGGGACCTGATTCACGTCGGTCGTTCCCTCTGGTCGTCGCTGGTACGGGTACTGACTGCCGTACGGACGCTCGTGCGCGCGGGTCCGTACGACCGGCGACAACCGGGCCCCGGCGTGGCCTATTCCCGCCGTACGGGTGAATCCGTACGGCGGGAACAGGCCGGGGTCCCCGCGCTAGGCCCCCAGGTACGCCTCCCGGACCAGCGCGTTGGCCCGTACCTCGGCGGCCGTGCCCTCGGCGAGCACGGTGCCCAGGTCCAGGACGACCACCCGGGTGCAGAGGTCCATCACGAAGGCGACGTTGTGCTCGACCAGCAGCACGGCGCAGCCCTCCTCCTCGGCGAGCCGGCGCACGACCGCCGCGAGCTGCTCGCGTTCGGGCGCGGACATGCCCGACGCGGGCTCGTCCAGGAGCAGCACCCGGGGCGGATCGGCCACGGCGCGGGCCAGCTCGACCATCCGGGCCCGCCCCACCGGCAGACCGCCGGCGTACGCGTCCCCGAGCGCGCCGATGCCGCAGTCCGCCAGCACCCGCGCGGCCCGCTCCCGCCGCTCCCGCTCCCGGCGGCGCCGGGTGGGCGAGGCGACCAGATCGGCGGCGAGGCCGCCGCCCCCGCCCCGCCACTCCTGCGCGACCAGGACGTTGTCGGCCACGCTGAGCTGTCCGAACAACTGCTGGCGCTGGAAGGTCCGGCGCATGCCGCGGCGGGCCCGCCAGACGGGGGAGCGCCGGGTGACGTCCACCCCGTCGAGCAGCATCCGGCCCTGATCGGGCCGCCGGATCCCGGACAGCACGTCGAACAGGGTGGTCTTCCCCGCCCCGTTCGGCCCGATCAGCCCGCACACCTCGCCCGCCCGGATCCCGAGGTCCACGCCCGTCAGCGCCTTGACCCCGCCGAACCGGACACTGACGCCGCGGGCCTCCAGTACGTACGGGGCTTCGCCCGCGCTCATGTCGCCATCCCCAGGTAGGCCTCGGTCAGCCGGTCCGCCTCCACCTCGGAGCGCGGGCCGCACCAGGAGACGCGGCCCTGCGAGAGGTAGGCGACGGTGTCGGCGATCCCGAGGATCTCGGCCGCCTTCTCCTCCACCAGCAGGAGCGCGGTGCCGGCGGCGCGGAGCTCCATGAGCAGCCCGTACACCTCGTCCACCACGCGCGGGGCGAGCCCCAGGGAGGGTTCGTCCGCGATCAGCACCCCGGGCGGGCGCTGCAACAGCGGTGCGAGGGCCAGCATTTGCTGTTCCCCGCCGGACAACGCCCCTGCGGACACCGAGCGTCGCTCGCGCAACCGGGGGAACCGGTCGTAGACGGCGTCCCGTTCGGACGGGTCCCTCAGGTAGAGGGCGAGGTTCTCCTCGATGCTGAGCGAGGGGAAGATCCCCCGCCCCTCGGGTGCGAGCAGCACTCCCGCCCGGGAGCGGCCCACGGCGCCGTCGCGGGTGGCGTCCCGCCCGCCCACGTGGACGCTCCCGCCGACGACGGCCAGCGCGCCGGCCGCCACCCGGCAGGCGGTGCTCTTCCCGGCCCCGTTGGGCCCGAGCACGGCGAGGATCTCCCCGCGCCGCACGAGGAGGTCCACCCCGTGCAGCACGAGCCCCCCGTCGTACCCGGCGGTGACACCGCGCAGCTCCAGGGCGGGCGCCCCCACGGGCGGCTCCGCCGGTGGATTCGAGGTCGCCCTCTCCCTGGCGGGCTGGTTCGGTATGGCTGTGTCCGGGACGGCCAGGTCCCGGGCGGGCTGGTTCGGAGCCGGCGGCTCCGGGACGGATGCCTCCAGAACCGGCGGCTCGGGGGCGGATCCCTCCGGGGAGTGCCCGGCTGCGAAGGCCTGCCCTGCGGGCAGCGTGTCCCCCACCCCGCCCCTTCCCGAAACCGGGGGCGCTGCCCCCGGCCCCCCGGGCCTTTCGGGGGCTCCGCCCCCGGACCCCCGCGCCTCAAACGCCGGCGGGGCTGATTTCCAGCCTGCCCGGCGTTCGGGGGGCGGAGCCCCGGTTTCGGGAAGGGGCGGGGTGGGGGAGAGCCCCGCAGGGCCCACCCCGGCTCCGCCACCGACCCGTGCCGCGGGAACGCCCCCGGCCCCGGCTTCGGCTTCGGCCCCGGCCCCGGCTCCCGTGGAGGCCGATGCCCCGGCCCCGGCCCCGGCCCCGGCTCCGGCCCCGGCCCCGGCCCCGGCCCCGGCTCCGGCCCCGGCTCCGGCCCCGGCCTCGGCCTCGGCCCCGGACGAGGTGCCGGCGGAGGCCATGGCTTTGGCGCCGGACGAGGCGCCGGCCCGGCGGCGGGCCAGGCGTACCGGCACCGCCGCGCAGTAGCCGTCGGGGTCGTTGGCCAAGGCCAACCCCGCCAGGCCGAACAGGATCACCGGCAGGTGCGCCGACTCCGTCACGTAGTCCGCCATCACCCGCGGAGCGACGGCGAAGACCAGCCCCGCCACCACCGCGTACTGCGGCCTGCGCACGCCCGCCGCGACGACCACCGCCAGCCACACCAGCCCGGTCATCGCCGTGAAGTCCGTAGCGGTGATGCGGGTGTTGTACGAGGCGTACATCACGCCCCCGAAGCCGGCCAGCCCCGCCGACAGGGTGAAGAGGAGGAGCTTCGTGCGCAGCACGGACACCCCGGAGGCCATCGCGGCCGCGGGAGCCGACCGTACGGCGAGCATCGCGCGGCCCGAGGGGGAGGCCCGCAGCGCGCTCAGCCCGGCGGCGACCGCCGCGACCAGGAGGAGCAGGGCCACGCCCAGCGCCCGGTCGTCGGAGAGGTCCACCGGCCCGATGACGGGGCGCGGGATGGACCACCCGGAGTCCCCGTTGCGCAGCCACCGCATCTGGAAGAGCACCTGGTCCGCCAGGAAGGCCAGGGCCAGCGTCGCCAGCGCCAGGGAGCGCCCGCCGAGCCGTAGCGCGGGCAATGCGACCAGGGCTCCCAGCAGAGCGGCCACGCACGTGCCGACCGCCAGCGCCGCGAAGAACGGCCAGCCGCGGCTCATCAGCAGTCCGGCCACCAGCGCGGCCCCGGTCACGAAGGTGCCCTGGGCCAGGGACACCATCGCCCCGAGCCCGGTGACCACGGTGAAGGACATGAACACCAGGGCCAGCGCGAGCCCTTGGGCGAGGAGCCCGCTCCAGAAGGGTGTGGTCACGGTGTAGAAGGCCGTGCCCAGCAGGACCGCGCCCGCGGCCCACACCCCCCAGCGCCGTCCCCACGGGGCCCCGGCCAGATGGTCCGGCGAGGCCACGTCCACGGCGGCGGTTCCGGCGGCCCGGGCCCGCCGGGTGAGCACCAGCAGCCCGCCGAAGAGGATCAGGAAGGGCACGGCCGTCCTGAAGCCGGTGACGGAGTCGGCGAAGGACGCGTAGCCGACGACCAGGTTCTGCAGGACCCCGAGCCCCAGCCCGCCGGCGAAGGCGAGCGGGACGGAGGCGAACCGCCCGATGACGGCCGCGGTGGCCGACACGAACAGGAACAGCGTGAAATCGTGCGCCGACAGCCCGAGGAGCGGGGTCGCCAGCACCCCCGCCAGCCCGGCCAGCCCCGACGCGATCATCCACGCCACCGAGGACAGCCGGTCGGCGTCGATCCCGCGCAGTTCGGTGAGCGAGCGGTTGTCGACGGCGGCCCGCAGTCGCAGCCCCAGCCGGGTGTGCCGCATCAGCACCCACAGGGCGACCGCCACCAGGGCGGTGGCCACCCAGGTGATCAGCTGGTCGGAGTCGATGCCCACGTCGGCGGTGAGCTGCCAGGACTTCGCGGGGCTCGGCCCCACCCCCGGCAGTCCGAACTGGTTCTCCGCCGGCTTGAGCGGCGCTCCCGCCTCGGTGAGGAGCTCCACCGTCCACAGCCCGGCCGCCGGCAGGGCCACCAGCAGCCCGATGGTGGCCACGATCTGCGCCGTCTCGCCGACCTGCGCGAGCCGGCGGAACATCAGCCGGTCCAGCGCCCACCCGAGCCCGGGCGCCAGTACGAGGACCACCAGCAGCGCCGCCGGGACGGCCGGCCAGCCGAGCCCGGAGTGCAGTTCGTAGAAGGTGAGCGCGCACAGGTAGGCGGTGGCCCCGTGCGCGAAGTTGAACAGCCCGGACGCCGAGTACGACAGCACCAGCCCGGTGGCCAGCAGTGCGTACAGGGCGCCGGACACCAGACCGCTCAGTACGAAGGCGAGCAGATCTCCCATTCGGTTTCCCGTACCCCTACTTGAAGGGGATGGGCTCGTAGCACTTGAACGGTACGGAGACCTCGTACGCGCCGTTCTTCAGCTGGACGAGCGCCCCGCAGCCGAAGCTGTCCTTCTGGCCCTTGGGCTCCGCGCGGTTGCCGACGAGGGTGCCGGTGTCGGAGAAGCCCTGCGCGGCGGCCTGGAAGGACTCGACGGTGAGGTCCTTGCCGGCCTTCTGCGCGATCGACACGAACAGGTCGGCCGACATGTACCCGGTCATCATGTGCATGTTGAGCGGCACCTCCAGCCCGCCCGACGCCGCCTTGATGTCGGCCTTGAACTGGGCCATCTTCGGGTTCGTCGACTCGAACGGCTCGAACTGGAGCAGGACGTGCACGCCGTCGAGGGCCTGCTTGGTGGCGTCCTTGGCGAGCAGACCCGGGTCGTAGTCGGTCGGGTCGGAGAGCAGTCCCTTGTACCCGCTGCGCTTGAGCGAGGTGAACAGCCCGATGTTGTTCGGGGTCTGCATGACGGAGACCACCGCGTCGGGGGCCTTGCCGCCGTTGCTCTCCAGGATCTCCTTGACGTACGCCGACCAGTCGCTCGGCACGGCGGTGCCGGGCACCGAGGCCTTGGCGTAGGCGACCTTGAACCCGGCGCTGGTGAAGCCCTGCTGGAAGGTGCGCACGCCGAACTTTCCGGCGTCGCTGTCGTTGGCGATGATCGCGACCGACTTGCCCGCGGCGCCGCCGAGGATCTGGCCGATGCCCTCGGGCCAGGTCTGGTTGATGGTGCCGCCGGGGGTGGGAACGAGGCAGCCGTTGAACCCGTAGATGTACTTGGGTCCGCAGAAGGAGGGGAGGGTGCCCCAGCCGAAGGTGGGTACCTTCTCCTGCTCCAGGAAGTCGGCGCCGGTGAAGGTGACCGAGCTCATGGGGGAGACCGCGAAGACCTTGTCCTGCTGGACGAGTTTGCGGGCCGCGGCCAGGTTCTTGGCGGGGTCCTGCCCGTCGTCCTCGGCCCCGATGTAGTCGATCTTGCGGCCGTTGATCCCGCCCTCGGCGTTGGCTCTCATGAAGCGGGCCTTGGCCCCGAGGTCGGTGCCCTTCTTGCTGTAGCCGCTGGCGCTGGTCATCGACACGAGGCCGCCGACCTTGATGGAGTCCTTGGTCACGCCGCGGGAATTGCCGGCGGCCCCCGGCTTGTCGGGGGAGGCGCTGTTGGAGGCGGAGTTGCAGGCGGAGACGAGCGCGAGCGCCGCTGCCGCGGCGGCCAGGGTGCGGATCGGTCGCAACATGTGTGGATCCCCTCCGGTCGGAATCCCCGCATTCTGTGCGCGACCTGACGCATCGTCAATATCAACGACAAGTAAAGTGACGACCCGTCAGGTAACGGTTCGGACCGTTGGCGTGATCACGCTTCGCCGGCCGACGCATCGTGACGGTGGCGCCCGTCAGGACTGGTAGAGGGCCGCCACCTCCTGGGCGTAGACCTTCTCGATGGCCCGCCGCTTCAGCTTCAGCGAGGGCGTCAGCAGCCCCCGCTCCTCGGTGAACTGCTCGGCCAGGACGCGGAACGTGCGGATCGACTCGGCCTGGGAGACCAGGGTGTTGGCCGCCACCACCGACCGGCGGACCTCCGCCGTCAGATCGGGGTCGAGCACCAGGTCCGCCGTCGGCAGCCGGGGGCGGCCGCGCATCGCCATCCAGTGCGCGACCCCCTCCATGTCCAGGGTGAGCAGGGCCGCGATGTACGGCCGGTCGTTGCCCACGAGGACGCACTGGGAGACGAGCGGGTGCGAGCGGACCCGCTCCTCCAGGGCGGCCGGGGCCACGCTCTTGCCGTTGGAGGTCACCAGGATCTCCTTCTTGCGCCCCGTGATCGTGAGGTACCCGTCCGCGTCGAGACGCCCCAGGTCCCCCGTCGCCAGCCAGCCGTCCCGCAGGACGGCCTCCGTGGCGTGCGGGTCGTTCAGGTACCCGGAGAAGACGTGGGCGCCGTACAGCCAGATCTCCCCGTCCTCGGCGATGTGCACCGTACCGCCGGGGATCGGCCGCCCGACGGTGCCGTACTTGACGGCCCCGGGCGGGTTCGCCGTGGCGGCCGCGCAGGACTCGGTGAGCCCGTACCCCTCGAAGACCGTCACCCCGGCGCCGTCGAAGAACAGCCCCAGCCGGCGCGACATCGCGGAGCCGCCCGACATGGCGTACCGCACCCGGCCGCCCAGTGCCTCGCGGACCTTCCCGTACACCAGCTTCTCGAAGAGCTGGTGCTCCATGCGCAGCTTCGCCGAGGGCCCGGGCCCGACGCCGAACGCCTTCTGCTCCCGCGCCTCCGCGTACCGTACGGCCGTCTCCACCGCCCGGTCGAAGGGGCCCGTCCGGCCCTCGGTCTCGGCCTTGCGACGGGCGGCGGCGAAGACCTTCTCGAAGACGTACGGCACCCCGAGCACGAACGTCGGCCGGAACGCGGCGAGGTCCGGCAGCAGTTCGGCCGCCGCCAGCACCGGCTGGTGCCCGAGCTTCACCCGGGAGCGGACGGCCGCCACCTCCACCATCCGCCCGAAGACGTGGGCGAGCGGCAGGAACAGCAGGGTGGACGGCTGCTCACCGGGCCCGGCCCGGAAGACGGACTCCCAGCGGGTCACCATCGTGTCGGCCTCGAACATGAAATTGCCGTGGGTCAGCACACAGCCCTTGGGGCGTCCGGTGGTCCCCGAGGTGTAGATGACGGTGGCCGTCGCATCGGGCGTCACGGCGCTGCGGTGGCGGTGCACGACGTCCTCGGCGACCTGGAGCCCGTCCTCGACGAGCCCCTCGACGGCGCCCGCGTCCAGCTGCCACAGCCGGCGCAGCATCGGCAGCCGGTCGATCACCGACCCGACGGTCATGGCCTGGTCCTCGTCCTCCACCACACAGGCCGTGCACTCGGAGTCGTAGAGGATCCAGTGCACCTGCTCGGCGGCGGACGAGGGGTAGACGGGGACCGGCTGGGCGCCGATCGCCCACAGGGCGAAGTCGAAGAGGGTCCACTCGTACCGGGTACGGGACATGATCGCGACCCGGTCCCCGAAGCGGATGCCCTGCGCGAGCAGCCCCTTGGCGAGCCCGAGCACCTCGGAGGCCAGCTCGCCGGAGGTCACGTCCCCCCAGACCCCGTCCGACTTGCGGCCGAGCACGACCCGGCCGGGGTCCTCGCGTGCGTGCAGGAAGACGGCGTCGGCCAGACCGCCGACGGGTGAGCCCGTGACGACCGGTGGGACGGTGATCTCGTGCAAGGCCCGCTCCTCTCCGTACGGCGCGGCGACGCTATCCCACGCCCACCCGTTGGTGATCACGGAAGAAAGACCTCCACAAGACCTCCCCAGCGGCGCGTCCGTGGCGTGTTCTAGGCGGTGACCACGGAGATGTTGAAGTCCACCGGGCCGAGCACCCCGTAGAGGCGCAGCCACAAGGCCATCAGGGCCTCGGTGGCGCGGGCGCTGGACAGGTCGCCGAGATCGGTGATCTGCTCGGGCGCCCAGCCGAAGGAGCGCAGCAGCGCGATGGTCTCGGCCTTGGCACCGGCGTCGTCGCCGCTCACGAACACGGTGTGGTGTCCGGGCACCCGGCCGGGCTCGACCATGACGGCGTTGTTCATGGTGTTGAGCGTCTTGACGATCCGCGCCTCGGGGAAGGCCTTCTGGAGCTGCTCGGCGACGCTGTGCCCGTCCGGGGTGACCACCTTCGGCGGGAACCCCTCGGAGAAGTCCAGTGCGTTGGAGACGTCGATGACGGTCTTCCCCCGGAGGTTGCCGGCCCCGGCGGCCTCCAGCACGGCGAGCGAGACCAGTCCGCCGGTCGCGTTGACGACGAGCTCGGCGGTGGCGGCGGCCTCCGCGAAGGTCCCGTGGGCACCGCCCGTCGCGGCAGCCCACTCCGCGGCGCCGGCGTTGTCCGCCGTACGGGACCCCATCGTGACCTGGTGCCCGACCGAGACCAGCTTCCCCGCCAGCCGCTGCCCGACCTCACCGGTCCCCAGTACCGCGATCTTCATGCGCGTCCCCCTGCCCGTCCCGTACGAATTCCCGCCGGACCGCGACCGGTTGGCGTACGGCGACCCTAAGCGCACGGCGCCCTGAACGGCGGCACATTCGGCCCCGCGGGTGTTCGAGTGCCCAGGTCGGGGGAGTTCCGGACGCGGCAAGGGGGCGGCAAGGGGGCGGCAAGGGCGCACCGGCCGTCCCAGCCGGAACCTCCCCGGCGGGGGGAGCGGGTCCGGGCCCCGGCTACGCCGCCCGCGTCAGCCGGTCCGCGCCCGACAGGATCGCCGCGGCCAGGGCCTCCGCCGCGGCGGAGCCGCGGGGGCCCCGCAGCAGTGCGAACTCCACCGTTCCGAGGTCCGGGAGGCCGCCGACCCGGACCAGCCCCGGCGGGATCAGCCCCCGGGTGTGGGCCATCACGCCCAGCCCCGCCCGCGCCGCCGCGATCAGACCGCTCAGGCTGCCGCTCGTACAGGCGATCCGCCACGGCCGCCCGTCCGCCTGCAGCACGTCCAGCGCCCTCGCCCGCGTGATCCCCGGCGGCGGGAAGACGATCAGCGGCACCGGCCGGTCCGGGTCCACCCGCAGCCCCTCGGCCCCGATCCACACCATCCGGTCCCGCCACACCAGCCGGCCCCGCTCGTCGCCCTCGCCGCGCCGCTTGGCGAGTACGAGGTCCAGCCGCCCCGCGTCCAGCCGCTCGTGCAAGGTCCCCGAGAGCTCCACGGAGAGCTCCAGTTCCACCTCGGGGTGCTCGTGCCGGAAGGCCTCCAGGATCTCCGGCAGCCGAGTCAGCACGAAGTCCTCCGAGGCGCCGAAGCGCAGCCGGCCGCGGATCCGCGTCCCCGCGAAGAAGGCCGCCGCGCGCTCGTTCGCCTCCAGGATCGAGCGGGCGAAACCGAGCAGGGCCTCGCCGTCCTCGGTGAGCTCGACGCTGTGCGTATCGCGCAGGAAGAGGGGCCGGCCCGTGGCCTCCTCCAGCCGGCGCACGTGCTGGCTGACCGTGGACTGGCGCACGCCGAGCCGGGCGGCGGCCTGCGTGAAGCTCAGGGTCTGGGCCACGGTGAGGAAGGTGCGCAGCTGAACGGGGTCGTACATAGCGTTCACCCTAGCCCCGCTCATCACGTTCCGTGATGACAGTGAGAGCGGTGTGCGGGTTTCCCGATCACCAGCCCGCCACCGAGAATGGAAGGGAATCCGTCGAGCCCCGTCCCGTCGTCCGGTCCGGTCCGGCTCTGCCCCGCCTCCCGTCGACCTCAGCAAGTGAGCATCCCCATGCGCCGCCCGCACCTCCCCGCCCGGCTCCCGCTGGACCCGTTCATCATGGGTCTGCTCGCCACCGTCGGCCTCGCCGCCCTGCTGCCCGCCCGCGGCGCGGCCGCCTCCGTGGCCGAGGCCGCCTCCACCGCGGCGGTGGCCCTGCTCTTCTTCCTCTACGGCGCCCGGCTCTCCACCCGCGAGGCCCTCGACGGCATGCGCCACTGGCGGCTCCACCTCACCGTGCTCGCCTCGACCTTCCTCCTCTTCCCCCTCCTGGGTCTCGCCGCGCACACCCTGGTGCCCGCTGTCCTCACGCCACCGCTCTACAGCGGCCTGCTCTTCCTCTGTCTGGTCCCCTCCACCATCCAGTCCTCCATCGCCTTCACCTCGATCGCCCGCGGCAACGTCCCCGCCGCGATCTGCGCGGGCTCCTTCTCCAGCCTCATCGGCATCTTCCTGACCCCCCTCCTCGCCGCCGGCCTGCTCGGCAACAGCGCGGGCGGCTTCTCCCTCGATTCGCTGGTGAAGATCGTCCTCCAGCTGCTCCTGCCCTTCCTCCTCGGCCAGGCCCTGCGTCCCTGGGTGGGCGGCTTCCTCGTCCGCAACAAGAAGGTGCTCGGCTACGTGGACCGCGGCTCGATCCTGCTCGTCGTCTACACCGCCTTCAGCGCGGGCATGGTCGCCGGGATCTGGCGCCGGATCAGCCTCCCGCGCCTCGGCGGGCTGATGGCCGTCGAGGCGGTCATCCTCGCCGTGATGCTGGCGGTCACCTGGTACGGGGCCAAGCGCCTCGGCTTCACCCGCGAGGACCGGATCGCCATCCAGTTCGCGGGGTCGAAGAAGAGCCTGGCCGCCGGACTCCCCATGGCCAGCGTCCTGTTCGGCGCCCAGGCGAGCCTCGCCGTGCTGCCGCTCATGCTCTTCCACCAGATGCAGCTGATGGTCTGCGCGGTACTGGCCCGCCGGCGCGCGCGGGACCCGCAAGCTCGGCAGGACCCGCACGCCACACAGGACCCGCAGGCCACGGAACAGCACGAACTCGCCGCCGGCCATGTGGCGGAGGTCTCGCACACCCCCCAACACCCGGTCCCGCAGGCCCGGTAACGTGCGGCGGTGACCTGGATACGCCCGCTCTCCGCCCACGCCCCGCGCCCCTGCACCCTGGTGGTCTGCCGGGGCTGCTGCTGCGGCGACCCCCGCAAGAACCCCGGCACCGACCACGCGGGACAGCTCGCCCGGCTGCGCGAGGCCGCGGCGGCCTCCGACGGGCGCCTGGCCGTCCGTACGAGCGACTGCCTCGGCCCCTGCGCGCAGGCCAACGTCATCGTGGTCCAGCCCACCACGGAGGCCCGCCGCCGGGGCGCCCGCGCGGTCTGGTTCGGCTGGGCCCTGGACGACACCGCCACCGACGAGGTCATCGCCTGGGCCGAAGCGGGCGGCCCCGGAGCCGTCCCGCTCCCGGCGACCCTCGACCTCCACCGCATCGACCCCCCGGATCCGAAGCCGGCCGAGCCGACCTCCCGCCGCGGCCGCCGCAAGCGCTGATCGGGACGGTGTAAGGACGCAGGGGCTTCGGGGGCGGAAAGCGTTAGAGCGAGGAAATGTCCGGTTCTTCTAGGTTCTGGGTGTCAGCAAGAAACCCCGAACCACCAGGGAGCACCTCATGAAGCTCAACAAGCGCATCGCCGCAGTCTCCGCCGCCGCCCTGCTCGCCACGCTCGCCCTCGGTGGAGCCGCGAGCGCCGCGGACAACCAGAACGGCGCCGCCAAGGACGGCTCCTCCCACAGCCACACGATCGAGGCCCCGACGGGTACCCCGCACGTGGCCGCGAAGAAGATCGAGCCCGCGTCCAAGGACAACCGGTACAGCCAGACCATCGAGGCCCCGGCGGGCACCCGGCACACCGGCGCGGGGCACCTGGCCGACAAGTAGTCCGTGCGGGGAAGGGGCGGGGGCCGTACGACGGCCCCCGCCGCCCCGTCCGCGCCCCGCCGTCCCGTCCGCGCCCCGCCGGGCCGCGGCTCACGCCGTCAGGTCGATCCGTTCCTCGCCCGCGTAGATGTTCATGTCCCCGCCCCGCAGGAACCCGACCAGCGTCAGTCCCGACTCCAGCGCCAGGTCCACCGCGAGCGAGGACGGAGCGGAAACGGCCGCCAGCACCGGGATGCCCGCCATCACCGCCTTCTGCGCCAGTTCGAAGGAAGCCCGCCCCGACACCAGCAGCACCGAACCCGTCAGCGGCAGCCGACCGGCTTGCAGCGCCCGCCCGACGATCTTGTCCACCGCGTTGTGCCGGCCCACGTCCTCCCGTACGTCGATCAGCTCGCCCCCGGCCGAGAACAGCCCGGCGCCGTGCAGGGCGCCCGTGCGCTCAAAGACCTTCTGCTCCGCGCGCAGCCGGTCCGGAAGCTCCCCGAGGAGCCGCACGCCCACCCGTACGGGGTCGTCCGCGAGCCCCGGGAAGCGGGTCGCGGTGCGCACGGCGTCCAGGCTGGCCTTCCCGCACAGGCCGCAGGAGGAGGTGGTGTAGACGTTCCGCTCCAGCGTGATGTCCGGCACCGGAACTCCGGCGGCGAGCTGGACGTTCACCACGTTGTAGGTGTTCGTTCCGTCCTCGGTGGCGCCCTCGCAGTAGGTCACGGCCCGGACGTCCGAGGCCGAGGCGAGGACTCCCTCGCTGGCCAGGAAACCCACGGCCAGCGCGAAATCGTCACCCGGGGTGCGCATCGTGATGGCCAGCGGTTTGCCGTTCAGCCGTATCTCCAGCGGTTCTTCGGCCACCAGCGTGTCCGCCCGGGCCCCCGCCACGCCGCCCCGAATCCGGACGACGCGACGGCGTTCGGTGACCCGTCCCATGTGATCAGTCCACCTGTTCTGCCGTCGACCGGCCATTCCTATCGCCTGGAGCACCCATTCTCCCGGATCCGTTCCGGTTCCCGTTCCCGGCTGGAGGACCCTCGGGAAGCTCCAAATTCCGGGCACTGAATCCTGTCGGGTCACGCGCCCCTGTACCCATCAGTAGCAGGCAAAGCTGGTAAATCCTGACTGCCTTACAAGGGGGGACCCCGCCCATGACCGGTTCACGCGTGGTGGCGCTAGGGCACTACCAACCCTCGAAGGTGATCACCAACGAGGACCTCGCCGCCATGGTGGACACCAACGACGAGTGGATCCGATCCCGCGTCGGGATCAAGACCCGGCACATGGCCGGACCCGACGAGCCGGTCGACGAGCTGGCCTACCAGGCCGCCGGAAAGGCACTCGCGAGCGCCGGTCTGACCCCGGACGACATCGACCTCGTCCTCGTGGCCACCTCCACCGCGATCGACCGTTCCCCCAACATGGCCGCCCGTGTCGCGGCCAAGCTGGGCATGGCCTCCAGCCCCGCCGTGATGGACATCAACGTCGTCTGCTCGGGCTTCACGCACGCCCTGGCCACCGCCGACCACGCGATCCGGGCCGGCGCCGCCACCCGGGCGCTGGTCATCGGGGCCGACAAGATGACCGAGATCACCGACTGGAACGACCGCACCACCTGCGTCCTGACCGGCGACGGCGCCGGCGCGGCCGTGGTCGAGGCCTGCGAGGAGCCCGGTATCGGCCCGGTCCTGTGGGGCTCGGTCCCCTCGATGGGCAACGCGGTCCGCATCGAGGGCTCGCCGCCGGTCTTCGCCCAGGAGGGCCAGTCCGTCTACCGCTGGACCACCAGCCAGCTCCCCCCGCTCGCCCGCAAGGTCTGCGAGAAGGCCGGGATCACCCCCGAGGACCTGGCCGCGGTCGTCCTGCACCAGGCGAACCTGCGGATCATCGAGCCGCTCGCCGCGAAGATCGGCGCCGTCAACGCCGTCGTCGCCCGCGATGTCGTCGACTCCGGCAACACCTCGGCCGCCTCCATCCCGATGGCCCTGTCCAAGCTGGTCGAGCGCGGCGAGATCCCCTCCGGGGCGCCCGTCCTCCTCTTCGGCTTCGGCGGCAACCTCTCCTACGCCGGCCAGGTCATCAGCTGCCCGTAACGACGGGGCCGGAGCCCGCGGCGTTCCCCGCCGCGGCCTGGTCCCCCACGGGGCCGGGGACCGAGGCGCGGGACTCCGCCGCCAGCGCGGCCACGAGCACCAGGACCAGCGCGGTCAGCTGCCAGACCGCGCCGATCCGCATGCCCGCCGCGGCGGTCGCCAGTACGGGCACCACCGCGAGCGCGCGGAACCGTACCGGCCGGATCCCCAGTACCAGCCGGAAGGCGACGTCCCCGGCCAGATAGCAGGCGACCCCGCCCGCGAGCGCGAGGGCGGGCCCGGCCGGCAGCTGCTCGCCCAGGTGCCCGATGCTCTTCTTCACGCCCGCCGAGAAGGCGGCGATGCCCAGCAGCATCGGGATGAAGCAGTAGTAGTACGCGCGCAGCGCCAGCTTGAAACGCCGGTCCGGGGGGCAGCCCGCGAAAACGTGCTCGGCGCGCCCCTCGTCGCGCACGAAGTACATCCACCACAGCGCGGCCCCGACGGCCAGTGTCAGGAACGCGCCGACGATGATCCCGAAGGTCAGCGGCAGCGAGCCCACCCCGATGCCGACCGCGATGATCGACTCGCCGAACACGATGATCAGCAGCAGCCCGTGCCGTTCCACGAAGTGCGCGGCGCCGATCCCGCCGAGCTGCTCCTCGATGGTCGTCCCCTCGGCGGCTTCGGCCCCCGAGGCCGTCGCCCGCCGCGAGATGGCGGGAGTGACGAACTGGAACAGCAGCGCCAGCCCCCACAGCCCGAGGGCCGCCGCCCCGTCGAACAGCCCGGCGGCCGTCACCGACAGCGCGGACAGCGCGTTCGGCAGCGCGAACCACAGCACCCCGCGCCCGTGGGCCTGGCTGTACAGCGCGCTGTGCGTGATCACGACGACCAGGTAACCGAGCCCGAAGGCGACCCCGCCGTCCCCGAAGGCCGTCGGGACGGCCAGGGCGCACACCAGGAACGCCCCCATGGCGAGCAGGATCAGCAAGCGGCGCACGGGCCGGTCGGGCGGTACCTGATTGGTCAGGTACGCGTAGCCGCCGTACATCCAGAACAGCACCGTGAAGATCAGCAGCACCCGCCCGGCGCCGCGGAGGGTGAGGTCGTCCGCGAGCAGCACCGTCAGCTGGGTGATGGTGAAGACGAAGACGAGGTCGAAGAAGAGCTCCAGCGTGCTGACGCGATGCTCGGATTCCATATGTGATTCCCCCCTGGACTCAAACATGCGGCGCCCATCCGATCGCCTCGGACCGTCGCTGTCCAACGGGTATCAGCATTCGGGAGCCCCCGGTGCTCCGTCGTGCGACCCGGGAGGGACGGCGATCCCGCCCGGCGGGCTGACGGCCCGGCGCGCGGCGCCCGGAGGATGGACCCAGCTCGCGAGACGGAACGTCTCGGCCGGGCCCGCGTGCCGGGCCCCGGGCATGCCCGCAGGTCAGCGCGGCGCGTCGGACTCGGGCCGGGCCAAATACCTGGTCGGAACCCCGCCGAACCTTTGCTATTGTTGTCCATGTCGCCGCGGGAAACCGGGGCCGACCACCTAGTCCGGGTGGCGGAATGGCAGACGCGCTAGCTTGAGGTGCTAGTGCCCTTTATCGGGCGTGGGGGTTCAAGTCCCCCCTCGGACACAGAGGTCAGTAGACCGCACAGAGCCGGTCGAAGCGACGTAACGTCGCTTCGACCGGCTCTGTCGTTGTATGCGGACGTGATCCGGCGCCCTGGGGTCCGCCCGCGGTCCGCCCGCCCGGGTCATTGCCCTGGTGCCGGGGGTAGGCGAAGATCGGCCGGGAATCTTCGCCCTCGGGAGGGTACGCGTGTCCGAAGTCAAGGCCGAACTGGACCGGTTGATGAGCATCTTCCTCGGGGCGTTCACCAACGCCGGAGGCGGGCGGCCGGATCTGGGTGCCGTCCGGGAGGTGTTCATCCCGCAAGGGATGATCATCAAGAACGTCGGGGCCGAGCCCGTGATCTACGACCTCGACGGCTTCATCGAGCCCCGGGAGAAGATCCTCACCGACGGGACGCTGACGGAGTTCCGCGAATGGGAGGTCGCCGAGCGGACCGAGGTCTTCGGTTCGGTCGCGCACCGGTTCAGCGAGTACCGCAAGTCCGGGTACCTCGACGGAACGTGGTTCGAGGGCACCGGCCACAAGACCACCCAGTACGTACGGACGCCCGAAGGCTGGCGGATGAGCGCGATGGCCTGGGACGACGTGGCGCTGTAGCCCCGCAGCGCGATCCGGTCCCCCCGGACAGCGGGGGACCGGACGTGCGGGGGAGCGGTTACGCGACCGGCTGCTGCTGGGTCACGCAGTGGATGCCGCCACCGCCCGCGCCGAGGCTGTCGGTGTTGAGCTGCACGACGACCCGGCCCGGGAAGAGCTGCTGGAGGGTGGCCTTGGCCGCGGCGTCGGCCCTGGTGTCACCGAACTGCGAGGAGATCACCGCACCGTTGCACACGTAGTAGTTGGCGTACGAGGCCACGAAGTCGGGGTTCGTGGAGCGGATCTTGTCGTAGTCGGGGCCCTGGAGCTTGGTGACCGCGATCGGGCTGCCCTGGGCGTCGGTGGAGGTGGACAGGATCTGGTACTGCTCGCGCGCGTCCTTGGCCCAGATGTCGTTGTCGCTCGCGAGCGGCATCTGCACCAGGGCCCTGCCCTCTTCGAGGAACCGGGACGTGGCATCGACGTGGTCGTCGGTGATGTCCTGGCCGGAGATCCCCTTGAACCAGATCACCTTGGACGCGCCGTAGGCGGCGCACATGCCCGCCTCCAGCTGTGCCTGGCTCATGTTGGGGTTGCGGTTGGAATTGATGAGCGAGCTGCGCGTGGCCATGAGCGTGCCGGCGCCGTCCGTCTCCACCGAGCCGCCCTCGCCGACGAACGAGGTGGTGCTGAACGCCACCCCGGCGTAGGCGGCGACACGGCGCGCCACCAGGGCGTCCTTGGCGTGGCTCTGCTTGTTGCCCCAGCCGTTGAAGTTGGTGCCGAACGAGTCCAGGCCGCCCGCCCTGTTGGTGCGGAACACCGGGCCGGTGTCACGGATCCAGCAGTCGTCGACGGGGATCGTGCTGATGACGGTGACCGACGTCCCGCAGGCGCTCTTCGCCTTGGAGACGCTCGCCGGGTTGGCGAGCATCACGACCGGTTCGTACTTCGCGATGGTCTTCGCGATGAGCGCGATGTTCGCCTGCACCCCGGAGAGCTTGTTGCCCCAGATGGAGGTCCTGTCGGGCCACGCCATCCAGGTCCGGGTGTGCCGGACGGTCTCGCACGGTACGGAGAAGGCACCGGCGGCCGCGCCCGCCGGCCGGCCGGCCGCGAAGGCCTGCCCGCCGACCGATGCCAGCGCGGCGCCCGCGGCCGTGAGGCCGGCCGCGGCCAGGAACCCTCGTCTGTCGAGCTTCCCTGCTACGTGCTCGTTCATCTCTGATCTCCGTTTCGTCAAGCGTGGATGCGCGATGGCGTGGAACGGGTGAGCCGATGGGTCGCGGGCGCTGACGCACCCGCGACCCCCCCTCACAGGGCGCGACGAGCGGCGGCGATGCTCCGGGGATCCCACCCCGGGCGGGGTACGGACTCCAGGAGCAGTCGCGTGTAGGGGTGTTGGGGGGCCGCGAGCACCTGCTGCGTCGGGCCCGACTCGACGATCCGGCCGCTGCGCATGACGATCACGTCGTCGGTCACGCAGCGCACGACGCCGAGGTCATGGGTGATGAACAGGTAGCCGATGCCGGTCTGTTCGCGGATGTCGAAGAGCAGGTTCAGGATCTGGGCCTGTACCGAGACGTCCAGCGCGGCCACGGCCTCGTCGAGGACGAGGACGGCCGGTTCGACCGCCAGCGCGCGGGCGATCGCGACGCGCTGGCGCTGTCCTCCCGACAGCTGCCGGGGCAGCGCGTCCGCCTCGCGGGAGCCGAGGCCGACCTGGTCGAGCAGTTCGGTGATCCGGCGCGCGTGGTCCGTGCCGGGGAAGTGCAGGGCGAGGGTCTCCCGCAGGGCCGCGCCCACGGTGGTGCGCGGATCCAGGGACAAGAAGGGGTCCTGGAAGACCATCTGGACCTCACGGGCCCGTGCGAGGCGGCGCGCCTTGCCGCGCGCGTGCTCGCCCCGGTCGCGGCCGTGGATCAGCACCCGGCCCTCGTCCGCGTGCTCCAGACCCACGACGATGCGGGCCGTGGTCGTCTTGCCCGAACCGGACTCGCCGACGATGCCCAGGGAGCCGCCCGCGGCCAGCCGGAACGACACGTCGTCCACGGCCCGGACGCTCCCGTAGGTCCGGTGCAGGCCCAGGACCTCCAGGACGGTCTTCGTCGCGGTCGGCGCGGTGCCGGCGCTGGTGTCAGTAGCGGTACTCATGGGTGGAGTTCCTTCCGCTGTGTCCCCGTCCGTTGGGTCCCCGCCCGCTCCCGTTCGCGTTCCTGCTCGGCGATCAGGTCGCCGTGGTGGCAGGAGGCGAGCCGGGCCGGCTCACCGGCGACCGGGAGCAGGGCCGGCGCCTCACGCGTGCACACGTCGGTCGCGAGTACGCAACGCGCGGCGAACGGGCAGCCGCTCAGTTCCTCCCGCAGGCTCGGCGGCCGGCCCTCGATCGCGGCGAGCCGCCCCCGGGGCGCGTCCAGGCGCGGGGTGGAGTTCAGCAGGGCCGTCGTGTACGGGTGACGGGGCCGGGCGAACAGCTCGGCGGCCGGGCCCGTTTCCACGATCCGGCCCGCGTACATCACGTACACCCGGTCGCTGATCGCGGCGGCGAGGCCGAGGTCGTGCGTGACGAACAGCAGCCCCGTTCCGAAGCGTTCGCGCAGATCACCGAGGAGGCCGATCACCTCGGCCTGCGTGGTGACGTCCAGTGCCGTGGTGGGTTCGTCGGCGAGGATCAGGGCCGGGTCGCCCATCAACGCGGCCGCGATCACGACCCGTTGCAGCATGCCGCCGGACAGCTGCCCGGGGTACTTGCGCAGGGCGCCCGCCGTGAGGCCGACGGCCTCCAGCATCGCCACCGCCCGTTCCTCGGCGACCGCCTTGCTCGCCTTGGCGTTCAGCCGCAGGCTTTCGGTGAGGAAGTCGCCGACGCGGCGCATCGGATTGACCGCCGCCCGGGGGTCCTGGAAGATCATGGCCGCCGTGCTGGTGCGCAGCACCCTCAACTGGCCCGGGGACATGGTGAGTACGTCGTCACCGGCCACCCGGACCTCGCCCTCCGTCCGGGCCCCGTCGGGGAGCAGTCGCAGCACGCTGCGCGAGGTCAGGCTCTTGCCCGAGCCGGACTCGCCGACCAGGGCCACGGTCTCCCGGGGGCCTACGGTGAGCCCGACGCCGTCGAGGACGGGCCGTACGGCGCCCGGCAGGTGCAGCCGCAGGCCCTCGATCTCAAGGGTGTTCAGCGGATTCGGCGGTGTCGGTGGGTTCGGCGTGTTCATCGGTCCCTCCTGGAGACCTTGTCGGCCCAGGCCTCGCCGACGACGTTGAAGGCGACCACGGTCAGCACGATGGCCGCGCACGGCACGATCGACGCGAGCGGGTAGCCGGCCTGGATGGCGGCGTTGCCGTCGAAGACCATGCGGCCCCAGTCCGGGGTCAGGGCCGGTACGCCCAGCCCGAGGAAGGCGAGGCCGGCCAGGTCGATCAGGGCGTAGCCGAAGTTGATCGCGGACTGCGCGAGGACGACGGGCATGACGGCGGGGACCACGTGGCGCAGGCAGATCTGCGCCCCCGAGTGTCCTTGCACCCGGTACGCCTCCACGTACGGCCGGGAACGCTCGGCCAGGACGAGGGAACGCGTCAGCCGGCTGACGTAGGGCAGGTAGGCGATGGCCAGGGCGATGACGGGGGCCAGCAGGCCCTCGCCGTAGACCGAGACGATCAGGATGGCCAGCAGCATGCCGGGGAAGGCGAAGACCAGCTCGGTGCTGCGGGAGAGCACCGAGTCCAGCCAGCCGCCCCGCCAGGCGGCGGCGGTGCCGATCGCCACGCCGGCCACGGTGGAGAAGGCGACCACGCCGAGCGGGCCGAGCAGCGAGGTGCGGGCACCCAGGACCAGCCGGGAGAAGGTGTCGCGCCCGGAGGCGTCGACGCCCAGGAGGTGGTCGGCCGAAGGGCCCGCGAGGGCGTTGCCCAGGTCGACGGAGTTGGGATCGTAGGGCGCGATCCAGGGGGCGAGCAGTGCGACGAGGACGACGAGCGCGACGAAGCCCGCACAGAACAGGGAGAGGGGGGCGCGGGAGGTCCGGAGCCGGGCGAGGCCCGGCCGGCGCACCAGGACGGAGCTCACGAGGCCTTCTTCGCGGGGCCGAGGGTGACCCGGGGATCGACCAGCGGATGGAGCAGGTCGACGACGAGGTTCACCGTCATGAACAGCGCGACCATGATGAGGGAGATGGCCTGCACGGTGGGGAAGTCCTTGGTGGTGGTGGACAGTTCGAGGAGCTGGCCGATGCCGCCCACACTGAACGCCGACTCCACCAGGATGGTGCAGACCAGCAGTGTGGAGACGATGAGCCCGCCGGTGGTGAGCACGGTGCCCAGCGCGTTGCGGAAGACGTGCCGCCGGATGACCTGGCTCGTGGACACGCCCCGGCTGCGGGCGACCGTGACGTGCTCCTGGCCGAGGACTTCGACCATCGCGGCCCGGGTGACCCGGGCGAGCATGCCGATCAGGTAGAGCGCCAGGGCGATGGCGGGCAGGGTCAGGTGCCACAGCATCTGCCCGAATCCCTCGCCGGCCCCGCCGGTGGGGAACCAGCCCAGCTTCACGGCGAACAGGCCCTGCAGCAGCACCGCCGCGACGAACGACGGGGTGCCGATGGCGACGGTGGTCGTCACCAGGATCGCGGAGTCGGCGGCCCCGCCGCGGACGGCGCCGATCCAGCCGAGGAGCAGCCCGAACACGAGGACCAGTACGAGCGCCATCGAGATCAGCATCAGGGTGTTGGGCAGCCGGTCCGCGAGGAGCCGCGACACGTCGGTGCGGTACGTGATGGAGCGGCCGAAGTCGCCTTGCACCACCTGGCCGAGCCAGTTCAGGTACCGCACCGCGAAGGGGTCGTCCAGGTGGTAGTGCTCGTTGATCGCCTGCAGGGCCTCCGGGGAGGCCGAGCGGCCGCCCAGGAGGAAGCTCGCCGGATTGCCCGGAGCCAGGTACAGAGCGCCGAAGATCACGAAGGAGGCGCAGAGCAGGGTGGCGGCCATTTCGGCCAGCCGGCGTACGGCGAAGCGCAGGAAGGTCATCGCGCGGCCGCCCCGATGTTCGCGGCCCACGGGGAGTAGAGGTAGGAGATGGTGGTGGGCGCGCCGGTGATCCGCTTGTTCAGGAAGACCGCGGTCGGCCACTCGGCGACCGGGATCCAGAGGACCTGGTCGGAGGCCTTCCTCTGGAGTTCGGCGGCCGCCGAGAAGCGCTTGGCCGGGTCGTACGCGGAGCGGGCCTTGTCGGCCAGCGAGTCGTAGGACGCGTCGCTGTAGCCGGCGTAGTTCTGGTAGGCCCCGGTCTGGAAGTTGCTCAGCAGGTCCATCGGGTCGGTGATGGAGTCGTAGTACGTCTCCGGGAACATGTCGATGCCCTCGCGCGCCGCGGGGTCGGTGAACAGCGCGGTGAACGCGTTGGGGGCGATGGTCTTCAGCTCGATCTTCAGGCCGATCCTGGTGCCGGCGTCCTGGATCGCGGTGGCCAGCACCGAGACGTCCTGGCCGATCGAGCTCGTGGCCACGGTCAGCGTCTTGCCCGTGGCGCCGGCCTCCTCGATCATCCGCTTGGCCGCGTCGATGTTCTGCTCGGGGGAGGGCAGGTTGTCGAAGGCGGACGCGCGGGCGGCGGCGGGGGCGCCGGCCCAGACCGCCTTGGTGGTGAGCGAGCTGGTGACGGTGCCCGCGCCGCCCAGGCCCGCCTTGACGAAGCCGCGGCGGTCCAGGGCCAGGGACAGGGCCCGGCGGACGCGGACGTCGCCGAGCGCGCCCTTCATGCTCGTGACGTTGACGTTGACGGTGCTGAGGCCCTCGCCGAAGTAGAGCGTGCCGGCGCCGCTCGCGCGCAGCCGGTCGTAGCTCTCGGTGGGGATCAGGTAGCCGCCGTCGGCCTCGCCGCTCAGCAGGGCGTTCGTGCGGGCGTTGGGGTCGGTGAGGAAGGTGAAGACGGCCTTCGCGGACTTGGCCTTGGTGCCCCAGTAGCCGTCGAAGCGCTGGAGCTCGATCGACTGGCCCTTGTTCCAGGTGCCCAGCTTGAAGGGGCCGGTGCAGTCCAGGCTGCCGGTGGTGCCGTAGTCCTCGCCCGCCTTCTGCACCCCGGCCTTGGAGGACACGACGCCCGCGGCGGTCGCCATGTACTGGGGGAACTGCGAATCGGGCTGCTTCAGCTTGACCGTCACCTGGAGCGGGCCGGTCTTGGTGACCGCCTCGACGTTGGAGAAGTTGCTGTTCCAGGCGGCCCCGTTCTGCGGGTCCATCTGACGGCCCAGGCTGAAGACCACGTCGTCGGCGGTCATCGTGCCGCCGTCGTGGAAGCGCACGCCGGGGCGCAGGTCGTAGACCCACGTCAGGTCGTTGGGGTTGGTGGCCTTCTCGGCCAGGCCCGGAGCCGTGGTGAGCTGCGGGGTCCACCGCATCAGGCTTTCGCAGACGTTCGACAGGATCGTGTTCGCCGGGTAGTCGAAGGCCGAGATGTAGTCCAGCGTCGGCGGTTCCGCGTAGACGGCCCAGGTGAAGGAGTCGATCTCACCCGCGGCGGCGGGGGTGCCGGCGGACAGTTTGAAGGAGGCGCCCTTCTGACTCCCGTCGCCCTTGGGCGGGCCGGAACACGCGGCGACCATGCCGAGGGCGGCCAGCGCGGCGACGGGCAGCGCGAACCGGCGGGGCGTGGAGCGGCGGGGCGTGGACCGGGGGGCGGGGGAGACGCCGGCGGCGTCGGTGCGACCGGAGGACCTGGCGGCTCTGGACCAGGGAAGGGATCTGGGCATCGGTGCTCTCTCTTCCATGCGGGGCGGGGAGGTACGGGCAGGCGGCGAGCGGGTCGAGGAGGGGAGGCTCGGATGCGGGCCGCCGGCCCGGGCACGGCGAAGGGGGCGAGCCGGTCAGACGGTGCGGCCGGCCGCGGGGATCTGCTGGGTGATGCAGTGCACGCCGCCACCGCCGTACGCGATCACGCGCGAGCGGACTCCGACGACCTTGCGGCCGGGCAGCGCGGACGCGATGACGGCGAGGGCGCCCTCGTCCTCGGTGGTGCCGGCGACCGGGACGACGACCCCGCCGTTGGCGATGTAGAAGTTCAGGTAGCCGACCTCGGTCTCCCGGCCGTCGACCTCGACGAGGTTGCTCTGCGGCAGGTCGATGATCGTGAAGGGGCGGCCGGCGGCGTCGGTGGAGCCCTCCAGGACGGCGCGGTTGACGCGCATGCGCTCGAAGTCGGGGTGGGCGGGGTCGCTCGGGAGCTGAACGACGACGGTGGCGGGGGCGACGAAGGCGCAGACGCCGTCCACGTGCCCGTCGGTCTCGACGTCCAGCAGACCGCCGTACGGCAGCCAGATGACCTTGGTGACACCGAGGCGGGCGATCAGCTCGGCCTCGATCTCCTCCTTCGTCATGTCCGGGTTGCGGTTCGGGTGCAGCAGGCACTGCTCGGTGGTGATCAGCGTGCCCTCGCCGTCGACCGTGATCGCGCCGCCTTCGAGGATCATCCGGGAGTCGACGCGGTCCACGCCCAGGTGGGTCAGCAGGGCCCCGGCGATCTTGTCGTCGGTGTCGTAGGGGAAGTGCTTGCCGCCCCAGGCGTTGAAGCGGAAGTCCACGCCCGCCCGCCGGCCGTCCTCACCGAGTACGAAGATCGGCCCGGAATCCCGGAACCAGGAGTCGTCGATCGGGAGCTCGATCACCTCGACGCCCTCACCGCACAGTGCGCGGGCCTCGTCGCCGCTGCCGGGCAGGGCGACCATGGTGACCGGCTCGAAGGCGGCGATCGCGTTGGCGACGTGGGCGTACTCGACCTTCACCTCGTCGAAGACGTCGCCCCACAGCTCCTGCCGGGTCGGCCACGCCATCAGGCAGCCCTCGTGGTCCGTCCACTCGGCCGGCATGCGGAAACTGGTCATGATCCACTCCTGTTTGAAAATTCAGTCAGTGTTTGTAAGGGGTGCCCGCATCGTCCACCAAACTGAAAATTCAGTCAATGGTTCTCGCCAAGCTGATGCGGAAACGGTCACACCGGGTGTCGGGCAGGGTACGGAAGGGCCCCTGAATCGGCATGATCACGGCGGTATCACCGGAAAGGGGTGCCTGATGTTACGGTCAGGAAAAGCCCCAGGTGACGGAGTCGACGGGTAGAGTGACCCTTCGTGTCAGACCGTCGAACGGAAATACTCAGAGCCGCCACGCGAGTGATCGCGCGCCGCGGCGTGCGCGGGCTCCGGGTGGGGGAGCTCGCCGCCGAAGCGGGCGTGTCCACCTCGCTGATCTACTACCACTTCACCGACCGCGCCGGGATCCTGCGCCGCACGCTGGAGTTCATCAGCGACCGCGCCGATCGCTACACCGCCGAACGCGAGGACGGCTCGGACGGTCCGGAGAGCCCCCGCGACGAACTGAAGCGGACCCTGCTCCTCGAACTCCAGGACGCCCCGGAGGTACGGGAGAACAGCACCGCCTGGGGTGAGCTGAGGGCCAGCGCCGTATTCGATCCCGACCTGCGCGAGGACGTGGCCAAGGCCACGCACAGCTGGGTCCACGAGATCTCCTACCTCCTCGCCCAGGCCCGCCCCACCGGCACGGCCCCCGAGCACGCGGCCGCCGCCGAACGCCTGACGGCCCTCCTCGAAGGCCTCAGCGTCCGGTGGCTGAGCGGCTCGCTGCCCCTGGACCACGCGCGCCGGCTCCTCGCCGACGCGATCGACGGGGAACTGGCCGCATGACCGACCGGGCCGCCGGAGCGGTGATCGTAGACGCCCTGGAGCTGGTGTCCGACCCGGAGCGGGCGGCCCGGTTCGCCGCGTCGGCGCACCGGATCCTGGCCGAGCTGGTGGCCGGGGGAGCCGCGCTGGGCTGGGTCGAACCGCCCGGGCCGGACCAGGTGGCGCAGCTGCTGGACGGCGTCGTGGCCGCCGTGCGGAACGGGGACGCGGCCCTGCGCGCCGCCTGCCTCGGAGACCGGCTCGTCGGGCTCGGGTACTGGCAGCGCTACGGCCGCCCCACGCACCGGCCGCACGCGGACCTGGAGAAGCTCGCGGTCGCCGCCGATGCCCACGGGCTCGGGCTCGGCCGGGCGCTGACCGCCGCTCTCGTCGAGGACGCCCGCAAGGCCGGGATCGAGGTCCTCACGCTGGATGCGCGAGGAGACAACACCCGGGCCCTGGGGCTGTACGCCTCACTGGGCTTCACCGAGTACGGGCGGCTGCCCCGCTTCGTCGCCGTCGGCGAACGCCGCTACGACAAGGTGTTCTGCATGCTGGACTTCCGCCCGCCCGTACGAGGGGCCGCGTCTCAGAGGAAGTAGAGCCGGCCGAGCGAGATGGAGTCGGCCGGCTCGGAGACCAGCGGCTCCCCGTCGAGCGACACCAGGCCCGTGCCGGGATGGACGTCGACGCTGCCGGTGCGGCTGTTGCGGAGCATGTGCTTCGGCCCGATGCCCCGGGTCCCGCGGACCGCGACCCGGCGGCGCCGGGTGGGCATCATGTCGCCGTTCTGGACGGCCGCTTCCGCGACGAACGCCACGGATATGTCGGCCGCGGTGGCCCCGTACGCGCCGAACTGGGGCCCCAGGACCAGCGGTTCGCAGCGGTCGGTCGACGCGTTCGGGTCACCGGTGACCCCGTAGGCCGGGAAGCCGCCCTTCAGGACCAGTTGGGGCTTGGCGCCGAAGTACTCCGGCCACCACATCACCAGGTCCGCGAGCTTGCCGACCTCGATGGAGCCGACCTCGTGGGACAGGCCGTGGGCGATGGCCGGGTTGATGGTCAGCTTGGCCATGTAGCGCAGCACGCGCTCGTTGTCGTCGCCGCTCTCCGCCGTGCCGTAGGAGCCCTCGCCGTCCAGCGGGCCGAGCTCGGTCTTCATCTTCCCGGCCATGGCGAAGGTGCGGCGTACGGTCTCGCCCGCGCGGCCCATGCCCTGGGCGTCGGAGGAGGTGATCCCGATGACCCCGAGGTCGTGCAGGAGGTCCTCGGCCCCCATCGTCCCGGCGCGGATCCGGTCGCGGGCCATGGCGGCGTCGCCGGGCAGGTCGACCTTCAGGTCGTGCGCCGAGACGATCATGCCGAAGTGCTCGCCGAGCGCGTCCCGGCCGAAGGGCAGGGTGGGGTTCGTCGAAGAGCCGATGACGTTCTCCACGCCGGCCATCTTCAGGACGTTGGGGACGTGGCCGCCGCCGCAGCCCTCGATGTGGAAGGCGTGGATGGTCCGGCCGTCCAGCACCCGCAGGGTGTCCTCGACGGACAGGCACTCGTTCAACCCGTCCGTGTGCAGGGCGACTTGTACGTCGTGTTCCTCGGCCACGCGCAGGGCGGTGTCCAGGGCGCGGGTGTGCGCGCCCATGTCCTCGTGGACCTTGAAGCCGGAGGCGCCGCCTTCGGCGAGGGCCTCGATCAGCGGGGCCGGGTCCGAGGAGGAACCGCGGGCCAGGAAGCCGATGTTGACGGGCCAGGCGTCGAAGGCGTTGAAGGCGTGCTTGAGCGCCCACGGCGAGTTGACCCCGACCGCCCAGACCGGGCCGAACTCCTGGCCGATGATCGTGGTGACCCCGGAGGCCAGGGAGGCTTCCATGATCCGCGGGGAGAGCAGGTGGACGTGGGTGTCGATGGCGCCGGCCGTGACGATCATGCCCTCGCCGGAGACGATGGTCGTCCCCGTGCCGACCACGACGTCGACCCCGTCGAGGGTGTCGGGGTTGCCGGCCCGGCCTATGGCGTGGATGCGCCCTTCGCGGATGCCGATGCTGGTCTTGCGGATGCCGAGGACGGCGTCGATGACCAGGGCGTTGCTGATGACGATGTCGCAGGTGTCGCGGACGGCGGCGGCCTTCAGGTGCAGTCCGTCGCGGGCCGTCTTGCCGAAGCCGGCCAGGAACTCGTCCCCGGGCCTCTGCGAATCGGACTCGACCCGGACGATGAGCCCGGAGTCGCCGAGCCGGATCCGGTCGCCGGCCCGGGGGCCGTGGACGGTCATGTAGTCGTGCGGGTCGGTGCTGTCCGCCGGGGCGGCGCCCGGTCGGCCGTGGCAGCCCGCGGAGTCGAAGACGCTGCCGCTCATGCCTGCTCCTGTCCTTGTGCCTGTTCCTTGGACGAATTCGCGCTGTCCTCGTACGAGGTGAGGTATCCCGTGGCCCGGGCCTTGGCCAGGGCGGCCTCGCGCGCGCCGGGCGCGTCGAGGGGGCCGTCGACGAGACCGGCGAAACCGATGGCGACGCGCGCCCCGCCGATGGGCAGCAGGTCCACCACGACGGTGGCGCCGACGTCGAAGCGCACCGAGGAGCCGGCCGGCACGGCGAGCCGGGTGCCGTAGGCGGCGGCGCGGTCGAAGGCGAGGCGCGGGTTCGACTCGAAGAAGTGGAAGTGCGAGGTGACGCTGATGGGCACGCTCGACGTGTTCCGTACGGCCAGGCGCACGGTCGGCGCGGCGGGGCCGTAGCCCTCGCCGTCACCCGGCAGACCGGCGCCCGGGGCGTCGGCCCCGAGCGAGCCTTCCTGCCGGAAGGGGTCGTCGATGACGCAGAGCCTCGTACCGTCGTCGAAAACGGCCTCGACCTGGATCGAGGTGACCACGTCGGGGACCCCCGGCAGCACCTCTTCGGCGCTGAGTGCGTGGCGGCCCGCAGCGATCGCCTCGGCCAGCCGGCGGCCGTCCCGCGCCGCCTCGCACACCGTGTCGGTGATCAGCGCGGTGGCTTCGGGGACATTGAGCTTCACGCCGCGCGCGCGGCGGGCGCGGGCCAGTTCCGCCGCCGTGAAGATCAGCAGCCGGTCCCGCTCGGTCGGTGTCAGTCGCATCGCATACGGCCTCATCTGTGAAGGGCGGGGCGGACCGCCCCGGTGTACTGCCGGTACCGGAACTGCCGGTACCGGCATCGGCGGGCTCTACGGGCTCTACGGGCGCGGTTCGGCCATCGTCGAGCAGTGGATGCCGCCGCCCCCGGCCATCAGCCGGTCGACGTCGAGCTGCACCACGGTCCGCCCGGGGAAGGCGGCCGCCAGGGTCCGCTTCGCCGCCGCGTCCTTGACGGAGTCGCCGAACTGGGCGGTGATGACGGCCCCGTTGACCACGTGGAAGTTCATGTACGAGTCGACGAAATCGGGGTTCTTCGACCGCACGGTGTCGGGACCGTCGACCTTGATGACGGTCAGCCGCCGGCCCCGGGCGTCCGTGGCCGCCGAGAGGATCGCGAACTGTTGGCGGGCATCGCGCGCCCAGACGTCGTCGCGGCTCGCCGGCGGCACCTGGACCATGACCACACCGGGGCGGATGAAGCGGGAGGTCACGTCGATGTGGTCGTCGGTGATGTCCTTGCCCTTGATGCCCGGCACCCAGATCATCTTGTCGGCGCCGTACGCGTGCAGGACCGCGTCCTCGACCTCGGCGCGACTCCAGCCCCGGTTGCGGTTCTTGTTGACGAGGCTGCTCTCCGTGGCCATCACGGTTCCGTCGCCGTCGGTCTCGATCGACCCGCCCTCGCCGACGAAGTCGGTCTTGCCGAAGGGGAGATGGGCCTCGTACGCGACGCTCTCCGCGACGTGGGCGTCGTAGGAGTGGGCCTGCTTGTTGCCCCAGCCGTTGAAGTTCAGGCCGATCGCGTCGAGCCCGCCGCGGCCGTCCCGGCGGAAGACCGGGGCGATATCGCGCATCCAGAGGTCGTCGGTGCCGATGGCGGTGGTCACGGTCGCGCCCGGGCCGCACCAGGAGCGGGCGGTGGCGGCCGTCGAGGAGTCCGGTGCGCACATGATGACGGGCTCGTAGCGCGCGATCGTCTTCGCGATCAGCGCGATGTCCTCCTGGACCCCGGCCAGCGCGCGGCCGCCCCAGATGGACGAGCGCGAGGGCCAGGACATCCAGGTGCGGGTGTGGGGAACGTCGTCGAGGTCCACCCGCCAGCGCTGCACCCCCGCGCTCGGCGCCCGGACCGCGCCCGGGACCGCGGCGGCCGCGGTGCCGACCGCGACCCCGGCCGCTCCGAGTCCGGCGGCCCCCAGGACGATCCTGCGGGAGGGGTTGGAGCCGAACAGCCGGCCGAGGAGGGAGCGGCTGTCGTCGGGGGAGTCGGGCATCGATGAGCCTCCGGATCGCGTGGGGGAGCCGGCCGAGAGCGGCCATGGCCAGACTCTGTCACTGACTGAAAATTCAGTCAAGGCGCGCGACGTGCGTGATCCCTTGAGGTGACCGGTCCGGTCCGGTTCGGTTCGGTCCCGACCGGTTCAGGATCCAGTGGAGCTCAGCGGTGGGGGATCAGGCGCGGGAGAGGCGGTCCAGCTCGGCGGCGATGGACGACACCATCAGCTCACGGGCGTGCGTCAGGGGCAGGCTGCCGCTGAGCCAGCGCGAGCTCAGCCCCTCCACCAGGGCGGTCAGCCGCTCGGCGGCACTCGACAGGGCGCCGGCTCCGGCCATGGGGCGGACCTGCCCGAGCAGCTCGCTCACTTCCTGGATCCACACGAGGGTGGCGCCGGCGAGGTCTTCCCGCAGGTCGGGGTCGAACACCGCGCTGGCCCGCAGCTCTCCCCAGGCCGTGCTGTTCTCCCGTACCGCGGGGTCGTCCTGGAACTCCAGCAGGAGCGTCTGCTCCAGCTCGCCCATGGGGTCGAGCGGGGGATCGGCGGGGTCCCGCTCCGTGGTGTACCGGCCGGCGCGGTCGTTGATGAACTCCAGGGTGGCGCGGAGGATCCCCGCGCGGTCCTTGAAGTGGTAGTAGATCAACGCCGTGGACACCCCGGCCTCGGCCGCGAGCTCCTCCACGCGCAGGCCGCGGACGCCGCGCCGGGCGATGACCCGCGCGGCGCCTTCCATGATTGCCGTTCGACGATCAGCCACGGTCCGACACCTTACCCGGAGGGCGGGGGCCCGAGTGGATCCGGACTGACCGAAGGTCTGGTCAGCGCTCTTGGGAGATCGTGAGGCGGGAGGGCAGTGATGCGACGCCTTGAAGCATGTCGGTGGGCAGGTCGATATCGAAAGACTCCAGGCTGACGATGTCCCCCAGTGGGGAGACGTCGAGGCCGGGCGTGAGGGCCCCCGAGTACACACCGGAGACGAGAGCGGGGAAGGCGTGCGGCAGTCGGTCGAGCACCTGCTGTGCGGCGGATGTACCGCCGTCGTCGTGGAGGGCGAGGGCGGTGACCTGTGCCAGGACGACGTCCGGGGGAAGGGTCTCCAGCGAGACGGCCTCCAGTGCGAGGGTTCGGAGTGCGGGCAGCTCTGCCATCTCCTGCCAGTCCTCGGCGGATGTCCGGTCGGACCGGTAGGTGAGGGACGTCAGGGCGGCGAAGCGGGAGAGTCCCTTCAGGCCCTGCTCCGAGACGGCTCCCTCCGTCATGTTCAGGTGGTGCAGGGGGGCGCGCGGGTGGAGGGATTCCGGGGACCAGTCCAGCGGTACGCCGCCGGAGAGCCAGAGGTGCGTCAGCGTCGGCAGCCGGTTCAGCGGGCTCAGGTCCATGGTGGTCGAGCCCTCGATGGCCAGGCGGCTGATCGGAAGCCCGATGAGAGGGGAAAGGTCCGCGAGTGCGGGGCAGCTGAGGGCCGAGAACGATGTGAGGTCCGATTGGGCCCGCAGGAATTCCAGATCCGTCAGCGGGAGACTCGTCAGCTGGAGCTTCGTGATCTTGTTCCGGGAAAGGTGCGACGTGAGCGCCTCCACGGACACGGCCTTCCTGACGTCCAGCGCCTTCGCGCGGAGGTTCAGACGCTCCAGATGGAGCAGCTGCGCGTCGGAGGTGATGCTGTAGTCGAGACCGTCCGGGTCGAGGTGTGCGATGACCTCATCCGCGTACAGGGCGCTGTCGAACCGGGACCAGGCCCACATGAGCTGGCTGCGCACCTTGAGGGAGGGGTGTCCGGAGTAGCGGGCCAAGAAGGGTATGGCGGCATCGGACGCGACCCTGGAAGCAGCGATGACGGTGTAGTAGCAGTCCGATTCGTCCAGGCCGTCGGGGCCGGGCAGAAGGTCCAGGACCAGTGGCCCCCAAGTACCCAAGTCGCGGGCATCGAACCTGTCGCGCGGCGTGATCAGCCGGGTGATGCGTCCCTCCACCGCTTCGCGGACCGCCGGCTCAAGCGTCGTGGCGTGCTCCAGACATGCGGCGGCGAGGAGGTGCACGCGGCGGTCTCCGGTGCGGTCACCGAGGCTCAACAGGCCCTCGAAGAGGGTCACCCGCTCGCGGGGCCGGGCCAGCGCGACGGCCATGCGGATGACGTCCTCCCACTGGTCGTCGGCGGCATGACTGGCGAGCAGCCCGAAGTCGCCCTCCTCGACCGCGGCCCGCGCGCCCAGGAAGTCCTGGAAGGTGCGGTGGATGAAGTCCACCGTTCCCGGGGCCGGTTCGCTGAGTAGGCCGCTGCGCTGGAGGAAGTGGTCGAAGACGGCTGACGGATCACCCAGTGCCGCCGCCTCCGGGACGGCGGGGAGGGCGCGGCCGATGATGTCCTCGGCCTGGGTGCGGTCCATTTCCGTACGGCCGTTCTTGATCAGCCAGTAGGCCAGGCGTTGGAGCAGCTCCAGTTGAGGCTCCTCCCTGAGGTCGGGGACGTTCATGTCCCGCTCCCGGTCGCGGCGGCTGATCAGCATCGATAGCGCGGCCTCGTACAAGTCCTTGCGGCCGTGAGGGAGATAGCCGCGTCGATCGCGGTGAAGCGCGCAGATCAGGCCGCACATCAGGGGGTTGGTGGCCAACATGCCGAGGTCGGCCTTCGAGCGGACGGCGGTGAGGAGCTGGGCCTCGTACGCATCGAGTTCGGCTGCGGACTCGGCCCCGCCGCGGGCGGCCGCGTGCCAGCGCTTGATGAAGGTGGCGGTGTCGGCGCGTCCCATGGAGGACAGGGCCAGTTCGCTGAACCCTTCTTCCGTGAGCCAGTCCTGGCCCACGGCCGACGGGCGCGAGGTGACCAGCCAGCGGTTGTCGCCGTCGTACGTGTCGATCAGGTCCCGCAGCCAGCGACGGGTCCGCTCGCGCTCGGGCTCCGGTATCTCGTCGATGCCGTCCACGAGGACCAGCCCCCGCCCGGCGGTGAGCACCCGGTGCTCCCATCCGGCGGGCTGGGAGCCGGTGAGGGGGCAGCCGATCGCGGCGAGGAAGTCCTTGGGGGCCGGGAGCCGTTCGCCGTGGCGGGTGAGCGTGCGCAGGGGGAGTACGAAGGGGATCCGGTCGCGGAGGTACGCCGGCAGGTCCGTGCGGTCCTGCTGTGCGGCGGTGACCGCAAGCCACTGCACGAGCGTGGTCTTTCCCGAACCGGCCTCGCCCCGCAGGAGGACGCGGGGGGTGCGGGCCAGCGCCTGATCCGCGGGCTGGGGTTCCAGGGTCCGCTGCACCGCGAGGAAGTCCTCCGCGGTCTCGTAGGCGTCCCAGGAGATCTCCGTGCGCCCCAGTGGCGCCGCCTCCAGGCTGAGGTAGGCAACGTCCAGCGGCCAGCGCGTCGGTGAATTGCTGAGGTCGATGCCGTAGATGGTGAGCTTGGAGTGCTTCTTGGCCACGTACGGCAGGTACGTGGCCTCGAACGCGACGTCCGCCGCGTCGGGGAGCGGGGTGCGGCGGATCAACTCATCAGTTTTTGATGTGAGTTCGTCCATCGCTCGGGTCTGGCTGACCAGGGCACGGGCCGTGAAGGTCTTGCGCTGGGTGAAGAACTCCAGGATGTGCAGGGAGGCGAGGCCGAGCAGGGCTTCGTAGACGTGCGTGGCGTCGGCCGAGAGGTGGCGCTCCGGGCGGTCGGCCGCGCGGCGCAGTTCGCGGGCGAAGGCCTCCGGGCCGAGGCGGACGGCGTCGACGTCCGTGATCGTGAGGTCGCCCAGGGCATGCAGGGTCGCGGCGAGGGCGTCGGTGACGGCCTCCTGCTCGTCCGCCGGGATCCGGCGTTCGCCTGTGCTGAGGGCCTGCTGTACGAGGGTGGCGGCCAGGGTGCGTACGTCGGACTCGGTGAGGGTGCGCTTCTCACCCTTGAACGAGACGTATCCGGAGAGCCGGACCGGCTTGTCGACCAGACCCGCGCCCGGGGCGTCCGAGACGAAGAACTTCCTGACGAGCGGGCCGATCACGGACGTTGCCAACTTGAGGCCGATGGCTGTGGGTTCCACGTGTGCCCCCCCGTAGAGCTGTGACCGGTGCCGTCGTGATTCTAGAGTGCGCGGCGCCCGTGCCGCCGGGATCGCGGGCTGCGGCATCATGGCCACGGGATCGGGTGCGGGGAAGGGAGCGCGGTGGCACAGGACGAGGTGCGCGGCAGAGTCGTGGTGGCCGGGCGGTACCGCCTGGAGGACAGGCTGGGCCGGGGCGGTATGGGTACCGTCTGGCGGGCCACCGACGAACTGCTCGGGCGTCCGGTCGCCGTCAAGGAACTGCACGTGGGCGAGGGTGACGGTGACGGCGTGGCCGCGGGGGCGCTGCGCGAGGCGCGGGCCGTGGCGCAGGTGCGGCACCCCCACGTCGTCGTGGTCCACGACGTCGTCGAACACGACGGGCGCCCCTGCATCGTCATGGAACTGGTCGACGGCGGTTCGCTCGCCGACCTGGTCTCCGCCGGGAAGACCCTCACCCCGGTCGAGACGGCCAGGACCGCCCTCGCCCTGCTCGGCGCCCTGACCGCGGCGCACGGCCGGGGCGTGCTGCACCGGGACGTGAAGCCGGCCAACGTCCTCATGGAGTCGGGGACCGGCCGGGTGGTGCTCACCGACTTCGGCATTGCCCGCTTCTCCGGGGCCACCACCATCAGCCAGACGGGTGCCTTCGTCGGCTCGCCCGAGTACACGGCTCCCGAGCGGATCCAGGGAGCCGCGGCCGGGCCGGCCGCCGACCTGTGGTCGCTCGGCACGCTCATGTGCACCGCGCTGACCGGGGAATCCCCCTTCCGTCGCGATTCGCTGGGCGGCGTCCTGCATGCCGTCGTCTCCGCCGAGATCCGCCCGCCCGCCCAGGCCGGGCCGCTCCTGCCGGTCATCCGGGGCCTGCTGGAACGCGACCCGGAGCGGCGGATGGCGGCGGCCGAGGCGGACCGGCTGCTGTCGGCTTATCTGGCCGGGGGGAGTCCCGTGCCGGGCGGGGACAGCCCCGTACCGGCCGACCGTGTGCCCGTACCCGCCGACGGGGTCCCGGCCTCCGTGCCCGCCCCCTCCTCCGTGCCCGCCTCCGCCTCCGAGGGGCTGACCGCCCCGGCCGTGCCCCCGCGCCCGACGGCCCGCCAGCGGGTCGCCGGGCGGTCGGGCCTGCGCCTCGGGCTGATCGCGGCCGCCGCCGTGCTGGTGGCGGCCGGGGTGGTGGTGGGCGCCGACCCGCTGCGCTCACTGCTCGGTGGGGAGGAGTCGGGGCGCGGATCGCGGAGTGCGGTGGCGACCCCCGACGGCTCCGCGACCCTGCCCGCGCCCCTGCCCTCGCCCCCGGGCGGGGCCGGCTCCACCCCGAGTGCGGTGGGTGGGACCCTGAGCGTGCCGCCCTCCGGGTACCGGACCTTCGCCGACCCGCAGGGCTTCGCCATCGCCGTGCCCGAGGGGTACCAGCGGGCCACCGACGACCAACGGGTCTTCTACGTCTCCCCGGACGGGGCTTTCCGCATCGGGATCCGGGTGAAGATGCCGGTGCCCGGCGGCCCGCTCGGCGTGATGCGACAGGCCCACGCCAAGGGCCCGGACACCAACCCGGGCTACCGCGCCGGCACGGTCGTCTCCACGACCCACCACGAACTTCCGGCGGCACTGTGGGAGTTCACCTGGAACGGCTTCACCCCGGCCGAGGGAGACCGGCACACCTACGACCTCTGCTGGGACCAGAACGGCCGGATGTACGACATCTGGGTCTCCGCCCCGGTGGGTGAACTCATCCAAGCAAAGCGTCACTTCGACACCGCCGTGGCCACCTTCGTACCCGGCGTACCAGGCTCCGTCACCCCCTGAACCCGGTCCCCCTCCCCACCGGCTCCGGTCAGGTGTGCAGCACCACCAGCCCGTCGAGCCCGTCGGTATGGCGCAGGCTGCCCGGCGCCAGCGGGGCGAAGGTGCGCGGGAGCGCCAGGCCCGGGGCCCCGTCGCCCTCGGGGGCGTCGAAGAGGTACGCCGCCTCCGAGGCGCTGTCGCTGACCAGATGGGGCCCGTCCGCCCCGGCCGTGGCCCGCGTCAGCGGGGTCCGGAAGAGGCTGCGCAGCTGGCGCAGGGTCTCCGCCGTGACCGGTACCGGCATCGGCAGCGGCTCCGGATCCGCCGGGCCCCGCGAGGACTCCGGGCCGGCTGCCGCGTCGGCCGGGCCCGTCCCGCCCGGGCCCGTCCCGCCCGGGCCGTCGGCCGCGAACACGGCGTCGATGGCGGCCGTACCGTCCGCGCCGTCGGCGTCGTCCGTCCCTTCGGTGCCGTCCGGCGGGATCGCCCCCGCCAGCAGCAGCGCCAGCAGCACCGGAACCGCCTTGAGCCGGAGCGCCTCCGTGGCCCGGCCCAGCCGGTGCGCGTGCCCGCCGGGCAGCGACAGCGCGAGGCTGCCCGCCGCGTCTCCGAGCGCGAGGGGCACGGCCGCGCACACCACGCCGGGGGCGTACTCGCGCAGGTCGAAGACGGGGGCCCCCGGGGCCACCGCGTCGAGCGCGCTGAACAGGGCCCGGCTGTCGGTGATGGTCCGCTCGGTGAGCCGGGCGGGCCGGTGCCGGGCCACGTGGTCGGCGCGGCCGTCGTGATCGAGCTGGCTCAGCAGGCACTTGCCCACCGCACTGGCGTGCGCGGCGTCCCGGAAGTCCACCCATTCCCGTACCGGCGGGGCGCCGGGCCCGTCCGCCATCTGGGTGATCCGGACCTCGCCCTCCGCGTACCGGCTCAGGTACACGGCCGCGCCGGCGCTGTCCCGCGCCAGGGCCAGCGTGCGCTGCAACTGGGCCGCCAGGCCCCGGCCGCCCGGGGCCGCGAGCCGGTCGAGGGCCGGCCCGGGGGCGTAGACCCCGACGCCGGAGCGGTACGCGTACTCCTCCTCGCAGAGCATCGACAGCAGCGGCCCGAGCTCCGCCTCGGCCAGGCCCGCCTCCCGCCCGAGCCGCCCGGACCGTACGCCGAGCGGCCGCCGCTGCAGGACCCGTACGACGGCCAGGGCGCGCCGCGCCGCCGCCAGGGCCTCGCCCCCGCCGGGCTGCACCACGGTCCCGCGGGCCGCCGCCGTCAGCGCGGGGTGGCGCAGCGGGCCCGCCCCCAGCCGGGGCGGCCGCGGCGGGAGCGGTGGGGCGGCCGGCGGCCGGAACGCGTCCAGTGCCAGGGACACCCCGGGCCTGGGCAGCGGCACCGGGCCCAGGTCGGGGTCGTCGAGCTGGTCGACGTAGCGCAGGACCGCCGCCTGCGCGCACAGCCGCACCTCCCGGAGCTCCCGCCGTCCGCCCGGCCGGAAGCGGCGCCGGCCCAACTCCCGGGCCCAGAAACGGGCGTCGTGGTGCTCGCCGCGCCGCGAGTGGTCGAGGAAGAGGCAGTACGCGGCGTGCGTGGTGCGGCTGCGCCCGGACCCGGCGGCGAACTGCCACCAGAACCGGGCCCCTTCGCGCAGTCCGGCCAGGTGCAGCAGACAGCCGAAGACCACGGCTCCGGGCAGGTCGGCGTGGCCGTCGCTCTCGAAGGCGTCGAGCCGCTCCCGGGCCCCGGTGGCGCACACGGAGGCCAGACAGGCGGCCTTGAGGTCGCGTCCGGCCCGCTCGGAGTCCAGCGGCAGATCGCGCAGGGGGTCGCTCCAGCCCAGCGTGCGGCGCCGGGCGTGGGCGCCGCCGCGCCGGGGGGCCGGTGCGGAGCCCGGCTTCGACGCCGGAGCCACGGAGTCGGCGCCCCGCAGCAGCCGGGTCTCCGCCGCGCCCAGGTCGTAGTGCGGATAGCGGTCGCGCACGCTCGCCCGGGCCAGGAACTGCTCCAGGGAACGCGGGAGTCCGCCGTCCTCGCGGCGGGTTCCGCGGCTCGTGTTGCGGTTCATGACTCGGCGGACGCGTCGAGCAGCCGGGCGAGGCGCCGCTGGGCCTGGCCGAGCTGCGAGCGGACCGTGGCCTCGTCCACACCCATGATCGCGGCGGCTTCGCCGGGGGTGCACTGGAGCCCGTACCGCAGCAGCACGGCGTCGCGCTGGCGTTCGGCGAGCCGGGAGACGGCGGAGTAGAAGCGGATGGTGTCGGTGAGCACCTCGTACTGGTCGGCTTCCGCGTGGGCCTCCTTGAGCGCCGCCTCGAAGGCACTGGTGTCCATCGGCTCCGGCCAGGGGCTGCGGCGGAACTGCCGGTCGATCAGCCGCTGTTTGAGGACGGTCCACGCATAGGCATCGAGCCGGTCCATGTGCAGCATCCGCAGCCATTCGCCCATGATCGAGTCGAAGGCGGCGTCGACCGCTTCCTCGGCCGCCGCGTCCGAGCCCAGCTGCAGGTACGCGAACCGCATGTAGGCCGGGCGCCGGTCGGCGTGGAAGGCCCAGTACGACAGGCGCGCCGTCGAATCCCACTGGCTCATGGGCGCCGGCCGCCGTCGCCGGCTCGGCAGACCCACGGCCCCGCCACCGGACTCCTCCGGACCGCTGCCATCGCTCACCGCTCCACCCCATCCCGTGTGCGGGGCAAGGAAATCAGCGCGGGCGCACTCGGAGGGCGCAGAGACGAAAGCTGGAAGAATTACGTTCGGTGATGATCGCTTGATGATCGATGTCGATCACGCACACGCTCAACCAGCGCAAACGCATATGCCGTTCTCCTGTGCGTCCCTTTCGTTCCCCGCCGGAGGGCACGGCGTGTGACCATCCCAAGATTCACTCGTTTGTCGGAGGGTGGGTACAACACAGCGATTCGGCTCCACCGCCGTGGAGCAGGCCGAGGCCGTCCTCGTCGAGCACTACCCCCAGTTGGTACGGCTCGCCTACGTGACGCTCCCGGTCACGCTGGGCCGCCATGCCCGGGTCCTCCTCGCGCACAAGGCGGTCCAGCGAGCACTCCCGCGCGGCGGACGCGGCAGTACCCAGGCTCCGGCCGGGCCCGACGGGCCGGGCGGCCCCCTGACCGAGGTGCGCGTACGGGTCCTGCGCGCGAGCCTCGCCCCGTCGGGCCGGGCCCGTCTGGCCGCGGCCGGGCTCGGGTGGCCGCCGGTGCCGCCCTTCGTCTGGGGGCTGCGGCTGTGGCCCCCGGCGGGTGGGATCGACGAGCCCGCGCGGGCGCTGGGCGCGGCTCCGGGGCCGGTCCGGGCCGCGTTCGTCCTGCACGGCATGGACGGCCTGCCCGAGGAGGCGGTGGCCCGGCTGCTCGGGCAGGCCGGGGTGGCCGACCCGGCGGACGCCGTGCGCGAGGCGCTGGCCGCCTGGCGCGAGTGGTCCCCGGGGCCGGGGCGGGAGACGGGCTCGCAGCCACCGGGGGTGTGGGGCGGTACCGGTATCGCCCCAGGTGCGCGCGCCCGTGCCGGGGAGGCGGCTGGGGAAACGCTCCTGCGAGGGCCGGGCGGCGTCGAGTTCGACGCCGCCGTGGTCAGCGCCCGCCCCACGGACCTGCTGCGCCGGCGCCGCCGGACCCGGGCCGGCTGGACCGCCGCGGCCGCGCTGGCCCTGGCCGCCGGGATCCTCGCGGCCGACGGATCGCCGCCCCGCCCCGAGGCCTCGCCGCTCGCCGGACCGGCCGTCGCCGGGGCCCTGGACCCCGCCCGGCTGGTCCGCGTGCCCGCCGAGGCCTGGGCGGACACCGCCCGCGTCGACTTCACCGCCTGGCCCGCCCGCGGCGCCCGCACCGCCGACCGGGGCCTGCTCGCCCGCGCGCTGGCGGCCTGGGCCGCCCGGCCCCGGGAGGTGGCGGTGACGGCCGCGCCGGGGACGGCCACCGACGCACCGCTGCGCGCGCCGCAGCTCCTGTACGCGGGCGACGTCGCCGGGCGGGCCGTCGTGCTGCTGCTCGACGGGGACCGGGTGGTGCGCTACGGCGAAGCAGCCGACGGGCCGCGCGGCCGGGAGCTCGCGTTCGCCCGTACCGACGAGGCGAACGTGACCACCGCCGCGGCGCTGACGCTGAGCCGCACCCCGGGGAACGGGAGCGCGGACGGGGGCCGGGCCAGGTACCTGCTCGCGCCGTGGATCGCCCGGGCCGGCACCCGCGACCTGCTCCGGACGGGGGAGGGGGCCAAGCCGCTGGCCGTCACCGCCGACGGGGTCACCGAGGAGACCGCGGTGCCGCGCATGGGCGGCGCCGACGGAGCCGACGGCGGTGGCGGCGCCGGCGGAGCCTGCGCGGCGTGGCCCGTACTGGAGCTGACCTCCTCCGCCCGCATCGTGGAGAAGCACGCCTTCGTCCTCGCCGACCTGGGCGCGCTGACCCCCGTACACCTCACTTACACGCCGCTGCCCGACGGTCCCGCGGCGGTGGCCGCGCGCCAGCCGCGCGAGGCCACCGGTCCGGCCGCGCGGGCCGCGTGGGCGCCGGTCGCCTGCCGGCTGCGGGAGTACCGGGCGGGTGGGGTACGGGCCGTCAACGTCTGGGACTTCGCCGGCTCCGAACTCCCCGACGGAGCGGGCCGGGCCGTCTGGACCTGCACCCGGGCCTCCGGCTGGGCCGGCCCGGGCGACGTCCTGGTCCAGCTGCGGCTGCCCGCCGGACCCCCGCAGGACGTGGCGCGGTCCCGCGCGACCGCCGCGTGCGGACGGTTCGGACAGCACCTGCTCGCGGGCACCCGGTGGCGCTCCCCGGCCGGACGCTGGTACCTGCTGGCGGCCGGCAGCCGAGAGGTCGCGGGCATCACGGCGGCCGGGGCCGTCCGCGCGGAGGCCGCCGGGCGGACCCTGACCGTCCCCGTCGCCGGTCCGCAGGGCCCCGCGGCCACCCTGACGGGCAGGCTCGCGAGCGGCGTCCGGATCACCGCGATCGACGGCGGCCGGGGCGGCCGCGACTGACGGCGCATCGCCGGGGCACCGCCGGGGCACCGCCGGCGCAGCGCCGGGGCCGTCCTCCGGAGCGCCGTGCGCGGCCGCCGCGCACGGTGTCCCGGCGGCGTGGACGGCGGTTCGGGGGCTGCCCGGCCCGCTGTACCATGGCCCCAGCGCGAGGGCCGTGACGGAGTGGTCACAGTCCTCGCTTTTGCTTTGCACCCTCCAGTTTTGCGCTGTACCCCCAGTCCACCCCGAAGAAATGCGGGGCGTGGCGTTTCGGCGGTTCGATACGATGAACCGCACGTCACGTCGTACCGGCATATATGAAATGGAGCATCCGAGGATGGCTCGACACCTGATCACCAGCGCGCTTCCCTATATCAACGGGATCAAGCACCTGGGCAACATGGTCGGGTCGATGCTTCCGGCGGATGTGTACTCCCGGTACCTCCGCCAGCGCGGCCACGACGTCCTCTACATCTGCGCCACCGACGAGCACGGCACCCCCGCCGAGCTCGCCGCGAAGGCGGCCGGCCTCTCGGTCGCCGAGTTCTGCGCGCAGGCCCACGACGCCCAGAAGGCGGTCTACGACGGCTTCGAGCTGTCCTTCGACTACTTCGGCCGCAGCTCCTCGGAGCAGAACCGCGAGATCACCCAGCACTTCGCGCGCCGGCTCCAGGCGAACGGCTTCATCGAGGAGCGCGCGATCCGGCAGGTCTTCTCGCCGGTCGACGACCGCTTCCTGCCGGACCGCTACGTCGAGGGCACCTGCCCGCACTGCGGCTACGACAAGGCCCGCGGCGACCAGTGCGAGAACTGCACCCGCGTCCTGGACCCCACGGACCTGATCGAGCCCCGCTCGGCCATCTCCGGCTCCACCGAGCTGGAGGTCCGCGAGACCAAGCACCTCTTCCTCCTCCAGTCCAAGCTCCAGGTCGAGGTCGAGGCCTGGGTCGCGGAGCACGAGGAGGAGTGGCCGCAGCTCGCGTCCTCCATCGCCCGCAAGTGGCTGACCGAGGGCCTGCACGACCGCGCCATCACGCGTGACCTCGACTGGGGCGTCCCGGTGCCCGCCGACACGTGGCCCGAGCTGGCCGCCGACGGCAAGGTGTTCTACGTCTGGTTCGACGCCCCGATCGAGTACATCGCCTCCACCAAGGAGTGGGCGGACGCCGACCCGGCGAACCGCGACTACAAGTCCTGGTGGTACGAGGCCGAGGACGTCCGCTACACCCAGTTCATGGCCAAGGACAACGTCCCGTTCCACACGGTGATGTTCCCCGCCACCGAGCTCGGCGTCCGCGAGCCGTGGAAGATGGTCGACTACGTCAAGGCCTTCAACTGGCTGACGTACTACGGCGGCAAGTTCTCCACCTCGCAGAAGCGCGGCGTCTTCACCGACCAGGCGCTGGAGATCCTCCCGGCCGACTTCTGGCGCTACTTCCTCATCGCCAACGCGCCCGAGTCCGACGACTCCTCCTTCACGTGGGAGCACTTCGCCGCCACGGTGAACAAGGACCTCGGCGGCACGCTGGGCAACTTCGTCAACCGCGTACTGACCTTCTCCCGCAAGAAGTTCGGCGACGAGGTCCCCGCGGGCAGCCCCGCGGGCGAGGTCGAGGCCAAGCTGGGCGTGCAGATCGCCGAGCTGCTGGCCGAGTACGAGGGCCACATGGACACGCTCCAGTACCGCAAGGCCGCGGCCGCGCTGCGCGCCCTGTGGTCGGCCGGAAACGCGTACCTCGACGAGAAGGCCCCCTGGACGGAGGTCAAGACCGACCTGGACGGTGCGGCGCTCTCCCTGCGCACGGCGATGAACCTCATCCACCTCTACTCGGTGGTCTCCGAGCCGTTCATCCCGGCCTCGGCGCGCGCCATGCGCTCCGCGTTCGAGCTCGCCGACGACACGGCCACGTGGGTCACCCCGGAGCAGGCCGCGTCGCTCGACGCGGTGCCGGCGGGCACGCCGTTCACGGTTCCGCCGGTGCTCTTCCCCAGGATCTCCGAAGAGGACCTGGAGTCGTACCGCGAGCGCTTCGGCGGCAACCCGGACGCCTAGGCCGGATCTTTCGGATCTTGCCTGGCCGACCGGCCTTCCAGGCAGCAACGCACGCAGGGGCGCGACCCGTTGGGGTCGCGCCCCTGCGTGCGTTCCCCGCGGCGTACGCCGCCGTCACATCGCGGCGCCCAGGGCCAGGAACCCGCAGATCAGCACGAAGAGGATGCCGAGCAACGGCCAGACGAAGCGCAGGTACTTGTCGTAGCCGACCTTGGCCAGCGCCACGCCGCCGATGGTGACGGCGGTGGTGGGGACCCAGAGGTTCATCCAGCCGCTCGCCGACTGCCAGGCCGTCACCATCAGCGCGCGGGAGACGCCCGCGAAGTCGGCGAGCGGGGCCAGGATCGGCATGGTGAGCGTGGCGTGCCCGGAAGTGGAGGGGATCAGGAAGGCGAGCGGGAGGTTCACGAGGAACACGATGATCGCGAAGATCCCGGACGAAGTCCCCTTCACCACACCCTCGATGGAGTGCAGCACGGTGTCGGTGATCTTCGAGTTGTTCATGATGACCGTGACCCCGCGCGCCAGCATGATGACCAGGGCGGGCGAGATGAAGTCGGCGGCCCCCTGGATGATCGTGGAGCTGAGCTTGGCCTCGCCCATCCGGGCGACCAGGCCGATCAGCACGGCCGCGCAGATGAAGAGCGCCGCCAACTGGGCGAAGGACCAGTCCAGTTCCCAGGCGTACGGGGCCGCGTCCGCCTTGCCGGTCAGCGCGCTCGACCAGGGCACCACCGAGAAGATCATGAAGGCGAAGACGAGGACCAGCAGGACCAGCACGGTCTTGTGCAGCCGGGTCAGCTCCGGTTCCACCTCCTCGGCGCCGGTGGCCTTCTGCTCCCGGTCCCCGGGCAGGAACCCGCAGATCGACTTGGAGGGGTCCTTCTGGACCCGTCGGGCGTACCGGATCACGTAGAGGACGGTCACGGTGGTCAGCACGATCCACATGAGGAACCGCAGCCCGATCCCGTCGCCGAGCGAGATGCCGGCCGCCGAGGAGGCCACACCGGTGGCGAAGGGGTTCACCGTCGAGCAGAGCACGCCGACGCCCGCGCCGAGGATGGCGGCGCCGACCGCGACCAGCCGGTCGTAGCCGAGGGCCAGCATCATCGGTACCAGCAGGCCGTAGAAGCCGAGGGTCTCCTCGGCGAAGCCCTCCACGGTGCCCAGGATCGAGAAGACCACCATCACGGCGGCGATCAGCAGCGCCCCGCGGTCGCGCAGCCGGTGGGCGAGGAGGGCGATGCCCCGGTCCAGGGCCCCGGTGGCGAACACGACGGTGATGAAGGCGCCGATGGCGAGCACGAAGAGGAACACGCCCGCACTGCCGTACAGATCGCCGCTGAAGGTGGGCCCGACCTCGCCGGTCTTGGGGTCCTGGAGGCCGTAGAGCCCGTTGACGGGGGAGAGGAACAGGTCGTTCAGGCGATCGGTGAAGCTCTGGGTGCCCTCGACCCGGTGGTAGGTGCCGGACACGGGGGCGCCGCTGTCGTTGCGGTCGTACTCGCCGGCCGGGACGAGGAAGGCCAGCAGCCAGATCGCGACGGTGACGATGGCCAGGATCGTCAGCGCACTGGGGAAGGAGAACTTCCGCGCCGGCGGCGGCCCTTCCGGCGGTACGGGCGCGGGTGCGGCCGGCGGCGGGGGAGCGGCCGGGGGCGGGGTCGCGGTGGTCACCGGGCGCCTCCGGCGGGGTCCTGGGCGGCGGCCCCGTCGCCGACAGCGCCGAGGTCCGCGCCGAACGCTGCGCCGGGGTCCGCGCCGGGGTCCGCGCCGAAGTCCGCCGCGTACTCCCGGACGAAGGCGGCCATCGCCACCACCGTGTTGCGCACCTCCGACAGCAGCACCCGCTCGTTCGGCGCGTGCAGGTTGCACATGCTGTCCTGTGCGCCGAACAGCAGCACCTCCGCCCCCGGAGCCGCCCGCGCGAGGCCGTTCACCAGCGGGATGGAGCCGCCCGTGGCCACGTAGGAGGCCTCGGTGCCCCAGGCCTCCTTCAGCGCGGTCAGCGCCGCCCGGTACGCGGGCCCACCCGTCCGCGCCTCGAAGCCGGGGCCGGTGTCGCCCGGGGTCACGGTGAGCGGGATCCCGAAGGGCCGCTGCGCGCGCAGGTGTTCCACGAGCGCGGTCCGGGCCTCCTTCGGGTCCTGGAGGGGATGGAAGCGCAGGTTCAGCTTGGCCCGCGCGTACGGGACCACGGCGGAGGCGGCGCCCGCCACGTCCGGGGCGTCCAGCCCGATGACGGTGACGGCCGGTCCGCTCCACAGCCGCTCGCCGAGCGAGCCGGTGCCGATCAGCGGCAGCCCGTCCCGGACGGAGGCCAGCTCGCGGAACTCCTCCTCGGTGTAGGTCGTTCCCTCCCAGGGATCGCGGCGCAGCCCGGGCACCGCCACGTCCCCGTGCTCGTCGTGCAGGGTGGCCAGCGCCCGGAGCAGGACCAGCAGGGCGTCGGGGGCGGCTCCGCCGAACTCCCCGCTGTGCCGTGCCTCCGCGAGCGTGCGCACCTCCACCATCACCTCGCAGGCCCCGCGCAGGCCGGTGGTCAGGGTCGGGGTGCCGGGCCGCAGGTTGCCGAGGTCGGCGATGACCATCGCGTCGCAGGCGAACCGGTCCGGATCGGTGGGCGGGTAGTCGTCGAAGGGGCTGCCGTACTCCTCCTGCCCCTCGATCACCAGCTTGATCCCGACGGGCGGCCGGCCGCCGTACACCCGGAGCATGCCCAGGTGCGCGATCACGTTCGACTTGTCGTCGGCGATCCCGCGCGCCCGCAGGCCGCCGGGGACTCCGGCGACGGGCGTCGGCTCGAAGGGCGGGGAGAGCCACAGGGTCGGGTTTCCGGCGGGCTGGACGTCGTAGTGCCCGTACAGCAGGACGGTCGGTGCGCCCGGGTGCGGGGGCGGGATCTCGCCGTAGACGACCGGGGCGGTGTCGGGCAGGTCGATCCGCTCGATGGTGGGGACGCCCGCCTCGCGCAGCAGGGAGACGATCAGGTCGTGCGCCTCCAGGACCGGCTCCGGCGGGTACCCGGGGAAGGCGACCGAGGGGATCGACGCGAGCCGTTCCAGGTCGGCCCGCAGGCCGTCCATCAGGGCGTCGACCTGTGCTTCGAGGTTGTGCGAGCCGTCCGCGTCCACCTGCCACCGTCCCTGTGCTCCCCGGGCGACCCCGCTGAGCTGCGGGATCGGGTTCTCCGATCATCGGCGGGGAGGGCGGGCCGCGCCGTGGCGGAGTGGGCCGGGCGGGTGAACGCCGGCCGCGGGGGCCTGGGGTGCGCGGCGGCGCGGTGGAGTGGTGCGCGCGGGCGCGCCCGCCGGTACGGGCGGGGCGGGGTCCGGTCCGGATGGGGCCGGGCGGGCGACCGGCAGGGACCCGCTGTGGCGCGAAGTGGGCTGCCGAGGGCTGATCTTGACCTGTCTGGCGCGTATCGAACCACCGCCGTGATCGTTTCTTCAGGCGTAGCCCTCATCCCTGCTGCGGAATCGGGAGAACGCGCGGTGACCGCTTGGCAGTACTTCGCCGGGGCCGGCCTGGTGGCGGCGCTCTGCCCGCTGCACGGTCACGTGGCGGTCGCCGGAGACGGCCACGGCCGCGGCGCCCGGGTCGACCTGTGCGTACCGGCCGGGTCGCGGCCACGGCCGCCCGCGGCGCCGCCGTCGGCCTCGACGCCCGCTCCGGTCCCGGCCGTACGGCCGACCGCCCGGGTGCTGCTGCCCGGCCCGGCCGGGCCGACGGCGCGCCACCCGGGGCTGGGGCCGCTCGCCCCCGCGCAGCCCGGGCCGGCGGCGGAGCCCTCCCCCGGGCCGACGGCGCAGGCAAGGCCCGCGCAGGCGCAGCCGCGGGCGGCCGCGGTGGAGGAGGCCGGGGTCCCGCAGCCGGCTCCGGGCGGAGCGGTGGCTCCGCACCGGGTCGCAGCGGGGGCGGGGGCGGCGGGGCGGTTCCACGTGCGCCCGTACCACTCCGCGGCTCTGGCGCGGCGCGGTCCGGACGGCATGTCCACCCTGATGCTCATGGTCGTCGTCACGACCCCGGCGGTGCTCGCGGCCGTCGCGCTGCGGCCCCGCTCCAGGAGCCGCGGCTAGTGCTGTGGCCGGAAAGGTTCACCGGGGCGCGACGCCCGGCACGGCACCTCGCCGCGTTGTCGGACCGGGCAGGTACGTCCGGTACGAGCCCCGGGCCTCCGCCTTGCGATGCACCGCACCGGACGCCGCGCCCCGGCAAACCTTCCCGGTCACGGCACTGGTCGCGCCCCACGTTCAGTCCGCTCATCTCGACCTACGGAGAACCCTCGTGTCCGAATGGCTGGTCCTGGCCATCGCCATGGCGCTCGTCTGCGCCCTCGTCCTCGCCTTCACCGCGATCCGGCACCGCCGGGTCGCCGACGACGAGGACACCAGCGAAACCCCCGACGTCCTCGAATACATGGTGATGATGGTCGGCGTGGTCTACGCGATCGTGCTCGGTCTGGCCATCGCGGGAGTCTGGGAGGCGCGCGGCGCCGCCGAGGACAGCGTGCGCCGCGAGGCCCAGTCCCTGTACGAGGTGACCCAGCGGGCCGATGTCTATCCGGCCGCCGTCCGCGACCGGATCCGCGGCGAGGTCAACGCGTACGTGTCCCACACCGTCAGCGTGGACTGGCCGCGGCTGACCTCGGGGGCGCCGGTGTCCCCGGAGAGCGGCGAGCTGCTCGGCAAGCTGCGCAGCGACGTCACCCACCAGAGCCCGGGCAACGAGCTGCAGGCCCAGGCCTATCAGCCGCTGCTGGACCACATCGCGGCCGCCGACGACGCCCGTCACGAGCGGACGCAGAGCGACGAGTCCACGCTGCCGGGGGTGGTCTGGCTGGGGCTGGTCGCGGGCGGGCTGGTCACCGTCGGGCTGATCTTCACCCTGCAGATCCGGCGGTCGGGGCGGGAGCTGCTGCTCGCGGGCCTGTTCAGCGCGCTGATCGTGTTCCTGCTGTTCATGGTGTGGAGCTTCGACGCGCCCTTCGGGCGGGACGGGATCGACTCGGCGGCGCCGTTCCAGGACCTGTTCCCGTCCCTGCCCCTGGCTGCCGCCGGGCGGTGAGCGTACCGGGCCTCGTACCGGGCCTCGTGCCGGGGCGCGGGGCCCCGCGGGCTCAGCGCCCCGACAGCGCCGCCTGCCGGCGGCATTCGGCCACCACCGGCGAGTTCCGCAGGGCGTGCGAGATCCGTACGAGGTCGCGCGGACCGTCGGTGGCCGGCGGAGCCCCGTCCTCGCTGGCCCCGATGACCCGTCCCTCGGGGTCGGCCGCGCGGGCGCGCACGGCGGCGGCGACCATGGCCGCGTCGGCGACGGCCCGCGCGGTCTCCTCGTCGGCGCCGGCGGCGAGGGCCCGGGACAGGGCCGTGTCCCGGTAGTCGCGGTCGAAGTACGGTCCGAGGTGCAGGAAGCCGTCGTGGATGTCGGACTCGCGCTGGATGACGCGGATGTCGGCGGCGGCCCACCAGGACATCTGGACGCCGACGGGGGTTTCGGGCGCGGAGATCCGGACCTCGTGCCACAGCGGGCCGAGCCGCCGGTACGTGGACCAGTGCTGCCAGCTGTCCGAGAGGCGCTGGCAGAGCAGCGGCAGGACGAAGCCGACCGCGCTGACGAGCGCGCCGAGGGCGGCCAGCGGCGGGGCCACGTAGGTGCTCAGGTCGTCGAGCTCGGGGCCCATCCCCACCCAGCGGCCGATGACGGCGCTCAGCTTGGCGGCGTCGTAGCTGAGGTTCAGGACGTAGCCGACCACGATGATCATCAGGCCGGTCCGGAGCCACCCGCGCACCTGCAGGGACCAGCGCCAGCACATGGCGACCATCACGAAGGCGGCCACGTTGTGCGCGAGCAGGTAGAGGCCGATCATCGGCCCCAAGTACGGGGTGTTGGCGTAGAACGTGTCGAAGTCGCGCAGGCGCTCGACCGGTGCGTCACCGAGGAGGAAGAGCGTCATCAGGGTCGCGGTGACCGTGCCGTAGCCCAGGATCCACCGGCGTGAGATGCGCCGGGTCTGCTCGGGCGGTCCGCCGCGCCAGTTGATGATCAGGACCAGGCAGGACGCGCTGAAGGCGCTCATGAGGCAATAGACGAAGGGGGCCGAGAAGTTGGTGATGCCGGTCCAGCGGTTGACCGCGGAGATGGTGGGCGGGGCGGCGAAGGTGAAGACCGCACCGGCCAGGGTGAGCAGGGCGCAGACCGATCGCAGCAGCGGGTCACGCCAGTTGTGCCGTAGGGCCGGGAGCTTGAAGGCGAGTGCGATCGCCAGGGCCGCGGCCGGTATGTAGTAGTCCTTGCCGTTCAACGGTCGTTCCTGTGCCCCCGGTATCCGAGCGACGCCTCGATGCGGCCCGCCAGTTGATCTCGCTGTGCCGGTGCGCGGTGGCTCGCCGACCCGGCGAGCCAGTTCCTGCACCTGCTGCCCAGCAGCAGACCGAAGGTTTCCGCTTCGCTCTCCTCCCGGACGTCGGCGCGGGTGCGCGCGGCCACGCGGCGCACGGTCTCGCCGATGTCGGCCTCGTCCGAAAGCAGCCGCGCGGCGACGGCGGCGCCGTCGACGTGGTGACTGCAGTGGCCGGCCTTCATGTGCCACAACTCATGCCCGAGGATCACCAGTTGGTGGTCGGGCGCGGTGCGTTCCTCGATGACCACCAGATCGCGGTCCGCCATGTCGAGCCACAGGCCGCTGGCCGTCCCCGGCGGGAACGAGGCCATCCGGAACTCCACCCGGCGGCCGCGGTGCTTGCTCATGCCCTCGCAGAGGGCGGCGTAGAGGTCCACGGGCTCCACGGGCGCGGTCAGGCTGATGCCTGCCACCAGCTCCCCGCACAACCGCCGCTGCTCTCTGCCTATGCTCACCGTTCTCCCCGTCGGCGCGGATCCGGATCAGGACTCAAGGATCAGACCCAGACTTTCGACTGGGTCAGGATTCGTTCGGTTTGACGCTTTCGAGAAGCATGTCCAGCCATTCGGTCACCTTGTCCCGGTGCTTGTCGCTGGGCAGTTGGGCGGCGCGCCAGGCGATGCCCCGTACGCCGTGGTTCTGGAGAAGTCTTGCCAGCGGATCGCCCGCCGAAGCGGCCGGGGCGGATGCGGTTTCCCGCGCACGGCCCGCGAAGTCCTGGAGCAGCTGTTGCTCGGTGCGCTGGAGGGCGTCCGTGAGCGCGTCTGCGTCGTGGGCGGTGAGGAATCCGGCATGCACCCCGAAGAAGCGCTGGATCGCGTCACAGTGTTCCATGGTCGGCCGTCTGTCGCCGTTGATCAGGGCCCCGGCCTGCTGGCGCGACATGGCGGCGCCGTCGGCGATCTCCTGCTGCGTGTAGCGGCGGCCGTTGGGCTTGACGCGGGTGCGCCGAAGGAGGTCGAGGCGCTGGAGGAACCGGGTCTGGAGATCGGGCTCACCGGCGGGCCGGCCGTCCAGCAGGCTCCGCACCACGTCGGCGGGTACGCCCGAGGCCTCGGAGAGGCGGCGCAGGTCGAAGACCTGGTTCAGGTCGCGGCCCAGCTTGCCCGCGAGTTCTGCGACCCGCGTGACGGTGGCTGCCAGGAGCGTGTTGGCCACCGCGACGGGAGCCGGGAAGCCGTCTGTCACCAGTGGTTCTCCTAGATCGCGCGAGGTCGGGGTACGGGCACGTGGTCGGCTCCAGGAATCTATCCGGTCTCTGTCTGTACGGCTAGAACGTGCCACATCTGTGGCGGGATCGAGCTGCCCAGAGGCTGGAATTGCCACAATAGTTGACACTCGAATGAAGTCGGTAGCAGGATCGCCACACGGAAATGAAGATCCAGACCGTAATAAAGATGGGGGGAGCTCTCGGTGCCACATCTCGCAGCGGTGGGCCCGTCCGAAGGGCTCGCCCACATCGGTGGGGAGCGCCTCGCGGGCGAGGAGTCCGCACGCGGCGCCGTGCGGTCGGAGCGACGCAAGGAGATTTTGCGCCAGCGCCGGGAGGAACTGGGGCTGAGCCAGGAAGACCTGGCGGCGCGTTTGCGCATCAGCGTGCGCGCGTACGGGAACTGGGAGCGCGGCCTGGTCAAGGAGTGGACGGACCGCAAGCTGCTCGCCCTGGCCGAGGCCCTGGAAATGAGCGAACGGCAGTGCTTCTGGCTCTTCCGGATCATGGTCGACCGCGACCCGCCGCCCACCTGGCGCGCGGCCGAGGACAGCCGGCTGCCCGACGATCCGGCGCAGCGCGACTACCTGTGTGACTACGCGGCCCTCATGGAGGCCGTGCCCTACCCGAGCTTCCTCGTGGACCACCGCTGGGACGTGGCCCTGACCAACTCGGCGTTCGACCGCCTCTTCCAGTCGGTGCGCCCGCATCCGACCGCCCTGCCGGACGACAACTTCCTGCGCTTCGTGCTGTTCCACCCGGACGCCGCGGCCGTGCTGGAGGACCACGAACCGGCCTGGTGCGTACCGCTGCTGGCCCGGTTCGCGACCGCGCTGGCCGCCGCCCCCGACGACGAGGGGCTGCGCAGCATCCGCCAGGAGGTGGCCCGTGACCCGTTCATGGAGGCCGCCTACCGGTACGGAGTGCCGCACTGGCTGACGACCCACGGGGCCGAGGCCGCCGAACAGGACGGCGCCGTGCGCACCGTGCGCCACCCGGACCCGGGCTGGGGCCTGGTGCGCTGCCGGATGGTGGCGGAATCCGGCCCGATGCTCGACGGCATGGGGCTGACCCGGATGACCCTGGTCCTCTCGGCGCCGCAGGGCCGGCCGACGGGTCCGCTGCCGGGCGGTCCGGGCGCGCAGCCGCACCGACTGCCGCGGCTCAGGGCCGTGCCGTCGCCGGTGGACTGATCCGGCGGGGGAGACTGGTGCCACGAGACCCTGGCACCGGAGCACTGCGAAAGGCGGTAAGGGCGTGCGGCTGACGATCCTCGGCGGGGGCGGATTCCGGGTACCGCTCGTCTACGGAGCCCTGCTCGGCGATCACGCCGAGGGCAGGGTGTCACACGTGACCCTGTACGACGAGGACTCCGGCCGGCTCCGCGCCATGGCACGAGTGCTCGCGGACCAGGCCGCCGGGATCGCGGACGCCCCCGCCGTCACGGCCACCACCGATCTCGACGAGGCCCTGCGCGGCGCCGACTTCGTGTTTTCGGCCATTCGCGTCGGAGGGCTCGAAGGGCGGGCCGCCGACGAGCGGATCGCCCTGGCCGAGGGAGTGCTGGGCCAGGAGACGGTGGGCGCGGGCGGGATCGCGTACGGCCTGCGGACCGTGCCGGTGGCCCGTGAGATCGCGCGCAGGGTGGCCCGTCACGCCCCCGGGGCGTGGGTCATCAACTTCACCAACCCGGCCGGGGTGGTCACGGAGGCCATGGCCGAGGAGCTAGGTGACCGGGTCATCGGCATCTGCGATTCGCCGGTCGGGCTCGGACGGCGGATCGCCCGGCTGCTCGGCGCCCGGCCCGAGGACGCCTGGATCGACTACGTCGGCCTCAACCACCTGGGCTGGGTGCGCGGGCTGCGGATCGGCGGGCGCGACGAACTGCCGCGGCTGCTGGCCGACGCGCAGGCGCTGGAATCCTTCGAGGAGGGCAGGCTGTTCGGGGCCGAGTGGCTGCGCTCCCTCGGCGCGATCCCCAACGAATACCTGCACTACTACTACTTCAACCGCGACACGGTACGGGCCTACCAGGAGGCCGAGCAGACGCGCGGGGCGTTCCTGCGCGACCAGCAGCGGGGCTTCTACGCCGAGGCCGGGCGGCCGGATCAGGCGCCCGGGGCGGCGCTGGCCGCCTGGGACCGGACCCGGGCCGAGCGCGAGGCGACGTACATGGCCGAGAACCGCGAGGTCGCGGGCGTCGGCGAGCGCGAGGAGAGCGACCTGGAGTCCGGCGGGTACGAGAAGGTGGCCCTCGCCCTGATGCGCGCCATCGCCCGGGACGAGCGCGCCACCCTGATCCTGAACGTCCGCAATCGCGGGACCCTGTCGGTGCTCGACGCCGAGGCCGTCATCGAGGTGCCCTGCCTCGTGGACGCCAACGGGGCCCACCCGGTCGCCGTCGATCCGCTGCCGCTGCACGCGGTGGGCCTGGTGACCTCGGTCAAGGCCGCCGAGCGGGAGGTCCTCGCCGCGGCGGCGAGCGGATCGCGGGCTGACGCGGTCAAGGCCTTCGCGCTGCATCCGCTGGTGGACTCCGTCGGGGTGGCCCGGCGGCTGGTGACCGGGTACGCGGCGGAGCATCCGGGGCTGGGCTACCTGCGCTGACACCCCGCTCGCCCGCGCCCCGTACCCCGTCCACCTGCGGTGAGGGCGCCCGCGCCCCTGACCGGATGGGCTAACGCCGCATGCGGCCGGGCGGGGGCGCTGTGAGAGTGCGAAGTGTGACCACAGCCGAAGGTGCAGCCCCCGCCCTGTCCGCCGCGGCACCACCCGTGCTCGACCGGCGATCGCGCAACATCGTGTTCGGCACGATCATGCTCGGCGTGCTGCTGGCGGCCCTGGACCAGACGATCGTCGGCACCGCACTGCCCACGATCGTGGCGGACCTCGGCGGCGGCGACCACATGTCCTGGGTCGTGACCGCGTACCTGCTCACCGAGACGGTCGCGACCGTGCTCGTCGGCAAGTTCGGCGACCTCTTCGGCCGGAAACTGATCTTTCAGGTCTCCGCCATCGTCTTCATCACCGGTTCGTTCCTGTGCGGCCTCGCGAGCAACATGACCCTGCTCATCGTGTGGCGGGGCATCCAGGGCATCGGCGCCGGCGGGCTGATGGTCACCGCGATGGCCCTCATCGCAGACGTGGTCCCGCTGCGCGAACGCGGGAAGTACCAGGGCGCGATCGGCGCCGTCTTCGGCGTCGCGACGGTGATCGGGCCGCTGCTCGGCGGACTCTTCACCGACCACCTGACCTGGCGCTGGGCGTTCTACGTCAACGTGCCGATCGCCATCCTGGTCGTGGTGGCCGCCGCGAAGACCATCCCCTCCGTGCGCGCCGTCGGCAAGCCGGTCATCGACTACCTGGGCATCGCGATGGTCGCGATCGGCGCGAGCGCGCTGATCCTGGCCACGAGCCTGGGCGGGAACGAGTACGCCTGGAGCTCGCCGCTCATCGTCGGGCTCTTCGTGGGCGGCGCCGTGGCGCTGGCACTGTTCTGCCTGGTGGAGACGCGTGCCGCGCAGCCGATGCTGCCGATGCGGCTCTTCCGCAACCCCGTCTTCTCGGTCTGTTCCGTCCTCAGCTTCGTCGTCGGCTTCGCGATGCTCGGCGCGATGACCTTCCTGCCGACGTACCTGCAGTACGTGGACGGGGATTCGGCCACCGTCTCGGGCGTACGGACGCTGCCGCTGGTCATCGGCCTGCTGATCGCGTCGGTGTTCAGCGGCAACGTCACCAGCAAGACCGGGCACTACCGGATCTTCCCGATCGTCGGCTGCGCCGTGATGGGCCTCGGGCTCTACCTGCTGTCGCGGATGGGGCCGCAGTCCGGCGCCTGGCTGGAATCCCTGTACATGTTCGTCCTCGGTACCGGGATCGGCCTGTGCATGCAGGTGCTGACCATCGCCGTGCAGAACACCGTGGACTACGCCGACCTCGGCACCGCGACCTCGGGCGTCACCTTCTTCCGTACCCTCGGCAGCGCCTTCGGGACCGCCGTCTTCGGCACGATCTACGCCAACACCCTGAAGCCCGCGCTGGCGAAGGCGGTCGAGGAGGCCGCGCGCGCCACCGGACAGGACCCCCGGCAGCTGGCCGCGGCGGCGCAGAGCCCGCAGGGCGTGCACGGGCTCGATCCGGCGGCGGCCGGGCCGGTCATCAACGCGTACGCGGACACGCTGCACACGGTGTTCCTGTGGACCGTGCCGGTGGCGGTGGTCGGATTCGTCGTCGCGCTGTTCCTCAAGCAGGTCAAGCTGCGCGACAGCGCGCGGGCCGGTTCCACGGACATGGGCGACGGCTTCGGCTCGCCCGCCACGGCCTCCGGGGACTCGGCGAAGCTGCTGGAACTGGCGGTCGGCAAGCTGGTGCGCAGCATGGGGCCGGAGACGGCCCGCGGGATCGTGAACTCCTCGGACACCCGGCTGGACATGGCGGGGGCGTGGGCGGTGATGCAGGTGGACCTGATGACCCGCACCGTCGGCTACGCGAGCCTGGGGCTCATCGCCTCGCGCCGGCACCTGCCCCCGGAGGTGTTGCTGCCGGTCTTCGAACGGATGGTGGACGAGGGCTACATGGAGCGGCAGAACGGCTTCTACACGCAGACCCCGGCGGGGGATCGGGAAGCGGGCGTCATCTCGGACGCGTGGGCCAAGTGGCTCGGTGACCAGCTGGAGAAGGACCGGGGGCGCCCGCGCAGCGCGGAGCTGCGGGCCGCGGCGGACGCGATCGCGAAGCGGCTGCTGGCGGAGGACCTGGGCGACGGGAACTTCGCCCCGCGTGCGATGGCGGGGCGGCCGTAGGGCGGACCTGGGAACTCGGACCTGGGAACTCGGATCTTGGAACTCGGACCTGGGAACTTCCCGTCGGATGTGGACGTCTGATGGGGAAACAGGTTCCACGGGTTCTGCAGGTTCTGCTGGTTCTACGGGTTCTACGGGTTCTACGGGTGCGGGGGGTGCCGGGATGCGGATCACACTGGCTGAGGAGATCATGCTGCTGTCGCTGGACGACGAGTCCGGGTCGGTCAAGCAGCGGCAGTCGGTGGGCTGGGCCGTGGCGGGCGCCCTCCTGCTCGAACTGGTGCTCGCGGAGCGGGTGCGGGTCTCGGGCAAGTACCTGGAGCTGGTGGACTCCCCGCCCACGGGGGAGGAACTGCTCGACGGCCGGATCGAGGCGATACGGACCTGGATGCGCGGCCGGAGCAAGCGCCGGGTCGGCGAGTGGCTGACGAAGGACCAGGCCAAGGCCGTCGGCGCGGCCGTGGAGCGGCTGAGCGGGCGCGGGGTGGTCGTGGAGGAGCGGCGCAAGGCGCTGGGGGTGTTCCCGGTGCGCCGCTACCCGGAGGCCGACGGCACGATCGAGCGCGAACTGCGCGAGCGGCTCGCCTCCGCGGTCTCCAAGGGCGCGGAACCGGACGAGCGCACCGCGAGCCTCATCACGGTCATCCACGCCGCCGGCCTGCACGCTCTGGCCTTCCCGGGAGCCCCGCGGAAGGAGATCACCGCACGCACGGCGGCGATAGCCGACGGGCAGTGGGCGGCGGAGAGCATCCGCGCCGCGATCCGTGACATGCAGATGGCGATGGCCGTGATCACCGTGGCCACGGTGGTGAGCGTGAGCTGACGCCCGCCACCGCGCCGCGCCGGGCCGGACCGGACGGCCGAGGTCCGTACGGGCTCGGACCCGTACGGAATCAGACCCGTACGGCGTGGACCTCGTGAACGGCTTCGATGACCCGGTCCACTTCCGCGTCGGTGACTTCGGGGGCGATCGGGAGGCACACCGTACGGGGCAGCAGGTCGAGGCTGACGGAGATGTCGGCGGTGCGGTGGGCGAGTTCGCGCATGGCCGGCTGGTGCGGAACGGTGTGGGGGTAGACCTGCTCCGTGCTGATCCCGGTACGGCCCAGGTGGTCCATGAGGGCCCTGGCGGAAGCCGGATCCGGCATCGTCAGCGGGTACTTGTAGTACGTGTGCGGTCGGCCGGGCGCGTCCCCGGGCGTCCCGACGGGCAGGCCGGCGAAGGCGTCCGTGTACCGCTGGGCCACGGCGCGGCGCCGATCCGTCCAGCCGGGCAGCAGGTCGAGCTGGTGGCGGATGACCGCGGCGTTGATCTCGCCCATCCGGCCCCTGTCTCCGCGCAGGTGGTGGGTGTTGCGCTCGCCGTCCCGGCCGAGGTCGGTGAGCTTGCGGAGCAGGGGCAGGAGCGCGGCGTCCCGGGCGAGGAGGAGGCCTCCGTCGGCGAGGCCGCCGAGGTTCTTGCCGACCCACATCGAGAAGCAGCCGATGTCGCCGACCGATCCGGCGTGACGGCCCGCGTCGGTGGCGCCCGCGGCCTGGGCGCAGTCCTCGATCACGGAGAGGGAGTGCCGGTCGGCCAGGGTGCGGATCGCGGTCATGTCGGCCATCAGGCCGTGCATGTGGACGGGGATCACGGCGCGCGTGCGGGAGGTGACGGCCGCCTCGACGGCCTGCGGGTCGATGCAGCGGGTGTACGGGTCGATGTCGGCGAACACCGGTACCGCTCCGGCGGCGGCCACGGCGAAGGCCGTCGACACGAAGGTCAGGGCGGGCATGATCACCTCGTCACCGACGCCGATGCCGAGCGCCCGAACGGCGGTCCCCAGCACCATCGTTCCCGAACTCGCGGCCAGGGCGTGGCCTCCCCAGCGTGCTCCGATCGTCGCCTCCAGCTCGCGCGTCCGGCGGCCGCCGTGGAAGACGCCGTCGTCGATTACCTCCTCCACGAGGCGCAGTACGTCCCGCTTGAGGCCGAGCACGCGGCGCGATCCGTTCGACACGTGCGCGTCGGCGCCGACGGGATGCGGAATCCGGCGGGCGGCGGCCGGCTGTCAGCGGGGTGCCGGGCCGTCCGCCGGGCCCGATGCGGCGGTGGTCGGATAGTCGTACGACGGCACGTGCGGGAGGTACGGCGCGAGGTCGGGCCGCCAGGCGCGCAGGGCGGCCGCGGACGGGGCGTAGAGGGCCGCCGGGATCTCGGCCGGGGCGAACCAGGACCAGCGGGCGATCTTGTGGGGCTCGGTCACCGTGGCGGTGCCCGCGGCGGCCGAGGTGACGGCCGCGGCCGTCAGCCGGGTCGGGGCGGAATCGGCATCGGCGGCGTCGGCGTCGGCGTCGAGCAGGATGGAGACGATCCGGATCTCCCCGGGGGCGGCCCGCAGCCCGGTCTCCTCGGCGAGTTCGCGGGCGGCGGCCTGTTCGAAGCCCTCCCCGGGGTCGACCTTGCCGCCGGGCAGCTCCCAGCGCCCGTCGTGCGCCTGCCCGAGCAGCACCCGGCCGTCCTGGCCGACGACGATCACGCCGACTCCTACGACGGCGTGGGGGCGGGGTACGGCGCGGCTGCCGGGTCCGTGAGGTGCGGGCCGCGCGGCGGGATCGGTACTCATGGGCGTCCTTCGGCGGATCGGGTTGCTGGGCGGCGGGCGGTGCGGGGCCCGGCTGCGACCTTACGTCCAGGACGGCCGCACGGGTTTCGGCCGCGAGGCTTTCGCCCGGGCGTCACCCGCGCAGGCTTCCCGCGGCCGGGACCCGGGACCGTTGCGGTCGCCGCCGCCGCCGACCGCCACGCGTGGGCGGTGCGCACCCTCAAGACCTGGCGAGGGCCTGGCCCGGCCCGGCCGGCTCAGCCGGCGGACCCCAGCACCTCGGCGAGGTCGTAGCCGACGACCTCGTCCAACTGGGCGTACGTACAGCTGCGCGGTTCCCGGTCCGGCCGCATGCGGCGGAACTGCGCGGTGTGCCGGAACCGGTCGCCCTCCATGTGGTCGTAGGCCACCTCGCAGACCCACTCGGGGCGCAGCGGTACCCAGGACAGGTCCTTCTTTCCGGTCCAGCGGCTCTGCGCCCCGGGCAGCCGGGCGCTCTCGTGGGCGGATTCCTGGGCCCAGGCGGCCCACGGATGGCCCTCGGGGGCGGGCATCCGGAGCGGTTCGAGCTCGTCGATCAGCTCGGCGCGGCGCTTCATCGGGAAGGCGGCGCAGACGCCCACGTGTTGGAGGGTGCCGTGGGCGTCGTAGAGGCCCAGGAGCAGCGATCCGACAATCGGACCGCTCTTGTGGAAACGGAAACCCGCGATGACGGCGTCGGCCGTACGCTCGTGCTTGATCTTGAACATGAGGCGGGCATCGGGCCGGTAGGGGAGATCGAGGGGTTTCGCGACGACCCCGTCGAGCCCGGCGCCTTCGAATCGTTCGAACCACTCCTGCGCGAGCGCGGGGTCGGTGGTCGCGGGCGCGAGGTGGACGGGGGGTCGAGCGGTGGAGAGCATGCGGGTCAGGGCGGCGCGGCGGTCGACGAGCGGCGCGTCGAGGAGGGCGTCGTCACCCAGCGCGAGCAGATCGAAGGCCACGAACGAGGCCGGGGTCGTCTCGGCGAGCAGTTTCACCCGGGAGGCGGCGGGATGGATCCGCTCGCTGAGCCGGTCGAAATCGAGCCGCCCGCCCTGGATGAGGACGATCTCTCCGTCGACCACGCAGCGGTCGGGCAGATTGGCCTTCAGGGCCTCCACCAGCTCGGGAAAATACCTGGTCAGACTCTTGCCGGTGCGGCTGCCGAGCTCGATCTCGTCCCCGTCCCGGTGGACGATCGCGCGGAAGCCGTCCCACTTGGCCTCGTACTGCATGCCCGGTGGGATCTTGGACACGGATTTGGCGAGCATCGGCTTCACGGGTGGCATGACCGGCAGATCCATGTCTCCGATTCTGCGGTGGTACGCCCGGACCCGCTCGGTGTGCGGGCCCGCGCGGGTCCGCCTACCGTGGCGCACATGGGTGCAGCGGGCAAAGCGATCGAGCTGGAGGCGGGCGGCCGGACCGTCCGGCTGTCCAGCCCCGACAAGGTGTACTTCCCGGAGCGCGGCCTCACCAAGGGGGACGTCGCCGCCTACTACCTCGCGGTCGCCGACGGGATCACCCGCGCCCTTCGCAACCGGCCCACGACCCTGGAGCGGTTCCCGGACGGCGTGGAGGGCGAGTCCTTCTTCCAGAAGCGGGCCCCGAAGAACCTGCCCGACTGGATCCCCACCGCCCACATCGCCTTCCCGAGCGGCCGCACCGCCGACGAGATCTGCCCGACCGAGCCGGCCGCCGTCCTGTGGGCCGCCAACCTGGGCTGCCTCACCTTCCACCCCTGGCCGGTCCGGCGGGAGGACACCGACCGACCCGACGAGCTGCGCATCGACCTGGACCCGCAGCCGGGCACCGACTATCACCACGCGGTCGCGGTCGCCCACGAACTGCGCGTACTGCTGGAGGAGTTGGGCATGCGCGGCTGGCCCAAGACCTCGGGCGGCCGGGGCCTGCACGTGTTCGTGCCGATCGCGCCGCGCTGGACCTTCACGGAGGTCCGCAGGTGCGCCATCGCCATCGGCCGGGACCTGGAGCGCCGGATGCCGGGGAAGGTCACCACCGCCTGGTGGAAGGAGGAGCGCGGCGAGCGGATCTTCGTCGACTACAACCAGACGGCGCGCGACCGCACCATCGCCTCGGCCTACTCCATCCGTCCGCGCCCGCACGCCCCGGTCTCCGCGCCGCTGCGCTGGGACGAGCTGGACGATGCGGAGCCGCGCGACTTCGACATCGTGACGATGCCGGCCCGCTTCGCGGAACTGGGCGATCTGCACGCGGACATGGACGAGCACGCCTTCGCCCTGGACGCCGCGCTGGAACTGGCCGACCGCCACGAACACGACCACGGCCTCGGCGACATGCCCTACCCGCCGGACTATCCCAAGATGCCGGGCGAGCCCAAGCGGGTCCAGCCGAGCCGCGCGAAGCACGAGGACTGACCCGGGTTCCGCGGAACACCGAGAGCGGTGGGGCGTGCGGAGCGACGGTGTTCCCGTCGGTGGATTGCGGCGGTGGTGTCGGCTGCGGCTCGTGGTCGGCCAGACTCTGGGCCGGACATGACGCAGTCGGTACTCAGGGGAGGTACGCCGTGGAGGCGATACGCAGGGCTGTCACGCGGGATCATCTGGCCGGCCTCGCGCACGCGGGTCTGGGCGGCGGGCGTCGCCTCGTGGGCGCCTCGCGGCTCCGAGGGGGGAGCAAGAAGGGCGTCTACCGCCTCACCCTCGACGACGACTCCACCGCCATCGTCTACATCTGGGACGACGCCGAGAACTACTGGCCAACGGCACAGGCCGCCCCCGCAGGCAACCACGCGGACCCGTTCTCGCCGGCATCCGGCATCGAGCTGTTCGAAGCCGCCCACCGAAAGCTGGACGGCCTGGGGATCCGCACGCCCCGGATCCACCTGGCCGACCGCAGCGGGAGCCACTACCCGGCGGACGTCGCGGTGGTCGAGGACGTGCCGGGGGAGAACCTGGAAGCATTGCTGCGCCAAGACCCTCGCGGCGCGGGAACGACCATGGAGCGACTCGCCGAGGCGCTCGGGGCGATGCAGGGGCACGAGGGTCCGCGCTTCGGGAAGGTCGTCCTGATCGACGGGGGCGGTACGTCGGAGGGCAGCTCGTGCGCGCAGGTCGTCCTGGGCCGCGCCCTCGACGACCTCTCCGAAGCCGCCTCGCGCGACACGCGGATCGCAGGCTCCCGCGACCACCTGGAAAGCGCGCTTCGCGCACTGGCTGCCGCCGTACGCCCGCGCTCGCGGCACGGGCTCATCCACGGGGAACTCGGACCGGACCACGTGCTGGTGGACCGCGCCGGGCATCCGGTCCTCATCGACATCGAGGGGCTGATGTTCTTCGACATCGAGTGGGAGCACGTGTTCCTGCGACTGCGCTTCGGCGAGCACTATCCGCCGCTGGACCGCAGCGACCTCGACGAACAGCGCCTGGCGTTCTACGCGCTGGCGATGCGCCTGTCCCTGGTCGCCGGACCGCTGCGCCTCCTCGACGGCGACTTCCCCGACCGCGACTTCATGACGGGCATCGCGGAGCACAACCTCCGGGAGGCGCTCGCCCTCCTGACGGGGGGCAGGGCTGGGCAGCCGAAGGCCGACACGCCCGGCCCAACGGGCAGGTGATCCAAGCGAAATGCTCTGAAGGGTGTTGCAGAAGTGCCCGGACGCACGCGGTGATCTGATGCGTCACATGGTGGTGGCATCCTTGGCCGGTGCTCTCATCTGATCATGCAGGTGCCGTGTTCTTCGACGTCGATGGCACTCTCGTCCCGGGGACGAGTTCGTCGGTCTTCCTGGCCGGCTTTCTCGGATATCGCGACGAGTTGGCCGAGGCGGAGGACGGGTACGCCTCTGGCGCCCTCGACAATCGCCAAGTCTCGGAGCTGGATGCGGCGGGCTGGGCAGGCGCGTCCGAAGAGCAGGTCCTCGGCCGGCTCGACGGGCTTCCCCTGGTCTCGGGCATTTCGGAGACCGTGGGCTGGTGCTGGAGCAACGGGCTGGTGCCTGTCCTGGCGACCCTGGCTTGGTCCCCGGTCGGCGGCTACCTGGCCGACCGCTTCGGCTTCCATTCGTTCAGCGGACCTCGGCTGGAGACCGCCGGAGGCCGGTTCACGGGGCGCGTCGCCCGCCACTTCGACGAGTACGACAAGCGGGACTTCGCCCTCACGCAGGCGCAAGAGCTGGGGTTGGACCCCCTCTCGTGCGGGGCAGTGGGAGACAGCCGTTCCGACCTGCCGCTGTTCGCCTCGGTCGGGGTGGCCGTGGCATTCAACGCCTCGAAGCAAGCGCGGATGGCTGCGACGGTTGCGGTGGAGGACGACGACCTGCGAGGTGTGCTCCCGCACTTGAGCCGGCTGGTCCGAGCCGCTGGTTGATCGAACTGCGTCGGCCGGGCTGAGGCGACGACCAGATGATGATGACCTGCACGTTCGCCGGGAGCCGGTAGTTCCTCGACGAGGCGCCAACGGTGCGGTCGCGGACCGGGGTCAGGGTTCCGTCCACGATCCGCATCCGGTCCACGTCGGCGACCAGCCGCGGGGCCGGCTCCAGCGCCGGCAGCGGACGCAGGCGCTGGATGACCGGGCACAACACGGAGCCTTCTGCAACGCCCTTCAGGTCCGGGGAAGGTGCCGTAGGGCGGCGGTGAAGGCGGAGTCGCGGTGGGCGTCGAACTCTGCCTGTGTGAAGACCGGGGTGGTGACGTCGACCGGGATGCCCGGGCCGTCGAAGGTCTTCCCGGTACGGGTCAGGAACTGCTCGTTGGGCAGGCCGAGTTCCCAGCCGTTGGGGAGGGTGCGGCCGAGGACGTCGGAGAAGACCCCCTGGGTCGGCTCGCCGATGCGGACCGTCCGGCCGGGGCGCTCCAGGAGGGCCTGGGTGAAGGTCTCGCCCGCGCTCACGGTGGAGCCACCGGTGAGCACGGCGACCGGCCCGGTGTAGCGGGGGCCCCGTGCGGGCTGGACGTAGAGGGGTTGCGGGCGGGTGAACCGGGTCGCGTCGTCGGGGTCGTTGCGCACGCGCTTGGCGTAGGCGAAGTACGGGCGGTCCGTGAGCCGGGCGGCCAGGCGCAGGCCGAGTTCGTCGGAGCCGCCGCCGTTGATGCGCAGGTCGATGACCAGGCCGCGCAGGCGGGCGGTGCGCTCGGCGGTGAAGACGCTCTCCAGGACGCGGTCGAGCTCGGCGCTCTCGGAGGCGAAGTCGCCGCTCTCGGTGTAGCCGCCGAAGCCGGAGAGGCGCAGGTAGCCGCGGCCGTAGGGCAGGTCGGCGTAGGAGATGCGTCCCTGGGCGAACTCCTGCGGCGCGTGTCCGCCGAGATCCACCTCCTGGATGTAGGCCTTGACCCGGGTCTCGAGTTCGAGGGTCGGCATCACGGTGCCAGGGCGCACCTCGCCGAAGAACCGGTCGCCGCCGTCGAAGAGGCGGACGTGTGCATCGTGCAGCGGGGCGAGCATCTCCTGGAAGACGGCGAAGAGTTCGTCCTCTGTGGTCCCGGCGTGTACGCGGGGGCGGTGGCTCTCGCGTACCGCGTTCCAGTCGACGCCCTTGGCGGCGAAGAAGGGGTAGTTCTCCGCGAAGGTCTGCCAGAACACGTCGAAGGTGGCGACCGGGTCCGCGGCGGGGCCGGGCTCCTGGGCCTCGCGGCACCGCTCGGGCAGGGCGGCGAGGCGGCGGGTCGCGCGGTCGCCGACCGACCCCTCGACGTGCACGCTTCCGGGGCGCACGGTGAGGACCTCTCCGTCCTCGGTGGCGTAGCGGAAGGCCGCGGAGCTCCCGCTGCCCGGGACCCGCTGCGCGCTCGCGCCGGGCAGGCAGCTGATTCCGGTGACCTGGTACTCCTGGAGCCGGCCGGACTCCACGCGGAGCACGGTGCCGTAGCCGTCGAGCCGCCAGATCCCGACCGGCCCGACGGGCCCGTGCGGTCCGGCGGTTGAGCGGCCGGTGGTGGCGGTGGCGGCCGCGGCGGGGCCGGCGGTGGCGACCATGAGGGCGAGGAGCACCGCCGCCGCTGCCGCGCGCCGGTGAGTGCCCGTGCGGGGGCCTGTGCGTGTGCCCGCACCTGTGCCAGTGCCTGCGCCTGCGCCTGTCCCTGTGCCTGTGCCAGTGCCTGTGCCTGTGCTGGTCATCGTGGTGTCCCTGTTCGCCGCCGAAGTCTCTTGACTCGTCACAGGATCCGCGGCGGCCGGGGGTCGGGGACATCCGGCGGCCCACCCGACCCGGGTGGGGCTACCCCCCGAATCCGGTCGGGCGACCGGCAGGGGTGGGTCATCAAAATCCTTGATGGCGAACGCAGTTCGCCTGGTCGGTGGATCGGCGTCGACTACCTTCGTTGGCGAGCGTGAGGGCGAGGGCGAGGGCAAGGGCGAGGGCGACCGCGCAGGAATCAGGCTCGCGCGATCCATCCATAACAACACGAACGATCGTGCTAATATCTCTTCACTACCCTGACCCGCCAGCGCAGTCTGGCCACTCTGAGGAGATCCGGAGAACCGGGCATGCACCCCATGGCTTCACTCCTGAGCACGACCCTCAACATCACCGCCCGGGTCGCCCCGGGCCCCGTCGGGCGGGTGGCGTTCGCGCTGTTCGTGCGGCCGCTCGGCCGGCCGAAGGTGAAGCCGGGCGAAGTGGAGGTCATGGCCCGGGCCGTGACCGGCCGGCTCGTCGTGGACGGGATACCCGTGACCACGTACCGCTGGGGCGACGGCGACCGGCCGGTTCTCATCGTGCACGGCTGGACCTCGCGCGCCTCGCGCTTCGCCGGGTTCGTCGAGGCGCTGCTGGCCGAGGGCCGGACCGTGGTCTCCTTCGACGCACCTGGGCACGGCGCGTCCGGCGGCCGGGCCACCACCATCCTCCGGCAGCGCGAGATCATCCGCCAACTGCACGCACGGTACGGGGAGTTCTCGGCCGTCCTGGCCCACTCCTTCGGGGTGGTGTCCACCTTCTTCGCGCTGCGGGACGGGATCCGGGCCGACCGGATCGCCGGCATCGGCGCCATCGCGGACTTCGACTTCCTCGCCGCGCGGTTCCGGGCGATGCTGGGCGTGAACCAGGCCGTCGAGGACGCCATGCGGCGCCACATCCAGCGTCGGCTCTTCCCGGCCGAGCCCGGCATCTGGCCCCGCTTCGACGCGTGCCACCACCCCGAGGAGATCCCCTCGGAGATCCTGCTCGTGCACGACGCGGACGACGACACCGCGGCCCCCACCCAGTCCCGCGACCTCGCGGCGGCCTACGGGGAGCGGGCCCGCCTGATCGAGACGAGCGGACTCGGTCACCGCCGCATCCTCCTCGACCCACAAGTCATCGCGACGACTGTGGAGTTCCTGAACACGACCCCGTCGCAGACCCGTGCGGCGGGCCCGGCCGAGACCGCGGGAGCCACCCGATGACCTCCACCCGCCCCGAACCCGCCGCGCCCGAGTCGGCCACCCCGCCCGTACCCTCGCCACCCGTACCCTCGCCGCCCGTGTCCTCCGTGCCCGATTCCGGATGGCAAGGGGTCGAGGGCGGCCCCGGGGGCGGGCGGGTGCTCGCGCTTGCCAGTGCCGTCACCTTCCTCGCCTTCCTCGACGCCACCGTCGTCAACGTCGCCTTCCCCGACCTGCGCCGGGCCTTCCCCGAGGTGTCGCTGGCCCGCCTGACCTGGGTCGTCAGCGCCTACGCCGTACTGTTCGCCGCCCTGCTCGCCGCGGCCGGCCGGCTCGCGGACACCCTGGGCCGCCGGGCCCTGTTCCTCGGCTCGACCCTCGCCTTCACCCTGACCTCGCTCGCCGCCAGCGCGGCCCCCACCGCCGAGCTGCTGGTCCTGGCCCGCGCCCTTCAGGGAGCGGCCGCCGCCGGGATGATCCCCGCCGCGCTGGGCCTCGTACTGGCCCACACCCCGCCCGCGCGCCGGGCCGCCGCCCTCGGTGCCTGGTCGGCGGCGGGCGGACTGGCCGCCGCCGTCGGCCCGACCATCGGCGGACTGCTCGTCGAGTGGTGGGACTGGCGTGCGATCTTCCTCATCAACGTCCCGCTCGGCCTGGCCGTCGCCTGGGCCGCCGTCCGCGTCGTCCCCCGGGAACCCCGCACCGGACGCCGGCTCCCCGACCCCGTCGGTACGACGGCGCTCGCCCTCGGCATCGGGGGAGTGGTGGCCGGGCTCTCCCAGGGTGCGGAGTGGGGCTGGACCGATCCGAAGGTGCTCGCCCTGGTCGTCGGCGGCGCCTTGGCGGGCACCCTCGCGCTGCGCCGCTCGCGCAGCCACCCCGCCCCGGCCGTCGACCGCGACCTGTGGCACGACCCGCTCTTCGCCCGCGCCAACATCGGCGCCCTGCTCTTCGGCGCGGCCATGTACGCCTGGCTGCTGACCGGCCCGTCCTACCTCATCGAGCGCTGGAACTTCTCGGTCCTGCAAGCGGCCTTCGGCGTCACGCCGGGCGCCGTCCTCGCCATGGCCGGCGCGCTGGTCGTCGGCCGCCGGGTCCCCGCCCGCCTCCAAGGGGCCGCCGTCACCGTCGGATCGCTGCTCTTCGCCGCCAATGCCCTGCTGCTGTGGGGCTGGGTCGGGGAGTCCACCTCGTACGCCCAGATCTTCCTGCCCGCGGGCCTTCTCGGCGGCCTCGGCATCGGGGTCGTGGTGACCGCGCTGTCCACGACGGCCTCGGCCGGCCTCCCGCCACAGCGCTTCGCGGCCGGTACCGGCCTGCTGATGACGGCCCGCCAGCTCGGCGGCGCGCTCGGCGTCGCCGGGACGGCGGCCCTGCTCACCGGGTCCGGCGCGGGGGACCACTGGCGGGGAGTCTTCCTGCTGACCGCCTTCGCCGCGCTGGGCGCGGCGGTCACGGGCGCCACGATGCGGCTCAGCCCTCCGGCGCGGCCGAAGCGGCCGGGAGGCTGACGGCCGGAGCGTCGCCGGCGGAGAAACCGGCGACCGGGAACACGAGTACGGGCGGCCGCTCCGGGAGTTCCTCCGGGGCGGCCGTCGCCGCGCGCAGCCGGGCGAGGATGCCCCGCGCGGCCCGGTCGTAGGCCGTGGTGTCCTCCAGCAGTACGGAGTGCGCGTTGGCCAGCTCCATCATCGCGATGATCTCGAAGGCCAGCTGCTCCACGACATCGACGTCGGCCGCGGCCGACTCGCTGAACCCGCCCGCCAGCCGGGCCTCGTCGAGCATCCGCTCGATGTACCGCGTCCAGGCACCGCGGGTCTTGGCGATCTCGTCGCGGACGGGCCCGGGGCGCGAATCGAACTCGGCGGAGGCGGAGTAGAAGAAGCAGCCGCCGGGGAAGACCCGGCGGCCGGAGTAGTCGAGCCAGCTCTCGCACAGCCGCCACACCTTGGCGAGCCCGGCGGGCTCGTCCCGTACGGGCCGCACGACCTGCTCGACGAAGACGTCCCGGGCGGCGTGCACGGTGGCGAGCTGCAGCTCCTCCTTGGAACCGAAGAGGGCGAACACGCCGCTCTTGCTCAGCCCCAGATCCGTGGCGATCTTCCCCAGGGACAGCCCTTCCAGGCCGTCCACCGAGGCGATGCTCATCGTCCGTTCCAGGACCGTCCGCCGGGTCTGGTTCCCGCGCTCCACGCGTCCGTCTGCCATGCCGCCATGGTACCGAAATCATCGCACGCACGGTCGTTCACTCTGTGGCTGTTGATCAGGCGTTGATCGGACGTCCATCGCCGCCGGACAGGCTCTGCGGCATGTCGATGAACACCACCGATACCGATACCGTCACCGCCGTACCGGCCTGGTACGAGCTCGCCCTCTGCGCCCAGACGGGCCCGGGCTTCTTCTTCCCGGAGCCCGGCTCCTCGCTGCGCGACGCGAAGCGGCTGTGCGGGGCCTGCGAGGGCCGCAAACCCTGCCTGGACTACGCCATGGCCAACGACGAACGCTTCGGCGTCTGGGGCGGCCTGTCCGAAGCCGAACGCCAGGCCCTGCGCCGACGACCCTGACCGCCGCGCGGCCCCGGGCTCACCCCAGCAGCTCCAGGATCCGCGAGGTCCCGGCGCCGCCGGGCGGCCCGGGCGGCCCGGGCGGCGCCGGCCCGGGATCGGCGAAGGCGATCGTGTGCGCGACCGCCTCCAGGATGGCGGTGTACGCATCTGCGTGCCCGGTGGCCGTGCTGGTGAGGTCGAGCAGCAGCAGGTGGCGTCCGTCGGGATGCGCCGTGACGGCCCTGGCCTGGAACAGCTCCCGATCGGCGCCGGGCACGGGGAGGACCCCGCAGACCAGCGCGCACGGGAGCCCGGAGGCCAGGTCGAGGAACCTGCGCGTCGCGCCGCTCCCGAGCGCGGACCGGGCCAGGGCCAGGGCCGTGCGTGCCACACCGGCCCCGGCGCCGGAGTCTTCGGTGGTCCGGACGGCGAGGGAGAACAGCGAGGTGGAGACGGTCTCCGGGCCCTCGGGGTGGAGGCCGACCGCGGTGTGGACCAGGTGCAGGCCGGGCTGGCCGGCGAGTTCGTCGAGGCGGTCCATCAGCCGGCCGAGCTGCGACTCCGCACCGAATCCGGCATCCGCACCGGCTCCCCCACCGGAGCTCGCGCCCGCATCCGTGCCGCCCGTGCCGCCCAGAGCCCCCAGGGCTTCGGCGACCTCCTCCAGGACCTCCCGGTCCTCGGGGCGGATGTCGTGGAACCCGGGCGGCAGCCGGAACCAGACCGGCGGGACGGAGCGGTTGATCACGGCTGCACCAGCGTCCAGAGCCGGGCCGACCTCGCGACCGTGGACGGAGCGTCCTCCACGACGACGCGGGTGCCGTCGACCGCCGTGGAACCGCGGTCCACGGACGTGTCGTCGCCCGTGTAGTCGGCGGCGGCCGTGGCCGCTCCGGTACCGGCCACGGCCACTCCCACCCGCTCCCTGACCTCGGGCGTCGACGACCGCAGGGCCCACGCGGTGAGCGGGCTCTCCACCTTGCGCAGTTCGTCCGCCGTGTTCCACGTCGTGCGGGCGAACGCCCCCGCGCCCGGCGAGACGCCCGCCAGGGCGCCGGCCTCCGGGACCGCCATGGCAGCGCGGGCCGCGACCGTACCGGCCCTCGCGCCGGTGGCGACGGCGGCCACGCCCGGGACGGCGCCGAGGCCGTCGCCGAGCAGCGTCACGCTGTTCTTCCAGAACGCGGCGTCGAACTTGCCCCGGGTGAAACCGTCGGCCAGCGGCTTGCGGAAGCCGGGGTCCGCGAGGTGCGCGGTCAGGGCGGCCAGCGAGAGCCCGCCCGCGACCAGCATGATCGCCATCCCGGCCGGCGGGAAGAAGAGCGCGACGGCCGCGCCGGCGGCTCCCAGGATGGCGGCCGCGTTCGAGAGGGCGTCCGCCGGATCGTCGACGATCTTGTTCCAGACCGATTCCAGCAGCCCGGGCTCCTTCGGCGCCAGCCGCTCGGCCGTCGCGGTCAGGCTGTCCGCCACCCTGCGGGCCGCCGTGGAGTGCTCCGAGGCCAGCTCGGCGGCCAGTCGGCGGGCGTCGGTGAGGGCCTCGTCGGTGGTGGCCGCGGCGGCCCGGGACGCGTAGCGGGCGGCCAGGGTGCGGTGGGCGGCCAGGGTGTCGTGCCAGCCGGCCAGCCGGCGCGCGGCCTCCGCCAGTGAGGTGTGGGCCGCCTTGAGGTGGCGGGGGAGCTCCCGCGACAGCGAGGCGCGGAAGGCGGTGGCGGCCTCGCCCTGCCAGGCCGAGCTGTGGGAGACCAGGGCGTCGACGACGCGGGAGGTCTCCCCGAGGCAATCCGCCGAGGAGCGGAGCTTCTTCGCCAGGGCCAGGACCGCGAACGGGCCCCCCGGGGCCGGGTCGAAGCCGAGCGCGGAGAAGTCGACGGAGGGGCCGTCGGCGGTGGGGGAGCCGGCGCTGGGGGAGTTGGGGGCCGGGGATTTGGGCGCCGGGGAGTCAGCCACGGGCTCGCCCCGCCTGCCGGAAGGCCGCACGGATGGCCTCGTCGAGCTCCGCGTACTCGGCGGCGCTACGGCGCACGCCCTCGCGTACGGCCTTGATCCGCCCGGCGAGCTCCTTGGTGCCGTGGCCCCATCTGTCCTGGAAGCCGTCGCACGCCGCGTCGAGGTCCCTCGTGCCCAGCTGGTCGGCCCGTACGTGTTCCAGCTCGCGCCGGGCTTCCCGCAGGGCGGTCAGCGAGGTGTCCAGGGCGTTGGTGAGGCGGGCCAGCTGGTCGATCTCCACCTGGAGCGGCGTCATGGCGGTCATGACGCGAAACCCTGGCAGAGCGGGGCTCTGCCAGGGCAATCGTCGTCACCCGCATGAGCGAGCGGAAACCGGTCAGTCGCGGCGCAGGGGACGGATCAGGCCTTGCGGGCCGCGATGCGGGCTGCGCGGGCGGCCAGCCGCTCGTCGAACTTGCGGGCCTCGGAGTCCAGGCCGTTCATGAAGAGACCGAGCTCTTCCTGGGCCTTCTGCCCGTCGGGGCCGAGGCCGTCGATGTCCATGATCTTCAGGAAGCGGATCACGGGGCTCAGCACGTCGTCGTGGTGGATCCGCAGGTTGTAGACCCCGCCGATCGCCATCTGCGCGGCCATCCGCTCGAAGCCGGGCATCCCGTGTCCGGGCATCCGGAAGTCGACCACGACGTCGCGCACGGCCTGCATCGTCAGGTCCGGGGCGATCTCGAAGGCCGCGCCCAGCAGGTTGCGGTAGAAGATCATGTGCAGGTTCTCGTCCTGCGCGATGCGGGCCAGCATGCGGTCGCAGACCGGGTCACCGGACTGGTGGCCGGTGTTGCGGTGGGAGATGCGGGTCGCGAGCTCCTGGAAGGCCACGTACGCCACGGAGTGCAGCATCGAGTGGCGGTTGTCGGACTCGAACCCCTCCGACATGTGCTGCATCCGGAATGCTTCGAGCTTGTCCGGGTCCACGGCGCGCGAGGCCAGCAGGTAGTCACGCATCACGATGCCGTGGCGGCCCTCCTCGGCGGTCCAGCGGTGCACCCAGGTGCCCCAGGCGCCGTTGCGGCCGAAAAGCGAGGCGATCTCGTGGTGGTAGCTGGGGAGGTTGTCCTCGGTCAGCAGGTTCACGACGAGCGCGATCTTGCCGATCTCGGTGACCTTGGACTGCGCCGGGTCCCAGGCCTCGCCGTCCTCGAAGAATCCGGGGAAGTTGCGGCCGTCGCTCCACGGGACGTACTCGTGGGGCATCCAGTCCTTGGTGGCCGTCAGATGGCGGTTGAGCTCCTTCTCGACCACTTCTTCCAGCGCGAACAGCAGCTTGGCGTCCGTCCACGCCTCCGAGCTGCCGAGGTGGGGAGAGGTGATCGTCACGGGTACTCCTGAGTGCAAAGCGAATTACCTACGGTTCCGTAGCCTACGGAGTCGTAGGTTAAGCGCGACATCAAGACCAGCCAAGCCCCAAGGGTCACTCTGTCCGGTTACGTCCGGTTATCCATGCAGTTTGAAGGGGGCCTGGCGTGGCCTGAAGGGACTAAAGTCACGCGAGCAGGTGGTCCGCGGCTCCCGCCTTGACGGCCGAGATCAGCGCACGGAGCGCATCGATCGAGTCCGTGACGTAGACGGCGGACTCGGTGGTTCCGATGTAAGCCTTCCCCTCGGCGTCCCGCCCGAAGCGGAAACAGTTCGCCCCCTCGCTGCAGAACGCCTCGTCCCAGGCGATGCCGGACGTCGCCGACGGGGTCGCCGGCGTGGTCGCGGTCGTGGTCGTCGTGCCCATGTCGTTCTCTCGTCTCCTCGTCGGATCCGGCTCGGTGGTCAGTCAGCCGGTCGGCCGTTCGGCCCGGTCAGAGGGTCTGTGCGATGGCGCGGATGAAATCGCGGGAGTCGCGGGCCGGCAGCGCCAGGGAGCGCAGCCGCTCCAGCAGGCCCCGGTAGCGGAGCAGCTTCATCTGCGAATCCAGCAACATCGAGCCGTGCGAACTGTCCAGCTGCACGGTGTCCAGCTCGCTGATCGTGGCGGCCGCGTACGTGAAGGACTGGCCGGCGCCGGGGAACCCGCCGGCGGTGAACGGAATCACGCGCACGGTCGTACGGGCCCGCTCCGACTGTTCCAGTATGTGTTCGAGCTGCGCCCGCGCCACCTTCGGACCGCCGAACTGCATGCGCAGCGCCGCCTCGTGCACGACCGCCTCGTACAGCGGCGGCGCCTCGCGCGCGAACACCTGCTGGCGGTGCATCCGCAGGGCGAGCCGCGCCTGCAGGTCGGGTTCGGGCAGCGGTGGGTCGGCGGTGTCGAAAACGGCCCGTGCGTGCGCCTCGGTCTGCAGCAGTCCGGGTATGTGCGTGGTCACGGCGGTATGCAACTCGACGGAGTGGTGCTCCAGTTCGCAGATGTCCAGGAGTGCGGGCGGCAGCATTCCCCGGTGCTGCTCCCACCATCCCTTGTCGCGCTCCTGGGCCATCGAGGCGAGCAGGTCGACCAGCCCCGTGTCGGGGCAGTCGTAGTTGAAGGCGAGGGTGCGGACGCGCTCGGCGCCGATCGCGATCCGGCCCGATTCGATGTTGGGGATCCTGGTGCGGTCCACCCCCATGAGCGCCGCCGCCTGTTGCACCGACATGCCCGACTGCTCGCGGAGTTTGCGCAGCTCGGAGCCCAGGCGCTGCTGGCGCGCGGTCGGCGTACTCCTCGGTGGCACAGGTCCCCCCTCCTCCGGCCGGGCATGCGGGAGTGCCCTCACGAGTCCGGAAATGACATGAGAAAACGGCAAGTCGTCGTACAAGTAGTAGCACTGTGCACCACGTTGCGCTACGGTCGGTAGCGCAAGTCTCACACGGGGCGACCTCCAGCTCTTGTATGACCACACGGCCATCCAGGCATTCAGCACCTCAGAACCTTGGAGCAGCACGATGACGGGCACTCTCCGTGGCCTGCGGTCCGTCCACGAGATCCGGCAGGCCCCGCCAGGGGCGGAGAAACTGAGCTACTCCATAGGCCTGCCGGGCGGCGCCCACTGTGCGGGCAGCGCCCGTGGCGCGCTGCGGTCCCTGCTCGACCGGCACGGACTGCCCGACCTGTGCGACACCGCGGCCCTCGCCGCCTCCGAACTCGTGGCCTGCGCCTACCGGTTCACGCCCGACAAGGAGATGGTGCTCAAAGTCCGCTGGCAGTTCGACGCGCTGCGGATCGTCGTCTTCGACCAGCACCCCGCGCATTCCTCGCCCGAGGCGAGCGAGGAATGCCGGCGCCGGCGCAGCCGCGGGATGTGGCTGCTCGAGGCGGTGGTCGAGTCCTGCGGCGGGGACTGGGGACTCACCCCGGTGCTCACCCCGATGGGAGGCACCAAGTCATGGGCGTTACTGCCCATGCCGCGTTAGCGCCCGTCCTCGTCCCCGTGCCCGTCCCCCTCCCCGTCCCCGTCCCCGCCCCCGCTTTCGCGCTCACCCGTGCCACAGCGACCGGCGGACCTCCTCGGCCGTCGTCGGCCGCAGCCCGTCGTCGAGCAGCAGCCACCGCGTGATGCCGATCGATTCCAGGAACGGCACGTCATGGCTGGCCACCACGAGCGCCCCCTCGTAGGAATCCAGGGCATCGGTCAACTGCCGTACGCTCGCCAGGTCCAGGTTGTTCGTCGGCTCGTCCAGCATGAGCAGCTGCGGGGCCGGCTCCGCGAGCAGCAGCGCCGCCAGCGTCGCCCGGAACCGCTCGCCGCCCGACAGCGTGCCGGCCGGCCGGTCCGCATGCGCACCCCGGAACAGGAAGCGCGCGAGCCGCGCCCGGATCAGGTTGTTCGTCGCGTGCGGAGCGAACCGCGCCACGTTCTCCACGACCGAGCGCTCGTCGTCCAGTACGTCGAGCCGCTGCGGCAGGAACCGGGCCGGGACATGGGTCACCGACTCGCCCGACAGCGGGGCCAGTTCCCCCGCGATCGTGCGCAGCAGGGTGGTCTTGCCCGAGCCGTTGGCCCCCACCAGCGCGATCCGCTCCGGACCGCGCAGCTCCCACTCGCCCGGGATCGCGCCGCCGTGGACCGGGTGCAAGGCGCTCAGGGTGAACACGCGGCGGCCCGGCGGCACCTGGGTGGCGGGCAGTTCGATCCGGATCTCGGCGTCGTCGCGCACCGCCAGCTCCGCCTGGTCGAGGCGCTCCTCCGCTTCCGCCAGCTTCTCGGTGTGCATGATGCGGTGCTTGCCCGCCGACTCCTGGGCCGCACGCTTGCGGGCACCCATGACGATCTTCGGCTCGCGCTTGGTGTCGAACATCTTCTGGCCGTACCGCTTGCGCCGGGCCAGTTTGGCGTGCGCCTGCGCCAGTTCGCGCTTCTGTCGCTGTACGTCGCCCTCCGCGACCCGGACCATGCGCTCGGCCGCCTCCTGCTCGGCCGCGAGCATCTCCTCGTAGTCCGTGAAGTTGCCGCCGTACCAGTGGACTTCTCCTTCGCGCAGGTCGGCGATCTGGTCGACCCGGTCCAGCAGCTCCCGGTCGTGGCTGACCAGGAGCATCACCCCGGACCAGGATTCGACGGCCGCGTACAGCCGGCGCCGGGCCCGCAGGTCGAGGTTGTTGGTGGGCTCGTCCAGCAGGAGGACGTCCGGACGGCTCAGCAGCAGAGCGGCCAGCCGGAGCAACACGCACTCCCCGCCGGACAGTTCGCCGGCGGTGCGGTCCAGGCCGATCCCGCCGAGCCCGAGCTGGTCGAGCGTGGCGAGGGCGCGCTCCTCCACGTCCCAGTCGTCGCCGACCGCCGCGAAGTTCGCCTCGGTCGCCTCACCCGCCTCGATGGCGTGCAGGGCGGCCCGGGCGGTGTGGACCCCGAGCGCCTCGTCCACCCGGAGGGCGGTGTCGAAGGTGACGGTCTGCGGTAGCTGGCCGACGGTGCCGGATACGGCCAACTGGCCATCCCTCGGCTTCAGTTCCCCCGTGATGAGTTTCAGCAGGGTGGACTTGCCGCAGCCGTTGCGCCCGATCAGGCCGGTACGGCCGGGGCCGACGGTCAACTGGAACCCCTCGAAGACGGGCGTGCCGTCGGGCCAGTCGAAGGACAGGTCGGAGCAGGTGATGAAGGTGGGAGCAGGACTCATGGAGGCCTCCAGGTTGCGTGAGTGGTGAGTGCAACGCGGGGGAGACAGCGCACCGCGGGTGAGGGCGGTGGTCGGTGTCTCGGACCTCAGAGAAGCAACGTCCTGCTCCGTTTCGACGGCGATGGGGCGTCTACGAAGCTACGGGCCGGCCGGAGCCGCCGGCAAACGAATTAAGGGAAGCGGGCGCGGCCGCCGGATCGGAAGGGGCCGGATCCGGTGCGGAGGGTCAGCAGGAGCCGCGCATCAGATCCGCGAGGCTCTGGTCCATGTCGAGGTACAGGTGTTCCAGGCCGGGCGGCACGATCGTGGAGGCCCGCTCCAGGAAGCGGCGCAGCTCGGTCGTCACCATCAGCACGATCGCGACCCCCTCGGGGGCGTGGAACTCCACGGTGGTCCGGTCGGCGTCGTACGGGCGCACGCGCACGTCCCCGTGGCCGGACGGGCGGACCAGCCCGGACTCCAGCAGCTCCCGGGAGAAGGTCCACGAGACCTCGATGCCCTCCAGGGTCGCCGGCGCGGGGAAGGCCATCCGGACGGCGAAGGGATCCGACCGGTCGTAGCAGAGCGTGACCGGTACGGTGTCGACCTTCGGTGCGGTGGCGACCAGTCGGGCCTGCACGGCCTGCTCGATGACAGTGATCAAGGCTGACTCCCTTGCGGCGGATCTCGTGCCGGACCGCGGGGTGGGGGCCCGGCAACGGGATAGACGCGCGATTCGGTGAATCCGTGCACGCGAGCCGGAGTGAGCTGTGTCACCGAATGGCCTGAATGCGCCTGTGTGATCGCACAGGGTGACGGGTGGCGCGGGCATCCGGGGTCTGTTCGCAGGCCCCGGAGCCCTCGTAGTACGGCCGGTTCCCGCTCACTCCACAGGCCCAAAGCACGCTCCGGACCACCCGCTCCGGGCCGGTCCGCGCCCCGCTACACCACCGGGCTCTCCCGCACCGTCGCCAGGTCCGCGGACGTCTTCGTCGCGAGGAACTCGGTGATGCGGTAGGCGCAGACGCCCGCCACGGTGAAGGGGTCCTCGGCCGCGATCCTCTCGATCTCCGCGCGGGAGACCCCGCCGGCCAGGATCATGCCCCCGTCGCGCGGAACCTTGCGGCCCGAGGCGAGGAAGATGCCGGCCGCGTAGTAGCCGTCCAGCCAGGCGATGTGCGCGTCCATCTCTTCTTCGACGGCTTCTACGGGCGCGGTGTAGGTGAGCTCCATGACGAACATGATCGTCAGGCTACTCTCGCACCACTATGACGAGTGCGAAGACTCCGGCCGACGAGGCCGAAGCCAGGGCGATACAGGACGAACTGCGCGACCTGGTCGTCCTGGCCGAAACCGGACCCCCGCCCGGCGAAGGGCTGATCGCCGGTGTCGACGTGGCCTACGACGACGAGCGCGACCTGGTGGCCGCCGCGGCCGTCGTTCTCGACGCCGCCACCCTGGAGGTCGTCGAGGAGGCCACCTCCGTCGGCCGCGTCAGCTTCCCCTACGTGCCCGGGCTGCTCGCCTTCCGTGAGCTGCCGACCGTGCTCGCCGCGCTGGAAGCACTGACGGTCACGCCCGGTCTGGTGGTGTGCGACGGCTACGGGCTGGCCCATCCGCGCCGGTTCGGGCTCGCCTGCCACCTCGGGGTGGTCACCGGGCTGCCGGTCATCGGCGTCGCGAAGAACCCGTTCACCTTCACCTACGAGGAACCGGGTGCCCGGCGCGGGGACCTCTCCCCGCTCCGCGCACCCGACGGCGAGGTCGTCGGGCGGGCGCTGCGCACGCAGGACGGCATCAAGCCCGTGTACGTGTCGGTGGGCCACCGGGTCTCCCTGGACAACGCCTGCGCGCACGCCCTGGCGCTGAGCCCCCGCTTCCGGATCCCGGAGACCACCCGGCACGCCGACTCCCTGTGCCGCCGGGCCCTGCGCGAAGCCACCGCCTGAGGCACCGCTTGAGGCACTGCTTGGGCCACTGCTTGAGCCACCGCTTGAGCTGTCGCCTTTGAGCCGTCGCGGCGCCTCAGTCGGAGGCCGCCACCCGGAAGCGGATGCCCGCCTTCCGGAGCCGGTCCAGCAGGGCGTCGCCCATCGCGACGGCGGTGGTCAGCTGGCCGGAGAGCTCGGGCAGGGCGTCGTAGGCGAGGCAGAGCGCGGACTCCGCGAACATCTTCGCGGTCTCCCCGTACCCCGGGTCGCCGCCCGAGACCTCGGTGAACACCCGGCGGCCGCCGCCCTCGCCCACGAACCGCACGCTGAACCAGCTGCGTGCCCGCCGCTCCGCGTCCGGGCCCTGGCCCGGCTCCCAGCGGCCCGCCAGCCACTGGCGCACCGGCGGGATCTGCGCGAGGGCGGCCAACCCGCCGACCGCCGCCGTACCGCCCACCGCGACGGGCAGGTGCCGTACGGAGGCGTAGTGCCGGTAGCGGAAGTCCGGGCCGTACCGCTCCAGCGCCGCCGCCGAACGGGCCACGACCTGGACGTCCAGGACGGGCATGGGCAGGGCCCAGGTCCCGGTCTCCCGGCTGAAGCGCGGCGCGCCCACGGGCACCCGTACCCGACGGCCCAGCAGCCGGGGCTCGTGCATCCGGCGCGCGCGGGCGGCGGCCAGGTTCTGCGGTCCGCGGCCCAGCGCGGTCAGCACGGTGGTGAAGGTGCCGCCCGAGAACAGGGCGTTGGAGCGCACGAAGGCGTCCACGGTCAGCGGAACCCCGGCCGGCAGTTGGCCGACCGTGAAGTACGCCCCGAGGTCGGCCGGGACGGAGTCGAAGCCGCAGGCGTGCACGATGCGGGCGCCGCTCTCGCGGGCCCGGGCGTCGTGCTCGACGTACATGCGGTCCACGAACTCCGGCTCGCCGGTCAGGTCCAGGTAGTCGGTGCCCGCCGCGGCGCAGGCCGCCACCAGCGGGGCCCCGTACCAGACGTACGGCCCCACGGTCGTGGCCAGTACCCGGGTGGAGGCGGCCAGTTCGCGCGTCGCCGCGGCGTCCTGGGCGTCGGCGCGCAGCAGCGGCAGGTCCGCGCAGCGCGGGTCGAGGGCGGTCAGCCGCTCGCGCAGCCGCTCCAGCTTCGCGAGGTCCCGGCCGGCGAGGGCCCAGCGGCAGTCCGCGGGGGCGTGCGCCGCGAGGTACTCGGCGGTCAGCGCCCCCACGAACCCGGTCGCGCCGAAGAGCACGAGGTCGTACTCCCGTTCCGCGGTGCGTGGTTCGTGCCGGACAGCTGCGTTCATCGGGGGCCTCCCAGACGGTGTCGGTGGTGGCTGAGGCTAGCGGGTGTCCGTCGTACGGCCGTGTGGGGGGCCGATTCCTCCGGCCCCGTCGCGAGGCGGTGAACCTTTCCGGTCACAGCACTAGCGTGGGGAAGGACGGTCCGCGCCGGCGCGTGCGGACCGCGACGAGCGGAGGTTCCCATGAAGGCTGGGGTGCGCAGGTGGGAGGCGGTCCGGGAGTTCGCCCTGGGGCTGCCGCAGGCGCGGGAGGAGTTCCCCTGGGGGCCCGAGGACTGCGTCGTGAAGGTCAACAAGAAGATCTTCCTCTTCCTCGGGAACACCGACGGCCCGTCGCCGGGGATCTCCGTGAAGCTCAAGGACGAGGCCCTGCACGGCCACGCCATGACGGCGCCCGGCGCGGAGCCGACCGGATACGGGCTGGGGAAGGCCGGCTGGGTCTCCGTGCCGCTGGGGGAGAAGGGGGCGCCCTCCGCCGAGGTGCTGTGCGAATGGGTGGAGGAGAGCTACCGGACCGTCGCGCTGAAGCGGGACGTCAAGGAGCTCGACGCACGAACCGGCTAAGCGCTTGCTCTTGTGCTGAGTGGAACAGGTTCCTAGCATCACTGGTGTTACATCAGTTGTGTCACACAGTGGCGGCAGTGGTGCCACCGGATGCTGGGGGCTCGATGGCAGTGACAGGGAACGCGGCGGGGAACGTGCCCGGGAGCGGCGGGGGCCCGCTCGCGGGCGTGCGCGTCGTCGAGCTGGCCGGTATCGGGCCGGGCCCGTTCGCCGCCATGCTCCTCGCGGACCTCGGGGCCGACGTGGTGCGGGTCGACCGGCCCGGCGGCGTCGGTCTGGCCGTGAACCCGGCCTACGACATCACCAACCGCAATAAGCGCTCCGTCCTCGTCGACCTGAAGTCCGCCGACGGCCCGGCCCGCGTGCTGGACCTGGTCGAGCGCGCCGACGTGCTCATCGAGGGCTTCCGCCCCGGGGTCGCCGAACGCCTCGGCGTGGGCCCGGCCGACTGCCACGCCCGCAACCCCCGGCTCGTCTACGGCCGGATGACCGGCTGGGGCCAGGACGGCCCGCTCGCCCACACCGCCGGGCACGACATCGCGTACATCGCCGTCACCGGCGCCCTCGGCATGATCGGCAACCCGGGCGAACCCCCCGCCGTCCCCGCCAACCTGGTCGGCGACTACGCGGGCGGCTCGCTCTACCTCGTCATCGGCGTCCTCGCCGCCCTCCAGCACGCCCGCACCCCCGGCGGCAGCGGCCAGGTCGTCGACGCGGCCATCGTCGACGGCACCGCCCACCTCACCGCCATGATCCACGGGATGATGGCGGCCGGCGGCTGGCAGGACCGGCGCGGGGCCAACCTCCTCGACGGCGGCTGCCCCTTCTACGGCAGCTACGAGACCTCCGACGGCGGGTACATGGCCGTCGGCGCGCTGGAGCAGCAGTTCTACGACACCTTCGTGGAGCTCCTCGGCATCAAGGACGAGGCCCCCGCCCGCAAGGACCTGGCCCGCTGGGGCGAGCTCCGCGAAGCCGTCGCCGCACGCTTCAAGTCCCGTACCCGCGAGGAGTGGACGGCCGTCTTCGCGGGCACCGACGCCTGCGTGGCGCCCGTCCTCTCGCTGCGCGAGGCCCCGCACCACCCGCACCTGGCCGCCCGCGGCACCTTCGTCGAGGCCGCCGGGATCACCCAGCCCGCCCCCGCGCCCCGCTTCTCCGCGACCCCGGCCACCGTCGTGGGCGGCCCCGCGCTGCCGGGCGCGCACACGGAGTCCGTGGCGGCCGACTGGGGCGTACCGGGGCTGCTGGGGAAGGAGGCCGACGCCTGATGGAACTCTCGATGATGCTCGACTACTCCGCGGACCCGCGCCGCGCCGCCGATGCGGCGGCGGAGCTGGAGGGGGCGGGGCTCGACGCGGTGTGGGTGGCCGAGGCCTGGGGCTTCGACGCCCCGACGATCATGGGGTACCTGGCCGCCCGGACCGAGCGGATGAAGATCGGCTCGGCCATCCTCAACGTCTACTCGCGCACCCCCGCCCTCATCGCCCAGACCGCGGCGGGCCTGGACGCGATGTCCGGCGGCCGGGCGATGCTCGGCCTCGGGGCGTCGGGCCCGCAGGTGGTCGAGGGCTGGCACGGGAAGCCGTACGACAAGCCGATCGGCCGGACCCGCGAGACCGTCGAGCTGTGCCGCCGCATCTGGCGCCGCGAGACCATCGACCACCACGGCATCACCGACATGCCGCTCCCGCCCGAGAAGGGCGGCCGGCACGGCAAGCCGCTGAAGATGCTGACCCGCCCGGTCCGCGCGGACATCCCCGTCTACGTCGCCTCGCTGGGACCGGCCAACGTGCGGATGACGGCGGAGATCGCCGACGGCTGGCTGCCGACCCTCTTCGTGCCGGAGAAGGCCGGCGAGGTGTGGGGGAGCGCGCTCGCCGAGGGCGCGGCCCTGCGCGCGCCGGAACTCGGCCCGCTGCACACAGTCGCCGGCGGACTGCTCGCCATCGGCGAGGACGCGGCGGCACTGCGCGACCTCGCGCGGCCGCAGATCGCCCTGTACGTCGGCGGCATGGGCGCGGTCGGCAAGAACTTCTACAACGACCTGGCCGTCGCCTACGGGTACGGGGCGCAGGCCCGCAAGATCCAGGAGCTCTACCTCTCCGGGCACAAGCGCGACGCCGCTGCCGCCGTACCGGACGAGCTCTGCGAACTCACCACGCTGTGCGGGCCCGAAGGCTACGTGCGCGAGCGCGTCGAGGCCTTCCGGGCCGCCGGGGTGACCATGCTCAACGTCACGCCCGTGGGCCCCGAGCCGGTCCGGCTCATCGAAACCGTGAAGAACTGGCTGTAAGGAGCCGTCTGATGAAGCGCCAGCTCTTCGACGCCGATCACGAGGCGTTCCGCGAGACCGTCCGCACCTTTCTCACCAAGGAGGTGCTGCCGCACTACGAGCAGTGGGAGAAGGACGGGATCGTCAGCCGCGAGGCCTGGCGGGCCGCGGGCCGGCAGGGCCTGCTGGGCCTGGCCGTCCCGGAGGAGTACGGGGGCGGCGGGAACACCGACTTCCGCTACGCGGCGGTGATCGCCGAGGAGTTCACCCGGGCGGGCGCCGCCGGTCTCGCGATCGGCCTGCACAACGACATCATCGGGCCGTACCTGACCTCGCTGGCCACCGAGGAGCAGAAGCGCCGCTGGCTGCCCGGCTTCTGCTCCGGCGAGATCATCACCGCCATCGCGATGACCGAGCCGGGCGCGGGCTCCGACCTCCAGGGCATCCGGACCACCGCCGAGGACGCGGGCGACCACTGGGTGCTCAACGGCTCCAAGACCTTCATCTCCAACGGCATCCTCGCCGACCTGGTGATCGTCGTCGCGAAGACCACCCCCGAGGGCGGCGCGCACGGCATGTCCCTGCTCGTCGTGGAGCGCGGTACCGAGGGCTTCGAGCGCGGCCGCAACCTCGACAAGATCGGCCAGAAGGCCCAGGACACCGCCGAGTTGTTCTTCAACGACGTGCGCGTGCCCAAGGAGAACCTGCTCGGCGAGCTCAACGGCGCTTTCGTCCACCTGATGACCAACCTCGCGCAGGAGCGGATGGGCATCGCGATGGCCGGCATCGCCGCCGCCGAGTACCTGCTGGAGATCACCACGCAGTACGTGAAGGAGCGCGAGGCCTTCGGACGGCCGCTCTCCAAGCTCCAGCACGTCCGCTTCGAGATCGCGGAGATGGCCACCGAGTGCGCGGTCACCCGTACCTTCCTCGACCGCTGCATCACCGACCACTCCAACGGCGAGCTGGACCACGTCCACGCCTCGATGGCCAAGTGGTGGGCCACCGAACTCCAGAAGCGGGTCGCCGACCGCTGCCTGCAACTGCACGGCGGATACGGCTACATGACCGAGTACCGGGTCGCGCGGGCCTTCACGGACGGCCGCATCCAGACCATCTACGGCGGCACGACCGAGATCATGAAGGAGATCATCGGCCGTTCCCTGCTGGCCTGACCTCCCCCGGCCTCCCCCGACTTCCTCTTCCCCGGCCTCCTCTCTTCCCTGACGTCCTCCGACTTCCCTCGACCCTCCCCATGCCTCCGCACCCCCGAAAGGCTTGACCAGTGAGCACCGAAGCGTACGTATACGACGCGATCCGCACGCCGCGCGGACGGGGCAAGGCCAACGGCTCCCTGCACGGCACCAAGCCGATCGACCTGGTCGTCGGCCTCATCCACGCCCTGCGCGAGCGCAACCCCGGCCTGGACCCCGCCACCATCGACGACATCGTGCTCGGCGTCGTCAGCCCGGTCGGCGACCAGGGCTCCGACATCGCCCGGATCGCGGCGATCGCCGCAGGGCTGCCGGACACGGTCGCGGGCGTCCAGGAAAACCGCTTCTGCGCCTCGGGCCTCGAAGCCGTCAACATGGCCGCCGCGAAGGTCCGCTCCGGCTGGGAGGACCTGGTCCTCGCGGGCGGCGTGGAGTCCATGTCCCGCGTCCCGATGGCCTCGGACGGCGGAGCCTGGTTCAGCGACCCGATGACCGGCTGGAACACCGACTTCGTCCCGCAGGGCATCGGCGCCGACCTGATCGCCACGATCGAGGGATTCTCCCGGCGCGATGTCGACGAGTACGCCGCCCTGTCCCAGGAGCGGGCCGCCGCCGCCATCAAGGACGGCCGCTTCGCCAAGTCGATCGTCCCGGTCACCGACCGCAACGGCCTCGTGGTCCTGGACCACGACGAGTTCGTCCGCCCCGGCACCACCGCCGACACCCTCGCCCGGCTGAAGCCCTCCTTCGCCGACATCGGCGAGCTCGGCGGCTTCGACGCCGTCGCCCTGCAGAAGTACCACTGGGTCGAGAAGATCGACCACGTCCACCACGCGGGCAACTCCTCCGGCATCGTCGACGGAGCCTCCCTCGTCGCCATCGGCTCCCGCGAGGCCGGCGAGCGCAACGGTCTGACGCCGCGCGCCCGGATCGTTTCGGCCGCCGTCTCCGGCTCCGAGCCCACCATCATGCTCACCGGCCCCGCCCCGGCCACCCGCAAGGCCCTCGCCAAGGCCGGCCTGACCATCGACGACATCGACCTGATCGAGATCAACGAGGCCTTCGCCGGCGTCGTGCTCCGCTTCGTCAAGGACATGGGCCTCTCCCTGGACAAGGTCAACGTCAACGGCGGCGCCATCGCGATGGGCCACCCGCTCGGCGCCACCGGCGCGATGATCCTCGGCACCGTGGTCGACGAACTGGAGCGCCAGGACAAGCGCTACGGCCTCGTCACCCTCTGCGTCGGCGGCGGCATGGGCGTCGCCACCATCGTCGAACGCCTCTGATCCGTCCTGTATCCCCGCCCCCCGGACCTTCCGAAACGAAAGCAGTGACCATGAGCGAGTCCACCACGATCCGCTGGGAACAGGACGAGACCGGCGTCGTCACCCTGGTCCTCGACGACCCCAACCAGTCCGCCAACACGATGAACCAGGCCTTCAAGGACTCGATCGCGGCGATCGCCGACCGCGCCGAGGCCGAGAAGGACTCCATCCGCGGCATCATCTTCGCCTCCGCCAAGAAGACCTTCTTCGCGGGCGGCGACCTGAAGGACATGATCCAGCTGCGCCCCGAGCACGCGCAGCTGGCCTTCGACGCCGGCACCGCCATCAAGGCCTCGCTGCGCCGCATCGAGACCCTCGGCAAGCCCGTCGTCGCTGCCATCAACGGCACCGCCCTCGGCGGCGGTTACGAGATCTGCCTGGCCTCCCACCACCGCGTGGCCCTCGACGCACCCGGCTCGAAGATCGGCCTGCCCGAGGTCACCCTCGGCCTGCTCCCGGCCGGCGGCGGCGTCACCCGCACCGTCCGCCTCATGGGCATCGCCGACGCGCTGCTGAAGGTGCTGCTCCAAGGGACCCAGTACAGCCCCCAGCGCGCCCTGGACAACGGGCTGGTGCACGAACTGGCCGCCACGCCGGAGGAGATGATCGCCAAGGCGCACGCTTTCATCGACGCGAACCCGGAGTCGAAGCAGCCGTGGGACGTCCCCGGCTACAAGATCCCGGGCGGTACGCCGTCCAACCCGCGGTTCGCCGCCAACCTCCCGGCCTTCCCGGCCAACTTGAAGAAGCAGCTGAACGGGGCCCCGTACCCGGCCCCGCGCAACATCCTGGCGTGCGCCGTCGAAGGCGCCCAGGTGGACTTCGAGACGGCACTGACCATCGAGGCCCGCTACTTCACCGAGCTGGTCACCGGGCAGACCGCCAAGAACATGATCCAGGCGTTCTTCTTCGACCTCCAGGCCGTCAACGCCGGCCGCAGCCGCCCGCAGGGGGTCGCGCCCCGCAAGGTCACCAAGGTGGCCGTCCTCGGCGCCGGCATGATGGGCGCCGGCATCGCCTACTCCTGTGCCCGCGCGGGCATCGAGGTGGTGCTGAAGGACGTCACCCCCGAGGCCGCCGCCAAGGGCAAGGCGTACTCCGAGAAGCTGCTCGACAAGGCCCTGTCCCGGGGCCGCACGACCGAGGCCAAGCGCGCCGAGCTGCTCGCCCGGATCACCCCGACCGCCGAGCCCGCCGACCTCGCGGGCTGCGACGCCGTCATCGAGGCCGTCTTCGAGGACACCGCCCTCAAGCACAAGGTATTCCAGGAGATCCAGGAGTTCCTCACGCCGGACGCGCTGCTGTGCTCCAACACCTCCACGCTGCCCATCACTGGCCTCGCGGAAGGGGTTTCGCGGCCCGCCGACTTCATCGGACTGCACTTCTTCTCGCCCGTGGACAAGATGCCGCTGGTCGAGATCATCAAGGGCGAGCGCACCGGCGACGAGGCCATCGCCCGCGCCTTCGACCTCGTACGGCAGATCAACAAGACCCCGATCGTGGTCAACGACTCGCGCGGCTTCTTCACCTCGCGGGTCATCGGCCAGTTCATCAACGAGGGCGTCGCCATGGTCGGCGAGGGCATCGAGCCCGCCTCCATCGAACAGGCCGCGGCCCAGGCCGGATACCCGGCCAAGGTGCTCTCCCTGATGGACGAGCTGACCCTCACCCTGCCCCGCAAGATCCGCAACGAGACCCGCAAGGCCTTCGAGGCCGAGGGCCGGGACTGGCCGGAGCACCCGGCCGACACCGTCATCGACCGGATGGTCGACGAGTTCGGGCGCCCCGGGCGCAGCGGCGGCGGCGGCTTCTACGCGTACGACGAGAGCGGCAAGCGCGCCGGGATCTGGCCGGGGCTGCGGGAGCACTTCACCAAGGAGGGGTACCAGATCCCCTTCGAGGACATGAAGGAGCGGATGCTCTTCTCCGAGGCGCTGGACACCGTCCGCTGCTTCGACGAGGGCGTCCTCACCTCGTACGCCGACGCCAACATCGGCTCCATCATGGGGATCGGCTTCCCGGCCTGGACCGGCGGCGTCATCCAGTACATCAACGGCTACGAGGGCGGCCTCGCGGGCTTCGTGGCCCGCGCCCGCGAGCTGGCCGAGAACTACGGCGAGCGCTTCACCCCGCCCGTCTCCCTGGTGGAGAAGGCCGAGCGGGGAGAGACGTACGCCGACTGAGCGGACTGGATGAACCGTCCCGGCCGAGCGGCCGGGACGGGCCGGAGCCGGCCCGCGTGCGGCCCGGGGCACCCCGCCCCGGGCCGTACGCCGGTGCGGATCAGGCGGTGGCGTGCCCGGTGGTACGCAGCTGCGCGAACAGGCCCTGCTGCGCCGCCCCGTCCGGCGTGGTCCAGCCGGCGGTGAGCCGGCCCACGGCCCCGGTGGCGTCCGCCGGCCCGGCCGCCCCGGGGCGCAGGACGCGTGTCAGCGCGAGCACCGGGGCGCCCGGCAGGCGTACGTCCGTACCCCGTGCGGTGTCGGTGACTTCCAGCCACGCCCGCGGGAGGACCTCGGGGACCTCCGGGAGCTCGGGGCCGTCGTACCAGGAGGTGACCGAGGGGTCGCTCAGGCTGCTCTCGCACTGGTCCTGCGCCACGGCGCGGCCCTGGATCAGGGCGAGCAACTGGCCGACGAGCACCGGGTCGTGGGCGCCGTCGTAGATCCACCGGGTGCCGAGCACCCCGTGTTCGGAGGTGCCCACCAGAGCCGCTCCGGCGCCGTCGAGCGGGGCGCCGCGGTAGGTGAGGGGCACGAGGTAGGAGGTTTCCCGGCTGCCCGAGGTATCGGTGAGCACCATGAACTCGATGCCGACCTCACCCTGCGGATCGTCGAGCCGGAACCCGCCCGAGCGGTCGAGCTCGGGGGAGTGCCCCGTGGACGCGTACCACGGCCGCGTCGGAAGCCAGGCAGCCAGAAGCTCCGTCTTACCGGGCTTCATGGTGGTGTTGTAGATCATCGCCATGGCCAGAACCTACCGGTTCCGAGACGAAGGCAGCCCGCAACTCCTCCTTGAGCGAGCGCTGGAACGCGGTCACCAGTGCCTGCACCACCATCGGCTGCATGTGCGCCGACAGCGCCTTCATCGACTCCACCCGCTCCGGATCGCTCTCGCCCTCCGTGAACGGCCCCCACACCTCGTCCCGGAACAGCGCGGTCAGCTGGTGCGCCGCCGTCCGGGCGTGTCCGAGCAGTACCTCGCGGGCGGCCAGGATCGTCTCGTGGGCGATCGGGACGTCGAGCAGTGCGACCCCGAGCCGCAGCAGCCCCATGTCCACCCGGAAGCCCTCCGGGGTCGGGGTCAGCACGTTCATGGCCGTCAGCCGCCGGATGTCCGTCTCCGTCAGGGAGCGCCCGGCCCGCTTCTCCAGCTCCGCGCGCGAGGAGTCCAGCGCCGCGTCCGGGGCCCAGGTCGCCACCAGCGCGCGGTGGATGGCCAGATCGTGCGCGCTCAGATCGTCGGGCAGGGCGTCGAGGTAGCGCTCGATGGCGGAGAGGGTCATGCCCTGGTGCTGCAACTCCTCGATGAGTGCGAGACGGGACAGGTGTTCGGGGCCGTATCGGCCAACCCGACGGGGTCCGATCACGGGAGGGGGCAAAATCCCGCGGGTGCTGTAGAACCGTACGGTGCGGACGGTCACACCCGCCCTGGCCGCCAGTTCGTCGACGGTCAGCGACGCCGGCTCCGGTGCCTGGGTGGTCATGGGCTCTCCGCCTGCTCTCTGATCAGCACGTCGACACGGTTCGTGTTCAACAGTATTGCTGTCGCACCAACGATGTGAAACGGCAAGGAGCTGCCCATGCCCACGGAACTGCGACTGCCCGCACCTCCCGACGAGCTCACCCTGCCGGCGCTGCTGGCGCGCAACGCCGCCGAGCACGGCGATCTTCCCGCCCTCTCGTGGCGCGAAGGCCCCGACGGCACGGCCTGGACCACCCTCAGCTGGTCGGACGTCCGCCGCAAGGTGGCCGTCCTCGCCGCCGGCTACGCCTCCCTGGGCGTCGAACGCGGCGAGCACGTCCTGATGATGATGGGCAACCGCCCCGAGCACTGGCTCAGCGACCTCGCCCTGGTCCACCTCGGCGCCGTCCCCGTCACCGTGTACGGGACCTCCGCGCCCGAGCAGATCGCCCACATAGCCCGCCACAGCCGGGCCCGGCTCGCGGTGGTCGAGGGGGCCCGGGAGCTGGACCGGTGGGAGCCGCTGCTGGCCGACCCCGGGACCCCGCTGGAACGGCTCGTCGTGGCCGAGGCCGCCGAAGCGGGCCCGCACTCGACGTACGGCTCGGTGTACGCCGGCGGTGCCCGGCTGCACCGCTCCGATGCCTTCGAGAAGGCCTGGCGGGAGTCCCGCTCCGAGGACCCGCTGACCGTCGTCTACACCTCGGGCACCACCGGCGACCCCAAGGGCGTGCGCCTGACCCACCGCAACATCGTGCTCCAGTCCGTCCGCCTCGACCGGCACATCGAGCTGCCCGAGCACGCCGAGCACCTGTGCTACCTGCCCTTCGCGCACATCGCCGAGCGGATCCTCGGCATCTACCTCCCGCTCCTGCGGGCCGCCCACGTCCGGCTGTGCGCCGACCCGGCCGCCGTATCGGTCGCGGTGCGCGAGCTGCACCCCGTGCAGTTCTTCGGGGTGCCCCGGGTGTGGGAGAAGCTGGCCGCCTCCGTACGGGCGGTGCTCGGGCGGCTGCCCGAGAAGCAGCGCAGCGCCATCGAAGCCGCCAATGACCTGGCGCGGGAGCGGGCGGGCCACCGGGAGCGCGGCGAGGAGGTCCCGGCCGGGCTCGAAGCCTCGTACGCCGCGGCCAAGGAACGGGTGCTGGACCCGCTGCTGACGCTGGCCGGGCTGGACCGCCTGGTCTGGACGGCCAGCGCCACCGCGCCGATGCCGATCGACGTGGTGCGCTTCTGGGCGGGCTGGGGGATCACCATCATGGACGCGTGGGGGCTGACCGAGACCTCCGGCGTGTGCACGGTCAACAGCCCCGACGCCTTCCGGCTGGGCTCGGTGGGCCGCCCGATCGCGGGGCTGGAGCTGCGGATCGCCGAGGACGGGGAGATCTTCACGCGCGGGGAGACGGTCTTCGGCGGGTACCTGCTCCCGGACGGCTCGGTGGAGAGCGCCTCCGACGAGGCGGGCTGGTTCCCGACGGGGGACGTCGGGCGGCTCGACGAGGAGGGGTTCCTCTGGCTGACCGACCGCAAGAAGGAACTGATCATCACCTCGAACGGGAAGAACGTCTCGCCCGCCCTGGTGGAGAACACCGTCAAGGAACACCCCCTGATCGGCCAGGCGCTGGTGCACGGAGACGGCCACTCCTACCTCGTGGCCCTCCTCGTCCTGGACCCCGAACTGGCCCCGGCCTGGGCGCAGGCCCAGGGCATCGGCGCCGAGGCCGCCACACCCGCGGAGCTCGCCGCGCACCCGGCCGTACGGGAGGAGATCGCCCGGGCCGTCGAAGCCGCGAACGCCCGGCTCAACCGCACCGAGCAGATCAAGCGCTACCGGGTGCTGACCGAGGAGTGGGGTCCGGAGTCGGGGGAGCTGACCCCGTCCCTGAAGCTGCGCCGCCGGGTGATCCGGGAGAAGTACGCGGAGCAGATCGACGGGCTGTACGCGGAGCCGTACGAAGCCTCGTAGGAGGCCCGTCACACGGATGGCCCCGTCCGGTGGGCATGTGAGTGCCCACCGGACAAGGCTGAGGGAATGTGTATACGCCCTGAATCCGCCACGCCGCCCGGCAAGGGCGGCTGATCGCCCATGGGTGTGCTGCAAGACCACCCCGAACTCGCCCTGTTCCTCTGCCTGGCGGCCGGATATCTCGTCGGCAAGGTGCGCGTAGGCCCGATCACCCTCGGCGGCATCTGCGGCACGCTGATCGTGTCGCTGCTGCTCGGCGCCTGGGCCAAGATCGAGATCGACGCCGATGTGAAGACGATCTTCTTCGCGCTCTTCATCTTCGCCCTCGGCTACATGGCCGGACCGCAGTTCTTCGCCAACCTCAACCGCAAGAGCCTGCGCTTCTTCGCGCTCTGCTTCATCGAGCTCGTCAGCGTGCTCGGCCTCGCCTACCTGCTGGCCAAGGCCTTCGACCTCGACGTCGGCACCGCCTCCGGCATCCTCGCCGGCGCGGCCACCGAATCCGCCGTGGTCGGCACCGCCACCGAGGCGATCGGCAAGCTGCCCGACCTGACCGCGGAGCAGATCTCCACGTACCAGGGCCACGTGGCCACCGCGTACACGGTCTGCTACCTCTTCGGCCTGGTCACCATCGTCATCTACACCAGCCAGATCATGCCGATGATGCTCCGCATCAACCTGGCGGACGCCTCGCGCGCGCTGTGGGAGAAGATGCGCGGCGGCGGCTCCGGCGGCGGCCTGGAGAGCGACGAGCGAGAGGCCATGCCCGGCCTGGTCGGCCGCACCCACCTGGTCACCCTCGCCGACGGCCGCACCATCGGGAACCTGGAGGAGGCCTTCGGCCGCGGGGTCACCGTGGAGGCCGTCCGGCGCGGCTCCAAGGACCTCACCCCCGCCCCGGACCTCGAACTCCTCCTCTCCGACCTCGTCCTCGTCGTCGGCCGGCGCTCCGAGGCCATCGCGGCGGGCCGGGCCATCGGCCCGGAGACCCCCGGCATCCCGGGGGTGGACACCCCGCTGGCCACCCGGCAGGTCGCCATGACCGACAAGTCGGTGGCCGGCAAATCCCTGGACGAGATCCGCGCCACCCACAAGGAGTTCGGGCGCAGCGGCGTGTACGTGACCGACGTGCTCCGCGGCGAGCAGCACCTGCCCGCCAACCCGGACACCATCGTCGAGCGCGGTGACGTCGTCACCCTCGTGGGCGCCCGCTCGGGCCTGAACCGGATCGTCGAGAAGATCGGCACGGTGGCCAAGAACGACGCCACCGACTTCATCTACCTCGGTCTGGGCATCGCGATCGGCTCGCTCATCGGGCAGATCGTGGTCCGGGCCGGCGGGGTCCCGCTCTCGCTCGGCACCGGCGGCGGCTGCCTGATCTCGGGCCTGCTCTTCGGCTGGTTCCGCTCCCGCCGGCAGACCTTCGGCGCCTTCCCGCCGCAAGCCGCCACCACCATCAAGGACATGGGGCTCGCGGTCTTCATCGCCTGCACCGGGCTGACCTCGGGCCCGCAGGCCTGGCCGCTGCTCAAGGAGTACGGGGCCCTGCTGCCGTTCGCCGGGATCGCCATGGTCCTCGTACCGGCCACGATCTCGCTGTTCGTCGGGCGCAAGCTCCTGAAGATCGAGAAGCCCTTGCTGATCGGCGCCATCGCCGGCCAGCAGTGCTCCACACCGGCCATCACCTCGGTCACGCAGGTGGCGCAGAGCTCGGTGCCGATGCTCGGCTACACGATCACCTACGCGCTCTCGAACTTCCTGCTCCCGCTCACCGGACCGATCCTCGTCGGGATCCTCGGCGCCTGACCCCCCACCAGGACGGGTATCAGCATGATCGACTTCCTCGTACGGAACATCTTCAAGCCCCACCCCGAACTCCTGGTCTTCATCACCGTCGCCTTCGGCTTCCTCGTCGGCAAACTGCGGTGGAAGGCCATCGGGCTGGGAGCGGTCACGGGCTGCCTCATCATGGGCCTGATCTTCGGCGCCCAGTTCAAGATCACCATCGACGGGACCGTGAAGAACCTCTTCTTCACGATGTTCCTCTTCGCCCTCGGCTACAAGGTCGGCCCGCAGTTCTTCCGCGGCCTGAAGAAGGACGGCCTGCCGCAGGTCCTCAACGCGGTGATCGTCTGCGTCACCGGCCTGCTCGTCTCCTGGGGCTTCGCCGTGATGCTCGGCTACGGCCCCGGGCTCAGTGCGGGCCTGCTCGGCGGCGCGCTCACCCAGTCCGCCGTCATCGGCGTCGCCCAGGACGCGATCGGGAACCTTCCCGGACTCAGCCCGTCCGAGATCACGGACCAGCAGAACCTGGTCGCTGTCGGCTACGCCGTCACCTACCCCCTCGGCACCATCCTCTGCGCGCTGCTCCTGGCCAACGTGCTGCCCCGGCTCTACCGCCGGAACCTGGCCGCCGAGAGCGCCCAGCTCGCCAAGGAGCTCGACGCGCCCAGCGACGACCCCGACCTCCACGAGGGCTACTACGAGGTCGTCCTGCGGGCCTACACCATCCAGCGGCCCGACCTCGTGGGCCGGACCATCGACGACTTCGAGAACCAGCAGAAGGCCCTGGGCCAGCGGATCTACATCACCCGGATCCGCCGGGACGGCGCGATCATCGACCACACCCAGCAGACCGTTCTGCGCGAGGGCGACGTCGTCGCCGTCAGCGCCCTGCGCGAATCCCTCGTCTCGTTCGACGCACGCACGCACATCGGCGCCGAGGCCGACGACGTCGAACTCCTCGGCTACCAGACGGAGAACCTGCACGTGGTCGCCTCCGAGAAGGCGCAACTGGGCAAGACCATCGCGGAGCTGCGGGCCGAGCCCTTCATGGTCGGCGTCTACGTCGACAAGCTCTACCGGTCCGGTTCGGAGTTCCCCTACCGGCTCTCCACCCAGTTGGAGCGCGGCGACACCCTGATCCTCTCCGGCCCCAAGCGCCTGGTGGACCCGGCCGGCCGGGCCATCGGCAAGCCGGTCCCGACCAGCTTCGCCACCGACATGATCTGGGTCGGCCTCGGCATCTTCCTCGGCGGCTGCCTCGGCATCCCGGCCCTCACCGCCGGCGGAGTGCCGATCTCGCTGTCCACCTCGGGCGGCGCGCTCATCATGGGCCTCGTCTTCGGCTGGATCCGCGGCAGGTACCCGACCTACGGCAACGTTCCGCCCGGGGCCCAGTGGTTCATGGACACCCTCGGCCTCTGTCTCTTCGTCGCGGTCGTCGGCCTCAACGCCGGACCGAGCTTCACCAGCGGCCTCGCCTCCGCCGGATGGGGGCTGCTGCTCTGGGGTGCGGTCATCACGCTGATCCCGCTGCTGGTGGGCTTCCTGGTGGGCCACTACATCCAGAAGATCCGCTTCCCGATCCTCATGGGCGTACTGGCCGGCGGCCAGACCACCACGGCGGCGATCGGAGCCGTCAACGAGGAGTCCAAATCCCAGGTGCCGACGCTCGGTTACACGATCCCCTACGCGATCAGCAACGTCCTGCTGACGATCTGGGGCGCCGTGATCGTCCTCCTCAACCACTGATCCCCCCACCACTGACCCCCCCCACCACCTCGCCCGCAAGGCCGACCGAACGCCCCCGACGCAAAGGAACGAACCACCGTGCCGGAGACCACTTTCAGCCGCGAGGAGATCCAGTCCTTCGCGCAGCTCAGCCCCTTCGAGCTGAAGGACAAGTTCATCCAGCTCGCCACGGCCGCCCAGGCCGACAAGCCGGGCCAGAAGGACACCACGGCCCGGGCGATGCTCAACGCGGGCCGCGGCAACCCGAACTGGATCGCCACCGGGCCGCGCGAGGCCTTCTACGCCCTGGGCTACTTCGCACTGGAGGAGTCCCGGCGGGTGTGGACCGCCGACAACCTCGGCGGCATGCCGGAGAAGAAGGGCATCGGGGAGCGGTTCGAGTCCTGGGCACGGCGCCACCCGGACCTGCCCGGCGTGGAGATGCTGTCCGCCTGCGTCCAGTACGCCCTGACGCGCTGGCCGTTCGACAAGGACGCCTTCGTGCACGAGCTGACCGACGCCATCACCGGTGACAACTACCCGGTCCCGGACCGCATGCTCACCCACGCGGAACACGTCGTCCGCGGCTACGTCGCCGACGAGATGTTCGACAAGAAGCCGCCGGAGGGCAACAACCTGTCGCTGTTCGCGACCGAGGGCGGCACCGCCGCCATGTGCTACATCTTCGACTCCCTGATGAAGAACGGGGTCCTGAAGAAGGGCGACAAGATCGCCCTGATGACCCCGGTGTTCACCCCGTACATCGAGATCCCCGAGCTCGACACCTTCGAGTTCGAGGTGGTCAACGTCTCCGCGAGCCTCTTCGCCGAGACCGGCGTGCGCCAGTGGCGCTACCCGGAGGAGGAGGTCGCCAAGCTGGCCGACCCCTCCGTGAAGCTCGTCTGCCTGGTCAACCCCTCCAACCCGCCCTCGCTCGCGCTGAGCGACCGGGTGGCGAACCAGATCAAGGACATCGTCGCCACCAGCAACCCGAACCTGGTGATCGTCACGGACGACGTGTACGGCACCTTCGTGCCCGGCTTCCGCTCGATCGCCGCCGACCTGCCGCGCAACACCCTGCTCGTGTACTCGTACTCCAAGCACTACGGCTGCACGGGCTGGCGGCTCGGCGTCATCGGACTGCACGACGACAACGTCATCGACGCGATGATCGCGGCCTTCCCCCAGGACCAGAAGGACCGCCTCGCCAAGCGGTACGGCACCCTCACCCTGGAGCCGGAGAAGATCCGCTTCATCGACCGGCTCGTCGCGGACTCCCGGTCGGTGGCCCTCAACCACACCGCCGGCCTCTCGCTGCCGCAGCAGACGATGATGGTGCTCTTCTCGCTCTTCGACATGCTGGACGAGGGCCAGGCCTACAAGGAGCGCATCCGGCAGATCGTCCACCGCAGGCTCGACCTGCTGCTGGAGGGCGCCCAGATGAAGATCTCCGAGGACGACAAGCGGGCCGGGTACTACATCGAGCTCGACCTGCTGGCCGAGGCGGAGCGGGTCCACGGCAAGGACTTCGCGGACTTCCTGGAGAAGAACTACGAGCCGGTCGACCCGCTGTTCCGGCTCGCCGAGCAGACCTCGGTGGTCCTCCTCAACGGCGGCGGCTTCGACGGCCCGCAGTGGTCGGTGCGCGTCTCGCTGGCCAACCTCGACGACCTGGACTATCTGAAGATCGGCCACCACCTGCGGGCGATCTTCAACGACTACGCGAGCGAGTGGGAGCGGGCGAAGGCCAACGGCTGAGGGCCGAGGGCTACAGGCTGAGGAAAGGGGGGCACCCGCCGGATCGCGGCAGGTGCCCCCCTTTCGCGGGGGTGGCTCAGCGGCCGATCAACGGGTAGTGGTCGGAGAGGTTGTTGTAGGTGTAGGAGGTGCCCCAGCTGGAGACCGTCCAGGGCGCCGACTGCTCCAGGACCACGTTGTTCTCCCAGCCCGCCGGGCGGGCGTTGCCCTTGCGGTAGAGCACGTAGTCCAGGTCCTCGCGCGGGTCCGTCGGGTAGCGGTACTTCGCGATCGAGTTCAGCGCGGTGTCGAAGGAGTACGTGTGCCCCGTGCGGGTGTCGGAGGCCGCCAGGTCGGCGTTGGCCAGCATGGTGGCGAGCTCCGGGGTGCGCGAGTCGACGTTCATGTCGCCCGCCACGATGACCTGTTCGCTCGACGGGATGTTCTTGCCGTCCAGGAACGCGTCGATGTTGCGGAACTGGCGGGCGCGCATCTCGGCCGCCTCGCCCGCGCCGCAGCCCGGGTCGGTGGACTGGGCGTGCGTGCCGACCACGTGGACCTTGGTGCCGTTCACGTTCAGCACGACGTAGGCGAAGCCCTTGTTGGACCACCAGTCCGCGCCGCAGGCGTCCTTGAAGACCACCTGCTCCTTGCGCACGATCGGCCACTTGCTGACGATCGCGACGCCGCCGTCCTCCGGGGTGGTGGAGGAGTAGGCGCCGCCCGTGGCGTCCCAGCCGGTCTTGCTGCGGCCCACGACGGGGGTCTGGTACGGGTACTGCGCCGCGGAGTTGGCCTTCAGCGCGTCCGAGGCGCCGTTGTCGAAGGCCTCCTGGAGGACGACCACGTCGTGCCCCTGGTACCAGGAGGCCTTGGGGATCTCGGCGGCCCGGTGGTCCTGGCCCCAGTTGGGGTACAGGCTCTTGCTCATCAGGAACGCGTTGTACGACAGGACGCTGAGCCGCGGCGCCGCGGCGCTCTCGGCGGCGGTGGCGGCCGGAGCCGTCGTGGCGACGAGCGATCCGACGGCGATCGCGGCGACGGCCGCGGCGGCGGCACGGGCCCTGCGGGGCTGGATCTGGGGCATGGAGGTCTCCCTCGTTCCTGTGGGGGAAGATCGGCTCCGCCATCCAAGCAGCCAGGGTTACTTCGCGGTAACACCCGTGACAAGGGTTTCTGGACGCAGTCGTACTTCTTCGGTGTTCCGGGGGCGGGGCCGGGGCCGTGCCCTCAGCCGGACCGCCGGTCCTCGTCCTGCGCGGAGGTCCAGGTGAAGCCGCCGAGACCGCGTGCCGCCGGGGCGCCGGAGGTCTCGGCGGCGCCGGAGGCGTTCTCCCGGTGCCGACGGAACCTCAGCAGGAAGTAGGGCACCGCGAACAGCGCGAAGAGCACCGCGAAGACCAGGGCCAGCGTCACGGCGGTACCGGCCAGCATCCAGGGCGCCAGGGCCTTCAGCCAGGCCTCGGGGGACAGGTTCATGGCCGCAGGATGCACCGTCCACAGGGCCCGGCGGAAGCCACCGGACCCCCTGCATACTGGGAGAACGGCATTCTCGACACCTTGGGGGCACACGCATGGGCACGACGGAGCGCAGCGACCCCGAGCCCCCGCCGCCCGGGGGAGTGCTCTGGACCATCGCCGGAGACGTCCGCGCGCTGCTCATGCTGCCCGCCGCCTTCACCCTGCAGGTCGCCCACCCCGCCATCGGCGCCGGGGTCGACGAGCACTCCGTCTTCCGCACCGACCCCTGGGGCCGCGGCGAGCGCTCCCTGCGCTCCGTCCAGCTGTGGGTGTACGGCGGGGCCGACGCCGCGGCCGAGGGGCGCCGGGTGCGCCGCCTGCACAAGGAGATCCAGGGCACCGACACCCGGGGGCGCCGCTACCACTCCCTCGACCCGGCCTGCTACGCCTGGGTGCACGCCACCGGCTTCCCGGTCTACCTGTACGCCGGGCGCTACCTGCTGCGCCCCTTCACCCCGGCCCAGGAGCGGCAGCTTTACCGCGAATGGCTCCAGGTGGGCCGCATCCTCGGTCTGCACGACCGGGACATGCCGCAGAGCATCGAGGAGTACTGGCCGTACTACCACCGGATGCTGGCCGAGGAGATCGAGCCCACCAAGGTCGCCCGCGAACTCCTCGCCACCGACGCGCCCCTGCCCCGCCCCGCCGGGGGCCCGCTGCCGGTCCGGCTCCTGCTGCGCCTGACCTGGCCCGTCCTGCGGGCCGCCTTCCTGCACTTCCGGGCCTTCGTCACGGCCGGCTACATGCCGCCCGAGGCGCGCGCCGCCATCGGCCTGGAGTGGACCCCGGCCCAGGAGCGCCGCCTGCGCCGGTTCAGCGCGGTCCTGCGGATCCTCGTACCCCTCCTGCCGGAGCGCCTGCGCTACCTGCCGATCGCCCGCGCGGCCCGGGCGCGCGCACGCGCCGCCGCCCGCTGAGGGGCGACGGCGCGCAGCCGCGTACCGCGGTGGGTCAGTGGTCGTCGTGCACGGTGTTCGTCACGGCGATCTTCTTCCAGGACTTCGGCTCGGCCGCCGGCTTCGCCGCCGGGGAGCGCAGGGTGCGGGCCCCCGGAGCCTTGGCCGCGGCCGGGTTCAGCGCCGAGGCGGCCGGCTTGCCCGGGGTGTACAGCCAGGTCTCGAAGAGCTGCGCGAGCGGCTGGTTCGAGACCTTCTCCGCGTAGCGGACGAAGTCGCCGACCTTGGCGTTGCCGTAGGCCCGCTCGGTCGGCCAGCCCTTCAGGATCCGGAAGAACTTCTCGTCGCCGATCTGGTTGCGCAGCGCCTGGAGGGCGATCGCCCCGCGGTCGTAGACGGCACCGTGGAACTGGTTTTCCGGACCCGGGTCACCCGGCTTGACCTGCCAGAACGGGTCCTCGGCTGCCCGCAGCCCGTACGCCCAGTCGGCGAGCTCCTGCGCGGTGCCCTCGCCCTCCTTCTCCGACCACAGCCACTGGCTGTAGCGGGCGAAGCCCTCGTTGACCCAGATGTCCTTCCAGCCGTCGACCGACACGCTGTCCCCGTACCACTGGTGGGCCAGCTCGTGCACGACCACCGAGACGTTCGCGCCGTTCGCGAACTGCCGGGGGCTGTAGAACGGCCGGGTCTGCGTCTCCAGCGCGAACCCGCTGGGCACGTTCGGCACGTACCCGCCGAGCGCATTGAAGGGGTACGGGCCGAAGACCCCCTCCAGCCACTCCGCGACCTCGCCGGTCCGCTCCACGCTGGCGCGCGCCGCGCCCGCGTTGTCGCCGAGGTCCTGGCTGTAGGCGTTCAGGATCGGCAGCCCGCTCGCCGTCTTGTCGGTGGTGATGTCGAACTTGCCGATGGCGAGGGTGGCGAGGTACGTGGCCTGCGGCTTGTTCGAACGCCAGTTGTACCGGGTCCAGCCGAGGCGCGAAGTCTGCGACTGCAGGACGCCGTTGCTGATGGCCTGGGTTCCGTCGGGCACGTTCACCGATACGTCGAAGGTGGCCTTGTCGAGCGGGTGGTCGTTGCTCGGGAACCACCAGACCGCCGAATCGGGCTCCTGCGCGGCGACACCGCCGTCCGGGGTGCGCTGCCAGGCCGACCAGCCGTCGACCTTGAACTCCGAGGGCTTGCCCGCGTACTTGACGACCACGCTCGACTGCCGGCCCCGCTGGAGCGGGGAGGCCGGGGTGACCTCCAGCTCGGACGTGCCGGACTTGGCGAACTTCGCCTTGACCCCGTTGACCCGGATCTCGCTGACGTCCAGACCGAAGTCGAGGTTGAAGCGGGACAGGTCCTGCTTCGCGGTGGTGAGCAGGGTGGCGGTGCCCTCCAGCAGGTCGGTCTTCGGCTGGTACTGCAGGCGCAGGTCGTAATGGGACACCTCGTACCCGCCGTTGCCGCTGGCCGGGTAGTAGGGATCGCCGATACCCGGTGCGCCCGGAACGGAACTCGCCGCCGACGCCGGGATCACCAGCAGAAGGGAAGCGGCGAGCACGCTCGGGGCGATGACTTTGCGGTGCACCTTGAACTCCAAGTGGTAGGGGAGTGGCTTCCGTTCGACCGTATTCACGCCCGGGACCCCGCGTCATGTCTACGGCCCCTCCTGTCACATGATCGCCACGCGTCTGAAAAACGCCCGTGCGAAACACGTCCGGTCCGGGCACATTCCGCACCCGGCCCGGGCGGCCGCCACACCCCGCGCACCACTCCTGGTCTGCGCCGATGAATGTCCGGATCTGCGGGTCGGCCGTCATTGCCCGCGCGTTGGCGGCGTCCTAGCGTTGAGGTCGTGGCCCCGAGTCGGCCGCAACCCCACCCTCGTGAGAACGGCACCCCCATGGCTACCACCACCCTGCGTCAGCTCAACGGCTTCGACGAGACCCCCGCGACCTTCGAGGATGCCGCCCTGGTCCTGGTCGACTACCAGAACACCTACACCGGCGGAGTCATGGAACTCGACGGCTGGGAATCCGCACTGGCCTCCGCCTCCCGGCTCCTCGCCCGGGCCCGCGAGTCCGGCACCCCCGTCGTGCACGTCCGGGACGGCGGCTACGGCGTCGACACCGAGCCGGGCACCCTCCACGCCTCGGTCGCCCCCCGGGACGGCGAGGCCGTCGTCACCAAGTCCGTCCCGAACGGCTTCCACCAGACCGACCTCGACGCGATCATCGAGGCCACCGGCCGCAAGAAGCTGATCATCGCCGGGTTCATGACCAACATGTGCACCCTGTTCACCACCGAGGGCGCCTTCCTGCACGGCTACGCCCCGACGGTGGTCGCCGACGCCTCGGCGACGCGGGCGCTGGAAAGCCCGGCCGGCGCCCTGACCGCGCAGCAGATCCACCAGGCGGCCCTCGCCACGGTCACCGAGCTCTACGGGGTGGTCGTCGCCACCGGAGCCGAGCTGAAGTAGCGCCGGACCGCCCCCTCTCCGAGAAGGCCTTGCCGGAGAGGGGGCTTCCGCGGCCGGCCCCCACCGCCACCGGTTCACCGCAGGTGCGAGCCCGGCCCTTCACTCCATACCAAGCAGTCGTTAGCCTGCACGCCATGACACTTCCGGCGCGCGCCGCCCGCAGCTGCTGGCACGGGGCGATCAACCCGTTGCACTCCACCGTCTACTTCTCGCCCGACCTCGGCAAAGAGTTCGCCGCCCTCGGGATCACCGACCGCAACGCCGTCAACCTCGCCTCCCGCTCCGCCGCCATGGGCTCGGTCGGCGCGGGCACCGTGACGGCCACCTTCTACAACTACCGCCACGACCTCATCGCCCGGCACCTGCCCGCCGTCTGGGACACCGCCACCCCCGAGCAGGTCCTCGCCGCCCGGCTGCGGGCCGTGGACAGCACGCTGCGCCGGCTCCTCGGCGAGGAGGCCATCGCCTCCCCGGAGATCGCCGAGGCCGCCGGGCTGGCGATGCGCGCCACCGAGGCCTGCACCCGGCACGCCCGCACGCTCTACTCGGCCCACGCGGACCTCCCCGTACCCGAGGAGCCGCACCTCAAGCTGTGGCACGCCACCACCCTGCTGCGCGAGCACCGCGGCGACGGGCACCTCGTCGCCCTGCTCACCCTCGGCCTGGACCCGGTCGAGGCCCTGATCAGCCACACGGCCAGCGGCCACGGCATGACCCCCAAGTACCTCAAGTCCATCCGCGGCTGGGACCAGTCCGACCTCGATGCGGCCGCGGACCGCCTGCGCGAGCGCGGCCTGCTCGACGCCGAGGGCGAGCTCACGCCCGAGGGCGCGGCGCTGCGCGAAGCCCTGGAGACGGAGACCGACCGCCTGGACGAGGCTCCGTACGAGCACCTCGGCGCGGCCTCGGTCGCCCGGCTCGCGGAGATCGGCGGCGGCTTCACCGTCCAGGCCTTCGTCGCCGGAGCCTTCCCCGGAGACCTCATGGGCAAGGCCTGAGACCCGGACCGGGCCCGGCTTCCGACGTCCGCGGCCGCCACCTGCCACAATTGGCAGCCTTCCGACGCAGCACGCAGCAAGCACCAGCATCACGCATACGTACGAAGGCAGGCGGGACCGCACAGTGACGATGTCCATCGAAGGCAGGATCGCCGAGGAGCTCGGCGTACGGGAGCGGCAGGTCAAGTCCGCCGTCGAGCTGCTCGACGGCGGCTCGACCGTGCCGTTCATCGCGCGCTACCGCAAGGAAGCGACCGAGATGCTCGACGACGCCCAGCTGCGCACCCTGGAGGAGCGCCTGCGCTACCTGCGCGAGCTGGAGGACCGGCGCGCGGCGATCCTCGACTCCGTACGGGAGCAGGGCAAGCTCGACGCCGAGCTGGAGGCCCGCATCAACGCGGCCGACACCAAGGCGCGGCTGGAGGACATCTACCTCCCCTTCAAGACCAAGCGCCGCACCAAGGCACAGATCGCCCGCGAGGCCGGCCTCGCGCCGCTCGCCGAGGGGCTGCTGGCCGATCCCTCGCAGGAACCGGCCGTGGCGGCCGCCGCGTTCGTCGACACGGACAAGGGCGTGGCCGACGCGGCCGCCGCCCTGGAGGGCGCCCGCTCCATCCTCACCGAGAAGTTCGGCGAGGACGCCGACCTCATCGGCGAACTGCGCGAGCGCATGTGGGGCCGCGGCAGGCTCGCCGCGAAGGTCCGCGAGGGCAAGGAGGAGGCGGGCGCCAAGTTCGCCGACTACTTCGACTTCACCGAGCCGTTCACCGCCCTCCCCTCGCACCGCGTGCTCGCCATGCTCCGCGGGGAGAAGGAGGACGTCCTCGACCTCACCCTGGAGCCGGAGGAGCCGAGCGAGGTGCCCGGCCCGTCCACGTACGAGGGAATGGTCGCGCGGCGCTTCGGCATCAACGATCGCGGCCGCCCCGGCGACAAGTGGCTCGCCGACACCGTCCGCTGGGCCTGGCGCACCAAGATCCAGGTGCACCTCGGCATCGACCTGCGCTCCCGGCTGCGCGCCGCCGCCGAGGACGAGGCGGTACGGGTCTTCGCGTTCAACCTCCGCGACCTGCTGCTCGCCGCACCCGCCGGCACCCGCGCCACGCTCGGGCTGGACCCGGGCTTCCGCACCGGGGTGAAGGTGGCCGTGGTGGACGCCACCGGCAAGGTGGTCGCCACCGAGGTGATCTACCCGCACGTGCCCGCCAACAAGTGGGACGACGCGCTGGCCAAGCTGGCCCGCCTCGCCAAGGAGCACGCGGTCGAGCTCGTCGCCATCGGCAACGGCACGGCCTCCCGGGAGACCGACAAGCTCGCCGCGGACCTCATCACCCGCCACCCCGAGCTGAAGCTCACCAAGGTGATGGTCTCGGAGGCCGGCGCCTCCGTGTACTCGGCTTCCGCCTTCGCTTCGCAGGAACTCCCGGACATGGACGTGTCGTTGCGCGGCGCGGTCTCCATCGCCCGGCGCCTGCAGGACCCGCTCGCCGAACTCGTCAAGATCGACCCGAAGTCGATCGGCGTCGGCCAGTACCAGCACGACCTGTCCGAGGTGAAGCTCTCGCGATCGCTCGACGCCGTGGTCGAGGACTGTGTGAACGGCGTCGGCGTCGACGTCAACACCGCGTCCGCACCGCTGCTTTCGCGCGTGTCGGGCATCAGCGGCGGACTCGCCGAGAACATCGTGGCGCACCGCGACGCCAACGGCCCCTTCCGCAACCGCAAGGGGCTCAAGGACGTGGCCCGGCTGGGCCCGAAGGCGTACGAGCAGTGCGCGGGCTTCCTGCGGATCCGCGGCGGGGACGACCCGCTGGACTCCTCCAGCGTGCACCCCGAGGCCTACCCGGTGGTCCGCACGATGGGCAAGACGGCGGGCAGCGAGGTGGCGGCCCTGATCGGCAACACCGGTGTGCTGCGCTCGCTGCGGCCGGAGCAGTTCGTCACCGAGGCCTTCGGCCTGCCGACGGTCACGGACATCCTGCGCGAGCTGGAGAAGCCGGGCCGGGACCCGCGGCCCGCCTTCAAGACGGCGACCTTCAAGGAGGGCGTGGAGAAGATCGGCGACCTGGCCCCCGGGATGATCCTGGAGGGCGTGGTCACCAATGTGGCCGCCTTCGGCGCCTTCATCGACATCGGTGTCCACCAGGACGGGCTGGCGCACGTCTCGGCGCTGTCGAAGAACTTCGTCAAGGACCCGCGGGACGTGGTGAAGCCGGGCGACATCGTCCGGGTCAAGGTCATGGACGTGGACATCCCGCGCAAGCGGATCTCGCTGACGCTGCGCCTGGAGGACGAGGCGGAGCGGGGCGGCGACGGCGGGGCCCCGGGGCAGCGCGAGGAACGCGGCGAGCGCCGGGGCGGCGGCCGTCCCCCGCAGCAGCGCGGCCCGGCGGGCGGCCAGGGCGGCGGCGAGCGCGGCCAAGGCAGCCAGGGCGGCTCCCGCGACGGCGGCAAGGGCCGCCGCCAGGGCGGCGGCGGCCAGCGTCAGGGCGGTCAGAGCGGCGCTCCGGCCCCCGCCAACAGTGCGATGGCCGACGCCCTGCGCCGCGCGGGACTCAGCGGCCCCGACGAGCGGGGCGGCCGCAAGCGCTAGGACACGCCCCAGCCCCTCGTGGCAGTGCGTGCCGGATTGGCCGAATACGCACCCGACATGGGTACATACCTTGCCAACTCATCCGGATGATCTGTAGGGATGACGGAACGCCCGTTCGTCTTTCGGCGAGCGGGCTTCCGCGTTTTCCCCTCAGGACCGCACTCCCGAGGTCGCCTTGAAGGCTAAGGACGTCATGCCCCAGCCCACGCACGCCTACCGTCGTTGCCCGAGAAAGGGTCCGAAGAGGGAACACATGCGCCACCCTCAACCCAGTCTGCGCAAACGGTGCGAGGCGATTCTCGGCCGTCTTGAACTGACACACCCCTTTTCGCTCGAAGGACTGTGCGAGCGGATAGCCGAGCAGCGGGGCCGCCCCATCCGGCTCCACCCGCTGCCCAAGGAGGCCGCGGAGTCCGGCGTGTGCGGACTGTGGGTCGGCACCGCCACCGTGGACTACGTCTTCTACGAGGCCCAGACCACCCCGCTGCACCGGGAGCACATCGTGCTCCACGAGATCGGCCACATCCTCTTCGGGCACCACTCGCTGGAAGCCCCCGCCGGGGACTCCCCGAGCGCCGGCGGGGCGGACGGATCCGTTCCCACCGTGCTCGGACGCACCAACTACACCACCCGCCAGGAGCGGGAGGCGGAGATGCTCGCCAGCATGATCCGCATCCGCACGGGGAGCCGCTTCCCGCACCTCGGCCACGGCGGCGGAGGCCGGGACACCCTCGAACGGCTGGAGTCCGCGATGGGCTACGAGCGGCGCGGACGGGGGCCGGTCCACCGTGGCCTCTGATCTGATCGCCTTCGGCGACGCGCTCGCCGTCCCCAGCGTCGTCTGCCTCTGGATCGCCGTCCTGCTCCGCGCGCCCGGCGCCCTGCGCGCCCCGCACCAGCGCGGCCTGTGGCTCGCCGTCGCCACCGCCGCGGCCGCGATGACCCTGAACCTCCCCGACGTCGTCGCCTACGCCATGGGCCGCGACCCGGACTACGCCCACACCATCGGGCTGGTGCGCAACCTCATCGGCGTCCTCTCCGCCGGCGCCGTGCTCTACTTCGTAGCCGCCGCCACCCGGGGCCGCCGCCTCCAGATCGCCTCGGGCGCCGGCACGGTCCTGTGGCTGACCGTCCTCGTCGCCCTGGACACGGCCGCACCCGACCACGGCACGCACACCATCCCGCCCGCCGGCGACCCGGTGCCCTCCCTCGCCTACTGGCTGGTGCTGATCTCCGCCCACCTGCTCGCCAACACCATCTGCGTATACGTCTGCTGGCGCTACAGCCGTCGCGCCGAGAGCCGGGGCCTCGCCGCGGGACTGCTGCTGTTCGGCCTGGGCACCGCGCTCGCCGGGGTGTTCTGGTTCGTGTACCTGCTCAAGGCACTGTTCGGTTTCATCTGGGCGATGCCCGCGAACCCGCTCCTGATGAACGTGCACGGGCTGCTGCGCGCCGCCGCGATCCTCGTCCCGACGCTGTTCACCTTCCGCCGCACGGCCGCCGACATGGCCACCGCCTGGCGGCTGTGGCCGCTCTGGCGCGACCTGGTCCACGCCGTCCCGCACGTCGCCCTCAACAAGCCGCGCGCCGGCCGGGTGCTGGAACTGCTGTGGCCGCCGGTCCCGCGCAACCTGCTCGTCTACCGCAAGGTCATCGAGACCCGCGACGCCATCCTGATCCTGGGGGAGTACGTCGCCCCGGGCGTGCCGGAGCTCGCGCGCAGCCACGTGTCCGGCAGCGGAGTACCCGAACAGCGGTCCAGTGCGGCCGCGCTGGCCTGCGTACTGAAGGAGGCGCGGCAGGCGAAGCTGGCCGGGATCCCGCAACAGCGGTCCGACGAGAACGCCTTGGAGCTGCCCGCGGCCCTCCAGACCTCGGCCGAGGGAGGAGACCTGGAGGGCGAGGCCCGTTTCCTCGTGGAGGTCGCCCAGGCCTACGCCTCACCGGCCACCACGGGCTTCACCCCGTGACCGCCACACCCTGCTCGACTGCCAGGAAGTGAACGTCTCTTGACCACCACCGTACTGATCACAGGGGCCAGCGCCGGACTCGGCGCGGCCTTCGCCCGCGGCTTCGCCGCCAAGGGCTGCGACCTCGTCCTCGTCGCCCGGGACAAGGGCCGCCTCGAAGGCGTCGCCGCGGAGCTCGCCCGGGAATTCGGCTCCGTCTGCGAGGTGTTGCCCGCCGACCTGCTCGACGCGGACGGACTCGCAGCCGTCGCCGAGCGGCTCGCCGACCGGGCCCGGCCCGTGGACATCCTGGTCAACAACGCCGGCTTCGGACTCCCCGCGCCGTTCCCGTACAGCCCGGTCGAGGACGAGGAGCGGATGCTGGACCTGTTGGTCAAGGTGCCGCTGCGGCTCACCCACGCGGTGCTCCCGGGCCTGCGCGAGCGCCGCCGCGGCGCCGTCCTCAACGTCTCCTCGGTGGCCGGACTGCTCCCGACCGGGACCTACGGCGCCGCGAAGGCCTGGATCACGGCCTTCAGCGAGTCGCTGCGCGTGGACATGGAGCCGTACGGGGTCCGGGTGCTGGCGGTGGTGCCGGGATTCACCCGCACCGAGTTCCAGGAGCGCGCCGGGATGGACGTCACGGCCCTGAGGGACGCGGTGTGGCTGGAGCCGCGCGACGTGGTGGCCCAGGCCCTGAAGGACCTGGCCCGGCGCCACCCGGTGAGCATCACGGGCCGGCGCTACCGGGCGTACGCGCTGGCCGCCCGCCACCTTCCGCGCGGCTTCGTGGCCCGGAAGATGGCCCGCACGCGCCGCCCTCCGGCGGACGCGGGATAAGGGCGCCGGCCCGGCCCGGCCGTCAGGGACCGCCGATCCGGTCCAGTGCCTCCCGCGCGTCCCGGAGCAGCTCCTCGTCCAGGAGGAAGCTCGCGCCGTACCGGCGCGGCGGCGCCGCCACCACGGCCCGCAGCGCCGGCAGGGCGGCCGCCGCGGGCGGGCCGATCGCCCCCAGTGCGCGCACGGTCCGCAACGTCACCTCGGTGACGCGGTGTTCGGCCAGCGGAGCCAGCTCGGGCAGCAGCGCTGCGACGGCGGGGTCCGGATCGCCGGTGATCCGCCACCAGGCCTCGGCCGCGCCGACCCTGGTCCACTCGCCCGGGCAGTCGAGCAGAGCCCGCACGGAACCGGCGTACGGGGCTGCGAGCGGCCCCAGGTCGGCGAGGTAGCGCAGCACCGGACGGCGCAGTCCCGCCCGGGCCACCGACCCGCAGACCCACAGGGCCAGTTCGGGGTCGCCGGTCACCCGCCAGTGCGCCCAGGCCGCGGTCTGCGCGCCCCGCCACGGCTTCGGCGAGCGTTCGGTGCCGGGGGCGAAGCGCCACGGGACCGTGTCACCCCGGGCGAGCCCCGCCAGCGCCCCGGCGGCGGCCGACGCCGCCGGTCCGATCCCGCCCAGGGCCTCGGCGGCCGGCCGGGCGGCAGGGCCGTCCAGCAGTTCGGACAGCTCCGTCGTGGCCGGACCCGCCGCCGGGCCCCACTGGGCGAGGATCCGCAGGACCGTATCGGCACCGCGGGCCCCGGACCCCTCGGCGAGCCGGCCACGGAACGCCGGCAGCAGCTCCGCTGCCCAGCCCACGGGCAGCGAGCCGACCTTCAGGAAGGAGTCCCCGAACAGCTCGCGGTACAGGGGCACCGCCCGCTCGTCTCCGATGTGGACCAGGGCCCGGACCCCGGCGTGCGAGGCCGGCCAGACGGAGCCGCCGGGCCGCTGGAGCGCGCCGGCGATCCGGTCCGCGTACGGGGACGCTGCCTCCCCGCAGTCGGCCAGTGTCATCAGCGCTTCGCCCGCGACCTCGGCCTCGTCCTCCAGCCCGCCGGCCACCGTCTCCCACAGCTGCGCCGCCGGACGGCGCCAGGAGCGGAGCTGGAGGCCGGCCGCCCGGACGGCCTGGGCCCGAAGGGCCGGGTCCCGGTGCCGGGCCAGGCCCTCGACCATCGCTTCCCCCTCGCGCGGATGGGGCGCGACCCGAACCGCGAACCGGTCCATCGGCGGGTAGGTCTCGGGCCACCACGGCACCTGCGGCAGCGGCCCGGTACCGATCTCGGCGAAGACCCCGGCGACGCGGCGGCCCGCGCCCTCCGCACCCCCGGGAGCGGCCGTCAGCAGCACCACCCGCGCGGCGGCCAGCCGTACGAGGGGGTGCCGGTGGTCCAGCCAGGGCCGGGCCCACTCCGCGACCGCCGCCCGCTCGCCTGATCCCGACAGCGCTCCCACCGCCAGCAGTTGGGAGACCAGTGCCGTCGGGTCGCGCTCCACCTCGGCCTGCCGCCGCAGAGCGTCCGGCATCGTGGGATCCTCCAGCCGGAGCCCGCGCAGCACCCAGGCCGCTCCGGTCCGGACCTCCGCCGACCGGTCCGAAACCAGCGGGACGACGTGGTGCGCACCGGCCTCGAAGGCGAGGAAGGCCCGGCGGTGCACGCCGGCGCGGCGCTCGCCGATGTCATGGGCGCGCCGGGCCAGCAGACCGAGGGCCAGGGCCCGCCGGTGCCGGTCGAGTCGCGGAAGCAGCTCGAAGAGCCGCCCGGTGACCTCCACGAACAGCGGCTCGTCGTTCTGCCAGCCGACCAGCTTCTCCAACTGCGCCCAGGAAGAGCGCCGCAGCCCCGGTATCAGCAGTCCGCGCAGCAGGCCGGGAACCTTCTCCCGCCCCGCCGCCACCCCTTCGAGCTCGTGCCAGGGCGTCCCGGCCCCCCGTTCGTCCATACCGGGGAGCCTAAGCGATCACGGTCCGGAGCCTCAGAGCTCGGTGACCCTGCCGTCCGCGACGTGCAGCCGGCGGGTCACCCGGACCGCGTCGAGCATCCGGCGGTCGTGGGTGACCAGCAGCAGGGTGCCCGTGTAGGAGTCCAGCGCGGACTCCAGCTGCTCGATCGCGGGCAGGTCGAGGTGGTTCGTCGGCTCGTCCAGCACCAGCAGGTTCACCCCGCGTCCCTGGAGCAGCGCCAGGGCCGCCCGGGTGCGCTCGCCGGGGGAGAGGGTGGCCGCCGGGCGGGTCACGTGGGCGGCCTTCAGACCGAACTTGGCCAGCAGGGTGCGGACTTCGGCGGGCTCGGTGTCCGGTACGGCCGCGCAGAAGGCGTCGATGAGGGGTTCCTCGCCGAGGAACAGGCCGCGGGCCTGGTCGACTTCGCCGACCCGTACGCCCGAGCCGAGGGTGGCGGAGCCGGAGTCCGGGGCGAGGCGGCCCAGGAGCACGGCCAACAGGGTCGACTTTCCTGCCCCGTTGGCGCCGGTGATGGCGACCCGGTCGGCCCAGTCGATCTGCAGGCTGGCCGGTCCGAAGGCGAAGTCCCCGCGCTGGACGACCGCTTCGCGCAGGGTGGCGACCACGGAGCCGGAGCGCGGGGCCGCCGCGATCTCCATGCGCAGCTCCCACTCCTTGCGCGGCTCGTCGACCACTTCGAGCCGCTCGATCGCGCGCTGCGTCTGGCGGGCCTTGGAGGCCTGCTTCTCGCTCGCGTCGGCGGCGGCCTTCCTGGCGGACTTGTCGTTGTCCGTGGCCTTGCGCTTGGAGTTCTTGACGCCCTTGTCGCTCCAGCCGCGCTGCATCGCGGCCCGGTCCTCCAGGGCCGAGCGCTTGTCGGAGTACTCGTCGTACTCCTCGCGGGCGTGGTTGCGGGCCCGCTCGCGCTCCTCCAGGTAGGCGTCGTAGCCGCCGCCGTAGAGGTTGATCTGCTGCTGGGCCAGGTCGAGTTCGAGGACCTTGGTGACGGTGCGCGTGAGGAACTCGCGGTCGTGGCTGATCACGATTGTGCCGGCGCGCAGCCCCTTCACGAACTGCTCCAGGCGCTCCAGACCGTCGAGGTCGAGGTCGTTGGTGGGCTCGTCGAGCAGGAAGACGTCGTAGCGGGACAGCAGCAGCGAGGCCAGTCCGGCGCGGGCGGCCTGGCCGCCGGACAGCGCGGTCATCGGCAGGTCGAGGCCGACGGACAGCCCGAGGTCGTCGGCGACCTGCAGGGCCCGCTCGTCGAGGTCGGCCCCGCCGAGGTTCAGCCACCGGTCGAGGGCGTCCGCGTACGCGTCGTCCGCGCCCGGGGTGCCGTCCACCAGACCCTGCGTCGCCGCGTCGAGCTCGGCCTGCGCCGCGGCCACACCGGTACGGCGGGCCAGGAACTCGCGGATCGACTCGCCGGGGCGCCGCTCGGGCTCCTGCGGCAGGTGGCCGACGGCCGCGGAGGGCGGGGAGAGGCGCAGCTCACCGGTCTCGGGGGCGTCGAGCCCGGCAAGCATCCGCAGCAGGGTGGACTTCCCGGCGCCGTTGACGCCGACGAGGCCGATGACGTCGCCCGGGGCGACGACGAGGTCGAGATCGGCGAAGAGCGTGCGCTCACCGTGCGCGGCGGTGAGCTTCTTGGCGACGAGGGTTGCAGTCATGATCTGCCGATTCTATCCGCGCCCGCGGCCCCGCCGACCCGGCCGAAGGGCCGCAGGCTCAGGGGCCCAGGAGGCGCAGGGCCGCCCACAGTGCCGCCACCGACGCCGCGAGCGCCGGGACGGTGGTCAGGAGCCCGAGCCGGGTGAAGTCCCGCAGCGTCACCAGATCCGCGCCGCCGCCGTCCCCGTGCAGGATCCGCCGCCAGAGCAGCGTGGCCAGCGAGCCCGCGTAGGTCAGGTTCGGGCCGATGTTCACCCCGATCAGCACCGCCAGTACCGGCCCCGCGCCGCCGGCCGAGGCCACCGGAAGCAGGGCCAGTACCGCGGGCAGGTTGTTGATCAGGTTGGCCAGTACGGCGGCCACCGCCGCCACCGCGAGCAGCGCCGGCAGCGAGTCCCCGGCCGGGGTCACCCGCTCCAGGGCGTCCCCGAGTCCGTGGTCCACGACCGCCCGCACCACCACCCCCAGCGCCAGCACGAACAGGCAGAAGGCCGGCGCCGCCGAGCCCAGGATCCGCGCCGGAGTGGTCTCCCGGCGCCGCAGCGCCCGTACGGCCAGCACGAGCGTGCCCGCGAGCGCCGCCCAGGCGGGGCTCGCCCCGGCGAAGGAGGCGAGCGCGAAGCCGCCCAGGGTCGCCGCGAGCACCGCGGCCGCGAACCGGGGCAGCGGCGCGGGCTTCCCGGTCTGCGCCGCGTGCTCGGGGGCGGCCGCCAGGTCGGTGCGGAAGTAGCGCCGGAACACCGCGTACTCCACGCCGATCGCCGCCAGCCAGGGCAGGGCCATGAGCGCCGCGAACCGGGTGAAGGACAGCCCGCTCGCGGCGAAGGCGAGCAGATTGGTGAGGTTGGAGACCGGCAGGAGGAGCGAGGCCGAGTTGGCCAGGTGTGCGGTGGCGTACACGTGCGGGCGCGGCCGGGCCCCCAGCCGGGAGGCGGTCGCCAGCACCACCGGGGTCAGCAGCACCACGGTCGCGTCCAGGCTCAGCGCGGCGGTGATCACGGAGGCGACGGCGAACACCCCGCCGAGCAGTGCCACCGGCCCGCGCCCCGCCGCCCGCCGGGCCACCGCCGCCCCGGCGGCCTCGAACAGTCCCTCGTCGGCGCAGAGCCGGGCCAGGGCCAGGATCACGGCGAGGAACCCGACCACCGGCAGCAGCTCACGGGTCTGCTCCCACGCGTCGGCGGGCGGTACGACGCCCAGCACGACGAGCAGCCCGGCGGCGGGCACGGCGGCCACGGCCTCCGGCAGCCCGCGCGGGCGCAGCACGGCGAAGGCCAGCACCCCGAGCAGGAGCGCGACGGACAGACAAGCGGCGGCGGGGTACAGGGCGGGCTCCGGAAGGGGAGGGGAAGCGGGGCGGGCCCACGGGCGATGGCGGGGCCAGGACAGGATCGCACCGGGACGGACATGGCTGGATAGGTGGGGTGTACGTCATTGCAGCCATCGCACGGGGTGTCACACCATGAGGTCATGTCGCTGCGAAACGTGCTCGTCGTCCTCTACGACGGCGTGCAGAGCCTGGATGTCACGGGGCCGATGGAAGTGTTCAACGGCGCCGAGCAGTACCCCGGACCGCCGCGGTACGCCCTGCGCACCGTCTCACCGGGCGGCGCCCCGATCCGTACGAGCAGCGGGCTGCGGATCGTCCCCGAGGGGGACCTGGAGAGCGAGCGCCCTGGCGCCGGGACCACTCTCCTGGTGCCGGGCGGCCGGTACACCGCGGACTTCGCGCCGGAGCTGAACCACTGGCTCCGCGCGCACGGCGGGTCCGCCGAGCGGCTGGTGTCGGTGTGCACCGGCGGCCTGCTCCTGGCCGAGGCCGGGTTGCTGGACGGACGGCGCGCGACGACGCACTGGTACATGTGCGAGCGGATGGCCCGGGACTACCCGGCCGTCACCGTGGAACCCGACCCGATCTACGTCCGGGACGGGCCGGTGTCCACCTCGGCCGGGGTCACGGCGGGCATAGACCTGGCGCTGGCCCTGGTGGAAGAGGACCACGGGCGGGACCTGGCCCTGTCCGTCGCCCGGCAGCTGGTGGTCTTCCTGCGGCGGCCCGGGAACCAGGCGCAGTTCAGTGCGCAGCTCGCCGCCCAGACGGCGCAGCGGGAGCCGCTGCGGGACGTGCAGCACTGGATCACGGAGAACCCGGGGGAGGACCTGAGCGTGGAGGCGCTGGCCGCGCGGGCGGCGCTGTCGCCCCGGCACTTCGCGCGGGCCTTCCAGGCCGAGACGGGCGTGACGCCCGGGCGGTACGTGGAGCGGGTACGGGTCGAGCACGCGCGGCGGCTGCTGGAGCAGGGCGGCGAGGGCATCGCCGGGATCTCCCGGGCCTGCGGCTACGGCAACCCGGAGGCGCTGCGCCGCGCCTTCGTGAAGACCCTGGGCCAGCCCCCGTCCGAATACCGCCGCCGCTTCGGCACCACCCACTGACCGCGGGCCCGCACCGACTACACACGCCCGACGCCCGACAGCCGACAACCAGCAGCCAAGCCGACACCCGGCAACCGACAGCTCCGGAGGAGCCATGCAGATCGCCGTACTGCTTTTCGACGGGTTCACCGCCCTCGACGCCATCGGTCCCTTCGACACCCTGGGCCGGCTCCAGGGCGCCGAGACCGTGTTCGTGGCCGAGCGCCCGGGGCCCGTACGGACCGACCAGAGCTCACTCGCACTCGTCGCCGACAAGGGGCTCGACGAGGTGACCCGGCCGGACATCGTCCTCGTGCCCGGCGGGGTGGTCACCGACCGGGAGATGAAGAACCCGGTGGTCCTCGACTGGCTGCGGACCGTCGACGCCACCAGCACGTGGACCACCTCCGTCTGCTCCGGCTCGACGCTGCTCGCCGCCGCCGGCCTCCTGGACGGGCGCCGAGCCACCGGCCACTGGCTGTACCTGGACCGGCTGCCCCCGTTCGGGGCGGTGCCCGTCTCGGAACGGGTGGTCTTCGACGGGAAGTACGTCACGGCCGCCGGGGTGTCCGCGGGGATCGACATGGGGCTCGCGCTCCTCGGCCGCATCGCGGGCGACGAGTACGCGCAGAGGGTGCAGCTCATGACCGAATACGACCCGCAGCCGCCCTACGACGCGGGCTCCCCGGAGAAGGCGCCCGCCCACATCGTCGCCCTGCTCCGCTCGCTCACTCCGCCGGCGGAGTCCAGGTGAAGGCGGGCGCGCGCCGTTCCAGGAACGCGGCGACCCCCTCCGTGACCTCACCGCTCGCTGCGGCCTGCGCGGCCCAGTAGGCGTCCCGGTCCGTGCGGCCGTCCGCGAACTCCTTCGCCGAACTCTGGGTGAGCTGGGAGCGAGTGGCCAGGATCCGCGTGAACTCCGAGACCCGTTTGGCCAGTTGCCCCACAGGCAGCAGCTCGTCCAGCATCCCGGTGCGCAGCGCCCGCTCCGCGTCGATCAACTCGGCGGAGAAGAGGAGGTACTTGGCGGCCGCGGGCCCCACCAGGGAGGCGAGGCGCCGGGTGGACGAGGCCGGGTACACGATGCCCAGCTTCGCCGGTGTCACCCCGAAGGAGGCACCCTCCTCCGCGAAGCGCAGATCGCAGGCGGCTGCCAGCTGGCTGCCCCCGCCCACGCAGAACCCGCGGATCGCGGCGAGCGTGGGCTTGGGGAAGGCGGCGAGCGCCTCCTCCGCCGCCACGGCCAGGGCCTGCGGGTCCTCGTCCCCGGTCAGCGAGGAGATGTCGGCCCCCGCGCAGAAGGTCTCGCCGGCCCCCGTCAGGACCAGCACCCGTACGGCGGGATCCGCCGCGTGCCCGGCCAGCAGCTCCGGCAGCCCGCGCCACATGGCGGCCGTCATGGCGTTGCGCTTGGCGGGGTGCGAGATCACGACGGTGGCGACCCCGTCGGCGACGGAGGAGAGGAGGGCTGCGTCCATGCGCCGGATGCTATCCCGGACGGTCGTACCTATGATCAAGAGACCGGTACCCGGCAGCTCGGTGGACCGGCAGGCAGTCGCGGGGTCCGAGGGTCCGTCGGGGGCAGCTGAAGGGTGGCGTCCATGGGCGCAGACCGTGCCGAGCGTGCGGACCGTACGGGTCCACAGGACATGAAGGCCGACAAGAAGAAGGTCAGCCGCAGTTTCGCGTGGATGGCCCTGCTCGGGGCGCTCCTGGTGGTGGCCGGGCTGGTGGGTCTCGTCTACACCGGTGTCGCGACCCTGACCACGATGTTCCTCTTCGGCTGGCTGCTGCTGTTCGGCGGCGTGGTGGGCCTCTTCCAGGCGATCCAGTCCCGCAAGAGCAACTACTTCTGGCTCGCCGTGATCGTCGCCGCGATCAACATCGCGGCCGGTTTCGTGATCCTGCGCCGCCCGGAGGCGAGCGCGGAGGCGCTCACGATGTTCGCCGCGCTGCTGTTCCTCACCGGCGGCGTGTTCCGGCTGGCCGGCGCCGTCGTGGTGCGCGGCGCGCACCTCGGGCTGACCCTGGTCCAGGGCGCCTTCGGGATCCTGCTGGGCCTCCTGATCCTGGCCAACTGGCCCGGCAGCAGCCTGTACGTGATCGGAGCGTTCTTCTCCCTCGCGCTGCTGTTCGACGGCCTGAGTCTGATCGCCGTGGGCATGGGAGCCCGCCGCATCCTGGGCTTGGTCAGGGACGACGAGGTTCCGGTGACCCCGGCAGGGGCGGGAGTCGCAGCGCCCGAGCCGCACGAGGCGGCCGGGAACCGTCCCCCAGAAGATCAGGAACGGTCGAACAACTGACTCTGTCATACGCCAGCGGTCAGAAAGTGTCCGATTGATGCTGACTTCTGGTCAGTGGTCGGGCGCGGAGGGGTCCGGTCCCCACTCTTGACGTGTGCAGACGATCGAGCGTGAAGACGGGGGCCGGGAGATGGATAAGAGCGGGAGCGTCCCGCCAGTCAAGGGGGCGGAGCCGGCGGTCGAGGCAGCCCCCCTCGCGTACGAGGGAGTGTGGCGATTCACGGCGCCCGCGGTAGAAGAATCCGTTCCGCAGGCCCGCCGTGCGGTCCGTGACCTGCTCGGCCGCCAGGAGGTGCCGGCCGACCGGGACCTGGTCTACTCCCTGCTGCTGATCGTCTCCGAACTGGTGACGAACTCGGTCCGGCACGCGGCCCTGCTCTCGCCGGAGGTCGCGGTGGAGGTCGCCATCGGCCGGGAGTGGGTACGGGTGGCCGTCGAGGACAACCACCCGTACCGCCCCAAGGCACTGGAGGCCGATTTCGGCCAGACCGGCGGCCGGGGCCTGCTCCTCGTCCGGGAGATCACACTGGAGGCCGGCGGGGTCTGCGACGTGGAGCACACCTCCACCGGCGGCAAGGTGATCTGGGCGGCCCTGCCGCTCACCACGGCCCAGGCGTCGCCCGCCGCCACCCCGACCTCGGCGGTCTGAGCCCGCGCGGGGCGGCGACCGGCCGCTGCCGGCGGCCGCAGGGCGTCACCGGCCGGGGCCGGCCGCTACCAGCCCGCCGCGTCACCCGTCAGCTCGCGGATCGCGGGCCGGGCCGCGTCCAGCACGGTCATGAACCAGGCCGAGAACGGGACCTCCGCGTGCCGCTTCGCGAGTTCCTCGGCGGTCACGAAGGCGGTGTCCGCGATCTCCTCCGGATCCGGCCGCACCGACCGCTGCGCGAGTCCCACGAACAGGTGGTTGTACTCCTGCTCCACCAGCCCCGACGCCGGGTCCGGATGGTTGTAGCGCACCGTCCCCGCCTCCGCGAGCAGCGAGGGCGACAGCCCCAGCTCCTCGTGGGTCCGCCTGGCCGCCGCCGCGAACGGCGACTCCCCCGGGTAGGGGTGGCCGCAGCACGTGTTCGACCAGACACCGGGGGAGTGGTACTTCCCGAGGGCGCGCTGCTGGAGCAGCATCCGTCCCTGCTCGTCGAAGAGGAACACCGAGAACGCCCGGTGCAGCTGACCGGGAGCCTGATGGGCGGAGAGCTTCTCCGCCGTACCGATGGTGTTGCCGGCCTCGTCGACCAGTTCGAGCATGATCGGTTCTTGAGCGCCGGCGCCGGTGGGCGCGCTGTTCGCGGCGGTGGCTGGTGTGGTCGGCATACCCATCCTTCGCTTCGGACTTCGGCTTTCAGTCTGCCGTACAAATCGGGATTGCCCCCACTTCGGTGATCCGCGCATGTCCGCCCCCCGTCGCGTGATATGCGACGAGGGGCGGAGCGTGCCGATCGGTCAGTTCAGCCGGCCGGGGGCCGGATTCCGGATCAAACCCCGAAGGGGGACGGGTACTTGATCGTGCCCGTGGGAACCGGCACCGAATCGTCGAGCACCAGCGCCATCATGGCCTCGTCGGGCACCTCGAACGGTGCCTTGATCCCGAAGCGCGAAGCCGGCACGAACCCGAAGCGCCCGTAGTAAGAGGGATGCCCGAGGACCAGGACGAGCTTCTCCCCGCGCTCCGCGGCCGCCGCGAGCAGCGCCCGTACGACCGCGCTGCCGGCGCCCGAGCGCTGGAGCGCGGGCGCGGCGGCCACCGGGGCGAGCGCGAGCGCCGCCGCCCCGTCCACCTCGCACCGGGTCAGCAGGGCGTGCGCCGCGACCGACCCGTCCGGGCCCTCGGCCACGTAGGAGAGGCCGGGCAGCCAGGATCCGTCCGCGCGCAGGGCGTCCACGAGGTCGGCCTCGGCCGGGGTCTCGAAGGCGGCCGAGTTCAGCGCGTGCACGGCGGCCCCGTCCCCGTCCGCCTCGGGGCGGACGGGCCAGGCGCCGCCGTCCCCGGCCGTCACCGGCCGCAGGACGTAGGCGGTGTACCCGTACTCGTGCCCGTACCGCTCCCGTACCTCGATCTCCTCGCGTACGAAGCCCAGCGCGGCCGCGGCCTCGGGCCCGGCGGGCTCCGCCGCCCCGGCCACCCGCTCGCCGAGCGGACCGTAGTAGGCGGCCCAGTCGGAGTCGGGCTGCCGGTGCACGCCGAGCACCCGGTAGCCGGCGGCCTGGACGGCGGCCAGGTTGCGGGCGGTGGAACGCAGCGCGTAGTGCGGGTCCCAGAAGGCGCGGACCCCGGCGGAGGGTTCCTCGACGGTCCATTCGCATTCGCTCAGGACCAGGGTGCCGCCGGGGGCGAGGAGCGGCTTCCACCGTGCGAGCGCGGTGGCGAAGCCGATGTTGTAGGCGGATCCCTCGGCCCAGACGAGATCGAAGGAACCGTCCGGGTGGCCGAGGTCGCCCATGTCCGCCTTGACGGCGCGGACGCGGTCGGTGAGCCCGCGGGCGGCGGCGGCCGCACGGAGCTCGTCGAGGAAGCCTTCGTGGAGGTCGACCGCGATGACGTCGGCGCCGTGGCCGCCCGCCTCCGCGGCGAGCAGCAGGGCGCTGGGGCCGGGACCGCAGCCCAGGTCCAGGGCGCGCGGCCGCTCGGGCAGTGGTCCGCACAGGGACAGCAGGTGGCGGGTGGTCGCCTCGGAACCGGGGGACTGCCGGGGCAGACCGCGGTGCAGCGCGAAGAACGCCTCGAAGAACAGGTCGCTCTCGGTGCTGAAATCGGTGGTGTGGGAATGGTGGGAGTTGCTGGTGTTACCGATGTTGTCGGTCAACGTGAACCCTTGAAAGGGGGCTCCGGCCGACGGGGGTGATCGGTGTGATCAGACCCGGCCGGACGCCCGGAAGGAGAGGGGGATGAACCGGAGTGCGCTGCGCTGGGCGGCGACGCCTGCGACGGTCATCAACCCCACCTCTTTCTTTCTTTCGTCACATCTCACATGACATTCGGGCGATCGGGACGCATGTGCGAAAAACGTACGCGTCTGCGGCCAGCCTAACAGCAGCGGTACCGGCAGCGGTTTGTGATCGCTCCTCCCGATCGTCAATGATGATCGGCACAGGGCCGACAGGCCCGCGTTTTTTGGCTTATCGATGCGTAAACAGGCGGTGAACCCCTGCTTCCGTTCATCCGATAGCCTCTGCCGACGTGCCGCCGGTCCACCTGGCGCCCGTTACCCGTGTGCGTGCAAGGAGTGAGTTCGTCTGCCGACCGTCATCCTTACCGGCCTGCCGGTGCCCGGATCAGCGCTCGCCGACGAGCTGCGCTCACTCGGCTTCGAGGTCCGCCCCGCGGCCACCCCGTGGGACACCGCCGCCGCGCTGGCGCGGGTACCCGCCGATCAGCGGGTGGCCGTCGTGGACGGGGAGTTCGTCGGTCACGTGCACGCCCTGCGGCTCGCGCTGACGGACCCGCGGTTCGACGCCTGCGCCGTCACCGGGGCCTTCGCCGTGCAGCCCGGCGCCCGTGCGGCCCTGGACCGGGCCGCCGCGCTCGACGCGTCCGCCCCCGTGGGCGACGGCCCGTACCCCGACCGGCTCGCCGCCGCCGTCGAGGCCGACGGCACCCCCGTGCACCGCCCCGAGCTGGGCACCCTCGTCGCCGCCGTGCCCGCCACGACCGATGAGCGCCGGGAGGCCACCGCCGCCGTCGCGGCCGTCGACGACGAGGCCGTCCGGCTGCGCACCGCCGTGAAGTCCCGCGACGGGTTCTTCACCACCTTCTTCGTCAGCCCGTACTCGCGCTACATCGCCCGCTGGTGCGCGCGCCGCGGACTGACCCCCAACCAGGTCACCACCGCCTCGCTGATCACCGCGCTGATCGCGGCCGGCTGCGCGGCGACCGGGGACCGCTGGGGCTACGTCGCCTCCGGCGTGCTGCTCCTCGTCTCCTTCGTCCTGGACTGCACGGACGGGCAGCTCGCCCGCTACTCGCTCCAGTACTCGACGATGGGCGCCTGGCTCGACGCCACCTTCGACCGCGCGAAGGAGTACTCCTTCTACGCGGGCCTCGCGCTCGGCGCGGCCAGGAACGGCGACGACGTCTGGGCCCTGGCCCTCGGCGCCATGATCCTCATGACCTGCCGGCACGTCGTGGACTTCGCCTTCAACGAGGCCAACCACGACGCCGCGGCCACTGCGACCTCTCCTTCCGGCAGTCCCACCGCGGCCCTCTCGGCCAAGCTGGACAGCGTCGGCTGGACGGTCTGGGTCCGGCGCATGATCATCCTGCCGATCGGCGAGCGCTGGGCCATGATCGCGGTCCTGATCGCCTTCACCACCCCGCGGATCGTCTTCTACGCCCTGCTCGTCGGCTGCGCCTTCGGCGCCCTCTACACGACGGCCGGCCGCGTCCTGCGCTCGCTGACCCGCAAGGCGACCCGTACCGACCGGGCCGCCCGGGCGCTCGCGGACCTGGCCGACTCGGGCCCGCTGGCCGAGCTCGTCAGCCGGGTGCTGAACCGCCTGCGCGCCAGGCCGCTGGGAATCCTCGGCCTCGCGTTGTCGGCCACGGCGGTCTTCGTGATCTTCCAGCAGCCCTTCGGCAGCTGGAAGAGCGTCGCCGCGGCCGGGATGTACGTCCTCCTCGCCGGCGGCATCGTCATGGCGCCCCTCAAGGGAGCCCTCGACTGGCTCGTGCCGCCCGTCTTCCGGGCCGCCGAGTACACCACCGTCCTGATCCTCGCCGCCAAGGCGGACGTCCCCGGGGCCCTTCCCGCGGCATTCGGACTGGTCGCGGCGGTCGCCTACCATCACTACGACACGGTCTACCGCATCCGCGGTGGCACCGGCGCGCCCCCGCACTGGCTGGTGCGAACGATCGGCGGGCACGAAGGCCGGATCCTGTTGATCACGGTCCTGGCCGCCGTCCTGGCGTCGCGCGCCGTCGACTTCCCCGTCGCGCTCACGGCCCTCGCCGTGTTCGTGGCACTCGTGGTGCTCGTGGAGAGCATCCGCTTCTGGGTGTCCTCCGGGGCACCCGCCGTACATGACGAAGGAGAACCAGCATGATCGGCCTCGTCCTCGCTGCCGGAGCCGGACGCCGCCTGCGTCCCTACACCGACACCCTGCCCAAGGCCCTCGTGCCCGTCGGACCCGAAGGGGCCGAGGAGAGCATCACGGTGCTCGACCTGACGCTCGGCAACTTCGCCGAGGTCGGTCTGACCGAGGTCGCCATCGTCGTCGGCTACCGCAAGGAAGCCGTGTACGAGCGCCGGGAGGCCCTGGAGGCCAAGTACGGCGTCAAGATCACGCTGATCGACAACGACAAGGCCGAGGAGTGGAACAACGCCTACTCCCTGTGGTGCGCTCGTGACGTCCTGAAGCAGGGTGTGATCCTCGCCAACGGCGACACCGTGCACCCCGTCTCCGTCGAGAAGACCCTGCTCGCCGCCCGCGGCAAGGGCCAGAAGATCATCCTCGCCCTCGACACGGTCAAGAGCCTGGCCGACGAGGAGATGAAGGTCATCACCGACGGCGAGAAGGGCGTGCAGCGCATCACCAAGCTGATGGACCCGGCCACCGCGACCGGCGAGTACATCGGCGTCACCCTGATCGAGCCGGAGGCCGCCGAGGCGCTGGCCGAGGCGCTGAAGACCACCTTCGAGCGCGACCCCGACCTCTACTACGAGGACGGCTACCAGCAGCTCGTCAACGACGGTTTCACCATCGACGTGGCCCCCATCGGTGACGTCAAGTGGGTCGAGATCGACAACCACGACGACCTCGCCAAGGGCCGGACGATCGCATGCCAGTACTGACGAGGCTCATCCCCTCGCCCGTCGTCGTCGACATCAGCCGCGGCGCGATGGACGATCTGGCCGGCCTCCTGGCCGACCAGCGCGTCTCCGCGTCCGGCAAGCTCGCGATCGCCATCAGCGGCGGCTCCGGCGCGGTGCTGCGCGCCAAGCTGGAGCCCCTGCTGCCGCACGCCGACTGGTACTCCGTCGTCGACGGGACCATCGACTCCGCGGTCAAGCTCGCCGACGAGATAAAGGGGCGGCGTTACGACGCCGTCGTGGGCCTGGGCGGCGGAAAGATCATCGACGTGGCGAAGTACGCCGCGGCGCGGGTCGGACTGGCCATGGTGGCGGTCGCCACCAACCTCTCGCACGACGGCATCTGCTCGCCGGTGTCCATCCTGGACAACGACAACGGCCGGGGCTCCTACGGCGTGCCCATGCCGATCGCGATGGTCGTCGACCTCGACGTCATCCGCGAGGCCCCGGCGCGGTTCGTCCGCGCGGGCATCGGTGACGCGATCTCCAACATCTCGGCCATCGCCGACTGGGAGCTCTCGCACCGCCTCAACGGCGAGCCCGTCGACGGCCTGGCCGCCGCCATGGCCCGTACCGCGGGCGAGTCCGTGCTGCGCCACCCCGGCTCGGTCGGCGACGACGAGTTCCTCACGGTGCTGTCCGAGGCGCTCGTCCTCTCCGGCATCGCCATGGCGATCAGCGGGGACACCCGCCCCTCGTCCGGTGCATGCCACGAGATCAGCCACGCCTTCGACCTGCTCTACCCGGGACGCTCCGCGCTCCACGGCGAGCAGGTCGGCCTCGGCGCGGCCTTCGCCATGCACCTGCGGGGGGAAGCGGCCAAGTCCGAGCTCTTCGTCCAGGTGCTGCGCCGGCACGGGCTGCCGGTGCTGCCCGAGGAGATCGGGTTCAGCGTGGACGAGTTCGTCGCGGCCGTCGAGTACGCCCCCCAGACCCGTCCGGGACGCTTCACGATCCTGGAGCACCTCAACCTGTCCGCCGCCGAGATCAGGGACGCTTACGCCGACTATGCCAAGACCATCCGTAGCTGAACTCCGGCCCGTCGTTCACCCGGCGGGCGTCAAGGACCGGGTCAGCGGCGAGCACTGGGGCGGGCGCCTCTACATGCGCGAGATCTCCCTGCGCATCACCCGCTACCTGGTCACCACCAAGGTCACGCCGAACCAGCTGACCTACGTGATGACCCTCGCCGGAGTCCTCGCCGCCCCGGCCCTCCTGGTGCCGGGCGTCTGGGGCGCCGTCCTCGGTGTGGTCGCGGTCCAGATGTACCTGCTGCTCGACTGCGTCGACGGCGAGGTCGCCCGCTGGAAGAAGCAGTTCTCGCTGTCCGGGGTCTACCTGGACCGGGTCGGCGCCTACCTCTGCGACGCGGCGGTGCTCGTCGGCTTCGGCCTGCGCGCCTCCGACCTGTGGGGCACCGGGCGCATCGACTGGCTGTGGGCCTTCCTGGGCACCCTCGCGGCGCTCGGCGCGATCCTGATCAAGGCCGAGACCGACCTGGTCGGCGTGGCCCGCCACCAGGCCGGCAAGCCCGTGGTCCAGGACGCGGCGGCAACCCCGCGCTCCTCCGGCATGGCGCTGGCGCGCCGGGCCGCCGCCGCGCTCAAGTTCCACCGCCTGGTCCTCGGCATCGAGGCCTCGCTGCTCATCCTGGTGCTGGCCGTCCTGGACCAGATGCGCGGCGACCTGTACTTCTCCCGCCTCGGCGTCGCGGTGCTCGCGGGCATCGCGATGCTGCAGACGGTGCTGCACCTGGTGTCGGTCCTGGCCTCCAGCAGGCTCAAGTGACGGCGCCGCTGCGGCTGGGCGCCGTCATCATCACCATGGGCAACCGCCCGGACGAGCTCAAGGCGCTCCTCGACTCGGTGGCCCGGCAGGACGGGGCCCCGGTCGAGGTGGTCGTCGTGGGCCAGGGCGTGCGCCTCACCGGCCTGGCGGACCCGGCGGCGGGCGTGCGCACCGTGGAGCTGCCCGAGAACCTGGGCATCCCGGGCGGCCGCAACGTCGGCATCGAGGCCTTCCGCACCGCGGGCGGCGCCGGCTCGGACGGGTTCGGCGTGGACGTCCTGCTCTTCCTGGACGACGACGGACTGCTGGAGCGCACCGACACCGCGGAGCTGTGCCGGCAGGCCTTCACCGAGGACCCCGAGCTGGGCATCGTCAGTTTCCGGATCGCCGATCCGCAGACCGGTGAGACCCAGCGCCGCCACGTTCCGCGGCTCCGGGCCGCCGACCCGATGCGCTCCTCGCGCGTCACCACCTTCCTGGGCGGCGCCAACGCCGTCCGCACGAAGGTGTTCGAACAGGTCGGAGACCTTCCGGGGCAGTTCTTCTACGCGCACGAGGAGACCGATCTGGCCTGGCGGGCGCTCGACGCCGGGTGGCTGATCGACTACCGGGCGGACATGGTGCTCCTGCACCCCGCCACGGCCCCCTCCCGGCACGCGGTCTACCACCGTATGGTGGCTCGCAACCGGGTGTGGCTCGCCCGCCGCAACCTGCCCGCCCCGCTGGTCCCGGTCTACGTGGGCGTCTGGCTCCTGCTGACGCTCCTGCGCAAGCCCTCGGGGCCCGCGCTCAAGGCCTGGTTCGGTGGCTTCAAGGAGGGCTGGACCACCTCCTGTGGTCCCCGGCGCCCCATGAAGTGGCGTACGGTCTGGCGGCTGACCCGGCTGGGAAGACCGCCTGTCATCTGACACGTCCGGGTCTGAGACCATGGCGCGATCACGAACCGATCGACTCAGTCCCGATGCCACCTTCTCCCGCATCATGAAGACGGAAAGTTTCATCTTGTGAGTGACACAACCCAGGACGGAGCCCTTGCCACGAGCAAGCGGCCGTCCGAAGACGCCGGGCTGAGCCCCGCGGAGCTCGCCAGGAAGTACGGCCTGTCCGTCAGCGGAGCCCGGCCGGGCCTGGCAGCGTACGTGCGCGAGCTCTGGGACCGCCGGCACTTCATCATCGCGTTCTCCCGCGCCAAGCTGATGGCCCAGTACAGCCAGGCGAAGCTCGGCCAGATCTGGCAGGTGGCGACCCCACTGCTGAACGCGCTGGTCTACTACTTGATCTTCGGGCTGATCCTGAATGCCGGCCAGGGCATCGCCAAGGACGACTACATCCCCTTCCTGGTGATCGGCGTCTTCGTCTTCACCTTCTCGCAGTCCTCGCTGATGGCGGGTGTGAGGGCGATCCCGTCCAACATCGGGCTGGTCCGCGCGCTGCACTTCCCGCGCGCCTCGCTGCCGATCTCGTTCTCGCTGCAGCAGCTCCAGCAGCTGATGTTCTCGATGATCGTCGTGTTCCTGGTCGCGGTCGGGTTCGGGAACTACCCGTCCCTGTCGTGGCTGCTCGTGATCCCGGCGCTGATCCTCCAGTTCGCCTTCAACACCGGTCTCGCCCTGATCTTCGCCCGGATGGGGGCCAAGACCCCCGACCTCGCGCAGCTCATGCCGTTCGTCACGCGTACGTGGATGTACGCCTCCGGCGTCATGTTCTCGATCAAGACGATGCTGGAGGGCAAGCCCGAGTGGATCGCGGACGTCCTGCAGTGGAACCCGGCAGCGATCTACATGGACCTGATCCGCTTCGCGCTCATCGACGGGTACGGCCGGGAGAACCTGCCGCCGCACGTCTGGGCCTTCGCGGCCGGCTGGGCCGTCCTGATCGGCGCCGGCGGATTCGTGTACTTCTGGAAGGCTGAGGAGCGCTACGGCCGTGGCTGACAACAACCAGGGGCACGTCCCCACCGTCATCGCCGACGACGTGCACATCGTCTACCGGGTCAACACCGGCAGCTCCGGCAGGGGCAGTGCCACGGCGGCGCTCAGCAAGATAGTCCGCCGGCGCGGCGACGCACCGGGCGTCCGCCGGGTCCACGCCGTGCGAGGGGTCTCCTTCACGGCGTACCGGGGCCAGGCCATCGGTGTCATCGGCTCCAACGGCTCCGGCAAGTCCACCCTGCTGCGCGCCATCGCGGGGCTCCTGCCCTGCGAGTCGGGCAAGGTCTACACCGACGGCCAGCCCTCGCTGCTGGGCGTCAACGCGGCGCTGATGAACGACCTCACCGGTGAGCGCAACGTGGTCCTCGGCGGTCTCGCGATGGGCATGACCCGCGCGCAGATCCGCGAGCGCTACGACGACATCGTCGACTTCTCGGGCATCAACGAGAAGGGGGACTTCATCTCCCTGCCGATGCGGACCTACTCCTCCGGCATGGCGGCGCGCCTGCGCTTCTCCATCGCCGCGGCGAAGGACCACGACGTCCTGATGATCGACGAGGCGCTGGCCACCGGTGACCGGAAGTTCCAGGTGCGTTCCGAGGCCCGCATCCGCGAACTGCGCCAGACGGCCGGAACCGTTTTCCTGGTGAGTCACAACAACAAGTCCATCCGCGACACCTGCGACCGGGTGCTGTGGCTGGAGCGGGGCGAACTCCTGATGGACGGCCCCACCGAGGAAGTCGTCTCGGCATACGAGAAGGCGACCAGCTGACGGATTTCCACCGACGGCCCCCACCGCGTCCGGCGGCGGGGGCCGTCGCATGCCGTGCGGCCGGCGGGCGCATCCGGAGGATCGCATTTCGCGTGGTGGCGTGCGGGCGACATCGTGCGGTGGACCGAATACCCGTCGAGCCCCGGCGGCGTTGTACAGCGTAAGCTGGGCCGGGCCTCAATCGCGGGCAAGAGGGGGCGATTCCCCCCTAGGTGAATAGCCCAGGACGTCCAGGGGAAAACCCGGCGGCGTGTCCGAAATAGGATGTATTGGGTTGGCAGTGTAGAACGGGAGATGTGACGGCAATGGCTACGGGAATTCTCCGGCCCCCAGGCACGACGGCCGTTCCCGCCGCGGGCGGCGGGCGGTGACCCCGGGGAACGGCACCAGCCCCCGGCCGCACGAGCTGCCCGACGCCTCCGGCTCCTTCCCCGCCCACCCGGGCGCCGCCACCCTCGGCAAGGCGCGCTCCGAGAACTTCCCCGTCGCCCCCGCCTTCCTGCCCCGCGCCTGGCGCGAGGGCCTGATGGCGGTCTACGGGTATGCCCGCCTGGTCGACGACATCGGCGACGGCGACCTCGCCCCGGGCGGCCACGACGCCGTGCTGCTCGGTCTCGACCCCGCCGCCACGGACGACCGGTCCGCCATGCTCGACGCCCTCGAAGCAGACCTCGGGCGGGTCTTCGGCGGCACCGACGGGCCTCCGCGCCATCCGCTGATGCTGGCCCTGCAGCCCGTCGTGCGCGCCCACGGGCTCACCCCCGAATCGTTTCTCGGGCTCATCGAGGCCAACCGCCAGGACCAGCGGGTCGCGCGCTACGAGACGTACGGCGACCTCCTCGGCTACTGCGAGCTCTCCGCCAACCCGGTGGGCCGCCTCGTGCTCGACCTCACCGGCACCAGAACCCCCGAGCGGATCCGCCGCTCCGACGCCGTCTGCACCGCCCTGCAGATCGCCGAACACCTCCAGGACGTCGCCGAGGACCTCGCCCGGGACCGGATCTACCTCCCGGGCGAGGACATGCGCCGCTTCCACGTCACCGAGACCGACCTGAAGGCCCCGTCCGCGGGCGCGTCCGTACGCGCCCTCGTCGCCTTCGAAACCGAACGGGCACGGGAACTCCTCGACGAAGGCATGCCGCTCGTGGGCAGCGTCCACGGAAGGCTCCGGCTGCTGCTCGCGGGCTTCGTGGGAGGAGGACGCGCCGCCCTGCGAGCCGTCACCGCCGCCGGCTTCGACGTCCTTCCCGGCCCGCCCAAGGCCACCAAGAGCGGCCTGCTCCGCGAGGTGGCCGCCGTCCTGCGCACAGCGCCGAGAAAGGGGTGAGCCCGACCGTGGAGGGCCCCACACACGCGTCCGCACCGGGCGCGCCGACAGCGATGTCCGCACCGATTTCCGCTGCCTACAGCTACTGCGAGGCCGTGACCGGCTCGCAGGCGCGCAACTTCGCCTACGGCATCCGGCTGCTGCCCGCGGACAAGCGCCAGGCGATGTCCGCGCTGTACGCCTTCTCCCGGCGGGTCGACGACATCGGTGACGGCACGCTGCCGCACGAGGTCAAACTGACCCGGCTGGAAGAGACCCGCACCCTGCTCGGACGGATCCGCGCCGAGGAGATCGACGAGGACGACACCGACCCGGTCGCGGTCGCCCTCGCGCACGCCTCGCGCCGCTTCCCGATCCCGCTCGAAGGGCTCGACGAACTCATCGACGGCGTCCTCATGGACGTCCGCGGCGAGACGTACGAGACCTGGGACGATCTCAAGGTCTACTGCCGCTGCGTGGCCGGGGCCATCGGCCGGCTCTCGCTCGGCGTGTTCGGCACCGCAACCTCCAACGGATCTGCCGGGTCCGGCGCGCACGACGCGGCACGGGCCGGCGAGTACGCCGACACCCTCGGTCTCGCCCTGCAACTCACCAACATCCTGCGGGACGTTCGCGAGGACGCGGACAACGGCCGGACCTACCTGCCCGCCGAGGACCTCGCCAAGTTCGGCTGCTCCGACGGTTTCCGCAGCGAGCGGATGCCCCGCGGCTCCGACTTCGCCGGGCTCGTCCACCACGAAGTGCGGCGCGCCCGCGCCCTGTTCGTGGAGGGCTACCGGCTGCTGCCCCTGCTCGACCGGCGCAGCGGCGCCTGCGTCGCGGCCATGGCCGGCATCTACCGGCGACTCCTCGACCGCATCGAGCGCGAGCCGGAGGCGGTGCTCCGCGGCCGGGTCTCGCTGCCGCCGCACGAGAAGGCGTACGTGGCCGTCCGCGGCCTCTCCGGCCTGGACGCGCGGACCATCGCGCGCCAGAGCACCAGGAGGCGGCTCTGATGGCGTCGGGCCGGCGAGCCCCGCAGGGGCGGACGGGAGCAACCCCGCAGCGCCCGGCGGCGTCTGTGGGAGCGACAGAGGAGGACGCATGACCGCGCACGACGCCGTGGTCGTCGGCGGCGGGCTCGCCGGCGTCACCGCCGCGCTGGAACTCGCCGACGCGGGCCTGCGGGTGACCCTGCTGGAGGGCCGGCCCCGCCTCGGCGGCCTGGCGTTCTCCTTCAAGCGCGGCGAACTGACCGTCGACAACGGCCAGCACGTCTACCTGCGCTGCTGCACCGCCTACCGGTGGTTCCTCGACCGCGTCGAAGGCACGGACCTGGCGCCCCTGCAGGACCGGCTCGACGTGCCCGTGCTCGACGTCGCCCACCCCGGCGGCCCCCGGCTCGGCCGGCTGCGGCGCAGCGCCTTGCCCGTACCGCTGCACCTGGCCGGCTCGCTGGCCCGCTACCCGCACCTCTCGCTCGCCGAGCGGGCCTCCGTCGGGCGCGCCGCCCTCGCGCTGCGCCGCCTCGACCCCGCCGACCCGGCGCTCGACGGCGTCGACTTCGCGACCTGGCTCGGCCGGTACGGCCAGTCCCCGCGCACCATCGAGGCGCTGTGGGACCTCGTCGGCATCGCCACGCTCAACGCCACCGCCGCGCAGTCCTCGCTGGGGCTGGCCGCCATGGTCTTCAAGACCGGCCTGCTCTCCGAGAACGGCGCGGCCGACATCGGCTGGGCCCGCGTACCGCTCGGCGACCTGCACGACACCCTCGCCCGCAAGGCCCTGGACGCCGCCGGGGTGCGCACCGAACTGCGCACCCGGGTCACGGACATCTCCCGTACCGAGGAGGGCGGTTGGCGGGTGGCCACCGAGGGCGACTCGTTCGACGCGGGCACCGTCGTCCTCGCCGTCCCGCAGCGCGAGGCGCACGGACTGCTGCCCGCCGGAGCGCTCGCCGACCCCGACAAGCTGCTCGACATCGGCACCGCGCCGATCCTCAACGTGCACGTCGTGTACGACCGCAAGGTGCTCAAGCAGCCCTTCTTCGCGGCGCTCGGCTCGCCGGTCCAGTGGGTCTTCGACCGCACCGACTCCTCCGGACTCCCCGACGGCGGCCAGTACCTGGCGCTGTCCCAGTCCGTCGCGCACGAGGACATCGACGAGCCCGTCTCGGTCCTGCGCGCCAAGTACCTGCCCGAGCTGGAACGGCTGCTGCCCGCCGCGCGCGGAGCCAAGGTGCGCGACTTCTTCGTCACCCGGGAGCGCACGGCGACCTTCGCCCCCACCCCCGGCGTCGGCCGGCTGCGGCCCGGAACCCGGACCGACACGCCGGGGCTCTTCCTCGCCGGTGCGTGGACCGCGACGGGTTGGCCCGCGACCATGGAGAGCGCCGTCCGCAGCGGACTGAGCGCGGCCCACGCCGCGCTCGTCCCGCTGGGCCGCCACCGCGAACACCCCTTGCAGGAGGCGGTATGACCACCACCGGCACCGTCGGCGCCATCGCCACCACCGGTACCGCCACCACCGGTACCGGCACGACCGGCACCGCAGCACCACGCACCGCAGTACGTACAGGAACCAGAGGAGAGCCAGTGAACCCGGGGAATCCGGCCGTCGAGAACACGGACGCCAGTGCGGGCCCGGCCGGCGGGGAGAAGGCGGACACGCTCGCCCTCCTCGAACGAGGCCGTACGCTCTCGACGCCCGTGCTCCGCGCCGCCGTGGACCGGCTCGCCGCGCCCATGGACACCGTCGCCGCCTACCACTTCGGCTGGATCGACGCCCACGGCAACCCGGCGGACGGCGACGGCGGAAAGGCCGTCCGCCCCGCCCTCGCCCTGCTCTCGGCGGAGGCCGCCGGCGCCGCCGCCGAGGTCGGCATCCCCGGCGCCGTCGCGGTCGAACTCGTCCACAACTTCTCGCTGCTGCACGACGACCTGATGGACGGCGACGAGCAGCGCCGCCACCGCGACACGGTGTGGAAGGTCCACGGACCCGCCCTGGCCATCCTGGTCGGCGACGCGCTGTTCGCCCTGGCCAACGAGGTGCTCCTGGAGCTCGGCACGGTCGAGGCCGGCCGCGCGGCCCGCCGCCTGACCACCGCGAGCCGCAAGCTCATCGACGGCCAGGCCCAGGACATCTCCTACGAGCACCGCGAGAGCGTCACCGTCGAGGAGTGCCTGGAGATGGAGGGCAACAAGACCGGCGCCCTGCTCGCCTGCGCGGTCTCCATCGGCGCCGTGCTCGGCGGCGCGGACGACCGTACGGCCGACAAGCTGGAGGAGTACGGCTACCACCTCGGCCTCGCCTTCCAGGCCGTCGACGACCTCCTCGGCATCTGGGGCGACCCGGAGTCCACCGGCAAGCAGACCTGGAGCGACCTGCGTCAGCGCAAGAAGTCGCTGCCCGTCGTCGCCGCCCTCGCCGCCGGCGGACCGGCCAGTGAGGAACTCACCCAGCTGCTCGCCGCCGACGCCAAGAGCAACGACTTCGAGAACTTCTCCGAGGAGGAGTTCGCGGCCCGCGCAGCGCTCATCGAGGCCGCCGGCGGCCGCCGGTGGACCGCCGACGAGGCGCGCCGCCAGTACGAGATCGCCATCAAGGCCCTCGACGAGGTGGACATGGACCAGCGCGTGCGCGACCAGCTCGTGGCGCTCGCCGACTTCGTCGTCGTGCGCAAGAGGTGATCGCCACCCGTACGCGCATATGAATCGCCAGTCGCCGGCCGGTACTGCCTGCCAGTAGTACCGGTCGACGGCAACCCCCAGTACAGCGGATGACAGCAGAGGACACTGCACGCAAAGGGGAAGCCATGACTGCGACGACCGACGGCGGCGCCAATGCCTGCGGCGCCGACCCGAACGGCACCGGGACCACCGGGCCGCCGGGCCCGGTTCCCGGAGCGGGGCCGGACACCGGACCGGGCACCGGACCCGACCCCGGCCCCGCCGGGCTGCGCGGGGTCCGCGAGGCCACCGAACGGGCGGTCCGGGACCTGCTCGACCGGCAGGACGAGGCCGGCTGGTGGAAGGGCGACCTGGAGACCAACGTCACCATGGACGCCGAGGACCTGCTGCTGCGCCAGTTCCTCGGCATCAGGGACGAGGCCACCACGCGGGCCGCCGCCCTGTTCATCCGCGGAGAGCAGCAAAGCGACGGCACCTGGGCCACCTTCCACGGCGGCCCCTGCGACCTCTCCGCCACCATCGAGGCCTACGTGGCCCTGCGCCTCGCCGGAGACGACCCGGGCGCCCCGCACATGGCCCGCGCCTCGGCCTGGATCCGGGCCCACGGGGGCATCGCGGGAGCCCGCGTGTTCACCCGCATCTGGCTGGCGCTGTTCGGCTGGTGGAGCTGGGACCACCTGCCCGAACTCCCGCCCGAACTGCTGTTCCTGCCGCCCTGGGTGCCCCTGAACATCTACGACTTCGGCTGCTGGGCCCGGCAGACGATCGTCCCGCTGACCGTGGTCTCCGCGCTGCGCCCGGTCCGCCCGGCCCCCTTCGCCCTGGACGAGCTGCACACCGACGCGCGGACCCCCTACCCCGTCAAGAAGCTCGCACCGCTTGCCAGTTGGGACGGCGCCTTCCAGCGGATGGACAGGGCCCTGCACGTTTACCGCCGGTTCGCCCCGCGCCGGCTGCGCGCCGCCGCCATGGCGAGCGCGGGCCGCTGGATCGTGGAGCGGCAGGAGAACGACGGCTGCTGGGGCGGCATCCAGCCGCCCGCCGTGTACTCCGTCATCGCCCTGCACCTGCTCGGCTACGACCTCGGACACCCGGTGATGCGGGCCGGACTGGAGTCCCTCGACCGGTTCACGGTGTGGCGCGCGGACGGCGCCCGCATGATCGAGGCCTGCCAGTCCCCGGTCTGGGACACCTGCCTGGCGGCCATCGCGCTGGCCGACGCGGGACTGCGTCCCGACCACCCCGCCCTGGTCAAGGCCGCCGACTGGATGCTCGGCGAGGAGATCGTGCGCACCGGGGACTGGGCCGTGCGCCGACCCGGACTGGCCCCGGGCGGCTGGGCGTTCGAGTTCCACAACGACAACTACCCCGACATCGACGACACCGCCGAGGTCGTCCTCGCCCTGCGTCGCGTCAAGCATCCCGACCCGGCACGCGTGGAGGGCGCCATCGCCCGGGGAGTGTCCTGGAACCTCGGCATGCAGTCGAAGAACGGCGCCTGGGGTGCCTTCGACGCCGACAACACCAGCCCCTACCCCAACAAGCTGCCCTTCTGCGATTTCGGCGAGGTCATCGACCCGCCCTCGGCCGACGTCACCGCCCACGTGGTGGAGATGCTCGCCGTCGAGGGCCGGGCGGGCGACGCCCGCACCCGGCGCGGCATCGCCTGGCTCCTCGCCGAACAGGACCCCAACGGCGGCTGGTTCGGCCGCTGGGGCACCAACTACGTCTACGGCACCGGCTCGGTGGTCCCGGCCCTGACCGCGGCCGGCTTCGCCCCCTCGCACCCCGCGATCCGGCGGGCCGTGCACTGGCTGGAGTCCGTACAGAACGAGGACGGAGGGTGGGGAGAGGACCAGCGCTCCTACCAGGACCCGTCCTGGGCGGGGAAGGGCGCCTCGACCGCCTCGCAGACGGCATGGGCGCTGATGGCCCTGCTGTCGGCCGGGGAGCGCGACGCGCCGTCCGTGGAGCGGGGGATCGGCTACCTCGTCTCCACCCAGCGCGCCGACGGCACCTGGGACGAGCCGTACTTCACCGGCACCGGCTTCCCCTGGGACTTCTCCATCAACTACCACCTGTACCGCCAGGTCTTCCCGCTCACCGCGCTCGGCCGCTACCTGTACGGAGAACCGTTCGGCCCCGGCGGGCGGTACGCGGATCCGACCGGCCTCCCGCACGCCGCCCCGTCCCCCGGGGAGCTGTGATGACCGGCGGCCCCGCCACGGCCGCCCCGCCGCCGCTGCTGATCGCCTGCGCCCTGCGCATCGAGCGGACCGCCCTGCGCAGCACCTCGTACCGCGGCAGCCGCGAGCGGGGAGCGCCCGAGCGGTACGAGGTCCTGCGCACCGGCATGGGCCCGCGCGCGGCGGAGCGCGCCGTCGGCAGCAAGCTCGCCGAGCCGGAGCTGCGCGGCGCCGCCGTGCTCGCCACCGGATTCTGCGCCGGGCTGCTGCCCGGCATGAGCCCCGGCGACCTCATCGTCGCCGAGGAGACCCGGGACCCGCGCGGCACGGTCGCCTGCGCCGGTACCGCCCTGCTCGCCGAGGCGCTGGCCCGGGCCGTACCCGGCCGGACCGTACACCTCGGTGCACTGACCGGATCCGACCACGTCGTCCGGGGCCAGGAGCGCGCCCAGCTGCGCGCCGGCGGCGCCATCGGGGTCGACATGGAATCGGCCGCCACCCTCTGGACCGCGACCCGGGGCGGGAGCGCCCAGGGCGGCGCGGACCGTCCGGTTGCGGCCGTCCGGGTGATCGTGGACGCTCCGGAGCATGAGCTCGTCCGCATCGGCACTGTTCGCGGGGGAATATCGGCCTTTCGCGTACTGCGTGCCGTACTGCCCGCGTTTTATGAATGGCACCGTTCTTTGCTGCTCCCCCGGAGGTGAGCCAGATGGCCATGCCACTGCGACAGACGATCAGGGTCGGGACGTACCTGCTCGAACAGAAGCTCCGCAAGCGCGAGAAGTTCCCGCTGATCGTCGAGCTGGAACCGCTCTACGCCTGCAACCTGGCCTGCGAGGGGTGCGGGAAGATCCAGCACCCGGCCGGGGTGCTCAAGCAGCGCATGCCCGTCGCCCAGGCGGTGGGCGCCGTGCTGGAATCGGGCGCGCCGATGGTGTCCATCGCGGGCGGCGAGCCCTTGATGCACCCGCAGATCGACGAGATCGTGCGCCAGTTGGTGGCGAAGCGGAAGTACGTCTTCCTCTGCACCAACGCGATGCTGCTCCGCAAGAAGATCGAGAAGTTCACGCCCTCCCCGTACTTCGCCTTCGCCGTGCACATCGACGGTCTGCGCGAGCGTCACGACGAGTCGGTGGCGAAGGAGGGCGTCTTCGACGAGGCGGTCGAGGCCATCAAGGAGGCGAAGAAGCGCGGATTCCGGGTGACGACCAACTCCACCTTCTTCAACACGGACACCCCGCAGACCATCATCGAGGTCCTGAACTACCTCAATGACGATCTCCAGGTGGACGAGATGATGATCTCGCCGGCCTACGCCTACGAGAAGGCCCCCGACCAGGAGCACTTCCTCGGCGTCGAACAGACCCGCGAACTCTTCAAGAAGGCCTTCGCGGGCGGCAACCGGCGGCGCTGGCGGCTCAACCACTCGCCGCTCTTCCTGGACTTCCTGGAAGGCAAAGCCGATTTCCCCTGCACGGCCTGGGCCATTCCGAACTATTCGCTCTTCGGCTGGCAGCGTCCCTGCTATCTGATGAGCGACGGGTACGTGCCCTCGTACCGGGAACTGATCGAGGAAACCGACTGGAGCAAGTACGGCCGCGGGAAGGACCCGCGCTGCGCGAACTGCATGGCGCACTGCGGGTACGAGCCCACGGCCGTCCTGGCCACCATGGGTTCGCTGAAGGAGTCGCTGCGGGCGGTCCGCGAGACCGTGGGGGGCGGGAGCCGGGACAAGTCGGCATGACCGGCTTCGACCTCGGCGAGCTGCTGGCCGAGCGGGGTGGCGAGCGGTACGAACTGCACGCCCGCCACCTCAACCACCAGCTGCCCCGGATGCTGCACACCATCGGCTTCGACAAGGTCTACGTGCGGGCCGAGGGAGCCCACTTCTGGGATGCCGAGGGCAACGACTACCTCGACATGCTGGCCGGCTTCGGAGTGATGGGCCTGGGCCGCCACCACCCGGTGGTCAGGCAGGCCCTGCACGACGTGCTGGACGCCCAGCTCGCCGACCTGACCCGCTTCGACTGCCAGCCGCTGCCCGGGCTGCTGGCCGAGAAGCTGCTCTCCCACAGTCCGCACCTGGACCGGGTCTTCTTCGGCAACAGCGGCACCGAGGCGGTGGAGACCGCCCTGAAGTTCGCCCGGTACGCCACCGGGCGGCCCAGGGTCCTCTACTGCGACCACGCCTTCCACGGGCTCACCACGGGCGCGCTCTCGGTCAACGGCGAGGCCGGCTTCCGCGACGGCTTCGCCCCGCTGCTGCCGGACACCAAGGTCGCCCTCGGAGACCTGGCCGCGCTGGAGCGGGAGCTGAAGAAGGGGGACGTGGCGGCCCTCGTCGTGGAGCCGATCCAGGGCAAGGGGGTGCTCGCCGCCCCGCCCGGGTACCTGCTCGCCGCACAGGAGCTGCTGCACCGGCGGGGGGCGCTGCTGATCGCGGACGAGGTGCAGACCGGCCTCGGACGGACCGGCGACTTCTACGCCTACCAGCACGAGGCCGGAGTCGAACCGGACCTGGTGTGCGTGGCCAAGGCGCTCTCCGGCGGCTACGTGCCCGTCGGCGCGACCCTGGGCAAGGACTGGATCTTCAAGAAGGTCTACTCCTCCATGGACCGGGTGCTCGTCCACTCCGCCAGCTTCGGCTCCAACGCCCAGGCGATGGCGGCCGGACTCGCCGTCCTGTCCGTCATGGAGGACGAGGAGGTGGTGGCCCACGCCCGCGCGATGGGCGACCTGCTGCGCGGGCGGCTGGCCGCGCTCGTGGACGAGTACGAACTGCTCCACGAGGTACGGGGCCGCGGGCTGATGATCGGCATCGAGTTCGGCCGGCCGTCCTCGCTGGGCCTGCGGAGCCGCTGGAGCATGCTGCAGGCGGCGCGCAAGGGGCTGTTCGCGCAGATGGTGGTGGTGCCGCTGCTGCAGAAGCACCGGATCCTCACCCAGGTCTCCGGCGACCACCTGGAAGTGATCAAGCTGATCCCGCCGCTGATCGTGGACGAGGCGGACGTCGACCGCTTCGTCGGCGCCTTCCGCGCGGTCATGGACGAGGCCCACGGCGGCGGCGCGCTGATGTGGGACTTCGGCCGGACACTGGTGAGGCAGGCCGTCGCCAACCGCTGACGGCCCACCTCGTGGGGCGTCAGTCCAGCAGCCGGTCGTGGAGCCTGCCGAGGGTCTCGGGCGCGAGCCCGAGGCCCTCGGCGAGGTAGCGCTCCACACCGCCCCACTCCTCGTCGATGGTGTCGAAGGCCGCGGTCAGATACGCGGCGCGGGCATCGAAGAGCGGGGCGAGCAGCTCCATCACCTCGGGGGCGCGGGCCTCGGGCGAGCCGTTGCCCCGGCGGACCCGGTAGCGGTTGTGCGGGGCGTTCGACTCCAGGTAGTCCGCGAGGATCGCCTCCCGCCCGACACCCAGCGCGAGCAGGGTGACGGCGATCGACAGCCCGGCCCGGTCCTTCCCGGCGGCGCAGTGCATGAGCGCGGGGACGCTGTCCTCGGCGAGCGCGTGCACCACCCGGCTGTGCTCGGCGGTCCGGGTCCGGATCATCGTCCGGTACGAACGGGACATCCGCGCGGCGGCCTTGCCCTCGCCCAGGATCTCGCGGAGCTGCGCCAGGTCCCCTTCGCGGACCATCTTCCAGAACTCCCGGCCGTCGGCCGGATCCGACAGCGGAATGCCGACGTTGCGCACGCCGGGCAGCTCCACGTCCGGACCCTCCAGGGCGTGGTCGGCGCCGTTGCGGAAGTCGAAGACGGTGTGCAGTCCGAGCGATCCGAGGAACTCCGCGTCGCTTTCGGTGGCATGCGCCAGATGTCCGCTTCGAAACAGTCGTCCTGACTTGACCGTCCGGCCGTCCGCGGCCGGCAATCCGCCCACGTCACGGAAGTTGCGGACTCCCGTCAGTGCCGGTTCCGGCGCCACCGGATCGGTGTGGGGGCTCTGGGGTATCTGCTGGGTCACAGGGGCTCCTCCGTGTCTCCGTGTGGTCGTCGTCGCGCGTGTCCGAATTACGTTGGTTGCTGACAACTTGCCATAGCGAGGGGCGAGATCGGACACGTCCCCGTGAGCCAGATCATACGGTGACCGTGAGTGCCTGATCGCGAAGGGCGAATTCCCCTGTCCGGACGGTTGTTGGGGGAGGGGAATGGACGCAGGGTGACCGTAATTCCGTCGGTCCATCATCACTTGGAATCCATGGGGGAATTCGGGACTTGTTCCGTGCCGCCGGGCTGGATTACCTTCGCGATCGATCCGGATGGACCGCCTAATCCTGCCGCCGTCCGGAAACCGCACCCGACTATTCACGCGCGCGGCAGGAGCGGGGGAACCAGGTAAGCCGCTGTTCCGGAGCTCCTTCGGGATCTTTACAACGGGACAGCTCGGGGTGAAGCCGTCCATGTGCTGTTCAACGGCGCACGTACGGCCGGACATCTCCAGTCCGAACCCGACAGCTCACCTCGCAGGCGTCGGAGAGGAATTCGCCATGTCCGGAACGGGTAAGCACCGCCGTCCCAAGTCCCGCTCGATATCCCGCGGGTTCGCCGTCGCGGGCACCGGTGGCGCGGCCCTCGCGCTTCCGCTGCTCGGCGCCACCGGCGCCCACGCCGCGGGCGTCCCGGCCGCCGCGCCCGCCGCAGCTCCGGTCCAGGCCCCGCAGGCCGTGTCGGCCTTCCAGGCCGCGCCCGCCGCCGCGCAGGCCGCCCCCACCGTCTACACCGTGGTGCCGGGCGACTACCTCTCCAAGATCGCCGAGAGCCGTCAGCTCACCGGTGGCTGGGAGCAGCTCTACGCGGACAACCGCGAGGCCGTCGGCGCCGACCCGTCGCTGATCCACCCGGGCCTCAAGCTCACGCTCGGCGCGAAGGGCTCGGCTCCGGCCGCGGCGGCCGAGTCCGCGCCGGCCGAAACGCCGAAGCCGGCCAAGAAGTCTCTTTCCTCCGATTCTTCGGCTTCCTCCGGTTCTTCCGCTTCCGGTGATTCGTCGGATTCCTCCGACGAGGCCGCCGCGCCCGTCGCCAAGGCCCCCGCCCGCAAGGCGCCCGCCAAGCAGCAGGGCGGCTCCGCGTCGACCGGCTTCGTCGCCCCGGTCGGCGGCGGCACCTCCACCGCGTACAAGACCGCCGGCTCCATGTGGTCCAGCGGCTACCACACCGGGGTCGACTTCGCCGCGAGCAGCGGCACCACCGTCAAGGCGGTCGGCGCCGGCACCGTGGTCTCCGCCGGGTGGAGCGGCTCGTACGGCAACGAGGTCGTCATCCGGCACGCCGACGGCAAGTACAGCCAGTACGCGCACCTCTCCCAGCTGTCCGTCTCCTCCGGCCAGAGCGTGACCGGCGGGCAGACCATCGGCCTCTCCGGTTCCACGGGCAACTCGACCGGCCCGCACCTGCACTTCGAGATCCGCACCGGGCCCTCGTACGGCTCGGACATCGACCCGCTGGCCTACCTCCGGTCCAAGGGCGTCAGCATCTGAACCCGGGTCTGAACCCGGGGCCGCATCCGGATCTGCATCCGAGGCGCTGTCGGAGGTGCCGGTTAGGCTGCCCGTTTCGACAGGGGACGGGACGGTCGCGGCATGAAGGTCAGCGCAAGGGAGCTCAACCGCTCCACGCTCGCACGGCAGTTGCTGCTGCGGCGCGAGGTGATGGACGTCGGTGACGCGGTCCGCCGGGTGGTCGCCCTGCAGGCGCAGCACGCGGCCTCGCCGTACCTCGCGCTGTGGAACCGGCTCTCCGGCTTCGACCCGGCCGACCTCGACGCCGCCTTCACGGGGCGCGAGGTGGTCAAGTCGACCTTGATGCGGCTGACCCTGCACGCCGTGCACGCGCAGGACTATCCGCCCTTCCGGGAGGCCGTGCAGCCCTCCGTACGGGCCGCCCGGCTCGGGACCCGCTTCACGGACTCCGGGCTGACGGCCGAGGACGCCGACGTCCTCGTACCGGAGCTGCTGGACTTCGCCGACCGGCCCCGTACGACGGCGGAGTGCGAGGCCTGGCTCGGACACCGGCTGGGAGCGGCGCCGCAGCCCGGAGCGTGGTGGGGGCTGCGGCAGTATGCGCCGCTGCTGCACGCACCCACCGCCGCGCCGTGGTCGTTCGGCGAGCGCCCGTCGTACGTCGCGCCCCCGCGCCGGCCGCGCACGGTGCCGGCGGACCCGGAGGCGGCGGAGGAGTCCCTGCGGACGCTGGTCCTGCGCTACCTGGAGGGGTTCGGGCCGGCATCGGCGGCGGACGTGGCGCAGTTCTCCCTGGTCCAGCGGGCCAGGGTGCGCCAGGCGCTGCGGGCACTGGAGCTCTCGGGGAGGCTCGACCGGCTGACGGGGCCGGACGGCGAGGAGCTGTTCGACGTCCAGGGCGCACCGCGTCCGGCGCAGGACACGCCGGCGCCGCCCCGGCTGATGGCCATGTGGGACAGCGTGCTGCTCGCGTACTCCGACCGGAGCCGCATCGTCCCGCCGCAGTACCGAAAGCTCGTCGCACGGATGAACGGCGACACCCTGGCGACCCTGCTGGTCGACGGCCGGGTCGCCGGGGTGTGGCGCCCGGCCGGCGCGGCCGGCGGGATCGAGGCGACCGCCTTCCACCCCCTGCCGGAGGAGGTCTGGGAGGCCCTCGCGGGCGAGGCCCGGGCCCTGACGGCCTTCCTGGCCGACCGCGAACCGGAGGTCTACCGGCGCTACGGCCACTGGTGGAGCAAACTGCCGAGCGCCGAGACCCGGTTGCTCGCCTAAGACGTGGGGCCGGGACCGGAGGGGGGTCCCGGTTCCCCGACCCTGCTGGGTGGCGCGGATCCCCGACGGGGGAGACCTGGACACCGGCATGACCCGCTACGGGCGGGCGTACTACGCCGCCGCTGCCAGAGAGGTCATCTCATGTGGCGGGCCCGGCGCAGACGATGAGGGACCGTCGACGGTGGCGAAGGCGAAGAAACCGTTTCGGCGTGCCACAAGATCAGATAGCGTGCGCGGCCATGGGGGAGCTGATAGTGATCAGGCACGGCCAGACCGAGTGGAGCCTGTCGGGCCGGCACGCTGGACGGACCGACGTTGCTCTGACGGAAGCGGGCGAGGCTGCGGCCAGTGCTCTTGCTCCGAGGCTGACCCACCGCCGTCTGGTTGCCGTGTTGAGTAGCCCGCTGAGCCGCGCCGTGCGGACGGCCGAGCTCGCCGGCCTGACCGGCGCCGAGCCCGATCCCGACCTGTTGGAGTGGGACTACGGCGGCTATGAAGGCCTGACCGCCGAGCAGATCCGCGGGGCGAGGCCGGGCTGGGACCTGTGGCGCGACGGCGTCATTCCCGGTGACGCCGACCACCCCGGCGAGGAGCTCGCGCAGGTGGCCGCACGCACGGACGCGGTGCTGGACCGCATCCGTCCGCTGCTGAGCGAGGGCGATGTCGCCGTGGTTGCGCACGGCCACCTGGCGCGTGTGCTCACCGTGCGATGGCTCGGCCTCGACGCCTCCGCGAGCCGACTGCTCGGCCACCCGCATCCGGGCACTCTCAGCTTCCTGGCCACCGAGGACGGGCAACCCGTCATCTCCGCTTGGAACGTCCCGTAGGGCAAAGGCCGCCGCGTCGCACGTGTGTTCGTACGTCGCCTCCCGGAGCGGGCCGGGGTCGGTTCCGGGGCCGCCGATGTCGGCGGAGTCCGTACAGGCGGACGGCGTAGCGCACCTCGGGGTCCCCGACCGAAAATACTAAGGCAGACTTCGCAGTAAGCCTGTATGTCCGGTATGGTCGTGTCATGGCAGCGGAGCAGCAGCTGGACCCACAGCTACGGGAAACGGCCGAAGAGCTCCAGCTGGCGGTCAGCCTCCTGGTGCGTCACATGCGGATGGCCTCCGCGGGCAGCGGGGTGACCCTGTCGCAGATCTCCGTCCTCAAGCGGCTCGACCGCGACGGCCCCGGCACCGTGACCGATTTGGCGAAGGCGGAGAAGATCCGCCCCCAGTCGCTGAACGCCACGGTCGGCGGCCTGCAGGCCGACGGCTACGTGGAACGCACTCCGCACCCGACCGACGGCCGCCAGCGGGTGATCACGCTCACCGACCGGGGCCGCCGCTTCCTGCGCGAGCGCAAGGAGGCCGGCCACGGTCGCCTCGCCGGGCTCATGGCCCGGCGCCTCAGTGCGGCCGAACTCGCCACGGTGACCGCCGCCGTCCCGCTGCTCCGGCGCCTGGCCGAGAACTGAGTCCGAAGTCCGGGGGCATCCACCCGGAGGAAGAAGACACGCCCATGACCGACCTGAACCTCGACGCGCAGACCGCCCTGGTCCTGATCGACCTCCAGAAGGGCATCCTGGGCCTGCCCACCACCAGGCCCGCCGACGAGATCCTCAAGAAGGGCATCCGGCTCGCGGAAGCCTTCCGTGCCAAGAACCTGCCCGTGGTCCTGGTCAGGGTCGCCTGGTCCCCCGACGGCGGCGACCTGCCCACCACGAACGTGGACCGCCCCGGACCGGCCGTCGCCCCGCCTGCCGCGTTCTCCGAGATCCCGGCCGAGCTGACCGCCGACGGAGACATCGTCATCACCAAGCGTCACTGGGGCGCCTTCACCGGCACCGAGCTCGACCTCCAGCTCCGCCGCCGCGGCATCCACCGGATCGTCCTGGCCGGCATCTCCACGAGCGTCGGCGTCGAATCCACCGCGCGCACCGCCTGGGAGCACAGCTACGAGCTCGTCTTCGCCGAGGACGCCACCGCCGACACGGACGCCGACTCCCACGCCCACACCTTCACCAAGATCTTCCCCCGCATCGGCAAGGTCAGCACCACCGAAGGGGTCATCGAGGCCCTCGGCGCGAAGTGAGCACGCAGGTGGGGCCGTGCGGGTTATCGGCCGTCACGAGCCAGGCCGTGACTCGTTGCCCCGGCATGACTGACTTCATGGTGCCGATTCCGGCTGACTGGCTTGCCCGGGTGTTCCTCTCGCTGCGGCGCGGCACGTCGGACGACGCACACACCCTGGCGGTGGAACTCCAGCCGTTCACGGAGAAGCCGGGTCAGAGGGTCCCGGTGCCCAGGACGACGATCCTGCGCACCGAGCTCGCTCTGCGCGGCGAGCTGCGGCAGGTGAACGAAGGCGAGCGGCGTCAAAGGCTCTCCGAGGAAGCCGAGTACCTGATCAACGCCCGCCTGGGGCGGTAGGAGCCACGGGCACGACACGGTCGGAGGCGGCTCTCCTCGCGGAGGACCCGAACGGTCCGTAGCCGCAGTCGGCCGATCCGGCCCGGCTGCCGAGAGGGGTGGAGTGCGTCGGGCGGTGACCTCCTGCACCCGGTCTGTGCTGCGGTGATGGCGGTGGGTAACCGTTCGGGATGCGGGGCGATGGAGGTACTGATTCGCTGGTGGCATCCGCTCTCCCCCCAGATCCCAGGAGTGATCATGAGCGTTGCAGGCGAGTCCGGTAGTCGTGCCCAGCAGATGCGCGACCAGGCGCAGAAGTTCGAGAAGGCGGCAGAGCGGGCCAAGGACCCGGCGGAGCGCCAGCGGCTGAAGGACAGGGCCCAACGGATCCTGGACCAGAGCAAGAAGGAGGGCGACCGGGGCAGCGGGGGCATCGACCCCATGTGACCGCTCCACACGCGAACCGGCCGGCGGCTGCCCACGCGATCTTCTGTGCGCGAGGGAGCACCGGCCGGCTTTTGGCCTCCAAGTGTTCGCCGTGCGACCGGTGGTGACGAGGGGGATCGGCCCACCGCCGTGCACGGACCGGGTCGGCCGGTATCAGCGCCGCCGGCCAGGAGACCCCGGCCGGCGGCTCACGCGGGGCAGTCGGGCCCCGGTCAGATCGTGACCGGGCCGTGGGCGGTGGCGAACTCGACCGAGACCAGACCCGGTTCCTCATCCTCGACCCAGGTGACGTCGATCTGGTCGAGGGGGTGGTCGGCCGGTTCGCCGAGGAATTCGGCGATGGAGGCGGCGTCGCCGGCGAGGGAGACCCCGTGGATGGTGGTGGAGGTGCGCGGATCGGCGCTCGGGCGCTCCTCGATGGGGACCGACCACTGGAGGAAGTAGGGCAGTTGCGGGTCCTCCATCAGTTCCAGCAGGCCGATCTGCTTCCACCTCAGGTCGAACCCGTCGGGGCGGACCCGGTGACCCTCGGCCGAGGTGCGGCCGAGGCGGGCCTCGACCGGGGTGATGTCGTCGACGGAGACCACCCAGCCGAGCCAGCCGCCGCCCTCGGCGGCGCGGCGCGCGACCGCCTGGCCGAAGGGTGCGCGGTCGGCGGCGGGGTGGTCGAGTGTGGTGACGACCTCGACGTAGGTGCCGCCGCTCAGCGGGAGGATGAAATTGCGGGTGCCGAATCGTGGGTGCACGCCCCCGTCGACGAACCCGGCGCCGAGGGCCGATCCGATCCACTGGATGGTTGAGACGAAGCTGTCGCGGGCCACCGCATAGGACACATGATCAAGTCGCACTACGCCATCATCACCCGACAACCCGCACAAATCCCCGCGCCACGCCCACCGCCCCGGCCGCGTCCGCCGTTCCCGGGCGCCGCGTCGTTCCGGCGGGCACCTCTGTCCGGCGGCAGGCGACATCTCTGCCTGGCCGGGGGTCAGTAGGGCAAGCCCTCCGAAGCTGCGCGCAAGGCTGCGAGGAGGCACGTGGCGATTTCGCCGTCCGGCGTCTCGGGATCATCGGCGAACCGGCGGGCGAAGTCTTCCGCCGCCGCGCGGAGCGCGCCGTTGAGGGTTGCCGCGTGCACTTTGATCCTCAGGTCGTCGGCGTTGCCACCGGATCGTCGAGCGAGGAGTTCCCCGAGGACGGGCAGGGCGTCGTCGTGGGCCTGGAGCCAGACGGCGCGCAGAGCGGGGTCGGTGGAGGTCATTCGGATCAGTTCGAGGAGGACGGGGGCCGTCGGGGGCAGCTCGCCGTTCCGGCAGGAATCCGTGAAGAAGTCCAGCAGTCCCGTCTCCGGAGGCCAGTTGCCCAGTTGCTCGACGGCGAACTCGAGGCCTGCCGAGAACAGAGGCAGTACGCAGCTCTCCTTGGTGGGGAAATGACGCCACAGGGTGCGGCCGGAGATGCCCACGGCCTGGGCGATCTGCTCGCCCGTCGTCGCGGTGACGCCCTGTGAGGCGAAAAGCCTGACGGCCGCGCCGGCGATCTCCAAGCGGAGAGCCGTCTTGCGTCGTTGAGCGAGCGATGGTCTGCCGTCCGCCTGCGTCGTCTGTCCGCGTTCCGCGGATGGCGCTTCGTGCACCCTCGCCCTCGCCCCCGCCCTCTGTCCCTGTCACGGCAGCATAGCGAGCCACACAGAATTGACACACACAGACGTCTTGTCACTCACTGACATCGAGACCTACGTTGACGCAAGTGACCGGCGAGTAACAGGGCTGATTCGCACGGCGTTTGGCGTGCGCTGACCGAACCGAGCCACGTCCTCGGCGGCGCCCTGATCCCCCGCACGGCCGGTGCCGCAACCCGTCCATGGCCATCGCCGCCATGCCCGACGGGAGAGGGGCGCCATCACCACCCACCGCATCGACACGACGAGGAGCACCGCTTCATGAGCCGCAAGAAGACCCGTTCCCGTTTCACCCCCACCACCCCACTGGACCGCTCCACCACCGGCCCGGACGCGGCGACGGGCCGCCGCGGCACATCGGCCGGCCTGCGCCTCCTGGCCGGGGTCGTCGCCGCCGGGACCGTCTGTGCGGGCCTGTCGGCGGTACCGGCCGCTGCGGCCGCAGGGGAACCCGTCGTCTCCCGCGGGGTCCCCATCCCCGCGTTCTACAACCCGCCGACCGAACTCCCCACTGTCAACGGTGCGTTGATCCGCACCGAGGCCCTTCCCCTCGGGCTGAGCATCCCGGGCCTGGACGGCCGCCCGATGCCGGGTACCGCGACCCGGCTGATGTACAAGTCCACCGACTCGGCCGGGCTGCCCGTCGCCGTGACCGGTGCCTACATCGAGCCCTCGGCCGCCTGGAAGGGCACCGGACCGCGCCCTCTGGTCGCGCTGGCCTCGGGCACCATGGGCCAGGGCGACCAGTGCGCGCCGTCCTTCGCCCTGGAGCACCCGCTCTCCCTCACCGGCGACACGGTGTCCGTGGGCTACGAGGCCTTGGCGATCTACCGGCTCCTGGCCACCGGGACGGCAGTGGTCGTCACCGACTACGTCGGCCTGGGCGCCACCGACCGCCTGCACACCTACGTCAACCGGCTCGACCAGGGCCACGCCCTGCTGGACGCGGCCCGCGCGGCCCGCGCCGTGCCCGGGGCGTCGATCACGGCGGCTTCTCGCACCGGTCTGTACGGCTACAGCCAGGGCGGCGGGGCCAGCGCGGCCGCCGCCGAACTCCAGCCCTCCTACGCGCCCGACGTCCCGCTCTCCGGCACCTACGCCGGCGCGCCCCCGGCGGACCTCACCTCCGTCATGAAGGGCATCGACGGCAGTGCGCTCGCCGGCGCTCTGGCCTGGTCGATCAGTGGCTTCGCCCAGGCCGACCCCGACCTTCGCGCGGTCGTCGAGGCCAACATCAACGCGACCGGAAGGGCCGCCCTGGCGGACGCGTCGACCATGTGTGTCGGTGACGCGCTCTTCGGCTACGGCTTCACCAAGAGCAGCAAGTGGACCAACAGCGGCCGGTCCATCGGGGACGTCATCGCGGCCGACCCCGGGGCGAAGGCCGCCCTCGACAAGCAGCGGATCGGCACGCTCAAGCCGGCCGGGCCGGTGCGTCTGGCCACCGGCGTCCAGGACGACATCGTTCCCCACACGCAGGCCCGGCAACTCGCCGTCGACTGGTGCCGCAAGGGCGGCGACATCACCTACGAAGCCGTCGTCCTGCCGAACCTCGGCGACAAGATCCTCACCAACCACCTCGTGCCCCTCATCACCGACCAGGGTGATGCCGTCACCTGGCTGACCGACCGCCTCGCCGGCAAGCCGGCCAACTCCAACTGCTGGACGATGCCCATCCAGCTCTGACCCCCGAGCGCGCCCGTAGGGCCGGGCCGGTCAGGGCGAAGAACGCGTCGTCGAGGTCAGGTCTTCCGGGTGGGAGGCGACATCTAATCGCCGATGTCGCGGATCCGGAGATCGTCCAGCGTTTCGCGTCGTACGAGTACCCGGGCCGTGCCTTCGTGGACGGCGATGACCGGAGGGCGGCCGACCATGTTGTACCCGGAGGCCATGGACAGCTGGTAGGCGCCCGCCACCGGTACGGCGAGCAGGTCGCCGGGGTGGATGTCGTCCGGCAGCTCCACGCCGCTCGCGAGGATGTCCCCGGCTTCGCAGTGCCGGCCGACGACCGTCGTCGTACGCGGGGCGGCCGTCGAGTGGCGGCCGATGAGGCGGGGCGCGTAGCGCACCCCGTACAGGGCGGGCCTCGGGTTGTCGCTCATGCCGCCGTCGACGGCCACGAAGACGGTCTCGCCCGTGCGTTTGACGGCCAGTACGCGGTACAGGGCGACTCCGGCCGGCCCGACGACGGCCCGCCCCGGTTCGATGACGAGCCGGGGCACGGGCAGACCGGCGGCGGCACAGGCTTCGCCGAGCTCGGCGCGCATCCGGCGGGCGAGCGCGGTGAGGTCGAGGGCGGGTTCGCCGGGCCGGTAGGCGATGCCGTGGCCGCCGCCCATGTCCAGCTCGGGCAGGACGACCCCGTGGGCGTCGCGGACACGGGCCATCAGCCCGACCATCCGGCGGACCGCCGCCACGTAGGGCTTCACCTCGGTGATCTGTGAGCCGATGTGGCAGTGCAGGCCGGTCAGTTCGAGCTGCGGCCGACCGAGGATGCGCGAAATGGCGTGCTGCGCCGACCCGTCGGCGATCGAGAGCCCGAACTTCTGCCCCTCCGTACCCGTACGGATCTTTGCGTGGCCCCCGGCCGAGATGCCCGGCACGACGCGCACCAACACCTTCTGACGCCCGCCGGGCCCGACGGCGGCCGCGATCCGGGCCATCTCGGACGGGCTGTCGATGACGATCCGCCCCACGCCCAGCCGCAGCGCCGACTCCAGGTCGCGGGGCGACTTCGCGTTGCCGTGGAGCACGATGCGCTCGGCGGGGAAACCGGCGGTGACGGCGAGCTCCAGCTCCCCGGCGGAGCACACGTCCAGGCCCAGTCCCTCCTCTTCCACCCAGCGCACCATCGCGCGGGAGAGGAACGCCTTGGCGGCGTAGAGGACTTGGGCTTCGGGAAGGGCGGAGCGGTAGGCGCGGCACCGGTCGCGCACCTCGCCCTCGTCCAGGACATAGGCCGGTGTGTCGAACCGGTCGGCGATCTCTGCCAAGGACACGCCGCCGACGCCGAGGTCGCCGTGCGGCAGCAGGGTGGTGGACGCGGGCCACACGGACAGTTCGCCGGCGGCGGTCAGAGCATCGGGAAGGTCGGTGATGGTCATGCGGTTCCCCTTCACGCGGTCCGGGCAGCGACGTCGGGATCCTGCGCCGCCGAGGTGGTGACGGGAGCGGTCGCCGGCACCTGGGCGACCGGCGCGACCGGGGCGGCGGCAGGGGCGGTCAGCGTCGGATCGACGGTCAGCAGCGACGCTCCGACCGGCCCGGCCATCGCGCGGAGCGCGGACTCGGCGAGCCGGATCCAGGGCCGGCCGGCGCCGAGCGTGGCCTCCAGCCGCTCCGCGGTCGTGAAGCCCACGGCGGTACGGTCCCCCAACGGGGTGCGGAACAGGCGTATCACCACCTCCGCCCTTCCCGGCAGGACCGGTACGTAGAGGGGTCCGGCCGGGACGCGTTCCTCAGGCTCCGGATCGTCGTCGTACTGGAACAAACACATGGGGCCCTCCCAGAGGAACCGCGAGTGGCAGATGGGGCCCCGGATGCGGGGAGGCGGTCCGGGGCGCGACACCGAAGCTATCCCCGCCTCCCCGCGCCCACGGTCACCCCATGACGGGACCTTGACGCCGGGCGCCCAAGTCCATACGGGTCACTGACGGCCCTGTCCGGTCCGGACCACCGTCACGGCGACATCGTCGAAAGGCCGGCCGGGTGTCCCACCCCAGTGTCCTGCTCCGCACGTTCAGGTGGCCAGTCTGACCACGGCGTCGAGCAGGCATCGCCCGCCGAACACCACGTCGCTCACCCGGGCGTGCTCGTCGACTCCGTGGATCAACCGCATGATGTCGGCGTCGCTCGCCGACGGGAAGAATCCGATGACCTTCGTCTCGGGGAACGCGCGGGCGTCCGTGGAAGCGGAGTTGATGTACGGAAGGACCCGCGCACCGGGCTCCTGGCCCGCCACCACGAGGTCCAGTACTCCCAGGAGTTCTGGATCGTCGTGCACTCCGGCACTCACGCGCCCCTGGAGCAGGCTGACTTCGACCCCGCTGCCCACCACCTCCTGCACTTGCGCCGCCCAGTCCTCGGGGCGTTCGCCGGGCAGCAGACGCCCGTCGAGCACGACGGACGCTTCCGTCGGTACGACGTTCAGGCGCCGTCCGCCGGACAGCAGGGTCGGGGTCGCCGTGTTGTGCAGCCCGGCGACGACGAACTCGCGCAGGAGGGGGTCGATGGGCAGGCTGCGGGCGCCCGCCCAGGTCGGCTCCTGCGCCAGGCGTCGGATCGCCGCCCCCGCGTCGCCCGGGTGAAGTTCCGCCAGCGTGTGGAGCATTCGGCGTGAGGTGGGCTGCAGGATCGACGGGGCCGCGAAGTCGCGGAGCCGTACCAGGGCTTCGGCCAGGGCGAAGACCGCCGCATCAGGACGGGGGAGGGAAGCGTGACCGCCCTCGCCGGTCGCGGTGATCCGCATCCTGGCGCTGCCCTTCTCCGCGACCTGCACCGTGTAGACGGGACCACCGGGTGTGAGGAAGCGCTGTCCGCCGCCCTCATTGAAGGCCACCTCCGCCTCCACGAGCGAACGGTGGTGCTCCCACAGCCAGTAGGCCCCCAGCCTGCTCCCCGCTTCCTCGTCGGCCGTGACGACCATCAGGACGTCACGGCGCAGCGGTACTCGGTGCGCCGCCAGCAGTTGCATGATGAGCAGGCTCGCCGCGATCTGCCCCTTCATGTCCAGCGAGCCCCGGCCCCAGACGCGGCCGTCCGTCACCTCACCCGAGAAGGGTGGCCTGCTCCAGTCCTCGGCCTGGGCACCCACCACGTCCGCGTGCCCGAGCAGCATCAGCGGCGGCCCGTCGCCCGAGCCCGGCAGCCGGGCGACCACATTGGCCCGCCCCGGCTCGGACTCCAGCACGGTGTGCCGGATCCCGCAGCGGTCCAGTTCTCGGGAGAGGTACCGGGCGACGGCGATCTCGTTCCCGGGAGGGTTGGAGGTGTCCAGGCGTACGAGGTTCGAGAGGTGGCCGACCAGATGCTCCTCCTCATCGGCCCACTCGAAGGGCAGCTCGAAGGGCAGCTCGAACGGAGCCATCACTCGCTCCTGACCAGTGCGTCCGTCATCCGCGAAGCCCGGGCGTTCAGGGGGACGTTGTGAACGCGGATCATGTCCACCCGGGGTCTCACTCAACACAGCACACCTAACTGCTCACACGACGTGCTCACGCCGCAGAGGAACGGGGACGAGGAGGGGAGGAGGGGGCGCCAAGGAGGGTGGCGAGCGGTCGCCGCCACGAAAACCTAGCGAGTAGTCGGTAAGTTACGTTACGGTTCCGCAATCGAGGGCTCAAGCCTTCGGGGACGGTGACGCCCTGACGCTCTCGCTCTCGGCCGACAGTGCCGGGCCCGGGGGAGGGGCGGCGGTGAGTCGAAGATCCGTACCGGCCCGCTTCAGACGAGCCGGTCGATGAGGATCATCGCCACGTCGTCCGTCAAGAGGCCACCGGTGTGGCGGACCAATGCCGCGTGCAGTTCGTCCAGGAACTCCTGCGGGGAGGTGTCCGCGGGTATCCGCTCCATGGTCTCCGGCAGGGGGAAGAAGTCGTCGGCACGGTCGCGGGCCTCGATCACGCCGTCGGTGTAGAACAGCAGCCGGTCACCGGGCAGGAAGGGGTAGCTCTCGGGTGTGCCGGGAAGATCGTTCACGAGGTCTTCGAGACCGAGCGGCGGCATGGGCAAGGCGGGCATCAGGGCCTCGGTCCTGCCCTGGCGGAGCACCAGCGGAGGGGGATGGCCGCGGCTGACCAGGTGCACCACCTGTTCGTCCGCGTCCGGCACCTGGGCGATGAGCGCCGTGGTGAAGCCCTCCAAGAGGACTTCGGGAAGCTCGGCCTGGGAGTAGGTACCCGGTACGGTCGCCTCCCGCCGCAGCGCGGCCGCGCAGTGGTTCATGACCTCCTGGAGTTCGTCCTCGTAGTGCACGGCCTCCCGGAACGCGCCCAGGGTCACCGCGACCGCGCGGATGGCGGACAGCCCCTTCCCCCGAACGTCCCCCACGATCAGCCGGACGCCGTAGCGCGTCTGTACGGCCTCGTACAGATCTCCGCCCACCTGTGCTCCCGTCCCGGCCGCGAGGCACATGCTGGCCGCCCGCACCGGGCCCAAGAGCTCGGGGACGGGCCGCAGGACGACCTCCTGGGCCGCCACCGCGATCCGGCGGACCTGGTCGAGCTCGCTCTGCCGGCGCGCGCGGACCGCGTTGCTCAGGGTGACGCTGGCGACGGACACCACGAGGATTCCCAGGAAGTTGCCGATGATCAGCTGGGTCTGGGTTCCCCACGACTGGTTGTACGTCGCGGAGGTCGCGTTCACACTCGCGGCGAGGGCCGCCGCGGACAGCGTGCCCACCGGGCCCATCGTCAGCGCGGCCAGCGCCGGCGTGGTGGTGAGAATGGGGCCGGTGACCAGATCGTGTGCGGGCGAGAGCTCGATGCCCAGCACGCCCAGCGCGATCGCGAACGGCGCGCACTTGGCCAGTGTGAACAGGAGCGCGCCGTGACCGCCCGCCCCCGTCCGTGGGAACGGTCCTGGCCGAACGGGCGGGCGAGGATGTGACCCCATGGGACCAGCCTGCCTCGCGGAAGCCGTTACGGCCTCCCGGAAAACCCCTGACCACAGGGGCCCCGCCCGGGGGGTGGCGAAGATCACGGTCCGTAAGGCACTGGCTACGGTCGCGTAGGTCATGATCCGCCGTGAAGTATGGGGTCTCGTGGCAGCGACGACGACATCCAAGACCAAGACCATTGGCTCGTACGCGGCGCTCGGGGACAGCTTCACCGAGGGCGTGGGGGACCCGGGACCGGGGGACGCCTTCCTGGGCTGGGCGGACCGGCTGGCCGTCCTCCTGGCCGACCGGCGCGAAGAGCGACACGAGGAGTCCGGCGCGTCCGGTGGTTCCGGCGCGTCCGGCGAGCCGGCCGGCTCCGGCGAGTACGCCGGTTCCGGCGGGTTCCGGTACGCGAACCTGGCCGTACGGGGACGGCTGCTCGACCAGATCGTGGCCGAGCAGGTCCCCCGGGCCAAGGAGCTCGCACCGGACCTGGTGACCTTCTGCGCGGGCGGCAACGACATCATCCGGCCCGGCAGCGATCCGGACGACGTGGCCGAGCGGTACGAGGCGGCCGTGCGCGACCTCGCCGGATCCGTCGGCCTGGTCGTGATCACCACCGGCTTCGACACCCGCGACGTGCCGGTCCTCAAGCACATGCGGGGCAAGATCGCGACGTTCAGCGCGCACGTACGGTCGATCGCCGACCGGTACGAGTGCCCCGTACTCGACCTCTGGTCGCTGAAGTCCATACAGGACCGGCGGGCCTGGGACGACGACCGGCTCCACCTCTCGCCCGAGGGGCACACCCGGGTCGCCCTGCGCGCCGCCCAGGTGCTCGGCCTCGACACGCCGGCCGACCCGGACCAGCCCTGGCCGCCGATGCGCCCGCGCGGATCGGTGGACACCACCCGCGACAACATCCAGTGGGCGCGCGAGTACCTGGTGCCGTGGATCGGCCGAAGGCTGCGCGGGGAGTCCTCGGGGGACCACGTGGAGGCGAAGCGGCCTGACCTGCTGCCGCTGTAGGGGCGCGCCGGGGCGGGCGGGAAGGGGCGCCGGGGCGCGGTCGGAGCCGGGTGGCGGAATCCTTGGGGAGTGTCACGCGTTGGGATGGTGGTAATCATGAGAACGCCCTGCCCGCACCCCCCACACTGGAGGCGCCTTGACCGGCTCCCGTCCCTTGCGTCCACGGCTGCGCGCACTGCGGCCCGAAGCCTTCGGCGCGGACCCGTCCGGTGCCCGGCTGGAGCGGATCCGGCGTTCGCCGAACTTCGCCGACGGAGTGTTCCAGAACCCGGCCGGGACCCGGACCAGGCCCTCCGGGTCCATGGCGGAGTTCGCCAAGATCTACTTCCACAAGGAGCAGCGGCTCCGGCGTAGCCCCGGCGCCCCCATCCCGGTCTACCCGACGACCCTCGCGGAGCTGTCGAAGCCCCCGGCGAGCGGTTTGCGGCTGACCTGGATGGGGCACTCCAGCGTGCTCGCCGAGATCGACGGGCGCCGGGTCCTCTTCGACCCGGTCTGGGGCGAGCGGTGCTCCCCCTTCCCCTTCGCCGGTCCCAAGCGCCTGCACCCGGTACCGGTGCCTCTGGCCTCGCTCGGCGAGGTGGACGTGGTGGTGATCTCGCACGACCACTACGACCACCTCGACCTGCCGACCATCAAGGCCCTGGCGGGCACGGACACGGTCTTCGCCGTGCCGCTGGGCGTCGGCGCGCACCTGGAGCGCTGGGGAGTCCCGGCCGACCGGCTGCGCGAGCTCGACTGGAACGAGACGACCAAGGTCGCCGGACTCTCGCTCACGGCCACCCCGGCCCAGCACTTCTGCGGGCGCGGCCTGCGCAACCAGCAGTTCACCCTGTGGGCGTCCTGGGTCGTCGCGGGCGACGAGCACCGGATCTACCACAGCGGGGACACCGGCTACTTCCCCGGCTTCAAGGAGATCGGCGCGGCGCACGGGCCCTTCGACGCCACGATGATCCAGATCGGGGCGTACTCGGAGTTCTGGACCGACATCCACATGACGCCCGAGGAGGGCGTACGCGCCCACCTCGACCTCCAGGGCGGCGTGGCGCGCGGCACGATGCTGCCGATCCACTGGGGCACCTTCAACCTGGCCCCGCACCCGTGGGACGAGCCGGGCGAGGGCACGGTGAGCGCCGCCGAGGTGGCCGGGGCGGCGATCGCCCTGCCGGTGCCGGGGCAGCCCTTCGAGCCGGGTGCGGTGGACGCGCCGAACGCGCCGTGGTGGCGGCCCTTCGTGGCCGCGGGTTCGGCCCCGCCGGTCACGGCGGCCCCGTCCGCCGCGGCAGAGCGGCCGGCGGCCGTGACCCGCGAGGAGCCGGAGGCGGTGGGCTCCTAGGCCCGTAGGCCCGTAGGCCCGTAGGCCCGTAGGCCCGCAGGCCCGCAGGTCTGGAACGTGAGCGGAGCGGGATCTCCCGGGTCGGGAGGTCCCGCTCCGCGGTGTTGTGGGGGTCGGCTGTGACCCGGGTAGGGCTAGTGGTGCCGGTGGCCGCGGTTCATGGTCAGGCAGAGCGCCCAGACGTCGGTGTAGGTGTCCGGCGAGGGCGATCCCCCGGCGTGGATGCTGGCCGTCCAGGACGCCGCCGTGGTGGATCCGTTGGCGACCGGGTTGCCGTCGGAGTCGCTGGGGAAGCTTCCGTTGAGGTGGGTGCCGCCCGAGCCGGCCTTGGTGAAGCCCTTCGTCGTCACGTCGCCTCCGCTGGCGGCGGCGCCTCCGCTGATCAGGAGGCTCTTGTCGCCCTGCTCTCCGTGACGGCCGCGTCCGCGCCGGTCCTGTCCGCTGTCGTCGGCGCAGCCGACGGTCGCCGTCCGGCCGGTACCGGGTCCCGTCGGGCCGGTCACCTCGCGGAAGTGGACCTCGGTGGTCATGCCGCTGACGTTGACGCGGTCCCCGGTGCAGATCGCGTAGGCGAACGTCGTGTTGCCGTTGTTGCCGTGTCCGCCGCCGATCCCCCCGACCGCGGTCCAGGAGTCGGGGTTGACCTCGCCTTCGGCAGCGGGCTTCCGGCCGAAGTCGTGCGCGGCGTCGTTGAAGGTGGGGAAGCTGCCGATCGGCTTGAGGCTGCCGACACTGGCGGGAGTGTTCCGCACGCCGCCGCCGAGCAGCATCGTGCCGGCAGGACAGGTCGCCACGACCGCCTCGGACGATTGCGGGGCGGTGGGCCCGGCCTTCTGGTTCATGACGACCTGAGTGTGCCTGATCCGCGGGGTGGAGAGGCAGACCGCGTACGCCGTGGTGGAGAAGGCGGGGCCGGCGTTGCCCCCGCTGCCGCCGAACGCGAGCCAGTGCCTGACGTCGGTGCCCACGACCCCGGGCGACTCGGTGTACTCGGTGAGGCCGTCGGGGCTGGGAGCCATGCCCAGCACGTGGTTGCCGTTGCGCGTGCTCTCGGTGCCGATCGTCTGGTTGACCCCGCCGCCGGAGACGAGTCCGTCGGCGCAGTCGGCGCGGGACGAGACACCGGTGAAGGTGGTCGTGGGGCCCATGGTGGCTCCGGGGACCGTCACGGTGACGCCCGCGACGTCGGCGTAGGCGATGTCCGGGACCGCCAGGGCGATCAGGGCGCCGGGGATCAGCGCCTTCGCCAGGACGGAACGGCGCAGGGACTTCTTGTTCATCGGTTGTCTGTCTTTCTGGGGTCAACGCGCGGCGGACGTGGCACGAGAGCGGTCGTCGTTCGGATGCGGCGTTGTGCGGGTGGAGCGGGTGGCACGGGTGGTGCTGCCGGTGACTCAGACGCCGTCGTCGGCACAGAGCGCCCACACGTCGGTCTTGGTGTTCGGTGAGGACGATCCACCGGTGTGGGTGAAGGCCGTCCAGGACGCCGCCGTGGTGGCCCCGTCACTCACGGGATTGGCGCTGGAGTCGCTGGGGTAGCTGCCGTTGAGGTGGTCGCCGCCCGAGGCCGGTCCGGTGAAGTTGGTGGTGGTGACGTTGCCCCCGCTGATGGCGGCGCCCCCGCTGACCAGCTTCCCGTCCCCGCCACCGCAGGTGACCGTGGCCTTCAGGCCCGTGCTGCCGGTGGTCGGGCCGCTCACCTCGCTGAAGCGGACCTTCACGTTGACACCGCTGACGTTGATGCCGCTCCCGCTGCAGATCGCGTAGGCGAAGGTCTGGTTGGCGGCGTTGCTGTTGTTGTCCCACCCGACGGCGGACCAGGAGTCGGGGTTGGTCTCCCCGTCCGCCGCGGCCTTCGCGCCGTAGCCGTGGGCGGAGTTGTTGAACGTGGGGAAGCTCGCGATCGCCTTCAAGGAGCCGGTGTTGCCGGGGGTGGTGCGGGCTCCGCCGCCGAGCAGACGGGTGTTGGCCGGGCAGGTCGCCGTGACGAGCCCCACCGTCGAGCCGGTGGTGGGCGCGCCGACCTTGGTCATGACGACCTGGGTGTGGTTGATCAGGTTGCTGGTGAAGCACACCGCGTAAGGGGTGCTGGAGAAGCCGGCGTTCACCTGGCCCCCGCTTCCGCCGATGCCGAGCCAGTGCGTCACGTCGGTTCCGACGACCCCGGTGGAACCGAGGTACTCGCTGGTGCCGTTGGAGCTGGGCGAGGTGCCGTTGACGTGGTTGCCGTTCACCGCCCCGGTGCCGAGGGCCTGGTCGATCCCGCCGCCGGAGATCAGGCCGCTCGAACAGTCCGCGTGGGTGGATATCTCGGAGCTGGAGGTGGCGGGTCCGCTGGTGGCCCCGGGGGTCTTCACGGTCACGCTCACGGTGTTGGCGTGGGCGGTTCCCGGTACGGCCAGGGTCAGTACGGCGCCGAGGAGCAGCGTCCTGCCCGCGGCGAAGCGGCGCAGAAGTCCTGCGGTCATGTGGATCTCCCCATGTGGTGGGTGACTGCTGATGGGTGATGGCTGATGGGCGATGGCGCGGCGGTGGCGATGGCGGGTGGGCGATCGGCTGAGCCGGAGCGGCACGGGAGTCGTCGGTGCGGAGCTGTCACGGCATCACAACGGCTGCCTGCCTCGCGGATGTACGCCGCTCAGGGGCAGGCCAGGGGTACGGACTCGGCCATATCGCCACTCTATTGTGAGCAGCGCATGCGGACTCTAGCAGTCCTATAGCGCTGCATCTACCCAGGTAATTCTTGAATTTAAGTTGCATGTGCCGAGGTCGAGCATGTGACTCCCCGGTAGTCGGGCCGCAGTCGTGGGGCGGGAGAGGGGCGAGGTGCGGGCGGGGGCTCCAGGAGGCGGCGCGTGCCCGCATGGCGCCGGGGAGTGCGCGCTCCCGGCGCATTCGGGCTGTCGTACGAGCGCTCCATCGGGAGCGGGAAGCACCCGGGCGAAGTTCCCCAACTGGCCGTCCTGGGGCCGATCGTGCGGTCTAGCGTGGGTATCCGGTGATCAACACCGGATCCCGGGAAGCCCGGGGGCCGGGCCCCACCTACCGAGGACGCCGATGTCCGGACTCCGCGCCGCCCGCCACTCCCCGTCGAGACACGCCGTCACCGGTCCCGGTCGGCAGATACGGCCCCAGCTGATCCGCGCCGCCCTGCTGCCCACGCTCGCCGCCGGGCTCAGCGGCGCCGCCGCGGTGCTCTTCGCGCTCCAGCTCGGCGGCGGCGCGGGCGCGCGCGACCCCCGGCTGTGGCCGGTGCTCAGCGGCTGCGCCCTGCTCTTCGCGGGCGCGCTCGCGGCCGCCCTTCTCGGGGCCCAGCGTGCGGCCAAGACCGTGCGCGACCGCTGCGAGGCGCTGCGCCGCTCCAGCGTCCGGGGCCGCCAGGAGCTGCACACCACCGCCGACCGGCTGGAGCGCGGCGAGCTGCCCGCCCGCCCGGTGCGCGGCGGACCGGCCGCGCCGTCCTTCGGTGCGGAGACGGCGGGGATCGACGAGTTCTGGCTGCTCTCGCAGGAGCTGCGCGGCGCCCGCGAACAGGCCCACGCGACCCTGGTCCGCCTCGGCGGCCCCGTCGCGCCCTCCGACAGCGACCGCAAGGTCGAGGTCTTCGTCAACCTCGCGCGCCGCCTCCAGTCCCTCGTGCACCGCGAGATCTCGCTGCTGGACGACCTGGAGGACACGGTCGAGGACCCGGACCTGCTCAAGGAGCTCTTCCACGTCGACCACCTCGCCACCCGGATCCGGCGCCACGCGGAGAACCTCGCGGTGCTCGGCGGAGCCGCCTCGCGCCGCCAGTGGACCCGGCCCGTCGACCTGAGCGAGGTGCTGCGCTCCTCGGTCGCGGAGGTCGAGCAGTACACCCGGGTCAAGGTCGTGCCCCCCGCGGGCGGTTCCGTACGCGGCCACGCCGTCGCCGACGTCGTGCACCTGCTGGCCGAACTCGTCGAGAACGCCACCGTGTTCTCCGCCCCCGACACCGATGTCGTGGTGCGGGCGGAGCGGGTCACGGCCGGGATCGCGGTCGAGGTGGAGGACCGGGGCCTCGGCATGCCGCCCGAGGAAGCGCACCGGATGAACGCCCTGCTCGGAGACCCCGACCAGATCAGCGTCCGGCAGCTGCTGGCCGACGGGCGGATCGGCCTGTTCGTGGTCTCGGCGCTCGCCCGCAGGCACGGGATCGCCGTCGAGCTCAAGTCCAACATCTACGGTGGCGTGCTCGCCGTACTGGTCCTGCCCCGGGAGCTGCTGGGGGCCGAGGCGCCCAGCGCCGCCGACGCCCTGGGCGGCTCCCGGGCCACCTCCTGGGGGACCGGCGAGGGGACGGGCGCGCCACGGCTGGAGCCGGTACGGGTACCCGCGCCGGAGCCCGTACGAGTTCCCCCGCCCGCGCCGGAGCCCTCCGGCGCCCCGCCGGTGGTGCCGGGCTGGGACGCCGGCGCACCGGGCAGGGCGCCTCGTACGCGGCGTGCGGGCGCGGCACCGGTGCGTGCGGGAGCTGCCGGTGCCGAGCACCGCGGTGCGGAGCCTCGCGCTGCCGAACCGGCGGTCGCGCAAGCGGCGGTGATGGCGGCGGGCACGGTGATGGCGCCCACGGTCGAGGCAACCAGGGCCGGGGCGTCCGCGGTTGCCGCGCCCACGGTCACGGCGCCGCCGGAGACCGTGGTGGCGCCGCTCGCGCCACCACTGCCCGTACCCGCCGCCCGGGACGGCGCGGAACGGCCGCCGCTGCCCCGCCGGCGGGCCCAGGAACATCTCGTGCCCCAGCTGCGCGAGGCCCCCGTACCCCGGCCGAACGGCGCCGAGGGCGCGGAACGGCCCGTGCACGACCCCGGCCTGATGGCCGCCTTCCAACGGGGCTTCGGCCTCGCCCAGTCGGAGCACCAGACGTGACCCCGGCCTCTCACCCGACAGCGAAGGAGCGCACCCCCATGGGCGGCGAAGTGGCGACCACGACCAGTCGGCTCTCGGACCTCGACTGGCTGCTCAGCGGCCTGGTCCAGCGGGTGCCGTACACGCGCAGCGCGGTCCTGCTGACCGCCGACGGGCTCGTCACCTGCGTGCACGGGCTCGACGCCGACAGTGCCGACCACCTGGCGGCCCTCGCCTCCGGGCTGTACGCGCTGGGCCGCAGCGCCGGATCCCGGTTCGCGGAGGGCGCCGAGGTACGGCAGGTGGTGGTCGAACTCGACACCGCCCTCGTCTTCGTCTCGGCGGCCGGATCCGGCACCTGCCTGGCCGTACTGGCCGACCGGGAGGCCGATGCGGGCGTGCTCGGCTACGAGATGGCCATGCTGGTCAAGAGCGTCCGTCCGTACCTCGCGGCCCCGCCGAGGCGGCCCGTCCCCGACGTGGAGCGATGAGGGCCCGTGCGAGGGGGGCGACGGCACCGGGGGGACCGCGCGACGCACCGTGGCTGGACGATTCGGCGGGCCGGATCATCCGTCCGTACACCGCGAGCGGCGGGCGGACGCGACCGTCCGTCGCCCTCGACCTGCTGTCACTGGTGACGGCGACCGGAGTGCGTCCGCGGGCGCCGCTCGGCGCCGAGCACGCCCTCGCGCTCCGGCTGTGCGCCGGCTCGGCCGCGGTCACCGTCGCCGAGGTGGCGGGACACCTGAGGCTGCCGGCGGTGGTGGTCAAGGTCGTCCTCGGCGACCTGATGGAACACGGGGCCGTGACGGTACGGGCACCCTGCTTCCCGAACGGCGGTTCCTTCGCCGACGACGACCAGTCCCTCCTCCTGGCGGTGCTCGATGGCCTGCGCAAACGGCTCTGACCCGGCCGCCCGCGAATCCTCCGCGACCTTGAAGATCCTGGTCGCGGGCGGGTTCGGGGCGGGCAAGACCACCTTCGTGGGCGCGGTCAGCGAGATCGAGCCGCTGAGCACGGAGGAGCTGCTGAGCGGGCTGAGCGAGGCCGCCGACCCGCTGGACGGGGTCGAGGCGAAGACGACCACGACCGTGGCGCTGGACTTCGGCCGGATCACCCTGGACGAGCGGCACGTGCTCTACCTCTTCGGCACCCCCGGCCAGCAGCGCTTCTGGTTCCTCTGGGAGGAGCTGTGCGCCGGCGCGCTGGGGGCGGTGGTGCTCGCGGACACGCGCCGACTCGCCGACTGCTTCCCCGCCGTGGACTTCTTCGAGCGGCGGGGGATCGGCTTCATCGTCGGCGTCAACGAGTTCGACGGCGGGCACGGCTACACCGCCGACGAGGTACGGGACGCCATGGGGCTCGGCCCGGACGTGCCCGTCGTGCGCTGCGACGCACGCCTGCCGAGCTCCGCGACGGGGGTGCTGGCAGCCCTGGTCCACCACCTGCTCGATGCGAAGAACCGGACGCGTACGCCGTACCCGACGATGTGGGGGAGACACCATGACCTACTACGAATCGACCGGACACCTGCTGCTCACACCGGTGGACCGGGAGGCGCCCGCGCGCGTGCTGAGACTGCGCGAACTGGGGCTGGGGGAGCGGGTGGACGGTGAGCTGGACGCGTTCGCGCGGCGGGTCGCGGACGAGCTCGACGCGCCCTATGCCGGTATCAACTTCATCAGCGAGGAACGGCAGTTCTTCGCCGGCCTGCACCACGCGCCCGAAGCCCCGGCGAGCGGCTATCCGGCGCGGGCGCTCCCCCGGGACCACGGGTACTGCCCGCACGTGGTGGTACGGCGGCGCGCGCTGGTGCTGGAGGACGTACGGGACTTCGCCCGCTTCGCGGGCAACGCCGTGGTGGACGAGAGCGGGGTGCGCTCCTACGCGGGCGCCCCGCTGACCGACCGTCGCGGGATCGTTCTCGGGACGGTGTGCGCGGTGGACGTGGTGCCGAGGCGGTGGGGCCTGGCGGGGCTCGCGAAGGTCAAGGCGCTGGCGGCGGAGCTGGTGGAGCTGGTGCACCACCGGGAGGACCTCGCGGCCCGCGGGTGAATGTCAGTGCCCCGGGCTACGGTCGAAGACGAGGGACGGCACCAGAGCGGACTGGAGCGGACCGGGGCGGACCGGAGAGGAGTCGGGGGATGGCCACGACGGCGGAGGACGTCCGGAAGATCGCGCTGTCGCTCCCGGACAGCAGCGAGAAACCGGCCTGGGGCATGCCCACGTTCAGGGTGGGCGGCGGAGCGAACGGGAAGAGCGGGAAGATCTTCGCGGCGCTGGCCGACGACGACACCTCGATCGGGGTGAAGTGTCCCCAGGAGGACCGCGCCGAGCTGATCGCGGCGGAGCCGGAGAAGTTCTTCATACGACCCGGCCACGACGACAACTACGCGTGGCTCCGGGTCCGGCTCGCGGCGGTGGAGGACGCGGCGGAGCTGCGCTCGATCCTGATCGACTCCTGGCGCCAGGCGGCCCCCAAGCGCCTGGCGGCGGCCCATCCGGAACTGGACCGCCCCGGGCCGAAGGGGCCGGTCACCGCGGCATGAAGGCGGCGATCCGCGCACGCAGCGCGGCCGGATCCAGTCCGTGGGCCGCCGTGTGCTCCTCGATCGTCCCGTAGCGGCGCAGCTCGGCGCGGCCGACGCCGAGGCCGAGCACCCGGTGCGGGACCGCTTCGAGCGCCTGGTTCGCGGCAGCCGTGGAGGTCCCGGCGAGGTACGGCTCGACCAGCACCACGTCGGCCGGTCCGTGCCCGACGGCTGCGCGCAGTGCCGCGTCGTCGAAGGGCCGTACGGTCGGCGCGTACAGCACGCTCACCTCCATGTCCTCGGTCGCGGCGAGGACGTTGTCGAGCAGGGGCCCGACGGCGACGACGACGCCCGCGCGGCCCTCCCGTACGGTCTGGAATTCCGGGCCGCCGGTGACGGGGCGGGCCGCCGTGTTCGACTGCGCGGAGAGCCGTACGTAGACCTTGTCGTCCCCGGCGGCGTAGGCGTGGCGCAGCAGCGCCTCGGCCTCGTCCGGGTGGCCGGGTACGTGCACGGTCCAGCCGTCCAGGGTGTCCAGCAGGGCCACGTCGCCCGGCGCCATGTGGGTGAACCCGCCGGCCGGCCAGTCGTAGCTCGCGCTCGCGCTGACGAGCACCCCGCCCGTGCCCTGGTGCCCGAAGTCGAGCTTGACCTGCTCGAAGGGCCGCTCCACGAGGAAGCTGGCGAAGGTGTGCACCACCGGGCGCAGCCCGGTGAGGGCCAGCCCGCCGCCCACGCTGACCAGCAGCTGCTCGCGGATCCCGACGTTGATCACCCGGTCGGGATGGCGGTCCCGGGCGGGCCGGAAGCCGTCCATGGTGATCTCGGCCAGCACGAGGGCCAGCCGGGGATCCTCATCGAGCGCACGCGATGTGACCGAAATGAACCGTTCGCGCATGGTGTCCATGTCTCCCCCTCGAATCTCTCTGATGCCGTCTCCACCGCTGCCGCTCCTGCTTCTTCACTGCTTCTTCTCGACCCGGGCGACCACGACGTGCGGCCGGCCCGGATGAGGTGTCGCGTAGGCCGCGTGCAGCGCCGCGTGGTCCCGGCCGTCCACGGTGACCGCCGACCAGCCGGCCGCCTCGAAACGGGAGGCGATGCCGCCCCGCCAGCCGTGGGTCGCGGAGTCGTTGTCGATCACGATCGTGTGCAGCCGCTCCAGACCGGCCGAACCGGCGTACGCGATCGCCTCGTGGTTGCTTCCCTCGTCCAGCTCGGCGTCCCCGATCAGCACCCACACGGCCGGGTCGGAGAGCCCCTGGGCCCGCAGCCCGAGCGCGCTCCCGACGGCCAGCGGCAGCCCGTGCCCGAGGGAGCCGCTGCCGATCTCCACGCCGGGGATCAAGGTGCGGTCCGGGTGGTGCCCGAGGGGCGAGCCGTACGCGCCGAACCCGCTGAGCCAGTCGACGGGGAAGAACCCCTTGGCGGCGAGGACGGCGTAGTAGGCCATCGGCCCGTGCCCCTTCGACAGCAGGAACCGGTCCCGCCCCGGATCCCCGGCGCTGGCGGGCCCGACCCGTAGGACCCGGTCGTACAGCACCCACAGCGCGTCGAGCGTGGAGGTGGCGGCGGGACCGTGCTTCTCGGCCCCGGTCATCAGGGCCATGAGGCCCCGCAGGTCTTCGTAGCGGTGGCGTGCGTCCACGGGTGCTGTCGGTGTCATGGACCGATCGTGCAACCTGAAGCGGACTTGAGGTCAACACCCGCTCGTTTCACCCTCGCCCCGCCAAGGAGAGGAAAGGTGCGCGCGACCACCTCCCGAAGTGCGGTATCGTTCTCCTGCGCGTTCAACCAGGGGAAACCCCAGGTCAACGGGCATCGGGACGTGGCGCAGCTTGGTAGCGCACTTGACTGGGGGTCAAGGGGTCGCAGGTTCAAATCCTGTCGTCCCGACTGTGCGGAAACGCAGGTCGGAGGCCGTTCTCTCATCCGTGAGAGAACGGCCTTTCCCGTTTCCGGGGGTGTTGTCCCCTTACCCGCTGCTCCGCGGGCCGTAGGCCTGGAGGAGCTGGTCGACGGGTGCGTGGTCGTCCGTGAGCGGTCGGGCGCCGTCGATCCAGGTGGTGAGGCCGTTGCCGGTGGTGATCTTCCAGCCCGTCTGCCCGGCGTCCAGCGCTGTCTGGGTCGCGGCGGCGTCGATCGGCCGGTTGGAAGCGACCACCACCAGATTGCCGCCCTTGCGGGTGGCGCTCGGGTCGAGGCCGATGTCGGCCGGTTCGCCGACGAGGGCGACGTGTCCGAAGGCTTTGGCGATGGTGGCCACTTCGGCGCGTGCGAAGGCCAGATCGTCGTGGTCGATGAGGTTGGCCACGTACAGGCCGTCCTCGTCGAGCACCCGCCGTACGTCGGTCATCGCTTCCACCGTGGTGAGGTGCCACGGCACGCTGACGCCCCCGAAGGCATCGCCGACGACGAGGTCGCGGCTGGCCGAGGCCACGCGCCGCAGGCCGAGCCGGCCGTCCTCGACGCGCACGTCGATGCCGCCCTGTGAACTCAGCCCCAGTCGGTCGCGGTCGATGCGCACGACCCCGCTGTCGATCTCGGACACCAGGCTGCGCGTGCCGGGCCGGGTGGCCGCGAGGTAGCGGGGGAAGGTGAGGCCGCCGCCGCCCAGGTGGTGGGCGGCCAGTGCCTCGCCCCTGGGGAAGGAGGCATCGACGACCGCGGCGATGGCGCGGACGTACTCGAACTTGAGGAAGGTCGGGTCGTCGACGTCCACGTAGGAGTGCCGCACTCCGTCCAGAACGAGTGTGCGGCCGCTGCCCCGGTCGGGGTCCGCGACGACCCGTGCGCAGTGGTACCGGGTCTCCGTGTCACAGGCGCCCGGTGCGACCGTCGTGGCGAGGCCGCCGGCTAGGACCACGAGTGCGAGGGCGGGAGCGCCGGTCCACCCCCGGGTTCGCCACTCGGTCAGTGCCGAGCCGGCCACCAGCAGGGTGCCGAGGCCGATCAGGATGCCGCTGACCGGCAGGCGCGCGATGAGGACGAAGCCGGTGAGGACCGTGCCGAAGATGGCGCCGACGGTGCCGACGCCGGACAGCCGGCCGACGACCGTGCCGGTTTCGGCGAGGCTGGTGAGACGTAGCTTGGTGACGATCGGCGTCACCGCGGAGAGCAGCGCGCCCGGCACGAGGATGGTCAGCGCCGCGATCAGGAAGAGCATCGCCGGAGCCCACTCGGCCGTGGTGCGCAGCACGGCGGGGGTGAGCGCCACGACCGCTCCCGACAGCCCGAGTGAGGGGCCGATGAGCCGGCGTGGATTGACCTGGTCGGCGAGGCGCCCGCCCAGCCAGGAGCCGAGGGCGATCGCGGTGAGGGCGATGCCGATCACCATGGTGCTGGTTTCGAGGGTGAGGCCGAGGTAGGGAGCCAGGAGCCGCAAGGCGACGATCTCCACCACCAGGACCGCGGCCGACGACCAGAAAACGAGCAGGGCGGCGGCGCGGGGGCCCAGGCCGTAGGAGCGGGGCGTGCTCTCGGCCACGGGCGAGGAGGGCGAACTGGTCACGGCCGACATCCTTGCACGCGACCCGTCGACGCCTTGACGAAAATCCTGATTCAACCCGATACGGGTGAAAGTGAGTTGTTCGTCCGCCGGGCTGCCGGCTACCGCGCCGACTTCGCTGCCGGGTGCGCCTTGGTGAGGGTGCAGGCGCCGTCCGCGCACTGGCGTTCCAGGCGGCCGCGGGAGACGGTCTGTGCCAGGCCGACCAGCCAGCACGTGGGGCAGCCGCGGAAGACGACGAGGGCCGGCGCGGCCGCCAGCAGGGCGACCGGACCGATGACGGGCACCAGGGCGATCGAGCCGATGATCAGGCCGAAGCCGATGGCGCCGCGCGCCAGGTGGCGCGGGACGGACGCGCTGGCGAAGTTCCTTTCGGGCGCTGCGGGTTGTGAGGGTCGTGCGGGCCCCGGGGTGTTGACGGGCTTCACGCTGTCGACGGTGTTCACGGTCGTGAGTCTCCTTGGACGGGTTGGTCGATCGCCGCCAGTGAGTGGCGCAGTGCCGCGCGTGCTCTGTGCAGCCGCGATTTCATCGCGGCCGTGCTCAGGCCGAGCGCATCGGCGACGGTCTTGCCGGGCAGGCCCTGGACGTCCCGCAGGATCAGGATCTGCCGCTGGTCGCGGGGGAGGGAGCTGAGGGCGGCCGCGATCCGCTCCGCCTCCAGCCCGTGCAGCACGGCGTCCTCGGCGGACCGTTCCGTGGGCGCCGGTGCGGCCGGCGCTTCCTCGCGCCGCGAGGCGAGCGTCCGTAGCTGCCGGAGGCACTCGTTGCGCACGATCCGGAACATCCACGAGGCGAGGGCGCCGGTGGCCCGCAGGCTGCCGATCTTCCGGTAGAGGATGATCAGCGCCTCCTGCGCCGCGTCCTCCGCGTCCTGCGGCGAGGCGCAGAGCGACAGGGCGAACTTGCGTACGTGCGGCTGCGATTCCATGACGACGGTGGTGAGTGACGTGACATCGCCGTCCTGGGCGGCCTTGATCAGCCGCTCGTCCGGCCAGGCGAAGCGTTGGTTCATGTGGTGCTCATTCCCGGTAGGCGTTCGGCACGGGCTCTGCTCAGATCCGGCCCTTGTAGCGCCGCAGCAGGTGCCAGCTGCACGCGCCCACGAGCAGGGTGCCGAGCACTACGAGGCTGGTGATCATCATGGGTGTTTCCTCCTGTGTCCTACTCGGCCCGGTCGGCCGGTACACGGACAAGAGGCGGGCGGGTCCGAAAAGGATTCGCCTCCGGACGAAGTCGTCGTCGACTTGATAGGCAAGTGATTGCTTGCCTATCCTGTGGGGGTGGCCGACGAACTCTTCAGAGCTTTGGCCGACCCGACCCGCCGCACCATCCTCGACGAGCTCGCGGAGAAGTCCGGGCAGACGCTGTTCGAGATCTGCTCGCGGCTGACGATGAAGCATCGGCTCGGCATCTCGCGCCAGGGCGTCTCGCAGCACCTCGCCGTGCTGGAGGCCGCCGGACTCGTCGAGACCAGGCGGGAAGGCCGGTACAAGTTCCATGACCTGAACACGGCCCCGCTGCGGCAGATCGCCGAGCGATGGCGCCTGCCCGACCCGTCCGGACCGGAAGAGAGCACCCCATGAAGATCCACCTGACCAGCGTCTTCGTCGACGACCAGGCCAAGGCCCTGCACTTCTACACCGAGATCCTCGGGTTCGTGAAGAAGCACGACGTCCCGCTGGGCGGGGAGCACCGGTGGCTGACCGTGGTCTCGCCCGAAGAGCCCGGCGGTACCGAACTCCTCCTGGAGCCCGCCGCCCACCCGGCCGCCAGGACCTACCGGGACGCGCTCGTCGAGGACGGCATCCCGCTCGCCCAGTTCGCCGTCGACGACGTCAGCGCGGAGTACGAGCGCCTGCGCGGCCTCGGCGTCCGCTTCACGCAGGAGCCGCTGGAGATGGGCCCCGTCACCACCGCCGTCTTCGACGACACCTGCGGCAACCTGATCCAGCTCGCGACCGAGCCGAAGTAGCCCGTAGGGGACCGGGACGTCTGTTTGGTGCAGCAAAATCCCCGATGAGCCGTCTGCTGGTCGGCGGGGGCGGCTGGGCCACCAGCGTCGCCAACCTCTTCTGACCTGACCCACCCGAAGCAGGAAGGCGGCGCCGCCGGATCGACCGGCGGCGCCGCCTTCTTCGCTGTCTAGGTCTGATCCACCCGTCGCCCCGCGTGCAGTTCGAGGGGGCCGGCGGCCGTGGTGCGGGCCGAGAGGCAGGCTTCGATCTGGCGGCGGAGCGCCGGTTTGGCGAACCGGCGCAGTTCGGCCGGGGGGACCGCGCGCCATGCGAGGAGCTCCGCCTCGGGCAGGCGGATCCGGGCCAGGGCGGTGGCGTCGAGGGTGCCGCCGTCGTAGAGGAAGCGGACCCGGGCCGGATAGCCGGACCGGTGGGACCAGTTGACGGCGAGCAGCCTGCCGGGGGCGAGGTCGAGGCCGAGCTCTTCGAGGATCTCGCGGCGGGCCGCGTCGCGCGGGATCTCGCCGAGGTCGCTGTCGATGCCGCCGCCGGGCAGGTTCCAGTGGTCCGGATCGCCGTACGCGGGCCGCACCAGCAGGACCCCGCCCGCGGAGTCGGTGAACAGCACGCTCGCCGCAGTGAGGGCCTTGGGGCGGGCGGCGCGGTGGCCGGCGGGGTCGTAGGCGTTCGCGTGCTCCAGCTCCGCCCGGCGCGCGGGGTCGAGGCCGGCCGGTGATCCGGGCTGCGGGACCGCGTCGATCAGGTGGGCGAGAGAGCCGGAGTACAGGGCGGCAAGGGAGGCGCGCAGGCGGGAGGCCTTCGGGGTCGACAGGGCCTCGTAGGCCTCCTCCGGGCTGAGCCAGCGCGCCTCGGTGATCTCCCCGTCCGGGAAGGAGATCGCCGAGGCCTCCTCGGTCGTGAGCGGTCCGACGAGGTGGACGTGGACGACGAGGGAGCGGCCGAGCGGCCCCGGCGGGCGGGAGTCCACGGCGAGCAGCCGCCCGACCGGCACGCTCAGGTCCAGCTCCTCCTTCAGCTCGCGTGCCAGTCCCTCCTCCGGGGTCTCGGTGTCCTCCACGCATCCGCCCGGGAGCTCCAGCTCCGCCTTGTAGGAGGTGGTGAGGACGAGCACCCGCCCGCGCTGGTCCAGCACGATGCCGGTGGCGGCCACGAGGGGGGAGGGCTGGGCGGCGTAGTAGGCGCGGGCCGAATCGGTGGAGGGGGACGCGGGCGGAGGCGGGGGCTGATCCGGCACGGGGGCTCCTGGAAGGGCGGGGAGATGACGTACGAGGTGACGTGTGAGGTGGCGGGGCAGGGTGATCCGTACCCACTCGGGGAGTGTCCATGGGGTGGACCTCGGTGGGTGGAAGCCACGTACGCGCGGGGGCGGAGGGTCAGGCCCGGACGAGGAGCAGGCCGCCCATCGTGACCATGGTCGCCGCGACGAGGCCGTCCAGGGCCCGCCAGGCCGAGGGCTTGCCGAGCGGGCCGCTCAGCAGCCGGGCGCCGTAGCCGAGCGCGCCGAACCAGATGAGGCTCGCCAGGACGGCCCCGGCGCCGAAGGCCCAGCGCAGGTCGCCGCGGCCGGCGGCGATGGACCCGAGCAGCAGCACGGTGTCGAGGTACACGTGCGGGTTGAGCCAGGTCATGGCCAGGCAGGTCAGCACGGCGCGCCGGGCGGAGGCGGAGCCGGAGGCCCTGCCGGTGGAGTCCGCGGCGAGGGCGGCGCCCGGGTCGGGGCGCAGCACCCGGCGGGCGGCCAGGGCCCCGTAGCCGATCAGGAAGGCGCCGCCGACGAGGCCGACGAGGGTGAGGGCGGGCGGCCAGGCGGTGACGAACGCGCCGACGCCGGCCACGCCGAGGGCGATGAGCGCTGCGTCCGAGAGGGCGCAGATGGCGACCACGGGGAGGACCGATTGGCGGCGTACGCCTTGGCGCAGGACGAAGGCGTTCTGGGCGCCGATGGCGACGATGAGGGAAAGACCGGTGCCGAAGCCGGCGAGGGCCGCCGTGATGATGCCGTGTGTCATGTCTTCGACCGTAAGGAGCGGCGCGGCGAGGAGTACAGCTAAAGATTCTTACGTACCATTAGCCGGCGTGATGGATGAGCTGCCTGTCGACCAGGTACGGACCCTGCTCGCGGTGATCGACGAGGGCACCTTCGACGCGGCGGCCGCCGCCCTGCACGTGACCCCGTCCGCCGTCAGCCAACGCGTCAAGGCGCTGGAGCAGCGGACCGGGCGGGTGCTCTTGATGCGCACCAAGCCCGTACGGGCGACCGAGTCCGGGGAGGTCGTCGTACGCTTCGCGCGGCAGCTGGTCCGGCTGGAGCGCGACGCGCGGGCCGAGCTCGGCATGGCCGAGGGCCTGGGCCCGGTGCGGCTGCCGATCGCGGTCAACGCGGACTCGCTGGCCACGTGGTTCCTGCCCGCGCTGACGGGGGTGCCGCAGGACCCGCCGGTCTCCTTCGAACTGCACCGGGAGGACGAGGCGCACGCCACCGAACTGCTCCGGGACGGGCGCGTGATGGCGGCGGTCACCTCACAGCCGGTGCCCGTGGCGGGGTGCACGGTGCGCAGGCTGGGGCTCGTGCGGTACCTGCCGGTGGCGAGCCCGGAGTTCGCGGCGCGGCATCTGCGGGAGGCGGTGGAGCGGGACCTTCGCCGGGCGCCGGTCGTCGTGTTCGACCGGCTGGACCTGCTCCAGGACGAGTTCGTGCGGGCGCTGACGGGGGACGCGGCGGCCGGGGCGTCCACGGTGCGTCACTACGTGCCGACCTCGGAGGGCTTCTGCGACGCGACGGCGGCCGGGCTGGGCTGGGCGATGCTGCCGATGGTGCAGGCGGACCCGTTGCTGGAGGCGGGGAAGCTGGTGGTGATCGCGCCCGGGCGGAGCCTGGACATCCCGCTGTACTGGCAGCAGTGGAAGCTGGACTCGCCCGCGCTGTCGATGGTCGCGGCGGCGGTCGCGCGGGCGGCGGCGGGGGCGCTCGGCTAGGCCGCCTCTTTCGGGTCGGACCCCACGGGGATCTCGCGCGGGCCGGGCGGGCCCCCTGGCCTGCGAGGACCGGTCGCGGAGGGCTTAGGCTGCGGGCATGGAGTCCTACACCATCGGCCAGGCGGCGCGGCTGCTCGGCGTCAGCGTAGACACGGCCCGGCGGTGGGCCGACGCGGAGCGGTTCCCGACGCATCGCGACGGTACCCGGCGGATGGTCGACGGGCCGGACCTGGCGGCGTTCTGCGTGGAGGTCGCGCAGGAGGGCGGCGACGGCGAGGAGGCCGCGTACACCTCGGCGCGCAACGCCTTCCCCGGCATCGTGACGGGCGTGAAACTGGGCACGGTCGACGCCCAGGTGGAGATCCAGGCCGGACCGCACCGCGTGGTGTCGCTGCTGACCCGGGAGGCCGTGGAGGAACTGGGCCTGGAGGTCGGAGCGAGGGCGACGGCACGGGTGAAGTCCACGAGCGTCTTCATCGACCGGTCCTAGGCCGGAGGCCGCTCACGCGGACGCTCACGCGGCCGCTCCGTGGTCCCGCGGTCCGCGTGCCGGTGGCACACTGGCCGCTGTTCCGCCGAAGGGGAGTACGTTCGTTGTCCATGTTCAGCAACCTGCGCCGGGCCGTGCGCCGCAGCTACCGGCGGGCGGTCGACCTCAGTCACCCGGTCCGCTCCCCGCTCGGCAGCGCCGTCGTCAACTGCATCGTGTACCGGGACGGCGTGCGCCAGGACGGCCACGGCCACGCCGATGTCGGCGAGGCGCTGCGCCGGGTCCGCAAGACGGGCGAGGGTTTCGTCTGGGTCGGTCTGCACGAGCCCTCGCAGGAGGAGTTCGCCGGGCTCGCCGAGTTGCTGGGCCTGCACCCGCTCGCCGTCGGGGACGCGGTCCAGGCCCACCAGCGGCCCAAGATCGAGCGCTACGACGAGACCCTCTTCGCCGTGTTCAAGACGGTGCGGTACGTGGAGCACGAGGAACTGACCGCGAACAGCGAGGTGGTGGAGACCGGCGAGCTCATGGCCTTCGCCGGCAACGACTTCGTCATCACCATCCGGCACGGCGGCCGCGGCACCCTCGGGTCGGTCCGCGAGGAGCTGGAGGTCTTCCCCGAGCACCTGGCCAAGGGGCCGGTCGCCGTCCTGCACGCACTGGCCGACCACGTGGTCGACGAGTACGTGGCCGTCACGGACGCGGTGCAGAACGACATAGACGCCGTCGAGACCATGGTCTTCAGCGAGCACGGGGGCCGTGGGGACGCCGGCCGGATCTACCAGCTCAAGCGCGAACTGCTGGAACTGCGCCGGGCGGTGGCCCCGCTGGGACGGCCGCTCCAGCAGCTGAGCACCCTGCCGATTCCGGTCATCCCGCCGGAGATGCGCACCTACTTCCGGGACGTCGCCGACCATCTGACCCGTGCCACCGACCAGATCGGCGCGTACGACGCCCTCCTCGACTCGATACTGCAGGCCCATCTCGCGCAGGTGACGGTCGCCCAGAACGAGGACATGCGCAAGATCACCGCGTGGGCGGCCATCATCGCCGTCCCGACGATGGTCTGCGGGGTCTACGGCATGAACTTCGAGCACATGCCCGAACTGAAGTGGACCTACGGATACCCCTTCGTGCTCGGAGTGATGGTCGTCGCGTGCTTCGTCATCCACCGGGGCTTCCGGCGCAACGGCTGGCTCTGAATCCACCGCGACCCTCGGCGCGACGGCCGGCTCCGACCCTGCCCGGCCGGGGCGGCGGAAAACCGGATGAGGGCGCCCAGCCGCGCCGATAGGGTCCGCGTGTTGGCGCGCAACCACGAGGAACGGGCAGGTCGGGCATGCAGCAGGTGGACGTGGACGGGTCGGCGACGGCCGAGTTGGTGGGGGAGCGGGTGCGGCTGGAGCCGCTGGAGCTCCGCCACCACGACGGGCTGTGCGAGGCGGTCCGCGACGGCAGTCTGTGGGAGCTCGCGGTGACGATCGTCCCGCACCCGGACGATGTCCGGGGCTTCATCGAGGACGCGATCGCGGCACGGGCGGCGGGCACGCAGATCCCGTACGCGACCGTGGACGCGGCGACGGGACGGGTCATCGGGTCCACCCGGCTGATGGTGATCAACACCGCGAACCGGCGGCTGGAGATCGGCTGGACCTTCCTCGCCGCGTCCTGGCAGCGGAGCGGTGCGAACACCGAGGCGAAGCTGCTGATGCTGACGCACGCCTTCGAGGCGCTGGGGATGAACCGCGTCGAGCTGCTCACGGACGTGCGGAACGCGAAGTCCCGGGCGGCGATCACCCGGATCGGCGCCAAGCCCGAGGGAGTGCTGCGGCACCACATGGTCATGCGCGACGGCTGGATCCGCGATACGGCGGTGTACAGCATCACGCGCCCGGAATGGCCGGACGTGAAGCAGGGCCTGCTGGACCGCCTGGCGGCTCGGACCGCCGGCCGCTCCGGAGGCTGAGCGGAGCCCCGCCCCGGCGGGGTCAGCGGGTGGCGCGGGTCAGGAAATGGGTGGGGGCGTCCTCGTACGCGGCCACGTGCCAGCCCGCCGCTTCGAGGGCCGGACGCAGGTTCGGTTCGGCCAGGAGGTCGTCGGGACTGACGGCCCGACCGTGGCGGGCCGCCCGCTCCGCACGGCCGGAGGGGTGGAAGAGCAGCAACTCCCCGCCGGGGGCCGTGACCCGGGCCCACTCGCGCAGGGCGGCGCCCGGATGCGGCAGGTGGTCCAGGAGCCCGGCGGCGAAGATGCCGTGGACGGCGCCGGCCGGCAGCGGGAGGCGCCCGCAGTCGGCGAGCAGGAGCCGGGCCGGGCCGCCGCGGCCCGCGCGGGCGGCGGCCGTGAGCATGGCGTGCGTGAGGTCGACGCCGATGACCGTGCCGCGGGCTCCGACCAGGGCCCGCAGCGCGGGCAGGGCGCGGCCGCTGCCGCAGCCCAGGTCGAGCGCGCGCTGCCCGGGGCGCAGCCGCATCCGGGCGACGGCGGCCTCGTAGGCCGGGGTCTGGTAGGCGAACCGCTCCTCCCAGGCGGCGGCCCGGGGCGTGAAGAAGGCGCGGGTGGCGGTGGTTTCGGTGCGCGCGGCAACCAATGCGGCGAAACGGCCCAGTAGTGCGCGGTCGGCCTCGTCGGAGACGGGCAGCACCCAGGCGCTGGCGCCCACGCGGAACCCGTGCACCGCGGAGCCGCCGCCGAGCACGGGGTCGGTGGTGTCGCCCGCGGAGCGGAGCCTCGTATCCGCCGCCTCCGTGAGCAGCCGGGCTCCCTCGCCCAGTGCCAGGACGGGCACTTCGGCGGCCAGCGCCGGCCCGACGAGGGGGAGGGCGGCAGGGGTGGCGCCGGGGGAGAGGACCACCGCGTCGATCCCGGTGAGGGTGGCGGGCAGGGGGTCGTCGGCGTCGTTCCGGCACGCCTGGATCCGCAGCCCGGCCGCCTCGATGGCTTCGGTGGGTGCGTCTCCGATGACGAGGACGGCCATGGGGCGCCTCCCTTTCCTGCGTCGTGCTCACGCCCGCTCCCGGGCTTGGCCCGGCCTGACCCTGCCCGCCTCGCGCGTGCCCGGTGCTCGCCCGTGCTTGTCCGACGCTTTCCATTGATCGTGCATATGAGATTCCATTGGCCGGAATCAGTGGCATCTGCGTAAGCATGCCCTGCTTAGCCTCTCATATGCCGGTGGAGGGCATGGTGAATTCCGTCCGCTCGGAGCGGGTCGTCCCGGGCTCTTGAGGTGACGGGACTTCTGGTAGTAAAGTTTCCTAACGAAGTCGCCCGAGCATCAACTCCCTCATGGAGGCACCGTGTTCACCCCCCACCGCAAGCGACTGGCCGTCAGTACCCTGCTCGGCGCCGCCCTTCTCGCCGTGCCCGTCACCGCCCACGCGACCGCCGCCGCCCCCACCGCGGCGCCGGCCTCCGCGCAGGTGTCGGCCGCCGCCGTCGGACTCGACGACCCGGTGAAGAAGGACATCGCCATGCAGATCGTCTCCAGCGCCGAGAACTCCTCGCTGAACTGGAAGGCGCAGTACAAGTACATCGAGGACATAGACGACGGCCGCGGCTACACGGCCGGCATCATCGGCTTCTGTTCCGGCACCCATGACATGCTCGAACTCGTCGAGTACTACACGCAGATCAAGCCCGGCAACGTGCTCGCCAAGTACCTCCCGGCGCTGCGCAAGGTCGACGGCAGTGATTCGCACGCCGGCCTCGACCCCAACTTCACCAAGGACTGGGTGAAGGCGGCCTCCGACTCCGACTTCAAGAAGGCCCAGGACCACGAGCGCGACCGGGTCTACTTCAACCCGGCCGTGAGCCGCGGCAAGTCCGACGGCGTCGGCGTGCTCGGCCAGTTCATCTACTACGACGCCATCGTCATGCACGGCGACGGCGACGACTCCACCAGCTTCCGCAACATCCGCAAGCGCGCCCTCTCCAAGGCCAAGCCCCCGGCCCAGGGCGGCAACGAGACCACCTGGCTCAACGCCTTCCTCGACGCCCGCGTCTGGGCGATGAAGCAGGAGGAGGCGCACAGCGACACCAGCCGCGTCGACACGGCCCAGCGGGTGTGGGTCAAGAAGGGCAACCTCAACCTCAACACCCCCCTGGACTGGAAGGTTTACGGAGACCCCTTCCACATCGGCTGACCGCTCCGAGGAGCGCGAGGCGGCGGCCCGGGGGCAACTCCCCTCCCTCCCCGGGCCGCCGCCCGCCGCCGCAGCGCCCACCCCACGAGCACGGCCGCGCCCGCCAGCCCGTACGCCACCGGGATCGTCGCCCCGCCCAGCGCGCGCACCGAGACGTACGCCGCCGCCCCCGCGATCGCCACCCCCAGCCATTCGGCGCGGCCGTCCAGCGCCACCAGCGCGATCAGCAGCAGCGCGTACCAGGAGTAGCCCGGAGTCATCAGCAGGAACGCCGTGCCCGTCACCAGCAGCGCCGCGCTCCACGGCTGCTGCGGATCCCCGCGCCGCCAGACGTACGCCGTCACCGCCAGCATTCCGACCGCGACCGCGGGCACCGACCAGGAGTCCGGGAGCACGAGGCGCAGCAGCGCGTAACGGCCGCCCGCGCCGGGGTCCTCGTACCCCTCCTCCTCCGCGTAGCCGCCCAGGTAGCCGAAGACCGATGCGCGCGAGACCAGTACGTACGGCAGGTACGCCAGGCCCACCACCGCGGCCGCGGGCAGCAGCAGCGCCGCCGCGTCCCGCCACCGCCGTACGCCGGCCAGCGCACCCGGCAGCAGTACCGCGGGCAGCAGTTTCGCCGCGATCGCCAGCCCGAACAGGGCGCCGCCGAGGGCGCGCCGGCGCACCACCACCCCCAGCGCCGCCACCGACAGCAGCACGGCGAGCACGTCGACGTGCGCGTTGTTCACCGCCTCCACCGCCACCGCCGGACACCAGGCCCAATAGGCGGCGGTACGCAGCCGCGCGCCCCGGCGGCGCTGGACCAGCAGCAGCGCCCCGGTGACGGCGAGCGCCAGCAGGGCCCCGGCGGTCTGCAGGGCCTTGTGCCGCACGCCCGCCGGGGACAGGGCGTGCACCAGCCCGAACCACCCCTCCGCGACGGGCGGGTAGACGGTGTGCACGGCGGGCCGGTTGATGCGGGTGCAGACCCCCGGCTCGACGGCCACCCGGTCCGGCCCGGCGCAGGCGGCCGCACCGCGCGGGAAGAGCCAGTCGTCGCGCAGGGCGCGCAGCGCCGGATCGGCGGGGGCATGGTCGTACGGGGAGATCCCGGCGGCCTGCACCCGCCCGTCCCAGGCGTAGCGGAAGGAATCGGTGCTGGTCAGCGGCGGCCCGGAGAGTCCCGCCGCGCAGACGGCCAGCGCGCCCGCCAGCACGAGCGGCACCACGTACCGCTCGGGCACCCGCCGCAGCGACCAGGCGGCCGCGCCGAACAGCGTCCAGGCGGCCGCGTACCACCAGGTGAGCCGCGCCGGGTCGGCGAAGTAGCCCTCCTCGCCGACGGCGGGCACGAGCACGGCGGTCAGCGCGGCGAGCAGCAGCACGGTGAGGAGGGTCCGGGCGCGGGGGTGGTCCATACGGGCCAGCCTGGCAGCGCGGGGCGCCGCCGGGCGGGCGACCCGGCCCGGCGTCCGCGTTTCGTAAGGTGTCGGGCCGCCCGCGCGGGGCCCGGCGGCGCTCTCATGGAGGGCATGACTCCGCCCGTGCCCCCGTCCGCGCCTCCTCCGCCTCCCTCGGCGCCTCCTCCGCCCCCCTCCGCCCCCTGCTCCGCCGGAACCCGCCTCCCGCTTCCCCTTCCGGCCGCCCTCCTTCGGCGGCCGTCTGCACGACGCCCGAACCGCCACCGCCCTCGGCCGCTGGCTCGGCGCGGCCTTCGCCGTCTGCTTCCTGACCGGCCTGATCAGCCACTACCTCCAGCACCCGCCCGGCTGGGCCGCGGACTCACTGCCCGGCCGCCCGGTCTGGGGCTACCGGCTCACCCAGGGCCTGCACATCGCCACCGGGCTCGCTGCGATCGTGCTGCTGTTGGCGAAGCTGTGGGCGGTGTACCCGAGGCTGTTCGTGTGGCCCCCGGTGCGCGGTGTCCGGCACGGGCTGGAACGGCTGTCGGTGGCGGTGCTCGTGGCCTCCGCCGTCCTCCAGGTCTTCACCGGACTCCTCAACATCGCCGAGTGGTATCCATGGCCGTTCGGCTTCATCCAGACGCACTTCGCGCTCGCCTGGGTGGTGACCGGCTCGCTGCTCCTGCATCTCGCCGTCAAGGCGCCGGAAATCAAGGCTCATTGGAGCCGCCGTTCGCCCGGAACGCTCCAACTCCCCGCCCAGGACGGCCCGGACCGGCGCTCCCTGATGCTCGGTGTCGGCGCGGCCGTCGGAGCCGTCACCCTCACCACCGTCGGCCAGTCCTTCACCCCGCTGAAGCGGCTCGACCTGCTCGCGCCCCGGCACCCGGACCACGGACCGCAGGGGCTCCCGGTCAACCGCACGGCCGCGGCGGCCGGGGTCACCGAGCGGGCGGTACGGGACTGGCGGCTGGAGGTGCGGGGCCCCACCCCCTACACCCTGACGCTCGATCAACTCCGCGCCCTGCCCAGGGCGCAGGCGCGGCTGCCGATCGCTTGCGTGGAGGGCTGGAGCGTGGAAGCACGCTGGAGCGGCGTCCGGATCCGGGACCTGATGGCACGGGCCGGCGCCCCGGCGGGGGCCGCGCTGCGGGTCACCTCACTGGAAAGGGGCGGCGCCTACCGGGTGATGGAGATGGGCCGCGACTACGCCGAGGACCCGCTGACCCTGCTCGCGCTGGAACTGAACGGCCAGGTCCTCACCGCCGACCACGGCTACCCGGCGCGCGTCATCGCGCCGAACCGGCCCGGAGTCCTGCAGACCAAGTGGGTCACGCTGCTGGAGGTCCTGTGAAGGGCGTGCGGCTGCTCCTGGGCGGCGCCGGGCTCCTGCTGATCGCCATCGGCGGCCGGCTGCTGGCGGAACTGCCCGACCCCCTCGACGTACTGGTGTGGATGGGCGGGGCGCTCGTCCTGCACGACGGGATCATCGCGCCCCTCGTCCTGGCGGCAGGCCTCGCGGTCGCCGCCGTGCCCGCGCGGGGCCTCGTACGGGGAGCCCTGCTGACGGCGGGCGTGCTCGTACTGGTCACCCTGCCCCTGCTGCTGCGTCCGGGGACGCCGCCGAACCCGTCGGCCCTGCCGCTGCCGTACGGGCGGAACCTGCTCTTGGTGCTCGCCGCGGTGGCGGTGGTGGCCGGGGCGATGGCGGCCGTGGGGCGGTGGCGGCGTTCGCGGCCCCGTCCCTCCGGAGTCGCCGCGCGCGGTGACGAGTGACCCGGACCGTGGTTGCGCGGGGTCAGCCGCGGTCCCGCTCGACGGGGATCCACAGCTGGGAGTCGGTCTCCGCACCGATCGCCACCGGCCGCGTCAGCAGGAGCTCGGGACCCGGCCGGCTCGCGTACGGGTTCGACGGGAACCACTGGGTGAACACGTCGCGCCACAGATCCTGGAGGGAGCTCGGATAGGGGCCGTGGTTGTCGAAGACCGCCCAGGTACCGGCCGGCACGTCGAGGGCGTCGAGGGAGTCGAGTTCCCCGTCGGCGATCCCGGCGATCCCGGCGGTCCCGGCGGTCCCGGCGGTCGTCCCGGGACCCGTCACCACGCCGACCCAGTAGTCCACCTCGGCGCCCTCCTCCCGGCTGTCGGTCAGGTGCACCACCGCCGACAGGACCCCCTCCGGCTCCAGGCCGGACAGCTCCTTCATCCGCAGGACCGTCCGCTCGTCCAGGCTCTCCACATGGGCCGTGGCGGCCGTGTTGGCCCCCTCGTGCACGAGCGGCACCCGGGCCTTCCTGCCGAGGACCCGGAACGGCTCCTTCTCCACGATCCGGTAGCGCATGGCCGTGCTTCCTTCGACGACGACCCGGAAGGACATGCGGGGCTGCGCCGTGAGCACCGCACCCGTGCGCCGGGCCTCGCCCGGCCCGATGCCGTGCACCGACCGGAACGCCCGGGCGAACGCCTCGCCCGAGCCGTACCCGTACCGCACCGCGACATCGAGCAGCGTCAGCTCCCCGGCCAGCACCTCGGCCCCGGCGAGCGTCATCCGCCGGCGGCGCACGTACACCGGGAGCGGCATCCCCGCGAGCGCGGAGAACAGCCGCCGGAAGTGGTACTCCGACACGGCGGCGATCCGGGCCACCTCGGCCATGTCGATCTCCTGGTCGAGGCGGGACTCCAGGTGTTCCAACGCCTGGTTCAGCCGCTCCAGCACGCTGTCCGTCCTTCCGTGCCCACCCGACACATCCCGTGCGGGAATTGTCGGGCGGCAAGCCGTGGCGCTGCCCGAGGCTTACGCCCATGAACGACATTAAGGGATATTGCGAGCCGCAGTTCGGCGCGGTCCACGAGGCACTTGCGGGGTTGCTGGCCAAGGAAGACGTGGGCGCTTCGGCGGCCGTCTTCATCGACGGCGAGCCGGTGGTCGACCTCTGGGGCGGGTACGCCGATGCGGACCGTTCCGCCGACTGGGAGGGCTCCACCCTCACCTGCGTGAACTCGACGACCAAGAACATGACGGCCCTGTGCGCGCTGATCCTGGCCGACCGGGGCCTCCTCGACCTGTCCGCGCCGGTCGCCGCCTACTGGCCCGAGTTCGCCGCGGCGGGCAAGGAGGGCGTGCTGGTACGGCACGTCCTCTCGCACACCGCGGGTCTGCCGGACCTCCCCGGGCTGCGGTCGGTGGAGGAGCTCTACGACTGGGAGGCCGTGACGGCGGGGCTGGCCGCGCGGGCGCCCTCATGGGAACCGGGAACGGCCGCCGGCTACCACGCCCTCACCTTCGGGTTCCTCGTCGGCGAGATCGTCCGCCGCGTCACCGGCCTCGGCATCGGCGAGTTCTTCGCGCAGGAGGTCGCCGGGCCGCTGGGCGCGGACTTCCACATCGGGCTCCCCGCGGAGCACGACCACCGCGTCGCACCGCTGATCCCGCCGCCGTCCCTGACCGACGCGTACGCCGCCAGCGCGCCGCCCGGACCGGACGGTGCACGCCGCGAGGACACAGCCGTCGCCGTCCGGGGCAGGGACGTCAACTCCCCGGCCTGGCGCCGCGCGCAGATCCCCGCGGTGAACGGCTTCGGCAACGCCCGCTCCGTCGCCCTGGTCCAGTCGGCCCTGGCGAACCGGGGAACGGCCGGCGGCGTGCGACTGCTGTCCCCCCAGGGGTGCGAGCCCGCGTGGCAGGAGGTGTTCGCCGGTCCCGACCGCGTCCTGGGTACGCCCATGTGCTGGACGGCGGGCTTCGGGAAGTTCGGCAACACCTTCGGCTGGGGCGGCTGGGGCGGCTCTCTGGTGGTCAGCGATCCCGACGCACGGATGACGGTGGCCTACGTCATGAACCAGATGATCGACAGGGACCGGCAGCAGGACGACCGCGGCATGGAGATCGTCATGGCCGCGTACGCCGGACTGGGCTGACCCCGGACCGCCCTACGGGGCTGCGCCCCCGCGCGTCAGTACGGTGAAGGACCGGTCCGCCGCGGTCCAGTGGCCGGCCGGGGTCCAGTCCGTGGCCGCCGCGTGCCGGGCCAGGGCCGCCGGGCCGACGCGGGCCCAGGGGAAGGGCGCCCCGAGGCCGCCGCGGCCGTCGGCCACCCGGACCTCGCAGCGTTCGTCCAGGTCGGCGCCGGCCTCCGGCCGGACGCACTCCACGATCAGCGAGCCCGTCACCGCGAGCACCTCGGCCGTCCGGCGCAGCAGCGCCGCGGGGTCGCCGCCGATGCCGATGTTCCCGTCGATGAGCAGCGCCGTGTCCCAACGGCCTTCGCCGGGAAGGGTGTCGAAGACCGACCGGTGCAAGGCCGCGGCGCCCGAGCGGGCGGTCCGGGCCACCGCCTCCGGACTGACGTCGATGCCCAGGGCCCGGTGCCCGCGTGCGGCGAGCGCGGACACCAGTCGGCCGGGGCCGCAGCCGATGTCCAGGACGGCTCCCCGGCAGCGGCCCAGCACCGTGCGGTCGGCGCCGTCCGGAGCCTCGCACCAGCGCTCCACGTCCAGCGGGAGCAGCCATCCGTCGCCCCGCCGCAGGTAGAGCGGCCCCCGGCCGCGGCGCAGGGCCACCGTGTACGGGTCCGCCGACCAGGCGGTGACCGGACCGCCGGCCCGGGCCCCGCCCGAGGTGAGCGTGGTCATCGCAGGACCGGCCGGGTGAGGTCCGCCAGCCGCGCGGCGAAGGCGCCCGCCGGGGCCCCGGCGGCGACCAGACGCGCGTCCTCGGCGGTGTCGACGTCCCGCAGCACGGGCAGCCGGCCGGTGCGCAGCCCGGCCGCGCGCAGCCGTTCGTACTGGACCGCGCCCGTCTCGGGGGCCGACATCGGTACGCCGCGCAGCAGCGCGGGGTCCGGGACGGCCAGTCCGAGCGCCCAGAACCCGCCGTCGACGGCGGGCCCGAACCAGGCCCCGTACGCCGAGAAGTCGACGTCCAGCAGCTCCGGAGTGACCTGCGGGGTGTCCATGCCGATCAGCAGGGCCGGGCCGTCACAGGCCCCGAACGCGGCGGCGAGCCGCAGGTCCAGGCTCCCGGCGCACTGCGGGACCACCTCGAAGCCGGACGGCAGCCAGGGGCCGGGCCGGCCCTCCAGGACCAGGACCCGGCGCCGCGCGGGGGCCGCGGCCACGGCGGCGAGGGTGTCGGCGAGCGCGGCCTCGGCCAGCGCGGCCGCTTCGGCCGGGGTGAAGGGCGGGGTGAGCCGGGTCTTGACCCGGCCCGGGACCGGCTCCTTCGCGATCACCAGCAGGGTGGTCGTCGTGCTCATCGCGCACCGCCGGAGGGTGCGCCGCCGGAGGGCACGCCCGCGCCGGTCCGGCCGGCGGCCGGCTGCGCCAGGACCCGGCTCATGTCGCGCACCGCCTGCCAGGTGCCCCGCCAGGTGCCCGTCACCTTCGACTTGCCCGAACGCGGCAGGTACGGCACGTCCACCTCCCGGATCCGCCAGCCCGCGTCCGCGGCCCGGACCACCATCTGCAGGGGGTAGCCGGAGCGCCGGTCCGACAGGTCCAGCCCGAGCAGACCCTCCCGTCGGGCCGCCCGCATCGGGCCCAGATCGCGCAGCCGCAGCCCGGTCCGCCGGCGCAGCAGCCGGGCCAGCGCCAGGTTCCCGGCCCGGGCGTGAGCGGGCCAGGCGCCGCGGCCCTGCGGACGGCGCCGGCCGAGCACCAGATCGGCCTCGCCCGCGGCGACGGCCGCCACGAAGCCGGTCAGCAGCCCGGGGTCCAGCGAGGCGTCGCAGTCGCAGAAGCAGACGACGTCCGCCTCCGCGGCGAGCAGCCCGGCGTGGCAGGCGGCGCCGAAACCGCGCCGGGCCTCGCTGACCACGGTCGCGCCGAGGGCCCGCGCGATCTCGGCGGAGCCGTCGGTGGAACCGTTGTCCACGACCAGGGCCCGCCAGCCGGCCGGAATGCGCGCGAGGACCCAGGGCAGGGCCTCGGCCTCGTTCAGACAGGGAAGTACGACGTCTACCGTCACGGTTTCGCTCACGGTTTCACCGTAGGAACCGGGGCCCCGCAAAAGGGCCGTGGACTCCTTACGAAACGCGGACGTCGCCCCCACGGACGCGTTCAGGGGTCCGGTCCGGAGCTCGCGGGTGGGAGGCTGGACGGTATGAGCGGTGACGGCGTGAGCAGCGGCAGTGGTGGCAACGGGGGCGGTGGTGGTGGCGGCGCGGAGCCGGCCCCCGCGCGGATCCTGGTCGTCGACGACGACCCGACGGTCGCGGAGGTCGTCACCGGCTACCTGAGGCGCGCCGGCTACACGGTGGAGAGCGTCGCCGACGGCCCGGCGGCGCTCGCCCACGCCGCTCTGATCCGGCCGGACCTGGTCGTACTGGACCTCATGCTGCCGGGTCTGGACGGGCTGGAGGTGTGCCGCAGGCTCCGCGCGACCGGCCCGGTGCCCGTGATCATGCTGACCGCACGGGGCGACGAGGACGACCGGATCGCGGGCCTGGAACTGGGCGCCGACGACTACGTCACGAAACCCTTCAGCCCGCGCGAGCTGGTCCTGCGGGTCACTTCCGTGCTGCGGCGCGCGGCGGCCGCCGGGGCCGCGGCCGGCGCGGGGGCCGGGGTGGCGGAGGCCCGGCTCACGGGCGCCGGGATCACGCTCGATCCGGCCACCCACCGGGCGGCGAAGGACGGACGCGAACTGGCCCTCACGGTCCGCGAGTTCGACCTGCTCGCACACTTCCTGCGGCATCCGGGCCAGGCGCACGGGCGGGAGGAGCTGATGCGCGAGGTGTGGGGCTGGGACTTCGGGGACCTGTCGACGGTGACCGTGCACGTACGCCGCCTGCGCGCCAAGGTCGAGGAGGACCCGGGGCGGCCGCAGCTGATCCAGACGGTGTGGGGCGTCGGCTACCGCTTCGAACCGGGCGAGGTGGCCGCGGCATGAAGGACATACTGCTCATCGCGCTGTTCGCGTTCGGCGGGGCCGTGTGCGCGGGGGCGCTCGGCGCGCTCGTGCTGAGGCTGGTGCGGCACCGGTCGGTGGCGGTGTCCCTGACCGTGATCGCCGCCGTGACGGTCACCGCGATGCTGGCCGGGACGCTCGCCGTGGCCCAGGCGATGTTCCTGTCCCGGCACGACCTCGGGGTGGTCACCCTGGTCGTGGCGATGGCGGCGGTGGTCTCGCTGGCCGTGGCGCTGCTGCTGGGGCGGTGGGTGGTGGCCCGCAGCCGGGAACTGTCCCTGGCCGCGCGGGACTTCGGTGACGGGGGCAGTTTCGCGGCGCCGCCGGGGCTGGCGACCGCGGAACTGGCGGCACTCTCGCGAGAGTTGGCGGCGACGAGCGAGAAGCTGGCGGTGTCCCGGGAACGGGAGCGGGCGCTGGAGACCTCGCGGCGGGAGCTGGTGGCCTGGATCTCGCACGATCTGCGGACCCCGCTGGCGGGGCTGCGGGCGATGTCCGAGGCCCTGGAGGACGGCATGGCGGAGGATCCGGCGCGGTACCACCGGCAGATCCGCACCGAGGTGGACCGGCTGAACTCCATGGTCGGGGACCTCTTCGAACTGTCCCGCATCCACGCGGGGGCGCTGGCGCTGAGCCCGAGCCGGATGTCCGTGTACGACCTGGTCGGCGACGCACTGTCCGGGGTGCACCCGCTGGCGCGGGAGCGCGGGGTGCGGCTCGACGGCGGAGCGGTGGACCGGGTGCCGGTGGAGGTGGACGGCAAGGAGATGACCCGGGTCCTGGCCAACCTGCTGATCAACGCGATCCGGCACACCCCGGCGGACGGCACGGTGGCGATCGCGGCGTCCGTACGGGCGGACGGGGGAGCGGTGGTCGTCTCCGTGACGGACGGCTGCGGCGGCATCCCGCCGGAGGACCTGCCGCGGGTCTTCGACACGGGCTGGCGGGGCACCCCTGCGCGGACGCCTCCGGCGGGGGTGGCCTCGGTGCCGGCGCCTCCGGCGGGGGCGGGGCTGGGGCTGGCGATCGTGCGGGGCATCGTGGAGGCGCATGCGGGGCGGGCGGCGGTACGGAACGTTCCCGGAGGGTGCCGGTTCGAGGTGACCCTGCCGGTGCCGGCCTAGTCCGAGCCGGCCGGGGCCGGTCCCCGGGGGCGCCGCCCCCGGACCCCCGCGCCTCAAACGCCGGCGGGGCTGGATGGTGGTTCCCGCCGTGGGCGGGCGCGGCGCCGTTGCCGGGGACCAGCCCCCGGACCCCCGCGCCTCAAACGCCGGCGGGGCTGGATGTGGCCGGCGTCGGCCTGGATGTGCGGGCCTGGGGCTGGATGTGGTCGGCGTCGGCCCGGATGTGCGGGCCTGGGGCTGGATGTGATCGGGGTCAGGCGTGGGCGAAGTCCGTCATGCCCTTGGTGAACTCGACCTCGGGGTGCCAGCCCAGGTCCGTGCGCAGGCGGTGGGAGTCGGCCGTGATGTGGCGGACGTCGCCGAGGCGGAATTCGCCGGTGATCACCGGGGCGGGGCCGCCGTGGGCCGTGGCCAGGGCGGTGGCCATGTCGCCGACCGTGTGCGGGGTTCCGCTGCCGGTGTTGTAAGCGGTGCACACGCCGAGCGGTGTCGAGGCCTCCAGGGCCAGGGCGTTGGCCTGCGCGACGTCCGTCACGTGGACGAAGTCCCGCCGCTGGCCGCCGTCCTCGTACACCTGCGGGGCCTCGCCCCGCGCCAGCGAGGAGCGGAAGAAGGAGGCCACGCCCGCGTACGGGGTGTCGCGCGGCATCCCCGGCCCGTACACGTTGTGGTAGCGCAGCGACACCGCCCGGCCCTCCACGCACCGTGCCCAGGAGGCCGCCAGGTGCTCTTGGGCCAGCTTCGTGGTCGCGTACACGTTGCGCGGGTCCGTCGGCGCGTCCTCGGCGACCAGCCCCGGCGCCAGCTCCGAGTCGCAGACGGGGCAGCGCGGTTCGAAGCGGCCGGCGGTCAGGTCGGCGACGCGGCGCGGACCCGGGCGGACCACCCCGTGGCGGGGGCACTCGTAGCGGCCTTCCCCGTAGACCACCATCGAGCCGGCGAGCACCAGGTCCCGGATCCCGCCGTCCGCCATGGCGGCGAGCAGCACCGCCGTGCCGAGGTCGTTGTGGGAGACGTACGCCGGGGCGTCCGCGAAGTCCTTGCCGAGGCCGACCATCGCGGCCTGGTGGCAGACGGAGTCCACCCCGCGCAGAGCCCGGCGCACCGCCTCGGGGTCGCGGACGTCGGCCCGTACGAACTCGGCATCGTCCGCTGGGGGGACGAGGTCCAGGACGAGGGGATCGTGGCCGCGAAGGCGCAGAGTGGTAACGATGTGGGAGCCGATGAACCCGGATCCGCCGGTGACGAGTACGCGCATGACCGGGACGTTACGGACTTCGGGGCAGCGCGGGGGGCTCCCACGCCCCTCCGTAAGACTTCCGTCAGCTCATTTCGTCACGGATGGTGAGGAGATGGGGGCGGAGGGTCCCAAGTGACGTCCGGTACCAGTGTGTTTGAGTCACCAAGCGGTGAAAGGTAACCCTTTTGATGCCTTGCCAACTGGCTTGACCGCGACGTAAGCGGGGCATAAGTTCTGCCCCGGCTTGCTCCGTCCGGGCGGGCCGGAACGCCGTTCTCTGGGGGGACCCATGCACTACTACACCGACGTTCTGAAGAAGTACGCCGACTTCTCCGGCCGCGCGCGCCGCCAGGAGTACTGGATGTACACCCTGCTCTCGCTGCCGATCGTGATCGTCCTCGTGATCATCGACTTCGCGCTCGAGACCTACCCGCTGTTCGTCGGCCTGTACGTCCTGGCCACGTTCCTGCCGAGCCTCGCGGTCACCGTCCGTCGGCTCCACGACCTCGGCAAGTCCGGCTGGTGGTACTTCATCGGCCTCGTCCCGTTCGTCGGCGGCATCTGGCTGCTCGTCCTGACGGCCACCGAGGGCCAGCCGAACCCGAACGAGTACGGCCCGAGCCCCAAGGCCGTCCACGCCTGAGCAGGTCCGTAAGCGGCAGTGCCTGAGCGTCGCCCTGGCTGGAAACAGCCGGTGGCGGCGCTTTCGCCGTTTCCGGCCGGATCCGGCGGCTCCGGGCCGTCCCGGGGCCACCGAGCGTGACGTGTGTCTCGTACGGGCTTGCGCCGGGGGGCTGTCCAGACCGGCCCGATCACGAGATATCTTGATGTCGAGCAATGTTGCAGACGAGAGACGCAGACTGTGGAGCGGAGCATCCGGTGACTGACTCGACCATCATCTACACGCACACTGACGAGGCCCCGGCCCTCGCGACGTATTCGTTCCTGCCTGTGATCCAGGCGTACGCGTCGACGGCCGGTGTGAATGTCGAGACCCGTGACATCTCCCTGGCAGGTCGGATCATCGCCAGCTTCCCCGAGTACCTGGAAGAGGGCCAGCGGATCGCGGACGCCCTCGCCGAGCTCGGCGAACTGGCGAAGACCCCGGGCGCCAACATCATCAAGCTGCCCAACGTCTCGGCGTCGATCCCGCAGCTCAAGGCCGCGGTCGCCGAGCTCCAGGGCCAGGGCTACGCGCTTCCGGACTACCCGGACGACCCGAAGAGCGACGAGGAGCGGGAGAACCGCGCCCGCTACGACAAGATCAAGGGCAGCGCCGTCAACCCGGTCCTGCGCGAGGGCAACTCCGACCGCCGCGCCCCCGCCTCGGTCAAGAACTACGCCAAGGCGCACCCGCACCGCATGGGCGCCTGGACCTCCGAGTCGAAGACGAACGTCGCCACCATGGGCGAGAACGACTTCCGCTCCACCGAGAAGTCCGCCGTGATCGCCGAGGCCGACACGCTGCGCATCGAGTTCGTCGACGCCGACGGCGCCGTCACCGTGCTGCGCGAGTCCGTACCGGTGCTCGCCGGCGAGGTCGTGGACGCGTCCGTCCTGCACGTCGACGCGCTGCGCACCTTCCTGAACGACCAGATCGAGCGCGCCAAGGCCGAGGACGTCCTGTTCTCCGTGCACCTCAAGGCCACGATGATGAAGGTCTCCGACCCGATCATCTTCGGCCACGTGGTCCGCGCCTTCTTCCCGAAGACCTTCGCCCGCTACGGCGAGACCCTGGCGGCGGCCGGCCTGTCCCCGAACGACGGCCTCGGCACCATCCTGAACGGCCTGGGCGCGCTGCCCGACGCCGACGCGATCAAGGCCTCCTTCGACGCCGAGATCGCCGAGGGCCCGGCCCTCGCGATGGTGGACTCCGACAAGGGCATCACCAACCTGCACGTCCCGTCCGACGTCATCGTCGACGCCTCGATGCCGGCCATGATCCGCACCTCCGGCCACATGTGGGGCCCGGACGGCGCCGAGGCCGACACGCTCGCGGTCCTTCCGGACAGCAGCTACGCCGGTGTCTACCAGGTCGTCATCGACGACTGCCGCGCGCACGGCGCGTACGACCCGTCCACGATGGGCTCGGTGCCGAACGTCGGCCTCATGGCCCAGAAGGCCGAGGAGTACGGCAGCCACGACAAGACCTTCGAGCTGGCCGCCGCCGGCACCGTCCGCGTCGTCGACGCCTCGGGCGCCACGGTCCTGGAGCAGGAGGTCGCCGCCGGCGACATCTTCCGCGCCTGCCAGACCAAGGACGCGCCGATCCAGGACTGGGTCAAGCTCGCCGTCACCCGCGCCCGCGCCACCGGCGTCCCGGCCGTCTTCTGGCTCGACGAGGGCCGCGCGCACGACGCGCAGCTGATCGCCAAGGTCAAGACGTACCTCGCCGACCACGACACCGATGGTCTGACCATCAAGATCCTGTCGCCGGTCGAGGCCACCGCGTACTCCCTGGAGCGCATCCGCCGCGGCGAGGACACCATCTCGGTGACCGGCAACGTGCTGCGCGACTACCTGACCGACCTGTTCCCGATCCTGGAGCTGGGCACCAGCGCCAAGATGCTGTCGGTCGTCCCGCTGATGAACGGCGGCGGCCTCTTCGAGACCGGCGCCGGCGGCTCCGCCCCGAAGCACGTCCAGCAGCTCGTCAAGGAGAACTACCTGCGCTGGGACTCCCTCGGTGAGTTCCTCGCGCTGGCGGTCTCCTTCGAGCACCTCGCCACCACCACCGGCAACGCCCGCGCCCAGGTGCTGGCCGACACCCTGGACCGGGCGACGGGCACCTTCCTCAACGAGGACAAGTCGCCGAGCCGCAAGCTGGGCGGCATCGACAACCGCGGCAGCCACTTCTACCTCGCCCTGTACTGGGCGCAGGAGCTGTCGCGCCAGACCAGCGACCCGAAGCTGGCCGCCGCCTTCGACCCGCTGGCCAAGGCGCTGGCCGAGTCCGAGGAGAAGATCGTCGGCGAGCTCATCGCCGTCCAGGGCGCCCCGGCGGAGATCGGCGGTTACTACCAGCCCGACGCCGCCAAGGCCTCGGCGATCATGCGGCCGTCCGCGACGCTGAACGAGGCGCTCGCGCTCCTCGGCTGAATTCAGCCACGGCAGGACTGAGTTCCGTCAGGAACGAGTCCTGCCAGGGCTGAGGTCCGTCAGGACCGAGGTCCACCGCTCCAACGGGTGCGCCCCGGTCGGCAGTCGCCGGCCGGGGCGAACCCGTTTCCGCGTCCGGTCACAGGGGGTGCACCTGCTCCGGCGCGAAGGCCAGCGGGTCACGTCCGGCGGCCAGGATCCGCAGCCCGGGGGCCACGGCGAGCAGTTCGCGCAGCCAGTCCAGGGCCTCGGACGCGAGGTGCTCGCAGCCGTCGAGGACGAGCAGCATGTCGCGCTCCGCCAGCCACGACGTGGCGTTCGACGTACCGCACGGCAGGAACGGCATGCCCGGTACGCAGCCCAGAGCGGCCGTCAGGTCGCGGACCCCGAACCGCCGGTCCATGGACACCACGGCCACGCCGTCGTAAAAATTGGACGAGAGCCGTTGCCCGATCTCGTGCACCAACTGGCTCCGGGGCTCACGGAACCGACCGGTGACGGTCAGCACTTTGCCCTTCCGCACGGCGGTGAAAAGACGGGACAGCTCCGCGGAGGTCGCCGGGAACGTACCGGCTCCTCTGGAATCCCTCATCGGCACGATGCCCCCCTGCATGCGTGACCTGCGGCAAGAGGGTTGTTTCAAGCCGCATGAAGACGATTATGCGCCACTTTTCTGGAAAGGCCAGGGGAATTCCCTATTCCGGTGAATCGCCCGTGGCGCCCGGTGATCGCAGCAGTTGTACAGGTCACACGCCTTTGTCCAGCCGGGCGTGCAGAGGTGCCGCTCTGAGGTGCGGCCTTTCCCTCGCGAGCGCACCGAATCCCGTCCCGTCTCCGTCCGATCTCCGTCCGATCTCTGTCCTACCTCCGCCCCGTCCCCCGGGGAACAGTTGTCCGGGGCCCCGGAATCCGCTGTACTGCTGCAGTGCCGCCCGATGTACGGGCATGGCGCGGGCATATTCGGGGGAGGGGTCAGGATGAGTGCGGACCGGCGTCGGGCAGGGCGGGGCGCGAGACCCGCGTCGCACCGGCGCCGTGCGGGATTCCGGCGTCGAAGACCCCTGCTGAGCCTCCTCCTGTCCGCCTTCCTCCTCGTGGGCGTCTGCGCCGCGACGGGCATCGCCTGGGAGCCCCGTACCGTCGCGGACGCACGGACCCGCTCGGGACCCGGCCCGGCCGCCACCCTGCCCGGGACCCCCGGCGACGGCCCCGCGCCCGCCACCACCGGCCCCACCGCCACCGGCGCGGGCAGCGCCGCCCCGCAGAGCCCGGGCGGGCCGGCCCCGGACCCGAAGGCCCAGGGGTCCGGTACGGACGGCGGGACGCGCCCCACCGGAGCCCTGCCCTTCGACCTGCCGCAGCCGGCCGCCCTGCGCTCCGGCGCCGCCGGCAAGAAGCTGGTCTTCGCCCACTACTTCACCCCGTACCCGCTCTCCCTGGACAACGCGAACGCCGACGTCGACTACTACACGCGCAACTACCTGAAGCCGGACGGCGAGAGCGGCAAGCACGCGCGCTACGGCGGCCTGCTGCGCGACCGGCCCCCGCCCGTCGCGCCCAAAGCCGGCAACTGGGAGCTCGCCAACCTCCAGCAGGAAGTCCGCACGGCACGCGCCGCCGGCATCGACGGATTCACCCTCGACCTGCTCTCCCTCTCCGGGAAGAACCTCGAACGCTGCAACCTCCTGATGGAGGCGGCCCGTTCAGTGGATCCGGGCTTCAAGATCATGCTGATGCCGGACATGACCTCCCTGGGCACCGACGACCCCGCCGTGCTCGCCGACCTCCTCGCGGACCTCGGCACGTCACCGGCCGCCCACCGGCTCCCCGACGGGCGGCTGGTCGTCTCGCCCTTCAAGGCGGAGGAGAAGAGCGCCGCCTGGTGGACCCGGGTCATGGACGTCCTGAAGTCACGGCACGGCATCCGTACCGCCTTCGTCCCGCTCTTCCTCGACTTCGGCGCGCACAGGGTTGCGTTCGAGTCCATCAGCTACGGATTCTCCGAGTGGGGCAGCCGCAGCTACGTCGGCCAGGAGGGCTCCACGCGCGACGTACGGCGCGCCCACGCCGCGGGCAAGATCTGGATGCAGCCCGTATCCGTCCAGGACGCCCGCCCCAACCAGGGGATCTACGACGAGGCGGGCAACACCGCTACCCTGCGAGCCACTTGGAACCGCGCCATCGAGGACGGGGCGGACTGGGTCCAGCTCACCACCTGGAACGACTACAGCGAGGGCAGCCAGTTCGCGCCCTCCCTGCACAACGGCCACGCCTATCTGGACCTTTCCTCGTACTACCTCACGCGGTTCAAGACGGGCGGCTGGCCGAAGATCGTCCGGGACACGCTGTACCTGAGCTCGCGCACCCAGTTCGCCGCCGCCGACCCGGCCGGCGGCCAGTCCCTCGTGATGTCGCTGCGGGGCGGCAGCGCCGCGGCCCGGGATACGGTCGAGGTCCTGAGCTTCCTGACCGCACCCGCGAGCATCCGTACGGCCGTAGGGGCGGCCGGGGACGCGCACGAAGCCCCGGCCGGGGTCCACTCCGAGCTGATTCCCCTCCGTCCCGGCGCCGGCTCGGCGGCCGTGGTGCGGGACGGCAGGACCGGGGCCCGGGTGGAGCTGCCCTACCGGGTGGACCGCACGGTGGAGGTGCAGGACCTCCAGTACCACGCCGCCAGCAGCGGCCGGGGCTGACTCCGCGAGGCCCCTGCGGCTGCTCTCCGCAGGGGCCGAAGTCCCTTGGTTCGGGACCTTCGTCACCCCATATGTAGTGGTGGCGCTCTGCTGTCGCATCCATATGTAGTGTTGGCCTTGCCGGTTCGGCGGGGCCTTGCCCCGACCGAGGCAACAGGGAACCCGGTGGGAATCCGGGACTGCCCCGCAACGGTTACGTCCGCCACGGCGGACGAGTCCGACACCTGCCGGCACGGGCCTTCGAAGAGGGCCCGCCATTCTTCCGTGCCGAGCCTCGTGGGAGGGCTGCCGTGACCGCTGCCGTCGATGCCGTAGAGACCGTGACCGAATACCTGGACCGCCGGGACTGGCGGGTGAACGCCAACGCCAACCAGGGCTATTCGCTCGGCGGGCTCATCCTCAACGCCGCGGGCAAGGTCACCGCGAACTACTGGCTGGAACGGGTCTATCCCGCCGCCGTGGCCCGCGCCCACCGCGAGGGCGACCTCCACATCCACGACCTGGACATGCTCTCCGGCTACTGCGCCGGCTGGTCCCTGCGCACCCTGCTGGCCGAGGGCCTGGGCGGAGTCCCCGGACAGATCGACTCCGCCTCGCCCAGGCACCTTTCCTCGGCCGTCGGCCAGATCGTGAACTTCCTTGGCACCCTGCAGAACGAATGGGCGGGCGCCCAGGCCTTCTCCTCCTTCGACACGTACCTCGCGCCCTACGTCCGCCTCGACGCGATGACGTACGGCCAGGTCAGGCAGTGCGTCCAGGAACTCGTGCACAACCTGAACGTGCCCTCGCGCTGGGGCACCCAGACCCCCTTCACCAACCTCACCTTCGACTGGACCTGCCCCGAGGACCTGCGCGAACAGGTCCCGGTGATCGCGGGGGAGGAGGCCGGCTTCACCTACGGCGAACTCCAGGCCGAGATGGACATGATCAACCGGGCGTACATCGAGGTGATGGCGGAAGGCGACGCCACCGGGCGGGTGTTCACCTTCCCCATCCCGACCTACAACATCACCAAGGACTTCCCCTGGGAGGGCGAGAACGCCGAGCGGCTCTTCGCGATGACCGCCAAGTACGGCCTCCCGTACTTCCAGAACTTCATCAACTCCGAGCTCGAACCGAACATGATCCGCTCCATGTGCTGCCGGCTCCAGCTCGACCTGACCGAGCTCCTCAAGCGCGGCAACGGCCTCTTCGGCAGCGCCGAGCAGACCGGATCGATCGGCGTGGTCACCCTCAACTGCGCCCGCCTCGGGCACCTTTGCGCGGGTGACGAGGAGCGGCTGCTGGCCGAGGTGGACCGGCTGTGCGAGCTGGCCAAGGAGAGCCTCGAACTCAAGCGGGTCACCGTCCAGGATCTGATCGACGGCGGCCTCTTCCCGTACACCAAGCGGTACTTGGGCACCCTGCGCAACCACTTCTCCACCATCGGCGTCAACGGCGTCAACGAGATGGTCCGCAACTTCAGCGGGGACGCGCACGACATCACCTCGCCCGAGGGGCACGCCCTCGCGGTCCGCCTCCTGGACCGGGTGCGGGCCCGGATGACCGACTTCCAGGAGAGCACCGGCCACCTCTACAACCTGGAGGCCACCCCCGCCGAAGGCACGACGTACCGCTTCGCGAAGGAGGACCGGGCCCGCTTCCCCGACATCCTCCAGGCCGGCACCGACGCCAACCCGTACTACACCAACTCCTCCCAGCTGCCCGTCGGATGGACCGACGACCCCTTCGAGGCGCTGGAGCGCCAGGACGAGCTGCAGGGCAAGTACACGGGCGGCACCGTCCTGCACCTCTACACCCCCGAGCGGATCCCGACGGCGGAGGCCTGCCGCAAGCTGGTCCGGCGCTCGCTGGAGACCTTCCGGCTCCCGTACCTGACGGTGACCCCGACCTTCTCCATCTGCGCGGACCACGGCTACCTGGCGGGGGAGCAGCCCACCTGCCCCACGTGCGGGGCGGCGTGCGAGGTGTGGACCCGGGTCATGGGCTACCACCGCCCGGTGTCCTCCTTCAACATCGGCAAGAAGGGCGAACACGCCGAGCGCGTCCACTTCAAGGCCGCGGTGTGACCGCCGCGGCGGCGCCCGGCGAGGTCGTCCGGATCGGCGGCTGGTCCCGGCTGTCCACCTGCGACTGGCCCGGCCGCCTGGTCACCACCGTCTTCTGCCAGGGCTGCCCCTGGCGGTGCGGCTACTGCCACAACCCGGGCCTGCTGCCCGCCCGGGCCCCCGCCGCCGTCTCCTGGGACGAGGTGCTCGGCCACCTCGCCCGCCGGACGGGACTGCTCGACGGGATCGTCTTCTCGGGCGGCGAACCGCTGCTCCAGCGCGGCCTGCCGCAGGCCGTGCGGGAGGCCCGTGCGCTGGGCCTGGAGGTCGGGCTGCACACCGGGGGAGCCTTCCCCCGGCGGCTGGCCCGGCTGCTGGACGCCGGCCTGCTGGACTGGGTCGGCTTCGACGTCAAGGCTCCGCCCGGCCGGTACGAGAAGGTCACCGGCATCGGCCACGCCGCCGCCTCGGCGGAGCGCAGCCTGCGCCTCCTGCTCGCCTCGGGGGTGCCCCACCAGCTCCGCACCACGGTGGACCCGGCCCTCCTGGGCCCGCCCGCCCTGGCCGAACTGGACGACTGGCTCGCGGGACTGGGCGCGGGGGCCACGCTCCGCCAGACCATGCGCCCGCCGGCGGCCTGAGGCCGGGAGCGATCCGCAGGAGACGGCCTACGAGGCTCCGCCCGCGCCCGGCGCGAACTCCGGCTGGTCCAGCAGTCGCAGCCAGCTGCCGTCCGGCTGGCGGCGTACGACCTGGGCGCGGGCCCCGGCGCCGTCGCTCGGAGGGGTGGAGGTGAGGGCGATGCCCTCGCTCACCAGCGTCGGCAGCGGGGGCTCCGGCTCGAAGCGGGGCCGGTTCGCGAGCACCCGCTCCCACAGGGCGCGGATGGCCTCCCGCCCCACCGTCAGTTCGCCGGGCGGGAAGGCCATCACGGCGTCCACCTCGTAGAGGGCGGCGACCCCGGCCGCGTCACCGGCGTTGGACCGCTCGACGAACAGGCGGGTGATGTCCTCGGGGTGCAGGGCCTTCTCGTACGACGCGTAGTCGGTGGTGTCCGGCACGGCTTCCTCCTGCGGTCGGTCAGCTCTTCGGGGTGCGGTTCAAGCCTCGCCACCCAGCGATCAGAAGTCCAACAGCTGGTTCTGCTGGTAACTAGAATCTGCAGTCATGGAACTGAGGCAGCTCGAATACTTCGTCGCGGTCGCCGAAGAACAGAACTTCACCCGCGCGGCCGAGCGCGTCCACATCAGCCAGTCCGGGGTCAGCGCCCAGATCCGCCGCCTCGAACAGGAACTGGGGGCCGAGCTCTTCGACCGCTCCGGCCGCACCGCCACCCTCACCGCCGCCGGCAAGGCCGCCCTCGACCACGCCCGCGCGGCCCTCGCCGCCACCGGGGCCCTCACCCAGGCGGTGGGCGAGGTGACCGGCCTGATCCGCGGCCGCCTCACCGTCGGCATGGTGGTCGGCTGCACCCTCACCCCCCTCTTCGACGCCCTCGCCGCCTTCCACCGGGCCCACCCCGGCGTGGAGATCGCCCTGCTGGAGGACAACTCCGACCGCCTGGTGCAGGCCGTACGGGCAGGCGCCGTCGACCTCGCCCTGGTGGGAACCGCCGCCACCACCCCCGACGGGCTGGAGGCGCTCACCCTCATCAGCGAGCGCCTGGTCGTCGCGGTCCCGCACGGGCACCCCCTGGCCGAAGCGGACCGGGTGACCCTGCGCGACCTCGGCCGGTACCCGGTCATCTGCATGCCGCCGGGCACCGGACTGCGCACGGTGCTCGACCTGGCCTGCGCCGGACAGGGACGGGAACTCCCGATCGCCCTGGAGGCCGGAGCCGCCGACGCCATGGCGGACCTCGCCGCCCGAGGCCTCGGAGTCGCCGTCCTGAGCGCTTCGATGGCCGGTTCGTACCGGGACCGGCTCACCGCCCGGACCATCGAGGACGTGGAGGTCCCGGCCCTGCTCTCCCTGGTCTGGCGCGATACCCGCGGCCCCGCCGTACGGGAGCTGCTCCTGCGGTGCCGCCGCGCCTTCGCCCCCGCGATGGCCGGAGGAGGGGCTGTCGCTCCGGTGGACGGCGGGGCATGATCGGGCCGACAGCCGCGCCGCACCCACGGAGGTCCCACGTGACCCAGCCCGCCGAGCCGACCGACCGCACCGACCGCACCGACCGCGTCGCCCCCGCCGACGCCGCCGGACGGTCCGGAGCGGCCTCACGCAGCGGGTCGATGCGCCGTCCCGCCGAATTCCCGGGCGGGCGGGAGCTGTTCCGGCTCTCTCACGACGTCAGCCACCTGAACCACGGGTCGTTCGGAGCGGTGCCGATCCCCGTCCAGGAAACACAGGCCGCCCTCCGGGCCCAGGCGTACGCCGACCCCGACGCCTTCTTCATCGGCGCGCCCGACCGGCTCGTCGAGGCCCGGACCCGGATCGCCGCCCGGCTCGGCGCCGATCCGGCCGGGCTCGCCTTCGTGTCCAACGCCACCGAGGCAGCCAACGTGGCCCTCGACGCCGTGGAGTTCGCCGCCGGCGACGAGATCCTGGTCACCGACCACGGCTACGGCACGGTCGTCGCGGCCGCCGCCCGGCGCGCCCCGCTCACCACCGTGGCACTGGGCACCGACCTCCCCGACGAGGACGCCGTACGGGAAGCCGTGCTGGCCGGGGTCACCCCGCGGACCCGGGTCGCCGTGCTCGACCACATCAGCTCGCCCACCGCCCGGCTCATCGCCTCGCCCCGGCTGCTCGCCGAACTCGCCGAGCGGGGCATCACCACCATCGTGGACGGCGCCCACGCGCCCGGCATGATTCCCGACCCCCTGGGCGGAGGCGCGGACTTCTGGTTCGGCAACCTCCACAAGTGGGCCTACGCCCCGTCCGGCACCGCGATCCTGGCCGTCGCCCCGCACCACCGCGACCGGGTCCGGCCGCCGGTGCCCTCCTGGGAGGCGCACTACGGCTTCCCGCGCTCCGTGGAGAACCGGGCCACCTTCGACTACACCGGCTGGCTCGCCGCCCCGGACGGGCTCGACCTGCTGGAGGAGCTCGACGCCGCGAAGGTACGGGCCCACAACAGCTCCATGGCCGGCTACGGCGCGGCCCTGCTCGCCGAGCTCCCCGGAATCGCCCCGCTCCCGTACACCGAGGGCCTCGCCCTGCGCACGCTGCGGCTGCCGCCCGGGGTGGCCGAGACCCCGGACGCCTCCCGCGACCTGCGCGAGCGGATCGCGGCCGAGCAGCGGATCCGGGTGCTGATCTGGCCCTGGCCGGGCGGCGGCGGGATCCGGGTGAGCGGGCAGATCTACAACCGGGCCGAGGAGTACGAACGGCTCGCCGAGATACTGCCCGCCTACCTCCCCTAGAGGGGCGCGTGCAGCTGGGCGCGGAAGGGCGCGGAAGGAATCAGTCGCGCCGGAGCAGGTACGTGTCCATGATCCAGCCCTTGCGGGCACGGGCCTCGGTGCGCAGCTCCTCGATCCGGCCGGCGACCTCCGCCAGCTTCCCCGAGACCAGGATCTCGTCGGGGGTGCCCACGTACGCACCCCAGTAGATGTAGAGGTCCTGGTCGAGGTGGGCGGTGAAGGCGTGCCGGGCGTCCAGCATCACCACCACGTCGTCCACCCCCTCCGGCCAGCCCTCCGCGAGCCGGCGCCCGGTGGTGATCTGGACCGGGCGGCCCACCCGGTTGAGGTTGGTGCGGTGGCGGGCCAGCAGCGAGGAGATGCTGCTGATGCCGGGCACCACCTCGTGCTCGAAGGCGACCCGGCCCTTCTCCAGCACCTCGTCGAGGATCGCGAGCGTGGAGTCGTAGAGGGAGGGGTCGCCCCACACCAGGAACGCGCCCGTCTCGCCCTCCGCCAGGTCCTCGGCGATGAACCGCTCGAAGAGCTCGGCCCGCGCGCTGCGCCAGCCGTCCACCGTGGGGGTGTAGTCGGAGGGCGTCCGGTCGCGGTCGGGATCGCGGCCCTCCACCAGGCGGTGTCCGGGGCGGGCGTGCGCGTCGAGCATCGCGCGCCGCAGCCCGGTCAGATCCGCCTTCTCCTCGCCCTTCTCCAGGATGAGGAATGCGTCCGCCGCGCCGATCGCCCTGACCGCCTGGAGGGTCAGATGGTCCGGGTCGCCCGCGCCTATGCCGATCACTGAGAACTTCTTCACCGGGCTATTGTGCCCATCATGCGAGCCGCCCTGTTCGTCACCTGCGTCAACGACGCGATCTACCCGCGCACGGGCATCGCCGTCGTCCGCCTCCTGGAGCGGCTCGGGGTCACCGTGGACTTCCCCGCCGCGCAGAGCTGCTGCGGTCAGCCGCAGTACAACACCGGCTACCGTCGCGAGGCCGAACCACTGGTCCGGCGTACCGCCGAGGCCTTCGCCGGGTACGAGTACGTGGTCACCCCGTCCGGCTCCTGCGCGGCCATGATCCGCTCCCACTACACCCGGATCGGGCGCGCGGCCGAGGCGGAGGGGCGGGGCCCGGGGCTTGCCGCGCTCGCCGAAGGCCTCGTACCGCGCGTGTACGAGCTCACCGAGTTCCTGGTCGACGTCCTCGGCGTGACGGACGTCGGCGCGTACTTCCCGCACACCGTCACCTACCACCCGTCCTGCCACGGCCTGCGGACTCTCGGCCTCGGGTACCGGCCCCGGCGGCTGCTGGCCGCCGTACGCGGTCTGGAACTGCGCGAACTGCCCGGCGCCGAGGAGTGCTGCGGCTTCGGCGGGACGTTCGCCGTCAAGAACCCCGACGTCTCGGCCGCGATGGGCACCGACAAGACCGCCCACGCGGTGTCCACGGGCGCCGAGGTCCTCTGCGGGGCCGACAACTCCTGTCTGGCCCACCTGGACGGCATCCTGCGGCGCCAGGGCGCCCCGCTGCGGGCCCTGCACCTCGCCGAGATCCTGGCCGCGACGGAAGAGGAGCCCGTCCAAGGGTTCGAAGGACTCGTATGACGGGCACCCACCTCGGCATGCCGGCCTTCCCCGAAGCGGCCCGCGAGGCCGTACGGGACGAGGTGCTGCGCGCCAACCTCCGCCACGCCACGCACACGATCCGCGACAAGCGGGCGCGCGCCGTCGCCGAACTGGAGGACTGGGACCGGCTGCGCGCGGCCGGCAAGGCGGTCAAGGACCACACGCTGGCCCACCTCGACCGCTACCTGCTCCAGCTGGAAGCCTCCGTCACCGCCGCGGGCGGCACCGTCCACTGGGCGGCCGACGCCGACGAGGCCAACCGCATCGTGACGGAACTGGTCCTGGCCACCGGGGAGAAGGAAGTCGTCAAGGTCAAGTCCATGGCCACCCAGGAGATCGGCCTCAACGAGGCCCTGGAGGCGGCCGGGATCGCCGCGTACGAGACCGACCTCGCCGAGCTCATCGTCCAGCTCGGCCACGACCGGCCCTCCCACATCCTGGTCCCGGCCATCCACCGCAACCGGGGCGAGATCCGCGACGTCTTCGCCGCGGAGATGGGCGGCTGGGGCCGTCCGGCCCCGGAAGGGCTGGGCGACGACCCGCGCGAGCTCGCCGAAGCCGCCCGGCTGCACCTGCGCGAGAAGTTCCTGCGGGCCAAAGTCGCCGTGTCCGGCGCCAACTTCATGGTCGCCGAGACCGGCACCCTGGTCGTCTTCGAGTCCGAGGGCAACGGCCGGATGTGCCTGACCCTGCCCGAGACCCTGATCTCGGTGGTCGGCATCGAGAAGGTGGTGCCCACCTTCCGCGACCTGGAGATCTTCCTCCAGACCCTGCCCCGCTCCTCGACCGCCGAGCGGATGAACCTGTACACGACCATGTGGACCGGGCTGGGGCCCTCGAAGGGCGCCGACGGCGACGGCCCCTCCGCCTTCCACCTCGTCCTCCTCGACAACGGCCGCACCGACACCCTCGCCGACGAGGTGGGCCGCCAGGCCCTGCGCTGCATCCGCTGCTCCGCCTGCCTCAACGTCTGCCCGGTGTACGAGCGCGCCGGCGGCCACGCCTACGGCTCCGTCTACCCCGGCCCGATCGGCGCCATCCTCAGCCCCCAGCTCCGGGGCACCGGCAGCGAGATCGACGCCACCCTGCCCTACGCCTCCACCCTGTGCGGGGCCTGCTACGAGGTCTGCCCGGTCGCCATCGACATCCCCGAGGTGCTCCTCCACCTCCGCGAACGCGTGGTCCAGGGCGGCCCGGTGACCCGCGAGGGCATCCGGGTCCGCATCCGCCCCGCCGACGGCCACACCGCCGAACGCGCGGCGATGCGGGCCGCCCGGATCCTCCTCGACCATCCGGGTGCACTGCGCGCGGGGGAGCGGCTGCTGGCCCGCGCCCGGCGGCTGCGACCGCGCCGGCTGCCGGGGCCCGGGCGGGCCTGGACCGACAGCCGGGAGCTGCCGGAGCTCCCGGAGCACTCGTTCCGCGACTGGTGGGCCCAGCGGGAGAAGGCGGGGCGGGAGAAGGCGGGGCGCGAGAAGGCGGGGCCCGCGAAGGTGGAGCCCGCGAAGGTGGAGCCCGCGAAGCCGGAGCACGAGAAGGGGGCACGCCCGTGAGCGCCAAGGAGCAGATCCTGGCCCGCATCCGCCGGGCCCTGCCGGAGCCGCGCCCGGACACCGGGATCCCCCGGGACTACCTCGCGGTCCACGGAGCCCGCACCCCGGCCGAGACCGTGGACCTGCTCGCCGCGAACCTCACGGAGTACCGGGCCAAGGTCCACCGGGTCGACGAGGACGGCATCGCCGTGCTGCTGAGGCGGCTCCTCGCCGAGCGGGGCTCCGAGTCCGTCCTGGTACCGCCCGGGCTGCCCCCGTCCTGGACGGCCGCCGTCGACGCGACCCTGATCCACGACCGCGCGGACTCCACCGCGCACCAACTGGACGCGGTGGACAGCGTGGTGACCGGCTGCGCCCTGGCGATCGCCGAGACCGGCACGCTCGTCCTGGACGGCGGCCCGGAGCAGGGACGGCGCCGGATCACCCTGATCCCGGACCACCACATCTGCGTGGTCCGCGTCCCCGGCCAGGTCGTGGACTCCGTCCCCCGCGCCCTGCCGCTGCTGGACCCCACCCGGACCCTGACCTGGATCTCCGGCCCCTCCGCGACCAGCGACATCGAGCTGGACCGGGTGGAGGGCGTGCACGGCCCCCGCACCCTGGAGGTGGTCCTCCTCGGCGCACAATGAGGGCATGTCCTCCCACCTCGCCCTCACCGCCCTCGTGGTCCACGACTACGACGAGGCGATCGACTTCTACACCCGCGCGCTCGGCTTCGACCTCGCCGAGGACACCCCTCGCCCGGACGGCTCCCGCTGGGTCGTGGTCCGCCCGCCCGGCGCCAAGGAGTCCGCGCTCCTGCTGGCCCGTGCCAAGGACGACGCCCAGCGTTCCCGCGTCGGCGACCAGAGGGGCGGCCGGGTCGGCTTCTTCCTCTACACCGACGACTTCGCCGCCGACCACGCCCGGATGACCGCCGAGGGCGTCCGCTTCCTGGAGGAGCCGCGCCACGAGGCGTACGGCTCGGTCGCCGTCTTCCAGGACCTCTACGGCAACCGCTGGGACCTCCTCCAGCCGGCGTAGCCCCGGCCGGGCATGGGAACGGGATCACCCGGGGAGGCCGCCGTGCCGCCCCGGCCGGGCCGGACCGCCGGGGAGGCTGGTGTTCCGCACCTCCCGGGCGCCCGGAGCCGGTCCGCCCGTTGCCGGCGCCCCGCGCTCAGGCCGGGCCGGGCCCGCCCGTGAGGTGCGGGGCCTCGGCCGCCGCGTCGACGGCCGCCCCGGACTCCACCCGCCCCGCCAGCTCCCGGGCCCAGCCGACGAGCCCGACCAAGTCCATCCCGTACGGGGGGCCGCCCTCGAAGGCGGTCGCACCCCCGGCTGCTTCCCGCCCGGCCAGGGCCAGGGCATCCGCTCCGCGGCGCAGCAGCCGGGCCCCGCCGACCGCGTTCCCGCGCGCGGAGTGCGTCAGCCCGACCGCCAACTGCGCCAGCGCCCGCCACAGCGGTGCCTCGGCATCGGGCCCGGATTTCCAGGCGTCCTCGAACACCTCGTGCGCGTGGAAGGGCATCCCGGCGTCCAGCAGCAGCTGCGCCTGCACCACCGTCTCCCCGGGCGTCCGCACCACTCCCTCGGGCTGCCGCTCCACTCCTTGGGCCCCGTAGGGCAGCGGCCGCCCCAGCCCGTCCCTGGGCCGCGCGTTCCGCGCCCGCCCCTCACCGTCCCGATCCCGTGCGTTCACCCTTCCATCCTCGCTTCCTCCCCTTCCCGCCGATAACCGGTGCATGGACACCCCTCGGTGTGGGGTAATGTTCTGCATGTGCCGCCGAGACGGGGGAAACCCCAGATCAGAAGCACATCGGGACGTGGCGCAGCTTGGTAGCGCACTTGACTGGGGGTCAAGGGGTCGCAGGTTCAAATCCTGTCGTCCCGACTTTGCTTTATGCGAGTCGGAGGTCGTCTTCTCAGAAATGAGAAGGCGGCCTTTCGTGCGTTCGGGGCCCTGAGGGGCGTTGCACCCGTCGGCCTCGCCCCCGCGGTGCGCCGGCGCGCACATCGTGACCAGGTGCTTTCCCTTGACGGGGTGCCAAAGGATGGCAAGGGAATCCGCATGCGAACCAGCGAGGACGCTCTCCTCGACCTCATCCGGAGCAGCGGCCTGGAAGTGGAAGCGGTCTGGGGGAACGATCCCGGCCCCTCGGTGGACGCGGCCTGGCGTGCCGTGGCGGGGTTCGGCGTGGAGCCCAGCGCGTCCGTTGCCTTGGAGGGGGACCTCGGGGGAGTCCACGAGCTGTGGCTGGAACACGCGCGTCGAGGCGATGTCATCGGTGAGGACGGGAGGTTCCTCCTCACGGCGGTCGTGACCGGAAGCTCCGGAGTCGGCTGGGTCCGGGTACGCCTCACGGACACCGCCGACGTGTCCCGGCTCGTCGACGACCAGGGACGCGTCGAGTTCATCGCCCGCTCCCGGTCCGGCGGCCGCATCTGCGGGATCACCGCGGAGGAGTACGACTACTGGATCGTCACGCTGAGTCTGTGAGCCGGGGGCGCAGGCGCGCGGCCAGCACGGCGACGTCGTCCTCGGCGTGCTGCGCGTCGAGTCCGGCGCAGACCGCGTCCACCACCTCCGGGAGGCTCGTCCGGGAGCCCAGGCGCAGGGCCGCGAGTCTGGCCAGGGACGTCTCGATGTCCTCGCTGCGCCGCTCCACGAGGCCGTCCGTGTACAGCAGCAGGGTCTGGTCCGGGGTGATCGGCCGGGCCAGGGCCTCGTAGCCGCCGACGCCGGTGCCCAGGGGCGGGCCGACGGGTACGTCGATGAGTTCGCCGACGCCGTCGCGGCTGAAGAGAGCGGGCGGCAGGTGCCCCGCGCTGGCGTAGAGGGCCATGCTCCGGGCCGGGTCGATGCGGACGAGCAGGCAGGTGGCGGGCCTGCGGGTGTCGTCGGAGGCGGACAGGGAGTCCAGCTGGCGCAGGACCCGGTGCGGGGCGAGATCGGTGGAGGCGACCTCGCGCAGCACGGAGCGGTAGGCGTTCATGTCGACCGCGGCCTCCAGGCCGTGCCCCATCACGTCCCCGACGGCGAGGAGGGTGCGGCCGAAGTGCAGGCGGATCGTCTCGAACCAGTCGCCGCCGACCAGGGCGCGGGCCCCGGCGGGCAGGTAGCGGCTGGCGACCTCCAGGTTGGGGTGGGGCCGGCCGGGTTCCGCGACCAGGGCGCGTTGCAGATCGAGCGCGGTCGTCTCCGTCGCCGCGAGGCGCCGGGCGTGACCGAGGTGGATGGCGGTCAGGCGGGCCGCGAAGTGCAGGGTCGCCAGCTCGTGGTCCCCGTAATCTCCCCGCGTGCGGGAGGTGAGGAGCCTGCCGTACAGCTCGCCGCGGGCGGTCAGCGGGACCGAGGCGAGGTACGTGCGGGTGGCCCCGGCGCCCGCGGTCCACGTTTCGAGGGGATGGTCGCGGTCCAGCGCCCGGACCAGCGCCGCGCCGCCGGCGCCGGTCGCGTCCAGGAGGGCCGTCGCGCCGGCCACCGCCACGCGTTCGGTACGGGCGCCCGGGCCGATGGCGCCGGGACCGGTCAGGTCCACGGCCGCGGCGTCGGACAGGGTGCGGCACAGGAATCCGGCCAGCTCCCGGCAGGTCTGCCGCTCGTCGGGGGAGGTTCCGATCTGCTCCAGGGCCTCCTCCATGGAGCGCAGCCGCGCCTCCAGCCCGCCCTGTTCCGACACGTGCCTCCTTCGCCCGCCACTCGCCGCTCCACTGCCCTGGAGGGCATTGCATCAGCCCGCCCGCCCCGCGGGCGCCAACCTGGCGGGTGTTGCGGGACGGATCCTGCGGCTGAAGCGCGCCTGAAGCGCGCCTGAGGCGCGAAGTGCCCGCGGGGCCGCCTGGAGCGGCGCCGCGGGCACTTCGTCGTGAGGTGCCGTCAGGAGGACTGGTCCGTCAGGAGGACTGGTCCGTCAGGATCGCCGGGTCCGACAGGCCCGCCGCGCCGGTCTCCACCTTTCCGGCGAAGCGGCGCAGGAAGGCCGGGGAGCCGGAGGCGGTGACCGTCACGTCGTACCAGCGGCGGGTGTTCTTCAGGGAGACGGTGTGCGTGACGGTGGCGCCCTTGGCGACCGTGAGGCGCTTCGGGCTGCCGCCGTAGGCGTTGGCGACGGTCAGCGTGGCGGTGGCGGTTCCCGCGTTGGTGAGGGTCAGGTCCAGGTTCCCGGTCCTGGCGTTGTGGCGGGCGGTGACCTCGGGGCCGGGGGTGGTGCCCGGGTTGCGGAAGCCGCGCAGGAAGCCGTTGGGGCCGTGCACGGTCAGGTCGGTAGACCCGGCCGAGTAGGCGGTGTTCCAGGTGTCCGCGATCGACTTGCCGGCTTCGGTGGTGTAGGTCCAGGGGGCGTCGGTGCGGTTGCCGGAGGTGACGTAGAACTGCGCGCCCAGCTCCGGGCCGCCGCTGAACGTCAGCCGGAACTTGCCGTCCGCGACGAGCGCGGCGCCGTCCACGTACGGGGCGTACTTGAGCGCGCGGGTGGGGCGCAGCCCCTTCTCCTGGCGGGGCATGGCCCCCTGCGCCGGCGGGTTGGCCCGGAAGTCGGGGTGGCGCTCGCGGTCCGGCGGGAACCAGCCGTCGGTGTCGGGCAGCGGGGCCGGGGCGGTGTCCTTGCGGGCGAAGTCGAAGGCGGAGGTGAGGTCACCGCAGACGGCGCGGCGCCAGGGCGAGATGTTGGGCTCGTGGACGCCGAAGCGCTGCTCCATGAAGCGGATGACCGAGGTGTGGTCGAAGGTCTCGGAGCAGGCGTAACCGCCGGTGCTCCAGGGGGAGACCACGAGCATCGGCACGCGCGGGCCCAGGCCGTAGGGTCCGGCCACGTACCCGGCCTTGCCGGGGAACACGTCCAAGGCGGTGGGCGTGGTCGACAGGCCCTGCGCGGCGCCGGCGGGCGCGTACGGCGGGACGACGTGGTCGAAGAAGCCGTCGTTCTCGTCGTAGGTGATGAACAGCGCGGTACGGGCCCACACGTCGGGGTTGGCGGTGAGCGCGTCCAGGACCTGGGAGATGTACCAGGCGCCGTAGTTGGAAGGCCAGTTGGAGTGCTCGCTGAAGGCCTCGGGGGCGGCTATCCAGGAGATCTTCGGGAGGGTGCCGTTCACGACGTCCGCACGCAGCTGGTCGAAGTAGCCTTCGCCCGCTGCGGCGTTGGTGCCCGTACGGGCCTTCTCGTACAGGGCGCTGCCGGGCTGGGCGCCCCGGTAGGTGTTGAAGTACAGAAGGGAGTTGTCCCCGTAGTTGCCGCGGTAGGCGTCGTTGATCCAGCCCCAGGAGCCGGCGGCGTCGAGGCCGTCGCCGATGTCCTGGTAGACCTTCCAGGAGACCCCGGCCGCCTCCAGGCGCTCCGGGTAGGTGGTCCAGCCGTAGCCGGCCTCGGCGTTGTTGAGGACGGGGCCGCCGCCCTGGCCGTCGTTGCCGGTGTGGCCCGACCAGAGGTAGTAGCGGTTGGGGTCGGTGGAGCCGATGAACGAGCAGTGGTAGGCGTCGCAGATGGTGAACGCGTCCGCCAGGGCGTAGTGGAAGGGGATGTCCTGGCGGGTCAGGTGGGCCATCGTGGTGGCGGTCTTGGCGGGCACCCAGTTGTCGTACTTGCCCTTGTTGAAGGCGCTCTGGCCGCCCGCCCAGTCGTGGTTGAGGCCCTGGAGGAACTCCATGCCGAGGTCCTCGGACGGCGGCCGGAAGGGCAGCGTCTCCTTCGTGCCGTCGGACTGGTGCCAGACGGACTTGCCGCTGGGCAGGGTCACCGGGCGCGGGTCGCCGAAGCCGCGGACACCGCGCAACGCGCCGAAGTAGTGGTCGAAGGAACGGTTCTCCTGCATGAGCACCACGATGTGCTCGACGTCCGCGATGGAGCCGGTGGTCCCCTGCGCGGGGATCGCGGCGGCACGGGCGATGCTTTCGCCCAGCATCGTCAGGGCCGTGGTGCCGCCCGCGAGCTGCAGGAAACGCCGACGATTGAGTTCTGCCATGGCGGGAACGACCTCCGCGGTTGAGGGGTGCTGAGCAACCCCAGCACAGCGCGTCCGGGGTTCCGGTAAGGGAGCCTGGCGTGACGCGGGTGCGTACACCAGGCGAACGGCGGTCGGCTTTCGAGCCCAGGTCGGCCGGTTTTGGGCTACCGGGAGAAAAGCCTTGGACCGCGTGGGCGCCCGTGCGGGACACTCCGCTCTCCGACCAGACGGTCCGAGAAGGCAGGGTTGGGATGGGATCGCCCGAATCGCACGATAGTTCACGGAACACGAGTCCACCGCGCAGGAGTCCGGTACTCCTCGCACTTCGCTACTACGGGCGGGAGCTGGTCCGCCTGCGATGGCTGACGGCGCCCGCGATGCTGCTCCCGGCGCTGGGCAACATCGGCATCCACTACGTCGCGCCGCTGGTCGTCGCGAAGCTCGTCGGCCGCATCGCGGGAGGAGAGCCGGTCGCCGAGGGGATCGGCGGCGCCCTCGGCTGGGCCATGCCCTACGTCCTAAGCTTCGCCGCGGTCCTGCTGCTCGCGGAGGCGTTCTGGCGCCTCGGACTGCACTGTCTGAACCGCCTCGACGCCCGCGGGATCGAGCAGCTCTACGTCACCGGTATGGATGAACTCTTCGCCAAGGACGCGGCGTTCTTCCACGACAACTTCGCCGGATCGCTGACGAAGCGGGTCCTGAGCTTCGCCTCCCGCTTCGAGGAGTTCGTCGACACGCTGACGTTCTCGGTCATGGGCAGCTTCGTGCCCCTGCTGTTCGCCTCGGTGGTGCTGTGGCAGTACGACCCGCTGCTCGTCGTCGGGCTCCTGGTGATGATCACGATCACGGGGCTGTGCGTGGCGCCCCTGATCCGCCGCCGCCAGGTGCTCGTCGCCCGGCGGGAGGAGGCGATCGCCCGGGTGTCCGGCCACGTGGCGGACAGCCTGATGAACATGGACACCGTCCGGGCCTTCGCCGCCGAATCGCGCGAGGCCGCCGAACACCGCACCCGGGTCGCGGAGTCGAGGAAACTCACCCTGCGCTCGTGGGACTACGGCAACCTGCGCATCGACACGCTGGTCGCGCCGCTGTCCGTGGCGACCAACGTGCTGGGGCTGATGCTCGCCATCGTGCTCGGCGGGGGAGCGCACGGGGTGGAGGCGGTCATCGTCGCCTTCACCTACTACGCCGGCGCGACGCGGATCATGTTCGAGTTCAACCAGATCTACCGCCGCCTGGAGAGCTCGATGACGGAGGCCGCACAGTTCACCGAACTGCTGCTGACACCGCCGACCGTGCTCGACCCGGTGGAGCCGGAACCGCTGCGGCGCCCGCCGGCCGCCGATGTGCGGTTCGAGCGGGTGACCTTCGGCCACGAGGGCGGGAAGCCCCTCTTCGAGGGCCTGGACCTGGACGTGCCCGGAGGCTCGAAGCTCGGTCTCGTCGGCCGGTCCGGCGGGGGCAAGACCACGCTCACCCGGCTGCTGCTGCGGATGACGGACATCGACGGCGGCCGGATCCTGATCGGCGGGCAGGACATCAGCCGGCTGAGCCAGGCCGACCTGCGCAGCCTGATCGCCTACGTCCCCCAGGACCCGGCGATGTTCCACCGCACGCTGCGCGACAACATCGCCTTCGCCCGCCCGGGCGCCACCGAGGCGGAGATCCGCCGCGCGGCCGAGGCGGCGCACGTCACGGAGTTCGCCGACGGGCTGGCGGACGGCTTCGACACCATGGTGGGCGAGCGCGGGGTGAAGCTGTCCGGCGGGCAGCGCCAGCGGGTCGCCCTCGCCCGGGCGATCCTGCGCGACGCGCCGATCCTGCTCCTCGACGAGGCGACCAGCGCCCTGGACTCCGAGAGCGAGATCCTGGTCCAGGACGCGCTGTGGCGGCTGATGGACGGGCGGACGGCGCTCGTGGTCGCGCACCGGCTGAGCACGGTCGCCACCATGGACCAGCTCGTCGTGCTCGACCACGGCCGGATCGTCGAGCAGGGCACGCACCACCAACTGCTGGCCGCGGAGGGCGCCTACGCGAAGCTGTGGCAGCACCAGTCGGGCGGCTTCATCGACGACACCGGGGCACGGGCCGACATGCGCTGACCGGGTGGACGGGCGGTCAGAACTCCGCGGCGAGGGCGAGCTGTCGCTCGCGGTCCTGTCTGAGCAGCTGGGGGATGGCGCCGCTCGGCGCGACGCCCAGTTCGGTGGAGAGCAGTTCCTGATAGCCGCGGTAGCGGCGGTGAGCGTCGGCGATCTCGCCGACGAACAGGCACGATTGCACGGCTATCCGCCGGGGCCCCTCCCGCAGGGGGTCGGCCTGGGTCGCGGCGTCGGCCAGTTCGAGCACCGCGGAGTGCTGCCGGTGCTGGAGGAACCTCTCGGCGAGCCGTTCCAGGGTCTGCACGCGCTGGAGCCTCCACTTCTCCTGGAACGGTACGAGCCAGTCGTCGTCCCAGTCGTTCAGCAGCGGGTGCCGCAGGAGGCTCCACGCCTGCGGCAGCCGGTCCTCGGCGCCCGCGGCCGCCCCGGCCGCGGGCCCGGCGGCTCCGACCGCCGCCCCCGGCGCCCCCGACGTCCCGACCGCCCCGGACACCGCCGCGATCAGCCTGGCCGCCGCCCGGTAGTCCACCTCGACGTGATCGGCGAGGCTGATGGTGGTGTGCGAGGCCCTCAGCAGCCCCCCGGCCGTGGCCTGATTTAACCGCCACACGGTCTGGCGCAACCGGGCCCCCGCCCGGTCCGGCGGGGCATCGGGCCACAGCCGGGCGGCCAGGTCGCCGCGCCGCAGCGGGCGGTCGGCGAGCACCAGGGCGGCGACGAGCCGTTGCTGGATGTCGCTGAGATCGGTGACCCGCTGGTCGGTGCGGCAGACGAAGCCTGGCAACAGCGATATGTGCACGATGCCTAAGCCGGTGGGATTCATCGCACCTCTCGGGTCGTCCGACGGGCCGCCGGCCGCCGGGTGGGCGCTCCATTGATCCCTATTTCCACGTTCGCTTCACATGAGCTTCACAACGGCTGTGGTACGAGCGTGCGGCAAGGCCTGGAGATCGTCAACACCCGTGCGCGGCGCGTTCCAGCCGTCCCGACACTCTGTCGGAAGGCGCCACGCCCGCGTTGCGTATGTCCCCTTCGTCGCTCCCGCACAACCCACATTCGTGGGGTTGTTTCACCGGTCCGCCGCGCGCAGTCTCGGTTGCGTCCCCGATCGAACGCGACAGCGAAAGGTGGAAGCATGACCTTCAACGCCCTGGAGTCCCTGCGTGCGGCCGGTGTCATCGGCGGCACGATGGCGCCCGCTCTCGAAGAGTTCTACGCCAGCCTGACTCCCGAGGAGACCAAGGTCCTCATCTCGACGAAGACCCGCCTCGCGGCGATCCTGCCCGACGTGGTGGCGCACTCCCAGGACTGGACCTCCCCCGAGGCCACGAAGGAGGGCTTCGACGCCGCGATGCTCTGTGCCTGCGGCCTCTGGTCGGGATCGGGCCAGGCCGAGAACTGACCGTTTCACAGGCGGGGTCCGGCGGCTCATGCGTCGGGCCGCGCCTGTGCCAGTCCACAGAGAGGAGGCGGGATGCGCGGAAAGCTGGTTCGGAACCTGTCGTTGTTCGAGGTGCCGGGTGACCTGACGTACTTCGTGCACGGAGAGGACCACCTCGTGGTCAACCCGGAGGTGGCCGCCCGGTGCGTGCTCTCCGGACGTGAGTTCCGGGTCCTCGAAGCCCTGGCGTCAGCCCGGGCCCGCGGGGAGCAGCCGGGGCTGGAGCAGAACGACGAGACGGAGCGCGTCCTCGCCAAGCTCATCCTGAACTGGATCGTGTACTTCAACGGCAACAAGCCCAAGGTCAGGCTGGGCGAACCGCCCCTGGGCGTCGCGTACTACGCGATCACCGACGGCTGCAACCTCCGCTGTCCCTACTGCTACGCCTCCTCGGAGAAGTGCCTTCCGGGCGAGCTCGACACCGCCGAGTCCCTGGACCTGGTCTCGCAGATCGCCGACTTCGGCGCCGGGACCATCATCTTCACCGGCGGCGAGCCGATGCTCCGCAAGGACCTCTTCCAGGTCGTCGAGCACGCCAAGAACAGCGGCCTGAAGGCCAACGTCATCACCAACGCCACGATGATCCGGACCGAGGCGAAGGCCAAGCGGTTCGCCGAGCTCTTCGACGCCGTGACCGTGAGCCTCGACGGAGGTACGGCCGAGACCCACGACCGCACCCGCGGCAAGGGCGCCTTCGCCAAGACCCACCGGGCGATCCAGCTCCTCAACGAGGCCGGGGTGGCGCCGGCCATCAACCACATCGTCACCTCGGACAACATCCACGAGCTGGAGGACTTCGCCTCCTTCCTCGACGGGATCGAGATCCACAGCGTCCGCCTGATGAACCACAACGACCTGGGCCGGGGCGCGGACGACGCCTACGACTTCGGGTGGCAGGACCACCTGGACGTGCAGCAGCTCGTCTGGACCTCACCGGTCGCCGGGAAGCTCAAGCCGGACGGCCCGCGGCCGGTCACCGCGTGCTCGGTCAAGGGCAACTGCGGCATGGGTGGGCACGAGATCTACGTCAACTCCCTCGGGGACGTCTACCCGTGCAAACTCGTCACGGGCAAGGGGGAGTTCGCCGGGAACATCAGGAAGCAGCGATTGTCGGAGATCTTCGCCAGCCCGGTCCTGACCTCGATGCGCAAGAGCACCGTGTACGGCGGGGAGTTCCACGCCGACTGCGAGAAGTGCTACATCAAGGCGAACTGCGGCGGCGGCTGCCGGGCCGCGCACATGTCGGAGTCCGGGGACCTGCGGCGCAACAGCCGCCACCTGTGCCGGATCCTGCGCCACGGGGTCACCACGCAGCTGTGGCAGGAGACCGGCGTGACCCGCGCCGAACTTGCCCTGGACGGCGCCGAGATGACCGTCCCCCGGCTGGTCGCCACCGGGGAGGTGCACGAGGCCCACGAGCAGTGGAAGACCTACGTCCGCCCGCCGGCCCCCGTGCCCGCGATCAAGGTGGGCGAACTGATTCCGATCATGCCGGTGAACAGGAGGTTGGGAGATGTCCCTGCACATCAGTGACGCGGTGATCTGGCAGGAGACCGCGGACGGCATCTCGCTCTACCACAGCGAGTCCGGCGACTTCCGCACCCTGAACTCCACGGCCGCCCAGATCTGGGCGCTCGTGGAGAGCGACGGCGACCGGGAGACGGTCATCAGCAACCTGTCGCTCCTGTTCGCCGGGCACAACCCCGTGATGACGGCCCGCATCCGCGCCGAAGTGGACGCCTTCATCAGCTCCATGGTCGAAGCGGAGCTGCTTCTGGAGACGGATGCCGGGACGGAATCCGGTACGGGGTCCGAGGCGGATGCCGGGACGAACGCCCAGACGCGGAGCGAGCCGGCCGCGCGGTCATGACCAAGGCCGTCGTCCTCGGCGGGGGCTTCGCGGGCGTGCTGGTGGCCAAAGTGCTCGCCGGGCACGTCGACGAGGTCACCGTCGTCGAGGGCGGCCGCTACCCGGCCGCCCCGGGGGTCCGGCCGGGGCTGCCGCAGGCGTTCCACAGCCATGTGCTGGTGACCGCCGGCGCCGAGGCGCTGGACACCGTGCTCCCGGGAACGCTGGCGGCGCTCCTCGCCCGGGGTGCGCACCGCCGGGGCCTGCCCGACGGGGCGCTGATCCTGAGCGCGGACGGCTGGTTCCGCCGCCACGAGACCGGAGCCTTCATGGTCTCGTGCAGCCGCTGGCTCATGGACCACGTCATCCGGGAGCGGGCCCTGGCCGACGGGGCGATCACGGTGCGGGAGCGCACCCGGGTCCTGGGACTCGTAGGAGACGCCTCGCGCGTGACCGGAGTCCTGGTCGCGGGCGAGGACGGCTCCGCCGAGACGCTGCGCGCCGACCTCGTGGTGGACGCGACGGGCCGGCGTTCACGGGCCGGACGGTGGCTGACCGCGATCGGCGGACCCGGGGTCGAGGAGGAGGTGGTCGACCCGGGTCTGGCGTACTCCACCCGGATCTACCGGGCCCCGCCCGGCCTCGCCGCCACCCTCCCGGCGATCATGCTGCACCCGCGGCCTTCGAGCGGCCGGCCGGGGTACGGAGCCACGCTGTTCCCCATCGAGGACGGCCGGTGGATCTTCACCCTGACCGGCACGCGCGCCGCCCGGCCGCCGGTGGACGAGCCCGGATTCACGGACTGCGCGCGCTCGCTGCGCTCGCCGATCGCGGCGGAGCTGCTGGCCGCGGCCGAACCCCTCGGCGGGGTCAGGCCGTTCCGTGCCACCGCGAACCGCAGGAGGTTCTTCGAGCGGCTGCCCCTGCCCGAAGGCTTCCTCGTCGTCGGTGACGCGCTGACGGCGGTGAACCCCGTCTACTCGCACGGCATGTCCGTCGCACTGCTCGGCGCCGTGCGGCTGGACCGGGAGCTGACGCAGCGCGGCGCCCGGCCCTCCGCGCTGCCCGCGGTCCAGGCCGCGGTGGCGGAAGTGGCCCGCGAGTCCTGGAGGATGGCGACCGAACAGGACCGGGTACGGGCGGCCGCAGAGGAAGGACCCGTGTCCGCGGAGCCTCCCGTGTCCGCCGCCGGGCTGCGGATGCGGGCGAAGGTGTCCCAAGCAGTGCTCAACAGCCCGGCGTTGATGACCCGCCTCTTCCGAGCCCAGACGCTGGTACCCGCCCCGGCGGGTTCCCCGAGGCCCTCCGCCGGCCCCTCCGCGGCCCCGCCGCTGGACACCGACGAGGCGGTCGCGCAGTTCCCCGGGCTCCGCGACTGGTGGTTCTCGGAGCGCGCCGTCCAACAACCCACCCCGGGAAGGGAACCGTGACCACGGAAGCCGTACCGCTGATCCCGCACTCCGTCCTGTTCGGCAACCCGACGTACCTCGTGCCCGAGATCTCCCCGGACGGGACCCGTCTCGTCTACCTGGCCCCGCACGAGGGCGTGCTGAACGTATGGACGGCGCCGGTGGACCGGCCCGAGGAGGCGAAACCCGTCACCCGTGACCGGGGCCGCGGCATCCGGACGTACGGCCTGTGCCACGACGACCGGACCCTCTTCTACCTGCGCGACCGGGACGGCGACGAGAGCTGGCGGGTCCACCTCGTCGACCTGCTCACCGGCCGGGAACGCTGCGCGACCCCCTTCGACGGTGTCCAGGCGCGGATACTGGCGCACAACCGGTGGCATCCGACGACCGTGCTGATCGGGCTGAACAAGGACCGGCCGGGGCTGCACGACGTCTACGCCCTGGATCTGGTGACCGACCGGCTCACCAAGGTCGCGGAGAATCCCGGGTACCTGAGCTGGATCGTCGACACCGACCTGCGGGTGCGCGGCGGCACGGTGATGAAGCCCGACGGCGGCCTGTCCGTGTACCTCGACCCGCCGGACGCGGCGGGCGGGCCGGGAGGTCCGGACGCCGCCCCGCCCTGGCTGGAGGTGCCCTACGAGGACGCCATGGGGACGCGGGTCGTCGGCTTCTCGCGCGACGGCGCCACCTGCCACCTCCTGTCCTCCATCGGGGCCAACGCCACCCGCCTGTTCGCCGTCGACCTCGCGACCGGGCGGCGGACGCTGCTCGCGGAGGATCCGGTGTACGACGTCAAACAGGTCGAGTTCGACCCGGTGACCCGCAGGCCGCAAGCGGCGCTGTTCGCGAAGGACCGCGACGAATGGGTCTTCCTCGACGAGGAGTTCGGCAAGGACCTCGGCCGGATCCGCGGCGAGCTCGCGCTCCTGTCGGTCGACGGCGAGGTCTACGTGGACCGCACCGACCGCGGCGAACGGCTGTGGACGGTCTCGGTGGTGACCGGAGCCGGTCCCGTCCTCTACTACCTCTACGACCGGCCGGCCGGCGCGCTGCGCTACCTCTTCAGCCACCAGTGGGAGCTGGAGGCGTACACGCTGGCCCGGATGGAGCCCTTCGCCTTCGCCGCGCGCGACGGGGTCACCGTCCACGGCTACGTCACCTGGCCGCCCGGCGCCGAACGCGCGGGCCTGCCCGCGGTGGTGAACGTGCACGGTGGTCCCTGGGCCCGCCACACCTTCGCGTTCGACGAGGAGGCGCAGCTCCTGGCCAACCGGGGCTACGCCTGCGTCCAGGTCAACTTCCGCGGTTCGACGGGCTACGGCAAGGAGTTCCGCAACCTGGGTGCCAAACAGTGGGGCGCCGCGATGCAGACCGATCTGCTCGACGCGGTCGCCCACCTCGTCGCGGGCGGCGGGATCGACCCCGCACGGATCGCCATCATGGGCTGCTCGTACGGGGGTTATGCGGCGCTGGTCGGCGCGGCCTTCACCCCGGAGGTGTTCACCTGCGCGATAGACCTCTGCGGCCCGTCGAACCTGCTGACGCTGCTGGCGGCCGGGGCGCCGTACCGCACCGCGCTGCGCTCCTTCATGCACGCCCAGGTGGGGGACCCGGAGACGGAGCGCGCCATGCTCTGGGAACGCTCTCCGCTGTCGCGGGTCGACGAGATCCGCATCCCCGTCCTGGTCGTCCAGGGCGCCAACGACGTCCGCGTGCCCCGGGCGGAGGCCGAGCAGATCGTCGCGGCGCTGGCGGCCAAGCAACTACCCCACGAATACCTGCTGTTCCCCGACGAGGGACACGGCCTGGCCCGGCCCGCCAACCGGCAGGCCTACTACGCCGCGGTCGAGCGGTTCCTCGCGGAGCACCTGGCCTGAGCCCGGGTCAGGCAAGCACCGCCCGCACCAGGTTCGGCAGGTGCAGGCGGGTCTCGGTCTCCTCGTGCGCCGCCCGGACGAATCCGCCGCCCGTCAGCGCGCTCAGGTCCTCCACCACCCGGTTCAGCGGCCGGTCGAGGGCATCCGAGGCCTCGCACACCGTCAACGGCTTGTCCAGGTCGGCAAGCTCCCAAAGGAGCGCGCGGGCGGCGGGGTCCAGCCGCTCGACCCCGGACCGGATCGGGCAGCCGATCGTCCCGGGAACACCGGCGGGCCGGGCGGCCGCCGGCAGTTCGAGCAACTCGGACGCGGGCATGTCCGCGAGCCGGCGCAGGCTCAGTACCCCGCACCGTGCGGCCGCCGCCTCCAGCGCGGCCGGCAGGCCGTCCAGGGTCCGGCACAGCCGTACCGCCGCCCCCGCGTCCGCCCGGCCGAGCACGAATCCCGGCCGGACTTCCGAGAGCCGGTCCACGAGCAGCCGCACCGACGGGACGCCGGCCAGGACCTCCAGGGAGCCCGCCGCCTCCCAGTCCGGCCCGGGGACGGCCAGCGGTGCGAGCACCGTCCCCTGGACCCCGGCGATGTTCCACGCGGCTCGCGACGTACTGACCACCCGGATGCCGGGACAGTACGCCAGCAGCTCCTCCACGCCGAACGGATCCCGTGCGTCGGCGACCCCGTCGAGGACGAGCAGCACCTCGTGCCGGCCGATGAGCCGGCAGACCGCGGACACGTCCTGCGCACCCGATTCCACGAGCAGGCGCAAGGACCGCAGCAGGGGGCCGAAGACCGCGCCGTGACCGCCCGGGGCCACCGCTCCCGCCCCGATCCACAGCACCGGCCAGCCGCGCCGGGAGCTCAGCCGCGCCGCCGTCTCCGCGGCCACCCGCGACTTCCCCACGCCCGCGAGCCCCGAGAGGGAGATCAGCCGTCGGTGATCCGACTCCAGGGCGCCCACCAGCGCCCGGACCTCCACGTCCCGCCCGAGGAGGGCGTTGACGGACTTGGGTACCGACAGGCAGGGATCGGCGCCGACCGGAGCGGGCCCGCCGCTGCCCAGGCCCGCGGTGACGAAGAGCTCCCGCGCCAGACCCTCCAGCCCCAGGGCGTCGGCGAGCAGCCGGACGGTCTGCATCCGCGCGTTCACCCGGCCCGACTCCAGGGCGCGGATCGTCCGCGGGCTGATCGTCGACAGGTCGGCCAGCGTCCGCTGGGTGAGACCTGCCTGCACGCGCTTGAAGCGGAGCAGTTCGGGAAACGACGGAGCCTGCGCCTCGGCACTGTGGACCATAGGCCAGGAGGGTAGGAGGGACCCGTTCCGTAAGCGTCTCCGGTGCGTCGCCGGTACGTCTGCGCTCCGTCTCCGTCGGCCGTCAGACCACCTTCGAACTGGGGTGCGCACCCCGGTCGAGCAGGTCCAGCGAGATGCGCAGCAGCGAGACGGCCAAGGGGTCGGACGCGTCCATGACCGCGTGTTCCGACAGCCGGGCCACCAGCTCTCCCATGCGCGGGGCCGCGCCCGCGGCCTGTTCGCCGCGCCGCAGCAGCGCCAGGCTCAAGGCGGCCTGCGTGGCGAGCAGCCCCAGCAGTTCGATGTCGTCGAGCTCCCGGCCGGGGGCGTTCGCGTCGTGGGCGTGGCGGTCCAGCACCTCGATCACTCCGATGCACTCCCCGTCCGCGATGAGCGGGGCGGCCATGATGCTCGCGGGCACGTACCCCGTGGAGGCTGCGGCATCACGGGCGAACCGGTCGGTCGCGGCCACGTCGTCCGTGATCAGCGGCTGCCCGCTGGCCGCCACCCAGCCGGCGATGCCGGTACCGGGCTCGAACCGCCGTCCGACCAGGCCTTGTTCGCCCTCGCCCGCGACCGCCGCGAAGATCAGCTCACCGGTGTCGGGGCTCACCATGAACACCGAGGACGCGGCGGCCCCGTAGATGTAGCGGGCCACCGTGACGACAGACTGCAGGAGCTGACGTTCGATGGCCATCAGATCGTGTGGCCAGGGTTTCATTCTTCTCCGCCTCCTTCTCCTTGGACCGGTGCCTGGTGGACCGATACGTTCGCGGCGCAGTGGTAAAGGACGCTCTTGAGCTGGAACGGCGTGAGCCACGGATGCTTGCTCAGGACCAGGGCCGCGATCCCGGCCATGTGCGGCGCCGCGAAGCTGTTGCCGGTGTTGCGGACCGTGCCGCCGCCCAGGCTCGCCACCGGCACGCGCACCCCCCGGGCACGGAACTCGACCGGGGGAGCGGCGTTGTAGTAGAAGCGCATGCCGTCCGGCTCGGCATGACTGGCGACCGAGATCACCGAGGCGAAGTTCCAGGGGAAGCTCTCGATCGGCAGGTTGTGGGCCGCCGCGACCACCGCGGTCCGGCGGAAGTAGGCACGGTCGCACAACTCGGCCAGCCGGTCGCGGAATTCGACCCTGCTCGTCGACAGGCTCATGCTGACGACGTCGAACCCCTCCTCGATCGCGAAGGCGAGTCCCGCGATCAGCGCGGAGGCGCTGCCGGCCCTCCCGTCACCGAGGACTTTGAGCGAACTGATCGACACCCGGGGCGCGATGGAGCGGATGATCCCCGCGCAGGCGGTCCCGTGCCCGGCCGTGTCGAGGGGCTCGCACTCCTCCACGCGCGGAGCCCGGCCCTCGGCGCTCACCACCTGCCAGGCCCGCTCGACCGCGCCGACCAGCGGATGCGCCGCCTGGACACCGCTGTCGAGCACGCAGACCCGTACGCCCTCGCCGGTCGCGCCCTGCCAGGCCCAGTGCGGGCCGATCCCCTCGAACAGGGCCGTCGGCAGGGCCTCACCGGGGTCCCCGCCGGCCGGCATGCTCCATGCGGGCATCCCCGACGCGTGCGGCCGCCGCTCGCGCCGCCAGGGCGCGCCGTTCAGATCCATGCCCGTACCGCCTCCAGCGGCTTCACCGCGCCGACGGCCGCGTAGCTGTCGACGGCCAGCCCGGCCATGGCCCGGGCCTCGGCCCCCTCGCCCAGACACCGGTGGGCCCGGGCCAGATCGAAGCAGACCTCGCCCCGCAGACACGGGTCGTCGATGTCCCGGAGCAGCCGCAGCACCTCGGCGCGCACCGGCTCGGCGCGGCCCTGCGCCGCGGCGCCCAGTACGGCGGCCGACAGGCACAGGATCCGCCCCCGGACGTCCATCTCCGCGCGCCGTGCCAGCAGTTCGGCGATCCGGCGGGCCGCCTCGTCCGTCCTGTCCCGGCGGGCGCACTCGCGTGCCGCCTGGACCCGCATGGTCAGGGCGACCGGTACGTAGCCGGCCAGTTCGAGGGCGTCCGCAGCGCGGCCGAAGCGCCGCTCGGCCTCCGCGTGCTCACCGTCCAGCGAGGCGGCCAGCGCGGCCACTTGATCGACCAGGACCCGTCCCATGGTCAGCCGGAGCTGTACGACGACGGACTCGGCCTCGGTCAGCGCCGAACGCGCACCGCTGCGGTCCCCGGTCAGCGCCAGGCAGCGTGCGCGGGCGGCCAGCGCGGGCAGGGCGAGGAACCGGTCGGCGGCGAACCGCTCCAGGAGCTCCGCACAGCCCGCGAGCTTCTGCTCCATCGGGCTCGGCGACCACTGGCGGATCTCGCACAGGGCGACCAGCAGGCGGTCCTCCTCGTACGCGTCCCCGGCCTCCCGGGCGTGGTCGAGCGCGGCGCACGCCGCTTCCTCGGCGGCCCCGAACCGGCCGTGGTCCAGGTGGACCAGCATCCGCAGCTGCTCGAAGCGGCACCGGGCGGACAGGTCGGGCTCCTCGCCGTCGAGCGCGGTCCGCAGTCCCGCCACGTCGGCCGCGGTGACCTTGCCGAGCCGGGCGGCCAGCAGCTGCCGCTGCACCCGTACCAGGGCGGGACCCGACGGATCGCGCCACGCCCCCTCTTCCACCACCTCCAGCGCACCCCGGGTGTCCCCGGAGAGCATGAGGGCGTCGCTGAGCCGGACGGCCGCGACCGACCGGCACCGGTCCGGCCCGCCCCGCGCCAGTACGAGCGCCCGCCCGAGCAGTCCGATCGCCGTCGGCACATCGCGCTGCCGCAGCGCCACGGTGCCCTCGCCCAGCAGGGCCCCGGCCGCCTGCCGGGCCAGCTCCGGCAGCTCCGCATCGTCCGGGCGCAGCCCTCCGAGGAGCCGGGTGGCGGCTTCGAGGTGGAAGCCGGGACTGAAACCGTGCTCGGCGAGCCTGCGGTGCCAGGAGACGCGCTGCTCCTTCTCCAGCCTGCCGTACGCCACTTCGTGCACCGGCTGCTGGACGAAGCGGTAGCCGCCCTCCTCCGCCGTGGCGTGGAACAGCCGCTGCCCGGCGAGCTCCGCGAGGGCCGCCGCGGGCGCCGGCTCGCCCAGCAGCGCGAGCTGCTCCAGGGTGAACGAGGGGCCGATGACCGAAGCCGCGCCGAGCAGCCGCCGGCCCGGTGCGGGCAGCCGGTCGATCATCGCCCCCACCATGGCCGTGATGCTCGGCGGCACCTCGTCGACGGTCCGGCCGTTCCTCAGCCAGTCCATCAGCAGCCGGATGTACAGCGGATTGCCCGCGCTGTACAGCGCGACCCGGTCGACCTGTTCGGCCAGGTCCAGCCCGTGCAGCTCCACCTCGTCGCCGCTCCCGCGCCCGGCCAGCGAGAACGCCAGCCGCGCGCTGTCGGCCGGGACCAGCGCCCCGACCTCGATCACGTCCGGCTCCCGCGGGCCGGGGCTCTCCTGCGCGCCGGGGCTCTGCGACCCGGAGGGTTCCCGCGCCCCGGAGGTTTCCCGCGCCCCGGATCCCTCCCGGGACCAGGGCCCTTCCCGCCCCGTGAGCTCCGGCCGGGACACGCAGACCATCAGGAGCGGGAGGTCCCGCAGACCGTCCATGAGCTCGCCGATGAGCCGCAGGAGCGACTGCCCGGCCCACGCGAGGTTGTCCCACACCACGACGAGCGGGCCGCCGGCCGCCGCGCCGAGCAGCTCGCGGGTCGCCCAGGACACCTCCTCCACGCCCGGGCCCGGGACCGTACCGGCCCTCCGGGGGAGCGAGGCGTCGCGCAGGGCCGCGAGGACGCCGGCGATCCGCTCGTCCGTGCGCACCAACTCCGCACAGGACGGCGCCCGCCGGGTCAGTGCGTCCAGCATTTCGACGAGCGCCCCGTAGTTCCCGTCCGTTCCGTAGGACTGACAGGTGCCGAACACCGCGACGGGCCTGGCGCCGGCCGCGACGAGATCGTCCACGGCCTCCCGGACCATCCGGGTCTTGCCGATGCCCGGCGGTCCGATCACGGTCACCAGCTCCGCGCGCCGCTCCCGGGCCACCCGGTGGTAGATCCGGCGGAGCCGGTGGCGTTCCGCGCCGCGGTCCACCATGAGGGACCCCTCGTCGGTGTCGGCGCCGTCGGTGGCGGCCTCACCGGTGACCACCAGGACGGGCACCGGCTCGGCCTTGCCCTTCAGTGCCACCGGCGGCACCGGGACCATGGTGTAGTGCGGACGGGCCAGGTGCGCCACGGTCTCGTTGACGATGATCTCCCCGGCGACCGCCAGGGACTGGAGGCGCGCGGCGAGGTTGACCACGTCGCCGACGACCCGGATGCCGGCCCGGGCCGAACGCGTCACCAGCGCCTCGCCGGCCGCGATCCCGCAATGGACCTCGACCGGAGCCGCGTCGGCGGCCGGCGTGCGCAGGCCGGCGACCTCGGCGCGGATCCGCGTGGCCGCGCGCAGCGCCCGCGGTGCGTCGTCCTCCTGCGAGGTGTCGGCCCCGAAGACCGCCATGACGGCGTCGCCGATGAACTTCTCGACGACGCCTCCGTGTTCCTCCACCGCGGCCGAGCAGATCTCGTAGTACTCGTCGAGCAGCCGTTGCAGCGGCTCCGGGTCCACGCGCTCGGCCAGCCGGGTCCAGCCGACCAGATCGAGGAAGAGCACGACCACCAGTCTTCGGCTCATGCGCGCTCAGAGCAGCTTCAGGTCGTGCGCCCACACCTCGGCATCCGCGCCGGAATCCGCCTCGACCAGCCGCAGTTGGACCGCCACGACGACCGAGGTCTCCTCCTCGGTCAGGCCTGCCAGCACCTCGCGCTGAGCGGCGCTCAACTGGTCGACCGGAAGTCCGGCCTCACGCAGAGCGGTCAGAGGATCGAACACGTCACCCACCCCTTTCACGGGGCCGCACGGCGGCGGCCACACATCGATCGGCAGGAGCCGGTGGACGTAGCAGTAGGCCACCAGCTCCGCCCTGTTCCTGCAGTTGAACCGGTCGAGCAGGACACTGATCTCCTCGCCCACCGTGTGCCTGCTCAGGCGCAGCGCCCGGGCCACGCGGTCGGTCGTATGACCCCGCGCCACCAGGGCCACGAGCACCAGGCCCCGGCTGGAGATCTCGCCACCCCGTAAGGCCGTCACCGGCGCGGGTTCCTCACGACGGGCTTCTCAGGACACTCTCTTCGCGGCGCACTCCCCACGACGCACTCCTCACGACGTACTGCGTACGAACAACTCACGGACCATGACGGCGGCCATGAACGAGACGCCGTGCCAGCGCGCCTTGCGTTCGAACCAGAGCCAGTCCCCGTCCGGGTTGGCCTCCAGGAACACCGGCTCCCCGGTGTCGGACACGAGCAGGTCGAACGCCCCGTAGCGCAGGTTCCACGCGGCGGCCAGGGTGCGTACGGCCTCGGCCGCGGGGGGCGGGCAGTCGACGCGCGTCACGGTGACGCTGTCGGGGTCCGTCATCGGGCTCGACGGATCGGGTTTGCGGACCTCGAAGGCGCAGATCCCGCCGTCGAGGTGATAGACGCGCAGCTCACGCGCGTGTTCCACGTACTCCTGGACCACGACCGGGCGCTCTCCCGCGGCGACCGGGGCCGGTCCGGAGCCCTGTTCCACCGCCTCCCGGCCCACGACCGCGGGCAGACAGGCCTTCCAGCCCAGCCGGTCCGGCTCGAACAGCCGGAAGTCCGGAGTCTTGACCACGAGGACCGGCGCCCCCACCGTGCGCGCACCCGCCGCCACGTCATTGGTGACGACCGTACGGGGCGTCCGCACGCCCAGCCCGCGCGCCTCCACCAGCTGGCCCGGACCGACGACCGTGCCGCCGGGCAGAGCGGCGCCCGCCGCGGCCGACACCTGCCGGAGGAACCCGGACCAGGACTCCGCCCGCAGCGGGGGCATCGATCCCACCGGCCTCGACTGCGCCAGCAGCGCGCAGGCCGAACCGTGCCGCACCCAGACCACGGCCGGCCTGACCCGGCGCCCGGAGACGTCCAGCAGACCGGTGTCCACGTCCAGAGCCAGGGGCGTCGACATGAGTTCGTCCTGCCGGATCAGTATCGCCGGAGTTTCCAGAGGCCCCGTCAAAGCATCGCGAACGAGCTCCAATTCACGGCCGCCCGCGCAATTCACCAGAACCACAACGGATTGGCCGTCGTGGTCTTCCGCCAGTCCTGAACGGCTCATGCTGCGAATGCTAGCCAACGGGGCCGGGCGGCAGGCGGCAGAACGGAGGCAGTTGTCAGGCAGCTTGGGCAGCGGCCGCTTCCGCGCCGTCCCGCGGGCGTAACGTCCAGCCGCAGCAACCCGATCGGAAATCCAGGAGAAACACCAAGCGGAACATCGATCACATTGTGGAGGGCGGACCGTGGCGAATGGTGTGGTGAACGCCGAGGAACTGACCAAGCGTTACCGCGGGAAAGAAACGCCGGCAGTCGACCGTATTTCATTCGACATCGCCAAAGGCGAGACCATCGGGCTGCTGGGACCCAACGGTGCCGGAAAGACCACCCTGATGAAGATGATCTGCGGCGTCACCCCTCCCACCACCGGGCGGATCCGGGTGTTCGGCGTGGACCCGGCCCGCGACCCGGTCGCCGCCAAGACCGGCATCGGCGCGATGCACCAGTCCGCCCCCTACGACGAGATGCTCTCGGCCCTGGACAACCTGCTGATCGCCACCCGCTTCAAGGGCCTGTCCTGGCGCACCACCCGCCCCTGGGCGATGGAGGTGGCCGAGTACCTCGGCCTGGGGGACCACCTGTCCCGGCTCGTCTTCCAGCTGTCCGGCGGACAGCGTCAGCGGCTGCAACTCGTCCGGGCCCTGCTGACCATCCCCGAACTCCTCATCCTCGACGAGCCCTCGGCCGGACTGGACGTGGCCGGCCGGCACCAGATCGAGCGCTTCGTGCGGTGGCTCCGCGAGGAGTACGGCATGACCGTGATCTGGACCAGCCACATCATCCAGGAGCTGGAGCGCAACGCCCAGCGGGTCCTGGTCATCAACCAGGGCAAGGTGGTCCGCTTCGCCGAACCGAGCGAGCTGGTCAGGGAGTTCGGCGGAGCCCACCTGCTGGTCAGCGTCGACGACGCGGTCGCCGCCAAGGTCGTCAAGGAGTGGGCGGCCACCGCCGGACTGACCGCGACGGCCCAGGACGCGGAAGTGCGCATCGAGAACGCGCAGGTCCGGGACGTGCTGCCGCAGCTGTCCCGGCACTGCCACGACGCCGGGGTCGCCATCTCCGGAATCTCCACCGTCACCGACTCGCTGGAGCAGGTCTTCCTGCGCATGACCGGGAACGAGGGCTGAGACCGTGGCCGACCTGGGATTCAAGACCACCGCACCGGTCGCGTCGGGCAAACCGGCGGACTTCACCGCCGTGTTCTACCGCGAGTACGCGCTCCTCGCCCGCAACAGGGTCAACCTCATCCTCGGCCTGACCCCGATGCTCGTGTACCTGCTCCTCGTGAACACCTCGCTCGGCAACGTCGTCGGGAACATCACCTACCGCGGCGAAACCCTCCCCTTCGCGGTCTTCCTGCTCCCCATGGTGCTGGCCATGTCGGTGGTCAGCGCCTCCGGGACGACGGGCATGGCCATGTTCCAGGAGGAGATGAGCGGGGTGTCCACCCAGCTCTGGAGCTGGCCGCTGCGCCGGTCGCGCTTCCTGGCCGGCAAGCTGCTGGCCGGGGTCTCGCTCGTGCTGGCCCAGAGCCTGCTGGCCCTGGCCGTCGCCGCGGTCATCTTCGACTACCCCTTCCACGCGTCCCACTGGATCTGGCTGCTGCTGGCACTGGTGCTCTCGTCGGTGGCGTTCAACGGGCTGTACCTCGCGGCGGCCGTCCTCATCAGCGACTACCGCACCTTCATGGTGCTCACCAGCGTGTCGGTGCCCGTCCTCGTCTTCGCCGCTCCCTCGCTGTCCACCTCGCAGCAACTCCCCACCGTGCTCCGGTGGATCTCGACGGTGAACCCGGTGTCGTACGCCGTCACCGGGATGCGCGACGCCGCGATCTTCGGCCTGGGCAAGGCCTGGCCCTCCCTGGTGGTGCTCGCCGTCGTCGCGATCGTCGCCAACTTCGTCGCCGGCCGGGCGCTGTTGCGGCGCACCCGGAACCTCTGACCCGCAGGAGCTCCCCACCGTGCAGACCGACGATGCACCCCTGGCCTGGCTCGCCACACCGGCGGACCGCTCCGTACACCGGCTCCCGGGCACGGACAGGGCCCAACCACCCAAAGCCACATGGGAGATGGCGACCCGCGCCGCGGCCAAGGTGGGCGTCACCCGGGTCGCCGACATCACCCGGCTCGACTCCATCGGCATCCCGACCTTCCAGGCGATCCGGCCGCTCTCCAGGACGCTGGCCGTCTCCCAGGGCAAGGGGATGACCCCCGAACTGGCCAGGCTCTCGGCCGTGATGGAGTCGGTGGAGACCTGGCACGTGGAACAGCCGGCCCCGCCCTCACTGACCGCGACCCCCCGCACGCTCCGTACGCAACTGGGGTACGAGGTATCCGCGTTGGCGCCCTCCGCGCCGAGCCTGCTGCACGAGGGGCTGCCGCTGGACTGGGTGGCGGCCAGATCCCTGGTCGACGGAGCGCGCACCCTCGTCCCCGTGAACGTCGTCCGGCTGACGCTGGAGGAGCACACCGACTGGAACCCGCCGGTGTTCTTCGAGTCGACCAACGGCCTGGCCGGCGGGAACACCCGGATCGAAGCCGCTCTGCACGCGCTCTGCGAGGTCATCGAGCGCGACGCGATGACGGCCGCGGTCACCGGGGGCGGGGAGATGGGCGTACGCGTGGACCCGCGCTCCCTCGGGTCGCCGGTGGCCGACGAGCTGTGCACGCTGATCGAACGGGCCGACGTCACCCTGGAGGTCCGCCTCGTCCCGTCGCCCACCGGCCTGCCGTGCTTCCTGGCCTGGGTCGCGAGCGAGGAGTACCCGGCGTTGATGTTCGGCTTCGGCTGCCACCTCAGCCCGGAGATCGCCCTCACCCGAGCCGTCTCCGAAGCGGCGCAGGCCAGGCTCGCGTACATCTCGGGGGCCCGCGACGACCTTCGCGAGGACTTCGGGCAGGTGGACGCCGGCCGGCTGCGGAGCGCGCGCTCCGGCCCGGCGGCCGCCGATCTCAGGGGCCTCGTGGACGATCCCGTCCCGCACGACAGTCTGGCCGGCGCCCTCGCCCACGTGGTGCGCCGGGCGGCCGAAGCCTTCTCCCATCCGCCCCTCCTCGTCGACCTGACGCGCGAGGAGATCGGGGTCCCGGTCGTCAAGGTCGTGGCTCCGGGGAGCCGCGTATGCCCGGAGGTGCTGTAGTGAAGGGGCACGGCGTGAAGGGGGCCGGCGTGAGCGGGCCCAGGGTGATCGTCTACGCGGGGCCGACGATCTCGGCCGCCGACGTCCACGCGGTGCTCCCCGGGGCGGACGTACGGCCGCCCGCGGGCCGGGGCGACCTCCTCGCCGAGCAGTGGCACCCCGGAGACGTGGTCGTGGTCGTCGACGGCTACTTCCGGGAGCGCCGCTCCGTCGGCCACAAGGAGATCCTCCAGGTGCTCACCGAGGGCGCGGAGGTGATCGGCGCCGCGAGCATGGGCGCACTGCGGGCCGCGGAGCTCGCCCCGTGCGGCATGCGGGGCCTCGGCACCGTCTTCACCATGTACGCCTCGGGCGAGATCGACGGGGACGACGAGGTGGGGGTCCTGCACGGCCCGGCCGAGATGGGGTACCCGGCGCAGACCGTGGCCCTGGTGAACCTCCGCTACGGCTGCAAGGAGGGCGCCGAGACCGAGCTGATCGCACCCGACGCCGGCCGCCGGATCGTGGCGGCGGCCGCGGCGCTGCCCTTCACCCACCGCGGCTGGAAGGACATCGAGCAGGCCCTGGACGAGGATGACCACGAGTCTTTGCGGACCCTGGAGGAGATGATCGCCTCGGGCGTCTGGGACCTCAAACGGCTCGACGCGATGGCAGCGCTGCGCGCGATCGCGAGCCGGGGCGCCGTGACCCCCGGTCCGGTCGCGCCCGAGGTGCCCTTCACCGGCATCAGCCGGACCCAGTCCCTGGTCCGGCGGACCCGCCGGGAGCACTCTCCCGGCCGGTGGATGTCGGACCTCGACGTGCTGGACGCCGCCCGGCTGTTCGACGAGGGGTACCCCGCGCTGCACGAGGAGGTGCTGACCGGATTGCTGGAGGAGCTCGCCGGCGCCAGGGGCATGACGCTCGAAACGTACGCACGGGCCAAGCTCGGGCTCGACGGCCGGTCGCCGCTGCCGGACTCCCTGGCCCGCTGGTTCACGGAGCAGGAACTGGCCGGGCTCCCCGTCGCCGACCGGATCCGGCTCCTCATGGTGCGGGTGTGGCCGGTGTGGCAGTCGGTCGACTGGCGGCCGACGGTCCTGGCACGCATGCGGGACTCCGGGCGCTGGGGCGAGTGGTCCGCTCTCGTCGTCCGGGCCGACGGGGCCGCGGAGGAGACCCGGCCCAAACTCGTGGTCCCGCCGCCGCCGATGTGCGCGAAGCTCTTCCTGCGCCACTGGCAGGGGCGCGGCACCTCACCGGACGTCGAAATGGCCCGCCGCGGATTCACCGGGCTCGACGGGCTCGGCGGGGCGGTCCCGAGGTTCTTCGCCCTGGACGTCCTGCGGGGCCGCGAACGCCGCAACGCGGCGGCGCGTTGACCGCGGGAGGGCGCGGGAGGCGGGCGGTTTAAGATGGGAACGTGAGTACGAATCAAGGTGAAGTGCGCCCCGCTCCGAGCCCGGAGCTGAGCGGGGCGGAGCTGGCGCGCTGGTACTGGACTCTGGCCGAACTCAGCGCGCTGGCACGCCGGATGGGCCTCTCCACCGGAGGCGGGAAGGCGGCGGTCACGGCCCGGATCGCCGCCGCGCTGGACGGGCTCCCGGCCCCGGCGCCGGTCCCGGCCGCCGGTCGGCCCGCCCGCGGTGCGGGCCGGCAGCTCGCCGCGCCCGTGGACGGTGCCAGCGTCATTCCGCCGGGGCAGCGGTGCAGCCAGGTGCTGCGGGAGTACTTCGTCCGGGAGATCGGGCCCGGCTTCCACTTCGACGCCTTCATGCGGGACTACGTGGCCCAGGGGGCGGGGCGCACCCTCGCCGAGGCGGTCGCCCACTGGCACGCCACCCGGGAGCGGGCGGCGCAACCCCAGGAGATCGGGGCCCAGTTCGAGCTGAACCGGTTCCTGAGGGACTGGCACGCCCGGCACCCCGAGGGCACCCGCCCGCAGGCCCTGGCCGCCTGGCGGGCGCACCGCTCCAGCCCCCGGAAGGCCGCCGTCACCCCCGGGCCGCAGTGAGCTCCGGCTCCGCGGGCTCCGGCTCCGCGGGCTCCGGCTCCGCGGGATCCGGCAGGCGCCGGGCCAGGGCCCAGGCCAGCAGGGGGAGCGCGGCCAGCGGGAGCAGGGCGGTGTGCAGCGAGGCGGCGTCGGCCGCCGCGCCGACGAGGGGGCTCGCGAGGCCGCCCACGCTGACGGTCAGGCCCAGGGTGACTCCGCTCGCGGTGCCCATGCGGGTCGGCAGGTAGTCCTGGCCCAGCGTGACCTGGAGGGAAAAGGGCACGTACAGCGCGGCGGCGGCCAGCGCTGCGCAGACGTACACCAACGGGAGCGGCAGGAAGAGGATGCCCGCGACGGCCGGCGCCACCGCCGCGTAGGCGCGGTGGACGGTGGTGACCCGCCCCCAGCGGGCGGCCAGCCGGCCGCCCAGGAGGGTGCCGCCGGCGCTCCCGGCGAAGAGGGCGAACAGGGCCGCGGCGCCGGCACTCTCGCCGCCGCCGCGCTCGCGGACGTACAGGGCGATGAAGGTGCTCAGGCCGGTGAAGACCACCGAGCGCACGACGACGACCAGGGACAGCCGCAGGAAGGCCCGCCAGTCGTCGCGGGGGCGCCGGGACGCGGCCGGGGGCGGGGTCGCCACCTCCCGGCCGGCGGCCGAACGCTTGGCGGACGGCGGCCGGTTGAGGAAGACGCCCAGCGCCGCCGGGGCGGCCAGCAGCCACCACCCCGCCGGGCCCGGCAGCGCCAGCGCGCCGACGACCAGCAGCGGGGCGCACGCGAAGCCGATGTTGCCGCCGAGCGCGAACCAGCTCATCGCGCCGTGCCCGGCGCCGCCCACCGTACGGACCAGCCGGGCGGCCGCCGGGTGGTAGGCGGCGACGCCCAGCCCGGACAGGGCGACGGCGGCGAGCGTGGCCGCGTACCCGGCGTCGAGTCCGACCAGCGCCACGCCCAGTCCCGCGGCGGCGGTGGCCAGCGGGATCAGCCAGGGCATCGGCCACCGGTCGGCGAGCGCTCCGAACAGCGGCTGGACCACGGAGGACAGCAGCGAGGCGGCCAGCACGATGCCGGACGCGGCGGCGTACCCGTACGAGCGCTCGGAGACGAGGAACGGGACGAGCGCGGCCACGGCGCCCTGGTAGACGTCCACGCAGGAGTGGCCCGCGGCGAAGGCGGCCGTACGGAGCCGGCCCGGGCGGCCGGGCGCGGGGACCGGCGTGGCTGCGGGGTCGGGGTCGGGTGTCGATGAGGGCGGGGTCGGGGGCGGGGGCGCGGGTGTGGGCGTCGGGGCGGCGGGCGAGGGCCGGGGCGGTCTCATGGAGGTCACCGATCGAGAATCGCTCCTGCCGGTGTTGGCCCGCTTCCGATAAATTGCCGGATGATGCAGAAAATCCGCCACACCCCGCGCGCAGCGACGAGCATCCGCGAGCTCGACACCCACCACGGCATCGATCCGCACCGCCACGACGACCACCAGATCTGCTACGCCGGTTCCGGGGTGGTGTCCGTGACCACCGACGCCGGCACCTGGGTGGCCCCGACCACCCGAGCCCTGTGGATCCCGGCCGGGACCGTGCACGAGCACCGCGCCTTCGGCCGCGTCGACCTGCACAGCGTGGGCCTGCCCACCCGCCTCAACCCGCTCTCCCTCTCCGCCCCCGCCGTGCTCGCCGTCGGCCCCCTGCTGCGCGAACTGATCCTGGCCTACACCCGGGCCCCGCAGGACGACACCGCCGAGCGGCGCCGGATGCTCGCGGTGCTCCTCGACCAGCTGCGGGCCTCGCCGCTCCAGCCGCTGCACCTGCCCGCTCCCGCGGACCCCCGGCTGGCCGCGGTGTGCGCGCTGCTGCACGCCGATCCGGCCGACCGGCGCGGGCTGGCGGAGCTCTCCGCGCAGGCCGGGGCCGGGGCGGGGGAGCGGACCCTGAGCCGGCTGTTCCGCTCCGAGCTGGGCATGACGTTCCCCCAGTGGCGGACCCAGTTGCGGCTGCACCACGCGCTGCGGCTGCTGGCGGTCGACACCCCCGTCACTGCGGTCGCGCACCGCTGCGGCTGGTCCTCGACCAGCGCGTTCATCGACGTGTTCCGGCGGGCCTTCGGCCACACGCCGGGGGCGCACGCCAAGAGGGGCTGACGCCTTCGTCTGGCCGTCCGCGAATCGCCGGGTCAGCATGGGAGGAGGGGACCGGTTCGGGGCCAGGCGGTTGGGAGGCACCCATGGCGCACACCCCGACGACCGACGTGCTGATCACGGGAGCGGGTCCGGTCGGACTCAGCGCGGCCGCGGAACTGCGCCGGCACGGCGTGAGCTGCCGCCTCGTCGACCGGCTGCCGGCCCGCCTCCCGTACGCGAAGGCGGTCGGCATCCAGCCGCGCACACTGGAGATCTGGGACCGGATGGGCCTGGCGCGCACCGTCTTGGAGACCGCCGTGTCCCTGCGCGGTCAGCTGATCTACGTCAACGGCACCGAGCGCGCCCGGATCGAGCTCATGCTGCCCCCCGAAGTGCCGTACCGGTTCGCCGCGCTGCCTCAGTACGAGACCGAGCGCATCCTCGAAGAGCACCTCGCGGCACTGGGCACCGTCATCGAACGCGGCACCGAACTGCTGTCGTTCACCCAGGACGGGGACGGCGACGCGGACGGGCCCGGCGGCGTCACCAGCCTGCTGCGCACCGCTTCCGGCGGCGAGGAGGAGCTGCGCACCCGCTACCTGATCGGCTGCGACGGAGCGCACAGCACCGTGCGTAAGGGGCTGGGACTCTCCTACGAGGGCGGGGCCTTCGCCGAGGAGTACATGCTGGCCGACGTCGTGACCGACTGGGACCTGCCCGGCGGATACGGCGTGCGCTCCACGCACCAGGGCGCCGACGGGTCCACCGACGACCTGCTGGTGTGCATCCCGCTGCCCGGCCGGGGCCGCTACCGCATGTCGATGCTGGTCCCGCCCGAACTCTCCGCGGAGCCGAGCGATGGACGAGCGGGAGGATCACCCGGGGGCCCCGGAGCGGGCGACGGAGTGCTGCACGGGCTGGAGGGCGGCCGGGTTCCCGAGCTGTCCCACATCCAGGCCGTCGTCGACCGCCTGGCCCCCGTCCCGGCCACGGTCTCCGGCATGCGCTGGTCCTCCGTGTTCCGCATCAGCCACCGCATCGTCGACCGCTACGGCGACGGCCGCGTCTTCGTCGCGGGCGACGCCGCCCACATCCACCCGCCCACCGGCGCCCAGGGCATGAACACCGGAATCCAGGACGCCTGCAACCTGGCCTGGAAGCTCGCGCTCACCCTCCGGGGCTCGGCCGGGCCCGCCCTGCCCGCGAGTTACGACGCCGAGCGCCGCCCCGTCGGCGAGGAGGTCGTCGGCCGGACCGTGCGGCACGCGACCCAGGGCATGGAGAGCGACGAGGACGATCCGCGGACCGTGCTGCTCCGCGAGGCCCAGCTGCTCGTCGGCTACCGCGGGGGACCGCTCGCCGGCAGCCCGTTCGGCCCGGACGGCGCGCCCCAGCCCGGCGAACGGGCCCCGGACTGCTCCGGGTTGACCCTGCCGCTCGCCGCCTACCCCTCGCGGCTGCTCGACGTCCTGCGCGGACGGGTCGGCCACGTGGTGATCCTGTACGGGGCCGACGGCGCGGCCCTGGCCGAGGCCGCCGAGCAGGCCCGGACCGCGGGGTCTCCACTGGCGGAGGACGGCGCGGACGGGAGCGGCACCCTCGGCCCGCCGACCCTGGCCGTCCTGGCCGTCCTGGCCGTCCTGGCCCGTGAGGCCGCACTCGACGCTGCCGCCGGCCTGCCCGCCGCCGTCCCCGGATACCGGGACGCCGCCGGGGAGTTCGCCCGGCTCTACGGCGCCGACGGCCCGACCGGATTCCTCGTGCGCCCGGACGGGTACCTCGGCGCCCGCTTCCCGCTGCCCGGCACGGCGACAGCCCTGTCCGGCTACCTGGCCTCGCTGTCCGCGCCGGCCGGCCCCGGGTCCTGACCCGAGGGCGGCCGGTAGCTTCTGATCTTCCTGTGGGGTCCCGGGATCGGCATCCCATCGACATTGATACGCGTATGCGTATGTATTGATGCACATCCGATGATCAGGGTGCATACCTTCAAGAGGTCGCCGCGGTCACCACGGATCCGAGCGGCCGCCCCAGCCTGAGATCCGTGCCCCGAAAGGGCCTGCTTGCCGATGCGTATGCCCCCTCGCTCCCTGCGCCGCTGCGTCCTCCCCGTGACGGCCGTCGCCGCGGTCACCCTGGGAACCGCCTGCGGCAGCTCCCAGCCCGAGGTCGTCGGCTCGGCCCGGATATCCACGCAGGACGGCACGGCCCGTTCGGCCCGGCTCACGTACGACTTCGGTGACACCGCCTACGCGCCTCCCGGCCTGGACGGCAAGCGCACGGAGCTGAAGGCCGCCGTCACCTACCCGCGCGAGCTGGGCGGGGGGAAGCACCCCCTGGTGATGATGCTGCACGGCTGGGGCGACACCTGCGCCGCGGGCGACGAGCCGGTCCGCGGGCAGGGCTGGCCGTGCGCCAAGGGCGCCGAGCCGGTCGACAACCACCTGGGGTACTCCTACCTGGCCGAGGCACTGGCCGAGAAGGGCTACGTCGTGGTGTCGGTCGCGGCCAACGGCATCCAGGCCCAGGAGAAGAACCAGGGGCACACCGCGCGTGCGGCCCTGCTGGACAAGCACCTGGAGATGTGGAAGCAACTCTCCACCGGGGAAGGCCCGCTGCGGGCGCTCAGCGGGTTCACCGGCCGTGTGGACCTGGACCGGGTCGGCACGCTCGGGCACTCGCGCGGCGGCGGGGGCGTCCTCGCCCAGGCGCTGGACAGCCACGAACTCCCGCCCGGCGTGACCCTCCGGGGCGCACTCGCCTTCGCGCCCGCCATGAACGGCATCGACGCCGCCAAGGAACGCATCACCCGCGTTCCCCTCTCGCTGGTCGCCGGAACCTGCGACGCCATGTGGGAGGTCAGCAAGGTCCCCATGGCGATGGCCGCCGGGAACCCGGACGTCGAACACCACGACGTGCCCGGCGGCAACCACAACTTCTTCAACACGGTCTGGACCCCCGGCACCGGGCCCGCTTTCGCGACGGACGATGTCGCCATCGAGAAGCGCCGGCGTCCCGGAGGCCGGTGCGAGAGCACGAACGGGACGGGCAGTCCCCGGCAGCTGGGGCCCGCGGAGCAGCGCGAGACCGCGATCCGCTACGCGACCGCGTTCTTCGACAAGCACCTGAAGTAGCAGCCTTCCTGCTGCCCGCCCCTCCTCCGGCCCCGCCGTATCCGGCGGCACGGCCGACAGCATTCCGGCAGGCGCCTTAAGGGTTCATTAAGGCGGCTCTGCGCATGCTGCTTCGGCCGCTGGATCTGCCGGGATGCCGGCATCGTTCCGCCGCGAGAGATCGCCTGCGCCATTTCTCCATGCGGGCATTTCCACCGCGCAGATGTCCACCGATCCATTTCCTATGACAAATCCAGGGTTTCCCCTCATGAATCGCTCGTTCAAGCGCCCCGTGCGCGACACTTCCTCCCGGCGCATCGTCATGGCGGCGGCCGCGCTCCTGGTGACGACTCTCACCGGCTGCTCCACCCTGAACGGGGTCGTCTCGCCGGCAGCCGTCCGCGCCGAGGCGGTCCGCTCCCTCGGCAAGCCCGGTTCAGGGCACGCGTCCGGCCCGGTGGACTGCAACGTCGCCAAGTGCGTGGCCCTCACCTTCGACGGCGGCCCGAGCGAGCCGACGCCCCACCTGCTCGACTACCTGAAACGGGAAAACGTCCCGGCCACCTTCTTCCTCCAGGGGAAAGGCCACACGGACACCTACCCCGACACCGTGCGCCGCATGGCCGACGAGGGTCACGAAATAGCGAACCACACCTGGTCGCACGAGAACCTCACCGAACTCACCCCTGACCAAATACGGGCAGAAATAGAGCCGGTGCAGAAGGACATAGAGAAGGCGACGGGCCGTGCACCCACCCTCATGCGCCCTCCGGGCGGCGCCACCAATGACGAGGTGAAGAAGGTGATGAAGGAACTCGGCCTGGCCCAGATCCTGTGGAGCGTCACCGCGAAGGACTACGCGACCACCGACAGCGCACTCATCGAGCAGCGCGTACTCGACCAGACCAAGCGGGACGGGATCATCCTGCTCCACGAGCGCTACTCCGGAACCATCCCCGCCGTCCCCGAGATCGTCCGCGAACTCCGCGACCGCGGGTACACCTTCGTGACCGTCTCCCAACTCCTCGCGCCCGCCCACCCCGAGCCCGGCAAGGTCTACCGTCCCTGACCGGTCCGCCGCCCCGGAGCCCGAGCGCCGAGGCGGGGGGCGGGGAGGGTCACCGGCGCCCTGCTACCGAGGGAGCCTGAGGAGGAAGGCCGCGCCCCGGTCGGCCGGGGTGACGGCGAGGGTTCCCCGGTGGTGGTGCGCGAGCTCCCGGGCGATGGCGAGGCCGAGGCCGCTGCCGCCGGTGTCACGGGTCCGTGCTTCGTCGAGGCGGGTGAAGCGGTCGAAGATGCGCTCGCGGTCCGCTTCGGGGATCGGGGCGCCGTCGTTGTGGACGGTGCACTCCACCCATCCGGGCCGCAGGTCGAGCGAGACGGCGACCCGGGTGCCGGCGTGGCGGGCCGCGTTGTCGAGGAGGTTGCGCAGCAGGCGCCGCAGTTGGTCAGGGTCGCCCGGGACGGTGACGGCTTCGCCGGGGGCGTCGAGGGTGAGGTGTGCGGCGGCTTCGGGCCGGGTGTGGGGCAGTTCGAGGAGGAGTTCCCGGATGAGCCCGGTGAGGTCCACCGGCGACCTCTTCGGCGGTGGCGCGGAGGCGTTGTCGAGGCGGGCGAGGGTGAGGAGGTCGTCCACGAGGTACTGCAGTCTCGTCGTGGCCTGGAGGGCGCCCGCGAGGGTGCCGGGCCGCTGGGGCCCGGTGACGGCGACCTCCAGGGTGGTGCGCAGGCCGGTGACGGGGCTGCGCAGTTCGTGGGCGGCATCGGCGATGAACCGGCGTTGTCGGTCGGCGTGGGCGTCGAGCCGGTCGAGCGTCTGGTTGGTGGTCCGGGCGAGGCGGGTGATCTCGTCCTCGGCCTCGGGGACCGGGACCCGGGTGCCGGCGCCCGGCTGGTCGACGGTGGCGAGGCGGGTGCGGATGGCTTCTACGGGGCGCAAGGCGCGGGTGGTCGCCACCCAGGCGCTGAGGGCGACGATCAGGGCGGCCAGCGGTACCGCGGTGGCCAGGGCCGGGACGAGCGCGTCGGCGGCGCGGGCCGCCTCGCCCCGGGTGACGGCGACGTAGACGGTGTAGCGGCCGGATGGAGGCGCCGACTCGTTGGGGGCGCTCGGGTCGAGCTTGTGCGCCTCGATGCTGGTGCCGGCCATGTCCACGGTCTGCCCGCTCAGTTCCGCCGCTTGGGCGAGGCAGTCCCGGACGGGCTGTCCGGTCGTGGTGCGCGTGGGGTCTCCCGTACACGCGGCGGCCGGCGTGCCGAAACGGACCGTTGCGAAGGTGGCCCAGCCGGGTCGGGCCGAGGCGGGTGCGGGCGAGAGGTCGTCGACGGCGTCGGGGAACGCTTCCAGGAGCCAGGACCGGAACGGGCCCTGCGGACCGATGATCACCACGGGGTTCTGGGCGATGATGTCGCTGGTGGATTCCCGGTCCCTGGCCCGGGTGCCGGCGAACTCCTCCGCGACCGAGCGGGACTGGGACAGGGCGCGGCCGCGGGCGGCTTCCATCTCGTTGGAGTAGACGTCGTGGTGCAGCCACCATGCGCTGCCGCCCGCGAGCACCAGGGCGGCCGCGCCCGAGGCGAGGGCGGTACGGGCCCGGGTGGGCAGCCGGGTCCACCAAGGGAACATCCGGGCGCGGGTCCGGGGAGCGGGCTCAGGCTCCTGCGGCACGTCGGGCACGTCGGGCACGTCGGGCACGTCGGGCACCTCGGGGAGCCGAGGCGGCTGGGGGAGCTCAGGCATGCGACTCGTCCAGGCGGTAGCCGTACCCCCGGACCGTCACGATGCTCCGGGTGCCGTACGGATGGTCGATCTTCCGGCGCAGGAGGCTGATGTAGACCTCCACGATGCTCGCCGCGCCCCGGTAGGCGATGTCCCACGCCTCGCCGAGGACGGCCTCCTTCGACAGCACCCGGCCCGGCTCGCGCATCAGGCATTCCAGTACCGCGAACTCCTGGCCGGTGACCTCGATGCGCTCACCGCCACGACCACAGGTCCGCGCCCGCGGGTCGAGCCAGAGGTCGCCGGCCCGCAGCACCTCGTGCTGCCCGGGGTCCGCGGCCGTGCGGGTGCTGCGCCGGATCAGCGCACGCAGGTGCGCCGTGAGGACGAGTAGGGCGAACGGCTTCGTCAGGTAGTCGTCCGCCCCGGTGTCCAGGCCCTCGGCCTCGTCGAGTTCCCCGTCCCTCGCCGTCAGCATCAGCACCGGCGTGTCCACACCCAGGGCCCTGAGCCGGCCGCAGACGGCGAACCCGTTCAGCGACGGCAGCATGACGTCCAGGACGATCGCCGCGAAGTCGCCCGTGGCACCGAGCTCCACCGCGGACAGACCGTCAGCCGTGAGGGTGACCGCGTACCCCTCGCCCTCCAGCCCGTCGCGCACCGCGGCCGCGATCACCGGATCGTCCTCCACCACCAAAATGTCCACTTTGCCAGCATGCCACTCACGAGCTCCCGACCAGGATGACCAGGCCTTCAGGAACGGTTAAGCAGGTTCTGCGCACAGTGGGCCGGCGCGAGTACGCGCACCCCGGCTCCCGCCGTCGAGGATCCCGCCTCCGATACCGAAGGACCTGTCGCCCCATGCGTATTTCCTTCCTGCTCCACAATGCCTACGGCATCGGAGGCACGATCAGGTCGACGTTCAACCTCGCCGCCACCCTCGCGGAACACCACGACGTGGAGATCGTCTCGGTGCTCCGCCACCGCGACGTGCCGACCATGAGCGCACCCGCGAACGTCCGCCTCACACCCCTGGTCGACCTGCGCGCCGGATCTCCGGACTACGACGGTGACGACCCGCACCACGCCCTGCCGGCCAGGGTCTTCCCCCGTGCGGACGGCCGGCACAAGCAGTACAGCCGCCTCACCGACGAACGGATCGGACGGTACCTGTCGGCCCTGGACGCCCACGTGATCGTCGGGACCAGGCCGGGGCTGAACGTGCACATCGCCCGGCAGGCCCACTCCGCCGCCGTCAGGGTGGGGCAGGAGCACCTCACCCTCTCGGGCCACGGCTTGCGCCTGCGCCACGAGATACGCCACCGCTACCAACTGCTGGACGCCGTCACCACCGTGACCGAGTCCGACGCGCACGCCTACCGGCGGCTCGGCCTTCCCTCGACGAGGGTGGAGGCGATTCCGAACAGCGTGCCGGCCGCCTCCGCGGAACCGGCCGACGGCACCGGCAAGGTCGTCGTGGCGGCGGGCCGGCTCACTCCGGCGAAGCGGTACGACCTGCTCGTCCGGGCCTTCGCCCGGGTCGTCGCCCGCCATCCGGACTGGCAGCTGCGCATCTTCGGCAGCGGCGACGCCACCGGCAACGAGAGGGAGAGCCTGGCCGCCCTCATCGGCGAACTCGGACTGAGCCGCAACGCCCATCTCATGGGCAACGTCGACCCGCTGGAGCCCGAGTGGGCCAAGGGATCCATCGCCGTGTCCACGTCCGACCAGGAGTCGTTCGGCATGACCATCGTCGAGGCGATGCGCTGCGGCCTCCCCGTCGTCTCCACGGACTGCCCCGTGGGACCGCGCGAGATCATCGAGGACGGGGTCGACGGACGCCTCGTCCGCCCCGGCGACGCGGACGGCATCGCCGCCGCGCTGCTCGCACTGGCGGACGATGCCGAGCTGCGGCGGCGCATGGGCGAAGCCGCCCTGGCGAACTCGGCCCGCTTCGACCCCGCCCGCATCGCGGAACGCCATCTGGACCTCTACCGGGACCTGCTGCGGCGCGGCCCCGGACGACGCTCGCTCGGTCCCGCGCGGGAAACCGCGCACCGCGTACGCATCGGCGCGGTCGACACGGCCCACGCCCTGCGTTCCACCGCCCGCGGGGTGCTGGCGAGGTACCGCGCCGCCTGATCCCGGGGCAGGGGTGGGCAAGACCCCGCTCAGGCGCGCGAGTACCGCAGCAGCACCACCCCGTTGCCGAACGTGCGGGTCTCCTCCAGCCGGAGCGGGACCGTGCCGTCGGAGGGCGGGAAGAGGGGGTGGCCGCGGCCGATGCGTACGGGGTGCACGTAGATCCGGTACTCGTCCACCAGACCGTGGCGCAGGAACGAGGCGGCGAGGTCCGCCCCGCTCAGGGTCAGGTCACCGCCCGGGGCGGCCTTGAGGGCCTCGACCTCCTCCGGTACGACCTCCCGGAGCACGGTGGCGTTCGGGTCGGCCTGCTCGGCGGGCAGGGTGCGCGAGTACACGAACTTCCGTGCGGAGCGCCAGATGCCCGCGAAGTCCGTCTCCACCGGGGACGCGTCCGGATCGGCGCCGGCGGTGGGCCAGTAGGCGGCCATCTGCTCGTAGGTGACCCGGCCCATCAGCATGCCGCCGATCGACCGGACTTCGTCGTTCATGTGCTGGTGCAGCTCTTCGTCGACGAGGCCCCAGTCGAGCTGCCGCTCCGGGCCCTCGTAGTAGCCGTCGAGGGAGACCTGCGACATCAGGATGATCTTTGCCATAACGGACCAGACTACGCGCCGTCCATACTGGGCGGCGTGAAGAGCGAAGCCGACACCGTAGACATGGCCGACACCGCCGATACCGTCCTGTGCGCCGTCGAAGGCCGTACCGGGGTGATCACCCTCAACCGTCCCAGGGCCCTCAACGCCCTCACCCACCCCATGGTGCTCCGCATCACCGGGGCCCTGACCGGCTGGGAGCGGGATCCGGGAGTGGAGCAGGTGCTCATCCGCGGCGCGGGCGAGCGGGGGTTGTGCGCCGGCGGGGACATCCGGGCCATCCACGACGACGCCAAGGCCGGGACGCGGGCCTCCGCCGCCTTCTGGCGCGACGAGTACCGGCTCAACGCGTACATCGCCCGCTACCCCAAGCCCTACGTCGCCCTCATGGACGGCATCGTGATGGGCGGCGGAGTCGGCGTGTCCGCCCACGGCGGCGTCCGCGTGGTCACCGAGCGCTCCCGCGTCGCCATGCCCGAAACCGGCATCGGCTTCGTCCCGGACGTCGGCGGCACCCACCTGCTGGCCCGCGCCCCCGGCCTGCTCGGCACCCATCTCGCCCTCACCGGCTCCGCGGTGGGCGCCGCCGACGCGCTGCTGTGCGGGCTCGCCGACCACTTCGTACCCGCCGCCCAGCTGCCGGAGCTGACCGCCGAGCTCGCCGCGGCCCCGGCCCGGGAGGTGCTGGGGCGGTACGCCGCCGAGCCCGCGCCGGGCGTGCTGGCCGGGGCGCGGGACTGGATCGACCACTGCTACGCCGCCGCCACCGTCGAGGAGATCGTGGACCGGCTGCTCGGGTACGGGGAGGCGGAGGCCAAGGAGGCCGCCGCGACGATCCTCGCCAAGTCCCCGACCGCCCTCAAGGTGACCCTGGAGTCCGTGCGCCGGGCCGCCGCGCTCGGCGCCCTGGAGCCGGTGCTGGAACAGGAGTTCCGGGTCTCCTGCAATGCGCTGACCTCGCCCGACCTGGTGGAGGGCATCCGGGCGCAGGTCGTCGACAAGGACCGCACCCCGCACTGGTCCCCGGCCACCCTCGGCGAGGTCACCGAGCAGGACGTGGCCCGCTTCTTCGCCCCGCTCGACGGGGACGACCCCGGGATCGCCGCGGGCTGAGCCCGTCCGCGGCGCGGGGGCCTTGCGTCAGCGCCCCCGCGCCCGGTACGGATCGCGGATCAGGGCGATCTCGGCCCCGTGGTGCAGCAGTTCCTGGTCGACCCACCAGACGATGTCGACGAACGGCTCCGCAGCGTCGCTTGCCGGCAGTCCGGGACCGGCTCCCAAACCAGGCGGGGGCACGGGAGCGTGTTCCTGTCCTAGGCGGTGGTGGTGGTGTCCGCGACGGTGGCGTCGGTGGTCGGCTCGGGCGCGGTTTCCACCCAGTCGACCAGCTCGATGATCACACCGTTGGGGTCGGAGACCAGGAACACCCGCTCGCCCCAGGGCTCGACCCTGGGCTCCATGACGATCGGGACGCCCTCGGAGCGCAGTCGTTCGTACTCGGCGGGCAGGTCGGCCACGGTGAACGCGAGCAGTACTCCGGCGGCGTGCTGCTCGCGGAGGTCTTCGGGGAGCACCTCCAGGCCGCGCCGTACGAAGACCACGTTCGGGCCGTCGGGGTGGGAGAGGGAGGCGAAGCCGTCGGCGGCCATCGACTCCTTGAATCCGAAGTGCCTGGTCAGGAAGGCGGAAGAGGTGGTGGTGTCCTCGACGGTGAGGCAGATGGCGGTGTCGGTGATCCGCATGGGGTCCTCCTGATATCGTGGCTCGGAGTTTCATTATACACAGTATTCTATACGGCGTAGAAGATTAAATGCACGGAGCTCGACTGAGCGGGCTGGCGGGCTGCCGGAAGGCGGCGGAAGGGGTCTGGAGTGACCACTGACCGGAGCGGCGCGGGCGACCCCGTCCGCACGTTGGAGCTGCTGTGGCGCGAGCCGGGGCAGGGGGCGCCCAGCGGGCGGCGCGGACCCCGGCAGGGGCTGACCGTCGATGCCGTCGTCGACGGCGCGATCGCGCTCGCCGACGAGGCGGCGGGCGAGGGGCGGTCGGGACTGGCCGCGCTGACGATGCGGGCGCTGGCCCAGCGGCTGGGGGTCACCCCCATGACCCTCTACACCTACGTCCCCGGCAAGGCCGAACTGCTCGACCTGATGCTGGATGCCGTCTACCTGGCCATGGAGCGCGGCGAACCGTCCCCGGACGGGTCCTGGCGGGAGAAGGTGGCCCGCGTCGCCGAGGAGAACCGCGCGCTGTTCCTGCGGCACCCGTGGATCGGCGAGCTGTCCGTCACCCGCCCCCCGCTGGGCCCCGGGGTGATCGGCAAGTACGAGCACGAGCTCGCGGCCTTCGACGGCATCGGCCTCACCGACGTGGAGATGGACGCGGCCCTGACCCACCTCCTCGGCTTCGTCCACGCCCAGGCCCTGGCGGCCGCCGACACCGCCGCGCACAACGCCCGTCAGAGCGACCAGGAGTGGTGGGAGCTCAGCGCCCCCCTGCTGGAGCGGGCCATGGATCCGGAGCGCCACCCCCTCGCCGTGCGGGTCGGCAGCGCGGTCGGCGGGTACAGCCCCGAGACCGTGTGGGACTTCGGCCTGCGCTGCGTCCTCGACGGGATCGCCCGGCTGCTGGAGCGGGGCTGATCGGACGCGGTCCGGCCTGACCGCAAAGGCGCGTCCTACCGGTAGCCGGTGGGGTCCGCCGGGAGGTCGGGGTCCTGTACCTCGACCATGTACCGCCAGGCGTCCGGCCGGCTGCCGTCCACGTCCGTGAAGCCGTAGACCTGGGCGAGCTGCCCGCTGGAGAGCGACTGCCCGTTCCAGCGCGACAGTTCCGGGTCGGCGGCCAGGGCCGCGACCGCGCGGCCGACGTAGAACGGGGTCTCCGAGATGCCGAAGTGCGGGACCGTCTTCAGGGCGTCCCGCCAATTCGCCTCGGTGACACCGAAGTTGTCGAGCATCATCTCCGACCGGAGCCAGCCCGGGGTCAGGGCCACCGCCGTCGCCCCGCGCGGTCCCACCTCGTGCCCGAGTGCGAACGCCATGCGCAGCACGGCCGACTTGGCGATGTCGTAGAAGAAGGAGACCCGGTAGCGGCTCGCGTTGTACTCCGCCGTGCCGTCCGTCATCTCCACCACCAGCCCGCCCGGTTCGCGCAGCAGCAGCGGGAGCGCGTAGTGGCTGGTCACCGCGTGGGTCTCCACGGCGAGCCGCAGCAGCCGCAGCCCCTTGTCCAGATCGTGTTCCCAGACCGTGCTCTCCCACTCGAAGAGCCGCTCGCCGCCCCAGATGTCGTTCACCAGCACGTGGAGCCGGCCCTGCTCGGCGTCGATCCGCCCGACGAGGGCCTCGACCTGACCGGGCACCAAGTGGTCCGCGACCACCGCGATTCCGCGGCCGCCCGCCGCCGTGACCAGTTCGGCCGTCTCCTCGATCGTCTCGGGGCGGTCGTACTCCGAACGCCTGCCCCGCGTACTGCGCCCGCTCACGTACACGGTCGCGCCCCGCGCCCCCAACTCGACCGCGATGCCCCTGCCCGCGCCCCGGGTCGCCCCGGCCACCAGGGCGACCTTGCCTTCGAGAGTCCGCTGTACCTGCGCCATGACCTCGACCCTACGACGCCCGCGCGCGGCGGGGGCGGTGCGGCGCGCCTGCGGATTCCCGGGACGGGACGGGTGCGGTCTTGAACAACCGGCCCACCAGGCCGCACTGTTGGCGGAGATCCGTTCGTATTGTCAGGAGACAGGCTTGTCCACCGACCCCGCGCAGGCATCCGAGCCGACGCCCCCGTCCACGCCCCCGCACGTCATCGACCCCGCCGGCGGCTGCCCGCACGCGCTCAACGCCCGGCTGCGCGCGCAGGGCGCCGTGGCCGAGGTGGTGCTTCCCGGTGGGGTGCCCGGCGCGGTCGTCCTCGGTCACGAGGCGCTGAAGGAGTTCCTCGCCCACCCCGACGTGGCCAAGGACGCCCGGCACTTCCCCGCCCTGCACGACGGCACCATCGCCCCGGACTGGCCGCTGCGGGTCTTCGCCAACGCCCAGGGGATGCACACCGCCGACGACGCCGACCACCGCCGGCTGCGCTCCCTGGTGGGCAACGCCTTCACCGTCCGCCAGGTGGAGCGGCTGCGCCCCCGCATCGAGGAACTGACGGCCGACTTGCTGGAGGGCCTGGACCGGGCGGCGCAGACGTCCCCCGACGGGGTGGCGGACCTGCGCACGCACTTCGCGCTCCCGCTCCCGATGAGCGTGATCTGCGAGCTCCTCGGCGTGAACCCCGAACACCGGGGGCGGCTGCACGAGCTGTCCAACACCGTCATCGTCGCCACCGACACCACGCCGGCCGAGGTCATGGCGGCCGTGCGCGAGCTCGTCGAGCTGATCGGCGCCATCGCCGCGACCCGCCGGGCCGATCCGGGCGAGGACCTGACCAGCGCGCTGATAGCCGCCCGCGACGACGACGGCGACCGGCTCAGCGAGGCCGAACTCACCGGCACCATGCGGCTGATGCTGGTGGCGGGCCACGAAACCACGCTCAACCTGATCAGCAATGCCGTCCGCGCCCTGTGCACCCACCGCGACCAGCTCGCGCTGGTCCTGGAGGGAAAGGCCACCTGGTCGGACGTGGTCGACGAGACCCTGCGCTTCGACGGCCCGGTCAGCTGGTTCCCGTTCCGCTACCCGACCCGCGATCTGACCATCGACGGGACCCTGATCCCGCAGGGCACCCCGGTCCTCGCCGGTTACACGGCGGCCGGCCGCGACGAGGCCTTCCACGGCCCGGACGCCGACCGCTTCGACCTGACCCGCCCCACCGCGGCCCGCCACCTCTCCCTCGGGCACGGCGCCCACTACTGCGTCGGAGCCCCGCTCGCCCGGCTGGAGGCCACCATCGCCCTGGAAGCCCTCTTCTCCCGCTTCCCGGACCTCGACCTGGCCGTCCCCGAAGCCGAACTCCCGCACCAGCGAAGCTTCATAGGAAACAGCGTCGAGTCGCTGCCGGTCCGCCTACGGGGCTTCGGCGGGCGGTGAGATCTCGGTGCTCAGCCACCCCAGTGCGTCGGGGTACATCGCGATCCAGGTCTGGAAGTTGTGCCCGCCCTGAGGGCGGACCAGCGTCTTGACCCGGACCCCGGAGTTCTGGGCCGCCTTCGTGAAGTCGGTCAGCTGCTGCGGCGGGCTGTCCTTGTCCTGCGCGGAGGTGGCCAGGAACAGCCCCACATCCGTGTTCTTGTCGTGCTTCGCCTGCTGGACCAGCCACATCGGGCTGTTGCGCTCGCGCAGCACGGGATCCGACAGCACCTCCGGGTCACCGGTCAGCGGATCCGGGTCCAGGGCGGCGCCCGCCCGGAACGCCTTCGGGTACTGGAGCGGCAGCTTGGCGGCGCAGAAGGCCCCGGTGGAAATGCCCATCAGCCCCCAGCCCTGGGGCTCGGGGAGCGTGCGGAAGTTCTTGGCGACCAGGTCCGGCACGTCCTCGGCGAGCCAGCTCGCCACCTTCCGCTGCGGGGTGTCCGTGCAGTCGGTGTTGACCCCTCCGGGATACAGGTCGGGGATCACCAGGATGAAGGGGTGGGCCGCACCGAGCTGGACGAGCTTCTCCAGGGCGCCGGGCATCTCACCGATGTCGATCCAGGAGCGGGGCGAGCCCGGATAGCCGTGCAGCAGCATCAGCACGGGGAACCGGGTCTTGTCCGCGCCCGGTGCGTCGTACTCCGGGGGAGTCCATACGATCACCTGGCCGGCGAGCTTCGAGTGGGAGCCGCGGAAGTACGTGGTGCGGGTGCCGTCGCTGGCGGGGGTGAACTTGGCCCGCCCCAGCGGCGGCCCGGTCATGGCGGCGTCGTTCTGCCCGGCGTCGGTGCCCAGCAGGTCGTCCCAGGAGGAGTAGAGGCCGTAGCTCCCGTTGATCCAGGTGGCCACCACGCAGATGGCGGTGAACTGGCACAAGCCGATCATCAGCAGCCGGGCCGGCCAGCGTACCCAGCCGGGGCCGGGGATGCGGTTCCACAGGAGCAGCGCGGCGAGCATCGCGAGTGCGGTGACGACGATCAGCGTCACGAGGAACGACGTACTGGTCAGCTCCACTGCGCCGGCTCCTGACGTACGACGGAATGATGGAGAATTCCGGACAATACGCCAAATCTACGATGCGCACCGCCCGGGGGAGAGGGCGGCGCGCATCGTGTCGGACCCGGGGAAGGGATCGGGAAGGGACCGGGAGGGGCGGGGAGAGCGGTCGGGCGGGGAGCCGGTCTCAGATCAGGAAGCGGTACCGGCGGACGAGCGCGGTCCGGCGCCAGGCCCGGCCGAGTCCGAAGTGGTCGCCCGCGGCGGTCGCGGCGACGGCCGCTCCGGCCACCGCGAGGATCCAGTGGTTGTCGGTGACCGGGTTGGTCTCGGGCAGCATCGTGACGAGCCACATGAAGCCCATCATCATCGCGCAGGACACGGCGGCGATCCGCGTGCCGATGCCGAGCAGGAACGCCAGGCCGATGCCGAGCAGGCCCGTCATGAAGATCAGGTCAAGCCAGTCGGCGCCGGCTACCGAGTCGAAGGTGTGGGCGAAGGGGCCCTTGGTCCCGTGCAGCAGGAACCCTTCGGTCGGCGAGCCGCCGTTGATGACGGACTTGGCCGAGGGGGTGCTGAATCCGAGCCCGAACAGCTTGTCCAGGAAGGGCCAGATGAAGGTCCAGGCGACCAGGACGCGGAGGGCGGCGAGGGCGGTGCGGGCCGGCAGGGCGAGTGTGGGGCCGCTCTCACCTCCGGCCGTTCCGGCGGCCGGACCCGTAGCGGTGATCTTGCGGGAAGGGGTGAGCAGAGTGGCCATGACGTGCACCTTTGTCCGTTGCCAGGGGCTTGTGAATGCATTCACAATCTACGATCCTTATCTGGCGTGAACGAACGGCGAAGATCCCGAACCGAGGGGCCGGGAGACCTCGCAGGTCAGGACCTTCGCCCTGCGGTAGATTCACCGCCTGTTCACCTGCGCGGTTCCGGGGCTTTCGGGCGGGCTGGTGTCGTATGAGGCATGATCGACGGGGATATGCGGAAACTGCAGAAAACGCCGAAAGTAACGAGTCGCCGGATTCGTTCCGGAGCGCGGGCCGGAAGGTCGCCGGTGGTGCCGTCGCGCGCGGGCTACCAGGTCAAACTGCTGGTCGACCCGGCCCGGGTGCTCGACGCCGACGGCCTGCCCACGCCCGCCGCGGCCGCCGCGCTGTCGCTCGGCGCGCCCGGCCGCACGGAAGTCGCCCAGTACATGGACGACGCCGGGCGCAGCCTCAACGGGCAGGGCTGGATCGTCCGCATCCGGCGCCACGACGACGAGAACCGGATCCGCCTCGCCTACAAGGCCCGCTTCGACATCGAGGGCGACGGTACGGACCCGGCCGCCGTGCGGCGCGTGATGGACCAGGCCTCCGTGCACAACTTCTGTGCGGGCGACGGCAATTACACCGTCCAGGTCAACCTCAGCCACACCCGCGCCACCCTCGACTTCACCAACAAGAAGTGCCGGCCGGTGCCGGGACTGGCGCCCGGCGAACTGCCCGGGCTCGATGCCTCGCGCGCCCTCGTCCTGGATCGCCTCCCCGGCAAGCTCGCCAAGTGGGGTACGAAACCTGCCGGTTGGGCAGAGTCGGTCACCGCTTCATCCCGACTCCACGGTCCCGTAAGGCAGGCCAACTATCCTGGCCGGATGCTCGATCACGCGATGGAGACGCAAGTCAGCCGGCTGCGGACCGCATCCGGCGAGCTGACCTGGTTCGCCGAGATCACGGCCAAGGGGCGCACCCTGTGCGATGCGGTCGAGCTGCGCTCCGACCTGATGGGCAAGCTCCGCGCCGAGGGCTGGCTGCTGGAGCGGGACGCCTTCAAGACCGACCTCATCCTCGGCCGGTGAACACCTCCGCGCCCGCACCGATACGCGTGGCCCACCTGGCCGACCTGCACATAGGCTCCGAGCTGCGCGGCCTGGCGCAGTACCCCGGGGCGCCCGCGATAGACCGGCGCGAAGCACCGTACGAGGCCCTGAGCGCGGCCGTGCACCGCATCGTCGGGGGCGGCTACGACGCGGTGCTCATCGCCGGGGACGTCTTCGACCGCCGCCACACCGACGCCCGGGCGCTGGCCGCCTGCCAGGACGCGCTCGGCGCCTTCCACGAGGCGGGCCTGCACACGGTGGTGGTCTCGGGCAACCACGACGCCGAGACCCCGCTGCCGCACAAACTGAACCTCCCGCCCTCGGTGCGCTGGCTCGGCGCCGACGCCCCCGAGTCGGTGACCTGGCCCGACCTCGGCATCACCGTCCACGGCCAGTCGGTGGCCGTGCCCGACGAGCGGCGCGACCTCGCGGCCGGCCTTCCCCGCGCGGTACCCGGCGCCGTCAACATAGGGCTGCTGCACACCAGCCTGCACGGGGCCTGGAGCCGCCGGATCTGCGCACCGTCCGACCCGCGGACACTGGCCCGCGCCGGATACGACTACTGGGCGCTGGGCCACGTCCACCACCGGCTGGTCCCCGGCGCCGGCGCCTTCGCCGCCTACCCCGGCAACACGCACGCCCGCGGCCCCGGAGAGTCGGGCGGCCGCGGTTTCACCGAGCTGCTGATTGAAGGCCCCGCCACGGAGCCGGACCGGGACCGGGACCCGGACCCGGGCCCGGGGCGCGAACGCCGCCGGATCGGGATCCTCCCGGTGGACACCGCCCCGGTGCGCTACGAGACGCTCCACCTCCCGCACCCGCAGACCGCCGAGGCCGACCTGAGGGAGCGCTTCGCGTCCGTCCCCCCGCCGCCCGCCGGCGGCGCCGTCGTCTGGACCCTCAGCGCCGCCACCCCGCCCGGCCTGCTCCACGAGGCCCGGTCCCTGGCGGGCCCGTCCGCCATGATCTGCCCGGCCGAGGGCCCGCCGGGCGGGGGCCCGGCCGTCGCCTGCTGACCCGGCCCGGCCCGTACAGCCACCTCCTAGCCCCGGACCCGGACCGTCACCGCGTGCCATCCCGTGGCCCCGTCGGGGACGGTTCCGGTGCGGTCGCCCGTCTGCGCGGCGCCGGTGCGGTCCGTGGCGCGGACCTCCAGGGTGTGCCCGCCCGGAGCCGCCTCCCAGATCCACACCCACTGGCGCCAGGTGTCGTCCCCGTCCGCCGTGCCGAGCCGGGCATCCCGCCACGGGCCGGCGTCCACGCGTACCTCGACCCGGGCGATGCCCCGGTGCAGCGCCCACGCCACCCCCGCGACGGCCACCCCGCCCGCGGTGACCTCGGCGAAGGGGCGCGGGGTGTCGATGCGGGACTGGGTCTTGACCGGAGCCTGCTGAGCCCAGGAGCGGCGCACCCAGTACGCGTCGTACGCGGCGAAGGTGGTCAGCCGCAGCTCGCGCAGCCACTTGCACGCGGAGACGTACCCGTACAGGCCCGGCACGATCATCCGGACGGGGAAGCCGTGCCGGAAGGGGAGCGGCTCGCCGTTCATCCCCACGGCCAGCAGCGCCTCACGGCCGTCCATCACCGCCTCCACGGGGGTGCCGAGGGTCATCCCGTCCACCGAGCGCGCCACGAGCTGATCGGCCCGGCCGCCCTGCGACGGCGGTCGCACCCCCGCCTCGCGCAGCAGATCGGCGAGGCGCACGCCCAGCCAGCGGGCATTGCCCGCGTACGGGCCGCCGACCTCGTTCGACACGCAGGTCAGGGTGGCGTCGTGCTCGACCAGGGGGCGGGCGAGCAGGTCCCGCAGGCCGAGGTCGAGGGGCCTGGAGACCCCGTCCCCGTGCACGCGCAGCCGCCAGGTGTCCGCGTCCACGCGCGGGACGACCAGCGCGGTGTCCACCCGGTAGAAGGCCCGGTTGGGAGTGACGAAGCGGGTGGTACCGGGGATCCGCAGGTCCGAGCCGGCCGGTACGGGTAGGGCCGGGGCGGCGGGCGGCGGAAGGACGAGCCGGGCCCGGGAGGCCGTGGCTCCCGCGTTCCCGAAGGCGCCGAGCCGCCGCCCCGCGTACCCGGCACCGGCCGAGAGGGCCAGGGTGGCGACGGCGAGGCGACCGAAGCCGCGCCGGTCCATGGCGCCGGGCGGGCCGCCTCCCGAGGGCCGCGGGCGGGGCCGGGGGATGGCTCTGACCAGCAGGTACAGCACTCCGGCGGCCGTGAACCCGCCCACCAGCGAGGGCAGCGCGTCCTGCCAGGCGGCCTCCGGCCGGCTGAGCGCGGCCGCCGCGCCGAGTACGCCGAAGGCGGCCGCGAGAGCCGTGCCCGCGGCCGGGCGGCGTACGGCGAGCAGCCCGGCCGCGATCGCCACGACGGCCAGCACGGCGATGATGCCCAGGGTCAGGACCAGCTTGTCGTCCGTACCGAACCGGCGGACCGCCCACTCCTTGACGGCGGCGGGGGTCGCGTCGACCACGGTCCCGCCGACGGCGGTGACCGGGGCGGCCTCGGGGCGTACGGCCGCCGCGGCCAGCTGGGCCAGAGCGAGCCCGGCGAAGGCGGCGAGCAGTCCGCTGACGGCGCCGAGCGCGGCCCGGCCCCGCCCTGCGGGATCGGCCCGCCCCGCTTGCGTACGGATCATGCGGAGTCACCGCCCGCCCCGCTCGGTGGGATGTGCCCCCCAGCTACCAGGGTGCATCCGAACCGGGGGTCCGCGCCTCGGGCGAGCCGGTCCCGGGCCCGCTCCACGGCCGCCGCTTGCGCAGTTCCACGATCCCGTCGGTGAGCCCTTCCCGCGGATCGGAGCGGCGGATCGGCTGCTGCTCCGCGTCCGAGGGCGGCCGTAACCGGCCGGTGGCGGGCAGCGCGGCGGGCGCGGGCGCGGCGGCCCCGTCGGTGAGGAACGTGAGCAGCTCCGGAGCCGCGGCGGTGAGGCGCGGGTCGGTCTCGGACATGGCGGGCGTCCTTCCGGCGATGGCGGCAACGGCTCCGGCGTCGCAAAGGGCGGTCGCCGGATGATGGTTCCGGTGACCGCCCCTGATCCGTTTCCGTCAGTTTCCTTCAGTGAACCCAGCACCGCGCCGGAGCGGTGGCCGGTCGGCCCGGTTGTCCCCCGGGCGGGTGGGGAGCTTCCCACCGAAGGGTGAGCGGCGCCTCATCGCGAGATCCCCACTTCCCTTGTGGTGTAGATCAGTTGACCTCGGGAAGGGTGGCGGCGATGCCGGACGCCAGGACGTACGGGTCACCGCTCGGCCGCGCCGGGTGGCGGGTGGTGAGCCGGGCCCAGTCGTCCTCGAAGGCGTGCCAGTCGATCGCCCTCGGCGCGGCGCGCTGCACGAGGGACTCCTCCAGCGAGGAGAAGTAGGAGGACCAGCGCCGGGCGTACAACTCGCTGATCAGGCCGCTCCATTCGCGGTTCGCGTAGTCGTGCAGGAAGCCGCCCTCGCTGGTGCTCTGCCGGCCCCACACGCTGAGGATCGAGCGGGCGTCGTACTCGTACCGGTCCTGTTCGGCCGCATCGGCGCCGTGCGAGCGGGCCGCCGAAAGCCAGGAGCCGAGCAGGAAGTTCGGATCGGAGCCGACGAGCGCGTCCAGCTGCTTCTCCCGGTAGGCCCAGTCGGCGGTCAGTTCCCGGAACAGGGCCAGGTCCTTGGCCTCGTAGGCCGCCTTGATCTTGGGCAGCAGCACCCGCGAGTGGTTGGCGAGGGCCTGCCGGGCGGTGTCCACCAGGTCGAAGCGGTAGGCGCTGGAGCCGCGCAGCCGGGGGTCCACCTTGAGCAGGTGGTCCAGGGCCCGGCGTACCGAACCCGCCTGATACCGCATCGCCTTGGGGCTCCAGTAGGCCGATCCCACCGCCGTCAGGCTCGGCCGGGCGGTGAACAGGCTGTCCTGGGACTCCGACCACAGCCCCGAGGAGGTGCTGTACGGGCCCTTGCGCAGTTCCTCCCAGGCCGCGGCGGCCGCGGTGTCCGGGGCCCCGTAGCGGCGGCCCGCGAAGTCCGCGAACCACTTCCGCTGGTCGATGGGGCCGGGCTCCCACGCCAGGTCGGTGAAGAGGTCGAAGGCCGCCGGATTGGTCCCGGTGGCCTCGGGCAGGTAGGCGATGCCGCCCAGCGCACTGTCGGGCTTCGCGCTCCAGGACTGGAACCGGTCGATCCACACCGAGGTGTTGGCGCCGATCGTCGTGTGCCCGCCGAAGTTGTAGATCGAGCCGATGGCGTACGAGGTCCCGCCCCAACGGGTTTCGCGGTCAAGCCGGTTGTACCGGTCGGAGAGCCCGTCCAGGATCAGCAGCTTCGAGGTGTCCACCCCGGCCAGCAGCTCCTTGGTCGGATCGTCCTGCCAGCCCAGCACCGCCCACAGCGCGCCCGGATGCGCCGCCCACAGGGCCTGCTGCACCGCCCCGGCGGCCGCCTTCACGTCCACCGAACCGGTCTGCCCGCCCTCGTGCAGCGGGCTCATCCGGTACATCGTGCTGTCGCCGAACACCGCGCGCTGCTCCGCGTAGTAGGCGGCGGCGAGCCGGGCGAAGGGCGGCGAGACCGGGTCCAGCCAGTCGGGCCGGTCGAAGCCCGCCCAGTCGCCCTGCGCAACGGTCACCGCGCCGGGATTGCGCCCGGCGAAGGACGGGGGCACCGTCCCGAAGTAGCCCGGCAGGACCGGGGTCATGCCGAGGCCGCGCAGCTGTTCGGCGATCCGGCCGCCGAGGGTGGCCCGCCCGCGCATCAGTTCCTCGGACACCGGACCGCCGAAGCCGCTCAGGTTCTGCAGCAGCCACCAGCTCTGGTGACCGGGGCCCGGGATCCACTCCCGCAGTTCCTCGGCGGTGTAGCCGAACCGCTGGAGCGCCCGGTAGTACGGGTACTCGGCGCCGACCTGCACGAACACCTCGTTGATCCCGTGCAGGGCGAGCAGGTCGATCTGCCGCTGGTGCTCCTCGAAGGTGCGGTACGGGCCCGAGTACCCGTCGTCGGTGTCGTTGAGCGCGTACCGGTGCGCCACCCGTGCGCTGCGGGTGACCGGGGAGGGCACCGCCGGCAGCTCGGCGGGCAGCACGCCGACGCTGTCGCCGGGCCAGCCGATGTCGGCTCCGGCGACGTGCTGGAGGTACCAGCCGACCCCGGTGAGCAGGGTGGCACCGGTGGAACCCCGGACGGTGATCGCACCGGCCGTGCCGGACACCGTGAAGGTGTCGGGCCCGGCTCCGGGGTCGGGCACCAGCGTGAACTGCCCCGCGTGGCGCGGCAGCAGCCGCTGCAGGGAGGCCCGCGCGGGGGAGGCGTCGAACGCCCGCGGCCGGGGCGCGGGCGGCGTCGCGGCGCCTCCCGCACCGGACCGGGCGGGGGACGTGGCGGGGGACGGGGAGGGGGGCTGGGATGGGGACGGGGCGGGAGGAGCCGTGGCTCCGGCGGCGGGAGCCGTCGCTCCGGGGGCGGCCCCGGCGACCGTCAGGGTGAGCAGGACCGCGGGCAGCGCGGCCAGGGTGACCCGGCGGCGAGCCCGCCGGGCGGCCCGGTCGCGTCGGGGGAGGGGGACCGGCATGCGCGTCGTCCTCGTTTTCGTCGGCTCGGTTGGCCCCGGCGCTGCGGCCGGCTCGCTCGGCTCGGTGGGTGGGTGCTTCCTCGTCTGATGCCTCGTCTGCTTCCCCATGGGGCGGGGCCGTCAGACCGGCAGGGCCCACGCCTGGTCGACCTGGTGGTCGCCGCAGGGCGTCAGCCGCAGCCGCTCGGCGGGGGTGCCCGGTTCGACGGGGGCCGCCGCGGGTGCCGGCGCCGTCAGGCAGAGCCCGCTCGCGTCCTCGACCAGCGCCCCGTCACGGCGGGGGGTCCAGCTCTGGCCCGGCTGTCGGCGCCGCTGATCGCCCGAGCAGTCGGCCAGCTCCACGAGGCCCTCCTCGCCCGCCGACAGGCAGGCGCCGGCCAGGCGCAGGCTGCCGTACCGGCCCAGGGTCCAGCGCTGGTCCGGTGCCCCCGTGCAGGCGGCCATCACGACGGCGCCGACGCCGGTGGTGTTCGCCCCGTCGGCGCAGGCGGCGGTCGTGCCGGAGCCCCGGCCGGCGATCTGCCCGGTGGGCACGGGCTCGGCGCAGCCGGTGCGCGGGGTGAGCCGCCAGACGCCCGTGTCGTGCGCGGCCAGCGTTCCGGTCAAGGTGTCGGACACCTCGCGGGTCTCACCGGTCCACAGGTCCTTCGCGTCGACGGTGCAGGAGCCCAGCCCCAGCCCGAGCTCGTCGAGCGGTACGCGGATGTCGCGGGCGGTGGCGGACCGGTTGAGCACGGCGACCGCGCGGTCCCCGTTCGCCAGCGGCCGCACCAGGATGTCGAAGGTGGCGTTCGAGGAGACCACCGCGCCCTGGACGCCCATCGGGTCCTGGTCCAGCGCGATCAGATCGGTGTTCCCGAGGGCGGCGAGCCCGTCCGGGGTGAGCTCGGATACCTGCGAGGACAGGATGAACGGCGCGGCCATCATGGCCCACAGGCCGACCTGGCTGCGGCTCTCCGCCGCGCTGAGTCCGGGGGCGCCCGCGATCAGGAAGTCGGGGTCGTTCCAGTTGCCGGGGCCCGCGTACCGGCCCAGCCAGCGGTTGTAGCCGTAGTTGCCCATGACCGAGCTCCAGCGCGAGGTGCCCGGGGCGGTCGGCTTGTAGACCTTGATGTCGCGGCCCTCGCGCCACAGCTGGCCGGTCTCCCCGACCCAGTCGATCACCTTGTGCCAGTCGGATCCGCCCCACTCGCCCTGCTGGAAGTAGGCGGGCGCCGAGGCGGACAGCACCATGTCCCGGCCGCTGTCGCGCAGCGCCTTGGCGACGGAGTTGTAGGCGTCGCGGTAGGCCTGCTCCTTGGTCTTGCCCTCGGGCACCCAGAGGTTGCAGCCGTCCATCTTGACGTAGTCCACCTCCCAGGAGGCGAACTGCCGGGCGTCGCGGGCGTAGTGGTCGGGGCCGCCGCCCTCGGGGGAGCCGCTGCCGGGGTAGCGCTCGCAGGTGAGCGAGCCGGCGTCCTGGTAGATGCCGAACTTCAGCTTCCTGGCGTGCAGGTACGCGCCGAGCCAGGCCATGCCGTGCGGGAACTTCTCCGTGTCGACGACCAGATTGCCCTCGGCGTCGCGGCTCTTGGTCATCCAGCAGTCGTCGATGGTGACGGTGTCGTAGCCCTTGGCGGCCAGGCCGGTGGCCACGAGCGCGTCCGCGTTCGCCACGACCTTGGCCTCGTCGATGTCGCACATGTAGTGCGCCCAGTTGTTCCAGCCCATGGGCGGGGTGAGCGCGAGCGGGGTGTCCGACGTCGCCTGGGGCTCGGCCGCCGCGGGGGCGGGGCAGAGCGCGAGGGCGAGCAGGGCGGCCGCGGTCAGACAGGGGAGCGACGCACGCAGGCGAGGCGGCACGGAGTCTCCTTGACGTGGGGGCTGTCGAGGGCTCAGTGCAGCGGTGTGACTACCCGCTGTCAACATAAGTCGGGGGTTATTGATCAATGACCAGCAATATGGGTGTAGTCGAGCACGCGCGAAGGAGGTAATGCGTCGCTCGATACGCTGGCTGTGACAGCGGCTGATACGATGTATCCCATGCCGAGAAGATCAGCCGCCCTGGACCGCGCCACCCCCGAGGCGATCGCCGCCGCCGCCCTGCGGATCCTCGACGACCAGGGGCCCGCCGCGCTCAGCTTCCGGGCCCTCGCCGAGCGGCTCGACGTCTCGCACGCCACCGTCCAGCGCCGCTGCACCGACCTCGCCGGCCTGCTCGACCTCTGCACCGAGCACCTCGCCGCCCAGCTGCCCGAGATCCCGGCCGGGGTGGGCTGGGCCGAAGCCACCGAGCGGCGGTTCACCGCCCTCTACCGGCTCCTCGCCGACCACCCCGGGCTGATGATCCTGCGCGGCGGCCGCCCCTGGCTCGGCCGGCAGCTGCTCGCCCGGCTCGTGGAACCGGCGCTCGCCGACAGCGTGGCCGCCGGGATGACCCCCGCCGGGGCGATGACCGTGTACCGGCGGATGTACCTGCTGACCCTGGGCAGCGCGGCCTTCGTCGACCACCGGGACCCGGCCGCCGCCACCGCCGCCTCGCGCGCGGCGCTGGCCGCCCTGGACCCCGCCGCGTTCCCCGTGCTCTCGGCCGGGCTGGCCGACGTACTGCCCTCCCTGACCGACCACGAGGTGTACTACGGCGCCCTGCGCCAGCTGATCGAGGCGAACCGGCCCGCCGGCGCCTGAGAAGAGTTTCGAACGACAGGAGTACGGGTCCATGGAACAGCAGCTCGACGCGGTGTCCCTCGACTACGGCGCAGTGCGCGCCGCCGCCGACCGGATCGCCGGGGCCGTACGGCCCGTCACGGTCATACCGGCGGGCGGAGGGATCTCGTACGCCCTGGAGTACCTCCAGCACACCGGCTCCTTCAAGGCGCGCGGCGCCCGCAACTTCCTCGCCGCGCACCGCGCCGCCGGGAGCCTCCCCGACACCGGGGTCACCATCGCCTCCGGCGGCAACGCCGGCCTCGCCTGCGCCTGGGCGGCCCGCGCCGAGGGCGTGCCCGCCACCGTGTTCCTGCCGGGCACGGCCCCGCGCGTGAAGGTGGAGCGGCTGCGCGGCTACGGGGCCGACGTACGGCTCGTCGGCGACCGGTACGCCCAAGCCCTCGCCGCATGCCAGGAGTTCGCCGCCGGGAGCGGGGCGCTGAGCAGTCACGCGTACGACCATCCGCTCATCGCGGCGGGCGCCGGGACCCTGCTCGACGAGATCCGCGCCGCCCTGCCCGGTCTGGACACGGTCGTCGTGGCGGTCGGCGGCGGCGGGCTGTTCGCCGGGATCGCGACCGCCGCGCGGGAACACGGCGTACGGGTCGTCGCGGCCGAGCCGGAGAACTGCCGGGCCCTGAACGCGGCCCTGGAAGCCGGCCGGCTCGTGGACGTCCCCGTGGATTCGGTGGCCTCCGACTCCCTCGGGGCCACCCGGGTCTCGGCGGACGCGCTGGCCGCGGTGCGGGCCCCCAACGCCGCCTCCGTCCTGGTCCCGGACGCGGCGATCACCGCGGCCCGGCGCGCGCTCTGGGACGAGCACCGCATCGTGGTCGAAGCGGGCGCGGCGACCGCCCTGGCGGCCGTACGCACCGCGCCCGGGCCGCTCGGGGAACGGGTCGCCGTGGTGCTCTGCGGGGCCAACACCGACCCGGCGGACCTCGGCGCCGCGCCGTCCTGAGCGGCCCGGCCGGGGCCGTGTCCCTCAGGCGGAGCCGTCCTCGCGGACCACGACGACGGTACTGGCCGCGTACTGGACCACCTGCTGGCTCACCGAGCCCAGCAGCGCGCCCTTGATGCCGCCGTAGCCGCGGGTGCCGACGACCGTCAGCGCCGCCTCCTTCGAGGCCTCCACCAGCACCTGCGCGGGCGAGCCCTGCTCGACCCGGCGGAAGACCGGAACGCCCGGCGAGGTGCCGACCGCCTCCGCCACGGTGTCCGCGAGCTTCTGCCGGGCCGCGTCCTCGGCGTGCACCAGATCGGTCTGCTCGGCCGGGCTGATGCCGAAGGGGTTGGTGTTCCAGTCCCAGCTCATCACGGCGTGCACGCGGCCGCCGATGGCCTTCGCCTGGGCCACGGCCCAGCGCAGGGCCTGCTTCGAGTGGTTCGAACCGTCCACGCCGACGACGATCAGAGGCTCGGTGTTCTGGCTCACGATGGTTCCTCACGTTTCGTCCGAATGATCGTTCTCATCCCCTGTATACACGTCGCACCCGGTCCGACCTCGAACGACGATCGTTGCGCGGACCGAAGACTTTGGAGAACAGCGGCGGCCGCCCGCGCTTGCGAGAGTCGGGAGCACGGACGGAAACCGTCCGGCGATGACAGAGGAACGAGGAGCTCGACGTGGCGCGACGCAATGGATGTCTGATCGGCTGTGCGGTGGCCGGGGTGCTGGGGATCGGACTGCTCGTGGCGCTGCTGTTCGGGGTGGGGAAGGTCATCGACGTGGCCGACAAGACCCTCGTCGACCAGAAGGTGTACGAGGCCGTCAAGGTCGGCGACTCCGAGGCCGAGGTCCGCGCCAAGCTGCCGTCCGGCGAAAGCTTCGTCACCTCGGCCCTCAAGGACGGCGGCCCCGCCGTGCCCGCCGGCAGCCAGTGCTCCTGGTACCTGTCCGACTCCGGGAACGGCGACACGGTGCTGCGCTTCTGCTACAAGGACGGCAAGCTCGCCGAGAAGGCCGACTACCGCGTGAAGTAGGGCCTTCGGTCCCTGCCCGCCGGGTCCGCCCCGCCGGAGGGTGGAGGCATGCAGACCAACTCGGCCGGTCCCGCCCCCGCCTCCAGCCGCCCGGTGCTGGCCGCCGTGGACGGCTCGGAACACAGCCTGAGGACCCTGGACTGGGCCCTCGACACCGCCCGCACGCGCGGAGCCGACCTCCACGTGGCACACGTACGGCCGGAGGCCCTGCGCGTCCACGCCCCCGGGGAGGCGCTCGTACCGCCGCACGACCGGGACACCGATCCGGTGCTGGACGCGGTACGGGCGCGGCTGGCGGGGCGGGAGGACCTGCCGCCCGTCACCTACGTCTCCCGCGACGGAACCCCCTCCGCGACCCTGACCGAACTGGCGGCGGGAGCGCAGCTCCTGGTCATGGGCTCGCGCGGCCTCGGCGGCTTCGCCAGCCTGCTGCTCGGCTCCAACAGCCGGGTGTGCGCGGCCCAGTCGCCCTGCCCGGTCGTGGTCGTCCCGCACACCGCGCGGCTCGTCACGCAGGAGGCCGGAGCGCGGGCCCCGGGCGGCGAACGCAGGGTCGTGCTGGGCCTGGCACCCGACGAGACCGCCGAGGACGTCGTCGACTTCGCCTTCGCGGAGGCCCGCCGCCGGGGCGCGGTGCTCCAGGTCGTCTCCACGCACCTGGTCCCGCTGTCCTCGCTCACGCTGGTGGGCTCCCTCGTCGCGGAACGCGGCGGCGGCTACCCGCCGGGCACGGCCGGCGGCGAGGCCACCGAAACGGCCCGGGAACTCGCCGAGAACCAGCGCACGCGCCTCCAGCCGTACCTGACCAGGCACTACCCCGACGTCACCGTCGAAGCGGTTGTCGCCCCCGGCGACCCGGCCGGCCGTCTGGTCACCGCCTCCCAGCGGGCCGACCTCATCGTGGTGGGCCGCCACCGCCGCCGCCTGCGGGCCGACTCCCTGCTGATGGGCTCGGTGTCCACCGCGGTACTGCTGCACGCGCTGTGCCCGGTGGCGGTGGTGCCCGCACGGGGGTAGTGCCTAGTGCTGTGACCGGGAAGGTTCGCCGGCCACAGCACTAGGGCAACTCGCAAGCGCTGCGGGTGTCTGCGATCAGGGGCGCGAGCCGGGCGGCCCTGCCGACCGGCAGACGGGCGGTCTCGGAGTCGATCCAGTCGAGGACGGCCGCACGCCGCTCGGCGTCGCACTGCGACAGGTGGAACAGCAGGTGCCGCCAGGCACGGGCCATCCGCTTCGCGGTGGCTCCCCGGTGGCGTGCCTCGGTGAACGAGGCGCGGGCAAGGGAGTCCCAGCCTGCGCTCGGAACGACACCGAACTCCCTGATCAGCGGCGCGAGATTGCCTGCGGTGAGGATCCGGACCTGCTCGACCATCGCGGGGTTCTTGGCCAAGGCGGGGGAGGGCGGCGGCCGCTCAGGCCGGTGGCCGGGCCGCGGGAGGGCCGCGCGCTCGACGCACAGCCGCTGGAAGCCCTCCCGGTCGTCCGCCCGGGCCAGCTCCCGCAGCGCCACGAAGTCGATGCCGTAGTAGCGCGCGTACGGGGTCCCGTGCAGCAGCTCCGCGCTCACGCGCGCGGCGGGGAGCACGCTTGCGGTCACGGTCCCGGTGTAGTTGTCGGCGTAGGGGTCCAGGACGAAGGAGGCGCAGAGCCCGGCCCGGTCGGCGAGCGCGGCCAGTTGTGCAAGGAACCGGGGCGTCGGGTCGGCTCCGGGGAAGGACTCCAGGCCGAACGCGGCGAGTCGGCGCAGCGCGGCGCGCGCGGATTCCCGTCCTTCCGGTCCGTCGGCGGTGTACGGACGGAGGCCCCGGGCGAGTTCCGCGTCGAGGAGCGGTCCCGCCAGGCCGGCCGTGTCCTCCGCCGAGGTGGCGACGCCCCGTTGGACGAGCACGTCCGCGGGGGCGCGCAGGGCGGTGGCGACGAGGGCGCGCACGTACGCGGGCACCCGGGTCCCGACGGGCAGGCCGGTCTCCCGGGCTTCCTCGGCGGTGACCGGGGCGACGGGTGCGTCCACGTCGGAGAGTCCGGAGTCCTGGTCGAGCCGGGCCAGGCGGCGGCTCACCAGCGCGGCCAGTTCGTGGTGCGCGGGCCGGGCCGCCCGGCGGGCCTGATCCTGGCGCATCCGGGTGTGCGCGGCGGAACCGGGGGCTCCGTGCCGGGCCACCATCGACGCCGTGGCGTGGTGGACCAACCCGTCCGGCCCGGGCGGAAGTTCGCGACCCGAGACCCGCTCCCGCACGGCCCGGCGCAGGATCGCCGCGGGGGACCGAGGGTCGCGGTGCCGGCTGGTCAGGGGGTGCGCCGCCGCGAGGGCCTCGTACCGGTCGAGCAGGTCGGCACCCTCCGCGAGGGTGGCGTCCGCGCCGCGCAGCCAGTACGCGAGGAGCTCGTCCTCGAAGGGGCGCCACACGGTCAGGGCCTCGCGCTCCGCGGCGAGGGCGCGCTTCGGTCGTCGCCGTGCGAGCAGCCGCGCCACCTCGCCGGCCGTTCGGACCTGCGTCGCGTACGGGATCGTGTTCTCGGTCATCGTCGGCGTGGCAGGTCCTGCCCCTGCGCCCTCCGGCTGTGCAGGCCGGTGCTCTGGCTGCTGAGCTACACGCCGTGGCAGGGAACCTACCCCGGCCGAGGGCGCCGGCGCCACGGGGTTGCCGGAGCGTCCGGAGCGTCCGGAGCAACCGCTCCCGCACGGGAGAGCCCCGGACCGGCGCCATCCCCCGGTCCGGGGCCATCGGGGCCGGTCGGGCCACTCGGATCAGTCGGGCAGGCGTTCGCCCGTCGTCGGGTGGAAGAGGTGGATGGACTCCTGGCGGGGGATGACCCGGATGGTCTTGCCGCGCAGGCCCTCCTCGCGGCCGTACGTCCGTACGGTCAGCGGCTGGGTTTCGCCGTTGCCCAGGTCGAGGTTGCCGTACGCGAAGCCGTCCGAGCCGAGCTCCTCCACCGAGTAGAAGGTGACGGGCAGGCCCTTGTCGCTGTGTGCGGCGTGGAAGTCCAGGTGTTCCGGGCGGATGCCCAGGGTGACGGTGTCGCCGGCGGCCGCCTCGCGGGCCGCGCGGCTGATCTTGACCGTGGAGCCGCCGAAGCGGATGCCGTCCCCGGCCAGGGGCAGGTCCAGCAGGTTCATGGCGGGGGAGCCGATGAACCCGGCCACGAACTTGTTCGCCGGGCGGTCGTACATGGTGCGCGGGGAGTCGCACTGCTGGAGCAGGCCGTCCGCGAGGACCGCGACGCGGTCGCCCATCGTCATGGCCTCGACCTGGTCGTGGGTGACGTAGACGGTGGTGGTGCCCAGGCGCCGCTGGAGGTTCGCGATCTCGGCGCGGGTCTGGACGCGGAGCTTGGCGTCCAGGTTGGAGAGCGGCTCGTCCATCAGGAAGGCCTGCGGTTCGCGGACGATCGCCCGGCCCATGGCCACGCGCTGGCGCTGGCCGCCGGAGAGGGCCTTGGGCTTGCGGTCGAGGTACTCGGTGAGGTCGAGGATCTTCGCCGCCTCCTCGACCTTCTTGCGGATGGTCTCCTTGTCCACCTTGGCGATCTTCAGGGCGAAGCCCATGTTCTGAGCGACCGTCATGTGGGGGTAGAGCGCGTAGTTCTGGAACACCATCGAGATGTCCCGGTCCTTGGGCGGCAGGTGCGTGACGTCGCGGCCGCCGATGGAGATCGAGCCGGACGTGACCTCTTCGAGGCCGGCCAGCATCCGCAGGGTGGTGGACTTGCCGCAGCCCGAGGGGCCCACGAGGACGAGGAACTCGCCGTCGGCGATGTCGAGGTCCAGCGATTCGACCGTGGGGCGGTCGGCGCCGGGGTAGGTGAGGCTCGTCTGATGGAACGTGATCTCGGCCATGGCTGTCAATCCCTCTTTCACCGGCGGTACGTGCCGGACGATCCGGGTGGGTGGGGTCGGCAGGAGTGGCGGAGCTGTCGTGCGGTATGCGGGTGAGGGGTGTGCTGGGTAAACCGCATTAGTGCCAGCTTTCGTTAACCGGCGATAAGAAGTCAACCTGCACCGCCCGGTTTGGTTCGTTATCGAATCGATATCACGCCAAAGGCGATAAGGACTAAAGCGCATCAGTGCAGGTCAGAGTGGTGGTCATGGAGTGACTTTCGGACTGCTCTTCCCTCCTCTGTGGTAATTCGGGACGTACGGGTACCTCCCTCTCGGGACTTTGGTCATATTGACGGAACCTTGATTTCGGGTGAGTTTTGGCCCAGTGATCCGGCGACGAGGCCGGAACTCCCCCTGAAGGCGGCGACGATGACCCGTAAGAACGTGACCCGCATTGCCATCACCACCCTCGTGGCCGGCACTTTCTTCGCGACCTCCGCGTGCGGCATGAGCGGTGGCGCCGGAGACGTGAAGGAGGGGGAGAAGACCGGCAAGGTGGCCGGTCAGATCACGTTCCGCACGCTCCAGTTGAAGCCCATGTTCACGTCGTACGTCCAGGGGGTCATCGACGCGTTCGAGAAGCAGTACCCGGACGCGAAGGTCAAGTGGGAGGACGTGCCGGGCGACGGCTACAACGAGAAGATCGTCGCCGACGCCCAGGCCGGCGCCCTCCCCGACGTGGTCAACCTCTCCACCGACTCCTTCCAGCTCCTCGGCGACCGCGGCATGCTGGCCGACGTCGCGAAGCTCGACCCCGAGGTGGCCAAGGACTACGTCCCCGGCGCCTGGGAGCAGTTCAAGCTGCCCGGCAAGGGCGACAGCGTGTTCGCCTACCCCTGGTACGTGACCCCGGAGATCCTCACGTACAACAAGGACCTCTTCGAGAAGGTCGGTCTCGACCCGGCAAAGCCGCCGACCAGCGTCGAGCAGTTCTTCGACTACGCCGAGCAGATCGCCGCCAAGTCCGGGGGCAAGTACTCCGCCTTCATGGCCGACCCCAAGGGCCGGCTGCCCGGGGACTGGCAGAAGATGGGCGTCCCGATCCTGAACGAGAAGCAGGACCGGTTCACCTTCGACACCGACAAGGCCGTCGAGTGGGTCGAGCGGATGAAGGACCTCTACGCCAAGGGCGCCATGCCCAAGGAGTCCCTGCTCAAGCAGGACGACATCAACCAGCTCTACGGCGGCGGCAAGATCGTCTTCGGCCCCGGCTCCCCGGGGTTCGTCAAGGACATCAAGCAGAACGCCCCGCAGATCTACGCGAACACGCAGGTCGCGAACGCCGTCACCGGGCAGCTCGGCCACATCGGCATCTACGCCCAGTCGCTCGGCATCAAGAAGGACACCAAGCACATGGACGCGGCGACCGAGTTCGCCAAGTGGCTCACCAACGGGCCCAACCAGGTGGAGTTCTCCAAGCACGCCACCATCTACCCGTCCAACGCCACCGGCCTCGCCGACCCCTTCTTCGCCGAAAAGGGCGACGGCAAGGACGCGGAGACGCTGGCCCGCGCCGTCGGCGCCGAACAGCTGAAGACCGCCGGACTCGACGCCAACACCCCCGTCCAGTGGACCAACCAGGTCGGCGACGTGGTCGTGCGCGAGATGCAGAAGGCCATCAAGGGCGAGCAGGACGCCAAGGCGGCGGTGAAGAAGGCGCAGGAGGAGGCGAACAAGCTGCTCGCCAAGTCGGTCCAGCAGTGACGGCGGCAGCGGAGAAGGGAGAGGCAGGCGCCATGAGTCCATCCTCAGGAACGGAACTGCGGGAGAAGGCGGGCCCGTCGCGGGACGCGCCCGGTGCCGCTCCCGACACGACGGCGAAGCGGGTGAGGCCGTCCAAGCAGGCGAAGAACACCAAGCAGGTCAAGCAGGCGAAGAACACCAAGCAGGCCAAGCAGGCGAAGAAGGCCAAGCAGGCCATGGAGGCCGAGACCGGGCTGCGTCACCGCAAGTGGTGGACCCCGTACCTCTTCCTCGCCCCGGGCCTGATCATGGTGACGATGTTCAGCCTCTGGCCGTTCGTCAACACCGTTATCCTCTCCTTCACCGACGCGCAGATCCTGCGCGGCGGCGGGTTCGTCGGCTTCGACAACTACACCCACGCCTTCGCCGACTCCGACTTCTGGGTCGCCACCGGCAACAGCGTGCTGTACCTCGTGGTCGTCGTCCCGTGTCTGGTCTTCCTGCCGCTGGCCCTCGCCGTCCTCGTCCAGACGAGGGTCCCCGGCATCGGCTTCTTCCGCTCGGCGTTCTACACCCCGGTGATCGCCTCGGCCGTGGTCGTCGGCCTCATCTGGCAGTGGGTGCTGCGCAGCGACGGCCTGGTCAACACGCTGTTCCAGAAGCTGAGCATCATCTCCGAGCCGATCCCGTTCCTGACCGACAGCACCATGCTGCTGGTCTCCGCGATGATCGTGACCGTGTGGAAGGGCCTCGGCTACTACATGGTCTTCTACCTCGCGGCCCTCGGAAACGTCTCCACCTCGCTCTACGAGGCAGCCGCGCTCGACGGCGCGGGCCCGGTCCGCCGCTTCTTCAGCATCACCGTCCCCCAGGTGAAGCCGATGATGCTGCTGGTCGGCACCCTCTCCGCGATCTCCGCGCTCCGCGTCTTCACCGAGATCTACATCCTCGGCGGCGAGAGCGGCGGTCCCGGCGGCGGCGCCCGTACGCTGCCCTTCCTCATCCGGCAGGTCGGCCTCGGCTTCTCCGGCGAGACCGGATACGCGGCCGCCATCTCCATCCTGTTGTTCCTCCTGACGCTGGTCTTCAGCCTGCTGGGCCGCCGTCTCTCGAAGGGAGACGAAAGTTGAGCACCCTCGCTTCCCTCGGCGACAAGGCGGGCAAGCGCGTCGGAGCCGACGCGCGGCGGTACTGGATCGGCCTCGCCGGCCGGTACGCCACGCTCCTCCTGATGCTCGTGATCATGCTCGGACCGATCGTCTGGCAGTTCCTGACCTCGATCCGCGGCCGCACCGAGAACGTGTACGACGGGGTGCTGCCCTCGCAGCCCACCCTCGACAACTACTTCCGGGTCGCCGAGTCGTTCCCGCTGTTCCAGTACGTCGGCAACACCCTGACGGTGGCGGTCCTCGCCATCACCTCGAACATGCTCTTCGCGGCCATGGGCGGCTACGCCCTCTCCCGGGCCGCCTGGAAGGGCCGCAAGATCGTCTTCACCGTGCTGGTGGCGACGCTGATGTTCCCCTTCGAGTCCGTGATGATCTCGATGTTCCTCACGGTCCGCGAGATGGGCCTGGTCGACACCCTCATCGGTGTCTGGCTGCCCGGCGCGGTCTCCGTCCTCAACATCATGATCATGCGCTCGGCCTTCCTCTCCGTCCCCAAGGAGGTCGAGGAGGCCGCGGTCCTGGACGGCGCGAACGAGTGGACCCGCTTCACCCGGGTCTTCCTCCCCGCCGCCAAGGGAGCCCTGGCCGTCGTCTGCATCACCAGCTTCATGGGCGCCTGGGACGACTTCCTCTGGCCGCTGCTGGTGCTGACCAACAGCGACAACTACACCCTCCAGCTCGGCCTGAAGACCCTGGCCGGCGCCACCACCGTCAGCGACCAGCGGATCATCGCCGCCGGTGCGATGGCCGCGCTGATCCCGATGATGCTGCTCTTCTTCGCCCTTCAGCGCTTCTTCTTCAAGGGCGTCGGCGAGGGAGCCGTCAAGACCTGACCGGGCCCCGGCGGCCCACCGCCCGACCGAGCGCAGGATCGCAGTCCACCCCACCTTGGAGCAGCCGTCATGCACGACGACCGCAGCATCACCGAACACCGCCTCCGCCGTGTCCTCAAGGAGCGCATCAAGCCCGCCGTCCACTCGCGCTCGGTCCCGCTGACCGTCGAGCGCTGGGAGGCACCCGGCGAGCCCGTCCCCGTCGCCGAGGGCCTGGCGGCCTCCTACGAACCCTGCGCCATCGGCGACCTGTGGGGCCCGGCCTGGGGCACCACCTGGTTCAAGGTCACCGGCACCGTCCCCGCCGACTGGGCCGGCCGCACCGTCGAAGCCGTACTCGACCTCGGCTTCGACCGGATGATGCCCGGCTTCCAGTGCGAGGGCCTGGTCCACCGCGCCGACGGCGGCGAGGTCAAGGCGCTCAACCCGTACAACGACTGGGTGCGCGTCGCCGACCGCGCGGCCGGCGACGAGAGCATCGAGTGGTACGTCGAAGGCGCCTCCAACCCGATCCTCGTCGACCACTCCGTCACCTACGAGGGCGACAAGCGGACAAGCGGCGACCAGCCCCTCTACCGGCTCGCCCGGATGGACCTCGCCGTCTTCGAGACCGAGGTCTGGGAACTCGTACAGGACCTCGAAGTCCTCTACGACCTGATGACACAGCTCGACGAGCGCGATGCCCGGCGCTACGAGATCCTGCGCGCCCTCGACTCCGCCCTCGACGCGGTGGACCTCTGCGACGTCCCCGGCACCGCGGCCGACGCCCGCGCGCGGCTCGCCACCGTACTGGCCGCCCCCGCCAACTCCTCCGCGCACCGGATCAGCGCGATCGGCCACGCCCACATCGACTCCGCGTGGCTGTGGCCGCTGCGCGAGACCGTGCGCAAGGTCGCGCGGACCACCTCCAACATGCTGGGCCTGATGGAGGAGCACCCCGAGTTCGTCTTCGCCATGTCCCAGGCTCAGCAGCTCGACTGGATCAAGACCCACCGTCCCGAGCTCTTCGAGCGGGTCAAGAAGAAGATCGCCGACGGGCAGTTCGTGCCGGTCGGCGGCATGTGGGTCGAGTCCGACACCAACATGGTCGGCGGCGAGGCCATGGCCCGCCAGTTCCTGTACGGCAAGAAGTTCTTCATGGACGAGTTCGGCATCGAGACGAACAACGTCTGGCTGCCCGACTCCTTCGGCTACACCGCCGCCATGCCGCAGATCGTCAAGCTCTCCGGCTCGAAGTGGTTCCTGACGCAGAAGATCTCCTGGTCCCAGGTCAACAAGTTCCCCCACCACACCTTCTGGTGGGAGGGCATCGACGGCACCCGCGTCTTCACGCACTTCCCGCCGGTGGACACCTACAACTCCGACCTCGGCGGCGCCCAGCTGGCCCACGCCGCGCGCAACTACCAGGAGAAGGGCCGGGGTTCGCGCTCGCTGGCCCCCTTCGGCTGGGGTGACGGCGGCGGCGGCCCGACCCGCGAGCAGCTCGGCCGCGCCAAGCGGCAGCGGGACCTCGAAGGCTCCCCGCGCGTGGAGATCGAGCGCCCCGACGCGTTCTTCGAGAAGGCGCATGCCGAGTACGAGGACGCGCCCGTCTGGGCCGGCGAGCTCTACCTGGAGCTGCACCGCGGCACCTACACCTCCCAGGCCAAGACCAAGCAGGGCAACCGGCACAGCGAATCACTGCTCCGCGAGGCCGAGTTGTGGGCGTCCACGGCCGCGGTGAAGGTCCCGGGGTACGCGTACCCGTACGAGGACCTGGAGCGGATCTGGAAGACCGTGCTGCTCCACCAGTTCCACGACATCCTCCCCGGCTCCTCCATCGCCTGGGTGCACCGCGAGGCGCGCGAGACGTACGCCAAGGTGCGGGAGGAGCTGACGGCGATCACCGTGGCCGCGCAGACCGCTCTCGCGGGTGAGGGCGAGGAGGAGCTCGTCTTCAACTGCGCCCCGCACGCCCGGCGCGGGATCCCGGCCGGCGGGGCCGGCCTGCCGGCGGCGGCCGCGCACCCCGTCACGGTGGAGGAGCGGCACGGCGGCGGCCATGTCCTCGCCAACGGGCGGCTCCTCGTGGAGATCGACGGCCGCGGGCTGATCGTGTCCGCGTACGACCTGGAGGCCGGGCGGGAATCGGTCGCACCGGGGGCCGCCGCGAACCTGCTCCAGATCCACCCCGACTTCCCGAACATGTGGGACGCGTGGGACATCGACGAGTTCTACCGCAACAAGGTCACGGACCTGGTGGACGTGGACGCGCTGGAGGTCGCCGAGGCCGGTCCGGCATCGGGCGCCGTACGGGTGACCCGCTCCTTCGGCCTGTCCCGCGTCGTCCAGACGCTCACGCTCCGGGCCGGGGCCAAGACGGTGGACATCGTCACGGACGTGGACTGGCGCGAGACGGAGAAGTTCCTCAAGGCGGCCTTCCCGCTGGACGTCAAGGCCGAACGATCCGCCTCCGAAACGCAGTTCGGACACGTCTACCGGGCCACCCACACGAACACCTCTTGGGAGGGAGCCAAGTTCGAGATCTGTGCGCACCGCTGGATCCACGCGGAGGAGCCGGGCTGGGGGGTCGCGGTCCTCAACGACTCCACCTACGGCCACGACGTGACCCGCGACATGCGCCCCGACGGCGGCCAGACCACCACCGTCCGCCTCTCCCTCCTGCGGGCCCCGCGCTACCCCGACCCGGAGACCGACCAGGGCGCGCACACCCTGCGCTTCTCGCTGGCCCCCGGCGCGGCCGTCGGCGACGCGGTCCGCGAGGGGCACGCGCTGAACCTGCCGGAGCGCGTGCTGCGCGGCGCGGGCCCGGTCGCCCCGCTCGTCGCGGTCGACACGGACGCGGTGGTGGTCGAGTCGGTGAAGCTCGCCGAGGACCGCAGCGGCGACGTGATCGTCCGCCTCTACGAGTCCCGGGGCGGCCGCGCGCACGCCACCCTCGCGGCGGGCTTCCCGCTGTCGGCGGCCATCGAGAGCGACCTCCTGGAACGCCCCCTGGAGGGCACGGCCGTCTCCGCCCCCGCCCCGGACGGGACGATCCCGCTCACCCTGCGCCCGTTCCAGATCGTCACGCTCCGCCTCCACCGGGCCTGAAACCTCCACCGGGCCTGACCTCACCGCCGGGCCTGACACCACCGCCGCAGGGCGCCCGCGCGCCGGGGCGCCCTGCGGCGCGGGCCCACCGGTGCCGTATGTTCTGCCTTCCCGCCCCAGCAGGCGGGTTTCCGCATGTCAACGCACCCGTGGGGGGTCCCTCGTCATGTCCGCCGGTCCCGGTTCCGCAAGACTGTCTCCGCTCGGCGCGCCTCCGGCGCGCTCGCTGCTCCGCTCGCCGAAGGGACTGGCCACGGCTCTGACCGTGCTGCTCGGCCTGTGCGCCCTGACCCGGCTGCTCGCCGTGGCCGCCGGGGTCAACCGGTACTTCCGGCTGGACGAGCACACCGAGCCCGTCGGGCTGGGACACTCGGGGACGCTGCTCACGATCTCGGTGAGCCTGTTCATGACGGCCATGATCCCCGCAGCGGTGGTCTTCATCGTCTGGTTCCACCGGGTCCGGGTGAACGCCGGGGTGTACGCGCGGGGAGCCATCCGGGGCGGTGCGGGCTGGGCGATCGGAGTCTGGTTCATCCCGGTCGTGGGCTGGACCGTCCTGCCTTGCCTGATCGCGATGAAGGTGTGGGCGGCCAGCGCGTCGAGGCTGCCCGGCAAGGCCGCGCTGACCTCACCCGCCCCCGTCTTCGTCTGGGCCGGAACGTTCGGAGCGGCGATGGTGGCGTCCGTCGCCGCCAACCGGTCCGCGGCCACAGCTCTGAGTGACGACGCCGTGCGCGACGCCGTCCTGTTCGGCGCGGCCTCGGACCTGATCTACGCCGTGGCGGCGGTGGCCGCCATCCTCTTCGTGCGCCGCCTCTCGGCCCTGCAGTCGGCAGCCTGAGCGACGCCCCGGCCGGTGATATCGGCCGGGATCATTCCGTGAGGAAGGCCGCGACGGCCGCCGTGAACTCCGCGGGCGCCGCCGCGTGGATCAGGTGGCCGTACGCGAGGGTGATCAGGCGGGCGTCCGGGATGCGGCGGACCACCTCGTCGAAGGAGGCGGGCGCCAGGTGGCTGGCGGGGCCGCCGTACACGACCAGGGTCGGGGCCGTGATCCGGGACAGGTCCGCCAGCCAGGCCGGGTCCGGGCGGTCGAGCTGGGGGCGGACCGCGAGCACCATCGCCCAGTCGAAGGAGAGCTCGCCCTCGGGGCGTACGGGGGCCGAGGCCTCGCGGGGGAGCGGCGCGGGGGCGTCCTCCAGGACGAGGCGGCTGATGCGGTGCGGCTGCGCGGCGGCGGCCAGGTACGCGACGACCCCGCCCATCGAGTGGCCCACCAGGTCCACCCGGTCGAGCCCGAGGGCGTCCAGGAAGCCCAGTACGTCGTCCCGCATGAGCGGCAGCGAGTACGCCGACGGCCACGCGCTGGCTCCGTGGCCGCGCAGGTCCAGCGCGAACACCCGCCGCTCCCGCGCGAGTTCGTCCCGTACGGGCACCCAGTCGGCGGCGGTCTCGCCGAGCGCGGGGAGCAGGAGCACCGGCGGTCCGGCCGGCGGGCCCGTGACCTCGTAGGCGAGGCGCACTCCGCCGTTGACCGTCACGGTGCGCCGCTCGACCGGCGGGGTGCTGCTGGGCTTCGGCGTCATCCGGCAGAGGGTAACGTCCGGCAGCGGATGGCGGTGAACTGCTTGGCGGCGTCCGGCCTGGCGATGTGCTGACCGACCGTGTCCCCTAGTACGTAGAGCCCCACGGGCCCACCGGGTGGGCGGGCAGCGCACGCGGCTCAGAGCACCCGGGACTTCGCAATGCGTTGGGCGACCACCGGCTTGTCGAGGTGGCGGCGGACGTCGTGGGCACGCCCCTCCTGGCTGCCGCCTGCCCGAGCCATGAGCGGGGACCCGGCTTCCGGCCTGGCCGATCCGCGACGAGACGGGCCTGTCGTTTGTCACACAACGGTCATCAGCAGATAAGAACCGCTTGTCTGACGGCAGCCGTCCTCACAGCTGTACCAGCCAGCCCTTTCCAGAGAAGAGCCGTCCACCATGATGCGTGTTCGCCCCCAGACGACCCCGGCGGCTTCCGTCCGCGGTCGTGGCCGCGCCGCGGCCCCGCTGTTCGCCGCCGTCGCCGGGCTGTTGCTCCTCACGGCCTGCGGCTCCGGCGGGGACACGGTTCGGGCGGACGACTCGAAGGTGTCCGCCGACGTGGCGGGTGTGCAGGCCGCGGCGTCACAGGCGGCCGTTCCGCCGAAGGTGACCACCGGAGCCGTACTGGACTTCGACCTGATTCCGGGGGCGGGGAAGACGGTGGGTACGGGTCAGCCGGTGTCCTTGCAGTTCGAGAAGCCGGTGAAGGACAAGGCCGCGGTGGAGAAGGCGTTGACGGTCACCGCGTCGACCCCGACCGAGGGTTCCTGGGGCTGGGTGACCACACCCTCGGGCCACGACCGCCTGGACTGGCGCCCCAGGGACCCCTGGAAGCCCGGCACGGACGTCACGGTCAAGGGCACGCTCACCACGGTCGACCCCGGCGGCGCGCACTTCGACCGCGACCTGAACCGGACGTTCAAGATCGGCCGTGACCAGCAGCTGACCGCCGACCTCGACACCCACCGGCTCATCGTCGAGCGTGACGGCAAGGTGGTGAAGTCCATCCCCATGTCCGGCGGGCAGCCCGTCAAGGGCCGCCAGTCCCGACTGGGCACCTACGCCCTCAAGACCCGGGAACCCAAGGTGCACATGACCTCCGCGTCCGTGGGCGGGCCGGTGGACTACGACGTGGTGGTCAACTGGGGCATGCGGGTGACCGACACCGGCGCCTACATCCACGAAGGGGTTCCCGAGGCGCAGAAGTACGTCGGCAACACCAACCACAGCGCCGGCTGCATCGGCATGACCCCGGCCGATGCGAAGTGGATCTTCGACAACACCATCCTCGGCGACCTGATCACGATCAAGGGCCAGGAAGCCATCAAGAACGCCGACGGCCCCGGCAACGGATACGCCGACTGGAGCATCGGCTACGACGAATGGAAGAAGCTCAGCAAGGCCTCCTGAACCACCGCCCGGCCACCACGCCCCGCTTCCCTCCGAACCGGCCCAACGCTTCGCCCTCGCGGCCCCGTCCGCTCGCCGGCCACCCCGCCATCCGGCCGGCGGGATGGCCGGCCGCCACCTGCACCAAGAGAACAACCATCCTGCCGACAGCCGGACCGTCCGCACCTGACAGAATCTCGGTTTCCTGCCTTCGACGATGGAGAAACAGCGTGCGTGGCTTCATACGGGGGGTGGCGGTGCTCCTTGTCCTGTCCTCCGCAGCAGCGGGCTGCACCAGTGGGAAGACCGGAGAGACGGGACAGAAGGGGGAGGAGGGAGAGAAGGGGCGCGCGATGCTCACCTCGGCACAACTCGCGGACGCCCTGCTGGCAGGCAAGCACTCCGGGTTCACCGTGATGCCCGAGCGAGATCCCTTGCTGGAGGAAGAGGACGTCGTCACGGCGTCCGATCCGGCCTGTCGGCCGCTGACCGACCTGACGAGCGTCAAGCCCAAGCACCAACCCACCGGGACGGTTTGGGCGGTGCTTCAGGACAAGAACGGAAACACCGGCGGGAGCATCGTGCTCTCCAGTTTCGCGACGGGTGAGGCGAAGGGCTGGATGAGCGAGCTGAACGCGGCTCTCACCACGTGCAAGAGCTTCTCGGCTTCCTCCCAACGCGGCTGGTCGGACCCGGTCACCCTGGCGGCGCTGCCGGCAGTCGACGTGGGTGACGAATCCGTCTCCTACTCCGTGACCGCCGACGAGGCTCCCGCCAAGCGGCAGATCATGACGATCGTGCGAACCGGTGGCTCACTGGCCGTCTATCTCACCCCCTCGGATGGACAACCCGCTCCGGTCTCGCTCATGAAGCGTCAGCACGAGCAGCTGGAGACAGCCGGCTAGCACACCCTGCCGGAGACGCGTGCCGAGCAGTTTCGGCGATGCTGCTCGGACTCGGCGTAGAGGCGCTCGGCGAAGGCGCCGAGGGCCGTCCAGTCCGGTCGCGGTAGTCGGGTACGAAGGAGAGCCGCTCGTCCCAGGTCGCGGCTCCGGATGGCTTGCCATCGGCCGATGTCCGGACGCAGTGCGCGACGGTGACGGCCGGTCGACCGTCTCGCGCCCGTTTGGGGTTGATGCCTCGACATGTCCCCCCTCAAGATCACTTGATCTCCCCGCAGCCGACTGGCAGAGTCCGGCGGACGGCCGCACCAGGCGGTACGGATCAGCACCCAACCCGAAACTCCGGCATAGCCGGGAGTGCCGAGGGGCGCCGCGCGCGTCAGCCGGCCGCCTTCCTCCTTTTCGCGTCACACGTTCACGTTCCCGTGGGGGGTACCACTTCATGTCCTACAGCACGCCCGGCTCGCCGCCACCCGCGGCGCCTGACCCCAACTACGCCCACCAAGCGATACCCGTCCAGCCGTTGCCGGGCTGGAACTCGCTGCCTGACACGCCCCGCCCGCCCCGTGGCCTGTCCATCGCCACGATCGTGCTGCTCTCGGTCTCCGGCGCGTACGCCCTGCTCCTGGCAGGAGCCGGCCTTTACGTCCGCTCGGTACTGGAGAGCGGCCGGTACCCCGACGCGGGCACGGCCGACAGCCTCACCCCGCCGGACGCGCTCATGGCCTTGGCCGCCCTCATCCAGATTCCGCTCCTGCTCGCCACTGCCGGCGTCTTCATCACCTGGTTCTACCTCGCGCACAAGACCGCCAAGGCCTTCAGGCCCGACACGGCAACCCGGTCGAGCGGCTGGGCCATCGGCGGCTGGTTCATCCCCTTCGGCAACCTGGTCATCCCCGTCCGCGTCGCCAGGGAGACCTGGGAAGCGAGCCGCCAGCTCAGCCCCAACGGCTCCGACCGGCCCACCTCGACCGCGTTCATCACCTGGTGGTGGCTGATGTGGATCCTGTCCCTGCTCGCCGACCGCGTGTAATACGGGTCCCTGTACGACAGCGCCACCGACGCGGCGGGCCTCTCCGCCGCCGCCGGCGCAGCCGCCGTACAAGGCGTGCTGTCGCTCGTGGCCGCCCTCCTCGCGATCCGCTTCGTACACAGACTGGCCGCCCTCCAGACCACACGGGCGGCATCAGGACCGTACGCACCCGAGTGACAGGGCCGGGCAAGGCGCGACAACCCAGAAGCCGGGTCGGCGTCCAGGGACTCGGCCCCAGGGCGTGTACCCCTACTCCGTCGGCCGACGAAGACCAGCGACGCCGACGGGAGCTGACACAGGCCGCCCTCCTGCTGGAGGACGCCGCACGGACCGCGACGGACGAGGCGACGAAGGCCGCCATGGCCAAGACGGCCGGGATGCTGCGGTCCGCCATGTAGGGGCTGCCGGTCGCTACGGAGGTCCGCCAGGGCCGGACAGTGGAGTTGCCGCCGACCGGCCCCACCCCGCGGTACGTCCGGGCTGGATGCCGTTCGGCTCCGAGTCGCGCCCGAACAGCCTCTGGCGGCGACCAGGAGCAGCGCGAGCGGTACGCACACGACCGGGCGGGCTCCGGCGCGCCGTCGGGCTCAGCTCTTGGAGGCGCCCAGGGTGCTGCCCCGCAGCCATTCGTCCCAGCTCAGGTTCCAGTCGCCGTAGCCGTTGCCGAAGTGGTCCATGGGCTTGCCGGTCGTGCCCGTCACCTCGATGACGTCGCCGCCGCTGACCGGGATGGTCCGCAGGGGCGTGCCGTCCTTGACCACCGTGAGCGTGTGCGCGGCGAGGTCCACCTTGCTGACCATCGCGGGGCCCACCCGGAAGGTCAGCCTGCGGTTTCCGGCGGCGGTGCGGTCGTCCAGCTTCACTCCCGCGAGCCTGGCGTCGAGGGTCACCTCGGTGCCCGCCGGCCAGTACTCCCGCGGCCGGAAGTGGAGGTGCGTGTCCCCCTTGGCCTCCGCCCAGTGCCAGGCGCCGACGACCCCGGTGGAGGTCTTGATCTCCATGCGGCCCTCGATGCCGGCCCGGAGCGCGGGGTCCACCTTCTGGCCCTTGAAGGCCAGGGAGACGGGCTGGCCGATGCCGACCGTCGTGCCGTGCGCGGGGGCGATCGCCGGGCGCACCTGGCGGGGCGGGTTCCGCAGGAGCCGGGCCTCGGGCGCGGGGGAGCGGGTCGGGTCGGGGGCGGGCCCGGGCGCGGTCGACGGTGGGGAGGCGGCCGTGTCCACGGGGTCCACGGCGTCCGCCGCGGCCTTGCGGCCGAGCCGGTCGGTGTCGGACTCGGCGATGGCGCAGCCGGCGAGGAGCACCGTGGCCGCGGCGCCGGCAAGGGCCGCGCGCAGAGCGGGGGCGCCGTGGCGCATGCGGGCGGCACGGCGCTCGGGGGCGGGGAATGCGGGCATCCCCCCATCCTTCGCGATCACCCCGGCCGTGAACTGCGCCACAGGTCCCGCCGGTGAAGGCCCTTGGCCCTGGGAATCGGCGGATCTCCGGGGCGCGGGGTTCCGCACTCGGTTGTGCACCTAGTTGCATAATAAGCGCCCGCTCAGCTAGAACAGGTTCATCACCCCCGCGCGAGGAGGCGCCCCTCATGAGTCCCCAGAGCCGGTACCCGCACCTGCTGAGCCCCCTGGACCTCGGCTTCACCACCCTGCCGAACCGCGTGATCATGGGCTCCATGCACACCGGCCTCGAAGAGCACGAGCGGGGCTTCGAGCGCCTCGCCGCCTTCTACGCCGAGCGTGCCCGCGGCGGCGCCGGCCTGATCGTGACGGGCGGCATAGCCCCGAACGACGCCGGCCGGCCCTTCGAGGGAGGCGCCCGCCTCACCACCGAGGAGGAGGCCGCCGAGCACCGGGTGGTCACCGACGCGGTGCACGCCGAGGGCGGGAAGATCGCGATGCAGATCCTCCACTTCGGCCGCTACGCCTACCACAAGGACCTGGTCGCCCCCAGCGCCCTCCAGGCTCCCATCAGCCCCTTCGTCCCGAACGCGCTCACCGACGCCGAAGTCGAGCGCACCATCGAGGACTTCGTCCGCGCCGCCCGCCTCGCCAAGCTGGCCGGCTACGACGGCGTCGAGATCATGGGCTCCGAGGGCTACCTGGTCAACGAGTTCATCGCCGCCGCCACCAACAAGCGCACCGACCGCTGGGGCGGCGCCTACGAGAACCGCGTGCGCTTCCCGCTGGAGATCGTCCGGCGCACCCGCGCGGCCGTCGGCGAGGAGTTCATCCTCGTCTACCGCCTCTCGATGCTCGACCTCATCCCCGGCGGCTCCACCCTCGACGAGGTCGTCCACCTCGCCAAGGAGATCGAGGCGGCCGGCGCCACCATCATCAACACCGGCATCGGCTGGCACGAGGCCCGCATCCCCACCATCGCCACCTCGGTCCCGCGCGGCGCCTACACCTGGGTCACCAAGCGGCTGATGGGCGCGGTCTCCGTCCCCCTCGTCACCAGCAACCGCATCAACACCCCGGAGATCGCCGAGGAGTTGCTCGCCGACGGCCGCGCCGACCTGGTCTCGCTCGCCCGCCCCTTCCTCGCCGACGCCGACTTCGTCGCCAAGGCCGCCGCCGGCCGCTCCGAGACCATCAACACCTGCATCGGCTGCAACCAGGCCTGCCTGGACCACACCTTCAGCGGCAAGCTCACCACCTGCCTGGTCAACCCGCGCGCCTGCAACGAGACGGAACTCATCCTGTCTCCGACCCAGTTGAAGAAGCGCGTCGCCGTCGTCGGAGCCGGCCCGGCCGGCCTGGCCTGCGCCGTCTCCGCCGCCGGACGCGGCCACGCCGTCACCCTCTACGAAGCCTCCGGCCACATCGGCGGCCAGCTCGACATCGCCCGCCGCATCCCCGGCAAGGAGGAGTTCGAGGAGACCATCCGCTACTACGGCACCCAGCTCGCCGAGCACGCGGTCGAGGTCAAGCTGAACACCCGCGCCGACGTCGAGACCCTGCGCGGCTACGACGAGGTCGTCGTCGCCACCGGCGTCACCCCCCGCATCCCGGACATCGAGGGCGTCGACGGCCCCAACGTCGTCAGCTACCTCGACGTCCTGCGCGACGGCGCCCCCGTCGGGCAGCGCGTCGCCGTCCTCGGCGCCGGCGGAATCGGCTTCGACGTCGCCGAGTTCCTCACCGACAGCGGCGAAGGCGCCTCGCAGGACCCCGAGGTCTACTTCCGCCACTGGGGCGTGGACACCGCCTACACCGGCCCCGGCGGCCTCACCGCTCCCGAGCGCCCCGTCCCGCCGCGCCAGGTCCACCTGCTCCAGCGCAAGACCACCAAGGTCGGCTCCGGGCTCGGCACCACCACCGGCTGGATCCACCGGGCGGAACTCAAGCACCGCGGTGTCGTCTCCGTCGCGGGGGCCGCGTACGACCGGATCGACGGCGAGGGCCTGCACATCACGGTGGAGGGCGAGCAGCGCCTCGTACCCGCCGACACGGTGGTCCTGTGCACCGGCCAGGAACCGCGCCGCGACCTGTACGAGGCCCTGCGCGCGGCCGGCATCGAGGCGCACCTGATCGGCGGCGCCGACGTGGCCGCCGAACTGGACGCCAAGCGGGCCATCCGCCAGGGCACGGAACTGGCCGCCACCCTCTGAGGCGCGCCTGGCGCAAAGGGAGTTGTGGCGGCCCGGGCCGGGCCGCCACAATCACCCGGTGACGACGCTGACACCGGCAGACGCGGACAAGATCCTCCACGACAACTTCGCCCCCTGGGTGCTCGCCCTCGGACTCACCGTCCAGGAGACCGGCGAACGGCACGCCGTACTGCGGCTGCCCTGGTCCGACACCCTCGCCCGCGACGGCGGGGGCCTCAGCGGCCAGGCCCTGATGGCCGCCGCGGACACCGCCACCGTCATCGCGATCTCCGCCGCGCGCGGGGCCTACGGCCCGATGACCACCGTCCAGCAGTCCACCAGCTTCCAGCGGCCGGTGGTCGGCGCCGATGTGCTGATCGACGTACGGGTCACCAAACTCGGCAAGCGGATGGCCTTCGCCGACATCACCATGACGCCCGAGGGCGCCGAAGAACCGGCCGCGAAGGCCTCCACCGTCTACGCCCTGCTGGGATGACGGGCCAACGTCCCGGACTGATCCACAACCGCTCCTTCACCGTCTTCTGGCTCGGCCAGGCCCTGTCGGTGCTCGGCGGCTCGGTATCGATGCTCGCCCTGCCGCTGCTCGTCCTCGACGCCACCGGATCCCTGGTCGAGCTGGGCCTGATCACGGCCCTCTCCGGGGTCTTCGCCATCGCCACGGGAACCTTCGCGGGCCATGTGGTGGACCGGGTCGACCGCCGCCGCCTGATGATCGGCTGCGATCTCGCGCGGGCGGTGCTGCTGGGCTCCGTACCGCTGGTGTGGTCCTTCGCCGGCCCGCAGATCTGGCTGCTGTACGTCCTGACCGCGCTGGTCACCGTACTGAAGACGCTCTTCGACGTGGCCTACGTGAGCGCCGTGCCCTCCCTGGTCGAACCGGGCGACCTGGCCGCCGCCAACGGACGGCTGATGGGCACCTTCGCCCTCGGCACCCTCCTCGGCCCGATCGTGGCGGGCCTGCTCGTCGCCGGGGTCGGCGGATCCTGGGCGCTGGCCCTGGACGGGGCGACCTTCCTCGTCTCGGCGGTCAGCCTGCGCTGGGTGCGTTTCGGTGCCCGGGGGAATGATGCGACTCCCCGGCCGGAGGCGAAGACCTCCCTGCGCGCGGTGTTCGTGGTCGGCTTCCGCTTCCTGTGGGCGCACGCCCTGCTGCGCCCGCTGACCGTCCTGCTGACCCTCCTCACCTTCGTCACGGTCGGTGCCACCGACCTGCTGATCTTCCGCCTCCGGGACGACCTCGAGCGCGCCCCGGCGACCGTCGGCTACGTGATGGCCGTGAGCGGCATCGGCGTCGTGTGCGCCTCCTTCGCGGCCGGGCCGCTGCGCCGGATCCTCGGCTTCGGCCCGTGCTGGCTCGGCGCGGTCGCGCTGATCGGCGTGGCGGTGGCGGGCATCGGGGCCAGCAGCAGCGTGCCCGTGATCGCGGCGATGGCCGCCCTCTTCATGTTCGGGCTGACGTTGGGCGGCATCAGCTCCATGACCCTGCGTCAGGAAGTCACCCCGGACCACCTGCTCGGGCGGGTCACCTCCGCCTTCTGGACGGTCCACAACGCCTCGGGCCCGCTGGGAGCCGCCGCGCTGACCGCCCTGGCAGCCCGGCACGGGGTCCCGTCGACGAGCCTGGCCGCGGGAGCCCTCTGCCTCCTGATAGCCGCCGCGGGCCTCCTGACCCCACTCCGCTCCGCCCGCCCGAACCCGCCGGTGCCGGTGGAGCCCCGGCGGCGTTCGTGGTCACACTCGGCTCGACCCGAAGCATCCAGAGGGGAGAAGTGAGGAGCGCGTCGGCGCCCGAGCGGTGGCTCAGTCCCGCTGCTCGCCCGCGACGAGGAGTTCGCCCACCTCATCCGTGAGCGCGGCGCGGGCGGGGGCGGGCAGGCCGGCGTCGGTGATGAACCAGTCGGCCTGGTGGAGCGCGGCGAAGCCGCTGAGGCCCACCACGCCCCATTTGCTGTGGTCCGCCACGACGGCGACCCGGCGTGCCGAGGCGACCAGGGCCCGGTTGGTCTGGGCCTCCATGAGGTTCGGGGTGGTCAGCCCGGAGCCCTGCGCCACCCCGTGCGCGCCGAGGAAGAGCAGGTCCACGTGGAGGGAGGCGATCGCCTGGTCGGCGAGCGGTCCGACGAGGGCGGCCGAGGGGGTGGGGGAGCCGCCGGTGAGCAGCAGGGTGGGGGCTTCGGCCCCGCGGCCCAGGGCGTCGGCCCACACCAGCTGCGCCACCGGGAGGGAGTTGGTGACGATCGTGAGCCGCGGTACCCCGAGGAGCCGGGCGGCGACGGCGTGCGCGGTGGTGCCGCCCGAGACGGCGACCACGCTGCCCGGCTCCACCAGGGTCGCGGCCGTGTCCGCGATGGCGGCCTTGGCGTCGCCCTCCAGGTCCGACTTGGCCTCGAACCCCGGCTCGTGCCCGCTCGCCCCGGCCGGGGCGACGGCTCCGCCGTGGACCTTCTCCACGACCCCGCGCCGTGCGAGGGCGTCCAGGTCCCGGCGGACGGTCATGTCCGAGACGCCGAGCTGACCGACCAGGTCCGCCACCCGCACCGCACCCTCGCGCCGGACCGCGTCCAGGATGAGAGCACGTCGCTGGTGGGCCAGTTGGGCAGCCTGCTCGGCCACGGGTCGCTCCAGGGAATCGGCGAAACCGGTCAGAAGGCAGCAAGATAACACGGCAATGTTGTTGGAGTCTGAGGGAAAGATCGGCGTGGGCTGGTGGAAAATGTTGGAGAGTGTTTATTCTCGGCGGGTGAAGAAGACCCTCGCGAAACTCGCGGACGGCCGCGAACTGATCTACTTCGACGCCGGCGAAGGTGCCGTGCGCGAAGCGCCCGACCTGCGCCCGCTCGATCCGGTGGACAGCCGCCCGGAACTGCGGCGCGACGAGGCCACCGGTGACTGGATCACCATCGCCTCGCACCGCCAGAACCGGATCTACCACCCGCCCGCCGGCGAATGCCCGCTCTGCCCCTCCCGGGACGGCCGGCTCAGCGAGATCCCCGCCGCCGACTACGAGGTGGCCGTCTTCGAGAACCGCTTCCCCTCCCTCGCGGGCGAGGCCGGACGCTGCGAAGTCGTCTGCTTCACCCCCGACCACGACGCCGGATTCGCCGACCTCACCCCGGCCGCCGCACGCCTGGTGCTGGACGCGTGGACCGACCGCACCGCGGATCTCTCCGCCCTCCCCGGAGTCGAGCAGGTGTACTGCTTCGAGAACCGGGGAGCCGAGATCGGGGTGACCCTCGCCCATCCGCACGGCCAGATCTACGCCTTCCCCTTCGTCACGCCGCGCACCGCCAAGATGACGGCCGCCGCGGCGGCGCACCGCGCCGCCACCGGCCGCAACCTCTTCGAGGACCTGCTGGCCACGGCCCGCGCCGCCACCGAGCGGGTGGTGACGGCAGGGGAGCACTGGACCGCCTTCGTGCCCTACGCCGCCCGCTGGCCGTACGAGGTCCACCTCTACCCGAACCGCCGGGTCCCCGACCTGACCTGCCTCACCGAAGCCGAGCGTGCCGAGTTCCCCGGCCTCTACCTCGACTTGCTGCGCCGCTTCGACCGGCTGTTCCCCGTACCGGATCAGGAGTCGGAGACGGAGGCGGAGCGGCCGCAGGGGCCTGCCCCCACCCCGTACATCTCCGCGTGGCACCAGGCTCCCCGCACCGGCGGGGAGGAACTGGCCCTGCACTTGGAGCTGTTCACCATCCGCAGGACCCCCGACAAGCTCAAGTTCCTCGCCGGGACGGAGTCCGGGGCGGAAGCCTTCATCAACGACGTGGCCCCCGAGACCGCGGCACGACGACTGCGGGAGGCCCTCGCGTGAACCGGAACGAGCGGGCCGCGAGCACCTTCACGAAGCTCTACGGAGGCTCTCCCGACGGGATCTGGGCGGCGCCCGGCCGGGTCAACCTGATCGGTGAACACACCGACTACAACGACGGGTTCGCCCTCCCCATCGCCCTCCCGCACACCACCCTGCTCGCCGCCCGCGCCCGTACGGACGGGCGACTGCGGCTGCACAGCGCACAGGGCGACGGCCGGACCATCGAACTGGCCGTGGCCGCCCTGGCCCCCGGAGCCGTGCCGGGCTGGGCCGCGTACCCGGCCGGTGCGGTCTGGGCCCTCGCCGAGGCGGGACACCCCGTCGGGGGCGCGGACCTCCACTTCGACAGCACGGTCCCCACCGGCGCGGGCCTCTCCTCCTCCGCCGCGCTGGAGTGCGTGGTCGCCGTCGCCTACGACGAGCTGCACGGCCTCGGGCTGCCCGGGCCCGAACTGGCCCGGATCGCCCAGCGGGCGGAGAACGCCTTCGCCGGCGTGCCCTGCGGGATCATGGACCAGATGGCCTCCGTGTGCTGCACCACCGGGGCCGCCCTCCACCTCGACGCCCGCACCCCGGAGCTGCACCGGCAGGTGCCCTTCGACCTCCCGGGGCAGGGACTCGGACTGCTCGTGATCGACACCCGGGTCTCCCACGACCTGGGCGACGGGGCGTACGCGGCCCTGCGCGCGGGCTGTGAACGGGCGGCCGGGCTGCTCGGCCTGCGCGCCCTGCGGGACCTGCCCGCCGGAGACCTCGCGGCGGCGCTGGACGACCTCCCGGTGGAACTCGTCCCGCTGGTCCGCCACGTGGTGACCGAGAACGGCCGGGTCGCCGAAGCCGTCGCCCGGCTCCGGGCGGACGACGCGGCCGCCCTCGGCCCGATCCTCACCGCCGGTCACGCGTCGCTCCGCGACGACTACCGGGTCTCCTGCCCGGAGACCGACCTCGCCGTGGCGGCCGCGCTGGACGCCGGGGCCCTCGGCGCCCGGATGACGGGAGGCGGCTTCGGCGGCTCCGTCATCGCGCTGGTGGAGGCGGGGCGCGAGGACGCGGTGGGCGACCACGTCACGGCGGCCTTCGGCGCGGCGGGCCACCGGCTCCCGCGGCTCCTCACCGTCACCCCGGCGGAGGGCGCGCACCGCCTGCAGGCGGGGGCTCCGTAGGCCGCCGACTCGCCCTGTGGGCCGCGGGGCCGCAGGGCCGCGGGGCCATAGGCCCGTAGGTCCACAGCCCCGTAGGCCCGTTGGCCCGTAGGCGCAAGGGACACCAGGCCGGCCCCGCGCCCACGCGCACCCACCCGCCCATCCACCCATCCACCCATCCACCCACGGACACTCTGGACGCTTCCATGCCCACTCAACACGTCCTGGTCGTCGGCATCGACGGCGTACGGCTCGACCTGCTGGCCGAGCTGGACACCCCCCACCTCGACGAGATGGCCGGCGAGGGCTTCCTGGCCCCCGTCGAGATCGACGAGGCCACGCCGACGATGTCCGGGCCCTGCTGGGCCACCATCGCCACCGGGGTCACCGTGGCCAAGCACGGGGTCTGGGGCAACCGTCTCGACGGCAACCGGCTCGACGTCTTCCCCGACTTCACCACCCGTCTGGCACTCGAATGCGGCCGGCGGACCTTCGCCGCCGGCGGCTGGGCCCCCCTCTTCCTCGCCCAGCAGGGCGGCCCGCTCTTCACCGCACCCAGCCGGCTCGCCTTCATCGCTCCCCGCGCGGACACGCCGGAGGGCTGGGAAGAGGTCGACGAGGCCGTGACGGCCGAAGCGGCGCGCGTCCTGGGCTCCGGAGAAGACCTCGACGCCTCCTTCGTCTACCTCGGAGCCGTCGACGAGACCGCCCACTTCCTCGGCTGCGGCCCGGAGTACCGCCGGGCGATCGAGACGGCGGACCAGCGCCTGGGCCGGCTGCTCAAGGCGGTCCGCGACCGTCCCGGCCACCCCGGGGAGCAGTGGACGGTCATCGTGGTGACCGACCACGGCCACCGCGACGAAGGGGGCCACGGAGGGCGCAGCGAGCTGGAGCGCACCGCCTGGGTGGCGGCGAGCGGTCCCGGCCTGGTCGCGGGCGCGACCCCGCCGGCGGTCCGGCACACCGATGTCGCCGCCCATGTGTACGCGGCGCTGGGCATCGGCCTGGATCCCCACTGGACCCTGGACGGCGCCCCCTTCACCGCGTGACGCGGTACGGTCCGCCACGGCGAGCGGCCCCGCCCGGAGTTCCGGGCGGGGCCGCTCGTCCACTACGGTCCTGCTACCAGAGGACGGGGAGCCGCTCCGGGAGCCGCTTCATGAACCGGGTGCGCCAGACGAGCTGGTCGACCGGCACGGCGAGCTGGAGGCGGGGCATCTTCTCCAGGAGCACCTCGATGGCGATCTCGGCGTGCCGCTTGCCGAGCGCGGTGGCGGGGCAGTAGTGCTGTCCACCGCCGAAGGAGAGGTGGGTGCCCGCGTTCTCCCGGTCGATGTCGACGACGTGGGGGTCGGTGAACACGGCCGCGTCGGTGTTGGCGGCCTCGACCAGGACGAGGAGGAGCTCCCCCTTCTTCACCTCGACGTCCCCGAGGGTGAGGTCTTCGAGGGCGAGACGGGGCAGGCCGTCGGCGATCGAGAGGTTGACCCGCAGGAGTTCGTCCACGGCGCCCGGGATCTTCTCCGGCGACTTCCGCAACTGCTCCCACACGTCCGGGTTCTGGAGCAGGGAGAAGACCGCCATCGTCAGGAAGCCCATGGTGGAGATGACCCCGGCGCCGAACAGGGTGACCCCGACCGTGGCGAGCATCTCGTCGGTGAGGTGCGCGTACTGGGGGTCCGTGCGCAGGGCCGCAAGCTCGGAGACGAGCCCGGTGGTGGCGGGGTCGTCGAGGCGCTCGACCATATAAGCCATGTCCCGGTCCCAGTTGAGCTTGGCACCGGTGACGGGGCAGGCCGAGTTCATGAACGCGATGTCGAGGCTGGACGCCAGGCGCGGGGCGTCGGCCTGCGGGATGCCGAGGATGCGGCAATGCAGGTTCTCGGCGTACGGGTTGGTGAACTGGCTGCGCAGGTCGACCGGCGCCCCGTGGGTGAGGAGGCCGTCGACGAGTTCGGAGGCGTGGCCGCGCATCCAGTCGGTGAGGCCGTCGGTCTTGGGGTTGATCGCCTTCAGCACGGCCTTGCGCAGGCCTGCGCCGGTGATGTTGCCCATGTTGTTGACGACCTCGGGCGGGATCGTCAGCGCGTACTGGCGGGGCACGCCGGGCGCGGAGGTGTCCTTCAGGCTGAACCGGGGATCTTCGAGGACCTGCTTGCACAGTTCGTACGAGGACACGAGCCAGGCCTCGTCACCGGCGATCGTGCGCACCCGCTTGACCGGCTCGTCACGCAACGCCTCTACCTCGTGCGGGAGTTGGTCACCACGTGCGGAGAACGGGAAGTCGAGGAGGGTCTCAGTGGACATCGGTTGATCCTTCGGCGGGGGTGATGACGGCGTGGCCCTGGTTGCGGGAGGCGCGCAGACCGGAGCCGCGCGAGTAGAGCAGTTCCGCCATCGGCAGGAGCTGGTGGTAGCAGTTCAGGGAGGACGGCACCCCGAGAATGGCCGGGGTGTCGAGGAAGAGCGGCGCTTCGGCGCAGACGTACTCCAGGCAGACCTCGCGCTGCCGGGTGGTGGCGGTCTTGCCGCCCAGCACCTTGGAGGAGAGGAACGAGTCGACCAGGGAATTGCAGGTGCTGCGGAATTCCGGGTCGCTGTCGAGCAGGTTGTACAGGTGGCTGTGGAGCCTGCGGTAGGCGGGGATGTCGGTGAGGGCCGACATGGGGCGGGCGCGCAGGCGCTCGCCGCTGGGGTCGGCCTCGGCCGCCGCGTTGTTGACCTTGGCGCGGACGCCGCGCAGGTTCTTGACCGCCTTGCGCCGGGCTTCGTCGGCGTCGTAGCCGAGGGCCTCGTACATCTCGGCCACGTGCAGGTCGGTGTAGATGATGTCCACCTGCGCGAAGTTGCGCAGGCCCCACTGGGCGAGGTCGAGGACACGCTGGGCGGAGAAGTAGCTGTTCCCGGGCGAGATGCCGATCACGGCATGATCGCCTTCGGTGTGGATCACCTGGCAGTGCGGGGTGAACGGCCTGACTGTGAAGACTTCGGTCGCTGTCGTCAACAGGTGTCGGGTCCTTCGCGCCGCAAGTCCCGTGGGGCCCTGTGCCCCGGGTGTGGCGGCGACGTGACGGAAAGCTACCGGATCCTCACGTGCGGACCTATGCCTTCCGGCCGGTAACTCACCTGGTGGACACCACCGTTGCCCGAGGCGACGAGCGTGGCCCCTGCCGGCAGCCCGACGAGATGCCCGCGGCCCCGGGCCCGCGCCACCTGCAGGGGGTCACCGGCCCCGCGCCGGCGACCCCCTCGATCGGACGGTCAGCGCCCTGCCGGATGGTGCAGGCGCCGCCAGTAACCCGCGAGGTCGTCCACGGCGTTGGTGACCGAGTCGAAGGCCATCGTCGTGCGGGTGTCCTGTTCGTAGCGGCCCCATTGCGGCATGGGGTGGTGATGGGGGGCGCCGGTGCGGATGAAGGAGATCCAGGCCGTGTGCATCGTCGAGGCGAGGCCGTCACGGACCCTGGGATTCAGCCCCGCCAGGAAGGGAGCCTGCGACCACTTGTCGAAGTTGTCGAACACGAACGGCAGCTCCAGGCAGTGCGCCGCCGCGAGTTGACCGCCGTGCGCGGGCGTCGGAAGGTTGAACTGGTAGGCCCAGACCGGACGTCCCCGGGCCGCTCGCCGTTCGGCCAGCGCCACGGCGGGCATGCGGAACAGTTCGTCGGTGATCAGGTCCATCAGTACGTCCACGGGACGGGCGCCGGGCCGGGCCTCTTCGTACGCCGTGTACGCCTGCTCCGCCCGGTTTCCGAAGGTGTCCCGCGCCCGGGCGACCACCTGCTCCCTGGTCGAGGCGGCGTACGGCTCGCTCAGCGCGAAGGCGAAGTTGGCCTCCTCCCTGGTCCAGCCGATCAGGACGTCGATGTCCGCCCCGGCTCCGCCGAGCAGCAGGTCGGCGGGGTCGCGGTCCAGCGTGACCCCGTCGAGCACCGGCAGGAACGGGGTCGACCAGTAACCCCACCGTCCGGTGCGCCCGAACATCTCGAAGGTGGCGGCGATCAGGCGTGGCCAGGGCACGGCCCGCAGCTCCGTCACGTTCCTGACCTTCAGGACGTCGAGGAAGGAGGCGGTGCGTTCGAGGGATTCGCTGCGCGTGGGGATCTTCAGTCCGAGCGGCGGGCTCTGCAGGATGGCGCGCCGGAACAGGGGGCGGCGCTTGGGCCGGACACCGGCCAGCGCCGCGACCGACAGCGCGCCGCCGGACTGGCCGGCGAGGGTGATGTCGTCGGGGTCGCCGCCGAACGCGGCGATGTTGTCCCGTACCCAGCGCAGCGCGGCGAGCTGGTCGGTGAGCCAGAAGTTCCCCCCGGCGCCGTCCTCGCCGAAGTAGAGGTAACCCAACGGACCGAGGCGGTAATTGAGGGTCACGACGACGAGGTCCCCGTCGCGCGAGAAGGTTTCGCCGGAGTAGCCCGGCATCGATCCGGATCCGGAGATGAAGCCGCCGCCGTGGATCCACACCATGACCGGCCGCTTGGCGTCGTCGGCTCCGGGTGTCCAGACGTTGAGGGTGAGGCAGTCCTCGTCGAAGGGGGGCGAGCCATGGGTGCCGAGCACCTGGTCGCCACCCTCCCGGTACGGCTGCGGGGCGCTCGGACCGAAGGCGGTCGCGTCGCGCGTTCCCTGCCAGCCGGGGTGGGGCTGGGCCGGCCGCCATCGCAGGGCGCCGACCGGCGGTGCCGCGTAGGGCACGCCCTTGAACGCGGCGAGGCCCCCTTCGGTGCTGCCGCGCAGCCGCCCCGAAGGCAGTTCCACGACGGGTGAGGGCTCGGCCGTGCGCGGGGCGGCCTGCGCCGCGCGCCCGCCCGCCGCCCCGGAGAGCAGTGCGGTGCCCGCCAACACCCCGCTGTTCTTGAGGACTTTGCGCCGTGATGGATCGTCGGTCATGGTGCTTCACTCCCTGACTGATCGGGTGCCCGTCGCCGAAATTTCTATAGCGAAAATTTGACGAGGGTCAGTATTGCTCCATGCTTGGGGTGGGGGTCAAGGGGTGCGGGGCGGGCGTGGGCGTATATCTTGCGAAGTTCTTGACGGCCGTCGAAAAAACGCGATAGACACGTGTCATCACGGCCACGGCCGACGGCCCGGGCCATCCCGGAGAGCCGGATCTTCCACGCCTGGGACTGCCCGAGGCGCCCCCATCAGCAACATCCCGCCCTCCAGGGCCGGTTGACTACGTACGGAGTTCCCATGGCAGGTCGGTTTCGTCCCGTTGGTCTGGTCGTCGCATCGACGGCACTCTTGCTGACCACGGCATGTGGTGGTGCGAGCCTCGGGACCGGCGAGGAGAAGCAGGGCGGGCCCGTGAAGATCGGGCTCCTCGTCCCGAGGTCGGGGACCTACAAGGCGCTGGGCGACGACATGAAGCAGGGCTTCGAGCTCTACGTCGCGCAGCGCGGCGGAAAGCTCGGCGGCCGTGAGGTGGAGATCGTTGTCGCGGACGAGGGGGAGACGGCCGACTCGGGCAAGGCGGCAGCGGAGAAGCTGGTCAAACAGGACCGGGTGCTCGCCGTGAGCGGGGTGGTCAGCTCGGCCACCATCAACGGGGTCAAGGACCTGTTCGAGACCGGCAAGGTCCCGCTCGTCGGCTCGAACGCCTCACCCACGACCCTGACCGGGACCACCTACATCTGGCGCACCTCCTACGTCAACGACGAACCGGGCAAGGCGCTCGGCAAGCACGTGGCCGAGAAGGCCGGCGGACCCGTCTTCCTGATCGCCGCGGGATACCAGGCGGGCAAGGACGAGGTGGAGGGCTTCAAGTCCACCTTCCTCCCGGCGGGCGGCAAGCAGGCGGGGGAGGAGGTCTACACGCCGTTCCCGGGGACCAAGAACTTCCAGCCGTACCTCGCACAGATCGAGAAGTCCGGCGCGAAGGCCGTCTTCTGCTTCTACGCCGGCGGCGCGGCCGTCGACTTCGTCAAGCAGTACCGGGACTTCGGACTGGCCGGCAAGATCCCGCTCTACGCCCCCGGCTTCCTCACCGAAGGAGGCGTCCTCAAGGGACAAGGAGACGCGGCCAACGGCATCCTCACGGCGCTCAACTACAGTGCCGACCTGAACAATTCGGCGAACAAGCAGTTCGCGCCGGCGTACACGGCCGCCCACGGTGCGGCCCCGACCACGTACGCGATGGCGTCCTGGGACGCGGCGCAGGTCCTCGACAAGGCGATCGGGGCGGCCGGTTCCGCCGGCGCCGCGGTGACCTCCGAATCGGTCAACGCGGCCATCGCCCGGGTGGGGGAAATCGACAGCCCGCGCGGCACCTGGCGGTTCAACGCCGGCGGGACGCCCGTCCAGCCCTGGTACCTGCGCGAGGTCAAGCAGGGCGTCAACACCGTCAGTTCCGAGCTCGGCAGACTGGGCGGCTGACATGTCCGGATGGTTGGACGGCAACTTCGTCAGCGTCATCGACGGGGTCGCCTTCGGTCTGCTGCTGTTCACGATCGCGGTCGGACTCTCCCTGGTCTTCGGCATGATGGACGTGCTCAACCTCGCGCACGGCACGCTCTACCTGGCCGGCGCCTACGTCGCCTACGCCCTCTCCGACGGGACCCTGACGGGTCTCCTCCTCGCCCTGCTGGCGGGCGCCCTGGTGGGCACCCTGGGCGGGGCCGCGCTGACCTTCCTCACCCAACCCCTGGCCCACCGGGGCCACTTGGACCAAGCCGTGCTGACGCTCGGCATCACCTTCATCGTGGCCGACCTCCTCGCCGCGGCCTTCGGCGGAGACGTCCTGCCCACGGACCCGCCCACGGCGCTGCGCGGGACGGTCGGTCTCCTCGGCCACGCCTATCCGGTCTACCGGCTGGTGTTCATCGCCGTCGCGGCCGGCCTCGCCCTCCTCGTGTACCTCGTCTTCGAGCGCAGCTCGCTCGGAGCCCTCGTACGGGCCACCGTCGCCGACCGGGACATGGTCCGCGCGCTCGGTGTGGACGTCCGCAAGGTGCTCTACGGGGTCTTCGCGTCCGGCGCCGCCCTGGCAGCCGTCGGCGGAGTCCTCGGGGCGCCGATCCTCGGCCCCGGGCCGGGCGTCGACGAGACCGTCCTCGTCCTCTCCCTCGTCGTCGTGGTCGTGGGGGGCCTCGGATCGGTGCGCGGCGCACTCGCCGGAGCGCTCCTGATCGGCCAGGTGCAGACCCTCGGGGTGGCGCTGCTCCCGGAGTACGCCCCCTTCCTCCTCTTCGGCACCATGCTCCTCGTCCTCGTGCTCCGCCCGCACGGCCTGGTCGCGTCGGCGGTGCGCGCATGAGCCCGTCGGCATCCGCACCCACACCCGCACCCGCACCCACAACCGCATCCGCATCTCCCGCCTCCGCGATACGGCGGCGGCTGTCGGCCACCGCCGTGGCCGGCGCACTCGCCCTGGCCCCCTTCGTGCTCGGTCCGTACGCGATCGGCACCCTGTCGCGGATCCTGGTGTTCGCCCTCCTCGTGCTGAGCGTGAACCTGCTCACCGGCCTGACCGGGCTGCCGACCCTCGGCCAGTCCGCCTACTTCGGCGTCGGCGCGTACACGGCGGCGATCACGGCGACACGGATCACCGACATCGGACCGCTCCAACTCCTCATCGCCGCAGGCGTCTCCGCGCTGGTGGCCGTGCCGACCGGCTGGCTTGCCGTACGAGCCCGGGGCGTGGTCTTCCTGATGCTCACGCTGGCCATCGGCGAGATCGCCTACAGCGCCGCCGTCAACTGGAAGTCGCTGACGAACGGCACCGACGGGATGTCGGGCATCCCGCCCGTCGTCCCCCTGCCCGGCATGCCCGCCCTGGAGCTCGACGGGCTGGTCTACTTCTACGTCCTGGCCGTGTTCCTGCTGCTCTTCGCGGCGGTCTCCCGCCTGGGCTCGACCTCGTTCGCCCTCGCCCTGCGCGGCATCCGGGACAACGAGCCCCGCATGCGGGCGATCGGCTACCCCACCCAGCGGTACGCCCTGACCGCCTACTGCGGCGCAGGGGCGCTGGCCGGCGCCGCAGGGGCCCTGTGGGTCTCGGTGCAGCGGTTCGTCTCGCCCGGCGACGCCGGCTTCGAGATCGCCGCACTGGCCCTGCTGGCCGTGGTCATCGGAGGCTCCGGCTCGATGCGCGGGGCCTGCGCGGGCGCCGCGCTCGTCTGGCTCACCCGCGACTACCTCGGAAACCTCGAAGTCGTCTCCGGACGCGGGCCGTTGCTGCTCGGCCTGCTCTTCGTCATCGCCGTCTACGCGCTGCCCCGAGGACTGGCCGGCGTACGGATCCCGCACAGGCTCACCCGAAAGAGGACGGCGTGACAAGCCAAGACCACGGCCTACTGGAACTGCGCGCGGTATCCCGGCACTTCGGCTCCTTCCGAGCCCTGGACGAGGTCGACCTGACGGTGCGGCCGGGCGCCCGGCACGCCGTCATCGGCCCGAACGGCGCGGGCAAGTCCACCCTGTTCGGCCTGATCTCGGGCACCTTGCCCGCCACCGCCGGAACCATCCTCGTCGACGGGCGGGACGTGACCCGGCTGCCCGTACACCGCCGGGTCGGGCTCGGCGTCGCCGCGACCTTCCAGCACTCCAGCCTCTTCATGCGCGAAACCGTGCTGGAGAACGTACTCCTCGCGGTGGCACGCCGTAGGAGCTCCGGGGCCGGTTCCCGAGCCGGATCCCGCGCCGCTTCCCGCGCCGGGGCGATCGCGAAGGCGCACGAACTGCTCGACCGGGTGGGCCTGCCCACCCGCCACGACCTCCCGGCCGCCGAGCTCTCGCACGGCGAGCGGCGCCAGCTGGAGGTCGCGGTGGCGCTGGGGACCGATCCCCGGCTGCTCCTCCTTGACGAACCGGCCGCCGGCATGTCGCCGGCGGAGACGGCGCGGCTCACCGAACTGATCGCCGCCCTGCCGGGGGAGGTGACCGTACTCCTCATCGAGCACGACCTCGACATGGTCTTCGAACTCGCCGACACGGTGACGGTCATGCACCTCGGCAGGCACCTGAAGACCGGCTCCCCGGACGAGGTGCGCGCCTCCACCGAAGTCCAGACCGCCTACCTGGGCACGATGGAGGTCACCTCGTGAACCCGCTCCTGCGCATCCGCGGACTGCGCTCCGGCTACGCCGGGGGCGTCGTCCTCGGCGGTGTGGACCTGGACCTCGACGAGGGCGGGACCGTAGCCCTCCTCGGGCGGAACGGAGTGGGGAAGACCACCCTCATCTCGACGGTCATGGGACTCGTCCGCCCCTACGAAGGCAGCGTCGGCCTCGACGGCCGGGACCTCGCCGGCGCCCGCGTCGACGTGATCGCCCGCGCAGGCGTCGGCGTCGTTCCCCAGGGCCGCAGGGTCTTCGCCCCGCTGACCGTGGACGAACACCTGACCATCGCCTCGCGGCGCCCGGCGCACGGCCCCTGGACCAGGACCCGAGTCCTCGACCTGCTGCCGCGCCTGGGGGAGCGCCTCGGACACCGCGGAGACCAGCTCTCCGGAGGAGAACAGCAGATGCTCGCGATAGCCAGGGCCCTCCTGGGCAATCCGCGCCTGCTCCTCCTCGACGAACCGTCCGACGGCCTTGCTCCGGCGATCGTCGCCCAAGTGGGCGAGGTGATCCGCGAGGTCAGTGCGCAGGGCATGTCGGTCGTCCTCGTCGAGCAGAACCTCGCCCTCGCCCTCTCCGTGGCCCGGACCGTGGCGGTCATGCACAAGGGAGTCATCGTCCACCAGTCACCCGCCGCGGAACTGGCATCCCGCCCCGAATCCCTACGACACCTCCTGGGCGTCGACTGACCCCACGACACCCCCTGGTTCATGATGGAGCCGATCGCCGTCGAACCGGCCGTCAGGAGCCCAGTCGGCCAGATAGCACTCGCGCGTCGCCGACGCGGCTTGTGAGGAAGCGAGTTGAGGGCGGTTCTGCGGGATGTCGGTTCGCGCACCGGGACCCGTGTTGCGGTACTCCGCGAAGCGCTGGGCCTGCCAGGGATAGGCGTCGCGCATGTTCGCGTACGGTGCGGTGGCGTCGATGCCCGGACCGAGCACGCTGTCACGGACGACGAGGGACGGCCATGCGGTCGGGTCCGAGCCCGGAACCCAGGGCCGGGCCAGCTTGTAGAAGCCGTCCGGTGCCTCACTGGTCACCCGGCAGCGGACGGCCAGCAGGCCGTACGGGTTGACGCGAGCGGTGGAGGGGGCGAAGACGAAGCCGTACGGGGCGCCCGCCAGATCGGCGCGCAGCAGCGTACGGAAGTGGCAGTGTTCGAACACCGCGCGGGCCCTGCCGAAGACGAAGTCGACGTCGCCCTCGACGTAACAGTGCGCGAAGTACTGGCGGGCGACGGTGGCCAGCGCCATCGAGTCGGTGTAGAGGGTGTCCTGATGTCCGAGGAACCGGCAGTGGAAGAAGGCGGACCGGTCGCCCTGGACCTTGATCGCGACTGCCTGCGTGCCGGGATTCCCGGGTAGGTCGGTGCGCAGGAAGTCGTTCGCGAAGGTGATCCACTGTGCGGTGAATCCGTCCGCCTGGACGGTTGTCGTTGCCGAACCGGTCGTGCCGTACGTGCCGCCGTCGGGCCGTGTCGTGCCGGCCGCGTTGTCGTACACGACGACGACGTCACGGGGGTTCTCGCTCGCGCCGATCCAGGTCATGGCGGTGCGGGCCGGGCTGACGGCGACGGTCTCCCGGTACCTGCCCGGTGCGAGGACCAGCGTCCAGCCGGAGCCGTCCGCCGCGTTCACGGCGGCCTGGACGGTGGTGTGGTCTCCGAAGCCGCCCGGGTGGACGTACAGGGTGCGCTCGGTGAGCCGGGCGGCGGGCGAACCGAACCGGCCGAACGGGCCGCCCCCGGGGTGGGCGGCGGCGCGGCCGCCGGACACGGCGAGCGCGAACGCCGCTCCGGCACCGGCGGTGAGCAGGGAACGGCGGCCGAGAGCGGCCCGTGAGTGGTGCGAGGGCATGCGGGAGCTCCTTCGCTGCAAGGGAGGGGAGAGGAAGCGGCGTCCGGAACGTCAGCAGATGCGGCCCGCGCCCGCACGGTGGTCGACGAGGGCGGGCACGGCCTGCGGCACGTCGACCCGGGTGCGAAGGGACGGCGTCCAGCCCGCGTCGGCGCGCAGGATCTCTTCGGGGAACTGGGCGTTGTGGACCGCGAGGAGGTCGAGCGGCGCACCGTTGACGAGGTTGCCCGCAGTGGTGACCGGGGCGTCCTTCCACTTCTTGAGGATCTTGCCGGCCTGGACGCCCCCGGCGAGCGTGAAGGCGTTCCTCTCCGCGACGAGCTGGGACTCGATTCCGATGCCCAGGCTGTAGGAATAGTCCGAACCGCGCACCACGAAGTGGTTGTTGTACGCGTCGACCTTGCCGAAACGGACCCGCGGCGCCCGCTCGACGACGTTCTTGAAGAGATTGTGGTGGAGGGTGGTACGCAGCTTGCCGCGGTCGGTGGCGCCCGCGCTGTCGCTGTTGCCGATCATCAGGGTCTTGTCGTGGTCGGCGAAGACGTTCCAGGAGACGGTGACCAGGTCGGCGCCGCGCACGATGTCCAGCTCGCCGTCGTGCTGCTGGTAGGGCTCACCGTAGTACGAGGGCAGCGAACTGTCCGGGTGGGCCCCGTCGGTGAACGTGTTGTGGTCGATCCAGACATGGGTGGAGCCGTACGCGACCACGCTGTCGTACTCGGAGTTCCACGCACCCGTCGCCCCGTCCGTAGGGTCCCACTGCGGGAAGCAGTCGAGAGGGCTCTCCACGGTCAGGTTGCGGACGACGACGTTGTCGACGCCCTGGATCTGAAGGCTGCCGCCGGTGATGCCGGCGTTCCTGCCGACGCCGACGATCGTCGTGTTGGCGGGGACGTACGCCTTGATGGCCTTCCCCTGCGCCTTGGCGGAGGCGGCGCGCAGATCCTCCTGCTCCCCGCTGACCTCGGTGTCGTGCCCCCAGACCGCGGGGTCGTAGGCGGCGAGGTACGCCGCGAAGTCGTACCCGGGAGCCTCGAAGGCCGCGCAGCCGGCTGCCGTGGCGTTCAGCGTGCCCACGACCTTGACGATCCGCGGCTCGGTGCCCGCGACGGCGAGCGCCGCACGCAACTGCTCCCAGGTGGTGACGGTGAAGACGCGGGAGGCATCGGCCGCGGCGCCGCCGCTCGTTCCCGTACCTTCGGACGCCCAGCCGTCACCGGCCGCAAGGACCTGACGGGCGGGGTCGGGCGCCGCGGGTCCGGCGTGCGCGGCGGCCGTGGGTCCGGTGACGCTCAGGACGAGGGCGGTGGCGCCCACCGCCCATGCTCGTGTGGGTCGCATGCTCAGCTCTCCTCGGAATCGGGCCAGGTGATCCATTGCGCGGGGACTTCCTCGTCGGTGCGGCGGGTGTCGCCCGGTGCGAGGGCGCGGGCGTGGAGGAGGCCGGTGGCGACCATCCGGGCCACGGCGATCGCGCCCGGCGGGTTGAAGTGGGTGTTGTCCTGCTCGGTCGCCGTCCAGTTGAAGTACGTCTTCGTGGTCTCCGGGCCGAGCTCCTGCCAGAGGGCCAGGGACTGCTCCTGGACATCGATGACGGCGACGTCCTCCTCGGCGGCCACCTGCCGCATCGCGGCCGGATAGTCCCCGTGGGTGCGCAGAGCGGTGCCTTCGGCGTCGAACCTGCGGCGCTCGACGGAGGTGGCGAGGACCGGCAGGGCCCCGCACTCGCGCGCGCCGTCGACGAACCGGCCCAGGTTGTCCTGGTAGGTGGTCCAGGGCTCGGTGTAGCGCGTGGGGTCCGTGGTCTTCTGGTCGTTGTGGCCGAACTGGATCAGCAGGAGGTCTCCGGGCCGGATCACGTCCAGGATCGCGGTCAGCCGGCCCTCGTCGATGAAGCTCTTGGTGCTGCGGCCGTTGACCGCGTGGTTGGCGACCGTGACGTCCCGGTGCAGGAAGAAGGGCAGGGCCATGCCCCACCCGGTCTCCGGGGCGGCGTCGGCGTACTTCTGCGCCGCCGTGGAGTCACCGGCGATGTAGAGGGTGCGCCCGCACCCCTTTCCCCGGGGGACGGCCGCGGCGGGGGTCGCGGTCACGGCGGGGGCCGCGGCCAGGGCGAGGGCGAGCCCTGCCCCGGCCGTGACCGCCCGGCGGCGGGTGAAGGTCACCTGATCTCTCCCAGGATGCCTCGGGATTCAGCCCTGGGAGGAATGGGTCCTTGGGGCAGAGCCGCGTAGCGGCGGAGTTCGTTGCGCATCTGTTCTGACCTGCGCTCTCTTTCGTTGTCAGTGGGGGCGGTTAGGTTGGGGAGCATGCCGACAGCAGCGATGGGCGACGGGGATACCGGGCATGCCCGGTACACCTTCCGGCTTCGCGTGTCGTCCACCGCGCTTGGCCGGCTTGAGGCGGAGTGGGCGCGGTGTCGGTGGGTGTGGAACGAGTGCGTGGCGATGTCCCGCAAGGTGCACACCCACAACAAGACGGCCGCTGAGAAGGCGACGTGTGGTCCGTCGCAGCTCGACAAGATACTGACCGGGGCCCGACGCTCGATGGCGTGGCTGCGTGAGGGCAGCAGCGTTCCGCAGCAGCAGATCATCCGCGACTTCGCCAGATCCCGCACGAAGGCCCTCAAGGACATCAAGGCCCGGTTTCCGATGCGGCAGCGTGCCGGGATGCCGAAGTACAAGAAGAAACACATGATGGACCCCACGCTCAACTACACGCAGCGCGGCTTCCGGCTGAAGGACGGGCGCCTGCATCTGGCGGGGGGTATCAGCGTGAGCGTCGTGTGGTCGCGGGATCTGCCCGAGCCGCCGTCGTCGGTGCGTGTGTACCGAGACAGCCTCGGGCACTGGTACGCAAGTTTCGTCGTCCCCACGACCGTCGAGGCACTGCCCTCCACGGGTGCGGTGATCGGCATCGACTGGGGCGTGAGGGAGACGGCGACCACCACGTCCGACGAACACGACCTGCCCCACGCCCAGTACGGCAGGAAAGCCGCCGACCGCCTCGCGCACTACCAGCGCATGATGGCGCGACGCCGCACGCCCAAGGGCAAGGCCCAGACACGGGGCTATCGTCAAGCGCGGCAGCAGGCCGCGAGGGCGCAGATGAAGATTTCCAGGCAGCGTCAGGACACCGGCCGAAAGTGGGCCAAGAAGGTGGTCCGCGACCATGACGCCCTGGCCGTTGAGGACTTCAAGGCGAAGTTCCTCGCCAAGTCCACCCTGGCACGCAAAGCGGCGGACGCCGCGATCGGTGCCACGAAGACGGCCCTGATCGAGATGGGCCGAAAGCACGGCCGGACCGTGCACCTTGTCCATCCCGCGCACACCACCATGGACTGCGCGCAGTGCGGAGCGAGAACCAAGCACGCACTACCCCTCTCGGAACGAACCTACTCGTGCATCGCGTGCGGAGCCGTGTCCCCCAGGGATAAGAACTCCGCTCGCGTGATGCTCGTCCGGGCTGGTCTCCACCCGGCTGGTGCCGATCGTGTAAGAGCTGACGGACCGCCGGTCCACAGCCCACGTGAGCCAGGAATCCCCTCCCTTTAGGGAGAGGAGGATTCAATTCTTCTGGGTCTTCCACTCGGCCTGCGCCGTGTTCAGCTGCTCGGCGAGGCTGTCCAGGAAATCCTTCGACGTGGACTTGCCGAGCAGGACCTTCTGGAAGGCGGGCTCGTTGTCGGCCTTGGAAATGGTGTTCCAGTCGGGCAGGTAGTACGGCAGCTGCACGATCGTGGCCTTGCCGCTGAAGAGGGCCTCGGCGGCGAGCTTGGTCGGCTCGGCCTTCTGGATCCAGGGGTCCTGGGCCGCCTCGGTGTTGGCCGGGATGGCGCCCGCCGACTCGTTCCACTTGCTGTTGGAGGCGTGCGAGGCGGCGAACTCGATGAACTTCCAGGCAGCCGACTTGTTCTTGCTCGACGAGAAGAGGGCGAGACCGTCGACCGGGTGGGAGACCTGCACACGGGTGCCGTCGTCGGTGGTCGGGTTCGGGACGCCCCGGAACTTCTCCGTACCGAGCGCCTTCACATGGTCCTTGTACGAGCCCAGGTTGTGGCTCACCATGCCGATCTCGCCGCTGTCCCACTGGGCGACCATCTTGGTGAAGTCGTTGTTGACGTCGGCCGCAGGGGTGTTGTTCTTGAACAGCCCCACGTACTTCTCCAACGCGGCAACGTTCTTGGGGTCGTTGACCGTGGTCTTGTCACCGTCCCAGAAGCCGGTGACCCCGCTCTGGCCGTACATGGCGTCCAGCGCCTGGGCGATGGATCCCGCACCGCCGCGGATGGTGTAGCCGAACTTGTTCGCGTCCTTCCGGGTCAGCTTGTCGGCCGCCGCGTAGAACGCGGACCAGGTGTCGGGCGTCGGCAGGCCGGCCGCAGCGAACAAGTCGGTGCGGTAGTAGAGCACACCGTTGCTGGCGGAGGTGGGAACGGTGAAGAGCTTGTCCTTGCCCCCCGCCGACTTCACGCTCTCGACCATCCCCGCGTTGAGCTTGCCCTTGAGCGCGCTGCCGTCGACGCGTGCGTCGAGCGGCTCCAAGGCGTTCTGCACGGCGATCCCGGCGAGCATCGCCGCTCCGACGCCGCCGACGTCCGGCAGGCCTCCGCCCTGAATGGCCGTGTCGTACTTGGACTGCACCTCCGTCGAGGCGATTCCGACGTAGTTCACCTTGATCCCGGGGTTCTGCTTCTCGAAGTCGGCGATGATCACCTTCCAGACGTCGGTGCGGACACCGCCGTTGTTGTCCCAGAAGGTGATCTCGCCCTTGCCCGAACCCTCGCCGCCCTTGTCACCCGCGGCGCCGCTGCCGTCGTCTCCGCAGGCGGTGACGGTCAGGGCGAGCACGCTGGTCAGGGCGAGGGCGCAGACAGCTCTGCGTCGTCCTTGACGGAAACCGGTCATCGTCGACTCTCTTCTCTCGGGGTCTCTCGGGGATGTGCGAAGGGGGACAGGGTGATGCGGAGCGGGGCGATCACGGCCGGGGCGCGGTGCGGCTCATGCCGCGACCGCCTTGCGCACCAGCGCCGCGGCCTCTGCCCGCCCCAGGCGGCCGTCGGCCACCACGGTGACCACCCGCCGTACGACGCTCGCTCCGGCCGCGACGGCCAGCCGCCGGCCGGGGGCGAGGGAGGAACCCACGCCCGGATACTCGGCGGCGCGCAGGAACCACGGATCGCGCCGGGTCTCCTCGGTCGCTCCGGCGAAGACCAGGGTCCAGCCCCGGCCGGCCAGCGCGACCCAGTCGGCACGGGAGCCGTGCGCGGCCTCCTCGCCGTCCGCGTCCGCACTGAAGACGACCGGGGCCGCCGCCTCTTTGGGGGCGCGCCAGAAGAAGCCCCCGTAGGCGGCGCCCGGGCGTCCGTTGGTGGCCGGGCTGCCGAAGGAAAGGTCCTGGCCCGACGCCTCGGTGAGCGAGAAGGTGAAGTCCAGGGCCCAGGCCGAGTCGCTCAGTGCCGCCGTCACCACGGTCCGGCGTTCGCGCAGGAGCACCCGGCCCCCGGCCGTCCAGCTCAGCTCCTCCACGAAGCCGTCCTGGTCGAGGCGGCTGAAGCCGTCGTGCCGCTGCACGCCGTGGTTGTCGAGCGCGGTCGGTCCCCGGTCGCGTACGAAGGTGCGCCCGCCCCAGAAGTTGTGGCCCGCCACATCGGGCACGGCCACGCCCGCGCCGAGGTGGTGCGGGTGGTCCTCCGGCATCAGCTCGGTGACGGGGACCCCCGTCAGAGTGGTGACCGGATGCAGGTAGGGCCGGGGGGAGTGGTCCGGCGCCAGGTCCGGGGTGGTCGTGTAACGCGCCACCGGGCGGCCGGCGCGGCGCAGGACGAGGGGCACGTTCATCGGGTCCCCGCCCCGGTCGGCAGCGTCCAGGGGGCGCCCAGCTCGGAGTAGAGGCCGAGCGCGTGGGCACTCCTGTCGACGAGTGCGTCGATCCCGTCGACGACCCGGCGCGGCGCGGCCCGGCCCGCCTCGGTGCGCCAGTACGCGTCCGGCAGCGCCACGGGGTCGGGCGCCAGCCGGATCGCCTCCACGACCCGCATGAACGCGCCGGTCTCCTCGGGCGGTACGTACAGTCCCTCGCCGTCCGTCACATGGCCGACGAGGTTCTCCAGGAGATCGGTCCGCCCGTGGACGCTCTCCTCCGGCCCGTGCCCGGCCCGCTGGAGCAGCACCCGGTCCTGCCGGTACCAGAAGGTGATGCGGCCCCGGCTGCCGTGGACCACCACGTACGGCTCGGAGTCCGTCTCGGCGCACAGGGTCGCCGCGACGGTGAGCCGGGTGCCTGCCGAGGTCACGATCCGGACGCAGGAGGTGTCGTCGGACTCGATGGCGTTGGCGCGCAGGAGTTCGGCCTCGATCGCCTCGACGTCCTCGGCCCGCGTACTGCCGGCGAGGGCCAGCGTGGTGGCGACGGCGTGGGCCAGCGGGTTGGTCAGGGCCCCGTCGACGACGTCGACGCCGTCCAGGCGCCGGCGGCCGGCCCAGGGCGCGCGCTGGAAGTACGCCTCGTCACGGACCCACGCCCCGGCCGCGCCGACTCCGAGGAGTTCGCCTATCTCACCCTCCTCGATGAGCCGCCTGATGGCGGCAACGGCATGCGATCCGAGGGACTGGAAGCCGATCTGGCAGGACACGCCGGCCTCCGCGACCGCGTCCGCCATCCGGCGGAACTCCGCGTACGACGGTGCAGGGGGCTTCTCCAGGAGGATGTGTGCGCCGTGGCGGGCGGCGGTCAGGGCCAGATCGGTGTGGGTCTGGATCGGCGTACAGAGCACGGCGATCCCGGCCCCGGTCGAGGCCAGCAGCGAGTCGAGGTCCGAGGACTGCTCCGGGGCGCCGAACCCCTCCAACTCGCCGGCGTCGAGCGGCCGCAGCTCGCATACGCCGACGAGGCGGACCAGGCCGAGGTGTTCGAGCCGGCGGATGCCCCGCAGGTGCGAACGGCCGTGGCCGCGCGCACCCGCCAGGACCACGGGCACGGGGGTGCGTGGGGTGCCGGAGGCGTTGCTCATCCCTTCACCGCCCCTGCGCTGAAGCCGGTGACCAGCCACCTCTGGATGAAGGCGAACACGATCACGACGGGCACCGCCGCGATCACCCCACCCGCGGCGAGGGCGCCGAGGTCGACACTGTCCGCGCCCATCAGGGTGTTCAGGCCGACCGGGATGGTCTGCTTGTCCTGGCTGCTGAGGAACATCAGCGCGAAGAGGAAGTGGTTCCAGGCGTGGACGAAGGCGAACGAGCCGACGGCGACCAGACCGGGCCGCAGGAGCGGCAGGACGACGATGCGGAACGCGCCGAAGCGGTTGCAGCCGTCCACCCAGGCCGCCTCCTCCAGCGAGTACGGCACGTTCTTGATGAAGCCGCTGATGAGGATCATGGACAAGGGGAGCTGGAAGACGGTCTCCGCGATGATGACGCTGCCCAGCGAGTTGATCATGCGCAGACTCGCGAAGGTCTGGAACAACGGTACGAGCAGCAGCGCCCCCGGCATGAACTGGGAGCACAGCAGGGCCAGCATGAAGCCCTTCTTGATCCGGAAGTCGAAGCGGGCCAGCGCGTAGCCCCCGGCGAGCGCGATCACCGTGGTCATCACCAGGGTCGCGAGGCCGATGAGCAGGCTGTTCTGGAAGAAGGTGGCGAAGCCCCGCTCGGTCCACACCTTCTCGAAGTGCTCGGTGGTCATGGGCCACGGCACCAGTGAGGTGGAGCCCGCCGGCCGCAGGGCGAAGAGCAGGATCCAGTAGAAGGGGATCAGGGTGAAGAGAAGATAGATGCCGAGCGGCAGGTAGATCTGCCACCGGGGGACCTCGTCCCAGGCGCGACGCCGTCTCATTTGCTGTCGCCTCCGAACTTGCTCAGGCGCAGATAGACCATCGAGCAGAAGAGAAGGATGGTGAACGCCACCGTCGTGAGGGCGGAGGCGTATCCGAAGTTGTGGGCATCGACACTGGTGTTGGCGATGTAGAGGGGCAGCGTGGTCGTCTCGCCCGCGGGGCCGCCGCCGGTGAGCGTGTAGAGGAGATCCACGTTGTTGAACTCCCACACCGCCCGCAGCAGGGTGGACAGGATGATCGCGTCCTTGAGGTGCGGAAGCGTGATGTGGAGGAACTGCCGCAGCCGGCCGGCCCCGTCGACCTCGGCGGCCTCGTACAGGTCCTTCGGTACGGACTGGAGGTCGGCGAGGATGAGGATCGCGAAGAAGGGGACGCCGCGCCACAGATCGGCGACGACCACCGCGGAGAAGACCGTGGAGGTGTCGGACAGCCAGGACGTTCCGTACTCGCCGATCCCCATGTCCGCGAGGTAACGGGTGATGCCGGTCTGGGAGTTGTACAGCAGCACCCAGATGGCCGACGTCAGTACTCCCGAGACCGCCCAGGGGGAGAACACCAGCGCCCGACCCAGGGCGCGGCCCGCGAAGGTCTGGTTGACGATCAGCGCGAGCGCCAGGCCGAACAGCAGCTGCAGGCTCACCTCGACGGCGACCCACTTCGCGCTGAAGATCAGCGTCCCCCAGAAGTGCGGGTCGTCGGTGAAGATGCGCACGAAGTTGTCGAAGCCGGCGAAGCCGTTCCGCCAGGGCTTGGTGGGGTTGTAGTGCTGAACGCTGTAGTAGAAGACGCTGATCACGGGATAGGCGATGAAGCCCAGCATCAGCAGTGCGGCGGGGGCGATCAGCAGGTACGGCAGTCGGCGGGGGGGTGCTCCCGTGCGGCGGGTCACAGCTGAGGCCATGACGGTGGCTCCGTTCTCGGTGTTTCGGGCAGGCGGACGCGGCGGAGGCGGCCGAGGCGCTGGTCGGGCCGGTCGGGCTGGTCGCGCCGGTCGCGCCGGTTCGCGCGAAGGGATCAGCCCGCGTAGGGATCGGGAGTCGCCCCGGGCCGGGCCAGGAACTCGAAGTCGCATCCGGTGTCGGCCTGGGTGATCTGCTCGGTGTAGAGCGCCCCGTAGCCGCGCTCGTAGCGGGCCGGCGGCGGGGTCCACGCCTCGCGCCGATGCGCCAACTCGTTCTCGGAGACGTGCAGATGAAGGGAGCGCGTCTCGACGTCGAGGGTGATGGTGTCGCCCGTGCGAACCAGGGCGAGCGGCCCGCCGACGTACGACTCGGGCGCCACGTGGAGCACGCACGCGCCGTAACTCGTGCCGCTCATACGGGCGTCGGAGATCCGGACCATGTCCCGTACGCCCTGCTCCAGCAGGTACGTGGGGATCGGCAGCATCCCGTACTCCGGCATCCCCGGGCCGCCCTTCGGCCCGGAGCCCCGTAGTACGAGCACATGGTCCGCGGTGATCTCGAGCGCCGGGTCGTCGATGGTCCGCTGCATCGTGCGGTAGTCGTCGAAGACCACGGCCGGGCCCGTGTGCTTGAGCAGGTGCGGCTCGGCGGCGATGTGCTTGATGACCGCGCCGTCCGGGCAGAGGTTCCCGCGCAGCACCGCGACCCCGCCCTCGGGTGCGAGGGGCCGTTCGCGCTCCCGGATCACCTCGTCGTTGTGCACGCGGGCGCCGTCGAGCTGTTCCCGCAGCGTGTCGTGGGAGACGGTCGGCCGGTCGAGGTGCAGCACGTCGGTGAGCCGGGAGAGGAAGGCGGGCATGCCGCCGGCGAAGTGGAAGTCCTCCATGAGGAACCGCCCGCCGGGGCGGAGGTCGGCCAGCACCGGAACGGTCCGCGCGATGCGGTCGAAGTCGTCCAGCGTGAGCTTCACCCCCGAACGGCCGGCCATGGCGATCAGGTGGATGACCGCGTTCGTCGACCCGCCGAGCGCCAGGACGGCGGCGACCGCGTCCTCGTACGCCTCCCGGTTCAAGATCGCGGACAGTCGCCGGTCCTGCCGTACGAGCTCCACGATCCGCATCCCCGAGGCGGCCGCCATCCGGTCGTGGCCCGAGTCGACCGCCGGGATCGAGGAGGCGCCCGGCACGGTCACTCCGAGGGTCTCGGCGGCGGCGGTGAGCGTGGAGGCCGTGCCCATCGTCATGCAGTGGCCGGGGGAGCGGGCCAGCCCGCTCTCCAGTTCGGCCATTTCGCAGTCGCCGATCAGGCCCGCCCGCTTGTCGTCCCAGTACTTCCACATGTCGGTGCCGGAACCGAGGGTCTCGCCCCGCCAATGGCCCGGCAGCATGGGCCCGGCCGGCACGAAGACGGTCGGCAGATCCACCGAGGCCGCGCCCATCAGCAGTGCCGGTGTCGACTTGTCGCAGCCGCCGAGGAGAACCGCGCCGTCGACGGGATAGGAGCGCAGCAGCTCCTCCGTCTCCATCGCGAGGAGGTTGCGGTAGAGCATCGGCGTCGGCTTCTGGAAGGTCTCGGAGAGAGTGGAGACCGGGAATTCGAGCGGGAAGCCACCGGCTTGCCACACGCCCCGCTTCACGGCCTGCGCGCGGTCCCGGAGATGGACGTGGCAGGGATTGATGTCGGACCAGGTGTTGAGGATCGCCACCACCGGCTTGCCCATGTGCTCCTCGGGGAGGTAGCCGAGCTGGCGCGTGCGGGCGCGGTGGCTGAACGAGCGCAGTCCGTCCGTCCCGTACCACTGGTGGCTGCGCAACTGGTCGGGTCGCAGGCTCATGTCCGCCATCCGGCGGCTATCGCGGCAACCTCGGCGCGCGCGGATACGGGCAGCTCGCGGCTGGGCGGGCGGATGTCGCGCCGGCACAGACCGAGCGAGGCGAGGGCCTCCTTGACGACGGTGACGTTGTCGGCGCTGCCGTTGGCGGCCCGCAGCTCCTCGAAGCGGCGGATCCGCTCCCACACCTTCATGGCGGCCGGGTAGTCGCCGGCCCGCAGGGCGGACAGCATCTCCAGGGAGAGCGCGGGACAGACGTTGACCAGGCCGGAGGTGAAGCCCGTCGCACCTCCCGCGAAGTAGGAAGGGGCGTACGGTTCCGCGAGCCCCGCCACCCAGACGAAGCGCTCCAGCCCCGCGTCACGGGCGAAACCGGCGAACCGGGCCGCGTCCGGGACGGCGTACTTCACTCCGACCACGTTCGGGCAGGCGTCGCCCAGCTCCGCGAGCCGCACGCCGCTCAGTTGTGCATTGCGGATGTAGGGGACGATGCCGAGTTCGGGCACGGCCTCGGCGATGGCCCGGTGGTAGTCGACCCAGCCGTCCTCGGAGACGTACGGGTGCACGGGCTGGTGCACCATCAGCATCGGTGCTCCGCAGGCGCGTGCGTGCCGGGCGGCCGCGACCGCCGTCGGCACGTCGTGCCCCACACCGACCAGGACCGCGGCGTTCCCGCCCGCCTCCTCGATGGTCAACTCCGTCACCCGCAAGCGTTCTTCGGGTGTCAGGGCATAGAACTCACCGGTGTTCCCGTTCGGGGTGAGCGTGCGCACGCCGCCGTCGATCAGGCGGCGAAGCAGCGCGCGGTGCGCGCCGGTGTCCAGATCGCCCGCAGCGGTGAAGGGCGTGACCGGGATGGCCACGACATCGGCGAGTGCGGTCCTCAGGGTCTCGAAGGTCATGGTCACTCGCTGTCCTGGGGGAAGGCGTCCTGGGGGAAGGCGCGCTGGACGAAGGAGGCGATGTGGTCGTGGACGGCCCGGCCGGCCAGGTCCGCGTCACCGGCGGCGGCGAGGCGCAGGATCTCCTCGTGTTCGGCGGCCTCGCGCTCCCAGGAAGGAACGGCGGCCCAGGCGACGGTGGAAACGAGGGCGGCCTGGTCGCGGACCTCGTCGAGCATCCGGCCGAGCAGGGGGTTGCCGCAGGGCAGGTAGAGAGCCCGGTGGAACTCCCGGTTGGCGAGCGAGCGTTCCGCGGGGTCCTCGGCTCCTGCGGCCCGCAGCAGCGCCTCGCGCGCCGCGTCGAGCGGGGCGCGGGCGGCCACCGTGCGGCGGACCGCCTCCGGTTCCAGGAGCAGTCGTACGTCGTACACCTCGCGGGCCATGTCGGCGTCGACCATGCGCACGGTGACGCCCTTGTACTGGCTGACCACGACGAGCCCGGTGCCCGCGAGGGTCTTGAGCGCCTCGCGGACCGGAGTCTTGGACACCCCGAAGTGGGCGGCGAGTTCGGTTTCGACCAGGGCCTGACCGGGACTCAGGGTTCCGGTCAGGATGTCGTGCTTGATCGCCTCCAGGACGTACTGGGTGCGGGACGGGATGGGGCTCGGGGCGAAGGCCATGACGCACTCTCAGATCTCGTGTATCGCGTCTCATATATGATGTACGAAGAGCAATGACGAGAAGCTAAGCCGCAGTTGGTGTTTCGTCAATGCTTCGCGCACGAGTCGTGGAAAGCGCTTACTACGTGCTTACTACGTGCTTACTACGTGCTTACTACGTGCTTACCAGGCGCTTGCCGCGCGCCTGCTGCGCGGTCGGGGCCGTCAGTGCGGCCAGCGCGGCGGGTCGGTGCAGAAGCGGCCGCCCAGGTACAGGCCGTCCGGGTCGTCCTCGCCCGGGACTCCCTGCCGGGCGATGAGCCGCTGCGCGAACCGCTCCGAATCGTCCTGCGGTTCGTATCCGATGGACCGCGCCGAGGAAAGGTCCCACCACAGCCGGGTGTTGGCGGAGGAGCCGTAGACGACCGTGTGCCCGACGTCCTCGGCGGTGAGTGCCGCATGGAGGAGCCGTGCGCAGTCGGCGGGGCTCAGCCACATCGACAGCATCCGGACCGTGGTCGGCTCGGGGAAGCAGGAGCCGACCCGCACCGATACGGTCTCGATGCCGTGCAGGTCCCAGTAGAGCTGGGCCAGATCCTCGCCGAAGCACTTGGACAAGCCGTAGAAGCTGTCCGGCCGGCGCGGGGTGCCGACGGGGATCAGCGGGTCGTCCCCGCTCGGCGGCGGGGTGAAGCCGACGGCGTGGTTGCTGGAGGCGAAGACGACGCGGCGCACCCCCTCCTCGCGGGCCGCCTCGTAGAGGTGGTGCAGGCCGGTGACGTTGGCGGCCATTACCTTTTCGAAGGTGGACTCCAGGGATATCCCCGCGAGGTGAATGACCGCGTCGACGCCCCGGACGGCCTCCCGCAGTGCCTCGCGGTCGGCGAGGTCGGCGACGATCGCGTCCGGTGCGCCGTCGACCGGTACCAGGTCGAGCAGGCGGAGCCGGTAGCCGTAGGCGGGCAGCAGTTCGCGCATCAGGGTGCCGACGCCCCCGGCCGCACCGGTGAGCAGGATGATCCGGGGCGTAGGCGTGTGTGAGGTCTCCATGCGGAGAACGTAGTCACATACGTGAACGCGAGGAAGAGCGTTCCCGGAGATCGCCAACCGTAGGCGCCCAGGCGGAGGCGGTGCTTGACGATGTCTCGAGCAGGTGCCTACTGTTCGCAACGCTCATGGACATGACCGGAGTTCACAGGTCTGAACATTCCCGAATCCACACACAGGCGGTGAGGTTCCGATGGTGACGGCGACCGGATACGCGTATCCCTGGGACTTCGCCGGTGATCCCGCAGCGGCCGAGCGGGCGCGCGAGGCCGGCGTGGAGACCGTGGCCGTCGCCGCGAACTACCACAGCACCCGCGCCGCCACCCCGCTCCACCCGCGCCACCGGCTGGTGGACGCCGAACACGCCGCCTGCTACCTCCCGGTCCGCCCCGCCGCCTGGCAGGGCATGAGGCTGGTGCCCCGAGTTCCCCGATGGACCGTACCCGACTCCTTCACCGTGGCCCGGAAGGCTCTCGTCGCGGCGGGACTGCGGGTCGCCGCATGGACCGTCCTCACCCACAACAGCGTGCTGGGGCGCGAGAATCCGGACCTCGTGCGGCGCAACGCCTTCGGTGAGCCGTACCCCTACGCCCTGTGCCCGCAGGCACCCCAGGTCGCCGACTACTGCGCGACCCTCGTGCACGAGGTCGCCCTGCTCGGCGAGGCCGACGGTCTGATCCTGGAGGCCGCCGGTCCGCTGGGAGTGGATCACGGAGGCCATCACGACAAGACCGAGTTCGCCCAGTGGACCACCGTCCAGCGCCAGTTGCTCTCGCTGTGCTTCTGCGCCTCCTGCCGGCGCCTCCAGCGGGCGTCCGGCCTCGATCCCGAACGCGTCGCGGCTCAGGTCCGTGCGGCGCTCGGGCCGCCGCAGTCGCCGCCGAAGAGTCCCGAAGAAGCCCTGGGGGCGCAGACGGCCGCCGTGCTGCGCGCGGGCGCCGACGCGTCCGCCTCCGCCCTGCACGCCCGACTGGTCGCCACCGCGCGAACCGCCGCGCCCGGCATCCGCGTCACCCTGCACGGCTCCGCGTCCCCCTGGGCCACCGGGGCCTTCGCGCCCGTCGGGCCGACCGTGGCCGAGGGCATCGACGCGGTGGTCGCCAACTGCTGGGCGGTCGACTCCGAGGCCGGCTCCGGCTCCGACTACGGCTCCGTCTCCGGCCCCGGCGGTGGTGCGGTTGCCGCCCTCCGTGATCTGGCGCCACCCGCCACCGCCGTCGGCGGCTACTTCCGTCCCGAGACCCTGCCCGCGGAGGAGGAGGGCCTCGGCGCGCTGGCCGCCCGATTGGTCGCCGCCGGCCTGAGCGAGGCACACCTCTACCACCTCGGCCTGGTCCCGCTCGCGGGCCTCGACCGTTTGCGCGGCCTTGTCGCCGCCCTGCGGAGCGCGTGAGCCGTACGGAACCCGGACGGGCTCGGGGGTTTCGTACGGACTCAACTGTCTTCAAATAGCGGACAGTTGAGCAAATTCCTCGGAGGAATACCTTCGACTCTTCGCGCATCTTGACGCAGCTGGGCAGGGTCTGCACAGTGGGAGCGCTCCCACTGATTCGGAACTTGTGCTCCCGCTCTTCGCACGCCCCCCACCCCCACCCTCCCCGAGCCGCGAGGAGAACCATCCGCATGTCCGCACATCCCCCACCCAGGCCACGCGTCCGTCGCACACTGCTGACGGCATCGGCCACCGCCCTCGCCCTTTCCCTCCCCCTGGGCCTCACGGCCGTCGGCGCCACCACCGCCGCGGCCGCGGCGGTGCAGTGCAGCGTCGACTACAAGACCAACGACTGGGGTTCGGGCTTCACCGCCGAGCTCACCCTCACCAACCGGTCCGCCACGACCCTCGACGGGTGGACCCTGACCTACGACTACGCGGGCAACCAGCAACTCACCAACGGCTGGAACGGCACGTGGACCCAGTCCGGCAAGACCGTCAGAGTCGCGGCTCCGGACTGGAGCAAGACCCTCGCCGCAGGCGCGGCCGTCACGGCCGGCGCCCAGTTCGGCTACAGCGGGACCAACACCGCCCCCTCCTCGTTCGCGGTCAACGGCACCCCGTGCACCGGAGCCCACCAGCCCCCGGTCGCCGTGCTGACCAGCCCCGCCCCCGGCGCCGTCTACACGGTGGGCGCCGCTGTCCCGCTCGCCGCCACCGCCGCGGCGGCCGACGGCGCCACCGTGGGCAAGGTCGAGTTCTACAGCGACACCACGCTCCTGGGCACGGACACCACGGCGCCCTTCACCCTCGGCGCCACCGGCCTCGCCGCCGGCGCCCACTCCCTCTACGCCAAGGCCTACGACAGCCTCGGAGCCTCCGGCGAGTCGGCTCCCGTCGGCATCACGGTCGCCGCCGGCCCCGCCCTCGTCGCGGCCCCCGCGCAGCTCTCCGTACGCCGGGGGGAGACGGCCGCCTTCGACCTGAAGCTCTCCAAGCAGCCGGCCGCGAACGTCACGGTGGGCGTGGCCCGCGCCTCGGGCAACACCGACCTCACGGCGACACCCGCCGAGCTCACCTTCACCCCGGCCAACTGGAACACCGCCCAGAAGGTGACCGTCACCGCCGGGGCCACCGGCAGCGGCTCCGCCGTCTTCACCGCGACGGCCCCGGGTCACACCACAACCGAGGTGACGGTGGCCCAGTTGGCCGCCGACTCCACGTACGACGCCCGCTTCCTCGACCTCCACGGGAAGATCACCAACCCGGCCAACGGCTACTTCTCGCCCGAGGGCATCCCGTACCACTCCGTCGAGACGCTGATCGTGGAGGCCCCGGACCAGGGGCACGAGACCACCTCGGAGGCCTACAGCTACCTGATCTGGCTGCAGGCGATGTACGGGAAGATCACCGGAGACTGGACCAAGTTCAACGGCGCGTGGGACGTCATGGAGAAGTTCATGATCCCCACCCATGCCGACCAGCCCACGACCGGCGCCTACAACGCCTCCAAGCCCGCCACCTACGCCCCCGAGCACGACCTTCCCTCGCAGTACCCGGCCAAGCTCGACGGAGGGGTCGCCTCCGGCGTGGACCCGATCGCAGGCGAGCTGAAGAGCGCGTACGGCACGGACGACATCTACGGCATGCACTGGCTCCAGGACGTCGACAACGTCTACGGCTTCGGCAACGAGCCCGGAAAGTGCTCCGCCGGACCGACCGCGACCGGACCCTCGTACATCAACACCTTCCAGCGCGGACCCGAGGAGTCGGTCTGGGAGACCGTTCCGCACCCCACCTGCGACAAGTTCGCCTACGGCGGCAGGAACGGCTACCTCGACCTCTTCACCGGGGACTCCTCCTACGCCAAGCAGTGGAAGTTCACCAACGCCCCGGACGCCGACGCGCGCGCCGTCCAGGCCGCGTACTGGGCGGACATCTGGGCCAAGCAGCAGGGGAAGGGGTCCCAGGTCACCGGGACCGTCTCCAAGGCGGCCAAGATGGGCGACTACCTGCGGTACTCCATGTTCGACAAGTACTTCAAGAAGGCCGGGAACTGTGTCGGCCCGACCGTCTGCCCCGCCGGCACGGGCAAGGACAGCGCGCACTACCTGATGTCCTGGTACTACGCCTGGGGCGGCGCCACCGACACCGCGGCCGCCTGGTCCTGGCGGATCGGCTCCAGCCACGCCCACGGCGGCTACCAGAACCCGCTCGCCGCCTACGCGCTGAGCGAGTACGCCCCGCTGAAGCCCAAGTCGGCGACCGGCTCGGCGGACTGGGCGACCAGCCTCGACCGGCAGCTGGAGTTCTACCGCTGGCTCCAGTCCGACGAGGGCGCCATCGCGGGCGGCGCGACCAACAGCTGGCAGGGGCGGTACGCGCAGCCCCCGGCCGGGACCCCCACCTTCCACGGGCTCTTCTACGACGAGAAGCCCGTCTACCAGGACCCGGCGTCCAACCAGTGGTTCGGGTTCCAGGCCTGGTCGATGGAGCGGGTCGCCGAGCTGTACCAGCAGACGGGGGACGCCGCCGCCAAGACCGTGCTCGACAAGTGGGTCGGCTGGGCCCTGTCGAAGACCACGGTCAACCCCGACGGCACCTACCGCATCCCCTCCACCCTCAAGTGGTCCGGCGCCCCCGACACCTGGAACGCGTCGGCGCCCGGCGCCAACTCGGGCCTGCACGTCACCGTCGCGGACTACACCGACGACGTGGGCGTGGCCGCCGCCTACGCCAAGACCCTCACCTACTACGCCGCGAAGTCCGGCAACGCCGAGGCCAAGCGGGTCGCGAAGGCCCTCCTCGACGGCATGTGGGCCCACCACCAGGACCCCCTGGGCGTCGCCGTCCAGGAGACGCGGACCGACTACAGCCGCTTCGCCAACCCGGTGTACGTGCCCAGCGCGTGGACGGGCACGATGCCGAACGGCGACACGGTGAACCCCTCGTCCACCTTCGCCTCGATCCGCACCTTCTACCAGGACGACCCGGCCTGGCCGAAGATCGAGGCCTATCTCGCGGGCGGCGCCGCGCCCGTCTTCACGTACCACCGGTTCTGGGCCCAGGCGGACATCGCCCTGGCCATGGGCTCGTACGCGGAGCTGCTCGAATAGCAGCCGCCCCGCCCGGAGACGGCTCCGCGTACGACGAGGCCGGGCAGCCCGAGAGGGCCTGCCCGGCCTCCACGCATCCATGATCTGCCCCTCGGCACCCGTTCACCGGTATTGACGTGGACATGACGTCTTCGTAGGATAGTAAGCGCTTTCTGTATCTCACCGAGCGCGCCGCATGCCATTCCCCGTGACGGGGCTGCGGAGAGGCGCAGGGGACGCTTGAACGGCCTCGTTCGGTACTTTCGTCAACACCCGCGGCCGTCCCCTGTGCAGCAAGCGCTTTCTGTTTCTCGGTCGAGAGCCGCACTGTCATGCCTGCATACAGGCGACCACGGAGAAGGAACGAGACCCCCCCCATGAAACCGAGCTCCCCCCTGTCCTTACTCGCCTGCGCCGCTCTGGCGGTCGGCGCGTTCGTGGCGCTGCCCGGTGGCACGGCCACAGCCGCCCCTGTCCGCTACGAGGCCGAGGCCTCGCCCGCGCTCTGTACCGGCACCATCGACTCCGACTGGGCCGGCTACTCCGGCAGCGGATTCTGCAACGGGACCAACGCGGTCGGTTCCTACGCTCAGTTCACGGTGAACGCCCCCACCTCGGGTACCGCGACGCTGAAGGTCCGCTTCGCCAACGGGACCACCACCGCAAGGCCCGCGGCCGTCACGGTGAACGGCTCGGCGGCCGCATCCGCTTCGTTCGAGAGCACCGGCACCTGGGCGACATGGGCGACGAAGACGCTCGCGCTGCCCCTCGCGTCGGGCAGCAACACCATCCGGCTCAGCCCCACGGCCTCCGCGGGCCTGCCCAACGTCGACTCCCTCGACGTCGAGGTGGACGACACCACCCCGCCGCCGACGGGCGCCGCGCTGTACGTGGCGCCGAACGGCAGCGATGGCGCGGACGGTACGCAATCGGCCCCGACCACGCTCACCTCGGCGATCAGCCGCGTCCCTGCCGGTGGAACGATCTACCTGCGTGGCGGGACCTACCGCTACTCCCAGACGATCACCATCCCGCAGGGCAGGAACGGGACGCCGAGCGCCCGCACACAGCTGTCCGCCTACCCCGGTGAGCAGCCGGTGCTGAACTTCTCGGCCATGGCCGAGGACCCGGCGAACCGGGGGCTCGCCGTGAACGGGTCGTACTGGCACGTCAAGGGCATCGTGGTCGAACGAGCCGGTGACAACGGGATCTTCGTCGGCGGCAGCAACAACGTCTTCGAGCGCACGGTGACGCGCTTCAACCGGGACACCGGGCTGCAGCTCTCGCGGATGGCCTCCACCACCCCGCGCGACCAGTGGCCCTCCAACAACCTCGTGCTGAGCGCGGAGTCGCACGACAACGCCGATTCCGACGGCGAGGACGCCGACGGCTTCGCGGCGAAGCTGACCGTCGGTCCCGGGAACGTCTTCCGCTACGCGGTGGCCCACAACAACATCGACGACGGCTGGGACCTCTACACCAAGACCGACACCGGCCCCATCGGTCCGGTCACCATCGAGGACTCCCTCGCCTACGGCAACGGCACCCTCTCCGACGGCACCGTGAACTCCAACGGTGACCGCAACGGCTACAAGCTCGGCGGAGAGGACATCAAGGTCGACCACGTCGTCCGGCGCAGCATCGCCTATCGCAACGGCAAGCACGGGTTCACGTACAACAGCAACCCCGGCACCATGTCGGTGTCGGCCAACGTCAGCATCGACAACGCTCAGCGCAACTACTCCTTCGATGCGGGTACTTCGGTGTTCCGCAACAACGTCTCGTGCCGCAGCGGCAGCGGCACGAACGACAGGACCATCGGCGACGCCGACAGCTCGAACCAGTTCTGGTCCGGCTCCAACGGATCGCGGTGCTCCTCCTTCACCGGCGCCCTGAACTGGTCCTTCGCCGCCGACGGCCGGCTCGCCGTCACTTTCGGCGGCACGCCGGTATCTCCGTAGCCGATCGCGTCACCGGCCCGGCCGGTCCATCCGGTTCCCTCCGGGTGGACCCGCCGGGCACTGACCCGGGCGGTGGGGCGAGAAGGGCGCCGAGAGTCCTGGGAAGAGCAGACGTGGGAAGAGCAGACGTGGGATGAGCAGGCGTGGGATGAGCAGACGTGGAAGAGCTGACCGGACACGCGATGGGTTGTAATCTGCGGAGACCGCCCTTGACCTGCGAAGCAGGCAGGGAGCAGACAAACCGGGAGTGAGTTCATGCTGCGCACCATGTTCAAGTCCAAGATCCACCGGGCCACCGTCACCCAGGCCGACCTGCACTACGTCGGGTCCGTGACCATCGACGCCGATCTCCTCGACGCGGCGGATCTGCTGCCCGGCGAGCTCGTGCACATCGTGGACATCACCAACGGGGCACGGCTGGAGACCTACGTCATCCGGGGCGAGCGCGGATCCGGGGTCATCGGGATCAACGGGGCCGCCGCGCACCTCGTGCACCCCGGTGACCTGGTCATCCTCATCAGCTACGGGCAGATGGAGGACGCCGAGGCGCGCGTGTTCGAGCCGCGCGTCGTTCACGTCGACGGCGACAATCGCATCATCGAGCTGGGTGTGGATCCGTCCGCCCCGGTTCCGGGAACGGACCAGAAGCGCAGCCCCCACGCCGTGGCTGTCTGAGGGGAGTCGGGACGATGTCGCAGACCGGGTCGAGCGAATCGATCAAGATCGTGGACGACCGGGCGGCCGGGCGGCTGTCGGCCGTCGAGGACGGGGCGGTGGTCGGGCACATCGCCTACTTCGTGCTCGCCGAGTCGCCCCACGCCCTCGTGGCGGTCCACACCATCGTCGAACCGGGGCACGAGGGCCGCGGGATCGCCGGGAACCTGGTGAAGACCTTCTACGGGATCGCGGCCGACGAGGGCGTGCCCGTCGTCCCGCTCTGCCCGTATGCCGCGAGCTGGGCCGCCAAACACCCCGAGCAGGCGCCCGAGGCGCCGACCGGGGTGGTGGCCGCCGCCAAGGCGCAGCTCGACTCGGACTCCGACCTGTGGTGACGCCCGCCGCGCCGGACCTGACCCTGCTGCACACCTCGCCCGTGCACGTGCCGGTCTTCGACGCCCTGCGCGACCGGCACCACCCGGGCGCCGTCCTGCGCCACCTGGTGGTGCCGGAGCTGCTGGATCGGGCCCGCGTGCTGGGGCCCGCGTCGCAGACCCCGGCCGTGCGGGAGCTGCTGGCGGGCTCCGGCGGGCCCGTCCTGGTCACCTGCTCCTCGATCGGCGCCGTCGGCGAGTCGCTGGCCGGGGAGCTCGGCGTGCCGGTGCTCCGGGTCGACCGCCCGCTGGCGGCCGCCGCGGTCCGTACCGGGCCGCGGATCCTCGTACTGGCCACCGTGGAGTCGACGCTGGCCCCGACGGTGGAGCTGCTGGAGGAGGAGGCCGGGAGGGCCGGCCGCCCGGTGTCGATCCGTACCCGCGTGGTCGACGGGGCCTGGGACCGCTTCGCGGCGGGCGACGCGGCCGGGTGTCTCGGGCTCGTGGCCGCCGCGGCGGACGAGGTCGCGGATGCGGACGTCATCGTCCTCGCCCAGGTGTCCATGGCGGGCGCGCAGGCCCTGGTCACCACCGCCGTGCCAGTCCTGGCCAGCCCCGCTTCCGGCCTCGCGGCCGCTCTGGGGGACTAGGCGGTCTCTTCCGGATCTTGCCGGGCCCGCGGGGCCTGCCCGGCGGGCGCCGGGACCGGGACCGGGGGAGGCTGGAGGTATGACACAGCCTCCCGTCCCCGCCCCGGTCCCGGTCCCGAATCCGTTCCCGGATCCGGGACCGCTGCCGCGGCCCGAGCCGCCGACGCCGGGTCCGGTGCCCGAGCCCGACCCGATTCCGCCGCCGCCCGGCCCCGCGCCGCAGCCCGCGCCCGAGCCGCTGAGCTGACGCGGAGCCGCTGAGCCGGCCCGGAACCGGCCCGGCCGGTCCAGGTCGCCCTGCCGCGTCAGTCCGTACGGACTTCGGAGCGGTCGCCGCTCCACAGCGTGTGGTACGAGCCCTCGCGGTCGGTGCGCCGGTAGGTGTGCGCCCCGAAGAAGTCGCGCTGCCCCTGGGTCAGGGCCGCCGGGAGCCGCTCCGAGCGCAGGGCGTCGTAGTACGCCAGCGAGGCCGCGAAGGCCGGCACCGGGATGCCCTGGCGGACCGCCGCCACCAGCACCTCGCGCCAGTCGTGCTGGGCGGCGCCGATCTCGTCGGCGAAGCCCGCGTCCGCCAGCAGGCTCGGCAGCTCCGGCCGGGCGTCGTACGCGGCGCGGATCCGGTCCAGGAACGCGGCCCGGATGATGCAGCCCCCGCGCCACAGCGAGGCCACGGCGCCCGGGTCCACGCCCCAGCCGTACTCCTCGCTGCCGGCCTGGATCTGGTGGAAGCCCTGCGTGTACGAGACGATCTTCGAGGCGTACAGGGCCTGCTCCACCTGGGCGGCGAAGGCGTCCGCGGCCTCGGCGGAGAGCGGCTCCGCCTCCGGGCCGGCCAGCCCCCGCGCGGCCGTACGCAGCTCCCCGTGGCCCGAAACCGCACGGGCGAAGACCGCCTCGGCGATTCCGGACACCGGCACGCCCAGGTCGAGGGCGATCTGCACGGTCCAGCGGCCGGTGCCCTTCTGCTCGGCGGCGTCGGCGACCACGTCCACGAACGGCAGACCGGTCGCGGCGTCCGTGTGCGCGAGCACCTCGGCGGTGATCTCGATCAGGTACGAATCCAGCCGGCCCCTGTTCCAGGAGCGGAAGGTCTCGGCGATCTTCGCGGGGGAGTAGCCGGCCACCGCGCGCAGCAGGTGGTAGGCCTCCGCGATCAGCTGCATGTCGGCGTACTCGATGCCGTTGTGCACCATCTTCACGAAGTGCCCGGCGCCGTCGGGGCCCACGTGCGAGGTGCAGGGGGTGCCGTCGGCGGCCTTGGCGGAGATCTTCTCCAGCAGCGGGCCGAGCGAGGCGTAGGACTCCTCGGATCCGCCGGGCATGATGCTCGGGCCGAGCAGCGCGCCCTCCTCGCCGCCCGAGATGCCGACGCCCACGAAGTGCAGGCCCTGCTCGCGCAGCTCCTTCTCACGGCGGCGGGTGTCCTCGAAGTGGGCGTTCCCGCCGTCGATGATCACGTCGCCCGGCTCCAGCAGCGGGGCGAACTCGCGGATCACCGCGTCGGTCGGCTCACCGGCCTTCACCATGATGATCAGACGGCGCGGGCGCTCCAGCGCGTCCACGAACTCCTTCGCGGACCCGGCGGCCACGAAGGAGCCCTCGTGCCCGAACTCCTCCACGAGCGCCGTGGTCTTGGCGGTGGTGCGGTTGTGGACGGCGACGGTGAAGCCGTTGCGGGCGAAGTTGCGGGCGAGGTTGCTGCCCATCACCGCGAGTCCGGTGACGCCGATCTGGGCCGTGCTGCTGGTCATGTGCGTGCGCTCCTGAGTGCGTCGACAGTGCATTCGATGTGCGGAGGAATGCAGGAACACCGACGCTACCCCGGCGGAGATCCTTACCGGTGTCCCACATTCGGCGCGAAACCAACTTCCGCCCGAACGCGTTGTGTTGTTCGCCTTGTCATGCCCCGGTCGTGGCGTTAGGTTGCGAGATTCCTGATGTCTTCGATGGGGGCTCCCATGGGTGTACGGGGCCGGCACCGCCGGTATCAGCCGAGCAGCATCAACCGTGCTTCGCTCGTCGTCACCGCCGGCGGGGCCGGAATAGCACTGCCCCTGATCGGAGCGGGCACGGCGCACGCCGCCTCGCTGGACACGTGGAGCAAGGTCGCCGCCTGCGAATCCACGAGCAACTGGCACATCAACACCGGCAACGGCTACTACGGCGGACTGCAGTTCAGCCAGAGCACCTGGCGCGCCTTCGGCGGAGCCGCGTACGCGGCCCGCGCCGATCTGGCCACCAAGGAACAGCAGATCGCCGTGGCGGAGAAGGTGCTGAAGGGTCAGGGGCCGCAGGCCTGGCCGGTCTGCGGGAAGCAGGCCGGACTCAGCCGCAGCGGCCCGGCCCCCGCGCTCGGTGCGCAGGGCAAGGCGACGGGCCCGGGGAAGGCGACGGCTCCGAAGGTCGCGGCTCAGGCCGCCCCGAAGGCCGCTCCGAAGCCGGCCGCGAAGGCCGCTCCGCAGAGCACGACGCCCCGCCCGGCCGGGACTCCCGTCCTGCCCAGCCCCTACGTCGTCGCTCCCGGGGACTCGCTGTCGGAGATCGCCACCGAGCAGCACGTCGAGGGCGGCTGGCAGTCCCTGTACGCGACCAACCGGGCCGTCGTCGGCGGCGATCCGGACCTGATCTTCCCCGGGCAGCGGCTCACCCTGCGCGTCACGGCCGCACCGGTCGCGCCGCCCGCGCCGAACCCGGAGAAGCCGCCTCGCACGGCAGAGCCCGTGAAGCCCGTGGCGCCGACGAAACCCGCCGAGCAGGCGGGAAGGAAACCGGCCGGAAAGCCTGCCGAGAAGCCGGACGAAAAACCGCAGACCCCCTCCGGAGCCTTCAGCGCCCCGGTCGACGCGGGCCTCGGCACCGGCTACCGGGTCTCGGGCTCGTCCTGGTCCAGCGGCTACCACACCGGCGTGGACTTCCCGGTGGCCACCGGCACCTCCGTCAAGGCCGTCAGCAGCGGGCAGGTCGTCTCAGCGGGCTGGGCCGGTGCGTACGGGTACCAGGTCGTCATCCGGCACACCGACGGCCGGTACTCCCAGTACGCGCACCTCTCGGCGCTCTCGGTCAAGGCCGGCTCGGCGGTCTCCGGCGGGCAGCGGATCGGCCGCTCCGGCTCGACCGGCAACTCGACCGGGCCGCACCTGCACTTCGAGATGCGCACGGGCCCCGGCTACGGCACCGACATCGACCCGCTGAAGTACCTGCGGGCCCACGGAGTCTCCATCTGAGGACGGGACCGGAGCCGGGGCCCCGGCGGAAGCCGGAGTCCGGGCCGGGGCCACGGCCGGAGCCGTGGCCGGCGCCGGTTCCGACGGTACGAGCCCACGCGCGCCCCGGGGCGCGACGGTGAGCAGGACGAGCCCGGTCGCCGCCGCCGCCGCGCTCACCAGCGCCGCGGCGACGCCGGCCGTCCCGTAGCGGAAGCCCTCGTCGAACAGTGCGATGCCGACCGCCGCCGCGACCACCGGATTGGCCACCGTCACGGTGGCCAGCGGCGCGGTCAGCCCGGCGCCGCGGTAGGCCGCCTGCGACAGCAGCAGTCCGGTGGCGGCCAGCGCGGCGATCGCGGTCAGCTCCGGCCACAGCGTGACCAGCGCGTCCGGGGCGAAGCTCTCCGCCACCGACTTCGTGAACACCGAGGCCATCCCGAAGGCGGCCCCCGCCGCGGTGGCCAGCAGCACGCTGTGCGCGGTGACCCGCCGCACCCGGCGCGCGGCCAGGAACAGTACGGACACCAGGGCGCCGGTCGCCGTCAGGAGCAGGCTCTGCTCCCCGCCCGACAGGGACTGCTCGGCCCGCCCGCCCCCGCCCGTCAGGGCCAGCAGGCCCGCCAGCCCGGCCGTGGCCAGGACGGCCCCGCGCCAGGCGGCCGCTCCGGCCCGGCGTCGTACGAAAACAGCTGCCATCGGGAGCGCGAAGACGATGGTGAGGGCACCGAGCGGCTGCACCAGGCTCAGCGGCCCGTAGGCCAGCGCCACCACGTGCAGCAGGGCGCCGAGGCCGTTCAGCGCGATCGCGGCGTACCAGGCGGGCCGGCGCACCGGCGCGTACGGCCGGCCCGTCGTACCGGACGCGACCCGCTCCTGGACGATCGCTCCGGCCGCATACGCCACGGCGGACACCAGGCACAGCAGGACCGAAAACGCTAGGGCACTCATAAAAGTCACAATGCCCGAGTCGGGAGAGCTATTCCTCCCCCTGAAGGCGGGCACGGGTACGCCCCTGGTCGTACTCCGAACGCAGTAGTCGCGAGCGCGGGCGTGCGTTTGTCTTCCCGCCCGGGGGATCCGTACACTAGCCCTTTTGGGGACTTCCGCATCCGGCGGACGCGGACGACTGATCAAGGAACGCAGCGGGTATGACGGTGACCGAAGACAGCCAGGAGCAGGGCCACGCCTTCGGGCCCGGCATCGACCCGGACCGCCTGGCCCTCTGCCTGAGCGTGCTCGACGAGCTCGACAAGCTCGACGTCGACCACCCGGACGCGATCACCGTGCGCCGCGCCACCGCCGGGCTGTACCGGACGGTCAAGCAGCGCCGCCGCCAGGACCGCCGCGCCGCCAAGACCGCCAACGACAGGGCCGTCACCGAGGCGACCGCGACCGGCTCCGCCGAGCGCATCGACGACGAGACCGAGGGCCTGCTGCCCTCCTCGGTCACGGAGGCCGGACGGATCGCCGGAATCCTCCAGCGCCCTCGCTCCTGCTACGTCTGCAAGACGCGCTACGTCGAGGTCGACTACTTCTACCACCAGCTCTGCCAGGACTGCGCCACCCTGAACCGGACCAAGCGGGAGGCCCGCGCCGACCTCACCGGCAAGCGCGCCCTGCTCACCGGCGGCCGGGCCAAGATCGGCATGTACATCGCGCTGCGGCTGCTGCGCGACGGCGCCCACACCACGATCACCACCCGCTTCCCCAAGGACGCCATCCGCCGCTTCAAGGCGATGGAGGACTCCGCGGACTGGATGCACCGCCTGGAGGTCGTCGGCATCGACCTTCGCGACCCGGCCCAGTCCGTGGCCCTCGCCGACCAGGTGGCCGCGGCCGGCCCGCTCGACATCCTGATCAACAACGCGACGCAGACCGTACGCCGCCTGCCCAGCGCATACGCGGCGCTGGTCGAGGGGGAGAGCGCCCCGCTGCCGGCCGGCGAGCTTCCCTCCCACCACGTCATCGGCGCCTTCAACTCCGGAGCGGTCGACGGCCTGGCGGCCCTGCCCATCGGCGTGAGCGGGCTCGAGGCGCAGCAGGTCGCCGACCTGGCCCTGGTCGCGGGCAATGCCAGCCTGGAGCGCCACATCGCCGGAACCGCCATCGACGCGGGCGGCCTGCTGCCCGATGTCGTCGACAGCAACACCTGGGTGCAGACCATCGACCAGATCTCCCCGGTGGAGCTGCTCGAAACCCAGCTGTGCAACTACACCTCGCCGTTCATCCTGATCAGCGCGCTGCGGCCTGCCATGGCCGAGGCGGCCCGGAAGTCGGACGGCGGGCGGGCGTACATCGTGAACGTCTCCGCGATGGAGGGCGTCTTCAGCCGCGGCTACAAGGGCGCGGGACACCCGAACACCAACGCGGCCAAGGCCGCGATGAACATGGTGACGCGGACCAGCGGCCAGGAGATGTTCCAGGCCGACCGGATCCTGATGACCTCGGTCGACACGGGCTGGATCACCGACGAGCGCCCGCACTTCGACAAGCTCCGCCTCGCCGAGGAGGGCTTCCACGCCCCCCTCGACCTGGTCGACGGTGCGGCCCGGGTCTACGACCCGATCGTCCGCGGCGAGCTCGGCGAGGACCTGTACGGCGTCTTCCTCAAGGACTACGCACCCGCCAACTGGTAGGCCGCGCGTACGGGGGGCGCCCGATCCGCGCCGCCTGCCCCGTGCCGCTTGCCACCTGCCCCGTCTCACATGAGCGCCCCCGGTCCCCCTCCCCGTGAGGGCGGCCGGGGGCGCTCCCCGTTCAGGCCGTGCGGCCGTAGGCCCCCGCGGCGACCAGTTCCAGCACCGGGCGCCAGTCCTCCAGCACGCCCGCGTCCAGGCCCGCGGACCGGCCCGCTTCGGCCGCGTGCGCGAGGGACTCCGCGTCGGGGTCCGGTCCGGGGGCCGGTGCGCCGGGTCCGTTGAGGCGTACGAGCCGTGCCACCCGCTCGCCCAGCAGGGGGCGGATCGCCTCCGCGGGGTGGTCGATCAACAGCCCCGCGACCTGCAGTTCCTTGTCGAAGGGGTGCGAACGGCGCAGCAGCGCCGCCACCCGCAGCCCGTGGCCGTCGCCATGCTCGTCGGCATGCCCACCGCGCAACAGGTCCATCAGTTCCCCGACGCTTCCGACGTCCACCGGCACTTCGGACTTCGCCACTGTCGATCCTTCCGTCGCCCGACCGCGCATCACCCGTATGGCGCCGTCGAGCAGATCAGCCCTACACGACGCGCCGCCGTGCGAGGTGATGAACTCGTGGAGAAAACAAGCTGTCCGGAGCGGATTTTACCTTTCCATCGAGCGGGGGTGCGCTCATATGTGTACTCTGAACGCCATGAGAGCCCCACACGGGCACTCGCTCCACCAAGGCGCCACCGCGTCCGGAAACCCCTCTTCCCGCACCGACGCGCGGTTCGCGCGCCGGGTTACGCGACACAAAGGAGTGCGCGGTGACGCCAGAACTGACGACGACCGACAAGGCAGCCGGAGAACGGACGGGGACGCGGAGCACGAAGCGCCCCGAGACCCTCGGCAACCTGGAGGTCTGGGCCCGGTCCGCTCCGATCCGTCTCGCCGGCTACGAGGACGACCTCGCGGAGCCGCACATCCTGCCCGGCATCGACTAGACACCCTCCAGACCCGTACGGTGCGGTCCGCCCGTCGTCCCCGGTGTGAAGACCCGGGGCGGCGGGCGGAGGCCTGTCCTCCACGGCTGACCGGCCCTCAGGAAGCCTTCGGCGGGGGATCGGTGGCGGGTCCCTTACATGTCGCAGGGCGCCCGGAAGTTCCCGCTAGCGGTACGCCGTGGGCGTCATCGCTGTGGGCGATCAAGGGTTATGCGCACCCCCGGTCCCGGGCAGGCTGACCCGCATGAAGCTGCTGATGCTGGGTGGAACCGAATTCGTCGGGCGCGCGATCACCGAAGACGCCCTGAGCCGCGGGTGGGACGTCACCGTCTTCCACCGCGGGCACCACGCGCCGCCGCCGGGGACCACGGCCCTGCACGGGGACCGCACCGCCCCCGGCGGCCTGGACGCCCTCGCCGAGGGGGAGTGGGACCTCGTCGTCGACACCTGGGGCAGCGCGCCCACCGCCGTGCGCGACAGCGCCCGCCTGCTGTCCGGCCGGGTCGGCCAGTACGTGTACATATCCAGCCGCTCGGTGTACGCCTACCCCGCCCCCGCCGGTCTGGACGAGGGCGGCCCGCTGGTGGAGGGCTCGCCCGACGCGGAGGCCACCGCCTACCCGGCGGACAAGCGCGGCGGTGAACTCGCCGCCCTGGACGCCTTCGGCGACCGCGCCCTGCTGGTGCGCGCCGGGCTGATCATCGGCCCGTACGAGAACGTCGGCCGGCTGCCCTGGTGGCTGAACCGAGTCGCCCGCGGCGGCCCCTTCCTCGCGCCCGGGCGCCCCGACCTGCCGCTCCAGTACATCGACGTACGCGACCTCGCGCGCTGGTCCCTCGACGCGGCGGAGGCCGGTCTCGGCGGGGCCTACAACGCGATCTCCCCGGTCGGCCACACCACCATGGCCGGCTTCCTGGAGGCCTGCGCCGCCGCCACCGGCTCCGACGCGGAACCGCGCTGGATCGACGCCGAGGTGCTCGAGAAGGCCGGCGTCGAGCCCTGGATCGAGCTGCCCGTCTGGGTTCTCGAAGGCGAAATGCACGACTTCATGTTCGGCGGGGACGTCACCAAGGCCCTGGCGGCGGGCCTCGTCTGCCGCCCCGTGGAGGAGACCGCGGCCGACACCTGGACCTGGCTGCAGTCCCTCGGCGGAGTCGCTCCCCTGCGCTCCGACCGGCCGATGAAGGGCATATCGGCGGAGCGGGAGGCGGCGCTACTCGGGCTCTGACCGGGGCTGCGACCAGGACGCCTCCGCGAGCCGGGTCGGCGGCAGGTACTCGCGCACCAGTGTGCGGTGCCACCACGCCCCGGTCTCGCGCAGTTCCCGCCAGGTCGTGAACCGGTAGCGGTACAGCCGTGCCCGGACGTAGAGCGGCGGTGCGTCCGGGAAGGGGTTGTACCGGATCAGCTTCAGGGTGTCCCGGTCGCCCGCCAGCAGTCGCTCCACGAACGGCCCGAACCAGTCGCGGGCGTAGCCCGGGGAGAGCGCCGCGAACCACATGAGCCAGTCGAGGCGCAGGTGGTACGGGGCGAACTGGCGCGGGATCCGGCGCACGTCGCCCGGCTTGCCCTTGAACCCGTACTCCCGCCACGCGCCGTCCTCCCGGGGCCGCCGGTCCGCGGTCCCCTCCACCACCACCTCCTCGCGGATCCGGCCCACCGTGCCGAACGCCCCGTAGGTGTTGACCAGGTGGAGGGGGTCGAAGGACCGGTTCATGACCTGGCCGCGGGAGATCATGTTGGCCACCGGATGCCGGCTCAGCACGAGCACCAGCGCGGTCGTCGCGCACACGAGCACCACGTACCAGAGCGGCCCCTCCCGGGAGGCGGCCGACGGCGGGTCGCCCGCGAGCGCGCTGAAGTCGAAGGCCGGCAGGGCCGCCGTGATCGTGATCCAGTTCAGCCAGGCGAAGTTCCCCGACACCACCAGCCACAGCTGGGTCGCCACGATGATCCCGGCGGCGTACGAGGCCACCGGCTGCGGGGTGAACAGCAGGACGGGCACGACCAGTTGGGTCACGTGGTTCGCGGCGCACTCCACCCGGTGCAGCGGCTTCGGCAGATGGTGGAAGAACCAGCTCAGCGGACCGGGCATCGGCTGCGTCTCGTGATGGAAGTACAGGCAGGTGAGCCGGCGCCAGCAGGGGTCGCCCCGCATCTTGATGAGCCCGGCGCCGAACTCCACCCGGAAGACCACCCAGCGCAGCAGCCAGAGCACCAGTACCGGCGGCCCGGCCCGCGCGTTGCCGAGGAACACGGCCAGGAAGCCGACCTCCAGCAGCAGGGACTCCCAGCCGAAGGAGTACCAGGTCTGCCCGACATTGACGATCGACAGGTACAGCAGCCACAGCAGCGCCCACATCGCCATCGCCGCACCCAGCGGCACCGCGTCCCCGGCCCCCGCGGCGAGCGCCGCCGCCAGGGCCGCCCCGGTCCAGGCGCAGACGGCGAAGAACCGGTCGGAGTAGTGCAGGTGGAACAGGCTCGGGGCGCGGCGGAAGGGCACGTACCGCAGGTGGCGCGGCACGGGCAGCATCCCGTGCGCCCCGATCAGTGCCCGGAACTGCAGGGCGGCACCGGCGAAGGCGACGAGGTAGACACCGGCCAGGGCCCGCTGGAAGATCAGCCGCCCCAGCCAGTATCCGGGTGCCGTGAACCAGTCCATCGCCTCCAGTATCGGGCCGGCGCGGGCGGGGTGCCCGTGGCGAGGCGTCGCACGTACCGCCCGAGGTGGCGGGCGTAGGCCTGCTGGAGGAAGGGGACGACCGGGCCGGCGAGGCGGGTATACCAGCTTCCCGGGCGACTGAAGGCGGTCACCTCGAACCACACCGAGCCGTCCGGCTCCATGTCCACCACGAAGGACTCCTCGCCGCACTCGGGATGCCCGGTGAGCGTCCCGTACGCGAAACCGGTCCGCCGGGGCTCGTAGGCGGTCCAGATGACCTCGCACGGAGCGTTGATCCGCACCGGGCCGATGCCGATCCCGACCACGACCCGGTCGCCGGGCCGGACGGGGAACGCACCGGCGGTGACGAGCATGCCCGAGGCGCGGTGCGCGCGGAAGGTGGTGAGGGCGGCCCCGGCGGCCTGGAAGGCGGCCTGCCCCTGCCCGACCCGGGCGCGGTGGTGGGTGAAGTTGTACCCGTCGGGCAGCGGCCGCCGGGCGGTGGCGCCCCGGTCGGGGTAGTTGAAGGTGCTGCGGCCCTCGCTGATGAGGCGGGTCATGCCGGGATCTCCGTTCGGTCGGGCAGGGTGGGCAGGGCGGGTGGTGCGGGGAGGACGGGTGGTGCGGCCCCCGCAGGCGGTCCGGGTCGGCGGGTGGTCAGCCGGCGCCAGGCCAGCAGCGAGCACAGGCCGAAGCCGAGGGCGTTGCCGAGGCCGTGGGTGGCGGCCATCCAGGTCAGGGTCGGGTGCACGATCCCGGTGGCCTCTCCGAGCGCCCACCACAGGGCGAGCAGCATGGTGGCCACCAGGACGGCCGCCGAGGTCGCGAGCAGTGCCCCGGTGATCCGGTCGCGCACGGCGGCTCCGGGGCGGACGTCCCGCCAGGTCAGCAGGGCCACCGCCCACATGCCGCCGGTCAGCGTCACCGCGCCCGCCAGTTCGGCCCAGTCGTCGATGAAGTAGCCGAGCAGCACGAGCGCCGTCCCGGCCGGCACGCTGTACGCCGCCCAGCGCGCGAGGGCCCCGGCGGCGGAGGCCCGGCACACCAGCCCGGCGACAAGGGCCGCGGCGAAACCGGCGAAGTGGAAGTGCGGCACGGTCAGGGCCAGGATGTCCAGGTCGAAGCCGAAGAGCCGGTGTCCGGCGCGTTCGGCGACCAGGGCGGTCCCGGCGACCGAGGGCGCCACGAGTGCGGTGAGCACGGCCACCTCGGCGGGTCCCGGAGCCCGCCCGGGTGCGCCGGTACGGGGTACGCTCCGCGCCGACGGGGCCAGGGCCCGTACCGCCGGGACCACGGCCCGTACCGCGAGGGTCAGGGTGGCCGCCGCGTAGAGCGCGGCGAGGGCGGTGGCCGGGGCTCCCCGGGGCAGCCACAGGCAGACCGCTCCGGGGGCCGCGAACAGCGGCCACAGCCGGGCCGTCCGGCCGAACCGGCCCGGATCGATCAGGCGCAGGCCGGCCGGGACGACGTACAGCATGCCCAGGGTGACGATCAGATTCACGAGCACGGTCACCGAGGATCCCCCTCCCAGGAACGAACGCATTGAACGCGTTCAACTCACGATCGTGAGCCTAGACCCTCTCTTGAACATGTTCAAGAGAGGGTCCGGGTGCGTGATCTCCGGTTGCGGCGGCTCCGGACATACGGCAGACAAGAGGGAGCAACCGGGGCGAAAAGGGAGATGCAACGTGTACGCACCGACACCTCGTCAGGCGCCGCGTCGTCACGCACCGGCCCGTGCGGCCCTCTTCACCGTCCTCGGACTCCTCGCCGCGGCCTGTGGGGCCTCCGGCGAAGAGGGGCGGACCAAGGGCCCCGCCGCCGAGAGCCAGGACGTCCACCTCCAGCCCGTGGCCTCGGCCGGGCCCGACCCCTTCACCTCCTCCTCCGCCACCGGTGAATCGGCCCCCGTCCAGCCCCCGCTGCCCAACGCGACCGGCCAGGGCATCCGTACCGTCAACGCGGCCACCCCCGGCCTGTACGGCGGAACCCAGCGGCTCGGAAGCTGCGACGTGGAGGCGCAGGTCCAGTCCCTGACCGCCGACGACGCCAAGGCCCGCGCCTTCGCCGATGCCTCCCAGGTGCAACAGGAACAGATCCCCGACTTCCTGCGCGGCCTCACCCCCGTCGTGCTGCGCGCCGACACCCGGGTGACCAACCACGGCTTCGTCGGCGGCAAGCCCAACGCCTTCCAGTCCGTCCTGCAGGCCGGCACCGCCGTCCTCGTGGACGACCACGGAATGCCCCGCGTCCGCTGCGCCTGCGGGAACCCGCTGCTCGCGCCGCGGGCCGCACCCGGCGCGCCGGTGCTCAAGGGGGAGCCCTGGAGCGGCTACCAGCCCACCCAGGTCGTGGTCATCGAGCCGACCATGCAGGTGATCAACAACCTGGTCATCGTCAACATCGCCGACAACACCTGGATCGAGCGCACGGCCGGCGACGACGGGGCCCAGGACCGCACCCCGCGGACGCCGCCCCCGTTCGACCCGGCCGACGGGATCCCCACCGGGCCCGCGACCCCGCCCGGCACCGAGCCGACCGCCCCGTGCCGCACCCCGGAGAGCAACAGCCTCGCCCGCACCGAGCCGCCCCCCACCGGCCCGCCGAGCCCCGGCCGCAGCCCCGACCCGAACGCGGCCGACTGCCCGCCGAGCCCCCCGCAGACTGCCCCGAACACCCCGAACACGCCGGTGTCGCCCGACCAGCCCTCGTCCGGCATCCCCTCGGGCCCGCCCACCGCCCCGCCGCCCGCCACCGACCAGCCCTCCGACGTGCCCACCGACATCCCCTCCGACCTGCCCGGCCAGACCCCGAGCGACCCCGGGACCCTGGTCGGCCCCGACGGGGCGTCGCCGCAGCCGAGCGATCCGTACGCGGACCCGTACGCCGAGCCCTACGGGGACCCGTACGCCGACCCCTACTCCGTCCCCGAGCAGCAGCCCTCGGACCCGTACGACGGCCAGTACCTGGAGAGCGCCTGACCGGCCCGTGTGTCATGGTGGACCGGTGCCGACCGCCGTATCGCTGCCGGAGGACTGGCCCGCACATCCGGACCGGTCGCTCTCGCTGAACCGCATGGGCAGTTTCGACTGGGACCTGGTCACCGGTCTGATGCACATGGACTCGGCCGCCCTCGACGTCTTCGACACCACCCCGGAGGAGTACGACGGCAGGCCCGGCTCCCTGGCGCCGCGCGTCCCGCCCGCGGAGGGCGCCCGGCTCGACGCACTGGTCTCCTCGGCCCTCAAGAGCGGGGTCGACAGCTACGGCGCCTACTTCCGGATCCGCTGCCACGACGGCGAACTGCGCTGGACGCACACCCAGGGACGGGTCATGCGCGGCCCGGACGGCCGCCCGTACCGGATCATCGGAATCGTCCGGGACGCCACCGAGGAGCTCAGTCATTCGGCGGAGCGCCTCGGGCTGGACGAGGAGCGGCGCCGCCAGACCTCCGTGGTCGAGTCCACCACCGCCGCGCTCGCGCACGCCCGCACCGTCCAGGACGTCATCGACGCCCTCGGCGACGCCCACGGCCTGGAGCGGCTCGGGTCCATGGGCATGGTGATGGGACTGGTCGAAGCGGGCCGGATCCACCTCGTCGCCGAGGGCCCCGCGGGCAGCTTCGTCCCCGGCACCCGCTACACCCGCATCGACGAGCAGTATCCGATGAGCGAGGTGGTGCGCTCGCTCCAGCCGCGCTTCCTGGACTCCGCGGCCGAGTTCGCCGCCGGGTACCCCGGGCTCTGGGCGAAGATCTCGTCCATGCACATCTCGGCGGCCGCCTACCTGCCGCTGATCGCCCAGGCCCGCCCGATCGGCGCGATCGGCCTGCTCTACCGGGACAAGGCCGGCTTCACCCAGGAGGAGCGGAACCTGCTCGTCGCGCTCGGCAGCAGCATCGCGCAGAGCCTCCAGCGGGCGATGCTGCTGGAGCAGGAGCACGATCTGGCGGAGGGGCTCCAGCAGGCGATGCTGCCGCGCCGGATCCCCTCGGTTCCGGGCGCCGAGATCGCCGTACGGTACCGCTCGGCCCGGATGGGCCGGGACATCGGCGGCGACTGGTACGACGTCATCCCGCTGCCCGGCGGCCGGGTCGGCGCGGTCATCGGCGACGTCCAGGGCCACGACACCCACGCGGCGGCGGTCATGGGCCAGTTGCGGATCGTACTGCGGGCCTACGCCGCCGAAGGCCACTCGCCGGGCACCGTCATGGCCAGGGCCTCCGTCTTCCTGCACGAGCTGGACACCGACCGTTTCGCCACCTGCACGTACGTGGAGGCCGACCTCTCGACCGGGGTGCTGCAACTGGTCCGGGCCGGCCACATCGACCCCCTGATGCGCACCCTGGACGGGGAGTGCGGGCGCCTCGCGGTGGAGGGCGGAATGCCGCTGGGGCTGTCCGCGGAGTTCGGGCTGCTGGAGTATCCGGTGACCACGGTCGAGATGGGACCGGGGGAAACGCTTCTGCTGTGCACGGACGGCCTGGTGGAGCAGCCCGGCGCCGACCTCGACGACGGCATCCGCCTCCTCGCCTCCCTCGTCCGCACCGGACCTGCCGACCTGGCCCTGCTCGCGGACCGGCTGTGCGAGGTCGTGGACGACCGGGGCGGCGACGACGACATGGCGCTGCTGCTCCTGCGCCGCGACGCGGAGGAGGCCCAGCAGGCGGGCGGCCGGCTCCAGCAGCACGTGGCCCCCGGCGATCCGGAAGCCCTCGTGTCGGCCCGCCACATGATCGGCGCGGCGGTGCGGGCGTGGGGCGCGCGGGACCGTTCGGACGAGATCGAGCTGATCGCCGACGAGCTCATCGTCAACGCCCTCATGCACACCGACGGTCCCGCCATCGTGACGCTGCGGGTCCTGACCGGCCCCGAACGCAGACTCCGCGTGGAGGTCGAGGACCGCTCCAGCGCCCTGCCCCGGCGCAGGGAGGCGGGCGACTCCGGGGTCTCGGGACGCGGCCTGATGCTGGTGGACCGGCTGGCGGACGTCTGGGGCGTGGAACCGCGGGGGAGCGGCAAGTGCGTGTGGTGCGAGTTCACGATGCCGTGACACGAACCGGCCGGCCGGGTCCTCCGGCGCACCGGCCGGGCCGAAAGTCCGTTGCGGGGCCACCGGGTACGCGTCGATGATCGATGGCGATGACTGACACCCTGGACGAGGTCCGCACCCTGCTGAAATCCGGCGATCTGCCCGGCGCCGTACGGTCGCTGCGCCCTCGCGCCGAGACCCTCCCCCTCACCGAACTCGCCCGGGCGGTCCGGGCGCTGGCCGATGCGGCCGGTTTCAAGGACCTGGCCAAGGCGGCCAAGACCGCCGCCAAACGGCCGGACGACCCGCAGGCCCTCTACCACCTCGGCTACGGCTGCGTCGAACACGGCATCGCCTTCCTCGGCATAGCCCCACTGCGTGCCGCGCTCGCGCTGGTCCCGGACGCGCGCCCGCTGCTCACCGAGCTCGTCTCCGCCCTGGAGGACGAGGCACGGCACGCCGAGGCCGCGGCCCTGCTCGCCGCCCGCGGAGACCGGCTCCCCGCCTGGCCGGAGACGTACCTGCTCGTCCACCACACCCTCCTCGCCGGGGACCTGCCCGGCGCCCGCGCCGCCGCCGGCCGACTGCCCGCCCCCGAGGAGGACACCTGGAGCTGGGCCCACGCCCGCCAGCGCCGGATGCTCGCGCGCGCCGAACTCGCCGCCACCGTCGGACCACTGGACTCCACGGACCTGCGCGGCTGGCAGTTCGCGCTCACCGGGACCCTGCTCGGCACCCTCTCTCCGTACGGCTACGACGCCGGCATGAGGGGCCGCTACGCCTTCCTCGGCGACAGCCACGAGACCTGCCGCCACGGCCTCGCCCGCCTCGCCGTGGCCCTGGAGGCCACCGGGCACCGCCCCACCACGGTCTCGCTGCTGCCCGGCCGCTCCGACCGGATCCTGGGCCTCGCCGCCGCGACCGTACTCGCGCTGCCCGCCGTACCGTACGAGCCCGGCCGGACCGACACCCTCGTCGTCGCGTACGACCTCGCGGACGCGGACCCCGGGCTCGGGGAGCGCGCCGACGGGCAGATCCTGTACGAGCACGTCACGCGGTGGACCAGTCCGCCGCAGGTCAGCGCGGACTTCAGCGCGCTGCAGGCGCAGCTCGTCACGGAGCCGTGGAAGGACGACGCCCGCCCCGAGGCGGACATCGCCCGCGACATCGCCGCCGCCGACCCCACCCCGGACGAGGGCGACGGGGCGACCCCGCCCGATACCGACGAGGCCTTCCGGGCCTACGCAGCCGCCCTCGCACCCGGCTGGCTGACCGGCCCCCGGGACCGGATCGGCTCCCCGGGCCCGGTGCCCAGCTCGCGCTTCGCCTGAGGCCACGGCAGGCTGGGGGCATGCCCGAGCTGCCCGAGGTCGAGGCCCTGAGGGAGTTCCTCGACGAGCACCTCGCCGGGCGGGTGGTGGAGCGCGTCCTCCCGCTCGCCGTGAGCGTGCTCAAGACGTATGACCCGCCCCTGACCGCGCTCGAAGGGCAGCGGGCCGGAGCCACGGCCCGGTACGGCAAGTTCCTCGCCCTGCGGATCGGCGAACTGCACCTCGTCACCCACCTCGCCCGGGCCGGCTGGCTGCGCTGGATCGACACCGTTCCCGACCGGCCGCCGCGCCCCGGCAAAGGGCCGCTCGCCCTGCGCCTCGTCCTGGAGGGCGGCGGCGGCTTCGACCTCACCGAGGCCGGGACCCAGAAGCGGCTCGCCGTGTACGTGGTCCGTGATCCGCAGGATGTTCCCGGCATCGCCCGGCTGGGCCCGGACCCGCTCGCCGGGGACTTCGGCCGCGAGGCCTTCGGCGCGCTGCTCGCCGGGGAACGGCGGCAGATCAAGGGCGTGTTGCGCGACCAGAGCGTCATCGCGGGCATCGGCAACGCCTACAGCGACGAAATCCTCCACCACGCCAAGGTCTCGCCCTTCAAACTGGCCGCCTCCTTCGACGAGGCGCAGGTGGACCAGCTGTACGCGGCCGTCGAGGAGACCCTGCGTACGGCCGTCGAGCGGGCGCACGGGGTGGCCGCCGGACGGCTCAAGGCCGAGAAGAAGAGCGGGATGCGGGTCCACGGCCGCGCGGGCGAACCCTGCCCGGTGTGCGGGGACACCGTCCGCTCGGTCTCCTTCGCCGACTCCTCGCTCCAGTACTGCGCGACCTGCCAGACCGGCGGGAAGCCGCTCGCCGACCGGCGGCTGTCGAAGCTGCTGAAGTAGGTTCCGGAGCCTTCCCGGGAGGGTTCCGGTCGGCCCGGCTCCGGTTAGACTCCGGCCCATGGCCGAGGAGCAGCAGCCGCAGCCGCCCCGGCGGGAGGTCGTCACCGGGGTCCCGCGCGGCAGCCGCCGCAGGCCCCCCGCGCACACGCCGGCCCGCTCCGAGATCTCCGAGCAGACCACCCTCGGCGCCACCTACGTACGGGCCCTCATGCGCAGCCAGCTCCGCGCCGGGCTCGGCGCCCTGGCCGCGCTCGTCCTCCTGGTGGGCCTGCTGCCCCTGCTGTTCCTGGTCCCGCGGGTGGCGTCGGGCCCGCTGGTCTGGGTCGTGCTCGGGGTCCTGGTGTACCCGGTGCTGTGGTGGGTCGCCCGCGCGTACGTGATCCGGGCCGAGCGCAACGAGGCCGACTTCACCGGGCTGGTCACCGACCCGTCGGAGCCGCCGGGGCCGCCGCGCCGACCGGAGTAGCGGGCCGGGCGGCGGCGGGCCGGGAAGCGGTGGGGCGGGTCCCTCGGGCTCAGAACAGGTGCATCGCCAAATGCCCGAGCGGGAGCCCGAGTTGCCAGGCCGGGGTCCAGACCCGGGCGTTCTCGTCCAGGCCCGGCGGGGTGTCGGCGTGGCCGTGGCGTCCCGGGTCGAGGTTGGTGGCGAACAGCTCCGTGTGGTCCAGCCAGCGCCAGGCGGCCCGGGCCAGCTCCAGGTCGGGGTCCTCGCCCCGGCCGCGCTCGCGGGCCTCCTCGCCCAGCGCGAGGAACCGGGTGTGGACCCAGTCGCGCCAGGGGTGCCCGTACGCCGTCAGCGACATCCACTCGTCGAGCTGCGAGACGACCCGGATCCCGGAGAGTTCGCCGGCGGCGTCCGAGAGGTAGATGGTCAGCGCGAGCGTGTCGCGTCCGGCGCGGAACTCCAGGGTGCTGACCGGGATCAGCCGGCCCGTGCGCAGCAGTTCGTCGGCGATGTACTCCGCGTAGAGCCATGCCATGGGCACCGCGAGCCCACCGTCACTGGTGCCGTTCGTACCCTCGGGCTGCACCGTTCCACCTTCTCCCGCATGCGTCGCGTCTTCCCGCCGTCAACGCCGAGCCTTCCCTGCGCGGCTCGTCGAGCGGGGGATGTTTACTCAACTTGAACGCACCGATGCCGGTTTCGATGCGGTTCGTGTCCGCTTCGCGGGCGTTCAGGCCATTCTTTGACGCATTCGTCGTACGTCCGGCCGTGGTGTCGCCCGCTGGGGCCGGGGCGGTCAGACCGTGGCGATCACGGCGTAGCGTTCATCGGTCACCGCGCGCCCCCACAAGGCCGCGTTGCCGCCGAGGGGTTCGACGCGCAGGGTGGTGACGAGCGGCCTTACGGCGGCGGCGAGTTCGTCGGCGCCGATGCCGCCGGCCCAGGGCAGGGTCTCGGCGCCGGGTACGTAGGGCGTCGCGTCCGCACCGGCTTCGCGCCAGCGGCCCTCGACGAGGACGAGGGTGCCGCCGGGGCGCAGTCGTCGGGTCCAGTCGCCGAGCGCGGCCTCGGGGGCGGGCAGGGTCCACACCAGGTGGCGGGAGAGCAGGACGTCGAACCGCCGGCCGCCGGTGGGCGGGGCGGCGGCGTCGCCGACCAGGAACCGGCCCGGCAGACCGGCGGCGGCCAGTTTCGCCCGGGCGAGCCCGACCATCCGCGGGGAGAGGTCCACGCCGGTGACCCGGTGCCCGGCTTCGGCCGCCAGCAGGGACAGCGATCCGGTTCCGCAGCCCACGTCGAGGACGTCGAGCGGTCCGGCAGGCAGCCAGGAGCCGAGGAGACCGGCCCACGCGTCGCGGGTTTCCTGGGGCCGCAGGCCGTGGTCCGGCTCCTCGTCGAAGCGGGGCGCGGCGGTGTCCCAGTAGGCGGTGATCTCGGAGCTGTTCGTCATCCCGCGAGTCTCCCTGTCGGTACTGACAACGCCCTCCGGCGCCGGTCCTCAGGCACCGAGTCCGTACCCGTAGCCCTGGAGGCCCTTCCGCAGGGCGCGCAGGGCGTAGTACGTACGGGACTTGACCGTCCCCGCCGGTATGCCGAGCTCGGCCGCGGCCTCGGCCACGGAGCGGTCCTGGAAGTAGACCTGCACCAGCACGTCCCGGTGCTCCGGGCCCAGTGATCCCACCGCCCGCCGTACGTCGATGGCGGTCACCGAGCCCGCCACCGCGTCCCCCGGCGCCGGTGCCTGGTCCAGCCCCTCGGGGTCCACCTCCAGGGGCCTGGACAGGCGTGCCCGGCGGGCGTCGATGGCGAGCCGCCGGGCCACGGTGAACAGCCAGGGCCGCAGGGACTCGTAGTCGCTTCCCAGCACCTCCGGATGCTGCCAGAGGCGCAGGAGCGTCTCCTGCGCGAGGTCCTCCGCGCGCTGGGCGTCACCGGCCGTGAGGCCCAGCAGGAAACCGAACAGGGCCCGTCCGTGTTCGTGCTGGAGTTCGGCCAGTGCCTCGGGATCGGTGCGTCGCAGGGTGGGGGCAAGGGGCACGGGAGGCTCCTTCCGGGGGTCGGTGCGGGGGTCGGTCGAGGTCGACGGATCCACCCTGACCTGCACCGGGCCCGCCCGGAACCGTCCCGCCCGGACGGTGCGCCCAAGCACCCGCGTCATCCGGTGGGCGGCCGCGAGGGGCGGTGAACGGTCGAACGGCGCGCCGAACGGCCATTGGAGTGAGTGCGCGGTCGCGCGGCGGAGCCGCTTCTTGACTTCAGGCGTCTCTTTCTATGGATTGACGGAACATCAGGTTGTCGTACTAATCAAGGAGAGCTGGGACAGATGACCGCGCGCACCCGCCACGCCCTCGCACTCCTGACCGCCGTGGTGCTGTCGGCCGTAGCCGGCTGCTCCGCCGGTACGGACGCGCCGGCCCGCCTCACCGGCTCGCGGCCCGCCCAGGCGCCCTCCGGCGCTCCCGGATCGACCACGGCCCCCGCCGGGAAGGGGTTCACCCTCGTCGCGAGCGGCGACGTGCTGCCCCACGAGTCGGTCATCCGGCGGGCGGCCTCCGACGCGGACGGCGACGGCTACGACTTCCGGCCGATGTTCTCCGCGGTCAAGCCGATCGTCTCGGCCGCCGACCTGGCCCTATGCCACATGGAGACCATCTACGGGCCGGACGGCGGCCCGTTCACCGGCTACCCCGCCTTCCAGTCCCCGCCCGAGGTCGCCGACGGCCTCGAGGACGCCGGGTACGACGGCTGTTCCACGGCCTCGAACCACACCCTCGACGGCGGCGGCGCCGGCCTGAAGCGCACCCTCGACCGGTTCGACAAGGTCGGTCTGAAGCACGCGGGTTCGGCCCGTACGGCGGCCGAGGCGGGCACCGTGACCATGTACGCGGCGGGCTCCGCGAAGGTCGCGCACCTCGCCTACACGTACGACACCAACGGCTACCCGATGCCCGAGGGCCAGCCCTGGGCGGTCAACCTGATGGAGCAGGAGAAGATCATCGCGGACTCCCGGGCGGCCCGGAAGGCGGGCGCCGACGTGGTCCTCGTCAGTCTCCACTGGGGCACGGAATGGCAGACCGAACCGGACGAGAAGCAGCTCGCGCTCGGCAAGGCGCTGACCGCCTCGCAGAGCGGCGGCCGCCCCGACGTGGACATGATCCTCGGAACGCACGCCCACATCCCGCAGGCGTACGAGAAGGTCAACGGGACCTGGATCGTCTACGGCATGGGCGACCAGGTGGCCGGGGAGATGTTCAACCACAGCGGCGCACGGGACATGCGCGGCAACTACGGTTCCATCGGCCGCTTCACCTTCGCCCCGCCGGCCGCCCCCGGGCAGCGCTGGCAGGTCACCAAGGCCGAGTTCGTCCCGCAGATGATGGACCTCGGCGCGGGCCGCGTCGTCAACCTCCCCGCCGCCCTCGCCCAGTCGCCCGGCCGCGAGGCCGCCCGGGAATACGAGGAGGCCCTCGACGAGATCACCGAGGCCGTCCTCGGCCGTGGCGCGGCGAAGGACGGGCTGACGATGGCGAAGTAGGCCCGGAAGAGCCGTCAGACCGCGGCAGGGCGGTGCCGGGAAGGACCTCGGCCTACGGGACCACCGTGACCGGCCAGCGCCCCGCCTTCACCAGGCGGATCGCCACCGAGCCCACGATCCGGTGCCCGGCCTGCTCCGAGGCCCCGACCACCACCGCGTCCGCCATCAGCTCCTCCGCCGCGCTCACGAGCCCGGCGTACGCGTCCCCGCGGAAGGTGTGGAACTGCCAGCGGACGTCGTAGACGCCCTTCAGCCGCTCCGCGGACTCCCGGATCTCGGCCACCAGCCCCTCCGCGATCTCCTCGGTGGCCTCGGACACCGGAGCCCCCAGCGAGGCCCCGGCCGGCATCACCGGCTGGACGTACACCAGCGCCAGCAGCGCGTTCTGCCGCCGGGCCAGCCCCGCCGCGTAGGCGGCCGCGCGGAGCGAGGACTGCGAACCGTCCACCCCGGCGAGGATCACCTTCGGACCGTCCGTACCGCGCTCGAATCCTGTACCCACGTGCTCCGTCACCCTTCCGAGGCTAATCGGCTTACCGCGCGAACGGGCGCGGCCCTCCTTACAGTGCGAACCATGAGTGCCACCGTGGAGGAGACGCGCGGGACGCGCGGGAGCAGCAGCCGCTTCCTGAACCGGGTGCCCGACGCCTTCGGAGCGTTCTTCGGAACGCTCGGGCTGTTCTGTGCCCTGCTGGCGCTCTCCCCGACGCTGCGCCGCCTGCTGCGGCCCGTCGTGCGCTTCCTCGACGCCATCGTCGTGCCGGTCAGCGCGAACCTCGCCTACGCCGTCTTCCTCTTCCTCCTCGCCGCCGCACTCGGCATGCGCAAGAAGGTCGCCTGGTGGATCGTCGTCACCTATTTGGCCCTGCTGGTCCTCGTCGACGTGCTGACCGTGGCCGAAGAGGACTACTGGGTGGGCTTCTCCTCCATGGCCCTGGCCGTGGCCGCCCTCGCGATCCTGATCGCCGCGCGCAAGGAGTTCAACGCCGCCTCCCGGCCCGGGGCCCTGTGGCGGGCCATGCTCGTGCTCGGCCTCGGCCTGCTCGCGGCCGTCTTCCTCGGCTGGGGCCTGGTCGCGCTGTTCCCGGGAAGCCTGCCCAAGGGGCAGTGGCTGGACTGGTCCGCCAAGCAGGTCTTCGGCGGGCTCTTCTCGGCCCGGCAGTTCGACGGCCACCCGCCCAGGCCCCTGTACTTCCTGCTCGGCCTCTTCGGCGCCCTCGCCCTGCTGAACGCCGCCGCCACCCTCTTCCGCTCCCAGCGGCTGACCGCCGCCCTGCACGGGGACGAAGAGCCCCGCATCCGGGCACTGCTGGGCGCCTACGGACGCAACGACTCCCTCGGCTACTTCGCCACCCGTCGCGACAAGGCCGTCGTGTTCGCCCCGAACGGCAAGGCCGCCGTCACCTACCGGGTCGAGGCCGGCGTCTGCCTCGGCAGCGGCGACCCCGTCGGCGACCCCGCCGCGTGGACCCCCGCCATCGACGCCTGGCTCGCCGTCGCCCGCCGCTACGGCTGGCAGCCCGCCGTCATGGGCGCCTCCGAGGAGGGGGCGAGGGCGTACGCCCGCTCCGGGCTCGGGGCCCTCCAGCTCGGCGACGAGGCCATCCTGCACGTCGCCCACTTCGACCTCGACGGCCGCGACATGCGCGTCACCCGCCAGGCCGTCAACCGGGTCAAGCGCACCGGAGCCGGCACCGTCATCCGCCGCCACTCCGCCCTCTCCGAGGACGAGATGCAGATGATCGTGGACCGGGCCGACAAATGGCGCGACACCGAGACCGAACGCGGCTTCTCCATGGCCCTGGACCGGCTCGGGGACTCCGCCGACGGGGACTGCCTGCTCGTGGAGGCCTTCGACGACCAGGGCGAGCTGATCGCCCTGCTCTCCTTCGTGCCCTGGGGCAAGGACGGCATCTCCCTCGACCTGATGCGCCGCGACCGGGCCGCCCCCAACGGGATCATGGAATTCATGATCGCCGAGCTCTGCGCGGCCGCCCCGGGCCTGGGCGTGCGCCGCATCTCCCTCAACTTCGCCGTCTTCCGCTCCGCCTTCGAAGAGGGCGGCCGGATCGGCGCCGGTCCCGTCCTGAAGGTGTGGCGCAAGCTGCTGCTCTTCTTCTCCCGCTGGTGGCAGCTGGAGGCGCTGTACCGCTCGAACGTCAAGTACGGCCCCGAGTGGTACCCGCGGTTCCTCTGCTTCCAGGACGCCGGCTCGCTCGCCCGGGTCAGCCTCGCCTCCGGCATCGCCGAGGGGTTCGTCTCCGTGCCGAGCATGCGCACCCTGTGGGGCAACGGCCACCCGCGCGGGCTCACCGCCCCCGCCACCACCGCCGGCCTGCCGCCCATCGAATCCCTAGGGCTGGAATCCGTAGGGGAGGAGGACACCGACGGCGGGCGGCCCGAGCGGCTGCCCGAACAGGTCCGGGTCCGGCACGACAAGCTGGAGCGGATCCGGGCCGCCGGCACCGACCCGTACCCCGTCGGCATCCCGCAGCGCACCCACACCGTCGCCGAGCTCAAGGCCGCGCACCCCGGCTACCCGCCCGGCGCCCGCACCGGCTCGCCCGTCACCCTCGCCGGACGCGTGATGGTCGTACGCGACCTCGGCGGCGTGGTGTTCGCCGTCCTGCGGGACTGGTCGGGAGACGTCCAGCTGATGTTCACCCGGGACGAGGCGGGCGCCTCCGTGCTCGACACCTTCACCTCCCAGGTGGACTTCGGCGACCACGTCGTCGCGAGCGGCGAGGTCGGCGCCAGCAAGAGCGGCGAACTGTCCGTGATCGTCGACTCCTGGCAGCTCACCGGCAAGTGCCTGCGCCCGCTGCCCGACAAGCGCAAGGGACTCGCCGACCCCGAGGCCAAGGTCCGCCGGCGCTACCTCGACCTGGTCGCCAGCCCCGAGGCGCGCGACGTCGTACGGGCCCGGTCCAGCGCCGTCCAGGCCCTGCGGCAGGGGCTGCTGGACCGGGGCTACCTGGAGGTCGAGACCCCGATGCTCCAGCAGATCCACGGCGGGGCCAACGCCCGCCCGTTCCGCACCCACATCAACGCCTACGACCTCGACCTGTACCTGCGCATCGCGCCCGAGCTGTACCTGAAGCGGCTGTGCGTGGGCGGCATGGAGAAGGTCTTCGAGATGGGCCGCACCTTCCGCAACGAGGGCGTCTCCTACAAGCACAACCCCGAGTTCACGATGCTGGAGGCCTACCAGGCCTTCGCGGACTACGACGTGATGCTCGACCTGGCGCGCGAGCTGATCCAGGGCGCCGCCACGGCCGCCTTCGGCTCGCCCATCGCGCACAAGGCCGGACCGGACGGAAAGCTCGTCGTCCACGACATCTCAGGACCCTGGCCGGTCAAGACCATGTACGGGGCGATCAGCGAGGCCTTGGGCGAGGAGGTCGACGCCGACACCGAGGAGCACGTCCTGCGGCGGCTGTGCGACCGCGCGGCCGTGCCGCACACGCCCGACAACACCCGGGGCGACGTGGTCCTGGAGATGTACGAGCGGCTGGTGGAGGAGCGGACCAAGCTGCCCACCTTCTACAAGGACTTCCCGACCGACGTCTCCCCGCTCACCCGGCAGCACCGCAAGGACCCCCGGCTCGCGGAGCGCTGGGACCTGGTGGCCTTCGGCACCGAACTGGGCACCGCCTACTCGGAGCTGACCGACCCCGTCGAGCAGCGGCGCCGGCTGACCGCGCAGTCGCTGCTGGCGGCGGGCGGGGATCCGGAGGCGATGGAGCTCGACAACGACTTCCTGGACGCACTGGAGTACGCGATGCCTCCGACGGGCGGGCTGGGCATCGGGGTCGACCGCCTCGTCATGTTCCTCACGGGTCTGACGATCCGGGAGACGCTGCCGTTCCCGCTGGTGCGGCGGGGCTGACGGGCGGTCCGACCGGGGGCGCCGCCCGGCGGTGGTGACCGGCGGTGGTGACCGGCGGCGGTGACCGCCGGGACTGCTCCGAGCGGGTGAGCGGCCAGGGCCGCGTCCGCGCCTCTCGACATCTGCGGCGATGTCGTTGATACGTAGTAGTAATGAAAAATGACGAGCCGACAGTAGGGCGACGCATGCTCCTGCGTTCCGCCGTCTTCCTCGGAGTCGCCGCCGCCGCAGGGCTGCTGACGGGCGGCGAAACCGACCTGCCGACATCGGGCGCGGGGGCCCCCGCGGCAGGCACCGGACCCGGGGCGGTACCCGGCGGAGCCGCAGGTCCCGGACCCCTCACCGGAGCCCCCGGCGGACTGCCGCAGTTCCCGCGCGGATCCCCGTACCGGCTCGACCCGATGACCTCCGCAGGGGCCCCGGAGCGCGCGCCCGCGGCGAAGCCCGCCGTACGGACCCGGCCGATCCTTGAACTCCCCGCCGACGCCCAACGGGGAAGTGGGTCGGCGAGCGCCATGACCCTCACCTTCGACGACGGCCCCGACCCCCGCTACACCCCGGCCATCCTGGACACGCTCGCGCGCCACGGCGTCCGCGCCATGTTCTTCGTCTGCGGCGAAATGGCCGTGGACAACAAGGATCTGCTGCGCAGGATGGTGGCCGAGGGACACGTCATCGGCAACCACACCTGGACCCACCCGCAGCTCACCAAGATCAGCAGACCGGCGATGGCCTCCGAGATCGGCCGCACGAGCGAGGTCGTCCAGCAGGCCGTCGGCACGGCTCCGCAGTGGTTCCGGGCGCCCTACGGGGCCTGGAACCGGGCCGCCTTCGAGATCGGCGCGGAGCTCGGCATGGAGCCGCTCGCCTGGACCGTGGACACCCTGGACTGGAAGGAGCCGGGCACCGCGTCGATCGTGTCGCGGGTCCTCAAGCAGGCCGCGCCCGGGGTGATCGTGCTGAACCACGACGCGGGCGGCAACCGCTCGCAGAGCGTGCAGGCGCTGGCGAGCTACCTGCCGCACCTGCTCGGACGGGGATTCCGGATGACGCTGCCGGAGCTGCCGTCACGCTGAGCGGCGTACCCCGCGCGGCGGCGGCACGGTCCGTCGCCGCCGCGCGGGTGGGGGAGTGGGTCAGCGGGCCTCCACCATCCGCGCGAACACGACGACGTTGCCGTCGTAGCCGCGCCCCTTCGAGTAGCCGCCGCCGCAGGTGATCACCCGGAGCTCCGGGTGTCCGGTGTCCCCGTAGACCCGGGATCCGGGGAAGGTGTTCTTGGAGAAGACCTCCACGCCGTACACCTCGAACACCGCCGTGCGGCCGTCGTAGCGCGCCACCTCGATACGGCTGCCCTTCTGCACCGAGCCCAGTCCGTAGAAGACCGCGGGGCCCTGAGCGTTGTCCACGTGGCCCACGATCACCGCCGAACCCTGCTGGCCCGGCGAGATGCCGTTGAGGTACCAGCCGGCCAGGTTCTTGTCCTGCGGGGGCGGCGCGTCGATCCAGCCCTGCGCGTCCAGTCCGACCGTCATCACCGGTGCGTCCACGCTGATCGACGGGATCCGGATGCGCTGGACCGACGAGTGGTTCAGCACCTCCATGTCCGGCGGCGGCACGGGCGGCTCCGCGGGTGCCTGGTCGCCCTGTGGCCCGACCGCCGACCCGGCCGGCGCGCTGACCGCGGCGGCGGCGGCCGGCTGCGGGGGTCCGTCGCCGGCCTCGGCTCCGTTGCGCATCATGGCGAGGCCGCTGAGCATGACCAGCGCGATCGCACCCCAGGGGGAGCGTCTCCTCGGTGGCCGCTCGCTCTCGTCCTCGAGCATGGTTCTCCCTTCCCGACGCGGGGGTCCCGACCCGCGTTCTTGTCCCACCCCTTCACGCCCTACTTCACGCACGCTAAGGCGGGGCGTGCGGGACGGCGATCGGGGAAGGGCGAACGGGTGGTGGGGCCGGAAGGGGTGCGCCCATCCAGGTAATCGTCACATAAATGCCTGACGGGTCGTGACCTGCGGATCCGTCAGCAAACGCGTCCGCGCTTCGGCGTGTCGCTCAACCTTGCGGCCCAAAGGTGGAAATGCGCTGGTTGCGGACCCGGTCGAGGGTTCGTGATGGGAGGCGTTCTCGTCGATCTGCCCGGGCCACCGCTCCGGGGCGCTTCCCGCTGGAGGTTCCATCATGCGTGTTCTCCGCGCTCTTACCGTGACCGCGGCGGCCACTTGCGCCGCCATCGCCCTCAGTTCCCCCTTCGCCACCGCGAACCCTGCGGGCGGTCCGCCCTCGGGAGGCAACGGCGGGCCCAGCAACGTCACGGTCAACCCCTACTCCGTGCACCAGGGCTCCACGATGCAGGTCAGCGCGGCCGGCTGCGGCCACGGCGGCATCGTCTTCTCGCACGGCAACTTTCCGCAGACGAACCTGTCGGCCGGCTCCATCGGCTTCGCGACCGTCAGGATCTTCAACCACGCCTCGCCCGGGCACCACACGCTGTCGGTCAAGTGCCACGACAACAGCCTGGTCGCCACGCACCGCTTCACCATCCTGGACGGCCGCGGCGCCCAGGGCGGCATCGGCGGCTCCCTCGGCCCGTCCACCACCGAGACCGCCATCGGCGCGAGCCTCGTCGGTGCGGCGGCCCTCGGCGCCGGTGCCCACGTGATGCGCCGCCGGCGCCCGATCCGCGGCCGGGCCTGACCGGCCGACCTCCCCGGTCGGCCCGGACAACCGCCGGTCGCCCCGTGTCCTGGCCAGGACACGGGGCGACCGGCGTTTTCGGGAGATCGTTTGGGTGGAGAGTGTGGGGGTGTGGGGGTGTGGGGCTGTGGGGCTGTGGGGGTGTGCCGGCCCGGGTGCGGCCGGATGCGCGGCGCGGTCAGTGGATGCGGCGGATGTCCCGGCGGCGCAGGGCGTATCCGAGACCGACCAGCCCGCCGAGGACGAGCCCCGCGCCGGCGCCGAGTTCCAGGGGATCGAGCCCGGCGATACTGCCGCCGAGGCCGCCGCGGACGCCTAGGGTGGCGCTGCGCGAAGCGCCCGTACCGGTGCCGGCGCTGGTTCCCGTACTCGTACCGGCCACCGCGCTCGCGGTCTTGCGGGCACCGACGGTGGAACTGGTCGTGGGCCTGCCGGTGCCGCCGGTGATCGTGAGGTCGGCCGAGCCGGTCTCGCCGGCGCAGGTGAAGGAGACGGAGTACTGGGCTCCGCGCCGCGCGTCCCGGTCCACGGTGACCCGTGCGGTCTTGCCCCGGTCGATGCTCACGGTGTCGAAGATGCCGGAGGAGACGGTGGCGAAGGCGGCGTTGCAGCCGGTGACGGACAGCACCACCTGGCCGCCGGGGGCGACCGTCGAGGGGGTGATGGCGAAACCGAAGGAGGTGATGGGCGCGGCCTCGGCCGCAAGCGCGGCGGGCGCGGCCGCCGCGCCGAATACGAGCAGGGCGCCCGCCGCGGCGGCGCCCAACAGGGCTGTGGGGGAGGTGGGTATCGCGCCCATGGTTGATTCTCCGGATCCCCGAGGAGCAGCCGCGGAACGGTTTCCGCACGTGGGGGGTCGTGCGCCTCGATGTCCGCCACGCTAGGTCCGGACGCGGTGACCCGCGATCAGGAACGGGCGAATGGGGCATGGCGGTAGGCCGAACCGGGGACGGGAGGCCCGTCCCCGGTTTGCCGGGCCGCGGTGGGTCCCCGGTGCGGTGCGGTGAGCTGCACTGCGCTGTGCTGCGGCCGCAGGGGCGACGCGGTGTCAGTCGCCCAGGCCCAGATGCGGGAACTGGGAGAGGAACGGTTCGGCGGTGGCGGCGATGCCCCGGCCGAAGGGTGCGTCGAAGTCCCAGATGAGGAACAGCAGGAACGCGATCAGCGCGCTGAACAGCCCGGCCAGCAGCAGTTCCCGGAACGAGCGCCTGATCTGCAGGGTGAAGATCAGCCCCACCGTCACCAGGGCCCCGGCGATCAGGCCGAACCAGACCACCCCGGGCATGGTGGCCCCGGCGCTCTGACCCCGTGCGTTGCGGGCGTCGTCGACCACGGCTACCTGGTCCACGAGCGGCTGGTACGCCTGGCCCTCGTGATCGGTCTGCGGTTCGTAGTCCGTCACGTCACGGCGGATGCGGTCCAGCAGCTCCCCGCTGCGGTCCGTCAGCTCGCCGTTCTCGGCCATCTCCTTCCATTCGGTGTCGACGACGTAGGTCACGTAGGCGTCCACGTCGGACCTGATCTTCTTGCGGACCTCGGCCGGGTAGACCTCGGAGCGGACGCTGATCTCGTGCAGGGCCTGCGATTCCTGGCGCACGTACTCCTGGGCGGCCCCGCGGCCCTCCCAGACGCCGGCGATCGCCAGGCCCAGCACGATCGCGTAGATCACGCCGATCATCATCGTCATGTACTCGATGACATCGGGGGTTTCGCTGGGATCGTCGTCCTCGCCGATCCGGCGCTGATTGAAGAAGGCGATGGACAGCACCACGGCACATGCCGCGGCCATCGCGAGGGACAGGACGAGCCATTCCGACAAGATGACTCCCAATCGATTACGGGGTGGAATACGGCGGCTCTAGCGCGGGCGCAGCGCGACGATCGCGAGCACCGCGGGGGCCGCGGTCATCAAGGTGAAGGTCACCGGTGAGATGTGGCGCTCGACCGGCTTGCGGGCCGCCGCGTGGTACGAGGGGCGCGCGACCGGCTTCTTGGGCGCGGCCACGGGGATCACCCGGGGCGGCGCAGGCGCGGGCGCCGGCGGCGAAGGCGGTTTCGCGGCGGGTTCGGGGACCGGCTTGGGCGCCGGTTTCGGGGCCGGGGGAACGGGAGCCGGGCGCGCGGGAGGCGGGGCCGGTTCGGGGGGTTTGGGCACCGGCTTCGGAGCGGGTGGCGGCGGGGGCGGTGGAGGTGGCGGCGGTGTCGGGGTGGGCGTCGGCTTCGGGGCCGGCGGCGGGGGAGGGGGCGGGGTGGGCTTGGGCGGGCACGGCGGGGGAGGCGGTGGCGGGCAGGGCGGATGACCGTGGTGGCCGCCATGGCCGTGGCCCCCGTGGCCCCCGTGGCCCCCGTGGCCGTGGCCGTGACCTTGGCTTTGGCCGAGTCCGGGGTGGCCGCGATCGCCGCGGCCGCCCTGGTTGCCGTGGTCGCGCCGACGGCCCTGGTCGCCGTGACGTCCGCCACCTTGAGTGCCCCCGGTCGCGCTGCTCAAGGCGGACGCGGCGGCCTTGACGGCGCTCGCCCCGTCGCCGGCGTCGATCGTGGCGTATGCGCTGCTATCGGCCATGGCCGGTGTTGCGGACAGGGCCGCCCACAGGAGGACCGGGACTGCCAGCAGGCGCCTGGAAGAGGCTCTTTTCACCCGGGGATCATGGGGTCGCGCGCGCCCGCGCGCGGGAAGGTTGACCTTGGTTCGCCTGAACGGGTGAGGCTTTGGCTACAGAGGTTTGAGCCAGAGTTGCTTCGTGTCCGGTCGTTCACCGACCTTTTCCCAAAAGGTATTTGTCGGTTTCGATCATTCTCCGGACGTAGTCCGTCCGGCCTTTGGCGTGTGACGAAGAACGGATCGCCAATTTCCGCTTTCGCTCGCTCCGTTGGGCAATGATCAGTACATTCGGCTCGGACAGGAGTCCGATCCGTCCCGGACCGCTGCAGGACCAAGCCTTGGAGACCCCGATGGAGCGCCCCGCCTGGGCCCCGCAAGGCATCGACATATCGGTGCCGAGCGTGTCCCGCATCTACGATTACTACCTGGGCGGCTCCCACAATTTCGAGGTCGACAGGCAGGCGGCCCGCCGGGCCATGGAATTCATGCCGGGCCTGCCCAAGATCATGCAGGCCAACCGGGCATTCATGCGCCGTGCCGTCCGGTACGCCGTGGCCGAGGGCGTGACGCAGTTCCTCGACATCGGCTCCGGCATCCCGACCTTCGGCAACGTCCACGAGATCGCCCAGGCCGCCAGCCCCGAGGCACGCGTGGTCTACGTCGACCACGACCCGGTGGCCGTCGCCCACAGCCAGGCCGTCCTGGCCGGCACCGAGCGGACCGGGGTCGTCGCCGCCGACCTGCGCAAGCCCCAGGACATCCTGGCCGCCCCCGAGGTGGCCCAGGGACTCGACCTGAGCCGCCCGGTGGCCCTGATGCTGGTCGCCGTCCTGCACTTCCTGGAGGACGCGGACGAGCCCTACGCCGCCGTCGCCGAACTGCGCGACGCGCTGGCCCCCGGCAGCCTGCTCATCCTCACCCACGCCTCGTACGAGGGGATCCCGCTCTCCGAGGAGGTCGCGAGCGGAACCGTCGGCGTCTACCGCGAGATCCGCAACCCGCTCGTCATGCGGGACGGGGAGCAGATCCGGCGCTTCTTCGACGGCTTCGGCCTGATCGAGCCCGGACTGGTGTCGATGCCCGACTGGCGGCCCGACACGACCGGCGGGCCGGAGGGCGGGGCCGTGGACGAGGACCCGTACGCCTTCTCGGGCTTCGCCGGGGTGGGACGCAAGGCGTGAGACTGCCGACGCAGACGGCGGACGACCCTGCCGCGCCGCAGGGTGGTCTGGAGGACCGGATCGGACGGTTCGCGACGATCTGGGGGAGAGCGATCTTCCCGGTCACCGCGACCTCGCTCACCCGCGGCGAGTTCGAACGCCACCTCGTGCCCCTCACCCGCACCCTCGTCGAGGCCCTGCGCGCCCGCCCCTTCGACTCCTCCGTCGGCCAGCGGGTCGGGGAGGAACTCGTCGCCGTCCACTGCACCGACCCGGAGGCGCTGTCCGGCACGCTCGGCGTCGTCGAGTCCTACCTGGTGCTGTACTGCGGCCCGGAGGGCCCCGACGCCGAGAGCGTCGAGGGGACCGAGGAGTACCGGTCCCGCTGCGCCCGGCTCCAGCACGGCATCGCGGCCGGATTCGCCCGCGCACTGCGCGAGCGCACCCTCAAGGAGCAGGAGGCCATCGCCCGGTCCGCCCTGACCGCCCGCATCGACGCGCAGCAGGCGCTGCACGCCAGCGAGGCCCGCTTCCGGGCGGTCTTCGAGGGCGCCGCCGTCGGGATCGGCATCGCCGATCTGGAGGGCAACGTCCTGGAGATCAACGACGCGTTGCTCCAGATGTTCGGAGGCATGGACGGGCACGTCCGCGGCCGCAACGTCAGCGAATGGAGCCACCCCGACGACACCCCGCACGTCTGGCGGATGTACGGGGAGCTCGTCCGCGGCGAACGCGATAGCTACCGCGTCGAGAAGCCGTACTACCGGCACGACGGGACCGTGCTGTGGACCAACCTGACGGTCTCGCTGCTGCGCGACGCCGAGGGCGTGCCGCAGTACCAGCTGGCCCTGATGGAGGACACCACCGAGCGTCGCCTGCTGAACCTGCGCCTGCGCTACGAGGCCACCCATGACGCCCTGACCGGCCTGCCCAACCGGACGCTCTTCTTCGAACGGCTGGAGAAGGCCCTGAGCGGCTCCGGCGGCTCGCGCTTCGGCCTGTGCTACCTCGATCTCGACGGCTTCAAGGCGGTCAACGACAGCCTCGGCCACTCGGCCGGCGACCGGCTGCTGGTGGAGGTCGCCGACCGGCTGCAGAGCTGCGCGACCGGACCGGGCGAGGTGGTCGCCCGGCTCGGCGGCGACGAGTTCGTGGCCCTGACCACCGGCCCCGACACCGAGGAGAAGGCCACCGAACTCGCCGTCCGGATCCTCTCCGCCCTCTCCGTCCCGATCCGGCTGGAGGGCCGCGAGCTGACGGTCCGGGGCAGCATCGGCATCGTCGAGGGCCCGGCCCGCGAACGCACCCCCGCGGAGGTGCTGCGCAGCGCCGACATCACCATGTACCGGGCCAAGGCGGCCGGCGGCAACCGGTTCGAGTTCGCCGACGCCGCTGCCGACGCGCGCGCCATCACCCGGCACGGTCTGACCAACGCCCTCCCGGCGGCGCTGGAACGCGGCGAGTTCTTCATCGAGTACCAGCCACTGGTCCACATGCACGACGGCAGCGTGCACGGAGCCGAGGCCCTGGTGCGCTGGTCGCACCCGCAGCACGGGGTGCTCGGCCCGGACCGGTTCATTCCCCTCGCCGAACGCACCGGCCTGATCGTGCCGCTCGGCCGCTGGGTTCTGGAGGAGTCGGTCCGCCAAGCCCGCGCCTGGCAGCACCAGAAGGGTGGCGCCACCCTGCGGATCAACGTCAACCTGTCGCCGACCCAGCTGCACCACCCCGGCCTGGTGGCCGACACGATCCGGGTCCTGGAGTCCTCGGGCCTGTCTCCGGGCACGCTGTGCCTGGAGGTCACCGAGTCGGCCCTGATCGGCGCCGACGACGAACTCCTCGAACCCCTGCGCCGGCTCGCGGCCCTGGGCGTGGACATAGCCCTCGACGATTTCGGCACCGGCTACTCGAACCTGGCCAACCTGCGCCGCCTGCCCGTCAGCGTCCTGAAGCTGGACCGCTCCTTCACCAAGGGCATGCAGCACACCCCGGCGAACCCGGTCGACGTCAAGATCGTGGAGGGCATCGTCGCCTTGGCCCACAGCCTCGAACTCGCCGTCACCGTCGAAGGCGTGGAAACCGGCGCCCAGGCCGCCCAGCTCCGAGCCCTCGGCTGCGACACGGCCCAGGGCTGGTACTACGCCCGCCCGGGCGCCGCCGACCGCATCCACACCCTGTCCCTGTCGGACGCGGTCCCCACGTCCTGAACACCGCCCGCACCGGCCGGGCGCCCCACACTGGCCGCCCGGCCCGCACTGGCCGGGCCGGCCGGGCTCACTCCAGGCCCGCCTCCGTGCCCCGGCCCGGCTCGCGGACGGCCGCCAGCACTCGCTCGTAGCGCCGTGTCGTGTCGGCCAGGAGTTCAGCGGCCACCGGCAGCCGCTCCGCCTGGTACGCGTCGAGAGCTTCCTCCCCGGCCGTCCCGGAGAGGACTGCGGCCAGCGTCCGGCCGAGGGCGGCGGCGTCCTGGATGCCGGTGTTCATGCCCAGTCCGCCGGCTATGGGGTGGACGTGCGCCGCGTCCCCGGCGAGGAAGGCCCGGCCCTCGCGTATCCGGGTGGCCATGCGGACGTTGACCCGCCAGGACGAGAGCCAAGTGGGGTCGGCCAGCCGGATCCCCGGCGTCCTGGCGTACCGGTCGAAGAGCCGCTGGAAGCTCTCCAGCGAGGGCGGCAGTGCCTCACCCCGCTCGTCCGTCTCGGGCGGGGCCTGCAGTTGGAACGTGTCCGTCCCCGGCATCGGGCAGAGCAGGATCCCGCCCCCGTCCGACGTGAACCACTGGTGCCAGAACTCGCGGCTGAGTCCGGGCGCCCTGACGTCTCCGAGGACCATCGCCGGTTCCTCCTCCCCGTTCCCCTCGAAGGGGATGCCGAGGAGTCCGCGGGTGGCACTGTGCCCGCCGTCGCACCCCGCGAGATAGCCGGCCCGGATCACGGTGCCGTCCGCCAGCTCCGCGCGGACGCCGCCCGCGTCCTGGGCGATTCCGATGAGCCCGGACCCGTACTCGACTCGTACACCCAGCTCGGCCAGCCGGTCGCGCAGCGTCTCCTCCACCTGCCACTGCCCTATGAGCAGGCCCCCGCCGACGACGGTGTCCTTGACCGGCTCCCCGTCGAAGTACTTGCGCAGCACCATGCCCTCGCGGCCCTTGGCCTTCACCGACTCGGCCGCGCCGAGCTCCTCGAAGACTTCGAGGCTGTCCGGCTGGAGGCCCTTGCCCCGGGACTCGTGGTGCGGACCCGGGCGGCCCTCGATGATCCGCACCGCGATGCCGCGACGGGCCAGGTCGCAGGCGAGCGTGAGGCCGGTCGGGCCCGAGCCCACGATCAGCACGTCCGTTGCGTCCACTGCGTCAGTCATGAGATGTCCCCTCGTCGTCGGTACCTCAAGGAAAGCGGCTCGCGACAGAAAATGCAACCCGGTCACGAAATTAACTGAGTCACTCGTTCGTGTTAGGGTGGGCGCATGGAGAACGCGAAGGGTCTGCGCGAGAACAAGAAGCTCCGTACGCGCCGGCAGCTGGCGGCCACGGCGCTGGAGCTCTTCCTGGAGCGGGGCTTCGACGCCGTGTCGGTCGCCGACGTCGCGGCGGCCGCCGAGGTCTCCAAGCCGACGCTGTTCCGCTACTTCCCCAGCAAGGAGGACCTGGTCCTCGACCGGTTCGCCGACCATCAGGACGAGGCGGCGCGCCTGGTGCGCGAGCGGCCGCCCGGCGAGACCCCGGTGTCGGCCGTGCGCGCGCACTTCCTCGCGGCGCTCGCCGAGCGGGACCCGATCACCGGGCTCTGCGACCACCCGAACGTGCTCGCCTTCCAGCGCCTGCTCTACGGCACCGCCAGCCTGGCGTCCCGGACGGCCCACTACACCGCCCGCGAGGTGGAGCTGCTCGCGGCCGTACTCGAAGCCGAGGGGGCCGATCCGCTCACGGCCCGTCTGGCGGCGGGATCCCTGGTGGCGGCCCGGCAGGAACTCGGCCGGGAGAACTGGCGCCGCATCGACGCCGGCCAAAGCGCCGACGAGGCCCACCCGGCCGCCGTGGCCGACGCGGAGCGCGCCTTCGCCCTCCTGTCCGGAGGCCTCGACCGGGCGCTGCCCGCGCGCCGGGCCTGACGTCATGGCCCGAACGAACAGGAAAGTGAAGAAGCGGCAGCCTCCCTTCGGCCTGCCCGCCGGACTGGTCCTCATGGCGGGCCGGGGCGGCACGGGGATCAACGGCTGGCGGACCGGGGTGGTCACAGGGAACGGCGGGGGCTTGTGCGGCGGGCTTCCCGACGTCCCGTCCGGCGCGACCCCGGAGGAGGCGCGGCGGGCTGCCGCCGAGATGGTGCAGGGGCTCGCCCGGGACTTCCACGGGCAAGAGGTCGTGGTGCTCTGGGACCCGCAGTCGGAGCCGGGGTCGTGGACGGCCACAGTCGTGGTCGCGGCGGCTGCACCCGGACCCGGACCCGGACCCGCACCCGGACCCGCACCCCAACCCGGACCCGCACCCCAACCCGGACCCGCGCCCGGACCCCGGCCAGGGCCTCCTTTCGAGGTCTGAGAGTCCTCAGCCCAGCAGGATCCGCTTCAGCTCCCGGGCCGCCCGCGGAGGCGCCACGTCCGTGCGGTGGGCCAGGGCGATCGTGCGGCGCAAGGGGGAGCCCGTCAGGGGGGTGGCGCGGAGGCCGGAGCCCGCGTGGGCCACCACCATCGCCGGGACCACCGCGATGCCCAGGCCCGCGCGGACGAAGCCCAGTACCGCGTCCATCTCGCCGCCCTCCACCGTGAACACCGGCTCGAAGCCCTCCGCCCGGCAGGCCGCCACCGTCAGGTCCCGCAGGTCGTAGCCGTGCCGGAACATGACCATCGGCTCGTCGCGCAGCGCGGACACCGTGAGCGAACCGCCGCCCGCCGGAGGCGGCAGGGCCGCCGAGGAGACCACCACCAGGTCCTCGGTCAGCAGCTCCACCGTGGTCAGCGCCGGAGCCGAGGGAGGCAGCGGCAGGGCGATCAGCGCCAGGTCCAGGGAGCCGCGCGCGAGCTCCCGTACGAGGTCCAGCGAACCGCTCTCCTCGATCAGCAGCTCGATCCCCGGATGGGCGGTGTGGAAGGCCCGGAGCACGCCCGGCAGCAGGCCGGTGCACAGGCTCGGGGTGGCCCCCAGCCGGATCCGGCCGCGCCGCAGCTGCGCCAGTTCCTGCACCTCCAGCCGCGCGGTGTCCGCGTCCGCGAGGATCCGCCGGGCCAGCGGCAGCAGGGTCTCGCCGGCGTCGGTGAGCGTGATGTTCCCGCGGGCCCGGCTGAAGAGCTCGGCGCCCAGCTCCCGTTCGAGCGCCTTGATCTGTTGTGACAGGGAGGGCTGGGCCACGTGTTCGCGCTCGGCCGCGCGCGTGAAGTGCCGGGTCTCGGCGACGGCGACGAAGTAGACCAGCTGCTGGAACTGCATGACCCCAGGCTAGCGGCTACATAGGCTGAGCCTATCGACTTGAGCTCTGCCATGTCTTGGACCTTTCGGGACCTTCGTCCTTACGGTCAATGTCATGGCTCTGGCAACGCGGACGGATCGACGGCCGTCCACCACGCGCACGCTCTGGGACTCCTCCGTCGGCAAGAAGTCCGTGATGGCCGTCTCCGGCCTGATCATGCTCGGCTACCTCGTCGTGCACATGCTCGGCAACCTCAAGATCTTCTTCGGGGCGGACGAGTTCAACGGCTACGCGCACTGGCTGCGCACCCTCGGCTCGCCCTTCCTGCACCACGAGTGGGCCCTGTGGATCGTCCGCGCGGCCCTGCTCGCGGCCGTCATCGCCCACGGGGTCTGCGCGTACCAGCTCAGCCGCCGCGACATCAAGGCGCGCCCGGTGAAGTACGTCCACAAGCGCCGCCGCGCGAGCTACGCCACCCGCACCATGCGCTGGGGCGGCATCATCCTCGCCCTCTTCATCGTCTGGCACCTGCTCGACCTCACCACGCTCACCGTGAACGAGCGGGCCTGGGCCGGGCATCCGTACGAGAACGTCCTCGCCACCTTCTCCACCTGGTACGGCAACACCATCTACCTCGTGGCCATGGCCGCCCTCGGCCTGCACGTCCGCCACGGCTTCTGGAGCGCCGCCCAGACCCTCGGCGCGGGCAACGCCCGACGGGACAGGACGCTGAAGTTCCTGGCCAACTCCCTCGCCCTCGTCCTCTTCGCGGGCTTCGTGTCCGTCCCCGTCGCCGTCATGACCGGAGTGGTGAGCTGACCATGAGCGAGAACACGAGCAGCAGCGAGATCCTGAGCGAGACCATGCACCACACCGACTACGCCGACTACACCACCGGGGACCCGATCGCCGACGCCAAGGCGCCCGAAGGCCCCATCGCCGAGCGCTGGGACCGCCGCCGCTTCGAGGCCAAGCTGGTCAACCCGGCCAACCGGCGCGGGCACACCGTCATCGTCGTCGGCACCGGCCTGGCCGGCGGCGCCGCCGGCGCCACCCTCGCCGAACAGGGCTACCACGTCGTCCAGTTCTGCTTCTCCGACTCCCCGCGCCGCGCCCACTCCATCGCCGCCCAGGGCGGCATCAACGCGGCCAAGAACTACCGCAACGACGGCGACTCCGTACACCGCCTGTTCTACGACACCGTCAAGGGCGGCGACTTCCGCGCCCGCGAGTCCAACGTCCACCGCCTCGCCCAGATCTCCGTCGAGATCATCGATCAGTGCGTGGCCCAGGGCGTCCCCTTCGCCCGCGAGTACGGCGGCCTCCTCGACACCCGCTCCTTCGGCGGAGTCCAGGTCTCCCGCACCTTCTACGCCCGCGGCCAGACCGGCCAGCAACTGCTGCTCGGCGCCTACCAGGCGCTCTCCCGGCAGATCGCCGCCGGCAACGTCGAGATGCACGCCCGCACCGAGATGCTCGACCTGATCACCGTCGACGGCGTGGCCCGCGGCATCGTCGCCCGGGACCTGGTCACCGGCAAGATCGACACCTACTACGCGGACGCCGTCGTCCTCGCGAGCGGCGGCTACGGCAACGTCTTCTACCTCTCCACCAACGCCATGAACTCCAACGCGACGGCCGTCTGGCGGGCCCACCGGCGCGGCGCGTACTTCGCCAACCCCTGCTTCACCCAGATCCACCCCACCTGCATCCCGCGCACCGGCGACCACCAGTCCAAGCTCACCCTGATGAGCGAGTCCCTGCGCAACGACGGCCGCATCTGGGTCCCCAAGGCCAAGGGCGACAACCGCCCCGCCGCCGAGATCCCCGAGGCGGAGCGCGACTACTACCTGGAGCGGATCTACCCCTCCTTCGGCAACCTCGTGCCCCGCGACATCGCCTCCCGCGCCGCCAAGAACGTCTGCGACGAGGGCCGCGGCGTCGGCCCCGGCGGCCAGGGCGTCTACCTCGACTTCGCCGACGCCATCCGCCGCATGGGCAAGGAGAAGGTCGCCGAGAAGTACGGCAACCTCTTCGACATGTACGAGCGGATCACCGCGGAGAACCCGTACGAGGTCCCCATGCGGATCTATCCCGCCGTGCACTACACGATGGGCGGACTGTGGGTCGACTACGACCTGCAGACCACCGTCCCGGGGCTGTTCGCGATCGGCGAGGCCAACTTCTCCGACCACGGCGCCAATCGCCTCGGCGCCTCCGCCCTCATGCAGGGCCTCGGCGACGGCTACTTCGTGCTGCCCTCCACCATCAACGACTACCTGGCCCGCCATCCGCACCGGGACACCGTCGACGACACCCACCCCGAGGCCGCGGCCGCCGTACGCGAGACCCGCGACTGCCTCGCCAAGCTGCTCGCCGTCGACGGGGACCGCACGCCCGACTCCTTCCACCGGGAGATCGGCGAACTGATGTGGGAGTACTGCGGGATGGCCCGCACCGAGGAGGGCCTGCGGAAGGCCCTCGCCCGGATCCCCGAGATCCGCGAGGAGTTCTGGCGGCGGATCAAGGTGCCGGGCAGCGGCGAGGAGTTCAACCAGTCGCTGGAGAAGGCCAACCGCATCGTCGACTACCTGGAGCTCGCCGAGCTGATGTGCCTCGACGCCCTCCACCGCGCCGAGTCCTGCGGCGGTCACTTCCGCGAGGAGTCCCAGACCCCGGACGGCGAAGCCGCCCGCCGCGACGAGGAGTTCGGGTACGCGGCCGCCTGGCAGTACACCGGAACCGGCGCCGCCCCCGTCCTGCACAAGGAAGACCTCGTCTTCGAGTACGTCCACCCCACCCAGCGGAGCTACGCATGAAGCTCACCCTGCGCGTCTGGCGCCAGAAGAACGCCGACGCCCCCGGCGCGATGGCCTCGTACGAGGTCGACGGCATCTCGGAGGGCATGTCCTTCCTCGAAATGCTCGACACCCTCAACGAGGACCTCATCCTCGGCGGAGAGGACCCGGTCGCCTTCGACCACGACTGCCGCGAGGGCATCTGCGGCGCGTGCAGCCTCGTCATCAACGGCGACGCCCACGGGCCGGAGCGCACCACGACCTGCCAGCTCCACATGCGCTCCTTCGACGACGGCGACACCATCGACGTCGAGCCCTGGCGGGCCTCGGCCTTCCCCGTGGTGAAGGACCTCGTCGTCGACCGCGGGGCCCTCGACCGGGTCATCCAGGCCGGCGGCTACATCACCGCCCCGACCGGCGCCGCCCCCGAGGCGCACGCCACGGCCGTCCCCAAGCCCGACGCCGACTACGCCTTCGAGCACGCCGAGTGCATCGGCTGCGGAGCCTGCGTGGCGGCTTGCCCCAACGGCTCCGCGATGCTCTTCACCTCCGCCAAGGTCAACCACCTGAACGTGCTCCCGCAGGGCTCGCCGGAGAGGGAGACCCGGGTCCTGGACATGGTGGCCACCATGGACGCCGAGGGCTTCGGAGGGTGCACCCTCACCGGCGAGTGCGCCACGGCCTGCCCGAAGGGCATCCCGCTGCCGTCGATCGCCGCCATGAACAAGGAGTGGCTGCGGGCCGTCCGCCGAGGTCCCCGCTGACCTGCGGATTCACCTGCGGATTCCGGGAAGCTGCGGCGGCGCGCGGCCGCGAACCGTCCGAGCGCGGCCACGAACCGTCCGCGGATGACCGTCAACCGTCCGCGCACGACCGCGACGCGTCCGCCGATCGGATGATCGCAGCGGCCCCCGCCGCGCCGTGACCGGTCGCCCTCCCGGGCATGGGTGACAGTGGGCGCATGCCTCAAGCCCCCGCCGGATCCGGCCCGCGTCGCCGTACCGTGCTGGCCGCCGCCCTCGCCCCGCTGGCGGCGGCCGGCTGCGCCGCGGAGGAGCGGGCCCCCGCGCCGCGCCCCGGCCCCGAGGCCGCCAAGGACGCGCTGGTCATGGTCATCCGGCACGCGGAGAAGCCGTACGCCGGGGACACCGGCGAGGACGACGACGGCAACGAGGACCCCGGGTTCCTCGCCGTCCGGGGCCGGCGCCGTGCCCAGGAACTGCCCACCCTCTTCCCGCCGACCCGGGGCGCCGCCCTGCCCCGTCCCGGAGCCGTCTTCGCGACCGGCGGCAAGGCGGGGGCGCCCGCGCGGTGCCGCCAGACCGTCGAGCCGCTCGCCACCGCACTGGGTACGCCCGTCCGCGCCGAGTTCGCGGTCGGAGCCGAGCCCGCCCTGGCCCGGGCGGTGCTGGCGGCGCGGATGCCCGTCCTGGTCTGCTGGGAGCACCAGGGGATGCCCCGGCTGATCCGGGGCCTCGGAGCGCAGGACGTACTGGGGCTCCCGGCCGCCTGGCCCGACCGCTACGACCTGGTGTGGATGTTCACCCGGAGGCAGGGCGTCTGGGCCTTCCGCGAGCTCCCGCAGCACCTGCTCCAAGGCGACGCGTAGCGGTCCCGTACGCCGGGAGGCGGTCGCGCGGTACGGGCGTACGCTGAGAAGTGGACTCGGGGCAGTCGTGCGCCGGAGGGTGGACGATCATGTCAGGAATCGTGCGGCGGGGTTTCGATTCCGCCGATGAGACACGTCCGTTCGAGGACGGCATGGGCAGGCTCGACCTGCTCAACACCGAGCAGGGACCCGTGGGGCGGGCCGTGTTCGAGCCCGGATGGCAGTGGTCGAAGCACGTCAAGCCCATCGCGGGGACCGACAGTTGCGAGGCGCCCCACGTGGGCTACATCGTCAGCGGCCGGATGAAGATCGTCATGGACGACGGGGAGAGCACCGAGACCCAGCCGGGGGACTTCATCCAGATCGCTCCCGGCCACGACGCGTGGGTGCTCGGCGACGAGCCGTGCGTCGTTCTCGACTGGCAGGGATACGGGGACTACGCCAAGCGCACCTGAATCCGCCGGCCACGTGATCGTGCGCCGCGCGGGCCGGGTCCCGTGAACCACCGCGACTAGCCCCGTACGGCGAGGGCCCGCGCCAGATAGGCCGCCGTAAGGCTGTCCGTGGCGCGGGCCACCTCGGCCGGGGTGCCCGCGGCCACCACCCGGCCGCCGTCCGCGCCGCCGCCGGGCCCGAGGTCGATGACCCAGTCGGCGCCCGCCACCACGGCCATGTCGTGCTCCACGACCACCACCGAATGTCCGGCGTCCACCAGGCCGTGCAACTGCCGCAGCAGCACCGTGACATCGGCCGGGTGGAGCCCGGTCGTCGGCTCGTCCAGCAGGTACAGGGTGTGGTCGCGGCGCACGCGCTGGAGCTCCGTGGCCAGCTTGATGCGCTGCGCCTCGCCGCCCGACAGTTCCGTGGCGGGCTGTCCGAGGCGCAGGTACCCCAGGCCGATGTCCGACAGTGCGCCGAGGCTGCGGGCCGCCGCCGGCACCCCGGCGAAGAAGGAGGCCGCCGCCTCCACCGTCAGGGCGAGCACCTCCGCGATGTTCAGCCCGGAGTAACGGACCTCCAGGGTCTCGGAGTTGTACCGGGCCCCCGCGCACTCCGGGCAGGGGGCGTACGTACTGGGCAGGAACAGCAGCTCCACCGAGACGAAGCCCTCGCCCTGGCAGGACTCGCACCGCCCGCCCGGCACGTTGAAGGAGAAGCGGCCCGCCTTCCAGCCCCGCGCCTTCGATTCCGGCGCTGCCGTGAAGATCCGGCGGACCACGTCGAACAGCCCCGTGTACGTGGCCAGGTTGGAGCGCGGGGTCCGGCCGATCGGCTTCTGGTCCACCTCCACCAGCCGCCGCACCGGGAACTCCGGCTCCGCCAGCCGCTCGTGGACCTCCCGCGCGAGCACCTGGCCCACCAGCGTGGACTTTCCGGACCCCGACACCCCCGTCACCGCCGTGAACACACCGAGGGGGAACTCGGCCGCCAGGTCCCGCAGGTTGTGCCGGTCGACACCGCTGAGCCGGACGGACCCGGTCGCCTTGCGTGCGGCCCCCGAGCGTGATTCCCGGGCCCGCTGCCCCCCGAACAGGTACCGGGCCGTCGCCGAGTCCGCCACCTCCGCCAGAGCCTGCGGGGGCCCGCTGTGCAGCACCCGTCCGCCGTGCTCCCCGGCCAGCGGGCCGACGTCGACCAGCCAGTCCGCGTGCCGCACCACGGCCAGGTCGTGCTCCACCACGAACACCGTGTTCCCGGCCTCCTTGAGCCGGTCCAGGACGCCGAGCAGCGCCTCCGTATCGGCCGGGTGCAGCCCGGCCGAAGGCTCGTCCAGCACGTACACCACACCGAACAGTCCCGAACGCAACTGCGTGGCCAGCCGCAGCCGTTGCAGCTCGCCCGCCGACAGGGTCGGGGCGCCGCGGTCCAGGCTCAGGTACCCCAGCCCCAGCTCCGTGACCGGGCCGATCCGGGAGCGCAGGTCCTCCGTGAGCACGCGGGCCGCCTCGCCGCCGCCGTGCTCGGCGGCCAGTACCCCGTCCAGCTCCGTCAGCGCCAGCGCCGCCAGCTCCGCGATCGTGCGTCCCGCGAAGGTCACGGCCAGCGCCTCCGGACGCAGCCGCCTGCCCCCGCACACCGGGCACGGCGAATCGGTGAGGAACTTCTCGGCGCGGGCCCGCAGGGTGAGGCTCTTGCTGTCGGCGAAGGTGCGCATGACGTACCGGTGGGCGCTCATGTACGTGCCCTGGTAGGGGCGCTGGATCCGGTCGGCCTCCCGTACCGGATGCACCGTCACCACCGGCTGCTCCTCGGTGAACAGGATCCACTCGCGGTCCGCCGCCGCAAGCTCCCGCCACGGAGCGTCCACGTCGTGGCCGAGTGCCTCCAGGATGTCGCGCAGGTTCTTGCCCTGCCAGGCGCCCGGCCAGGCCGCGATGGCACCCTGACGGATCGACAGGCTCCGGTCCGGGACGAGCAGTTCCTCGCTGGTGCGGTGCACGCGGCCGAGCCCGTGACAGGAAGGACAGGCCCCGGCAGCGGTGTTGGGGGAGAAGGCGTCGGAGTCCAGGCGCTCGGCGCCCGGTGGGTAGGAGCCCGCCCGCGAGTACAGCATGCGCAGCGAGTTCGACAGCATGGTCACCGTCCCGACCGAGGACCGGGAGCCGGGGGAGGAGCGCCGCTGCTCCAGCGAGACGGCCGGCGGGAGACCGGTGACGGAGTCGACCTTCGGCGCACCGATCTGGTGGATCAGGCGGCGTGCGTACGGGGCCACGGACTCGAAGTAGCGGCGCTGGGCCTCGGCGAAGAGCGTGCCGAAGGCCAGCGAGCTCTTCCCGGACCCGGAGACCCCGGTGAAGACGGTCAGCGCGTCCCGCGGGATGTCCACGTCGATCCCGCGCAGATTGTGCTCCCGGGCACCGCGGACACGGACGTAGGGATCGTGGGCGTGCGGGGAGGCGGGCTGGCGCATTCGTCCTAGTTTAGTGTCCGGAGCCGGCGGACCGCTCCGTGAGGCCGGTGAGCCGGGCGAGCCGGCCGAAGGAGTCCAGCAGCGCCGTCCGGTCGTACGTGGACGTCGTGACCAGCAGCTCGTCCGCGCCGGTCAGCTCCGCGACCTCGGACAGCTCCGCCGCGACCTGCTCCTCGGTGCCGTGGATGTGCCCCGCGAGGGCGCCCTCGTACAGCTCCCGCTCCTTGGGGCTCATGGCGAGGGCCTCGATCTCCTCGGCGGGGCGGAGCGGCGGGAAGCTGCCCCGGGTGCGGGAGTACGCGGCCGCCCAGGCCTCGGGAACCAGGATCCGTCGGGCGGCCTCGGCGGTGGCGGCCACCGCGACCGTCCCGGACGCCACGACGTACGGCCGCGCTCCCCAGGGGGAGGGCCGGAACTCCTCGCGGTACGCCGTGATGATCTCCGCGACCCGCGCCCGGGCCCGTAGGTCCCCGACGACCAGGGGCAGTCCGGCGCGGGCCGCGATCCCCGCCCCCTCGCCGGTGGCCAGCACGTAGGCCGGGATCCGCATCCCCTCCGCGGGCCGGGCGTGCACCTCGGGGTGCGCCTGCTGGGAGCCGTCGAACCAGCCCAGCAGCTCCGCGAGCTGCTCCTCGAACCGGTCGGCGTCGGCGGTGGCCCGCCCGAGCGCGCGGCGGATTCCGCCGGTGAAGCCGACCGAGCGGCCGAGCCCCATGTCGATGCGGCCGGGGAAGAGCGATTCCAGGACCCCGAACTGCTCCGCGACGACGAGGGGCTGGTGGTTGGGCAGCATCACACCGCCGGTGCCGACGCGGATCCGGGCCGTCGCCCCGGCCACGGCGGCGGCGAGCACGGTGGGAGCGGACCCGGCGACCCCTGGCACGCTGTGGTGCTCGGAGACCCAGAACCTGCGGTATCCGAGCCGCTCGGCGGTGCGCGCGAGCTCCACGGTGTCGCGCAGGGCCTGAGGGGCGGGGTGCCCCTCGCGGGTGCGGGACCGGTCGAGTATCGAGAGTGTGCGGATCACACCGTGGTCAACGCGTGGAGGGCGTCAGGATTCCCCGTAGGTCAGGATTGCCCGCACGTCAGGAGTCCCCGCGCGTCAGGAGTCCCCGCGCGTCAGGATCGCCTGTGCGTCAGGAGTCCCCGGGTGTCCGGGCGGGGGTGGTCCGGTCGCGAAGCCAGCGGGCTGCCGCCTCGAGTGTCCGGTCCTGGCCGCTGCCGAGGTCGCGGGTGTCGTCCGGGACCTCCTCGTCGGGCGGGAGGGGGCCGTTGTGGATCCGGCCCGTGCGATCGGCTTCCCGGGCCTGCGTGAGGAGGACGAGCGCGCCGTCCGGGAGGGCATGGGAGTCGTTGCCCGTGGGGACGCCTCGGGTGGCCTGGCCGAAGCTGCGGGTGTCGGGGCGGCCGCGGAAGGCGATGACCACCGCCTCGGCGGCGCTCGCGGTCCGGCTGCTCGTGAGCACCGCCACGGGGGGAGCCGCCTGCGCCAGCGGCTCGGCCGGGCCCCAGGTGGCGAGGTACTGGCGCGGCGTACCGTTCTCGATCGTCCACGGGGTCCGCTTTCCGTCGGCCTCCACGAACGCTCCGGTGTCCCCGTCGCCCAGGACGGCCCCCACCGCGGCCAGCGGGCCCCACATGTCCCCGCCCGTGTTGCTGCGCAGGTCCACGATCCACCCGCGGGCCCCCCGTCCGTCGGCCTCCGCGACGGCCTGCCGTGCCTGCTTCACGTAGGCCGCGGCGGCCCGGTCGGACGACACCGCCGGGAGGGACAGGTAGCCGATGGAACCGGCGAGCACCCTTGCCTCCGGCAGTGCGGAGGAGCCGGGTGCAGGGCTCAGGGCCTGCTCGGCCTCTTGCGGGGTCATGAATTGGCTGTGCCGGTCGCCCAGGGTGCGCAAGGCCTCCCTGACGGCCCCGTACGTGTCGGCGGGGACCTGCGCGCTCCCCGCCCGGGCGAAGGCCTCGCGGCGTACGGCGGGCCAGTCGGCGTCCGCCGCGAAGAGCGAGTTGTCCTCCATGACGTCCAGCGCGGTGGTGAGGTACCCGCGCGCCCCCGACGACATCGCCGTTCCCTCTGCCCGGTGCGGACCGGCGCAGCCTGTCGCCGCGAGGAGGGCCACCGCTGCCGCCGCGATCAGCCGTCGGCGGGCCACGGGCTTCGGGGTTCGGGTCTTCATGCGGATCAGCCGTTCTCTCGCGGGCCGTCTGCTCCACGAGGTTCGCCCAGTTCAGGCCAAAGATACCGAAGGCCCCGACGAACCCACCGGTCCGCTTCTCGCCCGGCTACCCCACAGAGGTCATGCCCGCCGTCCCCGCATGGCCACCAGCTGCCGGACCACCTCGGGATCCAATGCGGGGTTCGCCGCGGCCGCGTGGGCCAGTTCCTCGTCGTCGAGGAGTTCCAGCAGCCGGGGCCGCGGAAGGTTCGGGTGGCGTGCCAGCGCCGCGCGCACGGCCGGGTCCGGGTCCCGGGTGAGGCGCTCCACGGTTTCCGGCGCGGTGTCGGGGTCGCGGGCGGCCAGGGCGCGGACCTCGGGGTCCTGGTGGTCGGCGAAGGCCGCCAGGCCGGTCGTGGGAAAGTTCGGCCGGGTGGTGAGGTGCGCGCGCTCGTGGCCGGTGTATTCGAGGAAGCTGCGCAGCAGGAGCGGGGCCGGCGCGTCCGGATGGTTCTGGGCCAGCAGGACGCGTACGCCGAGATCCTCGTCGGAGGCCAGGCGTTCCAGGAGGTCGGGCGGCAGAGTCCGCTCCATGGCCGCTTTCCGGCGCAGCAGCGGGTGACCGGAGTCCGCGTCCCGGCGGACGTGCCGCGGGTTCCTGGGCACGGTGGGTCCGCGCCACGCGTGGAAGCAACCGTCCATGGGGGTCTCGTAGTCGATCGCCGCCCGTTCCTCCTCGCTCAGCTCGGGGTGCACGGACAGGGCGAGCCGCACCTCCGGATCAGGGTCCACGGCGAGCGCGCGGCGCTCGGCGGGTCCGAGGTCCGTGCGGTGCGCGATGTGCTCGCGCACCGCGGGATCCGGATCGCCGGCCAGGAGGACCACCACGTCGGCGGGCAGGCTGGGGTTGCCGGCGATGGCCGCCCGTTCCTCCTCGGCGACCGGAGCGGTCAGGACGTTGTCCACGACGGTTCTGCTCAGGGCCCGGTGCATCAGAATGTCCCAGCGTGCGTGGCACGTCCGGTCGGGCAGCTCGCGCTCCACCCACGCCGGATCCCGGGATTGCGCGGACCTCCGCGCGCTCTCCCGGACGTCCTGGTCGGGATCGGCCAGCAGCGCGGCCTGGATCTCGGCGGGCAGCTGGTCCCACCTGCCGACGCCCCAGCGGCGGACCTGCGCGACCGGATGGGTGGGCATGGACCGCTCCAGCGCGGTGGAGATCTGCCGGTAGAGGGTGCCGTGCAGGATGTCGTTGTCGTACGTGCTGATCATGTGGACGACGACCTCGTCGGGCAGTGGTCTGCACACGCCACCCGCAGGCAATCTGGGTGCCTCGGCGAGGTGGGCGCGGACGAACCACTCCGGATCGTCCACCAGCCGTGCCCGCTGGGCCGGGTCGACGTGGGGGTTGCGGGCGAAGAAGCTACGGGTACGGGTGTCAGGGTGCTGGAGCACGGCCTCGACGACGGCGTCGGGCAGGATCCGGTCTCGGCACAGCACCATGTGTACGGCCGGCGGACCGTCGGCGAGCAGACGCAGCAGGACGTCCTCCGGAGAGGCCGGGTTGAGGGCCACTCCGGCGAGCCGACGCGCGGGCAGGTCGGCGGCCTCCCAGATGTCCTCAGGCGTAGGCATGTGTGGCAACCCCCGTGTGTCAGCAGGCCCCCCTGGACCACCGGGCCACGACCCTACCGGGCTCGGCCGGCTACGGGCCGAGCCCGATCGATGCCGGCCGGCCGGCTGCCCCGCCCTGATGCGCCCATGGAAGGCCCTTGGCGCCGCCACCGGGAATCCCGCGCCGTCCGGAAGTCGTCGCTGCTTAGGCTGGCGGGGTGACCGAGACTCAGAACCGCAGGCCCCTGGCCGTCTTCGACATCGACAACACCCTGGCCGACACCGCCCACCGCCAGCACTTCCTGGAGCGCCGGCCGCGCGACTGGAGCGGGTTCTTCGGTGCGGCTCCGGCCGATCCGCCGCTCGCCCGCGGGATCGCGCTCGCGGTGGAGAGCGCGGCCGACTGCGAGGTCGTCTACCTCACCGGCCGTCCGGAGCGGTGCCGCGCGGACACGGAGGACTGGCTCGTCCGCAACGGGCTGCCCGAGGGACGGCTGTGGATGCGCGGGAACCAGGACCGGCGGCCCGCCCGGACGACCAAGCTGGAGGTCCTCCGGCGGATCTCGCGGGGCCGCGAGGTGCGGATGCTGGTGGACGACGACGAGCTGGTGTGCCAGGCGGCGCGCGCGGCGGGCTTCCGCGTGGTCGTGGCCGACTGGGCGGCGGACGCGCCGGAGCTCAAGGACGCGCAGGAGGGGGAAGGGCGCACCTGAGCGCGGCCCGTCGGCATGCTCCCACGGCCCGCCCGGCGCAGGGCGGAGCGGGGCGGTCGAGCCGGACGCCGGACGGGCCCGCGGCACCCGCAGGCGCACGGACGGGTCCGTCACAACCGCAGGCGCGCGGACGGTTCCGCGGTGCCCGTGGTGCCCGTGGTGCCCGCGAGCGCCCGAGGGGCCCGGGCGCTCGCGGGGCCCCGGGCGTCCCGTAGGGGGTCCGTAGAGGCACTGAGGGCCCCGCAGAGCCCCGAGCAGACGAGCCTCAGGCCCTCAGGCCCTCAGGCCCTCAGGCCTCGGCGTCGAGACGGAAGCCGACCTTGATCCCCACCTGGTAGTGCGCGATCTCGCCGTTCTCGATGTGGCCCCTGATTTGGACGACTTCAAGCCAATCCAGATTGTGGAGCGTCTCGCCCGCGCGGGCGACGCCGTTGCGGATGGCTTGGTCGATGCCCTCGTGGGACGTGCCCACGATCTCGGTCACCCGGTACGTGTGATTGGACATGGGGGTCTCCCGACACTGGGTGGCTGTTGCCTTGTTCTACGGTGCCCCAGTAAGTCCGGGTCCGCGAGCTATGCGTGAACAATCCATAGCGATACCCCCTTGACCCACCCATTGGTCTATGCCAATTTCAAGCCATCTGAGATTCATACCCAGAAGGTGACCCCTCGTGAAGATGCGCTTCCTTGTCGTGTCCACCGCTCTCGCGGCCGCGGCCGCCCTCACGGGCTGCAGTCTCAACGGGTCGGGCGGAGGTCCGCAGAGGGTGACGCTCTGGCTGATGAAGGGCAGCGCCTCCGACGAGTTCATAGGCCAGTTCACCAGCACCTTCGAGAAGGAACACCCGGGCGTGGACCTCGAAGTGAAGATCCAGGAGTGGAAGGGCATCGGCGACAAGGTCAACGCCGTCCTGTCCGGCAAGAGCGAGGAGGGCGCCGACGTCATCGAGGTCGGCAACACCCAGGTCGCCCAGTACGTCGAGGGCGGCGGCGTCTCCGAACTCACCCTGGAAGCCCTGCGCGAGTGGGAGGGCAAGGACTGGCTGAAAGGCCTCTCCGAACCCGGCAAGGTCAACGGTGCCCAGTTCGGAGTCCCGTGGTATGCCGCCAACCGCGTGGTGATCTACAACAAGGACCTCTTCGCGAGCGCCGGGGTCAAGGCGCCGATCAGAACCCGCCAGGAATGGATCCAGTCCACGCAGAAGCTCAACAAGGGTGCCCAGCAAGGTATTTACCTCGCCGGGCAGAACTGGTACGTCCTCGCCGGGTTCGTCTGGGACGAGGGCGGCGAGCTCGCCGTCGAGAGCAACGGCCAGTGGTTCGGCACCCTCGACGAGGAGAAGGCCCTGGCCGGAATGGAGTTCTACAAGCAGCTCCAGGCCCTCGGTGACGGCCCCAAGGACGCCGACGAGGAGACGCCCCCGCAGTCCGACGTCTTCGCCCGCGGCGGGATCGCCCAGATCATCGCCCCGCCCGGCCAGGTCGCCGCCATCGAGGCCGCGAACCCGGACCTCAAGGGCAAGCTCGGCTTCTTCCCGATCCCTGGCAAGACCGCCGACAAGGTGGGCTCGGTCTTCACCGGCGGCTCGGACCTGATCATTCCCGAGAAGACGAAGCAGCGTAAGCACGCCGTCGACGTGATCACGGCCCTGGTCAGCGAGAAGTGGCAGACCGAGCTCGCCCGCACGATGAGCTACGTGCCCAACAAGACCACCCTCGCGCACGTGGTCCAGGGCAACGACGGCGCCACGGCGATGGCCCCCGGCGCCGCCCAGGGCCGCGCCACGCCGCAGTCCCCCCGCTGGGCCGAGGTGGAGGCCGAGAACCCGATCAAGCCCTTCATGACGGCCGTCCTCACCGGCCAGGACCCGCAGAGGGCGGCGAAGGCGGCCTCGGACACCATCAGCAAGGTCCTCAGCTCAGACCGCTGATCCCGGGCGCGAAGGGCGCGAGAGGGCGGTGGGGGCGGTGGGAGAGGTGGGGAGGGCGGGGGGAGGGCTCCGCAGGGCTCGGGAGGGGGGCGGAGAGGCCTGCCCGCCAAGTTCAGCGTCCGCACATCCAAGGGCCGCGAAGCGGCCATGTCGAATCCAGCCGGTCACGGAAGAAGTAAAGAAGCCAGGCCACACACCTGCCGGCCTGGCTTCCCGTGCCGGACCAGGAGCCGTCATGACCATCGCCCCCCTGTACCCGTCCGTCCTTCCCGCCGCGTCCTCCTCCGCGTCCTCCTCCGCTCCCGCCCCCGCCCCCGCTCCCGCCCCTGCCTTCACCCCTTCCGCGGCGCCCGCCCCGCGCGCCGAGGAAGCCCCCGCACCCCGCTACGCCGTCCGCATCGCCCGCAACGAGGACGAGGTGCGCGCCGCCCAGCGGCTGCGCCACCAGGTCTTCGCCGGAGAGCTCGGCGCCCGTCTCGACGGACCGGAGCCGGGTCTGGACTCCGACGCCTTCGACGCCTACTGCGACCACCTCCTCGTCGTGGACGAGGAGACCGAGCAGGTCGTCGGCACCTACCGGCTGCTGCCCCCCGAGCGCGCCGCCGTCGCCGGACGCCTCTACTCCGAGGGCGAGTTCGACCTCTCCGCCCTCGCTCCCATCCGCCCCGACCTGGTCGAGGTGGGCCGCTCCTGCGTCCACCCCGACCACCGCAACGGCGCCGTCATCGCCCTCATCTGGGCCGGCCTCGCCCGCTACATGGACCGCTCCGGGCACAACTGGCTCGCCGGCTGCTGCTCCATACCGCTCTCCGACGGCGGGGTGCTGGCCGCCGCCACCCGGGAGAACGTCCTCACCCGCAGCCTCGCCCCCGTCGAGTACCGGGTCACCCCGCACCTCCCCTGGAGCCCCGGAGGCATCGACTTCCCCGGCCGGATGGAACTGCCCCCGCTGCTGCGCGGCTACCTGCGTCTGGGTGCCTGGGTCTGCGGCGAGCCCGCCCTGGACGCCGAGTTCGGCTGCGCCGACCTGTACGTCCTGCTCTCCCTGCGGCGCACCAACCCCCGCTACCTCAAGCACTTCCTCTCGCTCGCCCCGGGCGCATGAGCGCCTGGCTCCCGACCTCGCCCTGCACTCCCGCGGTCTGCGCCGCCCATGAGGGGCGCACCGCGAGCGTGCCGCGCGCGGTACTGCGCCTCGCCGGCGCCGTCGCCCTGATCCTGCTCGGGATCCTGGGAGCCCCGCCGCTGAGGCTGCTGCCGGAACGGCACCGGCACGTGGTGGTACGGGCCTGGGCCGCGGCCCTGCTGGGCGCCTTCGGCCTGCGGATCACCGTGCACGGGACCCCCGGCCCCGGCGGTGGCCGGCTGATCGTCGCCAACCACATCTCCTGGCTGGACATCCCGCTCGTCGCCGCCGTCCTGCCCTCCCGGATGCTGGCCAAGAGCGACATCCGCAGCTGGCCGGTCCTCGGGCCGCTCTCCCGGCAGGCCGGCACCCTCTTCATCGAACGCGAGCGCCTGCGCACCCTGCCCGCCACCGTCGAAGCCCTCGGCCGGGCCCTGCTCGCCGGCGACCGCGTCACCGTCTACCCCGAGGGCTCCACCTGGTGCGGACGGGTCCAAGGCCCCTTCCGGCGCGCCGCGTTCCAGGCCGCACTGGACGCGCGGGTGCCCGTGCAGCCCGTACGGATCAGCTACCTGCTCGACGACGGGGGGCCGGCCGGAGCGCCCGCCTTCGTCGGGGACGATCCGCTGACCGCCTCCCTCTGGCGGATCGCGCGTGCCCGTGGGGTGCGCGCCGAGGTGTGGCTGCTGCCGCGGATCCCGCCGGGCCGGTACGGGCACCGGCGGGACCTCGCGGCTGCGGCTCAGGCGGCCGTGCTCGCCGAACCGGTACCCGCGTCACGGCCGGCGGCGCCGCGGCTGTCCGAGGTACCCTCCCAGCCGTCGGCGCCGATGCCGTCCGCCACCGACAGCGACAGGGCGAATCGGCCGGCCGCGTCCGTCCACCAATGGGTCAACTCAAGTCCGGCAGAGGCGAGTTCCCTGCGGACCCCCTCCTGACGGAACTTCGCCGAGATCTCCGTCAGGATCTCCTCACCCGCCTCGAAGGGCACCTCCAGATCCAGTGCCCGGACCTTCACCACCACGTGCCCGCGGGCCCGCAGCCGCATCTCGATCCACTCGTGCTCCCGGTTCCACACCGCCACGTGCTCGAAGTCGGCGGTGTGGAAGTCCGCGCCCAACTCCCGGTTGACCACGGACAGTACGTTCCGGTTGAAGTCGGCTGTCACCCCTTGCGCATCGTCGTACGCCGACACCAGGACGGCCGGGTCCTTCACCAGGTCCGTCCCCATCAGCAGCGCGTCCCCGGGCGACAGCATCGCCCGTACGTCCGCCAGGAACACGGCCCGCTCCGCCGGCAGCAGGTTCCCGATCGTGCCGCCCAGGAACACCACCAGCCGGGGCCCGGGCGATTGCGGCAACCGCAGCGCCCGGGTGAAGTCGGCCAGCAACGCGTGGACGCGCAGCCCCGGATGTTCCTCCAGCAGGATCTTCGCCGCCCCGGTCAGCGCGCTCTCGCTCACGTCCACCGGTACGTACGTGTCCAGCGCGGGCAGGGCCTCGATCAGGTGCCGGGTCTTCTCGGAGGAGCCGGAACCCAGCTCCACCAAGGTGCGGGCCCCGCTCACCGAGGCGATCTCCCGGGCCCGTTCGAGCAGGATCTCCCGCTCGGCGCGCGTCGGGTAGTACTCGGGCAACCGCGTTATCTCCTCGAAGAGTTCACTGCCCCGCGCATCGTAGAACCACTTGGGCGGCAGCGACTTGGGGGACCGGGTCAGCCCATCGCGCACATCCGTGCGCAGCGCCGCCTCGGCGGTGTGCTCGTCGAGGGTGCGGGTCAGCTGGAAGTCGTTCACTGGCCTTCGTCTCCTTGGTGCGGTGCGTGAGGTGTGTGCGATGCGTGCGGTGCGTCGCCGGGGGTCTCCTTCAGGGAGACGAGGTCGACCCGGCTGCGGGTCGCCGTCAGCAGGGTCCGGTCGGGCACCTCGCACCAGCGCGGGTCGTCGTCATAGGGCTCGGAGGCCACCACCGTGCGCTGCGCCCGGGCGTCGGTCAGGTACCACAGGGAATCCCCCCAGGCCGTCGCCGCGATGGCCCGGCCGTCGGTCAGCAGCAGGTTCAGCCGGGATCCGGGCGCGGCCTCGGCCAGCTCCCGTACCGTCCCGGCCAGCGCCGCACCGAGGTCCGGATCCCTGCGCAGCCGGTGCAGGACCAGGGCCCAGATCAGCGCCGAATCCGTACGGGCGGCCAGCGACAGCAGCTCCTGGGGCGGCAGCCCGGCCGCGACCGGGGCCGCGGAGTCCGGCCAGTCCCGCAGCGAGCCGTTGTGGCTGAACAGCCACAGCCCCTCCGAGAACGGGGCGGCCGCAGCCTCCCCGTCCGCCCCGGGGCGCGTGGCGTCCCGTACGGCGGCCAGCAGCGCCCCGCTGCGGACCACCCGGGCGAGATCGCCGAAGGTCAGGTCGCCCCAGATCGGCCCGGCCCGGCGGTAGCGGGCGGGTACCGGGTCCCCCTCCGCGTACCAGCCGACGCCGAAGCCGTCGGCGTTGACCGTGCCGGAGCGCTGGCGGCGCGGTTCCCACGACTGCCGGACCAGTGAGTGCTCGGGCTCGCTCAGTACCCGGCCCAGGCTCACGGGCGCCCCGAGATAGGCGAGGTGACGGCACATCAGGCCTGCCCGGCGGAGCGTGCGGGGCCCGCGCCGCGCGCGGTCCGGAACCCGGAGAAGATCTGCCGGCGCACCGGCAGGTCCCAGTTGCGGAAGGTGCCCCGGCAGGCCACCGGGTCCACGGCGAAGGAACCGCCGCGCAGCACCTTGTGCTCGGGGCCGAAGAACACCTCCGAGTACTCGCGGTAGGGGAACGCCCGGAAGCCGGGGTAGGGGAGGAAGTCCGAAGCCGTCCACTCCCACACGTCGCCGATGAGCTGGCGCACCCCGAGCGGGGAGGACCCTGCCGGATAGGCGCCCGCCGGGGCCGGCCGCAGGTGGCGCTGGCCGAGATTGGCGTGCGCGGGCGTGGGGTCCGCGTCGCCCCACGGGTAGCGGGTGGAGCGCCCGGCCGCCGGATCGTGGCGGGCGGCCTTCTCCCACTCCGCCTCGGTGGGCAGCCGGCGCCCCGCCCAGCGGGCGTACGCGTCGGCCTCGTACCAGCTCACGTGCAGCACCGGCTCGTCACCGGGCACCGGCTCGGTGACCCCGAAGCGGCGGCGCAGCCAGGTATCGCCCTCGCGGTGCCAGAACAGCGGGGCCTCGATCCCGTGCCGGCGGATCTCCGCCCAGCCGGCCGCCTCCCACCACCGCTCTTCGTGGTAGCCGCCGTCCGCCATGAACTCCTGGTACGCGGCATTGGTCACCGGGACGGTGTCGATCCAGAACGCCTCGACCTCGCGGACGTGCGCGGGCCGCTCGTTGTCCAGCGACCAGGGCTCCGCCGAGGTTCCCATCGTGAACGGCCCGCCGGGTACGAGCACTTCGGCCGCGGGCGGCGGCGGGCCTTGTGAGGGGTCCGGGTCGGGCGCCGCCAGCACCGGTGCGCCCTGTCGTAGCTGATGGGTGATCAGCATCGTCTCGTCGTGCTGCTGTTCGTGCTGGGCGATCATCCCGAAGACGTAGCCGCCGTCCAGCAGGGCCGTTCCCTCCAAGGGGGTGCGGTCCAGCAGGTCGAAGACCCGGCCGCGGACCTCGGCGGCGTACCGGCGGGCCTCGTCCGGGCTCAGCAGCGGCAACTTCGGTCGCTCCGCGCGGGGATGCTCGAACGCGTCGTAGAGCGGGTCTATCTCGGGGCGCATCGACTCGCGGCCGGCCACGTTGCGCAGCAGCCAGAGCTCCTCCATGTTCCCGATGTGCGCCAGGTCCCAGACCAGCGGGGACATCAAGGGGGAGTGCTGGGCCGTCAGTTCCGCTTCGGTGACGGCATCGGTGAGTCCGGCCGTGCGGACGCGCGCCGCGGTCAGGGCGGCGGCGGCCCGCTCGCGCAGGAGCTCCGCTTCGGCGGTCATGAGCGTGCCTCCTCGCCGGCCGGCTGCTGTCGGGTTCGCGGGTGCGGGCGCGCCGGGGCCTGTGCGTGCGGCTGCCGCGGCTCGGTCAGGTCGTCGGCCGGACATCGGCCGCGGGACACGTAGCGCTCGGTGAACTCGCCGACGGTGTCGATGACGTGGCCACCGGCTCCCAGTCGGGGCAGCGCCGAGGCCGCGGCCCGGAAGCAGGCGCGGGCCGCGGACCGCAGCTCCGGATCGGACAGCGCGTCGCGGGCGGCGGACCGCCACAGCGGATTGCGCGGCGCGGGATGGGTGCCGTAGGAGTCGGCCAGCCCCTTCGCCACCCGGTACGCGGTCTCCGCGGCCTCCGGGTCGTCGAACAGCGCGTGCACGACGGCCACCGGGACCAGCCAGCCGTCCTCGCCGGGCTGGGCGTCGATCATCCGCAGCTCCAGATGGCCCCGGGGCCGTACGGGCGGGAAGAGGGTGGTCAGGTGGTAGTCCAGATCGGCGGCGGTCGGTGGCCGGTGGGCGCCGGCCGTCCGGCCGCCACCCCCCTGGCCGCCGGAGCGCAGCCAGTCGCGGAAGGTCAGCCCGCGCGGTACCGCCCAGGGCGCTCCCTCCTCGTCCGTCCGCACGCACATCACCTCGGTGTCCAGCGCCTGTTGGGTCCACGCGCCGCGCGGCTCCGCCTCCAGCGGCGGGGCGAGGGAGCGCCGGGTGTCGAGGTCGCTCCAGACCCCCTGGCGGGCGCACCGCCAGCCGGCGTACGGGCCTTCGTGCGCGGGGGAGTTGGCGAAGGCGGCGACCAGCACCGCGCCGAGGAGGTGGGCCAGGCGCCAGCGCCTGCCGTGGCCCAGCGGGCCGGGCTCCTCGTGACCGGCGTCCACGCAGACCTGGACGGAGGCCGAGGCGCACATCATGGCGCGCCCGGCCGGGCCGGTGCGGTCGAAGTAGGTCTCCATGGCCTCGTACCGCGGGCTTGTCAGCATCCGCCGCAACGGCCTGCGCGGGTCCTGACCGAGTCCGCGCAGGACCAGACCCTGGTCGCGCAGGGCGCCCCGGACGGCGGTCAGATCGGCCTGGAGGCCGTCGACGCAGCCGGTCAGGGAGGAGGCGGGGGCCGAGCTGAGCTCCAGCTGACCGCCCGGCTCGACGGTGACGCCGGAGCCGAGGGGGAGGGCGCGGGCCGCGTCGTGCGCGGCGGCCAGGCGTTCGTGGGAAACGGGCCGGCCGGGTCGTTCGGCGTCGAACACCAGCCATTCGAGCTCCGCACCGAGCAGGCGGGGCGGGCCGGTCTTGAAACAGATGCCGTGGAGCAGCTCCTCGGCGCCGGTTTCTGTCAGTCGGGTGAGTGAGTCCTGGGGCATGACGGGGCCCTCGTCTCCTGTCGTCGGCTGTGACATCACCCGTGCCTACCCGTCCCTAGGGGCACAAACCCATTGCGGGCGCCCTGCCGGAGCGCCGAAGATCGCCGCATGAGCGGCAGATTGCGCGAGATCGCGCGGGAGAATGCGGAGATCGTGGCGGCCGGGGGGTACCGGACGCGGTCGGGACGGCAGGTGTCGATCGCCGCCGCCGTGGTGGAGGCCAAGGCAGGAACCAGGATATATGGGCCAAACCGGGTGATTCCAGGCGAGCCGACCTCGAAGGGTGCCCACCGGACCGTCGTCGAGGTCACCGGCGAGAGCAGTACGGTCGCCGCCCGGCGGCTCGTCGGGGCGCTCCCGGAAGGTCCCGGGACCGTTTCGGTGGCCGTCCTGAACTTCGCTTCGGCCCGGAATCCCGGGGGCGGCTACGTCCGCGGGGCCAAGGCCCAGGAGGAGGCCCTCTGCCGCGCCTCGGCGCTGTACGAGACCCTCCGGGAGGCCCCGGAGTACTACGAGATCCACCGCGCCGAGGTCAGCACCTTCTACACCGACCGGGTGATTCACTCGCCCGGGGTCCCCGTCTTCCGCGACGACCGGGGCAACCTGCTGGACACCCCCTTCCGGGCCGGATTCCTCACCTCGCCCGCCCCGAACGCGGGCACGATCCGCCGCCAGGAACCGGACCGCGAGCCCGAGATCCCCGCGGCCCTCGCACGCCGCGCGGAGCTGGTCCTGGAGGTGGCCGCGCTGCACGGGTACCGGGGGCTGGTGCTGGGGGCCTGGGGGTGCGGGGTCTTCCAGAACGACCCCGCCCAGGTGGCGGAGGCCTTCAGGGGGCTGCTGGCGGGGCGGTTCGCCGGTGTGTTCGAACGGGTCGTGTTCGGCGTACTCGATCCGAAGCCGGCGACGCGGGAGACGTTCGAGCGGGTGCTCGCGGGGGCGGGGGAAGAGGCGCGGGAGGACTAGCCGGGGCCGGCCTGGGCCTCGGTCGGGAGCAGGCGGGTCCGCAGCAGGTCCAGCACCTGGTCCAGCGCCGCGCGGGTGGCCTGTCCTGGCCGGTCGACGAGGTGCTCGGTGAGGACGGAGTGCGGCGGCAGCACGGCTTCGGGGTTGGCGGCCTCGTCCTCCAGCTCGACGGCGACGAAGGCGTCACCGAGCTCGCGGCGCAGGAACGCGAAACGGGCGCCGGGAGTGAGCCGGTCGCTCCTGAAGCGCAGCCCCAGCACCTGCAGGCCCTCGCGCTCGCAGCGTCCCCGGACGGTGGCGAGGTCTTCGGGGGAGATGTCGATGCCGCCCCGCCGGCCGGCGGTGATGGCCAGGGGGAGGGACGGCTGCGACAGGACGGGCACGAGGAGGTGCTCGTCGACGGCCATGGCGAGGGCGAAGCCGCCGGTCAGGCACATGCCGACGGCGCCCACGCCCGGGCCGCCGCAGCGCTGGTGCTCGTACGCGGACAGATCGCGCAGCCAGTTCACGACGGGCGAACTCCGGCCGGTGGCCAGGACGGTGAACTCCCGGCTCACGCACACGTTCCCCATGCTGGACGCGGTGTACAGCGCGCCCCGCAGCAGGCCGTGGGCCTTGGGGTGGGGGTCGCGGCCGGGCGTGCCGAACAGCACCGGGAGCACGGCGGTGCAGCCCATCGCGGCCACCCGCTCGGCGAACTCCAGCACCTTCGGGGTGATTCCGGGGATCTCCGCGAGCACGATCACCGCGGGCCCGCTGCCGCGGCGCAGGACGGGACGCGTGCTGCCCCCGTGGGTGAACGTGTCGCGTTCGAAGCCCGACAGGTCATGGTCCGCCATGGACGACCGCCTCACTCATCGACCGTGGCGCACGCGATCGCGCTGGGCGACGCACGGCACCAACCTTCCGCTGACGTCCGGCGGACGTTCCGCACGTCCTGCTGGCGTGCCGATGACGTTCCGCACGTACCGCCGGCGTGCGGATCACGTTCCGCTGGCGTCCCTTTGACGGGAGGGACCGTACAACACCCGGACGGGGTGGGCCTACCCCTGAGTAACAAGATGGATGGGTGCCGGGTGGCGCCGGAGGCCTACGAGGCTTCGGGCGCTCCGGGTTTCCAGCCCCAGGCCGTGAGCATGCCGGGCGAGAGCCCCGCGTACCCGGGGGAGTCCAGCAGTCGCAGGGCCTCGGTGAGCCGGGCCTCGTCGAGCAGTCCCGTCGCCAGCATGTCCGCCCGGGCCCGGTTCCAGGTGTCCGCCCAGAACCGGCTGATCGGGCTGCCCGGCAGGAGCGGCGGTACGTGGATCTCGGCCGCCACCGCGTCCAGCCCCGCCGCCTCCAGTAGCTCGGGGTGGTGGACCACCTGCGCCACGTCCGTCCCGATGCTGTCGCGCAGCCCGCGCCACATCGCCCGCATGGCGTCGGTGTACGGGGTGAGGGGCGCCGCCGAGTCCGTCGTCAGGTCGACGGCGTCGCTGATCACCAGGACCCCGCCGGGGGCGAGCAGCTCGGCGAGCCGGGCGACCAGTCGCGGCCGGTCCGGCAGGTGCATGAGGACGAAGCGGGCATGGACCAGGCGGAAGAGGCCCGGGGAGAACTCGTCCGCGGTGATGTCCGCCTGCAGCGGGGTCAGCCCCGGCACCGGATGCGCGGCGAGGAAACGTACGTCCCGGTCCACCGCGAGGACCTCCGAGACCCCCGCCTCCTCCAGCAGTCGGCGCGCCACCGTTCCGGTGCCCGCTCCGAGGTCCAGGCAGGTCCAGCCCGGGCCCACGCCGAGCTGCCGCAGCCGGGACATGGTCGTGTCGTCGTAGGTGAGGGAGCCGAGGTCGATCCGGGCCCCCTCGCCGCCGTCCTCGGGGCGGAAGACCCGCTCGCCGTAGCGCCCCGGGTTCTGGCCGCCTGTGCCGGTCATGGACCCATTGTCGCAAGGGGGTGGGGAGGGCACATGTTGGAGCGGGGAGCCGGGAGCGGGGAGCCGGGCCGGGGTCTTGGCCGGGGGCTTGAGGGACAGGCCCGGCCGTGCCCCCGGCCCCCGTGGGCTAGCGCCAGCCGTACCGCTCGCGCAGGCGGTCCACGACGAGCTGGAAGCGGCCCCGGTCCAGTGCGCAGGCCTCGCGGCGCATGCCGTCCTCGTGTACGCGCAGCACCCGGTCCACGTCCACCCAGGACTCCCGCCCCGCGCTGTCCCACGGTCCGGTCCCGATGGGGACCCACTCCCGGTCGTGGTCGTGCCGCTTGCTGGACAGCTGGACGGCCAAGAGCGTGCCGCTCTCCTCGCGGGCCACGACCAGCACCGGCCGGTCCTTGCCGCGCCCGTCGTTCTCCTCGTACGGAACCCAGGTCCACACGATCTCACCGGGATCGGGATCCCCGTCGCGATCGGGGGCGTACGAGGTCTGCACCGGCCCGATGGCGTTCGGATCGGCCTCGGCGGTTGCGGTGGCGCCGTCGCGGCCGGGCTGCTCGATGTGACCGTTGCTGTGGTGGGAAAGTGCCGTCATTCGGGCGAGGTTACCGGGTGGCGGGGGGAGGAGTGAGCGGTGATCAGAGGGTCTTGGGGGCCGGCGGGCGCGTCGGGCTGGTGGGGGGTTCTTCTTGGTTCGGCGGCTGGATGTCTGCTGTCGTGGGGGTGAGTGCCGTCTGCCAGCCCTGCTCCACGGACCGGCGGCATGAGTCGGCTGCGTCGCCGGCGCTCGTGAACAGTGCGGTCAGCATGGGCGCGCCCTGGGCGAGGACCTGGTGCGGCAGGGGGCCCGTGGCCACCAGGGACGCGAGTCCGTGGCCGATCACCCAGCTCTGCGTCGCCAGGGTCAGGGGGTCGATCGCCTCGTGGAAGCGGCCGGCCGTCTTGGCCCGTTCTACGGCGTGGACCAGGCAATGCAGCGTCTCGTCTGCGGCCTTGGCGTCTTCGAGCTCGAAGCCGGCGTCGAACATGATCCGGTAGAGATCGGGAGCGGCGAGGGCGTTGGTTACGTAGGCGGCTCCGAGGGCGGCCAGGTCCCGTACCGGATCCGTGGACATCGACACTGCGTCGAGCCGGGCTGCGAGGCGTTTGAAGCCCTCTTGGCGCATGGCCGTCCACAGGCCGTCCATGCCTCCGAAGTAGGTGTAGACGGCCATCGTCGATACGCCCGTACCGGCCACGAGGGAGCGGAGGGTGACCGGCTCGCGGGTGCGGAGCATCATCGCGGCTCGTTCGATCAGGAGGGAGCGGATCGCCGGGTCTTTGGTTCGCGCCATGTCATTACATTACATAGCAGCGCTATGGTTTGGCGGTGCAGGAACCCTGCGCTGTCGATGACGAGGAGTTGCCATGGCTGTGACGCTGGTCAATCCCGAGGGATTGCCGAAACCCGATGTGTACCGTCAGCTGTCGGTCGCCACCGGGTCGAAGTTGGTGTTCCTCGCAGGTCAAGTCGCGCGCGATGCCGAGGGGCGACCTGTTGGTGGAGGGGACTTCGCTGCTCAGGTCGAGCAGTGCTATCTCAACATCGGCACCGCCCTGGCCGGGATCGGCGGATCCTTCGACGACGTGGCGAAGTTGACCGTCTACGTCGTCGACTGGAGCCCCGAGAAGATGCCGCTGCTGGGGGAGGGTGTGGCCCGGGCGGCTGCCAAGTTGGGCATCGACCCCGTCAAGCCGATCACGTTGCTGGGTGTTGCGGCGCTGGGGGAACCCGATCTTCTGGTCGAGGTCGAAGCCACGGCCGTTCTCGACTGACGGGAGGGGGAGGCTATCTGCCGGCTTGGAGTGCGTTGGTGACTGCTGAGACCACCGTTCGCGGGTCGTCGGCGTGGAAGTGGACGGTGTGGACCTTCTTGGACCGGCCCAACAGGCTTACGTGGGTGATCTGGTGGGTCAGTTCGATGGTGATCGAGGTCTGGGCGGCGATGGCCACGTCCAGCACGCCGTCCTCGGGACGGTTCGCGTTCGGGAAGCGGAGGTCGTACCGGGCGGACGCGATGTGGTCCAGCGGTATGAGCAGGTCGAGCCGTGCGCCGCGTCGTATCCGCACGCCGTCGGGGCCCACGACGTGAGGGCGCGTTACGGCGGTGGCGTGCAGTCCCAGGGAGAGCAGCACCGTGTAGAGGTCCAGTGGCAGCATGATCCAGTGGGCGACCGGGTACGGGGCGAGCAGGATCGACACGCCGACCGTATCGAGCGCGCACAGGAACACCAGCGCGTACGCCGTCGGGGCCTGGGCCCGCGCATACGGGACGGCCAGATCCGGGCCGCCCACCCCGTGCGTGCGCCGGGTCATCCATAAGGCCAGGCCGGCCAGTTGTCGCCGCTCGTGTGTCAGGAGTCGTCGTGCCTGGTCGACGAGTGTTCTGATCTTCATGTGGCCAAGTGAATCAAGGCCGTGGGGGTTGGGTGATCGTGCGGGCCGACCCTCCCGGCTGAACGGGGAGTTCCGCCGGGAGGGTTGGGGGCCGGTCTTTAGATCCAGCCCTCCAGCGATGCCATGAAGCCGTCGAAGTCGTCGCGGTGGATCGTGTGGCCGGCGCCGGTGACCGAGCGGACCTCGAAGCCGCGCTCCTTGAGGACCGCCGCGCGCTCCGGGGAGATCAGGAAGCTCGGGTCCGCCAGCTGTACGAGGGAGGGGACCACCGGCGCCGCCGGCAGCAGGTCCGTGCCCGTCAGCGGGGCCAGGCTCAGGGCGGTGGCCTCGTCCCAGAGGGCCAGGGTGGCCAGTTCGACGTCCACGTCGGCCTCCTCCCAGCGCGGGTTCATCGCCTGGATCTGCTCCTTGGGCGCCGACTTGAACTGGGCGAACATCTCGGGGCCGAAGCCCTCGCCGAGCTCCGCCAGGTGCCAGGCCGGGTCGGAGAACACGGCGCGCTTCGGCTTCAGGCGGTCGACGGCCTTCGAGAGGGTCAGGCCGCCGAGGGAGTGGCCGATGGCGAGCTCGGCGCCGGCCGGGAGCGTTTCGACCACGTCGTCGGCGAAGGCCTCCGGGCTGTACTCGCCCCGGCCGCTGGCGCCGTGGCCGCGCAGGTCCACGGCGATGGCGCGGTAGCCGCGCTCGGCGAGGGCGGGCCCGACCCGGCGCCAGGTCCGGTGGTCGGCCATGATCCCGTGGATCAGGAGGGCGATGCGGTCGCCTTCGCCCCAGGTGTGGGTGTGGAGCTGCACGGTGGTGCCTTTCATCGTCAGGGGTGGTGCGCAGGGAGAGGTTCGGGTGCCCGGTCTGTTCAGCGGACGCTTCGGATCGGCTTGACGGCCAGGGCGCCCGCCACCGCCAGGGCGGCGGCCGCGATGAACAGGGCCGTGTAGCCGCCGCTCAGGGACACGATCACCGAGGCGATGAAGGGGGCGACGATCTGCGGGCCGGCGTTGGCGATGTTGAGTACGCCCATGTCGCGGGCGGCGTCCTCCGCCTTGGGGAGCACCATCGTCACCAGCGCGGTGTCCACGGCCATGTAACAGCCGAAGGCGAGGCCGTTGATCACGGCGAAGGCCAGCATGGCCGTCCAGCTGGTCGACAGGGCCGGGATCACCAGCGCGACGGCGGACAGCAGGGCGGAGGCGCCGACGAAGAGCTTGCGGCGGTCGTACTTGTCCGAGAGCCAGCCGCCGAGGACGGTGGAGACGACCATCGCCACGCTCGTCAGCGGCATCATGATGGCGACCGCCGCCTCCGGCTTCATGCCCTCCGGCAGCACGGTGTGGTCCTGGAGGATGTACAGCTGGTAGCCGCTCACCGCGAAGTAGCCGAGGACCAGCAGGGCCCGCCCGATGAACGCCCAGCGGAAGTCGTGGTCCTTGAGGGCGCTCGCGAAGGCGGCCAGCTGCGCCTTGACCGGCATGGAGGGCTTGGCCGGGCGCCGTTCCTCGCGGGTGCAGGTGGTGAACAGGACGGCGGCGCCGGCGACGATCGCGCCGAAGATCAGGTATCCGGTGCGGTAGTCGTCCGAGAAGGCCGCGCCGATCAGGGCGCCGATGGTCGAGCCCAGCGGCAGGCCGAGGCCGACGGCGGCGGAGGCCTTGCCGCGGGCGCTCATGGGCACCCGGTCGGGGACCACGGAGGTGATGGCGGCCTGGTAGATGTTCATCACGGCCTGGCCGAGGCACCAGGCGATGGTGATGAGCAGGATCGTGTCCGCGGCGCCGAGCAGGAACATCGCCGGTATCGCGGCGAGTCCACCGCCCAGGATCCAGGGGTTGCGCCGTCCGCTGCGGTCGGACAGGGCGCCCGCGACCGGGTTGAAGACCGTCGCGAAGATCGCCGAGACCCCCGCGATCAGGCCGAAGTTGGCGACCTTGTTCGCCGCGTCGATGTCTTCGACCTGGAGGGCGAGGAGTACGCCGGCGACGCCGATGTAGAGCGCGTACATGGCGCCGTTGCCGACGAGCAGCAAGGGGAGCAGGCCGCGCGGGGAGGCGGGGGCGTCGGTGGTGGCGGCGGCGGTGCCGGTGCCGGGGGAGGAAAGGGCCACGGTGCCCTCCTGGGCAGTTTGGTGAGGGGCGAGGGGTATGGAGGGGTGCACTGAGGGGTGTGGGGAGGAGTGCGCGCCGCCCTGTCGCGACGGCGGGGGTGCGACGGAACGCGGCAGGGCGGCGGCACGGCTGGGCACGGCACGAACACGTGTGGAGACACCGTTGACGAAGCTCGGGTGACGTCGTGGTTACACGTGTCAGTGAATCGTGTAACCACTGTGTAGCATTGGTTTCCGGCCATCCGCTAGCCCCTGGGCACAAACGGTCTGGAAAGATGCCACGGCAATGTCTCAGTCATCGAAGCCGCCGAAGCCCCCCACGTCGCCGTCCCCGTCGCCGGCGCCCGTCCCGACCAGCGCGGACGTCGCCCGTCTCGCCGGAGTGTCGCGCGCGACGGTCTCGTACGTCCTGAACAACGCGGAGGCCGTACGCATCAGCGAGCCGACCCGCCGCAAGGTGCGCGAGGCCGCCGAGGAGCTCGGCTACGTCCCCCACGCGGCCGCCCGCAGCCTGCGCGCCGGGCACACGCGCATCGTGCTGCTGCCCACCTCGCACGTGCCGATCGGCCCGCTCTACAGCACCTTCCTCAACGAGCTGCAGTGGGCGCTGCGCGGCCTCGACTACACGGTGGTCCAGTACGGCAGCCTCGGCCTCACCGGCGACGAGGCCGCGCGGGCCTGGGCCGAACTGCGGCCGGTCGCGGTGCTCTCCCTCGGGGAGATCACCCTGTCCGCGCACAACGTGGCCACGCTCAAGCGCGCCGGGGCGCGCGCGGTGCTGACGATGGGGCCGCAGGCCGTTGCCGGGGCGCACGCGCTGGTCATGGACCAGGCGGAGGTCGGCGCGCGGGCGGCGGAGCACCTGGTGGGGCAGGGCCGGCGCCGGATCGGGGTCGTCGTGCCGGAGGAAAAGGGGCTGGAGCTGTTCTCCACGCCCCGCCTGGAGGGCGCACGGTCCGTGGCGGGGGCGGAGATCGCGGCCCTGCGGATGGCCTACTCGGAGGAGTCGGCGGCCAAGCTGGCGGAGCAGTGGGGGTCGCTGGGGCTGGATGCGGCGTTCGCGTACAACGACGAGTACGCGATGCTGCTGATGCGGGCCTTCCAGGACGTGGGGCTGCGCGTGCCGGAGGACGTCGCCGTCATGGGCGCGGACGACCTGCTGATCGGGCGGCTGCTGCGGCCGCGGCTCAGCACGGTGCAGATCGAGATGCCGACGGGGGAGCGGCTGGCGGCGCTGGTCGACCAAGCGGTACGGGAGCCCTCGGCGGCGGTGCGCAGGCATGACCTGATGGCTGCGGTGGCGGTGCCGCGGGACTCGACGTGAGCTGGTCGCTCTGCTCCGGCCTCGCTGTGGCCCAGACCCAGACCCAGACCCAGACCCAGACCCAGACCCAGACCCAGACCCAGACCCCGGCTCCGGCTGCCGGCCGGTCGCCCGTGACGGCCCGGGGCTGCGCCCGGGCCCCTGGGGCTCCGCCCCAGACCCCGCGCCTCGAACGCCGGCGGGGCTGAAATGGCCCTGCGGGCAATCCAGCCCGCCGGCGCAGACAGGGCGCAGACAGGGCGCAGACAGGGCGCAGACAGGGCGCAGACATAGGGCAGGCGCAGGTCGGGGCCCCTCTGGGGGTCGGGGGCCGTTGACAGCGGGGTCGGGGGGACGGAGACTTCGGGCGCGCCCCCACCGGGCGCGGGCGGAGCGTGCCCCGGGCCGGACAGGGATGTCGGTGTGCCGCGCCGTCTCCCGCTCGCCTCGGAGGGACTCCATGAGCATCCGTACCGTCCGCGACGTCTACGTCGTCGACGCCGTCCGCACCCCGATCGGGAAGTTCGGCGGTGCCCTCGCCGGTGTCCGCCCCGACGACCTGGCCGCCCACGTGGTGCGCGCGCTCGTGGACCGTACGCCCGCACTGGACCCGGCCCGCATCGACGACGTCGTCTTCGGTGACGCCAACGGCGCGGGCGAGGACAACCGCGACGTGGCCCGCATGGCGGTGCTGCTCGCCGGGCTCCCCGTGACGGTGCCCGGAGTCACCGTCAACCGCCTCTGCGGCTCCGGGCTCGAAGCCGTCGTCCAGGCGGCCCGCGCCATCGCGCTCGGGGACGCCTCCGTCGCCATCGCCGGGGGCGTCGAGTCCATGAGCCGGGCCCCCTGGGTGGTGCAGAAGCCGGAGCGCGCCTTCCCCGCCGGGCACCAGCAGATGTGGTCCACCACGCTCGGCTGGCGGATGACCAACCCCCGGATGCCCGCGGAGTGGGCCGGTTCGCTCGGCGAGGGCGCCGAACTCGTCGCCGACAAGCACGGCATCACCCGCGAGGCGCAGGACGCCTTCGCGCTGGAGAGCCACCGCAAGGCGGCGGCCGCCTGGGCCGCCGGGCAGTACGACGCCGAGGTGGTTCCGTACGCGGGTGTGGATCTGCCGCGCGACGAGTGCATCCGCGAGGGTTCCGGCCCGGAGGCGCTCGCGCGCCTGAAGCCCGCCTTCCGGAGCGACGGCACCGGCACGGTGACGGCGGGCAACGCCTCGCCGCTCAACGACGGAGCCGCCGCACTGCTGTTGACGGACGAGGAGGGCCTCGCCGCCACCGGGCGGGAGCCGTTGGCCCGGATCAGTGCGTCGGCCGTCACCGGGATCGAGCCCCAGCTCTTCGGTCTGGGGCCGGTGGAGGCGGTCGAGCGTGCGCTCGCCAAGGCGGGCCGCGGGTTCGCCGATCTGGCCGCCTTCGAACTCAACGAGGCTTTCGCGGCGCAGGCGTTGGGATGCCTCGCCTCCTGGCCCGAGCTGGATCCGGCCGTGGTCAACCCGCGTGGCGGGGCCATCGCGATCGGGCACCCGCTCGGTGCTTCGGGCGCCCGGCTGGCGGGTTCGGTGGCCCACCAGCTCGCGGCGGCCGGATCCGGTACGGGGATCGCGGCCCTCTGCATCGGTGTGGGACAGGGCATCGCCCTCGTGCTGGAGCGCTGACCCGACTCCGGCCGGTCGATCGTTTCCGGTCATAGTCGGGCGGCAACTGTTCTACAACCGAAGAGAATTGATGCCTCCGGTGCGGTGGGGTGGCACGATGGCGCGTGCTGCCGCCACCCCCCCGCCACGCTCCCCGCACCCGGAGGCCCCGCGCCATGCCGCTCCTCGATCCGACGCTCTGGCAGGACGGACCCACCCTCACCGGAGGTACCGCCCCGGTCGTCGAACCCGCCACGGGCCAGACCCTCGCGACCATCGACCTGGCCTCCCCGGCCGACGTCGCGGAGGTCGCCGTACGGGCCCACGCGGCCCAGCGCGACTGGGCGCGGGCCACCCACCTGGAGCGGGCGGCCGTGCTGCGCCGGGCCGGTGACCTGTTCACCGCCCACGCGCAGGAGCTGCGGGACTGGCTGGTCCGGGAGTCCGGATCCATCCCCGGCAAGGCCGACTTCGAGCTGCACGTCGCCGCGCAGGAGTGCTACGAGGCCGCGGCCCTGGCCTCGCGCCCGGCCGGGCAGGTGCTGCCGAGCGAGGCGCCGCGGCTGTCGTTCACCCGCCGCGAACCGGTCGGTGTCGTGGGGGTGGTGGCGCCCTTCAATGCACCGCTGATCCTCTCGATCCGCTCGGTCGCGCCCGCGCTCGCCCTCGGCAACGCGGTGCTCCTCAAGCCGGACCGCCGCACCGCGGTCTGCGGCGGGCTCGCACTCGCCGCCGTCTTCGCGGCGGCCGGCCTGCCGGGCGGACTGCTGCACGTCCTGCCCGGCGGCGCCGAGACGGGCGCGGCGGTGGTCACCGACCCCCTGGTCAGGGTGGTCTCGTTCACCGGATCCACCGCGAGCGGCCGGGTCGTCGGTGAGCTGGCGGGCCGTCACCTCAAGCGTGCGCACCTGGAGTTGGGCGGCAACTCCGCGCTCGTCGTGCTCCGCGACGCCGATGTGGCGGCGGCCGTCGCACAGGCCTCCTGGGGCTCCTTCTTCCACCAGGGCCAGATCTGCATGACGGCGGGCCGGCACCTCGTGCACGCCTCGCTCTACGACGAGTACGTGGAGCGGCTCGCCGCCCGCGCGGAGGAGCTCGCGGTCGGAGACCCGTACCGCGAGCGGGTGCACCTGGGGCCGCTCATCGACCGGTCCCAGCTGGACCGGGTCCACGGCCTGGTGGAAGCCAGCACCGCGCAGGGCGCCAAACTCGTCGCGGGCGGCGCCCACCAGGACCTCTTCTACCGGCCCACGGTGCTGGCGGGCGCCGGAGACGACAGCCCCGCCTACGCGGAGGAGGTCTTCGGTCCGGTGGCGCCCGTACGGTCCTTCGCCACGGAGGACGAGGCCGTGGAGCTGGCCTCCGCGGGCCCCTACGGGCTCTCCCTCGGGATCGTGACCGGCGACGCGGCGCGCGGACTGGACCTGGCGGGGCGGATCCCGGTCGGGATCGCGCACGTCAACGACCAGACGGTCAACGACGAGGCGGTGGCTCCCTTCGGCGGCGTCGGCGCGTCCGGCACCGGCGCTCGCTTCGGCGGCGAGGCGAACCTCGACGCCTTCACCGAGCTGCGCTGGACCACGCTCCGCGCGACCCCGGGCGGGCATCCGTTCTAGGGCGACTGTTCTAGAGCAGCCGTTCTAGGGCAATCGTTCTAGGGAGTCTCCCCAGAGGCTTCGGCGCTTGCCCCGTCCGCGTGGTCATCCACGTGGTCATCCGCGTGCTCGTCGGAGTAATCGTCGGAGATGGAGAGCCGCCCGCGCCCGGGGAGCCGGACCGGAGCCGCCAGGGCCTGCTCGTAAGCCGGGCGCGGGAAGACGTAGGGCCCCAGGGCGAGGGTGCCCCACTCGGGACGGTAGGGCTGGTGGAAGCCGGACCAGGTGACGGTGTCCTGCGTCAGGGTGACGGTGGCCATCATGGGCCAGCACTCGTCCGTTCCGCAGATGCATCCGAGCAGGGCCATGGAGCCGGTCCCCGGCTCGCGCCGTTCCGGATCGGGGTCGCCGAGGAAGTGGCGGCGCGCGTGTGCGTCGTCGTCCATGACCAGGGGGGCGTGCTGGGTCATGAGGTACGCCTCCCGCCCGTCGGGGGGCTCCTCGGAGGTGTCCCACTCCTGCGACCAGCCGGCCCGGGTGGCCTCGGCGACGAGGGTGCGCAGGTCCGTACCGTCGATCCGGACACCCCAGGCCGCACGGTCCGGGTCCTCGCCGGGGTACAGCCGGCGGAGGAACTCCACGGTGTGCGGGGCGGCGGCAGCGGTGGCGGCGCCGGGGGAGACGGGGCCGGTGTGGTTCATGGGCTCATTGTGCTCATTTCGCGCATTGCGTGCATCGGGTGCGGTCAGGAATGCTTCGAGCCGGTCGTTCGTTCAGGGAAAACAAGCAGAACAGCACTCTGGAGGTCTGGAAAACCGTGGCTACTGTCGAACTCACCAAGGAGAACTTCGACCAGACGGTGAGCGAGAACTCGTTCGTCTTGATCGACTTCTGGGCGGGCTGGTGCCGCCCCTGCCTGCAGTTCGCCCCGGTCTACGAGAAGGCCGCCGAGGCCAATCCCGACCTGCTCTTCGCCAAGGTGGACACCGAGGCGCAGCAGGAGCTGGCCGCGGCCTTCCAGATCAGCTCGATCCCGACCCTCATGATCGTCCGGGATCAGGTCGCGATCTTCTCGCAGCCCGGCGCACTGCCCGAGGCGGCGCTGACCGACCTCATCACCCAGGCCCGCGCCCTGGACATGGACGAGGTCCGCACGAAGATCGCCGCCGAGCAGGCCGGCGCCGCCGGTGCCACGGCCGAGGAGCCCGGCACGCCGGACGCCTGATTACGTGACGGGCCCCCGTCGTGCGGTGAGACTGGCCCGATGAGCGAAGCGGTGGAGTACGACGTAGTGGTCCTCGGCGGGGGGCCGGCCGGCGAGAACGTCGTGGACCGGACCCGCGCCGCCGGGCTGAGCACGGCGCTGGTCGAGAGCGAGCTGGTGGGCGGCGAGTGCTCGTACTGGGCCTGCGTCCCCAGCAAGGCGCTGCTGCGCCCGGCGCTGGCCCGGGCCGACGCGCGCCGGGTGCCCGGTCTCGCGGAGGCCGTGGCCGGTCCCCTGGACGCGGAAGCGGTGTTCGCGCACCGGGACTACTGGACCGGGAGCTGGAAGGACGACGGCCAGATCGACTGGCTGGAGTCGGTCGGCGCCCACGTGTACCGGGGCCACGGGCGGCTGTACGGAGTCCGCAAGGTCGCCGTCACCAGCCCGGAGGGGGAGCACCACGTGCTCTCCGCCCGGCACGCGGTCGTCGTCGCGACCGGCACCCGGGCCGTGATCCCGGACCTGCCGGGCATGGGGGACGCCCGCCCGTGGACCAGCCGCGAGGCCACGTCGGCGCGGGCGGCGCCGGGCCGGCTGCTGATCGTCGGCGGGTCGGTGGTGGCCGCGGAGATGGCCACGGCCTGGCAGGCCCTCGGCTCCCAAGTGACCCTGCTCGTACGGGGGTCCGGGCTGCTGCCGCGCATGGAGCCCTTCGCCGGGGAGCTGGTCGCCGAGGCGCTGCGCGATGCCGGCGCGGTGGTCCGTACGGGAGTGGCCGTCGAGTCCGTCGTACGGGACGGCTCGACCGGGCCCGTCACCGTGCTGCTCGAAGGCGGCGAGACGCTGGAGGGCGACGAGCTGCTGGTGGCGACGGGGCGCTCCCCGCGCACCGAGGACATCGGCCTGGACACCGTCGGCCTCACTCCGGGCGGGTGGATCGCGGTGGACGACAGCTGCCGGGTCCCGGGGATCGACTGGCTGTACGCGGTGGGCGACGTGAACCACCGGGCCCTGCTCACCCATCAGGGGAAGTACCAGGCCCGGATCGTGGGCGCCGTCATCGCCGCCCGGGCGGCGGGCAACACGCCGCTCGACACCGGTCGTTGGGGCGCGCACGCGGCGACCGCCGACACGGAAGCCCTCCCGCAGGCCGTGTTCACCGACCCGGAGGCCGCATCGGTGGGCCTGACCCTCGCGGAGGCGGAGCGCGCCGGCCACCGGGTCCGGGCCGTGGACTACGACCTCGGCAAGGTCTCCGGAGCGGGTCTGTACGCAGACGGCTACCGGGGGCGGGCCCGCATGGTGGTGGACCTGGACCGCGAGATCCTGCTCGGCGTCACCTTCGTCGGACCGGGCGCGGCCGAACTCTTGCACGCGGCGACCATCGCGGTCGCGGGTCAGGTCCCGATCGAGCGGCTGTGGCACGCGGTTCCGGCGTTCCCGACGATCAGCGAGATCTGGCTGCGGCTGCTGGAGACGTACCGTAGTTAGGTTGGCGGGGCGCTCGCAGTGTCATGGGCGGGCGCTCAGCCGTGCTCGAACAGCTTGCGCCAGAAATTGTCGCGCACGTCGTTCAGCCAGTGGTTCCTGTTGCAGTGGAGCTTGGGCATCAGCAGGAAGCGCTGCGGTACGGGGCGCCGGCACCACTGGCACGGCCTCGTGCGCCGTGCCGATGAGGCCTGCGTCTGCGCGCTGTTCGTATCGACCATGGGTCCATTGAACCGCCCCGGGTGCCGTAAGTGCCCTGGGTTTCGTACTCAGTTGCCCGATCGTTCGTACTCAGGTCGCTGCTCCTCCCAGTGCCCGCAGGGCGAGCGCCCAGCCCAGCCGGGCCTCGCCGGATTCCGCCGACCAGCCGGTCAGTTCGGCGATGCGTCCGATGCGGCCCCGCACCGTATTGCGGTGGCAGTAGAGCCGCTCGGCGGTGCGGGAGGCCGAGCAGCCCTCGTCGAGCCAGACGCGCAGCGTCTCCAGCAGCACAGCCCTCTCCGAACCGCTGCGCAGGACACCGTCGAGATAGCGCCCCACCGTTCGTCGAGCGATCTCCGGGTCGGCGCAGAGCACGGCGTGCACCAGCCGGTCGTCGAGCGCCGCGACCTGCCCGGTGCCCTGCGGGAGGGTCGCGAGCGCACGCCCCGCCAGCCGCAGCCCCCGGTCGGCCGCGGTCAGCTCCTCGAACGGCGGCGAAATCCCCGCGGCGCAGCGCACCGCCCCCCGGAGGATCCGCGTCAACTCCTCGGGCACTGTGGAGCCGAGCCGCACCAGGCCGGCGAGGACCTCCGTGCGCGGCCGCCAGAACGACCACAGCCCGGCAGCTTCCAGCGCGGGCCCCGGCTCGGCCGGCGACGCCGGGTTCTGGGCGACGACGACCACGGCGTACAGGTCGCGCGAGGGCACCCCGAGGGCCGTGGCCGCCGCGGCGGCCACCGCCGGGTCGCTGCCGCGCCCGTCGAGCAACGCCTCGAAGAGGGATCCGCGCCGGGAGTCCTCCCGGTGCTGCAACTCCACGGTGGTGAGTCCGTACGCGTCGGCCATGGCGGACGAGAACCGGTCGATGGTCTCCCACAGGGCGCCGGCGATGTCGCCGAGCATCGCCTGCTGTGCCGGCGGCCGGTCGCGCATCCGGTCCGCCAGCGCCTGCCAGATGACCCGGCCGCCGCGCCGGAACGCCTGGAGCACGGTGGCCAGCGGGACGCCCTGCTCGGCGCGGAGCCGTCCGGTCTCGGTGGCGGCGGCCTCGATGTGGCGGCCGCCGGACGGCAGCTCGCCGAAATCGTTGAGCGCCAGTTCCACGTTGCGGCGGCAGGTCACCCGCAGATCCGCATGGGAGACGGTCCGGCCGGACGCGTAGAAGGGGCTGTGCGCGCGGATGTCGGCGGTCAGGGCATCGGTGAGGCGGCCGATGTCCGCGAGCAGAGCCGTCGCAAGCTGCCGACGCAGCGTCCGCTCCTCGTCGTTCATGGCAGCAGGTTAGGCATATGCACCGTCCGCGCGGAAGCCCGGGTGCCTACGCCCAGACGGACGGTACGAACGGTGTGCGGATGCACATGGCCGCGCAGTGGACCCGTCCCCGATTCTGACGGTGCCGCCACCACCCGCATGAAGGAGCCACCGTGCAGCTCAGCGTCGCCACCCTGCTCTCCGACTCGGCCCGCCGCCACCCCGACCGCATCGCCGTCGTCGAGGGGGAGCTGCGCCTCACCTACGCGCGCCTGTGGGACGAGGTCCTGGGCTTCGCCGCCGTCCTCCGGGCCCGCGGGATCGGCCCCGGCGACCGGGTGGCGGTGCTGCTGGCGAACACCGCGGACTTCCCCCGCGCCTACTACGCGGTCCTCGCGGCCGGCGCGACCGTGGTACCGGTGCACGCACTGATGGTGGCCGACGAGGTGGCGTACGTACTGCGGCACAGCGGCGCCAGAGCGCTCGTCAGCGGAGGGGCCCTGCGGCCGGTGGCGCAGTCGGCCGCCGTCGCGGCGGGCATCGAGGTGCTTGAGGTCGGTGCCGGAGAGGAACGGCTGCCCTACGCGGCCGAGCGGACGGCGACGGCGACAGAGACAGAGACGGCGACAGAGACAGAGACGGCGACGGTGACGGCGACAGAGACCGCCGCCATCCTCTACACCAGCGGCACCACGGGCCGGCCCAAGGGGGCCCGGCTCACCCACCTCAACCTGGTCATGAACGCCACCGTCTGCGCGGGCGACCTGCTCGGCCTGACACCCGACGACACCGTGCTGGGCTGTCTGCCGCTGTTCCACAGCTACGGACAGAGCTGCGCGATGAACGCCACCCTGCGCGCCGGTGCCACCCTCGTCCTGCTGCCCCGCTTCAGCGGCCAGGCCGCCCTGGACACCATGATCCACGAGCGGGTCACCGTATTCATGGGGGTCCCGACGATGTACCACGCTCTCACCGGGGCCACCGCGGACGACCAACGACGCCCCGCGGCGCTCCGGGTGTGCGTCTCCGGCGGCGCGGCGCTCCCGGTCGCCCTGTTGGAGCGCTTCGAGGCGGCCTTCGGCACCGAGATCCTGGAGGGCTACGGGCTCACCGAGACCTCCCCGGCCGCCACCTTCAACCAGCGCACCACCGGCCGCCGTCCCGGGACCGTCGGCCACCCCGTGTGGGGCGTCGAGGCCGCGATCGCCGACCCCGAGCGGGAGCGGCACATAGCGCTCCTGCCGGACGGTGAGGTCGGCGAGGTGGTCATCCGCGGGCACAACGTCTTCGCCGGCTACCTCGACGACCCCGAGGCGAGCGCCGCGGTCCTGGTCGACGGCTGGTTCCGCACCGGCGACCTGGGCGTGCGCGACGAGGACGGCTTCCTCACCATCGTCGACCGCAAGAAGGACCTCATCATCCGGGGCGGCTACAACGTCTACCCCCGCGAGGTCGAGGAGGTGCTCGCCCGCCACCCCGCCGTCGCCGAGGTCGCCGTCATCGGACTGCCCGATCCGGCCCGGGGCGAGGAGGTCTGCGCCGTGGTGGTGCTGCGCGACGAAGTCACCGAGGAAGAGCTCGTGGCCTGGAGCCGGGAGCGCCTGGGCCGGCACAAGTACCCGCGGATCGTACGCTTCCTCCCCGAGTTGCCCCTGGGCCCCAGCGGCAAGGTGCTCAAGCGCGAGCTGCGAGAAGCCTGCGCATGAACGCGCGCCGCGAGCGGTTCGGGCACACGCCGCGCGCACGGCCCCCGTCGCCGGACCGGGAGCCGCGATTGACGGCACGGCCGGGGCGGTGTGACGATGCGCCGATGTCGGACCTGCACGCCCGGATGGCCGCCCGCGTCGGTGACCTCACCGCCGTCGTGGTCGCGCGCTGCGCGGCGGAGGCGCCGTTCTACGGGGCACTGCCCCGCGCCACCCTCCAGGGCGAGGTCGCGCGCTCCATCGAGGCGGTGCACGCGCTGCTGCTCAGGGCCCTGCGTGACGGGGGCGGGGGGTCGATGGGTCCGGGCGACCTGACCCGGCTCATCGAGTGGTCGGCGCGCCGGGCCGAGGAGCGCGTCCCCCTCGAAGCGGTGATCACCGCGTACCTGATCGGCGCCGAGGTGTGGTGGCAGACGCTGACCGAGGTCGCGGAGCCCGGAGAGCTGGCCGGAGCGGGCGGCAGGCTCCTCGCCTGCCTGCACGCCGCGCTGCCCGCGGTCGTCCTCGCCCACCAGAACGCCCAGGAGGACCTCCACAGCGAGGACAAGCGGGTACGCCGGGCCCTGCTCGGCGCCCTGCTGGCGGGACGGCCGTACGAGGAGCTGGCCGACGTGGCCCGGGTGTCGGTGGTGGGCGAGCACGAGGTGGTCGCCTTCGCGTTCGAGTCCGACCCGCCGACGAGGCTGGTGCAGTCCTCGCTCGACGCCTTCACCGGGATCCCCGTGCTGATGGACCACGTCTCCTGGATCGCCCTGCTGCCGGGCGGTACCGACGTGCCCGGCCTGGTGGCCCGGCTGGAGCAGGACGTGGGGCAGAGCGTGCGCGCCGCCGCCGCCCGCTCCGCCGTCCCGGCCGCCGTCCCGGCGGCGGCGCAGGAGGCCGGCCGCGTACTGGACCTCGTACTGCGCCTGGGACGCCCGCCCGGGTGTTACCGCCTCGACGACGTGCTGCTGGAGCACCAGATCGCGCGCCCCGGGGACGGCCTCGTACGGCTGGCGGCCAAGCTCGACCCCTTGGAGGAGCACCCCTTTCTGCTCGAGACGCTGCGCGTGTTCGTGGAGCACGGGCTCAACCGCCGCCGGACGGCGTCGGATCTGTGCGTGCACCGCAACACCCTGGACTACCGGCTGCAGCGAGTGAGCACGCTGACCGGCCTCGACCTCGCGGTTCCCGCACAGGCCCGGCTGATCCAGGCAGCGCTCGTCGCCAGGGACCTGGCCGGGCCCGCGGATCACCGTGGCATCGCCGGATGACGCCCGTCGGCGGTCACAGCCAGGCGCGGAGTTCCTCGTGCCGGGGCGCGAGGACCGGGCCGGAGCCGGGGTGGTCGAAGACCATGACGGGCCGGTCCGCGTTCCAGCCCGGCCAGCCCGGGTCTCCCGTGGCGGCGAAGGCGACCCAGGCGCGGTGCATGGCGTCCGCCAGTGGCTGGGGGGCGTCCGGCCCGGTCAGGCCCTCGGCGGCGCGCAGGTTGTCGAAGACGAAGCCGAGTTCCAGCGCGTGGCACGCGCCGAGCCCCATCACGGGCGAGCGCCAGGCGAACTCGTAGACGAAGGTGCGGTCGGGCCGGGAGTCGGCCAGGCGGTTGAGGGGGCCCCGCAGCAGCAGGTCGGTGGCCATCTCCCCGAGGAGCTCACCGGGTTTGGCGTGCGGTCGGGTGGCTCCGTACAGCCGTGCCACCCGCCGCGGGACACGGAACTTGAGCAGGGCGAGCCGCAGGGTGAGCCGGCTGACGCGGTCCACCGTGCCGCCGGGTACGAACCACAGCCGGTACTCCTCCCGGTTGCATCCCAGCAGCAGGTCGGCCCGGGGAAGGGGCGGGTCGGCGGGTACGAGGTCGCCGTCGGCCACGATGTGGAACCCGGGACCGCCGCCGATGGGGTCCGACCGGTCGACCACCGCTGCCTGCGCGTCCAGCAGCAGGTCCCGGTCCACGCCGGCGAACGCCTCGGCGGTGGCCGGGATCCGCAGTCTCTTCGCCATCGCCCGCACCGCCTTCGCGCCCTCGCGGCGCGACACCGTGTGCGGGGGGCCGCTCTGCAGGATCGCCCGGCGGAACAGTCCGGACGCGGCGGGGCTGGTCATGAGGGCCGCGATGCTGATCGCCCCGGCGGACTCCCCGCACACGGTGACGTTCGCCGGATCCCCACCGAAGGAGGCGATGTTGTCGCGGACCCAGAGCAGGGCCGCGACCTGGTCGAGGAGGCCCCGGTTGGCGGGGGCGTCGGGGAAGACCCCGAACCCCTCGACGCCGAGCCGGTAGTTGACGGAGACGAGGACCACTCCGTCGCGGGCGAAGGCGGCCCCGTCGTAGAGCGGCAGGCTCGCCGAGCCGTTGCGCAGGGAACCACCGTGGATCCAGACCATGACCGGCAGCCGGCCCTCGCCGGCGGACGGCGTCCAGACGTTGAGGTTGAGACAGTCGTCCCCGGCGATGGAGGGGTCGGGTATCAGCCGGTCGAGGGGCGGACGGTAGGGGCGCTTGGGGGCGGTGGGCCCGTACTCCAGCGCGTCTCGCACCCCTTCCCAGGGCTCGACCGGGGCGGGAGCGCGGAAGCGGTGGGGGCCGAAGGGCGGAGCGGCGTACGGGATGCCGAGGAAGGTGGCGATCCCGTTGTGGAAACGGCCCCGGACCTTGCCCTGCCCGGTGGTCGCGATGAGATCCATCGCAGTCCTTTCGTGTGAGGAGGGCCGCCCGCCCCGGCCGTACGGCGTCGGGGACGGGGGCGGGCGGCGACGTGCGGATCGGGTCGGCCACCGGTCAGGGCGGAAGAAGTCTCCGGGGACGGGTCACTGGGCGACGAGGCCGTTGCGACGGACGTCGGACCAGGTGCCGCTGTCGGTACAGATCCCGCAGCCGGCCCCGAAGAACTGGGCACGCGCGGCCTGATCTCCCATCAGGTGCGCCTTGAACCAGGCGGTGGTGGGCGCGGCGAACGGGCCGGGGTCGCCCACGACCGTGAAGTGGTCGGCGCCGCGCAGTTCCCCGTAGACGGCCGGGATGTGGTCGGCGGCGTCGTAGAAGGCCCTGACCAGGAAGGGGAAGACGATGCTGTCCTTCTGTCCGGCCAGGAGGAGTGCGGGTACGTGCACCTCGTTGATGTTGGCGAGCGGCCCGGGCTGGATGGGCAGGATGGTGTCGATGCGCGGGTCCGCGCCGACGACGATGGCGGCGGCTCCGCCCTGCGAGTGGCCGGACGCGCCGATGTGCTCCAGATCGACGTGGTCGTGGAAGGCGCTGCCGGGATCGGCGTTCCGGCGCGTGAGCAGGTCGATGCCGGCGCGCATGGAGACGCCGAGGTTCGACTGGGGGGTGTTGGCGGCGGCGACGATGAAGCCCTGGCCGGCCCAGTGCAGCAGCAGGTCGCGGTAGACGACGGGGAAGGCGAAGGTGCCGTTTCCCCACACGATGACGGGGTGGCGGCGGTTGCTGGTCGCGATGTCGCGCGGGTAGTAGAGGGTGGTCACGACCCCGACTTCCACGGCGGTGGCGTAGGGGCCGGGAGCACCGTAGTCGGCCGCGACCGCTTCGGAAGCGGAACCGGCGGGCGCCGCTGCCGCACCCGCGCCGGCGGAGGCCGTCAGCACCAGCACGAGCGAGGTCAGAGGGACGAGCAGTTTTCTCCAGAGCACGGTCGACTCCCCATGTCGTCACGGTGAACCGGATGTCACATCCGGCTCACACCTTGTTTGATCGCACATCCTGGAGCACGGTTCGAAGCCCGTCTCTGCGCAATCGCGGCAAGCCGTGGGGCCGGAGTTCGTGCAACCTGCCGAGAGGCGACGGTGTGCAGGGGGTGCCATGCTCGGTTCCGCAGCTGCTGCGTGAGCGCTACCGGAGCAGGTCCCACAGTTGCTGGACGCACAGCACCACGAACAACAGGCCGGCGGCCCCCAGCATCGCGTTGCTCAGCAGGCCGTTGCGCCACTGGACCGGTGTGCGCGAGGAGTTGAGCAGCCACAGCAGCGTCAGGGCGAGGAAGGGCATGAAGAGTGCGCCGATCACTCCGTACACGACGATGAGCCCGAAGGGCTGGTCCAGGAAGAGCAGGCTGATGGGCGGGAAGGTGAGCCAGAGCAGATAGACCCGGAAGGGCAGGGACCTCGCCGGGTTCGTCCCGGCCGGGACGAGCGACGGCCGGAACTTCGCGGCGAAGTCGGCGAACATCAGGCTCACTCCGTGCCACACGCCGATCAGGGACGTGAAGGACGTGGCGAAGAACCCGACCAGGAAGAGCTTGGCGGTCCCCCTTCCGTAGCGCTCCTCCAGGACGGCACTCAGATCGAGCAGCCCCTTGTCGCCCTTGGCCAGGGCCACGCCGGACGAGTGCAGCAGCTCGGCCCCGACGATGAGCATGGCCACCACGAAGATCCCGGTGGTGAGGTAGGCGACGCGGTTGTCGAGCCGCATCACCTTCATCCAGCTCGTGTTCGTCCAGCCCTTCGCGTTCACCCAGTAGCCGTACGCGGCGAGGGTGATCGTGCCGCCCACGCCGCCGATCAGCCCGAGCGTGTAGACCAGCGACCCGTCCGGCAGTACGGGCGCGAGGCCGGCGAAGGCCGCGTCGAGCCGGGGCGTGACGCGGATCGCGAGGTACACGGTGACCAGGAACATCACGCCGACCAGGACGGTCATGACCTTCTCGAAGACGGCGTACCTGTTGAACCAGACGAAGACCAGCCCGGCCAGACCGCACAGCACGGCCCAGAGCTTGAGGTCCATGACGTCCGGGAAGAGCGCGGCCAGCGGGAGCGCACTGGAGGACATCGCGGCGGCGCCGTAGACGAAGCCCCAGATGACGACGTACCCCGCGAAGTAGACGGTGGTCCAGGAGCCGAGGCTGTGCCAGCCGTCGAAGAGGGTACGGCCGGTCGCGAGGTGCCAGCGGCCGGCCGCCTCGGCGAGCGAGATCTTGACGAGGCATCCGATGACCGCGGCCCACAGCAGTGTGTAGCCGAACTTGCTGCCCGCGAGGAGCGTGGCAACGAGGTCGCCGGCCCCGACGCCGGTCGCCGCCACGACGATTCCGGGGCCGATGGATCGCCAACTCGCTTTGCGCGGAGCGTGGTTTTCGCTTCCCACGGTGTCCGTCCGCGTGGTGTCCGCCATGTGTGGCTGCCTTCCCGTTCGCCCCCTGAGTGACGGGAGTCACCAAAACGGTTCGGCGGCGGTCGCGCAAGAGGCCCTCCGCCCCCGTGCGGTGGGTCCAGGGCCGTGGGTCCCGGGCCGTGGGTCCTGGGAGAGCCCACTTATCCTGCGGGGATGGCCCACCCCATTGAACTCGTCATATTCGACTGCGACGGCGTGCTGGTCGACAGCGAACGCATCGCGGTGCGCGTGGATGCACTCGTCCTGGCCAAGCTGGGATGGAGCCTCACCGAAGCCGAGATCGTCGACCGGTTCATGGGCCGTTCGAGTCAGTCGATGACGAAGGAGATAGAGGCCCACCTCGGGTACGGCCTGCCGGCCGACTGGGAGGAGGAGTTCGAGCCCCTCTACCGCGATGCGCTCGCCGCCGAACTCACCCCCGTCCCCGGCATCGTCGACGCCCTCGATGCCCTCACGGGTCTCCCCACCTGCGTGGCATCCAGCGGGAGCCACGACAAGATGCGTTTCACACTGGGACTCACCGGTCTCCACCCGCGCTTCGAAGGCCGCATCTTCAGCGCCACCGAGGTCAAGCACGGCAAACCGGCCCCGGATCTGTTCCTCCACGCCGCGCGACGGATGGGGATCGCGCCTGAGGCATGCGCCGTGGTCGAGGACAGCCAGTACGGTCTTCAAGCAGCCCGAGCCGCAGGCATGCGAGCGTTCGCCTACGCCGGGGGGATGGTTCCCGCGGACCGCCTCGAAGGCCCCGGCACCGTCGTCTTCGACGACATGCGCGGACTGCCCGGCCTCCTCGCGGATCAGTGATCGCGGCCGGCTCCTGCCCGTGGTCGCACCCGGTCATTTGCGCACATGTTCCAGTCAACAGGTGAGGTGACGTGTGAGGGCGTGATCGGATGTCGCTTTCGGTGGTGTTCGGCGAGTGCTAGGCGCGACATGACGACAACGACCGAGGAACCCTTCCGCGCCCTTCTGGAAGCGGCACCGGACGCGATGGTGATCGTGGACGACGCGGGTGTGATCCGGCTGGTGAACGCCCAGACGGAAGCACTGTTCGGCCACCCCCGGCAGGAGTTGCTCGGCCGGTCCATCGACGTCCTGGTACCCGAGCGTTTCCGCGGGCTCCACCCGAGCCACCGGCTCGGCTACGCGGCCAGCCGTCAGGTCCGGCCCATGGGGGCGGGCCTGGAGCTGTACGGGCTGTGCCGGGACGGGCGCGAGTTCCCCGTCGAGATCAGCCTCAGCCCCCTGCAGACCGCCGACGGCCTGCTCATCTCCGCGGCCGTACGCGACGTGAGCGAGCGCAAGGCGGCCGAGGAGCTGTTCCGGGCACTCCTGGAGGCCGCCCCCGACGCGATGGTCATCGTCGACGACCACGGCACGATCCAACTCGTCAACGCCCAGACGGAAGCACTCTTCGGTCACACCCGGGCAGATCTCCTGGGCCGGCCCGTCGAGATCCTCGTCCCGGAGAGGTTCCGCGGTCATCACTCCCACTTCCGGCAGGGCTACTTCGTCGACCGCCAGGTCAGACCCATGGGCGCCGGGCTGGAACTGCACGGGCTGTGCCGGGACGGGCGCGAGTTCCCCGTCGAGATCAGCCTCAGCCCCCTGGAAACCCCGGACGGAACGCTCGTGTCGGCCGCCATCCGCGACGTCAGCGACCGCAAGGCCGCCGAGGACAAGCTCGCCGAACTCTACGAACAGCAGCGCCACGTCGCCCTCACCCTGCAGCGCAGCCTCATGGGATCGCCCGCGGCGGTCCCGGGGATGCCGACGGCGAGCCGGTACTTTCCGGCTCGCCAGGGCGCGGGTGTGGGCGGCGACTGGTTCGACCTGATCCCCCTGGGAGGCGGCCGCGTCGGTGTCATGATCGGCGATGTCATGGGCCGCGGACTGGAGGCCGCCGCCGTCATGGGCCAACTCCGCTCGGCCTCACACGCGCTGGCCAAGACCGGCATGCCGCCCTGGCAGCTGATGCGCGCCCTCGACGCGGTGGTCAGCGAACTCCCGGATCAGTTCGTCACCTGCTGCTACCTGGTCGTCGATGCGGACGCCGCGGAGCTGACCGTCTGCTCGGCCGGGCACCTCCCCTTGCTCCTCGCCGCCCCCGACGGCCAGGTGAGTCGCCTCGCCGTCGACGTCAGCGTGCCGCTCGGCGTCGGCGAGGTACCACACCACGAGAGCCGCCACGCCGTGGAACCCGGCTCGGTCCTCGCCCTCTACACCGACGGACTGGTCGAAACCCCGGGCAGCGACATCGAGGAACAAGTCGACCGGCTGTCCTCGGCACTGGGCAAGACCTGCACCCATGTCGACGGCCTGGAAGTGATGGCCGACTGCCTCCTCGGCGAGATGCTCCCCGACGCCGACGACTACGCGGACGACGTCACCCTGCTCCTCGTTCACATCCCCGATTCACCGGTGACCTCGCAGAGCGTGGTGCTGCCCGCCCAGCCCAGCAGCGTCGGCGCCGGCCGCCGTTTCCTGCGCTCCACCCTCGGCGTGTGGGGGAGGGGCGACGACCAGCTGTGCGACACCGCGTGCCTGCTCGCGTCGGAACTCCTCTCCAACGCGGTGAACCACAGCTGCGGCCCGGTCCGGCTGCGCGTGAGACAGGCGGGGCGCGAACTCAGCGTCGAAGTGTGCGACGGAAGCCCCGTACTCCCGCAGGCGAGGTTCGCCCCGCACGACGCCGAGTCCGGACGGGGACTGCTCCTGGTCGACTCCCTCGCTGAGGCCTGGGGCACCCTGCCCACGGCCGAGGGCAAAGCCGTCTGGTTCTCCCTCCCCCTGCCCGCACCGGGGAGTGGGAAGGAGAAGCCTTCCGAACATCGACTCTGAACCTTGAAAGACCCGTGCGCGAGCGAGTCCGCTGCTTCACCACGCGGACGGAATCGAACGTACGGGTCAAAGGTGATGGCCACTCGTTCGGCCGATCACGGCCCTTTCGCCCTGCCAGACTCCGGGGGCGGAATGCGCTGGTGGGGATCGGGCGAGGCGGGGTGGGCGTGAAAGAGCACGGTACGGCTGGTCACGCCGCTCCGGACGGGGCGGGGCCGGGCGTGACGGACCGCGGAGTCCCGCGCGCACGTGCGGTGATGGAGGGTCCGCCGGACGGGCCACAGAGCGGCAGCGGACCCGGTGGGCACTGGCAGGAGGAACGGGCGTTGCGTGCGGGGCCGCGGCATGTGGCCTGCGTCATGGACGGCAACGGGCGTTGGGCGCAACGGCGTTCGCTTCCCCGTACGGCGGGTCACCGGGCGGCCGAGGCCGCGGTCATCGATGTCATCGAGGCGGCTCGGGCCGCCGGCGTGGAGTGGCTCAGCCTGTACGCGTTCTCCACCGAGAACTGGAACCGCCCCGGCAGCGAAGTCGAATTCCTGATGAGTCTGGTGCGGCGGGTCGTGCGCAAGCATGCACCGCTGCTGCTCGCGCGCGGTATCCGCTGCCGCTTCCTCGGGGTCAGCGACCCGCGGATCCCCCGGGCACTGGCCCAGGACTTCGAGGACGTGGCGCTCCTGACCGCCGAGAACCGGGGGATGACGCTGACCGTCGCCTTCGACCACGGGGGGCGCCGGGACATCGTGGAGGCCGCGAGGTCGCTGATCCTCAGCGGGACGCCCGCCGACGAGGTGACCGAACGCCTCTTCGCGGACCACCTGCCCTTCCCCGACACTCCCGACGTGGATCTGGTCGTCCGTACCTCCGGTGAGCAGCGCATCTCCAACTTCATGCTCTGGCAGGTCGCCTACGCCGAGTGGGTCTTCCCCGAGGTGCTCTGGCCGGACTTCCGCGCCCCCGACTTCCTCGCCTGCCTGCACACCTACCGGCGCCGCGACCGCCGCTTCGGCGGCGTGCCCGCCCGGACGAACGGAGACCCGTCTTGATCACCGACACCACCGGAACGGCCGATGAGGCGCCCCTGTTCGGGCCGGATTCGCAGTTCGGCGCCTTCTTCGACGACCCGCGCTGGGCATTGGCCATCATCCGCGCCACCGTCCTGGAGGCAGCTCACCCGCAGATCGGCGCCGCCCTCGCCGACAACTCCACCTTCGTCACCCATCCCTGGCGCCGACTGCGCAACACCTTCCTCAGCATGCGGCGCATGTTCGCCGCCGACCCGGCGGAACGCGAACGGGAGGCCGCCCGGCTCAACCGGCTGCACGCCCGCATGAGCGGATCCGACTCCCGCGGGCGCGCCTACGACGCCATGGACCGCGCGACCCGCGCCTGGGTGGTCGCCACCCTCTTCGAGAGCGCCGTCACCATGTGCCGGCTGAGCGGCCAGCCGCTCGACCAGGACACGATGGAGCGGATGTACGCCGAGTACCGTGCGTACCTCGCCGCGCTCGACGGCGACGCCGCGGAACTCCCCGAGGACCTGAACGACTTCTGGCGGTACTTCGACCGGGTCGTCGAGAACGAGCTGGAGAACACCGAGGCGGTCCGCGTCATCCTCTACCGGCTCTTCGACCACCTTCCCGCTCCCGCGCTGCTCGACGGCGCGCCGACGCTGTGGGCGGCCGGCCGCGCCGTGGTCGGTCCGCTCCTGGGCGCGATCACCGTCGCCTCGCTCCCCGAGCCCTACCGGCGCCGGTCCGGCCTGCCCGAGATGCCGGGCGCCGCGACCCTCATGCAGGGCGCGTACCTCGCTGCGGGGCTCACCCGATTCCTGCCCGAGGGCTGGATCAACGCCGAGAGCATCATCGAAGCCCTCTCGCTCTCGCCCGACAGCGATGACCCCCGTGCCCGCACCTTGACCGCCCTGCGCGCCCGCATGAAGCGGGCATCGGCCCTGCTCCGCCTCCTCACACCGCTCAGCGGCGACGCCGACTTCGAACCGGCACCCCCGAGGGGAACGGACGAGAACCGACGCTCGGCGGAGGAGTTCTTCCGACAGGTGCTGGACCAGACGGGCGACGGCCACCTCGACTGGCCCGACCTCGCGGCCATGGCCCGCGAACTCTCCACCCGACTCGACCTGGACGAGCCCGAGGAGACCCGGCTCTACGATGCCTTCGCCGCCTGGTGGCGCGAACTCCAGGCCGCCCTCGACACGGACGGCGACGGCCGCGTCAGCGCCGAAGAGTACGCGACCGCCGTCCCCTCCCTCGCCGGACCCGCGCTCATCCGGGTTGCCGAGGTCCTCTTCGACGCCACCGACCAGGACGGCAACGGGAGCATCGACGCGGACGAGTACCGAACCCTCTTCCGTACCGCCTTCCACCGCGACCTCGTCACCACCGGCGGCGCCCACGGCAAGAGCGCCTTCGTCGGCGACTTCCTCTCCTTCATGGCCGGCCGCCGCGCGGGTACGCCGTACGACCCCCTCTTCGCCGACGCCTGACGAGCAAGGCTGCGCATCGAACGTCGGCCGGACGACGCGTATCTACCGGGCTTCGCGCCGCCGCCTGCGCGCGCGCTCGAACTCGGCGGCATCCGGCATCCAGGGACCGTGCTGGTCGAGTGCGGCGCAGCCGCCGCGGACGAAGGTGCTCACCAGGTTCCGGTACGCGCCGATCCCGTCGACCAGGCCGTACTCGACCCGGTACTCCGGATCCGACCCGCCGTCACCCTTGCGCAGCGTCGTGACCCGGGCGATGGAGTCCGCGTAGAAGTGGAGCTGGATCCCTTCGCCCATCTCCTCGTCCTCGATGGTGAACACTTCGTTGTCCGCGGCAGAGCGGTCGCCGACGAACTCCCAGAACTCCGCGGAGGCAGTGCGGGGACCGTCCCGCAGCCACTTCTTCTCGACGCCCTTGTCGTCGGTGAACGACAGGGCCGTCTTCCCCACACTCCCGCCGGAGTCGGCGCGGTGGCCGGCAGCCTCCTCGTCATCCTCCATCGGTGTGCTCCTGGAGCGGTCCGCGGCCTCCGAGCACATCAGGAAGCTCACGGTGCGCACCGCGTCATCGACGAGCGCAGGGTGCGTACGGCGCACGGCCGCTTCGACCGTCGTCCGCATCCGATCCCAGTCGCGCTTGTCCGTGGCGCGCTTTCCCCGGCGCGGATCGCGGCCGATCCGCATTCCGGCGCACGCCTGCTCCGCGGTGGCGATCACCCGCGTGACCTCGGGCAGCAGCGCGGGGTCGACGGCATCGGGCATCCGCCTGGGAACCGTCGAGCCGTGTGCGTACTGGCCCGTGTACCTCAGCATCGCGGCGTCGAGTGGACCGAGTACGGCTCCGCGCTCGGCGCGACGGCGGTCCGCGTGGTACTCCTGCGCCCGCTTCCCGTTCGACGTCTCCGTCGCCCCGCGCATCGCCGCGCACACCTGACCGCGTTCAAGCAGAGCGATGTCGGCCCCGTGGGCGATGAGCCGGCTCCTGTCCCACGGGATGCGCCGGAAGAGCGCGTCGAGGTCCGCGGGCGCGGCAAGGAGGATCGGGTCCAGGAGCGCGACGGCGGCGTTCTCGTCGAGCCGGCCCCGGGTTCCGGCGGCGTCGCACAGCGGAAGGACCGCACTCCACAGCAGCAGGTGCCTGGCCAGGTCCTCCCGGATCACCGCGAGATGGGCTTCGCTGATCGGGAACGCGAACGTGCGGGGATCGTGGTTGGCGTCGGCCCCGGCACCGAGCGTCAGCTTCAGCTCGCCGTCCTCGCGGATCACGTTCGGCATCCAGCCGCTCCCGCGCGTGAAAACGATGTCGTTCACGACCATCGTGCGAACTCGACGTCGAGACGCGTGTCGGTGCGCACCCAGACTTCGCCCCCGGCGGCCTCGGCCGGGGCGTCGACTCGCTCGATACCGAGGAACTCGATCAACTTGAGCAGTTCGGCCCGCTCTGCTCGGTCATCGTCGACGCCGTGCGAGTCGAAGAAGACGTAGTACCGGTCGCTCGGGTCCACGTAGCCCGAATCCGCCCAGATCCGGGCGACTTCTTCGATCGCCGCCGCTTCCGTCGTGATCGTGGCGGCGCGGGCGGCACCGCGAGTCTCCGGGGACGCGTCGAGGTCGGCGAGGTCGGAGAACCACTGGCCGAACCGGTCGAGGCCGGCATATCCGTTCTCGAAGAACAGCATCGCGCTCGGAAGGTAGCGATTGCCCCTGTCGACCTGGAGGTATTCCGATCGAGGTTGGTCCGCATCCTTGATCCGGGAGATCACACCTTGCCCGGGCATGAGGACCAAACTCTGCCCCGACGGCTCGTCAATGATGGTGTAGGTCTCGGAATCCCGACCACGGAAGAACGCGGAGAAGGCTACGTAGGCTTCCTGAGGGTCGCCCACGGAGACCTGTTGGTCGTTGCCGTCACCGACGGCGAAGACGAACTGTTTCGGTCCGGGGCTGTAGGGGCGAGCCATATGCGTCCTTCGTTCACGTGTGACAGCTCCAGCAGGGTAGTCGAATCAGAGTTCGACCGACGGTTGCCGGGCAGCACGCGGGAAACCCCAGCCGTTCAGAAGATCATGCACGTGGTGGTGGCGTGGGCGATCAGCTTGCCCTGGTCGTCGAGCACCTTGCCCTCGGCGGTGGCGGTGCGGCGTCCGGCGTGGATGACCTTGCCCTCTGCGGTGAGTACCTGACCGTCGGTGCGGGCGGCACGGATGTAGTTGACCTTGAGTTCGAGGGTCGTGTAGCCGGTGCCGGCGGGCAGGGTGGTGTGGACGGCGCAGCCCATGGCGGAGTCGAGGAGGGTGGCGGCGATGCCTCCGTGGACCGTGCCGAGGGGGTTGGCGAAGTCGGGGCGCGTGTCGAGGGAGACGACGATGCGGCCGTGCTCGACCTCGTCGAAGCGCATGCCGAGCAGGCGGCCGATGGAGGGGATGTCGGCCGGGCGTTCGGTCTGGACCCAGCGCATCAGCTCCAGGCCGGACAGGGCGGTCAGGTCGGTGGTGGTCACGGTCGTTCTCCTTGGATGAGGTGCTTGCTCTCCGTCGCCGGGGTCGAGGACGAAGTCGTTGTCCTGACGATCGAGCGAGGGCATGGCGGCTCCTTCGGACGATGCAGGTGAAGCGAGTTCGGGTTGTGGCGGGGCGGGGTCAGGCCTCGCGGCGGTCGCGCAGGGCGTACACGAGCAGGTCGTGGATCTCGGCGGCGGCCGCCTCGATCGGGGCGGCACTCTGCTCGGCCCGGCACATGATCACCGCGCCTTCGACCGCGGCGATGACGAAGGAGCCCAGCCTGCGGCTGCGTTCCTCGGTCAGGCCGTGCCGGACGAACAGGGCCGCGAAGGCCTCCTGCCAGCGGGCGAAGACCGCGGCGGCGGAGCGGGCGAGCTGAGGGGCCTCGTCGTTGGTCTCCACGGCCACCGCCACGACCGGGCAGCCGGCCCGGAAGCCGCTCTCCACGAGCCGGTCGCGCCACAGCACGAAGAACGCGTCGATGGCATCCACCGGATCACCGGTTTGCGTCTTGGTGTCGATCAGCCCCGAGATGAAGTCCCCGGCCAGCGCCACCGCCTCGTCGATGAGCTGAGTCCGCCCGCCGGGGAAGTGGTGGTACACCGAGCCCCGAGGGGCTCCGCTGTGGGCGAGGACCCGGTCGATGCTGGTGCCGCTCGCACCGTACTCGGGCAGCAGGGCAACAGTGCTGAGGACCATCCGGTCACGGCTGTCACTCTTGCGCGGACTCACCCGCTCCACCACCCTCGCGACGACGACGCGGCCCACCGCGTGAGCTACCTGTCGGTAATCTATGGTGTATGGCATAGAACATGCAAGAGGCGTTGCGATGGTCGGTCTCCCTCCGCCAAGTCGATGGCGATGGAGAGGCCCGGGCGGAGTCACGTGGCGCCGGTCGAAGGCGAACGGCGTCCGGTGCAAGGGGAGACCGGAGGCCCTGCCGGGGTCGGCGTCCGTGGTCCTTTTGGCGCAGTCCTGCGCGACCGGACGACCCGGGGCGTCTTGACTGACGGGATGGACTCCACGTCGACGTCGCGGCCCTCGTCCGCCGGGTACCGCAATCTGGCCCTGGCGACGCTCGGGTTCACGCTCACCTTCTGGGCGTGGGACCTGATCGCGCCGCTGGCCGGCGACTACAAGGACCGGCTCCATCTCTCCTCCTTCCAGCAGTCGCTGCTCGTCGCGGTGCCGGTGCTGGTCGGGTCGCTCGGGCGGATCCCGGTGGGAGCGCTGACCGACCGCTACGGCGCGAGGCTGATGTTCCCGGTGGTGTCCGCGCTCACCATCGTGCCCGTGCTGCTGCTGATCCCGGCACGCCAGAGCTACGCTCTGACGCTCGTGGTGGGCTTCCTGCTGGGTCTGGGCGGCACGACGTTCGCGATCGGCATCCCGCTCGTCAACTCCTGGTTCCCGCCCGCCCGGCGGGGCTTCGCGCTCGGGGTCTTCGGGATGGGCATGGGCGGTGTCGCACTGTCCGGGTACGTCACACCGCGCATCGCCAAGCACGACCCCGACCTGCCCTTCCTCGTGGTGGCCCTGGCGCTCGCCGCGTACGCCGTCCTGGCTGCCCTGCTGCTCAGGGACCGGCCGGACAGGCCCGTACCGACGGCCTCGCTCGCCTCGCGCCTACGCGGCGCGGGGCGCCTTCGGGTGACGTGGGAGCTGGCCGCGCTCTACGCGATCGGCTTCGGGGGGATCGTCGCGTTCGGGGTGTACCTGCCGACGTACCTGAAGACCTGGTACGGGCTGTCCGCGACCGACGCCGGTACCAAGGCGGCGGGATTCGCCCTGGTCACGGTGGTCTTCCGGCCGATCGGCGGCTGGCTGTCGGACCGGATCCACCCGGCGCAGGTCACGGCCGGGGCTCTGGGCCTGGTGGCCCTCCTCGCGATCGTGCAGGCCTTCGACCCGGCGATGAACCCCGTCGGCACGTGCGCCCTGCTCCTGATGGCGGCCGGGCTCGGGACGGCCAGCGGCAGTGTCTTCGCCCTGGTCTCGCAGGTGACGCCGCAGCCACAGGTGGGCAGCGTGACGGGCATCGTCGGAGCGATGGGCGGCCTCGGGGGCTTCGTGCCCCCGCTGGTGATGGGCGCGATCTACAGCGCGAAGGACTCGTACTCGATCGGCTTCATGCTGCTGTCGGACCTCGCGCTCGCGGGGTGCGTGTATGCCTACGGGCGGATGCGGACCGTGCGGCCCGCATCCTGAGCCCGGCCGGCCGCCGTCGTCACTCGAAGGCGGCCGCCGCCTCCCGCAGTGCACGGGCCACGAGCGCCGGGTCGTAGGGCGCCTGCGTGCCGGGGGTGTAGGTCACCGAGCGCAGGCCGCCGGTGTAGCGGAAGCTGCGGTGGCGTTCGTAGACCGGCCAGGAGACCGGGGACCTGCGGTCCACGCCCACGCTGATGCCCTGCAGCGGGGCCATGCCGATGAGCTGGTGCACGCTGGTCGACCGGCCGGTCTCCACCCCGTCGAGCAGGATGCGGAACTCCCAGCGCAGGCCCTCCACCGCCTCGGCCGAGAGCGTGATCGTCCGGCGGCCCGCGGGCAGTGGACCGGCGTCGGTCTCGTGCAGTTCTCCGTACTCGTTGTAGGCGAACCGCAGCCGCCCGTCCTCCACGTACAGGCTGTAGCCGCCGCCCTGGTCGCCGTGCGAGACCAGCACGCCCTGGTCCGGGGCGGCGTGTTCGTCGAGTTCGACGGTGATGTCGAAGGAGCGGAAGGAGATGAGCCGGGAGGAGCGGTAGCGCTCCAGCTCGGGCGTGCCCGCCAGCAGGGTGAGGGGGCGGTGGAAGCGTTCCTCGGCGGGGCCCCGCCGGGCGAGTGCGCCGCTGCCGTCGGCGAGGGGGAAGACGCCGTTGCGCCAGGCAGCCGACTCCCAGGCCGCTGCCAGTTCCTTCACCACCTCCGGGTGGTCCCGGGCGACGTCCAGGGTTTCGGTCGGGTCGGTGCGCAGGTCGTACAGCGCCCATTCGCCGTCGTCGTACGGCGTTCCGGGGCGGTGGAGGGTCACCAGCTTCCAGCCGTCGCGGTAGTAGCTGCGGTTGCCCGACATCTCGCAGTACTGCTCGGTGTGGGCGCTGGGCGCCCGCCCGTCGTGCAGCACGGGGGCGAAGCTGACGCCGTCCGGTTCCTGGGCCGGCCGCGAGCGCCACAGCTCCGGGCGCCGTACGCCCGCGAGCTCCAGGAGGGTGGGGGTGATGTCGGTGACGTACTGGTACTGCTGGCGGACCCCGCTGTCGCCGTCGGCCCGGCGCAGGCCCTCGGGCCAGGAGATGACGAACGGCACCCGCACGCCGCCCGCGTGGGTCTGGCCCTTGTAGAGCCGGAAGGGGGTGTTGGAGGCCATGCCCCAGCCGCGCGGGTAGTGCACCAGGCTCTGCGGGCCGCCGATGAGGTCGGTGTCCCGGTCCACGTCCTCGTTCCAGTCGTCCGGGACGGGCTGGTGGACGAAGCGGCTGAAGTAGCTGCGCGTGCCCTCGGCGCCGCCCTCTCCGGTTCCGCCGTTGTCGGAGGTGAAGACGATGATGGTGTTGTCGAGTTCGCCGAGGGCGCGCAGGGTCACGGTGAGCCGGCCGAGGTTCTGGTCGATGTTGTCGACCATCGCCGCGTACACCTCCATGTAGCGCGCGTAGCGGCGCTGTTGCGCGGGCGTCAGCTCATCCCAGGGGCCTACGTCGAAGCCCGCCTCGGAGTTGCGGTCCGGCAGGGCGGTCCCCTCGGGGAAGAGGCCGTCGGCGATCTGGCGGGCGAAGCGGGTCCGGCGAAGGGCGTCCCAGCCGCCGTCGTAGCGACCGCGCTGACGTGCGATGTCCGCGGGCTTCGCCTGGAGGGGGCCGTGGACGGCGTTGTGCGCCACGTAGAGGAAGAACGGCTTGTCGGGGTCGTGTGCGCGGAGCGACTTCACCATGGAGATGGCCTGGTCGGTGATGTCGTCGGTGTAGTAGTAGCCGTCGGGCAGTTCGTCGATGTCCAGCGGGCTGTTGTCGCGGACCAGTTGGTGCGGGTGGAAGAGGCTGGTCAGGCCCTCCAGTACGCCGTAGTACTGGTCGAAGCCCTTCTGCAGGGGCCAATTGCGCCGGTCATCGGCGGCGTTGGAGGCCGAGTCGCGGGTCAGGTGCCACTTGCCGACGGCGTAGGTGGCGTAGCCCGCGTCGTGCAGGAGCTCGGCCAGGGTGGGGACGTCCTCGCCGACCTCCATGCCGTAACCGGGGAAACCGGGGTCGAAGTTGGCGACCGTCGAATACCCGACGCGGTGCGGGTTGAGACCCGTGAGCAGTGCGGCGCGCGCGGGTGAGCACAGCGGCATGGTGTGGTAGTTGGCCAGGCGCAGGCCGCCCTCGGCCAGTTCGTCGAGTACGGGGGTGGGGACTTCCGAGCCGAAGGGGCCGATGTCGCTGTAGCCCATGTCGTCGACGAGGACCACGACGACGTTCGGGGCACGGCCCGCGGGCCGGCGCGGCGGCTGCCAGGACGGCACGGACTCGGCGAAGGTACGGCCCACGCGTCCGGCGAAGCCGTCGTAGGGATCACGGCGGTTCGGGGTGGCGGGGGGCGTGGGGGTGGTCGGGCTGGTCACGAGGGGAGCTCCTTCGAGACGGAGGGCGGGGGCGCGGCAGCGAGCAGGGCGCGGGTGCAGGGTGTCCGGTCCCGGCCGGGGAACGTCGTGCGCAGCCCGGTGACCTCCCGCAGCGGTATGCCGGTGGGATCCGCGGCGCGAACGCCGGTGCGACGGCGGTCCGGGAGGACGGCCGTCGCACGGGCGGAGCGTGTGCTACTTGGCGCCGAGTCCGGCGTCGGAGACCTCGGGCTGGCCGGCGGCCTTGAGGACCTTGTTCAGGAGCGTCAGGTCGTAGATGCCGCTCAGGTCGGGCTTCTCGATGAGCTTGGCCTTGACGGCCCACTCGGACTGGGTCTTGAGGGTTGCGGCGAGGGGGTCGTTGGTGATGAGGATGCTGGGCCAGGCGGGGTCGATGACCTTGGCGTCGAGGGGCTTGCCGCCTTCGGCGGCGAGCTTGGCGTTCGCGGAGGCCTTGGCCTTGTCCGGGTTGGCGTTGATCCACTCGTTGGTCTTCACGGTTCCCTTGAGCACGGCCTCGACGACGTCGGGGTGCTCCTTGAGGAACTTCTGGGACACGATGATGTTCGTGATCACGAACTTCTTGTCGGGCCACAGGGTGGTTTCGTCGAGGAGGACGGAGCCGCCGTCGGAGACGAGCTTGGAGGCGGTGGGCTCGGGGACCCAGGCGCCGTCGATGGAGCCGGACTTGAAGGCGTCGGGGGTGACCTTGTTGTCGGTGCGGACGACGGAGACGTCGCCCTTGCCGGACTCCGGGTCGACCGTCCAGCCCTTTTCGGCGATCCAGTTGAGGAACGCGACGTCCTGGGTGTTCCCCTTCTGGGGGGTGGCGATCTTCTTGCCCTTGAGGTCGTCCAGGGTCTTGATCTTCGCCGGGTTCACGACCAGCTTGACGCCGCCGGAGGCGGAGCCGGAGATGATCCGCAGGTTGGAGCCCTTGGACTTGACGTAGGCGTTGATCGAGGGGGAGGGGCCGATGAAGCCGATGTCGAGAGAGCCACCGTTGAGGGCTTCGATCTCGGACGGGCCGGCGTTGAAGGACTGCGGCTTGATGGCGGTGGCGCCGAGTTCCTTGGCGATCAGGCCTTCCTGGAGACCGACCAGCGCGGTGGCGTGGGTCAGGTTGGGGAAGTAGCCGATGCGGACCTCGGAGGCGGACAGCTTCTTGCCGGCGTCGGCGGCGACGTTCTCCTTCGCGGGAGCGTCGTCCTTCTTGGCCTCGGAACCGTAGCCGCAGGCGGTGAGCAGCAGGGGGAGCGCAGCGGTCAGGGCGATGGCACGCAGGGTGGTGAGCGGTCTTGCGGCAGACACGGAGGTGTCCTTTCACGGGTGGTGGTCGGGGGAGATGCGGTGATGCGGAGATGGCAAGTACGGGGACGAGGCGGTACGGAGACGGCGGCGCGGAGGCGTCGGCACGTGCGGCAGCCGTTCCCGGCCGTGGGCGGCGGGATCACGGGAGCGCGCGGGCGGTGATGTCGGCCGAGGGGCCGGGCCGGCCGACGGCGAGGGGCTGCTCAGTGCCCCGGCAGTGCCCTGCGCGGGGTACCGGGCCCTGCGGCCGGTGTCAGGAAGGCTGACAGATGGCGCTGGACGTACGGACCAGGTCGATGTGCCGGCGGGAGGTCAGGGACGGGATCCGGCCGGCGCGCTGCAGTGTCTGCACGGCCACCTCACCCCCTGATTCCTAGTTTTCCCACCTGGTTGGTAGGCATATTGGCAGACAGGAAGGCGCGCCCCAAGAGACTGACCACATTCTGGACGGTTGAATCTCGAAATATGAGAAACCGCAGGTGGGGCAGGGGTGGGGTGAGGGTGGGACAGGGGTGCGGCGAGGGCTAGGGATTGGTCCAGGCGTCGGGAGCGCGGGACAGGGCGGACACGTCGGGGGGCAGATCGGACGATGCGACGTCCGCGAGCGTCACGCCGTCGAGGATCTCGCGGACGTTGGCCCGAAGTGCGATCCACAGGGGGAGGAGAGCCTGCGCGGGGCCCGTGTACGTCAGATCGGGCGGGCGAACCCCGCGCACCGAGACGAGCGGTCCGTCCACGACGCGGATGACGTCCGCGATGCTGATCGACTGGGCGGGCTTGGCCAGCCAGTAACCGCCGTTGCCCCCGCGCTGGCTCAGCACGAGACCGCCCCGGCGCATGTCGTTCAAGATGCCTTCGAGGAACTTGTGCGGGATGTCCTGGGCGTCGGCGATGGCCTCGGCCTTCAGCGGCCCGTCATCCTGTGACGCGGCAAGCTGCAGTGCGGCACGTACCGCGTAGTCCGCCCTGGCTGAGATCCGCATGTGGCCATTATCCCGCATGCCTGCGCGCCCGGCGTCCGCCGCGGGTGCGCCGCCGGCCACGGGGCGGGTACGAGCACCCGCCCCGCGGCCGGGGATCAGCACCCCGCGCGGTGCCTCGGGTCAGTGGAAGGCCGCCGCCACCGCACGGTGGGAGCCGTTGAGGTAGTGCTCGCCGATGGAGCGCAGACGGTGCGCGGCAGGGTGGTGGGCCGTCAGGACGCGGGCGTTGCGCCAGAAGCGGTCCAGCCCGGGAGCGTCGGCGAGTTCCAGCACGCGCGCCGTGACGTGCAGGGCGGCCTTCGACGTCACCGTCTCGGCCGTGGCGACCAGGGCGGCGATGCCCGCGGGTTCCTCGGCGTCGAGCTGCGCACCGGTGTCGAGGGCCCGCGCCATCACCTCGGTCGCCCGGTCCACCACGGCGGTGGCCGTCTGGGCGGCGGAGGCGAGTTCCCCGTACGTCAGGAAGAGGTCGGGGTCCGCACCGGGCAGTCGGTATGCGTGGCCGCCCCTGCTGAGGTCGCGCGCTTCGGTGAGGGCGCCCTCGACGATCCCGAGGCCGACGTGGCACAGGGCCAGCCGGAGCACCGGATCGGCGAGCGAGGTGAAGGGAGCGGCCGGCTCCTCGTCGTACGGGCGGCGGCCCAGCACCTGTCCGGGCGTGACGGTGACCCGGTCGAAGGCCACCTCGCCGGCGCCGACCACGCGCTGCCCGAGGCGGTCGTGGGCGGGTTCGATGGTCATGCGCGGAACGCCGGGTGGGATCCGTACGACCAGGACGTCACCGGTCACCGCGCAGACGGCGTCGACCACGATCTGGTCGGCGACGGCCACCGCCGTATCCACGAAACGGCGCCCGCTCAGCACGTAGCCGGTGTTGCGGGGCTGCAGCGTGAGGTCCGGCCCGCCGGTGTCGTCGTCGGGCTCCGGGGTGCGGATGGCGCCGGTCCACAGCCACTGCTCGCGCACCGACTGCTCTTCGAGGTCGGTCGCGTGGTGGTGGTTCGCGTAGAAGCGTCCGCTCCACGCGTGCACGTAGTGGCGGGCCAGTACGTCGCCGACGGAGCTGTCCGCCGTGGAGAGCTTCCGGATGACGGTGCATCCGGTACGCCAGTCCGCTCCCCGGCCCGGCCCGGGCGGGGTGAGGCCGGTCAGCAGACCGGCCTCCCGGAGCCGGGCCACCTCGTCGGTCGGCGGCCTGCCCGCCCGGTCGCGGAAGATGGCGTCCGCGGCGAGATCGTCCGCCACGTCGTCGGCGGTACGCAGGAGCGCCGCCCGGCGCTGCTCGTCGGCGGACCGACGGCCGATGGTGCTCGGTGTCGTCGGCATGGGAGTCACCGACACACCCGGGCGTCGCCGCGTGGCGCTGGGGCTGGGCGGACAGCGGTGCCATGGGGGGTGGCGGTGGTCATGTCGACTACTCCGGAAGATTGTTGGGGCTTCGGCCGGTGGCTCGCCGGGTGGCGCGGGAGGTGCTCGAACCGCGCTTCACCGGATCCCCACCTTTCCCATCGGATTGATAGGGATACTTGCCCGAAGCGGCCTTCCCGGCAAGTGCCTGACCGCATGGCGGACAGTCCGGTCTTGAGATGAGAGATGACGCAAGGTCAGGAGACCCACCGGCCGGCACGGCCGGGGTCGGTGGTCGCCGGAGGTGCGACCGGACGGCTCCTATTCCCTATCTAATTGATAGGAAAGTATTGACGAGGGCCCGTCGGGCACCTCACGATGTGCCCATGCCCCCGTCGCAGCCGTTGCTCGTACGCCGCAGGCACGTTGACCTCCGTCTCGTCGCCAGCGCCGTCTGCCGACCCGTCTAAGGCTTCTCCGGCAGGGCATTTCCACTCCGCGCGCGGGCGATCCGGCCGCCGCTTCGCTCCGTACGCCACCCTCTCCTCCCGGTGGCGGTCCTCCTGGCGTCGACCCCTCTGAGCCACCCCGCCGGATCCGTCATGGATCCGCCCTGCCCTGTCGTGGCCGAACGCCCGGCATCCGTAGTTCACTCCGAGCAGCCGAAGGGGCTCATCATGACCACCGCGCTCCCCGCACCCGCCACCCGCCGCTTCCCGGCCTCCCGACTCCAGCTGGTCGGTGACCATCCGACCGCCGTCCCCGCCGACGGAACGCACGGCGGCCGCATCGGATACCTGGTGTTCTTGCCGGCGAACGTGGACCCGGTGGCGCTGATGAACTCGCACGGTGTGCGCCCGGAGATGCGTCCCCTGGATCCCGGGCCGCAGCGGGCTCCCGATCCGGAACCGGCCTCCCGCCTCGAGCCCGTACGCTCCGGCGACGCCATTCAGGTCGACCGGGAACGCCGGCTGGTCGAGGTCGCCGGCCGCGAACTGGAGCTCACCTACCTGGAGTTCGACCTCCTGTCCCACTTCGTGGCCCACCCGCACACGGTCCACACACGGGAGGCGCTCATCTCGACCATCTGGGGTTACGGGCACGTCGGCGACGGCCGCACCGTCGACGTCCACGTGGCCCGGCTGCGCCGCAAGCTCGGCCCCGCCCACCGGGGCCGCATCTCCACGGTGCGGCGCGTGGGCTACAAGTACGTGCCCGACCACCCGTAGCCTCCGGGGTCCGACAATTTTCCCATACAAGGTCAACATCCACAGAACGGCTTGAAAAACGCAATTACGCTCTGAACGCCTTGACTTGACGGGCAGTTGGGCATAGACCTGTCGTACCGGCCGGGCGAGGGAGAGGCCCGCCGGACCGTACATATGACGGGGATGCCGGACGCCGTGACCGCGCACTGGTCGGCGGGTCCGTCGCCTCATCGGAACCGGCGCTCTGGTTGCCGGTCCACATCAGTCGGGTTCCGTGCGGGCGGCGGACCGACGACATGGCCCCGAGGGCATCAAGACGTGGCAGGTGGGGACGCGCGGACGGTGATACCGGCGCGCGGATGCTGCCGTGCACCGCCCTGGGGCCGTACGCGATGCGCGTACGAGCGAGAGAAGGGGTGGTCGGCATGAGCCGACCCGACATGATGCGAGGACCCACCGGCGGGCAGGTGAGCGAAAGCTCCCGCCGCCAGGCACTCGCCGACTTCATGCATCCGCAGGCACCGATGTCCAACGTCGTCGGCTTCGGCCACGGTGTGAAGTGGACCGGTGGACAGCCGACCGGCGAGCCCGCACTGCTGGTCTTCGTGAACCAGAAGGTGCCCGAGTCGATGCTCCCCGAACGGGACGTCGTGCCGCGGCAGATGGACGACGGCACTCCGACCGACGTGATCGCGGTCGGCCACGTCTTTGCCCAGCGCGCCCAGCAGCCGCGCCGGACGATGATCGAGCAGGACGACCTCGCCTACCGGGCAGACGGCAGCGCACGCGACTGGTCGACGCAGCTCTCGCACGGGCAGCCGATGCTCCAAGAAGGCTCCGGAGTCGGCTTGTTCGAGCCGCAGTTGCTCAGGCGCAGGATGCGGCCGTGTCCATCCGGCTTCTCGGTCGGCAACGTACGGGTGACGGCCGGCACGCTCGGCAGCGTGGTGTACGACTTCCTTCCCGGTGCCTCCACCGACCCGCCGGGCCCGGGGCTCGGCACGCCCGCGAGGTTCTACATCCTCAGCAACAACCACGTGCTGGCGGACTCGAACCAGGCTCCGGCGGGAAGCGCCATCGTCCAGCCGGGCACCTTCGACGGCGGACGGGATCCCGCCGACCGGATCGCGACGCTGGACCGGTTCATCACCCTCCAGTTCGCCCCGCTGATCCCCGTGGAGCGGCACAACAACATCGTGGACGCGGCGCTGGGCGCGGTCGAGTTCCAGGACGCGACCCGGGACCAGTACTTCAGCGGCGTACCGCGGGCCTGGCGGCGCAAGGCCAACGTGGCCGTGGGCGACCTCGTCCGGAAGACCGGCAGGACGACGAACGTCACCTTCGGCCGGATCGTCTCGGTCGACGCGACGATCGACGTGAACTACGGGGCGGCGGGCACCGCGCGCTTCAAGGACCAGATCCTGACGACCAACATCTCCGCGGGCGGCGACTCCGGTTCGCTGGTGACCTCCCAGGACGGTGTCGCGCTGGGTCTGCTCTTCGCCGGATCCCAGGTCATCACCGTGGCCAACCACATCGAGAACGTCCGGACCCTGCTGCGTGTCGAGATCGCCGAGCAACTCGCCTGACAGGAAAGGGTTCCTGACCACCGTCAGCAATCCGGAGAGGACTCTCCGCATGACCGTTCACGCACAGAAGACGTCGAAGGGCCGGCAGACCGGCCGTGAGCACCGCTTCCTGAACTCGCAGGGAGCCGAGGTGAAGACCCGCGACGAAGCCTTCGCGCCGGCCCGGGAGGCATCGGCGCAAGCCGTCTCGACCACCACGAAGCTCCAGCTCCACAACGGCCCGACCACGTTCGACATGGAAGTGACCTACAACCCGAACACCTACCCGTACGTGGTCACGGGCGGCCGGATCACCTCGGGCATCTGCGGCGCTCCGTGGGACATCACGGGCGGCTCCTTCGGGGAGCAGCTGAGACTGGAGGCCAAGCGGTCGGGGCCGGGCTCGTGCGCCGACTCCGTCATCATCGTCGGCGAGTACCAGAACCCGCCGTCCTACCGCGGGACGTACGGCTTCCAGGGCGCCTCGTCCACGTTCAAGCACACGACACGGTACGAGTGCTGACCCTCTGCGAGGAGTGAGAGGGCGCACGGACGGCCCCTGTTCACCCCGGCCCCGGCCGGGTGGGCAGGGGCCGTCCCCGTGCGTAGCGCCGAATGCACCGGCCACCATGTGCCCGGCCACCCCGCATGAATGAACATTCAAACCCCCGGTCAGGGAGCCACCGAGGTTCTGCGCGAGGGGCGGTGACGGTCACTCAGGCGATCTATTCCACTTGCTCCGCCCATTCGGTGACCTCTAGCCTTCGTGATCGATTCAATGACGCAAAACGTGGTCAGGAAACGGACGAACTGGCCAGGTCTCCACGACTCCACGGATAGGGAACAACCGTGACCCTGACCACCGACGCCGTCGGGGAAGCGGCGGCGCCACCACTGTGGAGCAAGAACTTCCGGCTGTACTTCACCGCTCGTCTGGTCTCGCTCCTCGGTGACGCCATGCTGCCGGTGGCACTGATGTACGGCGTCGTGCAACTCGGCTACGGAGCCACCGGAGTGGGCTTCGTCCTGGCCGCGCAGATGCTCCCGTTCGCCGTGCTCATCCTGTTCGGCGGGGTGCTCGCCGACCGCTTCACACCCCGCCGCATGATGATCGGCGCGGACGCCGCGCGCTGCTGCCTCCAGATAGCCGCCGCGACCGCCTTCGGCACCGGGCACGCCCCGCTCTGGCTCCTGCTCCTCCTCGCGGCCGGAAGCGGTACCGCCTCGGCCGCGTTCCAGCCCGGCGTCGCCAGCATCGTTCCCCAGGTGGCGAAGGACCTGCAGCGGGCCAACGCCACCATCCGCATCGCCGAGGCCATCGCCTCGATGGCCGGGCCGACCATCGCCGCGGTCCTGGTCGCGGTGTTCGGCGTAGCCCTGGTCCTCACCATCGACGCGGCGACCTTCGCCGTCAGCGGCGCCTGTCTCCTCCTGCTGCGGCTCGCCCCCGCGCCCACCCCGGACCGCACGACGTCCACCTGGCGCAACCTCCTCGAAGGCTGGCACGAGTTCCGCTCCCGTACCTGGCTGTGGGTGGTCATCCTGGCCTGGGCCGTCAACGGCATCACGACCTTCGGTCCCCTGCGCCCCCTCACCACGCTCCTGGTCGCGAACGAGCACGGGGCCACCGGCCTCGGCCTGGTCTGGACGGCGTTCGGGGCGGGCAACGTCCTGGGCGGTCTGATCGGCATGCGGTTCCGCCCGAAGCGGCCGCTGGCCGCCGGAGCGGTCGCGATGTTCGCCTGGGTCGTCCTCCCCCTCTCCAACGCCCTGGGCCTTCCACTGTGGTCGACGTGCGTGTGCTTCGTGGTGGGCGGGGCCGCCTGGGCGTTCTGGAGCGTCATGTGGGCCACGAGCGTCCAGTCCCAGGTCCCCGCGGCCGTACTGAACCGGGTCTACGCCTACGACGTCGCCGGGTCCCTCATCGCCTTCCCCGTCGGCCAGGCCCTGGCGGGCCCGGTCGCCGAACTCATCGGCGCACGCACGCTGCTGTACGTGTCCACCCTGGTCGCGGTGGTGACCTTCGCGGTGCTGCTGTCGGTCCCGGCGGTCCGCTCCTTGCGGCGGGCGGAGCCGCCGGCGTGACCCGTAGCGAACCGTGCGCCTGAGGACCCGACGGCGCGGACTTCAGGCCCGTCGGGCCGTGACCAGCAGGTACTCCCAGTCCATGGCTCCGTCGACGAGGTGCCGCGCGACCAGGTCGTCGAGGGCCGCGTCGAGGGCGGACACCCGCTCGGGGTCCTCGGACACGAAGCGGTACGTGGCGATGGTCGGCCCGTAGGAGGCCTTGAAGTACTCGCGGAACTCCTCCGGCCGCGCGAACCGGTCCACGCGCAGCGTCTGCCGGCGGGCGTCGAAGTCGATCACCCGGTCCCCGAGCAGGGTGCGCACGTGTTCCGGGTCGCCCCACAGGGGCGGCGGCTGGACACCGGGCGGCGGCGGTGGAGCGTAGGGACGCATCGTCGCGAACATCTGCCCGATGAACCCTTCGGGGGTCCAGTTGATCAGCCCGATGGTGCCGCCCGGCCGGCAGACCCGGACCAGTTCGTCGGCCGTCTCCTGGTGGTGCGGGGCGAACATGACGCCGACGCAGGACATCACCGTGTCGAACTCGCCGTCCGCGAAGGGCAGGGCTTCCGCGTCCGCTTCCCGCCAGTCCAGCCGGGCGCCGCGGGTCTCCGCGAGTCGGCGGCCGGCCTCCAGGAGCTCGGGCGTGAGGTCGGAGGCGATGACCTCGGCGCCGAGGAGGGCCGCGGGGATGGACGCGTTGCCGGAGCCCGCCGCGACGTCGAGGACGCGGTCACCCTGCTCGATGCCGCAGGCCCGGACCAGCTCGCCACCCAGCTCGTTGACCACGTTCGAGGCGACGGAGGGGTAGTCACCCAGCGCCCACATCGCACGGTGCTTCGCCTTCAGGGCATCGGGGGGTGCATTCTCGTTGCTCATGCCTCTATGAGTAGCGTCTGCGCAGGTCCCGGGGAGGACGACGCCGCGGACGAGTACCCCGCCCGGCCCACTCCGCGCTCACCCCTCGGGAGCGGGGGCCGGAGCGCCCGCCACCAGGGCCTCCACCTGCGGCCGCAGCGCGGGCTCCGCGCACAGCGCGAAGTGATCGGTCCGCCGCAGGTCGAACACCCCCCGCACGCCACGCCGCCGCGCATGTGCGACCAGATCGTTGAAGTGCGTCTCGAAGCGCGTGGAGAAATGGATCCGCACCGGCCCCCCGCACACCGACCGCAGCCGCTCGCACCGGCGTACGAACCGCTCGTAGGACCCCACCTCCTCCGCGTCCTCCCACACCTCGCCGGCGTGCCGGCACACCTGCGCCAGGTCCTTCCCGGCGATCCGGTGCAGGTAATCGCAGAAGTTCGCGAAGTCGTCCAGGTCCAGGGTCCCCGCCACGATTCCGCGCAGCGCCGCCGCCGGATCGGACAGGTCCAACCCGGCCAGGGCCCGGGTGACGGGGAGTGTGGAGCGGTTCATGTTCGGATCCAACAACAACACCCCGGCCAGCGCGGGCCGTTGCTCCGGCCGCTCCGCCCACTGCTCGGCCAGGCGCAGGACCGTGTCGGCCCCGTACGAGAACCCCACGAGCACGAGCCGCTTGCCCGGGTGGCGCCGGGCGAGCGCCCTGATGGCGCCCGCGATCAACTCGGTGTGCGTGGCCAGGCCGATCGGCCGGTAGCGCGCGTCCCGCGCCTCCTCCGGATGGTGACCGAAGGCCGTCAGCGCGACGGTGTGCGGCCGGGCCGAGACCATGTACGGGCGGAACTCCGAGGCGTCCGTGCCCAGACCGTGCAGCAGGACCACCAGGTCGCGCGAAGCCGTGGCCCGCTCCAGGTAGCGCAGCCGGCGGCCGAAGACCATGTGGTCCGCCGGCAGGTCCACGTCGAAGTCGTCGGCGCTGATCTCGAAGGAACCCTCGACCACCACCGGCCCCGCGTCCCGGCCGGCCGAACCCGCCCTGCCGCCGCTCCACCGTCCGAGGCCGAAACCGGCGCACGCGGCGAGGAGAGCTGCACCGGCCGGCGCTACGGCGTGCGCCCCGGCCCAGGCGAGTACGGCGCGGGCCTCGTCGGCGTAGATCCCGATCAGGATCCCCAGTGCACCGCCGACCCCGGCCAGGGCCGCGCGCACTCGGGTCACCATGCCCCTGGCCGGGGCGGGGGCCGGGCCCTGCGCCGTCATCCCGCGCCCCGCGGCCCCGCTGACGTCCGCGCCCCTGCCCGTACCCGCACCCTTGCCCGTACCCGCGCCCCTGCCCGTTCCCCCACCCCGTCACCCCGTCTTCCGCGCCGCGGCCCCCGTCGCACCGGTGTCCGCGTCCCTTACCCCCGGGGCGGGCGGGCGAAGCCCTTCCGGTTCCGGGGCCTCGGGCCGGCAGGTCGGCGGGCCGGTCCCGCAGGAGGGGTGCAGGAGGGAGCCACCGCCGTCGCCGGTGTGCAGGTACCCGCTCGGCGAACCGGCCCGTGCGCGAGGGCTCAGTGCGGCTGTCGGGGCGGTGGGGCCATCGCCCACCGGATCGTCCGGGTCAGGGCGTGCCCTGACACGGATACGCAGGTCCCCGCCGGGCCGGTCGCGGGGCGCAGGCCGAGCAGGGCCGGGGCCCACGGGGGCAGCAGGGCGATCGCGTTCGCGGCGAGGAGGGCGTACGGGGCCCGGGCCGGCCGGGGCACCGGCGGATGGCGCAGGAGGAAGCGCGCCGCGTCGAGGGCTTCGGGCGTGGCCCGCAGCTCCGTCCGGTACTGAGCCAGAAGGGCCAGCAGTGATGCCCGGTCGCGTGGTGGGGCCACCACGCCGAGCGCCGTTGCCACGCGCGCCGTGTCGGCGACGTAGGCGTCGTATCCGGCCGCGTTCAACGGGTGTGCTCCGAAGCGCTCGTGCGCACGGAGGAAGCTGTCGACCTCCGCGGCGTGCACCCAGCCCAGCAGGTGGGGATCGGCCGCGCAGTAGGGCTCGCCCGCCGCCGTGGTGCCCCGCACCCGCTCGTGGACCGCCCGGACCCTGTCGACGGCGAGCTGTGCGTCCTGAGCCGTGCCGTAGGTGGTGACGGCCAGGAAGGTGCTGGTGCGCTGGAGCCTGTCCCACGGGTCGCCGCGGAAGCCGGAGTGCGCCGCCACGGCGGCCATGGCGAGCGGGTGCAGGGACTGGAGCAGGAGGGCGCTGAGGCCTCCGATGAACATCGAGGCGTCGCCGTGGACCGTACGGATGGGGCGGTCGGGGCCGAACCACCGGGGTCCGGGTGCCGTGTGGATCCGTGCGCGGTTGGCGGGGCCGGATGGTCCCGCCACCCGGCTGAACAGCGTCGAGCCGAGCCGCGCCCGGAGGTTCCGGTCTCCGGCAGAGGACTTGTCCATGGTGGTGTCCTGCCCGCCCGGAGCACGGTTCAATGCTCCGGGCGGGTCCGGGCGGGTCCGGGCGGGTCCGGGCGGGTCCGGGCGGGTCCGGGCGGGTCCGGGCGGCTCCGGGCCGCTCCGGGGGAGCGCCGGGGGCCGTGACCGCCGGTGGGGTCAGTGCTGATCGTCCTTGTCGGTGGTGCGGCTGAGCGCTCCGGGCCACCACGCGGCCGGGCCGATGTCGCGGACGAGCGCCGGCACCAGGAGGGACCGGACGACGAGCGTGTCGAGGAGCACGCCGAAGGCCACGATGAAGGCGATCTGGAGCATGAACGCCAGCGGGATGACACCGAGCGCGGCGAACGTGGCGGCGAGGACGACACCCGCGGAGGTGATCACGCCACCGGTGGCCACCAGCCCCCTCAGTACGCCCTGGCGCGTGCCGTGCCGAAGGGATTCCTCGCGGACCCGGGTCATCAGGAAGATGTTGTAGTCGACCCCGAGAGCCACCAGGAAGACGAAGCCGTACAGCGGGACGGAGGAGTCGGTGCCGCTGAACCCCAGGAGCTGCTGGAACACGATCGCGGAGATGCCCAGGGTCGCGACGAAGCTGAGGGCGACGGTGGCGACGAGGAGCAGGGGCATCAGCACCGAGCGCAGCAGCCCCGCGAGGATGATCAGGATGATCACGAGGACGACCGGGATGATGAGGGTGCGGTCGTTCTCGGCGGTGCGCTGGGTGTCGTACTGCTGCGCGCTGTAGCCGCCGACGATCGCGTCCGCGTCCGGTACGGCGTGCACCGCCTCACGCAGTCGGACGACGGTCTGCTGCGCCGACCTGCTGTCCGAGGGCGCTTCGAGCGTGGCGTTGAGGCGGACCTTCCCGTCCGCCACGAGCGGGGGGCCGCCCGCCGGTCCCGGTGCGGTGAGGGGGGTGACGGAGGCGACGCCTTCGGTACCCTCGGCCGCCCGCGTGACCTGGTCGATCCGGCCGGCGTCCGCGATCACGATGGCCGGATTGCCCGATCCTCCGGGGAAGTGCTCGCTCAGGGTCTGCTGGGCGGCCACCGACGGGGCGTCGTTCACGAAGATCTCGTCCAGCGGCACGCCCTTGGCGTTGAGCGTGGGTGCGAAGGCGGCGCAGGCCAGGAGGGCGACGAGGCTGAGGGCCCAGACCTTGCGCGGAGCACGGTCCACGAGGGCAGCCACGGTCTTCCAGATTCCGTGGCCGGTGCCGGTTCCGGTGCCCTCGTCGGCGGCGGTGTGGCCGATCTTGGCCGGCCAGTAGGCGGCGCGGCCGAGCAGGACGAGGGCGGCCGGCAGGAAGGTGAGGGTGCTCAACACCGCGCACACGATGCCGATCGCTCCCACGGGACCGAGGGCACGGTTGTTGGTGAGGTCGCTCAGCAGCAGGGCGAGCAGGCCGAGGGCGACGGTGCCCGCGCTCGCCGTGATGGGGCCGACCGACCGGCGCAGGGCCGCCCGTACGGCGGCGAACCGGTCCGAGCGGGCCTGGAGCTCCTCGCGGAAGCGAGCCGTGAGCAGCAGCGCGTAGTCGGTGGCCGCGCCGATCACGAGGATCGAGAGGATGCCCTGCACCTGCCCGTCGACGCGGACGATCCCGCGGTCGGCGAGGACGTAGACGATCGCGCAGGCCAGTCCCAGGGAGAACACGGCCCCGATGATGATCACCACGGGCAGCAGCAGGCTGCGGTAGACCAGCAGGAGGATCAGCAGGACGGCTGCGAGCGCGACGCCCAGCAGGAGTCCGTCGATCCCGGCGAAGGCGTCGGAGAGATCGGCCTGGGTCGCCGCGGGGCCGGCCACCTGCGCGACGGTCCCGGGGACCGTCGCCGCGGCCGCCGCGATCTCCTCCAGCGCGCGGGGCAGCTCCTCGCCGAGGTCGGGCCGGAGCTGTACGACGCCTTGGAGCGCCTGACCGTCGGCGGAGAGGATGGCGGGGGAGGAGGGGCCGGCCACGAGACCGGCGTCGCCGCGCCCCGCGTCGCCGAGCCCGGCCAGGGCCCGTGTGGCGTCTTCCTGTTGCCGGGGGCCCAGCTGTCCGCCCGGAGTCTTCGCGGTCCACACCACGATCGCGGGCAGGCTCTCGTCCTGGCGGAAGGCCTTCTGCGCCTCGACGACCCGGGTGGATTCCGCGCTGCGGGGCAGGAAGGCCGTCTGATCGTTGGTGGCCACCTCGCCGAGCTTGCCCGCGTACGGGCCCAGTCCGCCCCCCACGAGCAGCCAGGCGACGAGCAGGACGACGGGGATCAGCCACCGGGTGGACCGTGGTGAGGCGGACATGGTGCTCCTGTGGATCTATCTCAACAGTTAACAATCTCAATGACTGAAATAGATTAGGCGATCGATCTTTGGAGGACGTCCCGGAGGGCCGCCGCTCGCTCGTACCCCCCGTCTTCCCCCGGAAGGGCCGGTACGGATGCGGGCCGGCCGGGAAATCAGCGTCCCGGAGCCCGCAGGTCGCCGAGTTCCTCGTTCATGGCGGCGAGGAACCTCAGGGCGATCGCGAGTTCCTCCTCGCTGAACCGGTGACGGGCGCTGTCGGTGGCCTCGGCCAGCGGGGTGAAGGAGGAGCGGGCCGCGGCCCTGCCCTGTTCGGCGTAGCGGATGTGGATGACGCGGCGGTCCTCGCTCTCCCTGGAGCGGGTGATGTGGCCGGCGCGCTCCAGCCTGTCGAGGCAGGCCGTGACGGCGCCCGAGGTGAGTCCGAGGTGCTCGCGCAGACGGCCGGGAGTGAGGGGTGCGGCGCTGTCGAGGATGACGGACAGGGCCTGGACGTCCGTGGGGTGGAGCCCTTGGGCGTGCGCGAATCCGTGGACCAGGCGGTTGATCTCCCCGTTCAGCCGCCTCAATTGTACGGCGAACGCATGGAGGCCCACCTCGCCGTTCCCTTCGGGGACACCTCCGCTGGACTTTCGCACATCCGTATTGGCCACCGGGCCAGCGTATAGAAGCATTCCGGCGGGTTCATCGGTCGAAGTCCGCCAGGACTTCGCGGGCGGCCTTGGACCCGGAAGCCAGGGCGCCCTGGAGCGAGCCGGTCGCCCTGTGGTCACCGCAGACGTACCGGTGCGGGCCGAACCTGGTCGTCCGGATCAGCGCAAGGGGCGGGGGCATGGCGGGAAGCGCGTCGCGCACCGTTTGCCGGTTCACCAGCTGCCAGGTGTCCGTGTCGGCTCCGTACGCTTCGGCGAGCGCGGCCCGGACCACTGCCTCCTCCGTGGGATCCGGTGCCCCGAGGACGGAGGTGGCAACGAGTGCGCGGCCGTCGGGGGCGTAGCCGGGGTGCACCTCGCTGAGCACGCAGGTGTTGAGGAACCGGCGCTTCGTGTCGATCACGAGGGTGGGCTCCCGAAGCGGCGAGCGATCGGCGGCGTGGTACAGGGTGGTGACCGTACGGCCGCCGGGCACGCTCAGCCCGGGCAGCAGCCGGACCGCCGCTGCCGCGTTGGTGGCGACGACGACGGCTCGGGCACGGCGTTCGGAACCGTCCGCCAGGGCCACCCCGTCGCCGGTCAGCCGGGCGATCGGGGTTTCGGTGCTGAGAACACCGGGCGGAAGGCGGTCGGCGAGCTGGGCGGGGACCGCTCCGATGCCGTCGGCGGGCAGGCACAGGGTGCCGCGCACCATGCTGCGCCAGACCAGGTGGAAGAACCGGGACGAGGTCTCCAAGCCGTCTTCGAGGAACACCCCGGACAGGAACGGCCTGAAGAAGGTCTCGACCAGATCGGCGGAGAGCCCGGCCTCGGCGAGCGCGGTGAGGGTCGTCCGATCGGGCCGCGCGCGCAGGAGGCGCGGCGGCAGGAGCGCGTCCTGCGCGGTGAGCAATCCGAGCGCGGCGAGGTCACGGGCCGTGGCCAGCCGGCCCGGCAGCAGATCGCGGCTCTCGCGCGGCCGCCGGGTGGGGTCCGTGAAGCGCAGCAGGTTGCCGCCGCCGGTGTGGACGAGCACGCCCGGCGTGAACGGCCTGAGGCGCAGGGGGCGGAGTGCGAGGCGGCGTTTGACTTGCGGGTACGCGGTGTTGAGCACCTGGAAACCACGGTCGGTGACGAAGCCGGAGGAGCGGTCGGTGCGCATGCGCCCGCCGACCGCGTCCGAGGCTTCCACCAGGCTGACGCGCAGGCCTCCGGCCAGCAGGTCCGCGGTGCAGGCGAGACCGGCGGCGCCCGCACCGATCACGATCACGTCCCGGCTGCTTCCCTGTTCCCGCCTCATGCGCGGTCACCTTCGCTTCAGGGTGATGGGGCTGTGGGCAATCGGCCGCGGCCCACGCTACGTCGGGGGGCGGGCCGGTGCGGTGGGGCGCGCCGGAGCGGCAGCAGCTGAGTCGTTCGTCCGCGAGTGCTTCCTCACCGCGGCTTCCGGGTGGGGGACTTGAAGCCGAGTTGCCGAGTCGCCGGATCGCCGGATCGCCGGATCGCCGGATCGCCGGATCGGCGGATCGCCGTCCGACTCCAGGCCGGACCGCGGCCCCGCGGGCATACAATCCCAGCTTCCGAACCGAAGGAGCCATCGCCCGTGATCGTGATAGCCCACCTCAGTGACGTCCACCTCGACGGCGGGGAGCGGGCCGCCGAGCGGACCCGCGTCGTCATGGAGTACCTGGAGGGGCTCCCGTACGAGCTGGACGCGGTGCTGGTGAGCGGGGACATCGCCGATCACGCACGCCCGGAGGAGTACGAGGAGGCGCGCAAGGCCCTCGGTTCCCGCCATCCGCTGGTCGTCTGCCCCGGGAACCACGACGACCGCGCCGCCTTCCGGCGCGGTCTGCTGGGGGAGGAGCGCCCGACCGCGGCCCCGGTCGACCAAGTGCTGCGCGGTGACGGCTTCGTCCTCGCGGTGTGCGATTCGTCCGTGCCCGGTGAACACCGCGGGTACCTGGAGGACTCGACGATCGCCTGGCTGGACGGGGTGCTCACCGACACCCCGCGCGAGGTGCCCGTACTGGTCGCCTTCCACCACCCGCCCGTCCCGCTGCACATCCCTTACGTGGACGGCATCCGGCAGTTCGGCGAGGAGCGGCTGGCGGCGCTGGCCGAGCGGCACCCGCACCTGACGGCGTTCCTGTGCGGGCACACCCACACCGGCGCGGCGACCACCTTCGCGGGGCGGCCGCTACTCGTGGCGCCGGGCGTGGTGTCCACGACGCGGCTCCCGTGGGAGGCGGCGTCCGGGGAAAACGAGTACATCCACGCGGACGAGCCGCCGGCCGTGGCCTTCCACGTGATCGGCGAGGACGGCCGGCTGACGACCCACTACAGGGTGGTCGTGGCCCGCCGGTAGCCGGAGCCGTCGCGGGTGCGGGTGAGGTGCCCGGCGATGACCAGGTACCGCCGCAGTGCCGCGCAGTCCTCGTGGACGGTGAGCAGCAGGCCGTTCACCTCCGGCTCGGTGTACGCGCGGTCCGCCGCGAAGAGGGTCTCGGTGAGGTGGGCGAGCAACTGCTCGCGGCGGGCGGCCTTGCGCGGGATCGCCGTCAGGCGGCCGTCGGCGGCGAAGAGGTCGGTGACGCCGCGTCGGGTGCGCGTGCTGGTCTCTGCGGTGCTTTGTGACATGCCGTGGAGCTTCGCCCGGCGGGTCGGTCCGGGGCAACGGGTTTTCCCACGCGCGAGGTCCGTCGTGCGAGGTCCGGCGCGGGATGTCCGGGGTGCGAGGCCCCGTACGGACAAAAAGTGACGGTCGTTCATCTTACTGAGTGGTAGCACCTGCCAGTACCCTCCCCGTGACCGGTTCCTGCCCCCCACGGAGGAGCACGTATGCGACGCCCCACCACGCGCATGAGAACTGCCGTCGCCACCGCACTCATCGCCCTCGGAGCGGCCCTTCTGACACCGGCCGCCCCGGCGGCCGGCGCTCCCGCGCCGCTCCCGATCGCCATCGCCCCCGCAGGCATTGCCGACTACGCCGACTACTGCGCAGGGCAGTGCGCGGACATCCTGCCGCCCGGCCAGAGCGGCAACGCCACCCTCGCCCAGATCCTCGCCCACAAGGCATTCGGCACGCTGCCCGCCCACACCTCCGACCAACTGGCGCGCTACGACTCCCTGGTGGCCGGCTATCCCGGCCTCACCGACGCCAAGGTCAACGAGTTCTTCAACGACGCCTCCTTCGGCGTCCCGGCCGACCAGGTCGAGTCCACCAGCAGCCCGCGTTCCGACGTCACCATCACCCGGGACAAGAAGAGCGGCGTCCCCCACATCAAGGGCACCACCCGCTACGGGACGTCCTTCGGCGCCGGTTACGCGGCAGCCCAGGACCGGCTCTGGCAGATGGACCTCTTCCGGCACGTCGGCCGGGGCGACCTCACCCCCTTCGCGGGCGGCGCCCTCGCCAACCAGGGCCTGGAGCAGCAGTTCTGGCCGCAGGCCCCGTACACCGAGGCGGACCTCCAGGCCCAGGTTGACCGGATCCGGACCGGGGAGGGCGAGCGCGGGCGGCTCGCGATGGAGGACGCCCAGGCGTACATCGACGGCATCAACGCCTACCGCGTGCAGTCCAAGAACGGCCGCTACTTCCCCGGCGAGTACGTGCTGACCGGGCACATCAACTCGATCACCAACGCCGGGGAGATCCAGCCCTTCAAGCTCACCGACCTGATCGCCCTCGCCTCCGTCGTGGGCGGCCTGTTCGGCGGCGGCGGAGGCGGCGAAGTCCAGGCCGCGCTCTCCCTGCTGTCCGCGCAGCAGACGTACGGCCTGGAGGAGGGGACCCGGGTCTGGGAGTCCTTCCGCCAGCGCGAGGACCCCGAAGCCGTGCTCACCGTCCACGACGGGACGAGCTTCCCCTACACGCAGAAGCCCGCCGACCCGCAGGGCGCGGCGCTGCCCGACGCCGGCTCGGTCACCGCCGAGCAGCTGGTGTACGACCGTACGGGCTCGGCCGCGACGGCGGCCGCGGCCACCCCGCCCAAGCCGTTGAAGCAGAGCATGTCCAACGCCCTGCTCGTCTCCGGCGCGAAGACCGCGAGCGGCCACCCGGTCGCCGTCTTCGGCCCGCAGACCGGCTATCTCGCGCCCCAACTCCTCATGCTCCAGGAGCTCCAGGGCCCGGGCATCAGCGCGCGCGGCGCCTCCTTCGCGGGCGTCAGCATGTACGTACAGCTCGGACGCGGCCAGGACTACGCCTGGAGCGCCACCTCGGCCGGCCAGGACATCACCGACACCTTCGCCGTCGAACTGTGCGAGTCCGGCGGCGGCGCCCCCACCAGGGCGAGCACCTCGTACCTCTACCGCGGCACCTGCACGCCCATGGAGAAGCTGGAACACACCAACACCTGGAAGTCCTCCGTCGCCGACCCCACCCCGGGCGGCTCCTACCGGATGCGGGTCTGGCGCACGAACTACGGCATCGTCACGCACCGCGCGACCATCGCGGGCAAGCCCGTGGCCTACACCGCGCTGCGCTCCACGTACCGCCACGAGGCCGACTCGATCATCGGCTTCCAGATGTTCAACGACCCCTCCTACGTGAAGGACGCCCGCACCTTCCAGGAGGCGGCCCGGCACATCGGCTACGCCTTCAACTGGTTCTACGCCGACTCGCGCGAAGCGGCCTACTACAACAGCGGGTCGAACCCGGTGCGTCCGGCCGGAGTCGACGCGGCGCTGCCCATCCAGGGCAAGCAGGGTTACGAATGGCAGGACTTCGACCCGGCCGCCAACACCGCGGCCTACACCCCGCCGTCAGAGCACCCGCAGTCCATCGGCCAGGACTACTACATCAGTTGGAACAACAAGCAGGCCAAGGGGTACGGTGCGGCCGGCTTCGGGATGGGCTCCGTGCACCGCGGGGACCTCCTCGACCAGCGCGTCAAACCGCTCGTCGCGGCCGGCGGGGTGACCCGGGCCAAGCTCACCCAGGCCATGGCCGACGCGGCCGTCACCGACCTGCGCGCCGAGAACCTGCTGCCCGAGCTGCTGGCCGTGCTCCGCAGCGCGCCCGTCACCGATCCGGCCGTCGGGGCCGCGATCGACAAGCTCGCCGCCTGGCAGGCCGCGGGCACCGAGCGCAAGGAGACCGCACGCGGTTCGAAGACGTACGCGCACGCGGACGCCGTACGGATCATGGACGCCTGGTGGCCGCTGCTCGTGGAGGCCGAGTTCAAGCCCGGCCTCGGGGCGCCGCTCTACGACGCCTTGCGCGCCTCGCTCACCATCGACGAGGCGCCCAACGCGGGCCACGGGCCGACCGGTTCACACGCCGGCTCGGCCTTCCAGTACGGCTGGTGGAGCTACGTGGACAAGGACCTGCGTACGGTGCTCGGCCGCCCGGTGTCCGGACCGCTGGCCCGGACGTACTGCGGGGGCGGCTCGCTCTCCGGATGCCGCGACGCCATGACGGCGACGCTCAAGCAGGCGGCGGCCGCCACCCCCGCCGCCGTGTATCCGGCGGACGGAACCTGCGCCGCGGGCAACCAGTGGTGCGCGGACGCGATCGTGCAGCGCCCGGTGGGCGGCCTGGCCCACCCGCAGATCAACTGGCAGAACCGGCCCACCTATCAGCAGGTGGTGGAGTTCCCCGCCCACCGCTGAGGCCCTCGGCCCTTGAGCGAGAAGGCCCGCCGGCCCCGGAGTGTTCCGGGACCGGCGGGCCTCCTCGCGCGAAGGCGACAGGTCACGCGCCGCGGGGCTGCTCGCGCCGCTTGACCGCCCGCAGGACCACGAACTTCGGCTCGCTCGCGGCGACTTCGCTGTTGCCGAAGAGGCGGCGCAGGTGGGTGTGGTACCCCATGTGACGGTTGGCCACCACCCACAGCTCGCCACCCGGCCGCAGCGCCTTGCGCGACTGCGCGAACATCCGCAGCGCCGTCGCGTCGGTCGTCGCCTGGTGGGAGTGGAAGGGCGGATTGCAGAGCACCAGGTCCACCGAACCGGGCGGCAGCATCGAGACGCCGTCTCCGACGATGAACTCGGCGCGGTCCAGGCGTCCTTGGATGTTGGCACGGTACGTGGCCTCGGCCGAGGCCACCGCCTGGTACGACTCGTCCGTGAAGACGACCTCGGCCTCCGGGTCGGCCACCGCGACAGCCGTGCCGACGATGCCGTTGCCGCAGCCCAGGTCGACGACGCGGGCGCCGTCGGTGTTGGTCGGAATGCTCTGGAGGAAGAAGCGGGTGCCGACGTCGAGGCGGTCCGCGCAGAAGATCCCGGCGTGGTTGACCACGGTCAGCCCGGAGCCCGACCCGGCGTCCTGGTCGACGGTGTAGGTCACCGGCCACGGACCGTCGGTCCGGGGATGCGCGGCTCCGGGGTTCCCGGGCGTGCAGAAGATCAGCCGGGCCTTCTTCTCGGCCAGCGAGGTCTTCGTCGGACCGAGGATCTTCTCGAAGAGCCGCAGGGTGGAGGTGTGGATCTCCTTCACCATGCCGGTGCCGACGACCACGGTGCCCGCGTGCACGTGCGGGGCCACGCGGTAGAGCTGGTCCTCCAGCAGCGCCAGGCTCTTGGGCACCCGCACCAGGAGCACGTCGATCCGCTCGGGCACCGCGTCCTGCGTCGTGAGCAGCGTCACGGTGCTCTTGGCGGTCCCGATGCCGTTGCGGTCCAGATTGGCGGCGGTGGCGGAGCGGGTCAGGCTGGAGTCGGTGATCTGGGTGGGGTGGTGCGCGGCCAGCGCCGTCGTCAGCGCCCCCCAGCGGTCACCGATCACCGTGATCTGCCCGGCGCCGGCCAGATCCACCGGGCCGCGTTCACCCGTACCGGATTCGAGGTGGCGGAGCAGGTACTCGTCGGCGGCGTCCCATGCGAAGAGCCGGTCGCGCGGGTCCTCGGGGAAGCGGGCGAGCTCGTAGGAGCCGAAGGGCGTGGTCAGACGGTTCATATTGACCCCAGGCTAACCGAGGGACACCCCCGGTCCCGCACGGGCGGGGCCGGGAGAGTGGGCGGCGCGTTACACGCCCCCCGCCGAGGCCCCGCCCCGGGGCGGCTCCGCCACCCCTACTCCGGGAAATCCCCGGCCATCGCGGCGGCGATCCGCAGGTACGCAGCCGCCTCGGCGGCCCGGCCCTGGCGCTCCAGCGTCCGCCCGAGCATCAGCTGCGCGTAGTCCTCCACGGGCCAGCGGTCCAGAACGCCGCGGAGCTCGCCCTCGGCCTTGGAAAGCTGCGCGGAGTGGTAGTAGGCGCGGGCCAGCAGCAGCCGCGGAGCCAGCAGCTCGGGGGCCTCGGCCGCCACGCCGTGCAGGACACGGGCGGCGTTCGCGTACTCCTTCGCCTCGAAGAAGAGCCGGCCGCGGTCCCAGCGCTCGGCGGTGGTCCCGTGCTCCAGGTAGCCCTGCTGCGCGTCGATCGCGCCCGTCACGTCCCTCGCGCTGCTCACGTCCATCGGATCCCTTCCTCGCCTTCCTCCGTACGGTCCTGTACCGAGGAAGGCCCTCTCTGCTGCCCTGATCGTCGTTCCGTCGGGCTGCTCAACACGTGGATCCGTACGCACATTCCCCTGACCTCGGCGGCGGCGCCGGGACTAAGTTGTGCGGTATGAGCAATCTCGATCGCCAGCCCGCTCTCTCCACCTGCGGCGGCCGCGGGTTCGTCGTCGCCGAGCCCGTGCGCGAGCTCCTGAGCCCGCGCACCGTCAAACTCGGCGAGTCCACCGAGGTCCGCCGACTCCTGCCGAACCTGGGCCGCCGCATGGTCGGCGCCTGGTGCTTCGTCGACCACTACGGCCCCGACGACATCGCCGACGAGCCCGGCATGGCGGTGGCCCCGCACCCCCACTCGGGCCTCCAGACGGTCAGCTGGCTCCACGAGGGCGAGGTGCTGCACCGCGACAGCGTCGGCAGCCTGGCGACGATCCGCCCGCGCGAGCTCGGCCTGATGACCTCCGGCCGGGGCATCAGCCACTCCGAGGAGAGCCCGCGCCCGCACGCCCGCCTCCTGCACGGCGCGCAGCTGTGGGTGGCCCTCCCGGACGCCCACCGCGACGTGGACCCGCACTTCCAGCACCACGCCGACCTCCCGCAGGTCACCGCCCCGGGCCTGACGGCGACGGTCATCCTGGGCACCCTGGACACGGCGACCTCACCCGGAACCGCGTACAGCCCGATCGTCGGCGCGGACCTGACCCTGGCGTCGGGCACGGAAACCCGCCTCCCGCTGAACCCGGACTTCGAGTACGCGGTCCTGTCCATGTCGGGCGAAGCCCACGTCGACGGCGTCCCGCTCCTCCCGGGCGCCATGCTCTACCTCGGCTGCGGCCGCACGGACCTTCCCTTGCGCGCGGTCTCGGACGCGGGCCTGATGCTGCTGGGCGGAGAGCCGTTCGAGGAGGAGATCGTGATGTTCTGGAACTGGATCGGACGGTCCCAGGAGGACATCGCGGGCTTCCGCGAAGACTGGATGAACGGCACCCGCTACGGCGAGGTCAAGGGCTACGACGGCGCTCCGATTCCGGCTCCGGAACTGCCTCCAACTCGTCTGAAGCCCAGGGGGAGAGTGCGTTGAGCTGCGCCGCTGCTGTCGGGAGTGGATCAGGGTGGAGACTTTCGCTTCGTTCCGGTTTCCGTGGCCCGGTGGACGTCATTAGGGTCTCCCGGCAGCGTTTTTGATCTTGGGGTGCGCCCCGCGTAGGGCAAGGTGTGGCGAGGCCTGGTCGGACGAATGCTGACCCTTTGCTGACGCTACTGGCGAGTAGTGAGATTCTTGACTTGGAAGCTCAGGGGTGTCGTCCAGCAGGGCGACGCCAAGGGGGGGCGCCAGGTCTGGGACCTTCCGGCTGTCATGGACGGTTCTGCGTGAGCTCTCGCCCGAGGCTGAGGTCGGCTTGCGGCCCGTCCCGCAGGCCGGGGCGGGACGCTGTGGACAGTCGACAATGCGCGGTGTTGACGCCGTCGCCGCGACTTGCGGCCAGGACGTGGCTCATGGAACTCGACGACGGGTGGCTCCATCTCAAGGGCGGCGGTCACGCGTCTTGCCGACTGCTTCCAGGATGTGTACGGCTGCGGTCCGGAGCTGGGGCCGCTCTCGCACGAAGCGGCGGACAGCACGTGCAGGTTCGCGGCTGAACCAGTGGAGAGCCGCACCGGGACTGCGCCGCAGAAGAGCGCCTTCATGAACCGTCAGCTCTCCTGTTTTGAGGGAATCCTTGTAGGCGGCATCCCCCCTGCCGAGGTCGAGCATTTCGATGCCGGCGGCAGCAGCCGCCTCGATCATGCGGAGATGGAGAACGAGACCGGGGGAGAACTGGGCGAAACCCCGGTCGTAGGCGGGGAACCAGTACGACAGCACGGTGCGTGAGCGCAGCCCGAAGTGCGCGGCGACAGGCCTGTCGCCTGCGTAGAGCACCGATAGCAGGCCCGAACAGTCGGGTGTGTCCGTGCTGGCCAGGTTGCTCACCAGGTTGTTGATCCAATTCTGGGCGAATCGGTCGCGCCGGCCTGTACGGCGGTACTGGGCGGATTTCCATTCCATCAGCGTCCGCAAGGCCGCCGGATCTCGTTCGTCGAACACGAACCTCAGCGGCCCGACCCGGCGTCCCAGCCGGCGGTCCTGTGCCAGGGTCGACTTCAGGAACGTGCGGGAGCGTGATCGGAGCAGGTTCTCGTAGTGGGTGTAGCCGCCGCTGAGATCGATGACGGGGGAGGCGAATCGCCCTGTGGCGAACGGCAGGAACAGGTCCTGGCCGCTTTCGAGATGGTTGAACTCCCAGACGCTCAGGGAGCTGGCGCGCAGGAGTTGGTGCGGATCCACGTGCACGTCGGGGTGCAGGACGGCGCCTTGGCAGTCGGAAACGCCCAGGCCGATCGCACGGCCGCGGCCCCACCGGCCCCGCTCGAAGGGGAAGAAGCCGGCGGGCTCGCCGTCTTGGCGCACGACCGCCACCCTGGCGCCCGGCCGGACACGGCCGACCCTCTGGCAGAACTCAGGGCTCATGAAGGGATTGGCGACGGGCGCCGTCCTGGCCCGCAGCGCGCTCCACAACTGCAGGTCTGTCGGGCTCATGTCGGCAGGGTGCAGCACGTCGATGCGTTGAGTGGGCACGTCGGCTCCTGGTTCATTGGATTGCTCGCGGGGCTGTGGGCCGACCCGCCCACACGAGTAGTGGGTTGCGGACGGGCCGGGCACAACCGCCGCACGGGCATGGCCCCGGCCTGCGTCAGCGGCCCGCGCGGGGTCCCCCTCCGGCTGCCCTGCTCGATGGCGAAGTGGCGTCGAGGCGCGTGGGCTCCAATGGCCTCGCGACTGCCGAAGTGTCGGACAGCTGCAGGCGGCGACGCCGAGGCCGACCGCGGCGCACCACCGTGTTGGCCAGGAGGGCTTCGCCAGAGGGCGCACCTGTCTGAACGCTTCGAGAGCCGACGAACGGCCGTGGATCCCGAGTGCCGTTCGGGGTGATCCAGGGGACGAAGAGAGCGCGCAGACGTACGGCAAGGGGAGCCAGCTCGCCTTGCACCGAGCTCCCACGCCGCGGGCAGGCGGCACTCAGGTCGGTGGTCAGTGAACTTCTCCCTCCGGCTCGCGGCAAGGCTGTGGCGAACACGACGGTGAAAGAAGAAGGAGCACGCACTCATGACCGTACCCATACTGGTCGAGAGGGTGTGTGCGGCGGCCTGGAACAAGGAGGCTGGTGTATCCGAACCTTCGCTCTAAGCCGCCTTCTAAGGGATTAGCCTGGGCGGCGTAGCCCCAGGCGTCGTGCATCACGATGTGATGTTGTGGTTCAGGCGGAACTAGGTTTCCGGGGTCGTAGCGGCGCTTCAGGGACCGGAGCCGGTCGTGGTTCTGCCCGTAGTTGGCGGGCACCCAGTGCTGGGCCGCCGGCGCCCTGGCCAACCTGACGCTGATGCGGGGCAAGCCCGGTGCCAACGGGTCGGCGGTGGAGGGGGGCCGCCGCAGGGGCGGAGAGGTCCGAACGGCTTGGCCAGCTGCTCGACAAGAACTGACGGAGGGAAACAGCGGTGCATCCTCGCTCCGGTCAGGCGGCGACGGTCTGACGTCCTCCCCCGATCTGGGCGGGTGACAGACGGCCCGTCCGGTGCAGGACGTAGAGCGCGACTGCGCAGGCCAGGCCGAGCAACCCCAGCGCCACCCATGGCAGTGTCGGCACTCCGGCATCGTGCGCGAAGTCCGGTGCCACGCCTGTCAGGAGGTTGCCGACCGTGATGCCGATTCCGCAGATGGTGTTGTACGGGCCGTAGTGCGTGGCCACGAGACTGCCCCTGCTTGAGCCCCCTCTCCAAGCCCGACCGCTCCAAGGCCGCACCGCCCTTGTCACGGGCGGGGTCACCGACATCGGCGCCGAGATCGGGCGCACGCTCGCGACAGCCGGAGCGACCGTCGCGGTGAACCACCTTGGCCAAGTCCCCGACGCCCACGCCCTCCACGCCGCCTTCGAGCGCGACGGCAGCCCCGGCATCGCAGTGAACGCCGACCTGACCGATACCGACGCCGTCCAGAGCATGGCCGATCTCGTCCGCGCCGAGATCGGGCCCATCGGCATCCTGGTGAACAACGCAGGCTCTCACCCTCGCGTCCCCTGGCAGGACACCGACGAAGCCGCCTGGAGCTACTGCCTCGACGTGAACCTCACCGCCCACTACCGCACCTGCCACGCCCTGACCCCCGGCATGATCGAACGCCGTCCACGTCGATGGCGGCCGGCTGCTCCACTGAGACCACCAACAAGCAAGGAGACAGACCGAAATGAAGGAACGAGTCCGCGCCGTCCTCGTCACCGCTGACGACACGATGCTGGTCATCCGCCGTACCAAGCCCGACATCCCTGAGTACTGGGTGCTCCCCGGCGGGGGCGTCGAGCACGGCGACGGGTCTCGCGAGGCTGCCCTCCACCGGGAGATCCACGAGGAGATCGCAGGGAAGGCCGACATCATCCGGCTCCTCCACACGATGGAGTCCGACGGTGAGCGCCAGCTCTTCTACCTCGCCCGCATCGCGACGTGGTCCTTCGAGGACCGCACCGGGCCGGAGTTCAGGGCCGAGGGACGCGGCGCGTATGCCCTGGAGGAAGTCCCGCTGACCGTGGAGGGCCTCGACGGCATCGACCTCAAGCCCGAGGAGATCGCCCACGTCCTCCGAGGCGCCATCGGCGCCGGCACCCTTCAGGTAGGGGCCTAGAAGTAGCCGCTCGTCTTTGTGGACCTTCCGTCGGGACCAACGCCGAGGTGTCGGCTCCGACGGCGTGCTGCGGCTGCCACTCCTCGATGTTCAGTAGCGGGGAGAGGCCTTAGGGCTGAGGCGGAGGACGGAGGGTCCGGCATCTGTGCAGCTGAGGCCTCCGAAGCGCTGGCTCCGCGCCCTCGACCCACACCGTCGGAACTGAAGCTCGGCCATCAGCCGATCGGTCTCCTTTCGGGCCGGCACCAGCAGCGGATCCTCGTTGCATGCGTGGAGCCCGACGATCTTCGACAGGAAGAAGAGCGACATCGGCTTCCCGTCCCGGCTCTCCAAGTCCGCACGCCGTTCCTGCTGGACGCGGTCCGCGAGCGCCGGGACGGCAAGCGCGTTGCCCCACAGCGTTGCGGCTTCCAATCCCCGTGGAGCCGTACCCCAGTCCTCCCAGTCGATGATCGAGAAATCTGGTCCCATCACGTTGGCCCAGGTCAGATCCGCATGAGCCGGTACCCATCGCTCGATCCGCGTATCGGTGATGCTGGGGAAGACCTCCCCGAGGGTCGCGGTCACCTTCCCCTGTGTGATCGTCACGGTTGTGTGATCGTCACGGTGTCCGGTGTCGCGATCCGTGGCGCCTGCCGTGCGGCAAGGGCGTCCAGCGAAGAGGTCAGCGCCTCCCACCACGAATCCGGCAGGCCCGGGTCTTCGAACACCAGGGCCCCCTTGCCGACTGGTGGCGCCGCAATCAGCTGAAGCCGATCGAGTGGCGGTGACCCTTCCATGATCGTGCGGCGGGGCCGTCCAGAACACCGAATTGCGGCGCGCCCTCACTTGCAGAAGGTCTCCTTCGCCACGGCCGCACCCTTGGTCCAGCCGTCCGAGAACGCCTTGTTCGCCGAGGCTGGGGGCCTGGCGTCGCAGTTGTCGGCCACGGCGTCCCAGCCCGCGGTCAGCCCGGCCTTGTAGGTGGTGCCCGGCGTGGTGGAGGGCTTGGCACCGCCGGTGCACGGCGTGGTGCTCCCTGCCTGCGTCACCGCGTACCTGTCGTCGGGCTTGCTCCCGATCGTGAAGGCCCCGCCGTCGGGAACGTTGAAAGTCGTCGGCGCCGCACCCGGCGAGGACAACAGGGCCTGGCCCTGCGCGAACCCCTCGCCCGAGAGGCTGACCCGCCCCGCCGGGTCCGCGGCGGACACGGTGCAGGTGGCGGCGGGCGCCGCAGCGGGAAGTGCGGTCGCCGTCGGCGCCGCGGCGAATGCAGAGATCCCCAGTGCGATCAGAGCGGCGGTGATGTGCGGGCGTCGGTGCATGGTGCTACTCCTCGTCAGGGGTCCTGACGCGCACGATCGGGCACTGTGCCTGCCCGCGCGTCGACGCGCCGCAGTCACTCCATGGTCCCCCGCGGGGGTGGGGGTGTCGACCGCAGGGGGGACCGGCCGGTGATGGCGTACGGGGCATCCGGGCTGGTCAGAGGTCCAGGATGACGGCGTAGGCGAGGAAGAACAGGGCATAAGCCAGGACCATCAGACGATGACCACGAGCGGCCCAATGCCCCAGCCTCGGGTGAGGGGACGGTACGGGCCGGCCCCCGAGCCGGTGCGCCAAGGGGGTCGGGCGGTCACACGAACCCGCGGAAACGGCGGTTTCCCCCACCGGAGCCCGGCTGTACGTCAGCCACCCCAACGGCGCGCACGGGGTATCCGTCATCGACCTCGCCACCCACTCCGTCTCCGCGACCATCGACAGTCCCGAAGGCGCGCTCATCGGAATCGACCTGGGCTCGGTGCCGGGGACCTCAAAGGTGTCCTGCCCGGCCGGCAGCGTGCTGACGGGCGGCGGCTTCGAATCCACCGGTCCCGCACCGGATCAGCTCGTCAGCAGGCCGGTACCCGGCACCAACGACTGGGAGGTGAACGGGCAGAACAGGACGCGGGACGACGTCACCCGTGGATACCCGTGGATACCCGTGGATACCCGTGGATCCGCCTCCGCAGTGCGACGAATGCGCCGAGGGGCGGCCATGGGACGAATCGTGCGAGCCACACCCCGGAGAGCCTCCGATTCCTCCCGGACACCCCGGACACCCCGGACCTCCCGGACCGGCTGGAGCCCCGGTCCCACGGAGCGGTTGCTGCTGACGGTCGGGCCGTTGGGGGGCGACGACCGTACCGAACCGTGACGTGAGCCGTCGGCGCCGTGCGTGTCAGCCGTGGCGCGGAGACCCCAGCAGGCCTTCCGGGACGTACTCCGAGTGAGCGTCGGCCCCCGCCGCCGGGTCGGCGGGCCAGTCGAGAGGAGGGTGTTCGGGCCGGCGCGGCAGCGGCACGGGCTCGGCGCTTCCGAGTCGCCGGGCGACGTCCTCGCGCAGCTTCGGCAGCAGCGCGTAGAGCGTGTCACCGGGACACGCGGTGCTGTTGAAGTCCCGGTGCCCGTAGATCTCGGAGGCCGGCACGTCGTACTGGCGGCACACGCGGGCGCACAGGTCGGCGAGGACGGAGAACTGCGCCGGCGGAGGCTGCACCGTCATGTAGGTGCCCTCGTTCTCGATGCCGATGGCCACGTCGTTCTGGCCGACGCAGTGGGCGCCGCGTACCGTCCGGGCCCCGGCGTCCAGCGCGGCGAGGCTGTGGTGCCGCCCCTCCAGGACGAAGGCACCCCTGCTGATGGTGAAGTGCTGGCCGGTGTCGATCCAGCCCTGCATGTCCATGTGGTACGTCTGGATGGCACGGGCGAGTCTGAGGGCCCGCTCCCGCGAGTAGTCCGTGACGTTGGCCGTGGCCGTGTGGTGGATGATGATCTTCTCGGGCCGCGAGGCGAGCAGTACGACGGGTTCGGACGCCTCGCGGGCGCCCCAGCCGGCGCAGTCGGTGATCTCGGGTGCCGGGTGGTCGTCGCGGCGCTGGAATGCCCGGGGACCGGTGGAGGCCCTGGCCGGGGAGGCGGCGGCGGTGGGCAGGATGGAGGCGGCTCCGACCGCGAGCGCGGCGGATACCAGAGCCCTGCGGGTGAGCCGGGAGTGCGGTGTGAATGTCATGGAGCAGCCGTTCCGGTGGGGGGAGACGTCCCATGGAACGAGGCGTGCCCCCCGGGGGGCACGCAGGCGCTCCGGGGACGCGGTCCGTTGGCCCTTTGGGGGGACGGCGAGTCGGCCGCACGGTGTAGGGCGGCTCCGCTGCCCGGTCGGCCGGGCCACGGCCGACGCAGGCCTCGGCCCGGCCCGGGGCCCGGAGTCGTCACCGGTGGCCGCGGTGCCGCGGAGGCTCACACCCGGCCGGCACTGACGACGTCCGGCGCCAGACCGGCACAGCTCAGTCCGTAGGGTGAGGGTCCGGCGGGTGACGGATTCGCGGCTCGCGGTCCGGTCGCCGCCGCTTCTCAGGGGCCTTTGTTGAGTTCCGCGACGATCGAGGCGGGGGTGTGTCCGCTGCCGTCGGACAGGCGGTGGAAGTCGACGGAGACGAAGTTCGGAGTGCGGCCCCCGCTGGCGGTCCGGCACTGCTCCGCGATGCGGTTCCTGAGCTTGGCCCCGTTGTCCAGGGACGCGGTGAGGACCGTGGGCACGTTGCGGTGGTGGCTCATCGTGAACAGCCGCCGGAATCCGGGTTCCTGCCGGTCCAGGGGCACGTCGGGCCAGCGGGTGACGCACGCGAGGTCGTCGCCCAGGTCGCCGAGGCTCCAGTAGTTGCTCACGGTCCAGGACTTGTCGTACATGACGCCCAAGTGCTCGCGGTCGGACCGGTCCGAGAAGACGATCAGACGCTTGCCGGTGGTGACGAGGTCGGCCACCTTCGGCCAGCCCTGCTGCCGTACGCCCCACTCGTCGGGCCGGAACAGCAGCGGGTCGATCCCGCGGACCCTGCCGAGTGACTGCCGGAGTTGCTCGGCGCTGACGTAATCCTCGAGGAAGACGGTCACCACCTCCTGCGGATGGGAGGCCAGGAAGTCGACCACTGTCTGCATGGTGCCGTGGAAGGACTGCCTCGGGAGCGCGTACGTGACTCCGGCGAAGGTCTTGCATTCGCCGTGGCACAGGTAGACGTCGCTCGGGTAGCAGTCGCTGCCGAAGCACAACCAGGTGCTGCGCTCGTACCAGTGCGTGTCCAGGCTCAGGGGACGCCTCAGGCCGTCCACCGACACCCATCGGTGCCTCTACGGGGCCTTCCCCTCCATCGGCGGCGTCACCCACACGCACTCGACGCACGCCGTCGCCTTCGCTCAGGCGCGCCGCCCGATCCCCGTACAGGCGGCGCTGGAGAACGCCATCGTCTGCGAGGCCGTGGCGGAGATGGCGCTGCACACGCTGGCGCTGGGGTCCCGCCTCGGGGAAGCCTCCGAACCGCCGAAGCACCTGCTGGAGCGGCACTTCACCCGTAAGCACGGACCGGACGCCTACTACGGCAACGTCCCTCACGCCCCGGGTGTCTGAAACGCGGCCTGGTCTCGGGGAAAGGTCCCTCAACCGCCTTTTCGGAAAGGCGCCTTGACGTTCCCGCCGGGCGCCTGGCTTGATTGGGAGCGCTCCCACTCCAAGCCGCCCCCCGAGGAAGGCTTCACCGTGCCTCCTGTCACCTCCGCCCGCGGCGTGCCACGTCGCGCGGCCGCTGCGCTCGCCGGCCTCGCGCTGGCCGTCGGCGGCCTGTCCACGGCAGCCCTGACCGTTCCGGTCGCGGCTGCCGCCACCGTGGCGGCCGCTGCCGACACGCCTGTACGGGTCAACCAGCTCGGCTACCTGCCCGACGGCCCCAAGCGGGCCACCGTGGCCAGCTCCGCGACCGCCCCGCTCGCCTGGCAACTGCGCGACGCCTCCGGCACGGTGGCCGCCTCGGGCGTCACCACGGTGCGCGGGGCCGATCAGGCGTCCGGCCAGTCCACGCACCTGGTGGACTTCGGTGCGTACACCGGCACAGGGGCTGGCTTCACCCTGGTCGTCGACGGCCGGACCAGCCACCCCTTCGACGTCTCCGCTTCGCTGTACGACGGACTGCGCGCCGACAGCATGTCGTTCTTCTACCAGCAGCGCAGCGGAATCGCGATCGACGCCGCCCTGGCGGGCGGCAGCGCCTACGCCCGCCCCGCCGGGCACCTGGGCGTCGCCCCGAACAAGGGCGACACCAGCGTCCCCTGCCAGGCCGGGGTGTGCGACTACCAACTGGACGTGCGCGGCGGCTGGTACGACGCGGGCGATCAAGGCAAGTACGTGGTCAACGGGGGCATTTCCGTCTGGGAAATGGTCAACTCCTTTGAACGAGCAGGCCGTTCGGGCGGCGACGCGGCGCTCGGAGGTGCGACGCTGCGGGTGCCGGAGCGTGGCAACGGGACGCCGGACGTGCTGGACGAGGCCCGCTGGGAACTGGAGTTCCTGCTGCGGATGCAGGTTCCCGCGGGAAAGCCGATGGCCGGGATGGCCTTCCACAAGATGCACGACGCCAAGTGGACCGCTCTGCCGACCCGGCCCGAACTCGATGCCGAGCAGCGTGAGCTGCACAAGCCGTCGACCGCCGCGACGCTGAACCTGGCGGCCTCGGCCGCACAGTGTGCACGGGTGTACGCGCCGTACGACGCCGCGTTCGCCGCGCGCTGCCTGGACGCGGCCCGCCGCGCCTGGACGGCTGCCAAGGCCAACCCGAACGTGCTTGCTCTCGCGACCGACAACACCGGCGGAGGTGCGTACGAGGACGCAGACGTCTCCGACGAGTTCTACTGGGCGGCGGCGGAACTCCTGGCCACCACCGGCGAGTCACAGTACCGGGACTCCGTCACCTCCTCTGCGCACCACACCAAGCCCGTCGACGGGTTCTGGTGGGGCGGCACCGCGACGCTCGGCCGGATCACCCTCGCCACCGTCCCCGGGGCGGCCCTGCCCGCCGCAGACGTGGCCCGGCTGCGCGGCCTGCTGACCACGGCCGCCGATGGCCACCTGACCACCATGGCCGGACAGGGCTACGCGGTGCCGCTTCCCGCCACCGCGTACGTCTGGGGCTCCAACAGCTCCGTCACCAACAACGCGATGGTGCTGGCCGTCGCATACGAGCTCACCGGGCAACAACGCTACCGGGCCGGAGCATTGGAGTCCCTGGACTACCTGCTCGGCCGAAACGCACTCGACCTCTCCTACGTCACCGGCTACGGCGACCGCTACGCCGAGAACCAGCACCACCGGTTCTGGGCGCACCAGAACGACGCCTCGCTGCCGCACCCGCCGGCCGGTTCCTTCGCGGGCGGGCCGAACGCGGGGCTGGAGGACCCGGTGGCCAAGGAGAAGCTCGCGGGCTGCGCACCGGCGGCGTGCTACGTGGACGACATCGGCTCGTACTCCACCAACGAGGTGGCCATCAACTGGAACGCCTCGCTGGCCTGGCTGGCGGCCTTCGCGGCCGAGCGGCGCGGCGCTCCGGCGGTGCCCGTGGTCCAGGTCGCACCGGCGGCCGTGACGGTCGCGGAGGGCGGCTCGGCACGGGTGGGCGTGCGGCTTTCGGCAGCGCCCGCGCAGAACGTGACGGTGACGGTGGCCCGGAGCACGGGCGACGAGGATCTGTCGGCAGCCGCGACCCTGGTGTTCACCCCGGCCGACTGGGCGACGGCGCAGCAGGTTTCGGTCCTCGCCGCGCAGGACCCCGACGCGTCGTCGGGCAGCGCGACGTTCGCGGTCGGTGGTCCTGGCGTGCAGTCGGCGACGTTCACGGCGGCGGAGGCGGACGACGACGCTTCGGCGGCCTCTTGCGCGGTGGCGTACCGGATCGACAACGCCTGGGGCAACGGCTTCACGGCGACGGTGACGGTGAAGAACACCGGAACCTCGGCGGTGTCCGGGTGGACCGTCGGCTGGAGCTTCGCAGGTGACCAGCGGATCACCAACGCCTGGAACGCCACGGTGAGCCAGTCGGGCAGCACGGTCACCGCCCGGGACACCGGGTGGAACGCAACACTGGCACCCGGCGGCAGCGTGAGCTTCGGCTTCCAGGCGACGTACTCGGGTACCAACGCGATGCCGGCGCGCTACACGCTCAACGGAGCGCTCTGCTCCTGAACGATCGTCACGTCCCGTCCACCCGGCGATGGACGACGGAGTGGAGCCAGGATCGTCCTGGCTCCACTCCACGGCGGGTCGTCAGGTACGGGTCCAGCGCTGGTTGCTGCCGCCCGAGCAGGAGTAGAGCTGGATCAGGGTGCCGGTGCCGGTGCCGGCGGCGTCCGGACACTTGTCGCCGTAGACAGGTTCAAGTCGGCGGGCTTGCGGCTGATGGCGAGGGGCTGGGCCGGCTCGCCGGGCTCGAGGTTCTCCGCTCCGACGATCCTGCTCTCTACGACCTTGCCGGTGGCATCCGTGAAGTCCACTTGGACGGCGTACGACGCCGTCTTGTCCGTACGGTTGGTGATGCTGACGATGAGCGCCAGAGGCCTCGAAGGCGGAAGCGGCGGCAGACGCGGACGAGGCCGCAGCCGACGCCGACGCGAGTGCGGAGGCCGCGGCCGAACTCATCGGGGCAGGTGGCATGCCGGAGAAGGAAGCCGTGTCAGGCGGGGTCGGCCGGGGGCTGAACGTCCTGGTCGACTGATCTCCCGCACTCGTACTGCACGATGCCAGCACGGCCACCCCCGAAACCATGGTGACCAGCGTCAGCGCGAAAGCCGTCACACCCCGCCCAGCCGGTGAGTGCTTCCCGGACCCGGTCACAGGGCTTCCTTCCACGCTGACGGGTCGATGTCGGCATCGCCTCATGTTCGATGCCGTCCTCGCCTGCCGCGACCGGGGTCGAGCGACCGGGTTGGCGCTGCCGCCAGGCACTGCGCCGCAAGGTCCGGGCCTCGTTCGACCCGGCTGCACGCCTCCGCGCCTGCAAAGCCTGACCGCAAGGGGGCATAGCGCACCTACGGCTGAGAGCCCGCGAGCTGCTCGGCCAGTTCGCTCTCCTCAGCGGCGTCGAGCGAAGTCTTCAAAACCGTGCCACCGTGCTGCCGCATGGCCTCGGAGAACCTCTCCTCCGACACGATCAGGCCCATGATCGCCACGGCCGCCGACCCAGGATTGAGGAGATCTTGAACGCGTCGGCGGAATTCCTCATCGACACCCGACTTTCCGAGCTTCCCCAGCAGTCCGCCGACCGCCGCGCCGGCAACGAACCCGACCCCGGGCAGAAGGAACAGCACGCCGAAGACGATGCCCCACACCGCCCCGGCCGCGGCCGACGGACCGATGAGACGGCTCGGCGTGTCCACGTGGGTCTCGCCCTGCGCATCCACCGACACCACCGCCAGCCCGCTCACGCTGACGACGTGATCCCGGTGAAGCTCCTGCACGGTGGCGTAGGCCAGCCGAGCCGTCTCGGGATCGTCGTATCCGATCACCATCAGCTCCGACATGAACGCCTCCCGGTGTGGTGTGGCGACAGGGCCTGAACGCACGCTATGCCTCCGTGGGGGCTTCAGCATCCCGTCACCGCCGCGTGCGCCGGGCGACGAGCTCAGCCCCGGCTCTCCGGCACTCGGAAATGCGGGAACACGGGGAGACGTCGTGGTCCGGAATGCCGATGGATGGCCGCCGTGACACGCTGAAACAGGGGATCACGCCGATCCCGGCACACGAGGTCGGCCGGCTCTGCTACCCATGGAGACCGAAATGGCCAGTGACGCCAGCAGACCCCGAGCAGGCAACTCGCACCCGAGTCCCTGGCACGCGCCCGTATCCGGCACCACTGTCATGGCAGCAGCCTTGATGATCTTCGGTGGAGCGATGGCGATCTTCGAAGGGATCGCGGCCATCACCAAGGACACCGTGTTCCTTGCGACGCGGCACTACATCTTCGAGTTCAGCCTGGCGGGCTGGGGCTGGATCCACCTCATCCTGGGCATCGTCCTCGTCTTCGCCGGCTGCGCCGTCATCAGCGGAGCCCTGTGGGCGCGCTTCTTCGGTGTCTCCATCGCCGGGCTGGGTGCGATCGCCAACTTCCTGTGGCTGCCGTACTACCCCCTGTGGGCCCTGGTGCTCATCGCCATCAACATCCTCGTCATCTGGGCGCTGTGCACGGGTATGCACCGAGAGGCGGACGAGGGCCTGACTGCCTGACCCGGCCGTACGCGACGACCAGCCCCCCGCACCCCACCGCCGGGCGGCCCGGCGGATTCGACGGGCCGCGCGGCGACGGTGCCCGGCCCGTCAGAAGGAGACGGCGTCGCGGATGAGGGGGCAGGTCATGCAGTGTCCGCCACCGCGCCCGCGCCCGAGTTCGGCACCGACGATGGTGATGACCTCGACACCGGCCTTGCGCAGCAGCGTGTTCGTTTGCGTGTTGCGGTCGTACGTGAAGACCACGCCGGGCTCCAGGGCGACCGCGTTGTTGCCGCTGTCCCACTGCTGGCGCTCGGAGGCGTACGCGTCCCCGCCGGTCTCGATGACCGTCAGCCGGGGCAGCCCGAGGCCCTTGGCCACGACGTCGACGAACGGGCTCGATCCCTCGTCCGTGATCTCGACGCCCACGGGCTTGTCGCTCGGGCGCAGGGAGAAGGTGTGCACCGCGTCCATGATCTTGGGATAGAGGGTGACGATGTCGCGGTCGGCGAACGTGAAGACGGTGTCGAGGTGCATGGCGGCCCGCAGCTTGGGCATGCCCGCGACGATGACGTGCTGGGCGGCGCCGTTCTTGAACAGGGAGGCGGCGACTTGGGTGATGGCCTGGCGGGAGGTGCGTTCGCTCATGCCCATCAGTACGACGCCGTTGCCGACCGGCATGATGTCGCCGCCCTCGAACGTGGCCTGTCCCCAGTTCTGTTCGGGGTCGCCCCACCATACGGTGGAGGCCTTGAAGTCGGGGTGGAAGGTGTAGATCGCCTTCATCAGGAGGGTTTCGTCGTGCCGGGCAGGCCAGTACAGCGGGTTGAGCGTGACGCCGCCGTAGAGCCAGCAGGTGGTGTCGCGGGTGTAGAGGGTGTTGGGAAGGGGCGGCATCAGGTACTCCCGCGCACCGGTCGCCTCGCGAGCGAGCGCCACGTAGCCGGACCGGAAGTCGTCCGGCAGGTCGGCGGTCGACAACCCGCCGATCAGGAAGTCGGCCAGCTCACGCGGGGCGAGGGTCTCCAAGAAGGCCCTGGTGCCGTCGAGGAGGCCGAGGCCGACCTCGTTGGCGGTGATCTTCCGGTCGAGGAGCCAGGACCTGGCCTCGGCCATGGCCATGGTCTCGGCGAGCAGGTCGTGCAGCTCGACGACCTCGACTCCGCGCTGGGTGAGCTTGTTGACGAAGTCCGCGTGATCGCGCTGGGCGTTCTCCACCCACATGACGTCGTCGAAAAGCAGGTCGTCCGCATTGGTGGGGGTCAAGCGGCGGTGCGCGAGCCCGGGTGCGCAGACCAGGACCTTGCGGAGCCTGCCGACCTCGGAGTGGACGCCGAAGGCGGGCCGGGGGGTGCTGTCGGTGCTCAACGCGTTGCGCCTTTCGTTGGATGAACCGGGGTCGGGCAACCCGATCGGGGATCAGGCGACCTGATCGGGGATCAGGCGACCCGATCGGGGATCGGGGGGTCAGGTACGGATCACAGCTCGATCCAGCCCACGGCCAGAGCGAGCACTCCCACGAGAGCGCCGGCGATGGAGACGGCACAGATGACGGCCTCGCCGGGGGAGAACGGGCGCCGGTTCTGCTCCCGCCGCGCCTTGACGAACAGGAACGTCGCCGGGGCGTAGAGGATGAAGGAGACCAGGACCAGCTTGAGTCCGGCGGCGAAGAGCAGGAACGCCGTGTACAGCGTGGCGACCACCGCGATCACCAGCTCTCCGCGCGTGCTCCGCCCGACGGTCTCCTCGCGGCCCGGCCCGGAGGCGACCTTCACGGCGAAGGCCGCGGCGAGCAGGAAGGGGATCAGGCTCAGCGCGCTGGTGAGGTCGAGCGCGAAGTTGAACGCGTCCTCGGAGAACATCGTGACGACCAGGACGACCTGGCTCAGGGACGTGGTCATCAACAGCGCGGGAACCGGTACGTCCTCAGAGGTGGCCCGCCCCAGGAAACGAGGCATGTCCTTGTCCTTCGCGGCGACGAAGAGCACCTCCGCGGCCATGAGCGTCCAGGCCAGATAGGCGCCGAGGACGGAGACGATCAGGCCGACGCTGACGAAGACCTTCCCCCAGGTGCCGACCGCGTGCTCCAGGACACCGGCCATGGAGGGCTGGCGCAGCTCGGCGATCTCGGCCATCGGCATGATCCCGTAGGACACGATGGTGACGGAGGCGAAGACGGCGAAGACGCTGAGGAATCCCAGGACGGTGGCGCGCCCGACGTCCTCGCGCCGCTTGGCGTGCCGGGAGTAGACGCTCGCCCCCTCGACACCGAGGAAGACGAAGACGGTGGCCAGCATCGTCCCGCGGACCTGGTTGAACAGTGAACCGGCGTAGTCGGCGCCGCCCCAGTTGGCCGCGAAGACGTCGGTGTCGAGGCAGAACAGTGCGAGGACGACGAAGACGAGGATGGGCACGACCTTCGCCACGGTCACGATCTTGTTGATCGCGGCCGCCTCTTTGACCCCGCGGCGGATCAGCAGGAAGAAGGCCCACAAGCCGACCGAGGAGAGGATGACGGCGAGGAGGGTGTCCCCGTCGCCGAGCGCGGGCCAGATGGCGCCGATCGTCGACATGATGAGCACCCAGTAGGTGACGTTGCCGACGCACGCGCTCGCCCAGTAGCCGAAGGCGGAGAAGAACCCGAGGTACTCCCCGAACCCGGCCTTGGCGTAGGCGTACACGCCCGCGTCGAGGTCGGGTCTGCGGACCGCGAGGGTCTGGAACACGAACGCGAGCATCAGCATGCCCGTACCGGCGATCGCCCAGGCGATCAGGGCGCCCGCAACCCCCGTCTCCTGGGCGAAGCGGCGCGGTAGGGAGAACACCCCGGCGCCGACCATCGAGCCGACCACCATCGCGGTCAGTGTCAGCAGCGTCAACTTGACGGCCGGCCGGCCTGCGGTGGTCGCCGCCGCGTCGTTGGTCTCGGCGTTGCTCATGGCTTCCTTCGTCTCTACGACTCTCGGTGGTGGGGGCTGCCGGCTACGGGCCGACGGAGGCCCCGGACCCGGACCCGCCCTCGGAGCCGGTCACGGACCCGGCCTCGGGCGGTGCGACTTTCTCGATCTTGAACCCGGTGATGCCGTAGAGGACGCTCAGGGCCGGGCTGGCGTAGTTGAAGATCGCGAACGGGGCGTAGGTCAAAGTGGGGACGCCGAGCACCGCTCCCATGAACGCGCCGCAGGAGTTCCACGGGACGAGCGCGGAGGTGACCGTGCCGCTGTCGGCGCAGAGACGCGACAGGTTCGTCGGCGCGAGCCCGCGCTTCTCGAACTCCAGACGGAACACCCGCGAGGGCAGAACGAGGGCGATGTACTGGTCACCGGCGACGACGTTCAGGCCGAAGGCGCAGGCGAACACGGTGAGGAACAGCCGGCCGGTGCTCTTCGCCGAGCGGATCAGTGGGTCCACGAGCCGGGCGATGAGGCCGAACTCCTCCAGCACGGCACCGAAGGTGACCGCGCCGATGATCAGCCAGAGGGTGAGGAGCATGCTGTCCATGCCGCCGCGTGAGAGCAGTTGGTCGATCAGCGGGATGCCGGACCGGATGGAGAACCCGTTCGCCATGGCGAGCCAGATGCCCTTCAGCGACTCAAGGACGACGTTCCCGGACCCGGCGACGAAGTCCCGCATCACGGAGGGCTGCAGGAACGCGCCGAGCACGCCCGCGAAGACGGCCGAGCCGATGAGGGCGAGCGAAGCCGGCACCTTCTTGATCGACAGGAAGGCCAGGAGGACGAGCGGCAGGAGGTTCAAGGGAGTGATGTGGTAGATGTCGCCGAGGCGGGCGAGCTCGATGTCCTCTCCCACCGGGTTGACCACGTCGGCACTCTTGACCAGGCCGATCACCAGGAAGACCGCGAAGGCGATGACGAACGCGGGCAACGACGTCCACGCCTGGCGTTTGATGTGCTCGTGGACGTCGACCTTCACCATCTGGGCGGTCAGAACCGTCGTCTCCGACAGCGGGGAGAGTTTGTCTCCGAGGTACGCGCCCGAGATCACCGCGCCGGCTGTGATCGCTGTGGACACGCCGAGCATGTCCGCGACTCCGACCAACCCCACGCCGATCGTGCCCGCGGTCGTCCAGGAACTCCCGATGCTCAGGGCGATGGCGCCGCAGATGACGGCCGTGGCCGCGTAGTACCAACTCGGTGAGAGCGCCTGGATGCCGTAGTAGACCAAGGTCGGGATCGTCCCGGAAAGGTTCCACACCCCGATCAGGGCGCCCACCGCCAAGAGGATGAACACCGCGCTGGTGATCGAGGAAAGGGCGCGCTGGCCCGCCTGCTGCACCGCGCTCCACGGATGGCCGTTCTTCATCGCCACCAGCGCCGCGGCCATCGCACACAGCACCAGGGCCACCTGGATCGGCCCGTCCAGTGCGTCGAGCCCGAACAGGGCCAGCGACCCGGCGACCAGTACGGCCAGCACCACCAGGGGCACGATCGAGTCGAGCAGGGACGGCTCGCGCACCGGAGGGCCCGGTGGTTCGCCTTCTTCCTCGTCCCGCATCCCAGCCCCGTTCACGCATGGGCCGCGACGCCGTAGCCCTCCGAGATGTGGAATATAGCCTCATATCGGTGGATATCTCGTAGCTGAGTGAGTGTCGCGACCTGACGGCGTCCGTGCCGAGGAGCGCACCTGGCCGAGGCGATCACTTCTTCTCCCGGCGGACCGTCGGCGCTGACGGTCTCGTACGCGAGGCCGGGCAGGGTCTGCGTTTCGATCAGGTCCAGGATGTCAGCGGGACCCCGGCCACGCGCGTGATCTGCCCGTGTCGGGTCAGCAGGGTCCGCTGTCGGTCCAGACGCCGTCCTGGCCGGATGCGGACGGGTCCTCGCCGCGGGTCCACCGGCCCACACCTTCGACCGGATCGAAAGGCTCTCACCGGGCGAGGTCGTCGACCTCGAGATCGACCTGCTCCCGGTCGGGCTCGTCTTCCAACCGGGTGAGCAGCTCCGCCTCGTCGTCAGCGGCCGCTCGCTCCTGGGCACGATGATGCCGGGAAACAGCGAGTACACCCCCGCCAACAGCGGACGACACGTCGTCCACACGGGTGGCGACCGTGCCTCCTACCTGCAGCTCCCCGTCAAGACGACGTGACTCGGCAGCGCCCGGCGCAGGGCCGGGCGCCGCAGCAGTCGTGCTTCAGGCGCGGGCTTCCGCCGCGGCGACGATCCAGTTCCGGAACTCGACGGCGTAGTGCCGCAGGTGGTGGTCCAGGACTTCGTCGGGGCAGGCGACGGGGAAGTACACAGACAGGTTCGAGATGAAACCGTCGGCGGTGTCGCCGAACTGGATGAGGGCGCGTCCGACGACGGTGCCGTCGGTCAGGAAGAGGTTCGAGGACATCTTGCGGGGATATTCGGCCTCCGGGAGGAGCTCGGTCGCGTCCTTGGCCCAGTCCAGTGCGTCGGTGCCCCAGCCGCCCATGTAGAAGGAGGCGATGTGGGGGCCGATGTTCTCGACCACGCGTGCGCCGGTCTCGTCGGTGCCCATCGCGTAGTGCTCGGGGTGTGCGGCGAGGAGCGGCTGCTCGTCGCCGGTGAAGGCCTTGTCCATCCAGGCCAGGAATTCGCCCGAGGTGAGGCCCTGTGTCGCGAGCACGGTGGTGCCCGCCTTGAACTCGCCGTGGGAGGCGAGGGCGCTCTCGCGCAGGAAGGCGTTGCCCTCCTCGATGTCCGCGGCCAGCAGGTCGAGGAGCCCCTCGCGTCCCAGCAGCGTACGGAAGCGGTCCACGGCCCGGCGGGCGTAGAAGAGCTCGAAGTCGTCGATGCTCCCGCCACCGGCGGGCCCCGACTCGAGGGAGACGGTCACGGGCTGAGAAGTCTGGTTGTCGGTCATGGCGGAACCTCCGTATGATGTGAATGTGAATGTGAATTCATGTTCGCGTTACGAGGTTACCCACGGGAGTGCACCCCTTGTCAAGACGACCCGCTGAGACCGCCGCGGATACCATGCGGGGCATGACTGATGAGCCGGGCCGCCCAGCGCCCTACCGGGAGCCCCGGCAGGCGCGCAGCGCCGCGACACTGGCCCGCGTACTGCAGGCGGCCGAGGAGATCGCCTCCTCGTCCGGGCTGGAGGAGATGACGATGACCGGCGTCGCGGAACGCGCCGGCGTCGCCGTCGGCACGATCTACCGCCGCTTCGAAGACAAAGAACAGCTGATCAACGCACTCGTCGAGCGGATGCTGGAACGCCGCGAGCAGTACGTGGCGGAGCGACTGCGCGAGGCCGACCCGTCACTCTCCGGCGTCATGGACGCCTACGCGCACGCCCTGCTGCAGTCCTTCGCCGACAGCAGCAACCTCTTCCCGGAACTCCTGCGCGTACGGGGACCCAGGTCCCTGGACCGCGGCGCGCACACCATCACCGAGATCCACCGCCTCCTGATCGAGGCGGCGACCCCCTACGCCGGCGAGATCCGGCGAGCCGACCCGAAAGCGGCGCTGGACACCGTCGCACGCTCCATCCTCGGCGCCTGCTTCCACAACACCCTGCGCCCCGACAGCGCCACGGGCGAGGCGGCCCAGCGACGTTACGCGGATGAGCTGGGCGACATGGCGATCGCCTACCTGCTCAGTCCCGACCGCCGGACCGCCGCTCACGCCTGAGTGGGTCGTGCCCCCTGGAGGGGGAGCTGCAGGTACGACGCGTGCTCCCCGCCGGTGTGGATGATGTGCCTGCCGCGGTTGTGCGGGACATAGTCGCGCGTCGCGGGCATGATCGTCCCGAGTGCGTTGTGTCCGCTGATGACCAGCCTGAGCTGCTCGCCGGGAAGGAATCGGAGGCCGATCGGCAGCAGGTCGATCTCGACGTCGACGATCTGGCCGGGGCTCAGCTTCTCCACCCGGTCGAAGCTGTGGGCGGGAACGGCCTCCGTCGACAGGCTCTCGTCCAGGTGGCGGGCGGACACCCGCAGGCGTCCGCTCGATCCCTTGTAGCGCAGCACCGACGCGCCGTGCTCGGTGACGTCCTGCATCAGCGCCCCGTGGTTCGGAACGGTGAACTGCTGCAAGGGTGTGCCGTGGCGGTCCAGCTTCTGGACGAGGACGAACAGGTCCATGTCGTCGGAGCCCTCCGCCTCGACCCATAGCCGGGCCTTCGGGTAGCCGACCATCGTCGTCTCTTCCGTGAAGCGGACGGCGAAGGAGACCAGGCCCGCGCGCGGGACTCGGACGCGTAGCCGGCCTGCGCCGCCACCGAGGACGGGTCGCTGGTCAGCGCACGAGTGCGCCCGTCCCGAAGCGCCTCAGCCGCATGTCGATCGCTGCGGCCGGCGAACGTTGCCGACGGCACCGGGCCAGGTCTACGCGTCCTGAGGTGCCACCACGGTGAAGAGCGCTCCCTCGGGGTCGGAGAGAACCATCCACCGGCTCGTGGTGGACGTCTGTACGGGAGAGGCGGCCCTGCCGCCGAGGCCGGTGGCGGCATCGATCGCGGTTTCGAGGTCGGGCACGTGGAAATGGAGGTGCCAGCGGGGGCGCACCTCGGGGTCCGGGGCTTCTTCGAGTGCGCCGCCGCTGATGCGGGCCACGGTGTCGTGGCCGTGGCGCAGCACGACGTGATCGTGTTCGTAGGAGACCGTGCAGCTGCCGGGTCGCTCACTGTCCCAGTCCAGCACCTCTCCGTAGAAGATGGCGGCGGCGAACGCGTCCCGGGTCCGCAGTTCCAGCCAGGCCGGGGCGCTTCCGCGGCCCATCGACCAGTCGGGGACGGCCTCGCCGTGCCAGAAGCCGAAGACGGCCCCTGCGGGGTCCGCTGCCAAGGCGGCTCGTCCGGTGCCGAAGGGCAGAGGGCCGACCGCCATGGTCGCGCCGCGTTCACGGATCCGTGCGGCCGTCGCGTCGGCGTCCTCGACGGCGAAGTACGGCGTCCAGACCACGGGCAGGCTGAGACCCTCGGTGAGTGCGCCGATGCCCGCGACGGGGGCCCCGTCGCGGAAGGCGATGACGACTCCGTCGCCGAGATGGGTGGGACGGAATTCCCAGCCGAGCACGGCACCGTAGAACCTCTGGGCGGAAGGGAGGTCCCGGGCCAGGAGGCTGACCCAGCAGGGGGTACCGGGGATCTCATGGCTCGACGTCGACACAGTTGCCGGCCTCATCTGCTGCTCACGTGGGACGGGACCCTTCCCACAGTAGACCGGCCGACGGCGCCGGGAAGGCTCCACGGCGTCCCGGCCGTGTCGACGGCGGCCGGCGGATCGTCCGAGGGCGGCGACGGACCTCGCAGGGCCGAGATGGTCGCGGTGGGGGGTTTCCAGGGCGCGATAGCGGCAAGGCGCCCTTCATGGTGCGAATCGGATACACGATGATGACCGAGCAGGCCGGCCCCCGCGAGCTGGTGTCCCATGTGGTGAGGGCGGAGAACGCCGGATTCGACTTCTCCGTCATCTCGGACCACTCCTTCCCCTGGCTGGAGTCCCAGGGGCATGCGCCCTACGCCTGGAGCGTCCTGGGAGCGGCCGCGCAGGCGACCTCCCGGATCCCGCTCATGACGTACGTGACCTGCCCGACCTTCCGCTACCACCCGGCGGTCGTCGCCCAGAAGGCCGCGACCATGCAGATCCTGTCCCAGGGCAGGTTCCGGCTAGGGCTGGGCTCGGGCGAGAACCTGAACGAGCACATCGTCGGCGCCGGCTGGCCCGCCGCCCACGTGCGTCTGGAGATGCTCGAAGAAGCCGTGGGGATCATCCGCTCCCTCTTCGCCGGCGGGTACGTGAGCCACCACGGCGCGCACTTCGACGTCGAGAACGCCAGACTCTGGGACCTCCCGGACGATCCGCCCCCGATCGGGATCGCGGTGTCCGGGGACCGCTCCTGTGAGATCGCGGGACGGTACGGCGACCTGCTCATCGCCACCGAGCCGAAGCAGGAGCTGCTGACCGCGTTCGGCGCGTACGGCGGCTCCGGCAAGCCGCGGATCGGGCAGGTTCCCGTCTGCTACGACCCGGACCGCGATGCGGCGGTGGCCCGCGCCCACGAACAGTTCCGCTGGTCGCCCGCCGGCTGGAAGGTCAACGCCGAGCTCCCCGGCCCCGCCGCCTTCCAGCAGGCCGCGCAGCACGCGCGGCCCGACGACGTGGCCGCGGCGATCGCGTGCGGCGACGACGTGGACGCCTTCGTCGAGGCGGTCCGCCCGTACGCGGAGGCGGGCTTCACCGAGGTCGCCCTCATCCAGATAGGCGGCGACCACCAGACGCCGTTCCTGGAGTGGGCAGAGACGAAACTGCTGCCCGCCCTGCGAGACCTGTGAGGATGCGATCGTCATGGACCGCGCTGCTCTCTTCGATGTCGACGGCACCCTGACCGACACCAATCACCTGCACATCACCTCCTGGTGGGAAGCCCTGCGCCAGGCCGGGCACCACGTGCCCATGCACGCCGTTCACCGGGCGATCGGCCTGCCCGGCGAAGACCTCCTCGACCACCTCCTGGGCGAGGACCGGGACCACTCCGGCGACGCCCGGCTGAGCGCCGCCCACGACACCCTGTACGCCACGTACTTCGACCGGCTCACCGCCTTCGACTCGTCCGCGGACGTGCTCCGCGCCCTGTCGGAGGACGGCTGGAAGGTGGTGCTCGTCACCTCCGCCAAGGACCGGGAACTCGACGCCCTGCGCAAAGCCATCGGCGCGGACGACGCCATCACCGACACCGCGACCTCCGACGACGTCGACCGGGGCAAGCCCGCACCCGACCCCGTCCGGCACGCCCTCGAACTGGTGGGTGTGTCGCCCGACCGCGCCGTGTTCATCGGTGACTCCGTCTGGGACATGAAGGCGGCCGACCGGGCCGGGGTAGCCGCCGTCGGCCTGCTGTGCGGTGGAATCCCCGGTGACGACCTCGTGGAGGCCGGTGCGGTTGCCGTCTACCGCGACCCGGCTGATCTCCTGGCCGGCCTCGGTGACAGCCCGCTCTCCCGGGTACCTGCCCTGAAACCTCTCGACGCCGTGAGCGGCATGATCGCCGGGATGCCCAGGGTCCCGCAACGTCATGCCGTCACGGCGTCTGACGGGGGGCGGACGGGGCAGGCGGTGGGCATGAACGAATCCCTTGCGAACGTGTCCAGCAGCTACTACGTCACCGTCCGAGGAGAGCGCTTCACCTGCGGTGGAGTGACGGGTCTGGGTCCCCAGGGTGACCTTGGCCTGCCCGGGCAGGTGCTCACGCTCACCCTCGACGACTGCGTCCTCACCGACGCGCCCGGGGCGCAGGAATGGGCCCTGTCCACCGAGGCTCCCGCCGAGCCGTGCAACGTCAAGATCGAGGAGATGAGGGCGGGTTCGGGCGACCCGCTCACCACGTGGTACCTCACGGACGCCCGGCCGGACTCGATCACCGACCACAGCACGACGGCGACCAGCCACGAAACGCGGATCGGCCGACTCACCATGCACGCCGCGAAGATCTCTCCGGACATGCCGTAGCGATCCTTTCCGGAGGCCCTTCGCCGAGCCAGGCCGACCGAGGCCTCCTCGGGCGCCCTCCTCCCGGTCTACCTGCGCCAGCGCGGGTCACCCGAATCCGAGCCGGTGGGCGCCGCCCATGCGGTCACGGGAGTCGAAGGCTGACCGGCCCGTGGCTGACCGGGAGTGCACGCGGGGCACAGACCGCGGAACGTGACTTCGGCCCCGGACACGGTGAAGCCGAACCGCTGCTCCGCCGGAAGTCCGGCCAGGGGATCGCCGGTCGGGTGGACGTCGCGGATGATGCCGCAGCCGGAGCACACGAGGTGCTGGTGCGGACGGTGCGCGTTGGGGTCGTAACGCTTCGCGCGGCCGTGGGCGCAGACCTCCATCACCTCACCGAGCGCGACCAGTTCGCCCAGGGTGTTGTAGACGGTGGCCCGGGCGATCTCGGGGAGGCGCCGTGCCGCGCGGGCGTGCACCTCGTCGGCCGTGAGGTGCACGTGCTCGCCGTCGAGGGCTTCTGCTACGACGCGCCGCTGGGACGTCATGCGCCAGCCGCGCCCTCTCAGCCGCTCCAGCAGGTCGCTCATTTCGGTTCGCCTCTCCAATTGCACGTCGGGACGGTCGTCAATTCCGCTTCCGATTCTCATATCAGCGGGGGAGATCGTGATGATCGGAAAATGTCACCCTTGGATTTCGAGTGCTTGTTACGTAGCGGTGCTCTGCGTGTTCTCGTAGCAGTGCGGTCTGCGGTGCGCGACCATACGGACGCCGATACGCGCTCGATTATCGACCTCGTCCCTGAGGACATGTTCTCGTCGGCAGCGTGGGTCGCCGTGCTCGACTCGCAAAGCGGACGGCACCAAGAGTGGGCAGCGCGGCCGGCAGAGGAACACACCAAGACAGGAAGAAGGGCTGACGTGTCCGGCAGCGACAGCGAGAACCCGGTAATCCCCTCCCCGACCCCCGCGCCGACTCGCCCCAGGACGAACCGGGACTGGTGGCCGAATCAGCTGGACCTTCAGGTTCTCCACCAGCATGCGCCCGGATCCAATCCGATGGGTCAGGACTTCGACTACGCGGCAGAGTTCGCGTCCTTGGACGTCGACGAGCTGAAGCAGGACGTCTTCGAGGTGATGACCGCTTCGCAGGCGTGGTGGCCCGCCGACTACGGCCACTACGGACCGCTCTTCATCCGGATGAGCTGGCACGCCGCGGGCACGTACCGCATCGCCGACGGCCGCGGCGGGGGCGGTTCCGGCGCGCAGCGCTTCGCGCCCCTCAACAGCTGGCCGGACAATGCGAGCCTCGACAAGGCCCGCCGTTTGCTCTGGCCGGTGAAGCAGAAGTACGGCCGGAAGATCTCCTGGGCCGACCTGCTGGTGTTCGCCGGCAATTGCGCCATCGAATCCATGGGGTTGAAGACGTTCGGGTTCGGTTTCGGGCGGGAGGACATCTGGGAGCCCGAGGAGATTTTCTGGGGTCCGGAGGACACCTGGCTCGGGGACGAGCGCTACAGCGGCGACAGGGAACTCACCGGTCCCTTCGGCGCGGTGCAGATGGGACTGATCTACGTCAATCCCGAGGGGCCCAACGGGAATCCGGATCCGCTCGCAGCCGCCCGGGACATTCGCGAGACCTTCGCGCGCATGGCGATGAACGACGAGGAGACGGCCGCGCTGATCATCGGCGGCCACACCTTCGGCAAGTGCCACGGTGCGGTCGGAGCCGAGTACATCGGTCCGGAGCCCGAGGGCTGCCCCATCGAGCAGCAGGCCCTCGGATGGAAGAACTCGTACGGCAGCGGGGCGGGCGTCGACTCCCTCACCAGCGGGCTCGAGGGCGCGTGGACCTCCGAGCCGACGAAGTGGGACAACGGGTACCTGGACAACCTGTTCCGGTACGACTGGGAGCTGACGACCAGCCCCGCCGGCGCACAGCAGTGGACCCCGACGGACCCGGCGGCCCAGGGCACCGTGCCCGACGCCCACGATCCGTCGAAGCGGCACGCGCCCATGATGCTGACGACGGACCTGTCGATGAAGCTGGATCCGGTCTACGGGCCGATCTCGAAGGGCTTCCACGAGAACCCGGACAGGCTCGCGGACGCGTTCGCCAAGGCCTGGTACAAGCTGCTGCACCGCGACATGGGGCCCCTCTCGCGCTACCTCGGGCCGTGGGTCCCCGGGCCGCAGCTGTGGCAGGACCCCGTTCCCGCGGTCGATCACGCACTGGTCGGGGACGCGGAGATCGCCGACCTCAAGGGCCGGATCCTCGCGACGGGGCTCTCCGTCCCCCAACTCGTCACCACGGCCTGGGCGTCGGCGGCGAGCTTCCGCGGCACCGACATGCGCGGCGGGGCCAACGGGGCGCGGATCAGGCTCGCACCGCAGAAGGACTGGGAGGTCAACGACCTGCCCGAGGTGGCCGAGGTGCTCCAGGCCCTCGAGCGGATCCAGCAGGACTTCAATGCGTCCCAGGCCGCCGGCGGGGCGAAGGTCTCGCTCGCCGACCTGATCGTGCTGGGCGGGTGCGCGGCCGTCGAGCGGGCCGCGAAGAATGCCGGGCACGCCGTCACGGTCCCGTTCGCACCGGGGCGCACGGACGCCTCGCAGGAGCAGACCGATGTGGAGTCCTTCTCCGTGCTCGAACCCAGGGCGGACGGGTTCCGCAACTACCTCCGGACGGGAGAGAAGCTGCCGCCGGAGACGCTCCTGCTCGACCGTGCCGGCATGTTGAACCTGACCGCACCCGAGATGACGGTGCTGACCGGTGGCATGCGGGCCTTGAACACCGGCTTCGGCGGGTCCCCGCACGGGGTCTTCACCAACCGGCCGGAGATGCTGACGAACGACTTCTTCGTCAACCTGCTCGACATGGGTACCGAGTGGAAGGCGTCGGCCTCCGCCGAGAACGTCTTCGAGGGCCGGGACGTCGCGACGGGCGAGGTCAAGTGGACGGCCACCGCCGTCGACCTCGTCTTCGGTTCGCACTCCCAGCTCCGGGCCATCGCGGAGGTCTACGCCGCGAAGGACGCAGGAGAGAAGCTTGTGGGTGACTTCGTGGCGGCGTGGGACAAGGTGATGAACCTCGACCGGTTCGACCTCGTCTGACCCCGAGGTGCTGGCCGGCCGCTCACCGGCCGGCCATGACGCCCGGGTATCGGTGTGCCGGGGGCGCGCGAAGACCCCCGTCGTCACGATCTCCATCTGGAGGTCCCCAGAGCCTGCGGTCTCGTGGTTCCCCCAATCGGTGCAGTGTGGTGGGGGCGGAGCGGGGCACACGCGTGGCTGACAGCCCACCCTGGAGGCCCATCGATGTCCCGTGTGTCTGCTCTGATCGTCGTGCGCCTCGAGACGGCGACGGGTCACGTGTATTTCCTTGCCCGCTTCGCGTATGACGGCGGAGACCCGTACGTGGTGCAGGCGGAATTCTTGGACGGTGACAACGTCTTGGCACGGTGGCACTTCGACCGGCAGATGCTGGCCGAGGGGCTCCACCGCCCGGTGGGGGAGGGCGACGTCGCGTTCCGCCCCGACAAGGGGTCCGGCCGCGACGAACTCCGCGTCGAACTGATCGGCATGAGCGCCGATCAGCAGGACAACGCCGTTGTCCTCGTGGACGCCCTCGCGCTGAGGAACTTCCTGGACGACACCTACGCAGTCGTCGCTGCCGGGGAGGAGTTCCTCGACCTCGACAAGCTTCTCGACGAGCTCCTGGCTCGCTGAGGAGCCCGTCCGTCCGACCAGAACTGCTGAGTGCCGTCTCTCGTGGACATGGCGACAGCATGAGCGGCGGTCGGCCGAGAAGCCTTTGGCGTCAGGTGGAGTGTGAGGGACGGCGCGGGTCGGAGCCGGCGCAGAGCACACAGGTGGTCGCGGCCGGCCGGATCTCCAGGCGCTCGGGCGGAATCGTTGCGCCGCACCCCTCGCACTGCCCGTAGTCGCCCCGTTCGAGCCGTTCCAGCGCCTGGTCCAGCTCGTCCAAATGGTCGTGTGCCCGCGCGATCAGGGAGGCCACGTGGGCACGCTCGAAGGCCGTACTGGCCCCTTCGGGGTCGTGCTCGTCGTCGACCGCGACCAAGGCGTTCGCCGCGACGATCCCGTCGAAGTCGCGCCCCAGCGCGGCCACCCGATCGAGCGTGTCGTCGCGGTCAGCCGCCAGGCGGTCGCGCGCAGCCGCGACGGCGGACGGGTCGAGCTCTTCATGGCCGTACCGGGGTGCATCGTCCATGTGTGGGACAACGCCGGGCCACGGGTCCCGATTCCCTGACCCGGCCACGGGCGGGACTGGACCCACTGACCGGCCGGGTGATTCAGGAAAGGTTCAGGTGGAGGCGAACGACCGTGGCCGGGGTGCCGGAGTGGACTTCGACCAGGTCGCACAACTGGCGCACGGTCCACAGGCCGTGCCCGCGGGGCAGGCCGGGGTCCGGTGGCAGGTAGCCGAGCGTCCACCCGGTTTCGGCAGGGAAGCGGGTGGGGCCGGGGTCGCTGATCTCGCAGATGACCTTGTGCCCCGTACGCCACACCGAGACCTCGCCGCGTCCTCCGCCGTGCTGAACGGCGTTGGTGGCCACTTCGTTGACGGCGAAAGTCAAACGCTCCGCCCCCTGAGGGGACATCCCCAGCTGCGCGGCCTGCCGGGCGACGAACGCGCGCACGTGGTGCAAGTCGGTGCCGAAGCCCATCGCGGCGTTGCTTCCCGGCTCGGGAACCGGTGACGGGTTCCGATGCCAGGCGGCGCCCTGGGGAGGGGCGTAGTGACCGCTTGTTTCGGCAGCCGGGCCGGTCACCAGCTGCGGGTGGGTACGGCGGGCGTCGGTGACGATCCGGTCGGGGACCGTCCGTGTGTCATAGGGGCAGACGATCCATGCCGGGCAGTGGGCGAAGGCGAGGTTGATGACGGCCTCGTAGCGGGTCCACTCGTCGGTTTCCAATGCGTCGCGGCCGTGCCAGACGGGCTCACCGATCACGCGTACCTGGGAATGGCGTCCAGTGGCGGTGCGTTCGTCGACGTAGCGGTAGTAGGCGCCGAGGGTGCTGCCGGGAGTCTTGTACCAGTCGTCGGCCGCGATGAATTGAACTGCGTCGGCGGCGCTGCCGAGTTGCTGACGCAGCAGGTCGATGTTGGCGGGTGTGGTGACGGCGAGGACTGCCTCGTCATGCTGGAGACCGTCCAGGCAGAACGGGACGGTCGCAGCCAAGAACGCCTCGTCGGACCCGTAAACCAGGCCTTGGTGCACCAACCGGGGGGTCCGGTCGGGCTGCCAGGCGGTCACGTCGATCACGCTGCTCATGCCGAGGCTCCCGGGGAGGTGACGACCAGGGCGACTTGTTGGTCGAACCCGGCCACGGCTATGACCTGGCACAGCAGCGGAGCAAGTTCCACCACCCGCAGGCGGCGGCCCGGCTCGTATCGCTCGGCGGTGTGCGCCAGAGCGCGCAGACCGGCCAGGTCGATGAACTCGAGCGCACTCATGTCCACCCGCACGTCCCCGGCCCAGTCGAGGGTGGCGTCCAGAACCGCAGTCAGGGCGTCGGTGGTGCGGTCGTCCACGGTGCCGATCACACGCATCGTGCGTTCCCCTTCCTCGAAGGTGGGAACGATCCGCAACAGTCTGTCTTCGTAGAGCGGGGAGAGTTCCACGGTGCCCGGGTGGCAGTGGTCGTAGGTCTGCAGTTGAGCGGGGTGAAAGAGGCGGGCATCGTACTGGCAGACGGCCGAAGCAGGCTGTCCCTCGAAGACCGAATTGACCATGCTCTCGTACGCGGCGAGCTCGTCCGCGCCGGCGATCTCACGTAGGACCCAGCTCATTTCACCGACGACCCGGAATCCCTTGAAGCCAGAGGCCGCAGCGCTTGCCATCTCCTGCCGCAGGGTGGCCGCCATCGCCATGGCGTCGAAACGTCCCGAAACCAGGTAGCGGTCGCTGGCAGCGATCACCTGTAGCTGTCCGCTGGACAACGCGGCGTCCGGATCCGTCTGCGTCGACCGAAGCCAGTCGAGCACCGAGGCAGGCTTCTGGCGGTCGGCGAAATACAGTACTCGCTCACCGCGCTTCAACCCATCGGACACGTAGGCGGTGACCACCCGGCGCTGCTCGGAATCGTCGGCGAACGCCAGACATACGTGATCCCCATGGCCAAGGCTCTGGACCGGCCGCTCCCTGCTGCCCTGCGAGATCATCGTTTCCTCACCGTCCGCCCCTGGCTCGCGAGCCCGCGTGGAAAAGGCTCGTCCCACCGCTTCCGGGCGGTGTTCCAAGCCGCCAGCAACGATACCCGGTTCAGATATGCCGTCTGACGCCGGATTCGTGCCGGGCGAGGGCGGAACTCGGTACGTGAAACGCCATTGGGAGGGCGGGGCGGCCGCCTGACACCGGCTTCGCCCCTGGCGATTCGGGGCTTGCTCGCTCTGGACGCCGTGCGTGGCTTGCCGCTGAGGTCCCCCTCCGAATGGCTTGCGCAGGGGACTTCGTCCGATCGGCCTGTCCCCGGGTACGGGGCGGGGGTTCGGTCGTAGTGCGACTCGCAACGCGTAGGTGTGCGCGGCACTGCCCGGGAGCGGAAGAGGATGCCGGGCAGACCTGCCCCCGATCACCGCTGCCCGTTACTGCGGCCCAGGGTGGCCTCGGTCGCCTTCGGTACGGGATCGGCTTCCGTGCGGCTCTTCGGGCGGCGCCAGGCCCAACATCTTGAGAAGCGACGCCAGGTCGCTGGGGCTGGTGGTATGGGACTCGATCACTTCTCGGGCACGCTCGTGAGGGTCCGTGACGCCCGGGAATGGGCTCCGGTGCCGGGGCCGGGTTGAGGCGCTCCCTCCGGACCTGCTCCATCGGTCGGGGTGCGACCGGTCCCCGGAAGCAGACGTGCAGACGGCTATGGTGCCTGCGGCGCGACGGAACCGTATGCGGCGTGAAATGACGTCAAGGGCCTCCGTCAGGAGGCGGGGGCCGAGCGAGGGCGGCCGAAGCGGCAAGCCGTCGGAGAACCGTAGGGCGTTACGACGTCGGTCTGTCATGTGTGGCTCCTCGTCGTTCCGCTCGGATCCCGGCGGGTGGCAGCCGGATCTGCGAGGTCGCTCCGGGTGCGGCGGCCCATCTGAGTCCATTCGGCAAACCACCACGCACCGGCTATCGCGACCGCCCACACCAGCCCGCGCAGCAGAGCCATCCGCCAGGATGCGCCTTCGCTCACCCGCTCGACACCCGTCAAGGCGGCCCAGCTGATGGCAAGTACAGCAGTCGTACGAACACTTCGGTGCTTGTTGAACATGCGGCCCTCCTACCCCACCCGTGTGGGCTAAACGGAAGCCGCACGCGGCCGCTTGAAAACGGGGGCTTGTCTGCTCTGCCGCATCGAGCTGTCGATGCCGCCCGGTGGGGAATCGTCCGGTGATGCGATCGCCGGTACGACGATGAGCCCGCGGTACGAGGTTGCACGGTTCATGCTGCCGAGGACGGTCGAAACGTTTTCCCGCCTGCGTCGATAGGTCGCCCGCCCGAAGGGTGGCAGTGGCCGGTGGTATCGCTGGTAGCTGGTTCACGGAGTCGCAGTTCAGATGTGGTGTGGCGGTGGCCTGTGACCCCCGATCGGGGGTCACAGGCCACCGCCGCCTCGCCATGTGCGGGGGCCTGTATTTGGCCTACCAGGTGGCATTGGATATCGGGCCCGGTGTACGGGGCGAAAAGCGGGGCAGGTGATCGGTGGGCCGGAACGAGAGTTCCGCCGTGAACACAGCAGAGAAAGGTGCGGTAGGGATTTCCATTTCCCTGCGTCCCCATAACCGGAGGAGTTGTTTTTCGCATGACTGAGAATTTCTGGGGTTACCGCGAGACTGCCGGCCGTCTGGGTGGGTCGGATCTGACGGGGTACAAGGTCGAGGCGAGCGACGGTTCCATCGGCAAGGTCGACAAGCACTCGGATGAAGTCGGGTCCTCGTACATCGTGGTCGACACCGGTCCGTGGATCTTCGGCAAGGAAGTCCTGCTGCCGGCGGGCACGATCAGCCGGATCGACGCGAACGACGAGAAGATCTATGTCGACCGGACGAAGGAGCAGATCAAGAACGCTCCGGAGTTCGACAAGGACAAGCACCTCGGTGATGCCGACTACCAGCGCCAGGTCGGCGGCTACTACGACGGACCGCACCGTCTGTAGCGCGAGCGGACACCAAGCACTCCAGGGCGGGGGCGGCAGCAACACGCTGTCGCCCCCGCCCTGTTGCTGCGCCCCCGGCGACACGGAGCGGGCCGGTGGCCGTGTTGAGAGTGGGTGATCAGCGTGCGCAGGGCTTCGTAGAGCAGCGGCGCACGGTCGATGTCCATCGCGCCGCCGTCCAGCGGGTCACCGTGCGGTGAAAGGAGGGAAGCCCGGGCCGCTCTGGGTTGCCCGGGCGCGGTGTGCCAGCCGGCGGGCAGCGTGCACACTGCGTCGCGCCAGGCAGAGCTCGCCCGCCGAGACGTGGCAGGTCGGGCACGGCTCGGCGAACGCGCCGTGCCGGAAACGGCGGTGCGTCTCGTAGGCGGCATCCAGCATCGCGTCGAGCGCCGAATGCGGGCGACCAACGGCTATACGGGCGGCTGCGTGCACCGATCGGCGAGGGGTGACTTCCAGGACCGGGGTGGTACTCATGAAGGGATCTCCTCGTGCAATGGGGGAGTACGCAAGCCGCGCCTCCTCACGGGCGCGGGCCGCCGGGTGGCGCGAGCCCCCGGCAGGGCCAGGGTGCGGCCTACGCTGCTGTGGCTACCGCCGACGAGGTGGCCGAGAGCGCGGAGGCGGCCAGGGCTCGGGTGGGTTGGACGGCCAACCCCTCGGCCCCCGCCTGTGCCTCCAGCGCCCGGCGAGCTTCGGCGGTCGCCGCGAGGACGGCCAGCGGTGCTCCTGACGAGCGGCACATGCGGTGGGTTCGTACGACCGTGCTCACCGCGGCGGTACTCAGCGGCGCGTCCGAGAGCTCCAGCATGACGGGTGCGGACCGGTGGGCGGCGAGGTATCCGTCGATCGCCCAGGCGGCTGCGGCCCGGCCGCCGATATCCAGATCGGCCGGCAGTCGGATGATCAGCACACCGCTCTCGGTCACGTTGAAGGGCAGCACGGACACTCCTTGTCCTCATGATCACCTCGACTGGATATCGTGCGGATGCCCGCGTCTGGGACCGGTATGCGCGACCTTCGAGGGCTGCATCATCGGCGGCGGTGGAGAACGGCGGGTGCCCACCCCGTTCCTGCGGCGCCGGCTCGACAAGGCCCCCGCTCGGAGTCGACGAAGAGATGTGTCGCAGGCGTCCTGGTGGGTTGAGTGGGCGAGAAGGGGAAGAAGCGAGTCATGAAGCGAGAGGTGATGTCGGATGCGCCACGTCGCACGGCCGGTCTGAGATGTGAGGACGCCCGGTCGATCGCCCGCGATGTCCTGGTGGCGAGCGGTGTGGGGGACCACCTGGTGAACGACGTGCTGCTGGTCGTTTCCGAGCTGGTCTCCAACGCGGACCGCCACGCCGGCGGCGTCAGCGACTTCCGCGTCGTGCCTCTCGCGGGATGTGTGGCGGTCGCAGTGTCGGACAGATCTTCGCTGTTCCCTCGCACGCCGGGAACACCCCTTGATGTACCGGGTGGGTTCGGCTGGTTGCTGGTCAACCGGATCGCCGACCATACGGAGATCCGGCCGTATGGCGACGGCAAGACGATCACAGCGTTCATCCCGCTCACCGCTACCCCCTGAACCACGGTCCGGCACGAGGGGCGGCCGACGCGCCGGGCGCGGCGCCAGGCCGCACGCGGCCCACCGCGCGGGACGAGCCCTTTCCGCCTACCCGATCTTGCAACGGGCAGCCCGAGTACATCCCTGCGGCTTCGGTGCACGATGACCGTCGGTCGGCCCCTGCTTCAGGGGAGCAGAGGCCGAGGCTTCCTTGGGCCGTGCGGACCCGGTGGGCCTTGTTCAGACCGAGGTGGGGAACCTGTCCCAGGCGCGGTGTTCCGTCAGCCCCTGGGCGATGCCCTTGAAGGCGGCGGTGGGGCTGCCGGCGAACGTGATGCCGGGGTCACCCTCCCGGATGCCGGCCGCGTTCAGGATGCGGGACGAGTCGTTCCAGCCGCCGATGGCCTTGCCGTGGCGGTAGGCCTCCGCGAGCAGCAGGAGGACTCGGGGGTCGGGGCCGTTCGAGTACGGGGCTCCGGCCTTGGAGTCGCGGGCGCCGCGGGCGTCGGCCGCGGCCGCGGGCGTGCCGGAGAGGAGGAGGGCGTCGAACTCGATGGAACGCGTGGCGGCGAACGTCCGCTGGACCGTGACCGGGCTCTTCCCGGTTCCGAGCGTGCCCCCGGTGGGGGCGATCACGAGCGGGACCATTCCGGCCTTCAGGACGGCGTCCCGCACGGTACGGACGCCCTTCAGATCGGAACCGGCGTCGGCGACGATGCCGACGACCCGTCCGTCGAGCGGCCAGGTGCCGCCGACTTGGGACAGCGCCGGGCTCGGTGCCGGTTCGGTGAGGGGCTGGGTTGGGGCCGGCGCGGGAAGTCCGAGCCCGGTGGCCACCTCCTCGCACAGCTGCGGGTCGATGTTCGCCAGGACGGACAGTGCGCGTTCCTTGACGGCCTGCTCGTGGCACTTGGTGAGCTCGAAGGTATACGCGGCGATGATGTGCTCGCGCTCGACCGGCGTCATGCTCAGCCAGAAGAGGCGCGGCTGGGAGAAGTGGTCGGCGAACGAGGCGGGAGCCTCGCGGACCTTCGCTGCCGCGGGCAGGGCGACGGGTACCTCGATGAAGGCGCCCGTATCGGCACCGGCGAGGAAGGGGCAGCCTCCGTCGAGGCTGTTGGGCCGGTACGGCGCGGCCCCGGCGTGGACGGCGGTCTGGTGCATGCCGTCGCGGAGCATGTCGTTGACGGGGGCGTGCGGGCGGTTGATGGGGAGCTGGCCGAAGTTGGGGCCGCCGAGCCTGCTGATCTGCGTATCGAGGTACGAGAAGAGCCTGCCTGCGAGCAGCGGGTCGTCGGTGACATCGATGCCCGGGACCAGGTGGCCGGGGTGGAAGGCGACCTGCTCGGTCTCCGCGAAGTAGTTCGTCGGGTTGGCGTTCAGCGTCATCAGCCCGATGGGGCGGACCGGGGCCAGTTCCTCCGGAACGATCTTCGTGGGGTCGAGCAGGTCGATGCCCTCGAAGGTCTGGTCCGCGGTGTCGGGGAAGGTCTGGATGCCCAGTTCCCACTGGGGGAACGCGCCCGCCTCGATCGCGTCGGCCAGGTCACGGCGGTGGAAGTCCGGGTCCATGCCGTTGGTGATCTGCGCCTCCTCCCAGACCAGGGAGTGCACGCCGAGCTTCGGCTTCCAGTGGAACTTCACCAGCGTCGTGGCGCCCTTGGCGTTGACGAGGCGGAAGGTGTGGACGCCGAAGCCCTCCATCATCCGCAGCGAGCGGGGGATCGCCCGGTCGGACATGTTCCAGATGGTGTGGTGGGTGGCCTCGGTGTGCAGGGACACGAAGTCCCAGAACGTGTCGTGCGCGCTCTGCGCCTGCGGGATCTCCCGGTCGGGGTGCGGTTTGCCGGCGTGGATGACGTCGGGGAACTTGACGGCGTCCTGGATGAAGAACACCGGAATGTTGTTGCCCACCAGGTCGAAGGTGCCCTCACCGGTGTAGAACTTCGTGGCGAACCCGCGCGTGTCACGCACCGTGTCCGCCGAGCCGCGCGATCCGAGGACCGTGGAGAACCGTACGAAGACCGGCGTCTCGGCGCCCTTCGCCAAAAATGCCGCCTTGGTGACCTTCCCCGCGGTGCCGTAGCCCTGGAAGATCCCGTGGGCGGCGGCACCACGCGCGTGGACGACCCGCTCGGGAATCCGCTCGTGGTCGAAGTGCGTGATCTTCTCCCGCAGGTGGTGGTCCTGCAGCAGCACCGGCCCCCGCGCACCCGCCTTCAACGAATGATCGCTCTCGTACAGCCGGGCCCCCTGCGCGGTCGTCAGGTACGCACCGCCCTGCGCCACCGCGGCCTGGGGCGCGCCGGTGGGCTGTCCCGTGGGGCTGAGGGTGTCCGGGCCGTCCTGGTCCGGTTTCGCAGGCAATGGCTCGTGCGGTCGCGGGGCGGTTCGGCCAGACACGCCGGGGGAGCCGGCCTGCTTCTTCGGCTTGGCAGGCGCGGCCTTCTTGGCCGTGGCTTTGGTCGCCTTCTTCTGCACCATGCGTTACGTCTCCTCCTGGGCGGCCTGCGGGGCCAGCGAGAACTTCTGCCGTCCACCCGGCAGGCGGCAGTCATGCCCCAGGGGAAAGCCTTCGCCTTCCTTTCGCCGCGGGCACGCCGAGTACGTCCATCTCGGCTAAGAGCGGGCTGCGTGATCGGCGGCACGAGGGGAGGTCCATCACGTGACATCGACGATTCTTTGGCGGCGGAATGCGACGCCGGCGGGCCACCCGCACTAGGCGAGCGGCGGCCACCCGGCAGCGGAATCCGCACGGTCCCGGGCGCGCTGCGCCCGGTCCTCGATGAGGCGGCGGAACCCCGCCAGCGCGTACCGCTCTCCGGTCGCCGAGCCGGGCCCGGGGATGCCGACCACCTCGGCCATGCACTGCTGGGGCTGCGACTGCCAGCCGGTGACCAGCACCCGCAAGCCCAGGCACTCCGCGCGCCGGTGCAGGTCCAAGAGGTGCAGCAGGCCATCACCGTCCATGACCGCGACCCCGTGCAGGTCCACCAGAAGGTCCCGCTGGTAAGCAGTGACACCGTCCAGCGCTTGTTGGAGCTTCTCGTCCGCGGCCCCGTCGAGTGCGCCGGTGACTCTGACCAGGACCGAGCTGCCGCAGTGCTGAACGTCGACAGTGACCAAGGTTTTCTCCTCTGCTGTCCGCACGCGTCCGCGCCTGCGGGCAACCATCGTGGCCTGGCCGTCCTCAGGCCGGTGCGCGGCTCGCTGAAGTACGGGGCAGACGTGGCCTGGGGTGGTTCGTCGGCGCCGATGGTGACGGCCTTGCCCTGGGCGAGGCCACCAGCCTTCACCGAGCCGGGGTCCGTCCGTTCGACGCGGAGGAGCCAAGGTCGGCGACCTGCTCCAGGCCGTTTCTCAAGGACTGACCAGCCCTCCTTCCCCGTACGCGTGGCGTGGGCCCGGCCAGTGGTTGCATCCGGTTCCTCAGCGGCCTGATCGGTGGCCTCGATACCGGCTGATGCCACGCACCTGCGGCTGCCGTTCCGAATTCTCTTCAGTGACGCAGGCATGGGGTTCCGGGACAGGGGCAGGCGGGAGTCCAAGCGGAAGGCGACGCCGTCCGCTGCAAGGCATCGGAAATGGAGGGGCGGCAGGGGTGATCCCTTTGCCGTCCTCCGCTTACCGGAGGAGTTGTTTTCGCGTGACTGAGCATGTGTGGAGTTACAAGTCCACCTCGGGCCATCTGGCCGGGACCGATCTGACCGGTTTCAAGGTCGAGGCGGTCGACGGTGACATCGGCAAGGTGGACAAGCACTCCGACGAGGTCGGTGACGCCCATCTGGTCGTGGACACCGGGGTCTGGATCTTCGGCAAGGAGGTCCTGCTGCCGGCGAGCACGGTCCTCCGGGTCGACCCGGAGGACAAGAAGGTCTACGTGGACCGGACCAAGGAGCAGATCAAGAGCGCTCCCGAGTTCCACCGGGACAAGCACCTCGGGGACGCGGGATACCACGAGGAGCTGGGCACGTACTACGGCACCGGCGCCCCCTTCGGCGGTCGGCCCGCCTGACTCCCCGCGTGAGGGGGTCCGAACTCCGCGAGTTCGGGCCCCCTCACGCATTTCCCCGGCAAGGGTCGATGGCGTCCTGCCCGGCGCCATCCGGCTGAACGGCGACCGCGCCGGCGGTGGTCGGCAAGAAGCGGATCGCGCGGTCCGTCCCACCCGTGCCCGAGCAGACCGTGAACAGCGTCAAGGCCGATGTGGCCGAGATCAAGGAGAGGGCCCACCGATGAGGAACCAGCCGAACCTGCCAAACCAGCCGAACCTGCCAAACCAGCCGAGCCACTCCCACAAGAGCGACTCCACCCCCTCGTCCGAGGAACTGCGCGTCCGGATCGAGCACACTCGCGATGAGCTCGGCCAGACCGTCGAAGCACTTGCGGCCAAGGCCGACGTCAAGGCCCAGGCCAAGGAGAAGGCAGCCGATATCAAGGCGCAGGCCATGGACGTGGCGGCCGACGCCAAGGCTCAGGCCCAGGACCTCACGGCACACGCCATGGAGAAGGCGTCCGTGATGACGGAGCAGACCGCGAATTTCGAAGGACAAGACACCGGACCCGGTACTCGACGAAGCAGACCGGGTTGCCACCAGGGCATGGGCCAACCGCACTCCGCTGATCGCCATCGGAGCGGCCTTGATCGTCATCCTGCTGGTGCGTCGTGGCCGGGGGCGAAAGTGAAGGCGTCCAAGGTCGCGTACAAGCCGGTCGGGCTGGTGCTGGGGGCGGCGAGCGGCATGCTCGCAGGGATGGCGTTCAGGCAGGCCTGGAAGGTGATCGAAGGGGAGGGGGATGCCCCAGATGCCACAGATGAGGACCGCTCCTGGAAGGAGATCCTGATTGCCGCCGCCCTCCAAGGCGCGATCTTCGCCGTCGTCAAGGCGGCCGTCGACCGGTCCGGGGCCCTCGCGACCCGGCGGGTCACGGGCACCTGGCCGGGGTAGACCTCCGCGGCGACTGGCGGGGACCCCGAAACCGGCGACCGGAGCACCCTCGCGGAAAGCGAGGGAGAACCGCTCCCCGAGCCGGGCCCACCCGTTCACCGTAACCCTGCGGCGCGCTCGTAGGTCACTTCACGGGCACAGTGCCCTGCGTACGCCCCTGCCCTGGCCAGTGGCGGGATCCGACCGGGCAGGTGGGGGTGATCATGGGACGTGCGGGTAGCCGCAGGAGGTGATCACCCTCGGAGTCGAAGAAGAGTATCTGCTGCTGGACCCGGACACCGCCGTCCCGACTCCGCTGGTCGAGGAGGTGCGCCGTAGGGCTGGCCTCGGCGCCCTCACGGAACAGGGCGAAGTCCAGGACGAGCTGCTCCAGGCGCAGATCGAGGTGGCCACTCCCGTCTGCTGGAACCTCGAGGAAGTCGGAGGGCACCTGCTTCGGCTGCGCCATGCGCTGGCGTCAGCTGCAGAGGCCAGCGGCTGCCGGGTTGCGGCGACCGGTGCGGCGCCGGTGCGAGGGGCGCTGCCGGTGCCCGTCACACGGACACCCCGGTACTTGAAGATGGAGGGGGAGGCGCGCCAACTGGTGGACGAGCACCTCATCTGCGGGATGCACGTCCATGTGGGGATTCCCGATGCCGAGACGGGCGTGGCCGTACTGAACCGCATCCGGGTGTGGCTGCCGACGCTGCTGGCCATGTCGGCGAACTCGCCCCTGTGGGACGGGCGCGACACTGGATTTGCCAGCTGGCGGACCATCGTCTTCAGCCGCTGGCCGGTCAGCGGCCTGCCTCCGCACTTCGACGGGATCGCCGACTACGAGCGAAGGCTGCAGGCACTGGTGGCCTCCGGAGTGATCGCCGACCGAGGACAGGTCTACTGGCAGGCAAGGCTGTCCGACCGCTACCCGACCGTAGAGGTGCGCTGCCTGGACGTACAACTGAGGCCGGACGACGCCGTGATGCTCGCCGGCATCGTCCGCGCCCTGGTCGCCACGGCGATCGCCGAGGAGAAGGCGGGCACCCCGCCGGCCACTGCGGCGGACGCGGAACTTCTCCAAGCTTCGAGCTGGCACGCCGCCCGATACGGATTGAACGGCACCCTCCTAGGGCCGGACGGCCGCCCCGGAAGCAGCGGCGACGTCCTGTGCTCTCTCATCCGCCACATCTCACCGGCCCTGGAAGAGGCCGGTGACCTCCGGGAGGTCAGCGCCCTCGCGCACCGGCTGCTCCAGGAAGGCACCCCGGCAGACCGTCAGCGCCGCGCAGTGTCCGACGGCGGGCTGCCGGCGCTGATAGGACTGATCACCAGCGCTGGGCAGTCCGACTGAGCACTCGACGCCGACCCTGAGCCGGCAGGCACGCTTTCGGGTGGCGGGCGGGTGCTCCCGCAGGAGTCGGCCTGTGCGTTTGCGGGCCGCGATCCGGGTCAGACGAGGAGGGCAAGGAGTTCCCCGTCCCTCAGGGAGTGATCAGCTGTGTCGAAGGACGAGAAGAGCCGGGCCAGGACCGAGCAGGCCAAGGGCAAACTCAAGGAGACGGCCGGCCGCCTGGTGGGCAACAAGCGACTGACGACCGAGGGCCGTGCGGAGCAAGCAAAGGGCGACGCCCGCCAGGCCAAGGAAAAGATCAAGGACGTCTTCAAGCACTGACCCGCACGCCCGGCGTCCACCGCCGCGGTCCCGGACCCCCACGGGTCCGGGACCGCGGCGCGTCCGAACCGATCGAGAGAGGGCTCCCGCATGACGTTGCCGGGGGAAGGCAGAAGGAAGGCCGGGGGCGGTTCCGCGCCGTTCGGGCGCGATGTGGTGCTGGCCGTGGGGCTCGTGGGGATCTGTGTCGGCGGTCTGGCCGTCTTCCTCAAGACCGCAGCGGGGGCCGGGGCGGAGGTGTGGGTCGTACCCGTCGCCGCCGCGGTGGTCCTCGCGGTTGGGGTGGCGCTGGCCAAGTGGAGCGTCTCGCCCGTCCGCCGGCGTTCCACCACCCCTGGGGCTCCCGGCCCGGCCGCGCACGGGGATCCGTACCCGATCGAGGCGACGGCGGTACGGGACGTGCCCGCCGCCGGAGAGGTGCCCGACGTCGGTTCCAGTGCGCTGGACCACGCCGCGGCCGACGCCGACGGCTTCGAGCACACGATAGCCGCGCTGTGTGCGCGTGACGGCTGCACGCCTGTGGAAGTGGTGGGCGGTGCGGGCGACTTGGGGGCCGACGTCATCGCCACGACCCCGGACGGACTGCGTGTCGTCGTTCAGTGCAAGCACTACGCCGACACCCATCGCGTCGGCTCGCAGGACCTGCAGCGCTTCGGCGGCACCTGCTTCGCCGTTCACGGCGCCGACGTGGCGATCGTCGTCACCACGAGCTCCTACACCGCCCCCGCCCTTGAGTACGCCGCCGCTTGCGGCATCGTCTGCGTCGACGGCGAAGCCCTGGCCGCCTGGACCGACTCGGCCGCAGCCCCGCCCTGGGAAGCGGACAGCCGCGATGCCGCCGCGCGCGTGTCCACCGCCTGACGAGCCGGGCCCTCGCCGCGGCACGGACCGTCGCTGACGCCGTCGCCGTCCGGCTCTCCGGGGCGACGGAGGTGATCGCGTCGGGCGGCGGCACCCGCAACCCGGTGGGACCCTGCGGGGCTCAACAGCGCCGAACCGACTTCCGTCCCCACGGACGGCGGCGATCGAATCCCTCTCGGGCGGACGCCCGAGCGCGCGAGCGGGAGTGCGCCGGACCGGTCATCGACCGGTGGGCCTGCCGGACTTCAGCCGGGACGCCTCGATCTCCGCCCATACGGCCTTGCCGCCCTCGTGGGCGTGCGAGCCCCAGCGGTCGGACAGGCGCTCCACGATGTGCAGGCCGTGCCCGCCCGGGATGCCGCGCTGCGGGGCCGGGTGGCGGCTGGGAAGTGTGGTCGAGCCGTCGTAGACCTCGATGCGCAGGGTCTCCCCGGCCGTGAGTACGAGCTCGTGACAGCCTTCCGCGTGGAGGGAGGCGTTGGTCAGCAGCTCGGATACGAGGAGCAGGGTGTCCTCGGCGGTCTCGGTCCCGTCCCAGCCCCAGTCCCGCAGGGCCTCGCGTGTGAAGTCGCGGCCCTTGGCCACAGCTCCACGGACACCCTTCAGGGCGAGCCTGCGGCGCTGTCCTGCGGTAGGAGGGCCCGCGCTCAACGAATCACCCGTTTCAGGTCCGATGGTCTCCACCGAAGTCCTTCACCCCCATCGTTGGTACTGGTCTGTGCTCTCTGGCCCCACCCCGTGACAGTCTAGGTGGCCGCCGTTCTCACGGCGTTGCCATGGGGAGCCGCAGGGCGAAGCCCGTGTCGGTGGCGCGGACCCCGACCAGATCGCAGAGCTGGTGGATCATCCACAGGCCGCGGCCGCCGTTCGCCGATGCGAGGGAGGGCCGGCGGCGCCCCGCCAGGGGGTCGGCCAGGCGGCCACCGTCGCGGAGGCCCCGGGTGCGGCGGGCGCAGGAACGGTGATCATGCTGCGACCTCCAGCGCGGCGCATTCGTCCGGGAACATCTCCGCGACCTTGCGGAGCGAGTAGGGCGGGTCGTGGAGCAACAGGCGCCGGCCCTGCCCGCTGAGGGCGGCCGCCGCCCCTACGAGGGCGGCGACCGCGGCCGTGTCCAGGAGGACTACGGCGGAGAGGTCGAGGTGGACGACGGGGCCGGGCATCCCGGTCGCAGCTGCCGCTCAGCTGCGCCCCGGGGCCAGTCGCGCAGGCGGCTGGGCGGTCGACGGCGCCGTGGGCGTTGCGGGGTCCATCCCCTACTCCATGAGCATGCCGGTGCGCAGCCGGGCCAGCGTGCGCGACAGAATGCGTGACACCTGCATCTGGGAGATGCCCAGCTCGGCGCCGATCTCGGCCTGGGTCTGCTCCTGGCCGAATCGCATCCGCAGGATGAGCCGGTCGCGTTCCTCCAACTGTCCCAGCAGGGGCGCGAGGGTGTGGAACTCCTCGAACAGCTCCATGCCGGGATCGACGGCTCCGTGGCGTTCCGCCGCAGGGCGTGCGCTCCGGCCCGCCGAGGACGCCTCGTCGCCGTCGACGGCGGCGTCGAGGGAGCTGCTCGTGTAGCCGTTGGCGGCCACCAGCCCGTCTATGACCTCGTCTTCGGACAATTCGAGGTGGAGGGCGAGCTCCTTGACCGTCGGCGCCCTGCCCAGGACATCGCTCAGGGCCTCCTGGGCCTTGGCCAGTTCCGTACGCAGCTCCTGCAGCCGGCGCGGTACGTGCACGGCCCAGGTGGTGTCGCGGAAATAGCGCTTGATCTCACCGATGATGTAGGGGAGGGCGAGCGTGGAGAACTCGACCTCCCGCTCGAGGTCGTAGCGGTCGATGGCCTTGATCAGGCCGATCGTTCCCACCTGGATGATGTCGTCCATGTCGAGGCCCCCGCCGAGCACGCGGGCACGGAAGCGCCGCGCCGCGAACTGTACGAGCGAGAGGTTCATCTCGATCAGGGTGTTGCGCGTGTACTGGTACTCGCGCGTGCCCTCCTCCAGGGTGCGCAGCCTCGCGAAGAAGTGCCGCGACAGCTCACGGGCGTCGGTCGGCGCCATCTCGCGGGCGTTCTCGACCTCGATGCGGTCCATGTCCGGCATTGGCGTTCCCACGATGCCCCCGTCACGAGCAGGAGCTTGTGCGGCTGTAGCAAGCATGGGTCCCATAACGGTGGCCGAGCGAGACATGGTGGCCACTCCCTCCCGATTGACTGATGGCGTTCCGGGCGCGTGTGCCCCGGTTCATCGGTCCTACACCCTTCGCGCGGCAACCTCTTCGATTCCCGGACCACGCCGTGCGCCCGGGGGCCGTCCGCACCCTGCGGAGGCCTTGTCGATCGAGCGACCAGGCATACTCCCTTGACGACGACGTTACAGGTGGCGAGCCGGGAGGCGGGCATGATCAGAGCAGGGGACGCGTTCCAGCCAGGTGTGGTCGGCGACAGCTACGCGGCAGGGGCCGGGTGGGTGGTGGCGGCCCGCGGAGAGCTGGACCAGGACACCCTGGCTCCGCTGGAGGAGGCTCTCGCCTCCGCTGCGGACCGGTACCCACTGGTGGTTCTGGACGCCGGTGGCATCACCTTCGGGGACTCCTCCTTCCTGAACCTGCTCCTGCGGCTGCACCATCTGACGGCCCTGCGCATCGCGGCCCCCGGCGAGCAGTTGCGCCGGCTCTTCGCCGTGACCGGTGCCGATACGGTCCTTTCTGTACACCCGAGCGTCGAGGACGCCTTCGGGGCCTGAGCGCGCACCGGTCAGCCGGTGTACGGGCCGGTCGCGTTCGGACCGGCCGGGGTGGCCCTGAGGTGCCTCTGACGCGCCAGCGAACCTGCAGCGGCGCGGGCGGAGGGGGCCAGCGACGGACCCGGCGTGAAGGCCGATCACCACCGCGTCAGGCGCGGAGTACCCCGGCAGGCTGCTCCTCCACGACCCTGGCCAGGCGGGCCAGCATGCCCCGGTGCCGGAGCTGGAGGGCTGCCTCGCTCAAGGGGTTGTGCAGGACTCCTCCCAGACCCCGCAGGGGGTGCTCGTCGCAGACGATGAGGGTTTCCTCGCCCCCAGGGTCTGAGCTGGAGGAAGATCCTCGCGGTGCCGAGGGCCTTGAAGGACGCCTCCAGCTCCAGTTCCTTGCCGGTTTCCCGGTGGCGGACGGTCGTGATGCCCTCGACGGACCACGGCCCCAGCCGGATCGTGTAGCGCAGCCGGGACCCCAGGGCGGGCCATGTGTGGTCGAGCGGAGTGGACTCGGAGGGGCCCACGACCCATTCGCCGTACCGGTTCGGATCGGCGAGTACGGCCCACACCGTGCGTGGCGATCGCCGGATGAGTTGATGACGGACGGCCATGGGAACTCCTCCTACTGCCGAAACGGACGGGAGCTGCGCACGCCGGGCAGGCATCCGCCGCGATCAGACACCGAAGACGTCCCTGAGCTCTCGCTCGCCGGATCCGCGTGACAGGACGTGATCCTTCATCGTGGTGTGCGCCGACACGGTCATGGTGCGCGTACCCAGGGCGGGCCGCATCACGCGAGCCAGGCCGGGCGCTCTCGTCGCAGGGCCCTCCCCTGGACATCCACCGGGGAACGGTTCCACGGCGTCCCGGCGGGCGGGGGGAGTGGGAACGGACACCACGGGTAGGCGCCCGATATGTCCAATAAGGAGTCGTACGGGCCTTCGGGTGAGCGGGGTGAGCCGTGAGGCTGCGGACGAGTCGCCCCGACCGGCCCGGATGTACGCGGCGACGCGCCGGGAGCGGGTTCCGGTACGTCGATTCCGAAGGGCGTCGTATCACGGATGACGCGGAGCGGTCCCGCATGAAGGCGCTGGTCATCCCGCCGGCTTGGCAGGACGTCTGGATCTGCCCCTGGGGGAACGGGCACATCCAGGCGATGGGGACGGACGCCGCCGGGCGGCGCCAGTACCTCTATCACGAACGGTTCCGCGAGCTGCGTGAAGCGTCCAAGCACGATCACGTCGTGGAGGTGTCCGCGCGTCTGCCGTTCCTGAGGAAGGCCGTAGAGGAGGACCTGTCCGGGCGGGGACTGGTACGGGACCGCGTGCTCGCCTGTGTGGCGCGGCTGCTGGACCTCGGCTTCTTCCGGATCGGGGGCGCCTCCTACCGGCGCGACCACGAGGCGTACGGCCTGACCACCCTGCTCCGGGAGCACGCGCGGTGTGCCCGGGGGCGGGTCCGCTTCGACTTCCCGGGCAAGTCCGCGCAGCAGCAGATCCGGTCGATCGAGGACCCGGCTTCCTTCGCGGTGGTCCGGGCGCTGCTGCGGCGGGACGACCGTCCGCAGCTCTTCGTCTACCGGCAGGCGGGCGCCTGGCGCGACGTACGCGCCGAGGACGTGAACGAGTATCTGCGGGACCGGGCCGGCGCCGATCTCACCGCGAAGGACTTCCGCACGTGGCACGCGACGGTTCTCGCCGCCGTGGCCCTCGCCGTGTCCGAGGACATGGCCGGAGCACCTCCTGCCCGCCGACGGAGCGCGGAGGCGCGGGCCGTGCGTGAAGTGAGCCATTACCTGGGCAACACGCCGGCAGTCTGCCGTGCGTCCTACATCAACCCGCGCGTGGTGGAGCTGTTCGAGAACGGCGTGACGATCCGACCCGCGCTCGATGCGCTCGGCGCGAGCGCCGCGGAGGGGGACCTTGCGACTCACGGCGCCGTGGAGGACGCAGTGCGTCGGCTTCTCGCTGAGGGCCATCCATGAGCGGATCGTCGTAGCCGGCCACTGACGCTGACGCAGGGGAGCTGACGCAGGGGAGTGGAAGGCGGCCGGCGGCCAGACGAATCCGGCTGATCGGCGCACCCTGAACCCAGCGAAATGATCAAGGGCGGGGGGCGTTTGGAAATCTCCAAACGGCGCAGACGATCGCTAACACCAACTTTATCCCCCGAGGTAGGAGACGCATCATGGGCATTCTGGCCTGGATTCTCATAGGGCTGCTCGCGGGCCTCATCGCCAAGGCGCTCATGCCGGGCAGGGACCCGGGCGGCATCATCATCACCATGCTGATCGGGATCGCGGGCGGCCTGCTCGGCGGGTGGCTCGGCAAGGTCATCTTCGGTGTCGACTCCATAGACGGCTTCTTCGACCTCTCCACCTGGATCGCTGCCATCGTCGGCTCCATGCTCCTCCTCGCCGTCTACCGACTGGTCACTGGCAACAGGCGCCGCGCCTGACCTACGCGTCCTCTCCGTACGGAAAGACTCCGCCTCTCTTGAGGGCGGAGTCTTTCCGCCGCAACGGGCTCGGGCAGCACGCCGCTCGTAGGCGGATGTGCCGACGCCCGGAGGTTGAGAGCCTGGTACGCGAGCTCCTGCGCGACCACGGGCGGGTCGTGGTGAAGCCCGACCGTTCGGCGGGAGGGCACGGTATGCGATTCGTGGCCCGCAACGACCTGAAGGGCGGGGCGAACCTGCCGCTCGCAACAGTCGGTGGGCCCGAAGGCATGTGGGTGGTGGAGGAGTGCCTCGACGTGGCCGAATCGGTCAGTGTCCAACTGGAGGTAACCGCCTCCGGAACACTCGCGCTCTTCAGCGGAGCCATGCGCACGCTTCAGGGCTCCTTCACGGGATACGCCTCTCCGCTGCCGCCGTCTTGCGCCCACGTGGCCCGCGAGCTGGAGGAGTGGGGGACGGCCCTGGGCCGCCACCTGGCCGACCACGGCTACGCCGGGCCCTTCGGGCTCGACGCGCTGGTGGACACCGAAGGCGACGCGCATGCGAGTGAGAGCAACATCCGCCGTACCGCCACCACCACACCCCACAGCATGGTCATCCGGCTGACCGATGGATCGGCCAACGCACACCCGGCATGGGCGGTGTCCAAGGGGTGGACCCTGAGTCCCATGGACTTCGACAAGGCGCTCGCCCGGTTGCGTGCTTCACGCCTGGCGTTCGACCCGGAGCGGGGCGAGGGTGTGGTTCTCTACGCGGACGTGCCGCCCGACGGCCGTTCCTGGCGGTACGCGGCGATCGCTGGGAGCGCCGCCGACGTAGTCCAGCTGGAAGCCGCGTTGGCCGAGGCCTTCGAATTCGAGGGCGGCTGACCGCACGACGCCGGTCCCGGCACCCAGGAAGGGTGCCGGGACCGGCGTCGCCGTGCGGGGGAAGCGATCAGGCGGGGCGGCCGCCGAAGGGGCCGCCGGTGCCGTAGTACGTGCCCAGCTCCTCCCGGTAACCGGCGTCGCCGAGGTGCTTGTCCCGGTGGAACTCCGGTGCGTTCTTGATCTGTTCCTTGGTGCGGTCGACGAAGAGCTTCTTGTCCTCCGGGTCGACCCGGACCACGGTGCTCGCCGGCAGCAGGACCTCCTTGCCGAAGATCCAGATACCGGTGTCGACCACCAGGTAGGCGTCACCGACCTCGTCGGAGTGCTTGTCGACCTTGCCGATGCTGCCGTCGGTCGCCTCGACCTTGTATCCGGTCAGATCGGTGCCGGCCAGGTGGCCCGAGGTCGGCTGGTAGCTCCACACATGTTCAGTCACGCGAAAACAACTCCTCCGGTCAACGGGGGAGGGCGAAGAACGAATTCTCCGCCCATCCTCCTTGTTCCGTACGTCGTGCTCGGCAGCCGTGCTGCGTTCTGCCAGATCCTCGCCTGCCCGGACTTTTCTGCTTCACGCACCCGGATCCGCAATCGGGACCGGGGTGGCCGTCGATCATTGGAGGTCAGCAGGTCCCCTGCTGCGTCACGGCGACCGCCCCGGCTGCCCTTCGAATGCCCCCGATGCCCGCCTTCATTACTTCCGCGTTCGTGAAGGTCCGCCGACGAAGACATGGCGGTGGCCGGTCACCCCGGGAAGGGGTGACCGGCCACCGCCATGCAGTGTCGGAACTGCGCCTTGTCGTACCGCTACCAGCGATACCAGCGGCCGCTACCGCTCTTGGGGCGGGCGACGAAACCGATCAGCCACAGGACCAGGACCGCGATAGCCACCCACCAGAGAATCTTCACCGCGAAACCCGCGCCGAAGAGGATCAGGATCAGCAGAAGAACGAGAAGCAGGGGAACCATGGTTATCAACCTCCGAAGCACCGTGTGCCCGACCCCACCCGGGACATGCATTCGATTTCCATGTGTTTCCTGTCCTGGTGGCCGGGCAGGAGATCCTGCCCGGCATTCCGCAGTGGCGCCCCGGCTGTCTTGCGCCGCCTGGCCCAATCAGCCACTCGGTGAAGCGTTCTTCGGGCAGGACTTCCTCCATGGACACCAATCACGAGATGGACCCGGCACACGAGGTTCCGGACGGCGTAGATGAGAAGACGGTGCGCGCTCTGGGTGCGCTGTCGAAGGCGCTGGAGACCACGGAGCGGGCTCGTGGCCACCTCTACGGGTTCCACCAGCTGACCGGGACCGCGGACTTCGAGCTCGGCGACGCGGTCCGGTTCCTGCGCGAGGCCGGCCACGAGGAGCAGGCCGCCCGGGTCGAGCGCGAGATCGTGGGCCGCAACGTCATCCCGGGCCACTGGACGTTCCAGATCATCGAGGCCTACAACGAGACCTACTACCAACCCTTCGCCGCGGTGGAACGCGACATCGTCGACGAGCTGGCCGGCGGGCGGGACCACCTCCTGGAGGCCCGCCTCAAAACGGCTCGCCGTACCCCCCATCATCCTGACCACACCGCAACGCCCACCTCTTGAGGGAGCCCGGCTCGGCTACGGCGCGCATGAGGTCCACCCGAACGCTGACCGACCGGGGGCCATCGGAGCGGATGAAGGGGGGCCCGCAGGGGGGCGGCTCCTTCAGCTCCGCTCCTTCACGTCGCGGCGTGCGCTCCGACGGCCTGTCGGTACGCCACGTGCCCACCCAGCGCACCGCTGACGGCCACGGCAGCCATCCCACCCATAGCCCACAGCCGGCCCTTTGCCGAGCGGCCGCGGAGCCGCGCCGTCAGGGACGCGGTGTAGCAGGCCACCGCAGCCGCGTTGGAGGCCGCGTGGGCCAGACCGACCCGGGCCTGCTCCGGCGGTAGATCCGCCCAGTCCGCCCAGCCGGCGACCGCTGCCGGGGCGACGCCCGCCAGTCCGACGGCGGTCAGGGTGGTCGTCGCGCGCTGTGCCCCGGGCACGAAGTCCAGTACCGAAGCCGACAGCCAGCAGCCGATGGGCACCTGCACCAGCACGGGGTGCAAGGGGTGGCCCAGCGGCCTGCCACGCAACAGATCGCGCATACCACCCAGCGGGAGCGAACGGATGCCCCGCTGCAGCACCCTGATGGCCGGATCGGCCGCCGTCGCCCGTTCGAGCCGGTCGAGGGACTTCAGCCAGCAAGCCGAGGCGGTGTCGAGGGCCGCGGTCTGCCCAGCCGTGGGCGAGGTGTCGAGGGTCTGTGAGTTCATACACGACGCCTACCCGCTGCCACGCCGCTATCCCGCGCCGGCCCCGACTGCACCCGAACGACAGGCCGCCGGCAGGGGAGAGCCGCCAAGCCAGGGGCCTGCCTGATCCGGGACGCGGCGGACCACACCCCCGACCCGCTGTTGGAGCAGGTCCTGAGGTGAACGGCGTGGTGTCGGCCCGCTCGAGTCTGATCGGGCCCACACCAGGCCGGCACTCAAGGACGCCGGAACTCAGGGTTCATGACGGTCCGAGGAGGCGGATGCTTCAGTCGATCTGGCCCTGGGTGATGACCTGTATCTCGTTGGTCTCCTCGTTACGCACCCGGTATACGGCATGCGGGCCCTCGTCGCGGACTTCCTCTATCCGCCCCTTCTGCAGGTCCGGCCGCCCATCGTGGTAGCTGATGCGGTCGTTCTCTGTGTGCGACATATTTCCTCCGGTCAAGCCATCGTGACTCGGATTGCATCCGAGTCACGGTCGGGGATGCTCCTGGCCTTTTTGATCGCGGACACGCTCTTCCGGGGTTTGCCAGGAATCCTCGCGGCGCTGCGCGGCGGGATTCTGCTCGGCCGGTGGTGACTCCCGGCGTCTGCGTCGGCTCCCGTACCAGAACGCACCGATCAGAAGAACGACCAGGACGACTCCGGCAAGAATGAGGAAGAGCGAGGCCTGGCCTTCGGCCGCGAGCGTTTCGAGAGCAGTCATGTGCGGCACTTACCCGCGATCCGCGACCATAGCAAGCGTCACCTGGGTTTATTGAACTCGCCGATGCGAAGAGCCGGATCCAGCGGCGGGAGTGTCGTCGCGAAAGCGGAAAGGAACCGCCCGCCGAGGCGGATCCGTCGGAACGTTCAGCCCACCCCAGTAATGGCGGTGCATTTTTGGTCTGATCCTCCGAAGATCGACGCGCCTTCGGATGGGGAGACCGGGACGGGGCAGGCGCACTACCTCATCGATCGCTGTGAATAGCTCGGCGACCCATAGCGAAAATGGAGGTACGGGTGCCCAGTACTGCTCTCTCCTTGGCCTCGCTGCCCGGCGGCCTGGTGGCCCTGCCGGGCGTGTACCAGCCCCAAGCGGACACCCGGCTCCTCGCCGCGGCCCTCGCCCACGAGGACCTCGGGCCCCATACCCAGGTCCTCGAGATCGGTACGGGCACCGGCGCCCTGGCCCTGCACGCCGCGACCACGGGAGCCCGGGTCACGGCGGTCGACGTGTCCTGGTCCGCCGTTGCCACAGCGCGACTGAACGCCTGGATCCACCGCCTTCCCTTGCGCGTCCTGCACGGGGATTTCGAAGCACGCACCACCGGACAACGCTTCGACATCGTCTTCTCGAACCCCCCGTACGTCCCCGCCCCGGACGGTCGAGTGCCCTCGCGCGGCCCGGAACGGGCCTGGGACGCCGGACGCGACGGGCGGGCGGTCATCGACCGGATCTGCGCGGACGCCCCGGCACTGCTGCGGCCCGGCGGAGTCCTGCTCATGGTGCACTCGGGGTTGTGCGGGGCCGGAGAGACCCTCGATCGGCTGGCGGGGGCAGGGCTGGACCCCGAGGTCACGGCGACGGCATCCGTACCCTGGGGCCCCGTCCTTCGATCACGGCGCTCCTGGCTGGAACAGCAGGGCCTCGCGGCGGAAGCCGAAGAGCGGGAGGAACTGGTGGTCATCCGTGCCCAGCGAACCTGATCCCGGGCCGTGCCCGGTCCCCGGCGCAGTGGATGCCCGGCGGGTGGCCGTGGAGCCCGGCGGCCCGGTCCTGGTGGAGGGCCCGGTCGAGTTCGTCCTGGACGACGGGACGGTCGCCCGGTCCGACCGCTTCATGGTCGCCATCTGCATGTGCCGCCGCAGCCGTACGTACCCGTGGTGCGACACCAGCCACCGGCGCCGCGAACGAGCCGCACCATCGCCTGAGAACAGGAACCCGGAATGACGCCTCCGCCGAGCCCGACGAGCCCGACCAGCACCGCGACCGCCGGCGGCCCCCGGCTCGTGGAGGGGCGGGGCGAACTCTCCGACGCCGTCACCGGTGCGCTGCGGACGGGAACCCCGCCGGTGTACGCCCCCGGCGACGTACTGAAGGCCGACCCGTGGGGCGAAGACCTTCAGCTCGCCCTCTACCTGCTGTACGAACTGCACTACCGCGGCTTCGAGGAAGTCGAGGACGAATGCGAATGGGACCCGGACCTGCTCCGCCTGCGCCAGGCCATGGAAGCCCGATTCCTGCACGCCCTGCGCACCGAGCTGTCCGATGCGCCCCGGACTGTCGAGGAGGCCTTCGCCCCCCTCCTCGTCGAGCCCGTGGACCTCTCCGACAGCCTCAGTCACCGCCTCGAAATCGAGGGTGAGCTCTGGCAACTGCGTGAGTACGCGGCTCTGCGGTCCCTGTACCACCTCAAGGAGGCGGACCCGCACGTGTGGGTGGTCCCCCGGCTCACCGGCCGGGCGAAGGCCGCGATGGTCGCCATTGAGTACGACGAGTTCGGCGCCGGCCATGCCGACCGCATCCACGCGCAGCTCTTCGCCGACCTCATGACCGACCTCGACCTGGATCCCGCCTACGGCCGCTACCTCGAGCAAGGCCCGGCGCCGCTGCTCGCCACTGTGAACCTGATGTCCCTCTTCGGGCTGCACCGGGCCCTGCGAGGAGCGCTCGTCGGCCACTTCGCCTGCGTCGAGGTCACCTCCTCACCCGGCTCCCGCCGCCTGGCCAAGGCCATGCGGCGCTGCGGAGCGGGCCCCGCCGCCGAGCACTTCTACGCCGAGCACGTCGAGGCCGACGCCGTCCACGAGCAGGTCGTACGCCACGAAGTCATCGGCGGCCTCCTCGCCGACGAACCGGACCTCGAAGGGGACATCGCGTTCGGATGCGCGGCAACGGTCCTGCTCGAAGACCGGCTCGCGAGCCACATCCGAGAGGCCTGGGACCACGAACGAAGTGCACTGCGCGCGCCCCTGCCCGAGCACTAGAGGGTGTCGTCACGGCGCGGCGCGCCGGCCTCAGGCCCGGCGTGCCGCTTCCACGTCCGGGCACCGTCCCCGCGGTCGCCCCCGTTGCGAACCGGCAAGCGAAGTCGACCGCCGTACTCAAGGCATGGGGAGCCGGCTTCCGGCCAATTCATTGCCGGGCGCCTCAGCATGCGGAGAGAGGGACCACGGGCGGCGCCACGCCGGGGTGCGGTGGGGAATATAATTGACTTCCATGTCGAAGCCTGACGAGCTGCTCGTGAACGTCGCCGCCCTGGTGGAGTCCGGGCAGAGCAACCAGATGTCCCTGACCGTGGTCACCGGCGGTGCTGTGATCACCGGCCGGCTCGCCCCCGAAGCCGTGTGGAGAGAACGGGTGTCGGAGGTGCTGACGGATTCCGCACGCCTGGGCGAGTTCTCCGCCATCTTCACTGCCACGACACCCAGGGAGGGGCCGCCCACACATCTGCACTTCCATGTGGCGCGGATCCTGCAGGGAACCGTGGGCATCCCGGAGACGGGCGGGATGTACCGCATCTCGATCAAGGACGTCAGCGCCTGGACCGTGGGCGACTTCAGCTACTCCGACAATTGACCCGAGATTACGGCGAGCACCCGCCGCAGGGCTGAGGGCCCGACCTGTGTATCGGGTCGGGCCCTCAGTGTTGTAACGGTCCTACCGTGGAGAGGCACGGACTCGTCCTCCCCTACGAGTCGCCGGAGGTCATCGCGTTCGCGATCGACGGGGGCCGCGCCGAGTATGTGGACTGGATCACCCGGGCCACCCAGGCCACCCAGGCCACCCGCTAACCTTCCGCGCCTTGCAGTAGCTCGTCAGCCCGCGACGCGGGGCGCTCGCTCGCGGAGCTGTTGGGCCTCTGAGACTCCGCTGTGTCGGCGCAGGCGTACCCGTATGCCCTGGGTGGCGGCCTGGACCTTGACGAAGCGGATGACGTCGGCGCAGTCGAGGAAGTCGCCTGGGCTGGGCAGCGGTGGGCTACCTGCACAGCGGTGGCGCGGCCGTACTCGCCCTGATCGTGACGGGCGGGCTGCTCTACAGTGCGGGCGCCGTCGTGTACGCCCTTCAGCGTCCCGACCCCTCACCCCGCTGGTTCGGCTACCACGCGGTGTTCCCCGCACTGACGGTGGCAGCCTTCACCGCGTACTACGTCGCCGTCTCGCTCGCCGCCTGCTGATTACGAGACGTGGCGATGCATGATCGTCCCGTTGCGTGGGGCCGGTGGGGTTACCGACCGGCGTCGGATCCGGGCGCGAACGGGCGGCGGAGGGAGACGTAGTAGTCGCCGACCGCGGACAGGTAGTCGTGCTCGGCTGTTTCGCTGTCGGTGGTGAACCGGGGCGCGGCCTTGATCTCTTCCTGCGTGGCCGAGACCCGCACCGCCTGCACTTCGGCATCGATGCGCGTGACGGCGCCGGCCGGGATCAGGACGCTCTTTCCGAACACCCACACGCCGGTGTCGACCACCAGGTGCTGCATGCCGGACTGGTCCTGCTGGCGGTCCACGTGCCCGATGGCACCGTCAGCGGCTTCCACGGTGAATCCCACCAATGACTGTCCGGACGTGTATCCGCTGTCCTGCGCGTACATCCACATTCCGCTCACAGACCATCTCCTCGTTTTCGACGACCGGACGTGCTGGCTCGGTGCACCACCGGTTCGCGTCTGCCCGACCGCATGCCCCCGTACTTGTCGCGCAACCGAGTCCGCAGAACACTCCGGGCGCGCTACGCCGGTGGTCGGACATCGGCTCGCCAGTGCAGTCAGCGATTGCGGCGGCATCTCCTGAGTGCGGTGCAGGGTCTGGCCAGCAGCCTGAGCAGATGGATCTTGCGGACACGCTCGCGGCAGCGGAATCCGCCTCCCCCGTCGAGTCCAGCGAGCCCCCTGGGCGCGTCGCTCTGCCGGGCACCCTCTGCTCCTCGCGGCCGTCTCCAGGACGATGCGACGGTCATGGGATTGGACTGGCACGGTACGCACCGTACGCACGAGGCCACGCGCAGCGCTGACGCCGGGGCGGACCTCGCCGAAGCCTCGGCACCCGAGTAGCACTCTGTCCGGAGTCCGGTCTGCGGGCCGAGATGATCGTCTGGCCGTCGATGCCGACGGGCGTGATCACCTCAGGCCGAGGTCGGTGGGGTGGGGGTTTCGCTGGCGCGGCGGTATTCGGCGTTGATGCGTTGGGCTTCTTCGAGTTGGTCTTCGAGGATGATGATGCGGCAGGCGGCGTCGATCGGGGTGCCTTGGTCGACGAGCTCGCGGGCGCGGGCGGCGATGCGCAGCTGGTAGCGGGAGTAGCGCCGGTGGCCGCCGTCCGAGCGGAGCGGGGTGATGAGGCGGGCCTCGCCCAGGGCGCGGAGGAAGCCTTGGGTGGTGCCGAGCATCGCTGCGGCCCTGCCCATGGTGTAGGCGGGGTAGTCGTCGTCGTCGAGACGGCCGAACGAGTCACCTGCTGTCATTGAACCTCTTTCTGGAACGCGTGGAGGGGCCCTGGTGCCTATGGCACCAGGGCCCCGAAGGAACTACTACACCATCTGCCGGCCCTGATACTGCGCCGGCCCTCTGTGTCCGCAGACCCGACTCATACGTGAGCGGGGTGCGGGGATCGCGGTTGCTTGACCGGAGACCACCTCACTATCGATGTCCTGCGGTACCCGGGCTCCAACCTGCCGGCCCGGGCGATCCTGATGGCGCTCAGCTCCTCCGTTCTTCCCTCAGTGATCAACTACTTGCCCAACGGGTACTGCGTCATGCTGGTCACGCCTACTGCTGGTACTGCTCACTGCTTGTACTGCTCATGCTGCGCGTGGCCCGACCTGGCGCCACGTTCCGGCAGCCAGCCCCGTCGCCCATCCTGCGTCTGCTCTGGCTTGGAACCCCACTGCCGAACCTCCCGGTGCGCGCGCCCGCAGCCGACGCCTTCACCAAGGTGCTGCTCACTGACTTCACTGCTGGGTACCACTCGTGGTGGCCCCTGATCACTGCGGGCCACCCGGTCCAGTCGTCAGCACCGTCGCCGTCCTGCACCAGCCCTGGCTTCGGAACTCCACCACCGCACCGTCCTGCGTACTGCTGCCCGGCAGTTCGTCTCTGCCCGGCCCTGCGGTCTCTCTGTGCTACGAGAGAAACCATAACCACGTCACCGCCCAATGTCTACTCCAGCCAAGATAGATTTCCTCGTCGCTGGTCAGGAGGAAATCGAGCTCGAACGTGTCCGCTGCTCCCTGAGCTTGCCGAGCTGGACCTGCACACCGGACGCGCCGCCGAGTGCGCCACGCCACTGCGGCGAGCGGTTGCCGATCCCGGCCGCTCACGTCTCCGAGCTTCCCCGGGCTCACGGTCCATGTTCTGCGTGCCCCTGCCTACCCGGGGTAAGCGGGACAAAGCGGCACTGATCCCGCACGAGGACGCCGCAGGACGGGGTGAAGGACTTGCGCCACTTTGAGTACGCCGACAGTCATTCTGCCCACCCGTTGGAGACCGCCTGCCGGCCCGTGCGGACGGCACAGGCCCGCGAGGCCGCATCCGACTTCCTGGCCCGCCTCAACCCACCACCGCCCGAGTCGACCGTTCAGAACGTGGTGCTGTTGGTGTCGGAACTGGTGACCAACGCGCTCCGGCACGTCGGCACGGTCACCTCCATGGAGCTCCGCGCGAACCGCCACCACATCCAGGTCGTCGTTGAAGACCCCAGCCCGGCCCACCCCCAGGACCGGACTCCCGACCTCACTGGCCGGACCGGCGGATTCGGCTGGCCCATGATCCAACGCTTGGCCCGTGACGTCACCATCGCCCAGGCCGGGACCGGCACGGGCAAGGCGATCACCGCCACCCTTCCCCGGTGAATCCGGGCTCTGCGGCCTGCCGGCCACGGGGCCGTCCAGCCGGTCCAGCCGTGCGTACGCCGCGGACTTCGGGCGCGACCCTGGACACGGCGCACGCCGGCCTCCGTCGAGACGGACAGCCACCGGTCAGCCGCCCCGTCGGTCGGTCCCGCTCCAGACGTGGAGCAGGGCCGCGCAGCTAACGCGGCGCGGCCCTGTGGGTGATGTCGAACGTGACGACCTGGCCCTGTTGGAGCTCACGGAAGCCCGAGGATTTGATCGCGGAGTAGTGGGCGAAGGCGTCCGGGCCACTTCCCAGTTTCCGTAGCCATGTCTCGTGCCTTCCAGCCGATGAACGCCTACCGCTCCATGCGGTCGTTCGTACGGGTGGGATTCATGCGGAACCTTCCTTGATGCGGCGCGCATCAAGGGATTCCCGCAGGTAGGAGCGGCACGGGAAAATGCGAGGAACGGGTCGAATGGAATGCGAAATCGGATTCGGTCCCCGAAGAATGTGTGCGGATGCGGGTGATCGTCGCGGGGGTGGCTTCATGCGAAAGCCGGAGAAATGAACTCGGGTGCAGCTCCGAGGGGGCGGCAGCCCCTGCTGAGACCCGCGGGGTGGAAGCACCGCGGGAGGTGGGTGCAGTTGGGGCCCGCACCCTGAGGGATGCGGGCCCCAACTGCGAAACGCGGGTCGGCGTCAGGCGGGAACGATGTTCTCCGCCGTCGGGCCCTTGGGGCCCGGCGCGATGTCGAAGGTGACCTTCTGGCCCTCGTTCAGCTCGCGGAAGCCCTGCGCGGCGATGTTCGAGAAGTGGGCGAAGACGTCGTCGCCGCCACCGTCCTGCTCGATGAAGCCGAAGCCCTTTGCCGCGTTGAACCACTTCACGGTGCCAGCAGTCATGTCATATCTCCTTGGGGCAGTAGACCGGCGTCCGCATGGTGCGGACGCCGTGTCGCCGCGATGATGCCCCGCCCGGAAATTGACCGGAAATATGAAGCGCTTCCATGCGGCACAGAGGCCGACTGGATGTGCTTTAAGTTTTTGGGTACCAAAACTGCAACCGAGATGGACAGTAGCACGTCATAGTGGATTGCGTGGGTCGCATGGATATACCCCCTGTGCTCCGGTAAAAAACTCTCCTCGCGATGCCCGTTAAACTCTCAGGCGGCGGGGGCAGATATTGATTCACCCCCAGTGGAGCGTTTCGAAAGTTGGGGTATTCGCCGACCGCGACGTAGATGGCCCTCCGGAGCGTCATGCTCCTCCCCGAGCGCAGTCGGCGGGCAGAGGGTGGTGTGGGTGCCTGCCGGGTCCTCGGGGCGTGCCGGCCAGCGGGGTGGGTGTGAGGTCGGCGGGTTCCTCGCCGGCTTCCAGGAGCGTGTCGGCGGCGCCGACGATCCGGGGGTCGGGACGGCCGACCGCCGTGGTGTCCTTGCGGTCGTAGTCGATGCGGTCGAGAAGGCTGCGGATCGCTTCCAGCCGGGCCCGTCGCTTGTCGTTGCTCTTGACCACGGTCCAGGGCGCGTGGTCGGTGTCGGTGGCCCGGAACATGTCGACCTTGGCGGTGGTGTAGGCGTCCCACAGGTCAAGCGAGGCAAGGTCGGTGGGGGACAGCTTCCACTGTCGTACCGGGTCGACCCGGCGGATCGCGAAGCGGGTGCGCTGTTCGGCGCGGGAGACGGAGAACCAGAACTTGACCAGCAGGATGCCGTCCTGGACGAGCATGGCCTCGAAGGCCGGGCACTGCCGCAGGAACAGCTTGTACTGGTCGTCGGAGCAGAAGCCCATGACCTTCTCGACGCCGGCGCGGTTGTACCAGGACCGGTCGAAGAAGACGATCTCCCCCGGGGCGGGCAGGTGGGCGGTGTAGCGCTGGAAGTACCACTGGCCGGCCTCTCGCTCGGTGGGCTTGTCCAAGGCCACGACGCGCGCCCCGCGGGGATTGAGCCGCTCGGTGAACCGCTGGATCGTGCCACCTTTCCCGGCGGCGTCCCGGCCCTCGCAGATGACCACCACCCTGGAACCGGTCGCCCTCACCCAGCTCTGCAGTTTGAGCAGTTCGATCTGCAGGATCCGCTTGGCCCGCTCGTACTCCGCCCGGCGGATCTTGCGGTCGTAGGGGTAGTTCTCACGCCAGGTCCGGATCGGCGCGCCGCCCGCGTCGAGCAGCACCGGTTCCTCCGGGCGGCTGTTGTCCACGCTCAACCCGGCGAGCAGGTCCTCGGAGTCTTCCGTCGGCTTCTTCATGCCGGGCGCCTACCCCGGCGAACGCATATCGACCGCGGTGCCGGACCGGCCTCTGGTTGGGAAGCAGTCCGTCGTGGTGGTGGGTCCTGCCTGTCCGGGCGTTGTCCCCGGGCCCGCGGCTGTTGAACCTAACGACGCCCGATTACCTCTGTGACGGGCATCTGAAAATCTGTGTTGGCTGAAGTAGACATTGGACTGTGGCGTGGTTATGGTTTCTCTCGTAGTCCGGAGAGACAGTAGGGCCCGGCAGCTCGTGAGTCGGGTGTGTGGACATAGTGGGCCGGCGCAGCACCAGGGCCGGTGGATGGTGTAGTCAGTTCCTTCGGGGCCCCGGTGCCATCGGCGCCAGGGCCCCTCCGTGCTCTCCGGTGCGCCCGCCTGATGGGGTCCGGCGGCTCGCGGAGCAGCTCGTCCCATCGACCGGGATGGTGTGACGCGCGGTGCTGGCGGGCCGTGGCCGTCCATGCAAGGCGAAGGTCGTGTTTCGGATTGGCGGAGCGTTCTGGTTGAGGTTGTGTCGTGGGTAGAGAAGGGGAGGCGGTGCGAGAGCGCACCGCGGGCTGAGTTGGGGAGTTGATGGTGGAACAGCAGGTACAGGTGCTGTCTGACAAGGACGGCGTCCGCGTCATCGTGTGCGCAGGCGAGTTCGACCAGGACTCTCTTGGACCCCTCGAAGCAGCCTGTGTGGCGTCTGTGGATGATCATGCTGTCCGTCGGGTCGTCCTGGACGTCACCGGCGTGACCTTCGCCGACTCCGCGATGCTCAACCTCATGCTGCGCGTGCGGCGCACTGGCCGCCTGGTTCTGGTCGGCCCCGTGCCGCCTCGCATGGGGCGACTGCTGGACCTCACCGGGACTACCGCCCTGTTCCCGACCGCAGAGGGTGTCGAGGCGGCCCGCATCCTGTAGGGCAGAGCGCGGCAGGACCCGCGCACGCTTCCCGGAGGCCCCCTGAAAGCCCTCGTCAACACATCCGTCACACCTGCCCTGGAACTGCGCGCAGGCTGTCTGTCCGCAGCGTTCGCGTCACGCCCGGGAGCGGCGGGGCCTGTGGTTCGGAGCGGCTTCGCTCGGGGCGCTCGAATTTTTGTTCTGTGCTCTCGTGTATGGCTCCTGTTTCGGGGTAACCGGCTGGAAGCGGCCGTGTGGCTTGCTCAGGACGAGGGTGGCGGTATGGCTGCTGTGGTGCACCAAGGTGAGTTGCTAGTCGGCGGTCCGATCGTGTCGGCCATGGCCTTGGACGGCAGCGAACCGATCGCTGGGGCCAGGCGTGCTGCCCGCGGTTTCATGACCGCGGTGCAGGGTGTTCACGGGATTCCGGTGTCGGACCGTGCGATGAGCATGGTGGAGCTGGTCGTCAGTGAGCTGGTGACCAACGCCTACAAGTACGCGCCCGGCCCGTGTCTGCTGGAGCTGGAGGTCGGCGCCGGTGTCGTGGAGATCAGCGTGTGGGATACCGACGCGCAGCTGCCCGCGGTGAGCCCGGCCGATCCGAGTCGGATCGGGCAGCACGGCCTGGAGATCGCGATGGCGGTGTGCCGCAGTTTCGAGGTGCGGCGCGAGCCCGTGGGCAAGCGAGTGAAGGTCACGATAGGACTGGCCGACGACCCCGGCGGGGACCCGGCCGGACGCCTCCCCTGACGATGTCGGCCAGGATCGCCCTTGCCGCACGGGTGCGGCAGCGCTTCAGCCGGTCGCGGAGCTGCTTCTGACCGCCCCGGGCCGCAAGGAGTCCGGGAATGCCGGGAAAGCCACCGGTCCAGCCTTGTCGGCCGTACTCGGCCACAGGACTAGGGAGCGGGCGGTCCCGTTGTCGCAGGTGGCGAGGCGTCGGTGACGTCAGCGCCGTGGGCGGCGTCACGTTCGGAGTGGTGGACGCCGTGCCAGTCCAGGCACATAACGGTCGCGTCGTCGTCGAGGTGGCCGTTGACCGCCTCGACGACCGCTTTGATGAGCGTACGGGCGGCTTCGCGGGGATGTAGTTCGCGGGTGCGGATGATCAGGTCCGAGAGGTCGAGGCTCTCGGCGTCGCGCTCCAGCATGCCGTCGGTCAGCATGATCAGCCGGTCGCCGGGCCGCAGGTCCAAGGTCTGCACCTGGTAGGTGTTGGGCTGTGAGGGATGGATGTTGAGGCCGAACGCCCGGTCGACCTTCGGAACGATCTCCTCGACCTTTCCGTCGCGCATCCGCAGTGGCCAGGGGTGCCCGGCGTTGACGAACTCGGTCCCGCCGTCGAGGAGGCTGATGCGCAGCAGCTGACCGGTGACGAAGCCGCTGCGGCCGTGTTCGCGCATGGCCTGGTCGGCTTGGCGGGCCTGGTCGGCGAGGTCGGCGCCCTCCCGCCGGGCCCGTCGCAGGGCGCCCACCACCAGGGTGGCGAGCAGCGCGGCGTCGACGTCGTGGCCCATGGCATCGGTGACGGAGAGCTGGACGGTGTCCCGGTCGATGACGTAGTCGAAGGTGTCGCCCCCGACGTGTTCGGCGGGCTCCAGCGCCCCGGCGACCGCGAACTGCGCCGCCTCGCACGCCAGGGACGCGGGGAGCAGGCGGTGCTGGATCTCGGCTGCCAGGCTCAGCGGCTTGGTGCGCCGGCCCCACTGGTACACATCGGTGTGGGACCGGTTTGCGATGACGATGTACGCCAACGCGTGTGCGGCCTCGCCGACCTCCCGCATCACCTCCGCGTCCGGAACGGTGGGCAGGAACAGTTCGAGGAGCCCGATGGCGTCTCCCCGGTTGGTCACCGGGGCGATCACGCGGACGTGCCGGCCCTCGCCCCGGTGTTCGACCTGCGGCTGCTGGGTGCGGATGACCTCTTCGTACAAGGTGTCGCGCAGCAGTATCCGCTGGGGCGGCTCGTCGGTGTCGATGCTGTCGGCGGTTCCCAGCCGTACGACGGAACTGCCGGTGAAGTCGGTGATCAGGAACGACACCGATGCCGCCTGGAGGTGGTCCTTGAGCATGCGCGCCACGACGTCCAGCGACTCCACGGGCGCGGCGGCCTCAGCAGCCTCCAACGCGCCCGCCAATGTCATCGCCTTACCCCGGCGGCTTCCGCCCGCGTCAGGGCCGGACCCCCGGTCGCTGTCTGGTTCTCCTGCGCTCACGGCGACCCCTTTACCACTCGATGCCGCCCCGGGGCCTTGTCCCGGATGCGCGAGGATCCGCCCGGAGGCGGCATCGGACAGGCCTCATTGCATCACGAGGCTTCAGGAACTGGTGGGCAGGCAGCGCGGTTGGCTCGGTAGTTCGGTCGTCGGCCGAGCGTTCCCGGGCCGGTGCGGCCGGGGAGCGCACCGGTCATCCGGCTGACCTGTTGCCGCGGGGCGCACGTCGAACGGCTCGGTTCGCCGCCCGGGCGGCTTCGCCGGCGGAGCTACCGGGCGAGGATGGCGTTCACGGTCTCAGGCGGCGGGGCCGTCCTGCTGGGGGGATCCGGCGGTCGTGGTGATGCCCAGCTGGAGTGCTGCGAGTCCTGTGGCGAGTGCCTGCCGGGTATCGGCGCTCATGGTGTCGAGGGCCTGGGCGAGTGTCTGCTGGCGCTTTTCTCGTATCTGGGCGAGGTGGTGCTCACCGGCTGGGGTGAGCCGGGGGGTGAGCTCGCGGCCGTCGCCGGGGCCGGGGTGGCGGCGTAGGAATCCGGTGGCCTCCAGCCGGTCGCAGAGCCGGGTTACGGAGGGGGCTGCGGCGCCGAGGAGCTGGGCCAGGGCGCTCATGCGGATCCCGGGCTGGCGGTCGAGGAGGAACATCAGGCGCAGCTGCGTTGTGGAGACCGATGAAGCCGTAGCGGCTTGGCGGGCGTTCTCGTAGACGACGTCGAGGAGTTCGGCGATGTCGCTGACCGAGCGCGCGGTGTCCGGGTCGATACTGCTGGGCCCGAAGGCCGGTACGGACATGTGCATTCCCTCCGTGCGAGCGGCCCGCCCGCCGGTGCCGGTCAAGTGCTGGGGTCCTGCCCGCTGGAGCGGGACTTTATGGCTTCCTGCGTGGCGGTGGACGCTCTCTCGGCCGGCGGGGCCGCCGACGCGTTGCCGGTGTGTGCGCTGGTGAGGTAGTTGAGGGTGCCGGTGACCTGCAGTATCCGCTCCAGCGCCGGCGGCCGCCCCTCCAGGTGCAAGCGTACGCCCGCGGCGTCCGTGCGCCGGCGGATCATCAGCAGGACCGACAGCCCGCTGGAGTCGACGCCGGCCATGTCTGTGCAGTCCAGGTGCAGATCACGCAGCCCGCCCGGGCAGGCCAGGACTTCGGTGACGGCATCCAGGAGGCGGTCGGCATCCTGGTAGTCGAAGTCGCCGTGCAGCTCGATGCGCACGGCGCCGGCCGTATCGGTGCGGGTGAGGCGCAGCGGCCCGGGTACGGGGATCATTCGGCGGCTCCGCCAACGGTCAGAGGGGTACTGGTCAGGCGCGTGATGGCGAGGCGCAGCATGCCGGTGGCGCGGGGGAAGTCCTTCAGCTCACCTGCGAGTACGTCCAGCGCCGGCGGCAGGCTCTGCGCGGGGACGCCGCGGGCTTCGAGGATGCCCGCGGTCCACAGCAGGAAGCGGGAGAAGAGCTCGGCGTCGCCGGTGTAGAGGGCGGCACCGAGGAAATCGACGATGTGAGCCAAGTCCTCTGCCGTGCGTTCCCGCTGCGCCTCGTCGTAGCCGCGCATCGCCGGAAATCTGTTCTCCAGGGCGGTCAGGACCGTCCGTACGAGCTGGGGGCGGCTGCGGGTGACGAGGGTGTACTCCTGGTCGGCCAGGTGCGGCAGGTCATCGATGGGCTGGTGGTCGGGCCGCGGACGCGGCAGCGGCCCGCGCTCGAGAAGGTCGGCGGCCGAGCGGGCGTCCGGCGTCCAAGCGTCCGCGCCGAGCAGGCGGGCGTACTCGCCGTCCGGGCCGAACGCGGCTCCCCCCACGAGAACCGGGGCCCCGGCCGCCTGACACGCGGTGATCGTGGCGTGCGCGGTGGGCAGCCGGGTGGGGATCGAACTGGACAGGGCGACGACGTCCGGCCCGGTGCGGTGGATGTGCGCGACGAGATGAGGGGTCGGGACGTGGGCGCCCAGGTAGTCCACCTGCCAGCCCCGCAGCTTGAGGACCTCGGCTACGAGCCGGGCCGGCAGCCCGTGCCACTCCCCGTCCACGCACGCCACCACGACCCGCCCGCGCGACGGCTTCGTACGGGCGGCAGGATGCTCGGCGACGACGGCTACGGCCCGCTCGTTGATCGCGGTCGCGGCGTGCTCCTGCGCGACGTTGATCCGATTGGCGGCCCATTGCTCCCCGACGCGGCCCTGCACCCGGGCGATCACGTTCAAGAAGACATCCTGAGGTTTGGCTCCGTCCTCCAGGGCCTGGCGGACCGCGGTGACCGCGGCCTGCTCGTCGCCGGCCAGGGCCGCGTCCCAAAGCCGTGCGGCCAGAGGTTCCGTGCTTGTCGCGTTTCCTATCACGCTGTGAACCTGCCCCTCGTGTGCCCGTCTACGGCACTGAGGTGGTTGGTTCGGGGCGCGGAGATCGCAACGACGGCCATGTCGTCGTGACGGCCGGTGCCGACCCATTCGGAAGCGAGCATCTGCACGCGCTCCACCACCGCTTCAGCGGGCATCCCCGCGCACTCCGCAAGCACTCGCTGGAGCCGCGCGTCTCCGAACATGGCCCCGCCGAGCGGTCCGCCTCGAGCCTCGGTGATCCCGTCGGTGTAGAGCACGCACGTCTCGCCCGGGGCGAGCGTCACTTCCGCCGTCTCGGCGGTCACGGCCGGCAGCGCTCCGACCAGCGTGCCGTAGGTCGCGGTTTCCTCGACGGTTCCGTCGGCGCGCAGGATCAGCGGAGGGGGATGGCCGGCGCTGGTCAGCCGCAGCTTGACGGAGCCGCCCTCGCGGACCGCGGAGGCCAGGACCAGGGTCGCGAAGCGCGCGTTGTGCGTGCTCAGCAGCGCGGTGTTCAGCAGGTTCAGCATCCGCGGGTGGTCATCGGCCATGGGCAGCAGGGCGTGCAGGGTGTTCCGGATCTTTCCCGTCATCACGGCGGCTTCCAGACCCTTGCCGCATACGTCGCCGAGGACGACCAGCGACGCGTCACCCGCCACGGCGGCGGGGTGGACGTCGTAGAAGTCGCCACCGATCCGCTCATGGTCCAGGGAGGGCCGGTAGCCGCCCGCGTACTCGACCCCCGCCACCTGATGCAGGGACGGCGGGAGCAGTTCGCGCATCAGCGTCTCGCTGATCGACGCCTGCTCCGCATACAGGCGCGCGGCCGACATGGCGGCGCCCGCCCGGGCGGCGAAGAGGCGGGCGAACACCTCCTCGCCCTCGGTGAATCCGCTGCCGCCCGAGCGGCGCAGCAGGACCAGCGCTCCCGCGGGGACGCCGTGGCCGGGCAGCGGTGTGATCACTACCGAACCCACCGTGCCGAACTCCTCGGGGACCAGCCATGCCGGGGCGGTGGCAGGATCGATCCAGCGCGACGGGACGGGCGGGAACCCCTGCAGCGCTTCCGCCAGCCCCGGTACGGCCTCGGGGTGCGCGGCAACCCTCGACGCCACCGGCATCCCGCCGCGCACGCAGGACACGATGGGCAGTTCACGGCCGCGTGAGGGTGCGATGACCACGGTTGCGTCGGCCAGGTGCTCCGCGGCCATCTGGGCGGTGACGTCCATGCACCGCTCCAGATTCAGCGAGGACAGCAGCACATTCGAGGCCTCCCCCAGGAAGGCGGTGCGCTTGCGCTCCATCCGCAGGGCCTCGCGGGCCAGGCGGTGGTCGGTGTCGTCGACGAGCCACCACACCACCGTCCCGTCACCGGGGCACGTCGGATGCGCTTCATACGAACGGTCGCCGACCGGGCCCTGCACCAGGGCGCCGGCTTCAGCGGCCGAAGGCCGGGTACGTGTTGGGGCAAGACGGCGGGTGTGGGCTTCGGACAGCCACGCGGGCACAGTGTCCGCGATCGGCGTCCCCGCGCGGGCCTGAGGGAAAAGCAGACCGGCAACCTCGTTGACCAGCAGCAGGGTTCCCTGGTCATCTGCCACAAGCACGGGGTAGGGGGCCTCACTCCACGGCGCGCGCACCGAAGGGGCCGCTTCCTGGGTGGGAATCACCAAATCGTTGAGGCCCGCTGTGCGAACCCCTCACCTCATAGTCTGGAAGAAGATTAATTGCCTTCCGGCAACCATCCTCCATATCCATCGCCATGGCAACCGCGCCCCCCGCCGCGCCGTCCCGCACCCTCGACACAGTTCCCCCTGACCTCGCCCGCGCCCGTACCGCCGAGGAACTACGCTCGTCCTGGCAGGCCCGCTGCAACGCGGGGTCCGCCGTTTCTTCCAGCTCACCGGTCTCGGCCCGTATGCCGATGGGCGGACAGCGTGGAGGACGCAATGACATGCTGGCTGCCGGCACCGGCTGCCGGCACCGGCAGCCGGACCGGATCAGTGCGGCGCATGACCTCCACCATCAAGGGCAGGCGATGAAGGCATGAACGCGCCTGCGACAGCCGACAACACCCCCCGTCCGGAGCACACCAGGAACGGTGCCCGGTCGGCTGTTGCCACGGCGGCTTCCGCCCGCCACCGGGTCGCCGAGCTCCTCGCGCGCGCGGGCATCAGCCCCGACAGCGTTCCTGCCGCAGACGCGCTCCTGGTCACCTCGGAACTGGTGACCAATGCCATCCGCCACGGCGGCGGCATCACCCACTTTCACGCAGTCATCACCGGGGACGTCCTCCACCTGGCCGCCAGCGACGCCAGCCCTGACCACCCCTGGTCCCACCCCACGGCCCATGGCCGCCCCGGCGGCTACGGATGGCCCCTCATCCAGCTCCTCACCGAACGCGTCGACATCACCCCCCTCCCAGGCGGTGGGAAGACCATCACCACCACCCAGCGTCTGAAGAGCACGGACGCGACGTCACACCATCACCAGCCCCAACTCCGCAGGGCGTTCGGGACAGCCGAAGAGCAGCAGACAGGCACGCATGAGTGATGCAGGAACAGCAAAACTAGTCGCAACCAGAATTGCTGCCTACCTCGCCGCGGTTCCCCCCGACGCCCCGAACCCCGACGACCTCGCCTGGATCATCGTCCACGAACTGAACCAGGCCGGACTCCTCGCCAGCAGCGGCCCCAGGCCCGACGCCCATGAGAAATCACCAGGAGCGCAGCAGGTCCTGGCCCTCCCGGACCGCAACGACGGGGCACGCGTCATCGTCTGCGCCGGTGAATTCGACCAGCGGACCCTGCAGGCCGTTCAAGAGGCCGGCACCGCAGCCATCACCGATCCGAACATCCGACGCATCATCCTGGACGTCAGCCGCGTCACCTTCGCCGACTCCTCCATGCTCAACGAAATGTTCCGCCTCCGGCGCAACAGCCGCCTGGTCCTCATCGGCCCTCTGCCCACATCCCTGGAACGAGTACTCGAACTCACGCAAGCCCGCGCCCTGTTCCACGTCGCCGACAGCATCGAAGCGGCGCTCGCCTGGGGTGAGTGAGCCAGTTCACCTGCTTGCACGGCCCTGAGGAGGGCAGGCGAGTGAGGTGACCACAATGGACGCGAGAGTGTACTGCGGCGACGACGGCCAGTGGGCCGGCCCGTCGCCCGGACGCGTGTACGTGAACCTGCTCGGCGGCCCCCTCGACGGCCAGCTCTACGACATCACCGACCTGTCCCCGCAGGAACGCGCAGTAGGAGCGCTCCTGATCACCGATCGAGGCCTCTTCGGACCCGGCGGCCGCTCTCTCTACAAGCCCTCCGAAGCCGATCCCGGGGGTCCGTTTCTCTGGGAGGGCGACACCCCCTGAAGACCGGCACTCCAGAGCCCCGTTAGGCCGGCAGGCTCAGACCCGGCGCCAACAGGCCATGGCCCGGCAAGGCACCGGCCGCGGCGAAGACAGCGCCACACCGCCCACCACCCCGAGGACCTCGACCGCCGTGCGGCCCTGGCCAACCGCGTCGTCCTGGAGGCCCTGTCGGGGATCGCGCGCCGCCGCCGCGACCAGGCGGCCGGCGCCACCTGCATTCTCCCGTCGTCTCCCGTCGTCTCCCGCCGTCACCCGTCAGCGCAGGTCGAGCCGCATCAGGACCCTGGGATGACCGGCCAGTACCGAGGTGGTGTCGGCGGCGTGGGTGAATCCGGCGCGTTCGAAGTTCTTCCGGATTCCGGCGTACGCCATCGTGAGGTCGACCTTGGCGTCCCCGTTGTCGAGGGGGTACGCCTCGATCGCCGGTGCGCCCTGGGAGCGGGCGAACTCGACGGCGCCGGCGATGAGGGCATGCGAGATGCCCTTCTTGCGATGACCGGGGCGTACGCGGATGCACCACAGGGACCAGACCGGCAGGTCGTCGACGTACGGGATCTTCCGGCTGCGCGCGAAGGAGGTGTCCGAGCGGGGTGCCACGGCGGCCCAGCCGACCGGCTCGTCGCCGTCATAGGCCAGCACTCCCAGGGGCGTCCCGACCCGGCACAGCTCGGCGACGTGTTCACCGCGGGCCGGTCCGCGGAGCTCGTTGTTGAGCTTGGACGGGATCCGGTAGCTCAGGCACCAGCAGACGTTGGCCTCGGGCGACTTCGGGCCGATCAGGGTACGGACATCCTCGAAGACGGAGGCGGGGTGAACTGCGATGGTCATGGCATCACGATGCCACGACGAACGGGGTGACACCGCTCAGCCCGTCTGCCCCGTCTGCCCCGGCGCCTTGGCTGCCGCAGGGCCCCTCCGGACGGGATGACGGCCCCGGTCAGCGGAAGATCGCCATGGCCTGGACTTCGAGAACCCCCTCCTCGGCGTTCCAGTCCTGGACCTTGCCCAGGCAGCGCGCGGAGAAGGTGCCCTTCGGCACCTCGTTGCGCAGCCCCTCCGCGGCACAGGTGACGCGGACCCGCGGTCCGCGTGCGGGGTCCTCGGGGTCCCCGTAGGGGGCGAGGAAGACCGAGCCCTCCGGGGTGTCGCCGATCTTGCGGAACCGGCCCCGGATGAGGACGAAGTCCTCGATGTCACGCAGTCGTACGTCCCGGTGCGCCGGTCCGGGACGCCCGGTCCGGGCCTCGGGAGCCGCGCCCCCGGGAGCCGCGGCGAGCGCCTTGGCCAGTGCCTTGTTGCGCAGGACCGTCTGGTTGACGAGATCGACGTGGACGATCACGTCCTTCTCCTCCAGCACGTCCATGACCAGGCCGATCACCGATATGGGCTCGGCGACCTCCAGGTACCTGCTGACGATCTCTCGGTTCTCCCGCCGGCCCGCGTCCGCTCCGACCCCGAAGACCCTCGTCCGGATCGTCCCGTCCTTGCTGTCGCTGGTCCGCTGCTCGACCTGCCGGCGCAGCGCCGCCGCGTACCCGCGCATCTGGTAGTGGTCCATGACCGACTTGTCGTGCAGGTAGAAGCAGATGCTGTACGTGAGGCTCTGCCCGGCGGAGCGGCCGCCGCGGGTGAACCAGGACACGGCGAGCACCAGGAGGGTCAACGCGCCGCCCGCCGTCAGCAGCCACAGGAGCATCCAAGGCCACCAGACCGCCCACCAGTCCTCACTCAGTACAGCCACGGGTCTCCTTGAAGGCGCTCAGTAGTGACTGGGCGGTGGCGTCGACCATGCGTCCGCCGGTGGCTCGCGCCGCCCGGTCGAGTTCCTGAGGGTCGGCGTCACCGTAGCGAACGGTGTAGGTGTGGACGGCCTGCGCGGCGGGGGGCAGTGCGCGGTACCGCTCGAGGAAGGCGTCGAGCCCGATCCCGGCGTTGTTCTCGCCGTCCGTCATGAGGACGACCGAGGCCCCCTGCCCGGGGAACGCCCTTACGAGTTGGCCCACTTGTCCGTAGGCGCGGTCGAGGGCGGACCAGACCGCCGTGGCCTCGCCGAAGTCGTCGGAGGCCACCGCCGCCCGTAGCAGGTCCAGATCCGCCTGCGTGCGGTAGGTGATCGTCCGTTCGTCCAGCACCCGGCCGGCGAAGCGGATCAGCGTGAACGACTCGCCCCGGTGGAACCGGAGGAACTTGCCCGAAGGGGAGCCGTCCTCGCCGCCGAGCCCGGCGAAGGTGGCGCGTAGTCCGGCGATGCGCTCGCCCTTCATCGACGTGGAGAAGTCGAGGACGAAGAACACCCGGGCAGGGGGTGCGTTCTTGGCGTCGCCGTAGTCGGACAGCAACCGGTCGAGCACCTCCTGCCGGTCGGGGAAGTAGAGGGCGTTGCCGATGGCCGGACGCAGGGACGCGATCCGGGTCATGGCCGGGTCGACGGGCCGGCGCAGGGTCCGTTCCATGATCTTCTTCTGCACCCGTCCGCTCTTCAGCCAGTCCACGAGCCGGTCGTACGCCGCCCGCTTCGCCGGATCGAGCAGCAGGAGGGGGTAGTCGGCGAGCACCATGCCGTCCTTCGGGTGGACGATCTCCAGCGGCTCGCGCAGCCGCCCGCCGGCGTTGAGTGCCAGAAGCTCCGACTCGTAGGTGACCAGCGCGTCCAACTCGCCTTGCCGCTTGACGAATCCGTCGGCCAGGGCGGCCGAGGAGTCCTCCGTGAGCAGGTGTCCGGTGAAGAATCCGTTCAGCCGCTCGCAGGAGACGTCCTCGGGCCGCAGGGCGGCGCCGGTTCCCGCGGCGGCGGTCGCGACACCGACCAGCGCGGCCAGGCCGCTGTCGGTGTGCCCGGGGTCGGCCATGCCGAAGGACAGGGAGCCGTCGGCGGCGGCGTCGGCCACGTCGGCCCAGGAGATCTGGCCGTCGGGAGTACGCCCGCGCAGCCGGCCCGCGGCGGCCGGCTTGAGCCCGATCACCACCGGGGACCGCATGATGCTGGTGCTGATCGGGCTCTCGGTACGGACGCCGGCGGCCTTCAGCTTCAGCTGGAGGGGGCGGTCGGAGGAGAGCCAGGCGAGGTCGTGCTCGTAGTGGCCGGCGCCGAGCGCCCGGGTCGCGTCGTCCGTACCCCGGTAGTCCATCTCCAGCGTGATGCCCGTGTCACGGCGGAGCTCGTCCAACAGGGGTCGCATGTCTTCGAGTTCCGAACTGGCCAGCACCCGTAAGGTGACCGGCTCGTCCCCGCCGGTGGAGCAGGCCGTCGCGACGAAGAGCCAGAGGAAGGTCAGGCACGGCGCGAGCAGCCGGGCCGTCCGGCGGCGGCCCCTCACTCGGGGGACCCGCCCGCCACGTCGATGTCCGGACATTCGCCGATCAGGGAGATCATCCGCTCCAGGTAACGGATGCGGGGGAGGGGGGACCGGGTGTCGTTGCCGCCCACCGAGGGCACGGGGATGCGGCGCTCCTCCAGGAAGTGCGTGAGCTGGTCGCCCGCCACCTTGCCCGCCGGGTCGAGGATCCTGAAGCCCAGTTCCATCGCCCGGCGACGCAACCCCGGGTCGTGGGTGAGGAGTTCGCCGAGCCGGTCGCCGTCCCGGTTCAGCGCGATGAACTCCGGCTGGGTGACGAACTGGGTGGAGGGGTAGAGCAGCACCCGCTGTGTGTCCAGCCGCTTCGACTCGGCCTGCACCTGGGCCTGATAGGTGAGGTATTGGTGCTCGTACGCCACCACGAGCGGGGCGATCCCCTTGCCTTCCGGGGAGATGTACGTACGGAACACGTCGGCGGCCGGCAATCCCTGCTCCATCAGGTGCTTGATGGACCGGGCGCGGTCGTCTGCCTCCTGGTCGGTGGTGGGGACCTCGCTGCCGTTTCCGCGCCAGGTGTAGGAGACCAACGCCAGGTAGGTTCCCGCCGAGTTGGATTGGCAGACGTCCGGGGACTGGACCACGATCCGGTTGGCGTTGGCTATCCCGTGCGCCTGGATGCCCAGGTCGTTCCAGCGCTGCCCCTTGTCGATTCCGGCGAGGAACTTGGTCATGTCGAGCTCGTAGTAGAGCGGTTGGTCCGGGCCGGCCGCGGCGGAGGCGCCCGGTTGCGGGATGGCGATCCCCGCGTCGCGCAGGGTCTCCGCGTACTCGCGGTAGGTGGCGAGCACGATGGGGCTGACGAAGGGCCGGTGCACCTTGGCGTACTTGTTCTCCGCCGCGCGCCGGTTCGTGATCAAGTCGCCCGCCGGCTGGCCGGAGGGGAAGACGAAGTCGTACGCGGACAGGTCGCGGACCGCGACCTCCCGCGATCCGGAGCTCGTGATGTGCAGCCGTATGTGGTGCCTCATCAGAATTCGCTGGACTTCCGGGTCCTCGAAGAAGTCCCGCTTGGAAGCCATCCGGCCCTCCAGGGTGACGATGCGCTCGGTCGGCAGGGCCGCGTTCCCCGACCGGGCCAGCACCGCTCCGCCGACCAGCACGACCGCCAGCGCGGGCAGCAGGACCGCCAGCAGCCTGCGTCTGGGCCACCGGGAGGACACCGGACGCCCGACGGCCAGGCGCGGCTCTTCCACGACTCTTGTCTCCCCGTCCACCCGACACTCCCCCTTGGCGCCCTCTCCCCGAACCGCCCGGGGAGCGTACCTACGAGATCCGCCCACCGATGTCGAGTTCGCCAACAATTCGCTTACTAACATGCCCAGTTGGTAATCCGTCCTACCCGCATCACGACGGACGGTGATCGGGGGGGCCGTTTCGGGTTCCTCCGAAAGGGCCCCCCGATCCACGGCACACCCACCAGTCCGCTCGCAGCTTCGCCGCGAATCATCTGTAGGGGGGATGGATTTTATGAGGCGAGCACGATGACCGACGAAGAGTTCGAAGAGCTCATGGACCAGGCGCGGGCCGAGGTGCGCAGGATCTCCTTCTCCGCCCCGCCTTCAGGCGACGACGCGGAGTACGCCTTCCACACCCAGCACGCGGAATTCGGAGCCCCTTCCCACTGACCCGCCCGGGCACGACCGGAGCGAGAGCGCGCGGCGAGAGGCCTGCCGCTGCTGCCCCGCAGCGGGGCTTGACCGGGGGAAGGGGCGCGGGGCCGGCGCAGACGGCGGCTGCCGTGGGCCGGCCGCACTGCGCCGTTGGGGTGGATTCCCGATACGAGGACGTCCGCATGGCTGCCGGCTGCGAACCATGCCCGGACCCGCCGTCACCTCGGGCAGGTCCATCAGCCACGCGAAAGGTGAACATGCTTACTCGCAGGACCGTCATCGCCCTCTCCGCCGTCCTCGCGGCGGTCTGCTCCGCTCCCGCGCTCGCGGCGGCCTCCGCCACCGATACGCCGCCGCGGACCCTGCCGGCCATGGAACGCGGGGGACTGAGTGCGATCGGACTCACCTCCGACCAGCGGCTCGTCGAATTCGACGTCGACAGGCCGTCCAGGACGTCGGCCGTGGGCCGGGTATCCGGCCTCCAGGGCGACACCAAGATCGTCGGCATCGACTTCCGCGTACAGAACGAGAAGCTCTACGGAGTCGGCGACCGTGGCGGCGTTTACACGCTCAGCACCACCAACGCCGGGGCAACGAAGGTCTCCCAGCTCACCGTCGCCCTCTCCGGCACGTACTTCGGTGTCGACTTCAACCCCGCCGCCAACCGGCTGCGCGTCATCTCCGACACCGGCCAGAACCTGCGCCACAACATCGACGACGTCACCGCACCCCTGGGCACCACCACCGATGGGACGCTGACCACCCCCACAACCCCGCCCTCCACCGCCCTGGGCGTGACGGGCGCCGCCTACACCAACAACGACCTGAACGCCGCGACCGCGACGACCCTGTTCGACATCGACACCATGGCCGACCGGATCTCCCTGCAGTCCCCGGCCAATAGCGGCGCCCTCGCCCCCACCGGGAACCTCGGCGCGAACGCCGGCCCGGAGGCCGGCTTCGACATCTACTACAACGCCAGGACCGGCACGAACAAGGGCTTCGCCGCCCTCGGCACGGGTAGCTCCTACGGCCTGTACGAGATCAACCTGCTCACCGGCAAGGCCGCCGGCCGGGGCGCCTTCCCGGGCAGGCAGCAGGTCACCGACATCGCCCTGCCCCTCAGCCAGGAGCGGTAGCCCGAAACGAGGACTCGGCGAGACCGCTGGGGGGCGGCCCCGCCGAGTCCTCGCGGGAGTGCGGATGCCGAAGGTGGTTCGTCCGGCCGGGGTGCCTCGGGGACGCAGGGCGGGCGTCCGGAACGGGCCGCGGTCCAGTGGTGGGGCTACTTCGGCATCAGGACGGTGTCGACGATGTAGACGTTGGCGTTGGCCGTCTTGACGTTGCCGCAGACCACGTTGGAGGTGCCGTTGACCTTGTAGGACTCGCCCGAGCCACTGGTGGTGAGCTTGCTCTTCTCCAGCGTGTCGAAGGAGCCGTTCTCCAACTGCCGGGGAGCGAGCGGCTGGCCGACGACGTGGTACGTGAGGATCTTGGTCAAGGTGGCCTTGTCGGCGAGGACCTTGTCGAGGTCAGCCTTCGGGATCTTGGCGAAGGCGTCGTTGGTCGGCGCGAACACCGTGATGTCCTTGGCGTTGTTGAGCGTGTCGACCAGGCCGGCCTGCTTGACGGCGGCGACCAGGGTGGACAGCGCCGGGTTGTTGGACGCGGCGGTGGCGACCGGGTCCTTGGCCATGCCGTCGAAGGAGCCCGCGCCCTCGGTGGGAACGCCGGAACAGGCCGGGCCGAACGGTGTGTCCATGGCCGTGGAGGCATCCGGCGTCGCCGCCTGCGAAGCAGCCGAAGTGCTGCCGCTCTTGTCCGCCGAGGATCCGGCAGCGGAATCGCTGCCCGAGTCGGAGCAGGCGGCCAGAGCGAAGGGCAGGACTGCCGCGGCGGCGGCAGCGAGTGCGGTACGGCGGAAACGAAGCGTGCTGGACATGAGGATCTCCTCGTGTGTTTCTGGCGTTTCAAGAAAAATCAGAAGCCTGGGGGCGGAAAAGGTCCGCGGACGTCACCCGTGGGCTCCTCACACCCGGCATTCGCTGTGCTCCGTCCGGCGGATTGGTCGCGCGTCGGGATCAGCGGGTTTCCGCTGCCGGAACGGGGAACGGGAGGCCTCGTGGGCCGGGCGCCGCGAAAGGACTCCTGTCCGGCTTGACCACTCCTGCGACCTTCCGGACCGTGGTTGCGGCGGCTGGGCGGTCGAAGCCGGTTTCACTCGATCGGATGGCGCCGGCGGTACGGCGTTGTCGCACCGGAGCAATCCGTACAAAGGTCCGCTACGAAGAAGATGCAGGACAGAGCAACCATGACCGGCCCCCGACCACGGGCCGGTCTTTCTCTCGGCGACGGCGAAAGAGCGGTTGATGGCATCGAGGCACATGTGCGGGCGCGGCTGCCGAGCCGTCGGGTCACAGCCCGGCTCCGGGCGACACGGGAGGGGATGCCGGTGACGCAGCCGCTGCGGTTCGAAGGCGCGGACGCGGGCGGGTCGCGGCTGGAGGAGGTGATGGAGCGGGTGGGCCACGGCGACAAGGACGCCTTCACCGTCCTGTACGACGCGGTCGCCGCCATGGTCTTCGGGATCGCCGTCAAGGTCGTGCGGGACCGTGCGCAGTCGGAGGAGGTGGCTCAGGAAGTGATGATCGACCTGTGGCGCCAGGCCGCCCGCTACCACCCGGAGCAGGGAACCGTCAGGACCTGGGTGGCGATGATCGCCCATCGCAGGGCGGTGGACCGCGTCCGTTCCGCCCAGGCCTCCGCCAACCGCGAGTACGCCAACGCCGTACGCGACCAGCCCACGCCCTTCGACGAAGTCGCCGAGCAGGTCGAAACCCGCCTGGACAGTGAACAGGTACGCCGCTGCCTGCGCGGCCTGACCGAACTCCAGCGACAAGCCGTGACCCTGGCCTACTACCAGGGGCTGACCTACCGCGAGGTCGCGGACGCACTGCGCTCCCCGCTTCCGACCATCAAGACCCGAATGCGCGACGGACTGATCCGGCTGCGCGACTGCATGGGGGTGACCACATGAAACACGACGAAGACCTGCACACCCTCACCGGCGCGTACGTACTGGACGCACTCACCGGTGAGGAGCTCGAAGCCTTCGCCGCGCACCTCGGGCACTGCCCGGCCTGCACGCAGGAGGTCGCCGAGTTCCGGGCGACGGCCGCACGCCTGGCCGCGGCGGCCGCCCTGCCCGCGCCCGCGCCGATGAGGCAGGCGGTCGCGCACCGCATCGAGACCGTCCGCCAGTTGCCCCCGCGCACTCAGCCCCCTGCCCGCCTCACCACCGTTCTGACGCGCAGGGCCGGTCCCTTCGTCGTCGCCGCGAGCATCGCCCTCGCCGCGGCCTTCGGCGGACTCGCCGCCTGGCAGCACCAGCAGACCGAGCAGGCCCGCGCCCAGGCTCAGCAGGCCGGCCGGCAGGCCCAGGAGCTGGCCGCCGTCGTGGCTGCCCCCGACGCCCGGACCGTGCACGGACGCACCACCAACGGAGCCGCCACCACCGTGATCACCTCCGCACTGCGCGACAAGGCCGTCTTCGTCAGCGCGGGCCTGCCGACCCCGCCGGCCGGCAAGAGCTATCAGCTGTGGTTCGACGACCACGGCACCATGCGCCCCGCCGGCCTCCTCCCCGGCGACGGGTCCACCGTCATGCAAGGCGACCGTGGCAGTGCTCGCGCCGTCGGTCTGACCCTGGAGCCCGCCGGCGGCTCCCCGCAGCCCACCACGAGTCCTCTGCTCCTGCTCGCCCTCCCCGCCTGACCGTCCGCGCGGCCCGACGGCCGGAGCGGTGGCACGGCCGCTGTTCCGGGGGCGGCGGGTGCGCGGAGCCCCGTTCGGCCGCCTGCCGGGAAGCCCTCCCTTTCGGGGGAACAGGCGGCCTCGTGCCCAGCCCCTCCGCGCTCGTCCTGCTCGTCGGACGCGGACTGGCCGCCGTGGTACCACCTCGCCGACAAGTCCGGCTGGGTCGATGCCCGCTACGTCCACGCCCACGCCCACGCATGGGTGCGCTACTGCTGAACAGGGCGCCAGGCCGGGTCGGGATTTTCTGCACTCCGACCGTTTGGGCTCCCGGAGACCGGCCATACGAAGGGGCACGGGAGTCCGCGGCGGTGAGCGGCGCGGAGTTCCCAGCGGGCCCGAGCCGCGTGGTGGCATCCCCCCGCCATCGCGCGGCCGGGGCTCCATCAACCTCTCCGAAACGGTCCGCCTCTGACGGAGCCCCTGCACATCGAACACCGCGATCGGCGTGCAGGGGCTTTCTCCGCCGCGCCGCCTCAGGCTGCGAGAGCCGCAAGCAGTTCCGGGGTGGCGCCTGCATCAGTGAACCAAGGCGTGACCTGTGAGGGCGACTGGTGTCTGGTACGGAATCCGGCCATGGGGAGCTGAGTGGATCAGAGGATCACCCAAGAGGTGGATGAGGTCATTCGCCAGGCACCCGCGAGTGATCGCCACCCGCGGTACCAACCGGCATCCGCTGCTCGTCGCCTGCGCTCCGGCACGAAGGCAGGGGTCCACCTCGGCGCGTGGACGGGTCGGAGGCCGGGTGGCGAGTCCGCTCCGGCCGTCGGAGCCGGCGGTGCCATCCAGGGGCGGATTCGTGCCGTGTCCTCCTCTTGGCCGACATTCTTGTAGTGCGAGGAGCACTCTGCGTGTACCGTCAAAGCCAGCTGTCATGGTTCCGAAGTACCGGTCGCCCGTGAGTGCAGGATTCACGGGCGATTTTGCTGTTCACAGTCTCTGAGGACCAGGGCGATCACCTCCGGCTCCCGCATGGTGCGGGATCGGTTTCTAGTCCCTTGGAGGACACATGGCTACCGGAACTGTGAAGTGGTTCAACTCGGAAAAGGGCTTCGGCTTCATCGAGCAGGAGGGTGGCGGCCCGGACGTCTTCGCCCACTACTCGAACATCGCCGCCCAGGGCTTCCGTGAGCTCCAGGAAGGCCAGAAGGTGAACTTCGACGTCACCCAGGGCCAGAAGGGCCCCCAGGCGGAGAACATCACCCCCGCCTAAGCCTTTCCTCTTCATGGGGGGCGCCGCGGTAGCGACGCTCCTGTAGGAAGCCCGGCCAGCCTCGTTTGCTGGCCGGGTTCCTGCGTTCGCAGGCGCGTGAGCTCCTGGCCCCCGCTTCCCTGCTGCCGGCCCGCGCCGGCATCCGGGCATGCGCCCCGCCCGCCGCCGCGTCTGCCCGCTTTGGGAGCCGACACCTCGGGCCGGCAGCTCGCCTGCCACCCGCGGGCGGCCCTGCCACACGCGCCCGAAAATCGGTGGAGCCGTACTCCCGTGGGCCGTTAGCGTGTTCTCGCCCGCAGTCGCCCCCGGCAAGGACGTGCCGTTGTACACCAAGTGAGTCACCCCGAGCGCTGAACCGTCGCGCGTCGCACCTGTGCGCCGTGCTCCTTTTCGCTGCGGTCTTCTCACTGGAACCGGTGTATCTCCATGTCCAGAACCTGGGTGGTCGTTCCCACCTGCCTGCCGATCGTTCTCCGCCGTTGCCACAGGTGCCCCTCCGGGCGCTTCTGGGAACGCGGCACCTTCCGAGTCAACGCGCACCACAAGCTCCTCGACCCGGGTGTCTCGGGCCGAAGTGACCGGCCCGCCTGGCAGTCGCCGTACGGTCCGCCGTCGCACCGGACCCGCCGCGGCCGGTGGGCCCCCGTGCCGGGGGTGGCCAATCCCCGCTCCACCTTGCCGCGCGAGTATCTGTGCGGCCCGTGCGACTGATCGCCGAAGGAGGCTACTCACCGTGGGGAACCTTGTGCCGACGGCCCGCCTGAACGGCTGGCTTTAGGGCGCTTCACCTTTGTGTTCAGGGGGCTGAGCCCTCCCAACGCGAACCCCTGCCCAGCGGAATCCGATCCGCTGGGCAGGGGTTCGCGGCGTCCCGGCGGGGTGGGGTGGTTAGCCGGCGGTCGGGGTGAGGGTGGTTTTGCGGGCCGCCTGCAGGGCTTCCTTGTGGAGTTGGGAGGCCTGGTCGCGGAGGGATTCCATGCCCGGGGTGGTGGCGGCGAGGGTGAGCTCGCGTTCGATGACGGTCAGGTCGGCCTGGAAGACGTCGGCCAGGATGCGGGTGAGGTAGGCGGTGGAGTGGTCCCAGCCGTGCCGCGGGGCGCCGGGGCCGTAGCCGCCGCCGCGTACGGTGACCAGTACGGCGGGCTTTCCTTCCAGGATCGGGTTGGGGCCGCCGGCTCCGGTGATGACCAGGTCGACCCAGGTCTTGAAGTGCTGGGAAACCCCGTAGTTGTAGAGCGGTACGGCCAGTACGACCGCGTCGGCGTCGGTCAACTCCCCGGCCAGGCCGGCGGCCAGGGCGAGGGCTTCGCGCTGGGCCGCGGTGCGGTCGGGTTCGGGGGTGGAGGCGGCGACGGTGGCCAGGGCCCAGGCGTCGGCGGGAAGCGGGTCGGTACCCGGGCGTCGGCGTACGACGGGCTCACCGGGGTGGGCGGCGGTCCACTCGGCCTCCACCAGGTCGGCGATCTCGGCACTGGCCGAGGCGTCGGGGAAGAGGCTGAAATCCAGGCGCAGCAAGCTCATGACTGTATCTCCGCAGGTCAGCGGGATGTTCATCCCGGCGGCATCGTGGCGGTGCATCCGCACGCCAGCATAAACGGACTTTACCCCGTTTACCGTTCCCGTTGTAGCGTGGATGCTGTGAATCGATTCGTCCTGCCCGTGGGAGCGCCCCGCGCCGAGCGCGCCGACGCCGTGCGCAACCGCCTTCTGCTGCTGTCCACCGCCCGGGAGCTGATCGCCGAACACGGCGTGGAGAAGCTGACGATGGACGGCCTGGCCGAGCGTTCCGGCCTGGGCAAGGGAACGGTCTTCCGGAGGTTCGGCAGCCGGGCGGGGATCTTCCAGGCCTTGCTGGACGACGACGAACGCGCCCTCCAGGAACAGGTGCTGTCCGGTCCGCCGCCGCTGGGACCGGGAGCGGGCCCCGTGGAGCGGCTGGTCGCTTACGGCCGGACCCGGATCGACTTCCAGCTGAGGCACTACGCCGTCGCCCGCGCCGCCCTGGACGGATCCCGGCCGGTACCGGCCGGCGAGGGCACGATCTCCCGGGTCCACATCCGCATGCTGCTCGGGCAGGCGGAACTCCACGGCGCGGACCTCGACATGCTGGCCGTACAGCTCACCGCCGCCCTCGAAGGCCCCTTCCTGCTCTACCTGACGGCTTCCACGGAGGAAGAGCCCACCGATCACGTCGAGCGCATGGCCCAGGCCTGGCAGGACCTGGTGGAACGCGTCTGCCGGAGTTGAGCGCGGTCTCCGGGGGGTGCGAGGTGCGGACCGGCCCGTTACTGAGGTTTTCTGTTCGGCGTCGGGCAGTGACGGTTCATGGTCCCTTCGGTATGACGGCAAGCGGTCCGGACCTGCCCTCGGACCGGACCGCTCGCACCGGGTGCTACTCCTCGCTAGGCCTCCCGGCCCGCTGCGTGGAAGTTGATGCGTTCCTTGATGACGGGGAAGCCGGCCTTGGTGAAGTTGGCGGCCATGGGGAAGTTGCCCTGGTCGGTCGATCCGGTGACGACCTCCGCGCCGTGCTCGACGAGGAGGTGGGTGCACTCCGCGAGGAGGTCGTAGGCGTAGCCGTGACCGCGCTGCTCCGGCAGGACTCCGATGAAGCCGATGGTCGGGCCGGAGGGGTTGTGGGCCGGTATGTGGATGCCGGCCAGGTCGCCCTCGGGCGTGTGCGCGATCTGCCACCACTCCCGTGGGGAGGGGCACCAGTGGAGGAAGTCGAGTTCCTCCTGGGCGGCCTGGTCGAGACCGCCCTCCTCGATGGCCCTGAGCGCGTGGGCGTCCAGGGTGACGGAATGGATGCGGCGAAACGCGTCGAAGAACACGGCGTCGTCGGGTTCGGCGCTGAAGCGCAGGCGTCCGGGCCGCTCGGGCAGACCTTGCTCCGGGGTCCAGCGGTACAGGAAGCGTTCCACCAGGAGTTCGTACCCAGCGGCTCGTGCGGCGGCGAAGCGCGTCTCGGCGCCGGCCCGCAGTTCGGGGTCGTCCCGCCAGCCGCTGGGCAGGTTGATCTCGAGTTCGACCTGCCAGGGAGCGGAGCGCAGGAGTTCGGCTCCGGCCTCCTCCTCCCCCTCGGCCACGTCGAACCAGTTGATGTTGACGGGCTCCGAGTCGTCGGGGCCGCCCCACCAAGCGCCGCGTGCAACGACTTCGCCATCGCGCAGGGCGACGCGCTTCCAGTGGGGGCGGAACCGAGTACGCCGATGACCCTCACGGGCGCCCAGGGGGTCGGGAAGTGCGTCAAAGAGATGTGCGTCGCTCGCGGAGAGCGTACGGATGACCAGATCGGTCATGGATTCCTCCGGGATACAGGCTGCTTGGAGCGCCCCCGGTCAGAACTGAGAAACCACGCCGGGATGCTGGAAGAGGGAGCGCTGGAAAGGTGTGAACCACACGGCACTCGCCTCCTTCCGTTCATCTCAGGGCGTGGAGCCACACGGTACGTGATCTTCCGCGGGTCCGTCCACGGATTTCTGCCGTCGCCACCGACAGCGGTCGGGCAGTTCGCCGGCCCACTCGAGCGAAGGGCCTCCATTCCGCCCTCGCGCCAGGCACGGCGCCGGTTCCACCGATCGGACACTCACCCGCAGATCCTTCGCGATCACCACGGTCTTCTCACCCACCACGAACCGCACACCGTCATACCGCAGGGATCATGACCCGTCACCACCCGACGACAACCCGGAAACCTCAGTAGTTCGTGACACCGGCGCGCGGATCCGGGGCGCCGTCGAGGAGCTCCCGTACCAGTGCGCCGACCTGGTCCGTCTCCAGCAGGAACCCGTCGTGCCCGTACGGGGAGCTGATGACCCGGACTCCGTCCGCGGTCGGGATCCCGTGCGCCAGTTCCTCCTGCTGTGCCAGGGGGTAGAGGCGGTCGGAGTCCACGCCGGCCACCACCGTGCGGGCCCGTACCCGGCCGAGGGCCGCGCGCGGGCCGCCCCGGCCCCGCCCGATGTCGTGGGTGTTCATGGCCTCGGCCAGAGCGACGTAGCTGGCCGCGTCGAAGCGCCGGGGGAGTTTGCGGGCCTGGTGGTCGAGATAGGACTCGACGCGGTAGCGGCCGCCGAGCCGGGGCTGCTCTCCCTCCTGGGCCTCGTGGCCGAAGCGGGTCTGCAGTTCCCCGGCCGACCGGTAGGTGATGTGCGCGATGCGGCGGGCGATGCCCAGCCCCGCGTGCGGCCCCCGCCCGGGCCCGGCATCGTGGTAATCGCCGCCCCGCCAATGGGGGTCGGCGCGGATGGCGTGGATCTGGGTGGTGGCCCACGCGATCTGGTCCGCGCTCGCCGCCGCGGGGCAGGCGAGCAGCAACAGCGCCGCCACGCGCCGGGGTTCACCGACGGCCCACTCCAACGCCCGCATCCCGCCCATGGATCCCCCGATCACCAGGGCCCAGCGGTCGACGCCGAGTGCGTCCGCGAGCCCGGCCTCGGCACGGACCTGGTCGCGTTGGGTGAGGCGCGGGAAGGAACCGCCCCAGGGGCGCCCGCCGGGGCCCGGGGAGGCGGGCCCCGTGCTTCCCTGGCAGCCGCCCAGGACGTTCGGCGCCACCACGAACCACCGGTCGGTGTCGAGCGCCCGGCCCGGGCCGACCAGCGCGTCCCACCAGCCGGAGGTCGGGTGACCGGGCCCGGCGGCGCCCGCGACGTGGCTGTCGCCGGTCAGCGCGTGCAGGACGAGGACCGCGTTCGAACGGTCGGGTGCGAGCCGCCCCCAGGTCTCGAACGCCAGCCGCACCTCCGGCAGCACACCGCCCGCCTCCAGCGCCAGCGGTTGCGTGCGCCGGTGCCACTTGCGGCGGCCCGGCGGGTCCCCCTCCCGCCACGCGCCGGTGGCCGGAGGGAGGGCCGCGGTGTCCGGGGCCGCTGTGGCGGGGTTCAGGACGCTTCCTTCGAGGCGCGGAAGCCGGCCTCCAGATCGTCCTTCAGGTCGGCGAGGTTCTCGATGCCGACGGACAGGCGCACCAGCCCCGGGGTGGTGCCGGTGGCGGCCAGCTGCGCCTCGTCGAGCTGGCTGTGGGTGGTGGAGGCGGGGTGGATGACGAGGCTGCGTACGTCGCCGATGTTCGCGAGGTGGCTGAACAGCTCCAGTCCGTCCACGAAACGGCGGCCCGCCTCGACGCCACCCCGCAACTCGAACGAGAGCACGGCCCCGGCGCCGCGCGGCAGGTAGCGGCGCGCCGCCTCGTACCAGCGGTTCGACGGCAGGCCGGGGTAGTGCACCGCCGAGACCTCGTCGCGCTGTTCGAGCCACTGGGCCAACTCCTGGGCGTTCGACGAGTGCCGCTCCAGGCGCAGGCTCAGCGTCTCCACGCCCTGCAGGAGCAGGAACGCGGAGTGCGGCGCGATGGCGGGACCGAGATCGCGCAGCAGCTGCACGCGCAGCTTGACCGCGAACGCGCCCGGTCCCAGGGCGGACCAGTAGCGCAGGCCGTGGTAGCTGGGGTCGGGTTCGGTGAACCCGGGAAAGCGCTCGGGGTGCGCGCCGAAGTCGAAGGTGCCCGCGTCGACGACCACCCCGCCGAGGGTGGTGCCGTGTCCGCCGAGGAACTTGGTGGCCGAGTGGACGACGACGTCGGCTCCGTGCTCGATGGGGCGCAGCAGGTACGGCGTGGGCACGGTGTTGTCGACGATGAGCGGCAGGCCCGCCGCGTGCGCGACGTCGGCCACGGCCCGGACGTCGAGGACGTTGCCGCGCGGGTTGCCGAGGGTCTCCGCGAACAGGGCCTTGGTCTGCGGCCGTACGGCGGCCCGCCAGGCGTCGAGGTCGTCGGGGTCCTCGACGAACGACACCTCGATGCCGAACTTCGGCAGGGTGTGCCGGAACAGGTTGTACGTACCGCCGTAGAGGGAGGCGCTGGAGACGATGTGGTCGCCGGCCGACGCCAGGTTCAGGATCGCGAGGGTCTCCGCGGCCTGCCCGGAGGCGAGGGCGACGGCGGCGACGCCGCCTTCGAGGGCGGCGACGCGCTGCTCCAGGGCGTCCTGGGTGGGGTTGTGGATGCGGGTGTAGATGTTCCCGGGTTCGGCCAGGGAGAAGAGGTCGGAGGCGTGCTGGGTGTCGCGGAAGACGAACGAGGTGGTCTGGTAGATCGGGACCGCGCGGGCGCCGGTGGCCGGATCGGGAGCGGAGCCGGCGTGGAGCTGCTTGGTCTCGAAGGACCAGGCGGGCGTCGCGGATCCGGCGGGCTCGCTCTCGGGGGTGTGCCCTGCGGTGACGGCGTCGATGGGCTGGCTCATGGGTCTCCTCGGAGGTGCGGGTGACTCGGAGGTGCGGAACGGTGCGGTGGCAGCGGTGGCAGGCGGCCGTTGGTACGCGGAAGGGAGGCGCGGCACCCTGCGGGCCGGTACGGGTACGGGCGCGGGGGAGCCGGTGTGGGCGGCAGCGCGTCGGGGCTCACCGTGGAGCGAAGGCCCCGGCACCGGACGGCTCCCGCCCGACGGCTCCCGCCCGGCGGCCGTTGCGTCCAGGCAGGACGGGACGGCGTACGACGGGTACGCGGGAGCGAGCGGTGCGAGGTGCGTGGTGCGGGAGGGGAAGCGCGGGCTGTGCCGCGCGGCGCCGCGTCAGCCGGTGACGGGACAACCCGTGGTCGTGACGCGCGCGTAGTCGACGTGGCGACGGGTCACGAGTACGGTCATGGGCCCAGGGAACCACAGGCGGGGCGGGGCGCACCAGGTCTTCCGGTCAATCCGGTCAGATGTGCCGGCGCACCCCGGGCGGGGACCACGGGTCCGCCGGCCACTCGCTCGGGCAGTCCCGGGGCTGCCCAACTCCGTTGAGTGTCGGCCGATATGGCGGACACCGAGGCCCGACCTCGGCAGCTCAGGCACCACCCTCGGCGGTTCAGGTGCCCCCTCGGCGGTTCCGGCCTCGGTCAGGCCTCGCTCAGGCCTTGATCAAGCCTCGCTCAGGCCTCGATCAGAGCGTCCACGACGGCCCTGGCGACGCGGCTCGCGCGCTCCGGTGTCCAGTGGGACGGCTCTTCCACTGATGAGACGTAGTAGCCGCGGGTCAGCAGTGAGAGGAGGTCGGCCGCGAGGCCGGCGTCGGGTACTCCCGCGGCGATGGACGCCTCCAGGAACTCCTGGCGCGATTCGCGCGGCTCGTGGTGGTCTACGCCGCCCGGGTCGGAGTGTGCCGACGAGAGCATCTCGATCCAGAGCGAACGGAGCAGCAGGTCTTCCGGCTCCGTGCTGAGGTGCCATTCCACCGTGGCGCGCAGCCGGTCCGGGCCGGCCAGTTCGCCCAGGTGGGCCTCCAGGTCGGCGCGCCAGCGGGATTCCGCGGCGCGCACGGCGTTGGTGATCAGCTCGGTGCGGGTGGGCACGTAGTTGGTGACCATGGCCGTGGACCCGCCGAGCTCCTTGGCCACGGCGCGGATGGTGACGGCGCGCGCACCGTCCCGGGCGGCGACCGCGAGGGTCGCGTGGGCGATTGCCTTGCGGCGCTGGACTTCGTCGACGTCGATCGGCATGGAAGCAACCTAGCTCAGAGGGGGTTGACGCTGAACTCATCTAAATGCAACGCTGTTATATCACGTTGTTTTCTAAAGGTTTGCTTCCATGGAGGGCTTCATGAACCTTGCCGTCCGACAGGTCACGTCGGAACCCGTCCCTCCGTCCGCACGGCAGCACATGGTCCGGATGCGCGACGGCGTGCGGCTGGCCACCGACGTGTACGCCGCCGCCGGGGGGTCGGCGCCGGCGCCGACCGTCCTGGCCCGCCTGCCCTACGACAAGAACAGCCGGTACGTCTTCTTCGACCGGATCGCGGAGCGGTTCACGGCGCGCGGGTACGTCGTGGTGGTCCAGGACGTCCGGGGCAAGTTCCGCTCCCAGGGCCGGACCCTGGGCTGGACCGGAGAGGTCGACGACGGCTACGACACCCTCGACTGGATCACCCACCAGCCCTGGTCCGACGGGGTCGTGGGCATGTTCGGCGACTCGTACTACGGATTCACCCAGTGGTCGGCGGTCTCCAGCCAGCATCCCGCGCTGCGCGCCATCGTCCCCCGGGTGACCTGCACCGCGAACGCCCCCGGCGTCGCCGCCTACGACTCCGGCTCGGGCCGGCAGCCCCTGTGGCTGGAGGGGGCCACCTATCAGGCGCAGGTGTGGACGGACAACGACACCTACGAGTTCGACGTCGATCTCACCCGGCGCCCGATCGTCGCCGCCTACGAGGAGGCGTTCACCGCCATCGGGAAGCGTTCGGCCGGCTTCGACCTCATCGTCGGCGGCATCCCCCTCGCCCCGTACAACGGTCCGCACCCCTACGACGCCCGCCCCGTGCCCGTGCTGCACTGCGTGGGCTGGTTCGACAACCTCGGCATCGCGCACATGCGCGACTACACGGAGCTGGCCGAGCGCCCCGGGTGGGCGGCCGTCCAGTACCTGGTCGCCGACACGATCGACCACGAGAACTACTTCCTGGAGGACGCCCCGGCTACGCCCGAGACCGACCACGGGGAAGGCGATGCCGCCCTTGAGCGCATGCTCGATTCCTACGCCGGGACCGCGATCGAGTTCTTCGACATCTTCCTGAAGGGCGCCGCACGGCCCGACTCCCTGCCCCGGGTGCGCTGGAAGCTCGGCCACGAGGGCTGGCGCACCGCGGAGACCTGGCCGCTGCCCGAAGCCACGTCCGCCGAGCTGTACTTGACGGATCCGGCCGAGGCGGCCGGAACGGTCCCCGGGGGCAGACTGGCCCCGGGCCAGGCCGGCCCGCCGCAATCGGCCCGGTGGCGGTACGACCCCGACGATCTCGTGCCGTCCGCCGCGGCCGACACCTTCCTGCAGTTGCGCGACCACGCCGACGAGCGCCGCACCCTCGACCGGGACGACGTCCTCGTGTTCACCGGCCCCGCCTCAGACCGGCCGCTGGACCTTGCCGGCCCCGTACGCGCGGTGCTGCACGTGGACAGCACGGCGCCCACCTTCGACGTGTTCGTCCGTCTCCTCGACCTGGCCCCGGACGGCACGGCGCGCCTGATCGTGCGCGGCTGCGCCCAGGCCGACAGGGCGGGCGAGCTGGACATCACCCTCGGGCACACCGGCTACCGGGTGCGCCCGGGGCACCGTCTCGCGCTGATGATCGCAGGCAGCGACTTCCCGAACCACCTGCCCAACTCCGGTTCGCTGGAGAGCCCTTGGCTGACGACCTCGCCCAAGGCGAGCCTGCAGACGCTGCGGACCGGCTCCGCCCACCCTTCCCGGCTGTGCCTGACCGTCCTGCCCGACGGCTCGGCCGTGCACCACCCGGCCGTGCACCACCCGGCCGCGGAGCGGCTCCGCCGTGAAGGGGGCGGTCCGAGATGAGCCTGCGATTCGCCACCACCCGGCTGGGCATGCTCGTCGTGACCGTGCTCGTCTCCAGCCTGGCCATCTACGGCGCGATGTTCCTCACTCCCGGCGATCCGGCCACGCTGCTCGTCGGCGGCAGCCGGAACCCCGACCCCGCGGTGCTGGCCCAGATCCACCGCGAGTACCACCTGGACGACCCCTTCATCCAGGGCTACTGGCACTGGCTGAGCAACTGCCTGCAGGGGGACTTCGGGAAGTCCCTCGTCTACCGCGACTCCGTCGCCGGACTCATCGGCGCCCGCGCCGGAGACACCCTCGCGCTCGTCTCCTACGCCTCCGTCCTCGTCCTCGTCGGCGGCACCGTCATCGGCACCGTCGCCGCCCTGCGCGGCGGACGTACGGAAACCCTGGCCACGACCCTGACGGCGGGTGCGATGGCGGTACCGACCTTCATCATGGCGGTGCTGCTCATCTGGCTCTTCGCCGTGCAGCTGCCGTGGTTTCCCGTCTACGGTTCCGGCGAGGGCTTCGGCGGCACCCTCACGCACCTGACGCTCCCGGCCGTCGCCCTGGCGCTGACCTGGATCGGCTACGTCGCCCAGGTGACCCGTACCGCCGTCCGCGCGGAGATGCGCTCCGAGCACGTCGAGACCGCCCGCAGCCGCGGCGTCCCCGAGCGCACGGTGATCAGGCGGCACGTGCTGCACAACGCCTCGGGCCCCGTCTTCGCCGTCTCCGGCGTCGGCGTCGCCGGGCTCATCGCCACCGCGGCCGTCGCCGAGCAGGCGTTCGGCACCGGAGGGCTCGGAGCCCTCATGATCGAGGCCGCGTCCAAGCAGGACATGGCCGTCGTACAGGCCGTGTCGCTGGTCTTCGTGGTGGTCTTCGTCGTCCTCAACACCACCGTCGACCTGGTCAGCGCCGCGCTCGACCCCCGAACCGCGCAGAAGGGGGTCCGATGACCACCGCCCTGTCCACCCGTACGGTGCCCGCACGGCGCACCGGCCCCCCGCGCGACCACCTGACGCTCGCGGCGGCCTGCGTCGTCGCCCTGTTCGTCCTGCTGGCCGTGCTCGGCCCCCTGCTCGCCCCGCACGACCCCAATGCCGTCGACCCGCTGAACGTCAACGCCGGACCCTCCGCCGCCCACCTCCTGGGCACCGACGACACCGGACGCGACCTGCTGTCCCGGCTGATCGCCGGAACCCGCGCCAGCCTCTGCGCCCCCGCCGTCGTGATCGCCGTGTCCACCACGCTCGGCACCCTCCTCGCGCTGGCGGCGGCGTGGTGCGGAGGCCGGCTCGACCGGTTCGTCTCCGGAGCCCTGGACATCGTCTTCGGCTTCCCGGGGCTGATCATGGCCGTCCTCGTCGCCGCGGTCTTCGGCGCCGGACTCGTCGCACCGATCGTCGCCCTGTCGATCGCCTACCTGCCCCTGATCACCCGTGTCGTACGGTCCGCCGCGATCAAGGAGCGCCACCTGCCCTACGTCTCGGCGCTCCAGCTCCTCGGCGCGCCCACCGCCCGCATCTGGCTGCGGCACCTCCTGCCGAACCTGCTCCCGCTCGTCCTGGTCCAGGCCACCATCGGATTCGGCTACGCCCTGCTCGACGTGGCGGCGATCTCCTTCCTCGGACTCGGCAGCCAGCCCCCGGACCCGGAGTGGGGACTCATGGTCTCCAACGGGGCCCCCTCCATCCTCGCGGGACAACCAGAGCAGTCGCTGTACGCGGGCCTCGCCATCCTGGTCGTCGTCATCGCGTTCAACCTGCTGGGGACGGGCCTGTCCCGACGTCTGCTCGGAGAGAACGCATGACTTCCACACCGCTGCTGAGGATCGACGCGCTCGGCATCGACCTGCCCGTCGACGGGGCCGCCCGCACCGTCGTCCACCGCGCCGATGTCGCCATCCACGAGGGAACGGCCGTCGCCCTGGTCGGCGAGTCCGGATCCGGCAAGTCCCTGACCGCCCGCGCCGTCATGGGGCTGCTGCCCCGGACCGCCCGGATCCACGGAGACGTGCTGTTCGCGGGGGAGTCCGTCCCGCGGATGAGCCCCGAGCGCCTGCGCGCCTTCCGCGCCGGCGAGGTCGCCATGGTGTTCCAGGACCCCCGCGCCCACATCAACCCCGCCCGCAGCGTCGGCGACTTCCTGATCGAAGGACTCACCACCACACGCCGCGTGCCGGCCGCCGAGGCGGTCCGGAAGGTCACCGGAATCCTGCGGGAAGTCGGCATCGCCGATGCCGACCGGCGCATGCGCCAACGGCCCCACGAGCTGTCGGGCGGTCTGCTCCAGCGGGTGATGATCGGGGCCGCGCTGGCCGCCGAACCACGCCTGCTCCTCGCGGACGAGCCGACGACCGCCCTCGACGTGACCACGCAGGAAGAGGTCATGGCCATCATCGGCGAGGCCCGCGAAGCCCGCGGGCTGGCCATGCTGTTCATCACCCACGACCTGGAACTCGCGGCAGCCGTGTGCGACCGGGTCGTGGTCATGTACGCGGGCTCGACCGTGGAGGAACTCCCCGCCGGCCGCCTGCGCTCCGGCGCCGCCCACCCCTACACGCGCGCCCTGCTGGCCTCCCGTCCCTCGGTCTCCGACACCACCGCGGAACTCCGCTCGATCCCGGGCAGACCCCTGTCCGGCTTCGAAGCGCCCGACGGATGCGCCTTCGGGGAACGATGTCCGCGCGTACGGGACCTGTGCCGCAGCGACCGACCGCACCCGAGCACCACCGCCGACGCCACGGCGGCCTGCCACTTCCCGCACACACCCTCGACCGAGGAGGCCGGTAGCCGTGCTTGAGGTACGCAACCTCCGCAAGGAGTTCGGTGACTTCGTCGCCGTGGACGACGTGACGTTCTCGCTCCCGGAGCACGGTTCCCTGGCGATCGTCGGCGAGTCGGGATCGGGCAAGACGACCACCGCCCGCATGATCGCCGGGCTCGAAGCGCCGAGCGGCGGACACGTCGTCGTCGACGGGGACGAGCGCCGGGCCGGGCGGGCGCGTTCTCGCGAGCGCCACGTCCGTGGCCGGCAGATCCAGATGGTGTTCCAGGACCCCTACTCCTCCCTGGACCGGCGTCAGCGGGTCGGGGACGCCGTCGCCGAGGCGGTCGCGCTGCACCGGCAGCTGCCCGCCGACCGGCTGCGCGCCCGGGTGACCGAACTGCTCGACATGGTGGGCCTGGACGAGCGGCAGGCACGCTCGCTGCCGAAGGCCCTCTCCGGCGGACAGCGCCAGCGCGTCGCCATCGCCCGCTCCCTGGCCGCCGAACCACGGGTACTGATCCTCGACGAGGCCATCGCCGCCCTGGACGTGTCCATCCAGGCGCAGGTACTGGCCCTGCTCGCCCGTATCCGTGCGGACACCGGCACCGCCCTGCTGTTCATCACGCACGACCTCGGCGCCGTCCGGCACATCAGCGACGACGTCCTGGTGATGCAGGCGGGAAGGGTCGTCGAACAAGGCCCGGTCGCGAGGGTCCTCGGCGCTCCGCAGGCCCCGTACACCCGGCGCCTCATCGACTCCATCCCGAAGCCGGGCTGGAAGCCGCGGAGGATGGCGGACAGGGCTGCCGCCCCCTGACGTCCCGCGTGCCACGCGGCGCACAACGACGAAGACGCCCGCCCCGGTGAGGGGGCGGGCGTCTTCGTCGTTGTGCACCCGGGTTCGTGCGCTCGGGTTCGTGCGCCCGGGTCCCGGTATCGGTGAGGCCTTCCCCGGCGAGGTTCCAGGCCCCCGGCGAGCCGTGCGGCGCGCTGGAGGAAGCGGGAAACGGCGTGCCCCGGCGGTCTGGGAAGACCGCCGGGGCACGCCGTTGGTGTGCCGGGGACACGGGTCGGTCAGCCGGTCGTTGCCCAGGAGAGGGTCGGCCGGGTACGGGTGGCCCGGGTCTCGATCGCCGTGGCGACGTGCAGCAGCAGGTCCTCCTGGAAGCGGCCGCCGATCAGCTGTACGCCCGACGGCAGCCCGTCGCGCAGGCCGGTGGGCACGGAGATGGCGGGGAACCCGAGGACGGGTACGGCCTGCATCGGCCACTGTGAGGCCAGCAGTTCGCCCACCCGGGCGTCGCCGGCGAGGTCGGCGTCCTGCTCGAAGGGCGGCTCGGCGCAGACCGGCGTCAGCACGACCCGGTCCTGGCCCAGGAACTGCTGGAAGCGGCTGATGAGGGTGCCGCGGCGGGCGTACCCGCGGATGTACTCGGCGAGGGTGGGCTGCGCGCCCCACATCTCCGCGGCCGCGGCGAAGCAGGACGCGAGGGAGACGCGTACGGCTTCGTCGCCGAACATCTCGATCTCGGACATCATCGTCTTCAGCTCCTGGTAGATCAGGAGCGACCACAGCCGGGCGGCCTCGCCGAGAAGAGGAAGCTCGATCTCCTCCACCTCGTGGCCGGCCTCGCTCAGCCACCGGGCCGCGTCGTCGATGGCCGCGTCGACGGAGGGGTGCGGCTTGGTGCCTCCGACGGAACGGACGACCGCGACCTTGACCCGGCCGGGGGTGCCCAGCGGCGGCCGCACCGGGAGGCCCACGGGGTCGTTCAGATCCGGGCTCACCATGGCGTGCAGGCCGAGCCGGACGTCGTCGACGGTCCAGCCGAGCGCCCCGTGGACGGCCATGGTCTGGAAGGACAGCGGGCTGTCGAACTCCTCCGCGCCGCGCGGCTCCACACCGGAGACGAGTCCCATGGTGGGGCGCAGGCCGACGGCGCCGCAGCAGTACGCGGGGAAGCGGACGGAGCCGCCGATGTCGTTGCCCTGCGCGATGGGGGTCATGCCGGCGGCGACCGACGCGGCGGCGCCTCCCGAGGAGCCGCCCGGCGTGCGGGTGGGGTCCCAGGGGTTGAGGGTCGTGCCGTGCAGTTCGTTTCCGGTGAACCAGCGCACGGCGAAGGCCGGGCTGTTGCTGCGGCCCAGCAGGGTCGCCCCCGCGTCGCGCAGGCCGGCGATACAGACGGCGTCGTCCTGGGCGACGGCGCCGGCCCAGGCGGCGACCCCGTGCGAGCTGGCGTACCCGCGCTGCGAGGTGTTGATCTTGGTGGACACCGGGACGCCGAGCAGCGGGGGCAGTTCTCCGCCCGCGGCCACCGCGGCGTCGGCGGCCGCCGCCTGGGCGAGGGCTTCCTCGGGCCGGATGTCCACGAGGGCGTTCAGCGCGGGGTTGGTCTCCTCGATGCGTGCGAGGAAGGCCTGCGCGACCTCGGTCGCCGAGAAGGTCTTCGCGCGGATGCCGGCGGCCAGTTCGGCGGCCGAGTGGTCCCACAGGGGGGTGCCACCGGTGGTGTCGGTCATCGTCGTCTCCTGATTCGAAGGGGTGGCGGTCACTTGGCGGTCCCGCCGAGGTGGGCGGCCCACGGCATGCCCATGTACGCGAAGGAGGTCGGCGCACCGCTGATGCGCTCGTTCATGAACATCCGCTCGTGCGTGGTCGCCAGGAACACGGCCGGGGTGGTGGGGGTGAAGAGGGCCTGGGCCTGCGCGTACGCCGCGGCCGAGGCAGCGGGGTCGGAGGAGGTGCGGGCCTGGTCGAGCAGCCGGTTCACGTCGGGGTTGTCGTAGCCGGTCCAGTTGAAGATGCCGCGGGGGGTGACGCTCTCGGCCACGTAGGACGCCGGGTCGGGCATCGTGACGTAGCCGAAGGTGAGGATGAGGTCGAGGCCCTTGCGGACCGAGGGGTCGTAGAAGAGCGAGGACATCTCGGTGGGCTGGAGCTGCTTGATCTCGATGTCCACGTCGATCTTCTTCGCCGCGGCCTGGATGAAGGTCAGGGCCTGCAGCGAGCGCTGGTCCCCGGCGGGAATGGCGGCCACCAGCGGACGCCCGGCCGGGCGGGCCCGTGCGACCAGTGCCTTCGCCTTCTCCACGTCCGGCCGGGGGACCTCGGGCAGCGCCGCGTAGGCCGCGTCGAACTGGGCGGCGGCCTTGTCACCGCTCCAGGTCAGGGGCGGGACGAGGGACTTCAGGGTGGTGGCGTCGCCCCCGAAGACGTGTCTGATCAGCGCGTCGCGGTCGATGACCAGGGACAGGGCGTCCAGGAGCTTCCGGTCGGCCGCGGGCGACTCGGCGTTGCCGGGGATCAGCAGGACGTTCTGGGTCGACGGGCCCAGGTGCACCTCGCCGTTGTCCGCCCTGGCGAGCGCGGTGGCGCTGCTGGGCGGAAGTTCGTACGTGCCGTCGATCTCGCCGGACAGCAGGGCGCTGGTCAGCGTGTTGTTGTTGGTGATGAACCGGAACTCGATCTGCTTCACCTTCGGCTTGAGCCCGGTGTCCCAGTACGCGTCGTTGCGTTCCAGGGTGATGCCGGTGCCGGACTTCCAGGACCCCAGCTTGAAGGGCCCCGTACACATCAGGCCGCCTTTGGGGCTGCCGTAGGCGGCGCCGGCCTTCTCGGTGTACGCCTTCTGGCCGACCGCGCCGAACGACGTGGACAGGGCCTTGGGGAGGGTCTGGTCGTACTTCTCGGTCCGCAGTGTCACCTGGTGGGGGCCGGTGGCCTCGATCGAGGTCACGGCGGCCAGGTAGTTGCCGTAGAGGGCCTGTGTCCTCGGGTCCCGCTGTCGCTCCAGGCTGTGGATCACGTCCACGGGGGTCATGGGCGAGCCGTCCCAGAAGGTGACGTCCGGGCGAAGGTCGAGGACCAGGTTGTGGTCGTCGGTCCAGGCGACCTTCTGGGCGAGGCCGGGGCTCAGGGAGAAGTCCGCGTTCATCCGGGTCAGGGTGTCGCAGAGGTTGGCTTCGACCGTCTGGGGCGAGTAGTCGCCGATCTTGGCCGGGTCGAGGGTCGTCGGTTCGCCGTAGGGCAGGGCCCAGGCGATCCGGTCCACCTCGGAGCTGCCGGGCGCCGTGGTGGTGGTGAGACGTGCGGCCGAGGCCGTGGGGGTTGCGCCGTTTCCGGTCGTCGAGCCGCTACATGCTGTGGCAGCCAGCAGTCCTGCGCTCGTCAGCACGATCAGCACCGATCTTTTCGCAGCCATGGCTGATGCTCCTTGCCGAGGGGAGTGAGAAGGAGGGGGACGCTCGACACGGGGGGTGTGGGGGAGGCCGCCCGCGAGCCGTCATAAACGAACGTCATATAACGTTGTTGCATGTCACGCTTGCATCTGGTGAGCTAGGGCGTCAAGAGCAAGGCGCGACTCTCTCCCGGATCGGGCATTCGCCCCGTCTGGCCCGGCCCGGCGCCGCGATCGGCCTGACCGGCGGCGATGTCGCGCGGCCCCGCACCCTCGGTCGTCGACCGTGCGGGCCCGTCGTGCTCCCTCACAGAATCGGAGAACCGCCATGTCCTTCACTCCCGCCCTCGACTTCGCGTTCGAGATCCGGGCCGAGGTGGCCGACACGCTGCACATCGGCCACGGCGACGGGGAGGTCGCCGAGTTCACCCCCATCACCGGGGGCAGCGTGGACGGGCCCCGCCTGCGGGGCAAGGTCCTTCCCGGGGGAGGCGACTGGAGCAGTACGCGCGGGGCGGTGTGCGAGCTGGAGGCCCGCTACCTGCTCCAGGCCGAGGACGGCGCCGTGATCGACATCGTCAACCGCGGCTACTACAGCCCCAAGGCCGACACCCCGGACCAGTTCGACGGGGAGCTCCAGGTCTCCGAGGCCGGGCACTACTACCGCACCTCGCCGGTCTTCCGTACGGATGCCCCCGCCCACCGCTGGCTCGCGGAGACGGTCTTCGTCGGGCTCGCCCGCCCGGACGGCGACAATGCCGTGGTCATTCGCATGTACGCGCTCAAGTAGCGGGCCCGGCCCGATCGGCGGGGACCCCCTAGGACAGGGACCGCCAGGCCCCGACCAGGGCCTGGCGGAGCACGCCGATCTCCTCGGCGCTCAGGTCGGCCACCATGCGCTCCTCCAGGAGGCGGGCCGGCTCGGCGTACTCGGCGAGCAGTCGCCGCCCGGGGTCGGCGAGCAGGATGAGGCGTTCGCGGCGGTTGGCGGGATTGGGCTCGCGCCGGATCAGTTCGCGGCTCTCCAGTGCCCGGACCATGTCGGCCATCGACTGTGCGGTGACGAACGAGTCGCGGGCGAGCTGTGCGGCGGAGATGCCGTCGTGCCGCTCCAGCACCGTCAGGGCGGTGTACTGCAACGCCGTGATCCCGGCGGGCCTGACCAGCTCCTCCAGGCGGGCGCGGACCGCCAGCTCCGTCCTCTTGAGCAGGTAGAGCAATGAGGTGCTCACGTTCGTCCTCCCGTGGTGGTGACAGGACGCCCAGACTAGGGCATTGACAGGAATCCTGTTGATTGCACAGACTGACGTTCATCAGGATTCCTGTCGATCCCGGCTCGGGCCGGCACCTCGGTGTATCCCCTTCCCCCCTTCCCGTACCTACGAGAGGCCCCTCTCATGAATCTCCACGGCAAGGTCGCCGTCGTCACCGGCAGCGGACGAGGTCTCGGTCTGGCATACGCCCGGGCCCTCGCCGCGGCAGGCGCCGCCGTCGTCGTCAACGACGTCGACCGGGCGGTCGTCGACGCCGCCGTCGCCTCGATCACCTCCGAGGGCGGTACGGCGACCGGCGTCGTCGCGGCGGTCGGCGACAGCCGATCGGCGCAGCAGCTGGTGGACACGGCGGTCGAGGAGTTCGGCCGGCTGGACGTGCTCGTCACCAACGCCGGCATCCTGCGCGACCGGGTGCTGTGGAAGATGACCGACGAAGATTTCGACGACGTCGTCCGCGTCCACCTGCGCGGCACCTTCACCTGCGCCCGTGCGGCAGCCGTCCGCATGCGCGAACAGGGGACCGGCGGCCGGCTCGTCCTCATCTCCTCGCCCGCCGGACAGCGCGGCAACTTCGGGCAGACCAACTACGCCGCCGCCAAGGCGGGCATCGTCGCCATGGCCCGCACCTGGGCCATGGAGCTGGGCCGCGCCGGCATCACCGTCAACGCCGTCGTGCCCGTCGCGGCCACCGAGATGACCAAGTCCATACCGGCCTTCGCCCCGCTGATCGAGGAGTCCGAGCGCACCGGCGAGCCGCTGCCCGACTGGCTGCGCAAGGACGAGGGTCTCGGCACCGTAGAGGACGTCGCCGCGCTCATCGCCTTCCTCGCCTCGGACGCCTCCGACGGAGTCACCGGACAGGCCATCGGCATCGGCGGCGACCGGCTCGCCCTCTGGACGCACCCGCAGGAGAAGGCGGTCGCCTTCGCCGGCGGCGGCTGGAGCGCCGACGCCATCGCCGCCGAATGGCCGGGCGGCGTCGGAGCCGAGCCCGAGACCTACGGCATTCCCGCGCCCCAGATCCCGGGGGCGTGAGATGGGCGCCCTCGCGCTGGACGTCGAGCGGCTGACCGCCATCGACATGCACACGCACGCGGAGGTCTCCAAGGACGGCCACGGGGCGCTCAGCCCCGAGCTGTTCGGTGCCTCCGAGACCTACTTCAAGGCGCACGGACACCGGCAGCCGACCATCGAGGAGATGGCCGGCCACTACCGCGAACGCCGCATGGCGGCCGTGGTGTTCACCGTCGACGCCGAGCACGCCACCGGCCATCCGCGGATCTCCAACGAGGAGATCGCCGAAAGTTGCGCCGCTCACGCCGACGTGCTGATCCCCTTCGCCAGCATCGACCCCCACAAGGGCCGCGCGGGCGTGCGCGAGGCCCGTCGGCTGGTCGAGGAACACGGCGTTCGCGGCTTCAAGTTCCACCCCAGCATCCAGGCGTTCTCCCCGAACGACCCGCTCGCCTACCCCCTGTACGAGGCCATCGAGGAACTCGGCGTGCCCGCCCTCTTCCACACCGGTCAGACCGGCATCGGCGCCGGCGTACCGGGCGGCGGAGGCATCCGGCTCAAGTACTCGAACCCGATGCTGATCGACGACGTGGCCGTGGACTTCCCCGAACTGCGGATCATCCTCGCCCACCCCTCCTTCCCGTGGCAGGACGAGGCCCTGGCGGTGGCCACCCACAAGCCGCACGTGTACATCGACCTGTCCGGCTGGTCCCCGAAGTACTTCCCGCCGCAACTCGTGCGCTACGCCAACACCCTGCTCAAGGACAAGGTGCTCTTCGGCTCCGACTACCCCGTCATCACCCCCGACCGCTGGCTCGCCGACTTCGAGAACCTCGACATCAAGCCCGAGGTCCGGCCGAAGATCCTCAAGGAGAACGCCGCCCGCCTGCTCGGCCTGCTCACCGACTGAAGGAACAGCTCGTGTTGAACCAAGGCATCGGCTCCTGGCCGGCCCGCAGGGCCCGCAAGACCCCCGACCGGATCGCCGTCGTCCACGAAGGCCGCACCTGGACCTACCGGGAGCTGCACGGGCGGGTCCTGCGCCTCGCCCACGCCCTGCGCGCGCTGGGAGTGGCGCCGGGGGACCGGATCGCCTACCTGGGGCCCAACCATCCGGCCTTCCTGGAGGCCCTGTTCGCCGCCGGGACGGTGGGTGCGGTCTTCGTCCCGCTCAACACCCGCCTGGCCGCGCCGGAGTTGGCGTACAACCTGGCCGACTCGGGCAGCACCCTCCTCATCCACGCGCCCGAACAGGCCGAGGTGGCCCGTGCCGCCGCGGCCGAGTCGGGCGTACGGCACCGGATCGCGGTCGGCGGGTCCGGTTCCGGCTCCGGTTCCGGCTCAGGCTCCGGCGAGGAGGGCGCCCTCGACTACGAGGCGCTGCTCGCGGGCGCCGGGAGCGGCCCGCTGGACGAGGTCGTGGCGCCCGAGGACCCGTGCATGATCATGTACACCTCCGGGACCACGGGCCGGCCCAAGGGCGCCGTCCTCTCCCACGCCAACATCACCTGGAACAGCGTCAACGTCCTCGTCGACACCGACCTGGCCGGCGACGAGGTGACCCTCGTGGTGGCCCCGCTGTTCCACACCGCGGGCCTCAACATGACCTGCCTGCCCACCCTGCTCAAGGGCGGCCGCGTGGTCCTCCTCGGCGCCTTCGACGCCGACCGCGTCCTGGAACTCGTCGAGGAGCTGCGGGTGACGTACATGTTCGGCGTCCCCACGATGTACGACGCCATGGCGGCCCGGCCCCGCTGGCACAGCGCGGACCTCTCCAGCCTGCGCACCGTCAACTGCGGCGGCGCCCCCGTGCCCGCCCACACCATCGCCGCCTACCTCGCCCGCGGTCTGGCCTTCAGCCAGGGCTACGGCATGACCGAGGCGTCCCCCGGGGTCCTCTTCCTGGACCGCGAGCAGACCTCGGCCAAGGCGGGCTCCGCCGGGGTGCCGCACTTCTTCACCGACACCCGCCTCGTGCTGCCGGACGGCAGTGCGGCCGGGCCGGGACAGCGCGGCGAGATCCTGGTCGAGGGGCCCCACGTCATGACCGGCTACTGGGGCCTGCCCGGGCACACCGAGGCCGCCTTCGCCGACGGCCGCTGGCTGCGCACGGGCGACGTCGCACGCACGGACGACGACGGCTACACCTACATCGTCGACCGGGTGAAGGACATGTTCGTCTCGGGAGGGGAGAACGTCTACCCGGCCGAGGTGGAGGAGGTCCTCCTCACCCACCCCGCCGTCGCCGAGTGCGCGGTCATCGGCGTGCCCGACCCGGTCTGGGGCGAGGTCGGCCGCGCCGTGGTCGTCCTCAGGCCGTTCGCCCGCACCGATGAGGACGCGATCCTCGGCCATCTCCGGGGCCGGCTGGCCAAGTACAAGATCCCCAGGTCCCTCGTCGTGACCGGCGCACTGCCCCGTACGGCCTCCGGAAAGATCATCAAGCCCGCGGTGCGCGACGCCCACGCACCCGGTCCCACCGCGCGCCCGCACCCGTAACGGAAGTCCGAGCGGCACAGCCTCAAGGGCCTTGCACACCAAGGCCCTTGCCATCGAAAGGAACTCCCATGCCCACGCTCACCCACGGCCTCGACGAACTCAAAGCCCTCAGCGGAGCCGACCTCGGCCGCACCGAATGGCTCGACATCACCCAGAACCGGGTGAACACCTTCGCCGACGCCACCGACGACCACCAGTGGATCCACACGGACCCGGAGAAGGCCAAGGACGGCCCCTTCGGGGGCCCGATCGCCCACGGCTACCTCACCCTCGCCCTGATCATCCCGCTCTTCGGCGAGCTCCTCACCATCACCGGCACCAAGATGAGCGTCAACTACGGCCTGGACAAGGTCCGTTTCCCCAGTCCCGTGCCGGTCGGCGCGAAGATACGCCTGCACGGCGCCGTCGGCACCGTGGAGGAGGTCAAGGGCAACGGCGTGCAGATGCCCCTGACGTTCACCATCGAGGTCGAAGGCAACGACAAGCCGGCCTGCGTCGCCCAGGCGGTCTACCGCCACTACGCCTGACGACACCGGGCAGTAAGACGAGGGAGCGGTACCGACCCACCGGGTCGGTACCGCTCCCTCGTCTCTGTTTCAGCCCACCGGGCGGGCCGAGGGGTCGAGTTGCTGTTCCAGAGCGGCCAGCGTCCGGTAGCAGGCCATCACCTGGGCGATGGAGGAGTTGGGCTCGCGGCCCTCGCGGATGGCGGCGACGAACTCGCGGTCCTGGAGCTCGATGCCGTCCATCGACACGTCGACGCCGCTGACGTCGATCGGCTCGTCCTTGCCGGTGACGAGGTCGTCGTACCGGGCGAGGTAGGTGCCGGTGTCGCCGATGTAGCGGAAGAAGGTGCCGATCGGCCCGTCGTTGTTGAACGACAGCGACAGGGTGCAGAGGGCGCCGTTCTCCGCACGCAGCTGGATGGACATGTCCATCGCGATGCCGAGCTCGGGGTGGATCGGACCCTGGACGGCGTTCGCCTGCACGATCGGCGAACCGGTCTGGTGGGCGAAGAGGTCGACGGTGTGTGCGGCGTGGTGCCACAGCAGGTGGTCGGTCCAGGACCGGGGCTGACCAAGGGCGTTGAGGTTGGTGCGGCGGAAGAAGTACGTCTGCACGTCCAGCTGCTGGAGCGAGAACTCGCCCGTCCGGATCCGTCCCCGCACCCACTGGTGGCTGGGGTTGAAGCGCCGGGTGTGCCCGACCATCCCGACCAGCCCGCTGCCCTGCTGGGCCTTCAGGCAGGCCTCGGCGTCACCGAGGGAGGCTGCCAGCGGGATCTCGACCTGGACGTGCTTGCCCGCTTCCAGGCAGGCCAGCGTCTGCTCGGCGTGCAGCGGAGTGGGCGTGGCGAGGATGACGGCGTCGATGTCGTCCATGGCCAGCACCTCGTCGAGGGTGGCGACGCCGCGGCCGGCGTCCTGCTCATCGGCGAACTTCCGTGCGCTGTCGAGGGAGCCGCTCACCACGGCGGCCACCTCGACGCCCTCGATCCGCCGGAGCGCGGCGGCGTGCTTGGCTCCGAAGGCGCCGCCTCCGGCGAGGGCCACCCTCAGGGTTCGGTCGTCAGTCATGTCACTCCTTCACGGCGGGCGTCTCGGCCCCCGGGTGGTTTTCCAGGATCAGGTGGCCGACGGCGGTGTTGGACGCCGGCACGTGGTAGAAGCGGTGCTTGACCTCGGCCCGGCCCTCGCCGTCCACGTCGCTCATGGCGCCCCGGGCTATGAGCCACATGACCAGTTCGATGCCCTCCGACCCGGCCTCCTCGACGTATTCGAGGTGCTGGACCTGCGCCAGGCCGGCCGGGTCGGTGATCAGGCGGTCGAGGAAGGCGTTGTCCCACGCGCGGTTGATGAGGCCGGCGCGGGGGCCCTGGAGCTGGTGGCTCATGCCTCCGGTGCCCCACACCTGGACCTTCAGCGGCCGGTCGTACGACTCGATCGCCCGGCGCAGCGCCCGGCCCAGCTCGAAGCAGCGGGAACCGGAGGGGACGGGGTACTGCACCACGTTGACGTGGAAGGGGATCACCTTGCACGGCCACTTCTCGACGTCGCCGAACATCAGCGACAGCGGGACGGTGAGTCCGTGGTCGACGGCCATCTCGTTGGCGAGCGTGAGGTCGAAGTCGCTCCTGATGAGCGTGTGCGCGATGTGCGCGGCCAGGTCGGGTTCGCCCTCGACGCCGGGGACGGGGCGCGGCCCGTACCCCTCGTCGGCGGTCGGGAAGGAGGCGCCCGTCCCGAGCACGAAGGTCGGGATCAGGGACTGGTCGAAGGCGGAGGCGTGGTCGTTGTAGACCAGGAAGATCACGTCGGGGAGGTTCTCCCGCTCCCACCGCCGGGAGTACTCGTACCCCTCGAAGACCGGTCGCCAGTAAGGCTCTTCGGTCTTGGCGTGGTCCATCGCCGCGCCGATCGCCGGTACGTGGGAGGTGAAGACCGCGCCGGTGACCACGGCGTGCTCGGCCGGGGGCGCCGGGTCGGCGTGCGCCGCCTCCAGAACGGCGTGGTCGATGCGGTTGCCCTCCACGGAGCGGCCGCCGCCGGCCATCATGGCGCGGTACTCCTCCTCGGTCATGCCCGTCATCGAACCGGCCATCTGCTGGAACGAGAGCCCCAGGGTCGCGCCCCACTTGGCGAGGAAGTAGATGTTGCCGCCCGCGCGCACGGCGGCGTTGAGGTCCCGGTCGAGCAGGGCCCGCTTCTGGTCCTCGCGCAGCGGCCAGGAGTCCAGGTAGGCGTGCTCGTCGGCGAGGTACAGGGCGCGGTTCTCCGCTGTCATGAGCGACATGCAGAACTGGTTGAGGTGGTAGCCCTTGGCGGACTGCTCGGCGTCGAAGACCGTGGTCCCCGGCACCAGTTTGTAGGTCTTGTCCAGCGACATGGTGGTCTCCGGTGGTGGGTGGATCAGTCGGCGTCCGGCCAGTACAGGCGCATGGGGTTGTCGACGAGGAGCCCCCGCTGCAGGGCCGGGGTGGGCGCGATGTGCGGGATGAAGTCGACGAGCAGGCCGTCGTCCGGCATGTGGCCGGTCAGGTTCGGATGCGGCCAGTCGGTGCCCCAGAGCACCCGGTCGGGGAACTCCTCGACCACGCGCCGGGCGAAGGGGATCACGTCGCGGTACGCGTGCCGCTCCCCGTCGAGGGCGGGCGGGCCGCTCACGGTGAGCCGTTCGGGGCAGGTCACCTTGCACCAGATGTCGGGCCTGGCCCGCAGGAAGCCGAGGAACTCCTCGAACTCCGGACCGTACGGATCCTTCGTGACATCGGGCCGGCCCATGTGGTCGACGACCAGCGGCACCGGGATCGCCAGGAGGAAGTCCCGCAGGCCGGTGAGGTCGGCCGCCTCGAAGTAGACGACGACGTGCCAGCCGTACGGGGCGATCCGCCGGGCGACGTCCAACAGGTCCTGGCGGGGCGCCGCGTCGACGAGCCGCTTGACGAAGTTGAACCGTACGCCGCGGACGCCCGCCTCGTGCAGCTTCCGCAACTCGGCGTCCGCGATCCCCGGCCGTACGGTCGCGACGCCCCGGGCCAGGCCCCCCGACGACTCCAGGGCGTCGAGCATGGCGCTGTTGTCGGCGCCGTGGCAGGTCGCCTGCACGATCACGTTGCGGGCGAAGCCCAACCGGTCGCGCAGTGCGTGCAGTTGGTCCTTTGAGGCGTCGCAGGGGGTGTACTTCCGCTCGGGGGCGTACGGGAACCGCGCCCCCGGTCCGAAGACGTGGCAGTGCGCGTCGACGGCGCCGTCGGGCACCTGGAACTCCGGCCGGCCGGGGTCGGCGTACCAGTCCAGCCAGCCGGGGGTCTTCTCGAAGGTCGTCATCTCATTCAACTCATCCATCTCGGTCAATTCAGTCCCGTCAGTCCCGTGGGTGCGGTCAGTCCCGTGCGTCCGGTCAGTCCTGGTAGCGCAGACCGAGCTCGGCCAGCGGGCCGCGCATCGCGTACATGTCCAGGCCGAGCTCGCCCGCGCGGAACCGGGCGCGCTTGCCCTCCTCGTTGGCCTCGCGCCGGGCCGAGGCCTCGGCGACCTCGGCCGCCCGCTCGCGCGGCACGACCACGACACCGTCGCGGTCCGCCACGACCACGTCCCCGGGCCTGACCAGGGCGTTGGCGCAGACCACCGGCACGTTGACCGAGCCGAGCGTGGCCTTGACCGCGCCCTTGGCGTTGATCGCCCGGGAGAAGACCGGGAAGTCCATCTCCTCCAGGTCGGCCACGTCGCGCACACCGCCGTCGATGACCAGGCCCGCGCACCCCCGGGAGCGGAACGAGGTGGCGAGCAGATCGCCGAAGAAGCCGTCCTCGCTCTCGGTCGTACAGGCAGCGACCACGACGTCGCCCTCCCGGATCTGCTCGGCCGCGACGTGGAGCATCCAGTTGTCACCGGGCTGCAGCAGCACGGTCACCGCGGTACCGCACAGACGGGCGGCGGGGTAGACGGGGCGGACATAGGGGCGCATCAGCCCCACCCGGCCCATGGCCTCGTGGATCGTGGCGACACCGAAGGCCGACAGTGCGGCGACGGCCTCGGGATCGGCGCGGGTGATCGAGGTGTGGACGACACCCAGCTCGGTGTGCTCCATGCCTTCTCCTCCTGGGAGTTCAGTGGCCGGCCGCGGCGAGGCGGGCGGCGAGGCGGGGGTAGACGCGAAGGGCGTTGCCGCCGTAGACGGCGGCGCGTTCCTCGTCGGAGAGGTGCGGGGTGGCCTCGACGTACCGCTTCGTGTCGTCGAAGTGGTGGCCGGTGCGCGGGTCGATGTCGCGGACCGCGCCGATCATCTCGCTGGCGAACAGGACGGAACGGCTGGGCACCACCCGGGTGAGCAGGTCGATGCCGGGCTGGTGGTAGACGCAGGTGTCGAAGAAGACGTTGTCCAGCAGCGTCTCGGGATCCGGCCTGCCCAGCGCCATCGCCAGACCGCGGAACCGTCCCCAGTGGTAGGGCACCGCACCCCCGCCGTGCGGGATCACGAACCGCAGGGTCGGGAAGTCGGCGAACAGGTTTCCCTGGACCAGCTGCATGAACGCCGTGGTGTCGGCGTTGAGGTAGTGGGCGCCGGTGGTGTGGAAGGCCGGGTTGCACGAGGTACTGACGTGGATCATGGCGGGTACGTCGTACTCGACCATCGCCTCGTAGAGCGGGTACCAGCTGCGGTCGGTCAGGGGTGGCGCGGTCCACTTGCCCCCCGACGGGTCGGGGTTGAGGTTGACCGTCACCGCGCCGAGCTCCTCGACCGCGCGGCGCAGCTCGGGCAGGCAGGTCGCCGGATCGACCCCCGGCGACTGCGGCAGCATCGCGCCCATCGCGAAGCGGGTGGGATAGAGCGCGGCGACGCGGTGGACCAGGTCGTTGCAGATCCGCGCCCACGTCGAGGAGACGGCGAAGTCGCCTATGTGGTGGGCCATGAAGCTGGCCCGGGGGGAGAAGACCGTCAGGTCGCAGCCGCGCGCGTCCATGAGCCGCAGCTGGTTGTCCTCGATCGCGTGGCGCAGGTCGTCGTCGGTGATGACCAGCTCGTCGGGACGGGGCGCGTCCTGGGGCGCTCCGACCGCCGCTATCTGGCGGTCCCGCCAGTGGGCCAGCTGCGGCGGTGCGGTGGTGAAGTGTCCGTGGCAGTCGATGATCATGTGCGTGCTCCAGGTGGTGCGGTCGGGGTCAGCCGGAGGAGCCGGCCGGCCAGCCCGTGTACTGCTCGGCGAGGTACGTGCGCCCGGCGCGGGTGCCCACCACGTTGTCGAGCTCGCCGAGCTGGCGGCGCAGGTCGAACGGTGTCGCGCCGGCCGTCGTGTGCAACAGCCGGGTCATCCAGTAGGAGAAGTTCTGCGCCCGCCAGATCCGCTGGAGGGCCCGCGGCTCGTACTCGTCCAGCGCGGCCTCGCCGGCGCCGCCGAGCGCCTTCAGCAGGACGTCGGCGAGCACCTTCACGTCGTGCAGCGCGAGGTTGAGCCCGCGGGCACCGGTCGGCGGCACGGTGTGCGCGGCGTCGCCCGCCAGGGCCATGGACCCCCAGCGCATGGGCTCCTGGACGAACGAGCGGAACCGCAGCACCGTCTTCTCCAGGACCGGCCCCTCATGGAGGCGGAAGCCGTCCCGGCCGGCCACGCGGGCCTGCAGCGTCTCCCAGATGCGGTCGTCCGGCCAGTCCTCGGGGGACGCCTGGGGATCGCACTGGAAGTACATCCGCTGCACGCTCTCGGTGCGCTGGCTGATGAGCGCGAAACCGTGCTCGGAGTGGGCGTAGACCAGCTCGGGCGCGCTCGTGGGCGCCTCGGCCAGGATGCCGAACCACGCGAAGGGATACTCCTTGCCGTAGCGCACCCGTCGCTCCTCGGGCACCAGATCGCGGCACATGCTGCGCGAGCCGTCCGCGCCGACCACGTACCGGGCCCGGATCTCGTGGCGGGAGCCGTCCGGCGCGGTGAAACGGACCCGGGGGGCGCCGGTGGTGACGTCGAGGACCTCGGTGTCCCTGATCCCGAAATGGACCGTGCCGCCGTCGCGGGCCCGGGCATCGGCCAGATCGACGAACACGTCGGTCTGCGGGTAGAGCCACGCGGAGGCGCCCACCAGCTCCTTGAAGTGGATGCGGTGCGGCCGGCCGCCGAAGCGGAGCTCGATGCCCTCGTGCTCGTGGCCCTCGCGCAGGATCCGGTCGCTGACTCCGGTCTCGACCAGGTCGCGGGCGGCGCCGGCTTCGAGGATGCCCGCCCGCTGCGTCGTCTCGATCTCGTGGCGGGAGCGGGTGTCGACCGCCACCGCCTCGACTCCGGCCCGCCCGAGCAGGTGCGCCAGCATCAGTCCGGCCGGCCCGGCCCCGATGACGGCAACGGGTACCGAGGCGACGGTGTCGACGGGGGCTTCGGCCATGGCATCTCCTGAGCGGCTGCGAACGTTCCGGACACCCCGAACGTTGGCAGCCGGAGCCCGTGCCGGTCGCCGGTGTTTCCGCCAGGCGGAAGCCCCTCGGGCGTCAGTCCGCGGTGCGGGCCCGCCGGCCGAGCTCGTCGGAGATCGCGTACGCCGCCCTGAGCAGCGGTTCCCGAAGTCCCCGCGCACGGTTCGCACTACGCGCCGCCACGACGATCCCCAAGGCGGCGCTGACCGGCCCGGTCCGGCCGATCCGTACGGTCGCGGCCACCGCGACCGTGTCCTCGGAGAGCTGCCGGTCGCTCACGAAGACCTGCTCGCGGCGGATGGCGTCCAGCTGGGCGCGCAGCGTCTTCGGGTCCGTGACGGTGTGCGGGGTCCAGGCCCGCAACGGCGACTCCAGGACCTCCTCCTGGACCTCCCGCGGCGCGTGCGCCAGCAGCACCCGGCCCATTCCGGTGGAACCGATCGGGAACCGGCTCCCGACCATCGTCAGCAGCTGCACCGACCGGTGTCCGGCGATCCGTTCCACGAACACGAGCTCCAGGCCCTCGCGCACCGCGAGCTGGACGTTCTCGTGCGTCGCCTCGTAGAGGTCCTGCATGAACGGCAGGGCGGCGTCCCGGAGGATCTGGGTGCGCGGGCAACCGGAGGCGATCTCCCAGAGCCTCAGCCCGACGTGCCACGACCCGTCCTCGACCCGCTCCAGAGCCCCCCACGCCGCGAGCTCCGCCACCACGCGATGGGTGGTGCTGAGGGCCAGACCCGTCCGCTGGGCGATCTCCGACAGGGTCTGCGAGGGGTGTTCGCGGTCGAAGGCCGACAGGACGAGAAGGACCTTTCCGGCCGCGGTGTTCCGGGTTGCGCTCACGCGGTCAGTCTCGCAGACCCGCGTTGAGCTGCCCGTCCGTGCGCCGTACCATCCGCCGTACCATCTGCCGGAAACCAAGGAGGAGACGTGGACCGAGAGATCTCCGGGCTGTCCTCGATGGCGACGCGGCCCGTGCTCGCCGAGCTCACCGAACACATCCGGCTCGCCGAAGGGCTCGTGGTGCGCTTCGACTCCGCGGGTGGCGTCGAGATCGCGCGGCGGGTGCGCGAGGGCGCCGGGGCCGACGTGCTCGTGCTCGCGGAGGGGGCGCTGGCCGCGCTGGCCGAGGAGGGGTACGTCCTCGGTGATTCGCTGCGCCCGCTGTGGGTCTCGCAGGTCGTCGCCGCGGTGCCGCAGGGGACACCGGTCCCGGCACTGCGCTCGGAATCCGACCTGCGGGCGGCGCTCCTGTCGGCGAAGAGGATCGCCTATTCCACGGGCCCCAGCGGTACGGCCCTCGTCGATCTGATCACCCGGCTGGACCTCGCCGACGCGCTGGGGGACCGGCTCGTGCAGGCGCCACCCGGCGTACCCGCGGGCAGCCTGCTGTCGTCCGGCCGGGCGGACCTGGCCTTCCAGCAGCACAGCGAGCTGATGGACCTGCCGGGCGTGGTCGTGGTCGGCCCGCTGCCGGGCGAGCACGCGATCAGCTCGACGTTCGGCGGGGGAGTCCTGGCCGTCTCCTCCCAGCCGGGCCGGGCCCGCGAAGTCCTCGACTTCCTCGGTTCCGGCCCGGCGTGGAAGACCGCCCGCGCGAAGGGCATGCGGGCCTTCGGGGACCGGTGATCGGTCCGCCGCCGCTGAAGGGCGCCCGGCCTACGGGTGCGCCGGCCCCGCCGGGCCCGCGGTGCAAGCCAGGGCGAAGTCCACGGACGCGCTGAAGATCCGCTCGGCCTCCTCGTCCGGCAGACCGGCCCAGCCGTGGTCGGCGCCGGGTACGGGCCGGAAGTCGACCCGGGCGCCCACCCGGTGCAGGGCTGCGGCCAGTTGCTCGCCCTGGGCGAGCGGGATGAGCGTGTCCTCGGCGCCGTGCAGGACGAGGAACGGCGGTGCGCCGGCGTGCACATGGGCGACCGGGCTCGCGGCGCGGGCCCGGTCCGGTGCGTCGGCGAGCGCGGCTCCGATCAACAGCGCCTCACGGGTGGTGGGGTCGGCGGCGTCGTAGGCGCCGGGCGGGCACTGGCCGGGCAGGGTGGTCAGGTCGGTGGGCCCGTACCAGACGACGCAGCCGCTCACGGGAGCGGTGAGGGCGAGCAGGGCGGCCAGGTGGGCGCCGGCCGACTCGCCCCACGACACGATGCGGTGTGCGTCGAGGCCGAGTTCGCCGGCCCGGGCGGTCAGCCAGCCCAGCGCGGCCGTCGCGTCGTCGAGCTGAGCCGGATGGACGGCCTCGCCGCTGAGCCGGTAGTCGACGGAGGCGACCGCGAAACCGGCCCGGGCGAGACGGGCGAAGGGGTCGGGGCTCCAGTGCCGGAAGCGCGGTCCCAGCTCCGCCCGGGAACCCGCGCGCCAGCCCCCGCCGTGGAGGTAGAGCACGACCGGCAGGGGCGGCCCGTGCGCCCCGTCGGGCAGCCACAGGTCGAGTTCGAGCGGCCGGATGCCCGCACGGTAGGCGTACGGGACCCCGCGCAGCACCCGTACGCCGGGAGCGGGGTGCGCGGCGGGCGGAAGCGGCAGCCGCTCGGGGGCGGGCGGCGCGAGGAACGCGGCGAGGCCGGGCGTCAGCGGCACGGGATCAGCTCCCCGTGCGCCACTGGTGTCCGGGCAGGAAGCGCACGTCGTACCGCTCCGGCACGGTGGCGAACTGCTGCGGCCGCGGTACGTACGGCTCGGGGGGCAGGCCGAGTTCCTCGGTCGGGACGCCGAGGCTCTCGAAGAACCGCTCGAAGGTGCCGCCGGGTCCCGCGGCCACGCCGACGACCCGGCTGTGGTGGCGCTCGATGCGGTAGGCGTGCGGGCAGTTCTTCGGTACGAAGCCGAAGTCGCCTGCGGTGAGCAGCCTTTCGTGCTGCTCACCCGCGAGGTCCTCGACGAACAGCCGCACCGCGCCGTCGGTGATGTAGAAGACCTCGTAGGTGTCGGAGTGGACGTGCGCGGGGATCACCTCGCCCCTGGGCCCCTCGACGGTGAAGAAGTTGAAGGCGTTCTCGGTCTGCTCGCCGCCCGCGTAGACGGTGACCAGGTCGGTGAACAGGTGGGCGCGGTCGCCCATGCCCTTCTCGATGAAGTACGGCTTCCCGGGCTCGGCCGGGATGTGCGACCGCGGGCGGCTGGGACGGGCGAACTCCATGGTCATGAGAACCTCCGGCACGACGGGACGAGGTGTGTCAGGTTACCTGACATTAATCTCGGGGGGAGTCCCCGTACGGTCGCTATCCTCGAATCCCCGTCCCCCGAGGAACCATGACCACCCCCGCACCCAACCTGCCCCAGCTGCTCACCGAGGCCAAGCGCTGGTTCGACGACGCGTTGCTGGCCAGCATGCGGGCCGCCGGCGAGCAGCCGGTCACCGTCGGGCAGGCGGCCGTCTTCGCCGCCCTCGACGAAGAGGGCACCACGGTCTCGGGCCTGGCCCGCCGGATGGGCGTCACCCGGCAGACCGCCCACCAGGCGGTGCACGCCCTCATCGGCCTGGGCCTGCTGGAGCAGACACCCGACCCCGCCTCCGCCCGCAGCCGCCTGATCCGCCCGACGGCGGAGGGCGCGCGCGTACACCGACGCGCCCGGGAGACCCTCACCGTCATCGAAGGCGTCCTGGCGCAACGCATCGGCGCCGACGCGGTCGGCGCCCTGCGCGAGGCGCTGACCATCCCCATGGGGGAGCCCCCGCTGGTCGAAGCGCCCTGAGCACTGCCGACCCCTGCGGCCGGGTTCGTGTTGGTCGTGGACGGGTGGTGATCGCTGTACGAGCCGTCGTGGCCGCGGGGATCGCTGATGACCCGAGCAGCCGGACCGAAGGCCGAGGCCCCGCCAGAATTCGTTCTGGCGGGGCCTCGGCGCGTCCCGTGAGTCGCTATGGGGGGTCGTCGTGTTGGAGGGCGGTGTGGACGCCCGTGATGACTACGGTGATGAGGCAGAGGGCGATGATGGTTTCGGCCCACAGGAAGGCGAACCAGTCGAGTACGCAGCCGATCGGGGGCGTGCCGGGGGCGTTGTTGCGGAAGGCCGAGAGGGCGAACAGGGTGGCGGCCATCCAGCCCAGGGCGGCCCAGACCAGGCCTTCCCTGCGGGTCGTCACGTACCAGGCGCCGATGAGCACGGACGCCGCCAGCGCCCACATCACGATCATCATGAAGACCGTGAAGACGAGCAGGCTGCCCGATCGGGACAGCCCCAGCGCCACGCCGGCGGCCTCTTGCCCGGCCGGGGCGGGTGTCGCGGAGATCGAGAAGAGCGGGTCGTCGTTGGAGAACAGCACCCGCACCGGCACCTGTTCGCCGTCCAGCTGCGCCCAGAAGGCGATGTCGGTCTTGTAGGTGTCGAACGGATAGTCGCTGATCGATCCGTCCGTGAGCGCCACCCGCACGTCCCTGATCGTGAGCCGCTCGTGCGCCGTGAAATCCAGGTCGCCGAGGGTCTGCGCGGAGGTCTGGAGGCTGAGATCGGCCACCGGGGCGGTCCCCGCCTCCTCGCCGAGGGTCCCGCGCGCGGTGACCCGTACCCGTAGCGCCAGTTCTCTGGCCGCGGCGTCGACGCGTTGGACGTCGGCCTCCACGTCCACCCGGTCGGTGGCCTGGGATCCGACCGTGTGGACCGTGTCGAGCCGCTGCCGCTCGGTGTACTGCAACCACGACCCCAGGGCCACCGCCATCACGATCAGGACCGCGAGGGGGAGCAGGACCGCCAGGAGCGAAGCCCCGGAGCGAGGTGGGTGACGTGCTTCCCAGGTGGGCGTCATGGTGACTCCGGCGAGGTGGGACCTCAGGGAGTGGTCAGGGAGTGGTTAGGGAGTGGTCTCGAACTTGGGTGGGGCGAGGTCCTTCAGGCATTCGGTCTTCGGGGTGTCGGGGGTGTCGAAGAACGAGACGGCGATCTCCTGGGCGCACTTCGACGTGGCGATCACCACGTGGGGTTCGTAGGGGATCGTGACGACCTTCGCCTTGCTCAACGTCCGGGCGACGTACGGGCCGTTGTCGGCGCCGGTCTGGGCATCGAACGAACCCGACAGGGCGAGGGTGGGGATGTCGCTCGTCGTGACGTCACGGATCGAGGGCGCGGCCGCGGGGACGTTCCAGGCTTCGCAGTCAGCAGGGAGGAAGGTCAGCAGCGGGGCCTGGGCCTGCACCGAGGCGGGGAACGACGGGAACTCCTTCCGCCCGCCCTGGAGCGCCGCGTCCTTGCTCTCGTACGGAGTCCACTCGCTGCAGAAGATGCCGTAAGCGAGGCCGTGCGACACCACGCCGATGCCCTTGGGGTTGAGCCTCCAGCCCGCCCACTGCTGGGCGATCCGCTGCGGGTTGCCGTTCGCCAGCTCGTCGAGGGAGAGCGGTACGGCCTCGGCCGTGTGGGTGGCGGAGGTCAGCCAGTTCACCAGGGTTCCGCCGTCGATCACGACCTTGACCGGCTCCTCGCTGCCGGGGCGCGTGACGGTGGTGGTGACCGGCTTGGCTTCGAGGTCGCTGACGAGCTTCTCGAAGGTGGAGGGCAGGTTCGGATAGCGCTCGTTGCAGGCCGGCTGGTCCGCGCAGGCCTTGAACAGGCCCTCGACGCCCTGCCGGAAGCTGCTCCAGGTCGAGGCCGACCCGGACCGGGACGGCGGCAGGATGCCGTCGATGCCCACCGAGCGGAGTCCCTCGGGGTGCAGGCGCATGGAGACCAGCGCCAAGTGGGTGCCGTAGGAAATGCCGTACAGGTTCCACTGTTTGATGCCCAGCGCCGTGCGCAGGGCGTCGTAGTCGGCGGCGCTCTCGGTGTCGTTGTAGGCACTGAGGTCGACCCCGCGGGCCGCCAGCTTGTCGCGGCAGGCCTTCGTGGCCTCGACGTGCAGGCGCTCGGTGGACGGAGCGTCGTAGACGAGGCTGATCACCTGTCCGTTGAACTCGTCGACGTTGGGGCAGAGGAGCTCCGGGTCGGCGGAGTACGTACCGCGCTGGGACATGAGGATCAGGTCACGGTCGCGGTTCAGGCCGCCGTCGACGGCCATCTTCGCCTCTCCCACCGCGTCGTCGCCCGGTCCGCCCGCGAGCCACACGACGGGGTCGGGTTTGGGCGTGTCGGCCACCGCGGGCACGATCGCGACACCGAGCTTGATCGTTCGGCTGCTCGGCTCGGCGCGGTTCTCGGGCACGGTGAGCGTTCCGCAGCGGGCGTCCTTCAGTTCCTCGATGGGTTCCGTGGTCTTCGGGCAGGGCCCTGGAGTGAAGGTGGCGTCGCCCACCGTCCGGGCCACCGTGCCGATCGGCGCTCCGGCGCCGTCGTCGGCGCGGGGCTGTGCCTGGGCGGGCGCCGTGAGCATGCCGGTGACGAGGAGACCGGCCGCCATGCCGGCCGACGGGGCGAGGAGTCGTCGTACGGTGCGCCGACGACGGGGCGCGTGGTGGCGTGTCATCTGCTCTCCCGGTTACTTCGGGATGATCGTGAACGGCTGGGGCTCCAGATCGTCCACGCAACTCGTGTCGGGGGCCGTCGGGTTGACGAAGAACGAGGCCAGCACGCTTTGCGCGCAAGGCGACTGCGGGACCACCCAGTGGCCGATTCCGGGCACCTGCACGGCGGTCGAGCCGGACAGGTTCCGGGCTACGCCCTGCGCCCAACTCGCTCCGGTCTTCACGTCGAACGTGCCGGAGACGACGAGCGCCGGCACCGAGCTGAAGGTGGGCACCCGCTGGATCTCCGCGCGATCCGGAACGTTCCAGACTCCGCATGCCGGATATTGGAAGGGAAGTTGCGGCGCCTGGGCCAGGACCGAGTCCGGCCACCCCGGGTAGGCCTTCTGCCCCGCCTTGAGCACGTCGGATTCCGAGTACCCCGGAGCCCATTCGCTGCACGCTATCGAGTTCGTCAGGCCGTGCGCGAACTCGCCGACCTTCTGCACCGAACCGGCCGCGCGGGCCTGCGCGAACCGCTCCGGGTTTCCGTTGCCCAGTTCATCGAGCGCCGCCGGGATGTCTTTGGGCCGGGGGGTGAAGGCGACGATCAGATTCAGCAGGGCGCCCCCGTCGAGGACGGTCTTGACCGGTTGCCCCCCGTCCTTCGGTGTGACGTCGAGCGTCAGGGGGGCGGCCTCCAGCTTGCTCACCTGCTCCGTCAGCAGGCCCGGGAGGTCCGGGTACCGGTCCTTGCAGGCGGGCTGGGCAGCGCACGCCTCGAAGATGTTGCGGATGCCCTCGGCGGTGCTGCCCCATGTCCACGGCAGGGTCACGAACTGGGAGGGCGCGACCGAGTCGAGCGCCACCGCGCGGATCCCCTCGGGGTGCAGGCGCAGGTACGTGAGGGCCAGGTTGCTGCCGTAGGAGTAGCCGTAGACGTTCCACCGGGGGATGTCCAGCGCCTTGCGTAGGTCGGCGAAGTCGGCGGCGTTCTCGGTGCTGTTGTAGGCGCTGAGGTCGGTGCCGTCGGCCGTCAGGCGGTCCCGGCACTCCTTCACCGCTTTCAGGAAGAGCTGTTCCGCCTCCTGTGCGTCGTAACCCAGGCCCACGGCCTGCGCGTTGAACCGGTCGACCTCCGGGCAGGCGAGGTTCGGCCGGTCGTAGAGGTTGCCGCGCTGGGCCATGACGATCAGCTCGCGGTCCTTGTTCAGGCCGGAGTCGACGAGGAAGGGGATGTCGTCGAAGGTATCGGCACCGGGGCCGCCCGCCATGAACACCACCGGGTCGGCGCCGGGCTTCGCGGAGGCGGCCGGAATCCGTGCAACGGCCAGGTCTATGGTGCGGCTCCCGGGGGTGGAGCGGTTCTCGGGGACCTGGAGGCGGCCGCACTGCGCGGTACTCAGCGCTTCGATCGGCTCGGGTGTCTTCGGACAGGCACCGGGTACGAAGCGCGGGGCCACCGGGCTGGGCTGCCCAACGGGCTGGGATGCTCGTGGCGCGGCGCTGCTGGGTGTGGAGCCGAGTGCCGCCAGACAGAGCAGGGCGGCTGCGGCAGTCACCGCGGGGACGCTGTGCTTTGGCATGTGATCCCGTTCCTCTGCCGGCATCGGCGGCCCTGCCGGGGCCAGGCCGCAGCGTTTTGGGCGGAACGCACCTCTTCCACGCTACTGCGGGGCGCTCGTACGCGCATCCGCGCGCGTGCCCGCGCGCACGTCGGCCGCAGCCTGAGAGGACGTCTTCGCGGCCGTGTTGCAGGCGCGCGCGTCTTCGGGCCACCCGGTAGCGTTGATGGTGTGTGTTGCGCCCCGGCCACCGCAGGGCGGAGACCCGGTGACGGTCGTCCCTTCTTCGGCGGCGCCGCATCGCTGAACCTTCCGATAGCCAAGGCGGCTCCGCTCGTGGCTCGTGGACGTCCCGGCGGAAGAAGAAGGTGGTGTCCGTGAATCGGATGGCGTCATGGTGCGCGGCCGGGGGCGCCGTGGTCGTGGTCCTGCTGACCGGTGCCGCAAGTCCGCAGCAGGCCTACGCGACCGGCGATGACCGGGAGAAGCGCAGCGCGGATGTTCTCCGGCAGCTGGTGCCTTCTCCTGACGGCCCGGGCTGTGCGGCAGCTGTCGGCGTGCGGGGGAACGTCGTCTGGGAAGCGGGGAAGGGGAAGGCCGATCTGGCGACAGGGCGCGCCATCACCTCGAAGACGGTCTTCGACATGGCATCCAACTCCAAGCAATTCACCTCGGATGCCGTCCTCTTGCTGGCCGGACGGCACCAACTCGCGCTGAGCGACCCGCTGTCCGAGTTCTTCGATGACCCGCCAGCCTGGATGCGGAACGTCACCCTGGGCGACCTCATGCGTCACACCAGCGGCATAACCGACTACCAGGATCTGCTGGAGGCCAAGGGAGTCCAGCTGACGGATCCGGCCGGTCAGAAGGAAGCGATCGCCGCCATCCTCGCCTCGCAGCCGGAAGATCCGCCGGGCAAGCGCTTCTCCTACTCCAACTCCAACTACATCCTCCTGGCGCACGTCGTCGAACGGGTCACCGGCAAGCCGTTCCCCACCTTCGTCCAGCAGGAGTTCTTCACCCCACTGCAGCTGCGCATGACGTTGTCCCCGGCGGTGGACGTTCCCGGGAAGGCGAAGTCGTACGAGGAGAAGGACGGCTCCTTCACTCCCACTTCCTCCCCCTGGAAACAGTACGGAGACGGGTCCGTCCAGACCGACCCCGGGGAAATGGTCCGCTGGGCCGACAACTACCGCACCGGTCGCATCGGTGGACCGGAACTGCTCACCGGGGTCACGCAGGGATCGGTGAGCGTGGGCGACGTCCTGCGTCCGCGCGGCATCGAGGAAGGGCGGTACGGAGCCGGGATCCTCGTCCTCCCCGACAAGAGCCTGGTGCACCGCGGCGACTGGGAGGGGTTTCACAGCACCTTCAAGGTGAGCCCGGACCGCAGTACCGCCGTCACCGTCGTGTGCAACGTGGATGCGCCCGACCATTTCCGTGCGGCAAACGAACTGCTGGACATCTGGACCGACTGATGCCCCAGGGTCTGGGTGCACCGAAGCCCACTTGCTTGCCTGAAACGAGTGTTCCAGTGTTCTACGCGCGTCCGATCCGTCAAGTACTCGTGGGAACGCACAATCCGGAAGCGCCCGGTTTGGGTCATCTCCCACACATGTTCGTCCGGGTACACCAAACGCGTCATGACGTGGAGAGAATCCCGGCCATCGGGTAGCGACGGAACAGCCTCCGGCCCGATGCGACGTGAGCAGTGACGGAATCCGAAGAACATCAAGGGAACACACCCATGCGACGAAGGATCCTCGTGCGGGCCGCCACCGCGGCCGTACTCGGTCTGCTGGTACCACTCTCCGGATGCGGGACCTCCCCGGGCGGTGCGGGCGACGACGGGACCCTGTTCCTGGTGGCCGCCGAGTACGGGGACACTCCGGCCACCAGTTCCGAGGTCTTCTGGTCCAAGGTGACCAGTGACTTCACCGCCGCCAACCCCGGTATCAAGATCGAGGTCAGGCTGCTTCCGTGGGCCGACATCGACCGCGAGGTCACCGCCATGGTCAGGGACGGCAAGGCGCCGGACATGGCCCTCATGGGTTCCTACTCGGACTTCGCCGCGCAGGACCGGCTCTACTCCGCGGAGGAACTCCTCTCGGTCAACGCCGAGGCGAACTTCCTCGCCCCGCTCGCCGACGCGGGCTCCGTCGGCAGCAGCCTCTACGGCCTGCCGTTCGTGGCGAGCAGCCGCCTGCTCTTCTACAACGAGGCCCTGTTCGACAAGGCCCGCATCAAGGCCCCCGAAACCTGGAGCGAACTCAAGGCCGCCGCCAAGGCGTTGAAGGCCAAGGGCGTGAAGTACCCGTACGCCCTGCCGCTGGGCCCGGAGGAGGCGCACGCCGAGACGATGATCTGGGAGCTCAGCAACGGAGGCGGGTACGCCGACAGCAGCGGCGACTACAGCCTGGCGTCCGACCGCAACGTCAAGACGTGGAACTGGGTGAAGGACCAACTGGTCACCCCCGGCCTGACCGGCCCCACCCCGCCGTCCCAGCTCAACCGCGCCGACGCCTTCGCCGCCTTCCTGCGCGGCGAGGTCGGCATGCTCAACGGCTACCCCTCCCTCTACCACGAGGCGCGCGCCAAGGGCATCGGCGTCGGCACCGTTCCGATGCCGGTCTCGGACACCCTCGGCTCCGACGAGACACCGCCGGCGGTCGGGGTGGCCGACTGGATGATGGCGTTCAAGCAGAACGGAAAGCGCGCCGAGATCGGCAAGTTCCTGGAGTTCGTCTACGAGGACGAGAACCTGTCGGAGTTCGCCGGCCGCTACCACCTGCTGCCGTCGACCGTCTCGGCCTCGCGAGCCCTGGCCGGCAGCGACGGCATGGACAAGACCGACGCCGAGTTCCTCACCGCGCTGCGCAGCGCCCGGCTCTACCCGGTCAACGACCCGTCGTGGATGGCGGTCAGCGACACCATCAAGCGCAACATCGGCCGCGCCGTGGAACCGGGCGGAGACCCCAAGGTGGTGCTCGAAGACATAGCCGCCAAGGCGAAGCAGGCCGGTGAGCGGCGATGACGCCGCAGGCGTAGGCCCTCGCGCGGGGTGAGGTGGCCGTGCTGCCGCGCGGGCCGGCGGGTGCCCGGACGGTCGAGTTCCTACGGCGTTCCTGTGCCGAGTCTGCGGGCTTCCTTAAGGGACCTTGAAGAACGCCTCCGGACCCCCGTTTTCGCTGGTCATCGGCCTACGCTCAGGGACCCGTCCTCCCTTCTCGCCGAGAGGTGCCACAGGCATGAGCCGCAGCCGAACCCCCGGAGCCCCGTCCCGCGTCGAGGCGCGACGGAAGAAGACGGTGCGCACGCGCATCGTGCTGTCCCTCGGCACGGCGGCCGCGGTGGTGGCGGTCGGAGTCGCGGTGGCCGATTCCGGCGAGGGCGCACGTGCGACCGGGGCGAAGGCCGCGGCGGCGGGTTCCGGTGGTGAGCGGGCGACGGCAAGTCCCTCGTCCGCCGCCCCCACGCTCTCCGCCGACGCCGCGTCGGCGACGGGTGCGATGCCGTCCGCGACGCCCACCCCCTCCGCCTCGGGATCGGCCTCGCCCACGAAGACGGCGACGGAGAGCCGCCCGGCCTCCGCGGCATCCACCCCGGCCGCCAAGCCGAAGCCGCCGACCCGTACGCCCGCCGCGACCACCGGCGGCGGCGGTTCGGGCAGTTCCGGTGGGTCCGGTGGTTCCGGCGGTTCGGGCGGCTCCTCCGGTGCGTCCGGCGTGGAGTCCGCGGTCCTGTCCCTGGTCAACAAGGAGCGGGCCGCCGCCGGTTGCGGTGGGCTGACCGTGAACGCCAAGCTGAGTGCCGCGGCGCGGGCGTACAGCGACACGATGGCCCGCAGCGGGGTCATGTCCCACACCGGCCCCGACGGCTCCACCATGACCACCCGCGTGGAAGCCGCCGGATACGGCTGGTCCCGGCTGGGGGAGAACATAGCCCGCGGGCAGTCGGACGCCGCCGCGGTCATGAACGCGTGGATGAACAGCCCCGGCCACAAGGCCAACATCCTCAACTGCGGGTTCAAGGAGATCGGCATAGGTTTCCACAAGGGCGACGGCGGCCCCTGGTGGACACAGAACTTCGGAGCGCCGAGGTAGGAACTCCCACCTCTCGCTCCCACCCTCTCGCTCCCACCCCTCACTCCCGCCCGTCACCCCCACCTGCCACTCTCCTCCGGGCCCGCCCCCACGGGGCCCGGCAACACGTCCTCCTGGCCCGTACGCGGGCCGGGAGGACGTCGGCGTTCCCGGCCGGATCGGGGTCCGGCCGGGGTCCGGCCGGCAGGCCGCGTTCTTACGGGGGAGGCGGTGACGGGCGGCCCGCCGGGTCGGTCACTATGGGGCCGTGCCCCGAATTCCGCGCTACTTGCTCATATGGCTGTCGTGCACCGCCGCCAGCGTGACCGCCGTGCTCGCCACGGTCCAGTTCGTGGTCGGTTCGACCAGGCACACGCCTCCGGTCGCGCGGTCCGCCCCCATGGTCGTCGACACTCCGCCGGCCTGGCAGGCGTCGCAGGGGCAGTCGCCGAGCCCGCAGTCCCCGAGCCCCACCCCCAGCGGTTCGCCCTCCGCGACCATTCGGCCGTCCTCCCCGGCCGCGACGCCCACTTCGGTCAAGGCCTCGCCGGGAACGCCCCGGCCGACAGCGCCCAAGCCATCCGTCGACTGCGCCGAGGGCGGACCGGGCCTGCACACCGTCCCCTCGGAGGGCGGCAAGGTCACCGTGCGCTACGGCAGCCGCGGCGTGTGCCTGATCTCGGCCGTACCCGGCCGGGGATACAAGGCCGGCACGTCGCAGACCGCGGACGACACCCTGACCGTCACCTTCACCAGCGCGAACCACCGCTCGGTCATCACGGCGACGATCACCCCGTCGGCGCGGGCCAGCGTGCGCGAGACCTCCTTCTGACCGGTCCGCACCACTCGCCCCCCTGATCCCCTTTACGGATTTCACCCCCTTCTGCACGCCCATCGCCCGGACCCCGGTGAAGCGGAAGGTGAGCTGTTCCTTAGGGGAACCTCAAGATCACGCGCATCCGGTTCCGGTGGCCCCCGGCCGTCCTATGCTCGCGTCAGCCGAGCGGCCTCCGGCGCCCGGGCACACCTGCCCCGGCGCCCGACGAGCCGTCGCGCCACCGGCTCCACCGATCCGGAAGGCGTCTCGCGCTTCCCGTAGTCCGAACCGTGCCTTGGGGTGTCTTCGTCATGACTTCTCGCATACTCCGACCCGTCCGCGCAGCCCGCCGTACGACGAGCCCGCGCTCCGCCGTGCCGCTGGGCGTGCGGCTCCCCCTGGTGACCGCGGCCGTGCTCGCCGCCGGGCTGACCGCAGCGTGCGGTCCTTCGTCCACCCAGTCCGTCGGCGCCGCCGCGCCGACGACGGCCGGACAGTCCTCGCAGGCCCTTCCGGCCGGCACGGAGTCGGCGTCCGCCGAGGCGTCCTCGACCGGGTCCGCCACGCCGTCCGCGTCGCCGTCGCCGTCGCCGTCCGCATCCGCGTCGGCCAGTACCGCCGCCGGCGCCTCGCCCACCCCCTCGCGCGCCCAGCCCGCCAAGCCCGCCCCCAAGCCGTCCCGCACCTCCGCCGCGCCCGCCCCGGCGGCCCGGATACCCGGCCCCGGCTACGACAGTTCGGCCGACGCGCAGAAGCTGATCGACGCCGCGCTGCGCGCGGCCAAGACCGACGGGCGGATGGTGCTGCTCGACTTCGGCGCCAACTGGTGCGGCAACTGCAAGGCGGCCGACAAGGTGTTCGCCCAGCCCAAGACGGCATCGATCCTCGGAGCCTCGTACCACCTGGTCAAGGTGGACATCGGCGGCAACAGCTCCGCCAACTCCGCCCTCCTGCGCAAGTACAGCCCCTCGGGCGGGACCTACAAGATGCCCGTGCTGGTCGTGGTCTCGCCGTCCGGCACCGTGCGCACCGACACGCACGTCACCGGCAACCCCGCCCTGACCGCGGACGGCATCGGCTCCTTCCTCCGCCAGTGGGCGTCATGAGACGAGCGGTCCCGCGCCCCACCGCCCTGGCCGGTGCCGCGCTCGCGGTGGCCCTCGCCGGGTGCCTCTACGCCGCTGCGGGCGCGGCCTCCGACGACGACGGCGACGGCGGCGGTGGGCAGCCGTCCGGACCGGGGAGCGTTGCAGTCAGACCCATGGCCGCGGCGGCGGTCGTGGACGCGGGCGCCCGACCGCAGGCGCCCGCGCTGGCGGGCGCCGACCTGGACGGAAAGCCGGTCGGCCTCGCCGGGTTCCGGGGCCAGGTCGTCGTCCTCAACGTCTGGGGATCGTGGTGCGGGCCCTGCCGCGCGGAGGCCGACGACTTGGAGCGGCTCAGCGCGCAGACCCGGGCGCAGGGCGTCCGGTTCCTCGGGATCAACACCCGCGACCGGGACCGCGCGGCGGCGCAGTCCTTCGTACGCGCGCACGGCCTGGGATTCCCCAGCCTCCACGACCCCTCCGGCGAGCTCCTGCTCCGCTTCCCGCCCGCGCTCCTCAACCCGCAGACCATCCCCTCGACGCTGGTGATCGACCGCCGCGGCCGGATCGCCGTCAGCATCGGGGGAGCGGTCACCGACGAGCAACTGCGGCCCTTGGTCGCCCGCGTGGCGCAGGAGACGTCGTGACGGCGCTCACCGCCATGGCGGCGCTCATGGAGATGACGGCGCTCACCGGCATGACGACGGTCGCCGAAACGATGGCGCTCGCCCCCACCGACGCGACCCCCTCCCTCCTCCACGGCACGCCGGCCGTCGCCGCCCCCGTGGCGTTCTTCGCGGGACTCGTCTCCTTCCTCTCCCCGTGCGTACTGCCCCTCGTGCCGGGCTACTTGAGCTACGTGACCAGCCTGTCGGTGTCCGACCTGGCGGACGCCCGCGGCGGGCGGCGCGGCCGCATGGCGGCCGGCGCGCTGCTGTTCGTCCTGGGCTTCACGGCCGTCCTCGTCTCCGGGGGAGCCCTGTTCGGGTACGTCGGCCGCACCCTGCTGGCCCACCAGGAGGTGGTCACGCAGGTGCTCGGCGTCTTCACCGTGCTCATGGGGCTGTCCTTCATGGGGTTCCTGCCGGGCTTCACCCAGCGGGAGTTCCGCAGCCACCGGCGGCCCGTGCTCGGTCTGGCGGGCGCACCGCTGCTGGGGGCGGTGTTCGCGGTCGGGTGGACCCCGTGCATCGGCCCGACGCTGGCCGCCGTACAGGCGCTCGCCTGGAGCGAGGCGAGCGCGGCCCGCGGGGCCCTGCTGATGGCGGCCTACTGCCTCGGGCTGGGCCTGCCGTTCATCCTCGCCGCCCTGGCCTTCCGCCGGGCCCTGGGCGCCTTCGGCCTGGTCAAACGGCACTACCAGTGGGTCCTGCGGATCGGCGGCGGCATGCTCGTCCTCGTCGGCGTACTGCTGGCCACCGGCGTGTGGAACGACCTGGTGTACCGGCTCCAGTTGTGGAGCGCGGCGTACACCACAGCCGTCTAGACCGCGGCCCTCCCCCCCCGCCTTCCCTCCCCCCTCGCCTTCCCTCCCTCCCCTGACGAAAGCACGGCCATGAACGTGTCCCCGTACGCGCACCCCTCCTCCCGCACGGCCCGCCTCGCCGCCGCCCTGCTCTGTCTGGCCGCGGTCACGGCCTGCGGCGAGCAGCCCGCCGAGACCGCCTCCGCGCCCACGACGAGCTTCTCCGAGAACGGGGTCACCGTCACGCTCTCGGTGTCCGAGTGGCATCCGCCGAGGGCCACCCTGACCGCGGTCTTCACCCCCGAGGAGAAGGGGTTCCACCTCTACAGCACCGAACTGCCGGCCACCGGAATCGACGGCGTGGGCCGGCCGACCTCGATGGACGTCATCGGCGTCCTGCGGGCGGACGGGAAGCTCACGGCCGCGGCGGACGTACGGACGATCAGCGTGCCCGGCGTCGACGCCCCGCTCCCCGTCTACCCGGACGGGCCCGTCACCACCACGCTGCCCGTCCGCCTGGACGGCAACGGCGACGCGACCGTACTGCTCGGGTACGCGAGCTGCAGCGCGGAGGAAGGCTGCACCATTCCGGTCTCCGACCGCCCCGTCCACCTGCGCGTCGGCGACGGGGGCCCGGCCTTCGGGGACCGATAGGAACGAACGTTCACCTAAGGTGTGCCCATGCCGAGCGTCCTGGTCGTCGAAGACGACCCCAGCATCCGCCAGTCACTCATCGAAGTCCTGACGGAGCACGGGTATGCCGTACGCAGCGCGGGCGACGGGTTCGGCGCCCTGCGCGAGGTCACCCAGTCGCCCGTCGACGCCGTGGTCCTCGACCTGGGGCTGCCCGATCTGGACGGAGGAGACGCACTGCGCATGATCCGCGGCATCTCCTCCGTTCCCGTGCTGGTCGCCACCGCCCGCGACGACGAAGCGGAGATCATCCGGCTCCTCAACGCGGGCGCCGACGACTACCTGGTCAAACCCTTCTCCGGGGGACAGCTCATCGCACGCCTCTCCGCCGTCCTGCGGCGCACCAGCCACCTGCCGCCCGCCCACGCCGCGCACGGCGCCCGGGGCCAGCTGCCGGCGGCGGCCGAACCGCTGCGCCCCACCACCGTGGGCGAGCTGGCGGTGGACCCCGGGGCGCGCACGGCGTACCTGTCCGGCCGAGAGCTCCGGCTCACCCGCCGCGAGTTCGACCTCCTGGCCTTCCTCGCCCACCACACCGGCCAGGTCGTCTCGAAACGGCGGCTGCTGACCGAGGTCTGGCGCGAGCCGTACGTCGACGACCAGACCGTCGACGTGCACCTGTCCTCGCTGCGCCGCAAGCTCGGCGAACGCGCGGCCGCCCCGCGCTACCTGCTGACCGTCCGCGGCGTCGGCATCAAGCTGGTGGCGCCGCGGTGAGACGCTCCCTGGCCGGAGTGGCGCTCGCCGTCACGTCCATGGTCGCCCTCTCCTTCCTCATCCCGCTGGCCGCCCTGGTCATGTCGCTCGTCAAGGAGCAGAGTGTCACCGCCGCCGAGCAGCGGGCCGCCGCCCTGGCCCCCGTACTGACCCTGACCACGGATCCGTCCGCCCTGCGGGAATCCGCCGCCAGCCTGGACGCGGCCGAGTACGTGGTCGTCCACCTGCCGGAGGCCCCCGCCCTCGGCACGTCCCGGGCCCCCGCGGCGCTGCTCGAACGCGCCCAGCAGGGCCGCGAGTCCATATCCGAACGGATCCCCGGCGGCTGGATCTGCCTGCAGCCGGTGGTACTGCCCGGCGACCAGGTCGCCGTCATCGAGAACTTCGTCCCCGAACAGGAGCTGACCCGCGGGGTCACGGCCTCCTGGGCGGTCATGCTCCTCCTCGCCGTCGGACTGGTCGGAGGCTCCGTCCTGGTCGCCGACCGCCTCGGCGCCAAGGTCGTCCGGTCCTCCAAGAGGCTCGCCCACGCCTCCCAGGCCCTGGGCCGGGGCAATCTGGACGCCCGCGTGGACCCCATGGGGCCCAGGGAACTGCGTGAGGCGGGCATCGCCTTCAACACCATGGCCCACCGGATGACCGAGCTGCTCGCCGTCGAACGCGAACTGGTCGCCGACCTGTCCCACCGGCTGCGCACCCCGCTGACCGCCCTGCACCTGGCCACGGAACGCATGGCCGGCTCACCGGAGTCGGCCAGGGTCGAGGCGGCCGTCTGCGCACTGGAGACGGAACTCCGGGCCATCATCACCGCGGCCCGCACCCCGCTCGCCGTGGGCCCCATGGGACAGGGCATGCTCGGCCCGGAAGCGGGCACGGCGCACCAGGCCACGGGCCCGGGACCGGCCGGCCCCCGCTGCGAGGCGGCGGACGTCGTACGCCGCAGGACCGCCTTCTGGGCGGTCCTGGCGGAGCAGCAGGACCGCCCCTGCTCCCTCGACCTCACCCAGGAGTCCGCGGCCGTCGGCCTCTGCGAGGACGACGTCGCCGCCGTGGTGGACGCGCTCATCGGCAACGTCTTCCGGCACACCCCGCCCGGTACCCCGTTCGCCGTACGTGTCGCCCGTACCGCCCAGGCCGTGGAACTGGTCGTGGAGGACGACGGTCCGGGCATCCCCGAACCGGACCAGGCACTCTCCCGCGGAAGCAGCAGCGGCTCCTCGGGCCTCGGCCTCGACATCGCCCGCCGGGCCGGCTCCGTCACGGGCGGCTCGGTGCGCATCGCCCGCGGACCCCGCGGCGGCGCCCGGATCACCGTGGTCTTCGGCCTGGCGGCGCCCCTGCCGTCCGGACGCGGGCCGCGCGCCTCCCGGCGGCGTACGGGACGGCCGCGCGGGCGGTGAAGGCCAGGGGCGACCCAGGCCCGGGGGCGACCCAGGCCCGGGGCGCCCGGGTTCCGCCCGCGCCGTCAGACCGCCGGGGCCACCGGAGCGACCTCGGGGAAGACGGGGGCGATCCCGAGGGCCGGCGCGATCGCCCGCCAGATCGTCGACTGGGCCGTGGCGAGGTCGATCCGGGGGTCCTCCAGCATCAGGCGGTTGCCGAGGCCGTCGCACAGGGCCAGCACCAGCGTGCCGACCTCGGCGACGTCGCAGTCGGTGAACTCCCCGGAGGCGATGCCCCGTTCCACGACTCCGGCGACCCAGGCGTGCAGTTGGTCGTACAGGTCGACGGCGAGGTCACGGGCCGTGCCGTCGCGCAGGGCGCGCACCCACAACTCCTGCCAGAGCTTCCAGTCCTGGCGGAGCTCCTCGTCCGTGGGCAGCATGCTCCGTACGATCCGGGCCAGCACGGCGGCGGCCGGGAGCGAATCGTCCTCGCTGCCCGTATCCGTACCGGTCTTGGCGAAGGAATGCGTCATCGCCTCGGCGAAGAGCTTCTCGCGGGTCTCGAAGTGATAGTGGAGCAGGGCCTTCGAGACACCGGCGGCCTCGGCGACCTTGCGCATGCTGACGTGCTCGAAACCGATGTCGGCGATCACTTCGCACGCGGCCGTGAGGATCCGCTCACGCGTTTCGAGTGCCCGTTCGGCCTTGGTCACGTGGGCTGCTCCCCGTGTCGGCACCCGTCGGAAGGGGTGCATGGGTAAGTGGAAGGGCCCCGGCGGCCCCGCCCGCCGGACCCCCATCCTCGCGCATGGGGCGTCCGGGCCGCGGCTGTCGGGGCACCTGGGCCGTCCCAGGTCAGGAATAGGTGTGGAAGCCCCGGCCGGTCTTGCGGCCGAGCAGGCCCGCGTCCACCATCCGGGCCAGGAGGGGCGGAGGTGCGTACAGCGGCTCGCGGTACTCCGTGTACATCGACCGGGCGATCGCCTGGACGGTGTCCAGTCCGATGAGGTCGGCCAGGGCGAGCGGCCCGAGCGGGTGCGCGCACCCCAGGGTCATGCCGCGGTCGATGTCCTCGGCCGACGCGGTCCGCGACGCGGCCATCCGTACGGCGGCCAGCAGGTACGGGACGAGGAGCGCGTTCACCACGAACCCTGCCCGGTCCTCCGCGTGGACGACCTGCTTGCCCAGCACGCCGGAGGCGAACTCCCGCGCGCGCCGGACGGTTTCCGCGGAGGTGAGCAGGGAGGGCACCAGCTCGACCAGGGGAAGCACCGGGACGGGATTGAAGAAGTGGAGGCCGACGACCTGCTCCGGCCGGGACGTGGCCGCCGCCACCCGGATGACCGGGATGGAGGAGGTGTTCGTCGCGAGCACCGCGTCCCTGCGCTCGACGGTCCGGTCGAGCAGGGCGAAGACCTCCAGCTTCGCCCGCTCGTCTTCGGCCACCGCCTCGACGACGAGGTCCCGGTCGGCCATCCGGTCCATGTCCGTGGTCATGGCGATCCGGCCCGCGGCGGCGTCGCGTTCGGCGGTGGTCAGCTTTCCGGCCGCCGTGGCGCGGGCCAGGGAGCGGGTGATCCGCTCCAGGCCGGCGTCCGCCGCACTCCGGCTCGTCTCCACCACCACCACGTCCCGCCCGGCGCGGGCACAGACTTCGGCGATGCCGGAGCCCATCAGGCCGCAGCCCACGATCCCGACGCGTTCGACATCGGTCATCGGTTCTCCCTCTTCGGACTCGGACGGTTCTCGTACGGACGGTTCTCGTACGAGCGGTTCGCGTACGGGGCTTCGCGTACAGGGCTTCTCGTACGGGGCTTCGCGTACGGGCGGACGCGGCGGCGGTCCGGGCAGTGGCCCGCGGGCGTGGCCCGGACCGCCGCTCCGGGTCACACCGAGGACGGCATCCGCAGCACACCGGTGCCGCGCTTGACGAGTTCGCCCGCGACGATGAGGCGCTGGATCTCGGAGGTGCCCTCCCAGATGCGGTCCACGCGCAGTTCGCGGTAGAGCCGCTCGACGGGGTACGAGCGGTCGTAGCCGCGGCCACCGAAGATCTGCAGGCAGCGGTCGATGACCCGGCCGGACGCCTCGCTCGCCGACAGCTTGGCGATGGCGGCCTTCGCGTGCAGCGTCTTGCGGTCGAGGACGCCTTCGTCGACCTCCCAGGCGACCTGGTGGGTGTAGGCGCGGTTGACGGCGATGTCGACGGCGCAGTCGGCGAGCATGCCCTGGATCAGCTGGAAGTCGGCGATGGGGGAGCCGAACTGGCGGCGTTCGACGGCCCAGTCGCGGGCGAGTTCCAGGGCGCGCTCGGCCGCTCCGATCGTGCGCGCGGCGATCATCAGCCGTTCCTCGGTGAACCAGGAGCGGGTGATGTCGTAGCCGGAGCCGACCTCCCCGAGCACCGCGTCCGCGGGCAGACGGACCTCGGTGAAGGTGAACTCGGGGTGCTCGTAGACGAAGGTGTGCATCCAGCGGGGCACCCGGGTCATCTCGATGCCCGGGGTGTCCTTGTCGACGAGGAACAGGGTCGGTGCCCGCTCCTCCCCGGCGGCCGCGAGCACGATCATGAAGTCCGCGTGGTCGCCGACGGTGACGAACCACTTCTCGCCGTTCAGCACCCAGCCGCCGTCCTGCGTACGCGTCGCCGTGGTCCGCAGGCTCTGCGGGTCGGAGCCCGCCTCGGGCTCGCTCACCGCGTAGCAGTCGCGGCGCTGTCCCCGGATCACCGGGACGAGGTACCGCTCGCGCTGCTCCGGCGTGCAGAAGGACAGGGCGTTGGCCGGACGCCACACCATGTCCCACAGGGCGCCGGTGAGCCGGCCGAGTTCGGCCTGCACGGTGACCTGCTCCAGGATGCTCAGCCCGGCGCCGCCCCACTCCGCGGGCATGTTGACGGCCTGGAGGCCGCTGTCGAGGACGGCGTCGCGGATCTCGGTGTGGGCCTGCGGGGGCAGTCCGTTGTTCTCCTCGCAGTCGAGCTCGTACTTCATGATGAACCCGGTGAGGGCGCGCGCCGAGTCGCGGAGCTCTTCCTGACGGGCGGTGAGGCGGAAGTCCATGGTCTGTTCGTCCTCGTCCTTGAGATCGTGATCGTGGTTGCGGGGTGGCAGGCGGTGGCAGGCGGTGGCGCGGGGCCCGTTAGGAGCGGCCGGGCAGCGCGAGCGCCCCCGTACCCCGCTTGACGAGCTCGTTGGCGATGATCAGGCGCTGGATCTCGGAGGTGCCCTCCCAGATCCGGTCGACGCGCAGTTCCCGGTACATCCGCTCGACGGGGTACGAGCGGTCGTAGCCGCGGCCCCCGAAGATCTGGACGCACCGGTCGATGACCCGTCCCGCGGCCTCGCTCGCGGCGAGCTTCGCCGTCGAGGCCTTGGCGTGCAGGGTCTTGGGGTCGGTGTGCGGCTGGTCGGCCTCCCAGGCGACCTGGTGGGTGTAGGCGCGGTTGACGGCGATGTCGACGGCGCAGTCGGCGAGCATGCCCTGGATCAGCTGGAAGTCGGCGATGGGGGAGCCGAACTGGCGGCGGCCGACGGCCCAGTCGCGGGCGAGTTCCAGGGCGCGCTCCGCCGCTCCGACGGTCCGGGCGGCGATCATCAGGCGCTCGTCCGTGAACCACTCCTTCGTCAGCTCGTAGCCGTTGCCGACCCCGCCGAGCACGTCCTCGTCGGCGACGAAGACATCGGTGAAGGTGAACTCGGGGTGCCCGTTCACCGCCGAGTGCATGAACCGGGGGACCCGCGTCATCTCGACGCCCGCGGCCCCCTTGTCCACGAAGAACAGGGTCGCGGCCCGCTCCGGGCCCGCATCGGCCTGCACCAGCAGGAAGTCGGCGATGTCACCGCAGGTCACGAACCACTTCTCACCGTTGAGCAGCCAGCCGCCCTCGGTGCGTGTCGCCGTGCTCGTGCACGAGCCGGGGTCCGAGCCCGCACCGGGTTCGGTGACCGCGAACGCATCGAAGCGCTCGCCCCGGATCACGGGCAGGAGGTACTTCTCGCGCTGCGCCTCGGTGCCGTGGGCGAGGACGTTCGCGGGCCGCCAGGGGATGTCCCAGAGGCAGTTGGTGACCTTGCCGAACTCCTCCTCGACGATGACCTGGTCCAGCAGGGACAGGCCGGCCCCGCCCCAGGCGGCGGGCATGTTGATCGCGTAGACCCCGGCGTCCATGGCGGCGCGGGTCAGTTCGCGGACCGTCTCGGCGGGCAGCGGGCCGCCCGCTTCCTCGGACTGGTCTTCGTACCCCATCAGGAGTCGTGCGTAGGCGGCGGCGCGGGCCTTGAGATCGGCCTGCTCGGGCGTGTAGCGGAAGTCCATGGCGTGCTCCGGTGCCTAAGGGTCGTAAGTAGCAGGTGAGTTGAGGATTGGAAGGGGCGTACCGGGCTCAGCCCAGGACGGCCCGCGCGTCCAGTGCCAGGGCGCCGTCCGGGCGGACCAGGAGCGGGTTGACCTCCAGCTCGGCGATCTCGGGATGCGCGGCGGCCACCGTCGTGATGCGTTCGATCACGGCGGCTGCGGCGGCCACGTCGAGGGCGGGCCGGCCGCGGACACCCGCGAGCAGGGCGGCGCTCCGCAGCCCCCGCAGCAACTCCTCGGCCCGCCGCGCCGGTACGGGCGCCAGCGCGAAGGCCACGTCGCGCAGGGTCTCGGTGAGGACCCCGCCGAGCCCGACCATGGCCACCGGTCCGAAGCGGGGGTCGCGGTTCACGCCCACGATCAGTTCGACCCCGTCCGAGAGGTCCGCCATCGCCTCGACCGAGTACGCGCCGGCGCCGAGCCGGGCGCGCATGTCCCGGTAGGCGGCGAGGAGTTCCTCCCGGCCGGCCAGGCGCAGCGCCACGCCACCCGCGTCGGACTTGTGCAGGAGGTGCAGGGCCTTCAGTACGTACGGACCCTCGAACTCCGCGGCCGCGGCCAGCACTCCGGCCTCGTCGGTGACCTCCCGCGCGGCCGGGAAGGGCACACCGGCGGCGCCGAGCAGCCCGCGCACCGCGTGGTACCCCGGATCCCGCAGCGGCGCGGCGGCGGCGGGGAGTGCGGGCAGCGCGGCCAGTCGCGATGCGGAGCCCGCCGCCCGGCCGGTCATCGCCGACAGCGCGCGGGCGGCGTCCTCGGTGGCGGCGAACACCGGTATCCCGGCCCCGGCCAGCACCCGGCAGCTCGGCGACCCGGGATACATCGACTGCACGACCAGGGGTTTGGGCGACTCCGCGAGGTGGGTGACGATCTTCTCGGCGGCCCGGGTCTCGCCCTCCGCGAGCACGGAGCCGGTCGCCTGGCCGCCGCCCAGGCCGCCCTCGGACGCGGCGTACCCGCCGAAGTAGCCCGTCATCAGGACCGCGTCGACCTCCTCGGCGGCGAGCAGGTGCCCGACCGCGTCGGCGTACGAGAGGGGCTGCTGCTCGCCCATCCCCGCCAGGTCGACCGGATTGCCGACCGCGGACTGCGGCCACAGCACGGTCCGCAGCCCTGCCTGGGTCGCCTCGGCGAGCTCCGGCACGTCGAGCCCGGCGTCCTCGGCGGCGTCGGCCGCGATCGCCCCGTGGCCGCCGCCGTCGGTGAAGACCGCGGTCCGGCGGCCTCCCCCAAGAGGTCCGGGCCGGCTGCTCACGGCTGCCAGTACGACGGTCATCTCCCGTGGAGTGCGTACGAGTTCCACCCCCGCGTCGCGGCAGGCGGCGGCCACGACGTCGGCCGAGGTGGTGAGCGCCCCGGTGTGCGACTGTGCGCTGCGGGCGGAGGCGGAGCCGCGCCCGGCGGTGAGCAGGACCACCGGCTTGCCCGCCGCGGCGGCGGCCGCGGCGAAGGCCCTGCCGTCGCCGAAGTCCTCGGCGTACACGGCGATCGCCGTGGTGGCCTCGTGCCGGGCGCAGTCCTCGACGAGGTCGACGAGGGTGACGTCGGCCTGGTTGCCGAGGGAGACGAACCGGGAGAAGCCCAGGCCGTGCGGAGCGCCGCGCAGCTGGAGTTCGAGGGCGAGGTTGCCGCTCTGGCTCAGCAGGGCGGTGCCGCCGGGCGCGAAACGGTCCGAGGCGAGGTACAGCTCGGTCGTGTTGTCGGCGATGCCCAGGCAGTTGGGGCCGACGAGCACGGCTCCGGCCTCCCGGACCCGGGCGACGACCGCGCGCTGGCGGGCCGCTCCCTCCGGTCCGGCCTCGGCGAAGCCGGCGGTGATGCCGACGATCGCCTTCGCCCCGCAGGCCAGGGCGTCTTCCACGGCGGCCTCGAAGCCGCTGCCGGGGACGGAGATCACCACCAGCTCGACGGGTTCGCCGATCGCGGCCAGGGACGGGGCCGCCCGTCTGCCGAGTACGGTGCCGCCGCGCCGGTTCACCAGGTGCACCGGGCGCCGGCCATCGGCGCGGAGCGCCTGGGAGGCCACCGCGTGGCCGTACTTCGCCGGATCGTCGCTGGCGCCGACCACGGCGACCGAGCACGGGTCGAAGAGGGCGGTCAGATCGCGTCCCATGTCACTTCTCCACTCGGAGCGCGGAATTGGGGCAGCTCTCGGCGCAGGCGCGCGCCGCTTCCTCGCCACCGGGCGGGACGGCGACGGCGATGACCTTCGCGTAGCCCCACTCGTCGAGTTCGACCAGGTGGGGTGCGTGTTCCTGGCACAGTCCGTAGCCCTGGCAGCGGGTGGAGTCCAGCAGGAGTTTCACGGTGTTCCTTTCAGCACGGGCGAGCGGGGTACGGTCACGGCGTCCGCGGCGTCCAAGGCCGCCCCGGCGACCTCCGGTACGGCCACGGCGAGGCGGCCCCCGTGGCCACGCCCGGGCAGGGCGGCGGCGCAGCTCGGACAGGACCCCCGCAGGTGGGACCGGACGGGTCCGGGGAAGGCGGTCAGCAGGCTGCCGGCGAGGCCGGCGGCAGCGTCGAGCAGGCCGCACGCGCCGCGCCCGCGCAGCCCCAGCGACCACCGCTCCAACCGGGCGGGGATGTCGGGCGCGGCGGTGCCCGCGGCGAGGGCGTACACGGCGTCGCGGACCGCCGCGGTGCCCGAGACGCAGACCCCGCACTGCCGTGCGCTCTCCGCCGCGAGGTGGCCGACGGCGTCGGCGGCGGTGCTCACGGGGCAGGCTCCGGCGGCGAGGAAGCGGATCGCTCCGCAGCCCAGCCCGGTGCCCGCGGCGGCGAGCGCGCCCGGTTCGAGGGGGAGGTCCAGGGCGCGGGCGTGGACGAGTCCGCCGAACAGTCCGCCCATCAGGGCCCCGGCCGGGTCCGGGACGCCGAGCGAGGCGGCCAGCGTGCGCAGGGGGGCTCCGTAGGCGACTTCGGCCAGGAGGGGGACCGCGCTCCCGCCGGACAGGGTCACCAGGGTGGAGCGGGCGATCGCCTGCCGCAGGCCGGGGCGGGTGGCGGTGAGGGCGATGCGGGCGAGCGTCTCGACGTTGGACACCAGGGTCGGCGCGCCGCCGACACCGCGCTCGAAGGGGCGGGGCGGTTTGGCGGTCGGCAGGGCGGGCCCGCCGTCGATCCGGCGGACGACCGCGCTCTCCTCCCCGGCGACGTAGGTGTGGGCGGTCTCGACGACCTCCACGGGCAGCCACGGCTCCCGTTCGGCGAGGGCCCGGCGGACGCGGGCTGCGGCCACCGGGTCCGAGACGTAGACGTAGCCGCGGGTGGCCCCGGTGATGGCTGCGGCGCGGGCGAGGCCGTCGAGGACCAGGTGGGGTCTGGCCCGCAGCAGCCAGCGGTCCTTGACCGAACCGGGCTCGCCCTCCTCGCCGTTCGCCACCACCACCGGGACCCCGCCGTGCTCGCGGACGGCACGGAGCTTGACGGCGGCCGGGAAGCCGGCCCCGCCGCGCCCGCGCAGACCGGATGCGGCGAGGTGGCGCAGCAGCTCGTCCGGGCCGGTGGCGTCGGCGTAGCCGCCGGTGGCGAGGTACGCCTCCGCGTCCTCCGCCGTGTCCGGTGCGGCCCCGAGCACGGAGCCCGTCGGCCGCCCCGTCGGGAATCGGATCGTGGTCATCGGCTGCTTCCTGTCGGGGAGTTGGTGCGCAGGGTCCGTACGGCGCGCTCAAGTGCGGCGCGGTCCCCGGCGGCGGTGGCGTAGCCCGTTCCCGGGAGGCCGATCAGCATCCGGTGGTGGTCGAGGACCACCTCGCCGGCGAGGAGGGCGGCCGGGCGGTCGCCCTGCCCGGGGCCGTCGGCACCGTCGGCAACGGCGGTCACCAGGGTGGTGACCTCGGCCAGGTAGCGCAGCCAGCCGCGCCGGCTGCCCCGCAGGATCAGGCGCTCCAGGCGGCGCCGCTCGGAGGCCACCAGCTCTGCCGGCGGTTCGGGATTCAGGGGACGGGCGGGGCCGGGGGGCTCCCTGGGCCCCGTGGGCTTCGTAGGGGGATGGCGCGAGGAGGCGCGGAGGGCGGCGACCGCAGCGGGCAGTTCCCGCTCCGGTTCGGGGGTGAGCCCGAGCCAGTCCAGACGGCGACGACCGCTCATGCGTGCCTCCGGGAGGGATGGGGGTGCCGTGGGCCGCCGGGCCGGTGACGGGGAGCCCGGGGCGGGGAGGAGATGCCCCGGGCTCACCGCGGGGGACGCCGACGGCGTGCGGCAAGAAGGGATGGAGGAGGGGGTGCCGGCCCGGGCGGGTGCCAGGGCGGCGGGGCTGCGTCCGGCCAGACAAAGGGCCCAGAAGTGGATGAACTCCGGTGCAGCGACGAGAATTACGCTAGCTGACCGATCGGTCAGCGTACAAGTCTTGACCCGGCGGAAATCAGCCAGCAATCTGGCTGTCCAATCGGTCAGCAAGGCCTCGGCGTCCGCCCCGGCCCGCTGCCCACCGCCGTGTCGTCTCGATGTCCACCGCCGAGACCGACCGCCGCACCGCCGGTACGGAGGAGTCACCCGATGCACTCCAGAGCCCCCGAGAAGCCCCCCACCGATCAGCCGGTCCCCACCGACCAGCCGGTCCCCACCGATCAGCCGGTCCCCGCCGCCCCGCCGGTCCCCGATGTCCCCGGGCCCGCCCTGTCGGCCCGCTACTACACCGATCCCGACACGGCCGCCGAGGAGGTCCGCCAGGTCTTCGCCAAGGCCTGGCAGCTCGTCTGCCACGAGTCCGACCTGCCGAACCCGGGCGCCCGGCTCGCCGCCACCGTCGCGGGCCGCGAGGTACTCGTGGTCCGCACCGAGGACGGCGCCCTCGCCGCCCACCTCAACGTGTGCCGCCACCGCGGAACGCGCCTGGTCACGGCCCCCGAACCGGAGGGGAAAGCGATCCGCTGCCCCTACCACGGCTGGACCTACCGCCTCGACGGAAGCCTGGTCGGAGCCCCGGAGGCGCGGCAGATCCCCTGCCTCGACAAGCCCGCGCTCGGCCTGCTCCCGGCCCGCGTCGAATCCTTCCTCGGCTTCGTCTTCGTCAACCTCGACCTCGATGCCGTGCCCCTGGCGCAGCAGTGCGCCGGGCTCGCCGAGGCCGTCGGTCACTACGCCGGGGCCGGCCTGGTGCCGGTCGGCCGCGCCCGGATCCACGACCTGGCCGGAGCCGAGGTCCAGGAGGCCAACTGGAAGGTGACGGTCGACAACTACCTGGAGGGCTACCACGTGCCGGTGGCCCACCCCGGCCTGATGCGGTTGCTCGACTACCAGGCCTACACCTGCGAGATCGAGGAGTCCTACGCACTCTTCGCCTCGCCCCTGCGGGACAAGCCGTCCTCGAACTGGGCCGAACGCCTCTACCAGCGCATCGCCGCCCCCATGCCCGGCCTCACCGAAGCCGACCGGCGGATCTGGCGGTACGCGGTCATCTACCCGAACACCCTCATCGACTTCTACCCCGACCACGTCCTGGCCTGGACCGCGATCCCGACGGCCGTGGACCGGGTCGCCGTCCCCGGCGCGTTCTACACCCGGCGCGGTACGGGCCTGCGCACCCGCCTCGCCCGGCGCCTGAACATCCACATCGGCTGGATCACCAACGACGAGGACGTCGAGCTGGTCGCCCGCGTACAGAAGGGGCTCTCCACCCCCGGCTTCGAACCCGGCCCGCTGTCCCGCCGCGAGTCGGCGGTCGCCTGGTTCGCCGGCCGCATCCGGGCGGACCTGGACGCCGGCGCCGATCCCGACGCGGCCGACGCGGCCGGCGCCGAGCGCTGAACCACCCCTGAGACACCCTTCGTTCGCCCTGCGCCCTCCACGTCACGCCCGCTACGCCGCCCCCCGCACGTCGTCCCAACCGCCGTCCCCCCACGGCCCCCTACGGAGAGGACCCCGCATGTCCCCCGAGGCACACCCCCTGTCCAGACGCTCCCTCCTCCGCGCCGGCACCGCCGCCGCCCTCGGCCTCGCGGCAGCCGGCTGCGGATTCGCGTCCGGTGACGATCCGGCCGGCACAGCGGCCGAGGAGGCGCCGATCGACGTCAAGGTCGACGGCGACCTCGTCTACTTCAACTGGGCCGACTTCGTCGACCCGGCCGTCTTCCAAGGCTTCGAGAAGGAGTACGGCGTCAAGGTCGTCCAGTCGAACTTCGACTCGATGGAAGGCATGGCCGCCAAGCTCAACTCCGGGAACCAGTACGACATCATCTTCCCCACGGCGAAGTGGTCCCAGCGCCTCGCCGCCGGGGGCAGGCTGCGCACGATCGACCACACCCGGCTGAAGAACGCCGAGGCCGTGTTCGGCGGCTACGACTACTTCGCCGACCCCTGGTACGACCCCCGCTCCCGGCACACCGTGCCCTTCACCATGTACAAGACCGGCATCGGCTGGCGCCGCGACCGGCTCGGCGAACTGACCGGTTCCTGGGACGACCTGTGGAACGAGCAGGCCAAGGGCAAGGTCTTCGTACTCGACGACCGCGACGAGGTGCTCGGCCTGGGCGCGCTCAAGCTCGGCCTCGGCCTCACCACCGACGACCAGGGCGATCTCTCGCGCGTCACCGACACCCTGCGCTCGCTCCGCCCCCGCCTGCGCGGCTTCTCCAGCGACAGTTACAACAACCTGCTCAACGGCAACGCCGATATGACCCAGGCGTGGAGCGGGGACATGGCCGCCATGCTCGCCCAGGCGGAGGACCCGTCCGTCTTCGGCTTCGAAGTCGCCCGCGAGGGCGCTCCCCTCAACTCCGACTGTTACGCGATACCCGTCAACGCGCAGCACCCCGGGACCGCGATGCTCTTCATCGACTACATGCTCCGCCCGGAAAACGTGAAGAGGAACATCGAGTACATCGGCTACCCCATGCCGGTCCGCGGCAGCGAGGACACGTACGCCGCGCTCGTGGAGCCCTTCCCCCAGTGCCAGGTGACGGCGGCCGACCTCAAGAACGACCTCTACTTCCGCAACGGCACGGCCAAGGGCGAGCAGCTCCGCGACGCCGCCTGGACCGATGTGAAGGCCGGCTGACATGGCACGACCTGATCCCCGGGATCCGCAGGACCGATCCGGCCCGGACCGTCCGCCCCGCAGGGGCCGGGCCGCGTCGGAGGGGAGGCTGTGGACCTGGTTCATGCTCCCCGGCACCCTGTGGATGACCGGCTTCCTCCTCGCCTCCCTGCTCCTGGTGGCCACCCTCGCCTTCGGCACCACCGACCCGCTCGGCAATCCGCGCTTCGGGCTCAACTTCGAGAACTTCGCCGCGCTCGCCGATCCGGCCTACCGCACCGTCCTGCTGCGCTCGCTGGGCTACGCGCTGATCACCTGCCTCATCTGCCTGGCCGTGGGCTACCCCGTCGCCTACGCCATCGCCCTGCGCGGCGGCCGCTTCAAGAACCTGCTGATCGCCGCGATCGTCGTCCCGTTCTTCGCCAACTACCTGGTACGGATGTACGGCTGGTCCGTCGTGCTCTCCGACGACGGGCCGGCGCTGAAGGCCCTGCGCGCGATCGGCCTCGCCGACGGCGACAGCAAGATCCTCCAGACCGCCCCGGGGGTCATCGCCGGACTCGTCTACGGATTCGTCGTCTTCATGATCATTCCGCTGTACGCGGCCATGGAGCGCATGGACACCTCGCTCATCGAAGCCGGACGCGACCTCTACGGCGGCCCCTTGAGGACCTTCCTCTTCGTCACCGTGCCCGCCACCCGCCAGGGCGCGGCCGCCGGCTGCGTCCTCGTCTTCCTGCCCGCCATGGGCGACTTCGTCAGCGCACAGCTCATGGGAGGCCCCGACCAGATCATGATCGGCAACCTGATCCAGGACAAGTTCTTCCAGGGCCAGAACTGGCCGCTCGGCTCGGCCCTGACCATCCTGCTCATGGCGGTCCTGCTGCTCGGGATGCTCGGCTACCTGAAGCGCACCCGCAAGGACGAGGCGGAGGCGGTCCGATGAACCCGCGCCCCGTTCCCCGTACCGCACCTTCCGCGCCGAGCGGTGCGCCGACCGTACGCGCCACCGCCCCGCGGACCGCCGGCGAGGCGGAGAAGCGGCCCGCCACCCGGCCGCGCCGCCCCGGGAGGCGGCGCCGCGGAGCCGACCGCCGGCCCCGGTTCGCCATCGCCGTCACCGCGGTCTTCTTCGCGCTGCTCTACCTCCCCGTCGGCGTCGTCGTCCTGTTCTCCTTCAACGCGCAGAAGTCCCTCACCGTCTTCGACGGCGTGAGCCTGCGCTGGTACCGCGCGTTCCTCCGCGACGACGCGCTCATCGGCTCCCTCGGCATGAGCCTGCGGGTGTCCCTGGTCGCGATGGCCGTCTCGCTCGTCCTCGGAGTGGCCCTCGCCCTCGGACTGGTCCGGGGCCGGAGCCGCCTCGGGTCCTTCGCCGGCCTGGTCATGCTCGTACCGCTGATCACCCCGGAGATCGTCACCGGCGTCGCCGCGATGATGCTCTTCAAGGGCCTCGGCATCACCCTGTCCACCACCACCGTGATGCTGGCCGAGATCACCTTCTCCATCTCCTACGTCACGGTCATCCTGCGCTCCCGCATCGCCGCCCTCAACCCTGAGGTCGAGGAGGCGGCGATGGACCTCGGAGCCACCCGCGGGCAGGCCCTGCGCCTGGTGACCCTGCCCGCGCTGCTCCCCGGCATCCTCGCCTCCGGGGTACTGATCTTCGCCCTGGTCTTCGACGACTTCGTCCTCGCCTACTTCACCACCGGCGTCGACCCCCAACCGCTCTCCGTCCGCATCTACTCGGCGATCAGGTTCGGCGTCCAGCCCACCATCAACGCCGTCGGCACCCTCATGCTCGTCGGCTCCATCGCCCTCATCGCGTTCGCCCTCGCCATCCCGCGCCTCTTCGGCCGCCGGGGCGGCCTCGATCTGCTTCCGGGGAAGTGACACCCATGCAGCACCCGAACCCTGATCCGCCCGCGGAACCGAACGCCGTGGACGCGCACCCCGCCGTCCGCCTCGACCGGGTCGCCAAGCAGTACCGCACCACGGACACCTACGCCGTCCACGACGTCACCCTCGACATCGCCCCGGGCGAGTTCTTCTCCCTCCTCGGCCCCTCCGGCTGCGGGAAGACCACCCTGCTGCGCATGATCGGCGGCTTCATCGACCCCTCGGAGGGCAGCGTCCTGCTCGACGGCGAGGACGTCACGGGTCTGCCGCCCAACAAGCGCAACGTCAACACCGTCTTCCAGAGCTACGCCCTCTTCGACCACCTCTCGCTCGCCGACAACGTGGCCTTCGGCCTCAAGCGCAGCGGCGTGCCCCGCGCCGAGATCCGCCAACGGGTCGGCGACATGCTGGACCTCGTACAGCTCGGAGAACTGGCCGGCCGCAAACCGCCCACGCTCTCCGGCGGCCAGCGCCAGCGCGTCGCCCTGGCCCGCGCCCTGGTGAACCGGCCCCAAGTCCTGCTCTTGGACGAGCCGCTGGCCGCCCTCGACCTGAAACTGCGGCGCCGGATGCAGGTCGAGCTCAAGCAGATCCAGCGGGAGGTCGGCATCACCTTCGTCTTCGTCACCCACGACCAGGACGAGGCCCTGACCATGTCGGACCGCCTCGCGGTCATGAACGAGGGCCGCATCGAGCAGTGCGGCACGCCGGAGGACGTGTACGAGCGCCCCACGAGCAGCTTCGTCGCCTCCTTCATGGGAACCTCCAACCTGGTACCGGGGACCTACCGCTCCGGCCGCGTCCTCCTCGACCAGGGCCCCGCCCTGCCCGTCGGCCCCCGGTCCGGCGTCCCCGACGGCAGCCGGGTCAGCCTCTCGATCCGCCCCGAGAAGATCTGGCTCTCCGGCTTCGAACCGGGCATGGCCCAGGTCAGCGGAGTCGTCCGGGAGACCGTCTACTCCGGCCCGACCACGACCTACCTCATCGAACTGGCCCCCGGGGTCACGGTGTCCGTACTGGAGCAGAACACCGTCCGCTCCCGCATGGAGGACCGCTGGAGCGGCGGCGAGCAGGTCGAGATCGGCTGGAACCCCGAACACTGCCTGGTCCTCGACTGACTCGACCTTGGTGGTCCCTGGGCCGGGTGGTCCCCGGACCCCCCGGCCCCTCTGCCCCCCACTGCCGTTCGGCTCCGTCACCGACCGAAGGAAGCACACCCATGAACCACGACGTCATCGTGCTCGGCGCCGGACTGGCAGGTCTCGCCGCCGCGCGGGACCTGGCCGCGGGCGGGGCCGACGTCCTCGTCGTCGAGGCCCGCGACCGCGTCGGCGGACGCGTCGAGCAGACCACCCTCCCCGACGGCCGGCTGGTCCAGCTCGGCGGGGAGGTGGTGGGCCGGGCCCACACCGCCTACACCGGCCTCGCCGCGGAACTGGGCCTCACCCTGATCCCCAGCTACGTCGCCGAGCCCGGCGCCCTCGTCCGCGCCACCCCCGAAGGAGTCTCCGCCACCGACCCGCCCCACTGGTTCGGCCCCGGCGACGACGCCTGCCGCACCAAGGTCACCGCCGCCTTCACGGCGCTCGCCGCCACCGTCGACCCGGCCGACCCCTGGTCCCACCCCGAGGCCGCGCACCTCGACCGGCTGTCCGTCGGCGACTGGCTCCGCGCCCAGGGCGCCACCCCGGCCGTCGTACGCCTCTGGGAGATCGGCCAACTCGCCCTCGCCGACGGCTCCTGCGAGCGGACCTCCCTGCTCGCGGCCCTGCGCAAACACGCCGCCGTACCCGGCACCGGCCACTACGAGTACGAGGCCTGGGAGGGCCTGCGCGTCGCCGAGGGCTCGGCGACCGTGGCCCTGCGCATGGCCGAGGCCCTCGGCGGCCGGATCCGTACGGGCTCACCCGTCGAGCAGGTCGCGATACGGCGGCCCGGCCGCAGCTCCGTACGCCTCGCCGGCGGTGAGACCCTCACGGCCGACGCCGTGGTCAGCGCCCTTCCGGCCGGCCCGCTCCGCTCGGTCGCCGTCACCGGGGTCTCCGACGAGCGGCTCGCCTCCCTGCACCGCCAGCGCCACGCCCTCGCGGCCAAATTCACCGCCGCGTACGCCAGACCCTTCTGGCGCGACCGGGGCCTCAGCGGCCTCTCCGAAAGCGAAGGGATCCTCGGCAGCACCTGGCCGCAGAGCGAAGGCATCCTCTCGGCCCTCGTACCGCCCGAACGCTACGGCGTCCTCCTCGGCACGCCCGCACCCCTGCGCACCACCGAACTGCTGGCCGACATCGCACGCCTCTACGGCGACGAGGCGCACCGGCCGCTCGCCACGTTCATCCGCATGTGGGGCACCGATCCGTGGACCCAGGGGTACGTCACCCAGTGGACCCCCGGCGACGTCATGGCCGTCGGCCCCCGGCACGGCACCCACGAACCCCCCTTCTACGTCTGCGGATCCGACCAGTGGGTGGCCGGCTACATGGAAGGCGCCGTACGCACCGGACGCGCCGCCGCCGAGGAGGCCCTGCGCCGTGGCTGACACCCCGCACGACCCCGGCGCAGCGCCCCTGCACAACCACATCGGGGGAGTGGACCGGCCCGCCGCCTCGGGCGCCACCATGGCCCTCACCGACCCCGCCACCGGCCGCGTGCACCGCCACGCCCCGCGCTCGGGCCCCGCCGACACGGACGCGGCCTGCTTCGCGGCGGCGGCCGCGTACGGACACTGGTCCACCACCACCCCGGCGGTACGCCAGCGCGCCCTCCTCGGCATCGCCGACGCCATCGAGGCGCACGCGGAGGCCTTCACCGCCGCCGAGACCGGGGACACCGGCAAGCCGGCCGGGCAGTTCCGGGACGACGAGCTGCCCGGGATCGCCGACGCCTTCCGTTACTTCGCCGGAGCCGCACGGAACCTCCCGGGCGCCGCCGCGGCCGAGTACACCGAGGGCCGCACCTCCCTGCTGCGCCGCGAACCGGTCGGGGTCTGCGCCCAGATCACCCCCTGGAACTACCCGCTGATGATGGCCGCTTGGAAGATCGCTCCGGCCATCGCCGCCGGAAACACCACCGTGCTCAAGCCCGCCGACACCACCCCCTCCTCGTCCGTGCTCCTGGCCCGGATCGCCGCGGACCACCTGCCGCCGGGCGTGCTCAACGTCGTCTGCGGGGACCGCGACACCGGCCGGGCCCTCACCGCCCATCCGGCGGTCGCCCTGATCGCCGTCACCGGCAGCGTCCGGGCCGGACAGGAGATCGCGGCGGCCGCCGCGGCCGGCCTCAAGCGGGTCCACCTGGAACTCGGCGGCAACGCCCCCGTCGTCGTCCACGAGGACGTGGACGTGCAGGCCACCGCAGCCGCCCTCGCCGCGGTCGCCTACTACAACGCCGGCCAGGACTGCACCGCGCCCACCCGGCTCCTGGTCCACCGCCGGATCCACGACACGTTCCTCGCGGCCTTCGCCGCCGAGGCGGCCGCGCTCCGGGCCGGCGCCGACTTCGGCCCCCTCAACAACGCCGCCCAACTGGCCTCTGTACGAGGGCTGTTGGACCGTCTGCCAGCGCACGCCGGAATCGTCACCGGCGGCGGCCGGCTCCCGCGCCCCGGCTTCTTCCACGAGCCCACCGTGGTCGCGGGCGTCCGCCAGGACGACGAGATCGTGCAGGAGGAGATCTTCGGACCCGTCGTGACCGTCCAGTCCTTCACGGACGAGGCCGAGGCCCTGCACCTCGCCAACGGGGTGCGCTTCGGCCTGGCCGCGAGCGTGTGGACCACCGACCACGACCGCGCGATGCGCGCCACCCGCGCCCTGCACACCGGCATCGTCTGGGTGAACACCCACGGCACCACGGTCTCGGAGATGCCCCACGGCGGAGTCAAACACTCCGGCTACGGCAGCGACCTCTCCCTGTCCGGCCTCCTGGACTACACCCAGGCCAAGCACGTCATGCTGTGAGCGGGGCCGCCAGGGACGGGTAGTCCAGGACCAGACCGTCCTCGTCGAAGCCGATGTCCGCGCGGAAGCCGCCGGACTCGTAGCGCACGCGCGCGCCGTGTTCGGCGCGCGCGAGAGGCGTGTACGTCTGCCGGTTCGGGCTGACGGCGAGGTCCGGGACCGAGACCCAGGCCATGAGGAAGTGGTGCGGTCCGGTTCCGGGCCGCCGGTGCAGGCCGTGGCGGAGCACGGGCATGGTGTTGGTCAGCGGGCAGAGGCCCAGGTCGCAGTCGAGCGCGCCGTCGAGATCGGGGCGGTGCGCACCGTCCACGGTCCAGCGTCCGCGGTCGCTGCGCAGGTCCAGCTCGCGGGGGGACGCCGCCGTCTCCACCGTCACGTGGAGGCGCGAGGTCACGTAGTCATCGGAGGTCTCAAGGGTGTACGTGAGCCAGTACGGCTCGGGGTCCAGGCCGACGGAGCGACCGCGCGCGGTCAAGGCGCCCTGGGTGAGGTCGACCCACGCGGTCGAGTAACCCGAGCCGGGGAAGACCTCCCAGGTGCGCACGAGGCGCCGGGATCCGCTCATGCCGTCACCGTAGCGGCTGCTCAGGCCCCGTCGGCGGAAGCGAGGTCGTCCAGGGCCAGGAGCGTCAGCGGTACGTTGCCCCGTACGGCCTGCGAGTAGGGGCAGACGGCGTCCGCCCGGTGCAGCAGCGGCTGGAGGTCCGCCGCCCGCCACCCGGGCAGGCTGACGGTGAGGGCCACCGCGAGGCCGTAGCCCGCGGGCGTGTCCGTGGTGCCGAGCTGCACTTCGCACGCCACGCGCGCGGCGGAGGCGTCCGCCCCGAACTCGGCGGCGACCTCCGCGAGCGCGGAGGTGAAGCAGGCGGCGAAACCGGCCGCGAACAGCTGCTCGGGGTTGGTGGTGCCCGGGACCTTCTTGCGCGGCGGGGCCAGGCGGACGTCCAGGCGGCCGTCGTCGGTGCGGACGGACCCGGTACGGCCTCCGGCTGCGTGCGCGGTCGTCCGGTACAGGCTGCGGGTGAGTGGCACGGTCATGGCGTAAGGCCCATCTTGCTCGACGAGGACGCTGCCCGGGTGCGGACAGCGGAAGGCGCCGCTCGTGCGGCACCTCGCGCGTCGTCGTGCGTAACCGGGTACGGCGCATCTCGTCCGGGGCCTCGTGGATCGGGTCGGCCGCCGGACAATCTAGCAACGCGGGCGGCGGGCCGGGGCGCCGCCCGCGGTGACCCTCCTCACCCCCGGCCGGCCCCGTGGGGATCCGCGGACGCGGGCCGCTGCCGGCTCCTGTACGCCCCCGGAGGCATGCCCTCCCACCGGTGGAAGGCGCGGACCAGGGCCGTCGCACCGCTCAGGCCGACGAGCGGTGCTATCCGGTCCAGCGGCAGGTCCGTGGCATCCAGCAGCCTTCCGGCCCGGTCGTGGCGGGCGGTGTCGAGGAGCGTGCGCCACGAGGTGCCCTCCGCCTGCAGGGCCCTGCGCAGGGTCCGGACGCTGAGGCTGAGCTCCTTGGCGGGGCCCTCGGGGCCCGCGTCCTGGAGCGCGGTGTCCTCCAGCCACTGCCGTACGCGCTCGGCGACGGTCACGGTCCCGGACAGCTTCTGCAGGAGGCGGTCGGCGTAGGCCCGGTGCAGGGCGTCGAGCGCCGGGTCGTAGAGGGGGCGGCGCCGGTCGAGGTCCTCGTCGGCGACCGTGATCGCGGTCTCCGGGGCGTCGAAGGCGACGGGGCAGCCCAGGACGTGGGCGTAGGGCTCCGCCGAGCCCCTGCGGGGGTGGGCGAACGACACGGCCAGGGGCGCCCAGCCGTCGCCGGCGATCCAGCGGCCCGCCCGCACCATGCTGCTGACGATCGCCTCGACCCGCTGGGGGTGCATGGCCGCCGGGTCGACGGTCGGCCGGTAGCAGACCCGGCCGACGCCGTCCTGGCGGTGCAGGGTCACCCTGCCCGACCGGCTCATCAGGGGGTGGTAGCGCTCGGCCGCCCACGCGGCGTCCGCGAGGCTGGCGCAGGTGAGGACGAGGTGGCCCAGGATGTGCAGGCCCTCGGGCCTGATGCGGTCGCCCGCGAGGAGCCCGGTGTGCGGGCCGGCGCCCACGGCGCCGAGCACGTCGTCCCACAGGGCCTGCATCTCGCCGAACGCCGGCCGGTCGGGCTGGTCCGTCCGATCCGGCTGGTCCGGCCGGTCCGTGGGCAAGGTCCGGGCGGCCGCCCCGCCGGAGTCCTCCACCGTGGCGCTCAGGACGGCGAGGGCGTAGCACGCGGTGACGAAGGGCGGCTCGGTGGCTGACACATCGGTCAGTCAATGCGGGCGCACGCCCCCCGTCAACACCGCCCGCGGGACGACACCGGGGCCGGTCCGGAGAGTCAACGGGTTGGCCGCCGCAGTCAATGACGGCGCCGCGGGCCGGCTCCTAGGGTCGGCCTCCGGCCCCGGCCCGCGCCCGTGGCGTGCCACGCCCTGCCGCGGCACGCCACCACGCCATGCCACGAACGCATCGTGAAGGAGAAAGGGATGGGGATGAACCGACGAAGAGCCCTCGGGCGAAGCCGGTACCTGTTAACCGGCCTGGTCCTCGCACTGATCACCCTGCTGCTCGGCCCGTCGACCGCCGGCGCCACGGCCGGCCCGCAGTGGTGGGAGCCCGTGGCGCGTCCGGCCCCGGACTCGCAGGTCAACGTCACGGGCGAGCCGTTCACCGGGACCGACGCCCAGGGACGGGTCCGCGGATACGTCGACGGGCACGTCCACCTGATGTCCAACGAGGGCTTCGGAGGACGGCTGGTCTGCGGAAAGGTCTTCTCCGCGGCGGGGGCGGCGGACGCCCTCAAGGACTGCCCCGAGCACTACCCGAACGGCGTCCTCGCCCTCTTCGACATGATCACCAAGGGCGGTGACGGCCGGCACGACCCGACCGGCTGGCCGACGTTCCGCGACTGGCCGGCCCACGACTCCGCCACCCACCAGCAGACGTACTACGCCTGGGTGGAGCGCGCCTGGCGGGGCGGCCAGCGGATCCTGGTGAACGACATGGTCACCAACGGCGTCATCTGCTCGCTCTACTTCTTCAAGGACCGCGGCTGCGACGAGATGACCGCGATCAGGCTCCAGATCCAGAAGACGTACGAGCTCCAGGATCATGTCGACGCCATGTACGGCGGCGCCGGCAAGGGCTGGTTCCGGGTCGTCACCGAGCCCGGCCAGGCCCGCAAGGTCATCCAGGAGGGCAAGCTCGCCGTCGTCCTCGGGGTGGAGACCTCCGAACCCTTCGGCTGCAAACAGGTGTTGGACGGCGCCCGCTGCACCATGGCCGACATCGACCGCGGCCTCGACGAACTGCACCGGCTGGGCGTGCGCAGCATGTTCCTGTGCCACAAGTTCGACAACGCCCTGTGCGGAGTCCGGTTCGACTCGGGCACCCAGGGCATGGCCATCAACGTCGGCCAGTTCCTGTCGACGGGCACCTTCTGGAGCACGGAGCCCTGCCCCGGCGCCGAGCACGACAACCCGATCGGCTTCGGTCTGGCCGCCGAGGGCCAGGAGGCGGGCCATGCGGAGGCGGGCGCCGCGAAGACGGCCGGGGACACCGGCATGTCCCAGGCCGAGGCGGAGGCCCGGATCCGGGAAGCCCTGCCGGAGGGGGCCGAACTGCCTGAGTACGGCGCCTCCTTGCAGGCCGCGGGCGCCCAGTGCAACCGTCGTGGCCTGACCGCCCTGGGCGAGTACGCGGTACTGGGCATGACCCAGCGCAACATGATGCTGGAGATCGACCACATGAGCGTCAAGGCGGCCAACCAGGCGCTGCGCGTGCTCGAAGCCGAACGCTACTCCGGCGTGCTGTCCACCCACGGCTGGATGGACGACAGCTGGACCGAGCGGGTCTACCGCCTGGGCGGCTTCATCACGGGCCACATGTACGAGGCCCCCGCCTTCACCGCCGAGGCGCGCAGGCACGCCGCCCTGCGCGCCAAGTACGGTGCCGGGTACGGGATCGGCACGGACATGAACGGCTTCGCCTGGCTCCCCGGCCCCCGGGCCGCGGCCGGGAACCCCGTCAGCTACCCCTTCCGCAGCCCCGACGGCGGTTCGGTCCTCGACCGGCAGGTCACCGGATCGCGGGTCTGGGACGTCAACACCGACGGCGGCGGCACCCACTACGGCCTCGTACCCGACTGGATCGAGGACATCCGCGTCACCGGCGGCCAGGACGTGGTGGACGAGCTCATGCGGGGAGCCGAGGGCTACCTGCGCACCTGGGCGGGAGCCGCCGGCCACACCACCCCGTACGTACCCCTGGTCCGCGGCCACCGCCCCCACGCCGGGCACCTGGCGTCCTCCCGCTCCCTGCCCGCCGGGTTCACCCACGAGGGGGTCTGGAAGGTGCTGCGGGACCCCGCGCCCGGCACGGTCAGGCTCTACGAATGCAAGGCGGCGAACCACTCGCTGCTGACCGCCGACCCGGGATGCGAGGGCCAACAGCCCCTCGGCGCGGTCGGATACGCGTACACCAAGGCGGTACCGGGATCGTTGCCCCTCTACCGGTGCTACGCACCTTCGGTGTTCGACCACTTCGTCTCCAACAGGGCCGACTGCGAGGGGCCTTACGTGAAGGAGGGCCTGCTGGGACACGTCATGCCGGTGGCGGCCGCTCCGTAGCGACCGGCCCGTCAGGCGGGGGGCAGGGCCTGTTCGGACCAGACGGTCTTGCCCCCCACGGTGTAGCGGCTGCCCCAGCGGTGCGAGAGCTGGGCGACGATGTACAGGCCGCGCCCGCCCTCCTCGTGGCTCCTCGCCCGCCGCATCCTCGGCTGCGTGTTGCTGGAGTCCGAGACCTCGCACGTCAGCGTGTCCGCCCGGATCAGCCGGAGCCGGACCTGGCCACCGGCGTGACGGATGGAGTTGGTGACCAGCTCGCTGACGATGAGCTCCGTGCTGAAGGCCAGCTCGTCGAGGTCCCAGGCGGTGAGCTGTTCCAGGACGAGATGGCGCGCGTCGGCGACGACCGCCGGGTCGGCGTCGAGCAGCCATGTCGCGACGGAGCCGCCGTCCACCACCCGGGTACGGGCCAGCAGGAGGGTGACGTCGTCCTTCAGCCGCCCCGGCGGCAGCCCTTCCACGATGTCGTGCCGGGCCTGCCGCAGCGGCCGGCCGAGTACGTCCGCGCGCAGCAGGCGGTCCGCCAGGTCGCGCATGCCCTCGTCGATGTCCCCCGCTCCGCGTTCGATCAGGCCGTCGGTGTAGAGGGCGAGGACGCTCCCCGGAGGCAGCTCGCGTTCGACCGGCTCGAAGGGCCAGCCGCCGACCCCCAGGGGCGGGCCGGGGCTCAGCTCGACGTACTCCACGGTTCCGTCCGGGCCGACCACGGCCGGAGGCGGGTGCCCGGCGCTCGCCATCACGCACCTGCGGGTGACCGGGTCGTAGACGGCGTACAGACAGGTGGCACCGGCCGGCCCGCTGCGCGGCGGCGTGCCCGCGTCACCGTCCTCCGCGTCCTCGCTCTCCGCCTCGGCGGCGACCTGCAGGACCATGTCGTCGACGTGCGCCAGCAGTTCCTCGGGTTCCAGCTCCAGGTCCGCCATCGCACGTACGGCGCTGCGCAGGCGTCCCATCATGGCCGTGGCGTGCAGCCCGTGACCGGCGACGTCCCCGACCACCAGGGCGACACGGGCCGACGACAGGGGGATGACATCGAACCAGTCGCCGCCCACCCCGCTGTCCGCGTCGGCGGGCAGGTAGAGGCCGGCGGCTTCCAGCGCCGGCGTTTCCGAGGTGGCAGGCGGCAGCAGGCTGCGCTGCAGGCCCACGGCGGTGCGGCGTTCCTTGGTGTACCGCCGCGCGTTGTCCACGGCGACGGCCGCGCGGGCGGCGATCTCCTCCAGCAGCGCCAGGTCGTCCCCGTCCAGCGGGGGAGCGTCCCCCGTCCGCCAGAGCGTGATCCTGCCGAACCCGACGCCCCGAACGCACAGCGGCGCCGTCATCGCCGAATGCGCACCCGGTACGGCAGCCGCCCACTCCGGGGCAGCCTCCTGCCCGGACCCTTCGGACCCCGTGGACCGGGCTCCGAGACCGTTGACCAGCTCTCCCCGGCACTCCCGCACCGCGGCGAAGAGCGCCGTACCCGTACGCGGCACGCCCGCTTCCGCTCCGGCGACGGCCACCCGGATCAGCGGCAGCGGGGGATGCCCGTCAGCGGCGGGCTCGCCCCCGGTCAGAACGGTCTCGGCGAGATCCACCGCGGCACGATCACCGAACGCGGGCGCCAGGATCCCGACCAGGTCCTCGACGGTACGCAGGACGGACAGCGAACCGCCCAGCGCCCCGGTCGCGCGGTACAGCAGGTCCAGGCGCCCGCGCGAGCGCTCGTGGTCGGTGACGTCGGTGAACACCGTCGCCACACCCATCGGACGTCCGTCCGGTTCCTGCAGCCGGAATGCCTGGATGGTCACGACCCGGCCGCCTCTCGAGTCGTCCAAGGTGCGCGCGGTCGTGTTGAAACCGATCAAGGGGTTCCCGCTGCGCAGGACCTCCCGCAGCCGGTCGTCGATGATCCGCGCGTCCTCGGCCCGCAAGAAGTCGGCGAGGCGCCGGCCGGTCAGTTCGACGGGCACCCCGGAGTACGGCAGCAGGTGCGTGTTCGTCCGGAGCAGGCGCAGGTCCGCATCGAAGACGGCCAGGCCCACTCGGCCCTGCAGGAACAGTTCCTGCGTGAAGGCGTGGTCCTGCCGCCATTGGGCGACGCGCTCCAGGGGTGCGCCGAGCACGAGGCAGCGGGCCGGATTCCCCCGCGCACCGTCGTCCAGCGGAACGGCGCGGAAGCCGATCTCCACCTCGCCCCCCGACCCGTGCCGCAGCACGGCCCGGCCCTCCCACCCGGCCTCCCCTTGCTCTCTCTCCTGAGCCAGAACCGCTTCCCAGCTGCCCGGGTCCGCGAGGAGCTCCCGCGCCGGCCGCCCGCACACGTCCGCGGAACGGCGCCCCAGGAGGGCCTCGGCGGCCGGCGTCCAGGCCACGACCGTCCCGGCACCGTCGAACAGCGCCGCGGCCGTGTTCGTGACAGCGAAGGGAGAATCCTGGTTGCCATCAGTGGCGCGCATGCGTGCCCATCCCGTCCGCCGGTCCCACCGCCCCCCATGCTGGTCGATGTCGGGAACGAGGGCCAGAGACGTTAGGCCATCCGGTACGGGTTGAGGCGGCGGCGTGGACGCATCGTGACGGAGTGACCATCGGACCTGCGGCCCCCCGGCCGTGGCCATCCGAGTACGTCCGGGGAAGCTTCGCCTCCGCGCTCGGCTCTGCTAAGAGTTGATCATGGATGTCGAAAGCACTCTGGATCCGATGGAACACCTGCTGGCCGAGCGCGCGTGCGAGCGACTGATCACCGAGTTCGTCCACCGCCTCGACCTCGGGGACCCGGGCTCGGTGGCGGACCTGTTCACGCCGGACGGGATCTGGGAATGGCCCGCCGGGGACCGCCGCATCACGGGCCGCGAGGCCCTTCGCGACTACTTCGGCGGCCGCCCCGAGGACCGCCTGTCGCGCCGCATGTGCACCAACGTCCTGGTCACCGTGACCTCCCCGGACACGGCCACCGCCACCGCCTACTTCGCCACGTACCGGGTCGACGGCCACTCCGGGGGCCTGGTGCCACCCCGGCCCCCGACTCAGGTGGGGCACTACGAGGACACCTTCCGACGGGTGGCCGGAACCTGGCTGCTCACCACCCGGACCCTGTTCCTGTCCTTCGCCGGCCCTACGGAACACCTCGGCAGCACCGGGGCGTCCGGCACCTGATCCTGAGCTCCCTGCGGAGGCTCTCCCTCGCGCTCCCGCGGCGCCAAGGAGGCCGTACCCACGGTGTCCCCCGTCGGGGCGTCCACGCGGAACTCCCGCCGGGTCCGGGCGGATGGGTATCCGTACTCATGGTGTGAGCACGGCGGCGGTATCAGGATGGGCAAACTCACCCTCTCCCAGGCCCCGTTGCTGGCCCCCGACCTGGACGGCTACCGGTTGTACCTCGTGGCGGCCGACGAGTTCAGCGGCACCTTCGGCTACCTGATCCTGCCGTCCTCGGTTTCCGCCGACGCCGACCTACGTGCGATGGCCGGGTCCCTCGCGGTACGCGATCCCGGCTTCTTCCTCGACGAGTGAGGCCCGGGCCCCTGACCGGCAAGATTCGAGGGGGACGGCCGGGCCGGCTCTTTCGGATCACTGCGGGTAGCCGTCATAAAGGGGCGGTTGCCCGCAGCTGGTCCGGCTACTGTCCGTCTTAGCGGCGAGCAACAGGGGGCCTGATGGCGACGTCAGTAGTGGGCGAGGCGCTTGGCCGGCTGTGTGCCGTGCAATGGTCGGAACGGGATGATGTCGACCTCCCTGACGAGCTGTTCGACCGTGTGGACGACCTGATTGATGCCTACGGCGCCGACGATGTCGCCGAGATCGTTGCCGCGGCAGTGGAGGCCGGCCAGGCGTCGACAGAACAGGCGATCGTGTTCCTGAACGTTGCGGCGTGGTCGGGAACGGACAACGGTGCCTCCATGAAGTCCACTCTGGACGAGTGGGTACGGAAGGCAGACGACGCCGTTCGGCTGAGCATCGCACTGCACCACGAGTACTACCCCTTGCCCACACGTACGGAGATGATTGCCAGGCTTTCCGAGATCGCTCTGCGCTTCCCGGCGTACCGGGCGGTCTGCGAGCGTCACATCGCAGACCGCCCCGCGGACTGCGCCAACAGTGGAACGCTCGTTGCTTCCTTACCGGCGCTGGCTCGCGGCAGCGATCGGGCCGGGTGCGGGCCGAACACCCCGCAGTTTCAGCTGCTTTCGCAGTAGCCGCTCAGTCGACGTCCTCGCGTGTGGTGCCCATCTTGAGTCCGTCGACCCAGTTGACCGACTCGACGCCGGTGATGGTCGAGCCGTAGGTCCCCCAGCGGGGCACGTTGCCCTTGAGGTCCCAGGTCCGGGCGTCGTGTCGGTCGACCACGAGTTGGCCGTTGACGTAGAGGGCGAAGGAACCGCCGGTGGACGAGCGGGCGTTGATGCCGAGCTCGATCTTGTTCCAGGTGCCCGGGGTCCAGGGGATGCTGCCGGCGGCGATCCATTCCTCGCCCGGTGCGACGTACCAGATCTTCAGCAGGCTGTCCTCCACCTTCATCAGCACGGGGTAGTTCTGGTCCTGCTCCGCATCGGTGCCCCACGACTTCCACTGGAAGACGGTCTGCGCGTTCCCCGTCTTGGTCATGGACTCCCAGCCGAACCAGTACGTTCTGTCCTCGGTCAGGGTCCGGCCGGCGATGCCGAGTCCCTCGCAGCGTTCGGAGCCCACCGCTTTGGTGAACGCGAAGATCGTGCCGCGGCCGTCGTTCCAGTCGGGCTGGTAGACGTACGAGGGGTCGTCGCACACGACCGTGGCGAAGACGGCGGTCCCTCCGTTGTCCGCGTCGCCGTCCCACTCGACCGCGGCGTGCGCGGGTGACGTCGTCGCGGCGGTGAGCACGGCGGCCAGGGCGGTGGGGGCGAGGAGTCGGACGTTGCTTCGTTGCATGGTGTCCTCCTGGGGAGTGGGGGAGTGGGGGAGTGGGGAGAAGGGCGTGGAAGGAATGGGCTGGCAACGTTGTCAACCCATCGGTGGTGGGGCCCGCCGCCCTCGGTGGGCCCCACCTGCCCGGCGGTTCAGCCGAGTCGGACGGTGATGGTCTGCGGTGCTCCGGCCGCGCCCCTGAGGTCGCCGAACGTGAGGGTCAGCGCATCGCCCGTCGTGGCCCCCGTGACGGTGGACGGCTTGGAGAGGATCTTGGAGACGCGGCGGTTCCACCGGACCTGCAGCGAGGTCGCCTGCCGGGCGGGGTCCGAGACGACGACGGTCGCGGTTCCGTTCCGGTTCTCCCGGATCAGGACGGAGGCGAGGGCGTTCGTGGTGATCTTGTCCACGGTGCCCGGCGTCCAGAAGTTGACGGCGGTGAAGCCGAGCCTGGAGACGCGTACGCCCTGCTGGTCGGCGGTGTTGGCGAGGATCTTCAGCCGGCCCCGGTCGCAGGAGCGCTGCTCGGTGGTCCGGGCGCTGGCGCCGGGCAGGAGGACGTAGGCGTAGCCGGCGGCTACGGGATCCGTGCCGTGGTCGGTGAACAGGGTGAGGTAGCGGCGGGTCATCGGGTCGGCGGAGCCGCCGGTGTTGATGTCCTTCCAGGCGCCCGTGCGTTCCTCGCGTACGGCTTCGAGCCTGGTCCCGGCGGGGAAGACGTAGCCGGCCTGGCCCTCGATGTGCGCCCACCCGGCGTCCTCGAACGTGGCCGTCCAGCCCTGCGTGGCCGGCTGCTGCCTGCCGTCGACGATCAGGGTGGGGGCGCCGGTGGTGCCGAGGTGGCGGTTGTCGATGGTGGTCTCGACGGGGAACCCGTCGGTGGAGCCGATGCCGGCGCCGAGGCAGACGATGGAGTCGTCCAGCCAGAACCAGGACTTCTTGGCGCTCATCGTGCCGGCCAGACCCTTGAGGTGCTGGCCCGTGGCGCCGAACTCGCCGTCGGTGGTGCCGCCGACCCAGGCCGCGTCCGGGCGGGGACCGCCCCAGTTGCCGCCCTGCCCGTCGGCGAGGGGCTTGCGGGAGGCGGTGATGCCGGGCAGCCGGTACGGGTCGACCGTGGGCCAGTACGCGTCGGAGTACTGCTCCAGGCCGAAGTCGCTGCCCCACCAGGACAGCCAGCCGGCGCCCGTGTGGTAGCCGCGGGCGTGCTCGCCGTTGCCGAACTCGTAGTGTGCGATGCGGTTCGAGGCCATGCTGACCGAGGCCGCCCAGCCGCGGCGCCGGTGGGTGACCCGGTCCATGTTGTGGAACAGCCGGTGCCCCACGGGCTCGGGAGCCGCGGTGACCGTGGTGTCGTCCTGCAGGGCCTGTAGCAGGGAGGCCCGGATCAGGCTCAGGCCCGGGTTCTTGAGCGCGGGGTAGTGGTAGTCCCGCCGGAGCCAGCCCTTGACCATGGCGCGCCACCGCGCGTTCTCCTCGGGGGAGGCGCCCTGGCCCAGGAGGACGAGAGTGGCGAGGAGGCCGTGGGCGCGCAGGTGGTCGCTGCCGCCCTGGCGGCTGATGCCCCGGGAGGAGACGTTGTCCATCATCAGGCCGTTGTAGATGAACGGTGCGACGGCCGATTCCACGGTGTCGAGGAAGAGCTGGGTGTGGGGATCAGCCAGTTGCCAGGCGGATCCGCGCAGCAGCGCGAGGATCCGGCCCACGCCGTCGTGCAGCACCGAGCCGTAACCGCCGATGTACGGGACGGAGGTGTGCTGGATGAAGGAGCCGTCGGCGTAGAAGCCGTCGCCGGAGGTGACGTACGGGAAGACGGGGGCCAGGGCCCGGGCGGCCAGAGCGATCTTGTCGGGGTTCTCGCCCACGACCCCGCGCAGGATGATGCCGCGGCACAGGTCGACACGGTTCGCGCCGGTACTGGTTCCGGTGTACGAGGCCACGGCCGAATCGGGCAGGAAGTGGTCCACGGCCGCGCAGAACCTGGCCCTCTGGTCCTCCGTCAGGTGCTCGTGGATCAGTACGCAGGTGTCCATGAGGGCCTGCGGGGAGCCGATCTGCCAGTTCCACCAGTTGCCGTACGGGACGGTGGCCGGGTTGTACACCTGGTCATGGACGTGTTCGAGTCCGGTGATGACCGCTTCCAGCAGGGCGGGGTCTGCGGTGAGCCCGGTTCCGGGCTGGCAGAAGGCCTGGGCCATGACGTTCAGCCTGGTGTAGCTGTCGTTCATACGGGCCGAGAAGGCGTACGACTCCGCGTCGAGGTCCGGATCCGGGTCGGTCCAGATCACGCCGGGCCACAGGGAGCCGTCGGCGGGGGCCATGGTGGAGAGGTGTCCGCGGGCCGTGGCGCCGAGGTTGGCGAGCAGTGTTCTGAAGGGTTCGGCCGTCGGGCTGAATCCGGTGCCCAGCATCAGGTCCCGCCATTTCGCGCGCAGGGCGGCGAACTCCTCGCCGGTGGTGGCCGTTTCGGCCGCCGCGGCCGGGAGGGTGGCCCATCCCGTGAGCCCCAGCGCGAGGGCGCTGCCCCCTGCCGCGTGCAGGAAGGTACGGCGGGGCCAGGCGGAAGAAGTCATGGAGGAACCAATCTGGTGCGGCGGAATCCGGTGCGGCGTTGGTCTCGCTGGTTGGCCACACTTCGATTCCGGTGACCGGAAGTCAATGCTCCGCTCTCATTCGGTCAAGAAGCGGTCACCGGGGCGCCGCACGAGTTCCGCACCTTCAGCCGTGGCAGCAGCGCGACGTGCGAACTCTCGGCCCCGGGGTTCTCCAGCCGCCGCAGCAGCAGGTTCAGCGCTGCTTCGCCGACCGCGCCCTTGACGGGTCCGACCGAGGTCAGGGGCACGTCCGCCAGCGTTGCCAACTCGTCGTCGTAGCAGACGATCGAGAAGTCCTCCGGCACGCGCAGGCCCCGCGCGGTCAGCCGCTGGAGCAGGTCGATCGCGGCGGAGTCGGGGTGTACGAGTGCGGCGCGCACCTCGCCCGCGGAGGCGAGTCCGAGCAGCCGGTCGAGGCGCCGCTCGAAGTGATCGGCCCCGCCGGGCTCCAGCCCTCCGGCCGGGGAGAGGTCGTCCTCGGGCAGGCCGAGGGAACCGGCCGCGGCGCGGTACCCCTGCCGCAGGGCGGGCGAGGTGTGCGTGGCGCGGGACAGCAGGGCCACGCGGCGATGGCCGAGGGCCGCCAGATGGCGTACGCCGGCGGCGGCGCCGTCCGCATGGGCCGAGCTGACCCGGTCGATCTCCGCTCCGGGCGAGCCCGCCGGTACGTGCCGCTCCACCAGCACGGCGGGGACCGGCAGGTCCGCGAGCTCCTGGAGGTCGCCGGGGCCCGGGCCGTCCATGCCCCAACTGGGGGTGAGCAGCAGTCCGGTGGCGCCCGCCTCGATGAGGGTGTCGATGCGCGTCTTGTCCCGGTCCCTGTCGTACTCGGTGGTCGCGACGAGCAGCCGGGCGCCGACATCGGCAGCCGCGTCCCGGGCACCGCGAATGACCGACGGGTAGAAGTAGCCGGCCGCCGGGACCACCATCCCGAGCACGAGCCCGCGGGGTGCGACCGGGGGCGCCTCGCGCGCAAGGCGTGCCTCACGGGGGCTCAGGCGCGCGGTCGGCCACAGCGCCGACCCGTGCAGTCTCCGTACGAGCCCCGCGTCGGAGAGCGCCGCGACGTCGCGGCGAGCGGTTTCCACGGAGATTCCGAGCTCGGTGGCGAGGTCGGACACCCGCACGCTCCCGTGCTCCCGCACCAGCCGCAGCGCCCTCTTGTGCCGCTCGTCCACCCTCTCCCGCATGCGATCTCCCTTGACCCCTCGGGCTGCTTCAGCCTAGCGTGATCAGAGGCCCGTAGAAAGCGCTTTCTATGGGGGGCTTTCCTTCTGCCGGGCCCTGTCGGCCGACGAGTCGAGCACCACCGGAAGTCACCGAAAGAGAGCGCACACGTGAAGCCACCCCACCCGCCGACCGCGACGGCGACCGAGACGCCGACCGAGACGCCGACCGCGACGCCGACTGAGACGCCGACCGCGACTCCCGTCACGGAGCCGGTCGCGACTCCCGTCACGCCGTCGATCACGACGCTGGCCACGGACGAGACCGGCTTCCTGCGGAACGGCCACCCGCACCGGATCGTCTCCGCGGCCATCCACTACTTCCGGGTGCACCCGGACCTCTGGGCCGACCGCCTGCTGCGCCTGCGCGCGATGGGCGTGAACACCATCGAGACCTATGTGGCCTGGAACGTCCACGAGCCCAGCCCCGGCGCGTTCTCCTTCGACGGACCCAACGACGTGGCGGCCTTCATCCGCACCGCCGGCGACCTGGGCCTCGACGTCATCGTCCGGCCGGGCCCCTACATCTGCGCCGAATGGGACTTCGGCGGACTGCCCGGATGGCTGCTGGCCGACCGCACCATCCGGATCCGCCGCCGCGACCCCGCCTACCTGGCCGCGGTCGACGCGTGGTTCGACACCCTGGCCCCCGTACTGGCCCCCCTCCTCGGCAGCCGGGGCGGGCCGGTGGTGGCGGTGGGCGTCGAGAACGAATACGGCAGCTTCGGCAACGACACCGGCTATCTGGAACACCTCCGCGACGGCTTGGTCCGACGGGGCATCGACTGCCTGCTGTTCACCACCGACGGCGCCGACCACGGGTTCCAGCTCGGCGGGCGCATCCCCGGCGTGCTGACCACCGGGACCTTCGGCTCGCGCCCCGAGAGCTCGCTCGCGACCCTGCGCGCGTACCAGCCGCAGGGGCCGCTGGTCTGCGTGGAGTACTGGCACGGCTGGTTCGACCACTGGGGCGAGCCGCACCACACGCGCGACCCGGAGGATGCCGCCGCCACCCTGGACAGCCTGCTCGCCGCGGGCGCCTCGGTGAACATCTACATGGGCCACGGCGGCACCAACTTCGGCTGGTGGAACGGCGCCAACCACGACGGCACCACCTACCAGCCCGACGTCACCAGCTACGACTACGACGCCCCCGTCGGCGAGGCCGGCGAACTCACCCGGAAGTTCCACCTCTTCCGCGAGGTCATCGCCCGGCACACCGGCCCCGTCACCCATGAACCCCCCGCTCTGCTCCCCCGCGTGGTTCCCCGGCTCCTCTCCGTCGACGGACGCGTCTCGCTGGCCGACTCCCTGGACGCGCTCTCCAAGCCCGTGCACCACGTCGAGCCGCTGACCATGGAGGAGGCCGGCCAGTCCCTGGGCCTGATCCACTACCGGACCCGCCTCCGCGGACCCCTGCCCGAGGCGGCGCTGCGCATCGACGGCCTGGCCGACCGGGCCCAAGTGTTCCTGGACGGACGGGGGATCGGGCTCCTGGAGCGGGACGAACCGCTCGCGGCCCTGCCCGTCTCCGTGCCCGACGGAGGCGCGGAGCTCGACATCCTGGTGGAGAACCAGGGGCGGATCAACTACGGGCCCCTGCTGGCAGATCGCAAGGGCATCCGCGACGGGGTCAGGCTGGACAACCAGTACCAGTTCGGCTGGGAGATCAGGCCGCTTCCCCTCGACGACCTGTCCGGACTCGACTTCGGCCACGGCGCGCTCCCGCAAGGCCCCTCGTTCCACCGGGTCACCGTCGAACTGGACTCCGCAGCGGACGCGTTCATCGCCCTCCCGGGATGGACCAAGGGCGTGGTCTGGCTGAACGGCTTCGCCCTGGGCAGGTTCTGGGAGCGGGGCCCGCAGAAGACGCTGTACGCACCGGGCCCCCTGTGGCGGGCGGGCGAGAACACCCTGGTGATCCTCGAACTCCACCGGTCCGGGACCACCGTCGAACTCCGCGACGCACCGGACCTCGGTACGGAGGCGCCCGCGCCCATTCCCGTCTGGTAGGTCCGCGCCGGGGGAGGGCGGGCCGGGGCCCCGCGGTCACGGCCCGGCGTCGTGGCCGCCGAGGTAGGTGACGGGGCGGCCCCGGGGAGCCGCAGCCCCGGCCCCGCCGCCGCGCCGGACCGCCAGGGCCGGATGGGCCAAGGCCCGCCGGCGTGCGGCCGCGTCGCCGCCGGCGCCGGTGCGGCCCCTGTCATCGTGGGCCACCGCGTCCGTCTTCCCCGGGAGGTACCTCCGTGTCCCGACGCCCGCACGGCCAATCCGGCCGGATCCGTCCGTCGCTGCGCCTGGCCGCCGCCACCGCCGCGTGCGGCGCCCTGCTCGCCGTCTCCGTGCAGCCCGCACAGGCCGGAGCGGACCGCAATCCGCCCGCCGGGTCCGCCCTCCACAAGGAGCTGCGCGAGCTGGTGGAGCGGCCCGACGGTCCCCCCGGGGTCATCGCCGTCCTGCGCGACGGCGACCGTACGGAGGTCTACCGGGCGGGCGTCGGCGACGTGGAGAGCGGCCGGCCGCCGCGGGCCACGGACCACATGCGGATCGCCAGCGTCGCCAAGGCCTTCAGCGGAGCGGTGGCCCTCGGGCTCGTCGACCGCGGCCGGCTGCACCTCGACGACACGATCGGAGAGGTGCTGCCCGGGCAGCCGTCCGCGTGGCACGGAGTGACGCTTCGTCAATTGCTGAACCACACCAGCGGGTTGCCCGACTACTCGGCCTCCCAGGGGTTCTTCGACATCATCTCCCAGGACCCCCGCCACCGCTTCGACTCCCGCCGCCTGCTGGAGTTCGTAGCGGACCAGGACCTCGCCTTCCAGCCGGGCAGTCGCTACGCGTACTCCAACTCCGACAACATCGCCATCGCCCTCATGGCCGAGGCCGCCACCGGACGCCGGTACGAGACGCTGCTGCGCGAGCTCGTCTACGAGCCGCTGGGCATGCGGGCCACGAGCCTGCCCCAGGGGTACCGCTTGCCCGAGCCCTACCTCCACGGCTACCAGATCGACCCGCAGGAGGGGCCCGTCGACGTCAGCGAGGCCGTGGGCGCCTCGGGGGCCTGGGCGTCCGGCGGCATCGTCTCGACGCCGAAGGACCTGACCGCCTTCATCCGGGGCTACGCGGGCGGCGCCCTCGTCTCGGAGCGCACCCGGCGCCAGCAGTTCCGGTTCATCCCCGGCGCCCTGTCCCAGCCCCCCGGCCCCGGCCGCACCGAGGCGGGCCTGGCGATCTTCCGCTACACCACGCGCTGCGGAACGGTGTACGGCCACACCGGCAACACCGCCGGCTACACGCAGTTCGCGGCGGCCTCGGCGGACGGCCGGCGCTCGATCACCTTCTCCATCACCACGCAGACGTCCCTGACCATCAACCCCGACCTGCTGGAACAGGTCAGGGAGGTCCAGGAGGACTTCGTCTGCGCCCTGCTGCGCAAGTGACCCGGCCGCTCGCACCCGCGGTTCCCGCGGGTGCGAGCTTCACCCCCATGGGGGAAGCTGGGAGTACCCCGGTGGTGCCGGCGGCACGCAGAGTGGCGAGGAAGGTCTTCCGTGAACGTTTCCGCAGGTGGCCGCCCCGCAGACGCATCCCGACGCACCGCGTCCCGGCGCAAGGTGCGGACCGCCACCCTGCTGTGCGCGGTGGCGGCGATGACGGCGGCCGTGCTCCCCGCCTCGGCGAACACCGGCGCCGCGGCCCCGGCCCGGACCCCGGTCTCACAGGACCCGGTCGTGGTCGTCGACTGCTTCGAGCAGGCCCAGATGCGCCCCCAGGAGTACCTCCTGGCCTGCGGCGACGGAAACAACCGGCTCGTTCGGCTCCGCTGGGACACCTGGGGGCAGTCCGGCGCCACGGCCACCGGCACCGACATGGTGAACGACTGCCGCCCGTACTGCGCCGCCGGCCGCTTCCACGCCTACCCGGTCAAGGTGACCCTGAGCGATCCGCAGGCCTGGCCCGAGCACCCGGATCTCCGGCGCTTCACCACGATCCGGCTCCTCTACACCGACACCGCACCGGACCCGGTCCCCAAAGACGTGACGTACAAGCTGGTGTACTGACGCGAAGTCGGTGCTCCCGGGTTACGGTCGGCCGCATGGACCTTGATCGACAAGGCTGGAGCCGGTGCCTGCTGAGCGGGGCGGTGTTCGCCGTGTGCATGGCCGGCACCACGCTGCCGACCCCCCTCTACGGGCTCTACCAGGAGAAGTTCGGCTTCTCCGCGCTGATGGTGACCGTGGTGTACGCCGTGTACGCCTTCGGAGTCATCGGCGTACTGCTGCTGGCGGGCAATGCCTCGGACGCCGTGGGCCGCCGGCCGGTCCTGCTGGCGGGTCTGGGGTTCGCCGCGCTGAGCGCCGTCTGCTTCCTGTGCGCCGACGGGATGCCCTGGCTGTACGCGGGCCGGCTGCTGTCGGGCCTGTCCGCCGGCCTGTTCACCGGGGCCGCCACGGCCTACGTGATGGAGCTGGCACCGCCCGGCGGCGCCGCGCGGGCCACGTTCGTGGCGACGGCCGCCAACATGGGCGGACTGGGCTGCGGTCCGCTGCTCGCCGGAGTCCTCTCGCAGTACGCCTCCTGGCCGCTGTACCTGCCGTTCGTGGTGCACCTCGCGCTCGTGGCGGTCGCGGCCGTGGTCCTGCTGCGGCTTCCCGAGACGGTCCGTGAGCGGCGGCCGCTGAGCACCGTACGACCGCAGCGGCCCGCGCTGCCCCCGCAGGTGCGAGCGGTGTTCGGGCCGGCCGCGATCGCCGCGTTCGTGGGTTTCGCCCTGTTCGGCGTGTTCACCTCCGTCAGCCCGGCGTTCCTCGCGCAGTCCCTGGACGTGCACAACCGCGCCCTGAGCGGACTGGTCGTCGCACTGGCCTTCTTCGCCTCGACCGCCGGCCAGCTGGCGGTCGGCCGTGTCGGCCTGGAGCGCTCGCTGCCGCTCGGGTGCGCCGCGCTCCTCGCCGGACTGGCGCTGCTCGCGGGCGCGCTGTGGTGGGACCTGCTGGCGCTGGTGGTGCTGAGCGCCCTCGTCGGCGGACTGGGGCAGGGGCTGGCCTTCCGCGGGGCACTGTCCGCGGTGGCCGGGGCGTCTCCCGCGGACCAGCGGGCAGCGGTGATCTCCACCCTGTTCCTGGTCGCGTACACCGGCATCTCGCTGCCCGTGATCGGGGTGGGCGTACTGGAAGGCCCCCTCGGGCTGGAGGGTGCGGGACTGGTGTTCATCGGCTGCATGGCGGTGCTCGTCCTGACCGCGGCCGGCTACCTGCTCAGGCGCCCGGCGCGGGCCGCCGCGAACTGAGCGCGCGAGACCGCCCGGCCCGGCGGCCGGCGGCGCGTGGGCCGGGGGGCTCATGCGCCGCCCGCCGCCGTCGGGTACGCCACCTCGGCCATCGTGTCCGGGACCGGGGCCGGGGCCGGGCCAGGGACCGGGCCGGGGACCGGGCCCGCCCAATGACGGTCCCGCTCGAAGGTGCGGAGCAGGTCCGCCGCGACGCTCACCGCGATCGTGGCGGGCTCCTTGCCCGTGATCTCGGTCAGCCCGATCGGCGTCGTGATCCGGTCGATGGTGCCGGCGTCGTGACCGCCCTCGGTGGCCAGGCGCTGCCGGAACCGCGCCCACTTCGCGGACGAGCCGATCAGACCGATCGAGCCGAGACCGTCGGTGCGCAGGGCGGCGTCGCACAGCGCGGCGTCCTCGGCGTGATCGTGCGTCATGATCAGGACGTGGGTGCCGGGCGGCAGCTCCCCGAGCACCGTCTCCGGAAGCAGCGGGGTGTGGTGCACGTGCACCTGCGCCACCGCGTCGGCGAGCACACTGAGCCGTTCCTCGGTGAGCATGTCGGGGCGGCTGTCGACGAGGTGCAGGTCGAGGTCCTGGCGGGCCAGGATCCGCGCCAGTTCCAGTCCGACGTGCCCGACGCCGAAGACGGCCACGGCCTGGACCACCGGCAGCGGTTCGAGCAGCACGGTGACGGCTCCGCCGCAGCACTGCACACCGTGCCGGCTGGTGACCTTGTCGTTGAGGGCGAACTCCATCAGCTCCGGCTCCGGATCGGCCGCGCCGCTCAGTTCGCGCGCCCGGTCGATGGCGACGGCCTCGATGTTGCCGCCGCCGATCGAACCCCAGGTCCCGGTCCGTCCCACCACGAGCTTGGCACCGGCCCGCCGGGGCGCGTGGCCGCGCACGGCCGCGACGGTCACGAGCACCCCGGCTTCCCGGCGTGCCCGCAACCGCGCGACCGCGGCGACCCAGCTCATGTCAGACATTGCTCGAAGCGCTTGCGTCGGCGAGGACCCCGCTGCGCTCGGGCGCCGGCCCGTCGCCGAGCGGCGCACCGCCCCGGCGGGCCCCTTCGATCGCCCAGTACACCGCCTCGGGCGTGGCCGGCGAGGCCAGCTCCACGCTGATCCCGGCGGGCCCGAACTCCGCGGCCGCCTGCCGCAGGGCCTCCCGTACGGAGAAGGCCAGCATCAGCGGGGGCTCACCGACCGCTTTGGACCCGTAGACCGCGCCCTCCTCGGTGGCGTTCTCCAGCAGCCTGACGTGGAACTCCTCGGGCATCTCCGAGAAGCTCGGCAGCTTGTACGTGCTCGCCGCCTGGGTGAGCAGGCGGCCGCGGTTCGGTCCGTCGCCGGAGTCCCAGCGCATGTCCTCCAGCGTCAGCCAGCCCGCGCCCTGGACGAAACCGCCCTCGACCTGACCGATGTCGATCATCGGGGAGAGGCTGTCGCCGACATCGTGGACGATGTCCACGCGCCGGATCCGGTACGCGCCCGTGAAACCGTCCACTTCCACCTCGGTCGCGGCCGCACCGTAGGAGAAGTACTTGAACGGCGAGCCGTGGAACGCCTTGGCGTCCCAGTGCAGGCCCTCGGTCCGGTAGAAGCCGGCCGCCGAGAGCTGGACCCGCTGGAAGTACGCGGTGCGCACCAGGTCGTCCCAGGCCAGCTCCTTGTCGCTGCCGAGGGCGCGCGCGACGCCCTCGACGATGCGCACGTCCGAGGCGTTCGTACCCAGCTGCGTGCCGGCCACCTGCAGCAGCCGCTCGCGGATCTGCTCGCAGGCGTTCTTCACCGCCGCGCCGTTGAGGTCCGCACCCGCACTGGCGGCGGTCGCCGAGGTGTTGGGCACCTTGTCGGTGCGCGTCGGGGCCAGCCGCACCTTGTGCAGCGGGATGCCCAGCGTGGTCGCGGCCACCTGCAGCATCTTGGTGTGCAGGCCCTGCCCCATCTCGGTGCCGCCGTGGTTGATCAGGACGGAGCCGTCCTTGTAGACCAGCACCAGGGCGCCGGCCTGGTTGAAGGCGGTGAGGTTGAAGGAGATGCCGAACTTGATCCCGGTCATCGCGAGCGCCCGCTTGGTGTGGGGGTGCGCGGCGTTGAAGGCCGCGATCTCGCGCCCCCGCTCGGCCAGCGCGGCGTCCTCCTTGACCTGCTGCCAGATGACGGAGATCCGCTCGGGGTAGGGGACGGGCTGCCCGTACGGCGTCGACTGGCCCTGCCGGTAGAAGTTGCGCTCGCGCAGCTCCATCGGATCCAGGCCGAGCTGCGGCGCGCACCGGCCCATGATGTCCTCGATCACCAGCATGCCCTGGGGTCCGCCGAAACCGCGGAAGGCGGTGTTGGAGACCTTGTTGGTCTTGGCGATGCGGCCGGCGACGCGCGCGTTGGGGATCCAGTAGGTGTTGTCGATGTGGCACAGCGCGCGGGCCACCACGGGCTCGGACAGGTCCAGGCTCCAGCCGCCGTCGGCGGTCAGCGTGGCGTCCAGGGCCTGGATGCGGCCCTCGGCGTCGAAGCCGATCTTCCACGTGGCGTGGAACCCGTGGCGCTTGCCGGACATGGTCAGGTCCTGGGTCCGGTTGAGCCGTACGCGGACCGGCCGGCCGGTGAGCTTGGCGCCGAGCGCGGCGACGGCCGCGAACCCGTGCGGCTGCATCTCCTTGCCGCCGAAGCCGCCGCCCATCCGCAGGCACTGCACCGTCACCTCGTGGCTGTGCAGGCCGAGTACGTGGGCGACGATCTCCTGGGTCTCCGAGGGGTGCTGGGTGCTGCTCTGGACGAACATCTGCCCGTTCTCGTCGAGGAGAGCGAGCGCCGCGTGCGTTTCGAGGTAGAAGTGTTCCTGGTCGGAGAACTGGAACTCGCCGGTGAACACGTGCGCGGAGTCCTCGAAGCCGGCGTCCACGTCACCGGTCACCATCAGGGGCCGGGCGCCGTGGAAGCTCCCGGTTTCGATCGCCTCCCGCAAGGTGATCACGGAGGGCTGTTCGTCGAGTTCCACCTCGACGGCCGCCGCACCGAGCCGGGCCGCCTCCACGCTCTCGCCCAGGACCCAGGCGACCGCGTGGCCGTGGAACATGACCGTGTCGGGGAAGAGGGGTTCGTCGTGCTTCATTCCGGCGTCGTTGACGCCGGGCACATCGGCCCCGGTCAGTACGCGGACCACACCGGGCACGGCGAGCGCCGGTTCGGTGCGCAGCGCCGTGATCCTGCCGTGGGCCTTCATGACCTGGACCGGGTAGGCGTGCAGGACGTCCTTGGTGCGGTGGACCAGGTCGTCGGTGTAGAGCGCAGCACCGGTGACGTGCAGGTTCGCGCTCTCGTGCGGCATCGAAACCCCGACGACGGGCTTCTCGGGACGCTGGGACAACTGGCTCATGACTTCGCCGCCTCGGTGGTTCGCGCGTACAGCTTGTGCAGGCTCTGGCCGAGCATCGCGGAGCGGTAGAGGGCGCTGGCGCGGTGGTCGTCCATCGGGGTGCCCTCGGCCCGCAGGATCCGGGCCGCGGCCTCGACGGTCTGCGCCGTCCAGGCGTTGCCCTCCAGGGCCGCCTCGGTGGAGAGGGCGCGGATCGGGGTGGCGGCCACGCCGCCCAGGCCGATGCGCGCCTTGCGGACGATCCCGTCCTCGATGTCGAGGGCGAAGGCGACCGCGACGCTGGAGATGTCGTCGAAGCGCCGCTTGGCGATCTTGTGGAAGGCCGTGACGGGCGACAGCGGGAGCGGGATGCGCACCGCGCGGATCAGCTCGCCGGGACGGCGCACGCTCTGCCGGTAGCCGGTGAAGTACTCGGCCAGGGGGACCTCGCGCTCACCGTCCGCGCCGGCCAGCAGCAGCGAGGCCTCCAGCGCGAGCAGCACGGGCGGGCTGTCACCGATGGGGGAGCCGGTCCCCAGGTTGCCGCCGAGGGTGGCGCTGTTGCGGATCAGCCGGGACGCGAACTGCGGGAACAGCTCCGCCAGGAGCGAGACGCTGCCGTCGAGCCGGCGTTCGATCTCGGTGAGCGTCTGCGCCGCCCCGATCTCGATGTGCCCGGACTCGACCCGCAGCTCCCGCAGTTCGGGGAGCCGGTCGACCGCGACCACGCAATCGGCCCGGCGGGAACGGATGTTCACCTCCACGCCCCAGTCGGTACTGCCCGCGACCACGACCGCCCCGGGCCGCTCGCGCAGCAGTCGTACCGTCTCCGCGAGAGTGCCGGGACGCAGGAACTCGCTCCCGTCCTGGGCGTATTCGGTGGCGGCCGCCTCGGGCGGCGACTGCTCGCGGCGCTGTGCCAGGACGTCGTCCTCGGTGGGCGAGCCCACGGCGAAGGCGGCATCGCGGATCGGACGGTAGCCGGTGCAGCGGCACAGGTTTCCGCTCAGCGCGTGCAGGTCGAAGCCGTTCGGGCCGTGCTCCGGGTCGGTGCCCTCGGCCGGGTCCGCGGTCTCCCCGGCAGCCGGGGACGCGTGTGCGCAGCGGTCGGGCCGGTAGTACTCGGAGGCCATGCTGCAGATGAACCCCGGTGTGCAGTAACCGCATTGGGAGCCGCCGCGGACGGCCATCTCCTCCTGTACGGGGTGCAGCGCCGTGGGTGCGCCGGACGCGTCGACGGTGGCGAGGCCTTCGGAGGTGACGACCTCCTGCCCGTCGAGTGCCAGGGCCGGCACCAGACAGGCGTTGACCGCCACCCAGTCGGTGGGCTTGTTCACCCCCGGCCGGGCGACGAGCACCGAACAGGCGCCGCATTCGCCTTCGGCGCAGCCCTCTTTGGTGCCGGTGAGGCCGCGGTCGCGCAGGAAGTCCAGCACCGTGGTGTGGGCTGCGGCCGGAGCGATCGGTGTTTCTTTCCCGTTGACCGTGATCCGCGCGGCTACCACGGCACGTCCCCGTTCCGGGGCGCGGTCGATCGGACTGTCCAAGTTGCCATGGCAGGAGCTTTCTCGTTCAGTGGCCGCGGCTCTACGACCCGGAGCGCGGCGAACCGGCACGCAAGGAGGCGCCGTAAGTGGTGACAGGGTGAGGGAAAATCTCCGGGGCCGCGATCGGGCACGCCGGGAAAGGGGCTCGTTCAGCAGCCGTGTGCTACCCGACCCGGAGCCCAGGCGGTCTGGTGTGCGAGGCGAAGCAGTGCGGAGATGGTCGACATCCGGCTTCGCCTCCTTCCAGTGGCTCTCGAGTTGGTGCGGTCGAAGTTACGTGCCGAAGATTGATCGGTCAAGCACGTCTTGGTCGATTCCACGAAGGCCGGCGACGGTGCGGGGCGCGGATTCGTACGCGAAACCAGGCGCCGACCCGCAGGTTCCCCGACCGGGCCGTCACCGGGGGCCGGAGGTGCGGGGGCGGTCGGCGACGTCGAGGGCGAGGCCCTGCGGCTGGAGGATGGTGCGGGTGTCGAAGGTCGTCGTGGTGCCGGGGGACTGGCTGATCCGGTAGTCGCGGGTGAGGGTCGCTGCGGCGATGGTCATGACCGTGGTGGCGAAGTGGGTGCCGAGGCAGTTGCGCGGTCCGCCGCCGAAGGGCATGAACGCGTACTTGGGCAGGGGGGTGTCGGGGCGCTCGATCCAGCGGTCCGGGTCGAAGGCGTCGGGCCGGTCGTAGTGGTGCGGGTCGCGGTGGAGGACGAAGGGGCTGACACCGACCCGCTGGCCGGGGCGGAGCGGGTAGCCGGCGAGCTCGGTGGGCTCCTCCACGGTCCGCTGGACGAGCCAGAGCGGGGGATAGAGCCGCAGGGTCTCCTTCACGACGGCGCCGGCGACGGCCAGGCCGGGCACATCGGCCGCGGTGGGGGGCCGCCCGGCGAGTTCCCGGTCGGCCTCGTCCCGTACCCGGCGGCGCAGGTGCGGCTGCCGGTCGAGGAGGAGGAGCAGCCAGGAGAGCGCGGCGGCCGTGGTCTCGTGGGCGGCGAACAGGTTGGCGACGATCACGCTGGTCGCGCCCTCGCGGGTGAGGGCGCCTTCCTCGCAGGCGGTGTCGAGCAGGTCCGCGACCGCGGGCGGGGAGTCCTCCCGCCGTGTGGTGCGGCGCCGGAGCATCAGCGCGGAGACCTCTTCGGCGAGGTCGCGGGAGGCGCGGCTCAGGCGGCGCCGGCGCGGCGCGTGCCAGCGCGCGGGCAGGGGCAGGGCGGGAGGCAGCAGCGCGTCCTGCAGACGGGCCAGGAGGTCGGGGACCGCGCCCGTCTCGGGCCCGAGGCAGAATTCCGCGATGAGGTGGGCGGTGAGGTCCTCCAGTGCGGGGATCGCCTCGATCCTGCCGCGTGCGCGCCAGGTGTCCGCGTGCCGGGTGACGGTGGCCGCGAGGCGGTCGCCGGCGGCCCGCGTACCGGTCCGGTTCAGGCCGCGTCCGGCGAGGGCGCGGGCCCGCATCCACCGGGCCAGGTCTTCCGAGGCGCGGCTTCCGTCGGTCGCTTCGCCCAGCAGGTCGCGGGCGATGGTGTAGGTGGTGTTGGTGTGCTTGAGCACCTGCTCCGCGAGGACGGGCGAGTTCACGAGGTACAGGTCGTCGTCGAAGCGGACCAGGTCGCCGTACTGCTGCTGGTCGAGCAGGAAGCCGAGGCGGTCCCGCTCGAACGCACGCCTGTTGCCGTGCCGCCCGGCCCCGGAAGGGCCGGGCGGCACGCGGGCCGACAGCACGGGCTAGCGTCCCTGTACGTAGTAGTAGCCGTACGCGGTGGAAGTGTCCTGGCCACCGAGTGTGCTCTTCACCGGACTGCTGCGTTGCACCTTCGCTCCGGAGGGGTCGTTCGCCAGGTGGGCGGAGCCCGATGCGGCGTGGGCCGATCCGGCGCCGAGGAGCGCGGCGACGGCGGAGACGGCGATGAGGAGCGACTTGCGCAGGGGGATCAGGGCAGCCATGGCTGTCCTCCTTGTTCGGGGTGCCGGGCGGCGGGTCCGCCCTTTTCCGTTGACCTCATTGCGCCATTCCGCGGACCCCGGGGGCACGCCCCGGGATCACGTGACGTGACCGCCCGGCCCTTTTGTGGCACACTGCCCGGCTTTCCGGCCGCGGCGGGCCGTCCGGAGGCTGCGCGGACCCGGCTGAATACCGCCGATCCGCCGAACAAACCCCGGGCGGGACAGGATCACCAGAACGAAGCAACGGCAACGTTTTTTCGCGGTGGGGCGGGGATCTGCGCCGTTACGGTTCCCCGGGATCCGGACGGACGCCCAGACGTTCGCCTTCCCTTCCCCGCCGATGAAGGAGAGCTCGACCGATGACCGTTGACACCAGCCCGGAAGCACAGCTGGATCCGCCCAAGCAGTCCAGCCTGGGCACGTCGGCCGCCCGCAACCTTGCCACCACGACCAAGTCCGCCCCGCAGATGCAGGAGATCACCTCCCGCTGGCTGCTGCGGATGCTCCCCTGGGTGGAGACCAAGGGCGGCGCCTACCGGGTGAACCGCCGGCTGAGCTACACCGTCGGCGACGGGAGCATCGAGTTCGTCCAGGACGGTGCCCGCGTCCAGGTGATCCCGCGCGAACTCGGCGAGCTGGCCCTGCTGCGCGGCTTCGACGACGAGGAAGTGCTGGCGGCGATCGCGGGCCGCTGCGTCCAGCGCGATTTCCGCGCCGGTGAGGTGCTGGTCGAGCGGGGGGCTCCCGCCGAGCAGATCCACTTGATCGCCCACGGCCGGATCAGCCAGACCTCCGCGGGCAAGTACGGCGACGAGATCTCCGTCGCGGTACTCGCCGACGGCGACCGCTTCGGCGAGAACGCCCTGCTGGACTCCGACGCCCGGTGGGACTACACCGCCACCGCCGAGACCCCCGGCACCCTGCTCACGCTCTCCCGCGCCGACTTCGCAGGCATCGTGTCCGGGGCGCCGCACCTCCAGGAGCACATCCAGCGCTTCAGCTCGCTGCCCCTGCAGCGGCAGAACAAGCACGGCGAGGCCGAGATCGCGATGTCGGCCGGCCACACCGGCGAGGCCGAACTGCCCGGCACCTTCGTCGACTACGAATCCAAGCCGCGCGAGTACGAACTCTCCATCGCCCAGACCGTCCTGCGGGTCCACACGAGGGTCGCCGACCTCTACAACGGGCCGATGAACCAGACCGAAGAGCAACTCCGTCTCACCATCGAGGCGTTGCGCGAGCGCCAGGAACACGAGCTGGTGAACAACCGGGAGTTCGGCCTGCTCCACAACGCCGCCTTCAAGCAGCGGATCCAGACCCACTCCGGCCCGCCCACCCCGGACGACATGGACGAGCTGCTCTGCCGCCGCCGCGGCACCAAGCTCTTCCTCGCCCACCCCCGCACGATCGCGGCGATCGGCCGCGAGATGAACGCCCGCGGGCTCTACCCGGACCACGTGGACGTGGGCGGACAGCAGGTGCCGGCCTGGCGCGGGGTCCCGATCCTGCCCTGCAACAAGATCCCCATCAGCAAGGAGAACACCAGCTCGATCCTCGCCATGCGCACCGGCGAGGACAACCAGGGCGTCATCGGGCTGCGCCAGACAGGTCTGCCGGAGGAGTACGAGCCGGGCCTGTCGGTCCGCTTCATGGGCATCGACGAGAAGTCGATCATCTCCTACCTGGTCACCACCTACTACTCCGCCGCGATCCTGGTGCCCGACGCCCTCGGCGTCCTGGAGAACGTCCAGATCGCCCGCCGGAGCGACTGACCGGCCGCAAGTCCCGTACGACGACGGCCCGGACCCTCTAAGGGGCTGAGCGCGCCCGGGATCCGGGACGGACCACCCACCTCACCAAGGAGTCACGGATGCCCGAGCCCGGGCCTTCCCCTCTGCAGTCGAGCCTGCCCGGCGCCGCGGCCCAAGTCGGGGCCCACGTCCTCGGCAGCGCCCAGGCCCACGCGTCCGGCGGCCTGCCGGGTCCGCCCGTACTGCCGGGCCTGCCGGCAGGGCCCGGCCTGTCCTTCCCGTCGCCATCGGCGGCCCCGCCGGCCACATCCGCCCCGCCCGCTCCGCCCGCCCCGAGCCCCGCCCTGCGACGGCTCCTGGGCGGACCCAGTGGCCTGGGTACGACGGGCCTGCACCCGGCCCGCCGGGAGCAGCCGACCGTATCCGCGGCGGCTCCGGAGTCCGGGGCGCCGGCGGCCGGAAACCCGATCCCGGGCCTCTACCACCACCCCGTGCCGGAGCCGGACCCGGTGCGCGTGGAGGAGGTCAGCCGCCGCATCAAGGCCTGGGCGGTGGACGAGGTCGACCTGTTCCCCGAGGACTGGGAGAAGCAGTTCGACGGCTTCCAGGTCGGGCGCTACATGGTGGCCTGCCATCCGGACGCCCCCACCATCGAGCACCTGATGGTCGCCACCCGGCTGATGGTCGCCGAGAACGCGGTCGACGACGTCTACTGCGAGGACCACGGCGGCTCGCCCATCGGCCTCGGCGGCCGCCTCCTGCTGGCACACACCGCCATCGACCCGCTCCACACCACGAAGGAGTACGAGCCCGCGTGGGCGGCGTCGCTCCGTTCGGACGCGCCCCGGCGCGCCTACAGCTCCGCCATGGAGTACTTCCTCGCGCAGGCCAGCCCCTCGCAGGCGGACCGCTACCGGCACGACATGGCCCGGCTGCACCTGGGATACCTCGCCGAAGCGGCCTGGAGCCAGACGGAGTACGTCCCGGAGGTGTGGGAGTACCTGGCCATGCGGCAGTTCAACAACTTCCGCCCCTGCCCCACCATCACCGACACCATCGGCGGATACGAGCTCCCGGCCGATCTGCACGCCCAGGCGCCCATGCAGCGGGTCATCGCCCTTGCGGGGAACGCCACCACCATCGTCAACGACCTGTACTCGTACACCAAGGAACTCGCCGCCCCCGGGCGGCACATGAACCTTCCCGTGGTGATCGCCGACCGGGAGGGCACCTCCGACCAGGAGGGCTATCTGAAGGCGGTCGAGGTCCACAACGACCTCATGCACGCCTTCGAAGCGGAGGCCGCCGCCTTGGCCGCGGCCTGCCCCGTGCCGAGCGTGCTGCGCTTCCTGCGGGGGGTCGCCGTCTGGCTCGACGGCAACCACTACTGGCACCAGACCAACACCTATCGCTACAGCCTGCCCGACTTCTGGTAAGGACGGACCTATTCGTGACCAGCATTGATCTGACCACCGGCTCCAACGGCACGACCCCCGCCTCCGTGATCATTCCCGGCCCGGCCACCCCCTACCAGGGGGACATCGCCCGCTACTGGAACAACGAGGCCAGGCCCGTGAACCTGCGCCTCGGCGACGTGGACGGCCTCTACCACCACCACTACGGCATCGGCGACGTCGACCACTCCGCCCTCGGCGACACCGACGACAGCGCGTACGAGAAGAAGCTGGTCGCCGAGCTCCACCGGCTGGAGTCGGCGCAGGCCGAACTGCTCCTGGACCACCTCGGCCCCATCGGCCGCGAGGACACCCTCGTGGACGCCGGCTGCGGCCGCGGCGGCTCGATGGTCATGGCCCACCAGCGCTTCGGCTGCACGGTGGAGGGCGTCACCCTCTCCGCCAAGCAGGCCGACTTCGCCAACCAGCGCGCCCGCGAGCTCGGCATCGACGACCACGTCCGGGCCCGCGTCTGCAACATGCTCGGCACGCCCTTCGAGACCGGGCAGGCCGCGGCGTCCTGGAACAACGAGTCGAGCATGTACGTCGACCTGGACGACCTCTTCGCCGAGCACTCCCGCGTCCTGAAGGTCGGCGGCCGGTACGTGACCATCACCGGCTGCTGGAACCCGCGCTACGGCCAGCCCTCGAAGTGGGTCTCCCAGATCAACGCGCACTTCGAGTGCAACATCCACTCCCGCCGGGAGTACCTGCGGTCCATGGCCGACAACCGCCTCGTGCCGCAGGCCGTCATCGACCTGACCCCCGCGACCCTGCCCTACTGGGAGCTGCGGGCCACGTCCTCGCTGGTCACCGGCATCGAGGAGGCGTTCATCGAGTCCTACAAGGACGGCTCCTTCCAGTACGTGCTGATCGCGGCCGACCGCGTCTGACGGCCGGCTCCGGTGCCGGGCCCGCCATCAGGCGGTCCCGGCACCACCGGTCGGGCCTCAGGGCAGCAACCGTGCGGCGTGCGCGAGGAGTTCCTCGTACACCTCCGGGCGGTCCCGGTCGATCACCGGGAACCCCTGCCCGAAGTGGCCGTTGACCCCGTGCGCCTCGATGCCGGGGTTGGCCAGGTCGGTGCCGTCGTGGAGGAACACGTACGGGCTGCAGTTGACCCGCCCCTCGCGCGCCGACTCGTACTGGGCCGTCACGGCGGCCCGCGCCGAGCCCGAGAAGGCGCGGCGCAGCACGCGGTCGAGCCGCTCACCGGCCTCCAGGGACTGGGACTTGGCCGCATGCACCGCTTCGAGCGCGGGCAGGGTGGTGACCTTGCTGTCCTAGGTCATCGTCCGTTCCTCCTGCTCGTGTGTGGACGCGGATCCGCTCAGACGCCGGACTCGATCGGGAGGCCGCCCCCGACCCAGTCCTCCTTGCCGTCCTTGTACGTGAAGACCTTCGAGTAGCCGAGCTCCGCGAGCCGCTTGGCCGCGATCCCCGAGTTGGAGCAGGTCGTACCGGTGCAGTAGACGATGACCTCGGCGTCCTTGTCGGGCAGCAGGCCCGGAGCCAGCTCGTCGACGTCGTCGACGGGCAGCAGCAGCGCTCCCGGCAGGTGCGCCTCCTTGTAGTACTGCTCCGGCAGGGCCTCGACGACCGCGGCCTTGCCACTGTCGAGCTTCTGCTTGACCTCGTCGCGGGAGAGGTTCTGAACCGCCATGTAGCCAGCCTCCGAAAATCAAGGATCAATAAGTGCGTACGCACGCACCTTAACAAGTATGTGCGGGCGCACGCAATGGGGCTAGGATCGCGGTGTGAACGGACAGGACGATCGACTTGAGGCGTGGCGGGCGATGCTCCTCGCGCACAACACCGCGGTGCGCGCCATCGAGAGCGACGTGCAGCGCGACGGCCGGATCCCCTTGACGTGGTACGACGTGCTGCTCGAACTCAAGGCGGCCGGAGAGCACGGGCTACGGATGCAGGAAGTGGCCAACCGGGTGGTCCTCAGCCGTACCCGGGTCAGCCGCCTGATCGACGAGATGGTGCGCGCCGGGCTCGTGTCCAAGCTGCCCGACCCGCACGACAAACGCGCCTCGTGGGCCGTCATCACCCCGGAGGGCGCCGAGGCCCATCGGGCCACGGCCCCGGTCTACATGCGCAGCATCCAGAAGCACTTCTCCGCGCACCTCAGCGACGCGGACGCCGCGGTGATCGCCCGGGCGCTGTTCAAGGTGGCCCAGCCCGACACCGACGTCCGGCGGGGCTGACGTCCGGCGGGGCTGACGTCCGGCGGGGCCGACGTCCACTTCACGCACCGTGCGCGGACATCCGTACGGGCGCTTCGGGCCGGGCCCGCCGCTCCGTGCGGCGGGCCCGGCCCCTCTCATGCGCAGGAGGAGCAGAGCCCCCGGTAGGTGACCTCGACCCCGGACACCGTGAAGCCGAACCGCTGCTCGGCCGAGAGGCCGGCCAGCGGGTCGCCGGTGGGGTGGACGTCGCGGATCAGGCCGCAGCCGGAACACACCAGGTGCTGGTGCGGGTGGTGCGCGTTGGGGTCGTACCGTTTGGCCCGGCCGTCGGTGGTGACCTCCAGGACCTCGCCCAGCGAGACCAGCTCGCCCAGGGCGTTGTAGACGGTGGCGCGGGAGATCTCCGGCAACCGCGCCACCGCGCGGGCGTGCACCTCGTCGGCCGTGAGGTGCACGTGGTCACCGTCGAGCACCTCCGCGACCACGCGCCGCTGGGAGGTCATCCGCCAACCGCGCTCGCGCAGCCGCTCCAACAGGTCACTCATATCGGCTCACCACTTTCAGATTCGCAGGGGCGGTCCGGCGGGGTACCCGGGAATCTACCCGCGGACGTCCGGGATCCGACAGGATGTGGGCTTGGTGTCGTTCTTGACTTGGATTGCGTCCATCGTAGGATCGGTTGTGTTGATAGCCAAGGGACAGGAACGGTCCGGAGCAGCGCGAGGCTGGACTTGAGACCGTCCGCGAGGTGAGCGCCCCGGCGTCAGGACGACCGTGAAACCGAGGCCCGCTGCCGGGTCCCGTGCCCCAAAAAATGTTCCATTGCATGCAGTTCCTGATCACCGTGGCCGCCTGGTCCGGTCCGGAAGGATTCCCATGTCTGAGAACCACGATGCAATTGTCACGGACGCGAAGGCCGAGGGCGGCGGTGGCTGCCCCGTCGCGCACGACCGTGCCCCCCACCCGACCCAAGGCGGCGGAAACCGCCAGTGGTGGCCGGACCGCCTGAACCTGAAGATCCTCGCCAAGAACCCCGCCGTGGCCAACCCCCTCGGCGAGGAGTTCGACTACGCCGCGGCCTTCAAGACGCTCGACCTCCCGGCGGTGAAGCGGGACATCGCCGAGGTGCTGACCACCTCGCAGGACTGGTGGCCCGCCGACTTCGGCCACTACGGCCCGTTCATGATCCGCATGGCCTGGCACAGCGCCGGCACCTACCGCATCAGCGACGGCCGCGGCGGCGCCGGAGCGGGCCAGCAGCGCTTCGCCCCCCTCAACAGCTGGCCGGACAACGGCAACCTCGACAAGGCCCGCCGTCTGCTGTGGCCGGTCAAGAAGAAGTACGGCCAGAGCCTCTCCTGGGCCGACCTCATGATCCTGACGGGCAATGTCGCCCTGGAGTCGATGGGCTTCGAGACCTTCGGCTTCGCCGGCGGCCGCGCCGACGTCTGGGAGCCGGACGAGGACGTGTACTGGGGTCCCGAGACCACCTGGCTCGACGACGAGCGCTACACCGGCGACCGTGAGCTGGAGAACCCGCTCGGCGCCGTGCAGATGGGCCTCATCTACGTCAACCCGGAGGGCCCCAACGGCACCCCCGACCCGCTCGCCGCGGCGCGCGACATCCGCGAGACGTTCCGCCGGATGGCGATGAACGACGAGGAGACCGTCGCCCTGATCGCGGGCGGCCACACCTTCGGCAAGACCCACGGCGCGGGCCCCGCGGAGAGCGTGGGCGACGACCCCGAGGCCGCCCCGATCGAGGCGCAGGGCCTGGGCTGGGCCAACTCCTTCGGTACCGGCAAGGGCGGCGACGCCATCACCAGCGGGCTGGAGGGGATCTGGACGAACACCCCGATCGCCTGGGACAACACCTTCTTCGACATCCTCTTCGGCTACGAGTGGGAGCTCTTCAAGAGCCCCGCCGGCGCCCACCAGTGGCGGCCGAAGGCCGGCGCCGGAGCGGGCACCGTACCCGACGCGCACGACCCGTCGAAGACCCACGCCCCGACGATGCTCACGACCGACCTCTCGCTGCGCATCGACCCGGCCTACGAGCAGATCTCGCGGCGCTTCCACGAGAACCCGGCCGAGTTCGCGGACGCCTTCGCGCGCGCCTGGTACAAGCTGACCCACCGCGACATGGGCCCGATCGTCCGCTACCTCGGACCCGAGGTCCCCTCCGAGGTCCTGCTGTGGCAGGACCCGCTCCCCGCGGTGACCCACTCCCTCGTCGACGACGCGGACGTCGCCGCCCTCAAGGCCAAGGTCCTCGCCTCGGACCTGACGGTGTCCCAGCTCGTCTCCACCGCCTGGGCCGCGGCCTCCTCCTTCCGCGGCAGCGACAAGCGCGGCGGCGCCAACGGCGCGCGCATCCGCCTCCAGCCGCAGAGCGGGTGGGAGGTGAACAACCCCGACGAGCTGGGAGGCGTACTGCGCACCCTGGAGGGGATCCGGGAGTCCTTCAACTCGGCGCAGACCGGGGGCAAGGAGGTCTCGCTGGCCGACCTGATCGTCCTCGCGGGCGGCGCGGGCGTCGAGCAGGCCGCCAAGGACGCCGGTGTCGAGATCCGGGTGCCGTTCGCGCCGGGACGCGTGGACGCCTCGCAGGAGCAGACCGACGTGGAGTCGTTCGCCGCGCTGGAGCCGGTCGCAGACGGGTTCCGCAACTACCTCGGCAAGGGCAACCGCCTGCCGGCCGAGTACCTGCTGCTCGACAAGGCGAACCTGCTGAACCTCAGCGCCCCCGAGACGACCGTCCTCGTGGGCGGCCTGCGGGTGCTCGGGGCGAACCACCAGCAGTCGCCGCTCGGCGTCCTCACCACGACCCCCGGGTCCCTCACCAACGACTTCTTCGTCAACCTGCTCGACCTGGGGACGACCTGGAAGCCGACCTCCGAGGACGCGAACACCTTCGAGGCCCGCGACGACGCCACGGGCAAGGTCAAGTGGACCGGCAGCCGGGTCGACCTGGTCTTCGGGTCGAACTCCGAGCTGCGCGCGCTCGCGGAGGTCTACGCGAGCGACGACGCGAAGGAGAAGTTCGTCAAGGACTTCGTCGCCGCCTGGGACAAGGTGATGAACCTGGACCGGTTCGACCTCGTCTGATCCCGGCGCCCGGGCCGGCCGGCCGTGACCGGCGGCCGGCCCGGACCTGCGGCGGGGCCCGTGGGCTCCGGGCCCCCGGCACGTCGCCGCGGGGCGTCGGGTGCGGGGCCGCGGGGCCACGGGGCCGCGTTCACCCGGACGGCGGAGCAGCGGAAGCCGCCCGCGCCGTGCCGGGGCACTCTGTGCGTAGGACCGCCATCACCGCACAGACGAGGACCGCGCCATGTCCCACAGCAGGCGTATCAGCATCATCGCGGGAACGGCAGCGCTGCTGCTGACGGCCACCGCCTGCTCGGGCCTGGGCCGGAGCACCGTCGGGATGCTCGAATTCCGCGGCCACGACTCGCCGCTCGAGGTGAGCTACATCAACACCTCGGTCAAGGGCTGCCAGAAGATCGGCCTGCCCAAGGGGGCGACCCACGTGGAGAACAACACCCTCGTGGACGTCGTCCTGTACCAGACGGAAGACTGCCGCAAGCTCGACCGCGGCGACGGCACCTATGTGGGCACGACGCTGTCGAACGTCACGGCCCCCGAGGCACTGCCCTGGCGCAGCTTCAGCGTCATCCACTGACGCACGGGCGGCCGCCCGGGACGACGACGGGCCGACGGCGGGTCGGACCGGACGACACGGCATGCTGGAGCCGTGTCCTCTCCTTCCGCGCATCCTCGCCAACAGACCGACTCCGCCGACCTGATGGTCGTGTGCGGGGACGACGGGCTCGCCCACCGGCTGGCGGCGGAGCTCCGCGACGTGTACGAGGAGCGCGTGACGCTGGTCGTGCCCGCCGGACGCGAGGTGCGGCCCGGTACGGGGCCCGGGCAGGGCCGGACCCGTGCCCGGGTCGGCGCCGGGCGCGCACTGCTGGGACGGTTCCCGGCCGCGCGGATCCGTACGGCCGCCGGTGACCGGGCCGCCGCGGGGGAGGCGCTCGTACCCGAACTGCGGGTGCTGGAGGCTCCCGCCCCCGACGAGGAGGCGCTGGCCGCCGCCGGGGTGGCCGGGGCGGCCGCGCTGGCCCTCGTGTACGAGGACGACGAGACGAACGTACGGGCCGCCCTGGTCGCCCGGCGGCTGAACCCCAGGCTGCGGCTCGTCATCCGCCTCTACAACCGCAAACTCGGCCAGCACCTGGAGGAGTTGCTCGACCAGGCGGCGCTCGTCGCGGAACCGGGGATCGACCGGCGGGGGCTCGACTCCGCCACGACCGTGCTCTCCGACGCCGATACGGCCGCCCCCGCCCTCGTCGCCTCCGCCGTCGCCGGCACCAGCAAGGTGATCCAGGCCGACGGGCTGCTCCTGCGCGCGGTGGAACGCACGCCTCCCGGCCCCGGCGAGGTCGCCGACCCGGGGCTGTGCACCCTGGCCCTGCTCTCCACCACCGCCGGCGACCCGGCCGGCGCCGACGGATCGGAACTCGGCGGCGACCGCGGCCCGCAACTCCTCCCGGACGCCCGGTCGGTGGCGGCCGCGACCGGGCGCGGGATCGTCGCGCTGGAAGCGGTCTCCCACGCCGGCGCCGCACCGGAAGGGCGCCGCCTCAACCAGGTCTCCCTGCCGGTGGGTTCGCTGTTCTCCCGCAGGCTCCGCTGGTCACTGGCCGGGATCACGGCCGCCGTCGGCGCGCTGGCCGTGGCCTCCTCCCTGGTCACGGGGGACACCCCGCTGCACGCCGTCTACCTGACCCTGCTCGACGTCTTCGCGATCAACGACCCCGCCCTCGACCAGCCCACCGAGCGTCAACTCCTGCAGATCCTGGCCGGTTTCGTCGGGCTGCTCCTGCTTCCCGTCCTCGTCGCGGCGGCGCTCGAAGCACTGGGCGCCTTCCGGACCGCCACGGCGCTGCGCAGGCCGCCGCGCGGACTCTCCGGCCACGTCGTCCTGCTCGGCCTCGGCAAGATCGGCGCCCGGGTGCTGGCGCGGCTGCGGGAGCTGGGGATCCCCGTGGTGTGCGTGGAGTCCGACCCCACGGCCCGCGGGATCGCCCTCGCACGCCGCCTGCACGTGCCCGTCGTGCTCGGAGACGTCACCGACGAAGGGGTCCTGGAGGCAGCCCGGATCCATCGCGCCGACGCCCTGCTGGCGGTGACCAGTTCGGACACCACCAACCTGGAGGCCGCGCTCTACGCCCGCTCGGTGAAACCCGACGTACGGGTGGTGATGCGGCTGTACGACAACGAGTTCGCCACCGCCGTCTACCGCACCCTGCGCGAGGCCCACCCGGCGGCCCTCACCCGCAGCCGCAGCGTCTCCCACCTGGCCGCGCCCGCGTTCGCCGGGGCGATGATGGGCCGCCAGGTGCTCGGCGCGATCCCGGTGGAGCGCAGGGTGCTGGTGTTCGCGGTGCTGGAGGTGGCCGGCCATCCCCAGCTGGAGGGCCGCACCATCGCGGAATCCTTCCGGCCCGGCGCCTGGCGGGTCGTCGCCCTGGACACCGCCGCCCCGGCGGACCGCCGCCCCGGACTCGCCACGGAGCCGGGCTACGACACGGCCAGGCGGCCCGCCCTGGTGTGGGACCTGCGCCCCGGCCACGTCCTGCGTCCGCAGGACCGCGTGGTCATGGCCTCCACTCGGCGCGGACTGGCCGAACTGCTCGGCCGCGGGCAGGCCCGTACGGCCGCGGCAGGGGACACCGGGGCGGGTCAGTCCGGCTGACCGGCCTGCCACGCATGATCCGCCGGCTCCACCTGCTCGGACTGATCCGTCGCCGGTCCGGGCGGTTCGGGGTCGGTGCGCAGGAGGACGTGGTGCGAGCCCTGCCCGGCGCCGTCCACGTGCACCACGTGGTTGCCCACGCGCACGGTCTGGGTGCCCGCGGCGAACCAGCATCCGGTCGGGCCCTGGGCGTACGGCAGGGGGGACCAGACCTCCATGAACGTGCTGCCGTCGGAGTTGCTGCCCGTTTCGATCAGGCGGACGCCGTCGGGACGCAGGACTCCGACGTCGTGGCCGGGGGCGCCGACGTGGTGGTGGAAGGTGATCTGGTGGCCGTCGTACGAGGTGGTTCCGGCGAACCCGCGGCTGTCCGCGTAGAGGGTGTCGGTCTGCAGCCATACGACGTGCTCGGTTTCCCGGAGCGGGCCGCCGTTCCGGCTGATTCCGGTACGAAGCCAGGCGCCGTGGCGGGGCGCGTCCATGTCCGGGGCCTCAGGCCTGGTCACGGTGGGCGCCGGCGGACTTCGCCGGTGCGGTGGTGGGGGTCTCCATGGCGACACACTAACGGCGAAGCAGCCGGTGGGAAGGGTCTCGGACGGACTGTTCAGCCCCTGTTCAGGAGGTGTCCGGGCCCCTGTCGTAGCATCTCGGGACATGCAGCCCATCCCTGCCCGTCACCGCGTCCCGGCGGTCGGCGCGGGCGTCCTGGCGGTGCTGCTGCTCGTCTGCGGAGGGCTGTTCACGCATCCCGCGTCCACGGGGCACGTGACGGGAACGCCCATGGCGGGTATGGCCGATATGGCCGGGGTGCCGGTGATGGCGGGGATGCCCGCGATGCCCGCGAGCGACACGGGCCCGGCCGCCGGCGCGGGCGCGGGAACCGACGGAGGCTGCTCCGCTTCGGGGCAGGACTGCCCGCTGGCATCGGCGTACGCGCCCACCGTGCAGGCCGGTCCGGCCGGAGATCTCGCCGGTTCCGCCATGTGGGTGAGGCAGCCCGCGGCCGACGGTCACCCGAGGCCCGTACCGTCCCCGGAATGCTCCCGCCCGGGAACACCCGATCCCGACTCCCTCTGCGTCAGCCGGACCTGACCGGTCCCGCACCCGTGCCCGCCGCGGGCTACGCGGCGCAGCACGCGCCGTACACCGTGTTCTACGATCTCGGTGCCCGGCGGGCCCGGGACAACCGGAGTCAAGAAAAGGACCGACATGCCAAACGGTTTCACGGGCGTCCCGCCCACCACCCTCGCCGACCTCCTGGGCCGCGAGCAGGTCATGGACATCGGCATCCGCCCGCTGTGGGACGCCCCGCGCGTCGCGGGACCCGCGTACACGGTGCGGTGCGAGCCCGGGGACAACCTGATGCTGCACGCGGCCATCTACCGCGCCGAGCCCGGCTCGGTCATCGTCGTGGAATCCGGCGACCTCGACCACGCGCTCGCCGGTGGCAACGTGTGCGCCGTCGCCCAGCGCCGGGGCATCGCCGCGTTCGTGCTCGACGGGCTCCTGCGCGACCTCGCGGAAGTGCGCGAGGCGGGCTTCCCCGTCTTCGCCCGCGGAGTCGTGCCCATCCCGGGCGCCAAGAAGAAGCTCGGCTCGCTCGGCGGCACGGTCCGGGTCGGCGGCGTGAGCGTGCACCCCGGTGACATCGTCGTCGCCGACGAGGAGGGCATCGTGGTCACCCCGGCCGCCCGGCAGGAGGAGGTCCTGAGCGCCGCCCTGGACAAGCTGGCCAAGGAGGCCGGGCAGTCCCTGGACGCCTGGGAGGAGCAGCACCGCGCCCGCATCGAGGAGGCGTTGGGCGGCCTCGGCTTCACCGGCTGAACCCGCGGGGCGCCGGGCCCCCGCGTCAGGGACCCGTCAGGGCTGCCGCGTTCCCCGTCAGGGCTCCGTCAGGAGTCCGCCGGGGGAGGGCCGAAGGCCCCGTCGCCGCCGTTCCATCGAGGAGACGGAGCGGCATCGGACGGGGAGGACGGTCACCTTGCGGGGACGAGTCGTGGTGGGGGTGTACGGATCCCTCGGGAGCCTGACGGCATTGCACGCGGCGCACGCCGAGGCCCGGGCGCGGGAGGCGGAACTGTGGGTCGTACTGGCCTGGCAGCCGCCGCTCGGCGGCCCGGGCGCCCGGCGCGGCGGGGGAGGGACCCCGCTGCTCACGGCCTCGCGGGACGCGGCGGTCGAGCGGTTGCGGGAGGTCCTCGACACCGCCTTCGGCGGTTCCCCGGCGGGGGTGACCCTGGCCGGGCTGGCGGTGCGCGGCACCCCGGGCGCGGCCCTGGTGGGCGCCGCCCGGGACCCCGGCGACCTGCTGGTGGTGGGTACGGGACCGCGCCGCCCTCTGCTGCGCGCGCTGCGGCCCTCGGTGACCCGGTACTGCCTGGCGCACGCCCCCTGCCCGGTGCTGGCCGTGCCGCCCGGTCCGCTGCGGGCCGACCTGGACGCCGTACGCCGCCGCATCGTGTGGCGGCGGCCCCTGGACGCGGGAGACCTGGTCCGGCGGGCCGCGTGATCCGGCCCCGTCCGCGCATCGCGGACGGGGCCTGACCACCTGGTGGGGCCGCGCGACCCTGTTCAGCCGCGGTCGTCGCCGCCCTTTCGGCCGCCGCCGCCCGGCGCACCCGTCAGCAGGACCTCGCGCAGCCGGGCGACCAGGGCGGAGGCGCTCTCCGGCTCCTCCTCGGAGCCCTTGGCGCGGGAGGCGTCGCCCGACAGCTGGTCGAGGCTGTCGGAGAGGCCGTCGGCGTAGGCCTGCTCCTTCTCCACCATCGCGCCGGGCTGGCGCAGCCCGATGGTGACCTCGATGGCCTTGCCGATCAGTGCGGTCATCACGAACGAGTACAGGCCGAGGATCACCGTGGCGGTGAGCTGCTTGCCCAGCAGGTCCCAGGAGCCGCCGTAGAAGAGGCCCTTGTGGCCCGTCAGGGTTCCGGTCGCGCAGAGGCCGGCCATGACCATGCCGACGATGCCGCCCCAGCCGTGGATGCCCACCACGTCCAGCGTGTCGTCCACGCCCAGCCGGTACTTCCAGCTGATCGCGAACGCGCAGCTCAGCCCGGCGAGGAAGCCGATGACGGTGGCCCATACCGGGCTCACCCCGCCGGCCAGCGGGGTCATGGCGACCAGGCCCGTGACGGCGCCCATGCACATGTCGAGCAGCCCGACCTGCCGGGTGCGCCACCAACTGGTCACCGCCCAGCCGGCCATCGCCGCGCCCGCCGCGAGCTGGCTGTTGAGGAAGGCCATCGCCGCGCCGCCCGGGGTCTCCAGGGAGGAGCCGGTGTTGAAGCCGAACCAGCCGAACCACATGAGCGAGAGCCCGATGACCACGAGCGGCAGGTTGTGCGGGCGGATGCCCTGGCGGTCGAAGTCCGCGCGCTTGCCCGCGACGATGGCGAGGGCGAGTCCGGCGGCTCCCGATCCGATCTCCACGACGGTGCCGCCGGAGAAGTCGACGGCGCCGAGCTGCTTGGCGACCCAGCCGGCCGGGTCGAACACCCAGTGCGCCATGGGGATGTAGACCAGCAGGGTCCACGCGATGACGAAGGCGATCCAGCCGCCCATCTTCGCTCGGCCCGCGATGGAGCCGGCGATCAGGGCCACGGTGACCACGGCGAAGGACAGGTGGAAGACCACGAAGGTGACCGTGGGCACGGAGCCGGTCAGCGAACCGGCATCGATCCCGCGCAGGAAGGCGTGGTCGAGCGTGCCGATGACGCCGAGCCCGCCGGCGTCGGGGCCGAAGGCCAGGGAGTAGCCGATCGCGAACCAGAGCACGGTGACGATCACCATGCAGAAGAAGATCATCTTGAGCATGGCGACGATCTGGCCGGTGCGGACCATGCCGCCGTAGAAGAAGGCCACTCCGGGGGCCATCAGCAGCACCAGGGCCGTGGCCATCATCAGCCAGGCCGCGTTGCCGGAGTCGGCGACGGCGGGTGCGGCCCAGACCGCCGGTACGTCGGTGGCAATCGTGTGGGCGGTCACTTGTCACGCTCTCGTCGGTCCAGCACGGATACGATCTCGGCGAGCAGTTCGGCGTCCTGCTGCTCCGCCGCGGCCTGTGAGGCGCCCACCGCGGCGGGCTCCCGGGCCCCGGCCGCGGCCCCGCCGATCCGGTCGCGGATCTCGTCCAGGGTCTCGTTGTCGTAGGCGACCTCCTCGTCCCGGCCGGGTACGTTCTCGTACTCCTCGGAGGCGCGGAAGCCGACGGCCTTGTCGATCACCTTGGCGATGAGCCAGGTCATGGCGAAGGCGAAGGAGCCGACGGCCAGGACGGCGACCGCCTGACGCCAGAGCAGGTCGAGGCCGCCCCCGTAGAAGAGGCCCTTCTTGCCGCTCATCGCGGCCGTGGCGAAGAAGCCGATGGAGAGCACACCGACGATGCCGCCCCAGCCGTGCACGCCGACCACGTCGAGGGTGTCGTCGACGCCGATCTTGAACTTCATGTTGATGGCGAAGCAGCAGACCACACCGGCGGTGAATCCGATGATCAGCGCGCCGAGCGGGGACACCTCGCCGCAGGCCGGGGTGATGGCCACCATGCCGGCGACCGCCGCCGAAGCCACACCCAGCATCTCCACGTGGCCCAGGCGCCACTTCTCGATGATCGGCCAGCCGATCATCGCGCCCGCGGCGGCCAGTTGGGTGTTGAAGAAGGTGGTCGGGGCACTGCCCTCGACCTGCAGGGCGGAGCCCGCGTTGAAACCGAACCAGCCGAACCACAGCAGCGCCAGACCGATGATGACCAGGGGCAGGTTGTGCGGGCGGATCGTCTCGCGCTCGAAGTCCTTGCGCTTGCGCAGCACGATGGCCACCGCGAGCCCCGAGGCGCCGGAGCTGAGCTCGACCGGCAGGCCGCCGGCGTAGTCGAGCGCGCCCAGGGACTTGTTGATCCAGCCGTCGGGGGCGAACACCCAGTGCGCGGTGGGCACATACACCAGCATCGTCCAGGCGACGACGAAGACCAGCCACCCCTTCATGGTGGCGCGGCCCGCGATCGAGCCGCTGATCAGCGCCACCGTGATGATCGCGAAGGACATCTGGAAGCAGGCGAAGATCACGGTCGGGATGGAGCCGTGCAGGGAGTCCATCCCGATGCCCCGGAAGAAGGCGTGGTCGAGATTGCCGATCATGCCGCCGCCGGAGTCCTTGCCGAAGGCGAGGGAGTAGCCGACCGCGACCCACAAGATGGTCACCAGCGACAGGCAGGCGAAGCTCATCTTGAGCATCACCAGCACGTGCTTGGTCTTGACCATGCCCCCGTAGAAGAAGGCGAGGCCGGGGGTCATCAGCAGCACCATGGCGGTGCTCGCCATCATCCAGGCGGTATTACCCGTGTCGTAGCCACTGGGCATGTGTGGAGCTCTCTCTGGTCGTGAACGGGCTGGAGGGGGTGAGGAGTTCAGGTCTTGCGCAGGTCCGGGGCGGGTACGCCGATCAGCCTGCGCCGCACCGCGTCCCAGGCGGCCCCGAGCGCCAGGGTCACGGGTTCGGTGTGCTCGCCGAGCACCCGCACCCAGGCCCCGCAGTCCTGCGGCAGCACGCTGACCCCGTACGGGAGACCGCGGCCGGCCAGGGCCTCGTGCAGCAGGTCGGCGAGCTCGCGGGCGGGGGCGAGCGGGCTGACCGCGAAGAAGCAGGCCATCACGGAACGACCGGCCAGTACGGCGGGGCCGTCGACGGAGCAGCCCTCGGACCCATCGGACCTCCCGGCCCCGCCGGGCTCCAGCCGTACGGTGTCCAGCGCCACCAACTCACCGCCCGGCCTGCGCAGTTCGAAGTCGGACGCGAAGACCTGATAGGCGTTGCGCTCTCCGTGCGCGAGCCGGCCGGACAGGACGGTCTCGCTCGCCAGCACGGTGGCGGTGGGGTCGGCGGTGATGACCGTGCGCTGGTAGAACCGGGAATCGACGTAGGGGATGACCGGGTCCGGCAGGTATTCGACGTACGCGTCCGGGCCGGCGGTCAGGAAGGTCTGGGCGACGGCGTAGTCGTGCTCCATCCGGTAGACCTTGGTGGCCGCCTGGGTGGTCACGTGCCCCGAGGCGCCGGGACCGAAGGACAGGTCGGTGCGCAGCCGGTCGGCCTGGATGACCCCGCCGCCCGTGGACATCAGGAAGGTGATGGGCAGGTCGGGGCGGTGCGGGTCGAAGTAGAGCGGCCGCATGATCTGGAGCGGGGACTTCTGGTAGTGCCGCACCAGCTCGGTCCGGTCGCCGACCCGCTCGAAGGCCAGCTCCAGCAGGCCGACCTTGCCGGGGCGCCCGACACCGAGGGTGTCGGGCACCGAGGAGTGCCGCAGGACCTCCAGGGGGACGCGCGGCGGTTCGTAGTGCGCGGCCTCCAGGCGTGCGGGCGGCAGGGGGCCGCGGGGCGGCGTGTGGGGCGGGTCGGCCACCACGCTCACGCCGGCACCCGGCGGAAGGAGTCGATGAAGGTGGCCACGTCCTCCAGGCCCTGCCCGGTGAGGCAGTTGGTCAGGACCACGGGGCGCCCCTCGCGCACGCGGTGCGCGTCGGACTCCATGACGTTGATGTCGCAGCGGACGTACTGGGCGATGTCGATCTTGTTGATCACGAGCATGTCGGACTCGGTGATGCCCGGACCGCGCTTGCGGGGCATCTTCTCGCCCTCGGCGGTGTCCAGGACGAAGAGGAAGAGGTCGACCAGGACCGGGCTGAAGGTGAGGGTGAGGTTGTCGCCGCCCGACTCGTAGAGCAGGGTGTCGACATCGGGGAACCGCTCCAGCATCTCGGCGCCCGCGGCCAGGTTCATGGTCGGGTCGTCGCGCACGGCGGTGTGCGGGCACGCGCCGGTCTCCACGCCCACGACGCGCTCGGGGTCGAGCACCCCGGCCAGGGTGCGGCGGACCTGGCGGGCGTCCTCCTGCGTGTAGATGTCGTTCGTGATCACGGCGGGCCGGTGGCCGCGTGCGATGAGCACCGGCACCAGGGCCTCGATCAGCGCCGTCTTGCCGGAGCCGACGGGGCCGCCGATGCCGACGCGCAGGACGTTGTCCTCGGTCATCAAAGTCACACACCTTCAGTAAAAGACAGCTTGATGAAAGGGAGTGGGGCAGGGGCTACGTCGCGAACAGCCGTGCCTCGGCCCGCTCGTGACGGCCCGACATCACATCGGCCATCGGAACGCACCCGCCGAGATCGCAGATTTCACGGCGCAGGGCCGCGCCCGCCACCTCCTCGATGACGGGTGCGATCGCGCGCAGCACCACCTGCGCCTTGCGGTGGTCGGTGAGCCGCAGCCGCAGCGCGGCCCCGGTGAAGCTCGCCGAATAGGCGAACAGGTCGCTCACGACAGCCTGTTCGGCCGGGACGCCGGCGGCCGCGTACGCGACCCCGGCGGCCACCGCCTGCGAGCCGGGAGCCCGCTTGGCGGCCACGAGCTCCGCGTACCGTTCCAGCGGCTCGCCGCCCACGCACTCGCGGGCCAGGTCCAGCAGCTGGCGGCCGGTGCGGGTGGCGGCGCGGCGCAGCCCCTCGTTCAGCTTGGCCGCGTTCAGCCGCTGGTCGGTCTCGGCCAGGGCCTCCCAGTCACCGGCCAGCGCGGCCCGGTGGGCCAGCGCCAGCGCGGTGGCGTCGGAAGGCCCCACCGCATGCCGCAGCAGGTCGGCCAGCAGGACCGGCACGCCCTCGGGGGTCACGGCCTTGGCCTGGGCGTAGCCCTCCAGGCCGTGGGAGAGGGTGTAGAAGCCGCTGGGGAAGGCCGAGTCGGTGAGCTGGAGGCTGACCAGCAGGGCCTGTACCGGCGTCACGGCCGCGGGGCTGACCACGGGGGCGTTGGCGGCAGCGCTCATGCCAGGTAGAACAGGTGGTTCAGGGGCAGTTCGCGGGCCGGCTCGATGGTGGCCGGCACCCCGTCGAGGGTGACCTTGTAGGTTTCCGGGTCGACGGCGATGACCGGGAGGGCGTCGTTGCGGACCATGTGCTGCTTGCCGACGGTGCGGCAGTGCCGGACCGGCAGGACCTTGCTGTCCAGGCCCAGCTTCTGCGGTACGCCGAGATCGATCGCGGCCTGCGACATGAAGGAGACCCGGGTGGCCTGCTTGGCCTTGCCGTACGCGCCGAACATCGGCCGGTAGTAGACCGGTTGCGGGGTCGGGAGCGAGGCGTTCGGGTCGCCCATCAGCGCCCAGTTGATCAGCCCGCCCTTGATGACCATCTTCGGCTTGGCGGCGAAGGAGCCGATCGGCCACAGCACGATGTCGGCGAGCTTGCCGGTCTCCAGGGAGCCGATGTGCTCGGCGGTACCCGAGGCGATCGCCGGGTTGATCGTGATCTTGGCGAGGTAGCGCAGGGCGCGGAAGTTGTCGTTGCGCTCGGTGTCCCCGTCGAGCTTGCCGCGCTGGTCCTTGCAGTGGTGCGCGGTCTGGAAGGCGCGGGTCCAGGACTCGCCGATGCGGCCCATGGCCTGGGAGTCGGAGGAGAAGATCGAGATGACCCCCTCGTCGTGCAGCACGGTCTCGGCGGCGATCGTCTCGGCGCGCACGCGCGAATCCGCGAAGGAGACGTCCTCCGGAATGTCGTGCGACAGGTGGTGACAGACCATCACCATGTCGAGCAGCTCGTCGACCGAGTTCACCGTGTACGGCAGCGTCGGGTTGGTGGAGGACGGCAGGACGTTGGGCTCGCCGGCCACCCGCATGATGTCGGGGGCGTGACCGCCGCCCGCGCCCTCGGTGTGGAAGGTGTGGATGGTGCGCCCGTCGATGGCCGAGCGGGTGTCCTCGAAGAAACCGGACTCGTTCAGGGTGTCCGTGTGCACCGCGACCTGCACGTCGTAGGCGTCGGCCACGTCGAGGGCCTTGCTGAGCGCGGCCGGGGTGGTGCCCCAGTCCTCGTGCACCTTCAGGCCGCAGACGCCCGCCTCGACCTGCTCGATCAGCGCTTCCGGCAGTGAGCCGTTGCCCTTGCCCAGCAGGCCGACGTTGACCGGCAGGTCCTCGACCGCCTGGTACATCCGGCCGATGTTCCACGGACCCGGGGTGCACGTGGTGCCGTTGGTGCCGTCGGAGGGGCCGGTGCCGCCGCCGATGAGGGTGGTGATGCCGTTGGACAGGCCGTGCTCGGCCTGCTGCGGGGAGATGAAGTGGATGTGCGTGTCGATGCCGCCGGCCGTGGCGATCATGTGTTCGCCCGAGATCACCTCGGTGCCGGGCCCGATGACCAGCTTGGGGTGCACCCCGGACTGCGTGTGCGGGTTGCCGGCCTTGCCGAGACCCGCGATGAAGCCGTCCTTGATGCCGAGGTCGCCCTTGACCACACCCAGGATCGCGTCCATGACGACCACGTTGGTGATGACCAGGTCCAGGGCCCCCTGCAGGTTCGTGGCCTGCGGGTCCTGCGCCATGCCGTCGCGGATGCCCTTGCCGCCGCCGTAGACGGCCTCGTCGCCGTAGTGGCCCTCGTTGTGGTCCTTCTCGACCTCGACGATCAGGTTGGTGTCCGCCAGGTGGAAGCGGTCGCCGACGGTCGGCCCGAACAGGTCGGTGTACTGCTTGCGGCTCAGGACAGCCATCTCTACTTGTCGCCCTTCTTGGAGGTCTTGGCCTTCTTGGCGGCCGCAGTCTTGGCGGGTGCCTTGGCGGCGGGCTTGGCAGCGGGCTTGGCGGCAGGTTTGGCCGCGGACTTCGGGGACGGCTTCGCCGTGGCCGCCACGGCCGGTGAGGCCGCCTGCGCGGCCGCGGCCTGCTGCGCCGACTCCACGCGGGCTCCCAGGAATCCGAGCTCGACGGCGCGGTTCATGGCGCGGATGCGGGTGTCGGTGGAGCCGAGGCCGCCGTTGGTCAGCGAGCTGAAGCCGATCAGCCGGCCGTGGCCGCTGTACGCGGTGAGTTCGACCTCGCGGGTGTCGCCCGGCTCGAAGCGGACGCCGGTGCCGGCGGGGAGGTCGAGGTGCATGCCGTAGGCGGCGTTGCGGTCGAAGTCGAGGGCTCGGTTGACCTCGAAGAAGTGGTAGTGCGAGCCGACCTGGATGGCACGGTCGCCGGTGTTGGAGACGGATACCTTGGCCTTGCGCCGGCCGGCGTTGATCTCTACGGTGCCTTCGCCGTAAAGGTATGTGGCGCCACCTGACATGGTGGTACTTCCCTTCCTTCGGATCAGTGGGGGGAATGGCCGTGCGGGTGGCCGTGATCCCGGCCGTGCGCGCGGCGGTGGCTCTCGCCGTGTCCGTGTCCGTCTGCGTGCGCGTGCGTGTGGTCGGGGTCCGCGTCCGCGTGGTCGTGGTCGTGGTCGCCGCCCGGGCCGTGGGAGTGCGCGTACCCGTGCCCGTGCTCGGCGTCCAGGCCCTCGGCCACGCCGTCCTGCCCGTGGGCCAGCCGGTGCAGCGCCTCCTGCGCGCGGGCCCGTACGACCTGGGCGATCGCCGCGTCGGACAGCAGCGGACCGGTGTCCAGGACCCCGGCCGGAAGCTCGGCCGGCGGGGCGAACGCGGCCCGGACCAGGGAGATGTGGCCCGCGCCGAGGCGGCGGCAGCGCTCCGCTCCCTCCGCCGGGTCGGGGTCACCGCCGTCGAAGGCGACCTCGACCCAGCGGTGGTGGCCGTACTGGCGGACGAGCCGGGCCACCCGGAACAGATCGGCGTCCTCGAAGGGACCCGCCGCGGGCGCGGTGACCAGGACGGCGGAGGTGTCGGGCGCCTCGCGCACCGCCTTGAGGGCGGCGGTACGCAGCCACGCGGTCAGGTGGTCCACGGTGGCGAAGGGGGGCGCCAGCACGAGCCGCCCGGGCCCCTCCTCCCGGCTCAGCCAGCGCAGGGCGCGGGCGCAGTCGGCGATCAGCCCGGGGTCGCGCCCCAGCGTCATCGGGACCACGCACACCGGCTCGGGCGAGGCGGCGAGCGCCGCGCGCACGGCTTCGGCCAGCGGCCGGCCGGTGTGCACGGCGCCTGCCGCGGAGCCGCCCTCGTGACCGCCGGCCAGGATGACCGTGGCCGCCGATTCCGGTGCCCGGCCGGGCCGTTCGGGCCGTTCGGGTGCGATGGCCGCCACCGCTCAGGCGCCGACGGGGTCGTGGCAGGAGACGAGCTTGGTGCCGTCCACGAAGGCGGCCTCGACCTGGAGCAGCGGAAGCATCTCCCGCACGCCCTTCATTACATCGGCGGCGGAGACGATCTGCTTGCCGAGCTCCATGCACTCGGCGACGGTCCTGCCGTCGCGGGCGCCTTCCAGGATGCCCTCGCTGATCAGGGCGCAGGCCTCGCTGTAGTTGAGCTTGACGCCCCGGTCCCGCCGCTTGCGGGCCAGGTCGGCCACGACGTAGATCCAGAGCTTGTCCATCTCACGGGGAGCGAGATTCATCGGTCACTCACTTTCGGCTCTCAGGATGGTTCAAGTGCTGCCGCTGCCCCGGCTGTTGGCGTCGCGGCTTCGGCTGAGACGGCGTCAGGTCCGCTGCAGCCGGGGGATCTGGGGGACGGCGGCGACGAAGACGACCGTGGTCAGGACGAACGGCCAGGTGAAGGTGTGGCCGCCGAACGGGTCGAAGAACGCGGTCATCGCGGCCGTGAGCCCGGTCGCGGCCGCGGCGCCCAGGACGGCGAACGCGAAGCTCCAGTTGGACCGGACGAGGAAGACGCCGCACAGGGCCATGGCCACGAGCACGCTGCTGTAGCCCATGAGCCCCTGGGAGACGGCCTCGGACGGCGAACCCATCGCCCAGGCGACGAAGATGGCCGTGACGCTGCCGACGCAGGCCATGACCCCGGCGACCCGGCTGGCCACGAAGATGCCGGCGAGGAAGATCAGGCCGACGTACCACTGCGGCATGAAGAAGATCTGACCGACGTTGGCGAAGAAGGCGCGCCAGAGCTGTCCCCAGTCCAGCGCGGTGGTTCCGCCGGCGGCCGCGGGCAGCGCCGCCAGGTCGGGACCGGTGTGCCACACCCGGGAGAAGCTGGGCGCCGCGATGGTCATGACGCTCGCGATGATGCAGAACGGCGCGGTGAAGGTGGGGATGTTCCAGGTGCCGAGGATGGTGGCCAGCGCCGAGGTGACGACCACCACGGTGATGCTGCCGCCGATCGCGAGCAGCAGGGTGGACAGGTGGTCCCACCCGAGGAAGACGGCGAATCCGAGGGACACGAGGGTGCCGTTGAAGCCGCGGAGTCCGGCCGAGACGATCGCGCGGTCGATGCCGAACGCGTAGGCGGTGGCGGTGCCGACGACCGCGCCGAGGAGGCCGTAGAGGGCGTACTGCCAGCCGGCGGCGGCCAGGGCGGCGAGGAAGAAGATCCCGGTGATCGCGCTCGGCATGAAATCGACCTGGGCGACGCCGCGCAGAACTTCCTGGATGAAGCTCGCGGGTTGGGCGGGGGGAGCCTGGCGTGCGGGCTCCGTTGCCAAGGCCTGCATTTCATTCTCCCATGTGCAAAAAGAGAGGGCCCTGAAGGGCCCGTGAATCAGCGGTGCGTTGACGATGACAGTACCTGCGCATCGGAGTAATTCCGCCTGGAGATGGGCGTGTCGGGGCGAATTGGAGGGCTGTGGCCGGGTTGTCATAAGAGTGTTCGTCATTCCCATTCCCGTCCCTGTCGAGGGGAAGTCGAGGGGAATAGGATCGGAATATCGGATATCGAATGGTGGGAGAGAGGGTGTCCGCCGGGCCCGGAAGGGTCATTGCCGCCGCCCCGATGGCGCGCCGCGGCGGCCGGGAGCGGCGCGGTGGTGTCCCTTGGCGGGGTGCGAGTCATTGCGGGTGCCCGGTGGTGGGCCGAGCTGTCGCCGGCCGCCGGCGCCGCCGTCATGGCGGCCGGGATCATCTCGGCGGGCCTGCACCTGATCGGCCGGGACGCGCTGTCGATCACCGCGCTGGGCGTCTCCGCCGCACTGTGGCTCCTGCTCGCCGCCGACTTCACCGCCCGGCTCCTGGGGGACCGAAGCCGGTTTCGCGCCGAGGCCGACACCCCGGCGGCCCTCACCGCCGTGGCCGCCACGACCGTGCTGGGCGCCCGGCTCTCCCTCCTCGGATGGCAGTCCGTGGCCCTCGGGCTGCTGGCGTTGGCCGCCGCGCTCTGGCCGGGGCTGATGGTCGCCGTACTGCGGCACTGGGGCTACCGGATGCCCGGTGCGGCCTTCCTCGTCTGCGTGGCCACCCAAGGGCTCGCCGTCCTGGCGGCCGCCCTGGCCACCGCCACCGGCCGCGACTGGCTGGGGCGGGCCGCGCTCGCCGCCTTCTGCCTGGGCCTGCTGCTCTACGCCGAGGCCCTGGTGCGCTTCGACTTCCGTCAGGTCGTCTCGGGCGCGGGCGACCACTGGGTGGCCGGCGGGGCGCTCTCCATCACCGCCCTCGCCGGATCCGGGCTCACGGCGTCACCGCTGTGGACGGGGTGGACGCACACGGGGCTGCGTACCGTCACCCTGGCGGCCCTCGGTCTCTCCCTGGCCTGGTACGCCGTGCTCCTCACCGCCGAAGCGGTCCGGCCGCGCCCCCGCTACGACATCCGGCGCTGGTCGAGCGTCTTCCCGCTCGGCATGACGGCCACCGCTTGCCTCTCGGCGGCCGCCCCGACCGGGGTGGCGTGGCTGCGGCCCCTCGGCACGGTACTGCTCTGGGTGGCGGTCGGGGCCTGGGTGCTCACCTTCGTGGCCTTCCTCGTGGAGCACGGGCCCCGTCCGCGAAAGTGAGCCGTGTTTCCCGGCGGGAGAATGCGACGACCGAAAGGCCGTCGCGGAAACACCGCCAGGGAAAGGGCGGAGTTGAATTGCCGCCGCAGAAAATGCCGCTCTCGTGGCGCCGCCACCGGAATGCCGCTGTGTGCGGCGGGGGATGGCGTGGGGGAATGGCTGCGGATCGGAAAGGCGGGCTGTGGAGCGGTGGTTGCGGGCCCGGAGAACACGTGGGGCCGGCGCGTCACGAAGTCGGCCCCCACTCCGTGCGGCTACCGCCCGGTGCCGTCCCACCGCGGGGAGAGGGTGACGCAGGCCAGTAGGGCGACGGCCAAGACCATTGCCCACACCGCACCATGACGGAGTGTCAGAACGCCGCCGGTGAGGGCCCCGAGCAGCAGGGCCGCGACCGTCACGAGGCGGCGCAGCGGACCCGGCCCCCACGGATCGGCCGCCAGGCCGGTCAGGGCCCTGGTGACGACGGTGGTGGTCAGATCGGGGATCGCGAGCCGGTGCACGACGGCGTTCTGCAGGCCCATGCCGAGGGCGAGCAGGGCGATGACGCCCGGCGGCCCGGCGCCGAGCGCGGTCAGGGCGAGCGCCCCGCCCACCAGGACGGTCTGTACCGCCACCAGCGGGGCGAACATCCTGGCCGCCCCGGTGGTCCGCCGCAGCCGTCCGGCGGCCGCGGCCCCGGCCAGGAAGGCGCCGACGGCCAGCAGGGAGTCCGGGGCGGACAGGGAGCGGTCCCCGGCGATCGCGAAGCCGAGGAAGACCACGTTGCCGGTCATATTGGCCACGAAGACGTGCCCGAGGCCCAGGTAGCTCACCGCGTCGACCACACCGCTGACGAAGGTGAGGACGATCAGCAGCGGCGGCAGCACCCCGTGGGGAGACTCCGCGCCGGCCGCCTCCGGCGGGAACAGCCGCGCGGCCAGCGGGCGCAGGAGCCCGTGTCGCCGGGGTGGGGTGGAGGTCATGGGGTACCTCTGGTCATCGCGTGGGCCGTTCCTCGACGGCCGGCAGCAGGCCGTCGGGGGCGAGGCCGCCGGAAGTGGAGCGGGCCGTCGGGGCGGAGGGGGGCCCGAGCGCCCGGAAGGGGGCAGGGGCGAAGGGGGCTTCGTCCCCGGGAATGCTAGCGATGCCGGGCGCACGCGCGGAGGAGCGACCCGGCGGCCGCGCTTCCTGCCCGGGTTCCAGGGGCCGTCGCGGGTAGGGTCGCCGCATGGCCTACACGTTTCAGGTGACCGTGGACTCCGAGGCACCGCACGCCCTCGCCGACTGGTGGGCCGAGGCCCTCGGATGGGAAGTGGAGCCCAGCGACGAGGAGTTCATCCGCGAGATGATCGCCGCCGGGCGGGCGACCGAGGAGGACACCACCACCCACCGGGGTGTCCTCGTCTGGAAGGCGGGCCAGGGGATCCGCCACCCCGAGGGCTTCGAGCGGGCGCCCCGCGTCCTCTTCCAGTTCATCGAGGAGCCCAAGACCGTCAAGAACCGGGTGCACCTCGACGTCCGCACCGGCGAGGACGACCCGCGGGCCCTGGTCGAGCGGCTCCTCGCCAAGGGCGCCCGGCACCTGCACGAAGGCAACCAAGGCCCCTTCACCTGGACCACCCTCGCCGACCCCGAGGGCAACGAGCTGTGCGTCTCCCACTGAGACGTCGCTTCCCAGGGTGCCGTCTGAACGGCCGTCGGACCATGAGAAGCGACGTCCGAGTGATTCCCGGTGAGTCCCGGTGAGTCTCCGGCAGGCGCAGCGCGGCCGCCGCCCGCCGCTCCCACCCCGCTCTAGGGTGGACCCGTGAACGTCATCCTCTTCGGTGCCACCGGCATGATCGGCCGGGGCGTGCTGCGCGAGTGCCTGCTCGACGAGTCCGTCGAAAGCGTGCTCGTCATCGGCCGCAGCCCGCTCGCCGTCACCCACCCCAAGCTGCGCGAGCTCGTCCGGGCCGATCCGACCGACCTGTCGGAGCCCGGCCTGGACCTGGCCTCGTACGACGCCTGCTTCTTCTGCCTCGGCATCTCCTCCTTCCGCATGAAGGAGGAGGAGTACCGCCGGATCACCTACGACCTGACGCTCGCCGCCGCCCGCCCCCTCGCCGCCGCCAACCCGGGGCTGACCTTCGCCTACGTCTCCGGCGAGGGCACCGACAGCACCGAGAGCGGCCGCTCCATGTGGGCCCGGGTCAAGGGGAAGACCGAGAACGACCTGCTGAAGCTCCCCTTTGAGGCGTACATGTTCCGGCCGGGGATCGTGCAGCCGGACCGCGGCATTCCCTCCAAGACCCCGCTCTACCGCGCCGGGTACGCCGTCACCGCTCCGCTCTTCCCGGTCCTGCGGCGCTTCGCTCCCCACCTCGTGACCACGACCCGGGCGATCGGCCGCGCCATGATCGCCGTCGCCGAAGCCGGTCCCGGCGTCGCAGGCACCCAGCGGATCCTGCGCCCCCGCGACATCAACCGGGTGGGCGGCGCGGGCCCGCACGGGTCTTAGCGGTGTGGCCGGAAAGGTTCACCGGGTCGCGACGCCCAGCACGGCGCCTCGCCGCGTTGTCGGACCGGGCAGGTACGTCCGGTACGAGCCCCGGCCCTCCGCCTTGCGATGCACCGCACCGGACGCCGCGCCCCGGCAAACCCTCCCGGTCACAGCACTGAGACCCGCGCTGACGAGCCGATATTCGGTTTCGGCCAGGGCCTCCCGCACCCGAGAATGAGGCATCTCGAACCGGGAGGAACCCCATGAGCCAGGACCGCCTGACTCTGCACGACCTGATGCCCGCGCAGGCGCTGACCGAGGCCATCGACGCCGGATACGTGGCCCGCAAGGTCCACCCCCAGCTGCCGCTGTCCCTCTACAGCTACACCCGCACCGCCCAGTACGAGCAGGTCTGGAACCAGGTCACCACGATCTGCCGCGGACTCGTCGCCGACGACGTCACCGGCGAGATCGTCGCGCTGCCGCTGCCCAAGTTCTTCAACGTCGGCGAGCACGAGTCGGGCCGGCCGTACGCGCCGGCCCTGCCCGACGAGCCCTTCGAGGTGTACGACAAGGTCGACGGCAGCCTCGGGGTCCTCTTCCACTACGCGGGCAAGTGGCGGGCCGCGTCCAAGGGTTCCTTCACCAGCACCCAGGCCGTCTGGGCGCAGCGCCACCTCGACGGACGGGACACCTCCGCACTGGTCCCCGGCACCACCTACCTCGCGGAGATCCTGTACCCGCAGAACCGCATCGTCGTGGACTACGGGGACCGCCGCGACCTGGTCCTGCTCGCCGCGTACGGAGCGGACGGCACCGAGGTGCCGCTCGCCGAAGCCGCCGCGCACTGGGAGGGCATCGGCTCCGTGGTCACCGTGTGGCCCGCCATGCCGCTGGACGAGCTGCTCGCCCTGACCGGGTCCAGCACCCTGCCGGGCGGCGCCGCCGCGACCGGCACCGACGCGGAGGGCTTCGTCCTGCGCTTCGCCTCGGGCGTCCGCGCCAAGGCCAAGATCGCCGAGTACGTACGCCTCCACAAGGTGCTCACCGGCGTGACCGAGCGGGACATCTGGCGCGGCCACGGCATCCAGCGGTTCGCCGGCCTGCCCCTCAAGCAGCTCGCCCAGGGCCTCAACTGCTCCGCCGCCGAAATCGAGGCCTCGGGCGGCAAGCCGCTCGACGAACTGCTGGAGCAGGTGCCCGACGAGTTCGACCACTGGGTACGCTCGGTGATCGAACGTCTGGAGGCCGAGGCCGCGCTCCGCGAGCGCGCCATCGACGAGGCGTACGCCTCGCTGGCCCACCTGGCCGGCGACCGGGGCGCGTTCGCGCGCGCCACCAAGACGATCCGCGACAGCGGGATCCGCGGTGCGCTGTTCCAGCGTCTCGACGGCAGGACGACCGAGTTGGTCACCTGGCGGCAGGTGCGGCCCGAGGCGTCCGACCCCTTCACGCACGACGAGGAGAACTGAACCCGTGTCCGAAGTACCCGAAACCGAGACCCCCGCGCCCCCGGCCGAGTCCCCGGTGGCTCCCGCGCTGCCGGTGGTCCACGTCATGACGGGTCTGCCGGCCTCCGGGAAGACCACCGCCGCGCGCGTCCTCCAGGCGGAGTCCGGCGGCCGGATGCGCCGCGTCAACCTCGACGACCTGCGGGCCATGCTCGACGTGCCGGACCCCGAGCGCGGGCGTTCGTACAAGCACGAGCAGACCGTGCTGGACATCCAGGACGCGGCCGTCGGCGCGGCCGTCGAGGGCGGCTTCGACGTGGTCGTGGACAACACCCACCTGACCTCGCACATCCCCAAGCGGCTCAAGGCGGCCGTCGCGGGACGGGCCACCTTCGTGGTGCACGACTTCACCGACGTGCCCGTGGAGGAGTGCCTGCGGCGCGACGCCGCGCGCGAGCGCCAGGTCGGCGAGGAGATCATCCGGATACTCGCGGACAAGCACGCGAAGGCCAAGAAGGGCGGCTGGCGGCTCACCGCGGACTGGCTCAACGACCAGCCGGACGTGTCCCCGTACGTCGCCGACCCGGCGCTGCCCACGGCGGTGATGTGCGACATCGACGGCACGCTCGCGATGACCGGCGACCGCAACCCGTACGACTTCTCGCGCTGCGGCCTGGACACGCTGAACGCGCCGGTGCGCGACGCGCTGGACTCCTTCCGGCGGGCCGACGGCGACACCATCGTGCTGCTGTCCGGGCGGGGCGAGGAGCACCGGGAGCCGACCGAGGCCTGGCTGCGCGAGCACGAGGTCCCGTACGACGAGCTGTGGATGCGGGCGGCGGGCGACACGCGCCGCGACGACATCGTCAAGGCGGAGCTGTTCAACGCGCACGTGCGCGACCGGTACGCGGTCCGGGTCTCCCTGGACGACCGCGACCGGGTGGTTGCCATCTGGCGCCGCATGGGGCTGGCCACCTGGCAGGTCAACTACGGCGACTTCTAGTACGGCGATTTCCAGTACGGCGACTTCCGGCTGCGGCGCGTGCCGGCCGGCTCGCCATACTGGGGAGGTGGACGAGCCGAACGTATTGATCGTGGACGGTGCCAACGTCGTCGGGTCCGTTCCGGACGGCTGGTGGCGGGACCGGCGCGGCGCCGCCGAGCGGCTGCGCGACCGGCTGGCGCTGCGCGACGAGGGCGAGGAGATCGTCCTCGTCGTCGAAGGCGCGGCCCGGGGCGTCGCGTCGGTGCCCGGCGTACGGGTGGACGAGGCGCCGGGCAGCGGCGACGACCGGATCGTGGAGCTCGCGGCGGCCTGCGCGGAGCGCGGCGGGTGCGTGGTGGTCACGGCGGACCGGGAGTTGCGGATGCGCGTACGGGCGTACGGTGCGCGGTGCGTGGGACCGCGCACCGTACGCCCGGAGATGCGTACCTAGTGCGGGGCGGGGCGGCGCCGTGCCGCGTACGGCCCCGCGGGGCGGTGCCTAGAGGCGGCAGTAGTGGACCTTGCCCAGGTTCTTGACGTAGCGGGCGGAGACCCAGTGGTCGTCGCGGTCCTTGGCGGCCTTCGCCGACTTCGGGGTCATGGCGTTCTTGCGGTCCTCGTCCGTGGACTCCTGCTCGTCCCGCTGCTCCAGCAGGTACCAGAGGTTGTTTCCGTCGACCCGCTCGCCGCGGGCCTTGCACTCGATGGAGAGCTTCTCGTGCGGGTGCACCCGGCCCACCTTGTGGGAGTGGGTGGTCGGCTTGCTGCGGACGGTCAGCGGGCCGCGCGAGATGACGACGCCGCGGACGTAATCGCGGTCTCCGTACTCGTCGTCCTCCTCGTCGGCGTCCTTGACGGGAGCGGTCAGGACCGGGCCGCGGGGCTCCGAGTGGTCGGCCGCGACGGCCGTGCCCGCCCCGACCAGGCCGAGCACCAGGCTTCCGGCGGTGAGGGCGAGGATGGTCCTGGTGGGCTTCAGCATGAGCCGGCTCCTCCGAGAAAGCGTCCTCCCGGCCGCGACGCGCGGCACGGGGCGGCAACCAGGCGGTTGCCACCGATGACTATGGCGACGCGGGGCAGGGAGGTCCGGCTGACGCACCGTGACTTAGCCCGATATGCCCAATGTGCGGGGCCGGCCGGGGCTTCGTCCGGCTGCGCCGGAGGCCCGGCTCCCTCCTCCGGATGCGGGCACCGCGCGGCGCCGCCAGAGTGGATGCCATGGGTATCGAGGATTACGGCGGCGGCCCCGGCGCGCAGCAGACCGGTGTCATGGTGGTGACGACGAACGACGTCCCCGGCTACCGGGTCGAGCAGGTCATCGGGGAGGTCTTCGGCCTCACCGTGCGCTCCCGCCACCTGGGCAGCCAGATCGGCGCGGGCCTGAAATCGATGATCGGCGGCGAGCTGAAGGGCCTCACCAAGACCCTGGTGGAGACCCGCAACCAGGCCATGGACCGCCTCATCGAACAGGCGAAGGCGCGCGGTGCGAACGCCGTGCTGATGATGCGCTTCGACGTGACCGACGCGGCCGACCTCGGCACCGAGGTGTGCGCGTACGGGACGGCGGTCATCCTGGTGCCGGCCGGCACGTAGGGAGCGCCTTTCCGGCCGGGCCGGGCCCGCGGGGAAGTTCCGTACGAGCACTCTTGGCGATCACCGGGAGGAGGCTCTAGCCTCCCGTGGTGATCCACGAAGAATTCATACGCATGCTCGATGCCGGGGCGCCCGCCGGGGCCGCGCAGTGACCGGCCCGCTGGACCCGCGCACCGCGGGACGCCGGTACGTGACCGCCTGCGTCCTCTACTGGTTCCCCGTGGGCCTGGCCGTCAGCCCGCTGATCCTGCTCTTCACCGAGCGCGGCATGTCCCTGGCCGCCGTCGCCGCGTTCTTCGTCGCGCACTCCGTGACCGCCGCCGTACTGGAACTGCCCACGGGCGGACTCTCCGACGTGCTCGGCCGCCGGGCCGTGCTGGCCGCGGCCGGCCTGCTGAACCTGACGGCCTTCGTCCTCCAGGGCCTGGGCACCGCGCCCTGGGTGCTCGCCCTCGGCATGGCCCTCATGGGCGCGGGACGCGCACTGTCCAGCGGGCCCGCCGAGGCCTGGTACGTGGACACGGTCCACGCCCACTCCGGCCCCGACGCCGAACTGCGCACCGGGCTGGCCCGCGGTGGCTCCGCGATCTCGGCCGCGCTCGCGGCGGGCACCCTGCTCGGGGGCGCGCTCCCCTGGCTGCTCGCCCGGGGCGACGGGCTCGCCGCCGGCCTGAGCCGGGCGACCTCCGGGCTGGTGCTCCCGCTCTCCACGCCCCCACTGCTGGGCGCGGTGGTGGTGACGGCCTTCGTGCTGTACGTCCTGGCGGCGCTCCCCGAGCCGCCCCGCCCGCCGAGCACCCTGCGCTCCGTACTCCACGGCATACCGGCCACCGTCGCCGAGGGCGTACGACTGGGCGGCCGCGACCCGCTGATCCGCCGGGTGCTGCTCAGCGCGGCGGCCGCGGGCGGCGCCCTCGCCGCCCTCGAACTGCTGACACCGGGCCGCGCCGCGTCGTTCACCGGGGCGCCCGAGTCCGGCGCCATGCTCTACGCCGTCCTCGCCTGCGCCGGCTTCCTCTGCTCGGGGCTCGGCAGCCACCTCGCACCCCTGACCGCCCGGCTCGCGGGCAGTGGCGAGCGCGCGGTCCTGCTGGGGCTGGGCGCAGGCGCGAGCGGACTGCTCCTGCTCGGCGCCACCGCGGCGGCCGCGGGCCCGTTCGCCCTGGGGCTCGCGATCCTCGGCTACGGCCTGGTGTACCTCGGCCTCGGCGCGGCGGGACCGAGCCAGAACGAGCTCCTGCACCGCCGGGTGCCGAGCGCGGGACGGGCCACGGCGCTGTCGGTCCAGTCCCTGGCCATGCAACTGACCGGGGCGCTCACCGTCCTGCTCGTCGGCGTGCTGCCGCGGGGACCGCTGCCCTGGCTGACGGGAGGCGCGATGCTGCTGGCGGGCGCCCTGCTGTGGATGCGGCGCGTCGAGCCCGCGGCCTCGTACGCGACTCCTGCGGGGGCGGAGGGCGTCGAGCCGGTGTAGCCGGTGTAACCGGGGCCGACCGGGTGCGGTCGTGACGCGTGCGCCCACCGGCCCCGCGCCCACCCGACCCACCCGTCACAGAAGTCCAGGACGGGGTTCGGCTTTGTCCATGGGCCTGCCGGGCCGCGGTCCGCAGGCTGTCAGGTCAGTGAGCGGACCGCCTGCCTCCACGGCGTGCGGTCTTCCGCCCAGGAAGCGCCGACTCCCGGAGGTCCGATGCGAACCCCCCTCTGGCCGGCCGCAGCCGCGGTGGCCGGTCTCGTGGCCACCTTGGTCGTGGCCGTGCCCGCCGCCCCCGCCGCGGCGGCCGGCCCCGTGACGATCACCTCGCCCGAGCTGTCCGTGAGCGTGGACAGCGCCTTCCCCCGCGTCATCAGCTACACCCGCACCGCCACCGGGGACGTGCTGAACGGCAACGAGGACACCATCGGCGCGATCGTCGTCAACGGAACCACCTACACCCCCACCGTCACCTCCACCCCCTCCGCCTCGGGCGTGGACTACGCGCTGGCCTTCTCCGGAGTGACCATCAGGTCCCGGCTCTCGGTGACGGGTTCGGTGGTGGAGTTCAAGGTCACGGCGGTCGAGGACACGGCCGCCCTGCGCGTCCGCAGCTTCGCCATCCCCCACCACAACCTCGTCAGCGTCCGCAGCAACCAGAGCGGCGCCGCGCTCTCCACCGCGAAGATGCACACCGCCACCACCGGCACCGGGGACACCTTCACCCCGGTCACCGCGAACACCCCGGTGGACGCCGCCGCCACGACCGTGATGTACGGCTTGGCCAACACCGGCAAGCTGGCCGCGGCCATCGACTCCAACTCGTACTACGACGCCCCCTCCGGCGGCACCGCCAACGAGAACGGCCGGATCAGCAAGCAGGTCACCGACAAGGGCACCTACCGCCGGGCCGGCCTGTGGAGCGGATCCTGGCTCTACCGGGCCACGGGCGCAGCCGACACCGACACCGAGCCGTTGCCCTACGTCCGCGTCGCGATCACCGCCGACCGCAACGCCGACTCCACCGTGGACTGGCAGGACGCGGCGGTCGCCTACCGCGACATCTGGACCGCGCCCACGGGCTGGCAGCAGACCGCCGACCGGGTCGTGCAGCGCATCCCCTTCAACTTCGCCTCCGCGGCCACCCACCCCTTCTCCGAAACCCTCGACGAGACCAAGCGGGTCAACCTCGCCACCGACGGCCTCGGCCAGTTCGTCCTGCTCAAGGGGTACGCCTCCGAGGGCCACGACTCGGCCCACATGGACTACAAGAACATCGGCTCCAAGCTCGGCGGCGCCACCGACCTGAACACCCTCACCACCGTCGGCCACACCTACAACGCCGACTTCGGCGTCCACATCAACGCCACCGAGGAGTACCCGGTCTCGGCCACCTTCGACCCGGCGCACCAGACCGGCGGGCTCGGCTGGGACTGGCTCGACCAGTCGTACTACGTGGACACCCGCAAGGACGGCCAGTCCGGCGGGCGCCTCAAGCGGCTACAGGACCTCAAGGCGGCCGCCCCCGGCCTGGACTTCCTTTACGTGGACGTCTGGTACGGCGACGGTTACCTCTCGCGCAAGCTCGAACGCGAGATCGGCGGCCTCGGCTACCAGCTCGCCACCGAGTTCCCCGCCTCCATGACCGGACAGTCCCTCTGGCACCACTGGGCCACCGACGTCAACTACGGCGGCACCGACCTCAAGGGCATCAACTCGAACATCGCCCGCTTCATCGCCAACCACACCAAGGACGACTGGATCGCCGCCAACCCGCTGCTCGGCGGCGCGGAGATCACCGCCTACGAGGGCTGGCAGGGCAAGCGGGACTTCACCTCCTTCCTCACCACCACCTTCGCGACGAACCTGCCGACCAAGTACCTCCAGGAATCCCCGATCGTGAAGTGGACCGCGGGCGCGGTCACCCTCGCCAACGGCACCACCGTCACCACCTCCGGGAACACCCGCAAGATCACCACCGCCGGCCGGACCGTCCTCGACGGCTCCGCCTACCTGCTCCCGCGCGACGGCAAGCTCTACCACTGGAACGACAAGGCCGCCTCCACCACCTGGGCCCTGCCGGCGGGCTGGTCCTCGCCCAAGCTGTACAAACTGACCGACACCGGACGCCAGTTGGTCGGGGACCTGGCCGTCACCGGCGGGCAGGTCACCATCAACGCCGCCGCCAGGACCGCCTACGTCGTCACCAACGGCGCCGCCCCCGCCCAGGCCGACCCGAACTGGGGCCAGGGCGCCCCCGTCAAGGACCCCTCCTTCTTCTCCGGCAACCTGAACGCCTGGTCCGTCACCGGGACCGGCGCCGCCGTCACCCGCAACGCCCAGGGGCAGAACGAGCTCACGATGGCCGCGAGCACCGCGCCCGCCGTCTCCCAGCAGCTCACCGGGCTCACCCCCGGCACCTACGCCGCCTCCGTCTGGGTCTCGACCCCGGCCGGACGCGCCGCCACCCTCACCGTGACCCCCGCCGGAGGCTCGGCCGCCTCCGTCTACGCCGACTCCTCGACGCTGACCAACAGCCTCGGCGGCAGCGAGAAGAACGGCACCAAGATGCAGCGCATGAAGGTGCTCTTCGACGTCCCCGCGGGGCAGTCGGCGGCCACCCTCAAGCTGTCCGCGGCTTCCGGCTCCGGCACCGTTTACCTGGACGACGTACGGGTCGTCCGCTCGGCCCGCACCCCGCTGAACGGCCACTGGTTCACGGAGGACTTCGAGAACGTCGACGCGGGCTGGGGCCCCTTCGCCTTCGGCGGAGCCGGCGGCGCGGCCACCGACCCGCGCACCCACATCGCCCAGCGCAACGCCCCGTACACCCAGGCCGGCTGGAGCGGGAAGCTGGTCGACGACGTGATCAGCGGGCAGAACTCGCTCAAATCGCACGAGGAGCGGCAGGGCCTGGTCTACCGCACCCTCCCGCAGACCCTGCGGCTGACGCCCGGCCGCTCGTACAAGGTCACCTTCGGCTACGAGAACGGCTTCAGCGGGGACTACCAGTTCATCACCGGCTCCGGCAGCACCGAGACGGCCACCGCGCTGAACCAGGCCCGTACGCCCACCACCTTCACCAAGACCTTCACCGCGGGCACCGACGCCTGGATCGGCGTGCGGAAGGTGACCGGCGAAGGCTCCCACAACGAGGCCGACTTCATCCTCGACGACCTCGCCATCGACGACCTGGGCACCGGGGGCGGTGGTGAACTCCTGGTCCCGCAGACGCAGATGAGCATCAAGGCCGTCGACAGCCAGGAGACCGCCGGCGAGAACGGCGCCGCGGCCAACGTGCTCGACGGGGACAGCGCCACCATCTGGCACACCCAGTGGTACCAGGCCACCGCGGCGATGCCGCACGAGATCACCCTCGACCTCGGCGCCTCCTACAACGTCTCCGCCCTGCACTACCTGCCCCGCCAGACGCAGAGCAACGGACGCATCGCCGACTACCAGGTCCTCACGTCCACGGACGGGGTCACCTGGGGGACCGCGGCCGCCTCCGGGACCTATCCCAACACCACCACGCAGCAGGACGTCGCCTTCACGGCGCGGACCGCGCGCTACGTCAAGCTCAAGGCCACGAGCGAGGTTTCGGGCAATCCGTGGGCGGCGGTCGCGGAGCTCAACATCGGCTACCTGCCGTGACGGGCGTCGGTGGCTCCTGGAGCCACCGCGGCGACTGCTGCTGCACCGACTGCTGTTGGCGGAACCGGACGGGCGCCACGCCCACCCGGCGGCTGAACAGCCGGCTGAAGTAGGCGGCGTCCTCGTAACCGACCCGCCGGGCGACCCCGGCGACCGGCAGGTCGGTGCGGGCCAGCAGTTCCTTCGCCCGGCTCAGGCGGATGCCGAGGAGGTACTCCTTGACCCCCTCCCCGGTACTGCCCCGCACCGCGCCGCGCAGCTCGGGGAGGGTCATCCCGAGCCGGGCGGCGTGCTCGGCCACCGAGATCGGCAGCAGCGCGTCCCGGGCCAGGGTGTCCATCACGGTGTCCCCGTGCCGTGACACCTCGGCCCGGGCGTAGCGCAGCGCGACGAGCAGCCCGTGCACGGCGGCGGCGGCCTCCACTTCCAGCAGGGGGCCGCCGAGCCGGGCCGCCCGGACGATCCCGTCGACCACGTGCCGCACCCCGGCCGTGCCGCTGAGCGGTACCAGCGGGCGGTCGGGGGTGACGTAGCCGAGGTCGGTGTACGCCTCCACGCTGTGGCCCGCGAAGTCCACGAAGCACTCGTCCCAGCCGGTCTGCGGATCGGGGCCGTAGTGGTGTTCCACCCCGGGCACGAGCCACAGCAGCGCCGGGGCCGTCACCGGCTGCGGGGCCCGTCCACCGTGGCTGAACCAGCCCCGGCCGGCGCACACCACCACCGCGACGTGGTGGTCGAGGGCGCGCGGGCCGACCACCGGCAGCACGCCCTGCTGCACGCCCACGCCCAGGCACACCAGCCCGAGCCGGCGGTGGTTGGCGGTCGGTGAGAAGTACCGCATCCAGCTGCTGTACGGAGGCGTTGCCATCTGCGGATTGTGATCCACAACGCGGGGAGTGCTCAAGGGGCCGCGGACTCCTGGGCGTTACGAGGCATTCGCGCCGGCGGCGCGATCGGCGTGCCGGGGGCGACCGGCGCACCGGGGTCGACCGGGGCGACGGGTGCGATCGGCGCGACCGGTGCGCCTGGTGCGACCGCCGGCCCGCCCGGGGTCCGCTCCGGCCGGAGTCCGACCGCCAGCCCGGCGACCACCACGGCCAGGCCCAGCCACACCGCCGGCCCCGGCACCCCGCCGCCGGTGACGGCTCCCGCGCCCGCCGCGGCGAGCGGCGCCACCCCGGCCAGCAGCCCGGCCCGGCCGGCGCCCACCGCGGCCACCGTGCGGTACCAGAGGAGAAAGGCCACCGCGGTCACCAGGACGGCGAGGTATCCGGCGGCCGCCCACTGGCGCGGGCTCACCGACACGAGCTCCGAAGGCCCCTCGACGCACACCGTGAGCACCGCCAGCATCACCGCGCCCAGCCACACCGCGTGCAGGGAGACACCCCACGGGCCGTGGCGCCGCAGCACCGGTACCGCGAGCAGGGTGAAGGCGGCCTCGCAGCCCAGCGCGAGCGCGGCCCAGCCCACCCCGGCGGCGTCGGTCCGGCCGGTTCCCTCCACCAGGACCGCCCCGGCGACGACCACCAGTGCGGCCACCACCACCCGGGGGCTGGGCCCGCGGCCCTCCAGCAGCGGCCCGATCACCCCGAGCAGGATCGGCGCCGAGGCCACGGCGACGGCGATGACGGCCGGTTCCGCGTGCGCGACGCCCCGTACGACGGCCACGTTGAACAGCACCAGCCCGGTCGCGGCGACCCCGGCCAGCCACAGCCACTCCCGGCCGCGCGGGGCCCTGACCCGCACCCGGGCGAGGCGGGCCAGACCGAAGAGGAGCAGCGCGGCCACCGCGTACCGGGCGGCCTGCACGCCGAAGAGCGGGGCGTCCACGAGGGAGTGGGAGACGGTGACGCTGCTGCCGACCAGGGCCATGCCGGCGATGCCGGGGGCGAGGTCGCGCAACTGCCGGGACGAAGGGGGCGAGGTACTCATACCGTCGAGCCTGGCGCCACAATGGACCCGTGGACAGGTCCAAAGAGAGTGCCATCCAGGGGTCCATCCAGGGGTCCGAAGCAGCCGTGAACGAAGAAGCGGTGAACGAAGAAGCGGTGAACGAAGCAGCGCCAGGAGAGAGCGCCGGATCGGACTTCCTCCAGCTCGACATCGGCCGCGCCCCGGCCGGCGGCCGCACCGACTGGCTCGCCGACCGGCTGCGCGCCGCCATCGCCGACGGCACGCTCGCCGTCGGCAGCAGGCTCCCGGCCAGCCGCGTCCTCGCCGCCGAACTGCGGGTCTCCCGGGGGCTGGTCACCGAGGCCTACCAGCGGCTGGCGGAGACCGGCCAGGTGGCCGGCCGCGGCCGGGCCGGGACCGTCGTGGTCGCCGCGCCGGTGACCGAGCGGCCGACCCCGGCCCGGTCCGGCCCCTCCGGAGTCCCGGATCCGGCCGGCCCGTTCACCCCGGGGCCACGGGGCGGACCCGTCGACGCGCTGCGCGCCGCCCCGTGCCGGATCGACCTCTCGCCCGGCGCGCCCGACCTGACCGCCTTCCCGCGCACGGCCTGGCTCCAGGCCGAGCGCCGGGTCCTCGCCGAGCTCACCCCCGCCGACTTCGGCTACGGGAACCCGCAGGGCGCCCCCGCCCTGCGCGAGGCGATCGTCGGCTGGCTCGCCCTGAACCGAGGGATCCGCGCCGACCCCGACGAGGTGGTCGTGGTGGCGGGCGTGGCCCAGGCGCTGGGACTGCTGGCCCAAGTGCTGCGCGCGGAGGGCGTACGGCGCGTGGCCGTGGAGGACCCCGGCTCGCTCGGGGCGCGCCAGCAGCTGCGGCACGGGGGCATGGAGATCCTGCCCGTACCGGTGGACGGGGGCGGCATCGACACCGCCGCCCTGGCCGCCGGCCCGGCCCAGGCGGTGGTGCTGACCCCGGCGCACCAGTTCCCGACCGGGGTCGTCCTCGACGGAGAGCGGCGCCGCGAACTCCTCGGCTGGGCGGCGGCCGGGGGAGTCGTCATCGAGGACGACTACGACGCCGAACACCGCTACGACCGCGCCCCCGTCCCCGCCCTGCGGGCCCTGCTCCCGGAGGCCGTCTGCTACACCGGCAGCGTCTCCAAGCTCCTCGCCCCCGCCCTGCGCCTGGGCTGGCTGCTGGTCCCGCGACGCCGGCTGGACGCGGTGATCGAGGCCAAGCGCTACGCCGACCTCGGCAATCCCGTTCTCGCCCAGCTGGTGCTGGCCCGGCTGATGGCCTCGGGGGAGTTGGAGCGCCACCTGCGCTTCGTACGCCGCCGCCACCGGACCCGGCGGGACGCGATGCTCCGCGCGATCGCCGCCGAACTGCCCGGCGCGCGGGTGCACGGGGCGGCGGCCGGGCTGCACCTGATGGTCGCCTTCGACGGGGATGCCCCCGGGCCCGGCGGCATCGACGACAGGGCACTCGACGACAGGGCACTCGGCGGCGGGGCACCCGACGCCCCGGCCCTCGACGACACGGTCCTCGCCGCCGCGGCTCTGGAGCTCGGGGTCAAGGCGCACCCGCTGTCCTGGCACCGGGTGAACCCGGGACCGCCGGGCCTGGTGCTCGGCTACGCGGCGGGCACGGTGGGGGAGATCGAGGAGGGGGTGGCCGTCATCGGCACGGTCCTGCGGCGACTGCGGGAGGAGCGGGGCTCGCGGGGGTCACGGGCGTCGCGCCGGGTCTGAGCGGGCGGCGCCGGGAGCCGGGAGCCGGGAGCCGGGGGCCGGGGGCCGGGGGCCGGGGGCCGCGAAAAGTTTTTCGGGAACGGCGGCAACCTCCCGGGCACTCGCGCGTCGTGCGGGGGTGAAGGGCGTGATCCCGCGCCCCCGCAGCCGACCGTGGAGAACCACCGTGAAGAACCTGAAGCGCGCCCCGCTGTCCGTCCGCAGGGCGGCGGGCCTCGCCGCCGCCGCAGCCGGGGTGGCCGTCGCGCTGGCCGGGCCGGCCTCCGCCGCACAAGGGGCGTCCGCCACGCCCACCGCGACCGCACCCGCGCCCGCGCCGAGCACCGCGCCGAGCGCGGCCCCCTCGGCCCCCGCGCCCTCGGTGAGCCGGCCCCCGAGCGCGACGCCGAGCGCGGCCCCCAGCGTCCGCCCGAGCGCGTCCCCGACCGTCGCCCCGGGCGGGACGCCGACCGCCGTCCCGAGCGCGGCTCCGAGCGCCGCCCCCGCCTCACCCGGCGGGTCCGAGCTCGCGCATACTGGCTCCTCCGCCACCAACGCCGCACTCGGCGCCGGGGCCGCCGTGCTGATCACCGCCGGGGCCGCGACCCTGTACACCGTGCGGCGCCGCGCCAACGGCTGAGGACCCCCGTGCTCCACCTCGCACCATCCGCCGGCCCCGCCGCGCCCGGTTTCGACCGGCCGTGGCGGGGCTTGTGGTCGTTCCTGCTGCGCCGTGAGCGCTCCTCGGCGCAGGCCCCGCCCGCGCCGCCGGAGCCGTACCGGCACGGGTACACGTACGGCCATCCCTCCGAGGAGGGCGGCCCGCCGCCCACCGTGACCGAGCTCTACCACGCCCACCGGCTGCGGATGGTCCGGCTGGCGGTGCTGCTGGTCGACGATCTCGGTACCGCCGAAGACGTGGTGCAGGACGCCTTCACGGCGCTGTACCGGCGCCACGGCGAGCGGATAACCGAGGTGGACAACGCCCTGGGCTACCTGCGCACCGCCGTCGTCAACACCGCCCGGTCCGTGCTGCGCCGCCGTCGGACCGCCCGCGCGTGGACCCCGCAGGCACCCGCCGACGTGCCCTCCGCCGAGGCGTCCGTGGTCCTCGACGAGGCGCACCGCGAAGTCCTCGCCGCGCTGGGGCGGCTGACGCCGAGGCGGCGGCAGGTCCTCGTGCTGCGCTACTGGGCGGACCTCAGCGAGGCGGAGATCGCCGAGACGCTGGGGATCAGCCGTGGGGCGGTCAAATCGAACGCGAGCCGTGGGCTGGACGCGCTGGAGCGGATTCTGGAGGGTCGGATATGACGCGTGGGCAGGAGCCGCCCATGGGGCCGGGCTGGGAGCCGCCGGAGCCCTGCGAACCCTCCGGGAGGCCGGTGGAGCACCGGCTGCGGCAGGCCCTGGACGCCCGCGCGGCCGGGATCACCGTGCGCGAACTGCGCCCGGCGCAGCCGCCCGGGCCGGGGGTGCGGAGCGTGCCGTGGGCCTGGCCGCGCGGTTTCACCCTGCCGTTGGCGGGCCTGGCGGCCGCCGCCGCGGTGATGGTGGGGTACGCCGTACTGGCTCCGGACGCTTCGGTCCGCCCGGGCCCGGTACCGGTGCCGCCGGCCGCGCCGCCGTCGCCCACGCCGACCGGCTCGGCTCCGGGGCCCGTCCCGGCCGATCCGTCCCCGTCTCCTTCCCCGTCGGCATCCCCGTCGCCGATCACGCCTCCTTCGGCTCCGTCGGCCACGCCCACGCACTCGTACGTGCCCACCGTGAGCCCGTCGCGGGCTCCGGAGCCCGGTACGAGTGCGCCACAGCCGAGTTCCGCCCCCTCCGCTTCGTCGCGCCCGTCGTCCTCGCCTTCGTCCCCGCCGCCGACGGCTTCACCGAGCCGCCGCTGACGGGACGGGGGGCGGGGCGCGGGGCGCCGCGCGGCCCCAACCATGCGCCGACGGAGATCGGTTGGCCGCATCCTTGGATCCTGTCGAAGAGGCCGAAGAGGCCGAAGAGATCGAACAGGGGGCGCGGGATGTGGCACGTGGTGTCGTCGGGCGGGGTGCCGGCGGGGGAGCGGTTCGACTGGTACGCCGACATCATCTCGCGCGAGGTGATGCCGGCCGCCCTCAGCAGCGAGCGCCCGGCCGAGTTCCAGGGGGAGGCCGCCGTAGTGGACCTGGGGCCCCTGCGCGCGTCCAAGTTCACCCTGTCGCCCCTGCGTTCGCGGCGCACTCCCGCGCTGATCAGGCGCGGCGATCCGGAGCAGTACCAACTGGCCCTGCTGCGCTCGGGCGTCACGTCGATGTCCCAGCACCGCAACGCGTGCACGGTCGGGGCCGGGGACCTCATGCTGTGGGACACCTCGCTCCCCTCCGACAACACGATGCTCGCGGAGGGCGGCCAGGTGCGGGCGACGATCCTGATGCTCCCCAGGGACGTGCTGCCGCTGCGTCCCGAGCGGTTGGAGCGGCTGCTGGCCCGCCGGATACCGGGTGACCGTGGCATCGCGGCGATCCTGGCCTCCTTCATGACCGCCCTGGAGGACCACGCCGCCGAATGCGAGCCGCAGGAACTGGCCCGGCTCGGCGCGGTCGCCGTCGACCTCGCCACGGCTTGCCTGGCCCAGCACCTGAACGCCGAGGACCGGATCCCCTCCGAAGCCCGCACGGAGGTCCTCCTACGGCGGATCAACGCCTTCATCGAGCACAACCTCGGGGACCCGGAGCTGGCCCCGCCCGCCATCGCGGCCCGCCACAACATCTCGGTGCGCGGGCTCCACCAGCTCTTCCAGGGGCAGGGGGAGAGCGTCGGGGCCCGGATCCGGCGGCGCCGCCTCGAAGAGTGCCGCGCCGACCTGGCCCGGCCCGAACTCGCCGCCCACCGGGTGCAGTCCATCGCCGCCCGCTGGGGCTTCGGCGGACCCGCGGTCTTCAGCCGCTCCTTCCGCGAGGCGTACGGGCTCACGCCCTCGGAGTACCGCGCGCTGAGCCACCGCGGCACCGATTAGGCTCGCCCCATGAACGACACCACGACCCACGGCATACGGATCCGGCCGGGTGGTCCGGCGGACGTTCCGGCCGTTCTGGACATGCTCGACTCCGCGGTGGCCTGGATGAACGCCCGCGGGAACACCGAGCAGTGGGGGACGATCCCGTACTCGCGCATTCCCGGCGGGGTGGAGCGCGTCCAGCGGTACACGACCGAGAACTCCCCGTACCTCGCGGAGCTGGACGGGATGCCCGTCGGAGCCCTGGTACTGGACTCCGGGCCCAGCCCGAAGATGCCGATGATCGAGCCGGCCGGGGAACCCGAGCGGTACGTGCGGCTGCTGGTCTCCGACCGGCGCCACGCCGGCCTGGGCATCGGCGCCGCGCTGCTGGCCCGGGCCGTGGAGGAGACCAGGCGGGCCGGCGTGGAGCTGCTGCGCGTCGACTGCTGGGCGGGCGGCACAGGCGAACTGGTCGCGTACTACGAGCGCAACGGCTTCACCCGCACCGCCGGCTTCCTCTCCGGCACCTGGCCGGGCCAGGTACTGGCCCGGCGGGTCTAGGCCGTCTGGTTCGCCTGGATCCCCCGGTCCGCCGCCGGGGTGTTCCGTACCGCGGCCACCAGCAGGGCGAGTTCCGGATCGTGCGACGCCTCGGCCAGGGCCTCGCGCAGGGCGGTGTCGTTGGTGGGGCGGGCCTCGGCCAGGAGTTCCAGGCCGGCCGCGCTGACTTCGGTGTAGATGCCCCGGCGGTCGGTGTCGCACAGGTAGCGGCTGAGCAGCCCGCGGTCCTCCAGCCGGCTGACCAGCCGGGTCGTCGCGCTCTGGCTGAGCACCACCGATTCCGCGACCTGGTGCATGCGCAGGTGGCCGCCGGGGCCGCTGTGCTGGCGGCTGAGGACGTCGAGCAGGGAGTACTCGCGCACGCTCAGGTCGTGTCCGGCCTGGAGCGCGCGCTCGATGTGCGTCTCGATCCGCCCGTGCAGGAGGGAGAGGGCGCACCAGCCCTGGGAGAGGGCGGTGAGTGCGCTGTCCGTGGCCGTCATGGCTTCCTCCTCGAAGGCGTGTCACTCCAGGATAGGGCACGTCTGCAATTGCCCGCGCTTGCAAATATCCCGCGTCTGCAATTAATGTGGACGCAGGCAACCCGCTGCGGCAATCGCCGGGCCCGCCGCCTCCCTCTCCCTCCCCCTGGAGCGCCTGTAGCTCCTGAAGGGCACCCTCATGCCTCTCGCACTCCTCGCACTCGCCATCGGCGCCTTCGGGATCGGCACCACCGAATTCGTGATCATGGGCCTGCTTCCCGAGGTCGCCGCCACCTACGGCGTCTCGATCCCCACGGCAGGCTTCCTGGTCACCGGCTACGCCCTCGGTGTCGTCCTCGGCGCCCCGCTCATGACCGTCCTCGGCACCCGCATCCCCCGCAAGCGCATGCTGATGCTCCTCATGGGCCTGTTCATCGTGGGCAACGTGGTCTCCGCGCTGGCCCCCGCCTTCGGCGTCATGCTCGCCGGGCGGGTCGTGGCCTCCCTCGCCCACGGCGCCTTCTTCGGCATCGGCGCGGTCGTCGCGGCCGAGCTCGTCGCCCCCGAGAAGAAGGCCGGAGCCATCGCCATGATGTTCACCGGCCTCACCGTGGCCAACGTCGTCGGCGTCCCCCTCGGCACCCTCGTCGGCCAGCACCTCGGCTGGCGCGTCACCTTCCTGATCGTCGCCTCGCTCGGTCTCCTCGGCCTGCTCGGCATCGCCCGGCTCGTCCCCGACCTGCCGCGCCCCGAGGGCGTACGGATCCGCCACGAGCTGGCGGCGTTCCGCAACGTCCAGGTGCTCCTGGCGATGGGGATGACCGTCCTCGGCTTCGGCGGGGTCTTCGCCGCCATCACCTACATCACCCCGATGATGACCAACGTCGCCGGATTCGCCGACACCTCCGTCACCTGGCTGCTCGTCCTCCTCGGCCTCGGCATGGTCGCGGGCAACCTCGTCGGCGGCCGCTTCGCCGACCGCGCGCTGATGCCGATGCTCTACACCTCCCTGGGTGCGCTCGCCGTGGTCCTGGCCGCCTTCACCCTCACCGCCCACACCCGGGCCGGCGCCGCCGTCACCCTCTTCCTCATCGGGGCCCTCGGCTTCGCCACCGTGCCGCCGCTGCAGAAGCGGGTCCTCGACCAGGCCGCCGGCGCCCCGACCCTGGCCTCCGCCGTCAACATCGGCGCCTTCAACCTCGGCAACGCCCTCGCCGCCTGGCTCGGCGGCCTCGTCATCGCCGCCGGACTCGGCTGGACCGCCCCGAACTGGGTCGGCGCGGCACTGGCCGCCTCCGCCCTGGCCCTCGCCCTGGTCTCCGGCGCGCTGGAACGCCGTACGGGGACCCGCGCGGGCGGCGAAGGCGGCAGCCGGGTCATCGCGGCCGGCGCCCCGACGGTGACCGCAGCCGCCGTACCGGCCCGCCACTGATCCACCGTCCACCCCACACCACTCCACTCCACCCCACACCACCTCCCCTCACGTCACAGGAGACCCGCATGTCCACCCCCACCCGCACCCGCACCGCCGTAGCCCCCCTGACCACCGCCGACGCCGAGACGCTCGTCGCCGCCGCCACGGCCGCCGCCGAAGCCGCCGGGGTCGCCGTCAGCGTGACCGTGCTCGACGCGGGCGGCCACCCGCTCGCCTTCCGGCGCGACGACCGGGCCGTCCTGATCTCGGGCGAGACCAGTACCCGCAAGGCCTTCACGGCGCTGCAGCTGGATGCCCCGACCGCCGATCTCGTCGACGCCGTCCAGCCCGGCGGCCCCTTCCACACCCTGCCCACCGCCCTGGACCGGCCGCTGCTGTTCATCGCGGGCGGGCTGCCGGTCCACCGCGACGGCCGGCTCGTCGGAGCCATCGGCGTCGGCGGCGGAGCCCCGGCCCAGGACCACGGCTTCGCCGAGTCGGCGCTCGGCGCCCTCGCCTGATCGCCCGATCGCCCGGGTCGCGCCGCGCTGTCCCCCGTGCCACGTTGGTACGGGGGACAGGAGCATGATGCGACAGACGAAGCAGTACGGGCGCAGCCACGTCAGCGCGACGGCAACGGTCGTCGCGCTGGTCACCCTTGTCGCCGTCCCGGGCTGTGCGTCCGGTACGCCCGGCCCGGCGGACACCCGGGTCCCGGCCGCGGCGAGCACCCCGCCGAGCGCGACGGACCCCGCCGCCGCCCCGGCCACCCCCGCCGCCACCCCCTCCACCCCGCAAGCCGCGGCGCCCTCGCCGACGCCGACCTTTGCGCTGTCCACCGCCCCGCGCACCGTCCCGGCCGTACGGGAACACGTGGCGGCCCGCGGCCCCGGCTGGCGGCCCGGCCCCGAGGCGCGGGTCGTCGTACCGCCTGCCGACAGCGCGGCCCTGGCGGACGAGGGCAAGCTGCTGGCCGGTGAGCTGCGGATCGGATTCGCCGAGTCGGCCACCCCGCGCAAGGGCGACGTGGAGCTGGCCCTCGGGCCGAAGGGCTCCGGCGCGCCCGAGTCGTACACCCTCACCGTGCGCGACGGGCAGGTCCGCATCACCGGACCCGACCAGGCCGGGGTGTTCTACGGCACCCGCACCCTCAAGCAGGAGGTGAGCGGCGGCGGTTCGGCCCCGGAGGGCACCGTGCGCGACGCCCCGGCCAAACCGCAGCGCGGGCTCAACCTCGACATAGCCCGCAAGCACTTCACCCCGGACTGGATCGAGGACCGGCTGCGCGAGATGGCCGACCTCAAGCTCAACCAGCTCGGCCTGCACTTCTCCGACGACCAGGCCTTCCGGATCGAGTCCGACACCCACCCCGAGATCGTCTCCACCCCCCACCTCACCAAGGCGCAGGTGCGCGGGATCACCGCGCTCGCCGCCCGGCTGCACATCGCGGTCGTCCCCGAGATCGACTCGCCGGGCCACCTCGGAGCGGTCCTGCGCGCCCACCCCGGACTGCAGCTGCGCGACGTGCAGGGCCGGGCGGTCAAGGGGGCGGTCGACATAGCGAACCCGGCCGCGGCGAAGCTCGTGGACGAACTCCTCCGGGAATACCTGCCGTTGTTCCCCGGCGCCCTGTGGAACCTGGGCGCAGACGAGTACCAGGCCCTGGTCTACCGCGATCCGCAGGCCTCCTTCCCGCAGCTGACGGCCGCCGCCCGGCAGCAGTACGGGCCCACCGCCCGGGTCCAGGACCTCGCGACGGGCTGGCTGAACGACCGGGCGGACGTGGTCCGTTCGGCAGGCCGCGCGCCGGCGGCCTGGAACGACGGCTTCTTCACCGGAGGGCTCGTCCAGCCCGCCAAGGACATCCAGGTCGAGTACTGGACGGGCAAGGAGGGCGGGGCCCGGCCGCCACTGGAGTACCTGCGGGAGGGCCGCAAGGTCGTCAACCTCAACGACGAGTACCTCTACTACGTGCTGGGGCAGCCGAACCAGTTCACGTACCCCGACGGCCGGCGCATCTACGAGCGGTGGACCCCGCTCGTGCTGCGCGGCACCGCGGCCGTGCCCGCGCGGTACGCCGGGCAGATCCTGGGCGCGCGGCTGGCCGTCTGGTGCGATCTGGCCGGAGCCCAGACCCAGGCCCAGGTCGCGGCCGGCATCAGGCTCCCGCTCGCCGCCCTGTCCCAGAAGGTCTGGGACTCCCGCACCCCGGCCCTGGACTGGCCGGCCTTCAAGGCCCTGGCCGACCGGCTGTAGCGCGACCGGCTGCAGCGCGGCCGGCCTGGACGTGGCCGGCGGTATCGCGGCCGCCCGCAGCCGGGCCGGCCGCGTCCCGGCTGTCGAAACCCGCTGGCCGGGTGCCGTCCGCTTTGCTTGGATGCGGGCATGGACGACAGTGCGCTGCCCTCGCCCGAGGGCCATGAGATCTCCACCGACCCCGGCCGCCTGGACCGGGAGCTGATCCACCGGTGGCTGTCCGGGGACGCCTACTGGGCCCTCGGCCGGAGCCGGGAGAAGCAGGACGCCGCCATCGACGGGTCGCTCAACTACGGGGTCTACGACGCCGTGTCGGGCCTCCAGGTGGCCTACGCGCGCGTCATCACCGACCGGGCCACCTTCGCCTGGCTCTGCGACGTGTACGTGGACCGGGGCGTACGGGGCAAGGGGCTCGGGACCGCCCTGGCGGGGGCGGTACGGGACCACCTCGCCCCGTACGGGCTGCGCAGGATCCTGCTGGCGACCGCGGACGCCCACGAGGTGTACGCGAAGGCCGGCTTCGAGCCGCTCGCGGCACCGGAGAAGTGGATGGCCCTCGGCGCGCAGTAGGGCCGTGGGCCCGTCTACCAGATGGAGTTGACCCACTCCGGGTGGTCGATGAACGGGTTCCGGTTGTGCTGGTAGGTGTCGTAGATGACCTGGTTGCGGCGCTGCTCGAAGGCGTCCGGCGGGTCCTGCAGGTTCCACTGCTTCAGGACGCTGATCTTGCCGAAGAGCGGCGCGCTGCCGTTGTTGACCTTGTCGTTCATCTCCAGGTCGGCGAAACCGTCACCGCCGTCGTAGCGCACGGCCATGTAGAGCAGCATGCGGGCGACATCGCCCTTGACCGCGTTCCGCGGCTCGAAGGAGTCGGCGTCGGTCAGGCTGCCGGGGGCCTCGGAGACCGCGCCGCCACCCAGGTCGAAGTCCTTGTTCCCGCGGGTGCTGTTGACGGTGACGTCCTCGGGCCTGAGGTGGTGCAGGTCGGTCCCGGGGCCGGTGGCGGTGCCGAAGTCGCCGTGGCTCTTGGCCCAGACGTGCTCGCGGTTCCAGTCGTTGACGCCGCCGCCGTTGGTGGACTTCGACTGTGAGCGGCCCGAGTAGACCAGGATGACGTTGTTGGAGTTCGCGGGGTCCTGGTCGGTGACCTTCAGGGCGTTCCACACACCGTCGTACGTCACCTTGGACTGGGTCTTGATGATGTTGTGCAGCGCCGTCTTGAGCGCGGCGCCGGTCTTGCCCTCGGCCGTGGCGTAGTAGGTGTCGACGGCGACGGAGGCCGAAGCCGCCGTGGGGGCGGCCTCCTTCTGCTGGCCCGCCGAGGCGGAGGCCGGCAGCAGTATGAGGGACGCGGCCGCGAGGCCGGCTGCCCAGGGAGTAAGGCGCGAGATTCTCATCACGTGGGGGTACCTCTCCACACGCACCGCTCCCGCCCGGGGAATTGGCGGGGCATCAGGTGGCAGAGCGAGGTTCACATTGTCATGTGCCCTACAGGTAAAAAGCACGTGTCCGGAGGCAGGATTTTCTACGCGCGTCATCAACCGCGTCATGCGGGTGATTGGCGCAAGAATCCCTATGCAGGAGCGGGCGGCGCGGGCACGGTAACGGAGGCCACACCGTGAACAGCCCTACCAGGAGCAGCCCATGGCACCGAAGATCCTCATCGTGACCGGCGACGCGGCGGAATCCCTCGAAGTCCTCTACCCCTACCAGCGGTTGATCGAGGAGGGGTACGAGGTCCACATCGCGGCGCCGGCGGTGAAGAAGCTGCGGTTCGTCGTACACGACTTCGAGGACGGCTTCGACACCTACACCGAGAAGCCCGGGTACACCTGGCCCGCGGACATCGCCTTCGCCGACGTGGACCCCGGGCAGTACGCGGCCCTGGTGGTGCCCGGCGGACGGGCCCCGGAGTACCTGCGCAACGACCCCGAGGTGCGGCGGATCCTGGCGGCCTTCGCCGGTTCCGACAAGCCGATCGCGCAGATCTGCCACGGCCCCCTGATCACCGCCGCGGCCGGCGCCCTCGACGGGCGCCGGGTCACGGCGTATCCGGCCCTGGAGCTGGACATGAAGGCGGCCGGCGCCGAGTTCGAGGATGCCGAAGCGGTGGTCGACGGCACGCTGGTGTCGGCCCGCGCGTGGCCCGACCACTCCGCCTGGATGCGGGAGTTCCTGACCGTCCTGCGCGTCAAGGCCCCGGTTTCGGAAGGGTGAGCTTCGTCGTCCCCTTGTGAAAGATCCTGACCGGAGACTGCCGGGGCGCCATCGATGTGGTGGGGTGTGCGAGTCAACCCACCTGTTGCGCACGGCAGTTGAGAGGGTCAGTCATGACGGGAAGCATAGGACGACGCGGGTTCATCGGTGCTGCCGCGGCGCTGGGAGGCGCCGCGCTCGTCGGTGCGGGGGCGCCGCTCGCCCAGGCGCGGGAAACTCGGGCGCAGCAGGCGGCCCGGCCGCCGCGGCCCGACACGGTGGCGATCCCGGCGGGCTTCCAGCCCGAGGGGATCGCCGTCTCCGCGCACGGCACGGCCTACACGGGCTCGCTGATCGACGGCTCGGTCTACCGCTTCGACCTCGCCACCGGCGCCGGGCGGATCATCACGCGGGGCGAGGGTCCCATGTCGGTGGGGCTCAAGCTCGACCCGTACGGCAGGCTGCTGGTCGCCGGCGGCGCCAGCGGGCAGATCCGGATGATCGACGCCCGGGACGGTCGGGTTCTGGCCACGCACCAGGCCGCGACCGGCGCGGCCTTCGTCAACGACGCCGTCGTCGGCTGCGGCGGTGCCTGGTTCACCGATTCCTTCGCGGACGTCCTGTACTTCCTGCCCGTGGGCCGGGACCTGACCGGCCCCGGCGCGGCCCCGCGGGCCCTGCGGCTCGGCGGCGAGTGGGACCCGGTCCCGCCCGGCGGCGCGTACTGGGGCGCCAACGGGATCGAACGGACCCCCGACGGCCGGGCCCTGCTCGTGGTGCACGACACCGCCGAGGCGCTGTTCCGGGTGGACCCGCGCACCGGCGCCGCCACCCGGACCGTGCTCGACGGCGGCTCCGTGCGCAACGGAGACGGGCTCGTGCTGCACGGGCGGACGCTGTACGTCGTACGCAACTGGGCTTACGCCGTGGACGTGTTCACCCTGAGCGCGGACGGCCGCCGGGCCCGCTTCGTCAAGCAGATCACCGACCCGCGCTTCGACGAGCCGACGACGGCCGCGGTGTACGGCGGCCGGCTCTACGTGGTCAACGCCCGCTTCGACGCGGACTGGTCGGACCCGGCCACCGCCTCGACGGTCGTCAGCTGCCCGTTGTGATGGCGGGCGCGGCCTCGTACTTGTAGTCCGGGCCGAAGTTCTTCTTCACGGCCGCTTCCCAGGTGCCGTCCTCGACCATCTTGCGGATCGCGTTGTTGATCTTGACCTGGAGCTCGGTGTTGCCCTTCTTCATGCCGATCCCGTAGTTCTCGCTGCTCAGGCTCAGCCCGATCAGCCGGAACTTGCCCTCGTTGCCCTTGCGGGCGGTGTAGCCGGCCAGGATGGAGTTGTCCGTGGTCATGGCATCGACCAGGCCCTCCTTGAGGGCGACGACGCATTCGGAGTAGCCGCCGAGCTCCAGGAGGCTGGCCTTGGGGGCCAGGTTCTTCCTGACGTTCTCCGCCGAGGTCGAGCCGGTCACCGAACACAGCCGCTTGTCGGCGTTGTTGAGGTCCTGGGCCTTGGTGATGCTCGGGTCGTCGGCGCGGACCATCAGGTCCTGGTGCGCGAGGAAGTACGGCCCGGCGAAGTCGACCTTCTCCTTGCGCTTCTCGTTGATCGAGTAGCTGGCCGCCACGATCTCGACCTCGTTGTACTGGATCAGGAGCTCGCGGTCGTTGCTGAGGACCTCCTTGAAGGTGATCCGCTCCTTCGGGTAGCCGAGCTCCTTCGCGATGTACGTCGCCACGTCCACGTCGAAACCGGTGAAGCTGCCGTCGGGCTCCCGCATGCCGACGCCGGGCTGGTCGAACTTGATGCCGACGGAGAAGGTCTTCTGGTCCTCGTCACCGCCACACGCCGATGCGGTCAGGGCGAGACCGATCACTGCGGCGATGGCGCCGGCCTTGGGAACCTTCATGCTGCACTCTTTCCTGAGGTACGCCGTTACGCGGGGTCGCGGGCGAGCGGAGCCGCGCGGGAGCGCGCGGAGAGCACCGGGACCGGCCCGGGGCGCGGGGAACCGCGGAGGCTGGTGGGCGCGTATATGAGGAAGCTAGGAACTCGTCGGGCGCAGTGTCACGACATCTGAGCAAATCTTGAGGGTAACGATCCGGAACGGCGGCAGATCCTGCGGTGGATCCGGCATTGAACGGGAGAGGAGCCGGTCAGGTGGCCAAGGGCGGGGTACGGGTCGAGGGGAACGCACTGCTGCTGGGCGAGGGGGCGCAGGTCCGTTTCATGCGGACGCTGCGGCTCCCGGAGACCGGTACGCACAATCTGCCCCCGGGGCTGGGGGAGTTTCCGCTGCGGCGGGTGGAGGACTATCCGGACACGGTTCCGGCGGACTGGCTCGCCAAGGGCGGGGTGATGCTCCCCGTCTACCTGCGCGAGGCGATGTGGCTCAGCTTCGGCGGCACCCGGGAGCCCACCGCGCTCCAGGTCGGGGTCGGCAAGGTGTGCGCCGTCTCCGGTGAGCGGTGGACGGGCACGCTCGGGCGCCGGCCGCAGAACTACCTCGTGCTGCCGCGCCAGCCGTGGCTGGACGGGATCAATTCGGGCACGGGTACGGTCCGCCAGTTCGTCGCCGTCCCGCTGGGGCTCGGGGCCACCGTGGAGGGCCAGGTCACCGGCGAGGAGACCGCGGGCGGCGTGCAGCTCCAGGCCTTCCCGCTCGGAGCGAAGGCGCTGGCGAGGTGGCGGGAGGAGGAGCGGGAGCGGGCGCGCACGGCCGGGGCGGCCCCGACCGGCGCCGTTCCGTACGGGATCCTGCCGCCGGGCGGCCCCGCGGGCGGTTACGGAGGCGGTTACGCAGGCCTCCCGGGGACGCAGATGGCGATGCCCGCGCCGATGGCGGCCCCGGCGCCGGGCGGGCCTCCCGGGGCGCCGGCGGCCCCGCCCGCGGCTTCGGCCGCGGGCCCGCTGCGGCGCGCGGGCGGCCGGCCCGCCCCGCAGGCGGCTCCGGCGATGGGCCTCGGCGTCGGCGGCTCCATGCGGCAGGAGGTGTACCGCGACGACCGCAAGGCGAAGGACTGGGCGGCCGAGCCGGCCGCGCGGGTCTTCGTCCACCTGGTGACCCCGCCCGAGTGGCGCCGGATCACCGGGGAGGAGCCGCCGCCCTCGCCGGTGGACCGGGCCGCCTACACCAAGGCCGGGCTGCCGTGGTTCGACTACTACGACGAGGACGGGGCCGACCTCGCCGCCTCCGGCACCCTCGGCAAGGTGCAGCCCGTGGGCGAATGGCTCGGCGCCGACGAGGCTCCGTGGGCGGAACCCGCCCCCGGTCAGATCGCGCCCCTGGGCAACGCGCCCCGGCCGGGCAAGCCCGTACAGGACGGCGACTGGTAGCCGGCGCCGCCCCAGGGTCTGTCGTCAGGCTCCCGTCCGCCTCGGTCGGCGACGGGAGTGTGACGACAGGCATTCGCCCCGCCCCGGGACTGGCCGGGAACGTACGGTCGTTCGAGCCCCGGGGCGGTGCCCGTGACAGCATGGGAGGGCAACGCACGGTGTTCGGAGGGGGAGTTCGGTGAGTGGAGTACGCAAGGGCCTGGCCAAGGTGGAGATCGCGCTGCGGTGGGATCCCAGCCCGGCGGGAGCGCCCGTCCACGACCTCGACCTGCTGGCGGCGGTGTACGCCGCCGCGGACCCGTACGGGGAGCCCGTCCACCTGGTGCACTTCGGCAGCCGTTCGCCCGACGGCACCATCACGCTGAACCGGGACAGCCGGACCGGGCTGGGGCTGGGCTTCGACGAGGTGATGACCCTCGAACTCAACCGGATCGCCGACGCGTTGACCCGGGTCGTGGTGGGGGTGGTGATCCAGCGGCCGGGCGGCGGCCGGGCGCTGACCTTCGCCGACGTCGCGGGAAAGGGACTGCGCATCCGGGAGGGCTACACCGATCTCGCCGTGGACGACCTCACGGGCTTCGGTGCGGCGAGCGCGGTCACGGTGGCCGAGTTCACCCGCGACGACGCCGGGGTCTGGTCGATCGACCCCGTCCTGCGGGGCTTCGACGCCGACCCGGAGGAGTTCGCGCGGGCGATGGGCGCGGCCCGGAGCTGAGCCGGCCGGCCACCCCGCGGGATGGCCGCACGGACCGGTCGGCGGCCACTCCGCGAGGGAGTGCCCGCCGTCCGGTCCGGGAGCCGCGCTGCCACCGTCCCCACGAGGCAGCGCGAGCGGGTCGCCGCCCGGTCATCGGGGACGGCGGTCCGCTGGTTCAGGGGGCCTGGCTGCGGGGAGCCCGGTCCGCCCCGGGCGGGGTCGCGCCCAGCACCGGCAGCAGGCAGGCGTCGACGAACCGTACGAGGTACTCGGCGTCGGCGTAGCGCCCCTCCAGCACGGGCCGGATGCGCAGTACGCCCATCAGCTGCGCCGGCAAGAACTCCACGGCCGGGTGCCCGGGGGCGAGCTCGCCCCGCGCCACGGCCCGCGCCACGATGGAGTCGAACGCCGCCAGCTCCGGCTCCACCAGGGCCTCGCGCAGGGCGGCCTTCAGCTCCTCGTCGCTCAGCACCGCGTGCCCGAGGGCCTGCGTGAGCCGGGTGTCGCGCCCCGAAGTGCAGGCGGCGAGCCGGGCCGCCTCGCGCAGGTCGCCCGCCAGGGTCCCGGTGTCCACCGCGGCGAGGGTCCCGCGCCGGTCCGCGCGCAGGGCGGCGGCGACGAGCTGCGGTTTGGTCTTCCACTGCCGGTAGAGCGTGGACTTTCCACAGGTGGCCCGGGCGGCGATCTTCTCCATGGTCAGCGCCTCGTAGCCGTCCTCGCGCAATTGGTCCAGGACGGCGTCGTAGAGCTGCTGCTCCCGCTCCGGTGTGATCTTGGAGCGGCGCGCGGGGGCCGGTGCGGCTTCCGGCGTCGGCGACGTCATGGGGCGGCTCTCCTCGATGCTGCGTGCCAGGTGGTGCCGCGCCGCGATATTTCGGTCGCGCCGCAGCGGTCTCTAGTGAAAGTCTACGGGAACGCGAGCGTATCGGTACACACTCGTATCGATACGAGAATGTATCGATACACTGGTGTGTCGATTGAGAGCCGTGCAGCTGTACAGGAAGCGAGACCGGGGGATGACCTCCCACACCACACCCGCCGGGGCCGGCGCGGGGCCGGGCCCCCGCCGCCGCCTCATACGCGAGCTCCTGCTCGTCGTGGGCCTCTTCGCCGTCTACAAGTTCGGCCGTACGCTCGCCACCGGCCGCACGGAGGAGGCCTTCCGCAACGCCGCCCGGGTCTGGGACGCCGAACGCACCCTGCACCTGCCCGGCGAAGGCCTGGTCCAGCGACTGCTCCTGCACAGCGACGCCCTCGTGCACACCGCGAACACCTACTACGCGGCCGTGCACTTCCCCGCCACGGTGCTCTTCCTCGTCTGGCTCTACCTGCGCCGCCCCGCGCACTACCTCTGGACCCGCCGGGTCCTGGCCGTCCTGACCGGCGCCGCCCTCGTCATCCACCTGGCCTTCCCCCTCGCACCCCCGCGGATGCTGGGCGCGGCCCACCTGGTCGACACCGGTCAGGTCTACGGACCGACCGTCTACGGGGCCGCGCCCGCCGCCGACACCATGGCCAACCAGTTCGCCGCGATGCCCTCCCTGCACTTCGGCTGGGCGCTGATGCTGGCTCTGGGCATGATCGCGGCGACCTCCTCGCGGTGGCGCGCCCTGTGGCTGCTGCACCCGCTGGTGACCCTGCTCGTGGTCGTCGGCACGGCCAACCACTACTGGCTCGACGCCATCGTGGCCACGCTGCTGCTCGGGGCCGCCCTGCTGCTGGTCCCGCGCCCGGCCGGCCGCTCGCTCGTCGCCCGGCGGAGCGTGCCGGGCCGGCCCGCGCTGCCGGTGCCACGGCAGGCGGGTGCGGGTCCGGGGGCGGGCGCCGGTGCGGCAGCCACGGATCCCATGGCGCCCGTAGGAGCGGTCCGGTGAACTCCACGCTCCTCGCCGTCCTGCTCTGCCTCGCCGCGGCCGTCACCTACGCGGCCGCCGCCGTCGCCCAGGAACGCCTCGCCCGCCGCGCGGTCGCCCGCAGCACCGCGGCCCTGCTCGGCAACGGCGCCTGGTGGTGGTCGGCGGGCCTGAACGCCGCCGCCGCGCTCCTGCACGCCGCCGCACTGCGGTACGGGCCGCTCACGCTGGTCCAGCCGCTCGGCGCGCTCACCCTCGTCGCCGCCGTACCGCTGGGCGCCCGCGGCGCCGGGCGGCGGGTCGTGGCCAGCGAGTGGCGCGGCACCCTGGCCACCGTGGTCGGCCTCGGCCTGCTCCTGCTGCCCGCCTCCGGCCCGTCCCCCGACGAGACCCTGACCCTGGCCGAGGCGCTCGCCGTCTCCGGAGCCACGGCCGCGGTGATCATGCTGCTGACGGTACGGACCGACACCCGCTCGGGGCTGCGCCACGCGACGGCGTCCGGGCTGGCCTCCGCGGCCGCCTCCGCCCTGACCCAGACCGTCGCCGTGGCGGGTGGCCGCGGCGGCTCCCTGCTCAGCGTCCGGGTCGTGTCGGTGGCCCTGCTCGTGGTGGTCTTCGCGGTCGGCGGGATGCTCCTGTCCCAGCGGGCCTACCGGGGCGGGCTGGGCGCCCCGCTCGCGGTGGTCAACCTGACCAACCCGCTGGCCGCGGCCGCGATCGGGATGATCCTCCTCGGCGAACGCATCCAAGGCGGTGCCCTCGGAGTCCTGTTGGCAGTGGCGGGAGCGCTCGCGGCGGCCCGGGGCGTGCTGCTGCTCACCCGGACCCCGCAGCAGACGGTGGTCGCCGCGCCCCAGGCCGCGCCGATGGCCGGTGTGGCAGCATGAGCCGCATGGCTGCCGACGACGGTTCGTTCCTCTCGCTCCGCTCCAAGGGCTCGATCCTGTCCATCGGTTCGGTGGGATCGATCCTGTCGATCGGATCGGTCGGCAGCGTGCTGTCGGTCGGCTCGATCGGCTCGGCGCTGTCGGCCGCCTCGGTGGGATCCGTGCTGAGCGCGGGCTCGTTCGCCTCCGCCCAGTCGACGTGGTCGGTGCTGTCCCGGCGCTCCCGGGGCGGATTCCTGGCGGCGGGCGTGGCGGGAGCGGGGCTGCTGGGCTTGGCGATGGCGGCCGCCCTCCGGTCCGCCCCCGTGCCCCGGCGGCATGGCTGAGAACCGTTTCGCCTGTTCACGCGTCTCCTCCTGTGAGACTTGAACGGACGTCGCGCGCACGAAGACGCGCGCACATCGAAGCGGAGTGAACGGGCATGGGCATCATCGGCTGGATCATCCTCGGACTGCTGGCGGGCGGGATCGCCAAGGTCCTGCTGCCCGGCCGTGACCCGGGCGGTCTGATCGGCACCACCCTCATCGGCATCGCCGGCGCCTTCACCGGCGGCTGGCTCTCGGCGAAGTTCCTGGACCGGTCGATCCAGAACGACTTCTTCGACCTCGCCACCTGGGGCTCCGCCATCGCGGGCTCCCTGGTCCTCCTGATCGCCTACCGCCTCCTCTTCGGCAACTCCCGAAACTGACCGCCGGGCCGGCGGGCCGTGGGCAGGGGGCAGGGGGCCGTGGGTCAGACCTCCATGTAGGCCACCGTGCCGGTACGGCGGGCCGCGTCGATCTCCCGTAGGCGGGCGAAGTTCGACGGGGTCATGAGGGCCTCCCACTCCCGCACCGAGTGCACCCGTACCTCGCTGTGTTCCTCGGGGTCGAGGACGATGGCGGCGATCTGGTCCTCGGTGAGGGTGCCGCCGTCGAAGATGAAGCCGATGTGGTTCGCGGGCCAGGACTCGCCCCGGTGGGCGAGGAACTGCGTGCCCAACAGCTTGCGCTCGCCCCCGAAGGCGATGCCCGTCTCCTCCAGGCACTCCCGGAGCGCGCACTCCCAGGGCGTCTCGCCGTGGTCCATGTTCCCGCCCGGCCACTGCCAGGTCTCCGTGGCGTACGTCGCACGCAGCTGTACCGGGCGGCCGTTGGGGTCGGTGAAGTAGAGGCAGGCGTAAGCGGTCGCCCGGGGGATGGTCTTGACGTACTCGGCGGGCGGGAGCCACTCGGACCCCGTTCCACCTCCGTCCGGGCCTCGGCCCCTCGGGGACATCGGGCAGGCACACTACCCACGCCGCGTGCCGGCCACGCGCCCCGGCCCGGGGCCGTGCCCGGCACGCGGGCCGGGGTTCGTGTTGTCCACGTCCCGGTACGGGTGCACCGGCGTCGGTGGCGGCGCCTACGATGACCGGCCATGGACAGCAGTGAGGCCGGCAGACGGTTGATCGACGGGCGATTCGAACTCGCCCGTCCCCTGGGCAGTGGCGGGATGGGGACGGTGTGGCTCGCCCGCGACATCGCGCTGGACCGGGAGGTCGCACTCAAGGAGGTGCGGCCGCCGGACCCGGCGACCGCCGCCGCCCAGCCCGGGCTCGTCGTCCAACTGCGCGAACGCGCCGTCCGCGAGGCCCGGGCCCTCGCCCGGCTCGCCCACCCGAACGTGGTCACCATCCACCACATCGTGGAGCCCGAGCCCGGCTCCGACGGCCATCCGTGGATCGTGATGGAGCTGGTCAGGGGCGGTTCCCTGGCCGACCGCCTGGAGGGCGGGCCGATGCCGGTGGCGGACGTGCTGCGCCTCGGGCTCGACCTGCTCTCCGCGCTGCGCGCCGCGCACGCGGAGGGCGTGCTGCACCGTGACGTGAAACCGGCCAACGTGCTCCTGCGGCCGGGCGGCTCCGCGGTGCTCACCGACTTCGGGATCGCCGCCCTGCACGGCGCGACCGGGCTGACCTCGACCGGAGCCCTGATCGGGTCGCCGGAATACATAGCGCCCGAGCGGGCGCGCGGCGCGGAGGGGCTGGCCGCCTCCGACCTGTGGTCCCTGGGGATGCTGCTGTACGTGGCCGCCGAGGGGGTGCACCCGCTGCGCCGGGCCACCAGCCTGGCCACCGTGGTCGCGGTGCTCGACGAGCCGATCCCCGCGCCGGTCCGGTCCGGCCCGCTGGGACCCGTACTGGAACGGCTGCTGGTACGGGACCTGGCCGTGCGGCCCGACGCCGAGGAGCTGGAAGCGCTGCTCCGCGGTGCGAGCAGTGCTCTCGGAGGCGCGGCCCCGGTGGTACCGCCGACCGCCCTCGGGAGCTTCGGACCGGCGACCCCGGCCGCCGGTCTCGGCCTGGGCCCCGTACCGGCGACGCACGTCCAGTCGCCGACGCCCATGCCGACGCCGTTCGTTCCGGGCGCAGGCAACCCGTACGCGTCCACCGTCCCCGTGGCCTTCCCGCCGCCGCCGCCCGTCCCGCGCCGGCGCCGACGGCCCGCCCTGCTCGCCGGACTCCTCGCGGTGGTCCTGACCGCCGGGGTCGTCGGCCTCGTCAACTGGCTGCCCGACGGGAACGCGGGCGACGGCTCGGGCAAGAGCGGGGACGCCAAGTCCTCCGGCACCCCGTCCGTTTCCGGTCCGGCCTCCCCGGCCCAGGGCACCGCCGTGGTCCTGACCCCCGCGCCCACTCCGAAGGCGAGCACGCCGAAGCCGGTCACCCCGCCCAAGGGCAGTCTGATCGACCCGGCCAACATCCGTACCGCCATCGAGGCCTTCAAGCAGCAGACGGGCACCACCACCTTCGTCGACATGAAGGTCTACGACGAGTACGTGCTCGCCGACATTCCCACCGCGCCCGGAGCCAGGACCGTCGACTCCTGGCAGTACCGCGGCGGCGTCGCCAAGCGCACCGGACCGTCCGGCACGGTGAAGCCCGACGCGCCGCTCATGGACATGGCCGTGCTGGACTGGGACGCCCTCCCCGCCCTGATGGCCCAGTCGACGAAGGAGCTCGGCGTCGACAACCCGAGCTTCCGCTATCTCAACGTCTCGCCCTGGATGAACGCACCCGCGGTCCGGCCCTACCTGAACGACGAGTACGGACAGGGCGGCTACGTCCTCGCCGGCACCGACTTCAAGGTCAAGAAGGTCTACCGGAGCTGACGGCAGGAGAGGCGGAGCACGGTCGCCGTCCCGGCCCTGCCAACCGTGCCGTCCGTGCACAATTGGATAGCTGTGCTCTCCAAGGAAAGGTCCACGGGATGCGGCTGGCGGAGTTGAGCGAGCGCAGTGGCGTCTCCACGGCGACCATCAAGTACTACCTGCGCGAAGGGCTGCTGGCGCCGGGGCGACGGGTCAGTGCGACCACCGCCGACTACGACGAGGGGCATCTGCGGCGGCTGCGGCTGGTCCGCGCGCTGATCCAGGTCGGCGGGATTCCGGTCGCGACGGCCCGGGAAGTGCTCGCGCACGTGGACGACGAGTCCCTGGGGCGGACGATGCGGATCGGCGCGGCGCTGTGGGCGCTTCCCCGGGCGCCCGAGCCGGACGGCGAGGATCCGGCGGTGATCACCGCTCGGCGCGAGGTGGACCGGCTGCTGGAGACGCTGGGCTGGTCGACGGCCCGGGAGGTGGGGGAGCTGTCCCCCGTCCACCGTTCGCTCGTATCGGCGGTGTCCACCCTCATCCGGCTCGGCTATCCGTGGGACGCCCCGCGGATGGCTCCGTACGCCGAGCTGATGCACCGAGCGGCCGTGCACGACCTCGACTTCATGGAGACGTACGCCTCCGAGGAGGAGAAGGTCGAGACGGCGGTGGCCGCGGTCGTCCTCGTCCAGCCGGTACTGAAGGCCCTGCACCGGCTGGCGCAGGAAGAGGAGTCGGCGCGGCGTTACGGGCTGGAGTGAGGCGACGCGACCCGTGTGCCTGCCGCGAACTCGCTCAGTAGGGGCCGTTGACGTTGTCGATCGAACCGTAGCGGGCCGCCGCGTAATTGCAGGCGGCCGTGATGTTGGCGACCGGGTCGTACGAATCCAGCGAAGTGCCGGGCACGTGATAGGCCTTGAAGGTCGGGTCGATCACCTGGAGGAGCCCCTTGGAGGGGATGCCGGCCGCCGCGTTGGAGTCCCAGTTGTTGATGGCCAGTGGATTCCCCGAGGATTCGCGCATGATGTTGCGGTGAATTCCTTCGTAGCTGCCGGGAATTCCGTGCTGGGCCAGGACGTCGAGGGACTCGCGGATCCAGCCGTCGAGGTTGTTCGCGTAGCCGGTGGGCGCCTTGGCGGCCTTGGCCGCGACGGGCGCGGCGGCCGCGGTGAGGTTCAGCTTCAGGCCCGGGCGGATGGCCGAGGGGTCGGCGCCGACGATGCCCTTGTTGGCCTCGTAGAGCTTCTGCCAGCCGCCGCCGATGGAGTGCTCGGCCGCGATCTTGCTCAGGGTGTCGCCGCTGACCACGGAGTACGTCGTCGGGGCGAGGGTCGCCTCCGCCGCTCCGGCCGTGGTCGCGCTGATCAGCGGGAGGGCCAGCGCCGCACCGCCCGTACCGGCGAGGGCCAGCTTGCGGGTGAGTGCGTGGTGCTGCTTCGGCCGGCGGTGCTTTCCGTGTGCGGGCATGGCGGAATTCCTCACCTGGGGGGTACGGGAGATCCCTGGCGGCGACCGGATTCGGCTGTTACCACCGGGAACGAGGCGACCGTAGGCGAGTCCGGCGGGCCGGAACAAGACACGAATTCGCCCTGGAGATCAACTTCCCGCATTCGCCCCGGTGGATGACCTTGAAAAGATCTCCGGGAATTCCCGAATATCCAACCGGGAAAAGGGAAGTGCCCCGTGCGGGGAAATGATGTTGACGCCGTCGGCGTGACTCACATCACGGGCCCGCGGGCGGCGGCCCAATACGGGCAAGTCGCCCGTCGCCGGGGCCGATTCGGGCGAGCCGCCCGTTGGCGGCGAATCGCCCATCCCGGGTCAATCGGCCCTCGAAGGTGATCGTGTCGTCCTCGTCCATCGCGGGATGGATCCCGGCCGGTCCCCGTTGGTGCAGACGATCTCCTCGCACCGCACCGCACCGCAGCGCAGCGCAGCGCACCGCACCACGCGGTGGCGGGCGTCCTGCGGGAACCCTCACGTGACCGGGGACGACACCCGTCACCGTCACCGGTGCCCGCCGCCGACCTCCTGGGAGGCGATCCCGGGCAGCGGGCCCCGGACGATGTGGTGCGCGCAAGGGGGCCCGCGCCCGGGGGGCGCCTTGCTGCTCATGGCGAGCCCCCCGGTCGGTGGGCGAGTCAGGGCAGCTGCGCCAGTTCCCGCTGAGCCGCCGCGACCGCTTCCGTGCTCGCGGGCAGCAGGGGGAGGCGTACGTCCGGGGTCGGAATACGGCCCTGCGCGTACAACACCCCCTTGATCACTGACGGGTTGGGTTCGGCGAAGAGGGTTGCGGAGAGCCGGGCCAGCGCGTGGCCCAGGGTGCGCGCCCGGACCGCTTCGCCCGCCCGCCAGGCCGTCGCGAGTTCGGTGAACCGGGCCGTCGCGAGATGGGCCGACGCGAGGACCCCGCCCGCCGCGCCGAGCGCGAGGAGGGGAGACAGGAAGGTGTCGTCGCCCGCCAACACCGCGAAACCGTCCGGCAGATCACCGAGCAGTGCCACCGCCTCCCCGTCGAGCGAGCCGACCGCGTACTTCACCGCGGCCACCCCGGGCAGCGCCCCGACCTCCCGCAGCAGGGCCGCGTCCAGCGGCTGCCCGGTCCGGTACGGGACGTGGTACACGATCAGCGGTACGGGGCTCACCCGCGCCAGCCGCTCGAAGTGCGCCAGTACCCCGGCGCCGGAGGGCCGTACGAACGCGGGCACGCTCACCAGCGCGGCCCGCGCCTCGGGCCACCGCTTCAGCCGGCCGAGCGACTCCTCGGCCGCCCGGGTCCCGCTCGCCCCGGCGCCCACGGTCAGCGCCGCCCCGCGCTCCCGGCAGACCCGGGCGCAGACGTCGGTGACGAGGTCGCGCTCGGCTTCGTCGAGGGCGGCCGGCTCGCCGGTGGTGCCCAGCGCCACGATCCCGGTGGCGCCCGCGTCGAGCACCTCGTGCGCGAGCGCCTCCAGAGCCTCGGCGGCGACCTCGCCGGCGGCGGTGAAGGGGGTGATCAGCGGTACGTGGATCCCGTGCGGGGCGAACGGGCGGTGGGCGGCGGGGGAGGACGTGGCCGTGCTCGGCGTCTGGGTCATGGGTCGAGCCTGGCCCGCTCCGAGCATCGAATCCAGTTCGCGTTTCTTATCCGAACCGTAAGCTGATCCGATGCTCGATGTACGACGCCTGCGCCTGCTGCGCGAACTCGCCCGCCGGGAGACCATCGCCGCGGTCGCCGAGGCGCTCTCCTTCAGCCCTTCGGCGGTGTCCCAGCAGCTCTCGGTCCTCGAACGCGAGGCCGGTCTGCCGCTGCTGGAGCGCACCGGGCGCCGGGTCCGGCTCACCCCCGCCGGCCAGAACCTGGTCCGGCACGCCGACGCGGTGCTGGAACTGCTGGAACGGGCCGACGCCGAGCTCGCGGAGGCGCGCGGCGGACTGGCCGGCGCCCTGCGGATCGGCTCCTTCCCCACCGCGACCCGGGCCATCGTTCCGGCGGCCCTGGCCGAGCTGGCCCGCCGGCACCCGGGACTGGAGCCGATGGTGTCCGAAACCGACCCGGCGGCGGTCGCCCACGCACTGCGCGCCGGGGACCTGGACGTGGCCCTGATCCACGCCTACGACTTCGTTCCCGCGCCGCAGGAGCCGGGACTCGCCACGGACCCGCTCTACCGCGAGGCGATGTATCTGGCGACGCCGTCACCGGGGGCGCCCGCGGCCTCCGGAGGCGCGGCGGAAACGGCCGCCGGGGGCGCCCCGGCCGCAGCCGCCGGCACTGGCGGAGCCGGGCAGCGCGCGTTGCTCCGTACGCATGCCGACGCGCCCTGGATCACCGCCACGCCCGGCACGCTCTGCCACGCCATGACGGTGCGGGCCTGCGAGGACGCCGGGTTCCTGCCGAGGATCCGCCACCAGGTGGACGAGTTCGCCACCGTACTGGCCCTGGTCGCGGCCGGCCAGGGCGTGGCGGTGGTGCCGCAGCTCGGGATCACCGGAAACGCGGATCCCGCCGTCTCGCTCACCCGCCTGGTCATGGAGCGCCGTACCAACGTGGCCTTCCGCAGCGGCGCCGCGACCCACCCCGCCGTGGCCGCCTTCAGCGCGGCCCTGCGGACGTCGCTGCCGCCCGAACTGTCCGAGGACTAGCGGGTTGCTTGCCGATCAGACAGTCCGTGCGCCGTTGAACACGGCGTTGCGGCGCAGCTGCCGCGCGCACCACCGGAAGTGCCCGTCACGTTCGTCCAGGCCGAAGAGGTCGTAGGTCATGAGCGCGTACGCGGCCCGATAGGTGGTGAGGGTCGCCGGCGGGTAGCCGAGCTCGTGGGCGAAGAGCCCGGTGAGTTCCGCGGTGTGCTCCTCGGCGTGCGGCCCGTACATGTCCCAGACGGCAGCGGTCACGGCGGCCTCGAAGGCCGGGTCGCCCGCGGTGGTGCAGAAGCCGAAGTCGAGCACCGCGACGGGCCGGCCGGCCGCGTCGGTGTGGATGTTGGGCGGGACGAGGTCGCCGTGAATGGCCGTCACCGGGGCGTCGGGGAGCGAGAGCAGGGCCTCGTGCGTCCGTTCCACTCCCGCCTCGAAGTCCGGTACGCAGGCGGCCAGGGCGTCGCCGTGCCGGGCCGCGGCCCGGTGGACCAAGGCCGCGAGCGCGTCGCGGAAGGAGTCGTGATCCCGCCACAGCGGGCGGTCGTCACCCTGGACGGTCAACCGGCGCATCGCCTCGGTGCCGGGGACGGAGGCCAGGCCGCGCAGAACGGAAAGCAGTGCTTCGCTCTGCCGGGCGGGCAGCTCGCGCTCGTAGTCGGCGTGTGCGGAGTCGATCCTCATCGGGTTTCCCGGCAGCTCGCGCTCGTACGTGACCAGGACGCCCCCGTGGTCCTCGACGTCGAAGATCTCCGGGGTGGCGAAGGGCAGCTGATGCCGTGCCATGTCCGCGTACACCTGGCGGGTGAGATCGAGACCGGCCGGAGGCCGACCGCTCCACACCTTGGCGGCCCGGCCCCCGCCCAGCCCGTAGACGACGCCCTCGGAGCCGGCGCCGATGCGGCGGACACCCGCGTGCCCGCGGTCGGCGAAGTACGTGAGCCAGGGGTCGCGGGGCGGGGTCGCGGCGTTCGGGTCTTCGTCCATCCGTGCATTAGACCAGCGGCCCCACCGGCCCCACACGGGATTTTCGTGCGCTGCCCGGCACCGCACCGGCACCGCACCGGCACCGCGCGCCGCGGCGGCAGCACACCGCGCCGGGACGCGGGGCAACTCCCGCACGCGGGACAGCGCGTGTACGTTGGCCGGACCGGCGGAAACCTCGCGGAACCCTCGAGGGACCTCCGGTTACAGTCGACGAGACCGTGATCGAGATCGGGGTAGCACGTGACGCATCGCGTACGAGGGGTCATCGCCCGGAGCAAGGGCGCACCGGTGGAGACCACGACGATCCTCGTGCCCGACCCGGGCCCCGGCGAGGCGCTCGTACGGGTCCAGGCCTGCGGGGTCTGCCACACCGACCTGCACTACCGGGAGGGCGGGATCAACGACGAGTACCCCTTCCTGCTCGGCCACGAGGCGGCCGGGGTCGTCGAATCGGTCGGCCCGGACGTCACCTCCGTCGCCCCCGGCGACTTCGTCGTCCTCAACTGGCGCGCGGTGTGCGGGAGCTGCCGGGCCTGCAAGCGCGGCCGCCCCTGGTACTGCTTCGCCACGCACAACGCGACCCAGCCCATGACCCTGGAGGACGGCACCCCGCTCTCCCCGGCCCTCGGCATCGGTGCCTTCGCCGAGAAGACGCTGGTCGCCGCCGGCCAGTGCACCAAGGTGGACCCCGCCGCCTCACCGGCCGCCGCCGGCCTGCTCGGCTGCGGGGTGATGGCCGGCCTGGGCGCCGCCCTGAACACGGGCAACGTCGGGCGCGGCGACTCGGTGGCCGTCATCGGCTGCGGGGGAGTGGGCAACGCCGCCGTCGCCGGTGCCAAGCTGGCCGGAGCCTCCCGCATCATCGCCGTCGACCTGGACGACCGGAAGCTGGAGTGGGCGCGGGGACTCGGCGCCACCCACACCGTCAACGGCACCGCGGTGGACGTGGTCAAGGCCATCCAGGAGCTGACCGGCGGGAACGGCGCGGACGTGGTCATCGACGCCGTCGGCCGCCCCGAGACGTACAAGCAGGCGTTCTACGCGCGCGACCTCGCCGGCACCGTGGTGCTGGTCGGCGTCCCGACACCGGAGATGCGGCTCGAACTCCCGCTGCTGGACGTCTTCGGGCGCGGCGGCGCCCTGAAGTCCTCCTGGTACGGGGACTGCCTGCCCGAGCGGGACTTCCCGCTCCTCATCGACCTCTACCTGCAAGGCCGGCTCGACCTCGACGCGTTCGTCTCCGAGCGCATCGCCCTGGACGGAGTCGAGGCGGCCTTCGAACGGATGGAGCGGGGCGAGGTGCTCCGCTCGGTGGTCGAGTTCTGACCACCCGTCTGACCACCCGCCGGATGCCTCAGCCCGTCACGGGGCGAGGGACGCGGGCCGCGGGTCGCTGGATTTTTCCGCCGGGGGCCTCGCCGTGCCCGCACCCCTCAACCACGTGAAGGAGAAGAGGGCGGCGCCCGCCATGACGACGGCCGCGCCGACGGCCGCGATGTTCATCCCGTGGGTGAAGGCCTCGCGCGCGGCCGTCAGTACGCCGTCCGCGACCCCTTCGGGGAGCCGGGCCGCCGCGGCCGTCGCGCCGCCGAGGGTTTCGCGTACGGCTTCGGCTTGCGGCACACCAGGAGGCAGCGCGTCCGTCATGTCGCGGCTGTAGGCCGCCGCCCCGATGGAACCGAGGATCGCCATGCCCAAGGCTCCACCGAGCTCCTGGCCCGACTCCAGGACCGCCGCGGCCGATCCCGCGCGCTCCGGCGGGGCCGCGCCGAGGGCGAGTTCGTTGGCGAGGGTCATGGCGCAGACCAGCCCGCCCGCGTAGAGGCAGACGCCGGCGAGGGTGAACCAGAGCGCCGAGCCGGTGCGCACCTGGGTCAGCCAGAGGAACCCGCAGGCGGAGAGGAGGAAGCCGCCGCCTGACGGCCGCACGGTCCACGCGCTGTGCGAGCACGGCCCCGGCGGGGGCCGCGACGGCCACTCCGGCGGCCGGTACCAGGCTCCACAGCGCGGCGGTGAACGGGCTCAGGCCGAGGACGGACTGCAGGTACTGGGTGAGGAAGACGGCCATCCCGACCGTGGCGAACATCGCCAGGAGATTGGCGAACACCGGTCCGCCGAAGGTGCGCCGGCCGAGCAGGCCGAGGTCGATCACCGGATGCGCGAGGTGCTTCTGCCGGTGCACGAAGACGGAGCCGAGCACGAACCCCGCGCCGATGGCGAGGGCCGGCAGCGGCTCGTACCCGTGCCGCGCCCACTCCTTGATGCCGTAGATGACCAGCAGCACGGCGCCGAGCGACAGCGCCGCGCTCGGCAGGTCGAAGCGCTCGCGCCGCGCCGACTTGAACTCCGGTACCAGGAAAGGCACCAGCGCCAGCAGGAGCACCATCGCGGGCAGGTTGATCAGGAAGACCGAGCCCCACCAGAAGTGCTCCAGCAGCAGACCGCTGACCACGGGCCCCAGGGAAATGCCCGTCGTCATCACGGCGGTCCACAGGGTCACCGCCTTGCCGCGCTGCTTCTCGTCGTGGAAGAGGTTGCGGATCAGGGCCAGGGTCGAGGGCATCAAGGCGGCGCCGCCGAGTCCCAGCAGCGCGCGTACGGCGATGAGCAGTTCGGCCGTGTGCGCGTACGCGGCCGCGACCGAGGCCGCCCCGAAGAGCACCGCTCCCGCGAGCACCAGCGCGCGCCTGCCGATCCGGTCGCCGAGCGCACCCATGGTGATGAGGAGTCCGGCGAGGACGAAGCCGTACATGTCGAGGATCCACAACTGCTGCGTCGCGCCGGGCTCCAGGTCCCGGCTGATGTAGGGGATCGCGAAGTACAGGACCGAGACGTCCATCGAGACGAGGAGCAGGGGCAGCATCAGGACGCCGAGGGCGGTCCATTCCTTGCGCCCCGCGCGGGGGGCCGGTGTGTTCTCCATGAGCAGGAGGGAACGGGGGCCCTGGCGTACGCCGCAAACAGGCACCTAGTGCACTGCGCCGTTCCGGGGCTTCGAGCAGCCTGAATGCCGTGAAGTGCACTAGTACAGTGCGGTCATGGACACGGAACCGCCCTACCTCCGCATCGCCGGCGACATCCGTCGGCGGATCACCTCGGGCGAGCTCGTGCCCGGTGCCCGCGTTCCTTCCACCCGGCGGATCACGCAGGAGTGGGGGGTCGCCATGGCGACCGCGACGAAGGCGCTCGCCGCCCTGAACCAGGAGGGTCTGGTGCGGCCCGTACCCGGTGTCGGCACCGTCGTGGCCGAGTCGGGGCACGAACGGCCGGCTCCCGCTCACGCACTGACCCGGGACCGCATCATCCGCGCCGCGATCGCCCTCGCCGACACCGAAGGGCTCGCCGCACTCTCCATGCGCCGGGTCGCGACCGACTTCGGCGTCTCCACCATGGCGCTCTACCGCCACGTCCCGAGCAAGGGCGAGCTCGTACGGCTGATGTCGGAGACGGTGTTCGCAGGAGAACCGCCGGGGCCGCGACCGTACGCCTGGCGTGCGCGACTGGAACGGGAGGCGCGGTGGTTGTGGGGCCTGTACCAGCGCCATCCCTGGCTGGCACGAGCCATGGCCGCCCTCACCCGGCCGATGGCCTCGCCCCACGCGATGCGGTACACCGAGCGGGTCCTCAGCGCCCTGACCCCCCTGGGGCTGACACCGACCCAGGTCATTCACATCCACCTCGCGCTTCTCGGATACGCCCAGGGCGTCGCGGCGGCCGTGGAGCTGGAGTCGCAAGCGCGGCAGGACACCGGCATGACACCCGAGGAATGGATGGCTTCCAACGAGCCACGGATGGAAATGATCCAGACCGCCGGGTCCTATCCGACCCTGGCCACCCTCTTCGAAGGCGAGCGGTTCGACCTCGAACTCGGCACCCTCTTCGAGTTCGGGCTCGCGCGGATGCTGGACGGAGTCGAAGCACTCGTCGAGCCGTCCGCAGGCCGGGCCCCCTCGGTCCGCCCCCACGGTGCGAGCCCGGAGCCCGGCGGGAGCGGAGCCAGGGGCCCGGCCCCTCGCGGGGGCCTCGCGTAAGCTCGGACGGGCCCGTCGTCCCGGTTCGCCCTCACCCACCGGCTCCGGGACGGCCGCCGCGCACACCACCGCACCGCGCCGACCCCTGGGACCTTCCGTGACCCCCGTGAACCCCGCGACCTCCGAGACCGCAGCCGCCGGCAGCTACCGCCAGCCCGGTGTCGTCCTCACCGACCACCACTTCAGCGTCCCCCTCGACCACGCCCGCCCCGACGGCGAGCGGATCGACCTGTACGCGCGCGAGCTGGTCGCCTCCGGCAAGGACCCGCAGTCCCTGCCCTGGCTGCTCTACCTGGAGGGCGGACCCGGCTTCGGCGCCCGCCGGTTCATCGGCCGGCAGGCCTGGCTGGAGCGGGCCCTGACCGAGTTCCGGGTGCTGCTGCTCGACCAGCGCGGCACCGGCCGCTCCACCCCGGTCAACCGGCAGACCCTGCCGCTGCGCGGCGGCCCCGCGCAGCAGGCCGAGTACCTCGCCCACTTCCGCGCCGACTCCATCGTGCGCGACGCCGAGACCATCCGCCCCCTCCTCACCGGCGGCGCGCCCTGGACGGTCCTCGGCCAGAGCTTCGGCGGCTTCTGCGTCACCCACTACCTGGGCGCCGCCCCCGAGGGGCTGACGGCCGCCCTCATCACGGGCGGACTGCCCTCCCTCGACGCCACCGCCACCGAGGTGTACGAAGCCGCGTACCCCCGTGTCGAGCGCAAGAACCGGGCGCACTACGCCCGCTACCCCATGGACGTGGAGCGGGCCCGCCGCATCGCCGCCCACCTCGTCGAGCGCCCGGCCGAACTCCCCGGCGGGTACCTGCTCACGGCCGAGGCCTTCCAGTCCCTCGGTCTGCTCCTCGGCGGCTCCGACGGCAGCCACCAGCTGCACTACCTGCTGGAGGACGCCTTCGTCCCCACCCCGGCCGGTCCCGCCCTCTCCGACGCCTTCCTGGAGGCCGTGCACGCCCAGCTCTCCTTCGCCGGGCACCCCCTCTACGCACTGCTCCACGAGGCGATCTACGCCCAGGACCCGGGCGCGCCCACCGGCTGGGCCGCGCAGGAGGTCCGCTCCGGCCACCCGCGGTTCGACGCCGCGAAGACCCTCGCGGGCACGGAGCCGCTGTACTTCACCGGCGAGACCATCCACCCCTGGCACTTCGACTGCGACCCGGCGCTCGCCCCGCTGCGCGAGACCGCAGACCTGCTGGCGACCCGCACCGGCTGGACCCCGCTGTACGACCCGGCGCGCCTCGCCGCCAACGAGGTGCCGGTGGCCGCGGCCGTCTACCACGACGACATGTACGTGGACACCGCGCACTCCCTCGCCACCGCCCGGGCGATCCGCGGCCTGAAGACCTGGGTGACGGACGAGTTCGAGCACGACGGCGTACGTGCCTCGGGCCCGCGCGTCCTGGACCGGCTGCTGGCGCTCGTACGCGACGAGGCCTGAGCGGGTCACCTCAACGACCCGGTCCGGGAGGCTCCACGAAGGCCCGGGTCAGGTGGGCCGTGGCCAGCAGGGCGCGGCGGCGGACGGCCAGGGACAGGAGCTCCTCCCGCGAGGTGCGGGCCGCGGCCCGGTCGCGTTCGTGGGAGTACGGGACCGCCGGATCGGCCAGCTGCACGGCGTGGACCAGTACGTCCCCGGTGACCAGCACGTCCCGGCCCCGGCCCCCGCCGCCGGGCCCGGCCGTCCCCTCGACCAGCACCGACTGGTGGCCGGGCGTGTGCCCCGGTGTCGGCAGCAGGGTGATGCCGGGAGCGAGCCGGTGCTCGCCGGTCACCTCCCGGAGCTGCCCGGAGGCCCGCAGCGGGGCGACCGTCCAGTCCCACACGGGATCCGCCCGGTCCAGGGCCGCGACCTCCGTGCTCTGTACGAGGTACCGCGCGTCGGGGAAGAACGGCCGGCCGGCCTCGTCCTGCGTCCAGCCGGTGTGGTCCTCGTGCAGGTGGGTCAGGACCACCGACTCCACGTCGGCCGGGGCGATCCCGGCCTCCGCGAGCGCGGCGGGCAGCCGGCCCGGGACCGGGGCCCAGCCGGCCGCCGGGCCCTGCGCGGGGCCGACCCCCGCGTCGATCAGCACCCAGCGGCCGCCCGGCCGGGACACGGCGAAGCACCGGAAGTCCAGCCGCCAGGAGCCCTCGGGCCCGGCCGCGCCCGGATCCAGCAGCGCGGCCCGTTCCCAGGCGGCGGCGCCCGCCCCCGGGAAGGCCGTGGCCGCGGGCTCGAAGAACGATCCGGTGGCGTCGAGCAGGGCCACCACCTGCCCCTGAGTGTCCATTCGCCTATTGTGCGAGGTATGAACCAACGACTGGACGGGCCCGCCCCCTTGGAGCCCATGCCGACCGACTGGCAGCGTGCGCTGGCCGTCGTGGCGCACCCCGATGACCTGGAGTACGGCTGCGCCGCGGCCATCGCGGACTGGACGGACGGCGGCCGCGAGGTCGTCTACCTGCTCGCCACGCGCGGCGAGGCCGGCATCGACACCATCGACCCCGCCGCGTGCGCCCCGCTGCGCGAGGCGGAGCAGCGCGCGAGCGCGGCCGTCGTCGGAGTGCCCACGGTGGAGTTCCTCGACCACCGCGACGGGGTCCTCGAATACGGCCTGGACCTGCGCCGGGACATCGCGGCCGCCATCCGGCGCCACCGCCCCGAGCTGGTGATCACGATGAACCACCGCGACACGTGGGGCGGGGCCGAGGGCGGCGGCTACTGGAACACCCCCGACCACAAGGCGGTCGGCCGCGCCACCCTGGACGCCGCCGGCGACGCGGGCAACCGCTGGATCTTCCCCGAACTCCTCACGGAACAGGGCCTGGAGCCGTGGAACGGAGTGCGCTGGGTGGCGGTGTCCGGCACCACGACGCCCACGCACGCGGCCGACGCCGGCCCCGGTCTGGAGCGTTCGGTGAAGTCCCTGATGGAGCACAAGGCGTACATCGCCGCGCTGACGGACGAGGCCCCGGAGACGTACGTACGCACCTTCCTGACGGGCAACGCCCAGCAGGCGGCGGCCCGCTTCGGCGGCCGTCCGGCAGTGCCGTTCGAGGTCTTCCCGCGTTAGACGGGGCGCCTAAGCGGTCTCGGGGAAGTGGGCCACGTCTCCGCGCCGCCCGGCACGGCGCCTCGCCGCACTGCCGCATCACCCGAGTACGTCCAGTACGCGGGGGATGCGGCAGCGCGCCGAGGCACCGCACCGGACGACGCGAAAACGCACCCCACTTCCCCGAGACCGCTTAAGGTGTCCGCGTGATCGACACCCTGAGCACGGAAATCGCGGAGGGTGAGGAACGGATCCGGCTGCACGTCGCGGACGGGATCGCCGAACTCACCCTCTGCCGCCCGGAGAAGCTCAACGGCTGGAGCTGGGAGTCCACGCGCCAGCTCGGCCTGCTGGCGGACCGGATCCGCTTCGATCCCGCCGTACGGGTGGTCCTGCTGCGGGCCGAGGGACGGGCGTTCTGCGCGGGCATCGACGTGACGGCCCCGGGCGGCGCGATCACGGGTGCCTCGGCGGCCGAGCGCAACCGCAACTACTACGAGGGCATCCGCTGGGTCCACGAACGCTTCGCGGTCCTGGCCCGGCTGCCCCAGCCCGTCGTGGCCGCCGTGCAGGGGTACTGCCTGGGCTTCGGCTTCGAGCTGGCCCTGATGGCCGACATCCGGGTGGCGGCCGAGGATGCCGTCTTCGCCCTGCCCGAGGCCCAGCTGGGCGTCGCGGTGGACGCGGGCGGCGACCTGCGCATCGCCCGCGAGGCGGGCGCCGGGTGGGCCAAGTTCCTGGCGCTGACCGGCCGCCGCATCGACGCCCGGACGGCGGAGCGCCTGAACCTCGTCCAACAGGTCGTGAGGCCAAAGGAGTTGGAGCCGGTCGCCCGCGCGCTCGCGGCGGAGATCGCGGCCAACGCCCCGCTCGCCGTCCAGGGCATCAAACGCGCGATCGACTCCTACGCGGACGCCGCCCTGCCCGCGGCCCTCGACCGCGTGGCGATGACGGCGGCCCTCACCCTCACCTCGGAGGACTCCCGCGAGGGCTACACCGCCAAGGCGCAGCGCCGGCCCCCGCACTTCACCGGAGGCTGAGCGCGGACTTCAGCCGAAGCCGAGCACGGACTTCAGCAGAGGCCGAGCCCGGACTTCAGCCGAGGCCGAGCACCGGACGTACGGAGAACGCCTCCCACGCGGACTCGCCCTCCGTGCCGTACACGAGCTCGGCCATCGCCGGGTTGCGGTTCGCCGTGGCCAGCGTCAGCCAGGCCCACAGGTCCCCGTACCCGCCGCACACGGACTCGCCGCCGTCCCCGCCGTGCACGGCGCCCGGGTCGGCGCTGATCTCGGCGGCGTAGGAGTCGTAGGCGATGCGCAGCCCGAAGGCGTTGGGCTCGCACCGCGGCCCGTCCGAGCCGCTGCCGTAGGACGGTTCGCCGATCGGGCAGGTGTCGCCCCACCGGAAGAGGGTGCGCGCCCCGGCCCCGCAGGCGTGCTCCCACTCGTCGGCGCCGGGCATCCGCAGCCCGCGCCCCGCGAGCACGGCGGGCATGCCGGCGGGGGGTGCGGTGAGCGGCTCGTTCGCCACGGCCATGAACACCGCCGGCAGGGTGACGGTCCGGGGCGGGCTCAGCAACTCGGCGAGGTGTGACTTGAGATCGGGGCCGTACCCGTACTCCTCGGCCAGGCTCTGCTCGAAGTCGGCGGTCTGTTCCGGCGTCGGCTCCCAGGCGTCCAGGTCGAAGCCGAGGCGGACCGTTCCCCCGGGTATCAGGGCGAACTCCCGCCCGTCCCGCTCGACGAGCACGCGGTGCAGGGGGCCGCCGAGGTGCGGGGCGGCATCGATCAGGCTCACCCGGCCGCCCACCAGGTCGGCGGCTTCCCGGGCGAACCGGCGTACGTCCGGCAGGGCGAACGAGCGCCACCGGTCAAGGGTCAGATCAGCGTGGGACATGGGGTCCATGGTGCCCCGGACCACTGACAAAGGGGGCCCGCACGCGCAGGCTTGCGCAGGCGCCCGGTCACGCTCCCGTGGTGGAGCCGGGCCGGACGACCATCAGTACGGTGACGGTCGCCCACAGCAGGTTGAAGACACCGGTGAGCATGGCGAGGCGGGCGGCGGAGCGGACGCCGGCGGTGGAGCCCGGGGCCTGTGCGGAGTCCAACGCCCGCACGGTGTCGAGGGCGCCGTCCTGGGCGGGCAGGATCAGCAGGGCCAGGGTGGCGGCCGCCGCGGTGGTCAGGACGATCGAGGTGATCAGCCACCCGCTGCCGAGGACGCCGAGGCTGCTCGCCGTGACGAAACCGGAGACGGGGACCGCGACGCCGATGCCGGCGTAGACGCGGCAGATGCGGTGCAGCGTCGGCAGGGTCGCGAGCGCCTCGTGGTCACCAGGGTTGCCGTGGGCGCTCCGCAGCGCTTTGGGGAACATGCTGGCGGCAACGGTGACCGGGCCGATGGCCAGTACCGCGGCCAGAACGTGCAGGGAGAGGAAGAGCTTCGTCATGATCAGTGCTCCGTGGCCGAGTGGACGGCGCGGACGGCGTGGACGGTCCGGCGCTGTCCGGTGACCTTCGAGGCCGGAAGGCGGCCGGCCTTGGACGTGCCGGTCAGGATGTCGCCGTCGACCGTCACGGCGAAGGCCAGGTTCAGGCGCACCGGCTTGGTGATCGCCTGCTTCCAGGCGAGCCGGTCGCCGTCGAGGGTGATGTCGGTGAGCGGGACTCCCTCGCCCGCCCCGTGGGCGGACCCGGTCAGGACGCCGCCCTGCCGCACGAGTTCGACCACGGCTTGGATCCGGCCGATGGGGGTGGAGACGGACAGGTCCCAGATGCCTTCTACGGACATGCTGCTGTTCTTCCTTACGTACGGGTGCGGTTGCGGTGGTGAGGTGCGGAGCCGGGAGCCGCGGTCAGAAGCCGGCGGGCATCGGGCCCGCATCACGCCAGACGGTGCCGCGGCGCTCGTAGGCGAACAGCTCTTCGACGGCGTGGGCGATCCGCGGGCCCACCTCGCGCTCCAGCAGGTACAGGCCCAGGTCGAGGCCGGAGGTGACGCCGGCTCCGGTGACGAGGTCACCGTCATCGACGACGCGGGCGCGCACCGCTTGGACACCGGTGGCATCGAGCATGTCGAGGCCCAGGTGGTGGGTGGTGGCACGGCGGCCCTCCAACAGGCCGGCCATGGCGAGCACGAGCGAGCCGCCGCACACCGCGGCGACCGTCACCCCGGGGTCGTCCATCGCCGCCTTCAACAGGGTGGGCAGCCCGGTCGTCAGGGCGCGGCCCAGCAGCACGGGGATGAACTCGTCCTGCTGCCGCTCCCCGGCCCCCGCGTCGTGGTCGGGGACCTCGCCGGGCTCTCCCACGCGGCCCGAGGCACCCGGGACCAGGATCAGGTCCGCACGCCGGGGATCGAGAGCGGCGGTGGCGCGCAGCACCAGGCCCCCGGTGCCGCTGACCACCTCGCGCGGACCTTCCGCGGACACCAGTTCCACGCTCACCGCACCGCCGCAGGCGCTGCCGCCGGCGTACAGCACCTCGTAGGGGGCGATGACGTCGAGCGGATCGAAGCCGTCGAACAGGACGATCTGGGCGTGCATGGAGGGGTTCCTTCGGATGCGGCGGAGGCGTCCGGCCGGTGCCGGAGCCGTTCCCGACGCTAATCGGCTGCCGGTCCGCCTCCCAGTGGCACTAGTGACACCTTCCAACGGAATATCGCCAAGCGGGCGCGCAGGGGCTCTGAGCTGCCCGAAGCAGAGGATCTGAGCTGCCCGGGCCAGGTCCGCACGCCCGTGGCGAGGTATCTTCTGGCCATGCACACCGTCGCCGTCCTCGCGCTGGACCGGGTGATCCCCTTCGATCTGGCCACCCCGATCGAGATCTTCACCCGCACCCGCCTCCCGGACGGACGCCCCGGCTACCAGATCCGCGTCTGCGCCGAGCGGCCGGAGATCGATGCGGGAACCTTCACCCTGCGCGCGCCCTGGGGACTGGAAGGGCTCGACGCCGCGGACACGATCATCGTTCCCGGTACCGCCGACCCCGAGGCCCCGCTCGCCCCCGCCGTCCGCGACGCGCTGCGCGCGGCCGCCGCCAACGGCACGCGCATCGCCTCCATCTGCTCGGGCACCTTCCCCCTGGCCGCGACCGGGCTACTCGACGGCCTGCGTGCCACCACCCACTGGATCGTGGCCGGCCTCCTGGCCGAGACCCACCCGGACATCGAGGTCGACCCGGACGTCCTGTACGTCGACAACGGCCAGATCCTCACCTCGGCGGGCGCCGCCGCGGGCCTGGACCTGTGCCTGCACATGATTCGCCGCGACTACGGCTCGGCCGTCGCCGCCGACGCCGCCCGGCTGTCCGTCATGCCCCTGGAACGCGAGGGCGGACAGGCGCAGTTCATCGTCCACGATTACGCACCCACCCCCCGGGGTTCGGCCCTCGAACCGCTGCTGGTCTGGCTGCAGGACAACCTCGGCTCCGATCTCACCCTCGCCGAGATCGCCGCCCACGCCGGAACCAGCACCCGGACCCTGATGCGCCGCTTCCGGGACCAGACCGGCACCACCCCGCTCCAGTGGCTCCACCGCGCCCGCATCCGCCAGGCCCAGCACCTCCTGGAGACCACCCGGCACTCCGTCGAACGCATCGGCGCCCAGGTCGGCTTCGGTTCGCCCACGTCCTTCCGCGACCGGTTCAAGAAGACCACCGGCGTCAGCCCGCACGCCTACCGCCGCAGCTTCGGCTGACGCGGCGCGTACGCGCCCCACGGCAGGTCCCCGCTACTCCGCCAGGCGCAGCAGGGAGAGGGCGCGGGCCGAAACCGCCGGGAGCGGTTCGCGGCCGTCCTCGGCGGCCCAGTGTTCGAGGGCGACGGTGACCGCGTCGATGAGTACGGCCGCCAACAGGCGGGTCTCCAGGGCAGCTTCAGGGCGGCCCGTACGGGCGGCGAGGACCGGCACCAGGCGGTCCTGCATCGCGCGGGCGGCCGCCAGCCAGCGCAGCCGGATCTCCGGGACGCGGCTCATCACCTGGATGAGGCGGACCGTCTGTCCGGGCTCCTCGTAGCGCGCGCCCGCCGTCGCGATGGTGAAGGCGGCCTGTGCGGCCTCGGTGAGGTGCTCCTCCGCGGGACGCAGGGCGAGTTCCTCCACCAGGGTGGCGACCCCGGCGGTGAGGACCGGGGTCAGCGCGTCCTCCTTGGCCGGGCAGTACCGGTAGAAGGTGCGCAGCGAGATGCCGGCCGCCCGCGCGATGTCGTCGACCGTCGTGGCCTCGTACCCCCGCTCCGAGAACAGTGCGGCCGCGGCCTCCGCGATCTCGTACCGCGTCGCCTCCCTGCGCCGCTCCGTCAAGGACGGGCGGCCCGTACTCGCCGTGCTCACCGCAACACCTCCAGGGGTAGATGGGGCCAATGTGCCACACGATCGCACTGTGGCATGTCGTGCCACGAAGGCGTACCGTGCCATCCATGACTCGTACCTACCTCGTCACCGGCGCCGCCTCCGGCATCGGCCGCGCCACCGCCGACCGGCTTCGCGCCCAGGGCCACACCGTCATCGGCGCCGACCTCGAGGGCGCCGACATAGAGGCCGACCTCGCCACCGCCGCCGGCCGCGCCGCGCTCGTCGCCCGCACCACCGAACGCACCGGCGGCCGCCTGGACGCCGTCGTCGCCTGCGCCGGCATCGCCGCCTTCGATCCGCTGACCGTCCGGGTCAACCACTTCGGAGCCGTCGCCACCCTGGAGGGCCTGCGCCCGCTGCTCGCCGCGGGATCCGACCCCCGCGCCGTCGTCGTCTCCTCCGTGGCCTCGATCCACCCCGCCGACCCCGCCATCGTCGACGCCGCTCTCGCCGGCGACGAGGAGGCGGCCGCCGAAGCCGCCGCGGCCGCCGTCGCGCGCGGCGAGGGCCACCTCGTCTACGGATCCACCAAGGCCGCCGTGGCCCGCTGGATCCGCCGCACCGCGCCCACCGCCGACTGGGCGGGCGCGGGGATCCCGCTCAACGCCATCGCCCCGGGCACCATCACCACCCCCATGACGGCCCCGCTCCTCGCCGACGCGGGCATGCGCGAGGTGGTCGACGCGAGCGTGCCGATGCCCCTGCACGGCCACGCCACCGCCGAACAGGTCGCCCCGCTGCTGGACTGGCTCACCGCCCCCGACAACACCCACGTCACCGGCCAGGTCGTCTTCATCGACGGCGGGGCCGACGCCGTGCTGCGCGGGGACGGTGCCTGGTGAGCGCCGAGCAGTCCGGGGGCTCCGGACCCGCCGTGACCGCCCGCGAACTGGTCAGGACCGCCGTCGTCCCGGCCGCCCCGGACGCCGTCTGGGAGCTCGTCGGCCGGTTCGGCGCGCTCGACGCGTGGCACCCGTACGTACCCAAGGCCGTCATCGAGGGCGGGAGCGACCCCGAACAGCCGGGAGCCGTACGGGTCTTCAGCATCGAGGGGACGGTCGTCGCCCGCGAGGAGCTGCTCGACCGGGACCCCGCCGCGCGCGTACTCGTACGCCGTGGTGGAGAGCCTGCTCCCGCTCCGGGAGTACGTCGCCACCCTGGCCGTACGCCCCCACCCGCTCGGCAGTGAGATCGTCTGGTCCGCCCGCTACCTCGCGGACGAGGCCGTCGCGGCCCAGGTCGAGGAGATCTTCGGCGAGGGCACCTACGGCGGTGGGCTGGCCGCGCTCCGCGGGCACTTCACGCAGTGAACGGCCCCCGCCCCAACTGCTCGCGCACCGGCACCACTTCGGGGTTGACGAGCGAGCGCCGCTGCCAGTTCGCCCCGTCCACCACCAGGGTGTGGCCGGTGATGAAGCGGGCGTAGGGCGAGGCCAGGAAGGTGGCGGCCCAGCCCAGTTCGCGCGGTGCGCCGACCCGCAGGGCGGGCTGCCGGGCGTCCTTGTCGTCCGGGGCGGCCCGCTCCAGCCCGCCCCGGATGTCCTCGGTCATGTCCGCGTGCGGGAACAGCCCGGGGACCAGGCCGTTGATCTGGATGCCGTACGGGCCCCACTCGACGGCGAGCGTCTCGACGAGGTTCTTCACCCCCGCCTTGGCGGCGGCGCTGTGCGCGTAGCCCGGCCCGCCGGTCCAGGCGTACGAGGCGCCGATGTTCACGATGGACCCGGCGCTGCCCGCGGCGAGGTGGCGGCGGCCGAACTCCCGGGTCACGAACCAGGTGCCGGTCAGGGTGATGTCGACCACCGCCCGCCAGGCGTTGGGGGACAAGTCCTCGGCCGGGCAGGGGAAGTTGGCGGCCGCGTTGTTGACGAGCACGTCCGGGACGCCGCCGAAGGCCGCCCCGGCCGCGTCGAAGACCTCCGCGACCCGCTCGGGGTCGCGGATGTCGCAGACGGCGGCCGTCACCCGGCCCGCTCCGGGCACGGCCGCCAGCTCTTCCTGAGCCGACTTCAACTGCTCGATCCGGCGGCCGGCGATCACCAGATCCGCGCCGAGCCGTGCGAACTCGGTGGCGATGGCCTTGCCCAGCCCGGTCCCGCCGCCGGTCACGAGCACCGCCCGGCCGGTGAACGTGCCGGGCGGCAGGGCGGCGGAACCGAGCGGCGGAGGCGCGGGCAGACCGCGCGGAGCGTTTTCCATGGCGCCATCGATAGCGTGCGCACGCTCAGATCGCCATGGCCGCAACACCGGCCGCTTCCGGGGCCTGCGGCTGGGCCCTATGGCTGGGCCCTATGGCCGGGTCTTACGGCGGGGCCCTGCGCCTGGGTCCCGTCGCCGGACCCTACGGCTGCGGCAGGTACGCCTGCTTGCTCGCGCAGGTCCAGATGACCGGCCTGAGCTTGCCGTTCGCGTTCACGGCCGATCCGCCGACCCGGTCGCCGTCGGAGACGGCCTCCGCCGTGCTGGCGCCGTTCGCCGACAGCCGGGGAAGCGCGAGGACAGGACCGGAGCCGGGCCACAGCTGCGCCTGGTCGGGCAGGGTCTGCGATTCCGGGTGGAACTTGGCCGTGCCGACGCTCACGCCGGTCGTCGGGCTGATCGCCTCGAAGGTGCCGTACGGGTGCGTGTTCAGCACCCCGGGGGAGGAGGCGGGGCCGGTGTGCGGCGGGGTCCAGACGAACGGCTTGTACTCGTACCACGGGCCGAGCCAGTTGTAGCCGACGACCCGGCCGCTCTCGTCCATGTCCTGTACGTAGCTGTCCTCGAACCCGCCGCCGCCGCTCGGCGCCAGGGCGCGGGCGGGCGAGCCGTCCGCGGGCCAGATCAGCGGATAGTTCCACCACTTGTGCTGGCCCGTCTCGGGCACCTCGTAGTCCTGCTCCGCCAGGCCCAGGACGTCGCCCGCGGTGTTGACGGCGGTGACCGTCTTGATCCGCGTCCCGGGGCCGCTGTCGGCGGGCAGCGGGAGCTCCCGCACCTTCAGGCCGTCCTTCCAGACCGTGCCGATTCCCTGCACGGTGGTGGAGACGACGTATCCGGCGTCGTTGACGTCGGCCTCGATGCCCGGCCAGCCGCTGCCCGGCAGCGGGGTGACCGCCGCGTCCCCGGCCCGGTAGGTGAAGAGGTAACCGGTCTCGCCCGTCACCCGGCCCAGCATCAGACCGCTCCGGTTGACGGCGATCACCTCGCCCGTGCGGGTGGCATCGCCCAGCGGGACCCGGTGGAGCCTGGTGCCGGTCCAGTACACCGGCTTGTTGCCGGAGAAGCCGACGGAGAGTTTGCCCGTGCCGAGATCCAGGACCCCCTGCGTCGGTGCACCGCCCGCGACGTAGGTGTCGGGCGCCAGATGTCCCAGTACCTGTATCTTCGGCGTGCACTTCGCCTCGGCGGCCGCGGCCGGGCCCGCCGCGGTGACCAGACCCGCCAGGACGGCGGCGGCGGCGGTCGCGGACATGCTTCTTCTCATGTGGTGGTTCCCCCTGGACTTGTGCTGTTCCCCGTTAAGTCATGACACGTGCACGCCACATGCTGCCCGAAGGTGTGCGGGAAGTGGCCGGATTTACGGGAGTGGTTGCGGAGGATCCCGGTCCACCGGGCCCGCTCCGGACTCCCGCCGGGTTCCGGTTCGGAATCCCGTCGGGGCTCCCGCCGGGATTCCATCCCGTCCCACCGGTTCCCAGAGCTGCAAGCGACCGCTTAGTATGCCCGCGAGGCGTGGTTCCCCGTCGGCGGCTGGAGGCCCCGGATGCAGGCATGGCGAGTACACACCCCCGGCGAGCCCCGCGAGGCGATGCGCCTCGAAGAGGTGCCCGAACCGGTGCCCGGCGAGGGCGAGGTGAGGCTCAAGGTGCTCGCCGCCAACGTCAACTTCCCCGACGCGCTGCTCGTGCGCGGCCAGTACCAGATCCGCCCGCCGCTCCCCTTCACCCCGGGCGTAGAGATCTGCGGCGAGACCGATGACGGCCGCCGCGTCATCGCCAATCCGAGCCTGCCGCACGGCGGCTTCGCCGAGTACGTCACCGCCCCCGCGCGCGCCCTGCTCCCCGCCCCGGACACCCTCGACGACGCCGAGGCGGCCGCCCTGCACATTGGCTACCAGACGGGCTGGTTCGGCCTGCACCGCAGGGCCCGGCTCCAGGCCGGCGAGACCCTCCTCGTGCACGCCGCCGCGGGCGGCGTCGGCAGCGCGGCCGTGCAGCTCGGCAAGGCCGCCGGAGCCACCGTCATCGGGGTCGTCGGCGGCAAGGCCAAGGTGCGCGCCGCCGAAGAGCTCGGCTGCGATCTCGTCATCGACCGCACCAGCGAGGAACTGGTGGCCCGCGTCAAGGAGTTCACCGGCGGACGCGGGGCCGACGTGGTCTACGACCCGGTCGGCGGCGAGGCCTACACCGCCTCGGCCAAGTGCGTGGCCTTCGAAGGCCGGATCATCGTGGTCGGCTTCGCGAGCGGCACCATCCCCGCGCCCGCGCTGAACCACGCCCTCGTCAAGAACTACGCCATCCTCGGCCTCCATTGGGGCCTGTACGCCGCCAAGGACCCGGCCGCGATCGCCGCCTGCCACGCCGAGCTCACCCGGCTCGCCGCCGAGGGCTCCATCAAACCGCTGGTCAGCGAGCGGGTGCCGCTCGCCGGCGCCGCGGACGCCGTGCAGCGCCTCGCCGACGGGACCACCACCGGCCGGCTGGTCGTCGTACCGGCCCTGGACACCGTGCTGCTCGGCTCACCCGCAGGAGGTTCCCGATGACGGCCGCCGTGCTCACCGCCGACCAAGTGCGCGCCCGCGTGAGGGAACTGCTCGCCGCGCACCCGCCCGCCACCACCGCGCGCGGGCCGTTCCTGTGGGCCCGCTTCGACGCCGGACTCGCCTGGGTGCACTACCCCGAGGGCCTCGGCGGACTCGGTGCGCCCCGCTCCCTGCAGGCCGTCGTGGACGCGGAACTGGAGGCCGCCGGAGCCCCCGACAACCAACCGCGCCGGATCGGCATCGGCCTCGGCATGGCCGCGCCCACGATCCTCGCGTACGGCACCGAGGAGCAGAAGCGGCGCTTCCTGCGGCCCTTGTGGACCGGCGAGGAGGTCTGGTGCCAGCTCTTCAGCGAGCCCGGCGCCGGCTCCGACCTGGCCGCGCTCGGCACCCGTGCGGTCCGTGACGGCGAGGACTGGGTGGTGGACGGCCAGAAGGTGTGGACCTCCAGCGCCCACACCGCCCGCTGGGCCATCCTGATCGCCCGCACCGACCCGGAGCTGCCCAAGCACCAGGGCATCACCTACTTCCTGTGCGATATGACCGCCCCCGGCGTGGAAGTGCGCCCGCTGCGCCAGATCACCGGCGAGGCCGAGTTCAACGAGGTCTTCCTCACCGGCGTCCGGATCCCCGACGCCCACCGCCTCGGCGAGGTGGGCCAGGGCTGGGCGGTGGCCCGCACCACCCTGATGAACGAACGCGTCTCCATCGGCGGCATGCGGATCCCGCGCGAGGGCGGCATGATCGCCCCGGTCGCCGCGGCCTGGCGCGAGCGCCCCGAGCTGCGCACGCACGACCTGCACGGGCGGCTGCTGGAACTGTGGATCGAGGCCGAGGTCGCCCGCCTGACCGGGGAGCGGCTGCGCCAGCAGCTCGCCCAGGGCCAGCCCGGCCCCGAGGGCTCGGGCATGAAGCTGACCTTCGCCCGCCTCAACCAGGAGATCAGCGGGCTGGAGGTGGAACTCCTCGGCGAAGAAGGCCTGTTGTACGAGGACTGGACCCTTCGCCGCCCCGAGATCGTCGATTTCACCGGCCGCGACGCCGGTTACCGCTACCTCCGCGCCAAGGGCAACAGCATCGAGGGCGGCACCAGCGAAATCCTCCTCAACATCGTCGCCGAACGCGTACTCGGCCTGCCCGCCGAGCCGCGCGACGACAAGGACCTCGCGTGGAAGGACCTGGCCCGATGAGCTCTCCCGCCGCAGCCCCGCTGGACCTGCTGTACTCCGAGGCCGAGGAGGAACTCCGTACGGCGGTACGGTCCCTGCTCGCCGCCCGCTGCGCTCCCGCGGCCGTCCTCGACCGGATCGAGGGCGGCAGCCCCCACGACCCCGGCCTGTGGCGGGTGCTCGCCGCCGACATCGGCACGGCGGGGCTCCTCGTACCGGAGAAGCTGGGCGGACAGGGGGCCGGCCACCGGGAGGCGGCCGTGGTCCTGGAGGAGCTCGGCCGGGCCGCGGCGCCGGTCCCGTACCTCACGAGCGCGGTCCTTTCGACGGAGATCCTGCTCGGCTGTGAGAGCGCGGAATCCGCGGACCTCCTACGGGAGCTCGCGGCGGGCAGCCGCATCTGCGTGCCCGCGCTGCCCCTGACCCTCGCCCCCGGCGCACCCCTGCCGGCGCCGGTCCGCGACTCCGGCACGGGGTCGCTGAGCGGGAGCGTGACCTCGGTCGCCGACGCCGTCTGCGCCGACGTGCTGCTGGTCCTCGCCGACACCGGGCTGTACGCCGTCCCGGCCGACGCGGCGGGGGTCACCCGGACCCCGCTCGTGGCGCTGGACCTGACCCGCCCCCTGGCCGGCGTCACCCTCGACGCAGCCGCCGGAACCCGGCTCGCCGACCCGGCCACCGCCCGCGCGGCCATCGCCGGAGCACTGCTCTCCGGGGCCGGGCTGCTCGCCTCGGAACAGCTCGGGATCGCCGAGTGGTGCCTGACGGAGACGGTGGCGTACCTGCGCACCCGCCACCAGTTCAACCGCCCCGTCGGCTCCTTCCAGGCCGTCAAGCACCGCCTCGCCCGGCTGTGGCTCGACGTGGCCTCCGCCCGCGCGGCGGCGCGCGCCGCGGCCGACGCCCTCGCCGCCGGCGCCGCCGACGCGCCGCTCACGGTGGCGGTGGCCCAGGCCTACTGCTCGGGCGTGGCGGTCCGGGCCGCCGAGGAGTGCGTGCAGCTCCACGGAGGCATCGGCATGACCTGGGAGCACCCCGCGCACCTCTACCTCAAGCGGGCCAAGGCCGACTCCCTGGCCCTGGGCACGACCGGGCACCACCGCGGCCTGGTCGCGGACTTCGCGGAGCTCCCGGCGCCGTAAGCGGCGAGCGGGTCATTGCCCCAGGAACTCCTCGACGGTCGCTGCGAACCGCTCGGCATCGTCGACCCAGGGGTAATGGCCCGCTCCGGGCTGTACCGAGAGAGTGGCGTCGGGGAAGAGTCCCGCGAGCTCGGCCGTCGACCGAGGGGGGCTGTTCAGGTCGAACTCCCCGGTGAGCAGCAGGACGGGTGCCTCGAAGGCGGCGAGCGCCGCCCGGGTGGTCTGCGGCGTGAAGGCACCCTCGGCGCCGAAGTGGGCGACGGCATCGCGGTTGACCGGCAGGCCGGCCGCGTGGTGCTCCCGTGCCGCGCTGTCCCACCGGCCGCAGAAGAAGGGGGCGAGGGCGTCCCAGTCGCCGCCCGTGCCCGCGGAAACGGCCTCCAGGGCGGCGAAGGCCGCCGGGAACCAGGGCTCGTCCTTGCGGAGCCGTGCGAGTGCGAGCCGGGTTTCGCCGGTGACCTCGATCCCGACGGCCCGGGTGCCGGGGCCGACCAGGGCGAGCTTGCCGATGGTGCGGGGGTACCGGGCCGCGTACCCCATCGCGATGTTCGCCCCGGCGGAGTGGCCGAGCAGGTGCGTCCGGGCGAGCCCGAGGTGCTGGCGCAGCGCCTCCACGTCCTCGACGAGCCGGTCGCAGCGGTAGGAGGCGGTGTCCTCGGGAACCGCCGACCGGCCGGTGCCGCGCAGGTCGAGGAGGATCAGCCGGCGGTGCCGGGACAGCCCTCCGAGGTCGCCGAGGTACTGGGAATCCGCGGGGCCTCCGGGGATGCAGACGACCGGTTCGCCGTGGCCGTCGGCGGCGCCGATCGTGCGGTAGGCGAGCCGGCTTCCGTCGGGTGCGCAAAAGGTGGGCATGGACGCAGCCTGCCAGTCATAACCAAGTTATACAACCCGGTTATGGAGGCCTGCCGCCGTCCTTCGCTTCCGGTGTATAACCGAGCTATGACAGGTGAAGAGGGTGTGCGCCGGATCCCGGAGTCGCTGACGGAGGAGCAGGCCGGGCGGATGCTCGCGGAGATGAACGAGGTCATCCGCGCGGGCGAGGAGATGCGCAAGCTGCGCACCGAGATGATCAAGGTGTTCACGGGTTTCGGCTGGACACAGGACAAGATCGCCCAGCTCACCGCCATGAGCCAGCCCGCCGTGTCGAAGCAGGTGGCGAAGTACAAGGCGGAAGACCCGCTGCCGCCGATCGGACTCTCCCTCGACCAGGGCGACCCGCCATGGCTCGAAGGACGCCTGTGGGGCCTGGCCGAGGAGATCGCAGAGGCGTACCCGGACACCGCGCGCTGTGCCCGCCACGTCGACGCCATCGCCCGGGGGAAGAAGCGCTTCACCCCCCGGGACGTGGACGAGCTGCGGCGCCTGGTCGAGGAGGACCTCAGGCTGCACCGCGAGGAGCTGCCCGCCTCCCACCGCGCGGCGTACGACGCGATCGCCCGAGGCCTCGACGTCCCCTCGGGCGCCACGACGGACACCCCGGCCTCCGTGCGCCGCACCCTCGCACACCGGATCCAGCGCGACCGGCTCGGCGACGACGCCTGACGGTCCGGCTCACGGGCGGGTGCACGGGCTGGGTCACGGTCCGGTTCGCGGGCGGCCCGGGGCTGGGAGCGCGGGCGAGTCCGGGGGCCGGGCGGCATGCGCGCCGCCGTCTTGGCGGCGCTGCCGTCCTGGCGGCGTCGCCGTCCCGGCCGCGCCGCAGTCCTGGCCGAACGGCCGATGCGGGCGCCCGGGCGGATCCGGCAACCTCTACGGGTCCCCCCGAACCTCTCCGGGCCGGCCGGGCCCCTCGCAGGGTGCTGTCCCAGCCCGGTCGCACAGACCTGCTCACCTCCCCCGGCCCCGCCCAGCCCCTCGAAGGAGGCGCCATGCTGCACGCCCTCTACCTCCTCGGCATCGCCGCCTTCGCCGCCTCCGGCGTCCTCGCCGCGCACCGCGCCAACATGGACCCCTTCGGCGGGCTCGTCCTCGCCTTCGCGGCCAGCATCTCCGGCGGGACCCTGCGCGACCTCATCCTCGACCGGCACCCGCTCTACTGGACGCACGACTGGCTGCTGCTCGTCCTCATCGGGTCCGTCGCCGTCGCCACCATGCTCTACCTGCGCCGCCGGGAGCTCCCGCAGCGCGCGCTCATGGTCGTCGATGCCGTCGGCCTCGCCGTCGTCACCGTGATCGGCGCCCGCGCCGCGATCGACGCGCACGTCACCCCCGTCGCCGTGCTCATCCTGGCCGTCCTGACGGGCGTCACCGGCGAGGTGGTCCGCGACGTGCTCTGCGGGGAGTTCCCGCCCTTGCTCCTGCGCGAAGAGGTGTACGCGACCGCCGCCCTCGCCGGGGCGCTGTCCTACCTCGGCCTGCACCGGGCCGGCGTCCCGGACACCGCCAACATCGCCGTCTCGGCCGGCCTCGTCTTCGCCCTGCGCATGACCGCGATCTTCCGCGACCTGCACCTGCCCCGGCTGCAGCGCACCGCCGCCTGATCCCTATCCTCGGGCGGATGAACCCCTCCCTCACCCGGATCGACGACGCCGCCGCCCTGACCGCACACCGCGAGGAGCTCGCCGACCTGCTCCTCGCCGTGGTGCGCGGCGGCTCCTCCATCGGCTTCCTCGCCGACCTCGACCACCGGGCGGCCGCCGCCTGGTGGGACTCCCTGCTCCCCGCTGTCGCAGAGGGCTCGCTCGCCCTGTGGGTGTCCCGGGGACCGGACGGCCGGGTCGACGGCACCGTCAGCTGGAGCCGGGAGACGAAGCCCAACGGCCGTCACCGCGCCGAGATCCGCAAGCTGATGGTCCACCCCGGGGCACGCGGCCGCGGCACCGGCCGCGCGCTCCTCGCCGAGGCCGAAGCCGCCGCGGCCCGCGCGGGGGTGGTGCTGCTGATCCTCGACACCGAGAGCGGCAGTGCGGCCGAGCGGGTGTACCGCGCCGCGGGCTGGACCGAAGCCGGCTCCATCCCCGACTACGCCACCGACCCGGCCGGCCGCCTGGTGGCGACCACCCTCTACTACAAACACACCGAACAGGAGTAGGTGCTCCCGGTGACCTCGCCCGCCGCGCCGCGTTAGACCCGTAGCCACCGGCCACCGAGCGAGGGAGACCGTATGTACGCAGCACCCGCCGCACCACTCACCCGCCGCGCGGTCCTCCGTACGGCCTTCACCGCGGCCGTGTTCGCCGGCACGGCCGCGGCGCTGGCCCCCGTACTGCGCGCCCGCCGTCCCCGCCAGACCCTCACCCCGGCCCCGCTGCCGGGACGCGAGGAGACGTACCGGGGCCGGCACATCGCCGTCGACGCGGCCGGGACCTCCGTCCGCATCGACGGGCGGGCCCTGCACGTCATGCGCCGCTCCGACGGCACGTACCTGAGCGGGATCAACCACTTCCAGTCCTACGCGACCCCGCTGGAGCTGGCCCGTGCGGCCGTCGACGAACTGGGCACCACCCAGCTGGCGTTCGCCGCCGCGCACCACGGGGGACAGGAGTAGCAGGGCGTGTACACCAGGCAGAACCAGAAGAACCTGACCAGCGCGCAGAAGAAGCGCTTCACGGCGGCCGTGATCGAGCTCAAGCGCAACGGCACCTACGACGCGTTCGTCCGTACCCACGACAAGTACTTCGTCCCCGACCGCGAGCGCAAACTGCGCGTCGGGCACATGTCGCCGTCCTTCTTCCCCTGGCACCGGCGCTACCTGCTGGAGTTCGAACGTCAGCTCCAGAGCGTCGACGCGGGCGTCACCATCCCGTACTGGGACTGGACCACCGACACCAGCCCGGCCTCTTCCCTCTGGGCGGAGGACTTCCTCGGCGGGACCGGCCGCGAGAGCGACCGCCAGGTGATGACCGGCCCGTTCGCCTACGGGACGGGCAACTGGACGGTCACCGTCGGCATCACGGAGGCCGCCTTCCTCACCCGCAACCTGGGCCGGCCGGCGAATCCGATCAGCCTGCCGACCCCGGCCGAGCTCCAGTGGGCGCTCGACGACCCGCTGTACGACAGCTCGCCCTGGGACTCGACGGCCGGGCGCGGCGGCTTCCGCAACAAGCTGGAGGGCTGGGCCGCCCCGAAGAGCGAGAAGTGGCGCAACCACAACAAGGTGCACCAGTGGATCGGCGGCCACATGACCGGCGGCACGGCCCCCAACGACCCGGCCTTCTGGCTGCACCACGCCTTCGTGGACCTGCTCTGGGACCGCTGGCAGCAGCGGCACCCGGCTTCCGGCTACCTGCCGGCGGCCCCGCTCGCGCTCGGCGACCTCCAGCGCGGCCGGGTGGTCTCCCTCGACGAGCCGATGCCGCCGTGGGACGTCACCCCGCGCGAGATGCTCGGCCACCAGGGGCTCTACCGCTACGAGTGAGCCCCGGCGGGGCGGTCGCAGATGACGACACGAGGAAGGGCCCCCGCCGTCCGGCGGGGGCCCTTCGGGTCACCAGGCGATTCAGCCGCCGTAGTTGCCCTCGGTGTGGTGGTCGCCGCCCGAGGCGTTGATGCAGGTGTTGCCGAACGCCGGGTTCAGCAGGCCGATCACGTTGACGGTGTTGCCGCAGACGTTGACCGGGACGTGCACCGGAACCTGGAGCAGGTTGCCCGACAGGACACCGGGGGAGCCGACCGCCGCACCGTGCGCTCCGGCATCGGCAGCAGCCAGACCCGCACCGGCGGCAAGGGCGCTACCGGCGGCAGCGGTGATGACGAACGCCTTCGCGATACGCGACATCAAGATCTCCTAGAGAGGAATGGGGGTGCCGCAGGAAACAGAAGTTGCGGCGTTTGACATGGCATACAACGCGGAGAGCGCCCAGGGGTCACGGCCGCTGGGCCGCTGGTGATCTCGAATTGCTACGAGCCGGCCGAGAAGCGGGCGGAGGAGAAGTAGCGGGGCACCTGCCTGACCGCGCCCGGCGCCAGCACCTCCACCGGGGTGCCCACACAGCCGGGCTCCCGGTACAGGGCCACCGAGCTCCCGGTCTTGTTCGTCACCGCCCGCCCGCCGCCGCCCAGTGCCTCCACGCAGCCCTTGGGGGAGTCGATGCCGTGCGGGCGGTCGTCCGTGCCCAGGTACTGGAAGGCGGGCCCGACGGCCGTCGGGGTCCCGAGGGCGGCGGTGGGGCCGTCGGCCGCGTGGGCACTGCCGCCGGCCGCCGCCGCGCCGGTGGCCGTGGCCGCCAGCAGCAGGACGGGGACCGATCCGGCCCGGACGAGGCTCCGAATGGTGTGGGGGAGAGACAGGGATCGCATGCCCCGCCCAACCCGGCGCGCCCCCGGCGGGGTCACGCCTTGTCACCCCGCGCATGCCTGTGCGACCGTGCGACCGGCGTTGTGCGGAACACCGGACCCGGCGGCCCCGGAGCCCCCACCCCCGGGGATCCCCTGCCCCGGGATCCCCGACACCAGGAGGACGTGATGGCCGCAGCGGCGAGCGAGACCCCGGACCGGGCCCGTCCCCGTCCCCGTGTCCGGACCGCCCACGGCGAGGTCGAGGGCAGGACCGGGCCGGGCGGCATCGCCGTCTTCCGGGGTGTTCCCTACGCCGCCCCGCCCGTCGGAGCCCTCCGGTTCGCCGCGCCCGAGCCCCCCGAGGCCTGGGACGGCGTACGCGACGCGGGGGCGTACGGCCCCACCGCGCCCAAGGTGCCCTACCCCGAGGCGTTCGCCGCGCTGCTGCCGGACCCCGACCTCCCGGGCGACGACTGCCTCAACCTCAACGTGTGGACCCCGGACCCGGCTCCCTCGGCCCGGCTGCCGGTCATGGTGTGGATCCACGGCGGCGCCCTCACCCGCGGCTCCTCGGCCGTGCCCGTCTACGAGGGCTCCGCCTTCGCCCGCGACGGGGTGGTGCTCGTCTCCGTCAACTACCGCCTGGGCGTCCTCGGCTACGGTCTCTTCCCCGACGCCCCCGCCAACCGCGGGCTGCTCGACCAGATCGCCGCCCTGGCCTGGGTGCGGGACAACATCGCGGCCTTCGGCGGTGACCCCTCCCGGGTCACCGTCTTCGGCGAGTCCGCCGGAGCCATCAGCATCGGCGCCCTGCTCGCCGCCCCCCGCGCCGCGGGGCTCTTCAGCCAGGCGGTCCTGCAGAGCGGCGCCCCCGAGGTGCTGCCGCGGGACAAGGTGCGCACCATGGTCCGGCGGATGGCCGCGCTGCTCAAGGTGCCCGCCACCGCCGAGGCCTTCGCCCGGGCCGCCCTGCCCGACCTGCTGGCCGCCCAGGCGGCGGTACTGCGCCGGTCCTCGCCGCTGCTCGGCGGCCCCGCCTTCGGGCTGGTCGCGGACCCCGGGACGCTGCCGCTCGATCCGCTCGAAGCGGCGGCCGCGCGGGGCGACGTACCGCTGCTGCTGGGCTGGACCGCCGAGGAGTACCGGCTCTGGCTGGCTCCGACCGGTGCGATGCGGCTGCTGGACCGGCTGGGGCCGCTGTCCGTGGCCCTGGGGCGGGTCCGCTCCGGCAAGGACCGGGCCGCCGTACGGGCGCTGCGCGCGGAGCGGCCCGGCGCGGGACCGGCCGACCTCCTCGGCCACCTGCTCACCGACCGGCTGCTGCGCGATCCGCTGCGCGTGCTGGCGGGCGCGGCCGGGCGGAGCGCGCCGAGCTTCGTGTACGAGTTCGCGTGGCCGTCCGGGGTCGAAGGGCTCGGGTCCTGCCACGCCCTGGAACTGGGCTTCGTCTTCGACACCCTGGAGGTGCCCGAGGCGTCCTGGCTGGCCGGGCCGGACGCCCCGCGGGAACTGGCCGGGGAGATGCACGGGTCCTGGGTGCGCTTCGCCGTCGACGGGGACCCGGGCTGGGCGCCCTGGAACGGCGACGGCCCGCCGAAGGTGTTCGGCGGGCCGGTGCACGGGGATCCGGGGCGCGAAGAGCCGGCGCGCGAGGAGCCGGCGCGCGAGGAGTCGGTGCGGGTCGGAGCGGCGACTACTCGACGGGTCCTGCCATGACCTTGCTGATGAACTGGATCGGTCCCTCGCCCATGTTGGGCACGTAGGTCTTGGCGTTGTGCTTGCCGCCCTGAATGATCTTCAGGTTGGTGTGGATCGGCCCCTTGCCGTATGCGGCGATGAACTTCTGCACGTTCGGCAGGGTGTTCTTGTTGCTCTCGTCGGTGCCGACCTGGAAGGCCAGGTAGACGTCCGGGCCGCCCTTCTTGGCGATCAGCGCCTTGGCGAGCAGCTCGGGGTTGTTCTCCGCCTTCTCCTTGTCGTGGCCCGTCCAGAGCGGGGAGTCGGGGACGATGTCCGGGCCGGAGCAGATCGCGGCCTTGAACTTGTCCGGGTGCTTCAGCACGGCCTTCAGGCTGGCGAAGCCGCCGGTGGAGGAGCCCATGTAGGCCCAGCCGTCACGGGACTTGACCGTGCGGAAGTTCGCCCGCATCAGGTCCGGGACGTCGTCGGTCAGCCAGGTGCCCATCTTGGCCTGACCCGGGATGTCGGAGCCGTCCCAGTAGATGCCCTTGTCGTCCGGGCCCGGGTTGAGCACCGGCATGGCCAGGATGAAGGGCTTGCTCTTCCCCTCCGCGTACCACTTGCTGATGCTGGTCTGGAGGCCGAGGTCGGTGCCCATCCAGTAGTTGTTCGGGTAACCGGCGCCGCCGGGCAGCGCGATCATGACCGGGAAGCCGCTCTTGGCGAACTTCGGGTCGTTGTACTCCTTGGGCGCCCACACCCAGACCTTGCCCTTGAAGCCGGACTTCTTGCCGTCCAGCGTGGTGACGGCGACGTGCGTGCCGTCGGACAGGGTCATCGAGTTCTTGAAGTCGGCCGCCGGGCCGGTGGGCATCGACATCTTCGAGTTCGGCGGCGGCGTGGCGACGGCCGCTCCACCGGTGTCGCCCCCGGCGGAGCCGGAGGGCGGCAGCTGCCCGAAGGAGACGGTGTCGCCCTTGTCGGTGAAGGGCGGTATCTCGTAGTGGCTCATCACGAGCGAGGCGACGGCGGCGAGCGCGAGGACCGAGGCGCCCGCGATCACCCACCGCCGGACCCGGGACGGCCGGCGCGGCTCCTCCGGGGGCGGCGGGAGCGGCTGTCCGTACTGCTGGTCGTACGGCCCGTAGGGCTGCTGCTGGTAGGGCCCTTCCGAGCGGTACGGCTGCTGCTGTCCGTCGGGTGCGTGCGACATGTGCGGTTGCTCTCCGGCTGGTGCTGCCCCGTTGGGGCGGGGTTGGGACTGCTTTCGATCGAAAGATGAGCGTACGTGCCCACGGGTTCCCGATTTTTACGTCTCTTGGGGTTCCGTAGGGGAGCGCGTTGCCCGGCGCGAAAAGGGTGCGCCCGGTTCCGGTCTCTTCGCGGACCGTCCCTGGTCTCTCCACATGCCGATCGGTACGGTACCCCCGCGCCGCCCCCAGCTCCCTGCACCCGCCCGGAGGTAACGTCCGTGTTCGGTATGCCCCTCCACCGCCGGATCCTGATCTTCGTCTCCGGCGTCGTCCTGCTCGCCGCCATCGGTGCGCTCGCCGTCGTACGGGCCTCCTCGCACGCCGGGGAGAAGAACCGGGTCCAGGCCGGAGGCCCGCCGATCACCCCCGGCCCGGTGTCACTCGCCCCGGGCGACGGCGGCCGGCGGATCGTGTTCCGGAACATGGCCTGGGGACCGCACCGCGACGAGCTCGCCACCGCGGCGGCCGGCGCACCCGAAGGTCCGCGCACCGCCTCCGGGGTCAGCTGCCTGCGCTTCCACGCGGCCGCCGGCACCGGGGTCTGCCTCCAGTCGGACAAGGGCGGGGTGCAGGAGGGCTACAAGGCGGTGGTCCTCGATGCCCGGCTGAAGGAGGTCGGCTCCCGCCCGCTGGCCGGCATCCCGACCCGGGCCCGGGTCTCGCCCGGGGGCCACCTCGTCGCCTGGACGGTCTTCGTCGGCGGGGACTCGTACGCCGGTACGAACTTCTCGACCCGGACCTCCCTGCTGGACCTGCGCAGCGGGACGTACGATGCCTCGCTGGAGGACTTCACCATCCACAAGGACGGCAAGCAGTACCGCAACGCGGACGTCAACTTCTGGGGGGTCACCTTCGCCGCCGACGAGCGGACCTTCTACGCGACGCTCGCCACCGGCGGCCGGACCCACCTGGTCCGCGGCGACCTCGCGGCGCGCACGGTGACCACGCTGCGCGAGAACCTGGAATGCCCGTCCCTGTCGCCCGACGGGACCCGGCTGGTGTTCAAGAAGCGGGTGCCGGGCCTGTCGCCGGAAGCACCCTGGCGCCTCCACGTCCTGGACCTCGCCACCATGACCGAGACCCCGCTCGCGGAGGAGCGCAGCGTCGACGACCAGGTGGTGTGGACCGATGACAGGACCGTCGTCTACTCACTGCCCGGGGACTTCGGCGCCGACCTGTACTCCCTGCCCGCCGACGGCTCCGGCGCCCCGGCGCGCCTGATGACCTCGGCCCTCGCCCCCGCCTTCCTCGGCTGACACCGGGAGGGCGGGGACGGGGACGAAGGGGCGCGGGCGGGGGAGTGGGCGCAGCCGGGGGCCGGGCGTGCGGATTCCGGCGAAGGACCGTTACGCCGGGATGAGCGTCTTGCGGCGCCGCTTGCGCTGCGCCGCGGCCGACAGCCGCAGCTCGATGACCGACCGCACGGTCGGCCACTCCTCGTCGAGGATCGAGTAGAAGGCCGTACTGCGCACGGCGCCGTCCAGGCCCCGCGAATGGGCCCGGCGGACCCCCTCGCTGGTGAACCCGAGCCGCTCCATCGCGGCACGCGAGCGTCCGTTGCGGGCGTCCGCGCGCAGCGAGATCCGCCGGACCCCCCAGGTCTCGAAGGCATGGCGGAGCATGAGCAGCTTCGCCTCGGTGTTGATGCCGGTGCCCTGGGCCGCCGGAGACAGCCAGGTATTGCCGATCTCGGCGGCATCGGGGATCGCCGTCGCCGGATCGCCGAACGGGACGCCCGGCACGGCGGGCCACACCAGGGGCCCCTGCCAGTAGTCGAGTTCCAGGAACCGGGTCGAACCGACCACCCGATCGTCGGTGGCTCTGACCACCGCGAACGGGAGCGATCGACCCGCCGCCTGATCGGCGAGGGCACGGTCGATGTACTCGTGTGACGCCTGCAGCCCGTGGGGTACGGGAGTGAAGGCGTAAGTCGTACGATCCTCGGCCCCGGCCAGGGCCAAGGCCTCGGTGTGGTGGGGGGCGAGGGGCTCAAGCCGCACGGAGCGGCCGGCGAGGAGTACGGGTACGGGCACGGAGCCTTCGGTCCTTCTAGGCGGTGGGGTGGTTGCACAGTCTGCGTCCCTGACGTCGCCCCCCGTGCAAAACACGAGTGAAAGGCAACGGGCTGTCAGGTGAACGCGAGTGGCTCAATGTAGCTCCTTAGACTCCTTTCATGAACCCCCAAATTGGCAATGGCGTGACACTCTTTTTCGAGGACTTGGGTCCCCGTGACGGAGCACCCGTAATCCTGATCCACGGACATCCGTTCAGCCACTCCATGTGGGCTCCCCAGGCGGCGGCGCTGACCACGGCCGGTTACCGAGTGATCACCCCTGACCTGCGGGGATACGGGAAAAGTCCGGTGCTGCCGGGCAAAACGCTGCTCGCGGACTTCGCCGATGATCTGGTTGCTCTGCTCGACCGTCTGGACGTCGAACAGGCGGTCGTCGGCGGTGTGTCCATGGGCGGCCAGATCGCCATGGAGATGAGGCTCGGCCACCCGGGTCGGGTGCGGGCCCTCGTTCTCTCCGACACCTCCTCTCCGCCGGAAACCGAGGACGGCAAAACCTTCCGCCGGAACCTTGCCGAACGGCTCCTCGCGGAGGGAATGAAGCCCTATGCCGACGAGGTCATCGACAAGATGCTCGCGCCGTACAACGTGACCGGTATGCCGGAGGCGGCGGCCAAGGTCACCGGGATGATGTGCGCGACCGCCCCCGAGGGCGCCGCGGCCGCCCTGCGCGGGCGCGCCGAACGGCCCGACTACGCCCCGGTGCTCGCGGCGCTGCCGCCCGAGGTGCCCTGCCTGATCGTGGTCGGCCGGGACGACGTCTACACCCCGGTCTCCGAGGCCGAGTCCCTGCACGCGCTGGTCCCGCACTCGGTGCTCGCCGTGGTGGAGGGGGCCGGGCACCTGCCGGGCGTGGAACAGCCGGAGGCCTTCAACCGGGCGCTGCTGGAGTTCCTCGCGGGAATCTGAACGGCGTCGCGCGCGGCCACCGGGCCCCGGACGGGCGTACGACCGCCCCGGCCGGGGCTTTCGGCTGTCCGAAGGGTGACGAACGGGGCTACCGGGCGCCGGACGCCCGGTGTCAGTCTGTCTGCAGGGTGGTGCGCAGCCGGTAGCGGTCCCCGCTGTACTCCACCGTGGACAGCAGCAGCGGCCGCTGGTCCCTGGTGTACACCGTCTGGTCGAGTACGAGCACCGGCGCGCCCTCGGCGATGCCCAGGTGTCCGGCGAGCTCCCCGTCGGCGTTGCGCGCCTCGATGGTCGCTTCGGCGCGGTCGGGTTCCACGCCCCAGCGGCGCAGTTCTTCGAAGAGGGAGGTCTCGCGGAAGTCCGTACGGGCGAGGTCGGGCGCGAGTTCGGCGACGACCAGGGTCCGGTCGACGGCGATCCGCACGTCGTTGAGCAGCCGGACTCGTTCCAGGCGCAGCAGCGGGGTGCCGGCGGGCACGCCGAGGCGGTCGGCGTCGTCCAGGGACGCGGTGACGGTGTCGTGGCGCAGGACCACCGAGCTGGCGCGCATGTGCTTGCGCCGCGCGGTGGCGGTGAAGGACTCCAGGTCCTTGGGCCATTCGCGGGCGGGCGTGGGTGCCACCGGTGCCGCAACGAACCAGCCGCGCCCGTGGGACGCGGTGACCAGTCCCTGATCGACGAGGTGGGCGAGCGCGCGGCGCAGGGTGACGCGGGAGACGTCCAGCCGGGTGCACAGCTCGCGCTCGGGCGGCAGCTTGCTGCCCTCGGACAGTCCGCGACGGGCGATCTCCTCGCGGATCCGGTCCGCGGCCTGGGTCCACAGGGGGTCGGCCGCACGGGCGGTCGAGGCGGTGGCGGCGATGGCAGCGTCGTCGGTCATGGCTCGAACCATACCACTTGCTACCACTTTGCCTCACTGTCGGCCGCGGGGCGGCGGGGATTCATCGGGGGGCCGTCGGGACCCGCCCGGGACTTACGACCCGACCTTGATATTTTATTAAAGACCACAAGAGACCACTGTTGACCAATCCAAAACCACTGGTTACCTTCGAGTCGTCCCCACCACCCCGCTCGACGAGGAGCACCAGATGAGTACGGCCACCGCCGCGGTCACACCGGCCGCCGGAAAGAAGCCGGGCCGGATCATGCCGGTCATGCAGCGCATCGGCCGCAGCCTGATGCTGCCCGTGGCCACGCTGCCGGCGGCCGCCCTGCTGACCCGCCTCGGCGGAGCCGACCTGCTGGGCCGCGAGAACTTCCCGATGATCGTCCAGAAGCTCGCGATGGTCCTGGCGGCGGCCGGTGACACCGTCTTCGCCAACCTGCCGCTGCTCTTCGCGGTCGGCGTGGCCATCGGCTTCGCCAAGAAGTCGGACGGCTCCACCGCGCTGGCGGCCGTGGTCGGCTATCTGGTCTTCAAGGCCGTACTCGCCAGCCCCGCCTTCCCCAAGGGCGTGGACGGCGAGCCCCTCGACGCCAAGGTCCTCGGCGGCATCGTGATGGGCCTGGTCGCGGCCCTCCTCTACCAGCGCTTCAGCCGGACCAAGCTGCCCGAGTGGCTCGGCTTCTTCGGCGGCCGCCGGCTCGTGCCCATCCTCAGCGCCTTCGCGGGCGTCGGCATGGGAGTGGTATTCGGAGTGGTCTGGCCGACCGTCGGCGGCTGGTTCTTCCACTTCGGCGAGTGGCTCGTCGGCACCGGCGCCTGGGGCGCGGGCCTCTTCGGCCTCGTCGTCCGGGCCCTCATCCCGATCGGGATGCACCACTTCTTCTCGGTCTTCCCCTGGTTCGAGGCGGGCAGCTTCGTCAACCCGGCCACCGGCACCGAGGTGCACGGAGACATCGCCCGCTTCCTCGCCGGCGACCCGACCGCGGGCCAGTTCATGACCGGCGGCTTCCCGATCTACATGTTCGCGCTCCCGGCCGCAGCCATGGCCATCGCGCACACCGCACGCCCCGAGAACCGGACCATGGTCAAGGGCATGATGATCTCCGTCGCCCTGACCTCCTTCGTCACCGGCGTGACCGAGCCCATCGAGTTCGCCTTCATGTTCGTGGCCCCGCTGCTCTACGCGATCCACGCCTTCCTCTTCGGCGTCTCGATGGCCGTCTGCTACGCCCTCGGCATCCGCGACGGCTTCGGCTTCTCCTCCGGTGCCATCGACTACATCGTGAACTTCGGCATCGCGACCAAGCCCTGGCTGCTCATCCCGATAGGCCTGGCCTTCGCCGCCATCTACTACGTGCTCTTCCGCTGGGCGATCGTGAAGTTCGACCTCCCGACCCCGGGCCGCGAACGCGACGAGGACGGCAACCCGCTCTCCAAGACCGAGGCCTCCCTCTGAGCCCGAGCCGGTAACCCGACCGGCCCGCCCGGGCCGCCCGACCAGGCCCCGCTCCGCCCGCCCGCCCCGTACGATCGCCCGCCCCCTCCGCCCGCCCGAGCCGGCGGGGGCGGGCGACCCCAGACTTCGCTAAGGACCCCCCCCACCATGTCCGGATCCCGCATCACGTTCCTCGAAGGCCAGGCCGACCAGGGCGCAGCCCTCGCCCGGATCGCCGACCGCGTCCGTACCCAGCTCGCCTCCCCGGAACTCGCCGGGCTGCGCGCCGCCGAACGCCCCCTGTTCACCGGCATCGGAGCCTCGTACGCCGCCCTCGCCGTGCCCGTGCAACAGCTCCGCGAGGCCGGGATCGTCACCCAGCGCGTGCTGTCCAGCGAGATCGAGACCGGCACCGACGGCTTCGACACCGACTGCCTGATCGCCGTCTCCCAGGGCGGCCGCAGCTCCGAGACCATCGCCGCCTTCGAGTGCGCCGCCCCCGGCATCACGAAGACCGCGCTCCTGAACGTGGTCCCCTCGCCGCTCGGCGACCTCGCCGACCTCACCGTGGACCTCGGCAACGAGCCCGACTCGTACGCCTCGACCATCGGCTACACCGGCACCATCGTCGCCCTCGACCTGATCGCCGGGGCCGTCGCGGGCCGCGAGGGCGACCCGTGGGGCGAGATCGCCGAGCAGACCACCGCGATCCACTCGCAGGCCACCGCGATCGTGGCGGGCCTGCGGAAGCGCGGCGCCCGCTGCATCGCCTCCGACGGTGTGGCGGCCGGGGCCTCCCGGGCCTCCGCCGAGGAAGGTGCGCTGCTGCTGCGCGAGGTGGTGCGGATGACCGCGGCGCACTCGGCCACCCGCAACTACCTGCACGGCGAGATGGAGTCGGCGGGCAACACCCTGCACCTCGTCTACGGCGACGGCCGCGAGATCGAGCTGGCCCGCTCGCTGGCGGGCGCCGGACACCTCACCCTGCTGATGACCACGGCCGAGGCGGAGCCGGCGGACAGCCTGTCGGTCCTGCGCCTGCCCGAGGTCGCGGACGCGGTCCGGGTGGTCCTGGAGACCGTGGTCCTGCAGGAGCTCGTCGCCCAGCTCAGCGCCGAGCGGGACGTCCCGATCGAGTCCTTCGTCTTCGCCAACGACGACACCAAGCAGGGCGGCCTCGACATGTCCGACTTCGAGGTCGCGGCCTTCACCCAGGCCTGACCCGCGGCCGCAGGCAACCGGCCACCGACTCCACGGCCCGCGGATCCCCGGATTCCGCGGGCTGTGGCACGTGCGGTCCGTTTCTCGGTGCACCCCGCGCCGCTCCCCGGCGCGGGACGTGCACGGGCGGCCTGGGATCATGCGGGAATGGATCCCTTGTCGTCCGACCTAGTCCGCCTCGCCGCCACCGGCCGGTTCGGAGACTTCTTCGTCGGTGCCCGGTTGCCCGATCTCATCGCGGCGAAGGGCAAGCCCGAGTGGTCGGGGCGGGTCGAGGACAAGCGCCGCTGGCCGCACTGGTTCTGTTACGGCGGTCTGGAGATCGTCTTCTGCCGGTGCCGCCTGCTGGACCGGATGTTCGTACCCGTCTGGCGCGACGGGCTGGAGATCCCGGGGGCGGGCCGCGAACCGGGCTACACCGTCACCACGCCGGTCACCGAGTCGCGGTTCACCGATGCCCTCACCGCCGCCGGGATCGCCTGGCGCACGCAGTGGTCGCCGACGCTGCCGGACCAGCGCACGCTCCTGACCGACCCGGTACCCGGCATCGTCGCCGACTTCGTCTTCGTCGCGCCCGACGACGAGGATCCGGTCACGGCGGACTGGCCGCTGGAGAAGGCGGGCACGTACGGCCTGAACCACGGCGCCTGTCCGGAGCCGGACCCGGACCTGCCCGACGACGGCTTCGGAGCCTGAGGTGGACGGCGTACTGCGGCAGCTTCGATCCGTAGGCCCCTTCTTCACCGTGGCGTACGGGAAGGAACCGCCCGGCCCCGGCTTCCGGCCGCTCGACGAGCTCTACGGGGAACACCTCGGTGCCTACGTCGGCGAAGTCGGCCGGCGGATCGGGAGCGGACCCGGCCGCGTGGCGGCTTCGACCGCGCAGTTCGGGATCGCCTCGCGGCTCTGGTCGCTCGGGCTCGGCTGCGCCGTGCTCTCCGGGCGGGTGCCGGACCTCGGACCCGGCCGCCTGCGGTGGCGGCTGCCCGGCGAGGGCTCGCTGGAGCTGTGGCTGCCCGAGCCCGCCGAACTCCCCGCGGAAACCCCGGCGAAGGCCTTGGCGGACACCGTGCTCGCCAACCTCGCGGTGCTCGACACGGCGCTGCGCGAGCGGTTCGGCGTCTCGCCGCAGGTGCTGCGCGGCAACGCGGCCTCGGGGCTGGTCGGCGCCGTCCGGGTGCTCACGGACCGGGTACCGGGCGAGGCGGCGGCGCTGCTGGCCGCCGGACTCCTCGCCGACGGCGGCCCGCTCGGCGGGACCGGCGCCTTCGTCCACGAACCCGGGCTCGGGGTGGCCTTCGTGCGCCGCAGCTGCTGCCTGTACTACAAGGTGCCCGGCGGCGGCCTCTGCGGGGACTGCGTACTGCGGACCAAGTGAGCGGCGAGGGGCCATCGGGGCGCGGCGTACCGCTCCCCGATGGCCCCCGTGGCGCCACTGATCAGAAGGCCGCGGGGCCCGGAGATCAGAAGGTCAGGTTCCAGGCATCGATCTTGCCGGTGTCCTGGCTGGCGTTGTCGTTCACGCGCAGCGTCCAGACACCGTTGGCGACCTCGGAGGAGGCGTTGACGGTGAAGGTCTGGACGATGTTGTCCGCGCTGCCGCCGGCCCGGTTGCTCAGGACGTAGACCGAACCGTCCGGAGCCACGAGGTCGACCTTGAGGTCACCGATGTAGGTGTGCTTGATGTCCACGCCCACCTTGAGGGTGGCCGGCGCGTTGCCGGTCACTCCGCTGACGGTGATGGCGCTGTTCACGGTCGCGTTGTCGTTGATCGTGACATCGGTGAGGTTCTCGAAGTACTTGCCGGGGGGCGGGGTCGAGCCGCCGACCGCCTTCAGCGCGTCGACCTGGCCCTCGCCGAAGAACCCGTTGTTGGCCGTGGTGCCCTTGCAGCGGGCGTCCGACGGGCAGGCGGTGTCGTTGGCCTGGGTGGCCAGCGCGGTGCGGATCTGCGCCGGGGTGAAGGTCGGGTTGGCGCTGGCGATGAGCGCCGCGACGCCCGCGACGTGCGGGGTGGCCATCGACGTGCCGCTCTTGGTGCTGTAACCACCGCCCGGAGCGGTCGAGTAGACGTTGCTGCCGGGAGCCGCGACGTCGATGACGCCCTGGCCGAAGTTGGAGAACGAGGCCTTGGTGACACCGGTGCCGTTGGCCGCGACCGTGACCACGCCCGGGAGCTCGGTCGGGATGTCGAGGCAGGCGTTGGTGATGGTCCGGGTGGTCGGCGTCGAGTCGTTGGGGCTCGCCGAGTCCGTGGTCTTGTTGGCCAGGTCGTAGTTCTCGTTGCCCGCCGCCGCGACCTGGAGCGAGCCCTTGCTCTCCGCGTACTCCTGGGCGCGCTTGACGCCCTCGATGATCGCGGCCTGGTCGATGTTGTCCGGGCAGTTGAACTGCCACGGGTCCGTGTAATAGCTGTTGTTGGTGACCTTGAAGCCGTGGTCACCGGACCACACGAAGGCACAGATGGTGTTCTCGGCGAAGAAGAGCGAGGTGCCCGGCTCGGCCACGCGCACCGAGGAGATCTTCACGCCGGGGGCGACGCCGACGACGCCCTTGCCGTTCTTGGCGGCGGCCACGCTGCCGGCCACGTGCGTGCCGTGGGTGTCCACGTCGCGCCAGGCGCCGACGCGGGTGTCCGCCTTGCCGTAGGCGCAGGAGGCGGAGTCCGCGGCGTTGAAGTTCGGCGCCAGGTCCTGGTGCTGGTCATCGACGCCGGTGTCCAGGATGCCGACCTTGACGGAGGCCGAGCCGGTGGTCACGGCCCAGGCCTGGTCGGCCTTGATCTGGGTCATGTCGACGCGCGCGGGCTCGCCCGCGGGGGTCGTCGACTGGGACGGGTTGGCGGGCAGTGCCGGGTTGTAGGCGTCGGCCGGTACGTCCGAGGTGCGCGTCGCGCCGACCTTCTGGACCCCGCTGACCCCGCGCATGGTCGCGGCGAAGGTCGAGGAGGTCGAGTGGGCGACGATCACGCCGATCTGGTCGTAGTACGAGAAGACCGTGCCGCCGTTCGCCGTGACGGCGGAACGGACCGCGGAGCTGTCACCGGCGGCGGTGATCACCACGTAGGCGCGGGTGCCGGCAGCCCAGGTCGCACTCTGGGAAGTCGGCGCCGGGGCCTGTGCCTTGGCGGGGGCGGAGGTGCCGGGAATGCCGGCCGGGGAGACGGGCGCCGTGCCGGCGAGCGCGGCCGGTGCCCCGAGGACCAGGGCGCCCAGGGCGGCCGCCAGTACGAGGGTGCGTCGAGGTCGGCTGGATATGTGGGGTATCAATGCGTCCTCCGAAGACGGTCCGGCGGTGCGGGTGGCACCTACCGGTCCGTACGAAACGAGTGGTGGACGCAAGATGTCAGAAGCGTGCCCCGATATGGAAGTACCTTTTACAGCTAGACGGTTCATCCGATCTTGGCTGAAAAATGACTCCCGCCCGACGTGTCGGGTCCGGCCGGGCTGGGCACCGTGGGGGCGAGCCCTGCCCGGCCGGTCCGCGGGGCGTCCCCGTCAGGCGGGGACGCCGTCCTTGGCGCCGTCCGGCTGGGCCGGTACGGCCGTGGCCTGCTCGTGTCCGTCGTCGGTGAGCGTGCTCTCGTCGAACGGCAGTCGCCCGGCCAGGACTTCGGTGGCCCGGACCCGGTCGAACTCCTTGGTCCAGGTGCCGATCAGCACGGTCGCGATCGCGTTGCCCGCGAAGTTCGTCAGCGCCCTCGCCTCGCTCATGAACCGGTCGATGCCCACGATCAGGCCGACGCCGTCGACGAGTTCAGGCCGGTGCGACTGGAGTCCTCCGGCCAGTGTGGCCAGTCCCGCACCCGTCACCCCGGCCGCGCCCTTCGAGGCCACGATCATGAACAGCAGCAGGGAGATCTGCTCGCCCAGCGCCAGGGGCTTGCCCATCGCCTCCGCGACGAAGAGCGAGGACATCGTCAGATAGATCGCGGTCCCGTCCAGGTTGAAGGAGTAGCCCGTGGGGACCGTGATGCCGACGACCGGCCGCGAGACGCCGACGTGTTCCATCTTCGCGATCAGCCGGGGCAGCGCCGACTCCGAGGAGGAGGTCGACAGGATCAGCAGGAACTCCCGGCCCAGGTAGCGCAGCAGGGCGAAGACGCTGATGCCCGTACACAGGCGCAGCAGCGTGCCCAGGACCACGAAGACGAAGAGCAGGCAGGTCGTGTAGAAGCCGATCATGATGACCGCGAGGGACTTCAGCGCGTCCATTCCGGTCGCCCCGACCACCGCCGCGATCGCTCCGAACGCGCCCACCGGCGCTGCCCACATGATCATCGCGAGCACCCGGAACACCAGCTTCTGCACGTGCCCGATCCCGCGCAGCACCGGTTCGCCCGCCGCGCCCATGGCCTGGAGCGCGAACCCGCAGAGCAGCGCCACCAGCAGCGTCTGCAGCACCTCGCCCCCGGTGAAGGCCGACACCAGCGTGGTGGGGATGATCCCCAGCAGGAACTCCGGCGTGCTTTCGGCGCCGCCCGCCTTGGCCTGCGCCTCGCCCGCGCTCCGGGCCGCCTCGGTCAGGTGCAGCCCGCTGCCCGGCTCCAGCAGGTTGCCCACGAGCAGCCCGATGGCCAGCGCCACCGTGGACATCACCATGAAGTAGCCGAGCGCCAGCCCGCCCACCGCGCCGACCTTGGCGGCCTTGCGCACCGAGCCGATGCCCAGCACGATCGTGCAGAAGATGACCGGCGAGATCATCATCTTGATGAGGTTGACGAAGCCGGTGCCCAGCGGCTTGAGCTCCACGGCGGTGCCGGGTGCGGCGAACCCGACGGCGATGCCGAGCAGCACCGCGCCGATCACCGCGATGTACAGATAATGCGTCTTGTCGCGCCTGGCGGCCACGATGCCTCCCGGTAGTGCCCTTCGCCTCCCCGATGGCGAAGGCGTCCCGGGAGGACCATGGCCCGCCGCTGTGACCCCGGTCACCCTTGCGTTCATTGAGTTCACGCCCCGGTGCACACTGAGCGCCATGTTCCGCTTCCTCCGGCCGCCGCGCAGCCTCGCCGGTCAGCTCTTCGCCATGCAGGTGGTGCTGGTCGCCGCGGTCGTCGCCGGCTGCGCCGTCTTCGCGTACGCGACCGCCCGCGACCAGGCCGAGGAGGCCGCCCGGCGCCAGGCCGGGGCGGTGGCCCGCGCGGTCGCGGACGCCCCGTCCGTACGGGACGCGGCGCGCGCGCCGCGGCAGGAGGGTGCGCGTGCAGCGGGAGGGGAGCCCGTCCCCGAAGCCGTACGGGGCAACGGGCGCGGGGCCGGCGCCCCCGGCGGGCCCACCGCCGCCCTGCAGCCCTATGCGGAGCGGGTTCGCGTCGACGCGGGCGTGGACTTCGTGACGATCATGGCTCCGGACGGACGGCGCTGGACCCACCCCGACCCGATGCGGATCGGTGAACGCTTCCTCGGCAACACCGCCCCCGCCCTGCGGGGCGAGACCTTCAGCGAGACCTACACCGGCACCCTCGGCCCGTCCATCCGCGTGGTCACCCCGATCACCGACGACGGCCGGGTCGTCGGCATGGTCGCCGCCGGCATCACCGTCCGCGCGGTCAGCGCCCGCCTCGCCGAGCGGCTCTCCGCCCTCGCCTGGATGGCCGGCGGCGCCCTCGCCCTCGGAGGGGCGGGTACGTACGTCGTCAATGCCCGGCTCCGCCGCCACACCCACGGGATGAACGCGGCCGAGCTGAGCCGGATGTACGACTACCACCAGGCCGCCCTGCACGGGGTCCGCGAAGGGCTCCTGATGCTCGACGGCCGGCGCAGGATCACCCTCGTCAACGACGCGGGCCGCGAACTCCTCGGCCTGCACGGGGAGGTCAAGGGCGCCGGCATCGCCGACCTCGGCCTGCCCGCCCCGCTCACCGGGGCACTGCTCGCGGACCGGCCCCGGGTGGACGAGGTCCACCTGACCGCGGACCGGATGCTCGTGCTCAACAGCGCGCCCGTCGCAGGCGGCGGCCGCCGGGGTACCGTGATCACCCTGCGCGACCACACCGAACTGCTGTCACTGACGGGAGAGTTGGATCAGGAGCGCGGATTCACCCGGGCGCTGCGCGCGCAGGCCCACGAGGCGGCCAACCGGCTGCACACCGTGGTCTCCCTCATCGAACTCGGGCGCAGCACGGAAGCCGTGGACTTCGCCACCGCCGAACTGTCCCTCGCCCAGGCGCTGACCGACGAGGTGATCGCCGCCGTCGGCGAGCCCGTGCTCGTCGCCCTGCTGCTCGGCAAGGCCGCGCAGGCCCACGAGCGGGGGATCGAGCTGGTCATGACCCCGGACAGCGGAGCCATCGGCGCCGGGCCCGGCGGGCCGCCCGCCCGGGACCTCGTCACCGTCCTCGGGAACCTCGTCGACAACGCCGTCGACGCCCTCACCGGCGTGCCCGGGGGCCGGATCTCGGTCACCATCCGCCCCGACGGACCGGTCGGCCCCCACGGGCAGGGGATGCTGATCGGCGTGGCGGACAACGGCCCCGGACTTCCCGAAGGCGCGGACGTGTTCCGGCGCGGCTGGTCGGGCAAGGGGGAGGGGCGGGGCCTGGGCCTCGCACTGGTGCGGCAGGTGGCCCACCGGCACGGCGGCAGTGCGGACGCCGATCAACTGCCGGACGGGGGCGCGCGGTTCACCGTACGGCTGCCGGCGCGCGGGGAGGGGGACGCATGAGCGCGCCCGAGGTGCGGGTCCTCGTCGTGGAGGACGATCCGGTGGCCGCCGACGCGCACGCGCTGTACGTAGGGCGGGTGCCCGGCTTCACCGCCGTCGCGGTCGTCCACTCCCTCGCCGAGGCCACCCGCGTCCTGGAGCGGACCCGGATCGACCTCCTGCTGCTCGACCTGACCCTGCCCGACGGCCACGGGCTGCGCTTCGCGCGCGGCCTGCGGGCCGCGGGCCACCCCGCCGACGTGATCGTGGTGACCTCGGCGCGGGACCTGGGGGTGGTCCGCGAGAGCGTTTCCCTCGGGGTGGTGCAGTACGTGCTGAAGCCCTTCGCCTTCCCCACCCTGCGCGAACGGCTCCTGCGCTACGCCGAGTTCCGCGCGACGGCGGCGGGGGAGGCGGCCGGCCAGGACGATGTGGACCGCGCGATGGCGGCCCTGCGCTCACCCCGGCCGGCGGAACTCCCCAAGGGGATCGGCGGCCCGACCCTGGACCGGGTCGCCGCGCTGCTGCGGGCGGCCCCCGAAGGGCTGACCGCGGGCGGGACGGCCGAGGCGGCCGGGATCTCCCGGATCACCGCCCGCCGGTACCTGGAGCACCTGGTGGACACCGGCCGTGCGGACCGCACCCCCCGGTACGGCCAGGTCGGCCGCCCCGAACTGCACTACCGCTGGCTGGCGGCGGCCCCGGCCGGGGCGGGCACCGGCTCGGTGTCGAAGGTGTAGAACTTCCGGTGGTCCAGCATGTCGGCCGGGGTCACGTCGTTCCAGGGCCGCATCGTGTCGTTGAGGTCCACGACGTTCGGGGTGCCGGCGGCGGGCAGGTACGGCGACTGCGGGTGCAGCGCCTGCCAGTCGGCCCACAGCTTGTCGATGAAGGCGTGGTGCATCCAGAACACCGGGTCGTTGGGGGAGACCCCGGTGGCCATCTGGCCGCCCACCCACACGTGCACCCGGTTGTGCAGGTTGGCCCCGCGCCAGCCCTCCAGGTGGTTGCGGAAGCCGCCGGAGGAGCTGTTCCAGGGCGCCGCGTCGTAGACCGGCATGGCGAGGACGGAGTCCACCTCGGCCCTGGTCGGCAGCTGGGCCACGCCGGTGCCGAGCGCGCGCCGCAGGTAGGAGCGTCCGTCCACCCGTACGGCTATCTCCCACTTGCCCGTCGCGTACGCGAACGGTCCGTCGAGGACCTGCCCGTCGCGCGCCCGTCCGGTGCCGCCGAGGAAGTCGGCGGCCCAGAGGGAGGAGCGGGCGGTCCGGTCGGCCGTCCAGTCCCAGTACGGAAGGGCGACTGCCGGATCAACCGCCTGTAGCGCCGCCTCGAACTCCAGCAGAAACCGGCGGTGCCAGGGCAGGAAGGAGGGGGAGCGGTGGCCCACCCGGTCGCCGGAGTCGGTGTCGCCCATGATGAAGCCGTTGTGCGTGGTGACGAAGCGGTCGTAGCGGCCGGTCCGCTTCAGTTCGAGGAGCGCCGCGACGAACGCCCGCTTCTCCTCGGGGGTGAGCGAGGCCTGGTTCTTGCGGATGGTCATCGCATGCCGCCCATCGGGACGAGGGAGGCGCCCTGGAGCTCGCGCACGGCGGCGCGGGCGAGCGGGAGCGGGCCGGAGAAGGTCTCGTAGTGGTTGACGACGCTGATCCAGCTGCCGTCGGCGTTGCGCATCACGTGCAGTTCGCGGCCGTCTATGAGCACGGTCGGCTGGCCGGGGGCCTGGTGGCCGCCGTGGTGGCCGCCGTGGTCGTCCCCGCCCGAGGCGGGGACTATGCGGATGCGGCGGCCCTGGTAGACCTCGTCGACGGTGCCCGCGGGGGTGGTGGGTGCTGCGGGTGCGGCGGGGCGGGACCGGGTGACGGCCGCGTGCGCGGTGGCGCCGGCGAGGCCGAGGACGGTGAGTGCGCCGGCAGTGGTGCCTAAGGCCTGTCGGCGGGTGATCTTGTTCATGGCCCGAAGAGGTATCAGGGCGCGGAGAACGGAGGGCTGCTATCCGGACATGCGCGGATAAGTCACCTGTTGAACCTGTTGGATGATCTTCCCGTCCGGACCGACTCCAGCGGCCCGGACGGGAAGACCTATGTAAAAAAGCTTAACTGACGGGAAATCCTGCGGCTGCTCGGGGTGGCTATGGGAGGGATCACACCGCAGAGTCGGCCGGAAGCCGCAGCCGGAACCGCCCTCCGGGGCCCGGTTCGGGCGGCCGGGGCCTCCGGGTTGGCGGTCGTTGCGGACGCTCGTGAGGCTCCCCCGGGCGGCTGTCCACCCTCGGGGGCACTCCTTCACCTTCCCTGCACCTTCTCCGCGCCTTTCCTTAAGTATTCGGAAGACCGCTTAAGTGCGATCTGTCCGGTTCTAGGCCGTTATAGTCCCGATATGGCTCTCCATGAGACGAAGGACCTGCGTGCCCGCGACGCCGAGACGGACGTGTTCGCGTCCGCCCTCAGCGGCGAGATCCTCCCCAAGTACCGGATGCCCGAAGACCACTCGCCCTCCGAGGTGGTCTACGAGCTCCTCCACAACGAGCTGCTCCTCGACGGCAACGCCGCCCAGAACCTGGCCACCTTCTGCACCACCTGGTCGGACGACGGGGTCCACCGGCTGATGAACGAGTGCCTCGACAAGAACATGATCGACAAGGACGAGTACCCGCAGACGGCCGAGATCGAGGCCCGCTGCGTCAACATCCTGGCCGATCTGTGGAACGCCCCGGCCGGCACCACCGGCACCGGCTGCTCCACCACCGGATCCAGCGAGGCCGCGATGCTCGGCGGCCTCGCCCTCAAGTGGCGCTGGCGCGAGCGCCGCCGAGCCGCCGGACTGCCCACCGACAGGCCGAACCTGGTGTGCGGGCCGGTCCAGGTCTGCTGGGAGAAGTTCGCCCGGTACTTCGACGTCGAGCTCCGCCAGCTCCCCCTGGAGCCAGGAGCCACCGGCCTGCGCCCCGAGCAGCTCGCCGCCCACGTCGACGAGAACACCATCGGCGTCGTCGCCATCCTCGGCGTCACCTACACCTGCGTCTACGAGCCCGTCGCCGAGATCGCCGCCGAACTCGACCGGATCCAGGCCGAGCACGGCTGGGACGTGCCGATCCACGTGGACGCCGCCAGCGGCGGCTTCGTGGCCCCCTTCCTCCACCCCGACGTGGTCTGGGACTTCCGGCTGCCGCGCGTGGCCTCCGTCAACACCTCCGGCCACAAGTACGGCCTCGCCCCGCTGGGCGTCGGCTGGATCGTCTGGCGCACCGCCGACCTGCTCCCGGCCGACCTCGTCTTCTCCGTGGACTACCTCGGCGGGGACATGCCCACCTTCGCCCTCAACTTCTCCCGGCCGGGCGGCGAGATCATCGCCCAGTACTACCTGTTCCTGCGCCTGGGCCGGGGCGGCTACCGCCGGGTGCAGCAGGCCTGCGCCGACACCGCCCAGTACCTGGCCCGCGAGATCGAGACCATCGGCCCCTTCACCCTCCTCTACGACGGCCAGGGCGCACTGCCCGCCGTCTCCTACCGGCTCACCGATCCGCAGGGTGCGGGCTTCACCCTCTACGACCTCTCCGACCGGCTGCGGATGCGCGGCTGGCAGGTGCCCTCGTACCCGCTGCCCGCCGAGCGGGACGACACGGTCATCCAGCGGGTCCTGATCCGGCACGGGGTGACCCGGGACCAGATCGCGCTGCTCGTCTCCGACCTGCGCCTCGCCGTGGAGCACCTCATCGCGCACCCGCAGCCCGTGCCCGCGGCCCCGCCCCGGTCCGGCTTCCACCACTGACGCGGCCCCCGGGCCCGCCCGCGAGCGGGCCCGGAGCTCACGGCGCCGGCCAGCGCATCCCCAGCTCCGTCAGCGCGGCCGTCCGCTCCGGGGTGAGGGACGCGGCGCGGGAACGCTGGTTGGCGATCCAGGAACCGAGGCGCAGGTCCCGGTCGCCGACCCGTTCCACGTGCGTACGGGGCACCCGCAGGTGCCGCTCGCGGTCGTGGAACCGCCGGGCCGCCTCCAAGTGCGCCGCCCACGCGTCCGCGTGGGCGACCCGGGGCTTCGGCCGGTCCGGGCCCTCGGCCGGGGTCACCCCGAGGGTGTGCTCCAGCAGCCAGCGCTGGGCCCACGCGAGGCGCTCCCAGGAGGCGCGCTGACCGCGCAGCCACACGCCGAGGTCCTCGCCCTGGACGACGGCCTCCCCGGGGCGCGCAGGGAGCCGGCCGCCCGCGTCCAGGTGGACCCGGGTCAGGTGGAAGGCCCGCTGCCAGGAGATGTCCCAGGCCGGACACCAGGACGCGTCAATGGCTTCCAGGGCCTCGCGGCGTTCCTCGGACAGCGCTCCGGGACCCTCCCGGCGGGCCGCCGCCCGCTGGTTCTTGACCCAGACCCCGACCGGGGCGCCGCGCCAGGTGGCGTCCACCGGAGGCAGCAGGTGACCGTTCTCGGCCGCCCAGCCGCTCGCCGCCGCCAGCCCCTCCTCGAAGGCGACATCGAAGTGGCTCCACACCATGCCCAGTTCGTCGAGCTGGGCCACCCGCACGCGGCCGAGCGCCCCGCGGCGGTACGTGCGCCGGGCATCCGCGATCCACTGGCCGAGCGGGAAGCGGGCCAGCCCCGGCGGCCACGGAGCCCCGGCTCCCTCGGCGGCGGCCGCGTCCGCGCCCGTGGCCGCGGGACGGGGCACCTTGAACGCGAACGGCACCTTGAGGTCCCCGGCGACCGAGGCGTAGATCCGGGCGGCCTCCACCCCGCGCCGCCAGTGCTCGCGCTCCGGGTGCAGGACGCGCAGCCGGACGAAGGCCGCCAGCAGCGCCGGGTCGCGAGGGGTGGAGAAGCTCAGCAGGGACTGCGCGCCGCCGCGCAGCCCGGGGCCGCCCACGGACTCCGTGCCGCCCGGTCCCGCGGCCGCGCGCCGGCTCGGGGCCTGGGGCTGTGCCAGGGACTCGACGAGCCGCGTGTCGTGGGCCCGTAGCGCCTCCAGCAGCCGCGCGAGGTCCCCGTACGCCCGTGAGGTCAGCATCGTCTCGGGGGACTCGCCCGGCCCCAGCAGCACCGGCACCACGAGGGAGGCGACCTTGCCCTCCCCGGGCCGGATGCGCAGCGCCCGGCCGACGGCCTGCACCAGGTCGGGCATGGAACCGCGTACGTCGGCCCAGAAGACCGAGTCGCACTCCTTGGTGTCCACGCCCTCGCCCAGCACCCGGACACTGCCCAGGAAGGCCTTGTCCGCGACCCGGTCGTCCGCGAAGGCGCCCAGCACCCGGCGCCGGTGCGCCGCCGTGTGCTGTCCGCACAGCCAGTCGGCCCAGACGGTACGGGGGTACACCGGCCGCGGGGCCCAGCTCGTGGCGCGCAGGCGTGCGGCGACCGCCGGCAGCCCGGCCGCGAACGCCTCGGCCTCCTTCGTCAGGTGGTGGAAGACGAGCGTGCGCCGGAACCCCTGCTTCACGGCCGCCGTCACCAGCGCCGTCTGCAGTGCCGCGAGCCGCACCCCGCGCACGGCGTCGGAGCGCCCGTCCGGCCCGAGCAGCACGGCCGCCTGGAACTCCGGATCGCTGACGTCCACGCAGACCACCCGGTAGGGCGCGCAGATGCCCCGGTCGACGGCCTCCGAGAGCGTGAGGGTGTAGCAGCGCGCGCCGAACGGGCCGTCCGGATCGTCCTCCATGGAGGCCACCAGGTCGCCCCGGCCGCGTACCGCCTCCGGCCGGTCGGAGCCCTCGGCCGGCTCCTCGCTCTCGGCGGGCCCGGAATCCTCGCCGTCCTGCCAGACCCGGGGCGTGGCCGTCATGTACAGGCGCCGGACCGAGGGGATCCGGAGGTTGTCGTGCACCACCGCCCAGGGCTTGCCGATCCGCCCCGAGGTCCGGTGCGCCTCGTCGACCACGATCAGGTCCCAGCCGGGCAGCCCCTCGCGGTGCGCGTTCTCGATGGTGCCGAGGCCCAGCGAGGCGTACGTGGCGTACACCGTGACCCGGTCGACGGGCGGGCCCGCCCAGCCGGCCAGTTCGGCCGGGTCGGTGGTGGTGGGCACCCCCGCGTCCTCGCCGCGCAGCGAGCACACGGCGAAGGCGCGGCCGGTCCGGCCGCCCTCGCGCCAGGCCGCCGCGGTCTGCACGAGCAGGTCCAGGGAGGGCACCAGGACCAGGACCCGGCCGGCCCGCAGTTCCTCGGCCGTGTGCACGGCGACCAGCGACTTGCCGGAGCCCGTTGCCATGATCACCTGCGTACGGAGCCCGGTCCGTGGGACCCTGCGCCCGGCGGGCAGTTCCAGCGCCCGCACGGCGGCGTCGACGGCCTCGCGCTGGTGCGCACGGAGTTTCTGCCTGCTGATGCGCCCCACCTCCACCGTGATCTGCCGGTTTGCTTCCAGCTCCTATCTTGCCCCCATTTTGAATCATTGCGGGGAGATCGCACCGACGGGGTGCGGTGGAGCGGGCCGGGGCAGCGGACGAGGCCGGGGCGGGGGGCCGGGGCGGGGGACCGGGGCACGGGACCGGGCCGGGCGGGGCGGGTCACATCCGGGCACCGAAGTTCTGCGTCCACCACGGGCCGCCGGCGCCCTGGTGGATGCCGACGCCGATGTCCTTGAAGGAGCAGTTGAGGATGTTCTCGCGGTGGCCCTGGCTCTTCATCCAGGAATCCATGACCTGAGCCGCCGTCCGCTGCCCCTTCGCGATGTTCTCCCCGTAGGTGGACCAGCGGTACCCGGCGGCGGTGGTCCGCTTGCCCGGGTCCGCGCCGTCCGGGTTGGTGTGCGCGAAGAAGTTCCGCCGCGCCATGTCGTCGGAGTGGCCCTGGGCGGCCGTACGCAGCTGCGCGTCGTCCTTGAGCGGCCCGCAGCCGGCCGCCGCGCGCTCGGAGTTGACCAGGGCTATCACCTGGGCGGCGGTGCTGCCGCCCGGCGGGGCGGGGGCGGGGCTCTTCGGCGGAGTGGACTTCGGGCTCGGCTTCGGGGTGGGCGTGGGGGGCGCACTCCGAGTCGGGCTCGGGACGGCGCTCGGCGAGGCGCTCGGTGAGGCGCTCGGTGACGGGGACACCGAGGGGCTCGGAGTGGGGGAGGCCGGCTCCGGGGGCAGCGAGGTCCCCGAGTCCGGAGCCACGAGCGCGGCCGCGGGCGGCTCGGGGGAGGCGCCGGGCCGGGTGCCGAGGTAGGTCAGCCCGCCTCCCACGACACAGGCGGCGAGCACCGCGCCACCGATCACCCGGCGCCGGCCACGGGTGCGCCGCTGTCTGCGCAGCGAGGCGCGCCCGTCCCCGGGGCCGCCCACCGCGGCGAACTGCTCCTCGCCACCGCCACCGTCGGCCGGGCCGCCGGTGGGGCCGGTGCCCGGGGCGGGGGAGCCGCCCGCGTCGTACGCCCAGGCGTCGGTGGCCAGGCCGGCGGAGGTGAAGCCGGAGGCCGCGGCCGCCCGTACGCCCGCGAGCAGCGCCGCCGAGACCGGCACCAGCGCCAGCCCGGCCAGCAGACCCTCGGCCGGGAGCAGGCCGCTCCACAGCCCGCCGCACCGCAGGCACGCACGGGCGTGCCGGGCTATTCGCTTGCGCCACAGCGCCGAGGGCAGGCCGTCCCAGCTCGCCACCACCGCCCGCAGGTCCTCGCAGGGCGGCTGGGCGCCCAGCGCCCGCTCCACCACCCGGGCCGCCTCCAGCTGCGCCTTCATCCGCTGGACCCGTACCGCCGTGTGCTGCGCGGACAGTTCCAGTGCCTGCGCCACCTCGGTGCGCGTCAGCTCCCCGGCGCACTCCAGCCACCACAGGGACAGCAGCGCCCGGTCGTCGGGCTCCAGCCAGCGCGTGGCACGGGCCGTCTCGCGGCGCTGGCCCTCCAGCTGGAGTCGCACGACGGTCAGGTCCACGAAGTCGGCGCCGGGATCGGCGAGCTCCCAGGCCGCTTCCAGGCCGCTCTCGCCGGGGGCGCTCCGGCGGGCCTGCCAGTGGGCGCGCACCCGGTTCATGGCGATCGCGACGAGCCAGGACCGGAAGCTGTGGTCGTCGCGCAGGCCGCCGAGCCCGTCGAGTGCCCGCAGCATCGTGTCCTGGACCACGTCGTCGACGTCGACGGATCCGTTCAGGGCCCGCCCGACGATGTTGTAGACCAACGGCAGATAGGCGCCGACCAGGTCGTCCTGTGCGCGGGGATCGCCCGCGCGGGCCGCGGCGACCAGCGCTGCCGTGTGCGATGTGCTCATAGAAAAGTCCCTGTCCGTACCGGCGCTCGATGATGCCCAATACCTGGGAGACCGTCGAGGGGGACCTTGATAACGGTTATCCGTCGATCGGTTTCGCGGATGCGGAATCCGGAGCGCCCGGCCCCGGTTCCGTCCTCGGTTCCGGCCCCGATTCCGATCCGGGTTCCGGCCCCGTTTCCCCGGCCGGGGCGAGCCGGGCGGCCAGGGCGTCGAGGTCGGGCAGGAACCAGATGTGGCGGCCCTCGTTCGATTCCCGTACGAGATCGCGCAGGGCCCGACTCGCCCCCAGGTGGTGCGAGAGGTCACCCACGACCACCAGGCGGACCCGGTAGTTCACGAACTTCTGCATGATCGCCCCGGCGAGCCCGCTGCGCAGGTCGAAGAAGCCGGCGTCCAGGCGCTCGACCGGGACGGCGACGATGTCGGTCCGGTAGAAGGCGCCGCCGATCAGCTGGTCGAGCGCGTCCTGCTCGGTGGCGACCGGCGGGCCGTCGGCGGCGCAGACCAGGACCGGTACGCCGTGGTGCTCCTGGATGAGGTCAGTCACGGTGCACCGCCCCGGCGCCGTGGTCCGGTTCGGTCCCCATGCCGTTGCCCGGGCCGAGCACCCCGTCGACCAGTTGCAGGAGATCGGCGGTGGTGGTGGCGTCGCCGAGGACCACGATCTTCATGCGGGCCCGCTCCTTGTCGTAGACCGTCTGGACGCGCAGCGCGGCCGGGGTGGCCCGCGGGGACTGCGCGCTCGCCGTGACGAGGTTCGCGAGCCGGCTCGCCGCGTCGGGACCGATCGCGTCGATCTGCACGATGCTCGACACCTCCAGGTGCCGCCGCGGCGCCTGGCCGGCGCCGGAGGGATCCCCGGCGGCCGGGACGGGCAGGCTGGTCAGAGCCTCGAAGTCCGCGCGGCTGATCCGGTACTGCTTGCCGATCCGGACGGCTTTGAGCCGGCCGTCGCGCACGTAGTTCCGGACGGTGCGCACGTGCAGCCCGAGCAGCTCGGCGACCTCGCCGACCGAATACAGCTCGCGTCCTTCATCACTCATACAGCCGAACCTTACCTCAAGAGACGCAGATGAGGACTGATAGGGAATGATGGGGACGTTTCGGGGAGGAGAGGGGAACGGGAAATCGCTTCGGTGTCGACCGGGTCCGCTCCTAAGATCACCGGATGACGGATCCTCGCTATCCCGCCAAGCCCCGCCCCGGAGACCGCGTCGCGGTGCTCTCCCCTTCGGCCGGTCTGCCCGCGCTCTTCCCGCAGCCCTACGAGTTGGGGCTGCGCCGGCTCCGGGAGGAGTTCGGGCTGGAACCGGTGGAGTATCCGACGACCCGGAAGATGGGTGCGACGCCGCAGGAGCGGGCCGCCGACCTCCACGCCGCCTTCGCCGACCCCGAGATCAAGGCGGTGATCGCCAGCATCGGCGGCGACGACCAGATCACGCTGCTCCCGCACCTCGACGCCGATCTCCTGCGCGCCCACCCCAAGCCCTTCTTCGGCTACAGCGACAACACCAACCTGCTCCTGCACCTCAGGGACCTCGGGCTGGTCGGCTATCACGGGAGCTCGGTGATGGTCGAGCTCGGACGGCCCGGCGCCATGCACCCGCTGACGGCCGAGTCCCTGCGGGCGGCGCTGTTCACCTCCGGCGAGTACGAGTTGACCGCCACCGACGCCTTCGGCGACGTCAACGGCCCCTGGGACGACCCCCGTACCTTCGACGCCGAACCGGAACTGGACCCGGCCAAGGGCTGGACCTGGCACCACGCCGACCGGGTGGTCGAGGGCATCAGCTGGGGCGGCAACCTGGAGATCATCTCCTGGCTCCTGATGGCCGACCGCACCGTGCGGCCCGTGGAGGAGTACGCGGGCGGGGTGCTCTTCCTGGAGACCTCGGAGGACATGCCCCGCGCCCAGGACGTCTACTGGATCCTGCGCAACATGGGCGAGCGCGGACTGCTGAGGCAGTTCCCCGCCCTCCTGATGGGCCGGGCGAAGAGCTGGTCCTTCGAGAAGCGCCTCGACGCCGAGGGGCGCGAGCGCTACCGCCACGAGCAGCGCGAGGCGGTCCTGCGGGCCCTCGGCGAGTACGCCCCCGACACCATGGCCGTCTTCGACGTGGACCTCGGACACACCGACCCGCAGATCGTGATCCCCGTCGGGGGCCGCATCCGGGTGGACGGCCCGGCCCGCCGCCTCTTCGTCACGTACTGACGATCAACATCGGTTCCGGGTGGCTCCGTTGGGGTTCCCCCGGCCGGGTCCGGGGTGACAATGGGGCTCCCACGGGACGTGTTGGGGGCGGCATGTCGACGTTGCTCTTCAGGGGATCCGGCCGGGCACGGGGCTGGGCCGGATACCTCGGTTCGGTAGGGCTCGGAGCAGGCGCGGTGGCGTTGGCGACGGTGTGGACCTCGGGGCCCTGGGCCGCCGGGATCGGCGCGGCCGTCACCACGCTGTCCGGACTGGCCGCCGAGCGGATGCGGCCTCCCGGGGAGGGCGCCGACCCCCGGGCCGCGGGGGAGCTGCTGCGCACGGCGGCGGGCCGGATCCCGCTGCTGCGCCAGGTGGACCGCCCCGAACTGGCCGGAGCCCACCCGGCCGAGGCGCCCGCGGCCCCGCCCGCCTACATCAGGCGCGACGCCGAACCGGGGCTGCGCGCCGCCCTGGAGCGGAGCCGCTTCGTCCTCGTGGTCGGGGAGTCCACGGCGGGCAAGACCCGGCTCGCCTACGAGGTGGCCCGCAGCCTTTACCCCCGGCATGCCTTCGTCCGCCCGCTCTCCCGCGCCGCGCTGCCGGAGGCGCTGCGCATCGCCGGGCGGCGGCGCCGCGCCGTGCTCTGGCTCGACGACTTGGAGGACCACCTCGGCGCGGGCGGCCTCGGCGCCGCACAACTGGCCTCCCTGGAGCGGGCCGTGGTGATCGCGACGATGCGGGTCCAGGAGTACCGGCGCTACGACGCCCGCGAGGAGAGCCGGCTCACCGGATCCGACCGGGACGCCTGGCGGGCCCAGCGCGACCTGCTCCACCAGGCGGCCGTCATCAGGCTGCCCCGGCACTGGTCCAGGGCGGAGCGCGGCCGGGCCGCCGCCCACCAGGGCGATCCGCGCATCGGGGCCGCGCTGCGCGCGGGCGAGCGGTTCGGGGTCGCCGAGGTGCTGGCGGCCGGTCCGGAGCTGCTGGCGGCCTGGGAGAACGCCTGGGCCCCGGGGGCCAATCCGCGCGGCGCCGCCGTGGTCGCGGCGGCGGTGGACTGCCGCCGGGCCGGACTGCGCCGCCCGGTGAGCCGGGCCTGGCTGCGCGAGCTGCACGCCCCCTACCTGGCGGCCCGGGGCGGCGGGGACCTGCAGCCCGAGCCGTTCGCGGAGGCCATGGACTGGGCCTGCACGGCCGCCTACGCCACGAGCGGGCTGCTCATCGGCAACTTCGGCGCCGGATTCACCGCGTTCGACTACCTGTTGAACGCGCCGGGCAACGGTCCGGTGCCCGACCATCTGTGGCGCGGACTGCTGCCCCTGGTGGAGCCCGCCGACGCCTACGACATGGGGCTCGTCGCCCATCAGGACGGCCGTCTCGCGCGGGCCGTCGAAGCCCTCGGCCTCGCCTTCCGCGGCGGGGTCCCCGGCGCCGAACTTCCACTGGCCATCGCCGTCGGAGACTCCGGGAAGCCGCGCCGGGCCGCGGCCGATCTCGCCGGGATCGCCCGCAGGCGCGCCGACCGGCTCGGGCCGAGGCACCCCGACACCCTGGCGGCGCGGCATCAACGAGCTTTCTTCGTAGGGGAGTCCGGTGACCATCTGGCCGCCGCGGCCCAGTTCGCGGAACTGCTCGCGGACGTGGCGGAGGTCCTGGGGCCGGACCACCCGGACACCCTGGCGGCCCGTCACCAGCTGGCCTACTTCACCGGAGAGGGCGGTGATCCCCGCGCGGCCGGCCGGCCAGTTGGAGGTGCTCCTGACCGACCGCTTACGGGTCCAAGGCGCCGGCCATCCGCAGGTGCTGGCGACCCGGCGCAGCCTGATCTGGTTCCGGCCGTGTGAACCGGCTCACGCAAAAGCCGAGTTGGAGAGACTGCTGGCCGAAGCCGAAGCCGCCGAGGGGATCGGGCCCGACGATCCGCACACGCTCGCCATCCGGGGAAGCCTTGCCGCGCTGGCGTCCCGCGCCGGGCGCACCGCGGAGGCGGCCGAGGCCTGGGCGGAACTCACCGCCGACCGGACCCGGGTCCTCGGCGAGGACCACCCGCACGTGTTCTACTCCCGCCTGGAATGGGCCCGCGCCCTGCTCGCCCGGGACCGGGCCCCCGAGGCGGCCGCGCTGCTGGCGGGCGCCCTGGCGCGGGCCGAGTCCGTCCTGGAACCGGGCCACCGCCACCTGCGGACGGCCCGGGAGCTGCTGACCCGGACCGCCGGCCGGGACCCTGCCGCCGGCCGGGACCCTGCCGCCGACCGGCCGGAGGGTTCGCGGCGCGCGCACGGCCCCGGCTGACGGCGCCCCCGGCGGGCTACAGCAGCGGCGCCAGTGCCCGGGTGGCCGCGAGCAGGGCGGGTGCGTAGGCCTCGATCTCCGTGCGGGAGACCAGGAAGGTCACGGTCGTGACGCTGACGCCGCCGATCGGACGGCCGCGGGCGTCGAGGATCGCGGCGCCGATGCAGCGGATGGTCGCCTCGTTCTCCTCGTCGTCCAGGGCGAACCCCCGTGTCCGTACGGCCTCCAGCTCCGCCTCCAGGGCCTGTGGCGTCGTGAGCGTGTGGGGCGTCCGGCGCGGCAGCCCGGCCGCCGCGACCAGCTCGCGGGCTTCTGCGGCGGGCAGCCGGGCCAGGATGCTCTTGCCGATCGCGGTCGTGTGCAGGGGCATCCGCATGCCGACCCGCGAGGCGGTCCGGAAGGGCTGCTCGCTCTCCAGCTTCCGGATGTAGGTGATGGTCTCCCCGCTGTGCAGGGCGAGGTGGACCGCCTGCCCGGTGGCCTCCTGCAGCTCCCGCAGAATCCGCTCGATGCTGGCCGGCTCCCCGCCGGTGACCAGGGCGGACAGCCCGCGCAGCCGGGGGCCCACGCCGTAGCGGCTCTCGCCCTCGGAGCGTACGAAGCCCTGCTCGATCAGCGAGGCCAGGATGCGGAAGGTGCTCGACTTCGGCACGGCCGCCGCGGCCATGACGTCGGTGAGCCGGTGCGGGCCGCCGGGCGCGGCCACGGCCTCCAGGATCCGCATCGACTTCTCCAGGGCCGTACCCGCGGCGGAGGTCCGGCCGCCGCGGGCGCCGCTTTCGGCCCCGGCGTTCCCGGGCCTGTCGTCCGTAGGCAAGGGATCTCCATGGGTGGGTATGGTCTGCACCAGAAGTGTGCCGTTACACGATACCAAGTTCCACTACGTGGAACAAATGGAGGGTTCCTTGTCCTGTCATCCGTACGCGGTCATCACCGCGCAGCGACTGCTGCCGGTCCTGCGCAGCGCCGACGCGGACGAGGCCGTCCGCCACACCACCGCCCTGCTCGCGGCCGGCTGCCGCGCCGTCGAACTCACCACCTCCACCCCCGGCTGGGCCGAGGCGGTGGCCCGCACCGTGCCGCTCGCCGACGCGCAGGGGCGGCCCGCCCTCATCGGGGTCGGCACCGTCACCACCGCCCCGGCCGCGCGGACCGCACTCGACGCGGGCGCCGCCTTCCTCATCTCCCCGTATCCGGCCCCCGAGGTCCGCGAGGTCGCCCGGGAGCGCGGGGCCCCCTTCATCGAAGGCGGCTTCACCCCCGGCGAGATCGCCTCCGCCGTCCGGTCCGGCGGCGCGGCGAAGGTGTTCCCCGCCCATGTGGGCGGCCCGCAGTTCATCCGCTCCCTCAAGGCCGTCCTCCCCGACGCCGTGATCATCCCGACCGGCGGCATCAAGCCCGGCGAGGTCCGCGACTGGCTCGCCGCCGGGGCCGCCGCCGTCGGGATAGGCGGCGGCCTGCCCGCCGACCCGGGCGAACTGGCCGCCGTCTTCGCCGACCTCGCCCAGCCCTGCTGCGGCGACTGCGCGGGCACGGAGCGGCGACGGTGACCGGGGCCGTGACCGGGGCCGGAACCGGAACCGGGAACGTGAGCCGGAGCCCGTCCGTCCCCGTCCCGCAGGGGTACGACGTCCTCGTCCTCGGCGAGGTCCTCGTCGAGATCCACGCCGAGACCGCCCTGCGGGACGCCGCCGACGGCACACCCGCCCGCGTCTCCTTCTCCGGGGACGCCCTCAACGCCGCTGCCGCCGCCGTCGCCGCCGGAGCCCGCACCGCCCTGCTCGCGGTCGTCGGCGAGGACGAGCTGAGCGTCCCGCTGCTGGCCCGTGCCGCCGAACTCGGCGTGGACGTCTCCCACGTACGCCGCTCCCCGCGCCCGAACGGCGCCTACCTGCTCTGCGCCGACACCGAGGGCGACCGCGAGTTCGTGTACTGGCGCACCGGCAGCGCCGGTTCCACCCTCTCGGTGGAACACGTCGAGTCCTGGCGGGAGTTGCTGACGGACTGCACCGCCCTCATCACCAGCGGCATCACCGGCGCGCTGTCGCCGAGCAGCCGCGAAGCCGTCCTGCTCGCCGCCGAGACCGTGCACGAAGCCGGCGGACACCTCTCCTACGACCCCAACTTCCGCTCCCGGCTGACCAGTCGGGGCGAGGCACGCACCCTCCTGGCCCGCATCGCCCCGCTGGCCGGGCTGCTGAAGACCTCCTGCCCGGCTGACGCGCTGGCCATGGTCGACACCGACGACCCGGCCGAGGCCGCCGCCCGCTACCGGGCCCTGGGCGCCCGCAGCGTCGTGGTCACCGCGGGCGCCGACCGGCTGCTGCTGGACGACGGCACGGAGGCGGCGTACCTGCCCGTCCCGGTCAACCCCGACCCGGTCGACGCGACCGGCGCCGGGGACTGCTTCACCGGCACCGCCACCGCCCGGCTCGCGCTGGGCGACACCCTCGGGGACGCCGTCGCCTACGCGATGGCGGCGGCCTCCCTCTCCGTGTCCGGCCGCGGCGGCACCGGACACGTCCCCGCCTTCGCCGAAACGGCCGCCCTCGCGGCCGCGCACCGCGAAGACATCCTCAGGACAGGTCGGGTGACGACGTGATGCCGCAGTCGGGGACCGGGGACCGGGGACTGGGGACAGGGGGCGCCACCGGCACGCCACCGCCTACGCTTCTGCGAGCAGGGCGGTGTCCTCGGCCGACAGTCGCAGCGCGCCGGCGGCGACGTTCTCGGTGAGGTGGTCCGGGTTGCCGGTGCCCGGGATGGCGAGGACGTGCGCGCCCCGGCTCAGGGTCCACGCCAGGCGGAGCTGGGCCGGGGACACGCCGTGGGCCCGCGCGAGGTCGCGTACCGCCGGGCCCTCCTCGGTGACCCCTCCGGCCTCCTTGCCCGCGCCCGCGATCGCGAAGAAGGGGACGAAGGCGATGCCCTGCTCGCCGCACGCGTCGAGGAAGGCGTGCTCCTCGGCCGGCGAACCGATCCCGTAGGCGTTCTGCACGCAGACCACGGGCGCGATGGCCCTCGCCTCGGCGAGGTGGTCCGGCCGCACGTTGGACACGCCCAGGTGCCGGATCAGCCCGGCCGTGCGCAGCTCGGCGAGGGCGCCGAAGTGCTCGGCGATCGAACCGGTCTCCGCCTGGCGCGGGACGCGCAGGTTGACCACGTCCAGGTGGTCGCGGCCGAGCTGGCGCAGGTTCTCCTCCACCTGCCCGCGCAGTTGCCCGGGCGTGGCCCACCACCAGTCGCCGGCGGTGTCGCGGCCCGGCCCGACCTTGGTGGTGATGACCAGCTCGTCGGCGTACGGGGCGAGGGCCCGGTTGATGAGCTCGTTGGCGGAGCGGGTCGCGGAGAAGTAGAAGGCGGCCGTGTCGATGTGGTTGACCCCCAGCTCGACAGCGCGCCTCAGCACCCCGGTCACCCGGTCCCGGTCGCTGGGGGAGCCGTCGGCGAGGTGCGTGAGCCGCATCGCGCCGAAGCCGATGCGGCGGACGGGAAGGTCGCCGAGGAGCCAGGTGCCGGAGTCGGCCGCGTTGATCTTGTCGGAAGTCATCGAGGGAGGATAGCGGGGTCGGTGACCCAGCCCGCAAACAGCACGAGACCGGACTCCCGGTCGAGGGCGAGGAAGCCGAAGGGCCGGTCCACCTCGAACTCGGCCTGCCGGACCCGGTGCGACCTGACCCTCGCGGCCCCGCGGGGCAAGGCGACGGCGGTGACGGCCGCGGCCTCGAACCCCTCCGCGTGGAAGCGGGCCACGGCCGACTGGCGGGCCGAGCCGACGGCGAGCGGGACGGAGGAGATGCCGGGGAAGTGGCCGGGGCCCGCGGCCGCGGAGGTGAGCCCGAACAGCTCGGAGTGGAGCAGCAGATCGTGCTCGGCGCGGATCTCGAAGGCCACCGTGGTGATCCGGACCAGGGGTTCGGGGCCGGTCGAGTCCACCGTGCGGAGCGACAGCCCGGGGCCCGCGGCGCCGTCGGGAAGCTCCCTCGCGGTCGAGGAGGCCAGCGCGCCCGTGACCTCGGCGATCCCGGCGGCCAGGACGTCACCCGGAGCGGCCCCGGGCTCGCCGAGCAGCAGGTGCACGTCCGTGCCGTGGGCACCGGGTACGCGGAGCAGGGTGACCGGGCCGGCGGGCCCCCGGGCCACCCGGAGCCGCTCGGGGAAGGTGTGGGTGACGGCCAGCCCGCGCAGGCGGCGCCCGTTCCACGGGCCGTGGGGCGGCTGAACCTGCCGCTCGGCGAAGGGCTTCTCCCAGGTCAGGCACAGGGCGAGTGCGGAGGCGAGGACCAGGTCGACGTGCGGGCCGACCTCCACCGGCATCTGCTCGACGAGGCCGCCGGTGCGTTCGGCGGCCCAGGCGTCCAGGGCCTTGCGGTCGGTGTCCTCGTCGCCGGTCAGGACCGACCGGGTCCCGGCCGGGAGCCGGTCCGACCACGCCGTCTCCAGCGGGAGGTCCCGCCGCGCCCACACGCCGGTGGCCGCGCGCAGGCCTCGTACGCCCTCCAGCGCGGTCAGCAGCTCCCGGGCGGCGCGGGCCGCCGTATCGGCGGGTATGCCGAGCGCCTGCTCCAGTTCGGTGCGGGCCGGGCCGTCGGCGCCGTCCGCGAGCAGGGCCAGCAGCGGCCAGAGCCCGGCCGCCGTGAACACCGTGCCTTCGGGCCGGTCCGCGGACTGCGCCGACCATCGTGCCGCCCACCGTGCCGTCAGGCGGTTGACCGCCCCCACCGTCGAGTTGTCCATGGAACGGAGCGTACGGGCAAGGGCCGGGCGGGCAGGAAGCGACTCAATCCCACTCCTCGGCATCCAGCTTCGCCCAGGCCTCCGCTTCCTCCGCCGCGTGGTCCCCCTCCTCGTGGAGGACGGGGTCCGCCACCCAGCCCGCGGCGAGCACCAGGCGGGAGGTCCGGTGGACGGCGAGGAAGCCGAAGGGGCGGTGGAAGGCGACCTGGGCCCGTCGGACTCGGTACTTGAAGCGCGGAATGCCGGCGCCGACCATGCCGATCGAGGTCACGGCCGCAGCCTCGAATCCCTCCGCGTGGAAGCGCGCCACCGCCGACTGCCGGGCCGAACCGACGGCCAGCGGCTCGCTGCTGACGCCCGGAAAGTGTCCCGTCCGCGTGTCCGAGGCGCTCGCCAGCCCGAACAGCCCGGCGGGGGCGAGGAGATCGTGCTCCGCCTGCACCTCGAAGGCCACCGTCTCGATGTTCAGCCAGGGTTCGCGGTCGACGGAGGGCACCTGGTCGATGTGCAGGCCGGGCCCGGGGTTCCCCTCGGGGAGCAGGCTCGCACCCGTGGACGGGATCGCCCGGGTGACGGCCGCGATACCGGCCTGGAGGGTGTGGCCCGGTGTGGCCTGAGGCTCGCCCAGGACGAGGTGGACGTCCACGCCGCCGTCGCCCACCACCTCCAGCAGGGTCACCGGCCCCGTCGGCGCGTGAGCCACGCTGACCCGGTCCAGCAGGGTCGTACGGCGGCTGAGCCCCTGTACGACCCCTACGGCGCCCTCGGCCCAAGGGCCTTCGTCGATATAGGTCGGCCAGGAATTGAAGGGCTGGATCCACCGCAGGCGCAGCGCCAGTGCCGAGGCGAGCACGAGGAGGGTGTCCCGGTCGACCTCGACCGGCATCCTCTCGATGAGGCCGCCGGTGCGTTCGGCTGCCCAGGTGTCCAGGGCCTTGCGGTCGGTGTCCTCGTCGCCGGTCAGCGTGGACCGGGTCCCGGCGGGGAGCCCGGCCGCCCAGGCCTCTTCCAGTGGGAGGTCCCGACTGGTCCACAGGCCGGTGGCGGAGCTCAGGCCGCGTACGCCGTCCAGGCCGGTCAGCAGCTCCCGGGCGGCGCCGGCCGCCGTGTCGGCGGGTATGCCGAGGGCCTCGGCCAGTTCGGTGCGGGCCGGGCCGTCGGCGCCGTCCGCGAGGAGGGCCAGCAGCGGCCAGACCCCGGCGGCCGTGAACACCGTGCCCGTGCCGTCCGCCGCCGCGTGTCCGGCCCAGCGGGAGGTGAGCGCGTTGACCGCCCGTACCGTTTTCGTCTTCATGCGGGGGAGCGTAAGGGTTGGGGCGCCGCCGGGCCGGGTCGTTTTCCTCGGCCCGGCGGCGCTGTTCGGGGGGCGCGGGCCGTCAGTGGCGGCGCAGGCCCTCGTCGACCGCCGTCATCAGCTCACCGTCGGCCGTGTCCGCGTCCAGGGACCAGAACATCGCGCCGCCGAGGCCTTCTTCGCGGATGTACCGGGTCTTGGTGCGCAGCACCTGCGGGTCGTCGTACGTCCACAGGGTGGTGCCGTCGAAGAGCCAGGCGCTGCCGTTGCGGCGATCCCGGTGGAGCTTGTAAGTACCGGACGCCGCAAGCTGCTTGAGCTCCTTGTAGTCCGCGTACCCGTTGGCCCAGGCGGCCGGCGCCGGGCCCGTCGCGGGCTGGCCCATGCCGTCCCCGCCGCCGCTGACGCCGGTCCAGCCCTGCCCGTAGAACGGCATGCCCATCACGAGCTTGTGCGCGGGCGCGCCGCGCCGCTCCCAGGCGTCCACGGTGCCGTCGACGCTGAAGTCGTTCCGCGCGTACAGCGCGGACTGCTGGGCGGTGGTCGCCTCACCGGAGACGTGGAAGTCGTAGCCCTGGAGGGTCACGAAGTCGAGGTCGCGCATGATCCGCCGGACGTCGAAGCCCGCGTCGATCTTGGCGGGGGCGGTCGGGACGAAGGCGGACAGCTCGTACTTCGCCTTCCGCTTCTGGCTGCGGGCGTAGTCGTCGAGCTGGGTGCGGAACTCGTGCACCAGCGCGGTGAAGTTCTTCTTGTCCTCGGGGCGGAAGGTGGTGTCGGTGTCGCCCGAGGAGCCCGGCCACTCCCAGTCGAGGTCGATGCCGTCGAAGAGGCCGGCGGCCGAACCCGCGCCGCCCCGGCTGCCGTCCTGCGGGAGGTTGCCCTTGATGTACAGGTCGATGCAGGAGGATACGAGGGCCTTGCGCGAGGCAGGGGTGAGCGCGGCGTCCGAGAAGTGCGTGGACCAGCTCCAACCGCCCAGGGAGATCAGGACCTTGAGGTTCGGGTTCTTGGCCTTGAGCTCGCGGAGCTGGTTGAAGTTGCCGGCGAGCGGCTGCACCCAGTCGTCGGCGACGCCGTCCACCGAGTTCTCGGCGTCCAGCGGGCGGACGTAGTCGGCCCAGGCGTCGGCCTCACCGGGGACGTTGCCGGTGAAGCACTTGCCGTCCGCGCTGATGTTGCCGAAGGCGTAGTTGATGTGCGTGAGCTTGCTCGCGCTGCCGTTCTTCTCCAGGTCCTGGACCTGGAAGTCCCGTCCGTAGACGCCCCATTGGGTGAAGTAGCCGACCTTCTTGTACGAGCGGCCGTGCCCGGAGCCGGCTTGGCCGGCGTCGTGGGCGGGGGCGAAGGCGGTCAGCAGGGAGAGGGAGCAGGCGGCGACGGCCAGCCTGCCGAGCGTGCTGCGGCGCATGGGCTTCCTTTGCGGATGCGGTGAGTGGTGCCGGGGCGCGTGCGCTGTGCATGCGGAAACTATTGGTCTGGACCACAGTGGGTCAAGGGGGCGGGGCGAAACGGGGTGGGCGAACACGGGTGGGCCAACACGAGTGGGCCCCGCCGTTGGCAGGGCCCACCCGTGTTCTCCACGGTCACGTCACGTCAGGTCGGACGGACGGACGGACAGACGGACCGGTTCGGTCACCTCACGGCACGAGCCGGTAGGCGTTCGTGATCGTCTCGCGCACGGTGTTGCCCGCCTTGTCCTTCAAGTCCACCTGGAAGGAAACGGACTTGGCCGTCGCCGGGTGCTGGACGTTCACCGAGCGGGCCCCGCCCGCGTCGGTGGTCACCGTGAGGAGCTTCCAGGTCTTGCCCTCGTCGAAGGAGACCCGGACGGTCAGTGCGGCGACCTGCCCGGCCCCCGCGGCCGGCCCGCCCAGGTGCAGCGGAACCTTCAGATCGGCTCCCACCCGGGCCGTCCCGCGCAGGCTCAGCGTCGGGGCGAACCGCACCGTGGACAGCGGCAGTCGGACCGACTCGTCCCCGGTCGGCCGGGCCGAGGTGAAGGTCCAGGCCGCGGCCACCTTCGTGCTGGTCGTGGTGTCCAGCGGGGAGCGGCTCGCCTCCGCGCTCAGCCGGTAGACCGCCGAGCCGGCCGGAACGTCCGCGTTCACCTGGCCGCCGTCCGACCCCTCGGCGATGACCTTGCCGCCGGACTCCAGCCGGGTGAAGCCCCTGGTGACGACCGAGCCGCCCACGTGTCCGCTGCCGTCGTTGAACAGCCGGAGATCGGCGTAGATGTTGTCGCCGGTCCGCCGCCCGCCGGGCGCCTCCTGTCCCTCGTCCTCCATGCTGGGTCCCACCACGCCGAAGTTGAACTTCACGGCGCTGCTGCCGCCCGGCCTGTAGCTGGTGAGGCCTACGTCGTAGCCCATGCGCGTGTCACCCTGGGCATCGAGCTGGTACGCGTTCCAGGTCCAGCGGACCCCGACGGCGCTGACGTACTGGATGCCGGACAACGGCAGGTCCTGCTCGATGGGGTCGCGCATGCCGAAGGCGGACGTGCCGGTCACGTCGTAGGGATTCATCCAGATCAGGCCCTTCGCCCCGGTGACGGACGCCGCGAAGCCGAGTTTCAGCTCGGCGACCTCGGCCCGGGTGACGGTCTTGGTGAAGCCCGTGAACCAGCTGCCCGTGCGGTTGAAGGCGAGCCGGTAGTCGACGTTCTTGCCGGCCGCACCGGGGTTCTTCCACAGCCCGTTGAACTGCGCCTGCAGACCGGCGCTCGCCGCGCCGAGCGCCGCGGTGCGGACCTGTGTCTGCCCGTCGAAGTTCCAGGAACTGCCCACCCGCGCGTTCGGATCGGAGTACCCGATGGTGCCGCCGACCAGCCGGGCCGCCGGATCCGGAGCGGTGACGGCCAACGGCTTGGCCTGCCGGGCGTCGAGGGCGATCGTGGTCTTCGCGGTCACCTTCACGACCGGCTGGACGAAGACGGCCATGCGGCCGTCCGGGCCGAAGACGACGCTCTCCAGCTGGTAGTCACCCCGGGGAATCCGCTTCACGACGGTCCCGCTCGCCGAGAAGGGGAACTTGATGCGTCCCGGCATCTCCCGGTCGATCTTGGTGAACATGCTGGAGTAACCCGTCGGAGCCGCGCCGTCGACATCGGTGTGCCGCAGGACGACGTCGTACGCCTCCGCCTCGCGGACCACCACCAGGCCGGTGCGCACCGACTGGCCGCCGCCGGCGGCCAGTACGCTGCCGCCGTACGTGCCGTCGGCCGTGCCCTTGCGGGTGTCGACGGTGACGGTGGTGGTCGCGGTGCCACGGGCGGGGACGGTGAGCTGGGCGTCCTTGAGGGTGAACATGCCCGCCGGGGCCGGGCCGCCGCCCGGGCCTGTCGTGGTCGCGCTCAGCTTGAGGGTGACGGGGGTGGTGCCGTAGTTGCGGTAGGTGAGGAGCTTGCCGACCGGCTTGTCGTCGCCGTGCGGCCAGAGCTGCGTACCGAAGTCGACCGAGTCGGGAGTGGAGACGACGACGGCCGTGGCGGCCCGTGCCAGGTCGACCCGGCCGGAGCCCTGTTCGGAGGCGTTGAGGGCCGGGTCGGGCCGGGCGGATCCGGTGAGCAGCGCCTTGATCTGGGCTCCGCCCCAGGTGGGGTGCTGCTGGAGCGCCAGGGCGGCGGCGCCCGTGACGTGCGGGGCGGCCATCGAGGTGCCCGACAGGGCGGTGTAGCTCTTGCCGTCGGGGTTCCAGGCGTGCGTGCTCAGGGCGGCGGTGATGTCGACGCCCGGAGCGGTGATGTCCGGCTTGGAGACTCCGTCGGCCGTCGGGCCGCGGCTGGAGAAGTCCGCGATCAGGTTCTGCTTGTCGACCGCGCCGACCGTGAGCGCCGCGGGGGAGCTTCCGGGCGAGGCGATGGTTCCGGGCAGATCGCCGCTGTTGCCCGCGCTGATGACGAAGAGGGCCTTGGGAGAGAGGCGGGCGACCGCCGCCTCCTTCGGGTCGACGCCGGGGAAGTCCTGCCCGCCGAGGCTCATGTTGACGACCTTCGCGCCCTGGTCGACGGCCCATTGCATCCCGCTGATGATGCCCGAGTCGACCCCCCAGCCGTCGTCGTTGATGACCTTGCCGTCCAGGATCCGCGCCCCGGGCGCCACGCCCTTGTAGCGGCCCCCCGACTGGGCGCCGGTCCCGGCGACGGTGGAGGCCACGTGGGTGCCGTGCCCGTTGCGGTCGAGGGAGTCGGGAGCGTCGCTGAAGTTCTTCTCGGCGATCTCGATGCCCTTGAGGTCCGGGTGGGCCTGGTCGACGCCCGTGTCCAGGACCGCGACCTTGACGCCCGTGCCGGTGTACCCGGCCTTCCACATGACGGGTGCGCCGATCTGCGGCACGCTCGTGTCGAGGGAGGTGCGGACCTTGCCGTCCAGCCACACGCGGGCGATGGGCGTGGTGGGAGTGGCTCCCTGCGCACGGGCGTCCGTACCGGCGGTGACCGCCGACCACAGGGCCGAGGCCTCGGACTTGGAAACGTCGAAGGCCTCGCCGTCCACGGAGGGCAGCGGACGGCGCTCGCGCGCGATGCGTGCGAACGGGTCACCGGTCGCGAAGGCACCCACCGTGGCGCCGTCCTTCCGGTAGGCGACGATCAGCGGCAGTGCGCCGCGGTGCGCGTCGTCGTACCCGTCCCTGGCCAGCTGGGCGACGTCGAACAGCCGCTGGTCCAGGACCCCGTCGTCGACCAGGCGCAGGGCGTCCACCGGAATGACGTACGTGTGCCCGGACTCGCGCCGGACCGAGAAGGTGGTCTTCTCGCGGCCGGCACCCTGGGTGATCCGGACGACGGCGCCGTCGCCGCCGACGACCACGCGGTCACCGGTGATCAGCGTCACCGTGGCCTCCGTCGACGGTTTCGCGCCGGCCTTCGCGGCGGCCTTCGTGCCCTGGTCCGAGTCCTGGTGCGTGCCCTGTGCCGTGGAGTTCGCGGCCAGTGCCGGCTGGGCGCCGGCCGCGGCCGTTCCCATGATCAGCGTCCCGGCCACAGCGGCTGTGAGCGCCGCTGTTCCCGCCCTTGTCCTGGATGCCACCCGTTTCCCCCAATTCGGAATGCGCGCCAGCGCGTTCGCCGGTATCACGCACCCGGAACGGCATTCGGTTCTCCACGGCCACAAGAGGGAGGGTGCGTTCCGCGGGGACGCACCCCAGGGGGTGATCGGAGGGGGGGGCGCCGGCGTCCTCCGGGGGCGCGTCGCGAAGGCAACCGTCCACGGCGCAATACGTTTCGTCTCAAGGTGCGGACGTCAGCCGGACCGGCCGCGGCGGGATGAGCCCCTTCCGGTATCGCCCTGACCAGCGAAGACGGTCCGCCCATCGACGGGGTCGGGTCCGCCGGCGCCCGCACCCCGGGAGGAGACTCGTCGCGTTTGATCACCGAATTCAGTGGATCTTCGGCGTGCGCCATGGCATGGTTGGTCTCACCGAAGGGGCGTAGCTCAGTTGGTAGAGCACCGGTCTCCAAAACCGGTTGTCGTAGGTTCGAGCCCTGCCGCCCCTGCCAAGTTCGCGTAGGTGTTTCATCGAAAGGGACCCCGGGAGATTCTCCCGGGGTCCCTTTTCGCTTGCCCCCGGGGCGTAGCCTCCCTTGGGTGACGAAGATCGTGACCTATGTGGAGATGACCGACCCGAGTCAGCTCGTCCCCGGCGCTCCGGTCCCGGGCTTGCGGCTCGTCGCCGTGGGCGAGGACCTGTCGCAGGTGCCCGACCTGATGGCAAGGATCGGCGCGCCGTTCCAGTGGCGCAGTGCCCGCCGCGGCCCACAGGAGTGGCAGGCGTGGTTCGCCGAGCATCCGGGCCGGACGTGCTGGCTGCTGACCTTGGCGGACGAGCCGGCCGGCATGGTCTGCTACGACCTCCATCCGGGCGCCGACGTCGAGATCAGGACCTTCGGGCTCTTGCCGGAGTTCACCGGGAAGGGGCTCGGCGGCCACGCGCTGACGCTCGCGATCCGGCAGGGCTGGACCCTGGTGCCGGGCGTGCGCCGGGTATGGCTGCACACGTCCTCGGGCGACCACTCGAACGCGCTGCCCAACTACCACCGCCGAGGGTTCCAGACCTTCAAGACCGAAGAGGACGCGTCGGATTCGGGCATGCCTTAATCAATGGCAGGCCGGCCGGGTGCGCGGACATGATCGCGCCATGACCTCACAGACGATCACAGCAGCGGCATCCGGCACCTGGACGCTCGGCGACCTCACGGTCAACCGGATCGGCTTCGGCACGATGCGCCTGACGCAGCACGGTGAGGCATTCGCGGCCGGGGCGGTTCCGCGGGACCGCGACCAGGCGATCGCCGTACTGCGCCGCGCGGTCGAGCTGGGCGTGAACCACGTCGACACCGCCGCGTTCTACTTCTCCTCGTCGCGCTCGGCCAACGAGCTGATCAACCGGGCACTGGCCCCCTACCCGGACGAGCTCGTCATCACCACCAAGGTCGGACCGGGCCGCGACCCCTCGGGCCAGTGGCTGCCGCACGCCGCGCCCGAGCAGTTGCGCGGCCAGGTCGAGGAGAACCTGCGCCAGCTCGGCCGCGACCACCTCGACGTGGTGAACCTGCGCATCGTCGGCAGCGACTCCATCGCCGAGCGCTTCGGCGCACTGGCCGACCTGCGTACGGCCGGACTCATCCGGCACCTGGGCCTGTCCAACGTCCGCACCCACCACCTCGCCGAGGCCCGGAGCATCGCACCGGTGGTCTGCGTCCAGAACATGTACGGCATCGGAGCGTCCCCCGAAGAGAAGGAGCTCCTGGACATCTGTGGTGAGCAGGGGATCGCGTTCGTGCCGTTCTACTCGATCGCCGGAACCGGACGCACCGCCGGCGCCACCACCGGACCGAGCCGTGAAGTCCGCTCCGTCGCACGCGCCCACGGCGTGAGCGCAGCCCAGATCCGGCTGGCATGGACCCTGCACCAGGGCTCCCACGTTCTGGCCATCCCCGGCACCGGCGACCTCGGCCACCTGGCCGAGAACGTCGCCGCCGGCTGCCTGCGGTTGTCCGAGGGCGAGCTCGCGACCCTGGCCGCTGACCGGTACGAGACGGCATGAGGCGGTGGCCGACCGGCCACCGCCCGGATTCCGCCCCGCCCTCGGAGGGGCTCAGTAGGTCGGGCAGAGGTTGGCCTGAACGGCCGCGACGATCAGGGCGGACTTGACGGGACCGAAGCCGTCGGGGTGGTTCGGGCCGATGAAGCGCTGGTTCGCGCCGGCCAGTCGCTTGGCCGGGTCCTTCTCGCCCTTGATGGACTGGCACTGGTCGAGACCGCGCGAGACGGCCTTGTCGTCCTTGCCGTTGACGATCTCGGGGTCGATCGCGTCGAGCGCGGCCAGGTAGGCGGCGCGCTGCGCGGGTGCGGGGCTCGGCGGGAGGCCGGTGTCGGGGCGGGCCGCGCTCGGATCGGCGCTGGGCTTGCCGCTCGGACCGGTGCTCGGCACGGTCGAAGCCGGGGCGGAGGTCTTGCCGGGGGCCGGAGCGTCGGAGTCGCTGCCGCACCCGGTGAGGGCGAGGAGTCCGGCGCCGGTGAGGGCGATGATCACATGGTGTCTGCGCATCGGGTCATGATCGCCCGGGTCCGGCACCTGTGGGGCCGCTGTCACCGGGCTGTGACACGGCCCGGCCTCGGCCGTCCCGTTCGGATCGTGCCGGTCGGGTCCGCGCCGTCCGGTGCCGCACCCCGGCGCGCTGCCGGGCGGCGCGGACCGGCACGATCCGAACGGGACGGCCTAGCCTGGGGTAATGACTGCCACCGCCGGGCGCGAGCCCCGGTCCGACCTGCGGGACTTCCTGCGTTCCCGCCGAGCCCGGATCGGCCCCGAGGCGGTGGGCGTCGCCGCTCATCCGGGAAGGCGGCGCGTGCCCGGGCTGCGGCGCGAGGAGGTCGCGCAGCTCGCGGGGGTCAGCGTGGACTACTACACCCGGCTGGAGCAGGGCCGCACCCTGCACGTATCCGCCGAGGTCCTCGACGCCGTGGCCCGTGCGCTGCGGCTCGACGCCACCGAGCGGTCCCACCTCTTCGACCTGGCCCGGCCGCAGCGGTCCCCGGGGCGCGCCGCCGACTCGGCGGGCGGCGGCCCGGGCCCCGCGGGAACCGACGGACCGCAGCGGGTCCGGGCGGGCCTCTACCGGGTGCTGGACGCCCTGGACGACGGCACCCCGGCGATGATCATGGGGCGCCGGCTCGACGTCCTGGCCGCGAACCGGCTCGCGGAGGTCCTCTACGCCGACTTCGGGGCGCCCGAGGGGGACGGGCTGGAGGGGGACGGGCCGGAGGGGGACGGGCCCGAGGGGGGCGCGGTGGGGGCGGACGCTGTGAAGTCGGGCGCCGCGGAGCTGGACACGGTGGAGCTGGACGCGGTGGAGTCGGGCGTCACAGTGGGGTCGGGCACACCGGGCCAACGCGGCCGCAACCTCGCCCGGTTCCTCTTCCTCGACCCCGCCGCCCGCGCGCTCTTCGCCGACTGGGAGAGCGCCGCGCGCGGAGCCGTCGCCGCGCTGCGCTTCTACGCCGGCCGGCACCCGTACGATCCCGCGCTGAGCCCCCTCGTCGATGAACTGGCCGCGCTGGACGCGGACTTCCGCCGCTGGTGGGCCGGGCACGACGTGCTCGAACACACTCATGGCACCAAGCGCTTCCGGCACCCCGCCGTCGGTGAACTGGCCCTGGAGTACGAGTCCCTCACCTTCCCGGACGACCCCGACCAGACCCTCTACCTCTACACGGCCGAGCCGGGATCACCCTCCGACGAAGCGCTGCGGACCCTCGCCTCCCGGCCGGCGGGAGCGGCGCGGGCGGCCGGCGCGGGGCACCCGAGGCGCTGACGCCCCGCCCTTCTGGCAGACTGGGCCGCGTTATCCAGGCGGTGCAGGACAGGAAACCGGTGCGAATCCGGTGCGGTCCCGCCACTGTGACCGGACACCCCCGCGCGGGGACCCGGGAGTCAGACACTGACGCACCGCCTCTTTCGGTTCGACCAGGGGACGCGGATCCCCCGGAGAGGCTTCACCATGTCTTCGTACCCCCGTGCGCTGCTGCGCGCGCTCCTGCCCGTCCCCCTCCTGATTCCGCTGGCCGCGTGTGGGGGATCGCCCGCCGCGCAGGACGCGAAGGCGGCGGTGGGAGCCGCGCCCGGCTTCCCGTACACGGTCACCAACTGCGGTGTCACCAGCACCTATCAGGCCCCGCCGCAGCGTGCGGTCGCCATGAACCAGCACGCCACCGAGATCCTCCTGGCCCTCGGGCTGGAGGGGAAGACGGTCGGCACGGCCTACCTGGACGATGCCGTACTGCCCGCCTACCGGCCCGCGTACGACAAGATCAAGGTCCTGGCGAAGGAGTACCCCTCCAAGGAGATCCTCCTCGGCGCCAACCCCGACTTCGTGTACGGGGGTTACTCCAGCGCCTTCGACAAGGCGCAGGGCCGCGACCGCGAGGGACTGGCGAAGTCCGGCATCAACTCCCGCCTCAGCGTGGAGTACTGCACCGAGGGCAAGGTCGGCCTCGACCAGCTCAGGACCGAAATCACCGAGGTGGCGCGGACCTTCGGCGTTCCCGAGCGCGGCGAGCGGCTCCTCGCGGACGAACGGCGCCGCATCGAAGCCGTCAGCGCACGCGTGAAGGACCGGGCCAAGCCCGCCGTCTTCGTCTACGACTCGGGCGAGGCCTCCGCCTTCACCTCGGGCGGCAAGGGCATCGGCAACGAGATCGTCGCGCTGGCGGGCGGGACCAACGTGTTCGCCGACCTCGACGACACCTTCGGCGACGTGTCGTGGGAGAAGGTCATCGAGCGGAAGCCCGAGGTCGTCCTCATCTACGACTACGGCGGCACCACCGTCGAAGCCAAGAAGCAGCGCCTGCTGAACGACCCGGCGCTGGCCCAGGTACCCGCGATCAAGAACCGGCGGTTCGTCGTGCTGCCGCTGTCCTCCGCCGTGCTCGGAGTCCGCATCGCCGACGCCGTCGAGTCGCTGGGCGGCCAGCTCCACCCCGACGCCGCGTGAGGCTGCGGGCCGCCGGCGCGCTCACCCGTACGCCGGTCGTACTGGCCCTGCTCGCCGTCGCGCTGGCAGCGTCGGCCCTGGCGGGGCTGGCCCTGGGACCGGTACGGATCCCTCCGGGTCAGGTGCTCGACATCGTGCTCGCAGGGCCGGGGCCCGGCGGGGGAGCGGGCGCCTTCGGAGCGATCGTGTGGGACGTCCGGATGCCGCGCGTCCTGCTCGGGGCCGTCGTCGGCGCGGGACTCGCCGTCGCGGGAACCGTGCTCCAAGCCCTCGTGCGCAATCCGCTCGCCGACCCGTTCCTGCTCGGAGCCTCCTCCGGGGCCTCGGCCGGAGCCGTGCTGGTCATCGTCTTCGGCGCCGGGTTCCTCGGCTTCGCGGGCGGCGCCGCCGTACCGCTCGCCGCGTTCGCCGGGTCGATGGGCGCGCTCGTCGCCGTCTACGCGATGGCCCGGCGCGGCGGCGCCATGACCACCGGCCGGCTGATCCTCGCCGGAGTCGCCGTCCAGTACGTGCTGTCCGCCCTGACCAGCCTGATCCTGGTGCTGGCAGCCCACCCCGACCAGATCCGCAGCGTGCTGTTCTGGACCCTCGGCGGGCTCGGCGGTGCACGCTGGGGCGAACTCGCCCTGCCCGCCGGCGCCCTGCTCCTGGGCACCGCACTGCTCGTCGCCCTCGCCCGGCCGCTCGACCTGCTGCTCGCGGGGGAGGAGGGCGCCCGGACGCTCGGGCTGGACACGAGCCGGTTCCGGGCCGCCGTGTTCGTCCTCACCTCGCTCGTCATCGGCGTACTGGTGGCCTACAGCGGGGCGATCGGCTTCGTGGGGCTGATGGTGCCGCACGCCGCCCGGATGGTCGTCGGCGCCGGACACCGGGCGCTGCTGCCCGTGGCCGCCCTGGGCGGGGCGGTGTTCCTGACCCTGGCCGATCTGATCGCCCGTACCGCCGCCGCACCGGAAGAGATTCCGGTCGGCGTGGTCACGGCGCTCGTCGGCGGGCCGTTCTTCCTGTGGATGCTGCGCAGGTCCACCCGTACCGAAGGGATCGTGGGATGACGGCCGGGGCAACGGAACTCGCCGTCGAGGCCGTGCGTTACGAGATCGACGGGCAGCCGCTGCTGCACGGGATCGACCTCACCGCCCGCCCCGGCGAGACGGTCGGAGTCGTCGGCCCCAACGGCAGCGGCAAGACGACACTGCTGCGCTGCGTCTACGGCACCCTGCGCCCGACCGGCGGGCGCGTCCTGCTGGACGGCGTGGACGCGGCCTCGCTGGGCGTCAAGGACCGCGCCCGGCGGGTGGCGGTGGTGCCCCAGGACGCGGCGGGCACCTTCGGGCTGACCGTGCGCGAGGTGGCGGCCATGGGGCGCAGCCCGCACAAACGGTTCTGGGAGCAGGACGGACCGGACGACGTGCGCCGCGTCGCGCGGGCCCTGGACACCGTCGGCGCGGGCACCCTCGCGGGCCGCCGCTTCGACGGGCTCTCGGGCGGCGAGCGCCAGCGCGCCCTGGTGGCCCGCGCCCTCGTCCAGGACCCCGGCCTGCTCGCCCTGGACGAACCGACCAACCACCTGGACATCCGCTACCAGCTGGAGATCCTCGGCCTGGTCCGCGCCCTGCCCGCCACCGCCCTGCTGGTCCTGCACGACCTCAACCTGGCGGCGATGTACTGCGACCGCCTGTACGTCCTGGCGGGCGGCCGCGTGGCCGCCTCGGGCACCCCGGCCGAGGTGCTGACGGAGCCGTTGCTGGCCGAGGTCTACGGGGTCCGCACCCGCGTCGGCACCCACCCGACGACGGGCGCGGTCAACATCGTCTACCTTCCGGAGGATGGGGACCGAACGGGGTACTGAGACGGACGTGACGGCGGGTTGGGAAGACCTGGAGTTCGGGGAGGCGGTGAGCCGGCGGCTGCGCCAGGACCGACGGGAGGGCCTGAGCATGAACCGGGCCGCGCCCGACGAGATCCTGGTGGGGCTCCTCGGCATCAGCGACCAGCTGCTGTACCGCGCGGACCTGCCGCAGGCGGTGGTGGAGGCCGCGATCGCGCACCCGGACCGGCGCGTGCGCGGCAGCCTCGCCGAGCACCGGGGCGTCACGCTGCGGTTCCTCAGGACCGGCACCCGGACCTGCGTCACCCTCACCACCGAACAGTGGTCCCGGCTCGTGCGGGGCGAGCCGGACGACCGGCGCCGGTACGGGCTGGCGTACCTGGCGGACGCCGCCGGGGGCCTGCTCACCGAGGACGTGTACGAAGCGCTGGCGGCGGCCCGCTCCGACGAGGCCCGGGCGGACGCCGCGAGCCTGCCCCGCATGCCGCACCGGCTGCTCCGGGCCCTGGCCGCCGATCCGGCGGCCACCGTGCGCGCGGCGGCGGCCGAGGCGGGCTGGGCGGATTTCGACGAGGCGATCCGGGCCCGCCTGGCCGAGGATCCCGCCGAGGTGGTGCGGACGGCGGTCGCGCTGGCCCGGCACGAGGAGGCCCCGGTCACCTGCGAGCTCTTCGACAGGGCGAGGGTGACGTTCGACCTCGTCGAGACCAGACGGCTGGACCGGGACCTCGTACAGCGCCTGAGCGGGAGCCCGGACCCCACCTGGCGGAGGTTCCTCGCGGAGAACCCGTACCTGGAGCCCGGCCAGGTCGCCGTACTCGCCGCCGATCCGGATCGCTCCGTACGCCTCGCCGTATCGCTGCGGCCCGAGCTGACGGAGGACGAACGGGCCGGCTTCCTGCCGGGCCTGGAACTGGACGCGATGCGCCGCCCCGCACGGTGGGTGATGGACCTGCACGGTGATCCCGGGGCGATGCGGCGGATCGCCGGATCCGTGCATCCCGTGCTGCGCGGCAGCGTGGCGATGGCCCGGCGGCTGCCGGCCGATGTCGTGGAGCGGCTGGCCCGGGACGAGGACCGGACCGTGCGGCTGTTCCTCGCGGAGCGGTGCGACGACGCCCCGGCGGACATGCTGCTGGAGGTCTTCACCTGGTGGACCGGCAGCTTGTCCACGCCGAACCGCCCCTACGGCCACCCGAACTTCCCCGGCCGGAACCTGCTCCGCTACGCCGAGGACCCCCACCGGCGGCTGCGGCAGCTCGCGCTGGACGACCCGGACTCCACGGCGGAGCTGGTGGAACGCTTCAGCCGGGACGAGGACGAGGAGGTCCGGGCCCGGGCGGCGACCGACCCCCGGCTGTCCGGGGAGTCGGCGCAGCGGCTGCTCGGGGACCCGTCCCCGTCGGTCCGCCGGGAAGCCGTGGAGCATCCGCGGCTGCCGGTGCCCGCGCTGGTCGCGCTCCTCGGCGACGAGCGGACGGCGGGAGCGGCGGCCCGGAATCCGGCGCTGCCGCTGTGGGTCATGCGGCGCATGCTCGACTGAACGCCACCGCGGTGTGCACGGGATCCGGCGGCGGGGCGTGCGAGTCCCCGCCGCCGGGCCGGTCCTACTCCTTGAAGCCGCCGTACGGGACGGTGATCAGTTCCATGCCGTGGCCCGAGGGGTCCTCGAAGTAGACGCCCCGGCCGCCGTCGTTGTGGTTGATCTCGCCGGGGCGCTGCCCGTGCGGATCGGCGAAGTAGGTGATCCTCGCCCGCTTGATCTTCTCGAAGGCCTCGTCGAACTCGGCCTCGGAGACGAGGAACGCGTAGTGCTGCGCGGTGATGGACTCGGCGGGGATGGTCGCGAAGTCCAGGGTGACGCCATTGGCGATCTCGATGGGGATGAAGGGGCCCCAGGGGGCTCCGACCTCCAGGCCGAGGAAGTACGCCAGGAACTCCGCCGACTCCCGGTGGTCACGGGAGTGGATGATCGTGTGGTTGAGCTGAACCGTCATGAGTGGATGCCTCCGAAAGGCACGTCCCGGCACCTCCATGCCTCACCCAGCCGGTGACCGACACGCGATGCCGCGACATGATCATAAACAGCCCCTTCGGGTGGAGTCCAGTGCGATGTGGGTGGGGCCCGGCCCCCGTACGGCGGGGCCCGGCCCCCCGTACACCGGGCCCTAGCCCCCGTACACCGCCCTGACGTTGTCCTGCGCCGGATGCGTCCGTCCCGCCGGGCCGGCCGCGAAGGCGCGGAGCAGGTTCTCCGTCACCCGGGTGGTCAGGGCGCCCGAGCGGGCGTCCAGGCCGTGGTTGGCTCCGCTGCGGCCGTCGCCCTTCGCGTCGAGGGCCTCCACCCAGCGCATCGTCCCCGTCGCGAAGACGGCGGCGCCGCTCGGCGTCGTGTAATACGCCGTGTCCTGGTGGCTGGGGCGGCCCTCGCAGACCACGGGGGAGTGCGCCAGGATCTCGATCGGGCGCGGGGTGGTGAAACCGGTGTTGACCTTGTCGTACTCCACGCCGACCAGGTGCGGGAAGCTGTCGCCGGCCTTCGCGCCGGTGCCCTCGAAGAGCCAGTGGCCCGGGTGCGTCACCACGTACGGGGCGTCCACCGGGTAGCCGTCGTAGATCACGCCGAGCAGCGTGCTCTCCGGGTCGGCGGCGGGCGGCGACCGGAAGTCGACGGTGGCCGGGTGGCCGCGCTTGAAGCCGGGATCCTGCTCGTAGGAGGACTTGTAGCAGACCACCGTACGGTCCGGCCCGAGCTCGGAGGCCTCCAGCCGGATCCGGCGGTAGCAGCAGTTCGCGCCCAGGATCGCGATGTTGGTGCCCGCGTCCCGGGCCGCCGTGACGTGCGCGCGCTGCTCGGGCGACCAGTACTCGTCGTGGCCGAGGGAGAGGACCGCCGAAGCACCCTCCAGCAGCCGCTTCTCGCGGGCCAGGTCGGTGGTGGTCGTGTACGCCAGGGGGATGCCGAGCCGCTCGGCGAGCGCGAGCAGCGGAGCCTCGTACACCAGGAAGAGGCCCGCGCCGTCGTCGTACTCGTAGGGCCGGTCGAAGGTCACGGCGAGCGAGCGCGAGGCGTATCCGCCGCTGGGGCCGTCGTAACTGCCGTATCCGCCCCAGCGGTTGTACGCCTGCCAGGTCGCCACCGCGTTGACCACGACGGTACGTCCGGTCGTGGCGGCGGACCGCACGGTGACGGGGACGAACCGCTGGCCCTCCCCGCCCTGCGCGTCGAGGCGCAGCAGATAGCAGCCCTCGGGCCAGTCCTTGGTCTCGACGGTGGTGCTACGGGCCCACCGGGTGCGCACCGTACGGGTCGCGGTGTCCACCGTGTGGTCGGGCTGGCGCACCCCGGGAAGGGCCTCGGAGCGCCAGACCAGGCGGGCCCGGGCGCCGCCGTACCAGCCCATGCGGTAGGCGGAGACGGTGAACCGGGGCGCGGTGGTGGAGACGTGCAGGCCGAAGGACTCGCCGGGCAGCACGCTGACCCGGTCGGTGAAGCCCTCGATGGCGCGGGCCGGGCCGGCCTTGGCGACCTGCCAGTCGGCGTTCCCCGGGCGGGCGTTCTCGGCCCGGACGTCGAAGCCGCGCGGCCCCTCCTGCTTCTCCGGGGGACGGGACGGATCCCGGCTCTCGCCGGGCCCCGCCCCGTCCGCCTCCCCGGCGTCCCCGTTCGCGCAGCCGGCCACGGCTCCCAGCCCGGCGGCGGTGGCAGCCGCCCCCGTCGCCAGGGCGAGGAACCGCCGCCTGCCCGCGCCTTCGCCGTCCCCGGATATGTGCTCCTGATCCATGCGGGTCACGCTATGTCACCCTGTGGGCTCCGCTTCGATCGCCCCGCGGGGGGTCCGGAGATCGATCAGGAGAGCGTCCGGAGGTCACCCCAGCTTCACCTTCACCACCTGGCTCGCCCCCTCCAGGGCCGTGAGGCTGCCGAAGCCGAGCCGGAGGGTGCTCCCGGTGCTCGCCGAGGCCAGGCTCGCCGGCTGGGACAGCACCTGGGTGACGGGCCGGTTCCACACGAGGGTCAGTGCCGACAGGGTGCGGGTCGGGTCCGAGACGCAGACCACGGCCGTGCCGTCGCCGGGCTCCCGCACCGTGACCGAACACGGCGCGCTCGCCTGCAGGGCGCCGATCGTCGCGGGCTGCCAGAAGTTCACCCCGGTGAAGCCGAGCGAGCCCACCGTCACCCCCTGGGCGGTCGGGTTGTTGGAGAGCACCGTGAGCCAACCGGTGGCGGCGGACCGGGCCGAGGTCTGGGCCGCCGAGGCGCCCGGCATCAGCTGGTAGACGTAGCTCCCCGCGGCCGGGTTCGTTCCGTGGTCGTACCAGAGGGTGAGGTAGCGCCGGGTGAGGACCGCGGTGGAAGCGCTCCGGTTGATATCGCTCCACCGGCCGGTACGGGCCTCCCGCAGTGCCCGGAACGTGCCCGAACCGGACATCACATAGCCGCCGAAGCCCGCCAGGTGCGCCCAGCCGGGCCCGGGGAAGGAGGCCGTCCAGCCCAGCGTGGCCGGCTGGACCGTGCCGCTCACGGTCAGGGCGTGGGCGCCGGTCGCGCCCAGGTTCCGGTTGTCGATGACCGTGTCGACCGCGGCGCCGTCGGTGGAGCTGATCCCGGCGCCCAGGCAGACCACCGTGTCATCGAGGAAGAACCAGGACTTGCGGGCCGTGAGGGTGCTGCCCAGCCCCTTCAGGTGCTGGCCCACCGAGGCGAACTCCCCGTCGGTCGTGCCGCCCACCCAGGTGACGTCCGGCCGGGACGCGCCCCAGTCGCCTCCCGCTCCGTCGGCCAGCGCCTTGCGGGAGGCGGTGGTCCCGGGCAGCCGGTACGGATTGACCGTGGGCCAGAACGCGTCCGAGTACTGGCCGTTCCCGGAGGTGGAGCCCCACCAGGAGAGCATGCCACTGCCCGTGTGCCAGCCGCGCAGGTTCTCGCCGTTGCCCGTCTCGTAGTGCGTGATCCGCTTCGAGGCCATGGACAGGGAGGCCGCCCAGGCCGGTCTGCGGTGCGTGGCCCGGTCCATCGAGGGGAACAGCCGGTGCGCCACCGGCTCGGGCAAGGCCGTGACCGCGGCGTCCGACGAGACTTCGGAGAGCCGGGCCAGGGACGACAGGCTCTGGGTGGCGTCCGACAACGGGGGGCTGTAGTAGTCCCGCGCCGTCCAGCCCTTGACCAGACCGCGCCAGCGCGTCCGTTCGCCGGCGGACGCGCCCTCGGCGAGGAGCAGGATCGCGGCGAGGACGGAGTGCCCGCGGGTGTGGTCGTCCAGCTGTGCCTGGAGGGGATCGGCGACCTGGACCCCCCGGCTGGGGGCCCGCCCCGAAACCGCGTCCATCATCAGCCCGTTGTAGAGGAACGGCGCCCACGCGTGCTCCACCGCGTCGAAGACGATCTGCGCGCCGGGATCGGTGACCTCCCACGCCGTCCCCTTCAACAGGCCGAACAACATGCCCAGTCCGCCGAGCATGACCGAGCCGTACGAGCCCGTGTACGCGACGTAGGTGTGCTGGATGAAGGAGCCGTCGCGGTAGAGCCCGTCGCCGGAGGTGACGTACGGGAACACCGGCGTGAGCGCGTCCCGGGCCAGGGCGATCTTCGCGTCGTCACCGCCCACCACACCGCGCAGCGCGAGCACCCGGCACAGGTCCACCCGGTTCGCCCCGGTGCTGGTCCCGGAGTACGAGCCCACCGTCGAATCGGGGACGAAGTGGTCCACGGCGGCGCAGTATCCGGCGAGCTGCGCCGCCGACAAGTGGCCGTACATCAGGACGACGGTGTCGAGCAGCGCCTGGGGGGCGCCGATCTGCCAGCACCACCAGTTTCCGTACCGCGCCTGGCCGGCGTTGTAGACCTGGGCGTGGAGGTGGTCCAGCCCGGTCAGTACGGCCGTGCGCAGCGCGGCGTCGCCGGTGAGCCCCGTCCCCGGTCTGACATAGGCCTCGGCCATGCTCCGCAGCCGGTAGTAGCTCTGCGCCATCCACTCGGGGTCGGAGGTGAAGACCTGGTCGGGCCAGAGCGAGCCGGTGGCCGGGGCCATCGAGGAGCGCCACTGGCCGGCTTGCGTGCCCAGCGCGGTCAGCCGGGTGCGGAAGGGCTCGGCCGTGGGGGAGGACACGGTCCCCAGGACGAGGCCCTGCCACACCGCGCGCATGGCGGCGTGCACAGCGGTCACCGTCCCGGCGGTCGCCGGGAGGACGGGGGTGCCGAGCAGCACCACGCTGCCACCGACCGCCGTGAGGAAGGCACGGCGGCTCCACACATCTGTCATCACAGTCTCCTTTGACTGAAACGCTGCATCGCCTGAAAAGCTGCATCGCTTTTAAAGCTGTGGCCCCCGTGGTTTTCGGTTCACGCACCCCCCTTCACCTCATGCGACGTGCTCGCGGTAGCGGTCGATCACCTCCCGCAGCACTTCTTCGCCGTCGCGGGCCCACAGCCCGGGATGGAAGATCTCCACCTCGACCGGCCCCGAATACCCCGCGGAGTCGGTCAGCTCCCGGAAGGCCCGCAGATCGATCGAGCCGTCGCCCAGCTGTCCCCGGCCCAACAGCACGCCCTCAGGGAGCGGCGTCACCCAGTCGGCGACCTGGACGGACACGATCCGCCCGGCCTCACCGGCCCGACGCACCTCGGAAGGCAGCCGCTCGTCCCACCACAGGTGGTAGGAGTCCACGACCACCCCCACCCGCGACGCCGGGAACTCCTCGGCGATGTCCAGGGCCTGACCGAGGGTGGAGACGACACAGCGGTCCGCCGCGTACATCGGGTGCAGCGGCTCGATCCCCAGGCGCACCCCGTGCCCGGCGGCGTACGGGACCAGGTCGCCGAGGATGTCGACGATCCGCCGCCGGGCTCCCGCCAGGTCCCGGTCCCCGTCCGGCAGGCCTCCCGAGACCAGGACCAGGGCGTCGGCGCCCAGTTCGGCGGCCTCCTCCACGGCGCGGCGGTTGTCCTCGAGGGCGCTCGCGCGCCCCACCGGATCGGCGGCGGTGAAGAAGCCGCCCCGGCACAGCGAGCTGACCCGCAGTCCGGCGTCCGCGACCAGCTTCGCGGCCTCCCGGACCCCGAACCGCTGCACGGGATCGCGCCACAGCCCGACCGCTCCGACCCCGGCGGCGGTACACCCGGCCACCAGCTCGGGGAGCGACCACTGGCGGATCGTCTCCTGGTTCAGGCTGAACCGGGCCGGCGACGGCGTCGTTGCCGGGCTCATGACGCCACCCCGTGCAGCGCGAGCAGCCGGCGCATCCGGTCCTCGGCGAGCTCCGGGTCGGGGAACAGGCCGAGATCGTCGGCCAGTTCGTAGGCGGTGGCCAGATGGGGGAGCGAGCGGGCCGAGTGCAGTCCGCCCACCATCGCGAAGTGCTCCTGGTGTCCCGCGAGCCATGCCAGCAGCACGACCCCGGTCTTGTAGTAGCGGGTGGGCGGCGCGAACAGGTGCCGCGACAGGGGCACCGTCGGATCCAGCAGCTCCCGGAACCCGGCCGTGTCGCCCTGGTCGAGGGCGAGGGCCGCCCGCGCCGCGATCGGGGCGATCGGATCGAAGATGCCCAGAAGGGCGTCGCTGGCCAGCTCGCCGTCGCCGGCGATCAGCTCCGGATAGTGGTAGTCGTCGCCCGTGTAGCAGCGCACACCCGCCGGCAGCCGCCGCCGGATGTCCACCTCGCGCGCCGCGTCGAGCAGCGAGACCTTGATGCCGTCGACCTTCTCCGGATACTCGGAAATGATCTTCAGGAAGACGTCCGTGGCCTCGTCCAGGTCCGCGTGACCCCAGTACCCCTCCAGCGCGGGGTCGAACATCGGCCCCAGCCAGTGCAGGACCACCGGCCGCGAGCTCTGCCGCAGCAGCCTCCCGTACACCTCGGAGAAGTCCTCCGGGCCGCGCGCCGCCGAGGCCAGAGCCCGGGAGGCCATCAGTACGGCCGTCGCCCCGCACTCCTCGACCAGCGCCAGCTGCTCCTCGTACGCCGCGGTGACCGCGGCCAGGGAATGCGTGGTGTCCGCGGCCAGCTGGTCGGTGCCCGCGCCGCAGACGATCCGGCCGCCCACCGACCGGGCCTCGGCGGTCGAACGGCGGATCAGCTCCGCCGCCGCCGGCCAGTCCAGGCCCATCCCGCGCTGCGCCGTGTCCATGGCCTCGGCGACTCCGAGGCCCTGCGCCCACAAGGTGTGCCGGAAGGCCAGCGTGCTTTCCCAGTCGATCACCGGGCCGGATTCGGCCGAGGCGGAAAGGGGGTCGGCCACCACGTGCGCGGCCGAGTAGAAGGTGCGGCTGTGGGCCGGGCCGCAGGTGAGCGGCGCCAGTGGAGCGGTGACCGGCGCGTGCAGGCGCAGCGCGCCGTCCGCCGAGGGGAGCCGGATGCTCACAGCGCCACCTCCGGGACCACCAGCCGCCGTCCCTCCGCGGAGGAGCGCAGCCCGAGGTCGGCGAGCTGTACCCCGCGGGCCCCGGCCAGCAGGTCCCACTGCCAGGGTTCGTCCCGCACGACATGGCGCAGGAACAGCTCCCACTGGGCCTTGAAGCCGTTGTCGGCGGGGTTGTTGTCCGGGACCTCCTGCCATTGGTCGCGGAACGTCTCGGTCAGGGGCAGGTCCGGGTTCCACACCGGCTTCGGCGTCGTCGCGCGGTGCTGGATCCGGCAGCCGCGCAGCCCGGCGACCGCCGAGCCGTGCGTCCCGTCCACCTGGAACTCGACGAGCTCGTCGCGGTTGACCCGGACCGCCCAGGAGGAGTTGATCTGGGCGACGGCGCCCCCCTCCAGCTCGAAGATCCCGTACGCCGCGTCGTCCGCGGTGGCCTCGTACGGCTTGCCGTCCTCGTCCCAGCGGCGGCCGATGTGGGTGCGCGTCAGCGCCTGCACCGTGCGGACCCGGCCGAACAGCTCGTGCAGCAGGTACTCCCAGTGCGGGAACATGTCGGCGACGATGCCGCCGCCGTCCTCGGAGCGGTAGTTCCACGAGGGGCGCTGGGCGGACTGCCAGTCGCCCTCGAAGACCCAGTATCCGAACTCCCCGCGGACGGACAGGATCTCGCCGAAGAAGCCGCCGTCGATGAGCCGCTTGAGCTTCAGCAGGCCCGGCAGGAACAGCTTGTCCTGCACCACCCCGTGCTTGACTCCGGCCGCGTCGGCCAGGCGCGCGATCTCCAGCGAGGACTCGAAGGTGAGGGCGGTGGGCTTCTCGCAGTACACGTGCTTGCCGGCCGCCACGGCCTGCCGTACGGCCGCCTCGCGGGCGCTGGTGACCTGGGCGTCGAAGTAGATCTCCACCTCGGGATCGGCCAGCACCGCCGACAGGTCCGTGCTCACGTGCTCCAGGCCGTGCCGCTCCGCGATGGCCCGCAGGGCCTCCTCGCGGCGCCCGACCAGCACCGGCTCCGGCCACAGCACCGTGCCGTCGCCGAGGTCGAGCCCGCCCTGCTCGCGCAGTGCGAGCAGGGAGCGGACCAGGTGCTGGCGGTATCCCATCCGCCCGGTGACGCCGTTCATGGCGATCTTGATCGTCTTGCGCTGCACGGTGTCCCCCTCCTTCGTCTTGTTGCGTGTTCTTTGTGTCTCGTGACGGAGAAGGCTGCATAGAAAGCGCTTTCTCTTCGATCAGGCTAGGGCCGCGCACGGTCGCGGTGCAAGACTCTTACGGGTGATAGAAAGCGCTTTCTTCATCGGCGAGTATGGAGATCCACGCGCCGGGTGAGACGATGGCCCGGGACGGATCGGAAGGAGGGGATGATGGCGGTCACACTCGCCGAAGTGGCGGCGCACGCGGGCGTATCGCCCGCCACGGTCTCGCGCGTACTGAACGGTGGATACCCGGTGGCGGGCGGCACCAGGACCCGCGTGGAGCGGGCGATCGAGGACCTCGGCTACATCGCGAACGGCCCCGCGAGGGCCCTCGCCGCGGCGACCTCGGATCTCATCGGAGTCCTCGTGCACGATGTCGCGGACAGCTTCTTCGGGATCCTCGCCGGATCCCTGCAGAGCGCCCTGGGCCCCGGCGGCCAGGGCGGCGCACGGCGGCTCGCCGTCGTCTGCAACACCGAGGGGGCCCCCGCCGCCGAGCTGGACTACCTCGCCCTCCTGGAGGGCCAGCGGGCCGGAGGGGTCGTCCTGACCGGCGGCGCCGTGGAGGAGCCGGAGCACACCCGGGCGCTCGCAGCCCGCCTCGCCCGCATCGCGGCCACCGGCGCCCCGGTGGTGCTGTGCGGGCGGCCCCCGCTGCCCATGCCCGCCGGACTCCCCGTCGCCACCGTCATGTTCGACGACCGGGGCGGCGCCTTCCGGCTCACCGAGCACCTGCTGGCGCTCGGCCACCGGCACATCGCCTACGTGGCCGGCCCGCCCGGACTGAGCACCACCCGGGAGCGCCTCGCCGGACACCAGGACGCCCTGCGCGACCACGACCCCGCACTGCCGGCGCACTGCGCAAGCCTCACCGTGCACGCCGGGTTCGAGCGCTCCGCCGGATACGACGCCACCCGTGAACTGCTCCGCCGCGGAGCGCCCTTCACGGCCGTGGCCGCCGCCAACGACACCGTCGCCACCGGGGTCGCCGCGGCCCTGCGCGAGGCCGGCCTGCGGATACCCGAGGACGTCTCCGTCGCCGGCTTCGACGACCTGCCCGTCTGCGTCGACACCGCCCCCGCCCTCACCACCGTCCGGGTGCCGCTGCGGGAGGCCGGGGTGCTCGCGGCCCAGCTCGTCACGGGCCGCAGAGCACTGCCCCCCGGCGGCATCACCACGCTGCCCGCCGAGCTGATGGTGCGCGCCTCCACCGCGCCGCCGCCCGCCGCCGGACCGCCCGCCGCCGGACCGCCCGCGGCCATCGGAGGGGGCCGTCCGTGAAGTACGCCTTCTCCACCCTCGGCCTGCCCGGCACCCCTCTGGAGCGCAATGCGGACCTCGCCGCCACGCACGGCTACGAGGGCCTCGAACTGCGGGCCCACCCCGAGGAACCCCTGCACCCCGACAGCCCCGCCGGCGACCGTGCGGCCGGCCTGCGCACGCTGACCTCCGCCGGCGTCACCGTCCTCGGAGTCGCCGGCTACGCCCGGGTGGCCGCGCCCGGTCCCGACGAGCCGGTCCTCGCCGAGATCCACGCCCTGGTCCGGCTCGCCGCCGACCTCGAAGCCCCCTACGTACGGGTCTTCCCCGGCGGCGGTGACCTGCCCCCGGCCGAAGCCGACGGGCACGCGGTCCGCAGGCTCCGGGCCGCCGCGCCCTTCGCCGAGCGGCACGGGGTCCGGATCCTGCTGGAGACCCACGACTCGCACCGCACCGCGACCAGCACGGCCCGGGTCCTCGACCGGGTCGCGCATCCGGGCGCGGGCGCGCTGTGGGACGTACTGCACACCTGGCTCGGCGGCGAGTCGCCGGCCGAGTCGAGCCGGACCCTCGCCGGGCACCTGGGGTACACGCAGGTCAAGGACGTGGCGTCCGCGCACGAGCTGACCCCGCTCGGGCTCGGCGGGGGAGCGCTGCCCCTCGCCGAGGCGGTGGCCCTCCTGCCGCCGGGGGGCTGGCTCTGCTGGGAGTACGAGAAGCGCTGGTATCCCGGCGCCGGCGAACTGCCCGAGCGGCTCGGGCCGGGCCGGGAGTACTTGGAGCGGCTGGTCCGCGCGACGGACCGTCAGGCCGAGTAGCCGAGCCGGTCCCGGTCGACGGCGTGGCGGAAGCCGAGGCCCGAGGCGTAGCGCTCCAGTTCCCCGACGGCCGAAGCCGCCAGCCTGTCCAGCTCCCCGCCCAGGGAACCGGCCACGTGCGGGGTGAGCAGCACATTGGGCAGGTCGTACAGCGGGGAGCTCGCGGGCAGCACCTCCGGCTCGGTGTGGTCGAGCACGGCGTGCAGCCGCCCCGAGACCAGTTCCCCGGTCAGCGCCGCGGTGTCGACGAGCGAGCCGCGCGCGGTGTTGACGAGGGTGGCCCCGTCCGGCATGAGGGCCAGCCGGGGCGCGTCCAGCAGCCGTCGGGTCTCCGGCAGTTCGGGAGCGTGCAGGCTCACCACGTCGCTGCGGGAGAGCAGTTCGTCCAGGGCGACGGCCTCGGCGCCGAGGGCGGCGAGCTCGGCCGGATCGGCGTACGGATCGTGCACGAGCACCCGCAGGTCGAAGGGGCGCAGCAGTTCCAGGACGCGCCGGCCGATGAGGGAGGCGCCGATCAGCCCGACGGTGCGGCGGTAGTTGCCGACGGCGGGATAGTGCCGCAGCGGGTCGACGTGGCCGCGGGCGGCCCGGTAGGCGTGCGCGGAGTCCAGTACCCGCTTGTTGGCGAACAGGATGGCGGCGAGCGTGTACTCGGCGACCGGCAGGGCGTTCACGGCGGCGGAACTCGACACCAGCAGCCCCCGATCCCAACAAGCCTCGGTCACATGGTGTTTGACGCTGCCGGCCGCGTGCACGACCGCCCGGAGCTCCGGCATCAGCTCCAGCGCCCGTGCGTCCAGCACAGGACAGCCCCACCCGGTGAACAGGACCTCGGCCACGGCCAGCCGCTGCCGCACGGCCTCCTCGCAGGAGGCGGCGCCGAAGTCGGTGACGAGCAGTCCGGGGTCCACATCGGCGACCCGGACCAGCTCCGGAAGGATCCGTTCTCCGAGGACGGCGGCCCGGGTTCCCGGGCTCATGGCGAGCACGGTGACCGGCCTGCGGGGCGCGGCGAGGGGGGAGGGGACGGAGTCGGAGGCGGGGTGGGTCACTTGACGGCTCCTGCGGTGAGATCCGAAGTCCCGATGGTCACAAACCCCGGCCGCGGCGCCGGGAACGACACGGGGGCGGGAACGGTACGCGGGCGGGAACGGTACACGGGCGGGAGCGACCCGGTCCCCGCGTGGGCGGATGGGACCCGGGGCCGCCGCTCCCCAAAGAGGCGGCCCCGGGGCTGGTTGCGAGCCTCATCCTTTTGTGCGGACGATCATGTCGTCAAGACCGAATCCGCATTTCGATCGAAACGCGCAGGAGGGGCGAGCGCTCGGGCCCCGCATCCTCCCGGGACTACGGCCGGACGGTCAGCCGGGGAAGCAGGTCGAGATGCTGCCGCGGCCCCTCCCGCCCCGCCCCGCGGTCCTCCAGCCGGTCCAGCAGCATTCCGGCCGCCCGCGCCCCCACCTCGCGCTTGGCCGGCGCCACCGCCGACAGCGGTACGTCGGCCAGCTCGGCCACCTCGTCGTCGTACGTGATCACCGCCAGGTCCTCCGGCACCCGCACCCCCCGCGCCTGGAGCCGCGGGATCAGCATGATCGCGTCCGTGTCGCTGTGGATCAGGGCGGCGGTCACCCCCCCCTCCGCCACCGCCGCGCACAAGTAGTCCAGGGTCCGCGCGAACGCCTCCGCCTCCGCGAGCGGCGCCGCTCCGGCCGCGGGCCACGCCGGAGCCGGCTCCAGACCGAGCGTGGCCACGGCCGCCGCGTAGCCGGTCCGCAGCCGCCCCGACGTCGGGGTCTCCCGGCTGGCCAGGGCGATCCGCTTGTGACCCAGTTCCGCCAGGTGCCGCACGGCCCGCGCCGCGCCGTCCGCGTGGTCGGAGGTCACCCGGTCCAGGGAAGCCGCGGGATGCCCCGGCGGGGCCCACCGCTCCACCAGGACGGTGGGCACGGGCAGTTCGGCCGTCCACGCCCCTTCGCCGGGTCCGGCCGCCCCGGCCGCCCAGTTCGGGGTCAGCAGCAGGCCGTCGGCCCCCGTGGACAGCAACCGGTCCGCCTGCGTGCGGTCCTCGCCCGCCAGATACCGCGTCAGCCCCACGGCGAGCCGCGCGCCCCGTGCCTCGACCACCTCGCGGGCCCCCCGCACGACGTCGGCGAAGTAGTACTCGGTGGTCGGCACGACCATCCCGATCACCAGCCCGGCGCCGCCCCGGCCCGTGGCGGCGGCCGCGGCCGTGGCCGCGTCGGAGACCGCCTGCGCGCCCGTGGAGCCGGTCTCCGCGCCCACCGAGTCGGACTCCAGCCGGCTGATCACCCCGTGCATCCGCCGGATCTCGCCCCGCGCCGCCATCGCCTCGACGTCCCGCCGCAGGGTGACGGGGGAGATGCCCAGTTCCCTGGCGAGGTCCGCGACGCGGGCACTGCCCCGGGCCCGGACGAGGGAGAGCACCTGGGCCTGGCGCTGGTCGACATGTGGTCTCAAGGATCCCCCTGCGGTCTGCGTCGTCCGTGGTCCGTGGTGCGTCCGCGTGGTGCGCGCGCCGCTCGATTCCACCACAGAAAGCCGAAACGATCGATTCGATCGAATCGGGTCAGCCGGTCAGCCGGTCAGCGACGCGACGAGCACAGGGGCCACCCGTCCCAGCCGCCCCACCCATCCCACCCGTCCCGCCCGTGCCGCGGGCCCGTCCCGTCCCGCCCGGTCGGGGAGACCGGTGGCGATCTACACTGCCGTCCTGTCGACCATGTGCCGGACGAGTGCGGAGGAACGAAAAGACATGCGCCATCTCCCCCTGGGCAGTTCAGGTCTTCAGGTCTCGGCGATCGGGCTGGGCTGCAACAACTTCGGCGGCCGCCTCGACGCCCGGGCCACCCGCACCGTCGTCGACGCCGCTCTCGACGCGGGCATCACCCTGCTCGACACCGCAGACATCTACGGGGGCGCCGGGGGCTCCGAAACCCACCTCGGCGAGGCCCTCAAGGGCCGCCGGGACCAGGTCGTCCTCGCCACCAAGTTCGGCTACGACGGCGTGGACATGGGCTACGGACCCGCCGCCGGCTCCCGCGCCGGCCGCGCCTACATCCGGCGCGCCGTCGAAGCGTCCCTGACCCGCCTGCAGACCGACCACATCGACCTCTACCAACTCCACAGCCCCGACCCGGCCGTTCCCGTGGCCGAGACCCTCGCCGCGCTCACCGAACTCGTCACCGAGGGCAAGATCCGCTACATCGGCCACTCCAACTTCAGCGGCTGGCAGCTCGCCGAAGCCGCCCACGTGGCCCGCGAAACCGGCGCGGCACCCTTCGTATCGGCCCAGAACGAATGGTCGCTGCTCCAGCGGTCGGCGGAGCGCGAGCTCGTCCCGGCCGCCCTGCACTACGGAGTCGGGGTCCTTCCCTACTTTCCGCTGGCCAATGGGCTCTTGACCGGAAAGATCCGCCGCGGCGCCCCCGTCCCCGCGGGCTCCCGCCTCGAAGGCCGCGACGCCTACCTCACCGACGAGCGCCTCGACATCGTGGAAGCCCTGGCGGCGCTCGCCGACAAGCACGGGCGCACCGTGCTGGAACTCGCCATCGGCTGGCTCTCCGCCCAGCCCGGCTGCGCCTCCGTCATCGCGGGCGCCACCTCCGCCGAGCAGGTACGGGCCAACGCGGCCGTCGCCGACCGGCCGCTCGACGCCGAACTCCTGGCGGAGGTCGACGCCGTAGCGGGGGCCGTCGGCTGACCGCAGTCCCGCCCTCAGGAGGCGTCGGGCGACGGACTGCCGAAATCGGACTCCGACGGGGACGCGGAGACGGACGCGGAGACGGACGCGGAGGCGGACGCCGAGGACGATGCCGACTCCGACGGGCTCGGCGAGACGCTCCCGGAGGCACTGGCTGACGCGCTGGCCGACGCGCTGGCCGACGTACTGGCCGACGTACTGGCCGACGTACTGGCCGACGGGCTGGCGGAAGCGCCGCCCGTCGGCGCCCCCGTCAGCACCTCCACCTGACCGGTGTCCAGCGAGTAGTAGGCGCCGACCACGGCCAGCGAGCCCTTCTCCACCAGGGGTGCCAGATCCGCGTTGGCCCGCAGCTCGTCCGCCGTCACCTTGATCTGATTGCGGATCATCGTGTCGACCGGGTCGGAGCCGGGATCCTTGACCGTCAGCTCGTACGCCGGCACCAGCGCCTTCTCGATCGCCCGCAGGTTGCCGGGCAGCGGCTTGCCGTCCCGCAAGGCCTTGTACGAAGCGTCGATGGCCCCGCAGCGCTGGTGCCCGAGGACCAGGATCAGCGGGGTGCCCGCCGTCATCGGCCCGAACTCCACCGACCCGGTCACCACCGGGCCGACCGCCTGCCCGCCCGTGCGCAGCACGAACAGGTCGCCGAGCCCGGTGTCGAAGAGCAGCTCCGGCGGCACCCGGGAGTCGATGCACGCCAGGATCACGCCGTACGGATCCTGCGCCTGCGCCACCAGCTCGCGGCGGTCCGGATCCCGGTCGGGGTGGTTGAGACTGCCGCTCACCCAGCGCTTGTTGCCCTCCAGCAGGCGGCTGTACGCGCCCTCGGGGGTGCTGGGCCGAGGCTCCGGCGCGGCCGTCGTCCGCTTCGGGGAGCTCTTCGCCGAGCACCCGGTGAGCAGGGCCGCGGCGGCCGTGAGGCCGCCCGTCAGCACGAACCTGCGAGGCGGAAGTCCTGCTCTGTCCATCGGTCGTACCCCTCGGTGCCGTTCGGACGCGTCCGTACGTCCTGACCGAGGCGATTCTTGGGGGGTACGGGCCGCCGGGGCGGCAGGCACACGCGGGTCCGCCCGGGTTGGCCCCCGACGGCCGAACGGGGCCGTGCGTCATCGCACGGCCCCGCGGGCCGGATCCCGGGCTTCAGCCACCGGTCCTCAGGACACGATGTCCTTGCGGGAGAACCCGCGGAACGCGAGGGCGAACAGCACCACCGCGTACGACACCGACACCACCGTCCCCTTGATCATCCCGCCCCATTCGAGCTGCGGCTGCAAGGCGTCGGCCCAGGCGAACTGCCAGTGCGCCGGCAGGAACTCCCGCCAGGACCCCAGCGCCGTCACGGCGTCGAGCACGTTGCCGACGATCGTCAGCCCGACCGCCCCGCCCACCGCGCCCAGCGGCGCGTCCGTGCGCGTCGACAGCCAGAACGCCAGACCGGCCGTGACCAACTGCGATACGAAGACGAACGCCACGGCGATGGCGAGCCGCCCGATCGTGTCCCCGGCCGGCAGCGAACCACCCGCGGGGAGTTCCAGCGGCCCCCACCCGTAGGCGGCCGTACCCGCCGCGAGCGCCACCAGCGGCAGCAGGACCATCGCGGCCAGGCTGAACCCGAGGGCCACCACCAGCTTGCTCCACAGCAGCCGGGCCCGGGGCACGGGCGAGGCCAGCAGGTAGCGCAGCGAGGACCAGCTGGCCTCCGAGGCCACCGTGTCCCCGCAGAACAGCGCCACCGGCACCACCAGCAGGAACCCGGCGGACACGAACAGGCAGGTGGCCGCGAAGTTCGCGCCCGAGGCCGTCGCCGTGTCGATGAGGGTGATCCGGCCGTCGTTTCCACCGCGGCTGCCGGGGCCGCCGCCGACCGCGAACGCGATCATCAGGATGAAGGGCAGGGCGGCCAGGATCCCGCCCATCACCAGCGTCCGCCGCCGGCGCCACTGCCGCAGCGCTTCCACGCGCAGCGGCAGCGTCCGGCCGGCCCGGTAGCCGTGGGCGACCTCGCGGCCGATGCCGTCCGGCGTCACGTCGCCGTTCGCGGGCGAGTCCGCGTTCCCCGCCCCGTTCCCGTTCGCGTCCACATCCGTCACGGTGTTCATGCCGCGCCTCCGATCAGGGTGAGGAACGCGTCTTCCAGCCGCCGGTGCGGTCCCACTCCGGACACCGGCACCTCCAGCCGTACGAGTTCGGCGATCAGCTCGGCGGCGCTCGCGCCGTCCAGCCGTACGAGCAGACCGTCCTCGGCGCTCGCCACGGACTCCACTCCCTCCAGGGCGGCGATCTTCCCGACGACCGCCTCGTCCACCGGCTGCGCCAGCGACACCAGCAGGACGTCCCCGCCGCCGGTGATCTCGGCGACCTCGCCCGCCTGGACGAGCCGGCCGCGGTCCATGACCACCAGGTGCGTGCAGGACTGCTCGACCTCCGACAGCAGGTGGCTGGAGACGATGACCGTCCGCCCGCCGGCCGCGTACCGGATCATCACGTCGCGCATCTCGCGGATCTGCGGCGGGTCCAGACCGTTGGTCGGCTCGTCGAGGATCAGCAGGTCCGGCATGCCGAGCATGGCCTGGGCGATCGCGAGGCGCTGGCGCATGCCCTGCGAGTACGTGCGGACCGCCCGCTCCAGGGCGTCGCCGAGCCCGGCGATCTCCAGGGCCTCCTCCATGTGGGAGTCCGCGGCGGGGCGGCCCGTGGCCTGCCAGTACAGCTCCAGGTTGGCGCGCCCCGTCAGGTGCGGCAGGAAACCGGCACCCTCCACGAAGGCGCCGACCCGTGAGAGCACGGGCGCGCCGGCCCGTACCTGGTGCCCGAAGACCCGGATCTCCCCGGCATCCGGAGTGATCAGGCCCATCAGCATCCGCAGGGTCGTGGTCTTGCCCGCACCGTTGGGTCCGAGCAGGCCGAGCACCTGGCCCTTCTCCACCCGGAAGGACAGGTCCCGTACGGCGTAGCGGTCCTGCGCCTTGGCGTACCGCTTGGTCAGCCCCGTGATCTCCAGTGGTACGTCGGCCAGCGCGGGGTCGGGCTGCGGTGCGCCCGCCCGGATCCCGCCCGGCCCCCGGCCGGTCCTGCGGATCCCCACCAGCCCCGCGGCCAGCAGCGCGGCCCCGAGCGGCATCCACCAGGTCCAGGCGGGCAGCCCGGAGGACGCCGTGCGCACCCCGCCCGCGACGGGCACGGCCAGAGGGCCCTGCGCCGAGACGGTGTAGGCCGCGGGCGCGGCCGGGGAGGCGTAGCCGAGGTCGGTGGCGGCGACGACGAGCCGTAGCCGGTGCCCGGCCTCGACGGCGTGGTCGATCGCGGGCAGCCGCAGCTCGACGGTCTTGTCCTGCCGGGCGTCCTCCACCCGCACCGGGGCCACCAGCTGACTGGGCAGCACCTGCTGGCGCCCGTCGGGGCCGACGTCGTACACCTTGCCGAACAGGACGGCCGAACCGTCCTCAGCTGTAGACCTCACCTTTAGGGTGATGGTCGGGGTCCCGGTGATCCGGGTTTCGGCGGTCAGAGGCTCCGAGTCGAACCGGGCGTTCTGCCCGGGGAAGTCCAGCGAGAGGCCGCCTCCGAGGGCGGCGAGCTGCCCGCCGATGCCCGGCAGCGCGGACAGCGCCGGCGGCGCCCCGCCCGCCGGGTTGGCGAAGGTCTGCTCCCGGCCGGTCAGGGCGAACTCGCGCGGCCCGGACAGCAGCCCTGGATAGGTGGAGCCGCTCGCTCCGCGCAGCGTGACCCGGCCGTCGGTGGAGTCGATGCCGCCGGAGCGCGAGACGCGGAAGGCGGGACCGGTGTCCACGGAGGCGTCGTCCTTGAGGTAGCGGTCGAACCAGGTCTGCACCCGGCCCTCGACGCGGTCCGCTTCGCGCATGCCCCCGTCGTGCCCGCCGGCCGCCCAGTCCACGGAGACGGGCGCGCCGTTGGCGGCGATCGCCCGGGCCATGGCATCGGCCTGGTCCAGCGGGAAGAGGGAGTCGTCCTGGCCCTGCGTGATCAGGGTCGGCACCTTGATCGCGCCGCCGACCGCCGAGGGACTGCGCCGCTCCAGCAGCGTGCGGGCCTCGGGGTCGGGCTTGCCGGCCACCGCGACCCGCTCGTACATGGCGCACAGCTCCGGCTGGAAGCGTCCGCAGCCGGGCGCGGCCGGGGCCGCCTGCGGGGCGGCGCCCTGGGCGGAGGCGCCGGGCTGCAGGCCGCCCGCGGAACCGGTGGTGAAGAAGAGGCCCGCCCACAGCTTCTTGAAGACGCCGTTCGGGAAGAGGGAGTCCGCGAGGTTCCAGTAGGTGATCGAGGGGGCGATGGCGTCCACGCGCGGGTCGTTGCCGGCCGCGAGCAGTGAGATCGCGCCGCCGTAGGAGCCGCCCGCGATTCCGACGCGCGGATCCCCGGCCGCGTCCAGGCGCACCCCGGGCCGGGCGGCGATCCAGTCGATCAGCCGGGAGACGTCCTTGACCTCGTACTCGGGATCGTTCAGCCCGATCTTCCCGCCGGAGCGGCCGAAGCCGCGCGCGGACCAGGTGAGCACGGCGTAACCGTCGCGGGCGAGGCGTTCGGCCTGCGGCCGCATGTCCTCCTTGCTGCCGCCGAAACCGTGGGCGAGGAGCACGGCGGGACGTTTCGCCGCACCGTCCCCCGTGGTGTCCCCACTGGTGAAGTACGAGATGTCGATCCCGGCGCCGGGCATGTCGAGGACCTTGTCCTCGCGGCGCACGGACGGGGCGTCGCCGGCCGCGGCGGTGGCCGTGAGGGTGCCCGCCCCCGCGACGACGGCGAGCGCGGCCGCGCCCGCGAGCAGGCGGGTTCGGCGGCGCCGGGGCAGTCGGAGCTTCATACGGGAACCCTAAGCGCCAGGCCGTCGGCGGCCGCGCTCCCGCAGGCTGAACTGCGGACGTCCTCAAGGACTACGCCGGGCGGTCGGCATACCGCGCCTGCGGTACGCGGCGGGCCGGAGCCGGTGCCGGTGCCGTGCCGGTGCGGTGGCCGGGACCGGGAGTCCGGGCCGGGGGCCGGGGGCCGGGACGGACCGGGGGGGTGGAAAGCCCGGCGGGGTCGGGCCGGGGGCGTTTCCTTCCCCACCCCGCCCCTTCCCGAAACTGGGGCTCCGCCCCAGACCCCGCGCCTCAAACGCCGGCGGGGCTGGATGAGCAGGGTTCCGCCCCGGACCCTGCGTCTCAAGCGCCGGCGGGGGTGGATGAGCGGGGCTGCGCCCCGGACCCTGCGCCTCAAGCGCCGGCGGGGGTGGATGAGCGGGGCTGCGCCCCGGATCCCGTGCCTCAAGCGCCGGCGGGGGTGGATGAGCGGGGCTGCGCCCCGGACCCTGCGTCTCAAGCGCCGGCGGGGGTGGATGAGCAGGGCTGCGCCCCGGACCCTGCGCCTCAAGCGACGGCGGGGCCGGCTGTGCCGGGCTGCGGTGCAGGCCGCGCGGCGGGAGGATGGCCGCATGTTGCTGGCCGAGGTTGCGCGTGTGTCCCGGGCGGTTGCCGAAACCTCCGGCAGGTCGGGGAAGACCGCTCTGCTCGCGGAGCTGTTCGCCGCCGCGCCCGCCGAGGAGGCCGCGCTGGTGGTGTCCTACCTCGCGGGCCGGTTGCCCCAGGGCCGCCCGGGGATCGGCTGGCGCGCGCTCGCCGGGGAGAGCGAACCCGCCGCCGAGCCGACCCTGACCGTGACCGCCGTCGACGAGGCCGTGACCCGGTTCGCCGCCGTGTCCGGGGCCGGCGCCCAGGCCGAGCGCCGCCGGATCCTGGACGGTCTGCTCGGCGCGGCCACCGAGGCCGAGCAGCGGTTCCTGCGCAGCCTGCTCGGCGGGGAGGTGCGCCAGGGTGCGCTCGATGCCGTGGCCCTGGAGGGGGTGGCCGCCGCGGCAGGGGTGCCCGCGGCGGCCCTCCGCCGGGCCGCCATGCTCGACGGCTCCCTGCCCCGGGTGGCGGCGGCCGTGCTCGCCGACGGGGCGGCGGCCCTGCGCGAGGTCACCCTGCGCGTGGGGCAGCCCGTACAGCCGATGCTGGCGAACACCGCCAAGTCGGTGGCCGAGGCCCTGGCCGCGCTCGGGCCGTGTGCGGTGGAGGAGAAGCTCGACGGGATCCGGGTGCAGGTCCACCGCGAGGGGGACGACGTACGGGTGTACACGCGCTCCCTCGACGAGATCACCGACCGGCTGCCGGAGGTGGCCGAACTGGCGCGGTCCTTTCCGGGGGACCGGTTCATCCTCGACGGGGAGGTCATCGGACGCTCTGCCGCGGACGGGCGGCCGGTGCCGTTCCAGGAGGTGGCGAGCCGGGTCGGCTCCCGCGCCGACGTCGAGGCCGCCCGGCGGACCCTCCCGGTCGTCCCCTACTTTTTCGACGTACTGGCGGCGGGCGACCGGGTGCTCCTCGACCTGCCGGTGCGCGAGCGGTACGCGGAGCTCACCGCCCTGGTGCCGGAGGAGTGGCGGGTCGGCCGGCTCGTGGTCGAGGACCCTGCGGGGCAGGCCGCCGAGGCGGAGGAGTTCTGGACGCGGACCCTGCGCCGGGGGCACGAGGGCGTGATGCTCAAGGCCCTCGACTCCACCTACGCGGCCGGCCGGCGCGGCAAACACTGGCTCAAGGTGAAACCGGTGCACACCCTGGACCTGGTGGTGCTCGCCGTGGAGCGGGGCCACGGCCGCCGCACCGGCCTCCTGTCCAACCTGCACCTGGGCGCCCGGACCGCCGACGGCGGCTACGCCATGCTCGGCAAGACCTTCAAGGGACTCACCGACGAGATGCTGCGCTGGCAGACCGAGCGGCTCGGCGAACTCGCGGTCGAGGACGACGGCCACACGGTCCGGGTGCGCCCCGAACTGGTGGTGGAGATCGCCTACGACGGCCTGCAGCGCTCCCCCCGCTACCCGGCCGGGGTCGCCCTGCGCTTCGCGCGCGTCCTGCGGCACCGCCCCGACAAGCGGGCCCAGGACGCGGACACCGTGGAGACAGTGCTCGGCGGGCCACCCGGACCCGACGACGCCGCGTAAGGGTTTTGCCTGAGAGGCAAGGCGGATTGCCAGGGAGGTAAGAGTCTGGCTCAATCGGGGCATGACAACCGGTCCTGCCCCCGGCCCCGCCGAAGCCGAGCTGCCCACCGTGGCCCCGCAGCTGCGCGATCTGCGCCGCCGGGCCGGACTCACCCTGGAGGCCGCCGCCGCCCGGGCCCGGCTCTCGCCGGCGCACCTGTCCCGACTGGAGACCGGCCGCCGCCAGCCCTCGCTGCCGCTGCTGCTCGGACTCGCCCGCACGTACGGCACGACGGTCTCGGAGCTGCTCGGGGAGACCCCGGCCGTCGCCGATCCCATCGTACGGGCAGGCGGTCCGGGCGCCCGCGAGGCGGACGGCTGGACGTACTGGCAGGCCGGCGGCTCCGGCCGCGGGATGCAGGCGCTGCGGGTGCACGTCCCGCACGGCCGCAGCCAGGGCGAGCTGGTCCGCGTACACCCCGGGGAGGAGTGGCTCTACGTGCTGCAGGGGCGGCTGCGGCTGCACCTGGGGGAGACCGAGTACCTGCTGGAGCCCGGGGACAGCGCCCACTTCGACTCGCTCACCGCGCACCGGATCGGCGCGGCCTCGGCCGCCGGGGCGGAGCTGCTGTTCGTCCACACCCTGCTGCAGAGCAGCCTCGCCGGCCTGTGCCTCGGCGGCGGCACCGGCACGGGCGCGACCACACACCACCGATAGGCGAGGAGCCGTACGCCATGCCCGATACGCAGGACACGCAGCACGCACCGCAAGCACAGCAGTCGAAGTTCCCGCGCGGTCTCATCATCCGGCTCATCGCCTACTTGTTCGTAGGCCATTTGTTCGCGTTCTTCGTTTACTTGCTGTTTGTCCTGGGTGCGCAAAACCAGTGACAGCGGGCCGGAATTTCCGTACACGGCTCTAGGAACCTACAGGTCCTGAAGCTACCCTCCGCGCATGATTTCCACGGTTGTCTGGGGTACCGGCAACGTCGGCCGTTTGGCCATCCGTGCCGTAGAGGCCCATCCGGCGCTGAAGTTGGCCGCCGTCATCGTCCACAATCCAGAAAAGGTCGGCCGCGACGCCGGTGAGCTCGGCGAACTCGACTACGAGACGGGCGTCGCCGCCACCGACGACATCGAGGCGGTCCTCGCGGCCCGCCCGCAGGCGGTCGTCTACGCGGCGTCCGGCGACATCCGCCCCGACGACGCGCTCGCCGACATCACCCGGGCCATCCGCTCCGGGGCCGTCGTCGTGAGCCCCGCCCTCTATCCGCTCTACGACTACCGCAGCGCCCCGCCGGAGTTCCTCGATCCGGTGACCGCCGCGGTCGCGGAGGGCGGCGGTTCGCTCTTCGCCTCCGGCGTCGACCCCGGATGGGGCAACGACGTGCTCCCGCTGCTGCTCAGCGGGCTCGGCACCCGGATCGACGTCATCCGCTGCCAGGAGATCTTCGACTACTCCACCTACGACCAGCCGGACTCCGTCCGCTACCTCATCGGCATGGGCCAGCCCATGGACTACGAGCCGATGATGCTCATGCCCTCCATCCCGACCATGGTGTGGGGCGGCCAGATACGGATGATGGCCCGGGCGCTGGGCGTCGAACTCGACGACATCCGCGAGACCGTGGAGCGCCGCGCCCTCGACACCACCGTCACCACGCGCACGATGGGGGAGTTCGAGGGAGGCACCCAGGGCGCCATCCGCTTCGAGGTGCAGGGGATCGTCGAGGGCGAACCCCGCATCGTCATCGAGCACGTCACCCGCATCCACGCCTCCTGCGCCCCCGACTGGCCGACCCCGCCCGACGGCGGTGACGGCGCCCACCGGGTGATCATCGAGGGCCGCCCGCACATCGAGGTCACCATCGAGGCCACCGACGAGGGAGAGAACCGCTCCGCCGGCGGCAACGCCACCGCGGTCGGACGCCTCGTAGGAGCCATCGACTGGCTGGTGGAAGCCGAACCGGGGCTCTACGACGCCCTGGACGTCCCCCTGCGCCCCGCCGTCGGCAAACTCGGAAGGAAACTGTCATGAAGATCGACATACCCGAAGGCCAGCACCCCATCGAGTACGTGTGGGGCGATCTGGTCCCCGGCATCGGAATGGCCGCCGCCAACTTCTCGCTGTCCGTCTACGCCCACACCACCCTGGGGCTGCGGGAGTTCGAAGCGGCACGGCTGCGCGTCGCGCAGATCAACGGCTGCATCTTCTGCCTGGACTGGCGCACCGACCGGGACGGGGAGAAGGTCGAGGACGAGTTCCCCGAGGCCGTCACCGAGTGGCGCACCACGAAGGCCTTCGACGAGCGCACCCGGCTCGCGGCGGAGTACGCGGAGCGGTACTGCCTGGACCACCACGGCCTGGACGAGGAGTTCTGGGAGCGGATGACGGCCCGCTACAGCCAGGTGGAGATCGTGGAGCTGACGATGAGCATCGGCTCCTGGCTGGCCTTCGGCCGGCTCAACCACGTGCTGGGCCTCGACAGCGTCTGCGTGCTGCCGGGCCACTGAGCGCGGAGCGCGTGCGGTGCGCACACGGGTCCGGGGCCGTCGGAGAATCCGACGGCCCCGGTCTTCGTGCGCTCCGCCGCCCCTAGAGGTCGGTGGCGATGATCTTCTCGATGTTGCGCTCGGCGAGCGCCGTGATGGTGACGAACGGGTTGACGCTGGTGTTGCCGGGGATCAGCGCGCCGTCGATGACGTACAGGCCGGTGTAGCCGTGCAGGCGGCCGTAGTTGTCGGTGGCCTTGTCCAGGACCGCCCCGCCGAGCGGGTGGTAGGTGAGGTGGTCGCCCCAGATCTTGTTGGTGCCGAAGAGGTCGGTCCGGTAGATCGTCCCCTCCTTCGAGTTGATCTTGTCGAAGATGGTCTTCGCCATGGCGATGGACGGCGCCTTCCAGGCCGTCTGCCAGTTCAGTTCGACCCCGCCCGTGGAGGCGTTGTACGTGAACTCCGCGCGGTTCGGGTTCTTCGTGATCGACAGGTAGAACGAGGCGTACGTCTCGATGCCGGTCGGCAGCGGCGCCACCTCGGCGAACGCGCCGCCCGCGTCCCAGTTGTCGATGCCGCCGCAGGGGATGGAAGCCTGCACCTTGCCGGTCGCGTCCCACATGTGGTTGGCGCGGCCGCACATGACGTTGCCGTTGTCGCCCCAGCCCTTGCCGATCTCGTTGTTCAGGTTGGGCAGGGCGCCGGTGGCCTTGAGCCGGACGAGCAGCTTGCTGGTGCCGACGCTGCCGGCCGCGAAGAACACCTTGTCCGCGACGACGGTCTTCGTGCCGACGGTGTCGCCCGTGGTGTTGATCTGGTCGATGACGACCGTGTACCCGCCGCCGGAGGCCGGGGAGACCGAGGTCACCTTGTGCAGGGGCGAGATGGTGACCTTGCCGGTGGCCTTGGCCTGGGCGATGTAGGTCTGCTGGAGGGACTTCTTGCCCGCGTTGTTGCCGTAGAGGATCTCTCCGGCGACGGCGGACTTGGGGACGGTCCCGGCCGCCTCCTGCTTCATGTAGTCCCAGTCGTACACGTCCGGGACGAAGACGAAGGGGAACCCGGCGCGCTGGGCGTGCTTGCGGCCGACGCGGGAGAACTGGTAGCAGTCGACGCTTTCGAACCAGGCCGGGTCGATCAGGCTGACCCCGAGGCCCGCGTTGGCGCGCGGGTAGTAGGTGTTGTACATCTCGTCCGCGTTCACCGTCGGCAGGACGGCGCCGAAGTTCGCGCGCTTCGGGGTGACCGCCATACCGCCGTTGACCAGCGAGCCGCCGCCGACGCCGCGGCCCTGGTAGACGATGATCCCGCCCATCTCCTCGGCGTCCAGGATGCCGGTGTAGCGCGGGACCGCCTTGTCGATGGGGAAGCCCAGGAAGTTGCTCAGCGGCGCCTTGGTCTTGGTGCGGAGCCAGTAGGCGCGGTAGTCCGGGGTGGTCGTGTTGCAGAAGATCTTGCCGTCCGAGCCGGGGGTGTCCCAGGCCATGCCCATTTCGATCATGTGGACGTCCACGCCGGCCTGGGCGAGCCGCAGGGCGGCGACGGAACCGCCGTATCCGGTACCGATCACGAGGGCCGGTACGTGCGCTCCGTTGTCGATGGGGCCGGCGGCGGCCGCGCCGGCCGTGGCGGCCTGGGCCTGAGACGGGGCGATCTGACCGGCAAGGGCCATTGCGCCCAGGATGGAACCCGTTCTACCGAGAAATCCTCGGCGCGAGACGCCGTTCTGGTTCGTTTTGTGCAGGCCTTTGTCGCTCATGTGAGCTTCCTCACTCTAGGCGGAATGAGAACGAGTTCTACTGCCGAGCGCTTGCGAAGTCACTAGATACGTCAAGGCATCTTTCGTCGGAGGCGGCCGCGCGAGGTGCCGATTCGGGCCCTGTGGAAGGGAGTTGAAGGTCCCATCGGACGCTGGGAACGACGACCCGCTGTGGATGGCCGGTGCTCCCGGAGTGACGGAAGCGCTCGGCGGAAGCGGCCCTCGGGTGAGGTGTGTACGACCGAATCCACCACGTCAGAAGTCGAACGCGTTACGAGAAGTCCCGCCGCCCCGAGGCGGCGGGACTCTCGCCCCACCCCGCCACTCCGCCGTGGCTGCATCCGGTGGGCTCCGAGGCTGAAAAGCGACAAACCGCAAGGTGGGCCCGTGGCCGGCGCCCGAATCTTTTTACCTTCGGCGGGTGCTCCTGTTCTGCGTCCGGGCCGGTGTTACAGGCTCTGCGCACCCCGCCGGGCGTCCGCGCGTACAGAAGGGGAACGCGCACGGCCGCCGGTCCAGACCAGGATCAGCGTCGAGGCGGCCGCGGCGAAGGAGCACCAGGTCGAAGCGAACTCCAGCCGCCACAGCGCGGCGCAGACGAGGGCCCCGGCCGTCATGAGGAGGCCGAGCAGGCGCAGGCGGCGGTCCCCCGAGAGGAGCAGGGCGCCGAGCGTGGCGAACAGATAGCCCGCCAGGGCCAGGGGCATCCAGGGGACGTCCACCCCGTACCCGAGGGTGTGGCCGCGGAGCTCGGCGCTCACCGGGCGGGTCGCCAGGCAGGAGGAGAGGTACGCGCCGGTGGCGGCCGGCCACCGCAGCCGGGGCCTGAGCTCGGGCTCTGCGGCGAGGAGCACCCCGAGCGGCACCCATACGGGCAGCAGCGGGAGGGCGATCACCGCCCAGGCGGTGGTGGCCGTGCCGCAGCCGCCCCCGGAGTTCCAGACGGCGGCTTCGATCAGCTGGTGCGCTCCCAGGATCAGCGGGAGCGCGGCGAGGGGGAGGTCCCGGGCGCGCCGGGTCCGCACCAGGCAGGCGATCCCGACGGCGCTGATGACCGTGCCCGCCGTCAGATCGGCCGTCGCGCTCCAGCACATGAGGCCCTCCCGATTCCACGGTAGGCCGCGGCGCGAGCGTCTGCCACACCACGGATCAGTGGAAAAACTCGACAGAAACAAGAAGATTCCTGCATGACCCTTGCCGTGTTTGCGTTTGCGGTCCTACTGTCCCGGCCATGCCCCCAAGAAGAGCCGCGAGCCCCGCCGCGAGCAGAAGAGCCGTCCCCGCACGTGCCGCCGCCGTCCTGGCGGCGATCACCGTGTCCGCCCTCGGCCTCGGCGCGCTGGGCGCGGGCCCGGCATCGGCCCGGCCCGCCGCGGACCCCGCGGCACCCACGGCCGTCACCCGGGCCGCCCTCGACCCCGCACTGGCCGAGGGCCGCGGCGCCCGGGTGGACTTCGCCGAGCAGGAGGCGGAGAACGCCGTCACCACGGGCGCGCTCATCGGCCCCGACCGCACCGCCTACTCGCTGCCCGCCGAAGCCTCCGGCCGCAAGGCGGTCCGACTGGTGCCGGGCCAGTACGTGGAGTTCACCCTGCCCGCGGCGGCCGACGCGGTCACCGTCCGCTACAGCCTCCCCGACGCCCCGGCCGGCGGCGGCATCACCGCCCCGCTCGACGTCACCGTGAACGGCAAGAACCGCCGCTCCATGACGCTGACCTCGCAGTACTCCTGGCTGTACAACCAGTACCCCTTCAGCAACGACCCGCAGGCAGACCTCCTGCACCCCGACTGGTGGATCACCGAGTGCGGCTGCGTCCCGGCGGCCACCACCCCGGCCCCGGTCATCGCCAAGCCGTTCCGCCCCACCCACATGTACGACGAGCAGCGCCTGCTCCTGGGCCGCACCTACCGGGCGGGCGACACGATCCGGCTCACGGTCCCGGCCGGGAGCCCCGCCGCCTGGACGGTCATCGACCTGCTCGACTCGCAGCGCGTCGGCGCCCCGCACGTGGAGGCGACCGCCGCCAACGCCCTCCTCTTCGGCGCCGACCCGACGGGCCGGCGGGACTCCGCCGACGCCATCGACCGGGCCATCGCCTTCGCCAAGCGCCACCGGCTCCCGGTCTACCTGCCGCCGGGCACCTACCAGGTCAACCGCCACATCATCGTGGACGGGGTCACCCTCACCGGCGCCGGCAGCTGGTACACCACCGTCAAGGGCAAGGGCGTCGGCTTCTACGGCAAGGAGGCCGCGGACGGCGGCAGTCGCGGCGTCCACCTCTCCCGCTTCGCCATCGAGGGCGACGTCCGCGAACGGGTGGACACCGACCAGGTCAACGGCGTCGGCGGCGCGATGAGCGACTCCACCATCGACTCCCTCTACATCCACCACACCAAGGTCGGCCTCTGGTTCGACGGCCCGATGAGCAACGTGAAGGTCACCCGCAACGTCATCACCGACCAGATCGCCGACGGCCTGAACTTCCACACCGGAGTCACCGACTCCCTCGTCCAGGACAACTTCGTCCGCAACACGGGCGACGACGGCCTCGCGATGTGGGCCGAGAAGACCACGAACGCCCGCAACACCTTCGACCACAACACCGTGCAGAGCCCCACCCTGGCCAACGGCATCGCCATCTACGGCGGCGCCGACACCACCGTCACCGCCAACCTCGTCGCCGACCCGGTCCGCGAGGGCAGCGCCCTGCACGTCGGTTCCCGCTTCGGAGCCGAACCCTTCACCGGCGGCCTGCGCCTCGACGGCAACACCACCGTCCGCGCCGGCACGTACGAACTGAACTGGAACATCGGGCTCGGCGCGATCTGGTTCTACGCCCTGGACCGCAGCATCGACCAGGCCGACATCCAGGTCACCGGCAACTCCTTCCTCGACAGCACCTACAACGCGATCATGCTGGTCAGCGACTGGCCGGTGAAGGACAAGGTCCGCATCGAGAACGTCCACTTCAAGGACATCCGGGTCGACGGCACCGGTACTTCGGTGGTCAGCGCCCGCGTGGCCGGCTCGGCGAGCTTCGAGAACGTCGACGCCCGGGGCGTCGGGGCCGTCGGCGTCAACAACTGCGGCTCCTTCAACTTCCCCGCCACCGGTTCGGAGTTCAGCCTCCTCGACCGCGGCGGCAACGACGGCGGCGGCACGACCGGCCCGTGGTTCGCGGGCTGGGAGCTGCCCAACACCATCACCTGCGACGACCGCCCGCCGGTCGTCACCCCGCCGGCGCCGAGCCCCTGGTAGGGGTGGGCCCGGCGGATGGAAGTCACCGCTCCGCCGCTCCCGGGGGTTCGAGCGGCGGAGCGGTCACCGCGCAGTTCGTGCGGCACTGCGGGTGACACGCCCCGGGCGCGGGGGAGCGTACGGTCGCCCAGGCCACGGCGGCTCCGGCCACCAGGATCCCCGCGCACCAGAGCATCGCCCGCCCGAAGGCCGCGTCGAAGGCCCCGGCCGAGAGGTACGCGTCCGGTCCCATGCCGGCCAGCAGCGGCAGCGCGGCCACCGCGAGGAGCCCGGCGGCGCGCGCGGCCGCGTTGTTGATGCCGCTGGCCAGGCCCGCCCGCCCGGGGTCCACCGAGGACAGGACGGTGGCCGTCAGCGGAGCCACCAGGGCCGCCATGCCCAGGCCCATCACGAGCAGCGCCGGCAGCACGTCCCGCACGTACGGGGCCCCGGGGCCCACCCGCAGCATCAGCAGCATCCCCGCCGCGCACAGCAGCGGCCCCAAGGTGAGCGGGATCCGCGGCCCGATCCGCTCCCCGAGCTGCGCGGAGCGGGCCGACAGCAGCAGCATCAGGGCCGTGGTGGGCAGCAGGGCGGCCCCGGCTCCGAGGGCGGAGTACCCGGACACCACCTGGAGCTGGAGCACCACGAGGAAGAAGAAGCCGCCGAAGGCCGCGTACACGCACAGGGTGACCAGGTTGACGGCGGTGAACAGGCGCGAGGAGAAGATGTCCGGAGGCACCATCGGGTCGGCCCGCCGCCGCTCGACCACCACGAAGGCCCCGGCCAGCAGCACGCCTCCCACGGCGGCCCCCACCACGGGCGCGGCGCCCGACCGGGCCTCGATGAGCGCATAGGTCAGCAGCGCCAGCGAGGCCGCGCCGAGGACGGCCCCGGCCACGTCGAACCGCCCGTGCGCCGCCGGATCCCGCGACTCCGGTACGTGCCGCAGCGCGACCGGGACACAGAGCGCGGCCACCGGCACGTTCAGCAGGAACACCCAGCGCCAGCCCGGCCCGTCCACCAGCCAGCCGCCCAGGAACGGACCCACGGCCGCGCCCACCCCGCCGAAACCCGACCACAGGCCCACCGCGCGGGCCCGGTCGCCGGGATGGATCGAGCCCTGGATCAGCGCGAGGGAACCGGGCGTCAGCAGCGCCCCGCCGATGCCCTGCAGGGCGCGGGCGGCGATGAGCACCCCGGCGTTCGGCGCGATCCCGCACAGCAGGGAGCCGACCGCGAACCACACCACCCCGAGCACGAAGATCCGGCGCCGCCCGAACCGGTCCCCGAGCGCCCCGCCGACCAGGATCAGGCCCGCGAGGGTCAGCAGGTAGGCGTTGACCGTCCACTGGAGCACCGCCAGATCGGCGCCGAGATCCCGCCCGATGGCGGGCAGGGCCACGTTGACCACGGTCGAGTCCAGCAGCGCCATGGCGGACCCGAGCACGGTGGTCAGTACGATCCACCGGCCCTGCGCGGTACCGAGCCGCACCCCGGGGGAGGGCGGCGGGGATGCGGGATCGGTCATCCCCCCAGGCTGGCCCGCCCGGCCGGGAACAGCCACCCGGCGGAGGCGGTCGGCTCATTAGGCACTCTTGTACGGAGCATGACATCACCCGCACCATGGCCCGCGCACGTCACGCACACCCTTTCCGCACGACCTGCACACGGCGTACGAGGAGACCACACGTGGCACGAAGCGACACCCGACGAGCCTCCCGCTCACGATTACGACCCCTGCGCACAGGGCTCGCCGCCCTCACCGCGGCCCTGCTGCTGCCCCTCGGTGCGGGCGTGGCAGCCGCCGCGCCCGACCCCGGGCCCGCCCCGGGCGCGGCCGAGCGCAAGATCGAACCCGTTCTCCGCGCCCAGCTCGACGGCTCCGCGAAGGCCGTCTTCTGGGTCTATCTCGACAGCGCCGCCGACCTCACCTCCGCAGGCGGACAGCAGACCCGCACGGCGAAGGCGGAAACGGTCCTGCGGCTGAAGAAGGACCATGCCGCGCGCAGCCAGGCCGAGGTGATCAAGGCCCTGGACGGCGCGAAGGCCGAGTACACCTCGTACTGGATCGTGAACGCGGTCCGCGTCGTCGGCACCGAGAAGCTCGCAGGGGCCCTGGCCCAGCGCCCCGAGGTCTCCCGGATCGACGCCGACGACAAGGTCGACCTGCCGAAGCCGGCGGAGGGCAAGCGGGAGCAGGCCGCGGCCGACGCCGTCGAGTGGAACATCGACCGGATCAAGGCACCGCAGGTCTGGGACCAGCTCGGCGTGCGCGGCGAGGGCATCGTCGTCGCCAACATCGACAGCGGCGTCGACCACACGCACCCGGCCGTGGCCCATCAGTACCGCGGCAGGAGCGCCGACGGCAGCTACGACCACAACCACAACTGGTTCGACCCGGCCGGGGTCTGCCCCACCGCGGCTCCCTGCGACAACAACGACCACGGCACCCACACGATGGGCACCATGGTCGGCGACGACGGCGGCGCCAACAAGACCGGTGTCGCCCCGGGAGCGAAGTGGATCGCGGCCAAGGGCTGTGAGACCACCTCCTGCTCCGAGGGCTCCCTCCTCGCGGCCGGCCAGTGGATCGTCGCGCCGACCGACCTGAACGGCCAGAACCCGCGGCCCGACCTGGCCCCGCACATCGTCAACAACTCCTGGGGCGGCCCCGGCGGGGACACCTGGTACCAGGAGATCGTCGACACCTGGCGCGCGGCCGGCATCTTCCCTGCCTTCTCCAACGGCAACTCCGGCCCGGGCTGCACCACCAGCGGTTCGCCCGGCGACTACGCCGCCTCCTACAGCTCCGGCGCCTTCGACATCAACGGCGCGATCGCCTCGTTCTCCTCGCGCGGCGCGGGCCCCGGCGGAATCCTCAAGCCGAACATCGCGGCCCCCGGCGTGAACGTGCGCTCCTCCGTCCCCGGCGGCGCGTACGCGTCCTTCTCCGGCACCTCCATGGCCTCGCCGCACACGGCCGCGGCCGTGGCCCTGCTCTGGTCGGCGGCGCCCGCCCTCGAAGGCGACATCGCGCAGACCACGGCCCTGCTGGACGGCACCGCCCTGGACACCGACAGCAGCCAGTGCGGCGGCACCGCCGCCGACAACAACGTCTTCGGCGAAGGCAAGCTCGACGTCCTCGCCGCCGTCAACGCCGCCCCGCGCGGCGCGATCGGCGCCCTCGGCGGCACCGTGCGCTCCGGCGGGCAGCCCGTCGCCGGCGTGAAGGTCGTCGCCGACGGACCGATCGACCGTACGGCGACCACCGCGGCCGACGGTACGTACCGCTTCACCACCCTGTCCGTGGGCGACTACGCGCTGACCGCCTCGAAGTTCGGGTACGGGCAGCAGAGCGCCACCGTGTCGGTGACCGAGAACGCCACCGCCACGGGCGACATCGACCTGGTCCAGGCGGACTCCGGGAAGCTCACGGGCACCGTCTCCTCGGCCGCGGGCCCCGTGGCCGGCGCCGCGGTGACCGTCGCGGACACCCCGGTGACCGCGACCACCGATGCGCAGGGCCGCTTCGAGGTCACCCTGCCGCACGGCACGTACGACGTGAACGCCACCCACTCCTCCCGCTGCCTCACCGGCGGCACGGCCAAGGTCACCCTCGCCGGGGACACCACCGTCGCGGTGAACCTCCCCGAACGCACCGACACCTACGGCTACGCCTGCGCCACCTCGAGCGCCGGCCCGTACCAGCCGGGGGACCGGCAGCTCGCGCTGACCGGCGACAACACCACCGAGCGCGTCGACCTGCCCTTCCCGCTGCCGCTGTACGGCAAGACGTACGGGCAGGCCTGGATCGGCACGAACGGCACCGTCAGCTTCGGCGGCAACAACACCGGTGACATCAACGGGGACATCCCGAGCGCGGCCACGCCCAACGCGGCGCTGTACCCCTTCTGGGACGACCTGGTCGTCGGCGCCGCCGGCAGCGGGTCCGGGGTCTTCACGGCGGTCACCGGCACCGCGCCGCACCGGACCTACGTCATCGAGTGGCGCGAGGTGTCGCACTGGTCGGCGCAGTCCGACAAGTTCTCCTTCTCGGCGGCGATCGGCGAGGACGGCACCGTCCGGTACGCCTACAAGGGGACCGGCGGCACCGGCATCAAGGGCGGCTCCACCGCGACCATCGGCGTGGAGAACGCGACGGGCACCGACGCCTACCGGTACTCCTTCAACACGCCCGTGATCACGGACGGCCTGTCCGTCTCCTTCCGCACCACCAAGAGCGGCGTGGTGGCGGGCCGGGTGCTCGACGCGAACGACGGCAACGGCATCGCCGGAGCCACCGTGACCGTCGGCACGGGCGCCACCGCGGTCTCCGCCACCACGGCGGCCGACGGCGGGTACGTGGTCCAGAGCCCGTCGGGAGCGCGGGAACTCGCGCTGACCGCCGCCCAGTACGAGCCGGTGTCGGCGACCGTGGACGTCAAGGCGGCCGACGTCACGTCGGTCACCCGGTCCCTGCGCACCGGCAAGGTCACCCCGGCGAAGCCGGCCGTGGAGATCGTCCTGCCGCCCGGCCAGAAGCGGACGCGGACCCTCGACCTCACCAACCCCGGTCTCGGCACGGCCTTCACCATCGCCGAGGACGCGGCCTGGCTGACGGCGACCCCGGGCTCGGGCGACCTCCCGACGGGCGGCAAGGCCCCGCTCACCCTGGCGGTGGACACCACGGGCCTGACCCCGGGCACCGTCCTCACGGCCGACCTGAAGATCACCTCGGCCAGCGGCCGGACCCCGGTGCTCACCGTCCCCGTCAAGCTCGTCGTCCCGCGCTACCAGGTCGCCCTGGACGCCGGCGCCACGGGCGCGAGCACGGACTCGCTGGGCGACGGCTGGTCCCCGGACCGCAAGTACACGGCGGGCTCGTACGGCTACCAGGGCAGCAGCTCGGCCCAGTCCACCAGCCGTACGATCGCGGGCACGGCCGACCAGAAGCTCTTCCGCAACGCCCGTGAGGGCATGTACGAATACCGCTTCGACGCCGTCCCGAACGGCACCTACACCGTGGAACTGGGCTTCGCGGAGCTCTCTTCCACGAAGCCGAACAAGCGCGTCTTCGACGTACTGGCGGAGGGCACCCAGGTACTGCCCTCACTGGACGTCTCCCTGGAGGCGGGCACGTACACGGCCCTGACCCGCACCTATACGGTCACGGTCACCGACGGCACCCTGAACATCCGCTTCGTCACCCACACCGGCTTCGGCAAACCCCTGCTGAACTCCCTGCGCGTGACGGACCGCCCGGACAAGAGCTGACCCTGGCGGCAGCACAACGGGCGGGGCGCCTCCGGGCGCCCCGCCCTTCGCCGTCAGCCCCCGGTGGTCATCGGAGGAACTTCCGGTCGCGGTCGGCGAAGGAGCGGAGCGGGGCCGCCGCACGCAGGGCCACGTCCAGGGCCTGCCCCGGGTCGCAGGCGTACGTTCCGCTGGCCCACGCGGCATTGGCTTCGATCACCGACCAGCGCCCGTCGGTGACGCCGACGTCGACGACGATCGCGGACGGGAGGGTGGAGAAGGGCAGGCCGGCCGCGAAGGCGAGGGCGCCGGCCGAGGCCGGGCCGAGGCTGAGGCGGCCGTCCTCGGCGTAGCGGCTCGCGGTGTGCACGGCCCCGTCGAGCAGGAACACGCGATGCTCCGCCGTGAACCGGACCACGTCGCTGACCAGCACCTCCGTCCCCGGATCCACCGCGTCCGGCCCCGGCAGGCGGGAGCCGTCGGCGTAGACGAGTGCCGGGATGTTCTTGTCGTTCGGCGACTTCACGAAGACGGGCCGGCGCAGCCCGTACGCCTCGCGGATCGGCATCAGCAGGACCTCCCGCCCGGTGAACTCCCGGGGCAGCCGCGCCAGCCAGTCGGACGGAGCCTCGAGCAGGCCGATCCCGAGCCCGGGGGCCACGGCATCCGCGAACCGCGGCCCGGCATGCAGATGGTCGGCCCGCAGCCCGTCGGGCACGGCGAAGCCGTCCAGTTGTACGGTGGCCAGCCCGCGCGCGTGCGCCGCGTCCCGGAGCCGGGCGGCGGACGCGGTGACACGGGGCGGGAGCAGTAGGGGCATGCGGCGATCCTGCCGAATCCACGAGCCGCCGTCATCCGGGTTTCGGGGCCGCACGGGCCGGTCAGCTCCGGCGGTACTGGTCCACCAGGATCGTGGCGGATTCGTCGGCCGGGGCCTCGACCAGTCTCACGATCGCGATCTCGCTCCGGTCCGGGCTGCGCACGCAGAACGGCCGGGACTTCGCGAGTGCGGCGAAGGACAGATCGGCGGCCGGGCGGGTCTCGATGCCGTGCAGGCAGGCGGCCACCGTCAGTTCCCCGGAGTCGGACACGAAGGAGTCCGACTCCTCGGAGAGGACCAGGGCCTGGCCCTCGCGCGCCAGGTACCAGGCGGCCGTCTCCGCGGGCACCACCTTGCCGGCCTTCAGGTCGAACTCGTATCCGGAGTCGGGGGCGGTGAGCTTGGTCTTCGTGTAGCCGGGCAGGTAGCCGGCGGCCGGGTCGGGCGGGGTGGGGCCGGGGGTGGCCGTGGGCGAGGAGGCGGTGGGGGCGGTGGGGGTGGTGACGGGGGTGCCACCGGTGACGGGGGTCCCGTCCGTGGGGGCGTCCAGGTAGTACACGGCGCCGGCGGCGGCCAGCAGGGTGCCGGTCACGATGAGGGTCGCAAGCAGCGGGAGCCGGCGCCCGCGGGCCGGCCGGCCGTGGCTCGGGACGGGGGCGGGTGCCGGAGCGGGGGCCGGTGCGGGCGCGGGTGCGAGTGCGGGGACCGGTGCCTGTGCGGGTGTGGGTGCCGGTGCCTGTGCGCCCGGCCAGGGTCCGGAATCGGTGCGCGGCCCGGGGAAGGCCTGCCCGGGGGCGGTCGGGGTGGGGCCCGCCGGGCCCGGACGGGCGGTCGCCGTCCTGGTGGCCTGGAACGGCTCCGGGGCGGACGGCCACACGGTGTCGCCCCCGCCCCCGAGCTCCTCACGGACCTGCCGGGGCAGCCAGCCGTCGGTGAATTCCGGCCGCCCGCACACCAGGGGGTGCGCCCGCACCGAGGCGATCAGCTCGGCCGGCTGCGGACGGTCCTCGGGATGCTTCGCGAGGCACCAGGAGACGAGGGCGTACAGCTCGTCCGGCACCCGGGTGAGATCGGGATGCTCGTGGACGACCCGGTAGAGGGCGCTGGACTCCGGCCCGTTCCCGAAGGGCGCGATCCCGCACGCGACGTACGCGGCCAGGGTCCCGAGCGCGAAGACGTCGGTCGCCGGGGTCGCCGGATGGCCGAGCGCCTGCTCGGGCGCCATGAACGCCGCCGTGCCGATCCGCAGCCCCGTACCGGTGAGCGCGGCGGCGTCGGCCGCGCGCGCGATCCCGAAGTCGATCACCTTGGGGCCGTCCCCCGCGAGCAGCACGTTGGCCGGCTTCAGGTCGCGGTGGACCACGCCCGCCCCGTGGATGGCCTGGAGCGCCTCGGCTATGCCCGCCAGGAGCAGCAGGACCGTGTGCACCGGCAGCGGCCCGTGCCGCCGTACGACCTCGTGCAGCGAGGGACCGGGCACGTACGCGGTGGCGAGCCACGGCGTGGGGTCCTCGACCCCGGAATCGATCACCTGGGCGGTGAACAGCCCGTGGATCCGGCGGGCGCTGGCCACCTCCTGGGCGAACCGCCGGCGGAACTCGGGATCGGAGGCGAGCTCCCTGCGGACGGCCTTGAGCGCGATGGGGCGGCCGCCGGGCGTATGGGCCAGGTAGACCACGCCCATGCCGCCGGAGCCGAGCCGGGCGTGCAGGGCGTAGCCGCCGATCTCCTGCGGATCGTCCGCGGACAGTGCCGTACGGGCCGGCTGTGCGCCGGAGTGCTGCTCGGACATGGGGTGGCTCATGCGGTGGCTCTTTCAACGAAGCGATGCGAGATGCGCCGCGATGCGGCAGGGGCCCTGCGCGCATCGTGCCATGAATTGACTGAATTTTCAGTCAGTGCCAGAGTGGGCGACACGTGCCCGCACCACCCGCCCCGCGTCACGGCCCTTCGCGGACGGAGGGCGCACCCTTGTCTCAGGGGCCCGGGGCGGTCGGCCCGTGCCGTGCCTCCCGCGCCCGTCCTGGCCGGACGCAGTCGTCCCGCCAGTCCTCGATCGGAGTTCCCCGTGTCCCACCTGCCCCCCACACGCCGGACCGCCCTCCGCACCTTCGCCGGGCTCGGCGCACTCGCCTTCGGGGCCACCGCCTGCGGCCCTTCGCCGAGCGCCCCGCGCTCCAACGCCCCCGCGGGCACCCCCCAGGCCTCCCCGGCCGGTGCCGAGCGCCGGCTCGGCGCCGAGTGGGAGAGCCACACCCGGACCTTCATGGCCTGGCCCGCGCTGGACGCGGTCTGGATGGAGGACCTGCGCTATGTGCGCGAGGACATCGCCCGGATCGCCCGGGCCGTCGGGAAGTACGAGGCGGTCGTCATGATGGCCCGGCCCGAGCAGGTGGCCGCGGCGCAGAAGGCCTGCGGCTCCGAGGTCGAGGTGATCCCGCTGGCCGTGGACGACCTGTGGGCCCGCGACACCGTCCCGGTGTTCGTCGAGGAGCAGGGCAAGGTCATCGGCGTCGACTTCAACTTCAACGGCTGGGGCAACAAGCAGGAGCACAAGAACGACGGCCAGGTCGGCCGCCTCCTGCTCCAGAAGTACGGGATCCCCCGGGTCCAGGCTCCGCTGGTGGCCGAGGGCGGCTCCTTCGAGACCGACGGCGAGGGCACCCTGCTGATCACCGAGAGCTCGATCGTCAACGACAACCGCAACCGCGGCAAGAGCCGGGACACGATCGAGGCCGAGCTCAAGCAGACCCTGGGCGTCGAGACGGTGGTCTGGCTGGCCGGCGTGCGCGGCGAGGACATCACCGACGCCCACGTGGACAGCCTCGTACGGTTCGCCGCGCCCGGTGTCGTCCTGCTGGACCGCGCCCACCCGAACACCCCGAAGGACTCCTGGTCCCGCTCCGCCGACCAGGCGAAGTCGGTCCTCTCGAAGGCGACGGACGCCCGCGGCCGGAAGTTCGAGATCATCGACCTGCCGCAGCCCGACCTGGACAAGATCACGGGAGAGGGCGACGACTTCGTGTCGACCTACGCCAACTTCTACATCGCCAACGACTCCGTCTTCATGCCGAAGTTCGGGGACCGCCAGGCCGACGACCGGGCCCGCGGCATCCTGCAGGAACACTTCCCCAAGCGGGACATCGTCCCCGTCGTGATCGACACGATCGCCTCGGGCGGCGGTGGCATCCACTGCTCGACCCACGACCAGCCCGGCAAGCCCGCCGCGTGAGCGCTGTGCGACGCCGTCCGTCCGGGCGCCGCTTCCCGCTGCTCCCGGGTCTGCTCCTGCTCGCGATCGTGGCGGCGGTCGGCGTGGGGGCCTGGCTGCAGTTCGGCGAACGCCAGGCCCAGGACACCGTCCACACCGCGGGCCGGGCCGATCCCGACCGGGTGGACGTGGAGGCGACCATCCAGCGCGTCGACGCCGCCGGGCGCGAGCTGGTGCTGCGGGTCCTGGTCACGCCCCGCGGGGCGCTGGCCGAGGCCGGCGGGATCGCACCCGCCGACGACCTCACCCTCCAGACCTCGACGGCCACCCGCGGCGACCTGTCCTTCAAGGCCCACCAGCGCATCTCCACCCTGGACGTGCCGGTGGCCATGACGGGCGGCTCCATCACGGACTACCCCTTCGACGCCTACGGGGCGGACGTGGAGTTCGCGGCCGTACTGGGCCACGAGAAGGTTCCGGTGCGGGTCCTGTTCTCCAACAACGACGTGCTCTTCTCGTCCACGGTGGAGGCCTCGACGGCGGCCGACGGCGCGGCCGTCCTCGACATCGGGGTGGCCCGCTCCAACAGCGTGCTCGTGTTCGCGGTCTTCATGATGATCGCGATGTGGGCGCTCGCCGTGTCCGTCCTGATCGGCGGCTGGTACCTCGTCACCCGCCGCAAGGGGCTCACCTGGCCCGCCCTCGGCTGGATGGCCGCCACCCTGTTCGCGCTGGCCGCCTTTCGCAACACCGCCCCGGGCACACCGCCGATCGGCTGTCTGCTCGACTACCTCGCCTTCCTCTGGGCGGAGATCCTCATCGCGTTCTGCCTGATCACCGTGGTCGTCACGGGCATCCGGGCGGAGCCGCCGGCGGAGGGGGCGGACGCGGTGGGCGCAGTGGGCGGGGCCTGAACCGGCGTACGGGTCGCAGCCGGCGGCGGGGGGCGGCGTACGGGACCGGGCGTACGGATCCGGGCCCCTGCGGCCCGCACGGGCCGGGGCCCCACATTCCCGGGCCGGCGGTGCCGGGCGGGCCGCGGGGCATTCGGGTGGCCCGCCGCGGCCGGACCGCGCGACGCGCGGGACGGGTGCGGCGGGCGCCGTACCGTGGCTGACCATGACGCTCCAGAGCGACCGGGCCGGACAGGCCGATCAGACCGGGCGGGCCGATCAGACCGGGCGGGCCGGTCAGACCGGGCAGGCCGAGCAGCACGAGCCGGTCACGCAGCAGGCTCCGGCCGGCGGCGTCGACCGGATCGCGGCCCTCGTACGGGACGCGGACCCCGGGGCCGGCTGGGCCGTCGGCGGCGCGGACGGTCCGGACGCGGTGGTGGAGGCCGGGGACCCCGACACCGCCCCCGATGTCGGCGCTCTGGCGGGCGTGCTCGCCGTGTGGCCCGTCATCGGGATGCTCGTGGACGCGGGGGAGCTGGCCCTGCACACCCCGCTGACCGCCTACGGGGCGGGCGACGGCCTGCCCGCCGGAACCACCGCGCACCACCTGCTCACCCACGGCTCCGGGGTGTCGCCCGCCCTCTTCGCGCTCGCCGAGCGGCTGTGCGGCGGCCCCCTCGCCGGGGTCGCCGCCGCGCGGGTCTGGGCGCCGCTCGGCATGACCCGGACGGGCTTCACCGCCGACGGGACCCTGCGTGCGCCCGTCGCCGACCTCGGCCGGTTCCTGAGTCACCTCCTCGCCCCGGCGGGCGGCCCCGTCAGCCGGGCCTGGACGGCGCAGTCGCTCCGCATCCGCACCGGCGAACTGCTACCCGCCCGGGGCCTCCTCTGGCACCCCGCCGCACACGGGTCCTGGTCCCACGGCGAAGGCCCGGCCCTGTGGCTCTCCCCGGGCGGGCGCCGCTGGGCGGTCCTCCTCCCCACCACCCCGTCGGCCCCGCTCCGTACGGCCTTCCGGGAAGCGGCCTTCGCCTGAAGTCACGGACGGCACAAGGTGGTTGTATCTTCGGAGTCCGATGAAGAAGACCCGCCGGAAGGACCGTGACATGCCCGGTCCGCAGAGTCCCTGGGACGAGATCACCCCCGGCCTGTGGATGGGCGGCCACTACTGGACCGACCCGGCCGGAGAGCTGCGGCCGGTCGTCGTCGGAGCCGAGTTCGACCTCGTCGTCAGCCTCTTCAGCCGCCCGGGCCACGGCCCCGACCCGCGCGTGGAACACCTGGTGCACGAGATGCCGGACGCCCGCTCACGGGCGCGCAGCTGCGTACCGTCCTCCACCTCGCCCGCGCCGCCCGTGTCGCACTCGACTCCGGACGGCGGGTCCTGGTGCGCTGCCATTCCGGTTACAACCGCTCCGGCCTGGTCGTCGCCCAGTGCCTCGTCGAGGGTGGCCTGGCGCCGGCCGCCGCCATCGGCCTGGTCCGCCTCGGACGCTCCCCGCGGGCCCTGAACAACGCGACCTTCACGGACTACCTCGCCGCCGGTCCGGAGGTCGCGGCACTGCTCGTCGATCTCGAACTCGACCCCGATGCCGACCTCGAACCGGGATCCCCGCCCCGCCCGTAGCCCGCCCGGAGGCGCCCCTAGCCCGCCCGTGGCCCCTGCGTACCCCCCTCGTGGTCCTCGGGGCGCGGACCCGGGACGGTCGACGTACGGTGAGCGCGAGGTCACCGAACGTCGAGTCCAGGCTGCGTGGAGGTACACGGATGCGTACGGCCCACGAGACCGCCCGCGGGGCGCGCACGCCGCCGGCCCCGGCCGCCCAGGCCCCCGCATGACGGCCGGTGCGGGGCGCGGCGAGAGCGCCCGGTTCGCCGCCGCGCACGCGCTGCCCGCCCTGGTACGGGGCTTCGTGAGCGTCCGGCCCCGTGCGGTGCGCGGGCACGCGGGGCCCGGCCGGCCGCGCTGGTCCGCCGCCACCCTGCGGGCCCTGCGCGAGCGGCACGGCGGGGCGCCCGTGCTCGTACGGGGGCTGACCGGCACCGTCCTGCTCATCCTCGATCCGCAGGACATCCGGCAGTTCTACGCCGAACCCGTCGGCTCCCCCGTCCAGCCCGCCGCGGAGGCGGACGGCAGCTGCGCCCACGCCGGGTCGCGCGCCGGGCGGCGGGCGGTCGACGAGTCGGTGCTCGCCGCGGGGCTGACCATGCACCCCTCGTGCGGGGCGTTCCTCTCGGTCCTCACCGACGAGGCCCGGCGCCTGACGGCGGGGGGTTCCCTCGAACTCGCCCGCGTACGCCACTCCGTGGCCCGCGCGGCCCGGCGCATCGTCCTCGGCGACGCGGCCGCCGAGGACGCGGAACTCGGCCGCAGGCTCGGGCGTTCCCACGACAGGGCCGGCGCGCGGATCGCCGCGTACGCCGACCTCGCGGAGCCGCACACCCTCATCGGGCGGGCCCGCCGCCACGCGGACCCCCTCGGCGGGCCGGACCGGCCCGGGGCGGGCCTGCCACCGGCGGACCCGGTCGGGCAGGTCCGCCAGTGGCTGGCCGCCTTCGACCTCGTCCCCGGCGTCCTGCTGCGCACCCTGCTGCTGCTCGGCGCGCACCCGGCCGAACAGGACGCCGTCGCCGCCGAGGCCCGCGCCGCCGGATGGACACAGGGCTCCGCGCAGGGCGCGCTGCCCCGGCTGCGCGCCTGCGTCCGGGAATCGCTGCGCCTCTATCCGGCCGTGCCCGACCTGATACGGATCACCCGGGCCGAAACCGAATGGCGGGGCGTGCGGCATCCCGCCGGGACCTGTGTGGTGCTGCCCGTGCTGTTCCACCAGCGCGACCCCGAGCACGTGCCCGCCGCGCACGTCTTCGTACCGGGCCGGTGGGCTTCCCGCGAAGCGGACCGGGACGTCCGGATGGCCCCGTTCAGCCATGCCGGCGGCCGGTGCCCCGGCGAACAGCTGGGGCTGCTGGTCACCGCGGCGCTCTGCGCGGAGGTGCTGCGCGGACACCGGGTCCGGCCCGTCCGGCCCGTGCTCGACCCCCACGGCCCGCTCCCCGCGGCCCTGGACCCGCAGGGCATCCGCCTGCGCCTGACCCGCCGCTGACCGCGGCACCGGCCTCGCCCGCACCCGGGCGGCGCCACGGCATCGGGCCCACCCGGCCCGCCTGCCCGCCTCCTCGCCCGCCCGATGGCCGACCGACCTGTTCGTCCCGCCCCGTCCTGCCCGACGCTCATCCGACCCGACGAGGAATCCATGTCCGACGCCGCGACCCCCGGCACCTCCGCGACCTCCGCGCCCACCGACCCGGACGCCGATCAACTGGGCGCCCTGTGCCGGGAACTGGCCGAGGCGGCCGACGCCGTCGGCGAAGCCTCCCGCTACGCCTCCCGGCTGGCCCTCGGCTCCCGGCTGCCGGTCACCGCACTGGGTCTCGGCAGTCGCCGCCGCGCGGCCTGGCGTACGCTGCTGCGCGCCCTCACCGACCCGGACGGACTCGGGTGGGCCGCCCGGGGCCGGGGCGTGGCGCGGGCCGGGTGGCTCGCCGGGGTCCTCACCGGCCGGGAGAGCCTTGCCGTCAGCCTCGCGGTGTGCGGCCTCAGGGGCCGGATCCGGGCCGAGAGCGCCCGTAACCCGGCGCGGTCGGTGGACCCGGCCGCCGCCGAGGTGTTCCTCGCGGCGGAGGAGGGCCGGCAGGCGGACGCCGTCCGGGCGTTCCGCGAACTCGTGCACCGACGCGGCGAGGGTCCCGCCTTCGCCCTGCTCAGCCCCTCCTTCGCCGACGTCCTGGCCTGGAACGCGCTGACCGACGACAACCCGTTCAACGATCACGCCGGCTGGCAGGTGGCCACCGGCAGGCCCGTGGCCGCGGAGCCGCTCCTGGGGATCGGCGCCGCCCTGCGGGCCTTCTTCGACCGGGGCCCCGCCTGCTCCGAGCCGGGCAGCCGCCTCCTCGCCGAGCTGGACACCACCGGCACCCCGGCCGGGTACCGGGGCAACGCCGACCGGATCGGTGAAGCCGCGGGCGCGGTCCTGCTCCAGCAGGTCGTCGGCGCGGACGGGGTGGAGCGGTGCGTGCTCCAACTCGCCGGACCGCCAACGGAGTCCGGCCGCAACGACGCCCCGTACGAGGAGCCGGCCGCGCACGTCCGGGACGTGGCCGCGACCGTACGCCGCCTGGTGCCCTCCGGGACCGAACTCGCCCTGCTCGGCCACGGTCCGGGCGCCCGGACGGCCGGACGGCTGGCCGCGAGCCGGGAGTTCACCACCGTGTACCGGGTCACCTGGGTGGGTTCCGGCCCCGAGCCGGGTCCGGCGGCGGTCCTCGCGGGCTTCGGCGGCCGGGTCACCGGAAGCCACCTCGTACGGCTGCCGGGACATCCCGACGTCTACGTCCCGGGGCGGACCCAGTGACGGACACCGCCGGGCCCGCGCCCCGGGCCGAGACCCGTCCGGCCCCGGCCGAGGGCCTGCGCGCCCACTCGGCCGCCCTGCGTTCGCACGCCGAACGGCTCCGCATCGCCGCCGGAGACCTGCGCTGGCAGGGCCCGGGAGGCGACGCCTTCCGCGCCGAGGTGGCCTCGCTGGCCGACCGCTGCGCCACCGCGGCCGGCGGCTTCGAGCTGGCGGCGGCCCAACTGGCCCGCCCCGGGTCCCGGGAGGGGACGCGGGGCAGGCACCGGCGGACGGGCTGACCGCAAGCCGGCCGGGGAGCGGGCGGCTTGGTGTCAGAGGACCAGGGACAGCAGCAGGACGAAGCCCAGGCCGACCACCGAGATGATCGTCTCCATCACCGACCAGGTTTTGAGGGTCTGGCCGACCGTCATGCCGAAGTACTCCTTCACGAGCCAGAACCCGGCGTCGTTGACGTGGCTGAAGAACAGGGACCCCGCTCCGATGGCGAGGACCAGCAGGGCCGTCTCCGTGGACGACATGCCCGCCGCGAGCGGGGCCACCAGTCCGGCCGCGGAGATGGTGGCGACCGTCGCCGAGCCCGTCGCCAGGCGGATGGCCACGGCGATGAGCCAGGCCAGCAGCAGGGTCGGTATCGCCCAGTGCTCGGACAGGTCCATGATCATCTGGCCGACGCCCACGTCGATCAGCGTCGCCTTGAAGCCGCCGCCCGCACCCACGATCAGCAGGATGCCCGCGATCGGGGCCAGCGACTTCTCCACCGTCACGGACAGCCGCGCCTTGGTGAACCCGGCCGCCCGGCCGAGGGTGAACATGCCCACGAGCACCGCCGCGAGCAGCGCGATCAGCGGGGAGCCCGCCACGTCGGTGACCCGCTGGACCGCGTTGGCCGGATCGTTGACCACGATGTCGACCAGGGCCTTCATCAGCATCAGGGCCACCGGCAGCAGCACCGTGAAGACCGTCGCCCCGAAGCTCGGGCGGTGTTCGAGCTCCTCCGAGGGCCGCTGCGGGACCATGTGGTCGGGCGCCGGGATGTCCACCCACCGGGCCGCGTACCGGGAGAACACCGGGCCCGCGATGACGACGGTCGGGATGGCGACGAGCACGCCGAGCGCGAGGGTGAGCCCCAGGTTGGCGTGGAGCGCGTCGATGGCGACCAGCGGACCGGGGTGCGGCGGGATCAGCCCGTGCATCACGGACAGCCCGGCCAGCGCGGGGATGCCGATCCGCATGAGCGAGTAGTTGCCCCGCTTGGCCACCAGCAGGACCACCGGGATCAGCAGCACGATGCCGACCTCGAAGAAGAGGGGGAGGCCGATCACCGAGGCGATCAGCACCATCGCCCAGGGCATGGCCCGGCCCTTGGCGCGCGCCAGGATGGTGTCCACGATCTCGTCCGCGCCGCCCGAGTCGGCGAGCAGCTTCCCGAGGATGGCGCCGAGCGCGATCAGTACGCCGACCCCCGCGACGGTGGCGCCGAGCCCGGCCGTGAAGCTGGAGACGGTCTTGGCCAGGGGAGCGCCGGCGAACACCCCGAGGGCGAGCGAACCGAGCGTCAGCGCCAGGAAGGCGTGCAGCTTGAGGCGGGTGATGAGCAGGACGATGACGGCTATGCCCGCGAGGACGGCGATCCCCAGCTGGGTGTTGCCGGCCGAGGTGATCGGCTCGGTGGCGGCCGCTGCGAGAGTCTCGGCGCTGAGACTGGTCACGTTGACGGTTCCTTCGTTCTGGTTCTGGGGCAGGGCATGACGGGGTAGGGCGGGGGCGGGACGTGCCGGGACGGAGTGGGGGACCGGGTGGTCGCGCGACCGGTGGCTATGCGACCGGTGGTCGTGCGACCGCTGGTTACGCGACCGGCGCCGGGAGGCGGCGCAGGGCGGCGAGCGCCCGCGCGGTGATCTCCTCCGGGGCTCCGGACACGTCGACGAGGACGCCGAGTTCGTCCGGCTGGAGCGGCTCCAGCGTGGCGAACTGCGAATCCAGCAGCGTGGTGGGCATGAAGTGCCCCTTGCGCGCGGCCATGCGCTCCTCGATCAGCGGCCGTTCGCCGGTGAGGTGGACGAAGACGGTGTCCGGCGCGATGGCCCGCAGCCGGTCGCGGTAGGCCCGCTTGAGGGAGGAGGCGGAGACGACCCCGCCGCCGATCCCGGCCCGGTTGCGCATCCATTCGCCGATCGCGTCCAGCCAGGGCCGGCGGTCCGCGTCGTCCAGGGGGGTGCCGGCGGACATCTTGGCGACGTTGGCCGCCGGGTGGAAGGCGTCGCCCTCCGCGTAGGGGAGGGCGAGCGCGTCGGCGAGCAGCCGGCCCACGGTCGTCTTTCCCGTCCCGGCCACACCCATCACCACAATGACGCGCGTCATTGCGCACCTCGTTTTCGTCGTCCTTGTCCTCGTTGACACCGGCCCGGAGGACCTGGGCTCCACTGAAGCCCATTACGTAGTACTTATTCAAGGGGTCATCGGTAAAACATCACATCTTTTGTCCATTCGGTGGTCACCGTACGCTTACGCCATGACCACTGAAGGGCCGGGCGGACCGGGCGGAGCGGGCGGGCCGGGCGGCCAAGGGCTCCACTCCCGCGTACTGGACACGATCGGCCTGGCGATCACGGCGGGGGAGCACCCACCCGGCAGCGTGCTGCGCACCGACGAGATCGCCGAACGCTTCGAAGCCTCCCGGACCGTGGTCCGCGAAGTGGTCCGCGTGCTGGAGTCGATGCAGCTGGTCGAGTCCCGCCGCCGGGTCGGCGTCACCGTCCGCCCCACGGAGGAGTGGAACGTCTACGACCCGCGCGTCATCCGCTGGCGCCTCGCCGGCGCGGACCGCCCCCGCCAGTTGCGCTCGCTCACCGTGCTGCGCTCGGCCATCGAACCGGTCGCGGCCGGACTCGCGGCGCTGCGGGCCACCCCCGAGCAGTGCGCCGAGCTCACCGAGGCTGCCCTGGGCATGGTCCGCACCTCACGCGGCCACCAGCTCGACGGATACCTCCACCACGACATCGCCTTCCACCGGATCGTGCTCAACGCCTCCGGCAACGAGATGTTCGCGCGGCTCGGCGACGTCGTCGCCGAGGTCCTGACCGGGCGCACCCGGCACGCGGTGATGTTCCACGACCCGGACCCGGCCGCCGTCACCCTGCACGTCCGGGTCGCCGAGGCCGTACGGGAGGGCGACGCGGCCGCCGCGGAGGCGCTGACGCGGCAGATCGCGGTGGGCGCGCTGGAGGAACTGGACGTACTCGCTCCCTAGTCCGTCCGTCTCGGATCTCCCCGAAGGGACCCGCCGGGAGGTCGGATCACCCGACCGTGCCGAAGAACCGGGTCCACCAGGTGGGCCGCGCCGCGAAGCGCTCCAGCGAGCTGGTCCCCTCGTAGTCGCTCTCCAGCAGTGCCTCCCGGTCAGTCCCGTACCGGGACGTTCGCCGGGGGGCGGGCGTCGGTGCTGTCCGCGCCCAGGCCCGCGAGCAGCCGGAGGCCGTCTTCGGCGGGGCTGCCGGGGGCCGCGGACAGGACCAGCAGTTCCATGCCGGATTCGCCCGGCAGCGCGAAGTTCTCCTGGTGCAGTTCCAGCAGTCCGACCAGCGGGTGGCGGAACGCCTTGCGGCCGTGGGTGCGGGCGCGCACGTCCGCACGGGCCCACAGCCGGCGGAACCGCTCGCTGCCCATCGCCAGTTCGCCTATGAGCGAAGCCAGTTTGGGGTCCTCGGGGTACTGGCCCGCGGCCAGGCGCAGGTGCCCGACCACGTCGAGGGTGCACTGCTCCCAGTCCGCGTAGAGGCCGCGCTCGGCCTCCTCCAGGAAGATGTGCCGGGCGGTGTTCAGGCCCGGCATCGGCCGGCCGAAGAGGAGCTCGGCGAGGCGGTTCCCGGCCAGCGCGTCGAGCCGGTGGTCCATGATCAGCGCGGGTGCGCCGGCGACGAGGTCGAGGACGCGCAGCACCTCCGGGCGGATCCGCCCGCCCGGCGCCTTCGCGCGGCGGCGGCGCTGCCGGGAGAGCCGGTAGAGGTGCCCGCGCTCGGTCTCGTCGAGGCCGAGGACCCGGGCGAGCGCGTCGAGGACCTGCTCGGAGGGCTGGGTCGCACGGCCCTGCTCCAGGCGCACGTAGTAGTCGACGCTGACACCGGACAGGTGCGCGACCTCTTCGCGGCGCAGCCCCTCGACCCGGCGGCGGCTGTCGGTGGGGATGCCGACGGCCGCCGGATTGACCCGTGCGCGCCGGGTCCGCAGGAAGCCCGCAAGATCGTCCATGGGTCCAGTATGGCCGCGACGGCGCCCGCCAAGGTGGCCCTGCCGGTACCAGGAAGTCCGGTCCGATGGAAGGCGCGCCCCTGAACACCGGGCGCCGCGGGGCCCAGGATCGAGGCATCCGATCCGGAGGAGTTCCCGTGAAGACGCTGATCGTCTACGCCCACCCCGAGCCGAAGTCGCTCAACAGCTCGCTGAAGGACCTGGCGGTCTCCACCTTGGAGGGCGCCGGCCACGAGGTGCGGGTGAGCGATCTGTACGCGATGGGCTGGAAGGCCGTCGTGGACGCCGCGGACTACGGCCGCCACGCATCGAGTCCGCTGAAGGTCGCCCTGGACTCGGGCCGGGCCTTCGAGGCCGGGGAGCTCACCCCGGACGTGCTCGCCGAGCAGGAGAAGCTGCTGTGGGCCGACACGGTCATCTTCCAGTTCCCGCTGTGGTGGTACACGATGCCCGCGATCCTCAAGGGCTGGGTGGACCGGGTGTTCACCTATCGCTTCGCGTACGGAGTCGGCGAACACAGCGCCACCCAGTACGGGGAGCGCTTCGGCGAAGGCACCCTCGCGGGCCGCAGGGCCCTGCTGTCGGTGACCGTCGGCGGCCCGGAGTCGCACTATGCCGCTCGCGGTATCAACGGCCCCATCGACGACCTGCTGTTCCCGATCCACCACGGGATCCTCTACTACCCGGGGATCGAGGCGCTGCCGCCGTTCGTGCTGTACAGCACGGACCGGATGTCCGGCGAGGACTACGCGGACGTCGCGAAGGCCTGGGTGGAGCGGCTGCTCACCCTGGAGTCGACCGAGCCCATCGCCTTCCGGCGGCAGAACTTCGGCGAGTACGAGATCCCCTCGCTGCACCTGAAAGAGGGCCTGGAGCCCGCGGGCCGCACGGGCTTCGGGCTGCACGTGAGATGAGCGCCGGCCGTCGGCCGCGGGCAGGTCCGGCCCGCGAATCGGCGGGCCGGTGGGGCGACTTCGACCGGACCGACCTCACGGGGGCACCGGTCACCGGCCACCCCGTCGGCGTCTGCACCGTCGCCCTGGCCGTCCAGGGCAACGACGTGAAGATCAAGGCCATCACCAAGACGGGGAAGCTCCACCACACCCACTGCGGCACCAACGGGCGCGCCGTCACCTGCGACGCCCCCCGGGCGCCCGCGCATCCGCAGCCCGGAGCGGTGACGCCCCGTGCCGCGGGCACCCTGAGCCGGGACCCCGGCCGAGAGCGACCGCACCCGTGGCACCCGCCCCGTACGCCACACTGGTCGGGTGCTGGGACATGGCGACGGGTACGAGGCCGGGGACTCCGCCTCCTTCGTGGGGCGGACCGCAGAACTGGCCCTGCTCGAAAGGGCTTTGCGCGAGCGGCGGCTGATCACCCTGACCGGACCGGGCGGCGTCGGCAAGACCCGCCTGGCCCGCCGCGCGGTTGACCTCGCGGGGGCTGCGGGGGTGAGCGGCCCCGGCCGGGCCGGCGTGCCAGGGCCAGGGCCTGCCGGCCTGGCAGACGCCGCTGGTCCACCGGAGGCCGCTGGTCCGGCCGACACTGCTGGTCCACCGGACGCCGCTGGTCCACTGGAGGCCGCTGGCTCGGCGGAAGCCGCCCGTCCAACGGACGCCGCCAGTCCGGCGGATGCCATGCGCCCACTGGACGCCGTCGGTCCAGTGGGCGCCGCCGACCCGGTAGGGGATTGCCGCCCGGCGGTGGCCGGCGCCCAGCCGGGCCCCTTCCCCGACGGGGTCCACTGGGCCGACCTCTCCCCGCTGCCCGACGAGCGACTGCTCGTGGCCACCGTGGCCGACGCCCTGGACCTCGCCGACCACACCGCCCGTACCCCGGCCGCAGCGGTGCGGCAATGGATCGGCGGGCGCCGGCTGCTCCTCGTACTGGACTGCTGCGAGCATCTGGTGACCGCCGTACGGGGCCTCGTACGGGAGTTGCTCGACGCCGCCCCGCACCTCGTCCTGCTGCTCACCAGCAGGCAGCCGCTCGGACTGGCGGACGAACACGTGCTGGACATCGGCCCGTTGCCGCACGCCGCGGACCCGTCGGGCCCCGAGGAAGCCCTATCCCTGTTCACCCGGCGGGCCGCCACCGCCGCCCCCGGGCAGGCGCCGCCCTGGACCGAGGCCCGGCTCGAGGCCGCCCGCTCCGTGTGCGCCCGCCTCGAAGGGGTACCCCTCGCGCTGGAACTGGCCGCCGCGCAGTTGACCGACCACACCATCGAGGAGCTGGCCGAGCGGCTCGCCCGCAGGATCGGCCCGCTGGCCGCACCCGCGCCCGTCCGGCCGCCGCGCCACCGCGCGCTGCGCACCGCCATCGGCTGGAGCCATGAGTGGTGCACGCCGCGCGAACGGCTCCTGTGGCTGAGGCTGTCCGTCTTCGGCGGCTCCTTCGACCTGGAGGCCGCACGCGCCGTCTGCCGCGCCGCCCCGCTCACCGAGACGGACATCCCGCCGCTGCTCGACGCGCTGGTCGCCAAGTCCGTCGTACGCCGAGGCGCGGACGGCTCGTACCGGATGCTGGACACGATCCGGGAGTACGGGGCCATGTGGCGCGACGAGGCCGGGGAGCGCGAGGCGCTCCGGGAGGCGCACGCCGCGTACTTCACCGAGCTCGTGCGCACCGCCGAGCGGGACTGGCTCGGGCCCGCCCAGCGGATCGGATACCGCAGGGTCGAGGCGGTGCACAAAGACCTGTGCGCGGCCCTCGAACACCACCTGGCCACCGCCCCCGAACGGGCCCTGGACCTGGCCGCCCGGGCCGGCTTCTACTGGGCCTGCTGCGGCCACCTGCACGCCGCCCGCGGCTACCTGGAGCGGGCGCTGGCCGCCGCACGGCCCGAGGAAGTGCACCCGCGGACCCGGGTGCGCGCCCTGTGGGCCCTCGGGGTGACCCTGCTGCTCCAGGGCGAACAGGAGCAGGCCCACCGGATCGCCATCGGCTGCGAGGCCCTGGCCGCGGGGCTCGACGAGGGCCCGGAGGGGGATGCGGGCCCGGCGCTGGACGCCGCGTACCTGCTGGGCCTGAGTCACCTGCTGGCCGGACGGCCGCTGGCCGCGCGGATCGTCTCCGACAACGCCCTCGAAGCCTTCCCCGGCACGCCGTTCGACTCGGGGCCCCGGATCCGCTGCCACCTCGTACGGGTCTTCGCGCTCACCGGAACGGGCCTGTTCACCGACGCCCGGGAAGAGGCCGAACTGCTGCGCGCCGGCTGCGCCGAGCGGGGCGAACACTGGACCCGGGCCTACGCCGACTACCAACTGGCCCTGATCTGCCTCTTCGAGGGCCGCCCCGCCGAGTCCGCCGTACACGCCCGCGCCATGCTGGAGAGCAAGCGGGAGCTGGGCGACAGCTTCGGCACGGCGCTCGGCCTCGATCTGCTCGCGGCGGCCCGCGCCGCGACCGGAGACGGGGCCGGCGCGGCCCGCGCGTACGGCACGGGCCAAGCCTTCTGGCAGGCCGTCGGCCACCCGCAGCGCGGGACACCCGAACTGGCCTCCGTACGCGAGGAGTTCGAGCGCACGGCACGCGGGGAGCTCGGCGACCAGGCGTACGAGGCGGCCTTCCGCGAGGGCCTGCGGCACGGCCACACCCTGCGGACCCGCCCCCACCCGTACGAGGGCTGAGCCCCGCACGCCGGGGCGGGGCCGTCGCTCAGGGCTGGTCGGGGAAGCCCGCGAAGTAGCCGGCCGCCATGTCCTCGTCGCCGTGGCCCAGGGCGTCGGCGCGGTGGAAACGGGCCCGCGCGGCGACGGCCAGGTCCACCGACACCCCGGCCGACTCCGCCGCGTCGGCGATCAGACCGGTGTCCTTCTCGGCGCCGCGCACCGTGAAACTCGGCGTGAAGTCCCGGTCCAGTACGGCCCGCATCTTGGTCTGGAGGTACGGGCTGTCCATCGGGCCGCCGGTCACGACCCGCGCGAACAGGTCCGGGTCCACCCCCAGCCCCTCGGCCAGCGCCAGGGCCTCGCCGACCGCGGCCGTCACGGTGATCGCGTACCCGACGGTGGCCAGCTTCAGCCGGGTCGCGGACCCGGGCTCCTCCCCGACCCGCAGCACGCTGCTCCCGACGGCGGCGAAGACCGGGTCCAGCCGCGGGTCGGCCGGGCCGCCGACCAGCACCACCAGGGTCCCGTCCTCGGCGGGCTGGCGGGTGCCCTGCACCGGGGCGTCCACGAAGACCATCCCGTGTTCGCCGGCGAAGGCGGCCAGTTCATCGATGTCGGCCAGGCCGACCGTGCCCATCTGCGCCCACACCTGACCGGCGCTCAACCCCTCCACGGCGGCGGCCATGGCCCGGGCCACCGCCGCGCCGTCGGCCAGCATGGTGATCACCACGTCCGCCCCGGCCACCGCATCGGCCGGGCTGTCGGCGACGACCGCACCGTCGGCGGCCAGCGCGGCCGCCTTCTCCCGGGTCCGGTTCCAGACCCGGACCTCCTGCCCGGACCGCAGCAGGTTCCGTGCCATCCCCGTCCCCATGATTCCGGTCCCCAGCAGCGCGACGGTGCTCATGGCGTACTCCCTCTTCGGTGATCCCTCAGGCGTCCCTGCAGGACAGTCTCCACGGGTGCGGAGCCCGATCCCGCCACCGGAACCCCAACGCACCACCGGGGGAGCGGCGGAGAGGCCCCCTCCGGGCAGTCCCGGCCGCGTCCCTTTCCCTCCGGCCAGGGGGCCCTGGCGGACGGTGTCGCGGTCAGCGGGTGCGGCGGCGTCGGGCGATCAAGATCCTGGAGGTGACGCCGAGGGCGAGGACGACGGTGCCGGTGAGGGCGATGAGAGGGGTGGTGCTGCTGCCGCCCGTTTCGGCGAGGTTCTCGCCGTCGAGGGGAGCGGAGCCGCCGTTGGGCCTGATGCCGTGGGTGGAGGACGCGGCGTTGGTGCCGGGGTCGTCGTCGCCGTGGCCCGCGTGCTCCACGGAGGACATGCGCGCGCCCTGGGTGATCTGCGTGTCGGTGGGGGCCTTGGCGTAGGGGCAGTCGGGCGTGCCGATCCGGTCCCAGCGGCCGCGCCCGGGGCGGCCCGGCTTGCTGGGCTTGCCCGGCTTCGAGGGCTTGGCGCTCGGTGTGCCGCCGGTGGACCCCGTGGAACCGGTGGACCCTGATCCCGAGGTGCTGCCCGAGCCGCCGGTGCCGCTCCCGCCCGTGGAGGACCCTCCGGTGGACGCCCCACCCGTGGTGCTGCCGCCGTTGTCGGCGCCGAAGACGACGTCGGAGCAGCTGTAGAAGGCTTCGGGGCTGTCGGAGCGCTGCCAGATCGCGTAGATGAGGTGGCGTCCGGTGCGCTGGGGCACGGTACCGGTGAAGACGTAGTCCTGGCCCTGCATCTGGGGGCTGTTGACGCTCGCGAACGGCTCGTCTTCGAGGTCGGACCACTTCAGCGGTTTGGTGGGGTCGTAACCGTCCTTGGTGATGTAGAGCTGGAAGCCGCCGGCATGCGGGGCGGTCCCCTTGTAGCGGAAGGTGCGCTGCCCCGAGGTCATCGAGCTGGCGGGCCAGTCCCCGCGGGGCAGGTCCAGGCCCTTGAAGGTGGGGTTGCCGGCGGAGCAGAGCCGTCCGTCGGGGATGATCTGGCTGCTGCGGCCGCCCGCGTCGGGGATGTTGACCGCGTTCCAGTCGTAGAACGCCTGCTTGCCGCTGGCCGCAACGGCGGCCTTGCATGCCGCCGAACTCGGATTCTCCGGTCCTTCCGCGTAGCAGGCGGCGACCCGGCTGACCGGGTCGGTCATCGAGCCGTGCGCGGCCGCCGGGAGGGCGGCGTACACGGCGATGCCGAGCGGCGTGAGACTGAGCGTGGCGATACGGGCGGCTGAACGGCGAACGGACACTGGCGGATCTCCTGAACGGGTGGCACACGTGCTGGAAGCCGGGGGAGGAGCGGCGCCGATTCCTGTCCCCTGGGGTCGGCGCCGCGTGATGCGACTCCCTGGAACGCCGAACGTAGTGAGCGCTCCACGGGGGAACGGAGCCCTTCCGGCTGGCTTACGACCGCCTTAAGACCTACCTAAACCGAACATCCGACCCCATCGCGCCGGGGTCGGATCTCCAGGGTCAGCGGTCCTCAATCGCCGTCCGCGGGGTGCCGTTCCTCGTGCCGGTATGCCGGCTGCGCGTTCATTGGGGCTTTCTCCGGAATTGGGAGTAGGTACGGACCTTGATCCCATGTGGCGCATAATCACTGCATTGGCGTGAACCTGACCATTCGCGCTCGAAGCATTGTGTAGATATCGGGGGGAAGCGTGACTCACGCACGTGTGGGAGTGGAACCGTCTCCAGGGCGGTCACCGGAAGACCGGGGAGGGCTGGCCGAGCTGCTCGTCGCCGTACGCCGAGCCAGAGTCGTGGAGGTGGCGAGGCCGGAGGGGGCGGGGGCGCGCCTGGTGCGGGCAGTCGCCGAGCGCCTGGCCTCCAACTTCAGCGACGGCGTGGCCGTGATGGGCATCGAACGCCCCTGCGGCCTCGCGGAGTTGTGGACGGCTCTCGGCTCCGTCGAGGGGATGCCCTTTCTGCCGTTCGGAACGGGGGATCCCATTCCGTGGCTCGCGGGGCACGACATGCTGCTCGTTCTCGACGGCACCGACCATCTGGACGCCGAATCTCGTGTGTGGCTGCGACGCCTGCTGGAAAGGGCCCCAGGGATGCAGTTGTTGACCGCCGGCACGCATCCGCTCGGCCTCCAAGGAGGCCCGGGAGAGGGACATCGGCGCCCCGAAGGGGCTCCGTCGTCGACCCGCCCCGTCCTGTGTACGGGCCCTGCTCCACGGAGCTCGGCCCGTGCAGCCGCCGATGGGCCTGGACCTGGACCTGGACCGGAAGGGGCTGATGAACGGCCAGTCCGGCCGCACCGTGCGCAGGGGGTTGGTCTACGGGTTGGGCGGTGAGATCCGTCATCCATTCGGTCGAACCTTCCGAGGTCTTGATCGCAGGCCTGGACATATCGCTTCACCTGCAAGGTTGTTGATGCCGGCGTCTCGCCGTGTCCACGACACGCCGAACGGGTGACGGTGCTCCGGGATGCGCCGTACGTGCGGCGGCCGTGTGCTGATGCCGAGGCGCGGTTCCTGCCTGACACGGGGGTGGCTCCGTGGCCGCGTCCAGGGGATGGCACGCCGCCGGACGGCATCCGGCCGGGCCTGACCTGTCCGCGGCTCAGGCCGCACACGTGTGGTGGTGCCGGATCCGGAGTCCCGAGCCCGGATCCGGCACTGCCGCGCAGCATCGATCGACAGCACACGGAGCAGGGGGGCACACGTGCCGGATGGACGTCGTTGGGGCAACCGGACGCTCGGATCCCTGACCGCACTGGCGGCAGGTGTGGGGATCTGGCTGATCACCACCGACGACTCGGCTCAGCCGCCACCCCAACCCTCGGAGAGCCAAGGCCTCCTCGGTGCTCAACGCCGCCTCCTCGGAGAGCTGCGCGACGACCGCAGGCATGACCCCGCGCCCACGGCGAGTGCCCGGCCGCAGGCCATGGCCCCGGCCGTGCCCGAACGCGTTCGCATACCCTCGCTGCGCATCGACGCCCCACTGGCGGGGCTGGGCCTGGAGAGCGACCGCAGCCTCCAAGCGCCCCCGCCCGACGACAAGAACCTCGCCGGCTGGTACGCGGACGGCGCATCCCCCGGATCCGACGGCACGGCCCTGATCGCCGGACACGTCGACAACAAGCAGGGCCCTGCCGTCTTCTACCGGCTGGGAGCCATGAAGAAGGGCGAGCGCGTAGAAGTGGAACGCCGGGATGGGACGACCGCGGTGTTCACCGTCTACGCGGTCGAGGTCCACGACCGCAAGGGCTTCCCGGACCAACAGGTGTACGGAGCCACGGGCCGCCCCGAACTGCGCCTCATCACGTGCGGCGGCACGTACGCGAAGGAGACCGGCTACCCGGCCAACGTCGTCGTCTACGCCCGTCTCACTGGTGCGGAGGAGCGCACGCGCTGAGCGGAGCGGAACCCCGGTCGGTCCCCCTGCCCCCTCGCCGCACGCCTGGTGGTCGCGGTGACGAGTGGGTGCGGACTTGACGGTCGATAGCATGGTTTGACCCGATGGGCGAAATGACTGGGGGATCTGTGGTGGACATCCAGCTCGGCGAGGTCATCGCACACCGCGACGTCGTCGCCGACCGCAAGGACGGGAGCTCCTTCCCCGTGGCCGTCAGGCTCTGGGCACCGCGCCGTGACAGCGATCCGGCCGGCGACTGGGTCTGCCCGTGCCGGCTCGACGGGCTCGGAGAATCCAGGGTCTGGATGATCCACGGGATCGACGCCGTCCAAGCCCTCCAGCTCGCCTTCGTATGTCTCAAGGGGCAGCTCGCCGCCGTCGCCGAAGAAGAGGGGCTCACCTTCACCTGGCTCGGAGAGTCGGGACTCGCCCCCGGCGACGTTCTCGGCTGACTCCGAGCGGCGCCCCGGTGCCCCGGTGCCCCGGTGATCCGGCGATCCGGTGATCCGGTGCAGGCAGATGATGACGGCCGACCAGTGCTCCGGCCCGGGACCCTTACCTCTGAGGTAATCGTCTCGGCGTGCCCATGCTGACAGGGTTGGTGATCTCTCCGCGTCGCAGGACGCGGGCCAGGACGGAGAGGTCCGCCATGTCCCTAGCCACACCTGCCAACACGCGCCCCGTGGTTGAGGAGTTGCTGCGCAGAATTGGCGAGGGCGACCCCGAGCGCATCGCCGAACTGTATGCCGAGCAGGGTGATTGGAAGCTCGACTGGCCGGAGGCCGAGCACGGCCGTACTGCCACGCCGTGGATCCGTCACCGGTCCACCCGTGCTGACGCCGTGGCCCACTACCGCGAACTCGCCGAGCACCACGTGCCGGAGCGTGTGGCGACCGAGGTCGAGCGCATCCTTGTCGACGGAAGCGACGCGGTCGTGCTGGGTGAGATCCGCCAGACCGCCCGGCCCACCGGACGTGCCTACACGGCGCGGTTCGCTCTGCATCTCACCGTCGTGGACGGCCTTGTCACCCGGCACCACGTCTACGAGGACAGCCTGGCCGTCGCCCAGGCATTCGAAGCGAAGGATCGGTGAAGGGGCCGCCCGGCGACGCGGCCCCCATTCCCTCCACACGCGCCCTTCCTTTCCCAGCAGCCAGGCGCAGGGGGTCTGCAATCTCGGCAGGTGGAATTGCGCGCGGAGCCGGCCCGGGCTGCGGCATGATCGCGGGCATGTTGATCGATCACGAGGGCTTCTCGCCGACCGTGCATCCCACGGCCTATGTCGCGCCGACCGCGACCCTGTGCGGGGACGTGCGGGTCGGAGCAGGGTGCCGGGTGCTGTTCGGCGCCGTGCTCACCGCCGAAGGCGGCCCGGTGGAACTCGGCGAGGGCTGCATCGTGATGGAGAACGCGGTCCTGCGCGGGACACGCCGCGACCCGCTGAGCCTGGGCAGGCAGGTCCTGGTCGGCCCGGGCTCGTACCTGACCGGATGCTCGGTTGCGGACGAGGTGTTTCTGGCAACCGGCAGCAGGGTGTTCAACGGCGCGCGGATCGGGACGCGCTCAGAGGTGCGCATCAACGGCATCGTGCACCTGCGCACGGTGCTGCCCGCCGACTCGATGGTGCCGATCGGCTGGGTGGCCGTGGGCGACCCGGCGCGGATTCTTCCGCCGCAGGACCACGAGGCGATCTGGGCCGTGCAAAAGGGCCTGGACTTCCCTGGCTACGTCTTCGGCCTGGAGCGACCAGCTGACGGCGAAAGCCTTATGCCGGGCATCTCCGAGCGTTTCGGCCGGGCCCTTGGGCGCCATCGCGACGACCGCCAGATCTGAACCCGCCCTCGCGGACTCGGCCTGCTCGCCAACGGTGGGGCGCATCGCCGCCGCCTGGAGTCTCCGCTCCAGGCGGCGTTCTGCGGTGACAGTGCCGAGGAAGCCGTAGCCGCGCTCGTCGCATCGGGTGGCCACGGCTCGGGCGTGCTCGAGGTGAAGAATCCCGTCGATCACCTGCCGGTGGTTCCGACGTGTTCGCAGTGCGTCCCGTGAACGAGGGGTTCGGCCACCACAGCGGACCCATACCGCCCCCGGCCGCCCCGTTGGCCGTCACCCGCCGGAGACCGCCGCCGCGCCGTCCGGGAGGGCATCCGCCGCCGGGGTGTCCCCGTCCGGGCCGGCCGCCGCGAACTGGGTGCGGTACAGCTCCTCGTACCGTCCGCCCACCGCCAGCAGCTCGGCGTGGGTGCCGCGTTCCACGATCCGGCCGTCCTCCACCACCAGGATCAGGTCGGCCGCCTGCACCGTCGACAGCCGGTGTGCGATCACCACGGCGGTCCGGCCCGACAGGGCCTCGGCCAGGGCCTCCTGGACCGCCGCCTCCGAGGTGGAGTCCAGATGGGCCGTGGCCTCGTCGAGGATCACCACCCGCTGGCCGGCCAGCAGCAGCCGGGCGATGGTCAGCCGCTGGCGCTCCCCGCCCGAGAGCCGGTAGCCGCGCTCGCCGACGACCGTGTCCAGCCCGTCCGGGAGCGAGGCCACGAGCCCGTCCAGCCGGGAGCGGCGCAGGGCCTCCCAGATCTCGTCCTCCCCGGCCTCCGGGCGGGCCAGCAGCAGGTTGGCCCGTACCGACTCGTGGAAGAGGTGGCCGTCCTGCGTGACCATGCCCAGCGTCTCGCGGATCGAGTCCGCGGTGAGGTCCCGTACGTCGACCCCGCCGAGGCGGACCGCACCCGAGTCGGTGTCGTAGAGCCGGGGCAGCAACTGCGCGATGGTCGACTTCCCGGCGCCCGAGGAACCCACCAGGGCGATCATCTGCCCGGGCTCGGCGCGGAAGGACACCTCGTGCAGCACCTCGGTGCCGCCCCGCGCGTCGAGGGTCGCGACCTCCTCCAGGGAGGCGAGGGACACCTTGTCGGGGGAGGGGTAGCCGAAGGAGACCTTGTCGAACTCCACGGCCACCGGCCCCTCCGGCACCCGGCGGGCGTCCGGCTTCTGGGAGATCAGCGGCTTCAGGTCGAGGATCTCGAAGACCCGCTCGAAGCTGACCATCGCGCTCATCACCTCGACCCGCGCCCCGGCGAGCGCGGTCAGCGGCGCGTACAGCCGGGTCAGGAGGAGGGCCAGGGCCACCACCGAGCCCGCGTCCAGCGTGCCGGCGAGCGCGTAGTGGCCGCCGAGCCCGTACACGAGCGCCAGGGCCAGCGCGGAGACCAGGGTGAGCGCGGTGATGAAGGCCGACTGGGCCATCGCCGTGCGGATCCCGATGTCACGCACCCGGGCGGCGCGCGCCGCGAACTCCGCCGACTCCTCGTCGGGCCGCCCGAACAGCTTGACGAGCGTGGCGCCCGGCGCCGAGAAGCGCTCGGTCATCTGCGTGCCCATCGAGGCGTTGAGCGCCGACGCCTCACGCTGCAGCGCCGCCATCCGCACCCCCATCCGGCGGGCGGGCAGCACGAACACCGGCAGGAGCACGAGGGCCAGCAGCGTGATCTGCCAGGAGATGCCCAGCATCACGGTCAGGGTCAGCAGCAGCGTCACGGTGTTCGACACCACCCCCGACAGGGTGTTGCTGAAGGCCCGCTGCGCGCCGATCACGTCGTTGTTGAGCCGGCTGACCAGCGCACCGGTCCGGGTCCGGGTGAAGAACGCCACCGGCATCCGCTGCACGTGGTCGAAGACCGCCGTCCGCAGATCCAGGATCAGCCCCTCGCCGAGGGTGGACGACAGCCGGCGCAGGACCAGCCCCAGCCCCGCCTCCGCGACCGCGATCAGCGCGATCAGCAGGGCGAGGCGGGTGACCGTACCGCCTTCGCGGCCCTCGACGATCGTGGTGACCACGCGGCTCGCGAGCACCGGGGTGGCCACCGCCAGCAGCGCGGTCACCACGCTGAGCAGCAGGAAGTACGTCAGCCCGCGCCGGTGCGGGCGGGCGAAGGCGGCGATCCGGCGCAGGCCGGCCCGCGAGAGCGGGCGCCGGTCCTGCTGGGCGTTGATCGCGCTGTGGAGCGAGGTCCAGGCGGTGACTTCCATATCCATGAGACGAACCGTAGGACCTCAACCAAACTTGAGGTCAAGGGGCAGATGCCCCCGGGGTGACCAGGAACCCTGTTCGACAGGTCAGTCGAGGCAGAAGATGTTCTCCTCGGGATCGGCCATCACGATGATCCCTTCGTTCTCCTCGTCGGACTCCAGCCGGTACAGCCGCTTCGCGCCGAGCTCCTCCAGCCTCGCGGCCTCCACCTCCAGCACGGCCATCCGCTCGTCCCCCTTGAGGCCGGGCGCCGACCGCACGTCCAGGTGCAGGCGGTTCTTCGCCTCCGTCTTGGCCTCCGGGACCCGCTGGAAGTAGAGCCGCGGCCCCTTGCCGTCCGGATCCGAGATGGCCGCCCAGTCGGCGGACCCCTCCGGCGACTGGACGCGATAGCCCAGAGCCTGCGCCCAGAACACCGCCTGCGCGCCCGGATCGGCACAGTCGTACGTCACCTGGAATTCCTTGGCCATGCTGCTGCCTCCGACCACTTGAAACCTGTCCACCGGTACCGGCCGGCTCCGGCCGCGTACCAGCGCAGGACGATAGTGGATCAACCATCGTTCGTACGAGGGATTTCCGAGGCCCTCGTGCCTGTCGGTGCCCGGTGCCAGAATCGGTCCATGACGCAGGGATCAGAGCCCTTCACGCACTCCGGCCCGCACACCGGCGACACCGTTCTCTCCCGCTTCGAACGCTGGGTACGCGACACCCCGGGAGCCCAGGCCCTCGCCGCGGGCGCCGGCAGTCTCACCTACGGACAACTCGACGCACGGGCCAACCAGGTGGCCCACCACCTGATCGGCTCGGGACTGCCCGAGCACGCCGTCGTCGCCGTGGGTTCCACCCCGCGGGCCGAACTCCTCGTCCTGCTCCTCGGCATCCTCAAGGCCGGCGCCGCCTACACCGTCGTCGACGTGGAGAACCCGCGCACCGGACAGCGCCAGCTCGCCGCCGCCCGCCCCTCCGTCCTGCTCGCCGACTCCGCCGACCGGGCCCGCCTCGACGACGGCGGCGACCTGCGGGTGATCCGCCTCGACGCCCAGCAGGCGGCGGCCACGAGCGGGCTGTCCACCGATCCGCCGGACCGGACTCCCCGAGGGAACACGGCCGCCGTGCTCTTCACCGGAGGCGCGGACCGGCGGGCCGTCCCCCTCTCCCACGACCGGCTCCTCGCCGCCCACGAGGGGTGGGCCCGGGTGGTGGGGCCCGTTCCCGAGGACCGGCACCTGATCACCGCCGCCCCGGACCTCACCGGCTTCGCCGCCGGATGGCCGCGGGCCCTGTGCGAGGGCGGCACCCTCGTCCTGCCCGAAGACCCGCGCTGGACACCCGAATCGCTGCGCCGCGCCGTCGACGCCGAGCGGGTCACCGTCCTGCACACCGACCCCGGCACCGCCACCCAGCTCCTCGTCCGCGACCGGGAGGCGTCCCTGTCGCGGACCCTGCGCCGCCCCGACGAAGGGCTGCGGTCACTGCGCATGGTCACGGTCACCGGCGACCGCCTCTACCTCGACGAGCAGGCCGCCCTGCTCGCCCGGCTGCGGCCCGGGGCCCGGCTGCTCAACGTCTACGGGCCCACCGAAGCGGCGGGTGTCGGCGCCCGCTTCGAACTCCCGCAGCTCGCCGGCCCCTTGGACGGCGCCGAGGAACTCTCGCTGATCGGCGCCGCCTTCCCCGGCTGCGTACTGGACGTACGCGACGGGGAGATCCACCTCACCGTGCCCGGCGGCGGCGAACCGGTCCCGACCGGCGACCTCGGAGTGCTGCGCCCCGACGGCCTGCTGGAGTTCCGGGGCCGGATCCGCGACCGGCTCACCGCGGACGGCAAAGTCCTCGACCCGCATCCCGTCGAGTCCGCCATCCGCAGCCACGAGGCGGTCGGCGCCGCGCTCCTGGCCGAGGTCGAGGGCGCCGGTACGGGGGTGAACGCGCGGCCGATGCTCGTCGCCTTCCTCGCCCCGGCCGCGGAGGACGACACCTGGCCCCCTGGCTCCGACCTCCCCGACGGCGGGGAACTGCGCCGGCACCTGGCGGGCAGGCTTCCGGGGGCCATGATGCCGAGTGCCGTGTTCCGGCTGCCCCGGATTCCCCGGGACAGGGCCGGCCGCGAGCAGCGGGCCGCGCTCCCGATGCCGCCGGGATCGGCGGGGGACGAGCCGGGCGGAGGCGGGAGCAAGTACGGCGGCAGGTACGTGCGCGGGTTCGAGGGGCCCAACATCGCCGGATGGATCGGCCTCATCTTCTTCATCGCGGTCGGGCTGGTCCTGGTGGCGGGCTTCACCATGATCCTGACCTTGATCCTCTGGCCCGGTTCCACGGACCTCACCGGTGTTCCGAACCCGTACGCGACGCTCTTCTTCCTCCTCTACATGTTCGAGTGCTGGGCGTTCGCGGCCGGTGTGTGGTTCCTGTTCGCCGGCCGGTCCCGGATGCGCCGCCACGGGCGCCGCGGCCCGCGCATCACCGCGGCCGCCCATCTGGCGATCGTCTACCTGCTGGCCGCGTGGTGGCCGCAGGACAACTTCTACCGGCTCGCGGCCAAGCAGGACTGGCCCCAACAGGCCGCGCTCGTCTACGCCTTCAACATCCCGCTGATGATCGCCGCCGGGATCGTGGCGGTCTACGCCTCACGTCCGCCGCTCAGTGTCTTCGACGTGGAACCGGACCCGGCGTCGTCGGCGTCGGCGTCGGCGTCGGCGTCGGCGTCGGCATCGACTTCAGCGTCGGCTTCGGCTTCGGTTCCGGCTCAGGGAGCGGACCGGGACGGGGCCCGGGCCACCGATCCGGCCGGCTGAGTCCCGGCCGGCCGGGCCCCGGCCGGCTCCCCGAACATCGCTCCGACGGACAGGGCCTCCGCCCGCACCAGCCGTTCGGCCGCGTCCAGCAGCTCCCTGCCGGTCGCGGCCACCAGGGCGCCCATCCAGGGCGCCGGTTCGAAGGCGCCGGTGGGGATGGCGGGGAGGAACACCGCGCCCATCCCGGCGCACCGGCGGGACAGCCGCTCGCACAGTTCGCCGAAGGCCGCCTCCGGCAGCCGGGCACCCAGCTCCACCCGGTCCGCGATCCGTACGAAGTGCCCCGCGCCCCGCAGTTCGTCGAGCCGGGCCGCCACCACGAAGGCGACGGACGGCCCGGTCAGGCGCAGGTTCGTCTCCGTCGGGGCGAGCCGTCCCGCGCCGTCGGCGACGAAGTCCACGTCGAACCAGCCCCGGTAGCCGGCGGCCGACAGCTCCCGGCCCACTGCGCGGCCGAAGCCGAGCAGCGGTTCCTCCGCCCACCCGGGGAGCACCCCCGGACCCACCGTCGCCCCGCGGTACCCGCCGTCCGCCACGTCCATGACCGCCCCGCCGACCTCGTGCACGCGGCCCCGCGGGTCCACGAACCCGTCGTACGTGAGGTCGCGCGGCTCGGCCGGATCCGCCGGACCGCGTACGTACTCCTCCACCAGCAGCGGTCCGCGCGGCAGCGCCCGCACCACCGCCCGGGCGCCGCCGGCCGCGCGGACCCGCCCGGGGGTCATCACCGTGGTGCCCGAGCCGCCGACGCCGTGCTCCGATTTCAGAACGGTGCTCTCGCCCGCCTTGGTCCGGGACGCCAGCAGCCGGACCGCCGTCCGCCGGGTGTCCGCCCGCCACTGCGCGGGCAGTGTGATCGCGGGGTGCCCGCCCTCCGCGAGGATCCGGCCGAACAGGCCGTGAGCCGCCGACTTCGACTCGTACCGCAGCTCGTCCGGTCGCCACGGGCGCCGGGCCAGCCGTGCGAAGGGGGCGGTCAGGCCCCACGGTACGAGGGGCGCACCGGCCTCGGCTCCGACCCCGGTGTCGGCCCCGGCCTCGGCCGCTGTCCCGGTCAGCCGTGCGGCCAGCGCCGGCCGGGACCGTACGGCGTCCGAGAGGCCCGGATCCCGCTCCGCGAGCCCGTCGTACACCTCCACCCCGGCGGGCCAGTCCAGTTGGCGCCCGAGCAAGGAGATCCATCCCGGCGGCACCGGGCGCGGCAGCACCAGCGCGGCCGGCCGCGGGCTGTAGAAGGCGGCGAGGCAGGCGTAGTGGTGGGCGGCGTGCTGCTCCCGGTCCAGGGAGGCGTCCGCGAACTGCGCGTTGTACTCGGCGACATTGCCCACGTGCACGGCCGCCCGGCCGCCCGTCCAGGCACGGGCCCAGTCGGCCAGGGGCACGGGCGCCACCTCGAACCGCACCAGCCCGCCGGTGGCATCCGGCCCCGCGTCCGGCTCCGGCCCCGGTTCCGGTTCCGGTTCCGGACCCGAGGCCACCGCGCCCATCGCCCGGTAGAACCCCGTGGCATGCGGATCGGCGTCGATCAGCAGCCGGCGGAAGCCGAGCCCGGCGGCGCGCCGCAGCACGTCCCGGTACAGCAGGCGGCCCACGCCCGAGCCGATGGCGGCCGGTTCGACGAAGAGCAGCCCCAGCCGCCCGAGCGGCGGCTCCCCGTCCAGGGAAGCGAGCCCGAGCACGGCGGCCGGGCCGCCGCCGGACCGGGCCCCGGCCGCCCCCTGGGCGACCACGATCCGCCGCCGCACCACGTCTCCGGCCCCGATCCGCAACTCCGGCGCGCACGCGGCAAGGAACTCCGCGCCGTACCCCCAGTGCGCCTTGGAGCGCAGGACCAGCTCCGTCAGCGCTCCGGCCTCGGCGGGCCGCGCCGCCCTGAGCTCTGCCATTTCCTGACCTCCCCATGGTCGGGTGCGGTGCCGTGCGATAGATTCGGCCACCGCGACGACAGGCACGCGACGTACTTCCTACCCCACCCCGGAGACGGCTTCCCAATGAGCGACATCATCAACGGACTTGGCCGCACCACCGCATTCGGCGGCGTCGGCCTGGTGCTGCTCATCCTCGGCATCGTCCTGGTGGACGTGCTGACCCCCGGCAAACTGCCGAAGCAGATCTGGGAAGAGCGCAACCGGAACGCCTCCGTGATGCTCTCCTCGGCGCTGCTCGGCATCGGCGGCATCGTCTTCACCTCGATCTGGACCACGTACGACAGCTTCGGCAAGGGCCTGCTCTCCACGGCGGCCTTCGGACTCCTCGGCCTGATCCTGATGGCCGTGGCCTTCCTGGTGCTGGACCTGGTGACCCCGGGCAAGCTCGGCGCCATCGTGGTCGACCCCGAGCCGCACCCCGCCGTGTGGGTGACGGCATCCTGCAACCTCGCGGTCGCCGCTATCGTCGCCGCCTCCATCGCCTGACGGCTCGCCGAGAGCGCACGAGAACGCACGAGAGCGCCGCTCCCCTCGGGGAGCGGCGCTCTCGTTTCATACGGGTGCTCCGGCCGTCCGCCCGTTCAGTCGCGGTCAGCTGCGACGGTGAACAAGATCCGGAAGAGACGGCCTACGCCAGTCCCAGGGCGAACACCGCGAATCCGGCCGCCAGCAGGCCCGCGACGGTCCGTCGCGTCGCCGAGGCCCGTGTCCACGGCTGCTCGAAGCGGCGGGCGTACCGGGCGATGCCCACCAGCAGCACCGCGAACACCGGCATCCACGCGAGCCGCGCCACGATCCACCCGACACTGTCCGGCGCCGTCGTCAGCCCGGCCAGGCCGCCCGCGAACGAGCCGGGTACGGCGGCCGCCAGCATCGCCGTCTGGTGCCAGCACAGGATCGTCATCGCGCACAGGTTGATCACGACCACCGGCGCCCACAGCAGCGGCCGGGCCAGCAGCCGGGCCAGCCGGTCCCGCAGCAGGATCGCGGCTCCCGACTGGGCCGCGGCCAGGGCCAGTACCAGCAGCGACGGCGGATGCGAGTTGGTCCGGGCCTCGCCCGGCACGCCGACCATCGACGCCGGGTAGTGGAAGAGCATCAGCAGGGCCGCGAACAGCGCGCCACCGCCCACCAGCAGGAGCCGGCCTCCGCGCCGCCCGATCCGGCCCTCGCCCCAGTCCACGCCGAGCTGGTACGCGAACAGCCAGCCCGGCAGGATGTTCACCAGCGCCACCCACCCGGGCACCGAGTCCGCGAAGGGCCCGTAGCGCAGGAAGTCCACGACGGCGACCGAGGCGAGCAGCGGGGCCGCCGCCCAGCCTCCGAGCCGGTGCGCGGCGCGCACGCAGTACGGGGTCAGCGCGGTCACCACCGCGTACACCCCCACGAACCACAGCGGCTGGATCACCAGCTTCGCCCCGGTCCGCAGGGTGGCCTCGGGCACCCCGGCCGCGTACAGCACGGGCGCGGCCAGCGCCCACACCGCCGTGACCCCGAGCACCGGCCGCCCCAGCCGGGCGATCCGGCCCTTGAGCCAGGCCCCGGCCGATCCGGTGTGACGCCGGAAGGAGAGCGCCGAGGCGTAGCCGCCGACGAGGAAGAAGACGCCGAGCATCTGCAGCACCCAACTGGCCGGGGCCAGGCCGCCGAAGGCGGAGAGGGGGCTGGCGTTGTGCAGGCCGCCTTCGGGGTCGAGGGTGAAACCGCCGAGCAGCCAGTGCCCGGTCGGCACGGCCAGCAGGGCCAGCGCGCGCAGCCCGTCGATCGCCCGGTCCCGGTGGGCGGGGGTCTTCGCGTCGATCCGGCCGGCGGCCGCCCGCGCCTTGGTGAGGAGGGACGGCGTGCTCATCGGGCCGCTCCCGTCGCGATGGAGGCGAAGGCCTTCAGGGACCGGGTGCCGGGGGTGAAGTAGCCGGTGTGGCCCGTCACGTCGGCGGCGTCGACGGGGCGGGCGCCGAAGGCCGCCGAGGTGGGATCGGCACCGTGGCCGAGCCCGGCGAACTCCACGTTGGGCACGTCGGAGATCCAGTCGGAGGGCCCGCGCGCCGCCCATACGCGGGCTTCGGTGTGCAGGTCGGCGACGCTGTCGGCGCGCATTCCGGGGGAGCCGAAGGCGACGATGTCGGTGGCGTCCGCGTGCCGGGCCGCCAGCCCGCAGACCACCGAGCCGTAGCTGTGGCAGAAGAGCACCGGGTCGGGTGCGCCGACCGCGCCGAGCCCCTCGGTGAACCGGGCGAGGCGGACCGTGCCCGCCTGCGCCAGCCGCCCCCGGGCCGTGTCCAGGCCCATCCCGACGGGCGTGGTGTAGCCGGTCCAGGCGATGACGGCGACGCCCGGCCCGGTCGCGGACCTCAGGGCGCGGGCCATGCCCGCCGGGCCGGTGTGGGCGGCCCGCGGGCGGTCGTAGGTGGTGGCGTCGTTGTCCGAGCCCGGCACGATCACCGAGACGTGCTCGGCTCGCCGCAGGTCCCCGAAGACCTCGGCGACGGTGCCCCGCCCGCGCGGGTCGAAGGCCAGGATCTGCCGGCCGGGCGCGGCCAGCGAAGCGAAGCGGGGCTCGCCGGTCGCCAGCACGGCCAGCCGGTTGGCCTCGTACCTGAGAGGGAGCGGAGCCCCGTCCAGATTGCCCACCACCAGCGGGTGGGAGCGTACGAGGCCCTGCGCCCGGGTCTCCTCCAGCCCGGCGAAGAACCGTGCGACCTCCGACGGCGTCGCCCGCGCCGGGTCCGGCAGCGGCCGCCCGGACACCGCGTCGGCCCGCCAGGCGGCGGTGCCCGGCGGCGGGCCGGTGACCGCGGTCTGGGCGTCCGCCGAGGCCCATCCCGCGGTGCCCGCGACCACGGCCGCCGCCAGTGCTGCCGTGACCAGTGTCCTTGCGAAGCGGCCCATGCCCCTTCTCCTCTCCTCGTGACGAGGAGGAAGGTAAGAAGGAGGTGCCTGACCGGGCGTCGCACCGTGGAGCCAAGTCGGATGTCATACCCCGGTAGGGGGTGGAGGAGAGAACAGGGGGAGGGGAAGCGGGGGGATCAGCCGCCGTCGCCCGGACGCACCAGCCCCGCCTCGTAGGCGAAGATCACGGCCTGGGCCCGGTCCCGGAGGTCCAGCTTGCCCAGCACCCGCCCGATGTGGGTCTTGACCGTCTGCTCCGCGACCACCAGATGACCGGCGATCTCCTGGTTGGACAGCCCGCGCGCGATCAGTTCCAGCACCTCGGTCTCCCGCGGGGTCAGCCCGTTCAGCCGCAGCGCCGGGTCCCGGCGCGGCGCGGGGCGCCGCTCGACGAAGTCCGCGATCAGCCGCCGCGTCACCGACGGAGCCAGCAGCGCCTCGCCCGAGGCGACCACCCGTACCGCCGCGATCAGATCGGCCGGCGGGGCGTCCTTCAGCAGGAAGCCGGAGGCCCCCGCGCGCAGGGCCTCGTACACGTAGTCGTCGATGTCGAAGGTGGTCAGCATCAGCACCTTCGGCCGGTGCACCACCCCCGGCGGGGGATCGAGGAGCTCGCGCGCGGCACTGAGCCCGTCCATCTCCGGCATCCGCACGTCCATCAGCACCACGTCGGGGTGGACGGTGCGGGAGACCTGGATCCCCTGGCGTCCGTCGGGCGCCTCACCCACGACGTCGATGTCGGCCTGCGCCGACAACAGCGCGGCGAAACCCGCCCGCACCATGGCCTGGTCGTCGACGATGATCACGCGGATGGTCAACTTGGTTCCTCGGGAGCGGTGTTGATGGGCATGCGGGCGGCGACCCGGAAGCCGCCGTCGGGCAGCGGACCGATGTCCAGCGTCCCGCCCGTCAACCGTACGCGCTCCCGCATCCCCACCAGCCCGTGCCCGGTGCCCGAAGTCTCCACCGCCACCACCGCGTCCCGCGCCGGGCCGTTGACCACCAGCACCAGGAGCTCCTCCTCGTCGAAGGTCACCGAGACCCGCGTCGCGGCGCCCGGCGCGTGCCGCACCACATTGGCCAGCGCCTCCTGGACGATCCGGTACGCCGACAGGTCCACGGCCGGCGGCGCCGCCCCGGCCGCGCCCGCGGCCAGTGCCAACTCCACCGGCTGCCCGGCCCGTACGGTCGCCTCCACCAGCTGCTGCAACCGGCCGAGGCCCGGCTGCGGGGTCCGGTCGGCGCCGTTCGCCTCGTCCCCGCGCAGCACCGTCAGCAGCCGCCGCATCTCGCCCAGCGATTCGCGCGCGCTCGACGCGATCGCCGCGAACTCCTCCCGCACCGGCTCCGCCATGCCGGGCAGCCGGTACGGCGCCGAATCCGCCTGGACCGTGATCACCGACATGTGGTGGGCCACCACGTCGTGCAACTCCCGCGCGATCCGGGCCCGTTCCTCCAGCAAGGTGCGCCGGGACCGCTCGGCTTCGCTGATGCTCTCCTGCTCGGCGATCTTCTGGCGCGCGTCGCCGAGCCCGCGCAGCGCTCCCGTCAGCGCGAGGACCACCCCGGCCAGTACGAACAGCAGGGCGACGGTGTTGGTCACGCCGTCCGGCCCGAAGGCGCTCAGCAGCGCCCCGGCCACGCCGGTCGCCAGCCACACCCCGACCAGGGTCCGGATGGACTCGCGCAGTCCCAGGCAGGCCATCAGCACCAGGTAGCCGATGATCGCCATCGGCGTCCAGGGCCAGGCGTGCCCGGCCACCCGGTCGGCCTGGGTCAGTACGGCGGCCCCGATGACGTCCGCGACCAGCACCATCCCCCACGCGGGCAGCGGCCGGGTCACGGCGAGCAGCAGCGGCAGGGTCTGGGCCACGCCCAGCGCCCCGGCCCAGCCGCCGCCCGCCTTGTAGTCGTTGGTCAGCACCGCGATCGTCACCGGCAGCAGCGTCATCACGCACACGGCGGTCACGGCGTACGGCAACAGCCGCTGCCAGGCCTCGGGCGCCTGCGCGAGCAGCGGTTCGGCGGCCCGCGCGGGGGTGCGCAGCGCCACCGCGAACCGCCCGGGCGCGCGGGGCCCTCGCGGGGCGGGGGCGGTGCCCGGGCCGACCGGCGCGGACCGGGGCGGCGGTCCGGACGGGGACTCGGGCTGGGGTTCGGACGGGGATCCGGGCTGGGGTTCGGACGGGGATCCGGGCTGGGGTTCGGACGGGGATCCGGGCTGGGGTTCGGACGGGGATCCGGGCTGGGGTTCGGACGGGGATCCGGGCTGGGGTTCGGACGGGGATCCGGGCTGGGGTTCGGACGGGGATCCGGGCTGGGGTTCTGACGGGGATCCGGGCTGGGGTTCGGACGGGGATCCGGGCTGGGGTTCGGACGGGGATCCGGGCTGGGGTTCGGACGGGGATCCGGGCTGGGGTTCGGACGGGGATCCGGGCTGGGGTTCGGACGGGGATCCGGGCTGGGGTTCGGACGGGGATCCGGGCTGGGGTTCGGACGGGGATCCGGGCTGGGGTTCGGACGGGGATCCGGGCTGGGGTTCGGACGGGGATCCGGGCCGGGGTTCGGACGGGGACCCGGGCCGCGGTTCGGACGGAGACCCGGATGGGGACCCAGATGGGGACCCGGACAGGGATCCATGCGGCGATACCGACGGGGACCGGGATCCGGGTCGGGCTCGGAAGAGGGATCGGAATCGGGATCGGGCGCGCTCGCTCATGATCGGCCCAGCGTATGCGTCCGAGGCCGGCCGGGCCCCCGGCCGGAACTCACCGGCCGCCCGGGTCCGGAAGCGGATCCGGGGACTGGACCGCCACAGGACGCGGTACCGGCACGGTTGCCGGGTCCGGCTCCGCCTCCGGGGCGTCGGCGGAGCCGTCGAACCCTGCCCGCCGGGCGAGGGCCTCGCGCAAGCGCGTGAGTCGCTCGATCTCCGCGTCGAGCACGGAGAGCCGGTGCCCGACGACCCCGCCGCCGGAGCCGCAGCTCGGCGGCGGATCGGCCGCGAGCAGGTGGAGCCGGTCGGCCACGCCGCACAGGTCCTCGACGGTGAATCCGTGAGCCAGCAGATCCCGGATGATCCGGATCCTGTCCACGTCCCCGGGCCCGTACTCCCGCTGCCCGGAGGGGCTGCGGCCCTGCGGGGCGAGGAGTCCGCGCTGCTCGTAGAACCGCAGCGCCCGGGGCGTGGTCCCCGCTGCCGCCGCCGCGTCACCGATCCGCATCCCGCGCCACCTCCGTGTTCCCCACGCCACGCGGCACAGTCGTACCGCACGCCACGCCACGCCCCGCCCCGCCGCGAGGCCCGGCACCGCACCGCACCGCCCGCGCGGCCGGACTACTCCGGCAATTCCACCACCACGGCGCCGAAGTGCCGTCCCCCGGTCAACTCCCCCAACGCCTGCGGGGCGCGATCGATGCCCGGGATCCGCACGTGCGGGAAACGGATCTCCCCGGAGCGCAGCCAGGCCCCGAAGCGGGCGGTCCACTCTTCCTCCACGTCAGGATGCTCCGTACCGAGGTACCCGCGCACCGAGACGCCCCTGACGACCAGGCGGAACGAGTCGACCTCCACCGGGGCCTCGCCCCCGGACCGACCCGGCGCCAACTGGCCGGAGAGCGCGCCGACCAGTGCGAAGCGGGCGCCCTGCCGGGCGGCGCCGAGGGCGGCGGACAACTGCTCACCGCCCACCGTGTCCACGAGTACGTCGATCCCCCCGGGCGCCGCCCCGGCGAGCTGCTCCGCGAAGGGCCGCCCGGCGCCCCGCAGCAGGACCGCGTCGTAGCCGAGCTCCGCGACCAGCCGGTCGGCCTTCTCCGGGGAGCCGGTGGTGCAGATCACCCGGCCCGCGCCCAGCAGCCGCGCCGTCTGGCCGGCGAGGGTCCCGACCGCGCCGGCCGCTCCGGTGACCAGAACGGTGTCCCCGGGCCGGACCCCGGTGAGCCGGGTCAGCGCGCCGTACGGGGCCGAGCCCTGGGCGAGGTACGCCACCGGATCGGGCAGGGTGTCGTCCAGCGGGGTGCAGTCGGCGGCGTCCACCAAGGCGTACTCCCGCCAGCCGAGCAGGTGCGAGACGAGCGTGCCCGGGCGCAGCGGGCTGCCGGCCGGGGCGGCCACCACCTCGCCGACGGCCGGCCCGAACAGCGTGTCGCCGGTGCGCAGCGGGGGCAGCGGCAGCCCCTCGGCCGCGCCGCCGATCAGGGTGAGCAGCCCGGGGAACACCAGGAAGTGGCGGTTGCGGACGAGCACCCGGCCCGGACCTGGCACCGGCACCGGTACCTCGACGACGGCGAGGCGCGGCCCCTCGGGCGGCCCTTCGCGGCGGTCGGCGAGCCGGATCTCGCGTGCGGTACGGGGCAGGGCGGCCGTGGCCATGGAGGCTCCTCGAAGCGGCGCGGCCGGCGACGGCGCGGACGGCCGCCGCCTGGCCGGGGCGGGTGGGTGCGCCGAAGCTAAACCCTGACCCGCACGTCAGGGTCAAGCCCGCTCAAGGCGCCGCACCGGCTCGGCATAGACTGCGCCCGGCTCGGAAGATCACTGAACGGCGGGGAGCGGGTACGCATGGGCGGGGCGGCCGCGCTGGAGAAACTGATCCCGGTGGCGCTGGCCTTCGGCGTCGGCGTGTTCCTCGCGCGGCGCAAGGTGGTCCCCGCCGAGGCCTCCAAGGCCTTCGCCGACTACGCGTTCCTCTTCGCGGTCCCGTGCTACCTGTTCGGCAACATCTACGCGGCGGACCTCTCCGCCCTCTTCGACTGGCGGGCCATCGGCGGCTACGCGGCCGCCGCCGCCCTCGCGGTCGCGGCGGTGGCCGCCGTCTCGGCGGCAGCCGGACTGCGCGACCCCCGGGCCGTGGCGCTGCGCGTGATGGCCGGGGTCCAGGTCAACACCGCCTACTTCGCCGTCCCCGTGTTCATCACCTTCTTCGGCACGGCGGCGCCGATCTTCCCGGTGCTGCTCTTCCAGGTCTGCGTGCTGTCGCTCGTCGTCATCGCCATCATGGAACTGGGCCGCACCGGCCCCGGCTCCGGCGGCGGCCCCGCCCGGCGCCTGGGACGCGCCGTCAGCGCCTCGCTCGTCACCCCGCTGGTCCTCGCCTGCAACGCGGGGATCCTGCTCAACCTGCTCTCCGTGCACGTCCCGGAGGTGGTCCTGGACGGGGCCGCCTTCGTCGGCGACAGCGCCTCCCCGGTGGCCCTCTTCGCCCTCGGACTGCACCTCGGCGGCATCGGCCTCGACGTCCGGGGGACCACCCGCGAGGAGCTGGCGCTCATCGGCTTCAAGTGCGTGGTCTTCCCGCTGCTGGCGTGGGCGGTGTGCGGGGCGCTGTTCGGGGTCCGGGGCGAGTGGCTCACGTACCTCGTGCTGATCGCCGCGATGCCGACGCCCCAGAACCTGTTCATCTTCGCCCAGCGCTACGACGTGGGCGTCGACCTCTCAGCCGCCGTCGTGATCAAGAGTTCCCTGGTCTGCCTCCTGCTGCTGCCGCTCTGGCTGCAGGCGCTCTCCCCGTGACCCGGGCCGTCCGGGCCGCCTTCGTTCCCCGGGCGGGCTCCGCTCGTTGAGCGGGTATGGAGCTCCCGACGATCGCGGCGCCCGGCGTCGGTGAACAGGCCGACGCCGTGGCCGATGCCGCCTGCCACCTCTACGACACCCTCGCGCCCTGGGGGCGGACCGCCCCCGGAGGGTGGAGCCGGGGCGCCGCCGAGGACGCCGCCGAGGCCATCGAGACGGTCGCGCACGCCCTCGCGCACGCCCATCCGCGGGCCGAGGTCATCCTCGGGCCCGTGCACACCGCCCTCGCGGACCTGCGCCGGCAGTTCGGCCTCGCGCCCGCCGAACCGCTGAGCGCGGAGGGGCTGCCGGCGACGCCGAGGACGGTGGGCAACCCGCGCCGCACCCGCTGGGTGCGGGTGCTCACGCCACCCGCGCCCCGGCGAGAGCCTTCTCGTACAACTTCCTGATGTCGGCGCCGAAGTAGGAGCTGTAGGAGGTGTCGGGGGTGTCCCCGCCCGTCTTCCAGCCGCCGATCACCCCGACCACGTCGCCGGTCTCGGTCCGCTCGTCGAAGCCGGTCAGGAACGGGCCGCCGCTGGTGCCGCCCGGGTAGCCGGTGCAGTCGATCCGCAGGAACGATCCGGGGATCCCCGGATCGGTGCTGGTGAACTTCGTCGTCCGGTTCACGCACAGCCGGGGCCGGGCGGCGGAGGCCGGATAGCCGATCAGCGAGACCTGCTTGTGCGCGTACGGGGCGCCGGTGACCAGCCGGTTCCCGCCGACCACGTCCTCCACGGGGTAGCCGTCGGCGTCCGGGCCGACCTGGGCGAAGGCCACGTCGAGGGCGGCGCCCTTGTCGGCGCCGAGCTGCCGGTAGCGCGGGTCGATCCACACCTTGGAGCGGCCGGCCGCGTCGCGCAGGACCGGGAACATCCCGTACGGCTGGGGGTTCTGGGCCGTGTACTGCGGTACGAACGCCACCTGCCGGGCGTCCGTACCGAGCAGGCAGTGCGCCGCGCTGAGCACCATGTCGCGGCCGGGGGAGGCGACCACGCTCGCGGTGCAGAAGTACGCGCCGCCGCCCTTCATGACGAACATCCGGCCGACGACCGGGATGCCGTCGAAGTCCCGGCCGGTCCCGTCCACCGCGGCCGGGGCGCCGCCCCGGCTGATGGGGACCGCGGACGCCATCCGGTCGGGAGTCCAGAACGACTCGGCCTCCCGGGCCGACCACCGCTCGGTGGCGGGGGCCTTGGCCGGGGCCTGCGCCGCGGCCTGCGCCGGGGCGGTGCCGGCCTCGGCCTCGGGCAGGGGCCCGCCGGGCAGCAGCAGGGCGGCCGTGGCCGCCGCCACCGTCAACGTACGTCGCATGTCCGTCTCCTTCTTCGGGGATGGGCAGGGAGAGCGAGGGGCTGGGAGCTGGGGCTATACGGCTTGGGGGAAGCGCAGCAGCCGGTCCGGGTCGTAGCGGCGGCGGACCTCTTCGAGGCGGGCCAGGTTCGGCCCGTAGTAGGCCTCGCGCCAGCCGGTCAGTCTCGGATCGGCGTAGTTCTGGTACGCGGCTCCGCCCGCCCAGGGCCGCAGGTCCTGCCAGAGCCCGTCGAGCCAGCCCTGGTGGCGGCCGATGTCGGCGGCCGTGGCCGGGCCGGGCCAGTAGATGAGGTACTGGGCGAGGAACCCGGCCGTGCGGTGCGCGAAGGCGGTGGCCCGCGCCGGGATCCGGTTGAGGGCTCCGCCGCAGACCCCGTCGAACTGCACCACGCCGAACCCGCCGCGCGGCACGCTCCCGGCGTAGCGCCGCAGGGCGGCCAGTACCGCCGAGGCGGCCGCTTCGGTCAGCCCGTCCGGGGCCCAGAAGTCGGACCGGGCGGCGTAGGAGGCACGGCCGAGCCGCCCCCGCGGATCGTGTCCCGGGAGGGTGCCCGGCAGGCGGCATTCGGCGGGGCTCCGGTCCAGGCAGCCGGCCATCGCCCGGACGGTGTCCGCGTAGCCGCGTACGACGCTCCACGAGTCCCGGGGCGGGGCGCCCACCAGGTCGGACAGCCGGGTCAGCTGCCGTTCCAGCTCCGCGCGTCCGCCGTCCAGGCAGAGCACCCGCAGCGCCGGGGCGCCCACCGGGCCGCCGTCCACGGTGAACTCCACCTGGCTCCAGAACGGATCGGGCAGCGCCTCCAGCCAGCGCTGCCACCCGCGCAGGACGGCGGGGGAGTCTGCGGCCGACCAGCGCAGTTCCGCGAAGGCGCAGTCGGAGACCGGGTGGGTGCGGAAGCGGAAGCCGGTGACCACCCCGAAGTTGCCGCCCCCACCGCCGCGCAGGGCCCAGAACAGGTCGGGCTCGCGGTCGGCGGCGACTTCGCGGAGCGTCCCGTCGGGGGTCACGAGGCTCACCCCCGTGAGCCGGTCGGAGGTGGCGCCCCAGGAGCGGGAGGAGAGGCCGAGCCCGCCGCCGAGGGTGAGACCGGCGATGCCGACGGAAGGGCACAGCCCCGTCGGGACGGCCAGGCCCCGCGCGGCGAGGACGGAGTTCACCTCCCCGAGGCGGGCGCCCGCACCGACCCGGACCCCGGTCCCGGACTCCGCGGCCACGTCCGCCATGGCGGACGTGTCGATGACGAGTCCGGCCTCGCGGGTGGACCAGCCCGCGTAGCCGTGGCCGCCGCCGCGCGGCACCACGGGGACGGCCGAGCGCCGGGCGAAGTCCAGACAGGCGGCCACGTCCCCCGGGTGCGCGGGGTAGGCCACGGCGCCCGGCCGGACCGTGTCGTAGCGGGGCTGGAACAGCTGCCGTGCCTCGTCGTAGTCCCCGTCGCCGGCCGTCACCACCCGGCCGTCGAGGGCCCGGGCCAGCGCCCCGTAGTCCGGGTCCGCGCGGCGGGTCGTCGTACGGGGCGTCGTGCGGGCCGTCGTGCGGGCCGTCGTAGGGGCCGCCGCGCCGATCGAGGCGAGGACGCCCGTGGCGGCTCCCGCGAGGACCTGGCGGCGGTGGAGGCTCATCCCTCCTTCCTGCCACCGCCTTGCCCGTTCGGGGCGAAGGCGGGCCCATGGGGGCGGGCTTGCCCCCCGAACGGCCCATGCCGGGGCGGCTGCGGGTGGCTTCGGCCGGGTTTCCGTACGGGTTTCCGTTCGAGCTTCCGTACGGGTCTTCGGCTCGACCTCCGTCCGGGCCTCCGTCCGGGCCCCCGCCCCGCGGTCAGCCCGCCCGGCGGGCCAGCAGGAAGCCCTGCGGGGACTTCTCCGTGGCGTCCGGTTCCCGGATCAGGCGGGCTGTCTCGGTCAGGCCCGCCCCGGCCAGCAGCCCGCTGATCAGCTCGGGCGGTGTCCAGTACACGTCGAGGTCCACGGGATGCCCGTAGGCGTGTTCCAGCCGGAGCTGCCGGTCGCCCGCCTTGAACGCGATCAGCAGGTACCCGCCCGGGGGCCAGGACCCGGGCGAACTCGGCGAACAGCGCGGGGAGCCCGGAGGGCGGGGTGTGCACGGTGGAGTACCAGGCCAGCACCCCGCCCAGCACCCCGTCGGCGATGTCCAGCGCGGCCATCGAGCCGACCTCGAAGCGCAGCCCCGGATACGTCCGGCGGGCCACCGCCACCATCGCGGGGGACAGGTCTACCCCGAAGGCCCGTACCCCCAGGCCGTCGAGGTGCGCCGTCACCCGGCCCGGTCCGCAGCCCAGGTCCGCGACCGCCCGGCCGGCGCCGGGCCCGTCCCCGCGCACGCACTCCGCGAAGGCGGCCAGCATCGCCCGGTCCAGCGGTTTGCCCTCCAGCTCTCCGGTCAGCAGCGCGGCGTAGTCGGCGGCGACGGCGTCGTAGGACGACCGGACGGAGTTCAGGTGCGAAGTCGATGCCATGCCCCCGGACAGTAGCCCGCCGGAGCCCCGAACTCAGCCCCCGGTCAGCGGATTGTCCAGCTCGGCCCACTGATCGCCAGGCACCCCCGGGCTCAGCCGCATCAGGGTCAGCGCCTTGGTCGGCAGCGGTCCGGTCAGCAGCGCCCGGGTGTCGGCCGTGGCGGGCAGGCCGGGCGCGGCCGCCGCCAGGTCCGCGGCGAGCGCGGCGGCCGAACCGGCCGTGGAGCCGAGCGCCCCCGCCACCAGCGAACCGAAGAGCTTGCGGCGCAACAGGGTCACGTCATCGGTGATCAGCCGGCCCGACAGAGGTGGCGCCGGCAGGCCGTGGCGGGCGAGGCGGGCCGGGCTGATCCGGATGTCGGCGAGGTCGCGGTACACGAGCCGCAGCGGGGCGCCCTCGGCGGACAGCACGACCAGCAGGTTCTGGCCGTGGGCCTCCAGGGCCACCCCGAGATCCAGGACCCGCAGGCAGACGGACAGCGCGAGGCGGGCGAAACCGGCCCGCCAGGTGTCGGAGCGCACGTACGGGGTCAGCGCCAGGGCGGCCACGGGCAGGACGCGCTCGCCCGCGCCCCGGTCCGCGTACGCCTCGGGCGGCTCGCGGAGCACGGCGGCCAGGTCCGGGGTGCCGGCGGTGACGGCGCCCAGGGTGCGGGTGATGTGCAGGCGGCCGTCGAGCCGCTCGGACAGGCTCTGGGCGAAGCCGGATACGGCGGCGGCCGTCTCGATGGAGTAGACGGAGATGTCCCGCACGGAGGAGGTGAGGCGGGTGCTGAGCGCGGTCTTGACGTGAGGTCCGCCGTCGGCGGGAGAGAGGGTGCGCAGGGCCATCAGCGGGTGCGCGGCGGGCCCGGGCCGCAGCTCGTGCCCGCTTTCCTGAGCTGCCCCCTGTTTGACCACGTGCTCCGCCTGCCAGGGGTGGACCGGTACGAGGATCCGCCCGGCCTCCCGCCACCGGTCGGGCCAATCGCCGGTCACCCGGCACTCCGCGGCCCGTACGACGGCCAGCCCGAGGGTGACCACCGGCCGGTGCTCGGGTCCGTAGGCGAGCTGCTCGGCCACCGTGAAACCGGGGCGGGAGCGGCAGTTGGGGTGGTACGGATGGCCGTCCACCACCCGCTGCTCCCACTCCCAGGCGGCGAGGTCCGCGGCGTCGTCCGGGCCGGTCGGCTGGCCGGCCCGGGACAGGGCGAGGGAGGCCGTGCTCTCGTCGAGCTCGGCGGCGAACTCCTCCCCGTACGGCAGCCCGAGCGCCGCCACCAGCGCGGCGGCCCGCCGGTAGGGGCGGCCGTCGAGCAGCAGCTCGGCCACGGGCGGCGCGGAGGCGCGGGCCGCGGAGAAGGTCGTCGCGTACGGGTCGGGAAGGGGGCCCTCCAGCCGGGAGCCGGAGGCGAGCCGGAGCGCGAGCGAACCGGAACCCCGCTCCCGGCGGGTGATCCACGGCAGCGGCTCGAAGGCGAACGCCCGCCACAGCCGGGTCAGTACGGCGGCCCGCGCGCCGGGGAGCGCGGCGGCGTAGGCGGACCCGAGGCTGCCGGGGTACGTGCCGGCGGGTCCATGCGGTCCGGCGGGTCCGCCCGGTCCGGCGAGTCTGCCCGGACCCGCGGGTCGGCCCGGTCCCGCGGGACCGGTTTCGGACAGCGCGGCGAGCTCGGCGGCGACGGCCTCTTCGGCCGCGGTGGCGGGGAGGTGCATGCTGGGATCCAGGGCCCCGGTCCTCTCGGATGACGTGATGATCACTTCATCATCGCGGATACTGAAGATCACGGCCGGTCGTACGCCCCCGCGCACTTCCGGCGCTCTGGACGTACCGAATGGAATCCGTGGACCTCAACGCCACCGACAACGCCGCCGCCGACGCCTATGCGGCGGCCCCGCTCCTGAACTGCCTCCTGCGGGAGGCCGCAGAGCCGGTCCCGCTCGCCGGGCCGGGGGGTTCCGAGGGGGACGGCTGGTGCGCGTACCGGCTGTCGGGCAGCGGGCGGTCGCTGCGGGTGCGTGCGGGACGCAGGCCCGAGCGGCCCGAGCTGGAGACCGGGGCCGGCTGGCATCCGCTCACCCATACCGAGCTGGTCAAACTCGTCTCCGACGAACTGCGCCAGTACACCGGCGTGTCCAACGACGAGCTCCCGGTCGAGATCGCCGACAGCCGCGAGACCATCGCCGCGCTGCTGGCCGCCCGCGCGGCCACGCCGCCGCCGGCGGACCCGTACGTCCGGTCCGAACAGTCCCTGGTCATGGGACACCCCCATCACCCGGCCCCCAAGGCCCGGGGCGGCGGTCCGGCCAACGGCTGGCTGCCGTACGCCCCCGAGGCGTACGCCCGTTTCCCGCTGGCCTTCCTGGGCGTGCGCGAGGACCAGGTCGCCGAGGAGGGCGGACCGGCCGCGGCCGCCGCGGTCGACTCGCTCGCGGAGGCGCTGGGAGGGCCGCGCGCCCCGGCCGGCTACCGGCTGCTGCCCGCCCACCCCTGGCAGCTCGACCTGGTCGCGGGCCGGCCCGCGGTCCGCGAGGCCCTCGCGGACGGGAGACTGCTGTCGCTGGGCGCCGGGCGGGTGCCGGTCTGGCCGACCGCCTCGATCCGGACCCTGTACGTTCCCGGCAGCGGCAGCGGCAGCGGTAGTGGCCGTGGCGCAGACGCCGCGGGCACGGCGGGCGCCGCCGCCGGCGATCTGTTCGTGAAGTTCAGCCTCGACGTGCGGATCACCAACGACGTGCGCAGGCTGTGGCGGCACGACCTGCTGAAACTGCGCCGCACGGACGCGGCGGTCGAGGCGGGCTTCGCGGAACTGCGCCGGTCCGGGTCGAGTGCGGCCTGGCTGCCCGACCGGGGGTACCGGACGGCCTCCTTCGCCTTCGAGGAGCTCGCCGTACTGGTCCGCGACGGGCTGGCCGCGCACGCGGAGCCCGGCGTCACACCCCTGCTCGCGGCCGCGCTGGCGGAGGGGTATCCGGGCAGCCCGCTGGCGGCAACGGCCGACCCTGCCGGGTGGTGGCGGGCGTACCTGCGCCAGGTGGTGCCTCCCGTGCTGCACCTCTTCGCCCGGCACGGCGTGGTCCTGGAAGCGCACCTCCAGAACACCCTGGTCGCCGTCGACGCCCAGGGCGTGCCCGCGCAGGCCCTCTTCCGGGACGCCGAGGGCGTGAAGCTCCTCCCGGACCTGGACCGGGAGGCCGCCTGGCAGCGCCTCGTCTACTGCCTGGTGGTCAACCACCTGACCGAGGTCGCGGGCGCGCTCGCGCAGAGCCACCCGGAGGCGGCCGGGGACCTGTGGCCCGCCGCCCGCGCGGAGTTCCGGCGCTTCGGCGCCGCCCACGACCTTCCCGAGATCGCCGCCCTGCTGGCCGCCCCGAGTCTCCCGGCCAAGACCAACCTGCTGCTGCGCTGGACCCGCGCCGACGGCGCCGACTCCCGCTACCTGCCGCTTCCCAACCCGCTGCGGCCCTGAGGGAGCGTGCGGTTCCGGCCAAACAGGGTCCGGATAACGGATCCCCTCTCACCGACAGGTATAGACCAATGCTACGTTGGTCGAGCAGACCGCGCAGTCCTTGACCTCCCGTCAGAGGAGAAGCCATGCCCTCCCCTTCGCGGGGCGGCGGCCCGGCCGCCATGCCCAAGTACCAGCGGATCGCCGCAGCGTTGCGGCGCGAGCTCGACCTCACCGCACTCACCCCCGGCGCCCGGCTGCCCTCCGAGCGCAGCCTCGCCGCACGCTACGAGGTCAACCGGCAGACCATCCGGGCCGCCCTCCAGCACCTGAGGCAGGACGGCCTCGTCGTCACCGGCCGGCGCGGCACCCGCCCGGCGGTCCCGGCCGGCCAACCGGCCCGGGCTCCGGCCCAGGCTCCGGTCCCGGTCCCGGTCCCGGACCCGGCCCCGGACCCGACCCCGGTCTTCGCCCCCGCGCCGGCGGTCCCGGCGGCCCCGCCGGAGACGACGCCCGCCGGGGTCACCGACCAGGCGTGGCTCACCCTCGTCACCCTGGCTCCGGCGCTCGCCGAGCAGCTCGGCATGCGGGGCGGGGAGCAGACCCTGGTCCACCACCACCGCGAGAGCGGCCCGACGGGCCAGACCCGGCGGCACGCGGTGACGTACCTCTGTCCCCGCACCGTCGTCCGGACCCCCGAACTGGCCCGCTACCGGGACCGCTTGGTGGCGGGCGTCCGGGACGAGGACCTGGGGCCCCTGCACCACTGGCTGGAGGGGGCCGCGCGGGCCGGCCGGGTCGCCGAGACCATCACCATGACCCGGACCAACTCGCCGCAGGCCGCGCCCCCCGGCGGGCTCTCCGTACGCCGCACCCTGCACGACGCCGCCGGCCGGCTGCTCGCCGTCACCGATCTCGTCTTCCCCACCTGGGACCGGCTGACCTTCGACCGGTCGCCGGCCGCCATCGGCTTCCGCGTCACGTAGGGCCCGACCGGTGCCCACCGGGCCCGTCGGGGTGAGCCGGGGCGGGGTGGCCGGGTGACGCGGTCGCGGGAGCGGGTGTCGGCGTGGACCGGGCCGGTGTGGAGGTGCGTTCGTACGCGCATGATCATCTCTCGTCTCGGCCTGGCCACCGGCTTGCTCGCCGCCCTCTCCGCCACCGCCCTCGGCCTGCCGCCCGCCCTGGCCGCCGCGCCCGCGCACCCGGCGGCCGAGCCCCCGCCGCCAGGCCACGTGCTGCGCAGCCGCACCATCGACCTCGACCTGGCCGACTACCGCTGGCTGTGCACGGACCAGCCCTTCGGCACCCCGCGCCGACACACCTTCAGGCCGTTCTCCGACACCTCCATCGAGGTCGTGGAGTCCGGTGTCGAGCGCGACCCGGCGGGGGGAGCCGTCAAGTGGAGCGGTGAGGTCGTCAAGGTCGACGGGCACCCGGTCGGGCCCGGAGTGCACCGCCGGGTGGTGCTGTCGACCACCGGAGTCTGCGACCCCGGAGCCGCACCGGACGCCGTCGGCGTGGACGCCCTCTTCGACCTGGGCGAGCGGGCCTACCGCATCGCGCAGCCCCGCAACGAACCGGGCCGGCTGCTGATCACGGAGGAGGACCCCGGCCTCCACGTCAAGCCCGCGCAGGACGACGCGGACCCGCAGTACGAGAACCCCGACCCCGCGGTCATCGCGGAGGCCCGCAGGCAGCTGATGACCCGCGCCGCGTCCGCCGGGCCGGTCGTCATCGACATGGTGGTCGGCTACACCCCCCGCGCCGAGTGGGGCATGGGCGGAGAGGAGGCGATGCTCGCGCGGATCGCCTTCGCCGAGACGAGCATCAACCACGCCTTCGCCGACAGCAACATCAAGGCGAGCGTGGACATCGTGGCCACCTACAAGGCGAACTACTACGCGCCGGCGGACCAGGAGACCGCGCCGGTCGTCCACGGCCTGATCTCCAACCCGAGGGAGCCCCGGCTGGGCGCCCCGGCCGCCGCGCTGCGCGAGAAGTACGGCGCGGACCTGGTCTCCCTGATGATCGAGGTCCCGAACGGAACGAGCAGCGGACAGGGCAACCTCCCGCAGCCGCCGAGCGAGAAGACCGACGACCAGGCGTACTCGGTCGTCGACTACCGGACCGTGGCGCTCTGGTACAACTTCGGCCACGAGGTGGGCCACAACCTCGGGCTGTGGCACGACCGGGCCACCCTGGACGAGCAGATGGGCGGCGAGGACTACCGGCCCTACCTGACCACTCCCTACAGCACCGGCTACATCACGCCCGATCGCCGCCACCACACGCTGATGGCCTACTCCTCGGCCTGCGGCGGTCCCTGCACGGCCGTCAACCAGTACTCGAACACCGAGAACACCTGGGACGGCCAGCCGCTCGGCGACGCCTACAACAACAACGCGGCCGTCGCGCGGATCACCGCTCCGGTCATCGCCGGCTACCGCGCCCCCGCGCAGCCGCGCCAGCGCCACGCCCTGACCCTGGGCGAGGGACTGCGCCCCGACACCTGGGGCCCGTACCGGCCGGGGACCTCGATCAAGGTGACGGCCACCCCGCCGCGCGGGTACCGGATCGCCGCGTGGGAGCTCGACGGGCAGCGCTACGCGATCACCTCGGCCCAGGTCAACGTCACGATGGACAAGGCCCACGACCTCAAGGCGGTCTTCGTCCGCGTCTGACCGACCGTTGGAGGACCGGCCCGTGCGGGAGCGGCCCGTGCGGGACCGTCACGTGTGGTGCCGGCCCGTGCGGGAGCGACCCGTCCGGGACCGTCACGTGTGGTACCGACCCGTGCGGGACCGTCACGTGCTGGTGTGGACGTCCCCGGTGGTGGTGGAGGTGATGACCGCCCGGCGGCCGAGGTCGCCCGGCGGGATCCCCGGGTGGTGGCCGCCCGGCCGGCCGGCTCCCGGGGACACCCCGAGGGCCAGGCGCGAGACGATCCGGTAGCGGTCGCCGCGGTACACGGAGTGCACGTACTCCACGGGCCGGCCGGTGGAGTCGGTGGTCAGCCGCTCGATGAGCAGGGCGGGGGAGAGCAGCGGGACGTCCAGCAGTCCCGCCTCCCCCTCGTTCACCACCGTCGGCTCGATGGACTGCTGCGCCTCGTGCACGTACACGCCGTGGTGGTCGCGCAGGTGCTCGTAGAGGTCCCCGGCCTCTAGCTCCGCCGGGGTCAGGGCCGGTACCAGGTCGGCCGGAATGTGCAGGTGCTCGATGGCCATCGGGGCGCCGTCCACCAGCCGCAGCCGGGCGATGTAGAGCAGGCTCGCACCGGGGGAGATGCGCAGCCGGCGGCCGATCCGGGCGCCCGCCTGGACGGTGGAGTGCTCCAGGACCCGGCTGGACCAGTGGCCGGACGCCTGCCGCATCGCGAAGGCCGCCTCGTCGGCGGCCAGTTCCTGCGTGATCTTGGCGGGGGCGACGAACATCCCGCGCCCGTGCTCGCGCACGAGCAGCCCCGTGGCCACGAGCTCGTCCACCGCCGCGCGCAGGGTGGGGCGGGAGACCTCCAGGGTGGCGCACAGGGTGCGTTCGGAGGGGATGGCGTCGCCGGGCCGCCGGATGTCGATGAGCCCCAGCAGGTGCTCACGGACCCGTTCGCGCTTGAGTACGGATCCTTGCGAGTCGGTTGCGTCCTTCGTCATGGCCCGCCCCCTCTTCTCTCTGCTCACCTGTCCAACTGGTCATGTGCATCTAACCACTCGATGAGGCGGGGGCGCGAGGAGTCCGTCGAAATTATTCGGGCCGTGCGGGGTTGACGGCGCACTCGGGTCGTGTCACCTTCTAGCCACTCAGCTAACCAATTGGTCAGTTGGTCAACTCCACGCCTCGGTAGATGAGTTGACGGAACGACCAGGTGAGGAATCTCCGAGACCGTGACCGCCGCTGCCGCCGCCGCTTCCCTCCGCCCCGACCTCGGGCTCGTCCCGCGCCCCGACTCGGTCACCGCCCTGCCGGGCCGCTTCACCCTGGACCGGAACACCGGACTGCGCGCCGGACCCGGCGCCGAGGCGGCGGCCGGCCTGCTGCGCGAACTGCTCGCCCCCACCACCGGGTTGCCGCTGGCCCCGGACCCCGACGGGCGGATCACCCTGCTCCTGACCCCCGGGGACACGCCCGCCGGGGAGGAGTCCCTCGGCCCCGAGGGGTACGCCCTCACCGTCCGCCCCGACTCCGTCCTGCTGCGCGCCGCCCGCCCCGAGGGGCTGCTCCACGGGGTGCAGACCCTGCGCCAGCTGCTGCCGCCCGAGGCGCTGGCCGCCGAGGGCGCGCAGCCCCGTACGCCCGCCGCCGGCTGGTCGGTGCCCTGTGTACGGATCACCGACCGGCCGCGGTTCGCCTGGCGCGGAGCCCTGCTGGACGTGGCCCGTCACTTCCAGCCCGTGGCCTACGTACGCCGCTTCGTGGACCTGCTCGCGCTGCACAAGCTCAACGTCCTGCACCTGCACCTCACCGACGATCAGGGCTGGCGGATGCCGGTCGAGGCCTACCCCCGGCTCACCGCGACCGGCGGCCGCCGCGCCCAGACCGAGGGCGACGGGATCCCGCACGAGGGCTCCTACACCCGCGCGGAACTGGCCGGGCTCGTCGCCTACGCGGCCCGGCGCGGGGTCAGCGTGGTACCCGAGATCGAGATGCCCGGCCACGCCCGCGCCGCCCTCGCCGCCTACCCCGAACTCGGCAACCGGCCCGGCGTCCGGCTGGACACGTGGACCCGCTGGGGGGTCTGCGAGAACGTCTTCGGGGTCCACGACGCCGTGCTCGACTTCTGCCGGGGCGTGCTGGACGAGGTCGCGGACGTGTTCCCCGGGCCCTACGTCCACCTCGGCGGTGACGAATGCCCCCGCGTGGAATGGGAACGCTCCCCGGCCGCCCGCGCCCGGGTCGCCGCCGAGGGCCTGGCCGGCCCCGGAGCGCTCCACGGCTGGTTCCTCGGCGAGGTCGCCGCGCACCTGGCCCGGCTCGGCCGCCGCCCGCTCGGCTGGACCGGGACCGGCACCGAACTGCCCGCCTCCTTCACGGCCCTGGCCTGGCTCGACGCGGAGCACGGACGGGCCGCCGCCCTGCGCGGCCACGACGTGATCATGACCCCCTACCGCTCCACCTACCTCGACTACCCGCAGTCCGCCGACCCCGGCGAACCGCGCGGCCAGGACGGCGGCGTGCTCGACCTGCGCGGCGTCTACGACAACGACCCCGCCCCCGCGCACTGGGAGCCCGAGGCCGCGCGCCGCGTCCTCGGCACCCAGGCGCAGCTGTGGACCGAGTACGCGCGCACCCCCGCCGAGCTCGAATACCTGGCCTTCCCCCGGCTGTGCGCCCTCGCCGACACCGCGTGGTCGGCGCACCGCGACTGGCCGGACTTCCTGCGCCGCCAAGGCCACCACCAGACCCGGCTCGCCGCCCTCGGCGTGCGCGGCCGATCCCTTCCCTCCCCCCACCCCGAGAGGAACGCAGCATGAGCACCCCGACCCGTGCCCCGCGCCACACCCCGAGCAGCACCCCCCTGCGCAAGCGCCGTACGGCCCTGGCCCTGGCCATCGCCCTGACCGCCGGTCTCGGCTCGGCCGCCCTGACGGCCCTGCCCGCCAACGCGGCGGCCGACTCCGTCAAGGTCCAGTACCGCACCAGCGCGACCGGGGCCACCGCCGACCAGGCGGAGCCCTGGTTCAAGGTGGTCAACAACGGCTCCGGCACCGTCTCCCTGAGCCAGGTCAGCTTCCGCTACTACTTCAAGGCGGACAGCCCCAGCACCCAGTACCGGTTCGCCTGTTCCTGGGCGGTCAAGGGCTGCGCCAACATCACCGGCACCTTCCACACCATGGCCACCCCGACGGCCACCGCCGACCGTTACCTGGAGATCGCCTTCACCGGCGGCGCCGGCAGCCTCGCCCCGGGCGCCGACACCGGCGACATGCAGCTGCGCTTCCACCGCGCCGACTGGCAGACGCTGCGCCAGTCCGACGACTACTCCTTCGACGCGTCCCGCACCGCGTACGGAGACTGGGACAAGGTGACCGCCAAGCTGGGCACCGGCACCGTCTGGGGCACCGCGCCCGGAGGCAACGTCCCCGACCCGACGCCGACTCCGACGGACCCGACCCCGACGCCGACGGGCCCCACGCCGACCCCGACCGACCCGGGACCGGCCGGAGCCACCCTCTTCGACGATTTCACGTACACCTCCTCCACCGACCCGGCGATAGGGGCCCACGGCTGGAGCGTGCGTTCCAACGCCGGCGGCCCCGGCGTCCCGGGCGCCACCTGGGCACCGGAGAACGTCACCTTCGCCGCCGAGGGCGGCAACACCATCATGAACCTGGAGACCTCGACGGCCGGCACCGGCGAGAGCACCAAGCACACCGAGATCCTCACCAAGACGATGAAGTTCAAGAACGGCACGTACGCGGCGCGGGTGAAGTTCTCCGACGCCCCGAAGTACGGCCCGGACGGGGACCACCTCGTGCAGACCTTCTTCCCCATCAACGACCTCAAGGCCCCGTTGGCCGACGACTACTCGGAGTACGACTTCGAGTACCTGCCCAACGGCGGCTGGGGCGAGCCCGCGAACATCCTCTACACCACGTCGTGGGAGACGTACCAGGCCGACCCGTGGGTGGCCGTCAACCAGCACTCCGAGGCCCGGACGAGCTACGCGGGCTGGCACGACCTGGTGCTCACCATCGACAACAACGCCATCACCTACTACGTCGACGGCCAGGTCTTCGGCGTCCACGACGCCAAGTACCTGCCCGAGCGGGGCATGTCGATCAACTTCAACCAGTGGCTGATCGACCTCAACGGACAGCCGGGATCCACCGCGCGCGCCTACGACCAGAAGGTGGACTACGTCCTGCACGTCAAGGACCAGGTCCTCACCCCGGCCCAGGTGGCCGCCAAGGTCGGCGGCTACCGGACCGCGGGAACGGCCTTCGTGGACACCGTCCCCAACGGCTGACCCGGCCCGTGCGAACGGCGGCGCGCTCCGGGGGCCTCAGCCCCCGGAGCGCGCCGCCGCCAGGCCGTTCAGAAGCGCAGCGCCCACGCGTCCAGGTACCCGGTGTGTCCGGCGAAGGCGTCGAACACGCGCATCTTCCAGACCCCGTTGGCCGTCTCCGAGGAGGCGTTCACCGTGTACAGCCCGACGAGGTTGCTCTCGCCCCAGTCCGTGTACTCGTCCTTGATGGGGTACACCGTCCCGTCGGGTGCGATCAGGTCGATCTTCAAGGTCCCGGAGTCCGGGTGCTTGACGTACACCTCCACGTCCAGCTGGGCCGGAGCCTTGCCCGTGACGCCGCTGACCGTGATCGGGGAATTGATGGTCCCGAGGTCCGCGACGGCGTAGTTCGTGCCGTTGGCGAACCGCTTGCCGGGCACCTTGTTCGGTACGCCGCCCACGTAGAGGGAGCGGTTCGGGGAGCCCGTCCCGGCGCCGAGGACCGCCCAGGTGGTGGCGGCGGCCTTCAGGTAGCTCATCACCTGGGCCGGGGTGGAGGTGCGGTGGGTGGACAGGTAGAGCGCCGCCGCGCCCGCCACGTGCGGGCTGGCCATCGAGGTGCCCGACATCACGGTGCTCGTGTCCTCGCTCCAGTAGGCCGCCGAGGTGATGGAGTCCCCGGGAGCGAAGAGGTCCACCAGCGGACCGTAGTTGGAGTACGAGGAGCGTGCGTCGTGGACGCTCGTCGCCCCGACGGTCAGCGCCTGGGAAACCCTGGCCGGCGAATGCGTGGAGGCGTCCTTGGACTGGTTGCCGGCGGCCACCGCGTAGGTGATGCCCGAGGCGATGGAGCCCCTGACCGCCGCGTCCAGCACGGTGTCCGGGTCCCCGCCCAGGCTCATGTTCGCGACGGCCGGCTTCACGGCGTTGCGGGTGACCCAGTCGATGCCCGCGACCACCTGCTCCGTGGTGCCTTCGCCGTTCCAGTCGAGGACCCGGACGGCCACGATGTTCGCCTTCTTGGCCACGCCGAAGGTGGTGCCCCCGACCGTTCCGGCCACGTGCGTACCGTGCCCGTGCAGGTCGTCGGCCTCGAAGTCGTTGTCGATCGCGTCGTACCCGTACCGGGCGCGCCCGCCGAAGTCCTGGTGGCTGATGTTGACCCCGGTGTCGATGACGTAGGCGGTGACGCCCGCGCCGGCCGAAGTCGCGTAGGTGTAGGAGTTGTTCAGCGGCAGCCTGCGCTGGTCGATCCGGTCCAGGCCCCAGGACGGCGGGCTCGGCTGGGTGGTGTCCAGCCGCAGCTTCCGGTTCTGCGCGACCGCCGTCACCGCCGGATCGGCGGCGAGCCGCCGCGCCTGCTTCTGCGTCATCTTGACGGAGAACCCGTTGACCGCCGAGTCGTACGTCCGGCCGACCGTGCCGCCGGACCGCTCGACCACGGCCCGGCCCCGGTCCGTACGGGAGCCGGCGCGCGCCGGGTCCAGCAGGACGAGGTAGCTGTCGGCGACGGCTCCGGGAGCTCCGGCGTACAGGACCTCCCCCTCCGGCGGGGCCGCGGCCGAGGCCCCGGTGTCCAACCCGAGCGCGAGCGCCGAGGCGAGTGCGAGCGCGGCTCCGTAGCGCCGCAATAAGCGTGATCGCATGATCATTAAATGTGACCCCCCTGAGTCGTCCGCTCAGAGTGCTGCCTTCACAAGCTCCGCACAAGAGGCCCGCGCCGGGCCCGCGCGGGAGCAATCAGGCCTTACGGATAGGGGCCCTTCTCCTCTTAGTGCCAGACGTTCACAGAACGGAATCTTTATGTGCGACCCCCTTGACCCCCTCCGATTCCGGACGAAAGATCCACCATGAAGAAGACGAAGGCAGCGCTCTGGGAATTCCTCCAGGGCCTGGGCAAGACCTTCATGCTGCCCGTAGCGCTCCTGGCTTTCTGCGGCATCATGCTCGGCGTCGGCTCCTCGCTCTCCAGCCCGGCCGTCCTGCAGAACCTCTCCTTCCTGGACAACGAACCCCTCCAGCTGGCCTTCACCTGGATGTCCAACACCGGACTGGTGGCCTTCAAATTCCTTCCGGTCCTCTTCGCGATGGCGATTCCGCTGGGCCTGGCGCGTGAGGACAAGGGCGTCGCCGCCTTCTCCGGATTCGTCGGATTCGCCTCGATGAACCTCGCCGTCAACTTCTTCCTCACCACGCGCGGCGTGGACTTCGAGGACAAGGGCGAGATCGCGCACTACGGCATCGCCGACGTGCTCGGCGTGAAGTCCATCGACACCGGACTGCTCGGCGCGGTCGCCGTCGGTGTCATCGTGGCCCTGCTGCACAAGCGCTACCGGACCAAGCAGATGCCCGACGCGCTCGCCTTCTTCGGCGGCCTGCGCTTCGTCCCGATCGTCTCCGCCCTGGCCATGAGCATCGTCGGACTCCTCGTCCCGCTCGTCTGGCCCACCCTCGGAAGCTGGATCGCCTCCGTCGGCACGGGCATCGCGCACGCCGGAGTCTTCGGCCCGTTCTTCTTCGGCATGGGCGAGGTGCTGCTCCGCCCGATCGGCCTGCACCACATCCTCGTCGCGCTGTTCCGCTTCACCGACGCCGGCGGCGCCGGGACGGTCTGCGGGGAGAACGTCAGCGGCGCCCTGAACCTCTTCTACGCGCAGCTCTCCTGCACCACCCCCTCGGGCGCGGCGCACACCGCGACGCAGTTCCTCTCCCAGGGCAAGATGGCGGCGTACCTCGGTGGTCTGCCGGGCGCCGCGCTGGCCATGTACCACTGCGCGAAGCGCACGATGCGCCCGGAGATCAAGGCGCTGCTCATCTCCGGTGTCGTGGCCTGCGTGGTCGGCGGGGTCACCGAGCCCCTCGAATTCCTCTTCCTCTTCATCGCCCCGTGGCTGTACCTGATCCACGCGGTCCTGGTGGGACTCGGCTTCCTGGTCGCCGCCGTCCTCGGCGTGTACATCGGCAACACCGACGGCAACGTCATCGACCTGCTGGTCTTCGGAGTCCTCCAGGGCACGACCACCAAGTGGTACCTGGTCCCGGTGATCGCCGCGATCTGGTTCGCCGTCTACTACTTCCTCTTCCGCTGGGCGATCACCAAGTTCAACCTGAAGACCCCCGGACGCGACGACGAGCCCACCGGCCCCGAACTCGCGGACACCGGGGCGGTGGACACCGGGGCCGATGCCGATGCCCCCAAGGCCGAGCTGGTCGCCGGCAAGTACGACCCGGTCGCCCTCCTCGAAGCCCTCGGCGGCCCGGCCAACATCCACGCCCTCGACAACTGCATCACCCGCCTGCGCATGACCGTCGGCGACGCCGCGCTGCTGGACGACGCCCGGCTGAAGAAGCTCGGAGCCATCGCCGTGGTCCGGCTCGACGAGCACAACGTGCAGGTCATCATCGGCCCCCAGGTCCAGTCCGTGAAGGACGCCATCGCCAAGCTCACCCCGGTCGGCTGAACCATGACCCACCCAGACTCCGACGGCCTCCAGGGCCTCCACGGCTTCCACGAAATCTGCGACTTCGACGTGCCGGTCGACCGGCACGGCACCTGGTGCACCCAGTGGGACTACGTCGAGGACCGCTTCGGCGCCGCCGGCCTGCTCCCCTTCACGATCTCCGACATGGACTTCGAGACCGCCCCCGAGGTCCTCGCCGCCCTGCGCGGCCGCCTGGAGCACGGGGTCCTCGGCTACTCCCGCTGGCGCCACGAGGACTTCCTCTCCGCCGTCCGGCACTGGTACGCGACCCGCTACGACACCCCCGTCGAGCAGGACCGCATCGCCTACGCCCCCGCCGTCCTCTACCAGGTCGGCCGGATCCTGGACCTCTGGTCCTCGCCCGGCGACGGGGTCGTGGTCCACACCCCGGCCTACGACGCCTTCCCCCGTCTCCTCGCCGCCCGCGACCGGGACATGCGCGGGGTCCCGCTCCACGACTGGGACGCCCTGGAAAGGGAGTTGGCCCGCCCCGACACCACCGTGCTGCTGCTCTGCTCCCCGCACAATCCGACCGGCCACGTGTGGAGCGGGGCCGAGCTGGAGCGGACGGCCGAGCTGTGCGAGCGCCACGGGGTCGCGGTGATCAGCGACGAGATCCACTCCGACCTCGCGCACACCCCGCACCGCCCCTGGGCACTGCACGGCCGCCCCGGCAGCCGCTGGGCCATCGTGACCTCCGCCTCGAAGTCCTTCAACATCCCGGCGCTGACCGGCAGTTACGGCATCTTCGGCGATGCGGAGTCCTGTGAGCGCTATCTCACCCTCCTCAAGGACGCCGACGGACTGTCCTCCCCGGCGGTCCTCTCCATCGCCGGGCACATCGCCGCCTACCGCGAGGGCGGACCGTGGCTCGACGCACTCAACGCCTACGTGGCGGACAACCTGCGCATGGTCGGAGACCGCCTCGCCGAGGCCTTCCCCGAGCTGGACTGGCATCCGCCCCGGGCCGGCTACCTCGCCTGGATCGATCTCCGGCCCCTCGGAGTTCCCGACGAGGTGCTCCAACGTGAGCTGATTCATACCGAGAAGGTGGCGATCATGCCCGGAACCGCCTACGGCCCCGAGGGCGCGGGCTTCGTACGCCTCAACGTGGGCTGCCCGCGCTCCAAGGCCGAGGCCGGCGTCGAGGCCTTGATCCGGGCCCTGCGCACCACCTCGGGAGCCGCCTCCTCAGCCGTCCCCGGGGTCGCTTCCCCCTCCGCCACCGGGCGCGCCGCCGCCGGGAATTGACCGGACGGCCGAGGGAACTGCGGCCGGACGGACGATGTGCGACCGGAACGGATCCCTGCCGCAAATGCGGCAGGGATCCGGCTGGTTGATCTAGGAGGAAGGGAACTGGGGAACGGATCCGGAACCGGCTAGGGTGAACGCCCATCAAGGTCATGCGCCGCAAGCCGACCAGCCCAAGGAGCGACCCCGTGCCGATGCCCAACCCGTTCTCCCATACCGCCGGCCCCCTTCCCGGCCCCCGGACCGGATCCCTTTCCGGCTCCGTTCCCGGCCCCCGCACCGGTACCCGCCCCGGCCCCTGCGCCGGCCGGCTCGCCGGTCCCGCCCCGGGCCCCGGCTCCGGCAGAGCCCCGAGCCCGGCCGTCGGCAGAGAGCCCGCGGGCACCGTGCTCCCGCCCCGGATCGAGGAGCCCCGCGAGGTGGCCCCCGCGGACGCGCGCGAGCTGACGCGGCTCTTCTTCCGCCGGCTCCACGAGCTCGACGAGGGCACCGCCGAGTACCGGTACGTCCGCGAGACCCTCATCGAGATGAACTGCTCGCTCGTCCGGTTCGCCATCCGCCCCTTCCGCGGCCGCGGAGACGGAGGCGACCTGGAGGACCTCCTCCAGGTCGGCACCATAGGCCTGATCAAGGCCATCGACCGGTTCGACCCGGCCCGCGAGGTGGAGTTCGCCTCCCTCGCCATGCCGTACATCACCGGGGAGGTCAAGCGGCACTTCCGCGACACCAGTTGGGCGGTCCGCGTCCCGCGCCGGCTCCAGGAACTGCGCATCGACCTGGCCAAGGCGAAGGAGGACCTGACCGCGCTCCTCGACCGGCCGCCGACGGTCGCCGACCTCGCCGCGCACCTCTCCCTCACCGACGAAGAGGTCATCGAGGGGCTCGTCGCCGCCAACGGCCACACCAGCGGCTCCCTCGACGCCCCGGGCTCCGACTACGCCGACGGCCGCACCGAGGGCCACAGCCTCGCCGAGACGATGGGGGCCGAGGAGCCGGCGCTGGAGCGCGTCGAGGACATCCAGACCCTGGCGCCGCTGCTGGAACGCCTCAGCGACCGCGAGCGCCGCATGCTGGCCATGCGCTTCGGCGAGGAGCTCACCCAGGCCCAGATCGGCGCAGCCCTCGGCATCTCGCAGATGCAGGTCTCGCGTCTCCTGACCCGGGTGCTCGCGCATCTGCGGGCCTCGATGCTCGCCGACCCGGAGCTGCCCGAAGCCGGATCGCCGGAGCAAGCGGAATCCACGTGCACGGGTGCGGCCACGGGTACGGCCGGCGACGCAGTGTAAGTGACATGACTCACTTCACCGTTTGCAGAGGTTAAGTGGGGGCAGTAGCGCTGCTGGAGCGGACCCGTCCGCCGGCCGACAGCGGCCGGGGCGCGGGTGACGGGCGGATCCCGTCCCGCTCCACGGCCCGCCGGCCGCACACACGCCGGTGGGCCGTCTCCGGTACGACCCTTGGGGTGTATGTGTCCACGCTCACAGCCGAGCACGTGTACAAGGTGTTCGGTAGAGGACCCGACAACGGCGCGGCCGTCGCGAAGGCGGTCCGCGCGCTCGAAAGCGGCGAGACCGACCGCGACGAGCTGCGCGCCGAGGGAACGACGGCGGCGGTGATCGACGCCTCGTTCCGCGTCGAGCCCGGCCAGATCTTCGTCGTGATGGGTCTGTCGGGCTCGGGCAAGTCCACCTTGCTGCGCATGCTCAACGGTCTGCTGGAGCCCACCGCGGGACGCATCCTGATCGACGGCGAGGACCTCACGGCCCTCTCGCCGGCCGAACTGCGCCGCGTACGCTCCACCAAGATCAGCATGGTCTTCCAGCACTTCGCGCTGTTCCCGCACCGCAACGTGCTGGAGAACGCCGGATACGGCCTGGAGGTCCAGGGCGTCCCCCGGGCCGAGCGCGAACGGCGGGCCGGCGAAGCGCTGACCCTCTGCGGGCTCGGCGGTTGGGAGAAGTCCTGGCCCGACGAGCTGTCCGGCGGCATGCAGCAGCGCGTGGGCCTCGCCCGCGCCCTGGCCACCGACGCCGACCTGCTGCTGATGGACGAGTCCTTCAGCGCGCTCGACCCGCTGATCCGCCGCGACATGCAGGACCAGCTGCTCGAACTCCAGAAGAGCCTCGGCAAGACCATCGTCTTCATCACCCACGACCTCAACGAGGCCATGCGGCTCGGCGACTCCATCGCCGTCATGCGCGACGGCCGCATCGTCCAGCAGGGCACGGCCGAGGACATCCTCACCCGCCCCGCCGACGACTACGTCGCCTCCTTCATCCAGGACGTGGACCGCTCGCGGGTGCTGACGGCCGACGCCGTCATGACCGGGGACCCCGGAGGCCGGCCGGACTGCGGCTGCCCCACCGTCTCCGCCGGCACCCCGCTCGCCGACGTGTGCGCCGTCAGCGCCCGGGTCCCGCACGACGTCTGCGTCACCGCCGAGGACGGCACCGTCGTCGGCTCCGTCCCGCAGGGCCGCCTCGTCGCCTTCATCGGCGACGAGAAGCGCGCCCCCCTGGACTGCGCGGAGGTGGCTGCGTGATGCCCCGCCTGAACCTCGGATCCTGGGTCGACAGCGGTGTCGACTTCCTCCAGAGCCACCTGTCCTGGCTGTTCGACGCCATCGCCGCGCTCGTCACCGGGCTCTACGACGGCATCGAAGCCGTCCTGTCCGCGCCGAACCCCCTGCTGCTGGCCGGCATCCTCGCCGTCGCCGCCTGGTGGCTGCGCGGTCTGCTCGCCGCCCTGCTCGCCTTCGCCGGCTTCGCCCTGGTCGACTCCGTGGCCCTGTGGCCCGAGGCCATGTCCACGCTCGCGCTGGTCGTGGTCGCGACCCTGGTCACCCTGCTCTTCGCGATCCCGCTGGGCATCTGGGCCTCGCGCTCCGACAAGGTCAGCACCACGCTGAAGCCCGTCCTGGACTTCATGCAGACCATGCCGGCGATGGTCTACCTCATCCCCGGCATCATCTTCTTCGGGGTGGGCGTGGTGCCCGGCATCATCGCCACCATCATCTTCTCGCTGGCGCCCGGCGTGCGGATGACCGAGCTCGGCATCCGCCAGGTCGACGCCGAACTCGTCGAAGCCGCCGAGGCCTTCGGCACCACCCCGCGCGACACCCTCGTACGGGTCCAGCTTCCGCTGGCGCTGCCCACCATCATGGCGGGCATCAACCAGGTGATCATGCTCGGCCTGTCCATGGTGGTCATCGCCGGCATGGTCGGCGGCGGCGGCCTCGGCGGCGCCGTCTACCGGGCCATCGGCAGCGTGGACATCGGCCTCGGCTTCGAGGCCGGCATCTCCATCGTCATCCTCGCCATGTACCTGGACCGGATGACCGGGGCCCTGGGCCGCCAGGTTTCCCCGCTCGGCCGCCGCGCCCTCGCGAAGGCCCGCTCCGCCGCCACCGGCACCGCCAAGGTGTGGAGCCACCGCCCCCAGCCCGTCTTCGCCGTGGCCTCGGCCGTGGTGCTGTCCCTGGTCGCGGGCGGCCTCGGAATCTTCGGAGACTCCGGGAAGTCGCAGGTCAACGCGGTCGGCGGGGCCGGCGTCGCGAACATCGGCAAGGGCCGCAAGCTCAGCATCGGCTACATCCCGTGGGACGAGGGCATCGCCTCCACCTTCCTCTGGAAGGAGCTCCTGGAGCGCCGCGGGTACCAGGTCGAGGCCAAGCAGCTGGAACTCGGCGCGCTCTTCACCGGGCTCGCGGGCGGCCAGGTCGACTTCCAGACCGACGCCTGGCTCCCTTCGACGCAGGCCGAGTACTGGAAGAAGTACGGCAACAAGCTCGACGACCTCGGCTCCTGGTACGGGCCGACCTCCATCGAGCTGGCCGTCCCCTCGTACATGAAGGACGTCAAGACCCTCGCCGACCTGAAGGGCAAGGCGGGGGAGTTCAAGGGCCGGATCATCGGCATCGAGCCCAGCGCCGGCGCGATGGGCCTCCTCAAGGACAAGGTGCTGCCCCAGTACGGGCTCGACGGCGAGTACAAGGTCGTCGACGGATCGACCCCGGGCATGCTCGCCGAACTCAAGCGGGCCTACGAGAAGAAGGAGCCCGTCGCGGTCGTGCTCTGGTCGCCGCACTGGGCGTACGCCTCCTACGAGCTGACCAAGCTCGCCGACCCCCAGGAGGCCTGGGGCAAGGGTGACGGCATCCACAACGTCGCCCGCAAGGACTTCGCGGCCGACGAGCCGAAGGTCGCCCAGTGGCTGAGCTCCTTCAAGCTGACGGAGGCCCAGCTCACCGGCCTGGAGGCCAAGATCCAGGAATCCGGCAAGGGCAAGGAACAGCAGGCCGTCCGCGCCTGGCTGGCCGAACACCCCGAGGTCGACACACTGGCCTGAGCGTACGGGGGCGGGTGCGCGAACTCCGTTCTACGGAGCTTCGCGCACCCGCCCCCGCACCGCCGGGCCGGAGGCTCAGCGGGCCGTGACCCGCTCGGGCTCACGGTGCCCGCCGCCGCCCGCCACCGACTCCCCGGCGCCCGGGCGCTGCCGGAGCGGCCACCACAGGGACCGGCCCATGAGCGCGGCCAGGGCCGGCACCAGCACGATCGACAGCACGAACGCGGAGAGCAGGATCCCGAGCCCCGTGGCGAAGCCGATCTGCTGGGTCGCCGAGCCCTGACTCGCGGCCAGGCTCCCGAAGGACAACGCCAGCACCAGGCCCGCGGTCGCGATGGCGGGCGCCGTGTGGCGCACCGCCCGGGCCACGGCCGCACGGGCCGGACCGGGCCGGTCCATCTCCTCCCTGATCCGGTCCGTGATCAGGATGTTGTAGTCGGTGCCCAGCGCGACCACGAACAGGAACAGCACCAGCGGCAGCGAGAAGTCCACGCCCGGCCGACCCGCCGCGTGCTGGAACACCAGCGTCGAGGCACCCAGCGTCGCCGCGAAGCCCAGGCCCACCGAGAGCATCAGGACCACCGGCGCGAGCAGGCTCCGCAGCAGCAGGAACAGGATCAGCGCGATCAGCGCCGCCGCCACCGGGAAGACCACCTTCAGGTCCTTGTCCACGGCGGACGCGATGTCGGAGAAGATCGCCGCCGTACCACCGACATGGGCCTCGGTTCCGTCCGGCCGGTGCGCGGCCACCGCCTCCCGAACCGGTCCGGCGACCAGGTCGCGGGCCTCCTGCCCGTGCGGATCGGCGGTCGGGAACAGGTCGATGCGGGCCGCCCGGCGGTCCTCGCTCAGCACCGTCGGTGCCACCTGGCCCACCCCGCCGACCGAAGCCAGCGCGCGGGAGAGTCCGCCGAGGCGCTCGGCCGTCAGCGTGCCCCCGCCGGAGGCGGTCACGAACACGCTCGCCGGATCCGATACCCCGGCGGGCAGCGCGCGGGCGATCTCCGCCGCCGTCGCCGCCGAGGCCGTACGCTCAACGCCCGCGCGGCTCTGCCCGTAGTCCATCCGCATCCCGGCCATGCCCGCGGCCAGCGCCCCCAGCAGGGCCACCGAGGCGAGCACCAGGGTCAGCGGCCGCCGTGCCACCAGCCCACCCGTTCGCGCGGCCACGCCCGCGCGGGGCTCCCGCTTCAGCGCCCGCGAGGGCCAGAACATCCTGCGGCCGGCGACCGCGAGGATGGCCGGCATCAGGGTCAGGCTGCCGAGCAGCATCACCAGGACCGACACGGCGATGGCCGGGCCCAGCACCCGGAACTGACCGAAGGTGGCCACCGCGAGGGTGGAGAACGCGGCGACGATGGTCAGCGCCGCACAGGTGATGGCCGTACCGACCCGGCCGGCGACCTCGGCCGCCGCTGCCCGGCCCGACTGCTCCGGGTGGCGCCGCAACTGCTCGCGGAAGCGGAAGAGCAGGAAGAGGAAGTAGTCGATGCCGATGCCCACCAGCACCACACTGATCAACTGGGGCGTGGATCCGTCGAGTTCGATCCCGGTCAGCAGTGCGGTGCCGACCACGACACCGGCCGCGGCTCCGCCGATGATGCTGACGGCGATCAGCGGCAGCAACGCCGCCAGAACGCTGCGGAACACCAGCACGTGCAGCAGTACGATCACCGCGAGCATCACGGCGCCCACGATCTTCGACCGGGTCTCCTCCGCGTCGGCGGTGTCCACGGTGTCCGCGAGCCCGGCGGTGAACCCGGTCCGCAGGCCCGCCTCCGCGAACCCGGCCCGGGTGTGGTCCCGGAACGCCCGGTACAGGTCCTGCATCCCGGGGTCCATGGGATTGCCGGTCAACTCGACCGACAGCAGCCGGAAGCTCCGGTCCGGGGCCGTCATCGCCGGGCTGATCCGGGGCTGCTGGGAACGGTCCTGCACCAGGAAGGGCGGGGTGTCCTCGGGCCGCGGCATGACGATCCGCTGCTGGGCCAACTCCGCCGCCTCGGCGTCGATCCGCCGCTCGTCGGCGTCGGTCAGCGGCGCACCGTCGTCACGGGCCACCAGCACGGTCAGCGGGTTGGCATCGGGCTCGACCCCGAAGTGTTCCTCGGCGACCTTCAGCGCGGCCGCCGAATCGTAGGAGGCCGGAAGGAACTCGCCGGTGCTCGTCTGCGTGGCGCGGAAGACCAGCGCCTGGCCGAAGATCGTCAGGGCGATGCCCAGTACCGCCCAGAGGGCTATGACCTTCCATGGACTTCGGGTGGCGAAGGCGGTCAGGGCGCGGATCAAGGAGTCCTCCGTAACGGGGCGGCGGCCGGGGGTCCCCGGCCTGCTCACCAGCTCATCACCGGCCGCACCCCGAAACGTCAGGTCCCGGGAGGAGCTCGCACCCGGGACCAGGGGCCGGTGCGGGCCCCCGACCAGGACTCCGGTCCTGGTCCGCACTCCTCCTCGGGACCCGCGGTCCGGGGGTCGCCCGATGGGAAGATGGAGCATGCCGATGATCAGAACGGACGACGGGGCGGGCGGGAGCGCGCCCGTTCAGGGCGCGAACGGCGCCCGGACCGAGAACCCGGTCCGGTGCGAGGACCCGGACCCGAGCCCGAAGGGCGCCCGGGCCTTGAGCGGCGCCCGGATCTCGAACGGGATCCGGGCCCTGAACTGGACCCGCAACGACGCGCTCGTCGCCATCGCCGCCGTTGTCGTGGACCTGGTTGGCTATTCGTTCGGCGCGGCCGAGAACGGCCGGCCCCTCACGGCGTCCGCCCTCGCCCTGGTGGTCCTGACCGCGCCCTGCCTGCTGGCCCGGCGGGTCAGGCCGGTAGCCGTGCTCGGCGCCGTCCTCGCCCTCGGCGTGGCACTGAACCTGATCACGTCACAGGGCCCGCACTTCTCCGCGGGAGTGACCGTCGCGCTCTTCTCCGTGGCCCGCGTGCGCGGCCCGGCCGTCACGGCGGCGGCCGCCCTGGCGGCCGTGCCGCTGACGGTGATCGGCAGCGGTGGCTACGGCGGGACGAGCGGGTTCATGGGCCTGCTCGGCAACACGGTCGCCGTCGTCCTCGTCGTCGCCGCCGCGCTGCTGACGCGCCGCTGGCAGCAGGAGACCGAGGCCAGGCGCATCCTGCTGGCCGAACGCGCGGTGGCCGAGGAGCGCCGCCGCATCGCCCGCGAACTGCACGACATCGTGGCCCACCACATCACCACCATGCAGCTGATGTCCGGCGGGGCACGGGCCAACCTCGCGCACGACCCCGAGACGGCCCGCGAGGCCCTGGTCACCCTGGAGGGGTCCGGGCGGATGGCGCTGCGCGAGATGCGACAGCTGCTCGACGTGCTCCGGGCGGGGGAGGAGCCGGAACGCACCCCGCCGGCCCCGCAGCCCGGTACCGCCGACCTGGACCGGATCATCGCCGAAGCCAGGCTCGGCGGCCTGGACACCGGCTTCACCGTGGAGGGGCCGGTCCGCCCGCTGCCGCCGGCCCTCGGCCTGACGGTGTTCCGCATCGTGCAGGAGGCGCTGACCAACACCCGCAAGCACGCCGGGCGGCGGGCCCGGGCCCACGTACGGCTGACGTATCGTCCGGACGCGGTGACGGTGGAGGTCCGCGACGACGGGGCGGGGGAGCGGGCGGAGCCTTCGCGGGCGGCCCCGGTTTCCGGATACGGTCTGATCGGAATGCGCGAACGGGTCGCCCTGCAGGGCGGCACCCTGGAGGCGGCCGCCCTCGACGGCGGCGGATTCCGGGTGGCGGCGCGCATGCCGGTGCCGCACGGTCCGGATGCGCCCGGGGGAGAGGGAGAGGAAGAACGCGGATGATCCGTGTGCTCATTGCCGACGACCAGCCGCTCGTCCGCCGGGGCCTGGCCCTGATCCTGGCCCCCGATCCGGACTTCGAGGTCGTCGGCGAGGCCGGGGACGGTGCCGAGGCGGTCGCCCTCGCGGAGCGGCTGCGACCCGACGTGGTCGTCATGGACATCCGGATGCCGGTCCTGGACGGGGTCGAGGCCACCGGGGAACTGTCCGCACGGCTGCCGGAGTGCCGGGTCCTGGCGCTGAGCACCTTCGACATGGACGAGTACGTGGTCGCCGCCCTGCGCGCCGGAGCCTACGGGTTCCTGCCCAAGGACGTCTCCCCGGAGGAGCTGACGGCCGCGATCCGCACCGTCCACACCGGTGAGGCCGCGGTGGCGCCGCGCCTGCTGACCCGGCTGATCTCCACGTACGTACGGGCCCCCGCGAGGCCCGCCCGCCAGACGGCCGGAGTTCCGGCCGGACTCACACCGAGGGAGCGGGAGATCTGGCGGCTGCTGGCCACCGGACTCGACAACGCGGAGATCGCCGCAGACCTGGACATCAGCGTCTCCACGGTCAAGAACCACATCACCGGCATCTTCGGCAAGCTGGGCGTCCGCGACCGGGCCCAAGCGGTCATCGCCGCGTACGAATCGGGCGTGGTGGAGGTCGCCGAGGGGCCGCGCTGAGCGCCAAGTCCGCGGGGAGGGGCGCCAGGAGCCCGGGGCGCACACCCCTGACCTGCCGGAACCTCACTGGAATCCTGGAGGATTCACCCGTGCGGACAGGGGGTCCTCCATGGCACAGTGCGATCAGCCCAACCGCACGACCAGGGAGTCTCCATGAGCGATCAGCACTCCACGCAGCTCGCGGCCGCCCCCGGGTACCGGCCGGAGCCGCGCCCGCTGAGTTCGACGGGGACGTCGAGTTCGACGGGCACGTTGAGCCCGGCGCCTCAGCCGGGCCCGCTGCCGTGCTGCCCGGTCTGCGAGGAAGCCCCGGAACGCATCTCCTGGCGTCAGCGTCCGGGGCAGCCGGTGGTTCTGGTCTTCGATCCCTGCGGGCACCGGCACGGCTCGCCGGCGGCGCCGGTCCTGGCCGTGAGCCCGCTGCCCGTCACGGGCTGGGGACGGGCCCTCGCATGAGCTTGCTGACCCACTGGATGAGCCCGCCGTCGTACATGCCGGGGACGTAGGTGTAGGCGTCGTGGCCGCCGCCCTCGTCGACGTGGAACATCGTCTTCACGGGCCCCTTGCCGTAGTCCTTGATGAACTTCTCGATCGGCGGCCGGTTCTGGACGTCGCTGCCCTTGGTGCCGACCTGGAAGGCGAGGTCCACCTCGGGTCCGCCCCGGTCGATCAGCTTCTGCGCGAGCTGGGGCGGACTGTTCTGCGCCTTCTCCTCGGGGTGGCCGTCCCACAGCCGGGAGTCGGGGACGATGTCGGGCCCGCCGGCGATCACCGCCCGGAACCGGTCGGGCTTCTGCAGTACCGCCTTGAGCCCGGCGAACCCGCCGGAGGAGCTGCCCATGAAGGCCCAGCCGTCGCGGGACTTGATCGTACGGAACGTCGCGCGGACCAGGTCGGGAACGTCCTCGGTGAGCCAGGTGCCCATCTTCGGCTGGCCGGGGATGTCGCTGCCGTCCCAGTACAGGCCGTCCTTGTCGGACGCTGGGTTCAGGACGGGCATGGCGAGGATGAAGGGGAGGCTGGCGCCCTCCTCGGACCACTTGGAGATGTCGGCCTCCAGCTTGAGATTGCTCCCGCTCCAGTAGTTCTCGTCGAAGCCGGGCCCGCCGGGCAGCGCGATCATCACGGGGAAGCCGCTGCGCGCGTACTTCGGGTCGTGGTACTGCGGCGGCACCCAGAGCCAGACCTTGCCCGTGAAGTGGGACTTCTTCCCGGCGAGGGTGGTCACCATCACCTTGCTGCCGTCCTCCGGGATGGTGCCCGACACCTTCAGCTCGGGCGCCGGGCCGGTGGGCATCAGGGTCAGCGGGTCCCCGGACGTGCCACCGGAGTCTCCCCGGGCCGTGGTGCGGGGCTCGTCGAGGTGCACGATGTCGCCGGTGTCGTCGAACGGGTCGAAGTAGCCGACCGCCCCGGCGATCACGCCCGCCACGGCCGCCAGCGCGACGGCCTCGCCGATCCAGCGCCGCCGCGGCCGGCCGCCGCCCGGTCCCCGGTCCCGGCCGTGGCGGTGCTGCGCCTCCCGGCGTTTGCCGTGCTTCATCGTGCGTGACTCCTGAGCCCTGTACGGAGGCGGCCGGTGCGGCTGCCGGGGAGTGAGAGTGCACAACGAAAGGAACGGTTCGCCACCAAAGCCTATGAAAAGGGCAAAGGCGGGGTCATCCGCTACGCGGCGGGCGGGCGGGCCGTCATGCCCGTGACGATGAGGTCGACGCCGGCGAGGAACTGCACGCGGTCGTCGTGGTCGAGCCCCTGGTCCGCGAGCGCCCGGGTGAAGGGGCACTCCTCGGGGCCGAGTCGTTTCCAGGCCTGCGCCATGGTGTCGAGGTGGGCGCCGCGGTCGGCCTCCGGGCCGAGGCCGGGCGCGCACGAGGTTCGCGGCGTTCTGGCCGGCGGCGCCGAGGACGTAGTGCACCAGCGCGGACGTCGCGGTGAACCAGCTGCTCGCGGGCACGTCCAGCGCGTACACCTGCCGGCCGAAGGCCTCGAAGACGTGGATCGCCACCGGGCCGGAGGGGTGGTGCCCTGCCCGTCGGCCCGGCCTGAGCCCGCCGGTACGTCTTCGGGCTCGGGCGTAGGCGGGCTCGGGGCTCGGCGGGCTCAGGTGCCGAAGGGCTCAGGCGTCCGTGGAAGCGGGCTGGAGGTGGGCCGGGTCGGCGGGGCGCTGGCGGTCGATCAGGGCCGAGGCCAGCAGGGCCGTCACCGCCGAGAGCACCAGCAGCGGCATCAGGGTGGGTGCCTCCTTGCCCAGCAGGGCGGCGGCCAGGACCACGCCGGTCACCGGGAGCCGGGTACCGGCCACCCCGGCCGCGCAGATGCCGGCCGCCAGGGCGGGACCCATGCCGAATCCGGGCAGGCTGCCGAAGGCGACGCCGATCGATGCCCCGATCATGATGGACGGGAAGATGGGACCACCCCGGAGGCTGCCCAGGGCGATGCTCCAGCCGATCAGTTTGAAGGCCGAGAGGGCGATCAGCGCGCCCACCGCCCAGGACGAGGGCTCGGCGGCCAGCATGCCGACGGTTGCCTGGCCGGACAGGGCCACCTCCTCGGGGGAGCGCCCGGTGATCAGCGCGTAGCCGGTGACGCAGACGCCTACGGCCACCGCGCACAGGACGATCCGCCGCGCGGAGGTCCCCGTCCAGGCGTGCACGCGCAGGCCCCCGGACTTGCCCAGGGCGACCACGACGCCGATCAGGGCGGCCATCGGGATGCCCCACAGGAAGTCGCCCGCGTCGGGCAGGCCCGCGGCCGGTTCCTGGGGGAGGGTCAGCGCGCCGATGCCGAGGCCGGTCCAGTGCCCGAAGCCGGTGAAGACCAGGGCGCCGACCCCGCTGGCGACCAGGGCGGGCAGGATCAGTACGAGGATGCGGGCGCCTCCGGCCACGAGGGCGGCGCCCTCCAGCACCATCACCACCGGGATCAGCGGACTGCCGAAGATGGTGCTGATGGCGGCGGTGGATCCGGCCATGCCCAGCACCGTGGCCAGCTCGGGCTCCGCGGCACGCTTGGCGGCGCGGATGCTGAGCAGGGCGAGGCCGCTGCCCATGGCCATCAGGGGCGCCTCGGGTCCCAGCATCACGCCGAGGGGCAGGCAGGCCAGCGCGGCCAGGACCACGCTCAGGGTCTCGCGCGGCATGGTCGGCGGACCGCCGAAGCCGTAGGCGGGGACGTGTCCGCCCGCGCCGGCCATCCGCGTGATGATCGGCGCGGCCAGCAGTCCGGCGAGGGCGAGCGTCGGCAGGCCCCACCACCAGGGGGCGCGCGAGTAGCCGAGCAGGTCGGGTGCGGTGTGCCAGACCCAGTGCTGGAGCTCGTGTTCGAGGCTGACGAAACCGAAGGCGAACAGCGAGACCGGGATGCCGATGAGCGCCGAGAGGACGAGCAGTCGCAGGGTCCCGGGGGCGAGGAGGAGCTGACGGAGCGATGCGGGCTGTTGCGCCTGTGCCATGAGTGCCGGGCCCTCCAGAATCGTCCGTGGTTCGTCTCAGGGTCGGGGCGCGGGGCGCGTCGCGCAGGGCGGGTGGGCCATCCGAGTGAGGGATCACCGCGCCTCCGCATGCTCAAAGATGCTCGTTGACCAGCCATTGCGAGCATCTTCCTTCAAATGGGGCCTCCGGACCGCTATGTTGCCCGGTGCATGCCAAAAGGTGTGTCCGCAGTCCGGACCGCACGAGGAGCCGCCCCATGAGACTCATCAGCATCCGCAGAAGCCCACGGCGGCGACGCGCCCCGGCCGCCGCGCTGCTCGCCGCGGTCCTCGCCGTGGCCGGTCTGGCCATGGCCGGCCCCCTCTCCTCACCGGCCTCGGCGGCCGCCGAGGCGCCGGCCCCGGCCACGGCGGGCAACGCCACCGGCGTCACCCAGTCGGGGAACACCTTCACGATCGCAACCTCCGGCGGAGCCAAGGCCCGGGTGGTCGTCGCCCGCGCCGACATCTTCCGGCTCTGGCTCTCGCCCGACGGCACCTTCACCAGCGATCCGGCCGGTACCGACCTCGCCCCCACCACCGATTTCGGCCCCGTGAGCGCCGCCTGGACCGACGCGGGCACGTATTACAAGATCACCACCGGTTCCCTGTCCATCCGGGTCAACAAGACCCCGCTGCAGTTCTCCGTCTACCGGGCCGACAACTCCACCCTCGTCTGGCAGGAGATGCAGCCCACCTCCTGGACCAGCAGCCAGACCACCCAGTACCTCGCGCGCGCGGCGGACGAGCAGTTCTACGGAACGGGCCTGCGCCTGGGCGAATGGGCGCTGCGCGGCAAGACCGTCCCCATCGCGGTCGACAACAAGTGGCGCGAGAACAACAACGCCAGCCCCGCGCCCTTCTACGTGTCGACCAACAACTACGGCGTGATGCGCAATACCTGGGCCCCGGGCTCGTACGGTTTCAACGCTCCCACCACGCTCACCCATGACGAGAAGCGCTTCGACGCCTGGTACTTCACCGGCAATTCCCTCAAGACCGTCCTGGACGCCTACACCGACGTCAGCGGCAAGCCCTTCATGGCTCCGGCGTGGGGCTTCGAACTCGGCAACGCCGACTGCTTCAACGCCTCCAACCCGGCCTACCAGGGCGATCACAACCGGCTCCGCCACCAGACCACCCCGGACGTCGTCGGCTACGCCACGGACGCCCGCGCCGCCGACATGCCCTCGGGCTGGTTCCTGCCCAACGACGGCTACGGCTGCGGCTACACCGCGCCACTGAAGTCCACGGTCGACGCCCTGAAGGCCAAGGGCTTCCAGACCGGACTGTGGACCTCGACGGGCCTCGGCAACATCAACGAGGAAGTGGGGGCGGCCGGTTCGCGGGGAGTGAAGACCGACGTCGCCTGGATCGGCGGCGGTTACAAGACGGCCTTCGCCGGTGTCCAGCAGGCCGTCGACGGCATCGAGAAGAACTCCGACGCCCGGCGCTACGTCTGGACCGTCGACGGCTGGGCCGGCACCCAGCGCAACGCCGTCGTCTGGACCGGTGACACCAACGGCACCTGGGACGACATGCGCTGGCACGTCCCCGCCATCACCGGCGCGGGCCTCTCCGGCCTCAACTACGCCACCGGCGACGTCGACGGCATCTTCGCCGGCAGCCCCAAGACGTACGCCCGCGACCTCCAGTGGAAGGCGTTCACCCCGGCCTTCATGACCATGTCCGGCTGGGGCGCGACCGGTCCGACCGCCGGGTACCAGGACAAGCAGCCCTGGCGGTTCGCGGAGCCGTACCTCTCGATCAACCGCAAGTACCTCCAGCTGAAGATGCGGCTGATGCCGTACCTGTACACGATGAGCCGGACCGCGCACGAGACCGGCGTCCCGAGCACCCGCGCGATGGTCCTGGAGTACCCCGAGGACCCGGTGGCGCGCGGCAACCTGACCAGCGGCCAGTTCATGGCCGGCGATTCCTTCCTCGTCGCGCCCGTGGTCTCCGACACCTCCGTACGGGACGGCATCTACCTCCCGGCCGGCACGTGGACGGACTACTGGACGGGCAAGACCTACGCCGGACCGGGCTGGCTCAACGGCTACCAGGCACCCCTCGACACCCTGCCCCTGTTCGTCAAGGGCGGCGCCATCGTCCCGATGTGGCCGCAGATGAACTACACGGGGGAGAAGCCCGTCTCCACCCTCACCTACGACATCCACCCGCGCGGCGCCACCTCCTTCAGCCTCTACGAGGACGACGGGATCACCCGCGCCCACCAGAGCGGAGCCTTCGCCCGCCAGCAGGTCGACGTCACCGCCCCGGCCTCCGGCTCCGGCACGGTCAACGTGTCCGTCTCGGCCCCGGCCGGCAGCTACACCGGCAAACCGGCCTCGCGGGGCTACGAGTTCAGCCTCCACGTGGCCACCGCCCCCACCGCGGTCACCGTGGACGGCGCGGCCCTCACCCGGCTGAGCGGCAAGGCCGCCTACGACGCGGCCGCGACCGGCTGGTTCTTCGACGCCGCCGACCGCGGCGGCATCCTGTGGACCAAGACGGGTACGAAGTCGGGCGCGTTCGGCGTCTCGGCCACCGGCACCTCCGTCCCGGCCGCCGACCCCATCCCGGTCACCTCCAGCCCCGTCCCGCAGACGGCCTGGACCCTGGTCTCCGCCGACAGCCAGGAGACCGGCGGCGAGAACGGCGCGGCCCGCAACGCCTTCGACGGGAACACCGGGACCATCTGGCACACCGCCTGGTCCGGTTCCGCACCCGCGCCGCTCCCGCACGAGATCCAGATCGACCTCGGCGCCCGCTACACGGCCGACGGCCTCGGCTACCTGCCCCGCCAGGACGGCGGGGTCAACGGCCGGATCGGCGGCTACGAGGTGTACGTCTCGGACACCACCACCGACTGGGGTTCCCCGGTGGCCACCGGCACCTTCGCCGACACGGCGGCCCTCAAGCCGGTCTCCCTGTCCGCCAAAGCGGGCCGCTACCTCCGCCTCAAGGCACTGACCGAGGCGGGCGGCCGCGGTCCCTGGAGCAGCGCCGCCGAGATCACCCTCACCGGTCGCCCGACCCCGCTGCCCGCGGCCGCCACCCTGGTCAACGGGGCATCGGCCACCTGCATCGACCTCCCGGGCAGCGCCACCACCCCCGGCACCCAGCCCACCCTCTACAGCTGCCACGGCGGCCCCAACCAGCGCTGGACCCTGCAGGGCGACGGCCGGCTCACCGGCCTCGGCGGAGTCTGCCTGGACGCGGCCACCCCCACCGCCGTCGCGATCCAGACCTGCAACGGCAGCGCGGGCCAGAGCTGGCAGACCGGCCCGGACGGCAGCCTGCGCAACTCCGGCCAGTGTCTGACCCCGGCCGGCTCCGCCACGGCCAACGGCACCAAGCTCACCCGGGTCGCGTGCGCGACGACCGCGGCCCAGCGCTGGACCTTCACCCCGTGAGCCCGTGGGCCCGGGCCCTCGCGACCCCGAGGGTATGCGCCCCGTGAGGTTCCCGGCATCGCGATGAGAGCCGCCTGACACCCCCCACAGAGCCCGGCCCGGCACCCAGCCGGGCCGGGCTCCGGCGTGCCGGGGCACGGCAGTGGGGGCCGCGACCCCTCGGACCTTTCAGGAAGGTGCTCATGCCCGCTCGGCGAACTCCTCGCGGCCGAACCGGCGCGGGACTGGCACAAACGCGACCGATCGGCGCCCGGACTGACAGGAACGCGACTGACCCGACCGGACGGTCGGCCGAGGTATGGATCTCTGTCAGTGCCGGTTGCGAGGATGAGCGGCATGACGCCTTTCCTTCTGACCGACATCGATCGTGCCGTCCGCAGCAGTTGGAGCGAGCAGACGTGCACACCCGAGTACCGCGACCGGTGGACCCGGGAGAACCCGGCCCGTGACCAGTGCGGTGTGACCGCCATGCTCCTCAACGACCTGCTGGGCGGCGAACTGATCCGCGGCGAGGTCCTCGTCGACGGCGAGCGCGTGGACTACCACTGGTGGAACCGCCTGGGCATGGGCATCGAAATCGACCTCACCCGCGAGCAGTTCGGCCCGGAGGAGAAGATCACCGAGGGCATGGTCGTCCCCCGCCCGCCGGAGAGCGAATGGCGCCGCCTGCGCACGGAGTACCAGGTCCTGCGCGACGCCGTGATGACCAAGCTGACCGGCGACCCCGTGGTCCCCTAGCCCTCTTCTTGGGACTCATGGGACATGGCGCGGCAGCCGGTTCAGGTTCCGGGGAGGATGCGGCGCGTTTCGTAGGCCCACATCGCGATCTCGACCCGGTTGCGGGCGCCGAGTTTGGCCATCAGGCTGGCCAGGTGCGTCTTCACCGTGCTGAGGCTGATGTGCAGTGCATCGGCGATCTCGGTGTTGGTCAGCCCGCGAGCGACGGCGAGGAGCACCTGCTCCTCGCGGGCGGTGACGGGGGAGACCGGCTGGGTCACGGGCCGGCCGGCGGGCAGGTCCGCGAATGCCTCGAGCAGACGGACGGTGACGCTGGGCGCAATGAGCGCCTCACCGCCGGCCGCCGACCGTACGGCCTGGGCCAAGAGGTCCGGTCCCGTGTCCTTGAGGAGGAATCCGCGGGCGCCGGCACGCAGCGCGCCGTAGACGTACTCGTCGAGGTCGAACGTGGTGATGACGACCACGGCCAGCGGGTCGGCGACGCCCGGGCCGGCGACCAGCCGGGTGGCCTCGAGCCCGTCGAGTACGGGCATGCGGATGTCGAACAGGCAGACGTCGGGGCGCAGTTCGCGGGCCAGACGTACCGCCTCCCGCCCGTCGGCGGCCTCGCCGACCACCTCGATGCCGGGCTGGGCGTTCAGCATGATCCGCAACCCGGTGCGGATGATCGTCTGGTCGTCAGCGACGAGGACGCGAATGGACACCGCTCTCGCTCCTCGCTCTCGGCAGTTCGGCGTCGACGTGCCAGCCCCGGTCGGTACCCGGGCCGGCTCGTAGTGTGCCGCCGAGCAGCGTCGCGCGCTCGCGCAATCCGGTAAGTCCGTATCCGTCGCGACCCCGGCCGGTGCGCCGGCCGTTGTCGCGCACGCTCACCCGCACCATGTGCCGTTCCGCGGCGACCCGGACGACGACCTCGGTCGCGTCGACCGCATGGCGCATCGCGTTGGTCACCGACTCCTGCACGATCCGGTAGACGGCCGCGTCCACGGCCGGGGGCAGTGCGTCCAGCTCGCCGGCGAGCCCCAGGTCGATCCTGAGGCGACCACCCGGGGTGCGCACCAGGCGCTCCAGATCCGCGACACCCGCAGGCGGCGCCAGCTCGGCGCCGACCCCGCGGTGGCGCAGCGCGGCGACCATGGCGCGCATTTCCTCCAGCGTGCGCGCCCCTTCCTCCTCGACCCCGTCCAGCGCCTCGACGGCGGCGGACGGGTCGGTACCCGCGAGCACTCGGCCCGCCTGAGCGATGATCACCATGGCCGACACGTGGTGGGCCACCGTGTCGTGCAGTTCCCGGGCGAGCTGCTCGCGCTCGCGGGAGCGCACCTGCTCCAACTGCCGCTCCTGAGCGGTCACACGGAACCGCACGGCAGCCCCGACCACGCCGGGCAGCAGCAGGAAGACGAAGCCCACGACCTTTTCGACCACCGGGGTCGCGTCCGTGACGACACACAGCGCGCCGACCGCGATGATCACCGCACCGCCCAGCACGATCTCCCGTCCCGATCCCCACCGGGGCAGCGCGTACACCAGCACGAGCACGACCGTGCCGGTGTACAGGCCGACGGACTCCTGCGGTGCGGCAACGAGCGAGGCCACCGGAAGCAGGACCACCGAGCCGAACGCCAGCGTCACCACCGCCAGCGGGCGGGTCCGGCGCCACAGGGGCAGCAGGCACAGCCATACGGCGAGCACCACCGCCACCGGCCGCCACACGACGTTCTCGCGCAGGGTGGCCTCCAGCGCCACACCGGCAAGGCCCGCGGTGAGCAGCGCCCAGTCCCGCCGCACCCGGGCGGGCGCGTCGGGCGGCCGGGGTTCGGTCCACAGGGTTCGCAGGTCGTCTCGGAGCACGGTTCTCAGCCTAGAGACCGCGGCGTGCCGCGCATCGGCCGAAAGGACGGGTCGTCACTCCTCCCCGGGGCCGACGGATCCGCGGCCCGCGGGCCGATGCCGCGGAGCGCCGTGGCGACGAGCCTCGGCATCGTCGGCCGTACAAGGACGGCCGACGAGGTGGTTGGAGGACCCGATGCTCTCGAAAGCCCTGTTGCGCCTGGGTACAAGTGCCGCCCGCCATCCCTGGCGGGTGATCACGGCATGGCTGATCGCCGCCACCCTCGCCGTCCTCGCCGCGGTCGCCTTCGGCGGGCGGACCGCGGACTCGATGACCGCTCCGGGGCTGGACTCCCAACGGGCCGCGGAACTGATCGAGCGGGCCGGCACCGGGCAGGAGGGGATGACCGCCCAAGTGGTCGTCACGCCCCTCGACGGCGGTGCGACGTTCTTCGACCACGGCAGCGCGCGCACCGCTCTCACGCGGCTGCAGACCGAGGTGAAGCGGCTGCCGCACGTGCTCGGCACGAGCGACCCGGCGGGGGCACTCGACGCACGCGGGGACACCGCCGTGCGCGGAGGCCTCGTCTCGGCCGACGGGCGGATCGCGGTCGTCCGGGTGCAGTACCCCGACCAGAGCCGGCTGTCGGCCGAAGACCTCGACGCCCTCGTCGAACTCGGCGACCGGCTGCGCCCCGAGCTGCCGCTGCGCATCGAGATGGGCGGAAACCTCTTCTACGCCTTCTCCGACCCCGACGGCGGCACGAGCGAGCTGATCGGCCTCCTCGCCGCGGCCGCGATCCTGTTCCTGGCGTTCGGTTCGCTGGTCGCCGCCGCGCTGCCGATCGGCATGGCGGTCTTCGGGCTGACCATCGGGGTCGCCACGATGACGGTACTGGCGGGGGTGACGGAAGTCCCCACCTTCGCCCCCGTCCTGGGCAGCATGGTCGGGCTCGGAGTGGGCATCGACTACGCGCTGTTCGTGCTCGCGAGGCACCGGGAGTACCTCGCGCGCGGGCTCGATCCGCAGACGGCGGCCGGACGCGCGGTGGCAACGGCGGGGCGGCCTGTGGTCTTCGCCGGCGGCACCGTCGTCGTATCGATCCTCGGCCTGGCGGTCGCGGACGTGCCGTTCATGACGGTGGGCGGGGTTGCCGTCTCGATCGTCGTCCTGACGATGGTGCTCGCGTCGGTGACGCTGCTGCCGGCCTTCCTCGGTGCGGCGGGCCCGCGCCTGGCCCGGGCCGGCCGGATCGGCCGGGCTCTGCGGACCGGGAAGCCGGGCCGGTTCGCACGGCAGCGGGACGCGGTGGCGGGCGCCGCTCCCGCCGCCGGTTGGCGGCGCTGGATCGGGCACGTCAGCCGGCACCCGGTGCCGTACGCGATCGGCGCCGCGGCGCTGCTGCTGACCGCGACGCTGCCCGTGCTCGGCCTGCGCGTCGGCCTGCCCGACGACGGCTCACTGCCCCACAGCCGTACCGAGCGCCGCGCCTACGACCTCGTCGCCGAGGGATTCGGCCCGGGCACCAACGGCCCCCTCGTCATCGCCGTGGACCCCACCGGTGATCCGGGAGTGCTGGACCGACTCGTCGGGGCGGTCGCGGCGGATCCGGGCATCGCATCCGTCGCGCCGACGCACATCGATCGGGCCACCGGCATCGCGACCCTCGTGGTGTTCCCGACCACCAGCCCTCAGGACGAGGCCACGGCCGACACCACGGCCCGGCTGCGCGCCGACGTGCTGCCCACGGCGATCGGGCCCGGCCCGGCCAGGGCCCACGTCGGCGGCGCCACCGCGAGCCTGTCCGATGTGGGCCGACGCACCAGCCAACGCCTGCCGGTGTTCGTCGCCACCGTGCTGGCGGTGTCGTTCCTGCTGCTGATGCTGGTCTTCCGCTCGATACTCGTACCGCTCAAGGCGGTACTGCTGAATCTGCTGAGCATCGGCGCGGCCTACGGCATCATGGTCGCGGTCTTCCAGTGGGGCTGGGGAGGCGCACTCATCGGGCTGGAAGCGACGGTTCCGATCGTGTCGTTCATCCCGATGTTCCTCTTCGCCATCCTGTTCGGCCTGTCGATGGACTACGAGGTGTTCCTCCTCTCCCGCGTACGCGAGGAGTACCTGCGCACCGGCGACAACGGCACGGCGATCGTCGAGGGCGTCTCGGGCACCGCCCGGATCATCACCTCGGCCGCCCTCATCATGGTGGCGGTCTTCCTGTCCTTCGCCGTCGCCGACGACCCCTCCATCAAAATGTTCGGACTCGGCCTGGCCACCGCGATCTTCATCGACGCCACGGTCGTTCGCATGGTGCTGGTACCGGCGACCATGACGCTCCTCGGCCGGGCCAACTGGTGGCTGCCGAAGTGGCTGGACCGGATGCTTCCCCGCGGCCCGGTCGGCACCGACGACACCGACGCGGAACCCGCGGGGTGAGACCCCGCGTCCACGGCCGGTCGGCCGATCGGCAGGTACGGCTCGATGAACTCCCCGTCCGGATGGGTCAGTTGCACTCGTACTCGCGTCGCGTAAGGCCGGCTATCGGGCCGGACCGTGCCGTGAAGGCGCATCCCGCACGTTGAGCACGACTCGATGCGCGCCCTCGTGGCGGCGGGTCGGCACCCGGTTCCGCCCTCGCGATGGCGGGGCCGGGTTGCCGCCCTGGGCCGTGAACTGATCGTCGGACAGCCGGACATCCAAGTCAATCCTCCGGATTTCTCTTAACCCCCCAGGGATATCTTGGGGGTTGTGACCCTCGATGATCTCCGCGTCTTCGTCGCCGTCTGCCGGGCCGGCAGCCTCAGTGCCGTCGCCCGCGACCTCGGCCGCACCCAGTCCGCCGTCAGCCAGCACATCCGCCGTCTGGAGAAGGAGACCGGCACCGCGCTCCTGGAGCGCCATCCGCGCGGGGTGTCGCCCACCGGGGCCGGTCTGATCCTCCGGGCGGCCGCCGCCGACGGCATCGCCGGGCTCGACGGAGCCCTGCGCCGGCTCGACGACCTGGTACGGGGCGACGGCGGCTCGGTCCGCGTCACCACCGGGGCCACCACCGTGCGGCACTTCATGGCCGAGGCGATCGTCGCCTTCCGGCGCGGCCACCCCCGGGCCAGCCTGGAGTTCCAGACCGAGAACTCCAGCCGTAGCTGCTTCGAAGCCCTCTCCGCCGAGGACCTCGACCTCGCGTGGATCACCATCGGCGGCCCCGTGCGGGGCATCGAACAGCGCCCCGTCATGCGGCTGCCCTGGGTTCTGGCGGTCCGCGCCGACGACCCCCTGGCCGCCCGCTCCCGGCTGGAGCCGGCCGACCTCGGCGCCGTCCGCCACATCCGGCTGCCGGAGAACTCCACCTCCCGCGCCCAGCTCGACGCCGCCCTCGCCGAAGCGGGCATCCGGATCAGCTCCGACACCAGCGCCGCCGACTGGGACACCGCCCTCCTCCTCGCCGAACTGGGCCTCGGCCACGCCGTCGTACCGGCGCTGCCCGGCTGGCAGGTCCCCGGATCAGACGGACCGCTGCGCCTCGTGCCGGTCCCCGCGCTGCCGCCGCTCGCCGTCGGCTGGGCCGTCCGGCGCTGGTCCGCCCTCTCCCCGCTCGCCCGCGCCTTCGCCGACGAGGTGGCCCGCAGCTGCGTGGCCCGCGCGACCGTCCCCGGGCAGCCCTGACGACGGCAGTCGTGATGCGGGCAGCCGTGACGAGGGGAGCCGTGACGACGGCAGTCGTGATGCGGGCAGCAGCCCTGCGGCGGCCGGTGCGGTCAGCGCCGTGACCGAAGCCCCGGTCCCCGGCGCCGCCGCGAGGCCGAGGACGCCGGTGAACAGCAGCCGGGTGTGCCCGTACCGGTCGCCCAGCCGGCCGGCGAGGACCAGGAAGGCGGCCAGGCTCAGCAGACCCAGCCTCGCGCCAAGGTCGGGCGACGAGCATCGCGCAGGCGGCGCTGACGCAGAGCGCGAGCCGGGCCTCACGGGCGGCGCACCGGCAGGTGGGCGTCCAGGGCGGCGTCGACCACCCGGTCGACGGAGGCCTCCGGATCGCCGTCGAGGACGAGCGGCAGACGGCCCCAGGCCCACAGCTGCGCCACGCCGTGCAGATTGGCCCAGTACGCGGCGGCGGTGATGCGGGGGGCTTCGGCGGTTCCGCACCGGGCGACCAGGGAGACGAGCAGCTCGAACAGCGGCAGCGTGGAGTCCCGGAGCCGGGCCTGCGGCGGCCCGTCCTGCCCGCTGCCGTCCAGCAGGTCGTGGCGGAACATCAGCTCGAACATGCCGCGGTGCTCCAGCGCGTAGCCGACGTACGCCCGCCCCAGCGCCCGCACCTGCCCGCGCGGGTCGTCCGCCCCCGGGCCCGCCATCGCGGCGGGGATGCGGGAGTCGAGTTCCTCGAACCCGCGCCGGGCGATGGCGGACAGCAGGGCGTGGTGGGTGGCGAAGTACCGCCGGGGAGCCCCGTGGGACACCCCGGCGCGGCGGGCGATCTCGCGCAGCCCGAGCGCGGCGGTCCCTTCGCTCGTCACGAGCTCCACACCGACGTCGATGAGCCGCTCGCGCAGCCCGCTGTCCTGATCCATGGGCAGTGTCTAGCACCGTTCGGTAGACAGTGTCTATCTCTTCCCCTCGGTGATGATGGGATGAGCACGGCCGGGCGAGAGGCCCGGCCCGGCCGAGGGAGAGGTGACCTGCCATGGCGGAGCGCGAAGCCCGCGAGGCCGGGCCGTCGGCGGGCGGGCTGGAAGAGGGCCGCCTGATGAAGGAGCTCGAAGCCATCCACCGCACGCGTCACGAGACCCTGCTGCACGGATCGGAGGACGCGCTGGTCACGCACACCCGGCGGATGGCGGAGCTGGAGCGCGAGTACGTACGCCGCCACCCGGAACGCGCCCAGACCACGGGCCGCACCCGCTCGGGCGCCCGCGCCCGCACGGGAACGGAAGAACAGGGCTGACCCCCCGGAGGGATGTGCGGGCGGGCGTCTACTTCTCGGCGTGCTCGCCCAGCAGGAACAGCAGCCAGACGAACCCGGCGAAGAGGTGCGTGCCGGCGATGTAGAAGAACGCGCGCAGCAGCACGCCGTTCTCCTTCCACTTCTCGTACTTCGCCGCCGCCGCGAGGGCCTGCTCGGAGCCCTGCTTCTCGTCCGTCGTCACCCGAACAGCGTACTGGCGGATCCGCCCGGGATCAGACGGCGTACGGGTGGATCGAGATCGGCTCTCCGATCATGCCAAAGGCCGCGGCGTACGCCTGTCGCGCAACAGACTTGCATCATGTGAGACAAATTTGTATCGTTTGATACGAAGGAGGATCGCCTGATGAACGAAGAAGAGCTGCTGGACGGCGCCGCACGCGTGCTCGCCGGCGATCACAGTGCCTCCATGGCGCACATCGCCGCAGGCATCGGGACCAGCCGCGCCACGCTCAGCCGGCGCTACGCCACCCGCGAGGCGCTCCTCAAGGCCGTCGCCGTCCGGGCCATCGACGTGGTCGACGGGTGCCTCGCCCCCGCCGACCTGGCCGCCGACGCCGACGGAGCGGAGTTCGACGCCGCGCTGGAGCTGCTCGTCACCGGGTTGCTGCCCGCCGCGCACCTGTACGGGTTCACCTCGCGCGATGCCACCGTGCTCGCCGACCCCGAGTTCCGGGCCGGGATCCAGCGCCAGGACCAGCGGGCCCTCGCCTTCCTCGCGCTCGGCCAGCGCCTCGGCCGGCTCCGCGTCGACCTCCCCGCGTACTGGATCTGGTACTCGCTCTGGGGGCTCCTCGACGCCGCCGCCGAGGGCGTCCGCGACGGCCACCTCGCCCGCCGCGACATCGGCCGGCTCGTCCTCGCCTCCTTCCTCAGCGGAACCCGGCCGTCCCCGGCCGCGTGACCCGCGCCCCCCGAACCTCCCGCGTACGACCGTGAAACAACCGTGAACGGAACCCCCATGCACACCCCCACGCAGGACCCGCGCCGCTGGATCGTGCTCACGATCCTCTCCGGCAGTCTCCTGCTCATCTCGATGGACACCACGATCCTCAACGTGGCCTTCCCCTCGCTCGTCGGCGACCTCCAGCCGGGCGCCGTACAGCAGTTGTGGATCATCGACATCTACGCACTCGCCCTCTCCGGGCTGCTGGTCACCGCGGGCGCCCTCGGCGACCGCTGGGGCCGCAAGCGGCTGCTCATGGCGGGCTTCGGCATCTTCGCCCTCGCCTCGCTCATAGCCGTCTTCTCCACCGAGGCCTGGCACGTCATCGCGGCCCGCGCCCTCCTCGGCGTCGGCGGCGCCGCGATCATGCCCTCCACCCTGTCGATCCTGCGCAGCGTCTTCACCGACGCCAAGGAGCGCGCCTTCGCCCTCGCCGTCTGGGCCGCCGTGTTCGGCGGCGGCATGGCCTTCGGCCCCGTCGTCGGCGGTCTGCTCGTCCAGGACTACGGCTGGCACTCCGCCTTCCTCCTCAACCTGCCCGTCACCGCCGTGATCGTCGCGGCCGGCCTGCGCTACCTCCCCGAATCCCGCTCCCCGCGCTCCACCGGCAAGTGGGACTGGACCGGCGTCGGCCAGTCGATCGTCGGCATGCTCGCCCTCGCGGGCGGCATCAAGCAGCTCGGCAAGAGCGGCGTCGCCGACCCGCTGCCCTGGGCCCTGCTGGTCCTCGCCGCCGTCGCGCTGACCCTGTTCGTCCGCCGCCAGCTCCGCGTGGACAACCCGCTGCTCCAGGTCCGGCTCTTCACCAAGCCCGCCTTCAGCGTGGCCGCCACCGCGATCTTCCTGCCCATGGTGGGCATGGGCGCGATCCTGTTCCTGGTCACCCAGTGGTTCCAGTACGGCCAGGGGTACACCCCGCTGGAGGCGGGCCTGCGCCTGCTCCCGGCCCCGCTCGCGCTGATCTGCGCCTCGATGGTCGCCCCGACCCTCATGCAGCGCTTCGCGATCCGCCACGTGCTCGGCGGCGGCCTGGTGGTCCTCGCCGCGGGCATGGCCCTGCCCTGGACCCTCCAGCAGTTCACCGGCCTCGGCTACCCCGCCTTCGCCGTCGCGCTGACCATCATGGGCGTGGGCACGGGCATCGCGACCACCGTCGCCTCGGTCACCCTCATCTCCGCGGCGCCGGCCGACCAGGTCTCCAGCGCCGCCGCCATCGAGGAGACCTGCTACGAACTCGGCTCGGCCATGGGCGTCGCCATCCTCGGCTCCACCGCCGCCACGCTCTACCGGGGCAACCTCCCGGCACTGGACCTGGACTCCACCACCCTGGCCGCCGTACGGGACTCCGTGGGCGAGGCCGCCCACACCGCCGAACAGCTCGGCGGCGGCGTCGGCCGGACCCTGCTCGACGCCGCCTCGCAGGCCTACACCCTCGCGATCACCTCGGCGTTCCTGATGGCCGGTGTCCTCGCGATCGCCGCCGCGGCGACCACCTGGACGCTGATCCCGCGCGACCTGAGGCCGACCGAGAACCACTGAGGGGGAACAGGGAGTGTGGGCGCACCGGCCTCCTAGGCGGCCGCGTACGCCCACACCGCGCGCATCGGCTCCGGCAAGGGCGACGGGCCGGTCAGTTCCCGCTGCGTCAGCAGGATGGTGACGGCCCCCGTCGCGGGCACGATGTGGGCGGCGGTGCCGGTGCCGCCGATCCAGCCGTAGCGGCCGGGTACGTTCCACGGGTCGGCCGGCACAACGTCGACCGACCCGCCGAACCCCCAGCCCTGGCCCTCCAGGAACAGCGCGGCCCCGGCCCGCTGGTCCGGGGTCAGCCAGTCGGTGGTCATCCGCCGCACCGAATCGGCCGAGAGCAGCGGGCCGCCCCCGTCGAGCAGCATCCGGGCGAAGCGGTGGTAGTCGTCGGCCGTGGAGACCAGGCCGCCCGCACCGGACGGGAAGGCGGGCGCGGTGCTCCACTGCCCGTCGGGGCCGTCCACGAGGTCGAGGCCCCCGTCCGGGCCGGCCCGGTAGGAGTGCGTGAACCGGCCCGACTGCCCGGCCGGCACGGTGAACCCGGTGTCGGGCATGTCCAGCGGCTCGAAGATCCGCTCCGCCAGGAACTCCGGCAGCGAGCACCCCGCCACCCGGGCGATCAGCACGCCCAGCACGTCCGAACAGGTGTTGTACAGCCAGGCCTCGCCCGGCTGGTGCAGCATCGGGATCCGGCCCAGCGCGGCCATCCACTCGTCCGGCCCCGGGACCTCCTGCGGCCCGGGCGGGCCCTGGCGCAGCTCGCCGAAGAGCGGTGCGACCGCCGGGAGCGAGAAGTCGGAGGGGAAGCCCCACCCCGCGCGGAAGGTCATCAGGTCGGCCACCGTCACCGGCCGCTTCGCCGGGACCACGTCGTCGACCGGGCTCGCGGGCGTCCGTACGACCATCGGTCGGGCGATCTCCGGCAGCCAGGGCGCGACCGCGTCGGTCAGCGCGAACCGGCCGTCCTCCACCAGCATCATGACCGCCGCCGCCGTGACCGGTTTGGTGAGCGAGGCGATGCGGAAGATCGAGTCGCGGACCATCGGGGCCCCGCCCCCGGCGTCCGCGCCGCCCACGGCGGCCACTTCGGGCTCCTCGCCGTCGCCCCGGTCCACCAGGGCCACCGCCCCCGGCAGGGTCCCGTCGTCCACGTACGTCTGGAGGATGTCCGTCAAACCGGTCACGAGCCCGCCCTTTCGAGAGCGACAGTCTGTCCTGCGGAGTCCCACAGCCCGCAGTGGTGCCGGGCCGCCGCGTCCACCGGGCGGATCGCGCCCGAGGGCCCCGGCGCCAGGGACAGCACGGCGGGGGAGCGCGGCCACCAGGGCCCCGTCCCGGGGGCGTTCGGATCGCCGGTCGCCGCGAACAGGGTCCAGTAGCCGAGCATCCGCTCCGCGAGCATCCGCTGTGCGGAGCTCAGCGGGAGCCCGCTGTCGAAGAGGTACGGCAGCTCGGACCCGTGAGAGGCCCCGAGGGGGAAGCCCGGCACCGGCGGCAGTGAGGCGAAGTCAGGTGCGCTCCGGTCGTCGAACCCGTAGTCGTACGTCGGCACGTGCCGCGCCAGCGCACGGCTGTCCCGCAGCTGCGGGCAGACGAAGGAGGCGTCCGTCAGCACGGCGGCGAAGGCCAGCGCGGGAGTCGGATGGGCCGTCACCGGATAGGCGGCCTCGACGAGCCCGGCCCGCGCCCCGAACGCGGCGCGCAGCCGGGACCGGTAGGCCCGCGGATCGGCGACCGGGTAGGCGGTCAGGGTCTGCCCGAGGAAGATCCGCATCTCGTCGCGGGTCGAGCCCTGCATCACCGGGACCCGGTGGAACTCCCCGCGTTCCAGGGCCCGTCGGGGCTCGGTGGGGAGCAGCGGGGTGCCGTGGGACACCGCGGAGAAGCGCAGCATGAGCTCGGGTGTGGCCAGGGCCTCGGGGGCGAGGCCGCGCAGGCACCGCAGTACCTCCTCGTCCGCCGGCCGGCCGCAGCCGAGCCGGGCCGCCGCGGCGACCCCCTCGGCCACGGTGCGCGGCTCCGGCACGAACGGCTCGTAGGCGGGCAGCGCGGGGAGCCACGAGTGTGCCGGGACGGTGAGCGAGCAGGAGCCGCTCTGCACGATCGCCCGGTGGAACAGACCGGCCGAGGCCGGGGAAGCGAGGTGCATGCAGACGCTCAGGGCGCCGGCGGACTCGCCGAAGACGGTGACGTTGCCGGGATCGCCGCCGAAGCGGGCGGCGTTGGCCCGCACCCAGCGCAGGGCGGCCTGCTGGTCGGCGAGCGCGAAGTCGGGGGCGCCGTGGAGCGCGGGATGCCCGAAGAGCCCGAAGATCCCGAGCCGGTAGTTGACCGTGACGACCACGGCCCCGCCCGCCGAAGCCAGCCGGCCCGGCCGGTACAGGTCCCCGGCGCCGTTCATGAACCCGCCGCCGTGGAACCAGACCATGACGGGCCGGCCGGAGGTGTCCCGGGCCGCCGGCTCCGGAGCCGTCACGTTGAGGAACAGGCAGTCCTCCGAGCCGCTCGGGCCGCCCGGTCCCACCGCGGGCAGCTGCACGCAACGGGCCCCGGGCGCACCGGCGTCCCGTACGTTCGTCCAGCGCGCGGCGGGCTCCGGGAGCCGCCAGCGCAGCGGCCCGGTCGGCGGGGCGGCGTACGGGATGCCCTCGAAGGTGAGGTACCCGGCGGCCTTCCGCCCGCGCACCGCTCCCCGGTCGGTGTCGACGACGGGCCGTTCGGCGGTGCCGGTGCCGGTGCCGCTTCCTGAGCCGGCGTCGGCGTCTGTACCGGCGTCGACACCCGCACCCGAGCGGTGGCCGGTCCCGTCGGCCCGGGCTCGGTCGAGCGGCGCGGAGCCGGCCCGGGCCCAGGCGCGGGCCCCGGTTGCGGCTTCGGGGCCGGGGGAGGGGGAGGGGAAGGGGGCGGTTGGGGGCGTGGCAGCGGGGGCGGCGGCCGCGAGGAGGAGGGCCAGCAGCAGGGCTCCCGCGGACACCATCAGCGGCCCCTCGTCAGCACGCCCCGGACGAAGGCCGCCTGCCCCGCGTGCTGGAGGTCGTCGCCGATCACGCTGACCAGCCGCACCCCGAGGGTCACCGGCGGATCCCACCGTTCGTCGACCACCCGGTCCAGGTCGGCGGCGGACAGCCCCCGCAGGAACCGCTCCGTCTGCGCGTGGACGGCGTCGAAGTACCCCAGCAGGAGCTCCCCCGAGCCGACCCGGACGGCGCCCGCCTCGCGGGCGGTGTGCCCGTAGCCGGTCGAGCCGGGGGGCAGGGCCAGCCCGAACCGCTCTTCCCAGCCCTGCGCGTCCCAGACCTGTTCCCAGCCGGCCGCGTCGGCCACGTGGTCGTCCTGGATCCTGGTCAGGTGCCAGACGAGCCAGGTGATCGAGTTCGCGCCGGGGTCGATCCGCGCATCGAGCTGTCCGGGCTCCAGCCCCTCGACGGCCTCGTGCACCACGCCCCGGATCCGGCCGAACGCGTCGGCCAGTACCTCCGTACCCTTCATGCCCCCACCATGCCCACGGCGGGCGCCGGCAGGGCCCGCGGCACCGCGGGGGACCCCCGTTTGCCCGCCCCGAATGGCGCAGCGCGGCCGGGTGCCGCTGAATGTAACAAAGCGTGCGCTTCCCATGACGCACGATGACCGGCGCGCGATGTGTAGACCCGCGCGTCGGCGAACGGAGCTTTCCATGAATGACCCGATCACGCTCGCCGCGACGGAGTACGAAGAACCGCGCCGGCTCCCCGACCCCACGGACGTCCGGCCGCCGGCCCCCGGCACGGACGGCCTCGACTTCGGCCCCGAGCCGGAGCCCGAGTCCGGTCCCCAGTCGCTTCCCCAGTCCGGCGCCCAGTCCGGCCCCCGGTCCGGGACCGCTCCCGAGGCCCAGGCCGGTCACGGGGCAGGCGCCGCACCCGGCCCGGACCCCGGACCGCGGCCCGCGGGGGCGACCGCCCGCACCGTGCTGGAGACCGCCGCCACCGGCCGTCCGGTCCGGGAGGTCACCGACCTGGTGAACCTCCTCAAGGAATCCGGGCAGGTCCCCAACCCCGGGCACGCCGCGCTGCGCGCGGCCGCCGTGGCCCGGCCCGTCCACGAGGTCCGCGAGATGGTGACCCTGCTGGGCGAGCCCCCGCACGAGCGGGTCGAAACCGACATCACGCTGCGGGCCGCCGCCCTCGGCCGGCCCATCGAGGACGTGGCCCTGCTCGTCAGCATCCTCGGCACCGGTGAACAGCCCCCGCAGTCCCGCCCCGAGCCGGCGGAGCGGGAACGGACCCCGGTCCGCCCGCCCGCACCGCAGCCCCAGGCCCAGGCACCGGCCCGGGGCCCGTCGCAGACCCCGGCCCGGGGCGCGGCACGGCCGGGCAAGGGCGCGCTGCGCCACATACTGCGCTGGCCGGTGGCGTTCGCACTGCTGCTCTGCGGTGCGCTGCACGTCCCCGGTGATCTGGCGGCCCTCGGCTCCGGCGACCCCGGCGGGCTGCTCGCCCTGGCCGTCACCCTGCTCTGCCTGACCGCCGGCGCCCTGCTGGCGGTACGGGACACGGCCGGCGCGTGGCGGGCCGGCGCGGTGGTCGCGCTCGGTGTGGCCGGGCTCCACGTGGCCGGCGGCGTCGCCGGATTCGACCCGCTCGGCGGCGCGGTCGGCGGCTCCCTGGAGTGGGCCGGCATCACGGCGGTGCTGAGCGCGGCGGCTGGCGCCGTACTCGCCGGACTGGCCCTGCAGTACCGTCCGGCGGCCGACCCGGCCGACGGCGCCTGACCCGGGCGGAGAGGGGGCGCGGGTCAGCGACCCGGCCCCCTCTCCGTCGTTTCGCCGCTTCGTGGAGGGACACGCGATGGACCCGGTGGCCGCGCTGGACAGGATCGCCTTCCTGCTGGAACGCGCCCAGGAGCCGACCTACCGGGTCCAGGCCTTCCGCACGGCGGCCGCCGCCATCGGCCGGATGGGTGAGGGCGAGCTCGCCGAACGGGTCGGAGCGGGCACCCTCGAAGCCGTCAAGGGCATCGGCCCGAAGACCGCCCAGGTCGTCCGCGAAGCCCTCGGCGGAACGACCCCCGCGTACTTGCAGGGGCTGGAGGAGAAGGCCGCGGCCCACCCCGTGGGCCCACCGCCCAGCCCCGAAGCCCTCGCGCTGCGCGCCGCCCTGCGCGGCGACTGCCACCTGCACTCCGACTGGTCGGACGGCGGCAGCACCATCGAGGCGATGGCCCGGGCCGCGGCCGCCCTCGGGCACGACTGGGCGGTGCTCACCGACCACTCGCCCCGTCTGACCGTGGCCCGGGGACTCTCCCCGGAGCGGCTGCGGGAGCAACTGCGCACGGTCGCCGAACTCAACGCGACCTGGGCCCCGTTCCGACTGCTCACCGGCATCGAGTGCGACATCCTCGACGACGGGTCGCTGGACCAGGAACCGGAACTCCTGGCCGAGGTGGACCTGGTGGTCGGCTCCGTCCACTCCAAGCTCCGGATGGACGCCCGCGCCATGACCCGGCGGATGGTCGCCGCCGTGCGCAACCCGCACCTCGACGTCCTCGGCCACTGCACCGGGCGGCTGGTGACGGGCAAGACCCGGCCGGAGTCGGAGTTCGACGCCGAGGCCGTCTTCGCGGCCTGCGCCGAGTCGGGCGCCGCCGTGGAGATCAACAGCCGGCCCGAGCGGCTCGACCCGCCGCGCCGGCTGCTGCGGCTCGCCGTGGCCGCGGGCACCCTCTTCGCGATCGACACCGACGCGCACGCCCCGGGACAGCTCGACTGGCAGACGCTCGGCTGCGAACGCGCCCTGGAATGCGGGGTGAGCGCCGACCGGGTCGTCAACACCTGGTCCGAGGACGAGCTCGTCGACTGGACCCGGACCCGCCGGACGCCGCAGGCCCCGTAGATCCGGCAGGCCCGGTGGATCCGGCAGGCCCGGCAGATCTGTCCGTCCCCCCATTACCGTTTTGCTTGCCCCGCAACGGGGCGCCCGGCCTCCGGAGTTGGCATGACTTTCTCCCCCTGTCGATCTCATGTCTTGGGGGGTGGTGTCACCGGCTCCGGAGGCATCGACAGACCGCTGATTAGGGGCATGACCACCGACTTCTTCGCAGGTCGGGAGGCTCTTCGTAATGTGGATGTGGCGATCGGTGCCGTGGGACGGCCGGGCGAAGAGGACGACCGGAGGACGCGTGTGATCGACATCAGCGGCATCGGCGCCTTCCTCGGCCTGGACGTCGGCAAGGGCGAACACCACGCCACCGCCGTCACGCCGGCCGGGAAGAAGGCCTTCGACAAACGGCTGCCCAACAGCGAACCCAAGCTCCGCGAGGTTTTCGGGAAACTGCAGGCCAAGCACGGGACCGTGCTCGTCGTGGTCGACCAGCCGGCCTCCATCGGAGCCCTGCCGCTCGCGGTCGCAAGGGACATGGGCTGCCCGGTCGCCTATCTGCCCGGACTGACGATGAGGCGGATCGCCGATCTCTATCCCGGCGAGGCCAAGACCGATGCCCGCGACGCGTTCGTCATCGCGGACGCGGCCCGCGTCATGCCTCACACGCTCCGTTCGGTGGACCTCGAGGACGAGACCATCGCCGAGCTGGAGATGATCGTCGGATTCGACGACGATCTGGCCGGTGAGGCAACCCGGATCAGCAACCGGCTGCGGGGCCTGCTCACGCAGATCCACCCGTCTCTGGAACGGATCCTGGGCCCGCGCATCCAGCACCCGGCCGTGCTCAGGCTCCTCGACCAGTTCGGTTCCCCGGCACAGATCCGCAAGGCCGGACGCCGCCGGCTCGTGACCTTGATACGCCCGAAGGCACCGCGGATGGCAGAGCGGCTGATCGAGGACATCTTCACCGCCCTGAACGAACAGACCGTCGTCGTGCCCGGCACGGACGCGGCCGCACTGATCGTCCCGAGCCTCGCCGGCTCGCTCCAAGCGGTGCTTGACCAGCGCAAACTCATCGCCGCCCGGATCGAGGAACTGCTGCAGAACCACCCTCTTTCCAAGGTCCTGACGTCCATGCCGGGGATCGGCGTCAGGACCGGAGCCCGCATCCTCATCGACGTCGGCGACGGATCCAGCTTCCCGTCCGCCGCCCACCTCGCCGCCTATGCCGGGCTCGCCCCGGCGACCCGCAGTTCAGGGTCCTCGATCCGCGGCGAACAACCGTCCCGGAGAGGAAACAAGCAGCTCAAACGGGCCTTCTTCCTCTCCGCGTTCGCCGCCTTGGCCGACCCGGTCTCCCGGGCCTACTACGACAAGAAGATCAGCCAGGGCAAACACCACACCCAAGCCCTCCTCTGCCTCGCCAGACGACGAGCCGACGTCCTCTTCGCGATGCTCCGAGACGGCACCTTCTACGAACCCCAACCCGCCCCATCAGCTTGACCAAACCCATAGGGGCACCCCCCCGTCAGCCCCCGTCGGCCCCGCCGTCCGTACGGGACGCGGTGAGGGTGAACAGCGCCCCGTCCGGATCGCGCAGCGCCACCCACCGCTCCGTCTCGCTCGACCCGGGCTCGGACACCGTGCGGCCGCCCAGCGCGACCGCCGCCGCCACCGCCGGCTCCAGCGCGGGCACCCGGAAGTGCACGTGCCAGCGCGGCCGGGTGTACGGACTGTAGGAGCCCGGCTCCACCGGACCGCTGTCGAGGCGCGCCACCGGCTCCCCGTCCTGGCGCAGCACGACGCGGTCCTCCTCGTACGCCACCTCGCAGCAGCCGGCTCGGCCGGTGGCCCACTCCAGGACCTCCCCGTAGAAGATCGCCGACTCGAAGGCGTCCCGGGTGCGCAGCTCCAGCCAGGCCGGAGCCTGTCCCGTCCCGACCCGCCAGCCCGAGGAGACCTGGCCCTCCCAGATCCCGAACACCGCCCCGTCCCGGTCCGCGACCAGCGCCCCGCGGCCCCCCGACTCGAAGGAGACCGGGCCGACGGCGATCGTGCCGCTGCGCTCGCGGATCCGGTCCACCGCCACGTCGGCGTCGTCGACCGCGAAGTACGGGGTCCAGGCCACGGCCACCGCCAGATCCCCGGCCAGCGCCCCGATCCCGGCCACCGGCATCCCGTCCAGCTCGGCCACGGTGAAGGCCTCGCCGAGCCGTGCGGGCCGGAACCGCCAGCCCGCGACCTCACCGTAGAACCGCTGCGCGGCGCCCAGGTCCCGGGCCATCAGGCTCACCCAGCACGGCGCCCCGAAGACGTCCCTCGTCGAAATCTCCACCGTTTTGCTCCGCCCTTCACCGGGGCGCGGTCAGCGCGCCGTCCGAGCACAAGCAGTAGCGTCCCGGCCACGGCGCGGCCGCGCAGGCGCGCCACCGGGGCGCGGATATCCCCTTTCCGGCCACAGCACTAGGGTTTGCCGGATGATGATCTACAAGGGTTCCCCCGCGACCGCCGCCGACATCGAGCTGGCGGTGTCGCTCGCCACCGAAGCACTGGGTGCGGTGGCGCACCGCGACTGGGGCACCCCGGCCGCCGGGCTGGACTGGAGCTGCTACGACACCGCGGTGCACGTGGCCGAGGACCTGGTCTCCTACGCCGCGCAGCTCGCGGTGCGCGCCACCGACACGTGGGTCCCCCTGGAGGTCCGGGCGGACGAGGGAACCACCCCGGCCGGGGTGCTCGACATGATCACCGCCTCCGGCCGCTTCCTGTCCGCCGTCGTGCCCCTCGCCGGACCGGAGGTCCGCGCGTGGCATCCGGCGGGAATGGCCGACGCCGGCGGCTTCGCCGCGATGGGCGTCATCGAGACGCTGCTGCACACCCACGACGTGCTCGGCGGCCTCGGCGTGCACGACTGGCGGCCCGGCCCCGAGCTGCCCGCCCTGGTCCTGGACCGCCTTTTCCCGCACCTCCCGCACGGGGACGCCGACGACTCCTGGCGCACCCTGCTGTGGGCCACCGGCCGGGGCGAACTGCCCGGCCGGTCCCGGCAGACGATCTGGCGCTGGTACTTCGAACCCGTCCGGGCCGAGCGCGTACTGCTCTGTGAGATCAGCCCGAACGTGGCGGCCGACCTGCACGCGGGCGGCACCGGAGGCTTCGTCTGGGCCGAGGACGGACCCGGCGAGGGCACGCGGTACGCCGCCGGCCGGACGGCCGAGGCGCGCGAGGAAGGGACGTACCGGCCGGGCTGGGGCCCGTACGCCATCATCCGGGCCGGCGACCGGCGGGCGATCGGAGGGATGGGCTTCCACGCCGCCCCGGACGCCGACGGCCGCGCCGAGCTGGGCTACGACCTCGTCCCGTCGGCGCGCGGCAACGGCTACGCCACCGAGGCGGCGAAGGCGCTCTCCGGCTGGGCCTTCGCGCAGCCGGGCTGCACCCTGCTGGCGGCCGAGGCGGACGACACCAACGCCCCCTCGCGGGGCGTGCTGCGACGGGCCGGTTTCACGGAGGCGGGCTCCGGGGAAGGCACGGTCCGGTACACCCTGAGCCCGGCCTAGTGCTGCCCGAGAGACGCCCCGGGCCGTGGACGGGCGCCCCGAGCCGGAAAGCAGGTCCCCCCGTGGTGAGTTCGCAGGTCCCCGTGATCGATCTCGGCCCGTGGCGCTCCGGCGGGCCCGAGGCGCGCCGGCAGGTGGCCTCCCGCGTCGATGAGGCGCTCCAAGTGGCCGGGTTCCTGCTGGTGACCGGGCACGGAGTGGATCCGCAGCTGCCGGGGCGGATCCGGGAGGCGGCGCGGACCTTCTTCCGGCTCCCGGCCGCCGCCAAGGCCCCGTACGCCGTCGCGGTCGGCGGCCGCGGCTGGCTCGGCCCGGGCGCCGAGGCCAACAGCTACGCGGAGGGCGCGGCCTCGCCGCCGGACCTCAAGGAATCCTGGTCCTGGGCGGCGGAGGAGCCGACCGGGAACGCCTCGGTGGACGCCGAGTGGTTCCGGTCGAACGCGTGGCCGGCCGAAGTGCCCGCACTGCGACCGCTGGTGGCGGAGTACCTGGCCGCGATGCGGGCCCTCTCCGACGAGTTGCTGGAGCTGCTGGCCGGCGCCCTGGGCCTGGGAGCGGACCATTTCACCCGCCACACCGGCCACCCCACCTGGGGGTTCAACGTCAACTGGTACCCCGGCACCGAGATCGTCGGGCCGCCGCTGCCGGGCCAGTTCCGCATCGGCGCCCACACCGACTTCGGCACCGTCACCGTCCTGGACCGCCAGCAGGGCGCGGGCGGCCTCCAGATCCACACCGACGCCGAGGGCTGGCAGGACGCTCCGTACGATCCGGCCGCGCTCACCGTGAACATCGGGGACCTGATGGCGCGCTGGACGGGCGACCGGTGGCGGGCCGGCCGTCACCGGGTGCTGCCGCCGCCCTCCGACGCGCCCGCCGAGGAGCTGCTCTCGCTCGTCTACTTCTACGAGTGCGATCCGCACACCCGGGTGGAATCCCTCCCGGCGCCGCTGGGACGGATCATGCACGAGCCGGTCGACTCGCACGTCCACCTGCGGGCGCAGCTCGACGCGATCACCGTCCCGGTGGGAGGTCCGGTGGGGGATCCGGTGGCAGGTCAGGCGGTTCCGGAGGCCTAGCGGGGCCCGCCGGTGGCCCGGCGGGGGACCCGATTACGCGATGTCCGGCGCGTTCGGCAGGATGGGAGGCATGACCGAGATCCGCACCCCCCGCCTCCTCCTCCGCCGCTGGTCCGAGGACGACCTCGTCCCCCTGTCGGAGATCCTCGCCGACCCCGAGGTGATGCGCTGGATCGGCGACGGCGAGACCCTCGACATGGAGGAGACCGCCGAGACCATCGAGCGGTGGGAGGACGAGTGGGACGAGGAGGGCTTCGGGATCTTCGCCGTGGAGCTGCTGGCCTCCGGCGAGCTGATCGGAGCCGTCGGCCTCTCCATGCCGTGGTGGCTGCCCGAGGTCCTGCCCGCGGCCGAGATCACCTGGCGGCTCGGCCGATCCTTCTGGGGTCAGGGCTACGGCTCCGAGGCCGCGCACGCCACCCTGGAGTTCGCCCTGCAGGAGCGGGGTCTCGACCGGGTCGTCGCCATCAACCGGGCGGGCAACGACGAGTCCGAGAACGTGATCCGCAAGCTGGGCATGACCGCGGAGAAGGACATCAACCACCCGGAGACCCACGCGCTCCTCAACCTCCACGGGATCGACCTGACGGAGTACGAGGGCTGATCCGCCCCTGCCGGGCGCGTCCCCGCATCGACCGATCGGCCGACCCCGCTGTCGGCCGCCGGGCCGAGCGGCGAGGCGGCCCCGCGAGGTGAGGATGGGTACGGGGGAGCGGGCGCACCACCGGCCCCGCCCCCGGAACCGAGAGGGGCCACGCCCATGCCGCAGCACGACCGCCCGCACCCGCGCCGCCGCGTACGGGGAACCCGTACCGCCCTCGCGGCCCTCGCCGCAGCCCTGCTGCTGGGGGCCTGCTCCACCCCCGGGGCGCCTCCGGCCGCCGCCCCCGCGGCCTCCCCGCTTCCGACGGCCGCGACCACTCCGGGCGGCACCCTCCTGGTCGCCGACTTCGGGGCCGACACCGTCACCTTCGTGGACCCGCGGCGCGGCGCGGTCGGCTCGGTGCCGGTCGGCAGGGCCCCGTACGGCCTGGCGGTCGGCGCGGACGGCCGGGCCTGGGTGGCCACGGCCGAGGGGGTCGCCGTCGTGGACACGCGGACGCGGACCCGGCTGGCCCTGATCCCGTACCGCACCACCGGCACCGGGCCCGTGACCGACGGCGAGTACCGGGGCGGCGGCATGGGCATCGCGCTCTCGCCTGACGGCGCGCACGCGTACGTCGGGGTCAACGTGCCCGGGACCACCGGCGTGCTGGAGGTCGTCGACACGGCGAAGAGCGCGGTCACGGCAGTGGTCCCGGTGGGGCGGCGGCCCTTCGACGTGGACGTCTCGCCCGACGGCTCACAGGTGTACGTCACCGGCCACGACTCCTTCGACGTCACCGTCGTGCCGGTCGGATCCGGCGGCCCTGCCGGATCGGCGCCGCCGCGCCGCATCGAGGTCGCCCCGTACGGGACGGAGGGCGGGCTCGGTTCCTGGCTGAAGCCGCACTACGCCGTCGTACGGCCGGCGGACGGGATGCTGCTGCTCCCCTTCGAGGGCGAGCGGCTCGCGGTGGTGGATCCGAAGACGGGCCGCACCACGGTGGAGGAGATGACCGCCGACACGCACCAGCACGGGGCCGCGGTCACGGCGGACGGCCGGCTGCTGGTGGTCGGGACGGGGGCGGTGGAACCGGGCGAGGGCAAGGGGCCCTCCCTCACGGTCCGCTCCCCGGACGGCTCGGAGCGGGTGTACCCGCTGGACGGGCCGCACGAGGACGTGGCCGTGTCCCGGGACGGGCGGACGGCCTACGTCACCGGGGGCTTCACCCGCGACGGCTACTGGAACGGCATCACGGTCGTGGACCTCGACAGCGGGGACAGCCGACGGCTCGCGGCGGGGTCGCGTCCCCTGGGCATCGCGGTCCTGGGGTGAACGGTCGCGAGGTGAACGGTCGGGTGAGCGGCGTCAGCCCGCGCACGTGTCCAGCATGGTGGAGAGCATCTTCTTCTCGGGCTCGGTGACGGTCAGGCCGTACGTGGACTTGACCGTCGTCCAGGCCCGCCCGTACTGGCACCAGGACGCCTTCGACGGCGGCTGCCACAGATCGGGGCTCTGGTCGCCCTTGGATCGGTTCGAGGAGGCGGTCACCGCCAGCAGTTGAGGGCGCGTCAGATCGTTCGCGAAGGCCTTGCGCTTCGCGGCGTCCCAGCCGGCCGCACCGGAGCGCCAGCCTTCGGCGAGGGGCACCATGTGGTCGATGTCGATCTTCTTGGCCTCGGTGACCACGACCCCGTCGTACAGGCTCGTCCAGGTGCCGGACACGGCCTTGCACTCGGAGTCGCGGGTGACGTTCGCGCCGTCCCGCTGGAGGATGACCTCACGGGTGTCGCACTTGTCGCCCTGCTCCGCCCAGTGCGTGAACTTGTCCCGGCTGTAGCCGGACATGGTTCCCGGCGCGGCCACCTTCAGCGCGGCCAGCTGGGTACGGGCCACCGAGGCGCCGACCATGCCGGGAAGGACGTCGCCGGAGGGGGGCTTCCCGTCGGCGGGAGCGGATGACGTGGGGGGTGTGGCGCCGCCCGGCTTCGGGTCGTCGCCGGGACCCGCCCCGGTCCCGCCGCCCGCCCCGGAACAGCCGGCGGCGGCCAGCAGCAGCACGGCCGCCAGTACCGCACCGGGCACACGCATCTGACGCTCCATGACCCCACCCCGAACCCGCCGCACTCTGTGTCCCGGGAAGACTACCCATGCCGGACGGGCGTCGATGCCAGGCATGTTGGCCCGGCGTGCGGCGAACGCTCTCCGGGAGTGCGCCCGGTGACGTGTCGCGGCGGTCGGCGATGGGCGGCCGGTTCAGGGGAGGGGCGGAGGCCGCCGCCCGTGCTCAGGAGGTGTGGGCGCGCAGCCAGATGTCGAGGGCGGCGAAGTCGCGCTCGCCAAGGCCGACTTGGGGGTCGACGCGGTGGAGGAGGGCCGGGCCGGGGTGGTGGGCGGACACCCAACGGCGGTCCGCGTCGCCGATCTCGTCGTCGACCCAAGCGAACGCCCGGCCCGCGGCCCACGCGACGAGGCCGGCGGTCTTCCAGTGGGTGCCGCTCCGGAGGTCCCCGGCCGAGGGTTCGGGCCAGTCCGCCACCGGCAGGTCCGGCAGCCCGAGCCGAGGGGCGACGCAGGCGTTGGCGTCGTCCATCCAGGTCGTGGCCCAGACGAGCTCGCACGGCAGAGCGGCGAGTCGCGGCCCGAGGGCGGGATCGAGCCGGGAGAGGAGGGGGTGCCCGTCGGCCCCGGCCGGCGCGCCGGGGGACTCGTAGGCCGGGTAGCTCCGCGCGGACCCGAAGGGGATGAGGGGTCCGTCCACGTCGAGGAAGAGGACGGGCCGCGCCGCGAGGGGGATCGGGGGAGCCGGAGGGTTCGTCATGCGGCACAGCGATACCAGCTCCCCGGATCTGCGGGAACGGCGGCCCCGAGGGAACCGGGCCCCGCGCGGAGCCCTCTACACGGGCGGAGGGGGAGAAGACATGACGACGACTGAGGTATCCCGGACCGGACGGACGGCCCTGGCAGGGCTGGCGGTACTCCTGTGCGCCGGACTCGCGGCCTGCGGCACCGTACGGGCCGGGGAGGCGGCCGGGCCCGCCGCTCCCGTGGCGGCTCCCGGCCCGGAGCGCTGCGATCTGTACGGGACGACGGGTACGGACGCGGGCGCGGGCGGCGCCACTGCCGCGCCCGACGTCCCGACGGAGGAGCGGACGGGCGGATACGCGGACCCGCCGACGGACGAGGAGACGGGCGGTTACGCCGGTCCCCCGACCGATGAGGAGACGGGCGGATATGCCGGTCCCCCGACCGATGAGGAGACGGGCGCCTACGCCGGCCCGCCCACGGACGAGGAGACGGGCGGTTACGCCGGCCCTCCGACCGATCAGGAGACGGGCGGCCCTGCCGGTCCGCCCACGGATCAGGACTCCGGCGCGCCCGACCCGCCCACCGACGGCAGCTCCGGACCCGGCCGCGCCACCAATGGCGCGGGTCCGTGCGGCGCGGCCGGGTGGTTCGACATGAAGCGGGACTTCGTCGCCTATTACGCGCGGCACCGCACGGACGAGGACACGTTCATTCCCGCGGACGGCATGGGCGAGGTGCTCGTCCGCAAGGAGCGCGGGAGGGGCGTCGCGGAGGTGACCTTCACCACCCGCTCGGTGGGCAAGGGCCGCGGCGACGACGCCCGCAGGGTGGTACGGGTCTTCGCGGCCTGGCGGCACGAGGTGTACGGGGGCACGGATGCGGGCAACGTCACGGTTCGTACGCGCGGGGAGTTCCCCGTGACCGTCACCGACACCTGGTGACCCCGGGCGGGCTCCGCCCGCAAGGCCCGTTCACCACGATCCCCGAATCAGGAAGCAGAGGCAGAACCGCCGTGACCGACGACGCCGCCAACGAACCGCACATCCCCTCCGACGCGGAGCGCGCGGCCCGCGCCCGGGTGCGGGAGCAGGCCACCGGCCTGACCCACCACCAGACCCAGGAGGCGCTCGAAGCCGCCGAGGCCGCCGCCGTGGAGGCCTCGGGCGACCTGGAGGGCGCCGACGCCGCGACCCGTGCCGCCGTCGCGGAATGGCGGCGCATCACGGAGTTGCTCTTCGACCACGGTGGTCCGTACTCGCCCGATACGGACGCTTTCGTCCAGGGGCAGCTCACGGCCCGCGAGGCCCACGCCGACTCCAAGCAGAGCTTGGGGAAGTCATAAGGCCGGGTTATGGGGGCATAACCCAGGGGTGGGTGCCGGGTTAGGCTGCCCTTAGCTTAGGGTTCCCTTGATCGAGTCTTTCGTCGTTCGAAGGGAACCCAGCCATGCCTCGCCCCCTGCGGGTAGCAATCGTCGGTGCCGGCCCCGCCGGCATCTACGCCGCCGACGCCCTGCTGAAGTCCGAGGCGGCCTCCGAGCCGGGTGTGTCCATCGACATCTTCGAGCGGATGCCGGCCCCCTTCGGCCTGATCCGCTACGGCGTCGCTCCCGACCACCCCCGCATCAAGGGCATCATCACCGCCCTGCACCAGGTGCTCGACAAGCCGCAGGTCCGTCTCTTCGGCAACGTCGACTACCCGAACGACATCGGCCTCGACGAGCTGCGCTCCTTCTACGACGCCGTGATCTTCTCCACCGGCGCCACCGCGGACCGCGCGCTCACCATCCCGGGCGTCGACCTCGACGGCTCCTACGGCGCCGCCGACTTCGTCTCCTGGTACGACGGCCACCCCGACGTGCCGCGCACCTGGCCGCTGGAGGCCGAGAAGGTCGCCGTCCTCGGCGTCGGCAACGTGGCCCTCGACGTGGCCCGGATCCTCGCCAAGACCGCCGACGAGCTGCTGCCGACCGAGATCCCGGCGAACGTCTACGACGGCCTCAAGGCCAACAAGGCCCTCGAAGTCCACGTCTTCGGCCGCCGCGGCCCCGCGCAGGCCAAGTTCAGCCCCATGGAGCTGCGCGAGCTGGACCACTCGCCGAACATCGAGGTCATCGTCAACCCCGAGGACATCGACTACGACGAGGGTTCGATCACCACCCGCCGCTCCAACAAGCAGGCGGACATGGTCGCCAAGACCCTGGAGAACTGGGCGATCCGCGACATAGGCGAGCGCCCGCACAAGCTCTTCCTGCACTTCTTCGAGTCGCCCACCGAGATCCTCGGCGAGGACGGCAAGGTCGTGGGCCTGCGCACCGAGCGCACCGAGCTCGACGGCACCGGCAATGTCAAGGGCACCGGCACGTTCACCGACTGGGACGTCCAGTCCGTCTACCGCGCCGTCGGCTACCTCTCCGACGAGCTGCCCAAGCTGCCGTGGGACGTCGACTCCGGCACGGTTCCGGACGAGGGCGGCCGCGTCATCGAAGCCGGCGCGCACCTGGCGTCCACGTACGTCACCGGCTGGATCCGCCGCGGGCCCATCGGCCTGATCGGCCACACCAAGGGCGACGCCAACGAGACGGTCGCGAACCTGCTCGCCGACCACGCGGACGGCCGCCTGCTGACGCCGGCCGCTCCCGAGCCGGAGGCGGTGGAGACCTTCCTCGCGCAGAAGGAGGTCCGCTTCACGACGTGGGAGGGCTGGTACAAGCTCGACGCCGCCGAGAAGGCGCTGGGCGAGCCGCAGGGCCGCGAGCGCGTGAAGCTCGTCGAGCGCGAGGACATGCTCAAGGCGAGCGGGGCCTAGTCGGGTCCCCCCGCGGTACGGCCGGTCCCGCCTGGCGCGGGACCGGCCGTACGGCTGTGCGGGCTTGGGCGTGCGGGCGCGTCTTACGGAAGTCTGACGGGCGGGCCCGGACCCTGGCCGCCGGGGCGGTGCAGGTGGTCGAATCGGCACGTGAGCACAGCAGATCAGCAAACCGGCCCCGACCCCGCTCCCGACCCCGACGGCCTCGGTGCCCCCGTGGGCCGGCGGGTTCTCCTCGGCATGGTGGGGCTCGGCGCCCTCGGGCTGGCCCTCGCGCCGAAGCTCCAGTCGGGGTTCGACGCCGTACTGGGCGCGGCCGCGAGCAAGGACCCCACCGGGCTCACCGGACTGCTGCCGGGTGGCGGTGGGTTCCGGTACTACTCGGTCGCCTCCTCGGTCCCCGAACGCGGCCCGGCCGACTACCGGCTGACCGTCGACGGCCTGGTCGAGCGCCCGGCCGCGTACACCCTCGACGCACTACGGGCCCTGCCGCAGACCCGGATCGTCCGCGACGTCCAGTGCGTGACGGGCTGGCGCGTCCCCGCGACCCCCTTCGAGGGCATCCCGCTCTTCCGGCTCCTGGACGCCGCCGGGGTCCGTCCCGAGGCCCGCGCGATCCGTTTCACCTGCTTCGACGGCACCTACACCGAGAGCCTCACGCTCCCGCAGGCCCGCCGCGAGGACGTCATGGTCGCCCTGAAGATGCAGGACAAGCCCCTCAGCCACGCCCACGGGGGTCCGGCCCGCCTCTACGCGGCTCCCATGTACTTCTACAAGTCGGCGAAATGGCTGTCGGGCATCACCCTCACCCGGGACGTGCAGCCCGGCTACTGGGAGGAACTCGGCTACGACGTCGACGCCTGGGTCGGCAAGTCGAACGGACGCGACGATGCCCCGACCGTCTGAACTCCCGGCCGGAGCGGCCGCGGATCCCGGAGCCGAACATCCCGCCCGCGTCGGCCGGTTCGGCCCCGCCGCACGACTGGTCCACCTGGCCACCGCCCTCCTGACCGGGGTGTGTCTGGCGACCGCCGCCTGCCTCTACCTGCCGCCCCTCGCCGAACTCGTCGGCCGCCGCCACCTCGTGGTGACCGTCCACGAGTGGTCCGGACTGCTGATCCCGGCCCCCGCCCTGCTGGGGCTCGGCTCCCGGGCCTTCCGCGGGGACCTGCGCCGGTTGAACCGCTTCGGCCCGCACGACCGCACCTGGCTGCGCTCCGCCCTGCGCCGCGACCACCGGCCCGGTGCGCGCCCGGCGGGCAAGTTCAACGCCGGGCAGAAGCTCTACGCGAGCTGGAGCGCCGGTGCCGCCCTCGTGATGCTCGGCACCGGTCTGCTGATGTGGTTCACCGGGCTGACGCCGCTGCCCTGGCGGACCGGGGCCACCTTCGTCCACGACTGGCTGGCCCTCGCGATGACCGTGGCCGTCGTGGGCCACGTCGTGATGGCCCTCGGCGATCCGGAGGCCCGGCGCGGCATGCGCACGGGCTCGGTGGCCGCCGACTGGGCCCGGCGCGAGCACCCCCTGTGGCGCCCGGACGGATCATCCGCCGAGCGGGCCGTACGGCCTACTCCGGCGGAACCGCCGCGTCCAGGGCGGCGGTGAGCCGCCGCAGGCGGTCCTGAAGCTCCCTGATCTCGCCGAGCTCGAAGCCGGTCGCGACCGCGATGCGCCGCGGCACCTCGACGGCCCGGGCGCGCAGGGCCGTACCGGCCTCGGTGGGGCGTACGTGCACGGACCGTTCGTCGGCGGCGCTGCGCTCGCGCACGAGCAGGCCCGCCGCTTCCAGCCGCTTGAGGAGGGGGGAGAGCGTGCCCGAGTCGAGCCGCAGGTGCTGCCCGAGCTGTTTGACCGGCATCTCGCCGTGCTCCCACAGCACCAGCATCACCAGGTACTGGGGGTAGGTGAGCCCGAGGTCCTTCAGGACGACGCGGTAGAGCCCGCCGAAGGCGCGGTTCGCGGCGCCGAGGGCGAAGCAGATCTGGCCGTCGAGGCGCAGGAAGTCCTGGTCGGGGAGGGCGTCGGTCGGTTGCTCGGTCATGGGGGCCAGTGTACCCGGGGTGTCGTGTCGGCAACTAAATTGTGCACAACTGAATTGTGTGCCATATTGATGGAGCGAGGTCGTCGGTCGACGGCCCCGCCTCCGCCCCTTGAGAGGAACCCCCGAGATGGACGCGATCTACACCGCTGTCGCCACCGCCAACGGCCGCGAAGGCCGCGCCGTCAGCTCCGACGGTCAGATCGACCTGGCGCTGGCCATGCCGCCGGCCCTCGGCGGCAACGGTCTGGGCACCAACCCCGAGCAGCTCTTCGCGGCCGGGTATGCCGCCTGCTTCGCCAGCGCCCTCGGGCTGGTCGGCCGCCAGGCCAAGGTCGACACCAGTGAGATCTCGGTGACCTCGGAGGTCTCCATCGGCAAGGACGGCGCGGGCTTCGGGCTGGCCGTCGTCCTGCGCGTGGAGCTCCCCGAGAACCTGATGGGCGAGACCGGCACCCTGCTGGTCAAGCAGGCGCACGAGGTCTGCCCCTACTCCCGTGCCACGCGCGGCAACATCCCCGTCGAGCTCGTCGTCGAGTAGTCCGGTGATCGAGGGCGGCGGCTCCGGGTGGTATCCCGGGGCCGCCGCCCTCTGCCGTCAGAGCTCCGTCGGCGCCGCCCCTGCCGTCCCTGCCGTCCCTGCCGTCCCTGCCGCCCGCGCCGCGCGGGCCGTGAGGGCGGCCGCTCCTGCGTCGGTGAGGCGGCCGTGCAGGCGCAGGCGGGCGAATCCCCCGTCCGGGTAGACGTCGATCCGGGCGTGCGTGGCCAGGACCGGCGCGGCGAGGGGGAGCCGGTGCGGGCTGTCGGGCTCCAGCCGGGTGCGCGGGATGACCTGCGTCCATGCGCCGTCCGCGCCGTCCTTGACGGACAGCGACACCCAGCCGGCCGCGTTTCCCTTCAAGTTCGCGGTGTCCACCTCCACCGCTCGGATCTCGCACTGCCCGGCCAGCCGGTACGCGATCCAGTCGTTCCCCTTGTCGCGGCGCCGGCGCGTCTCCCAGCCGTCGTCCTGCTTCTGCGACAGCCCGGGCATGATCGTGTTCCCGGGGGAGGAGTAGAAGCCGTCCGAGGCCTCCTCCACGACCCCGCCGTTGACCACGCAGGCCACGTCCACCGTGCCGAGCAGGGCCAGCCACTCCGGATCGGGCAGGACCTCACCGTGCACCCGCAGCCGCGCGATGCCGCCGTCGGGGTGCTGGTTGATCCGCAGGTGCGTCCAGCGGCGCCCGGACGCGACCGTGAACCCGTTCGCGGCGTGGCCGCGCACCGGAGTGCGGGGCACGATCTCCTCCCAGGCGTCCGCCCGTTCGAGGAGCTCGGCGGTCGAGGGCGTCCCTTCGAAGGCGGCCGCCCACACGCTGACCTGCTGCGGGTGGTTGCCGCGGAAGTGTGCGGTGTCGACGACGATCCCGCGGATGACACCGGGGGAGCCGAGGCGGATCAGCGCCCAGTCGTGATCGGAGTCCGTCGGGAACGGCTCGTCCGCGCCCGCCCCGCGCCGCCGCCGGGTCTCCCAACCGTCCATCACCTTGCCCTTGTTGCCGTAGTCGTGCACGTCGAAGACGGCCGGGGTGCGGAGCAGGAGGTTCTCCCGCTCGGCGAAGAACTCGTCGTTGGTGGCGATGACCCCCGCGCCGAGCCGCCGGTCGGCGAGGTCGGTCAGGTGGGAGAACTCGAAGGTGCCGCCCCGGTAGTCGGCGTACGGGTCGCCCGACACGTAGGGCGCGGCGGCGAAGTCGGTGGTCGAGGAGTCGGTGGTCGGGAGCTGCATGCGCGGAAGCCTGCTTTCCGTTGTGGAGAAAGGGAGTTGGGGCTTGGGGGGATGCCTCGACTCTCGCCCACCGGGATTGCTCAGGTCCATCGATTGTTTTCGATCATTCCCTTCAGAAGAACTGAAAGGTGCAGGCGGAGGGGTCGGTCTGGATAAACCCCTTATCTGCTAGGTGAGACAGCTCGTTCCCACTGTAGATGCTCGCCAAAAGGACTGTTACAGTCCGCATGCGCGACTCTGGATGAGGGAGAAAAATACATGCCAAAGACAGTTCTGCGGCGCGCCGTCGCAGGAAAGTCACTGGTCATCGGCACCCTGCTGGCCCTTCTGGTGCCGGGATCGGCCTACGCCAACACCGTCGGTGTGACGGTGAAGACTCCGGGGGCCACCTCCGGGCCCGCATCGGCCTTCTCCGAGATCTCCACCCACGCGGACTGCTCCTCGGGGCTCATATCCGGTGGCGGGATCAACCAGGCCATCGGCACCGGGACGTCCTCCAACGGCAACAAGGTGAACGGCACTTCGCCCAGCCCCGACGGCAGCACCGAGTACACCGGCTCCACCGGCGTCGTCGGCACCGACGTGACGCACTGGCTCGGCATCGGCGGCAGCGGGGGAGCGGTCAACGCCTCGTTCTCCAGCACCCCTTACGCCATGTGCTTCACCAGTAACCTCATCAACCACACCCAGGTGGTGATGAACAAGGTCGCCGGCCCCACCGCGTCCTCCACGGTGGGCCTCGTCACCGCCACCTGCCCGGCCAACACCCGCCTCCTCGGCGGCGGCGCCCGGATCACCCCGGCCGACGTCGGCAGCCTGAAGCCGATCGCGTCCTTCCCCACCTTCAACGACGCCGGGCACGCCTACGGCCAGAAGGCGGCGGCCGACGGCGAGACGAACCCCGACTCCTGGACCGCGGTCGGCTGGAACGGCGGAGGCGGCGGCACCGGCAACACGACGTACGCCTACGCGATCTGCAGCGGCAACAACATCGACATCAGCGGCGCCACGGTCAAGGTCCGCTACAGCGAGGTCAGCGGCCCGACCGCGGCCACGTCGGGCCAGACCGCGACGGTCGGCTGCGGCGGCGACGACGGCAAGCTGATCAGCGGTGGAGCGGCCATCAGCGGCGGCAGCGTGACGACCACCGCCTTCACCGGACCGGGCTCGCCGGGCGACCACCTCAACGGCAGCTACCCCAGCACCTCCGGCGGCACCCTGGTCGGCGACGGGACCACCACGGCCGCCTACTGGACGGCCTACACCCACACCGGCGGCGGAAGCTCCCCCAACACCTACACCGAAGCCTGGGCGCTGTGCGCCGACGACGGCGTCTGAGCGGCATGAGGGACCCCCGCCCCATCACCACCACACCGATCAGGACCATGACCCGCATCAGATCCCACTCCCTCCCCGCCTCCCGGACCGCACTCGTCCTCGGAGCGGCCGCACTCCTCGCCGCCCTGGTGGTACCCCTCACCGCGGCCGCCGACCCGGCGGACGCGTCGTCCGGCCCCTGCGGCCCGGCGGGCGTCTTCACCAGCGCGCCGCCCACCTGTACGTACGCCACCGCGGGCACGGACGTCTTCACCGTGCCCGCCGGGGTCAGCCTCCTCACCGTCGACCTCTACGGAGCCGAGGGCGGCAGCGCGGCCGGATTCGTCACCCCGAACCCCCCGAACGAGGGAGCACCCGGTGGCCTCGGCGGCCTGACCCGCGCGAACCTGGCCGTCACCGCCGGCCAGACGATCCAGCTCACCCGGGGAGGCGTCGGCAGCTCCGGCACCTCCCGGCGCGGTGAGTACGCCCGGCCCGGCGGCTTCGGCCACGGCACCGGCGGTGGCGGCGCCCACGGTGGCGGCGGCTCCGGCGGCGGCGCCTCCGACCTGCGCACCGGCGACTTCGGCCCGGCCGGCCGGATCCTGGTCGCCGGCGGCGGAGGCGGCGCCGGCAACGGCGGCCCGCTGCTGCGCGGCGGCCACGGCGGCGGGCCCGCCGGGGAGAACGGCGGCGAGGGCGGCGGCCCCGAGGGATCCGGCGCCGGGGGCACCGGCGGAACCCAGACCCAGCACGGCACCGGCACCCGTACCAACCCGATCGGCGCAGGGGGAGGCAACGCGAGCGACATCGACCAGCACACCGGCCAGCCCAACCCCGGCTCCGGCGGCACCGGGGGCAACGGCGGCCGCGGCGGCAACGGCGGCGGAGGCGGTGGCGGCGGCTGGCGCGGCGGTGGCGGCGGCTCCGGCGGCGGCAACCCCGGCAACCTCTACGGAGCGGGCGGCGGTGGCGGCAGCGGCTACGCGGCCGGGGCCGAGCTCGGTGTCTCCGAGGCCTCCCTGCAGTCGGGCGTCCAGCACGGCGACGGCAAGGCCGTCGTCTCCTTCCGCTACGGGACGTCGACCACCCTCACCACGGACACCACCACACCGCTGTTCGGGCATGCCGTCGCCCTGACCGCGACCGTGACGGGCTCCGAGAACCAGGCCGCCGCCCCGGGCGGCAGCGTCACCTTCTCGGAGGGGACGACCCCGCTCGCCACCGTCGCACTCGACGGGGGACAGGCCCGCTTCACCACGAGCGCCCTGCGCCCCGGCACCCACCGGATCAGCGCCACGTACGCCCCGGACGCCGACCACACGGGCAGCTCCACCGGTGAACCGGCCGAGATCACCGTCGGATTCAGCCGGCCCTGCATCACGACCGACCACGGGGGGCCGCTGACCGTGGCGGCCGGGGAATCGCTCTGCATCGCCTCCGGCGGAAGCCAGAGCGGTCCGCTCACCGTCCGGCCCGGCGGCGCGCTGTCCGTGTCGGACGGCCGCGTCACCGGTCCGTTCTCCGCCGACGGGGCGCTGGCCGTGTCCCTCTGCGGATCCACGCTGACCGGCCCGGTCGGCGTACGGAACACCAGCGGTTCCGTGGTGATCGGCTCCGCCGGGGACGCGGGCGCGGCCCCGGTCTGCTCCGGCAACGCGTTCACCGGTCCGGTCACCCTGGCAGCCAACACCGGAGGCGTCGAGCTCTCGGGCGCCCAGGTCTTCGGACCGCTGCGCTGCGAGGCCAACGAACCGGCGCCGCGCGTCACCGGTACCACCGTCGTCGGACCCCGGTCCGGCCAGTGCCGGTGACCGCGGCCGCGTAGCGCCGCAGCCACATCGCACCACAGCTCGTAGCACCACAGCCCGTGGCACCGCGGGCCCGGCAGCACGCCGGGCCCGCGGCGCTCAGAACGTCCGGTCCAGCAGCGCGAACAGCGCGGACCAGTGCCGCTCGTCCGAGGCCACGTCGTAGGAGCTCGTGTCGGCCAGGGTGTAGCCGTGCGCGGCGCCCTCGTAGACCTCCGCCCGGTGACGGACGCCCGCCGCGGAGAGGGCCTTGTCCAGCCGGTCGACCTCCTCGGCCGGCAGCGTCGGATCCTGGTCCGCGTGGCCGAAGTACAGCTCGGCGGTGACCCGGTGCGCCACCAGGTGCGGACTGTCCGCCGCGTCCGTGGCCAGGAACCCGCCGTGGAAACCGGCCGCGGCCGCCACCCGCTGCGGGTACGTGCCCGCCGTGAGCAGGGCCAGCCGGGCGCCCAGGCAGTACCCCGTGATCGCCACGGGCCCGGCGGCGACCTCCGGGAGGCCCGCGAGCCGCTCCAGATAGGCCTCGGCATCGCGCATCGCCAGCTCGGCGGTCAGCGAGTCCAGGACCGGGCCGACCCGGTCGAAGAGCTCGGGCTGCCGGACGAAGTCCACGAACTCCGGAAGCTCGAACACCGGTGCGCGCCCGTGGCGGTAGAAGAGGTTGGGCATCAGGACGACGTAGCCGGCCGCCGCGATCCGGTCCGCCACCGACTTGATGTGCGGGCGGATCCCCAGGGCGTTCACGTACAGCAGTACCCCGGGGTACGTGCCTTCGCCGTCGGGCCGGGCCAGATAGGCATCGGCGGTGCCGTCCCGAGTGACGACGTCAACCGTCGTCCGGACTACCTCGCATGCGGTCGTCATGGCCGTCCCCCTCTTTCGTATGGAAGGCCGCAGACTACCGTGATCGGGCTCTTGTCCCGGGGTGTCCGGAAACCGCCCTCACCCGTCCCCAACTGGGGGCGTACCGTGGTCCGATGCCAGTAGTGGACATCAGTGCCAGCGCGGAAGAGTTCGATGCCGACCCGTATGCGTTCTACGAGAGGATGCGTGCGGCGGGGCCCGTCCACCGGATCGTCCTCGCCCCCGACGAGGCCGAGCCGAGCTGGATGATCGTCGGGCACGAGGAAGCGCGCCGCGCCCTCAACCACCCGGCCCTGTCCAAGGACTGGCGCGCCTCGGGCAACTTCCCGGACGCCCAGCTCAATGCCGTGAACTCCAACATGCTGGAATCCGACCCGCCCCACCACACCCGGCTGCGGCGCCTGGTCGCACGGGAGTTCACCGCGCGCCGGATGGAGGGCATGCGGGCGCGCGTCCAGGAGATCACCGACGAGCTGCTCGACGCGATGGCCGCCGGGCCGCAGCGCGGCGGCGACCTGATCGACTCCCTGGCCTTCCCGCTCCCGATGACCGTGATCTGCGAGCTCCTCGGCGTCCCCGACTTGGACCGGGCCCGGTTCCGGTACTGGTCCAACGAGATCGTCGCCCCCACCTCGGGCGACTCGAACAGCACCGCGCACCGGGAGCTGGGGATCTACCTCGCGGAGCTCATCGAGGCCAAGGCCAAGGAACCCGGCGAGGACCTGCTCAGCGCGCTGATCCGGACCAGCGACGAGGACGGCGACTCGCTGTCCTCGAACGAGGTCATCGGAATGGCCTTCCTGCTGCTGGTCGCGGGCCACGAGACCACCGTCAACCTCATCTCCAACGGCGTACGGGCCCTGCTCGCCCACCCGGAACAACTGGCCGCACTGCGCAGTGACTTGGACGGACTGCTCGACGGGGCGGTCGAGGAGATGCTCCGCTACGACGGCCCCGTGCAGCACACCACGTACCGCTACGCCCGCGAAGCCCTGGACCTGGGCGGCACCACCATCCCGGCCGGGGCCACCGTGCTGGTCTCCCTGGCCGGCGCCGACCGCGACCCGGCGCGCTTCGCGGACCCCGCGGTGTTCGACATCGGCCGCGCCCCGCAGGGGCACCTGGCCTTCGGTCACGGGCTCCACTTCTGCATCGGAGCTCCGCTGGCGCGGATGGAGGGCCGCATCGCCATCCGCTCCCTGCTCGAACGCTTCCCCGACCTGGCCGAGGACCCGGAGGCCGGCCCGCCGGCCTGGCTGCCGGGCAGCCTGATGCACGGGGTGAGCCGCCTGCCGCTCCGCTGGTAGCCCCGGCGGCCGGGCCGGGCCCGGCCCGGGTTCAGCCGGCGGCGCCGCGCGCCAGGAGGCGTACGGCCAGCTCCAGGCGGGCCCGGCGGGTCTCCGCGGTGAGGGCCTGGAGGAGGGGCAGTGCGACGAGGTAGCGCCCGGTCCGGTCCAGGGCCTCGAAGGCCGCCCGGGCCACCGGGTCCTGAGCCAGGGCCGCCGTCAGGTCGGGCGGCACCTCCGCCGTCCGCTGGGAGGCGTAGGCCCCCGACCAGCGGCCGTCCTCCTGCGCCTTGCGCACCTCGGCGAGGCCCGGTTCGCGCATGCGGCCCAGGGCCGTCAGCTCGGTCACCTTGTCGACATTGACCTGCGACCACAGGCTCCGGGGCCGGCGCGGCACGTACTTCTGCAGGTAGTACCGCTCGTCCAGGGAGCGGCGCTGCCCGGAGATCCAGCCGTAGCACAGCCCGATGTCGACCAGCTCGTCCGCGGACACGGAAGGGATCCCGGAGGCCTTCTTCGCCAGCTTGACCCACACGCCCTCGTGCCGGGCGTGGTGTCCGGCCAGCCAGCCCTCGAAGGCCCGGGCATCGGCGAACGCGATGACTGCCACGCCGTCCAGCTCGTCCAGCTCGTCCATGCGGGCCAGATTAGTGCCCGCCCCCCGGAGCGGAGCGGGTGCCCGGCTGCGGGATAATGATCGCCGGTGCGGCCCGGTTCGCGCCGGACAGCGCAGCGACCCGAGATGGAGCCCCCGATGGACGTACGCCACTTCGAGCGGATCACCGCCTTCATCGAGGCGCGGCTCACCCCGCTCTTCGCCGAGGAGACGGGCAGCGAGAACGGCTTCGGGATGGACGACACCTCCCGCGCCCTGCGCGCCCTGCGCAACGCCGCACTGGAGGCCTCGGTGGCCAAGGGGCTCATCGAGCAGCGGGAGACGGCCGAGCCGGCGGTCCGCCGGGTCATCGACCAGGCGGTGGAGCACCACTGGGACGTGCTGCGCGGCATCGCCCGCCAGTGGGAGGACCACGCCGACTTCGTCCGCGAGTTCAAGCGCCACGCGTGGGAGCTCGACGAGGCCCCCGCGGCGGCCGTGGCCCCGTAGGACCCTTGCCGGGACCCGGCGGCCCTACCGCAGGTCCATGCCCGGGTCGTCGATGACGCGCTCCTGCTCGCTCTGCTCGCGCAGGCGGCGCGCCTTGTCCCGCAGCCGGCGGCTCTCGTCGGGGTCGGTCGAGCGGGTGGCGGCCTCGTCGAGTTCCTGCGCCTTGTCGCGCAGCTGCCGGGACCGGCCGTGGGATTCGCCTGCACTCATGATCACTCCTGGGCGCTGTGGGGGGACGCCGGGCGGACTTCAGCGAACCAGCAGTACACCCGGAGCGCATCTCGAACCACCCGCGCGGTGACGCACGGTCACCACCAGTACGCGGGGTACCTCGGCGCCTTGCGGCGCACGCGGGAGGCGGCGTACCCGGTCAGGACGATCAGGACGGTCGATCCGAACAGCAGCGGGACGAACCGGGCCGCCGCCGGGGTCTGCAGCACGACCACCACGGCGGTGGCGCAGGCGGGTGAATGCGGGGTGCGCGCGGCCATGACCAGCGCCAGCGTGACACCGGCGGCCACGGCGGCCCCCCAAGCGCTGCTGCCGGCCACGGCCAGCACGCCGTAGCCGACGGCCGCCCCCACCATGTGGCCGATGACCACCCCGCGCGGCTGCGCCAGCGGCAGCGTGGGCGCACTGTGCACGAGGGCGGCGCTGGCGGCCAGCGGGGGTATGAGGATCGGCTCGTGGATCATGGCTCCGATCGCCACGAGCCACAGCAGGACCACGGTGGCGGCGCTGATGCTGTGGATCGCGGCGGCGGCCGTGGGCCGGGCCGGGGCCCGGCCGCCGATCTTCCGGCGGCGGGGTCCCCCCGAGGCTTCGATCCCGGGGGAGCCGGAGGCGTCGGGGGACGGAGCGGGGTGGAGCGCGGTACTCATGGCGGCAGGTTTCCGGGCAGGGCGGCCGTCGGCCGGGCAGGGGCGGTACGGGGCGGACGGGGCGGCGTCACGGCGGCGGTGCGCGTGGCGCGCCCGCACGGGGGCGGCCGGGCCGCGCGGTGCGGGCATGCCGTGATCGACGGCCGACCGACCTCGCGCCTCCCCGGGTGGCGGGGCGGCGCATTCCGGACATGACCCTATCCGGAGCCCTTCCGGCACCCGCCCCCGGGTCCACCCGGCGGTGCGCGCCCGGGTCAGGCGGCCGTCACGCGTTGGGGTCGAAGGGGATCCCGGCCGGTTTGGCCTTGGCCAGGTGGCCGTTGAACTGGCCGTCCTTGATTCCGAGCAGGGCACTGCCGAAATCGGCCTGGCTCAGCTTGTCGCGCAGCCCGGCGGGGTAGCCGTTCCAGCCGACCAGCGTGGGGTACTGCCAGGTCCCCTTGTGGTTCTCCGGCGGCTCGTCGTTGGAGTTCGCGGCGCGGAAGCAGTGCGTGCTCCAGCCGTCCTTGTGGTAGACGATCTTCGGGTGCGTGCCGTCGAAACGGATCTGCGAGGCGGCGTGCACCTTGAAGTTCCCGTGCTCCGAGGTGGAGACGTAGCCGACCTGGTCGTTCTGGATCCACACCACGACGTGCTCCCAGTCGTGCCGGTGCCCGGCGCTGCCGGGGCCGAGCGAGACCTGGTCCTTCTCGAAGTAGAGCGCGTACATGACGGCGCACCAGCCGTTGTTGCACTTCGCGCGGGAGTAGCCGTTGGTGTTGTTCAGGTCGGAGAGGTCGCGGCAGTTGCCGTTGACGTCGCCGCCCATCTTCAGGCCCCCGTTGAGGGTGCCGTCCGGACCGATGGCGGGGCTGGAGTAGCAGCCGTCGCGGTCGTAGTCGTACGCCGGCTGGAAGGTCTGCTCCAGCCCGTCCGCGTTGGCGGGCAGGGCCGGGGGCGGAGCCGCGTACGCGACCCCCGGTACGGCGAGGACCAGCGTCGCGGCCCCCGCCGAGACGGCGAGCATCCTGCGGGCCCGCCGGCCCGGCCCCCTGCGGGAACGTTTCACGGACGGTGCGTCGGGCATCGTGTCCTCCTCATCGGTCACACGGGCAACGCCCGTGTGGGAATGCGGAGTTCAGCTTTCCCGGCTCCCGCCCCCAGGCCAAGGGGCGGGAGCCGCCCGATGTCCGGGAATCACCGTCAGCGGTTCTCCGGGAGGTCCGCCTCCGCCGCGGCCGGGGCGAACGCGAAACCGCGCGCGGTGGCCGGACCGGCGACCGCGGCCGGTGCCTTACCGCAGAAGGCGGCCTCCAGCGTGCCGCCGAGGGCGGTGTTGGCCTGACCCCGGTTGGAGGTGTTCGCCATGGCGGAGAGGGAGCTCTTGCCGTCGCGGGTGGTGAACGCGTAGGTGTAGAAGCCCTGCACCGTGCCCGTGTGCCCGTAGACCTGCGCACCGCACGAGAGGTCGTAGCGGCGCAGCCCCAGCCCGTAGAACCGGGTGTTGGTGGCGTCGGTCGGGGTCACGGTGAGCATGGCGTCCAGCGTGCCCGGGCGCAGCAGCTTCCCGCCGAGCAGGGAGGACATGAAGGTGCTGAGGTCGGCCGCGCTGGAGATCATCGCGCCCGCCGACTGCGCCCAGGAGACGGTCTGTTCGGTGGAGTCGACCAGCGGGGCACCGGCCTCGTCCGGGTGGAGGTAGCCGTTGGCGTGCAGCCCCTTGATGGCCGTGTTGGGGTGCACGTAGGAGGTGTTCTTCAGCTTGAGGGGCTTGATGATGCGGCGCTCGTACTCCTTGGCCACCGGCCTTCCGGTGGCCTTCTCGATGAGCATCCCCACCACGACGAAGTTGGTGTTCGAGTACTTGTACGCGACCCCGGGCTCGGTGGTCCTCGGCTCGGCGAGCGAGAGGCCGACGAGCTCCTTGTAGGTGAACACCTTGTTCCGGACGGCCTCGAAGCCGGGCACCGTGTGCTCGAACATCGCGTTCGTGTAGTCCGCCAGGCCGCTCCGGTGGGTGAGCAGGTGGCGCACCGTGATCCGGTCGTCGGGCAGCAGGCCCGGAAGGTAGGAGTTGACCGGCCGGTCCAGCTCGATCCGCCCCTCGTCCACCAGTTGGAGGAGGACGACCGAGGAGAACGTCTTGGTGACGCTGCCGATGCGGAAGCGGGCCCGCGTGTCCATCGCCGCGCCCGAGCTCCGGTCCCGTACGCCCTCCACCCGGGACCGGACGCCGTCCGGACCGGTGAAGCGGGCCATCGCGCCGGGAGCTCCGGCCGCCGTCGTATTGCGCAACGCCTGTGTCAGCGCCTCCAGATCGGGCGCCGCGGCCGGCTGGACGGGAGCCTCGACGACGGAGCCGGACGCGGGCGCCGCGTGGGCGGCGGTGGCGGGCAGCGTACCGCCGGCCACGACGGCGAGCAGGGCCGCGCCGACGGCCAGGCGCCGTGAGCGGGAGAGCGGCGGGACGGTGGACAGGGAGGGGGACGGACGCACGTTGCTCCTCGATGGGGCCGAATCGGCCGGGGTGGGGGGTTTGCGGGCTGTTCCAGACTTTACGGATGATCATCGGCAGGTGGGAACGTTTTCCAGCCAAGCCGCACCGCGGACGTAAATGTTCGTCACCCACGCCCGGTAGTCCGGAAGATAGGACCAGGCGTCATTGGTGTAGCCGTCCGAGGTCACCGACTCCGCGTGCTTCTGGCATTCCACTCGGATCGTCGTCGGCCCGGGGAAGGCGTAGACGCGCGCGGCAGCCGTGGCCGGGCGCTCCTTGGTCCAGACGCCGGCGCCCCAGGTCTGGAACACGTGTCCGGTGACCGGGCCGGTGTCCACGCGGACGGCCCCGTAATAGCCGTTCGACAGCCGGGCGTCGGTGACCTCGCTGACCATCAGCTTGGTACCCGACTGCCGGGCCTCCGCCATCTTGCCCGCCCCGAGGTAGAGGGCGATGTGGTGCAGGTCCCGGGAGGTCCCCCACACCAGCAGGTCACCGGGGAGCAGCGGCGCGAGCCCCTGGGCGGCGGTGAAGCGCGCGGCCGCGCGGTGCGTGTAGTACTGCGCACTGGCCACCCCGTCGAGCGGGTCCGAGCCGGTGGCCCGCGCATAGGCGTGGCGGACGAGTCCCGAACAGTCGAAGCCGAGCCGTTCGGGATCGTGCTCGCTCGCCGGATCGGTGGGGTCCACCTGCCCGTACGTGGCACCGGGCGTCGGGCCGTGACCACCGCCCCAGGTGTACCAGACCCCCTTTCCCACCTCCTCGCAGGCGGCGGCGACGGCACGCTCGGCCGCCGCCGAGGCCCCGGGGGCCAGGACCCGGCAACCGCTGTCGGCGGCCGCCGGGGCGGCGGGGGTGGAGAGGAGCACGGCCAGGAGCGCGAGGAGCGTTCCGATGAGACCTGTTCGGCGCAGCACGATGGGAGACCTCGTTTCACACGGCACGGTGGTGGTGAAGCACGGCAGTCCGCCCGGCACTTGGCCGTCGGTTCCGCACCCGTGACCAGCCTGTCGGCCGCCGCCGTGCCCCGTCGAGGGCCGGACGTGGCACCACCCGAACGGGCAACGGGAAACCCCGAGGGAAACCCTCATGGCGGCCTGCGCCCTTGGGAGCGATCGAGGCCCCGGGGTCCTCCGTGCGCGCAGGGTGATCCGGTCAGCCGCCCCATGCTCAAGTCCGCACCTTTGGCTGTGGTGTAGGCCCGCCTACATGGGCTCGACGAAGGGAACCCGCCACTCCGGTCGAGGGTCGGCGCCAAGACTCGTCCAGTACTCGCGCCCACGGACGATCAGTCCGTCACGGACGGTCCAGAACGACGCGGCACGGAACACCCTTTGGGCCTGGACCCGCTCCCACAGCGCTTCCACTGCCCTCGACGACTCCATGTGGCACACCCTGTCAGACGCCCCCTCGACAGATGCGGGGGCAGGCGGCCGCACCCCGTCACCACCCCTCATCGCTCCCCGCGGGGTCGGCAGCCGCGCACCGGCAGACCGGGAACCAAGGCCTGCCGCTCGCGCGGTCCGAGCCGGCCCACCGTCCGGCAGATGTCCGCCAGCCGGGCGCCGGGATCCGGGTTCCACAGCCGTACGGTGCCGTCGTTGCTGCTGCTCGCCAGGGTGCGGCCGTCGGGGGAGAAGACGACCCCCCACACGGCGTTGGTGTGGCCCGACAGCATGGCCCGGAGCCGGTGTCCGGGGACGTCCCACAGCCGCACCGTACGGTCGTTGCCGCTGCTCGCCAGGGTCCGCCCGTCGGGGGAGAAGGCGATGCCCCGCGCCGAGCCGGTGTGCCCGGTCAGCACCGCGGTGACGCGCCGCTGCTCCGCGTCCCACAGCCGTACGGTGCCGTCGTTGCCGCTGCTCGCCAGGGTCCGCCCGTCCGGGCCGAAGGCGACGGCCCGGACCGCACCCGCGTGCCCGCTGAGCGCGGCGAGCGGGCGGCGCCCGGCCACGTCCCACAGCCGTACGGTCAGATCGTCCCCGGCGCTGGCCAGGGTCCGCCCGTCGGGGCTGAAGACGACGTCGTTGGCGAAGTCGGTGTGCCCGATGAGGGTGGCGAGCGGACTGCGCGTGGCGGTGTCCCACAGCCGTACGGTGCCGTCGGCTCCGGCCGAGGCGAGGGTGCGGCCGTCGGGGGCGAAGGCCACCGAGAACACGGTCCCGGTGTGTCCCGTGAGGGTGGCGAGCGGAGCGCGCGTGGCGGTGTCCCGGAGGTGCGCGGTGTCCCAGAGCCGTACGGTGCCGTCGGCTCCGGCCGAGGCGAGGGTGCGGCCGTCGGGGGCGAAGGCCACCGAGAACACCGTCTCGGCGTGCCCCGAGAAAGTGGCCAGAACCCGCCGTCCGGCCACGTCCCAGACCAGCACCGTGTGATCGGCGTCGGCCGTGGCGAGGAGTTTCCCGTCGGGGCTGTACGTGGCGTGCCACACCTCGGTGAACGGGCGCGCCGTCAGCACCGGCCCCCGCAGGTCCCAGAGCACCACGGACTGGTCGAACGCGGCCGTGGCGAGCACCGATCCCGCCGGATCCACGGAGACCGCGAGCACGTAGTCGGTGTGCCCGGCGAGCGTCGCCGTGAGCCGGCCGCTCCGGACGTCCCACAGCCGGGTGGTGCCGTCGCCGCCCCCGCTGATGACGGTGGTGCCGTCCGGCGTGTAGGCCACGGAGTTGACGTCGTCGCTGTGCCCGGCCAGCGTCGCGGCCGCGCGCCGCCCGCCCACGTCCCACAGCCGCACCGTACGGTCGACCCCGCCGGTGGCGACCGTACGGCCGTCCGGGGCGAAGGCCGCGCCCAGCACTTCCCCGGTGTGCCCCTCCAGCACGCCGGCCGGCTCGGCCCGCCGGGTGTCCCACAGGCGTACGGTCCCGTCGGCGCCGGCCGATACGAGGCTCCGGCCGTCCGGGGCGTAGGCCAGGGCGTTGACCCGTGCGGTGTGCCCGGTCAGGACGGCGTGCTCGCCGTGTTCCCCGTCCGGGTCCCGCAACTGGATGGTCCCGTCGGCGGCTGCGATGGCGAGGGTGTCCCCGTCGGGGGCGAAGGCCACCGCCCGGGCGCCCGCCGTACTCGCAGGCAGCACGGACACGGCGCCGCCACCCGCTCCGACCGGCCAGAGCCGGACCGGGCCGTCGGTGGAACCGGCCGCCAGGGTCCGCCCGTCGGGGCTGAAAGCGACCGTGCGCACCCGGCCGGGCGCGGTGAAGGCGGCGACCGTGCTCCGGTCGGCCACCCGCCGCAGCAGCACCTTCCCGTCGGAGCCGGCCGTCGCCAGCAGCCGGCCGTCCGGTGCGAAGGCCACCGCGTTGACCGGCCCGCCGTGCCCGCCGAGCCGCGCCAGGAAGGGCTGCGACTGGGTGCTGAGCAGGGCGCCGCGCGCCTCGGGCGTCGCTTTGGCCCGGTAGGCCTCCTCGGCGAGCAGCATGGAGGCCTCGGGCTGTCCGGCCGCCAGTGACAGCGACCGGGCGGCCAGCGCCTGGGACCGGGCGGTCCGCTCCTGGCCGAGGGCCCCCGCGCGCTGCTGGTAGGCCACCGCGCCTGCGGTCAGCGCGAGCAGGAGCAGGACGACGAGCGTGGCCAGCATCCGCTGGTGCAGCCGGACCCGGAGCCGGTCCTGACGCCGGCGGGCCTCCTCGGCGGCCCGGCTCGCGTCGAGGAAGGCCGCCTCCCGGGGGCCCAGTCGACTGCGGCCGTCCAGCTCGTCGGCCCAGGCGCGGGCGGTGGCGAGGCGGCTGCCGCGGTAGAGCACCGACGGGTCGCGGGCCTCGCGCACCCATTCGTCGGCGGCCTGGGCCAGTTGCTGGTGCACCAGCAGTCCGGCCCGGTCGGCGTGGATCCAGCCGCGCAGCCGGGGCCAGGCGTGCAGCAGGGCCTCGTGGGTGATCTCCACGGTCTCGCTGTCCGCGCTGATCAGCCGGGCCCGGACGAAGGCGTCGAGGGCGGCGGCGGCCCGCGCGGTGTCCGCCTGCCCCTCCAGCAGGGCGGTCCGGCTCATCCGGCGCCGGGTCGGCCCCGTACCGTCGGCGAGGTGTACCAGCCGGACGAGGAGCCGGCGCACCATCCGCTGCTCGGCCGGGTACAGGCGGGCGAACACCTGCTCGGCGCTGCGCGCGACGGCGCCCTGGATGCCGCCGGCGTACTCGTATCCCGCGACGGTGAGCGTCGATCCCTCGCGCCGCTGCCAGGTGGCCATCAGCGCGTGCGACATCAGGGGCAGGGCGCTGGAGGGCGCCTCCCCCGGCCATGCCTCGGGAGGGGGACCGCCGCCGGGGCGCGCCACGGGGTCTCCCGCACCAGGGTCTCCCGCAGCCGGGTCCCGTACGCCCGCGTCCCGCAGCAGCAGCGGGACCAGCCCCGGTTCCAGTACGAGCCCGGCGAGCTCCGCCGGACGCGTGATCGACTCCCGCAGCTCCGCCACGGACATCGGGGGCAGCACGAACAGCCCGTCGCTGAACACGGCTGCCAGCTCCGGCAGGTCCAGGCACTCCCCGGAGAAGTCGGCCCGCACACCGAGCACGACGACGGCGGGGTCATATCCGCGGCCGGGCGGCGCGGTGGCCAGGGCGAGGAGCACCCGTACGAAGGCGCGGCGCTCCTCCTCGTCGGAGCAGAGGGTGAACAGCTCCTCGAACTGGTCGACCAGCAACACCGGCCGCACGGTCGGGAGCTGCCGCCGCTGCGCTCCCGGGAGGAGGCCGGCGCCGTGCGTCAGCCGGTGGACGGATTCGAGCAGCAGTTCCGGGTGGGAGCTCAACTGCGCCGGGGTGACGCCGAGATCGCCCCCCACCGCCTTGACGGTGGCTTCGAGCAGTTCCCGCAGCGGGTGCGCGGTGGGGGTGAACCGGACGGCCGGCCAGCCGTCGGCCCCCGCCACCGGGAAGCCGCCGCGCCGCAGGGCCGGTACCAGACCCGCGCTGAGCAGGGAGGACTTGCCCGCGCCCGATCGGGCGACGAGGAGCAACGGGCCGTGCCCGAGCCGGTCGTGGACCCGCTCGACGAGGGCGGCGGTGGCGCGCTCCCGGCCGAAGAACCACTGGGCGTCCTGCGGGGTGAACGCCGACAGACCGCGGTAGGGGCAGGCGCCGTCCGACTGCGGAGCACGCTGCCGGGGCGGACCGGGAGCGGCCGGAGGGCCGGGAGTGCCGGGAGTGCCGGGAGTAGAGGGAGTGCCGAGAGGGCCAGGAGGGCCGGATCGGCCGGCCGGCCCGGTGCGGGGGCCGGCCGGGGTGCCGCAATCCTCGCTCTCCGGTACCAGCCGCAGCAGTTCGCCCTCGGCCCCGAGGGCCCGGTCGCAGCTGCGGGCCACATCCAGGGTGACCGGCTTCGCACCGGTCTCGATCTTGCTGAGATAGCCCTTGCTGTAGTGCGTCTGACGGGCCAGGTCGCCCAGCGACAGGCCGCGCTGCACGCGCAGCCTTCGCAACTGGGCGGGAAAGGCCGCCGCGGTCCCGCTCGCGCGCTCCGGATCCCCCAAGACGTCCCCCATGGCAATGTGCGCCCAGGCTGTGAGAGGCAGGTGCCCAGGCTAGCGCGGGGGTCGGAGGGCCGACCGGCCATTCGTGCGGTGTGGCGTGGAACAGCTACGTTCCGGAGCCCGGCCGCGGGCCGGACTCCGGAACGTCCTTGCGAGTGGTGAACGGGCGTGTCGGCCGCCCGTCAGCCGCTAGCGGTTGAGGGTGATCGAGTTGATCGGTCCGAGGTCGGCGTAGACCCCGGTGCCCTGGGCGATGGGGTTGCCGCAGTTGACCCCGTTGGAGCCGGCGCACAGGCGTGCGGTGGCGCCCCCGTACTGGTTGTTCAGGACCCAGTGGTTGCCGTACTGGTTGGTGAGGTTGTGGGCCCCGTAGCTGTAGAAGACGTGGCTCGGGCTGACGGCGGGGTTCTGGTTCTGCGGGTAGATGCAGACCGCCCCGTCCGGGCATCCGGCCCACGTGTCGGCCGGCTGGGCGCCGGACGCGCCGGCGGCTCCGCTCAGTGCGACGACGGCGGCCGCGGCGGTGGCGAACGCGGCGGCGCCGCGGATCATCTTGCGCATGGTGTCCCCTCGGGTCTTGCTCCGTGCTGACACCTCGAGCCTGTCCCCGGCGGGCACCGGGGTCGACGGGTTTCCCGTCGCCCGTCGGCGGCCGGGACCGGGAAACCCCCTGTGACCAGCGAACTCCCCGAAGGAGGGGCAACGCCCGCGCCTGCTCCTTCGGCCCAGCGCGGATGAGGCCTTCGGGCGAACGCGCTGCGCGGCGCACGGGGAGGCCGCCGCCGGGGTGATAGCCCGAGGGGACCAACACACCCCGGAGGTGCGGCCGCACATGACCAGGCGACTCGTGACGCGGCCCGCCCGGCGGCTCGGGCCCGGCGGCCGCCCCCGCGGCGAAGACCCGACCGGGCGGGACGGTACCCCGGCGCACGAGGCGGCCGTGGCCGCACGGGTGGCGGCCCCGGTGGCCCCGGTGCTGCGGACCGCGGCCGGATACGCCTGGCGGCTGCTGGTCGTCGGAGCGGCGGCGTACGCGGTCTTCGCCGTCCTGGGCCGGTTCCACGAGATCGCGCTGGCCCTCTTCCTCGGCCTGGTCGCCGCGGCCATGCTGCGCCCGCCGGCCGGTCTGCTGGCCCGGGTGATGCCCCGCGGCCTCGCCGTGGCCTGCGCGCTGATCGGCAGCCTGATCGTGGTGCTCGGCGCCCTCGCGCTGGTCGGAGAGGCCGTCGCGGGGGAGTGGCCCACGCTGGTGCGCGAGTTCAGGGCCGGGCTGGCCCGGATCCAGAACTGGCTGGAGGGCCCGCCCTTCCGGCTCGACCCGCACGCCCTGAACGATGTCCAGTCGAAGATCGGCACCTACTTCTCCACCCACCGCTCCACCTTGCTGAGCACGGCCCTGAGCGGGGCCGGGAGGGTCGTGGCGGTGTTCACCGTGGTGGCCCTGGCACTGTTCTGCTCGGTCTTCTTCATCCACTCGGGCGACCGGCAGTGGAACTGGTTCTGCGGGCAACTGCCGGAAGGCGCACGGGACCGGGTGGCCGCGGCCGGGCGGGCCGCGTGGCGGACCTTCACGGGCTACTCCCACGGCATCGTGATCGTGGCCGCGACGAACGCCGTCCTCGTGGGCATCGCGCTCTACCTCCTCGGCGTCCCGCTGGCCGTGCCGCTCGCCCTGCTGGAGTTCGTCGCCGCGTTCGTCCCGCTCATCGGCTCCCCGGTGGCCCTCGGCATTGCCGCCGTCGTCGCCCTCGCCGCCAAAGGGCCGCTCGTGGCGGGCCTCGTGGTCGCGCTCATCGTGGTCATCGGCCAGATCGAGGGCCACTTGCTGCACCCGCTCGTCATGAGCCGGGCGGTACAGCTGCACCCCATGGTGGTGGCCCTGTCCGTGGTCGCGGGAGCCATCGCCGCCGGGATCGTGGGGGCCGTGGTGGCGGTTCCGCTGGTCTCGGTGGCCTGGACCGTCCACCAGTCCTTGCGCGCCACCCGTACGCGCTGACCGTCCGCGGTCCCCGTAGGAACTGACCGTCCGCGGTCCCCGTACGCGCTCACCGTCCGCGGTCCCGTGCGCGTACGGGCGGCCTCCGGTCAGCCCCGGGGGTCCACGACGGCCTCGACGTGGTCGGCGACGGCGACGAGCAGTACCCGCGTGCCCGCCTCCAGCGCCCGCCAGCGGTGCTCCACGCCGCCGGTGAGGTACAGGGTGTCGCCGCGGCCCAGGCGGTGGGTCCGCCCGTCCGCCTCCACCTCGGCCGAGCCGTCGGCGACGTACATCAACTCGTCGTTGCGGTGCCGGAACGCGCGCTCGGCGTCGTGGTCCCCGGTGAACTCCAGCGCGTGCATCTGGTGCTGGCCGCGTACGAGCGGACGGACCCGGGCCGTCGGATCCGGCCCGGAACCCGCCCCGGCGCCGAACCCGGAATCGAGTCCCGCGTCCAGCCCCGGATCGGCGTCGGCCCGCACGATGTCCACCCGGCGCGGGGTCTCCCCGGCGGCCAGCAACTGCACGGCCGTGGTGTCCAGGGCGTCGGCCACCCGCTGGAGCGAACGCATGCTGGGGCGGGCCCGGTCGTTCTCGATCTGGCTCAGGAAGGGCGAGGACAGCCCGCTGCGCGCGGCCACCTCGGCGAGGGTGAGGTCCAGCGCCCTGCGCCGTCTGCGGATGCCCGCACCGATCCTCCGCTCGGACGTCTCGTCTTCCACTTGGCCGCCCACCCCGCACCCCGCTCGTCGTTCTCCGCCTCTGACGATCATCTTCCCGCACCCGGCCGCGGGCTTCGCACGCCCTTCACAGCGCCGCAACAATGCGCAGCTAACTTCAAAGGAGATTGCTCGCATCAAATAAAGTTTCACGCTCCGCAGGAGGACAGCATGCCCCCGGTCGACCAGAACTTCCGCCGCCGCCGCGGCACCGGTCTCATCGCCCTCGACCCCGCCGCCTCGGAAGGCGGGTACACCCTCTTCGCCCCGCTCACCGGCACCGGCGAGGTCTACCTGATCGACATCCACGGCGAAGTGGTCCACGAGTGGCACCTGCCCTACCGCCCCGGCCGGCACGCCCGGATCCTCGACAACGGGAACCTGGCCTACAGCGGCGTGCTCCCCGGCGAGGAGGCCCTCTTCCCGATGTGGCACAAGTACCGCGGCGGCGTGATGCTCGAAGCCGCCCCGGACGGCACCGTCCTGCGCGAACACCGCGATCCCCTCCAGCACCACGACGCCCACCACCTCGGCGGCGGCCGCGTCCTCTACACCGCGCTCGAACCGCTGCGGGGCGCGGACGCGGCGGGCGTGCTCGGCGGAGTGCCCGGCTCGGAGGCGGCCGGCGGCACGGTGTGGGCCGACACCATCACCGAGGTCGACGCCGACGGCTCCGTACGCTGGTCGTGGAGCGCGGCCGAACACCTCGACCGGGCCGAATACGCCCTGCACCCCGACTACGCGCGCGAGCACTGGCCCCTCATCAACAGCGTCGTACCGCTCGCCGACGGGAACGTCCTCGCCAGCCTGCGCAGCGTCTCCGCCGTGGTCGTCATCAGCCGGGAGACCGGCGAGATCCTCTGGCGCACCGAGCCCGGAACCGTCTCGCAGCAGCACGCCCCCACCGAACTCGCCGACGGCCGGGTGCTGGTGTTCGACAACGGCGTCTTCCGCCCCGGATCGGACGTCCCCTACTCCCGCGTCATCGAGATCGAGTGCTCCTCCGGCAAGGTCGTCTGGGAGTACCACGACCCGGCCCGCGAGGCCTTCTTCGCCCCGTTCATGGGCAGCGCCCAGCGCCTCGCCGGCGGCAACACCCTCGTCACCGACTCCCCGTCCGGCCGCCTCTTCGAGGTGACCCCGGAGGGCTACCTCTGCTGGGAGTACGTCGTCCCCCACTTCGGCGCCTACCAGGAGTCCGAGGTCCGCGGCCTGTTCCCGTCCGAACCCAACGCCGTCTTCCGCTCCTACCGGTACACCGCCGAAGAGCTGCCCTGGCTGGACGGAGAGGCCGCCCGATGAGCACCGCCCGCGCGTTGCGCGCAGCGGCGGGCCCGGTCAGCCCGGTGGACGAGCGGCTGCCGCTGCGCCGGCTGGCCCCGCTGTCCGCACAGCACGTGCTGGCCATGGTGGCCGCGCCCGTCTCCACCACGTTCCTGACCGGCCAGGCCCTCGGCCTCACCGCCGCCGGTACCGCCTCCCTGCTCAGCGCCACCCTGGTGCTCTGCGGCGCCGGCACACTGCTCCAGTCCCTCGGGATCTGGCGGTTCGGGGCCCGGCTGCCGTTCGTCATGCTCCCCGGCGGGGCGGCCACCGCGCTCTTCCTCCAGATAGCCAAGGACCACGGCCCCGCGACCGCGACCGGCTCGGTGCTCCTCGCCGCGGCGCTGCTCTTCGCCGTCCTGCCCTTCTACGCCAAGGTCGTACGGCTCTTCCCGCCCGTGGTCATGGGCGTCACCGTGCTGCTCATCGGGATCGCCATGATCCGCGTCGCCGCCCAGCTGGTCACCGGCCGCCCCGGGAGCCCCGGGTACGCCGCACCCTCGGCGGTGGTGCTGGCCGGCGCCACCATCGGCTGCACCGTGCTCTTCCTCATGGTGCTGCGCGGGATCTGGCGGCAGACCGCCGTGCTCCTCGGGATGGGCGCGGGCACCCTCATCGCGCTCACCACCGGCCTCGGCCACCTCGCTCCCGTGGGCGGAGCCGGCGGGGGCCTGACCCTCCCGCACCTCCTCCCGTACGGTGCACCGCAGTTCGACGTGCTCGCCGCGCTGCCCCTCCTCGTCTTCAGCCTCACCACCCTCGCCGAGATCACCGGGCAGACCGTGCTCAACAGCGAGACCGTGGGGCGCGAGAGCGATCCCGGACGCGATGTGCCCCGGGTGGCCAGGGCCGACGCACTGATCTCGGTGTTCGGCGGCCTGTTCGGCACCTCGCTGATGGTCACGAGCGCGGAGAACATCGGCATCGGCCGGCTCACCGGGGTCCGCAGCCGCTTCGTGACCGCCGGGGCGGGAGTGCTGCTCATCGCCGTCGGCCTGCTGGCACCCGTCTCCCGGCTGCTCGCCGCGATCCCCGCACCCGTGGTCGGCGGATCCGCCCTGGTGATCTACGGCATCATCGCGGTGATGGGCGTCGACATGCTCGGGCGGACATCGCCCGGCGCCGGCGGCGGTTCCACCGTGATCGCGCTGGCCCTCACCGCCGGACTGCTGCCGGTGGTGGCTCCCGACCTCTACCAGGGGTTCCCCACCTGGGCCCGGACGGTCCTCGGCAGCGGGGTGGTGGCGGGCACGCTCGCCGCGGTCCTGCTCCACGCGCTCTTCCGCGCGGTCGCCAGCGGCGAGGCGCCGGGCACGGGGTCCGCGCGGAAGACCGGCCCCGCGGACTGACGGCGCCGATCCGCCGGGCCGGCGGCTATCCTCGCGCGGCGAAGGCGGGTACAACTGCTGTGCGAAGAGGGGGAGCAGATGCTGCGCGATGCGCGCGAGTGGTTCGACGGCGCGGCCGACGGGGAGATACGGGCACTCGAAGAGGTGCCCGGCATCGATCCGGAACGGCTGCGGGAACTGTGGTGTGCCGAGCCGGAGCTGATGCTCCGCCTCGACCGCCTGCACACGGCCGCGCAGCGGGCCTTCGAACGGCGCACGCGGGCGGCGGTCACCGAGGACCTGCTCCGGGCCCTGCGCGCCGTTGCCCAGGGGGCCGACGTGGCCCGGCTGGAGACGGCGGTCGCGCTGGCCGGAACGCGGCTGGAGGCCGATACGGCCACCGCCGGGGCGCGCGGCCTGAACACCGGCCTGACGTGCGGGATCGTGGTCAGCCCGGTGATCCTGGTCGTGGTCTTCGCGCTGGGGGCGTGGGTGCCCCGGATCTTCGGAGTGGAACTCGGCTGCCAGCCGCGACTGGCCCTGGCGGGAGCCCTGGTGTGCTTCGCGGGCGGCGCGATGGGCGCGGTCTTCAGCGTGATCGTCCGGCTGCGCGATCCCCGGCAGCTCATCCGCGACAGTGTGGTCGTCCGCGACGGCACGGGCGGGGCCGGTCCGGACGCGGATCCGGTCCAGCTGTGCCGGTCGCTGCGCCAAGAGGGCTGGTACCGGGTGGTGGTGGGGTGGTTCCTGGCCACCGCGCTCTACCTCCTCGTCGCCGGCGGGATCCTCACGGTCCTCACCCCGCCGGCCACCCCCGCCGAACTGTGCGGTCCCGGCCCGCTCTCCGCCGAAGCGCACGGGGCCCTGGTCAAGACCTGGTTCTTCTGGGGAGCCATCGGCTTCCTCGCGGGCCTGAACGAACGCTGGGCGCGCGGCCTGCTGCGCCACCCCTCGGCGCCCGTGGGCGAGGCGGCCGGGCCGGGGGAGGGCACGCGGCGCCCGTAGCGCACCGCCGTGCCGGACGGCGTGATCCGCGGGATCCGGTTAGCGTCGGGGCATGAGTACCGAACCGCAGACCTTCGAGATCCTGCTGGTGCCCGAGCACGTGGTGGAGGGGTCGCCCGACGACGCCGTCCGGTCGGCCGTCGTCGCACCGACCGGTCAGAACGGCGCCTCCGGCTACCCCCGCTACTCGGGTGACGGGATGGTGGCCGACATCGATCCCCGCACCCGAACGGTGGAAGCACTCCTCGTGGACGGCTCCGAGCTCGACTACGGCCTCAAGCCCGTCCTGTATCCGCCCACCTGACACGCCGTACCCCCCGGCGGCCGTACGTTCTGCGGCCGGGGGGTACGGCCAGCCGGCCGTACGTCCCGCGGCCGCGCAGTCGGCGGGCGGAGAGCAGGCCCGTCCTGCGCCGCCGCCCGCCCGTCGGCCGCCGTTACTCGAAGCGGGCGGTGTCCCCGGCGCCCCGCCGGACGATCTCGGCCTCGCCGCTGGAGAAGTCGATGACCGTCGTCGGCAGCGTCCCGCACTCGCCCGAGTCGACCACCATGTCGACGACGTGGTCGAGCCGGTCCTTGATCTCCCAGCCCTGCGTCATCGGCTCCGCCTCGTCGGGCAGGAGCAGCGTGCTCGACAGCATCGGCTCGCCGAGCTCCGCCAGCAGCGCCTGGACCACGACGTGGTCGGGGATGCGCACGCCGACCGTCTTCTTCTTCGGGTGCTGGAGCTGGCGCGGCACCTCCTTCGTCGCCGGGAGGATGAAGGTGTAGCTGCCGGGGGTGGACGCCTTGATCGCGCGGAAGACGTCGTTGTCGATGATGACGAACTGGCCGAGCTGCGCGAAGTTCTCGCACACCAGGGTGAAGTGGTGGCGGTCGTCGAGCTGCCGGATGGACCGGATCCGGTCCACACCGTCACGGTTGCCCAGCTGGGCGCCCAGCGCGTAGCAGGAGTCCGTCGGATAGGCGACGAGCCCTCCGGCGCGGATGCCGTCGGCGATGCTGCTGATGGCGCGGGGCTGGGGGTTTTCGGGGTGTACGTCGAAGTACTTTGCCATCCGCAGAGCCTACGGGATCCGGCGGTTGCGGCACTCGTGGCCGGGCGCCGCCCCGTGCAGGACTATCGCCCGCGGTCCGCGCGGGCTGCGAGCGTGGCCGGCGTCGGACCGTCCGGACGCACCGTGATGCTGTAAGCGGCCTTGTCCGGAACGGACCGGAAGGTCGGCACATGGGCCGGCAGCAGCTGTTCCAGCAGCACCGTCGACTCGCGCAGCGCGAACTGCAGCCCGAGACAGGCGCGGGGGCCGATGCCGAAGGGCACGTACCCGCCCGGGACGGACGGCCGACCGCCCGGTGCGGTGAAGCGCAGCGGGTCGAAGCGCTCGGGGTCGGGCCACAGCGCCGGGTCTCGGTGCGCGAGGTAGGGGCAGACGACCACGTCGGTGCCCGCCTCGACGGCGTAGCCCGCCAGGACGTCGTCCTCGACGGCGTGCCGGGGCAGGATCCAGGCGGACGGGTACAGCCGCAAGGTCTCGCTGACCAGGGCCTGGATCGCCTCCCGGCGCTCCGCCGAGCCCTCGCCGCCCGCCGCGAGGGCCCACTCGCGGGCCTCGGGACGGCGGTCGAGCAGCAGGTACAGCCAGGTGAGCGTGGTGGCCGTGGTCTCGTGCCCGGCGACCAGCAGCGTGACCAGCTCGTCGCGGATCAGCCGGTCGGTGTACTCGGGCCGCTCGGCGGACGCCTCCACCAGCAGGTGGAGCAGCCCCGGCCCGTCGGGGCCCGCGGAGCCCCGGCGGGCGGCGGCGATGGCGTGGTGGGCCACGGCGTCGATCCTGGCCAGGTCGGCGGCCACCGCCTCCCCGGCGTCGGCGGCGTCGGCGGGCAGCGTCGGCAGCGCCGCCACCACGGCCGCGACGGATCCCAGTTCGCGCTCGGTGTCCGCGTCCAGCGGGTGGCCGGTCAGGGAGCGCCAGATGGTGTCGAGGGCGAAGCGCCGCATCTCCTCTCCGAGGTCGAAGACCTCCCCGGTACGGGCGTACGCGGCCCAGCGCCCGGCCGCGACCCGCGCGGCCTCGGCGATCCGCTGCTCGTAGCGGCGCATCCCGGTGCCCGTGAACTGGGACTGCAGGAGCCGCCGTTGTCGCTTCCACGCCTCGCCGGTCGCGGAGAGCACGCCCTCGCCGACCAGCAGCCGGGCGCGGTGCGAGCGTTTGACGTAGCGCTGCGGATGCAGGGCCAGCACGTGCTGGATCGCCCCCGGATCGGTGACCAGCACGGTCGGCCGGCCCGTTGGCCCGCCGCCGGGGCCGCCGGGGCCGCCGTCGCCGAGCCGGAACGCGCCGACCCCGCCGAGCCGTCCGCACACTTCGGCGAGGAGCTCGACGAGCTGGCCTCCCCCCGCGCTCCACCGCTCCACGACGGAGGGCTCCAGCTCGGGGACCGGAGGACTGACGCGGCCCACGGGACCGGCTTCGATGGCCATCGGTGCTCCCCTGTGCGTCCGTTGGTCGGCTGGGTGCCGCCCGCGCCGGGCCGGCGGCAGCACGGACTGTACGGGACAGGGAACGGTCGGGGGTCGGCCTTCGGCCAGGCGGCACACCCTCCCGGACGGACCGGCGACGGACCGGCTTCCGTATCGGCGAGCGGCCCACGACAGGCCTACGCCGGGCGGGTGTACCTCCGGCCCGCCTCCGGGCCGCGGCGGGAGGAGGCCCGTTGGATGGGGGGTCCGGGGGATCGTGGTCAGGGGCCGGGGCGCGCGATCGGCGGTGGATCGGTTCCTGAGGAGTGCACATGGGTCCGTTCTCGGCGGACGCGGCACGGGACGCGCTGAACCGCACCCAGGCCGCGATGCTGCTGCCCGCCGTACTCGTGGGCGCCGGGTCGGGACTCGGCGCGGTGGGCTTCCGCTGGCTGATCGAGGTCTTCACCCGGGCGCTGTCCGGCCACGACGACTACTCCTCCGCAGGCCACGCCGACAACCCGTACGTGCCGTGGCTCGGACCGTACTTCGTGCTGCTCGCACCCGTGGTCGCGGGCGCGCTGTACGGACCGCTCGTCTACCGCTACGCCAAGGAGGCGCGCGGCCACGGCGTCCCCGAGGTGATGTACGCGGTCGCCCGCCAGGGTGGCCGGATCCCGCCCCGGGTCGCGGTGGTGAAATCCCTGGCCTCCGCGCTGTGCATCGGCGGCGGCGGTTCCGTGGGCCGCGAGGGGCCCATCGTCCAGATCGGGGCCGCGCTCGGCTCCACCGCCGGAGCCCTCCTGCGCCTGCGCGAGGAACGGATGCGGCTGCTGGTGGCCTGTGGCGCGGCCGGCGGCATCGCCGCCACCTTCAACGCGCCCCTGGCCGGCGTCTTCTTCTCGATGGAACTGATCCTGCGCGACTTCACGGCCCGCGCCTTCGGCCTGGTGGCCGTCTCCGCGGTCACCGCCAGCGTGATCGGACGCGCGGCCCTCGGCGACGAACGGTTCCTGGAGCTGGCGCCGGTGAGCGCCGGCCACCTGGCCGCGTACGTCCTGTACGTACTGCTCGGCGCGCTGGCCGGGGTCGTCGGGGTGCTCTTCACCAAGGTGCTGTACGGGGTGGAGGACCTCTGCGACTCCGTGTGGCACGGCCCGGAATGGCTCCGCCCGGCAGCCGGCGGCATCGTGCTGGGCGCGATCCTGCTCGCACTGCCCGAGATGTACGGGGTCGGCTACCCGGTCCTCGGCAAGGCCGCGGTGGGCGGGTACGCGATCGGATTCCTGCTCGTACTGCTCGTCGGCAAGATCATCGCGTGCAGCGTCACCATCGGGATCGGCGGCTCGGGAGGCGTCTTCGCGCCCAGCCTCTTCGTCGGCGCCATGCTCGGCAGCGCCTTCGGGCAGACGATGGACCACCTCGCCCCCGGAGTGACCGGCTCGGCCACGACCTACGCCGTCATCGGGATGGGCGCGGTCTTCGCCGGTTCGGCCCGCGCACCGATCACCGCCGTCGTGATCATCTACGAGCTGACCGGCGAGTACGGGATCATCCTGCCGCTGATGGTCGCTGTCGCCCTCGCCACCGGAGTCAGCCACGCGCTCAGCCGGGACACCGTCTACACGGCCAAACTCCGCCGCCGCGGGGTCGATTTGGACCTGACCGGCCCCGCCGCGATCGAGGTCCGCACCGCCATGGGACCGCCGCCGCCCGCGCTCGCTCCCGGCACCGGACTGCGCGAGGCGGTCACGGCGATGATCGAGGCCGACGCGGGCCGCCTCCCCGTCATCGACCGGCACGGCACCTACACGGGCTCGGTCGGCGCGCTCGCCCTCTCCCGGGCCCTGCACGAAGGCCTCCCTGGGAACACGCCCGTCGAGGCGGTACGGGACCACCCGCCGACCCTGCTCGCCGGCCAGTCCCTTCAGGAAGCGCTGCCGCTCCTCGCCGCGAGCGAGGGCGACGGACTCCCGGTCCTCGACGAGGAACGGCTCCGCCTTCTGGGATGGGTCTCCCACCGCTCGGCCCTACGGGCCCTGCACCCGACGTCCTGATGTGGTGACGGGCCCGGGGCGCGGCGGCAACGGCCGCACGAAGTCTTTCTCGGCATCGGCCGGTTCACGGCGACGCATCACCCGACCTTGATCCACCCATGGGGATGCGCCCCCGGACGGGCTCCAGCCGGAGGTGCCGCGGAGCCGACTTCAGCCGGAGCGAGAGGTCCGGCAGGCGCGGTGCCTGCCCCGCCGTGAACCAGAGCAGGACGTCCTCACCGGTCCGGACCGGCAGTGCGGGGAAGGTGTTCTCCGCTTGCTCGGAGCGGTGTACCGCCTGCGCGGGGGTCCCGGCGGCGGCCAGGGCGGGGCGCAGGTGCCGCTCGAAGTGATCGGTGAAGGCCGTGAGGTCCAGGGGGTGACAGATGGTTGCCACGGTGGGCCCCGTGGTGGCCGGGGCGGTGAACCCCGGTCCGCGCAGCAGGAGCACATCGTCCGAGTCGATCATGGTCGCGTTGGCCGCCTCGCGATGGGCCTGCCAGACGGGGCCGCCGTAGAAGGCGCGCAGCGCCCGGTCCCGTGCCTCCATGTCCGGGAAGCTGCGCAGCCAGACGAAGCGGTCCGGGTCGTCGAGGTCCCGGAACCGGCCGCCTACGGTGATGCCCGCCGCCTCCTGCCCAGTGACGAATTCCCGCTCGAAGAGGTCGACCAGGGTGTCCCGGGCGCCGGGGTGGAGGGTGTACTGCCGGAGCTCGACTATGCCGTTCATGGCCCGGACACTAGAGCCCATCCACTGACACCTCCTGTCAGTGGACTGACGGGAACATGCACGAAACCACCGGGCGGACAGGCCTCCTCACGGACCGCCTGACCCGGCTCACTCTCCGCCGGGCAGGCGCTCGCGCACCCGGCGCATGATCTCGGCGCGCTGGCCGGACCGGAGGGTGCCGGGGCACGCGTGCCCGCCCCACGCGGCGCCACCCATGGCGTGGATCCCCAACCCCGGTTGGTCCGGGTGCTCGCTGACGGCTGCCGGCCAGCCGTGCGCGCCGGCGCCCCAGGCGTAGATGCGGGCGACGGCGTCGACCTGCGCCTCGGTGAGCGGGCGGGTGGCGAAACCGGAGGTCTCGACCGAGGCCCACGAACCGTTGCCCTCCACCTGCGCCCAGGCCCGGTCCAGTACGGACACGTACTGCTCCGTCTCCCCGTCCCGGGAGACCCAGAAGTGCGAGGAGGTCTTGCCCCCGGGGGTGTTGAACCGCTCGTACAGAGAGCCTTCGCCCTCCTGGACATGGAGCACGAGCCCGCGCTGCGCGTCGCGGTCGCCGAGGACGAAGTTGCGCTCCAGGGGGATCCTCGACGCCCCCGGCATCCATCCGGACGCGGCGGAGGCGGTGGGCGAGGCCTCGGGCGTTGCCGCTCGCCCGTCCCGGCCGCGGTCGTCGTCGGCCCGTCCGGAGCCGCCGGACCGGGCGACCAGCAGGGAGCCGGTGGTCGTGGTGAGGAACAGGGCGCCGCCGCCGGCGAGCAGACGTCGCCGCGACGGAGCCGGGGGGCCGGGGGGATTGGGGCTCATGAGGGGTGTCCGGTTCTTGGTGGTGCCATGCGTGGGGGAGTGGGTGATTCTTCGGGGCGCTCATGATGGGGCCGTGATCGTTTGATGACCGTTTGACGACGGGTGCCGCCCCGGGCCCGGCCGGACGGATTGTGACCAACTGGTCATCCAGTGCGCATCACCTGCGCATATGCGGCAAGGAGACTGGCTGCTGATCCAGAACGGCACGAGCAAGGCGGTGTACGGCATGACGGCGGTACCGGTGGAGGGCGAGACGCCCGGCGCTACGAAGGACGAGCACCCGGCGGGGACGCCCGGCGCGCGCGACGCGCACACGCCGGGTCCCGCCGAGCGGCCCGCCCCCGACGCCGGATCCCGGCCGGGTCAGGAGCCGCGCACGGTGCCCGCTCCTAGGACGGATCCCGGGGCGACGGCTGCGCCCGATGCCGCTACGGCTTCCGGGCTGGAGCCTGAGTCCGGGTCCGAGTCCGGGTCCGAGCCCGAGCCCGGGTCCGGGTCCGGGTCCGAGACCGCGGTCGTGCCCGCGGCCAGGTCCGGGGCCGGGGCGGCGTCCGGGCCTTCGTCCGAGCGCGCGGCCGTACCCGCGCCCGGCGTTCCCGCCGGGCCTGAGGTGGCCGCGTCCGCTCCGGACGCGGAGCCGGAGCCCGAGCCGGACGCGGAGCCCGAGCCGGAGCCGGCCCCCGCGCCGGGTGCTGACCCGGAGCCGGACACGACGCCGGCAGCCGGTACCGGCACGGGTGCCGATTCCGGTACCCGTCCTGAGTCGGACTCCGAGAAGACGAGCACGTTCATCGCGCTCAAGCCGCTGGACGAGGCTCCCTCTCCGCCGGTGCCGTCATGGGCGTCGGCGTCGGCGTCGGCGCCCGGCCGGGCGCAGGTACCCGTACGACCTGCCCCGCCTTCCGGAACCGTGCCGGCTACGGGCCCCGTCCCGGATCAGGGAACCGCGCCGGCTCGGGGACCTGTGCCCCTCCCGGCTTCGGGAGCCGTCCCGACCGCTCCGCACACCGCCCCGGCCCCGGGAACGGCGCCCGCCCCCACCCCCGAGGGGACCACCGAGCAGCCGTTGCCCGCGCTCGATCTGCTCGCGCAGCTCACCAACACCCCGCCGCCGCCCGCGACCCCCGGTCGGACCGTGGCCCGGCGGCTTCGGATCTGGGTGCCGCCGCTGCTCCTGCTGGTCGCCGTACTGGCCGTCGTACAGGCGCTGCGGCCGCTGCCCGACGCCGTCCTCACCAGTGGGGGCGCCGCGTCCTCCGTCACCCTCGACGGGCGTTTCGACGTGCCCTGGCCGGAGAAGGGCCAGGCCGCCGTACGGATCGGCGGCGCGGGCGACGTCGGCACGTTCGGGGAGCAGAAGCCCGTGCCGACGGCCAGCGTCGCCAAGGTCATGACGGCCTACGTGATCCTCAAGAACCATCCGCTGAAGAAGGACGAGGACGGCCCGCAGATCGCGATCGACGCCAAGGCCGTCGCGGACGGCACTTCTTCGAGCGAATCGCGCGTGACGGGTCTGACGGCCGGCACCCGCTTCTCCCAGCAGAACATGCTGAAGATGCTGATGATCCCCTCGGGCAACAACATCGCCCGCCTGCTGGCCCGTTGGGACACCGGAAGCGACTCCGAGGCCGCGTTCGTGGAGAAGATGAACGCCGAGGCCAAGGCGCTCGGGATGACCTCCACCACGTACACCGACCCGAGCGGGCTCGACGCCAAGACCGTGAGCACCGCCGTCGACCAGCTGAAACTGGCCGAGGAGGTCATGAAGTTCGACGCGTTCCGGGCGATCGTCCAACTCCCCAACGCCGACATCCCGGGGCTGCAGGAGAAGCTCATCAACAACAACGACGACCTGCTCATCGCCGGACTCAGCATCAAGGGCATCAAGACCGGCTCCAGTTCGGCGGCCGGCGGCGCGCTGATGTGGGCGGCGTACAAGACGGTGGGCGACAAGACCCCGCTGATCCTCGGCACGATGCTCGACCAGCACGTCACCGGCGCCGACCCCGACGGTGCCAACAGCCTGAAACTGGTCAAGCAGAACAGCAAGAAGGTCATCGAGGCCGTCCGCGCGTCCCTGACCTCGGCCGGCGCGGTCAAGAAGGGCCAGGTCGTCGGCTACGTGGACGACGGGCTCGGCACCCGGACCCCGGTGGTGGCCACCCGCGACACGGCCGCCGTCGCCGTGCCGGGCCAGCAGCTCGAACTGACCCTGGCCGTAGGAGAGAAGGGACTCCCCGAGGAGGCGCGGGCCGGCACCGAGATCGGGGTCCTGACCATCGGCACCGGTCCGGGCGCCCCGACGGTCCCCGTGGCACTCCAGACGGACCTGTCCGCACCGTCCCTCGGCGCGAAGCTCGTACGCCTGCGCTGAGCGGCCGTCGGACGTCCCACGTACGGGCGATGCCTACCGCGTGCCGGGGAGTCGCACCGTGACGAGGAGGCCGCCGGTGGGGCCGGGGGTCAGGTCGAGGGTTCCGGCGTGGGCGCGGACGATGCTGTCCACGATCGCCAGGCCGAGGCCGACACCGGCGTGTTCGTCGGTGCGTACGCGGTCCGTCGCGCGCCGGAAGGGTTCGGTGAGCGTCGGGACCAGTTCCGGTGGGAGCAGAGGGCCCGTGTTCTCGACCCGCAGCACGCTCCTGTCACCGAGCTCCTCGGTGTGGACCGTCACGGTCCCGCCGGTGGGGAGGTTGTGGACGACGGCGTTCTGGACGAGGTTCGTCACCATCCGCAGCAGCAGCTCCGCGGAGCCGTCGGTCCGGGCCGGCCCGCCGGTGACGTCGAGGGTGATGTGGCGCTGCTCGGCGAGGGGAAGCAGGGTTTCGGCGGCTTCCTCGGCGAGGAGCGAGAGGTCGACGCCCTCGCGGGCGAAGTCCGCGCGGTCGCCGTGGCTGAGCAGCAGGAGGGCCTCGGTGAGGTCGATCGCCCGCGTATTGACGGAGTGCAGGCGTTCGATGAGCTCGCCCCGGTCCCGCGTCGGGTCCTTGCGGGCGACGTCGAGGAGCGCCCTCGAGATGGCCAGCGGGGTGCGCAGCTCGTGGGAGGCGTTCGCGGCGAACCTCTGCTGCTCGGCCACGTGGGACTCCAGCTGGTCGAGCATCGAGTCGAACGCGTCGGAGAGTTCGCGGAACTCGTCCCGGCGGCCCCGCAGGCGGATCCGGTGGGACAGGGAGCGGTTCCCGGCCGTCCGCGCCGCGTCCGTGATCCGGGTGAGCGGTGCGAGCATCCGGCCGGCGAGGATCCACCCTCCGACGAGGCCGAGCACCAGCAGGAACGCCAGTACCGCGGCCGCCCTCGGAGCGAAGACGCGCAGGAGGTTGGACCGGATGGGAAAGACACCGGGTGTGGGCATGTCGGCGGAGACGACGAGCGCCCGGTCGGGGACGTACCGCAGGAGGAACAGCCACACCGCAGCGAGCAGCAGGACGCCGGCGACCATGAGGAATCCGGCGTAGCTGAGGGTGAGTTTGGTGCGAACGCTCAAGCCGGGCGCCCTATCCACGGTCCACCCCACGGCCCAGTCCCCGGCCTGTTCCCCGGTTTGCCTCCTCGGGTCCGGCCTCCGGCGCCGTGTCCATGCGGTAGCCGACGCCGGGCACCGTGGCGATGATCCACGGTTCGCCGAGCCGTTTGCGCAGGGCGGACACGGTGATGCGGACGGCGTTGGTGAGGGGGTCGGCGTTCTCGTCCCAGGCCCGCTCCAGCAGGTCCTCGGCGCTGACGACCCCGCCCTCGGCGGCGACGAGGACTTCCAGCACGGCGAACTGCTTGCGGGTGAGCGCCACGTAGCGGCCGTCGCGGAAGACCTCCCGGCGGAAGGGGTCGAGCCGCAGGCCCGCGAGCTCGCGGACCGGGGGCCGGGCGTACGCGCGCCTGCGGTCGAGCGCCCGCAGCCGCAGGACGAGCTCCCGCAGCTCGAAGGGCTTGGTGAGGTAGTCGTCGGCGCCGAGTCCGAACCCGGAAGCCTTGTCGTCGATCCGGTCGGCAGCGGTGAGCATGAGGATCGGGATGCCGCTGCCGGAGGCGATGATGCGGCGGGCGACCTCGTCGCCGGAGGGGCCGGGGATGTCGCGGTCGAGGATCGCGAGGTCGTAGGAGTTGACGGCCAGCAGTTCCAGGGCGGAGTCGCCGTCGCCGGCGATGTCGGCCGCGATCGCCTCCAGCCGCAGACCGTCACGGACGGCCTCGGCCAGGTAGGGCTCGTCCTCGACGATCAGTACGCGCATGTCCGAAGCCTAAGCACCAGGACATATCGCCGTCGTATGCAAGACGCGCAGGGGGTACGCGCGTCAGCCCGCCGGTGCCAGTGCGGGGCTGGGCCGGTCCGACGACGCCGCCTCGGTGCGCCACCAGCGGCGCGAGGCGACTGCGGCCAGGGCGGCGCCGGCCGCGTTGACCAGGACGTCGTCCACGGAGGAGACCCGGTCCAGCCGGAAGACGTACTGCGCGGTTTCGACCAGGACCGAGCAGCCCGCACCCAGGGCCAGGACCCGCGGCACGGAGGCCAGCGCCGCCCACCGCATCGGGGCGAAGAACCCCAGCGAGGCGAAGACCAGCAGATTGCCGCCGATCCCGAGCGGCCCCATCGTGAGCAGGTCCCGTACCGGCACCAGGCTGAACCGGCCGGGGACGATCCCGGCTCCGGAGCCCGGCATCATGGTCATCCACACGAACGGCACCGTCCCGTGCACCATGGCGACCTCGGCCAGCGACATCCGCCACGCCGATCCGGCGTCGACGCCGGCGGCCCGCCGACGGCGGGTCAGGGCCCACGCCACCAGCACGGCCAGGGGCAGGGCGACGAGGGTCATGAGCACCACGCCGTTGAACGTGTCGAAGCAGCCGTGCCACTGCCAGGCCATGCATCTCGGGGCGGACATCATGAGCGGCATCCGCACGGCGTACAGGGCGCTCGCCATGACGAGGGCCGCCAGGCCGAGGAGTACGACCCTGCGCGTGGGGCGGCGGGGCGGCGGCGACGGGGATGCGTTGTGGTCCATATCCCTAGGGGAGACGGTGGGCCGTTGCGGTGGCGTATGCGGTTTTCGATACGCCCGCCATACGCGCCGTACGCGCCATACGCGCCATACGTGCGATGCACGCGATCCCCGGCGTCAACGCACCGCATCCGGCAGCGGTACCTCGACGACGAAGAACAGGAAGCAGGTTTTGCTCGAAAGGTCACGGAAGCCGTCGGGGAACAGCTCCCGGGCGGCCGGGTCGGGCTGGGGTTCGCTGAGGACGGAAAGCCGGAATCCGGCGGTGGTGAAGGCATCGGTCATCGCGTGCAGGGGCTTGCGCCAGAACTTCATCGGGACGGACCGTCCGCCGAACGTCCAGTCGAAGCTGTAGCTGTTGCTCGCGAAGTAGTCGGGCCGGGGGTCCTGGATCGTGTAGGCGACGAACGGGTGGTCCACCGAGGCGATCAGCCGGCCGCCGGGCCTGAGCACACGCCGCAATTCGGCCAGTGCCGGTCCCCAGTCCTCCAGGTAATGGAGCACCAGCGAGGCGACCACATCGTCGAACGCACCGTCGGGGAACGGCAGGCGGTCACGGAGGTCGGCCACGTGCAGGGAGGCGTCCTCACCCAGCCGCCGCCTCGCCAGCGCCAGCATCCCGGCGCTGGCGTCGACGCCGGTGACGACGGCGCCGCGGTCGCGCAGGGCAGCGCTGAGGGGGCCCGAGCCGCAACCCGCGTCCAGGATCCGACGGCCGGCCACCTCTCCGGCGAGGGCCAGCATCGCGGGGCGCTCGTAGTAGGCGTTGATGAGGCTGTTCTCGTTCTCCGCCGAGTAGGCCTCGGCGAAGCTGTCGTAATGGTTGCTCCCGGGCACGTCGGCTACGGCTACGCGTTCAGGTTCCATCGGCGCAGCCTAGTAGTCACATGATCATCCGGACAATGCTCAGGGAGCCGGCGGCTCGGGCGTCCACCCGCTCCACGCCGGAACGGCCTCGCGGGCCGCCAGCCAGTCGGCGGGAACGCCGCCGGTGCCGGTGCGGGCCGCGACGACCCCGCCCGCGATCGCGCACGTGGTGTCGCGGTCGCCCCAGCCGCCGACGGTCTGCCACAAGGCCTCCGGCAGGTCGTCCAAGTGGCCCGCGGCGGACCACAGGGCGAACGGCACGGTGTCCGGCGCCGAGATCCGCCACCCGGAGCCCAGTACGGACGCGGCACGGTGCACCGGCGTACCCGAGGGGAGGTCCGCGGCCACCCGCAGCCCGGACCCGACCTCGCTCCCCGGTACGTGACCGGCGACCTCCCGGAGGAACTCGGCGCGGAGCGGGGCGTCCCGGCCCGTGCTCGCCGCCGCCAGCGCGGCGGCCACCGCCACGGCGACGGCGCCCGCGGCGGCCTCCGGGTGGGCGTGCGTGGCCGAAGCCGACAGCCGGGCCTGCGCGGCGGCTTCCTTCGGGTCGCCCCGGAACCAGGCGCCGAGCGGTGCGACCCGCATCGCGGCGCCGTTGCCGTAGGAACCCTGCCCGCCGAACTGCTCGGCGGTGACGCCCCGCCAGTCCTCGCCCGCGCCGATCCGCCCCAGCACCTCGTGCATGGACGCCCCGTACTTGCGTCCCGAATCCCGCGCGTACTCGGCCGCGAACTCCCGCGCCAGGAGGTCCGGCCGGACCTCTCCGTGGGCCGCCAGGTGGGCGAAGAGCACGAACGCCATGGCGGAGTCGTCCGTCCACTGCCACGGGGCGGGCCTGAGCCCGCGCGCCGCCCACTGCTCCTCGACGTTCTCGCCGGAGAGCGTGAACCAGCTGTCGCCGAAGGCGTCGCCCGTCACCAGCCCGTCCAGGGCGGCGGAGGCGGATCGGGAGTACGGCGGGCTGCTCATCGGCGGTCCTTCGGACGGCGGGCTGGTCGCGCCATCCTCTCCGTCCGCGGATGCCGCGCGCGAGCCGATTTGGGCTCGTCCGCCGCGGGGCCCGTCCGGCACCCGTCCGCCCGGGGCTTACCGGGCGGTGATCGGGGACACCGCGACGCAGCCGCCGGCCGTCGCCGCTTCGCCCGTGGCCTCCTTGATGACCTTGCCCTTGTAGATGACCTTGCAGGTGAGGTCGGCGGTGTTGTCGGCCGAGCTGGGGGACACGGCCGCGGGCATGATGCCGCGCAGGGTGACCGTCTTGGTCCACGTGGCGCCCGGCTGCTCGGCGGTCGCCAGGTTCGGCGCCGTCGCCGTGCCGCCTCCGTCGTGGAAGGAGATCGAGTCGACGGTCTTGCCGGTGACCTCGTAGGTGACCTCGTAGGTCTCGTTCACGGCCTTGTCGACCTGCTCCACGGCCTTGTCGGCCGTACCGGCGGAGCAGCCGGCGACGGCGAGCGCCAGGCCGGCCAGGGCGAGGGCGGAGCGTGTGGTGGGGGAAGATTTGCGCATGGCCGGAGGGTAAATTTAAAGAATCCGTAAAGTCAATTCCGGGTTGCTGTGCCACCTTGGAGTGGGGGATCTGGGTTGATTTAAGCCTTTGCTAACGGGAAAGTGGCGAGGTGAGCTACGCCACCTTGCAGTCCTTCCCGTCGGCGTCCGACGTGGCGGACTTCGAGAGCGAGGCGTCCAGGGTGAGGCCCGCGCCGGTGGTCCGGGCACCGGTGAGGCTGACTCCCTCGGGCAGGTCCCCGACGTCCACGGTCCGGGGCGCGAGCCGCTCGGCCAGGCCGGCCGCGCCCGGCAGTCCGCTGACGGTGGCTATCGGTACTTCGCGGCCCAGCACGGTGACCGTCGTCGGGGTGATCGTGAGGCCGGTCGCCGTGGCGCTGGTGCTGGCGCGCACGGTGATGGGGAGGCCGAGGCCGCCCACGGTCCCGGTGAGGGTGAGTCCCTTCGCGTCGCCGCCCACCGTCAGCCCCTCGGCGCCCGCTGCGGCTTCCTCCGAGTCGGCGAGGCGCTTCTGCAGGGCCTCGTAGGGGATGGTGGCCGTCGCCCGGCCGCCGCTGATGCCGCCGTCGCGCGTGACGTCGTACAGGTCGGCCTTGATGTCCATGTCGGTGTCGGCGCGGCGCACGCCCTCGGCCGCCAGGTGTACGGAGCCCAGCCGGCCGGTCAGCGCGCGGAGTCCGGCGAAGGCGCCGGAGAGCTCGGCGCTGACGGGTCCGCGGGCCTGAAGGCGGCAGCCCGCCGCCCGTGCGATGCGGTCCTGGGCGGCGTTCTCGACCACGGCGTCGGCCACGAAGACGCCGCCGAGGGCGGCGGCCATTCCGGCGGCGACGAGGACGGGGGTGCGTCGGAGCTTCATGGTGCGGCGGATCCGATCTGCTTCAGCATTCCGAAGGCCTCCAGCAGGAGCGCGGAGGGCGGGGTGACGGTGAGGGTGCCGTTCGCGCGGCGCCGGCGCTGGGTGCGCAGGACGGCGCGGACGGCGGACAGGGCGGCGCCCGCGATCACCCCGGCACGCAGGTCGGCGTCGGGGGTTTCGGCGGGGAGCCGGTCCAGCACCATGAGCGTGAGCCGGTTCTCGAAATCGGCGAAGAGCTGGACGAGTTGGGCGGCCACGACGCGCTCGTCGCCCGCGATGGCCACGGAGTGGGTCAGGGCGGTGAGGCTGGACGCGGCGAACGGGGCCGCCGCGGCGATCAGGGCGTTGCAGACCGCGTCGAGCGGGTCCTCTTGCGGTGGGCGCCGGGCCAGTTCGGCCTCGATGTACGTGAACAGGTCGACGCTGTCGGGCAGGAGCAGGGCTTCCTTGCTCTCGAAGTAGCGGAAGAAGGTCCGTTCGGACACGTTCGCGCAGGCGGCGATGTCCGCGACCGTGGTGCCCGCGAAGCCGTGTTCGGCGAACAGCGCGGCGGCGCCCTCGCGCAGCAGCTTGCGGGTCCGCTCCTTCTTCCGCTCGCGCAGACCGTGCTCCGGCTCGAGCTCCGGCTCCGGCTCGGTGTCGGGCGTGGACGCGGGTACGGAGAGGGGCGTGTCCGGATCTTGGTTCACGGTCGAAGCCTAGCAATGACGTCACCTCTGTCAATTGTCAGGAGTGACAATTGTCAGGCCTGCCATTTTCTGACAGGGTGCTTCGTGTCAGTCCTGACACTTTTCGGAGGCGTCGTGCATTCCCCCTTCAGACGAACGGGCCGCCCGGGCCGACTAGGCCGACTAGGCGCCTTCTGCGCCCGCCACCCCGTCTGGGTGATCGCGGCCTGGCTCTTGCTGCTGGTCGGCGCGATGTCCGGCAGCCGGCTCGCCGCCCCGGTCTACAGCGACCAGATCAGCCTCCCCAGCACGCAGTCCCGTACCGGCGCCGATCTGCTGGCCGCGTCCGCCCCCGGCGTGGGGGACCCCAACGGCCGCGTGGTCTTCCACGTGGACTCCGGCTCCCTGGCCGGACACCGCCAGGCCCTCGACGAGAGCGCGGCCCGCCTCGCGCGGATGCCCCACGTCACCGCCGCGTCCCCGGTCGTCACCAGCGCGGACGGCCGTACCGCCTACACCACGGTGTCCTTCGACCGGCAGGTCAAAACCCTGGGGCACGCCTACACCGGCACCCTCGACACGGCCACCGCCGCGGCCCGCGCCTCGGGCGTGGAGGTCGCGTACGGCGGGGACCTGAATCAGGTCGTCCGGCCGCCGGCCGACGACAGGGCCCGCGAGGCGGCCGGGGTCCTCGTGGCGCTGCTGATCCTGCTGCTCGCCTTCGGCAGCGTCGCCGCCGCCCTGCTGCCCCTGCTCACGGCGGTCGTCAGCGTCGGGGTGGGCCTCGGCGTCGTCGGCATCGTGGCGGGCGTCATCAGCTTCGCGACCGCCGCGCCCACCCTGGCCACCATGATCGGCCTCGGCGTCGGCATCGACTACGCCCTCTTCCTCACCACCCGCTTCCGCCAAGACCTCCTCGACGGCCGCGACCCCGTCGACGCGGCCGGCCGTACCGCCGCCACCAGCGGGCGGGCCGTCGCGGTGGCCGCCGTCACCGTCGCGGTGGCCATGCTGAGCCTGTACACCTGCGGACTGACCTTCATCGGCCGGATGGGGCTGGCCGCCACCATCGTCGTGGTCGTCACCGGGGCGGCAGCCCTGACCCTCGTGCCGGCCGCCCTGGGCCTGGTGGGGCGCCGGATCGACCGGTTCGCCCTGCGCCGCCCGGTCGCCGAGACCTCGGGCGACCACGACGGCTGGCACCGCTACGCCGCCTTGGTCGCCCGGCACCCGTGGAGGTTCCTGACCGCGGGCACCCTGCTGCTCGCGCTGTGCGCCGTACCGCTGTTCTCGCTGCGGCTCGGCCACGTCGACGACGGCGCCGACCGGGCGGGCAGCACCACGCGCACGGCCTACGACTGGATCTCCGAGGGCCGGGGACCCGGCTTCGGCCCCGGGGCCAACGGCCCCTTCGTCCTGGTGGCCGACCTCCACGAAGCCACCGTCCCGGCCGACCGGATCGCCGCCGGACTCACCGCGGCCCTGCGGGACACCACCGGGATGGCCGGGTTCACCCCGCTCGCTCCGAGCCCCGACGGCCGCCTGCTCATCTCGACCGTCACCCCGGCCACCGGGCCGCAGAGCGCCGGAACGGGCAGCCTGTTCACGACGCTGACCACCGCCACCCTGCCCGACGCACTGAACGGCACCGGCGCGGAGGGCTACCTCACCGGATCCACCGCCGGCCAACTGGACTTCCGCGACACCGTCAAGGACCGGCTGCCGCTCATCATCGCCATCGTGCTGGCCGCCGCGCTCGTACTGCTGACCTTCGTGTTCCGCAGCGTGGTGGTCCCCCTCAAGGCGGTCGCGCTGAACCTGTTCACCACCGCCGCGTCCTACGGGGTCCTCGTCGCGGTGTTCCAGTGGGGCTGGGGGAGCGGGCTGATCGGGGTGTCGGAGCCCGTACCCATCGAGTCGTTCGTCCCGATGATGATGTTCGCGATCGTCTTCGGCCTGTCGATGGACTACGAGATCTTCCTGCTCTCCGCCATCGCCGGCGCCTGGCACCGCACCGGCGACAACGCCCTCGCCGTCGGCACGGGCCTGGCGGCCACCGGCCGGGTCATCTCCAGTGCGGCGCTCATCATGACCGCCGTCTTCCTGTCCTTCGCGGCCTCGCCGACCGTCGTGGTCAAGATGCTCGCGGTGGGCCTGGCGGTGAGCGTGGTCCTGGACGCGACGGTGGTGCGACTGGTGCTGGTCCCGGCGGCGATGTTCCTGATGGGCCGGGCCAACTGGTGGCTGCCGCCCTTCCTGGACCGGCTCCTGCCGCGGCCGCACACCGGGGAGCGGCCGGAGCCGTCGCCGGAGCCGGGCGCGGCCGGTGCTCGGCGTGCGGCCGCTGCCCCGGCATCGGCCGCGGCCCCGGCATCCACCGTGGGCACGGGCAGCGGTCGGGGTGAGGCATGATCGGGGGATGTCTGATCGCATCATCGCCGCCTGCGACGGGGCGGCCAAGGGAAATCCCGGGCCGGCCGCATGGGCCTGGGTCATCGCCGACGTCCACGGGCACCCCGAGCGCTGGGAAGCCGGTCCGCTGGGCCGGGCCACCAACAACGTCGGTGAACTGACCGCTCTGCAGAGGCTGCTGGAGGCCGTGGCCCCCGGCACGGCCGTGCAGGTGCGGATGGACTCCCAGTACGCCATGAAGGCCGTGACCCAGTGGCTCCCGGCCTGGAAGCGCAACGGCTGGAAGACGGCCGCGGGCAAGCCGGTGGCCAACCGCGAGCTCGTCGAAAGCATCGACGCCCTGCTGACCGACCGGGACGTGGAGTTCCGCTACGTCCCCGCGCACCGCGAGGACGGCGACCACCTCAACGCGATCGCCGACCAGGCTGCCAGCGACGCGGCCGTCAGCCAGGAGCCGGCCGGCACCGCGCTGGGCCATGCCTCCATGCCCGTCCCGGCGCCGGCCCGCAGCACTCCGGCCCGCAGCACCTCCGCTCGCCGTCCGGCCGGAGCCGGGTCGGCGAAGAGCGCGACGGCCGCCAAGAGCGCGACCGCCGGCCGGGCCGGGGTGACCATCAAGGCCAAGTTCCCCGGCACCTGCCCCTGCGGGAAGCAGTACGCGGCGGGGGAGAAGATCAGCAAGCTCGGTTCGCGCTGGGGCCACCCCGACTGCGGTGGAACCGACGCCGAGTAGCTCGACGGACGGCTTTCAGCCACGCTCTCCATGCAAAGCTTTCGTTCGAAAGGAAACGTAAGTTTCGGCTTTCGCGCGCTACGCTGACCTCGACCAGGGACGCAGTCGAGGGGAGCTCCACCGTGCACGCAGAGGAACGACAGCAGGCGATCCTGCGACGGGTCCGCGAAGCGGGATCCATGCGCGTCACGGACTTCGCGGCCGAGCTCGGCGTGTCCGTGGTGACGGTCCGCAAGGACGTCGAAGTCCTCGCGGAGCGCGGTCTGCTGGCCCGGGTGCACGGCGGCGCGATGCTGCCCGAGGACTGGGCGGAGACCGCCCCCGTGACCGCCGCCCCGCCGGCGGCCCGCGCGACCTCGGCCTCGGCCGCTCCCGGAGCCGGGGCCGGGCCCGGAGCGGGCAGCGCTTCCGGCCGGCCGCTGGTCCTCGGGCTGATCGTGCCGTCCTCCGCCTATTACTACCCCGAGGTGATCAAGGGGGCCCGGGAGGCGGCGGACGCCCTGGGGGTCCGGCTGACCCTCGCCGTGTCCACGTACGACGTGGAGACCGAGAAGGCGCAGGCCGCGCGCATGGTCGCGGACGGCGTCGACGGGCTGCTGCTTGCGCCCTCCGCCGGCGACGGCAAGCCGGGCGGCCAGTGGTACGAGGAGCTGGGCGTGCCGGTCGTGCTCATCGAGCGCCGCCCCGAACAGCAGGCCTCCGCCGCCGAGCACGTCGGCACGGACCACGGGTACGGAGCCAGGCTGGCGGTGTGCCACCTCCTGGACACGGGGCGCCGCAGGATCGCCCTGGTGATGCGCGGCGGGACCCCCACCGCACCCTGGATCAAGAAGGGCTACTACGCGGCCATGGAAGAGGCCGGTCCCGAGGTCGCCGAGCACGCGCTCTTCCTCGACCTCGCGGAGTTCGGGGCGGGTGACGCCGTCTACGAAGAGGTGATGGCCGCCTTCGTGGAGGGGGTGCGCGAGGGTCGCGTAGACGCCGCCCTGGTCCATCCCGACCACGAGGCCATGGTGCTGATGCAGCGGCTGCGCGGTGCCTCGCTGGCCGTGCCGGGCGATGTCGCGCTGGTCTCGTACGACGACGAGGTGGCCTCCCTGGCGGACCTGCCGCTGAGCGCGGTGGCGCCCTCGAAGCACGAAGTCGGGGTCACGGGAGTCGAGTTGCTCGTACGACGGCTGCGCGAGCCGGGCCGGCCCAGACGGCGGATCGCCATCCTCCCCGAGCTGAGGGTGCGTGCCTCCAGCGAGGCCTAACCGTTACTTGGCTTTTCTTTCTCAAGCTTTCTTTTTCTATTGACTCCCTTCTCCTCTGGCCGAATGATGTGCATCACCTCGCCGCATCGCCGGCTCGCATCTGAGGAGCAGAGCAGTGAAGCTCACTTCCCGTACCTCCCGCGCCGCCCTCGCCACGCTCTCGCTGGCCCTGTTCGCCACCGCCTGCGGTGGGAGCGAGGGCGCCGCACCGAAGGCCGACGCCCCCAAAGAGCCGGTCAACCTGACCTATTGGGGCTGGGCCGGCGGTGCCCAGCAGGTGGTGGACGCCTTCAACGCGTCCCACCCGAACATCAAGGTCACCTTCTCGGCCATCACCGGCGGACCGGACGGGTACGCCAAGATCAGCAACGCGATCAAGGCCGGGAACGCTCCCGACGTCGCGGGCATCGAGTACCCGACCCTCCCGGAGTTCGTCAGCCAGGGATACCTGGCCGACATCACCGGCCCGGCCGGCGCCACCGTGAAGGCGAAGTTCCCGCAGGGCGTCCAGGACCGGGTGACCCTCGGCGGCAAGACCTGGGCGGTGCCGTACGACGCCACGCCCAACCTCCTCTACTACCGCAAGGACCTCTTCAAGGCCGCGGGCGTCGAAGTCCCCAAGACCTGGGACGAGTACAAGACCGCCGCCGAGAAGATCAAGGCCGCCGACAAGAACGTGCGCATAGGCGGCTGGGGCAACGACGACGCTCCGCTGCTGGCCGCGCTCTCCTGGCAGGCCGGTGCCAAGTGGTACGGCACCGAGGGCGACGGCTGGAAGGTCAACATCAACGACGCCTCCTCGCAGAAGGTGGCCTCGTACTGGCAGGGCCTGGTCAAGGACGACCTGGTGATGAACCTGAAGATCAACGGCCCGGAGTTCGCGAAGGCCAAGGCCGACGGGGTCATGGCCAGCTTCATCGGCGCCTCGTGGAGCGCGGGCGGCACGATGACGACCCTGGCCAAGGACTCGGGCAAGTGGGGCGTCGCCCCGCTGCCGCACTGGGGCACCCCGGCCACCGGCATGTTCGGCGGCACCAGCTACGCCGTCACCAAGGGCAGCAAGCACGTCAAGGAGGCGGCCGAGTTCGCCACTTGGGCGGCGACCAGCCCCGAAGGCGTCAAGGCCCGCCTCAGCAGCCTGAAGGCGCCGAGCAGCAGCCTGCCCGCCAGCCCCGAGCTCCGTGCGATCGCCGCCGCGGCCTTCGACGACAAGGGCTTCTTCGGCGGAGACAAGGTCTACGAGATCTCCGGCGCGCAGGTCGACACCATCGTCCCGGGCTGGGTCTGGGGCCCGGTGCAGACGGCCACCAACACCGCCATCCAGGACGCCGGAAACAAGGGCACCCTGGCCGACGGACTCGCGGCCGGCCAGAAGGCCGCCGAGGAGGCCATCAAGGGCCGAGGGCTCAACCTCGCGAAGTAGGCGCCGCGCGGGGCCCGAAGCCCTCCCGGCATCCGGGCCCCGCCGCCCCGCCCCTTGCGAAGTCCCCTCGTCCGTACCTCCGTAGCGCACCCACCAAGGAGATCCGGTGGCAGCACCACTCACTCGTACAGCGCGCGGCACCGCGCCCGTGGGCCGGCCGGGCCAGGGCAGGGCGGTGCTCGTCTTCCTCGGCCCGTTCTTCCTGCTCTTCACCGCGGTCCTGATCCTGCCCGTCGCCTACGCGCTCTGGATGAGCTTCTTCACCGAACGCTCCTCCGGTCTCGGATTCGGCGGCACCGAACGGGTCTTCAGCGGGCTCGGGAACTACACCAAGGCACTCGGCGACCAGGGCTTCACCTCCTCGTTCCTGCACGTGGCCGCGTACTGCGCCGTCTACATCCCCGTGATGATCGGCGCGGCACTCGCCCTGGCCCTGCTCGTCGACTCGGCCGCGGCCAAGGCCAAGCGCCTCGTCCAGTTCGCCGTCTTCATGCCGCACGCGGTCCCCGGACTGATCGCCGCGATCATCTGGACCTACCTCTACACCCCCGGCCTGAGCCCGGTCCTGGACTGGATCGAAGCGGCGGGCGGCCACTGGGACTTCTTCGCCCCCGGCAGCGTCCTGCCCTCGCTGGTGAACGTCGCGGCCTGGCAGTGGATCGGCTACAACATGATCATCTTCTTCGCCGCCCTGCAGGCCGTGCCCCGCGAGGTCATCGAGGCGGGCGTCATGGACGGCGCCGGGCAGCTTCGCATCGCCCTGCAGATCAAACTGCCGATGATCCGCTCCGCCGTCTTCCTCACCCTCCTGTTCACCTGTGTCGGAGTGGTCCAGATCTTCGGCGAGCCGATGCTCCTCTCGAAGCGGGCCGGCTCGATGGGCTCGGACTGGTCCCCGATGATGTTCATCCACAAGGCGGCCTTCGAGCGGCACGACTACGGCCTCGCGTCCTCCGCCACGCTCATCGTGGCCCTCGTCGCCGGCACCCTCTCCTACGTCGTCACCCGGATCGGAAAGCGAGGTGACTCGGCATGAGCACCCAGACCGCCCCCTCGGCCCCGCCCGAGGACGCTCCCGCCGGCGCCCCGGCGCCCGCGGCCGGGGCACCGACCGCCCGGCAGGCCGAACGGAAGCCGGCCGGCAAGAGGCGCCGGAGCGGCGCGATGGCCTCCAAGGCCGTGGTCAACGCCGTGCTCCTGGTGGCGGTCCTCTACACCCTGATGCCGCTGACCTGGCTGCTGATCGCCGCCACCAAGAGCCACGCCGACCTGTTCGGGACGGCCGGCTTCGCCTTCGGCGAGTTCCGCTTCTTCGACAACCTCCGGGCCGTCTTCGGCTACGGCGACGGCATCTTCGGCCGCTGGCTGCTCAACAGCCTCCTCTACTCCGTCGTCGGATCACTGGCCTCCTCGCTGATCAGCCTCGCCGCCGGATACTGCTTCGACAAGTACGAGTTCCGCGGCAAGGGCGCGCTCTTCGGCCTCGTCCTGACCGGCACCCTGGTTCCGACGATCGTCATCACGCTCCCTCAGTACCTGCTCGCCTCCGAGGTCGGGATCGTCAACACCTACTGGTCGGTCCTCATCCCGGCGCTCGTGAACCCCTTCGGCGTGTACCTGGCCCGGGTCTTCTCCGAGGGCTACGTACCCGGTGAGGTCCTGGAGGCCGCCCGCATCGACGGAGCGAGCGAGTTGCGCGTCTTCCGGTCGATCTCGCTGCCGATGCTCCTGCCCGGCTTCATGACCCTCTTCCTCTTCTCCTTCACCGCGAGCTGGAACAACTTCTTCGGCCCGCTGGTCATGCTCAACGACCAGCACCTGTACCCGGCGGTGCTCGGCATCTACAGCTGGAACCAAATGGTGCTCCAGTACCCGGAGTTCTACTCCCTGGTGATCACCGGATCCCTGGTGGCCGTCGTCCCGCTCGCCCTCGCCTTCGTCGGCCTGCAGCGGTTCTGGCGCTCCGGCCTCTCGGCGGGAGCGGTCAAGTGACGAACCCCGACCTCTGCGACCCGACCCGCGAGCCCACCGGGCCCCGCAAGCCCCGCACCCTCCTCGCCATGAGCCCGGAGACGAAGACGGCCCTGCTCGACCAGCAGGCCCTGGCCCGGCTCGGCGCCACCGCGCTGCTGGATCCCGACCTCCTGGTCACCGACTTCGCCGCGGCCGACCCCGCGCGGCTGCGCGAAACCGAGGTCCTGCTCACCGGCTGGGGCTGCCCGCCCCTCACCGAGCAGGCCCTCGACCTCCTCCCGTCCCTGCGCGCGGTGGTGCACACCGCCGGAACCGTCAAGGGCCTGATGACGGAAGCGGCCTGGCGGCGCGGGCTGTCCGTCACCAGCGCGGCCGAGGCCAACGCCCAGCCCGTCGCCGAGTTCACGGTCGCCGCGATCGTCTTCGCCAACAAGCGCGTCCTGACCACCGCCCGGGCCTACCGGGAGTCCCGCACCCAGCTCAACCCGCTCACGCTGTACCCCGGAATCGGCAACTACGGCAGGACCGTCGGCATCATCGGCGCCTCTCGCATCGGCCGCCGGGTCATCGAACTGCTGCGCTCCTACGACGCCCGCGTGCTGGTCCACGACCCGTACCTCGGCGGGGACGAAGCGAGGGCCCTGGGGGTCGAGCCCGTCGACCTGGACGAACTGATGGGCCGCAGCGACGTGGTGAGCGTGCACGCGCCGCAGACGCCCGAGACCCGCCACCTGGTCGACGCCCGCCGCCTCGCCCTCATGCGCGACGGCGCGACCCTCGTCAACACCGCACGAGGAACGCTCGTCGACACCGAGGCGCTCACCGCGGAACTGGTCTCGGGCCGGCTGCACGCCGTCCTCGACGTCACCCACCCCGACGTACTGCCGGCCGGATCGCCCCTCTACGACCTGCCGAACGTGCTGCTCACCCCGCACATCGCCGGATCCCTCGGCAACGAACTCGGACGTCTCGCGGCCTGTGCGGCCGAGGAGTTGGAGCGGTACGCCCGAGGACTCCCCTTCGCCCACGCAGTCCACCCGGCGAGCCTGGCCCACTCGGCCTGAGTGCCCGCCGACGACCCCGGAAGCCCCCCCATGACGCTCGGTCCCCCCTCACAACCCGCCGGTCCGGCCGAGAGCCCCCTCCTGCCCACTCCAGGGCAACTCGCCTGGCAGGAAGCCGGATTCGGGATCTTCCTGCACTTCGGCATCAACACCTTCAACGGCGTCGAGTGGAGCGACGGCACCCTGGACCCGGCCTCTTTCCGCCCCGCGCGGCTCGACGCGCGCCAGTGGGTGCGCACCGCCGCCGAGGCCGGAGCGAAGTACGTCGTGCTGACCGCCAAGCACCACGACGGCTTCTGCCTCTGGCCGACCGAAACCACCGCCTACTCCGTGGCCTCCTCACCCTGGAAGAACGGAGCGGGCGACGTGGTCGCCGAACTGGCCGAGGCCTGCGGGGAGGCGGGCCTCGGCCTCGGGCTGTACCTCTCCCCCTGGGACCGCAACGCGGACTGCTACGAGGAGCCCGCCGCGTACGACTCCTTCTACCTCCGCCAGCTCACCGAACTCTGCACCCGCTACGGCCCGTTGTGCGAGCTGTGGTTCGACGGCGCGGGCTCCGAGGGGCGCACGTACGACTGGGACGCGGTCATGGCGGTGATCGACCGGCACCAGCCGGACGCCATGGTCTTCAACATGGGCCGCCCCACGATCCGCTGGGTCGGGAACGAGGAGGGGCTCGCCGCGGATCCCTGCCGCTACGTCACGCACTCCACGGGCATCAGCCTGTACGACGAGCGGCAGGCCGAGCTCGAATCGGCCGCCTACCTGCCGCCCGAATGCGATGTCCCGCTCCGCGCCGACTGGTTCTGGCAACCCGGGAACCACGACACCCTCAAGAGCCGCGAGGACCTGCTGGAGATCTGGTACTCCTCGGTGGGACTCGGCGCCGGCCTGCTCCTGGGCGTCCCGCCCGACCGGCGCGGACTGATCGACGACGCCGACCGGGCGCGACTCCTGGAGTTCACCGGAGAGTTGGAGCGGCGCCTCGGCGCTCCGCACTCGGCCGTCCTCACGGCCGAGGGGGACGGCATCCTCGCGGACTTCGGCAGGCCCGTCCGCATCGACCACGTGGAACTGCGCGAGGACCTCACCCGGGGCCAGCGGGTGGACGGCCACGAGGTCTGGGCGGACGGCCGGCCGATCGCCTCGGGCCACACGGTGGGGGTCCGCCGCGTCCACCGTGTGGAGCCCCTCACCGTGCGGGAACTGCGGATCCGGCTGACCGGAACCGGGGCCCGGCTGGCCGCGGTGACGGCAGCCGGACCGCCGCCCGAGCTCGGCTGATCCGCGGGCGCCGGCCGCCACCGCCGCCGGCGCCGGTCAGCCCGCCACCGCCACCGGCGACGAGCCCCCCGCGACGGCCAAGCGGGGGGCTCCGGTGCCGTCGGCGGGGACGGTCCAGACGTCGCCCGCGCGCCCGTCCGCGCCCGGCAGGGCGTAGGCGACCGTCCCGTCGTCCGTCCAGGACGCCTGGTCGTCCACGCCGCGCGTCTCGGCGAGCGGGGTCTCGGCCATCGTCCGCAGGTCGAGGACGTACAGCCGCCAGGGTGCGGCCGGGTCGTCGGACACCTTCTTCTTGAAGGCGACCCGCGTGTTGTCGGGCGACAGGGAGGGGCATTCGACGTTCTCCCGCAGCGTCCTCGCCGACCAGTCGCCCATGTTCCCCTCGACGAGGTACGTACGCCCCTTGGTGGAGACGGTCGCGTAGAAGCGGCTGTCGTCGCGGGCGAAGCTCACGCCCCAGTAGTTGACGTCGGGGGAGTGGTAGCGGACACCGTCGATGGTGAGGGGTATCTCCTCCAGGGACTTCACCAGGTACCCCGTGCGCAGGTCGAGGACGGCCGTCCGCGTGGAGAAGCCGGTGGTGGAGTACGAGTCCCCGGTGGCGAACACCGTCCAGGCGAGCATCTGCCCGGACGCGGACACCCGGGCCCGGGTCGGAACCCCCGGCACGGTCGTCCGCCTCACCTCGCGCAGGTCCCGGTCGAGGACGACGGCGTACGTCTTCGGCAGCACCCCCGGCTCGGCGCGCAGGCAGAGGGCGGTGCCCCCGGCGGCGTGGAACCGGTCGCAGACGGGGCCGCCCGCGGTGCGCCCGGCTCCGCCCTCCGTCGCGGTCAGGGGCTGGTGCGCCACCCGTCCCGTGGCGGTGTCCCGGAAGTACAGGGCGGGACCTTCCAGGGCGAAGGAGGCTTCCGCGCCGCCCCGTTGACCGGCCGGCCGGTTCGCCGCGTGCAGGGCGTAGCCGGCGGCGGAGCCCGCGAGCAGGACGACCGCGGCGGCCGTGACGGCGGTACGGGCCCGGGCGCCGAGCCGGCGTGCGGGCGCCGGCCCGGTGAGCTGCGTGGTCATGGGGCGCTCCTCTCACTGGTGGGGGATCGCCCCGGCCCCACGGCAGCGGCCGGGGACTGCGGGGCTGCGGGATCGACCGCGTCGTGCGGATCGCCCGCATCGCGGGGCGCGCCCGGATCGCGCGGCAGCAGCGCCCAGCCCCCCGCCAGCGCGGCGAGCAGCACCGCCGTCGCCCCCCAGAGCGCGGGCCGCGGCCCCCACACCGTCCACGCGGCGCCGAAGCCCGCCGCCGCGAGCATCCGGGCCAGGGCCTGGCCGGTCTGGAGCACGGCCAGCCCGCCCGCCCGGCCCCCGGCGGGCAGTACCGGCCCGGCGAGGGCCATCAGCACCCCGTCGGTGGCCGCGTAGAACACCCCGAGCAGGGCGAGGACGGCCGCGAGGAGGAGCGGGGCCGGTCCGCCGGCCGGGGCGAGCAGGACGAGGTAGGCGCCGAGCAGGGCGAGGTGTCCGTAGAGGAACGGCAGCCGGCGCCCCACCCGGTCGGCGATCCGGCCCACCGGGACGGCCAGGAGCAGGTAGCCCGCGGCCGCGCCGAGCGGCAGCAGCGGGAACCAGCCGGGGTCCAGGCCCAGCCGGCGCTGGAGCAGGAGGTAGACGAAGGCGTCCCCGATGGTGGCTGCGCCGAGCAGGGCGGCGGCCCAGAGGATCCGCCGGAAGGCGGGGTCGCGCAGCGCCCCGAAGGCCTTGCTCCGGCGTGGAGTTGGGGCGGGGGCTGCCGCCGGGTGGTGGTGGCCGGGAACGTAGAGGACCAGGAGCAGCACGCCGAGCAGGCCGCAGCAGAAGCTGGCGACGAACACCGCGTCGTACGCGCCCGCGGTCGCCCAGAGCAGGGCGAAGGCGGCGAGCGGGCCGAGCAGGGCGCCGGTGGTGTCCATGGCCCGGTGCACGCCGAAGGACCGGCCGAGCTCCTCGGGAGGGCTGTTGAGGGTGATCAGGGCGTCACGGGGGGCCGTACGGATGCCCTTGCCGACCCGGTCGGCGGCCAGGGCCGCCGCGATCCCGCCGGTGGCGCCGCCCGCGAGCAGCAGGCCGAGCCGGGAGCAGGCCGAGACGGCGTAGCCGATCCCCGCGACGTGCTTGTACCGGTGGCCGCGGTCCGCGAGGTGCCCGCCGAGCAGCCGTACGACCGCGCCGGCTCCTCCCATCAGCCCGTCCAGGAAGCCGAATTGGAGGGGGGAGAGGCCGAGTCCGAGGACGAGGTAGAGCGGCAGCACCGCGCTGACCATCTCGGACGAGACATCGGTGACGAGACTGACCGCACCGAGCGCCAGAACGGCGGCGGGGACGCGCCGGCCCGCCCCCGTGGTGGGGGGCGGGGCCGGAGCGGCCCGGCGGCCTGTGGTGGCCAGGTACATCAGTGGCAGGTGTACTTCGGGCTGGTGTCCTTGATCGTCCCGTCGGTGGCGACGTAGGTCCAGCTGTAGGCCGAGTCGGTGAAGTCCAGCTTCAGGACCCCGTAGGTTCCGCTGATCCGCTTCTGGCTGTTGGGCTGGACGTCCTCGATGGCGTACGGGTCGGCGCCGCCCATGCCGCCGACGATCTCGGTGATCCCGTCGGCGGTGGCGTTGCCGTTCGGGTCCTGCGGGGCGAACCGCTCGTAGTGGTGGTCGTGCCCGCCCAGCACGAGGTCGGCCTTGGCGCCGTACAGGATGTTCCAGACCGGCTTGCTCACCGGGTCGTTGCCGTGACCGCCGGAGGAGTACAGCGGGTGGTGCCAGTAGGCGGCGATGCAGCCCTTGGTGTTCGCGGCGAGGTCGGCCTTGAGCCAGTCGATCTGGGCCTTCTGGTCGAAGGAGTTGGAGTCGAGGGCGATGAAGTGCCAGTTGCCCTCGTTGAAGCTGTAGTAGCTCTTGCCCTGGGGGTAGGCGACGGCCCCGAAGTAGGCCTTGTACCCGGCGAGCGGTCCGGCGGGGTCGTAGGTTTCGTGGTTGCCCGGCACCGGGCGGGTCTTGTCCTTGAACGCGCCCCAGGAAGTGTCGTAGTAGTTCCGGTAGTCGGAGATCCGGGCGTCGTCGTACTGGTTGTCGCCCATCGTCAGGTAGAACTTCGGGTTGATCTTCTGGGCCTGCGCTGCGGTCTTGGGGTGGGCGCAGGAGCTGTCGGAGGCGGTGCACTGGGCGGCGATGTCACCGGCGGCGACCACGGTGAAGGCACCGGTCGGCGGGGGAGTCCCGCCGTCGAGGGTGCCGTACACCTCGACCTCGTACAGGGAGTACCCGTAGGAGGTGCCGCGGGCGGTTCCGTACACGCGCAGGTAGCGGCCGTTGCCGGAGAGGCCGGTCCAGTCGTCGGTGCCGCCGTTCCCGGCCGTCTCGTTGGCGAGCCGGGTCCAGGTGGTGCCGTCGGCGGAGATTTCGACCCGGTACGTCTTGGCGTACGCGGCCTCCCAACGCAGCGCCACCCGCGTGACCTTGGCGTTCGCGCCGAGGTCGACGCGGATCCACTGCGGGTCCTTGCCCTCGATGCTGGCCCACCGGGTGGTGGAGCTGCCGTCGAAGGCGTTCTGCGGACCGAAGCTCGAACTCTCCACGGAGGAGGCCGTGGCGGTCTTGCCGCGCGAGATGAGGGGGTCGACGGCGGCGCCGGCCCGTTCGGGATAGGCGAGCAACAGGCCGCCTACGAGGAGGAGTACGGCGGTGATGACCACACCTATCGTGCGGCGTGATGTGTGAACATGAGGCGTGCTTGGGGTGCTCAGGTGCATTCCTGACTCCCTGGCCTGGTGGGTGGCGAGAGCTGGCACCGGTACGAGACCCCGCGCCCCTGTCCGGGTGCGGACAGGGGTGGGCGTGGTCACAGCGGCCGGGTCAGAGCTCTCGCTGAGCGCGTCATACCCACGGATGCGGGCACCGCGCCGAGCCGCCGAAGCGGGATGCTAGCAAACAGGAAACTTTCCTACCAGTCATTCGCGGCAGGAGAATCGCCCTTCGGCGGGAGACTCGGCCCTCGGCGGGAGCTCGGCCTTCGGCAGGAGCGGTCAGGAGATCGCGTACCACTGGCTGCCCCAGCCGGTGTTGATCGTGCTGGTGGACTGCTCGGCGAGGTTCACGCCGGCCGGGAGCGAGGTCTGACCGGTCAGGACGGTGCTGTAGCGCAGACTCGGCGGGTTCAGGCCCGCGTTCACCGAGATCCCGGCGCCCGTGGCCTTGAGGGTGAGGGCGTTCGTCGCCCAGCTGCCGTTGAGGAGGAGGGCGACGAAGTAGGTGCCCGGGGCGGCGGCGAACGGCTTGGTGAGGGGGAACGGCTTGGCTATCGCGTCGGTCATCAGCTGCGGGGAGATGTCCGCGGTGGACGCGACCAGGGTGCCCTTGGCGTCGTACACGCCGAGGTAGCAGTTGGACAGTTGGGCGTTCGGGTCGATCCCGGCCAGCCCCAGCCAGATGTTGGACCAGGTGAGCTGCTCGCGCAGCACCATCCGGACCAGGGTGACCCGCCCGCCGACCCCGGCCGCGGACTGGGCGGTGACGTGCCCCGCGTCGTTCGGATCCCCGGTCCAGGCCAGCAGGTTCTGGTCCTGCGGCCGGGGCCCCTCGTACCCGGCGCCACCCGGCACCGGCGCGGGCGAGGCCGCCGCCGACGCGGAAGCGCCGGCCGTCCCCTTCCCGGCCGTGCCCCCACCGGACGCCGAGCAGCCGGACAGGACGAGGGCCGCCGCGAGCACGGCGACGAGGCCGGCCGAGGCGGTGGTGGTACGGGTGCGCATGGTCCCCCCATGAGGTGCTGATGGACGAAGGAAGCCATGGTCACACGGGCTGCGCCGGCTCCCGTACGCGCCTACGCGCCTACGCGCCTATGCGCCTACGGGCATGCGCGCGTCAGTGCGGCGGGCGCCAAGCGCGTGGGCGCCCGGCCCGGCCGCCGCCGGCTACTGGCCCACCCGCCCGTCGACGCATTCGCGCAACAGGTCGGCGTGCCCGCAGTGACGCGCGTACTCCTCGATCCGGTGCACCATCAGCTCCCGCACCGCGATCCGGTCCTTCCCCAGCCGCTCGCCCAGATCCGGGTGCGCGGCCAGCGCCGCGTCGGTCGCGGCCTGCTCGCGCTCGAGGTCGGCGTACGCTCCGTCGACCGCGGTCTGCTCGGCGACGGCCCCGTCGAAGTCCCCGTCGCGCCGGCCGTAGAGCTTCGGCAGCGGGTCGCCGTCGGTGATCCAGTTCTGCCAGTCCCGTTCCACCTCGGCGAGGTGGCGCACCAGACCGAGCAACGACATCGTCGACGGCGGGACCGACCGCCGGGCCAGCTGCTCCGGATCCAGGCCCTCGCACTTCATCCGCAGGGTCAGGCGGTAGTCCGAGAGGAACTCCTGCAAGGTGGCGAGCTCACCCTCCGCACCGCTCTCCCCGCTGTTGCGGGGGTCGTCGTCCGGGTCCGCCCACATGTCGGGGTAGACGGTCGCCTGGGTCCATCGCTCGCCTTGATCACTCATGCGTCCCATGCTCGTCCACGACGGGCCGGCCGACCAGCGGATTTCACCCGGAACACAGAAGGGCAAGGAGGTGTTTCCACTCCTTGCCACTCTCAACTTATAGCGCACGGGGGGGCTTGCGGCAAGGCCCCGGTGGTGACGCAGAATCACTGGCCGAAGACGGAACCTGCGGAAATGGTGATTGCGTGACGAACGAAGTGCCCGACGTGTCCAACCCGACCGACGTGACCGACGTGGCGGACGTGACCGTTGTCGGCGGCGGACCGACCGGTTTGATGCTGGCCGCCGAGTTGCGCCTGCACGGCGTCCGCGTGGTGGTGCTGGAGAAGCTGACCGAGCCGACCGGTGAGTCCCGCGGACAGGGCCTGCACACGCGCAGCGTCGAGCTGATGGACCAGCGCGGCCTGCTGGACCGATTCCTCGCCGTGAGCGAGAAGTTCCAGGTCGGCGGCCTGTTCGGCGGCATCATGAAGCCGTGGCCGGACCGGTTGGACACGGCGCACCCCTACGGCCTCGCCATCCCGCAGCCGGTCACCGAGCGCCTGCTCGGCGAGCACGCACTCGAAGTCGGTACCGAGATCCGGCGCGGCTGCGAAGCGGTCGGCCTGACCCAGGACGAGGACGGGGTGACCGTCGAGCTGGCGGACGGCACGCGCCTGCGCTCGCGCTACGTCGTCGGGTGCGACGGCGGCCGCAGCGCGGTGCGCAAACTCCTCGGCGTCGGCTTCCCCGGCGAGCCCGCCACGGTCGAGACCCTGTTGGGCGACATGGAGGTGACCGAGGACCCGGAGACGATCGCCGCCGTCGTCGCGGAGGTCCGCAAGACCCAGCTGCGTTTCGGCGTCAGCGCGGGTGAGAACGGGTCCTGCCGCATCGTCGTACCCGCCGACGGCGTGGCCGAAGACCGTACCGCGCCGACCCTGGAGGAGTTCAAGCAGCAGCTACGGGCCTTCGCGGGCACCGACTTCGGCGTGCACTCGCCGCGCTGGCTGTCCCGCTTCGGCGACGCCACCCGGCAGGCCGAGCGCTACCGGGTCGGCCGGGTCCTGCTGGCCGGAGACGCGGCGCACATCCACCCGCCGACCGGCGGACAGGGGCTCAACCTCGGCGTGCAGGACGCCTTCAACCTGGGCTGGAAGCTCGCCGCCGCGGTCAACGGCTGGGCCCCGCAGGACCTCCTCGACAGCTACCACGCCGAACGCCACCCGGTCGGCGCCGCCGTACTGGACAACACCCGGGCCCAGATCACCCTGCTCGGGACCGAAGCGGGCCCCACCGCGCTGCGGGAGCTGTTCGCGAAGCTGATGGACTTCGAGGAGGTCAACCGGTACGTGACGGGGATGATCACCGCGGTCGAGGTCCGCTACGACTTCGGCGAGGGCCACGAACTGCTCGGCCGCAGGCTGCGGGACGTGGAGCTGAAGCGCGGGCGCCTGTACGAACTGATGCACACGGGCCGCGGAATCCTGCTCGACCAGACCGGCCGGCTCTCGGTCTCCGGGTGGGCCGACCGGATCGATCACGTCGTCGACGGCAGTGAGGAGCTGGACGCGCCCGCCGTGCTGCTGCGCCCGGACGGCCACGTGGCATGGGTCGGCGAAGACCAGCACGACCTCGACGCGCACCTGCCGAAGTGGTTCGGCGCCGCCAAGGCCTGAGCATGCGGATCGGTTGCCCCGGGGATCATCGATACGGACGTCAACGCGGGCTGGCTGCGCGGCAACCCGCAGGCCGAAGCCCACGCGGCGTCCCTGGCCGCGCTGGGCCGGGTCGGCCGGCCGGCAGACGTGGCCGACATCGTGGCCTTCCTCGCCTCGGACGACGCGCGCTGGGTCACCGGCAAGGTGATCGATGCGACCGGAGGCTCCGGGCTGTGAGTCCGGGCTGTGAGTCTTCCCCTCGGGCGGCAGCACCCCGCCGCCACTGGGGGCGACGTGGAGAGGGGCGCGCACGCGGTGGACGGGGAACTGTGGCTGGAGCACTAACTCCGTACGGCGAGCAGCAGCCGCCAGCGCGGTTGCTCGGCGATCAGACTGGCCGAGGCCAGCACCGTCACGGCGACGGCTGCCCACGTCGGCCAGGCCGCCCAGGAGGAGACGACGGCCGCGACCAGTTGGAGCAGAGCCAGGCTGATGGTCACCACGCCGGGGACGGGCACGAGGATCTGCTCCCTCGTCATCCCGTTGTCACCCGGGGTGCCGAAGAGGGCCAACGTGGCGAGGAGGAGGAGGACCGCCGCCACGGCGAGCGGCACGGAGTACGGTGCGAGCGCCCAGGGAGTGGCAACCCAGGCGGCCAGCATGCTGAGGAAGCGGAGCGGGTCCGCCAGACGTATCACACGCCGACTTTCCCACAAGGTGCAGCGGTTCGGGTCACCTCCGGCAGCGTGGAATACCCTTCCACGCAAGGAAGTTGATCGCGTCATGACTCAAAATGCCGGTCCCCGCGCCCTGTCCGACGAAGCTCTCTCCGAACTGCTGGGCTCACAGCAGTTCGGCACTCTCGCCACCAACAAGAGCAGTGGCCATCCCCACCTCACCACGATGCTCTACCACTGGGACGCCGAAGCGCGCATCGTGCGGTTCTCCACCACGGCCGACCGCATCAAGGTCCGGCAGCTCCGGCGTGATCCACGAGCGGCCGTACACGTTCCGGGCGGCGACGTGTGGTCGTTCGCCGTGGCCGAAGGCGAGGCCGAGGTCTCGGAGGTCACGACCACGCCGGGGGACGCGACCGGGCGCGAGCTGCTCGCGATGGTGCCGGAGGCCGCGAAACCGCAGGACGAGGACGCCTTCCTGGAACAGCTGGTCGCCGAGCGCCGTGTGGTCATCCGCCTGAAGGTATCTCGGCTGTACGGCACGGCACTCGACATCAGCGGCTGAGACCGGTCATGCGTCGCGCATGGCCGTGCCCGCCCGGAGCGCTTCCCGGGCCACCTCGTGAAGTCCGAGCGGCACGGCGGCCCGTGCGATGAGGAAGTGTTCCTCGGCGACACTCACCCCCAGGCCGAGCTCCCGCCAAGTGGGCTTCCGGCAGGGAGGTTTTGGCAGTCCGAGACCGAGATCGAGCTCCGGCTGATCGGTGGGCGGCAGGGGCGGCAGTCCCTCCAGCGGGCCGTCGAGTACCGAGACCGCCTCCTGAAGGGACCGCCAGGCGGCCGCCACCTCGCCGTGACGGCGTTGCAAGGAGGCGAGGCGGGCAAGGGCCGAGCCGTGCCTGCCGGCGTCGTCCTGCAGCGAGACGTACAGGCGCAGTGCCCGGATCGCCTGCCCGAGGTCCCCGAGGGCTTCGAACTCGCGGGCGAGGCCGCTGAGCAGGGCCGCATCGCGCGGGCCCGTACCGTCGAGGAGGTGTATGAGCGCGGCGCGGGCCAGTTCGGTTCGCCCCTGGCGGCGGGCCAGCGCCGTCCAGGTGAGGTCGTACTCGTCGTGGGGATCCTGGCCGTAGTCCGACCAGTCGACGTCGGCCGCCCACTGGGCGAGCACTCCCGCGGAGTCGGGGAACTCGCCGAGCAGGAAGTGGACATCGGGGTCGGCCTCCCGCAGGGACCGCAGCAGCGCGTGGTCCTCCGTCATGCCGTGCAGTCCCACCAGGACCGCGGCGAGGCGGAGTTCCGCGGTGTTGCCGCGGTCGGCAGCCTCCTGGCGCAGGAGCGTGCGCAAGAGCTGCAGGTCCCCCGGCTGCCGGTCGTACTGGGCCGTGCGCAGGGCGGTGGCCCGCCGTACGGGATCGTTCGCGATCTCGTCCCAGCAGTCGGGGTCCGCCCGCATCCGGACCAGGTCGGCCCGGCCCGGAGCGAGGACCGCTTCCCAGAGCGGCGGACGCCGAAGCCGGTCCAGCGGCTCGTACGCGCAGCCTTCGTCCGCGTTCACCAGGAGGAACTCGGGCTCGGTCCGCAGAAGGCTTTCCTGGAGCCTGCGCAGCAGTTCCCGCCGGGGGAGCCGGCGCAGACCCAGCCCGCTGAGCAGCGTGCTGCGATCGGCGTCCAGCGCGGGGGCGTAGGAGCTCCGGATCTCGTCTTCGGTCCGGGCGAAGACCTCCTCCAGCACCTCGTCGTCCGCCGAGAGGTCGAGGTCCGTGTGGTCGTGCCAGCCCGGCAGGCCGAAGAGGATCTCCAGAGCCTCGTCCAAGCTCCTCCCGATGAGGCCCGCTCCGCCCTCGGAGCTCGCGTACAGCACGGCCCCGTCGGCGCACAGGAAGAAGGTTCCGCCGGTGTCGTCGCCCGCCACGGCCCTCAGCGGCGCCCCGCTCGCCAGGCGGACCTCTTCCACGTGCTCGGCCCGGTCGAGATCGAAATCGAAGGATTCCGCGGCCGTCCGCGCCAGATCGGGATGCCCGCGCAGGACGGTGAGTACGTGGTCGTGGCGCGTCAGTTCCTGGCTCTGGCCGCTCTCCCGTGCCGAATCGACTGCCCGCTTCCAGCTCACGGAGTAGGAGAGGCGCCGCGCGTCCTCGCCGGCCGGGAGCATGCCGGCAGCCGTCATGACGTGCTGCGAGGCCGTGTTCTCCCGGTCGGTGTCGCCCGATACCGAGGCCGCCCCGTGAGCGCGGGCGTGCTCCAGCAGGGCCCGCAGGGCCTCGGCGGCGTAGCCCCGACCCCGCACGGCGGGCACCAGCCCGTAACCTGCGATCACCCCGCCCTCCTCGTCGGCAGGGCCGTGGAACCCCGCACCGCCGATCAACAGCCCGTCGGAGCGCCGCTGGATCTCGAACGCCCCGTACGGTGCGGGGTCGCCCGTGTCGGCCAGCACCCGCAGGTACCGTTCGGCCCCGACCCGGTCCCCGGCGTCCGGATACCCCTCGGCCCAGCGGTCCTCCGGACCCGGTGTTCCGGCAACGAGCCGCCGGGCCCGGTCGGCGTCCAGCGGGACGAGGATGAGGCGTCGGGTCTGGAGAGGATCCATCCTCCAGGTGATACCAGCCCCGCTCCGCTTACCGCATCCGCTTTCCCGGAGGCGTTGGCCAGCAAGGCGTGGTGCAGGACAAGAGCAGCGAAGAAGGCGTACGTGCCGGCCGTGCCGGAGATCCCCTCGCCGCTCGGTAGGAGCTCGGGGAACCGTTCGAGCACGCGGACGCGCTCGGAAACGTCGACGATCGGGCGGTCGGCGCACCAGAGGACGTGTCCGCCGTCGGCTGCGAGGGTCCTGGCCCGCGTAGTGACAGGGGTACGTCACGCAGGTGTGACTGAGCGAACTAAAGCGCTCCTTACCTTGTTGGCGGGTTGATTCCGGTCCTTCGTACGATCGGGAGACCCAGGGGCCTGGGTGTGGCTTTAGCGCGCTCATGCCGTGGTTGTGGCTTTGACTGATTGGCCGCCCAGTGCCCCGCGACGACACGGCCACTCATTGGGATAAGCGAACAGAGATCGCTTCGTAAGGACACGCCGGCTTGGTCGTCTGCAGGGACCAGTCAACCGGACGACGAGGGAGGCTCGGGTGCCCGAGCTCTGGGCGGGGACGGATGCCGGCAAGGCCGCGCATCACTGCACGGTGATCGACACGGACGGGGCGAAGGTGCTCTCGCGCCGGGTGCCCAACAATGAACCCGACCTCTTGGAGCTGATAGGCGACGTTCTGGCGCTTGCGGAGGACGGCCCGGTGACCTGGGCCGTCGACCTGAACGCGGGCGGTGGGGCTCTGCTGATCGCCCTACTCGCCAGCCATGGTCAGCGGCTCCTCTACATTCCTGGCCGCACCGTCCACCACGCCTCCCGTGGCTACCGAGGCGACAGCAAGACCGACGCGAAGGACGCCTACGTCATCGCCGATCAGGCACGGATGCGTCGGGACCTGCAGCCTCTGCAGGAGTGGGACGAGATCGCGGTGGACCTGAAGATCCTCACCGCCCGCCGCTACGACCTCGCCGCAGACCGCACGCGCGCCATCAACCGGATGCGGGCCCAGCTCCTGGAGTACTTCCCTGCTCTCGAGCGGGCCTTCGACTATGCCGCCTCCAAGGCGGCACTTGTCCTGCTGACCGGCTACCAAACACCGGCTGGTCTGCGCCGGGTCGGCCCGAGCAGGCTCGCGACCTGGCTGAAGAACCGGAAAGTCCGTGGCGCCCAAGCCATGGCCGATGCGGCCGTCGCCGCGGCCCAGGCCCAGCACACGGCCGTGACCGGGGAGAGCACTGCCGCGGCCGTGGTCAACGCCCTGGCCAGGGCCGTGCTCGCTCTGGACGAAGAGATCGCTGGCATCGACGCGCAGATCGCGGTCCGTTTCCGAGAGCACCGCCACGCTGAGGTGGTCCTCAGCATGCCCGGCATGGGCCCGTTGCTGGGGGCGGAGTTCATCGCCTGCACCGGCGGCGACATGGACGCCTTCGGCAGCTCGGGCCAGCTCGCCGGCGTCGCCGGTCTCGCTCCGGTCCCACGTGACTCCGGTCGCATCAGCGGCAACATGCGCCGGCCACACCGCTACCATCGCCGACTCCTGCGGGTCTTCTACCTCTCCGCCCAGATTGCCGCCCGCTTCTGCCCCACCTCGAAAGCCTTCTACGACCGCAAACGAGCCGAGGGCAAGAACCACAAACAGGCGATCCTCGCCCTCGCCCGCCGTCGCCTCGACGTCCTGTGGGCTCTCCTCCGCGACCAACGCCATTGGACGGCCCAACCACCCCAACCAGAAGCAGTGGCAGCATGAACATTCCGGCTCAGCCACAAGTCTGCCGGGACGGCCTGCGGGTGACGGTCACTTCGCTGACCTTGGGGCCAGTCTGACGCCTAGCCTGAGGCAAGGCCCTCATCGGGCCATCCAACCCCAGGGAGGCAACGGAATGGCGCTGGAGATAATCCCCGATCGAGCCGGCCGGGAAGTCGCCTTTGAACCCATGCTGGATGAGCTCCTCACGGCCTTCTCTCCTGACTGGGAGTTGCCGCCGATCATGGAAGGCGAAGAGCGATATCACTGCAATGAGGTGAAGCGTTTTGAGGTCGGCGAGGCCGCAGCGCAAGATCTTGAAGCCACACGGCAACACGCAGACCTCCTTATGCGCGCGGCCGTGCACGATCAATGCCGGAGCGGTATTCGGCAACTGATCGAGCCCCTGGTGAAGGCGATCGGCCACCGACAGGTCCAGTCGGCGATCGTCGACTACATGAGGACCGGCTCCGACGCTGAGAAGGTCGGCGCCTCCATGGCCTGGTACTTCGCCCGGCCCGGACTTCAGTACGCCTCCATGGAGGATCTCCGCCGAGGAGTCCCCACAGAGGAGAGCAAGGCGGAATTGGAGGCACTGGCCGACCTTCGCGACGACTACCGCGCAGCCTGCCTCTCCGTTTTCCTGACCTGCGAAGACCCGGAGACACGCCAGGACCTCTCCCTCGACCTCAGCCTCGACGCGACGATCTACCCCGCCGCTCTCCAGGACAGCCACGAGAAGGCGAGGCGCATCATCCTGGCAGACCCCGAACGGTATCGCTTGCTCCTGGGACGCTGCACGCACGCGTCTTCTCCCATGGAGAGCCAACAAGACTGACCGACTGGTCCGCAGGCTTGACAACGATGATTGGGAATCAGTCACAGTCGGCCAGCTCTTCGGTCAGACCCAGGTGTACGTCTCGTCGGTGACCGGCTCGAGCGCGGCGTCGATGACGCCTGCGCGGGGTGTGGCCAGGGCTGCGAGGGCGGGGCCGATGGGCGGGAAGATCGGCAGCTCGGCGATCTTGCGGTAGTCGATCCACTCGACGACCCCGACTTCGTGGCTGCCGTCGGGCTGTTCGTCGAGTTCCTGCTCGGCGAGGGTGTCGCGGAGTTCGGTGGTGATGTGTAGGCGGTAGATCATGTGGAGCTTGCGCGGTGGCGGGGTGGGGCCGGGGCGGGTGACGCGCTGGTCGATGACCCACAGGAGTTCGCCGCCCTCGGCCTGGTCGATGTCCAGGTCGAGTTCTTCCGCGAGCTCACGGCGGAGGGCTTCACGAAGGTCTTCGCCGTCCTCGACGTTGCCACCCGGCGAGGTGTAGTGGGTGGAGTCGGCGCGGTCACGGCGGATGAGGGCGACGTCGTCACCGCAGAAGATAACGGCCCCGGTACGGATCTTGATCCGGGAGAACGGGACCGTCTGCTTCTCGGGAGTGTTGGTCATGGCGGCCAGTATCACGGCCCGAACGCGGGGCCGGGCTGGCTTTGCTCCTCGTTCCCCCGCCCGCCGGGGCCCCGGTCTAAAGGCTTGGTCAGCCGGCTCGCAGCCCGGGCAGGGCGAATGCCGTGCGCCTGGTGGCCATGGTGAAGTGCTCGATCCAGCCGTCCGGCAAGGTCAGCACGTGGCGCCGAAAGACTAACTAGAACGCTAAGAGGGTGTCTCACGTGGCAAGTTTCGCGAGCTTCTTGTAGCAGGTCAGGGCAGCAGCCAGGCCGAGGAAGGCGAGGAAGTGTGAGCCCTTTCGTTCGTACCGGACGGTCAAGCGGCGGTAGCCGAAGAGCCAAGCGATCGACCGCTCGATCTTCCAGCGGTGCCGCCCGAGGCGTTTTCCGGAGTCGACGCCTGGCCGCGCGATGCGCGCGACCAGCCCACGCTCGCGCAGCCAGGCCAGGTGCTCGGCGGAAAAATACGCCTTGTCCGCGCGGAGTTTGACGGGGCGGCGTCGCCGTGGCCCCCGGCGGGACCGGATGGCGGGGATGCCGAGGATGAGCGGCTTGAGGGCGAGACTGTCGTGCATGTTCGCGCCGGACACGGCGACGGTGAGTGGGACGCCCTGGGCATCGGACAGCACGTGCAACTTGCTGCCCTTCTTGCCGCGATCGACCGGGTTCGGACCGGTCAGTGATCCCCCCTTTTGGCGCGAACAGAGGCCGCGGCGACGATTGCCGAGGTCCAGTCCACCTTGCCCCGGGCCCCGAGTTCGTCCAGCACCGCCCGGTGGAGCCGACGCCATAGGCCGGCCTCGGTCCATATCGTGAAGCGGCGATGCGCGGTGGCGGGGGACGTGCCGAACGTCGGCGGCAGATGCCGCCAGGCACAGCCGGTGGTCAGGACGTACACCACTGCCGTGAACACTGCCCGTTCGTCACACGGAGCGGTCCCACCACCTTGCGGTCGAGCCGCGAACGACGGCAATAACGGGGCAACCAGCTCCCAGAGTGCATCAGGAACCAGGCGTTTCGACAGATCAGCAGCACTCACGACCGGCATCATGCCGCTCGAACATCACGTCACGTCGCGGGACAGCCTTCTAAGCCTTGGTTGGTGCGGTCGGCCTGGCGGCCTGCTCGATCTTCGCGAAGTAGGCTGCGCGGGCTTCCTCGTCGATCGGCTGCTCGTTTTCGGCGCGCATCCCGGTCCGGCCGTCGACGCCCTCGCGCAGGATGTCGGCGTGCCCGGCATGCCGGATGGTCTCGCCGAGGACATGGACCATGATGGCGAACAGGTTCGTGTTCGGATGAGGCTCCGACCACCAGGGCACGTGGCCGGGGGCATCGAGGGCAAGCTCGCTGATTGTCGCGTCCGAGTGTTCCCACATGCGCCGGTAGAACGCGACGATCTGATCGCGTGTCTCGTTCTCGGCTGCCCATTGATCGCTGCCGTCGGAGTCCTGCCACCGGCACAGCGGTTCCGGAGAAGGGCGGTCGAAGACTTCACCGAAGTACCTGGCTTCGACCGTGGCCACGTGTTTGACCAGGCCGAGGAGGTTGGTCCCGGTCGCTGTCAGAGGCCGGCGTGCGTCGTATTCGGACAAGCCATCGAGCTTCCAGAGCAGCGCCTCACGGTCCCGCCGCAGTCTCTTGTGCAGGTTGTCTTTCGCGAACTCATCGATCATGGGGCACGAGCCTGCCATGGGCTGCTCATGGTCTCAAGATCCCGTACGCGCTCCGCAACGACTGGCAGAGCCGTGGTCAGCTATGGTCACCGCCCAGACCTGCTGAAGGAGCTCGGAACCTATCCACGTGAGACATCCTCTAAGTCTCAGCCTATGTGTGACTGAGCGTCGTAGTTGGTTCTGACCGCGCTTCCGTGATGGCTACGCTAGACAGGCGGCCCGCGTCCAGGCTGGCTCTCTTCCTACCCCTCGTCTTCGTCCGTGGCCGTGTCCCAGGCCGGGAGCGATGTTCCAGACGCAGCCGTGATCCGAAGAACCTCGCACTCCATTCGGTGTACAGCGGCGAAGAGGCGTTGCTGGACCTGTCCGCTGTCTTCGGGTGGGAAGTCGATCCGGATTTGGTGGGGGCGGGAGGCGTCGTAGGTGAGCAACCAGTCGGTATCGACGGTCGCGAAGTGATCCTGTCCCGTTTCGTCGTGCGTGGAGCGCCACGAGCCCCGGTCGGTGGTGGGAGCCAGTGCCTCGCGCAGGAGCTCCAGGCGCTCGGGGTGGGAGAAAGGGCCTTCGGACAGGCGCAGGCACCGGTGGGTGCGGGGACGGAAGGCGTTGAACCATGGTGCCAGCCCCGGTTCCATGTCTGCGAGCAGTCCAGAGCCGGCGTGTCCGCAGGCCCAGCTCTCGATGAACTCGGCCGCGCCCACAGCGTGCGTCTCGTACCAGCCCTCACTGCTCCACACCACGACGGGCCATTTCTCGGGATCCCCGTCGGTGAGCCAGCACAGGCGGTCGGCGTCCATCGTGGTGCCCCAGATCAGCAGCGCGCCCGGAGCCGGGTGCAGCGGATACGAATAGCGCTCGCGATCCTGTTCGGGCGACTCCGTGGGGTGGGGGCTCTGCCACTCGATGCCGTTGTGTTTGCTCGCACCGAACGGCGTCCGAAGGTAGAGGACGTCGCAGAACTCTCCCCAGCCGTAGGTTTCGACGAGTCGCTTGTAGTCGTCGGGCAGCCGGGTAGCGACTGCGGTCTCCACGAGGGCCCAATCCCCGTGGGCGTCCACCGGGGCAGCCGGCGGCGCCACCAGCTGAACCAGCCTGTCGCAGGTCGCGCTGGTCTTCGAATTGGCCATGGAGGCAGCGTAGGCATCACCCCGTCATGAGATCGACGAGATTTCAGGCTGGAGGGAAGCACTCCAGGTCAGCGGAGGCGGCCAAGCGTTGTGCACAGCTGGCCATGCGAAGGGTTCTGGTCGCTTCCACGACGGCTGTGCCTGGAGATGAGGACGGGTCTGAGGTTGGATGATCGGATGGAACGTGTAGAGGTCGAACTGTTCACGGACGCAAGTAACGATGCGGTAGTCCCTCTTCCCCCGCGTAGATTTCCGGGCGTGTTGATCCAGGGCGATTCCCTTTCGGTCATCCGTGACGACGTCGCCCGGATCGTAAGGGCCTGCGACCAGGGTGACGTCGCTGAGGCCCGGGAAGAGGCGTCCTACCTCCTCTCGGGCATCGACGGGCTGCTGGCTCGCTATACGGCGGCTCTGAAAGCACACGACATTCCCATCCCCTTCTTGCAGGCCCCCTGATCGCCCAGTTGCAACACCTCGCACCTGGCGGGATGCGCTGAACGGTCGAGAGATTGCAGGATCGTTCCACTAGGGGATCACGCCATCATGGAGCTGGAGACTGTCGAAGACGCCCTCTTCCCGGGCCTGACCCTCGTCCTGCGGCAGGCCGTCGTCGCGGATGACCGCTTGATGATCGACGCAGCTGGCTGCGGGCCGCCCGGAGCGTGTCCCGCGTGTCAACATCCCGCCGCACGCGTCCACAGCCGGTACTCGCGTCACATAGCCGGACTGCCGTTCAGCGGCCGTCGGTTGATCGTCCGTCTCCGCGTCCACCGCTTCTTCTGCGATCAGCCCCGATGCCCGCGTCGGACTTTCGTGGAACAGGTGGCCGGCCTGACCGAGCCTCGACGACGTTCTTCGACGGCGGCGCGGTCGGCGATGCGGTCGGTCGCGGTGGAGCTCGGCGGCCGCCCGGGCGCACGCCTCTGCGCAAAGCTGCGGCTCTACGGCCGGCGGACATCCGTCTTGGGCGAGTTGACCGCTCCGCCTGTACCAGCGCGAGCTCCACGGATCCTCGGCATCGACGAGTTCGCGTTCCGCAAGGGCCGGACCTACGGCACTGTCCTCGTCGACGTCGAGTCCTCCCGGCCGGTGGATGTGTTGCCGGACCGAGAGACCAGCACGGTCGCCGCATGGCTCCAGGAGCGCCCCGGCGCCGAGATCATCTGCCGAGACCGCCTGATGGCATTCACAAAGGCCATCAGACAGGCCGCCCCCCGACGTGCTGGAGGTGGCAGATCGCTGGCACCTCCTCCAGAACCTCTCGACGGCGGTGGAGGAGACCTGCCGCCGGCACCGTGACTGCCTTCGACGGCCAGCCGAACCAGAGGCCAGCCCACCGTTGGCCACCCGGGAAACTCCGCTCCTGGACCGGATCCGACAACGCCACGCGGAGGTCAACGAGCTCGCCGCCACCGGCATGTCGCTGAACGCCATCGGCCGCCACCTACAGCTGGATCGCAAGACGGTCAGGCGCTACCGGAACAAGGATCTACCAGGGCTTCTCGCCTCGGCGCAGGACCGCGGACACGGAGTCCTCGACCCATTCATCGAGCACGTGCAGCACCGCTTCCACGCAGGCTGCACCAGCTCCATGCAGCTCTACCGCGAGGTGCTCGCCCTCGGCTACACCGGCGGGTACCACGTCGCGCACCGCTACGTAGTGACCATCCGGCAAGGCATCGCGGTCCCTGCCCGGGCGGCGACTCCCCGCCCTCGCGACATGACCTCATGGATCATGCGCCCCGAGGATTCACTCAGCACGTCCGACATGGCCCAGCTCGACGCTGTGCGGAGTGCCTGCCCGGAGATCGCCCAGGCCTGCGACCTCGCGCGGGAGTTCACCGACAAGCTCCGCCAACGCCGCCGACACCTGCTGCGGGACTGGATTCAGAAGGCCGAGCTGGGCGGCCCCGCCGCCATCGGCATCTTCGCCGACTCCATCCGCCAGGACCTTCACGCCGTTGCCGCCGGCCTCACCTTGCCCTACAGCTCCGGCATCGTCGAAGGCCACGTCAACAGGATCAAAACGATCAAGCGGCAGATGTACAGCAGGGCCTCATTCGCCCTACTCAGAGCCCGCATCCTCCTGCAGGCGTAGCCATCACGGAAGAACGGTCAGAACCTCGTAGTTGGCCAGCCTGGCCAACTACGACGCTCAGCCGCGAGTCAGTGGAACCAGGCGACGAGGCGTACGTTCTCGGCACCGTGGATTTCGCTGAGGATGCGCATGACCTTCCAGACGGGGCCCCAGTGGGTGTCGATCCCCGCGGCTGAGGCACGGGTTCGCGTGCCCGAGGCCTCGGTCTCCTGCCAGTCCGTGGTCTCCAACTCGGACCAGGTCAGCCAGGTCGTCCCGTGCACCTAGCGGGGGCCGCCACAGTCGGCGAACTCCCGCCGCAGCCCCTCCGAGGCGTCATCCGGAAAGCCGCGATCCTCCGCGAGGGGGCGGAAACCGAAGTGGTTGCGGATTCCGAAAAGACAGGCCAGGCCGTCGTAGGCGTTGGCCATGTTCAGGAGGAGGAGATCGATGCCGGCTCCCATACGGATTCCTCGTCGTCAGGGCCCCACAGGCGGGCTCCCGGCCGGCATTCGATCATTCCGCTGACATCTGTCGACATGGGGAGATCCTGCCTGCGCAGGCCAGGGGGCAGCACCTCCATTTCCTCTCGCCTGTGGAAACGCGCGCACATGATGCGTTCCTCCCGGTTGGCGACATCGATCGCCTCGCCTGCGTGTTCTTCCAGGATGTTCCGACTCCGACTCGGCGGCCCTTCTGTCACGGGTGAGCGGGGTTGTGAGGCCAACTGGGACAGCTCATTGGATCAAGTCGGTGTGCGGATGCTCGGGGGAGGTCGGGCAGACGTAGATCTGCATGTTGTCCGTGCTGCCTACTTCTACCCCCGTCGGCTGCGAGGGGTAGTGGCCTGCGTAGTGCGGACTGGTAGCAGCGGCCTGGTCTTCCTGCGGCGCCCAGCTGTGCCCATCACCACCGTCCCACTCCCAGGAAGCGATCGTCAGCAGCGGGACCATCTGTACCTCGCAGACGGCGCAGTATCGGGGGTACGGGTCGGTGCGGCCCCACGGGGGCCAGCCGCCGACCTTCCAGCCGGGTGCGTTGCCCAGATGGATGGAGTAGAAGTCGCGCGGATACGCCGCGTAGGAGCTGGCCAGGTTGGCGCCGCCTGCCTGCCACCTGTTGCAGTCCTCCAGCATTTCCTGCAGCTCCGGGCTCAAGTCCAGGCTGTTGGGGTACTCCGTGATCGCTTCTGGCGCGAGCAGGCACGGCTCCGCAACGTAACCCGGATAGTCCGCCTCGTACGGTTCCGGTGGTGCGGCGAGGACGTCGCCGACCTCCGCGGCGGACCGCCAGAACAGTGCGGTCGCCGGCTTGTAGTCCGGATCGTGCTCATACGGGCACCAGAGGATCTGAAGCAGATCAGCCTGCCCGGGCGGCCGCAACAGGGGTACGTCGCGCAGGAACAGCTGAGCCACGGAAAGCATCGGGACCGGGCAATCCGCCGGACCGGGAAGGTCGGCTTTGAGCCGTTCGGCAAGCCACGCGGCGTTGCGCTCCTTGAGCGCCTCCTCCTCGGGCGTGAGTGTGGACTCCAGATCAGGGCGCCGCCGGTACTGCAAGGCTCTCTCGAGCCGCACTTCGGTCGGTGACTGGCGGAAGCCGGTGTCCACGTGCAGGTGCGCGTCCTTGCAGTGCGGCCAGGGCTCTTCTGCTGGCCACAGCAATGGCCCGCCGACCGAGCTGTCCCTGACCGACGGCGACCCCGGCCGGGGATGCAGCCGTATCGCGGGGCGTGCCAGCGGCGCCAGCTGAGGGAAGACCGTTGCCACCTCGACAGGCCGCGGCGGAGTAGTGCGTACGAAACTCATGCTGGTGATCTTGTCACCAGGTACCGACAGCAGGGGCTAGGCAGTTTCGTTTGGATCAGTGGGACGTTGGGCCGGGCGTGTCATTGACTGATGTGCAGTGGGCGCGGATCGAGCCGCTACTTCCGGACCGGACCCCGAGGCGGGGTGGCCGCTGGCGGGATCACCGTGAGGTGATCGACGCGATCGCCTTCAAATTCAGGACGGGAGGGCAGTGGGTCCATCTGCCGGCGAAGTACGGGAACTGGCGAGGCGTCTATAACCGCCTGCGGATGTGGGCTGTCGATGGCACGTGGGAGCGAGTGTTCACCGCGCTGATGGCCCAGGCAGATGCCGACGAGGAGCTGGACTGGGCCGTCTCGGTGGACTCCACGATCGTGCGCGCTCATCAGCACGCCGCCGGGGCCCGCGAAAAGGGGTTCTGGCAGTGGAGCCGGATGATCACGCCATCGGCCGGTCGCGCGGTGGACTGACGACGAAGATTCATCTTGCTGCCGACGGCCGCTGCCGTCCCCTTACGTTCGTTCTGACCGGCGGCCAGGCAGGGGACGCACCCGCCTTTGTGGACCCCATGGCTGGCCTGCGTGTTCCGCGTCGCCGTGGACGGCCCCGGACCAGGCCGGACGTAGTCCTCGCCGGCAAGGCGTATTCCTCCCGCGCGATTCGCGACCACTGCGACCCTCTACCTGGCCGGACTTCATATCGCAGGCACCTTCCTTTGGTCCGCCTACTGACCCGGGAAAGCTGCCTGGTGTCAGTTGGACGTGGGCCGGCGCATGGACGTGGGCCGGCGCACGCATTGTCGGAGGCTGCTGGCAGCATCGCCGCTATGAACGCCATCCGTACCACCCCGCCGCGGCCACTCGACGTCACGGGGCTCTTTCCCCAACTGGCACCCCTGGCACGGACGGCGACCCGGCTGCACCCCCTTCCCGGTTCGCCCACGCCGCACGACAGCTCCGTCGGTGGGCCACTGCTCTGGCCCACCGACGAGCCGTGGCCGTACTGCGAGGGACCGCACGTGCGGGGAGGAAACAGGATCCTCTCGCCGCAGGACATACGGGAATGGCGTCGTAGCCGGGCGGCAGCAGAGAGCCGGCGGGGCCGCGATCCGCAGGGGCCCTGGGTCACACCCGAGGAGCTGGAGACGGAGAAGCGGCTCCTGGCAGGCCGCCCGTGGCCCGAGGGCCCAATCGCCATGGTGCCTGTTGCTCAGTTGTACGTGCGCGATGTCCCCCTGCTGTGCCCGCCGGGGCAGTCCGAGGCCGATCTACTCCAAGTCCTCTGGTGCCCCTTCGATCACTCGGAGCACCCCACCACCGCACTGTTCTGGCGGACTGCAGCGACCGTGACGGACGTGCTCGACGCACCACCCGAGCCGCCCGCGGTCCAGTTCGAAAGCTACCTACCGGAGCCGTGCCTGCTCGCGCCGGAGCAGGTCACCGAGTACCCCAATTCCATGGAGTTGAGCAAGGAGCTGCAGGAGCAGCTGGGGGACCTGAGCAGGTGGGAGACGGCCGGAGAAGCGTGGGACAGCACATACGCGGTAGCCCCGGACGAGTTCTACGGGGACCATCTGTCCACCGCTCCTGGCTGGAAGGCGGGTGGCTGGACTCGCTGGGGCCTCACCGATCCCATGCCCCGGGTCTGCTCCGAGTGCGGCACCGAGGCGGTGCCGCTGCTCACCATCGCGAGCACCGAATGGAGCTCGGGCAACGAGAGCTGGATCTCCGAGGAGGAGCGGGCCGATCCCACACCACTCCTCCCCGGCACCCCTCCGGGGAACATCACCATGATCGTCATCGCAAGCGGCTACGACCTGCAGCTCCACGTGTGCCCGGAGTCCCCGGATCATCCGCACATCGAACTGATCCAGTGAGCACTCATCACCGGGAAGCCTGTGCAGCCTGGGCGCAGGTATCGATGCCGCGGCCGTTTCTCCAGTCAGCGGTCCTATTCAACGACCAGATGATCCAAACGAAGGACCCTAGCCCACCCGGCGCCTCTGGGCGGCCCAACCATGCGAAGGGCTCGACCATCCCGTCCCTGCCCAACTGCCCACGCTCCGGCCGCTCCGCGGGCGCCGCCCGTCTGACCTGCCTGTTCATCAGGGCCATGTGCGTGCTGAGCGGGGTCTCCTTCGCGGCGCGCTGGTCAGGCGGCTCCTGCTGGCCGCCAGGCACCTGGACTCCGCGTGGCCAGGTCAGGCGCCGACGGTGGCGCCGCCGTCCGGGAGCAGCTCGGGCATCCCATCCACCAGTACTACGACCCCGGCCACTTCGCCGGCTTCGGTGCGGCCGACCCAGACGGGATAGGTGCCGTCCCCCGTCGTCGCGAAGGCTGCCAGTTCGCCGCCGGTGGCCTGGTCCCGGGTCCGCAGGAGGTACATGGAGTCGTTGATGTCCTCGTAGACGTCCGGGTCCAGGTCAGGGTCTCCCTGGATCAGGCCTTTCTCGAAGAGCGCGAGGAGGGGTTCCCATGCCCCGGCATCGGCGAAGCAGCCGGTGGCTCCGTCTGTGGCGAAACCGGAGATCTGATCATCGACGAACAGTCGGAGGTCGTCGTCGGGCTTCAGCGCCATCTCCCAGGTCACAGCGGGGACCTCGCTGACGAGTACGCGGACAGCCATGGTGTCCGTACGGGTGACCTCGCTCCCCTCCCACATGCAGTGATAGCTGTGTCGGGCCCGAGCCTCCTCCAAGGCGTACTCCCCAGGCGGAACGGAGACTGTGATGTGCGGGCCGTCTCCGTGGTCGATGTCCGGGCCGGAGACTGCGAGCAGCCCGCTGGGCACGCGCAGGGTGCCGATGCGGCGTGGCTCCACAATCGTCATCTCGGGGTGGTATCCGTCGGTCACGCGTACCCCGGGCCGGAACAGCTCACCGATCGGTCCGGGCTGCGCCGGGTGAGGTGGACACCAGCACGTGGTGGGCGCGAGCCCGCTGCCGTCGGTGGCCGCCGCGGTCGGCTCGGCGACGTCGAGGACCGGCGTCTCCGTAAGCCCGTGCACCTGAGACGAGAGCAGCGGCCACTCCCCGAAGACCGGCCGGTCCACCCAGTGCTCGTCATCGCGGCTCCTGGGCGCGGTGACGTGTATGCGCCCGCGCTCGCCCTGGGGCTGCTCCGTTTGGCGGCCCCTCCCGCCCGGGAAGAGCTCCACGGTGATGCGCGGACAGGCCTCGTCGAATTCCGTCATCTCTGGGCCGGTGTAGTGCCAGCGGACGTTGCGCCGGGGCCACAGCCGCGTCGGGTCGTCCAGCAGGCGCACGTCGAGCTCGCAGGTACCGCGGCCCTGAGCGTCGTACACCCACAGACCGACGTAGTGATCCCGCCAGGAGACGAGCCTGACCTCCAGCGGAGCCTCCCGGCCCTCAGTCCGGTACACCACTACATACGGAAGCCCGGCGGCATCCCGCTCACGGGCCTCCTCCACGGATATCGGCCTCCAGGGGGCGCGAGCCCCCAGGTCCCACGCCCGGGCGTACCCCACCTCAACCATCATTGCCGCTCCCCGCTCCCCGCTCCCGCTCGCCTCCGTAACGACGAGCTGAAACATAGCCGCCACCTGCGACAACGGCCGTGCCGGGCCGACTAGAACGCGCACCGAGGCCAAGTGCAACGCGAAATCGCCAACTAGAACGCCAAGTCTTGTGACTGGGCGTTTTAGTTGGCCCGTCCGGCCAGATACGCGCTCGATTGGAGGCGACGCGGCGCCTCCCCCTAGCGGCCGACCGTGCTCCAGTCGGCGGGGGCGGGCAGGACCGAGCGGCGAGCGAGGTGATCGTGGAGCCGACAGTGGAGTCGCACTGTTCGAATTATGTTCGATACGGTGGTCGTATCCGGCCGGAGTGGCTGGAAAGGGATGGTGGGCGTCGGCTGCGGCCGTCGTGATGGGTGGCCGGTCCGGCGGTGGGCGGCGGGCGGCCGGGTGGGTGACCAGCGGGATCTCCCGGGGTGGGGTGTCGAATGGGAGTCGAACAAGCTATCGAATACCGTCTATGCTGGAAGGACCGGAGGGAGCCGGGTGTCAACGAATGGGGGCTGACCGCAAGAGCTGGAGGTGGTTCGGGTGTTCCCGCACCTGCACGTAGCCTCCGGTTACTCGGTGCGCTACGGCGCCTCGCTGCCCGGCCGGCTGGTCGAGCAGGCGGCCGCGCAAAACCTTGCGGCACTGGCTCTCACCGATCGTGACACCGTGGCCGGAGCGGTCCGGTTCGCACGGGCCTGCGCGAAAGCCGGGGTCCGGCCGGTGTTCGGTGTCGATCTCGCGGTCCCGCTCATGCATCCGGCAGGGGCGGAGCCGCCGAAAGGCCGCACCCCCGCCCGGGGCGGCGCCTTCGTTGCCGACACCGCACCGCGGATCACGCTGCTGGCCCGGGACCGCACCGGATGGGCCAACCTCTGTGCGCTGATCACCGCCGCGTGGGCAGCCCGCGCGCAGGCCGGCGGCGGCCAGCCGATCGCCCCCTGGGACGCGATCCAGCGGCACGCCGAGGGACTGACCGCGCTGCTCGGCCCGGCCTCCGAGCCGGTGCTGGCGCTCGCCGCCGGCCGCCCGGACCGCGCCACCCTGCTTCTGGCCCCCTGGCGCGAGGTCTACGGGCAGCACCTGCGGCTGGAAGCCGTGCACCACCGGCGCACCGGCACCGGACCCGGCTCCCTTCGCCTGGCCGCCCGTACCGTCGGTCTGGCGGCCGAACTGGACGTGCTCCCCGTCCTCACCAACGCGGTCCGCTACGCGAACCGGGAACAGGCACCGATCGCCGACGTCCTGGACTCCGCGCGTTTGCTCACTACGATCCAGCCCGGCCGGACCTGCAACGGGGAGCGCTGGCTGAAGGGCGCCGCCGAGATGGCCGAGCTCGCCGAGGAGGTGGCCCGCGCGGCCGGTCAGGAGCACGGCGGGGCCGAACACCTGCTGGCCACCACGGCCCGTACCGCCGCGGACTGCCGCCTCGACCCGCAGTCCGACCTGGGGATCGGTCGCGTGCACTTCCCCGAGGAGCACGTCATCGGCGCGGCCCCCGGTACCTCGGCCCGGATCCTGCGCCTGCGGTGCGAGGCGGCGATGGTCCGCCACGGCTACGACCGTTCCGCCACGATGCGCACCCGCCTGGAAGAGGAGCTACGGGTCATCCAGACCCTCGGCTGGCCGACGTACTTCCTGACCGTTTCCAAGGTCGTCGACGACGTACGAGACCTCGGGATCCGGGTGCAGGCAAGGGGCTCGGGCGCGGGCAGCCTGGTCGTCCACCTGCTCGGCGTCTCCTTCGCCAACCCCCTCGACCACGAGCTGATCATGGAGAGGTTCCTGAACCTGCGCCGCCGCACACTGCCGGACATCGACATCGACGTGGAGTCCGCCCGGCGCCTGGAGGTCTACCGCAAGATCATGGACCGGTTCGGTACGGACCGGGTCTGCACCTTGTCGATGCCCGAGACCTATCGGGTGCGGTGGGCGATCCGCGACGCCGGCCTCGCACTCGGCCTGCCCCCGGACGAGGTCGGACGCCTGGCCAAGGCCTTCCCGCACATCGCCGCCCGCTCGGCCCGCACCGCACTGCGCGAACTCCCGGAGCTGCGACAGGTCGCCGCCGGCGCAGACCGGTACGGACGGCTGTGGGAGCTGGTCGAGGGACTGGACGCGCTGCCCCGGGGCAGCGCCATGCACCCGTGCGGCGTCATCCTCTCCGACGCGACCCTGCTGCAGCGCACCCCCGTCGTCCCCACCGCCACCGAGGGTTTCCCCGCCACGGTCTTCGACAAGGAGGACGTGGAAGGCGATGGCCTCGGACTCCTCAAGCTCGACGTCCTCGGCGTGCGGATGCAGAGCTCGATGGCGTACGCGGTGCGGGAGATCGAGCGCACCACCGGCGAGCGGATCGACCTGGACGACCGCACCCAGGTACCGCTGACCGACCCGGCCGCCTACGAGCTGCTGCGCGAGGGCGAATCGCTGGGCGTCTTCCAGCTGGAATCCCCCGGCCAGAAGGACCTGCTCGGCCGGCTCCAGCCGGAGACCTTCGCCGATCTGGTCGCCGAGATCTCGCTGTTCCGCCCGGGCCCGGTCCAGGCGGACATGATCCGCCCGTTCCTCCTGGGCCGGCACGGCAAGAAGCCCGTCACCTACCCCCACCCGGACCTGGAGCCCTGGCTGCGCTCCACCTACGGCGTGGTCATCTTCAACGAGCAGGTCATCGGTCTGTTCGCGACGATGACCCGCACCGACCTGGCCATGGGCGAGGAGGCCCGGCGCGCCCTGGCCAGACCCGAACGCCTGCCCAAACTCCAGACCTGGTACCGGCAGCGGGCAGCCGGGGCCGGCTACGAACAGAAGGTGATCGACGAGGTCTGGCGGATGCTGGAGAACATGGGGAGCTACGGGTTCGCCCGCTCCCACGGCGTGGCGTTCGCCCTGCCCACCCTGCAGTCCGCCTGGCTGAAGGCGCACTACGCGGCGCCGTTCTACGCCGGACTCCTCGAACACGACCCCGGCATGTATCCGAAGCGGCTGGTACTGGCCGACGCCCGGCGCCGCGGCGTGCCGATCCTGCCGCTCGACGTCCAGCACTCCGCCGCCCAGTACCGAACCGAGCGGCTCGCGGACGGCCGTCTCGGCCTGCGCATGTCGCTGGCCGATGTCCACGGCATCACCGACGACCAGTCCGCACGCATCCAGGAGGGCCGGCCGTACACGGACCTCGCCGACTTCTGGGCCCGCGCCCGGCCCTCCCAGCCGATCGCCGACCGCCTCGCCCGGGTCGGTGCCTTCGCCACCCTCGCCCCGGGCGCGGCCCGCCGCGACCTGCTCCTGCAGATCGACGAGCTCCACCGGCAGCACCGCGCCGGCAGCATCCCCGACCAGCTCCTCCTCACCCCTGTCACCACCCCCGCCGCCGGAGACAGCGGCCTTCCCGCGATGACCGTCGGCGAGGAGCTGGAGGCGGAACTGGAGGTCATCGGCATGGAGGCTTCCCGGCACCTCATGGAACCGTTCCACCCGCTGCTGGCCGAGCTCGGCGTCACCCCCTCCCACCGGCTGAAGGACCAGCCGTCCGGCGGGACCGTGCTGGTGGCCGGCGCGAAGGTCGCCATCCAGACCCCGCCCATGCGCTCCGGACGGCGCACCATCTTCGTCTCCCTGGACGACGGCAGCCCGGCCGGCCAGATCGACCTCACCTTCTTCGACGACACCCACGAGCAGGCCGCCTACCCGCTGTTCCACCACTTCCTGCTCCTCGCGCGCGGCACCGTCTCCCGCCGCGGCAAGTCCGTCTCCGTCATCGGCACCCACGCCTGGAACCTCCAGGACATCGCCGACGCCCACCGGGACGGCGGGACCGCCGCCGTCCGTACGCTGCTCGTCGGCGAGCCCCCGTGCTCCGACGGCGAAGCCGTTTCGGCAGCCCGGCCGACACCGGGCGGACAGGGCGGCGGCGGACAGGGCGGCAGTGGTGCCGGGCGGCTGTGGCACGCCAGTCAGGGGAGCGCCGGATGACCAGCACCAGCACCAGCACCAGCACCAGTACCAGCACCACCACCAGGGCGACGATCGTTCACCTGCGCTTCCACCGCGCCGGCTTCGAGACCTACCGCGAACTGTTCACGGTGCTCGGCGACATCACCCCCGTCGTCCAGGCGCTCCCGCCGGACAGCGCGCTGCTGGACCTGGCCGGTGCCACGCGGTACTTCGGGCAGTCTCCCGCAGAGCTCGCGGACCGGCTCCAGACCCGGCTCGCAGCCCGGTACGGACTGGTCAGCACGGGCGGGATCGGCCCGAACCGTCTCCTCGCCACCCTCGCCGCCGGCGCCGCCCCGCCCGGCACCGTCCGGGTGCTGCCCGACGACCCGGCCGAACAGGAGGGCTTCCTGTGGAGCTGCCGGGTACGGGCACTGCCCGGGGTCGGGTCCGTACTGGAGCGCTCGCTGCTCCGGTACGGGATCGAGACGATCGGCGATCTGGCCGTCCTCCCGGTGACCACGGTGCAGCGCATCGCCGGCGCCTCCGCCGGCCGCCTCCTGCACGAGCGGGCTCGGGGGACCGACCGCCGCACCGTCAGCCCGGGCGGACCGCCCGCCACCATCACCAGTGCCCAGCGCTTCGACCGGGACGTCCTCGACCCGGCCGAGGTCCGCCGCGCCCTGCTCGGCGCGGCCACGGATCTCGGAGCCCGGCTGCGGATCGCCGGGCAGGTTGCCCGAACGGTCGAGCTGCAGGTCACCTACGCCGACCGGTCGACCACCACACGCTCGCGCACCCTGCCCGAGCCCACCGCCCACACGCCCTCCCTCCAGCAGACGCTGTACGGACTGTTCTCCGCGCTCGGACTGCAACGGGCGCGCGTGCGGGCGGTGACCGCCCGGGTCGGCGAGCTGACCGGCTCGGCCGGCACCGCCGAGCAACTGACCTTCGACCGGCCCACCGAGAACGCCCGCGCACTGGAACCGGTCATCGACCGGGCCGGCCGGCGCTTCGGCGCCGGCGCCCTCCACCCGGCCTCACTCCTGGCACCGGGGCGAGGACCTCGGCGGGCGTTATCGGGAGAGCGCCCTGCCGCAGGGGCCCAATGTGGTTCGGCAACCGGGCTCGTATCTCAGCAGTGCCCCGGCAAGGCCGGGTGGTTCAGTGGTCCGAGAGCCCCGGGGGCTGTTGCTCTCCGCTCAACGGCGGCCAGGGACCGGCCAGTAGGCGCTCGGCCTCCGCGACGATCGCTCCGGCCAACTGCTCGCGCGTGCCGCGCCGGATCCGGTCCCAGTCGTTGTAGGCATCGACCCTGTCGACGAGCGGCCGGAGCGCCCGGGGCCGGGCCAGCGCACCCCAGCCCTCGTACGCGGTCAGGTCACCACCGGTTCCAGGGGCGAGACTCCCGTTCGCGATGAGCCGGAGCCACCAGCGCACGAGTTCCCCACGCGCGGCCTCCCACGGGATGCCGGTGTCATCGGCGGGAAGGTCCCCGGCCGGCCCCAGCTCGGCCAGCACCTTGTCGAAGAGCGCGTCGGCGCTCTGATGCTCGGTGCGCGACAGGCCGGCGAGGAGCGGAAGCGACTCCGTCTCGACGTCGAGGACCAGTGCCGTCAGCCCCGCCTCGATCAGCTGGTACGGGTGGTGCGGTCGGCCGATCAGCCGCTCCAATGCCAGCATGCGCAGGGCCTCGACGGCCTCCTGCGCGGTGACGGCGTAGGGGGTGTGCGGGGTGGGCGTGGCAAGGTCCGTGGCGGGACCGCCGTTGACGAAGTACGACCAGAAGTCGACGGTCGCGCGGGCCGGAAGGGTGCTCGCCCCGCCGGTGAACTCGTGCCGTACGTAGTCGGCGAGGTCGTTCCCGTAGAAGATGATGTCGGTCTGGTGGACGGACAGCACGGGGTGACCCCACTCGCCTGCCGTGCCGGGCAAGTAGCGGTGGCTGTAGACGGGGACCAGCTGCGGGACGGCCGCCAGCTCGGACCGTGCCATGCGCAGCGCCGCGGATGTTCCTGAGGGCCTCGGCCTCCAGGAGGGGTGCCAGAAGCCGCTGTGTTCCACGTCGAAGAGCACGCCCTCGACTGGTCGGGAGAGCCGCTCGGCAAGGTCCTCGGGATCGCCGCCCCGCCAGTCGGGCCAGCTTCGCGAGCCGTGCGGGAGCCCGGCGGCAAGAAAGACCCTGTGGTCCGCGGAGAACGTGAAGCCGAACCGTGCCTGGACCGCGTCGAGTTCCCGCTCGCTGAGGCCCGGCCCGATCTCGGCACCGAGCATGTTCTGAAGGCCCCGGGCGGCCTCCACGGTCAGCGGCATGGGCGACTGTGCGGTCATCCCGGCAGCCTAGTGGCCGACTGCTTCGGTTGTGCGGATGTAAAAGTGTAGCCGTTGCATTTATTTAGCTGTTGTGTTCTTCTGGGGGAGCGGGCTGCGGATCAGCGCCCCGCCCCTCATTCCCCGCGCTCGAAAGGAGTGATCAGTCATGTCCACGACTGCCTCCCTCCCCTCCACCGGCCCCGCTGCCGGGCCCATGGCCGTACCGAAGAACGTGCGCTGGGTGCTGCTCGGCGTCATGCTCGCCATGCTGCTGTCGATGCTCGACAACATGGTCGTCAGCACCGCGATGCCCACGATCGTCGGCGACCTCGGCGGCCTGGAGCACATCTCCTGGGTCGTCACCGCCTACACCCTCGTCACCGCCGTCACCACCCCGGTCTGGGGCAAATTCGGCGACCTCTTCGGCCGCAAGCGCATGTACCTGGCCTCGATCGCCGTCTTCATCCTCGGGTCCGCCCTGTGCGGGACCTCCGGCTCCATGGGCGAGCTGATCGCCTACCGCGTCGTGCAGGGCATCGGCGCCGGTGGCATCGGCGCGGGCGCCTTCGCGCTGATCGGAGCCCTCGTACCGCCGCGCGAGCGCGGCAAGTACCAGGGCATGACCGCCTCCGTCATGGCGATCGGCACCATCGGCGGACCGCTCCTCGGCGGCTTCGTCACCGGCCACTTCGACTGGCGCTGGGCCTTCTACGTCAACCTGCCGCTCGGCCTGGTCGCCCTGGTGTGGCTGTGGCGGAAGCTGCAGGTCCCCGCCCAGCGCATCCAGGCGAAGATCGACTGGGCGGGCATCGCCCTGCTGACCCTGTCCATCACCGCGATCGTCCTGGCCGCCACCTGGGCCGGCAGCACCTACGCCTGGGGGTCCTGGCAGATCCTGTCGCTCGGCGCCGCCGCGATCGTGGGCCTGGCCCTGTTCGTCCAGGTCGAGAAGCGGGCCGTCGAACCGCTGCTGCCGCTGAGCGTGTTCACCGGCCACCGCAACTACCCGCTCGCCATGGTCCTGCTCTTGGCCGCCGGTGTGGTCATGTTCGGCGCGGGCCTCTACCTGCCGCTGTTCCAGCAGACCGTCCAGGGCGCCTCGGCCACCAACTCCGGCCTGCTGATGCTCCCGATGATGATCCCCGTCGTGATCGTCTCGACCATCGCCGGGAAGGTCATGTCCGCCACCGGCAAGTACAAGATCTTCCCCGTCGTCGGCACCCTGTTCCTGGTGGCCGGGCTCGGCCTGCTGGCCACCATGGACGCCCGCACCTCGTCCCTGCTGACCAGCCTCTACATGGTCCTCGTGGGCATCGGCCTCGGCTTCACCCTGCAGATGGCCGGCACCATCGCGCAGAACAGCGTCTCCCTGCGCGACATGGGCGCGGCCATGAGTTCGGTCAACCTCTTCCGGACCCTGGGCGGATCCCTCGGCGTCGCCGTCTTCGGCTCGCTGTTCACCCGCGCCGTCCAGCCCACCCTCCCGGCCGGCGGCGACAGCGGCCCGAACGCCCTGCGGAACCTGCCCGCCGGATCCGGGGACGCCTACCTCACCGCGGTCACGGACGGCACCGGCCACATCTTCCTCACCGCCGCGACCGTCTGCGCCCTCGCCTTCATCGCCGCGCTCTTCGTCATCGAGGTCCCGCTGAGGAAGGCCGGCCCGCCCGCACCCGCGGACACCCCCGCGAAGACCCCCGTCGCCTCGGCCAACTGACATCCCCCGCGCACGGCAGCACTGCCGACCCGTACGAACGGAGCACCACCATGAAGACGCCCACCCCTGCCCCCACCCCCCGCATCGCCATCATCGGCGCCGGTCCCGGCGGCCTGACCTGCGCCCGCATCCTCCAGCGCCACGGCGTCGCCGTCACCGTTTACGACCGCGAGAGCGGTCCCGACGCCCGCGACCAGGGCGGCACCCTCGACCTGCACGAGGACAACGGCCAGATCGCCCTGCGCGAAGCCGGACTCCTGGAGGAGTTCTTCCGCCTCTCCCGCCCCGAGGGGCAGGAGATGCGTCAGCTGGACCCGGCGGGCACCCTCCTCTTCCACCACACCCCCGAAGAGGGAGAAAGCTTCAAGCCGGAGATCGACCGCGGCGCCCTCCGCAATTTCCTCCTGAACTCGCTGGAGCCCGGCACCGTCCGCTGGAGCCACACCCTGCGGTCCGTCGAAGGCCCCGAAAAGGGCCCCCGCCGGGTGCGCTTCGACGACGGAACCACGATCGAAGCCGACCTCGTCATCGGCGCGGACGGCGCCTGGTCCAAGGTCCGCCGAGCCATCTCCCCGGCGCTCCCCGCATACACCGGCGTCAGCTTCCTCGAAGCCTGGTTCCACGACGTCGAAACCCGCCACCCCGCCATCGCCGCACTCGTCGGCCAGGGCAGCGCCGCCGCGGCCGACGGCGAGCGCGGGCTGTTCGCCCAGCGCAGCAGTGGCGACCACATCCGCGTCTACGTCATCCAGCGGGTCCCCGCGGACTGGATCGCCGCGAACGGCCTGACCGGCAAGGACACCGAGGCCATCCGCACCCACCTCCTGGAGCAGTACCGCGACTGGTCGCCGGCCCTGCGCCGCCTGATCAGCGACAACGACGGCCGCTACGTCGACCGCCCCATCAATGCCCTGCCCGTCCCGCACACCTGGGACCACAACCCGACCGTCACCCTCCTTGGCGACGCCGCCCACCTCATGCCCCCGCTCGGCGTCGGCGTGAACCTCGCCATGCTCGACGCCTGCGAACTCGCCCTCGCCGTGGTCAACGGCAACACCCTGGAGGAGGCCGTCCGCGTCTACGAGAAGACCATGCTGCCCCGCTCCGCAGAGATGCAGCAGCTCCTCGACCGCGGCGCCGAAGCCCTGCTGTCCACGGAACTCCCCGACTTCGCCGACGGGGTTGCCTAGTGCTGTGGCGGCCGTCCGTGGGGTGCGCGCGGCGGTCGAGGTCGACGTCGTCCTGGCGGACGGGTCCCCGGGGCGCGCGGCCGTGTCCCGGCTCGGCGCCCACGCGATCCTCGGCTCGCTAAGCGGGCCGCTCCGCACTCCGCCGGGCCTGACCGGCGGGCGGCCACGGTCTGGGCGCCGATTCGCATCCGACGTCCGGCGGTCCGCGCCTTCCGGGTGATCGACCAGTGAAACGGGGCGGCCGCGGGCGGTCCCTACAACTCCGTCGGCCCGATCGCGCCGGGCTCCGGGAGGAACCCGCCATTTCCGTCCGGGGGCGGTCGCGCGGGACCGGTGCGGGGTTAACGTCCCCGAATGTCCTCGAACACACAGGCGCCTTCCGCCAGTTCACCCAGTCGTCGCGTTCTCCTGCGCACCGCCCTGGCCGGGTCGGCGGCCGCCGGGTCCGTCCTCGGGCTCGGCTCCGTCTTCCCGGCCTCCGCCTCCGAGGCCTCCGCGGGAGGCTTGGACGGGGCCCGTCCGCAGACCCCGCAGGAGGCGCTGCGGCGCCTGGCGGCCGGCAACCGGCGCTGGGCGGCGTACCGCCAGCAGCACCCGCACGAGTCGCGTTCCGTACGCCTCCAAGTGGCGCGGGAACAGCACCCCTTCGCGATCGTGCTGGGCTGCGTCGACTCCCGGGTCCCGCCGGAGCTCGTCTTCGACCAGGGGCTCGGAGACCTGCTGACCGTACGCGCGGCGGGCGAGGTGCTGGACGAGGCGGTGCTCGGCAGCATCGCGTACGGGGTCCTGGAGCTCGGCGTCCCCCTGGTCCTGGTCCTCGCCCACCAGTCGTGCGGGGCCGTCGGCGCCGCGGTCCACGCGGAGGAGACGGGTACCGAGCTGCCCGCCCACATCCGGTACCTGGCCGAGCAGATCCGGCCCTCCATCGACCACGGTCAGCACGGGGAGGCCCGTGTCGCCGCCACCATCGATGCCCACGCGCGCCGGACCCGGGGCCTGCTGGCGGCGGAGCCGGACCTGGCCCGCAGGATAGCCACCGGCCGGCTCGCCGTGGCGGTCGCACGCTACGACCTGGACGACCAGAAGGTCCGCATGCTGCCAACCGAGTAATCACCGGGCGATACCGCTCGCATATCGCCGCCGCTACGCAAAAACACCCCGGACCGATTGACGGCCGGGGTGTTTGCCTGCGTATATTTGATGTTTCACATCGAGGCAGAGCCGAGACGTGAGAAAGCTTATGAGGACACCGTACCGCGTCAGGAGTGGAATTGTCAACCGAAGAATTCCGGAATGAGCAGCAATTCATCACGTCTCTCTACGCGCGCCTCGACGACCTGCGGGAGCAGGCCGAACGCGCCGTGCAGGGTGCGCTCGGCGAGCCTGGCGGCGGGTTCCAGGCGCGACTGGAGCGGGACGTCGTGGTCGCTGAACAGTCCGGTCTGCTTTCCGCTCTGAACTCGGGCGAAAGCGGCCTGTGTTTCGGCCGGCTGGAGTTCTCCGACGGCTCGGATCGCCACATCGGCCGCATTGGAATCAGGCAGGACGACCGGGAGCGAACCCCTCTCGTCCTCGATTGGCGGGCCGAAGTCGCACGGCCGTTCTATCTCGCGACCGGGTATTCCCCCATGGGGCTGCGCCGACGCCGCCACATCACCACCCGGGGCCGCGAGGTCACGGCCCTGCACGACGAGATCCTCGACCTCGCCGATACGGAACGCACCGGCCACGAGGGGGCCGACGCGGATGCCGTGCTGCTCTCCGCCCTCGACGCCGCCCGGACCGGCCGGATGCACGACATCGTGCAGACCATCCAGGCCGAGCAGGACCGCATCATCCGCTCCACGCACCGCGGAATCCTGGTGGTGGAGGGCGGCCCCGGCACCGGCAAGACCGCCGTGGCCCTGCACCGTGCCGCCTACCTGCTCTACGCGCACCGCGAGCTCCTCGCCAAGCGCGGCGTACTGATCGTCGGGCCGAACCCGGCCTTCCTCGGCTACATCGGCGAGGTCCTCCCGGCCCTCGGCGAGACCGGGGTGCTGCTCGCCACCCCCGGCGAGCTGTTCCCCGGCGTGCGCGCGAGCGCCGCCGACCGCCCCGGCGCCGCCGCCGTCAAGGGGCGCGCGGAGATGGCCGGGATCCTCGCCCGCGTCGTGAGCGACCGCCAGGCGCTGCCGGAGACCGTGCCCGCGGGCAGCGGCGAGGACGCAGACGTGGTCCCCGAACCGGCCCTGGAGATCGACCACGACGACTACGGGACGCTGCTGCTCGACCGGACCATGGCCCACGAGGCCCGGGACCGGGCCCGCGCCACCGGACTGCCGCACAACCTCGCGCGCCCGTACTTCGCCTTCCGGATCATCGACGCGCTCACCGAACAGCTCGCCGACCGGCTCGGCGCCGACCCCTACGGCGGCCCCAACCTGCTCGGCCCCGACGACATCGCCCAGCTGGGCAAGGAGATCGCGACCAGCGCCGAGGTGCACGCCGCCATCGACACGCTGTGGCCCCCGCTCACGCCCCGCCAGCTGATCTCCGACTACCTCGCCGAGCCCACGTACCTCCCCGAACGGGACGCAGCGCTGATCCGGCGCACGACGACGGGCGACGCGGACTGGACCCCGGCCGACGTCCCGCTGCTCGACGAGGCCGCCGAGCTGCTCGGAGTCGACGACACCGCGCGGCGCGCCGCCGAGGAGCGCGAGCGCCTCGAACGCGTCGCGTACGCGCAGGGCGTCCTCGACCTGTCGGCCGGGTCGGAGTCCTACGAGTTCGAGGACACGGAGAACGAGTTCCTCGCGGCGCACGACATCATCGACGCCGAGCGGATGGCGGAGCGCCAGGAGGAGGCCGACCACCGCAGCGCGGCCGAACGGGCCGCCGCCGACCGCACCTGGGCCTTCGGGCACGTCATCGTGGACGAGGCGCAGGAACTGTCCGCCATGGCCTGGCGCCTGCTCATGAGGCGCTGCCCGACCCGTTCCATGACCCTGGTGGGCGACCCGGCCCAGACCGGCGACGAAGCCGGCTGCGGTTCCTGGCGGCAGATCCTCGCGCCCTACGTGGAAGACCGCTGGGAGCTGGTGCGCCTCGGCGTCAACTACCGTACGCCCGCCGAGATCATGGAGCTGGCGGCAGCCGTGCTCCGGGCCCGCCACCCGGGCTTCGAGCCGCCGAGTTCGGTCCGTTCCACGGGGCGCCGGCCCTGGGTGGCGCGGACCGACGACCTGGCCGCGGCGGTGGCCGCCGCGGTACGCGAGGGCGCTCCGGCCGAGGGCCGCCTCGCGGTGATCGCCCCGCGCCCGCTGCACGAGGAACTGGCGGCCGCGCTGCCCGGCGTACGGGCGGGGGAGGAGCCCGACCTCACCCGGCCGGTGGTCCTGCTCGCACCGCGGCAGGCCAAGGGCCTGGAGTTCGACACGGTGATCGTCGTGGAACCGGCCGATCACGAGCCGAGCGACCTCTACGTGGCCCTGACGCGCGCGACCCAGACCCTGGGGGTGCTCCACACCGGCCGCCTGCCGGAGGGCCTGGACGGACAGCCGTAGCGGGAACGGGATCTACGAGCCGCTCCCCGGCGGCCTGGCCAGACCCTGCTCGTCGCACGGGAGCCGGTCCGCCGGGTAGTCGGCCAGGAAGTCCCGGACCGACTCCTTCCTGACCTCCGTCATCTGCACGGGTTCCACCACGATCACACCCCCGAAGGGGCGGTCCACGTCCCGGATGATGAGCAGGGTCGCGGTCAGCAGCACGGTGACGACGACCAGGGCGGCGAGCGGCCCCCTGTTGCCCTTGCGGGGCAGGCACAGAGCGAGGCCGACCACGGTCACGGCGAGGTTCACCAGCATGAACCAGTAGATCAGGCCCGGGATGGTCGGAGTGGATTCGGCCATCCTGGCCTGTCGGCCCAGAGACCGCTGATCATCCGCGGCGACCAGCATGCCGAACGTAGGGCTGTCCGTGCCCAGTTCCTTGAAGCTCGCGCGGAAGTCCCTGCTCCACACGCTGGGGGCCGGGGAGCCCTTGCCCCCGGCCATGGCCGGCCATTCCTTGTGCTCGACGGCGCGCGCGTAACAGACGGCGTCACCGCGCAGCCGCTCGCGCAACGCCGGGGGAGCGTAGTCCGCCACCTCCGCGAGGTGGTCCAGTGCGTGGGCCTCCGCCCGTGCGGCGTCGTCGGCCCGCCCGTTGGAGCTGGAGGCGGTGACGAGCATGAACGCGAGGATCAGGATCGTCAGGGTCATCAAGGGTCCGATGAGGTCGCGCACGCCCATGCCCTCGGCGTCGTCACCGCCCATCAGCCCGGGGCGCAGGAACCGGTTCGCGGCAAGCCCCGCGGCCAGTGCGAGGAAGGCGACGAGAACGGTGATCGTCACCGGCCGGCCTCCCCGGCGGCGGTACCGGGCGGCCCCGTCACGTATCCCACCAAGATCTCCTTCATAGGCTTCCGGGCCCCGGAGGGTCGCGCTTCCGTGATCCTCGTGTCCGTCCCGTCCCATCCGGCCCCGACCGCGCCCACGGCGCCCGAACACCACCCGAACGCCACCCGCACGGGTGCGGCGGTGGTGTCGTTCGACAGACGCGCGCAGTCCCGTACCGGAGGAACTCGCCCGGCCACCCGGGTGAGTTCAGGAGCGGAACCCCGCCGCGGCGGTACCGGGCCCGCTACAACCATGGCGTGATCGAGAAGATGACGGCGCGCGGCCTGTCCGCACTCGCCGCGACACTGACGGCCGTGCTCGCGGTGGCCCTGGCCCCTGATCCGGTGCGTGCGGCCGAAGGGGCGCCCCGTACCGGCTTCGAGGCCGCGTACGGAGCGAGGTGGACCAGCGAGTCCCAGGAGCGGGACCTCCTCCACGCGGTCGGCCGGCGGGGCGAGCGCGTCACCGTCCGGACCATCGGTACGACCGTGCGCGGCCGCCCGCTGCGGCTGGTGAGCCTGGGCCGGGGTCCCGTCACCGTGCTGCTGGTGTGCAGCCAGCACGGGGACGAGCCGGCGGGGCGCGAGGCGTGCCTGAGCACCGTACGGGACCTCGCCCACGCCCGGGACACGGCGGCCCGGCGCCTCCTGGAGACCGTCACCCTGCTCGTGGTCCCGACCGCCAACCCGGACGGACGGGCGGCCGGTACCCGCCCCAACGCCGGGGGCACCGACATCAACCGCGACCACATGGCCCTGACCTCGCCCGAGGCGCGGGCGATGGCCGCCGTGCTGCGCGACCACCGGCCGCACCTCGTGTACGACCTGCACGAGTACCGGGCGACACCGGGGACGTACGACAAGGACCTCTTCGACCTCTGGCCGCGCAACCTCAACACCGACCCGGCGGTGTACGCGCAGTCCCGCCTCCTGTCCGCCGCGTACGTGCGCGGTGCGGCCCACGCGGCCGGCCACTCCACCGGGACCTACGGCATCCGCACCGACCCCGTCACCGGCGCCCCGGCCGGGCAGTCCGCGGGCGACGGCCAGGAGCGGATCCTGCGCAACACGGCGGGCGTCAAACACGCGGTCGCGCTGCTCATCGAAAGCCGCATCGAAGCCCCCTCGGGCGCGGCCGGGGACGCGGAGCGGGCCGACCCGTCCCTCAACCACCGCCGCCGGGTCGACTCCCAACTGGCAGCCCTACAAGGCCTGTTCGCCTACGTTTCCACGCGTACGGGCCCCCTGGCCGCGGCCTCGGACGCAGCCCGCCGGGCTGCGGGGAGCGCGCTGGGCCCCGTCCCTCTGGGCGGCGCGGACAACGCCCCCGCGGCCGGGGGCGAGATCCTCGCCGACCCGCCCTGCGGCTACCGGCTCACCCCGGCCCGGTACGCCGCGACCGGCGGCCGCCTCGCCCTCCACGGCGTACGGGCCGTACCCACCGCCGACGGCGGCGCGTTCGTTCCGCTGGGCCAGCCCCTGCGCGCCCTCGCGGTGCTCCTCCTCGACCCCCGGGCCCCGCACCGGATCACAACGGGGCAGCCGGTGCAGGTCTGCTGACGTGGCGTCACTTCGAGTGGAGGTGGCGGTACCGGTGCGCACCGCGGGCTCCCGGGACGCCCCCTGCGGCCGGCCGCAGGGGGAAGCGCGCTGGTCAGCCGGATGCCGTGAGCTATGTTGGGATCACGGAGTGGCACGAGAGGGAGGTCCGCCGGTGTCATCGGGGCAGCAGGCGCGCGCACAGGCGGCAGCGATCACGCCGGGCGGGCAGGCGGTCGATCACGAGCGGGCTCCCGCCGACCGGGTCCGGGCGCTGTTCGACGGGCACCCGCTCTCGCCGGGCCAGCGCCGGATCGCCCAGTACCTCGTCGACCACCTCACCGAGGCGGCGTTCCTCTCCATCACCGAGCTCGCGGAGCGGGCCGGCGTGAGCCAGCCGTCCGTGACCCGCTTCGCCTCGGCCCTCGGCTTCAGTGGATATCCCGCCCTGCGGGACGTGCTCCAGCCGATCGCGCTCAGCGCGGTGGCCGGCGCCCCGGACAGCCCCGAACAGACCCGGCGCAACGAACTGCAGGCGGCCGTCGACGCCGAGATCGAGAACCTGCGCACCGTCCGGCAGCTGCTCGCCGACACCGACCAGGTGCTCGACATCGGGCGCGAGCTGGCCCGGTCGGTGCCGCTGACGGTCCTCGGGCTGCGGATCTCCGTCTCGCTGGCGGAGTACTTCGCGTACGCGGCCCGCCGGATCCACCCCGACGTGCGCCTGGTGACCGGCGGCGGCAGCGTCGCCTCCGACGCACTGCTGCAGGCCCGTGCGGCGGGCGGGAGCTGGGTCCTGGCCTTCGCGATGCCCCGGCACGCCAAGGAGACCCTGGCGGCGCTGCGGGTGGCCCGCGGCGCGGGGCTGAAGATCGCGTTGATCACGGACCGCACGCTGGGGCCGCTGGTGGACGAAGCCGATGTGGCGCTGACGGCCGGTACCGGTTCGCGGCTGGTCTTCGACTCGTACTCGGCGCCGGGCGTCCTGTCCGCGGCGCTGCTCCAGGCGATGGCGGACGCGGACCCCGAGCGGACGCAGGCCCGGCTCGAAAGCTATGAGCAGGCCGCGGACCAGCACGGCTTCTTCCTCTAGGGCACCCCTAGGGCGAACTGGTGTGAGCCGTCATATTCACACCCTGCCCGCACATGAATATTTTCATACCCTTGCGTACTCGGCGGTATATATGTTTACTGATGGCGGCGCGGTCATCCGTCAAGATGCCAAGGAAGGTGTCCCCACACCGTCCTAGAACCAGATACCGGCGTGACGTTTCTCCTCCTCACGTGACGCCAGGTGTCCCGTCCGGCTTTCGGATCCCGCAGCGCCTCCGCGGCCTCGGCCAACCCCTGGGCCGAGGCCGCCCAGTACCTCTCCACCGGCGATCGGCGACGTTCGTCCGATCGGCTTGCTCTCGGCCCTGCCCGGCGGTGTGACGGGACAGACGGGCGAGGCCTCTTTAGGTTCGAGGGTGCTCACAGCCCCCTCGAAAGGTGGATCCATGCGTTCCGTACGCTCCGCGCTCTCCGTGGTCGCCGCCGGTCTCATCGTCCTCGGCTGCGCCTCCGCGGCCGCCGCCGATGTGACCGTCAACGCCCCGTCCGAGAAGTCGTACACGATCGTCTTCGGCGACTGGCTGCAGTTCGCCGCCGACGACGTGTTCAACGCGGGCCTCAACAACACGGTGGGTTCCAACAACTGAGCACCGGCTCCGAGGTCCCCGCTCGTCCGGCCCCGCCGGACGGCCGGGGGCCCGGCGCGTCAGCCGGTGGAGACGCCGACGAGCTGCTCCGCGATGGTGTCCGCCGAAGGGAACCTCATGCCCAGGGTCCCGACGTGCTTCCAGTGCAGGGTGCCGTCCGGCGCGATGACGAAGACGGACCGCCGCAGACCGATCACGGGAGCCGCGATGCCGAAGGCGCGGGCCACCTCGCGGTCGGTGTCGGCGAGCAGCGGGATCCGCAGGCCGCGGGCCCGGGCGAAGGCCTCGTGGCTCTCCACGCCCTGCGGGCTGATGCCCCACACCTGGGCGCCGCACGCGGAGAGCGCCTCCAGCCCGTCGGAGTAGGAGCACAACTGCGTCGTGCAGACGGGGGTGTTGTCGCCGGGGTAGAAGGCGAGAACGACCGGGTTCCCGCGCTGCTCGCCGAGCGCGTACTGCCCGCGGACGAACACGTCCTCGCTGAGCAGGCCGCCGGGGAGCGAGAAATCGCCCACCACATCGCCCACGTCCGGGATTCGGGTCACGATGGCCGCACCTCTCTGTCGTAGAGGGGCGTACGGTACCCGGTCGCGCCCGCCGTGTCGCCGCCCGGAGACCGGGGGTGGGGGCGGCGGGACGGACGCGACCGCTCGGCCTCAGCGGCGGTGCATCGTGTGCAGGGCTTCGAGGAGCACCTTGGGATCGTGGCCGCCCTTGTAGACCGGCGGCGGCTGCCGGTCCAGGTGCAGCAGCCGGGCCACCGCGGTCCACGCGGTGCGCACCGAGTACTCGACGGTGAACACCACGTCGTCGGGGACCTCGGCGTACTGGCCGATGAAGGCCAGGTTGGTGGAGCCCTCCGGGACGACCTCGGGCCGGTCGCCGGCCTTGCGCACCAGGAACTGGCTGGTGATGTACGGCATCAGCGCCGGAACGACGACCGAGGACTCCAGGATCTGCTCGCTCTGTTCGAGCCGCAGGTGTCCGAGCACCTCGGTGAGGATCTCGCGGCCCGTGCACTCGGCCATCGTCTTGCCCACGTGGTCGCCGGCCTTGTCCGGGAACAGGGCGTACCCCCACCAGACGTAGGTGCCCTCGGGCTGCTCGTGGAAGTGTGGCTGGTGGTTGAGGACGATGGTCAGCAGCCAGCCGGAGTCCTTGAAGGTGATCAGACCGCCCTTGCCGGCCTCGCTGCCGGAGAACTCCTCCATGGCCTTGAAGAAGGTCGGGTCCTGGGTGGTCACGGTGAAGGAGCCCCAGGTGGAGTCCGAGACGGAGGAGTCGAACACCGAGGGGTCGCCCAGGTGGGGGCGCTTGGCGGCCAGGGTCTGCCACAGGCGCCAGGAGTCGTCCGGCTCGGAGGTGTCCAGTACGGCGGGGGTGTCGGTGGATCCCAGGGTCGAGTTCGCGGTCATCGATCCGTTGGTGACGAACACCAGGTCCTCGGCGGCGACGGGGATCCGCACGGCCGAGCCCTCCCGCGTACAGGCGAGGGCGGTGGCGGTGGTGCCCTCGCCGTCGGCCAGCTCCACGTCGGTGACGGTGGTGTTCATCGAGAACACGACGCCGTTGCTCCGCAGCCAGCTCTGGAGGGGGCGCACGATCGAGTCGTACTGGTTGAAGCGGGTGCGGTAGATGCCCGACATGGTGTCGAAGGTCTTGAAGAGGTGCACGAACCGGTTGAGGTAGCGCCGGAACTCGATCGCCGAGTGCCAGGGCTCGAAGGCGAAGGTCGTGCACCACATGTACCAGAAGTTGGTGGTGAAGAACGCGGGCGTGAAGCAGTCGGAGATCCGCTTGCCGTCGAGCCGGGACTCGGGGGAGGCCACGCACGCGACGAGGTCCAGGCGGTCGCGCTCGGAGAACCCCATCGAGCGGGTGTCGACCCGCAGGCCGGAGGAGTCGACCAGGCGGGCCTTGTCGTTCCAGGCGAAGTCCTCGTGGAAGGCGAAGGTGTCCTCGGTGACCGAGGTGCCCGGAGCGTCCAGCGAGGGGATGGAGCGCAGCAGGTCGTAGGTGCACTCGAAGTGCAGCTCGAACATCCGGCCGCCGCGCATGGTGTAGCCGTTCTCGGGGTCTCCCGCGGCGTCCAGGCTTCCGCCGGTGCGGCCCTGGGCTTCCAGGATCGTGATGTCCGAGCCCGCGAAACCGCCCTCCCTGATCAGCAGTGCCGCCGCCGACAGGGAAGCGATGCCGGCACCCACCAGATAGGCCTTCGCCACGATGTGTCTCCTCGCCCTGGCCGTACGCACCCCGGTCGGCCGTACGGTCACCCACCCAGGCCACCACCCCCTGTGCCCTGCCGCGACTCGGGTGCGCCGTTGGACGGGTGTTCCGGGCGGGAACCCGTACTCCGCTTGCAAGAGATTTGCGTATCAGGGACTGGTTTTTGCGCACCCGGCTGGTAGCTTGGTCGCGTGAGCACCCAGAGGCTAGCCCAGGTGGCCGAGATGGCCGGCGTCAGCACGACTACGGTGAGTCGCGTACTGAACGGCAACAGGGACGTGGCGCCCGCCACCCGCGAGGCGGTCCTGACGGCCGTCGACGTGTGCGGGTTCGAGCGCCCGGTGGAGTTCCGCAAGGAGCGGGCCCAGCTGATCGGACTGGTGGTGCCCGACCTCCAGAACCCCGTCTTCTCCGCTTCGGCGGAAGCCCTCGCCGGACTGCTCAACGGCCAGGGCCTGGTCCCCGTGCTGTGCACGCGCACGGCCGACGGGGTCTCGGAGTCCCACTACGTCGACATGCTGCTCGGGCAGAACGTCGGCGGCATCGTGTTCGTCGGCGCCAGCTACACGGACATAGGCGAGGCCCAGGGCCGCGAGCTGCGCCGCCGCGCGATCCCCGTCGTCCTGGTGAATCCGGCCGATGAGAACCCGGGCGTCGCGCAGGTCTCGGTGGACGACGCCGGGGCGGCCGAGCAGGCGCTGGCGCACCTGTCGGCGCTCGGCCACGAGCGGATCGGGATGATCGTGGGCCCCTCCGGGCACGTCCCCTCGGTCCGTAAACTCGCAGGTTACGCGGCTTTCAATGCCCGCCGCGGGGTCCCGGCCCAGGAGTGGCGGCCGCTCGTCGCCCACGCGCTCTTCTCGATGGAGGGCGGCGCCACGGCGATCACCCAGCTGCTCGCGCGCGGGGTGACGGCGGTGGTCTGCGCGAGCGACGCCCTCGCTCTCGGCGCCATCCGCGGTGCGCGCCGCCGGGGCTTGAGCGTGCCGGCCCAACTGTCCGTCGTGGGCTTCGACGACTCGCTCTTCATGGTCGCCACCGACCCGCCGCTGACGACGTCCCGCCAGCCCGTCGCGGCCATGGCCTCGGCAGCGGTGCAGTTCCTGACCGAGCAGATCCGTACCGGGGTGGGCCTGTCCGCGGAGATCCTCTTCGACACCGAACTCATCGTCCGGTCATCCACCGCGCGCTCGTTCCCGGGGCGCTGACGGGGGAGCGGATGCGGAGCGAGAAGGAGGGGGCCCGGCGCAAGCCGGGCCCCTCCGCATGTCGGGGGGAGGCCTTCGAGGTGACGGCCCGACATCACGTTCTGTCACATCCCTGAATCTTGATGCTTAATGTCTTGCGTAACATTATTGACTTCTTGCGTTCACGGCTTCTACTGTCGCGCCATCGAAGCCCGACCCGCTCGGAAGGCCTGTTCGCATGGATGGCATCACCAGACGTCGCGCCCTGTTCATCTCCACCGCCCTCGTGGCGAGCCTCGCAACCGCCGCCTGCGGCGGTGCGCCGGCCCCGGCCGGCGACAAGGCCGGCGGGGTGGTGACGATCACGGTCAACGGCATGCCGGCGGCCACGCAGGCCGCCGACCGAAAGGACTTCGAGGAGCTGGTCAAGCAGTTCGAAGCGGCGCACCCGAAGATCAAGATCGATGCCCGCGAAGGCCAGATGGATCCGAAGACCTTCGCGGCCAAACTCGCCGGGGGCCAGCTCGAAGACGTCTACTACGTCTACTTCACCGACCCGGCCGGGCTCATCCAGCGCAAGCAGGGCGCCGACATCACCCCCTACCTGGCCGACGTCCCCTATCTGTCCGACATACGCCCCGAGCTCCAGAAGGTGTTCAAGGACAAGGCGGGCAAGACCTACGGCCTGCCCACCGGCAACTACTCCATGGGCCTCGTCTACAACCGCGAGCTCTTCCGCAAGGCCGGACTCGACCCCGACAAGCCCCCCACCACCTGGGAAGAGGTCCGGGCCGCCGCGAAGAAGATCAGCGCGCTGGGCGAGGACACCGTGGGGTACGCCGACTACAGCAAGAACAACCAGGGCGGCTGGCACCTGACGTCCTGGCTGTACTCCATGGGCGGCGAGGTCGCCGCCGAGGAGAACGGCAAGTGGAAGGCCGCCTTCGACAGCGACGCGGGCCGCAAGGCGCTCCAGACCCTGCACGACATGCGCTGGACCGACCGGAGCATGGGCACCCGCCAGCTCCTGGAGATCGGCGACGTCCAGAAGATGATGGGCTCCGGCAAGCTCGGGATGTACATGGCCGGGCCCGACAACATCCCCACCATCGTCAAGCAGTTCGAGCGCAAGTACGAGGAGTTCGGCCTGGCGGCCCTCCCCGGCACGGCCACCCTCGGCGGCGGCGACGGCTTCATGTTCAACCCCAAGGCCACGCCCGAGAAGATCAAGGCCGGTCTGCAGTGGATCCAGTGGAAGTACCTCAACCCCGACCGGGAGGAGGAGAACGTCACCAAGTTCTCCGGCCTGGGCGTCCCGATCGGCCTTCCCCAGCCGAACCTGTTCGCGGGCGCCGCCCAGCAGAAGATCCAGGCCGTCCACGCCGCGCACGCCAACGTGCCGCAGGAGAACTACAAGCCGTTCGTCGACCGCAGCCCCCAGGTCGAGGTCAAGGTCGAGCCGCCGAACGCGCAGCAGCTCTACACCGTCCTGGACGGCGTCATGCAGTCGGTCCTGACCAAGGAGGACGCGGACATCGACACCCTGCTGAAGGACGCCGCCGCCCGCGCCGACTCCATCCTCGCCACGGTGAAGTGACATGTCCGCACTCCCCACTCCCGCGGCCCCCGCCACGGGTCGGGCCCGCCGCCTGCGGGAGAACCTCGTCGCCTACCTCTTCCTCTCCGCCGGACTGATCTGCTTCGCGCTGTTCGCCTGGTACCCGATCGTCCGCGGCGTCCTCCTCGGCTTCCAGCAGGTGACCTTCGCCCAGCCGGCCGAGTGGGTCGGCCTGGACAACTTCCGCCGCCTCTTCGACGACCCGCTCTTCGCCACCGCCTGGCGCAACACCGGCTACTTCACGCTGCTGGCGCTCGTCTTCGGCTTCGCCGCCCCGTTCGTCACGGCCGTCGTCCTGAACGAGGTCCGGCGCGGCCAGTCGTACCTGCGGCTCACCGTCTACCTCCCGGTGATGCTCCCGCCCATCGTGACCATGCTGCTGTGGCGCTGGTTCTACGATCCGGGCCCGGGCCTCTTCAACAACGTGCTCGGCGTCCTGCACCTGCCCGCCCAGCAGTGGCTGGAGTCGGAACACCTCGCGATGATCTCCCTGGTCCTCGTCTCCACCTGGGCCAACATGGGCACCACGACCCTCATCTACCTGGCGGCCCTCGGCGGCATCCCGGGGGAGCTCTACGAAGCGGCCGAACTCGACGGGGCCTCCATCCGCCGGCGCCTGTGGCACGTCACGATCCCGCAGGTCAGGTTCATCCTCATGATCACCCTGCTGCTCCAGGTCATCGGCACCATGCAGGTGTTCGTCGAGCCCTTCGTCCTCACCGGCGGCGGCCCCAACGAAGCCACCGTCACCATCCTGCTGCTCCTCTACCGCTACGCCTTCGTCTACAACGACTTCGGCCTGGCCAGCGCGATGAGCACCCTGCTCTTCGTGGTCCTGGGCCTCTTCGCCGGCCTCTACCTGCGGCTGACCCGGACCAAGGACTGAAAGGAGGGCGGGCCGCATGGCCGCCACCGAACCCCGCTCCCGCACACTCATCGCGCCCGCCGAACTGACCCGGCCCGTCGGCCGGTTCCTGCACCGCTTCGTCCTGGGCACGACCCTGACCGGCTTCACCCTGGCCTTCGTCTTCCCGCTCTACTGGATGACCACCGGCGCCCTCAAGACCTCCGCGGAGCTGTCCCAGCCGCACCCCACGCTGCTCCCGAGCAGCTGGCACCCGGAGAGCTACGCGGAGGCCTGGACGAACACGGGCCTCGCCGGGTACTTCTTCAACACCTTCCTGCTCGCCTTCGGAGCCCTGCTCTTTCAGCTCGTCATCGACGTCTCCGCCGCGTACGCGCTGTCCAAGCTCCGTCCGGTCCTGGGCAACGCCGTGCTCGCGATGATGCTGGCCACCCTGATGCTGCCGGTGTCCGCCCTGCTCGTACCCGCGTACCTCACCGTCGTGGACGTTCCCCTCGTCCACGTGAACCTGATCAACACACCGTTCGCGATCTGGCTGCCCGCCGCGGCGAACGCCTTCAACGTCTTCATCCTCAAACGGTTCTTCGACCAGATCCCCGCGGAACTGCTCGACGCGGCCCGGATCGACGGCGCGGGCACCGTGCGGATCCTCGTCTCGGTGGTCCTCCCGCTGTCCCGTCCGGTGCTGGCCGTGGTGTCGATCTTCGCCGTGGTCGGAGTCTGGAAGGACTTCCTCTGGCCGATGCTCGTCCTGCCGGACGAGAGGAAGCAGCCGGTCACCGTCGCCCTGAACCGCCTCGCGGAGTTCATGCCGGCCAACCAGCTCCTCGCAGGCATGGTCATGGCGAGCATCCCGCTGCTGGTCCTCTTCCTCGTCTTCCAGCGGCACATCATCTCCGGCCTCACCGCCGGCAGCCTCAAGGGCTGATCACTCCCCGGCCGGCCCTCCCCGCCCCGACTCCTCGTCACCGCCGCAGCGACGGAACGCCGCGGCGGCCCCCACCGCGCCCTGTGGCCCCCGCGCGCAGGGCGCGCCCTTCAGAAAGGACACGCCGCCGTGTCTTCTTCCCGAGGAACCCGCACCAGAGCCGCACGCCTCGTCTCCCCGTTCCTCCTCACCGCCCTGGCCGCCACCGGCCTCACCGGCACCCTCGCCACCACCTCGTACGCCGTCGCCGTCACCCTGGAAGCGGAGTCGGCCGCCCTCTCCGGCGGGGCCCGAGCCGAGTCGGCGCATTCCGGTTTCACCGGCTCCGGCTACGTCGGCGGTTTCACGGACGGCAACAAGGGGGCGGCCTCCGCCTCTTTCGCGGTGCAGTCGACCGCGGCCGGTACGGGCTCGGTGGCGATCCGGTACGCCAACGGGACGGGCGCGGCCCGGACCCTGAGCCTCTATGTCAACGGGGTCAAGGTCCGCCAGGTGTCCCTCCCGGCCACCGCGAACTGGGACACCTGGGCCGTCCGCGAGGAGCCGGTCCCGCTGGCGAGCGGAGCCAATACGGTCGCGCTGACCTTCACCACCGCCGACTCCGGCAACGTCAACCTCGACAGCCTCACCCCCACCAGCCCGACGACCACGCCCACCGACCCACCGCCCGCCTCCCTCAGCCACCAGGCCGAGACCGCCTTCGCCTCGGGCGGCCCCGCGCCCGCCTCCGCGGTCACCGGCTTCAGCGGCGCCGGCTATCTGACGGGCTTCACCGCCACCGGTGCCCGAGCCGTCTTCTCCGTCTCCGCCCCCACCGCCGCCACCCGGCAGGTGGCCGTGCGGTACCGCACCCCCGGGGCGAACGCCGCGACCATCACCCTGACCGCGAACGGCGTCCCCGTACGCCGCCTCACCCTCCCCGCCACTTCGGGAGCCTGGGCCGGCTTCACCACCGACGCGCCCCTGCGCGCCCAGCTCAACACCCTCACCCTGCGCACGGAGGCCGGGGACAACGGCGACCTCCAGCTCGACGGCATCGACGTCACCGGCTCCGCGCCCAGCGCCGCCCGCGGCGCGAGCCTTCCGTACACCGCCTACGAGGCCGAGGCCGGCGCGACCAACGCCTCCGTCACCGGGCCGGACCGCACCTACAAGACCCTCGCCTCGGAAGCGTCGGGCCGCCGGGCCGTCGTACTCGACCAGACGGGGGAGTACGTCCAGTTCACGCTGGCCAAGGCCGCGAACGCCTTGACCGTGCGCTATTCGATCCCGGACAACGCCGCCGGCACGGGGACCAACGCCAGCCTCAGCCTCTACGCCAACGGCGTCCACTCCAAGGACCTGGCCCTCACCTCCAAGTACGGCTGGGTCTACGGCGCCTACCCCTACGGCAACGACCCCGCGCAGGGCGAGGCCCACCGCTTCTTCGACGAGACCCGCACCCTCACCGGTGACTTCCCCGCCGGAACCGTGCTGAAGTTCCAGAAGGACGCCGGGGACACCGCCGCCTCCTACGCCATCGACCTCGTCGAGACCGAGACCGCCCCGACGGCCCCCACAATGCCCGCCACCGGATTCGTCTCCGCCGCCGCCCTAGGCGTCACCGCGAACGACTCGGGCGACGACACCGCCGCCCTCAACACCGCACTGTCCACGGTCACCGGCCAGGGCAAGGGCCTGTGGCTGCCGGCCGGCACCTACGACATCTCCGGATCCGTGAACCTCACCGGAGCCGTCCTGCGCGGCGCCGGCGAATGGCACACCACCCTGCGCGGCAAGAACGGCAAGGGGGGCCTCTTCGGGCGCGGCGGCACCAGCACCGTGCAGGACCTGGCGATCACCGGAGAGGCCGATCACCGCGACGACGCCAACAGCGACGCCGCCGTGGAGGGAGACTTCGGCTCCGGATCCACCCTGCAGAACCTCTGGATCCAGCACAGCAAGGTCGGCCTCTGGATCGACGCACCGACCCGGGGCCTGCTCGCCACCGGCCTGCGCATCCGGGACACGTACGCGGACGGGGTCAACCTGCACAAGGGCACCACGGGCAGCGAGGTCTCCCAGAGCAGCATCCGCAACACCGGCGACGACGCCCTGGCGATGTGGTCGGAGGCGCAGGCCGTCACCGACTGCGTGCTCCGCTTCAACACGGTCCAGCTCCCGCTGCTCGCCAACGGAGCCGCCATCTACGGCGGCAGCGGCAACCGGATCGAGGACAACCTGGTCTCCGACACCGTCACCGGCGCCGCGGGAATCGCCGTCAGCACCCGCTTCGGCATCCCCTTCAGCGGACCGGCGACCGTCCAGCGCAACACCATCGACCGGGCCGGAGGCTACGAGCCCAACTGGGCGAGCAAGCTCGGCGCCCTGTGGGTGTACGCCGACACCTCCGAGATCACCACCCCGGTGATCCTCCAGGACAACGACATCCTGGACAGCACCTACAGCGGACTGCTCGTCTCCTGGCAGAAGAACGTCGGGAACCTGACCGTGAAGAACACCAGGATCGCCAAGGCCGGCGGCTACGGCATCGAGATCAACGCGGCCGGATCGGGCACCTTCAGCGGGGTCACGGTCACCGACGCCGCCACCGGCGGACTGAGCCTCGCAGGCGGCTTCGCCGTCAGCCGCGGAGCCGGCAACTCGGGCTGGTAGCAACACCGTACGGCTCCTCCGCCTCCGCGACCCGGGGCCCGGTCACCCCCAGACACCCCGCCCGACCGGGCCCCGTACCCCGGCAGCCTCCCACCCCGGCAGCCTCCCACCCCGGCACGCCTCCACCCCGGCACCTCCGCCGCGCACGCCACCGAACCCACCGCACCAGGAGACCCCGTGACCCAGCGCACCCCGCACCCCGCCGCCTCCCCCTGGTGGCGGCACGCGGCGATCTACCAGATCTACATACGCAGCTTCGCCGACGGGAACGGCGACGGCACCGGTGACATCGCCGGAGTGCGCGAGCGGCTGCCCTACCTTCGGCAACTGGGCGTCGACGCGCTCTGGTTCAACCCCTGGTACGTCTCCCCGATGGCCGACGCCGGCTACGACGTGGCCGACTACCGCGACATCGACCCCCTCTTCGGCACGCTCGCCGAAGCCGAGGAGCTCATCGCCGAGGCCCACGGTCACGACCTCCGGGTCATCGTCGACCTCGTCCCCAACCACTGCTCCGACCGGCATCCCTGGTTCGTCCGGGCCCTCGCCGCCGGCCCCGGATCCCCCGAGCGCGAGCGCTTCTGGTTCCTGCCCGGCCGCGGCAGCCACGGCGAACTGCCGCCCAACGACTGGGACTCGTACTTCGGCGGCCCCGCCTGGACTCGGATCACGGAGGCCGACGGCACCCAGGGCCCCTGGTACCTGCACATGTTCGCCCCCGAGCAGCCCGACCTGAACTGGGAACACCCGGACGTGGGCGCCGAGTTCGAGGACGTCCTGCGGTTCTGGCTCGACCGGGGCGTGGACGGCTTCCGCATCGACGTCGCGCACGGACTCGCCAAGAAGCCCGGCCTCCCCGACGTCGGCGAGAACCCCGACCCCACCGACCTGCCCTACCAGGACGTCGATGCCGTCCACGCCGTGTACCGCGACTGGCGCAAGATCCTCGACACCTACCCGGGCGACCGCGTGTTCATCGGCGAGGTCTGGCTCCCGGAGGCCGAGCAGTTCGCCCGCTACCTGCGGCACGACGAACTGCACTCCGCCTTCAACTTCGACTACCTGTGCTGCCCCTGGGACTCCGGCGCCCTGCGGAAGGTCGTCGACGCGACGCTCGCCTCGCACGAACCGGTCGGCGCCCCGCCCACCTGGGTGCTCTCCAACCACGACACCATCCGGCACGTCACCCGCTACGGACGCGCCGACACCTCCTTCGACATGGGCGACAAGCGGCTCCTCGACCCCAGCGACACCGGACTCGGCCGCCACCGGGGCCGCGCCGCCGCCCTCGTTTCCTTCGCCCTGCCCGGCGGCGTCTACGTCTACCAGGGCGACGAACTGGGCCTGCCCGAGGTTCAGGACCTGCCCGACGAGGTCCTCCAGGACCCGACCTTCGTCCGGTCCGGCGGCGCGGACCGCGGCCGCGACGGCTGCCGGGTACCGCTGCCGTGGGAGGCCGGCGGGCCCTCGCTCGGCTTCTCCGCTTCGGCCGCCGAGGACGCCCCGGCCGGGCCGGCCGCTCCCTGGCTGCCCCAGCCCGAGCAGTGGGCCGCCCTCAGCGCGATGGCGCAACAGGAGGACCCGTACTCCGTCCTCACCCTCTACCGCGAGGCCCTCGCGCTGCGCGGCGCAGAGCTGGCACGGCTGCCCGAGACGCTGGAGTGGGTCGACGCGGGACCCGACACCCTGTGCTTCGACCGTCCCGGCGGCTTCCGCTGCCTGACCGCCTTCGCGAGCCCGGTCCCGCTTCCCGCGGGCGCCCGGGTCCTGCTCGGCAGCGGTCCCCTCGGCACCGGCGAGAACGGCGTGCCCGTGCTGCCCCGGGACACCACGGTCTGGCTGCGCATGCCCGGGTGACACCCGCGGGCGGCCCCGTGGCGCGGGCCATCCGCATCGTGAGATGCGGTGTCACATGTCGGCGGCGGCGTGCCAGACTCTTCCGCATGCGCCAGCAGAAGATTAGCGCCGGCGTGCCGGCCCGGAGCTGAACTGAGACCACCCCAGCAGCCCACCGCCCGCACGCAGACCTCTCGCATCCGCGAGGGGTCTTCTTGTTTTCCGGGACCACGCACTCCGCCCCAGGACAGGAGCCCACTCCTCATGACCCGCAGCGATGTTCTCCCCGCCGTCGACGACGCCGTGCGCACCGACGACACCGCCTGCCACACGCTGATCATCACCGTCCGGGACGGCGGCCACGCCCTCACCCGCATCTCCGCGCTCCTCAACAACCTGTCCGTCAGGACGCTGTCCTTCAGGGCCGCCGAGGGCGGCGGCCTCGCGGTGTGCGAGATCGTGGTCCCCGTCGCCGACTCGCCCCGCGCCCAGGCCAAGCTCCGGCGCTGCGTCGAGGTGGTGGAGCTGAGCGCCCACCCGGCGGGGGAGACCCGGGCCATCTGAAGAGACGGCACGGATTACTTGACTGACCGTTCCAGTATCTCGTAGAGTACGGGATGTGGCCAGGACCAAGGAATTCGATCCGGACGCCGCGCTGCAGTCAGCTCTGGAGCTGTTCTGGCGGCGCGGCTACGAGGCGACGTCGATGGCGGACCTCGTGGAGGAGCTCGGCATCGGGCGGGCCAGCATGTACGCCACCTTCGGGAACAAGCGCGAGCTCTACCTGAAGGCGCTGGACCGCTACAACGCGCAACGGGACCCCGGCCTGCTGCGCGAGCTGTCCCAGCCGGGGCCCGCGCTGCCGGCCGTGCGGACGGTGGTACGCCGCTTCGCCGCCGAGTCGAGCATCGACGAACTGCGGCTGAACGGCTGCTTCGTGACCAACACGGCCACGGAGTTCGGGGCTCACGACCCGGCGGCGGCCCGCAGGGTCGAAGCGAACTGGAACCACATCGAGACCCTGCTGCACTCGGCACTGACGAGGGCCCAGGCCCAGGGCGAACTGCCCGCGGACCGCGATCCGCGCATGCTCGCCAGGATGCTGCTGGTCCTGACGCAGGGCATGCGCGTCGTGGGCAAGGCCTCGCAGGACCCGGGCAGGGCGCGGGACGCGGCGGAGCAGGCCCTGGCGCTGCTCGAATGACGGCCGCACGGCTGTAGGGCACCTCCCTTCGGGGAGGTTCTTTTAGGGCTTCATTTTGGAATGAACGATCTAGTTCAAGGGGGAGAAATGACCGTCACGCAGACCGAACACACCGCACACACCACGCAGACCACAGGCACCACGAAGGCGCTCACCGCGTCGGGACCCAAGGCGGCCCGACCGGCATCCGGCCCGGCCTTCGCGCTGCTCGGCACCGTGCAGATGACGCTGATCTTCGCGCTGACCTCGCTCATCGTGCCGCTGCCCGCCATCGGTCGCGAATTCACCCTGGGCCGCGACGACTTGATGCTCCTGAGCGCCGCTTACGGGCTGAGCTTCGCCGGCCTGCTGCTCTTCGGGGGCCGGCTCACCGACCGGTTCGGCGGGCGCCGGGTGCTCACCGCCGGCCTGCTCCTCTTCGCCGTGGCCTCCCTCGCCGCACCGTTCGCCCAGGGATCCGGGACCCTGCTCACCGCCCGCTTCGCCCAGGGGGTGGGCGCGGCGCTGACCGCACCCGCCGCCATGGCCGTGCTGCGGGCGGTCTTCCCCGAACCCGCCGCGTTCGGACGGGCGATGGCCACCTGGGGCGGGCTGTCGGTGCTCGGCGCGACCGCCGGGAACCTCCTCTCCGGGGTCATCTCGGCCCTGACCACCTGGCGGCTGTCCTTCGCCGTACCGGTCGTCGTGGCCGTCGCCGCACTGCTCCTCGCTCCCCGGCTGCTGCCCGTCACCCCGGCGGGCGAGGGCCGCTCCCTGGACCTGCCGGGCGCCCTGCTGGCCACGGCGGGGATCAGCCTCGCCAGCTACGGCTTCGTCCTCACCGACGTCCAGTCCTGGGGATCGACGGGCGTCCTGGTCACCCTGCTCACGGCGGCCGTGCTCCTGCTGGCCTTCCCGCTGGTGGAACGCCGGGTCCGCGACCCCCTGCTCCCGCTGGGATTCCTCCGCGACCGGCGCCGGGTCCTGGCCCTCGCGGCCATCGGCCTGACCGCCGCCGGCACGGCCGTGACCTTCGTCCTCCTCTCCCTCCACCTCCAGCAGGAACTGGGCTGGTCGGCGCTGAGCACCTCCGCCGCCTTCCTCCCCTTCGCGGTGGCGCTGCTCGTGGCCGGCCGGGTGGCGGGCCCGCTCGTGGCCCGGTACGGGGCGCCCCGCGTCACCACCGCCGGCCTCGTGGTCGCGGCGGCCGGACTCGCACTCCTCGCGCTCACCGGCCTCGCCGCGGAGATCCCGTACGCCTACGGCCTCCTCCCCGGACTGCTCCTGCTGCCCGCCGGCACGGCGGCCGCCTTCGCGGGGGCCGCGGTGCTCGCCACGGACGGGGTGGAGCCCCACCAGGCGGGACTCGCGGGGGGCGTCATGAACACTGCGATGGAGCTCGGCCCGACGGTCGTCTTCGCCGCGGTGCTCTCCCTGGGCTCCGACACGGTCTCGCTCGCCGCCACGGCGGTTGCCTTCGCCGCGGCCGGCTTCCTCAACACCCGCATCAAGTAGAACCGGTCCGGAAATGAGTTCGGCCCCCTTGACGCCTGGGCGTCAAGGGGGCCGAACCTTTCGTAGCGGGGGCAGGATTTGAACCTACGACCTCTGGGTTATGAGCCCAGCGAGCTACCGAGCTGCTCCACCCCGCGTCGTTGTGGACATGACTGTACGGGATCCCGGGGTGGCTCCCGACCACCCGGAACCGCCGCCGAAAAATCCCTGCCCACCGGGAGGGAAAATATGAGCGGGCGGCATGAGAATTTCCGGACCGGAGATGGGGCGCGTTTTATTTTCACGCCGAGCCGACCCTGCCGTGCTACTGTGGTTTGAGTTGCAGTTGTGGTTCCCAAAATTTCGAGCACCTCTGACCGATCCTCTCGCAGGAGCCGGGCGAGTGTTCTTGTTTTTCCGGCGTTTTCCGGGCTGGGCAATCATCGGCGACTTGAGGTTCGCACAGTGCGGATCTCTGGGCTGTGCCCCGAAGGAGATAAAAACATGGCAAATGGCACCGTGAAGTGGTTCAACGCGGAAAAGGGCTTTGGCTTCATCGAGCAGGAGGGTGGCGGTCCTGACGTGTTCGCCCACTACTCCAACATCGCCTCGCAGGGCTTCCGTGAGCTTCAGGAAGGCCAGAAGGTCAGCTTTGACATCGCGCAGGGCCAGAAGGGCCCGACCGCTGAGAACATCGTCACCGCCTGACGTTCACGCGTAACCGCGTAGCTGGGGCCCGCACCTTGGGTGCGGGCCCCAGCTCGTTGCGTTTCCGGATCCGCGGGCCGTCTGGGCCCGCGTGAGCGGCGCGACGGGGAAACCTGTCCCAGCGCCCCACCGTTCGGCCGATGGATGCACTCCTCGGCTCCCCACCCCGCATGCGGCGCATAATTCGTCGACGCATAGGGTGATAATCCTTATATGACCGGCCGGTCGAAGTTCGATTCGACTCCGTCATATCTTTTTATGCTCCGGCTCATTCTTGTGGTTCCTCGTGCGGCCAGTTTTCCGCTGCCGAGAACTCCTCGATGTGCGCCGTATCGAGGAAGGTTCTGCATGAACCGCACGACCCGCATGAATGACCGCTCTTCGTCCTCCCGTTCGGGGGGATCCGGCAGCTCCTACGGCTCCACCAGCTCCTACGGCTCCACCAGCTCCTACGGTGGCTCGTACGGCGGCTCCTCCGGCTCCTCCAGCCGTTCCGGCAGCCGCTTCGGCTCCTCGGCCCCCAGCCGCTCCGGCGGCGGCCCCAAGCGCTCGGGTGGCGGCGGCTACGGCGGGCGCCGTCCCGCCGCACCGCAGGGCGAGTTCGCCCTGCCGGTCACCGTGGTCCCCGCGCTGCCCGCCGTCGAGGCGTTCGCCGACCTGGCCATGCCGGCCCAGCTGCTCACCACCCTCACCCGTGAGGGCATGACGACCCCGTTCCCGATCCAGGCGGCCACGCTGCCCAACGGCCTCGCCGGCCGGGACGTCCTGGGCCGCGGCCGTACCGGCTCCGGCAAGACCCTGGCCTTCGGCCTGGCGCTGCTGGCCCGTACCGCCGGCCAGCAGGCCGAGTCGGGCCAGCCGCTCGCGCTGGTCCTCGTACCCACCCGTGAGCTCGCCCAGCAGGTCACCGCGGCCCTCACGCCCTACGCCCGTGCCGTGAAGCTGAGGATCGCCACGGTCGTCGGCGGCATGCCGATCCACCGGCAGGCCGGCGCGCTGCGTGCCGGAGCCGAAGTGGTCGTCGCCACCCCGGGCCGGCTCAAGGACCTCATCCAGCGGGGTGACTGCCGGCTGAACCAGGTCGGGATCACCGTCCTGGACGAGGCCGACCAGATGGCCGACATGGGCTTCATGCCCCAGGTCACCGCGCTCCTCGACCAGGTGCGTCCCGAGGGCCAGCGGATGCTGTTCTCCGCCACTCTGGACCGCAACGTCGACCTGCTGGTCCGCCGCTACCTGACCGACCCGGTCGTGCACTCCGTGGACCCCTCGCAGGGCGCCGTCACCACGATGGAACACCACGTCCTGCACGTCCAGAACTTCGACAAGCAGGCCGCCACGACCGAGATCGCCGCCCGCGAGGGTCGCGTGATCATGTTCCTGGACACCAAGCACGGCGTGGACAGGCTGACCGAACACCTGCTGAGCAGCGGCGTGCGCGCCGCGGCGCTGCACGGCGGCAAGTCGCAGCCCCAGCGCACCCGTACGCTCACGCAGTTCAAGTCCGGACACGTCAGCGTGCTCGTGGCCACGAACGTGGCGGCGCGCGGCATCCACGTCGACAACCTGGACCTGGTCGTCAACGTCGACCCGCCGACCGACCCCAAGGACTACCTGCACCGCGGTGGCCGTACCGCCCGCGCCGGCGAGTCCGGCAGCGTCGTCACCCTGGTCCTGCCCAACCAGCGCCGCGACATGGTCCGTCTCATGCAGGCCGCGGGCATCACCCCGCAGACCGCGCAGGTCCGCTCCGGCGAGGCCGAGCTGAGCCGGATCACCGGCGCCCAGGCGCCCTCGGGCGTCCCGGTCGTCATCACGGCCCCCGTCACCGAGCGGCCCAGGGGCACCGGCGGTGCCTCCCGTGGCCGCCGCAGCCGGCCCGCACAGGACCGGCGCAGCAGGACCGCCACGACCGCCCGGGGGCCGCAGCGCCAGTCCCCGGTCACCACGGCGGCTTAGGTAGCCCCGCCCGGATCCTGCCGGTCCGGGCACGGACGGTTCTCTTCTACCTGTGAGGCAGCATGCGCTTCGTCATCGCCCGCTTTCCGTTCGACCTGACCAAGGCCGGGGTCCTGGAATCGATGAAGGGCGTCAAGCCCGAACCGATCACCGCCGACTCAGTGGTCATAGGGCGTCGCTCCTACCCCGTGAAGCAGGTGGGCGCCGTCATCACCCGCCAGGACCGCCGCGACTTCACCGCCGCCGAGGTGATCAGGGCCCTGACCGCACTGGGCTTCACCTGTCGCCCGCAGGAAACGGTCCCGGCGCCCGCCGCCGCCCTGACCCCGCTCCAGAAGGCCTCGGCCATGCTGGGCGCCCCCTCGGGCGTGTAGCGGGAGCAGCGGGAACAACGCGTACGGAGCCCAGGGCCCCGGTCGGCCACAGCCGACCGGGGCCCTGGGCCTTTTCGTGCGCCCCGGCTCCTGCCCGGCTGATGCCAGGCTCATGCCCGGGTCCAGCGCGGGCCCGCCGCGGTGGGGGCCGGCGGGGGTTCGGCTCCGTCCAGGCGCAGGCTGCGCAGCGTGGCGTCCGTCTCGCGCTGGAAGTGCGCGTAGGTGATCAGCCGCTCCCACAGCGGGTCGGGACGGCCCGGAACGGTGGCCCCGCGCGCCTCCCACTCGCGGGCGAGCTGGTCGAAGACGACCGCCCCGGCCGAGGGGGCGGCGCTGCCCGACTGCTGCCGGGGGATGCCCCGGGCCATCGCGGCGGGGGCGCGCTCGGGTGCCCGGTGCCGGGCCGGGGACGGGGAGACGGCGTGTGGAGTGCCCATGCCCGCCCCAACGATTCTGCGGGCCCCCGGGGTACGCCCCCCGGACCGGCGGGATGGAGCGCGCGGCCGGCGCTGGGAGACGTCGGCCCAGAGGATCGGTCCAGCGGATCAGCCCGGTCGATCAGCCCAGCCGGGTGGGCGAGGAGGCCGCCGGAGCCAGGACGCGGGGGGCTCCGGTGCCGTCCGCCGGGAGCGTCCAGAGGTCCGTGGTGTCCACGGAGCCCTCGGCCGGCAGGGCGTAGGCGAGGGTCCGGTCGTCGAGCCAGAGCGCCTGATCGTCCACGCTGCGCTTCTCCGCCAGCGGCTGTTCCCGCAACGTCCGCAGATCCAGCACGTGTTCGCGCCACAGGGAGGCCCCGCGCTGCACCCGCTTCTTGTACGCGACCCGGGTCTCGTCGGGGGACAGGGACGGGCATTCCACGTTCGAGGCGAGGGTGGTGACGGTGCGCCGTGCGATCGATCCCTTCACCAGGTACGTCTGGCTGTTGGTGCCCAAAGTGGCGTAGAAGGTGTCGTCGTCCTTGGAGAAGGTGACGCCCCAGAAGTTGGCGTCGCTCGCGCTGTATGGGCGGCCGTCCAGCTCGATGGCGAACTTCTCCAGGTCCGGTTCGAGCGCGCCGCTACGGGTGTCCACGATCGAGGTGCGGGTGGAGAAGAACGCGGAGCCGTAGGACTCCCCGGCGACGAAGACCGTCCAGGCGGCGAAGCGGCCGCTCGGGGAGACCCGGGCCCGGGACGGGGTGCCCGCGAGCGGGAACGTCCGCCGCGTGCGCAGCTCGGAGTCGACGATCAGCGCCCGGTTGTCCTGGGCGAGGGCGCCCGGGGAGGAACTCAGGCACACGCCGGTGCCGGCCGCGGCGTGGAACCGCAGGCAGGTGAGGCCCGATGCGGTCCGCTGGTCCTGCCGGGAGCGGTCCGGTACGGAGACGAGGGCTCCGCGGTGCGGGCCCTGCGCGCCGTTGAGGAAGGCCAGGCCGTCACGCCGGTCGAGCGTGACCTTGCCCGGGACGGCCGTCGGGTCGCCCGCGCGGGTCTGCTCGGACCGGGCGGCGGCGCGCACCACCAGCACGCCGGCCACGCCTGCGAGGAGCAGCACGGCCAGGGCGAGTACGAGCAGCCGGCGTGAGCGCGTCATCGATTTCCTCGGGGGCGTCGGGGTCGCGGGGCCCCGGCGGCGGCGCCGTCCGGGGCCGTGGGGCGGAGTACGAAGCCTGCGACGGCCGCGCAGCAGCACAGCCCGGCCGCGGCGGCGGCGAGCGCCGGGCCCGAGCCGAGGACCGTCCACGCGGCGCCGAAGGCCAGTGAGCAGCCGAAGCGGGACAGGGCCTGGCCGGTGCCGACGAGCGCGATGCCGGTGGCCCGCAGCTTCGCGGGGACGGTCGCGGCGACGGCGGCGGGCAGCACCCCGTCGGTGGCTGCGTAGAACATGCCGTGCAGGGCGAGGACCAGGTAGGGCAGCGCGGGCAGGCCGGGGGCCCACAGGAGCAGCCCGTACCCGGCCAGCAGGAGGGCGTGCCCGGTGAGGAACACGGTGCGGCGGCCGATGCGGTCCGCGAGGGCGCCGGCCGGCACGGCCAGCAGCAGGAACACGGCCGCGGTACCCAGGGGGAGCAGCGGGAACCACCGCTCGCCGATGCCGGTGCGGTCCTGGAGCAGCAGGTAGAGGAAGGCGTCGCTGACGGTGGTGAGCCCGAGCAGGGCGGCGCAGCCCGCCAGGGCGCGGAGCCGGGGGAGCCGCAGCAGGCCCAGCGCGTCGCGCAGGTTCACCGGGTCCGGCTTCGGGGAGGCGGCCGCAGGAGGAGCGGGCCGGCGCGGGGCGGGTACCGGGGGAGCGGCGGGCTTCGGGCGGGCGGGTCCCGGCTCCGCGCCGGAGGGGACGAACAGCAGGAGCACCACGACGCCCAGTGCGGCCACGCAGGCGCTGACCCCGAAGACGGCGTCGTACCCGTCGACCGTCACGCTCAGGATGAAGAAGGCGGCGAGGGGCCCGAGCAGGGCCCCGGTGGTGTCCATGGCGCGGTGCACGCCGAAGGCCCGGCCCTGCAACTCGGGCGGCGTGGAAAGGGAGATGAGCGCGTCGCGCGGGGCGGTGCGCAGCCCCTTGCCGGTGCGCTCCAGGGCCAGGATCAGCGCCACCGGGCCGAGGCTGTGGGCGAGCAGCAGCAGCGGCTTGCACACCGCGGACAGTCCGTAGCCGATGCCGGCGATCAGCTTGTGGTTGCGGATCCGGTCGGCGAGGTGGCCGCCGGTCAGCTGCACCAGCGCGCTGACCCCGTTGTACAGGCCGTCGAGCGCGCCGAAGCCGAGCGGGCTCAGGCCCAGTCCGGCGACGAGGTAGAGCGGCAGGACGGCGGTGACCATCTCCGAGGAGACGTCGGTGATCAGGCTGACCGAGCCCAGTGCGAGGACGGTCGAGGCGACCGCGGGTCCGCGGACGGGGGATCCGTCGGCGGCGGACTTCGCGTCCTCGGGCGCGGAGCGGTCCGCGAGGTACATGCTTTCGAACTCCCGGTCCGGCGTGCGTCTGTGCGGTGAGCCAGTGGTGCGTGCGAATGGCACCCTAATGGTTGTACGGGCCAACTGGGCTGATTACGGAGGGATTCGACCGCCCCACCCGCCGGCCGCTCAGCCCTTTCGGCTGCTCTCGTCCCGCAGCCAGGTGGAGAAGTCCCCGGTCCGGATGGCCTTGCGGGCACCCCGGCGGGCCGCGAGGGCGGCCACCACGAACACCACCACTCCGGGGAGGAGTCGCGGCCGGGCCCGGAGCAGCTCCCGGAGGTCTCCCGTACCGGTGCGCGCGGACGGCGGGGGCGCGGCCGCCGGCTCGGAAGCCCGCGCGGCCTGGAAGCGCTCCAGCTCGGCGGAGGAAGTCGCCGCCCGCACCCGGCGTTTGATCAGGTCGCCCCAGGTGCGCGGCGGGAGGACCACGACCCGTGCCGACTCCACCACCCGCCGCTCCCCCGGTGCGAAGGCCAGGGAGGCGGCCAGGTCGTCGGCCATCAGCGGCGGCAGGGCGGCGAGCCGGGCGTGCCCCGGTTCGGTCACCGCGATCACCCCGCGCCCGAACAGTCCCTCGCGGACGGCCGGCAGCAGCTGCCAGACCCGGTAGTAGGCCCGGACCGGCCAGGCGCAGCCGACAAGCGGAATGTCCCGGCCGGGGGCCGCGGCGAGCAGGGCCGGGCTGGTGGCGAGGGCGTCGGCGAGGGCCCGTACGTCGGCCGCGCCGACCACCACGTCCGCGTCCACGTAGAGACGGGGGAAGCCGCGAGCATGCTCGTCGCCCACCCGAAGTGCCGTGTGTTTGGAGGGAGTCGGGATCTCAACCACCCGTACGCGGGGGCCCCGCGCGGCGGCCACCGTGGCGGTGTCGTCCGTACAGCCGTTGCACACCACGACGATGTCGGGTCCCGCGGAGGGGGCCCCGTCCAGGAGCGCGTCGAGGAGCCGGCCGATGACCCGGCCCTCGTTGTGGGCCGGGATCACGATGCTGGTCACCCCGGAAGTATGCATGCTCGAACGCCCGTACCGACCGTTTCCTCCAACTCTCCCCGGGGGTACGCCCCGTGGTCTAGATTGAACGCAGCCGACCGGATTGGGCGTGCTTCGGCAGTGCCGTGGTCCGCGCTGCGATCCAGTCGGCGCAGGGTAGTTGGGGCAGGTTACGGGTTCGGCGGCTTGGGGGAACAGGCCGCCTGTCCGTGGCCGGCCGGCGCGAGGGGTGCCGGACGGCCGGGGGGCGGAAGTACGTGCAACACGTACGGCATCGGTCGTGGGGGCCATCACCGTCGGGCGGGTCACGCACGGGTCGCGCAGGCGCCCGGCATGCCCTCGACGGCACCCCCTTCCTTCGCACGCGTTCCGGCCATGGGTCGTCGACACGCCCGCGGGCGTGCGCGGAAGGAAAGGGAACGCTGTGAAGGACACCGCGAAGGACGCCGGGCGGGACGCCGCGGGCGCAGGTGCGGGACGGACCGAGCCGTTAGGGGTCGCAGTCGTCGGAGCGGGCTACTGGGGCCCCAATCTCGTCCGCAACTTCCAGTCGAGTCCGGAGTTCCGGCTCCGCTGGCTCTGTGATCTGAACGTGGACCGGGCCCGCCAGGTGCTCGGCGGGTACTCCACGGTCCAGGCGACCGCGGACTACGCGGCGGTCCTGGCCGACCCCGCCGTCGAGGCCGTCGCCGTGGCGACCCCCGCCGGAACCCACCTCGACGTCGCCCTGGCCGCCCTGCGCGCCGGCAAGCACGTCCTCGTGGAGAAGCCGCTCGCCGCGACCTACGAGGACGGACTGCGGCTGGTGAACGAGGCCGAGGAACGCGGCCTCACCCTGATGTGCGACCACACCTACTGCTACACCCCGGCCGTGGGCCGCATCAGGGACATGGTCCGCTCCGGCGAACTCGGCGACATCCAGTTCGTGGACTCGGTGCGGATCAACCTCGGGCTGGTCCAGAAGGACATCGACGTCCTGTGGGACCTGGCCCCCCACGACCTCTCGGTCCTCGACTTCATCCTCCCGGACAACGTCCACCCGGTCGCCGTCGCCGCGCACGGGGCCGACCCGATCGGGGCCGGTCAGTCCTGCGTGGCCTACCTGACGCTCCAGCTCAACACCGGCGCCATCGCGCACGTGCACGTCAACTGGCTGTCACCGGTGAAGGTCCGCACCACGATGGTCGGCGGCTCCAAGCGCACCCTGGTGTGGGACGACCTCAACCCCACCCAGCGGGTCGCGGTGTTCGACCGGGGGGTCGACCTCACGGCGCCGCAGGAGATCGGCGCGGACGAGCGCCGCGACATGCTCGTCTCCTACCGGACCGGCGACATGGTGGCACCCGCGCTCGGCGAGAAGGAGGCCCTGCGCAGCATGGTCGAGGAGTTCGCCGCGGCGATCAGGACGCGGCGGCCCGCACTCACCGACGGCCGGGCCGGACTCCAGGTCCTCGACATCCTCGAAGCGGCCTCCCGCAGCCTGGAGTTCAAGGGCGCCGTCGTCGGACTCCGCACCGGCCGTTGAGGGTCGGAGGCGCCGCCCGGGCCGCGTGCGGCGCGCCGGGCACAGCAGGGAACACCATGACCGACTCAGTAGGGGCAGGGCGTTGAGCAGCGTACGAGGCAAGAGGATTCTGGTCACCGGCGGAGCGGGCACGATCGGCTCGCACCTGGTGGACCTGCTGGTGGACAACGGGGCACGCGAGATCGTCGTGCTCGACAACTTCGTCCGGGGACGTCGCGCCAACCTGGCCCGCGCCCTGCCGAGCGGGGTCGTGGACCTGGTCGAGGGCGATATCCGGGACATATCCGCCGTGCGCAAGGCGACCGAGGGCGCCGACTTCGTCTTCCACCTGGCGGCGATCCGGATCACCCAGTGCGCCGAGGAGCCGCGGCTGGCCAACGAGGTGATGGTCGACGGGACGTTCAACGTGCTGGAGGCCGCCGCGGCCGCCGGCGTGGGCAAGGTGGTCGCCTCGTCCTCGGCCTCGGTCTACGGGATGGCGGAGTCCTTCCCGACCACCGAGCGCCACCACGCCTACAACAACGACACCTTCTACGGGGCCGCGAAGGCCTTCAACGAGGGCGTGCTGCGCAGCTTCCACGCCATGTACGGGCTGGACTACGTCGCCCTGCGCTACTTCAACGTGTACGGCCCCCGGATGGACATCCACGGGCTGTACACCGAGGTACTGATCCGCTGGATGGAGCGGATCGCCTCGGGCGAACCGCCGCTGATCCTCGGCGACGGCACCCAGACCATGGACTTCGTCGACGTCCGCGACATCGCCAGGGCCAACCTGCTGGCCGCCGAATCGGACCTGACCGACGAGGTGTTCAACGTCGCGAGCGGCTCCGAGACCAGTCTCCTCGACCTGGCCAACGGCCTCTTGGAGGCCATGGGCGCCGAGGGCCTGGCGCCGGAGCACGGACCGGCCCGCGCCGTGAACGGGGTGACCCGCCGGCTCGCGGACACCTCGCAGGCCGCCGTCCACCTCGGCTTCACCGCCGAGATCGACCTGCGCAGCGGGCTGCGGGACCTGGTCGACTGGTGGCGGGCCGAGCGCGCGGCGGACGCGGCCGCCGGTGACGCGGCCGCCGCGGAGGCCGGCCGATGAGCGCCCGGGAGGCCGCCGCTCCCGCGCCCGCCCGGATCCCCGTCATGATCCCGTGGCTCGGCGAGGACGAGGCACGGGCCGCCGCCGACGCGGTCCTGTCCGGCTGGGTGGCCCAGGGACCCAGGGTCGCGGAGTTCGAGCGGGCCTTCGCCGAGCGGGTGGGCGCGGAGCACGGCATCGCGGTGAGCTCGTGCACCACGGCCCTGCACCTCTCGCTCATCGCACTGGACCTCGGACCGGGCGACGAGGTCGTCGTCCCCTCGCTGTCCTTCATCGCCACGGCCAACGCGGTGCGCTACGTGGGCGCGCAGCCGGTCTTCGCGGACGTCGAGGAGGCCACCGGGAACCTGACCCCGGCCACCGTGGACGCCGTCCGCACCCCGCGCACCAAGGCGGTGATCGCCGTCCACCAGGGCGGGGTCCCGGCCGACGTGCACGCCCTGCGCGCCGCCTGCGCCGACCGGGGCCTCGCGCTGGTGGAGGACGCCGCCTGCGGAATCGGCGCCACCGTCGGCGGCAAGTCGGTGGGCCAGGGGGCGCTGCTGGCCGCCTGGTCCTTCCACCCCCGCAAGGTGATCACCACCGGCGAGGGCGGCATGGTGACCACGGACGACGCCGCGTGGGCGGAGCGGCTGCGCCGTTTGCGCGAGCACGGCATGAACGTGTCCGCGGCGCAGCGGCACGCGAGCAGCAAGCCGATCGCCGAGAGCTACCTGGAGGTCGGCTACAACTACCGGATGACCGACATCCAGGCCGCGGTCGGCCTGGTGCAGTTGGGCAAACTGGACGAGATCGTGGCCCGCAGGCGCTTCCTCGCCGCCCGGTACGCGCGGCTCCTCGCCGGGATCCCGGGCCTGACCCCGGTCCGGGACCCCGCTCACGGCGAGGGCAACTTCCAGTCGTACTGGGTGCTCCTGGCCGAGGACTTCCCCGTCGGCCGCGACGAACTGCTCGCGGCGCTGGCCGAGGCCGGGATCTCGGCCCGGCGCGGGATCATGGCCTCCCACCTGGAGCCGGCGTACGCCGATCACGGGGCGGCGCCGCTGCCGGTCACCGAGCGGATCACCCGCGACTCCCTGATCCTGCCGCTGTTCCACACGATGACCGAGGGGCAGCAGGACCGGGTGGTGGCGGTGCTGCGCGAACAGGCGGACGGCGGATGAGCGGGCCGCACGATCCCGGGACCGGGACCGGGACCGGGACAGGGACCGGGACCCCGACGACCGAAAGCCTGCTGATCGTCGGCGCGGGCGGCTTCGCCCGCGAAACCGCCCAGGCCGTACGGGACGCGGCCGCCGCCGACCTGGCGGCCGGCCGGGCCCCGCGCTGGCGGCTCGCCGGGCACCTCGACGACGACCCGGCCCTGCACGGCCGGGACGTCGACGGGGTGCCCGTCCTGGGCGGCAGCGCCCTGGTGCACGAACGTGTGGACGCCCGCGTGGTGGTCTGCGTCGGCAGCCCCCGCGACTACGGGGTGCGGGCCCGCCTGGTGCGGCGCCTGGCACTGCCCGAGAGCCGGTACGCCACCGTGGTCCACCCCACGGCGGCCCTCTCCGGCTCCTCGGTCCTCGGCCCCGGCACGGTGCTGCTCGCGCACTGCGTGCTGACGGCGGCGGTACGGGTGGGGTCCCACGTGGCGGTCATGCCGCACGTGGTCCTCACCCACGACGACGAGGTCGGGGACTTCGCGACCCTGGCCTCCGGGGTCCGCCTCGGCGGCGGGGTACGGCTGGGGCGCGGGGCCTACGTGGGCGCCGGCGCGCTGGTCCGGGAGTACCGGGAGGTCGGCGCCTGGTCGCTGACCGGGATGGGAAGCACGGTCCTGACCGACGTGCCGGCAGGCGAGGTGTGGGCCGGAAGCCCCGCCCGCCGGCTGCGCGAGGCGGGGGGCCCGGCGCTCGACGAGCTGCGGGCCGATGAGTTGGAGACCGGCCGGAGGCCGGAGACACGGATGGGGAGCACAGCCGCATGAACCAGATACCGCTCGTCGACCTGAAGGCCGCGCACGCCGAGGTCGCGGACGCATTACGTGCGGGATTCGACCGCGTACTGGCCGACACCGCCTTCATCGGCGGCGAGGAGGTACGGGCCTTCGAGCGCGAGTACGCGGACTTCGCCGGGGTCGGACACTGCGTCGGCGTGGCCAACGGCACCGACGCCCTGGAACTGGCCCTGCGGGCGAGCGGAGTGGGCGTCGGCGACGAGGTCGTGCTGCCCGCGAACACCTTCATCGCCACCGCCGGCGCGGTCGCCCGGATCGGCGCACGGCCGGTGCTGGCCGACTGCCTCCCGGACACCCTGCTGCTGGACCCGCAGGCCGCGCTCGACGCGGTCACCAAGGCCACCCGCGCGGTGGTCCCGGTCCACCTCTACGGGCAGTGCGCCGACACGGCCGCTCTGGCCGCGGGCCTGCCCCCGTACGCCAAGCTCGTCGAGGACGCCGCGCAGAGCCAGGGGGCCTCCCGCGAGGGCCGCACCCCGGGCAGTGGCGGGATCGCCGCGACCAGCTTCTACCCGGGCAAGAACCTGGGCGCCTACGGGGACGCGGGCGCGGTGGTGACCGACGACGAGGAGGCCGCCGACCTGGTGCGGGCGCTGGCCAACCACGGAGGCGTGGCCAAGTACCGGCACGACGTGGCCGGATTCAACAGCCGGCTCGACGGTCTGCAGGCCGTGGTGCTGCGGGCCAAGCTGGCCAGGCTCGCCGAGGGGAACGAGGCCCGCCGGGCCGCCGCCGCCCGCTACGACGGCCTGCTCGCGGACCTGGCGGCCACCGGACGCCTCACCCTGCCGGTCACGGCGCCGGGCAACGTCCATGTATGGCACCTGTACGTCATCCGGGTCGCCGGCGCCGATCGCGACGCCGTCGTCGGCAAGCTCAACGCGGAAGGCATCGGCGCGGGCGTGCACTATCCGGCGCCCGTCCATCTCACCCCGGCCTTCGCCCACCTGGGCCACGGCCGTGGGGCCTTCCCGCACGCGGAGCTGGCCGCCGACCGGATGCTGTCCCTCCCGCTCTTCCCGCAGATCACCGCCGCCCAACAGCAGCGGGTCGTGGACGCGCTCTCAGCAGCGCTGCGCTGACGCTCCGGCGTCGAATCACCAAAGCCCCTCCCAAATGAGGTTCGGATGAACAGAAGGACAAGGCTGCTGCGGTACGGGCTCTACACCGTGGTGGCAGCGCTGATGGCGGCGGCGCTGCCGCCATCGGTGGCGGTCGCGGCGGATCCGTGCGGTCCCGGCTCCAACGCGATCGTGTGCGAGAACTCCAAGACGGGCACACCGATGTCCGACTGGTTCGCGCCCAGCGCCTACGGCGACATCAAGGGCTTCCCGGCCAAGGAGAGCGTGCAGGCGGGCGAGACCCTGCAGTTCAAGATCCAGTCGCCGACGGCGTACAAGGTGTCGGTCTACCGACTCGGCCACTACGGGGGTGACGGCGCCCGCCTGATGTCGACCCCGGCCCAGGCCGCCCAGACCCACCCGGCGAACTTCCCGCAGGGCGGCGCCCCGCAGAGCTGCACCACCAAGCCCTCCACCGGCCTGGTCGACTGCGGCAACTGGCCGGTCACCGCGACCTGGTCAGTGCCCTCCGACGCCGTCTCCGGCCTCTACATAGCCAACTTCGACCAGGCGGACGGCAACGGGGTCATGCCCTATCCGTTCGTGGTCCGCAACGACTCCAGCCACTCCGACATCGTCGTGCAGACCAGCGACCAGACCTGGCAGGCGTACAACAACTACGGCGGCCAGGACCTGTACGACGGCGCCGGCCCCGCGCCCGACGGCCGCGCCTACGAGGTCAGTTACAACCGGCCGATGGACATCGGCGGGGAGAACGGGATCTACGGATCCGAGTACCAGATGGTCGCCTGGCTGGAGCGCAACGGGTATGACGTCAGCTACATGTCGGGCATCGACATGTCGACCAAGGGCGCGACCCAGCTGCAGAACCACAAGGTGTTCATGTCCTCGGGCCACGACGAGTACTGGACCCAGGACCAGTTCACCAACGCGCTGAACGCCCGTCACGCGGGCGTCAACCAGACCTACTTCGCCGGCAACGAGGTCTTCTGGAAGACCCGCCTGACCCCCAGCATCGACGGGGCCAACACGGCCAACCGGACCCTGGTCTGCTACAAGGAGACCAAGCTCTCCTTCCCCCAGCCCAACGGCATCCCCGACCCGAGCGGGATCTGGACGGGTACCTTCATGGACCCGGCCAGCGCCACGAACGGCCGGCCCTACCAGCCGCAGAACCAGGTCACCGGCTCGCTGTTCAGCGTGAACGGCTACCGCAGCGACGCGATCACCGTGCCCGGCGCCTACGCCAAGATGCGCCTGTGGCGGGGCACCACCGTCGCGAACCTGACCCCCTCCCAGACCGCCACCTTCCCCGTCGGCACGCTCGGCTACGAGTGGGACAGTGACGTGGAGGACGCCGCCCGCCCGCCCGGGCAGATCGCGATGTCGTCCACCACGGTGGACATCAACGACGGCAAGTACCGCCTCGACTACGGCAACACCTACGGCAACGGGACCGCGACGCACAGCCTGGTCGCCTTCCGCGACCAGATCTCGAACGCGCTGGTCTTCGGCTCCGGCACCGTGCAGTGGTCCTGGGGCCTGACCAACATGCCGACCGGGAACCCCGACGACGCGGTGGTCACCGAGGACAAGCGGATGCAGCAGGCGACGGTGAACATCTTCGCCGACATGGGGGTCCAGCCCAAGTCCCTGCAGAGCAACCTGCTCGTGGCCACCGCCTCCACGGACACCACCGGCCCCGTCATCACCGTGAGCAGCCCCGCGGCGAATGCCACGGTGCCCGCCCTGCGGCCCGTGACCATCACGGGCACCGCCTCCGACAGCGGTGGCGGAGTCGTGGCCCGCGTGGAGGTCTCCACCGACGGCGGAACCACCTGGAAGGCCACCACGGGCGTCGCGTCCTGGAGCTACAAGTGGACCCCGACCACCCCCGGTGCCGCGCAGATCAAGGTCCGCGCGGTGGACGACAGCGTCAACATCGGCGCCACCACCACCGTGCCGCTGACCGTGGGCCCCCAGCAGTGCCCCTGCACCGTCTGGCCCGCCGCGGCCGTGCCGGGCACCGTCAACGCCGGCGACGGCAGCGCCGTGGAACTCGGCGTGAAGATCCGCTCCTCGGTGCCCGGTTCGATCACGGGCGTCCGCTTCTACAAGTCCCCGGCCAACACCGGCACCCACACGGGCAGCCTGTGGAGCAGTACCGGCCAGCGCCTGGCCACGGGCACCTTCACCAACGAGACGGCCTCGGGCTGGCAGCAGCTCAACTTCTCCTCCCCGATCCCCGTCAAGGCCAACACCACCTACATCGCCTCCTACTTCGCCCCCAACGGCGGATACTCCTACGACACCACCTTCGCCTCGGCCGCCGCGGGGCTCGCCCCGCTCACCGCCCTGAAGAGCGGCACCGACGGCGGCAACGGCGTCTACCGCTACAGCGGCACCGGCGGGTTCCCGTCGAGCGCCTCCTCCGGCAGCAACTACTGGGTCGACGCGGTCCTCGACACCGCCACCGCGAGCACGACGCCCCCGACCGTCACCTCGACCACCCCGCAGTCGGCGGCGACCGGCACCGCGATCACCACGACGGTGAAGGCCACCTTCAGCTCGGCCGTGGACGTGGACACCCTGGTGTTCACCCTCAAGGGTCCCGGCGGCTCCAACGTCCCCGGAAGCAAGATCCTCGACGTGTCCAACAGCGCCACCTTCACCCCGTCCTCCGAACTGGCGCTGAACACCACCTACACGGCGTCGGTGCAGGCCGCCGACCTGTGGGGCAACCTCATGGCCGCGCCGGTCACCTGGACCTTCACCACCAGCGCGACCCCTCCGGCGGTGACCTGCCCCTGCACCCTGTGGGGTCCGAACGCCACCCCGACCACCGCCAACGTCGGCGACGACACCAACTCCGTGGAACTGGGCACCCGTTTCCAGTCCACGGTCGCCGGCTACATCACCGGCGTCACCTTCTACAAGGGCCCCGGGAACACCGGCACCCACACCGGCAGCCTCTGGACCGCCACCGGCACGCTCCTGGCCACCGGAACCTTCGGCAGCGAGACCCTGTCCGGCTGGCAGCAGCTGCACTTCACCACCCCGGTGGCCATCACCGCGAACACCGAGTACGTGGCCTCGTACCACGCGCCGAACGGCAAGTACTCCGTGGACGGCGGCTACTTCAGCGCCGCGCACCGCTCCTACCCGCTGGTCGCCCCGGCCGACGGCACCGGCGGCCCCGTCACCGGCAACGGGCTCTACAAGTACGGGGCGGCCACGGTCTTCCCGAACAACACCTTCGGATCGGTGAACTACTGGGTCGGCCCGGTCTTCACCACCACGGCCCCCGCCCCGCTCACGGAGGGATCCACGGAGGTGTCCGGCCAGTGAGCACCGTCAGCGTGGTGATCCCCTGCTACAAGTACGGCCACTTCCTGGCCGACTGCGTCAAGAGCGTCCTGGACGAACAGGAAGGCGTCGACGTACGGGTACTGATCATCGACGACGCCTCGCCCGACGATTCCGCGGAGGTCGCGCGCGCCCTCGCGGCCGCCGATCCCCGGATCGAGGTCCGGGTCCACGAGAAGAACCAGGGGCACATCGCCACCTACAACGAGGGCCTGCTGGAGTGGGCGGACGGGGACTACGTCGCCCTGCTCTCCGCCGACGACCGGCTGGTCCCCGGCGCCCTGGTGCGCGCCGCGGCCCTGCTCGACGCCCACCCGCGGGCCGGCTTCGCCTACGGCAGGCCGCTGCGGTTCCAGCACGGCGGGCCGCTGCCCGAGGCCCGCACCCAGAGCACCGGCTCGGTGGTCTACCCCGGGCGGTGGTGGCTGGAGCGGCGCTTCCGGGAGGGCACCGGGTGCATCACCTCACCCGAGGTGGTCGTGCGCACCAGCCTCCAGCGCAAGGTCGGGGGCTACGATCCGGAGCTTCCGCACGCCGGGGACATCGAGATGTGGATGCGGCTCGCCGCCCACGCAGACGTGGGCTACGTCCGGGGGGCCGACCAGGCCTTCTACCGGGTCCACGGCAACAACATGTCCACCACCGACTTCGGCGGACAGCTCGACGACCTGCGCCAGCGCCTCGTCGCCTTCGACTCGGTGCTGGACAAGTGCGGCGGCCTGCTCCCGGAGGCGGGCCGGCTGTCCACCGCGGCCCGCACCCGGCTCGCCCGGTACGCCCTGCGGCGCGCCTACCGGGCCTACGACCGCGGGCGCACCGACGTGGTCCCGGTCGAGGAGCTGGAGGCCTTCGCCGCCGAGTGCCTGCCGCAGTACACCTCGCTCGCCGAGTACGGGGCACTGCGCAGGCGCCGGCGGATCGGGGCCCGCACGATGCCGTACCTCCAGCCGCTGGTGCTGTCCGCGGTCGCCGACCGGGGACGCGAATGGCTCTGGTGGCAGTCCTGGAAGCGCCGAGGGATCTGATGACACCGCACCACCGCCCCGAACCAGGGGCGTTGGCGGCCCGGCGGCCCGCTGTCTCAGCGGGCCGCCGCGGCCGTCGGCACGGGGCTCTCGCCCCGCAGCGGCCCGTTGCCCCCAGCGCCGGCGCGAACGCGCCGGCGCCGGGCGCGGCCCGCCAGGAACTGATCGGTCCACAGTGCGCAGGCCACCCCGGCGACCACGGCCAGTACCGCCGTCCCGGCCAGCCCGCGGCTCTTCGTCCCGAGCTGCGCCACCGCGGAGGGCGGCACGAGCAGGGTGACGCTCATCCGGCCCGCCGCCGGGATCCGCTGCTCGGCCTGCATGTCCGAAAGGTGCTTCCCGTAGACCTCGACGACCTTGAGCACCGAGCTGTCGGCCGTGGCCGGGTCCGTGTGCTCCGCCTGGATCTGGAGGGAGGGGATCAGATAGCGCGGCGTGACGCTCGTGCCGCTGTTGCGCGGGATCAGCCGGTAGGTGCCCGCGACCCCGGCCGCGCGCAGCTCGGCCTCCCCGTCGGAGGAGTCCAGCTGCTGTACGGCGGCGAGGGAGACGGCGGCCAGCGGCGGTTGCAGATTGGCGAGCTGGTTGGGCTGGTTGCTCGTCACGGGCGGCTTGAGGACCACGATCGCGGTGCTCACGTAGGTGGTGGTGGGCCGGAGCACCTGGAGCGCCCCGGAGGCCGCGAGCACTGCCGCCAGGGCCAGCACGTACCAGCGGCGGCGCAGCGTGCGGAACAGCTCACCAGGCGACACAGGATTCCTTCCGTCGTGTTCGATCTTCCCAGGACGCCGGGCAACACGCCAACGGTTCCAGGGTGGTTGGGAGGGAGCATTCGTGAACATCGGTGAGATAGGAGCCGTACTGCGGCGCCGCTGGTACGTCATGGCGCCCCTGACGCTGTGCGGGGTCCTCGCGGGCGGGCAGCTGTACCAGACGGTCCCGGTGTCCTACCAGTCCCAGAGCTCGGTGGCCCTCCTGGACTCCACGGCGGTGGCCGAACTGGCCCCCGCCTTCGGCAACCCCATCGCGAACGCGGGCGGTTCGCTCGTGGTGACCGCCGACGTGCTCATCAGGACCCTGTCGGGCGCCGACGCGGCGCGGGACCTGCACGGTCTCGGGGTGACCGACCCCTACACGGTCGGATTCGCCGCGAACGCCTCGGGCCCGATGCTCACCCTGACCGTCACGGGCACCAACCGCAACAAGGTGCTCAAGGAGACCACCAAGCTCACCGAGTTCGCCGGGGAGCAGCTCAACGCGCTCCAGGCGGCGGCCAAGGTACAGCCCGCGTACTTCGTGCAGACCGCCCCCGTGGTGCTGCCGCAGACCCCGAAACCCCAGCTCAAGACCCGCTACCAGCAGGTACTGGCCGTGGTCATCGCGGGCCTGGTCGCCGGTTTCACCGCCTCCTTCGTCATGGAGAGCATGCTGGCGGGCCGGCGGCGCCGGCGGGAGGCCGCCGAGGCCGCGGCCGGTACGGCCGGCAAGCGCGGGCGCAAGCGGACCCGCCATCGTGAGCTGGACGCCACCGCACTGCTCACCGGCTATCTGGGGCTGGCCTTCTTCATCCCCTCCAACCTGACCCTTCCGGGCCTGGGCGGCGTGGGCACCCCGGCCAACGTCTTCGCGCTCCTGGCCCTCTTCTGGTACCTGGCCACCTGGCTGACCGGCCGGATCAGACCGGCCCCCGGCACCCGGCTGCCCCGGGTCGTCATGTGGCTGCTGGCCGTCTCGGTCCTTGCCTCGTACCTGGCGAACGCCTCCCGGGGAAGCTCGCACAAGGAGGTGCTGGGCGCAGACCGGGGACTGATCGGCCTGCTGGTCTGGGTCTCGCTGGTGGTGCTGATCTCCGCCGGGATCCAGGACCGGGCACGCCTGGACGTGCTGCTGCGGCGGGCCGTCGTGATGGGGGCGGTGGTCGCCGCCATCGGCTACTACGACTTCTTCACCGCGACGAACATCGCCGAGAAGATCAGCATCCCGGGGCTCCAGTCGAGCGTCGCGCAGATCACCACCCTGGACCGCGGGGCGTTCACCCGGCCGCGCTCGACCACCGCGCAGCCGCTGGAGTTCGGCGGCATGCTCGCCCTGATGCTGCCCTTCGCGATCCAGCAGGCCTTCGATCCGGTCCGGGCGCACCTGAGCCGCTGGCGCCGCTGGGCGCCGGTGGCGCTGATGGGCGGCGCCCTGCCGCTGACGGTGTCGCGGACCTCCATCATCGGGGCCCTCATCGTGGTGCTGGTGATGGTGCCGAGGTGGAAGCCGCAGCGCCGCTGGACCGCCTTCGGACTGCTCCTCGGCTCGGTGGCCGTCTTCAAGGTCCTGGTACCCGGACTGATCGGCACGATCACCACGCTCTTCGCGTCCTTCGTGTCGAACTCCGACAGCAGCACCCAGGCCCGCACCGTGAAGTACAGCGCGATCGTGCCCTACCTGGAGGAACGCCCGCTGTTCGGCCGGGGCCTGGGCACCTTCACACCGGACCTGTACTTCTTCACCGACAACCAGTACATGCTGACCCTGGCGGAGATGGGCCTGCTGGGCCTGCTCGCGCTCCTGGCGCTGTTCCTCGCCGGAATCCACCAGGGTGGCGCCATCCGCCGTATCGCCGCCGACGAGTCCGACCGGGAGCTCGGCCAGGCCTTCTTCGCCTCGGCCCTCGTCGCCCTGGTGAGCGCGGCCACCTTCGACGCCCTCAGCTTCCCGATGTTCGCCGGGATGTTCTTCCTGACGATCGCCGCCGGAGGCAGTTACCTCGGCTTCATCCGGCGCTCCGCGCCCGAGCCCCGAACCTTGGAGAACCCGTGCCCTCCGACAGCACAGCTTCCGGCCCCGCAGCCGACCGCGGCCCGGACCGGCCGGATGCAGCCGGCCCCGTAGCCGTCCTCGTCGTCACCTGGAACAGCGCCAAGGTGATACCCGGGTTCCTCGCCTCCCTGCCGCAGGGCATGGCCGGGGTCGACTGGCGGCTCGTCGTCGCCGACAACGACTCCGCCGACGACACCGTCGAGGTGATCCGGTCGCTGGCGCCGGAGGCCACGATCGTCCAGACCGGTCGCAACGCCGGCTACGCCGCCGGGGTGAACGCGGCCCTGAAGGCCGCCGCCGGATGGGAGGGCGGCTTCAGCGTCGGCCTGGTCTGCAACCCGGACCTGCGGATGCGGGAGGGCTGCGCGCGCCACCTCGTCGGCGCGCTCGGCGCCCCCGTCGACGGCGGGGACGGCGGGCGCCGGGTGGGCATCAGCGTGCCCCTGCTGTACGAGGAGGACGGCACGCTCCACCACTCGCTGCGCAGGGAGTCCCGGGTGACCCGGGCCCTCGGCGAGGCCGTGATCGGCAACCGTCGCGCGGGACGCTTCCCGCGGTGGAGCGAACTGGTCACCGATCCGGCGGCGTACGGGCGCAGGACGGTCGCCGACTGGGCGTCCGGCGCGCTGATGGCCCTCTCCCGTGAGTGCCTGGACGCCTGCGGCGCCTGGGACGAATCGTTCTTCCTGTACTCGGAGGAGACCGAGTACTGCCTGCGGGCCGGCGACCACGGCTTCGCCACCCGCCTCGAACCCGCCGCCTCGGCCGTCCACCTCGGCGGGGACTCGCAGGTCTCCCCGCGCCTGTGGACCCTGCTGACCCTCAACCGCGTGCGCCTCTACGGCCGCCGGCACTCGGCGCCGGCCACCGCGGCCTTCCACGCGGCCGTGCTGCTACGGGAGACCTCCCGTGCGGCGCTCGGCCGCCCGGCCAGCCGGGCCGCGGCGCGTGCCCTGACCAGCCGGAGGGCCCTGCGCGCCACGCCGGGACCCTGACCCGGGCGGGTCAGGCGGTGGGGGCCGGACCCGTGGGCGCCGGGCCCGCGGGCGCCGACCCCTCCCAGGCGGTGTAGAAGCTCTCCGGGTTGACCAGGTAGCGGACGGTCGGCCGGGGCAGGTGGCGGACCTCGTGGCGCCGGCTGTAGCGGCGCACGAGCTCCCAGTCCTCGCGGGGCAGGACCTCCGGGGTCCGCCGCAGCCGGCTGAAGTGCAGGGCCGGGGTGCGCCGCGCCACGAAGGCGTTGGTGTCGAGGAAGGCCTCGTGCGCCGAGCGGCGGCGGTCGAAGGGCACCGACAGGACGTCCCGCTGCGATCCGTCGGGGAGCATCCTGCGCAGCGCGGTGTACACCGCGTCCGGCCCGCCCGGTGACTCCAGGACCGTCAGGGCCTGCTCCAGATGGTCCGGCTCCCACAGGTTGTCGTCGTCCAGGAAGGCCACGTACCGAGAGCGGCTCAGCCGGATCCCCACGTTGCGCACGACCCCGGCCGTGGCCGTGTTCCGGGCCAGTGAGACCGCGAAGAGCCGGGGGTCCGGAGGGAGTTCGGGCAGACCTGCCCCGTCGTCCACGACGACGACCACCTGGTCGGACACGGTCTGCGCCAGCGCCGAGGCCACCGCCGCGCGCAGGGCCTCGGGGCGCCGGTGGGTGGCGATCACGGTGGCGACCAGGGCGGCCGGCGGCCGGCCCAGGAGCGAGCCGAGCCTGCTGGTCTCCGCGTTCTCGAAACGGCGCAGCCGCAGGGCGGAGGGGGCCAGTACGAGCTTGTTCCTGGCCTCGAAGAGCACCAGCCAGCCGAAGGCCCGCTTGAGCAGCTCCCAGGGGGCCCGGGCGATGGAGCGCACGTCATGTCCTCTCGGTGGTCAGGGGGAGGGCTCGGGGACGACGGGGCGTCCGTCCGACATGCGGTTGCCGCGCCACACGTTCCCCGCGCCGCCCGCGTTCCACGCGGCGACCGCCCCGTAAAGCCCGCTGTTGGGGTGGTACTGGGTGGAGAACACGTTGTCCGTGACCTGGATGCCGGTGGCTCCCGGGCCGCCGCCGTAGAGCGCGTACGCCCCTCCGGCCAGCCAGTTCTTGTCGACCACCACGTTGGAGACCACGCCGGTGTCGGCGAAGAGCCCGAGCGCCGCGCTGGCACCCTTGTCGATCGGGACGGAGTTCAGCAGCGTGTTGTGGCGGACCGTCAGCCGGCCCTTGTTGCCGCCGCCGCTGATCACGGCGTCGGTGTGCTGCCACTCCCCGCCGAGGTTGCGGAAGGCGACGATGTCGTGCACGTAGTTGTCGTGCAGATCGCCCTGGCCCATGGACAGGGCGTTGCCGAACACCGAGACGTCGCACCAGCCGACCTCGACGGAGCTCTCGCCCATGTTGGAGACCGCGTAGTTGACGCCTCCGTTGTCGGGGCCCTTGCCCGGCAGCGCGGTGATCGTGGTGTGCAGGACCCGCAGGCCCTTGAAGCCCGGACGGAGGTTGACGCCCCACCAGTTGGTCGAGGTGATCCGGCTGTCGATGATCGTGACGTTGTCGGCGTAGACGTCCAGCGAACCGCGGATGTCCCAGCCCCGGATGACCGTGCCGTTGGTCTTGATCGACATGTTCCCCGTGTCGTGCCGCTCCAGCGCGATCCGGGGACCGGTGGACCGTGCGTCGGGGAAGCCGCAGGCGCCGGGCGAGGTGGCGTTGCAGACGGGGCCCGGTGCGGGCGGCGCGCTGCTGCCCGGCGGGGCAGTGGCCGACGGGGACGGGGAGGCCGAGGTCGCGGAGGGGCTCGGGCTGACCGGCGCGGACGGCGAGTCGGAGGGCGCGGCGCTGGGCGCGGGCAGCGGGAGGGGCTTCTCCTGGCCGGGGCATTCGAGGGCGCTCTCCGGGCAGGTACCGGCCGCCGACTCGCTGCGGCCCGTCCGCTCGGCCTGGTAGAGGGTCAGGGCGGCGACGGTTAAGACCCCGGCCAGCAGCCAGGCCCACAGTCGTTTGCGCACGCGTGCCATGGAGTCAGTCCTTGATCGTCGCGGCCGCGGCGGCCGGTTCGGCGCCGCGCAGGAACCCGAAGCTGGGCAGGACGCACACGGCGTAGCACAGGGTCGCGGCGGCCGCGGTCGCCAGGAGCGCGAGGACGCCGTCGCCGAGGAGCCGTTCCAGTGCGAGGACCACGCCCGTCATCACGGCCCCGCCGAGGAAGGGCCAGGCGCAGGCGCGCGCCACGGTGCCCAGCCCGACGCCGCCCCGGTGCAGGGCGAAGAGGAACACCGGCACCACGACGGCCCCGGCCACCAGGACGTGGCCCTGGGCCACCCCCTCGATCCCGCCCGCGCCGGCGCCGGCCACCAGCACCGGGACCAGGACGACGAGCCACAGGCCCTGGACCCCGATGAGGGAGCGGCGGCGGCCGATGGCCACCAGGCAGTCGTAGGCCAGTTCGCAGCCGATCCGGACCAGCCCGAGGCCCATCAGCCACGGCAGTGCGGCGGCGGCGGGCAGCCAGCGCGCCCCGTAGACCAGCTCCACGATCGGCCCGGCGAGGGCGGCCAGCAGCACGCAGAGCGGGACCGTGCCCGTCATCACCACGCCGAGGGCCCGGCCGAAGCCCCCTGCCAATGCGCCGGGGGAGTCGGCCAGCCGGGAGAACCCGGCGAAGGAGACCCGGCGGGCCGCCTCGGAGATGATCCGTACGGGCCAGCCGGAGATGTTGAAGGCCAGCACGTAGAAGCCGAGGGCCAGCTGGTCGAGGGAGGAACCCACCACCATGGTGTCCACGTTGACGACCCCGAGCGCGAGCATGCTGGCCCCGGCGAGCGGGAGCCCGAAGCGCAGCAGGGCGCGGGCCTGCTCCCGGTCCCAGCCGAACTTCAGGGTGCCGGGCGCGGCCAGGCAGCAGCCGATGAGCGCGGCCACGTTGCCCGCGACGGAGCCCCAGGCGAAGCTCATCGCACCCCAGCCCTGGACGGCCAGCAGCAGCGTCACCGCGGTACTGAGGACGAAGTTGACGGCGTCGATGGCCATCCGCCGGCCCTGCTGGAACTCCCGGGTGAGGAAACCGGCGGGCACCTGAGAGAGCCCGTCGAGGACCACGCACACGCACATCACCCGCAGCACGCCGGAGGCCTCGGGGGAGCCGAGCACCCGGGCCACCAGGGGGGCGGCCGCGAACAGGCCCGCGTACAGCAGGAGGCTGGAGGCGACGCTCAGAGTGAGGACCGTCGGGGCGAAGCGGCGGGGGTCGCCCTCCCAGCGCACGATGGCGAGGGAGACCCCGAGCTCGTTGGCGGAGAGGAGGACCAGCAGGACCGTCTGGGCGATCCCGTAGACGCCCCAGGCCTCGGGGCCGAGGAAGAAGCGGGCGAGGATGATGCCGGTGACGAAGTTGCCCAGGCGCATCACCATGGTGTTGACCAGGCTCCACCGGGCGGCGGATCCCACCTTGCGCGCCAGGGACGGCGCCTCGGGCGGGACCTCGGACGGGCCCTGGATGCCCGTGTCCGTGGTGGGGGCGGTCACTTCGGTGCCTTGGAGCGGAAGGCGGACGAGGGCAGGACCTTGAGGGCCATCGTGGCCGTGGGGTCGAGGGCGCCGGTGTGATCGTCGGAACCGGAACCGGAACCGGAACCGGAACCGGAACCTGAATCGGAGCCGGGAGTCTCGGGCGGCTCCGCAGCGGCTGCCACGGGCTTGCGCCGGCCGGCCTTGCCGGCCTTGCGGCGCCGGGCCTCGACGAAGAAGGTGGCCACCAGGCTGAGTACGAAGCCCAGCGCCGCCGCCATGACCAGGTACTGGAGCCGGGTCTTCGTCTGCGCCTCGGGCTTCTGCGGGGGCACGATCGTCGCCATGCGGATCATCGCCTCGGGGGTCACGGACTGCTGGGCCTGGAACTCCAGGAGCCGCTTCTCGGCGTAGGCCGTGAAGAGCTTGTCGGACTGCAGGACGGCGGCCGGGTCGGTGCCGGTGACGCTCAGCCACATGAAGGGCCCCTGGGCGTTGTCGGCGATCTTCGCCTCGTACACGCCGGTGAGTCCCTGGGCCTTCAGGTCGGCCTTGGAATCGTCGGAGTTCAGGTTCCGGGCGAGTCCGTCGGCCATGCCGGTGAGCGAGGCCTGGGTGCTCAGGAAGGGGTTGCCGTCGAAGGCCACCGTGGCCTTCTTCGAGTTCAGGAGGGTCACCGTGCTCTGCGACCGGTACTCCACCGGCACCAGCAGGTACACGCCGGTGATGAGCGCGGCCGTGAGCAGCAGCCCGGGCAGCAGCACGTACCAGCGCCTGCGCATGACCCGCCAGATCTCCGCGAGGTCCATCAGCCTTCTTTCGATCCAGGTGGAACAGGGGTGGAAAACGGTGCTGTGGCCGGAAGGGTCCGCCGCCTCCGGCAAACCCCTGCGACCACAGCGCTACACGACGGGCGCGCTGCCCGGGACGAGGTCGGTGGGCCGCGGCCGGGTCGCCGCGCTGCCGCCCTCCAGGAGCACCTGCGCGATGCGCTCGCTCGCGCGGCCGTCCCACAGCTCGGGGCAGCGGGGCGCGGGCGGATCGTCGAGCACCCGGTGCACCGTGGCCGTGATGCGGTCCGGGTCGGTGCCCGCCAGGACGTTGGTGCCCTGCTCGACGGTGATCGGCCGCTCGGTGTTCTCCCGGAGGGTCACGCAGGGCACGCCGAGCGCGGTGGTTTCCTCCTGGATGCCCCCGGAGTCGGTGAGCACCACGCGGGCGGAGTCCTGCAGGGCGATGAAATCGAGGTATCCGGCGGCCGGCACCAGCCGGATGCCGCCGGGGACGCCGATCTCGGCCAGCCGTTCGGCCGCCCGGGGGTGCACCGGCAGCAGCAGCGGGCAGCGGCCCGCGATCTCGCCCAGCGCCTTCAGCAGGCCGCGCAGGGCGTCCGGATCGTCCACGTTGGCCGGCCGGTGCAGGGTGACCAGGCCGTACCCGCCGCGGGTGAGCCCGTAGCGGTCGAGGACGTCGGAGCGCCGGGCCCGGTCCAGATTGGCGAGCAGCGTGTCGATCATGACGTTGCCGACGACGTGGATCTGGTCCTCCCGGTACCCCTCCGCCCGCAGGTTCGCGGCTGCGTCGGGGGAGGGGGCCAGCAGGTAGTCGCTGAGCCGGTCGGTGGCGACCCGGTTGACCTCCTCGGGCATGCTCCAGTCCCGGCTGCGCAGGCCCGCCTCCACGTGGGCCAGCAGCGGCCCGGCCTTCGCGGTGACCAGCGCGCAGGCCACGGTGGAGTTGATGTCCCCGACCACCACGACCGCGTCCGGGACCAGCTCTTCGAGCAGCGGCTCGAAGGCCTCCATCACCCGGCCGGTCTGGACGGCGTGGCTGCCGGACCCGGCTCCCAGATAGCGGTCGGGGGAGCGGATGCCGAGGTCGCGGAAGAAGACATCGTTCATGGACTCGTCGTAGTGCTGGCCGGTGTGGACGAGGACGACCTCGGCGCCTCGGCGCTCCAGGGCGTCCATCACCGGCTTGATCTTCATGTAGTTGGGCCGGGCTCCGGCCACACAGATGATCCTGGGCATGGAGTCAGAGCACCTCCACCGTGGGTCCCGACAGCCGGTTGCGGCAGTCGAGGATCAGCGAGGCGTGCTCGGTGATCATCGGGTAGTCGAAGGAGTCGTGGTCCGTGAGCAGGACGACCACGTCGGCGGCGGCCAGCTCCTTGCGGGTCGGCTCCACCCGCGAGAGGCGGGCGTCGACCTTGATGCTCTCCACCACGTGGGGGTCGGCCGCGCGCACCTTGGCCCCCATGTCCAGGAGCAGCTGGGAGACGCGCACCGCCGGAGATTCCCGGGCGTCGCCGGTGTTCTTCTTGTACGCCAGCCCCAGGAGCAGGATCCGGGAGCCGTTGACCGAGCGGCGCTTGGCGTTGAGCGCGTCCATGACGCGGCGCGCCACGTACTCGGGCATGTGGCTGTTGATGTCGTTGGCCAGTTCCACGAAGCGGAAGTTCTGGCCGAGCTCGCGCTGCACCCGCCACGACAGGTACGAGGGGTCGATGGGCAGGCAGTGCCCGCCGACGCCGGGACCCGGGGTGAACTTCATGAAGCCGAACGGCTTGCTGGAGGCGGCCTCGATGGTCTGCCACACGTCGATGTCGAGGTGACGGGCGAACATGGCTATCTCGTTGACCAGGGCGATGTTGACGTGCCGGAAGGTGTTCTCCAGCAGCTTCGCCAGCTCGGCCTCCTTGGGGGAGCGCACCGGCACCGTGGTGTCGACGAGGCCCGCGTAGAAGGTCTCCACGGCCTTGAGCGAGAGGGCGTTGACGCCGGAGACCACCTTCGGCGTCTGCTGGAAGCCCCAGACCTTGTTGCCGGGGTCGATGCGCTCGGGGCTGTAGCCGAGGTGGAAGTCCACTCCGGCCGTGAGGCCCGAACCGTCCTCCAGGATCGGGCCGAACAGCTCCTCCGTGGTACCGGGGTAGGTGGTCGACTCCAGTACGACGGTGGCCCCCGGCCGCAGGAAGCGGGCCAGGGTGTGCGCGGATTCCTCGATGTAGCGCAGGTCGGGGGCACCGTCCTGCAGGGGGGTCGGGACGGTGACGACCGCGACGTCGAAGCCGCCGCAGTCCCGGGCCTGGTCACTGACCTGGTACGTGCCCAGCTCCAGGGCCTTGGCCAGCCGCGCGGAGGAGACGTCCTCCACGTACGACTCGCCCGCGGCGAGGCTCTTGACCCGCCGCGCGTCCACGTCGTAGCCGACCACCTGGTGTCCGACCTCGGCGGCCCTGATGGCCAGCGGAAGGCCGACGTATCCCTGTCCCACGACGACGACGCGCATCAGTGACTCCTGTTCGCGGAACCGGCAGACGGTGTGGACGGTGTGCGGCGGATGAGTTCCCGGACCGTCATGAGGAGGAAGGCGGCATTGGTGGTGAGGTAGCGCTTGCCCAGGCGGCGCGGTTCCTGGAGGGTCCGGTAGAACCATTCGAGCCCCATCCGCTGCCAGACCAGGGGGGCGCGCTTGGTGATGCCGGCCAGGATGTCGAAGGAGCCGCCGACGCCGTGCACCACGTGGGCGCCGGTGCGCTTGCCGTAGCCGGCGGTGAAGATCTCCTTCTTGGGCGAGGTCATGCCGAGGAACAGCATCCGGGCACCGCTCGCGGCCACCGCGTCGGCGATCTCGCCCTGTTCGGAGTCCTGGAAGTAGCCGTTGCGGCTGCCGGCCACGCGCAGGGCGGGGAACCGCTCGGCGATCCGGCCGAGCATGAGGTCCAGTACGTCCTGCCGTGCGCCGAGCAGGTGGACGGGGATCTCCGCGGTCTCCGCGGCTGCCAGCAGCCGCATGAACAGGTCGATTCCCGCGACCCGTTCGGGGAGCCGCACCCCGAGGACGCGGCCGGCCCAGACCACGGCCTGGCCGTCGGCCAGGACGAGGTCGCAGCCGGCGACCGCCGCGGCGAGGCGGGGGTCGCGGCGCATGTTGACCAGCTTGGCGGCGTTGACCATGCCGATCTCGATCTGTTCACCGCGCCGTACGGCGTCGAGGCAGCGCTGGACCGTCTCGTCCATGGTCAGGGGGTCGAGCGCCACTCCGAAGAGGGACTGTCTGTGCTTCATCTCCCGAGCCCCCCGAGCCAGGCGTGGAGCAGCCAGCCGAACTCGTAGGGCCTGCACTCGCGGTCCACCGCCAGGGGGCGGAAGATCCGGTCCAGCGGGGCCAGCCGGGCCCGCGGGGCGACCCGGGTGGTGAGTCCGCGGGTGGCGCGCACGGCCTTGGCTGGATCGCCGCGGTAGACCTTGCGCCAGGTGACCCCGAACTCCTCGCGGATCATCGGCTCGCGCGGGGTGCCGTCGGGCCCGCTGATCTCGGGCACCTCCGTCATCCAGCGCAGACCCCGGCGGATCTCGGCGCCGAAGTCGGTGCCGCCCGCTTCGGCCAGGTCGAAGAGGGCCGTCGGGGCCATGGCGTGCTGGTGCACGCTGTACACGGGGTAGCCCTCCACCACGCCGCCCGTGCGGGCGTCGTAGTGCCACCACCACTGTCCGCCGTCCCCCTGCAGGGCGCAGATCCGGGCGGCGCAGGCGTCGGCGGCCGCGAGGGCCTGCGGGTCCGGGGCGCTCGCGTGCAGCCGGGCCAGCGCCTGGAGCGGATAGGTCTGGTCGGCGAAGCAGGCCACGTGGGAGCGGTACCCGGGGACCAGCCCCGGCCCGGTGGCGTGCGGGAACAGCGGACCGTCCCCGACCCGGGCCGCCAGCAGGCGGTCGCGGGCGGCCGCCAGCCGGTACTCGACGTCCACCGAGGTACGGGCCGCGGTGAGGGCGGAGAGCACCCAGGCGGCTTCCACGGTGTACTGCGGACGTCCGGGGACGTCCAGTTCGGCCACCCTCGCCACGGCGTCCGCGAGCTTGGGATGGCCGGTCTCCGCGGCGGCCCAGGCGATGAGCGCGGCGTCGCCGAGGTTGGTCACCGCGGGCAGTCGTTCCACCAGGAGCGCCGTGAACTCCCCGGTGCTGCGGCCGCCGAAGAGCGCGCGCTGCCGCTCCTCCGGGAGGAACCGCGCGCCGAGCGCGGTGATGGCCGCGTACCGGGTGCTGGTACCGCGCCGTTCCATGCGCCTGGCGCCCTCGGGGGAGACGGTCCCCACCCGGGTGAAGACGAAGGTCTCCGCGCCCGGCAGGTACATCTCGGGCAGCCCCGCCTCGGCCAGTGCGAGCAGCCGCTCGGCGAGGGCGTGCAGCGAGGGGTCCTCGTGGGCCAGTGCTTCTAATCGTCGGGCGGTCACCGGTTCCCCACCCCGGTTCCCCGCGCGTCCTGCTCGCCCTGTATGTCCGAGCTGTAGCCGTACGGCTCCAACACACCTACCCCCTCTGAAAATCGTTCCTAGGACAGACCCGGCGGTCGTCGTTCGGCGGAGGGGACTGCGCATGACGGCGCGCGTGCCTACGGTGTGATCCCCCCGATGGCACGAGCGGTCCGGGCCCGCTGGATCCCCCTCCAGCGAAGTTCCGGATCGGGGCGCGCGCGGACGGCGGCGGCGGACGGGCGCAGGGTTCTGCGCCGGCCGTTACCTCGTCTGCGATTGCCCTCGTCGTGTACAACCCCCCACTGAACACAGCCTGTTGCCTGCTCAGATCCCGTGTACAGGGACAAGGTATGCCCAAGGATGTTCATTGATTGTGGTTTTGAGGAAATGCCATTGACCCAAATTGCCGACGTCGCGTCAGGTGCGCTCGGCCAGCGTTCCGTCGGTCTCGTCGTGCAGGGCGCCGGTGCGCGGGCACTCCCACACGCCCGGCTCGCCGTTCCGTTCCGCCAGGCGGACCCCGGCCCGGCCCACCCAGCCGATGCGCCGGGCGGGCACTCCGGCCACGAGCGCGAAGTCCGGTACGTCCCGGGATACGACCGCGCCGGCCGCGACGAGCGCCCAGCGCCCGATCCGGACGCCCGCGACGCACACCGAACGGGCCCCCAGGGAGGCCCCCTCGGCCACCACGACTCCGGCCGCCTCCCAGTCGCCGCCGCGCTTCTGCCGCCCGTCGGGATCGACGGCCCGCGGGTAGAAGTCGTTGGTGAGCACGGCGGCCGGGCCGATGAACACTCCGTCGCCGAGTTCGGCGGGCTCGTAGACCAGCGCGTAGTTCTGCAGTTTGACGTTGTCCCCGATCCGTACGCCGGGACCGACGTACGCTCCGCGTCCCACGATGCAGTCGCGTCCGAGCCTGGCGTCCTCCCGTACCTGCGCCAGGTCCCAGATGGTGGTCCCCTCCCCGAGTTCGGCCGTCTCGTCGACCTGGGAGGAGGGTTGAATTCGGACACTCACGGGGCGGTCCCCTTACGGCTCGCGAGGCGTTCGGATGTACGTCGCATTGAGGTACGGAGGGAGCATATGCGGCATCGGCCCGGCTCGTGCCGGGGATCAACCGACTGTTCACTCACTGGACTTGGCTCCACCTCGGCTGCCCGGGGGCCGGCTGTCTTAAGGTCGCCCGATCGCTCCCTTAAGCGGAACCTAAGGTTCGCGATCACCGCCCCGAATCGATCAAATGTCCGTTTCGGGGCGGCTAGCGTGCTGCCGCACCCCCCGAAACCCCCCAGATCCACCCGGCAATTCAGAGGCAGGCACGCGATGGGCAGCACGACCGGTCACCGGCGCAGGACGAGCATCAAGGCGAAGGCCGCGGGCGGGACGGCGGTGGCGGCGCTGATCGCGACCGCCGCCTTCGCCTTCACGGGTACGGCCCAGGCCGCCTCGGTCGGCGCGGTGTACACCAAGTCGAGCTCTTGGAGCGGCGGTTACACCGGCACGTACGTGATCACCAACAACAAGAGCCAGGCCCAGACCGGTTGGACCCTGGAATTCGACCTGCCCGCGGGCACGAGGATCGACTCCCTGTGGAACGGCTCGCACACGGTCAGCGGCCGCCGCGTCACCGTGAAGCCGGCCGCATGGAACAGGGAGCTGGCCGCGGGCGCCTCCGTCACGATCGGCTTCGTCACGAGCGCGAGCGGAACCCCGGGCAACCCGACGGCCTGCCGGATCAACGGAGCGAAGTGCTCGGCGGACCAGGGCCCGACACCCCCGCCGGGCGGCCGCCCCACCACCGCCCCGACCGCAGCCCCCTCCGCCGCGCCCACGCCGGCGCCGACGGCCGGTACGAGCGCTCCCGCGACCCCCAGGCCCTCCGGCCGGCCGACCAAGCCCACGTCCCCGCCCACCGCCACGACCCCGCCCGGCGGTGGCAACCCGGCCACTGGCGCGCGCTTCGCGCCGTACGTGGACACCTCCCTCTACCCGGCCTACGACCTGCTCGACACGGTGGCCAAGACCGGCGTCAAGGAGTTCCACCTCGCCTTCATCACCTCCGGCGGCGGCTGCGCCCCGCTCTGGGGCGGGGTCGCCGAGCTCGGAAACGACAAGGTCGCCGCGCAGATCGGCGCCCTGCGGGCCAAGGGCGGGGACGTGCGGGTCTCCTTCGGCGGCGCCGCCGGGCACGAACTGGCCCTGAACTGCGGTTCCGCGCAGGAGCTGGCCGCCGCCTACGGCAAGGTCGTCGACCAGTACCGGCTGACCAAGGTCGACTTCGACATCGAGGGCGCGGCCCTGCCCGACACCGCCGCCAACACCCGCCGCGCCCAGGCCATCGCCCTGCTCCAGGCCGCCCACCCGGGGCTCGACGTGGCCTTCACCCTGCCCGTGATGCCGGAAGGCCTCACGCAGCCGGGCGTGGCCCTGTTGGCGGACGCGAAGAAGGCGGGCGTACGGATCCACGGCGTCAACATCATGGCCATGGACTACGGCCCCGCCTACAGCGGCGACATGGGCCGCTACGCGATCCAGGCCGCCACGGCCACCCAGGCCCAGATCAAGGGAGTACTGGGCCTCTCCGACGCGGCGGCCTGGAAGACCGTCGCCGTGACCCCGATGATCGGCGTCAACGACGTCACGAGCGAGATCTTCACCGTCGCCGACGCCACCCAGCTCGTGGAGTTCGCGAGCGAGAAGGGAATCGGCAGGCTGGCGATGTGGTCCGCGACCCGCGACCGGCAGTGCCCGGCCGGAGTGGTGAACTACGCGGACGCGACGTGCAGCTCGATCCTCCAGCCGCCGCTGGCCTTCACGAAGGCCTTCGGAGCCCTCCGCTAGGCCCGCGGTCGCCCCGCGCGGCCGGGCCGCCTCAGGGGCTCGTGAGGACGACGAGGCGCTGGGTCGCGCGGGTCATCGCCACGTAGCGGTCGACGGCGCCTTCGATGCCCTCGCCGAAGGTGTCAGGGTCGATGAGGACGACCAGGTCGAATTCGAGTCCCTTCGACAGGGTCGGCGTCAGCGAGCGGATGCGGGACGAAGCCGGGAGCGCGGCGGGGGGCGCGCCGTCGGCGGTGATGACGCAGGCGACTCCGTCGGCCTGGGCGGCGAGCCAGTCTTCGAGGACCGCGGCCAGGTCCGAGACCGGCCTGTGCGTGACGGGGATGCCGCTGCTGCGGACGGAGGCCGGGACGTTGGCGTCGGGCAGTGCGGCGCGGATGGCCGGCGCCGCCTCGGCCATGACCTCTTCCGGGGTGCGGTAGTTGACGCTCAGGGAGGCCATCGTGATCCGGTCCAGCCCGGCCCGTTCGAGGCGCTCCTGCCAGGACTCCGTGAACCCGTGGCGGGCCTGCGCGCGGTCCCCGACGATGGTGAAGCTCCGCGACGGGCAGCGGGCCAGCAGCATCTGCCACTCGGCGTCGGTCAGCTCCTGCGCCTCGTCCACGATGATGTGGGCGAACGGGCCGGCGAGCAGGTCCGGTTCGGCTCCGGGCAGGGCGTCACCGTCGATCAGCGCGTCCTGCAGGTCCCGTCCGCGCAGCATCCCCACCGCGCCCTCGCTCTCGTCGATCTCGGTGTCCTGGAGCAGCCGGTCGATGACGTCGGACCTGCGCGCACGCTCGGCGGCGACGGCGGCCTCGTGCCGGCGCTTGCGTACGGAGGCCTCGGCGTCGCCGAGCCGCTGCCGGGCCGCGTCCAGGATCGGCAGGTCCGACACCGTCCAGGCCTGGGCGTCCGCGCGCTGCAGGAGGGACACGTCATCGCGGCCGAGCCGCGGAGCGCACTTGCGCAGGTAGGCGGGCACCGACCACAGGTCTCCGACGAGTTCGCCCGCATCGAGCATCGGCCAGGCGCGGTTGAGGGCGGTGATCAGGTCCCGGTCCTGGAGCAGCGAACGGCGCAGCAGCTGGGGCGAGACGTCGCTGTCGTCCTTGTCCATCAGGATGGTGAGCAGCTCCTCCAGGATCTGGTCGCGCGCCTCGTTGTGCGGGGTACCCGGTTCCACCGCCTCGAACGCGGCCGCCCAGTCGTCGGCGCTCAGCCGGATGTCGGACCAGTGGCTGGAGACCGTCATCCCCTCGGTGGGCGGCTCCTCGTAGATGCGGACCGCCGCCTCCACTGCCTTCACCAGGTCCGCGGAGGACTTGAGGAGGGCGACGCGCGGGTCGGCCTCGACCCCGGCGCCGGCTCCCTCGGTGACGAGGTCGCGCAGGGTGCAGGTCTGTACGCCCTCCTCACCGAGGCTCGGCAGCACGTCCGAGACGTAGGCCAGGTAGGGGCGGCTCGGGCCGACGAACAGCACGCCGCCGCGGCGGTGACCCAGCCGGGGGTCGGAGTAGAGGAGGTGGGCGGTGCGGTGCAGGGCGACGACGGTCTTGCCCGTACCCGGACCGCCGTCGACGACGAGGGCGCCCCGGGAGCCGGCCCGGATGATGGCGTCCTGGTCGGTCTGGATGGTGGCGAGCACGTCGCGCATCCGCTCCGACCGGTTGGCGCCCAGGCCGGCGATGAAAGCGGACTGGTCGTCGAGCGCGGCGCGCCCTTCGAGGCCGTCGGCGCAGAACACCTCGTCCCAGTAGTCGCTGATCCGGCCGCGGGTCCAGCGGTACCTGCGGCGGCTCGTCAGACCCATCGGAACGGCGTGCGTCGCGGCGAAGAAGGGCTCGGCCGCGGGGGAGCGCCAGTCCAGCAGCAGCCGGTTTCCGGCACTGTCGGTGAGGCCGAGGCGTCCGATGTACACGGGCTTGGAGCCGTCGGAGGGGACGATGTGCCCCAGACACAGGTCCAGCCCGAAGCGGCGCAGGGTGCGCAGCCGGCTGGTCAGGCGGTGGATCTCCGCGTCGCGGTCCATCGCCTCCCGGCCGATGCCGCCGGGCGCCTTGCGCGTGGCCTCCAGGCGGTCGGACAGTTCGGCGAGCGTCTGCTCCAGGCAGTGCGAGATGGCCGCGAAATGCCGTTCGTCGCCGTCGATCAGAGCCGGGTCGGCCTTGGGGGACAGGTGGTCGGGAAGTTCGAACGCACTGGTGGCGGTCGCCACCGCCTCGACGGAACCGTGTGATCCAAGAGCTGACATAGCGGCATGCACTGAGTGAATCTCCCATTTTTCGGCAAGTTCTGGCCTCGAGCCGCGATTTTGCCCCAGGCGGGGGGCCTTGCCGCAAGCCCCCCAGTGCGCTATATGTTGTAAGTGGCAAGGAGTGCGTATTCCTCCTCACCCTTCTGCTCACCCTCCCGAGTTTCCTTCCTTCACCGCCCGATGAGGCCTGGTGAGGGCTGTGGGGACGGCTGGCTACAGTACGGCCATGACTTCCGAGGCCGTATCCCTTCACCTCACGAAGCCGGCCCCGGCCCATGTGGTGGCCGTACTCGCCTTCGACGGAATGGCGCCCTTCGAACTGGGCGTGGTGGTCGAGGTGTTCGGCCTCGCCCGGCCCGAGCTGGGGGACCTGCCCTGGTACGAGCTGCGGGTCTGCTCGGCGGAACCCGGCCGGGACCTGCGCGTGGTGGGCGGGTTCACGCTCCGCGCCGAACACGGGCTCGACGCCCTCGCCGCCGCGGACACCGTGATCATCCCCGGAGTCTCCCCGGCGGGCGGCACCATCGCCCCCTCACTGGTCGACGCCCTCCTGAAGGCCCATGCCCGGGGTGCGCGCCTGGTCTCCATCTGCTCGGGCGCCTTCGCGCTCGCCGCGACCGGCCTCCTCGACGGACGCCGGGCCACCACCCACTGGCGCTACGCCCGCACCCTCGCCGAGCGCCACCCCGCGATCGAGGTCGACCCGGACGTCCTCTACGTCGACAACGGCGACGTGCTGAGCAGTGCCGGCAGCGCCGCCGGCATCGACCTCTGCCTCTACCTGGTCCGCGCCGACCACGGCGCCGCCGTCGCCAACACCGTGGCCCGGCGCTTCGTCGTACCGCCCCATCGCGAGGGCGGGCAGGCCCAGTTCATCGAGGCGGCGGTCGGGGAGATAGGCCCCGACGGCGCCGACGACGGCATCTCGCGGAGCATGGCCTGGGCCCTTCAGCGGCTGTACAGCCCGCTCTCGGTCCCGGCGCTGGCCCGCGCGGCGAACATGTCGGAGCGTTCCTTCCTCCGCCACTTCACCCGCCGCAATGGTGTGAGCCCGATCCGCTGGGTGGTCTCCCAGCGGATCGCGGCGAGCCTGCCGTTGCTGGAGTCGGGGGAGGGGACGGTGGACGAGGTGGCCGCGGCGGTCGGCTTCGATTCCACCGCGACGTACCGCCACCACTTCACCCGGCAGATGCGGACGACGCCGACGGCCTACCGGAAGGCGTTCGTCAGGGTCTCCGCACCCCTGGCGGGATCTTGACGAGTGGAGGCGTTTACGCCACTCGTCGCCGGCGTGGCGGGAACAGAGGATGGAGTCATCGCCGCAAGGGAGTCCACCCGGCCGGCGAGCACCCGCCCTTCGCCCCGCACAAGGAGTTCCCCCATGTCCGCGACCGCCGCCTCCATCGCCGCCGCCCCCTCCGCCGTTTTCGCTGAGCCCGCCAGCGCCGTCCTCTCGGTCCCGGCCGCCGCTCCGGGCGTCGCCGCGGCCCACTACGCCGCCCGGCTCGCCTTCGAGGCGGACGTCTCGGACGTACGGGCCGACCTGCTCGCCGGTGTCCCGGGTCTGGTGGTGGTCGACTCCCGCAGCGAGGCCGCCTGGGACCAGGGCCACATCCCGGGGGCGCTGCACCTTCCGACGGCGCGGATCGCGGAGCTGGCGCCCTCGCTGATCGACCCGGCGCTGACGGTCGTCACCTACTGCTGGGGCCCCGGCTGCAACGGCGCCACGCGTGCGGCGCTGGCCTTCGCCCGGCTCGGCTACCAGGTGAAGGAAATGCTCGGCGGGTTCGAGTACTGGGTCCGCGAGGGCTTCGCCTTCGAGACCGCCCAGGGCACCGACCAGCGGGCGATCGACGATCTGACCGCCCCGCGCTCGGGCATCTCCTGCGCCTGCTGAACGCCGTACGGTCCCGGTTGCCGGCGGGCCCGTACGCTCAGACCGCCAGTGCCGTCGTGATCACCAGGGGAGGCTTCGCCCGCTCGGCCGACCAGGCGCGGCCGGCGGCGAGGCCGGGGTCGACGAGGCCGGGAAGGCCGAGGGCCTCGTCCACCGTCGGGCGGTGCTGGCCGAGGTCCGCGAACCCGGCCCGCAACAGCAGGGCCGGGTAGAAGTCGACCGGCCACGCGTGGTTGGGCATCACCTGCCAGCTGCCGTCCGTGCGCCGGAGCCGTACGGGCAGCTCGTCGCCCGGGGCGTACTCCCCACCCGGGTCGCCGATGCTCAGCGAGGCGTACTCCGTCCCGCTGCACGCGGGATCGGTGGCCAGCAGGACGAAGGGGCCGCCGGGCCGCAGGATCCGCCGGATCTCCCGGAAGACCGCGAGCACCGCCTCCGAGGTGGGCAGCGAAGCCAGGACGTGGTTGCACATCACGGCGTCGGCGCTGCCGTCCGCCAGACAGGCCGTCCGGCCGTCCGTGACCAGATGGAATTCGGCGACGGCCGTCCCCGCGCCGCGGGCCAGCGCGAGCATCTCCGGGGAGGTGTCCACGCCCAGCACCTTGGCTCCGAGCTGCCGGGCCGCGTGGTCGGCGACCTTGCCCGGCCCGCATCCGTAGTCCACCAGGACGGATCCGCTGCCGACCCACGGGGCCAGGGTCCGCAAGACGAAGGGGTACCCGAGCAGCCAGTCCGTGGCCGCCTCCACGGCGGCGAAGGCCCGCGCGCCCTCCGGCCCGGACCAGGCGACGGGCTCCTGCCCGCCGCCGTGGTCCGCGTCGCCCGCTGCGGCTCGCGCCGCTCGTCCGGTTCCCTCCGGCCACTCGCTCACGGTTCCCACTATCCGGCCGTGGGGGCCCGGCCCGCATCCCGTTCCGCCGCCTCGGCGATCCGTTTGACCGCTGCCAGCCGTCGGTCCCAGTCCGCGGCGAGGGTGGCCATCCACCTGGCCGTCGCGTCCAGGGCGGCGGGCCGCACGGTGTACCGGACCTCGCGCCCGACCCGGCTGCCGGAGACCAGCCCGGCGGCGTCCAGGACGGCGAGGTGCTTGACCACCGCCTGCCGGGAGACGGGCAGCCCCTCGGCCAGAGTGGTCGCGCTGACCTCGCCGTGAGCGGCGAGCAGGCCGAGCAGCTTGCGCCGGGTCGGATCTGCCAGTGCGACGAGGACGTGGTCGACGGCCTCTTCGGCGCCGGGGAGTTCCCCGCTCACGCGGCCGGTTGTTCGACGCGCTTCTTGAAGGCGTCGAGCACCTGCGGCCAGCCGCCCGTGTTGTCCTTCAGCGCCTTGTCGCGCAGTTCCTCGGACCCGGCCAGGGCCGCGAACCCGCTCTCCACGACGCGGAGCCGCGTCTTGTCCCCCTCGCGGCTCAGCGTGAACTCCACCAGGGTGCTGTTGTCCTCGCGCAGCTCCTGTCCGGGGAAGGCGCTGGCCCACCGGTACGCCAGGTAGGTCGGCGGCTCGACCTTCTCCACCCGTACCGGGAACTCTCCGTACTCGCTGTTCCTCGCCACGACCGACTCCCCTTCCCTGGCCACCGTGCCGGCCAGGCTCCCCTCGTCGGCCACCCAGAAGCCCGGCTCGGCCACCAGGGACCAGACCCGCTCCAGGGACGCTTCGATCAGGGTGTCGCGTTCGATCCGGTCCGCGTTCATCAGGGACTCCTTCGTCGCAAGCCATCGAGTGGTTTAGTGCAACTCCAGGGTTGCACGTCGCTCCACATCGCGCAACCGTGAGGTTGCACCAGGACGGGTGGTGCGGGTTCGCATACGCTCGGGTGCATGGTGCAGAGCAAGGCGGAAGACGTGGACGCGTACCTCGCCGAGGTCACCGAGGAGCGCAGGGAGGCGCTGACCCGGCTGCGCGAGCTGTGCCGTACCGAACTGCGCGGATTCGGCGAAGTGATGGCGTACGGAATGCCCGTGTACGAACGGGAAGGCGTCGGCGAGGTCGCCTTCGCGAGCCAGAAGCAGTACATCTCCGTCTACCTGTTGCGCGAGGACGTCCGCGAAGCCTTCGCGGAGCGGCTCGCGGGCCACGACATGGGCAAGGGCTGCCTGCGCTTCCGCAAGCCCGAGAAGATCGACTTCGCACTCCTTCAGGACCTGCTGCGGGCCACGGCGGCCGGTCCCGGGAAGGCCTGCTGACCGCTGAGGCGAGAGCCCTTCGGAACGACCGAAAAGAATGTTGAGCGCAAGCTGTCACAACCGCCGGCCGGCCGGTGTCTTGTGTCCGAACCCTCGAAACGAAGGAGACGGACACCATGACCGAGAACACCCAGGTGATCGTGATCGGCGGCGGATACGCCGGAGTGATGGCCGCCAACCGCCTGAAGCAGCGCGAGGACGTCACCGTGACGCTGGTCAATCCGCGTGCGGTCTTCGTGGAGCGGATCCGCCTGCACCAGCTCGCGGGCGGAACCGACGACGCCGTGGTCGCGTACGAGAAGGTCCTGGCCGACGGGGTGGCCCTGCGCGTCGACTCCGTCGAACGGATCGACGCCGCCGAACGCAGCGTGACCCTGGCCTCGGGAGGCCGGGTCGCCTACGACTACCTCGTCTACGCGGTGGGCAGCGGCAGCGCGGACCCGACCGTGCCGGGAGCGGCCGAGTTCGCCCACCCGATCGCCACCCTGGAAGACGCGCAGCGGCTGCGCCCGGTCCTCGACGCCGCGCCCCGGACGGCCGCGGTGACGGTGGTCGGGGCCGGTCCGACCGGCATCGAGACCGCCGCCGAACTGGCCGAGCAGGGCCGGGCCGTGACCCTGGTCTGCGGCGGGGTCCTCGGCCCGTACCTGCACGCCCGCGGGCGGCGCTCCGTGGCCCGGCGGCTGACGGCGCTCGGCGTGACCGTGCTCGAAGGCCCGGACACCAAGGTGACGGCCGTGACGGCCGACGCCGTCCGGCTCGCCGACGGCCGCGAACCGGCGTCCGCGGTGACCATCTGGACCGCCGGCTTCGGCGTCCCGGACCTGGCCGCGCGCAGCGGGCTGAGCACCGACGCCCTGGGCCGCCTCCTCACGGACGAGACGCTGACCAGCGTGGACGACGGGCGCGTTTTCGCGGCCGGGGACTCGGCGGCGCCCTCGGGCCTGGCGCCGCGGATGAGCTGCCAGGCCGCGACGCCGATGGGCGCGCGGGTCGCCGACACGGTGCTGAGCCGGATCGAGGGCGAGCAGCCGGAAACCCTCAACTCGGTGTTCGCCGGCCAGTGCATCAGCCTGGGCCGGGGCGCCGGCATCTTCCAGTTCGCCCACAAGAACGACACCGCGCTGTGGTTCCACATCGGCGGCCGGCCCGGCGCGAAGCTCAAGGAAGTCGTGTGCAAGGGCACCGTCAAGCACCTCGCCGAGGAGGCGGGCAAGCCGGGTTCGTACGGCTTGCACCGGGTGTCGGGAGGCGACGCCCGCGGCCGGCGTCTGGAAGCCGAGAAGAGCGGGATCAGGGCCGCCGCCGAACAGACCGCTTGAGCCGAACGGCCGATCCGATGATCATGAACGGATTCGAACTGCCCGAAGGCCGACGGAAACTGACGGAAGAGAACTGACCATGGACATCCCTTCGCAGGGCCCTGATACGGCGACCGAGACCTTCGTCGCCCACCGCAACCTGCTGTTCACCGTCGCCTACGAAATGCTCGGCTCGGCGGCCGACGCCGAGGACGTCCTCCAGGAGACCTGGCTGCGCTGGGCGGGCGTCGATCTCGGCACGGTCACCGATCCGCGCGCCTACCTGGTGCGGATCACCACCCGCCAGGCACTGAACCGGCTGCGGACGATGAGCCGCCGCAAGGAGGCGTACGTGGGCCAGTGGCTGCCCGAGCCCCTGCTCACGGCGCCGGACGTGGCCGAGGACGTGGAACTGGCCGAGAGCATGTCGATGGCGATGATGCTGGTCCTGGAGACGCTCGGGCCGACCGAGCGGGCCGTCTTCGTGCTCCGCGAGGTGTTCGGCCTCGACTACGAGGAGATCGCGACCGCCGTCGACAAGACACCGGCGGCCGTCCGGCAGATCGCGCACCGGTCCCGCAAGCACGTCGACGCCCGCCGCCCCCGCCGGACGGTCTCCGCGAGAGAGACCCGGGCAGCCGTGGAATCGTTCCGGCGGGCGTTCGAAACCGGGGACCTGCAGGGCCTCCTCGACGTGCTCGCCCCCGAGGTCGTCTACATGGGCGACGGCGGCGGCATCAAGCACGCCGCACTGCGGCCGATCGTCGGCGCCGTCAGCGTGGCCCGCGTCTTCGCCGGCATGTCGGGCAAGGCCGACAAGGGCGGCATCTCGTTCTCCCTCGCCCCCACCATGGTCAACGGCACCCCGGCCCTGGCCGTCCACATCGACGGGGAGTTCGACGGAGTCATCGCCTTCCACGTCGAGGACACCCGCATCACCGGCCTCTACTTCGTCCGCAACCCGGAGAAGCTGTCCCACATCGGAACCGAGACCACGCCCACCCTGCGGTGAGCGCCGGGCGGCACCTGACCGGCGGGGGAGGGGCTGGCAGCATGTCCCCCATGCCTTCCCCTCCCTCCTCGTCGACCCCTCCCTCATCGAACCCTCCCTCCTCGCCCTCCTCTTCCTCGGCGAGTTCCGAGACCGCGACCACCGAACCGGTCCGCCATCGGGACCACGGCACGTGGCTGGCCCAGTTCACCGGCCGGGTGCTCGTGGTCTGCCCGGGGTGCGGCGGACGCGCCCTCGTCGTGCCGCGGCCCGGGCTCGCGGAGCCGAAGTACGTCCGGCACCTGCTCTTCGAGCCCCGCCGCCTCGTCTGTGGGGGCTGCGGGGCCCTTGCCGACTGGACGGCACAGCAGCGGGGGCCCGCCCTGGTCGGGGTCTCGGTCGGCGGCACCGAGGACCCGTTCTTCCGGCGTCCGCTCTGGCTGCAGACCCGCTGCGCGGGACGGATCCTGTGGGCCTACGACCTGGAGCACGTCGAAGCCCTCGCCGCCTACGTGGGCGCCCGGCTGCGGGAACGGCACACCTCCCCGACGCTGTCGATGTTCGCCCGGCTGCCGGCCTGGATGAAGTCCGCGGCACGCCGTGACGAGGTCATGGCCGGTCTGGAGACCCTGCGGACCCTCGCCGGGCTCTCGGCCCCCGCCGACCGTTCCGACGCGGCCCACGACCGGGGCGACCGCCCGCGCCACCAGGGCAGCGTGCTGGTCCGCGGCGGTCCGTACTAGGAGCCGGACCGGTGGGACGCCGAGGCGCGCACCGGCCGAATGCGGTGCGCCGGGGGTACCCGTACGTGTGGCGGTGGGAGGGGAGAGCGGGGTGAGGGGCCGCCGTGCGGGTACCTCGCATGCGAAACCCCTTCGCAGGAGGAACCCATGCTCGGTACCGACTACCGCACCGGCTCGCCCAACTGGATCGACCTCGGGAGCCCCGACATCCCCCGGGCCGCGGCCTTCTACCGGGCCGTCTTCGGCTGGGAGTTCCACCTGCTCGGACCCGAGACCGGCGGGTACGGGTTCTTCCGGGCGGACGGGAAGAACGTCGCCGCGGTCGGGCAGCTCGACCCGGGGGCGACCTCCGCGTGGACCGTGTACTTCCGGACCGACGACCTGGAGGCCACCACCCGTGGCGTGCGCGACGGCGGGGGCGCCGTCCGCGTCGAGCCGATGGACGTCATGGGGGAGGGGTGGCTCGCGCAGTACACCGATCAGCAGGGCGCCGAGTTCGCCGTCTGGCAGCCGGGCCGGACACCGGGACTGGAGCTGACCTCCGCCGACAACTCGCTGTGCTGGGTCGAGCTGCACGTCCCGGATCCGACGGCGGCGCTCGCCTTCTACGGAGCCCTCTTCGGGATGCGCGCACGGGAGATGGAGGCGCCCGGCATGACCTACCAGGTGCTCAGCACCGCCGACGGGGACCAGGAGGACGGCTCCTTCGGCGGGGTGGCGCCGCTGATGGAGGGGGAGAGCGACGCGCGCTGGGTGCCGTACTTCGCGGTCGCGGACGTGGACGCAGTGGTGGGCGCCGCGCGGACCTCCGGCGGCGCGGTGCTGATGCCGGGCGCGGACGTGCCCGACGTGGGGCGGATCGCCTGGCTGGCCGACCCGAGCGGGGCGGTCTTCGCCCTGCTCAAGGCCTTGCCGCCGGCGCAGTGACGGCTGTGGTCTAGCCGGTGAAGGCCTCGACGAGCGTCCAGACGGCCAGGACGGCCATGCAGAGGGCGCCGAAGCGCTGGACGGTCTTGAGGGGAACCCGCTTGGCGATGAACCGGCCCACGACCAGGGCGAGGGCGGAGACCGACATGAGGGCCGCGGCGGAACCGATCGCGGTGGGCAGCCAGCCGTTGGTGGCGGCGAGGTTGGCGGTGGTGATCTGCGTCAGGTCACCCCATTCGCCGATGAAGACGGCCATGAACGCCGTGGCGAATACGGGCCAGAAGCCGGTGACGGCCTTGGCCGCCGAGTCCGCCTCGTCGTCGTCCGCCCCGGAGCGCAGCATGACGACGGCGCCGAAGGCGAACAGGGCGGCGGAGGTCAGCTTGACGGCCATGTTCGGCAGCATGCCGATCAGGCTTCCGGCACCGACCGCGATGGCCACGTGCACGATGAACGCGGCGGAGGTGCCGAACCACACGTACAGCGGCCGCATCCGGGTGCCCATGGCCAGCGAGGCGAACATGGTCTTGTCGGGGAGCTCGGCAAGGAAGATCAGACCGAAGGCGGTGAAGATCGCCACGGGGTCGAGAGCCATTCCGGGTGCTGCTTTCTGCTGGAGCCGGGCTCTGATGGCTCGGATCGGCACCCAGCGGGAGGCGACGGGAAGAACCACTCGGCCCGGCACGACGAAGCGGCCCACACGGTGATGTGGGACGGGTCATGCCTTGGCCGAAGGTCTCGTCCGCCCCGCACGTGAAGCGCGGTGGCCCGGTGGCCGGGACCCGTCGAGGCGTCCAGTATGTCGACCAGCGGTTTTCGGGACTACTCCCCTTCGCTGCCGACCACTGTAACAGGGGCGTCGGGTGCTCCCGGAGGGCCGAAGGTCCCGGGGCCGCTATCCGAAACGGACGGGGAGGTACTTGACCCCGTTGATGAAGTCCGAGCGCAGGCGGCGTACCTCCCCCGTGAGGGACACCTCCGGATGGCGCCGCAGGAGCTCCCGGACCAGGGCCTTGATCTGGGTGCGTGCGAGGCCGGCCCCCAGGCAGAAGTGGGGACCGCCGCCCCCGAAGGTGAGGTGTTCGTTCGGGGTGCGGCGGATGTCGAAGGCGAAGGGGTCGGCAAAGACCTCCTCGTCGCGGTTGGCGGAGGTGTAGTACGTGACCACCTTCTGCCCCTCGGCGACGGGCCGCCCGTGCAGGACGGTGTCACGGGTGGCGGTGCGCCGGAAGTTGTGGATGGAACCGCCCCAGCGCAGGAACTCCTCCGTCGCCGTGGTCCACAGGGCCTCGTCCTCGGGGGCCGCGGCCAGCTCGGCGCGCGCCGAAGGGTGGTCGATCAGGGCGATCAGGGCACCGGAGAGCAGGTTGCGGGTGGTCTCGTTGCCCGCGACGCAGAGCAGTACGAAGAACATGTTGATCTCGTCCGGCGACAGCCGGTCCCCGTCGACCTCGGCGTGCACCAGCGTCGAGAGGATGTCCTCGCGGGGGCGGGCCCGCCGCTCGTCGGCCAGCGCGTCGCAGTAGGCGTAGATCTCGGCGGCCGCGAGATCGCTGTCGTGCTTGCCGGCCGAGAGCTCGGGGTCCTGGGAGCCCGCCATCCGGTTGCTCCAGTCGAAGATCAGCCGCTCGTCCCCCTCGGGCACGCCGACCATCTCGCAGATCGTCTGGATCGGCAGCCACGCGGCGACCTCCGCGACGAAGTCCATGTCCCGGCCCGGGGTGACCGCGCGCTCCACCAGGGTGACCGCCCGCTCCTGGATCCGGGCCGCGAGCCTGCGTACGACCCGGGGCGTGAAACCCGCGCTGACCAGCGAGCGGTACCGGGAGTGGCGCGGGGCGTCCATGCCCAGGAGGACCAGGCGCAGGGTCTCCAGGGACTCGGGGTTCTGGTCGCGGATCATGAACGAGCCGAGTTCGGTGGACCACAGCTCGGGGTCGCGGCTGACGGCCTTCACGTCGGCGTGCCGGGTGACGGCGTAGAAGCCGGCGTGCGGACCCGGCACCTCGTGCCAGTGGACCGGGTCCTCGCGGCGCAGCCGGGTGAACTGGGCGTGCGGGACCTCACGGGCCCAGGTGTCCTCGAGGAGGTCTATTTCGCCGGTGGGCAGCACGGGACGGTTCCCTTCGTCGGACGGATCGGGGTGGCGCGGCGGGGTCGTACGGATCGGGGTTGTACGGCAGGGTCGGACGGATCGGGGTCTACGGGTCAGCAGGCCCTGCCGAGTCCCAGGACGGCGCCGAGGGCCTCGACGACGAGCGCGTCGGGGACGGCGCCCGGTTCGAGACGGTGCTGCATCGCGAGTCCCAGGAGGATGCCGAGCACGAGGGTGCCCGTCTCCTCCGGCGTACGGGGCAGGGGGGTGCCGGTGGCCTCGGCCCAGTCGGCCAGGCCCTCGCCGAGCTGGGCGCGGACCTCGGTGTACCGCTGGGCGAGCCGGTCCCCGATGAGGGGGCCGCGGGCGGCGTGCAGCCACAGCTCCGTCTCCAGCAGCAGCCAGGAGTCGCCGTGCTCGGGGTGCGGGCGGGTGAGGCTGCCCCACATCGCGGAGAAGTGGACGGCGGGGTCGGCCGGGTCGCCGGCCGCGATCTCGGCGGCCAGCTCCTCGCTGGTGCGCTCCTTCCACACCTCCAGGAGCGCCAGCAGCAGGCCCTCCTTGCCGCCGAAATGGCTGTAGAGCGCGCCCGTGGTGCGCCCGGCCGCCTCGGCGACGGCCTCGGCGGAGACGGCGTGGAACCCTTTGCGGGCGAAGAGGTCGGCCGCCGCGTCGATGAGGCGGGCGCGGCTCTCGGACTTGCGCTGCGCCTGCGGGGTGCGCTGCGCCTGCGGGGTGCGGCGCCGGGGCTGTTCTCGTGTGGGGGACGGCTCCACCGGGCCTCCGGGGTGGGTGCTGGTCGTATCGGGACGGCGACCCGTGTCGGGGGCCGGGCCGCGTCGGATGCCGGGCCGCGCCGGGTGCCGCGTCCCTGTCGGGTGCCGACCTGTATCGGGTGCCTACTTATATCGGGCTGCCGATATAAGTTGCGCCCTCCCTGACGAAGTGTCAAGCGATACCGCAGGACCGCGCGGGCTCCCGGTGGCACGCTGAAAGGGTGCGTGCCGCCCTCATGGAGCTCCGTACGGGCACCGGCCCCCTGCCGGCGGCCGCGCGGCGGGCCGTCCGGGTCACCCTCGCCGCCGGCATCGGCTTCTACGTGTTCCTGTACGGGCTGGACCGGCCCGTCGAGGCCACCTACGCGCTCTTCGCCGCCGTCGCGCTGGCCGGGCTCTCCCGGATCCCCGGCAGCGGACACCTGCGGGCCCGGGTCGTCGCCCGGGTGCTCCCCGCCGCCTGCGCGCTGGTGGCCCTGGGAACCTGGCTGTCGGTGCGGACCTGGGCCGCCGTGGCGGGCATGCTGGTCATCGGTTTCTGCGTGGCCTTCTCCTCGGCGGCCGGACCCCGCCTGGCCGGCGCCGCGCCCGGGCTCCAGCTGCTGTACATCCTGCCCAGCTTCCCGCCGTACGCCCCCGACACCCTCGGCCAGCGGCTGACCGGCACCGTCGTCGGGATCCTGCTGCTGATCCTCGCCGAAGCCACCGTCCTGCCCGACCCGGTCGTCCCCGGCTACCGGGACCTGGCCGCCGCAGCCGCGGCCGAGGCGTCGCGGTACGCCGCCGTGCTGGAGCGGCCGCCCCACACCCTCCGCGCGGCGGAGGCCGCCCGCGCCGCGGAGCGGGAGCAGTCCCTGCGGCCCTCCCGGGTCGGGGAGGCGCAGCGGCCCGCGGGGCCCGGCGTACGGGAACGCGCGCTGGCCCACACCGGGCTGGCGGCCCGCACCCTGCTGGCCCGCCTCCGGTCCCTGCCCCCGCCGGAACCCGGCCCGGCCACCGCGACGGCCGGGCTGGACCTCGTGGCGGCCGTGCGCGAGTCGGCCGCCGGGACGGCCGGGCTGCTCGCTGCGGGGAGCCCGCCCGCGACGGACTCCTCGCGGCTGCGGGACCTGCAGGTCTCCCTCGCCCGGGCCCCCGTGACGGGGCCCGGGCCCGGGTTCCGCAACGCCGCCCTGGTCGAGCTGGCGGAGGCCGCGCTCGTGCTGCGCGGCGCCGCCGGGATCGCGGTACGGGGGCGTGCGGGGGCCGCGGACGTGGTGGGGCCGGGCGTGGGACCGGCCGCCGGGCCACCCGACCGGTTCTGGTACGCCGAGGAGGGGCCGGTGCGGCTCTGGTGGTACCGGCTGGCCGGGAACACCGGGCCCCGGTCCGTGCACTTCCAGAACGCCGTCCGGCTCGGCGTGGCCCTCGCCGTCGCCCGGGCCGTCGCCGGACTGGACTCCCTGCCGCACGGGTTCTGGGCGATGCTCGCCGTCATCAGCCTGACCCGCACCAACGCCGTGCAGACCCGGGCCACCGTCCGGCTCGCCCTGATCGGCACCCTGGTGGGCGCGGTCGCCGCGGGCGGGGTCCTCGCGCTGGCCGGGGAGGCGAGCACGGTGTACGCGTTTCTGTTGCCGCCGCTGATGCTGTTCGCGTTCTGCGTCGGGCCCGTGCGCGGCGTCGGCTGGGCGCAGGCCATGTTCACCCTGGTGGTGGCCATGGCCTTCGCCCAGCTCGCCCCCGTGACGTGGCAGTTGGCCGAGGTCCGGTTCCTGGACGTACTGGTCGGCAGTGCGATCGGGATGGTGTGCGGACTGTTGGCCTGGCCGCGCGGCGCCCACGACGAACTGGGGCGTGCCGTGGCCGGGCTGCTGCACGCCGCGGCCGACGACGTCCAGGCGGCCACGGCGGCCTTCGGCCGGGCCCGCGCGGTGGAGCCCGACCAGCGGGTGCGGCACGCGCTGGCCCTGGCGGAGAGCGCGTACGCCCAGTACCAGACGGAACGGCAGCGTCCGGCCGCCGCCGCGGGCGAGGACTGGCAGGCGGCGATGATGACCGGCCACCACGTCCTGTGGGGCGGCCGCAGGCCCCCCGGCACCCCACCCGGCCCGTGCGAGGAGGCGATGGTCCGGGAGTACGGGGCCTGGGTGGCAGCCGGGCTGCACCGCGCGGCGGCGGCCGCGGACCCCGTCCACACCGCGGGGCCGCCGGAGCCCGGTCCCGCCGGTCCCGCCCCCCGCCGGGCCGGACCCGAGGGCGCGCCGCCGGTGTTCTACACCGCGATGGCCTGGCTGGACTCGCTGACCGCGGACGTGGCGCTGTTCGACCGGGGGGCCGGGGCCGGGCCCTCGGCCTCCGGTGGGGCCTGAGGGTGCGGCGGTGCGGCCGGAGCGGGGCTCTGCGATCGTGGAAGAAGGGGTTCCGGTTCTGTCTCCGGCGGCGGGGCGTGTGGTGAGGAGCGGACATGTCCGGACTGTTCGAGGCGAGCGTCGAGATCGACCGGCCCGTCGCCGAGGTGTTCGCGTATCTCGCGGACGGGCGCAACGACCCGGAGTTCAGCCCGCGCGTCCAGCGGATCACCCGGAGCCCGGACGCCCCGACCGCCGTCGGGACGGTCTTCCGCAGCACGGTGAAGGACGCCGGAATGAAGACCGCCCGGGAGTTCCAGATCACCGAACTCGATGCGCCGGGGCGGATCCGCTGGACGGAGCTGAGCCACAACCTGGTGACCGCCGAAGGCGGCTACGACCTGTCCGAACTCCCCGGAGGCCGGACGCGGTTGCGCGTCTTCAACACCCTGACCGGGCACGGCTTCGGCCGTCTCCTGGTCGGCCTCGCCCTGAGCGCGGCGCGCAAGGACGCCCCCGACTTCGGCCGCCGGATCAAGGCGGCGGCGGAGGCGTCCCCACGGCTGGGCTGAGGCCCGGGCCGGGTCTCCGGATCGCCAGGTCACCGGATCGCTAGGTCACCGGGTCACCGGATCGCCGGATCAGAAGCGTCCGGGCCCGGACGGAATCGGCAGCGGCTTCACCGGCGCCACCTGACGGTTCCCGCCGGGCGCCGGCGTACGGCAGGCGATGTCCTCGGCGGGCAGCCGCCCGGTGGTCAGGTACGCGGTGACCGGGGCTGCGGCGCAGGAGGAGGGATCGGCCAGGTACACCCCGTGCCCCTCGGCGCCCAGAGCCAGCACCATCCGCGAGCCTTTCAGCGCCCGGTGCATGCCCTGGCCGCTGGCCAGCGGGGTCTGCGAGTCCCACTCGTTCTGCACGGTCAGCACCGCGGCCCGCGTCTTCATCGGGGTCTCGGCCTCCAGCGGCCGCGGCCAGAAGGCGCAGGGCTTGATGTTCGAGGCGAAGTCGCCGTACAGCGGGTACGCGGCCTTGTCCCGGACCGCGTCGCGACGGTACCGCTCGGGATTGCGCGGCCAGGAGTCCGTGTCCCCGCACACCACGCTCCAGAGGACGGCGACGCCGTTGTCGGAGGCCGGCCCGGCCGGGGCCGGCCCGGACTCGCCGGCGAGCGCCCGCTTCATGTTGAAGTCGGGCCCGGAGGCGCCGGGAGTGACGGCGGGCTTTCCGTCGGCCGCGTCCTTCAGGGCCGCCACCAGCGGGGTGACCTGCGACGGATAGAAGAACAGCGCGCGGGCGCCGCGGATGTCGTCGCCGTTGATCTTCTCCCCCTGGAAGACGATCGGATCCCGGTCGGCCCGCGCCACCAGGTCCCAGAAGGTCTTCGACACGGCCGAGGGGCTCTCGCCCAGGTGGTACTCGCCCGAGCGTTCCGCCGCCCACCGCGTCCACCGGGCGAAAGCCGGCTCGGACTCCGTGGCCCAGCTCCGGAACATGTTCCGCCAGATCAGGTCCGGGTCGACGCCGCTGTCGAGTACGAAGCGGTCGGTCCGGCCGGGGAACATCTGCGTGTACACCGCGCCGAGGTACGTCCCGTAGGAGTAGCCCAGGTACGAGAGCTTCCGCTCGCCCAGGACGGCACGGATCGTGTCCATGTCGCGTGCGGTGTTGCGGGTCGTGATGTACGGGAGCACGGAGCCGGCCTTCTCCCGGCACTTCTCGGCGATGTTCCGCGCCCAGGCCACGTCGGAGGGGAAGGACCCGGGCCGGTACGGCCGGTCGATGCCCTGCTCGGCCTCGGTCAGCCCGCAGCTGATGGGACTGCTGGCGCCGACCCCGCGCGGATCGAAGCCGATGAGGTCGTACTGTTCGGCCACCTCCGGGGGGACCACCTCGCCGAGGGCCAGCGGCAGATCGAGCCCGCTCCCGCCCGGTCCGCCCGGGTTCATCAGGAGGACCCCGTGGCGCTTGGCGGGGTTCGTGCTCCGCACCCGGGATATCGCCAGGTCGAGGGTGCGTCCGGCGGGCCGCCGGTAGTCGAGCGGCACCTTGATGCTGGCGCACTCGTAGGTGGCCGGCTGATCGGCGGCGCACCGGTGCCAGGCCGGCTTCTGCCGCAGGTACGCGGCATCGGCCCGGAAGGTATCGGCGGACATCTCGGTGTCGGTGGACAGGACGCTGTCGGCGGACAGGGATGCACCGGCGGGCAGGGCGGAAGCCTGGGCGGCCGCGAGCAGCGGCACGGAGCTCGCGAGGAGCGCGGCGGAGGCCAGGAGGGATGCCAGTCGTTTCTTGCGCACGAGGGCCGTTCCTTTCGGGTGGGCGGTGGTACGCCCCCACCCTGGGTCACCCCGCGGCCCGGGCGAATCCACCTGAGGGGCGGGTCCCTCTACTCCTCGCGAATGACCGGAAATCCGGACAACTGGCCGACGCGCCGGGGTTTTTGTCCTCACGTCAGGCGTCGGGAGCGCGGGCCGTGCGGCGGCCGGGCGCGCGGCACCGTAGCAGCCTTTCGGCGGGTCGCCCGGATGTTTGTCCAGTCCGGATGGGCCTTCGGTGGGGGAGGCGTGGTCGGCGCTAGCGTCCCTTGGCACCCGGGGACCGGGGAGCGGCGTGCTCCGTGCGGCTCCCGGATCGTCCCGGGAGCCAAGGAGGCACAGTGCTGTCAATCCGTCGGACGAACGTCGGCGGCATGTCGGTCGCTTCGCGACACGTGATGGGCACGGGCATCGTCATCGGCGCCCTCGCCCTCACGCTGATCGCGCTGCTGATACCGGTACGGAGCTTCGGCGGAAGAACCGCCACGGCCGCCCCGGCCCCGGCGTCCGCCCCCGCCGCCTCGCCCGCCTCCGCCTCCGCCGATGACGACGGTGCCGGGGTGATGAACACGGCCTTCGGGCCGCTGACCGCGCAGGACCGCGAGTTCGTGCGCAAGGTCCGCCTCGCCGGCCTGTGGGAACTGCCCGCGGGCAAGCAGGCCCAGGAACGGGGGACCCGCAGATCGGTGCGGACGGCCGGCGAGCACCTCGTGGAAGGGCACGCCGAACTGGACCGGAGGGTCCTGGAGGTGGGCCAGGCGCTCGGCGTCGAACTGCCGGACCGGCCGTCCGGTCAGCAGCAGGCCTGGCTCGACCAGTTGGAACGGGCCCAAGGGGCGACGTACGAGCGGCTGTTCGTGCAGCTGCTGCGGCGGGCGCACGGCAAGGTCTTCACGCTCGTCGCCCAAGTGCGGGCGCAGACCCGCAACTCCGTGGTCCGCGAGCTCGCCACGGACGCCAACGCCACGGTCCTGGACCACATCGCGGTCCTCGAAGCCAGCGGACTGGTCGATTTCGAGGGTCTCGCGGACAGCCCTCCCCCCGTCCCCGCGCCCGCCCCTCCCACCGACACCCGACCGAGGAAGTGAAGTGATCACATGCACGACAACGACTCCACGCAAGGCCCGGCGCGCCGGGACGGTGCAGGGCACAAACGCAAGGTCCGTCCCCTGTACAAGGCGCTCGCCGCGGCGTCCGCACTGCTCCTGGGCGGCGCCGGGGTGGTGATCGCGGGCCAGGTGGCCTCCGCGGGCCAGGACCCGGCGCGGTCGGCGCCGGTGACGGCCACCATTGACTGCCCCGACGTCGGCGAGCGGCTGCGCGAGGTTCCCGATCAGGTGCGCGGCGAGGTGGACCGGGAACTCGCCGGTCTGGACACCCAGATCGCCGAGGCCTACCAGCGGCTCGCCACCGGCCGGGCGCCGGCGGACGCGCTGCTGGGCGAGCTGAAGGACCGGCGCGACACGTCGATCGGCCGGGTCTCCGAAGCGATCGGACGGACCGCCGCCCGCCCCGACGGGCTGGCGGAGCTGAGCGCCTGCGCGATGCGGGAGGCACCGGCCGCCGAGGAGGAGGCCGCCCGGGCCGGCGCGGACACCGTCCTGAAGGGAGGGCCGGCCCGCTCCGACTTCGTGGCCATCGGATCGGTGAAGCCGAACGTCCGGCGCCCGGACCCCAAGTCCGGTGCCTCCAAGGGCTCCTTCTCCGTGGAATGCGGCCGCAACGACGAGCGCCACCTCAACCCCGACAACGTGATCGTCGCCCCCGGGGTGAGCAACGGCGCCCACCACATGCACGACTACGTCGGCAACAAGACCACGGACGCCTTCTCCACCAACAACAGCCTCGCCGCCTCCGCGACCACCTGCACGAACGGAGACCTGTCCACCTACTACTGGCCGGTGCTGAGGCTGCGCGACGGCAAGGCCGAGCAGGACGCGGGAGCCCCCGGCGGCGGCCAGGACGCCAACGTGGGCACGATCCTGCGGCCCAAGCAGGTGACCATCCAGTTCAAGGGCAGCCCCGTCTCCCGGGTCACCGCCATGCCCCGCTTCCTGAGGATCATCACGGGCGACGCCAAGGCCTTCACCAACGGCCCGGCCAACGCCAACGCCTCGTGGAGCTGCACCGGCTTCGAAAACCGCCAGCTGAAGGACAAGTACCCGATCTGCCCCAAGGGCACCGACGTGGTACGGACGTTCGCCTTCCAGAGCTGCTGGGACGGAAAGAACACCGACAGCGCCAACCACCGCACCCACGTGGCCTTCGCCGCCCGCGACGGTTCCTGCCCGGCGGGCTTCAAGGCCGTCCCGCAACTGGTGCAGCGGATCGTCTACGCGACGCCCCCCGGCGCACGCTTCGCGGTGGACAGCTTCCCCGAGCAACTGCACAAGCCGGTCACCGACCACGGGGACTTCATCAACGTCATGCCGGACCAGCTGATGGCCCGGGCGGTGCGCTGCGTCAACGGCGGCCGCACCTGCCGCTGACCCGACGAGAGGCGGCGCCGGCCCCGAGGCACGTTCAGGGGCCGGCGCCGCCTCGCCTGCTCGTCCCTACAGGTCGAGCTGGTACTGGCGCGTCGTGTGCGTGGGCAGGTAGCCCAGGCTGTCGCTGATGTGTCTCATGTGCGTGTTGCTGTCGGCGGTGTCGGTCAGGAGGCCGCCGAGGTTCGGATGGTCCCCGTGGGCCTGTCGGATCGACTCGGCCTTCATCCATCGGCCGAGGCCGTGTCCGCGGTGCTCGGGCAGGACGCCGGTGCCGTAGTGCTGGGCATCACCTGTGCCGTCGCCGGGCACGACGAGTTCGGTGAACCCGGCGATCGAGCCGTTGGAGGTGTCGATGGCGACGACGGTGTGCAGGTGGTCGCCGCGCTGTTCGACCGCCTTGGCCGCAGCCCGGACCCGGTCCACGTCCCAGGCCGTGGTGCCGTGGTCGGTGTCCTCCATGGGCATGTCGTCCATGGCGCGACGTGAGTCGGCGAAGGTCTGGGCGAGATCGTCGGGGACGGTTCCCTGCCAGGACGCCAGCCGGTAGCCGGAATGCGGACGCTCGATGATCTCCGCCAGGGAGGGGATGTCCACATCGGCCAGGGGCAGGCGGGCGAACCTCAGAGTGAGGACCTTGCGGAAGCCGCGGGCCGCCAAGAAGTCGTCGCCGGGCGATCCGGCCCCGGCCTGCGCCACGACGCAGCGCCGGTTGTCGTCCCGGGCGGCGGCCACGGCAGTGTCGAGCAGCCGGGAGCCGACGCCCTCGCGGCGCTCCACGGGGTGGACGTGGAGGGTGAGTTCGGCCAAGTGCGCTTGTCCGCCGTCGAACAGGCGCAGAAAGGCCGTCCCGACAGGGTTGGCATCGGCGTCGGACGCCAGCCATGCAAGGCGCCGGCTGTGCGCCCCGTGAGCGGGGTCGGTCAGCGGCGTGATGTGGAGCGACAAGGTGTCTCCGTCGTGAGGAGGTGGCAAAGGTCAGTACGCGGGCTCAACTGCCGGGCACTCCTGCGCATGTGCTCCACACCTCCTCGTCGACGGTGCCGGTCCGGATCAACAGGGACGGCCGGGAGAACGTAGCCGGTCCGTCGGTTCCTCGGCAAAGGATTAACCGGAGGCCGGTGCGGCCGTGTCGTCACGGCCGTCCCTTGACGGCCGCGACCGGGACGGTGGCACGAGGCCGTCCTCGGCGAGCAGGCGCGCGGCGCGAGCCGTCACCGCTCGCGCAGGCGAGCGCGGTGGCGGCGGACGGCGTCGCGGCTGCCGCAGCGCGGTGAGCAGTACCGCTGGGTGCCGTTGCGCGAGGTGTCGACGACGACGTTCGTGCAGGGGTCGGCCGCGCACCGGCCGAGGCGGTTCATGCCGCGAGTCGTCAGGTGGAGGGCCGTGCCGACGCTGAACACGGCGTGCAGGACTCGCGCCAGGTCGTCGTCGACGTCGCGGTAGTGCAGGTGCCAGCCCTCGCCGTTGTGGTCGGTCAGGCGTGGATACGCGGTCGCGGTGGCCATCTGCTCGTTGAGGATCGCCGCCCGCTCGTCCGGGTCGCGGGCGTCGACGACCCGGATCCAGTCATCCAGCACCGCCCGGCAGCGGGCGTGATCGTCGGGCCGCTCGGGGAAGGGCATCGTCATGCCGAACTCGCGCGTCCGCTCGACGATCCCGGACCGGGTGCCGGGCCAGTCGTCGGCCAGGGAACGGGCGAGGAGCACGGCATACTCGCCGTAAGGGTTGAGGTGCATAAGGCCATTACATCAGGGTGGGGTCATGTCCCTCACCCCGTTGTCCTCACCCGTCCTCGGTGCGTCCGTCCTCGGAATGACACTCACCGCGCTGGTCATGGCCCTGACCCCCGGGCCCAACATGATCTACCTCGTTTCGCGCAGCATCAGCCAGGGGCGCGCCGCGGGGCTCGTCTCCCTGGCCGGCACCGGCGTCGGCTTCGTCGTCTACATGCTGATGGGCAACCTCGGCCTCGCGGTCGTGTTCGTCGCCGTGCCCTGGTTGTTCATCGGCTTCAAAGCCGCGGGCGTCCTCTATCTGGTCCACCTCGCCTGGCAGGCCCTGCGCCCCGGAGGGCGAGGGGTGTTCGAGGTCCGTGACGTTCCCCGTGACAGTCCGGCCCGACTCTTCCGCATGGGGCTGGTGACGAACCTGCTCAATCCCAAGGCCGCGATCATGTACCTGACCCTGATCCCGCAGTTCATCGACCCGCATCGCGGGAGTCCGACGGTGCAGGGCCTGACGCTCGGGTCGCTTCAGATCGCGGTGAGCCTGACCGTCAATGCCCTGATCGTCATCGGCGCCGGCGCCATCGCCACCTTCCTCGGGCGACGTCCCACCTGGGCCACCGTGCAACGCCGCATCACCGGGACCCTCCTGGGCACCGTGGCACTGCTCCTCGTCCGCGAGGTGCCTGCTCGCGCCCGGGTGGTCTGACGACCACCGTCGACGGATCCGAGGCCCTCCTGGGCGTCGCGCCCAAGAGGGCCTCACGTGAGAAACGAGGGGTGCTGCCCCATCATCTAGAGGCCGTTGACGCGGGCGATGCGGCCGTCGCCCGGAGACGGGCGGAAGTCGGCGGCCACCACGCGCGCCCGGCGGCTGCCGCGGACCGGCCGCAGCCGCACCTGGGCCATCAACCGGCGGCTGCGCAGCGCCAGTTCCAGTTCGAAGCGGGTGCGCGGGTCGCGCAGACCGGGCCCGAAGAGCTTCTCCAGCTGGCGCATCCGGTAGCGGACCGTCTGGGGGTGCACGCTGAGCGCCTTCGCCGCCTCGGGAGCTCCGCCGCCCTCCAGCCAGGCGAGCAGGGTCACTTCGAGCCGCTCGCTCTGGCGCGGGGTGAGGTCCGCCAGCGGCCGCAGCCAGCGCGCGGCGAGCGCGTGGGCCAGCGGCTCGTCCTGGAGGAGGAGCAGCGTCGAGAGGTGGTCGTCCACGAACACGGTCCGGGCGTCCGGCCCGGACCTGCTGTGCGCCGGGACCAGCGCGAGCAGACGTACCGCCCAGCGCAGGGAGGAGGCGGTGTCGCCCGGGGCCACCGGGTGGCCGACCACGGCGAGCCGGCCGCGCAGCGCGCCGTCCAGGGCGGTACGGGCCTCCGGGTCGGCGGTCGGGACGAGCAGGCAGGGCTGGCCCGCGACCATCCCGCCGAGGCAGTCGTCGAGGAGGGCCGCGAGCTGCTGAGTCTCGCCGGGCGAGGCCAGCGCCACCGCCCGTACGGCTACGGGGAGCGGCCATCCGGCCGGTCCGGCCAGCTCGGCCAGCTCGGCGAGGCCCGCTTCGCGGTGCGGGGTGTCACCCGTGAGCAGGGCGAAGAGCTCGCGCCGGGCCTGCTCACGGACCGAGCCGAAGCGTTGTAAGGGGACTGCTTGGAGCGGTGGCAACTCCCCTCCGCGAAAGGCCGGGTGCGGGTCCGGGTCCGAGTCGGGGTGGGCGTGGGCGTGTGGGTGGGGCCGGGCGTGCTCGGTTTCGAAGGCCGCGGCCGTCGGGGCGGTGGGTCCGGGGCCGGACCGGGGCTGCGCGTGGTCGTCAGACGGCTCCTGCGCGCGGGCCGGGTCGGCTCCGTCGGCCGCGCGGGTGGTCTCCCCGCACCCCGCGCCGCCGGCGCCCTCGCGGTAACCGAGGGCGGTGAGCAGGGCGCCCTCCATCCTCCGTCTGACCACCTCGTCGCCGATGTCCTCGACGAGCGCCGAGAATCCGGGGACGGTCTCCCGTAGCTCCTCCACCATCCCCGCCGCGAGCGTGGGCAGTTCCTTGCGCAGGACCCGGGTCCACTCGCCGCGGGGGCGGGACCAGATGCGGTTCAGAAGTTCGCACATTGTTACCTCGTTCAAGCCGGGGTATCGCCTGCCCCGTGGGACGGTGGCAAGCCCGCAGTCCCGCGGCATCGGCTCGATCGCCGTCGGGGAGGTGCGGCGGCGGATCAGGTGTCAACCCCGTCGCAACCGCACCACTGGAAGGGAATCTTCCGGGGATGTTCGATGCGATGGCTGTGCGAGGGCCAGAAATTATCACGTTTCGATAAATCCTGTGGAGCGCTTGCATACCTCCACGATGCTTCTGCACTCCGGCCCCCGCTCCCGGCCGGCGCGGTGGGCCAGGCGCCCATCTCCCGCCCGCCGAGGAGCGGTTACGACGTCGACCCCCGGGCGCCGAGCGCGAGGTGGAAGTGCTCGGGTCCGGACGTATGGGAGACCACATGCCCTTGCTCCAGCCCCGCCCGCCCGGCCGTTCGCACCGGGCCCGCCGCACGAGAGGCGGTACCCGACGCCACGCCGGAACGCCATCCGGGCCGGTAGCGGGCCCGGAATCCGGCCGCTCCGTGTCCGGCCCCGCATCCGCAGCCTTCTCCCCGACGGCGTCGACGCCGGCGACGCCGAGCGGCTCCGGCCGGCGGGCGGTGCGGCGTCCCCCGCTGCTGTCCGCCGCCGGGGGACCGCACCCCGCGGCCCTGGGCGCGGCGGGCCTCGCGGCCCTGGCCGCCCTGCTCGTGGCGGCCCGCGCCGGCGCGCTGACCCGCCTGTGGGACTTCCTCGACTACGCGGCCGGGGTGCTCTCGCTGGTCTCCCTGACCGGCGCCGTCCTGTGGGGCCTGGCGGCCACCGACCGCAGACTGCTCGCCTCCGGGCACCGGCTCGTCGCCCAAGCCGCGCACCGCGGCCTGGCCGTCGCCGGACTCGGCTTCCTCCTCCTGCACGTGTGGATCAAGGTCGCGCGCTCGCGGACCGACGCCGCCGCCGTGGTCCTGCCGTTCACGGACGGACAGCGCCCCCTGCTCATCGGCCTCGGCAGCCTGGCCGGATACGGGTTCGTCGCCGTGGCCGTCTCCGGAGCCGTCCGCGGCGCCTTCGCCACCCGGGGGCGGTCGCTGTGGTGGCGGGCCCTGCACATGGGTGCGTACCCGGCCTGGGGGGCCTCGCTGGTGCACGGACTCAAGTCCGGTCGCGCCGCCAGTGGTTGGGTGACCGTCGGGTACGCCCTGTGCCTGGTCGCCGTCGCCGGCCTGCTCGCGTTGCGGCTGCGCGCGAAGCTCCGTACGCTCGCCGCCGCGCGCCCGTCCGGCACGCCGGCCGCACCGGCCGAGCCGCCGGCGCCGTCCCCGCCGCACGCGCCGTCCGTACCGTCCCGGGTGCCCGGGCAGGCGCCGCCTCACCGGCCGGCGCCCTTCGTGCGCAGGCCGGCGGAGTGGGCGGCGGAGCTGCTGACCGCGCGCCTGACCCGGCAGCCCGGTGTCACGGTGTTCCCCGCCCGCCCGGAACGGGCAGCGGAGCCGTCCGCGGGGCCGCGCGTCCCGCCGCCGTCCGTCCCGCCGTCGCCCGGGCCGCTCGACGGCGTACGGAGCGGACGGTGAACGGCGGCTCCGGCACGCGGCCCGCCCTCGGCTGCGTGGGAGCGCCCCGGCTGCTGGCCGGACTCGACACCGCCGAGCGGCTGGACCGGGCCGGGCATCTGAGCGTGCACGGCGCGCTGCCCCGCTACCCCTCCGACGAACTCGTCGAACTCGCCGAGGGCATCGCCCTGGGCGGGCGCGGGGGAGCGGGCTTCCCCTTCGCCCGCAAGCTCCGGGCCGTCATCCGGTCCGCCCGGGGGCAGGACGGAAGCACCGCCGTGGTCGTCAACGGGACCGAAGGCGAACCGAGTTGCCTCAAGGACGCCGCCCTGCTCCTCTACGTGCCGCACCTCGTGCTCGACGGCGCGCTGGTGGCCGCCGCCGCGCTCGGTGCCGAGGACGTGGTCGTCGGCGTCACCCGGCCCGACGTGGAGCGCTCGCTCACCGAAGCCGTCGCCGAACGGGGACCGGCCGGGCGGCGGGTGCGTGTCGTCCGGCTCCCCGAACGCTTCGTCACGGGCGAGGGCAGCGCCCTCGTGAACGGCCTGGACGGCGGCGCCGCCGTACCCTCCGGGCACCGGACGCGGACCAGCGAGCGAGGACTCGGCGGCCTGCCCACCCTGCTGTCCAACGCGGAGACGTACGCACAGCTCGCCGTCGCCGCCCGCCTCGGCGCGCCCGCGTACGGCACGGCCGGACTGCCCGACGAACCCGGCACGACCCTGCTGACCGTCGCCGGGACGACCGTCGTCGAGGTGCCCCTGGGCACGTCCCTGGCGTACGTACTGGACCTGTGCGGCACCGTGCCCGGACAAGGGGTGCTGGTGGGCGGCTTCCACGGCCGCTGGCTGGACCCGGGGGCGGCGCGCGAGGCGCTGATCTCGCGGAAGTCGCTGGCGGCCTACGACGCGGTCCTGGGCGCCGGCGCGGTACTGCCGCTACCCGAGGACACGTGCCCGGCGGGCGAGGTGGCCCGGGTCGCGCGCTGGCTGGCACGGGAGTCGGCGGGCCAGTGCGGACCGTGCGTACGGGGCCTGCCCTCGCTCGCCGACGCCGTGGAACGGCTCGTGGCCGGCGGGGGCGGGGCGGCCCTCGACGCCGTACAGGCCCGGATGCGGGGGGTGCGCGGCCGGGGAGCCTGCTCACACCCGGACGGCACCTCCTCGTTCGTGGCCTCTGCGCTGGCCGTCTTCCCCGACGAGTTCCGTGACCATGCGCTGGGCAGCGGCTGTGGACGGCGCGTGCTGGGCGCCCTGCCGCTGCCCGCGGACGAGAGCCCCGAACGGCTCGTCGTGGACTGGACGTTGTGCAAGGGGCACGGCCTCTGCGTGGACCTTCTCCCCGATGTCGTGCGCCTCGACGAGGACGGATATCCGGCACGCGGCGTCATGCCGGTGCCCGGCCCCTTGCGGCCGAAAGCACTGCGTGCGGTGCGCCGTTGCCCGGCGCTCGCGCTCCGCATCCAGGAATGAGTTCACGCTTTGGCGTGATCTGACAAATTCCCGCGCCATTGATTACGGCGGTCCCCGCAGCCCTTATGAATATCCCGACGGAAGCGCGCCGGATGGAAATCTAAGGAGAGAACTCCCATGGGCAACAGGAACCGGGCGACCACGGCCGCCGCCGGATCGATGCTGACGGTGCTTCTGCTGGCGTCGGGATGCGGCAGCGAGGACGGGGGCGCCCGTACGGTGACCGTCCGGGCGGCGGGAGCGGAACGGGCTGTGGGGCACGGCGCCGGGGACGGCAAGGGCTACGGAGCGGGGTCGGAGGCGGACACGGGCACGGAGGCGGAGGCGGACGCCGATGCCGACGCCGGTTCGGGCGCGGACCCCGCCGACGCGGACGCGACCCCGGCCGGCAGGCTGGCGGTCAGGGAGATCCCCGAGGTCGGCAGCGCGGTCACCGACGCGGCCGGAGCCACGCTCTACCGGTTCGACAAGGACACCGCCCGGCCGTCCCGGTCGAACTGCGAGGACGCCTGCGCCACCCTCTGGCCCCCGGTCCCGGCGGACGGGGCCCAGGCCCCGGCCGGCATCGACGCAGGGCTGCTCGGCTCGGTCGAGCGGTCCGACGGTACCCGCCAGCTCACGCTCGCGGGGTGGCCCGTGTACCGGTACGCGAAGGACACCGGGCCGGGCGACGCGAAGGGCGAGGGCGTCGGCGGCACCTGGCGCGCACTGGCGCGGGACGGAGGAAAGGCGGCGGAGGCGGAGCCGGAAAAGGAATCCGCACCGCTCTCCGCCGTGGAGGACGCGAAACTCGGAAAGCTCATGGTGGACTCCCGGGGGCGCACCCTCTACCGGTTCGGAAAGGACAGCGCCTGGCCGATGAAATTCGGCTGCCTCGATTCCTGTTTGGACACCTGGAAGCCCGCAGAACCCGTAGAAGGGGAAAAGGCCGTCGGAATTCCCGCAGGACTGGTCGGCTCCGTACAACGTCCCGACGGAACCCGCCAATTGACGATCGACTGCTGGCCGGTCTACCTCTTCACCGGAGACACCGCACCGGGCCAGACCAACGGACACGGCCTGCAGGGACTCTGGTTCGCGGTGGACGACGCGGGCAAGAAGATCCCGGCGGCGGGCTGACCGGCCGTGCCCGGCACGGGAAACGGGGCACGACGCGTGCCCCGCGCGATCGCCTTGCTCGCCACCCTCCTCTGCGTCGGCTGCACCGCGGGCGCGGGAGGTACGGGAGGAGCAGGCAGCGCGGGCGGCGCCGGGGGGCGAGCGGCGCCCCCGCCCCCCGCCCCCGAGCAACTGGACCGGATCGCGGCCGCCCTGGGCTGCGTCCCCGAGGTGACGGTCGACGCGCAGGAGGTGCGCGAGGGCGCCTGCGCAGTGGACGCGCAGGCCTTCCGGCTCGCCACCTTCAGTACGGCGCAGGGCCGCTCCGCCTGGCTGGCGGAGTCCCGGCAGTACGGTGGCACGTACCTCGTCGGAGAGCGCTGGATCATCACGGCGCCCTCGGCGGACGCCCTGGCCCCGGCCCGCGCCCGCCTCGGCGGAACCCTGGAATCAGCCCCCGCGCACCCCCACGGCGGCGCTCACCCCCTGGTGATCCTGACCACGCCGGTCTCGGTGCCCTGGTAGAGGGTGCCGTCCGGGCCGGTGGTGCCGGTCATCCGCAGCGGGTTGCAGACCAGCCCGATGCCCAGGAACGAGCTGGTGAGCTGCGCTCCCGTGGCCGGGTCGAGCACCGCGTGGTGGTACGAGGCGAAGGTTTCGAGGCCGGCGGGCTGCCCAGGAGGCGCTGCACCGGGGCCCGGGCGTCCTGATTACAGTGAGATCACCGCCGTGCCGCGCGGAACGCCAAGGGGGCGGGCCGCCGGACCGGCAAAGCCTGGAATGGAGCCGCAGATGGAGAGTCCCAGCCGTACCGCGCTGATCGAGGACCTGATGGGGCGCTTCCCGCACGTGCCCCGGGAAGCCGTGATCAAGGAAGACCTCCTGCGGGGCGGCATGGCCTTCGACGAGTCCGCGCTCAGCGGGGGCGCCGACGGGTCTTCGGGCGACATCAAGCCCAAGTCGTACTTCATCTTCTCCTTCGACCACCGCACCCTCCCGGAGCTCGGCGCCGCAGCGCTGAACCGGCCCCCGGAGGAGATCGTGCTCACCGGCGGCCCGTACGAGCTGCGCCGCACCGTGGTCTCCGTACGGGTCAACCCGGACTCCCCGTACGTCGTGCGCGGCGGGGAGGACGGCGCGCTCGGCCTGTACCTGGACGGCGTACGGATCTCGGACGTCGGCCTGCCGCCGATGCCGGAGTACTACAAGCACAAGCTGTCCAACGGCAAGTCGGTGATGGAGGTCGCGCCGACCATCCAGTGGGGCTACCTCATCTACCTGACGGTCTTCCGGGTGTGCCAGTACTTCGGCGCCAAGGAGGAGTGCCAGTTCTGCGACATCAACCACAACTGGCGCCAGCACAAGGCGGCCGGCCGCCCCTACACCGGGGTGAAGCCGGTCGAGGAGGTGCTGGAGGCGCTGGAGATCATCGACCGGTACGACACGGCGGGCATCTCCCGGGCCTACACCCTCACGGGCGGCTCGATCACCTCCCAGGTCGGCGGCCGTGACGAGGCCGACTTCTACGGCCAGTACGCGCAGGCCATCGAGGAGCGCTTCCCCGGCCGCTGGACGGGCAAGGTCGTCGCGCAGGCCCTGCCGCGCGACGCCGTGCAGCGCTTCCACGACCACGGCGTCAAGATCTACCACCCCAACTTCGAGGTGTGGGACGAGTACCTGTTCAAGCTCCACTGCCCGGGCAAGGAGCGCTACGTCGGCCGCGACGAATGGCACCGCAGGATCCTGGACTCCACCGAGGTGTTCGGCCCGCGCAACGTGATCCCGAACTTCGTGGCGGGCATCGAGATGGCCGAGCCCTTCGGCTTCACCAAGGTGAGCGAGGCGATCGCGTCGACCCAGGAGGGCCTGCGGTTCTTCATGTCGCACGGTGTCGTCCCGCGCTTCACCACCTGGTGCCCGGAGCCGACGACCCCGCTGGGCAAGGCCAACCCGATGGGCGCGCCCCTCGAATACCACGTCCGCCTGCTGGAGACCTACCGCGCGACGCTGGAGGAGTTCGGCCTGAGCTCCCCGCCCGGCTACGGTCCGGCCGGTCCCGGGCGCGCGGTGTTCTCCGTCTCCTCCTTCATGGACAGCCTGGAGGGGCTGGAGGCGACGGAGGAGACCGCCTCCTGACCGACGGCCCTCAGATGTCGAGCACCAGGTCCGAGGTCGGCAGGGACTGACAGGTCAGGACGTCGGTGTCGGGCAGGTCCTCCGAGGGGGTCACCAGGTGCGCCGCCGTGCCCCCCAGCACGCCGCACGCACAGCTCTCGCACTGCCCGACCCGGCAGCCGCTCGGCATCGCGACCCCGGCCGCCTCGCCCAGGGCGAGGAGCGGTCCGTCGTTCTTGCGCCAGACGGCGCTGCGTCCGGACCGGGCGAAGGTGACGGTGTACTCGGCGTCGTCGGGCACGGTTACCTCCCGCCGGGCCGGGCGGAACTTCTCGCTGAACACCTCGAAGCGGGGGACGCCGCGCGCGATCAGGGCGCCGGTGAGGGCGTCGAGCATGGGCTGTGGTCCGCACATGTAGAAGCGGGCGCGGCGTGCGATGAGGCCGGGGTCGATGTCGTCGACGGTGATGAACCCGGTGCGGTCGTAGTCCCGGCCGGGGACGTCGTCCGTACCGGGAGCGGCGTAGTGGTCGACGACCGTGAGGGCCGGTATGCGGGCGGCCAGTTCGCGCAGCCGGTCCCGGAAGGGGTGGTCGGCCGCGTTGTTGTTGCCGTAGTGCAGGACGACCTCGGGGACCGTGCCGCCGGTGGCGGCGAGGGTTTCGAGGTAGCTGAGGAACGGGGTGATGCCGATGCCGCCGGCGAGCAGCACGACCGGGTTGCCGGTGTGCGTGGGGAGGGCGAAGACGCCTCCCGGGCTCGCCAGGTGGAGCCGGTCCCCGGCCTTGAGCTCCTCGTGGATCCGGGTGGAGAAGGCTCCGCCGGGGATGTGGCGTACGGCGAGCCCGTAGTCGGTGCGGCCGGCCGCGAGGGCGGGCCCGGTGAGGGAGTAGCTGCGGCCGTCGGCCGGATCCTGGACGGTGCCGTCCGGGTTCTCGGCGCGGACGGTCAGGTGCTGGCCGGGCCGGAAGTTCGGCAGGGCTCCGCCGTCCTCGGGGGCGATCCGTAGGGCGCGTATGCCGGGGCTCACCTCGGTGAGGGCCGTCACGGTGAAGGGGCGGGTTCCGGTCCAGGCGCCGTCTCCGGGTACGGGGCTGATCCGGCAGGCCGCAGCCCGCATCGGTGCGGAGCCGCTGAGCGGGTCGGTCTCGGCGTGGTCGATGAGCCGGTTGAAGTTGCTGCCCGTGGCGGCGGTCGGGTCGGCGCCCGGGAGGGCGAGGTCGGTGGCCTCCTGCCACCAGCCGTACTCGCCCACGACGACGGAGGGGTGCAGGGAGTCGTCGAAGCGGGCCCGCAGCCGGATCGAGCCGAGGCGCGTGGCGAGCTCCACCCACTGGCCCTCGCCGATGCCGTGGGCGGCGGCCGTCTGCGGGTGCAGGTCCACCGAGGGGTCGGTGGCCCGGCGGCGCAGCGAGGTGAGCGACCTCTGCTGGCTGTGGACGAAGTACCCGTGCTTGGCGCAGGTCAGCACGAGCGGGTACGCGGCGTCCGTGGGCGCGGGGTCGTGGTGCTCGGGCGCCGCCGGATACCCGTGCTCCAGCAGCCGCTCGGAGTACAGCTCCACGCGCCGGGTGGGCGTGGCGAAGCCGGTCACCGTGTCCGCGTCGCCCCGTACGGGGGCGGCGTACTTGCGGTAGGACTCCTCGCGGGGCACCCGGACGCCGCCCGGTCGGCCGCGCAGCTCCTCGACGGTCAGGCCCAGCGGTTCGAGCTGCCAGTTCCAGGCGGCCTCGATGTCTCCTTCGAAGAACTCCCCGCCCATGCCCAGACGGCAGGCGAGGTCGAAGACGAACTCGGTGTCGCTGCGGGACTCGCCCTGCGGCTCCACCATCCGGGGCCGGAGCTGGACCTGCTCCTGGGCCCGGTGGCTGACCTCGAAACCGAAGCGCAGGGCCTCGTGCTCGTAGGAGCTGTTGACCGGCAGGACGATGTCGGCGCTGCTGCTGGTCGGGTTGTGGAAGAGGTCGAGGTGGACCTGGAAGTCGAGCGCGGCCAGCGCCCGGGCGGTGCGGTCGGAGTCGGGCTGGGCGACGACGAGGTTCGATCCGAAGCCGACGAGGGCGCGGACGGGGTAGGGCCGGCCCGTCTCGATGGCGGTGCACAGGTCGCCGGAGTTGATGTAGCCGAAGGCCGGCGGGCCCAGCGGGTGCTTGTCGAGCCCGAGGGCCTTGGCGCGCTGTTCGGGGGCGAACTGGGCGAAGGAAGCAGCCGGGTTGTAGGGCGGGGCGGGGACGACGTGGTTGCCGCCCGGGGCGTCGTAGGAGCCGGTCAGCGCGTAGAGGGTGGCCAGGGCACGCTCGGTCTGCGCGGCGTTCGCGCTCTGCCCCACTCCGGTCCACCCGTAGTAGGTGACCGAGGGCGCGGCCGCGATCTCCGCGGCGAGCGCGCGGATCTCCCGCTCGGGGATCCAGGTGGTGGCGGCGACCCTGTCCGGAGTCCAGGCCGCGCAGGCGGCGGCGTACCGCTCGAAGGCGGGCGCGCAGTCGACGACCGAGCCGTCGCGGAGGGGGATCGGGCGGGTGCCGCGCAGCGCGAAGCGCTCCGGACGGTGGGCTGCGCGCGCGGTGTCGTACGCCTCGGCCCGGCCGGTCACCTCGTCGAAGACGGCGAAGCCCGGGAGATCCGGGGTGATGCCGGGGAGCTCGTCCGCGCGCAGGAACCGTCCGGTGTCGGCGCGGACGAGGAGGGGGCCGTTGGTCCAGGCGCGCACGAAGGCCGCGTCGTAGCCCTCGTCGGCGATGAGCAGGTGGGCGAGGCCCAGGGCGAGCGCGGCGTCGGTGCCGGGCCGGACCCGCAGCCAGTGGTCGGCCCGCAGCGCGCTGGTGGAGCGGCGCGGGTCCACGACGGCGAGCTTGGTGCCGGTCGCCTGGGCGGCGGAGAGGGCGGCGGACTGGGCGAGCCAGGTCTTGGCCGGGTTGAAGCCCCACAGCAGGGCGAGGTCGGCGTTCGCGTAGTCGGGCGGCGGGATCGGCGAGCCGAAGGTGAAGGCGTGCGCGAAGTCCTTGTGCCAGTTGCAGATCTCCGCGCTGTACACCGTGTTCGGGCTGCCGAAGAGGCGTACGAAGCGCTCGATCCACTCGGTGGCGTCCGAGACCATCGTCCCCGAGGGCGTGGCCACGGCGAAGGCCACCGATTCCGGGCCGCTCTCGGCGGCGATCGCCCCGATCTTCGCGGCGATCTCTTCCATCGCCTCGTCCCAGGAGACGGGCACCCAGCCCGGGTCCGGGTCGGTCTTGGGGTTGGTCCGGCGCAGCGGGGTGGCCAGCCGGTTCGTACTGTGCGCGATCTCGGGGGCGGAGCGGCCCTTGGGGCACATCGCGGTGCCGGTGGGATGGTCGGGGTCCGGTCGGACGCCGGTCAGGCGGCCGTCCTCGATGGTGAAGATCGCGCCGCAGCGCGACTTGCAGAGGGTGCAGAACCCTCGCTTCTCCTCGGACACGACATCCTCCTGGCTCGAAGACCTCCCTCCATTGGACAGTCCGGCGTACGGCACTGACCAGCGGCGATGGTCGCGAACGGAGCAGCACAGGACCCGCCCGGCCGGGACCTTCGCCCCGGGCCGAACGGGCCGTTCGCGCTGCTCGCGGGAGGTTCAGGGGTGTCGCTTCTGCACCAGGCGGAAGGCGGCGTAGAGGACGGCGGCGGCCAGGACGAGGACGATGGAGGTTTCGATGAGCTGGGTCGGCCAGTAGTGGGAGGTGGGGTGGAAATCGGCGTAGGAAGCGGTGGCGTCCATGTCGTCGCGGCAGCCCCCGGAGGTCGGGGGCTCCGGGAAGCAGCGGTACCCCGACGCGCGCTCGCCGGTGGTAAGGGTGAGTCCTGTGCCCATGTTCTTGGCGGAGGGCGGCAGGAGCGAGTCCGCGTCCACAGTGTAGGGAGCGGTAACGGCTACTACGGGAAGGAAGGACCACCGCAGTGCGCTGAGAACGAGCAGGACGAGACCGGTCAGGAGGCCGGCGACCGCCATGGCGGGCAGGGTCCGCCGGACCAGCTGACCGACGAGGGCTGCGATGGCCACGCCGAGCAGGCAGTAGGCGACGAGTACCGGGCCGGTGGCCGCGTACACCCCGCGCTCGTACCAGTAGAGCTCGTAGGTGTCGGAAACCTGGGTCCATCCGAGGCGGTAGATCCCGATCAGGGCGAGGGAGCCGAGCACGGAGACCGCGGCCGCAACCAGCACCTTCGACCCGAGCCAGGCCTTCGCCGTCGTGGACTGGGTGAGGGCGAGCCGCCAGGTCCCGCTCTCCAGCTCGCGGGCGATCATGGGACCGGCGACGAAGGCTCCCACCAGCAGCGGGAGGAACACCAGGACCCTGGTCGCGGACTGCATGTATCCCCGGAGCAGGTCGTATCCCGGGGTCAGGAGCGGCCGGTGCATCGCGTCGTAGGTTGGGTACGCGCTCCACACGCGCAGCGCGACCATCACGACGAGGCCCACGGCGAGGAGGATGGGCACCGCCCACAGCACGCGCCGGTGCTGGCGGGCCGCCACCCAATACGGCCCCTTCAGCGTCAGCGTGCTCATGCCGGCACCCCCTCGGTGACATCGGTGTCCACGGCGAGCGCCGGGGCTTCGGGCGCGCGCAGATGGGCGAGCAAGAGTTCCTCCAGGGACGGATGGGTCGTCTGCCAGGTGCCGCTGTCGATCGGGCCCCGCGGCCGTACGAGCGCCGTGAGCTGGCGGCCCGTCGTGCGGGCCTCGACGACGGTGTGGGATGCGGAGAGTTCGTCGAGGGCGGCGGCGGGGCCGGTGAGCAGCAGGTGCGCGGCGCCGACCTCGTCGATGGGGCCGGCGAGGCGGACCCGGCCGCCGTCCACCAGCAGGAGGTGGTCGCAGGCGCCCTCCAGCTCGGTGAGGATGTGCGAGGACATCACCACCGAGGTGCCGTTCTCGGCGGCGTCGGCCATCAGCGTGCCCATGAGCCGGTGCCGGGCGAGCGGATCGAGGTCGGCCATCGGCTCGTCGAGCAGGAGCAGGCCCGGGCGTTTGCCGAGGGCCAGGGCCAGGGCGACCCGGGTGCGCTGCCCGCCGGAGAGGGTACGGACCTTCGCGTGCGGGTCGAGGTCCCCCGCCTCCACGATCTGTTCCGCCCTGCTCGCGTCCCAGCGGCCGGGGTTGAGCTCGCTGCCCATGCGCAGCGTCTCGCCCACGGTGAGCTGCGGGTAGAGCGGCTTTTCCTGTGCCACGAAGGCCAGTTCCTCGCGCGGCACCGAGCGGAGGTGGCCCTCCGTCGCGGAAACGAGCCCCGCGGCGATCGCCAACAGGGTCGACTTTCCAGCCCCGTTGGGTCCTACGAGTGCACAGACCCGGCCTTCGGGCAGCCGGAAGGTGCAGTCGCGCAGCGCCCACCTTCCCCGGCGTCCGTAGCGCAGGCCGAGGCCGTCCGCCTCGATCACGGTGTGCGTCATGCGCGTTCGTCCCCCTTGAAGTGCTCTTCCAGTACGGCCGAGAAGAGCGCGGCCGCGTCGTCCCGCTCCATCCCGGCCTCCCGGGCCCGCCGCGCCCAGTCGGCGAGTTCGGCGCGCAGCGGCGACTCCGCCGGCGCGCCGCCCAGGGACTTGCGGATGAAGGTGCCCAGGCCCCGCTTCGCCTCGACGAGCCCCTCGCGTTCCAGCTCGCGGTAGGCCTTGAGGACGGTGTTCGGGTTGATGGCGGTGGCCTCGACGACCTCGCGCGCGGTCGGCAGTTTGTCGCCCGGCTCCAACAGGCCCAGGCGCAGGGCCTGTTTGGTCTGCTGGACGATCTGCAGGTACGTGGCGATGCCGCTACGCCGGTCGATGCGGTACTCGAGCACGACAACACCACCCTTTCACTAGGCAAGTAGTGAAAGGGTGGTGCAGGAGGGTGCTTCTGTCAACAGTCCTCCGCTACCTCACCGCGAACGCCGGGTCCGGAATCGAGCGGCGCAGCACCGGCGCGATCCGTGACTGGAACAGTGCCAGGGAGTCCCGGTGTTGGGCCTCGGTCAGCCCCCCGGGCTCGGCCTGGAGGTGCAGGACCGTGTGGCCGAACTCCTCGTGGTAGCGGTGCACCTTCTCGATCACCTGCTCGGGGCTGCCGATCAGTGCCGAACTCCGCTCGACGAAGTCCTCCAGGGTCGGGAACACCGGATCCAGCCCCTGCGCGGCGTGGGCCGCGAGGTACCGGGCGAACGCCGGCCGGTACGCGGCGACCGCCTGCTGCGAGGTGGGCGCCGTGTGGAAGCCCGCCGTGCCCGCTCCCACGACCGCGTGCGCCGGATCGTGTCCGTAGTGCTCCCAGCGCTCGCGGTAGTGGCGGATCAACGCGGCGTACGGGCCGATGGGATGGGTGACGTTCGCGGAGAAGAGCGGGTCGCCGTAGCGCGCCGCGAGATCCACGGACTCCCGGCTCGTGGCGCTTCCGTGCCAGACCCGCAGCGTCTTCTGGTACGGCCGGGGCAGCACCTCGGCGCCGGTCAGCGCGGGCCGGAAGCGAGGCTGCGCCGTCACCTTGTCCTCGCTCCAGATCTGCCGGAACAGCTCGTAGCCCTCGGAGTTGCGCTCCCACTGGTCCTCGGGGGTCACGTCGAACAGCTCGCGCTGCGCGGTGCCGTTCCCCTTGCCGATCATCAGCTCCAGCCGGCCGTCGCTGAGGTGGTCCAGCGTCGCGTAGTCCTCGTACGCCCGCACCGGGTCGAGCAGGCTCAGGGTGGTCACGGCGGTGTAGAGCCGGATGCGGCGGGTCAGGGCGGCGATGTGGGAGAGCACCACGGGCGGCGAGGACGACAGGAACGGCCGCTCGTGGCGCTCACCCACCCCGAAGCCGTCGAAGCCGAGCTCATCCGCCAGCAGCGCCGCGTCGACGACCTGCCGGAACCGCTCGCGCGTGGGGGTCGGAGCGCCCGTCGCCGGATCCGTGCCGTCCGTGATCAGGGTGATGGCCAGGAATTTCACGTCGGCGCTCCTCGGAAAGGGCATGCCCGGAATACGGGACGCGGAAATGTCGGGAGTATGAAAAGAACTCGGAATTGTTAAATACGTGTGGCTGCAATGTCATCCGTGTCGTCTGCGCTGCCCGGAGCCCGGAAGGCCATGAAGAAGGGCCTGTGGCGCACGGTGAAACCGATCGACTCGTAGAGGCGGATGGCGCCGGTGTTCTCGGCGGCCGTGTGCAGGAACGGCACGTCTCCCCGGTCCCGGATGCCCGCGGCGACGGCGCGGACCAGGCGCGTCGCCAGGCCCCGGCCGCGGAAGCCGGGATGGGTGCAGACCGCGCTGATCTCCGTCCAGCCGGGCGGCCGCAGCCGTTCCCCGGCCATGGCCACCAGCCGGCCCCGGTGCCGGATGCCGAGGTACGTGCCCAACTCGACGGTGCGGGGCAGGAAGGGCCCCGGCTTCGTCAGCTCGATCAGCTCCAGCACCTCGGGCACGTCCGCGGGCCCGAGCAGCACCGCCTCGGGGGCGGGCTCGGCGCGCAGCGAGGTGTCGACGAGCTGGACCCCCGGGGTGGACCCGACGGTCTCCCAGCCGGGGGGCGGGGTCAGCACCCCGGAGAGCGCGACGATCCCGTCGGAGCCGGCCAGGGAGCGCAGCGCGTCCCAGGACCGGGGGTCGGCCGGATCGGAGATCGCGGAGAACACGGCGACGTCCGGGGCGTAGCGGGCGGCGCGGCCGCCGGCCCGCACGGCGAAGGCCGCGTGCGCGCCGGACAGCGAGGCCCAGGCCGGGTTGTCGAGGACGTGCGGGGCCGCCGGGGCCGCCGGGATCCCTGAGGTCACCGGGCTCGGGGTGGTGGTGCTCGTGCTCATGGGGGCGGAACCCTCCTTCCGTGGGGTGCCCGGGCCGGGGACGGCCGCGGGGTCAGGAGTTGGTGAGGGGCAGGCCGGGCGGGTTGACCTGGGAGGTGGTCACGGCCTCGTCGGAGAGGTTCCAGGCCTTGAGGAGCTGCGCGTACTGGCCGGTTCCGACGAGGTGGTTGATGGCCTGGGCCACGGGCTCGGCCAGTCCGCTGTCCTTCTTCGCGGTCGCGGCGATCAGCCCCTGGAGGGTCTCGCCGGCGCCGGAGAACGAACCGGCCTTGCGGGTCGGGGCGTTGCCGCTCGCGGTCTGGGGGATGTGGTAGGCGATCGACGGGTTCGGGCCGAAGTTGAGGTCGATCTTCTTGCCGCTCAGGGCCAGGTAGACGCTGTTGGCGTCGGGGAAGTACTTGACCGTGAAGTCCTTGCCCTCGGACTGGAGCTTCTTCTGCCACTCCAGGAGGATCTTCTCCTGGTTGGTGCCCTTGCTGACCGACACCGTCTTGCCCGCCAGGTTGCGGTAGTCGCCGCCGAACTCCCAGGTGCTCTCCTTCAGGGACTCGAAGGCCAGGTTGTCCTGCCGGTAGGACGCGAAGTCGTACTTCTTCTTGCGCTCCTCGGTGACCGTCACGTTGGTGAAGGCCACGTCGACCTTGCCGCTGTCGATGCCGACGAAGAGGTTCTCCCACGTGGAGTTCTTCACCACGGGCTTCAGACCCAGGGTCGCGGCGACGAGCCGGCCGAGGTCGGGCTCCGAGCCGGTGATGGTCTTCTGGTCGGTGCCGACGTAGGTGAGGGGCGGGAACCCGGCGGGCAGGGCGCCGACCCCGATGACCAGCTCACCGCGGTCGCGCACGGCCTTCGGGAGCTTTGCGCGCAGGGACTCGACGACGGGGACGGTCAGTTCTGCCTGCTGCGCGGCCCCGTTGGAGACGGCGCCGATGGTCACCTTGCCGGAGCCCGCCTCGGTGCCGGTGGCCTTCGCGTCGCCGCCGCACGCGGTGAGTCCGGCGGCGAGGGCGACGGCGGCGGTCGTGGCGCCGAGGCCGCGGAGAAGTCTGTTGCGCAGGAGGGAGGGGCGGTGCATGGCGTTGCCTTTCGGGTGTGCGGCGATGCGGGGAAGGCCGAGGTGGGGAAAGCGGTGGGTGGGAAGGGAAAGCTCTGGAAGGGGCGGGGCAGGGAGGTCAGAGCACCTTGCTGAGGAACTCCCGGGTCCGCGGGTGCGCGGGGTGGTCCAGCACCTGCGCGGGCGGGCCCTGCTCCACGACGCGGCCCTCGTGGAGGAAGACGATCTCGTCGGCGACCTCGCGGGCGAAGCCGATCTCGTGGGTCACGATCACGAGGGTGGTGCCCCCGGTGGCCAGGTCCTTGATCACGGAGAGCACCTCGCCGACCAGCTCGGGGTCGAGCGCCGACGTGGGCTCGTCGAAGAGGATGACCCCGGGCCGCAGGGCCAGGGCCCGCGCGATGGCCACCCGCTGCTGCTGCCCGCCGGACAGCTGTCGCGGGTAGGCGCCGCCGCGGTCCCCGAGCCCTACGCGGCGCAGCAACTCCTGCGCCAGGGCCTGAGCCTGCGGCCGGGACAGCCTGCCCGTGGCCACCGGGGCGGCGGCGACGTTGTCCAGTACGGTCAGGTGCGGGAAGAGGTTGAAGTTCTGGAAGACGAAGCCGATCCGGCCGCGCTGGGCGAGGATCGCCCGTTCCTTCAGCTCCTTGAGCCGGCCCCCGTGCCGCTGGACGCCGATCAGTTCGCCGCCGACGCTGACGTGGCCGGCCTCGGGCTTCTCCAGGTGGTTGAGGACCCGCAGCAGGGTCGACTTGCCCGATCCGGAGCGCCCCAGGATCACGGTGACGGTGCCGGGCGCGACGGTCAGGCTCACCCCGTCGAGGACCCGCCGGCCGCCGAACCACTTGTGCACGTCGTGCACCTCGATCGCGGCCGGCCGGGAGGCCGTGGCGACGGTGCCGCTCGCGTTCCCGGTCATCGGGCCGTCTCCTTCCGGTAGCGGATCCGTAGGTCGCGCAGGCCCGTCCGGGCCCGCTGGAGGGGAGTCGGCGTGGGGGTGCGCAGCGCTCCGCGGGCGTAGTGCCGCTCGACGTAGTACTGGACGACGGAGACCAGGCTGGTGAGGATCACGTACCAGACGGTGGCCACGAGCAGCAGCGGCACCACGTCGCCGGGATAGGTGCTGCCCAGGCTCTGCACCGAGCCGAACAGGTCGAGCAGGGAGACGTAGAAGACCAGGGAGGTGGCCTTGAGCAGGCCGATCAGCTGGTTGACGTACGAGGGCACGATCGAGCGGAGAGCCTGCGGGAAGACGATCCTGGCGAACTGGTACCGCTTGGGCAGTCCCAGGGCCGCGGCCGCCTCGTGCTGGCCCTGGTCGACGGAGAGCACCCCGGCCCGGACGATCTCGGCGGCGTACGCGGCCTCGCTGAGGCTCAGGCCGACCACCGCGACCACCATGTCGGTGGCGAGCCGCGACTCGTCGAAGGTCAGGAAGGCGGGTCCGAACGGCACGCCGATGCTGAGGGTGGGGTACAGGGCGCTGAGGTTGTAGAGGAAGAGCAGGACGACGATCAGCGGCACGGAGCGCAGGAGCCAGATGTAGGTCCAGCTCACCGAGCGCAGCACCGGGCTGCCCGAGAGCCGTCCGAGGGCCAGCAGGACGCCGCCGGCCAGGCCGAGGACCGCACTGTACGCGGCCACCTGGAGGGTGATGAGCAGCCCCTCCAGGATCACCGGGCGGGTGAACCAGTACGCGAAGCGGTCCCATTGGTAGAAGGGATTGGTGATCAGCCCGTGGGCGGCCTGCGAAACCAGCACCAGGACGACGACGCCGGCGACCCACCGCCCGGGCCGGCGCAGCGGCAGGACCCGCTCGGCGGGCCCGGGCGGCCCTGGTGGCCCGGAGGGGCCGGCGGGCGCGGAGAGGAGCAGTGATTCGGTCAAGGACACTCCACGGCTTCGAATGGGAGCAGAATCGAAAAGCAGCCGTCAAGCAGAACAGGAGAGGCCGCCGATATCTCTTTGTCTGCGGCGTAAGCTAGGCAGCCCGGAGAAGGGGTGTCAACGGCCTTGATATCGGGATGCGTGAAATCATGTTCCGATTTCATCCGCCGTACATACAACGCCTCTTGGTGAAATGAAACTCAGCGGGAGCCCGGTGCGGTCACCGAGTTCAGGCGGCCCCGCAGGCCGGCCAGCCGGACGCGCAGCAGCCGCAGCGGCGTGGGCGGAAGGCCGCGCGAGCTGCCGCGCGCGTAGTGCCGCTCCACGTAGTACTGGCCGGCGCTCAGCACCGTGGTGACGGCCACGTACCAGAGGGTGGCCACCATCAGCAGCGGGATGACCTGGTAGTTCTGGTTGTAGACCAACTGCACCGAGTACAGCAGGTCGTGCACGGCCAGCACGCTGACGATGCTGGTGCCCTTGAGCGTGCCGATCAGCATGTTTCCGGCGGTCGGCACGATCGAGCGCATCGCCTGGGGAACCACGATCCGGTACAGGGTGCGGCGCCTGCTCAGCCCGAGCGCCTGCGCGGCCTCGGTCTGGCCGGGGTCCACGGAGAGGATGCCGCCGCGCACCACCTCGGCGGCGTACGCGGTCTCGTGCAGGGTCAGGCCGATGACGGCGGTGAGGGTCGGGCCGAGCAGGTTCACCGTGGTGACGGTGAAGAGCTGGGGGCCGTAGGGGATGCCCAGGCCGAGCGTCGGGTACAGGGCGCCGATGTTGAACCAGAACAGCAGCTGCACCAGGAGCGGCGTGGACCGGAAGATCCACACGTAGCCCCAGCTCAGGGTGCGCAGGACGGGGTTGGCCGACAGTCGCATCACGGCGAGCACGGTGCCGAGCAGGAACCCGAGCACCATCACCACGCCGGTCAGCCAGAGGGTCAGCAGCAGCCCGTCGAGCACGGCGGAGGTGGTGAAGTACTGCCCCACCAGGCCCCATTGGAAGGCGTCGTTGCGGACGACGGAGACCAGCACCGTCGCGAAGACCAGCAGCGCGGCGGCGGCGGACAACCGGCGGCCGGGGCGCCGGCGGGGCACGATCGGCGGCGGCTCCGCGCCGGGGGCGGACACGGGGAACCCGTCGGACACGCGGGGCGCGTCGGAGACGTCGGAAACGGTGGTCATGGGGGTGCTCCGGAGAGTGGGAGGGATCCCGGGCGCGGCAGGGGATGCCGGGCACGGGTACGGTCGCCGTCACGCTCGCCGTGTCCCTCAACACGGCCGGACCGGCCCGCGCGCAGCGCGGAGCCGGAACGCCGCCGATCGTATGCGCCGACCGCACGAACGTGTCAACAGTGCGCGGTCCGGGGGCGGTCGGGCCCGTCCGCCATCCGGTCCGTTGCTTGACGAAGAGCGCTCCGTACTGTTCAAGTAGTCGCATGAACGCCCATCAGCGCCTGGTCTCGCGCGACTACATCGACTTCGGTCGGGTGTGGTCCGCGGCCTGTTGCGCCTGACGCGGCAGCGGGCCGTCTGACCGGCCCTTCCCTCCCTCGGTGACCCCGTCGCGGGCCGAGAATTCCCTTTGCGCACCCGTCCTGCGGGCCCTGTGGCCGCCGCCGGGCCGGGCTGTCGCGAACCCGGACGCGCGCTGCCGCCGCACCTGCTTCCCTCGCCCAGCGTCGTCACGCCCGCATCGCCGTGCCGGGGGGTGGTTCACCCTGCCCTGCCGCGATCCGCCGCACCTTCCGAAAGGCCACACCCATGCCCGTGGAGTTCCTCGGCATAGCCGCCACCAACGACGGCTCCGAAACCACCGCACGATCCGGCGCCGCCTTCGACAAGGACTACACGCTCAGACTCGCCAGGGCGCACGAGGAGCACGGCTGGGACCGGGTGCTGTTCGCCTACGGTTCCGGCACCCCGGACCCGGCGCCGGCCGCCGCGTTCATCGCGAGCAAGCTGGATCGCCTGCAGATCCTGCTGGCCCACCGGCCCAACGTCTCCTACCCCACCTACGCCGCCAAGACCTTCGCGACCCTCGACCAGATCAGCGACGGCCGACTGGCCGTCCACTTCATCACCGGCGGCAACGACCACGAGCAGGGCCGCGAAGGCGACGTCCTCACCAAGGACGAGCGCTACGCCCGCACCCGCGAGTACATCCGCATCGTCAAGAAGATCTGGACCACCCACGAGCCCTTCGACCACGAAGGCGAGCACTACCGCTTCCACGACTTCGTCAGCGACGTCTTCCCCGTCCAGCAGCCCCACCCGAAGGTCTCGTTCGGCGGCTCCTCGCCCGCCGCCTACGCGGCCGGAGGCGCGGAGGCCGACATCTACTGCCTGTGGGGTGAGCCCCTGGAACAGACGGCCCAGCAGATCGAGGCCGTACGGGACGCCGCGCGGGCCGCGGGCCGCACAGACGCGCCCCGCATCCAGGTCGCGTTCCGCCCGATCATCGCCCCGACCGAGGAGCTGGCCTGGGAGAAGGCCCACCGCACGGTCGGCGCCATCCGGGAGCGCAGGCGGGCGGGGACCGTACAGCGCCACCGCAACGGGGTGTCCGAGGCCACGGCCCCTCAGAACACCGGATCGCAGCGGCTGATCGCCATCGCCGAGGCGGGGGAGCGCTACGACCGGGCGCTCTGGACGCCGACGGCGGCCGCCACCGGGGGCGCGGGCAATTCCAACGCCCTGGTCGGCACCCCGGAGACGGTGGCCCAGGCACTGCTGGACTATTACGACCTCGGCGTGGACATCCTGTCGGCCCGGGGCTACGACCTCCTCGGCGACGCCGTCGACTTCGGCCGGTACGTGATCCCGCTCGTCCGCGAGGAGGTGGCGAAGCGTGACGCCGCGCGGGACGCCGTACGCGATGCCCGGCCCGAGGCCGGTTTCCCGCGCCAGACCTTGACGGCGGTCCGCGGATGAGCCCCCTGGTGAACAAGGGCGCCGGGCTCGGAGGAGGCCTGCGCACCGCGCTCGTACTCCTGACGGCCCTTCCCCTGCTGGCCACCCTGACGGCCTGCGGCTCCGGTGACGGATCCGCTCCGTCGGCCGCCGCCCTCGCCTCTCCCGCGCCGGCCGACGATCCGGTCGCCGGGGTACGGACCCTGGAGCCGATCGCCGCCCTGCTTCCCGCCGAGGTCCGCAAGGCGGGCAGCCTGCGGCTCGGCGGCTCCGTCGGATCCCCTCCGTCGGCGTACTACCCGAACGGGCAGGACAAGCCGCCCGCCGGCCAGGACATCGACATCGCGGCCGCCGTGGCCAAGGTCCTCGGCGTGAAGCTGGAGCGGCAGGACGCCTCCTTCGAGACGATCCTCCCCGCCCTCGGCAGCGGCAAGTACGACGTGGGCACGGGCAACTTCGGCGTCACCACCGAACGCCTGAAGTCCGTCGACTTCGTCACCTACATCAACGACGGCCAGGGCTTCGCCGTCCGGACGGGCAACACCGCACTGACCGGCCAGGTCTCCGACCTCACCCAGCTGTGCGGGCTGACCATCGGCACCGGCGCGGGCACGACGTTCGAGAAGACCCTCACCCGGCAGAAGGAGGTCTGCGCCACCGCGGGGAAGAAGCCGTACGAGGTCAAGGTCTTCTCCGAGTCCGGGGCCGTGACCACGGCCCTCCAGCAGGGCCGGATCGACGTCGTCATGTCGACCATCAACGGCCTGCGCCACCAGGCCGCGCAGCCCGCCGCGCAGACGACCTTCCTCGGCGAGTACCACCGCCTCGACGTCGGGTTCGCCTTCAAGAAGGGCTCCCCGCTCACCCCCGCGTTCCAGGCGGCCGTCAACGAGCTGATCAAGGACGGCACCTACGCGCGGATCCTGAAGAAATGGGGCACCACTCCCTCCGCGATCGACACCTCGCAGATCAACCCGCCCGAGCACACGTGAGCGAGCCCGCACCCGAACGGGTCATGGTCGAGGTCCGGGGCGTCCACAAGAGCTTCGGACCCCTGGAAGTGCTGCGCGGGGTCGACCTGAAGGTCCGCGCCGGGGAAGTCACCGTGATCCTCGGCCCCTCCGGCTCCGGGAAGTCCACGCTCCTGCGCACCATCAACCACTTGGAGAAGGTCGACCGCGGCTGGATCAGCGTCGACGGCGAGCTCATCGGTTACCGCGGCCACCGGGGCAAGCTGCACGAACTCAAAGAGAAGGAGGTGCTGAAACAGCGGACCCACATCGGGTTCGTCTTCCAGAACTTCAACCTCTTCACGCACCTCACGGTGCTGGAGAACCTCGTCGAGGCTCCCGTCTCCGCGCTGCGCCGGACACGGGAGGAGGCCGGGGCGACGGCCCGCCGGCTGCTGGAGCGCGTGGGGCTGAGCGACAAGGCGGACGCCTACCCGCGCCAGCTGTCCGGCGGGCAGCAGCAGCGGGTCGCCATCGCCCGCGCGCTCGCCCTCGAACCCAAGGTGCTGCTCTTCGACGAGCCGACCTCGGCGCTCGACCCGGAACTGGTCGGCGAGGTCCTGGACGTCATCAAGGACCTGGCCCGTACCGGAACCACGATGCTCGTCGTCACCCACGAGCTCGGCTTCGCCCGGGAGGCCGCCGACACCGTCGTCTTCATGGACGGCGGGGTCGTCGTGGAGCAGGGAGCGCCCGGGGCCGTCCTGGACGACCCGCGGCACCCCCGCACCCGCGCCTTCCTCGCCAAGATGTGGTGAGGGACCAGATCACGTGGTCGGATCCGGCCGGGGCGGGGAGCGGTTACGCGGTCCCGTCCTGCAGCCAGTGCGGTGTACGGAAGACCGCGCCGCCGTACATCGGGAGGGCGATCGACTCCCCGTGCCGGGCCAGCTGGCTCCAGGGCCGGTTGATTCCGGTGGAGCCGTAGCGGCGCACCCGGGTGACGGTGTCGAGGTCCAGGACGTCGACGAGCACCTCCTCGCCGGGTCCGGCCTGCTGGCGGACGGTGCCCTCGGGGTCGACGATCGCGCTGGCGCCGACCCCGGCCGGGTCGGCGGCGTTGACGTTGACCACGTACACCTGGTTGGTCCAGGCGTTGGCGCGGGCGCAGACCAGTTCCATCTCCCGGTCCCGGGTGGGCGTCAGGGTGGGCTGGATGACGATCTCCGCTCCCAGCCAGGCGAGTTGGCGGACCGTCTCCGGGAAGGAGCCGTCATAGCAGATGGCCAGGCCCACCCGCCCGATCCCGGGGAGGTCGAAGACCGTGAACTCGTGGCCGGGGCGGGCCTTTTCGTACGGCTGCCAGGGGAAGACCTTGCGGTAGCGGGCGACGATCTCACCCTCGGGCGAGACCGCTATGGCCGTGTTGTAGATGTGGCCGTCCTCCGCTCGTTCGTAGAGGCTCCCCGGGACCAGCCACAGCCCGGTCTCCCTGGCGAGGTCGCAGATCCGGTCGGTGAGCGGGCCGGGGATGGTGACGGCCGCCTGCTCCATCCAGTCGTCGGGGGCGGGCCGCAGCAGCGGGCCCTCGGCGGCGAGCAGGAGCTCGGGGGCGACGACGAGCTGGACGTGGGGGAAGAGCTCGTGCGTGGCGCGGACCTGGTCGCTGAAGCGCTGTCGGCTCGCTTCGAGGTCGTGGGCCACGGGCGTGGTCTGCAGGGCGGCGATGGCGAGAGTGCGCATGGGTGTGGTCAGTCCTCGGTGATGGTGAGCGCGGCGACCGACGTGCGGCCTTCGCGGAAGAAGCGGCGGAACCGGGTGCGGGCGAGCAGCAGGGCCAGGGCGCCCGCGGCGATGGTGCCGGCGCCGAGGAGGAAGACCCCGCCGACGCCGTGGAAGGAGGTGGTCCCGTACGCGGGGTCGTACATGTCGTAGGCGCTGCGGGCGAAGGCCGCCAGCATCAGCACGCCGCCCAGCAGGGGCAGGACGCCGCGCAGCAGGAGGTCGCGCGGGGAGTCCCGCAGGCTCCGCCGGAAGTACCAGACGCAGCTCAGGGCGGTGGTGCCGTAGTAGCAGGCGATGAGCAGCCCGACGCAGAGGACGGCGTCGCCGAGGATGTCCGCGGAGACGAGCCGGAGCAGGATCAGGGTGCCGGCCGCTGCCGTGCCGCAGGCCAGGGTGCCGAAGGCGGGCGTGCGGTGCCGGGGGTGGATCCGGGTGAAGACGCGGGGCAGGGCGCCGTGGGCGGCCATGGACAAGGTGCCCCGGGAATTGCCGACGAGGCAGGTGAGCAGGGCCGAGACCGCCGAGACGCAGACGGCGAGCTGCATCACCTTGGCGAGGGCCCCGCCGAGTACGGGAGGCGCGAGGGTCGTGAGGACGTCGGTGGCGTTCTCCGGGTTGCCCAGTCCCAGGCCCGTGGTGCCGGTGCCGGCGAAGCTGATCGCCGCGAACGCGGTGAACAGGTAGGTGCCCAGCAGCAGGAGCGTCGAGATGACGGCGGCCTGACCGGCCACGCGCTCGCCGTTGCGGGTCTCCTCGTTCGCCGCGAGCAGCGAGTCCCACCCCCAGTAGATGAACAGGCAGAGCAGGACGGCTTCGGCGAAGGGCCCGAATCCGTCGAAGGCGCTGGGGTCGAGCCACTCCAGCGAGGGGGTGGCGGCGCCGTCGTGGGCGAAGGCGGCCGCGCCGAAACCGAGCAGGGCCGCCATTTGCAGGCCGAGGAGCACGTACTGCACGGAGGCCGCCAGGTGCAGTCCCCGGACGGAGACCAAGGTGCACGCGGCCAGCAGGAGGAGGGCGGTCACCGTGACGACGACGTCGTTCTCGGCGAGGGAGTGCAGGCCGAGCAGGCCCAGCAGGTACACGGCGCCGACCTGGGACAGTGCGGTCATCGCGATGAGGGTGGCGACGATGACGACCCAGCCCCCGGTGAACCAGCCGGCCACCGGCCCGAAGGCGCGGGTGGTCCACACGAAGTTGGTGCCGCAGTCCGGCATCTCGCGGTTCAGCTCGCGGAACGCGAAGGCGGTGAGCAGGATCGGTACGAATCCCAGGAGCAGGGCGGCCGGAGCCAGGTCTCCCACGGCGAGCGTCACGAAGCCGAGGGTGACGGCGATGCTGTAGGCCGGCGCCACGGACGACAGCCCGAGGGTGACGGAGGCGAGCAGGCCCACGGAGCCGCCGCGCAGCCCCTTGCCGACGGGGGCGGGCGCCGGCCCGGTTCTGGTCCCGGTGTCGGTCGGGTTGGTCATGATGCCTCCTGGACGCCGCAGGTGTGGTGCGCAGAGCCTGAGCCGCTGCGTTAAACCGAGATTTAAGACCCCGGCCTCCTGGACCGTCAATAGATCGAGCGATATCGTTAAATCGAGATTTAGATGATCAACCTCTGGAGGAGATGGCGTGGCAGCCAGGAAGGGGACCGGCAAGGAGAGCCGCCGGGCCGAGCTGGGCAAGGCGGTGGAGCGCGCCGTACTGGTACGCGGACTGGAGGGCCTGCGGCTGCGCGACGTCGCCGATCAGGCCGGGGTCACCCCCGCCGCGGTGCTCTACTACGGCGATCTGGACGCCCTCGTCCACGCCACGTACCAGCAGGCCATCGAGCGCTACAGCCAGGAGCGCGAGGAGGCCGCCGACCGCTTCGAGGACGCCCGCGACAAACTGCGGGCCTGCATCGATCACGGAGTCGCCGGCGGCCCCGACGACGCGCTGACCCGGCTGCTCTTCGAATACTGGCCGCGCTGCCTGCGCGACGCCCGGGCGGCGGCCCTCGACAGCGCGCTGACGGAACGCCAGATCGCCGTCTACTCCGGCATCTTGGTGCTCGGGCAGGCCCAGGGGCACTTCCTGCTCCAGGATCCTCCCCGCCTGCTCGCCGCGAACTTCGTCGCCATGGAGGACGGTTACCAGATGGAGGTCCTCGCCGGGCGGCGCACGCGCACCGAGGTCATCGCCGCCCTGCGCTCCTACGCCCGCGCCGTCACGGGCCACGAGCTGACCGGGCAGGAACCGGCCGACCCCTCCTGAGTACGGCCCGGACGCGCCGCCGGCCCGCCTCGTGACGAGGCGGGCCGGCGGCCGTCATGCGTGCGGGGCGTCGCGTGGGCGGCGACGCCGGCGCCGGGTCAGGGGCAGGTGGCCAGGAGGACGGAGACGACCGTGCAGCTGGCGGTCGCGCTGTCGTTGAGCGGGCCGGGGTCGGTCGGCGCGGACGCCGTGCGGGTGGCGGAGACCGAGACGCGGCCCAGCGAGAGCAGGCCCAGCGGTACCCGGAACGTCTTGGTGGCGGTGGCGCCGTAGGCGATGGTCCCGTAGACGCACGTCACGGTGGACCCGGCGGCCGTGCAACCCGGGGACAGGGTGTTCGCGGACGCACCCGACGGCAGGGTGGCGGTGAGTGTCGCCGAAGTGACCGTACCGGGACCGGTGTTGCGGGCGGTCAGGGTGTAGGAGAGGTAGGGGACCAGCAGGCTGAAGCCCGGCTGTGCGGTCAGGTCGACGTCGATGTCGGCGGGCGGGAGCTGATAGGTGTACCGGCCCGCGCCGGTCACGGCACTGGTGCCGCCGGCCGTGGTGACCTGGACGTCCACGGTGCCCGCGGCGTGGGCGGGCGCGGTGGCGGCGCAGGACGTGGGGGTGCAGGAGAGGTTGGTGGCCGGGTTGCCCGAGCCGAAGACGATCGCGGTGGCGCCGTCCAGACCGGTGCCGCTGACGGTGACGACCGTACCGCCGGCCGTCGTGCCGACGGCGGGGCTGAGCGAGGTCACCACGGGGACGGGTACGTAGGTGTACCGGCCGGCGGGGGAGGGGCTGCTGGTGCCGCCGGCGGTGGTGGCCTGTACGTCCACGGCGCCGGTTCCGGCCGGAGCGGTGGCGGTGCAGGAGGTCGCCGTGCACGTGACGTCGGTGGCGGGGTTGCCCGCACCGAAGGTGAGGACGGCGCCCGTCAGATTGGTGCCGGTGACCGTCACGGCCGTACCGCCGGCCGTGGGTCCGGCGGCCGGGCCGACGGCCGTGACCGTCGGCGGGAGGGTGAAGGCGAACACGATCCGGCCGTCTCCGGCGTTGGCGCCCTCGGTCAGGGTGACGGACGAGCCGGAAACCGTCCCGGAGACCAGGCTGGATCCGCCGCCACCGCCTCCTCCGCCACCACCGGTGGCGCCGTATCTGCCGCCGCCCCCGCCCCGGCCGCCGCCGCCGTACCCGGCTCCGCCGCGGCCGCCCGCGCCGGTCGGGCTGAACACGCCCTGGGCGGCGGAGCCGCCGGAGCCGTTCGGGTACGCGCCCGGGGAGCCGTTCGGGCCCTCGTTGTCGGTGCCGGGACCTCCGGTCCCCGCGGCCCCGCCGGCCGCGGCGGTGCCCGGGCCGCCGCCCGTACCGCCCTGCGCGTCGGGGACCAGGCCGTTGCCGTCGGCGCCCGGTCTGCCGCTGTCACCGCCGGCCGCTCCCGGGTAGGCCGGGGAGCCGATGCCCGCTCCGCCCGCGCCGCCGCCCGAACCGGCCGTCAGCAGCGGCGCGCCCGTGGCCGTGGTCACCGCGACCAGGGCGCCGCCCGATCCCGGCACGCCGAACTGGGCACTGGACGCCCCGTTGGCACCGCGCCGGCCGACGGTCACGTTGAAGGTCTGTCCGGGCGTGGCCGGGACGGTCGCGACGAGGTGCGCGCCCTTGCCGCCGGCGGTGCCGTCGGCGGCGCTGCCGCCCCCGGCGCCGTCCAGGGTCACCACACCGCTGGAGACTCCGTCGGGCACGGTGACGCTTCCGGAACCCCCCGCCGAGCAGGTGATCGTGGTCGTGGCACCCACCAGGACCGGGGCGGCGCACACCCCCTCCGCCGACGCCGGGGGCGCCAGAACCGTCAGACCGCCCGCGGCCAGCGCCGAGGACGCGGCCACCGCCAGCAGCCGGCGCCGCCACGGGGCGCGCGGTCCGTGTAACACAGCAGTCGAAGACATCGAAGTCTCCCCCTCTCGCCTCCGCCCGGCAGCGGCCGGAGTCGCATACTCCCGGGAAGCCGCGGCCGGACGCTCCCGTACGACGAACCGCCCGAGTGCAGCTTGCTCCGGCGGCGCCGCCCGATCGCCGGTATTCCGGGGCCCGTTGGAGGACGGCGGCCCGGTGATACCGGCGGAAGCATCGCAGCGGCCGGGGCGCGGCGGGCGGCAAATGCCGGATCGTCCCGCCAAACCGTTGGAAACCCCGAAATCGGCCACCACACTCGTACGGATATCCGAGAGGATGCGAGGTTGTCGTGTCGCGGTGCCTCAGCCGGTGTCGTCAGCCGCTGCCGTCGGCCGGTGCCTCGGCCCGGTGCCTTCAGCCGGCCGGGTCGAGGAGCTGGGGGCCGTTGTTGCGGACGCTGTTGACGGCGGTCGAGACCGCGGTCACCGCGAGCCGGCCGCCGGCGGGGGTGTGGAGCAGGGCCCGCAGATCCGTCGTGTCCTCGTGGGAGGGGTCGAGCCAGGCCTCGTAGTCGCCGGGGTCGAGGGCGAGCGGCATCCGGGGATGGATGCGGCCGGCCGCGTCGGTGGCCTCGGTGGTGATGATCGTGGCCGTGGTCAGCCAGGCGTCCGGGTCGTCCCGGTCGGTGACGGCCGGGTCGCGCCAGAACTCGTACAGCCCGGCCATGGCCATGACCGAGCCGGTCTCGGGCCGGATGAAGTAGGGCTGCTTGTAGGCCTTGGCCGTACCGGTGGCGGGTACGGCGACCCACTCGAAGAACCCGTCCGCGGGCAGCAGGCACCGGCGTTTGGCCAGGGCCCGCCGGTAGGCCGGCTTCTCGTGGACGGTTTCCACCCGCGCGTTGATCATCCGGGATCCCACGGCGGGGTCCTTGGCCCAGGACGGCACCAGACCCCACCGCACGGGACGCAACTGCCGCCCGAGCTCCCCGGTCTCCCGGTCGGCGCGCTCCAGTACCGCCCACACCTCGTCGGTGGGCGCGACGTTCCACGAGGGCCCCAGCTCCCGGCCGGGATCGAGCCGGGCATCGAAGAGGCCGGCAAGGTCTTCGGGTGCCCGGGTGGAGGCATATCGACCACACATGCCTCCACTGTCCCACTCTTCCCGGGCGGGGAGGGGCAGAGCTCGCCGGACGGGGGCTGCCGGCCGGCAGACCCCGTCCGGCGGCCCGGGGCGGCGTCCGGCCGATGTCAGCGCCGGGTGGGAGCATCGGCCCCATGCCCCTGCCTCAGCCCCATGACCTGACGTCGCTGGTGCTGCGCACCCACTTCGGCGACGAGGGAGCCTGGGACGCCCTGCGGGCCGCGGTCGAGGGCGCCGACGAGTGGAGCCACGCCACGCATGTGAGCGACCTCCGCTTCGCGCAGGCGGACGTCCGGGCGCTGGTGGACGAAGCGGCCGCCGCGGAAGAACAGGTAGGGATCACCCACCTGTTCCTGGCGGACGCCACCGCGATGGACGACCCGGTCCACCCGCTCCTGGCCGTGGACCTCTGGATCGAACCGGGACGGACGTTCAGGGTTCCGGTCCGCTGGTTTCCCGCGGTCTCGGCCAACCTCAGCCTCTCGAACATGGACTTTGCGGAGTACGCCGACCTGGCCGATGGCTCAGGGACCTTCCGCGGCTTCGGCGGGGACTGACGCCTCACCGCCGCGTGGAAACGGTCACCCGGTCGACCCGCATCGGGTGGCCCGGTTCGGTGTCCGGGCCCGGGGTCGCGCCGTCGGCCAGGGGGAGGCCGCCGCCGATGGCCACGTTGAGGATCAGGAACAGGCCGTGGTCCACCGCCCGCTTCCACGTGTCCGGGTCCATCCGGGAGGCCGCCACCCGGTGGTGCACCCGGCCGTCCAGGTACCAGCGCACCTCCTCGGCCCCGGGGGAGAGGTCGACCTCGACGGCGTACGTGTGGAAGCCCGTACGGCAGTCCCCGCACGGCTGGGGGCCCGAGCTCAGGCCCGCCGGTTCCCGGCACGGGCCGCCTTCGAGGGTGCCGCAGTGCATGGTGGCGAAGACGCTGTCCCGGCCGTTGACCGATTCCATGATGTCGAGCTCCCCGACGCCCGGCCAGCCCGTGTACCCGTCGCGCAGCGGCGCCCCGAGGGTCCAGAACGCCGGCCAGTAACCCGCCGCCTTGGCGCCGGTCACCCCGGGCAGGGCGATCGCCGCCTCGATCCGCAGGGTTCCGCCGGGCGGGGCCGCGAAGTCGGCGCGCCGGGTTTCGATGCGGCCCGAGCTCCACGCGCCGTCGTCCGTACGGGTGGGGACGATCTCCAGTGCGCCCTTGCCGTCGAGGCGGACGTTGTCGGTCGAGTCGGTCATCGTCTCGATCTCACCCGTGCCCCACTGGGCCGCGGGGCAGCCCGGGTAGCAAGTTCCGATGTCGTGCAGCCAGTTGGCGGCGGACGGCGGGCTTCCCGCGGGGCCGTCGAACTCGTCGCGGAACACCTCGGTCCACCCCGCCGAGCGGGCCTCCCCGGCCGCGGAAGCCGCTGCGCCCACGGCGGGCAGCGCCCCGGAATCCGTGAGCAGCCGTTCCAGCCGGGGGGTCAGTACGACGACCGCCACGTTGGTCAGGTGGGCGTCGTCCCGGTAGAGCAGGATGCGGTCCAGTACGGCCGGGCACGTCGGCCCGTCACCCGGGCACAGGACCGGATTCACGCTCACGGCGCGTACGCCGGGCAGGGCGCCGGAGGCGATCAGCCGGGCCAGCGGATCGGGCTGCCGGGCCTGCGTACGGCTGAACGCGCAGGCGGCGGGCTCCTCGGGGCTGCCGGACACGCACGCGGGGACGTCCGTACCCGGTACGGGGGTGTCCTCGATGTAGACGATCGGCGCACCGATCGCCCGCAGGGGTTCGAGGGTCTTCTCCCAGCCCTCGGCGAGGAGTCCGGAATCGGAGGTGTAGCGGTTGAGCGAGGAGATCACGATGAGCCGGGGCTTCGGCTGCTCCCGCAGCCGCTCCAGGGTGTCGGCGCGCCAGGTGTCGCACTCCCGGTAGGCGCGGCCGAGTTGGGGACTGTCCACCGCAAGCTGCGGCAGTGGGCAGCCCTGCTTGACCAACTCCTGCAGTGCCCAGCCCCGTTGCGCGGCCATGGCCAGCATCGCCGAGAACCACTGGCCGGCGTGCGAATCGCCGAGCAGCACGATCCGGTCCGGGCTGTCCACCGCGCCGAACAGGCAGTCCGGGCTGCGCGTCACGGCCGGGGCCACCTCGCACTCCCCGTCCGGCGGGAAGTCCCCCCGCGCCTGCGCCGGGCCGGGTACGACCGGACCGGCCTCCAGCGGCGCGGAGCCCGTACGGGCGAGCAGGTGCGGGCCGGAAGCGGCGCCCGGCGGCAGCCCGCCCATCTGGACGGGCGTTGCCGGACCCAGCAGGTTCAGCGTCGTGGTGCCCACCACGAGCGCGAGGAGCACCGGCATGACCACGGCCGTGATGCCCACCGACAGCCCGCGGCGCGGGAGTTCGGAGACGGTACGGCTGCGGCGCAGCGGCTGCTCGACCCAGCGCATGGTCGCGTAGGCGGGGAGGACGGCGCCCAGGGTGAGCGCGGCCTTCACCGGCCAGTCCTGCGTGCCGAAGCGGGCCTCGGCGAAGACGAGCACCGGCCAGTGCCACAGGTACAGGTTGTAGGAGAGCCGCCCCACCGCCCGGGGACCGCGCCCGGCGAGGAGCCGGCCGATCCCGTAGATCCCCGGTGTGCTGCGCTCGCCCCGGCCGGGTATCGCGGCGAGGATCACGGCTGCCGCACCCAGGGTCGGCACCAGGGCCGCGTGGCCGGGGTAGGGCGTGGCCGCGTCGTACGCGAAGACGCTCCAGACGATCGCCGCACCCCCGGCCCAGCCGCACAGCAGCCGCAGCGGGCGCGGGCCGCGCATGAGGTGCCAGGGCAGCAGGGCCACCAGAGCCCCGGCCCCGAACTGCCAGACCCGCGAGGGCGTGGCGAGGTAGGCGAGGGAGGGGGAGTGGTCCGTCCAGCGCAGCGACAGCGCGAACGACGCGAGTACCAGCGGTACGGCCGCCAGGGCGACGGCGGAGCGCACGGCGCGTCCACGGCGCACGGCCCGTACCGTGCCGAGCACGATCAGGGCGAGCAGCGGCGCCCAGAGGAGATAGAACTGCTCCTCGACAGCGAGGGACCAGAAGTGCAGCAGCGGGCTCTGCTCCTGCCCGGCGGCGAGGTAGTCGGTCCGCTGCGCGACGAAGCGCCAGTTGGCGGCGGAGAGCGCCGCCACGACCACGTCGTACTCCAGGTCGGCGCGCCGCAGCGGAACGGTCAGCCAGGCCCCGGCCAGGGCCACCGCGCCGAGGACGACGGCGGCGGAGGGCAGGAGCCGACGGGCCCGCCGGGAGAAGAAGTCCAGAAGCCGGATCCGGCCGGTGGTGATCGCCTCACGGACGAGCAGGCCGGTGATGAGGTAGCCGGACACGACGAAGAAGACGTCCACGCCGACGAATCCGCCCGCGAGACCCGGAACCCCGGCGTGGAAGGCGAGGACCGCGAGGACGGCGACGGCGCGCAGCCCCTCGATGTCGGGCCGGAACGCCGAGCGGTGCGGGCTGGGCCCGGACTCGCCGCCGGAGCGGGCCGGGGCGCCCGGGGGGCCGGTCGGCGGGGCGGCGTCGCGCGGTGGCTCGGCGCGCGGTGGGTCGTGCCGTGCGTCGGGCGTCGGCGTGGCCGGCGCGGGAGACGGCGCGGGGGAGGGTGAGGGAGGTGGTGCGGGGGAGTGCATGGAGGTGGAGCCTTTCAACTCAGCCAGGGAAGCATGGGGTTGACCCACCCGGATGCCAGCAGGCCGGTGAGCAGGAGCACCGCCGAGGCGGCGAGGGTCTCGGGCCAGCGGCGTGGCAGGACGCCGCTGCGGGAGCGGTCGGCGAAGGCCCGTACGAGGCTGCGCGGGCGGCCGCCGGCCGGAGCCGGGCCGGACTCCGCGGCGGTCCGCACCCGCCCGGAGCGCGTCCCCGGACGCAGCTCGGCGATCAGGTCGCGGACCAGCGGGCCGTTGATCTGGCACTGCACCACGAAGTAGAGGAGCAGACCCCAGTTGGGCTCCCAGCCGTTGCGGGCCACGGCCAGCGCCAGGCCCGTCCCGGCCGCGCCGTTGGACAGGACCAGCCAGATCAGCGAGACGCCCACCACCCGGCGGGCCATCCCGCCGGAACGTGCGGGGCCCCGGGTGCCGGTGGGCACCCAGTCGGCGCTGCGGCCGCGCAGCGTGTGCAGGAAGGCGGTGGCGGCGGCGACGCTCGTCAGGACGTTCGCCCGGATCACTTCCACCCGCCAGCGGGTCCGGCTGATCCGCGGCAGCAGCACGTGCCAGAGCCACAGCGGGGCGAGCAGCGGCAGCACGTGCCAGGGCCGGATGTCGTCCGGGTACCAGAACATCATCACCAGGGGCGGCAGCGGCGCCGCGAAGGTGTTCACGGCGGCGGCCAGGTAGCCGACGATGCCCTCGTAGAAGCACAGCCGCATCCGCCAGGGCGCGCCCATGCCCCGCAGGACGGGCGAGGTGAGCAGGTGGAGGTTGCCCATCGCCCACCGGTACTGCTGGTTGACGAAGGAGGTGACCTCGTCGGGGGAGGTGCCCTTGGCGACCAGCACCGGCACGTACACGGTGCGGAACCCCTGGGCGTGCAGGGCGAGGCCGGTGTACAGGTCCTCGCTGTGGTCGAGGCGGGCGAAGCCGCCGGCCAGGTCGATGGCGGCGCGCCGGTAGACGGCGTTGCTGCCGCAGCAGATGGCGGCGTCGCTGGCGTCGCGGGAGGGCTGGATCCAGCGGAAGAACCACTCCTGGGCGGAGCCCGCGGCCCGCTGGACCCAGCCCATGGTGCCGTCGGTGTCGAAGCACTGCGGGCTCTGCACGATCCCGACGCCCGGGTCGGCCAGATAGGGCACGAGATGGCGCAGGAAGTCCGGCCGGGGTGCGAAGTCGGCGTCGAGGATGGCGATGAACTCGGCACTGCTCAGGGTCAGTGCGTGATTGAGGTTCCCGGCCTTCTTCAGGTGTCCCCGGTCGGGCCGTACGACGTACTCGTACCCGTACGAGGCCGCCAGTGCGGCGACTTCGGGCCGGTCGGCGTCGTCCAGGACCCAAGTGGTGAGTGAGCCGGGCCAGTCGACGGCCGAGACCGCGCGGTAGGCGTTGTCCAGGATGGCGAGCGGCTCCCCGCAGGTCGGCAAGTAGAGGTCCACTCCCGGCAGTCGGGCGGGCTGCCAGGCGCGTACGAGCACCTCGTGGGAGGGCCGGGTCAGCCTGCGCTGGCGCAGGCTGTTCACCGAGGAGAGCACGAGGGCCACCAGGTTGAGCCCCAGGACGGCGAGGAAGGCCCACAGGGCCGGGGTGCGCAGCGCGAAGGTGAACATGGTCGCGGCGGTGAAGACGAAGGCGAGGCTGGTGCTGATCAGGACCCAGCGCCGTTGCGGGCCGAAGTACCAGTAGAGCTCTTCGTCGGAAGGAGGTTGCGGAAGGTGAGACAAGGTCATAAATCCCTCAACAGCTGTTTTTGCGCCTGTTTCAGGTGGCCACCATAGCGTCAAAGGTATAGACCAATTGTTTCAGCGCGGCCAACAAGGCCAATCGGCCACGGGATTGGCGCATCTCATATGGTCCAGACCTGTGCTCTGATTATTTGACCGCCCACACCGCCCCCGCCGGGAAGATGCAGGTCACGGGGGAGTGAACAGGCGTCGAAGACTTGCGTGGCCGGGCCGGGCCGGCCGGGCCTTGCGGCGGCGTTCTGCTTCGGCCGTACCGGGGCCACCCCAACTGGCTACGCTCTGATCATGGTTGACGATTCGGCTAAGGGGAGTACCGGCGATCTGCCCGAGTGGCGGTCACCGCCGCGGATGATCGGCGGACACGTCGCGGGACCGGTGGTGATCGGCCGGACGGACGGGGTCGTGGTGGTGGCCCGGCAGGTCCTGGCCCACCCGGTCGGCCTGGAGATCGACGTGGAAGCCCACGCGCGCGGGGCGTCCTCGAACCCCGTTGGGCGGGAGCCCGATCCCCTGGGCCCCGACGGGCCCGCGCAACCGGAATTCCGTCTCCGGCTCGCCGACGGCCGGGACGTGGTGCAGGACGAGACGACCGGCCCGCGGGACGGGCGCGGACCGACGATGGTCGTCAGCGGGTACGAGGGCAGCTGGGGCGGCCCGGACGGTGGCGGGGACGTGCGCCTGACCTTGTGGATCCGGCCGCTGCCGCCGCCGGGCCCGCTCACGCTGTCGTGCGCGTGGCCGGAACGCGGGCTGCGGGACGCCGTCCTGGTCCTGGACGGGGACGCGGTGCGCGCCGCGTCCCTCCGGGCCCGGCCGTTCTGGGCCGAGGGGGAGTGAGGCACCGGCGGTGACGTGTGGCGTGAGCGGGCCCGGCGGCGACGTCGGGGCGTGAGCGCTGCCGGTGACGCGGGTACGCCCGGCGGCCGGGGTCTCGGGCCCCGGCCTCCCCCTCCGAGGTCAGGCCGGCCCCGGCTTCCCCCTCCGAGGTCAGGCCCCCGTGGCCGTCGCCACGGTCTGCGCCGGGTCCTCGTACACCGGGTCGAGGGCCAGCAGCGCACCGCCGCGGGCCGGGGCGGTGAAGCCGAGGGTGGACAGCAGGAGACGGCAGCCGCCCGTGTCCGGGGCCATCACGCGTTCGGCCATCAGCCGCTCCACCCGCGGGGCGAGCCGGTCGCCGAAGTAGGTGAAGTACCCGCCGAGCACGACCGCGCGCGGGTTCAGGACGTCCGCCAGCAGTGCCAGCCCGAGGCCGAGCCCGTCCGCGACCCGGTCCAGGGCCTCCAGGGTGCGGGCGTCCCCGGCGGCCGCCCGTGCCTGGAGGTCCGTGAGCCGCGCCTCCAGGTCGAGGGAGGGGTCGTGTACGGGATCCTCGGGGGCGGCGGCGTGCCGCAGCAGGGCCGTGAGGCCGACCATGGTCTCCCAGCAGCCCCGGCGCCCGCAGGCGCAGAGCGCGCCGCCCGGGTCGAGCGGCATGTGGCCGATCTCCCCGGCGAAGCCGGCGGCGCCGCGGTGGAGGCGGCCACCGCTGATGATGCCGCCGCCCACGCCCGTCTCGCCGGTGACGTAGATCAGGTCGTGGATGCCGGCCGCGGAGGCCTCCAAGTACTCCGCCACCGCGCCGAGTTTGGCGTCGTTCTCCAGGCGCAGCGGGGGAGCCCCGCGCCCCAGGCGGGCGCGGATCCCGCTGACCGCCTCCACGTCGTGCCAGTCGATGTTCGCGGCGTAGACGACGGTGCCCGCGGCGATGTCGACGACCCCGGGGGCGGCGACGGTGACCCCGGCCGTGGCGATCGCGGCGGCGTCGAGGACGCCGAGGGCCTCACGGACCAGCTCGGCGGCGCAGTCCAGGACGGCCTCGGGTCCGGCGCCGCGGACGTCCATGGCGACCCGCCGTTCGAAGACGGTGTCCCCGCCCAGGGTGAGGGCAACGGCGGCCAGGTAGTCGACGTTGATCTCCAGGCCGATCCCGCACAGGGCGCGCCCGTCGATCCGGACGCTCTGGCCCGGGCGGCCCACCGAGCCGTCCCGTTCCGCGTCCCCCTCGCACACCAGGCCGAGCTCGATGAGCTCGGTGACCAGCCCGGTGACCGTGGGCCTCGGCAGCCCCGCGTCATCGGCGATCCGCGCGCGTGAGCGCGGTCCGGCGTCGCGCAGGAGGCGCAGTACGAGACCGAGGTTGGCGCGGCGGATGGAGGCCCTCCCGGCCGGCCTGGCCGGGCCGTTGATCACGACGGGTCCGATGCCGGCGTCACCCCGCCCGCCCCCGTCGTCGCTGCGCTGCGTGCTTCGTGGATCAGTCCTCACCGGTGCTCCTCACTGCCGTCCCCGAGAGTCTGCCACCCGTGCCCCCGGGTCCCGCTGCCCCCTTCCGGAGCGGATGCGGCACGCGGGGTTGACGGGACTCTCATTAATTCAGATCCTAACCAAACTAATTGCTGCGGCGGTGAGTTCGGCCGCGAGCTGACGGCGAGGAGGCCCACGGCGTGAATGCCCGGTACCACCTGCGGTTCCAGATCCATCCGTACGAAGGCACGGACGCCGTCGCGGCCACGGCGGCCGAACTGGCCAAGACCTGCACCGACGCGGGTGTGGCGGAAGTGGTGCTGCTCCTCGGGGCCGAGGAGCACTTCACCGGGCATCTCACCGGACCCCACGAGGACCTCTGGTACGAGGCCGCGGCCACCGCGCAAGAGGTCCTCCTCGGCGCCGGCCTGGACGTGAGCCTCAACCCCTGGGTGACCACGGGCCACGCCGACCGGGGCCGCACCGACACCCACGGCTTCGCCCCGATGGTGTCCCCGGCCGGGGAAGTCTCCACGTCCCAGGCCTCCTTCGCCTGCCCGCGCTGGCGCGCCTGGCTGACCGGACACTACGGACGCTTCGCCGAGCTGGGCTTCCGCGTCCTGTGGCTGGAGGACGACTTCCGCTTCCACAACCACGCCCCGCTCGGCTGGGGCGGCGGTTTCGAACCCCTCATGCTCGACCGGCTGGCCGCCCTCGCCGGACGCCCGGTCCCCCGACCGGAGCTCGTCTCCGCACTCACCGCCCCCGGCCCCCCGCACCCGCTCCGGGCCCTGTGGCAACGGGTCTGGCGGACCGCGCAGCAGGAGGTGGCCGCGCAGGTGGCCGTCGAAGTGCACCGGCGCTCGGGCGGCCGCTCCCGGACCGGGCTGATGAGCTCGGGCCTGGACGCCGCCTCCGTGGAGGGCCGGGACTGGGGCGCGCTCTTCGGGGCCCTGGCCCCCGGGGGCCGCGCCGCGCACCGCCCGCACTTCGCCCCGTACGCCGACGCCCCCGGACGCGAACTCGCCCGGCAGCTGTGGATGCCGGAACTCCAGCGCTCCCTGCGGCCCGAGTTCGTGGACAGCGAGCCGGAGATCGAGAACTGGCCGCACACCGCCTGGTCCAAATCCGATGTCCAGACCTGGTCCGAGATGGTCGCCGCCCAGCTCTCCGGGGCCGACGCCCTCCTGCTCAACCTGTACCCCCTGCACGGAGCGAGCCCCGGCCGCCACCCCCGGATCGCCGAACTGCTGCGCCGCGCCCGGCCCGCCCTGGACCACGTCCGCCGGCAGCATCCGCGCGGACAGCGCACCCTGGGCGTCGGCCTGCCCTTCGCCCAGGACGCCGCCGCCCACGTACGGGCGCACGGCGCGGGCTTGGGCGAGCTGGCCGTGGACCCGGGCCCGGCGGCCGATTTCCTGCTGCGCTACGGAGTGCCCGTCACGGCCGAACCGGCTCCGGTCCAGGCCCTGTTCGGCCCCGCGGCCTGGGCCTTCGACGATCAGGCGGTACGGGCCCTGCTGGCCGGAGGGCTGCTGCTCGACGGGACCGCCGCGACGATCCTGCACCGGCGCGGCTTCGGCCCCCTCATCGGGCTGGCCGCGGCCGATCCGGTGGACCGGGAGGCCCCGGCCGCCACCGTCGGGGGACCGGGCCCGTACGCCACCGAGCAGCTGTGCGCCGCAGCGGGCGGGGACCTCGCGGGCCTCCTCCTCAGCGTCAACACCCAACCCGCCCTGGCCCGGCTCCGGGAGGCACCCGGGGCCCTGCGGTGGAGCGAGGTCCGCACCCCGGACGGCCGCGCCTGGGGGGCGGGCCGCACCGTCTTCACCAACGCCCTCGGCGGACGCGTCGCCGTACTCGCCGCGACCGACCCCCGCGCGCTGCCGGCCGACGACCACGCGCAGCGGCTGCTGCACCGCACGGTCCGCTTCCTGGAGGGGGAGGATCCCCGCCTCCCCCTGGTCAGCGGCGGCCCGTACCTGATCCCGCACCTCTCGTACGCGGACGGAGTCACCACCCTGACCGTGGCCAACGGCTGCCAGGACCCCGCCCGGCCGACGGTGCACCTGCCCGCCCTCCCGGACGCGGTCGCGGTCGCGGCCACCGTCCTGGCGCCCCTCGCCGAGCCCCGCCCGGCGGACACCGAACGGCAGGACCGCACCCTGCGCCTGGACCCCGAACTGCCCCACCGGGGCTGGGCCGTCCTGCGCTGGTGACCCACCGGCCCGACACCCCGCCCGGGGGCCCGTAAGCCCACGCGCAAGGCGCCGTACCGACCGCACAGAACCCCGTGCCGACCCGCGCGAGACCTCCGTACCGACCCCCGCAAGGCCCCGTACCGAACCCCCGCAAGGAACCCGTACCGGACCCACCACCAGGGAGTCCCATGAGACCGCTCCGCCCCACGTCCCTCCTCTGCGCCGCCGCCCTGGGCCTCGGCACCACGCTGGTGGCCGCCGCGGTGCCGGCCACCGCCGCCGGGACCGTCACCATCGCCTCACCCGCCCTCGCCGTGCAGGTCGACACGGCCTTCCCCCGGGTCGTCCAGTACACCGACCAGGCCACCGGCGCCGTCCTCTACGGCAACGAGGACCCCCTCACCCAGGTGAACCTCAACGGCTCCGCGCAGACCCCGGCCGTGACCAGCGCCGTCTCGGCCGACCACGTCGACTACACGCTGGCCTTCACCAACGGGGACACGGTCAAGGCCACCCTGTCCGTCAGCGGCAGCACCCTCACCTTCGCCGTCACCTCGATCGCGGACAGCGCCGTACCCATCACCTCGCTGTCGATCCCGCAGCACAACCTGGTGTCGGTGCGCAGCGCCCAGCCCGGCGCCGCCGTCGAGACCACCCGCATGAACACCAACACCACCGGCACCGGCGACACCTTCACCACCCTCACCTCGGGCACGACGGCGGACGGCTCCCCGCAGGGGGCCATGTACGCGATCCTCAACACCGGTTCACTCGCCGCGTCGATCGCCACGAACTCCTCCTACGACAACCCGTCCGGCCAGAACGCGGCGGACAGCGGACGGATCCAGAAGCAGACCGTGGCCAAGTCCGGCTACCGCAGGGCCGGTCTGTGGAGCGGCGACTGGCTGCACCGGGCCGCCGGCGCGCCGGGCACCGAACCGCTGCCCTACGCCAAGGTGGTGGTGACCGGGGACCGCAACGCCGACTCCACCGTGGACTGGCAGGACGGAGCCATCGCCTTCCGCTCGATCATGACCAGCCCCCAGGGCTGGCAGGACACCGCCCGCCGAGTGGTGCAGCGCATCCCGTACAACTTCGCCTCCCAGGCCACGCACCCCTTCCTCCAGACCCTGGACGAGACCAAGCGTGTGGCCCGGGCCACCGACGGGCTCGGCCAGTTCGTCCTGCTCAAGGGCTACGGTTCCGAGGGCCACGACTCGGCCCACCCCGACTACGGGCTGGTCGGCACCCGGCAGGGCGGCGCCACCGACCTGAACACCCTCGTCGCGGCGGGCGCCGGCTACAACGCCGACATCGGCGTGCACATCAACGACACCGAGGCCTACCCGGTCGCCCGCACCTTCGACCCGACGCTCCTCAACAACGGCGGCGCCGACAAGGGATGGGACTACCTCGACCAGTCCTACCACCTCAACTACCGGCTGGACGGCACCAGCGGCAAACGCCTGGCCCGCCTGCAGGAACTCAAGGCGGTGGCACCGGACTTGAAGTTCCTCTACGTGGACACCTGGTACGGAGACGGCTACACCTCCCAGGCGCTGGCCCGCGAGATCAACGGCCTCGGCTACCAGCTCACCACCGAGTTCCCCGACAAGTTCGAGGACCAGTCCCTCTGGTCCCACTGGGCCAACGACCTCAACTACGGCGGCAGCAACTACAAGGGGGTCAACTCCCAGGTGGTGCGCTTCATCCGCAACCAGCAGCGTGACGACTGGATCGCCGGACACCCGCTGCTCGGCGGCGGCACCCTGACCGCCTACGAGGGCTGGCAGGGCACCAAGGACTTCGCGAACTTCATCAACACCACCTTCACCACCAACCTGCCCACCAAGTACCTCCAGGGCTTCACCATCCGCAAGTGGGCCGCGAACCGCATCGACTTCGACGGCGGAGTCAGCGCCACCCTGAGCGGCAACACCCGCACCATCAGCAAGGACGGCCATCCCGTCCTGATCGGCGACACCTACCTGCTCCCCTGGAACCAGAGCGGAGAGTCCAAGCTCTACCACTGGAGCGGCGCGGGCGGCACCTCCACCTGGAACGTGCCCGCCTCCTGGGCCCAGAACGGCACGGCAAAGCTGTACAAGCTCACCGACCAGGGCCGCGTCCTGGTCTCGGACCTCCCGGTGACCGGCGGCAAGGTCACCGTCACCGCCGCGGCGAAGACCCCCTACGTGGTCTACCCGTCCGCGGCGCCCGCCCAGGCGGACGCCGGATTCGGCGAGGGAGGCCCCGTCCGCGACCCGGGCTTCACCTCCGGAAACCTGTCGAAGTGGACGGTCGCCGGGGCCGCGTCCGTCACACGCAACGCGGTGGGCCAGTCGCAGCTGACCGTCGGGCAGGGCGCCACCTCCGTGTCGCAGCAGCTCACCGGCCTCGCGCCGGGCACCTACGCGGCGAGCGTGTACGTCTCCACCGCCACCGGACGCAGGGCCACCCTGGCCGTGACCCCGGCGGGAGGCACCGAGCAGAGTGCCTACGCCACGAGTTCCCCGTACACGAACAACGTCGGTGCGGACGAGAAGAACGGCAGCACCATGCAGCGGATGCGGGTGCTGTTCGACGTCCCGGCGGGGCAGTCCACCGCCACCCTGGCCCTGCGCGCCGACGCGGCGGCGGGAACGGCCGCTTTCGACGACGTGCGCGTGGTGCGCACGGCCCGCAGTCCGCAGGGCGGCCACACCTTCGCGGAGGACTTCGAGAACGTCGACTCCGGCTGGTACCCCTTCGTCGTGGGCTCGGCGGGCGGCAGTACGGCCGACCCGCGCACCCACCTGGCACAGCTCAACGCCCCGTACACGCAGGCCGGTTGGAACGGCAAGCTGATCGACGACGTGCTCGCCGGCGGCAACTCCCTGAAATCCCACGAGGAACGGCCCGGGCTGCTCTACCAGACCATCCCGCAGACCCTGCGCTTCGAGCCCGGCCACCAGTACAAGGTGACCTTCAAGTACCAGCAGTCGGTGGCCGGGGACTACGCCTTCACCCTGGGCGCCGGCACGGGGCAGGTCTCCTCCGACACGCTGCCGCAGGCCCGCACCACGAACACCTTCACCAAGACCTTCACGGCCGGGGTGGACGCCTGGATCGGCATGCGCAAGCTCACGGCCGAGACCTCCAACGCCGACCGGGACCTGGTCCTCGACGACCTCACCGTCGACGACCTGGGTGCCACGACCTCGTCCAACCTGGCCCTGAACAGGCCGACGACGGCCTCCTCCGTCCAGTCCGCGGACTACCCGGCGACGGCCGCCACCGACGGCAGCGCCACCAGCCGCTGGTCCTCGGCCTTCGCCGACCCGCAGTGGATCCAGGTCGACCTGGGGTCCGTGAAGAACGTGAACCGGGTGGTCCTGGGCTGGGAGGTCGCCCACGGCCGCGCGTACAAGGTCCAGCTGTCGGACGACGGCACCACCTGGAGGGACGTGTACTCCACCACCACGAGCGACGGGGGTACGGACGACCTGACCGGACTCAATGGCAGCGGACGCCACCTCCGGGTGACCGGCACCCAGCGGGCCACCGGCTACGGCTATTCGCTGTGGGAGGTCGAGGCCTACTCCTGACGGCGTACGGAACCGGCCCCCGCCCCTCCTCGGAGGGGCGGGGGCCGGTGTGCCGTGCGGGCTCAGAAGCGGCTGGAGACGGTGGCTCCGGCGAAGTCCTGGGCGGCGTGCAGGCTGACGTAGAGGTAGCCGGCCGGCGGGTTGTTGATGGTGAGGGACTCGGTGTTGCCGCTCTGGGCCGAGCGGGCGGTGTAGTTGCTCGTGGTGGCCCAGGTGGTGGGGCTGTAGTAGAGGTCGGCGTTGCCGGTGCCGCCGGAGACGGTGATCTTGAGGGAGGCCGTGCCGGCGGGGACGTGCACGTAGAAGTAGCGGTGGTTCCCGGCGGTCGCGGAGACGTTGGAGCGGCTGCAGTCGGCGCCCAGTACTCGGACGTCGGTGCCCGGGCACTCCACCTGGGCCGTCCCGAACCGGGTCGAGACGGTGACGCCCGCGAAGCCCTGGACGGCATGCAGGCTGATGTAGACGCGGCCGGCCGCGGGGTTGTTGACGGTGAGGGACTCGGTGTTGCCGGCCTGGGCCGAGCGGGCGGTGTAGTTGCTGGTGGTGGCCCAGCCCGTGGGGCTGTAGTAGAGGTCGGCGTTGCCGGTGCCGCCCGAGACGGAGATCTTGAGGGATCCGGTGCCGGCCGGGACGTCCAGGTAGAAGTACCCGTAGTTGCCGGTCGTGGCGGAGACGTTGGAGCGGCGGCAGTCGTCACCCAGCACCCGGACGTCGGGGCTGGTGCATTCGCCGGGCCCGGCGCTGCCGACGGTGACCGCCTTGGAGGTGGTGGCGCTGGCGCCCTTGTTGTCGGTGACGGTGAGCTTGACCGCGTACGTACCGGCCGTGGTGTAGGTCTTGGCCGGGTTGGCGGAGGTGGAGGTGGTGCCGTCACCGAAGTCCCAGGCGCGGGAGGCGATGGTGCCGTCCGCGTCCGTGGAGGTGTCGGTGAAGGTGACCGCGAGGGCGTTCACGGCGGCGGTGAACCCGGCCACCGGGGCCTGGTTGACCGGCGGGGTGGTGGGGCCGCCGCAGTCTCCGGCCGCGCACTTGACCAGCCAGGCGGCGAAGTCCGCGTCGTAGCGGGTGCCGATGGTGGAGGTGAGCAGGGTGCGGGCGGCCGCCCAGTTGCCGGTGCGGTAGTGGCCGAGGAGCGTCGCCACGTCCTGCGGGTGCGACTGGACCAGGTAGCGCACCGCCAGGTAGCCCCACTGGTAGACGCGGGTGGAGTCGGAGTTGTCGTAGGTGGTGTCGAACAGCGTGCTGAGCTTGTAGGAGTTCTTGCCCGCCTCGGTGACGGCACGGTCGTAGGTGACGCCCCGGTAGGAGTACGAGATGTACTCGGCCAGGCCCTCGACCCACATCACGGTCGGGGTGGTCATCCCCGCGTCGAAGTCGCCGTACATGTCGAAGCGGCCGTCGAGGTAGTGGGTGTACTCGTGGTTGAGGTTCCAGATCTGGAACTCCGGCCGGACCCACTCCGCCTCGTAGGCGATGAAGCGCGGCTGGTTCCCGGTGACCGAGGGGTCGCCCTCCAGGTACATGCCGCCGTTGTCGGTGCTGATCCCGAAGATGACACCGGCGTAGGACTGGTAGTCGGCGCTGGAGTCGAAGGCCACCACTTCGAGCGCGGTGTTCTTGTCGTTCGCGACCGGGCCGCCGTCCTTGACCACGTTGTGGAAGAAGGCGTCCTGGTTGGCCAGGCTGGTGCAGCTCGCGCCGAGCTCGGCGGCGGTCATCTGCTGCGCGACGATCCGCAGGCTCGGGCTACAGGTGTGGTTGACCGTCAGGACGGCCGCACGCACCCGCGCCGGCAGGTCGCAGGTCCCGTAGAAGGAGCAGTTGGCCGCGTCGTACGAGGCGGTCATCTCGGCGAGCGGCACCCAGAGGGAGGAGGTGCGTCCGGTGATCGAGGTGCGGTCCAGCAGCTGCTTGACGAGCGGCCGTACGGTCGCCTGGAGCGCCGAGTGCTGGAGGAAACGGCCCAGCTCCCGGCCGGCGTTGGCCGGCAGGTAGCTCTTGTCCGTGCCCAGCAGGGCGTCGTGCGTGACGGCGAAGTCGCGCAGCACCGTGAGGATGCTGGGGTCGGCCTGGACGGCGGGCAGGAACTCGGCGGTCTGGTGGCCGCGGAACAGCACGGTGTAGGCGTTGTTGACCGCCGCGACCATCGAATAGGAGCTGTTGTAGGAGGAGTTGTAGCCGGTCAGCATCCGCTTGGCCACGCCGAGGTAGCGGGCGTTCTCCTGGGCGCTGTCGATCAGGATGACCGACTCGGCCAGGGTCGCGCCGTTGGCTTCGGTCACGTCGGCCGCGCGCGGAGCGGCGAAGAAGGTGTCCAGGGCGCCCCGGATCGAGCTCTTGAGGGCCGGCCCGTAGGTGCCGACGGTGGACTCGTTGTACCACTGCACGTAGTACCCGGCACGCAGGAAGAGTACGAGCTGCCCGGTCTTGGTGCTGTTGTCGCCCGGGTAGGTGGCGGAGGCGGTGCGCAGGGCATCGGCCACCGAGACCATCTGCGCCTCGCGGAAGGCGGCCTGCGCGTCGTTGCCCTTGAGCAGGAACAGCGAGTTCACGCAGTCCATCTCGGAGGCCTTGATCTGGCTGACCAGCGCGGCTCCGGTCTTCGAGGTGAAGTCCGCGACGTTGCAGGCCGCGGCGAGGGCCTCGGCGGAGGCAGCGGCGCCGGGCGCCAGCATCGCCTTGGACGACCGCTGTTCGGTGCGCGCGGCCTCCTTCGTGGACCGGAGCGGGGCGCGCTCGGACAGGTCCGCGTCCGGACGTGCGGCGTGCTCGGCCCGGAGCGCGGCCGCCGTGGCGGCCGGGGTCGAGGGCTGCGGGGCGGCGCCGGACTTGAAGGCCGGAGCGGGCGAGGCGGGCTTCGGTTCGCGCGCGAGGGCCTGGCCGGCGGGGGCGAGCATCGTCAGGCCCAGACTGCAGGCCAGAGCGGCTATGAGGGGCCGGGCACGGCCCTTCGTGGTGGGGGAACTACGCATGGGGGGTGGGCCTCCGAGCCGGTCTGCGGCCGCGCTGGCAACGCGGCGAATGTGGAAAGCGGACCGTGACGTCGACGGGAGTTGGTGGGGATTTCAGCTCTGTCGTGTACACGGCTATGCAGTGTGCGATGTAACATGGCACACATCACATGGCTCTGGAAGTCCCCGCGGGGCGGTTCTCTCCATCTGAACGGCCGTCAGGTGTGGATGCGGGGGAGGATCTGTCCGGTTCCTCTGAGGTCGTCCCGGTTCCCCCCGCCACCACATGCGCCGCGCGCGGGGCCCGCCCATACTGGATCCGTGAGGCGTACTCGTACGGTCTTGCTGTGCATCGCCGGTCTGATGGGCGCGGCCCTTCCGGCGGGGACGGCCGCTGGCGTGGAGCCGGCCGCCCCGGCTCCGGGGGCATGCGTGAACTCACCCGGCACCGCCCAGGGCGACGCGCTCAAGGTCCGCACCATCGCGCAGCAGGCCCAGCGGGAGTTCGGCCTGAACTCGGTGGTGCTGCGCGTGTCCTCCGACGGCCGCGAGGTGCTCACCACGGCCCTCGGGGATTCGATGACGGGAGTCCCGGCCGAGCCGGCGATGAAGTTCCGTACGGGGTCCGTGGCCATCGTCTACATGGGCGCCGTCCTGCTCCAACTCGTGGACGAGGGCAAAGCCTCGCTCGACGACCCCGTGTCCCGCTGGCTCCCGGACGTGCCGCACGGATCGGAGATCACCCTGCGCATGCTGGGCAGTTCCACGTCCGGCCTGCACGACTACGTCACCGACCCGGCGTTCCTCGCGGAGTTGGAGGCCAAACCGTTCCGCGCGTGGACGTCGGCCGAGGTCATCGGCATCGCGACGGACAAGCCGCTGCTCTACAAGCCGGGCACCAACTGGAGCTACTCGCACGCCAACTTCAACCTGCTCGGCGAGGCACTGGAGAAGATCAGCGGCCTCCCGCTGGACCGGTTGCTGAAGGAGCGCGTGTACGGACCGCTCGGGCTGAGCGGGACCAGCAACCAGGCCACCCCACAGATCCCGGAACCGGTCCTGCACGCCTTCACCTCAGAGCGCGGCACCTACGAGGAATCCACCTTCTGGAACCCCTCGTGGACCACCACTCCCGGTGCGGTCCTCGTCCAGAACATCTGTGACCTGGACCGGTCCGCGCGAGCCGTCGGGACCGGGGAGCTGCTGTCGGCGAAGTCCTTCAAGACCCAGCTCGACCCGGGCACCATCGGCCTCGGCCACCCGACGGCCTCCTGCCCGGACACCGTCTGCCTCCTGACCAACACGGAGGCCCACCACTTCGGCCTCGGCGTGATCGTCGTCAACGGCTGGATCCTGACGAACCCGTCCTTCTCCGGCTACGCCGCCATCCAGGCCTACTTGCCCGCGGAGAAGCTCGCCATCTCCGTCACCGTGACCCAGGGCCCCAAGAGTCCCGAGGGCAACTCGGCCCAGACCATAGCCGAACGCATCTCCGCGGCCCTCGCCCCCGGACACGAGCTCAAGATGCGCTGACCTCCGGTGACTTGGGCAGACATGGCGTGCGGCCGGGTCCCGGGGCGCCCGCCGGTGCTCCCTCTGTACGATCCCGCCATGATCGCCTCCATGCCAGAGCCGCTGATACGAATCCTGTACGACGAGTCCCGCCCGGACCTGCGGGATCCGGCCCGTGCCCGGCCGGTCCGCCTGTACGTGTGGGAGCAGAGCGCTGCCGGGCACGCACCCGCCCCGCTCGTCTTCGTCTCGCACGGCACAGGAGGCTCGGGCGGCGAGATGGAGTGGCTGGTACGCCCGCTCCATGCGGCGGGCTTCCGGGTGGTGGCCCTCGACCACCACGGCAACAACTTCGTCGACGGCTACGAGCCGGAGGGCTTCCTCCACGTCTGGGAACGCCCCCGGGACATCACCTTCGTCCTCGACGCGCTCGCCCGGGAAGAGCCCCTCGGTCCGGTCGGCGTGGCGGGCTTCTCCATCGGCGGCTACACGGCCGCGGCGCTCGCCGGAGCCCGCGTCGACCCGGGCATCCTGCGGGCCGTGTTCACGGGCGCGGCACCCCTGCCGGCGATCCCCGAGTTCCCCGGCGTACTGGAGGCGCTGCGCGCGAAGTACGCGAACGACGAGGCTCCGGAACGCACGCTGGAACCCGGCGGGCGCGACCTCTCCGATCCCCGGGTACGGGCGGTCTTCCTGGTGGCGCCGGGGGTCGGCGGGATGGTCACCCGGGAGAGCCTGGAGGCCGTACGGCTACCGGTCGCCATCCGCTGGGGCGGAGCGGACACGATCACCCCGTACGACATCGACACCAGGCCGTACCTGGAGCACATCCCCACCGCGACCGGCCGCCCGATCGGTCCCGCGGTCCGGCACGACGACTTCATCGCCCCGGAGCCCGCCGACCCGACCGCCCGAGTACGGGCCGGCAAGGACGCGGCGGCCTTCTTCCTGGAACAGCTGGGCTGACCCCGCGTGCGGGCGGCGGCGGGTCACAGGCTCGCGAGCAGCTCTTCGAGGGGCGCCGGTACGCGGTCCTCGTCGAGCGCCTCGACGAGGACGCGGCCGTAGCGGATCTTGCGTCCCTTCTTCGTGCCGAGGAATCGCCGCACCTGCTGCTGCGCCGTGCGGCCCTGCTGCGCGGGCTGGCGCAGGAAGGTCCGCAGGGCGCGGTGGTCCCCCTCCTCCCGGACGAGCTCCTCCACCCTGGGCACGCCCAGTGCGCGGATGAGCTCGTCCTCCAGATCCGCCGCGCAGACGAAGAACCCCTGGGGCTCGGCGCCGGCCCGCTCCCAGCCGCGCACGTAGAAGTCGCGCTCCCTCTCGTCGCACAGTCCCGTCAGGCGCAGGCCCAGACCCTGCGGTCCGAGGAACCCGGCGAACCGCGCGACGCTCATCGCGCCGCCCATGGGCAGGACACAGACCCCCTCGGCGGCCAGGTTCCGGCCCCGCATCGAGGCCAGGGCATCGACGGCTTCGGCGTCGCTCGCCCCTTCGAGCAGCACGACGGTCCGTACGGGCAGCCGCGCGGCCAGCTCGCGCGCCGTGTCCGCCGCCTCCCCTGCGTACCCCACGTCACCGAGCCCACCGGCGTCACCGGCCGCCCACGCGGTCACCGCATCCCCGAACGCCGCCATGTCTTCCATGGGGCGAGTCTGATCCACTGCCCGCCGCGGCGGTACGGAATTTCCGCCGGTGCGGGCGCCCGCTCGCCGGGACCGCCCGGCCCCGTACCGGATCCGCCCCGCACTGCCCGCCCGGCGCAGGCCGTCCTCCTCGCACCGCGCCAACCCGGCCCAGACCCTCCGGGCCCGCTCCGCCCGTCCGCGCGGACCCGGACGATCGACCCTAGGATGGACGGGAACCGGGTGCGGGCGGCTCGCCGCGATGCCGCCAGTCCAGGCCGCTCGGGGCGGGAGAGCCATGACAGAGGTCGCCGACACGGCACGGACCGTGATCCTGACCGTGGACGACGACCCGGGAGTGTCCCGGGCCATCGCCCGAGACCTGCGGCGGCGCTACGGCTCCGGTTACCGGATCGTGCGGGCCGAATCCGGCGAGTCCGCGCTGGAGGCACTGCGCGAGCTGAAGCTCCGCGGCGACCTGGTGGCGGTGATCCTCGCCGACTACCGCATGCCGCAGATGAACGGCATCGAGTTCCTCGAAGAAGCCATCACCGTGTACCCGGGCGCGCGCCGCGTCCTGCTGACCGCCTACGCCGACACCAACGCGGCGATCGACGCGATCAACGTCGTCGACCTGGACCACTACCTCCTCAAACCGTGGGACCCGCCCGAGGAGAAGCTCTACCCGGTCGTGGACGACCTCCTCACCGCCTGGCGCACCGGCGACCACCGGCCCGTGCCCGCCACCAAGGTGATCGGACACCGCTGGTCGGCCCCCTCGTCGGCCGTCCGGGAGTTCCTGGCCCGCAACCAGGTCCCGTACCGCTGGTACTCCTGCGAGGAGCCGGAGGGGCGACGGCTCCTGCGGGCGGCCGGGGCCGACGGACAGCGACTGCCCGTGGTGATCACCCCCGGCGGCACCGTACTGATCGAGCCGGACGCACCCGACCTCGCCGCCCACGTGGGCCTCGCGACCACACCGACGGCCGACTTCTACGACCTCGTCGTGATCGGCGGCGGCCCCGCCGGTCTCGGCTCCGCGCTGTACGGGGCCTCCGAGGGGCTGCGCACCGTACTGGTCGAGCGGTCCGCGACCGGCGGACAGGCCGGGCAGAGCTCCCGCATCGAGAACTACCTCGGCTTCCCGGACGGCGTGTCCGGATCCCAGCTCACCGAACGCGCCCGCCGCCAGGCCGGCCGCTTCGGCGCCGAGATCCTCACCGCACGCGAGGTCACCGGACTGGAGGTCAACGGCGCGGCCCGCCTCGTCCGCTTCTCCGACGGCTCGGCGATCGGCGCGCGGAGCATCATCCTGGCCACCGGCGTCACCTACCGCCAGCTCGGGGCGTCGGGCTGCGACGGCCTCACCGGCCGCGGCGTGTACTACGGCTCCTCGCTCACCGAGGCCTCCTCCTGCCTGGAACAGGACGTGTACGTGGTCGGCGGCGCCAACTCGGCCGGGCAAGCCGCCATGTACCTCGCCCGGGGCGCGAAATCGGTGACGCTCCTGGTGCGCGGGCAGTCCCTGGCCGCGTCCATGTCGTACTACCTGATCCAGCAGATCGAGGAGATGCCCAACATCACGGTGCGCACCCGCACCACCGTCGAATCGGCGCACGGCGACGGCCACCTGGAGCAGCTCACCCTGCGCGACGTGGACACCGGCGCGACCGAACTCGTCGACACCCAGTGGATGTTCGTGTTCATCGGCGCGGCCCCGCTCACCGACTGGCTGGACGGTACGGTGCTGCGCGACGACCACGGCTTCATCCTGGCCGGGCCGGACCTCACCCCGGACGGGCGCCCCCCGGCCGAATGGGAGCTGGACCGCCCGCCCTACCACCTGGAGACCAGCGTGCCCGGCGTGTTCGTGGCGGGCGACGCGCGCGCCCGGTCCGCGAAGCGGGTCGCATCAGCCGTCGGAGAGGGAGCCATGGCCGTGATGCTCGTCCACCGGTACCTGGAGGAGTCGTGAGCGGGCAGGCGATGCCCTGCTCCCCGCAGGAGATCGGCTCGCTCTTCCTCTTCGAGAAGCTCACCCCGGAGCAGCTCGGGCGGCTCTGCGCCGAGGGCCGCGTGGAGCGGTTCGACACCGGCCCCGTGTACACCGAGGGCGATCCCGCCACCTGCTTCTACGTGATGATCGAGGGCACCGTCGTCCTGTCCCGCAGGGTCGGCGGCGACGAGGTGGAGGTCGGCCGGACCTCGCAGCGCGGGGTGTACGCGGGCGCCATGCAGGCCTACCTGGGCGACCGCGTCCAGCAGACCTACAACAACTCGATGCGGGTGACCGAGCCGACGAGGTTCTTCGTCCTGCCCGCGCAGTCCTTCTCGGACGTCATGCGGGAATGGTTCCCGATGGCCGCGCACCTGCTGGAGGGCCTCTTCTTCGGCGCCAGGAGCACCCAGCAGGTCATCGGCCAGCGCGAACGGCTTCTCGCGCTGGGCTCCTTGTCCGCGGGCCTCACCCACGAGCTCAACAACCCGGCCGCGGCGGCCGTCCGGGCCACGGCCACCCTGCGCGAACGCGTGGGCAAGATGCGGCACAAACTGGCCCACATCTCCCAGGGGAACTACCCCCGCGAGGCGATCGCCGAACTCATCGAGATCCAGGAACGCACCGTCGAACGCGTCGCCAAGGCGCCCGCGTTGAGCCCCCTCGAAGCCTCCGACCGGGAGGACGAGATCGCCGACTGGCTGGAGGACCACGGCTTCCCCGAGGGCTGGCGGGTCGCTCCGGTCTTCGTCCAGGCCGGCCTGGACACCGACTGGCTGGAGCAGGTCGCGTCGAGCGTCGCCGAGGACCTCCTGCCGTCGGCCATCGGCTGGCTCAACTACACGGTCGAGACCGAGCTGTTGATGGACGAGATCGACGACTCCACCACCCGCATCTCCCACCTCGTGGACGCCGCCAAGCAGTACTCGCAGCTCGACCGGGCCCCGCACCGGGTCGTCGACGTCCACGAACTCCTCGACAGCACCCTGCTGATGCTCTCCGGCAAGATCGGCCCCCGCATCCGGGTGGTCAAGGAGTACGACCGCTCCGTCCCGGACGTGCCGGCCTACCCCGCGGAACTCAACCAGGTGTGGACCAACCTCATCGACAACGCCGTGTTCGCCATAAGCAGCACCGACCGCGAGGGCACGCTGACCGTCCACACGGCCCGGACGGGCGACCGGCTGCTCGTGGAGTTCCGCGACACCGGGCCCGGCATCCCGTCCGAGATCCGCAGCCGCATCTTCGACCCCTTCTTCACCACCAAACCCGTCGGCGAGGGCACCGGTCTCGGTCTGGACATCTCCTGGCGGATCGTGGTCAACAAGCACCACGGCAGCCTCCAGGTCGAGTCGGTCCCGGGGGACACCCGCTTCCAGGTGCTGCTGCCGCTGACCGCCGCGGAACCTGATGCCGATGCCGATGCCGATGCCGATGCCGATGCCGATGCCGTTACCGAGACCGAGACCGAGACCGAGACCGAGACCGAGGAGCCCGTATGACCGCCATCGACGGAGTCGACCCGAGCGTCCCGCCCTCCGGTAGCGGCTGCGCCGATTGCGATGCGGTCGGCGGCTGGTGGTTCCACCTGCGGCGCTGCGCCCAGTGCGGCCACATCGGCTGCTGCGACTCCTCGCCCGCCCAGCACGCCACCGGGCACTGGAAATCCACCGGGCACCCGGTGGTACAGAGCTACGAACCGGGCGAGGACTGGTTCTGGGACTTCGCGGCCGACGAGCTGTACGAGACCGGCCCCGAGCTGACCCCACCGTCCGGCCACCCGTCCGACCAACCGGCCCCGGGCCCGTCGGGCCGGGTGCCCGAGGACTGGACCCGCCGGCTGCACCGCTGATCCCGGCTGCCCGGAGCGGATCAGAAGGGCTTCGTCGGCAGGTACTTGCCGTCCAGGGTGATGACCGCACGCTCGCCGCCGTCGGGGTCCGCGACCTTCCTCACGTCGAGCTTGAAGTTGATCGCGGAGACGATGCCGTCGCCGAGCTGCTCGTGGACCAGTGCCTTCAGCGTGGTCCCGTAGACCTGGAGCATCTCGTAGAAGCGGTAGATCGTCGGGTCGGTGGGGACGCCGCCGGGGACCGAGCCGCGGCTCGGGATGGTCTGCAGCAGCCGCGCGTCGTCGGCGTCCAGGCCCAGGAGGGCGGCCACGGCCTCGGCCGAGGCCCGGGGCAGCGGGTGCTGGCCGAGGACGGCCGCGGTGACGAAGGCGACCGACAGGCCCGCGGCGTCCGCGATCCGCTGCCAGGTCAGGTCCTCGCGGATCTTGGCGTCCACGGCCTTGACGGCCAGGGCCTGACGGGCGGTGTTGTCGAACTGGGCGTGCACCATGAGAGGGCTTCCTTTCGGTGAGCCGCTCACCCGGGGTGGGGGAGAGCGGCGGATGGCGCGGATGGGGTGCGGGAATGCGGGTCGGGGACCCGAGGGGTGGCGGTGGTCAGACCGCGGGGGAGACCGGGCGCGGGGCGTCGAGCTCCTCGACACCCCCGGCCCCGATGTCGTAGACCCAGCCGCGCAGGGTCACCGACCCCGCGGCCAGGGCGCGGGCCACCGACGGGTGGGTCGCGAGGTTCGCCAACTGCGCGCGGACGTTCTCCCGTACCAGGGCATCGACCCTGCGCCCGTCCTGCCCGGCGCCGGTACGGGCGAGCGAGGCGTCGGCGTGGCGCAGCCAGCCGGCGACCGCCGGGGCGGCGCTGAGGTCGTGCCGCTCGGCCAGGGCCGTCATCGCGCCGCAAGCGGAATGCCCGCACACCACGATGTCGCTCACGCCCAGGACCGCGACGGCGTACTCGATGCTGGCGGCCACCCCGTCCGTGCCGGGGGTGTGGGCGGGCACGAGGTTGCCGGCGGTACGGATGACGAACAGCTCGCCCGGCTCGCTCTGGGTGATCAGCTCCGGCACCACCCGGGCGTCGGAGCAGCTGATGAACAGGGTGCGCGGGCGGTGCTGCGTCGCCAGCAGGGCGAAGAGCTCCGCCTTGGCCGGGTAGACCTCCCGCCGGAACTGCGCGACGCCCTCGATGAGGTCGTGCATGGTCACTCCCTTCGATCACTGCCGACCCGTGGGGCCGACGAGATCCACCATGCACGACCTGCACCTATAGCGTCCAAGACGCATTACCCATGTCACTCATAGATGGGATCTATACTCGACTCCATGGCCCTGGAACTCCGTCACCTGCGCTACCTGCTCGCCGTCGCCGAACACGCCAGCTTCACCCGCGCCGCCGAAGAACTGCGCATCTCCCAGCCGACCCTGTCCCAGCAGATCAAGCAGCTCGAAGGCACCGTCGGCGTCCAGCTCCTGGACCGCACCGGCCGCGGCGGAGTCCGCCTCACCGATGCCGGCGAAACCTACGTCCACCACGCCCGCCGGGCCCTGCGCGACCTCGCCGCCGCCGAACGCGCCGTCCACGACGTCGCCGACCTTTCGCGCGGCCACCTCCGGCTGGCCGTGACACCGACGTTCACCGCCTACCTGGTCGGGCCGCTGGCCGCGGAGTTCCATGCCCGCCACCCCGGCATCACCCTGGACGTCAAGGACATGGCCCAGGACCGCATCGAAGCCGGCCTGCTCGCCGACGAACTCGACCTGGGGATCGCCTTCGACGGCCCGCACCTGCCCGGCATCACCGCGACCCCGCTGTACGCCGAGACCCTCAGCCTCGTCACCGCCGCCCACCCGACTGCCGATGGTCCGCAACAACCCCTGAGCGTAAGAGACATGGCGAACCGTCAACTAGCTCTGCTCAGTGGCGATTTCGCCACCAGGGGTCATATCGACGCCTACCTGGCCGGCCACCGGGTGCGACCGCGCATCGCGGTGGAGGCCAATTCGGTCCAGACCCTCACCGAGATCGTCCGGCGCACCGACCTTGCGACCGTCCTGCCCGACGCGGTCACGGAGGACCACCCCCACCTCGTCCCCGTCCCCCTCGAACCGGCCCTGCCCACCCGCACGGTCGCCCTCCTCGGGCGCGACAACGCCTACCGCAGCGCCGCCGCGGGCGCCTTCACCCGGCTCGCCCACGACCACGCCCGGTCCCGCGGTTACGCCCCGGCCTGATCGTGCTCGCCGCGTCCGGCGCGGCGCAGGGCGGCGGGTGTGGTGCCGTACCAGCGCTTGACGGCCCGGCGCAGAGCACGGGCGTCGGCGTAGCCGCTCCGGGCCGCGATCGAGTCGACGCTGAGGTCGGTGTCGTGGAGCAGCCGGGCGATGTGGTCCCGGCGCACGGACTCGACCTCCTCGCTCCACGTCGTGCCGTGTTCTTCGAGCCGGCGCTGGAGGGTCCGCGCGCTGATGGTCATGCGCCGCGCCACCGAGGACAGCGTCGGCGCACCCTCGTCGTGGGCGGAGGCGAGGGCGGTACGGAACAGATCCAGCCAGTCGTGCAGCGGGATCGTGCTGGCGAGGGCCTGCTCGGCGTGCCGGCGGAGCACGGCCGACAGCCCGGGCTGGGCGTACGGCGCGGGGGCGCTCAGGTCGGCGGCGAGGAAGGTGATCGAACTGGCCGGGGCCTCGAACTCGATGTTCCGGGTGCCGTAGAGCTCGATCAGGGCGTCGTGGCGCGGCGGCGCCTTGGCGGCCAGGGTGGCGTGCAGGGGAACGAGGCACCGCCCCGCGGCCTCGCCGAGCCGGCGCCGGTACAGACCGAGGGCGTAGCCGCGGATGCCGCAGGCCGCCTCGTGGGCTATGTCGGCCCGATTGACGTGGCTGATGGTGACGCGTTCGCCGTCCTCGGTGATCCGCATGCCGTCCGTCAGGGGGTCGGCGACGGAGTCGAAGTGGGCCGCGGCGTCCCGGATCCCTTCGAGCGGAGTGGGCGCGGAGGTGATCAGGTAGTCCCAGACCCCGAGGGCGCCCACGCTCGACTCCCGCGCCAGCAGCACGGACATCTCGGTCCAGGGGGCGTGGACCGTCGTGAGCTCCGCGATCCGGATGGCCGTCGCCGCGGGAGTGCGGAACAGGTCGTCGTTGAGGTGCTGGGGCGCCATGCCCGGCAAGTGGGCGTACCCGTGAGGGCCTATGCCGACCAGCCGCGCGACGTTGACGCTGAGACGGGCGAGGGCGGAGGAGGTTGTCCCCTGAAGTGCGTGCGAGACCACAGCGGCAGAGCATAGTCCAGGGTGAATTACCAGGTCACCGCGGGGGTTAGGGGCCTGCGGTCCCCAACATGGCGTGCAGTGTCCCCCGTGGCGCGGCCGGTCCCCTTGCTGGCGCGTGCGGCCCTGGGGAGGTGAACTGCCGGGCCGTAGTGTGGCGATCGTTCCCGCACGGTACGGAGTCGCACGGACCGCACGGACGGAGCGGAGTCCCCCCACGGGGGTGGGGGGCTCGCGGTCCCGCCGCACGCGGCCGGCTCCGGGGCCCCGCGCCCGGGGCGCGGGGCAACGCCACCGGATGCCGGGGGAATCGAGGTGTTCGCGGTGGTCCCGTCCGACGGGACGGCGATCGCCGCCGCCGGGGAGGGCGCGGGGTCGGTCACTCCACCCAGGGCTTCCACACGTTCTCGTTGCGCTCCACCCACTTCTTCGCCGCCTGCTGCGGCGACAGCTTCTCCTCGGCGATCATCAGGGACACCTCGTTCTGCTGCGCCTTGGTCCAGTGGAACTTCTTCAGAAGGTCGGCCGCCTTTCCGCCCGACTCCGCGAAGCGCGTGTTCAGGTACTTCTGCAGCGGTGTGTTCGGGTAGGCGCAGGCCACCTTCTGCGGATCGTCCGCGCAGCCCTCGGTGTACTCGGGGAGCTTCACCTCGGTCATCGGGACACGCTCGAAGAGCCACTGCGGCTCGTACCAGTACGTCAGGAAGGGCTTGTGCTCCTTGGCGAACTGCTTGATCTGGGTGATCTGGGCCGCCTCGGAGCCGGCGAAGACGACTTCGAAGTCCAGGCCCAGGTTCTTCACCAGTGCCTTGTCGTTCGTGACGTAGGACGGGGAGCCGTCCATCAGCTGGCCCTTGCCACGGCTCTCGGGGGTGCGCAGCTGGTCGGCGTACTTGTCGAGGTTCTTCCAGTCGGTGACGTCGGGATGGGCCTCGGCGAAGTACGTGGGGACGAACCAGCCGATGTGGCCCGTCACGCCGAGGTCCCCGCCGGGGGTGATGGTCTTCTTGCCCTCTACGTACCGCTTCTCCTGCTCGGGGTGGCCCCAGTCCTCCAGGATCGCGTCGACGCGGCCCTGGCTGAGGGCGTCCCAGGCGGGGACTTCGTCGACCTGGACGGTGTCCACGCGGTAGCCCAGCTCGTGTTCGAGGAGGTAGGAGGCGACGGCGGTGTTCGCCTGGGCGCCGACCCACGACTGGACGGAGAGGGTGACGGTCTTCGCGCCCTGTGCGGCGGCGTACGGGGATGACTGGCGGGTCATGTCGGCGGCCCCGCAGCCGGTGAGGACGGCGAGTCCGGTCGCGGCGGCCAGGACGGCCGCGCCGCGTCGGCCGCGCAGGGTGCGCCGGGGGGTTGTGTCGCGCATGTCAGGCCTCCTTCACGGGCTGGGTGACGCGGTCGAGGAGCAGGCCGAGGCAGACGATCGCGGCGCCGGCCACCAGGCCGGTGGCCAGGTCGCCCTGGGCGAGGCCGAGGACGACGTCGTAGCCGAGCGCGCCGCCGCCGACGAGGCCGCCGATGATGACGACGGCGAGGACCAGGACCACGGCCTGGTTGACGGCCAGCAGCAGCGCCGGCCGGGCCAGGGGCAGTTGGACCTGCCGGAGCAGCTGCGAGCGGGTCGCGCCGAGCGAGCGTGCGGATTCGACGACGGTCGGGTCCACCTCGCGCAGGCCCTGGACGGTGATCCGGACGACGGCCGGCAGCGCGTACACGACGGCGGCCGCGGCGGCCGGTGCGCGGCCGACGCCGAACAGCGCGACCACGGGGATGAGGTAGACGAACTGCGGCAGGGTCTGGCACACGTCGAGTACGGGCCGCAGCAGCCGCTCGGCGCGGGCGCTGCGGGCGGCTCCGACGGCGATCGCGAAGCCCAGTACGAGGGTGACCGCCACGGCGGCCAGGACCTGGGAGAGCGTGTCCAGGGAGGATTCCCACACGCCGAGCACTCCGACGGCGCCCAGGGCGAGGACCGCGGTGAGTGCGGTGCGCCAGGTGCCCGCGAGCAGGGCGAGAGCGGCGGCCACGAGCAGGAGCAGCCACCAGGGGGCGGCCTGCAGTCCGCTGCGCAGCGGGTCGAGGATCCAGCCGGTGAAGCGGGCGGCCCAGTCGGCGGTGCCGCCGACGACGGGCACGCCGGAGTAGAGGTGGTCGGTCATCCAGGCGACGGCCGAGTTCACCGGAGCGGCGAGGGAGACGGTCCAGGACTCGGGCCACAGGGTGCTGCCGGCGATGCGCCCGGCCACGGCGGCGGCGACCGCCGCGAGGAGGGTGAGGAGGAGGCCGTACCAGCCCGAGAACACCCGGCGCAGCAGGCCCTGTTCGCCGACGGGCACGGTGGCGCCGATCCGGCGGCCCGCGGCGTCGGCGGTGCGGTCCAGCACCACGGCGAGCAGCACGATCGGGATGCCCGCGGCCAGGGCGGCTCCGACGTCCACGGAGGCGAGGGCCTGGTAGACGCGGTCGCCGAGGCCGCCCGCGCCGATCACGGAGGCGATGACGGCCATGGACAGGCCGGTCATGATGGCCTGGTTGACGCCGAGCAGGAGCTGTCGGCGCGCGAGCGGAAGGCGGGCGGTCAGCAGTCGCTGGCGTCCGGTGGCGCCGAGCGAGGCGGCGGCTTCCATGACTCCCGCGTCGGCCTCGCGCAGGCCGAGGGCGGTGAGGCGGGCCATGGGCGGCGCGGCGTAGACCACGGTGGCGAGGACGGCGGCGGGCACGCCGATGCCGAAGACCAGCACCATCGGCAGCAGGTACGCGAAGGCCGGCAGGATCTGCATGGTGTCGAGTACGGGGCGCAGGGCGCGGTCGGCGCGCGGGGAGAGCCCCGCGGCGAGGCCCAGCAGGGCGCCCAGTACGACGGAGGCGGCGACGGCGACGGCCATCAGCGCGAGGGTCTGCATGGTCGGCACCCACATGCCGAGCAGTCCGCAGGCGGCGAAGGCGGCGGCACAGGTCAGGGCGAGCCGGATGCCGGCGAGGCGCCAGGCGACCAGGGCGGCCAGGGCGGTGACCCCGGTCCAGCCGGCGGCGAGCAGGAGCACGTACACGGCGCGGACGGACACCACGACGGCGTTGCTGATGTGGCCGAAGAAGTAGAGGAACACAGGGTGGTTGTCGCGGTGGTCGATGATCCAGTCGCCGGCGCGGCCGAGCGGGCCGGACAGGTCGACGGCCAGGGCCGCGGGCCAGCTGCCGGCGCCCGGGAAGACCACGGCGAGCGGGATCAGCAGGGCGACGGCGACGCCCATCGGGAGGAGGACTCCGCGACGCCCGGCGCGGCCGGGCAGGGCTCTGCGGGGGCGGTCCTGCTGCGCGGACGTGGTACGCGAGTGACGCGGGCCGGCGGGCCGTTCGGCGGACTGCGGGGCTTCCGAAGGGGCGTCGGCGCGGGCGTCGGTCGGGGTGTGGGTCGGGGTCGCGGTCATGCGCACCACCTCCGGGCATCGGGGACGGTGGCCGTGCAAGGGGTGGGGCGGGTCATGCCGCCACCCCCCGTCCGGTGGCGGCGGGGAGTCCGGCGACGACGGCGAGCAGCCCCGCGTCGTCGACGACGCCCAGGCAGCGGCCGCGGTCGACGACGCGGGCCGGGCCGCCGCTGCGGGCGACGGCCTGGATGGCCTCGACCACGGTGGTGGCGGGGTGGAGCGCGGGTCCCTGTTCGGCCTCGCCGGCAGTGGCGGGGCGCATCGCGGTGCGGACGGTGAGCACCTGTTCGCGGGGGACGTCGCGGACGAAGTCCCGTACGTAGTCGTCGGCGGGCGAGCCGACGATCTCCTCGGGCGTGCCGAGCTGCACGATGCGGCCGTCGCGCATCAGCGCGATCCGGTCGCCCAGGCGCAGGGCCTCGGTGAGGTCGTGGGTGATGAAGACCATGGTGCGGCCCTCTTCGTGGTGGAGCCGGGTGACCTCCTCCTGCATCTCCCGGCGGATGAGGGGGTCGAGCGCGCTGAACGGCTCGTCGAACAGGAGCACTTCGGGGTCGGCCGCGAGGGCGCGGGCCAGGCCGACGCGCTGCTGCTGGCCGCCGGAGAGCTGGGCGGGGCGGCGCTCCTCGAGTCCTTCGAGGCCGACCTTGGCGACGAGTTCGGCGGCCTTGTCCCGGCGGTCGCCGCGGCCGACGCCCTGGATCTCCAGTCCGTACGCCACGTTGTCGAGGACGGTGCGGTGCGGGAGCAGGCCGAAGTGCTGGAACACCATGGCGGCGCGGTGGCGGCGCAGGGCGCGCAGCCGGGTGGCGTCCATGGCGAGGACGTCCTCGCCGTCGATGGCGAGGCTTCCGGCGGTGGGTTCGATGAGCCGGGTGAGGCAGCGTACGAGGGTGGACTTGCCGGAGCCCGACAGGCCCATCACGACGAAGACCTCGCCCTTGCGGACGTCGAAGGTGACGTCGCGGACGGCGGCGGTGCAGCCGGTGCGCTCGCGCAGTTCGGCGGCGGACAGGTCGGCGTCGGCGGAGCCGGGGACCTTCGCGGCAGCCTTCTCGGGGCCGAAGACCTTCCACAGGCCGTCCACGGCGAAGACGGGGGGTGCGGCGGGGGTGGCAGGGGTCGTGTTCACCGGGTACCGCCTTCGCGGGCCAGCAGTTCGGCTGCCTTTTCGCCGACCATGAGCACTCCGATCATCGGGTTGACCGCGGGCATCGTGGGGAAGACGGAGGCGTCCGCGATGCGGATGCCTTCGAGCCCGCGGATCTTCAGGTCCGGGTCCACGACGGCGCCGGGGTCGTCGGCGGCGCCCATCCGGCAGGTGCCGGCCGGGTGGTAGACGGTGTGCGCGACGGAGCGGGCGTAGGCGCTCAGCTCCTCGTCGCCGGTGATCTCCGGGCCGGGGCACACTTCTCGCTTGAGCCAGCCGGCGAGCGGCTGGGTCGCGGCTATCTCGCGGGCGAGCTTGATGCCGTCCACCAGGGTCCGGCCGTCGTAGTCGTCCTCGTCCGTGAAGTAGCGGAAGTCCAGGGCCGGTTTCACCTCGGGGTCCGCGCTGGTCAGGTAGAGGCGGCCGCGGCTGCGGGGCTTGGGGATGTTGGGGGTCATCGACACGCCGTGCGCGGGCCGTTCGTAGCCGATGCGCTCGGGGTTGTCGGTGAAGGGGACCTGGTAGAAGTGGAACATCAGGTCGGGTCCGGCGGATTCGGGGTCGCGCCGGACGAACAGCCCCGCGTCGCTGTCCATCGCGGAGTTCTCCGGTATCGGGCCGTCGGTCTCCCAGACGATCACCGACTCGGGGTGGTCGAGCAGGTTCTCCCCCACGCCGGGCAGGTCGTGCACCGGGGGGATGCCAAGGGCTTCCAGGTCCGCGCGCGGGCCGATGCCCGAGTGCAGCAGCAGCCGGGGGGTGTCCACTGCGCCGGCGCACACCAGTACCTCGCGGCGTGCGGTGACCAGCGACTCCGTACCGTCCGAGGCACGTACGCGGACCCCGCGCGCCCGGGTGCCGTCGAGTTCCAGGCGGTGGGCCCAGGTCTCCAGGAGGATCGTCAGGTTGGGGCGCTCGTCCATGACGGGGTGGAGGTAGGCCACCGACGCGGAGGAGCGCTTGTTGCCCTCGGGGTGGTACGCGAGGTCGAAGAAGCCGGCGCCCTCGTGGAAGGGCTTGCGGTTGAAGCCCTCGACGCGCGGGACGCCCAGGGCGCTCTGCGCGGAGTCGACGAAGTCGCGCGCGATGGCGTTGCGGTCCTTCTCGTCGACCGGGACGATGTTGTTGAGGAGCCTGTCGAAGTACGGGTCCATGGCGGCCGCGTGCCAGCCCTCGGCTCCGGACTCCGCCCACTCGTCCCAGTCGGACGGGAGCGGCTTGAAGGCGATCAGAGTGTTGTGCGAGGAGCAGCCGCCGAGGACGCGGGCGCGGCTGTGGCGGATGTGCGAGTTGCCGCGGGGCTGCTCGGTGGTGGGGTAGTCGTAGTCGAGCTCGCCGCCGAGCAGGCCCATCCAGCGGCGCAGGGTGAGGACTTCGGGGCGGTCGACGTCGCTGGGACCGCCCTCGATGACGGCGACGGTGACGGCCGGGTCCTCGGTGAGGCGGGAGGCGATCACGGAGCCGGCGGTGCCGCCGCCGACGACGACGTAGTCGTACTCCTGCTCCGTGGGGGTGGTGCTGTGCGTGGGGGTGGTCATGCTCTCCTCCTTCATCCCGCGAACCAGCGCACGGGGCGCGGGGCGAGGTTCTGGTACACGTGCTTCGACTCGCGGTACTCGGCCAGTCCCGACGGGCCCAGTTCGCGTCCGATGCCGGACTTGCCGAAGCCGCCCCACTCCGCCTGCGGGAGGTAGGGGTGGAAGTCGTTGATCCAGACGGTGCCGTGGCGCAGCCGGCCGGCCACGCGGCGCCCGCGGCCCGGGTCGGAGGTCCACACCGCGCCGGCGAGCCCGTACTCGGTGTCGTTGGCGAGCGCGACGGCTTCGGCCTCGGTACGGAAGGTCTCGACGGTCAGGACCGGCCCGAAGACCTCCTCCCGTACGACGCGCATCCCGCGGTGGCAGCGGTCCAGGACCGTCGGCCGGTAGAAGTAGCCGGGCCCGTCGGGGCGTTCGCCCCCGGAGCGCAGTACGGCTCCCTCGGCGAGGGCGGAGGCCACGTACTCCTCGGTGCGTTCGCGTTGGGCGGCGGACACCAGCGGCCCGCATTCCACGCCCGGGTCGGTGCCGCGGCCGAGGCGGATCCGGTCGGCCCGGCGGGCGAGTTCGGCGACGAAGCGCTCGGCGACGCTCTCCTCGACGATGAGCCGGGAGCCGGCGGAGCAGACCTGGCCGCTGTGCATGAAGGCGGCGTTGAGGGCCTGGTCGACGGCGGTGTCGAAGCCTTCCTCGGTGGCGCAGGCGTCGGCGAAGACGACGTTGGGGTTCTTGCCGCCGAGTTCGAGTGCGACCTTCTTGACGGAGTCTGCGGCCGCACGCATCACCTTCGTACCGCTGGTGAGACCGCCGGTGAAGGAGACGAGGTCGACGTCGGGGTGGGCGGCGAGGCGCGCGCCGACGGGGTCGCCGGGGCCGGTGACCAGGTTCGCGACGCCGGCCGGGAGACCTGCCTCCACCAGCAGGCCGATGAGGGCGACCGTGGACAGCGGGGTGATCTCGCTGGGCTTGAGCACGAAGGTGTTGCCCGCGGCGAGGGCGGGAGCGATCTTCCAGGAGGCCTGGAGGAGGGGGTAGTTCCACGGGGTGATCAGGGCGCAGACCCCGACGGGCTCGTGGACGACGACGCTGTGGACGTCGGGGGTGCCGGCGTCGATCACGCGGCCCGCGCTCTCTCCGGCGACGAGGTCGGCGAAGTAGCGGAAGGCGTCGGCGACGCAGTCCACGTCCACGCGGCCCTCTTCCAGGGTCTTGCCCGCGTCGCGGCTCTCCAGCAGCCCGAGGCTTTCGCGGTCGCGGTGGAGCAGGTCGGCGGTGCGGCGCAGCAGGGCGGCGCGCTCCAGGACGGGGGTCTGGGGCCACTCCCCGCCGTCGAAGGCCGCGCGGGCGGCGCTGACGGCCGCGTCGGTGTCCGCGGTGCCGCCCTCGGCGACGACGGCGAGGACCGTGGCATCCGCCGGGTCGAGGACCTCTCGGGTGGCTCCTGATACCGCGGAACGCCAGGTCCCGGCGATGTGGATGGTCGTCTGCTCGGACACGACTTGTTGTACCTCCGATTCCGCCACCGCGACTTACCCGCGGGGGCGTTGCTCGTTCCCGGTTGCCCCGGTTCATGGAAGCTATGTCCCATCCGTCACTGGAAGTGACGGGCATCACTCCCGGTCACTCCGGGGAGGTGTGGGATGGCTCGGGGTATATCGGGCGCCACGATGGGCGCCGGTACGGCTGCGGGGGATGCGGCCGGTGAAGCGTGTGGTGAGTACACACACCGCTGCTCCCCGTCGAACGACCACCGGCGGGGGCTTCGGCGGCCGCTGGATGCCGGCGAGCAGCTGGCATGGCGTCGGCCGAACGGCTGTCCGCCTGCGCCTTGCGCGATCGAGGGCTGCTGGACGTCGTGCGCCGCGGCGGAGCCGTGCGGACCGAGGTCACCGGGGCCGGGTGCCGCGTCCCGCGCGGAGATCGTTGCGCCGGGGCGGGGCTCTCGGGCCGGGCGCAACGGGATGTCCGGGTGCAGGGGGATGTACGGAGCGTAGCCGTCAGGGGTTTCGCCGCACGGCCTGGAGGTAGAGGGCGTACGTCGCAGGGGGCGGTGCGGCTCCTACCGGCCGGAGACGCGGTCCAGCCAGTCGCCGAGGAGTGCGCGTTCGTTGGGGGTGAGCTCCGTGAGCTCGGGCAGGGCGGCGCGCAGGGTGACGGCGGCGGCGACCGGACCGGCCGGTGCCGCGGCGGGTGCGCCGGCCAGGATGGCCGTGCAGACCGCCTCCCGGGCGAGGTCGGCGAGGGTCATGTCGCGTTCGCCCTCGGGTTGGCCGATGAGGGTGAACACGGTGCCCGTACCGGCCGACCGGATGAGGTCACCGGCGCGCCGCTCGGGCACGCGCAGGAGCCCGGCCCGGGCGAGGCGGGGTCGCCCGGGGCGTGGACGAGCGGATGGCGGGCTTCCTCCTCGGCTTCTACCGCAACGCACGGCAGGACGGCTTCGCCGGCGTCGACCCCCTGCTCGGCGAGCTCCTGGGCCGGGAACCGCGCACGGCACGCGATGTGCTCTCCCAGCCCACCGGCTGACAGCGGTAGCTGCCCCGCGGCCGTCCGGCCCCCTGACGGAACGATCCCTTCCTTGTCCCCAGTCGGTAACAGGGGTATGAGATGCCGAGGACAAGGGCAACCCGTTAGTGCAGGCCGGGCGGCCAATACGTCGACACCCGGACCGCGGCGCAGCGGCCGATCGGTGCGCGCCGTCTGCGCTCATAATCGAGGGTCGACAGCGGCCGCACAGGGCCGGCAACGGGGGATGCACCATGAACATTTCTGCTCGCACCAGCCACAGGAACTGGAAGGCCCACGTCCTCGGGGCGGCGACGGCCGCCGCGCTGCTCGCGTCCACGGCGTGTTCGCCGAACGAGGGCGACGGCCCGGACAACGGCAAGCCCTCGGGATCGGCGACCGCGCCGACCTCACAGGCGCCCTCGCCGAGCGCGAGCGCCTCACGGGAAACGCAGAAGCCCGACGACACGCCCTCGGCGACGCCGAGCCCCGCACCGACGAAGACCGGTGGTGGCGGCGACGGCGCCCTCGCCCTCTGCACCGCGGGCACCGTCTCGATCACCGCCACGAGCGCGGACGACCCGGGCGAGTCCGTCCGGCACGTCCTCTTCACCATCGAGAACACCGGCAGCAAGACCTGCGCCGTCTACCACTACCCCCACGTCCAGCTCGGGGGAGCCCGCGGGCTGGTCCCCGACATCAAGCTCGTCCCCGCGCCCAAGGACCCGTACGCCACCCTCGCTCCCGGCAAGGTGGCGTACGCCGCGATGGTCCTCAACGGCCCCATGGACGAGGCGCCGACGAAGAGCATCACCGTCCAGCTCCAGGACCGCACGTCCGGCAGCAAGATCGGCGAGCCGATCAAGGTCGCCATGCCCGGCGTCGACACGTTGTACTACAACGACTTCCTCCGCGTCACCCACTGGACGACCGACAAGGCCCTCGCCCTGCGCTTCATCATGGTGTCCTGACGAACCACCCCCCGGAGCGTTCCTCTAAGGTGACTCCACCGGCTGGTCCGTGCGCCCCGTGCGTACGGACAACAGCCGTCCTGACAGGGGGAGTCGGTGGAATCACTGCGGCCCGGCGACCCGCCGGAGATCGGCGGGTACCGCCTGCTGGCACGGCTCGGCGAGGGCGGGATGGGCGAGGTCTTCCTGGCCCGTACGGCGTCCGGCCGGCCGCTGGCCCTGAAGACCGTCCACCGGGAACTGAGCCGGGATCCCGAGTTCGCCGACCGCTTCGCGCGGGAGATACGCGCCAACGACCGCGTACGTTCCCCGTGGACGGTCTCCGTGGTGGACTTCAGCGCTCCCGGGGCGTCCCCGCAATGGCTCGCCACGGAGTACGTCGCCGCGCCCTCCCTGGGCGAATGGGTGCACCGGCACGGACCGCTGCCCGAGCCGGCCCTGTGGAGCCTGGCGCGGGAACTCCTCGCCGCCCTCGTGGCCGTACGGGCGGTGGGCATGGTCCACCGCGACATCAAGCCCGGCAACGTGCTGCTCGGCCGGGAGCGGCCCTTCCTCATCGACTTCGGCATCGCGCGCGCCGTGCAGGATCCGCGCCACACCCGGACCGGCGCGGTCATCGGCACGCCCGGCTTCCTCGCGCCGGAACAGGCGACCGGAGCCGTCACCGAAGCTCCGGCGGACGTGTTCTCGCTCGCCGCGGTCCTCGTCCACGCGGCCACCGGCCGCAGCCCGTTCCTGGCCGACGGCGAGGAGCCCTCGCTCGCCGGCCTCCTCTACCGGATCGTGCACGGCGAGCCCGCCCTCGACGGCGTTCCCGAGGGGCTCCGCTCCCTGCTGGGGGAGTGCCTGGCCAAGGAGCCGGGGCGGCGCCCGACCGCCGACGAGGTACTGGCCAGGGTGGCCGGGACCGGCGCCGCAGGGGAGCAGTGGAGCGGGGTGCTCCCACCCGCGCTGGCGGCGGAGGTGAGCCACCGGGAGGCCGAACTACGCCGCACCCTTGCCGCGTCCGAGCCGGTGCCGGTGCCGGTGCCGGTACCGGTGCCGGTACCCGTGCCCATGCCTCCTGTGGCACCTCCCGCAGCGTTCGCGGCGACACCGCCGCCGCCCTCCGTACTCCCCTCCGGGCCGCGGCGCGTGCCCTGGATGCCGGTGGCGGCCGTCGGCGTCGCCGCTCTCGTCGTCGCGGCCACCCTCGTGATCAAGATGCCTTGGAGTGGTCGCGGGGACGGGAAGGGGGACGGCGGAGGGAACGGATCGGCGACCCCGTCCGCTTCGGCGTCGGCGATGCCGCGGTCCTGGATCGGCACGTGGACCGGCACAGGTCCCGGGACACCCGACGCGGACGGAGTCTCGCAGGCCAGGACGGGCGAGTTCTCCGTCACGGTCACGCTGAACGCGGGCTCCGTCGGAGACCTCGTGGGCCGGCAGGTCAGCGAGGTGACGGAGACCGCCACCGGGCGGAACCTGGGGTGCACGGAGGCGCTGGAACTCCGGCAGACGAGCGGGGACAGGGCCGTCTTCGCGGCAGTGACCACCCACCCGACCGACCCCGCGGCCACCTTCGACTGCCCCCGGGGCAACCTCTACGTACTGACCCTGGCGGAACCGGACCGCCTGAAGCTGGAGGTCGAAGGGGCCCAGTCGGCGGGCGCCCCCGAGACGTTGACCCGCAGCGGCTAGGTGTATTGACCCGCAGGGTTGTTGACTCGGGTGATGGGTGGGTGTCCGCCCAGTGCGGTGTGGCTGCGGTGGTGGTTGTAGGTGTGGAGGAAGTCTGCCAGGGCCGCTGTCCGTTCCTGGTTGGAGGTGTAGGGCCGTAGGTAGGCCCATTCGTCCAGGAGGGTGCGGTTGAAGCGTTCGACTTTCCCGTTGGTTTGTGGCCGGTAGGGCCTGGTCTTCTTGTGGGCGATGCCGGCCGCGGCCAGGGCCTGGGTGAACAGCTTCGACTTGTAGCAGGAGCCGTTGTCGGTCAGGACGCGTTCGACGGTGATGCCGTGGCGGGTGAAGAAGACGTTCGCCCGTTGCCAGAACCCGGCGGCGGTTTCCTTGCGTTCGTCGGTGAGGACTTCGCTGTAGGCCAGACGGGAGTGGTCGTCGACCGCGGAATGGACGTAGGAGTAGCCGATCACTGGCGTGGAGCTTCTGCGCTCGGTGGTGCTGCTCTGGCGGTTTCGGTCGCCTGCCGTCCGGCCGACCGTGCGCCAGCCGCCACCGTCCGGGATGTTCCCGAGTTTCTTGATGTCGACGTGGATGAGTTCGCCCGGGTGCTCGCGTTCGTAGCGGCGGATCGGCTGCCCGGTGGGCCGGTCCAGCCAGGCCAGGCGGCCCAAACCGTGGCGGGTCAGGATCCGGTGCACGGTCGAGGCGGGCAGCCCCAGGATCGGGCCGATCCGGGCAGGGCCGAGCTTTCGGGTTCTGCGCAGGTCACAGACCCGGGCTTCGACCGCTGCGGTCGTGCGGTGCGGTGTTGTGCGCGGCCGGCTGGATCGGTCGTGCAGGCCCGCTTCGCCCTCGGTCCGCCATCGGCGGACCCACTTGTGGGCGGTGGCCCGCGAGATACCCATCTCGGCCGCGACGTGCGCGACGGGGCGGCCCGAGCGGACTCGTTCGACCAGCAGGCGCCTACCGAAGACGGTCAGCCGGGCATTACGGTGGGACACGAAGACCTCCGTCGTGCAATGGGTTCCTAGACAGCTCCCACCACACCGGAGGTCTTCGCCATGTTCAAGACCTCGGCAGTGTCAACAACGCTCGTGATCAATACAGCTAGGCCGTCTCTTCCGGATCGTGCCGTCCGGTGCCGCGGCGGCAATCCCCTTGATCAACGCTTGCGTTGAAGTGCACTCCAGCGCTTAGCGTCGGCCGCACGACCTGCGTGAAGGGGGAAGAACGTGCGGTACACACTGTTCGGAAAGACCGGTCTGCGCGTGAGCGAGCTGAGCCTCGGCGCGATGACCATGGGCGACGACCTCAGCTGGGGCGCCGACCAGAAGAGCAACGCCCGGATCGTCGACGCGTACGCGGACGCGGGCGGCAACTTCATCGACACGGCGAACATCTACGGCGACGGCAGTTCGGAGCGGATCCTCGGCAAGCTGCTCGACGGGCGGCGCGACGAGTTCGTACTGGCCACCAAGTACACCTGCGGGACCCGTGACGGCGACGTCAATGCGGCGGGCAACCACCGCAAGAACCTGGTGCGTTCGGTGGAGGCCAGCATGGAGCGGCTGCGCACCGACCACCTCGACATCCTCTGGGTGCACGCACGCGACAACTTCACCCCGGTCGAGGAAGTGATGCGCGCGCTGGACGACCTCGTACGCACCGGCAAGGTGCTGTACGTGGGCGTCTCGGACTGGCCCGCCTGGGAGATCGCTCAGGCGAACACCCTCGCCGAGCTCCGCGGGTGGTCTGCGTTCGCCGGTTCGCAGCTGCGCTACAACCTGCTGGAGCGGACCCCGGAACGTGAACTCCTGCCCCAGGCACGGGCGTTCGACCTCGCCGTGCTGGCCTGGGCGCCGCTCGCCGCCGGCAAGCTCACCGGCAAGTACCGCCGGGGCGAGGGAGGACGGCTGGACTCCTGGGGCGTCAAGGCGTCCCCGGAGGAGGAAGAGGTCATCAGCGTGGTCCTGGAGATCGCCGAGCAGGGCGGTTGGACCCCCGCCCAAGTGGCGCTGGCCTGGCTGCTGGGCCGCCCCGGAAACGTCGTTCCGATCATCGCGGCGACGAAGGAGAGCCAGCTCGTCGACAACCTCGGCTGCCTCGACGTCCGCCTCGACGCCGATGCGGTCGCGCGCCTCGACGAGGTGAGTGCCGTACCGCTCGGCTTCCCGCACGACTTCGTCCGGGAACCGTCCGTGGTCAAGACCATCTACGGCGACCGCTGGCACGCGATCGAGGACCGGCGCAGCACCTATCGCCGTACGGCCACCGACGTGCGCTAGGCCGTTTCCTTCGGATCACCTCGCCGACCAGATGAAGATGGCGGCGAGGTGGAAGTCCCGTGAGGTAGATGGTGGCGGTCTTGTCGTAGCGAGTGGCCAGACCGCGCCACTGCACGGCGGCCGAGGCGTTTGCGGTTCGCGGCCTGATCGGCGGGCTGGGGGATCACTGCCCGGATCCCGCGCCTCCGCAGATGCCCGCGGATCGCCCGCGACGAATAGGCCTTGTCGGTCAGGACCACATCTGGCGTGACCCTGGGACGGCCGATCCGCCTGGGCACCCCTAACCGAGCCATGACCTGCGCGAACGCGGGTGCGTCGCCAGCCTGGCCCGGCGTGATGACGAACGCCAGTGTCCGGCAGCGGCCGTCCGCGACAACCCAGTCCGGATCGCCGCCGGCGTCGGCCTGCGCGAGCAGGGTGGTGAAGACCTTCTCCCATGTGCCGTCCGCCGCCCACCCTGAGGGAGCGGCCTAGGCCGAAAGAGACGACCTGGCGCTGCAGAGGCTCACCGCGGTGTGGGCGAGCCAGCCGACGGCCGCGCCGACCGCGTACCAGAACAGGTCGGGCGGGTTGAAGGTGGACCCGAGGACGAGCCGGGCGACCGTGCTGTGCCGGGAGAGCTCCGCCGGTACCCCGCTGAGCTGGAGGAACTCCACCGTCCAGCTCACCGCGAGAGCGCCCGCGGCAGCGCGCAGGGCCGTCACCCGCGGCAGGGCCAGCACGATGAGGGCGAAGATCAGTACGGTGTACAGCGCGTCTCCGCCGTACTTGGCAAGGCTCCCCGCCGCCACGGCCCGTAGCCCCAGCCCCGCGCCGACGGTCACCACCACCGCAGCGGCTGCCGCGAGACGGGTCCGGGCGCGGCGGGGTCCGGCACGGTCACGACTCGCAGGCACGTAGATGGTCACGGCGACCACCCTGCCAGACGGCCGCCGCCGGTCATCCCCGGCCACCGCTCCCGCTCCCTTCGCGGAGCGGGAGCGCAGGGGTACGTGGGCTTCGTACCCAGGCGGGTTGAGTAGGGCGACTCATGCCGGACCGGACGGCGGCCGACACGCTGGGGGTACGAAGACCGCACACCCCGGAGGTTCGATTCCATGATCAGCCACGTCGCCGCCGCCCTGGCCCCGGTGTTCGGGCGGATGACCGTCTCCGAGGACGCGTCGGGCCCCGTCGCCGGCGGGACCATCCTGGCCGCCAACCACACCAGCCTGGCCGACCCCGTCATCGTGGTCGCCGCCCTGCGCCGGCTCGGCGTCGACCCGGTGATCATGGCCACGGCCGGGCTGTGGCGGGTCCCGGTGCTCGGCGGCGCTCTAGCCCGCGAAGGGCACATCCCGGTCCACCGGGGAACGGCCCGCGCGGCGAACTCCCTCGCCGACGCCGCCGCGGCCCTGGCCGCCGGGCGGTGCGTGCTGATGTACGGGGAAGGCGGGATCCCCGCTCGCCGCGACTCCGGCGAAGCCGCGCCCCTGCCCTTCCGCAGCGGCCTGGCCCGCCTCGCCCGTGCCACCGGAGCACCCGTCCGCCCCGTCGGTCAGGCCGGCGCCCGCCGCGTCAGCTCCGGGACGACGGCCAAACAACTCGCCGGAGTCCTCACGGCCCCGGTACGCCGGCCACGCATGCATGTCCACGTGGGTGCGCCCCTGTTCCTGCCGGACGGCCTCTGCGAGGCGACGGCCGCTGCCCACGGGGCGGTCACCTCGGCCTGGCGGACCGCGGTGTCCGGGCTCGCCGGAGTCGGCGCGCGGTAAGCCGCCATCCCCGCCCCGACGGGCTCCGTCAGAGGGCCGGGCGCAGGGCCGCGAGGTCACGGGCGGCGAGTCTGGATCGGGAGGACAGGGTGGTGTGCACCGCGTCCAGGACGGGCAGTTCGGCGTGGCTGCGGGCCAGGGCCACGTCCTTGGCCGCCGGCGCCACGGGGAAGCGCGAGCCCTCGGCGTAGGCCTGGGCCACCGCACCGGCCAGCGGCCCGCGGGTCGGCTCCGAGCGCAAGAGCGCCTCCGGCAGGCCCAACGAGGCGCCGAGTTGCAGGGCTTCGGCGACCCACAGCTCGCCGGAGGCGGCCCGGTCCACGCTGCCCATGACCGGGGCGTCGGTCAGCAGCACCATGGAAGGCAGCCGCGCCGCCAAGTCCCGTACGGCCTGGGGGTCGACGGTGGGGGTGTCGATCCAGTGGGTACCGGGCCGCAGGGCCGGCAGCAGCTCCTCGGCGACGGCGTGCAGGGCCGCCGGGTCGGCGAGCATGGTGATCACGAGGCGGCCGTGCCCGGCTGCCGCACGCCAAGGCTGGACGAACGGATCTACGTGGCGGGGCACCGCGGCCACGCGCCGGCCGGACGGCGCTCGGCCCGGCTGCCCGAGTTCGCCGGGGAGGAGCGGATCGCCGCGAGCAGCCGCCCCGAGGAAACCCTGATGGCCGGCGCCCGTTCCGGGCGGTAGGTCAACGGCCTTGCACTGAAGTCGCGTTGGTGCTCACTCGCCCTTCCCTGGCCGTACGGACGCCCCAGGGCCGGGGGAGTCCGTGGCGAGTGAGCTGGAACTCGCCCGTCCGGGCGTACGGACGTTCTAGCGTGCCGGCCATGACCTCGATCAGGTTTCGGCGGGCCCTGCTGCTCGCCCTCGCTTCCGTCCTGCTCTGCGTCCCCCGGACGGCCACGGCCCAGACCCCTCCGGACCCCGCGTCCGCCACGCCGACGACGGCGACACCCGACCGCCCCTCCTACGAGGTGTCGCTCCGTGGCAACGCCGACGGCTCGCGCTGGACCGGCCGCCAGACGGTGTCCTTCCGCAACTCCGCCCGAACCCCACTGCGTTCGGTGGACATCAGGCTGTGGGGCAACGGCGCCGACGGCTGCGGAACCCGGGAGGCCCCGTCCCCGGTCCGGGTGGGCCGGGTCACCGGAGGCACCCCGCGGCCGCTCGTCGTCGCCTGTACCGCCCTGCAGATCGACCTGCCCGCGCCGCTCCCGTACGGGGCGCGCACGAGCATCTCCTTCGACGTGGACATCACCGTCCCGGACCGCGTCCACCGCTTCGGCAAGGACGGTGCGCACCGCTACCTCGGCAACGCGCTGCCCCTGCTGTCCGTACGCGATGCCCAGGGCCGCCACCTCGACCCCGACGTGGGGTTCGGCGAGAGCTTCTACACCCTGACCGGCGACTTCCGCGTCGTCCTCGACCACCCCACCGCCCTCGTCGTCCCCGCTACGGGCACCACCACCCGCCGCCTGGGCGCACCCGGCCGCACGGTCAGCACCAGCGTCGCGCACGGGGTACGGGACTTCGCGTGGGCGGCGGGTCCCTTCCTGTCGAAAATGGTGACCACGCCGGGCGGAGTCCGGCTGAACGCCTACTGGACCGCCGTCACCTCCCCCGAGGGCGTCGCCAAGGACCTGAAGGACGCCGTCGGCTCGGTCGACGAGTTCGGCAAGCGCTTCGGGCGCTACCCCTACGGCGAGCTCGACCTCGTCATGAGCGACAACCTCGACGAGTTCGGCAACATGGAGTTCCCCGGCCTCGTCCTGCTGTGGACCGAACCGGAGGGGTCGGCCGTCGTCCACGAGATCGCCCACCAGTGGTTCTACGGCATCGTCGGCAACGACCAGTTCACGTCACCCTGGCTGGACGAATCCTTCGCCCAGTACGCGAACCAGTCGTACTACGGCGACGACACCAGCACCTGCTGGGAGGACCAACCCGCCTGGCCCAGCGACGCGGCCGCCCTCACCCGCTCCATGGCCTACTACGCGGACGGCCGCCGCTCGGAGTTCGTACGAGTCGTCTACATGCGCGGCTCCTGCGCCCTGCACGACCTGGAACGCACCCTGGGCACCCCGGCGATGACGGCCGTCCTCCGCGACTACGTCCACGACCACTGGCAGGGCGTCTCCACCACCGCGGACTTCAAGCGCGCGGCCCAGGCGGCAACGTCCCAGGACCTCGCCCCGTTCTGGACGGAACACCGGATCCACTGACCACGTACGGCACAAATCCCCGGGCGTGAAGGGATCTTCCGGTGGCACCATGCCGTGTCATGGCAGCAGACGAGAGCAAGAGCAGCGGAAGCGCGTTCCAGGCCGGTCAGACGGGACTGGTCGTCAGGATCCCGGAGGCCGAGCCGGTCGTCCGCGGGTGGCGCGAACGGCTCGACCCTTCGGCCCGGGCCGGAGTGCCCGCACACGTCACCGTGCTCTTCCCGTTCCTCGAGGAGAGCCGACTGGATCCGCTGGTCCACGCCGCCCTGGAGGACGTGCTGCGCTGCCACCCGGCGTTCGACCTGCGGTTCGAGAAGTGCGGACGGCTTCCCGAGGTCCTGTACCTCGTTCCGGAACCCGCTGCGCCACTGATCCGGCTCACGGAGGCGATCGCCGACCGATGGCCCGAGGCTCCGCCGTACGGCGGCCGGTTCGCCGAGATCGTGCCGCACCTGACCATCGCCCAAGGCCAGGACGACGCCGTCCTGGAGGAGATCGAGGCCGACCTCGGCGGCAGGCTCCCCTTCACCTCCCACGTCTCGTCCGTCGAGCTCATGGTCCACGACGGCGCGAAGTGGCGTACGCGTGCTTCGTTCGCACTCGGAGACCGACCCCGACACCGCCCCTGAACCCTCTCGGGGGCGGTGTCGGGGTCGGTCCCGGGTCGGTCCCCGATGTCCGGCGCGAGCACCGTCCGTAGCGTCGTTCCCATGTGGAGAAACGGGAAGAACGGGACCGGCGGCAAGCGCCGGATGTCGCCTTGGAAGCGGGCCCTGCTGATCCTCGGATCGCTGGTCGCGACCTTCGCTCTGGTCATAGGGGTGCTCTTCACCTGGCTCTACACCGGAGCCAAGGTGTCGACCCTCGGTGCGGTGGACTTCCGCAACGCCCTCGCGGTGCCGCCCCTCGCCGCCTCCACCGTGGAAGCGGACGGAACACGCGTCTTCGACCTGAGGATGCAGCCGGGGGAGACCGAGTTCACCCCCGGGGCCAAGACACCCACCTGGGGCTTCAACGGGAGCCACCTCGGCCCCACGCTCCGCGCGGCGAAGGGGGAGAAGGTCCGGGTGAAGGTGGCCAATGCCCTGCCGGAGGCCTCCAGCGTCCACTGGCACGGCATGCACCTGCCCGCCGCGATGGACGGCGGCCCGCACCAGATGGTCCCGGCGGGCGGCAGTTGGGCCCCCGAATGGACGGTGGAGCAGCCGGCCTCGACGCTCTGGTACCACCCGCACCCCCACGGCGCGACCGAGTCGCACGTCCAGCGCGGCCTCGCGGGCCTGTTCCTCCTGGACGACGCGCAATCGACGGCCCTGCCCCTGCCCAAGACCTACGGGGTCGACGACATCCCTGTCATCGTCCAGGACGTGTCCTTCGACGGCGCGAAGTTCGACCACGGCCACAAGCTGATGCGCAACGTCGGCTTCCTCGGCGACCGGACGATGGTCAACGGCACCCTGGACCCGTACGTCACCGTCCAGGACGAACTGGTCCGTCTGCGACTGCTGAACGCCTCCACCGCCCGCGTCTACACCTTCGGCTTCGACGACGGCCGCACATTCCGGCAGATCGCCTCGGACGGCGGCCTCCTCGAAGCCCCGCACACGACCGACCGCCTGCGCCTGTCGCCGGGCGAGCGCGCGGAGGTCGTCGTACGAATACGGCCGGGCGAGCGGACGGTCCTGCGCTCGTATCCCCTGGACGCCGGCCTGGACTTCTGGAACCAGCGCTTCGGCGGTGGCGACGACTCCTTCGACGTGATGCAGCTGCGCGGGGCGCCCACCCTGCGCCCGTCGGCCGAGCTGCCGCAGGCCCTGGTCGCCTCGGCGCTCCCCACCGGTGCGGACTCGGTACGCAGCCGCTTCTTCGAGCTCAAGATGTCCGGCATCAACGGCCGCAAGATGGACATGTCCCGGGTGGACGAGACGGTCACCCGCGGCACGGCCGAGACCTGGACCCTGCGCAACAACGACGGGATGCCGCACAACTTCCACGTCCACGACGTCCAGTTCCGCGTACTCGACGTCAACGGCTCCGCCCCGCCCCCGCCGTTGCGCGGGCCGAAGGACACCGTCTTCATCCCGTCCGGTACGACGGTCCGCATAGCCCTGCGCTTCGACGGCCCCGCGGACCCGGACACCCCGTACATGTACCACTGCCACCTCCTCTACCACGAGGACGAGGGCATGATGGGCCAGTTCACGGTCCTGGACCCGGGCAAACCGACACCCACCCCCAAACTCCCGCCCACCTCCGGCACACACCAGCACTAGAGGTGCGTGCAGAAGTCCGGGTTTCGAACCATCGGTCCCGCTGTGACTCGGGGAGGTCCCGTCCGCATCAGGGGCAGAAGCCGATGGTGATGCTCGACGTGCCACCGTCGTGGACGATCAGCCTCGGCTTTCCGGTGATCGATTCGATGACCAGAAGCAGATCTCGCTTCTGTGATGATCACCGGTCAGACGGCCTAGGGGCGGGCATCCCATCGGTGGAGGAGGGATCCGTCCCGCCCGAATACGTCCATGCGGTAGCCCTTGGCCGTGGAGAGCTGCTCGGATTCCCTGAGGTACGAGACGACGGAATCGCGCTGCTTCTCGAAGAGCGCGTTGTCCGACTCGCTCCGCGTGGTCCGGAGGATCAGCAGCGGAGCCTCACCGGGCACCGTCTCCTGCTGGATGGCGTACACGTCCTTGTCCCCGCCCGCTTGCTGATACCGCTCGGCCAGCCCGAGGGCGGTCGACGGTGCGGCCGTGCTCGTCACGGTCGGACCGGCCGACGAAACGGCGCCCTCGTGTTCCGTACATGCCGTCAGGGCAAGTGCGCAGCCGGCGATCAGAGAGGCCGTTCGTACGCACGTCCGTATCCGCATGCCGCTCCTCCACTCGCTCACCACAAAGCCGGGTCGGCTTCATTCTCACCCGTCGACGGGCCGCCGGAGCACGGGGGGCCCGTCGGGAGTTGACCCCGGGGTGTGACGGAAGGTCAAGCGGGAGGCTCCCGTTGGCCCACGAGGGGCACGGCAAGGACGTCATCGAGTACGTCGTGCCGAACATCGTGGCCACGATGCGCATGATGCCCAGGAGCGTCCGTCCCGAGACCATTCCCGCCATGGACGACCGACTTCGCCACCCGCATGATCACCGATGTCCTGGGCGGCGCGGAAGAAGACGGAAACCGACGCCCGCCGTCCCTCGCGAGCACCGCCCTGGGGGCGATCTTCGGGTTTCCGTGATGTGGTGCTGGGAGCGCCGATGAGTTTCGCGGCCACTGGCTGTCTACCTCTGTGTAGGACCGAAACCCCAGCAGCCGCCCCGAAAGGGTGAGGAACATGAAGTACATGATCCAGATGAACGTGCCTGCCGCCGAGTGGGACGCCATCATGTCCTCCTACTCCGAGGACGACATGAAGGCCATGTTCGCCCACATGGGCGCCCTCAACGAAGACATCACCGCCGCCGGCGAATGGGTGGACGGGCAGGGCCTCGGCGGTCCCTCGCTGGTCAAGACGGTACGAGCCGGAAGCGACGGGCGGCCGCAGGTGACCGACGGGCCGGCCTACGAGGGACAGATCCTGGCCGGGTACTGGCTGGTCGACGTCAAGAGCGAGGACCGGGCCCTGGAGATCGCCGCACGGGCGTCGGCCTGCCCCGGCCCGGGAGGAACGCCGGGCAGCGACCCGGTCGAGGTCCATCCCATCCCCGCGGACCCGACCCAGGCCTGAGCCGAGCGGGCCGCGCTCGCCGTCACGGCGAGCGCGTCCCTACGGTGAGCGCGACCGCAACCGCAACCGCTACGGCGAGGGCGAGGCCGTCCTCGGCAGGGTGGTCGCGGCCCGGTCCGCCACGAGGCGGATCGCGGCGATCGTGAGGTCCGGGTCGTGGATTTGGACGTAGTGATCGCTACCGGTCGCCAGCAAGTGCGGGGTCTGCGGCCGCAAGCCCACAAGGGCCTGCTGTGCCTTGGGCCAGGCCTTCTCCAGCTTCGCCACCAGATCCTTCGCCATCGTGGGCGGCACGGCGAAGGGCTCGGTCTTGCTGAGCACCGCGACGGGAACCGGGGGCAGCGGCCCGCCGCGGTCGATGGCGGTGACCCCGCCCTCGATGTCCACCTGCTCGAAGTCCGGATCGGCGTCGAACGGAGTACCGGGATGCCGCAGCGCCTCCACGTACGCCGCCCAGTCCGACCCCATCGCGGGCTTCAGGGCCGGCCCCAGGGCATCGACCAGGACCAGCCCGCGCGTCCGCTCAGGGTGCTCCTGCGCATAGTGCAGCGCGAGCATCCCACCGAAGGAGTGACCCGCCAGCAGGTACGGACCGGGCACGTGTGCGGCCGTCAGGAGCCGGTCCAGGTCCTGGACCATGGCGTCCAGGGCCCGGGTGCCCTGTACGGGTGTGCTCCGGTCGGTGAGCGCGGGTGGCTCCGTGTAGCGGATGGTCCCCGGCCGGTCGTAGGTGCACACCAGGGTGAAGGCGGCCACACCCGGGAGTACCGCCGGCGCCTTGGGCACGGGCGGGGTGGTGTCGGTCAGGGACCACGGGTCGGAGGCCTCGTGCAGACCGGCGAGCAGCACCACGGTCGGACTCCCCGAGCCCGCGCAGTGCAGGTACAGGCTCCGCCCGCCGCCGATGTCCACGCGCTGCTCTGTGTCACCACTGCCCGGCGGCGGCGCGGCGGCCACGAGCAGCACGGCGGCCAACGCAGCCACCGCCGCACCAGGCGCACGCCATCGCATACCCCCAGCCTCCCTCGCTCCCCTGCGCCCCGCCATCCGGGCCCGCCGCCGGATTCCGGTCCCGGCGACGGGGGACGGGCACGGGGGAGGGGGTGCGAGGGCGGCACCTGTCACACCATGAGCAGGAGCCGGGTGTTCGGGACGAGCTTCCGGTTGACGCTGGTGCTCTGCACGAAGATCGTGAAATCGTCGTTGTGGTCGGGCTTGACCCGCGCCTCCACCGCCGGCAGCCCGAGCAGGGCCCGGGCCTCGGGCCCCTTGTACACCCGGTCCGTCTTCTTCTCCAGCACCGCGATCTGCTTCTTCGCCTGGATCTTCTCCGGCTTGCTCAGCTGGTAGAACGCGCCACCGGTGCGGTAGGTGTGCCCGGACTCGACGACCCACTCCCGGATCGCCGCGTCACGGGCCACCGGGAGCAGCTGGTACGCGGAGGGGTCCACCGGAGCGAGGCCGGCCGCCTTGATGGTGTCCTTGTTGACCGTGTCCCCGCCGGTGGAGAACACCGCCCGCGATCCCCGGATGCCCTTGGCGCGGCCCACCATGAACTTCTCGGTGGCCTCCTTGATGACCTGCCCGGCCTCCTCCAGCCCCTGCGTGCTCGTGGCGTCCCAGATGGCGATGTTCTCCTTCGGGAAGCCGCACTGCATGGCCTCGCGCTTGCCCATCTGGTCCGGCACGAGGACGGCCAGCGTCCAGTTGTCCTCCTGCGTCGCGATCATCTCGGCGACGGCCTTGACCAGTTCACGCGGATCCCGGGCGGGAGCGTCCGGGGAGCGGTGGCTGGCGTTCTCCTGCCCGTCCGTCAGCACGAACGTCAGGAAGCTGTGGTCGCCGTACAGCTGGGCCGTCTGGGCCAGCTCGCGCTGCGACTTCAGCGAAGCCGCCAGCAGCGCCGTCATCCCACCGGTCCGGTACAGCTGCTTCAGCGAGGGCATCCGGAGCACGTCCTTGTCGTAGACGACGCACTCCACCTTGTCCGCGAAGACGTACACCGTGACGCGGGTCTCCTGGTCCAGTTCACCGGACCGGCGGGCCAGGTACGCGATCTGCTGATCGGCGACTTCGACGACCTTGCGGCTCAGGTGCGACATGGACGAACTGGCATCCAACACAAGAGCAACGTGGTTGATGTAGTTCTGGTTTCCGGACATGGAAGCTCCCCCTCGTTCCGACTGGATGCTCCTACCGTCTCATCCACCACTGACAATCGATCTTGGCTCCGATGCCCGACCCGGAGGCGGCACGGGGGCGTGAACTCGGCCGCGCGCCGGGTCTCGTGGGGGTCGCGTGGGGGTGTCGAAACGTTACGCCCGCGGCGTTCGAGTGAACGGTCGTTCCTGTCGGCTCCGCCGGGCGTTGAATCGGCTGACGCACCCAGCCATGGGAGCGTCCCCAGATCCTGAGTCCTTAGGGGAACCAATGCGTATTCGCTCTGCCGTCACCGCCTCCGTCCTCGCCGCCGGCATCCTGCTGGGTGGCGCCGGCGCGGCCCTCGCCAACGACGGTGTCGACATCGACTACTTCTCGGGCGGCCACAAGGCCTTCTCGTCCAACTGCTCGTCCGCGGCCGCCGTCCCGGCGCCCTTCGGCCCCGTCTACACCTCCTCCTGCGCGAAGGACGGCGAGGCGGAGTGGGTCAAGGGTTCCCACCTCGGCGCCTAGTAAGAACTTCCGGCCCGGGCCGGCGCGCGGGGGCGGTCGGACGGTGACGTCCGCCGCCCCCGCGGTGTGAGCGGACTCAGCGGGTCCTGCCCTGCGCCCCGAGCCGACGCCGTACGGCCAGGACCAGCACCGCCGTGGCGAGTACGACCACACCGCCCAGCCGCAGGATGGCGTCGTAGGCCTCCTCGGGCGACCGCTGCGGCGTCATCGCCGAGATCCCCGCGGCCGCCGCGGCCAGCGCGATCGCACCTCCGGTGACCAGGAACGTCAGCAGGACCCCCGATGCCTCCCCGGCCCTGGCCGGAGGGACGATCTGCTGGGTCGCCACGCTGGCGTAGGTCCAGCCCAGCCCGAGCCCCAGGCCGCACCACGCGAACACCGGTACGTACAGCCACCAGGCGGTGACCTGGGTCAGCGCGTACATCCCCGTGCCCGCGCCGATTCCGGCCAGTGCCATCACCGTGGTCGGCCGCAGGTGCCGGCCCAGCCGCGCTCCCAGCGGCCCGCTGAGCGCCACCAGCAGCGCCGGGGCCAGAAAGACGGTGCCGGCCAGGAGCGGCGAGAGCCCCCGTACGCCCTGGAGGTAGAGGGTGGCGAGGAAGACGGTGACCCCGTAGCCCATGTTCGTGAGCGTGCCCATCCCGGTGACCAGGACGTACGGGACGTCCTGGAACAGCCGCAGATCGATCAGCGGGTGCCGGGCCAGCCGCTCCCGTACGAGGAACAGCCCGCCGCCCACCACCGCCACCGCGAAGCCGCCGAGGGTGCGGGCACTGCTCCACCCCCAGGCGTCCGCGCGTTCCACGCTCAGGGTGAGGGCGGCCAGCGCCCCGACGATCAGGGCGCATCCGAGCAGATCGAGCTCGCGCGGCGCCGACGCGTCGCGCGAGTCGGGGACGTACGCGAGAGCGGTGAGCAGCGAGAACAGGCTCAGCGGCGCCATCAGCCAGAAGATCCAGCGCCAGCCGGGCCCCTCGGTGAACCCCCCGCCCACGAAGGGCCCGATCGCGGTCCCGGTGTTGGCGACGCCGAACACGGCGCCCAGGGCCTTGGCTCGGGACTCCTCGGGAAAGGTGTTGGTGATCACGGACACGGCCACCGGGAAGACGAACGCGGCGCCCACCCCCTGGGCGATCCGGGCCACGACCAGCGGACCGAGGCCGGGAGCCAGCGCGCATCCCACGGTGCCGGCGGTGAACAGGGCGGTTCCCGCCAGCAGCGTGCCGCGCCGGCCGAACACGTCCCCCACCCGGCCGCCGACGATGAAGAAGCAGCCGATGGCGAGCATGTACGCGGACAAGGTCCACTGCGCGGCCGACACCGTGACGCCGAGCTCCGCGGCGATCCCCGGGATGGCGAGGTTGAGCGCGAAGAAGTCGAGCTGGATGCAGAACAGGGCGACGGCGACCGCGATGAAGGCCCCTTTCCGCGCCGTGGCGGAAGTCTCAGCGCGCATGAGGGCCATTCCTCTCAGCGGTCAGAGGGGCCAACGGTCTGCGGGACGCCGTCTGCGGTCAGCGGGGCGCCACGGCCCCGGAGTCCGGCGACTGCTGGAGCCCGGAGGCGTCGACGGCCTCGAAATCCGAACCCTTGAAGCCCTTGAGAGCGTTGAGCTGGTCATTGTCCCAACCGGGGTTCTCCTCACCGGTGAGGTACCAGGCCGACCCGTTGTCGGCGACGATGGCCCCGTACTTCTTCAGCGCCTCGGCGACGGCCAAGGCCTGGGGGCCCAGGGCCGAGGTGTCCACCGAGCTCTTGAGCCGCATCCGCAGTCCCATGGGCGGCAGCGATTCGTCCGCCGCGGAGCCCGCCTGGTGCCTGGCCGGCCAGACGTAGCTCTGATCCGTACGGGGCACGGTCATCCGGATCGCGTGGTCGACCAGCCCGCCCGCCGCCTCGTCGTAGCGCACCAGCCCGGGCAGGATGGCGAGGCCGGCGGCATCGGCCGAGGTCCAGTCGGCGGGCCGCAGCTCGTTGCTCCGCAGGTCGAAGACCGCGCCCGAGCCGGCGCGCCAGGCGTTGTCGCCCTGCGGCGTCGCGTTCCAGAGCTCGTACGACTTGCACAGGGCGCGGTCCCAGACGACGACGTGGCGGTCACCGGAGCTCTGCGGACCGTTCTCGATCCCGGCGTCCTGCGGAATCCGGTACCCCGACGCGTCGCTCTCCTCGGCGATGTCCAGTGAGACCTTCGCTTCCGGCACCGTCGTGTCCGAGACGGTGATGGGAATGCCGAAGGGCTCGCCGTCGATGAGCCCCGCCCCGAAGTCGGGGTGCAGGGGCTCCGTGGCACCGATCGAAGCGACGTACCGGTCCGAGCTCGGGTGTACGGGAAGCGTGTCCACGGGAGCGTGCCAGAAGCTGTCCGGCGGAGCGGTCCGGCAGGAACCGTCCTGCGGGCCGGCGGCGAGCGGGGCGGCCGCCGCCGGGGAAGCTCCCTGGCCTGGACCCGCGTACCCGGACACCAGACAGGTGGCGGCGACGGCGGAGACAACGGCGACCACGGGCATCCGACGCCTTCGGCGGAGTGCGGCTCCGTGTTTCGTTGTCATGACCTCACCTCATCCGGAGGATCCGAGCCGAGACGGTGATCCCTTCCAGCGTAGGCACGTTCCGGCCCCACTGCTCTGCCGTCCGTGGGAACCCCGGGTGCGGTGCTTCCGTGGGCCGTGGGCCGTGGGTCGTGGGCCGTCGGCAGGTGGCTCCGGCGGCGCGCGTCGTGCTCCTGGCGCCCCACGAGTGCTCCCGGTAGCCCGTTGTGGCCCGGGGGACGTCCTGCGTTCAATGAGATGGGTCGACCGAGTGCGTTCCGCGACCCCCGTGAAGGCCGTCCGCATGCGCAGCCCCGCCGTCGGTTCCGTGTGCCGTGCCTGGTCCTGCCACCGCGTGAGCCCGTCCACTGCCGAACACGAGGTGATCACTGATGTCAGGAACACGGACGCACGAAGCCGACCGCGTACACGGCCCTGGCCGTGGCGCGGGAGCGGACGACCACGACGTGGGCTCGGCGGAGTTCATGAACCGCTTCGGGCTGGGCGGAGGGACGGACCGCAGCGCGCGGCTGACCCATGGGCTGAACCGGATCGCGGTGCGGATCGCACCGTACGCCGACCCGTTCGCGACCCAGTTGCTGAGCGATCTCGCCGTGTGGGTGTTCGCCTTCGACGACCTCTGCGACGAGGACCTCCCGAGTCTCACCCCCACCGAGATGCTCACGATGGTCGCCCGGCTCCAGCGGACGATCGAGGCCCCGGAGGTTCCCCTCGACGCAGACCCCTTCGCCCTGGCCCTGCGCGACATCCGGCTCCGGGTGGACGCGATGGCCACCCCCGTCCAGGTCAGGAGATGGGTCGACGCGATGCGCGGCTACTTCCTCGCCGAGGCCCGCATCGGCGCCGACACGACCGCACGGGGAGAGCCCCAGGACGTGAGCGACTACCTGCTCACCCGCCTGCACTCCGGGGCCGCCCTGGCCGTACCCGTGCTGCTCGACGCGGTCGGTGCCGCCCTGCCCGCACCCCGGTGGGAGGACCGGCGGATCCGTGCGCTGACCGAGATGGCGGCGGGGATCGTGGTCGTCGACACCGACATCCACTCCTTCGCGAAGGAGAGCGAACGCGGCAGCCGCAGCGGCAATTTGGTAGCACTCCTGGAAGCCCAGCGCGGCCGAGGCCTGGGCCCCGGGCAGGGCCTGGAAGCCGCTTCCGTGCTCAGGAACGCGATCATGCGCCGGTTCACGGACCTGGGTCGGCAGACCGCGATGGCCCCGGCGGACCCGCGGATCCAACGCTTCCTGGACGCACTCACCCAGTACGTCCACGGCGTGCGGGACTGGTGCGGGGCCACCTCCCGCTACCACCCCTACCAACCGAACGGCAGTCACCACCAGCCGGGCAGAGCCGCAACCGCGCTCCGCCCACCGGAAGGTGTCCCCCTCACACCCCCGCCGATCGCGTCGATCGCATGGTGGTGGGCCGTCGACGGCGCCCCGCCGCCGGCCCCCTGAGCCGGGGCACGGCCCCATCGCGAAGCAGTCGCGGGTGCTTCGGCGTCAGCCGCCGCCGCGCCAGATGTTGTCGAAGGCCGCGTTCTCGATGGCCCGGCGCTGTCGTACGGAGGCCAGTTCCACCACTGCGTCGTTGACGGCGGCCAACACCGTCGCGACCCCGTCGTCGGACACGTCCGGAGCGTCGCCGGACGGCTCGTCGCCGCCCTCCAGGGCCCGTGCCAGGAGAACGAGAACGGGATCCTCCGACCTCCACCGCTCCTCGGCCCGACGGCGGGCCGGCGAATCGGCCGGCACCAGCTCACCGGCCCGGAGGGAGAACCCGCGCCGGCGTTGCCGTACGAGCTGTCCTTCCTCTTCGAGCACGGCCTCGTAGCTCGCGGAAAGGCCGAGCCCTCTGCGCCACAGCCAGTCGGCGACGGACTCGTAGGGCGCCTCCCGGACGAGCGACGCCGCGGCCGCGTCCAGCAGGGAATCGCCCAGCTCCGCATCCTCGCCCGGCACGATGTGATCGCCGTCCAGCCCGATGGCCCGGGCGGCCAGGAGGTCGACCGCCTCGGCCCCCGCGAGCGCGAGCGACAGGTCGCCCTGTTCGACGGTCCGGCCGGACTCCGCGTCCATGGAAATGATCAACAAGTCCCGCGGTGTGGTCATCAAGGGCTCCTCTCAACCGTGCAGGCAGGGCGCCGGCCAATTATCGATCAGCTCGGTCGTCCGTGGGCGACCTCGCCCCCGGCCGTTCGCAAGACGTCACACTTTCCTGCCGCGGTGTCGGGGTGGCTGAGACCGGAGGCCCGGAGCGTACGGCGGGCCAGGGCCTCCGCGGTGGCGGTGAGCGTCCGGGCCGGTCGGGCGGCCGCGCCGGCAGCGGCGGCCCCCCGTCGCAGGGCCGTCTCCGCTACGGGAGCAGCTCCAGGGTGATGTGCGGGGCCAGCGCGCGCAGGAAGTCGGGCGCGTCGAAGATCTCGCCCGCGGAGGCGACGCCGACCGTACGCGTACGGCCGGTCAGGACCCGTTCCAGGGCTTCCACGACGAGGGGCGCCGTGACGGCGTAGATGTCCTGCCCGTGGGCCACGGCGCGGCGTTCCGCGCCGCCCGCCCGTACGACCGCGTCGACGAGGAAGGTCTGGTCGGAGCGTCCGCTGTCGTCGGCCGCGGACGGCGCCGGCGTGCCGGGAGCCGCGATGTCGCGTACCGCCTCGACCGTCATGTAGGTGGTCACGTCCGGGATCGACAGATGGCTGGGCACGGTCACCACGTCGGCCATCGTGAACTCCCCGATCACCTGCCGGGGCCCCATCGGCTCGGGGAACCGCCACTCAAGGGTCGGCGCGGCGTCGGTGCGGTATTCCCACTGCCCGCCCGCGTAGCGCATGCGCCGCTCACCGCGCCGCTCCCGCGAGACCGCGCCCGAAAGCCGCGTCCCGGCGGTGGGGTGCCAGCTGCTCAGGGCGTACGCGATGTGAGCCTCCTTGGCCTCGGTCCAGTCGCCCATCGCGGCGGTGGCCAGCAGGTCGCCCAGGCCGCCGAAGAAGGCCATCGCCGGAACGATCACCGCGCCGGCGTCCCGCGCCCGGTCGGCGAAGTGCGCGAAGGTGTCGATGTTGGCCTCCAGCTCGGCGGCCACGTCCAGGTAGGGGATCCCGGCCCGCAGGGCCGCCTCGATCACGGGGCCGGTCGTCGAGGCGAAGGGCCCCGCGGCGTTGATCACCGCAGCCGTGCCGGCCAGTGCGCGGTCCAGCGCGTCGGGGTCGCCGACCGTCGCCGGCCTGGCCTCCAGGCCGGTCTCGTAGGCCAGCGCCTTGAGCTTCTCGCCGTCGCGGCCCGAGAGCACCGGGACGAACCCGCGCTCCACCAGCTCCGCCACCACGAACCGCCCGGTGTGCCCGTACGCGCCGAACACCGCCACCGTCTGACCTGATCCCATGGTCCCGTTCCCCTGTCATCGTCCGTACCCGCATGACCGCGGCAGGCCCTCGGGGCCCGCCGCGCTCCGTCATGAACATCGTGTCGCGGAACAGCTCCCACCGGCCACTGTCCGGAACGACACGACCCGTACACTTCCGGACATGCCCACTGTCGCGCTGGCCGTCACCGACGGCATGCTGCACTTCGAGTTGTCCCTGGCCTGCGAGGTCTTCGGTTCGGACCTGACGCACCTCGTGAACCCCTGGTACGACTTCTCGCTCTGCGGACCGGGCGCCGTACGGATCGACCGCTTCCGCCTGGAGCCCGACCACGGACTCGACCACCTCGCGCGAGCGGACACGGTGATCGTCCCCGGCTGGGCCGACCTGGACCGGGACCCGCCGGCCGAGCTCATCGACGCGGTACGCGCCGCTCACCGGGCGGGCGCCCGCGTGGCCTCCCTGTGCACGGGCGCTTTCGTGCTGGCCGCGGCCGGCCTGCTGGACGGCAAGCGTGCGACCACGCACTGGGCGCACACGGAGGAACTGGCCAGGCGCCACCCCCTCGTCACCGTGGACCCCGACGTCCTCTACGTGGACAACGGCAGCGTGCTGACCTCCGCCGGCAAGGCCGCCGCCATGGACCTGTGCCTGCACCTGGTGCGCCTCGACCACGGCTCCTCGGTCGCCAACAAGATCGCCCGCCGGCTGGTCGTCCCGCCGCACCGCGACGGCGGCCAGGCGCAGTTCGTCACGACCCCGGTGCCCGTCCCCGGCAACCACCCGCTCGCCGACGTCCTCCCCTGGGCGCTGCAACGCCTCGACGAGCCGCTCACCGTGGAGGACCTGGCCCGCCGGGCCCGGATGAGCTCGCGTCACCTCGGGCGCCACTTCAAGTCGGTGACCGGCACCACCCCGTTGCAGTGGCTGCTCACCCAACGGATCCGCCACGCCCAGGAACTGCTGGAAACCACCGACGACACCGTCGACACCATCGCGACGGCAACCGGCATGGGCACCGGCACCACCCTGCGCCGTCACTTCGCCCGCACGGTGGGCGTCCCGCCGGACGCATACCGCCGTACTTTCCGCTCCCGGACCGCCCCGACCCCGGCGACGGCGTGAGCGGATCCCCGCACGTTTCCGATCACATCGATCGATTCGATCAAAAGATTCAGGCAAACGGTTGACTCGGACGAGGAGCCCTCCCTAGATTCGCCACATGGCGACCCCCGAGGCCCTCACCCCGGCCCCCGAACCCCCATCCGCAGCGCCGGCCGCCTGGTGGCGGAGTGCCGCGATCTACCAGATCTATCCGCGCAGTTTCGCGGACGGAAACGGTGACGGGATCGGTGACCTCGCCGGGATCCGAGCACGGCTCCCGTACCTGCGCCGGCTCGGCGTGGACGCGGTGTGGATCAGCCCCTGGTACCCGTCTCCGATGGCCGACGGCGGGTACGACATCGCCGACTACCGGGACATCGACCCGATGTTCGGCACCCTGGCGGAGGCCGAAGCGCTGCTGTCCGAGGCGCATGACCTGGGCATCCGGGTGATCGTCGACATCGTCCCCAACCACTGCTCGGACCAGCACCCCTGGTTCCGCGAGGCCCTCGCGGCCGGCCCCGGCTCGCCCGAGCGTGCGCGCTTCTGGTTCCGGCCCGGCCGCGGCGAACACGGCGAACAACCGCCCAACAACTGGCAGTCCGTCTTCGGAGGCCCCGGCTGGCGGCGGGTCACCGAGGCCGACGGCACGCCCGGCGAGTGGTACCTGCACCGGTTCGCCCCCGAACAGCCCGACTTCAACTGGGAAAACCCCGAGGTGCACGCGGAGTTCGAGTCGATCCTGCGGTTCTGGCTCGACCGGGGCGTGGACGGCTTCCGCATCGACGTCGCCGACAACCTCGTCAAGGACCCGGCGCTGCCCGACCACGAGAGCGGGCCCAGCCCCTGGGCCGACCAGGACGGCGTCCACGACATCTACCGCGCCTGGCACGAGGTCCTCGACGGCTACGACCACGATCCGGTCTTCGTGGGCGAGGTGTGGACCTCCGATCCGGAGCGCTTCGCCCGCTACTTGCGCCCCGACGAACTGCACACGGCGTTCAACTTCGCCTTCCTCCAGAGCCCGTGGGACGCGACGGCCCTGCGCACGGTCATCGATTCGACCCTCGCCGAGCACGCGCCGGTCGGCGCCGCCGCCACCTGGGTCCTGTCCAACCACGACACCACCCGCCACGTCACCCGCTACGGACGCGCGGACACCTCGTACGCGCTCGACGGCCGCCGGGTCCACGGCGTCCCCGCCGACCTCGGCCTCGGCAGGCGCCGGGGCCGGGCCGCGGCCCTGCTGACGATGGCCCTTCCCGGTTGCGTCTACGTCTACCAGGGCGACGAGCTGGGCCTCGAAGAGGTCGAGGACATCGAGCCGGCACTCCGCCAGGACCCGACCTTCTTCCAGACCGGAGGCGAGGACCTCGGCCGGGACGGCTGCCGGGTACCCCTGCCGTGGGGAGACGAGGCACCGGAGGCGAAGTCCTGGCTGCCCCGGCCGGCCGAGTGGGTTTCGCGGAGCGTGCGCGAGCAGAGCGCCGACCCGGACTCGATGCTCGGCTTCTATCGCCGGGCCCTGGCCCTGCGAGCCGCCCAACCGGCGCTGCTCGAAGGGAAGTTCACCTGGCTGTCCGCCCGGCCGGGCGTACTCGCCTTCGCCCGCACCGCGGCAGGGTCCTCCGTACGCTGCCTGGTGAACCTCTCGGGCGACCCGGTTCCGCTGCCGGAGCACACCGAAGTCCTTCTCTCCAGCGGGCCTCTGGAGGACGGCTCCCTGCCCCGGGACACCGCGGTCTGGCTGCGCTGAAGGAGCCGGTGCGCGCGAGGGGCGTGCCGCTACGGTGACGGCGAGGCCGAAGGCGCGGACCAGATGCCGCCGAGCAGGAGCCGTAGTTGGCCGGCGAGCCGGGTGGCGTCGATCGCGTCGGCGGAGGTGAGCGCGAGGCGCGCGAAGTGCTCCGCGGAGGCGACCAGCGCGTGGGCGAGGACCTCGGGGTCCGGCGCCGGCCCTTCGGCGGCCGGCGCGGACTCGATCCACGAGGCGACCCTGCGCCGGAACCGCTCCCGGTCCGCTTCGATGCGCGCGTGGACGGCCGGGGGAGTGGTCGCCGGCGTCAGCAGGATCAGGCGCCAGGTGTCCGGATCCTCCCGCAGCATGGCGGCCATCCGGTGCACCGCCTCGCAGGCGAAGTCGACCGGATCGCGGGTCGGGAGGGTGTCGGGAACGCTCGCGAGCAGGCGGGTGAAGGCGAGCTCCTGCTGCCGGTCGAGGAGGGTGAGCAGCAGGTCGTCGAGGTCCTCGAAGGCCCCGTAGACCACCGAGCGCGCGACCTGGGCCCGCTTGGCGATCGCGTCGATGGAGATCCGGGCGTAGCCGTCGCTCACGATCACGGCGAGGGCCGCGTCGAGGAGTTGCTCGCGGCGTTCGGCGAGCGGGACGCGCGGAGCGTAGGGGCGCCGCCTGCGCGGCCTGTCGCTTGAAGACGTCGGTGTCGACACCTTGGCATCTTACGACAGTCGTGTCTTAATTTAAGACAGTCCTGTCTTATTGGGGGAGCGGTGCGTACCCGCTGCCGGGAACACGAGGAGCGGTCCGATGGCCCGACTGCACGGCAAAGAGGTCGAACCGCACGGCGACTACGGGTTCTTCGGTCCCGGATCGGTGGTCTGGAAGGTGTGGAGCTACCCGACGGCGCCCACGGTGGGCTTCCAGCGCTCTGTGGTCGTGGAGGAGCTCGACCCGCCGCTGGTCGCCGCGGTCCACGGCACCCAGGGCATCTACGACCGCTCGCGCACCCGCTACGACCGCACGCTGCGCTACTTCGCGATGGTGGCCTTCGCCGGCACGGACCAGGTGTGCAAGGCGGCGGACGTGCTGGTGAAGGTCCACTCGAAGGCCATCGGTCACCTGCCCTACGGCGAAGGCACCTACGACGCCAACGACCCCGCCTCGCAGCTGTGGATACAGCTCACCGGCTGGCACTCGATCCTCTACGCGTACGAGAAGTACGGGCCGGGCAAGCTCACGGCCGAGGAGGAGAAGGAGTACTGGGAGTCCTGCGCCCTCGCCGCGGAGTTCCAGACCTGCTCGCCCGACGACGTCCCGCGCGACCGTGCGGGGATCCGGGCCTACTTCGAGCACATGCGCCCGCGGCTGGAGGCCAGCCCGATCGCCCGGCAGGCCATGAACCACCTCCTGAACACCGACCTCGTCCTCCCGCCGACCCCGTGGTGGATGAAGCCCGCGCGGATGGTCGTCGCCAGGACGCACCGGATCGCCACCATCGCCACGATGCCGCGCTGGATGCGGGAGATGGCGCAGATCCGGCAGTCACGCCTCCTGGACGTCCTCGTCGTACCGGTCATGCGGACGTCCTTCGCGCTCGCCCACCTCAACCCCCGGGTCGAACTGTTCCTGCTGGGGATGCTCTCCCCCTCCACGGTCAAGGTGGTCGCGCCCGTCAAGCTCGGCGTGCCTCCCCGCACCAAGGAGGTCCTCACCCCCGAGCAGGCCCGCACCCGCCACGGTTACGCGAAGCCCGCCGAGGCGCACGCCGAGTTCCGGGCCCGCCAGGCGGCACGCGTCTTCGGCGACGGGAAGCCCCCGAGCGACCAGGGACTCATCGAATCCCAGGAGGTGCTGGGCCCGCTGGCCTGATCGGCGGGACGCCCCACCCCCGGGAAGCCCCGCGCGGCGCGTCACCTCACGTGGTGGTGTGCCGCGTGGCCTGCTGCTCCGGGTCGAGGGGGACGCCCAGTCCGTCGGCCAGGGCGGTGAGGGTGGCCCCCAGGGGGAGCGCGACCCGGGTGGCGGCGTGCCGGTCGCCGCGGGTCGGGTCCCGGTTGACGATCAGTACGGGCTTTCCCGCCTGGGCCGCTTGGCGGACGAACCGGAGCCCGGACATCACCGTCAGCGAGGATCCCAGGACCAGCAGCGAGGTCGCCGCGTCGACCAGGCCTCGGCAGTGTCCGACCCGCTTCGGCGGGACGGTCTCGCCGAAGAACACCACGTCCGGCTTGAGGATGCCGCCGCACAGTGCGCAGGGCACCGGGCGGAAGTCCCCGACCTGCTCGTCGGTGAGGTCGGCGTCGCCGTCCGGGTTCAGTGCGGCGTCCGCCGGCGCGAAGCCGGTGTTGGCCTCCTCCAGCCGTCGGGCGAGTTCCCGGCGGGGGCTGAGGGCTCCGCAGGAGAGGCACACGACCCGGTTCAGGCTTCCGTGGAGCTCCACGACTCCCTCGCTGCCGGCCGCCTGGTGCAGTCCGTCGACGTTCTGGGTGATCACGCCCGAGAGCATCCCGCTCCGCCCGAACGCCGCGACGGCCCGGTGCCCGGCATTGGGCGCGGCCTGCCCGAACGTGCGCCAGCCGAGGTGGCCGCGTGCCCAGTACCGGCGCCGGGCCCGGGCGCTGGAGGTGAACTCCTGGTACGTCATGGGCGTGTGCCGGCGCAGGCTGCCACGCTCGCCCCGGTAGTCGGGGATGCCCGACTCCGTGGACATCCCGGCCCCGCTGAGCACCAGCACCCCGCCGGCCCGCAGCGCGTCGGCGACCGGCCCCGGGTCCGTGGTGCCGGGCGGCAGGTCCGCGGTCGGGGTCCAGTTCAGAGTGGGACGCGTACGCATGCCGCCAGGGTACGGAAGCGCCCGGACATCGGCACGGGGCGGCCCGTCCCGGCCGAGCCGGAGGGGGCGATCACAGACCGTGGCGGCTGCGTGGTGGTGGTCGCCGCTACGCCGACGAGCTCGGCGGCATGGCCATGGCGTACCTCCTCGCCCCGGGCCGGAGTCGCACCGCCGGCACTTGAGCCGCTCGCACGGCCGGGCGTGAACGGGGAGATCGCGTGCGGCGAGGGCCGCGGCAGGTTACGCCTCGCGTGCGGAACTCTTCTTGCCCATGGACCACTTGACTGCCGGTCGCCGACCCGGAGGCCTTGCGGCACGGTCAATAACGCTGTTATTTTCGCAGCACCAAGTTTTTGTGCGAGCGCATCGGGGGTTGCCGTGGACGCCATGCAGATCACGATCCTGGACGACGGCAGGGAAACGGCCGTACCCGCGCGGACGGGCCCCGCTGGCCGGATCCTCCTCACCCCCGAGGCGGCCGAACAGGCTCTCGGCTGGGTCCGCAAGCCGCACGGCTGGTGCCGGGGAGACCTGTGCGTGCCCGCGTCCGCCGCCGCCCGCGCCGAACACGACGGACTGCTCGACCCGGTGGAGTTCGCCGGGATCCTCGACCGCCCGGTCGCGACCGACGCCGGGGTCATCGCCCTCGGAGTCTCCGCGCAGGAACGCTCCCAGACCCTCGCCGGGGCCACCGCCCCCGACTTCACCCTCCCCGACGTGGACGGCGTACCGCACTCGCTCAGCGACCTGCGCGGCCGCAAGGTCGCCCTGCTCTTCTGGGGCTCGTGGTGCGGCTGCCGCTACGACCTCCCCGAATGGGAGCGCCGGCACGCCGCACTCGCCGAGCACGGCTTCAGCGTCCTCAGCGTCGCGGTGGACCGCCGCACCGCCGACGCCGCGCCGTGGATCGCCGAGGCCGCGGTGACCCACCCCGCCCTCATCGACACGGACGGAGCCGTCTGTGACCTCTACGACGTCCTGAACGTCCCGACCGTCCTGTGGATCGACGAACAGGGGAAGGTGGCCCGCCCCAACGACACCCAGTTCGCCACCGACCTGTTCCGCGAACTGTCGGGCCTGGACTCCGGCGCGGCGCTCGCCGCACTCGACCGCTGGGTCCTCACCGGGGACAGCGGACTGACCGACGGGGACGTCACCCGGCACACGCGCCGCGCCACGGCCGGCCAGCAGCAGGCCCGTACCGAAGCGGCCCTGGCCCTGTGGCTCCACCGCAACGGCCGCGGGCCGGAAGCCGAACGGCATTTCGCACGAGCCGAACAGCTCGCACCGCAAGACCTGACGATCTGGCGCGGAACCATGCCCCTGCGCGGCCTCGACCCGATGGGCGACGAGTACTTCGCCAAGCGCACCGCACTCACCGAAGCGGGCATCCCGATCTACCGCCCCCTCGGCGACTGGCAGCAGGCATGAGCGGCGACCTCTACACCCGCACCCAGGCCCAGGGCCAGGAAGCGCTGCGCGCCGCCCTCCTCGACCTGGCCGCCCAACTCCTCGCCGCAGAGGGCCCCTCCGCCCTGACCATGCGCCGCATCGCCACCGCGGCCGGCTGCTCGACCACGGTCCTCTACCGCCACTTCGGCGCGAAGGACGGCATCGCCGAAGCCCTGTACCAGGAGGGCTTCGCCCGCCTGCGCCGCAGCCTGGAGGCCGTCCCCCCGTCCGCCGACCCGACCGCCCACCTGGCCGACCTGGGCCGTGCCTACCGCGCCAACGCCCTGACCGAACGCAACCTCTACCAGGTCATGTTCGCCGGCCTCATCCCCGGCTTCACCCCCACCCCCGAGGCCCGCGAGGTCGCCGCCGCCAGCCTGGAAGTCCTCCGCGAAGCCGTACGGGCCTGCGCGGCGACCGGCGTCCTGCGCCCGGCCGTGGACGTCGAGGAGGTCACGGACATCATCTGGGCGGCCGCCCACGGCTCGATCACCCTGGAACTCGCGGGCCACTTCACGGCACAGACGGCGGAGCACCGCTACCAGATCCTCACCAGGGCCGCGGTGGCCGCATTCCTGCAGGCCCCCGGGTCGTGAGCGGGCACGGGCGGGGCGGTCCCGCGTTCCGTCCCCGGTCCGCGGGACGTGGGGCGTGATCAGCGGGACCGAATGAGACGGCCTTGAAGTCCCCCCGCACCCGGTGACGTGACGTACGATCCCCTGGTTCCGCCGTCCCCGCTGACCCGCCGCACAAGCCGTTGAGGCGGAGCCGGCCGTCGGCGAGACTGCTGCCATGGGTTCCCCGAAGTTCACCGAGCCGCTGCGGCCGCCCGATCCCGAACCTCCGGCCGTCGACGCCTTCCTCTCCGCCGTGGACCGCGCCATGAACAGCACCACCCTGCTGCTCACGGCGGAGTGCGAGGTGCCCGTCACGGCCGCGAACCGGCGGGAGGTCCTGCACGCCTTCCTGCGCAGCCCGCTGTTCGAGCGGCTGATGCGCGCCGCCGACGCGCGCCGCGACTGGCACACCCTGAGCGGTGCAGACGGGGACGCGGATGCTGACGCCGACGAGCCCTTCGGCCGTCCGCTCCTGCGCGCGGGCTTCCGTGCCACGCTCACCCCGCTCGAACCTCCCGGCCTCCCGGCGCGGCTGAGCTGGATGCTCCGCGAGGCGTTCAGCCCCTACGGCCACCACTACCCGGCGGCGGACGCCGAAAGGCTGGTGCGCGGCTTCATCCGCGAACTCCTCGGTGCGGACGACGGCCCGGCGTGGTCCTGCGCCGCCGTCAGCCCCGACTTCCTGCGCTTCACCGGCTATTACTCGGACGAGGAACCGCTGCGGCCCGTGTACTTCGACGGCGGCGACTGCGACACCGCCACATTCGTACACCGGGACCACACGTTCCACCTGTTGCTGACGAACGGCTCGCCTTGAGCGGGCGTCCCGCGCACCTTCGCGGGCGGATCCGTCCGTGGCCGCGTCCAAGGCCTCCCCGCACGCGTACCGTGGCGGTACGACCCACCGGGAGGAACAGCCGATGAGCGCGCAGCCCGAACACGCCACCGTCACGCCGTACGCCCCCGCGCCGGGAGCCCCGGCCGAACTCCTCGGCCGGCTGCGTGCCGACCGTCGTGCCCCGCAGTGGGTCCCGGCCTTCGAGGGGGAGTGGGCCGCCGCGCTGGAGGCGTCCCGCCGCACGTTCTCCCTCGCCGCGCTGTACGAGACCCTCCAGGTCTGGCAGGCCCGCCTCGCCTCCGTGCCGGCGGTCGACGCGTTCGTCGCCTCCGGCCACGACGACAGCACCTTCGTGGACCTGACCGAGGCACGGAGAAGCCGCCGGTGACCGGACAGCCGTACGCGATACGCTTCTCCGCGCCCGCGGCCAAGGTCCTCGACACCCTGCCCGAGCACGCCGAAGACATGGTCTGGGACATCCTGGACGCCGCCGCGGCCGATCCCTGGGGGTTCCACCAGTGGGACCCCGACGACGCCGAGGGCCAGGACGTACGGCTGGCGTCGGTCGGCCTGCTGTCGCTCACCTACTGGATCAACAGGCCCCTGCACCGCCTGTCCGTCCTGAACCTCCTCTGGCTCGGCTGAAGCCCGGAGCGCGGGGCGCCCCTCAGACCGCCGGAGGGTTGAGGCGGGCGAACCCCTCCTGCCGGTGGTACGGGAAGTAGGGGTACGGGGCCGTGCGGCTGCTCGCCGCGTCGAGCTTCGCCATCTGCTCCGGGGTGAGCGTCCAGCCCACCGCGCCGAGGTTCTGGAGCAGTTGCTCCTCGTTGCGGGCGCCGATGATGACGGAGGACACGGTCGGCCGCTGGAGCAGCCACCGCAGGGCGATCTGGGGGACGGCCCTGCCCGTCTCCTCGGCGATCTCGTCCAGCGCGTCGATCACGCGGTAGAGGTACTCGTCCTCGACCGGCGGGCCGTAGTCGGCGGTGTCGTGCAGCCTGCTGCCGGCGGGCAGCGGCTGACCGCGGCGGATCCTGCCCGTGAGCCGGCCCCAGCCGAGCGGGCTCCAGACGATCGCGCCCAGCCCCTGGTCGAGGCCGAGCGGCATGAGCTCCCATTCGTAGTCGCGGCCGACGAGGGAGTAGTGGACCTGATGGGCGACGTAGCGCGGGCGGCCGTGCAGGTCGGCCGCGGCGAGGGACTTCATCGCCTGCCATCCGGAGAAGTTGGAGATGCCGGTGTAGCGGATCTTCCCCGCCCGGACCAGGTCGTCCAGCGTGGACAGCACCTCCTCGACGGGAGTGCCGGCGTCGAAGGCGTGCAGCTGGAAGAGGTCGATGCGGTCGGTGTCCAGGCGGCGCAGCGCGTCGTCCACCGAGGTGATCAGGCGGGACCGGGAGGTCCCCGCCCCGCCCGGGCCGTCTCCCATGGGCAGCCCGGCCTTGGTGGAGATGAGCACCTGGTCCCGGCGCCCCTTGAGGGCGGCTCCCAGGACCTCCTCCGAGGCGCCCGCGGAGTAGACGTCGGCAGTGTCGAACATCGTGACCCCGGCGTCGATGCAGATGTCCACGAGCCGGCGCGCCTGCTGTACCCCGGTGTCGCCCCAGGCGCCGAAGAGCGGTCCCTGCCCGCCGAAGGTGCCCGCTCCGAAGCTCAGTTCCGGGACCACGAGTCCGGACGCTCCCAGCCGCCTGTATTCCATGACGCATCCCCTCATCACCCACGGCTCCATCTAATGGGGCTGCGGTTCCGTTAAGATGGCCCGAGCGTAGCAAGTCTCGACAGTTAATGGAACTGGAGTCCCGTTATGGAGTTCGCCGAAGCCGGACCGGACAGCGCCGCCGAACCGGGGTCGGGTCCGGGCGCAGGGCCCGGGCCGGGGAGTGCGCGGCCCGGAGGGCGTACGGCGCGGGTCCGGGAGGCGGTGCTCCGGGCCGCCGAGGACGTCCTGGCCGAGCGGGGTTTCGCCCACCTGGACCTCGCCGACGTCGCGCGGCGCGCGGACGTCGGGAAGACCACCGTCTACCGCCGGTGGGGCACCGTCGCCGGTCTCATGTCCGACCTGCTGCTGGACATGGCGCAGCAGTCCCTTCCCCGGGCCGATACGGGCTCGCTCCTCGGAGACCTGACGGCCAACGCCCGGCTGGTGTGCCGGACACTGGCCGACGCCCGCCAAGGAGCCCTGTTCAAGGCGGTGATCGCGGCCGCCACCAGCGACCCCGAGGCGGCCCGGTCACTGCACGGCTTCTACGCCGTCCGCGTCGAGGAGTGGGCACCGTGCGTCCGGGAGGCCGTGGCCCGCGGCGAAGTGCCCGAGGGCACCGACCCGCACGAGGTGATCCGCGCGGTGTCCGCCCCCCTCTACTACCGCCTCCTGACCACGGCCCTCCCGCTCGACGAGGCCGCGGCCGACCGCTCGGCCGCCGCCGCGGCGGCCGCCGCCCGCGCGGGGGCGTACGTACGGGAGGGGTAGCCGAAAGTGCGAGGGAGCGCGCGAAGGCGGGCATCACGGCCCGGGGCGGGTTATGGGTAGATTGCCGGATGCCGGGAAAGTGCTCGACATCGGCGCACCGCCGCATAGAGTCCCAGCTCAGGAAGCAAGTTCCCGCAGCTGCGGGAACGAACCGGGGGCCGCTGGGCCCGGCCCCCTCGAAGGTGCTCGGTCACAATGAAGTGCCGGGCGGTGTGGTGGCCGAGAACGGAGAGGATCTGATGAGCGGGGCCGACGAGGGACGGCAGTGGCCGGACGAGGTCAGTGTCGACAACGCGAGGACGACGCTCCTGCAGCTCCTCGCACGAGCAGGGGTCCCTGCCGGCGACGCGCGCGAACTGATCGGTCTGCTGGAGGCGGGCACGCTCGCGCTCGCGCACGAGGAACTGAGCACCGGGGACCGGAGCGCACCGGGGGACAAGGGCGAGCCGTACGAGTCGGGATGGCTCGACGGCGCCGGAGACCTCCTGGCGGAACTGGGCGCCGTCACCGAGCGGACGCTGCTGCGCGTGGTGAGCCCGGACGGGGAAGAGGACGCGGCCGGACAGCGTCCGCGGGCCAGGCGCATGGAGGTGGAGCGGGCGCAAGTGGCGCTCACGCCCCTGTACCTGACGTTCACCGAGGTCTCGGAGCTGGATCCGGAGGCGACCGAAGAGGTGCTCACCGCCGTCCTCGCCACAATGAGCACGAGGCAGCGGGCCCGCTACGCGGGGCGGCTGACGGAGTTCACCGAAGCCCACCAAGACCGGCTGGGGCGGCTGTTCACGAGGTTCGGAGCCGGCAGCGCCATCACGGTGCACGGCCGCTTCTCGCTCGTCCACTCCGCCACGAGCATCGCGGTACTGGAGCGGCTCCTCGCCGAGCCGCAGGCGCTGCGGGAGGCATGGGACACGGCGGAGCTGCCGCCGGCGTGGCTGGACGGGCTGACGACGGCCTGGGAGGCCTCGGCCTGAAGGCGTCCGACCCCCGCTCGGCCGTTTCGCCCCGCCCTGATCCGCTCTCTCGAACCGCTGATCCGCTCCCTTGACCCGCCGGGGTCATTCGATCAAGATCCCCGCATGACCCTTCCAGGACTGCCCCGCGAAGACCGCGTGTTGAGCCCGTACACCGGCTACACGCGCGCGCATTGGGAGGCGGTGGCCGACGGGCTGCTGCGCGCGGCCTGGCGGTGGGCCACGCCGCGCGGGGCCCTGCTCGACCTGCCGGGACCGCCGTCCGCCTCCGGGGTGCGCTCCGACGGGCTCGAAGGGTACGCACGGACCTTCCTGGCGGCGGCGTTCCGCGTGTCCGGGGCCGGGGGAGCGGACCCGTACGGCTGGCTGGAGCGGTACGCCGACGGCCTGGCGGTGGGAACCCGGACGCCCGGCCGCGACGATGCGGAGTCCTGGCCGGTCATCCGCGACATCCACGCGGGCGGCCAGCCGATGGTCGAGTCGGCCTCGGTGGCCCTCGGGCTCCGGCTGACCCGGCCGTGGCTGTGGGACCGCCTCGACAGCGCGGTGCAGGACCGGACGGAGGAGTGGTTGCGCGGCGCCCTGCGCCATGTGCCCGCTCCCAACAACTGGTACCTCTTCCCGTACACCGTGGCCGGATTCCTGGAATCCGTGGGCCGCGGCGATGCCGAGACGGCCAGGGTGCGCAGCCGCGCCCTCGACCTCCTGGAGGGCTGGTACGCCGGCCAGGGCTGGTACGCCGACGGCGAAGGCCGCGCCTTCGACCACTACAACGGATGGGCGCTGCACCTGTATCCGGTGCTCGACGGCCACCTCGGCGACTCGCCGGACCGGCCGGACCGGGCGGACCGGCAGTCGGCCCCGCACGGTGACCGGCTGCGGGCCCACCTGGACGGCTTCTCCCTCCTCTTCGGGGCGGACGGGGCACCGATCCACTTCGGGCGCTCCCTCACCTACCGCTTCGCCGCCGCGTCCGCAGTCGGCCTCGGAGCCGTCACCGGCCACACCCCGCTCGCCCCCGGCACCTCACGCCGTTTGATCAGCGGATCGCTGCGCTACTTCCTCGACCGGGGCGCCGTCGGCGCCGACGGCCTGCTGGGCCTCGGCTGGCACGGCCCGCACGCGGCGACCCTGCAGGGCTATTCCGGGCCGGCCTCGCCCTACTGGGCCTCGAAGGCCTTCGTCTGCCTGCTCGCCCCGGCGACGCACCCCCTGTGGACGGCCACGGAGGAGCCCGCGCCCAGTGAGGGACCCGACCGGGTGTGCGCCCTGTCCGCGCCCGGGCTGCTGATCCAGAGCACCCGCGCCGACGGGATCGTACGACTGCACAACCACGGGAGCGACCACGTCGGGCCGGATCAGCCGGAAGCGGCCCGCGACGAGGACCCGCTCTACTCCCGCCAGGCCTACTCCACCCGCAGCGGCCCCACCGCGGGCGCCAACACCCCGGACAACCACCTCGCCGTGGTCGTGGCGGGCGCCCGCAGTGTCCGGCGGCGCATCCACCCGCTGGGTACCGGCGAGGGCAACGGCTGGGGCTGGGCCGCGTCCTGGCACCGGCCGGTCTTCCCGGGAGGCGCGCCCACGGTGCCGGGCCTGCGCGTGGAGAGCGTCACCTTCGTCCGCGGCCGGCACGAACTGCGCGTGCACCGGGTGTACGGAGCCCCGTACGGAGCCCGCGTGGAACAGACGGGCTGGGCCACGGGGCCGGAGGAGCCGCTGCGCTCGGAGCTCCACCCGGTGCACGGCTGGGAGGCGCTGGACGAGGCGAGGGCGCCGGCCGGGACCGCCTTCACCCGGTGGGCGAGCATGCCCCGCCTGACCGCCGAGGCCGGGGGGACGGGCCCGTACGCGGCGCTGGCCGTGCTCAGCGGAACCGGAACCGGCACCGGCACCGGCACCGGCGATCCGGATCCCGGGCCGATCGCAGAGGCGCTCACCCGGGTGACGGCGGACCAGGGATCCATCGAGGTGCGCTGGGCCGACGACGGATCGCTGACCCGGATCGCCTTCGAGCCCCTGCGCGTGGAGCACGGGCCACCGGCCACCGAGCGGTAGCCGCGAACCCCGTACGCCTCCCGCCGGCTACGTCACTGGTCCTGAACGCGCCGGAACGGCCGGTCGGCCTCCAGCTCGAAGGCGAGCTCCAGCAGCTTGCGCTCACCACCGGGACGGGCGGCGAACATGACGCCGACGGGCAGCCCGTCCGGGGTCGCGGTCGCGGCGGGCACCGAGATCGACGGCGTGCCGACGACGTTGTCGACCGGAGTGAAGGCCACGTACGCGAGGATCCGCTCGATCAGCTTCGCGTAGGGAACGGTCGGACTGAGGTGGCCGATCGGCGGCGTGGTGTGGGCGAGCACCGGCGACATCACGAGGTCGAGCCCGCGGAAGGACGCCGCGTAGGCCTCCTTCGTACGCTTCAGCCGCCGCAGCACGCCGGGGGTCCGCCGCCAGTTCCGCAGGTACTCCTCGCGCAGCCCCTGGCTGAGGCCGTCCATGCGGCGCCGGTCGAAGTCCGCGCCGAGGGTCCGGCCCGTCACGCCGAGGAGGAAGGACAGCATCCCCCAGTACGTGAGGAAGTCGTCGGTGAAACTCGGATCCATGCCCAACTCCACCGGCTCCACGGTGTGTCCGAGCCGTGCGAGCGTCTCGGCGGTCTCCGTGACGGCCGCCCGGGTGGAGGCGTCGGAGTGCACGCCGTTCGGCGAATCCAGCACGAACCCGATGCGCAGCCGTCGCGCCGAGGGGCCTTCGACCAGGCCTACGGGCGGCAGTCCGGGGCTCCGCCGGTACGTTTCCGCGGCGGCGAGGAACGCGGCGGCATCGCGCACGGAACGGCTCACGACCCCGTCGGAGATGATGTCGAGCGGCAGTTGGCGGCCCAGGGCACTGGCCACGACGCGTCCGCGGGACGGCTTGAGGCCGACGAGCCCACAGCAGGCCGCGGGTATGCGGATCGAGCCGCCTCCGTCGTTCGCGTGCGCGATCGGCACGGCGCCGGCCGCGACCAGCGCCGCGCTGCCGCCCGACGAACCGCCCGCCGAGTAGCCCGTGTGCCAGGGGTTGCGCACCGGCTCCGCGCCGTCGTACTCGGTGGTCGGGCTGAACCCGAACTCGGGCAGCCGGGTCTTGCCCAGGACCGTGACGCCGCTGCTCAGGAGCTGCCGGGTGAACGGCGCGTGCTGCCGGGCGGCCCTCGGCCGGAAGGCCGCGCTGCCGTGGCCCGTGGGCAGCCCCTGGTAATCGGTGTTGTCCTTGACGAAGGTCGGCACCCCGGCGAAGGCACCGCCCGCCCCGGCGGCGGGCGCCGGGCTGTCGACGTGCACCTGGACCGCGCCCAGCCGCGCGTCGACCGCCCGCACCCGCTTCGCGGCGTCCCGGGCGGCCTCGGCGGGGGAGACCTCGCCCCGCCGGATCGCCGCGGCGAGACCGACGGCGTCGTGCTCTCCCAGGGCGTCGTCCCGGAACGCGTGCACGATGGTCGGTTCGTCGAAAGTCGTCACCGCTGCCTCAGCCTCCGCTGTGTTGATGGTCGTCCGCCATCATGGCTTACCGGCAGGTAACACGCGAGGATTTCGCAGGCCATTCGATACCGCGGTGAGACACCGAACAGGCCTGCTTCAGGCCGACTTGACCCTGTTCCGCCGGTGGAAGGAGCACCACGGGCAGCAGGGCCCGCGTACGCCGACCCGCGGCCCGCCACGGCCATGACCACGGAGTCGAACGTACGCGGGCCCCTCCCGCGGGCTTAGGCGAAGGGCGGCACGACCGGCTGCGACTGGGTGGCGCAGTGGATTCCGCCGCCACCGGAGGCGATGTTGTCGATGTTGAGCTGGACGATGTTCCGGCTGGGATAGGCGGACTGCAGGATGGTGTAGGCCAGGCCGTCGGCATAGCCGTCACCGAACTGCGGGGCGATGACGGCGCCGTTGACCGTGTAGTAGTTGGTGTAGCTCGACAGGAAGTCGTTGCCTTGCCCGCGGATGGCGCTGCGGTCCGGACCGGGGAGTTCGGTGATGGCCAGCGCGCGCCCCTGGGCGTCGGTGGCGCTCCGCAGGATCCGCGCGGTCTCCTCGTAGACGGCGATCCACTTGCTGTCGGCGCCGCGGCCGGGCTTGTCCAGGATGACCTTGCCGGGCGCGGTGAAGCGGGCGAGGCAGTCGATGTGGCAGTCGGTGATGTCCTGGCCGGCCAGGCCCGGGACCCAGATCACCTTGTCGATGCCGAGCGCCGCCTTCATCGCCTGCTCGACCTGGTCCTGCGACTTGCCCGGATTGCGGTTGCTGTTGACCATCGAGCTCACCGTGGCCAGCAAGGTGCCCTGGCCGTCGGTCTCCAGCGAGCCGCCCTCGCCCACGAACGACGCCTGGATCCGGTTCACCCCGTACTGGCCGAGGAGCGTCTCGGCGGCCGCGGCGTCGTTGGCGAAGGGCTGGGCGTACGAGGTGCCGGCCTTCCCCCATCCGTTGAAGTTGGTGTCCACCCCGGCGATCGCTCCGGGGCCCACGACGAAGGTGGGGCCGAAGTCCCGGATCCACAGGTCGTCGTTGGCGATCTCGATGACGTCTATGCCGTAGTAGGCGCCGCTTCCGCACAGGTACCGGGCATCCGCGGCCTGACCGTAGCGGGCCAGCATCACGACGGGCTCGTAGCGTGAGATCGCGTACGCCACCTTCGCGATGTCCCTGCGCACCGCGCCGAGGCTGTTGCCCCACACGGAGGAAAGCGCCGGCCAGGCCATGAAGGTACGGACGTGCCGGCCCTCTTCCGCAGGCATCCGCAGCACGGTGGAGCCGCCGGCGGCCGTGGCCGCCCGGGCGACCGCCGGCAGAGCGGATCCGAAGGCCGCGAGCGGCAGGGCCGCAGCACCGAACTGGAGCAGCCTGCGTCGGGACGTGGCTGAGGTGTTGTTGTTCATGGGACTCCGTAGTGAACAAAATAAAGAGAGGCGCGTCTTGTATCGCGGACTGAACTGAAAATTCAGTCAATAGATCTCTGGCTCGGTCTGCATATGACTGAAAATTCAGTCAGTTGGCACGTCGGAGAGGGCCGGCCCGGGCCTCGAAAGTGACCCGGGCCGGTTGCTCAGCGGTTGGGTTCCTGCATCGTGACGCAGTGTGCGCCACCGCCGCCGTTGCCGTAGAGGTTGTCGAGGTTGAGCTGGACGACGGGCCTGCCATAAGCGGCCGCGATGGCCGACTTGGCCGCGGCGTCCTTGGCGGTGTCGCCGAACTGGGTCGTGATCACCGCTTGGTTGGTCACGGTCCAGTTCATGTAGGAGCTGAGGAAGTCGCTCCGCTTGCCGGCCGATATGCGGGGCAGGACGTCGGGGCCCTCGATGGTGAGGACCTGCAGCCGGCGTCCTCGCGCGTCGGTCGCGTTCACCAGGACGTCGTGGATGGCCTGGGCGTTCCGGGTCCAGACGGCCGGCCGTACGGCGCCGTTCAGCTGCACCATCACCACGCCGGGCTTGATGTAGCGGGCGGTGCCGTCGATGTGGCCGTCGGTGACGTCCTGACCGGTGACGCCGGGCAGCCAGATCATCTTCGTGGCGCCGAACCGGGACAGCAGCTCGGCCTCGATCTGGCTGCGCGTCTTGCCGGGATTGCGGTTGCTGTTCACCCAGCAGCTCTCGGTCGCCATCAGCGTGCCGTCGCCGTCGTACTCCACACCGCCGCCTTCGCCGACCACGGACGTCTTGGCGAACGCGACGCCCGTGTAGGCGGCGAGCTTCTGCGCGACGACACGGTCCTTGTTGTAGGCGGAGGCGGGGATGCCGTAGAAGGTCGTGGCGTTCTCGCCCCAGGCGTTGAAGTTCAGGCCGACGGAGTCCAGGCCGCCGGCGCCGTCGACGCGGAACAGCGGGCCGGTGTCCCGCATCCAGCAGTCCGAGACGGGAACCGAGCTGATCACGGTGACGGTGGACCCGCACATGCTGCGGGCCTGCGATGCGGCCGACGAACCGTCCGCGCACATCGTGACCGGCTCGTACTTGGCGATCTCCTTGGCGAGCTTGGCGATGTCGGTCTGGATCTTGGAAAGCGAGCTGCCCCAGATCGTGTAGCTGGACGGCCATGCCATCCAGGTCCGCTTGTGCGACGTCTCTTCCCCGGGCACGCGCCAGGCCGCGGCCTGGGCCGGCTGGATGCCGCCGAGTACGGGCCCCACCGCCAGTCCGGCAGCGACGGCTCCGGTTCGGGCGAGGAGGGTTCTGCGGCTCATGCCCGCTGTGTTGCCGTTGTGCTCTGTCTTCACGTGGTGCTCCTTGTCTCGGAGGTTCGTTCTGTCGGTGCGGGGCGGGGTGCTCAGTGGGGTGGCGCCAGCAGCCCCTCCTCCCTGACCATCCGGCGTTCGGTGGCCAGATCGAGACTCCGGGCGAACGCCCAGTAGAGGAGGCCGGCCACCGGCAGGCCGACGGCGATCGAGCAGTCCACGCCTCCGAGCAGCTCCGCGACGGGACCGACGTAGAGGCCGGTGATGACCATGAACGGCGCCATGCAGGCGAGACCGATGCCGTAGGCGAGATTTCCCCGCCAGCCCCATCGGCCGTATATGCCGTGCGGGTTGAAGATCTCCTTGACGACGTACTGGCCGCGCCGGACGAAGAAGTAGTCGACCAGGTTGATGGCCGTCCAGGGGATGAACAGGTAGGTCAGCACCACGACCACGTTGGCGAAGAACCAGTTGAACTGGTCGATGCCGACGAGGGTGGAGACCGTTCCGACGGCCACGAGCATGATCCCGATCGTCGCGACCCGGAGGGTCCGCGTCGGCTTGACCGGCCGGAACGAGTCCAGGATCGAGATCATGGTCAGGCTGCCGCCGTACTGGTTGATCGCCATGATGGAGAGCAGGCCGACCAGCAGGACGATGACGGCGATCGTGCCGAATCCACTGAACAACCGGTCAGCCGACATCTTCAGGGCGGTCACCGGATCCGTCCCCTTGGGCGCGGCGGCCGATACCACGGCACCGAGGATGAACACCCAGATCCCGGAGACGGCGCTGGGCAGGTAGGTCCACCAGAAGGTGCTGCGCACGGGGACGTCGGGTCTGAGGTAGCGCGAGTAGTCCGAGACGTAGGGCGCCCAGCCCAGCTGGAAGCCGGCTACGAAGACGAAGACGAGCATGAACGGGGCGAGGTCGAAGGGGCCCGCGTCCCAAACGCCGTCCGGTAGCCCTCCACCGAACAGGGCGGACACGGTGACTGCCGCGGTGACCACGACGAAGGGCCAGGTGAGCCACCTGTTCAGGCGGTGGATCCACTGGTACCCGAACAGGGCGATCACGGTCGCCACCGCGGCAGCCAGCAGATAGCCGACTCCGTTGGGAACTCCGGTGAGCAAGTTCATGGCCTGGCCGGACAGCAGGGCATCGGAGGTGTTGAAGGCGATGTAGTTGACGAGGGCGAACACCCACACCGTGACCGCGGCGCCCAGGTAGCCGAACTGCGCCCTCGATTGGACCAGTTGAGGCAGTCCCAGTTGGGGGCCCTGGGCCGAGTGGAACGCCATGAAGAACGTCCCGAAGAGCGATCCGAGGACCGTGGCGACCACGGTCCAGACGAGCGAAGCCCCCATGGACAGCGTCACGACGCCGGTCGCCAGGCCGGTGAGGTTGAGGCTGCCGACGAACCAGATGGCCCCGACGCTCGAGGGTTTGCCATGTCGTTCGGAGAGGGGCACCCAGTCGATCGAGTGCTGTTCGATGCCCGCAGGAGATGCGGAGTCGTGCGTGGGTGGGGCAACTGGGGCCATTGGGGCTCCTGTACGCGGGGGCTTGCATGAAGCCGTCAGCGGCCCTGACCTTCCAGGGCCGAGCGGGGTGCGCTCACACTAGGGACTGACGGAAATTTCAGTCAATGCCTTTGACGGGCCGATCTGGCGGAGGTTTCGCCGGGGGATATGGCTGTGCCCGGGCGCTGCGCACGCGGGGAGGGAGACCTCCTCTGCCCTGTGGTGACGGCGGCGGAGGGCGAGGTGGGGTGGGGGGACGGCGCCCTGGGCGGCGTAAGGCGGGGCGTCATTTATGCTTCAAGGCGGCCGCGGGTGGTGGCTCGTGGCCGTACGCGGCACCTGCGGAACGGGCCGGTCAGGCCGGTCGAGGAGTGTGTCCGTGTCCGGATGTCGATGTATCGACGTATCGACCCGAACCGGGACCGCGTGACGCTGATCGAGAAGATCATGAAGATCGCGAAGTTCACGGGGAATCGAGCGACCGCCGACACGCGTCCGAGTGGGGTGGGGCGCCCGGCCCACGCGCCCGCGAACAGAAGACCCCCAGGGAGAAGTGAGGTATGCCAGTGATCTGCGTCGGAGGCATGATCGGAATCGGCAAGACGAGCGTCGCCGAGCTGCTCGCGAAGGAGCTCGGCAGCGAGGTCTTCTACGAGAGCGTGGAAGACAATCCGATCCTTCCGCTCTTCTACACGTCGAGCCCCGAGGAGATCCAGGCGAAGCGCTACCCCTTCCTCCTGCAGCTCTACTTCCTGCAGACGCGGTTCGCCGCGATCAAGGAGGCGTACAAGCAGGGCGACAACGTCCTGGACCGGTCCATCTACGAGGACTGGTACTTCGCCAAGGTCAATCACGACCTGGGCCGGATCAGCTCCCTCGAGATGCGGGTGTACGAGGGCCTGCTGAACGAGATGATGCGCGAGATCGACGGCCTGCCGTACCGCAAGGCTCCCGACCTCATGGTCTACCTCAAGGCGGACTTCGAGACGGTCCTGCACCGCATCGGACTGCGGGGCCGAGACTTCGAGCAGGACGAGAGCCTCGTCGAGTACTACCGGACGCTGTGGTCCGGCTACGACGACTGGGTGCACAAGCACTACTCGGCCAGCGAGGTCCTGGTCATCGACATGAACCACACGGACGTGGTGCACGACCCGGACGATGCGGCCCGCGTGGTGCGCGAGGTCAAGGACGCCCTGGCGGCGGGCCGCCTGCGAGCCTGACGCCGAGGTCTCGCGATTCATCCCTCATTCGGCTGAATAGGTGCAAAGCGGAAGCCGGCTGCTTCCTCATGCCTCGGTGATCCGCCACGTCGTGATCATGGCGGGCCGGCCGGCACGGCGCCCCCGCCGCCCCCACCCCTCGCGGGTGGGGGCCTTTGCTCTGTCTCACATCAGACGGGCGGGTGGCCGCTGCCCGTGAAGGCGACATCGCCCCGCTTCCTGCTGGGGCCGTCGCTGGTCCTGACGGACCCTTCCTTGCCGTCCGGCATGCACAGGATGGCCACGCGAGCGTTCTGCAGCTCCCACTCGAGCCCGGGCTCGTCGGCAGTGAGGGAGCCGAACCATTCCTTGACCTGCGTTTCGTCGCCGAAGATGGAGATTCGGGCGTAGACGGCCCGTTCGGTCCCGTCGATCACCAGTACCGCGTCGCTCTCGAATTGTCTCGGCATGCCGTCAGTGTGCACCCGGGCGGCGAAAGAACTGGCCTTGTGCCGAGGCCGGGGACTTCGATGACCTGTAGCCGGGCCTGTCACGCGATCCGGAATCTCCCCTGTCACATGCCTACCGGCTTGCCCAAGCCCGTGCATATGGTGTGGCTCCGGACCATCCCGGGCACGTCGCCCTCCCGGCTCCCCACGGGAGGGCTGCCGCGCGCCCGGCGTCAGGTGGCGGCGGTCCACACCTCGGGTCCGCCGCCTTCCCAGCGGATCGGTCCGTCCTCGCTGAGGTCGACATCCTCGAGGCCGGCCCGGCGGAGGAACTCGGACACGTCTGCCGGGTCGTACGCCCGGCCGAGGTCGGCGTCGACGCCGAGGCGGTGGGCGGTCACCTTCCGGCCGCCCTGCGGTGACACGGGATGAATGACGATCTCTGTACGGTCCGGCATGCCTCCAGCGTGCGCGCGGCCGGCCCGTGCGGCATCCCGGAGACACCCCGTTGTCAGTGCCCGCCGCTAGCCTGTTCCGTATCCCATTCAAGGGTTGAGGCGGGCTGCCTCGCTGCACGATTCCGCCCCCACCGGACCCCACGCGGGGACAGCGCCCGGTGGGGCGGAAGTGCGTCAGGCCGCCGACTCGACCTCGGCCCGGATCGCCACGGCCCACTCTTCGAGGAGCTCCTGATACCGCTCCGTCCCCGCGCCACCCGCGGCGACGAGCGCCCGGATCTCGACGTTGACCTCGGCCGCAGGGCGTGCGCCACCAGGGTCGGGTGGGTTGGGGGACATGTCGCACAGGATATCGGGCGCCCGTCAGCCCACCGTAAGATCGCCCGCACCATTCGGACCGTCGTGCCCGACATCCCCGGCCTCGTCAACCCGTCCTGGCGAAAGGCGAGTCCACGCTGAGCGCCCTCGTCGGGATGCCTGGCCGGGCCGGCGGCCTCCGCCGTACCCCTCCTGGGTGACCCTGAGGCTGCGCACCCGCCTCGCCGACCGGATCAAGGCGGGCTCCCGCACCGCACTCGGGCGGCTTGGTGGTCTTCCAGTCTGCCTCGCAGGACGAACTCACTGCGGCGGGAGACCTAGGCCGCGACTTAGGTCTTCGGCCCGTTACGCGCTCGTAGCTGCGGACTTACGGTCGTCGTCATGGATACGACAGGCATTCTCGACGAGGCGCTTCAGCGCTTGCACGGTTCGGGCCCCGAGCGGCTCGGGCGGCTGACCAACCACGCGCCGATGGCCGTTGAGGCCCTTTCCGTTCGCGGGCAGGCCGGCACGGTGCACCGCTGGCTCGATCTGTACGCGAGCAGGCTGGAGGAGTTCCCGACGCGCGTCGAGCCGGTCACGGCCGCCAACTGGCATGTCGCGCTGGGTGATCCGCGCCGCGCCGCCGACTGGATCGACTTCTTCGAGCGTGAGATCACCGACCGCCCCTGGCGCGATGTGCTGGCGCAGTGGTGGCCGCGTCTCCTCCCCGGCATGTACGGCGGCTCGACGCATCCGCTGATCCGGGTGGGCCACGCGGTGCGCACCCTGCTCGCGGGTGAACACACCGCACCACGTCTGGCCGAACTCGCGCACGGTCTCGGCTACTGGGCCGCCCGCCACCACCCCGTCGCGGACCTCGCCCGACTGCCCGGAGCGGGTGGCGACGGCGCGGCCGTCGCCCTCGACGCGGTACGACCCATCACCGAACGGGACGGCAGCTTCCCCGACCGCCTCCGTCGCGTCACGGGCCTGCCGATGTGGGCGGCCACGATCACGGACCCCACATCCGTCCCCGACCCCGACCAGGCGCGCCTGCACCTCGTCGACCTGGTGCGGGCGGCGACCCACCGCTACGCCACCCATGGCCACGGCGAGGAAACCATGCTGGTCCACGCCGCCACGGCCCCCAACGCCGTGCTGCGCACCCTGCCCGCCCTACCGCCCGCCCTGTGGGCACCCAGCCTGCGAGCAGCCTGGACGGCCTCCGCAGCCGTCACCGCGATGTACGCCCCCGACGCCCCGGTCGCCTTCACCCCGCCGGGCACCTTCACCTCCGAGGAGGTCTTCGAACGGGCCCTGGCACACGGAGACGAACACGTCATCAAACTGACCGACACGGCACTCGACATCGGCGACGGACCAGCCCTCGCGGCAGCCCTGCGCTCCATGGAACTGACCGAACCGCTGCGTTAGCCCGCCCCGCCACCCGATCGCGCGGCCGTACGCGCGAGCAGGGCGGGCACCTCGAACCGGGTGGTGATCATGGAGCCGGGGCAGCGGTACGCGGCCGCGATCGACGTGTGCAGGTTCCCGGGCCGGAAGCGGCCGGGTCGATCGAAGGACAGGCTGTGCATCCGAGTCCTCCCGGGAGCTCGTCTCCGATGATCTGATGCGCGTCACGCCCCTGCGGTTGCAGGACGGCGGAGCCCCGACCGGCGCGGATGTCCTCGACCTGCGGGCGGACGCGGCGTACGGACCGGGCGGGCGCACGTACACTCGGCCCATGAGCCGCACACGACGTGTCACGGGGAAGTGCCTGCCGCAGGCCGCCCCTGGCGCGCGTGCGGCCTCCGCGGTCCGGACGGGTATCAGCCCGCGGACCGCTGCCGACGGCAAGGCCCCCACGGTCGGCCGCGGCGTCCTGCACGGCCACGGCTAGCGCTTTCCCACCGCGCCCGGGCCCAGTCCTTCCCGCCGCACCATCCTCGGCGACGGGCTCTGCCCCGGTACCCCGGCCCGATCATCGCGTCGGGCCCGGCCCTGTTGCCCCGAGGGCGACGCATCGCCCTCCCCGTCCCACCACCGCAGTACCGACGCCCCGTCGGCGCTGCCACCAGGCTAGGGCCGTGCGCCGGGCCGTAGCCGCCTCCGAAGGGACCACCGTGAAGTTGAGCGGGTTGCTGACCGGCCATGATCACCACGTCATCCAGGGCGACACCGAGTCGACGGGGATCACGGCGGGCACCACCTTCGACGTCGACCGCGTGGTGCCGGGCTCGCTCTTCATCGCGGTACCCGGCCACCGCGGCGGCGGCCCCGCAGCCATCGGCGCGGCGCTCGCGCGCGGGGCGGTGGGGGTGCTGGTCGACGAGGCGGGGGCCGCCGCGGCGCCCCCCGGGCGAGAGCTGCTGCCGGCGGTGTGCCTCGTACGGGTCCCCGACACCCGCAAGGCGGCCGCCGTGGTCTCCGCCCGCTACTTCGGTGAGCCGGGCCGGCACATGGACATGGTCGCGGTCACCGGGACCAACGGGAAGACCTCCATCTCCTACATGGTCGAGTCGCTCCTCAAGATCTCCGAGGGCGCCTCGGTGGGCGTGATCGGGACGGCGGGCAGCCGGATCGGCGACGAGGTGATCCCGATGCCGCCCTCGGCGCTGACCACACCGGAATCGCCCGATCTGCAGTACCTCCTGGGCCGCATGCGGGACCAGGGCACCGGCAGCGTGGTGCTGGAAGCCACCTCGATGGCCCTGCAGACGTACCGGATGGACCGGACGTTCGTCGACGTCGGCGTCTTCACCAACCTGACCCAGGACCACCTGGACGACCACGGCACGATGGCCCACTACACGGACGCCAAGATGCGGCTGTTCCAAGGGCTGTGCCGGCACGCCGTGGTCAACGTGGACGACGCCGTGGGCGCCGGGATCCCCACGATGATGCCGGGCGCGGTGACGACGTACGGCCTCGACGAAGAGGCCGACTTCCGGGCCACGGACCTGATCGCGGACGCCTCCGGCACGCGGTTCACGCTGCACCACGCCGGCCGTGAGTACCAGGCCTCGATCCCGGTCCCGGGCCGGTTCTCCGTGTCCAACGCGCTGGCGGCCCTGGCGGCCTGCCGGGTCCTGGGGCACGACCTGGAGGGACTGGTCGCCGCGCTCGCCCAGATGCCGCCCGTACCGGGCCGGTTCGAGCGCTTCGTCACCCCCGCCGGCACCTCGGTGATCGTGGACTACGCGCACTCGCCCGACTCCCTCGACAAGGTCCTCACCGCCATCCGGGGCTTCGCCCGCGGTCGCGTCATCACGGTCTTCGGGTGCGGTGGTGACCGCGACACCACCAAGCGCGCGGAGATGGGCCGCATCGCCGGCACCCACTCCGACCTGTGCGTCCTCACCTCGGACAACCCCCGTACCGAGAACCCCGAGGCGATCCTGGACCAGATCGCAGCCGGCATCGAGAGCACCGGCACACCGTACGAGCGCTCCGCCGACCGGCGTCAAGCCATCGCCTTCGCACTGTCCGCGGCCCGGCCCGAAGACATCGTCCTGATCGCGGGGAAGGGCAGCGAACCGCACCAGATCGTGGGCGAGGAACTGCTCCCGTTCAGCGACATGGCGACCGTACGCGACCTCGCCTCCCGCCTGCTTCCCTGAGGTCACCACCGGGATCGGGCCTCCGGGCGGCCCCGGTCCGCGGGGCGTCGGCGCGTGCGAGCCGCGACCGTGGGCGCGGGGTCGGTCGGACTCGCCTCGTGGGCAGTGGGGTTGGGCGCTCGCTCGGTCCGGGGCCCGGATCGCGTCCCCGCCGGACGAGTCATACGGCGGTTATTGGTCCAGACCTATTGACCGGCCGTGTCGTTGCTCCTACGATCCGGTCCGGCACAGCCCCACCTGTCCCCACCTCACCCAGAGCCGGGCGTCGCGCCCCCACGCGTCGGTCATGCCCATGGCGCTCTGCGGGAATGGAGCGCACCATGTTCCGTCGGAGATCACGTACTTCGCGCCTGTCGGCTGACACCGGCCCTCGTGCGGACCGGACCAGCGGCGCCCAACGCGGACCGACCGTCCTGAACCGCTCCCTCGCCGGGGTGAGCGCCGCCGCCGTCATCGGCGCGGGCCTCGCCGTGGCCGGAACCGTCACCGCCGGAGCCGCCGCGGCCGGGGCCGAGGCCGCCAACCTGGTGGTCAACTCCGGATTCGAGAACGGGCTCTCCTCCTGGACCTGCTCCGGGGGCTCCGGCGTCGCCGTCACCAGTCCGGTCCGTTCCGGCGCCTCCGCGCTCAAGGCCACGCCGACCGGCCAGGACAACGCCCAGTGCGTCCAGACCATCAGCGTGCAGCCCAACTCCCAGTACACGCTGAGCGCTTACGTCCAGGGCAGCTACGTCTACCTGGGCGCCACCGGCACCGGGATCACCGGCACCCCGTCCACCTGGACGCCGAACAGCCCGTCGTACGGTCAGCTCAGCGTCGGCTTCACCACCGGGCCGAGCACCACCTCGGTGACCGTCTACCTGCACGGCTGGTACGGCCAGCCCGCGTACTACGCGGACGACGTATCGCTCGCCGGCCCCGGCGGCAGCAGCCCCTCGCCGACCACGCCGCCGCCGACCACCGTGCCGCCGACCACCGCCCCGCCGACGACCGCGCCCCCGACGACTGCCCCGCCGACCACGGCGCCCCCGACCACCGCGCCTCCGACCACCGCCCCTCCCGGCGAGACCTGCCCCACGAAGCCCAAGCCGTCGGGCAAGGTCCTGCAGGGCTACTGGGAGAACTGGGACGGCGCCGCGAACGGCGTCCACCCCGGCATGGGCTGGGTCCCCATCACGGACAGCCGGATCGCCGCGCACGGCTACAACGTCATCAACGCCGCCTTCCCGGTGATCCTCTCGGACGGCACCGCCCTGTGGCAGGACGGCATGGACGCCGGCGTCAAGGTCGCGACGCCGGCCGAAATGTGCCAGGCCAAGGCGGCCGGCGCGACGATCCTGATGTCGATCGGCGGGGCCACCGCGGGCATCGACCTGAACTCCAGCACCGTCGCCGACAAGTTCGTGGCGACCGTCGTCCCGATCCTCAAGAAGTACAACTTCGACGGAATCGACATCGACATCGAGACCGGCCTGACCGGAAGCGGCAACATCAACACGCCGTCCGCCTCGCAGGCCAACCTGATCCGCATCATCGACGGCGTACTGGCCCAGATGCCCGCGGGCTTCGGACTGACGATGGCCCCCGAAACCGCGTACGTGACCGGCGGAAGCGTCACCTACGGGTCGATCTGGGGCTCCTACCTGCCGATCATCAAGAAGTACGCCGACAACGGCCGGCTGTGGTGGCTGAACATGCAGTACTACAACGGCAGCATGTACGGCTGCTCCGGTGACTCCTACCAGGCAGGCACCGTCCAGGGGTTCACCGCCCAGACCACGTGCCTGAACAACGGCCTGACCATCCAGGGCACCACCATCAAGGTGCCGTACGACAAGCAGGTGCCCGGCCTGCCGGCCCAGCCCGGTGCGGGCGGCGGCCACATGGCGCCGAGCCTGGTCAGCCAGTTGTGGAACGCCTTCGGCGGTTCCCTGAAGGGCCTCATGACGTGGTCCATCAACTGGGACGGCTCGAAGGGCTGGACCTTCGGCGACAACGTCAAGTCCCTCCAGGGCCGTTGATCACGCCCCCTGACCTTCGCGGGGAGATGCGGCATTGAGCGGGCACTGCCCCCGGGAGCGCTCATCGCTCCCGGGGGCAGTGCCCGGTTCAGGAGGCGGAGCGCAAGCGGCCGGCCGCGGATTCCGCCTCCCGTACGACGCGGTCGGTGTCGACGTCGACGAGACGGCCGTCGAGTTTGAGGGGACGGCCGTCCACGAAGACCGCGCGGACGTTCTCCGGGCGGCCGTTGAAGACGATCTGGTTGATCCAGTCGAACCGCGGCGCGAAGTTGAGAGCTGCGGGGCTGATCACGATGACGTCGGCGCGTTTGCCGGGGTTCAGGGATCCCACCGTGCCGTCCATGCCGATCGCCTCGGCGCCGCCGAGCGTGGCGAGCCGTAGGACGTCGTGCACCTGGGGGAACACCGAGGTCTCCAGTGAGCGTGCGCGCTGGAGACCGATGGCCGTCTTCATGAGCGCGAAGAAGTCAGAGGAGTCGTTGGTGCCGCCGTCCTGGCCGAGCCCTGCCTTGATGCCGCGCCGGCCGAGGTCGGGCAGCCGCATGATTCCCGAGCCGAGGCGCATGTTGCTGAGCGGGCAGTGGGCGACCCGTACGTCGTGCGCGGCGATCGCGGCGATCTCGTCGTCGGTGAGATGGATCGCATGGTTCATGAGCAGCCGTGGCCCCAGCGCACCGATGTCCGTGAGGGTGCCGATCGGATCGTCCGCGCGCTGCTCGGACCGTTCGAGGACATGGCTGTTGAGCATGACTCCGAGATCCCGCGCGATCTCCCAGTGCAGCCGGTTGAGGCCCCTGATGGCCCGTGCCGCGTGGGTGGCGACCTGCGCCGAGGCGAGGGGGAGCGGGTCGATGAGCTCCTTCTTCGTCCGGGTGATCAGCGAGGCGTCCCGCTCGCCCTGGAACATCGCGTAGGTGAAGCGCACGCCCGCGCCGGCCAGGGCCCGTACGTACTGGACCGTCGTGTCGTACGGGAGGGCGTCCACCCAGTCCACGAGCGTGGTCACCCCGGACTGCACGGAGTCGAGGGCGCCGAGGCGGACGAAGCGGTACATGTCCGCGGGCGTGATCCGGGAGAACGTCGCCCGGTTGCAGTCGGCCAGCCACCCGAAGAGGTCGCGGTCCGCGCAGCCGCCGCGCATCGAGGACTGCCACAGGTGGGTGTGCACGTCGACGAACCCCGGCATCACCAGCTGGCCGGAGGCATCGATCACGTGCGTGCCGGGTGGGGCGGACAACCGCTTCCCCACGGCCGCGATGACACCGTCCCGCATGAGGACGTCGGCGCCCTCGACGGTACCCAGGGGGCCGTCGCCGAGGGCGGGGTCCATGGTGAGCACGAGGGCGGCGTTCCTGAGCAGGACGGCCCGGCCCGCGGGTGCTCCCGCTTGCGGCCGGCTCCTCCCCGCGCCCAGGACGAGCGGAGCGGCCGCGGCCATTGCGAGGCCGCCCAGGATCCGGCGACGACTGGGTGCCGCTGCCTTCGGCGTAGGGACACGGGCTTCCGATAAGGGGGTCGAGGGGGGTTCGGGACACTCGCTGATCGGGTTCATGGCGTGTGGCCTCCCAACGAAACGAGGGTGGGATCGGCCTTCCCCGCGCTGACGGATGGTCAGGTGCGGCAGGGGAGGCTTGCTTGAATCGTCCATCGTGTCGACGCCATTTCGATAGAGGTGCGTCAACATTTTGTAGAAGTTGCATCCGCGGCCCAGCCCGCACCCGTGGGCGCGGGCTGGGCCTGTGCCCCCCCTTGCCGTGGATCGCCGCCACTCCGACCGTCAGTGACTTGTCGATTATCGATATGGTCCTCTAGTCTGAGGCGTATCGACAATCGATAGGGGGGAATGCGGTGAACACGCGTTTCACGAAGATCCTGGCTTCGCTGACCTTTGCACTGGCGATGCTCTGGGGGCTCAGCTTCATCGGCACGGCCGTCACGCACATGCTCGACGACGGGGCGGTCTGTGTGAAAACAGGCCTCTGGGCCAATGCCACGCTGGCGGACGGCTTGCCGATCGGCCAGGGCGTGGAAGCATCCAGCAGCACCACGCGCCTCTGCCAGAACAGCCCCTCCACGGCACAGCGCGCCGCCGATCTAGGGGGCCAACTGCCCTGGATGCTGTTCGCCTCCCTCGCGCTGCTGCTCTTCTCCCGGCTGCTCGATGCCGTCGTGTCACAAGGGCCGTTCACCGACAAGGTGGCGCGACGGCTCACCGTTCTCGGCTGGTTCGTCACCGTCGGCACACCGCTCGCGGGCCTCGTCGCAGGCTGGTCGCAGTCCTGGCTGGTCGCCAGCATGGTGCCCATCGAGAGCTCCGGGCCGACGGTCTCCGAGCCCCAGGTGCTCATCCTCGCCGGCCTTGCCGCTGTCATCATGGGGAAGATCATGCGCGAGGGCGTGCGCATGCGAGAGGACCTCGAAGGGACCATCTGATGTCCGAAGAGGAACTCCACTCGATCCGGATCCACCTCGACCGGGTCCTCGCCGAGCGAGGCATGACGCTCACCGAACTGTCCGCACAGGTGGGCATCACCGTCGTCAACCTGTCCGTGCTCAAGAACGGTCGGGCCAAGGCCATCCGCTTCTCCACGCTGTCCAGGATCTGCGACGTCCTCCAGTGCCAGCCGGGAGACCTGATCACCCACGACCCCGCCGACCCGGCCTGACGGTCCGGTGTCACGTCAGGTGCCGGCCGAAGAACCGGGCACCGTCCTCCACTTCGAACCACGGGGTGCCGACGTGCCCGCCCAAGTTGGCGTGCAGCGTCTTCTCCTTGCTGCCGAAGGCGTCGAACAGGTCCAGGGCGCGCTGCCGGGGATTCCCCTCGTCGTCCCATTGCAGCAGCAACAGCAGCGGGATGGTGATCTGCCGGGCCTCTTCGCGCTGGGCTGGGGGCACGAACCCCCCGGCGAAGAAGCCGGCGGCAGCGATGCGGGGCTCGACCGCCGCCAAGTGGATGCCGACGGCGGTCCACCCGGAGTACCCCACCGGGCCGCCGATCTCCGGCAGCGCCAGGAGGGCGTCCAGAGTGGTCCGCCATTCCGGGACCGCCCTCTCGACCAGAGAACCGACCAAGGTCTCGAAGATCTCGTCGGTCGGTCGGCCGTCCTGCATCGCCCGGCGGAGTTCGTCGCGGGCCCGCTCGTCGGCGGCGGAACGGGGCCGGTCACCGCAGCCGGCGGCATCGATGGTGGCCACGGCGTAGCCGGACGCCGCGGAGTGCCGGGCCCGGGCCACCAGCCGGGGCTGGTTCTTGGGCAGGCCGTTGTTGTGGGCCATCAGGATCAGCGGGGCCGGTGCGGCGGATCCGGGCGTCCACAGGGTGCCGGGGATCTCGCCGAGGGTGAACTCGCGCTCGACGACGCCGGTGTCGAGGCGCTGTTCGGAAATGAAGTGCACGATCGTGCCTTTCGGGAGTGCTCAGATCGGCGCTCCCGGACGACCTATCGCCCGACCGTGACCCCGGAGGGGAGCACCCATGTCGATACTGCGTTCACGGGTACCACCTCCTCGATCTCTCGCACGGCCTCCGGGAGGCTAGCAGCGGTTCCCATAGTCCGACAACGGACTTTCCCGGCGGCTCCGTGGACGGATCGCCCTTACGGCAGCTCGTGGATGAAGTGGTGGTGCGGGCCGATGCCGGGGACGGTGTACCGGTCGCCGACGGGGGTGAAGTCGTGGTGTTCGTAGAAGCCGGCCGCGGCGAGTCGGCCACTGCACCAGACGAGCCGGCCGCCGCGCGCGGCGCACGCGTCGAGGCCCGCGCGTAGGACGGCCTTGCCGAAGCCCTGCCCGCGTACGTCCGGGTCACTGGCAAGCTTGCGCAGCCTCCACACCCCCTCGGTCGCGAAGGCCGCCAGTGCGGGGGTGTCGGGCAGGGGTTCGGTGCTGAAGGTGGCGCAGGCCCCGAGGCCACCGCTGTCGGCGCGGGCCGCGAGATGAAAGGTGTCCGGCAGCAGGTCGACCTCGGTGAGCGCGCTCGCCCGGGGCTGCCCCGGCCGCAGGACCCGCTGGCGAAGGTCCAGGATCTCTTCGACCGGGACGAAGGTGACGAACACGGTGTACCTCTCCTGACAGGGCTCGCGGTGCTCCGGCCCACCGGGTGTTGTCCCACGACCTTTGCCGGGAAGGCGGCCCGGACGCGGCCGACGCGCCGGCGTCATCCTCGGCGTCGGGCACGTTCACGGCACCGTGGAACCCGTCGCCCCACCGGTCTGACCCGACGCCGCCGGGGACCTGGTGCACGGGGTGGCGGCCGGGCAGGTACTTTGCTCGGGTGAGTCTCCTTGATGATGTGGCAGAACGTGACGGCTGGCAGTGCTGGGTGTGCGACGAAGCGGTGGATCCCGACGAGTCGGTGAACGACCCGCGGGGGCCCAGTGTCGACAGCCGGACGGCCGACCGGAAGGCCAAGATCGCCGAGCGGCTCGCGCACCGCGGGTGCAACAGCCGCAAGGGTGCGGTCAAGGTGGTCATCGCCTGGCCGGAGCGCTTGTACGTGGTCGAGCCCGCCCCGCTGATCGCTGTGGCCGAGAGGCTGGAGCGCAAGGGCGGCCGCGAGATGGTGGGTCGCTGCCCGACCAAGAAGGACGCCCAAGAGACGGCTGATTGGCTGGTGGACCGCTTTTCCCGGCTGGTACCGGGGCTGCCGGTGACCGCCGACATCCAGGCCGGCGGCGGCCAGTTCCTCGTCGTCCTGGCCACCGGTCGCCGCTGACCGGGGACCATCCGCGCACACTCCCGCCGAGGCGGAGACCGTCCGGACGCGCGAGTTCGGACGGTACGGGCGTGTGCGAGCCGGGCCGAAGCGGTGGGACCGTGACTCCGGCCAGGTGGCCGTGCCGCTGGACGCTCCGCCCCAGCCGGCGCTGACCGGAACCGGATCTCGGCCGGTCGCACCGACGCACAGCGTGACCTGCGCAGATGCCGCTCGTTCGGACGTGCCGCGCGATTCCTACCGGCTGAGCACAGGGGGGTATTGTCGTCCGGTCGCGGACGGCAATCGGGTCGTCCGCTCACGTCAGGGGAGCCGACATGACTGATCTGAACTCGCTGCGGGCGAGCCTTGCGTCAGGTGAGCACGAGTTCGCCGACACCTTGTCCTTCGTCGCCGCGCATTACGAGTACCAGCCGCAGGCGTTCCGCAACGGGGACCTGGACAATGCCGCGGGCGAGAACGAAGGGTCCTGCAAGACGCTGGGACTGGCCCTGCTGGAAGGGCTGAGCGACCAAGAGGCGCTGCTGGCATTCGGTGAGTACTACCGCAGCGTGCTGGCGACGCCGGACGGCACTGATCACGGCAACATTCGCAACCTCCTGGCCCACGGCCTGGGAGGCGTGAGCTTCGCCGGGAACCCGCTGGCCCGCAAGAGCTGAACGGCGATATCCGGGCGAGCGCCATCCGCCCCGACCGCGCCTTCTCCGGCGCGCGGCTTTCCGAGGCGTGCGCCGCGCTGCCGGAGGCGAAACCGACGCCCCGCCGTCCGCGGTCTGAGGGGAGAGGCGGGCCTCAGTCGAGGTAGGTGTAGCCGAGCGGATTGCTGAGCCGCCCGCAGTCGGTGCCCGCGTAGACGGAGACGGTGGCGGCCGTGGGCCACGGGGGTGCGATGGCGACGATGGAGGTGTCACTGAGCACCACCACGTCCGAAGCCTCCTGCCCGGTGAAGCATCCGTCGGCCCCCAGGGTGCCGAAGAACACCCGTGTATAGGTGCTGAGGTCGGAACCGCTCAACGTCACCTGATTGCCGCCGCTCCGAGGGCCGGCATCCGGCTGAACCGCGACGAGCTGCCCCTGCGGAACCCCGTCCGGGGAACCGGGCCGACTGAAGGGCACCCCGGCCGCACAGTGCCCGGGCCCAGCGGCCTCGGCCCGCGGTGCGGAGTGACCCAGCGGCAGGTTGCACAGGAACACCGCTGTGAGGAGGAAGCCGATCCGGCGCTGGGTACGCGTCATGGCGAAGAAGCCTTCCGACGAAGCGGGAGAAACCGGGGCATCCGGGCCGCCCCATCATGACGAGGCGGTGCTGCGCGAATCCAGCACAAACGCCTGATGTCGCGGATGGCCGAGGCAGCCCTGGCCATTTGGCCGAGGCCCCTCACCCGGAGGTCCGGCACGCTGGAGGGTCCAGCCGATCGGGATGAACATCGCTCCCGATCCGGCTCCCGTTCTCGCTCCCCGGCTCGTGTCGATCGCAGGACGGACGTCCCGTGACTCCGAGGTGTCCCCGCCGGTCTCCTTCGGAACCCCACTGGCGCTCTTCTCCTGGCTGTTGTTCCCCGGCCGGGACACTCTCCTTACCTCGTTCAGGCTTCTGCTCGTCGGCTCGGCCCTGACCGCCCTGGGAGCTCTCGTCGTACGACGGCGTACCAGCCCGCCCCTGATCCGTGCCGTGGCCGTGCCGTGGTTGTCCGTACCCCCGGCACTCCTCGCCCTGGCCACCCTGGTTCGCCCTGATGATGCCCCCCTGTGGACGTCTGCCCGGGCGCGTCAGCGGACCGGACCGGACCGGGCCGGGGCAGGCCCGGCGGCGGGCCTTCGGCGAAGAACGGAGCCCGGTCCCGGGAGCACCGGCCGATAATGTGTGGCCGCCGCGTTCGCACCGGGGCAGGGTGTGGCGTGATGAGCTATGACGACGAGACGTCCCGCACCCTGTCCTACGCCCGCCACGACACGCTGGAAGGGCTGCTGCAGCGCGGCCGGGGGCTGGGTGCGCAGCGCGCACGGTGTGCCCCGGCGGCCGCCGCGCCGTTCGTGTACGACGGGATCCGCCGGGACTGGAAGTGGGATTCCCAGTGCGACGACCGCTACCTCTACCAGGCGCGGCTGATCCGGGACCTGAAGCTGTCGCCGGCGCCGGTCGCCGACCAGCTGGCGGGGGATGAGGAGGAGTGTCCGCGGGTCGCCCCTGTGCTGAGGCTGCTCGCCCTCGCCGGTTCGGACGAGGCCCGGGAGGGGCTCCGCGCATACATTCGGACGGGCAAGCACTGGGTTTCGGTACTGCAGTCGGTCGCGGACAGCTGGCCGACCGAGTGGTGGGAGGACCTGGGTGATGTCGCGCGCGCCCGGATCGGCGGGGAGGAGGAGCTTCCGTGGTCCGCCGAACCGTGGGGCCGGTTCGGAATCCAGGTGCCGGGCCGCACGTTCCGTCCGCGGCCGTCCCTCGGCGGCCTGAGCGACGAGGAGCTGCTCGCCCTCCTGGCCGCCGACGGTACGGAGTTCAACACGAAGGTCGATGCACTGCGTGCTCTGGCCGGGCGGGAGCCCGCCGAGGGGCTGATCCCGCTCGTACCCTCGCTCGGAGCCCGGGACGGCAGCAGGCCCTTGCCCCTGCTCCGGCGGGCGGTCGACCGACTCGGAGCCCTCGCCGTCCCGGCGGCACGCGGGTGGGCCGTGGACGGGCAGGAGTGGCTGGCCCGGCTGGGGGCGTACGTCCTGGCCGATCACCCCGGGCCCGAGGCGATACCGGGGCTGGTGGCCGAACTCGCCGAACAGTGGGAGACGCGCACCTGGTGCGGTCCCGACACCACGGCCAAGAGGCTGGCACGCTTCGGACCCGAGGCCGCCGACGCGGTGCCCGTCCTGTGGCGCTATTGGCGGCACACCCCGCATTCGTACGAGCGTACCGACTACCTGACAGCACTCGCCGCGATCGACCCGTCCGGCCTGGACGACGCGTACACCGAGTCCCTCTGGGACTGTGAGGAACGCGCACGGCTCCTGGGCATCGCCTCGGCACCCCACAATCCGCAGACCCTGCACCGCATCGCCGAACTCCGCGACGACCCGATGGAAGAACCGGAGGTACGGGCCGCCGCCGGAGCGAGTCTGGCCGCAGGCCCTCCGGACGGCCTGCGGCTACGGGCTAGCGGCTGAGCGACCTGAGCGCCGACGCGTCGTACGGCTTCAGCTCGTCGAAGCGGTTGCCGAGGACCTTCGCCGCCCACTGCGGGTCCTGGAGCAGCGCCCGGCCGACGGCGACCATGTCGAACTCGTCGCGTTCCATGCGGTCCAGGAGGTTGTCGAGGTCGCCGAGCGCCGCGCCCTCGCCGGCGAAGGCGCGGAGGAAGTCGCCGTCGAGACCGACCGAGCCGACGGTGATGGCCGGCCGGCCGGTGAGCTTCTTGCTCCAGCCCGCCAGGTTCAGGTCCGAGCCCTCGAACTCAGGGAGCCAGTAGCGCCGGGTGGAGGCGTGGAACGCGTCGACGCCCGCCGCCGCCAGCGGGGCCAGGATGGCCTCCAGTTCCTCCGGGGTCTGCGCGAGCCGTCCGTCGTAGGCCTCCTGCTTCCACTGGGAGTAGCGGAAGATCACCGGGAAGTCGGCCGCGACGCGCTCACGGACCGCGGTCACGATCTCCGCGGCGAACTTCGTACGGGCCACCGCGTCGCCGCCGTAGGCGTCGGTGCGGCGGTTGGTCCGCTCCCAGAGGAACTGGTCGATCAGGTAGCCGTGGGCGCCGTGCAGTTCGACACCGTCGAAGCCGATCCGCTCGGCCTCCGCCGCGGCGTCGGCGAACGCGCCGATGACGTCGTCGAGGTCGGTGCGGGTCATCGCCTTGCCGGTCCCCTCGGTGCCGTCGACGCGGATGCCGGAGGGGCCGACGGCCGGAGCGTCGGCGTACGGTGCCTCGCCCTGCTTGCGCACCATGCCTATGTGCCACAGCTGGGGCACGATCGTGCCGCCCGCGTCGTGCACGGCCGCGGCGACCTTCGCCCACCCCGCCAGCTGGTCCTCTCCGTGGAACCGCGGCACCCGGTCGCTCTGCCCGGCGGAGTCGTGACCGACGTAGGTGCCCTCGGTGACGATCAAGCCCACGCCCGCGGCGGCCCGGCTGGCGTAGTACGCCTGCACGTCCTCGCCGGGCACGCCGCCGGGGGAGAACTGCCGCGTCATCGGCGCCATCGCGATGCGGTTGGGGACGGTCAGGCCGTTCAGGGTGAGCGGCCGGGACAGGATCTCGGCGGCGCGTGAGGCGGGGGCCGTGGTGACGGTCATGCGGGTCCTCCGGGTTGCGGCTGTGACTCGTCGGGTGGCAACGAGAAGTGCATAGTACACAGGCTATGTATCATGCATATTGCGAGGTCGGTCGTCGTGCGATGCCACCTCACGCGGACCGGGCCGTACGGGGGCCGTCGTGGCCGGGTTCCAGGGTTCGCGATAATGGGGCGTCGGAAGGAGCGGGGAGGCGTAGTGCTGGAGAAACTGGAGCGGGAGCTGATGCTGCTCTCGCGGCACCAGGTGCTGGCCCGGCGCGAGCGCGATCCCGAACGCCTGGAGCGGTCGGCGTACCTGCTGCTCAGCCGGATCGACACACAAGGCCCCATGTCCATCGGGCAGTTGTCGGAGGCCTTCGGGCTCGACACCTCGACCGTGAACCGCCAGACGGCCGCATTGCTGCGCTGTGGACTGGCCGAGCGCGTCGCGGACCCCGAGGGCGGCATGGCCCGTAAGCTGCGCATCACCGTCGAAGGCGGGCGTCGGCTCGCCGCAGACCGTGAGGTCAACCGGTCCTGCCTGGCCCGGGTGGTCGCCGGCTGGTCCCCCGAGGAAGTGCGGGAGCTGGAGGACGTCCTGGTCCGTCTCAATCGCAGCGCCGAGGCCCTCGAAGGGCGGTACTGGCCGCGCACGGAGGATGACGACGCCCGCGCGGCATGCCACCCGCCGGCCCCGCACGAATCCCCGGCCCCCGCTCCGCCGTCACCCGCGCCCCCTGCGACGTAGGTGTCGGGCCGCGGCTCGTACCTCCGCTCATCTCCTTGCCGGGGCGGTCAGACTCGCGGACGATGCTGCAAGGCCCCCTCCGTCCGGTTCCGCCGGGCCCTTGCCGGGGCATCGAAAAAAGGGGGAAAGAGTGACAAAGCATCACATTTCAAGGAAGCGTTCCCGCACGACGGTGTCCGCACTGGTACCGCTCTTCGTACTCGCCGGGCTACTGCTGGGCCCCGCGGCGACCGCCACGGCAGCCGCGGCATCCGTCCGCCAGGCTCCCGCGGCCGCGGCCCTCCCGCAGAGCCCCCTCCTCGCCGGCGCCGGCGCGGTGACCGTGCTTCGCACGCCCACGTCGTCCCAAGTCCAGGCCACCACCGGCAACAAGAAGAAAAAGAAGAGCAAGAAGAAGGGCGGGCTCTTCAAGACCCTCGCCATCGTCGTGCTCCTCGTCATCGTCCTGCTCGTGATCTTCTTCGGGGTCCGCATGGCTCTGCGCCGCAGGTCCTCCTAAGGCTTGACCGGCCGATCGCGTGTCGCGTCCCTCCACCCGGGTGGTGCCACTGGGGCAGCCCTGGCCAACGGGGGCCGGACGCGATCGGCGGTACGACTCCTCTTCGCCGTTCCCGGGTGCGGAGCCGGTCCGCGACCGGTCGTGGGCCGCAAGTCGTGGGCCGTGAGTAGTGAGTCGTGAGTGGTGAGACGTGGGTCGTCCACAGTCCCGACGGCGTTGTCAGTGGCTCCGCCTAACGTCCCGTTCATGACGCGAACCGCACACACCTTCGCCTATGTCCGCCCCTCCTCTCTGACCTCCGCCGCGACGGGCCGGTCCCTCGGGCTGGAGACCGCGGGCGGGCTGACCCCGGCCGGGGCCGAGGCCCACCCGCAGTTCTTCGCAGGGTTCCTGAGTGCCCCTCAGGCGGCCGCGCGTGCCCTGCTCGCCGTCGCGGACGTGGCCGCGGCCCGCTACTACCGCCGCACCCTGCTGGCCTCCCTCGATCCGGTGGTCACCGGCAACGGCGACCGGTTGCGCTTCGAGTCCTTCTCCGGCTGCTGCGGTGTGTACGCCCGGCTCGACGTGCTGCCCGAGGGCCTGCGCGACGCCGACACCGGCCACGGCACCACCAACGTCGACGTCAACAACCCGCTGCGCGAGGCGCTGTCCCGGCTCACCGGGGACGACCCCCTGCACCTGCGGGTCGGCCCCGACGAGATGGCGGTCACCACCCTGGACGGCGCGGTCGTCGAGAAGAAGGTGCCGCTGCCCGACCGCTGGCTGCGCGGCTTCGCCGAATCCCAGGCCATCACCACCGGGTTCGACCTGCGCGGCGAACTGGGCGCCGCCGAAACAGCCCGCTTCCTGCGCTCCCTCCCGCGAACCCCCGCGGGCGGAGCAGGTGGGGGCCGGCCGCTCTGGGTGGTTCCCGCGGGCCGTGCGCTGCGCCCCACCACCCGGCCCGTCCCCGGCGCGGTCTGCCTGCCCGGCCCCGAGCGCCTCGCCGCCCTCCAGCGGGTACTGCGCCAGGCCACCGGCCTGCGCGTGTACGGTCCCGCGGCGGACGGCGCCAACCCCACCGCCTCCGCCTGGGAGATCGGCCTGCCCGGCATGCGGCTCACCCTCACCCTCTCCCCGCAGGCCGACCGCGGCTTCTCCGGTGAAGGCGCCGTCCTGGAGGCCCTCGCCACCGACGCGGCGGCCGAGGACGCCGAGCTGATCTCCGTCCTGCTCGCCTGGGAACCGCGCATCGACCCGGCCGACCTCGCCGAGCAGTCGGGCCTCCCGGTCGAGCGGGTGCGGGCCGCACTCACCCGACTCGGCACCGCCGGCCGGGTCGGCTACGACATCGCCGAAGCCGCGTACTTCCACCGCGAACTGCCCTACGACGCCCGGCGAGCCGAACGCCACAACCCGCGCCTCGTCGCCGCCCGCGCGCTGCTGGAGGCCGGCGCGGTCACCCTGGACCGCCCCGGCACCTCCGTGGTGGCCTCCGGTGAACGCCGTTACCAGGTGCGCGAGTCCGGAGGCGCCCTCAGCTGCACCTGCCAGTGGTGGGCCGACCACCGCGGCCGCCGCGGCCCCTGCAAACACGCCCTCGCCACCCGCATGGCGCTCCGGGCCGCCACCGACACCGCCCGAGCCGCCACCAGCACCGCTTCCGTCAGCACCGCTTCCGTCAGCACCGCTTCCACCGGAGTCGCACGATGAACACCACCTCCGCCCCCGCGCAGGCCCCCACCGACGGCGCCATCGAGGCGGTACGAGCCGGACGCACCGCCGAACTGCCCGACCTCCTCAAGGCGCTGGACCGTACGCAGCGCCGGGACCTGCTCGTCGTCCTGAAGCGGATGCGCGGCGAACTGCGTACCCAGGGCTGGGACAACTGGCAGCAACGGGCGCTGATGGGCCAGGCCCTGGTGGTCGCCGGAGCCGGCTGCCACACCGGCGCGGCGGCCGCGGCCGCCTGGATCGGCGCCGCGGACATGCGCCGCTGGCAGACGCTGCCCACGGGCGTCCTGCTCGACGTCCTGGCCGACCGGGACCCCCAGTGGCTGGGCGACCTCGCCCACCGGCTGGCCGCCCGGGCCTCCACCGTCGAGCAGGACTACGCGCTGATCATCGAACTCGTCCGCATCACCGGCTGCCCGATGCCCACCACCGACGGCTGCGTCGAGGGCTGGGCGATGGCCCTGGACACCTCCCGCACCCCGCTCGGCCACGCCCTGCGCGACGACCCCCACGTCACCACCCTCGTGCCGCGCCTCTTCGAAACCGCCGAGCCGGTCCGATCCTTCGGCTGGCGCTGCGACCCGGACGATCCCGACCACTGGCCGGCAGCCGTGGCCGGCCTTGCCGAGGCCGGCATCGTGGACCGTGCCGCGCTCCTCGACGGATGCACGGCCCGCCTGCTGCGCGGCGGCAAGGCCGGACAGCTGAAGCCCTACCAGGCCATCTGGCAGGGACTCCGTCCGACCGAAGAGGAGGAGCGCGAGCGCGCCGCCGACTGGATCGCGCTGACCGCCGACGCCCCGTCCCCCGTGGCCGGGCACGCCCAGCGGATACTGGCCCGGCTCGCCGCGGCGGGCCACCTCACCCCCCGACTGCTGGCCGAGATGTCGGCAGCCGTCCTCTTCCGCCCCGAGAAGAAGCTCGTCCGCGCCCAGCTGGTACTGATGGGCAAGGAGCTCCGCCGTGACCCGGCCACCGCACCCGAGCTGCTGGCGGTGCTGGGCGAAGCCTTCGGGCACACCGACACCGACATCCAGGAGCGCGCCCTCAAGCTGGCCGCCGCCCACCTCACCGACGACCCCGTCCTACGCGCCGAACTCGCCGGGCAGGCCCAGTCGCTGAGCCCGGCCCACCGGACCCGTGCCGTCGAACTCCTCGGGCAGGACGCGGCCGTCCCTGCCGACGACGCCGCTCCCTACCAGGAGTTCCTCCCGCCGCCCCCGCTCCCGGCCCCGCTCGCACCGGCCCCCGGGACGGTACCGGAGACCGTGGAACTCGTAGCCGCCGTCATCAACTCCCGCACCACGACCGTCGAGGAGTTCGAGCGAGCCCTGGACGGCCTGGTCCGGCACGCCCACCGGGACCGTGCGGCCCTCAACGCAGTGCTGCGCCCTGCGCTCGCCGACCAGTGGTGGCTCGACCCCGCCCGGGCCCACTGGTACACCGGCGAACTGGCCGGGCTCGCGCACGTCGCCGCCGCCGTCATGGACGCGCGCCCGATGGGCCCGGCGCCGGAGGCGCTCGGGGGCTGGCGCAGCGACTGCCACCACACGGCGTTCACCGTCGCCCGCCAGGCGCGCCTGGTCGAAGCCGCCCGGCACGTCACGACCCGGCCGCTGCCCTTCCTGCTCGCCACCCCCACAGGGCAGACCGGCACCCTGGATCCCCAGGTGCTCGTCGAGCGCCTCACCGAGTACGGGCGCCTCGGCGAGCAGCCCGCCCCGGTGGACTTCGCGCAGGCCCTGCTGCGGGTTCGCCGCGACGCCTCCGCCGTTCCTGCCGCGGCGGCCCTCGGCACACCGGAGGGGGACAGGCTGGCGGCCTGGCTCGGCGAGGCCGGAGAGGCCGGGGCCGTCACCCGCCGCACCGCGTCGGCCGTACCGCACGCCTACGGGGAGACCCCGGCGGGGCTGGTCCTCGACACGGCGGAACGCACCACTCTGCTCCGGGAGTTCCCCGAGGCCTTCCACGAGCTCGCGCAGGCACGCAAAGCCACCAGCCGCTGCTGGGACGGCGGGGACGAGGCCCTGCTGATCGCGGCCCTACCCGAGGACCGGGAGACACTGGCAGCATGGTGGCTCCCCGCGATCACGGCCTGCGCCGTCCACGAAGGGCGGGGCGGCCTCGCCGTACTCCCGGGGCTCGCCGCGGCCGGCGGCCCCGCCGGCCCGGCCCTGCACCTCGCCGTGGCCACCGGCCTCGGCGCCCGCCACCCCGAAGACCGGCTGCGGGCCGCGGACGCGCTGCTCACCCTCGCCGCCCGGGAGGAACTGGACGCAGGGCGCCTGGGCGCGGACCTGGGCGAACTCCTGAACCTGGGCACGGTCAAACCCAACCGGCTCGCCGACTCGCTGCGCACCTCCGCCGCGACCGGCGCCTGCGCGACCACCTGGGCCGTCCTGGCCGCCGTGCTCCCCGCACTGCTCACCGGCACGGTCGACGCGAGGGGCGCCGGAGACCTCCTCGCGACGGCCGCCGACTGCGTGGAGCAGTCGGGAACGGCGTCGCCCGAGCCGGCGGGCCTCGCCGAGGCCGCGTCCCGCCCCGGCCGCTCCCGCCTGGTCACCCAGGCGTCCCGCCTCCGCGACGCACTCCGACGCAACGCGCAGGGTCCGGCCGCGCGGGGCGAGTAGCGGCCGCCCGCGGCGAGGGCGGCCGGCGCCGGGTCCTGCGCGGTGCGCCATCTGCCGCCTTCAGGCCCGGCTGATCCGGAGAACCGGGATATCCCTGTCGGTCCCCTTCTGGTACTCCTCGTAGCGGGGGAAGACGGAGAGCAGGAGCGGCCATACCCTGGCCTTCTCCTCCGCGGGCAGGACGTCGACGCGTGCCCGGAAGCGTTCGCCCAGGACCCGTACGTGCACCTCGGGATTGGCCTCGACGCTCGCGAACCACATCGGGTGCTTGGCGGCCCCTCCGTTGGAGGCCACGATCAGATGGCTGTCACCGTCTTGCGCGTGGATGAGGACGGTGCGGTGCCAGGCACCGCTGACGCGGCCCTGGTAGTCCAGCAACAAGCAGGGCGAGCCGTTCATGTCGGTACTCTCCGTGCCGTCCGATTCCTCGTACCTGATGCCTTGGTCGCGGACCTGTGGATGGGGGCTCAGTTTCACAGTGGCCGGGTCGTAGGCAGTCATGTGGATCCTCCGGAGACGAATGGCAGCGTCATCGATCATCCACCATTCGAAGCGGTGCCGGATCCGGGGCGAGGGTGCCGTGAGCCCCAGGTCATCGACCTGGGGCCGCGGTCAGCCGGTGGGCCGGGTCACTTGGACTGCGTGGACAGGCTCACCCCGCTGAAGTCCTGCGCGGCGGCGAGGCTGAAATACAGCCATCCGGAAGGCGGATTGTCCACCGTCAGGGTCTCGCTGTTGCCGGGGTTGACGGACTTGGCCTGGTGGCTGCTCGTGGTGGCCCAGCTGGTGCCGCCGTAGTACAGGTCGGCATTGCCGGTGCCTCCGCTGCTGGTGATGGTCAGCTGCTTGACCCCGGCCGGCAGGTACACGAAGTGGTAGCTGTAGTTCCCGGCGGTGGCAGAGAGGCCATCCCGGCGGCAGTGCCCGTCGAACTGACGGGGATCGCTGATGGTGCACACCGGGGTGGAGGGGGCCTCGGGCAGGGGGCCGCAGTCGTTGGTCGCGCAGGCGGTCGTCAGCCAGGTGGCGAAGCCGGCGTCGTAGGTGGTGCCGATGGTCTGCTTCAGGAAGGTGCGGGCACCGTTCCAGTCACCGGTGCGGTACTTGCCGAGCACGGTCTCCACGTCGGCGGGGTGGGCCTGGAGCATGTAGCGGACCGCCAGGAAGCCCCAGCGGTAGACCCGGTTCGAGTTGACCTCGGGGTCCGCGTCCTGGCCGTAGACGGTGTCGAAGAGGTCGCTGAGCTTGTAGGTCTTCTTGCCGGCCTCGGCGATCGCGTCTGCGTTGCGCTCGCCCCGGTAGCCGAACGAGATGTTCTCGGCGATGCCCTCGACCCACCAGATGGTCGGCGTGACGATGCCGGCCTCGAAGTCGCCCGCCATGTTGTAGCGGCCGTCGAGGTAGTGGGTGTACTCGTGGTTGAGGTTCCAGATCTGGAAGTCCGGACGCAGCCAGTGCGCCTCGTGGGCGATGAACCGGGCCTGGTTGCCTGCGGCGGCCGGGTTGCCCTCCTCGTACATGCCGCCGTTGTCCACGTCGATGTCGTAGATGGCCCAGGCGTACAACGAGTAGTTGGTGTAGTCGTCGAAGACGACGACCTCGAGGTTGGTGTTCACGTCACCGGGGATCGCGCCCTTGTCGCCGATGACCCGGTGGAAGTAGGCGTCCTGGTTGACCAGGCTGGTACAGGTGCTCGCCAGCTGGCCGGGGGACATGTCCTGAGCGCGGATCTTCAGGCCCGGGGTGCAGGTGTGCTGGATCGGCAGGATGGCCGGGAGCACGCGTGCGCCCAGGTCGCAGATGGCGTAGGCCGCGCAGTTGTTCCTGTCGTACTGGCGCGTGTACCAGCCCAGGTTCATGGTGATCGGCGCGGTGGGGCCGACGTTCGGGTACCGGTTGATCAGGTCCTTGAGCAGCGGGCGGACCCGGTCCTTGAGCTCGGGGACGTCGAGGGCGTGGCCGAGGAAGCGGCCGACGTTGCTGACGACGTCCAGGCGGTTGAGCTGCGCGCCGTTGCGCGTGATGAAGCCGGCCCAGGTATTGAGGATGGCGGGGTCGGCCTTGAGGGCGGCCCGCCAGCCGCGGTCGTCGTTCTTGGCCTTGAAGCCGTTCTCGACGACCCACTCGACGTGCTGCATGGCGAGGTTCATCTGGCCGGGCCACGTGCCGTCGTAGCTGCCGAGCATCCACTTGACGACTCCGGCGTAGCGGCCGGCCGCGTGGGTGCTGTCGATCAGGGTGACGACCTCGTTCAGGATCTCACCGTTGGCGTCCGTGACGTCCTTGCTGCGCGGGGAGGCGAAGAAGGCGTCCAGCGCGCCGCGCGCGGCACCGTCGAGCGCCGTGCCGTAGGGGCCGACGACGTCCCCGTGGTTGTCCTGGACGTAGTAGCCGGCCCGCAGGAACAGCACCAACTGGCCGACTGAGGCGCTGTTGCCGCCCGAATAGGTGGCGGAGGCCTCGCGCAGCGCGTGGGCGACGGTCACCATCTGGGCTTCGTTGAACGCCTTCCGCGCGTTCTCCCCGGTGAGGTTGAACAGCGGGTACGTACAGCTGATCCGGGGGAGTGCCTTGAGCTGCTGGACCAGGGCGCCGCCGGTCGCGTTGATCACGCCGGAGAGGTCGCCGCACTCGTCCCCGGCTGCGGCCGAGGACCGCCGGCCGTCCTTGCCGGACTTGGGCGGTTGTACGGGCTGTACGGGGTTCACGGTCGGCGCGGGGGCGATGGCGGACTCCTCGGCGCTGTCCTGCGAGGAGATCCGGAAGCGGGAGCCGTTGCTCATCGCGTCGGGCGACTTGGGGACCGGGATCGACCGCGGCGCCGTGGCCGAGGCTGCCCGTACGTACGGACCGGCCGGGGTCGCGGCGCCGGCGGAGGCGGCCTGGCTCTGTGGCGCGAGCAGACCGAGCGCAAGGAAGGCGGCTGCGCCCAGCGCGGGAAGTCTGCGCGCGTTGGCCTTCGATATCCGGAAGGGATGCATCTGCGGGGGCCTCCGGGGCCGTTGTGGCCACGTGCTGGTAACACGGGCGTTTGATGTGTGACATGTAAAATTTCACATGTCGCATCGCGCCGGAAGTCTTTTGGCCGAATTGGCACCTGGCGCCACCAGACCGCTCCTGCAGTGATCCGGTCGGTAGAGCGGCCCGGCAGGGTGGCTCGATCCGAGGCGCCCGGAAGTGTCTCGCGGCCTGGACGGCCGCGAGACACTGAACCGCTACTTCGGGCAGGTGTCGTGGGTCACCTTGCCGCCGGCGGTGGCGGCGGTGTCGGGGTTGACCGTCAGGCACAGGCCGGTCCACTGGTTGATGAACCTGAAGGCGGTCCGGCGCTCGGTTCCGACCTCGACCTGCGTCGGCATGATGTTCCACATCTGGTTCCCGGAGAACCAGCGGTTCTCGCAGCCCCACCAGAAGAGCTGGGTCCCGGCTGACGGCGGGGTGCCGTTGTTCCACGGGATGGTCAGGCACATGCCGTTGCTGGACTTGATCCAGTAGTAGCCCTGACCGTCGTACGAGGGTGTCACGGCGGCCCACTGGTGGCTGCTCGGCGCCGTCGACTGACATGTGCGCTGGGTGACCAGACCGCCCGTCTTGGTGCTGTCGAACTCCGGGCCCCGCACCATGCACTTGCCGTACTTGGTGTCGACGTAGGTCTTGTCGGCATTGACCAGCCAGATCGCCTGGTGGCCACCGGCAACGGTGTAGCCCTTGTTGCGGTCGATGATGTTCTGGATCAGGGCCCAGCCGGGGAAGTCCATCATGACGATGCCGAGGTGGCCGTTGCCGCCGCCGGAGTTCAGGTACTGCATCAGCCGGAAATTCACGCCTTGGACCGCGGGCTGACCGTTGGCCCATCCGTACCCGCCGGCGAATTGCGCAGGGGACATGAGGTCGCCGTTGTAGTCGGACGCGGACGTGTACGTCACGAACATCTCACCGCTGCCGTCCCGGACGGCCTTGTCGATGTTGTCCTTGACGAAGCCGAACTTCTGGGGGATGCCATCCGGCTCCCAGTGGTCCTCCTTGTGGCTGTTGAAGGTGTTGATCCCGTACTGACCGTCGACGTTGTCGAAGCTGCCCAGCACGATCTTTCCCCGGACTTGCGAGAGGCGCGGCACGTACGCCACGGATCCCTTGGCGATCGAAGGGGAGTAGAACAGGTTCGGGTAGCGCTCCGTGTAACCCTTGAAGATCTCTTCGATCTTCGCGCTGTCGACGCTCGTCGGATCGTTCGCACAATCGAATGTGCCGACGTTCCCGCGGGGGCACTCGGCCCTCAAGCGCATGACGACGGTCTCGTTCTTGTGCTTGCCGAGGAAGTCCTTGGCCTTTGTCAGGACGTCATCGAAGTTGGCGTCCTGGTACGACGATCCGTGATGAATCGTGAAGTACTTGCCCTCGGTGACGCGGACCCGGACGTCAACGGCGCGGATTCCCCGCTCCAACTGCGCCGTCAAGGTGTTCGCGCTCTTTCCGAAGTTCTGCTGCGTCTCCGCAGGAGGTCCTCCTTGGATGGAAAGGGAGTCGTGGGTACCGGGAAGCGACAGGGCCGCGAGCCATGTGCCGCCGGCGATGTCCTTCATCCAGTCGGCGTTCGTCGCCGACCCGATGTTGCCGTAAGCGTCCCCGAAATTGCTCCCGTGGGCTCGGGCGGGAGTCGGCGCGAGGAGAGCGCTGCTGCCGGCGACACCGAGCACGACCGCGCCGGCTGCGACACCGGTCACCATCCGACGTGCCAGTCGGCGAAGCCGTGGGAGTGACCCCTGATGGACCTGATGAATGGATGATCGAGGCATGTAAGTCCTACTCGGATCAAGGGTGGCCAGGATCTACGGCCAATCGGTCAATGAGGGCGGCGGATGCCGCCGCGGCCCCCGCCCGCCCGCAACCTCTTGTGGCGGGCGGGCGGGCGGGCGGGCGGGCGGGCGGGCGGGCGGGCGGGCGAGGGGGAGGCCGGGGACCGGCCTCCCGTACCGCCGTCGGCTCAGGGAAGTGGGATCACTTGCCCAGGTAGGCGTTGATGATCGTGACCTCGGAGACGTTGCCCTGCTTGTCGGTGACCTGCGCCCGGAAGGAGATCCCCCGGTCCTTCGCGGGGTTCCGGACGGAGAACGCGCCGTCGGTGACCGTGACGCGCTTCCAGGTCGTACCGCCGTCTTCGCTCACGGAGATCGCCAGCGACTTGACGTTCTTCCCCGAGGCCGCACCCTGCACGGTCACGGGTATCCGGGTGGCCTTGCCCGCGGGGGCGCGGGAGGCGATGTCGAGCGGGGCGTGGAAGCGCACCGTGGAGACCGAGAGCGCGGTCCGGTCGGCGACCTGGCCGGAACGGAAGGTGAAGCTCGTGTCGATGCGGGTGGAGACGGCGGAGATCTCGGGGGACCGCTCGACGGAGGTGGTCAGCCGGTACTCGGCGTCGGCGCCGTCGACCGTGAAGGGCTCCCAGCCGCTCAGCGGGTCCTCGTTCTCGGCGACCTTGATTCCGTCGCGGTACAGGGTCGTGGCGGCCTTGGTGAGAGAGGAGGAGCCGGCGTGGCCCGCGCCGTCGCCGAAGAGGGGTACCGAGGCGGTGATGGTCTGCTCGCCCGTCTCAGGATCGGGCGCGGTGCGGAACACGCCCAGACCCTTGCCCAGGAGCGGTGAGAACACTCCGGTGTTGAAGGTCTCGCGGTGGGAGGAGCCCGCCGCGTAGCGCTTCGGCTCCAGGGCGGCCTGGTCCGCCTCGATGCGCTGGTTGCCGTCCGCGTCAGGGGCGCCGAGCTGCCAGAAGCCGCTCCGCCAGGTCGCACCGTCGAGGGCGGAGAGCAGGAGCGTACGGGTGCCGGGAGCGGGCTGGACGGCTCCGTAGAAGTCGCCCTGGGACATGCCGGGCAGGGTGGGGGCGGCGTAGGCGTACCCGGACTTGCCGGGGGCGGGCGCGCCCATGTCCACGGAGAGCTTCGCCAGCTGGCCCGCCTTCACGTGGCGTGTGTACCCGGTGGCGAGACGGTTCGTCGCGCCGCCGAGGGCAACGTTGTACTGGGTGGCCGGGTCCTTGATGAAGGTCGCCAGCCAGCTCTGTGTCAGCGAGCCGTCGGTCACGTCCGGCCCCATGTGGGCGGAGCGGAACCCGGTGTAGCCCTTGGGGAGGACCCAGCCGTTGCCGAGGTGGCCTTCGCCGACCGTCTGTTGGTAGTACGGCAGGGCGAAGTCGGCCGTGGCCAGACCGGGAACGGTGATGTCCACCGGCTTCGCGGTGCGCGCGTCGACCGTGACCGTGGTGGTCCCGGAGACCTCCAGCCGGGGCTGGACCAGCCAGTCGACACCCTTGGTGAGGTCCGAGCCGTCCTGGTACACGGCGCCGTGGAGGGCGTAGGTGCCCTTGGGTAGGCGCAGGGTGCCGGAGCCGGACTCGTTGCTGACGCCCGTCCATATGCCGTCGGCGGCGCCGCCGATCCCGAACAGGGAGTGGGAGAACTCGCGGGCAGGGCCGCCGTCGCGGTCGACGGTCGTGATGGTGACGTCGTACGCCTCGGCCTCACGGACGGCCGCCGCGCCCGAGCGCACCGACTGGCCGCCGCCGGTGGCGGTGACGTAGGCGGAGAAGGCGCCGTCGACATCGCCGAGCCGGGTGTCGGCGCTCAGGTCGACCTCGGCGCGGCCACCGGCGGGCACGGTCACCTTGTCGGCGCCGAGTGAGAAGAACCCGGCCGGGGCGGCCTTGCCCCGGGCGTCGGTGCCGGTCACCGCGAGGTCGAGGGTGATGTCGGTGGTGCCGAGGTTGCGGTAGGCGACCTTCTTGGTGAGCGGCACGTCGTCGGCGTGCGGCCACTGGGCCGTGCCGAGGGACACCGACGGCTGCTCGGTGATCACCGTTTGGGACAGGGCCTTGTCCACCTGCACACGGCCCGTGCCCTGCTGCTGGACGCCGACCGCGCCGTCCTTGGTCGACGCGGTCAGCGCGCCCTTGAGCTCGGTCCCGGTCCAGCCGGGGTTCTTCTGCTTCAGCAGCGCCGCCGCTCCGGCCACGTGCGGGGTGGCCATGGAGGTGCCGTTGAGCTGCAGGTAACCCGGGACGGGGTGCTGGGCCCCGGGGTCGGTGTCGAGCTTGCTCCCCGGCGCCGCCGCGGCGGTGATGCCCACGCCGGGCGCGGTGAGGTCGGGCTTGACCGCGCCGTCTCCGACGCGCGGGCCCCTGCTGGAGAACTCCGCGAGCACGTCCTTGTCGTCGACGGCGCCTACGGTCAGGGCGGCGTCGGCGCTGCCGGGCGAGCCGACCGTGGACTCGCCGGCCCCGTCGTTGCCCGCGGCGATGGCGAACAGCACCCCCTTCTCCGCCGACAGCCGGTCGACGGTGGCCTCGACCGGGTCCACGCCGGGGAAGTCCCGGCTTCCGAGGCTGAGGTTGACGACGGACGCCCCTTCGGCGACGGCCCACTCCATGCCCGCGATGACCGCGGAATCGGAGCCGTAGCCCCGGTCGTCGAGGACCTTGCCGCTGATCACCTTGGCACCGGGCGCGACGCCCTTCAGTGCTCCGCCGGACGCGGCCCCGGTCCCGGCCGCGATGGAGGCCACGTGGGTGCCGTGGCCGACGCGGTCGGTGGTGTCGGGGGAGTCGGAGAAGTTCTTCTCCGCGACGACCTGGCTCTTCAGGTCCTCGTGGGTCTTGTCGACACCGGTGTCCAGGACGGCGATCTTCACGCCCGTGCCGTCGAACCCGGCCTGCCAGGCCCGGTCGGCGCCGATCTGCTTCGTGCTCTTGTCCAGGCTCGCCTTGCGCACGCCGTCCAGCCAGACCTTGCCGATGCCGGCGTCCGCGGCTCGCAGGCCGCGGGCGGTGGGGCTGGTCAGGGCCTCCCAGACCTTCGTGGCGTCGGCGGGCGAGGCCTTGACGACTTCGGCGTTGACGCTCTGGAGGGCGCGCCCCGCCCCGTTGCCGGCGGCGGACCGCAGCTGGGTGCGTGCCGCCCCGGCGGCACCCTCGTACTGGACGATCAGGCCGAGTCCGCCGCGGTGCAGTGCGCGCAGGGTCGGGTCGGCGAGCGTGGTGACGTCGAAGAGGCGCCGGTCCAGCTTGCCGGCGGCCAGCAGGGCCCGCGCGTCGGCGGGCAGGACCAGGGTGCGGCCGTCGGCACGTTCGATCTGGACCGGTACGCGCTCACGGCCCTTGCCGGGCTCGAAGCGCACGACGGCGCCGCTGCCGTTCACGGTCACCCGGTCGCCGGTGATCAGCGTGACGGTCACGGGAGAGCCCGTGGCGCTCCTGGTGGGGGAGGCGGCGGGCGCCGCCCCCGCGGGGCCGGTCAGCCCCGTGCTGAGGGCGACGACGGCGGTGGCGAGGGCGAGGGCCCCCGCGGCTTGTCGAGGCCTGTGGGTCCGTGTGAACAACTCTGCTCCTGTGGAAGGCGCGCACTGCGGCCTGAGCCGACGCGGCGCGCCCCGTCGTGTGGCGCACGTGGCGTACGCGGTGTGGGTGGCGGTGTGGTGACACCGGCCGCCGCGGCCCGGCCGGCCCGTGTCCCACCGACCCCTAGGGGGAGAGGCGGGGGTGGGAAGGGCGAGCCGTCCGGGCCGTGCGGCGACCGGGTCACGGCAGCAGTCCACCGGCTCGCGCATTGTTCAGCAGCCCCGGTCCGGGCGGCTGAACAATTGATTTCCGTGGCCGAAGAGGCCCTTGTGACTGCGGGCGCCCCCTCCTACGGTGGAAAAGATCTTGACCCCGGGGGAGAGGAGCAGCATGGGAAGTGGTGCGGGAAGGCCCGAGAAGGCGCTCGATCCACAGGCCGGTCCCATAGCCCGGTTCGCCGGTGAGCTCCGCGCACTGCGCCGCGAGGCCGGCGCCGTCCCTTACCGGGAACTGGCCTCGCGGGCCGGCTATTCGGTGACGGCGCTCTCCCAGGCCGCCTCCGGGAACCGGCTGCCGAGCCTGCCCGTGGCGCTGGCCTACGCCGAGGTCTGCGGCGGCGCCCGGCCGGAGTGGGAACGACGGTGGCGCGAGGCCGAAGCCGCAGCAGAGAGCGAAGCCGCGGCCGAAGCCCTGGCCGCCCTCGCGCTCGGTACCGACGGCGGCGGCGCTCCGCCCTATCGGGGCCTGACCCGCTTCGAACCCGAGGACGAGCCGGTGTTCTTCGGCCGGGAACGCCTGACCGACCAACTGACGGCCCTGGTCGCCGAACACCGCTTCGGCGTGGTCCTCGGCCCCTCCGGGAGCGGCAAGTCCTCGCTGCTGCGAGCCGGTCTTGTCCCGCGCCTGCGCCGCTCCGCTCCGCCGCTGCCCCCCGCCGCGGCCCTGCGCGTCCTCACCCCCGGCGAACACCCCATGCGGACCCACGCGCCGGTTCTCACCCCGGCCGCCGCGGACGGCGAGACCTGGCTGATCGTCGACCAGTTCGAGGAGGTCTTCACCCTCTGTACGGACCCCGACGAACGGCGGGACTTCCTCGCGGCCCTCCTCGCCGCCCGCGACCCCGGAAGCCGGATCCGCGTGGTACTCGGCGTGCGCGCCGACTTCTACGCGAACTTCCTGGCCCACCCCGCCCTCGCCGAGGCCGCCCGAGCCGCGACCCTCCCCGTGGGCCCGCTGACCGCCGAGGAGATGCGCGGCGCGATCGTGCGCCCCGCGGCAGCGGCCGGTCTCACCGTCGAACGCGCCCTCACGGCCCGGCTCGTGGACGAGGTCACCCGCGAACCCGGCAGCCTGCCGCTGCTCTCCCACGCCCTGCTGGAGACCTGGCGGCGCCGCCGCGGGCGCACGCTGACCCTGGCCGGACACGAGGCGGCCGGTGGTCTGCGCGGAGCCCTGGCCCAGACCGCCGAGGAGCTGTACGCGGAACTCGGGCCCGGCCGCGCCCCCGTCGCGCGTCGCCTCCTGCTGAACCTGATCACCCCCGGCGACGGAGCACCCGACACACGCAGGCCCGTACCCCGCGACACCCTCGTGCCCCCGGACTCCCCGGAAGCCGCCGAGGCCGGTGCGGTGCTGGACCGGCTGGCCCGGGCCCGGCTCGTCACCCTGGACCGGGACGTCGTGGACCTGGCGCACGAGGCCCTGATCACCGCGTGGCCGCGGCTGTCCGGCTGGATCGACACGGACCGTGAACGGCTGCGGCGACACCGCCGGTTGACCCAGGCCACCCAGAACTGGCTGACCCGCCGACGCGACGCCGGAGCGCTCCTGCGCGGCGGGGAACTGGCCGAGGCCGAGGCCACGTTCGCGGACGAAGCGGGCCGGCGCGCCGAACTGGTACCGACGGAGCGGGAGTTCCTGAGCGCGGGTCTCGCGTCCCGGGCCCGTACGCGTCGCATCCGGCGCGGGGTGACCTCCGTCGTCGCCCTCCTCCTCGTCCTCCTCACGGTGGCGAGCACGACCGCCTGGCAGCAGGGCCGCGACAACGTCCGCCAGCGGGTCGACGCCGAGATCCGGCGGGTCAAGGGGGAGGAACTGGCCGCCGGTCAGCTGTCGGCCGTGGCCCAGGGCCTGCGCAGCTCCGACCCCGCGCTGGCGATGCGGCTGAGCGTGGCCGCCTGGCGGCTCGCCGAGACCGCCGAGACCCGGTCGGCGCTGCTGGCGGCGTCCGTCCAGTCCGAGTCCGATGCCTTCGACGTGCCGGACGAGGCCGGGCCCTGGCTCTCCCACCCCGCGCTCCCGGTCCGGCTGAGCGCCGACGGCCGCGTCGCGGTCACCGTCGACGTGGATTCCGTACGCGCCTGGGACGTCACGAAGAGGACGGCGGTCGGGCCGGCGACGGCCCTCGACCGGGGAACCCTGTTCCGCGGAATCTCCCCGGACGGCCGTACCGCCCTGGTGCAGGGGTTCGGGGAGAAGGAGGGTCCCGGATCCGGGAGCGGGGCGCGCCGACTGGATCTGGCGACCGGGACGGCGCTCGACGCCGTGCCCCGGGTGGAGGGTTCTTCGGTCGTATGGACGGCCGCCGCACAGATCGTCGCCACCATGGACATGGACGGCGCCACCGGCCGGCTCTCGCTCCGGGACGCACGAGACGGCCGCACCCTGCTGGAGGTGCCGACCGGACGGCATCCGATGTGGGAACTCAGCCCGGACGGAAGCCACCTGGCCGTGTGCGCCAGGGGAGGGGATGCGGTGAACGCCTCCGAACGGGCCGACGTGCCCCTGAGGGTCTGGGACGTGGCACGGGGCAAGGAGCTGCCCGCCACCCGACCCGGCGCGTGCGCCGTCGACTCGTTCCGCTTCACCGGGGACGGCGCCGTCCTGCTGGCCCAGGTGCCGGGCGGCCTGAGCCTGTGGGACCCGGTCACGGACCGGGAACCGGTCCGGATCGACCACCCCGGCCTGACCGAGGTGACCACCAGCCCCGACGGCCGGTTCGCCGCGGCCCTCGACGGCCGGGAGATCCTGATGTGGCGGCTGGCCGCGCCCGAACGGCCGGTCTTCCGCCACTCCCTCGCCAACGGGGCCGCCTCCCAGCTCCGGATCGACCCGAAGGACGGCGTCATCAGGTACCTGACCGAACGCCGACTCGGGGACACCACGGTGCGCACGATCTCTTACGGACCGGCCACGACACCGGACTGGAACCCCGAACCGGCATCCACGGGCACCTTCAGCGCGGACGTCACGACCGTCGCGGTCGACCGCCGGCAGGGCGCCGGCACCTGGTTCGAGGCCTACGCCGTCGCCGACGGCCGGCGCACCGCCCGCACCCCGTCGGCCGACTGCCCGAAGGCCGTACCGGGATCCACCGAATCGCCGACAGGGCCCGACTGCCGGGTCCTGCTCGCGCTCAGCCCCGACGGACGAACCCTCGCCCACGCCCGAACCGGCTTCGCCGAAGGCTCCGACGCCGGGGACGGCCAGCGGGAGAGTGCCCAGGAGCCGGCGTTGTGGGACGTGCCGGCGAACACGGCCCGTGCGCTTCCCGCGGACCCGAAACCGCCGTTCGCCGCCCGGATGCCCATCACGGGGATGGCCGTCTCACCCGACGGCCGGTCCCTGCTCACGACGCGCGCGGGCGTTGACACCCTGGACGTAAGGGACTTGGCGAGCGGGCGCCGTACCCGGCCCCAGGACCTCACGAAGGACCGGGTCTCCTCCGCGAGGAGCTCCCGGAGCGACCGAGCCGCCCCGCTCGCGGTCCGTCCTGACGGGCGACTGCTCGCGACCTCCTCGAACACCTTCGACGTCACCACCGGCCGGCGCACCGAACGGGGCCTCACGAAGGAAGGGGGCGGGGTGATGGCCTACAGCTCCGACGGCACCCGCTTGGCGGTCGGTGACACGACGGGCGGGGTCACCCTGTGGGACGGGGAGGCCGAGCGGCGACTGGCCACCCTCCCGGCCGGGTTCGACACGGCCGGGTTCGACGCGGTCGGTATCGACGACGAAAGGTCCGTCACCTCCCTGGCCTTCTCTCCCGACGGCCGGACCCTGGCCGTGGCGGACGCCTCCGGCACGCTCCGGCTCTGGGACGTGGACTCGGGCCGGCCTCTGGGATCCCCGCTGCCGACCCCCGGCGACGGGATCGTGGCCGTCGCCTTCTCTCCCGACGGACACACCCTGCACAGCGTGGGCGAACACAGCACCGTGCGCACCCACGAGGTGGCGCCGGCCCGACTCGCGGAGTCCGTCTGTACCCGTGCCGGAACCGGACTCTCCCGGTCCGACTGGCGCACGTACCTCCCGGATCTCCCCTACCGGAAGACCTGCTGACAGGTCCCCGCCGACCTTCCGGTCGGCGGGGAACCCGGCAGCGGGGCGGCCGCGGTACTCAGGTCAGGTTCCCGCCGGAGCAGGATGGGAGCGGATCCCGACTCTCTTGTGGTGCAAGGTACTTGATGACTATCTTGTACCGCATGACAAAGGAACTGCCCGCCGCCGGTGACCAGCGGCGCAGTCAGCTCCTGCGCGGGGTGCTCGACCTGTGCCTCCTGTCGCTGATCGCCGAACGGCCCCGGTACGGCTTCGAGTTCGCCGAGGCGCTCGCCGCGGGCGGGCTGGAGCTGGTCAGCGACGGCAGCATCTATCCGCTGCTCGCCAGGATGGAGCGGGCGGGCCTCATCTCCTCCTACCGCGCCCCCTCTCCGAGCGGCGGCGCCCCGCGCAAGTACTACCGCCTGACCGGGGCGGGGCACGCCGAACTGAGCGGCGGCCGGGCCGACTGGCTCGCCTTCGCCGGGCAGGTGGGCCGCATCCTGACCACCACGGAACCCACGGGGGGAACCACACCATGACGAACGAGCGGATACTCGCGGCCTGCCGCAGCAACTGGGAGTACCGGGGGATCGACGACGCGTCCGTACGGGAGATGCTCGACGAGCTCTCCGCCCACCTGGAGGACGCCGAGGCAGCCGGCCGCACGGGACAGGACGTTGTCGGCCGGGACGTCCGCCGCTTCGCCGCGGCATGGGCGCGGGCGCGCGTCCCGCTCTCCCGCCGGGTGCTGCGCGTGGCGTCCCTGGGCTGTCTCGTGGCCGGCTGCGTCCTGCTGTTCTCCTACTTGCGCCATTGGACCACCAACCTCGACGTGACCCCCGACTACCTGGCCTTCTGGACGGTCCTCGGCGTGGCCACGGTCGCCTGGGAGCTGCGGCGGGGCAGCCTGGGCATAGGTGCGGGCTGGGTCCTGGCCTTCGCCACGGCCCTGCCCGCCGCGATAATCACCAGCCTGTTGGCCGGTGACGGGGCGCTGTTCACGCTGCCGCTGTGGGCGGCGGCGCTCCTGCCGCTGCCCGGGCTGCCCTATGCCGTCGCCGACGTGCGGGCCGGGAGGAGCGGCCGGGCCGGAACCGTGTGATGACGGCACGCCGGCGAGCACGGGGCGGCTCCTGGCGTGTCCGGGTCGGCTGTGCCGGCCCACGGCCCGCTCCGGCCAGCGGGACGGCCGGCCGGGAGGGAGCCCGGGCCGGCCGTCGGCGTGCGGTGCGCGGACGCGCTAGGAGCCGTACGCCTCCAGTTCCGACAGCTGGCCCGCGGGCCAGCCGGTGTTGCCGGTGAAGGTCAGGCGCAGGTGGCGGACGCCGGAGGCGGGAAGCGTGACGGTGACCGTGTTGGATCCCTCGGTGAAGGTGTAGGCGGCGGAAGCCTTGAGCGTCGACCAGGCCGCACCGTCCGTGGATCCGAGCACCGAGAGGGTCTGGACGCGGGTGCCCCAGGTGGCGGGGAGCTTCAGCACCAGTCGGCCGACGGTCCGGGTGGCGCCGAGGTCGACGGTGACCGACTGCGGGAAGGCGTTGTTGTTGCTCTCCCAGTAGCTTCCGGAGTTCCCGTCGGTGACGTTGGCGGCCACGTAACCCTGGGTGTGGGTCGTGTCGGTGGCGCTCTTGCCCTGCGCGAGGTTGGTGCCGGCCGGCGGGGTGGTCGGTGTCGGGGTGGTGGTCGGTGCGGGAGTGGTCGGCGGTGTCGTCGGGGTGCCGTCGGCCGCGGCGTAGACCTCGAACTCCGAGATCTGCCCCGCCGCCCAGCCGGTGTTGCCGGTGACGTTCAGCCGTACGTAGCGGACGTCGGCCGGCTCGAAGGTGAGCGTGGCGGTGTTGCCGGAGGCGGGATCGAAGGTGACGCCCGCGGAGGCGCGCAGGGTGGACCAGGCGGAGTTGTCGGTGGATCCGATCACCGCGAGGGTCTCGGTCCGCGTGGCCCAGTCGGAGGAGGGCGGGAGCTTGAGGGTGACCTTGCCGATCCGCTTGGTGTCGCCGAGATCCACCGTCAGGGTCTGCGGGAAGGAGTTTCCGTTGCTCTCCCAGTAGGTGGAGGCGTTGCCGTCGACGGCGTTCGATGCCGTGTACGACTGGACGGCCGAGGAGGCGGTGGCGGGCCTGCCCTGGGCGAGGTTGCCGTTCGGCGGTGTGGTGGGAGGTGTCGTCGGCGGTGTGGTGGGGGGCGTCGTGGGCGGGGTCGTGGGGGGCGTCGTCGGGGGAGTGGTCGGAGGCGTGGTCGGACCGGTGGGAACGCCGCCGTTGGTCCACACCGGCGCGGGCCACACGCCGGAGCAGGTTTGACCGGTGTTCCAGCCGGAGTTGCCGCCGCCATCGGCGATCTGGAGGCCGGCGCCGATGCAGTTGTGGATCGGGGTCGACGACTGGGCGATGTTCTTGGCGGTGACGCGGGTGAACTTCGCGGCGAGGTTGGACTGCGCCTGGATGGCGTAGGTTCCTGCCCCGTCGATGTTGACGTTGGTGAGCTCCACCCCGCTGATCGGCCCTTCGATCGAGTGGATCGCCGCGTACGAGGAGTCCAGGATGTCCGTGTCGGAGATCTTGATGGCGGCGCCCTGCACGGCCTCGTTCAGGCCGGAGAACCAGATCGCGCCGACCCCGAAGTTCCAGTTGAAGTCGCTGTTGCCGGTGCGGATGAGGGTGTTGCGGGCGGCGGTGATGGTGCCGGCCACCGCGGTGCCCTTGCCGGAGTTCACCCCCGGGTAGCGGTTGGCGATGTGCAGCCCGCCGCCGTTGCTGATGGTGTCGGACATGACGTTGTCCGAGATGGTGAAGTCCTTGCCGCCGTAGGTGACGATGTTGTTGGCGAGGATCGGCAGGACGACCGTGTTGTGGTCGAAGCTGATGTTGGTGTTCGGCTTGTCCTGGGGCCAGGAGGCCAGACCGTCGTCACCCGCGTTGCGCACGAAAGTGTTGGTGACACGGGAATTCGTGACACCCGTGTGGAAATTCACGCCGTCCGCCGTCATGTCGAGGAAGCGGCTGTTCTGGATGGTGAAGCGGTCCATCGGGCCGTCCATCCAGGCGGCGACCTTCACGTGCTGGATCCAGAGGTTGTCCACCGTGGAGTTGGACATCGCCCCGCCCACGGCGTTGACCTGGTCGTCGTCGATCCGCTCACGGATGTCGCCGATGATCGCGAAGTCCTTGAGGGTGACGTTCTTGCTCGGCCCGTTCGCCTCGTGCGACCGGACCGGCCCCGTGTAGCCCCCGCCGGGGACGTACTTTCCGTAGAAGCCGGCGGCGCGGTTGCGGTTCACCGGGTCGCGCCCGCCGAAGACGGAGTACCAGGGGCCCGCGCCCTGGACCGTGACCCCGTCGACGACGACGTGGTCGTAGAGGGTGTAGTTGCCCGGCGGGACGTAGACCGTCTTGCCCTGAGCCTGTCCCGCGTCCACGGCGGCCTGCATGCGGGCCGTGGAATCGGTGGCGCCGGTCGGGTCCGCGCCGAAGTCGGCGACGGCGTCGAGCGCTCCGGCAGGCTTGCCGGCGGCCGGGGCGACCTGCTCGAAGTCGGCGAGGTCGATGGTGAAGGTGGGCGACTGCGCAGTCGAGGTCACCTGCACGCGGATCTTGGTGCCCGCCGGATAGGTGGAGCCCAGCAGGGTGCGGGACTCGTCGTAGAAGTGGTGCGGGTTGGTGTCGCCCGGGCTGTTGTTGAAGGGATAACCGCCGTAGTACCAGCTGTACTTGGAGGTGACGGGAAGGGTCTTCACCGACTGGCCGTCGGCCCGTACGTCCAGGGTCGCGTCGCGCCCCTTCCCGTCACCGGTGTCCGGGAGGCTGTAGCGCAGCGACATCGCGTTGGCGGGCTTGGTCAGGGTGAACTCGACGTACTGGCCCACGGCGTTCAGCGTCACGGCCTGTCGGCCGGAGGCCTCCGAGGGGAGGCTCCCGTAGAGCCGGTCGGGGCCGATGAACGTGCCGTTGGTGGCCGCGTACTCGGCCTCCAGTTCGGTGAACGGCACGCTCGCGCCCCGCCCGGCTATGCCGATCGGCGAGGGCGCGGGCACTCCGGCGGCGTGCGCCGAGGGGGCGGCGCCGAAGGTCAGGGCGGTCAGTGCGGCGGTCCCGGTGAGGGAGAGGGCCAGGAAGACGGCGCTGGTCCGCCGTCTGAGGGAGCGGACTTGCCGGGGTGTCACGGGATGACTCCGTGGGGGCTGGGGCACGGGCACGCACGTCCTTGCGGCTCGATCGGTGAGGAGCGGAAGTGGCTCAACCCGGGACGCTACGACTCCGCATGGAGGAAGTCTATGATCCTGCGCAAAAAGCAGACTCAGTCTCGCAATAAACATCTGACTAGAGGGCTCTGCTGATCCCCGCGTGCGCACACGAGCGCCTTGCCTGGCCCCGATCCGGTGGGCCGGCAGGAAAGCAGCCCGACGCGCTCAGACCGCGTCGCTCCCGCTCCCGCCTCCGCCGGCCAGCTCACGCTCGGCGCTCGCCAGCAGCATGTCCAGCGCCACCGGATACGCACTGTGCGGCATCCGCGCCGCGAGGAGTCCGGCGGTGGCCGCGATGTTCGGGTACGTACCGGCCGGCAGGCGGGCGTACGTGGACTCCCACCGCTCCTCATCGGACTCCCGAGCCTGCTCCGTCAGCGCCAGGGAAGCCGCGTCGAGCGCCGCGAAGGCGAGGCACTGGTCGATGTAGGCGTGGTAGATCCGCACGGCGGCCTCGTCGCCGAACCCCGCACCGCGCAGGCTGCCGAGGATCGCCTCGTCGGCCGCGATCTCCCGGGGTCGCCCGGTCACCCGGCTCGTGGTCAGCAGGGCGGCCTGCGGATGGGCGAGGTAGGCACCGTAAATGCGCAGCCCCAGGGAGCGCAGGTCCTCGCGCCAGCGCCCGGTCGGGGCCCAGCCGGCGAGGGCCCGGCCGATGAGCTCCTCGCCGATGGCCAGAGTCAGCCCGTCCATGCCGTCGAAGTAGCGGTAGAGGGTGCTGGGGTCCGCTCCCAGGGCGTTGCCGAGCCGCCGGGCGGTCAGGCCGGCGCTTCCGTGCTCGCGCACCATCCGCAGCGCCGTCTCGACGATCAGCCGCTCGGAGAGCACCGTGCCCTGCCGGGTCGGGCGGCGCCGCCGGCGGGCCTCCTCCGGAACCACGTCCTTCGGCATCGCGTCCCCGCCTCCCTGGGTCGTTCGCGGCCTTATGCCAACACCATTGACCTTAACTCCCGGCAGACGGTTCCATCGGCCCCCGGGGCACACGCCCCATCGAGAGAGGACCTCGTCATGCGTGTTCTGCTTGTGGGTGCCGGAGGTGTCGGAAGCGCGATCGCCAAGATCGCCGCCCGCCGCGGTTTCTTCGACCGTTTCGTCGTCGCCGACTACGACCTGGCCCGCGCCGAGGCCGCGGTCGCCGCCCTGGGAGAGGCGGAGCACCGCTTCCTCGCCTGCCGCGCGGACGCCTCCGACGAGGAGGGGATCACCCGGCTGCTCACCGAGCACGGGTGCGACGTCCTGATGAACGCCACCGACCCGCGGTTCGTCATGCCGCTGTTCAACGCCGCGCTGGCGGCGGGCACCCACTACGTGGACATGGCCATGTCCCTGTCCCGCCCGCACCCCGCGGACCCGTACGGCACCTGCGGGATCAAGCTCGGCGACGAGCAGTTCGACCGGGCCGCGGAATGGGAGAAGTCGGGCCGGCTCGCGCTCGTCGGCATGGGTGTGGAGCCCGGTCTCTCGGACGTCTTCGCCCGCTACGCGGCCGAGGAGCTCTTCGACGACATCGAGGAGATCGGAATCCGGGACGGGGCCGATCTGGCCGTCGAGGGCTACGAGTTCGCACCGTCCTTCAACATCTGGACGACGATCGAGGAGTGCCTGAACCCTCCAGTGGTCTACGAGCGCGAACGCGGCTGGTTCACCACCGAACCGTTCAGCGAGCCGGAGGTCTTCGACTTCCCCGAGGGCATCGGCCCCGTGGAGTGCGTCAACGTCGAGCACGAGGAGGTCCTCCTCGTCCCGCGCTGGGTCGGAGCCCGCCGGGTCACCTTCAAGTACGGCCTCGGCGACGATTTCATCGGCAAGCTGAAGACCCTCCACGCGCTCGGCCTGGACTCCACCGAACCGGTCACCGTCCGCAGCGAGGACGGCAGCCCGGTCCGCGTCTCACCGCGCGACGTGGTCGCGGCCTGCCTGCCCGACCCGGCGACCCTCGGGGACCGGATGACCGGCCGCACGTGCGCCGGGACCTGGGTCAAGGGCACCAAGGACGACCTGCCCCGCGAGGTGTACCTCTACCACGTGGTCGACAACCAGTGGTCCATGCGCGAGTACGGCTCCCAGGCAGTGGTCTGGCAGACCGCCGTCAACCCCGTCGTGGCCCTCGAACTGCTCGCCGCCGAGGTGTGGTCGGGGTCCGGAGTCCTCGGCCCGGAGGCCCTGCCTCCCCGGCCCTTCCTCGACCTGCTCACCGCGTACGGATCCCCGTGGGCGATGCGGGAACAGGACCCGTCCCCGGCATCGCGGACTCCGGCAGCAGAGGCTGCCCGCGCCCGGCGCCCGTAGTCACGGGGCCGCACAGGGCTTCGGAGGCGTCAGCGTTCCGACAGCTCCGAGGGCGCTTCCTGGACCACCCAGCCGTTTCCGTCCGGGTCGGCGAAGGTCAGGAAGGAGTTCCAGGTGTCGCCCTTGCCGTCCTCCCAGCCCTTCTCGCCGATGTGCCGCACCGGCGACACCTCCACACCGCGCGACGTCAGCTCCTCCCGCGCCGCCTCGATGTCGGTGACGCAGAGCTGCAGGCCCTGCAGCGTGCCCGGTGCCATCTGGCGCGTACCGGGCGCCGGGGGCATCCCGTGTTCCAGCGCGATCGAACAGCGGGAGCCGGGCGGGGTCAGCTGGATGATGCGGATGCCGGGCGCGACCTCGCTGTCGAGGTCGAGCGTGAAGCCGACCTTGTCCGCGTAGAACTCCTTGGACCGGTCCATGTCGGTGACAGGGACCGGAACCACTTCGAGCGTCCAGTTCATGACGGGTCTCCTCGGAACACGATGGGTGCGGGGAGGTCCACCGTCGCCCACGGGCGGCCCTGGTGCGAGCCGAAACGCGGGACGCGGCAAAGAAATTGGCGGCGCGCCACTGCACCCCGATGGGTGCGGCCGGGTCAGGGAGCGTGTTACCGCCCACCTGACCCGGCCGCCGGCCGCCCGGTCAGGATCAGCCGGCCGGCCAGTGCGGCCACGAGGGGGCGTACGCGCACCAGTACTCGGGGCAGCCCACTCGGTAGGCCCGCGTGATCGTCTCGGTCAGCGAGGCCCCGTCACGGGCCGTTCCCGTGACCCGGAGCGACACCCGGCCCTCGGGCAGGCCCGGGACCGTGACCCTCCAACCACCGCTGCCCGTACGGACCTTCGCCGTCTTCCAGGTGGTCCCGTCGTCCGTGGAGTACGCGGCCGTCACCCGGTCCACGCCGGCGCCGTGCGCGCCCCGCTGCCGCTCGAAGCCGACACCGAGGGTGAACTCCCGGCCCGCTGTCACCGAGTTGTCCCCGTCGAGACCCGACATGTCGTACCGGGTGTCCAGCAGGCCGAGGGGCCGTCCACCGTCGGTACGGCCCGACCGGAACCGCCAGGTGTCCTGCACCGTCGTGCCCAGCTCCCACATGGAGCCGGCGCGCGTGGTGGTGGAGCTGAGCTCGTACCACCGGGTGCGGGCCGGCACGTCGAACACCCCGCGCCCGCCGACGTCGTTGCGGGCCAGGACCTTGCCCTCCTCGTCGCGCAGCACCGTCTCCCCGCTCTCCAGCTCCGCGACCGCCTGCGAGCGGTGGCCCGAGGCGTCCGAGAACATCGGCAGGTCGAGCCGCAGCTTGTCCCCGTCGCGGGTCGCCTGCGCCCGCCCGTCGGGGCCCAGGACCGACAGGGAGGGGTTGAACGGCCCGGTGAGCCAGGAGTCCCGGGTCGTACGGCCCGCCCGGTAGACGGTCGGTTCCGTGAACTGGGTGCCGAGGGCGAGCCCCTCGTCGGTCGCGTACTCGAAGGTCGCCGTCCGCCACGGGACGTCCGGGGTGTAGTACGCGGTGAGCCGGTGCGGCGCCCGCACGACCGTGTGCTGCTGCACCACGTCGAGACCCTTGTAACGGGCCCAGCCGTACAGGCCCTTGGGGTCGTTGGGGTAGCCCGTGGTGCGGAGCGCGTGCTCGACCGCCGCCATGTCCTGCCCGCGATCGGTCCAGCGGGCGCCGGCCGGAACCCCGTCCTCGTACGTGTGGAAGGTGAAGTACGCGCGCTCGCCGTTGCGTTCGGCCTTGATGGAGAGGGTGACGGGCCCGCCGGCCAGGCGCTCGCGCAGCAGCGTCGGTCCGGGCTCCGCGATGGTGAGCACCTGGTCCTCGGGCTCGGCGGAGACCCAGCCCCGGCCGATCAGGACCACGGCCGGCTTCTGCTCCTTGATGGCCTGGTAGCGCCTGGCGACCTCCTCGCCCGGAGCCCCGTAACCAGGCTCGAACAGCACCACCTTGTCCGTCAGCCGCAGCCCGCCGAGCGCACTGCCGTCACCGGCGTCGACCACCTCGCCCGTGATGTCCCACTCGATGCGCGCGAAGTAGTACGGGCCCACCGGGATGTCCACCGGGTCCGCGCCCGACGTCCGCGCGTGCAGGAACGGCTGCTGCCAGGACGCCCCGGCGAAGTACCCGAGCCCGGGCATCCGGGAGCTGCCCACCGCGTACGCCTGGTACCGGCCCTCGTAGACCGGTGTGAGCAGCCCGGTGGTAGCCGCGCCGACGTCGGAGACCAGCCCCTGGGCCGAGCCCTGCTGGACGACGCGCATCCGCGGATCGTCCACGGCCATCGTGACCGGCCGCGCCCCCGACACGTCGAGGGTCACCGTCCGGTCCCCGGTGAGCGTCACCCGCTGCGCGAGCTGGACGGTGGACTGGGCGACCGTCACCTCACCCTCCAGGTCGCACTCCCAGACGCTGCCGAGCACCCGGTAGGAGCCCTCGGGCAGCCGCAACCGCTCCTCGCCGGCGGCGAGGCCGACCAGCTCGGCGGCCCCGGTCCCTTCGTTCTGCACGACGACGGTGGTGTAGGCCCGGTCCACTCCGGGGCGCGTCGCGCCGGGAGCCAGGGTCAGGGTCGCGCTCTTCGCCTCGGCCTCGACGCCGACCGGGGTGCGGACTCGGCTGCCGTCCGCACCGCGGGCGGTGATCCAGGCACTGCTCGTACCGGCCTTCGCGCGGTGGCCGTCGATCCGTACGACCGCCTCGGCGCCGCCGCCCGCGGGCACCGTCAGAGCCTTCGCGAGGAGCGAGACGGGCGCGTCACCGTCCACGTCGAGGGTGAGCCGGACGGCCTTGGTGCCCGGGTTGCGGTAGACGACGGTCCGGCGGGTCTCTTGGGCGTACGGCCAGGAGAGCTCGGCGGAGACGGCCGGCGGCGAGGCCGTCACCGCGGCGGCCAGGGCCGCGGGCACGTCCACGCTTCCCGCGCCCTGCTCGTACACCCCCGCCCCCGCGACCGGCCGCGCGGTGGCGACGAGCGCCGCCTTGATCCGCGCCGCGTCCCAGTCGGGATGCCGCTGTTTGACGATGGCCGCGGCGCCCGCGACGTGCGGGGTCGCCATCGAGGTCCCGCTGATCGTGGCGTAGTACTCGCTCGCCGCGACGTCTTCGAAGGTGCCCTTGGCCCGGGCGGCCGTGATCTCGCTGCCCGGCGCGGTGAGCTCGGGCTTCACTGCGCCGTCGGCGAGGGCCGGACCCTGCGAGGAGAACGGGGACATCGCGCGCTGCTTGGTGATCGACCCGATGGTGAGCGCACTCGGCGCGGCGGCCGGGGACCCGATGGTCCCGGGCGCCCCCGCGTTGCCGGCCGCCACGACGAACAGCGGACCGCCACCGGCCGACAGGGTCTCGACGGCCTGCGAGAGCGGGTCGCTGCCGTCGCTGGGCAGGTCCGAGCCCAGCGACATGGACACGATGTCGGCCTTCTGCGCGGCCGCCCACTCCATGCCTTCGAGGATCCAGCTGATGTATCCGGAGCCGCCGCCGTCGAGGACCTTGCCCACGGCGAGCTCCGCGCCGGGCGCCACCCCCTTGTACCGGCCGCCGGACGCCGCGCCGCCACCCGCGATGGTCGACGCCACGTGCGTGCCGTGCCCGTTGGCGTCCTGGACCGATTCGTCCCAGGTGAAGTTCTTCTCGGCTGTCACCCGGCCCTTCAGGTCGGGGTGGCCCGTGTCGTAGCCGGTGTCCAGTACGGCGACCTTCACACCCTTCCCGTCGAGCCCCGCGGCCCAGGCCTCGGGAGCGCCGGTCATCGCCACGCTCCGGTCGAGGCTCGCCCGGACCTTGGAGTCCAGCCACAGCTTCGACGGCGCGGCGCCCCGCTCGCGGCCCTGCCGGAGGAAGTCCTGCCAGGACCGGGTGGCGTCGGCCTTGCGCACCGTACGGGCGGCCAGGCCGAGCCCGCCGTACTCGCCGCCGCGCGCTGCGCCCGAGAGCGTGGTGCCGGTGGTCGCGATCAGCGGGATGTCCTCGCGGGCCGCGTCGTCGTAGCCCTGGGCCGCGAGCGCCGTCACGTCGAACAGCTGCCGGTCGAGACGGCCGCCGGCCAGCGCCTCGGAGGCGTCGACGGGGATGACGTACTCGTGGTCGTCGACCCGGGCCCGGGTGAAGGCGACGTGCCGGCGCCCCTCGGCCGGGGTGACCCCGCTGACCTGCGTGGCGGCGCCGCTGCCGGTGAGGGAGACCCGGTCCCCGGTCACCAGCGTCACCGTGCGCGCGCCCGGCCCGCCCTTCGAGGGCGCGAGCGCGGCCCCGCCGGGCCTTGCGGGTTCTCCGGGCTCCGCCACGGCGGGCAGCCCCGCCGCGAGCAGAGCCGCCACGGCGGCCACCACCACTGCCGCGGTTCTCGATCCTGGTACGGGTGCCCTGGTCAACGGATCGCGACCTCTCCTCGTGCCGGACGGGCCTCGTGGGCCCGATGCTGCGAAGAGTGTCGGGGGCCGGATGCGGCTGGTGGTCCAACCGGAACGGGCGGATCGCCGCCATGGCACACAACCGCCAAGTCGCACCGCGGGCAGTGGCGTTGGCGGGAATCACGGCTCGCCCCGGGTCTCCCCAACTGATCGCCAACGCGTGAGTAGGATGATCGGATAGCTGTTCTGGATGCGGCGCGGCGGCGCGTACGGTCCGTCGGTCGGCCGGTGTGGAGAGTGAAGTGGATCGAAAGAAGAAGACTCTCCTGACGGGTCTCGGAGTGCTGGGGCTCGCGGCCGCCGGAACCTTTGCCCTGACCGGTGCACGATCCGTGGAGCCGGGGCCCTTTGCCGGTGATCCCCAGTGCCGCCGGGTCCTCGCACAGCTCCCTGACGAGCTGCTGGGGGAGGAGCGCGACTCGGTGAAGGGGGCCGGTGCCGCGAGCTGGGGCGATGGCACCATCGTGCTGCGCTGCGGTGTCGCACCTCTCGCACCCACGATCAACACCTGCATGAACGTCAACGGCACCGACTGGGTCCTCGACGAGGAGCGAGCCACGCGCGGAGGGCCGCGGGTGGTCACCACCTACGGGCGGATCCCCTCGGTGGAGTTGGCCTTCAACGAGGGAGATCTGCTCGCCGGGGACGCCTTGGTCGTCATCGACAAGGCCGTACGGGACATCCCGCAGCAGTCCCCATGCATCGGGCTCAGCGAGACCTGACACGTGCGCCGGTGTGTGGACCCGAGGGGCACTTACCGGTCAAGGCGCCTGCTGACCGTCCTCCCGGGCGAGACGAAGGGCGAGTTCCTGCAGGATCGCGTCGGTACCGGGCTCCGCGCCGGTTTCGTCGTACGCGTAGGCGACTGCCGCGAAGGCGGCGATGAAACCGTTGACCAGAGCGCTCAACGGCGCGGAAAGCTGATCGAGCACGGCGCCACCGACCTCTTCGGGGGCGGCTCCCTCCGGCACCAGGAAGTGACCGGGGGTCACTTCCGCGAGCAGCTCGGAGGCGAGGCCTTCGCCGACATCCGCGCGCAGGGCGGTGAGCGCGGCGATGGCCTTGAGTTTGATCTCGTTTTCGTGCACGGCCCGAGACTACGGCGCGAGCGACGCCCCGCGACAGCTCGCGCTACGGAGGCTTCGGCGAACGCCTGCCGGCGTCGAACGGGGGCCGTCGCGTGCGCGGGGCCGCAGAGCGTTGGGTCGACCGCCCGCCGTGAGCTTCAGTCCCGGCCCCGACCTTGAGCCAGTGCTGCCGCCGACACCTGCGCTCAGTGCGTGGCGAACCAGTCGGTGCTCAGCCGATCCGCTACGGAGAAGCCCGCTTCGCAGTCCGGGCACGTCGCATCGCCGAAGACGTGGGTCATCGCCGCCGCGACCTCCGGGTGCCCGTCGGCCAGGGCGATGTCGTGGAGCCGTCGGCCGATGCCGTCCATCGCTTCGGGGTCGGCGGGGCGCAGGGGTATCGTCTCGACGTCGTCCTCCGACAGCGCGTAGTCGCCGATCGTGGAGCAGTGTCCGCGCTCGCCGATGACGATGAACACGTCGGCTTGGCAGCCGGGGCAGGTGACCTCGTACTCCTCGTTCACGAGGCCCTGGGCCAGGTCTTCGCCCCAGCTCATGACGCCTTCGAAGCTCAGCATGGATTCGAGGAGGTAGGCGTACTCGTTCCGATCGGACGACGTCCGGAGACGTTCGTTCGCCGCCGCCAGCAGAGTCTCGACCACCGCGGCGTGCTGCGCGCGGACGTCGCCGGCCCCGTGCGGCTGGTCGGAGCCGGCCAAGATCGCGCCCGCCAGGTTCAGGGCGCTGACCGCCTCCTCTCGGTCAGAGCCGCCGGCTACCTCGGCCAGCCAGGGCAGGGCCGCGAAGCTGGCCGAGTAGACACTGCCTTGATGGCAGAGCGCCGACCACAGACCGTTCCAGCGCTCGGGGTTCGGCTCCGATGCGATCTGGTCCAGCAGCGCCGGTACGTCATCCGCGGATAATGGTGCAGTCGGGTATTGGAACTCTCCGAATAGCTCGGACAGCACGATGCCACCCTTGTCGAGTTCGAACATGGTTCTTCAGGCTGCCCGCAGTCTCCAGCGGACTACGGTGATGAGGGTCCGCGGAACGGGAAGGGCTGTCAGCGCCCCGACGTCCTCTACGCCGACCGCGGTTACGACCACAACGTCTACCGCCGCCAGGTCCGTGAGCTGGGCATCCGCCCGCTCATCGCCCGGCGCGGCACCGAGCACGGAAGCGGCCTGGGCAAGAACCGCTGGGTCGTCGAAGCGGCCTTCGCGCTTCTGCGCTGGTTCCGCCGACTGCGTATCCGCTGGGAAATCCGCGCCGACATCCACCAGGCATTCCTCACCCTCGGCTGCGCGATCATCTGCTGGCGGCGCCTCAAAAAGCAGTGCTGATCTGAGCCCTCAGCCCGAACCGGCGACCAGTGCCTCGCCGAGCGGGGTGCGCCGGTAGAGCACCGACCGTCCGGACCGGGCGCGGACGAGCAGCCCCGCGCCTCTCAGGATGGCGAGGTGGTCTCCTACCGCGCCGGGTGCCATGGCGAGGCTTCGGGCGAGGTGGCTGGTACTGGCCGGGGCGTCCAGCGCCAACAGCAGCCGGGCCCGAGCCCGGCCGACCAGAGCAGTCAGCGCGTCCGGTTGGGGGACGGTCTCCTGTTCGCCCCACAGGGCGGCGGTGCCGCGGGCTGGATAGACCAAGGTCCTGGGCCAGGGGTCTTCCAGGTGGGCGGCGATATGCCCGACGAAGACCGAAGGGATCAGCAGGAGCCCGTCGCCGGCGAGGCGGACTGTTCCGCCTCGGAAGAAGCCGATCTCGATACCGCCGGCGCGCCAGGCGACGCCCGGGTGCAGGCTCTCGATGGTCGCGGCCCATCCGTGTTCGCCGATCACCCCCACCCGGTGCACGACATCGCGCTCACAGATCGCGCGCAGTTGCGGCCAGTCCGCGGCGAGCAGCTCGTGCCACGCCTGGTCCATCGCCTCGGCGATCCTGGAGACGGCGTCCGCCGAGTCCAGCACTGCGCGTACGCGGGGATCACGGGCGGACGGGCCGGTCGCGGTGGCAGCGAATTCGTGGCGGGCCGCTTCCAGCGGTGTGGCCCGGATCACGGCCAGGTCGTCAGCCCAGGTCTGGTTCAGGCCGCGCGGCGGCGGAGCGACGAAGTTCGGTCCGCCTTGCGGGGTCTGCAGCGCGAGGGCGGCGTTCAGTTCGGTCTCACGGCGAAGCCGTTCAAAGGCCGGCATGAGCCGGGCGGCCCAGGCTCGCGGCAGCGGCCGGCCTTGGCCGGCGAGCGAGCGCAGCAGGAGGCAGAGGTCCAGCGCGGGCGACAGCGCGAAGCGGCTGCGCAGCAGGTCCTCGACGGAGACTTCGAAGCGCAGCACCCTGCCAGGCTACCGCGGGACGTCTGTTCCGATTCGTCCAGCGACGAATCATTGGTGAGTGGCGTGGGCGCACGGCGAGGCTGGGCGTCATGACCCCAACCGCCGAACCCGCGCAGGTCAACCACCGTGCCACCTACCGGGAGGTGCTGGCCGAGCCGCGATTCCGGCTGCTCTTCTCAACCCGCATCGTCGCGATCACCGCGGACGCGATGCGGATCACCACGTTCTCGGTTCTGGTCTTCGCGGCCACCGGCTCCGCGCTGTTGAGCGCACTGGCCTTCGGTATCGGCTTTCTCCCGCAGTTGTTCGGCTCGCTGCTGCTGGGCTCACTGGCCGACCGACTGCCGCCCCGCACGCTCATCACCGGCGGCTACGCCTTGACGTGCGCCGCCGCCCTACTGCTCGCCCTGGTTCGGATGCCTATCGCGGTAAGCCTCGGTGTCATGGCGCTGGTCGCGCTCGCCACACCGGTGTTCAGCGGCGCGTCGAGTCGGCTGGTCGCGCAGTGCCTGGAGGGCGATGCCTATGTACTGGGCCGTTCACTGAACAACATCGCCTCCTCCGGCGCGCAATTGTTCGGTCTGGCGCTGGGAGGTGCGGTCGTCGCGGTACTCGGCCCGCACCGGGCGCTCGCGGTGAGCGCCGCCCTCTACCTCGGCTGCGCGCTCGCCGTCCGCCTCCGGCTGCCCCGGCTGCAGCCGGGAGACTTCGGCGGCACACCCGGCAGCGCTCGGGGCGAGGGCGGGGCCGTCCGGGCAAGCCTGCACAGTGCTGGCCTGCTGCTGCGCGGACACACGGTGCGACGACTGATGCTGGCCCAGTGGCTACCGCCCGCGTTCGTAGCGGGCGCGGAAGGCCTGATCGTCGCCTACGCCGGAGGACGCCACTTCGCGCCCGGCTGGTACGCGGTGCTGATGGGCTGTCTGCCGGTCGGCATGCTTGTCGGCGACCTGCTGGTGGGGCGACTGCTACGGCCACCCACCCGGGAGCGACTGGTGGTCCCGTTGATTGCGCTGATGGGACTGCCGCTGGTCGGCTTCGCCGCCGAGCCCGGAGTGGGCGTCTCGTCCTGTCTGCTGCTGCTCTGCGGCTTCGGATTCGCCTACGGTCTCGGCCTGCAACGGCCGTTCCTGGACGCCCTGCCCCAGGACGGCCAGGGTCAGGCCTTCGGCCTGCTCGGCTCCGGCGGCATGACGCTGCAGGGCGTCGGGCCGGCCTGCTTCGGCTCGGTGGCCGCCGGCATCGGAACAGGCGGCGCCATCGCCCTGGCAGGCGGCGCGGCGGCGCTTACCGCCGGCTGGATTCTCACCTGGCACCCGCCCACATCCCCGGTCCCCGCCCCGAACTACTCAACGGGATCAGAGAACGGCACCGAACAGCATGCGTGTAGTTCTCCTGCCCAGTAACCGTCGCAGGTCGGGTCGGCCGCGAACCTCACGCGCCCCACCCCCACGTCTCTCTGAGAGACAATCATTCCCGATGGCTCATTGCGTAAGGAGTCCCAAGCCTCGGCTCTGCCGGCCGTGGAGGACCACGTACGGGATCTTGAGACCACGAACAGCTCATGGAAGGTTCATGCCGCATGATCGATGAATTCGCGAAGGACAACCTGCACGGGAGACTGCGGCGGGACCGCGAGGCGCTGCTCTGGAAACTCGACGGCTTGTCCGAATACGACGCCCGCCGGCCTTTGACAGCGACCGGGACCAACCTCCTCGGCCTCGTCAAACACGTGGCCAACGTCGAGGCCAGGTACTTCGGCGAGGTCTTCGACCGCCCTTCCCCGGAACCGCTGTCCCGGTGGCAGGACTCCGACGGCAGCGATCAGTGGGCGACCGAGGACGAGACCCGCGATCAGATCATCGGGTTCTACCGGCGCACGTGGGAACACTCGGACGCGACGATCAACACGCTTCCCCTCGACGCCCCCGGCCACGTGCCGTGGTGGCCGGAGCCTTATACCGACACGAACCTGTTCGCCGTCATGGTCCATGTCCTCGGCGAGTCCAACCGGCATGCCGGGCACGCCGACATCCTGCGCGAGGGCCTCGACGGCCGGACCGGGATGCGCCCCGAACACGAGAAGCAGATCGACCAGGAAGCCCGTGCGGCCTACCGCGCGAAGATCGAGCAGGCCGCCAGGTCGGCCGCACCAATCAAGGCTTAGAGGTTGTCTCACGTGACTTGATATTCCTGCGGCATGATGCCGGTCGTGGGTGCTGTACACGACAGCCTCGCCCTCAAGCCGCTCATCCGCGGCGTACCCGCCGTCCAGTCCCGCCGGGGGACCACGGCGGCGCCGACCGTCAAACTCCGCGCGGACAAGACGCACTTCTCCGCCGAACGCCTGGCCTGGCTGCGCGAGCGCGGGCTCGTCGCGCGCATCGCGCAGCCAGGCATCGAGTCCGGCAAACGCCTCGGTCGACACCGCTGTGGGTGGATTTGCGGCGCGGTGGGGGTGGAGTCTGCGAAGTAGGCTGACGCCTCGAACAGAGGAGCACTGCGCATGACCTTCCGCTTGCGAGCGATCAGCCGTGACGAGCATCTGGCCTTCATCAACGACCGGCCTTCCGTGAGTCACATGCAGGTGCCCTCGTGGGGGGATGTGAAGCCGGACTGGCGGGCGGAGAGTCTCGGATGGATTGATGAGGCCGGCCAGATCGTCGGGGTGGCGCTCGTGCTGTTCCGGCCGTTGCCGAAGCTCAAGCGGTACCTCGCCTACCTTCCCGAAGGTCCGGTCATCGACTGGTACGCCCCGGATCTTGAGCGGTGGCTCGAGCCGATGCTGGCCTATCTGAAGAACCGCGGCGCGTTCTCGGTGAAGATGGGTCCGCCCGTGATCGTGCGCCGCTGGGATGCGGGAACGGTCAAGGACGCCATCGCAGACCCGCGGGCAGGACGGCTGCGCGATGTTGAGGCCAGCTCGTGCGAGCCGCGGGCTTTCGATGTCGCCGATCGGCTGCGCCGTTTGGGATGGCAGCAGGGCGAGGTGGGTGATGAAGACGGGTTCAGCGCGGGGCAGCCGCGCTACGTATTCCAGGTCCCGCTCGCTGGGCGGTCGTTGGACGAGGTCCAGCGCGGGTTCAACCAGCAGTGGCGCCGCAACGTCAAGAAGGCAGAGAAGGCTGGTGTCAAGGTCGTCCAGGGCGGCTACGAGGATCTGCCCGCCTTCTACGAGATCTACAAGGAGACCGCGGAACGCGACCGGTTCATCCCCAGGCCGCTGGCTTACTTTCAGCGGATGTGGACCGTACTCCGGGCGGAGGACGCGGACCGGATGCGCCTGTATCTCGCCCATCACGAGGGCGAGGTGCTGGCCGCGGCCACGATGCTGACCGTTGGTGAGCACGTCTGGTACTCCTACGGGGCCTCCACCAGCCGCAAGCGTGAAGTCCAGCCGAACAACGCCATCCAGTGGCGGATGATGTCCGACGCCCACGAACTGGGCGCGAGCGTCTACGACCTGCGCGGCATCACCGACACCCTGGAGGAGTCCGACCACCTGCTCGGCCTGCTCCGCTTCAAGGTCGGCACCGGCGGCCAGGCTGCCGAATACCTCGGCGAGTGGGACTTTCCGCTCAACAAACTCCTTCACAAGGCTCTCGACCTTTACATGTCTCGCCGCTGAGTTGAGGCGCGCCCACGTCCTAATCTCGGACACGGATCCGGTCGCGGGCCGGCAGCTTAGGGACGGTCGGCTGGCGTGTCCGTCCTGCTCGGCCCCACTGGCGCCCTGGGGACAGTCGGCCCCGCACTACGCGAGTCCTCGGAGGAAGCGCAGGTCTCGGATGCCCTGAGGAGCAGGCCGGCGCAGTGGTTTTCGCGATCAGGTGAGTGGGTCGGGGGAGTCGAGCGGCCGCCCTGTCGGATCTGTCCCGGCTGGGGCCGCTGGCCGCGTTGGTAGGTCGAGGCCGATGGGCTCAGCAGCAGTCGCGGTTTGCTGCGGATCGCCGAGCCGACGCTGTGAGGGTCGAGGGTGAACGCGGGAAGCCTCTTCGCGGAGGCTCCCGGGTGGGAACTGCTCGCGAGCTTTACAGAGGGCCTCGCCGACGGGGGTTGCGGCGAGGCCCTGCCCGGAACGGTACAGCCCGAATCGGGGCAGCGGACCGCAGAATCCGCGAATTGCGAAAGTTTGCAATTTCATAGATGCAGCGCCCGTGGGTAGCCGAGGGTGGAGCCGTAAGCTCCCGTCATGCAGGTGATCCAGTCAACGAAACTCGCCAATGTCTGCTACGAGATCCGCGGCCCCGTGCTCGAAGAAGCCGTGCGGCTCGAAGCAGCAGGTCATCGCATCCTCAAGCTCAACACCGGCAACCCCGCGGCCTTCGGCTTCGAGTGCCCGCCGGAGATCCTTGAGGACATGCTCCGCAACCTGGGCACCGCCCACGGCTACGGAGACGCGAAGGGGCTGCTCTCCGCGCGCCGCGCGGTCATGCAGCACTACCAGACCAAGGGCATCGACCTGGACGTCGAGGACATCTACATCGGCAACGGGGTCTCCGAGCTGATCCAGATGTCCATGCAGGCGCTGCTCGACGACGGCGACGAGGTGCTCGTCCCGGCGCCGGACTACCCGCTGTGGACCGCCTCCGTCAGCCTGGCCGGCGGCACCGCCGTGCACTACCGCTGCGACGAGCAGTCCGACTGGATGCCGGACCTCGCCGACATCGAGCGCAAGGTCACCGACCGCACCCGCGCGATCGTGATCATCAACCCGAACAACCCGACCGGCGCCGTCTACGACGACGAGATGCTGCGCGGGCTCACGGACATCGCGCGCCGCCACAACCTGATCGTCTGCTCGGACGAGATCTACGACCGGATCCTCTACGACGGCGCCACGCACACCAACACGGCCGCCATCGCGCCGGACCTGCTGACGCTCACCTTCAACGGGCTCTCCAAGAACTACCGCGTCGCCGGCTACCGGTCCGGATGGATGGCGGTGTGCGGGCCCAAGAAGCACGCCTCGTCCTACATCGAGGGCCTGACGATCCTGGCGAACATGCGGCTCTGCGCCAACATGCCCTCCCAGCACGCCATCGCCACGGCGCTCGGCGGCCGGCAGTCGATCAACGACCTGGTGCTGCCCGGCGGGCGGATCCTGGAGCAGCGCGACACGGCGTACGACCTGCTGACGCAGATCCCCGGCATCACCTGCGTGAAGCCCAAGGGCGCGCTGTACCTGTTCCCGAAGCTGGACCCGTCCGTCTACAAGATCAAGGACGACCGGCAGATGGTCCTCGACCTGCTGCGCGAGGAAAAGATCATGGTCGTGCACGGTACGGGCTTCAACTGGCCCGAGCCCGATCACTTCCGGATCGTGACCCTGCCCAACATCACAGATCTGGCCGATGCCGTGACGCGGATCGGGAACTTCCTCGACGGTTATGGCCAGCCCTAGAAGCGTCGTGCGCCAGCGGGCAGAGGGCTTGCGGCCATCGTGGAGAAGGCCTCGACGGCGGGGTGGCGGTGAGGCTCCTGAGTGGAAGCTACGGGCTCCAGCCGAGGGAGGTCGTCGTTTCTGTGAATTGCAGAAGTCTGCAATTTCATAGATGCTGTGATGGCTGTGTCCGTAGGTAGCCGCGGGCACAGCACCAGGCATTTGCCCCGCTCGGGGTGGTGAGAAGGGTGCGAGACCGTGCCGGTTCCGCTGTATCAGGCCAAGGCCGAGTTCTTCCGGATGCTCGGGCACCCCGTGCGGATAAGGGTTCTGGAGCTGTTGCAGGACGGTCCGATGCCGGTGCGGGAGCTGCTGGCCGCGATCGAGGTCGAGCCGTCTGCGCTGTCGCAGCAGCTCGCGGTGCTGCGCCGGTCGGGGATCGTCACTTCGGTGCGTGACGGATCGACCGTGGTCTACGAGCTGGCGGGAGGGGATGTCGCGCAGCTGATGCGGGCGGCTCGGCGCATTTTGACCGAGGTGCTGGCTGGGCAGAGCGAGCTGCTGGAGGAGTTGCGGGAGTCCGAGGTCCCGGCGCCGTGACTGTGAACGCCTTCCTGACTTCCGTGCTCGGGCGGGTCCGCTCGGTGCTGCCAGCGCGGGCTGATTTCGCGGTCATGGGCCGCACTCCCCGCCGGGATCTCCTGGCCGGGCTGACCGTGGCGATCGTCGCTCTGCCGCTCGCGCTTGGCTTCGGGGTCTCCTCCGGACTCGGCGCGGAGGCGGGACTGGCCACCGCCGTGGTCGCCGGCGCGCTCGCCGCGCTGTTCGGCGGGTCGAACCTCCAGGTGTCGGGGCCGACCGGGGCGATGACCGTGGTGCTGGTGCCGATCGTCGCCCAGTACGGGCCGGGCGGGGTGCTGACCGTCGGGCTGATGGCCGGTGTCCTGCTGATCGGCCTCGCCCTGCTGCGGGCCGGGCAGTACATGCGGTACGTGCCGGCGCCGGTGGTGGAGGGCTTCACCCTGGGCATCGCGTGCGTGATCGGACTTCAGCAGATACCCAACGCGCTGGGCGTCGAGAAGCCGGAGGGGGAGAAGGTCTTGCTCGTGGCGTGGCGGGCGCTCGTGGAGTTCGTGGCGTTCCCGAACTGGACCGCGATCGGTCTCTCGGCCGGTGTCGCGGCGGTGATGCTGGCAGGGGCCCGGTGGAAGCCGACGATCCCGTTCTCGATCGTCGCGGTGATCGCCGCGACCGTGATCGCGCAGGTCTTCCACCTGGACGGGGCGGCCCCGATCGGGGACCTGCCCTCCGGCCTGCCCGCACCCTCCCTCGCCTTCCTCGACCTGTCCGCCCTCGGCTCGCTGCTCGCCCCGGCCGTGGCGGTGGCCGCTCTGGCCGCGCTGGAGTCTCTGCTGTCGGCGACGGTCGCGGACGGTATGACGGTGGGGCAGCAGCACGACCCGGACAAGGAGCTGTTCGGGCAGGGCATCGCGAACCTGGCGGCCCCGCTGTTCGGCGGCGTCCCCGCGACGGCCGCGATCGCGCGGACCGCGGTCAACGTCCGTACCGGCGCCTCCTCCCGCCTGGCCGCGCTCACCCACGCGGCCGTGCTCGCGGTGATCGTGTTCGCCGCGGCCCCGCTCGTCTCGAAGATTCCGCTGGCCGCGCTCGCTGGTGTGCTGCTGGCCACGGCGATCCACATGGTGGAGGTCGGCTCGTTGCGGGCGATGGCGAAGGCGACGCGCTCGGACGCCGTCGTACTGGTCCTGACCGCCGCCGCCACGCTGGTCCTCGACCTCGTCTACGCGGTGATCATCGGCCTGGTCGTCGCGGGCGCCCTCGCCCTGAAGGCGGTGGCGAGCCAGGCGCGGATGGAGCAGGTCGACTTCCGCCCGGATCTGCCTGGCGAGCACAGCGACGAGGAGCACGCCCTGCTGGCGGAGCACATCGTCGCCTACCGCATCGACGGACCCCTCTTCTTCGCCGGCGCCCACCGCTTCCTCCTGGAACTCTCCGAGGTCGCCGACGTGAAGGTGGTGATCCTGCGCATGTCCCGCGTCACGACCCTGGACGCCACCGGCGCCCTCGTCTTGAAGGACGCAGTGGAGAAGCTGAACCGGCGCGGTATCGCCGTCCTCACCTCCGGTATCCGCCCCGGCCAGCGCCAAGCCCTGGACGCGGTGGGCGCTCTCGACCTGCTGCGCCTGGAGGGACGTGAGTACGCCACCACCCCGGAAGCCATCGCCGGGGCCCGCAAGCACCTGGAGCAGGCGGGCCTCCTGCCGCTCAAGCACCGACCGCTCCGCATCCGGAAGGCCGCACGATGACCGTTCCCGCCGACCGCCGCATGATCGAGGTTTCCGGTACCGAGGCCCTGTGGCTCCTCGAAGGCTCCAGCCAAGGCCGACTCGTCTACGTTCAGCGCGAGCTGGCCGTCGTGCGCCCCGCGGCGCACGTGATGGAGTACGGGCGCCTGATCGTCCGTGCCCCCGTCCAGGCCGCCACCGTTCCCGGCCGGGCCCTGCTGACCTACCAGGTCGATGAGATCCGTACCCCAGCCGGCACGGGCTGGACGGTCAGCGCGCACGGCCCGGCGGACGTCATCGCCGATCCGGACGAGGCTGCCCACTACCGGCGCACCCTGTCCGGCTGGACCCACGGCCCGCACGACACCCTGCTGCGCCTGCACCCGCAGCAGGTGTCCGGGTTCCGCCTCGCCCGCACCGTGACGGGGGCGGGCCGGTGAGTGTCCGGGTCGAGACGATGCCATACCGGCACGTCCTGGACGTGCCCGCCATGGGCTCGGCCGTCCGCATCGCCCGGGAGACCACCGAGCTGGTCCTCATGGAGTGCGGGGTCGGCCTTCGGCATCCGAGCGTGGGCCCGGCGCTGCTGATCCTGGCTGAGCTGGTTACCAACGCCGTCCGCCATGCCGCCGTGTCCTCGCCGATGATCACCGTCATCTATGCGCACGGGCCCAGCGCCTTCGCGTTCGCCGTCCATGACCGCCACCCCTACCAGCCCGCCCTGTTCGGGGCGCTTGCTACCGCCCCGGGCAGCGGCCTGGCCATGGTGGTCGAGCTGGCGATGGAGCTGGGCGGCACCGCCGCTGTGAGGCCGGACGCGGACGGGCGCGGCAAGGCCATCTGGATCACCCTCCCCCTGTGACGAGCGAACCGAGGAACGGACGATGACGATCGAATGGCGGTACACAACCCGCGAGGACCTGGGCGTGCTGTCCCTGGCCGGGTATCTCGGCGCAGACGCCGTGGACCGTTTCACCGGCGCCATCGGGTGGGCGCTCGCGCGGGGCACCGGCCCGGTCATCCTCGACCTGACCGGACTGCTGGGATGGTCGGCCGGCGGGCAGATCGCCGTCGCCCAGGCCGCACGCCACCTCGCCGAGAACGGCCGACGCTTGGAGCTCGCGGCGATACCCGCAGATGGCTCTCTCGTGCCGGATGCCACCTGCCCGCCTGTCGCCGTCCACTGCGACCTCGCCGCAGCTCTGGCCGCCCACGGGGCCCAGGACGCGGTCAAGCAGTGGCGTACCGATGACTGGCCGGACTCGAATCACCCGGCCGCACCCGCCCTCACCTGAACACCAGCACCAGCTACGAGAACGGCAAGGACACCCACGCCATGAGCGACATCATCGTCAAGGACTCCAACGGCACCCAGCTCGCCGACGGGGACTCGGTCACCCTGATCAAGGACCTCAAGGTCAAGGGGACCTCCGAGACCCTCAAGCGCGGCACCCTGGTCAAGAACATCCGCCTCACCTCCCGTCCGGGCGAGGTCGAGTGCAACACGAAGCAGGTCAAGGGCCTGGTCCTGAAGACCGAGTTCCTCAAGAAGGCCTGACCGGCGAAGGACCCGCTCTGAGGGGTCCGAACGTCACGAAGGCCGCCCACCGGGTCCCAGGAGTTGCAGGGATCTGCAATTGTGGAGGTCGCAAGGTGTGGAGAGGGGCGATCGGATGCCCCTTCGGCGAATGGTTCTGGGTGGATGAGATGGGCAGTCGAGGCAGGGGTACTCAGGTGAGCACACCGCTGTACCAGCTCAAGGCGGAGTTCTTCAAAACGCTCGGGCATCCGGTCCGCATCCGCGTCCTGGAACTCCTGGCCGAGCGCGAACACGCGGTCGCCGAGATGCTGCCCGAGGTCGGAGTGGAGGCAGCAAGCCTCTCCCAGCAGCTGGCCGTCCTGCGCAAGGCCAACCTGGTGGTCACCCGCCGCGAAGGCTCCAACGTGTACTACCAGCTGACCCACCCCCAGATCGCCGAATTGCTGCGGGTTGCCCGCGGCATCCTCTCCGGCGTCCTGGAAGGTCAGGCCGAACTCCTGGCCGACCTGCGCGCCACCAGCCACATCTAGGCAGCACACACGGCGCAGGCCCCATCGGGGCCGCGCCCCACATGCGGCGGCCGTCTTCCGTTAGTGCGGGTTCACCTGCGCTTCTGACACCGGAAGACGGCCGCTTCTCATTTCTGCGCGTGCTGGCCGAGATAGAACAGCAGATACACGAATCCGGCGAACAGGTGCGTGCCGAAGATGTAGAAGAAGGCGCGCAGTGCGACGCCCTTGGCCAGCCACCGTTCCTGTTTCGCCGCCTTGCTCTGCGCGGGCTTGTCGTCCGTCATGACGGCTGCCCTCCTATCCGGGTGTCGGGTTCATCCTGGGCTGGGGCGTGCGGGCGGACGAGGATCTTCATGCCGTGCTCGCCGGCGTGCTCGATGACGGCTGCGACCCCGCTCGCCTCTACGGTGCGGGTATCGGGGACGGCACCGAGGTAGGTGATCTCGTAGAGCTGGACAGCCTGGGGCTCACTGCTGTTCATGGGGTTCCCTCGGGCAGGATGAAGCGGACGATGACCGTCTTGCCGCGCCCGCCGGTGGCGGGCTCGATACGGACGTCGCCGCCGAAGGTGTGTGCCAGGTCGGCCACCGTGCGCAGCCCCTGCCCGGCCGCCCGGTCGGCGTCGGCCAGGGTTATGGGACGCGGGTCCAGGTCTGCGACGGCGACCACCAGCATGTGGTCGGTGACGTCGAGGGTGACCTCGGCGTCCGGGGACTGCTGGGCGTGGCGGACGGCGTTGGCGACGAGCTCGCTGACCACGAGCAGCGCGGCCCCGAACAGGGAGGAGGCGCTTCCCAGGCCGAAGAGGACCAGGGAGCGTTCCGTACGCTCGCGCGCGGCCCGCACCGAGCCCGGCACCAGCGGCACCGTCCATGCGTGCCTGCGCGTCCGCGCAGGCTGCCCGCTGGGGTGCCCGGCCATTACCGCGGCCTCGGACGAGAACATGACGCCATCCGATTCACCGGCCATCCCCGCCGGTGGCCACGCCGTGATCGTGGGCCACGCGCAGCGCGTCCTCCAGCTCCTCCGCAGCCTGCGCCTCCTCGAAGGCATCGTCAGCCTCCCGCGCAGCCGCGAGACGAGCCCGCGCCACCCGGACCCGTTCCAGCGCCGCTTCCTCGAACCCGGCCACACCACGACCCCCGTCCATCGAATACAGAACTAGCAAATTGCATAACTCTGCAAGTCTAGCCGGTGCGGGCCTGCCGAGAAGTTCACGATGGGCAGGGGTCAGCGGATCGGGTGGACCCGCTGGCTGGTCAGTTCGTACCGCGCCCCGACCACGCCGAGCGTGCCCGCCGTGACCTTGGGCGCCAGCGTGGGTTCGGCGGCCAGGCGGGAACGGACCAGCCGCACGTTCGCGGTGATAGCCGAATCCACCTGTTGCTGCCCCTGAAGGGTGTGGTCGATCGCCGGTTGGATCTGGTCGGCCAGGTACTGCATGTGGCCGGGCAACAGCTCCCCGGCCTGGGCGGCATGGACGGCGGCAGTGACGGCCCCACATGACTGATGCCCCAGGACGACGACGAGCGGGATGCCTAACTCGAGAACCCCGTAGGTGATGCTGGCCAGGACAGCCTCATCAAGGATGGAGCCCGCCGACCGCACCGTCAGAAGGTCACCCAGGCCCTGGTCGAAGACCAGCTCCGGAGGGACGCGGGAATCCACGCACCCCAGGACCACGGCGAAGGGATGCTGCCCGGTGACCAATGTCTGCCGCATCGCCCGCGTCCGGTCCGGATTCCTCTCGTGGAACGTCCGCCAGCGGGTATTGCCCGCCGCGAGCTCCCGCAGCGCCGACTCGGGAGTCCGGGGCCGAGAGCTCTTCCCGTCGGCGCGGGTCGCGGTCGAGGTCGTGGGGCAGCCGGCCACCAACCCGGCGGCCACCGCCACCGCTCCCGTCAGCCCGGCCCGCACCAGCCGACGCCGCCCCAGCAACACAGGACGTTCAGCAATACCTGTCATGCAGGGACAAATTAGGCGCATCGCTGCCGGTGCGCGGGCTGCCGCATCAAGCTTGGCCGGGCCTTGAAGAAGTCTTGGGCAAAGGCCCCGACCAAGGTCGGCGCGGGTTGTCGCCTCGGTGTCAGATGCCTGCGCTCCATCTGCTCCGCCACGCGCCGACGACCGACGTCTATGCGCCGTCGTCGGCAGGGCAAACCTCGCCTGAGGCTCAGTCGAGTTTCTTGCGCATCTTCACCGAGGTCGTCTCGTAGCCGAGCGACTCGTAAAGGCCATGTGCGACGGTGTTGAACCCGGCGACGCTGAGACCCAGAGTGTGAGCGCCCCGCGCCCGGGCGTATTCCTCGCCGAGGAACATGGCCATTCGGCCCAGGCCCAGACCACGCTTGTCGGCGTCGATCACAATGTCCCAGACCCACCAGGCACCGGCGTCGTCACTCCTGTCCGGTCCGATCCAGAGGTAGCCGACGGCTACCCCGGCATCGTCGACCACGTCGAAGACCGCGTGATCCGGGGTCGGTGTCCCGGACGGAAAGGAGTGCGCCATGGTCTCGTCCGCCTGCCGGTAGGCGTCCTCGGACGTCTGCCCCAGAGCAACGAGCTCCTTGGCGTACTCGGCCCGACAGCGTTCGAGCCAGGCAGAGAAGTGTCGGGCGTCCAGGGGACGGAGGGTCGCAGTCACCGGCCCAGCCTCCCACACCGCCGACGCCAGAGAGGTGTCGCCCCTGATCAGGGGCCACGGCACATCACCAACAGGGTAAACGTAGCGCGGCACTAGTTGAGGAGAGGAGTAGAGCGGCTCGGATCAAGGCATGGCAGTCTCGTTTCCCTTCCTGCAAGCTGAGTTCAGCCGTCGGCGGGAGCAGACGGTTCCCGTCGTCGGCCTGGTGGAGTCAGAGTGGTCGGGTGGCAGGTGCGCTGTCCGTGGCCGTCCGGGTGCGGGTGGCGGAGCGGGCGGCGACGGCCGCGGCATACGTCATCCAGTCCCCGCCGCTTGCCCGCTGCCAGGCGACGGCTACGCTGACGTGCAGGCCGAGCATCTTGGCCAGCTGGCCTGCGGGCAGCTGCTGGGCGAGCGCGAACAACGCGGTGCTTCGGCCCTGTCGGGTCTTGACGCCGATCGCGTTGAGCCGTCGCAGCATCTGTGACTGGTGGAGCGGCTGGCCGGCTGTGCGGCCCGGAAAGAGCCAGTCGCTCTCGTGTCGGAGCACCGCATTCGGGGCCCGCGCGGACACGAGGTCCGACATGAGGGCATCCAGCGGTGCTGGTAGTCGGATGGGCCGGTCGCCGAGGCTGAGCAGTACGCGGTCGCCGTCCCGGGTAACGCGATCGGTAGTGAGGCGATGAATGGTACTGACGTGCTGCGCGTAGAGCAGCACGAGGAGCCCGGCAACGCGGTCTGGCGTGCGGAGGCTGTCGTCGTGCAACAGCTGTCGGGTGACGGCCCAGCGGGCGTCCTGGTCGTGTGGACCGGACGGCCCCGTCCAACGGATCGCCGGGGCCTTGATGCCGGCTGCGGTGTACCGCTGTCGTACAGCCCATCGGACGAAGGCACCGCACTGTGCCGGGTACGCGCGCCCGGAGCTGAGGTGGCTCTCCACCTCGGCCTGCGTGCAGCCGCGCAACGATGTCCCCCGGCCGGCCAGCCCGTGCAGAAAGGCATCGGCCGCTGAGAGAAGGACCCGGACATTCTGGATCTGCTGCACGCTGGCGGGTTTGCCCTTCAGGCGCCCGCGCAGCCGTCGCATCAAGTGCCAGTCGACGAAGCCGCGCAAGGCTCGCTGGTGTTCGCCCAGTTGGTGCCCGGCGACGGCCGCGTCGACTTCGCGCTCAACCCGGATCAAGCCTTCGTCGCGGAACTCCAGAGCCCCGACGGAGACCAGCATGGAGCGGAGGTGGTCGAGCGTCTTGGTCTGCGTCATCGTGTCGAGCGCGGTATGCGTGATGACCGGGTGTTCGCGCACCAGCGCCGTGATGGCGGTCTGGACGTTCGGCTTCCGCAGCCAGGTGATCGCGTAGTTCGGGTGGTCGACCTGGACGAGGTGCTCACGCAGCCGGTCCAGCTCGGGGGCGGTGCGGCCGTCAGTGGAGGCGAAGACCTTGCGGAGCCGGGCATCGAGGCTGCACCGGGTGCAGGGCGCGGTGGTGAGCTGCCAGGTCGTGTTGCAGATACGGCACCGCTTCCAGAACGTCGGGTCGGGGTTCACGCACCGCGCGCACAACGGGCTCTCGCGAGTACCGCCCCGGACCACCGAGCCGGCGCCGCACCCGGAGCAGACGACCCAGAAGCCCTTACAGCGGTCACACACGTGCTTGTTGATCGCCTGGGAGAGGGTGCCTTGGCGGCGGATGCCGCAGATGGAGCAGGTGTGCTCGGGCCGCGGTCGGCAGTTCTGGCAGATGGCTCCGGCCTCATTGCGTCCGGCGACGCGGCGTCGGTTGCCGCACTGGGAACACACCTCGAAGTTCCGCGGGTCGCTGGCCCAGCAGGACTTGCACAGGACGCTCCCGTCCTCGTTGCGGCGGTTCTTGGGCTTGATCAGCCCGCAGCGGCTGCATCGCGTGGCACGGGCCATTTGTGCGCATGGATCACACAGACGTCGCCCGCTGAAAGGCTGGTGGAGGGACTGCTGCTTGCCGCATCCCGGGCAGGGGGGCATCACTACGTGGTCGGCGCCGGCTTGGACGAGCGCGTCGATGAAGCGCAGGACTCCGGGCATCGGTGCCTCCGCGCCCTGGCCGGTGAGGAGGTCCGGGCGGTCGACGACGGCCCATGCGACAGCGCGGTGAAGAGATCCCAGGCGTCCGCTTTGGCGAAGCGCCGTCAGGACCTGGTCCCTGCTGAGGCCGGGTTCCAGGTCGGCCAGCACTTTGACGAGTGTCTCGGTCGGGTCGTCGTCCTGCGGGAGCGGACACCGTTCGCAGTACGGCTGTCCCTGCCGATCGTGGTGTCGGGCATCGCGGATCTCCCCGCACACGGTGCAGCTCTTTGGCTTCCTGAAGCAGGCACTGTGGCCCCAGAGGCGGGCGCGCTTGGCCAGCGAGTTCATCAGCTCACGCCCGCACACGTGGCATCTCGGCCGGGCCAGCTGCTCGGCTCCGGCCCGCTTCAAGGCCATCAGCAAGATGCCGACCCGGATCGCGCACGGCGGGCGCCCGGTGCGCAGCACCTCCGGGTTGTCGAGCAGTTCCAAGGCGATGGTGCGTTGCCGGGCACAGCCCTGGACCACCTCGGCGGTGACCTCCCGAACCTTCTCCCGACTCAGGGATGTCTCGACGTCGCAGAGCAGGTCCACCAGCACCTTGAGTGCATCGAGGTCGACCGCCTCCGTGTGCGACGGCCCCGCCGATCCCGCCGGGAGAACTGAGCTCATTGATCAACTCCTGCGATGCGGGCCCGCTTCGGACGCAGATCACCCAGACCTGGCTCCGGTGCGGAGCCACCCGCCGAAGCCGCCTTCTTCTCGGGCCGAGTGCCGGCGCCCGCAGCGCGGACGGGCTCGATGAGGTCTTCCATCCGACAGTCCAGGATGTCCAGCAAAGCCATGAGGATTTTCAGGCTCAGCCGTTCCGGTCGTTCCACAACGAGGCGGTAGACCTGGCTGGACGAGAGCGAGATCCCCCGTTTCTCCAGAGGAGAGGTGAGGTCGGTGGTGGAGAACATCCCACGGTCGGCCATGACCTTGCGCAGGTGCCACTGGTAGTCGAGCTTGGCGGTCATCGCGGATTCCCTCTCCTCGTCACAGCCCGGCGAAGGCCGGAGCCAGGGCATTCTGCAGGGAAGTGTTCATGAAGTCGTCGCTCACGTGCGTGTAGATGGCCAGGGAGCTATCGCACTCGTGGCCGACCTGCTTCTGGATGAAGAACCGGTCCACGCCGTCCTCGGTCAGGTGCGTGACGTACGAATGCCGCAGCGAGTGGGGCGTGAGTTCCTTCGGCAGTCCCAGGGCGTCGCGGTACTCTACGAACCGGTCGTTGATCGAGCCGGGCCGCAGCCGACCACCGCGTTCGGTGATCCACAGTGCGGGATGGTCCGGGAACCCGAAGCGAGGCCGCACGTTCGCGACGTAGTCGTCGACCGCCTCGACGGCCCAGTCCATGAGGGACAGCACGTTACGCCGGCGCGGAGGTTGTCCCTTCTTGGCCTTGCCGTAGCGGACGTTTAGCGTCCCGTACCGGCCGAACTGGGGCGCCTTGGGGTTCCTCCCGAAGTCGACCAGGTCGAGCTTCGATGTCTCCGTGCGGCGCAGCCCCCACCCGTAGATGACCTTGAACAAGGTGGCATCCCGGTAGGCCGCGAGCGCGCCCTTGCGGCCGCTCCTGATCGCTCGCTCCACCTGGTCGTCGGCGTAGTCAAGGAAGCGTTGGAGCTCCTCGCGGGTGAACGGGCGGGCCTCCGGGTCACCTTCGTAATCCTGGAGGTGGGGGATGGTGTTCCACTCGTGGCAGATCGCCACCGGGTACGTCCCGAACCTCTCCTCGCAGGCGGCAGCCCAGTCGTAGCGGGGGTCGATGAGGTACTCGGAGAACAGCCGCAGAGTGCCCTGATAGCCGCGGACCGTCGACGGCGCGAGGTGCTTCTCCGTGGTCAGGGCGGCCGACCACTCGTCCATGTGGGCGGGGGCCCAGTTCCAGGGATAGTCGTTAGTGAACCCCTGGAACATACGGACAAGCTGAATCCGCGGGTTGACCGTGCGCGGCTTCAGATTGCGCGCCTGCTGCTGCGACTGCCAGCCACGCAGCATCGCCTCCCACGTCGCGTCTTCAGGGTGGAGCTGGATCACGCCAGAGACGAGCTCCAACTTGGCCGACCCGGCCAACTCGACCCCCGGCCGACGCGTCATGACTTATCCCTTCTGACGCGCAAATCATGCATCAGAAGGGATCGACAAGCAAGATATGCAGGTGAGGGGGCTGATTCGCGATGCTCTACGAGTAGGGTCGTGGGGGTCCATCCATCAGGTAGCCAGCGTAAACGCGCCCATCTGATGCAACTCCCGAGGCTTGCCGTAGGCATGGCTCAGTTGCGACCAATCCGTCATGCCGGAATCCAAGCAGGTCGGTGAACCGACACGACGGGCGCCCTCCGTTGGTCGCGACGGGCGATGTGGCAGGACGGCCGGCGGCCCCGGGACGTTCCCAGGGCCGGGGGCAGGGAGGGAGCCCCCTCAGCCCCGCGCCAGTCCGCCCCGCGCGATCACCTCCGCGTACCACCGCGCACTGTCCTTCACCGTCCGGCGCTGGGACGCGAAGTCCACGTGGACGATGCCGAAGCGCTTGCTGTAGCCGTACGACCACTCGAAGTTGTCCAGCAGGCTCCACAGGAAGTAGCCGCGCACGTCCACGCCGTCCTCGATCGCCCGGTGCACGGCCGTCAGGTGGGCGTCCAGGTACGCGACTCGCTCCGGGTCGTGGACCTGCCCCTCCGGGTCCGCGTAGTCGTCGTACGCCGCCCCGTTCTCCGTCACCAGGAGCGGAAGATGGGGGAGTTCGTCCCGCAACCGGGTCAGCAGTTCGTACAGGCCGGTCGCGTCCACCGGCCAGTCCATCGCCGTGCGCGGGCCCGCCGCCGGGGTGAACGCCACATGCTCTTCGGCGCCCGCCCAGGGAGCGGGGGAGGCGGAGGAACCCGCCGAAACCACGCTGGGGGAGTAGTAGTTGATGCCCAGTGAGTCGATCGGGGTGGACGTGACCTCCAGATCGCCGTCCCGGACGAACGACCAGTCCGTCACCCCCGCCGTGTCCTCCACCAAGTCCTGCGGCAGCCGCCCGTGGAAGACCGGGTCCACGAAGATCCGGTTCGCCACCGCGTCGATCCGGCGCACCGCGTCCCGGTCCGCAGCGGTGTCCGTCAGCGGGCGCAGGGCGTGGAGGTTCAGGGTCAGGGAGATCTCGGCGCTGGACGGGAGGCGGTCACGCAGGACGCGGGCCGCGCCGCCGTGCGCCAGGTTGAAGTGGTGGGCGGCACGCAGGGCGGCGAGGTTGCTGGTGCGTCCGGGCGCGTGGACCCCGTTCCCGTACCCGAGGAACGCCCCGCACCAGGGCTCGTTCAACGTCGTCCAGGTGGTCACCCGGTCGCCCAGTGCCCGGGCCACCAGGTCCGCGTACTCCGCGAAGCGGTGTGCGGTGTCCCGCTCCGGCCAGCCGCCCGCGTCCTCCAGCTCCTGCGGGAGGTCCCAGTGGTAGAGCGTCGCCACCGGCCTGATCCCCTTCGCCAGCAGCTCGTCCACCAGGCGGCGGTAGAAGTCCAGGCCGCGCTCCACGGCCGGGCCCCGCCCCGTCGGCTGGACCCGGGGCCAGGAGACGGAGAAGCGGTAGTCCGTGACGCCGAGCTCCTTCATCAGCTTCACGTCGTCGGGCATCCGGTGCAGGTGGTCGGCGGCGATGTCACCGGTGTCACCGTTGCGGACCTTGCCGGGCGTGCGGCTGAAGGTGTCCCAGATGGAGGGCGTCCGGCCGTTCTCGGCGGCGGCCCCCTCGATCTGGTAGGCGGCGGTGGCCGTGCCCCAACGGAATCCGGTGGGGAAGCGGAGCCCCGTCCCGGTCTCGGGGCGGGTGCCCGTGGAGGTCGCCGGGCGGGCATCGACAGCGGTCATGAGACGGACACTCCAGGAAGTAGGAGGAATTAGGAGGAATTGGGGGACGATCAGAAGGGGCCGGTGGGGGCGAGCTCTCGCCGGAAGCCGCCGGCCGTTGCCGGAGGGCGGGAACGCCTCAGCCCTTCACCGCTCCCTGCATGATGCCGCCGACGATCTGCCGGCCCAGCAGGCCGAAGACGAGCAGCACCGGCAGCGTGCCGAGCAGCGTGCCGGCCATGATGACCGACTGGTCGTTGACGTAGCCGCCGCCCAGCTGCCGCAAGGCGACCTGCACGGTCGGCTCCTGCGAGGACAGCGCGATGACCGGCCAGAAGAAGTCGTTCCACGCCGTCATGAACGTGAGCATCCCGAGCACCGCCATCCCCGGCCGCGCGATCGGGATCACGATGGACCAGAAGATGCGGGCCGTGGAGGCCCCGTCCACACGGGCCGCCTCGATCAGCTCGTCCGGCAACGACTGGATCAGGTACTGGCGCATGAAGAACACCCCGAACGCCGACACCAGACCCGGCAGGATCACCGCCTGGAGCTGGTTCACCCACTGGAGTTCGGCGATCAGCATGAACAGCGGGATCACGCCGAGCTGCGGCGGGATCATCATCGTTCCGATCGTCAACGTCAGCAGGGCGCTCCGGCCCCGGAACTTCAGCTTGGCGAAGGCGAAGCCGGCCAGCGTGCAGGACAGGACCGTGCCCACGGTGATGGCCCCGGAGACGATCAGCGAGTTCAGCAGGGCCTTGCCGATGTCGGCCTCTTCGAGGACCGCCTCGAAGTTCTTCATCAGGTTCGGGCCGGGCAGCAGGCTCGGTGGCACCTGCGCCAGGTCCGCGTTGGACCGGCTCGCCGCGACGATCGTCCAGTAGAAGGGGAACGCCGAGATCAGCAGCGCGAAGCCGAGGACGAGGTAGGCGATCCAGCCGCCCGTCATCGTCCTCCCTGCCCCGCCGCCCTTGCGGAGCCGGAGGCGCCTGCCGGGCCGCTCCCGCGGAGGGCGGGGCTTCTCGGGCGCGGTCGGCGGTGGGGCGAGCGCGGTCATCGGCCGGCCTCCTTGCGTGCACGGCGGCGCGCGATCAGGGCATTGACCCCGACGAGCACCACGATCAGGACGAACATCACCCAGGCGATGGCCGCGGCCCGCCCCAGGTGGAAGAAGCCCCAGCCCTGCTCGTACATGTACAGGCCGAGGGTCTGGTACTGGTGCGAGATGCCGCCGGAGATCGACCCCTCGAACAGCAGCGGCTCACCGAAGAGCTGGGTCGCGCCGATCGTGGAGATGATCACCGTGAAGACGATGGTCGGCCGCAGCCCCGGAAGGGTCACGTGGATGAACTGCCGCCAGCGCGAAGCCCCGTCGATCCCCGCGGCCTCGTACAGCTCGTGCGGGATCGACTGCATGCCCGCCAGGTAGATCAGCGCGTTGTAGCCGGTCCAGCGCCAGATCACGATCGTCGATACGGCGATCTGCGAGGCGACCGTGCCCGTCTGCCAGTCCACCGGGTCGAGACCGATGAGCCCGATCACGTAGTTGATCAGCCCGAAGTCGCGGCCGAAGAGCTGCGCGAAGACGAGCGTGGCGGCGGCGACGGACGTTGCGTAGGGGAGCAGGACGGCGGTCCTGATGAACGTCCGGCCGCGCAGCTTGTAGTTGAGCAAGTGGGCCAGGCCCAGCGCCATCGCGAGCTGCGGCACGGTGGACAGCACGCCGATGGTGAACGTGTTGCGCAGCGAGATCCAGAAGTACTCGTCGGTGAAGAGCGCGGTGTAGTTGCCGATGCCCCGCCACTCCATCTCGCCGCTCGTCTGGAGCTCGACGCGGTAGAGGGAGACGAAGGCCGTGTAGAGGAGCGGGAAGAGGCCGAAGGCCAGGAACAGGGTGAAGAAGGGGGCGATGTAGGCGTACGGGGAGGCCTTGCGCCAGGCGCGCCGGAGGCGGGGAACGGCAGCCGGGCCGCCGTCCGGGCCGGTACCGGGGCCGGAGCCGGATGCGGGGCCAGATCCGGGGCCGGAACCGGTGCCGGCCGGGCGGGGTCCGGCCTTCGCGGTGGAAGTGGGGAACACGATGCGGCCCTTCGGGAGCGGGGCGGGAGGGCTTACGGGTGCAGGAGGGGCAATTGGGTGCGCGTGCCCGGGTGCCCGGGTGCCCGGCCGCCGGGGAGGACGGCGGCCGGGCACCCGCGCGGGGATGGCCGGGGTGGACCGGGCTCGCGGGGAGGCGAGGTGGCCGGCCCGCGACCGGTGTCAGCCGATCACGTTCGCCACGCCCTTCTTCGCCGTCTCCCACGCCGTGTCAGAGGAGACTCCCTTGCGCTCGACCTCGCTCAGCGCGTTCGTCAGCTGCTGCATCACGTTCTGGTCGTGCACGCCCAGCACCTGGACCGGGGAGGCCTTGGCCGCGTCACCGAAGATCCGGCCGATCGGGGCGCCCGAGAAGTACGGGTCCTTGGCATCAGCGATCTGCGCGATCGCTCCCGTCGAGGAGGGGAAGTTGCCCTGCTTCTGGAAGACCTTCGCCTGCTGCTCGGGCGCGGTGAGCCACTCGATCAGCTGGTACGCCTGCTCCTTGTGCTTGGCCGCACGCGGGATCGAGAGGTACGAGCCGCCCCAGTTGCCCGCACCGCCGGGCAGCTTGGCGACGTCCCACTTGCCCTTGCCCCCGTCACCGGCCTGGCCCTTCACGTAGCCGAGCATCCAGGCCGGGCACGGGATCGTGGCGAACGAACCGGCGGCGAAGGCCTGGTTCCACTGCGGCGACCACTGGTCGAGCTTGGCGCTCAGGCCGGCCTCGGCCGCCTTCACGGAGGTGTCCCAGGCCGCCTTGACCGCCGGGTTCGTCTCGTAGATCAACTTGCCGGAGGCGTCGTAGTACCGCTCCTTCTCCTGGCCGATCATGATCCCGTAGAGGGAGCCGATGCTGTCCAGCCAGGCGCTCTGGGCGGGCGCCTTCTTCTTGTACTCCTTGCCCAGCTCCAGGTAGCCGTCCCACGTGGACCACTTCTTCGCGAGCTCCTCGCGGTCGGTGGGCAGACCGGCCTGCTGGAAGAGGTCGGTGCGGTAGCACATGGCCTCGGGGCCCACGTCCGTGCCGAGACCGAGGACCTTGCCGTCCTTCGTGGTCGCCGCGGACCACTTGGCCTCGGCGAACTGGCCCTTGAGCTTGTCGGCCCCGAACTCCTTGAGGTCCTGGAACTTGTCGGACTGCTGCTGGGTGACCGACGCGATCCGGCCCACCTCGACGCCCTGCACGTCCGCGAGACCGCCGCCGCCCGCGAGGCGGGTCTGGAGCGACTTCCAGTAGTCGGCCTCGTCCTGGGTGTCGCTCTGCTTGATCGTCACGTTGGGGTGGAGCTTCTGGTACTCCTCGTAGAGCCCGGCCTCCTTGAAGCCGAAGGACCCGAAGAGGTCGACCGTGAGGGTGACCTGTGCGCCCGCGCCGTCGGAGGAGTCCGGCGAGGCGCTGGATCCACAGGCGGCGAGGAGGGCCCCTGTGAGGACCACAGCGCCGAGGCGGGCTGTGGCTCTCTTGGCGGCTCGGGCGATGGGCATGGGAAGCCTCCCTTGACTTCGGGATGTACCGAGCGCCTTGAGAGCGCTCTCAGTGCGTGCGTCTGGAGCGTCCCCCACCACCTGCCCTCCGTCAAGACTCGAACGCATAACAGCTTCGAGTTACGTCCAACTGCCCTCATTGCTGGCTCTCTTGACACTGAGGTTTCAGGAGATTTACGTTCCTTGGCACTTGAGAGCGCTCTCGAACGCGCTCTTCCCCCCACGTGATCGAGGTGCTGTTCCGTGCGAGCCTCCCTCTCCAGACCTGCAGCGGCGACGTTCATGGCCGTCGCGCTGGCCGCCGTCGGCCTGGGCCCCGCCGCCTCCCCCGCGGTCGCCGCCACCATCCCCGCGGGTTCCGGCAGTTACACCGACACCCGACCGGCCGGCACGTCCGGACCCACGACGAACACCGGCGCCCCCGTCACCCCCAAGCTCACCGCCGCCGCCCGGGACAAGCCCGTCCCGACCAACGACTGGTGGACCTCGCTCGCCTATCAGCGCTACGGCGACAACCCGTACTCCACCCCCATGTACGGTCACCCCCTCACGTACCAGGCCAAGGCCTCCGGCCTGGAGGTCGGCTACCCGACCGCGCCCGCGATCGTCGGTGACGGCCGGCAGTACGAGTACGCCCACAAGGCCGACCTCACCGTCGGGCTCACCGGCCTGAACTCTCCCGACACCAAGGCCGACGCCTGGTCGGACTGGACGGTCACCCCGTACTGGGCGGACGGCTCCCGCACCTTCCGGGCCACCATCGGCCACGGCATGCCGTTCGTGTACGCCAGGGGCTCCGGCGGCGACGCCCGCATCACGACCGCCTCCACGCCCACCGTCTTCGCGGACAACGGCAACGTCCTCGGCATCACCGTCGCCGGTCACCACTACGCGCTCTTCGCCCCGACCGGCGCCGACTGGAACGTCTCCGGCACCACGATCACCGCCGGACTCGCGGGCAAGGACTACTTCTCGCTCGCCGTCCTGCCCTCCACGGACGCGCTCGCGACCTACCGCAAGTACGCGTTCAGCTTCGTCACCGGCTCCCAGGTGGCCTGGCAGAGCGCCGCCGGCGACGTCCGGGCGACCTACACCCTGACCACGGAGGCCAAGGAGGGCACCGAGCGCGGCACGCTCCAGGCCCTCTACCGCCACCAGTGGCTGCACACCACCGACGCGCTCACCCCGTACACGTACGTCTCTCCGCGCGGCACCATGAAGGTGCGCGAGTCCGCGTCCTTCACCACCAGCCAGAAGAACAGCGGCGTGCTGCCCGCTCTGCCCGCCTCCAGCGGCGTCGACCGGGCCCGGCTGACCGGCTACCTGAACGAGGTTGCCAACGCCTCCGACCCGTTCTCCGGGGCCTCCGACACCTACTGGACCGGCAAGGCGCTCGGCCGACTCGCCCAACTGGTGCCCGTGGCCGACCAGATCGGCCAGACCGCGACCCGCGACAAGCTCCTCGGCCTGATGAAGGGCCGGCTCCAGGAGTGGTTCACGGCGGGCGGGGCGAGCGGGTTCAGCTACGACAAGGACTGGAAGACCCTCACCGGCTACCCGGCCTCGTACGGCAGTGACACCGAACTCAACGACCACCACTTCCACTACAGCTACTACGTCTACGCGGCGGCGATCATCGCCCAGTACGACCCGGCCTGGGCGGCCGACTCGGCCTGGGGCGCGATGATCAAGCACCTGATCCGCGACACCGCCAACCCGAGCCGCACCGACTCGGCGTACCCCTTCCTGCGCGGCTTCGACGTCTACGCGGGCCACAGCTGGGCCTCCGGCCACCAGGGCTTCGCGGCGGGCAACAACCAGGAGTCCTCGTCGGAGTCCGTCAACCTCAGCGCCGGTCTCGTGCTCTGGGGAGCGGCGACGGGCGACACCTCGCTCCGCGACCTCGGCAGCTACCTGCTGACGACGGAGTCCGAGGCGATCACCCAGTACTGGTTCGACGCGAGCGAGCAGGTCTTCCCCGCCACGTACAAGTACGGCACGGTCGGCATGGTCTGGGGCAGCGGCGCCGCGTACTCCACCTGGTGGACCGCCAACCCGGAGGAGATCCACGGCATCAACGTGCTTCCCGTGACCGGAGGTTCACTCCACCTGGCTCGCGAGAAGGCCGCCATCAAGCGGAACATCGCCGAGATGGAGCGCGAGAACGGCGGCCCGGCCCAGGAGTGGCGCGACCTGCTCTGGGAGTTCGAGGCACTGACCGATCCTTCCTCGGCGAAGGCCAAGTGGGACGCAGTGAACGGCAATTACACCCCCGAGCAGGGTGAGTCCAAGGCGCACACCTACCACTGGATCAACACCCTCGACGCGCTCGGCGCGCCGGACATGACGGTCAGCGCCGACCTGCCCACCTCGGCCGTCTTCACCAAGAACGGAACCCGCACCTACGCCGCACACAACCACGGCTCCACCGCCCGTACGGTGACCTTCTCGGACGGCAAGACCCTGTCCGTACCGGCCCGTTCGACGGCCACGGGCACCGGTGCCGGTGGTGGAGACCCCGACCCGGAGGAGCCGGGCCCGTCCACCGGCAACACCTTCCGGCTCAAGACCGGCGGCGTCCTGACCACCGCCACCACAGACCCGGCCGGCGTGGACACCCTGGCCTCGGCCGACGGCGTGAACCGGGACGGCACCCCGTACCGGCCGAACGTCTACGAGGTGAAGCAGGTCAACGGCAAGGTCGCCGCCGGGGCCGCCACCGCGTTCCGCCTCCGGGTGGACGCGGGCACCAAGGTGGGGCTCGCCCCGCAGGTCCGCGTCAGCTACGACCTGACCGGTGACGGCACCTTCGACCGCACCGAGACCTTCCGCTACTTCGCGACCGACCCGGTCGCGGGCTGGGAGGAGTACACGCAGGCGGTCGGCGCGCAGGCCGTCACCGGCAGCCTGGGCGAACTCAAGAACGGCACCGTCCGCCTGGAGATCTGGAACGCGCTGGGCAATGGCACCTCGCAGGTGCAGACGGGCACGGACGCGGCGGTGCTGAGGATCCCGTACGCGTAGTCCCCTGCGGGGCCGAACCAGGCCTACGGGCACGATCGGTGCGGCGGGTCGCAGGCTCCTCGGGGCGGCGACCCGCCGTACGCGTACGCCGGGGCTCAGGCCGAGGCCCGCCGGACCAGCATGGTCGGGGTGATCACCGAGTCCGGCGCCGTGCCGTTCGCCGTACGGTCGAGGCTGCGCAGCAGCAGCCGCGCCATCAGCCGGCCCTGGCCCTCGATGTCCTGGTTGATGGTGGTCAGCGGCGGGTCGGTCTCCTTGGCCACCGGGTCCATGTCGTCGAACCCGACGACCGCCACCTGCGCCGGCACCGCGATCCCGCGCTCCCGCAGGACCCGTAGCGCCCCCGACGCCATCAGGTCGTTCGCGACGAACACCGCGTCCAGGTCGGGCCGCCGTTCCAGCAGCTCCGCCATCGCCCGCGCCCCGCTCTCCACGGTGAAGGCGCCCTCGGCGACGAGCGTCGGATCCGTGTCCAGCAGTACGTCGCGGTAGCCGTCGAGGCGGTCCATCGCCGAGGTCTGGTCGGGCGGCCCGCCGATGTGCGCGATCCGCTCCCGCCCGAGGTCCCGCAGGTACTGCACGGCGACCCGGGCCCCGCCCCGGTTGTCGGCGTCGACGTACGGGACGGCCCGTTCGCCGGGTGCGGAGGTCCAGCCGGGCCGGCCCCCGAACACGGTGGGAATCCCCGCTCGCCGGGTGATCGCGGGCAGCGGGTCGTCCGTGTGCAGGGAGAAGGCGAGCGCGCCGTCCACGTGCCCGCCGGACAGGTACCGGGTGATCCGGTCGAAGTCCCCCGGTCCCTCGGCCAGCAGCAGCACGAGCTGGGTGTCGTGGGCGGTCAGTTCCTTGCTGATGCCCCGGATCTGCTGGGAGAAGAAGGGGTCCGAGAAGATCCGTACCTCCGGCTCCGAGATGACGACGGCCACCGCGCCCGTCCGCCGCGTCACCAGGGTCCGGGCCGCGTGATTGGGGACGTAGCCGAGCTCGTCGACCGCCCGGAGCACCTTGTCGACCAGCGGCTTGCGGACCCCGTCGCCCCCGTTGACGACCCGCGAGGCGGTGGCCCGGGAGACCCCCGCACGCGCCGCGACGGCTTCCAGGGTGGGGCGGGACCCGGGGGACTGCTCGGGCAAGGCGGTCGCTCCTCGTCGACGGGGCGGTGACGCGCAGGGTGGTGCGGACCTGCGCCGTCGCCGGATCGGCTACAGCCTAGCGCCGGGACGGGCGGGCGTCTGAGAGCGCTTCCAATCGGTTCCGGGCGCTTCCCGTCGCCGCTCAGCCGGCGTAGGGCTGCCACATCTTGACGGTCGTTGCCGGGTTGCTCGCGGAATTGGACTTGTGCGTCACCAGGCACCGGTACTGCTTGCCGAAATGAACGACACGGTCGTTCTCCGCGTACTGCCGGTTGACTTTCCAGTCCGAAAATCCTGCTGCCATGTGACGCCACCTTTCATCGCGCCGGCTCACTGCCGACGCGTATGAAGCATCGCACCCTCCTGAGCAGGGCAAAGACCCGATCCCGTCGGCAGGCCCGCACGAGAGCCCGCGGGAACACAAGAGGCGCGGCGCCGAACCCGGCGTCATGGCTTACGCGCTTTCGTCGATTCCGGATGCGGCAGACCCGTAGCGCATGCCCACAGGTCTGGACCAAGCTCAGGTCATGGATCTGGAGTTGAGGCACCTCAAGATCGTCAGAGCCGTCGCCGACGCCGGCAGCCTGACCCGCGCGGCCACCGTGCTGGGGCTCACTCAGCCCGCTCTGAGCACCCAGCTCAAGCGGATCGAGCGGGCGCTGGACGGACCGCTCTTCGTCCGGGGGCGGGCCGGCGTACGAGCCACCGCGCTCGGGGAGCTGGTGCTGGAGCGGGCCCGCGTGGTGCTGCCGGCCGTGTGCGAGCTCCAGGAGGAGGCGGTGCGCTTCGCCCGGCAGGGCACGGTCGGCTACCGGCTCGGCGGGACGCACGGGCCACTGCTGGGCGGACTCGTGGACCGCATCGTGCGGCAGGAGCCCGGTGTGCCGGTGACCACCTCCACCTCGTGGTCGGAACGGGAGGTCGCCGGGGGCGTGGCCGCCGGCAGGCTGGACTTCGCCCTGGTGGGGGTGTGCGGGGAGAGCGCCCCGCCGGAGCCGGGGCGGCTCGCGTGGAGGGAGGTGGCACGGGACCCGGTGCACGTGATGCTGGCCGAGGACCACCCGCTGGCGCGGCGGCCGTGGATCGAGCTGGCGGAACTGGCCGCCGAGGCCTGGACCGACGTACCGGGCGACGGGTGCTTCGGGGACTGCTTCGCGGCGGCGTGCGTGCGCGCCGGGTTCACCCCGGCCTGCGTGTACGAGACGGACACGGCTTCGTGCGTGCACCTCGTCCAGGTCGGGCGGGCCGTCGGGCTGTGCCGGGCGACCTTCCCGGTGACCCCCGGGCTGGTGACCCGGCCGCTCGCCGGGAGCCCGCTGGTGTGGCGGCACCTGCTCGGCTGGCATCCGGAGGCGCGGGCGGCCGCCCGCGCGGCAGCTGTGCTGGAGCACGCCCGGGACGCGCACACGGAGGCGCTGGCCCGATCGTCCGCAGCCGCGGTCACCGCGGCACTGGCGGAACGGGCGTAGGCCAGGCGGGGCAAGGCGCGGAAGCGACGGCGTTCGATCAGCTCCACCCGGCCACCGGCGGAGGTGCCCGCCGGGCGGCCATAACACCGGGGGAGGGGCCAACCGGCATCTCCCGCTAAGGCGTTCGGATTCCTACGGTGTCGCTGACCCCCCACCGAACCGAGGAGATCCCCCATGCTCAAGCGACACGCCCGCGCGGCGTGTACCGCCCTGGCCGCCGCCGGGCTGCTGCTGGCCGCCACCGGCGCCGTTGCCACCGCCGCCCCCGCGGACTCCGCCGACACCACCCGCCCGCAGAAGTCGGCCTCCGCCACCCTGCGCACCGCCGACGCTCCTTCCGAGCTCCTCTCCGCCATGCAGCGCGACCTCGGCCTGACCCCCACACAGGCCAAGGCCCGCCTGGCCCACGAGGCGGAAGCGGGAGCCACCGCCGCCAGGCTCCGGTCCCGGCTCGGGCCGGCCTTCGCCGGAGCCTGGCTGGACGGCGCAGACGCGGGGACCCTGACCGTGGCCACCACCCGTGCCGCCGACACCGCCGCGATACGGGCCACCGGGGCCCGGGCGCAGCTGGTCGGGCGCTCCCTGGCCGACCTGGACACCGCGAAGGCCGCACTGGACCGGGCCGCCACCGCCGGGACCCCGGTCCGCTACGTCGACCCGCGCGGCAACACCCTGGTCGTCGAGGAGACCCGGCCCGGGGCCGCGGCCGCCCTGCTGGCGGCCACCGGGACCGACGCGGCCCTGGTCACGGTGGTCCGTACCGCCGAGGCCCCGCGCCCGCTGTACGACCTGCGCGGCGGGGACGCGTACTACATGAACGGCAGTGGCCGCTGCTCCGTGGGCTTCCCGATCACCAAGGGAACGGTGAACGGCTTCGCCACCGCCGGGCACTGCGGGCGGCCCGGGACCACCACCAGCGGCTTCAACCAGGTCGCCCAGGGCTCCTTCCAGGCCTCCGTCTTCCCCGGCAACGACATGGCCTGGGTGGCGGCGAACGCCAACTGGTCCTCCACCCCCTACGTCAAGGGCAGCGGCGGGGCTAACGTGCAGGTCACCGGCTCAGTGCTGCAACCCGTCGGGGCATCGGTATGCCGATCCGGATCGACCACCGGCTGGCACTGCGGCACCATCCAGCAGCACAACACCAGCGTCACGTACCCCGAAGGCACCATCTCCGGCGTCACCCGTACGACGGTCTGCGCCGAGCCCGGTGATTCCGGCGGCTCGTACATCTCCGGCAGCCAGGCCCAGGGCGTGACCTCGGGCGGTTCGGGCAACTGCTCCAGCGGCGGGACCACCTTCTTCCAGCCGCTGAACCCGATCCTGTCCTCCTACGGCCTGACCCTCAAGGTCTCCGGAACCGACCCGGGCCCCGGCCCGGGCGACCCCGAACCCGGCGGCACCTGGAAGGCCGGCTCCGTCTACGCGGCCGGCGCCACCGTCACCTACGGCGGCGCGAGCTACCGCTGCATCCAGGGCCACCAGGCCCAGACGGGCTGGGAGCCGCCCGTGGTCCCGGCCCTCTGGCAGCGGCTGTAGGTCGCTCCGCAGGACAGGAGGCGCCGTGGCTGCCAAGGGGGGAGCCACGGCGCCTCCGGTGCGTCCGGGAGGGATCAGTCGGCGGCGGGGCCGCTCTTCACGGTCGTCCAGCTGCCGCCCTTCACCGAGTACACCGTCAGCTGGCGGTTGACCGTGTCGCCGTACTCGTCGAAGGCCACGCGACCGGTGACACCGTCGAACGCCAGCCCCGACACGGCCTGGGACATCTTCGCCCGGGCGCCCGCGGGGAGGGCGCCGCCGTTGTCCTCGACCAGGGCCTTCACCGCCTCGATGACGGCCCAGGTCGCGTCGTACGCGGAGGGGCCGTACGAACCGGCCGCCTCCGAGTAACCCGCCTCCTGGTACCGGTCGAGGAAGTCCTGTCCCTTGGCGAGGCCCTCGGTGGGAACGCCGAGGCCGGTGGCGAGGTCGCCCTCGGCCTTCGTGTTCGTCGTGAGGAACTGCTGGTCGAACATGCCGTCGCCACCCATCAGGGGGACGCTCACGCCCGCCTGCTTGAGCTGCTGGGAGAGCGGCCCGGCGGCGTCGTAGTAGCCGCCGAAGTACACGGCATCGGCGCCGGAGGCCCGGATCTGGGGGGCCAGGTAGGAGAAGTCGTCCTGCGCGGGATCGATTTGGTCCGTACCCACGACGGTCCCGCCGAGCTTTGCGAAAGCGCTGCCGAACCCGGAAGCGAGGCCGGTGCCGTAGGCGCTGCCGTCGCCGATGACGTAGAGCTTCCGCTTCCCGGCCTCGCCGTGGAGGTACCGGGCGGCGAACGGCCCCTGGTCGACGTCCGTGGCGACGGTTCGGAAGTAGGTCTTGTACGGGCGTGACTTGGAGCCCTTGGCCCAGTCGGGACCCAGTGTCAGCACGGGGTCGGTGTTGGACGGAGACACGTTGACGAGGTTCGCCTGTCCAAGCGGTTGCGCCATGGTCTTGGCGACCCCGGAGGTGAGGGGACCGACGACGCCGAGCACCTTCTCGTCATCGACGAACTGGGTGGCGTTCGGCCCGCCCTTGGCGGGAGTGGCCTCGTCGTCCAGAGCTTTGATCTCGAAGTTCACGCCGGGCACGTGCCCGGTGCGGTTGGAGGTCCTGACCGCCAGATCGGCGGAGTTCTTCATGCCGACCCCCATGGCTGACAGGTCGCCCCCGCCGCTGAGCGGTGCGTCCACTCCGATGACCACCGTGATGGGGGAGGCCGTGGAACCGCCTCCGGTCGTTCCGCCGCCGGGCGGGTTGCCACGGGTCAGCTTCCAGGTCAGGACGGAGCCGGCCGCCAGGGTGACCATGGCCATTCCCAGAACGGCGGAGCGCCGGGTGAGGGCGCGCCGGCGGGTGGAAGCCCCCTCCTCCCGCCCCTGCCGGTCCGTCCAGCCGAGCGAGATCACGTCCTCGGCCGAGGGGACGGCGACGGGCGGGGTGGTCGGCCGCTCCGGTACGGGCGGGCGGGAGGTATCGGGCACGTGCGCCGGTTCCACGGCCGTGGGCGTCGGCAGGGGAGCCGAGGACGGCAGCTCCGTTTCCCGCTTGGTCGGGGTCGGAGCGTGCTCCGTCGCCGCGTCCGGGACGGGCGCGCTTTCGGGCCGGCCCGAGTCGGCCTCGTCGGTCGTGCCCTCCCGGGACGGGGAGGACTGCAGTGCCGACGCCAGCAGCTCGGCGGCCTCGGCGGCGCCGATGCGCTGCGCCGGGTCCTTCGTGAGGAGCGCGTCCAGCAGGGGCGCCAGCGGGCCGGCGTGGGCCGGCGGCCGGTGGGGGCGGGTGAAGACGGCCACGGCAAGGGCGTGGAGCCCGTCGGCCTCGAACGGCGGGCGGCCCTCGACGGCGTGGTAGAGGGTGGCGCCGAGTGCCCACAGGTCGTTGGCGGGGGTCGGGCGCTTGCCCTCCAGCTGCTCCGGAGGCATGTAGTGCGGGGTGCCGATGACGGTCCCGCTCTGGCTGAGCTTGGTTGTGGCGTCCGCCAGGTGGGCGATGCCGAAGTCGGTGAGGACGACGCGGTCCTTGGTCAGGAGCACATTGTCCGGCTTGATGTCGCGGTGGATGATCCGCGCGCCGTGCGCTTCGGTGAGCGCGCCGAGCATGGCGGCCCCTATCTCCGCCACCCGCCGCACGGGCAGCCGGCCCTGCTCGCGGATGGCCGCGGCGAGGGACCGCCCCCGGATGAACTCCATGACGATGACGGGGGCGCCGTGGTGCTCGACGACGTCGTGGATGGTGATGATCCCGGGGTGGCTGAGAGTGACCGCCGCGCGGGCCTCGCCGGTGAAACGCCTGAGCAGCGTCGCACGCTCGCCGTCGCCCAGCCCCACCGGGAAGAGGATCTCCTTGATGGCGACCTCGCGCCCGAAGAGCTGCTGGTCGAGGCCGCGCCAGACCCGGCCCATGCCCCCCTGGCCGATGGCTTCGACCAGCTGGTACCGGCCGGCGATGAGTTCGGATTTCTGCTCGGTCACGCGCACACTCTAGGACCTGTTGGACCGGTCGGGTGACGGAACCATGGCCTGATCCCACACCCCGCCCCGCCGGGCCCGTCACGGCAGCAGGATGGAACGCGCGTACGGCCGACTGCTCGTTCCGCATCGGAGCCCGCGTCGCCTTCCAGCCTGCAGCCGGCGGGCCCCCGGGATCAGGCCGTGGATCGAAAGTGGATCAAGGCAAACGGGAGTGTGACGACGGGCCATAAGCTGACCGGTCCGGGGCGATCTGAGGAGACGGACGAGTTGGCCGCTGTGGTGCTTGTACACGGTCTGTACCACCGTCCCGAGCACTTCGGGGTGTTGGCGCAACGGTTGCGGGCCGATGGAACGAGGGTTGTCGTGCCCGAGCTCCACCGCGGCTCATTGGCTGCCGACACCGCCGCTGTCCAGGCCGTCGTCGACGCCCTGCCGGAGCCCCCGCTCGTCCTCGGCCACTCCTACGGAGGGTCGGTGATCACAGGCGTCCGTGGAGCGGCACACCTGGTCTACCTGGCGGCCTTCGTGCCGGACACCGGCGAGAGCGCGGCCAGCCTGGGCGGCGCCTCCCAGCAGCTCCGGGACGCGATCGTCGCCGAGCCGGACGGCTCCACGACCCTGCACCCCGGACTGGCCGCCGCCACCCTCTACGGCGACTGTCCCGAACCTCTCGCCGCGCGGGCGCTCGCCCTGCTGCGTGCGCAGGCCCCGGGCTGCGGACGAGGAGTCCCGCGACTCCACAGCTGGAAGGAAACTCCTTCCACCTACGTCGTCTGCGCCCAGGACCGGGCCATCGACCCCGGCCTCCAGCGGAGGATGGCCGCGCGCTGCACTGAGGGGCGCGAATGGCAGACGGGCCACTCCCCATTCGTGGGACGGCCCGGTCTCATCGTGGAACTCCTGCGGGAACTGCTCGCCTCCCACACCCCCTAGCCGGCTCCTTGCAGCTTCTCGTGCTGTTCCTTCATGAGGGAGACGGGGAGGACGTTCCCGTCCGGCGGGATCATGTAGACGGCCAGCGTGTTGCCGGTCCTCACGAGCGTCATGACCTGTTCCTTGCCGGGGCTCTGCAGGGGGCTCGTGAGGGAGAAGGAGGCCGATTCGTTGCCGACCGCCTCGGTCGGCAGTGCTTTGACGTCGACCCGTTCTGACCAGCCCCGCTGGGAGGAGGCCTCCAGCTCGTTGCAGGTGCCGAGCGCCCTCTTCACCTCGCGGAGCTTCTCCTTCGCCTCGCCGGCCGCGTAGCTCGTGAGCACGACGCTCCCGGCAGCATCCCCGCCCGGGGGCTCGACCGTCGTCCAGGCGGTCCCCACCGCCACATGGCGGGGTTTGCCGCTCCTGAGGTCGGCCAGCGGCTGGCAGGAAGGATCGGCCGCCGTCACCACGTCCACGTCTTCCATCAGTGGCTCTGCCTGCGGAGTCATATGAAAACCTGAGTGCTTCTTCACCAGCAGGGCTTCCGACAGATCGGCGGAAGTCAACGGCGGACCTGCTGCTTCGGCCGTTCCCCCGCCACTGCAGCCCCCTGCCGCGGCGGACAGGGCCAGCAGAGCCATCGTCATTCCTCCGCGTATGCAACCGCGCATGCCGTTCCCCCATGTCGAAGCTGAAGTCGAATCCCGTAGCCCTGCGTCGTCGGCTCGCTCCGGAGTGCCGCAACCGAGACCGCGCCCCGTCAGCGGGCAAGGCCCGGGCCGCCGGGCCGCCGTGACCGCGAAGGCGGCCATCCGGCAGGTGCCCTGACCTCGTAGATTCGAGCCGATGCCAGTCCAGGCCGCCGGCCGCCTTCCCGGCGCCCGCCCGGGTACGGGCCTCCGTGGCCGGGCCCACGCGTGAATGCCCGAGCGCGATCGTGCACGCCGGGGGGCCACGGACGCCCGGAGGTGCTACAACTGGGTGCGTGACCCTTCCATGCCACCCGTGCCGGGCGTGTCGGTGCGGTCACCCCTAGGCAACAGACTCCGAAGCGTCGCCGGCCAGGTGTTCGTCCTCCAGGTGGCGATCGTGGTGTTGCTCGCCGCCGGAGCCCTCCTGTCGCTGCTGCTCCAGTCGCGGCACGACATTGACCGGGAGGCACGCAACCGGTCGGTTTCCGTCGCGCAGACCTTCGCCCACTCCCTGGGCCTGCAGGACGCGCTCAAGTCGTCCGATCCGTCCGCCATCCTGCAACCCCTTGCGGAGACGACGCGCAAGGTCGCCGGCGTGGACTTCCTCGTGGTGATGGACACCAACGGCATCCGGTACAGCCATCCCCAGCCGGACCGCATCGGAAAGCGGTTCGTCGGCACGATCGAGCCCTCCCTCGCCGGACGCGTCCACACCGAGAGCGTGCAGGGTCCGCTCGGCAAGGAGATCCAGGCGGTGGTGCCGGTCACCGCGGCCGACGGCCGGGTCGTCGGACTGGTCTCGGCGGGCCTGACGGTGAAGAACGTGACCGGTGTCGTCGACCGGCAGCTCCCGGTCATCCTGCTGGCCATCGCCACCGGCCTGGCCCTGGCCACCGGGGGCACGGCCCTGATCAGCAGGCGACTGCGCCGGCAGACCCACGGGCTCGGCACGCAGGAGATGACCCGCATGTACGAGCACCACGACGCGGTGCTCCACGCCGTCCGCGAAGGCGTTCTGATCACTGACGGCGACGGGCTGCTCATGCTGGCCAACGACGAGGCCAAGCGGCTGCTCGGCCTGCCGGACGACGCCGAGGGACGCAGCGTCGGGGACGTGCCCGGCCTGGACCGCCGGATGGCGGACCTGCTGCTGTCGGGCCGCGTGGCCACCGACGAGGTGCTCGAAGTGGGCGACCGGCTGCTCGTGCTCAACCAGCGGCCCACCCACCCCGGAGGCCGGCCGGAGGGCGCCGTGGTCACCATCCGGGACTCCACCGAGATGCAGATCCTCACGAGCCGGGCGGAGACGGCCCGCAGACGGCTCAAGCTGCTGTACGACGCGGGAGGCGACGTCGGAACGAGCCTCGACGTGGTGCGGACGGCCGAGGAACTCGCCGCCGTCGCCGTGCCCCGGTTCGCGGACTTCGTCACCGTCGACCTGGCCGACTCGGTGCTCGACGGAGACGAACCCGGCGCCAACGCCGACATGCGGCGCACCGCGGTCAGCGGCATCCGCTCCGACCATCCCCTCTACCCGCGCGGGTGGCTGATCGCCTTCCTTCCGTCCACCCCGCAGGCGCGCGGGTACGGAACCGGCCAAGCGGAGCTGGTGACCGACCTGGCCGACGCGCCGGGCTGGCACGCCCAGGACCCGCAGCGAGCCCGGGCCATCGTCGACTACGGGATCCACTCGCTCATCGTGGCCCCGCTCAGAGCACGCGGCGTCGTACTCGGCGTGGTCAACTTCTGGCGGTCGCAGAAGCCGGAGCCCTTCGACGAGGACGAGCTGTCACTGGCCGAGGAACTCGTCGCCCGGGCGGCGGTCAGCATGGACAACGCCCGCCGCTACACCCGTGAACATGCCCTCGCCGAGACCCTCCAGCGCAGCCTGCTGCCGCGCGCCCTGCCCGAGCAGAGCGCCGTGGACGTGGCGCACTTCTACCTGCCCGCCCAGTCCGGGGTGGGCGGCGACTGGTTCGACGTGATCCCCCTGCCGGGCAGCCGGGTCGCGCTGGTCGTCGGAGACGTCGTAGGGCACGGACTGCACGCCGCGGCCACCATGGGGCGGCTGCGCACGGCGGTGCACAACTTCTCCACCCTCGACCTGCCGCCCGACGAGATCCTCGCCCGCCTGGACGACCTCGTACAGCGCATCGACCGCGACGGGGCCGCCGACGACCTGGATGGCGGCGTACTGGGCGCGACCTGCCTGTACGCCGTCTACGACCCGGTGTCCCAGCGCTGCACCATGGCCCGCGCAGGGCACCTGCCACCCCTCGTGGTCGCCCCCGACGGCACGACGGACATCGTGGACCTGCCGGCCGGGCCCCCGCTGGGGCTGGGCGGCATTCCGTTCGAAACCGCCGAGCTGCACCTGGCGGAGGGCAGCCAGCTCGTCCTGTACACGGACGGACTGATCGAGGAGCGGACCCGGGACATCGGCGAGGGGCTGGAACTGCTCCGCACGGCGCTCAGCCATCCGGACCGGGACCCCGCGGAGAGCTGCCGGGCCGTACTCGATCTCCTCCTGCCGGCGCGCCCGACCGACGACGTGGCGCTGCTCATCGCGCGCACCCGGACCCTGGGCCCGGACCGGGTCGCGGAGTGGGACATGCCGTTCGAGCCGAGCGCGGTTGCCGCCATGCGGAGCGTCGCGGTGAAGCAGCTCGACGAATGGGGCCTGTCGGAGCTCGGCTTCGCCACCGAACTGATCCTCAGCGAACTGGTCACCAACGCCCTGCGGCACGGCAGCGCGCCGGTCCGGGTACGGCTGCTGCACGCCCGCACCCTGACCTGCGAGGTGTGGGACGGCAGCAACAGCGCCCCGCACGCGCGCTACGCCGCCACCACGGACGAGGGAGGGCGCGGCCTGTTCCTGGTGGCGCAGCTCAGCGAGCAGTGGGGCACCCGCTACACGCCCGACGGCAAGGTCATCTGGGCGGAACAGGCCCTCCCCGGCGCCCCGGGCACCGGCGAACCGAACCTCGCGGCCTTCCTCGACCTGGAACCGCTCTGACGCGCGTCCGGACCAGGGAACGCGGTGCGCTTCTCCCGACCCCGGGGGCGGACCTCGCGCCACCGGATTCCCATCGCGGTCAGATCTCGCCGCGCCAGGAGCCCGTCGCGACCCCGCGCGATTCGATGAAGAGCTTGAACCGCTTGAGATCACCCGCGACCTGACGCTTGACGAAGCCGAGCTTGTCGGCGGCCGCCTCGGCCAGACCGTCGGGAACCCAGTTCATGTGCAGGACGACCCTCGTGGTGCTCGCATCGAGCGGCTGGAAGGTGACGAGCCCGGCCTGGCGGGCCTCCCCGTCGACCGTCATCCACGCGACACGCTGGTCCGGGAGCTGCTCGGTGATCTGCGCGTCGAACTCGCGCTGCACACCATTCACGTTCGTCACCCAGTGGGTGAGCGTGTCCGTGCGCTGCACGATGCGTTCGACCCCCTCCATGAAGGCGGGGAAGTCCTCGAACTGTGTCCACTGGTTGTAGGCGGTCCGTACGGGGACGTTGACCTCGACGTACTCCTCGACGTGCGACATGCGCACCCCTTCCGTGTCGTCAGCAGCCCGCACCCGAAGGCGCGGGGCGTCCGTCAGGACGTCTGGAGGCGCGGCTACCCGGGCTCGCCCGCCCCATGCGCGGACCGCGCGCCCCACCGCACCGGCTCGCGCCACATGGGCCAGAGGGTGGGTCCGCCCTGCGGGAGACAGAGTTCGGAGGTGACGCGGAAACCCAGCCGTTCGTAGAAGGGGACGTTGGCGGCCTTGCTCGACTCCAGGTAGGCCGGTTGCCCGAGGCTGTCGCAGGCCGCCAACTGCTGGCGCAGCAGCGCCGAACCGACTCCCGTCCCCTGGAGCCCCGGCTCCGTCCCCACGGACGGCAGGTACCAGTGCGGAGTATCGGGATGGGAGCCGTGCATGACGTTCTGGACCTCACCGGCCCGTGACAGCCCACGGGGGCCGAAGACGCGCACGTAGGAGGGGAGCGCCGCCAGCTCTCCCACCGCAGAGGTCCTCCAGTGCCCGGGCCCCGACCACAGCGCGGCCGCCAGCAACCGCCCGTCGCTGGTCGCGGCGACCCGGACACCGCCCGCGCGGGGTCGCTGCTGCCGCTGGGCGAGCTCGAAGTAGCGGGCGATCCGGCGTTCCCGGCCGGCCGGGGCGGGGATCATCCATGCCATGACCGGGTCGTCGGAGAAGGCGCGGGCCAGCAGGGCGGCGACCGCCCCGGACTCGGAGGACCGGGCGAACCGGATGCCGTACCCGGCGGTGGGAGGTGTCGTACGGGTGCTCATGGGGCCACGCTAGGCAGCGGTCCCGGGCTTCCGCGGTCGCGCCCGACGGACACGCCGCACGGACCACCGGGCGACGCCACCCCGACCCCCCATCGGCCCCGGATGTGAAAGTTGGGCAGCCGACGGCCCGGGGCTGCTCGCCACGACGACGGCC